>CAWFXY010000017.1:0-2088499 GCA_963819805.1 uncultured Planctomycetota bacterium | reverse complement strand
AAGCCGGTCGTCACTCTGACAGGATCACGCAACCCAAGTCTGCGCACGATGTCCTCTGCGACTCGCGGCGTCGCGGTCGCGGTCAACGCAATTGTGGCTGCTGCGCCCACTTGTGCAGCGGCGTCGGCCAGGGCGAAGTAGTCCGGCCGGAAGTCATGGCCCCATTGCGACACACAATGCGCCTCGTCCACGACGAACAAGCCGACGCGCACGCGCGAGAGCGCCTCCGGAACCTCGGCGCCGCGAATCGCTCGGGTGCGACGTACAGCAGGCGCACGTCCCCGTCCGCCACGCGCGCGAGCGCGTCCGCGTTGCGCGCGCCGCTGCGTTGCGAATTGACCAATTCGACCCGACCCGGAGCGATCTGCGCCAGCGCATCGACCTGATCCTGCATCAGCGACACGAGGGGCGAGACTACGACTGTCACCTCGGCGCGCATTAACGCGGGCAGTTGGTAGCAGAGCGACTTGCCGGAACCGGTTGGCATCACCACGAGCGCATCGCGGTTCGAAAGCGCCGCCCCGACGGCCTCCAGCTGGCCCGGGCGGAACTGTTCGAAGCCGAAGATACGGCGGAGGGCGTCGCGCGGATCCATGGGCGGGCGACGATAGCGCCGGGATCGGCGGCTACCGAGCCGGCTACGATGAACGCGATGCGGAGCACCACAGGACGAGTAGAGCGCGCCACTCGGCGATAGTCACCCGCAGAGGTGCGGGTGCGCCGGTGGTGGTCGTTCGTCCCCTCGAACCTTTCTGGAGCCGCATGCCGAACCCGTCCACAGTCCTCCCGTCCACCGAGCGCCTCCACGTGCGCGACGAGCTCGCCGGTCCGAGACATTCTCGCGCTGACCGAGCGGCCCGGCGTTGTGTCTTTCGCTGGAGGCCTACCCGCGCCTGAGCTGTTCGACCTGCCGGGCCTTCGCGATGCATTCGCGGCGGCGCTCTCCGGCCCCGAGGCCGCGAGCACGCTCCAGTATTCGACGACCGAAGGCAACCGAACGCTCAGACAGGCGGTCGCCGAGCGGCTGACCGCGCGGGGGCTCGACACCGATGCAGAGGACGTGCTGATAACGAGCGGCTCCCAGCAGGCGCTCACGCTGGTGGCATCGGTCCTGCTCGAGCCCGGCGACCGCGTGCTCGTCGAGGAGCCGTCCTATCTGGCCGCGCTTCAATGCTTCGAGCTCGCGCGCACGATCGCTGTGCCGGTTCACTGCGATGACGACGGTCTTGACCCGGATGCGGTCGAGGAGGCGATCGCTGTCCACCGTCCAAAGCTGCTCTACACCGTCCCGACGTTCCATAACCCGACCGGCAGGACGCTGCCGGCCGCACGCCGGCTGTCGCTCGCCAGGGTTGCCGAACGTACCGGCATGCGGATCGTCGAGGACGATCCATACGGCGAGCTCCGTTACAGCGGCGAGCCGATCGCGCCGGTCGCATCACTGCCGGAGGCCGGGGACCGGACGATCGCGATCTCGACGCTGTCGAAGATCGCCGCGCCCGGGTTGCGGCTCGGCTGGGTCCGCGCACCGAGGAACCTGCTGCGCGCCCTGACAATCGCCAAGCAAGCCGCCGACCTCCATTCGTCGACGATCGACCAGGCAGCTGCGGCAAGGTGGCTGAGCACAACTGACCTCGACGCACACATCGCGCGGCTGCGGGCGGAATACGGAGCACGCCGCGATGCCCTGCTCGATGGGCTGGCTTCGGCGCTGCCCTCGGGCTCAACCCATAACCGACCGGAAGGTGGGATGTTCGTGTGGGCTCGGCTGCCCGACGGATCCAACGCGAGCGACCTGCTGCCCCGCGCCCTCGAGCGCGACGTCGCCTATGTGCCGGGTGAGCATTTCTTCTCCGGAGCACCCGACGCGGCGACTCTGCGCCTGTCGTTCACGGCACATCCGCCGGAGGAGATCCGGATCGGGCTCGAGCGCTTGTCAGGTGCCCTTGCCGACGTCCATCTCAGATGATTGCTTTCGCGCGGTTGGACGCGGTCACGTTCGGGCGGGCCCGCCACTCGGACGGCCGGGTGCAGCGCGCGGCCGCCCCAACGCAGGCTTCTTCACGTTACGGCGGGCTCCCACCGCCGAGATGATCGGATCGGCAACGGCCGCCCCTGGAGCCCGGCGCCCGCGGGCCGACACCGGCGTGTCCGTGACGGGCCCGACCGGCACGATGAGTCGACAGCGATCACGGCCCTCCCTCCAAAGCCGGAAACCCGACCCACGCGGCATAAGCGCGGCTACGCGCGGACAAGCGGCAGCTCGGACTCGAGCGCGAACTTGCCGTTCGCTTCCTCAGTCCCGGCCAGAGGGTATTGCCCGCTGAAGCACGCGTCGCAGTGGGTCTCACGCGAGGTGCCCACCGCCTGGTAGACACCTTCGAGCGAGAGGTAGTGCAGCGAGTCCGCCCCGAGCTCCACGGCGATCTCCTCGATCGTGCGGCCGTGGGCCACCATCTCCTCGCGCGTCGACATATCGATCCCGTAGTGGCAGGGGTGCTTGATCGGCGGCGCCGAGATCCTCAGGTGAACTTCCGCGGCGCCTGCCTCGCGGAGCATGTGCACGATCTGCCTGGTGGTGTTCCCGCGGACGATCGAGTCGTCGACGACCACAAGGCGCTTCCCGCCGACGACCTCGGGAAGCGGGTTGAACTTCATCCGCAGGCCGTGCTTTCGCAGCTCCTGGCCTGGCTGGATGAACGTGCGGGCGACATAGCGGTTCTTGATGAAGCCGTCGTCCTGGGGCAGGCCGGCCGCGCGCGCGAGGCCGCGAGCCGCCGCGTTGCCCGAGTCCGGCACCGGGATCACGAGATCCGCGGCGACCGGCGCCTCGCGCCAGAGGAGCTCGCCCATCTTGGCGCGCGCGACCTGTAGCACGGTGCCGGCCATCCTCGAGTCCGGCCGAGCGAAGTAGATGTACTCGAAGACGCAGAAGGCGCGACGCTCAGAGCTCGCGACGAGCCGGGTGTCGATCCCGCGCTCGGTCAGCGTGACGACCTCTCCGGGCTGGATCTCGCGCAGGAACCGCGCGCCGATCAGGTCAAATGCGCACGATTCGCTGGCAACGCAGTAGACGGCACGTCCCGACTCCTCCTCGATCATCCCCAGCGCGAGCGGTCGCAGACCATGCGGATCGCGGAACGCGACGACCGCGTCCTCGGTCATCACGACCGTCGAGAACGCGCCCTTGAGCCGCGGCAGCACGTCGGCGACGGCATCCTCGATCCGTTCGGCAGGATGAGTCGCGAGCATCGCAGCGATGATCTCCGAGTCTGAGGTCGACCGGAACGGAACGTCCTGCCCGCGGAGCTCGGAGTGAAGCTCGACCGCGTTGATCAGGTTGCCGTTGTGGGCCAGCGCCAGCGTGCGGCGGTCGTCACGGACGATCGGCTGCGAGTTCTCCCACTCCGATGAGCCGGTTGTCGAGTAGCGAACGTGACCGATCGCCATGTCGCCGATCAGCGAACGCAGCTTGTGCTCGTCGAACACCTGCGAGACGAGCCCCTGGTCGCGGATCGCCATGATGCTGCCGCCACGTGGAGCCGTGGCAATCCCAGCCGATTCTTGGCCACGATGCTGCAGCGCGAACAGCGCGAAGTACGCGAGCCGAGCCACGTCGTGCTCGGGGGCGTAGATCCCGAACACTCCGCATTCGTCGCGTGGCCCGTCGCGATGATCGTTAGGAAGAGGCATCTTTAGGAGCCCCCGTCAAGGCTAGCAGCGGGTCTAGACCAACTCCCCGAGCCCCGCCTCGCGGGCGGACTCGAGCTCGGAAACTGCGAGCTTCAATTCTCCTGCGATCTCCAGCTCCGCGCCGCCGACCCGGCCAATGATCACTGCGTCGGCCAGATCCTCCTCGCGCCCGGAGACGATGAACCCCCGACCCGGCGCCTCGGCGAACAGGTGCAGATAGTCGGGCAGCCTGACGGTGGCGCCGATGCCGCCCGCGACGCAGCACTCTGCAAGCGCGACCGCGATGCCGCCCTCGGCGACATCGTGCGCGCTGTGGAACGCGCCCGAGCGGACGCCGTCGCGGACCAAGTCGTGAGCTTCGCGGACAAACGACGGCTCCACGGCGGGGAGCTTCCCCGTCGGCGCGTCTCCCAACAGCTTCGCGAGCTCCGAGCCGGCCAGCGACGGAGCAAACGGTCCCACGAGGGCAATCGCGTCGCCCGCCTGCGCGAACCCGAGCCTCCCCGCCCGGGACGCGTCCGGAAGCTTGCCGACGATGCCGACGACCGGCGTCGGGAAGATCGGACCTGTTGGCGCTTCGTTGTAGAGCGAGACGTTCCCGCCGACGACGGGCACGGCCAGCGCCTCGCACGCCTCCGCGAGGCCGTCCACCGCCTGCTGTCAGCTGCCACGCCACGTGTGGCTTCTCCGGGTTGCCGAAGTTCAGGCAGTTCGTCAGCCCGAGCGGCTCGGCGCCAACGCACGCCAGGTTCGCCGAACACTCGTAGACCGCTTCGGCGGCGCCCGCGCGGGGGTCGCACGCGACGCGCCGGCCGTTGCCGTCGATCGACACCGCGATCGCGGACCCGTCCGGCAGCGCCAGCACCGCGGCGTCGGCCTCGTCGGGGCGCCGGACCGTCCGCGACTGGACCACGGGGTCGTATTGCTCGAACACGGGCCGGCGCGA
Source organism: uncultured Planctomycetota bacterium (assembly GCA_963819805.1). Taxonomy (GTDB): domain Bacteria; phylum Planctomycetota; class Planctomycetia; order Isosphaerales; family Isosphaeraceae; genus CAMFLR01. The sequence continues at coordinate 2,083,860 of CAWFXY010000017.1, read as the reverse complement.
GGCGATGTTCGCGCAACCAAGCAGCGCCAGCAGGATCGCGCCCGGCGACGCATCCGGGTTCAGCGCGGCCTCGGGCGCTCCGTAGACCGCGTGCTCCGGGGCCTCGGGCTCGAGGTCGTACAGCGGGCAATCGTCGACCAGCACCTCGATCGGGAGCTCGGCGACGACGGTCCCGCGATCGAGCACTCGGAACACACGCTCGCCGTTCACGGATCCGATCGGCGTCGCGAGCACCTCCCAGTGCTCGCACACGCCAAGCACGTCCGCGACCCGCTCCGGTTCGACCACGCACAGCATCCGCTCCTGGGACTCGGAGACCATCACCTCGAAGGCCTCCATCCCGGTCTCACGTAGCGGCACGCGCGAGACGTCGATGTCGATGCCGACGCCACCCTTGCTGGCCATCTCCGAGGCCGACGAGGTGAGCCCGGCCGCGCCGAGATCCTGGAGCGATGCCAGCAACTCGCGGTCGAGCAGCTCGAGGCAACACTCGAGCAGCTTCTTCTCGGTGAACGGATCGCCGATCTGGACTGACGGGCGCTTGGCCTCGTCCCCCTCGCCGAGTTCGGCGCTCGCGAGCACCGAGGCTCCGCCGATTCCGTCGCGACCGGTCAACGCACCGAGCAGCACGACCACGTTTCCGACGCCCGCGGCGGCACTTCGAATCAGCCGATCGTGCGGGGCCAGTCCAAGGCACATCGCGTTGACCAGGCAGTTCTGCTCGTAGCTCTGCTCGAAGTAGATCTCGCCACCGACGGTCGGTACGCCGATCGAGTTGCCGTAGTGGCCGATTCCGGCAACGGCGTGCTCGAGCAGGTAGCGCGAGCGCTCGGAGGTTGCGGGCTCGCCGAAGCGCAGCGAGTCGAGGACCGCGATCGGCCTCGCGCCGACCGCGAACACGTCGCGGAGAATCCCGCCGACGCCGGTAGCGGCGCCCTGGAACGGCTCAACGGCGCTCGGGTGGTTGTGCGACTCGACCTTGAACGCGACCGCCAGACCCCCGCCGACGTCGACCACGCCGGCGTTCTCTCCGGGCCCCATCAGCACATGTTCGCCCTTCGTGGGCAACCGTCTGAGGAGCTTGCGTGAATGCTTGTAGCCACAGTGCTCTGACCACATCAGGGACAGCATCGCCAGTTCGACGTCATTGGGCGGCCGGCCCAGGCGCTCGAGGATCAGCTCGTACTCGTAATCGGTGAGGCCGAGCTCGCGGTGTTTGGACCCAGCCTGCGCGGCGTCTCCGGATGCCGGCCTAGACGAAGACGCCGTCGGCAACGTGCGCCTTTATCGACTCGAAGATCTTCAGGCCGTCGGTCGAGCCGGTCAGCGGGTCGACCGCGTGTTCCGGATGCGGCATCAGGCCGAAGACGTTTCCCTGCTCATTGCGGACGCCGGCGATGTCGCGTTGCGAGCCGTTGGGGTTGTGCCCGGGTGCGTAGCGCAGCAGTACCTGACCCGCCGCCTCGAGGCGATCGAGGTCCGCATCGGGTGCGTAGAAACGGCCGGTCGTGTGCTTGACCGGGATCGAGAGGCGGGGCGAGGACGGTCCACCGGCGGATGTGCCCCCGCCGCCGTCACACGCGCACGTGAACGGGCTGTCGGTCGTGATGACCTCAAGCTCGACCTGGCGAAACACGAACCGCAACGAGACGTTCGGCAGCAGCGCGCCGGGGAGCAGATGCGCCTCGCATAAGACCTGAAAGCCGTTGCAGATCCCGAGCACGAGGCCGCCCTCGCGCGCGAACTCGGCGACCTCCTCCATCACGGGAGCGAAGCGGGCGATCGCGCCGGCGCGTAGGTAGTCGCCGTAGGAGAAGCCGCCGGGAACGATCACGGCATCGACGCCGTGAAGGTCGCGGTCGGCATGCCAGAGCAGTTCGGCGTCGCCGACCCGCTCGGCTGCCTGCAGGGCGTCGACGTCGTCGCACGAGCCCGGGAATCTGACAACCCCGAACTTCACGAATCGACCCTCCCGGCCGCCACCGAAGACTTGATCTCCCGAGTGCCCGGAAGTTCGGCGCCAGCCGAACTTCCAATGGAATCGGCGCCAGCCGACTCCACGGCGCCAGCCGACTCCACGGCGCCAGCCGATTCCACATCCACAATTTCAAAATCCTCGATCAGGGGGTTCGAGAGCAGCCGCTCGCACATCTCCGGCAGACGCTCGGCATCCTCGACGTCGAGCTCGATCATCCGCCCGACGTGCACGTTCCGGACCCCGGTGAAGCCGAGTGCCGGTAGCGCTCGCTCGACCGCCTGGCCCTGTGGATCGAGGATCCCTTCCTTTGGTCTGACGAGGACGCGGGCGCGCATCAGCCGGCTCCGGTCATCCCCGTCCAATCGGCGAACGCCTCGCCCGTGACGAGTTCGTAGGCTTCGACGTACTTCTCGCGCGTGCGGGCGACCACGTCATCCGGGATCGCCGGCGCCGGCGGTGTCCGATCCCAGCCGGTGGAGGACGCCCAGTCGCGCACGAACTGCTTGTCGAAGCTCGGCTGGCCACGCCCCGGCTGGTACTGATCCGCCGGCCAGAAGCGCGAGGAATCAGGAGTGCAGACCTCGTCGCCGAGCGTCAGTGTCCCGTCGGCGTCGAGGCCGAGCTCGAACTTCGTGTCGGCAAGGATGATCCCGCGCTCGCGGGCATGATCGGCCGCGTGCTGGTAGACGGCGATCGAGATATCGCGCAGTCGCTCGGCCAGCCCGCGGTCACCGACGAGCGAGACCGCGCCCTCGAAGTCGATCGCCTCGTCGTGCCCAACTTCGGCCTTCGTGCTCGGCGTGAAGATCGGCTCGGGCAGTCGGTCGGACTCGGTCAGGCCGCCCGGGAGGGAGATCCCCGAGACCGCGCCGGTGCGCTGATAGTCCTTCCAGCCCGAGCCGCTGATGTATCCGCGCACCACGCATTCGACGGGCAGCATCTCCAGCTTGCGCACGACCATCGCCCGTCCCCTTGCCTCCTCGGGCACTCCGTCGGTGACGGACAGCAAGTGATTCGGGACGATCCCGCCGGTGCGCTCGAACCAGAACGTCGACAGGCCGGTCAGCACCGCTCCCTTGTCGGGAATCGGCGTTGGGTGCACTACGTCGTAGGTTGAGATCCGGTCTGAGGCGACGATCAGCAGCGTGTCGCCAAGGTCATAGATTTCCCGGACCTTCCCCGACGCGATCAGAGGGAGGTCGGCGAGGGCGGGCACTCGAGCGATCGTAGCAACGGGGACGGCGGCCGGAACCCGACCCGAGGGTGTTGCCGCCAGGGCGTGAATAAGGGCCCTAAGAGCTTCTCGGCCCTTCGGAACTCGACGCCCGGCCGACTATGCGATCGCGTCGAGGCGCGCGACGATCTCGTCGGCCCAGCGCACGAAAGGCGCGTAATCGAAGATCGCGTCGAGGTCGAGGCCGGCGCCATCCGGATCGGCTTCGAGCAGTCCTCGAAGGGGAGTGCGGCGATCGATCGCCTCCTGGGCGAGCCGCTGGACGACGCGGTAGGCGTCGTCGCGCGACATGCCCTTCTCGACAAGCGCGAGCAGAACCCGCTGCGAAAACAGGGCGCCGTGGGTCAGTTCGAGGTTCTCGCGCATCCGATCGGCGTCGACCACCATTCCCTCGACCAGCGCGATCACCCGTCGCTGGAGATGGTCGAGCACGATCGTCGAGTCGGGCAGGATGACGCGCTCGACAGACGAGTGAGAGATGTCCCGTTCATGCCAGAGCGCCACGTCCTCGAGCCCGGCCTGCGCGTTGCCCCGCAGCAATCGAGCCAGCCCGGTGACCTGCTCGGACTTGATCGGATTGCGCTTGTGTGGCATCGAGCTCGAGCCCTTCTGACCGGCGCCGAACGGTTCGCGGACCTCCGCGACCTCGGTGCGGGCGAGATGGCGCAACTCGGTCGCGAATCGCTCGAGACCAGCCCCCGCGAGCGCGAGTGTCTCGAGCAGGTCGGCGTGTCGATCGCGCGCCACAACCTGCGTCGAGACCGGCTCGCGCTGGAGTCCGAGCCGCTCGAGCACACGCCGCTCGAACTCGGGCGACGTCGCCGAATACGTGCCGACCGCGCCCGAGAGCGCGCCGACGGTCGCCTGAGCGAACGCGCGCTCGAGTCGCCTCGAGTTGCGATCGGCCTCGAACGCGAAGCCGGCGAGCTTGATCCCGAACGTGGTCGGCTCGGCATGGATCCCGTGTGTCCGTCCGACACAGAGCGTGTGGACGTGCTCGCGCGCCCGTGCGGCCAACGCCTGCACCAGCGCTCGTGCATCGGGCAGCACGATCTCGGAGACTCGGCGCAGTTGCAGCGCAAGCCCCGTGTCGAGCACGTCGCTCGAGGTCAGGCCGTGGTGGATCCAGCGGCCCGCCGGGCCCGCCGATGCCGCCAGCACGTCGACGAACGCCGCGGTGTCGTGGTCGGTGACCTTCTCGCGCTCGTTGATCGCCTCGACCGTGAACGTCGCGGCGCGGATCGCTTGGAGCTCTGCCTCGGTCGGCCCTTCCATCTCCTCGCAGGCCGCGACCTCGACCATACGCATCGCGTCAAACCGTGCGTGGTCTGACCAGATCTCGGCCATCTCGCGCCGGGTGTAGCGATCGATCACGCCTCGATTATGGGCCAGAGCCAGCGAAGACCGCCGAGCCGGCGTTCGTGCTGCGCCGACTGCCGCACTCCGCTACGACACGAGCTCGCGTGGACTACGAGTTCAGGATTCGCGCGGCGAGCACCGCCGCGTTACGCGCGTTGTCGACGCCGACGCACGCCACCGGCACCCCGGGCGGCATCTGGCTGATCGATAGCAACGCGTCGAGGCCGCCGGCCACTGAAGTACGGCTGGTCAGGGGCACCCCGATCACGGGCAGGTCACTGTGCGCCGCGACGACCCCGGGGAGCGCGGCGGACAGGCCGGCGCCGGCGATGATCACTCGAAGCCCGCGGAGCCGCGCATTGCGCGCGTAGTCGGCAACCGTGTCGGGTTCGCGGTGCGCGGACATCACCCGCACCTCGGATCGGATCCCGCGCTCGGTGAGCTCCTTCTCGGCGGCCTCCATCGCTGCCATGTCGCTCTTTGACCCCATCACGATGCCCACAAGCGGGGAATCGACGTCGACCCCCACGAACTCGACTGAGGGCTCCGCGTAGGGGCGGGCGGCCACGGGCTGCTCCTCGCTCATCAGCGTCCAACCGCCCTGAGAGCGATGTCGCGGCGAAGCTGTCTGCCCGGAAACTCGATCATGTCGGCCGCAGCATATGCAGCTGTCCTGGCGGCCGCGGCGTCGTGCCCGAGCGCGGTGACGCTCAGCACTCGCCCACCGGCGGTGACGATCTCGCCCGAAGTCGACCGGGCAGTGCCCGCGTGGGTCACGTGCACGCCGTCGGGCACGGCCTCCAAGCCGGAGATCACGTCCCCGCTCGACGAGCTCTCCGGATAGCCGCGGCTGGCCAGCACGACCGTCACCGCGGTGTCCGGCGCCCATTCGAGCTTGACTCCGGACAGGCCGCCAGGAACTGTCGCCGCCTCGAGCAGCCCGAGCAGATCGGATCGCAGTCTCGGCAGAATCGCCTGCGTCTCCGGGTCGCCGAAGCGGACGTTGAACTCGAGCACCTTCGGCCCCTCCGCGGTCATCATCAAGCCGGCGTACAGGACGCCGTGAAACGTGATCCCGCGCCGGGCAAGCTCATCCATCACGGGCTGGTGGACGCGCGCGGCAAATCTCGGCAGCACGGGCGGCGCCGACCGCCGGCACCGGCGAGTAGGAACCCATCCCGCCGGTGTTCGGACCCTGATCGCCGTCGAAGATCCGCTTGTAGTCCTGGGCGGACGCCAGCGGCAACGCGGTCTTGCCGTCGCACAGCGCCAGCAGCGACAGCTCCTCGCCGTCGAGATACTCCTCGACGACGACGCGTTCGGTCGCGAATCGCCGCTCGACAAGCAGCTGGCGCAGCGCCTCACGGGCCTGATCCTCGTCCTGCGCGATTACAACTCCCTTCCCGGCCGCGAGCCCGTCGGCCTTGATCACCGTCGGGTAGCGCTCGATCGCGGCCAGAGCAGCCTCGGGATCATCGGCGACGGTGTAGCGAGCGGTCGGAACCCCGGCAGCCTCCATCACCTGCTTGCAGAACGCCTTCGACCCCTCGAGCTCGGCGCCCGCCGCGAGCGGCCCGAAGCAGCGGATTCCCGCCTCAGCGACCGCGTCGGCGACCCCTTCCACGAGCGGTGCCTCGGGGCCGATCACCACCAGATCCACCAGCTCGTCGACAGCGGCACGAGCGATTCCCGAAACGTCCTCGGCCGCGACCTCGACCAGGCGAGCATCCGCTGCGATCCCTGCGTTCCCGGGCGCGCACAGGATCTCGGGCTGCCTGCCGGACCGGGCGAGCGCGTGCACGAGTGCGTGCTCGCGGGCGCCCGAGCCGACGACGAGAACGCGGGGGTGGGACTGCGGTCGGGCCACGCCCGCGCTCAGATCGCGCCGATGAAGTCGTCGATCGGGATCGCGCTCAGCGTCTCGTACTTACCGGTCCCCCGCGATCCGAGCTCGAGCGAGACGCGCGCGATCGTCTTCTCGTCGGGCGCCTCGACGACGTTGACGAAATCGAACCGCCCGAGTGTCGCCCACTGCGCCTTGACGGTCGCACCGAGCTGCTCAATCTCGCGGTTCACCTCTCGGATGCGAGCGGGATTGTTCTTGATCGTCTGCACTCCATGCGGGGTGAGCGTTGTCAGCAGGATGTAGGTCGGCACGAGGACGCCTCCTTCTCGACGGGATCAAGGGCGACTTGTACCATGGAGCCGCTGCTGTGCATGCGGACGAGCGCGGGCGCGCCGGCTGCATAAGGGGTAAGTTGCCCCGATGGCGACGCCAGAGACGAGATTCGCGAAGGCGGGCGATCTGAGCATCGCCTACCAGGTCGTCGGTAGCGGCGATGTCGACGTGATCCTGGTCCCTCAGTGGCTGTCGAACATTGAGCAATATTGGGAGCATCCGGCCGCGGCCTACTTCCTGCGGCGGATCGCGTCGTTCAGCCGGCTGATCATGTTCGACAAGCGGGGCACTGGGCTGTCCGATTCGGTCCCTGACACGCAGACGCTCGAGGAGCGGATGGACGACGTTCTGGCCGTGATGGATGCGGTCGGATCGGAGCGCGCCGTGCTGTTCGGCCCTTCCGAAGGCGGGCCGATGGCCGCACTGTTCGCGGCCACCTACCCGGACCGCTGCGTAAGCCTCATCCTTTACGGCGCCTGCGCCCGGTGGCTGCAGTCTGACGATTACCCCGAGGGCCGTCCTCGCGAGCTCGTCGAGGCCTACGGCAAGATCTGGATCGACGGCTGGGGCTCCGGCGCGTCGCTGAACGTGCTCGCGCCGACGCTGGTCCAGGATGAGCGCTTCCGACGATGGTGGGGGCGCTTCGAGCGATATTCGGTCCGCCCCGGGATGGTCGCGCCGATTTTCGAGACGATCAACAGGATGGACGTCCGCGCCGTCCTGCCGGCGATCCGCGTCCCGACGCTGATCCTTCACCGCCGCGGGGATCGGCTCGTCGACGTCGCCAACGGTCGCTACCTGGCCGGGCACATCCCGGGCTCTCGGTACCTCGAGCTGCCCGGCGATGACCATATCTACTTCGCAGGCGACGCAGACGCGCTACTCGATGAGATCGAGGAGTTCGTGACGGGCTCACGCGGGATCCACGACCCAGACCGAGTGCTGGCGACGGTCATGTTCACCGACATCGTCCGCTCGACCGAGCACGCAGCCCGGCTCGGCGACCGCCGATGGCACGACCTGATGGAGGACCACGACCGCCTGATGCACGATCAGATCGCCGTCTACCGCGGTCGCACGATCCGCAGCACCGGCGACGGCGTGTTCGCATCGTTCGACGGACCGGCACGAGCGATCCGCTGTGCGCTGGCCGCCGTGGACGCCGCCCGCGCGCTCGAGCTCGACATCCGGGCCGGGCTGCACACCGGCGAGTGCCAGCTCGCCGGCAATGACTTGGCCGGCGTCACGGTCCACATCGGCGCGCGCATCGCCGACCTGGCCGAGCCCGCCCAGGTGCTCGTGTCCGGGACCGTACGCGACCTTGTGGTCGGGTCGAACATCGGCTTTCAATACCGCGGGAGCGAGGCGCTCGCAGGTGTACCGGGCGAGTGGCGACTGTTCACTGTGGACGACGACAACAATCGCGGGGGATGACCCTACGCAGCCGCCGGGGCCTCGGCCGGCTCGATGGAGTGCTCGGCGCGCTCGAGAACGAGCTCTCCGCCGACGGCATCGACGTTGACGATGTCCGCCGGCACGAACTTGCCCTCGAGGATCGCCATCGCCAGCGGGTCCACGAGCCGCTTTTGGATCACGCGCTTCAGGGGCCGGGCGCCGTACGTCGGGTCGTAGCCGAGGTTGCCGAGCAGCGTTCGCGCCGCGTCGGTCAGCTCGACGTCGATCTCGCGCTCCCGCACTCTCGCGATCAGCTTCGCGACCTGTAGCTCGACGATCTCGCTGATCTGCTCGCGCGTCAGGGTCTCGAACTCGACGATGTCGTCCAGGCGGTTCACGAACTCCGGCTTGAAGTTGGCCTCGACGCCTGCGAGCCCGCCCGAGATGTTCGACGTCATGATCAGAACCGTGTTCTTGAACGACACGGTGCGACCCTGGCCGTCGGTCAGTCGTCCGTCGTCCATCACCTGAAGGAGCGTGTTGAACACGTCCGGATGGGCCTTCTCGATCTCGTCGAGCAGGACCACCGAGTACGGCCGGCGCCGAACAGCCTCGGTCAGCTGACCGCCCTCGTCGTAGCCGATGTATCCGGGAGGCGCCCCGACCAGTCGCGAGACCGCATGCTTCTCCATGTACTCGGACATGTCGATCCGGATCATCGCGTCCTGGGTGTCGAACATAAACTCGGCGAGCGCCCGGGCAAGCTCGGTCTTGCCGACGCCTGTCGGTCCGATGAACAGGAACGTTCCGATCGGCCGGTCCGGGTCCTGCAGTCCCGCTCGCGAGCGCCGGAGCGCGGCGGACACCGCCTCGACCGCTTCGTCCTGGCCGATCACGCGCTGATGCAACCGCTCCTCCATGTGCACCAGCTTCTCGATCTCGCCCTCCATCAGGCGGGTCACCGGAATGCCCGTCCACTTCGCGACCACCTCGGCCACGTCCTCGGCGTCGACGACGTCCTTGAGGAACTTCGGCGTCGCCGCAGCGTCAGTCCCAGCCTCCGCTTGCGCAGCCGACTCGAGCAGCTTCTCCAACTCGGGGATCGTTCCGTACTGGAGCTCGGCAGCACGGCCCAGATCCGACTCGCGCTGAGCGCGCTCGAGCTCGATCTTGGCCTGCTCGATCCTCTCCTGAAGCGCTGCGACAGCACCAATCGTGTCCTTCTCACGCTGCCACTCGGCGTGCATCGCGGCCGAGCGCTCCTTGCCCTCGGCGAGCGCACGCTCGAGCTGCTCGCGCCGGGATGCCGTCCCTGGGTCGTCATCATCGCCGAGCGACTCAAGCTCGATCTCGAGCTGCATGTTGTGGCGGTCGACTTCGTCGATCTCGGTCGGCTTGGAGTCGATCTCCATCCGAATCCGCGATGCAGCCTCGTCCACCAGGTCGATGGCCTTATCCGGGAGAAAGCGGTCCGCGATGTAGCGGTGGCTGAGCGTGGCCGCGGCGACCAGCGCCGAGTCCTGGATCCGGACGTTGTGGTGGACCTGGTAGCGCTCCTTCAGACCGCGCAGGATCGCGATCGTGTCCTGCACCGTCGGCTCGCCGACCAGCACCGGCTGGAAGCGTCGCTCGAGCGCCGGGTCCTTCTCGATGTGCTTTCGGTACTCGTCGAGCGTGGTCGCACCGACCGCCCGCAGCTCTCCGCGTGCGAGCATCGGCTTGAGCATGTTCCCGGCGTCCATCGAGCCTTCGGCGGCGCCGGCACCGACGATCGTGTGCAACTCGTCGATGAACAAGATGATGTTGCCCTTCGCGTCCGCGATCTCCTTGAGCACGGCCTTCAAGCGGTCCTCAAACTCGCCGCGGTACTTCGACCCCGCGACCATCGCGCTGAGGTCGAGCGAGATCAACCTGCGGTCCCGAAGCCCCTCCGGCACGTCGCCGCCGACGATCCTCTGCGCGAGCCCTTCGACGATCGCCGTCTTGCCGACGCCGGGTTCGCCGATCAGGACCGGGTTGTTCTTAGTACGACGGCTCAGCACCTGGATCACACGACGGATCTCGTCATCGCGTCCGATCACTGGGTCTACACAACCGCATTCAGGTCGGTCGAACCGTCGGGCCGCCGTGTCTCGCGTCCCGCCAGCGCGCCGATCTCGTAATCGTTGACGATCAGGCAATCGAGATGCGGCAGGCACGGGCGGCCGAGCTCGGCCAGTCTTTCGGCGCGGGTCGTCATCAATTCGAGATTGGCGGTGAGGCCAAATGCGCGAGCCTTGCGCAACACGGGGACCCAGCCGTTGGCGTCGTCAAGCCACGGCCGGTCCATGGCCTTATGCGCTCCCGGCAATCCAAGATGCAGAATTCGCGCAGCCGTGGATGAGAAATCGAAGTCGTCGGGCGTCATCTCGGCCGCCACGCCCTGATGATAGAAATGGGTGCGCCGGCCGTTGGTCGCGACATTGAAAGCGTCGACGCTCATCGTCGCGCCGCCCGGCGCCGCCCGGAGCGCAGTGCGGTTGACGCCACGCGCGTCGCATTCGGCAAAGAGAAAGCGCCCGAGGTCGTCATCGCCGACGACGCCCATCGCCTCGACCGGAAGTTCGGGATCGAGGCGCTTGAGGTCGAGGGCCATGTTCGACCCGGACCCGCCATTTTGGCGGTCGATCGCGAAAACCTCGTTCGAGGTGTCCTCATCCGGCCAGCGTGCGATCGACTTGTTGAAATCGACGCACCAGGTGCCGGCCGACAACACGCCGCGCCGCTCGCTCATCGCTCAGCCCGACTTGAGGACAGTTTCCGTGATCGTGCTGTCGATCGCGATCTCGCGCGTCGGCTTCAAACCCTTTTTCTCAAGCGCCGCGTGATAATCTTTGACCGCATCGAGAGGAGTCATGGCGCCGTCGGCGACCGCGCGCATGAGCCGCACGATGTCGAGCGGCGATTCCGCAAGATTGATCTTGCGGCCGAAGAGCGCGACACGCGCGCCATATTTCTCGGCTTGATGGATGAGCTCGAAACAATCGCGGGTCGTGCCGGCTCCGCCGCCCAAGACGCCAACCACGAGGCCGGGGTCGAACGACGCCAGCTCCTCCAGCGCCTTCGGCCCGTTATAGGCGATTTTGAGAAACTTCGGCCGCTCCGCCTCGGTAAGACCGGCGAGACACCGGACGATCGCGTCATTGACGAACTGAGGCATGGTCTCCGGCGTCAGGCCGCGCTCGACATTCGGATTGAACACCTCGAGGAAATAAGAGAAGCCGTTCGCTTCGGCGTCGTCACGAAAATCCGTGAACGCCTCGAGCGAGATATGGTCGGCGTCGATATCGTTGGTGAAGGTGATCGAATAAAGCCCAAGGTCGGTCAGCGGCTTCACGTGGCTAAGCGACGCGGTGCGGAACGGCCGCGACGGGTGGTTGTGGAAGGACGCGCCGCGATGGCGCCAGACGTCGGTCGTGTCATTGGCGCGGATGACCGGCTTGACCCCCGTTCCGGAGAAGACGTTGCGCTTAACGAGGCTTTCCAGATTCGAGACCGAGGTCAGCATGATGTCGACGACGTCCTGCTTGACGATCGCCTCGATCGAATCGAGGAACTGGGCGCGCGTCTTGAAACGCCCCTCGCCGGAGGCCGGCCCCACCGCATGCAGGCCCGGCCCCATATCGGGGTCCTTGGCGTCGGCGATGATGAAATCCGAACGCCGATAGGCGCCGCTGCGAATGCGCGCGAGCTTGTCGTCGAGTCTGAACATGAACGCCTCTCCAGTTTGGCGGCCGGTTTACAGGGCGCTCCTCACCGATGGCAACTGGCTTCGTGCGGGCCGCTGGCGCTCCTCGCCGGTTGCCGCTAGCTTGCGGCCGCCAGCGGGAGCCCGCTTTTGCGGGTGGAGTGTGGATGGCCAAAAGTTTACGCAACCCGCGCAATGCCCGGACCGTCCGGGGCTGGCTGATCGCCGCGGCTGGATTGGCGTTCGCTCTCGCGAGCGTCACTGGGCCTGCGCGCGCCGCGGATGATGACCCGTATGCGCGGGCCGAATCCTGGCTCTGCCGCCCGGGCGCGTCCGACCTCTGCGCGGCCCCGTTGGTCGCAACGATTGTGCAAAGCGACGGCTCGCGCGCAAATCGTGTTTTTAGGCCGAACCCGTCAGCGCCGATCGACTGCTTCTACGTCTATCCGACCGTCTCCGAAGATCCGGCTGGCAATAGCAGCATGACGGGCGGACCCGGCGAGAAGCGAGCGGTCGTGCAACAATTCGCCGCCTTCGCCTCGGTCTGCCGGCCGTTCGCGCCCATCTACCGCCAGGTGACGATCGCGGGCGTCGAAGCCGTGCTCCGACGCGAGCCGCTCCCCGTGGATTTCAAGCTTCCGTACGAGGATGTGCGCGCGGCGTGGCGACACTATCTCGCGCATGACAACGAAGGCCGGGGGGTCGTGCTGATCGGCCATTCGCAGGGCGCGCGAATCCTGGCGCGGCTGATCGCCCATGAGATCGAGGGCAAGCCCGAGCAGCGCCTCCTCGCCGGCGCCCTCATCCTCGGGTTCGACGTCGAGGTGCCGGAAGGCAAGGACGTCGGCGGGACGTTTAAGACCATCCCCCTCTGCCGCGCGGCGGGGCAGAACGGCTGCGTCGTCGCCTACGAGACTTTCCCGGCGAGCTCGCCCCCGCCGGACGATTCCCGCTTCACCCATCCCGAAACGCCAGGCATGGAGATCGCCTGCACCGATCCCGCCGCGCTTGCCGGCGGCAGGCTCGATCCCATTCTCGCGACCCAGACGAACCTGCTCGGCAAGCCTCCGCTCGATCCAAGCTGGGCGGCGTTCGTCAAGTCGCTCGACACGCCCTTCGTATCGCTGCCCGGAATCGCGTCCGGGCATTGCGTCGCCGGGCCGAAGGCTTCTTATCTTTCGGTCTCGGTCAACTCGCCGCAAGCGCCTGGCGCGTGGCCGGCGACCCTCCCCGGCGACCTCGTCGTGGACGGGCGGCTTCTCAAGAGCTGGGGCTGGCACCTGATCGACGTCAATATCGCCATGGGCAACCTCATCGACTTCGTCTCGACGTTGCGAAAGCCCGGCCCGTAAGCGCAGATTCGACGCCCGCGTCCCATGCGCCCATACTTTCCAACGGAAGAGCAAACTGATGCCTGAGTCCCACCGTCTTCGCATTCTCCTCATCGGCGCGAGCGGAGTGCTGGGGCGCGCAATCGTAGCCGAGCTTTCGCCGCGGCATGACATCGTGTCCGCAGGATCGAAATCAGGCGACATTCGCATCGACATCGCTAATCCCGCGAGCATCGTTGCGGGTTTCAAAGCGGCGGGGCCGCTGGACGCGGTCGCTTGCGCCGCTGGCGCCGTGAACTGGCATCCGCTGTCCGCGATCAAACTCGCGGGGCTGGAAAAATCCTCCTACGGCTTGGGGCTGACCGACAAACTCATGGGCCAGGTCAATCTCGCGCTGGCTGCCCGCGAACACATCAATGACCACGGCTCGATCACGCTGATTGCCGGCGTGTTGTCGCAGACGCCCATCGTTGGCGGTTCGTCCGCCAGCATGGTCAATGCGGCGATCGAGGCGTTCGCAATGGCGGCCGCGATCGAAATGCCGCTCGGCATCCGCATCAACGCGGTGAGCCCGACCGTATTTGAGGAATCCATGGGCGCCTTCGGGCCGTTCTTTCGCGGTCACGATCCCGTGCCAGTCGCGCGCGCCGCTCGGGCCTTCAGCCGCAGCATCGAAGGCTCCGAGAACGGCCAGACCTACCGCGTGGTCTGATCGCGACACATGAACAAAGCACTTTCCGCCTACATTGTGCTCGCCGCGCTGATGCTTGTCGTCTTCGCCATCTGGCCCGGACTCGATCTTGAGGGCGCGCATTATTTCTATCACGGCGGCGGCTTCTTCGGCCGCAATGACTTCGAGCGTTTTGGCCGCGACTTTTTCCGCGTCACCCCCTTCGTCGTGCTTGTCGCCTATGCGGCCTTGTGGCTCGCCAAGCGTCTCGGGGCGAAGCTCCGCTGGGCGCCGAGCGGCCGAGCGATGATCTTTCTCATCGCCACGATGATCGTCGGGCCGGGTCTCATCGTCAACGTCGGCCTCAAGGATCATTGGCATCGTCCCCGCCCGATCCAGACGCGGGACTTCAACGGGCCGGACCCGTTCGTCCCGTGGTATGACGACAAGGGCGGCTGCAAGAAGAACTGTTCGTTCGTCTCCGGCGAAGCGTCGACCGGCTTCTGGATGGTCGCGCCGGCAAGCGTGCTTCCGCCGCCCTGGCGGGGCGCGGCGATGGTCGCTGCATTCGCCTTCGCGTTCGGCGCGAGCCTCTTGAGGCTTGCCTTCGGCGGCCACTATCTCAGCGACGTGCTGCTTGGCGGGCTCATCACCCTCATCGTCATCGAGATCGTCCGCCGCATCATCTGGCCGAAGGGCGAGCGTGACAACATGAAGCGCTATGATTTCGAGCGGTTGAGAAAGAAGACGCCGCTCACATGACCATTGGCCCCGCACGACGCTGGCTCATTTGAGTCGCCCTTCGCCTCGCCGGCCTCCTCAGCTTCGAGCGCATCACCGAGCCGATGGAAGCGATAGACAAAGCCGGTCGCCTTATCGTCACTGTCCGTGTCGACCAGCTCCAGGTCTGGTTGCGCTTTCACCATTCCGCCCACGTTGCATTCGCTCCCGCCCGTCGACGGATTGGCGGTGTCGGCCTCGACTTCGAGCTTACCCGTGCCCGCCGACTTGATGGTCACAACGCCCTCGACATTCTTCCACACGCCAACCAAGCCAACGCCCGGTTTTTCAATGCTTCCGAGGAAGGCGGCGCGGTCGCGCATGAACTCGTCGATCGGAAAATTCTGCTTGTCCCTCGGAACGCCCTGGTCGAAGCCGGCGATCCGGTCACGGTAACTGACGAAATCCTGCTGGTCCTGGGCAAGCGCCTTGCGGGCCGGAGCATCGAGCCGCTTCAACGCGGCCGCGTAATTGGCGGCGATGGCCGCGTCGACGGCGGCGAGGCCAGGATCGGCGCAGATCATCTTTTCCGCCACGCTTTTCGCCCGTGCGCAATCGAACGAAGGTTTCGCGGCTTGGGCCGCATCGCCCACGCGACCGATGAAAATGAGGGCCAGCGCCAGGAGGACGGGCGCAAGCAAGACGAGCCTAGCCGGGTCCGGCCCAGTCGAACGCGCCGCTTTCCATTGACGTGAATGCCCCATGCCGCTTGCCCCTCGCAGCTCGAATCACAGTACACGACAGCCGCCGAGACTCACAGAGACTTGGTGGGCTTCGCGCCAGTCTCTTGCTCATGACGCCGCGAGCCGCGCTGATTGACAACCGCCGGGCCGAAGAGTCTCCTGCCTCCCGCGGAGGAGACATAATGGCGGAGGCGCCAATCGTCGGCCGGCGGCGGTGGGGGATCGGGGCTCTGCTCGGGCTCGGGATTCTCATCAATTATTTCGACCGGGTGAACATCTCGGTCGCGGCGCCCCAGCTCCAGCAAGAGTTCGGCCTGACACCGGGCGATCTGGGATTGCTGTTCAGCGCCTTCTTCTGGTCCTACGCGATTCTGCAGATCCCGGTTGGAATCGTGCTCGACCGGCTTGGCGTCACGACCGTGAGCCGCATCGGCGCGTTTCTGTGGGGCGTCGCTTCGGGCGTGGTCGCATTTGCGACCGGCTTCGGCTTCATCTTCGCCGCGCGTGTCCTGCTTGGCGTCGCGGAAGCGCCAGCCTTTCCCGCCAATTCCAAAGCCACCGGCTATTGGTTCCCGCGCGGCGAGCGCGCGCGGGCGACCGCGATCTTCGACGCCGCGGCGAAATTCTCCAATGTCATTGGCGTGCCGCTGGTCGCGGTCGCCGTCGTGACCTTCGGCTGGCGCTGGGGCTTCGGCCTCACCGCGATCATGAGCTTCGCCTACTTCCTCGCCTACTGGTTCATCTACCGTGATCCGAGCGCCGATCCGAAGCTCAGCCGCGAGGAGCGTGACTACATCCGCAAGGGCGGCGCGACGCCCGAAGGCGAGGCGGAGGCGAGCCCCATCGGGATGCTGGGCTATCTCTTGCGCAATCGCAAAGTTTGGGGCCTCACCATCGGCTTCGCGGCTTACGGCTATTCGTTTTACCTCTTCCTCACCTGGCTGCCGGGCTACCTTGTCAGCGAGATGCACATGAGCATCATCAAGTCGGCGGGCTACGCGACGATCCCCTGGTTGTTCGCGACCATCTCCGATCTCGTCGTCGGCGGCTGGCTCATCGATCACTTGCTCGCGAAGGGCTACGACGACACGAGGACGCGCAAGGCGGTGCTGGTCGGCGGCATGATTCTCGGCCTTGCAGTGTTCGGCGCAACGATGACGACAAGCCCGGGCTGGGCGATCTTCTGGATCACCATCGCGCTCAGTGGACTTGCTGCGGCGGCGCCGGTCGGGTGGTCGATTCCATCGCTCATTGCTCCGAGGGGCGGAACAGGCACCATTGGCGGCGTGATGAACTTCTTCAACAATCTCATGGGCGCAATCGCGCCCGCGGTCACCGGGTTCGTTGTCGGCGCGACGAATTCCTTTTCGCTCGCGTTCCTGGTGGCGGGGATCGTGCTCCTGATCGGCATTTTCTTCTTCGTCGTGGTGCTGGGGAAGATCGAGCCGATCCCTGAGCCGGACGCGGTCGCGCCCGCTCTCTCGCCAGCGTGAAGCGACGATGAACCACGCCAAAAACGGAACCGCGCTCGTCGTCATGGGCGTCTCGGGCAGCGGCAAGACGACCGTCGGCGAATTGCTCGCGAAGCAGCTCGGCTGGGCATTCATGGAGGGCGACCGGCTGCATCCCCCAGCCAATGTCGAGAAGATGCGGCAGGGAATTCCGCTCACCGACGCCGACCGCTGGCCCTGGCTCGACCGGATCGGCGAGGAGCTCAAGAGCTGGGCCGGTGAGGGCAAGTCCGGCGTACTGACCTGCTCGGCGCTGAAGCGGGCTTATCGCGACCGCATTCGCGCGGCGCGGCCCGATGTTCGCTTCGTCTATGTGAAGGGCTCGGAAGCGCTGATCGCGGCGCGGGTCGCCGCACGCCATCACGAATACATGCCGGCCTCGCTGCTGCGCAGCCAGTTCGACACGCTGGAGGAGCCGACTCTGGGCGAGCCAGGAGTCGTGACCGTCGACGCGGGCGGGACGGCCGGTGAGGAGGTCGCGGAAGTCATCGCCGCTCTCGACCGCTCTCCTTCCCGGTAAAGCCGGGTTGCGCGCTCCGAGCGCGGCTCTATAAGTCCTGCCGACATCTCGGGGCGACGCCCCACCACTGTCATGGCCGGGCTTGACCCGGCCATCCACGCGCCTCCGTCCTCACAACCCGGCCTGTCAATCCGGGCTTCCGGCGGCATCGAATTCGCGGCCTGCGATTTGAAGGCGGCGTGGCGTGGATGGCCGGGCCAAGCCCGGCCATGACGATGCCGCGTGAAGAGAGCCGCTATCCATGCCGAGCCGCAAGAAGCCGCAAGCCAAGCGCGTCGTCCTCGCCTATTCGGGCGGGCTCGACACGTCCATCATCCTCAAATGGCTGCAGACTGAATATGGCGCCGAGGTCATCACCTTCACCGCCGACCTCGGCCAGGGCGAGGAGCTTGAGCCGGCGCGCAAGAAGGCGGAACTGCTGGGCATCAAGCCCGAGCACATCTTCATCGAGGACGTGCGCGAGGAATTCGTGCGCGACTATGTTTTCCCGATGTTCCGCGCCAACGCCCAATACGAGGGCCTGTACCTCCTTGGCACCTCGATTGCGCGGCCG
The DNA here is from genome assembly GCA_963819805.1 of uncultured Planctomycetota bacterium. GTDB lineage: Bacteria > Planctomycetota > Planctomycetia > Isosphaerales > Isosphaeraceae > CAMFLR01. The sequence continues at coordinate 2,065,940 of CAWFXY010000017.1, read as the reverse complement.
CTGATCGCCAAGCACCTGGTCGAGATCGCCCGCAAAATGAGCGCTGACGCGATCGCTCATGGCGCGACCGGCAAGGGCAACGATCAGGTGCGCTTCGAATTGTCGGCCTATGCGCTCGAGCCCGACATCAAGATCATCGCGCCCTGGCGCGAGTGGGAATTCGCTTCCCGCAATGCGCTCATTGCCTTCGCCGAGCAGCATCAGATCCCGATCGCCAAGGACAAGCGCGGCGAAGCGCCGTTTTCGACCGACGCCAACCTCCTGCACGTCTCCTCCGAGGGCAAGGTTCTGGAGGACCCGGCGGAAGAAACGCCGGCTTATGTCTACTCGCGCACCGTTCATCCCGAGGACGCGCCCGACAAGCCGACCGTGGTCGAGATCGCGTTCGAGAAAGGCGATCCTGTCGCGATCGACGGCAAGGCGATGAGCCCGGCGACGCTGCTCACCGCCCTCAACAAGCTCGGCCACGACAATGGGATCGGCCGTCTCGATCTTGTCGAAAACCGCTTCGTCGGCATGAAGTCGCGCGGCATGTACGAGACGCCCGGCGGCACGATCCTGCTTGCGGCGCACCGCGCGATCGAATCGATCACGCTCGACCGCGGCGCCGCGCATCTCAAAGACGAACTCATGCCCAAGTATTCCGAGCTCATCTACAACGGTTTCTGGTTCTCGCCCGAGCGCGAGATGCTGCAGGTCTTGATCGACAAGAGCCAGGAGATGGTCGCGGGCCGCGTGCGGCTCAAGCTCTACAAGGGCGGCGTCCATGTGATCGGCCGCGACAGTCCGCATTCCCTGTACGACCAGGACCTCGTGACTTTCGAGGAAGGCGCTGTGGCCTACGACCACCAGGACGCCGCTGGCTTCATCAAGCTGAACGCGCTGCGCCTGCGGACCCTGGCGAAGCGGAGGAAGAGAGCCGCGAAGAGTTGAGCGACGCGTTGCCGCGACGACGCGCGAAAGCGGGCCGCGCTGATCGCGTTATCCTGCATCCTCACTCCACCTTGAGCCCCTTCGCCTTGGCAGCGGCCGCGACGAACTTGTAGGTTTGGCTGAAAGGCGTCCTTGAGCGGCTCGGCGGTCCTGACATCGGAGATCTCGGCGAAGCGCTTAGCGATCGTCTCCGGTGTGCGATCGTTCTCGTCGAGGTAGATTCCGGGCGTCTCGCCAATATGCGTGACCGCGAAGACGCCCGCGCCCGCCCCCAGAATGACGCGCGAGGGCGCGTTTTCGCTCACGAGAAACAGCACGCCCGGCGTCACGCTTTCCGGCGTCATGAGCTCCGCGGCGACGGGCGACAGCAGGCCCTCCGTCATGCCGGTGCGGGCCGTCGGCGCCAGGATGTTGACGCGGATATCGTTCTTCGCGCCCTCAAGATGCAGCACGTTCATGAGGCCGATCATGCCCGCCTTCGCGGCCCCGTAATTCGCCTGGCCGAAATTGCCGTAGATGCCGGATGCCGAGGACGTGAGCACGATGCGCCCGTAGTTGCGCTCCCGCATGCCCGCCCAGACCGCCTTCGTGCAATTGGCCGAGCCGATCAGGTGTACGCGGAGGACGAACTCGAAATCCGCCATGTCCATCTTGGCGAAAGTCTTGTCGCGCAGCACGCCGGCGTTGTTGACGAGAATGTCGACGTGCCCCCACAGCTTTTCGGCGCGGGCAACCATCTCTGAGACTGCCGCGAAATCGGCGACGTCCGCGTTGTCCCCGATCGCTGTCCCGCCAGCGGCGCGAATCTCTTCCACAACCGTCATGGCATTATTGAAGCCGACATCATTGACGACGACGTTCGCTCCGCGCGCGGCAAGTCCCAGAGCATGCGAGCGTCCGAGGCCGGAGCCGGCGCCGGTGACGATGGCCACTCTGCCTTGAAAGTCGATTGTCATGAAGATTCCCCGCGCAAGCGCCTCACTCTGCCAGGCGCTGCTTCCGGGGTAGGTTAGTCCGTGTGCCGCTGAGCTTACAACATCGCGTCGTCAGCGTTAGCCTTGAGCGACCAATCCGAGGTCAGATTGCGCTCGCCTCGGCCTTCGCGAGGACGCAGCCTGAAATCAGCCAATCGCCGTTCGACGCGCGGCGAAAGCTGTAGAGCGCCGTCCATACGACGTTATCGTTGTCGACCAGGGTCGCCTCGAGGCTCGCCTCGTCGCCCGATTCCTTAAAGGCGCCAAAGTCGGCGCTGCGATGTCGGTAGACCGGGGCATAATGGTCGCGAACCATCGCCATGAAATGATCGGCGTCGCTGAACATGTCCTTGATCGTGGGGGCCGCGAGCGCGTACGCCGCCGGCCCATCGTCCCGCTCAAAGGCGTCGAATTGCCGCTCGACGATGGCGCGTGAGCTGGCGGCCGTCAGATCATCCGCGGACGCGGTTCCGATCAACAGGGTCATTGTGACCACGACCGCGCCGATCATTTTCATCATATGCCCCATGATCACATCGAGCTGCCTATCCCTTATACGCGCTCCGCCGCACAATGGTTTCACTTGGGCGACGAGATCTGGCCTTATCCGTCACTGACCGCGCCGCTGCCGATGTCTCGAGGAGTGGTCCAAATCTGTTCGCGCTTTGTTACACAGGCGTCACATTCGCGCGTCAAAGACCGGTCTGGCGGGGAAAAGCGTGACTCCGTCGACGATTCGCTCATGCGAAGCGGCTCCCCATGGCTCCAAAAACCGGAAGCGACCTGGAAGAAATCCGCGCCCTTCTCGCCGAGGTGAAAGCTTTACGCGAGGACGTTGAGCTCAAAGGCGCCGAGCTAAGAAGCAGTTGGGGCGCCGACGCGGACAAGTCGAAGGCGCCGTCGCGCGTTCTCAACCTCTCCCACTATATCGCGCTGCGCGCGCACGACGTCACCGATTTGCAATACCGGCTCGCGTCGCGGGGGCTCTCTTCGCTTGGCCGCAGCGAAAGCCACGTCGCGCAGGCGCTCGATGCGCTCATCGCGACCCTCAAGCGCCTGAGCGGCGAAGCGAACGCGCCCTATCCGTCGCCGATGTTGGCGAGGGCGGGCGCCGCGGAGCTGGAGGCGGAGGCCGATCGGCTCTTCGGGAAGCGGCAAAAAAGCGTCCCTCGCGCGCGGATCATGGCGACCTTGCCGCCCGAGGCGGCGACGGAAGCCGCGTTGGTGGACAATCTGGTAGCCGCCGGCATGGATTGCGCGCGCATCAATTGCGCCCACGACGACCCCGAAATGTGGGGCCAAATGATCGAGAACGTGCAAGCGGCGGCCGCGCGACTCGAGCGTCCCTGCCGGGTTCTGATGGACATCGCCGGCCCGAAGTGCCGCATCCTCAGAGTGAAGGCGCCGCCGAAAACGCGCCTCATGCGCGGCGACCGGATCGTTCTTGTCGATGAACTGCGCGAGAAGACCAAAGAGCCGCTCGCGTTCTCGCTCAATTTTCCCGAACTCGTCGATCAGCTCGCTGTCGGCTCCGAAATCTTCATCGACGACGGCAAGGCCGCGGCCCGAGTTCGTCTCCAAGGGGCCGGGCCGGGCGGAGATTGAGGTCTTCGCCGCCCGCGAGAAGGGGGTGCGGCTGAAGCCCGGCAAGGGCGTCAATTTTCCCTCGACCGAACTCGATCTGCCGCCGCTGACCTCCAAGGACTTCCGCGACCTCGACTTCATCGCCGATCATGCCGATCTGATCGGCTATTCGTTCGTGCAGCGGGTCGACGACATCGAGCTCCTGCAGGATCATCTAGTGGCGCGCGCGCCCAAGCGCGAGCCGCCGGGGCTCGTGTTGAAGATCGAGACGCCGCTCGCGGTGCGCAATCTTCCATCGCTCATCCTCCAGTCGTCGGCGCATAATCCGACCGCGGTGATGATCGCGCGGGGCGACCTCGCAGTTGAACTTGGCTTCGCCAGGCTCACCGAAATGCAGGAAGAAATCCTGTGGCTCTGCGAGGCGGCGCACACGCCGGTGGTGTGGGCGACGCAAGTCCTCGACAATTTTGTGCGCGACGGCGTGGCGAGCCGCGCCGAGATGACCGACGCGGCTATGGCGCAAGGCGCCGAATGCGTGATGCTCAACAAGGGGCCCTATCTCGCCGAGGGCGTCGGTTTCCTACGCGATGTGCTGACCCGCATGGATCGCCACCACGCCAAGAAATTCGTCCGCTTCGCTCCGCTCAAGCAATGGGCGTGAGGCACGCCGGTCAGGCCGCGCGCTAAACGGAACGCGCGGCCCCGACTTTGGGTCAGCCCATCAAGAGGTCTCCGAACAGCTGCCAGCTCTGACCGTCGAACTTTGCAAGCTGCATCTGCCGGATCGGGCTGAAATTGGTCGGAGAAGTGTTGATCTTCATGCCCGGCAATACCATCGGCGGCTCAAAATCCTTAACGTTGGCCGCCTGTTTCATCACGTTGTCGCGGGAGAGGTCATTGCCGCATTGCTTGAGCACCTGAGCCATCGTCGACGCGGCGCTGAAAGCATAAGTTGCGTTGGCGTCGACGAATTCCTTCTGGCTCATATATTTATCGCAGAACGCATGCCACGCTTTCAAATCCGGCAAATCCTTCCAGCGGGCATCCGTCGGATCCTTGCCGTAGTAGGCGGTGATGAGTCCCTTCGACTTCTCGAGGCCCGCCGGCTTCAGGACCGTCGCGATCGAAGGCGAGACATTGCTGAGATAGCGGGTCGCGTCCCAGCCGAGGTCAAAGGACTTGCGGATCGCCTGCGCGGCGAATTTCGGCGTCGCGCCGATGATGAAGATGTCCGCGCCCGAGCCCTGCAGCGTCACGACCTGCGAATCGACGGTCGGCTCCGAAGTCTCATAGGACGCTTCCTTCACGATCATGCCGGCGTGATCGCCAAGCTCGGCCTTGAGACCGATAAGATAATCTTTGCCGAATCCGTCGTTTTGGTAGAGGACCGCGATCTTGCCGTCCGGCTTCGTCTTGAGAATGTCCTTGCCGTAGATGTGCGCCTCGGTTTGATAATTAGGATTGTAGCCGATGGTCCACGGGAAATGCTGTGGATCGGAGAACACCGCCGCGCCGGTCGAGACAAAAAGCTGCGGCACCTTGTTGTCGTTGAGGTACTGCCGGATCGCGAGGTTGGGCGCAGTGCCCAGCGTCTGGAAGAGAAACGCCACCTTCTCGTCTTCGACCAAGCGGCGCACCTGCTCGACCGTCTTTGGCGGACTGTAAGCGTCGTCGAGACTGATGAGATTGATCTTGCGGCCGTTGATGCCGCCCTGCTCGTTGATCATCTTGAAATAGGCGGCCTCAGTGCGGCCGATCACGCCGTAAGCCGACGCTGGACCGCTGTAAGGCATCGTTTGCCCGATCTTGATTTCGGTATCGGTGACGCCGGGCGCATTATCCGCGCGGGCGGAACTGGCGCTCGCGGCCAAGGCCGCGGCGGCGGCGCTCGATTGTAGGAATGAACGTCGTGTAAACATGCTCGCTCTCCTCCCCTTTCATTCCTCTTTTCCGCCGCCCGGGCGGCGGCAAGGCGCCGCGCGCTAAAGGAAGCGCGCGGCGCGCTGCTTACGCCTGATACAGGTCCCCGAATTGCTCCCAGCTCTCTCCGTTGAACGAGGCGAGAGCCTCCTGGCGGATCGGGCTGAAATTGTCGGGCGAAGTGTTGATCTTGATGCCCGGGAGCCCCATCGGCAGCACCAAATCCTTGATGTTGGCGGCCTGCCTCATGATGTTCTCGCGCGACAGGTCGTTGCCACACTGCTTCAGCGCCTGAACCATCGTAGCCGAGGTTCCAAATCCATAGACCGCGTTCGCGTCAGTCAGATCCTTCGGCGTCAGGTATTTGCCGACGAACTCCGCGAACGCCTTGAAACCGGCGTCGTCCTTCCAGCGCGCATCGGTCGGGTCTTTGCCGTAGATGGCCGTGATCACGCCCTTCGATTTCTCGAGACCGGCTGGCTTCATCACCGACGCGACCGACTGCGATACGTCGGTCATGTAGCGGACAGGCGTCCAACCAATGTCGTAAGTCTTCCGGATCGCCTGCGCCGCGAACTTCGGCGTCGCCGCATAGAGCACGAGGTCGACGCCCGCGCCCTGCAATGTCAAGATTTGTAAATCGACAGTTGGCTCCGACGTCTCGTAGGAAACTTCCTTGGTCACCATGCCGGCGTGGTCCGGACCGAGGCCGTTCTTGAGTCCGATCAGGTAGTCCTTTCCGAAGCTGTCATTCTGGTAAAGCACGCCGATCTTCGCGTCTGGTTTCGTCGCGACGATATGCTTGCCGAAGATTGCGGCCTCCGTCTGGTAGTTCGGCTGCCAGCCCATGGTCCATGGGAAATGCTTGGGATCGGAGAACATACTGGCGCCCGTCGCGACGAAGAGCTGCGGGATCTTGTTGTCGTTCATGTACTGCCGCACAGACGCGCAACATGCCGTGCCGAGGCTATTGAACAAAAAGGCGACCTGCTCCTGCTCCACGAGACGGCGCGTCTGCTCGACGGTCTTGGGTGGGCTATAGCCGTCGTCGAGACTGATCAGATTGATCTTGCGCCCGTTCACGCCACCCTGCTCGTTAATCATCTTGAAATAGGCGAGGTCCGCCTTGCCGATGACGCCGTAAGCCGAGGCCGGGCCGCTATAGGGCATCGTTTGCCCGATCTTGATCTCGGTGTCAGTGACGCCGGGCGTATTATCCGCCCGGGCGGAACTGGCGCTGGCGGCGAAGGCTGCAGCGGCGGCGCTTGATTGCAGAAATGTCCGTCGATTGATCATGGCAATTCTTCCTTCCCTTCGTATTTTACGGCGACGTTGACGCCGCCATTTTCAACTTTTGCCTGCCGACGAGACGGCGCGAACGCCCGCGCCGCCACCCGCGCCGCGCCCGCTACACCCGTAGGCATCGCGGCCATTACCAGAATGAGCAGGGCTCCGTAAATCGCGCCCGGCAGCGCCTTGGCGCCTTCGCCAAAACTCACGGTGAGCTGGTCGGCGATGTTGGGCACGAACTCGATGAAAAGGGCTCCGAACAGCGCGCCGCCGAGCGAAGCGAGCCCGCCGACGACGATGCCGACGAGAAAAGCGAGCGACAGCGCAAGTCCGAAGCTCTCAGGCGAGACGAAGCCGACGGCGAGCGTGCTCAAGCCCCCCGCCACGCCGGCATAGAGCGCGCTGACGCCAAAGCACGTCGTCTTGTAGAGCGCAGCGTTGATCCCCATCGTCTCGGCGGCGATCGGCTGATCGCGAATGGCGACCAAAGCCCGCCCGATCCGCCCCCGCACGAGATTGCGCGCAGCCCAGTAGAGCGCTGCAGCACAGGCGAGGCAAACGAGGTACAGCCATTGGTCGGGGGTGAGCGCGATCCCGAACGGAACGCTCGGCTTCGCGAGCGTGATCCCCTGCGAGCCGCCGGTGAGTGCGTCAAAGCCCTTGTAGCTCAGGATCTGCGGGGTTGCGACGGCGAGCGCGAAAGTCGCCAGGGCGAGATAAAGGCCGCCGAACCTGAGCGCGGGAAAGCCGAACAGAAAGCCGGCGATGAAGCACACGACGCTCGCCAGCGGAATGGCTGCCCAGTACGGCAAGCCGAACTTCACCATCAGGATCGCCGCGCCATAGCTGCCAATGGCGAAAAACGCGCCGTGGCCGAGCGAGATCTGGCCGTTGAAGCCAGTCAGGAGATTGAGGCCGAGCAGCGCGATCGCAAGGATCAGCACCTGCGCGCCCTGATAGATGTGGTAGCCCGAAGCCGCGAACGGGAACGCGAGCGCGAAGATTCCGACTGCGATGGCGACAAGCGAGCCGAGTGCGTTGTCGGCGTCGGCCATCATCAGACCCTCGCCACGAGGCGGCGTCCGAACAGTCCGGACGGCCGCCAAACGAGCACGGCAATGATGATCGCGAGCGCCACCGAAAGCTTGACCTCGTCACCCACCAGATAGGCGCCGATGAGATTGCCGAGCACGCCGACCGCGACGCCGCCGAAGACTGCGCCGAACGGATTGTCGATGCCCCCCAGCACCGCGCCGGCGAAGGCGTAGAGCAGAACACCGCCCATCATGTTGGGATCAAGATAGACGATCGGCGCCGCCATCATGCCCGCGACCGACCCGATCGCCGCCGCCAAACCCCAGCCGATCGCCAGCATCCATCCGACCCGAATGCCGACCAGACGGCTCGACACCGGATTTTGCGCCGCGGCGCGCATCGCAAGGCCGAGCGGGGTCAGGCGAAAAAACGCGTAGACCAGCGCGAGAACGCACAAGGTCACAACAATGGCGCCGGCCTCATGCGACGACATGTAGCCGGCCCCGAACCAGGGGCGACCGTTGAACGGCGAGTCGAACGAGGTCACCGAAAAGCCGTACAGCCACCCAGCGAGCGAATTGAAGATCAGGCTGAGCCCGATGAACACGATCACCGAAGCGAGGATCGGCGCGTTGGCGAAAGGCCTGACAACCAGCCGCTCGATCACCACCCCGCCGATGAACGAGGCGACAATTGTGGCGAAGAAGGCGAACCAGTAAGGTTCGCCCAGGTCCATCAGCTTCCAGGCGAAATAGGTCGAGAACATCGCCATTTCGCCCTGGGCGAAATTGATCAGATGCGTCGCCTGGTAGATCATCACCAGCGCCAGCGCCATGATCGCGTAGACCCCGCCGAGCGCGAGGCCGGACGCCAGTTGATGCAGGAACTCGCCCAATCTCCGACTGCTCCTTGGTCTCTAGTAGCCGAGATAGGCGCGGCGCACCGCGTCGTCGGCGCGAATCATTTGCGAGGGACCGCTGAGCGCCACTCTTCCAGTTTCGATCAGCACCGCGCGGTCGGCGAGATCGAGAGCGAGCGAGGCGTTCTGCTCGACGATGAGGAGGCTCACGTCCTCGTCGCGATTGATCTCACCGAGCGCGCGAAAGATTTCCGCCACCACCAGCGGCGCGAGGCCGAACGACGGCTCGTCGAGCATCAGCAAACTCGGTCGCATGAGAAGCGCGCGCGCGATCGCCAGCATCTGCTGCTCGCCGCCCGAGAGCGTTCCCGCCTGCTGGCGGCGCCGTTCGGCGAGGCGCGGAAACAAGCCGAACATGCGGTCGAAATCCGCGCGGACGCTTTGCCGGTCGGCGCGCACATAGGCGCCCAGGCGCAGATTCTCCTCGACGGTGAGATCGACAAATGTGCCGCGTCCGTCGGGCACATGCGCGATTCCCAAACGCGCGACGTCCTCAGTCGCCAGCGCGCCGATCGGACGGCCGCGAAAACGGATATCGCCGGTGCGGCGGATGAGTCCGCTCAGCGCCCGCAGGATCGTCGTCTTGCCGGCGCCGTTGGCGCCGAGCACCGCCGTGACGCCGCCGTCCTCGACCTCGAAATCCACGCCATGCAGCGCCCGCGCTGGGCCGTACCAGGCTTCGAGACCCTTTGCTTCCAGGATCGGCGGGCTCAATTCGCGCTCCCGAGATAGGCGCGCACCACCTCCGGATTGCATCTGACCTCGTCCGGCCTGCCGTTGGCGATGACTCGGCCGAAGTCGAGCGCGACCACTTGGTCGCTGACCCGCATGACCAGATTCATGTGGTGCTCGACGAGGAGCACGGAGACGCCGCGGCGGTCGCGAATGGCGCGGATTTCATCGGCCAGCCCGTCGACTTCCGAGTGGTTGAGCCCGCCGGCCGGTTCGTCCAGCAGCAACAGTTTTGGGCCTTTGGCGAGCGCGCGGGCAAGCTCCACCCGCTTGCGGATTCCGAACGACAGGGCGCCTGCCGGACGATCCGCAACGGCCTTGAGGCCGAATTCCTCGATCAGCGCGTCGGCGTGCTCGACGATCGTCTTTTCCTCGCGCCTCGCGAGCGGCGCGGAGAGCGAATTGCTCAGGAATCCGCCTCGCGCCATCGCGTGCGCGCCGACGCACACGTTCTCGCGCACCGTCATGGTCGAAAACAGGGCGACATTCTGGAACGTCCGCGCAATGCCGAGGGAAGCGAGCTCATGCCTGGCGCAGCTGGCGAGGGGGCGACCGTCGAACGTGATCGACCCCGCGCCTGGATCATAGAGGCGCGAGATGCAGTTGAAGAGCGTCGTCTTGCCGGCGCCGTTCGGGCCAATCAGACCGCAGATGGCGCCGCGGGTGACCTCGAAGGACACGTCTTGAAGCGCGGTCACGCCGCCGAACCGGATCGTTACCCCGTCGACGTCCAACAGGGCGGGCGCCTGGAGGTCCGCATCGTTATCCGCGCCTCCGACTCGCGCCTCGGCCAGCTCCATGGACTTTCCGTTCCCTTCACGACCGGCTCGTCGAGGGCCGCTTACGATTGCAGTCTTGACGTTTCGAGGGTCGCTTGTCACCTGCTTTGTTATTAGGACTTTAGTCGATGGCGCAGAGCAGCGGTGCGCTCAGGCCCGGCAGGCGAGAAAGTCAAGAACGCCGGCCTTGAACGCCTTGTCGCCAACGGCGAGATTGTGATCGCGGCCGAGAATCATAAGCGCCTCCGCGCGCGGCAACAGGGCGACGAGCTTCGAGGGGTCGCCCGCAAGCGTATCCCGCTCGCCGACCGCGACCAAAGTCGGCTGATTTATGCGCGCCGCCTCTTCGAGAGTGAGGTTGCGCCGCGAGCCTCGGACGCATGCGGCGAGCGCGGCGCGGTCGCTCTTCGTCTGCTCGGCAAAGCCGCGGAACAGGCGCTGCGTCGGGTCGGTGAGGCTGTCGAGCAACGGGGCCTCCAAGGCTTCGGCGACCGTCTCCGGCAACCCGCCGTCGCGCACCAGCCGGTCGCCAATGCCGCCGAGCACGAGCGAGCGCACGAGACGCGGTTGGCCAAGCGCGAGGAAGCTCGCGATCCGCGCGCCCATCGAATAGCCCATCACGTCGGCGCGCTCGACGCCTAAATGCGTGAGCAGGTTGGCCGCATCCCTCGTCATCAGATCGAGGTGGTAGTCGGCCGGAGTGTAGAGCTTTTCGCTTTGTCCATGGCCACGATTGTCAAACGCGATGACGCGCCGCCCGGCCCCAGTGAGTGTCTCGACCCAACGCGGACCGACCCAGTTCATGCGATGGTTGGAGGCGAAGCCGTGAATGAGTAGGATCGGCTCGTTCAGGTCCCGTCCCTGCGGCTCGGCGTCGATGAAGGCAATGTCGACGCCATCCGATGAGAATTTCCGTAACAACAGATGAAGCCCTATCTGCGTCGCTCGAAGTAGATGCTACGCGATCAAGGCGCGTTGAGGCCGTTTAGCCAAATCTACCGCCTATCCTCACTGTCTACAGGACTTGTCACGACTAAGGAAAAGGGGCACACTCGACACCGCTGCGCACTTGCGAGTCCTTAGGAGCGTCTTTCGCCGCTGGCCTGGATGTGAATGCGGTATTTCCTGGCGACGAATCTCGTATTGAACGATGGACGATCGCTAGGGAGGGCTTGATGGGCTCGCTCAATGGTCCGCAATTTCTTTACTGACGTTGGTCGCTGGCGCGCACGGCGCGGTCGCGCAAAATTACTCTACCGGGGCCGTGAACGTCTACAGCACCTGCAACCTCCATCCCGACCTTTCCAACCGCATCGAGGCCGCGGACCGCTTTCGTCACTGGTATAACCTCGCCGGCTTTCCCATCGTCTCCAGATGGGAAAACGACAATGTTTTCAATACGGACTTTACCGATGGGCCTGGCAAGGACATGGATCCGCCTGTCTCGCTCGTGCGCCAGCGCGCCGGGTTCGATCTGAGGCTTGGCCAAATAGATAGCACGGATTCTAATTCTCGTAAACGTATTTCATGAGCTTCTGTTTCCCTCTAGGCGCCGAATTTCAGGGTTGCCGCCCTTCGTCACGTCATTGTCGTGCGGCTCTCACATTTGTTACCGCACTGCACCATTGATGTTTGCAGCGCAGCAATCTAGCTGCGTCAGTGTCTGGGAGAGGGAGCGGTTCGTCGGGCTCGACTGGAGCTAAGACCATGAAACGCTTATCCGTCATATTGCTGTCGACGGCCGCGATCTGCGCCTTCGCATCGGCAACGCCGGCCGTCGCGCAGGAACCATTCATGGACCCTGAGGGCCCGGCGCCAGTTGCCGCCGAGCCGCCACACACACCGAGGCGCGGACCCGGCAATGGGCACGACGATGGTCCTTTCGCCGCGTTGGGCGCGATCTTCGCGGCGCGCGCGATGACGGGGAACTCGGCCGACACGACCCAGCCCAAGGCGCGATGCCAAGTGATTCGAGACTTCAATGACGCTCACGCAAGGCCTACAACCGTCTGCGATCCTTGACCGATGTGTCGTTGAACCTGGGCGCCGTCCCTCACGAGGGGCGGCGCGAGAACGCCTCGAGCGCCAGTTCCGCGTGCACTTTGGCCGCGACGACTGGGGAAGCTCGAAATCGCGAGGATCGCCGACGCGGCGGTCGAGACGACAGTCTGCAGCTGGGTAATCGTCATCGCGAGAAGGCCGAAGGCCGACGCGGCGATCCAGGCGGCCGTCGGGCGCTGCGACCCTGGATTGCTCGCTTGGCTCGCAATGACGCGCAGCCCTGGACCATGATTGCCGCGTCGCGAAGGGGCGGCCGTAAGAACGCCCGTCTCTTGACGGGCTATGGACCGCGTTTCACCAAAGTCTAATTCAATTGCATTATTGGCCGTTTTCAAGCGGAAACCTTCCGCTTCGCGAGTTCCGCCCGCACCTTGGGCGCGACGACCGTGCCCAGAAGCTCGATCGAGCGCAGGATCGCGTCTTGCGGCTGGGCGCCGACCGACATCTGCATGAGAGTGCGGTCGTGGCGAAAGACCTCGTGCTGAGCGAGGATTTTGGCGATCGCCTCGTCCGGCGTTCCGACCATCAAATGTCCGCGTTGGCCCCGGCCCTGATCGAATTGCGCTCGCGACAAGGGCGGCCAGCCGCGCTCGCGGCCGATGCGGCTCATCACCTCCGCGTAAGGGGCGAAGAACGCGTCGATTGCGGCTTCGGCCGTGTCGGCGAGGAAGCCATGGCCATTGATGCCGACCAGGAGCTTGTCGGGCGCGACGCCGGCGCGGCGGCCCGCCTCGCGATAGAGTTCCGCGAGCGGCGCAAATCGCGCCGGCTCGCCGCCGATGATCGCAATCGCCAGCGGCAGGCCGAGCGCGCCGGCGCGCGCGACCGATTGCGGCGTGCCGCCGGAGGCGATCCAGACCGGCAAGGGCTGTTGCCGCGCGCGCGGATAGACGCCCTGGCCCTTGAGCGGCGCGCGATGCAGGCCTTGCCACGTGACGTTTGGCTGATCGCGAATCTGAAGCAGGAGATCGAGCTTTTCCGCGAACAGCGCGTCGTAATCGTTGAGATTGTAGCCGAACAGCGGAAACGAACTCGATGAACGAGCCGCGCCCGGCCATGATCTCGGCGCGACCGCCTGAGATGAGATCGAGGGTGGCGAATTGCTGATAGACGCGCACCGGATCGTCGGACGACAGCACCGTGACGGCGCTCGTCAAGCGAATGCGCTTGGTGCGCGCGGCCGCCGCGGCCAGCGCCACCGCCGGCGCCGAGACCGCGTAATCCGGCCGATGATGCTCGCCGAGCCCGAACACATCGAGGCCGACGCGATCGGCGAGTTCGATCTGCTCGATGACTTGAGCGAAGGCCTTGTCGACATCGACCGGCTCGCCAGTCGCGGAATCGCGCCGGGTCTCGACGAAGGTGTAAGCGCCGAACTGCATGAGGGGCCTCGACAATGCGCACTTCTCGGCGCGGGAGGCGCGATGTTAGCATGAGGCAAAACAGCGAGGCATGCCCTTGACCAAACCGCCGATCAGCCGATTTCCAACGCCCAAGCTTGCCGATCTTCCCGACGACATTCGCGAGCGGATCGAAGCGGTGCAGGAAAAATCGGGCTTCGTTCCGAACGTGTTTCTGGCGCTCGCCCGGCGGCCGGACGAGTTCCGCGCCTTCTTCGCCTATCATGACGCGCTGATGGAAAAGTCCGGGGGCTTAAGCAAGGCCGAGCGCGAGATGGTCGTGGTCGCGACTTCAGGCGTCAACAATTGCACCTATTGCGTCGTCGCCCACGGGGCGATCCTGCGCATCCGCGCCAAGAATCCGCTGATCGCGGACCAGGTCGCCGTCAATTATCGCAAGGCGGATCTCACGCCACGGCTGAGAGCGATGCTCGATTTCGCCGTCAAGGTGGCCGAGCGCTCGCACGCGATCGACGATGCGGACTACGAGGAACTGAAGAGCCATGGCTTCTCCGACGAAGACGCCTGGGACATCGCCGCGATCGCCGCCATGTTCGCAATGTCCAACCGGCTCGCCAACGCGTTCTCGATCCGAGCCAACGATGAATTCTACGCAATGGGGCGAGAGAGCCGAACCTGACGCGAGCGAACGCCCTCCATTTCTCCACGCGTTCCGGCCCCGGCGTTCGCGATGAAATTGATGTGATTGGACAGGGGAGCCGAGGTGAGACAGGAACCGGCGAGGGCTCGGGCGGGTTTTAAGCGCAGGTTATCATCACCAAGGTGGGATGAATGCGACTCGGATTTCTCGTTCTCCTCGGGCTTCTCGGCGCCGCGCCGGCATTTGCTGACGAGGCGGTCCGCACCGGCGCGGCCGCGTTTGGCGACTGGCGCACGGACGCGCCCGGCGTGCGCCGCCTGATCACCCCGGCCGACCTGCCGGCGCCATATGCGACGCACTCGACAGCGAACATGTCGCAACACGAGGCGCGGACCGGCGCCGAAATTCCAAAGGCGCCGTCGGGCTTCACGGTCGAGCCATTCGCCACCGGGCTCAACATGCCGCGCGTCCTTCGCGTCGCGCCGAACGGCGACATCTTCGTCGCCGAAACCGGAGCAGGAAGCGTGCGTGTCTTCCACCCGGCAGCCGGCTCCGGACCGGCGAAAGGGGAGATCTTCGCCACCGGCTTGCAGCGGCCATACGGGATTGCTTTCTATCCTTCGGGGGCGAACCCGCGCTTCGTTTACGTCGCCTCGCCGGACTCAATTGTGCGCTTTCCCTATCGCAGCGGAGACATGAAGGCGTCAGGCCCGGCGGAAAAGATCGCAAGCTTGCCGCGCGGCGGCGGACACTGGACCCGCGACCTCGCGTTCTCAGCTGACGACAAGACGCTTTACGTGTCCGTCGGCTCCGGCAGCAATGTCGACGAGGGCGTGCCTCGCGCGGACCAGGCCAGCATAGCCGAAGCGCCGATCGGCGCCTCGTTCGGCGACGAGGCGCGTCGCGCCGACGTGCTCGCCTTCGATCCTGACGGCAAAAATGAGCGGGTCTACGCGACCGGCATTCGCAATTGTTCAGGCCTGGCGGTTCAGCCCGGAACCGGCGCCCTCTGGTGCGCCGTCAACGAGCGCGACGGACTCGGCGACGACCTGCCGCCCGACTACGCAACGCATGTCGCGCAAGGCGCTTTCTATGGCTGGCCCTGGTACTATCTTGGCGATCATCAAGACCCGCGTCACAAGGGCGAGCGAGCCGACCTCGCGAACGCCATCACGACCCCCGACGTTCTCATTCAGGCGCATTCCGCGCCGCTCGGCCATCGCCTTCTATGCGGCGGATCAGTTTCCTGCCGACTATAAAGGCGACGCCTTCGTCACGCTGCACGGCTCGTGGAACCGGGCCAAGCGCACCGGCTACAAAGTCGTGCGCCTCATTATGAAGGACGGCAAGCCCACGGGCGAGTATGAGGATTTTCTCGTCGGCTTCGTCGGCGACGACAAGAACGTCTGGGGCCGCCCGGTCGGTGTCGCTGTGACGCACGACGGCTCGCTGCTCGTCAGCGATGACGGCAGCGGCTCGATCTGGCGGGTGTCATACAAGGGGAAGTGACGCTTTCCTTAGCGCGAGAGCGCCTTCTCCATGCTCAACCCGATCGACAGCAGTCGATCGTCGTCCCCGCCGGGGGCAAGAAACTGGACGCCGGTGGGCAAGCCCGCGGCGTCCGTTCCGGACGGCAGCGCAAGGCCGCACATCCGCAACAAATTGCCGAGAAACGTGTAGTGGATGGCGCGCAGGTTGGTGACGCGAAACAATTCGTCGTCGCTTTCGAGCGGACTGATTGCCGGGGCGGTCATGGGGGTCGCCGGCAACACAAGGACCGCCCCGTTCAACTCGTCGGTCAGCGCTGCAATGAGCTCCTCACGGCCGCGCTGCAGGTTGAGCGCGTCACGCTCACTGACCCGCCCTCCCAAAGCCCGCTTCACCACGCGGCGATCCATGCGCTTGGCGTCCGCGGAATCGAAGATTGCGCGATGCTCGGCATAGGCCTCGATCGCGACCATCGAGCCGAATTGCGCGGTCAGCGCGCGCATCGCCCCAATCTGGGGGATTGGCCTCGAGGTGACTTTGGCGCCGGCCGCTGCGAGCCGGTTCAAGGTGGTTTCGAGATTCGCCTCGACAGCGGCGTCCGCGTCGTCGATCCCGGTCTTGTCGGGCACGACGAATTCGACGCCGCTGAGATCGATCGGACGCAGGGGCGCGTCCGACTGGCCGCGCAGCGCCATGTCGATCAGCACGCAATCCTCGACCGTGTGCGCCAGCGGGCCGATCGTGTCGAGCGTGCGTGACAGCGGAAACACGCCCTGTTTATCGATCCGTCCTTCGCTGGTCTTAAACCCGACGATGCCGCAGAAGCTGGCCGGCGCGCGGATCGAGCCGCCGGTGTCGCTGCCAATGGCGCAAGGCGCAAGGCCGCCAGAAACCGCGACCGCCGCGCCCGACGAGGACCCTCCAGCGATGCGAGGCGTCCCTGGATCCCGCGGATTCCTCGGCGTCCCGAAATGCGGATTGAGCCCAAGCGCCGAGAAGGCGAATTCCGAGAGATTGGTTTTACCCAGGGCCACCATTCCCGCCGCGTCCAGATTCTCCACGATCGGCGCGTCACGCTGTTTCGGGGCTGAGTCGGCATAGAGCGCCGATCCCGCGGTCGTGCGCTCGCCCGCCATATCGACAAGGTCTTTCCAGGCGATGGGAACGCCATCGAGCGGGCCGGCCGCGCGTCCCTCGCGATGACGCGCGCGGCTCGCCGACGCTTCCTCCAGCGCCCGCTTGCGCGTGACGAGAATGAACGATGGATTCTCGCGATCGCGCTCGATGCGATCCAGAAAAAATTCCGCAACCTCGACCGGATCGAGGCCGCCTTTCGCGATGCGACGCCCAATTTCCGCCGCGGACTGATTTTCCAAATCGTCGATCATGCTGCGAAAGGTCTCCGTTCAGGCGAGCCTACCGCGATCGATCGTCCCGGCAAACAGCAAAGCGAGCATCGGCCCTGGGCAATGGGGCCGTCGCTCGAGACAAGAGAAGCTGAAGGAAGATGTCTTGCGATCCACCCGGCGCTCCTGTTAGCGCCGGGCGCGTGGGGAGCGCAGCTCAGTTGGTTGTCATGGTGTTCAGATCGATCGCTCCGCCCATCGCCTCATAGCCGGCCGCGTTCGGATGAAGGTGATCCCCCTTATCGTACTTGGGCAACGAATAGCCGGGCTTCTGCGGATCGACGATGATCTTATCAAAGTCGATGACGCCGTCGAAGGCGCCGCTGCGAATGAAGTCGTTCAGCGCCACGCGGATCTTCTCTTTCTCCGGCGTGTAGTAGCCCTCGAACGGAGTGCCCGCGAACGAATCGCCGAAGGGCGTGAGCGTCGCTCCAATGATCCTGAGCCCACGGGCGTGAGCGCGCGCGATAAGTTGCTTGTAGCCGTCAATGATCGCCTCTGCAGTCGGCTCCGGATCATGCAGCGCCAAGCCGCTGCCGGGCCACCCAAGGTCATTGATGCCCATCATCAGAATGACCGTGTCGGCCTTGGGCTGACTGAGGACGTCGGTGTCGAAGCGCGCCAGCGCATTGGTTCCCATCCGGTCGGAGAGAATCTTCGCGCCGGATATGCCCTCGTTCAAGACCGCGACAGGCGGTCCACCAACCTTCGCGAGCCGCTCAGCCAGGCGGTCGGGCCACCGGTCGTTGCCATCGACGGTTGATCCATCGCCGTCGGTGATGGAATCGCCGAACGCGACGACCGCGCGCGCGCCAGCCGGCGCGTCAACCAGGATCTCACTTAAGAAAGCGCGTTGCGTCATTTTGGAATCGGCCTTGAAGTCGACGTTTGCGACTTGGTTTCCGGCCCCCACGTAAGCGGTCTGATGTCCATCCCAATGGATGGTGCTCAAAGGCGTCACTTCCGGGAGATAGAGACTGACCGAGACGAGCGCGAGCGGATCAACGCTCATATCGACCGGATCGCTGATCGCCGGCGCGCCGGGAGGAATGACGATGGTGGGATTTCCGCCGAACGTCACCGCGTGAGCTGACCCTTCCTTGATCTTGCCGGCTTCCCCGGCCAACGCGATTTCGGCCGCGCCAATGGTCAGCGGCGTCTTTCCATATTCGTTTGACAGCACGATGCGCACACGGCTGCCGCCGATGCTCAGGCGCGCCGTCTGGCGGATGGTCTGCTTCCAAAGATTGGCGGGCATCCCGAGGGGCACGGGAAAGTCCGGTCCCCAGGCTGGCTGTGGGCTCGACGTCCACGAGCCGATCCAATTGCCAGCGTCCGCAGCCCATGAGGCAGGAGAGAATCCAACAACGGCAGCGAGCGCGAGGGCAAAACATCCCGTGCGCCACTTGACCTTTGCAATGGCGGACGCACAGTTGGAAACTCGACGATCATTCATGTCTTCCTCCCCACATATCTTTGAGCGACTAGCAAACACACATTTGCAGCGTGTCGCCGGCGCCAAATTTTTGGCGAGGCGCGCGTGAGAGTCAAGACAACCGATTGGCCGAGGACGTCGTTAAGCGCGGAGGTCACGGCTCTCGCAACACAAGCCGCTCTTGATGATTGCGCTGTGATATGTTGCGTTCGAGCCAATGGCGAGGAGGCGACCTTGCGAACCTTAAGCGCATTCTTGATCCTTGCGGCCGCCGTCGCACCGGCCGCGCCGGCGTTCGCCGCCGACCCGTTTCCACTAAGCGGCGCGGCGAAGCTCGCGGCCTATTCGGTCTGCCGCTCCGCGGTGATCGTCGACATGGGGCCCGTGGGCTCGAACTCTTCCGCCGAGTGCACCGGCATCGTGAAGACGCTCGACGGATCAAAGATTTTGGACAATCTCGCGATCCGCTGCATCGAGGAAGCAAAGGCCCGGCGCGAGCGCTACGCCTTCAGCGGCACATGCATTCACACCGACGGCGACGGCGACAAGATCTTCATGACCTACGAAGGTCCGGAAAGCGGCACGATCGAGTGGATCGGCGGAACAGGCAAATACCAGGACATCCTGGGCAAGGGCACATGGTCCGTTGCCGACGCGCCAGGCAACAATGCGCAACTTTTCGCGTTCACGTTCAACTATGACGTGAACTGGACGTCGAAGACGAAGTGAGGCGCCCTTCTCCCTTCTCCGCTGGGAGAAGGGAGCGCCGAAGGCGACGGATCAGGGCAGCAGGCGCTTGATACGTCACAGCGAAAGCGCACCCTCATCCCCGACCCTTCTCCCCGAGGGAGAAGGGTGAGAGGAGACCGAGCGATGTCGATAACCCCAAGACCGCCGCAGATCATCCCCTATCTCTTTTATCGCGACGTCGGCGCCGCGCTCGATTTTCTCTCCCGCGCCTTCGGCTTCAAGGAGGAGATGCGGCACGCGACGCCGAGCGGCGGGATGCATGGGGAAGCGTCATTTCAGGGCCAGCTCGTGATGCTGGGACAGGGCGGGGGCGAGCACAGCCTAACGACGCCAAAGGCGGCCGGCGGCGCGACGATGGGTGTGTTCATCTACCTCGACGACGTCGACAGGCATTACGAAGTCGCCAAGGCTGCGGGAGCAGAGATTGTCCATGCGCCGAAGGATGCGCCTTACGGTCGAAACTACTGGGCGAACGATCCGGAAGGACATCCCTGGTTCTTCACGAGCCCGCCGAAGGAGTAGAACCGTCGCCTCACGCCATCGGCCGCGAAGACGGGACTCTCCGCAAAACGTCAGAAGCTCAAGCGGACAATGGCGCCGAGCATCGCTAGGTAGTCTTACGCATTGCCGATGGCCCTGCTCCGCGCGCTATTGCTTCTCGTTGTGACCCGGATTGTTTCTTCGTTGCTCGTCGCGTTGGCTCTGGCCCTCCTTCTTGGGGAAGCAGCCCGGGCCGCGCCTGCCGATCCCCCGACGATCGCGCCCCAGAGCGGCCCATTGGACGCAGGGATGGGTTTCAGTTTTCCGAGTATCAAGACAAGGCGAGCCTTGAGCGGAATCGCTTGTCCGGTCAGCAAGTCAAACGAACGCCTGTGCCTCGCCGTGTTCGACGAAGGCGCGGAAGCGCGCCATCTTACGATCGACGGCGACGCTTATGTCCCCGACAACGAGCAAGTCGCGCTACGTCCGGGAAATATCGAACTCGACGCGGAAGCCGCGGCGACCGACGGCGCGTTCTATTATGTCGCGGGCTCGCATAGCGCGAAAAGGAATGATTGCGCGAACAATCCGGAGAGTCGTCATGTCATCCGCTTTCGCGTCGATCCCAAAAGCGGTCGCGCGTTGAGAAGCGTGCGCGGAACGCTCGTCGACTATTCCGACACGGATCGCCTTTGGTCCATCATGTCGACAACGCATGAATTGCAGGCTCACGTCGGCGACAGCATGTGCCTAGGCACAGAACCTCCACAGGACGCTCCGCAGCTCACGGGCATGCGTGGCGTCAACATTGAAGGCCTCGCCGTCAAGAACGGCCGATTGTTCTTCGGCTTTCGTGGGCCCGTGGACGACGGGAGGGCCCATATCCTGGCGGTCAACGCGGATGGATTGTTCAGCGGCAAGGATGCGCGTCCGGCGCGGGTCAGCGTCAATGTCGGGAAAGGCCGTGCGATCCGCGATCTGCTCGCGGTGAGCGATGGCGTTCTCGTGCTGGCTGGTCCCGACGATGATGAGAAAAATACGGGCGCCGGATGGATCGTCTCGCGCTGGGACGGGCAAGAGACATCCGATCCCGAAGGCCAAATCAAGACCTTGGCCACTTTGGATCTGAGCAACGTGAAACTGCATTCCTGCGATCACGAGCCACGCCCCGAAGCCTTGGCCATAACCGCCGACATACCCGGCGAAGCTTACCAGGCGCTCATTTTCTCCGACGGCATGTGTGACGGCGGCCCGCTTCGTTTCACAATTCCGCGCTAAGGCTTCGCCCTGCCCCACCCTCCTCCGGTCGGCGTCACAATCTCAACCGCCTCGCCCGCTTCGACCTTCGTCTCGGCGCAACCCGGCAGGGTCTCAATGCGGCCGTCGTTGCGCCGGACCGAATTGCGGCCGAGCTCGCCTTCGCTCCCGCCCATCATGCCCGGATTGGCGATGGCGCGAAAACCGCTGAGGATCGCCGCCTGCATCGGCCTTAGGAAACGGATGCGCCTCACCGTGCCGTCACCCGCGCGCCACTCGCCCTTGCCGCCGGAACCGCGGCGGATGTGAAAATCCTCGAGCACCACCGGAAAGCGGCTCTCCAGCACCTCAGGATCGGTCAGGCGCGAATTGGTCATGTGCGTGTGCACCGCCGCCGCGCCGTTGAAGCCCAGGCCTGCGGGCGCGCCGGAGCATATGGTTTCGTAATATTGATAGGTGTCGTCGCCGAAGGTAAAATTGTTCATCGTCCCTTGCGACGAACCGAGCGCACTAAGCGCGGCGAACAAGGTGTTGGTCACGATCTGCGACACCTCGACATTGCCGGCGACCACGGCGGCCGGATATTGCGGCGAGAGCATCGAGCCTTCCGGCACGATGATGCGGATCGGCCTGAGACACCCGGCGTTCATCGGAATGTCGTCGTCGACCATGACCCGAAACACGTAGAGGATCGCGGCGCGCGTCACCGGCTCGGGCGCGTTGAAATTCGACGCCTGCTGCGGCGAGGTTCCAGTGAAATCGACCGTCGCTTCGCGCCTCTCCTTGTCGATGCTGATCTTGACCTTGATGATTGCGCCCTGATCGGAGACGCTCTCAGCCTCGCCATCGGCAAGTTTGTCGATCACGCGGCGCACGCTTTCGTCCGCATTGTCCTGAACGTGGCCCATATAGGCCTCGACCACCTCAAGCGAAAACATCTCGACCATGCGCTTGAGTTCCTGCACGCCCTTCTCGCAGGCCGCGATCTGCGCCTTGAGGTCGTTCACGTTCTGCAGCGGATTGCGCGCCGGATAGGGCCCGCTCTTGAGCAGCGCATAGAGTTCGCGCTCGCGGAAGCGGCCTCGATCGACCAGCAAAAAATTGTCGATATAAACGCCCTCCTCGTGGATCGAGGTCGCGAGCGGCGACATCGATCCCGGCGCCGTTCCGCCAATATCGGCGTGATGGCCGCGCGAGGCGGTCCAGAACAAAATCGCCTCCCCGCGTTCGTCGAAGACCGGCGTGCAGACGGTGATGTCGGGCAGATGCGTGCCGCCGTTGTAGGGGGCGTTGAGCGCAAACACATCGCCCGGGCGAATGCGCCCTTGATTGTCGCGGATAATCGACTCGACCGAGCGATCCATCGAGCCCAGATGCACCGGCATGTGAGGGGCATTGGCGATCAGACGGCCCTCGCGATCGAACACAGCGCAGGAGAAGTCGAGCCGTTCCTTGATGTTGACCGAATAGGCGGTGTTCTGCAGCGTCACCCCCATCTGCTCGGCGATCGACATGAAGAGATGATTGAAGATCTCGAGCATCACCGGGTCGGCCTTGGCGCCGATCGCCTCGCGCCGCGCCATGGGCTCGACGCGCGTCATCACCACATGGTTTTTTGCTGTGACCTCGGCGCGCCAGCCGTGTTCGACGACGATCGTCTGATGCGGCTCGACGATGAGGGCCGGCCCATCGACGCCCGCGCCGACATGAAGCGCCTCGCGCGCAAAGACATTCGCCTCTCGCCAGGCCCCATGCGAAAAGAAGCGTGTCGCGCGGGCGGGAATGGACGGCGCGGTCGATGGCGTTGGGTGAATCCGCTCGACGATCCGCGCCGCGCCGCCTACGGCCTCGACCGACACCGCCTCGATGACAATCGCCTTGCTCCGATCAATGAAGCCGAAGCGGCTTTTGTGGGCGCTTTCGAACGCGCGCCGCATCGCCGCCGGAGTCGAGAGCGGAATCTCGATCGTCGTATCGGAACCCGAATAGCGCAGCTGCGCGCGGCGATGGACCTTGATCGCCTCGTGCGCGACCCCCTGCCCTTCCACCTCGGCGACCGCCGTGCGCGAGAGCCGATCCACGATTGCCGAGATCCGAACGAGCGCTTCGATGCGAAGGGGCTCGTCGACTCCCTGCGCCCGCTGCGCGGCGATGTCGGCCAGTCCCATCCCATAGGCCGAAAGCAGCGACGAAAATGGATGGATGAGGACGGTTGAAATCGCCAAGGCGTCGGCGACGTCGCAGGCGTGCTGTCCGCCTGCGCCGCCGAAGCAATTGAGCGCATAGCGCGTGACGTCGTAGCCCCGCGCGACCGAAATCGTCTTGATCGCCTCGGCCATCTTTGCAACCGCAATGGCGAGAAAGCCGTCGGCGACCGCCTCCGGCTCGCGCCCGTCGCCGATGTCGCGCGCGAGCGCGGCAAACCGCTCCCGCACGATCTTGCCGTCGAGCGGCTCATCGCCACCGGGGCCAAACACTTTCGGGAACAGATCGGGGATCAGCTTGCCCGTCATCAAATTGGCGTCGGTGACCGTGAGCGGACCGCCGCGGCGATAAGCGGCCGGTCCGGGATCGGCGCCGGCGGAAGCGGGACCGACGCGAAAGCGCGCGCCGTCGAATGAGAGGATCGAGCCGCCCCCCGCCGCGACGGTATGGATTTTCATCATCGGCGCGCGCATGCGCACGCCCGCGACTTCAGTCTCGAACGCGCGCTCGAATTCGCCGTCAAAATGGGCGACATCGGTCGAGGTGCCCCCCATGTCGAAGCCGATGATGCGCTTGAACCCGGCGCTGATCCCGGTGCGCGCCATCGCCACGACACCGGCGGCGGGGCCTGACAGGATCGCGTCCTTGCCAGCGAACAAGCCTGCCGAAGTGAGGCCGCCCGACGACATCATGAACATGACGCGCGCGCCGGTGCGCTCAAGGTCGAGATCGCGCGACACCTGGCCGACATAGCGCGCAAGAATCGGTGAGAGATAAGCGTCGACCACGGCCGTGTCGCCGCGCGAGACAAGCTTGATGAGCGCCGAGGCGACATGGCTTTCGGAGACTTGGGCAAAGCCGAGCTCGCGCGCGATCTCCGCCACCATGCGCTCATGCGCCGGATAGCGATAGGCGTGCATGAACACGATCGCGACGGCGTCGTAGCCCTGGGCTCGCGCGTCGGCGAGCGCGGCGCGCACGCGGTCAGGATCGGGCGCCGTCTCGACCGCGCCGTCGGCGCGCACGCGCTCGTCGATCTCGACGACGCCGGAATAAAGCTGCTCCGGCTTGATGATGTTGCGCGCGAAGATGCGCGGGCGCGCCTGGTAGCCGATCTCGAGCGCATCGCGAAAGCCACGCGTGGTCACGAGCAGCGTGCGCTCGCCGCGCCGCTCGAGCAGGGCGTTGGTGGCGACGGTCGTCCCCATTTTGACGGCGCGAATAGCTCCGGTCGGAATCGACTCGCCCGAAGCGAGGCCCAGGAGCCTGCGGATCGCCTCGACCGCGGCGTCCGTGTAAGCTGAACTCTCGGACAGAAGCTTGATCGGATGCAGCCGTCCGCGCGGATCGCGGCCGATCACGTCGGTGAACGTGCCGCCGCGATCGATCCAGAAGTCCCACGCCCCCGCTGGCTTTTCTTTGGATGCGCCGCGCTTCGCGTTCACGTTTGGTTGATCTCCGATTCGGGTTCTCTCTTTGCCGCGAGCCCGCTAATGGTCCTATCATCGAGGCAAATCAAACGAGAAACGAGGCGACTTCGACATGGAAACCGTGAAGTTTGGCAAAACCGGCATGCAGGTGTCGAAGCTCTGTCTCGGCTGCATGACTTATGGCTCGACGAAATGGCGCGAATGGGTGCTGGAAGAGGAGGCGTCGCGTCCGTTCATCCGCGAGGCGCTGGAGAAAGGCATCAATTTTTTCGACACAGCGGACGTTTATTCGCAAGGGGTC
Source organism: uncultured Planctomycetota bacterium (assembly GCA_963819805.1). GTDB lineage: Bacteria > Planctomycetota > Planctomycetia > Isosphaerales > Isosphaeraceae > CAMFLR01. Next base: position 2,040,960 of record CAWFXY010000017.1, on the reverse strand, counting down.
AGCGAGGAAATCCTCGGCCGCGCGCTCAAGGAATATTCCAAGCGGCCAGACGTGGTGATTGCGACCAAAGTGCACGGCGCTATGGGCCCGAGCGCCAACGCCAAGGGCCTGTCGCGCAAGCATATCATGGAGGCGATCGATGCTTCGCTGAAGCGCCTCGGCACCGACTACGTCGATCTCTATCAGATCCACCGCTTCGATCCGCTGACGCCGATGGAAGAGACCCTCGAAGCGCTGAACGATGTCGTGCGCGCCGGCAAGGCGCTCTATATCGGCGCTTCGTCTATGTACGCCTGGCAGTTCGCGCGCATGCTCGACATCGCGCGCGCAAAGGGGCATGCCCAATTCGTCTCGATGCAGAACTACTATAACCTCGTCTATCGCGAGGAAGAGCGCGAGATGATGCCCTTGTGCGCGAACGACGGCATCGCCGTCATTCCCTGGTCGCCGATGGCGCGCGGCTATCTCGCGGGGTCCGGAGTCGGCGCCAATGCTTCGACCACGCGCGGCCGCACCGATCCGTTCAGCGTCACCTTGGGGCTGGGTTCGCGGCAGGACGAGTCCATCCGCAAGCGCGTGGTCGAGACAGCGGAAAAGTTGAACACCAAGCCGGCGGTGGTCGCGCTTGCGTGGGTGCTGTCAAAGCCGTTCATCACCTCGCCGATCATCGGCGCCTCAAAGCCTCATCACCTCGCCGACGCCGTCGCGGCGACCGAACTCAAGCTCGACGCGCGAACCATCGCCAAGCTTGAGGAGCCGTATAGCGCAAAGCCAGTGGCCGGCCACGGCTAGCGGACCGGCAGGCTCCTGCTTATGTATGGCGTTGCATGACTTGAAGCCTTTGAGGAGGCCCATGATGACTCAAGCGGGAACCAAGGATCATCCGATCACGATCGAGCCGATCCACGAACGGGTGCGGGTGACCTGGCACGGGCGCACGATCGGCGACAGCAAAAGCGCGTTGGAGTTGCGGGAAGCCAATTATCCGCCGGTCGTCTATGTGCCGCGCGCCGACATGGACATGAGCGCGCTCGAGCGTACCGCGCGCGTCACGACCTGCCCTTACAAGGGCGAGGCGAATTACTTCTCGATCACCGATGGCAAAGCTCGCGACGACAACGCGGTCTGGACTTACGAGCTGCCGAAAGACGGAGCCGGAGTGGAGGAAATCGGGTCTCACCTTGCGTTCTATCCCGACAAGGTGGAGATCACGCGCGGCGGGTGAGGTTCGGCGCGCGCCGGTTTGAAGCTAATCCACTCGCGGCTCTAGCCCGCGCTGCTTCAGTCGCCAAACGAGCATGTCAAACCGATCCTGCCCGAAAAATGGCTCGCCCTCGTAGACCATAACGGGAACTCCCCAGTGTCCTGCCGCTCGCAGGGCGCGATCGTTCTCATGAAGGCGAGCTTCATACCGGTCTGGATCAGCGACGATTGCGCCTTCGAGCTCAGTAAGGTCGACCCCTGCACGCGCAGCCGCGTCAGCCAGATGCGTACCTTGATCCCAGCCGGAAACACTTCCATCCCAAAGGAGCGACGAGACCTCTCGACTGAACTCGAGCCCTCGCCCCCGCTCGTTGGCCGCTATCCCAAGACGACCGAGGCGTCGAGCATGAGGCTGCTCCTTCGCAATGGCCAACGTCTTCGGGTCCTGTTCGATCGGGTCGGGAACCGGCCGTCTAAAGTTCAAGCCGTGAAAGGCGGCAGCGCGGGCGCTGTCCTTCATGAAGTAGGGTCGCGCAAGCGGGTCCATTCTTGCGAAGTATGATGGATTCCGAATGGCGGCGGGGTGGACGATTCTCAAGTCGATCGACACCCGGAACGTGTCTCGAAGTTCGATGATGCGCGGCAGAACGATATAGGAATAGGGGCTGCGAAACGACCAGTAGAGGTCGACAATCAAATCCATCACCATCCTCCAGCTCAATTCGAAAAGCGGCCGCACCGGAATTTCGAATCACGACATTCCGCACGTCGGTTGAAAACGGCTCAACTCACACTCTCGCTGTAGGTCGCGACCATCTCCCAGTCGTCGCACGACGCGAACCAATAGCCGCTGTGCACGGCGTTGACATTGTTCTACAATGACCCCGACTCGCTTGGGACAGGGAATAAACACAATGCCATTTGAAGGCGGATTCACATTCAGCAATTTTATCGCCGACGCCTTCACAATATTCATGTTCATATTGTGGTTCTGGCTACTCATCGTCGTGTCGGGCGATCTCTTCCGCCGCCATGACGTGTCCGGCTTCGCCAAAGTGCTCTGGGTTATCGCGTTCATCCTGTTCTCCTACCTTGGCGTCTTCGCCTATCTTCTCACGCAAGGACGGGGCATGGCGGAACGCAACCGGGCGCAAGCCAGCGAGGCCCGGGAGGAATTGCGGCACATCGTCGGTTTCAGCGCCGCAGACGAGATCGTGAAGCTCGACAAGCTGAAGTCGGCGGGCTCGATCACCGAGCAGGAATACGGCCGCCTGAGAGCCAAGCTGGTCCAATAAAGGCTCCGTCGCGAACGCTTGTTCGCGCCGACAGATGATCAAGACGGTCGAACGGAACGACCCGCATATTCAAGACGGCTCGCAAGGAGCCCGAACGTCAGGGAGGTGGACGATGTGCGTCAATTGCGCAAGTGACGGGATTGGCCGGCGGGATTTCATGAAGTTCAGCGCGGCAGGAGCGATCGCGCTCGGAGTTGGAGGCGCGCTGCCTGCGGCGCGAGCGGAGGAAGGCGCGCCGACCGCGCTCTCCCCCCAGGATGCGCTCGCGGCGCTCAAATCGGGCAATGAGCGCTACGTGAGCAGTCCGGAGCTTTGCATGGCCCATCTCGCGGAAAGCCGGACCGCGGTCGCCGCGCACCAGGCGCCCTGGGCGACAATCATCTCTTGCGCCGACAGCCGCGTGCCTCCTGAGCTCATCTTTGCCAGCCACGGCGTCGGCGAACTGTTCGTCGCCCGGGACGCCGGCAATCTCGTTGATGTGACAACCCTCGGCACCATCGAGTACGGCGCCGCGGTGCTCGGTTCTCCGCTTATCGTGGTCCTCGCCCATACAGCCTGCGGCGCGGTGAAAGCCGCCTGTGACATTGTGACTAAGAACGCAACCTATCCTGGCGTGATTGGCCGGATGATCGAGCCGATCGTGCCGGCGGCGCTCGCGGTGCGCAACGAGCCGGGCGACTTCGCCGACAACACCGCAAAGGAGAGCGCGAAGCGGACCGCAGCGAGACTTACGAGTTTGAGCTCGATTGTGGGCGATTTGGTCGACGCGGGAAAGGTGAAGATCGTGGCGGCGATCTACGACCTGCAAACCGGCGTCGTCACTTACCTCAATTAGAGCAGAGCGCGTTTGCGTCGGCGCGGCCGATTGTAGCCACGCTCGGCGAGCGCGGCGTCTACAAAGTCCGAGTAGCGCGACCAATTAAGGTCGTTTCAGCCGAATGACGGCGATGCGCGTTTGCTTGCCGACGGGCAGCCGCAGCCCGATGATGCTCGACCCAAGATGGTCCGATTGCGGAGCGCAGTTTCATGACCACGAACGGCAAGACCGCTCTCATAACCGGCTCGACGGACGGCGTCGGCCGCTATGTCGCCGAGCGCCTGGCCGCGCAGGGCTGGCGGGTCATCGTCCATGGCCGCGATCGGACCCGCGGTGAGACCGTGGTTGAACGAATCACGCAGCAAGGCGGCGAGGCGCGCCTTCTTGTCGCGGACCTCGCCTCGCTTGCCGAGGTCCGCTCTCTCGCCGACGCGGTGCAGCGCGATGCCGATGGTCTCGACGCGCTCGTCAACAACGCCGGCATCGGCACGAGCGGGTCAAAACGCGAACTCAGCGCCGACGGCCTCGAATTGCGCTTCGCGGTCAATTATCTCGCGGGCTTCCTGCTGACGCGTCTCATGCTGCCCATGCTCGCGAGCCGCAAATCCGCGCGCATAGTTAACGTTTCGTCGGCGGGCCAGCAGGCGATCGACTTCTCCGACGTGATGCTCACGCGCGGTTACAGCGGCGTGCGGGCTTATTGCCAGAGCAAGCTGGCGCAAATCCTGTTCACTTTCGATCTCGCCAAGGAGCTCACGGGGCAAAACATCGGGGTCAATTGTCTGCATCCAGCGACTTATATGAACACGACGATGGTCCGCTTGAGCGGCGTCCAGCCGATCAGCACCGTGGAGCAAGGCGGCGCGGCGATTCTGCAACTCGTCGACGAGCCCGCGTTTGCGGGCAGAAGCGGGCTCTATTTCAATGGCATGCAGGAATCGCGCGCCGACCGCCAAGCCTACGACGAAGACGCCCGCCGACGCCTGCGCGCGCTGAGCTTCGATCTCGCAGGCCTCCCCGATCCGCTGGCGGGCCCGGCAGATTAGGACGAAGCGACCTTCGCTTATCGTATGCAACAAACGCGCGGCTGACAGGCCGCCGCGACATTCATCGAGCGTTCATTGCTCCCCATATCTGTTGGCGCGCCAGCAGCGTTGGCCAGACTAGCGGACTTGTTGCGCCCGCTCTAATCTACCGGCTGGCCACGAACGTCAGGACGATACCCATGGCTGGCCGCCTTTTTGGGAGCCAACGAAATGGATATGATTGCGGCCGTGGCCGCGAAGAAGCTCGGCAAGTATCTTGCGAAAGACTTCCGCGAGATTTTTGGCTCGGGCCAGAACGACGAAGCCGAGCGCCTGGGCGCGCTGGCCCGGACGACGATCGAATGCATCGCCAGGAGCGACGCGCTCTACCACACGTACGAGCACACCATGCTCGTATCCATGGTTGGCCGCGACATCTTGCGAGGACGGACGCTCGCGCACACCGTCCAGCCTGAGGATTACATCCACCTCATCGTCGCCTGTCTCTTGCACGACATCGGCTTCGTCCGCGGCGTCCTGAGCGGCGACACCAAGACCGAGTTCGTCATCGACAAGAACGGGCGAACGGTCACGCTGCCGCGGGGAGCGTCGGACGCGTCGCTCGCCGCCTATCATGTCGATCGATCGAAGTTGTTCGTCTACGAACGCCTCGGGAAGTCGACGACGATCGACCCTGCCCGCGTCGCCGCCGCGATCGAACTGACCCGCTTTCCCCCGACCTCGACGTCGGACGCCGATCATCCGGGTCTGGAGCCCAGGCTGGTTCAAGCCGCCGATCTGATCGGACAGCTTGGCGACCCCTTGTATCCGAGGAAGGCCAATGCGCTGTTCTACGAGTTCGAGGAGCTCGGCAGCAACCGGCAGTTCGGTTACGCTTCTCCTGCCGACCTGGTCGAGAAGTTTCCCGGATTTTACTGGAACACGGTCTCGGGGCATCTCGAAGAGGGAATGAAATATCTGAGCCTGACGGCCTCAGGGCGCCAGTGGATCGCCAACCTGCACAACCATATTTTCAACGCCGAGCACTTCAATTGGCAGATGGGCCCGCAGATCTGAGCCCTGGCGACATGCCCGCGAAGACCCTACGCTCGCTATCGCTCCGATGAAGGCCGCCGATCGTGCGCGTCCTCGAGTGTCGCCGCGAGCGCGCGTCGGAGCGAATGCATCTGGTCCAGGAGATGCAGAATCACGCCGAGCCCCTCGTTGTTCACGCCCATATTGTCTTTGAGGTCGCGGATCAGGTTGGCGCGCGCCAGATCCATGTCGGTGAAGGCGAGCTCGTCGGCCGTGCGCGCGGGAATCAGCCACTCCTCTTCGATCCAGACCGAAAGCGTCCGGCTGTCGAGCCGCGCGCGCTCCAAAAACTCCCGCTCGGTGATCATCGCTCACATCTCCTTGCGCGGATCATAAGTCCCCGCCGGCTTCCAGTCGGCCAGAAACGCGTCGAGTTCGGGCTCGGCCTCGGTCGGCATCATCACTTTGAGCTTGACCAGCTCGTCGCCCGTGCGGCCGCGCGTCTTCACGCCCTTGCCCCGAAGGCGCAGCATATCGCCGGTGTTCGATCGCTTCGGGATCTTGAGCATGACGCTTCCCGTGGTCGTCGGCGTTCTCACCTCCGCCCCGAGCGCCGCCTCCTTCACGCTGATGGGCAAATCGAGCAGGATGTCGTCGCCCTCGCGGGTGAAATAGCGGTGCGGCTTGACCACGATCTGCACCAGCGCGTCGCCGGGCGGGCCCTCCCCCGGGCTCGGCGCGCCCTTGCCCCGCAGCCTTAAGGTCTGCCCGTCCTCGACGCCTGCGGGAATGGTCACATCCAACGTCCCGCCTTGCGGCAGGGTGATTGTGGTGGTCGCGCCGTTGACCGCGTCGAGGAAATTGACGGGAAGCTCGTAATGCAGGTCCGCGCCCGGTCGGCGCCGCGCCTGCTCGGCGCTGCGGCGCAAGAGCTCCGCAAACAGATCGTCGCCCTGTGCGAAGTCCCCGTAAGCCGATTGGCCCTCATAAGGATGGCCGCCCTCGGCTGCGTAATCGCGATAGTAGCGGGCGTTCGGCGGCGCCCTCTCCGCCCCGGAGGCGTCGATCTCGCCGGCGTCGAAGCGCCGCCGCTTCTCCGGGTCGGAAAGCAGATCATTGGCCCCGCTGACCTCCTTGAACCGCTCCTCCGACTGCTTGTCGCCCGGATTGAGATCCGGGTGCAGCTTCTTGGCCAGCTTTCGATAAGCCGCGCGAATCTCGTCAGCCGTGGCGGTCTTGGCGATTCCGAGGGTTTCGTAAGGGTCTTTCATACGCGCAATCCGTCGCGGGCGAGGCCGGTCAGCCTTAGCAGAAGTATCGGCGCTGTCTCCAGGCGGCCGTGCGGTGCGCCGGAGTCTGGGGCGAAGGACCAAGACCGGGGTGACAGCGTAGCCTTCATGCGCGCGCTAAATCGGCTGGCTATCTTGCGCCCGCTCTGGCAGTAATTCGCGGCCGGCTACAAGTCGATTGCGAAATCGCGCAATCGTGTTCCAGAAATTGCAAAGTAATGATTGACTTGTGACCAAAAGAGAGCAAAAACTAGGCCAATGATTGACCTTTAGAGCAATTCATCGACGTAGCGTCCCTGTGACTTTGCGGCCATGACGGAGGAAACCCCATGTCGGGAACAATTATCAACCTCATCATCCAACTCATCGGCGGCGCGATCGGCGGCAACGGAATCGGCGCGGCGATGAAAAATGTGAATCTGGGACCCGCGGGCAACACCATCGCCGGCGCTCTGGGCGGCGCGGCTGGCGGGTCGCTCCTGACTTCACTGATTCCAGCACTCGCGGGCGCGACCGGCGGCATGGATATCGGCGCGCTTGTCGGCCAACTGGTCGGCGGCGGCGTGTCCGGCGCGATCGTCTCGGCGATCGTCGGCATGGTCATGAACAGCATGAAGAGCGCCTGAGCGCTTTCATCGCGCGAGCGAATTCTTGCTGTCCAGGCTGGTCCTTTACCGCTAGAATTGCGGGGCGCCCGAAAAGGCGCCCTTTTTCAATCAACCAGAGCGCCGCTGGCGTCAGGAGCATGAGTTATGGGACTGATCAGTTTCGTCAAAAGCGCCGGAGAGAAGCTGTTCGGCGCCAGTGAGGCCAAGGCGGCGACGGTCGACACGCTGCACAAGGAGCTCGAGAAGCATGGCCTCGACACGTCCGGCGTCAAAATCACGGTGGACGGGGACAAGGTGCATGTGACGGGCAGCGCCCCGAATACGGAACAGGCGGAAAAGATCGCCATCGCGCTCGGCAACACCGTCGGCGTGGAAACCGTTCAAAACGACATCAAGCCGGCTACCGCCGCACCGGAATCCAAGTTCTACACGGTCAAGAGCGGCGACACGCTGTGGGCGATTTCCGAGCGAGAGTACGGCAAGGGCGCCGGCGGGAAATACGACGTCATCTTCCAGGCCAACCGCCCGATGCTGACCCACCCCGACAAGATCTATCCCGGCCAGGTCCTGCGCATCCCGCCGCTGAGCTGAAACCAGCCGCGCCCACTCAAACCGCGCGCAAGATTTTCTGCGCGCGGGGCCGGCGCCCCATATTACTTCGCATCCAGCCCGTAGAGCGTGTGCAGCGTGCGCACCGCGAGCTCGGTATAGGCGTCGTCGATCAGCATCGAGAACTTGATTTCCGACGTCGTGATGGCGCGGATATTGATGCCTTTCTCGGCCAGCGCCTTGAAGGCGCGCGCGGCGACGCCGGAATGGGAGCGCATGCCGACGCCGATCGCCGAAATCTTCACCACATCCTCCGCCCCCTGCAGCTTGACGTAGCCGATCTTCGCTCGCCGCTCCTCGAGGATGCGCATCGCGCGCTCATACTCGACCGCCGGCACGGTGAAGGTGATGTCGGTCGTCGTCGTGTCGTCGGAGACGACCTGGATGATCATGTCGACGTTGATGTTGGCGTCGGCCAGCGGCACGAAGATCGCCGCGGCGACCCCGGGCTTGTCCGCGACATCGCGCAACGTGATCTGCGCCTCGTCGCGCGAGAAGGCGATGCCGGTGACGACCTCCTGCTCCATGATTTCCTCCTCGTCGCAGATAAGCGTGCCAAGCTGAGGGTGCGCCGGATCGTCGAACGACGAGCGCACGTAGAGCCTGACCTTGTTCACCATCGCCAATTCGACCGAGCGCACCTGCAGCACCTTGGCGCCGAGCGAAGCCATTTCCAGCATTTCCTCGAACGCCACTTTGGCGAGCCGGCGCGCCTTCGGCACGACGCGCGGGTCGGACGTGTAGACGCCGTCGACGTCGGTGTAGATATCGCATCGATCGGCCGAGATCGCCGCCGCAAGCGCAACCGCGGACGTATCCGAGCCGCCGCGCCCCAGCGTCGTCACCCGATTGGTGGCCTTATGCACGCCCTGGAAACCGGCGACGACGGCGATCTCGCCCGCCGCAAACCCCTCGCCGAGCCGCGTCCCGTCGATGCCCGCGATGCGGGCAGAGCCATGCACGTCGTCGGTGACGAGCGGAATCTGCCACCCCGCCCACGAGCGCGCCTTGAGCCCCATGTCCTTGAGCACCAGCGCCAGCAGTCCAGCCGTCACCAGTTCGCCCGAGGCGACGACGAAATCATATTCGGGGTTGTCGAAGTGGGAGCCCGCTTCCTTGCACCAGGCGACCAGCTCGTTGGTCTTGCCCGCCATCGCCGAAACGACGACCGCGACCTCGGCGCCGGCGTCGATCTCCCGTTTCACATGCGCGGCGACGTTGCGGATGCGTGGAATGTCGGCGACCGACGTGCCGCCGAATTTCATCACCAGACGCGACATGATCCTTGAAACCTTGGGGGAGACGCGCAGGCTCGCGCGATGCGTGGAGGCGGCCTATAAAGGCGCGCGAAGGGTGGGTCAACGCGTGAGGCTGCCCAACGCAAGGCGCGGGAAGAGTTGCGATGTCAGTCAGGCCGTCGCCGAGCATCAAGTCAGACGAAGTCGCGCGCTTCGAGGCGCTGGGCGACAAATGGTGGGACCCAGACGGCCCGATGGCGCCGCTGCATCGCGTGAACCCGATCCGGATCGGCTGGGCGCGCGACCTGATCGTGCGGCATTTCAAGCTCGAGACGGGGGTCGGCGCGTCGCTCGCCGGAATCGACCTCCTCGATGTCGGCTGCGGGGCCGGCCTGTTCGCCGAGCCCCTGGCGCGGCTGGGCGCCAATGTCGTCGGCGTCGATCCGGCGCCCGCCGCGATTCAAGCCGCCCGCCATCACGCCGAGGAGACGGGCGCCAGGCTCGCCTATCGCATGGGTGCGGTCGAGGACCTGGCGGAGGAGCCGCGGCTTTTCGATGTCGTCAGCGCGATGGAGGTGATCGAGCACGCCGCCGATCCGAAACGCTTCGTCGCCACGGCCGCCTCGCTGGTCAAGCCCGGCGGGCTTCTGATCGTCTCGACCCTCAACCGCACCTTGAGAAGCTTCGCCCTCGCCATCGTCGGGGCCGAATATGTCTTGCGCTGGCTCGAGCCCGGAACGCACCGCTGGGAGCAATTCGTAACCCCGCTCGAACTCACCGGCTTCGCCCGCGCCGCGGGCCTAAGGCGCCGGAGCCTGCGCGGCATGGTCTACGACCCGTTCAGGCGCGACTGGCGCCTCTCGTCCGATACGGCCGTGAACTACCTGTTCGCCGCGACGAAGCCGGAGGATTAAATCTAAGCTCAATCGCCTTCAGTCGAGACCAATACCTGGACACGCGCGTTCAATAAGCATCACTGATCGCTGGGGAGGGCAATCATGGACGTCGGGGCTTGGCTGCGCGGGCTCGGTCTCGGTCAATACGAGACCGCGTTTCGCGAGAGCGAAATCGATGCGGAAGTCCTGCCTGATCTGACAGACAGCGACCTCAATCAGCTCGGCCTGCCGCTGGGGCACCGCAAGCGTCTCCTCAAGGCAATCGCGGCTCTCGGGACCGGGGAAACCGCCGCCAAGCCGCCGAGCTCCGCGACGTCGCCGCCGGGGGGCGTCGCCGAGCGTCGTCCCATCACCGTGATGTTCTGTGACCTCGTCGGATCGACAAGCATGGCGGCGACGCTTGACGCCGAGGATTGGCGCACCCTCGTCAACAGCTATCTCGACGAAGCGTCCGCGGCGGTGAACGGTCTCGGAGGCCATGTTTTGAAAAAGCTGGGCGACGGGCTGATGGCGCTGTTCGGCTATCCTCAGGCGCAGGAGAACGACGCCGAGCGGGCCGTGCGCGCCGCGCTCTCGATCCAGCGCGCGCTTGTCGAAATCAACGCCAGAAACGCCAGCAAAGGCGCCCCGGAACTTCAAGCGCGGATCGGCCTTGATTCCGGGCCGGTGGTGGTCGACGCAACGGGTGAAGTGTTCGGCGATGCGCCTAATATCGCCGCGCGGGTCCAGGGCGCCGCCGACCCGGGCTCGATCCTCATCACAGCCACTGTCCAACGGCAGACCGCCGGACTGTTCGTCGCCGAGGACCGCGGCCAGCATGCGCTCAAGGGGGTGTCCGCCCCGATGACGCTCTATCGCATCGTTCGCGCGAGCGGTGGCGGTCGGCGTGGCGGCGCGCGCGCTCTAACCCCCCTTGTCGGGCGCGAGGAGGAGCTTGATCTTCTCGCCCGACGCTGGGATCGCGCCCGCAAGGGCGAGGGCCAACTGGCGCTGATCGTCGGCGAGCCTGGTCTGGGCAAGTCGCGGCTGATGGAGGAGTTTCACGGTCGCCTCGGCGAAAGGCCGCACACCTGGGTCGAGTGGTCGTCGTCCCAGCTCTTGCAGAATACCCCGATGCACCCGATCGCCGACTGGGGCCGCCAGCGTTTCGGCGTGGATCTGCCCGCCGAACAGCGCCTGGCCGATCTCGAGAACACTCTGCTCCTGATCGGCCTCGACCCAACCGAATACGCGCCCCTGCTCGCGCCTCTGGTCGATGTTCTCTTGCCAGAGGGCAGGGTAGCGAAACTCCCTCCGGAGGAGCTGCGCCGCCGGCAACTGGCGGCGATGAATGCATGGATTCTGGCGGCCGCACGGACGCAAGCGGTAGTGCTCGCCTTCGAGGACCTGCACTGGGCCGATCCGACTTCGCTCGATCTTATGCGCGCGCTGGCCGAGCGCGGGGCGCAGGCGCCGTTGCTCATCATCGCGACGACACGGCCGGAATTCCGTCCGCCCTGGAGTGTGAGGTCGCACCATAGCGTGATCTCACTGTCTCCACTCGATCGCGTGCAGGTCGCGACGATGGTTGCTGAACTCTCGGCTCATCATGCGCTGGCAAGGGACCTCGTCGAAGGGGTCGGCGAGCGCACCGGCGGCGTCCCGCTGTTCGTCGAGGAGGTTACGCGCTTCCTGTTGGAGCGAGGGGAACAGAGCGGCGCCCAAGCGATCCCGCCGACCTTGCAGCAATCGCTCGCGGCGCGGCTCGACCGGCTCGGCGCCGCGCGCGAGACCGCGCAGATCGGCGCGGTGCTGGGCCGCGGTTTCTCGTATGCGCTGCTCCAGTCCGTCGCTGGCCTCGACGCGGGCGTGCTGCCAGCGGCGCTCGAGCGGCTGGCCGAGGCCAACATTCTGTTCGTCGACGGCCATGGCGCGCAAGCAGCCTACCGCTTCAAGCACGCCCTGATCCAGGATGCCGCCTACGACAGCCTGCTCAAGAGCCGCCGCCAGGGGATTCACCGCCGCGCGGCCGAGGCGTTGTGTGACGCGAACGCTGAGCCCGAAACGATCGCCCATCACTTCACCCAGGCCGGGCTCGACGATCTGGCGATCGAATGGTGGGGCAAGGCGGGCGACCAGGCCTTGCGCCGCTCGGCCTTCCAGGAGGCGATCGCCCATCTCGGCAAGGCGATCGCGATGGCGGACAAGGCGGGCGCCACGCCGCAGCGGCTGGCGACCGACCGTTCGGCCGCCCCGACCCAGCGATCGACGCAGTTGCGGGTGGCCTACGGCAACGCGCTCATCGCCGTGCGCGGCCAGGGCGCGCCGGAAACGACGGATGCGTTCGCGAAAGCCCGCGAGTTGGCGTCCGGGGACAGGGACGCCCCCGAACGGCTCGCGGCCGACTACGGCCTATGGGTCGGAAGCTTGGTGCGGGGCGAGCTGTCGGCGATGAGGGATCACGCCGCGACCTTCCTCGGCAACGTCGAGGCGAGACCTCATTCGCCGGAGGCCGGAGTCGCTCACCATACGGCAGGAACCACGCATTGGTTCGCCGGAGAGTATGTCGGCGCATGCGAGCACTTGGAACGCTCGCGGGCCCTTTTCCAACCCGGGCGCGACGACGATCTGACGTTCCGCTTCGGCCAGGATAGGGGCATCACCTCGATGCTTTACCTCGCCTTCACATTGTGGCCGCTGGGCGACATCCGGCGTGCGGTTGACCTCGTCGCTGACGCCGAGGCACGCATCGCGAGCCTCGCCCATATTGGCACCGGCGCATTCGGGAGAATGCATGCTGCAATGTTCGAGCTGATGCGCGGCGATGTCCCGCGCGCTACGCGGAATGCAGACGAACGCGCCAAACTCACGCGTGAGCACGATTTGCCGGTGTGGCGAGCTTTTGAGGTTTTTCTCGAGGGCTTAGCGCGCGCCCAGAGTGGCCCTGCCGGCGGCGGCCTCGAGGACATGCGTCGCGGCATCGAGCTTCTGCGCGAGCAGAACTTCCTGTGGTTGGATGGACTGCTGAAGATCGCGCTTGCCGAAGCTGAAGCCCGTGCGGGCGACGTCGAGCGCGCCCTTGGGATCCTCGACGAAACGCTGGCGACCGTCGAGCGCATCGGCTATCGGGCCTTCGAAGCGGAACTGCGACGTGCGCAAGGCGAGCTCCTGTGGATGCGCGATCCCGCCAACCCCGCGCCTGCAGAGGAAGCGCTGAAAACGGCCATCGCCATCGCAAAGCAGCAAGGAACACGCAGCTTCCAACTGCGCGCGGCGCTGACGCTGGCGAAGCTCTACCAATCGACCGGCCGCTCGGCCCAAGCCCACGCCGTCCTCGCGCCCGCCCTCGAAGGCTTTTCGCCGATGCCGGAAATGCCGGAGATCGCCGAGGCGCAGGCGGTGCTCGCAGTGCTGGCCGAGACGGACGAGGTCAAAGCGCATGGTCTACGATCCGTTCAGGCGCGACTGGCGCCTCTCGTCGGATACCGGCGTGAACTACCTGTTCGCGGCGACGAAAGCGAAGGTTTAGGATCATAGCTCAAACGCCTCTACGAGAGCGGCCGTTTCGGGCGGATATCACACAACGTCACGATGGCAGCAATGTTTAGTCTAGTGTCAACGTGAAGCAGAGATGGGGTGGCCCGACGCAAGGCGTCGCATTTGGGGAACTGTGGTTCGAGATTGCCGACGTCCGTCGGGCGCTTTTCGCGCAAAGAGGCCTGTTTGTTACGACCGCTATTTCTTCACCAGCGGACAAGTTGATTGTGACAGCGGTTGGAAGGCTTCGTCGGCCGGTATAGTCGCGACGAGTTTATAGTCGTCCCAAGGCTCCCTGGATTCCCACGGCTTTTTCACCTCGAACAGATACATGTCGTGGACCATCCGGCCGTCCTCGCGGATGCGCCCGTCATGAGCAAAGAAATCGTTGATCGGGGTCGCCTTATCATCCTCATAACGGCGCTGGACTCGACAGTTCCGGCAGCCTCGACTGCTTTGAGATAGTGGAGGGTGGAGGAATAGACGCCGGCCTGAGTCATGTTCGGCATCTTCTTCATCTTGTCGAAGTAGCGGCGTGACCATGCGCGTGTCTCGTCGTTCATGTCCCAATAAAAAGCTTCGGTCAGAAGCAGGCCCTGCGCGGCCTCGAGTCCTAAGGCATTCACGTCTGTGATATACAACAAGAGCGCCACGAGCTTCTGGCCGGACTTTCCGACACCGAAGTCGGCAGCTTGCTTAATCGCATTAATTGTGTCGGCGCCGGAGTTGGCGAGGCCGATGACCTTCGCACGCGAGGCCTGCGCCTGTAACAGGAAAGAAGAAAAGTCCGCGGTGTTGAGCGGCGCCCGCACCGAACCAACCACCTTACCGCCGTTCTTGATGACGAAGGCCGAGGTAATCGTTTCAAGGTCCTTGCCGAACACATAATCGGCGGTAATGAAAAACCAGCTGTCATAGCCCGCCTTCACTGTCGCTTCACCCGTGCCTCTGGCGAGTGCATAGTTGTCGTAGGTGTAGTGAACGGTGTAGGCCCCACAGTCCTCATTGGTCAGGCGCCGCGCCGCAGGACCGTTCAGAATGAGGATCTTGCTGCGCTGCTTCGCGATTTCGTTAACGGCGAGCGCAGGCCCCGACGCGGCGACATCAAGGATCGTCTCGACGCCTTGATCGTCGAACCATTGCCGAGCCAGCGAGCCGGCAAGGTCGGCCTTGTTTTGATGATCGGCGAAGACGATCTCTATCGGACGTCCCAGCACCGTGCCGCCGAAGTCCTCGACCGCCATGCGCGCGGCCGTGACGCTACCCTGGCCGCCGACATCGGCATAGGGCCCGGACATGTCGAGCAATAGGCCGAGCTTCAGCGGCGCCTGAGCTAGAGCCGGCGCCGAGTACGCCGCCAAAAGAGCGACTAACGATGCGAACATTCTCATCCGCCGCCTCCCCGGTGTGCTGTCGCCTAGACTGCGCGACGCTATTGAGGAACACCTGCCTGCCGTAGGCCCTCGAAGAACAGTGCGTGGTCTTGCGGCCGTCGCAGCGACAAAAGTGACAGTCGCTTGGTTATCGTTTCACCGGGATTTAGCTCCATGAGAACCCGGGCGGCCTTTTGGGCGTCGCGGATGTGATTTGCTGCAACGCATGCCACGATTTTATGAACCAGCGCGGGAACATAGTTCGAATGCTCATGCAAGGCCTTTTCCGCCCACTCTTCGGCTTCCTGCGGACGTCTTGCAATCAGGCATGCGATCGACATCGCGCTCTTGGTCCTGTAGCCGCCCGGGTCGAGTGGGCTCAGGCGCATGGCGCGCTGAGCATGATCCATGGCCGTCTCCGCGTCTCCGATTTGAGATCGGATGAAGCTGCTGAACGTATAGGCGTGCGCTGAATTAGGATTGAGCATTAACGAGCGGTCAAGCGCGGCCGCGCCGCGGTCGATATCGCCTGCGAGCATTGCTAGCGGCAAGCCCGCCGTGGCGAGGGCGGTCGGATCGTCGCCGCCTATCTCAATTGCTTCACGTGCAAAAGCGGCGCCGGCCGCGTGATCTTCCGCACCGCCCCAACCATGCGCCAAGCGTTGCATGCAGCACCAGGACGCGACTCCATAGGCCGAAGCATAGCGAGGATCGAGCTTGATGGCCTGCCGACAAAGCAAAAGGCATTCGTCGAGGCCAGACTTTGTGGGTGCACGGAGTGCGACAAGAGCTCGGAGGAAACAATCATAGGCGGTGAGCGAAGACGGGTGCTTGGCCCTCGCGCGCTCCATTTCCGCACCCGCGAGCGCCGGCTCAATCGCAGCGATCACTTGCGCAGTCACCTGATCCTGGAGGTCGAACACTTCCTCGATTGGACCATCGAAACGGTCGGCCCAAATGTGACGGTCGGACGTGGTGTCAATCAGCTGGCCCGTTATGCGCAGTCTAGCAGCGGCCTTGCGTACGCTTCCTTCCAGCACGTAGCGGACACCCAACTCCCGCCCGACTTGGCGCACATCGACCGCCCGGCCCTTGTAGGTGAAACTCGAATTGCGAGCGATCACGAACAACCACCTGGTGCGCGAAAGCCCGGTGATGATGTCCTCGACGATCCCGTCAGCGAAATATTCCTGCTCAGGGTCGCCGCCTATATTTTGGAATGGCAAGACCGCGATCGATGGCTTGTCCGGTAGGGGAAGCATCCGCGGCTTTTCGGGAACGCCAGATCCGGATCTGGCCACATTGTGGTCCATCACCACAGAATAGGTGTGCACCGGCCGCGCGATGTTCTTGAGTTGCTTCAAACCGAGATCGACGAAATGATGTTGCAACTTATCGCGGACTTGTTCGTAGGCGGCGCTTGAGATGCAGACGCCGTTCGGCTCAGCGATAGCTTCCAGTCGTGAGGCGATATTAACGCCATCGCCCATAAGATCGCCGTCGCTTTCCTCGACGACGTCGCCCAAATGGATTCCGAGTCGGAACTCAATGCGCTTGTCCAGTGAGACGCCGACATTGCGCTCGACCATCGCGTTTTGGACCTCAATCGCGCATCGCACCGCGTCGACGACACTGCGAAACTCGATGAGGCTACCATCCCCGGTTCGCTTGACGACTCGTCCGTGATGCACTGAGATTGTGGGATCGATTAGGTCGCTCCGTAGTGTGCGGAGACGCGCCAGAGTGCGATCTTCATCAGCGCCCGCCAGCCGGCTATATCCGACCACGTCGGAGGCTAAAATCGCGGCTAGTTTCCGGATTCCCGCCACGGTCGGCCCTTCCAGCGCCGTGCAGAATAGCACGAAAACCTCCCCGCGCCGGGTTGTTTATCGAGGAGAGATTGAGCCGAGGAAGGGCCCCCCGTCGTTCCGGAACGACCGCTGTTTGCGCGAGGCGGACCTCGGGGAGGCCAAGCTGTCAGTTTGCTTTGATTCGAAACCGGCCGATCGAGTTTTGACCTAGACCGAGTTGCTTGTGGTCGAGCGGCTTCGGTTAAATGGCCAGGTTGAGACATAGATTGCAGAAAATCAGAATCTACGGTAAGCTTGCTCGATGAACACTTCTGCGCTTTCGCATAGCCTCGCCGGCGGCCTTCCGTTTCGTCGCTTCGAACGCCTCGAGGGGCAAAAAGGGTCACGAAAAATTTTTCCAACGAAAATCCCAGTGTAACTCATTGATAAGTCTCGATTCGCACGAGAGAATCCAAGGAAATCCAAGGAAATCCAACCCCTAAAATCTGGGGTTTTCAAAGCGAAACAGCGACGCGCCAAGACATTCCAAACGAACCCGCCCCGCTGCTGAAAGGGACGCTAAACCAACTCGATCCCTAGGTTCGGCGCCGCGAACCCTACTTCCCCGGGCATTCTTTCTGCAGCCGGTCCATCGCCTGCGAGAACCCGCCAAGCGCATAGGTGTCGATTGATTGGTGGCCTCTGAGCGACGCCGCCTTGACCACCAATTTCGCGCCTTTGCGCATTTCGGCGATCAGCGCGCTCTCTTTCGCCGCGTTCTTGACCCAGAGGTTTCCCCCCTTGGGAAGCATCTCGAACGACGCCTGGTCGACCAGGGCGACCGGGGCCGCGGCGGCGGCGGACGTCTTCGATTTGGCGCTCGACTTCGACGCTTTCTCCGGCTTGGCCTCGGAACTGGATTCGGCCGTGTCTCCCCCCGAGACGTCGAAGCCCATGATGAAGGACACTTCGTTGCGCACCCCTTCCGACGGACGGTCGGAGATGAACGCATAGCCGGGATCGCGGGTCAGGCCCGCGGGCTCACGCGATTTCGGCTGTGCGAGGCTGTAGCAGATGCGTCCCTTGCCGACTTCGCCGACGAAGACATTCCAATCGCCGAAGGTCGCGACCAGCGATGGCTTGGAGGCTTCCTCCTTGGCGCCCGATTTGGGCGCGGGCTTGGCGGCCTTGGTGGCGGCGACAGCGGGCGGCAGAAGGGCGCTCGCGGCGCAAACCGCCACGGCGGCAAGCCCAATGGCGCGAAGGGACGGGAGGACAAGACGCGTCATCACAAACAATCCTTTGAACCGGGCCGGGCCTCATGGCCAGACCCGGGCGGGGGCTTCCCTGCCGTCCGATCCGGGCAAAATTCCGGCCTTCCGCCTTGCCGGCCGGCGCAAGGGCTGCAATCCTGCATTTGGTTACTGAAAAATGAGTAAATTAGGAGCCCGGTTATGAAAGCCTTGATCTGCCCGTCGCTTGGCCCGGCCGAAAACTTGCTGGTGACGGAGGTCGAGGCGCCGAGGCCCGGCGACGGCGAGGCCCTGGTCGCAATCGCCTATGCGGGGCTGAATTTCTTCGACACGCTGATCATCGAAGGCAAATACCAGGTAAAGCCCACGCCGCCGTTCTCGCCCGCTGGCGAGTTCTCAGGCCGCGTCGTCGCGCTCGGAGCGGGAGCGCAAGGATTTGAGGTCGGCGACCGGGTCATGGGCGCCTGCGCGTACGGAGCCGCCGCGGAGCAGATCGCTATCCCCACGAGCCGGCTGGTGAAGATCCCCGACGGTCTCGCCCTCGACAAGGCCGCGGGCCTTTCGGTCACTTACGGCACATCCATGCACGCGCTCAAACAGCGGGCCGAGATGAAGGCCGGCGAGACCCTTTTCGTGCTCGGCGCCTCGGGCGGCGTCGGGCTCGCGGCGGTGGAGATCGGCAAGGCGATGGGCGCTCGCGTCATTGCGGGCGCGTCGTCAGAGGAAAAGCTCGCCTTCGCCCGCCGCTATGGCGCAGCTGAGGCGATCAACACCGCAGGCGACGATATGCGCGCGCGCCTCAAGGCGCTGGCGCCCAAAGGGGTCGACGTCGTGTACGATCCTGTTGGGGGTCCTCTGACCGAATTGGCCTTGCGTTCGCTCGCCTGGAAAGGGCGGCTTCTGGTGATTGGCTTCGCATCGGGCGAGATCCCCCGCCCGCCCCTCAACATCCCGCTGTTGAAGGGCTGCGACATCAGGGGCGTCTATTGGGGCGAGTTCACTGTCCGGGAACCCGAGGTAAATCGGCAGAACCTGGCCCAAATCATGGATTGGGCAAAGTCCGGGATCTTAAGCGTTCATGTCCACGCCACATATCCGCTGGAAGACTACCGGAAGGCGTTCGACGCCATCTCCAAGCGCCAGGTGCTGGGCAAAACCCTGCTCCAGCTAGCCGCGGGCGCGGACTGAAGACCGGTTGAAATGGGTGTTGCGACGCACAACATAAGCGTTGGGATGAAGCGCCGAGGATTAATCGGCGAGGACGATTGTGGACGAAGCAAAATCATCCCCCGTGGAACTCCGGCGGCTCTGGCAGGCGGACAAAGAAGCGTTCCGCGATCATCTGCTGAGCCTTGACCCGCGCAGCCGGCATTTGCGCTTCGGCGGCGGTATGTCGGACGATTTCCTAGTCGCGTTACGCCGAAAACTGCTTCGGCAAGGGCGACCTCATCTACGGCGCCTTCCTCGACGGCGAGCTTGTCGGAGCGGCCGAACTGCGCTCCAATCAGGCGATCTGGAGCGAGCAGGCGCCGTTCGGGCGCCACATTCACGCGGAGGCGGCGTTCTCCGTCGACGACGGCTATCGCCGCCGCGGCATCGGCGAGAAGTTGTTCAAGCGCATCCTGCGCGCCGCCACCAATCACGGCGTCGAAACGATCGAGATCGTCTGCCTGCCCGAAAATGTCGGCATGCAGAAGTTGGCGAGGAAGTTTAGCGCGCATTTCACTTTTGAGGAAAACTGGCTGACGGGCCGGCTCACGGCGCGCCCGCCGACCGCGTTTTCGCTGATCCGGGAAGCCTCGGGCGACGCGCTCGACTTTGGCGCCGCCCTTTTCGACGCTCACTGGCGGGCGGCGGCTGTCGTGAGGGAAAAGGGCGCGTAACGGGTCAACCAGCAAGCGGAGCTGGCGTCTCGTTCGATTGCGGCACGTCAACCTTGGTCTAGAATCCATATATCTAATCGGATATAACGGTGATCGTCGCCCCGGCGCGCGGACGCTGCGGGCGGAACGGCCGGGAGGATAGGATGGGGCGAGTCGAGGGCCCCGCCCACGCGGATCATGTTCTCAAGGTGATTGCCGGCAACGACGCCGCAAGCTCGGCGCTCGCGGCATCCTGGCGTCGGTCTGGCGCCCTGCACGCGCTCGATCCCGCGAGCCGCGCGCCCTCACAGCGGCTGCCCGAGGACGAAATCGCCCAATCGCGCGAAAGGATGGGCTCCTTGCTCTTCGCCGCGCAAGGAAGCATCGATCGCCTCTTTCTTGCCGTCGGCGGCGTCGGGTGTTCGGTCGTGCTGGCTGACCCGCGTGGGATCATCGTCGATCGGCGCGGCGCGCCTTGCGACGATACCCTCTTCGAAAGCTCCGGCCTTTGGACTGGCGGCGTCTGGAGCGAGCAATACGAAGGCACCAACGGCATCGGCACCTGCATCGTCGACCAGCGCGCCGTGACCATTGATCGCGATCAACACTTCTTCACCCGCAACTCGGGCCTGTTTTGCACGACCGCGCCGATTTTTGACGAACACGGGGATCTGGCCGCAGCGCTTGACGTGTCGTCCGCACGGGGAGACCTGACCGAGGGCTTCGCGCGCCTGATTTCCAGCGCAGTCGCCGACGCGGCCCGGTTCATCGAAGCGGAAAACTTCCGTCTGGCCTTTCCCAAGGCGCGGATCCTGCTCGCGCCAACCGGCGACCGGTATGGGTCATCGCTGCTTGCGGTCGACCGGGACGACCTCGTCATCGGCGCTACGCGAGCGGCGCGGATTGGGCTCGGCGTCAACTCGGCCACCCTCAAGCGTCCAACCCCAGCCGCGGATCTCATGGGGCGGGCGGAAGCCGAAAGCGACGATATCGGCGCGGCCGAACGCGCTGTCCTTCAGCGCGCTCTCGCGCGCTCGAGCGGCAACGTCTCCAAGGCGGCCAAAGACCTCGCCATGTCGCGCGCGACGTTCCACCGGAAGATGAAGGAGTTCGGTCTACGCGGCTGACGAATCCGCGCTCGAGGTGTCGCAAATCTGAGACAGTCCCGCCCCGTCGCTATTGGGGAGGGCTACTCAGCGCCAAACGCGAGCGCGATAGCTCGCGGCTAACGCCGCCTGCAAGCGGCGCCACTTTAAGGGAAGAAGCGCATGACCAAAGTTGATCTGAACATCGCCCTCAAATCCCCCTTCTCCAAGCGTTACGAGAACTATATCGGCGGCGAATGGAAAGCCCCGAAAGCTGGCAAATATTTCGACAACATCTCGCCGATCACCGGCCAGGCGGTCTGCGAGATCGCCCGCTCCGACGCCTCGGACATCGAGGCCGCGCTCGATGCCGCGCATGCCGCGAAGGATGCCTGGGGGCGCACCCCCGTCGCCGAACGGTCGCAGATCCTCAACAAGATCGCCGACCGGATTGAGACGAATCTGGAGAAGATTGCGCTCGCCGAGACATGGGACAATGGCAAGCCGATCCGCGAGACGATGGCTGCCGACATTCCACTCGCCGTCGACCATTTCCGCTATTTCGCCGGCGCGATCCGCGCTCAGGAAGGCTCGATCAGCGAGGTCGATCACGACACCGTCGCCTATCATTTCCATGAGCCGCTCGGCGTCGTTGGTCAGATCATTCCCTGGAACTTCCCGATCCTGATGGCCGTCTGGAAGATGGCGCCCGCGCTGGCCGCGGGAAACTGCATCGTCCTCAAGCCCGCCGAGCAGACCCCGGCTTCGATCATGGTGCTGTTGGAGGTGATCGGCGATCTCCTGCCGAAGGGCGTGCTCAACGTCGTCAACGGCTTCGGCCTCGAAGCGGGCAAGCCGCTCGCCTCCTCGAACCGCATCGCCAAGATCGCCTTCACCGGCGAGACGACGACGGGCCGGCTGATCATGCAATACGCGTCGCAGAATCTCATTCCCGTGACGCTCGAACTTGGCGGCAAGTCACCCAACATCTTCTTCGATGATGTCGCGGCACATGACGACGACTTCTTCGACAAGGCGATCGAAGGCTTCGTCATGTTTGCGCTCAATCAAGGCGAGGTCTGCACCTGCCCAAGCCGCGCGCTCATTCAGGAGTCGATCTACGACAAGTTCATGGAACGCGCGCTGAAGCGCGTCGATGCGATCACCCAGGGCAGCCCGCTCGATCCGAACACGATGATTGGCGCGCAGGCCTCTTCCGAGCAGATGGAGAAGATCCTGTCCTATTTCGACATCGGCAGGAAAGAAGGCGCCGAGGTCTTGATCGGCGGCGAGCGCAACATGCTCGAAGGCCAATATGCGGGCGGCTATTACATCAAGCCGACCGTGTTCAAGGGCCACAACAAGATGCGCGTCTTCCAGGAAGAGATCTTTGGCCCGGTCGTCTCGGTGACCACCTTCAAGACCGACGAGGAAGCGCTCTCGATCGCCAATGACACGCTCTATGGTCTGGGCGCGGGCGTGTGGAGCCGCGACGCCAATCGCTGCTACCGCTTCGGCCGCGCGATCCAGGCTGGCCGGGTGTGGACCAATTGCTACCACGCCTATCCCGCGCATGCGGCGTTCGGCGGCTACAAGCAATCGGGCGTTGGCCGCGAAAACCACAAGATGATGCTCGATCACTATCAGCAGACCAAGAACATGCTGGTCAGCTACAGCCCGAAGAAGCTCGGCTTCTTCTGATCGCGCTCCCCCTCTCCTACGGGAGAGGGTTGGGGTGAGGGTTCGCGCGAAGCGCGCGTTCCGCGCGGTCCCTCATCCGGCCGACTAACGTCGGCCACCTTCTCCCGGAGGGAGAAGGGTTGGGCGCGGCCATGTCCGCGCTCTCAACTCGTGTAGGAGAAACTGACATGGGAACTGTGACCGCGACGCCCGCGGCCCTCGACCTGATCGCTGAAATCGTCGCCGACCATGGCCCCGTGATGTTCCATCAGTCCGGCGGCTGCTGCGACGGCTCCTCGCCCATGTGCTACGCTCAGGGCGACTTCCTGATCGGCGACTACGACGTGAAGATGGGCGAGATCGGCGGCGCGCCGTTCTACATCAGCGGCTCCCAATACGAAGCCTGGAAGCACACCGACATCGTGATCGACGTCGTACCCGGCCGCGGCGGCATGTTCTCGCTCGACAACGGCCGCGAGAAACGCTTCCTCGTCCGCTCCGAGATGTGCGAGATCCCGGCGCTCGCCGCCAAGAAGGCCTCAGCCGAAGCCGTCTAGTGGCCGGGGAAGGTTACGAGGCTGCGCACTGGAACGTTTAAAGCTCCGAGCTTGGCCGCGCCGCCGAGGTCCGGTAGGTCGATGACGAAACAGGCGGCGATCACGTCGGCGCCCATCTGACGCAAGAGCTTGACCGCCCCTTCCGCCGTTCCCCCGGTCGCGATCAGATCATCGACCAGGATCACGCGTTCGCCTTTCGTGACCGCGTCCTCGTGCATCTCCATGTGGTCGAGCCCGTATTCGAGCGAATAGGGGATGGAGACCGTGGCGTGCGGCAGTTTGCCCTTCTTCCGGATCGGTATGAAGCCGGCCGACAATTGATGCGCCACCGCGCCGCCCAGAATGAACCCGCGCGCCTCGATGCCCGCAACCTTGTCGATCTTCGTTCCCGCCCACGGCTGGACGAGTTCGTCGACCGCGCGACGAAACGCCCTCGCATCGCCGAGCAGCGTCGTGATGTCGCGAAACAGGATGCCCTTTTTCGGGTAGTCCGGGATCGTACGGATGGTCTCGGCGAGAAGCATGGGGCTCTAAGCTCGATTCGGGAGGTCAGGCCGCAATCCATACCGCATTCGCGATCGAAAGCCACCGACCGGCCCCGCCGGAGGCCTCTTCAACCCCTACGCCACGGCGACTTGCGAGGCGTCAAGCATCTTCGTCGCGGCAGTCTGGATTTGAGCGACCCGCGTCGCCCATCCCTGCTCGAACTCGGGCATATTGAGGCTCTGGTAGAACGCCAACCTCGCCTGGGCAAAACGCCCGATCAAATCTCCGACATTGAACTGTCGGACAGCCGCAAGCGTTATCGGGCCGACCGAACCGTCCTGCGTCACCCCAACGAGCCTTTGCAGCGTCTTCACCGATTCCGCTGGACCGGAATTCACGCCAAAGTCAAACACCTCGAGATCGAGGCCGGCGGGCAGCGCGCCGCACTGCATCCTGTTCCAATAGGCGGTCCGATAGATCTCCCTGGCCACCGCGGGAGTGAGCTTCTTGACGTCTTCGGCGGTCAGGTTTGGGTCGCTTTCATAGGCTCTCAAAGTTGCGAGCGTGATGCCGTAATTTGTCGGACCTCCCGGATCCGCCGGATTGTCGGCATAGCCGCCCTCCGCCTTGAAGATGAATGGCATGCAGGCGTCAAATCTTGCCGAATCTAGCTGATCGGGTGACTTTGAAGGGGCGTACGCTTGCCGTGGCGCCGGCGTTTGAATCAACGCCCGAGGCGCTGGGGCGATCTTGTCTTGCAGCGCTTTCAGGTTTGCGTCGGTCCGGTCAGCCTGCGCCTGCTGTAATGTGAGGTTCGTGTCATCTTTCTTTTGCGATCCGGCGGATGATCCGAGCCAGAAATTGACGACCGTCGCGAAGGCCGCCGTCAAAGCGCCGACGACGATGTTGATGATCTGAACAACAAAATCATTCTTCCCCGGGCTAGGCCCCCACCAGTACAGCCAAACCAGGACAAATAGGAAAATGAAGAAACCGGCGATCACGAGGTAGGAGATCGTCGGCGCCGTCCGAGCGATCGTCGTATTCGTCGTGGCCAACGCCTGAAGCGCGCTGCGCGCGCGCTCCGTATTGCTGACGGTATCTTGTCGTTGCCGGTCGGCCTCCGCGTTCTGTGTCTTCGCGGCTTCGACGGCAAGTTCAGCCAGCTTCTGTCGAAGGGTAGCTTGCGCGGTGGGGCTCGCAGCGAGCGTTTTCTGCGCTTCGCCGGCGTCGGTCGTTCCGACTGCATCCGCAACAGCCTTGCCGACCTGGTCGGCGAGCTGGCCGGTCTTGTCACCCGCGATTAGCTTGATGATGTCCGGCACGACGCCCGCGGCGATGCCAATCAACGGATTCATTTGCCCCTCCCTTGGATCGTCGGATCAATCGCCACGATCTCGGCGCGCAACAATCCCGGCGAGCCGCCGCGCCCGCCCGACTTGCCCTCCTGGCTCCCGATTTCGGAGGGGATAAGGTCTAGGCCTTGACGACAATGTCAGCGTTGTAGCTGTTGTTTCTGAAAACGAAAAGCAGCCGCGCGGCTCATCGAGCCGGGCAAATCAGGGGGCGTCTTCACCGCACACCGTAGGTCGACCCACCCGGCAAAAAGCTCCCCTCGGACTGACGAGCCGAATAGGCGCTTCGCGAAGCTGGGGAATCGTCCGGAACGATCATGGACTTCGTTGCCGAATGGCGGCAGGCTGCGGCGCGCCCTGTCCGAATCACAGAAGGCCGCTCTTTCCTAGAGGGGGGATGTTCGATGTCCGAAGCCACCGATTCCGCAGTTGAGGCGAAGGAAAAAAGTCGGGCGGTCGCGCTCGTCATCGCTATTCTTGCGCTCCTGCTGGCTCTGGCCGAAGCGGGAGCAAAAAACGCTCAGCACCTGTCGACGGAGAAAAATATCGAATCCTCCGACCTGTTCAATTTCTACCAAGCCAAACGAATTCGCTCCACGGTCGTAGAGACGGCCGCGGCCGCCTTGGAAGCGCAAAAAAGCGCAGTGACCGATCCCAAAGCGCAAGAGGCGTTCGATAAGCAAATCGCCGACTTCAAGGCGACCGTGGCGCGTTACGAAAAAGACCCGAAGAAGCCGGAAGACAGCATGGAGGCGATCCAGGATCGCGCCAAGGAGGCCTCGGAAGCTCGGGAATTGGCCAATCGCCGGCTCGGACATTATGAACTGGGAAGCGGCCTGACCCAGATCGCCATCGTGCTGGCTTCCGCCGCCATCATCACCGAGATCACTGCACTCGTGTGGCTCAGCGTCGGATTGGGGGCGATCGGCGCGGCGCTCCTCGCCTTCGGCTTTTTCGCCCCGACGGTGTTGACCTTCATCGGCTGACGGAGCGCAACCGGAGGGCGATCGGCGTCTCGACCGCTTGAGATTTCGTCGGCTTGCCGATATCGCGGCGGCAGCTCCGACGTCACAGGATTAAGGTATGACCGATCTCTCCGCCCTTCCCATCGCCAAGCGTTGGCCTGCCCAACATCCGGATCGGTTGCAGCTCTATTCCCTGCCGACGCCGAATGGGGTGAAGGTCTCGATCATGCTGGAGGAGATCGGTCTCCCCTACGAGGCGCATCTCGTCGATTTCGGCAAGGGCGACCAGCGCACGCCCGAGTACCTGTCGCTCAACCCTTACGGCAAAATTCCCGCCATTATCGATCCCGCCGGCCCGGGCGGCAAACCGCTGCCCCTATTCGAATCGGGGGCGATCCTTCTCTACCTCGCGGAGAAGACAGGAAAGCTCCTGCCAGCCGATCCCGCGGCGCGCTACGAGACGCTCGAATGGCTGTTTTTCCAGATCGGGGCGATGGGTCCGATGTTCGGCCAAGTCGGTTTTTTTCACAAATTCGCCGGACGCGAGATCGAGGACAAGCGCCCGCTTCACCGCTATCGTGACGAGGCGAAGCGCATTCTCGCCGTTGTCGAAGCGCGACTTTCGGAGCGAGCCTGGATCATGGGCGACGATTACACCATCGCCGACATTTCGATGCTTGGCTGGGTGCGCAATCTCATCGGCTTTTACGACGCAGGCGAATTGGTCGGCTTCGCTGAGTTGAAGCATGTTCCCGCTTGGCTCGAGCGCGGGCTTGCGCGACCCGCCGTTCAGCGCGGGCTCAACATTCCGCCGCGAGGGTGAGCCGCCTAAGACCGGCCCGAGCTCGCTTCAATTGATCCGCGGCCGAGCGAGCGCGACCTGTCCTCAAGGCAGCGAATGGACGATCACCGGCCCGGCGGTCGCGCTCGCTTGCCCGATAACCAGCGGCCCGAGATTGTCTTCGATGAAGGCGAGCGCCCGCCGGTTCAACTCTTGCGCTTCGGCGACAGTGTTGAAGACGCTGATTGCGGTCACCGTGTCGTCGGGCGCGTAGATCACGTAATAGCCCATGAAGCCGGAGACGTCGCTGATGAGTGAGATCGCCTCCTTGATCTTCTCGGCAAGCGCGTCGGCCGAGCCTGGCTTGGCCTTGAACTGACGAATGGCGGCGTACATGGCGTCCTCCTCCCCTCGGGCCGACCGTCCGCGGTCCATTGCGCAAGCATCTTAAAGCGTCTCGCAGTCGGACGAAATCGCTATCGCAACAGACCCCAAGAGGCGTCGCGAAGGCGGGTGGCGGTACTCGACGTTCCGTTTGGGGTTCCGGCGCCCACTGTTTCGGCGCCGCCATTCTGTCGCAGTGTGATCCGCGTCACACCGCGGCGGCGAACAATGTGCTAAAAATTCTAATTGTGTGTATAGAGCTGACCCTGCCGAGAGGAGGGTGGGCATTGCGAAAATAACAAGTATCGATCGCGGGCATCGCGCTGCGCCCCTGATATAAAAATCAACGGCAGGCATTGGAGGGAGGGTGACATGGCGGTGTCGGTCGAATGGGAAATCAAGGGGACTGAGTTCATCAACTGCAACTGTTCCTACGGTTGTCCCTGCCAGTTCAACGCGCTGCCCACATACGGCAACTGCCGGTACGTGGGCGGATTCCAAATTGAACAGGGCCATTTTGGCGAGGTTGAGCTTGACGGCCTGCGCGCCGTAACGATGGCGATTTGGCCCGGGGCGGTCCATGAAGGCAAAGGGACGATGCAGGCGGTGATCGACGAACGAGCCGATGCGCGACAGCGAGACGCGCTGGCGAAGATCCTGCACGGCGAGGAAACCGAAGACATGGCGACCATGTGGTGGGTGTTCAGCGCCATGAGCCCGACCAAGCTGCCGCCAATCTACTCAAAAATCGATCTCGAGGTCGACGTCGACGGGCGATCCGGGCGGTTGCAGGTTCCTGGAATGGTTTCGTCGAAAGGCGTGCCGATCCGCAACCCAGTGACCGGCGCGGAGCATCGCGTCCGGATCGATTTCCCGAAAAGCTTTGAATACAAACTCGGAGAGATCGGCAGCGGCACTTCGACGGTGACCGGGGCGCTCCCAATGGAGCTCAAGGACAGCTGGGGGTTGTTCGCGCACATCCATCTCAGTCACAAGGGTCGCTTGAACTAGACGGTCCGCGCTGCCGTGCTCGGCGCTCTCATGCGCCATGATCGGACGCTCGTTCTCGCCGGCCTCGTTTTCGTAATCATGCTGTCGTGGGTCTGGCTGCTAGCGGGCGCCGGGCTGAAGATGGATGAGATGGACATGGGCGGCGGCCGGATCATGCTGATGGCGCCCCCCTGGACCCCCGGCTACGCGGCGATGATCTTCCTCATGTGGATCATCATGATGGCGGGGATGATGCTGCCGAGCGCTGCGCCCGCCATTCTGTTGGTGATCGCGCTGACGAAGCAACGGGGCGGCCCCGATGCCAAACGCGCGAGCGCAGAGTTCGCACTTGGGTATGTCGCGGTTTGGGGCGCGTTCAGCGTCATCGCGACAGCACTTCAATGGCGTCTCGACCGGGCCGGATTGCTTTCCGAAACCATGGCCAGCGGGAGCGTTGTCCTCGCGGCCCTGCTGTTGCTGGCCGCTGGCCTTTATCAACTGACGCCCTGGAAGCAGGCCTGCCTGCAACACTGCCGGTCGCCAATGGCGTTTCTCACGCGATATTGGCGACGCGGCCCTCTCGGCCCAGTGCGCGTCGGAGCGTGGCACGGCGCGTATTGCCTCGGGTGCTGCTGGATGCTGATGGGGCTCTTGTTCGTGGGCGGCCTCATGAATCTGCTTTGGATCGCAGGACTGGCGCTTCTGGTGCTGATCGAGAAGCTGTTTCCGTTTGGTCCCCGCGTGAGCCAAATCACTGGCGTCGCCTTGATTGGCTGGGGCGCGTTTGTTCTCGTCCACTGACGGTGGTTTCGAAGCTTGCAGAGATCAGCGGCGAATAAGCACCTAAAGCGCCGCGCTCACCCGTTCGACGCCAAAGCGCCCGGCAGAGCCGCGCGCAGGCGTGAGGGGGCAGCAGGAAGAAGTTTCTTCACCGCGGCCGAAGCGGCGATTTGGCCGCGGTTGACGAAGGCTTCGTGATTGCGTTCGATTTCATCGAGGTCGTAGAGATAGTTGACCATGATGCCGAAGGACTCCATGAGCCCTTTCGGCGACAGGTCCCCCTCCCAATCGATGCGCTCGAGCCGCGCGCCATTGCCGAGATGAAAGCGGGCGACCGGGTCGGGGACCCGGCCGTCGGGACGGCGCGCTTTAAGGAAATAGTGGGCGGCGAGCGGCTCGAGCATCGCACGCAGGCGCGGCGCAACGCCGGGGGCCGTCGGCCAATTCTCCTCGGCCGCCAATTGGAGCGCGGCGCTCTTCATGGGCGCGATCGCCGGATCTTCGGTCGTCTCGAGCCAGGCGCGGAATCCTGGAACCGGAGAGAGGGTGACGAAACTCTCGATCTTCGGCAGCTCGCGGCGGATCTCCTCGACCACCTGCTTGATGAGGAAATTGCCGAAATTGACGCCCGCGAGGCCCTGTTGGCAATTCGAGATCGAATAGAACGCAGCCACGCGCGCCTTGTCTGGCGCAACATGCGCGCGCTTCTCCGCAAGCAGCGGCGCAATCGCCGCCGGCGGGGTGAGCGTCAGAGCGACTTCGACGAAGATCAGCGGCTCGTCGACCAGCCGAGGGTGGAAGAACGCATAGCATCGACGGTCGGCCGGATCGATGCGCCGCCTGAGTTCGTCCCACTCACCGATCTCGTGCACCGCCTCGTAGCGGATGATCTTTTCGAGAAGCGCAGCCGGCGACGACCAGTCGATGCGGCGCAAGACCAGAAAGCCGCGATTGAACCATGAACCAAACAGATGCAGAAAATCGCGATCGACGATGACGAGCGACGAGTTCTGCTTCATGAGCTGGAGCAAATCCGCGCGCATCTCGACCAGCGCCGCGGTGCCCCCCGGCGCACGATTGATCCGCCGGAACAGCTCGTGGCGACGCGGCTCAGAGGCATAGTGGATTTCGCTCGCCGCCGCTTCGTCGCCATCCGACTCGAACTTGGCCACCGCGTCCCGCATCCGATCGCGATCGGGACCGAAATCCTCGGCGAGTGCGCTGAAAAACGCCGCATGATCGCTCGGATCGAGCGCGCGATAGCGCCCAATGACCTCGGCGGCGAGCGCAACCC
Organism: uncultured Planctomycetota bacterium; assembly: GCA_963819805.1. Classification (GTDB taxonomy): domain Bacteria; phylum Planctomycetota; class Planctomycetia; order Isosphaerales; family Isosphaeraceae; genus CAMFLR01. Next base: position 2,010,794 of record CAWFXY010000017.1, on the reverse strand, counting down.
CCGACGCCTCGCCTCTGCCCTCGACCAAAGCGCGACAGTCGTCGATCAATTGATCGACGCGATTATCCGCGTCCTTTGGCCAGGGCTTGATCTTGAGCATGGAGCGGCCGCGCTCGGCGACCGAGGTCAGAAGATCGTAGAAGAAGGCGTTGCTCATGATGTTCCGTCGGCCTCAAGCGCCGGCCAGCGATCGGACGAGACGTATTGTCGCGCAGGGGTGGAAGCAAATCAATTCCATGTTCGCGATTCAGATCATCGCGATGCTCCGCATTGCGTGCGTTCCTGCTCGCCCGCAACTCCTGCCTCCCGCAGCTCATGCAAATGGCCGCTTAGAACGGCGGCGGGCCGATCCAGCGAGCCCAAAGGTCGCTGAGACGCGTGATCCAGGCCCAGTAGACGCCGACCCCGAGCAGAAGCGCGAGCGTGATCGACCCCACAAGCATCAGAAACAGGCTCAGCGCATCGCCCAGCAGGCGCATGATTCCGCGCCTGGGTCGCGCTCGCGGCTGTTCGGTGACGGCGAGCGGTTCGCTCGCGGCAGGAGGCGGAACGCGCAAAGCGCGCGTGCGGGGCCTACCGATCGGCCAGGTCGCCGGCCCGTTCGCTTCCGCGGGTTGCGGACGCGGCCCCTCGGCTACGCGCGAGTCGACGGTCACCGCGCGCTCGCGCTCGACCAGACGGCGCGCGACATAATCGGCGACAGCCGCAACGATCGTGTCGAGCGATTGGCTTTCGGCCATGAGCACGCGGCCATTGCGCGTGTCCTGGAAGAATCGATAGGTGCGCCTGTCGTGCGCCATGTCGACGAATGCGATCATGTCGAGGAAGAGGCGCGGATGCTCGCTCTGCGTCAGCGCCAAATCAAACAGATCGAGACCTTGAGGCGCCTGGTCGACGACCGGCTCCAACGCGCTCTCAAGCGCTTGGAGGCGGACAATCTCGAGCTCGCGCACCTCCGCGATCGCATCGGCGCGCTCGGCGTTCTCGACCCGAGCCTGCCGGATCGAGGCGCCGAGGTCCGGCTGGTCCGGGAGGTTATAGGGCTTGTCGTCCATCGACTCGCCTCCGCTCTTTCGCTGCGAAGGTAGCGCGAATCCAGCGGATCGCAAGCAGACTCCATCGCCACGGGGTTTCGGCGCAAATTGGCGCCATTGATCATCAGGTTGAGATTGCCGATAAACCTGGCGCGGCTGATCGCGGCCGCCAGCGATGAAGGTTGTAAGCGATGAGCGCCGCGGATCTACTGGACTTTTCCCCCGAGGTCGCCGAGGCGCTCTCGGCCAAGAAACCGATCGTTGCGCTCGAATCGACGATCATCACCCATGGCATGCCCTACCCGCGCAATGTCGAGACCGCGCTTGCCGTCGAGCACGCGGCGCGCGAGATGGGCGCCGTTCCAGCGACGATCGCAGTCATCGAAGGCCGCTTGAGGGTCGGTCTCGACGACCAGGAGATCGACCAGCTGGGCCAACTCTCGGGCGGCGTCGTCAAGGCCTCACGGCGCGATCTGGCGCTCGTCGCCGCGCGCAAAGGTTCGGCGGGCACGACGGTCGCGGCGACGATGTTCATTGCTGAGCTCGCCGGCATCGAAATCTTCGCCACCGGCGGCATCGGCGGCGTGCACCGAGGCGCGGAAGAGACGTTCGACATTTCGGCCGATCTGGTCGAGTTGTCACGCACCCGCGTCGCCGTCGTTTGCGCCGGCGCAAAGTCGATCCTCGATATCGGCAAGACGCTCGAGTTCCTGGAAACCCAGGGAGTCGCGGTCGTCGGCTACCGCACCGACGAGTTCCCGGCCTTCTACGCCCGCTCCTCCGGCTTCAGGCTCGAACATCGCTGCGACGGGCTTCACGATCTCGCCCGCACGATTAGGCTTCAGCGCGAGATCGGTCCGGGCGGGCTCCTGATCGCCAATCCGATCCCGCAAGATCACGCGCTGGAGGAGGCGGCAATCGAGGCGCGCATCGCGGAAGCCGTCGCGGAAGCCAAGACGCAAGGCGTGGGCAAGAAAGGAGGCGACGCCATTCCTGTTGAAGCGCGTCGTCGAACTCTCTGGCGGACAGAGCTTGGAGGCCAATGTCGCGCTGATCAAGAACAACGCCATGCTCGCCGCCCAGGCGGCGGTGGAGCTCATGAAATTATGAGCGCGGCCTAATCCGTGGCCGGGATAGAATGATGTTCGTGCGCGACCATCCAGCGCCCGTCGACCCTTCGCAGGCACATTGTCAGACGAAAATCGAGCGGCTCGGGCTTGCCGTCGGCCCCCGGTCCCTCGCAGCGCATGCTCGCAAAAGCGAAGGCGACATCGGCGCCAGCGGTCACGTCCATCTCTTGAATCTCGAAGCGAACCGGACCGCTCGACCAGGAAAAGAACACGTCCCAGGTCTTTCGGTAAGCGTCGAGCCCGACGCTTTTGAACGGCGGCGGAACATCGAACATCACGAAATCGGCGGCATGGCTTCGGAGTATTCCGTCGTAATCCTTTCGCCGCACCGAATCCGCCCACGCTTCGATCAAATCCCGGACTGCAACTTCATCGTCCGCTATGTTTTGCTTGTCCGCCATTGCCGCTCCCCTTTAAGCTCGATTGTGGACCTGTGAGGCGACGGAAGGCGGCGTTATGAGACATTGGCCGCCCGCCCTCGCCTTTGCGGCGGTTTCCATACTCTTGGCCTCGGAGACGTACGCCGTGCAGAAAGAAGAAGGGATCGTCAAGATTCCGAGCCATCACTCCGTGGACGAGACGGTCGACAAGCTCAAGACCATTCTCCAATCGAAGGGCGTGAGGCTGTTCGCGCTTGTCGACCACAGCGGCGAAGCTGAAAAGGTGGGCATGAAAATGCCGCTCACCAAGCTCCTGATCTTCGGCAACCCAAAGGGCGGCACGCCGCTGATGCTGGCGGCGCCGAGCGCGGCCCTCGACCTGCCGTTGAAAATTCTTGTCGCCGAAGATGCGCAAGGCAAGGTGTGGATCTCCTACAACAGCGCTGAATATCTCAAAGAGCGGCACGGTTTTCCGGACAATCTCGCTCCGAATATCGCCGTCGTTCAGACGTTGGCTGCCGCCGCGGGAGAGTGACGACGTCAGCTGCGGCGGAGACTCGGCGTTCGAATCCTCACTGATGAGGCGCGTCCCGGTGATCCGTATCGGGAGCCTTGTTGTTGTCTGGAAGCAGGAAGCCGTTGTTCTTGAAAGCCAGGCCGGTGTCGTTCAGCCTCGGGGGCCCTCTATGGCAGAAATTGCAGGCTTTGCCGGTCTGTCTTGCAAAAGCCGGAGTGGCTCCAGCTTTGGGCATGGAGACAATGATCGCCAAGACGATGAGCGCACCGGCAAAAACGCCTTTCAGCCCGACGAACTTCAGCATGCGAAACCGGTCACCCGAAGAGCAGTGCATTGCGCATCGTAGACAGACCTCTCTTAGTCGCTCACATCGTCGGAATCGATTCCACAATCGACGTCCTTCCTAAGCGCGGATAACGACGATAACGCTCTCCTGCAATCAACCCGGCTCCCGCGTCCTCATAATCGGCGACGTGATGACCGATGTCATCGTTCGCCCCGAGGGGCCGCTGGCGCGCGGCTCGGACCGACGCGCGTCGATCGCGATTCACCCGGGCGGGTCGGCGGCCAATCAGGCGGCGTGGCTCGCCTCATTTGGCGTCGCCGTCGACTTCGTGGCCCGCATCGGCTCGGCCGACGTCGAGAGCGAGACAGCGCGCTTCAAAGCGATCGACGTTGTGCCGCATCTCGTCGGCGATCGAACCCGTGAGACCGGGCGCCTCGTCGCCCTTATCGATACTGACGGCGAACGCAGCTTCCTGACCGATCGCGGCGCCAACGAAGCGCTCGAAGCCGGCGACATCCCGGACGCGCTGATCGAGGGGGCGGCGCTCATCCATCTCTCCGGCTATTCGTTCTTCGCCTCTTCGCCTCGCGCGGCCGTTTTCGATGTCATGCGGCGCGCCGGCGACAAGCCAATCAGCATCGATCCGGCCTCGGCGGAATTCCTGCGCGAGGTCGGCGCCGACAAATTTCTCGCATGGACGCGAGGCGCGGCGATCCTGTTCCCCAACGAAGAGGAAGCCGCGATTCTCGCAAGCTCCGTCGATCCCGAAACCCAATGCGCCCGACTGGCCGCCCGCTACCCGCTGGTCGTCATCAAGCGCGGCGCAGCCGGATGCGAAGCGGCTGCAGGCGAAAAGCGCTGGCGTGTCAACGCGCCAAAGACCGAGGCGATCGACACCACCGGCGCGGGCGACGCCTTCGTCGCCGCCTTTCTTAGCCATCGGCTTTCTGGCGCGGACATCCAGCCCGCGCTCGAGCGCGCCGCAGCGGCCGGCGCTGCCGCTTCCTCAAGCGTCGGCGGCAGGCCGAAAGCGCCGAGCGTTCATCGCGACTGATAGTTATGATCACTTCTTTCGATAGACTTGCGGCGTCGGCGCTCTATACCTATCTTGCCGACAACACGGTTTCCGATTGGCAAGTTCACCAAACTTCTTCAGTCGCAGAACTGGAACAGCGGTAGTATTTCGGAAGCCAAGACCTATCAGTTCGACCAGGAGGGCTCATGTCCATTCGTCCCGTCAAGCGCGTCAGCCAGTCCGTTCCGACCATGGAGGGGGCGGGCGTCAAGCTGCGCCGCGCCTTCGGCTTCGGCGACACGTCCGATTTCGACCCGTTCCTCATGATGGATGATTTCCGCGGCGACCGGCCGGAGGATTATCTCGCCGGGTTTCCATGGCATCCCCATCGCGGCATCGAGACGATCACCTATGTCTTGGCGGGCGAAGTCGATCACGGCGACAGCCTCGGCAATCGCGGCAAGCTCGGCTCAGGCGACGTCCAGTGGATGACCGCCGGCAGCGGCATCCTGCATCAGGAAATGCCGACCGGCGACGCCAAGGGCCGCATGCACGGCTTCCAGCTGTGGGCGAACCTGCCCGCGCATCTCAAGATGACCAAGCCGCGCTACCAGGATGTTCCCGCAACCGAGATCCCCGAAGTGATCGACGACGATGGCACGCGTGTGCGCGTGATCTGCGGCGAGTTCTGGGGCAAGAGCGGTCCGGTCGACGGCGTCGCCGCCGAGCCGCGCTATCTCGATGTGACTGTGCCCGCGGGCAAGAAGAAGCGCCTCAAGGTCGAGGATTTCCGCCAGGCCTTCGCCTATATCTTCGAAGGCTCGGCCATGTTCGCGGACTCGTCCGAACCCTTCGGCGTGCTGCGCGAAGCTGAGGTCGACGGAGACGAGGTCCTGGTGCGCGACAAGGTCGGCAACCGGTCGCTGGTGGTGTTTGGCCCCGGCGACGAGGTCGTGGTCCAGGCAGGTGACGAGGGGGTGCGCTTCCTCCTCGTCTCGGGCCGACCCTTACGCGAACCGATCGCCTGGCACGGGCCGATCGTGATGAACACACAAGACCAGATCCGTCAGGCGCTGAGCGATTTGCGCAGCGGCGCGTTCATCAAGAACTAACGAAAAAACCGGTTCGAGCTGCCGAGTCGGCGGCTCGAACCGAAACCGGATCATCGCTCAAAACTGGCCTCGGCTGGAACCGAGGTCTTAATTCTTGCGTTTTATGGGGTAAGCGCAGACGCGCGGCGTCCAGCGGAGCCGACCATATGGCAAACTCAACGATCTCGACGCAATGCTGCATCGCCGGCGGCGGCCCAGCGGGCATGATGCTTGGATTTTTGCTGGCGCGCGCCGGCGTCCAGGTCGTGGTGCTGGAAAAGCACGCCGACTTTTTTCGCGATTTTCGCGGCGACACGGTCCATCCCTCGACGCTCGAGCTAATGTTCGAACTCGGTCTGATCGATGAGTTCTTGAAGCTCCCGCATCAGGAAGTTCAAACATTGTCCGCGCAGATCGGCGCCGAACACGTTCAGATGGTCGATTTCCGCCACCTGCCAACGCACTGCAAATTCGTTGCGCTCATGCCGCAATGGGACTTCCTCAACTTCCTTGCCGAGCACGGGAAGCGATACAAAACATTCGACCTGCGCATGCAGGCTGAGGCGACGGACCTGATCGAGGAGAATGGACGCGTTGTCGGCTTGAACACGACGACCTCAAGCGGCGCGCTGACGATCCGGGCCGACTTGGTAGTCGGCTGCGACGGACGCCACTCCGTGGTGCGCGAGAAAGCTGGACTGAAGAGCGACGACTACGGGGCGCCGATGGACGTGCTGTGGTTTCGCGTGTCTCACAAGGACGGCGACAGCGTGGACACGTTCGGCCATATCGAAGCCGGCAAGCTGATGGTCATGTTCAACCGCGGCGATTACTGGCAGTGCGCCTATGTCATTCCGAAGGGCGGAATTGAGCGCATGAAGTCGGCAGGCCTCGAGGCCTTCCGTGGGCAGGTTGTTGAGATGTCGCCGTTTCTGTCCGACCGCGTGGGTGAATTGAAGACGTGGGACGACGTCAAACTGCTCAGCGTCACGGTCGATCGGCTACGAAAATGGTGGCGGCCCGGACTCGTTTGTATTGGCGATGCGGCGCATGCGATGTCGCCCATCGGCGGCGTGGGCATCAACATGGCGGTGCAGGACGCGGTCGCAGCAGCCAACCGGCTCGCCGGCCCGCTCCGCACAGGCAAGGTGACAGATGCGGATCTTCAGGCCATCGAGGATCGCCGAACTCTCCCCATGCGGTTTACCCAAGGGCTGCAGCTTACCATCCAGCGGCGGGTCATCAGCCGCGTCCTGGAGACCCAGGAGCGGCCGAGGCCGCCCGCCTTGTTGAAGCTGTTCGGCGCCTTCCCGATTCTGCGCCGCATTCCGGCGCGATTGATCGGTCTCGGCATTCGTCCCGAACACGTGCAGACGCCCGAAGCGTCGGCGCCAGTCCAAGAACGCGTGGTTTCCCGTCATCGCTCCAGCGCCTCGGCATAGACGCTGAGTGTATCGCGCGTCATGCGCTCAAGCGATTAGGCTTCGGCGATCTTCGCCCGCGACCGGCGACGCACCGCCTCGCGCGCCGACGCGCCAAGTGAGACCGCAGCGCGGATCGCCTCGGCACGGGGCGGTTCCCAGGCCTGCGGTTTGGGCCTGCGAAGCTTGTGGACAGGCTGGCCGCCAACAGCTTGCGCCCGCAGGTCGGCGAATTAAACTCGCAGCTTTCGATTCGCCCGACGAAAGGGATCCGCATGAAGAAGCTCGCCAGCAAACCGCGGAAGCCGGCGTGCCGGAAACGCAGCGAAACAGGGACGGGCGTTTCCTTTCGCGACGTCGACATGACCGCCCTTCGACGGCTCCTGGCCGAAGAATTGCCGCCCGAGGGCGATTTGGCGGACATGATCGCCGACATTCTGTCGGCTGATCTCGATGACCCCGACGACATCCCGGACGCCGAGATGCTGTCCGAACTCAACGAGGCGCTGAACCGGGCGCGGCTCGATGCTGCGGGCGGCGACATCGAGGCGCGCAACACGCTGACGAATATCCGCGCGATGATTGACAAGGCGGCGGCGTGCGACGCCATCCATCCAGCCGCGCTGATGATGCTCGGACGATTGCTCGCAGGCGCTCAGATCGAAATCGGCGAGCCCGCGCGCGCGGCGTTGGGCCGAGCGCTGGACTTGGGAGCTCTCGAGGGCTGCGCGGCAGACGCCTATGAGGCGCTTTTGCGGCCGGCGCTGTCGCAGAGCGGGTCCGATCCGTTCGAGCTCTACGAGGAGGTCGAAGCCATCATCTCGATTTTTCCCGCCGCTTACAGGTCGGCGTTCGTCGAGCGGATGGCGGTCGATTCCCATGCGCTCATCCGCCGGAGTGCGGTCGGTTTCCTCCTCCATCGCAACGAAGCCCCCGCGGAAGCGGCCATTCGCGGCCTTGTCGCCGCGCCGAGCGGCCTCGATGACGAGCGCCGCCGCTGGATCGAGGACATTCGTCCATGGCTTGCGCCGCGGCGGCGGAGCGCGCTCGATGCTGGGCTTCCCGGCGCGCGCCGCGCCGCCCCGCGGCCGGGCGCGAAGATTGTGAAGACGATCGCCTCGGTCTGCGATGGATCGGGCGTCAGCTTTCTGCTCGCGACAGTGAAAGGTGGCTCCCGCTTCCGTCTCGCCTCGCTGATGATCAAGCCGACGGGCGTCAACGACTGCATGTCCTACGAAAACCTGTCGTCGAACGAGGCGACCATGCTGGAACGCGCGCTCCGCTCGTCGGCCCAATCGTCCGAGATCTCGTTCGCAGCCTGGGAGAAGCTGCTGCGGCTTGCGCTCGGCCGCAATCTCAGCTGCGGCAAGCCGCCGCCCTTCGCGCTCGTTGGCGTCGTCGAGGCGCTCGGCCTCGATCCGCTTGTGCCCGATTTCGCGACGCCGGCCGAGATCATCGCGTCTGCGCTCGCCGACGTCGCGGACCGCGATCGGGCCGAAACCATCCGCGCGGCCCATGAATTCGTGGCGAAGACCGAATTGACCGACAACTGGTTCGAGGTCGGCGAAGAGGTCGAGGCCGTCATGAGCTCGGCGAGGTCAGCGAGCGCGGGCGCGGGCGCTCTGATCGAAAGCTACCTGCCCAGCCGCCGGGAATTCTGGGTGGCGCAATGCGCGCGATCGGCGCTCGCGCTCAAGGACGGCGCCCGCCCGCGCGATGAGAGCTGGAAATATCTCGCGCTCGTGGGCCGCGACCTTGCCGACGACATGCCCTTGAGCCGCATTCCGTTGATTCACCGCATCGCCGAGATGAGCGCGCGCGCTTTTTCCCTGCAGAAGGCGCAGCGCTCGGCGGCGGCCTGAACGGCCGGCGGCCACCCGCGTCGTCTCATCGCTCCAGCGCCTCGGCGTAGACGTTGAGTGTGTCGCGCGTCATGCGCTCGAGCGAATAGGCTTCGGCGATCTTAGCTCGCGATCGGCGCCGGATAGCCTCGCGCGCTGAGGCGCCGAGCGAAAGCGCAGCGTGGATCGCCTCGGCAAGCGCGGCCGGTTCGCGGGGCGGGACGAGCCAGCCGGTGCGAGCCTCGGAATCCGCGTGCGGCGGCGCGGCGACGATTTCACGGGCGAACCCGACGTCGGAGATGATGGTGAGCGCCCCCATCGCGGCCGCCTCGATCGAAGTGCGCGTCACGCCTTCGGCTTCCGCAGCGGGGAAGACCACGACCGCGGCGCCGACGAACGCCGCCGGCGGATCGGCCGACGCGGCGACGCGTGTGACGATGGACTGAACGCCGCACTTGACTGTGAGCGCGTCCAGCTCACGCGCGAATGCCGGCTTGGCCGCTTCGCCCGCCAGCACGAAACGAACGTCGTCGAGGCCTTGCCCCTTGATGATCGCCGCGGCTTCGATGAGCGTCTGCTGGCCCCGGCCAGGCGCGAGTCGCGCCGGCATCAGAACGACCCGCTCATGCGCCGCGACGCCCCAGCTCGAGCGGACATCCGACACCCGGCGCCCGCTCACCCGTTCCGGCTGAAGCTGGGAGAGATCCATTCCCGTTCGCACGATCCTGAGGCGCTTGGGAGGCGTGGGGAAGAGCGCTTCCGCACGCCCGGCGGCAAATTCGGACGATGCGATGACCGTATCGCCCTCGGCGACGGCGGCCTCGAAGCTAGAGCGCGGGCGCGTACGGACGCCGTCGACCGGAAGCGAGGTGACCAGCGGGCGTTTCGCCTTGCGGCAGACCTTGACCGCCGTCCAGGCGGCCCAACGCGAGCGCACGTGAACGAGGTCGACCCGTTCCGAGGCGATGATGCGCTGCAGACGTCGCATGTTGAGCGCCATCGTGAACGGATTCTTGGTCGCCGCGGGGAAGCGGACGAAGAGGCCGCCGATCGCCTGCAGCTCGCCGGCGAGGCCGCCGGAATCGCTCGCCACCAGCGCCCGCGCGCCAGTTTCCGCGAGCGCCGCAGTCACGGCGAGCGTCGCGCGTTCGTCGCCGCCTGCCGCGAGCGGCGGGACGATTTGCAGGATCGTACGGCCGGCGAGCGGCGCGTTGGCCCCGCGCCGGAAAGGAGAGAGAGCGTCGAGGCTCACGGCGGGCGCCGCCTCGAACACGCGAGCTTCACCGGCGAACGGTTGACACGCAGCGGACGCTCAGCCAAGTCCGCTTCGCTCCGCGCGCCCATGCCGACGCTCATCCAGGCGCGGTCGGCAAGTGGCGTCACCATAAGCGAGCCTAGTGTGTCGGACGGACAGCCGCAGGTCTTCATCGTCGGAGACGCCCCGAATCAACGGCGTATCGCCTTCCGTCGTCGTGCGCCAATGCGCGACGGAGGTCCAGGCCTTGTTTGGCTCAGCGGTTATCGCTCCGACATGGATTCGACCAAGGCGACCGCGCTCGACGCGGAAGCCGAGCGGCGCGGCCTTGGCCTGCTCAGGTTCGACTATTCCGGCCATGGCTGCTCCGACGGGCGGCTCGAGGACGGAACCATCTCCCGCTGGCTCGAGGAGACGCTGGCGCTCGTTCGGGCGCAGAGCGAGGGACAGCAAATTCTGGTGGGCTCCTCGATGGGGGGGTACCTTTCGCTGCTCGCCGTCCGCGCGCTGAGCAACGCGGGAGAAGCCGGGCGCGTGAAAGGCCTCATTCTCATCGCGCCTGCGGTCGACTTCACCGAGGCGCTCATCTGGGCCAAGGCGCCGGACGAGGGACGACGCGCGATCATGGATGAAGGCGTGTGGCGGCGGCCTTCCGCCTATTCGAGCGAACCCGACTGCTTCACCCGCGCTCTCATTGAGGACGGGCGCAAGCACCTTCTGCTCGGCGGCATGATTCGCACTGGCGCGCCTACCGCGGTGCTACAGGGTATGCGGGACGAAGACGTGCCATTTTCGCATGCGCTTGCGCTGATGCAACGCTTCGGCGGCGACCCTGCGATGCTAACACTGGTCAAGGACGGCGATCACCGTCTTTCGCGGCCGCAGGACTTGCAATTGATGTTCGACGCACTGGAACGGATGATAAGACCCTGAAGGGGAGATTACTCCCACGTCGCGCCGAAACGATGCAGGCTCGCGCCGTGAACCTTGAGCCAGATTTCCGCGCGGTCGGTCCCGGGGTGCAGACGGCGCGCAAGCTTCCAGAATAGGGCCGAATGATTCATGTGCACGATATGCGCCACCTCGTGCGCGGCGAGGTAATCGAGCACAAAGGGCGGCGCGAGAATCAGGCGCCAGGAGAAATTGAGCCCTCCGGTCGACGAGCACGAGCCCCAGCGGCTCACCGTATCGCGCAGCACCATTCGACGCGGCTTGACGCCGAGCTGCTTCGAATGCCTGGCGACCGCAGCCTCAAGATCCTTGCGCGCCTCGCGCTTGAGGAAGTCGGTGACGCGACGCGCCACATGCGGCCGCTCGCCGGAAACGCAGATGAGCGGTCCCCGCTCGCTTGACTCGAGCCAGACGCCGCCGCGCTCGCCCGGCCGGTGCACGATGCGATGATCGACGCCGCGCAACGGCATGACTGCGCGCGGCTCGAATGCGACCGGCGCCGGCAGACGCGCGAGCCGCGTACCGATCCATGCAGCGTGACGCTCTGCGAATTCGCGCGCCGCTTTGAGCGACGAGCGCGTCGGCATCGTCAGCAACGCATCGCGCGTCGCGGTGCGAACCCTTAACGTGAAACGGCGCGACGTCGCGACGCGCTTCAGCGCGACGCGATAAGTCTCACCGTCATGCGCGATGTCGAAATGCGCTGCCTGCTCAGGCGCGCGGCGTTGGAAAAGACGCAACATGCCGCCAAGTCCCCAGCGGACGTGTCGAGGCGGAGGCAAACGCCCACGCAGCCAACAAGCCCCAGCCGCCGCTGGCGAATCCTAGTCCAGGGCAGCCCCGAGTCGCCAGAGGTTTTGTTGAAGAAAATGCGCGCCTTCAGTCCAATTGCACGCTTGGAGTTGCAGCCGGCTTCAACTGGAGCGGGAACCCGGCGGCGACGAAGATCACCGCGTCGCAGGCGGCGCCGATGTCCCGGTTCGTCCGTCCCTGCCAGTCGCGAAACTCGCGTCCCAGTTTGTGATCTGGCACAATGCCCATGCCGACTTCGTTGGATACGAGGATCGCCGGGCCGGCGAGCCCGCCAATCGCGACGGCGAGAGCCGTGAGCGCAGGACCCGGGTCGCGGCCGGCCAGCATGAGATTGCTGAGCCAGAGGGTGAGACAATCGACGACCACCACCCTGCCTGGCTGCGCATGCGTCAAAAGAGCCGCGGCGATTTCGACAGGCTCCTCGAGCGTCGTCCAGCCCTGCCCCCGGTCGGCCTGATGGCGGGCGATTCGCGCCGCCATTTCCTCGTCCGCGCCCGCCGCGGTCGCCAGATAGAGCCGCTGGGGACCATGGGCCTCAGCAAGCCTCTGCGCATAGGCGCTTTTTCCTGAACGCGCGCCGCCAAGCACGAGCAGGCTGCGGGCAATCGTTCGAGGCTCATTCGCGCGCGCCATCCCGACTCCGGGCCGCGCCCATCTGCGCCGCCAGACCAGCCAGGGCCTTTCCTTGGGCCGAGTCCGTTCTGCGTTCGGCCAAGCCCTTCGGCTTCACGCCAGATAGGCAAACCAGAAAACGCTCCGTCGGCATCCACCAGACCTCGTCGGGGCGATATTTCTCCGCCTCGCTCCAGTCGAAACCACAAACCAAGTGGCCCGTCCAAACCACGCGGCTCGCGTGCTGCAAAATCATCGGGGGGAAAATCCGCCAGTGAAGGGATCACCGAGGATGAGAATGGTCGGGCCAGCCTTTTGCGGCGTTTCGGTAAAGTCTCCGATCGGACCAAAGGATTGAAGGACCTTCTTTGCCTTCGGGATAGTCAAAAGCTCAAGCCGCTTTAGGCGTTGAGCAGGACGCCGTTTTAGCCGCAACTTCATTTCCGAACGGCCGCCTGATCTTCCACTGCTTCCGGCGGCCGGTCGAGACCCACGGGCGCTTTTTCTTCCCCGGCCCCCTTCGCCGCTTGGGGAAATCCAATGGGCCTGTGCTGGCAGAGAAAAACCCGCTCGCCAGGCATCCACCAAACTTCATCAGGCCGAATTTCGTCGATAAGACGCCAGTCAAAGCCACAATATTCGTGGTGCACCCAGATCGCGCTTCCGACGTGCTGTAAAAGCATGGGAGGGAAGAAGTCTAGGGTCAGCGAATCGCCGAGAATCAGGATCTTGGGACCCGGTTTATCGAACGTCTCGATGAAATCGTTGTCAGGAAGCGGGATCCTCCTCCCGTAGGGAAGCGTCAATTTCTCGGTATTTTCCGAAATCGTAGGGGAGAGACCGAGGATCTTCGCCATGTCGCCTCCCTTGCGCACGGCCGGGGCCAAGACTGCATTCGGGTCGAGCCGCCAATCGGGATGCGAGTCCGCGTCGACAATTGCGTTATAGGCCATCAGCGCGCCGCGGAATGACCAATGGGTATCGTGCATATAGAAGAGCGAGCCGCCGGGGCGGGCGGCCTTGAGGACGGGCCGCAAATCGACAGCCCGAACGCCTTTGGCGGCGAGGTTCGACATAAGCAGATCGTATTCGGTCGGGCGGCCTGCATTTTGAGCCCGAAGCGGCAGGTCTTCCGTATAAACGCTCGAGGCGTTCGGCGGAGGCGCGACGAGAAAACGGATGCCTCGAGCTCGAAGCTCCTCGTTCATCTGCGCGAGCAAATCGGTGAGTTGAGCCACCGCCCGGTCGCGCATAACGAGCCCCGCGCTTTGAAGGACCATGTCGTTGCCCAGATAGAACATACGGCCGCCGCGGCCCATCAGGACCTGGTAGCTGCCGAACAGCGGCTTGGAGAGTTCCCGATGTGCGTGGAGTAGAGCCTGATGAAGGCCGATATGGTCTTGCAGATAAGCGTCGATCTGCTTCGGAAGCCTGAACCAGTCGGCACTGTCGAGAGGCTCTGTCGGCGCGGGCGCGGGCGTGCGCCCCTCCATAAGGATCGACGCGGCGCCGTCCGGGTAGACCAGCCCTGCCACAAGCGGCGCCGCCAACACGAGAAAAGCAGCAAGCGCAAAAAAACGGCGATATCGGCGCAGCATCCCGGATGACGGTCGCGCGGCGCCGAGGCTGCGGCCCCAGGAGCGATCCTGAAAAAGCGCTGGCCAGCTGACCGGCGGGCTTTTGGCCGCAGCCCGCGAGGTCGAAAGCGTTGACCTTACACCCATTCGACTCAGAGCGCCTCGAGCCCGTGAAAATGCAACAGGTCGCGATAGCGCGACGTCCGGGCCAAGCGCAAGCGCGATAGCCTATGCCTGTCCTTAACCCAGCGGATAGGCGACCTCAACAACGTAAGGTCCGCCGCCCGACCCCGCGCGAGCGGAATAGAGGACGAAGCGCTCAGCGACGAACGAATCCGCGACCAGCGCGCCACGCTCCGCGAGATAGCTGGCGATCGCCGCTTGTCCGGCTCCGCGCAACCGCGCCAGCGTCACGTGCGGTGTATATTTGCGCGTCTCGGGTTCAATTCCGATGCGTCTCAGACGCCGCTCCTGTTCGGCCTGGAGATCCATCAGCGCCGGCTCTGGCTTGACCTTGGCCACGATCGCGCGCGGCTTGTCGCCACCAAACCAGCTCAGTTCCTCGAAGCAAATGGGCGCCTCCGGCCGACGGATGTCGCTGAGGGCGTCGTCGATGTCGCGAGCCATGCGCGCGTCGATGTCGCCGATGAATCGAAGCGTGATGTGGTAGTCCTCGGGCTCGAGCCAGCGCGCCCCGACAACTCCGCCGCGCAGGAGCGCGAGCTGGCCGACGACCACCTCCGGCATTTCGAGGCCGGTGAACAGGCGAGGCATGGGAGCGGTTTCCTCTCACGAACCTGGCGATAGTCCTGGATTTAAGGCCCGTAACAATCAGCTTATAGTCGGAGGACAAGAACGGCTATTCGACACCGAGAATCAAGGCAGCCTCCAATGTCTCCACACCAGCACGAGCGATCCTGACTAAGCGACTCGTAACCGTCGGCGCGGTTGTGACCGCCTATAGGCACAATTACGCATTGCGGACACCTCACTTTCGTGGGTTACTGTCAGCGTTTATTTGTAATCGCTACGCTGGTTCACGTATTCTATAAGTGTACGTGAGGAAATTGACTCTCGTCTCCGCCGCAAGCTGCATTGGGAGGGCAGCATTGGTTGGGTGTGCTGAAATCATTGATCGTCGCGGCAAAGTTTAGCCTAGGCGGGCTCAGCGGTCGAAGCCCGTTGCGGCACCACTTCTTCTTGGAGGCCACAATGCGCAAATCGCTGTTCACCGCCGTAATGCTCGCCTTCGCCGGTTCCTTGGGCGCTCTCTCCATCGCAACAGCCCTCGAGATCCCGGCCGCTATCTACACGGATCCGACGCCCGACGCCGCCCATCCCGCTCGTATGGACGTATTGCACATCCCCAGCCACGGCGAGACCATCAACGGCATCGCCTATGTCGCGGCCGGGGCCGGCGAGCACCCGGCCGTGGTGCTGCTGCATGGCCTACCTGGCAACGAGAAGAATCTCGACCTGGCCCAGGCCATTCGCCGGGCCGGCTGGACCGTCGTCACTTTCAACTACCGTGGCTCGTGGGGCAGTCCTGGGACGTTCCGCTTCGAGCAGACTCTACAGGACGCCGACGCCGTGCTCGCCTACCTGCGCGATCCCGCCAATGGAAAGGCCCTGGGCGTGGATACTCGGCGCCTGGTGATCATGGGCCACAGCATGGGCGGTTGGGTGGCGGCCAACACGGCGGCGCACGACAAGGGACTGATCGGCCTCGTTACTTTCTCCGCCTGGGATACGGCCAACCTGGACCCGGAGGCGACCCGGGAGAAGGCGATGAGCGAGAATATGGAATCCCTGGCGGGCGTTACAGCCGCGAGCATGGCCAAGGACGTCACGATCACCGGGCCGCAGCACCCCATGCCCAAGGCTGCTCCGGGCCTGGTCGACACGCCCTACCTCGCCCTTACGGTGGATGACGACCTGAAGGGCGATACCGATGCTCTCGTTGCCGCAATAGGCGCTCAGGGCGGAGCCAAGGTCACAACGCAGCACGTCGCCACGGACCATGGCTGGAGCGACCATCGCATCGCGCTGCAGGCGACGATTATCACGTGGTTGCAAAAATTAAGCGGACCTCCCGTGACGCCCTGAGAAGGCGTGGCCGCGCGGCGCAGTTGGAGCGAATGGCCACAGAGGAGATGCCCTAATTCAGATCAGCCGCGCTCCTTGGAGATGAACTGACGGAATCGTTCGGAGGTCGAGCCGGAAAAAAGCTCGTGGGGCGGTCCTTCCGCCTCGACCAGCCCCTGATGCAGGAACATCACCCGGGTCGACACATCGCGGGCGAAGCTCATCTCGTGGGTGACGACCAGCATCGTGCGACCTTCCTCGGCCAGCGCGCGCATGACGCGGAGCACTTCGCCCACGAGCTCGGGATCAAGCGCCGAGGTCGGCTCATCGAACAGCATCACCTTCGGGCGCATGGCGAGGGCGCGAGCGATCGCCGCACGCTGTTGCTGACCTCCGGAGAGATGCGCGGGGTAGTAGTTCGCCCGGTCGGACATGCCCACTTTCGCCAGGAGCCCGCGCGCTTCCTCGATGCATTCCGCGCGCGGGCGCTTTTGCACATGCACCGGCGCCTCCACGAGATTCTCCAGCACGGTCAGATGCGACCACAAGTTGAAGCTCTGGAACACCATGCCAAGTTCGGATCGGATACGGTCGACCTGACGCCTGTCGGCGGGCTCGGCCCGTCCATCGCGCCGCTGGCGCATTGTGATGGTCTCGCCGCCGACCGTCACGACGCCTTTGTCCGGAGTCTCCAGCAGATTGATGCAACGGAGAAACGTGCTCTTGCCCGAGCCGGACGAGCCGAGGATTGAGATCACGTCGCCGTCGTTGGCGGTCAGCGATACGCCGCGCAGCACTTCAAGCTGGCCGAAGCTTTTGTGCATCGTGTCGACGGTGAGCGCGGGCGTCGCGACGGACATGAGCGCTTCCTTCAGCTTGGCCGGGGCCTGAGATGCGGCGACAGCCGCCGCTCAAGCGCAAGGAAGCCGGCGCCGATGATGTAGTTGACGACGAAATAGATCGCGCCGGCGAGGATGAGCGGCAGATACGTGACAAGGGTGTCATTGCGGATCTTGAGCGCGATGCTCATCACGTCCCATAAAGTGACGAGCGAGACGAGCGCCGTCGACTTCACCATCGAAATCATCTCGGTCGAATAGGCCGGAAGCGCATGCCGGAGCGCGATTGGAAAGAAGATTCGCCGAAACATGAGAAGCCTGGACATGCCACATGCGCGCGCGGCCTCGACCTGGCCATGCGGCACGGCGAGAAGCGCGCCGCGAAAAATTTCGGCCTGGTAGGCGGCGGTGCAAAGCGCGAGCGCCAGCACGGCGCAATTGAACGCGGAACGCAGGAAGCCCCATGCGAAGCTCGCGCGCACCGCTGGCAGAGAAGCGAGACCATAATAGACGACGAAGAGCTGGATCAGGAGCGGCGTGCCGCGAAAGATCATGACATAGGCGCGGGCGAAAAGCTCGAACGGCTTCACGCCGCTCACCCTCATCCACGTCACCCCTGCGGCGATAAGTGCGCCCAGGACGACGGACAGGAACCAGACCGACAGCGTGAGCGGCAACGCCGCAAGGAGACGGACGAAGGTCTTCGAGATGAAATCGAAGTCCATCGCCGCCTCAACCCGTCGCCCGACGCATACCGCGGGTGGCGCGCGCCTCGGCGACGTCGAAGAAGCGGGTCGTCGCCAGCGTCATCACGAGATAGAGCGCGGCGCCGCCAAGATAGAAGGCGAAAGGCCGATGGGTCGACCCGGCGCCGACCTGGCTTATCCGCATGAGTTCGGTCAAGCCGGTGACCGAGATCAGCGAGGAATCCTTGAGCGCGACCTGCCAGAGATTGCCGAGTCCGGGCAACGCGAAGCGAAGAACCTGCGGCGCAATGATGCGGCGAAACAACAGCGCCCGATTCATGCCGACGCTGACCGCAGCCTCGAGCTCGCCCCGCGAAATCGCGAGATAGGCGGCGCGGAACACCTCGGCCTGATAGGCGCCCGAGATGACGCCGACCGCTAGCGCGCCGGCGGCGAAGGAAGGAACGCCGACGAAGCCCTCGTGACCGAGAGCGTTTGCCGTCGCCGTCAGGAAGCTCGAAGTGCCGAAATAGACGAAATAGACGATGAGCAGTTCCGGCAGACCGCGGAACAGAGCCGCGTAGGCCTGCCCGACGCCGCCCGCGAGCAGCTTTCCCGAGAGCCGCGCCCAGGCGACAAGGCCACCGATCGCCGCACCGATAAGGAGCCCGCAGGCGGAGACGAGGAGCGTCATCAACGCGCCTTCAAGGAGCGCTAAGCCCCAGCCGCCCTCACCAAAACCGAAGATCGCGAGATTGCCCACCTCGGCGTCCTCCGGGCGCGCGCTCGTTTAATGCAAGAGCGCGCTCAAGATCCTGGCTGGGGGGTCATGTCGACCTTGAACCACTGTTCCGAGAGCTTCTTCACCGTCCCGTCGGCGATCGCCTCGGTCAGCGCCTTGTCGAACTTGGCGGTCAGATCCGCGTCACTCTTGCGGATGCCGAGACCTGTCCCAGCGCCGAACATGCCGCCGATGAATCTCGGCCCAACGACCGCGAGGTCCTTGGCGTCGGGCTTTTCGGCCGTCGCGACCACAGCGGGATAGTCGTCGAGCGACGCATCGATGCGGCCCGACTTGAGGTCAAGATCGCGGTCATCGATGGTCTTGTATTCCTTCACATCAGCTATGCCCTTCATATACTGGCTGGCGAAATTGGCGTGGGTGGTCGAGACCTGCACGCCGAGCGTCTTGCCCTTGAGCGCCGCCTGCACGCCCTTGATCGCGGCGTCGCCGGCGGCGGCGTCCTTGTCCAGATTGACAAGGGTGCCCGCTGCGGGCGCCTTCGCGAGCGGGCTATCCTTCGGCGCGAGAAAGGCTCCCGGCGACACCGCGTAGGGCTTCGAGAAGTCGATCTCCTTCTTGCGCTCATCGGTAATCGACATGCCGTCCATGATGACGTCGAACTTGCCGGCTTTCAGACCCGGGATCATGCCGTCCCAATCCTGCGCGATGATCTTGCATTCGAGCCCCGCCCGCTTGCAGACATCCATGATCAGGTCCGGTTCGAAGCCGACGATCTTGCCGCTCGAGTCGGTCAGGTTCCAAGGGTCGTAGGCGCCTTCCATGCCGATGACGACGGTCTTCCAGTCCTTGGCGAAAGCCGCTGGCGCGAGCGCTAGACTGGCTGCGAGAGCTGCGCCGAGACCCAGCGCCTTCACGAATTTCCGTGCCATCAGCCCACTCCCATGTTTCGCGCTTATGACCTTGGCCAGCGCCTCCGTCACAATTCATACATCGGACGCGGCGAAATGGAAGCTCGCCTTGCGCCCAAATTCGCGGCGCATCGACGCCTTCCCTTTGGGCGGCTCCAGGATCGCTCAGCGAGGCGCGCCGGGACGTCCATCCTCGACCCGAACTGGTTCGGCGCGCTCGAGCGCGCGAGAAAATAGGGCGGTCGCGGCGCAAAGGAGCGTGAGGACGCTCCCGATCCAGGGCAACGCGCGATAATGGAAGCCGAGCGAAAGCGCCGCGGCGCCAAGCGTCGGCCCGAGGGCGTTGCCAACGTTGAAGGCGGACTGGTTGAGGGTCGAGGCGAGATTCGGACCGTCGATCGCTTTCCTCACGACCCTTGTCTGTAACGGAACACAAGGGGCGAGGAAGAGAAAACCCCAGACGATCATGGCGACACCGACGAGGATGACGCTGTCGATGACGGCGATCAACGCGACATAGAAGAGAGCGTAGGCGACGGCGAGCCCAGCGACCGATTCCAAAGGCTTCCAGTCCCCGAGCCGTCCCCCAAGCACCATGCCAGCCGCGCCGCCCACGCCAAACAAGAGCAGCATGAGCGGCAGCGCGCTAACGGAGATTCCTGTTTCCTCGATGAGGAGCGGCGCGACATAGGTAAAGACGGCGAAGGTCGAAGCGCAGACGAGCAGGCTCATCGCCATCGCCAGCAAGACCTGAGGGCGCCGCAGCGCGATGAGTTCCCGCCTGAGGCTCGAGCCCTCACTGGGACGGGACGCTGGCATCCAAAGCTGAAGAGCCGCCCCGGCAATTATGCCAACGACCGCGAGCATCCAAAAGGCGGCGCGCCAGCCGAACGCGTGACCGATCGCGGTCGCGCTCGGCACGCCGACAAGACTTGCGGCGGAGAAGCCCAGCCAGACGAAAGAAACGGCGCGTGCGCTTCGCTCGGGCGGAACGCTCCCCGCGGCCACGATCGCGGCGATGCCGAGGAAGGAGGCGTGCGAAACAGCCGCGAAGACCCTCGCGCTCATGAGCCAACCGTAATCCGGTGCACAGCGCGGCCAGCGCATGGCCCACGACGAAGATCGCGCAGAGTTGCAGAAGCGTCCGCTTGCGTGGCTGCGAAGATGTGAGCGCGATAATGACAGGTCCGCCGATGGCCACGCCGATCGCGTACCCACTGACGAGCAAACCGGTCTGCGAGATGCTCGCGCCGAGACCGGCGGCGATGTCCGGCAACAAGCCGACGACGGCGAACTCGGTCGTCCCTATGGCGAAAGTCGCAAGGAAGAGCGCGAACAGCAACGGCGACATGGAGGATGCTCGGCGGTCGGATCTAACGGAGGCCCTCGGGTCTCACGACGGCGGCGAGATGGCGTCGCCCGCACGACGGGCAGGCGCGCTTCTTAAGGCCGAGCCTCGAGCACCATGTTGAACGGCGTTTCCGCCGCACGGCGGACCTCGCGGAATCCACCCCCCTTGATGACCTCGGCGAGCCTCTTCTGCCCGGCCTGCGCGCCGAGGGCCGCGCCCACTTCCTGGGACAGCGACACCGGGATGCACGCCATCGCCGACAAAGCGTAGGCGATCCGGCCGACCGGGGTCAGATTGTCTTCCGTCTCGTCGCCCGCGAGCGGCTCCATGAGCATCCAGACGCCATCCGGCTTCAATGACCGACGGACATGGGCCGCGGCGCCGATGGGATCCCCGAGATCATGCAGCACATCAAAAAAGGTCACCAGATCGAGGTCCCGGGCCGGGAAATTCTTCGCGGTCGCGACTTCGAATCGAACATTGTCGAGACCCTCCGTCAGCCGAGCTTGGTCTCTCGCGTGGTCGATGGAGGGCTCGTGAAAGTCGTAGCCCACGAAGGTCGAGTTGGGGAACGCCTTCGCCATGATCATGGTCGAGTGCCCCGTGCCGCAGCCGACATCGGCGACCGCGGCGCCGGCCTCGAGCTTGGCCTTCACGCCATCGAGCGCCGGCAGCCACTTCTGCAGAATGTTCGCCACGTAGCGCGGCCGCAGCATGGCGCCGACCGCACAAAACAGGCAGCCCGCGTGCTCGCCCCATTCGATGCCGCCGCCGGACAGGAACGCCTGTTCGACCTTCGGCTGGGTGGGGTAGATTGCGCAAACGGCTTCGATCGTGCCGCCGATGTAGACGGGACTGTCCTCCCTGGCGAGGGCCATCGCCTGCTCGGGCGGAAGCTCGAAAGTCTTCGCGGACGGCTCATACGTCAGGTAGCCGGACGCCGCATTTTGCGCGAGCCATTCGCGCGCGTAGCGTTCCGAAATCCCGGCTTTTTCCGCAAGCGCCGCGCTTGTGATCGGGCCGGCGCCATCCATTGCCTTGTAAAGGCCGAGCCGAATGCCCGTTCTCACAAGCGGCACGCTGACCGCAGCGCCAATATCGCCGACCACCTTCATCATGAACTGTCGGAGTTTGTCCGGATCGGCCATGGCGTGATCCCCTCCTGCGCGGTTGCCGCGAAGTCCCGCCTCTGGAGGGCGGCCCATATACGTCGCGCGACTAGGCGTTGGAGTCAAAACACGCGTTCTGAGGACTCGTGCGTCGTCCTCACGCTTGGCGAAAGCTAAGGCGGCCGGCGGTGGCCAGCAGTAAGGGCTGATGAGCACCGCAACGCCTGCCGGGACCGGCGGCGTTGCCGGAAGAAAGGCCGACGCCGGCTAGCCCGAAAACCCGGTGAACAGTCGGCTGCACTCGGCGGTGAAGGCCTGGTTCGGCGCGCGTCCTTCCGCGTCGCGCGAGAACTCGGGCTTCAGACGATTGAGGAAGAACATTTCGTGCGCCTTGTCATGCTTGGCCACGATCGGACCGCGCGGCTCGAGCTCGAACAGCGTCTTCGCATGACCCGCCACGGACTCGGAGACGTTGACTCGTCCCGGCGAGCCATTGGCTTCCATGAGCGCGGCCGTGTTCACGGCCTCGCCCCAAATGTCGAACGTGAACTTGTTCTTGCCGACCACGCCGGACATGACGGGTCCCGAGTGCAGTCCGACACGCATCTCGAGCGCAGGCAATCGCATCTTCTCGCGCATGGTCTTCATCCGTGAGACAACGGCCAGCATTTCAAGCGCCGTCAGGCAAGCGTCGATCGCGTGCCGGCGATTGGCCGTCGGCACGCCCGCGACCGCCATATAGGCGTCGCCCACCGTCTTTAGCTTTTCCAGCCCGCTCCGGGAGATGATCTCGTCGAATGCGGTGAAATACTGATCAAGCAGGCCGATCAGCGCGCCCGGTTCGGTGCGCTCAGCGAGCAGCGTGAAACCCTTGAAATCGGTGAAGAGGATCGTCGCAGCCGGATGGTATTTTGGCTGGACCTTCCCGCTGCGCTTAAGTTCGTCGGCGACCGCCGGCGACAGGAAATTGGCGAGAAGGTCCTCAGCCCGCGCCTTCTCGGCCGCGGTTGCGGCGTGCGCCTGATCCAGCTCCTTGATCATCCGGTGATTTTCGATGAGCCGGCGGCGCAGTTCGAGCTGCGAGACCACCTGATTCGAGAGCCTGCGCATCGATTCCGCCTGCTCGAATTCGAGCTGCCGCGGCTCAAAGTCCATCACACAAAGCGTGCCGAGCGCATAGCCTTCCTGAGTGATGAGCGGCATGCTGCAATAGAAGGTGACGTGCGGATCGCCGGTGACGAATGGATTGGCTTTGAAGCGGCCATCATCGCGCAGGTCGGGCACAGTGACCAATTCGGCGCCGCAAATCGTCGTCGAGCAAAAGGCGAGCTCGCGCGGGCAACCGACGAAGTCGGAAGGCAGGCCGTACTTGGACTTGAACCAAAGACGGTCGTCCTCGATGAAACTGATGTAGCCTATCGGGCACTTGCAGATGTGGGCGGCAAGCTCGCCGATCTCGTCGTAGGCGGGCTCAGGAGGCGTGTCGAGGATGTCGAGCGCGCGAAGCGCGACGACACGTTCCGACTCGTTCGTCGGCGTTGGGAATGACACGAGGCGCGCCCACCCTATTTTTATGGGTCGAGAGCAGCATTCCAGGCTCCCGGCCAAAGGAAACTACGACGCTCGCGCTGGAAAAGATAGCTCGGATGGCTGGCGACCGGCCCTCTCGCCGTTTACGCCGCCGCTTTGATCGAAGCGCCCACCTTGTCCATGATCTCGCCAATGTCGTTCTCGCTCAGGATGAGCGGCGGGGTGAGTTCGATCGTGTCGCCGGCCGGGCGGATCATGATCCCCGCATCGAAGAACGCGTGGTCGAGCGCGGTACGGACACGCTCGCCGGGACTGCCGGGAACGGGCGCCAAGTCGATCGCGCCGGTCAGGCCGACGCAGCGGATGTCGACGACATTGGGCAGCCCCTTGAGCCCCATGATGGCGTCATACCACTTGGGTTCGAGCGCCTTGGCGCGCTCGAACAGGCGCTCGTCGCGATAGACGTCGAGCGTCGCCAGCGCCGCCGCGCAAGCGAGCGGGTGGCCC
Source organism: uncultured Planctomycetota bacterium (assembly GCA_963819805.1). GTDB lineage: Bacteria > Planctomycetota > Planctomycetia > Isosphaerales > Isosphaeraceae > CAMFLR01. The sequence continues at coordinate 1,987,111 of CAWFXY010000017.1, read as the reverse complement.
GAGTAGGTGTAGCCGTGGAAGAGCTCGATGGCCTGCTCCGGCCCGTTCATGAAGGCGTCGTAGATGGACTTGCGCGCGATCACGCCGCCCAACGGCACGGCGCCGGAAGTGACGCCCTTTGCGAAGGTGATCATGTCGGGCTGCACGCCATAGCGCTCGGCGGCGAACGGCGCGCCAAGACGCCCGAACCCGGTGATGACCTCATCGAAGATCAGCAGAATGCCATATTTGTCGCAGATCTCGCGCAAACGCTTCAGATAGCCCTTGGGCGCCGGCAGAACCCCGGTCGAGCCCGCCATGGGCTCGACGATCACCGCGGCGATGGTCGACGCGTCGTGTAGCGCCACAATGCTCTCGAGCGCGTCGGCCAAATGCGCGCCCCATTCGGGCTCGCCCTTGGTGAAGGCCTGATGCTCGCGGTTATAAGTCGCGGGCAGATGGTCGACGCCGGCGAGCAGCGAGCCAAAGAACTTGCGGTTGTTGACCATGCCGCCGACCGAAATGCCGCCGAAGCCAACGCCGTGGTAGGCGCGCTCGCGGCCGATCAGACGCTGGCGCGAGCCCTGCCCGCGCACGTTATGATAGGCAAGTGCGATCTTGAGCGCCGTGTCGCAGGCCTCGGAGCCTGAATTACAGTAGAATACGTGATCGAGATCGCCCGGCGCGAGTTCCGCCAGCCGGGACGCCAGCTGGAACGCCAGCGGATGGGCGAACTGGAAGGTCGGAGCAAAATCAAGCTCCGTCGCCTGGCGCTGAATCGCGGCCACGATCGAGGGCCGGTTGTGTCCGGCGTTGCAGCACCAAAGACCCGCCGTGCCGTCGAGGATCGCCCGCCCCTCGGGCGTGTAATAATGCATGTCCTTGGCGCGCGAGATGAGCCGCGGCCTTTTCTTGAAGGCGCGATTGGGCGTGAACGGCAGCCAGAAGGCGCTCAAGTCGTTCGGAACCTCCGCCCGCGGTGCGGGCTTGACGGCGGCGGCGGTGCTCATCGGGGTCGTCTCCTAAGGGCATTCTTGGCGCCAACGATGGCAGCGGCCCCCCTGTTTGTCCAGTTGGCGCTGGATTCCGGACGGTGAAGCAAACCCAAAAAGGTTAGCGTCGTCGAACCCCGCAATCCGGCGGGCAATCTGTAATTCCACACATGTGTTATTGCACGAAGTAGTCTTCGCGGTTGACCGTGTCAACTTTCCGGCCAACAATCTGAGCGAGTCCTTACTGCTAAACTGCAGATACCTCTCTGTAAACGTCAGCCATCCTCTGCGACGGTGGCAGGGCGCCGCCGGGCAATGAGAATTGCCTCGCCTGAGACGACCTACCTAACGCGCTAATTCAACATAACATAAAAACACTTAATCTTGGAGGGAACTATGGTTTGGATCAATGTAAAAGGTCTCACCAATATTCCGGGCGCGCCGAAAGTTTCACCGCTCAATAAATCCTCCCAGATGGTGGAGCTTAACGACCGAAAAAATGAAACAAACAAGGTCAAGAACGCGCTTCGTCGCAAATACAGTTTCAAAGCCCACAACGACAAGGAGCTGACCGCAAAAGCGTGGTTGTATGACGATGCGAATTTTCGTGAAAAATCCAGGAGAACAATTTCGCTCGAAGATCCCAAGCAGTTCATGATCTCCTGGACTTCCTATGGCAACGAGCCCCTCAACCAAAATGCCGATGAAAAGCTTGGGGCTGAATTCGCGGAACAGCTGACGGACGCCGAGGTGGCGACGAAAAAGTTCTGGCCGCAAATCGCGAAGTCCGGGACCGCGTTTAATCTCATCGGAGTTCTCCGAAAGGTGAAGGTGACCCGAGACAAGGTGACCCGCGACCAAATGCCCGCATTGCGAGCGCTATTTGGGCGCCCGCCGCGGAACCCCGTGAACGAAGCGAGGGCGGCTGGCGGGGGCGAGAGCGGGGGAGGCGGCGGGGGCGACGACGCGGCCTGGCAACAAATCGAATCGTCCTACCAAAAAGACAAACTCTATGTGATTGACCTTAAAATATTGGAATCGCTCCCACCCAGACACTGGAATGACGAGGGCACAGACGTCGTGCGATTTAATCCGGCTACTGTCACTTTGCTTGAAATGAAAGAGGACAAGTCTCTTGAGCCGGCTTTTATCTGGGTACATCGCCCAGGCTACAAGAGAGGAAAAGCAGAAATATCTTCTGACACCAGGATCTATTCGCGGCGAGGCTCATCCCCCGGGGCATGGCTTTACGCCCTCCAGGCCGCCAAGAGTTCCGTTACGCTGTATGGAATCTGGCTTGGCCACGTTTACCACTGGCATAGCATTCCTGCGGCCATGCAGCGGACGCTGCAGGAGCAGATAAAGGACAAAAAGCATCCCATTCAGATGCTCCTGGGACTCCGCTCTCAGCACCTGGTAAGATTTAACGGCGCCTTATTGGACGGTTATTTCGCCACCATTGCGCCGCCGACTTCCATCGTCAAACAGATCGATCTGCTGAAGTTACTGGATAATTTCGCCAAGGGGCGGATGTATTCCGATGACGACCCGAATAATCAACTTGACTGGAACGGGATCGAGGCGAAAGACTTCTCGAGCAAGCCCACGGCGCCATGGGATCTCTTCCCGGCGGCGCGAAATCTAACGCATATTTGGGACCTGTGCCAAGATTTCGTTCGGGCTTTTATGGGAAAATATTACCCGACTGATGACACCGTCCGCAAAGACGACGCGCTGCAGAAGTGGATGAAAGCGTCCGCCGACTCGAAACAGGGCAATATTCACGGCCTTCCCCCAATGGATAAAAAAAAGGCTTTAAACGACGTCCTGGTTAGCTATATTTATCGCATCACCGCGCACGGCGTCTCACGCCTTCCCAGAACCGCCGACCCCTGGCTCACCTTCGTGGCGAACTTCCCGCCATGCCTGCAACGTGAGGATTTACCATCTCCAGACGCGGCGCTGAGCACATCGGAACTTCTCAAATATCTTCCGAATCTCCGGACCATCGCTGAGATTTGTCAATTCTACTTCATCTTCGTTTTCGCGGGGCCCTTCCAACCGCTCCTCGCGGCGGGCGATAAGCGCGACCTTTATTTTCCGACGAAAGACGGCCTCGATACTCCGACGATCGCATATCAAGATCGCATTATAGAGTTTGCGGTCGAGTTCGATAAGGCGAACACCCCTCCAGGATACCCCCCGTCCGTCCGCGAAAACCTTCGCAAGCAGTGGGAGCGCAGCATCGAACTGTAATCGCGTTTTCGCCCCACCCGATTTCGCGCCTCAAGCAGTTCGCGCTTCTGCCGTGGCGTCGTAGAGCGCTCCTGTGCGCGCCGAACCGGGGCCACCGACCGAGGTTACGCTGAACTTCGCCTTTGGCGCCCTCGGGCTCGCGGCCGCGCAGCGCCGGAATAATTCCTATCCGCACGAATCTGGTAGGCGGGGCCTCGAGGGCGCCGGATCGCCCCATATACTGGAATCTTCGGAACCCTCGCGCGTAGAGCGCCGATCGCAACAATCTTAAGAATGACGACGAGCGCCCGCTTTTCCATGAGCCAGCGCCGCTCCAGCTCTCTCACCTAGAAAAAAGAAGCCCCCCGATTCGGGAGCGCTCGTCGGTTTCCGATTCGTTTCGGCGCCGGATGTGACAAATCCTAACAAAGCCGCACTTGCCAGATGCAATGAATGGTTGTATTAACTATGTTATACAACCTGCGGGCACATCGATGACGATGCTGGAACACACCAGGTTCAGCCTCCAATCGGCCCAGGGACCCAGGGGAAGCGGCGTTTTTCACTAGGCGAACTGCCACGGAAGCAACGGAGGGCGTGTGATATGTGGACCGATGCGGCGATTGAGACTCTGAGGCAAATGGCGCTTGAGGGAAAAAGCGCGAGCACCATTGCTGCGGTGCTAGGTGCGCCGTCGCGCAACGCCGTGATCGGCAAGGCGAACCGGATCGGCGTCAAGCTGACCGGCAACATCCATTGCTTGGCGCGGCGCGCAGCTCGGCCGAGCGCGGGGCGACCCCGTCGACCGGCAATCGCCCGCACGGAGTCGCTGGGGAAGCGCGCTGTCGTCCCCGCCGCCCCGCGCGAGCGGAAGCCGGCATGGGCCTTCGCCCAGGCCCAGGTCGGCGAGATGTTGAAGATTGGGCTCGAGGAAATCAGCGAAAGCGCGTGCCGCTGGCCGATCGGCGACCCGACAAGCGAGGAATTCGCCTATTGCGGCATCCAGACGGCGAAGGGCCGCTCCTATTGCGCCGGCCATTGCCGGATGGCCTATAAGCCGCCGAATTCGCGGGTGTGGGACGGCCAGCGCTACGTCGCCCTCGAATCGATGGCGGCCGCCTAAAGCCTCAACTTACGGCTTGCTTTCAAGGAGACGGATGGGCGCGCGGGCCCGCGCGAGCGGAAAGCGCTTCGCGCGGGCGCGATCTTTCTGTCTCCACAACCGCCGTCTCTCGCCGCATCGGCCGTTTCACTATGGGATGTCGACCGGACGTTTTTGGGGAGTTCCATCATGTCGAACGCGTCCTTCAGTCGCCCGCTCGGGACCGCCATGGTCGGCGGAGCGATCGCCATGGCCATTCTCGATCTCCTGGTGCGGAAAAACATCCTCACCGTCGACGACGTGCAGGGCGCTCTGACGACGGCCCAAAGCTCGCTGATAAGCTCCCCTGCAGTTCATGGCTCGCTCGACGGGGCCAGAGTCATCGGGGAGATCAAAGACCTGTTCGCGCGACGCGAGCGTGGCCAATGGAATGAGCGCCGCGGATAAACGCCCCTGAGCCGCGGACAAGCGCATGGGCGCCGGATCCGGTTTCGGCCGATAGCGGATTGGGCGGCCTTTCACACGAACTCATTCGGCCTGCGGCGCAAGGCGGACTTTCAGGCGCGGCGTCAGCCAGTCAAGGAAGACGCGCAGCTTGAGCGGCATGGGCTTGCGTTCCGCGTAGAGGATGTGGACCGGCAACGGATCCTTCTCGAAATCCTCGAGCACGAGAACGAGCGCGCCCGACCGCCGCGCCGCCTCCATCTTGTAGGACATCACGCGGGTGACGCCGGAGCCGACGATTGCGGCCTCGACCGCGGCTTCCGATGTGCTGACCGTCCCGTCGGCCATCGCCACGGCGGCGCGGATCGCGTTCTGGAGCTCCCGGACGTTCCCCGGCCACTCGTACTTCACCAGGGCCTGCATCGCCGAGGCCTGGATCTCCGTCACCGGCGGCGTGCTCAGGTGCGAGAAGCCCTGAAGGAAGTGCATCGCCAGCAGCGGCACGTCCTCCGTCCGCTCGCGGAGCGGGGGCAGGTCGACGCGGATCACGGCGATCCGGAAGAAGAGGTCCTGGCGGTACCGGCCGGCCTTCACCTCGTCCTCGAGCCGCTTGTTCGTCGCGGCGACGATCCGGACGTCCACCGCGATCGAATCGCCCCCGCCGAGCCGGTCGACGCGCCCGGTCTGGAGGACGCGGAGCAGCTTCGACTGCATTGACGCGCTGATCTCGCCGATCTCGTCGAGGAACAGCGTCCCGCCGTCGGCCAGCTCGAACCGGCCCTTCTTCTGGCGTTCGGCCCCGGTGAACGCCCCGCGCTCGTGGCCGAACAGCTCCGATTCGAGGAGCGATTCGTTGAGCGCCGCGCAGTTCAGCGCGACGAACGGCCCGCGGCGGCGCGTGTCGGACGCGTGGACGGCCCGGGCGACCAGCTCCTTGCCGGTGCCCGTCTCGCCCTGGATCAGCACGGTCGAGCCGAGCGGGCCGACCTGCTTGATCAGGTCGAACACCCGGCGCATCTTCGGGCTCTTCGACACCATCTCGTGGAACCGATACTCGCGGCGGAGATCCTGGCGGAGCTGCTCGAGCTCGTCTCGTAGGCGCTCTCGCCTCGAGCGTGCGGGCGACGACCAGGCGGAGCCGGTCGGGCTCGAACGGCTTGGTGAGGAAGTCGTCGGCGCCGGCCTTCATGACCGAGCGCACCAGGGCGATGTCGCCGTAGGCCGTCAGGAGGATCACGCCGCAGGGAAGCCCCTCGGAGCGAACGGCGGCGAGCAGGTCCATCCCGCTGAGGTCGGGCATCCGATAGTCGGTGAGGAGCAGCTGGAACTGCCGCGTCCGGAGCCGCTCCAGGGCCTGGCGCGGGTCGCCCAGGGTCTCGACCTCGTACCCATCCTCCTCGAGCAGGAGCTTGAGGTGCTGGGCCACGAACGGGGTGTCGTCGTCGACAACGAGGATCTTCGGCCGGCTCATCAGGGGCCCTCGTCCGGTGTCATGGCATGGGGTCCGATCCGTGGACGGCGGCGCCGCGGCGCCTCCGCCGCGTGCTCTTGCGCGAGATTACCTCGCGGCGTCGCGATTGGCAGCCGGTACGGCCGAAGGGTCGGGCAGGCCGAAGCGGTCGGGCTGCGACCGCGGGATGACCTTCACCTCGCGGACCTGGCGGTCGCGCTCGATCGTCAGGCTCAGCGGCTTGCCCACCGGCGCGACCTCGATCATCGCCTGGAGCGGCCCGGGCCCGAGCACCGGATGGCCCGTCGACCTTCAACAGGACATCGCCCGGCCGGAGGTCCGCCGCCGCCGCGGGCGACTGGGCCGCGATTCCGGCGATCACGATCGCGCTCGGCACGTTGAGCCGATCGAGGGTCGCGGGATCGGCGCGGCGTACGTTCACGCCCAGGTACGACCGACGGACCACGCCCGAACTCGGCGAGGTCGCTCGCGACCCGCCGCGCCCGCGAGGCCGGCACCGCGAAGCCGACGCCCTCGTATCCGCCGCCGACGGTCTTCGAGCGCCGTGTTGATCCCGACGACCTCGCCCTTCATGTTGACGAGCGGCCCGCCCGAGTTGCCCGGGTTGATCGCCGCGTCGGTCTGGATCAGGTCCTCGTAGAGCGCCAGCCCGACGCCCCGCCCCTTGCCGCTGACGATGCCGGCCGTGACCGTGTCCGAGAGCCCGAACGGCTGGCCGACGGCGAGCACCCAGTCGCCGATGTCGAGCGCGTCGGAGCTGCCCCACGTCGGCCTGGACGCAGCCCGGTCGGTTCGATCGACAGGACGGCGAGGTCGCTCTTGGGGTCGCTGCGGATCGCCGTGACCGGGCGTTCCTTGCCGCTGGGCAGGACCACCACGACCCGCGCCGCCCCGTCGACGACGTGGAGGTTGGTGAGCACGAGCCCCTTCGCCGCGTCGATGACCAGGCCCGACCCCCCGCGCTCGCGGGGCGGGACGGCCGCGGCGGCGGGAAGCCCGGGACGATCAGGTCGGGCAGGCCGGGCGCGTCGGGGATCGTCGGCACGGCCGGCTCGATCGCCACGGGGCCGACCGGGCGGACCGTCACGACCGACGGCAGGACCCGCTTCGCCGCCTTGCGAAAGCTCGCCGAGAGCGACTCGGCCTCCGTCTGGCCTCGGGCCGACGTCGCGGCCAGCGCGAGGCCGAGGCCGATGATGAGGTGCCGGGATGATGCGTCGAGACGGGCGAGGCACGAGACCCTCCTTCCCTGGATGGGAGCGCGCCCTGGCGCGGGCCGGGGGACGACTCCCTGAATCTAACGCCGGGGACCGATCGCGAACAAGGGGGGCGACCGCCCGGGCGAGGGCCGATTGGGTTCGTTTCGTCGGGGTCTCGACCCCAGGTCGTAGCGCCGACCGAACCCGAGCGTGCAAGTTACGAGCGGCTTCGAGCGACCCCGTCAACTTTTCGAGGCGGGTGCGGCCGCCTGGGCGGGACGATCCGGTCCGGCGAGTCTGACGGTTCACGGCTTCGCGGGCGGCACGCCCCCGGCGATCCCCGGCTTGAGCTGCGTCTTGATCGGCCCCTTCTTGGGGTCGTCGGGCACCAGCACCGGCGGCTTCGGCGGGGGGGGCATCATCGGCAAGACCTCCTTGCGCCGGCCCCCCTCGAGCTTGAACCGGACGGGCTCGGGCTTGTCGAGGTTGATCGTGTGCCGCTCGCGCTTCTCCTGGGGCGTGCCCTCGTGGGTGACGACCTCGAGCTGGGCGACCTTGGCCGCGTTCTCCGGGCGGTAGACCGGATCGACGCGAATCGTGTAGGTCCCGTCGAAGGCGCGGGGGCAGACGTAGACCTCCTCGGGATGGCTGCCGTAGCCGTTGGTGACGATGGCGCCGCCGAAGATGGTGCGCGGGGTCTTGAAGAGCTGACAGGTGACCCCGAGCGGCTCGTCGACCAGGAGGTCGAGGTCGTCCTTTCCCTCCCAGCTCAGGCGCACATAGACGTCCCGCGCCACAGCCGCGGGGAGTCGGGCGAGCAGGGCGTCGGCCTCGGCGGATTTGCCGTCCTCGCGGAGGGCCTTGGCCAGCTTCTCGACCTGCTCGCGGGCCGCGCGGCGGATCGGCTCGTCCCTGTCGGGCCAGCCGAGAGACAGGAGCGCCTCGACGGCCTCGCCCATTCGCCTGGGGTCCTTCGTCGCCGTGGCGAGGTCGATCGACATGACCAGCGGCTCGCCGCGGTGCCGGACCATCTTCGCGACCATGTCGATCAGCTCGCCGGCCGAAGTCTGATGCCCGGGCGGCCCGACCTTGTCGTAGATCCCATTGACCATGAGCTCCGAGGCGACGCTCAGGAGCGGATCCGGCAACTGGGTCTGGAGCGCCTTGAATGCGCCGTAGCCGAGGAGCGTCCGGATCTCGGGATCTTGCGGCCCTTTGCGCTGCTTGACCGAGACGGCGAGCATCTCGTACATCCACGGCTCGGCCCGCTTGAGCCGGTGCGTCAGATAACCCCGCAGGGCCGCCTCCACGTCCGCGAACTGCTTCTCCTTGCGGAACTCGGCGAGCTTCTCGATCAGCTCGCCGGGCGACTCGTCGTGGTCACGGTAATAGTCGTCCCAGAACTTGTAGGGGTTCCGGACGCGGGGCGGTGCGCCGGCTTTGCGGCCGACCTCGATATTGCCTCCCCGCGGCGGCGATCCCGGCGCCGCGCCGATGACTCCACGCTTCGGATCCGCCGCCCGGACCCTCGGCTCGTCCCCATTCAAAACGCCGCCGGGACCAGCCGCCTTGGGGGCGGGCTGGTCCCGGGGAGTTGCATCGGGTCGCGCAGGCGAGGTGGCCTGGTTAATCGCGTTCAGGGCCTTTTTTTTTGCTCTTCGAACCCGCTGGGCCCGTCGGGAAGCGTGGCCGGGTCCTGAGGCGGGATCGACATCATGCCGCCCATACCGCCCATGCCGCCCATCATGCCGCCGCCCATACCGCCGCCCATGCCGCCCATACCGCCGCCCATACCGCCCATGCCGCCGCCCATGCCGCCCATGCCGCCGCCCATGCCGCCCATGCCGCCCATCATGCCGCCACCGCCGCCCATGAGCGACAGAGGGATGATGGCGAGGTCGGCGACCGGGTAGACGCGGATCTCGGTGGGCTGGTCGTCGGATTCAGCCGACGTGATCGTCATCAGGCCGTCCTTGACCGTGTAGGTCAGGCCGAGCTGCTTGAGGATCAGGCGGAGGCTCGTCTTGAGGGGGATGCCTTCAAGGTCGAGCGTGACCGGCGACTGGAGCGTCTTCTCGACCTCCTGGAGGCCGAGCGGGTCGACGTAGATCGGGATGCCCGACGGCAGGTCGAGCTCCTCGCTCTGGGTGTTCGACTTGATGTACTTGAGGACGTCTTCCAGCGGCGTCTCCTGCGGGAACGACATGGTGAGCCGCTCGCCGAGCTGGGTGATGATCGCCTTCGTCCGGTCGTCGCGGTCGAGGAGGCGCTCCTCGTTGCCCTCGCCGTACCGCTTCCGCCGCCGCTCGGTCAGGGGGATCCAGACGGCCGGCGACGGGTACTCGATCGTCCGGGTGTCGGGGAACGGCACGGCCGCGCGGTCGACGTCCTGCCAGGTGAGCAGGACGCGATAGCGGGCGAGCTCCTCATAGGAGAGCGACTGCGCGAGGAACCGGACCGTCTGCGCCTGATACATGGCACCGTAGGGGGCCAGGGCGTAGGGATCGATGGCGCGGGCGGCCACGGCCCGGGCGCGGGCGTCGGTGAAGGGGGCGGTGGTCGAGTCGATGTCGCCGGTGCCGGAGTTCGACAGGACGATGAAGATGCCCTGGGCCATCAGGTTGTCGAACTCGGCCATGAGCACGCCGATGGTGTCCTGGTTCCGCTCGACGACCGACAGGGCCCGGAGCCGCGCCTCGTCGGCGGCCTGCCGGCGATAGATCTCGGCACGCTCGAGCGAGACGCGCTCCTCGATGGCCTCGGTGGCGCCGATGGCGGCGCGGACCTGGTTCTCGATCCGCCGGCGGTCGGCGTCCGAGACCTGATCGGCCGAGATGACCGAATTGAGGGTGGTCCGCAGCTCGGAGAGCGCCTCCTCGGGCCGGCCCGTGTTCGTCAGGTCCCGCGCCCGTTGCAGCCGGGCCGCGATGGCCGAGGCGAACTCCTGCTGGCGGACCCGCTCGATCCGCGCCGCCTCGGAGAGCGTGGCCTGCGGGCCGGCCGGGGCGACGACGGCCGGCGCGTCGGCCGGGACGACGCCGGGGGCCGGGGCCGGCGGGACCGGGTCCTGGAAGGCGACGAGCCGGACCGCGCCCGCCTTCTCGAGCGCCGCGCGGGCGTCGGCGTTCTTCGGGTCGAGCCGGACCGCGTTCTCAAGAATCGCGCGGGCCTCGCGAGTGCGGCCCTGCGCGAGGGCCTGACGCCCGGCCGTGGTCAGTTGCTGCGAGAGCGGCGTGTCGGTGTCGGCCCGGGCGGCGACGCCGGGCAGGCCGAGCGCGCCCAACGTCAGGAGCCCGACGCCTTTCCATAACCGCGCGGTTCGCGACATCTCGGGATTCTCCAGGCTAAGGACCACCGGTTCGGGAGACCGGATCGAGCGCAAGACGTGTCGTCTAGGGTAACTGGGCAGGCCGTGCGCGAACAAGGGCCTGTCGATCGGACCGACTCATCCGTGGTTCCCGCGCGGCGCGTCCGGGGCGAGGGGGCTCCGCCTCATGAAAGCCATTATGCCACACGAACCCGGTGCGAGTCCCGGGCCGACGGCGCCCTCACCACGAGTTTTGACACGGGCCGGGCGGCATCCTAGAGATTTCCTGGCGAGCGAACGGCGGGCCAGGTCGGGTCGTGTCGTACGACGGGGTCGGCCGGCGACGTACTCGCCCGGCCCGCCCGGAGGCGGGCCCGTCTTACCAGGAAGAGGTACGTCATGTCCGACAAAATTGAGACGCCCGGCGAGCCGGCGAAATTCGATCCGGAGGGATTTCCCCCGGACACCTTCTTCTATGAGCGCCGCGACGGCCAGGACCGCCGGGCCGGCCGGCCCGTGCCCCCCGAGGTGGAGCGGAGGCGCAAGAAAGAGCGGCGCAGGCGGGTCGACCCGACGACCTTCGAAAAGCAGTACTCCGCCGATGAGCTCGAGTTCATGACGGCGATGCAGGAGTTCAAGGTCCGCACCGCCAAGGCGTTCCCCACCTATGCCGAGGTGCTCGCCGTCGCCAGGTCGCTGGGCTACTTCCGGCCAGACCACGCCGTCGCGACCGAGCCCGATGTCGACGCCCAGACCGACGTCCCGGTATCGCTGCCGTTCCCGCCCCAACCCCCGCCCAATGGCGCGGCGCATTGAGGCGGGACGTTCCAAACGGCGAGGCCCGGGGATTTCCCGGGCCTTTCGATGCGCCCCGCTCCCGCGCCTCGAGCACTCAGCGGACGACGACCGACGCCCCCGAGCCGCGGAGCACGGCCATCCAGGCGGCCGCCGCCTGGCCGGTCAGCCGCACGGCCGAGGCCAGCCGCTCGGATCCCGCGGGCGAATGCGGCTCGGGCGCGACGGGCTCGGGCGTCAGGCCGACACCCTGAGACTCGCGGTTGAGGGCGAACGCCACGCCGGACTCCAGGTCGTCGGGGACCTCGAGCGGCTCGAACGCGAGGAGGCTTCGCGGGGCCGGGTCGACCTGGGCGGGTGCGATGCGGGCCAGGTCGGCGGCGAAGGATTTCGCCATTTCGTCGACGATCGCCGGGAAGACGATGTCAGGCGTCGGCTCAGCGGCGAACGCGAGCGCCATGTCGTCGACGATGGCCGCGAACTCGGCATCGGCGTCCGGCCGGGCCTCGGCGACCGCCGCGGGAGCGAGCAACCCATCCACCCGAGCCTGGAGCCAGGCGGTCCCGGTGTAAGCCCAGGCGGCAACCTCGTCGCCCTTCGGCAGCTCGAAACCGAGACCGATTACCAGTCCCACGAGCAGCAAGCGCAAAGCCATCGATCGAGCTCCCGGTCGCAAGGATAGGGCGAACCGCCAGGCCCTCCTTGTCGGCCGGTTCAAACGGGGTCGCTTGGCTCGTCTCCTCCAGGGACATTATCGACGAGGTAACTCTGCCGCTTTACGTAATTTGACGAGGCATGGTGGTCCGATCGGTCTCGGAAGGCAAATCGCGTTGTCGTGCATGGGAAAAGTCGTACGATGACGGCGAGTTACGCGAAGCCTCGGCGGAAGGAGTCGCCCGATGGGCAAGCGGGTCCTGGTGACGGGTGCAGGCGGGTTTATCGGGAGCCACCTCGTCGAGCTGCTCGGTGCGCGAGGGGCATGAGGTCCGCGGCTTCGTCCGCTACAACGGCCGGGACGACCGCGGGCAGATCGACCGGCTGCCGGACGACGTTCGCTCCTCGATCGAGGTCCATCGCGGCGACCTGAAGGACCCCGAGGCCGTCCGCAAGGCCGTCGAGGGCCGCGAGTGGGTCTTCCACCTCGGGGCCCTGATCGCGATCCCGTACTCGTATCAGAACCCGCTCGACGTCGTGCAGACGAACGTGGTCGGCACCGCCCACGTGCTCGACGCCTGCCGGGCGAACCCGGCGCTCGAGCGGGTGGTGCTCACCTCGACGTCCGAGGTCTACGGCACGGCGCAGTACGTCCCGATCGACGAGACGCACCCGCTGCGGGGCCAATCGCCGTACGCGGCCTCGAAGATCGGCTCGGACGCGCTCGGAGAGAGCTATCACCGGTCGTTCGGCCTGCCCGTCGCCATCCTCCGGCCGTTCAACACGTTCGGCCCGCGGCAATCGGCCCGAGCGATCATCCCGACGATCATCAGCCAGGCCCTGGCCCGGCCCGTCGTCCGCCTCGGCAGCCTCGACCCGAGGCGCGACCTGACCTACGTGAAGGATACCGCCGCCGGGTTCCTCGCCATCGCCGGCTGCGACGAGGCCGTCGGCCGGGTCGTGAACATCGGCCGGGGCGACGGACCTGACGATCGGCGAGCTCGTCGAGCGGATCGGCCAACGGCTGGGACGCCGGCTCGTCGTCGAGACCGACGCGGACCGCGTCCGCCCCGCCGCGAGCGAGGTCGGCCGCCTTCTGGCGGGGACGGGCCTGGCGCGGGAGCTCTTCGGGTGGCAACCCCGATACACGCTCGATGAGGCACTCGACGAGACGATCGCCTGGGTCCGCGACAACCTCGGGCTGTTCCGGGTCGATCAGTATACGACGTGAAAACGCTGTCGAACCCGTGAGCCGGTCTGACTGTCCTTCGACGAGAGGGAGGCCCACTCTTGGAATCGAAGGTCATCGATGGTGTTGTCCGCGGAGGCAAGGTGGAACTCGCGTCCGTCCCGCCTGGCCTGATGGATGGGACGCCTGTGACCGTCCACATCCCGGCGGCGGCCCTGGCCGGCCGCGAGGACGTTCGACGAGCTTTCGAGGATATCGGCGCGAGGGCTCCATCTCGGCGGATCTCCCTATCCGACGAGGGACGAACTCCACGAGCGACGCAGCCGATAGCTCGCGCAGAAAATCGCCGCGGGCCAGCATCAGCCCGCGGCGATTTCACGATCGTCAGCGCGATAGCGTCGATCGTGGACCGGCCGCCCTCACGTCCCGCTCGGCTTGAGCGCGGCCTGGATGTCCTTCTCGAGCTGGACATAGTCGGCCTGGACCGTGGTCACGTCGGCGACGATCGGCGCCTGGTCGGCGGTCAGCTTGGCCCGGGCCGCGACGACCCCCGAGTCGGCGTTGATCGCCGTCCAGACGGCCTGCTGAGCGGCCCCGATCGTCTTCGCGGCGCTGGCGGCGTCGGTCCAGTAGACCTTGATGGCCGCGACCCGCGCCGAGAAGGTCGGCGCCGACCAGATCGCCTTCCAGTCGGCCGAGAGCGTCGCCTGGGCCGCGGTCTGGTCGGCCTTGAGCGTCGCCTGTGCCGTCTGGACGCTCGAATCGTTCTTGATCGCGGTCGTGATCGCCGTCTGGATCGCCGTCTGATCGGCCTGGATCGTCGGCGCCAGCGTCTTGACCTCGGCCTGCAGGGCCTTCTGGTCGGTCTGGATCTTCTGCAAATCGGCCTGGATCGTCGGGTTCGACCAGATGCTGCCCGCGCTCGAGAGCAACGCGCGCGACTCCAGCTCGTCCCCGAGATACGTCGTTCGCTTGGTGCGGCTCATGGGATGCTCCGTCCGAAGTTGAGAGATCCTTCGTCGCCAGACCACCCGAAAGCCTAGGTGCCCTTCGCGGGATTGTCGACCCGGGCGTTCGGGGATCGTCCCCCTGATGCAGCGCGCGTGCCGCTCGGGTTGCGGGTGAGGGGATGAGCCCCTAAGATTGGGGATCAATCCTCCCCGTCATCGAGAGGTCGCATGAGCATCGACTGGACGCCTTTGTCTTCGCTGATCGAGACTTACGATCGCTTCGTGGTGACCTCGCACGTCCGGCCCGACGGCGACGCGCTGGGCTCGGAGGTCGGGATGGTCGGCCTGCTCCGGCAGAAGGGCAAGGACGTCCGGGCCGTGAACGTCAGCCGGACGCCGCCGCGCTACGACTTCCTCGACCCCGACGGCACCTTGTTCGAACACTTCGGGACGGCGGTCGGACCGGCCGACCTCGCCGATCGCCAGGTGCTTGTGATCCTCGACCTCTCGTCGTGGTCCCAGCTCGGCGAGATGGCCGACTGGGTCCGGTCGTTCCCGGGGCCTCGGGTGGTGATCGACCATCACGTGAGCCAGGACGACCTGGGGGCGACCTACCTGAAGGACACATCGGCCGAGGCGACGGGCACCCTGGTCGTCCGCGCCGTGCACGCCCTCAAGGCCGAGATCACGCCCGAGATGGCCACGGGCCTGATCACGGCGATCGCGATGGACACGGGCTGGTTCCACCACCCGAATACGCATCCGTCGACGCTACGGACGGCCGCGGAATTAGTTGAGGCCGGCGCGGAGATCGACGCGATCTATCGCCTGCTGTTCGAGCGGAACACGCTGGGCCGGCTGCGGATGATGGGCGAGACCCTCTCGGGCCTGCGGACCGACATGGGCGGGCGGATCGCCTACGCGGCCGTGACCCGCGACGACTTCGAGCGGACCGGCGCGATCCCGCCCGACACCGAGGACCTCGTCGACTTCACGGTCTCGATCCGCGGCGTCGAGGTCGGGTTACTGTTCATCGAGCAGATGCGCGGGGGGATCAAGATGAGCATCCGCTCGCGGACCGGGCTCGACTGCGCGAAGGTCGTCTCGGCCTTCGGCGGCGGCGGCCACAAGGCCGCGGCCGGCGCGACGTTGCCCGACCCGCTCTCGGAGGCCGTGCCCCGCGTCCTCGCCGCCGTCCGGGCCGCCCTCGGCGGCTGACGACCGATTCCTCCCGCCCGCGCCAGAAATCCCGCCTTCATCACCCCCGCCACCGGCCGACCGACGAGGGTCCCGCCCCATGCCCAGCCGCCGCGACCTCTTCCGGAGCCTCTCGATCGCGCTCGGCTCGGCGATGGCACTGGTCCTGGCCGTGCCGGGCGTCCGCTTCCTCATCGACCCGCTCTTCAAGAGAGGGCAGGGGGGCGGATTCCGGCCGATAGCGAAGCTGGGCGAGCTCACGCCCGACAAGCCCGTGTCGTTCCCGATCCTCGAAGAGCGGCGCGACGCGTGGGTGAAGTACCCGCGGGAGCCGGTCGGCTCGGTCTGGCTCATCCGCCGCGGCGAGGGATCGGACGCGAAAGTCGAGGCGTTCACCGCCGAATGCCCCCACAAAGGGTGTGCGATCAGCCTCGCGTCCGACGGCCTCTTCGCCTGCCCGTGCCACATGGCGAAGTTCGCCCTCGACGGCCGCGCACTCAACGACATCGCTCCCAGGGGGATGGACCCGCTCGAGCTGAAGCTCACGCCCGGGCCCGAGCCCGAGGTCCTCGTCAAGTTCGAGCGGTTCCGGCCCATGGCGAAGGAGAGGAAGCCCCTTGGCTAATCACCTCGAAGAACCCGCTCGCCCGGGCGCGTGGGGATTCACGATCGCCTCCGCCCTGACGGCGTGCTTCGTCATCGAGGCGTTCACCGGCCTCCTGCTGATGCTCGCCTACAGCCCCTCGTCGGCCTCGGCCTGGGGGAGCGTCTATTACATCAGCCAGCAGGTCGATTTCGGCTGGTTCGTCCGCGGCCTGCACCGGTTCGGGTCGTACGCGATGGTCGTCCTGGTGGTGCTCCACCTCCTCCAGGCGACACTCGCGGCGGCCTATCGGTCGCCCCGGATGGTCAACTGGTGGGTTGGGCTGGGCCTGATGCTCCTGACACTCGGTCTGGGCGTCACGGGCAATATCCTGCCCTGGGACCAGCACGGGTACTGGGCGGCCGTGGTCGAGACCGTGATCGCCGGGGGAGTGCCGGTCGTCGGGCCTTCGATCCAGCGGTTGGCCGTGGGCGGGCCCGGTTACGGCAACCTGACGCTGACGCGGATGTATGGCCTCCACGTCGGGCTGCTGTCGGCGCTGTTCGTAGTAGGGCTGGTGACGCATCTCCGCCTTTCCCGGCGGACCAGATCATTGCCCTCCCCGGTTACGGCGGAGGCTGAGTCGAAAGCGTCGTCGCCGGCAGGAGCAGATCGCAGCTTCCTCGGCCTGGCCGTAGCGGCCGCAGTGCTGGGGAGCCTCGTCGCGATCGTCCTGGTCAACCACGGCGCCCCGCTGGAGGCCCCCGCCGATCCGGCGGGCGACGAATACCCGGCGCGGCCGGAGTGGTACTTCCTCTGGCTCTTCCAGCTCCTCAAGTATTTCCACGGCGAGCGCGAGGTCATCGCCACGGTGATCGTCCCCGGGGCGATCGTGACCGTCCTCGCACTCATCCCACTCCTCGACAGGGTCATGCCCAGGGGCTTCGTCCACTTCCTCGCGTGCGGGTTTGTCTTCGCGGTGGTGGGCGGCGCGGGCTACCTGACGTACGAAGGCTGGCGCGACGACGCCAGGGACTCGGCTTACCGCGCGGGACGCGAGCGTGCCGAGCGCGCCGCCCGGAGAGCCGTCCAGCTCGCGGGCGACGACTCGGTCGGCATCCCGCCCGATGGCGCGGGCTACGTGCTCCGCCGCGATCCGCTCCACCGCGGCGCGGGTGTGTTCGAGGCGAACTGCGCCGGCTGCCATGCGTTCGGCGGGCAGGCCTCGAAGAATCAGTCGGCGCCGGACCTGAAGGATTACGGCTCGCGTGCGTGGGTCCGAGGCCTGCTCGAGAAGCCCGACTCGCCCGCGTACTTCGGCAAGGCCCCCGAGTGCGACGGGATGACCTCGTGGAAGGACACGTCGAAGCTCACCGGCAAGGAGCTCGACGACGTCGCCGACTTCGTCGCGACCTTCGCCGCGATCGACCCCGAGACCTCGCCCGCCGACTGGGCGGCCGAGGCGAGGGCGAAGGGGCACCCTGGGCGGGCACCCTTTTATCGCGAGTGCGTGGACTGCCACACGATGGGCAACCTCACCGAGCGCGAGAAGAAGACGGCGCCCTCGCCCGACCTCTTCGCCTGGGGCTCGAACCGATGGACCTCACGGATGATCAAGTTTCCGAATCACCCCGCACTCTATGGCTATCTCGAGTCCGAGCAGAAGATGCCGTCCTTCGGCGACCAGTTGACCGACTCCGACGTGACGGCGGTGGTCCGCTATCTCAGGGGCGACTACGTGCCCCCGAGGCCGTAGCGGCCCGGCCCGGAGCGATATCGATCCCGCCGATTCCCGTTTCGGACGGTCGGGGCCGGGCGGTGGCGGTGGGCCCCTGAACAGGTCGTGGCCTGACGAACACCGGGCCTTGCGACCCCGGCTTCCCGAAACGCGACTTCGCGGGAAAAGACGCGGAAAACGGCCGGAAACAAGGGAATTTCCTTGAGTCTCGCCCTGGCCGTGCCTAGACTCCAACCCGTCTTCGCGAAGACTCGCCATGACTCGAATGGCGACCCGACTGATCCACTCCGCGTCGCACCTGAGAACTCTTTCAACTCGCTCCCGGTCAGACCCCTCACGGATGGAGGGCGGAGCGGCGTTGCCTCGGGAAGACGCGACCCCGGCGGCCCCCACGCGGGATTGCCGGCGCCTTGGCCCCCGCCCCGAACACGCACCCATCGAACACGGCTGCTCGATCGGTCTCGGGACGGTCAACGAACGGATTTCGCTGACGCCAACGCAAGGAAGGGAAGCCAATGCCCGCCATCAAGGAACGACCCCTGATCGGGATCAACGCCGACTACCGCGCCGTCGCGAAGGGCCGGGCCCCGCACAGCCAGGTCCACAGCGGGTACTACGATACCCTGCTCACGGCCGGCGCCCTGCCGATCCTCCTCCCCCCGCTCACGAAGCAGGACGACCTGATGCCGATCCTCGATCGGCTCGACGGCGTCGTGCTCACCGGCGGGGACGACCTCGACCCGAGGAAGATGGGCCTCACCCCCCACCCCTCGATCACCCTGATGAACGAGCGCCGGGAGAACGCCGACCGGCTGCTCTGCAAGCTCATCCAGCAGCGCAAGATGCCCGTGCTGGGCATCGGCGTGGGGATGCAGGAGCTGAACGTCGTCAACGGCGGCGGGCTCTACCTGCACCTGCCCGAGGACTACCCCCGCGGCATCCCGCACCGCGACCCGCAGGGCGGCGTCCACCGCCACACCGTCGTGATGGAGCCGGGCACCCGGCTCGAGGAGATCTACGGCCCGGGCGAGATCCGCGTCAACAGCTACCACCACATGGGCATCCGCAAGCTCGCCCCGATCTTCCGCCAGTCGGCGCTCGCGCCCGACGGCCTGGTCGAGGCGTTCGAGGGCAAGGACCCGTCGTGGTGGGTCGTCGGCATCCAGTGGCACCCCGAGGCCGAGGGGACCATCTCCCTCGACACCCAGCTCATCGAGGCGTTCGTCGCCGCCTCGGCCACGACGAAGAAGGTCGGGCTGCATCTCGCCAAGGCGGGGTGACCTGACCGCTCGCATCTTTCGCGAAGACAGCGACGGGGCCGGGGAGATCGTCCTCACGGATGAGGCGTGATCTTCCCGGCCTTTGTCATTGCGCGAACACGGCCCTCGAGGGGCTCAATCTCGCCGGCGGACGCAGAGTCCGCAATAGCGGCCCACGGACGTGGCGAGCACCGGCTCGGGCGATCGCATCTGGCGGACGACCGACGCCAGCGCGGGCGAGATGCCGTAATCATCGAGGTTGTAGTTGTACCGCGAGCGCAGCCCGGCCCCGCTGTAGCGGAAGAAGGTGACATTCAGGATCACCCGCCGCTGGTCGGTCTCGCGGAGCAGGGGCGTCGCCATGAACTGGACCGCGCTCAAGAGTCCGAGCCCGACCATCACCAGGACCGGCCTGCGGAGATCCTCGATCCCCCTCGCCGCGCCGAGGTACAGCAGCGGCAGGAACGGGAAGATCAGCCCCGCGTTCCCCGCGAACACGAAGAACGAGAAGTACCACGACGGCCCGACCCAGAGCAGCGCGAGCAGCGTCCCCCGCCAGTGCGACAGCGGACGCGCCAGACGACGACACGACCTCTGCCGCGAACGGGATCAGCAACAGTCCCGCCGACCACGTCAGGAAGAGCCCATACTTCGTCCCGTTGCGGAGCAAGCCCTCGACGAGCCCGCGGCTCGCGAACGAGAACCCTTCCTTGTCCCCGTCGTGCTTCGCCCGGA
The DNA here is from genome assembly GCA_963819805.1 of uncultured Planctomycetota bacterium. Taxonomy (GTDB): domain Bacteria; phylum Planctomycetota; class Planctomycetia; order Isosphaerales; family Isosphaeraceae; genus CAMFLR01. The sequence continues at coordinate 1,967,282 of CAWFXY010000017.1, read as the reverse complement.
CCTTCTCCAGATAGACGTCGACCCCGCCGAGCACCCAGGCCGTGCCGAAGAACCAGACCGCGCAGCACGCGGCAAGGATCGCGACGGCCGCAAGCCAATCCCTCAGCCTCGCCCGCCCCAGCACCATGCAGCCGAACCAGAGCGGCGATCCGAAGGCGAGCAGATCGGGGCGGAGGACCATCCCGATCCCGAGAGACAGGGTCGCGCCGAGCATGTCGCCGGACCGTCGCTCGCGGACGAACCGCAGCCCGAACCAGCCGATCGCCGGCAGCACCGCGAGCCAGACCGGATAGCTCGCGATGACTCCCCCATGCCACCAGACCATCGGGTTGCACGCCAGCGCGAACGCGGTCGCCAATGCCAGCGGGCGGGAGATCACCAGCGTCGCGAACAGGTAGAAGAACCCGACGCCGACGCACGTCAGCGCGATATTCACGGCCTCGAACGCGTGGACCGGGTTCGGGACGAAGGCGTGCGCAAGCTTGCCGAGCAGGACGTAGCCGATATTGCCCGGCATCGGCACGTCGTAGTCGCGGCCCAGGGCCATCGAGCGGAGGTAGAGCGGGCCGTCCTTGCCCATGACGGCGAAGTCGTTGACGTAGGGCAGGCGCGAGGCGACGACCCAGGCCGAGAGGAAGAGGATGGCGAGAGCATCCGGTGCGCGGCGCTGGCGCAAGTCCAAGGTGTCCTCCATGACGCGAATCCTCTCCGATCAGCTCGCCGGAACCAGCTCCTCGACCTCGATCTGCACCAGCCCCGCCGCCGCCTGGGCGTGCTTGCGGAGGTCCTCGGTGATCCGCATCGAGCAGAACTTCGGCCCGCACATCGAGCAGAACGCGGCGGTCTTGAACGACTCCTGCGGCAGCGTCTCGTCGTGCATCCGCCGGGCGGTCTCGGGGTCGAGCGAGAGGCGGAACTGCTCCTCCCAGTCGAACGCGTAGCGGGCGCGGCTGAGTGGCGTCGTCGCGGTCGCGGGCGCCGGGGCGGTGGCGGGCGAGGTCGGCGGCGTGGGCGGCGATCTTGTAGGCGATCACGCCCTGGCGGACGTCCTCGACCTCGGGCAGGCCGAGGTGCTCCTTGGGCGTGACGTAGCAGAGCATGCTCGCCCCGTGCCAGCCGGCCAGGGCGGCGCCGATGGCCGAGGTGATGTGGTCGTAGCCCGGGGCGATGTCGGTCACGAGCGGCCCGAGGACGTAGAACGGGGCCTCGTCGCACTCGACGGCCTGCTTCTCCATGTTCATGGCGATCTGGTCCATCGGGACGTGCCCGGGCCCTTCGACCATCACCTGGCAGCCGCGGGCCTTGGCGCGGCGGGTCAGCTCGCCCAGGGTCTTCAGCTCGGCGAACTGGGCGGCGTCGGAGGCGTCGGCGATCGAGCCGGGGCGGAGGCTGTCGCCGAGGCTCCAGGTCACGTCGTACTCGCGCATGATGTCGCAGAGGTCGTCGAACCGCGTGTAGAGCGGGTTCTCCTTGTTGTGGGCGATCATCCACTGCGCGATCAGCGAGCCGCCGCGCGAGACGATGCCGGTGACCCGGTGGGCGGTCAGCGGGATGTAGTCGCGGAGGATGCCGGCGTGCAGGGTCATGTAGTCGACGCCCTGCTTCGCCTGGTGCTCGACGATGTCGAGCGAGGTCCTGCTCGGTGAGGTCCTCGACCTTCTTGACCTTCTGGATCGCCTGGTACATCGGCACGGTGCCGATCGGCACGGGGCTGGCGGCGATGATCGCCTGCGCGGATGGCGTCGATGTTGCCGCCGGTGGAGAGGTCCATCACCGTGTCGGCGCCGAGGTCGACGGCCATCTTCAGCTTGGCCAGCTCGTTGTCGATGTCGGAGGTGACGGCCGAGTTGCCGATGTTGGCGTTGATCTTGCAGGTCGCCTTGATGCCGATCGCCCATCGGCTCGAGGCCCTGGCTCGAGGTGGACCTTGTTGGCCGGGATCACCATCCGGCCCCGGGCCACCTCGGCGCGGACGAGTCTCGGGCTCGAGCTTCTCGCGGCGGGCGACGTATTCCATCTCGGGGGTGACGACCCCGCGGCGGGCCTCTTCGATCTGCGTCATGGCGCGGACGACCTCCGGCGGGCGGGACGGGGCAGGGGCCGGGCGAGGGCCGACGTGGGCGTCGAGGATGCGTCGGCAGGCCGGGCCGGGTTCATCGTAGTCGGCCCCTCCCGGTCGGGTCAATTCTCCCGAGCGACCTGGGCGCCAGGGCCGGTCCTTTCCTGGCCGAAATCCTTCATGGACGGTTGACGAATCGGATCGCCGGGGAGACACTTGAATTACCTTCAATCCCCGGGCGATCGGCCCGCTCGCGGGCCCGTCCGCGGACGCCAACCCGCCGCGCATTCCTCTCGGTCGCAGATCACCGGGCACATCAAAGGGAGTCGGGTCGCATGGCGGCGATCGTGCCGATGGCCGGACGGGCCGCCGGGCTGCTCCGGCGCCGGAGATGGTTGAGCCTGGCGTTGACCGTCCCGGCCCTCGTCGTGCTCACAAGCTGGTGGCTCACCGCACCGCTGGAGGAGCGAGGGAGCCCCGCCGGCGCTCTCGACCGCGTCGCCGGCGCCCGCCGCGGCGGCCTCGACGTCGGATCGCCCGGTCTGGCCCGAACGGGCGATCGAGGGGATCGAGGCGAAAACGATCCTGCTCGCCGTGCTCGAGGACGCCGCCCGGCGGATCGACGCGGCGTCCGGCTACACCGCGACGTTCAAGAAGCAGGAGCGGATCGGCGGCCGGCTCCTGCCCGAGCAGACGATGGCGATGAAGGTCCGCCAGCGGCCGTTCGCCGTCTACCTGAAGTTCCTCGCGCCGAAGGCGGGGAAGGAAGTCGCTCTACGCCGAGGGCCACCGCAAGAACAAGGTCCTCGCCCACAACGGCGACTGGACCCGCCGGCTCGTCCCCCGCCTGGAGGTCGCGCCCGACAGCCCGACGGCGCTGGCCGACAACCGCCACCCGATCACCGAGGCGGGCTGTCGAACCTCGCCCGCAAGCTCGTCGCCTTCCGCAAGCTTGATCTCGAGGATCCCGAGGCCGTCACCATCCTCGACCGGACGACCGGCCCCGACGGCCGGCCCTTGCTCCGCTCGATCCACCTCCACGAGCACCCCAACTCCAGCCGGCCGTTCGCGAGGATCGAGGTCCTCTACGACCCCGCGACCCACTTCCCCGTGCAGATCAGCAGCTACGACTGGCCGCACCCCGGCGAGGACGGCGAGCCCCTCGTCGAGCGCTACGCCTACGAGGACCTCGTGCTCGACGCGCCCCTGACGCCGCTGGACTTCGACCCGGCGAACCCGGCGTACGAATTCCTCCGCTACTGAGACGGCGCCTGAGACGGGGGCCGGAGCGGGCCGGGGGCCGGCCCCGATCGTCCGACCCGGCGCGCGAAACGAACCCAATCCAGCCGGCCTTCTGACGAAACGAAGCCAATTCCGGCCTGCGAAACGAAGCCAATGCCCCGCCCGCCGAAACAAAGCCAATCCCGTTCCGTCCGCATCCGTATCGGCTTCGTTCGTCTGCTGGCGCGCGAAGCTGCACGGAGGTGAACGAAGGTTGGACGCTCGGGTTCGCTCGGCGCGGGGGCCGGGAACCCCGGGCAACCCAAGGATCCGGAGACGCCGTGCGGGGAGGGGAGCCGTCCCCGCCGATGATCGGGGCTGCCGACGGGCCTTCGGAGCGGCCGGATTTTTCAGTGGCCGATCCGCCCGGCGTCTGGCATCGTGACGGTGGATGGCCTCCTCTCCCGGCCGATCCGAGCGGATTGCCCCGAGAGACCCCCATCCCGATCAGGATCGACCACCATGGCGTCGAAGACCATCCACTGCACCGACCGGAGTTGCTCGGAGGCCGCGGTCTACAAGATCGCCGCCCCCTGGAGCGACGGCGTGTTCACCGAGCTGAAGACCTACGGCTTCGCCTGCGCCGACCACCTCGGGCCGATCTTCCGCGGGGCCGAGAACCGGCGGAAGCACTACGAGGCCCACTCCGGCGAGACCGTCGGCGACATCGGCATCTACAAGTACGAGCCCGGTCGTCGCGACAAGCAGCTCCAGCGGCTCTCGGGGCTCGAGGAAAACTACCGGTCCTGACCGGCCTCGGCCCTCCGCGACGTCGGCAATCTCGACGCGATCGCGACGACCGGAACCCCGCGAAGATAAGATCTTCGTGAAGGGCCGGGAAGGCTACGGCGCCGGGGGATGCCGTCCGAAAATGGGAGTGTGAGCCCGTCGTCGACGGGCCCGGCCCGAGGAACAGGGCCGGTCGGGTCCGCGCGACCCGCACATCCTCGCAGGATGCGAAGCCATGCCCCATTTCCGACGTGGCCTCCTGGCCTTCGGCCTCGGCCTCTCGGCGTGCGCCGCGCCGCCGAGGATCGAGCATGTCGACAGGCCGCGGGACGTCGCCTCGGCGACGCCGCCGGCCCTCGACCCCGAGACCGAAGCCCGGTCGTGGCTCAGGACCGACCCCGGCGTCCGCCGCGTCCAGGCCGCGTCGACCGACCTGGGCGCCTTGCCGATGGCGACGTCGCCGGCCCTGACCGGCGACCCCGCCTCGTCCCCGGCGCTGGGCGGCCAGTCGATGAGCCTCCAGATGGCGCTCTACGGGGCGCTGACGAGCAACCCCGACCTCGTCACCCTCCGGCAGGGGTCGCCGATCGCGAACGCCCCGTCGCCCGAGGCCGTCGAGGTCGCCCGCCGGTTCCCGACGACACTCAACCCGACGATCTGGATCGACTACCGGCCGATCACGCTGATCCCGCCCGACACGTTCGGCAGCAGCAGCTCCTCGGGCGGAGCGCCAGCAGCAGGGGCCATCCGGGCTTCTACCACTACGGCCAGAACTACATCCTCTTCTCCGATCCGCCAGCCGATCGAGCTCGGGCACCAGACGACCCACCGCTACCACATCGCCAAGGCGGCGCTCGACCAGCAGCAATGGACCGTGATCGCAGGCCGAGCTGACGGCGCTGGTCCAGACCTACCGCTTCTTCCAGACGGCGGCCTACCGCCGCGAGAAGCTGCCGCATCGCCGACCGACCTCGCCGACTTCAACGACCGCCTGCTCGCGTCGCTCCAGAAGCGGGCTGGAGGCCAACCAGACGGTCACCGCGGCCGACGTGATCCTGGCGAGGGTCGAGAGCCGGGCGACCCGCCAGCAGGTCAAGGCGGCCCGGCAGGACTACCTCACGGCGCTGACCGACCTCCGCAACCAGATCGGCATGCCCGAGACGGCCGGCACGGTCGAGCCGCTGGGCGAGTTCACGCTGCCCGTCGTACATCCCGCCGGTTGACGAGCAAGTCGATGGTCCGCGAGGCGCTGGCCAACCGGCCCGACATCCACGCCGCACAGGCCCAGATTCGCCGGGGCTCAGGCCGGCCGTCCGGCTCGCCAAGGGGGACCGCATCCCGACGCCCGTCCTCGGCCCGCAGTACGCGATGGACGAGGCGGGCATCCAGTACGTCGGCCTGATCTACGTGACGCCGCTGCCGATCCTCGAACAACGGCAAGCCGCTGGTCGTCCAGCGCGAGGCCGAGCACCGCCGCGCCTGCGTGGCGCTGCAGCAGGCGCAGCAGCGGGCCGTCGCGCAGGTCCGGGCGGCCGTCGCGCGGTGGAACGGGGCGACGGACCTGGTCAACGAGTCGGCCGGGCTGACCGAGGAGCTCGCGGGCGAGGTCGCCAAGCTGGAGCGGCTCTTCGAGCGAGGGCCAGACCGACCTGACCCGGCTGATGCAGGCCCGTCAGCGGCTGATCCAGCTCGAGAACTCCCGGCTCGACGCCGTCTGGGCGGCGACCCAGGCGCAGGCCGACCTGCTGCTGGCCCTCGGCACCCCGACGCTGATCAACGCGATGCTGGCGCGAGCCGAGGCCGATGCCGGCGTGCCGCAGCCCGCCCACGGCACTTCGATATCCCCGCCCCCGCCCCCGCCCCCGCCCCCGCCCGGACAGACGGCCGTCACACCCGCCCCCGCGCGCTGACCGCCCCGGTGATGCTCCGCGACCGGGGCGACTCCCGTCCCTCCTCCGGCCGACTCATCGGCGGCCGACCCGACCCGCGGCCTCGCTTCGCGCCGAAGGCGAGGAGCGGAGGTGTTTTTTCCCATCACCGTCGAAGGGCAACCCGTTTACATCGCCACCTTCGGACCTCAAAAAATACCAACTAAGGCACGATTCGAACAAAACTTCGGCTCGGGGCCCGTTCCGACGTTGACCCGCTGAGAGCAAGTCAATTGTAATAAGAAAGGTGGAAGCGGGATGACCCGCGCCGACCGACGTCGCGAACCCCACCATGTTTCTGCGCCTCATGTATTCAACGAGGGCTGTTGAATGATGAAGATGTCACACAGATCAACGGCCGCATTCAAGGCATTAGGCCTGCTGCTGGGCCTCGCCTGCGCGGGGACCGCCGAAGCCGGCATGACCCTCAAGATCTCGGGCTACAACTCCGCGAACTCGATCGACTTCTCCGTACGACTGCCGGCAAGAACTTCGCCTCCTACGGGGGCGGGTCGGTCACGCCCGCGACCCTGAACGGCCACGCCCCTGGATTTCATGTACTGCGTCCAGTTCAAGGTCGATGTCAACGTGCCCGGTACTTACAACACGGATGTCACCCTGGACGGCAAGATCAACGGGACCGTGCTGACCAATGCCGGCGAGGTCTCCTGGCTCGTGACGAATCTCGCGCCGACCGCGAAGACGGCGGACGAGCAGTCCGGCCTCCAGGCGGCCATCTGGTACGAGGTCGCCGGCGGTGGCCTCGGCGGATTCCGGATCGGGAGCAATACGGGGCAGATCAACGCCGACTACCTGGCGGACCTCAAGTTGCTCGGCATCACCAGTCCGGACACGTCGGACGGCAGCTCGGCGACCGTCGCGCCGATCAGCAACCTCCTCTACTTGACCCCTTTCAACGCGGATGGCTCCGCCGCTCAGGGCCAGGTCGCTGCTCGCCCCCGAGCCTTCGACCGTGTTGATGGCCGGCACGGCGCTCGTCGTCGTGGCCTTCGGCCAGTGGCGCCGGCGGCGGGCGAAGGCCGCCTGACCCGTCCGAGCCGATCAACGCGCGGGCGGGAAGAGGACGGTGACCACCGACTCGACCCCGACGACCGCCTCGCTGCGGACCTCGGGCGGGCCGCAGACGGTCGGTGAGCCGCCGCAGGTGGCGCGTCGAGGAGTTGGCGGGGGAAGCGGTCGAAGCCGACCTGATGCCAGAGGAACCACGTGCGCCCGAGGTCGCGGGCGAAACGGCGAACGGGTCGGGCGACCAGGCGAGCGGGACAGGGGCGTCCCGCAGGACGTAGAAATGGAACTGCGCGCGCGTGCGCCAGCCAGGGCATGAGCATCACCTCCTTGATCGGAGGCAGCTCATCCAGGCCGTTGAAGCCGATCCAGCGGTCGCCAGGACGGGCCTTCGCGGCGAGGTCGCGAACGAGATCGCGGTAGGTGAGGTCGACGCGGCCCTTGTACGGCATCGCCGACGGCCCCGATCGCGCCGGCCACGCAGACGGCCGCGAGCAGCCAGGGCACGATCGACGAGGACACGCCGCGCCTGCCCGCGCGACAGGGACAGAAGGATCGCCCCGGCGAGCCCCTGGCCCGCGAGCAGGCAGATCGCCGGCGCGAGGTAGAGCGAGATCCGTGCGCTCGGTGCCGTAGGGATAGCGGTGCACGGCCGCCGCGGCGAGCGCCGGCCCGATCGGCGCGAGCAGCAGGAGCAGGAGTCCACGGTCGCGCTTCCACAGGAACACCGCGCCGATGACGACGAGCAGGGCCGTCGCGGCGCTGCCGAAGTTGTTGCCGCCGTACGGGTAGGCCATCATGTTGCCGGCGTGGACCTTCACCAGCCACCAGGGCAGCATCCACGGGCGCGAGACGGGCGGGAACGAGTCCTCCCACGTCGCCATCTCGCGATAGAACGGCGCCGAGAGCGACTGAGGCCGGGCGGTCGCGACGTACATCGCGGCCCAGCTCGCCAGCGTCGCGGCCATGAAGCCGAGCCAGGCGAGCATGGCGCCGACGCGAGAACGGCCTCGCGACCCGAACGCCCAGCGCCGCCCCGATGCCGGTCGCGACGAAGATCAGGGGATACGAGGCCCACACGCCGAGGGCCGACAGGAGCGTCAGCCCCCACCATGCGCGACCCTCGGGCCGCGACCACGCCCGATGGGCCAGCATGGTCATGGCCAGGGCGAGCAGGAGGTCGGTCGCGTAGGGCTTGACCTCGGTCGAGTGGCGGATCGGGTAGAACGAGGCCGCGAACAGCGCCAGCGGCCATCATCGCGGCGCGACGGTCGAGCGTCCCCTCGGCGAACCGCCAGAACAGCCAGAGCGACGCCAGCCCCGCCAGGAACGGCACGAGCCGCAGGGCCCACTCCCCCGCTCCGAGGACTCGCAACGACGGCGCGCTCGGCCCAGAGGAAGCCGACGGGCGTGATCTGGAAGTAGTCGAGCGGCCGGGCCAGGCCGGCGAAGCCGCGGGTGATCAGGCTCACGGCGACGAAGGCCTCGTCGCCCCAGAGCGGCCAGTTGCTCGCGTAGCGGGCGACGCGGAAGAGCACGCCCGCGGCGACGACGGATAGCGTGGCGATCGCCACGGCCCGGCGAGCCCCGGCGGGGCCGGGGATCGGCCTCGTGACCGAGCGCCGGACCGGCCGGGCAATCCGGCGGGGGCGGGGCGACGCGATGACCTTCCCTGGTCCGTGCGGCACAATCCTAACTCCCGAGCCGCGAAGCGGATGACGAGACCCTACCTCATCGTCGTGATCGGCCCCCGGAGGCGACGGCTTGAGCGCGATCCACGTCGGCGCGGATCTGGCCGAGCAGGTCGTCGAGGCCGTCGAACTCGCCGCGACGGGCGGAGCAGCTCGAGGAAATCGAGCTCGACCGTCCGGCCGTAGAGGTCGCCCGAGAAGTCGATCAGGTGGGCCTCGACCTTGCGGACCTGCTCGCCGAAGGTGACGTTCGGGCCGATGTGGACGGCGGCCGGGCACGGCGGGCCCGGGCCGTCGACGAAGGCGTGGGCGGCGTAGACGCCGTCGGCGGGGATCAGGGTGTCGATCTCGTCGAGGTTGGCCGTCGGGAAGCCGAGGCCGGCGCCCCTGGCGGCGCCGTGGGTCACGATCCCGCGGATCCGGTGCGGCCGGCCGAGCAGGTCGTTCGGCCTCGTCGACTCGGCCCTCGGCCAGGGCGCGGCGGATCCGGGTCGACGAGACGATCTGGCCGTCGACCTCCGTGGGCGCGGCGACCTCGAAGGCCAGGCCCGCCTCGGCGCACCACTCGGCGAGGAGCCGCGAGTCGCCGCCGCGATCGCGGCCGAAGCCGAAGTTCGGGCCCTCGACCATCCCGCGGGCGGCGAACTGGCCGACGATCACGCGGTCGAAGAACTCGCGGGCCGTCAGCCCGAGCAGCCAGGGGCCGGTGCGGAAGACGCCGACCTCGGTGGCGCCGGCCTGCTCGAGGAGCTCGACGTTGCGCTCGGTCCAGGCGAGCGGGACCGGGGCCATCTCGGGCGGAGGACGGCGACGGGGTGCGGGTCGAACGTCAGCGCGACGGCCGGGGCGCCCGCCTCGTCGGCCAGCGCGCGGAGGCGGCCGATCAGCCGGGCGTGGCCGCGGTGGACGCCGTCGAAGTTGCCGACCGCGAGGTACGCCCCGCGGAGCCGCGCGGGGACGTCGTCGAAGGTCTCGAGCGTGATCACCGGCCGGGGTCCCCCGCCGCCCTCGCGGATTCTTCACGACGGACCATTATGGAAGCCCCCCGACCGGCCGGTCAATCCCGGCACCGACCCTGGCCGGGGGGCCGATTGGGTTCGTTTCGTCGGGGGTCCGGCCCGGGGTCCTGGCGCCGAGCGAACCCGAGCGTGCAAGTTATGCGCAGTTTGGTGCGGCCTCGTTAACCTTCAGGGTCGCGCGAGGGGTCCCATCCCGCGTCGGTTGACGGTCGGCTATCATGTCGGGGGTCGAGTCACGTGCGCCGATCGAGGCAAGGCGGGGCGACGGATGAACTTCCTGATCCTGGGCGACGGCCCCGAGGAGCGTGCCTGGGCCGAGACCCTGGCCAGGCGTCCCGAGCACCGGGTCATCGCCGCGGCCCCGGGGTTTCCCGACCTCCTTCCCGACACCTCACTGCCGCCCGACCTGGAGGCGGCTCTGGCCGTCCCGGGTGTCGAGGCCGTGATCGTCGGCGGACCGATCGAGGCGCGCGACGAGGCCCTCCGCCGGTCGGCCGCGTCGGGCTTCGCCGCGATCTGCCTCCACCCTCCGGGCGACAACGCCGACCCGTACTACCAGGTCGCCCTCAGCCGCGAGGAGACGGGGGCGGTGGTCGTGCCCGACCTGCCGGGGCGGCTCCATCCGGGCGTGGCGGCCCTGCGGGAGGCCGCGAACGACGTGGCGATGGGGCCGTTCCGCGTGCTGCGGATCGACGCGGCCGGTCTGGCCGAGGATCGCGACATGCTCGACGCCTTCTCGCGCTGGGTCGACCTGGCCCGGACCTTTCTCGGCGAGGTCGAGTCGCTCACGGCGCTGGGCGACCCGCCGGGGGAGTCGCCATCGCGAGGGCTGACCGTCCAGCTCCGCAGTGCCGGCGGGCGTGCGGCCGACTCGCTCTCGGCCTCGACGGCCCACATCTCCGCCAAGGGCGGGGTCGAAACTGCCCTGCGGCGACCGGATGACGCTGTCCTGGAGTGCGAGCGGGGGTCGCTCACGCTCGAAGTCGACGGAGGGCTGGGAAGGCGCGGCCCGATTGACCAGGTCGATCACCGCCGGGACGACGACCGAGGAACTCTCCCCGTGGGACCCGCGCGGCGCGATCCTCGACGCCCTCGACGAGCCGCTCGCCGGCGAGCCCAGCCGTCCCGACCTGCTCGACGGCACCCGCGCCATGGAACTGCGATCGGCCGCGGCGCGGAGCCTGCGGCGGGGTCGGTCGGTCGACCTCCACTATGAAGAGGTCAGCGAGGCGAACAACTTCAAGACGGTGATGACCTCGGTCGGCTGCATGGTCCTGCTCGGTTGCCTCGTGGCGCTGCCGGCGGCCCTGGTCGGGCCGGCGCTGGGGATCGGGCAGACGATCTACATCGCCTACGCGATCCCGCCCCTGCTCGTCGTCTTTGCGCTGCTGCAGGTGCTCCGGCTCGCCGTGAAGCCGTCGGGGCCGGGCGGGAAGTCGCCCGCGGACGACGCCGGCGCGGCCTGAGACGGCCCGCATTTTGACGGTCCATCGGGGATATGTTACCAAGGGCATGCGAGGACGACGCCGGCCCGCGCCCCCTCCTGGGGCGACCGCGAGGCGGCGACCGGGGGCCGGGGCTTGACGGAAGACCTGATCGCACAACTTGGTTACGTCGGCTTCTTCCTCGTCCTCGTGCTCGGGGGGCTGGGGCTGCCCGTCCCGGAGGAAGTGCCGGTCATCCTCGCCGCCGTGCTCTCCCGCAAGGGGACGCTCTGGTGGCCGTTCGCGTTCGGCTCGTGCCTGGTCGGCGTGCTCGCGGGCGACTTCGTCGTCTACTTCCTGGGATACTTCTACGGCGAGAAGGTCCTCAAGCTGCCGCTGACGCGGAAGTTCCTGACGAAACCTCGCGAGGCGCAGATCAAGGGCTACTTCCACCGCCACGGCATCAAGATCCTCATCGTCGGGCGGTTCGCCGTCGGGTTCCGGACGGCCGCGTACCTGACGGCGGGCATCCTCAAACTGCCCGCCCTGCGGCTCTTCCTGACCGACCTCTTCGCGGCGACGCTGAGCACGACGCTGATGTTCGGCCTCGGCTACCTCTTCGCCCAGCAGATCGAGCGGGCGACGGCCGAGATCCACCGCTGGCAGCACTGGATCACCTTCGCCGCCGCCCTCGGCCTGGCGACCTGGCTGCTCTATCGCTACTACCGCGGCCGGCAGCGGATCGGCCAGCCGGTGGGGCCGCCCGTGCTCGTCGACGACGCCCCGCTGCCGCCCGACGACCTGCACTCGGGCCAGTTCGCGACCGTGACCGAGCCGGCCCCGGCGGTCGCTCCGCCCGCAGCGGTCGCCGTGCCGGTCGAGCCCACGGAGGCCTGCGTGCCGTCCGCCGATATCGCCGGGCACGGAACGAACGGCGAGGGGTCGGCGGCAGCGCCGCCGCACCGGGTCGCGGAGGTCGGCGCCGGGGCCGACCGACTTGAGGAAAAGTCGGGTTGACCCCATTCGAGAACGCGGATAACGTCCCGACACGACGCCCGGGCGATCCGCTCCAACGCCCCTCGACGGCTCGCCCCGGCTGCGCTGCACCTCTCGAATCGGCACCCCCGACGACCACCGCCGCGATCGACCGCCCCATCGGCGCCCGCCTGCCGGGAACGCAGGCCGGGCCCGTGCCGGGAGGCCGCCCGCGCGGTCCGCGGAGGGCCGGTTCCGAGGGTCCGACGTCGCCACCCGCGGGGGAAGGAACCACCGCCCGACTCGCTCCACGAGGACGGCGAACCGCGGGGCCCGCCCGGAGACGGTCTCCGGTCGGCGAGTTATGGATCGACTCGCTCGAAGAGGGATTCGGCGGACGAACCCTCGATGATCACCCCTGGAAGATCGAGGTTATGAACAAGTTTTCGCTCGCACTCGCCCTGGGCACCGGCCTGAGCCTCGCCGCCGCGCCCGCCGCCCGCGCCGCGGCGTCGGCCGCGACCTCCACGATCCAGACGCTCTCGTCCGCCAACATGACGGCGGCCGAGTTCAACGCGCTGTTCAAGCCCGACACGTCGGTGCAGAACTCGCAGATCGACTTCAACGGCGCCCCGAACTCGGGCACCCTGTCGTCGCAGGTCTTCGTCGGCGGCAAGGACAAGACCAGCGGTACCGATGCCACCGGCCTGTACGCCTACGCGTACCAGGTCTCGGTCAACAACGTCACCAACGCCCAGGGCGAGCCGACCCACGTCGACGGCGCCTCGTGGCAGTTCAACTCCACGCCGACGGGCACGAACCTGACCGGCAACGGCACGACCTACGCCTACACCGTCTCCAACGGCGCGGTCGGCGGCCTCGCGACCCCGATGGGCGGGGCGGCCGCCCCGTCGAGCCTGTCCTGGCAGGCGGGGTCGACGATCGGCTCGATCCGGGCCTCCTACGTCGATCCCTCGACGTCGACCGGCCCGCTGACCCCGGGCGAGACCAGCGCCACGTTCGTCGTCCTGTCGACCCAGCCGCCGTCGTCGAACTTCCAGTACGCCGGCGTCCTGAGCTCGAACCCGCAGGCCGGCGCCCCGGCCGTCTACTCTCCGTCGGCCGGCACCGTCTCGCCGATCCCGATCCCCGAGCCGACCACCGTGCTGGCCTGGGCCGGCATGATCGGCGCCGTCGCCCTGGCCCGCCGCGCCCGCAAGGCCCGGCTCGCCTGAGACCGGTCGGCTGGCAGGCGATGCCAGCGGATTCCGATTAAACTCACGGACGGACCCGAGGGAAACCCCGGGTCCGTCCGTCGTCCCGTTGGCCGGCACCCAGGCGACAGCACCCGCATGGATTTTCCCCCGATCGCCCGCGTCCGCCAGTCGGCCCGGCAACCGTCGGTGCCCGACGTCCCGCGCGCGGTCGCCGACGCGATCCGCGGGAGCCGGATCGCCGGCCGCATCAAGCCTGGCGGCTCGGTCGCTCTGACCGTCGGCAGCCGGGGCATCGCCGGCATCGACCGGATCGCCCGCGCGGCGGTCGACGCCTTGAAGGGCCTCGGCTTCCGCCCGTTCATCGCCGCCGCGATGGGCAGCCACGGCGGCGGCACAGCGGAGGGCCAGCTCGCGCTATTGGCCGAGCTCGGCGTCACGGAATCGTCCGTAGGCTGCCCGATCCGCGCCGACATGACGACCGTCGCGCTCGGCACCAACAGCCTCGGCCTGCCGATCCGCTTCGCGAAGGACGCCTTCGGCGCCGACGGGATCGTCCTGCTCAACCGGATCAAGCCGCACACCTCGTTCACCGGGCGGTACGAGAGCGGGCTGCTGAAGATGCTCGCCGTCGGCCTGGGCAAGCGCGAGGGCGCCGAGCTGGTCCACAAGCTCGGCCTGCCGGGACTGAAGACCCTGTTGCCGGAAGTCGGCGGTTTCTTATTGAAAAAGACCCCCGTCGCGCTCGGCGTCGCCCTGCTGGAGAACGCCAGCGAGGAGACGGCCCGGGTCGTTGCCGTCGAGCCCGAGGAGCTGCTCGCCGTCGAGCCGGCGCTGCTCGACGAGGCACGCTCGCTCATGGCGCGACTGCCCTTCGATCAGATCGACGTCCTGATCGTCGGCGAGCTCGGCAAGAACTACAGCGGGACCGGGCTCGACCCCAACGTCATCGGCCGGCAGCGGGTCGAGACGATGCCCGACCTCCCTCGCCCCGTCGTCACCCGGCTCGCCGTGCTCGACCTCTCGCACGAGACCCGCGGCAACGCTAACGGGATCGGCCTGGCCGACCTGACGACCGACCGCCTCGTCGCCGCGCTCGACCCGACGCCGACCCGGGTCAACAGCGTCACGAGCAACTTCCTCACCCGTGCCCGCGTCCCCCTGTCGCTGCCGACCGACCGCGACGTGATCGCCGCCTGCCTCGACACGTGCTGGCGGATCGACTGGAACGAGGCCCGCGTCGTCGTCATTCCGAACACCCTCGAACTGACCGACCTGTGGGTGACGCGGCCTTTCTTCGATGAGGTCGAGGCCGACCCGTCGCTCGCCTTCGTTTCTGAGTTCGTCCCCTGGCCGATCGACGCGATTGGGACGCTCGATCAGGAATCGCTGTTTCCCGAGAGCCTCCGGGCACGCCGCCGGGACGCCGTCCACGCCCACTAACCACCGGGGCCGCCATGAATTCCACGACCGCCACGACCTCCTCGGTGAACCCCTACCGCGACGCCTTCTACCGCCGCCAGGCCGAGTGGCACGGCTACACAGGCGTCGAGGACGTCCGCTCCCGACACGAACATCGCGCGGCCTATTACGAGTGGTACACCCGCGGGTGGCTCCCGGCGGTGCGATCGACTCCTGTCCTCGACATCGGCTGCGGGAGCGGGCAGTTCCTCTACTTCCTCCGGTCTCGCGGGTTCACCGACCTTCTCGGGCCTCGACCTCGACGCCGTCCAGGTCGAGATCGGTCAGGAGCTCGGCCTCGACTGCCGATGCATCCCGGTGATGGAGCACCTCGCGGACGAGACGAGGAGCTTCGGCCTGATCGCGATGCTCGACATCCTCGAGCACTTCACGCGCGACGAGCTTTTCCCGCTCCTGGAGGCGGTCTCCGCGCGATTGGAGCCCGGCGGCCGGCTGATCGTGAGCGTGCCGAACGCCGACAGCCCGCAGGCCTCGCGCGCGATCTACGCCGACATCACCCACGAGATCGCGTTCACGCCGACGTCGCTCGAGGAGATGATGTTCTGCCACGGCCTCAATGTCGTCGGCATGCGCGACCCCTGGCCGGCACCCGTCTCGCCGATCCGCAAGGCATACCGGATGCTCAGCAGCGTGGCCCGCAAGGTCGAGGCGGCCCGGCTCCGGCTGCTCGGCTTCGACTCGCCGAAATACTGGTCGTCGGTCGTCTGGGCGGTGGCCGAGAAACCCCTCTGAGGCGTGCTTCCGTTGAGCTCTGAGCCGATCCATGCCGTCGCGTTCGACCTCGACGGCCTGATGTTCGACACCGAGGCGCTCTTCGTCCGCGTCGTCCGCGGCTTCCTGGAGGAGCGGGGCCGGTCGATGACGCCCGAGATCATGGCCGCGATGATCGGCCGGCGGGCGGCCGAGGCGTATCCCGTCTTCAAGCGGCTGACCGGCTTCGACGAATCGCCCGAGGAGCTGCTCGCCGAGATCCGCCGCCGGTTCACGGCCGAGGTCGACACGGCGGTGCATCCGACACCCGGGCTGATCGCGCTGCTCGCCCACCTGGAGAAGCGCGGCATCCCGCGGGCGGTCGCGACGTCGTCGCGCCGCGAGTATGCCGGGCGCCTGATCGAGCGGCACGGCCTCCGCCCGCACTTCGCCTTCATCCTCGGCGCCGAGGACGTGACCAATGGCAAGCCTGACCCGGAAATCTATCGGACGGCCGCGCGGCGCTTCGAGCTCGATCCGTCGCACCTTCTCGTGCTCGAGGACAGCGCCCCCGGCCTCGCCGCGGCGAAGGCCGCGGGGGCGTTCGCCGTGGGCGTGCCCCACGAGCACAGCCCGGCCGAGGGCCTCGCGGGCGCCCACCTGATCGTGCCCCGGCTCGACGATCCGGCCTTGCTGGCCAGGATCGATGAGAGATGAGTCGAGTAATATCATGATTCGACTCCACACGCGGCGGCGCGGGTCTGTCTTATTGGACCTCTTGACGGAACCGGAGTCGACCGGTTACGCCTGGGATGCAACCAACCCCTGCGCGACGCTCGGCGCCAGCGACATCGCCCTGTCTGCGAGAGGATAAAACTGTGAGCGTCGCCGAGCCGTCCGCGGCCCCCGCATCGACCGAAACGGCCGCGCCGCGGCTGGCCTGGGTCCCCTACGTCGCGCCGATGGCGACGTTCCTGCTCTTCACGAACCTCGAAGGCTATCTGCCGCTGGCGTGGTATCCGGCGGCCTACGCGGCGAAGGTGGTCGTCGTCACGGCGGTCGTCATCGCCTGCCGTTCGACCTGGCGCGACCTCCGCCCGTGGCCGTCGGCGGGGACATTGATGCTGGCCGTCGGGATCGGGCTGGCGGTGACGGCCGCGTGGGTCGGCCTCGACGGGCTCTATCCGACGACGGATTCGCTGGGCAAACGCGCCGGGTTCGACCCGGGCTCGATTTCCTCGGTCGCGGGCCGGCTCGGCTTCATCGCGGTGCGGCTCTTTGGTCTGGTGCTGCTCGTGCCGCTCTTCGAGGAGCTCTTCTGGCGCTCGTTCGCGATCCGCTACCTCGTCGACCCCGACGACTTCACCCGCGTCCCGGTCGGCAAGGTCACGCCGATGGCGGCCATCGTGACCGCGGTCGTCTTCGCGATGGCCCACCCGGTCGAGTGGCTCCCGGCCGTGCTCACCGGGCTGGCCTGGGCGTGGCTCGTCTATCGGACGAAGAGCGTGTCGGCGTGCGTCGTCAGCCACGTGACGGCGAACCTGGCGCTTGGAGTGTACGTGCTGACGGCGCAGGACTGGAAGTTTTGGTGAGAAGACGATTTAACCGCAGATGACGCAGATGGCCGCAGATGAATACGGGAGAATCTTAATTTCTCTCTTCATCTGCGGCCATCTGCGGTTGATCGGTCTTCAATCGAGCCGGGTTCGAGCCAGCAGCCCGGAGCGCGCGACGACCGTCACCGAGCTGAGCGACATCGCCACCGCCGCGATCAGCGGCCCGTACTGGCCGAAGAAGCCGAGGGCGGCCAGGGGGATGCCCAGGGTGTTGTAGGCGAAGGCCCAGAAGAGGTTCTGGCGGATCGCCGTCAGCGTGGCGCGGCCGAGCTTCAGGGCACGCGGGACGGCGCGGAGGTCGCCCGTGGCGATCACGACGTCGGCCGCGGCCTTGGCGACGTCGGTGCCCGTGCCCAGGCGCGATCCCGACGTCCGCCGCGGCCAGCGCCGGGGCATCGTTCAGGCCGTCGCCGACCATCGCGACCCGGCCGCGGGACTTCAGGTCGTTGATCTTGCCGGCCTTGGCGTCGGGCAGGACCCCCGCGATCACCCGGTCGGCGGGCAGACCCAGGGCCGAGCCGACGGCCGCGGCCGTCGCCGGGTTGTCGCCGGTCAGGAGGACGACGTCCAGGCCCGAGTTCGCGGAGCCGGTCGACGACCTCGCGGGCGTGCGGCTTGATCGCATCGGCCAGGGCAATGACTCCAGCCGGGCGGCCGTCGACGCCGACGTAAAGGACGGTCCGCGCCTCGCCTTCCCACGCTCCGGGCCATCTCGGCGAGCGCGGTGACGTCCGCGCCCGCGTCTGAAACGTAGCGCAGCGTCCCAACGACGACTTTACGCCCGTCGACGCTGGCCGAGACGCCGCCGCCACGGGTCGCGCGGAAGTCCGAAACGAGCCAGTCCGTCGCGATGCCCGGCGAAGGCCCGGGCGATCGGGTGCTCGCTGCCCGACTCGGCGCCGGCGGCGAGGCGGAGTAGCTCGGCTTCGCTGAATCCGTCGGCCGCGGCGACGGCGACGATCGTCGGCCGCCCTTCGGTGAGCGTGCCGGTCTTGTCGAAGACGACCGTGGCGAGCCGGTCCATCCGCTCGAAGGCCGAGGCCTCGCGGACGAGCAGCCCGGCGCGGGCGCCTCGGCCCGTGGCGACGGCCACGGCCATCGGCGTGGCCAGGCCGAGGGCGCAGGGGCAGGCGATGATCAGGACGGCCGCCGCGTTGACGACGCCCGCCTCCCAGTCGTGACGCATGAGTCCCCAGCCGATCAGAGTCGCGAGCCGCAACCAGGAGCACCGCCGGGACGAACCGGGCCGAGATCGCGTCGGCGAGCCGCTGGACGCCCGCCTTCGACGCCTGCGCCTCGCGGACGAGCCGGACGATCCCCTCGAGCACGCTCTCCCGGCCGAGCCGGTCGGCCTCGATGAGCAGCGTGCCGTCGCCGTTGCGCGTCGCGCCCGCCACGCGGTCGCCGGGCCGCTTGGTCACCGGGGCCGGACTCGCCCGTGAGCATGCTCTCGTCGACCTCCGATTCCCCGTCCAGGACCCGGCCGTCGACCGGCACCGACTCGCCCGGGCGGATGCGGACGCGGTCGCCCTTTACAACGTCCGCGAGCGGGACGTCGACCTCCCGCCCGTCGCGGATCACCCGCGCGGTCTTGGGCGCCAGGTCGAGCAGCCGCTCGATCGCGGCCGAGGCCGTGCCCTTCGACCGGGCCTCGAGGTACTTGCCCAGCGTGATCAGCGTCAGGATGATCCCGGCGTCCATGAACGAGTGGGCGTCGTGGGCGTGCCCCCCGAGGAGCCGGACCAGGCTGTAGGCGAAGGCGGTGGTCGTGCCCGAGGGCGATCAGCGTGTCCATGTTGGCCGACCGCTGCTTCAGCCGCTCCCAGGCCCCGCGGATGTAGGGGCCGCCCAGGTAGACCTGGAGCACCGACGGCCAGGGCGAACATCGTCCAGCCGATCGCGGTCGAGGCGTGGTCGAGATGGAAGAGCAGGGGGGCGTATCCCAGCACGATCAGGGGGATCGTCAGCGCGACGCCGACGATCAGCCGAGTCCGCCAGTAGGCCACGCCCTCGGCCCGTTCGCGGCGGAGCGACTCGGCCCCTTCGCCGGGCTTCAGCTCGTCGCGACGGGCCCGGTATCCCGCGGCGGAGACGGCCGCCGCGAGCTCGGATTCGCTCACGCGGTCGGGATCGACGACCACGCCGGCCCGCTCGGTCGCGAGGTTGACGCGGGCGTCGGCCACGCCCGGCACCGATTTCAGGGCGTTCTCGACGCGGGCCACGCAGCTCGCGCAGTGCATGCCGCCGATGGCGAGGTTCCATTCCTCGGCCGACCGGGAACCCCCCACCCTACCCTCGCCCGCAAGGGGGGAGGGTGCAGAGAGCTCCTCGCCGACGGCGAAGCCAATCTGATCCCCTTCCCCCTTGCGGGGGAGGGTAGGGTGGGGGGGCGACAGGCCCCGGCAGTCGGCCCGATCGTGACGAGCGGAGGAGCGGCACCGGCTCCTCATCCGACACCGAATACCCCGCCGCCTCGATCGCCGCCGCGAGCTGGCCTCGTTCGACCCGCCCCGGATCGACCTCCACCTCGGCCTGCCCCGGCTTGAGAGTCACCCGGGCCGACCTGCACGCCCGGCACCGATTCCAGCGCCTTCCGAACCGTGCCGACGCAGTGGTCGCACGTCATCCCTTCGACGGGGAGCGTCAGGGTCTCGGCCGCAGTTCCGGGCATGGCGACAGTCCTCGTTGCAGGTCCGCCGCTATTATCCGCGCGCGAGGCAAGGCGAGCCGGTCACCAGCTCCCCGAGGCGGGTCGCTCGTCGATCCGTGCGACGGGAGACCCTGCCGGCAGCCCCTCCAGCGCCGCGATCACGGCCGAGGCCACCGTCGAAAAGTCAGTCGCCGGGTCGGGCAGGTTCACGACTCGGGCCGAGGCCTGCGCCAGCATCAGGTTGATCGTCGCGAGCTTCTGGCCGGGCAGGGCGTCGCCGCCGGCGCGGAAGTCGGTGCGGAGGGCGACGATCGGGATGCCCAGGGCGAAGGCCAGTCCGCACTCGAAGCAGGTGCCGCTGTCGGGGTCGGCGCCGTCGAGGATCGCCACGACGGCCTCGGCCGAGCGGACGCCGTCGACGTCGACCTGGAAGATCGTGTCGGCGTGGAGGCTGGCGATCGCCTTGACCTCGGTCTGGGGCAGGAAGACGTCATGGCCGGCGTCGGCGAGGGCGGCGGCGAGCCGCTCGTTCCAGGCGCGCTCGGCCTGGGTGAACAGGGGGCCGGCGACATAGAGGCGCATGCGGCAGACACTCCGGGGCATCGGTCGAAGCCCATACCGTGGGCCGACCCGAGGTGCCCAGTTTGCCGGGACGGGGCGCGATCCGCCAGGGGTGGGGCGGAGACCGGTCGTCCGCGATGCGCGGGTCCGGCCGGTTTTTCGCAAGGTGAGGGCGGCGCGGGCCGATGAACATGGGTAGCGTCCGGCCGGGGCGGGGCGGCATGCCGTCCCCCGTGAATCGCCCCGGGCCCCATATGGACTCATGGAAGCCGACCCATCGTCCCGCTCGGGACGCTCAAAGGTTCGCTCAGGGAAAGGAGTTCCCGATGCCTCGACTCGCTCACCTCGGCCTCGCCGTCCTCGGCGCGGCGCTGGCCGTCCCGGGTTCGACCCGGGCCGGGGATTATCCGCCCGCGGCGAGCCCCTCGTCCCCGGCGCCCGCGGCCCCGGCCCCCGCCGAGGCTCCCGCGGCCGTGCCGACGCCGCTGAACCACCGGCACTTCGGCCGCGTTGCCCGCGGGCTCGTCCCGTGCGAGAAGTGCGCCGCCCAGGCGAAGGAGCGCAAGGCCGCACTCGAGATGGCCGGCCCGAAGCCCCCCGCGGTCATGGCTGGTCCGACGGGGCCCATGGCGCCCGTAGCTCACACGCAGCACTCTCACGGGCCCATCCCCGTTGCGGGCATGCCCGAGGGGAGTCGGATCGTCGGCTGCGCCGACTCGTCCAACGGCGTCTGCAAGACCTGCAAGGCCCTGCTGGAGATGCCGGGCGAGGTGACGGTCATGGCGCCCGGGACGCCGACGACGGCCGTGGCCGCAGCCCAGCCGGGCCGCGCCGTGGCGACCGACGCCATGCCGGGCCGCGCGGTCGTCGCCGCGGCCGACCCCGAGCCGATCGGCGTGATGCAGACGAACTACAGCGCTCGCGTGCCGGCCGGCGCGATGGCCAAGCCCGCCGTCCCCGCCATGCCGGCCCAGCCGGGCCGCGGCCCGTTCCTGGGCGAGCAGCACGAGACCAAGCCGCACGTCCTCGGCCACCTCTTCGGCTTCTCGGCCATGCAGCGCGACTGGCAGGACAAGTGGGAGGAGAAGGGCCGCAAGAAGCGCGAGAAGCACGCGGCCATCTCCTACGACTCGAACGAGAGCAAGGTCCAGGAGCTCCCCGCCTCGGCGGTCTACGGCCGCGGCGGCCCCCGCTAAGCGGAAGCAAGCCGGACTGAATCCCCATCACGACCGGCCGTCCCCCCAGCGGGGATGGCCGGTCGTTCCGCCGCCATGCACCCTTCCGCCCGGATTCGCTCCAGACCGTCAAGGTGGGTGGCCGATGACCAATGGCGAAAGCCCGGTGGAGTCGAGAAGCGCCGCGGACGGGGCAAGGCTGCTCCCGCGACGGCGTGCCTCTCCGGGCCCGAAGTTGGCGTGCGCCTCGCGGAGGACGGCCGGGGCACGACCACCGCTCGCTTGATTCCGGCATTCCAGGAGGGACCCCAGCGCACGACGAAAAGGGATTGATCATGCGTTTCGGAACACAGCGAGGGGTGATGCTCGCGCTCGCCCTGGCGGCGATCCTCACGGCGGGAACGTCGGCCCGGGCCGACGGCGACCTCTTCCACCACACGATCCCCAAGGAGGTCGACGCGATCGACCTCAACACCGGGGGCCCGTATTACGCGCCTCCGATTCCGTGGGGCCACTACGCCAAGCCGGGCCTGCTCAGCAAGGTGTGCGGCTGCCTCGCCAGCCCGTTCCACCACCTCGGAGGCCTCGGCCACGGCTGCAAGGCCTGCGGCGCGTGCGGCGGCAAGGGCTGCGGCCTCTGCGGCGGCAAGGGGATGATCTGCGACGGCGACGGCGCGGGCCACGGTCACGGATTCGGCCACGGCGGCTCCGGCGACCCCGGCTGCGGCCCGGGCGGCTGCGGCCTCGGCGGGCTCGGTCACGGCAAGCGGTTCAAGAACTGCGGGCTCTGCGGCGGCAAGGGGTGCGGGATCTGCACCAGCACAATCCTCCCGTCATCGCAGGGAGCCCCGGGAGTCGCGACGACCGCTGCACCCCAGGCGACGGCCCAGATCATGCCCTCGGCCCAGGGCTGCGTGATGGACGGCTG
Source organism: uncultured Planctomycetota bacterium (assembly GCA_963819805.1). Lineage (GTDB taxonomy): Bacteria > Planctomycetota > Planctomycetia > Isosphaerales > Isosphaeraceae > CAMFLR01. Next base: position 1,944,834 of record CAWFXY010000017.1, on the reverse strand, counting down.
CGGCATCAAGGGCGGCCACAAGCATCACCGCGGCGGGATCTGCGGCCATGACCCCGGCCTCTCGTGCGGCAACTGCGGCGGCGACCCCGGCTTCGGCGGTCGTTGCTTCCACGGCCCCGGCGCCACCTGCGGCAACTGCCGCGGCGGCCTGGGACACGGCGGGGGCACCGGCTGCGGGCTCTGCGGCGGCAAGGGCTGCTCGCACTGCCTGGGCAAGGGCCACCTCGGCCTCGGCCACCTGAAGGGCTCGCTCTACGGGCTGCTCCACCCGCACGCGGGCGAGATCCAGTACTTCGTCGGCCCCGGCGGGCCGGTGCCGCTGACGCCGGGCTATGTGCCCTGGGTCAACCCGGTCCGTTCGCCCCGCGACTTCTTCGCGTTCCCGCCCTTCACGCAGTGAGCGTGCGGGCCGGATGACGCGAGCGCTACCCGATCCCGGGGCTCGGCCACGTCGGCCGGGCCCCGGCTCACGTCCCCGAGGAGGAGAGGAGACGATGCGACGCGACATCCTTAGGAGCGCCCTGCTCGGGCTCACCACCCTCGCCGCGCTCGCCCTGGCCGCCCCGGCCCGGGCCCAGGGCCCGGCCATCCCCGACATGGCCGAACGGAGCGGCCTGCTCGGTCGGTTCATTCCCAAGATGCAGACCAACCTCCCGGCCGACCCCCATCGCGACTACTTCTTCGGCACCCGCTACGGCGACTTCTACACCAGCGGCAAGTACGACCGCTGGATCGGCGGCGGCCTCTACGGCCTGGCGCTCGACCCCGGCTGCACCACCTGCGTGCAGCCCCAGTTCACCGGGCGCCCGGCGCCCCGGCGGCGAACGCCCCTGGGTGCAACCCGGGGCCCAAGTCGTCGTTCGGCATCCTCGGCCAGAAGTTCGTCCACCCGTTCCGGCCTGTCGGCCACTACTACCAGCACGGCTGCATGGTGCCGATCTACGACCTCCGCCCGCTCGTCCCGGGCCCGGGTCGCGACCTCTGGCCGTTCTACATCAACGGCCACGGCGGCTGATCGGGGGCTGCTGCCCGACCGGCGCGTGACTTGCACCGCGACCCCCTCGCCAGGCATAAGCCCGGCCGCGGGGGTCGCGGCCGCGCGCCTGGAATCGCCCGGCCTCGGACGGGGCAAGCTCTTGCTAAGCACGTCACCGATCGGCCGGCCGGAGGCGCCGACATGCAGCTTGCTGGACGCGTGGCGCTCGTCACTGGCGCGGGGTCGGGCATCGGCCAGGCCTCGGCGCGGCTCCTGGCCCGCGAGGGGGCGAAGGTCGCGCTCGTCGGCCGGACCGAATCCGAGCTGGACGAGACGCGCAGCCAGATTGAGTCGGCGGGCGGCACTGCGCTCGCGATCGAGGCCGACGTGGCGCGGCCCGATGCCGTCGAGCGCGCCGTCCGCCGGGCCGAGCGCGAGTGGGGACGACTCGACATCGTGCTCGCCAATGCCGGGGTCAACGGCGTCTGGGCCCCGATCGAGGAGCTCGACCCCGGCGAGTGGAACGAGACGCTGGCGATAAACCTCACCGGCTCGTTCCTCACGCTCAAGTACGCCGCGCCCTTGCTGAAGCGGCGGGGCGGGTCGGCGATCTTCGTGGCGTCGGTCAACGGCACGCGGATCTTCAGCAACACGGGGGCGACGGCCTACGCGTGCTCGAAGGCCGGCCAGGTCGCCCTGGCGAAGATGGTCGCGCTCGAGCTGGCGCCGCACAGGGTCCGGGTCAACGTGATCTGCCCCGGCGCGATCGAGTCGCCGATTCACGACAAGACCGAGCGGCGGAACATCGACAAGATCAGGATCCCCGCCGAGTATCCCGAGGGGGAGATGCCGCTGACGGGGGGCAAGATGGGGTCGCCCGACCAGGTGGCACGGCTTGTGCTCTTCCTGGCCTCCGACGCCTCCGACCTGATCACGGGCGCCGAGATCTTCATCGACGGGGCCGAGTCGCTGCTGAGGGGCTGAGCCGAGGGGAACGGGAGGACGCACCTATGTCGATGTCCTATCTGGAATCGAGGCCGCCTGTCCGTCGCGTGTCGACCAAGGCGATCCGCGACCTGGAAGAGGCCCGCCATGCGAGCAGCCGGGTCAACGTGGGCGAGGTCGAGCGCTGGGCGTCGGCCGTCGGGGGCGGGCTGCTTGTGCTCCACGGTCTCCGCCGCGGCACGTTCGGCGGGCTCGCGCTGGCCACGCTCGGCGGGGCGCTGGTCTATCGCGGCGTCACCGGCCACTCCCAGGTGTATTGCGCCCTCAACATCGACACCTCGGGCAAGCACCGGGCCGACGCCGAGGAGCACGTCCACAAGGGCGTCCTCATCAAGCACGCGACGACGATCAACCGGACGCCGATGGAGGTCTACGACTTCGTCAAGGACCCGGCGAACCACCACCGCTACATGGAGCACGTCCAGTCGGTCGAGGCCGGCGAGGACGGGACGTTTCGCTGGGCGATCGAGGGCCCGTTCGGCTCGACCTGGCGGTTCCAGTCGCGGCACATCAACGAGCAGCCGGGCCACCTCGTTGCCTGGAAGACCCTGCCCGGCGGCGACATCGAGAGCGCCGGCGCGATCCGCCTCGAGCCGGCCTGGGACGGCCGCGGCACCGAGGTGACGATGGAAATCAACTTCGAGCCCCCGGCGGGCGCCGTGGGGATCGCGATCGCCAGGATCCTCGGGCACGACCCCGACGCGCAGGTCCGCGAGAACCTCCGCCGGCTCAAGAACCTCCTCGAGGCTGGCGAGATACCCACGACCGAGGGGCAGCCCTCGGGGCCTGGCGAGGCGAGGGCCTGAGGGCCTTTTCTCTGGAGCCCGCTACCAGGAGTGCGGAGTGAAGAGTGCGGAGTGAAGAATTCGAATCGCCACTCTTCACTCCGCACTCTTCACTCCGCACTCCCGATCTCTCGCCGTCCGCCCCCGACGACGCTGCCGAGTGATACCGCACGTTCTACAGGGACCAGGACGCTGCATGAAGTTGGTCCTAGAGCCCTGATCGCGCCGCGACGGCGGACCGGGGCGCCACGGAGGGCGCCCGATCGCGTTGCGATGGGACGACGCGCGTTGATTCAGGTCGACGTCGATTCGACGGCCCGCGAGATGCGCCATAGGGTTCTCTCGGCGGGCCGCTCGACCTCGTGCGCCGTTGAGGGACGACGCGCGATCCACCGGGCCAGGCTGTCAGGGCGAAGCGGCTCGCCCCGGGCGCGCTCATCTCGAGGCGAGCCCGGGGCCGAGCCGACATCTCTGCGGGAACATCGTCATGATCGTCCGACGAGCGGGACAGGCGGGCCGGGGCCGCCGGGCGCACGCCGCGGCCGAGCTGGCCCTGCTGCTCCCGTTCCTCTGCTTCATCTGCCTCGTCGCCGTCGACTATGCCCGGCTGGTCAATGCCCTCGTGACGATCACCAACTGCGCCCGCAACGGCGCCCTGTTCGCCTCGAACCAGGCGAGCTATTCGACCTACTACACCAGCACCACGAACGCTGCGCTGGCCGACGCGGGCGGCCTGAGCCCGACGCCGACGGTCAGCTCGTCGAACTACACCGACGCCTACGGCAATTCGTGCATCACGGTCACGGTGAACTACACGTTCACGACGCTCGTCAACTACCCGGGCATCCCCAGTTCCACGACGCTCAGCCGGTCGGTGAGCATGCCGGTCAACAACTGACGGACCGAGGGACTCGGGCGGAGACCACAGCGATGAGGGTCCGAGCTGGCGGGGCGCGACGACGCTGGGGCGGGACGCTGGTCGAGGGCGCCGTGGTCGGCTCTCTCGCCCTGATGCTCCTGCTGGGCACGGTCGTCATCGGCCTGGGGGTTTTCCGATACCAGCAGGTCGCCGACCTGGCGCGGGAGGGGACGCGGTACGCCTCGGTGAACAACGCGACGCAGCCGAACTCCTCGGCGATCAAGACGTACCTGCTGAGCTACGCGAGCGGCATGGACTCGAGCAAGCTCGGTTGCACCGTCAGCTGGGCGACGGCCGGCGTCGTCACGGTCACGGTCACCTACCAGTGGATACCCGAGGCGTTCCTCGCCTCGTCGACGATCACGCTGACGGGCACATCGACGGCACTGATCACCAACTAGCCCAGCCGGGGAAGGGGCGCGACCATGTTCCATCGTCGGGCGGAGAACGGCGCGAGGCGGAGGCGGGGGTACATCGCGTTGCTCGCGGCGCTGATGATGATCCCGTTCATCGGGATACTGGCCCTGGCCATCGACGGCGGGATGCTCATGGCCGAGCGCCGCAAGGTGCAGGCGACCGCCGACGCGGCGGTCCAGGGGGCGGCCGTCGTCGTCTCCAAGTCCCTCTGCGCCGGCACGACGGTCGACTACGCCGAGGCGAAGAACGTCGCACTGGCCATCGCCGCGAAGAACGGCTACGCCAACGACGGCGTGAGCTCATCCGTCTCGTACTCGGCCACCCAGGGCACGGGCGGGTCGGTCTCGGTCACGCTCACCTCGAATGTGCCGAGATACTTCAGCGCCATCTGGAGCGGCGGCACGATCCCGGTCGCGGCCAGCTCGAAGGCCAAGTGGCCGGCGCAGACGAACTCCGGGTCGTCCGTCCCCGCGTCCTCGGCGGCGATCATCGCCCTCGACAAGACGGCGTCCGGGGCCCTCACGATCGTCGGCAGCGCGCAGCTCAACACGAACGCCGTCGTCCAGGTCGACTCGACTAGCACGACCGCCTTCAAGATCAACAACAGCGGCAAGGCCACCGCCTCGACCTTCAACATCTGCGGGAAATACAGTCAGGACGGCTCCTGGAGCCCGATCACCGGCGCGATCAACACCGGGGCCAAGTACGTCGCCGACCCGCTCGCCACCCTGGCGGCCCCGAGCACGGCGGGCATGTCGACCTTCTCGACCAGCCCGATGAAGGGGTACGGCGCGCAGACGATCAGCCCGGGCGTTTACGTGGGCGGGCTCACGATCGGCGGCGGGCAGACCGTCACGATGAACCCGGGCACCTACTACATGCAGAACGGCAGCTTCACCATCAACAACGGCGCCACGGTGACCGGCTCGGGCGTGATGATCTACTGCGACAGCGGCGGCGGCGGCATCAGCTTCCAGGGCGGCGGCAAGATCACCCTCTCGCCGCCGACGACCGGAACCTACACCGGCGTCGTCATCTACATCGACCGGAGCTCTACCAAGGGGACGATCAATATCGCCAACGGCTCCACGACGACGATTTCCGGCACCGTCTACGCCCCGACCGCGCCGGTGACCTTCGCGGGCGGGGCGTCGTACAACCAGATGGGCTCGCAGTACATCTGCGACACGCTGAACCTCTCGAACAACGCGTACGTCGGCATCACTTGGTCATCGAGCAGCGTGGCCTCTCAGCCGCCTCGGCCCGCGGTGCCGGCGATTGTGCAGTGAGTGCGGGAAAGCCGTGTTCCCCGTCGTGGTGGGTCGGGGTATAGTCCCCGGTTGCCGAACGGACGCGCCCGGCAGAGCCGCCGATCAGGGAGGATCGCCCATGACCGCCACGACGCGGGCCCATCCGCCCCACCTCCGCGAGGCGCCGGCGGTCGCCGAGCTGTTCGTGGGCTTCTTCCGCCGCGACCTCCTCGGCTTCTACCCGGGCGCGTCGATCAGGCCCGAGGCCGACCCGCCCGGGCTGGCGGACTCGTCGGCCGGCCCGGGGTTCCGCCTGGTCGAGCGCGACGGGCGGCCCGCGGCCGTCGACCTCTTCGGCGTCCGCTACGCCGTCGAGCCGCGGCCCGGGACGACCTTCCACGCCCAGGACGGCCGGCTGTTCCGCGCGGTGGGGGCGGTGCTCAACCTCCGCTATCACCACCTGTTCCAGATCGGGCACTCGTCGCGGATGGAGCTGTTCCGCGGCGGCTCGGACGACCACTACGTCGCGGCCTACGTCGAGCCGGAGGCGTACGACCCCTCCGCCACGCGGCCGAGCCGGATCGCCTCGACGATCCAGACGCTGAGGACGGCCGCGCTTTCGACCTATGAGAACCGCCGCGTCTCGACCGGCGCCCTGCTGCTCGGCCCCGGCCACGCCGCGAGGCCAACGCCGACCGACGCACTCCGCTACGGCGTCGAGCTGACGAGCCTCAAGAGCGTCCACAAGCTCTGCGACGGCCGGCGCACCCTCTTCCTCGTCGACGGCGAGGGTCGGCTCGCCGAGATCGTCGACGTCGAGCGCTGGGCGGCCAGGGTCCCCGAGGGTGCCGGTCCCGACGTCCCGTGCTCGCGGCAGTTCGCCGCCCACGCCCGCGCGACGCGGGCGTCGGGCGACGTCTGCCTGGTCCTCAGCCCGAATGGCGAGATCAAGCTCTTCGCCGAGGGCTCGCAGGCCTTTTCGTTCGCCAACGGCCGGTGGCGGATCCTCGACCCAGCCGCCAAGTTCACCCGCTGGGCCGAGGCGGTCGGCCGGCCGCCTCTCGCCCGCGCGATCTTCCAGGCGGCGCTCGACCTGGCGGAGGCGAGGCAGGGAGGGCTGTTCGTCGTCGTCGAGCGCCCGCTCGAGGCCGTCGGGCGGCTCCTGGCGCCGGCCGACCTCGTCGCCTCCGACGCCTCGGTCGCCCCCGAAGACCTGGCCCCAGGCGACCCGCTGGCCAAGCGGGCGCTCCACTACCTGGCGCGCGACCGGACCGTCAACGAGCTCGACCCGCCGGTCCTCGAGGCCCTCGCCGGCCTCGACGGCGCGACGGTCGTCGACCGCAACGGCCGGCTGCTCGCGTTCGGAGCCATCCTCCGCCACGACGCCACGGCCCTGCTCGGACCCGCCCCGGCCGAGGGGGCGCGGACGACCGCCGCGCTCGTCGCCAGCCGGTTCGGGCCCGTCCTCAAGGTCAGCGAGGATGGCGTCGTCTCTTGCTTCCTCCGCGGCGCTCGCGCCTGGGATCTCTGATCTTGTCGGGCCCGTGAATTGCAGGCTTGTCCGTTCCGGACGCTCAACGCGGGGCGGTCGCGGTGCGCTCGTTGCCCAGCTTCTTCCGCCCCGCCAGACTCTCATCGAGGGGGGAACAGCGATGGACCGTCGCGCGATGCTGGGGATGCTCGGGGCGGGCGCGGTGGGGGTGGCGGCGTTCTCCGGACGCGAGGCCGAGGCGCGGGACCTCGACCAGACGCATGCGGACTGCCTCAAGGCCTGTTCCGACTGCGCGAAGACGTGCGACGAGACGTTCCACCACTGCTACAAGGAGGTCGCCGAGGGCAAGCGCGACCATGCCAGGCCGCTGCATTTCCTCTCGGACTGCGCGGGCTTCTGCGGCCTCTCGGCCTGCATGATCGCCCGGCACAGCCCGCTGATGGTCGACTCGTGCGGCGCCTGCGCCGAGGCGTGCCGGAAGACGGCGGCCGTGGTCGAGAAGTTCGACTCCGACGAGATGCGCCGGGCCGCAGAGAAGCTCCGCGCCTGCGAGAAGTCGTGCACGAACATGGTGGCGATGATGAAGGGGCACGCCCCCTCGGCTGCGGAGACGAAGTAATCTCGACGCCCGCTGGACCCCGCGCCTCGTTCCGCCGCTCCCGCGGCGGAATGCGTCTTCGGCCGCTCCGCGGCCCTTCCCATATCGGGTGCCGCGGAGCGGCGGGGCGGCCACTCCGCCGCGGGAGCGGCGGAGCGAGTGGTGGATTTGCCAAACCGATTACTTCGTCTCGGGCGCAGGCGGGATGATGCTCGGCAGCTCGAGCCGGCCGCCGCCGGGGCCCTTGAGCATCTGGTGCTTGGCCTGGGTCGTCTGAGAGAGGCCGTGGATCTTGATGAACCCCTGCGCGGCCGAGGCGTCGTACTGGTCGCCTTCCTCGTAAGTCGCCAGCTCGTGCCGGTAGAGGCTGTGCTCCGACTTCCGGCCGACGATCATCGCGTGGCCCTTGTAGAGCTTCACGCGGGCCACGCCCGAGACGTACTGCTGGTTCGAGACGACGAATGCCATCAGGTCCTGATGCAGGGCGCTGAACCAGAGTCCGTTGTAGATCAGGTCGGCATACGCCTGGCTGACGTGCGTCTTGAACCGGAGCGCGTCCTTCGACAGGGTGAGGAACTCGACCTCGCGGTGCGCCTCGTGGAGCACGACCGCCGCGGGGGCCTCGTAGATCTCGCGCGACTTGATCCCGACGAGCCGGTTCTCGATGTGATCGACCCGCCCGACGCCGTGCTTGCCGGCGATCTTGTTCAGCTCCTCGATCAGGGGTGTTCCGTCCATCTCCTTGCCGTTCAATGAGATAGGTCGCCCGCGCTCGAAGCCGATCTCGACCTCCTCGGGTTCGTTCGGCGCCTTGATCGGGGTCGACGGTCCACTGGAACGTCTCGGGCGGCGGCTCGACCCAGGGGTCCTCGAGGATGCCCGCCTCGATCGACCGGCCCCAGAGGTTCTGGTCGGTGCTGAAGATCGATTTCTTCGTCGCCTCGACCTCGATGCCGTGGTCGGCGGCGTACTGCAACTCCTGCGTCCGCGTCCACTTCCACTCGCGGACCGGGGCGATGATCTTCAGGTCGGGGGCGAGCGTCTGGAACGTCACGTCGAACCGGACCTGGTCGTTCCCCTTGCCCGTGCACCCGTGCGCGACGGCCACGGCCCCGTGCTCGCGGGCGACGCGGACCATCAGCTGCGCGATCAGCGGCCGGCCGAGCGCCGTGGCGAGGGGATACTTGCCCTCATAGAGCGCCCCGGCCATGAGCGAGGGGAAGGCGAAGTAGTCGACGAACAGGTTGCGGACGTCCTCGGCGATCGCCTCGACCGCGCCGGTGCGGAGGGCCTTGTCGCGGATCGCCTTGATGTCCTGCCCCTGGCCGAGGTCGCAGGTGTAGGCGATCACGTCGAGCCCGTACGTCTCATTGATCCACTTCACGGCGACCGACGTATCGAGCCCGCCGGAGTATGCCAGGACGACCTTGTCTCGTGCCACGGGTGCTCTCGTTCGTTGAGGTTGAAGGTGATGAGAGGATGGCTTAGTAGAGTGGGCTTCGCCCACCGTACGGGGGCTTCGTGGTGGTGGGCGGCGCCGACCCGAACGGCTTAGCCGTCAGAGGTCGGCTCCGAGGGATGATCGATGTCGCCATGCAAAGAGTGGATCGGCCCCAGGAGCCAGGGGTGCGTGGCCGGCTTCCTGTCGCGGAGTTTCAGTCCGAAGAGGCTGACAACGGCAATCCGACCATCAGAGTAGAGAGCCCCAGGATCCACAAAGGGACGTTCGCTCCGACGGACGAGGCGTTGACGTTGGGCAGGATCGCCGGGATGAGGAAGATCACAAGGCCGTCGTTCCTCCGGCTGATTCGATGGTAGGACCACCAGCACGGAGACCGACGATCGAGCCGAGGATTCCCGTCGGGAGACGATCGGGCCGCGGAGCCAGCCGATCACGAGACCCGCGACGACGCTGCCCAACCCGGCCGCGCAGGCAATCCGGGGTCGGCCAATGACGGATCACGTGCCCTACATCGAAGCCGGCTTGAGGCGATCCTGGACCGGCGCGTCCATCTACATTCCGCCGCCACCTGAAACGCCTCCCGCAAGCACGCCAGCGCATCCGGCCCGCGATCCAGGTCGGTCGCGACGTTGATCCTCACCTCGCTCGTATTGATCAGTGTAATATTAATATTCCGGTCCGCCAGCGCCCCGAACATCCGCGTCGCCACGCCGGTATGCGACCGCATGCCAACCCCCAAGACCGACAGCTTGGCGATCGCCGGCTCGACCATCACATTGCTACTCCCCACGGCCTTCGCCGCCGCATCCCTCGCCCGCGCAATCTGTTCCCTCGGCACCGTAAAAGACAGGTGCGTCCGGTTCGCGGTGCTGACGTTCTGGACGATCATGTCGACGAAGACCTCGGCCTCGGCGATCGCCTGAAACACACGGGCCGCGTAGCCCGGGCGGTCGGGGACGTCGAGCAGGGTGATCCGCGCCTGGGAGTCGTCGAGCTCGACGCCCGAGACGACGAGGTCTTCCATGCCGGCCGGGCCCTCGTGGGCGAAGGACGTGGGGGTCGGCGGCGACTTGCGGAGGGCCTGGGTGGCGGGCCAGTAGGGGGTGTCGTTCTCGGGCAGCTCGTGGAGCGGCTCGTGGAGCTCGAAGGCCTCGTGGACGACCCGCAGGGCCTCGGCCGCGGCCTTGCCGTTCACGAGGACGCTGATCTTGATCTCGCTCGTCGTGATCATCTCGATGTTGATCCCCGCCTTCGCGAGGGCGTCGAACATCGCCGTGGCCACGCCGGTGTGCGTCCGCATGCCGAGGCCGACGACCGAGACCTTGGCCATCTCGGCGTCGTGCGTCACGCCCGAGGCGCCCACGGCCTCGGCGGCGGCCTCGGCCACCCTGAGCGTCTCGTCGAGGTCGCCCGAGGCGACGGTGAAGCTGACCTCGGTCGCGCCGTCGGTCGCGACGTTCTGGACGATCATGTCCACGACGATGTTCGCCCGGGCGATCAGGCCGAAGACGTTGCGGACGACGCCGGGGCGGTCGGGGACGCCGACGATCGTGATCCGCGCCTCGTCCTTCGCCAGGCGCCGCGCCGCGTGACTCGTGAGCCCGAGCCTCCGTGCGTCGCCCTCGGCCACGATCCACGAGCCCGGCGTCGGGCTTGCCGGAGTGGCGGACGTGGATCGGCACGCCGAACTTCTTGGCGAACTCGATCGACCGCGAGTGCATCACGCCCGCGCCGAGGCTCGCCAGCTCGAGCATCTCGTCGAAGCTGATCCGGTCGATCTTCCGGGCCGCGGGGACGACCCGCGGGTCGGTCGTGTAGACGCCGTCGACGTCGGTGTAGATCTCGCAGGCGTCGGCCCCGAGCGACGGCGGCGAGGGCGACGGCCGTCGTGTCCGAGCCGCCGCGGCCGAGCGTCGTGATGTTGTAGTGCTCGTCGACCCCCTGGAAGCCGGCGACGATCACGATCTGGCCCTCGTCGAGGGCCTGGGCCAGCCGCTCGGTCGAGATGTTCCGGATGCGGGCCTTGGTGTGGAAGCTGTCGGTGACGATGCCGATCTGGGCCCCCGTGAAGCTGATGGCCGGCACGCCCTCGGCGTGGATCGCCATCGCCATGAGGGCGACGCTGACCTGCTCGCCGGTCGAGAGGAGCATGTCCATCTCGCGGGCCGGCGGCCGGTCGGTGGATCTCCTTGGCGAGGTCGATCAGCTCGTCCGTCGTGTGCCCCCGGGCCGAGACGACGACCAGCACCCGGTTCCCCTGGTTATGCGCCCCGATCGCCCGTCGGGCCGCGGCGCAGGATCTTGGTCGCATCGGCCACGCTCGTCCCGCCGAACTTCTGCACCACTAACGCCACCGGATCGTCCCCCCTCCGCTCACCTCCCGAACACCGAAGTCCCCCAGAATAGCATCCCTCCTTGCGCCCGCGACAGACGTCGGCCGCCGGGTTCGCGGCCTGGTGGGCCGACCCGACCCGCGGGGTAGACCCGAGCGGCCGGCGCCGACCGAACCCGAGCGTATGCCTTTCGTTCACCCCGGAGCGGCTTCGTGCGGTCCGACGAATCCTTCCCCGAACGATCTCTTGACCTATATTTCCTATTCTGCCTATCTTAACTAACTCGGGGCGTCGATCGGCGGCGCGGGTGTTCCTGCCGCGGGAGGTTAAGGCGCTCATCCTCGGAAGTCGCCGCGAGTCGGCGGGGAGTCTGGCGATGGTCTCGTTGACCGGGGTTTCTGTCCGTGGGACTGGGCGACGTACCGACCGGCCGGACCACGGCTTCCGGCCCGTCGAGGTGAGCCCGTTGGAGGTCCGCCAGGTGCCGGCGGGCTCCGCGATGGCGGCGCCGTGGGTCACGTATCGCGATGAGATCGTCGCGCTCTTCGCCCGGGAGCGGGGCATCCACGTCGACCCGCTCGTGCCGGTGCCGGGCGGCTTCATCCTGGAGCTTTCCTACCCCCTCCACGGCCGCGGCGAGAGCCTGGCGACAGTCCTGAAGCCGGAAGTCAACCTCGGAGGCATGACCGTCTCGACGATCGTCGTCAACCACCGGGGCCAGATCTACCCGGCGATCAAGGTGAGGGACATCCCCACCGCCGAGTTCGTGGAGGACGAGGCGTTCCGGGGCAATCGGCTCTACCGTTTCACGGAATGGCATCAAGAGACGTCGACCGTCTACCCGGTCTTCACCAAGTCGATCATCCAGTTCCGAAACGGCAGCCCGTCCGACTTCTTCAGGAACTTCAACGAGGTCACGGCCAACGTGGCCAGAGACGTCCTCGATGGCGAACTCGGCCAGGATAGCAACGGCAGACCCATCCTCGTCTACCCGTCGACGGCGGAGGCGGCCGAGTGACGACCGCGTTATCCGCGCGAGCCCGTCCCCAGGAACGCCTCCATGAGCCGGAACCCGCGCTCGTGAAACGGCCCGCCGGCCTTCGCGGCGGCGGGCTCGTTGTATGGCAGTCCCGAGCCGGATAGGCCGGTGCCGGCCATCGCCCAGGGAACCCAGCGCGCGGTCATGCGCCTTGGTCCGCAGCAGCGTCGCGTGGTCGGGCGAGACGAGGATTCGGCCCTCGTCGTATCGCTTCAACGCGGCGCGGAGGGGGCCGACAATGTCGCGGTCGATCCGCTCGAGGGCCTCGACCTTGGCGTCGGCGCGGCCCTCGTGGCTGGCCTCGTCGCTCGCCTCGACGTGGACGCAGACGATGTCGTAACGATCGAGGGCATCGACCCCGTAGCGGCCCTTGGCCGCGTAGTCGGTGTCGAGGTAGCCCGTCGCGCCGGGCACGTCGATCCGGTCCCATCCCGCGAGCTGGCCGACGCCACGCACCAGGTCGACGGCCGAGATGATCGCGCCGCGGAGCCCGTGAAGCTCGCGGAACGGCGTCAGCGTCGGCGCCTTCCCCTGGCCCCACAGCCAGATCGCGTTCGCCGGCCGCTTTCCTTTCGCAACTCGTGCCCGGCTCACGGGATGCTCGGCGACGACCTCCGAGCCAAGCCGCATCAGCTCGCGGAGCAGCTCCGACCCCGACCCGAGCGGCACGTGGTCGACGGCGGGTCCGTCGGGGTGGTCGTGCGGAGGTGTGGTCTTCGTGTCGTCGCCGAACGGGGACGTGCCGGGCTTCCCCCGGTAGACCAGTAAGTTGCGATAGCTAACGCCCGGGTGAAATTCGACCTCGGGCCGCCTCGGCAGGCCGACCTCGCGGTCGACGGCGCGGATCAGCTCGGCCCCTTCCTCACTCGCGATGTGGCCGGCCGTGAAGTCGGTGAGCCGGCCGTCCTTCACGTAGATGAGGTTGCAGCGGATCGCCCAGTCGTCGGGCCCGAGCGCGACCCCCATCGACGCGGCCTCGAGCGGCGCCCGGCCCGTGAAATAGACCTCGGGGTCGTAGCCGAAGAGGCTGAGCGTGGCGACGTCGCTGCCCGGCAGGAACCGGTCGGGGACGTTCCGCGACCGGCCGAGGACGCCTTCGCGGGCGATGGCGTCCATCTCGGGCGTGTGCGCGGCCTCGAGCGGCGTCCGGCCCCCGAGCGATTCCTGCGGCTCGTCGGCCGCGCCGTCGGGGATCACGATCGCGTACTTCATCGCCGGCCCCGCTGCATCGATGTGCGCGCCCCGTCACCCCGAGGCCCGGCCAGTCTATCGCGGCGGCGGGCCGGTGTCGAACGGCGGCGAGTCGCCGTCAGAGCGTCACATGATAGCGGAAGACCACGAGCGCGATGCCCACGGCCTCGGCGATCCCCACGACCACGCAGACCCCGGCCGCGAGCCCGTGCTTCCACCCCGCCCGGCCGACCGCGAGCCTCGCCAGCCCGAGCAGGCAGTAGAGCGGCGTTGCGACACACGCCAGCGCCATCAGGCCGCGATACCCCCAGACCGCATAGCGGACATACTTCTTCGCGTCGAGGTCGAACGTCGCGCAAACCTGAACGATCCGATGGCGCACGTCGTCCTTGAGCGTCAGGACGATCAGCACGTACAGCGGGACGATCAGGAGGATCATCACCCGCGCGAAGAGGAGCCGCTCTCGCCGCTCGGGGGCGAGGGGATTCCGGCCCGGTCTCGACGGACCGGCCTCCTGCACCGGGGCCGCGGTGGACATGGGGGGCCTCGCCTTGGACTCGCCGGGAGACGGGACGATCGCGCCCGCCGGGGCCGATGCGCCGGCGTGGGGACCAATCCCGTCATATCAAGGCCTGCCTCACCGGGCAAGGCGTGGCCCCCCCGGGTCGCTCAGAGACCGCCGTCGAAGAGGTCCCGGATCGTCGGCAGGTACTTCTCCGGCGAGGCCGTGTTCACGAGCACGACGCGGTCGCCCGGCCGGATCAATCCGAGATCGGCGAGCCTCGGGCAGCGCGGCGAGCGTCGCGGCCCCTTCGGGAGACCAGGCGAACCGTCGGTCGTGCCACTCGTCGCGGATCGTCTCGCGGATCTCCTCGTCCGTCACCGCCAGCGCCGCAGCCGCCGGTCGCGCGGATGATCCTCGAGACGTTGATGTGTCCGACGTTCCGCGCGACGTTCAGGCCGGTGGCGATCGTCTGGCCCGGCGGCAGCGGGGTGATGTCGGCGGCGCCGGACTCGAAGGCCCGGACGATCGGGGTGGTCGCGTCGCGCTGGACGCAGATCATCCGTGGGCCGGTCCGGGCCGACCAGGCCCGAGAGCCTCCAGTTCGTCGAACGCCTTGGCCATGCCGACGACGCCGGTCCCGCCGCCGGTCGGGATAGACGATGACGTCGGGGAGCTTCCAGGTCCGCGACGGCCAGGCGGTCGCCCGACGGCTCGGCCATCTCCAGGCCGAGCGTCTTCTTCCCCTCGGTCCGCCAGCCGGGCTCCTGGAAGGTCGCGACGCTGAAATAGCCCTGCGGCACGTAGTGCTCGCGGATCCTCGCCGCGCAGTCGACGATCGTGCCGGGGACCAGCTCGAGCCGGACGTTCTCGGGATGGAGCTTCGCCAGCGCGGCGACGTTGCCGAGGACCGGGCGGTCGGTGTCGGGCGACATCACGACGACGACCTCGAGCCCCGCCGCGACCGCGTAGGTCGCGAGCGAATCGCCCGCGTTCCCCTGCGTCGGGACCGCCAGTCTCGTGAGGCCGAGGGCGCGGGCCATCGAGACGGTCATCGCCATCCCGCGGTCCTTGAACGAGAGCGTCGGATTGGCGCCGTGGCCGCGATGGGGACGGCCCTCGTCCTTGACCTCGAGACGGCAGCCGACCGCCCGGGCCAGGGGGTGGTCATAAGGGAGGCTCGGCGTGTTACCTTCGCCCAGGCTAACGATCGACCGGCGGTCGTCGGGGTCGTCCCAGTCGAGGGGCAGCAGCCCGCCGAACCGCCAGAGGTTGGGGCGATCGGGGGACCAGAAGCGGTCGGGGCCGCGCTCGCGCCCTCAGGCGTTCCAGGTCGAGGACGACCTGCACCGGCCGGTCGTCGACCGGGCAGAGGTTCATCGGGCGGTCGGCCGGATAGGTCGCGCCGCAGGTCGCGCAGGCCAGGTGGGAGACGTGGCGCATCGGTCGGGCTCGTCGGGCCGGCGAAGTCGGGGTCGCCCGATGAATCTAGCCGACAGGGAGGTCCGTTGCAGCATCCGCGGGGTTAACACAAGGTGTGCGGCCGGACCCATCGAGATGAAATGAAGGGCCACCATGACGATCTGCACGCTTGGGATGATGGCGATGTCCCGGTGGGAGAAAAAAAATGCGGTCGCCCGAATAACCGCCCGGGCACGATCGTCACAAGGATCGGAGCCGGGGCTAGATCAACGCTGGTCCGGGTTTCGATGAGTGCATGAACGAAGGTGGTATACTCGGGGAGTCGGGACCGTCCTGCCGATTTCCCCGATCCCGGCGCGTGGTGGCGAGGGGCCTACAGCCCCGTCGCGGCCGATCCGCGCCGGCGCGGTGGGCTTGCCCGCCGCCCCTCATTTGACGAGCCTCACCCGGTCGCGCAGAGCGGTCCGGGTGCCCCGCCGCAATCCCTCCCGACGGACTCTCCCTTACTCACTCCGGAGGTGATCCCGCGATGAAGACCGCGTCCCCACGCCGCAGGACCGTCGCCGCCGTGTTCGGCGGCCTGCTCGCGATCCCCGTCAGCCTCGCCGTCGCCGACGAGCCCAGCCCCTCCGCCAAGCCCGCCGCGCATCCCGCCGCCAAGCCGGCGCCCCACCGGACGAAGGCGTCGCATGCGATCAAGGACGAGGACCTGCCCGACCTGAATCTCCTCGAGGCCGCCCGCAATGGAGACATCCTGCTCGAGGCCGAAGGCACGGGCGATGGCAAGATGAACGTCTCCGTGACCAACGCCACCAATCGGCCCTTGAAGGTCGTCCTGCCTCCCGGCCTTGTCGCCTCGGGCGCCACCGGTCAGATGGGCGGCATGGGCGGCATGGGTGGGATGATGGGCGGGATGGGCGGTATGGGTGGTGGTATGATGGGCGGCATGGGTGGTGGCATGGGCGGCGGTATGATGGGCGGCCGCGGTGGTATGGGCGGTGGCATGATGGGCGGCCGCGGCGGCATGATGGGCGGGACGATGCCCGCCTCGATGGGAATGATGACCCTCGGCCGGCTGATCATGTTCCTCGTCGGCGACCTGTCCTCCTGGAATTTCCGCTCGCTGATGATGGGCGGCATGATGGGCGGCATGGGTATGGGCGGCATGGGCATGGGCGGCATGGGCGGTGGAATGGGCGGCATGGGCATGGGCGGCATGGGCATGATGGGCGGCGGCATGCGCTCGGTCCCGCCGACGGGCCTGCCGTACGCGGTGCTCCAGCCCGGCCAGTCGCGCAGGCTGCCGACGCGGCTCGTCAGCCTGGGCGGGCCGACGCCCGAGGGCACCGTGGCGTTTCCGGCGCAGGGCGAGAAGCTCACTCTCGGCGACATCTCCCAGTTCAATCCCGACCCCCTGGTCGCCTCGGCGCTCCGCAGGCTCGCCGAGGAGAAGGCGCCGACGGTGGCCTCGCAGCTCGCGCTGTGGAACGTCTCGGCGGGCCTGGACTGGAACGCGATCGCGGCCCTGTCGAAGGGCTGGGCCAGCCCGAAGGACGTGGCGCTGGCGCGCCAGTTCGTCGAGAGCCTGGGCCAGGGAGCTCGCGAGGAGTCGGGCCGGATCTTCGTCAAGGTGGAGGGTGACGAGGCCGTCGCCGAGGCGATGAAGGGCCTCGCCAAGGGGGGATCGCTGCTCGGCCTCAAGGTGGAGACGGGCATCCCGGACGTACCGACGGGCCCGTCGCTCGCGTTCACGATGGTCGTTGACAGGGCGAAGGAGAAGGCCGAGGTCGCCGTCAAGTCCTCCACCGGCCTCGGCCGCTGGGTCGACGCCGGCAAGCTCACGCTCCCGATGACGAAGAAGGACGGCAAGCTCGACGTCGTGAAGCTGGCCGACTCCGCGGCCGACGGCATCCTCGGCCGGGTGATCGAGGCGAGGCTGGTCAAGGGCAAGAAGGTCCACGGGCACGAGTCGTACACCGTGCAGGTCCTCAACCGCTCGCCCCTGATCCTCAACGGCGTGGCGCTGGCGGGCGCTGGGCCGATCGACGAGAAGGCGGGGCGGGTTCCGGGCATCCTCTCGGGCCTCGCCGTCGGCCCCGGGAGGTACGTGACGATCGGTGCCTCGGCCGAGACGGTCGAGCGGCTCGGGCTGAAGAACGGCGTCCACATCCTGGCCGCCGACCTCAGCGGGCTCTGAGATGTGATCTATCGTGGAGGGCCGTCCCTGTGATCTCGGGACGGCCCTCCGCCGCAGACCGCGAACCGACTGCCTCGGAGGCCGACGCCGCCATCGAATAAGCGGTACAGGTCGGGCGTCTCGAATCTGGATCGCGCGTGAGGAACGCCGCCGGACGACGTGCCGATGGCGAGCTTTTCCAGAGGGCCGGTGCCCGGCCCGCGCCCCGTCATGGGCGCGTTCGACAATGAAATGACGTCGGGGATCGACCCGCTTCGGGTCGATCCATCCACCCCTCGGATGACTTATGTCCCAGGCCCTTCAGAGCATCCTGCGAGGAAAGCCATGAGCAAGGCATTCCGTCTTATGGGTTTGGCCGCGATCTGTTCCGTCCTGACGTCGGCCGCCGTTTGCGGAGACGACAAGGACGACAAGAAGCCGTCCCCGCCGACGAGTCCCGCGTCCAAGAAGTCGATCCGCACGGTGGCCAAGAAGGGCGCCGAAGCCGCCGAGGTCGGCCTGCTCGATGCCGCGCGCACCGGAGCCGCCAGCGTACAGGCCGAGGGTCTGGGCAACGGCCAGATGAACGTGTCGGTCACGAACCTGACCAACCGCCCACTGAAGGTCGTCCTGCCCCCGGGCCTCGTCGCCGCCGGAGCGACCGGTCAGTGGGGTGGCATGGGCGGCATGGGTGGTATGGGCGGCGGCATGGGCGGCATGGGCGGCGGTATGGGCATGGGCGGTGGTATGGGCGGGATGGGCGGTGGTATGGGCGGCATGGGCGGCGGCATGGGCGGCATGGGCATGGGAGGAATGGGCGGCGGGATGATGGGGGGCATGGGCGGCGGGACGATGCCGGCGACGATGGGGATGATGACCCTCGGCCGCCTGATCATGTTCCTCGTCGGCGACCTGTCATCCTGGAACTTCTCGTCCATCATGATGGGCGGAATGATGGGCGGCATGGGCATGGGCGGCATGGGCGGTATGGGTATGGGAGGTATGGGCGGCGGCATGGGCATGGGCGGCATGGGCGGTATGATGGGCGGCGGGATGCGCTCGGTCCCGCCGACTGGGCCGCCGTACGCCGTGATCGCCCCGAATCAGACGCGTAACCTCGCCACCCGCCTGGTGAGCCTCAGCCCGCCCGGCGAGGACGGCAAGGTCACCATGCCCGCCGAGGGTGAGAAGCTGACCCTCGGCGACGTCGCCCAGGTCAGCGACGACCCGAGGGTGGCGGCGGCCTTCCGGCGACTCGCCGAGCAGAAGGCCCCGAGCGTGCCCTCGCAGCTCGCGCTCTGGAACGTCGCGGCCGGCCTGGACTGGAAGGCGATCGCGGCCCTTTCCAAGGGCTGGGCCGACCCGCGCGACCTCGACCTGGCGCGGCAGTTCGTGGCCAACCTGGACTCGGCGACGAAGGAAGACGCCGGCCGGATCTACGTCGAGATCGCCGGGCGGGGCCCCGTGGCCGATGACCTTCGGAAGGTCTTCAAGGACGCGACGGTACTCGGGCTCAGGGCCGAGGCGGGCGTCCCGTCGGCGCCGTCGGGCCCGTCGCTGGCGCTGACGATCGGAGTGCCGGCGGAGCCCGCGGGCAAGGCCGAGGTCGCCGTGAAGGCGTCCGACGGCCGCGGCCGCTGGGTCGACGCGTTCAAGCTCTCGGTGCCGGTTGCCGTGAAGGACGGCAAGCCCGACGCTGCGGCCCTGGCCGACTCCGTGGCCGACGGCGTCCTCGCCAGCGTCGTCGACGCCAAGCTGGTCAAGGGGAAGAAGGTCAAGGGCAAGGACACGTACTCGGTCCAGCTCCTCAACCGCTCGCCGCTTATCCTCAACGGCGTGGCCCTGGCCGGCGCCGGCGAGGCCAAGGGCGGGGAGCCCGGGCTGATCTGGGGGCTGTGCGTGAGCCCCGGCAAGAGCCTGTCGATCGGCGCCGGATCGGACACCATCGAGCGGCTCGGCCTGCGGCAGGGCATCCACGTCCTCGCGGCCGACCTCAGCGGACTCTGATCGCCCGGGGCCTCGCGCGACCCGCCCGTCGAAACGATCGTCAGCCTCCCCCTCGGTCGAGGGGGAGGCTTGTCTTTTTCGCCGGCTCTCGGCCTGGAGTTAGAGACAGGGACCCCCGCGAGTGGTAGGATGGTCAGCCCGCTCGCCGTCGAGATACTCTTTCGATCGGCCATCGAATAATCCCGCCCCGCCGTGCGTCTTTGAATCACGGGGGAGGGATCTTGCGTGGCACAAGTCCAGTTCAAGTCGCCTCCCCGCCATACTCTCAGGCGATGTGGCCTTTCGGTAGTATTCCCGTGCGTCGCGACTCGGCGTGATGAGCCGAGCCGACACGATCCGTTCCCCGGCCGGGGCGGAATCGTCGGCCATCCCCCGTCCCCTCCCGGCCCGGACGCGTTTCCGCCCCGACAGAGGTCCTCCATGAAGTCCGCCGTTCGCCACCTGGGCCTCGCCGCCACCGCGGCCGCGGGCCTGTGCCTGTTCGCGGCGCCGATGGCCCGCGGCGACGATACCAAGAAGCCCGCGAAGCCCGCCGAGAAGAAGTCGGCCCGCACGGCCGCCGCCGAGAAGAAGGCCGCTCGCGAGGCCGATCTCCCGGAAATCAGCCTGCTTGACGCGGCGCGCGCCGGCGCCGCCAGCGTTGAGGCCGAGGGAACGGGTGACGGCCGGATCAACATCGCCGTAACCAACGACACCAACCGTCCGCTGAAGGTCGTCCTGCCGCCGGGCCTCGTCGCCTCGGGCGCCACCGGCCAGATGGGCGGCATGGGCGGCATGGGCGGCGGCATGGGCGGCATGGGCGGCGGCGGTGGTATGGGCGGCGGCATGGGCGGCGGCATGGGCGGCATGGGCGGCGGCGGCGGAATGGGCGGCGGCATGGGCGGCGGCATGGGCGGTGGTATGGGTGGCGGCATGGGCGGCGGCGGCGGGACGATGCCCGCCTCGATGGGCATGATGACCCTCGGCCGCCTGATCATGTTCCTCGTCGGCGAGATGTCGTCCTGGAACTTCTCGTCCATCATGATGGGCGGCATGGGCGGCGGTATGGGCATGGGCGGGATGGGCGGCGGCATGGGCGGCATGGGCGGCGGCATGGGCGGGATGGGCGGCGGGATGATGGGCGGCGGGATGCGCTCGGTCCCGCCGACCGGGGCCCCGTTCGCGGTCCTCCAGCCGGGCCAGACGCGCAACCTCGCGACCCGCGTCGTGAACCTCGGCGGGCCGAACGAGATGGGCAAGGTCTCGCTGCCCGCCCAGGGCGAGAAGCTGTCGCTGAGCGACCTCTCGGAGCTGAACGTCAACCCGCGGCTGGCCGCGGCGATGAAGCGGCTGGCCGAGGAGAAGGCGCCGACGGTCATCACCCAGCTCGTGCTCTGGAACGTCGGCTCGGGCCTCGACTGGAACACGATCGCGGCGCTCTCGAAGGACACGGCCAACCCGTACGAGCTCTCGCTGGCACGGCAGTTCGTGGCGAACCTCGACAACCTGCCGAAGGACGACTCGGGCCGGGTCTACGTCGAGGTCCGCGGCGACTCGCCGCTGGCGGCCGAGCTGAAGGGCCTGCTCAAGTCCTATCCGTTCCTGGGCCTGAAGGCCGAGGCGGGCATCCCCGAGGCGCCGGAGGGCCCGGCCGTGGCCTGCACGATCGACCTCGGTTCGGGCGCCGCGAAGGAGGCCCAGGTCGTCGTCAAGTCGAGCGATGGACGCGCCCGGACCTGGGTGGACTCGGGCAAGTTCACCGTCCCCGCCGTCACCAAGGACGGCAAGGCCCAGGCCCCGACCCTGGCCGACGCCGTGGCCGAGGGCGTCCTGGTGCGGATGGTCGACGCCAAGCTGGTCAAGGGCAAGAAGGTCAAGGGCAAGGACACCTACACGATCCGCGTCGACAACTACTCGCCGCTGATCCTCAACGGCATCGCCCTGGCCGGCACGGGCGAGAAGGCCGACGAGGCGCTCAAGCTCCTCTCGGGCATCGCGATCGCCCCGCGGAAGTCGTTCACGATCCCCGCCACCGGCGAGGCTGTCGAGGCCCTCGGCCTCAAGAACGGCGTCCGCGTCCTGGCCGCCGACCTCAGCGGGCTCTGAGCCAGTCCGCCGCGGTGAAACGAACCGATCCACGGCGCCCCGGAGACACGATCTCCGGGGCGTTCGGTTTTCCGCCTCGCGGCGCGTCCCCGCCGTCTACTCCGGTCGTTGCGGTCCGCTTCGCGGCGGGGCGACGCGCAGCGGCACGGCTCGCTGGCCCGCCGGCGGCGCGAGATGCTTGACGAACGTCCGCGGCGGGATGGCCCGCGCTGACACCTCGCGGCCCGTCCGGTCGACCTCGTAGATCGTGCCGAGCTCGACCCCGAACGCGGTCCCGTAGCGGGTCGAGGGTCGGGGTCCGACCTTGACGGTGGGCTGGGTGCCCTGGCCGGTTCGATACAGGCCGTCGGTGATCCGCGTCCGGAACTCGACCCGCAGGTGAGACGCGTCCGGGAGCCACGTGACCCGTGTCGTCTCCTCGGTCTCTCGCGGGCCGGTTGGTCGTTCGTCGCCCAGGGCCTGGCGGCGAGCGGTCTCCATCTCACGCGCGATGAGAGCTTCCTGGCGCGGATCGCGGAGCGCGGTCTCGTAGCGAGCGCGGAGTGCGGCGATGACCTCGACCGGCTTCACGGGGTACTCGGGCGTGCCGTCGAGCAACCGGATCGACGTCGCGACGAAGCGATCGGCCCCGGCCGGGCTGCCCTTGCCGCCGTTGACCTCGACCTCGACGAGCGCGAGCGGACGCGTCACGTCCCACCGCCTGACGGTCCCCGAGGTCGCGAGGCTCAGGTGGTCGAACCGCTCGAGCGCGGTCGTGCCGCCGGGCGCGGGGACCGGGATGGAGAGCGTTCCGATCCGCGGCGACTCCCGGTCGGGGACGTAGACCCAACGCTCGCGGCCCTCGCCGCTGGCGAAGTAGAGGGCGTCGGGCGGCCCGCTCCGACCCTCCGCCGCGAGGATCGCCGGGGCGAGCGTCTGGAGCACGCCGACGGCCTTGCCGGGCAGGGCAGGAAACTCGGCAGTCGCGGCCTGGGCGTTCACGCGGCCCCCGGGGATCGAGGCGATCGCGACCACCACCGACGCCGCCAGGGCGACCCGCCGCACCCGGCCCGATCTCGGCCCGTAGGCGATCACGGAGTTCTGCTCCCGGAGGACCGGCGACTCGAGGTCTACTCTATCTCCGCGATCGCCGGGCCGTCCATGACGCCGCGCCCGGGGGTCAAGGTGGCGGTGCGAGCACGCTGGAGAGGTCGATCGAGAATAGTCCCCGTCCGTGGGTGGCTGCGACGAGCTTGCGGTTCATCCAGAAGAGTTCGGTGGCCGAGCAGTTCGTCGGCCCCTCGTTCGTCGGCGACCAGGTCGCGCCGCCGTCGGCCGACGCGAAGACGCCAACCTCCGTCCCGAGGTAGAGATAGTCCGGGTTGACGGGGTGGATCGCCAGGCTGTAGACCGGCGCCTCGGGCAGCGACGCGCCGAGGTCGACGAACGTCGCGCCGCCGTCCAGCGTCTTCCAGACGTTGCTCACCGCGTAGCCGCCGAACGTGACGTACACGACGTTGGCGTTCGACGGCTCGACCACGATCCGCGTGCAGACCCGGCCCGTGGGCAGCGACGCGCCCTGCTGGGACCAGGTGCGGCCGCCGTCGGTCGTCTTGAAGATGTTGCCTGTGTTGTGGCCGACCCAGATCATCTTCGAATCGCCCTTCGCGACGGCGACGGCGCTGATCGGCGAGCCGACGTCGGGCTTGATCGCCTTCCACTGGGGGGTCATGGCCTTGACGTTGACGCTCCGCCAGAGGCTCGACCCGCCGGCGAGCATCGTGTTGGGATTGTTGGGGTCGAGGATGTAGGGTGCGATGAAGTTGGTCTTGTTCTGGTCGCCGACGTCGGCGATCCCGGCCGAGATGTCGCCGGCCGACATGCCGCCGTCGACGCTCCGCTTGAGCTCGAGGTAGACGTATTCGCCGTAGAGGATGCTCGGGTCGACCGGGTCGGCCGCGCAGTATCCGCCGTCGCCGCCGTACATGGTGGTATAGCCCTGCGCCGGGGCCCGGGGGCGGGGTGAAGAGGAGCGTGCCGTTGTCCTGGGCGCCGCCGACGATCTTGCCGCTGCCCGCGTTCCCCGCTGCGCCGTAGAACTGGGTGACGCCGTAGTTGTTGTTCAGGGCCTGCCAGCCCGCGGTGCCGGCCGAGGTGCGGATGTCGGTCGAGGCGTAGATGCCGCCGTCGTTGCCGAAGAGGACGACGCGGTTGGTCGTGCCGTCGTAGCCGGCGTGGGAGACGATCGCGTGGTGGTCGGCGTGGGGCGAGGCGGGCGCCTTCGACCAGACGCTGATCTGCGTGAACGTGGCGCCGCCGTCCGGGCTGCGGTACAGGTCCAGGCCCCCGACGACGACCAGGTTCTCGTCCGTGGGGTCGCCGGCCCAGATCGTGTTGGCATACCAGCCCTGGTCGCCCAGGTAATTCGTGCCGGTGTTCACGGGCACATAGGACTGGCCCGCGTTGCTCGAGCGGTAGACCTCGCCCGAGTTGTTGTCGACCGAGGCGTAGACGACGCTCGAAGTCTTGGCCGCGTGCGTCAGCTCGACCCGGCCCCCGAAGTCGGCCACGGCCGGCAGGCCCGCGGCGGCCTGCCAGGTGACGCCGGCGTCGGGCGAGAAGAACGCCTTGCCGTTGCGGCCCCCGGCGACGCACGCCGAGGCGCCGTCGGGGATGTCGACGTCGAGGATCTCGTTCCCCTCGATCGACGGGACGGCCGAGAACGTCGCGCCGCGGTCGAGGCTCCGGGAGATGCCGGCCGTGGACATGTCGCCGCTCCGGACGGCGGCGAGCAGCACCGAGCCGTCCTTCGCCATCGCCAGGCGGTTGACGTACTGGAACCGCGGGCCGGTCGTCGAGGGCAGTTGCGTCCAGGTGGCGCCGGCGTCGGTGCTCTTGAAGATGCCGGCGCCGCGGTAGGCGTCGATGTTGTAGAAGCCCTCGCCGGTGCCGGCGTAAATCGTATTCGGGTCGGTCGGGTCGATCACGAGGCATGAGACGTTGAGGCTGGCCATGAAGTCGTCGAGCGGGCCCCACGAGGCGCCGCCGCTGGTCGTCTTCCAGATGCCCCCGGCGACGCTGGCCGCGTAGATGACCTGGGGCTGGGTCGGATGGACCGCGATCGCGCGGGTCCGGCCGCCGATGTTCCCGGGGCCGAGCCACGTCCAGCCCGACGGGTTGATCCCGGCCGTCAAGGCGTGGATCGTCGACGGCGTCGCCCCGGGTGCGACCGGGGCGGCCCGGCGGAGCGGACCGACGGGCATGCCCGCGACGCGGTACGGGACGCCGATGGCGGGGTTCGCCACGGCCGCGGCGATGGAACACGACGTTCGCGGCCTTGGGCAGCGCCGGCACCTGCTGCCGCATCGCGTTGACCCGCGCGATCGCGCGGGGCAGGGCGTTGGGCGGGACCGTCCCCTTCGTGTCGACCTGGGTGCGGAGCCTGTGGAACCTCGCCGCCGCGCCCGGGTAGTCGGGCCTCGGCTCCTCGCCCGGCTCGCGCCGCCGCTCCGTTCGGGGGTCGTCGCGCGGCGGCGGGCCGCCGGCCCGACCGCGCCCCGAGGCGAGCACGACGCCGGCCGCGATTCCCAGGACAACCAGGGCGTGCACAGATCGGCGGAACCGCGTCATGGCTCGGACCTCCAGGGGGGACCATCCAGGTCGGAGGGGACGAGCGCGGATGATCGATCGCGCGGCGCCGCCCGTCAAGTGAAAAAGCGAAGTGAGATCAAGTTTCCCTTGAGCGAACCTCCTCTCATGGCTCTCTCCGCGCGAGTTCCCGTCACGAGGGCCCCGTCCGGGCCGCCGCGTCGAGCTGGCGGAGCGCCTCGAAGATGGCGATCGACGCGGCGTTGGCCAGGTTGAGGCTCCGCGCCTCCGGGCGGATCGGAATCCGCAGCGCCCGGCCGAGGCGCCGGCCTCCGCGAGCCGCGGTGCCGGCAGGCCGCGGCTCTCGGGGCCGAACAGCAGGGCGTCGCCCTCGCGGAAAGTCGCGGCCGTATACGTGCGATCGGACCGGGTGCTGAACCACCAGATCCGCTCGGGGCCGAAGTGCGCGATCACCTCGTCGAGGCCGTCGGCCAGCCGCAGCGCCAGGTGGGGCCAGTAGTCGAGTCCCGCGCGGCGACGGTGGCGGTCGTCGAGGTGGAACCCGAGCGGCCGGACCATCCAGAGGGCGGCGCCGGCCGCCACGCACGTCCGGCCGATCGCGCCGGCGTTGGCCGCGATCTCGGGCTCGAAGAGGACGACGTGGAGTCGGGCCCGCTCGACCGGCGGGAGCGGGCCGGGCTCGCGATCGTCAGCGCACATGGAGCGGGCGACGGCCGCCTTGCACGTTGTCGCCGAACGAGCCCGAGGTGTCGTTCAGCACCTGCTGCGCCTTCTTCGGGTTCGACGTGTGGAAGATCCCCATCGACCGTCCCGCGGACATGGCGTTGGAGACGTAGGCGTACTCGACGTTGATGTGCTCCTCGGCGAGCCTCTCGAGCACGCGGGCGAGCGAGCCCGGCTTGTTGTCCATCTCGACGGCCAGGACGTCGGACCAGGAGTGCTCGGCCCCCAGCGACGTCAGCACCTTCTTCGTCGGCTCGGTGTCGTCGGTGACCATCCGCAGGACGCTCCGGCCGTTGGCGTCCATGACGCTGAGGGCCCGGACGTTGATCTTGGCGTGGGCCAGCGCCGAGCAGATCTTGGCCAGCCGGCCGGGCTTGTTCTCGAGGTAGGCCGTGACTTCGTGGACGAATTCCATCGGATCGCCTCCGATCGGTGACGGCGCCGCCGCGCCGAGGGCGCGCGGCGCGGGGTGCCAGCGCGAGCGGGCCCGGCCCGTCGGAGCGGGTCGTGGCTCGGCCGCCGAACGCAGATGCACGGGTCGCCCGGCGCGTGCGGACTCGATCGTTGTGCATGGTCGCCGGGGTTCCTTCCCGGAGTCCGTCGCGTCGGGAAGATGTGGCGCGGCGCGGGTCCGGGACGACTACGCTCAAGCCTAGCTTGCACGTCGCGGGCCGGCCGGCGGGCCGGCACCGCGCGGTGAGAAGGGTGAAGGTGGGGTGGTCTGGTCTGACTACCGCGGTCCCGGCGGTCCCGGCTCGCGGCCCCCTGGACCTGGTGGTCCGCCTGGGCCGCCGGGGCGGGAAGACCCGCCGGGACCTCCGGGACCTCCGGGGCCGCGAGGGCCGCCGGGCATCATCATTCCGGGGCCGCCCGGGCCGCCGGGCCCCGCGGGGGCGGCCGCGGCGTTCGCGGCCGCGGTGGCCTGGGCCGCGGTCGTGGCCTTGTTCAGCTCGGTGTTGATCTTTACCGTCGCCACCGAGTTGCCCGAGAGCATCCCGGGCAGGTCGGGGAACGACTCGCGGACCACGATCTTCGCGCCGTCGTCGTCGACCGAGACGGTCGCCATGCTCGGCCCCAGCAGGGGCTTGATCGCCGAGGCGGTCGGCAGCGCGGCCGGGTCGACCCGCAGCGTGAACAGGCCCTTGCTCTCGGCGGCCTGGGCGCCCGAGCCCCCGGGCATTCCGGGCATTCCGGGCATCCCCGGCATGCTCCCGGGCGGGCCGCTCGACGACGGCATGCTCATCCCCATGCCCATCCGCTTGCGGGGCCCGGCGCCACCCGGCCCGCCCGGGCCGCCGGGACCAGCGGGCCCGCCCGGCGCACCGCCCATGCCCGGGGGCATCTCCGGCGGCGCGGCCGCCTTGTCGGCCAGCGCCTGGAGCCGGGCGGGGAGCTCCGCCAGCCCGGTCGCGATCGAATCGGCCGAGTCGGCGACCTGGAGCGAGATCAGGCCGGCGGGCGCCGCCTGGAGGGTATTCGCAAAGGTCGTCCCCGCCGCCCCAGCGCCCTTGATCTCGAGCGCCGTCCGGGCCGCCTCGGGAGAGACGGAGATCGCGAGATACTTCGTGCCCAGCCGGATCGTCGGCCTGACGTACTTGGGGATCATCGCGTCGAGTACCGGCGGCGGGGACATCGTGTAGACGCCCGGCCCGACCTGCGTGAACTGCAGCGTCGTCGACGGCGGCCGCGCCGCCTTGCCCTGGGGCCGCCCGCCGGGCGCGCCGGGGCCCGCCGGGTTGCCGCCGTCGTCGCCCTCGGGCGCGGCCACGGCCGAGAGCATCGGGGCCAGGCCCCGCAGGCCCTGGTTGGCGGCGATCATCAGCGCGTCGAGGCTCCGGCCGAACGCCTTCGGGTCGTCGATCTCGGCGACGATCGTGATCCGCGGGATCTCCTTGCCGCCGAGCATGGCCGCGAGCGGGCCCGTCGGGGCCGCGGCCTTCGCGTCGCCCGACCGAGACGCCGGCGCCATGTAGACCGCGATCTTGGGGCCGATGTGCGCGAGCACGTCTTCCTTCAGCCGGAGCTTCGTCTTCGCCTGGAACTGCTCGGCGAACCCCTCGATCTGACCCGCGGCGTCGGGCTTGGCCGCCTGCGCCAGCGCCGCGAGCTGGTCGTAGGTCTTCAGCAGGTTCAGCGAGAAGACGGCGAAGCCTTCGACCCCCTCGGGCACCGGCACCAGGCTCGACTTGTCGAAGGTCGGCTGGTCGAGGATCGCCAGCATCCCCTCGCGCGGCTTGGGCGCGGAGACGCGGATCACCGTCACCGTCTCCTTGTCCTGGAAGCCCCAGCGGACGTCGAACCCCTTCACGTCCTGGAAGCCGGGCGGCAGCGTCTGCGGCGGCAGAGCGACGAGGTTCGCGTAGCCGTAGGCGACCGGGACGAGGCCTTCCTCCTCCTTCGCCAGCGCCTGCCGGTTCGGGTCGGACTGGGCGTCGGGCTTCGTCCCGTCGAGCGCCGCGAGGACGTTCTCGGCCCCGCCGGTGACCTGGGCCTCGCCCGGGCCGGCGGGGATCAGGATCAGGTCTTCCTTGCGCGAGTCCTCGACCCAGTAGGCGAACGGCTTGCCGTCCTTCTGCTTCGCGAGGATGATCTTGTGGCCCGCGACGTCGACCGCCTTCGGCTTCGTCTTCGGGTCGTACATCGCGCCGAGCATCCGGCCCACGACCGGGCGCAGTTCCTTCGGCTTGAAGACGCCGCGGAGCACGACGACGGCGAAGCCCGACTTCGGGTCGTCGGGCTTCCCGCCCAGGGCGAAGACGAGCCCGTTATTGGCCACGTGCTCGATCAGCGCGACGATCTCCTTGCCGCTGGCCCACCGGTTGCCGAGCTTGGCCATCGACTGGTCGGCGACCTGCGCGGCGACGTCCTCGAGCATGGGCCCGACGGGCGTGGTGTTGAGCACCTGATAGAACGCCGACTTGCGCCATGCGTCGGCGTGGGCGGCGAGGCCGTCGAACTCGAGGTAGGCGACGATATTGCCGCCGGGGACGAAGTGCGCCAGCGGGATCGGCGGGCCGGCCGGGGCCTTGGGCGCGCCGGCGGTCGTGACCTGGGCGCGGCCCGCGGCCGCCGACGCCAGGATGACGACCAGGGCGAGCGCGGGCCGGGAGATTCGCGGGTGGAGTCGCACGGGTGGGTCCTCTTCGCGGCAGGGCGAGTCGTCACCTCGCCGCGGCCATGCGGGGCGGGGACGCCGCGGCCGCGGCGGTCCCCGACGTATGGCTTGCATCCTATTCCGCCCCGCGCCCTGCGCCAACAACCTCGGGCGGGCCGCCGTCGCCTTTTCGCCCGTAGCCCCGGGCCCTCGCCGGTCGGCTGTCCGTTGGGTCCCGGGACGGGTGCAGGGCGCCGAGCGAACCCGAGCGTACGCCTTTTGTTCGCCTCCGTGCGGCCCCGTGCGGGATTGGGACGGGAGCCCGGGGTCCGGCGGGATGTCGATCGTCCGGTGGGAGGGCATCCCTGCCCGCCCCGCAACCGTCCGCGCTCAGTACGAATCCGCCGAGATCACCTCCCCGCCGTTCCTCGTCACGAGCGCCTTCAGCACGTCCTTGTCGATGCTGAACTTGAGGAACCTCACCGACCCGTCGGCGAAGGCGGCGTTGAAGCCGCCGGCCCAGTTCAGGCCGCCGAGCTTGGGGACTTCCTTCTCGCGGTCGAACGGGACGTCGTCCGGCTTCGACCAGGGGACGGACTTCGCGGCCTCGACCACGGCGATCGTGTTGCTCGTGCCGTCGGTGATGTCGGCGATCCCCGTCCCCTTCGCCGGGGAGTCGTAGAAGGCGCCCGGGCCGACGAAGGCCTGGTAGAACGTCGTGTTGTCCTTAGGCGACGCCTTGGGCGAGCGGTAGGTCGGGGGCATCCGATCGACCAGCGGCTTGTTGTGCGGGCTGTCCCACGGCTCGTCGAGGTGGAACTCGTCGTAGAGCGCCTGCTGCTCGAGATACGGCAGGATCGCCACCCGCCAGCTCAGCAGCGGCTTGCCCTCGGCGTCGCAGATATTGCCGGGGAAGACGTTGTGCACCGAGTGGGAGTTGTGCTGCGCGAGCATGATCTGCTTGAGGTTGTTAGTCGACTGCGCCCGCCTCGCCGCCTCGCGGGCCGACTGCACCGCGGGCAAGAGCAGCGCGATGCCCACCGGGCTCATCGCCATCGGGTTGAGCGAGGGGACCGAGTCGCGCGAGGTGAAGGTCAGGCCCGCGTCGTCGACCGACACGCCGAGCGTCCCCGGCGTGATGAACCGCTTCAATTCGTCGGCCGTCGGCATCGAGTCCTGGTCGAGCTTGAGCCGGAGCGTCCCGATCGGAGAGGGGGTCGGCCCGTTCGCGCCGAGCTTCGCGATCGCCTGCACGAAGAACGGGACGTTCGCCACGATGTCCGGCATGAAGCCCGACGGGTCGCTGACGCTCACCGCGACGAGCTTCGGCGGAAGGCCCTTCAGCTCCGGCGCGGGCCCGAGCGGCTTGGACCGCTCGAATTCGAGGGCCTTCCGCGCGGCGGCCGGCGAGATGGCGATGGCCAGGTACTCGTCCCCGAGCCGGATCGTCGGCCGGACGCCCGACGGCAGGGGCAACGTGCCCAGCGGCACGTCGAGCGCGTAGGCGATGTCCGGCCCCATTTCCTTGAGTTTGACGAACTTCACCTCGCCGCCGGGCGGGAGGTTCGGAAGCGCCGCGGCGATCTGGCGATTGGCGACATCGATCAGCGTCGCGAGCGTCTTCGCGAACCGCGCCGGTCGCGGACCTCGGCGACGAACGTCACCTGCGGCGGGTGGAGCGTCCACTCGCCGATCGACATGTAAGGGTTGAGGCTGATCGTCGTCGCCTGCGGGTAGACGTAGAACGCCATCTTCGGCCCGAGCTGCCCGAGCAGTTCCTCGCGGACCGGGACTCCGAGCGCGTTGCGGGCCATCTCGAGATACTGCCGCGCCGCGGCGTCGGCGTTCGGGTCCATCTGCTTCGCGACCGCGACCGCGTCGTCGAAGAACTTGCCCGGGTCGAGTGAGACCACCGAGTAGTCCTTGACGCCCAGCGGGATGGGCAGGACGTCGGTCCGTTCGAACGTCGGCCCGTCGAGGAGGGCCAGCAGCCCCCTGCGCGGGCTCGGGGCGAGGACGCGGGTGATCCCCACGAGCGACGACCCCTGGAACCCCCACCGCGCCTCGACCCGCTTCAATCCCGCAAGGCCGAGCGCCGGCGGCGTGGGCGGCAGGCCCGCGAGGTCGGCGAACGAGACGAGCACCGGCTCGAAGCCGTCGGCCGCCGGCTTCGCCAGCTCGGCGCGCGTCGGGTTGTCGACGGCCGAGGGCCGCTTGCCCTCGACGGTCTCGACGATCGCCTGCACGTTCTCCTCGGTGCCGGGCAGGACGATCACCAGGTCGTCCCCCTCGAACCACCAGGCCGTCGACGTGCCGTTGGGCTGGCCCTGGGGCGATTTCGCGTAGGTAACCTTGCGCCCGTCCTCGCGGGTGACGACCTCGCTCGGGCCGGTCGCCTTGGTGAGCAGGTCGAGCAGCCCGCGGACGTCCTGGCCGACCGCCCCCGCGCCGGCGCCGGCGAAGACCTCGACGATCCGAGGCTGCGCCGGGCCGAGCTTGCCGTTGACGCCGACGACGAACCCGGAGCGCGCCCACCGCTCGATCGCCCCGACCACGCGCTGGCCCGACGGCTTCGACCCGCCCGGGGCCGAGGCCAGGGCCGCGTCGATCGTCTGCGCCAGCGTCTCCTCGAGCATCGCGCCCGCGCCGGTCTCGTTGAGCATCTTGTACGTCGCCGTCTTCCGCCAGGCGTCGTAATGGGCGTCGAGGCCGGAGAGCTCGGCGTAGACGATCAGCTCGTCCTTCGGCACGTACCGCGCCAGCGGCTTCGAGTCGGCCGAGGCCGGGCCCGCCAGCGCCAGCGCGGCCGCGACCACGGCCAGCGGGCGGAGAGGGTTCATCATCCGCATCGGGGTGTCTCCCTGCCTTTCGGAGTTGTCGGAGAGGGCGCTCGAGGTGACTTCGCGCCATCCTACGGCTGTCGCAGGCAGGGTGGAAATGAAATCTTTCGGAGATTCCGTCCGGGGCCGGCCGGGACGCGAGTTCACGGCGCCGGCTCGACGCTCCGCGCCCAGAGGATGAAATCGGTGGCGGCCGGCGTCAGCCCCGCGCGGCCGAGGAGCAGGGCGATCTGGCCGCGGTGGTAGTGGGCGTGGAGCAGCAGGTGCTCGAAGATGTCGCCGGCCGTGCTGGTGAAGGGCTCGCCCTTCAGGGTCGTGTAGTGCACCGGGCGGCCGAGCGCCTCGGCGGGGATCCGACCGAGGACCGCGGGCCACGCGCGGGCGAGGTCGGCGAGCAGGGCGTCGGTCTCGTCGAGCGTGAGGGACGGCCAGACGGGCTGCGCGGTGTCTCCTTCCGGCTGGCCGAGCCGGCCGAGCCAGACCCGCTGGCCCGCGGCGTTGTGTGCGATCAGCTCGGCGGCCCGCCCGGGCGCCGCCTCGCCCGCGGCGCGGATCGAGTTCAGTGCCTCGCGATTCGCCCAGGCGTCGTAGGCGAATCGCCTGGCCAGCGGATGGGTAGACATGGTCGGGGCTCCTCCGGGAAAGTGACGATGCCTGCGCACCGGAACGACCCCGGCGGCGGCCTTCGGGTTCGCGTCGGCCGGGTTCCGGCTCAGCACGAGCCGGCGTCGGTCACGTCGTTCCCGGCTGCACGGCGACATGTTGGCGGTGCGGGCGATCAGGTCGCGGCTCGTGGCGCTCCAGTCCGCGTAGTTCTGGTTGCCGACGAAGTCCTGGATCGAGTTCTGGAAGTCGTTGAAGTCGCCCGGTCCTCCACTCGCCGCACGCCACAGTGTTCGACGAGCCGTCGAGTGATGTCACTGCAGCCCGTAGCCTGGGCCGCCGACGCAGAACATGCCGTTCGGGATACAGGGACTGCCGCCGAAGTGTCGCCGCCGTATCGCACCGCCACATGGCACTGGACGATCCTGTCGACATGAAGTAGTTGTTGCCCGGCATGGTGTACGCGATGCCATTGACGTTCGCAATAGCCGGTGCCGGCAGGAACCGTGGGTGACGACGGGCAGAGGAACGTTGTTGATCTTCGATCGAGATCGCCGAGATGCTCATCGCGGTGCCGCTGCCGCTGTTCCACGTCTCGCACCAGAAGTTGATCGCGTTGTAACGCGGCCTGCTGCTCGATGTACGGCAGCAGCATCGACTGGGCGCTCCACGTTTGGCCGTGCAGCGTGGGCGCGGGGTTTGCCTGGGGAGATCGAGCCGACCGATCAACTCTATCCTCGCGGGACAGGAGGCGACCCCGATGTCATCCGCACTCGAACCCGCCCGGGCCACTGCCGCCGATGGCGGTAAGACCAGCGTGTGGCCCAGGGCCGTGACCGACGACCTGGCCTGGCTCCGAACGGGCATCGTCAACGTCTATTTCTTCGGCCGGCCCCAGGCCGGCGACCGCGGCTGGGTCCTGATCGACGCGGGGCTCTCGCCGTGGACGACCGCGATCGAGGACGCCGCCGCCCGCCGCTTTGGCGAGGGAGCGCGGCCGGCGGCGATCGTGCTCACGCATGGGCATTTCGACCACGTCGGTGCTCTCGAGACGCTGCGCGCAAGTGGGACGTCCCGGTCTACGTGCATCCGCTCGAGCTGCCCTACGTGACGGGCGAGACGCCCTATCCCCCGCCCGACCCGATGGTCGGCGGCGGGGCGATGGCCGCGATGTCGTGGCTCTATCCGCGCGGGCCGATCGACCTCGAGGGCCGCGTCGCCACGCTGCCCGACGACGGCAGCGCGCCCGGCATGCCCGGCTGGCGGTGGATCCACACGCCCGGCCACAGCCCCGGGCATGTCTCGTTCTTCCGCGACGCCGACCGCACGCTCGTCGCGGGGGACGCGTTCACGACGGTCAAGCAGGAGTCGGCGCTGGCCGTCCTGACGCAATACCCCGAGCTGCACGGCCCGCCGATGTACTACACGATCGACTGGCCGTCGGCCCGGCGGTCGGTGGAGGCGCTGGCCGCGCTCGAGCCCGAAGTCGCCGCGACCGGCCACGGCGTCCCGCTCGCCGGTCCGTCGCTCCGAGACGGCCTGCACGCGCTGGTGCGCGACTTCGACCGGGTGGCCGTCCCCGAGCACGGCCGCTACGCCCACGAGCCGGCGATCGCCGACGAGCGCGGGCCGCTCTACATCCCGCCGCCCGAGCCGCTGCCTCTCTCGACCCTGGCGAAGGCCACGGCCTTCGGCCTCGCCGCCGGCCTGGCCGTCGCGGCCCTCGCGCCGGGGGGGCGCGGGCGGCATCGGTAGCGGTCGCGTTCGCGGACCGGGGCGATCATCGAGGGGAGGAGGACGGGGCGGCGGGGGACGGGCAGGGAGGCACAGAGCAGAAGGCACAGAGCAGAAAGCACAAAGCAGAGAGCGCAAAGCACACAGCAGAAAGCACAAAGCCGTAGGCAAAAATTCAAGGGCTCGACGGATTCGGGGAGGGAGGCCGGAGGCCGCGCCGAGCCGACATTGACCTGGCGCTTCGATGCGCTGCCGTCTGCATTCGGCTCTCCAGGTACCCCTCTCTTCACCTCCGCTCCACTCCGCACTGCGCACTCTTCACTTCGCGCTCCCGCCGCCACCCGCCCAACTCCGTTGACCGCCCCGCCCCAGGTCGCTCTAATAGATCGGGCCTTTCACGTATTCCAACCAGTCGAAATCGACGCCTCGGGGCCCGCGGGCCCGGGGGTTGAGGCGCCTCGACCGATCGAAGGCGATCGGCGGCGCGTCCGGGCCGAGCACGGCCCGGGGGTTGCTCTTCGAAGAGTGAGGGATGCGGACGCCGGCCCCGGCGCCCGCTTGAGGGTGATCCATGCGGACGGCGGACCCATCCAAGGCGCCTCGGATCCTCGAGGCCGCGGCGCAGCTCTTCGCCGGGCGGCCCTACCACGAGGTCCGCATGGACGACATCGCCGGCCAGGCCGGCGTCGCCAAGGGCACCCTCTACCTCCACTTCCGCGACAAGGAGGCCCTGTACCTCGCCCTGATCGACGAGGGCCTCTGCCGCCAGATGGCCGACGTGAGGGCGCACCTCGTCGACGTCTCGGACCCGTTCGACAAGGTGCGCTACATCACCCGCGCGGCCGTGCTCTTCTTCGAGAAGCATCCGCACTTCCTCGAGCTCCTCCCCTCGCTCGAGGCCAAGCTGCCCCAGTCTCCCGAGGTACCGCTGCGGATGCGCCGGGAGGATTTCAACGGCCTGCTCGGAGCCGTCCTCCAGGAGATCGCCGAGACCGGCAAGCTCGGCGTGGAGGACCCGCTGTTCGCGGCGCTCTGCTTCGTGGGCATCCTCCACGAGGTGCTCAAGATGACCCCGCGCCCGTGGACGTCGACCATCGCCGACCGGATCGCCGGCCACTTCCTCTACGGGGTGCGCGGCGGGGCCTGATGGTCGGGACCGGCACCGGCGGGCGCCTCTCCATCGTACTGGAACACCCCCTCGATCGGCCGCCCGAACGCCCGCGCCAGTCGGAACGCCAGGGTGAGCGACGGCGTGTACTTCCCGGCCTCGAGCGCCAGGATCGTCTGCCGGGTGACGCCCACGCGCTCGGCCAGCGCCTGCTGGGTCATCTCGCCGTGCTCGAACCGGAGCCGGCGGATCTGGTTCGTGAGCCGGTCGGTCGGCTTAGGAGGAGGCATCGCCGCCCTCCCATCCGTACTGGACCAGGCGTGGCCGCCGCCGCGACCCCGTAGACGATCGCGACCCCCCACCAGACCGACGAGGTCACCATCCAGACCGGTACCATCCCCGTCTCGCCGTAGATCATCGGCAGCGACACGCACGCCGCCACGAACGCCAGCCAGAACACGCACGTAGCCGATAACGATCGACCGCCGCTGGATCGACGCGTCCCGCTCGTCCAGCACGACCTGCCGTCCCCCGACGCCGGTAGAACAGCGGCCCGAAGGCGAGCAGCGCCAGCGTCGCGAACCCGCCGATCGCCTTCGGCCAGCCCATCAGCACCGACAACGCCACGACCAGGCTAACGCTCACCAGAACGACGACGAGGTTGAACCAGGCATTCCGCTGAGACGCACTCATTTGAGATGCCTCCTCCCGATAGGTCAGGTGGAATGTCAAGGACGCCAGACTAATAGTATGACGGACAAGACTAATTGTCAAGTTAATCTAACATCTCCGGTCCCGGGGCTACGGGAAGGCACCGCGCCGGAAGACCCGGCACCCGGGTCTGGTCCCGCACGGGGCCGCGCAGGCGAACGGAAGGCGGACGCTCGGGTTCGGTCGGCGGCTCGGACCACGGCGGAATCGCCCTCTGAGGGCGGGTCGGTCACCTGCCGGGCTGCTTGACGCGACACCGCGTCGCCTCGAAGATCCAGGGAGCGAATCACGCATCGAAAGGCTCGGGTGGGTCCGTGGCGAAGAAGAAGAAGGTCCGCGTCGAGTTCCGAAAGAACCGCCAGAAGCGGAAGCGGGCCAATGACCTGACGCGGTCGTACCGCCAGGACGACCAGAAGGGGGCCGACGCCGCCTCCGGCGAGCGGGTCCGCGCCAAGGGAGACCTCTCCCGGCACCGGACGGTGATCCAGGAGAGCCCGGGCAACGTCTCGGCGAGCGCCTCCGCCGACGATCCCGTCGTCGATGCTGGCCGTCGACCTGTCGACCTGCCAGCCGGGGCGGGTCGTCCGGGTCCACGGGCTGGTCTCGGTCGTCGAGGCCGAGGACGGCAAGGAGTATCCGCTGCGGCGTCCGGCGGATCCTCAAGACGCTGGCGATCGACGGCCGCAACGTCGTCGCCGTCGGGCGACCGCGTCTGGTTCCGGCCGAGCGGGGGCGACGAGGGCCTGATCGAGAAGGTCGAGGGCCGCGCGGGCACGCTCACGCGGGGCTATCGCCGCAAGGAGCACGTGATCGCGTCGAACGTCGACCAGCTCCTCATCGTCTCGGCCTTCGCCGAGCCCGGGCTGAAGCTGCCGCTGATCGACCGCTACCTGATCGCCGCCGAGAAGGGGGGCATCCGGCCGATCATCGTCCTGAACAAGGCCGACCTGGTCGACCTCGCGCCGCTACCAGTGGGTGATCGGCCTCTACACCCAGCTCGGCTACGAGACGCTCGTCACCTCGGCCGCCGACGGCCGGGGCATCGACCGGCTCCGCGAGCTCCTCGGCTCGGGCGTCGACGGCGTTCTCGGGGCAGAGCGGGCGTCGGCAAGAGCTCGCTCCTGAACGCGATCCAGCCCGGCCTGAACCTGCGCGTCCGCGAGGTCGCCGGACTGGACCGGCAAGGGGAAGCACACGACCACGACCGCCGAGCTGATCCGGCTCGACGGCGGCGGCTACGTCGTCGACACGCCGGGCCTGCGCCAGTTCGAGCTCTGGGACGTCGAGCCGGCCGAGGTCGAGGGCTACTTCGTCGAGTTCCGCCCGTACATCCCCCAGTGCAAGTTCCCCGACTGCTCGCACACGCACGAGTCCGACTGCGCCGTCAAGGACGCCCTGTTCCGCGGGCCAGATCGACCGGGGCCGGTTCGAGAGCTACCTCAAGCTCTACTCCCAGCAGCCGGTCGACCTTGGGGACGAGTGAGACGCCCCCCGGGCCCGATGGGAGCAAGTCACGGGGCGGGCCATCGTCGCGATCGCTTCCTCGAAAGAAATGTGGCCAAAGGCCTTGTGACCGGCCGAAAAAAACGTTGACCCGATTTCGGCTCGCCAACGCTTAATTTCATCGGCGGGGCTGTATGTCCTGCTCGGTGCGCCGCGCCGTGCCACGAGGTCCGGGAAAGGAGTCCCGCCTTGTCCACCCTGTCGAATCGGCTCGCATCCCTCCTGCGACGGGGTCGGGCCCACGGCGTCCTGCGCGGCCCGCATTTCTCGATCTTCGGCCCGGCGAGACGCGGGATGCGCACGCCGCTGCGTCTGGCGGTCCTCGGCACGCCGCGGTCGGGCAACACCTGGCTCCGCCGCGTCCTGGCGACGGCCTACGCCTTCGGCGGCGACACCGGCTGGGAACGCGCCGCGCACGACCCGGCCGACGTCGACTGGGGGGCCGAGCCCCCGCGATCGATCGTCCAGGTCCACCTGAGACGCGGGGCCGACTTCGAGGGCCTGATGGCCCGCCACGGCGTCCGCGCCGTCGTCCCCCGCCGCCATCCCTTCGACGTGCTGATCTCGATCCTCCAGTACGCCACCCACGTCCACGACACCCACCTCTGGCTCGCCGGCGAGGGGGGAGACGAGTCGGCCATCCGCGGCCT
Organism: uncultured Planctomycetota bacterium; assembly: GCA_963819805.1. Classification (GTDB taxonomy): domain Bacteria; phylum Planctomycetota; class Planctomycetia; order Isosphaerales; family Isosphaeraceae; genus CAMFLR01. The sequence continues at coordinate 1,906,621 of CAWFXY010000017.1, read as the reverse complement.
CGACCCCAACCACCCGACCTTCCTCGAGTATGCGTGCGGGCCGAGGGCGAAGGCGCTCCTGTCTGTCAGCCCCGAGTGGCGGGATGCGCCCGGCGCCGTGTCGGTCCGCTACGAGGACCTCGTCGAGCGGCCGCTGCCGACGCTCTGGGGCCTCGCCGAGGCCCTCGGCCAGACGCCGGTCGTCGACTGGGAGTCGGCCCTGGCGGCGAACACGATGGACGAGCTCCGCAAGACGCACGGCTTCGGCCACATCTGGAAGGGCCGCCCCGGCCTCTGGCGGCTCCTGCTGACGACCGGCTCGGCCTCGGCGCTGACCGAAGCGCACCGCCCGCTGCTCGACTCCTTCGGCGAGGCCGCCGACGCCGACCCCGACCTGACGCCCGACCGGGCACTCGCCCACTGGCGGGCGCTGAATTAGAGTGGTCGTCGGAACCGGACGGAAGGCCGTCCGGACTTGCGACACGGGTGCGCCTCGGGGGACCGCGGCCTTGGGCGAGCCCGGACGATCGACGGCACGAGGGCGGGCGTACGTGCTCGCCGCGGCGATGCTCTGGAGCGTCGCCGGGGTCGTCGCCAAGCGGCTCGACCTCGACGCCGGCTCGATCGCTGTCTATCGGAGCCTCTTCGCCGGCCTCGCGCTGCTGGCGGTCGTCCACCCGAGGCGCTGGGCGTTCCGGCCGGCGATGGTGCCGCTGGGCCTCGTGTTCGGGGCGATGATCGGACTCTACCTCGGCGCGGTGAAGTCGACGACGGCCGCCAACGCGATCTTCCTCCAGTACACCGCGCCGTTCTGGATCGTCCCGCTCGGCCTGATCTTCCTCCACGAGCGCCCCGACCCTCGCTCCTTATGGGGAATCGGCCTGGCGACGCTGGGCGTGGTGGCGATCGTCGGCTACGGCATCGGCCCCGGCGAGACCCGGGGCGTGCTCCTCGCCCTGGCGAGCGGCGTGGCGTATGCCGGCGTGGTCGTGACCCTGCGGAGCCTCCGCGGCCTCGACCCGCTCTGGCTCAGCGGCTTCGCGAACCTCGCCGGCGCGGCCGTCCTGGCCCTCTGGCTGCGTGGTCACGGGCGCGGGCCTGGCGCGGCCGACCTCGGGCCAGGCCGTGATCCTGGTCGCCTTCGGCGTCCTCCAGATGGCGATCCCCTACGCTCTGTTCGCCCGCGGCCTCCGCGACGTCACCGCCGCCGAGGCCGGCCTGATCAGCCTGCTCGAGCCCGTCCTCACCCCGATCTGGGTCGCCCTCTTCCACGGCGAGACCCCGACCCGCGCGACCATCGTTGGGGGCGCGATCCTGCTCTCGGGCGTCGCCCTCCGCTACTGGCCGACGGGGCCCCGGCGCCACCGCGAGCGGATTGAGCGGCCTCCCCCGGGGCCGATTGGGTTCGTTTCGTCGGGGGCTCGGCCCCGGGTCCTGGTGCCGACCGAACCCGAGCGTGCAGGTTATGACGCGGTTTCGTCGCGGCTTCGTTCACCTTCCGAGGCGGGCGATGCCCCCCGGATCGATCCCGACTCACTTCGCCGCGACGGCCGGCGGGGCGTCGAACGGCACCTGCTTGAGGTCGGGCAGGGTGTTGTCGTGGACCAGGCGCCGCGGCCTCGCCGGCGAAGAAGTCGGCGTCGTCGGCCACGTCGAGGTTGAAGACCGGCTGGACCTCGCCGGGCTCGATCCTCGTCACCTTCGCGACGCCGCCGAGCGTGCGGACCGGGTCGCCCTCCTTGAGGTCGCGCGCCATCACCCAGCCCCTGCCCGACGACCCAGAAGCGGTGGAAGTGGCTGGAGACGATCGTGTCGTCGCCGAGCGTGATCTCGAAGGTGGGGCTGGGCGGGTTGTGGTGGACGACGGTGATCGGGCCGGTAGCCGAGCTTGCCGGTGTGCGTGTCCTGGGTGAGGACGAGGTCGCCGACGCTCGAGGGTCTCGATCGGGCGGCTGCCGGTCAGGGTGCGGACGGGGGTGCCCTTGCCGAAGCAGCTCATGCGCGGCTGAGCCGGACCACGCTCGACGCCCGACGCGATCGGGGACCGGCTGCGGCTGGTAGTCGAGCGGGACGTTCTCGACGACCGTCGGTCGGCTCGTCGTCGGGGGTCATGAAGGCGTAGCCGACCTGGTTGACGAACCACTTCTCCCAGGCCTTGCGGTCGGCGCCGAAGCGACTGGCCGGTGGCGCCGTCGAGGACGATCGACGGCGCGCTCGTTGGCCGGCGCGATCTGCTCGTTCAGCGGCGTCGAGGGCGGCGACGTCGGCGTCGAGCTGTCGGCCTGGCGACGGCGGCCGACGCTGGGCGTCCTTCGTCATCTGCTCGACGGGGATCGACTGTGTCGACGCCACGGTGCCGGACGACCATCGACCTCCGCCCTTGCAAACTCGCTCCGTTGGGCGTCGTCGCCAACGGTTCCTCTGGGCGATCGCGAACTTGCTCAGGCCAGTGGATTCGGATAACTGCGGGCCGATGGTCGGAGGACAGCCGACCTCCGGCCACGGGCGAATTCGAGCGAGGGTCCCGTCGCCGGGCCATCGTCCGGGCGAGCTGCCGCCGGAGTCGCCATCCGGCGCGCGTTGAGGCGAGTCGCGCCGCGGAGCCATCCTCGCCCGCGCGGCGTTCGCCGACGGCAAGCCCGACCGGATGCCGAGCATGGCGTAGGCCTCGCATTGCCGCAGCCCGGATGAAGGCGTAGGGCAGGCCCGTATCGTGATGGCGAGCACCAGGCGTGCCGTCGATTGTCGTATCCGAGACGATCGCCGGGCTGGAGCGACGGCAGGTCGGCGGCGGGGCGTAGATCCGCTTGAGGTTCGCCTTCTTCCCCTCGACGTAGAGCTCGCCCGGCGACCCCGGCCCGCCGACCTTCTTGACCTCGTACTTGATCTTCGTCGCTGGAGCATGCCGATCAGCAGGTCGGCCCACTCGCGCGGGTCGCGGCGGCGGAGCGTCTCGGTCGCCCGGCGGCGGACCTCGTCCGGACTTCGAGCCGACCGCCAGCGTCGCCAGCGCCCGCGACGCCTCGATCGCGTCGATCTGCCCGAGCAGTTGCACGGCCGTCGACCTGATGGTTCCCGCCGCGCTCGACGAAGACGTGCCAGACGGCCGGCACGGCGCGGGGGTCGGTGATCGTCGCCAGCTCGCGCTGGGCCTCGTCCCTGCGCTGGCCCTTGCCGTCGAGCGCCTCGCGGAGCCGCTCCAGTCGGGGCTGCCACCGCTTGTCGGCCGCCTGCTGGGCCTGCTTCTCGGCCTTCTCGCGCGCGGCCTCGGCCTCGGTCATCCAGCGGTTGCCAGCCTTCTTGTAGCCGAGCTTCCTCCACGCCTCCGCATGATTCGGGTCGAGCCGGACGACCGTGGCCAGGTGGGCCCGCGCCTCGTCCTTCAGCCCCTTCTCCTCGCACCAGAGGGCGAGCTTCCACTGCGGCTCGGTCTTCACCGGCGTGCGGACGCGGCGGCCGGCGTACTCGGCCAGGAGGTCGGCCCGGGCTTGACGTCGGCCTTCACGGCGTCGGCGACGGCCTCGGGCCTCCGCCACTTGCCGCCGTACTCGACCAGGCCCATCAGGCCGCGGGCCATGGCATTCGACGGGTCGGAGAGCACCGCGACGGCCAGGTGCCGCAGCTTCTGCGACTCGAGCCCGTGCGACTCGCACCAGAGGGCGAGCTTCACCTGCGAGGCGGCGTCGCGACCGGCCGCGGCCTTCATCTGCTCGTAGGACGGCTCGGGCCCGGGCGTCCCCGACGGCCCGTCGAACCAAGCGAGGCAGCTCACGGCCACGAGCGTCAGGCGGATCATCGGCTCGGTCCTCCGATCAATCCTCGGCAAATATGTCCCCGCCGCCCCGAATCCTAGCTTGCATGCATCGGTTGAGCAAGCGGAAAGCGGCGGATGTCGATGGATTTTGATTCCGACCAACAAAAAAGCCCGGCCGACGGCCCCGGAGGGCACGTCGGTCGGGCTGGGAGAGGATCGGGGAGGCCTCGCGGCCGTCGATCAATACATGTCGTCGTACCCGCCGTGGCCGCCGCCGCCCGCGGGCTTCTTCGTCCTTGGGCATGTCGGCGATCAGGGCGTCGGAGGTCAGCAGCAGGGTGCTGACGCTGGCGGCGTTCTGGAGGGCCGAGCGGGTGACCTTGGTCGGGTCGATGATGCCGGCCTTGACCAGGTCGGTGTACTCGTCCTTCAGGGCGTCGTAGCCGAAGTTGCCCTTGCCCTCGGCGACCTTGGAGACGACCACGCCGCCGTCCTGGCCGGCGTTCTCGGCGATCTGGTGGATCGGGGCCGAGCAGGCGCGGACGATGATCTGGTAGCCGATCTCCTCGTCGTGGGTCAGGCCCTTCGGGCTTGACCTGCGTCGAGGCGCGGAGCAGGGCGACGCCGCCGCCGGGGAGGATGCCCTCCTCGAGGGCCGCGCGGGTGGCGTGCAGGGCGTCCTCGACGCGGGCCTTCTTCTCCTTCATCTCGCTCTCGGTCGCGGCGCCGACGTTGATCTTGGCGACGCCGCCGGCGAGCTTCGCCAGCCGCTCCTCGAGCTTCTCGCGGTCGTAGTCGCTCTTGGTGTCGGCGATCTCGCGGCGGATCGCCTCGATCCGGCCCTTGATCGCGTCGGGCTTGCCGGAGCCCTCGATGATCGTCGTGTTGTCCTTGTCGATCAGGACCTTCTTGGCCTGGCCCAGGTCGGTCGAGGCCGACGTTCTCCAGCTCGATGCCCAGCGCCTCGAAGATCGGCTTGCCGCCGGTCAGGACGGCGATGTCCTCGAGCATGGCCTTGCGGCGATCGCCGTAGCCGGGGGCCTTCACGGCGGCGCAGCGGAAGGTGCCGCGGAGCTTGTTGATGACCAGGGTCGCCAGCGCCTCGCCCTCGATGTCCTCGGCGATGATCAGCAGCGGCTTGCCCGTCTGGGCGACCTTCTCCAGCACCGGGACCAGGTCCTTGACCGACGAGATCTTCTTCTCGTAGATCAGGATGTAGGCGTCCTCGAGCACCGCCTCCATCGTCGTCGGGTTGGTGACGAAGTAGGGGCTGAGGTAGCCGCGGTCGAACTGCATGCCCTCGACCCACTCGACCTCGGTCTTGAGGGTCTTGCCCTCCTCGACCGTGATCACGCCGTCCTTGCCGACCTTCTCGGTGGCCTCGGCGATCATCTTGCCGATCTCGGTGTCGAAGTTCGAGGCGACGGTGGCGACCTGCTCGGTCTCCTTCTTGTTGGTGACCTTGGTGCTCATCTTCTTGAGCTGCTCGACGATGTCGGCGACGGCCTTGTCCATCCCGCGCTTCATGAGCATCGGGTTGACGCCGGCGACGACGGCCTTGAGGCCCTCGTTGTAGATGGCCTCGGCCATCACGGTGGCCGTGGTCGTGCCGTCGCCGGCCACGTCGGAGGTCTTGCTGGCGACCTCCTTGACCATCTTGGCGCCCATGTCCTCGTACTTGTCCTCGAGCTCGATCTCCTTGGCGACGGTCACGCCGTCCTTGGTGACCGTCGGCGAGCCGAACGACTTCTGGATGATGACGTTGCGGCCGCGGGGGCCGAGCGTCACCTTGACGGCGCGGGCGAGCTTCGCGACGCCCGCGCTGCATCGCCTGGCGGGCTTCCTGATCGAACGCGATCATCTTGGCGGCCATGGTGATTCACTCCGCGTAGAGATCGATGCGGATCGTCGGATGGGTCGATCGTGTGTCCCGGCGGCCGGACCGGTCGAGCCGGTCCTGCCCGGCGTCGGAGTCGCGATCAGCCGATCACGGCGAGGATGTCGTCCTCGCGCATCAGCAGGACCTTCTTGTCGCCGTCGAGCTTGAACTCCTCGCCGGCGTACGAGGTGAAGAGGACGTTGTCGCCGACCTTCACCTGCAGCTCGCGGCGCTTGCCGTCCTTGGTGATCCGGCCGTCGCCGACGGCGACGACCTTGCCCTTCTGCGGCTTGTCCTTGGCCGTGTCGGGCAGCACGATCCCGCCGGCCGTCGTCTCCTTGGCCTCCTCTCGCTCCACCACCACGCGATCGCCCAACGGCTTGAGTTTCATCGCCCGGTCTCCTAGCAGTCACCGAGAGCCCATACCTCGAACGCCCGTGCCGTCGACCGCCTCGCGCGGGCCGATCGGCCGGGTTTGTGCTCGATGATTAGCAAGGCGTGTGCCTTGGCCGGAACGACGGTGCAACCGCTTTAAAGACCGTTATTTGCGGCAACATGTCGCGGACCTCTTCGCCGCGAATGTCTGCCGTTCGGACGGATCGTCGCGAACTGTCTGCCATTTCGGCAGATCGGCTCGCAGGTCCGCTGTGCGGACGTCTTCGATTCCCGGGGCTGTTGTCGCGAAGACCTCCGCCGAGCGGACCCTACGGGCTGACGAGTCGGAACCCGTCGGCTGGGGCCAGGTCGTGGCAGACGTCCGGGTGGATCGCCGCGGCGGCGATGGCCAGGCTCTCCTTGAGCCGGGGCCCCGGCCGCGAGAAGTAGGCCGAGCCGTCGACCAGGACGACCCGGCCCTTGCGAACCGCCTCGAGGCGACGCCACTCGGGCCGGTCGCCCAGCGCGGCCAGCTCCGCCTCGGCCCGGTCGAGCGTGAACCCGCACGGCGACAGGAGGATCACCTCGGGCTCGGCCGCGGCGACCTCGTCCCAGCCGACCCGCCGCGACCGCTCGCCGGGCCGGGCGAGGACCTCGACGCCGCCGGCCAGGGCGACGATCTCCGGGTTCCAGTGCCCGGACGAGAACGGCGGGTCGAACCATTCGAGCAGGACGACCCGCGGCCGATCCCGGTCGCCGGCGCGGCTCGACGATCAGCTCGCCCAGGTCGTCGAACGCGGTCCGCAAGGCCGGTCGGCCTCGGTCCGGGCGTCGAGCAGGGCGGCGATGGCGTCGAACATCGCGAACACGCCGGCCAGGTCGGTCGGGTTGACGCTCTCGACCCGGGGCGGCCCCGGCAGTCGCGCGCGACCCGCCGGACCGTCGCCTCGTTCACCGCGCAGACGTCGCACTGCTCCTGCGTCAGGATCAGGTCGGGCCGCAGCTCGGCGAGCGCCCACGACGTCGAGGTCGTACAGGCTCCCGCCCTGCTCGGCGACCAGCGCGTCGATCGCGGCGCTGTCGGCCTGGGGCGCGATCCGGCTGTGCGTCAGGTGCGGCAGCAGCTCGACGCCCGGCGGGTAGTCGCACTCGTGCGTCACGCCGACGAGCTCGTCGCCGCGGCCGAGGGCGCAGACGAGCTCGGTCAGCGAGGGCAGGAGGCTGACGATCCGCATGGGTCAGCCTCGGCTCGCCGTCAGGTCATCTCGGGAAGAGGATCGCGACCGGCAGGGCGACCTCCGGGAAGGCGAGCAGGGGGATCGACTCGCCGGGTCGGAGGATCGTCAACGACTCGGTAGATCCCGCCCTGCGGGTCGCGGCGGACCTCGACGCAGCGCTCCGGGATGTTGACGATCCAGTAGTCGGCGATGCCGGCCTCGGCGTAGAGGCTCGGCCTTCATGCCGCGATCCTTGGCCAGAGGCTGCTGTCGGCGACCTCGATCACGCAGCAGGACGTCGTCGGGCGTGGGCGCGTGCGGCGGTAGTCGCTTGCGGCGCAGCCAGACGAGGTCCGGCTGCGGGGCGCTGTCGAGGACGGGGATGCCGAACGAGCCCCTGGACTCGGACCCGCACGCGCCTCTGCGGCGGGAGCGTCGAGCAGCTCCACTCGGTCAATTCGATCGACCGCGTCGTCGTGGGCGGGTTGATCGGGCTCATGGGAGACGATCTCGCCGTCGATCAGCTCGACGTGGTGCTCCTCGCGGGGCTCGAAGTCGCCCCGGCGGATCATCTCGTCGTACTGTTCGACGCGTGATCCGGGTGGTCGTGCTCATGGCAGCATCCTCCGTTCGATCAGGCTGTCACTTCGGGCGGATGGACTCGGTCGTCGGGCCGACCGAGACGACGGTCATCGGCAGGAGCGGCCAGCGGTCGAGGACGCGGCGGATGTCGGCGAGGGTGACGCGCGAGAAGGCCTCGAGCTCGCTCGGCGACCGACAGGTACTCGCGGCGATAGGTCCAGTGGAAGCCGAGCGAGGCGAGCCGGCCCATCGGCCGCTCGCTGCGGAGGACGGTGCGGGCGAGGACCTTGTTCTTGGCCTGGGTCAGCTCCTCGTCGGTGAGCCCCTCGGCCATGACGCTCCGGTAGACCTCGGCGATCCGGCCGAGGTTGGCCTGGGTCTCGTCGGGCTCGCAGCTCAGGAAGGTGAAGAAGGCGCCCGCCTGGTTGTAGTCCTGGTACGAGACGCTCGGCGCCGTCGGCGTGGCCGGGGTCGACCAGGGCCCAGTAGAGCCGCGAGCCGGTGTGGTCGCCGAGGACGGTCGCCAGGAGCTGCGCGGCGTAGCGGTCGTCGCTCTCCAGCGGCGGGGCGTCGGCGACGCCGATCACGGTCTGCTGCTGGTCCTCGGCGCGGAGGATCGCCTGGAACGCCCCGGTGCCCCGCGGCGGGACGGCCTGGCGCGACGCCGCGCCGCCTTCCCAGTCGCCGCAGTGCTCCTTGGCCAGGGCGACGACCTGGTCCCAGTCGGTCTTGCCCGCGAAGGCCAGCACGATGTTCGCCGGGCTGTACTGGCGGGCGAAGTAGTCGCGCATCTGGTCGACCGTCAGGCCCGTGATCGACTCGACCGTGCCGAGGATGCTCTGCCCCAGCGGGTGCGGGCCGAAGTGGGCGGCCTTGGCCGCGTCGTAGGCGACCGACATCGGGTTGTCCAGGTACATCCGGATCTCTTCGATGATCACCTTCTTCTCGGTCTCGAAGTCGTCCTCGCGGAGGCTGGGCCGGAGGATGTCGGAGAGGACGTCGAACGCCTGGGGCAGGTACTCGGGCAGGCAGGTGACGTGGTAGAACGTGTCCTCCTCGGAGGTCTGCGCGTTGTGCTTGGCGCCGACGCGGTCGAAGTCGCGGTTGACGGCCAGGGCGTCGCGGCGCGGGCGTGCCCTTGAAGATCATGTGCTCGAGGAAGTGCGAGACGCCGGCGACGTCGGCCGACTCGTCGCGGCTGCCCGTCTTGACGAAGAACCCCGAGGCGACCGACCGCGCCTGGTCGTTCAGCTCGGCGATGACGTGGAGGCCGTTGTCGAGGACGGTGTGGTGGAAGTGCATCGATGAGTCTCTCGGTCGGAGCGGTCATGCGCCATCCGTGGTGAATCCGGCACGCAGGAGTCCGAATCGGCCATAGTCCGAGCATGCATCCGTGCAAGGCGCGTTCGGGCGCCGAGGGTCAGCGATGCGTCATCTGGTCAGTCGCAGGTCCTGGCGTGGCGGCGTAGTCGCTCGACCGACTCGGGCGTCAGCGCATCGAGTGCGGCGGAGATCTCGTCGAGCGAGCGGACGCGGCCGAGGTAGAACCAGTCGGAGGCGAGCGAGCCCGACGCGGCTCATGCTCGACTCCTGCTGCATGATCAGCGAGCTCTTGAGGCCCGGCCCGCATCGTCTCGAGCTCCTCGGCGTCGACGCCCGTCGTCGGCCAGGCGGGCGATCTCGGCGAGGGTGACGTCCAGGGTCTCCTGCGCCCGGTCGGTCGAGGTGCCGGCGTAGCAGAGGACGGCCGCGCGGTCGCTGCTGGCTCTCGTAGCTGGCGTAGACCGAGTAGCAGAGGCCCCGCTTCTCGCGGACCTCGGTGAAGAGCCGGGCCGACGAGTAGCCGCCGAGGATGGCCGTGGCGGCGCGGGCGTGGTAGTAATCGGGGCTGGTCGACCGTGACCGTCGGGTAGGCCAGGGCGATCTGGATCTGCTGGGTCTCGCGGAGGATGTGGTCGCGGCTCGGGCCCGGCGGGCCGGACCTGGACCGTCGGGGTCGGGCTTCGGCTCCCAGTCGCCGAAGAGCCGGCCGACGGCGTCGCGGAGCGCCGGCCAGTCGATCGCGCCGGCCACGGCGAGGATCGCGCCGTTGGGGCGATAGGCCGGCTCGTGGAACGCGCGCAGGTCGTCGGGCGTCAGGCCGACTGACGCCCTCGGGCGTCCCCGGCGCGGGTCGGCCCCAGGGGTCGGGGAAGTGGCGCGGCGGAGCTCGTAGATGACCTTGCGTGCCGGGGTCGTCCTCCAGGCTCTGCAGGTTCTGCACGGCCAGCGCCCGGATCGGCTCGACCTCGTCGTCGTCGAGGTGCGGGCCGGAGGACGACGTCGGCGAAGAGCTCAGAGCGCGGGATCGAGGTTGCGGCCGAGCGTCGCGGCCGAGATCGCTCGTGTGCAGCGTCTGGGCGCTCTCGCCGTGGCTGACGCCCAGGTTGTCCAGAGCGCCGACAGCAGCTCGCGGCTGTCGAGGTCGCCCGCCCCGCGGGTGATCCACTCGGCGAGCATCGACGCCGCCCCGCCGCGGTCCTCCGGCTCGTACGCCGCGCCCGCCGGCAGCAGGAGCGTGAACGCCGCCGAGCTGCACGCTCGGGCATCGTCTCGGCCACGAGGACCAGGCCGTTGTCGTAGCGGTGACTGACGATGGTCGGTTCGGGCACGTGGACCTCGGTCGGGCCGGGAGAGGGGCCCTCTCGCCGGCACGAGCGGCGGGGCCGAATCATGCCATTCTAGCCGAACCCGGCGGGGGTCGCACCCCCGACGTCGTCCCGGGACTCAGGTCCGTGAGGACCCCGGGATGACTGCGGGGCGTCACCGAGCGAACCCGGCACCCCGTGCCGACCGAACCCGAGCGTACGCCTTTCGTTCGCCGCGGTGCGGCTTCGTGCGGGTGGGGCGTCCCTCAGGGCGGTTTTCGATCGGGCGTGGCGGCCTGCGTAGGGTCCGCCATGCGGACCGTCTTCGGCCATGGCCCCGACCCGCGGATGGTCCGCATGGCGGACCCTACAAAGACCGCCAGGCTCATCGGAAAATCCCTCAGGAGGCCCGGATGCTCCGTCGAGAACCTGGCTCGGAAGGCCTGGGGTGCCTGGGGTCGAGCCGAAGGCGAGCCCCCAGTCAGAGGCCATCGCGCTCGGGGCTCGCCTTCGGCTCGACCCCAGGCACCCAGCTCCGAGGTTCCCGGGTTTTCGAAAGAGCATCCGGACCTCTTCTCGGCGCGAGACGAGGCGCAACGAGGCTCCGCGTCGTTGCGAGGGCCGAGATCGCGAGGCTCCGGCATCCCGGCATGCCGCTTGCCGGGGAAGGGTCCGGAACGCCGTCGACGCCAACCGCCCCGGCCTGCGCCGAAAGACCCCCCGAACCGGAGTCCCCCCGCGATGAAGAGCGAAACCGGCGAGTCCGTCTCCCTCTGGATGGCCACCGCCGACGTCCCGACCGAGAAGCCGCTCGCCGAGTCGATCGACGCCGACACCTGCATCGTCGGCGCGGGCATCGCCGGGCTCTCCGTGGCCTACTTCCTCGCGAAGGCCGGCAAGAAGGTCGTCGTCCTCGACGACGGGCCGATCGCCTCGGGCCAGACCCGGCGCACGACGGCCCACCTCTCGAACGCGCTCGACGACCGCTACTACGAGATCATCCGCGTCCGCGGCGAGGACGCCGCCAGGCTCGCCGCCGACAGCCACACCGCCGCCATCGACGCCATCGAGAAGGCCGTCGCCGACGAGTCGATCGCCTGCGACTTCGCCCGCCTCGACGGCTACCTCTTCCTGGGCGGCGACTCGACCGAGCACGAGCTGGATAAGGAACTCGACGCGGCCCACAAGGCCGGCCTGACCCGCGTCGAGAAGCTCGCGAGGCCCGCGATCAACGGCTTCGACCCGGGCGTCGCCCTCCGGTTCCCCGGCCAGGGGCAGTTCCACGTCCTCAAGTACCTCTCCGGCCTCGTCCGCGCGATCGAGAAGCTCGGCGGCGCCGTGTACACCGGCACTCACGTCGAGAAGATCGAGCCCGGGCCGCCCGCCAAGGTCCACGCGAAGGACGGCCCCGTCGTCTCCGCGGCCTCGGTCGTCGTCGCCACGAACACGCCGATCAACGACATGGTCGCGATCCACACCAAGCAGGCCCCTTACATCACCTACGCCATCGCCGCCCGAGTGCCGCGCGGGTCGATCACCCCGGCGCTCTACTGGGACACGGCCGACCCCTACCACTACATCCGCCTCGAGCCGATGGAGGGGGGCGACGACGCCCTCATCGTCGGCGGCGAGGACCACAAGACCGGCCAGGCGCGCGACGGCGACGAGCGCTACAAGCGGCTCGAGGCCTGGGCCCGCGAGCGGTTCCCCTCGATGGGGGCGGTCGAGTACCGCTGGTCGGGCCAGGTCATGGAATCGATCGACGGCCTCGGCTTCATCGGCCGCAATCCGGGCGACGCCGAGCACATCTACATCGCCACCGGCGACTCGGGCATGGGGATGACCCACGGGACGATCGCGGGCCTCCTGATCTCCGACCTGATCCTCAAGCGTCCCAACGCCTGGGTCGACCTCTACGACCCGGCCCGCAAGCCGATCGGCGCCGCGGGCGACTTCGTGACCGAGAACCTCAACGTCGCCGCCCAGTACGCCGACTGGATCACCGGCGGCGACGTGAGCTCCGTTCACGAGATCCCGAAGGGGCAGGGGGCCGTCATCCGCCGCGGCCTGAAGAAGGTCGCGGTCTACTGCGCCGAGGACGGCACCCTGCACGAGCGCTCGGCGACCTGCCCGCACCTCGGCTGCGTCGTCCAGTGGAACCCGACCGAGACGACCTGGGACTGCCCCTGCCACGGCTCGCGGTTCGACCGGCACGGGACGGTGATCAACGGGCCCGCGAACGTCGACCTGGAGGAGGTCAAGGATTAGGGCCCGTGCCCGGAATCTTCACGGAAAATCCGCTCGCTTTCGGCGTCGGTGTCCGGTATCACCATTCGGTCATGTGGGACCGCATTTACTGGACCTTCTTCGGCACGAACTTCCGCGCCGTGCGCACGGTGATCGTGCTCGTCGCGGCGGCGCATGCGCTCTATTTCATCGTCATCCCGTGGCTGCTGACGCGGAGGACGATGGCCAAGAGCCCACGGCTCCGGCGTTATCTCGAGGTCGTGGTGGCGACCCCGTCGCTCTTCGGCGACTCCATGAGGGCCCCCGCCCGGCACGACCTGATGCGGCTGGCGCAGGTCGAGGGCCTTCACGAGCAGGCGGCGGAGCAGGGGTATGCGATCGTCCGGCACCGCGGGCTGCCGGGGGCCTTCGTCGCGGAGGTCCGGTCCAGGCTGGCCGACGCCCTCGAGGCCCTCGGACAGGACGACGCGGCCGACGAGCAGCGCAGGCTCGGCGAAGGCGACCTGGAGATCGGCGAGCGAGAGGAGGGACGGGACGCGGCCTGGTATATCACCCGCGCCCGGCAACTCGAGGCGGCCCGCGACCACGACGGGGCGTGCCAGGTCCTGGAGCAGGGCCTGGAGACCGACAAGGACCTGACGACCGAGGGACGGGCGATGATGACGCTCGACCTGGCCATCAAGCTCTTCATGGCCGGCCGGCTCGAGGAGTCGGCCCATCGCGCGGAGGTGGCGGCCTCGCTTTTCAACGACCCCAAGCGGCAGTTCCTCGCGCATCGTCAGGCGGGCTCCTCGCTCGGCGACCTCGGCCGCCTCGACGAGGCGGAGGCCCACAAGCTCCGGGTGGTGGAGCTGGCCGAGCGGATCGGCGACCCCAAGCAGCTCGCCGACGTGCTGGGCGACCTCGCCGAGCTCAAGCGGAAGCGCGGCGACCTCGCCGGGGCCATCGCCGCCCTGGACCAGGCCGCTGCGAGCTTCCGGCCGACGCGGCACCTCGAATTGGTCCGGTACGAGACCCTGCGCTGCTGGGGCCGGTTCGACGAGGGGCTCGCGGCCGTCGGCCGCGCATCGCGGCTCGACCCGTTCCCGAACACCCGGGCCGAGAACTTCTCGCAGGGTATCTTCAACTTCGCCCGCGCCACGCTGCTCGCCGAGAAGGGCAGCCTCGACGAGGCGCGGGCCGCGCTGGCCGAGGCCCGCAGGCGGGTCGCGGGCGACGCGAAGGTCACGCTCTGGTGCGACGCCTCCCTGGCCCGGGTCGACGCGCTCCAGGGCCGCCGGGACGCGGCCTTGCCGGCGATCGACGATATTGACGTCAGGCTCGCCGGCTTCACGCAGGACCGGAACACCCGCTCGGGCGTCTTCGGCAGCCTCGGCCGCGCGACGCTCGCCCTGGGCGAATTCGATCGCGCCCTCGGCTACTGGGACGAGTACCTCGCCGCCCCGCCGCAGCCGGTCGATTTCCCGACCGGTCACTATCACCTGGCCGAGGCCTATCGCGGCCTGGGCGACAACGTGCGGGCCCGCGCCGAGTATCGCAAGGCGATCGACTCGGGACTGATGACCCATTACGTGTCGCTGGCGCAATCGCGGCTGCGGACGCTGCCAATCTGAGGCGAGGTCACCCGTCGACGGCCTTGTACAGCGTCTTCGCCCGCCGGAAGCCGAGGTCGCGGTACAGCCGCACGGCCGACGAATTCTCGGCGGTCACTTCCAGGTAGACCCGGCGCACGCCGGCCTCGCGGAAGCCCTGGAGGCACCTGAAGACGAGCGCCCTACCGAGGCCCAATCCCCGGTAATCGGGCGCGACGCCGACGTTCTGGATGGCGCCGATCGGGCCGCGGTCGACGACGCCCTGGATCGTCCCGACGTAGCCGACCGGCCCGCGAACGAGCCAGGTCGCGGCCGGCAGGAAGCCGGCCTTGCGGCGGATCTCGCGCATCAGGCGCTGGCAGCCCGGGCGGTCGGCCAGGCAGGGGAAGACGTGCGAGTCGATCTCCTCGTGGAACGCGAGGAACTTCACCTCGGCGTGCCGCTCGAGCAGGGCCTCGTCCCACCCCACCCAGTAATAGGGCGGCGCCAGCGGCTCGACCGCCGGCATGAGGTCGACCTCGAGGTCGATCTCCATCCGGAACCGCTTGTAATACGTGATCGGCATCGGCGGCGGATCGACCCGGATGCGGCAGGAGCCCCGTCCCCGCGCGATTCTAGGGGAGTATCATCGGCCGGGCAATCGGACAGCTGCAGGAAAGACCAGGCCCGCGAATCGTCGCCAGTGCGCTATGTCTCCGACACGCCTGCCGGCACTTCTCCCGTCCTGGGACTACGATCCGGCCGCGCGATGAGCATCGGCACGGCCAGGCCGTGGCGGACCTTGTCGACCGTCTGGCCGAACAGGAGGTCGCGGACCAGCCCGTGGCCGTGCGAGCCGACGACGAGCAGGTCCACCGGCTCGCGGCGGAGCCGGTGGACCAGCTCGCCCGCCCGGTCGGGGCCGTGGAGGAGCACGGTGCGGACGTCGTGGCCTTTCTGTTCGAGGACGCGGGCGACCTCGGCCAGATAGCGCTCGTCGCCGGCCGTCTCGCGGTCGGCCGTGTCGCCGCCGTAGACGCGGGTCATCGGGGTGTCGACGACGTGGAGGAGCACCAGCTTCGTCTGCCCCGGCCGGGCCAGGCTCAGGGCGCGGTTGAGGATCTCGGCGTCGTTCGGGTTGTGCTCCAGCGCCACGCCGATCGTCGTCAGCGTGTGCGGCCGCAGCGCATCGGCCCAGTCGAGCTCGACGCTCGCCGGCCCGGCCCACGGCGGCGACGGGCGGACCCACGGCTTGACCACGACCCACGCCAAGAGCGCCGCCATGCCGCCCGCAAGGCCGTAGAGCCCGACGGCGACCACCGGCCCCAGGCCGATCGGCCCGAGGCTTCGCGGCGCGAGGCCCAGTCGACCGCGTCGTGGATCTTCTCGGCGAGGTAGTTCGCATTCAGCCCGACGATGATCGCCGCCGTCAGCCACGCCAGCCCCTGCACCCAGCGCGGCGTGGCGAAGTCGCCCATGTTCTTCCGGTCCGACGTGAAGTGGATCAGCGGGATCACCGCGAACGCGAGCTGGAGGCTCAGGACGACCTGGCTCAAGACGAGCAGGTGCTGCATCTTGTCCTCGCCCACGAGCGTGATCGTCAGCACCGCCGGCGCCAGGGCGATCGTCCGCGTGACGAGCCGGCGGAGCCACGGGGCGATCTTGAGGTCGAGATACCCCTCCATGATGATCTGCCCGGCGAGCGTGCCGGTCAGCGTCGAGCTCTGCCCCGCGCACAGCAGCGCGACGCCGAACAGGATCGGCGCGAGCGGGCCGAGGAACGACGGTAGGAGCCGATGCGCGTCTCGATCGAGGCAACCTCGGCGCCATTGCGGTAGAAGACCGCCGCGCTCAGCACGAGGATCGCGGCGTTGACGAAGAACGCGACGTTGAGGGCGAGCGCCGTGTCGATCAGGTTGTAGCGGCAAGCCTGCGACTTGCTCTGCGAACTCTCGCCGATCCGCCGCGACTGGACGAGCGCCGAGTGCAAGTACAGATTGTGCGGCATCACCGTCGCGCCGAGGATGCCGATGGCCACGACGAGCGAACCCGGCGGCAGGCTCGGCCGCAATCCGGCGACGATCCCGCCGAACTCGGGCCGGGCCAGGACGATCTGGATCAGGAAGCACGCGCCGATGGTCGCCACGAGCGCGAGGATGACGGCCTCGATCTTCCGCATGCCCCACTTCTGGAGCCAGAGCAGCAGGAACGTATCGAACGCCGTCACCAGGCAGCCCCAGAGCAGCGGGATGCCGAAGAGGAGCTTCAGCGCGATGATCGTGCCGACGACCTCGGCCAGGTCGCACGCCGCGATCGCGATCTCGGCCTGGATCCAGAGGACGATGTTGACGGGCTTCGAGTATTCGGCCCGGCAGGCCTGCGCCAGGTCGTAGCCGGTGACCACCCCGAGCCTCGCCGCGAGGGTCTGGAGCAGCACGGCCATCAGGTTCGACATCAAGAGGACCCAGATCAGCGCGTAGCCGAACCGGGCGCCGCCCTCGAGGTCCGTCGCCCAGTTCCCCGGGTCCATGTAGCCGACGCTCACCAGGTACGCCGGCCCGAGGAAGGCGAAGAGCCGCCGGAGCGGGTTCCGGTGGGCGACCGCGACCGAGCCGTGGACCTCATCGAGCGACCGTGGTTTCCTGTTCGCTTGCGCCGTCGTCGCCATCGTCAATGTCCCGCGCATATTGCGCCGTCCGACCTGTTTCTTCGCTATTTCTTGCTGATCCTATCCCCTTCATCGACCGAGGACAAGATCAAATTTCGCAATTTCGCAATCAATTTTTTGGACTACCAAAATAACGGAGGTCCTGATCGGGCCTATATTTTGGTATGGCAGATGCAAAGGAGGCGTTCATCGGCCCGCGGTGGGCCGCTTTGATCGACACCGAGGATCGGAGGGTCACGATGGCACGAATCTTTGGGCTCGTCCTGGCGGGCGGGCTGGTCCTGGGCGCGGCGTCGGAGTCGAAGGCCCAGTTCATGCTCTCCGTCGGGAATCCGTACTATGGGGGCTACGGCCTGGGCGGGTACGGCTACGGCTACCCGGGCGGCTTCTCGTACAGTTCGGGCTACGCGGGGATCGCCCCGTACGGGCTCGGCTACGGCGGCCTCGGCTACGGCATGCCGGCGTACGGCTACGGCGGGGTCTATCGCAGCTACGGTTATGGTTATCGCCCCATGTACGGCGGCTGGGGCTATCGCCGCGGCTGGGGCTGGGGCGGCCGCCGCTGGCGGCGGTGGTGATCGACGACCGGTCGCGCGATTCCTGATCAACTCTGAAGGGGGCGGTGGGCTCGGGCTCGCCGCCCCCTTCGTTTCCCAGGCCGGCGCGAAATCGGCGTTGGTACACCGCGTGCAATCGCGTAGGATCGCCGGGCCGCCGTCGGGCGGATCACGGATGTCTCGAGGTCCCGGTGGAGGACTCTCTCATGGCGAGCTGGAAGGGTTTGATCCTCGCGGTCGGCGTGGTCCTGGGCGCGGCGGGCGCGGCCGACGCACAGGTCGCCGTCTCGATCGGCAACCCGTGGTACGGCCGCGGCGTGTACGTCGGCGCGCCGGCCTTCGTGGCGCCGCCGATCGTTGCGGCGCCGGTGGTTGCGCCGGTTTACGCGCCCCCGGTCGTCGGCATCGGCGTCGGCGTCTACCCCCGCTATCCCGTCTACCGACCCTTCCCCGGCCCCTACTACGGCCGGCCCTGGGGCCCGTACCGCCGCTGGTGAGGGCCCGGCGCCTCGGTTCGATCAATCCACGCGGGCGGCGGGGCCATCCCCGGCCGCCCGCGACCGTTTCCGGCCTCAGGAACCTGGCGGAGACGGCCGATTTCACACGGCGTATGTATGAGCATGCAACAAATTGACCCGATCACGGCGGATCATATCCGCCCGGGTGGTACGGGTTGCACCGGGCGATCCGCAGCGCGCCCCTTGGCGAGGCCCCGCACGAGCCCGTATTTCCGCAGCGCCTCGATCGCGTAAGTGCTGCAGCTGGGCGTGAACCGGCACATCGGCCCGAACATGGCCAGCATCGGGCCGAGCGTCTTCTGGTAGACGCGGATCATGCCGATGCAGGCCGCGACGCCCGCGCGGCCGGGCCAGGTCCAGGGTCGGATCGTCATGGCGCGGCCGCCTTCGACGCCGCGGGCCCGATCCGCCGCGCGATGGCCCCGGCCAGCTCGGGCAGCGAGCGCGCGGGCCTGAGCGAACGTCAGCGCGGGGCCTCGGGGCACGATCACCAGGTCCAGGCCCGGCGGGAGCTCCGCCTTCGCGAGCCGGAACGCCTCGCGGAGCAGCCGCTTGACCCGGTTCCGCTCGTGGGCCTTCCTGACACGCTTCCGCGACGCCGAGATCCCGAGCCTCGCGTGCGGCAGGCCGTTCTCGACGCCGTAGACGATCAGGTGCGCGTCGGACGCCGACCGCTTGCGGTCGAACGCGCGGCGGAAGTCCGCCGGCAGCTTGATCCGCTCGTCGGGTCGGAAGCGGTGGTCCATGCGGCAGTCGCTCGATGCGGCGAGGTTTCCGGGCCGGTCCGATCGACGGGCGGCCTCAAGCATCCGGCAGCCTATCAGAATCCGGCCGCCCGATCTCCGGGAGCCGCACCTCGCGGGGGGCCCCGAGCCGTTCGCGGATCAGCCTGCCGCGGCGGACGAGGTGCCAGATCGCGAGCGATCCCAGCGCGACGATCGCGATCAGGCCGGCGCCCAGGAGCGCGGCGGCGGCCCAGCCGATCCGCGTGCGGTCGCGGGGAGCGAGATCCGGGCGGTCGAGCAGGGGCACCTTCGCGGGCGAGGATTCGTCAGCCATCGCCCTCGGCCTCGTCCGAGCGCCTCTCGCAGGGCCGTCGCGAACCGGGCGAGCTGGCGGCGATGCTCCTCGACCAGGTCCCTCAGCCTGAGGATCACGTCCACGCCCGCGAGGTTCACGCCCAGGTCGCGCTGATAGCTCAGGATCGACCAGATCCGTCGGACCTCCGCCGGGGGGTATCCGACGACGCCCGCCCGCTCGACGCAGTGAATGAGGCCGAGCTGCTCGTAGTGGGTCAGGGTCTCGGGCGCGATGGCGAGCCCCTCGGCGACGGTCTCGCGGCGGAGGATGGTTTCGCTCATGGTCGGGTCGGGTGTTGGCGTCCGGAATCAACTGCGCCAGAGGCCCGCGCGGCGGGTTCTGGGGGTTCCGCTCGGCGAACTGCTCGATGAGGCGGCGGCTCTCGTCGTCGACGGACTTGGGGACGACGACCTTGATCACGACGAACAGGTCGCCGGCCGGCTGGTCCCCGCGGGCGGGCACGCCCTGGCCGCGGAGCCTGAGCTTCTGGCCGGACGACGTCCCGGCGGGGATCGTCAGCGTCTTGAGGCCGTCGAGCGTCGGCACCTCGATCTTGGCCCCGAGGATCGCCTCGGCGACCGCGACGGGCGCTTCGACGACGAGGTCGCGGCCCTCGCGCGTGAAATAGGGGTGGGGCAGGACCTGGAGCGTGATCGTCAGGTCGCCCCGCGGGCCCCCGCGCTCGACGGCCTCGCCCTGGCCGCGGAGCCGGATCTTCGAGCCGGTGTCGACGCCCGGGGGGATCTTCACCGTGAGCGTTTCATTGTGCCCCTCGCGGTCGATCTCGATCGACGTCTCGCCGCCGCGGACGGCGGTCAGGAAGGGGATGGTCAGCGTCGCCTCGGTCGTCCTCGGCGGCCGGGGCTGACCGCGCCGCCTGGCGCCGCGGTCGCCGCGGACGCGGCCGATCAGCTCCTCGAAGATGCTCCCGCCGTGGCCGGCGTCGGGCTCCTCGAACCCGGCCCCGCCGTGGGCGCCGCGGCCGAAGAAGGCGCCGAGGTCGATATCCTCGAACCCGCCCATGCCCCCCTGTCCGCCCCCGGCCCGCGCGGCCCACTCGGCGGCGCCGGCCCTGGGGCCGGGCCCGCCGCCCTCGAACGCGGCCGGGCCGAGCTGGTCGTAGAGCTTCCGCTTCTCGGGCTCGGACAGGACGTCGTAGGCCCGCTGCGCCTCCTTGAACGACGCCTCGGCCTTCTTGTCGCCCGGGTTGACGTCCGGGTGATGCTTCCGCGCCAGGCCGCGATATGCCTTCTTGATCTGCTCCGGCGTCGCATTCTTCGCCACGCCAAGCACTTCGTAATAGTCGCGGTCGGCCATCGGGTTCGCGGGCCTCGGTTCGTGGCGGCGTCGGGCGCAGGTATGTTGGCCGGGCACGCAATCGCCGGGCCGCTCGATCCTATCCTAGAGGATGCACGGCGCCCGATTCAAGCGGCGGAGAAGGCTCGGCCTCGCGGAGGACGCGCGTTCCCGCCGGCCCGGGGCGGCTGGACCCGCCTCGCGGCGGCGGCGTAAGATGGGCCGACGCCCGGCCCCGGGCGCCGAGGCCGGCAAGAGGCATCATGAATCGACGCGCGACGCTCGCCTTCCTGCTGATCGCGGCCCTCCTCAGCGCCGCCTACTTGGGCAAGGGGTTCGCCGTCGCGCTGTTCCACCCGATCGGCGGCGACCGCGAGCGGAGGTGGATGGAGCAGCAGTACATCCTCCGCGGCCAGAACCCCTACGACGTGGCGTTCCGCGAGGCCGCGATCGTGGACCACCTGCCACCCCCGCCGAGCACGGGCCGGGACGACTCGACCCGCCCGGAGATCGGCGTCCCCCTCGACGTCGACTATCCCCCCTGGTCCTACTTCACCGGCTATCTCATCTTCGGCGTCCCACGCTCCGCGCTGCGGCCGTGGTATGCGCTGGTGGCGGCCGGCGCGCTCGGCTCGATCGTCGCCTGCGTCTGGAGGCTCGGGCGCGGGCTGCCGCCGCTCGACCGCGCCGTGCCGGTCCTCGCCGTGACCTCGATGGCGTCGATCTGCACCGACCTCGGCACGGGCAATTACGGCCTGATCGTCCTCGCCCTGCTCCTCTGGGCGCTCCGGGCCGAGGAGGCCGGGCGGACCGCGTCAGGCGGCCTGCTCATGGGGGTCGCTCAGCTCAAGCCGAACCTGGCGGGCCCGTTCCTGCTCGTGCCCCTGGCCCGCGGCCAGTGGCGGATGCTGGCGGTCTCCGCCGCCTACCTCGCCGTCGCGAGCCTCGTCATCTGGATCCCGACGAAGACCGACCCCCTCGAGATGTGCGGGCAGATGGTCCGCGCGGCCCGGCGGCACGTCGGCGCGTCGCAGGGCCCACTCACCCTGGCGCTGGGGATGGGCATCCCCTACGAGCGGGCGGTGTCGCTGACGGCGCTCGCCTGCGTGGGGATCTGCCTCGCCCTGCTGGTCGCCCGCCGCCGCGACAGCCTGCTCGTCCTGTACGCGATCGCCGCGGTCGCCAGTCGGTTCTGGACGTATCACC
Organism: uncultured Planctomycetota bacterium; assembly: GCA_963819805.1. Classification (GTDB taxonomy): domain Bacteria; phylum Planctomycetota; class Planctomycetia; order Isosphaerales; family Isosphaeraceae; genus CAMFLR01. Next base: position 1,885,065 of record CAWFXY010000017.1, on the reverse strand, counting down.
GCAACTATTCCAACCTGATCATCGCCTTCCTGACGCTGGCCCTCTGGCGCTCGGCCGTCACCACCGGCCGGCGTCTGGCGTGGGGCCTGTTCCTGCTGGTGACCGCCTCGCTCTGGCTCCCCGCCAAGGCCGCCGACCATCCGGTCGGCGCGGCCATCGAGGACGTGGCCTGGCTCGTCGGCCTCGTCGGGCTCCTCGGCTTGCGCGAGGCCTCGGCCACCGCGGCGCCGGTCGGCGCGGGCGAGGAGAGCCGTCCGGTCGGGTCATAGGCCGGCGCGGCTCGCTTGGCCGCGATCGCCACCCTCGCGGAGGGGCCGGTTCCTTTGTTACGATGATGATATTGGCGGGCCGTGCGTGTCGGCCCGCGGGATCTTTGCCGGGATGCCGAGGCGGGGGCCGGGCCCGACGATGCCGTCCGTGACCGTCGTGACCCACGAGCGCCGGGGTACCTGGGCCCGCCACCTCCGCACCCGGCTCGCCGGCGCGGGGGTGGTCCGCTGGGTCGAGTCGCGATCGGCGGACGACCTCGAACGCGCCGTCCGCGGGGCCGCCAGCCCGGTCGTCGTGCTCGACGTGGCCGACCGGCCCCGGGCCGCGCTCGAGGACCTCGACCGCGCGGCACAGGCGTCGCCCGCCGGGCTGTTCCTCGTGCTCGACCCGGCGGATCATCCCGGCGTGTCGGCCCTGGCGTTCGAGCTGGGCGCGACGCTCGTGATGGCCGGCGTCGTGCCGCCTCCGCGGGTGGCCGGCCTGCTCCTCCGCTGGCTCCCGCTCGCGCGCCGCCGCGCCGAGCACGACGGCTGGGCCCGGCCCGCCGACCTCTGATCGATCGCCCCCACCGACCAAGCGACCGCACCGAACGAGAGAGAAGGGACCGCCCGATGTTCGGCAAGAAGACCCCGTCCCTGACCGAGCGCGACGTCCTCGAGGCCCTCAAGGGCGTCAAGGACCCCGACCTGCACCGCGACCTCGTCGACCTCGGCATGATCAAGGATATCCGCATCGGCGAGGCCAGCGTCACGCTGACGGTCAACCTGACCACGCCCGCCTGCCCGCTGAAGGCGAAGATCGAGGCCGACGTCCGCGCCGCCCTCACGGCCCGGCTCGGCTCGGAGCTGACCTATCACGTCCACATGACGGCCGACGTCCGCGGCAAGGGCATCTCCGAGAAGGGCGACATCCCGGGCGTGAAGAACGTCATCGCCGTCGGCTCGGGCAAGGGCGGCGTCGGCAAGAGCACCATGGCCGCGGCCATCGCCTACGGCCTCAAGTCGTACGGCGCGGCCGTGGGCATCATGGACGCCGACGTCTACGGCCCCTCGATCCCGCACCTGGTCGGCGCCACCGGCCGGCCGATGGCCAAGGGGGACCGGATCCAGCCGATCGAGGCCAACGGCCTGAAGCTTATGTCGATGGGCTTCCTGCTCGAGCCGGAGCGCGCCGTCATCATGCGCGGGCCGATGCTCCACGGGATCATGCAGCAGTTCCTCCACCAGGTCGAATGGGGCGAGCTTGATTACCTGGTGATCGACCTTCCCCCCGGCACCGGCGACGTGCCCCTGACCCTGGCCCAGGCCCTGCCGCTCACGGGCGCCGTGGTCATCTGCACGCCGCAGGAGATCGCGCTACTGGATGCCGTCCGGGCGCTGACGATGTTCCGCCAGTTGAAGGTGCCGATCCTAGGGATGGTCGAGAACATGAGCTTCTTCGACGTGAAGGCCTACCTCCAGGACCGCGGCGGCCCGCGGGCGCGGACGGTCGTCGAGGAGCCGGGCCTCTTCGACCAGCCCGGCGACGAGCGCGTCTACCTCTTCGGCCGCGGGGGCGCGCGGCGGAAGGCCGAGGAGCTCGGCGTGCCGTTCCTGGGCGAGGTCCCGCTCAACATCTGCCTCCGCGAGATCGGCGACGAGGGCCGGATCGACCGCTCCTTCTCCGACGACTCGGCGAGCCGGCCCTACCTGCTCGCCCTCGTCGAGCAGCTCGCCTCGCAGATCAGCATCCAGAACATCAAGGCGCCGAAGATGCCGAAGCTGGAGATCATCAACCTCTGACGATCCGTTGCTCTGTTGAAAACCTCGGCTCGACCCCAGGCACCCAGCCCCGAGGTTCCCAGGTTTTCAACAGAGCAAGGATCCGTGGGAGAAGCCCCCGGGATTTCCGCGCACGAGCGAACCCGGCGCCCCGGGCCGGGCGGACCCGAGGCCCCGCGCCGAGCGAACCCGAGCGGCCGCCTTTTGTTCGCCCCCGTCCGGCTCGATGCGCGCGCAGACGCACGAAGCCGAACGGCGGCGGACCGAGCGGGATTGGCTTTGTTTCGGCGGGCGGGGATCGGCTTCGTGTCGCGGGCCGGAGCGGGCCCGGGGCTGGCCACCGATCGCGGATCATCAGTGCCGGTCCCCCGACCCGCGCCAGCCTCCTCCTCACACATCTTCTGAGCGCCCTACGAGATGGCCGGCTCGGGGCTCGGGGCCGAATGAGGATGCTCGAGCGACGAAGCCTCCATGAAGATCCGCTTCACCTCGGGATGCTTGTCGCGGATCGCCCGTTCGACCCGGGTGATCGACTCGCGGAGCCCGTCGGTCGAGATGCCGTCGCGGAACTCGACCGCGAGGTTCAGCAGCACCTCGTCGGGCCCCAGGTGCATCGTCAGCACGTCGCCGACGCGGGCGACGTCCGGGTCGGAGTCGGTCAGGCCGTGGATGCTCTCGACGATCTCCGGGTCGGCCCGCTCGCCGACGAGCAGCTTCATGCTCTCGGACGCGAGGAACACCGCCACGGCCCCCAGGACCACGCCGATCAGGATCGACGCGACGCCGTCGGGGATCGAGCTTCCCGTCGCGTGGGAGAGCCCGACCCCCGCGAAGGCGATCAGCACGCCGACCAGCGCGGCGGAGTCCTCGAAGAAGACGGTGAAGTCGGACGGGTCCTTGCTGTTCCTCGCCGCGCGGAGCGGGTTCCCCTCACGCCGGGCGCCGCGGATCTGACGGAAGGCGGTCCACCACGAATAGCCGTCGAACGCCGCGGCGATGGCCAGGACGGCGTAGTTCCAGACGGGGCTCTCGATGTCCTCGGGATAGACCAGCCGCAACACCCCCTGGCCGATCGAGATGCAGCCGCCGAGCGTGAAGATGAGCAGGGCGACGACGAGCGTCCAGAAATAGAGGGCCTTGCCGTGCCCGAACGGGTGCGTCTCGTCGGGCGGCTTCCGGCAGGCGTGGCGGCCCCACAGCAGGAGCAGCCCGTTGCCGGTGTCGATGAGGGAATGGACCCCCTCGGCCATCATCGACGCGCTCGACGTGGCCACGGCCGCGACGAACTTCGCCCCGGCGATCACCACGTCGGCCGCGATGGCGGCGTAGACGGCCTTGTTGTTCGCTGCCATCCGTGTCGATCCGCTGCGAGGGGCCCGGGGCGGGCGGTATCCTATGGAGAAATCCCTATTCTCGCATAGCTCGTGCCGCCGCCTTCAGCTCCCCGCCGCCTTCTCACGCCGACTCCTCGTTGATCGCCTGATCCGCCGGGTCCACAGTTCCGGATTCTCGACGATCTCGTCCATGAAGCGACAGGCGATCATCGGGACCGGGCGGGACCCCTGTTCCCAGGAGCGGAGTGCCTTCACGCCGACCCCGAGGAATTCGGCGAAGAGGGCCTGGCTCGCGCCGAGGTGCGCGCGGACGCGACGGACGTCGTCGGGCGAGTACGGCCGGGCGTGAAGATCGAGCGAGATGGTGCGGACGGTGTGACGCGTCGCGATCGGGACGCCCGACTCGAGAGTTTCGCGGAATGCCGAGAGGCCGGCGACCATCTCGGAACCCAGGGCGGTGAGGCGACCATCCTTCTTCATCGGATCATGCCCTCATCGAACAACGTTCCGAGCTGGGCGAGAATCGCCGCGAGCGCCTTGATGTCGCCCTTGGTGAGGTCGGCCTTGTCGCCCTTGGCGAGGACGGCCATGAGCAGCACGATCCCGCGGTCGGGGAACGTCGCGAAGAAGACGCGGTAGGAGCCGCTCTTGCCCCGGCCCGACTCGGGGACGGCGAACCGCAGCTTCCGCAGGCCCTTCCCGCCCGGAACGACGACCGATCGCTCAGGGGCCGAGAGGATCTGGATCTCCAGCGCGCGAAGCTCGTCGTCCCCGAGCCCGAGCCTTGACCAGAGCCTGGGGAAGGGGTCGACCTGAACGAACCGCAGCCATTCCTCGGGTCGCGGCCCGTTCGGTCGGTCCAAGAGCGATGACCCCCGCGTCCCGACCCTCGTTCCCTGATCAAATTGTGCCACGCTGTGGTACGATCGTCAAGCCGCGAGCGTCGGGCGAGGATCGCTCACGGCGAATAGCTCTTGTTCGGATTGCCACTCCCCGCGAACGCCGGATCATAATAGCTCTTGATCCCCCGACTCGTCGGCACCGCGCCCGCATCCAGGTTGAACTCCGGCGTCACCCGCCCGCACCAGTTGGCGCCGATGGGCGAGGCGCAGCTGTCGAGGTGATAGGCGACGACCTCGGGGATCAGGTGCCGCTTGTGCCGGTCCCAGTGCAGCGCGTACTGGACGTCGGTGTGCGTGGCCTCGTTGCCGTCCTCGGGGTAACGGAGGTCGCGCGAGGCCCGGCCGGAGTCGCCGTGCCGCAGCGCGAAGAAGCCGATCGGGCAGTAGCCCTCGGTCTCGTGGACGTACCGCGCCATGAAGGGGAACTCGGGCGGGGTCTCGACGACCGACGACCAGCGGTATTGCGGGATCCGCTTCTCGACGAAGGCTTTCCACGCCGCGGCGTTGGGGACGAGCACGCGGTCGATGCCGTAGAGCACCGTCCTGTCGAGGTCGAGCCTCGCGAGGTGCGCCGAGGTGTGCGCCGGCAGAATGATGTCGGCGTCCATCGTCAGGACCCAGCCCCGGCGGTGGCACTGGTCGAGGCCCTTGTTGATCGCGCGACCCTTCGCGAACTTCGCGCCGCGGTGGTAGAAGAGCCCCGTGCTGATGCACTTCACCCCGAACTCGCGGCAGACCTCGCGCGTCGGGTCGTCGAACGGCTCGTCGCTGGTGACGACGACGGCCTTCTTCACCTGCGGCATCGTGTACGGCAGCGTCACCCGCAGGAAGTCGTGGTACTTGCTCGCCGTGATGACCGCCTCGTCGATGAACATGACGGATTTCCTTTAGTCCTGGTTGGGTCGCTGATAGAGGAACTTCGCACCGATCCAGATGCCGAGGCCGACGACGGGGAGGTCGAGGCAGATGATCCGCAGGACGGGCGGGTCGGGGATCACGCCCGGGTCGCGGGGGATGGTCAGGTGGCCGATCAGGATGCCCGCGCCGACGAGCAGCACCAGCCCGCAGAGCCAGCTCGCCCGGTTCAGCGCGAGAAGGTCCTGCGAGATCGTCGCCGTCGCCCCGCGGAGGAACGCGAGGACGTCGTAAGCGACCCCCGCGGCGACGAGCAGGAGCAGGAACAGCCCGGTCGTCACCTTCTCGGCGCCGGAGCCCGCGTCGGGGATCTCGGCGAAGGCCAGGAACGCGACGCCCGCGGCGAAGAGCAGGGCGAAGAAGACGATCGTCAGGATGCGTTTGCCGTTCGGTGATACGTCCGCCATGGTGTGACCTTTCATAAGCTCTTGGTGATGTTTGCTCCGGGTGGGCGTAAGGGGCGGTGGCGGGGTCGCCGCGGCGGCGGGCGTCCGGGGCGGTCGCTTACACGTCCTTGCCTGGTCGGCCTGCGCCAGCCGCTCCCGGCACAATCCGGGTGCAGAAAGGCCGGCCAGCATGTGAGGAACATCGGCGACCGCCCCGGGCGCCCGGCGCCGCGGGGCGAGGATCGGGGGACAATCAGGGGAGATAGGCCCCCCGTCCGTCGTCCGTCTCCTGCTCGTGGGCGAACGCGAGGCAGACGCGGACGTCGTCCTCGGTCAGCTCGGGATGCGTGCGGAGGATGTCGGCCCAGGTGAAGCCGTCGACGATCAGCGTGACGATCTGCGCCACCGTCACCCACGTCCCCTTCACCGTCGGCGAGTCGGCCGAGACGTTCTCGTCGAACACCAGCCGATCCTGCCACCGCGGCAGCGGCTCGCCGTCGTCGGGCGTCTCGTCGGTGCCGGCGAGGTCGTCGGCGACGTCCTCCGTCGAGATCACGTCCGACGCGAACGAAACGACGGCGTCGTCGACGTCGGCCGCCGACCCGCCGAGCAGCAGCGAGGTGTCGAGCGCCGCAGCGCGGCCCCAGGAGTCCGGCTTGCGGACGGACGCGAGCGCGTCGAGCGCCTTGCGGAGCGCCCGCTCGGCGCGCTCCGACTGGCGGAGCAGGTCGTGGGCGAGCCGGCCGAACAGGTCGGCCGAGTCGGCGCCCAGACCCTCGATCACGCCGACCCGCTCGGCGTCGACCGCCTCGCGGAGCCGCCACGCGGCGAGGATCGCCCGCTCGGCGAAGATCGATTCCAGCAGCCCCGCCGGCGCGAGCTCCTCGCGGAGCGTGACCGCGAAGGCCTCGAAGGCGACCCGGTCGGGATCGGCCAGGCGGCCGTGGCGGTTCCGGGACGTCGTCTCCGCGGCGAAACGTTCGATGTTCAAGGACATGGCCGGAGTCCCCAGGTGTCGGTCTTCGAGGTCGGGCGGTCGTCGCCACACGTTTGCGCGGGAGGTTTCATCCGCCCCGCAAAGTCATGATCGTAATGGCGAGCCTTCGCGTTCTCGGAAACCGTGCGGCCTGGGGAAAAAAGTCGTTGCCGGCCGTTTATCCGCGTCGTAGGGCGCGGCCGGGCGTCGCGCCGGTCGGCTCGCCGTCGTTGAGCACAAGCTGGCCGTTGACCAGCACATGCGCCATCCCCTCGGCCTCGCGCCGGCCCAGGGCGTACGTCGAGCGGTCGGCGATGATGTGCGGATCGAACACGGCGATGTCCGCGGCGAAGCCCGGCCGGATCATCCCCCGGTCCGTCAGCCGAAACCGCCGCGCGGCGTGGCCGGAGAGGTGAGTCACGGCCTCGGCCCACGTGTAGTCGCCCAGCTCGCGGGTGTGCCGGCCGAGATAACGCGGCGAAGGCGCCCCAACCGCGCGGATGCGGATAACCGCCGCAGAAGATCCCGTCGGACCCCGCCATGTGCGCGGGGTGGCGGAGGATCGCGCGGACGTCCTCGTCCGTCCGGTCGCCCGCGCGGAACGCGACGACCCCCACGGCCATGCCGGACGCGAGCAGCACGTCGATCACGAAGTCGCCGCGGCTGAGCCCGGCCTGCTCGGCGGCGGCGGCCACCGTCATTCCCTCGGCCCATTTCCAGTCGGGATGGGCGACCATCGCCAGGTGCATCTGATCGAGCGGGTAGGGCAGCTCCCCGGCGAACCACTCGGTCAGGAGCCGCTGCCTGGTGGCCGGATCGGCCAGCCGGGCGAGCGTCTCGTCGACCCCGCCCGCCTGGACCCACCCCGGAAGCGCGACCATGCCCAGAATGGTCGAACCTGCGAGGTAGGGGTACGTGTCATAGGTCAGGTCGATCCCCATCACCAGTCCGCGGTCGACGAGCGGTAGCAGCAGGTCGGCCGGGCCGTTGTAGTGCGAGACGTGGCACGCGACGTTCGAACGCCGCGCGATCTCATAAACCTCTTCCATGCCGACCATCGCCCGCTTGCCGTAGGCCCGCATGTGGGTGACGTAGACGCCGTCGTCGGGGACGATCGCCTCGCACAGGGCCGCGATCTCGCGGGCGTCGGCGTAGTTGCTCGGGATGTAGTCGAGCCCGGTGGAGAGGCCCACGGCCCCCGCCTCCATGCCGACACGCACGAGGCGCTGCATCGCCTTGATTTCGTCATCGGTCGCGGGCCGATGCTCGTGGCCCATGACCTCGATCCGGACGTTTCCATTGGGGATCAAGTACGCAACATTGATCGCCGTGGTCCGGTCGAACTTCGCGAGGTACTCGGGAATGCCCTCCCAGTCGGTGGCGACCTCGGGCGGGTTGCCGTTGAATCCGGCCGTGTAGCGCCTCATGTATTCGATCGTCGGTCGCTTGCCGGGCGCGAACGAGCAGCCGTCCTGGCCGATGATGTAGGTCGTCACTCCTTGCTTCAGGGCAGCCCGATGGACCGGGTCGGCCAGGAGCATCAGGTCGCCATGGACGTGGGCGTCGATGAATCCGGGCGTGACGTAGTGATTGGCGACGTCGAGGACGGTGTGTGCCTCGGCCCCGTGCAGCGTACCGACGGCGGAGATCGTCTCACCGAGGATGCCGACGTCGGCGCGGTAGGGGGGGCCGCCGGAGCCGTCGATGACGCGGCCGCCGCGGAGGATCAGGTCGAAGTCCATGGGATGGGTCCTCCGCAGAACGTTGTCCCGCAATCCCCGCCCCAACGCAATGACCTCTCGCCTCTCGACGCTCCCCCCGATTCCTTGCCCACGCGCCGCTCGGATGAGACAATCAGCACCGATGCCCGATCCACTCGACGATGGTCCGCGTCCCTGGGTGGAACCGTGTCCGACGGTGGTGACGATCGGCCCAAAGGCGACCCCGAGGCGACCGACGTCTGGCAGCCGCCGGACTCGGACCGGGGCGATGCGCCCGCCGAACGTTGATCCGCCCCCGGCCGTCGACGACCCGGACCTCGCCCGCTTCGTCCGGGACGCCGCCGAGGTCGGCGTCCTCGAAACCTCCGAACTCGGCGCGTTCCTCGACGGACTCCCGATCGAAAAGCGGCCGCGCGACGCCCGCAGCCTGGCGCGCGAGCTCGTGGCCGCGAGGCGCCTCACGGCCTACCAGGCCGGGGCGATCTGCCAGGGGAAGGCGAAGGGCCTCGCCATCGGCCGGTACGTCGTGCTCGACAAGCTCGGCGCAGGCGGGATGGGCGTCGTGTTCAAGGCCGAGCAGAGGAAGCTCCGCCGCGTCGTCGCGCTCAAGATCCTGCCGCCGTCGATCACCCGTGAGCCCGAGGCCGTGGTCCGGTTCCATCGCGAGGCCGAGGCCGCGGCGAAGCTAGACCATCCCAACCTCGTTCGCGCCATCGACGCCGACGAGGCGGGCGGGATGCACTTCCTGGTCATGGAATTCGTCGACGGCCGCGACCTCGGCAAGCTCGTCCGCGCCCGGGGGCCCCTGGCCGCCGGGCAGGCGATCGACGCGATCGTCCAGGCCGCGCGCGGGCTGTCGGCGGCGCACGCGCGGGGCATCGTCCACCGCGACATCAAGCCGTCGAACCTGATCCTCGCCTCGGGCGGCACCGTCAAGGTCCTCGACCTCGGCCTCGCCCGGCTCGACGACCCCGACGTCTCCGACGCGGCGGCCGGCGGCCTGACGCTCACCAACGCCTTCCTGGGGACGGCCGACTACATGTCGCCCGAGCAGGCGTTCGACCCGCGGCTCGCCGACGCACGGTCGGATGTTTATAGCCTCGGATGCACGCTCCACTTCCTCCTGACCGCGAAGCCCGTCTACGGCGGCCGGAGCCTGATGCAGCGGCTACTCGGCCACCGCGAGGGGACGGTCCCCAGCCTGCGGACCGCCCGGCCCGACGTCCCGCCGGCGCTCGACGACGCGTTCCGCCGGATGATTGCCAAGGCCCCCGCGGACCGGCCGGGCTCGATGGCCGAGCTCATCGACCTGCTCGAGCCGTGCCGGCAGGCGGCCGCCGATTCGCCGAAGGCGTCGCGCGTCCTCAAGGTGTTCGACGACGGTAAGCCCCGGCCGACCGCGCGCTCCTCGCGTTCGAGCCGGCGCCGGGCGTCCCCGGCGTCGGACGTCGACCCGACCCCGATGCCCCGGCTCTCGAGCACGCCGCGGCTCGAGCCGGTCGGGGACGACGCAGAGGGCTCCGGGTTCCGCAGCGTGGACCCGTCCGGCCGCGTCTTCACGATCCACGGCGCCGACGCCATCGGCTTCCGCCGCTGGATCGACCTCGTCCGCGCCGAGGGAGCGATCCCGACCTGCATCTCCGCCTTCGACGGCGGCGGCCGCCCCCACTTCGCGGCGATCGCGGCGCCCGATCGCGACGAGAGTGCGTGGGAAGTCCTGCTCCATCCCGACGGCATCGAGCTCGCGAAGTACGCGAAGCGGAAAGAGTCCCAGGGGGCGAAGCTCGCCATGTTCGCCGGCTACGCGGCCGGCCCGCGGCTCGGCTCGGCGACGCTCTACCGCCAGGCCGACGACAGCCACGGCGGCGAGATCGGACTGGCACGCGACGCCCTCCGCGCCCGGATCGCCGAGCTCGAGCGCATGCCCCGCAAGCTCGTCCACCTCACCGGATATCCGACCGAGGAAGGTGTTCGCTACGCCGTCGCATGGTCGCGCGACGACGGCAAGTCGAGGCGCCGGGAGTTCGACCTGGCCGCCGCGCCGATGCGCGTCTTCCTCGACCAGTCGCGGGACGACGGCTACGCGCCGGTCGCGCTGACGGCGTATCCCCTGGACGACTCGACCCGGTTCGCGGCGGTCCTCCGCCACGCCCCGGGGCGAACGTGGGAAGCGGAGTTCGACCTGACGGCCGAGGCTCTCCGCGACGAGCTGGCCCGCCGCGAGGGCCGCGGCCCGCTCCCCTCGCTCGTCTGCGGTTACCGCCGGGGCAGCGAGGTCGCGCTACGCGGCGACGTGGTCCAGGCCCGCGCGCCGACGCTGAAAGTCCCGTTGCGTCACTTCTTCTCCGCTCGCTCCCAGACCTCCTCGACGGTCATGCCGCTGCTCAGCGTGCCGTCGTGGATCCACCGGTCGCCCTCGACCTTGCACTTGAAGGTCTGCGGCTTGCTCTTGAGCGCGTCGAAGCCCTCGGTCGTGCTGAACTGGGGCGTCTCCTCGTAGGTGTCGCCGACGAGTTTGTAGGTCCCCCCCGAGGCCCGCGCGACCGTGCCGTCCTTGCCGTAAATCACCAGGACGTAACGGGTCGGAGTGACGATCTTCATCGTCGTGAACGTCTCGGGGAATGGGAAATCCTGGCCCTGGTACTTCGCGTTGACCAGCTTCCAGGTGCCGACCAGCTTATCCTTCGTGAACGGGCTCCCGGGCTCGTCGGCCGCGGGGGAGTGCTGCGCGAGCGCGAATGCGGTGAACATCGTGAGAGTCAGGGTCGCGAGCCGTCGCATAGAATTGCTCCCCTACGTCGATTCCCCGTATCTTGAGCCTATCTCTGGGGCGAGGATTGGGCAAGTCGTGTTCCGTTCCCGGGGATCGCGCCGGGTCCTCCGGCACCGTCGGCCTTCCGCGAGGTCGCGAGGCTCGCGCTCAGACCAGCAGCGCCGCCTCGACCGCCAGTCCCGGCCCGAACGCCATCGCCACGCACGGCCGACGCGAGCCCGCCTTCCTCAGCTCGTCGACGACGAAGATCACCGTGGGCGACGACATGTTCCCGTACCGCGCCAGCACGCGGTACGACGCCTCGAGCCCGTCGCGGCCGACGCCGGTCGCCTCCGAGAACGCCGTCAGGATGCGCGGGCCGCCGGGATGGACGGCCCAGGCCGGGACGCTATCGACCCCCAGTCCATGCGACGCGAGCCAGCCGTCGAGCCACGGCCGCAGGTGCCGGGCGATCAGCTTGGGGACCTTCGCCGAGAGCGTCATCGCGAAGCCGTGGTCGCCGATCCGCCACGACATCACGTCCTCCGAGTCGTCCACCAGCGTCGAGCCGGTCGCGGCCACGCGATAGGCCGACGGGCCCGAATCGCCGGCGCCGCACACGACGGCCGCCGCGCCGTCGGCGAAGAGGGCGTTGGCGATGATCGTCGAGGGGTCGAGGTCGTATTGATGATGGAGGCTGCACAATTCGGTGCAGCACAGAAGAACGCACGCGGATGGATCGGCCCCGACGATCGCCCGCGCGACCCGCAGGCCGTTGATCGCGCCGTGGCAGCCCATGAACCCGACCTGGGTCCGCTCGACCGATCGCCGGAGGTCCAGCCGCTTGATCAGCGCCACGTCCAGACCGGGGGAGTAGAAGCCGCTGCACGTGACGGTGACGACGTGCGTGATCCGATCGGGCGAGACGCCGGCGTCGGCGAGCGCCTGCCCGCTTGCCGCGACGGCGAGGCCGGCCGCGTCGGCTTCATACCGACGCATCCTTGCCAGCGTCGAGGGCGATTCATTCGCGTAGAACGACTGCCGCGCCCGGAGGTCGCCATGCGATTCCTCGAGGATCACGCTGTGGCGCGTCTCGACGCCCACGGCGTGGTAGATGTCGCGATAGTATTGCGCTTCGTCTTCACACGAACACGTCAGCGCCTGGGCGATCTCCGCCGCGTCGCCCTGGCGGATCGCGTGCGGCGGAACGGCCGTGCCGATGCCGAGGAGGGCCATGCCGGTCATGGGCAGCTCGCCGGCAAGGGGGAGGGGGCGTTCAGCCGGCGGACCACGTACCCCGACGCGCCGGGCCATCGCGCCAGGGCCTGGAAGGCGAGCGGCATCAGCCACGGCGTCCGCAACACCCGGCTCGCCGCCCGGCAGACGAGCTGGCGGCGGCCCACGATCCGCCGATGCAACGCTGACCATTCGCGGACTAATCCCGGCGACCATCCGTCGATCGCCCGCAAGGCGAGCGGTGCGATCGCGCGGGCCGAGGCGATGGCCCAGGCCATTCCCTCGCCGGTGAACGGCTCGACGTAGCCCGCGGCGTCGCCGAGCAGGAACAGGCGCTCGTCGCCGATCGGCCTTGCCCGGCGCGTTAGGGCAGGCGTGCCGCGCCAGTCGGCCGAATCGAGCGCCGGGGACGGCGGGGAAGCCGGCCTCGTCAAGGATCGCCCCGGCCGCGCGGGCGGGCGAGCCCAGCGAGCGGACGAAGTCGGCATCAAGGGCGGCTGCGACGTTCAACGATCCATCCTCGACCCGGACGAGCCCGACATAGCCCTGTCGGGCGGCGGCCATGAAGATCGTGCCGGGACGATAGGCTCCCGGTCCGTCGGCGACGACGCACCCGGCGCCGATCCGAGAGCCCGGAGCGACCCGGACGCGCGGCGCGGCGTCATGCGGGAGGCAGTTCGCGCCGAGGCCGGCGGCATCGAGCACGACGCGGGCCGCGACCTGCTCCGAACGGCCGCGATGAACGAGGCGGACGATGCGCGCTCCCTGGCACACCTGGCCGACCTGGGCCTGCGTTTCAGTCACGACCGTGACGCCCGCCCCGGTTGCGGCATCGGCGAGCGCGGCGTCGAGGCGGGAGCGCGACAGGGCGGCTCCCTCGGGCAAGGAGAGACGCACGACGCGGCCGTGGGTGCGGAGCTCAAATGACTCGAGGCGGACAGCCCGGTCGGACACGCCGATCGCGTCGGCCAATCCCGCCTCGCGCAACGAAGATGAGCGCTCGACCGTTCAAGCACGCGCCGCAGACCTTCCAGCGGGGAAAGCTCGCCCGCTCGACAAGCAGCGTCCGCGCCCCGGCCGCGGCTAACCCCCGCGCCGCGACCGACCCGGCCGGCCCGGCGCCGATGACCAGGGCGTCCCACTCCGATCCGTCGAGGTCACCCCTCGTCATGGCCGGCTCCAGGCGAGGAGGAAGCGTTCGGGCCAGCGCCGGGCCACGGTCGCCCCGGCCAGGCCGGCCTCGCGGGCGAGTTCCAGGGCCTCATCCGGCGTGAAGGCAGACGCTACCGAGGCCGGTCCGTCGTGGTGGACGACCGGCGAGCGGCTCAGGACGCGGCACCCGGCCCACGCGAGCAGGTACCCCGCGCCGGTCCGGGCCAGGTCGTTGATCAGCACGAGCCGTGCCGCGGCCATCCTGGCCAGCAGCCGGGCGCGTCGTCCGATTCGAGGTGGTGGAGGAACAGCGAGCACGTGAGGACGTCGAACCCGGCGGGAATCGGCTCGTGGAGCGCATCCAGGACGCGGAACGGAACGAGGCCGTCGGCGCGGCTCGTGGCGAAGCGGACGGCCTCGCGGCTGGCGTCCGAGCCTTCAATCGAGATCGGTCGACCACGCGCCTTCCGCGCCAGCGCGACTCGGCACGTCGCCGCCGCCGCTGGCGAGGTCGAGGACGCGAATCGGTCCGCCCGCGGACCGCGCGAAGCCCGCGATCGAAGGCCAGAGGATTTCCGCCGATCGGCTCAATGCGTTGATCCGGCCGAGCCCGCGGAGGGCACGGGCGTGCTCGACGGGGTCGAGCGCGGGGTCGTCCATGAGCTCGGGTCGGCGACGCCGCTCGGCCAGTCCCGCCAGGGTGGACGACATTGCTCGGCCCCGCGCCGGAGGGTCGGCCACCGACCGGCGTGGGTCGGCTCGGACCCCCTGATTAGGGTAGGCGCGATTGCATCCGAGGCAAGCGCCCGAGAGAATCGCGCACCGCGCCCATCACTTCGGCGCGTCGATCTCCCGCCAGAGATACCACATCGCGACCGACCTGTACGGCCGCAGCGGCTCCGCGAGCTCGCGGCACTGCTTGGGCGTGGGCGGGGCCTCGAGGCCGTGGTGGCGCTGGAAGCCGACGCGGATGCCCAGGTCGCCGGGCGAGATCACATCCGGCCGGCCGAGGCAGAAGACCAGGAACATCTCGGCCGTCCACGGTCCGACGCCCTTGATCGACGTCAGGCTCGCGACGATTGCCTCGTCCTCCCACTCATGGAGCTCGTGGAGCGGGACATGGCCCGCGAGCACCGCCTCGCAGAGGTTGAGGATGTACCGCGCCTTCACGCCCGAAAGCCCGACCGAGCGGAGGCCCTCGAGCCCGATGTTGAGGATCGACTCGGGCTCGTGCGGGTCTCCCGCGAGGTCGCGGATCCGCTGGTCGATCGTCCTCGCGGCCTTTGTCGAGACCTGCTGGCCGACGATCGCGCGGACGAGCGTCCCGAACCGGTCGGGCCGCAGTTCCAGCCGGCACGGGCCGACCTTGTCGATCCGCTCGGCCCACTTCTCGTCGAGCGCGCGGAGGTGGGCGATGGCGTCGGCCCAGGGGTCTTTGGGAGCCTTCTTGCGAGTTCGGGCGGCGGGTGACTTCTTGGACGGGGGCACCGGCATCCTCCGGTCGAGCGGGCGCGAGATGGGCCTGTTCATCCTTCCATCATACGCGGAGAGGTGTCTCGCGCGTAGGGCCGGCGCGAGGCGACCGGACCGCTGCGGCTTAGTCGACCAGACCAATTAGTGCGATGAGCGCGAAAACCACCGCGATCGGACCGAGGAAAAGGACGAGGTAGGCCAGGCGATCCCAGGGCGAGGGCACGTAGCGCCAGATGAGAACGATCAGGATCGCGATGAGCCCGACGGCGGCGGACTGGACTTGCTCACGCGTCTCCGCGCCGCGGAACAGGGCGAAGTCGGCGGCCAGGGCGGCGATGGCAATCAGGACCGCGCGGATCGTGAGCTTATGCTTCCGCGGCTCCGATCGGGGAGCGAGGGTGGGGGGTAACGGGGACCCGGGTCGCATGCCGTCCGCCTCCGCGACGTCGCGCCGAACCGGCCGGATCGCGCCGGCCCTACGACCGATGCTCGGGATGGGCGTCGAGATAGGCGTTTGCCCGCTCGACCTTCCGGATCGCCTGCCCAAAGAACCCCACGGCCATATCGATCCGCTCATCCGGCTCGGCGCAACTGAATCGGAGAAAGCCCCGGCCTGCCTCGCCGAAGCACTCGCCGCCCAGGCACGCGACGCCGAAGTCGTCGTCGGCCCCTTCGAGCAGGTAGAGGGCCAGGCCGTGGGAGGTTATGCCGAGGCGATGGCAGATGGCGCGGACGTCGGCGAAGACGTAGAACGTCCCGCCGGGCGGCTCGACCCGGACGCCCTCGATGCGCTGCAGGCCCGCGACGAGCCGCTCGACCTTGCCGCGGAAGCGGGCCATCGTGTCGGCGCGATAGGAGGCCGACTGCTCGAGGGCCGCGCGTGCCGCCTGCTGGACGAACGGCGGGCTGCACGAGGCGGTCGTGTTGATCAGCTTGCCGATCGCCTCGACGACCTCGGGATGTCCGACGGCGAAGCCGATCCGCCAGCCGCTCATGCTGTACGACTTGCTGAAGGTGTAGGCCGAGACCGCGTGCTCGAACATCCCCGGCTCGGCCAGGATCGACGCGTGGGGAGCCGACCAGGCCATGTGGCAATAGGGCTCGTCCGAGAAGACGACCAGGTCCGTCCCCCGCACGACGTCGGCGATCGCCGCCAGGTCCTCCTGCGTCGCCACGCCGCCGGTCGGGTTATGGGGCGAGTTGAGGAAGATCGCGCGGGGTTTGGGATCGCTGCGGAGGAAGCTGCTCGACGTCGCTCGCTCGCGGACGGAACTGATGCTCGGCCATCAGGGGGACGAGGACCGCGCGCGCGCCGCGCCGTTGCAAGTTCGGAATATACGTCGGGAAGTGCGGGCTGAAGATGAGGACACCGTCGCCGGGGTCGACCAGGGCCTCGACGAAGAACTGCTCGAACGGCTTGGCCCCCGAGGCGACGACGACGTTCTCGCGGTTCGCCGCAACGCCGAACTCGTCGCAGACCATCCTCGCGGCCGCGTCGCGGAACTCGGGCAGCCCGAGGCTCGGCCCGTAATTGGTCTGATTCGCCTCGATCGCCGCGATGCCGGCGGCCTTGGCCTCGGGCGGGCTGGGAAACGGACTGTCGCCGATCTCGAGCTCGACGACGTCCTTGCCCAGGGCCTTCAGGGCGCGGGCCATCGCGAGCACGGTGAAGGCGGTCTCGGCCGTCAGGTGGCCCGCGAGCTGGCTGAGGCGGGGCATAGTAGGTCTCGCGGTAACATCGAGATCGGTGTCGCCGAACGACCACGATTATCGGGCTCAAGGACTTGGCCCGATTCGGTGCGACTTCTTCTTGATGGGATCTTTGAAGACGAGCTCACTTCCTAACAACAGCTTCTGGGGAAAAACCACGAGATTTCGGCACCGAGGCATCTTGGCCGAGAGCGAGATGAACCCCTCGATCCCCTCGGTCGCGAACAAGGCCGCGCCAAGTTGCTGAGTAGGCGCGTCGCCCGGCGGGTAGATATCCCAGACGCCAGTAAGCTCTTGCAAGGACACACCGAGCAATTTCCTCTGGGCAGGATCGGACAAGTCGGCGACAGCTTGGAGGCGGACGGCCACGTCGATCTGTGCTGTCTTGCTGAGGGCCGGGTGAGATATGGGTTGGTTGCTCGGGCCTAGAAGAGCCCCGACCTCGTAGAGGGCGACGAGTTGGTTCTCGCCCAGGTAGAGGATTTCAAACGGCGTCTTCGCCGCAGGACCGGGGTTGAATCGCGTCGAAAACCGCGGAGTATGGTCGGTCTTCAACGCCGACTCCCAATGCCGCATCGCGATGGCCCGGTACCAAGTCGCGTCGATTGGACGAAGGGGAAGGGATCTGCATGCGGACAGCTTCATGAGAACATGCCAAGCTTTGCCGCCCCGATGCGATTCCTCAGCCTCGCCTCGTCATCCGTGCCCAGCAACTCAATGGGTTTACGCCCTTCGAACTCTCCGTTTGGGGTCCGAAACCACTTCTCAGGATCGTCGACGAAGCCTCCCACGTCGTAGAGCAATTCCGGGTCAATCGCAACGTCCTCCCGGGAGCGCCGACTCCTGGACGGCCCGGAGGCGATGATCCCACTGAGGGCAGAAGCGACCTTTCGTCCTTGCTGCGTGAGAGAGTAGTAATTTCTCTGCCCCTGCCTGTGCGGTGAGATTAGCTGACTGAACCGGAGCAGCGAGGTGGTGACTGGTGGCGGGAATGTTCCCTCCAGATCGTTCCGACAGTTCCGCAACCGCCGACTCGCCGTCGACAAGGGTCAAGAGAATATCCAACCTGATCGGATCGGCGACGGCTTTGATGATGGCCGAGGCCCTCATGATGCCATTGGTCGACGGCGAGGACCGCGTACCGCCCTTGTTCTTGACGTGAGCGGCTAATTTGGACGCCGAGGGGTTCCGACCCGGAGCCGGTTTCTTACCTTTGGCTTTCAAGACGGCCATGAGCCAAGTCCTCCTGATGGAGCCGCTAATCCGATCGGCTCGCAACCCATCCCATTATATCTCGTCCTTACCTCGACGCGATCGCCCGCGCCAGCGGCCGGACGATCTTCGGGATCACGGCCGACTGGAGCAGCTCCTCGCCGAGCGCGCGCTGGCGGCGGAAGGCGTCGAGGAAGGTGCCCTCGGTGCCCTGGCCCCAGTACTGGCGGACGGTGAAATAGAGGCTGATCTGGTCGTCGCCGAACTCGCCGGTGCGGACCTGGTAGGCGTTCGTGCGGGTCTCGATCGAGAGCCGGGCCTGGAGCCGGCAGGAGTCCTCCAGCGCCAGCGTGATCGTCGGCTCGTAGTTGATCACCCGGGCGGAACCGCCCTCGAACAGCGCCTCAAGGCCGGGATCACGCCGAGGGCCTCGGCGACGACCTCGTCGTGGTTGCCCTCGTAGGTGAAGTCGAAGCCGTACATCACGTCGAGCGCCTCGCAGTCGAGCACGCTGATCGTCAGCAGGTGCGGGGCAAGCTCGAGGACGACCTCGTGCTGGCCGGTAAGCCTCCTCGAGCGTGTCTGGGTTCACCATGCCCGAGCAGAGCCGCTTCGGCTCGAGCGCGAGCCCATCGGTAGCTCTGCTCTTCCTTGTCCCCTTCGAGGACGATGTCGCCGCTCTCGCGGGTGTAGAAGTTCCGGAGGTCCGGGAACGCCTTCTTCATCTGCTCGAAGTAGTGCAGGACCGTGTCGCGGCCGGTCGGCAGCTCCATCTCGGTGTTCAGGTTCAAGTTGACGTAGAAGTCGTCGGCGTCGATGTTCATGCGGAGAGTCCTGGGGCCCGCGGCGTCGTCGGGCCTGGGCGCGGAAGTTGGGCCGATCTTTGATGGTATTTAGGATAACGGATAGGGGGGCGGGATGGGAGGCGAAGGGGGACGTGACGAGTACCGGTCTTGGGATCAACCTGTTCGCTGGGCGTCGGCCCCGGCCGGGATCGGGCCGACCTCGGTCATGAGTCGCAAGTCGAGGACGGCGAAGTCCTCGGCGTTCGGCGCGAAGACCAGGGCCGCGGCCTTGCCGACCGCGATCAACTCGGGATGGTGAAACGTGTGGACCGACCCGTCCGCCATCTTCACGTAGAACGGCGTGAACGGGCTCGCCTTGGCGAACGCCTTCAGATTGCTGGACATGATGGCTCGTTCTCCGACAGGCGCACCCTCGAGTGCGGAAAGCGGGCCGATCTGGACCGGCGCGGGGCCCGTTCAGCTCTTGATGATATCCCGGACCGTCCCCCCCGCCGGGATCATCGGCAGGACGTGCTCCTGGTAGGGGACGAGGATGTCGAGCACGTACGGGCCGGGGTGGGCGATCATCTCCTTGAGGGCCGCGACGACGTCCTCCTTCTTGCGGATCTGTCGGGCGGCGATGCCGAAGCCGCGGGCGATCGTCGACGAAGTCGGGATAGGTCGTCTCGGGCAGGTCGCCCGAGCCCTCGCCGATCGCCTCGGGGTGGTCGACGGGGCCGAGGTAGGTGTGGGCGCGGTTGCCGCCGTGGAACCGATCCTCCCACTGCACGACCATGCCGAGGTGCTGGTTGTTCAGGACGATCATCTTGACCGGCAGGTTCTCGCAGTGGAGCGTCGCCAGCTCCTGGATGTTCATCACGAACGAGCCGTCGCCGTCGATGTCGACGACCAGCGTGTCGGGGAACGCGGCCTGGGCGCCCATCGCGGCGGGGAGGCCGAAGCCCATCGAGCCGAGGCCGCCGGAGGTGACCCACGCCCGCGGCCTCGTTGAACTTCGTCCACTGCGCGGCCCACATCTGGTGCTGGCCGACGCCGGTGGTCATCAGGAAGTCGCCGCCGGCGAGCTTCGAGAACTGGTCGATCACGTACTGCGGCATGATCGCGTCGTCGCGCTGGTCGTAGGTCATCGGGTCGGCCTCGCGGCAGGCGTCGATCTGCTTGTGCCACTCGCGGTAGTCGCCCGGCTCGACCAGGGGGTTCAGCGGCGGCCAGGGTCGACTTGACGTCGGAGTTGACCGCGAGGTGCGCGGCCTTGTTCTTGTTGATCTCCGAGGCGTCGATGTCGACGTGGACGATCCGCCCGTGCTTGGCGAACTCGCTGAGCTTGCCGGTCACGCGGTCGTCGAACCGGACGCCGAGGGCGAGCAGCAGGTCGGCCTCGTTGATCGCGTAGTTCGAGTAGACCGTCCCGTGCATGCCGAGCATGCCGAGGCTACAGGTAATGGTCGGTGGGGATTGAGCCGAGCCCCTGCAAGCGTCATGGCGACCGGGATGCCCGTCTTGTTGACGAACTCGCGCAGCTCCTCGGCCGCGCCCGACGGCGATCACGCCGCCGCCGCAGTAGATGATCGGCCGGCGGCTGCCCTTGATCGCCTCGGCGATCGCGCGGATCGTCTCGGCCGACGGCGGCGGCGGCAGGCGATAGCCCGGCAGGTCCATCGCGACGTCGTAATTCGGGTTCGGGACGGCGGTGTTCTGGACGTCCTTGGGCACGTCGATCAGCACGGGACCGGGGCGGCCGGTCGAGGCGAGGTGGAAGGCTTCCTTGACGACCCGGGCGATGTCCCTGGCGTTCTGGACGAGGTAATGGTGCTTGGTGATCGCCCGGCAGACCTCGACCATCGGCGTTTCCTGGAACGCGTCGGTGCCGATGACCTTCGTGGGGACCTGGCCGGTGATGGCGACGATCGGCAGCGAGTCGAGCTTGGCGTCGGCCAGGCCGGTCACGAGGTTCAACGCCCCCGGCCCGCGACGTCGCCATGACGACGCCCGGCCTGCCGGTGACGCGGGCGTAACCCTCGGCCGCGAAGATGCCGCCCTGCTCGTGGCGGGGGAGGATCGTGCGGATCTTGTCCCGCTGGCGGGTGAGCGCCTGGTGCATCGGCATGCTCGCGCCGCCCGGGTAGGCGAAGACCACGTCGACGCCGTGCCGCGCGAGGGACTCGACCAGGACGTCGGCCCCGGTGGTCGGAAGGCTCTGGGTCGCGGTCGTTGCGCGGTCGTCGATGGTGGCCACGGTCGGTCTCTCTCCCGGAACGGGGTCGGGCCGGCGTCTTATCGGGGCCCGGGGAATCAAATATCGTACACAAGTGAGGGAGGGATTCTCAACCCGAGAACCGTCGCGAACGGGGTCGTCGGGTGTTCTGCTCGATCTGGCCAGTTCGACACGCCTCCGGACGTCCTCGACGCCAGGCGCGCGTCCCGACCGGTGGACGCATCCACATTTTCTGAATTCGCACCCATTGAAGTCGGGCGCGGCGGCGGATAACCTCGACTATAGATCGACCCTCCCATCGCGAGGTTCTCCCCCGCCGGGCCGATCGGAACCACCTTCGTCCCTCCCGAGGTGAGAGGTCATCATGGACCACACACACTGCCCACGTTGCGGAGACAAGACGACAGTCGCCGGATGGACTGACGCGCCCGACCACGCCGTTTCGTTTCAGCCGGACGGCATCCACTGGCTGAGGCACCTCCTCTGGCACTTCGGCGAGACCACTCACGTCCGCCTGCCGGAGCGATTCCGGGCCTGCCTGGCGTGCGGGCTCATCTGGAACAGCCTGCCCCCCGGAAAGTTGCGCGAGGTCGTCGGCCGTGAGGCGGTGGTCGTCGGCGATCACTGGGGCCTGCCAGAGATCGATTGAGGCGGCCGGATGGCCAACTGCGTCGGTTTCCGGCGCGGATCGAATTCGCTCGGCGCCACGACGGCACCGAGCCGGGCGTCGCGCAGGGCGCTCAACTCCTCGCTTCTTCGATGGAAATGATCCTTTTTTGGCCCTTCGACTTGAGGGGACCGGAACCCGAACGCCCTGAGGGTTCCGCGGCCCCGCGTTTCCAAAAAAAACGATCGCCGGCTGCCCTCCGCTGCATTACAGAGGGATAACGAGACCAAAGGTTCGTTCCCGATGACCAGCGGAAACCATGGCGCGGCCCTTCGACAGCTCCGGACGCTCCTCGAACGGGGGTCGATCGGGCAACTGTCGGATGCCGAGCTGATCGACCGGTTCCTCTCGGGGCGGGACGACGCGGCGTTCGCGGCGCTGGTCGAGCGGCACGGGCCGGCCGTCTTCCGGGTCTGCCGGAGCGTGCTGGGCGACGCCGATGCCGCTCAGGACGCGTTCCAGGCGACGTTCCTCGTCCTGGTCCGCAAGGCGGGCTCGGTCCGCGTCCGCGACTCGATCGGACCGTGGCTGGTCGCGGTGGCCTACCGGACGGCCTCGGGGGCCCGGTCGGCCGCGAATCGAAGGCGGATCGTCGAGCGCGACGCGGCCGAGGCGCGGGCTGCCGCAGATCCATCCGGCGAGGAACTCGCCCAGGACGTCCGTGCCGAGGTCGACCGCCTCGCCGACCGCTACCGGCGGCCGATCCTGCTCTGCTACTTCGCGGGCTTGACCCACGAGGGCGCAGCCCGGCAGCTCGGTTGCCCGGTGGGGACGGTCCGGAGCCGACTGGCCTGGGGACGCAAGCAGTTGCGCGAACGGCTGATCCGGCGCGGGCTCGCCCCGGCGTTCGTCCTCGGGTCGCTCTCGGCGACCATGTGCCGGGCCTCCGTCCCGACGACCTTGTTGATCCGAACCGCTCGGGCCGCCTCGCGGCTCGGCGCAGGAAACGGCCGGGGCGGTCTCGGCCGGGGCGGTCGTCCAGGCCGAACGAGTCGTGAGGGCCATGTTCATGACCAAGCTCAAGGGGATCGCCGCCGCCTTGCTGACGCTCGCGCTGGTCGCGACCGGCGGGGGGGTGCTCGCGCAGCAGGAGAAAGAGAACCCCGGGTCGAACTTCGCGGCCAGGAAGGCGCAGCTCGGCCTCTTCTTACCGCAGAAGGACGACGCCAACACACCCAACGGGAGCCGGACCCGGACCGTGCCGGCGCCGAAGGTCCGGCCGGACGTCGAGATCGAGATGCTCCTCCGCGCCGCCCGCGAACAGGAACAAGCCGGAAACTTCGACCAGGCCCTCGCCCTGACGGCCCGGATGGAGACAGCGCTGCACGAATGGCGGACGAAGCTCAACCCGCCCACCCGGATGACCGATGAGGCGCCGCAGAATTACATCAAGCGGCTCGACGTGCTGCCCGGCGAGGAGGCCGGGGCGAACGCGGCTCCTCCCCGAAAGCCCGACCAACCGGACGACCCGTTCGGCGGCAATCTGAGCGAGGGCGGCAACCGACAGGGCGAGGGCGGCAACCGACAGGGCGAGGGCGGCAACCGACAGGGCGAGGGCGGCAACCGACAGGGGCCGGCTTCCAATCAAGACTCCCAGGCGAAGATCCTCCAGGATGTCTACACGCTCTACCAGCCTTACAAGCCCCAGAACAACGCCAATCCGGGACAGAAGGACGCGACCTCCTGGGCTCGCGGAGTGACCATCCCCACCCCGGTCTTCGACCGGACGACTGGCGCCAGGCGGCAAATGCTCAGCCTGGCGGACGTCGAGAGGGCGGCCGTCCCGTTCCCGGAAACCAAAGCGATCGATCAGCCCGCCGCGAAGGGGTTGTTCGGCGGGAGAGAGGAGAAACCCAAGCCCCGGACGGAGCCGAAGTTCACCAAGGCGCTGATCGCCGAGAAGCTCGATAGGAAGGTTACGTTCCATGCCGCGGGGCCGGCTGGGCTCATCGAGATAGTCAAGCTCATCCAGACCTCCACCGATGGGCCCGGCGGCGTCGTGCCGATCTTTTTCGACTTGAATGAGTTGCGGAAGGCGAACGTGGACCTCAACAAGAAGGTCGTCTTCGACGTCCACGATGCCCCGCTCGGCTCGGCGCTCAAGATGGTGCTCGACCAGGTGGGCCTGGCGTATCAGGTCGAGGACGGCGGGATCGTGATCGTCGCGCCCGGGGCCGATCCCACGGCGCCGCTGAAGCCATGAGCTGAGCGATCCCGCGGCCCCGCGGGGCTCCGTCCTCTCCCCGAGCGGCGAACACTCGTGACTCGGCGCGGTCTCGTCCGCCGGGCGTGGGTCCGTTGGAGGCCCGGCCTCCCGACGCCCGACGCCCGGCGGCAAGGCGGCGGCGCTCGTCGCGGATAGGGAGGACGACGTGGCCTCGACCCCCGACGATGGCGGGCGCCATTTGACAATCCGGACGCGGGCCTGCGAGGACCGGCACCCCGGCCCTTTCCCGTACGAAGCCGCACGGAGGCGAACGTAAGACGGCCGCTCGGGTTCGCTCGGCACCGGGGATCGGGGCCGGTCGGCGGTCGCCGGGTTCGCTTGGCGCCTCGGTGAGGTCCCACCCTGCCCGGCCTCGAACGGACCCACGACGCGCTCGCCTCCCCGCTTGGCAACCCCACCGTCGGATGGCATCATATCGGCGAGGGTCGCCGAGTGCAGGTCCGCCCGGGAGGACGCCCCGAGGGCAGCGCGATGGACAGGTACATCATCAAGCTCTACGTCACGGGGAAGACCCCCCGGTCGCAGGCCGCGATCGACAACCTCCGGCGGATCTGCGAGCAGGAGCTGGGCGGGCGGTACGACCTGGTCGTCATCGACGTGCTCGAGCGGCCCCAGCTCGCCGAGGACGAGAAGATCCTCGCCACGCCGACGGTCGTCAAGGAACTGCCCGTGCCGATCCGCCGGATCATCGGCGACCTGTCGGACACGGAGCGCGTCTTGCTCGGTCTCGACCTCCGTCCCGCCCCGGAGGCTCGCGGGACGAAGGGAGGTTAGCCGTGACGATGGTGCTTCACCGACGGCGAGCTCGCCCAAGCTCCGCACGGAGATCGAGGGCTTCGACCTGATCGCCAACGGCGGCCTGCCCGCGGGCCGCGCGACGCTGCTCTCGGGGACCTCCGGCAGCGCCAAGACGGTCTTCGCGGCCCAGTTCCTCGCGGCGGGCATCGCCGCGGCCGGCGAGGCGGGCGTCTTCGTCACGTTCGAGGAGACGCCCGACGACATCCGCCGCAACATGAAGGGCTTCGGCTGGGACATCGCCGGCCTGGGAGGCCGAGGGCAAGTGGGCCTTCGTCGACGCCTCGCCCGAGCCCGGCGACCCGCACGTCGAGGCCGGCGGCTACGACCTCGGCGCCCTGCTCGCCCGGATCGAGCACGCCGTCCAGAAGGTCGACGCCCGCCGCGTCGTCCTCGACTCGCTCGGCGGCGTCTTCGCCCAGCTCGCGCGACGACGGCGACCGTCCGCCGCGAGCTCTTCCGCATCGCCCGGGCGCTGCGGGGGATGGGCGTCACGTCGATCATCACGGCCGAGCGGACCGAGGACCACGGCTCGATCTCGCGCTACGGCGTCGAGGAGTTCGTCTCCGACAACGTCATCATCCTCCGCAACGCGCTCGAGGAGGAGGTCCGGCGGCGGACGGTCGAGATCCTCAAGTTCCGCGGGACGAACCACCAGAAGGGGGAGTGGCCGTTCACGATCGTCCCGGGCGAGGGCGATCGTCGTGATCCCGCTCTCGGCGCTGGAGCTGAAGCAGAAGTCGTCGGCGACGCGGATCACCTCGGGCGACCGCGAGCTCGACCGCGATGTGCGGCGGCGGTTTCTTCCGCGACTCGATCATCCTCGTCTCGGGGCCGACCGGGCACGGGCAAGACGCTGATCACGACCGAGTTCCTCGCCGGCGGGCGACGCCTCGGGCGAGCGCTGCCTGCTCTTCGCCTTCGAGGAGAGCCGCGAGCAGCTCTTCCGCAACGCCACGGGCTGGGGCGTCGACTTCGCGCGGATGGAGGCCGAGGGCAAGCTGCGGGTCGTCTGCGCCTACCCCGAGTCGGCCGCGCTCGAGGACCACCTCATCCGCGATGAAGCGCGAGATCGAGGAGTTCCGCCCCGAGCGCGTGGCCGTCGACAGCCTCTCGGCGCTCGAGCGGGTCGCGCCCGTGAAGAGCTTCCGCGAGTTCGTCATCGGCCTGATCTCGTTCATCAAGCACCTGGAGATCCCCGGGCTGTTCACCTCGACGACCTCGTCGCTGCTGGGTGGCGACTCGATCACCGAGACGCACATCTCGACGATCACCGACTCGATCATCCTGCTCCGCTACGTCGAGATGCACGGCGAGATGCGCCGGGGCTTGACGGTGCTGAAGATGCGCGGGTCGCTCCACGACAAGGAGATCCGCGAGTTCACGATCGACAGCCGAGGGCATGCACATCGGCGACCCGTTCCGCGAGGTCGTCGGGCATCCTCTCGGGCCACTTCCGCCGCGATCGCGATCACCGACGCTGTCGCGGCAACGGCAGCGGCGGCGGCAACGGTAGAGGCGACGACCAGAACGACGATGCGTTCCGCGGCCATGGGCCACGCCGGGCGACGACGGCGGCCCTACACGGAGCGGGCCGACGGTTCGCGGAGACATCGGACGAGGAGAAGTTCCGCCGCCTGATCGAGGCCGACGCCGACGGGATGCTCGTCGTCCGCCGCGACGGGACGATCGGCTTCGTCAACCCGGCGGCGTGCGAGATCCTCGGCCGGCCCGACTGCCGACCTGGTCGGCGAGCCGTTCGGCATCCCGATCGTCCCGGGCGAGACGACCGAGATCGACGTCCCGCTGGCCGACGGCGAGGTCCGCGTCGCCGAGATGCGCGGTCGTCGAGACCGAGTGGGAGGGCGAGCCCGCGCCTACCTCGCCTCGCTCCGCGACATCACCGAGCGCAAGCGGCTCGAGGAGGAGCTGCGTCAGAGGCCGAGCTGGCCGAGGCCGACCGCGCAAGGACGAGTTCCTGGCGATGCTCGCCCACGAGCTGCGCAACCCGCTGGCGCCGATCCGCAACGCCGTGCACGTGATGCCGGCTCCGGCGCCGACGACCCGAGCCCAGCGCGTGGATGCCGCGACGTGGTCGAGCCACCAGGTCCGGCACCTCGGCCCGGCTGGTCGACGACCTGCTCGACGTCTCGCGGATCACCCGCGGCAAGATCCAGCTCCGCCGCGAGCCGGTCGAGCTCGCCGCCGATCGTCGACGCGCGCCGTCGAGGCGATCCGGCCGCTCGATCGAGGAGCGGGGCCACGAGCTCGTCGTCGCCTGCGCGCCGGGGCCTCTGGCTCGACGCCGACCCGACGCGGCTCGAGCAGATCGCTCGTCAACCTGCTGACCAACGCCGCCAAGTACACCGAGCCCGGCGGCCGGATCGCGCTGGCCGGCCGCGCGCTCGAGGCGGCGCGAGGTCGTCGTCCGGGTCCGGGACAACGGCGTCGGCATCGCGGCCGAAGCGCTCCCGCAGATCTTCGAGCTGTTCGCCCAGGGCGACCGGACCCTGGCGCGGTCCGAGGGTGGCCTGGGGATCGGCCTGACGCTGGTCCGCACGCTGGTCGAGCTGCACGGCGGCACCGTCACGCGCGACGAGCGCCGGGCCCGGCCAGGGGAGCGAGTTCATCGTCCGCCTCCCCGCACTCGACCCGACGCGCCCCGCGACCGAGGCCGCCCCGCCCGCGCCCGCCGTCGACGGGCCGGCGCCGCGCGGATCCTCGTCGTCGACGACAACGTGGAGTCGGCCGAGGGGATGCTGACCAGCTGCTCGAGCAGCTCGGGCCACGAGGTCCGGATGGTCCACGACGGCCCGGCGGCGCTCGAGCGCGGCGCGGGAGCTCCGACCCGAGGTCGTCCTGCTCGACATCGGCCTGCCCGGCATGGACGGCTACGCCGTCGCCCGCCGGCTCCGCGCCGACCCGCGGCTCGGGCGCCCGCTCATCATCGCCGTCTCGGGCTACGGCCAGGAGTAGGACCGCGCCCGCTCCCGGGAGGCCGGCTTCGACCACCACCTGATCAAGCCGGTCGACATCGAGGCGCTGATCGAACTGCTCGACCGGCATACGTCGTCTGACCGATCCCGCGCCTGAGCAAGCCGGTGCCGGGGACGCTATCCTGTCTGAGGAGGGCGAGGCTCCCACCGAGCGGAGCCTCGCTCGTATCAGATCGGAGCCCCGAATGCCCGCGACCCTCTCCACCGCCCTAGTCACCGGCGCCTCCGCCGGCCTCGGCCGCGAGCTCGTCCGCCAGCTCGTCCGGGACCGGGGCACGACCGTCTACGCGACGGCCCGGCGCCTCGACCGGCTCGAGGCGCTGCGGTCCGAGCTCACCGCCGGCAAGGTCCACGTCCTCGCCGGCGACATCGCCTCCGCCGAGTTCCGCGCCGACCTCTGGGACTGGGCCGAGCGTGAATCCGGCGGGATCGACCTGCTGATCAACAACGCGGGCGTCGGCCACTACGCCGACTTCGCCGATCAGGACCCCGGCAGGTCCGGCGGATCGTCGAGGTCAACGTGATGGCCGTCTTCGACCTGACCCAGCGCGCGATCCGGACGATGCGAGCACGCGGTCGCGGCGAGATCGTCGAGGTCTCGTCGGTCCTCGGGACGTTCGGCATCCCCTATTCGGCCGTCTACGTCGCCTCGAAGCACGCGGTGGACGGCCTGGTGAAGAGCGTCCGCCACGAGCTCCGCGGCTCGGGTGTACGTCTCTGGGCGCTGCGTCCGGGCCGGTTCGCCAGCGAGTTCCGCCGGATGTCCCTGGGCGACCGCGGCACCGACCGCGCCGAGCCCGGCGAGCCGGTCGAGGCGATCGCCCGAGGCGTGATCCGCCATCTCGGGACGCGAAGGGCCTTCATCACCCCCACGCCCAAGTCGACCCTCACCGTCGCCGTCCCCCACTGGCTCCCCGGCCCGTTCGAGGCCTTCTTGCGCTGGCTGGGGCCCGAGCGGTTCGCGAAGGAGGTCGGCGGGGCGATCAGGAGTTCATCGGCTCCTTGATCTGCCGGACGAAATGGTCGCCCTTCCCCTTGGCCTTCATTTCCCTGGCCCGGGCCTCGGCCGAGGGCTTGTCGGCGAAGTCGAAGGTGGCGACCGTGCGCCCGCCGATGTCGCAGACGGCCCAGACGACGCGCATCCTCGGCGTCTCGGCCGGCTTGGGGCGACGCTCGGTGGGCTCGGCGCGGGGCTTGCGCTCCTTGGGCAGCTCGATGCCCAGCCGCTCCAACGCCTCGGCCTCGGCCCGCAGCTCGAATCGGTTCCGCATCCGTCGCGCCATGGTCTTGCTCGCTCGATTCGCAGTGGGAGAGCGTGAGCACGGAAGACGTATTATGTCCCGCAAGGCGAACGGGCGCAAGGCCGAATCCGGTCGATCGCAACGAGAACGAGCCGACGGCCGAACCCGGTGACCGCATACGTCCCTGCCGATTCGAGTCCGCTGAAACCTTCGCCCCCCTGCCCGGGTAAGAAGGACAACGCACCCCGCCGAAGGCCCGACTCACCCCGGATTTCCGAAGGAGCCGACCATGCCCGTCCGAGCCCTGCGCTCGTGGTCCGTCGCCCGCTGGGCGGCGATTGCGGTCATCACATGGACATCGAGTCATGCTCGGGCCGACGGCCCCCGCGGGGCCGAGTGGGTGTCGAAGGACGCGGTCATCTACGTCGAGGCGACGCACCCCAAGATCCTCCTCGACCGCGCGACCGACCCTAAGATGCAGGAGCGGCTCGCGGCGATCCCCCAGTACGAGAAGTTCCTCAAGAGCCCGAAGTTCGAGGAGCTGAAGAACGGCGTCCAGTTCGTCTCGATGCTGCTCGACACGAAGTGGGACGAGGGGCTGTGCAAGCTCGCTGGCGGAGGAGTGGTGCTGGCGCTGGAGGTCGAGCCGGGCAAGGGGCCCGTGCCCGTCGTCGCGGTGACGCCGACCGACCCCGCGTTCCTGAAGAAGGCCCACGCCAAGCTGATCGAGATCGCCCGCAACGACGCCAAGGCGAAGGGGAATCCCGACCCGGTCCAGGAGTCGTCGCATAAGGGCGTGACGATCTACAGCCTGGGCAAGGACCAGGCTCACGCCATCGTCAAGGACACGCTCGTCATCTCCCACTCGGCCGACCTGCTCAAGCGGGTCGTCGAGCGGGCGCCTGGACGGGTCGGCGGATTCGATCGCGACCAACCCCCAATGGAAGGCGCGACGGGCGAAGGTCGACGACGACACGCTTGCCTGGGCCCTGGTGCGGCTCGACCGGCTCCGGGAGATCGACAAGAAGTTCGTCGTCGCTGAGATGAACAACCCGGGGCCGACGTTCCTGCTTCGGCCCGTGGATCGACGCCTTCCGCAAGGCGCCGTGGGTCGCGGCGCAGATCACGCTGGACCGACGCGAACGTCGGCGCCGAGGTCGCGATGCCGACGCCGGCGGGCGGCTACTCGGAGACCGTTCAAGAAGTTCCTCCCGCCCAAGGGCGAGGCCGCCCTGCAGCCGCTCAGGCCGAAGGGGACGATCGCCAGCCTGAGCCTCTGGCGCGACCTGTCGGCGATCTGGGAGGTGCGCGAACGACCTGTTCGCGCCCGAGGTGGTGCAGGGCCTGGCCCAGCTCGACACCTTCGCCGGCCAGTTCTTCGGCGGCCGCGACTTCGGCTCGGGCGTCCTCGGCGCGATCGGGCCCGACTGGCGGCTCGTCGTCGCCGAGCAGGACTACGCGCAGATCAAGCCCGTGCCCGACCTCAAGCTCCCCGCCTTCGCCCTGGTCATCGACCTCAAGCCCGACGACGACGACTTCGCCCAGCGGCTCAAGGTCGCGTTCCAGTCGTTCATCGGCCTGGCGAACCTCGGCGCGGCGCAGACGAAGGCCCCGCCGCTGGAGCTGGGCTCGGAGATCGTCGACGGCGTCACGATCGCCACCTCGCACTTCATGGCCCCGAAGGCCGCCCCGCGGCGCGAAGGAGCCGGTCCACCAGCGGCACAACTTCAGCCCGTCGGCCGCGCAGGTGGACAACCACTTCATCCTCAGCTCGAGCCTCGGCCTGACCCGGGACCTGATCCCGGCCCTCCGCAAGCCGCGCGACAGCAGACCGACGTCACCGCGATCCTCGAGGCCGACGGCCCGACGCTCGCCCAGCTCGCTCGAGCTGAACCGCGCCCGGCTCGTCATCGCAGAACATGCTCGAGAAGGGGAACGACAAGGCCACCGCCGAGCGGCCAGATCGACCTCCTGCTGAACCTGCTCCGCTACGCCGGCCGCGGGACGCTCACCGCCCAGGACGGCGCGGACGCCGTCGAGTTCCGGCTCGATTTCGCCCTCGGGGCGAAGTGACCGCCCAGCGAAGCTGCCGCACCCTAACGCTCCGCCACTAGCGGGGAGCGGACCAGATCGGAACCCTCTCGCCTCGTCGCAGAGCGGCAGGGTGAGCATGACCGTAGCCACGTCCTGAAGGCTCATCCCATGAACGCCTCCCCGCTGCTCGACGACCCCGCCCGCGCCTGGGCCCCGTTCGAGCCCGGCGCGAAGGCCCCGTGGGACCTCGCCCGCGTCGCCCACCTGCACCGCCGGGCCGGGTTCGCCGCCCCGTGGGCGATCCTCCAGCGCGACCTGAAGGACGGGCCCGACGCGAGCGTCGACCGCCTGCTCGACGGCGAGCCGACCAGCGGCGACGGCCAGTCGGCCGCCGAGTTCGACGCGCTGCTCGACGAGATGGCCGCGCGGCTCGGCTCCGACGCCTCGCCCGACGCGGCTCCAGGGGATCTGGCTCTACCGGATGATCTTCACCGCCGCACCCGCTCCGCGAGCGGATGACCCTGTTCTGGCACAACCACTTCGCCACGTCGCTCGCCAAGGTCGAGAACCCCGTGCCTGATGCAGCGGCAGAACGACCTGCTCCGCGCAGCACGCCCTGGGCGATTTCCGGTCGATGCTCGCCGGCGATCGGCAAGGACCCGGCGATGCTGATCTGGCTCGACTCGACGGCCAACCGCAAGGCGCAGCCGAACGAGAACTACGCCCGCGAGGTGATGGAGCTGTTCACCCTCGGCCGCGGCCACTACACCGAGAAGGACATCCAGGAGGCCGCCCGCGCCTTCACCGGCTGGTTCGTCGTCCGCGACCGGTTCAGCGATGCTGCCGCCCAGCACGACGACGGCGTGAAGACCATCCTCGGCAAGACCGGCCGGTTCCGCGGCGACGACGTCCCGGCGCTCCTGCTCGACCAGCCCGCCTGCGCCGAGTTCCTCTGCCGGCAAGCTCTTCCGCCACTTCGTCAGCGAGGTCGACCCGCCCTCGCCGAGCCTGCTCGCGCCGCTGGCGAAGGCGTTCCGGGCGTCGGGCTACGACATCGCCGCGGCCGTGCGGACGATCCTCCGGTCGAACCTGTTCTTCGACGCGACGATGCGGCGGCGGCGGGTGAAGTCGCCCGGTCGAGTTCGCCGTCGGGACGGTCCGGGCGCTGGAGATCCTCAAGCCGACGGTCTCGGCCGAGGCGCTGGCCGAGTCGACGTCGCGGATGGGCCAGACGCTCTACGCCCCGCCGAGCGTCGCCGGCTGGGACGGCGGCGCGGCCTGGATCAACTCGACGACGATGCTCAACCGGACCAACCTCGCCCTGGCCCTGCTCGGCAAGGACGACGAGCGGCTCGGCGGCCGGTGCGACGCGAAGACCCTGGCCGCGAAGCACGGCGTCGAGCCGAGGAAGTTCTATGTCGACCTGCTCGTCCAGGACGCCGCTCGACGCGCCGCGACTGCGTCGGCCCGCGTCGAAGCGACCCGGCCGAGAGATCGCGACGCTCGTCGCTGACCGACGCCCGAATACCAGCTCGCCTGAACGCGACGGAAGGCGACACCATGCCCGCCAACCGCCGCGACTTCCTGCGCTCGTCGCTGGCCGCCAGCACGCTCGTCTCGATGGGGGCGTCGACCGTCCCCGGCTTCCT
This sequence comes from uncultured Planctomycetota bacterium, assembly GCA_963819805.1. Classification (GTDB taxonomy): domain Bacteria; phylum Planctomycetota; class Planctomycetia; order Isosphaerales; family Isosphaeraceae; genus CAMFLR01. The sequence continues at coordinate 1,852,636 of CAWFXY010000017.1, read as the reverse complement.
CAGCCGAGCTCGGCCGCGGGCCGCCAATCGACGCCAAGTCGAACGACCGCGTCCTCGTCGTCGTCCAGCTCCTCGGCGGCAACGACGGCCTGAACACCGTCGTGCCGCACGGGCTCGACGGCTACGCCAAGGCCCGCCGGGCCCTGCGGCTGCCGTCGGGGCAGATCCACAAGATCACCGACGAGATCGGCCTGCACCCCGTCGATGGGCGAGATGGCCAAGCTCCTCGAGCGGGCAAGGCCGCGGTCGTCCAGGGCGTCGGCTACCCCAACCCCGACCGCTCGCACTTCCGCTCGATGGAGATCTGGGAGACCGCCCGGCTCGAGTACGGCGCCCTGGAGACCGGCTGGCTCGGCCGCGCCCTCGACGCGCAGGGCCGGCGAGGTCGGCGGCGACATCCCCGGCCTGCACGTCGGCGCCCGCTCCTTGCCGCTGGCCTTCAAGGCGAAGAAGACCGAGGTCCCGTCGCTGACGACGCCTCGAACAGTACCGGCTCCAGCTCGGCGGCGACGTCGCCCGAAGCGCGAGGTGCGCGACGCGCTGGAACGCGTCGCGCGGCTCGACCGGCCCGCGGCGACCCGCTGCTCGGCTTCCTCCGCCGGAGCACCCTCGCGGCCTACGACTCGAGCAAGCGGCTCGAACAGCTCGACAAGGACGACGCCAGCAAGACGACGTACCCCAACTTCGGCCTGGCGCGGCGGCTGGAACTGATCGCGCAGATCATCAAGGCCGGCTTCGGCACGCGGATCTACTACACCTCGCTCGACGGCTTCGACACCCACGCCAACCAGCTCGGCGCCCACGCGGCCCTGCTCAACGAGCTCTCCGACTCGATCGCCGCGTTCCACGAGGACCTGGCCGACGCCGGCCAGGCCGACCGCGTCGCGGTCCTGACCTTCAGCGAGTTCGGCCGCCGCGTCGCCGAGAACGCCTCGGGCGGCACCGACCACGGCGCCGCGGCCCCGCTGTTCGTCGTCGGGCCGGTGGAGAAGGCGGGGCTCGTCGGCGACGCATCCCAAGCTCGACGACCTCGACGACGGCGACCTGAAGCACCACACCGACTTCCGCCGCGTCTATGCCTCGCTCCTGCAAGACTGGCTCGGCGTCCCCGCGGCGCCGGTCGTGGGCGAGGGGTTCGCGCCGCTGGAGCTGTTCGCCAAGAAGGCGTGACTCGACGACCCTTGACGGTCACCTGGCCCCCGGTTGAGATTCAGCCTCCACCGGCGAATCTCTATCAGGGGGCGAGGGGCGTCATGCGCGAGGCGGTCGCGGATCGTGTCCAGCAGTCGACTCGGTTCCTCGGGTTCGTCGTCGAGGCGATCGCCGGCGCCCTCGTCTCCCTCCGCCGCCGGCCCGGGGCGATCCTCACACAGTTCGAGCGCGTCGCGCTCGGCAGCCTGCCGCTCGTGGCCGCGGCCGGGGCGAGCGTCGGGCTCGTCACCTGGCTCCAGCTCCATCGGCTCATGGCTGAGTACGGCTTCGAAGCAAACCTGCCGAGCGTCCTGGCGGCCGCCGTGCTCGTCGAGACCGGGCCGATCCTCGCCAGCCTGCTGGTGGCGGGAAGACTCGGCGCGGGGCTCGCGGCCGAACTGGGCTCGATGAGCCTCACGGAAGAGGTGGACGCGCTGGCCGTCCTCGGCGCCCCTGTCGTGCCGACGCTCATCGGCCCCCGCGTGCTCGCCTGCCTGCTGGCCGTGCCGTTGCTCACGGTCGTCATCGACGCCTCGGCCCTTCTCGGCGGATTGGTCGCGGAGCTGACCGCCGGCATCGCTTTCCTCACAGGTGTACTGGCGGCAGGTGCCGACGTTCCTGCGGCTTTCCGACGTGATCCCCGCCACGCTCAAGACCGCCATCTTCGGCGCCGTCATCGGCCTGGTCGGCTGCTGGACCGGCCTGAACGCCGAGCGCTCGACCGAGGGCGTCGGCCGCGCGGCGACGCGGGGGGTCGTGCGTTCCATGCTGGCGGTGTTCGCGGTGAACGTGGTGCTCGTCCCGCTGATCCAGTCGGCCGTCAAGGCGGCGGGGTGGGGGGGATGACCCAATCTCCTCGGCTCGTGGCCTGTTCGATTGGCCGAGGCGGCGATTACACTTGGTGTGGAAGTCACGGAAGGATTCGGCTCGTCGGTTCGAGTCGGGGAAGGTGATCAGCCATGCATCGAGCGATTTCGCGGAAGCGGGCGTTGATCAGCGGATTGTTCGTCACGGCGGCCCTGGTGCTCGCCGCGAGCGGGGTCTTCGTGATCGCGAGCCGGCAATGGCGCGTCCAGCCGACCTTCCTGGCCCGCGCGGAGTTCGGTGCGATCGGCGGGATCAACGTTGGCGACCGCGTCCGCGTCCAGGGCATGGACGCCGGCGTCGTCGAGCGGATCGAGCCGCCGACCACGCCCGGCGGCACGGTCACGCTCTGGCTCCGCATCGACGAGTCGCTCCGCAACCTCGTCCGGTCCGACGCGAAGGCCCAGATTGCCGCGCAGGGCGTGGTGGGGGCGAAGGTCGTAGAGATCCGCCCCGGCAAGCCGGACGCCCCGCGGCTGGCCGAATCCGGCCGACTCGCCTCCGAGCCGACCCCCGAGCTCTCCGACCTGATCCGCGACGCCTCCGCCTCGCTGAAGCGCGTCGACGCCGTGGCCGTCGCCGCCGAGAAAGGCCTGGGCGACGTCAACGCGATCGTCGCCGCCGTGCGCGAGGGCAAGGGCAGCCTCGGCCGGCTCGTCGCCGACGAGGAGGCCTACCGCCGTCTGCTCGCCCTCTCCGACCGCGGCTCGCGGACGCTCGGCGACCTGGAGGACAACCTCGCCGCGCTCAAGCGGACATGGCCGTTCACCCGCTACTTCGAGGACCGCGCCTTCTACGACCGCGAGCGCGTGCTCTTCAAGCCCGGCGCCGACCGCGAGAGCAAGTCGCTGGACCCCGAGTCGCTGTTCGAGCCCGGCCGCTCCGTGCTCACCCCCGGCGGCCGCAAGCTCCTGGACGAGATCGCCACCTGGTTCAAGCGGAACAAGAGCACGAAGACCGAGATCGTCATCGCCGCCTTCAGCGACGACCACCGCGACCCCGACCTGACGCAGATGCTCACGCAGGAGCAGGCCGACTCGGTGCGCAACTACCTCGTCCAGCGCCATTCGATCGACTCGATCGGCTGGTTCGGCACCCGCAAGGTCGCCGCCGTCGGCTTCGGCAATCAGCTCCCGCGAACCCTCGCCGACGCAGGTCCGTCCAACACGCCGGGGCGGAGGGTGGAGATTATTCTGTTCACGCCGAGGACGTGAGGCGCGATCAGTCTCCGAACTTGCGATAGAGCTTCGGGAAGCGTGCCTTCGCCTTGGCCGGATCGACGTCCCCGTCCGGCCCGAACCAGTCGTCGAGGTCGCCGACGAGTATCCGATCTGGACGTCCCCGCGCCGCATAGACCAGGTTCAGGTATTCGACATAACCGACCCCCGTCTTGCGCTCGTAGACCTCTCCCGCGACGCAGGCGATCTGCTCGAAGTCGATCTCGTCGCTTTCCTTGATGACCCGGGCCAGAGAGTCGGGGTTGGCCAGGGCGGCCTCGTAGGGTTTCTGGCCCAGCGCGACGAGGCCGCGGCAGAAGTACTCGAAGCCGTCGTCGGAGCACCCGCCATTGATCAGGAAGGCAGCAGCCCAGAGGTCGGCGCGGTAGGACTCATCGAGCAATGCGTCGAAGACGCACTGGAACCCGATGAGTTCCTCGGGTGTCAGCTTCGCGAGTTGGACCGCGAGCGTCTCGAGCTGGGCGTCCGGGTCGTCGGCGTCGACGCCCCGCCGCGAAGCGTCGATCAGGGCCCAGAAGGTGGCTCGGTCCATCCGCTGACTCCGAATGGCGTGCGGGCAGCTCCCTGCCTGAGCAAAGGCCAGCGTGGTAAGATAACCGACCCAGAAACCCGATTCCAGGCAGAGGAAAGGCTCGTCTGTCATGTCGATCGACCCCCGCGTGGCCAGCGGGCTGCGCGACGTCCCGCCCGCGGTGATGATTCCGCGCGAGCGGATGCTGGAGACGTTCCGCAAGACGTTCGCCTCGTTCGGCTTCGTGCCGATCGAGACGCCCCACATCGAGCGCATGGAAGTCCTCACCGGCAAGGGCGCCGGCTCCGACGAGGTCCTCCGGCAGATCTTCGAGGTGACGAACAAGGGCGGCACGCGCGGGGAACTGGCCCTCCGTTTCGACCTGACCGTGCCCCTGGCCCGCTTCGTCGCCAAGCATGTGAATGAATTAGGGACGCCCTTCAAGCGCTATGCCATCGGCAGCGTCTTCCGCGGCGAGCGGCCAGCGAAGGGGCGGTTCCGGGAGTTCATGCAGTGCGATTTCGATACGGTGGGGACGGAGTCGGCGGTCGCGGATGCCGAGACGGCGCTGGTCATCTATGCGGCGCTCTCGGCGGCGGGGGTGCCGGGGTTCACAATTGCGATCAATAATCGGAAGGTGCTCGATGGTCTTCTCGACACTTTGGAGATCGCATTTCACAGGACCAGCGTATTGCGGGTTCTCGACAAGCTCTCGAAAGTTGGTCGCCAAGAATGTGAACGTGAAATGACGGAAAGTTTTCTCGTCAAGCGAGTTAGCGCCGCCGTTACGGACGCGAACATCGCAGGCTTTGCCAGACGCATTCTGGACTTCGTCGAGATGCACAAAGGCGGCCCCGAAGTTCTCGAGAACGCTGAGGCGGAACTCGGCGCGCACCCGAGAGCGAAGGAAGGAATCGACAATCTACGTTCCGTGGTTGACATGCTCAATGCCGCTGGCGTTCCCGAATCCTCGCTGAAGATCGACCTCGGCCTCGCCCGCGGCCTCGACTACTACACGGGCATCGTCTTCGAGACCACCGTCGACTGCTGGGAGCGGTTCGGCAGCGTCGCGTCGGGCGGGCGATATGATAATCTGGCGAGCCTGTTCACCGATCGAAAACTACCCGGCGTCGGCGCCTCGATCGGGCTCGACCGGCTGCTCGCCTTGATGGAAGAGGCGGGGTGGTTGAAGGGAAGCTCGACGACCGTGCCGGTGCTCGTCGCAAGTTTTCCGGGCGTTGATCCGACGGTCCCGTTTGCCATCGCGGCGAGGCTAAGAAAGGCGAATATCGGCGCCGAGGTCTTCCCCGACCCGATCCAGGTCGGCAAGCAGATGGGCTACGGCTCCAGCCGCGGGCACAGGTTCGCGGTGATCGTGGGGCCCGATGAGGCGACCCAGGCGACTTTCAACCTCCGCGACCTCGCCACGCGTCAGGAGCGGAAGGCGATTCCGCAGGCCGAGCTCGAAACGGCGGTGGCCGTCGCGCTGGGGGCCGGGTCATGAGCGCGGGGGAGACGCGGGTGCCCCTGGTGAAGGGGACGGCCGACGTCGGGCCCGACGCGTTCGCGAGGCTCAACGCGATCGAGTCGCTACTGATCGACCGGTTCGCCCGCGCGGGCTACATGCGGGTCCGCGTGCCGGTGCTCGAGGATCGGGCGCTGCACGAGCGGAAGAGCGGCGCGAGGATCGTCGGGAATCTATATCAGGTTGAAGGAAGCCTGAATGAGTCGGTCTGCCTCCGGCCCGAGGTGACGGCCGGGATCGTCCGGTCGTACATCGACGCAGCTGGGCCGTTGCCCTGGCGAGTCAGCTACGCGGGCCCGGTCTTCCGCAACCTTCCCACGACGCCCGGCACGCTCCGCGAGTTCCACCAGGTCGGCGTCGAACGGCTCGACGAGCCTGGGGCGAACGGAGGCGACGCCGAGGCGATCTCGCTCGCCGACACTGCGCTGGCCGACGCGGGGATCACCGACGCCACAATCCGCGTCGGCCATGCGGGCCTGATCCGCGAGCTGCTCGGCAGGTCGGGCCTCCCTCCAGGCGTGCAGGTCGCGCTCGTGGATGTGCTCGCCGAGGCCGAAGGCGGCGGTGATGCCGACGGGTCGGGCGACCGCGTGCTGGCGGCGGCCGAGGCGCACCTCGACTCGGTTGCCGACTGGCTCGGCTCCGCCGCCGAACCTCCCCCGCCCGGCGACGGCGCGGCGGCCGATCGGCTCTTCCGCACCCTCTATCCCGAGGTCGTCGGCCGCCGCTCACCCGCCCAGATCATGAGCCGCGTCCGACGAAGGTGGGAGCTCGGGCACCGCCTGGGTGGGCGTGCTCGCCTCGGTCCGCGAGCCGGTCCGCGCGCTGGCGGGGTTGCGCGGGTCCGCGCCGGACGTGCTCGTAACGGATGAAGACCGTTCGAGAACGTTGTCCCGGAGCTGACCCGCGAGCTTGCGGGCCTCGTTGACGGCCTCCGCGGCCAGGGGATCGACCCCGGGCGCATCGAGCTCGACTTGGGGTTCGCGCGGGGGATCGGGTTCTATTCGCAGATGGTGTTCGTGCTCATGGTGCGGAATGTGGAAGTCTGCGGCGGCGGGCGGTACGACGGACTGGCGCGGGCGCTCGGCTCGCCGCGTGACGTCGGCGGCGTCGGGTTCGCGTTCGGCCTGGAGCGGCTGCGGGACGTGCTCGACGCGGGGGGCGAACGATGACCCTCGACCCAATCCGCCTCGCCCTCCCTTCGAAGGGGCACCTCTACGAGGGCATCGTCGAAATCCTCAAGACGGCCGGTTACAAGGTCCGTCGCGCCAGCGACCGGCAGTACGAGGCGACGATCGCCGGCCACCCGCGGTTCCACGTCGTCTTCATGAGGCCGACCGACATCGTCGCGCAGGTGCAGGAAGGCCGCTGCCACCTCGGCGTTACCGGCTTCGACGTCTTCGCCGAGCGCGCGGCCGAGGCCGACCGGGCGAGGGTCGTGTACCGCGACCTCGGCTACGGCGGTTGCCGTCTCGTCGTCGCCGTGCCCGAGAGCTGGATCGACGTGACGCATGCGCTGGACCTTGTAGAGTTGGCCGTCGAATTCAAGGATAGCGGCAAGACCTTGCGCGTCTCGACGAAATACCCCAATCTGGCCCAGGACTATTTCCGGCGTAAAGGTATTCATCACTATCAGGTGATCGATTCTGACGGCGCCCTCGAGCTTCATCCGAGCCTGGAGATCGCCGACATCATCGTCGACCTGACCAGCTCGGGGACGACGCTGAAGGACAACCGGCTCCGCGAGATCGAGGGCGGGACGGTGCTCGATTCGGCCTCGTGCCTGATCGGCCACGCGCCGGCGCTGGCGGAGATGGTCGCGGAGGGCGACGCGGGCCCGCTGGCGCTCCTGCTCGACGCGATCGACGGCGTGCGGGCGAGCGACGGGTGGCTCCATCTCGAGGTCGTCGGCCGGCCGGCGAGGCCCGCGAAGACGGCCGAGGACGTCGCCGCGTACCTGACGGGGCAGGGGGCCCTGCACGCCGCGCGGGGCGAGGTGTGGGATGCCGCCGGGGCCGACGCGTGGCGGGTCACGGCCCTGGTCCCGGCGAAGCGGCTCGCCGGATTGAGGCGGACGTTGTTCGGCCTCGGCGCCACGCCGCGTCGTCGGCCTGCCGACGCGGTTCGTGTTCGATCGCGACGCCGAGTCGACGTTCGACCGCGTGGCGCGCGAGGTCCGGCCGGTCACGTCATAGCGGGCCGCGCCCGGCCGCCCCACGCCCCCACGCTCGCCGCCACAATCTGCTGGATCAAATTGTAAGCGATTACCGGAAGCATCACATCAGGATGTCCGGAAAGTGCGATCGACGCCAGCACGAGCCCCGTGCCGTTGTTGTTCATGCCGAGGCCGAACATGAGCGACGTCCGCGCGGGGGCCTCGATGCCGAGCAACCGCCCCAGGACCCACCCCGAGGCGAACGCGACGACGCAGAGCGAGCCCGTCACGCCGAAGATCGCGAACAGGAAGTCCCAATCGGGCTGAGCCAGGGCGCGGGGCAGGGCGGCGGAGGCGTTCGAGTAGCACAGCACCAGCAGGGTCAGCGCGTTGAGCGTCTTGATCGAGGGGCGGATCCGCGCGGAGCGACGATCTCCCAACAAGGTCCGCAGCACGATTCCCGCGGCCGTGGGGAGCAGGACGCAGACCAGGAGGAACAACCCCGAGCCGTGCGCGGCCAGGTCGCGGAGGCCGGCCGCGTAGTCGCCGTGGGTGAATCCTCCTACGGCGCGGAGGGCCCACGGGGTGGCCAGGGGACTGAGGATCGTCGAGGCGACGACCATGCCGAGGCTCAGGGCGAGGTCTCCCTCGGCGTTCTGGGCCCACGCCGTGGACGAGCCCGCGATCGGCATGGAAGCCACGAGCGCCAGGCCGACCAGGATGATCTGCACTTCGTCCGGGTTGTGCCAGATCGTCATCGTCTGCGCGACCGCGGCGATGAACGCGATCGGGATGAGCAGGTTCGCGAGCAGGCCGGCGATGAGGGGGGCCGGACGCTTCAATAGGCCCCGCAGCTCGGGGAGCCGCACTCCGAGGCCCGCGTTGAGCAGGAGCAGGCCGAGCAGGACGGCCGGCAGCGTCAGGTTCATCGACTCGCCGCCGAGGCGGACCGTCGCCAGATCGATGGCGCGAACCGACAGCCCCGGCCCCGGCCATGCCGCGGCCAGGGCGTACGAGGCGAGCAGCATCGCGAAGAAGTGGTCGTGCAAGATGCGGATCGGCAGCGGCAAGGTCGCCGGGGCGTGAATCCGGTCCATCGTCTTCCTCCATCTTGTAGGGGCCCGGCGTCCGGACCATTCGGATACGCCAGGCATCCTACGCGGCCCACTTAAGACGGCGATGAGGGGCGAATAAGATCGGCCTCATCCTCGTCCGAAGCTGGCCCGCCAGGGACGGCGGCCCCAACCGCGCGGCGGCTGTCACGAGGCCCGGACGGCGTCGGTGAGCTCGAGCTCGGGCAGGCTGACCCCGGCGCCCGTCCGCGAGAATCGCACCGGGATCAGCTCCTTCGACACGCCGGCGTCGAAGTTCAGGCCGAAGACGCGGTAGGCGGGCGTCGAGTGGGCGGTCAAGAGCCCGTCCGAATGCGTCCCCCTCGACCGCGTCCGCCCGGGTCTCCCAACTCGACCTCCGCACGTCGCTGGCGGCGAATCCCGCGCCGACAGGGGATCAAAATAAACGGCCGGTCGGGGTCCGAATACAGGTCGCCGCCCTCGACGACCCGGCCCGACGCCGGCCTTCATCCATCGACCGCGCGGCCGAGATCCCGCCGGCTGGCCGACGACACGGGCGCAGGTCCCTGTTTCCCGGCGCCCGACTTCGGTTATCCTCGTCGAGCCTGCTTTCGACGGTCATCGCGCCGGTCCCATGCCGGGGCGGCGTGACGACAATCACGTGAGGGCGTTGCCGTCGACCCGCCCGCCTCCGCCGCCCTGAGGATGACCGCCTTGTCCGCCAACGAGAGCACCCCGAGCAGCCCACCTCCCCCGTCGCCTCCCCGCAGGTCGCCCACCCCGACGCAGGTGCTCGTCGTCACCAGCGTCATGTTCACCTTCATCTCGTACTGGCGCACGGCCGCGATCGTGCTCTGCGACCTCGCGAGCACGGCCTACTACATCGGCGGGATCGTCGAGTCGAACATCGGGCCGGCGGCCCCGTGGTTCATCCTGGCGGTGATGGTCTTCAGCTACTTCGTGCGGATGGTCTACATCGAGAGCTGCTCGATGTTCGTCCGCGGCGGCGTCTACCGGATCGTCAAGGAGGCGCTCGGCGCCGTCCCGGCGCGGTTCGCCGTCTCCGCCCTGATGTTCGATTATATCCTGACCGGGCCGATCAGCTCGGTCTCGGCCGGGCAGTACGTCATCGGCCTGATCGGCGACCCTGCTCAAGGTCGAGTTCACGCCAGACGCAGATGGAGCTGGGCTCGGCGGCGATCGCCGTGTGCGTCACGCTCTACTTCTGGCGGGTGAACATCAAGGGCATCCACGAGTCGAGCGACAAGGCGCTGAAGATCATGGGCGCGACGACCGTGATGGGCGTCGTCATGATCGTCTGGTGCCTGGTGACGCTGGCGATGCACCCCGAGAAGGCGAAGCTGCCCGACTGGCACCCGGACCTGTCGGTGAAGACGGCGGTGACGGCGCCCGGCGGCGAGGTCGTCCGGCCTGAGATCAACGACGCGCTGGGGCACCCGCTCGACCCGATCGGCTTCCTCGGCAAGACGCCGCTGGGCGACTCGCTGCGGCCGGGGCACATCAACTGGATGGGCCTCTTCGGCGTGCTCGGCATCATGGTCGCGTTCGGCCACTCGATCCTGGCGATGAGCGGCGAGGAGACGCTGGCGCAGGTCTACCGCGAGGTCGAGAGCCCGAAGCTGCAGAACTTCAAGAAGGCGGCGTTCATCGTCTTCCTCTACAGCATGCTCCTGACGACGCTGATCAGCTTCATGGCCGTGATGATCATCCCCGACGGCGAGCGGATGTCCAAGTACGCGGGCAACCTGATCGGCGGGCTGGCCATGAGCGTCGTCGGGCCGCACCTGGGCGAAGCTCTGCCTCAACGCGCTGGTGGTCGTCGTCGGCTTCCTGATCCTCTCGGGCGCCGTCAACACGGCGATCATCGGCTCCAACGGCGTGCTGAACCGCGTCTCCGAGGACGGCGTCCTGCCCGACTGGTTCCTCCGGCCGCACCCGAAGTACGGGACGACCTACCGGCTGCTCAACCTCGTCGTCGGCCTCCAGCTCTTCACGATCGTCGCGAGCCGGGGGAAGATACTCACGCTCGGCGAGGCGTACGCCTTCGGCGTCGTCTGGAGCTTCGTCTTCAACGCGCTCTCGATGCTCGTGCTCCGGTTCAAGAAGCCCGAGCGGCGCGAGTACGAGGTGCCGCTTAACATCAAGGTCGGCAAGTATGACTTCCCGCTCGGAATCCTCTTGATCTTCCTCGTCCTGCTCGCCGCGGCGCTCGTCAACCTGATGACGAAGGAGGTGGCGACGATCAGCGGTGTCGCCTTCACGACCCTGCTGTTCCTCGTCTTCTGGGCCTCGGACCACGCCCACCGCCGCCGCCGGGGCAAGGACGCCGACCACCACGAGCACCTCGAGCACTTCAACCAGTCGCAGGCCGAGGAGGTGACGCCCGAGGCGATCGGGATCACGAAGCCGTTCCGCAAGCTCGTGGCGATCCGCTCGCCGCACAACCTGGCCATGCTCGACCGCGCGCTGGCCGAGACCGACCCGACGACCACGGACGTGGTGGTGATGACCGCCTCGGTGCTGCCGCCGGCCTCGGCCGACAAGCAGCCGACGATCACCGAGGACGACCGCGCCTGCTGACGGCCGTCGTCAACATGGCCGAGCACGCCGGCAAGCCCGTGCACCCGCTGGTCGTCCCGACGAACGAGCCGTTCTACGCCCTGGCGCGCACGGCCAAGGCCATCGGCGCGCAGGAGCTGATCATGGGCGCGTCGAACCGGTTCGAGCCCGACGCGGTGCTCGATCAGGTCGCGCTCTACTGGCTGAACCTCTGGAAGGGCCACCCCGCCCCGCTGACGGTCCGCGTGCTCGGCAAGGACCGCGACACGCGGCTCGACATCGCCGGCGGCAGCCAGATCCCCAAGGCCGCCGACCTGGAGCTTTCGCGCGCCCACGTGCTGGCCGAGCTCCGCGAGAGCTGGCGCGGGGTGAAGCGGCTGCTGCTCGCCTACGACGGCAGCCCGCTCAGCGCCGACTTCCTCGACACCGTGCTGAGCTTCCTCGACCCGGCGATCACCGTCACGCTGATCGACGTGGCCGAGGCGGCGGCCTCCGACGACGGCGCGCCGGACGACTCGCGCGAGATCGTGGCGCGGGGCATCGAGCGGGCGCTCGAGCTCGGCCGCTCGGTCGACGCCGTCGTCGCCAAGGGCGACCCCGGGCCCGGCGATCGTCCAGGCGGCCGAGGACGGCAAGTTCGACGCGATCTTCATGAGCCTCCGCGGCGAGTACCGCAAACGCGACACGATGGTGATGGCACCGACGACCAGCTACGTCCTCGCCCACGCCCCGTGCCGCGTCATCCTCGGCTTCCCGCCCAAGACGATCAAGCCGGCAGGCGAGACCGTCGGGGCGCGGGCGGAGGGGGAGCCGGCTTGAGCGTGCCTCCTGTTCGGATCGACTACGTGACCCGGCCCGCGGCCGGCCCCTCCCGAGACGTCCATGAAATCCCTCCTCACTGTCACCGCGCTGTTCGAGCTGGCGACCGGCGCCCTCCTCGAGAGCGATCCGTCGGCCGCGTCTCGCGTGCTGCTCGGCGCGCCGCTCGACTCGCCCGCGGCGGCGGTCATCGCCCGGGTGCTCGGCGCCGCGCTCATCGCCATCGCGGCGGCGTGCTGGTTCGGGCGCGATCGGCCGGGCGACGGGCTGCTCGGGGGCCTGCTGATCTACAACCTCGGGGCCGTCGCCGCCCTCGGCGACGCCAGGATCGGCCCCGGATTGTCCGGCCCCGGGCTCTGGCCGGCGATAATGGCCCACGCGGCGCTGGCAGTCTGGTGCGTGGTTTGCCTTCGGATCGCCCGGAGAGACCAGAAGGTCAGGTCGTAAACTCACGCGACCGCATGCACGCCTCGCCGACGCCGTTGACCCCAGTTGAGCACGATCATGCCGGCGGCGCCGAGGCCCAGGAGCAGGAGGGCGGAGGGCTCGGGCGCGATGATCGTGACGGACCCCACCGCGACGTTTGACCCGTCGAATCCCGGAAGGAAGATCGGGGCCCCGCTGGCATCGAATGGGATGGCCTGGATGTCCGGCTCGAAGCCGGCGACCGTGTAGCTGAAGCTGAAATCCGTCGCGGCGTCGGTCGAGATACCCAGCGTCGTGTAGCCCGGCGTCTCCGGATCCTCGTTGACCTCGTAGAGCACGGAAGCGATGGCGGGCCCGTCCGTCGGCAGCCCCGTCGCGGGGCTGATGAAGTGAAACATCAGGGTCCCGGTGTCGCCGTCGTCGTAGGCGGCCGTCGGATAACTCGCCTTGTAGGAGGGCTGGCCGACGGCGGGGATCAATTTCTGCTGGAAGAGGTAGAACTCCCAGTTGCGGTTGATCGCCTCGTCCTCACCCCTTTGTTGCGCGGCCCGATCCTCGGGGTGACGCCTGATGATGGATTCGCTGATCGCCCGGTCTTCCGTCTTATTTGCCAGATACTGAGCATAAGTATCGGCACGGCCCTGCCCGGCCCAACCCACCATGAGCGCGCCGGCGGCCAGCGCCCTCCGGAGCCACGTCCGCCCGGTCGCAATCCACATCGTCGCCTCCCGCCCTGGGTGGGGATCTACTCGGTGTTCGCGAGCCCGAACCTTCCCGCGCCGCCCGCCTCCGTCCGCGGGGTTCGAGCCCCATCGCAACGCCGACGGATCGAGACGCGACGGATTGAGGTCCGACGATCAGGCGGGGCAATCGCCGCCCTCGTACGGCCCCGCGATCATCGGAGCACGTCGACGCGCCCATATCAAGGAAGAAACGCGCGGTCGCGCAGGAAGGCGGGAATCACCGCTCTCTGGAGAGGCGGCCCGCTGGCGTGAGCCTCGCCCTCCCGGAGCCATCCCAGTCCTTCGAAAAGAAAGGGCCCTCCCCGCGAGGGGAGGGCCTCGTCCGCTCGAGCCATCCGAGCCGATCTCAGCGCACCGCAGCCACGTCCTGCCCGGCCTCGAGCATCGCCAGGTGGAATCGCGCCGGCTCGACGAAGTCGGAGTGATTGGTCAGCTTCAGGACGGTGCGGAACGCGTCGGCGGCCCGGTCGTTCTCGCCGAGCTTCGCCAGGCTGAGCCCGCGGTGTAGCGCCGGGGCGACGTCCGTCGGGCAGAGGGCCGAGGCCTTGTCGAAGTCGGCGATCGCCGCCTCATGGTCGCCGCGGGCGGCGAGGACGACGCCGCGGTTGTCGAAGGCCGTCGCCAGCGTCGGGTCGACCTTGAGGGCGCGGTCGAAGTCGGCGATCGCCCGGCCGTAGTCGCCCTTCTGCGACCACGCCTGACCGCGCCGGACGTACGACTCGGTCCGCGTCGGGTCGACCTTGATCGCGATGCTGTACTCGGCGATCGCCCGGTCGAGGTCGCCCGAGAGATAGGCGCGGTTGGCGATCCGCAGGTAGGTCGAGAGGTGCCACTTCCGCCGCTGCCGCTCCATCCGGTCGCGGAGCACCTTGACGCCCCAGCCGGCCGCCGGCAGCGCGATCAGCCCGACCTGCGCCGCCTCGCGCGCCAGGTCGGAGTAGCTGTAGTACCGGGCGGTGATCATCCGGCTCAGCCGCTCCTTGTCCTGGCACTCGGAGACCGTCAAGAGGCCGATCCAGGCGACCGAGGCCCCGGCGATCAGCACGACGAGCCCCGCGGTGCGGATCCGCCGCCAGCCGGTCGCGGCCAGCCCGACCGCCACCACCGCGGCCGCCATCGCGAACCACGCGCCCAGGCCGAAGCCCCGGGCGATCGCGTGGAAGAACGAGAACATCGCATCATCGACGAACATTGGGGAAACTCCCCCAGAGTGAGGAACGGACCGCCGCCGTCGGCGCTTCCACGCCTCCCCTTCGAGCTATCCTAGCTCGCACCCGAGGAGACGACGGTCTACTAGAAAAGGGCGACCGAACGGCCGACACTGGCCCGAGCCACCGAACTTTTCTTCCATTCATGCCCGCATGCAAGGCGGGATGGTCTGGATCAGCGTTGGGTGTCCACTCGGTTACGGCCATGGCCAGGCATTCGGGACAGTCGGATTATCAGTCAGGGAGAGTCTGTTGCAGGTGTGCAGTCTTGAGGCGGGAGAGTCGCGGTCAGACGCGGGTCACGGCGGGCCGGAAGATAGCAGGTCGCTTCATCGCGGGACAGTCGAAAAGCCGCGGTTGGCCACTCGACTCCGATATTATACGGACTGACGTGGTCGGGAGTGAAGAGATTCGATGAGTACTGACGATTTTTCGCCCGGGGCCCGTCGCGTCTCGGGAACTAACACCGCTCGCCAGAATCAGTAACGACAAACCGGCGTCGATCGAGACAGGAAATCGCATCTATTACCGACCGGCCACCGCACGAGTTTTATGCAAATGCCTTTTTCCATTATGTTTGCGTTCGTAATCCGTCGATCGCATGGCCCGGCGACGAGGACGTGGCCGGGCCACCCCGCACTCGATCCGTCACCGCCGACAGGTTAGACTTCAGTGACACATTCTGCCTCAGCCCGCCGAGATTTCGCCCCATGTTGCTCCGTCGCCGCAACGTCGTGCTCGGCGCCGGTGCGATGGGGCTGGCCGCGGCCTACCACCTGGCAAGGCGGGGGGAGCCCGTCCTGGTCGTCGAGCAGTTCGGACTCGCCCACGACCGCGGCAGCTCGCACGGCGCGGCGCGGATCACCCGGCACTCCTACGCCGACCCGGCGTACGCCCGGCTCATGCCCGCCGCATTCGCCGCGTGGCGGGCGCTCGAGGCCGACGCGGGCGAGACCCTGTACCTCCGCACCGGCGGCGTCTCGTTCGGTCCGGCCGAGGTCGGGTACGTCGACCGCGTGGCGGCGAACCTCGAGCAGTTCCGCGTGCCCCACCGGCGGATGTCGGGCACGGAGTGGAACGCCACTCACCCGGCGTTCGCCCTGCCGGCCGATCACGACGTCGTCTTCGAGCCCGACGCCGGCATGCTCAAGGCCGCGCGGGCGCTCGAGGTCATGGCCGAGCTGGCGAGGCAGCTCGGGCCGGACACGGGAATCATGGAGGGCGCCGCCGTCCGGGCCATCGAACTCGACGCGGCCCGGCCGACGCTCGTGCTCGACGACGGCCGGATCGAGGCCGAGCGACTGATCGTGACGGCGGGCGCGTGGACCGGGCGGCTGGTCCCGTCGCTCGCCCCGCGGCTCCGGCCGACGCGGCAGTCGGTCTTCTACTTCCGCCCGAAGGACGCGGACCCCTTCACCCTGGGCCGCATGCCGGTGTTCATCTTCCTGGGCGCAGGAGAGCAGAACGCCTTCTACGGCATGCCCGCCGCGCTCGGCCTGGGCGTGAAGGTCGCCCGCCACGGCGGCCCGCCCACCGACCCCGATCGCCCCGACCGCGACGTCGACCCCGCCGACGCCGCGCCCGTGCGTGCGTTCCTCCGCACCTGCCTGCCCGCGCTCGCCGACGCCGCGATCGACCGGTCCGAGGCCTGCCTCTACACCATGGCCCCCGACGAGCACTTCCAGGTCGCCGTCCACCCCGGCCGCGACGACGTCGTGGTGGCCAGCCCGTGCAGCGGGCACGGCTTCAAGTTCTCGTGCCTGATCGGGTCGATCCTCGCCGACCTGGCACTCGACAGGTCAACCGATCACGACATCGCGAGCTGGCGCGTGGCGATGTGACGGCGGATCAGCACAAACGCGGATCCGTGTATTGCGCAGGGGGGATTGTGCGCCGAATCTGGCGCCGAATAGAATCGCGGCGATCGATTTCGCCCGACGCGTACGGAAGACCCCCGGCCTCGCCGCGGGGACGAGTCGACATGCATCGATCACCCGCGTTGCGGGCGGGGAAGATGGCACGACCTTCCTTTTTCGATCCACTCTCGGAAGAACGCGCCGAGCGCCGTTTCCGCCTGCTCGCCGAGGCGATCCCCCAGATCGTCTGGACGACGACGGCCGACGGCTACTGCGACTACACGAACCGGCGATGGCTCGACTATTCGGGCATGACCGCCGAGGAGTCGGCGGGCGTCGGCTGGAGGGACGCGGTCCACCCCGAGGACCAGGAGCGACACGGCGCCCTCTGGGCCAAGGTCTTCCGCGGCAGCGTGGGGTTCGAGATTGAGTATCGGCTCCGGCGGGCCGACGGCGCCTACCGGTGGTTCCTCGCGCGGGCCGAGCCGATCCGCGACGACGAGGGGACCGTCGTGCGTTGGTTCGGCACCTGCACCGACATCGACGACCGCAGGCGCGAGGCGGACGAGAAGCTGCGGAGGAAGGGCGACCGGCTCCGGCTCGCCGCCGAGGCCGCGCCGCTCGGCTACTGGGACTGGGACATCGCCGCCGATTCGATCATCTGGTCCCAGAGCCTCGAGCACATCTCCGGGACGTCTCCCGCGTCGTTCGGCGTCACGATCGAGGGCTTGATGGGCCTGGTCCACCCCGACGACCGCGGATCGGTCGGCGAGGCCGTCCGCGGGTCGCTCGACCGCGGCGAGCCCTACGGGGCCGAGTTCCGCATGATCCGGCCCGACGGCTCTTATCGCTGGTGCCTGGCCAAGGGCCAGGTCTTCCGCGACGAGCACGGACGCGCCGTCCGCATGTCCGGAGTCGACGTCGACATCACCGCGCGGAAGGAGGCCGAGGATCGGCTCCGGGCCAGCGAGGAGCGGTTCCGCGCCTCGGCCGACACGATGCTCGACTGCTTCGCAATCTACACCGCGGTGCGCGACGCATCGGGCGAGATCGTCGACTTCCGGACCGAGTACATGAACGAGGCGGCGTGCCGCAGCAACCGCATGACGCGCGAGCAGCAGGTCGGCAAGCACTTGCTCGACCTGCTGCCCGGGCACCGCGAGTCGGGGCTTTTCGCCAAGTATTGCCGCGTGGTCGAGACGGGCGAGCCGCTCGAGCTGGAGGAGATGTTCTACGAGGACGTCTTCGACGGCGAGCGGCTCGAGCGTTTCTACTCGATCCGTGTCAGCAAGGTCGGCGACGGCTACGTCGCGGCCTGGCGCGACATCACCGGCCGCAAGCGGACCGAGCGGGCGCTGCACGACGCGCTCGAGCTGGCGCGGCGGGTCGCCGAGATCACCCCCGCTTCCGTGTACATCTACGACCTGGTCGAGGGCCGGCCGCTCTACCATAACCGCGAGATCGATGCCCACCTCGGCCGCAAGCCCGAGGCGATCCTGACGCTCGGTCCCGATGCGGTGCCCGCCCTCATGCACCCCGACGACCGCGCCCGCTTCCCCGCGCACCTGGCGAAGGTCTCTGCCCTGGCCGACGGCGAGCGCGAGCCGTTCGAGTTCCGCGCACGGCACGCCGACGGCACCTGGCGCTGGTTCCTGACCCACGACTCCGTCTTCGCGCGGGATGCCGAGGGCCGGGCGACTCAGACTCATCGGCGCCGCGGTCGACATGACGGCGCACGCCGGGCCGAGGCCTCGCTCCACGAGAGCGATCACCGGCTCCGCAAGCTCGCCGACTCGGACATCATCGGCGTGATCTTCGGCGACGTCGGCGGCGGCATCAGCTACGCCAACGACGAATACCTCCGGATTATCGGCTACGACCGCGTCGAGTTCGAGGCGGGCCGGATCGGCTGGGCCGACGTCACGCCGCCCGAATGGCTCGCGGTCGACGAGCAAGCCATCGCCCGGGCGAAGGCGGGCGACGGGTCGTGCCCGGCGTACGAGAAGGAGTACGTCCGCAAGGACGGCTCGCGCGTCCCTGTGCTCGTGGGCTTCACGCTCTTCGGCGACGAGGGGACCGTCGCATTCATCCTCGACATCTCCGAGCGGAAGGCGCGGCAGGACGAGGTCCGGCGGAGCGAGGAGCGGCTGCGGAACGTGCTCGACGGCCTGTTCACGTTCGCCGGCATCCTCACGCCCGAGGGGGCCGTCCTCGAGGCCAACCGCCCCGCGCTCCGCGAGGCGGGCCTCCGGCCGCGGGACGTGATCGGGATGGCGTTCGAGGAGACGTACTGGTGGGCCTATTCGGCCGACGTCCAGCGCGCGGCTCCGCGCCGATATCGCCCGCGCCGCGGCGGGCGAGGCCGTGCGGCGTGACGTTACGGTCCGGCTCTCGGCGCGCACCGGGCCGTGTGCGACTTCATGATCGCGCCGGTCTTCGGCCCAGGCGGCCGGGTGGAGTACCTCGTCCCGTCGGCCGTCGACGTCACCGAGCGGGTCCGCGCCGAGGCCGACGTCCGCCGGCTCAACGACGAACTCAACGCGAGCCTGCGCGAGCTCCAGGCGATCCTCGACACGGCGCCGGTCGGCATCAATATCGCGCGACAACCCGGCCTGCAAGGTCATCGAGGGGAACACGGCGCTGGCGGAGATGCTCGGCGTGAGGCCGGGCGAGAACGTCTCCAAGTCGCGCGGCGACGCCGACGACGTTGCCCTACCGCATTCTCAGGGACGGGCATGACGCCCCGCCCGAGAGCCTGCCCATGCAGCGTGCCGCGTCGACCGGATGTCCGGTGGACGACGACCCTTACGAGGTCATCCGCGTCGACGGCAGCCGCATCGACATCCTCGTCCGCGCCCGGCCGATGAGGGACGAAGCGGGCGAGATCGTCGGCGCCGTCGGCGTCTGCCTCGACGTCACGGCCCTGAGGCGGGCCCAGGCGGCCCTCGAGGAGGCCGACCGCCGCAAGGACGAGTTCCTCGCCATGCTCGCCCACGAGCTCCGCAACCCGGTCTCGGCGATCGCCAGCGCCCACAGGCTCGCCTCGCGAGTGGCTCGTCGGACGAGGACCTCCGATGGTCGATCGACGTCATCGACCGCCAGCTCGCGCAGCTCGTCCGGCTGCTCGACGACCTGCTCGACGTCTCGCGGATCGCCAGCGGCAAGATCCGCTCTCGAGACGCGAGCCGGTCGAACTCGCGTGGATCGTCGAGCGCGCCGTCGAGTCGGTCCGGGCGCTTCGTCGACGCCCGCGGCCACGCGCTGACGGTCGTCGTCTCGCCCGAGCCGATGCCGCTCGACGCCGACCCCACGCGGCTCGTGCAGGTCCTGGCCAACCTGCTGAACAACGCGGCCAAGTACACCGACCGCGGCGGCGAGATCACGCCTGATCGCGGGCCCGGAGGCCGAAGGGCTCGTCGTCCGCGTCCGCGACACCGGCGTCGGCATCCCGCCCGAGATGCTCCGCGGGTCTTTGACCTTTTCGCGCAGGTCCGACGACGCGCTCGACCGCTCGCAGGGCGGGCTGGGGATCGGCCTGAGCCTCGTCCGCACGCTGACTGAGATGCACGGCGGGACCGTCTCCGCCGCGAGCGACTGGGCCCGGCCTGGGCTCGGAGTTCACCGTCCGGCTGCCGCGTGCCCCCCCGCCGACGTGCGGAGGCGGAGGCCCTGCCGTGCGGACCCGCTTCCCGCCCCGAGCGGGCCCGCCGGATCCTCGTCGTCGATGACAACCTCGATGCCTTGCAGGGCCTCAAGCGGCTCCTGGAGCGGCTCGGCCACGAGATCTACACGGCCCCGGACGGCCCATCCGCGCTCGCCGAGGCGCGGGCGCACCGCCCCGGGGTCGTCATCCTCGACATCGGCCTGCCGGGCATGAGCGGCTACGACGTGGCCGACACCCTCCGCCGCGAGGCCGCCGAGGGCGTCGTCCTGATCGCCGTCTCGGGCTACGCCCAGGACAAGGACCGCGAGCGCTCCCGCGCCGCCGGCTTCGATCGCCACCTCGCCAAGCCGGTCGACCTCGAGGAGCTCCGCGAGATCATCGACGCGGCGGGGTAGGGCGAGGGAACCCGCGACGACGTCGTGGTGGCCAGCCCCGCGCAGCGGGCACGGTTTCAGGTTCTCCCGCCTGATTGGGTCGATCCTCGCGGAGCTGGCCCTGGATCGGGAGACGGCGCACGACATCGCGGGCTGGCGGGCCGCGATCTGAGAAGGTGTGTGAGAGGGGGCCCGAGCGGGTCCGGGGACCGGCCCTGATCGTCCGCGATCGGCGGCCCGCCCCGGGCCCCGTTCTCTCGTGCCCGGCGGCCCGCTTCGCCCGCCCGGCCGTCGCGCCGGGCCGACCCGGCGGGCGAGGCCGGGCGCGAAACGAAGCCAATTCCCGGCCCGCGAGACGAAGCCGATCCCCGGCCGCCGAAACAAAGCCAATCCCGGTCCGTCCACCACCGTTCCGCTTCGTGCGCCGCGTGCGTATGGAGCCGCACGGGGGTGAACGGAAGGCGTACGCTCGGGTTCGCTCGGCGCAGGGGATCTTGGGTCCGGCCGACCCGGGGCGCCGGGTTCGCTCGGCCCGGGGGAACCCCGGGGCGGCTCAGGCGGATCCTCAGAACGGCGCCTCGTCGAGCGGCTCCATCACGTTGGCCAGGTTCTCGAACCGCATGATGTTCTTCGTGAACTGGAGCTTGACGTTCCCCGTCGCGCCGTTGCGGTTCTTGGCCAGGATGACCTCGGCGATGCCCGGCTGGTCGTTGACGTCGTAGTATTCGGGCCGGTGCAGGAGCAGGACGAGGTCGGCGTCCTGCTCGATCGCGCCCGATTCGCGGAGGTCGGCCATGCGCGGGCGGCGGTCCTCGCGGTTCTCGACCGCGCGGTTGAGCTGCGAGAGGGCGATCACCGGCACGTCAAGCTCGCGGGCGAGGATCTTGAGCCGGCGGCTGATCTTGGCGATCTGCTCCTGTCGGCTGTCGCGGGATTCCTCGGAGTCGACGAGCTGGATGTAGTCGACGACGATCAGGCCAATCTTCTGGCGGAGCTTGAGGCGGCGGGCGTTCGCGGTGATCTGGAGCATGTTTCGGGCGGGGGTATCGTCGATCAGGATCGCCGCGGCGCCGCGGTATTCGCCGTAGGCCTGGACGAGCTGGCGTGAGTCGGTCGGGCTCAACCCCTTCCCGGTGCGGAGCTTGTGGCCGTCGACCCGCGACCGGGCGCAGAGGAGCCGCTCGGTCAGCTCCAGGCCGCCCATCTCGAGGCTGACGAAGAGGACGGCCGTGTTCTGCTCGACCGCGGCGTGCTCGCAGATGTTCAGGGCGAACGCGGTCTTTCCCATGCTCGGCCGGCGGCCACGATGATGAGCTGCTGGCCCTTGAAACCGGTCGTGATGTCGTCGAGGTCGAGGAAGCCGCTGCCGACGCCCATCAGCGGGTGCTTCGCCGTGACGCGGGCGTCGATCCGCTCCATCGCCTGGACGATGACGTCCTTCAGCTCGACGGTCTCGCCCGCGACCTGGTCCTCGGCGATCGCGAACACGCGCCGCTCGGCGTTGGTGAGCAGCTCGTCGGCGTTGTAGTTGTTCGAGTAGCTGTCGCGGAGCATCTCGTTGGCGGTCTCGATCAGCTCGCGGGCGACGGCCTTCTCGCGGACGATCTGCGCGTAGTACCGGGCGTGGGCCGAGTGGGGGACGCTGCTGAGGATCTGGACGATCGCGTCGAGCCCGCCCGCCTTCTCGAGCTCGCCTCGGCGGCGCAGCTCGTCCTCGAGCGTGATCGAGTCGACGGCCTTGGCCTGCTCGTAGACGTCGCGGATCGCGCGGTAGAGGATCTGGTGGCTGTCGCGGTAGAAGTGCTCGGGCTTGAGCACCGGGATGATGTCGTGGAGCACCTCGTTGTCGATGAGGATGCTGCCCAGCACGCCCTGCTCGGCCTCGATGTGCTGCGGCGGCAACCGGTCGTTGATCCCGCCGGCCAGCACATTGGGCCGTCCGGGACCGCTGCCGTGACCGTTTCCGCCGTGGGCCGGGGGCATGGGGGGTTAGCTTCCTCCGTTAGTTCCCAGTCCAGAGTGAACAGTGCGGAGTGAAGAGTGCGGAAAGCGGTGGTACGCAAGCAGCGGCGCTGAATCTGAATCGCCGTGCGGGGATCATCGTCGGCCTCGCTTACGCCTCTACGATTCTGCCTTCCGTTTCCGCGTTTGCTCTCTGCTCTTTGCCTTTCGCACTCTTCTCTGCCATCACCACCGCGCGCAAAGCGGCCGGCCCTACCTGAACAATGGTATCGGCCGGCCGGCTCGCGGACCATCAATATCGCGGCGGAATTCCCCGCCGGGAACGCATGCCCTCCGGCGTCAGGTCGCGGGCTCGTCGACGTGGGTCGGGACGACCCAGAGGCGGACCTCGGCGTCGACGTCCTGGCCGAGGTGGAGCTTGATCGTGTACAGGCCCAGCTCCTTGAGCGGGCCCTCGATCTTCACGTTGTCGGTCTCGATCGGCACGTTGTCGGTGCGGAGGGCCGCGGCGATCTGGTCGGCGGTGACCGAGCCGTACAGGTGGCCCTCGGCGTTGGCATTCGCCTCGATCGTGATCGCCTTCTGGGCGAGCTGGGCGGCGAGGTTCACGAGGTCGGCGCGGCGGGCCTGCTCGAGCTCGCGGAGCCGCTCGCGGTGCTTCTCGACGATCCGCAGGTTGTGCGGCGTCGCGAACGTGGCCTTCCCCATCGGCAGCAGGTAGTTGCGGGCGAAGCCGGGGCGGACCTTGACGAGGTCGCCGGGCTGGCCGAAGTGGGGCACGGGATGCGTGAGAAGGACCTGCATGTGGCCGTCCTTCGACCGCATCGGGTGGTTCCTCCGCCGCTCGACCCCCGGCTGCCGCGCATGCTCGGGCTCGGCCACGGCGGCCGGCGCCGCGGCGTCGCCGTGCTTGGCGGTCTTCTTCTTCGTCGCCTTGGCCTTGGCCTTCGCCTTGCCCGGCTTCTTGTCGCTCATCTTCATGATCCACGGACTCCTGGCAGAGGGCGCTGGTCGGTTCGGGCGATCGGGCTCGGCGGGAGAAAGGCAGAAGGTACAAGGCAGAAGGCAAACCGGAAGACCGATCTCAGCGCTTTCTGCGTCCTACTTTCTGCCTTTCGCTTTCCGCTCTCTACTGAATGCGATAACAGGGGGACTGGTGTCTGCGGATCGGGTCAGTCTCGATCAAACTCAGAACGGGATATCCTCATCCTGATCATCCGCCTGCGACGGCGAGATCGGCGTCGAGGGCTTGCGGGGACCGGGCGCGGGGTAGCCGCCGCGGCCCGTGCCGTTGCCGGCGGGGCGGCGGGTCGGGGTGCCCTCGTCGTCGGTCTGCGACGGGCCGAACGTCGACGAGTCGTCGCGGCGGTCGAGGAACTGCACGCGGTCGGCGTGCACCTTGATCTTCGTCCGCTTCTCGCCCGTCGTCTTGTCGTCCCAGGTGTCCATCTTCAGCGAGCCTTCGACGTGCACGCCGCTGCCCTTGCGGAGGTACTGGCAGCAGTTCTCGGCCTGGCGATCCCAGACCTGGTCACGTCGATGAACAGCGTCTCCTCCTTGCGCTCGCCGTCCTTGCCGGTCCAGGACCGGCTCGTGGCCAGGCGGAGGTCGCTCACGGCAATCCCGCCGGCGGTCCTGCGCAATTCGGGGTCGAACGTCAGTCGACCCATCAGAAACACCTTGTTCAGATCGGCCATCGCCCGGCCCTCCCCGTCACCAAGACCCGCGTCCCGCCGCCCCCGCCCCGCGCGCACACGAGCGCAGCAGGGTAAACACCTGTTCCATAGCCAGACTAGCAAACGCGCGGCGGGTCGACAAGGGCGATTCTCGGAAAGTGAACGGGCGATACGGATTGCGACGCCAACCTGGACAGTCCCGGCCAGGCGAGCGATCGCTCAGTCGTCGCGGCGACGGCGGCGGGGCCGGTCGTCCATCTCTTCCTCCCGGCGCTCGTCCTCGCCGCCCGGGGTCATCGTCATGGCCTGGGTCACCAGGTGGTCGATGAGCTTCGGGTGCACCTTGAGGATCAGCTCGCGGAGGATCAGCTCGGAGAGCCGGCAGTCGGCCGAGATCTCCTTGAGCTCCGCGCCCTGGGTCTTGAAGTAGGTCAGCAGGTAGGTGCCCTTCTTGTGCCCCTCGACGCTGTAGGCGAGCCTGCGCTCGTCCCACTGGCGGCTGGCGACGATCTCGGCGTTGTGCTTGGCCAGGATGTCGTGGACGTGCCGGACCGCGTCGTCCCACGACTGCGCGGCCTTGGCGCTATCCAGCAGGAACATCCCCTCATACGTGTTGACTGGCAAGGCGGGTCTCCTGCGTGGGTCTCGTGTCTCTGGTCGTTTCTTGGTGATCTGCTGGGGAAGGCGGAAAGCACAGGGCAGAGTCCAAAGAGCCGATCTCCGTCCCGCAGAGCCGCCCACGCCGTACCGTCGGATGTCCTGTGCCTTGTGCTTTCTGGCTTCCTTCCTTCTGCCCACTTACCTCTGCACTTCGCTCTCCGCTCTCCCTCAAACCCTCGGCCCATTGAACCGATTCATCGCCGCCTCCAGCCCCTTCCCCACCCAGACCGCCACGGCCTGGGTCGCGTCGATCAGGGCCTCGTCGATCACGGGCCGTTCCGACGACTTGAACCGGCTGAGCACGAAGTCGGACGCGTCGATCATCCCCCGCTCGCCGATCCCGACCCGCAGCCGGGGGTACATCTCCGTGCCGAGGTGGCTCGTGATGTCCCGCAGCCCCTTCTGGCCCCCGTCGCTGCCCCCGGCCCGGAGCCGGAGCCTGCCGAGCGGCAAGGAAAGGTCGTCGCAGATCACGAGCAGGTCCGCCGCCGGGATCTTGTAGAACCTCGCGGCCTGGGCGACGGAGCGGCCGCTGAGGTTCATGAACGTCTCGGGCTTGAGCAGCAGGACCCGGTGAAAATCGATCTCGGTCTCCGCCACCAGCCCGTCGAACTTCTTGCTGAACTTGCTTCCCGACCCGCCGCTCGCGAGGCGGTCGACCGCCTCGAAGCCGATGTTGTGCCGGGTGCCTTCGTACTTGCTCCCCGGATTGCCGAGGCCGACGACGAGCTTGAGCATCCCTCACGCCCCCGCCCGGGGAGCCGGCGTCAAGCCTCTTTCTCCTTGCGCTCGGCCTTGATGACCTCGGGCTGGACCGAGGTCGCGCCCTCGGCCCCCTCGGTGCCGGGCGCCGGCTCGGCGACCGTCACGCGCGAGGTGACGTGGACGATGAGCTGGTCGGGGTCGCCCTTGGCCTTCACGCCCTCGGGCAGCACGAGGTCGCGGAGGTGAAGCCCCTGGTTCAGGTGCAGCCCGCTGATATCGACCTTGATGGAGTCGGGGATCGCGATCGCCCGGCAGAGGACGTGGATCGAGTGCACGAGGTGCTCGAGCACCCCGCCCTCGAGCGTGCCCGGCGCCTCGCCCTTGAGGTCGAGCCGGACCACGGCGTCGACGGATTCATCCGCGCTGACGCGGGCGAAGTCGACGTGGAGGATCTCCTTGCCCAGGTGATCCCACTGGATGTCCTTGACGAGCACAGTCTCGCCGCCGCCGGCCCACTGGAGCTCGGCGAGGTGGGTCGAGGTCTTGAGCATCGACCAGATCGCGTCGCGGCCGATCGAGATCGGCTGGGGCGTCTGCTTGTGCCCGTAGACGATTGCGGGGATCTGCCCCGCCTTGCGGATGCGGCGGGCGACCCGCGTGCCCGTGCCCTTGTTCTTCGCCGCGTCGCGCAGCTCGGCCTGGATCTTGACGGCCCCCGCCATGCGCTAGCCTTTGCCTGTCCCGACCCTGCCACTAGTCGTCACGAGCCCGGCCGACGCGAGCCCAGCCCCGGTGGCAGACCGGCGCCCTCCCCGCATGCGACCCCAAACCGAAACGGCGGCCCCGGAGGCCGCGCATCGCGTGATTATGAGGATCGCCCGGGGGCCATGCAAGGCCAAACGGCGGGTTTCCGCTCCGGGCGGCGGACGATGGGGGGCATGCGGAAGGCGCGGCCCGGTCGGCCACGACGAGAAATTACCGACCGAAGCCAATTTTCCGCAAGTCTTTGATAAGTAGAGTGTTATATGCGGTTTTTCGGCCCCGATTCGGCGGGGGCGGTCTCAGCCGCCTCGCGGAACGAGGGATCTCCGCCCCCGCGCCCAAGCTTCGGCGCGACACCCGGCCCGGGCCGTGCTCAGTCGACCGAGGTCGTGAACAGGTGGAGGTCCTTGAGCAGCCACCGGTCCCCCTTCTTGACCCGAAGTTGAACGAAGGGGTACTTGCCCGGCTTGGCGACGTCCGGCTGGAACGTGCCGGCGATTAGGAGCATGTCGGGCCCGATGAGGCGGGCGTGCTCGACGACGTTTTTCGAGGTCGTCTTCTCGGTCGCATTCTTGAAGCAATCGGCATAGAGGGACTCAACCTCGGCCTTGCCCCGCTTCGCGGTCTCCTTGACCTCGCCGGTCGTGCTGTCGCGCTCGACCCAGACGACGGCGGGGTCGTCGTCGTAGGTGGCGACCAGCCCGGCGGTGTCCTTCGCGTCGAACAGGGCCGAGCCCCTGTTCAGGACCTCCTGGGCGATGGCCTTGGCGTCCTCCTCGGCGCGGACCGGGGACGCGAGGCCGGCGGCGAGCACGAGCGCGAGGGCGGCGAGTCGGGTCATGGCGGCGGCTCCTGGAGAGGTGCGGGAGGTGGCCCGGATCTCGGGATCATAAGCCCCGGGCCGGCCGCGGGCCATCGCCTGCCGAGGCGGGGCCTCGACGCCGATCAGGCCGGCCCGCCGATCGCCCGCTCGATGAGCCGCCGGGCGTTGTCCGCGAGAAGGGCCAGGGCCACCTCGGGCGGGAAGCTCGCGGCGGCCCAGGTGACGACCTCGGGCGCCGTGCCGAGGCCGGCCGGGTTCCGGTCAACGCCCAGGATGTCGGTGCCGATGCAGACGCCCTCGAAGCCGATGCGACCCTGAAACGGGACGCTCGCGGCCGCCTCGAGGGCCTGGCCGTAGTCCTCGGCCGTCTCGTAGAACGCGGGCGTCAGCCCGACGACCCCGCCCAGCCCCCGGAGCCTCGCCAGCCCTTCCGGCGAGAGCCCGCGCGGGCCCGTCGAGTCCCGGCCTCGCCAGGAAGCCGTGGCTGTAGGCCGGGATCAGCCGGCGACTCCGCTCGGCGTCGGCCTCGAACCAGGCGAGGACGTCGGCCGAGGCCCGCGGGTTCAGATGGGCGAGGTCCACGACCGGCCGCGCCCGGCGCTCCGAGATGCTCGGCCAGCGTCTCCAGGAACCGCCGGCCGAGGTCGAGCAGCCCGCGGTCGTCGCCGGGCGCCGACGAGCCCGCCAGCAGGCTCGTCGCCGTGTAGGTCGGCTGGAAGAGCCGGACGCCGCGGCGGAGCAGGTCCGGCAGGCGGGCGAGGTCGGTCTCGTCCCGCACGAGCCGGTCGAAGCCCTCGACGCCGATCACCGCCCAGGTCAGGCCGTCCGGGTCGTCGTTCCATCGAGGCGAGGTCGTCGGGATCGCGGAGGACACGGCCGGGGAACTCGGCCTCGATCCGCGTGACGAGCTGTTCGAGTCCCGCCCACGGGTCGGCCCGGCGGGCCCAGTCGGCGTCGTTCCGGTAGCACGCGAGGATCGCGGCCGACGTCGCCCCCAGGTAGCCGTCGGCCTGGCCGATCCAGTCGGCGAGGTCGGGGAACTCCGCCGGGTCGAAGATGGTCGACTCGCCGGCGTACTGGAGCAGCCAGTCGACGTGGAGGTCGATGAGACGCATCGAATCACTCTTTCCCGTCCCGGGCCGGCGTCGCCCGGTCGGGCGGCGGGTCGAACGGCATCCGATCCAGCACGCGGCGGACCACGGCCTTGAGCCCCGGCCAGCGGACCGTGTCGAGCGACGTTGCGCCGTCGAACGACCCGACCCAGACGGCGGGCTCGGCGTCGGGCAGGCCGAGCGCACGGCAGCCGGCCGGGCCAGAAGGCGGCGAACCGCTGGGCCCCGGGGCCGACCTCGACGCGGAGGGCCGCCCCCTTCGCCGGGCGGGCCGCGGGCGGGTCGCCCCACGCGACGTCCACGTCCTGGCCCTCGCGGCGGAACGCCAGGGGCTTGCCGCGGACCTGGAGCACGGGCGGCGCGGCCGGGTCGTTGGCCTTGAGCCCCATCGCCGCGCGGGCGATCCGGGGCAGCGTCAGGGTCTCGAGCCGCTTGGCGCTGGCCTCGTCCCTGGCGTGGAGCGTGACGAGGACCGCGTCGACCTTGCCCGCGGCGTCGGCCGTGATGAACCCGGAGACGCCCAGCAGCCGCGGCCAGAGGTCGAGGTCGGGCTTGATGACGGCCGCCGAGCCGAGCAGGTTGAGCCGCAGCCGCAGCGGCGCCAGGTTCGCCCGCGCGGGGTCGACCCGGTCGACGGCATCGAGCACGTCGAACGTGGCGTTCCAGGCCGCCGGCGAGGGGTCGAGCGCGTACGCGAACGCGGCCAGCGTGCCCTCGGCCGGGATCGCCTCGAGCCACGCCGGGTCGATCGTCGCCTTTGCGAAGCCCGGCGGGTTCGCGTAGCGGACGTCGGACCTCGGCGTGAAGGGTCTCTCCCTCGAGCCGGACCGCCGCGTCGAGCCCCTCGGCGCCCTGCTTCGCCAGGCTCACGCCGAGCCGCCGCGCCCGGAGCGGGACGCCCTCGCGGTCGAGCCCCTTCGCGTCGATGTGGACGAGCCAGCCGCTGTCGATCGGGGACGCGGGCAGCGGCTCCTTCGACCGGCGGAGGGCCTCGGCGAGGTCATCGCGCGAGCCGGCGAGCAGGAAGCCACCGGGCGACCTGGCGGAGAGCGAGGCGGTCGCCTTGGGCCCGAGCCGGTCGACGGGCAGGCCGTCGAGCGGCGGGTCGCTCGACCCCTCGGTGAGCACGGCGGCCGTGGCGAAGGCGGCGAACGTGCCGTCGTCGCGCGGGACCACGGCGTTCCACGCGACCCGGCCAGTGGCGTCCCAGCCGAGGCCGAGCGTGGCCTCGTCGAGCGTCCGCAGCTCGGCGACCATCCCCGGGTTGAGGGCCGAGATCGCCGCGTCGAGCGGCTTGCCGAGGCCCGTGTCGCCCCCCTTGGCCCGCTTGTACCCGGCCAGCGCCGCGGCAGGGCTCGGGGCCCTGGCTCCGTCGAAGAGCTTGAGGACCCGCTCGCCCTGCGCGCGGGGGTTCACGAGGCGGACCGCGATCGCGGGGGGCTCGGGCTTCGGGCCGTCGAGGAGCAGGGCGGCGAGGAGGAGGAGCATCGGCGGGCCTTGGTCGGGCGGCGGGGAGGGGACGGCGTATTCTGAGCGTTCGAGGCGCGGGGGACAAGCGGAGTCCGATTCCCTCCCCCCTCGTGGGGGAGGGTAGGGGTGAGGGGGTCTTCGACGCGAGCCGAGGCCGACGACCCCTCACCCTAACCCTCTCTTTCAAGGGGCGAGGGGACCAGAAAAGGAGGCGAATTCCCCGCACTTCCTCGGCCCCACCAGGCCCTTGCAATGCCCCGGCGCGTGTGACATAGTCCACGATCTCGCGGGCGGGCCGGGGCGGCGAGAGGGGCCCGGCACGTCCACCTCCGGCGACCGATCCGGGTCCGAATCTGCGCCGCGCGTGTCGACCGAGGGATACCGATGACCTGGCAGGTTGGGCTCTACGTCGCCGCCGTCCTGATCCCGCTGGTAGCCTTCGTCGTCGAGCTCCTGGGCGGCCGCTGGCTTGGGCGGAACAATGCGCTCGTGGCCACGGGGGCGATCGGCCTGTCGTTCGTCCTCAGCCTCGTCGGCTTCCTCGACTACTTCCTGATCGAGGCCCGCAGCGAGGTCTTCGCCGGCCACGCCGAGATCGCCCGGGAAGAGGCCGCGGCCGAGACGAAGCAGGCCGAGGAAGGCCACGCCGCGCCCGCCGCCGAGCACGGGGCGAAGGGCGAGCACGCCGGCGAAGATGCCGCCAAAGCCGGTGACGTGGGCGAAGAGCTGGAACTGGGTCGAGATCGGCGCCGAGTCGAAGCCGAACCAGGTCGTCCCCGAGCTCGTGATCCCGCTCGGCGTCCACATCGACAACGTGACCGTCATCATGTTCCTGATGGTGACGTTCATCGCCACGTTGATCCATATCTACTCGATGGGGTACATGCACGACGACCCGCGGTACCCGCTGTTCTTCACGTATCTGTCGCTGTTCTGCTTCTCGATGCTCGGGCTGGTGGCGGCCGACAACATCTTCATGATCTTCATCTTCTGGGAGCTGGTGGGGGTCTGCTCGTACCTCCTGATCGGCTTCTGGTACGAGGAGAAGAAGAACAGCGACGCGGCCAACAAGGCGTTCATCACGAACCGGGTCGGCGACGTCGGCATGCTCGTCGGCCTGGGCCTGCTCTGGTCGGCGCTCGGGACGTTCAACATCGAGGAGATCAACCGCGGCCTCCGCGGCCCGGACGGGACGCTCAACCAGGTGGGCGAGAACGTCGTCCTGAAGGACCAGGCCACCGGCGAGGTCAAGCTCGACGCGGTGGACGGACAGCCGAGGGCGATCCCGGTCTGGGTGCTCACGCTCGCCGGGCTGGGCATCTTCGCCGGCTGCGTGGGCAAGAGCGCCCAGTTCCCGCTGCACGTCTGGCTCCCCGACGCGATGGCCGGGCCGACGCCCGTCTCGGCGATGATCCACGCGGCGACGATGGTCGCGGCGGGCGTCTACCTCGTCGGGCGGTTCTTCCCGGTCTTCACCGACCGGCGCTGCTCTACATCGCCTACACGGGCGGGATCACGCTGTTCATCGCGGCGACGATCGCGATGGTCCAGACCGACTACAAGAAGGTGCTCGCCTATTCGACCGTGAGCCAGCTCGGCTTCATGATGCTGGGCATGGGCGTCGGCGGCTGGGCGGCGGGGCTGTTCCACCTGCTGACGCACGCCTTCTTCAAGGCCCTGCTCTTCCTCGGCGCGGGCAGCGTCTATCACGCCGTGCACACGTATGAGATGCCGGTGCTGGGCGGCCTGTACAAGAAGATGAAGGGCACGGCGCTCACGATGCTCGCCGCCACGCTGGCGATCTCGGGCGTGCCGCTCTTCAGCGGGTTCTACTCGAAGGACGCGATCCTGGCGTCGGCCATGCACTTCGCGTTCACCGGCCCGGCGGCGAGGCCCGAGCACTTCCTGCTCTTCCTCCTGCCCGTCGTCGGCGCGGCCCTGACGGCCTTCTACATGTTCCGGATGTGGTTCCTCGTCTTCGGCGGCGAGTCGCGGGGCTATCCCGACTCGGCCCACGACCATCACGACCCCGGGCACGGCCACGGCCACCACACAGCACCCCGCCGAGCACGCGCACGAGAGCGGGCCGCTCATGCTCTGGCCGCTCTGATCGCGCTGGCGATTCCGACGATCTGCATCGGCTGGACGTGGATCATCGTCCCGATCGGCTTCCAGCCCGTGCTCGAGCAGATGATCGAGTACGGCGAGCCGATCGTGGCGCACGACCTCGAGTCGGCCCACCTGCTCGCGATGGGCGCCTCGATCCTGATCGCGACCGCCGGCATCGGCCTGGGCTTCGTCTACTACTCGCCGTTCGAGGGCCTGGTGCGGAAGCGGTTCGACCCGGCGCGGACCGCCGCGCGGTACGGCGGGCTCTACCGGTTCCTCAAGAACAAGTGGTACTTCGACGAGTTGTACGACGCTCGTCCTGATCCGCCCCACGCTGAAGCTGGCGCACTGGGTCAGTAACTTCGATCGGTACGTGATCGACGGCGTCGTCAACGGCTCGGCGTGGGCGACCGCGCGGCTGAGCAAGCTGAGCGGCCGGTTCGACAACCGGATGATCGACGGCATGGTCAACGGCGTGGGCGACCTCGTCTACAAGGTCGGCGACGTCGGCCGCGGCCTCCAGACCGGCCGGCTCCGCAACTACCTCATGTTCCTGGCCGTCGCCGTCGTCGGCCTGTTCGCGGGCGTCTTCGCCTGGGTCCTGAGCTAAATCGCCGTCGAGAGCGAGAGCGAGACGAGCCCATGAGCGACGACCTGCTGCTGACCCTGCTCTGGTTGATCCCGCTGCTCGGCGCCGTCGTCGTCGCTCCTGATGCCCAGGGGGGCGCGGACGGCGGTCAAGTGGCTCTCGCTCGGGGTGTCGCTCGCGACGCTGGTGCTGACGATCGTCGCCTACCACCGCTACACCGACCCGGGCTCGCCGGCCAAGGCGTCGCTGGCGGACCGAGCCCGGAACAACGTGCTGAAGGGCGTCGATGACCCGCGCATCCTGACCGAGAGCAGCGAGCAGGAGCCCGAGCGGCCCGACGGCCGGGGACCTGATGATCCGCAAGGCGTGGATCCCCGCGTTCAACATCCAGTACTACCTCGGGCTCGACGGCATCAGCCTGAGCCTCGTCATGCTCACCGGCTTCGTCGCCGTCCTGGCGTGCCTGGCGTCGTGGAACATCGAGAAGGAGATCCGCGGCTACTTCGCCCTGTTCCTGCTGCTCCTGGCCTGCATGATGGGCGTGTTCCTGGCGCTCGACCTGATCCTCTTCTACGTCTTCTTCGAGGTCATGCTCCTGCCGATGTACTTCCTGATCGCCGTCTGGGGCGGCGAGAACCGGGAGTACGCGGCGATCAAGTTCCTGCTCTACACGCTGTTCGGCTCGGTGTTCATCCTGGTGGCGATCCTCGCCCTCTACTTCTGGGGCGGCGATGCCGCAGGACCTCCGGGGCGTGCTCTTCAACGCCCACACGTTCGACGCCGTGATCCTGGCCGACGCCGCGGCGAACACGAGCTTCTACAACGGCAACATCCAGCAGTGGGTCTTCTGGCTCTTCTTCATCGGCTTCTGCGTCAAGCTGCCGTCCGTTCCCGTTCCACACCTGGCTGCCCGACGCCCACGTCCAGGCGCCGACGCCGATCAGCATGATCCTGGCCGGCGTCCTGCTCAAGATCGGCGGCTACGGCCTGGTCCGTCTGGCCTGGCCGCTCGCGCCCGTGGGTGCTTACGAGGCCGCCTATCCCGTCGCCCTGATCGGCGTCGTGAGCATCGTCTACGGCGCCCTGGCCGCGATGGCCCAGACCGACTTCAAGAAGCTCGTCGCCTACAGCTCGGTCAGCCACATGGGCTACTGCACGCTCGGCATGGCCGCGATGAACCTCGGCGACGGCCGCTACTACGCCTACGGCGTCGACGGCGCCATGTTCATGATGATCGCCCACGGGATCACCTCGACCGGCATGTTCTTCCTCGTCGGCGTCATCTACGACCGGGCCCACACCCGCGACCTGAACAAGCTGGGCGGGCTGATCAACTTCATGCCGCTGTATGCCGCCGTCTCGATCCTGATCTTCTTCGGCTCGATGGGCCTGCCGGGCCTGTGCGGGTTCGTGGCCGAGGTGTTCGTGGTCCTCGCCGCGTTCAACTACAGCCCCGCCCTGTCGGTGTTCGCCGCCGCGGCGGTGATCCTGACGGCCGGCTACATCCTCTGGACGGTCCAGCGCGTCTTCCTCGGCAAGAAGGAGGACTGGAAGGGCCTGCCCGACATGAACCTCCGCGAGATCGCCGTCGCGGTGCCGCTGGTCGTCTTCACCGTGCTCCTGGGCGTGTTCCCCTCGAGCCTGCTCTCGTGGATGAGCCCGTCGTGCGAGCAGGTCGTGGCGAACGTCTCGAAGGCCAACCGGGCCTCGGGGTCGACGCTCCAGACCGCGGCGGTGCCGCCGGTGGTTCGCGGAATCCGGTAGGGCGGAGCAGGGCCGATGAACCCGCGTCGCGTCGCCCTCGTGACCGGCTCCGCCACCGGCATCGGCCGCGCCGTGGCGTTGGGGCTGGCCGGCGGGGGTACGACGTCGTCGTCAATTACTCGCAGCTCCGCGGCCGAGGCCGAAGAGACGGCCGAGGGCGTCCGCGAGCGGGGCGGCAAGGCCCTCGTCATCAAGGCCGACGTGTCCGACGACTCGGCGGTGCGCGCGATGGTCGCTCAGACCGTCGCCGAGCTGGGCGGGCTCGACCTGCTCGTGAACAACGCGGCGACCACCCGTTTCGTCCCCCACACCGACCTCGACGGCCTGACGGCCGAGGTCTGGGACGACATCCTCAACGTCAACTTGAAGGGCACCTTCTTCGCCTCCCGGGCCGCGATGCCGCACCTGACGGCCCGGCGCGGGAACATCGTCAACGTCGCCTCGGTGGCGGGCGTCGGCGGCTCGGGCTCGTCGATCGCCTACGCGGCGAGCAAGGGCGCCGTCATCACCCTGACGAAGAGCCTGGCCCGCGCCTTCGCGCCCGAGGTCCGCGTCAACGCCGTGGCCCCCGGCCCGGTCCAGACGCGGTGGCTCGCCGACCATCAGGACATGGTCGCGGCCGCCATGAAGCAGACGCCCCTGAAGCGGCCCGCGACGGCCGAGGACGTGGCGGCCGTCGTCCTGTTCCTCGCCGACGAGACGAGCCTGATGACGGGGCAGGTGCTGGTCGTCGACGGCGGGCGGACGATGTAGTTCATGTCCCGCGAAGGGCCGACCAATCGTCCCGACGACCTCGGAGACGCACCGACTCCGGCGAGCTACACATTCGCCTTCCGGTCCTGCGTGGTCGTCGTCCTCGCGCTGCTGATCTTTGAGGGCGTGGTCCTGGGCGGGACGAGGTTCGGCTGGCTCGGTGCGCTGTTGGGTCCGTTCGTCATCTACGGGGTTGCCGTCACGGTCGGGCTCGCCTGGACGCTCGCGTGTTTCGGCCTGCTCTCCCTCGACGAGATCCTCGGCCGGCTCGCGGCGAAGAGGAAGAAGCG
Source organism: uncultured Planctomycetota bacterium (assembly GCA_963819805.1). Taxonomy (GTDB): domain Bacteria; phylum Planctomycetota; class Planctomycetia; order Isosphaerales; family Isosphaeraceae; genus CAMFLR01. Next base: position 1,817,734 of record CAWFXY010000017.1, on the reverse strand, counting down.
GCGCGGGCGGGGGCATCCTCTGGCCGACGATGAGGTCGACTCGCGCAGGCCCTGACTCGGACTGGCCTTGCCCGATCCCGCGATCGGCGTTACTTTCCCCGCCGATCGATCGACGGAGCAGGCACCGTGCGCGGCCCCAAGGATGGAGGTCGCCGGCCGCTCCGCGCCGACCGGAGGAGCCGGAGAGCATGCAAGGCAGGTCATGGATGGCCGCTTTGGCCCTCGCGACGGGCGTCGCCTTCCTCGCCGCCCGGCCCGCACCCAGCCACGCCGGCGATGACCCCGCGGTCGTCAACAAGGTCACGCTCTACCTGCGGATCACCGGCCTCGGCCCCGACGGCTGCGAGGTCGAGATCAAGCCCGGCCATCCCCTGTGCGACTTCGAGCCGGTCACGAAGAAGGTCGCGTACGGCGGCAAGGCGCAGGGCGAGCTGACGCTCGACGGGATGAAGGTCAAGTCGTCGAGCCCCGACCACGAGTGCCAGTTCGCGATCACCGTCAAGGAGCCCGGCCAGCCCCCGCGGGCCGTGCGCAGGGGGATCCGGCTGGTCAAGCCGACGACGCCGGGCGCCGCCTTGCCCGACCAGACCTTCAAGGTCTACCTCCGCTCGCCTTCGCTTGCGGCCAAGGACGACGCGGAGCGGAGGGTCAAGTAGCGCGGTTCGAGTCTTCACTGCCTTGTGCCTTCTGCCTTTTGCTTTCGATTCGAAGGCAGAAAGCACAAGGCACAAAGCAGAGAAGCCCGGTCGCGGATCACGCCAGGATCGCCTTCACGACGTTCCCGCCGTTGACCGTCAGCCGCTCGTCGCGGCCGTCGCGGAGGAAGGTCAGGCGCTTGTGGTCGAGGCCGAGCAGGTGGAGGATCGTGGCGTGCAGGTCGTGGACGTGGACCTTGTCCTCGACCGCGTTGCAGGCCGAACTCGTCGGTCGTGCCGTAGGTCGAGCCCGCCCTTGACGCCGCCGCCGGCCAGGAACATGCTGAAGCCGTAGGGGTTGTGGTCGCGGCCGTCGGTCCCCTCGGTCATCGGCGTCCGGCCGAACTCGCCGCCCCAGACGACCAGCGTGTCGGTCGAGCAGGCCGCGGCGCTTCAGGTCGGTGATCAGGCGCGGCGACCGGCTGGTCGCTGCGGGCGCAGAGCTTGGCGTGGTTCCCCTCGAGGTCGCGGTGGGCGTCCCACTGGCTGCCCGAGCCGCAGTAGAGCTGGACGAACCGGACGCCCCGCTCGACCAGCCGGCGGGCCCGCAGGCACATGGCGCCGAAGTCCTTGCAGCGTCGGGTCGTCGAGGCCGTAGAGCGCCTTCGTCTCGGCCGGTCTCGCTGCGCGAGGTCGACGGCCTCGGGGGCCTCGGCCTGCATCCGGTAGGCCAGCTCGTAGGCGGCGATCCGGGCGGCGAGGCGGGTGTCGTCGGCGCGGGATGCGGCGTGGTGGCGGTCGAGGTCGGCGATCAGGTCGAGCTTGGCCTGCTGCTGGGCGTCGGTGACGCCGCCGCGGCGGGTCGAGGTGGAGGATCGGCGGCGCCGTCCTTGCGGAACGGCGTGCCCTGGAAGGTCGCGGGCAGCCAGGCGTTGCCCCAGTTCCGCGGGCCGCCGATCGGCTCGGCGGCGTCGGTCATCACGACGAACGCGGGCAGGTCCTGGTTCTCGGTCCCGAGGCCGTACGTCACCCACGCCCCCAGGCTCGGCCGGCCGGCGAGGATGCTGCCGGTGTTCATCTGGCAGACGCTGCCGACGTGGTTCACCCCGTCGGCCCAGCACGAGCGGACCAGCGCGATGTCGTCGACGACCTCGGCGATGTGCGGATACCAGTCGGAGACCCAGAGTCCCGACTCGCCGTGCTGCGCGAACTTCCGCTTGCTGGCGAGCAGGTTGTTGCCGCCGACGCCCATCGGCGTGAAGACCTTGCCGAAGCTCGGCGGGCAGGGGCTGGCCGTGCGCGCTTGGTCAGCTCGGGCTTGGGGTCGAACAGGTCGATGTGGCTCGGCCCGCCCTCCATGAACAGGAAGATGCAGCTCTTCGGCCTTCGCGCGCGAAGTGCGGCGGCCGGGGCGCGAGCGGCCGGAGCGGGTCGATCTCGGGCGACTCGGCCCGGGCCTCGTCGTCGGCCATCATCGCGGCCAGCGCCAGCCCGCCGAAGCCGAGCCCGGCGCGGGCGAGGAAGTCGCGTCGGCTCGTCGCGGGCTCGCGGTGCGGGATCATGGTCAAGGCTCCTCGGTCGCGGACCGGGCTGGCTTCCATCCTACGCCGATTCAGAACGGCGTACGAGGCCCCCGCTGAGGGCCCATCGGCCCTCGTGGCATCGGCGGGCCGCCGGGCATTCCTGGCCGCATCCCCGGCCCGAATCCCGGCCTGGGCCCGGCTCCCGGCTGAGGTCCGGGGCCGAAACCCGGCGAGGGTCCCGGCTGCGGCATCTGGATCGGCGTGGGCATGGGCTGTGGCATCTGGATCGGCGCGGGCATGGGCCGGGCGATCGGCGGGGGCATCGGCGGCGGGCCCATCTGGGGCATCGAGAACACGCCTCCCGCCAGACGCTGGAGCTGGTCATCGATGCCGAGCGCAGCCTGCGCGCCCGGTATCGAGAAGACGCGGGCGACCTCCCGACCCAGGGCCGAGTATGCGGCCTCGATCCGCGAGCCGTAACGCCGCTGGACGTCGTTGACCTCCTCCTCACGCCCCTTCTTGTCCTTGAGCTCCTCGATCAGGTCGTTGATCCGCTTGAACACGTCCCTCATCTTTGGTGCGACAATGCCGGCGGTGGTGGTGTCCTGGACCGGTCTTAAGGTTGACGTGCCCTCGTTCGCCATGGCGATCAGCTTCTCGCAGTACCCCTCCATGCTCGACTTCGAGAGCAGCCCCCACCCGCCGATCCCGCAGACGGCGAAGACCACGAACACGGCGATCCGGATCAGCCAGACGAACCCACCGCCGCCCGCCGAGCCGTAGCTCGGGCGGGACGAGGTCTTCGTCTTGCTCGACGAGAAGAAGCCGCCCTTCTTTTTCTTCTTCTTGACCGGCGCCTCGGCGACGGTCGGGTCCGCATAGGCGGTCCGGGGTAGTACCGGCGGGAGCGGCGAGGCGGCCTCGTTCAGGCCGTACAGGTCCTCTGCGGCCGGCCCGGCCCGCCTCGGCACGGCCCGGGCCACCGGCTCGGTGTACGAGGCCGGCCGCGCCACGGCCGTGGGGATCGCGGCGGCCGCCGGCGGCCCTCCCGGCACGGTCATCTTGAAGCCGCACGCCTTGCACGTCGCCCGCTTGCCGGCGAGCCCGTCGCTCACCGCGTAATCCTTGCCGCACTGTCCGCACGAGAAGGAGATCGGCATCGGTCTCACCTTCGGGAATGACGGGGATCGGCGCTCTTAGCCCTTCTTCCTGGGTTCGTCGGCCGCGTCCTCGGGCGCATCGTCGTCGTCGTCGGGCATCGACTTGAGATCGAGGGCCTCGGAGGCGCCGGGGATGGTCGCGACGCGGATCATCTCCTGGATGTATTGCTTCTGGAGCGCATCCTCGCGTCGGGCCGAACTCCGCCTCGGCTGCCGTGATGTCGGCCTTGTTGGCCTTCTTGTTGCGGATCTTCTGGTCGAAGTCCTTCTGCTCCTGGAGCACCTGGTTGAGCGGCCCCGAGGCGGCCTTGGCCGACGGGACGTCCTTGATGTCCTTGAGGATGTCGTTGATCCGCTGGTTCAGGTCGACCTGTTGCTGATAGAAGGCGCGGACGTCGGTCTTGTTTGACCCGGCCCGACCGGCTGTAGATCGCCAACGCAACGGCCGCGACGAGCACGAGCAGCCGGATCAGCTTGGCCCCGCCGCTCGTCCCCTTGGACGCCGGCGCCGGGAAGGTCGGCGCGGCGGGCTTCTTCAGTTGCGGCTCCGCGTCGTCCCCGGGCGTGAACATCCGCCCCGCGGGCCTCCGGGGCGCCCCGGCGATGATCGTCGGGTCGATGCTCTCCGGCTCCTCGAGCCCCGTCACGTCGGCGGGCATATCAATCGACGGCTCGCCCGACCCGCCCGGCACGGTCATCCGCGCCGCACGCCTTGCAGATCGCCGACTTGCCCGCGAGGCCGTCGCTCACTGCATAGTCACTGCCGCACTGGCTGCACGAGAACGCGATCGCCATCGGTCACCCCGGGGAAGGCGGGAGGATTCGCGGGCCCACTCGGCCCCTGCGCGGACCCGGACCATCAAACCAGGAGAGTTCGATGTTGGCAAGACATGCACGCACGATTGCCGGCTGGCTCGGCTAGTCGACGAAGACGAACTCGTTCAGGTTGAGCAAGGCGTGGCAGTAGTCGACCATCGCCGCGGCCTGCGCGGGGGCGATGCCGTCGGGCATCGGACGGGCAGGGCAGGGCTTGGCGGCGGCGCGGTCGCTGAGGAGGGCGGGCTCGGATTCGAGGAAGGCGACGCCGCGGGCCGACTCCTCGGCGTCGGGCTCGCGGCCGAACGCGAGGCGGTAGGCCGAGCGGACCAGCGCGGCCGGGTCGTTGCGGTCCGCGGCCTCGCGGTAGAGCCGGCCGGCGAAGGCGCGGGCCTGGTCGAGGACCAGGTCGGAGTTCAGGAGCATCAGGGCCTGCGGGGCGTTGACGGTCACGTTCCGCTCGGGGCAGGTCAGTGTTCGTGTCGGGGGCGTCGAAGGCGTCGAACAGGGGGTACTTCAGGTTGCGGCGGACGAAGACGTAGAGGCTCCGGCGGTTGCGGTCGGCGGCGGACGCCGAGCGGGTCCAGCCGCCGCGGGTCTCGACGCCCGGCGGCAGGTCGGGGAAGACGCTCGGGCCGCCGACGCGGCGGTCGAGCTGTGCCGGAGACGGCGAGCAGGGCGTCGCGGACCGCCTCGCCTTCGAGCCGGCGGCGGGGCATCCGGGCGAACAGGGTGTTGTCGGGGTCGTCCTCCAGGGCCTTCGCCGACGGGGTGCTCGACTGGCGGTAGGTCGCGCTCGTGACCATCAGCCGGTGCATCGCCTTGAGGCTCCAGCCCCGCGCGACGAACTCGGTCGCGAGCCAGTCGAGCAGCTCGGGGTGCGATCGGCTCGGCGCCCCTGGGTGCCGAAGTCGCTGGGCGTGGCGACGATCCCCCGGCCGAAATGGTCCTGCCAGAGCCGGTTGACCATCACCCGGGCCGTCAGCGGGTGGTCGGGCCGGGTCAGCCACTCGGCCAGGGCCTTGCGGCGGCCGGTCGTGCCGTGGCCGGTCGCGCGTGATCGGCGGAGCGGGCGTCGGCTCGACCAGAACGGACGAGGAAGCCCGGCGGCGACCTCGTCGCCGGGGTTCGCGAAGTTCCCCTTGCGGAGCAGCCGGACCGGCGGCGGCCTTCGGCCGCGGTGTCGGTCATGCCGCTGGCCGATGTCGGGGTCGGGCGGGCCGGCCCTGGCGAGCGCGTGCCATCAGGCTGGTGCGGGCGGTCCAGGCCTTGCGGTCGGCCGGGGTCATCGCGGCCTGCATCGCCTTGGGGTCGACCGTCATCTGCTTGGCGTTCTTCTTGAGCAGGTCCTCCTGGAACGCCGACCGCTCCTCGGGCTCGGTCGCGAAGCGCCTTGCGGACCTCGGGCGGGAGCTTGGCGAGCGTGTCCTTCGAGGAGCTCGGCGACGTAGGGCTGCTCGATCGTCGTCGATCTCGCGCCGTGACGCGGTCGACCCGCGCCTTGTGCTCGGCCTCGACCGAGTCGTAGACGGCCTGGTCGAACGGGCGAGGCGAGCGACGTAATCGTCCTTGGGCGCGCTGGCGGCGAAGAGGGCCTGGAACCGGTAGTAGTCGCTTCTGGCTGATCGGGTCGTACTTGTGGTCGTGGCAGCGGGCGCAGGCGACGGTCAGGCCGAGGAAGACCGAGGCGGTCGTGTCGGTCATGTCGTCGAGCATGAGCTGCCGGTTCAGGCCGGGGACCATGTTGTTGTCCTCGAACGGCCAGTTCCGGTTGAACCCGGTGGCGACGAACGCCTCGGGGTCGCCCGGGGCGACCTCGTCGCCGGCGAGCTGGAGGCGCGACGAAGCGGTCGTAGGGCAGGTCGGCGTTCAGGGCCTTGACGACCCAGTCGCGATACCGCCAGGCGTTGGGCCGGGTCTTGTCGCTCTTGAAGCCGTCGCTCTCGGCGAACCGGGCCAGGTCGAGCCAGGGCCGCGCCCAGCGCTCGCCGTACTGCGGGCGAGGCGAGCAGGCGGTCGACGAGCCGCTCGTAGGCGTCGGGCGCGCGTGTCGGCGACGAAGGCGTCGACCTCCTCGGGCGTGGGCGGCAGGCCGGTCAGGTCGAACGTGAGCGCGGCGGATCAGGGTCCGGCGGTCGGCCTCGGGCGCGGGGCGAGGCCGACGTCCTCGAGCGTCGCGAGGATGAAGCGCGTCGATCGGGTTCCGCGACCCAGCCCTTGGCTTCGACCGGCGGCGGCGCGGTCCGCGTGGGCGGCAGGAACGACCAGTGCTGCTTCTGCTCGGCCGTCCAGGTCCGGTCGGGCGGGTCGGCGTCCTGCGACCGGGCGATGGCGGCGAGGCTTCCCAGCCCGAGTACGCCGAGGGCGATCGCGCGCGACACGCTCATGGGCCGAGGCTCCCCATCCGGCGGCGGGACCGACGCGAAGGCGGGAGGGACGAGGCGGTGGACAACGTCGATTCTAACGGGTGGGACCAATGTTTGACATCGGTTTTTTCGGGACGCGGCCATGACGAGAACGGCCCCGCGCGAACGGGTCGCGCGGGGCCGTGTGGAGACTTCGGGGGCGAATCCGATCCGCCGATCAGTACTGGTCGGCCGAGACGACCTCGCCGCCGGTCGGGGTGACGATGGCCGCGGAGGGTGACGAGGTTGATCGTGTCCTTGACGAAGGCCACGTGGCCGTCGCCGAAGAGGCAGTTGACGCCGCCGCGAGTGGAACGAGAAGAGCTCGTCGTTGGCGCCGGCGTTGTTGCCGGCGGTGCCGAGGGTGCCGGGGAAGGCGCTGTAGGGGCTCAGCTCCTTCATCGGGCGGTACTTGTTGTTCGGCTGGCCCGAGACGCCGTAGGCCGATGTCGGGCTCGGCCCAGCGCCAGTAGCGGCGGGCGGCCGCGGCCGAGTACGGGCCCAGGCCGCGGCGTGTCGCCGCCGCGAGAAGCGGCTTGGTAGCCGTTGCCGCGGGAGTCTCGGTGTACGGGCTGAGGAAGTACTCGTCGCGGCCGGCGTCCTCGCCGATGGCGATCGTGTTGCTCAGGCCGTCGGTGACCTCGGCGATCGCGGTCTTGCCCTGCTTGAGCAGGCCGTTGGCCCGGGTCGTCTTGTCGCGGTACGGGGTGGGGGTGCCGACGCCGCCGCCCGAGCCGGCCGTCGACAGGATGGGGCTGATGTCGACGTAGTAGGTCGCGCCGTAGTCGCAGTAGCCGTAGCCGACGCCGAAGGCCGTGGAGACGGTGTCGCTCGGGTCGGCACCGTCACGCTGCGGGTTGTCGCGGGCGGCCGACGGGCAGATGAAGATGTTGACGGCGGCCGACGCGCCCGTGAAGTTCGAGCCGCTGGCCTCCCAGTAGCCCATGGAGAAGTTCATCGCCGTGTAGAGGGTGCTGCCCTCCATGTAGGGCATCAGCCGGGCCATGGTGCTCCAGTCGCCGTCGACGAACGCGGTCTGGGCGCGGGCTGGTGCGTGAAGTCGGTCGACTCGCCGCCCGACGGGAAGCAGGTGTTCGAGCTCTCGTAGTTGTGCATCGCGAGGCCGATCTGCTTCAGGTTGTTGGTGCACTGCGCGCGGCGGGCGGCCTCGCGAGCGGCTTGGACGGCGGGGAGCAGCAGGGCGATCAGCACGGCGATGATCGCGATCACGACCAGCAGCTCGATCAGCGTGAAGCCGCGACGGGGGGACGGACAGGGACGCGCATGCATCGGTAGTCGGACCTCTCGGATAAGGATCGAGTTCGGCACTTCGGAACTCGCGCGAATGGCCCCGACGGCCCGCGGGGCCTCGGGGTGTCAGTCGTTTTGCTCGCCTCGCCGCCCCTTCGCGCCCGTGCCGGCGATCGGTTTGAGGTCGAACGCGGGAAGCTCGGTGGTGTCGGGCTTGATCGGACGCGGACAGGTAGGCACCGTCCTCGTCGAAGTACTCGCTGCGGAATCGGCAGGTTGTACTTCCCCTTGGCGAAGCCGCCGGGCTTGTCGAGGCAGACGCCGTACTCGCCCTCGGCGACGCCCTCGGCATCGCCGGTCTTGAGCGTGAAGCGCCCGTCCGCGCCGATGTCGCCGGAAGCGGGCCGGGCGCTCGGGCTCTTGGGGACGAACTCGATCTTCAGGCCGGAGAGGGCCTCCGGCTTGCTGAAGACGACCTTCCCCTTCACCGAGTGCAGCGCACCCGCGGAGGGGACGGCTTCGCCGCAGCCGGCCAGGAAGAGCGGCATCGTCAGGAGGGCCAGCGCCGCCCAGCGGCGGAGAGAAGCCGAGGCAGTGTCCATCAAGGTGAGCTCTCGGTCGGTGAACCGCTCGATCCAATTTCGGGGGCGACTCGCCGGTCAGTCCGTTGGACCTGGATCCGGCGGCGTCGGGGACGCGTTCCCGTGTCCCGATCGCCCGAACGATCCTATACAAGCGGCGACCGAGCGTGAGTGAATGTTCGATGAAATAACGGTGAAGAAGCGGCCGATGCCAGGGTGAAAAGGCTACCGAGTCACGCGCCTCTTCACTCATCGTCCTCTTCGCCGGGCGCGTCGTCGAACGGCGACGGCGTCGGGGAGAGCTGGGCGGCCGCGGCCTCGGTCCGCGCGGCGATCCCGCGCTGGCCGAGCAGGCGGACGTTCTCATCGCCCAGATAGACCCTGAGGTCGTTGATCATCTTGTCGTCGTGGCGGATCTTCAGCGACGACCCCGCCTTGTACACCGCGCGCCGGCCGCGCTCGAGGCCGAGGATCTCGAGGTAGAGGTCGAGGTTGCCCGGGTAGTTGCGGACCGTCCGCAGCAGCCGCTCGAGGTCGGTCGGCTGGGTCACGCCCTTGGTCAGGCGGACGACCACCCCGCGCGACAGCTCGGCCGCCCCGCGCTCCAGCGGGATGATCCGGTTGATGATCAGCTCGGCCGGGTCGCGCTGCCGCGAGAGCGAGCCGCGGACGAAGCAGATCGCGTCGTCCTTGATCATCGCCTCGTTCTTGGCGAAGTCCTCGGGCCAGAGCATCGCCGGCACGTTGCCCGTCAGGTCCTCGAACGTGAGCTTGGCCATCCGGGTCAGGCCGGAGCGCGACTTCTGGACGTTGCGGACGGTCACGCCGCTGATCATCCCGCCGAGCACGACCTCGCCCTTGTCGCCGACGTTCGCCAGGTCGACCACGCGATGCGTCGCCAGCGCCGAGAGCATGGCGCTGTGGCGGGCCAGGGGGTGGCTCGTCATGTAGAAGCCGAGGACCTTCTTCTCGTCGGCGAGCCGCTCGGCGTCGGGTAGCTCGGGGACCTCGGGCAGGGCCGCGGCGGTGCTTGCCGTTGCCGTTGACGTGGCCGTTGCCGTTGGTCGGCTCGTCCGGCTCGAACATGCCGAACATGTCGACCTGCCCGCGTCGTCGCGACTCGGCCGCGGCCTGGCCGTCCTTGATCGCGCGGGGCAGGACGGCGAGCCACTGCGCGCGGTGCCCGCCGAGCCGGTCGAAGGCGCCGGCCTTGATCAGGGCCTCGACGCACGCCGAGCTGACCACGCCGGCCGGCACGCGCTCGAACAGCTCGGTCAGGTTCGCGATCGGCCCGTGCGCCCGCCGCGCCGCCACGATCGCCTCGATCGCCTTCAGGCCCACGCCCTTGATCGCCAGCAGGCCGAACTGGATCTTGCCCTCCTCCGCCACGTCGAACGTCGCGCGGCCGGCGTTGACGTCGGGCGGCAGGACGTCCAGGCCCATCCGCTTGCAGTCCTCGATATGCTCGACGAAGAACTTCTCGCGCTCGGCGCCGTCCATCTCCGAAGAGAGCACGGCGGCCATGAACTCGGTCGGATAGTGGGCCTTGAGCCAGGCCGTCTGGTAGAGGACGAGGGCGTACGCCGTCGAGTGCGACTTGTTGAAGCCGTAGCCGCCGAAGTACTCGATCAGGTCGAAGATGTCGGTGGCCTTCCTGGCGTCGAGCTTCCGCGCGACGGCCCCCTCGACGAACTGCTTGCGCCCCTGCGCGATGACGTCGGCCTTCTTCTTCGAGATCGCCTTGATCGTCGCGTACGCGGCGGAGAGGTCGATCCCGCCGAGCCGGTTCAGGATCCGCATGACCTGCTCCTGGTAGACCATCACGCCGTAGGTCTCTTCCAGGACTTCCTTCATCACGGGATGCGGATACTCCGGCCTCTCCCGCCCGTGCTTGCGGTTCACGTAGGCGTCGACCATGCCGCCGTTGAGCGGCCCGGGCCGGTAGAGCGCGAGGATGGCGATCAGGTCGGCGAAGCGGTCGGGCTTCATCTTGACCAGGAGGTCGCGGATGCCCGCGCCCTCGAGCTGGAACAGGCCCTTGCCCTCGCCGCGCTGGAGCAGGGCGTAGGTCGTCGGGTCGTCGAGCGGGATCTTGTCGAGGTCGATCGGCCTGTCGGGGTGCCGCTCGTTGATCAGGCGGACGGCCGCGGCGAGGCTCGTGAGGTTCCGCAGGCCGAGGAAGTCCATCTTCAGCAGGCCGGCCTTCTCGACGTCGCCCATGTTCCACTGGGTGGAGACGACCTCCTTGTCCTTGTCCTTGTTCGGCAGCTTCTGGAGCGGGACGAGGTCCTGCAGCGGCCGGTCGGCGATCACCACGCCCGCCGCGTGCGTGCCCGGCGCTGCGGGCGAGCCCCTCGAGCCGCCGGGCGAAGTCGAGGAGCCGCTCGACCTCGGTGTCTTCCTCGGCGAGCCGCCTCAGTTGCGGCTCCTTCCTGATCGCGTCCTCGAGCGTGATGTGCAGGACCTGAGGGACGAGCTTCGCGACCCCGTCGACCTTCGCGAGCGGGATGTTCAGCGCCCGGCCGACGTCCTTCAGCGCGGCCTTCGCCGCCATCGTGCCGAACGTGCCGATCTGGGCGACGTTCGCCGCGCCGTACTTCTTGCGGACGTATTCGATGACCTCGTACCGCCGCTCCTGGCAGAGGTCGATGTCGATGTCGGGCGCCTCGGCGCGATTCGGGTCGAGGAACCGCTCGAACAGGAGGTCATACTTGATCGGATCGACGTGGCTCAGGTAGAGCAGGTAGCTCACGATCGCCCCGCAGCCCGAGCCCCTCGCCGACGCCGGGATGCCCGCCTCGCGGGCGAAGCGGACGAAGTCCCAGACGATCAGGAAGTACGAGGCGAACCCCATCCGGTTGATGATCCGCAGCTCGTGGTCGAGCCGGGCGACGGCCTCGACCGGCGGCGGGTCGCCGTACCGCTCCTCCAGGCCCTGCTCGCAGAGGTCGCTGAGGAATTCCTCGGGCGTCTCCCCCCGCGGCGGCGTGAACACGGGGAAGTGGCGCGTGCCGAGGTCCGAGGCTCGCGTAGTCGTCCTCGACGAGGTCGGCGATCCTCGCCGACGCGGCCAGCGCCTCCTCGTGGCCCGGCCATCGCCTCGTACATCTCGTCGGGCGTGCGGACGTGGAACTCGTCGGTCTCGAACCGCATCCGGCCCGGGTCGTCGAGCGTCTTGCCGGTGTTGATGCAGAGCAGGACGTCGTGCGCCTGGGCGTCCTCGCGGGTCAGGTAGTGCGCGTCGCTCGTGGCGACGACCGGCAGGCCCATCCGCCGGGCGACTTCCAGGGCCCGCTCCTTGCACTCGCGCTGAATGGCGACGCCGTTGTCCTGGATCTCGACGTAGAAGTTCTCCTCGCCGAACGTCGACTGGTACCACGCGCAGAGCCGCTCGGCCTCGGCGTGCTTGTCGTGCAGCAGGTGGTCGGAGAACTCGGCCGACGCGCAGCCGGAGAGGCAGATCAGGCCCTTCGCGTGCTGGGCGAGGATCTCCTTGTCGATCCGCGGCTTGTAGTAGAACCCCTCGAGGAACGACCGCGACGAGAGCCGCAGGAGGTTGCGGAACCCCTCGGCGTCGCGGGCGAGCAGCGTCAGGTGGAACGAGTGCTCCTGGCCCGTCCCGCCGCCGGTCGTCTTCTCGTACCGCTTGCCGGGTGCGACGTACGCCTCGAGCCCGACGATCGGCTTGATCCCCGCGGACTTCGCCTCGCGGAGCAGCTCCATCGCCCCGTAGAGATTGCCGTGGTCGGTCAGCGCCAGGGCCGGCATGCCGAGCAGTTTCGCCCGTGCGACCAGCGCGGGGATGCGGCTGGCCCCGTCGAGGAGGCTGTAGTGGCTGTGGCAGTGGAGATGGACGAACGGCCGGCTCGACATCGATCACCTCGCCCTGTCTCGCATGCCGTCCGTCGCCGGGACTGATCCCGAACGACTGGACATGCGACTAGCATTCCCCAAGATACCCGAAGCGCCGCCCGCGGGCCAGTTGGCGGGCGGGCGTTCCAGGTATCGTCGGCAGGGTGCGAGGGTCGACTTGGGCCGATGGCCGGCCATTCGGAGCGGGTCGTGCCGGATCGGCCTCAGGCGCCGGCCGCGACGAGCTCCGGCTCATCCGCGGCCTCGGAGGCCTCGAGGCCCTGGACCAGCGCGGAGAGTTGCAGGGCCAGCAGGCGGTCGGTCTGCGCGACGCCGCGGACCAGCTCGAGGAACGCCTCCGCGCCGATGATGACAGCCTTGGGCCGGCTGTGGATCGTCAGCACATATCGGGCGGCCGGGTCTTCGAGCGCGTCGAGGACCTTGGGCAGGTCGCGATGGAGCTCGCGACTCCCGATGAATCGCACGCGAGGCTGGGGCATCTCCGTCCTCTTGGGCCGACGAGGGCCATTCGCGGGGGGAGGTGTCGGGCGTCCGGACAGGACAGCCCAGGTGAAGTGTGAACCCTAGAATACCGCGACCTCGCCGGCGAGTCAACCGAAGCACCGACGAAGTCCGAGAAGATTCGGAGTAGCCGGCGGAACGAAGTCCCGGCGGTGGACGGACTACGGGCCGCTTACTTCGGCGTCGTGGTCGGGGAGGCCTCGACCGGAGGGGTGCCGTTGGCCGCCGCGTCGGGCTTCTTCTCCTCGGCCAGCGAGGCCCGGACCGGGTCGAGCAACGCCGCGGCATCCGCGTACTTGCCGAAGCGTTCCAGCACGTCGCGGCGGACCGTCGAGCGCCTGTTCCGGATGGCCGTCGAGGTCAAGCCGGTTGGCCCGGGCGAGCAGCCCGGCGATCGTCCCGGCCCGCTCCCGGATCGCCGTCTCGACCTGGGCCGCCTTCTTGCGGGCGAGCAGGAGCCAGCCGCGGTCGGCGCGGGTGTTGTCCTTCTCCAGGCTCGCGGCCATCTCGCGCCAGCGGCGGACGGCATCCTGGTCGTCGAACCGCTTCAGCGCGGCCTCGGCCTCGGGGAAGACGGCGGCGTAGAGGCTCTCGCCCTGGCCCTCGGCCTTCTTGAAGCCGGGCACCGCCGACTTCTCCAGCACCTCCGACCGCCGCTCGGCCGAGGTCAGGGCCAGGCGGTCGTACCACGGGTCGGTCTGGCCCTTGTACGGATGGTCGGGGAACCGCCGCTCGAGCTCGTCGAGGTACATCGACTGCGCCCGCAGCCAGTCCTCGCGTCGCTCCGAGTTCATCAGCGGCTCGGCCTGGCTGAAGAGATACGCCGCCGACGGCGGCCAGACGACGTAGGCGATCAGCGCCGCCGACGACGAGCAGGGCCGCGACCAGCCCCATCGCCGGGGCGAGGTCGCGGAGCCGCTCCATCGCGGTCTCGTTCTTCTTCTTCTTCTTCTTGCCCGGCTTCTTCGCCGGCGCCTGCGTCGCGTGGCCGCGAGTCGGGTTGCTCGCCGCCGAGCCGACCTCGGGCCAGACCATCGGGATCGGCTGGCCCTTCTCGTGCTTCTCCAGCAGCTCGCGGAGCGTCACCCCGACGGCCGCGGCGTCCCACGGCCGGTCGGTCGGCGCCTTGGCCATGAGCTTGTGGACGAGTTCGTCGAGCGCGACGGGGATCACCTGCGTCTTGGCGCTGGCCCGCGGCGCGGGCTCGTTCATCTGGCAGTGCATCAGCACGACGGCCGACGTGCCCTGGAACGGCAGCTCGCCGGTGAGCATCTGGTAGAAGACGATCCCGAGCGCATAGAGGTCGGTCTTGTGGCTGACCTCCGGCGTGCCGCGGATCTGCTCCGGCGCCATGTACGCGGCCGTGCCCATCGTCCGGCCGGTGGCGGTCAGGGCCGTGGCGTCGAGGTCCTTGGCGATGCCGAAGTCGGTGAGCTTGATGTCGCCGTCGATCGTCACCATCAGGTTCGACGGCTTCAGGTCGCGGTGGACGACGCTGTGCTCGTGGGCGTACTGCAGCGCGTCGCAGATCTGCACGCCCATCCGCGCCACCTCTTCCCAGGGCAGGGCGCCGCCCTCCTCGATCAGGCCGTCGAGGGTCCGGCCCGGGATGAACTCCATCGCGTAGTAGAACGTCTTGCCCGACTTCCCCCGCGCCAGGTAGCGGACGATGTTCGGGTGGCGGAACTGCTCGAGGATCTCGGCCTCGCGGACGAAGCGTTCGAACGCCTTGCCCTTGGCCATCTGCTCGACGCCGATGACCTTCACGGCCGCGACCCGCGTCTTGCCGGTGTCGCGCACGCCGCGATACACGACGCCCATCGCCCCGGCGCCGATCTCCGCCTCGATGAGGAACGAACCGAGCTTCTGGCCGATCATGGGCGAGGGATTGCTTGAGCATGGGACGGCCCGTAGGGTCCGCTGTGCGGACGTCTTCGGTCGAATCAGGTTTAGCGGATCGGGCAATCCCGTCAGGTAGGGGCCATGATATCACGGAAGCTGGCTCGGGGTGCTGCCCTGCTTAGCTGACGGCTCTGGCGCCCAGGTCAGCGAACGCTCGGAGTCCACGACAAGGGCCCTCGCTGGGTCTCGACCTGCCGCTCGACCGCCAGTCCGCAGCGGATCACTCGGCTCGGCCGGCTTGCAAGACGGGCGGAAATGGACGTCCGCGGCGAAGTAGTAGCTTCCAGCACGATCGAACCGTTGCGAACCACGGCTTTCCTACCTCGCACGCGCCAATCCGAAGCGCCTGCCGCTGCACACCTGCTCCGGGCGTTCGCGGCGTGCTGCGGGCCGATACGGCCTCGGTGCGAAGTCCAGCTCATACAGAGATCCGTTCGAGCTGTCAGGGCAGGTACAGGGATGGCTGTCCGGGCCGTTCAACGCCAGGGCCGCGAACGCGTCGTTCAAGACGCGAATGCCCAGGTGAATTCGATAGCCGGGGGCGAAGCTGTATTCGTGCAGGTGGATGAACTCGGCGACCCATTCCCGTCGGCGAATGAAGAAGACGGTCCCGCCCGCCTCGAATCCGAGCGGGGCCAAGAGGCGGGCCACCTGACGGAGAATCCAGCGATGCTCGCGGCGTTCCGTGCATCGGCCATCGGTCGGAGACGTCCGCAACGCGGACCCTCGAGGAAATCACGCCTGCGGCATCGCGCACGAGCTCAGCCCCGCCGCCGGAATGTAGCAGTTCGTGACGTAATCCATGACCATCCGGTCCGCATTGAACCGCCCGGCGAGCGACACCAGCGCCGACTTCTGCCGGGCGATCCACCCGCGAGGCAGGCCCGAGGCGTCGCGGTCGTAGAAGAGGGGGACGACCTCGGTCGTCAGCGTCTTCAGCAGGGCGGCGTGGTCGCGGTCGTCCTGGACGGACGTGACGGCGTGCGACTCGCCCCGGCCGATCGCGAAGCCGTTCGTGCCGTCGTACGCCTCGGCCCACCAGCCGTCCAGGACCGAGAAATTCAGGCCGCCGTTGAGCAGGACCTTCTCGCCCGAGGTGCCGCTGGCCTCCTGCGGGCCGACGCGGGTTGTTCAGCCAGACGTCGACGCCCTGCACCAGGTAGCGGGCGACGTTCATGTCGTAGTCCTCGACGAAGACGATCCGCTGCGAGAACTGCGGGTCGCTTGGTGAGGCGGACGATGTTCTGGATCAGCTCCTTGCCGAAGTGGTCCTCGGGGTGGGCCTTGCCGGCGAAGACGAGCTGGACCGGCCGGTCGGTCGAGTGGACCATCTCCGCGAGCCGCTCGACGTCGCGGAGGACCAGGCCGGCCCGCTTGTAGGTGGCGAACCGGCGGGCGAAGCCGATCGTCAGGGCGTTCAGGTCGAGCGCGTGCCGGTGCCGCTCGATCACCTCGTCGGGCTCGTTCCGCCGCTGGGCCTGCTTCACGAGCCGGCCGCGGACGAACTTGATCAGCGCGGCCTTGAGGACCTGCTGCGTCTCCCAGAACTCCGAGTCGTCGACCTCCTTCATCCGCCGCCAGAGCGTCATGTTGCTCATGTGCTGCGGCCAGTCGGGGCCGAGGTGGCGATTGTAGATCGCCCGCATCGGCGCCGAGAGCCAGCTCATGACGTGGACGCCGTTGGTGATGTGGCCGATCGGCACGTGCTCCTCGGCCGCCTGGGGATACAGCGGCTGCCACATCTGCCGCGAGACCCGGCCGTGCAGGGCGCTCACGCCGTTGGCGTGCCTCGAGAGCTTCAGCGCCAGCACGGTCATCGTGAACGGCTCGTTGTGGTCGCCCGGGTGGACGCGGCCGAGGCCCATGAAGTCGTCGTACGAGAGGTGGATCGCCCTCGCGGATCTTGCCCAGATGCTCCTCGACCAGGGCCGACGGGAAGCGGTCGTGCCCGGCGGCGACGGGGGTGTGGGTCGTGAAGACGGTCATCTGCGCCACGTCGCGCGCCGCCTCGCCGTAGGGGACGCCGTCGCGCTCCATCTGGGCGCGGACCATCTCGACCGTCGCGAAGGCGCTATGCCCTTCGTTCAGGTGGAGGACCGACGGGTAAATCCCCAGCGCGTCGAGCAACCGGACGCCGCCGACGCCGAGCAGCAGCTCCTGGCGGATCCGCACGCGGGCGTCGCCGCCGTAGAGCCGCGAGGTCAGCGCGCGGTCCGACTCGCTGTTCTCGGGGACGTTCGAGTCGAGCAGGTAGAGCGTCGTCCGGCCGACCGAGACCTTCCAGGCCTGCGCGTGGAGCGTGCCGGCGTTCGAGTCGATCGTGAGCCGGAGCCGCTTGCCGCCGGCGCCCGTCACCGGCTCGATCGGCAGCATGGTGACGTCGGTGACCGGGTAGGTCTCCTGCTGCCACCCCTCGCCGTTGAGCGACTGCTTGAAGTACCCCTGGGCGTAGAGGATGCCGATGCCGATGAGCGGCACGCCCAGGTCGCTGGCGCTCTTCAGGTGGTCGCCCGCCAGGACGCCGAGGCCGCCGGAGTAGATGGGCAGGCTCTCGTGCAGGCCGAACTCCATCGAGAAGTACGCGACCGGGCGCGTCCGCAGGGCCGGGGCGTGCAGGGCGGCCCAGCTGTTGTCGTCTTTCAGATACTCCGAGAGCCGGCGGAACCCGTAGTCGATCCGCGAGTGCAGGGCCGCCTCCTCGGCGACGGACTCGAGCTTCTCGGGCGGGATCCTGGCGAGGAACTCGACCGGGTTATGGTTCGTCTCGTGCCAGAGCTCGATGTCGAGCAGGTGGAAGAGCGTGAGGTCGTTCGGCTGCCAGGTCCACCAGAGGTTGCGCGTCAGTTCCCGCAGCTTCTCGACGACTTTCGCCTGCTTCGCCATCGCTGGCCCTCCTGCTCGGTAATCCCGGGATGCCTGGCACGCCCCGGGGATTTCGGCGTCGAAGGCGACAGTATCGCCGAATCGCCTGCCGGACGCCAACCCCGCCGCGGTCGGCGGCGATTGGCCGCGACACTTGCACCCCTGGCCACATCTCAGGGCCCGACGCGTCGGGTTTCGTGGTCGCGGCGCAGGCCGCAGTGGGGAGATCGAGCGATGGCCGACAACCAGGGGACATCGACGGCGGGACTCGAACAGGTGTCGACGGTGGACGTTGCGCCGACGCCGACGCCCCCGCTCGACGCACAGGGCGTCCCGGCGGTCCGCCCGGGCCAGCCGTCGGGCCCGCAGGGTGGCCCGCTCAGCGCCACCCGCGCCCCGAACCAGGGCCCCGAGCCCAACGAGGCCTCGCCCAGGGCGACCCGACCGACCCGACCGGCGGCGTCGGCACCGAGGGGGAGCTGGACGTCTGGGAGGGCCGCTACTCGATGCGGAACTTCCTCGGCCGGGTCGTGATCTACGCGGTCCTGAGCCTGGCCTGGGGCGTCCTGGCCGTCTACGCCTGGGGTTACGACCACACCGGGCTGACCATCCCCGCGGCGATCGCCGGGGTCGTCCTGCTCCTGCTCTGGGCCGGCCTGCTCGTGCAGATGCTCCGGGCCCATCTCGGCTACAAGTACCGCCTGACGACCCGCCGGCTCTTCGTCTCGACCGGCATCCTCCACCGCGAGACCGACCAGCTCGAGCTGCTCCGCGTCCAGGACGTCTACAACCGCCAGCCGACCCTGAAGGACCGGATGCTCAACGTCGGCTCCGTGACCATCATCTCGGACCAGAAGGCGATGCCGAACTACGTCCTCCTCGGCGTCGCCGACCCGAAGGGCGTCATGGACCTGGTCTGGCACCACGCCCGGGCCGAGCAGGACCAGCGGAACGTGCGGGTCGAGCAGATCTGACCCGGCGCGGACGGGCTCCAGGGACGGCCGCCGTCCGCGTGACGTCGGGCCGCTTGCCGGGGCGACCGTCGCCGATTAGGCTGAGGCCTTCGCCCGGCCCATCCAGGTCTCAAGGAACGCGCCGCAATGCCCACCGTGACGGTCGAGGGGGAGAAGTCGTTCGAGGTCGAGCCCGGCAAGAAGCTCGTGCTGGCCATCGAGGACGCCGGGATCGACATCCTCCATCGCTGCGGCGGCAACGCCCGCTGCACGACCTGCCGGGTCCAGATCCTCCACGGCGACCCGGGCCCGATGGAGGAGCTCGAGCGCCAGCGGCTGGCGCAGGAGGCCGCCCTCGGCCCCGACATCCGGCTCTCGTGCCAGATCCGGGTCGAGTCCGACCTGACCGTCCGCGTCCTCCAGCGCGCCGGGGCCACGGGCCTCTCGCCCGGCACCCGGCCGATGGATTGATCGGGCGGAGCGATCTCGCGCTGCTGCTCGCTGCACTTCTTGCAGCGCACCACGTACTTGCGGAGCGACGCCCCGCAGCGGCGGCAGCGGTGCGACTTCGCCTTGTGATAGCTCTTCTTGCGGGGACGGAACGGCACGGGACACCTCGCGTCGCGGAGTGGTCGACCGGCCGCTCGGCCGGCGAAGGAGGGCCATCTTACCGGATCGACGGACGGCCCGGCTAGAGCGCGCCGCCGGGTCGGTTATGATGCCGGATGCGAGACGCGCTTCGCGTCGGGATGCTCGCGTCACCTCCCCGCAGATGCGGGAAAGGCCGGGCCGTTTCGGTGCCTGGGGTCGAGCCGAAGGCGAGCCCCTAGCGAGGGCCCCCGCGCAGGGGGCTCGCCTTCGGCTCGACCCCAGGCAGCCCGGCCGCTCCGAGGACTTCAACAGAGCGCTGCACCGGGGAGAGCCCAGCCGTGCCCTGTGCCTTTCTGATCGCCTCGCTCCTCGCCCTCGTCCCCGACGGCCCTCCTCGCTCCAGGACCAGCTCGCCGCCGAGGACCCCACAGCCCTCGCCCGCGCGGCCCGCGAGCAGGGCGACCCCGGCGCGCGGAGCGGTCGTCTTCTACCAGAAGCACCTCGCCTGCACCGCCTGCCACGGCGACCCCGGCGTCGACAGGCCGCCGCTCGGCCCCGACCTCGCCGCCATGGGCCCGGGCGTCACCGACGCCTATCTCGTCGAGTCGATCCTCAACCCCTCCCGCGAGGTCAAGAAGGGCTTCGAGCCGGTCACGATCGCCACGGTCGACGGCAAGACCCTCACCGGCCTGATCGTCGAGGAGCGGCCCGACCGCCTCACCCTCCGCGACCCCGCCGAGCCCGCGAAACCCATCACGATCCCCGCGGCCAACATCGAGTCGCGCAAGGCCGGCGGCCCGTCGCTCATGCCGGCGGGCCTGGCCAACGCCCTCGGGCTCGCGGCAGGAGTTCCTCGACCTGGTCCGCTACCTCCGCGACGTCGCCGACGGCGGCCCCGCCCGGGCCCGCGCCCTCCGGCCCGACCCGAGCCTGCTCGCCCCGAACCGCTGCCCGAGTACGAGCGCGACATCGACCACGCCGGCCTGATCTCCGGCCTGAACGAGGCGAGCCTCAAGCGAGGCCAGGCGGTTTATGAGCAGGTCTGCGCCAATTGCCACGGCACGCCCGACCGCCCCGGCTCGATGCCCACCTCGCTCCGCTTCGCCTCCGGCGACGTTCAAGGTCGGCGGCGACCCGTACGCGATGTACCGGACCCTGACGCACGGCTTCGGGCTGATGCCCCCGCAGTCGAGCCTGGTGCCCCGGCAGAAGTACGACGTGATCCACTACATCCGCGAGGCGATCGTCAAGGAGCGGAACCGCTCGCAATACAGGCCGGTCGACGCGCGGCTACCTCGCGAGCCTGCCGAAGGGCAAGTCGCGAGGGCCGGCGCCGGTCGTCTCGGAGCCGTGGAAGGAGATGGATTACGGCCCGACCCTGATGGCGACGGTCGAGGTCGGCAAGGAAAACCTCGCCTACAAGGGCATCTCCGTCCGCCTCGACCCCGGCCGCGGCGGCATCTCGCAAGGCCGCGCCTGGGCGATCTACGACCACGACACGATGCAGCTCGAGGCCGCGTGGTCGGGCCGCGGCTTCATCGACTGGAACGCGATCGGCTTCAACGGCCGCCACGAGGTCCACGCGAAGCTGGTCGGCACCGTCCACGTCGCCAACCCGCCCGGCCCCGGCTGGGCCGACCCGAAGACGGGCCGCTTCGACGACCCGCGCCCGAAGGGCCGCGACGGCCGGCCGTACGGCCCGATGCCCCGCGAGTGGCTCCGCTATCGCGGGCTCTACCATCACGGCGACCGGGCGATCCTCAGCTACACTGTCGGCGATGCCGAGGTGCTCGACTCGCCAGGCCTCCGCGAGGGCTCGCTCGAGGCGAAGCATCCCGTCTTCCTGCGCTACCTGGAGGTCGGCCCACACAAGGACGAGTTGCGGCTCCGGGTCGCGTCGAAGCGGGTCTCGGTGAAGGTCATCACCGACGCCCCGTCGACGCTCGTCGACGAGGCCGGCGCCTCGCAGCTCCGCCTCGCGGCGTGCGACCGGGCCTCGCACACGGTCATCCTCATGACCGACGGCGACGGCCAGCTCGTGCGCTCCGCCGCGATCAAGCCCGAGCCCCTGTCCCCGCTCACGGAAGGCGGCCCCGCGCGCTGGCCCGAGGTGCTCAAGGCCCCGCTCCTCCGCGGCCGCGACGACGGCCCCTTCGCCGTCGACGTCCTCTCCCATCCGCTCAAGACCCCCTGGTCGAGCCGCATGCGATTCAGCGGCCTCGACTTCCTCCCCGGCGGCCGGTCGCTCGTCGTCTGCGACTGGGACGGCGACGTCTGGCGCGTCGACGGGCTCGACGACCCGGCGAACGCCCTCACCTGGCGGCGGATCGCCTCGGGCCTGTTCCAGCCGCTCGGTCTGAAGGTCGATCGACGGGTCGATCTACCTCACCTGCCGCGACCAGATCGCGATCCTCCGCGACCTCAATGGCGACGGCGAGGCCGACTTCATCGAGGCGTTCAACACCGATCAGCAGGTGACCGACCACTTTCATGAATTCGCGATGGACCTCCAGGTCGACCCCGCCGGCAACCTCTACTACGCCAAGGGAGCCCGCCACGGCGCACACGGCCACGGTCCCGCAGCACGGCACGCTGCTCCGCGTGAGCAAGGACGGCCTGCGGACCGACATCCTCGCCACCGGCTTCCGCGCCCCCAACGGCGTCTGCCTCAACCCCGACGGCACGTTCTTCATGACCGACCAGGAAGGGCACTGGATCCCCAAGAACCGGATCAACCACGTCAAGGTCGGCGGCTTTTACGGGAACATGTGGGGATACCACGACGTGACCGACCCCTCCGACGCCGCGATGGAGCCGCCGGTCTGCTGGATCACGAACGCCGTCGACCGCTCGCCCAGCGAGATCGTCCGGGTCGAGGGCAAGGCATGGGGGCCGCTCGAGGGGCAGCTCCTGAGCCTCTCGTACGGCTACGGCAAGGTCTTCGTCGTCCCGCACGAAACGGTCGCCGGCCGGATGCAGGGCGGCGTCGCCGCGCTGCCGATCCCGCCGTTCCCGACCGGCATCATGCGGGGCCGGTTCCACCCGGCCGACGGATCTCTTTATGCTTGTGGTCTATTCGGATGGGCGAGCAATCAGGAGCAGCCCGGGCGGCCTCTACCGCGTGCAGGCCGACGGGCAAGCCAATGCATGTGCCGATCGGACTCCACGCCCGGCGGGACGGGATGGCGATCACCTTCACCGACCCGATCGACCCGGCGTCGGCGGCCGACGCGTCGCGGTTCGCGGTGAAGACGTGGTCGCTCCGGCGGACGGCGAACTACGGCTCGCCGCACGTCGACGAGAAGCCGCTCGCCGTCGCGTCATCGCGGCTGGAAGGAGACGGACGGACCGTCGTGCTGATGATCCCCGAGATCGCGCCGACGATGAGCATGGAGATCCGCTACGCGCTCAGGTCGCGCAACGGCGCGGCGGTGGTCGGGGCGATTGATAACACGATCCACGCGCTCGGAGAGTGACGTCAGCTCGCAACGACCTTCGCGGTCGAGGCCGAGTCGGCGCCCAGGATTCCGCCCGTCACTCTCGTCGAGCCGCCGGCCCCGTGGAAGATCGGGATCGAGCCGAGGTTCGCCAGGTTCACGTGGATTCGGCGTCGAACCGCCGCCGCCGTGGGTGCCGGCGGCGAGCTGGCTGTGGACGAGCCCGCCGGGGTGGACGCGGACCGAGGCCTTCGCGGGGTTCGCGAGCCCCGTGGTGTGGCTCGTGAGCCCGGCGGAGACGATCGTCGAGAGGGTCATGAGGTGGGGGTTGCCCAGCAGGCTGATGCGATGCGGCGCGAGCTCCTGGCCCGTGACGTGAGTTGTCGCGGCCGCGGCAAAAGGAACGTGGCTGTGGATCCGCGCCGACTTGCTGGCCGTGCCGGCGGCGACGCCGGCCGAGCCGGGAGTCGGGACCGCGCCCGTCCCCACAATCGCCGAGAGGAGGGCCTTGCCCTCGAGGCGTTCGAGCCGCAGCGTCCTTCGTCGATCGCGCTTCATGAGGGCCTCGCGTGCGTCGTGCACGGTGGGTCGGTGCCGCCGGTCAGGAGCCGGTCGGGGTAATCGTCATGTTCGACTGGCTCGCCCCGCTGATCCAGTAAAACGAGATCGTGCCGGTGCCGGTCGCGTGGGCGAAGGCGCGGGTGCCCGAGGTGAGGTGATAGTTGGCGATGATCTCGGTGCCGTACGACGAGTTGACGTTCTTCGTCACGTCCGACGGCCCGAACGCCAGCTTGTAAGAGCCCTTGATCGTCTGGATCGTGGCCTGGACCGAGACCAGCGAGTTGTTCCGGGCGACCTCGGTCACGGTGGCCGTCGCGGCACCCTCGGCGACGGATGAGCCCGCGAACGTCGTCTTGAGTGTCTCCCGCCCCCCGGCGCCGTGGGTCGTGGTCTGCGACTGCGACGTGAAGAAGCCCGCCGCGCTCGGGGTGATCACGTGCGGCGTGACATGCGGGTGGACATGGCCGGCGGCCGAGAGGAGCTGCCGCGTCTCGAGCGCGTCGAATCCGGGCGATCGGCGTCGTCGTGCGGGGTTCATGACGGTTCTCCGCGTGCCTCCGGCACGGTCAGAAAGTCCGGCCTCGTCGGCCCGCGAGGCGATCAGCTCGTGGTGGTCTCGAGCACCAGGGTCGAGCTCTGGGGCGTGCTGTGCACCGCCGTGTACGAGCCCGAGTTCTGGACGGCCGTGAACGTGCCCGAGCCGCTGGCGCGGGCGAAGGCGCCGGTGCCGGAGACGACCGAGTAGCGGACGACCTGCACGGTGATCGTGCCGGCCTGCTGGCCGGAGACGGTGCTTCCCGGGCCGAAGCCGAGCGTCACCGAGCCTCGGCGGTTCGAGAGCACGATCTCGCCGCCGATCAGGTTTCCGTTCGCGTCCATCTGGTCGATGACCGCGCCGTTGACGCGGCCCATCGCGCGGACGCGGCCGGTGAAGAGCTCGGCCATCGTCTCGGGCGGGCCGGGGATGTCGGTGAACGACGCGACCGAGCCGTTGAGCGTCCCGTTCAGCACGAAGGGCGCCGGCGCGGGGATCATCGGGCCGCCCGGGTTGGCGACGATGTGGTCGAAATGGACGTTCGAGAGGAGCTGCTTCACCTCGAGCGTCTCGAGCCTGGGCGATTTCCGGCGGTCTCGGCCCATCCTTGGGCTCCCTCCGTGTCCGGTGTTCAGGTCGTCGTATGCAGCGTCAGGTGCATGTCCAGGTCGCCGATGTCGGGCAGGATCTCGAACGTGCCCGTGCCGTGCGAGCGGGCGTAGGCCCCGGTGCCGGCGACGATCGTGTAGTTCGCGGTGATCCCCGAGTTCCAGGGCACGGTCAGGTTCGTGATGATATTGAACTTCGTGAGGTTCAGCGTCACCGAGCCGAGCCGGTTCGCGATGACCAGGTTGCCCTTGGCGATGGCCTCGACGCTGGTGTCGATCGTCTCGTTCAGGGTTTCCGTCACCCGCCCGAGCGCCCCGGCGGTGCCCACGAGGCCGATCTTCACCTGCTGGACGTTGCCGTTGATCCGCTGGGCGCTGAAGGCCGAGGCGGTCGCGGCGCCGTCGAGCGGCAGCGACGCCGGCACCGGCGGGGCCACCGACGGGTGGAAGGTCGTGAGCAGCTGCTTCCCCTCGAGCGATTCGAAGCGGAGCGGTCGGCGGCGTTCGCGGCTCATCCGTGGCCTCGTGCGACGAGAAGAGGGGCGCGGGCGGACTGCCCACGCGGTAACACCCGCTCGCCGACACGGCCGGCCCACGACTCTCATCGGGCGTCCGACCGTGCGGGCTGTAGCGATTTAGTGCATCGTGACGGCAAACGTCATGATCCGCCCGTTCGACGCCACGCCCGACGTCGCGATCTTGCCCGCGCCCGTCGCGCTCGCATACGCGCGGGTGCCGGACGAAACGGTGAAGTCGTAGGCGGTCTGGTCGAGCGGGTCGTTCGACATCGCCAGGTTGACGGTCCCCTTGCGCCCGGTGAGGACGAAGATCCCGCTGGTCATGTTGTTGTTCGCGTCGAGCAGGGCGACGAACTTGCCGTTGACCTGGCCCATCGAGCCGAGCTTGCCCGAGACCTTGAAGGTGCCCATGCTCTGGCCGT
The DNA here is from genome assembly GCA_963819805.1 of uncultured Planctomycetota bacterium. Taxonomy (GTDB): domain Bacteria; phylum Planctomycetota; class Planctomycetia; order Isosphaerales; family Isosphaeraceae; genus CAMFLR01. The sequence goes on along the minus strand of CAWFXY010000017.1, from coordinate 1,792,600 downwards.
TGAGCGTGAAGGTGGCGACCGAGTTGGTCGGCATCTTCAGCGTCCCGGCGATCGAGAACGGCTGCGCCGCGACCTCGGCGGCCAGCGCGAGCGCGGCGGCGCGGGCCGTCGACAGCAGGACCTTCCCTTCGAGGGGCTCCACCTGGGGCGCCCCGCGGCGGAATCGGCTCATCCGTGAACCTCCCGGCCGCCCGGCCCAGAGTCGGCCGGGGGCATAATCCGTCCGCGCCGTTCCTTCGGCGACGGTGCGCGAGCCGAGGGCGCCGCGCGGCGGGCATGGTGGTCGGGAACGGCGGGCGTGTCAAGCTCAGTCCCCAGCCGCCGCCCGGGGGATCGGTTGCTCTCTGCCCTCTGTTTTGCTCTCTGCTCTCTGCTTTTCCGAAAAGGCAGAAGGCACAAGGCACAAGGCATAGAGCAACGAAGGCAATGGCCGGCGACATCTCAGCGCCGGCGGCGCCACAATCTGCCGGCGATGATTGCGGCCCCGACGCCCGCCAGCGCGAGGCCCGACGGCTCGGGCACCACGGAGATGATGCTCGCCGTCCCCGCCGTCATCTGGAACCCGATCCCGAGGAGGTCGAAGTACGTCGACGCGCCCGAAACGTCGAGCGACGAGATGCCGAGCTCCCGCTTGTACGTCGTCGGGTCCGAGCCCTGGACCGCGTCGGTCGACAGGCCCATCACCGTCACCGTCCACGTCGGGTCGACGAACGCCGAGAACGAGGCGAGGTCGGTGAGCCCGAACGTCACCGTGTTGATGATCATGTTGTTCTCGCTCTCGTCGAGCGTGAAGCTAAACGTCTTGAGGTCGGACAGCCCGAGGTTCTCGAGGCCGTCGGCGAACGAGAACGTCCCCGTGCCGTTCGCGAACAGCCCGGCGAACCCCGACACCCCCCGCCCCGCGTAGCCGAAGCTGACGACCATGTCCGCCCGCGCCCCGCCCGTCGACGCGGCGATCAGCCCGAGAGCCGCCGCCGCCAGCATCGCCCGCCTCATGGCGTGCTCCCCTCGTGATGGCCAGGCGACCTCCCCGCGGTTGCCCACCTCCTCGGGCCTCGCGGACCGGTTGTCTTTGCCGGATCGGAACAAACCCCGATCCTGCCTGGTCGCCACAAGGATAGCGGGGCGGGACCGCGATCGCGACGGGGAAATGGACCCGCCCGGGATTTTTTAGGCCGAGTCGGTCGGCCGCTCAATCCACCTTCAGCACCTTCGCCAGGAACGCATAGACGTCCGCCGCCTCCTCGATCACCTTCGCCGTCGGCTTCCCCGCCCCGTGGCCGGCCTTGGTCTCGATGCGGATCAGCGTGGGATTGTCCCCCGACTGCGCCGCCTGCAAGGCCGCCGCGAACTTGAAGCTGTGCGCCGGCACGACGCGATCGTCGTGGTCGGCCGTCGTCACGAGGGTCGGCGGGTACATCGTGCCCGGTTTCAAATTATGCAAGGGCGAATACTTCCGGATCGCCCCGAACTGCTCGGCGTCGTCGGACGAGCCGTAGTCGTCGACCCACGCCCAGCCGATCGTGAACTTGTGGAACCGGAGCATGTCCATCACGCCCACCCCCGGCAGGGCCGCGCCGAAGAGGTCGGGCCGCTGGGTCATGGCCGCGCCGACGAGCAGGCCGCCGTTGCGACCGGCCCTCGATCGCGAGCTTCGGCGTGGAGGTGACCTTCTCGCGGATCAGCCACTCGGCCGCGGCGATGAAGTCGTCGAACACGTTCTGCTTCCGCAGCTTCGTCCCGGCCTGGTGCCACTCCTCGCCGTACTCGCCGCCGCCGCGGAGATTGGGGACCGCCAGCACGCCGCCCATCTCGAGCCAGGCGATCCGACTCGGCTTGAAATCGGGCGTCAGCGGGATGTTGAACCCGCCGTAGCCGTAGAGCAGCGTCGGGTTGTTCCCGTCCCGCTTCAGCCCCTTCTTGTGGCTCAGAATCATCGGGATCCGCGTCCCGTCCTTGCTCGTATAGAAGACCTGCTCCGACTCGTAGTCGTCGGGGTTGTAGGCGAGCTTCGGGGCCTTGAAGAGGGTGCTCTCGCCGCTGGCGATGTCGTAGCGATAGACCGTCGGCGGGTTGATGTACGACTTGAACGAGTAGAACGTCTCCTTGTCCTTGCGATGCCCGCCGAAGCCCTCGGCCGTGCCCAGGCCGGGCAGCTTCACCTCGCGCTTGAACTGGCCAAAGAGGTCGAAGACCTTGACCTGCGTCGTCGCGTCCTTGAGGTAGCTCGCGAAGAAGCGGTCGCCGACCAGGCTGACGTGCTCGAGCGTCTCGGCCGCCTGCGGGATCAGCTCGACCCAGTCCTTCGGGTCGGGATGCCCCGCGAGGATCGCGATCACCCGGCCGCGCGGGGCGCCGTTGTTGGTCTTGAAGAAGAAGACTGGGCCCTCGTTGTTGATGAAGTGGTATTCATGCTCGAAATTGGCGATCAGCTCGACCGGCCTCGGCTCGCGGTCCTTCAGGTCGAGGTAGAGGATGCGGTTCTTGCGGCGCGGAGCTCTTGCGGACGGTGATGATCAGGTAGTTCCCGTCCTCGGTCGCGTCGCCGTCGAACATCCACTCCTTGTGGTCGGGCCGCTCGTAGACGAGCGTGTCGGCCGACTGCGGCGTGCCGAGCCGGTGGTAATACAGCTTCTGGTGATAGTTCGCCCCCTTGAGGTCGGCGCCCTTCGCCGGCTCGGGGAAGCGGCTGTAATAAAAGCCCGTGCCGTCCTTCGACCAGCTCGCGTCGGAGAACTTGATCCACTTCAGGTGGTCGTCGAGGTCCTTGCCCGAAGCCACGTCGCGGACCTTCCACTCGTTCCAGTCCGACCCGGCCGCGGCGAGGCCGTAGGCCATCTTCGCGCCGTCCTCGGTGAACGCCGTCCCCGAGAGCGCGACGGTGCCGTCCTTCGAGAGCGCATTGGGATCGAGCAGCACGCGCGGCGTCGGCGTCGAGACCGTCGGCCACGTAGTTCACCGACTGGTTCTGGAGTCCGCTGTTGCGGGTCCAGAAGTAGCGCGCGCCTTCCTTGCGGGGGATGCCGAACTTCTCGTAATCCCAGAGCTCGGTCATCCGCTTCCGGATCGCCTCGCGCTGGGGGATGGATTCGAGGTAGGCGAACGTGACCTTGTTCTCGGCCTCGACCCAGGCCCGGGTCTCGGGCGAGTCGGGGTCCTCGAGCCAGCGGTAGGGGTCGGCGACCTTGGTGCCGTGGTAGTCGTCGACGACGGATTCGTCGCGGCGGGCGTCGGGGTAGGCGAAGGTCCTGGCGGGCTTATCCCCGTCGGCGGGCGACATTCCGAGGCTCATGGCGAGGGCGGCTCCGATCGCGGTCGTGGCGAGCAATCTGATGGCTCCGTGCATGGCGAGCCGGTCCTCCGGGCGACGGGTTGGGGCGGCCTGGCCGGTCCGCCGTGATGCCCCAGTGTACGGCGACGCCGCCCCCCCCGCCAACCCGCGGGCGGGCCGGGCGACCCGGCTCGCCGGCGGTCCTTTCTTCCCCTCGCCCGCAAGGGGGATGGTTTTATTCGCGCGGGTCCCCTCTCCACCCTCCTCCCTTGCGGGCGAGGGCAGGGTGGGGGGCTCTTCGGGGATGGCCCCGGCCCTGGTCGCGTCTCGGTTTGAACGTGGAATCATTCGCGTCGGCGGGCGACTTGAGCGGGCGGCGGGTTTATGATCGGGCTATCCCCTTGGGAGGCAAGGCCGATGAAGCTCCCCCGCGTGCGGTTCACGGTGCGGCGGCTGATGGTCGCGGTGGCGATCGTCGCGCTCATGCTTGGCTGGATCGCATCGCTACGCGCGACGGCCGGACGACGCAGGGCGATTGCAGACGATCATGAGTCAGTCCTAGCTGGCCAAGGCATCGTCCGAACCGGCACCGGAGGGTCTTGGTATCCGGTCGACGACAAGCCGACGTCTGAGAGGGAAGCTGTCGTCATGTGGCGCATTCAGTTGGCAGACATGTATCGAGCGGCCGCCGATCAGCCGTGGCTCCGCCTCGCCCCCGACCCGCCCGAGCCCGAGTGAGCCCCGGCCATGAAGCTCCCCCGCGTGCGGTTCACGGTACGGCGGATGATGGTCGCGGTGGCGATCGTGGCGGTACTCTTCTCGGTCCTGGCGTGGGCCGTCAGGGCCGGGGCGTGGTGGTGGGCCTCTGAGGCGGTCGGGTTGAGCCTGTATTTCTTCCCGAGATTCGCCCGGGTGGCCGGTGCGGCCTCGCTCGTCGCCCTGATCGCAATAGCCGCCGATCGCCGTGTCTGGCGCCTCCGATCGCTCTGGATGCTTTGCCCTCTCGCCGTACCGATCCTCTCGCTCGCGTTCGGGGCAATCTTTCGCAACGCGGGCGCGACGGCGTCATGGCCAGGCTTTGTGGTCGAGTGGTTCCCCTGTCTCCTGCTTCCGCTAGGACTGACGTTGCTGGCTTGCTTCCGCTCGGTCTCGGCCTGGTTCATCATCGTCTGCATCTCGACGGCCGCGGCGTGGCTTTCGCTCGGCTCAGCATTCCTGGCCGTCATGTCCGTGACGAACTGCTGGCTTTGACCCGGGCACCCGACCTGGTGCCAACCGCCACCCCTGCTTTCCCATCGCCCCCGACCCGCCCGAGCCCTCGCCATGAACCTCCCCCGCGTGCGGGTCACGGTGCGATGGCTGATGGTCGCGGTGGCGCTGATCGGCCTGGCGCTTGGCCTGACGCACTGGCTGAGGCGGAGGGCCGAACGGTTCAACCAGCTTTCCCGCTGGCATCAACGGAATGTTCTGGAGATCGCCTATGGTCCGGGGCCGTTCCCCGAGAAGGAAGCTCGGCTAAGGCACCACAGGCGGCTGACCGAGAAATACGAGCGGGCCGCCCGCCACCCCTACTTCTCTGTCGCCCCCGACCCGCCCGAGCCCGAGTGAGGCAAGCCCGATGAAGCTCCCCCGCGTGCGGTTCACGATCCGGCGGATAATGGTCGCGGTGGCGATCGTGGCCATGCTGTTCATCGGCGTCGTGTTGTGGCGACGGTCTCAGGAGTATCGCCGGCGGGCCGAATCCCATGACTTACTGTTGTGGTCGGCGTTGCCGGTGGCCATCGACGAGGCGGCCTCGCCGGGGCGGCTCGGCGGCGGTTTGTCGGTCGGGGGCCTGTTGCGGCGGGCGAAGTACCATCACGAGATGAGCCGCAAGTATTGGTGGGCGGCGGCCCGGCCCTGGGTCTCCGTGGACCCGGACCCGCCCCCGCCCGAATGATCCGGCTCGGCCCGCCGCCTAACCTCGCGCTGCAGCGGACCCAGACGACGTTGATCGGCCTGCAAGGTCGCCCCCGACCCGCCCGAGCCCGAGTGAGGCAGGCCCGATGAAACTCCCCCGCGTGCGGTTCACGGTGCGGCGGATGATGGTCGCGGTGGCGATCCTGGCGATCGGCTTCGCGGCTCTTGCCCTTGGAATCCGGTCGGAGGACTATCGAGAAAAGGCAGAATACGCGGCGATATGGGAGACGTATAACGCCGAACTCGCCGACAACATGGAGCGACACCGCGAAGCCTGGGCACACATCGGGGACGTCCCCGTCGAGATTCGCATAGCGAAGTGCGGGAGGTTGCGGGACTACTATCGCGATTACAAGCAGAAGTACCGGCGTCTCGCCCGCTACCCCTGGCTCCCCGTCGCCCCCGACCCGCCCGAGCCCGAGTGAGCCGCCGCCATGAAGCTCCCCCGCGTGCGGTCCACGGTCCGGCGGATGATGGTCGCGGTGGCGATCGCGGCGGCTTTCGCCAGTCGGCTCGCGCGCTGCACTTTCCGAAACGTCACGCACGAAGATCGCTAGCGACGCAGTTCCGAGGCGCGGACCGGCGCCGATCGGACGGCATCCATCTCTGCGACTGGTTGGGCGATGGGCATGGCGCCGCGACTCCGTTTGCGATGCCGATGACGGGCGATCATCCCCCCGATCACGGCCGGTAGCAGCAAGAGTCCGGTCACGAGGGCCGCCGCGGCGATCCCCCGCGTCGCCATGGAGATCCTGTTTGCCAGCCCGAAACTCGGGTCGAGCCTCTTCATCGCATCGAAGTCGAGGTTGTTCAGGGTCAACCAGTAGACGGGATTGAAGGCGAGGGCGAATGCCGAACTGATCCCCTCAGGCCGGTCTTGACACCAGGCCAGGTAGGAGACCACCGCCACCCACCCGAGGACCTGGAAACCGCGAAGGAACGGGCTGGGCATCCCGAGACGGCGTACGGCGCGGCCGCGATAGAAGGCGAACGCCAGGATGTTCAACATCGGGAGGGAGAACAGGCGGAGCCAGGTCCGATCGTTCGTCGGGAGATTCCGCAGGAGGGCGAGATCGAGGGCAAGGATCGTCACGCAGACGACCAGTGCGGCGATCGATGTACGAAAGGACTTCATCATCAGCCCCTGCGACTGGGACGATCGCGGCGAGGCGTCTTTCGACCGGGTTCAGCGGAGCCGGCCCCATGGCATCCTCGCATCCGACACCCGCACCGTGCCAGTGACGGGTGGCTGTGGTTCGCTCGCGAACCACAGTTCTCCGGAGCGGCGATCGTCGCCCAGATGCGCGATCCCGAGGCTCTGTGGTTCGCGAGCGAACCACAGCCACCCACCCGTCGAGCGCGAGGCCCGGGACGAAGGGTGGGATGACACCCGGCTGATGGCGGCTTAGGGAGGGTCCCAGCTAGGCTCTGACCCTCGCTTGAGAACATCGACGGAGATACCAGAAGAGCACCATCCCCCCGAGGAGGCAGATGAGAATTATCGGTGAGTAACCGACCGGGTCGATGGCACGAAGATAGGGCCTCACCACCGCTTGAGCCCACCATCCGGCGAAGGCCCCGCAAGCCGCCGCCGCGATGCTCCCTTTCGGGAGGCGGGGAGTAGCGGTCATAACTTGATTCCTCCCGGGGATAACTCGTGCACGGTCGGGTACAGCCACCGGAGTGAACACGGTAGAGGGCCGAATCGACTCAATGACAATTGTCATTGAAGCGGCCTCTGCGGTCAAGCTTGCTCGGTATCCGGCTCGCGGGTGGCGAGACCCTCGCCCAGCTCATGATTGACCACGGGCTCGGAGTCGCTCCCGTCGCGGCGTATGAGGTCAAGCGAATCGACTCCGATTACTTCGCCGACGAAGAGTGAATCAAAGCATGTGCGATAAGTACCAGCGTGCCTCCGAGCGTACCTGGCTCCCCGTCGCCGCCGACCCGCCCGAGCCCGAGTGAGCTACACGACGGCAGGCCCGGGACGTCTCCCGAGCGACGGCCGCGCGGCGCCCCCCACTTAACACGGTCCCGTCCGGCCACGAATCGGGCCGATGGGCCGTCGTTCGTCGAAGGCGGACCGGCACTTCCGCCCTCGCGGCCCCGCTCTCCTTTCGCGATGCTCTGTGGAAGACCCTGGCCCGGAGGGTGCCGGGTGCCTGGGGTCGAGCGGAGCGAGCCCCCGCGCGAGGCCCTGGTCGCTGGGGGCTCGCCTCCGGCTCGACCCCAGGCACCCTTGCGAAACCATCGCGAATCCGATGGATTCGATATGAGACCCGGGCTCGGGCGGAGCCTCGCCCTCCCGGGGGAAATCGGGCCGGGCCGCCATTTTCGGAGAACGACCGACGCCCGGATTGCGATCCTAACGACAGAACTCGCGCGCATCGTCGCGCGTGAGGAACGGCCGGAAATCACACCAAAGCGAGCGAAACCATGCGGACCGAAGCGCAGCGTCGGGCGAGCCGGGAGAATGGGGCGAAGTCGCGGGGGCCGACGTCGCCGGAGGGCAAGGACGTCTCGAAGTTCAACGGGGTGACGCACGGCCTGTGCGCCGTGCATGTCACCTTGCCGGGCGAGGACCCGGCGGCGTTCGAGGCCGAGCGGGGGGCGTGGTTCGGCGACTGGCGGCCGTGCAGCTTCACCCGGGCCGTGCTCGTCGAGCGCGCGGCCGTGTCCTCGTGGCGGCTCCGCCGCGCCGTGCGCGCCGAGGCCGACGTGCTCCGCGCCCGGGGCGAGGAGGCGGGGCGGCAGTTCGACAACGAGCGGGAGCTCCGCGTCCGCCGCGCCGTCGACCGCTTCGACGACGACCCCCGCGCGGCCATCACGCTGCTCTGGTGCTCCCGCGACGGCGTCGACCGGCTCATCAAGTCGTGGCGGAGCCTGTCGAAGGCCCTGCGGGGCGGGCCCCGGGGCTGGGACCGGGTCGAGTACGGCCAGCGGCTGCGGATCCTGACCGGCCACTTCACCGACGCCCCTGCGCCCGAGGTCGGGCCGCACGCGACGGCCTCGAGCCGCCTGCTGGCCGTCAACGACCCGGGCCGCAAGGCCCGCCCGCTCGACCCCGGCGAGGGCGAGGCGCTCGTCGCCGAGCTGCGCACGCTCGTGGCCGCGAACCTCCGCACGCTCCGCACGCGCCGCCGCGAGACCCCCGACCCGGCCGTGGAGCGGCAGTCGGCGATCGACACGGCCACGGCCGACGCCTACAGCTCCAAGGAGGCGCAGCTCCGGCACCGCTACGAGATGGACCACGACCGCGTGTTCCGCGCCACGCTCCGGCACCTGGCGGCGCTGGACCGCTCGGGCGCCGACCTGGGGGCGTCCCAGGCCGTCCCCGAGGTCGCCGTCGAGACGGTGGCGCAACCTGATGCGAAATCACCCGTTGCTCCGGCCGAGGTCCCCGCGGCGCCCGCCCCGCCGCCGACGGCGCCGGGTTCGGTCCGTAAGGGCGATTTCGGATCGATCCCGGGGCGCGTTATCGTCCTCGACCGGCCCCCGACCGCCCCTCCGCGGGCCCCGCGCCGGCCCGGCAGACGCCGTTCGCCTCGGTGATATAAGAAGATTTGGATGTTAAAACGAGGGGTCCGGCCCGGGCCGCGTCCCCGGTGCGCGCGGGGGTCCCGGCCGCGTTGCGTGGGGCCGGTCGCGGGCCGATAATGGGGCACCTCTCGCCCCGACCCGAGGAAGGACACCCCGCCGATGTCATCCCGCCCGCTGCCGCTCCTGGCCCTGCTGCTGGCCTCGCCCGCCCTCGCCGACGACCCCCTCCCGCCCGTCTCCGACCGGGCGAAGGCCGTCCACGCCGCCGGCTTCGTCTTCGACGGCCACAACGACCTGCCCTGGCGGCTCCGGCACGGACGGCGACGTGGCCTTCGACGAAGCTCGACCTCGGCCAGCGGCTCGACTCGGGCCAGACCGACATCCCCCGGCTCCGCGAGGGGGGCGTCAAGGCCCAGTTCTGGTCGGTCTACATCCCCAGCGAGCACGCCAACCCGGCGCGGACCGTCACCGAGCAGATCGACCTGGTCCACCGGATGGTCGAGCGCTACCCCGACGACCTCGAGCTGGCCTCTCGGCCGACGACGTCGAGCGGATCGTCAAGGCGGGCAAGATCGCCTCGCTGATCGGCATCGAGGGCGGCGTGGCGATCGAGAACGACCTGGCCCAGCTCCGGGCCTTCGACGCGCCTCGGCGCCCGCTACATGACGCTGACCCACAACGCGACGCTCGACTGGGCCGACGCCGCGACCGACGCGCCCAAGCACGACGGCCTGACCCCGTTCGGCGAGCGGGTCGTCAGGGAGATGAACCGGCTGGGCATGCTCGTGGACATCTCGCACGTCTCGCCCGACACGATGGCCGACGCCCTGCGCGTCTCGCAGGCCCCGGTCATCGCCAGCCACTCGAGCGCCTTCGCCCTCTGCCCGCCAGCCCGCGGAACGTGCCCGACGACGATCCTCAAGGCAGGTCGCGAAGAACGGCGGCGTGGTGATGGTCAACTTCTACTCCGGCTTCATCGTCCCCGAGGCCGCCCGGAAGGCGCAGGCCGTGCCCGCAGGAGCTGCCGGGCGAAGTACCCCGACCCGACGCGAGTACGCCAGAGGCGTTCGCGGCCTGGCGCAAGGAGCACCCGATGCCCCGCGGCACCGTCGCCGACGTCGTCGACCACATCGACCACATCGTCAAGGTCGCCGGCATCGACCACGTCGGCATCGGCTCCGACTTCGACGGCATCACCGCGCTGGCCGGTCGGGCTGGAGGACGTCTCGTGCTACCCGCGGCTCACCGAGGAGCTGCTCCAGCCGCGGCTACTCCGAGACCGACGTCCACAAGATCCTCGGCGGCAACGTCCTGCGGGCCTTCCGCGAGGCCGGCGAGGTGGCGACGGAGCTCCAGAAGACGACGAGCGCCGGAGGTGGATCAGCCGAAGAATGTGCCGAGGAGATTGAATGGCACGCATCAGAGCGTCTTGAGATACTCGATCACTCGCCATCCGATCGTCCTCGCTGAGCTTATCGCCGAACGTATGGCCGCCGTTGCCGAGGCCGAACCGGCTCGCGTATCGAAGATGTACTTGGCCTCGGTCGCGGGCATCTTCGAGACATCAGGCGCGTGCGAGAGCGGCTCGACGACCCAGCCGACATTGGCCTTGTCGTAGTCCTTGAAGTCGGTCGAAGGCGGGCGGCGGAAGACCGTTCGGGCGCTCGGTCGACTTGAGCAGCGCGTGCAGCGTCGGCACCGAGCCGTTGTGGAGGTAAGGGGCGGTCGCCCAGATGCCATCGAGCGGAGGAGCCTGGTAGCCGTTCATCTCCAGGTCGCCCGGATGCTGCTCGCCGAACCAGGTCGAGTTGTAGTGCTCGACGAGCTTGCGCGGAGCATCCCCTCGGCCCGAGCCGGATCGGTGCCGATCTCCTTCAGATCGACATGCACGTTCGGGTACTCGCCGTCGGGGCCGTAGGTGCCGTGGCACTTCGTGCACGACTTCGTCGAAGACGGCCTTGCCCCGGTCGGCCTGGGCCGCGTCGATGGGGAAGGGATACTTCGGCGGGCGGAGGCTCAGGAGGTAGGCGCGGATGTCAGCGAAGACGGGCTCGAGGGCCTTGAGCTCGTCGAGGGTCTTCTCGCCCATGACGAACTGGATGTTGGTGCGGACCGACTCGGCGGGCGTGCGGCCGTCGTAGTACATCGTCTGCTTGCGGTGCAGGAGCCACCAGGCCGGCGTGTCGATCTCGGGCAGGTTGGCGCCGAGGGGCAGGGGGATGACCCGCCGCGACCAGTCGGGGTTGCGGAAGCTCATGAGCAAGGCCGCGACCTGGCCGGCGTTGACGGTGCCGCGGGTCGAGTTCAGAGTGAACGTCGCGATCGGCCGCATCCGGCCCTCGGACTGGGTCAGCTCGTCGAAGAGGAGCTTGAGGTCGAGCGTGCTGTTGCCCAGCCCCACGTAGCTCGTCCCGCCGATCGACCCGCCGTGGCAGGCCATGCAGTCGATCTGCATGCCGGCCTTCCGCCCGTCCTTCGTCACGCCCCGGCGCAGGCCCATCGGCAGGCCGTCATTGGGGTACGGAGCGGGATGGAGTCCGTAGCGGCGGTTGAAGGCGGCGGCGTAACCTTCGGGGTCGGTCCTCGGGCTGGGGGCGCCCCAGAGGAGCCCGACATTGAAGTACGTCCCGCCCTGCCAGGCCGGACCAAGGTGGCCGGTCTGGGTGAGGGCGATCCGGCCGCGCTCGACGGCGGCGGGGTCGGGCTCGGCGGCATGGGTCGTGGTCGCGACGAGGACGATCGCCAGGGCGACCGGGGTCTTCTTCATCGCCTTCCTCTCTGGTCCCCTCCCCCCTGGTGGGGAGGGTTAGGGTGAGGGGTACGAGGCCGGGGCCGTCTCACGGACCCCCACACCCTAACCCTCCCCCACCAGGGGGGAGGGAATCAGACCATCCGGGTGATGAGCGCCTCCCCCAATGGTATAGGCGCGCGCCAACCGCCGGCAACGCCCCCCACCTTGGCAGCGCGGGCCTCGGCCGATTACGCTGGGCGATCCAGGGGTCGCGGCATGCGAGGCGGGGCCGAGCCGGCGTTGTCGGTCGGAGGGCCGGACGCCTCGCGCCGTCGTCTCCAAGTCGAGAACAGATGATGGTCACGATCAAGCTGCCGGACGGGTCGGTCAAGGAATACCCCGAGGGCGTCCGGCCGCGCGAGGTCGCCGAGGGGATCGGCAAGCGGCTCGCCGAGGCCGCCGTCGCCGCCGTGGCCGACGGCACGGTCGTCGACCTCGACCGGCCCCTGGAGAACGGCACGGGCCCGATCGAGCTCCGCCTCCTGACCAGCCGCGACCGCGAGGCGCTCGACGTCCTCCGCCACTCGACGGCCCACATCATGGCCCGGGCCATCATGCGGCTCTTCCCGGGCGTGAAGCTCGCCTTCGGGCCGACCACCGCCAGCGGCTACTACTACGACGTCGACCTCCCGGACCGTCACCTCTCCGAGGACGACTTCCCCGCCATCGAGGCCGAGATGGCCCGGATCGTCAAGGACGCCGAGCCGTTCGAGCGGTTCAGCCTGCCCGTGCCCGAGGCCCGGCAGTTCGTCGACGACCTGGGCCAGGGCTACAAGGTCGAGCACATCGACGACGAGCTGCACAAGTACGGCGTCCTCAGCTTCTACCGCCAGGGCGAGTTCGTCGACCTCTGCCGAGGCCCGCACATCCCCCACGCCGGCAAGGTCGGCGCGTTCAAGCTGCTCTCGATCGCCGGGGCCTACTGGAAGGGCCAGACCGACCGCAAGATGCTCCAGCGCGTCTACGGCACCGCCTTCTTCGACAAGAAGGAGCTCGACGCCCACCTCGCCCAGGTCGAGGAAGCCAAGAAGCGCGACCACCGCAAGATCGGCAAGGAGCTGGGCCTCTTCACGATCTCGCCGCTGGTCGGCCAGGGGCTCGTCCTCTGGATGCCCAAGGGGGCGATCGTCCGGGGGCTCCTGGAGAGCTTCCTCAAGGACGAGCTGATGAAGCGCGGCTATCAGCCGGTCTACACGCCGCACATCGGCAAGATCGAGCTCTACCAGACGAGCGGCCACTACCCCTACTACAAGGACTCGCAGTTCCCGCCGATCCGGATGCTGTCGGACGCGGCGATGGCCTTGGTCGATGGGCTCGAGAAGGGCACCGTCGACGACGCGGGCCAGAAGAAGCTCCTCCGCGACGCGGGCATCCCCGAGCGGCGGCATCGGGCCGCCGACTACTGGTCGCTCGACTCGGCCGGGCGCGTCGGCTACGTCGAGGAGTTCGGCGTGAGCGAGGAGTACCTGCTCAAGCCGATGAACTGCCCCCATCACATCCAGATCTACGCCGCGCAGCCGAGGAGCTATCGCGACCTGCCCGTCCGCCTCGCCGAGTTCGGCACGGTCTATCGCTACGAGCAGTCGGGCGAGCTCTCGGGCCTGACCCGCGTCCGCGGGTTCACGCAGGACGACGCCCACCTGTTCTGCACCGAGGACCAGGTCCGCGGCGAGTTCCGGGCGACGATGGAGCTGACCCAGTTCGTCCTGAACAGCCTCGGCCTGACCGACTACAAGCTCCGGCTCTCGCGGTCCGACCCGGACGATCCCAAGTACCAGGGCGCCCAGGGCGAGACCTGGCAGAAGGCCGAGGCCGACATCCGCGCGGTGCTCGACGAGATGCAGCTGCCCTACGAGGAGGCCCCCGGCGAGGCCGCGTTCTACGGCCCCAAGGCCGACTTCATCGTCCGCGACTGCATCGGCCGCCACTGGCAGCTCGGGACCGTGCAGCTCGACTACGTCCTGCCCGAGCGGTTCGGCTGACCTACAACGGGGCCGACAACCAGACCCATACGCCCGTGATGATCCATCGCGCCCCGTTCGGCAGCATGGAGCGGTTCATGGGCATCCTCATCGAGCACTTCGCCGGCGCCTTCCCGCTCTGGCTGGCGCCCGAGCAGGTGCGGGTCCTGCCGATCTCGGACAGGTTCCTCGACTACGCCCACCGTGTGCTGGGGGAGCTTGCAGGCCGCCGGCCTGCGGGCGACGGTCGACGCCCGTCCCGAGAAGATCGGCGCCAAGATCCGCGACGCCCAGCTCGAGAAGGTCCCGGCCATGCTCGTCGTCGGCGGCAAGGAGGCGGAGTCGGAGACCGTCTCCTACCGCGACCGGATCGACGGCGACCGCGGCTCGATGGGCCTGAAGGAGGCCGTGGCGCAGCTCAAGGCCGAGTCCGACTCGCGGGCCATCCGCCAGGTCGCTCCCCCCGTCGCGCCGGCGGGGGAGGATGACCGGGGGGAGCAGCACAGTTATTGATGCCTGTGTAGCATCGGCGTTCTAGGAACCCTCCCCCGCAAGGGGGGCGGGTGAAGATCGGCTCGCAGGCGGCGGCGCCCTCTCGACGAGCCGAATGGAAGAGGCGAGAAGCCGGCTACTTCTTCTCGTAGAGCGTCTTGCGGCTCGTGAAGTCGTGGGCGACGGCCGTCCTGTCGTCCACGGAGATCAGGAGGTCGCCGTACTCCTTGGCGTAGAGCACGGCCGCCAGGCTCCCGGCGGGCGGGATGAGCGCGTCCTTGCCGCTGTGCCAGCAGTGGCCGAACGCGGTGTTCAGCAGGTGCCGGCTCATCTCGAAGGCGGCGAGGTCGGCGACCGGCTTCGCCCCGTCGAGCGGGACGAACCGCGGCTGGTCGGCCGGGTTGAACCGGAACATGGCCGCGCGGAACTGCCCTTTGATCGGGGGGCGTCCCCCGGCGCGAACTGGAACGCGGACTTGCCCTCGCCGAGGATCATGACCCCGGTGATCCCCCGGGCGCAGCCGATCGGGATGACCGTGACCGGTCCGGTGTGGACCTCCAGGTCGCGGACCTTGATCGAGACGTCGGCCAGCTCGTAGACCCTGTCCGGCTTCAGCTCGATCGGATAGGCCGTGTTCGGGTCATCCGGCTCGGGCTCCGGGGCGGCCGGCTCGGCCCGGGCGAGCTCGACGGGCGGATTCGGGGGGCCGGTTGCCGGGGCCTTCTGCTGGGCGCGGACGCCCGTGCCGATCACGACCAGCAGGGCGGCCGCGGTCGCGGCGATCGCCTTCGACTTGGTGAGCCACATCGTTCGGAGGACCTCCTCGGCGAGCCCCACGGCCCGGCTCGGGGACGACCCGGCCGGGCTCGCGGGATGGGTTGCGAAGCGGACCGTGGCGGCGATCAGGGCGTCCGTGGCCGCGGAGACCTCCGGGGCCATCGTCCCCGCGACGAGGCCGGCGGCGATCGCCGGCGCGATCCCCCGCCGGACCAGGCCGTCCTTCAGGAGGCTCCGCCCCCTCGACAGCCGGACGCAGACCGTGCCCGTGGGGCAGCCGAGCCGCGCGGCGGCCTCGCGGACGGACAGCCCTTCAAGATGGCAGAGGACGATCGCCGCCCGGTACCTCTCGGGCAGGCGGACGAGCTCCGCGTCGAGCGACTCCCGCAGGTCGGCGCGACGGGCGTCGGCGGCGGGGTCGGTGGCCGGATCTCGGTCGCGGACCCCTTCCGGGCGGCGGGCGGAGGCGGCGCGGACCCGTGCGGCGATCTTGCGAGCGACCCCGTGGAGCCACCTCCCGAGGTTCCCCCCCGGCCGGACCGCCCCGGCCCGTCGGGCGAGGACGAGGAAGGTGGCCTGGAAGGCGTCCTCGGCGTCGTGCGGGTCGCGGAGACTCCGGCGGCAGACGCCCAGGACCATCGGCCCGTGGCGATGGACCATCGCCGCGAACGCCGCCTCGGCCGCGACGGCCGCCTCGCGCTCCTCGGCCCTGCGGGCGACGAACCGTTCGAGCAGCTCGTCGTCGGTCAGCCCCGCGGCCGTCCCGGCGGTGAAGAGGTTGCTCAGCTCGCGCCAGGCCGGCCGGTCCGCCCGCATTGGTGTCCCCCGGTCAGAGTCCCGACACTCTACATTGCGGGCCGGGAGGGGGTTGATTTCACCTTTCCCCGGAAAACTTGCGGTCAATAAGGCTGGACAGTCATGAGTCCTGTCACCATCGAATAGTGCTTCATGTTGAACGTAGCAAGCACTTCGCCGAGTCCCACGGCCGTTTGACCGATCAAGGAGTCGAGCAGGCCGAGGCCGAAGCCGAGCCGGTAGGCGGCGAAGTCCTGGTAGGCCCGCCAGCAGTCGGCGTCGGTAGGCCAGTGGAGGGAATAGCGACGGAGATGCACCTCCAGCCGCCGCTGCTCGGCCTGGCTCTTGCAGCCCTGGAGAAGCTCCATGGCGACGAGGCCGGGAGGCCGATCGGCGTGCTCCCGACCGCGGACATCCAGGCGACGGCCGGCGGATGTCCTCGGAGCAGGTCGATCGACACATCAGTGTCCAGCAGCATCATCCGCACCCCGGCGGGTCTCGGCCTCTCGCCTGAGGCGTGCGGCGAATTCCGCGGTCGGGCCGAGGTCGTCGCGGTCGGCCCAAAGGCCGATCAGGCCCGACTCGGCCATCTCGGCCGCCGTGCGGACCGGCGGCTCGGGATCGCGGATGCTCTCCACGAAATGGAGCACCTCGGCCCATCGGACCTCGGGGACCTGCCGCAAGGCGTCGAGGATCGCCTGTTCGTTGATGGCCGTCGACATCGCAGGCCTCCTTCGTGCGACCGGGAATCCTTACCTTATCGTACCCGAGAAATCCCGCGGTCCCACAACCCCTCGTAACCATTCCGCCACCGCGTCGACCCCCTCCCGCGACTGGTCCAGGATGCCGACGTAGCGCAGGAACCCGTGGATCATCCCGTCATAGCGGATCAGGGACACCGGCACGCCCGCGTCGCGGAGCCGCTCGGCATAACTCTCGGCCTCGTCGCGGAGCAGGTCGTACTCGGCCGTCACGACCAGGGCCGGCGGGAGGCCGGAGAGGTCGCGGGCGAGCAGGGGCGAGGCGTGGGGGTCGTCGGCGTGCGAGGCCTCCGCCAGGTAATGGCCGAGGAACCAGAACATCGAGTCGCGGGTCAGGCCGTACCCGTCGGCGAAGTCGCGGTAGGAGGGAGTCGTGTCGGGGTGGCAGGTGGTGATCGGATAGAGCAGGACCTGTGCGGTCGGCATCGGCCCGCCCGAGTCGCGCAGCCGCAGACACGCGGCCGTCGCCAGGCAGCCGCCCGCGCTGTCGCCGGCCACGACGACGCGGGAGGGATCGCCGCCGACTCGGCGGCGTGATCGAGGGCCCAGCGCGTGGCGGCCTCGGCGTCGTCGACGGCGGCCGGGAACGGGTGCTCGGGGGCGAGGCGGTAGTCGACCGAGACGACGACGCAGCCCGAGGCCTGGCAGAGGGCCCGGCAGAGGACGTCGTGGGTGTCGAGGTCGCAGATCACGAACCCGCCGCCGTGGAAGTAGACGACCACGGCGAACGGCCCGACTCCCTCCGGCGTGTAGACGCGGACCCGGAGCGGCCCGCCGGGGCCCGGGATGGTCCGGTCGGCGACGTCGGCCACCGGCGGCTTCCGCTTGTTCAGCGCCACGGACTGCTGGATCGTCATGACGCGGACGGCCTCGACCGTCATCGTCCGGTACGCCGGGTTGCCCAGGGCGGTGCGGGCGTCGAGCAGGGCCTGGGCCTTCGGGTCGAGCGGCATCGGCGGTCCTCCTGACCCAGATTGTCCAGGTTGAAGGGGGGGTGGGGCAACCGGAGTTGTCGCGGAGGCGGGTCGGAGCTCGTCCGGCCGGGCGGCCGGCGCGGGGTCTAATGCCCGGGTCGCTCGATCAGGGACGGCGCGGCCGACTTCCCCCGGGAGAACGACCCATGACCGCCGCCGACCACGATCGTTCGCGACGCCACTTCCTCCAGGCCACCGCGGCCGGGGCCACGGCCCTGGCCTTTCCGGGGACGGCCGCGCGGGGGGCGAACGAGACGCTCAACGTCGGCCTGATCGGCATCGGCGGCCGGTGCCGGGCGCTGGCGTCGGCGCTGGTGAAGGTGCCCGACGTGCGGATCGCCGCGGTCTGCGACGTCTACGGGCCGCACCTCGAATTCGGCAAGTCGATCGCCGACCCGAAGGCGTTCGTCACGCCGAACTATCAAGGAGCTGCTCGACCGCAAGGACGTCGACGCCGTCCTGATCGCCACGCCCGACCACTGGCACGTGCCGATCGCCGTCGCCGCGTGCGAGGCCGGGCAAGGACGTCTACGTCGAGAAGCCGCTGACGCACGACCTCGACGAGGGCCAGGCGATCATCGACGCCCAGAACAAGCACCGCCGGATCGTCCAGGTCGGCACGCAGCAGCGGAGCATGCCGCAGTATCGCCGCGGCAAGGAGCTGATCCGCGAGGGGCGGCTCGGCAAGGTCGTCAAGGTCCACCTGACCTGGAACCGCAACCAGGAGCGGACCAGGCGCGGGCCGCAGGGGGTCGATCCGGAGCCGGCTCGACTGGAAGATGTTCCTCGGCAACGCGCCCGACCAGCCGTTCGACGACTACCGCTTCGGAACTGGCGCTGGTTCTGGGACTTCGGCGGCGGCATCTTCACCGACCTGATGGTCCACTCAGGTCGACGTCGTCCACTGGTTCCTCGGCCTCGATCACCCGAGCACGGCCACGTCGATCGGCGACTTCAACGCCTACGGCGACGATCTGGCAGACGCCCGACACGGTGCAGACGCTGCATGACCTATCCCGGCGGCCTCCAGGTCCACTTCGAGGGGACGTTCAGCAACGCCCGCGAGGGCGAGTGCGTCGATCTTCATGGGGACCGACGCGACCCTCTACCTCGACCGCGGCCGGATGGAGCTGCATCCCGAGCGGGGCAAGGGGAAGGCCGAGGAGCTGATCATCGGCAGCGGCCCGAAGGGGCGGGACTTCTACGAGCAAGCCGGACGGCGAGCTGCTCCACCTGACCGAGTGGGTCGATTGCGTCCGGACGCCGCTCGACACCGTCTGCGCCGGCCGAGGCGGGCGTCTCGGCGGCCTCGGCGGCGCACCTGGCGAACCGGGCGCTGCGATCGGGGCGGGTGGAGGCGTGGGGCGGGGAGTGAGGGGGCGTCACGCTCGGAGAACGCGGGTCTGGAAGGCTGGAAGGCACAAGGCAGAAGGCACAGAGCAGAGAGCAAGAAAGCGGAAGACGCCATCGGCCTCCCTGCTTTCTGCTCTCCGCTCCCTGCTCTCTGCTTTGTGCCTTGTGCATTCTGCCTTCCGTTCTCCCCCTCCGTCCGCAGCGCGCCGCACCGGGCGGAGACCAACGGTGAATCAAGAATGAATCCTCATGAAGCATCTGGACATGGAAGCCCTTGACCGGATCGCCGTCGATCGGTTAAACCTCGGGATTGCCTCTGCAAAATGACGACGGCCCCGCCGCGGTGGCGGGCGCCGCGATCGTTTCGAGGACGCCCGGCGCGTGGAGCGCCGTCGGGGCGTCCTCCCGCAGCCCGGCCCCAAACCCACGTCCCCGAGGAGGACGCCATCGGTCCCAACGATCGCAACGACCGGAATGCGCCGGTCGACCGCGGCATGCGGGTCAACGAGCAGATCCGCATCTCACCGGTCCGGGTGATCAACGCCGAAGGGGTGATGCTCGGCGTCATGCCCACCGGCAAGGCCCTGGAGGCGGCCCGCGAGGCCGGGCTGGACCTGGTCGAGGTCGCTCCCAACGAGCGCCCGCCGGTCTGCAAGATCATGGACTTCGGGAAGTTCAAGTACTCCGCAGAAGAAGCGGACCTCGCAAGCAGAAGCAGCACCAGGTCCAGGTCAAGGAGATCCGCGTCCGCCCCAAGACCGGCGACCACGACATCGAGGTCAAGGTCAAGCGGGCCCGCGAGTTCCTCGAGCACAAGGACAAGGTGCTGGTCAACGTCCTCTTCCGCGGCCGCGAGCTGGCCGCACATCGACGAGGGCCGCCGGGTCATGCACGAGGTCCTGCAGGCCCTCGAGGACGTGGCCAAGGTCGAGAAGAACCCGTCGATGGAAGGCAAGCGGATGACGGCGATCGTCGCGCCGCGGGCGGGCGAGCTGAGCGGTCGGACGCGGGTCGTCGCAGGCTGTCCGGGTGGCAGGCGACGGCTTCGTGGCCATGCGGCGTTCGCCGTTGCCATCCCGGACATGGCCACGGAGCCGTGGCCATGCCACCCGAGAATCCGCGATCCGGGCTGTGAATTGCCGTTGGCGGCCGCACGTCCCGTTTGTTACACTCTTCGACTCGGCCGATCTTCGGAGGGCCCCCGGCGCGGGCCCGGCACGGCCGCACGAGACGCCGCAGAGTCCCCGCCGGAAGGTCGGATCGCGATGCCCAAGCTGAAGACCCACAAGGGAATGAAGAAGCGGTTCAAGGTGTCGGCCACCGGCAAGGTCAGCCACAAGCGCTGCGGGTCGTCGCACCTGAACAGCCACAAGAGCGGCAAGAAGATCCGCCGGCTCCGCAAGAAGTCGTTCCTGACGATCTCGGCCGAGGCGCATCGCGTCCGCAAGGCGATGCAGCAGCGCGAGTCGACGCAGCCCGACGCCGCGAGGCCGAGGCCGCCCGGCCGTCGGCCGCGAGGGCGTCGACGATCGCCGTCGAGGACGACGGCCGCCCGACGGACCGCAGGCCCCGGCCTGACACCCCGACCGAACACGATCGACCTGATCCGAGCGAGAGTCCACGACCGATGCGTGCGAAGAAGGGCTCGGCCCGCAACCGGGCGAAGAAGCGGCTGTTCCAGAAGGTGGAAGGGTTCGTCGGCGGTCGCCGGCGGCTCCTGAAGTCGGCGAAGGAGACCCTGCTCCGCGCCGGCATGTTCGCCTTCCGCGACCGCCGGGCCAAGAAGCGCGACTTCCGCCGCCTGTTCATCACCCGGCTCACCGCCGCCGCCGAGATGCGCGGCCTGCGCTACAGCCGGCTGATCCACGGCCTCCGCCTGGCCAACATCGGCCTCGACCGCAAGAGCCTCTCCGAGCTGGCGATCCTCGACGCCGAGACGTTCGACGCGATCGTCGACCGGGTCCGCGGCGAGCTCGACAAGCACGACGCGGCCGTGGCCTCGCGGGCGACGGCCAAGTCGGCCTGATCGATCGGCCTCAGTTCCCACCGGGTCCCATCTCCGGGTGGCTGGGGTCGAGCGCAGCGAGCCCCCGGCGGCATCCGCCTTCGCCCCGGGGCTCGCTGCGCTCGACCCAGCCACCCGACCGCGTCTCGGGGATGACCGATGAGCCTGCCCGGACGCGGCCACCGAAGCCCTGGCCGAGCTCGATGCGCTGGAGGCCGCGGGCCGGTCGGCCTTCGAGGCGGCGAGGTCGGCCGAGGCGGTCGAGGCGGCCCGGGTCGAGTTCCTCGGGCATGAAGCAGGGGCGGATCAAGGCGGCGCAGGAGCGGCTGAAGTCGCTCGAGCCCTCGGCGAAGCGGGCCTATGGACAGCGGTTCAACGCAGTCAAGGGGACCCTCGAGGCGGCCACGAGGCCGCGAAGGCACGCGTCGAGCGGCCCGAGACCGCTCGCCGCTGGCCTCGACGTCACGCTTGCCCGGGCACCGCCCCAAGCTCGGCCACCGCCACCCGCTGACGCAGACGGCCGACGAGCTGATCGACATCTTCGGCCGGTTCGGCTTCGCCGTGGCGCGGGGCCCGGAGGTCGAGGACGTCCGGCACAACTTCGACGCCCTGAACATCCCGCCGGTCCACCCGGCGCGCGACCCGCTCGACAACTTCTACCTGCCCGACGGCACGATGCTCCGCTCCAGACGAGCACGGTGCAGATCCGCGTGATGGAGAATCAGCCGCCGCCGGTGCGGGTGATCGCCATCGGCCGGGTCTACCGGCCCGACACGGTCGACGCGACGCACTCGTTCATGTTCCACCAGGTCGAGGGCCTGATGGTCGACCGCGGCGTGACGATGGCCGACCTGAAGACGGTCCTGCGGCTGTTCGCGCAGGAGTTACCTGGGCGAGGACGTCAAGATCCGCTTCCGCCCGTCGCTTCTTCCCGTTCACCGAGCCGAGCGTCGAGGTCGACATGCTCTGGCACGGCGGCGACCGCTGGGTTGAAATGGGGGGCGCGGGGATGGTCGACCCGAACGTGTTCCGGGCGGTCGGCTACGACCCCGACGAGGTGACCGGCTTCGCGTTCGGCCTGGGGATCGAGCGGCTCTGCATGCGGCGGCACGGGATCGACGACATCCGCCTGCTCTACCAGAACGACGCGCGGTTCCTCGGGCAGTTCTAGACGTCAGTCCCCCATTCTCCGATCGAGGCGAGTCGCATGGCCACCGCAGAGACCCGCGTGATCGTGACGACCGGCTCGGCGGGCCAGGCCAACCAGGCCTGTGTCCACCACCGCGACTTCCCCGAGATCCGCGCCGAGGGCGAGAACCCCCAGGCCGCGGCCGGCCAGCTCGTCAACCACCTCACTCGCGCCCTCGACAGCGCGCTGACGCCCTGGCGTCGCGAGACGATCGAGAAGGCGATCGCGGACGTCCAGGAATTCCAGAAGCAGCCCCCCGCCTGATCCCACCCCACCCCGTCTCGACCGACCTCTCCCGGCCGGGCGACCCGGAGCGTGCCCTCGATGAGTGAAGGCGTGATCGAAGCGGCCCCGCCCGCGTCGCCGAAGCTCGAGCGCGGGCTGGGGACGCTCGACGCGACGATGATCGGCATCGGCTCGATGATCGGGTCGGGCATCTTCCTCGTCTCGGCCGACGTCTCTCGCCTGCTCGGGGCGCCGGGCTGGCTGATGCTCGCCTGGGCCCTGGCCGGGATGCTCACCGTGTTCGGCTCGCCGTGCGCGGCCGAGGTGGCCGCGATGATGCCGCGGGCCGGTGGCCAATATGTCTTCCTCCGCGAGGCGTACGGACCGGCCATCGGCTTCGTCTTCGGCTGGTCGACCCTGCTCGTGATCCAGACCGGCACCATCGCGGCCGTGGCCGTGGCGTTCGCGAAGTTCCTCGGCGTGTTCCTGCCGAGGGTCTCGGCGACCGAGTACCTGATCTGGCCGGTCCACCTCGGCGGCAGCGGCTACGCCGTCTCGCTGACGACCCAGCAGGCCGTGGCCATCGGCCTGATTCTCCTGCTCACGTGGATCAACACCCGCGGGCTCCGCTCGGGGGCGATCATCCAGAACACGTTCACCTTCACGAAGACCGCCGCGCTGCTCGGGCTGATCGTCGTGGGCGTCTTCCACGCGAAGAACCCGCTCGCGGCGGCCTGGTCGTCGTCGTGGTGGGATTCGACCGCGAACGGTTGGAGCCTCGAAGGCGGCGCGAAGGCGGCGGGGATCGACGCGCTGCCCGTCGCGGGCGTGCTGGGCTTCCTGATCCTCTTCGGCAAGGCGATGGTCGGGCCGCTCTTCTCGCAGACGGGGTGGAACGGAGTCACCTTCACCGGCGGCGAGATCCGCGACCCAGGCCGGACGCTGCCGCGTGCCCTGCTGATCGGCTGCGGCACGGTCGTCGCGCTCTACCTGATGGCAAACGCCGCCTACGTGCTGACGCTCTCGCTCGCCGAGATCCAGCACGCGGAGAACGACCGCGTCGGCACGGCGACGATGCAGGCGATCTTCCCGAGCTTCGGCGCCAAGCTGATGGCGGCGGGGATCATGGTCTCGACGTTCGGCTGCGTGAACGCGCTGGTCCTCTCGGGGGCCCGCGTCTATTACGCGATGGCCCAGGACGGCCTGTTCTTCCGCCGGGCCGGCGTGAACAACGCCCATCACGTGCCCGCGTTCTCGCTGATCGCGCAGGGTCTCTGGGCTGCGCTGCTCGTGCTGCCGCTGACGGTGAAGCTCCACCCGGAGACCGCCGAGCCGCAGTACGGGAACCTCTACGGGCAGTTGCTCGACTACATCGTGCCCGTGGACCTGATCTTCTATGCTCTGATGGTCGGTTCGGTGATCGTGCTCCGAATCCGGCGCCCCGACGCGGAGCGGCCCTATCGCGCGATCGGCTATCCGGTCACGCCGGTGATCTACATCACGCTGGCCGTGCTCCTGGTCGCGAACTTCATCGTGCTCTCGCCCAAGGTCTCGGGGATCGGCTTCCTGATCGCCCTGAGTGGTGTGCCCGTATATTTCATCTGGTCCCGCCTCGGCCGGCCCGTCTCCCGGAAATCCATCGCAATGATCGTCAGTTGGAACTGGTTGACCGACTACCTCCGGCTCGACATGCCGGTCGAGACATTGACCGAACGGCTCATGCTCTCGGGCCTGAACCACGAGTCGACGGAGGAGGTCGGCGGCGACCTCGCGATCGACCTGGAGGTCACGAGCAATCGGCCCGATTGCCTGGGCCACCTCGGCGTGGCTCGCGAGATCGGCGTCCTGTTCGACCGGCCCGTCCGGTTCCCTGATCCTCAGCCCAAGACCTCGGGAGCGTCGGTCGAGACGCTGACGAAAGTGGACGTCGAGGAGCCCGACGCTCTGCCCGCGGTTCACGGCGCGGGTCGTCCGCGGCGTGAAGGTCGGCCCGAGCCCGTTCTGGCTCCGCAAGCGACTCGAGACGATCGGCGTCCGGCCGATCTCGAACGTCGTCGACGTGACGAACTACGTCATGTTCGAGTGCGGCCAGCCGCTCCACGCCTATGACCTGAACAGGCTGGCCGGCAAGCGGCTCGTCGTGCGGCGGGCGCAGGAAGGGCGAGAAGCTTGTCGCGATCAACAACAAGACGTACGAGCTGACCCCCGACATGCTCGCGATCGCCGACGCCGAGCGGCCCGTCGGCCTCGCGGGCGTGATGGGCGGGGCGGAGACCGAGGTCGGCGACGCGACGACCGACATCCTGATCGAGGCCGCCCAGTTCGACGCGATGTCGGTCCGGCGGACGTCGCGGGCGCTGGGGCTGTTCAGCCCGTCGAGCTACCGGTTCGAACGGCCGCTCGACCCCGAGATGACCGAGTGGGCGAGCCGCCGCTGCGCGGAGCTGATCCTGGCGACGGCCGGCGGGACGCTCCACCCGGGCGTGATCGACATCGGCACGCCGCGGCCGGCCCGCGGGCCGATCACCCTGCGGCTGAGCCAGATCCCCCGCGTCCTCGGGATCACGATCGACCGGAGCGAGGTCCTCCGCATCCTCCTCGCGCTCGGGCTCAAGCACGAGACCAGCCCGCCCGAGGCACCCCGGTTCGTGCCCCCGAGCTGGCGGAGCGACCTCGAGCGGGAGATCGACCTGATCGAGGAGGTCGCGCGGGTCCACGGCTACGAGCAGATCCCCGAGGATCGGCCCGTCCCCCTGACCAGCAGCCCGCGCGGGGCCCGCGAGCGGGTGGAGGACGAGGTCCGGAGCACGCTGGCCGGCCTGGGCTTCGACGAGGCCGTGACGTTGAGCCTCGTCTCCGAGGAGCTCGCCGAGCCGCTCGACCCCGAGGAATCCGGGCCGCCGATCCGGGTCGATCATTCGAGCCGCAGGAAAGAGAATGCCCTGCGGCGCAGCCTGGTTCCCAGCTTGTTGCACGCCCGGCGGCACAACGAGGCCCATGGGACGCCCGATGCCGAGCTGTTCGAGATCGCCGACGTCTACCTGCCGCGGCACGGATCAGCCGCTCCCGCACGAGCCGACGCGGCTGGCGCTGGTCAGCGGGCGGGATTTCCTGGGGTTGAAGGGGATCGTCGAGGGCGTGCTCGACCGGTTCCACGCCCTGGGTGCCCTCGAAAGCCGCCCGGCCCACGCGCCGATGTTCGCGCCGGGGCGGGCGGCGGAGTTACTGCTGGGCGGGCGCCGGCTCGGCTTCCTCGGCGAGATCGATCCCTCGCGGCTCCAGGCGTTCGAGCTCCGCGGGGCGTGCTCGGCCGCGGAGCTCGATTTCGAGCTTCTCCGCGAGCACGCCGACCTCGTCCCGCGGTACCGGCCGCTGCCGCCTTACCCGGTCGTGGCGCGAGACCTGTCGCTGGTCGTGCCCGAGTCGCTGCCCTGGTCCGAGCTTGCGGGGACGGTCGGCCGCGCGGGCGGGTCGACGCTCGAGTCGATCGTCTATCTCGACACCTTCCGGGGCGGCAACGTGCCCGAGGGGCGGCAGAGCCTCCACTTCGGCCTGCGGTTCCGGCATCCCGAGCGGACGCTGACGGGGGACGAGGTCGAGGAGGCGGTCCGGGCGATTGTGGACCGGTGCTCGGAGCAGTTCCAGGCGTCGCTTCGAACGTCAGCGAGCCTGTCCACGAACAAAGGCCGGGCCCCATCCGAAGAGGGGGCCCGGCCATCGGGAGTTATCAGGTGCGCCCGGATCGGGTCGCTAGACCGTTGGTCCGCCGACGACGCGGCTGCCGACGATCAGGGCGATCACGAACAGGACGAGGAACACGAGCGCGAAGAACTTGGCGATGTCCGCCGAGGTGTCCGCGAGGCCGTAGAAGCCGAGGGCACCGGCGATCAGGGCGATAATCGCGAACGCGATGGCCCAGCGCAGCATGGGTTAGTCCTTGAGATATGGTGAAAGGGAGAACCCTGCGAGGCGCCCGCGCCGACCACGTGCCGGCGCGGGTTGGAAGGGACGGCGAGGGCCCGGGCCCGCTCAGCGGGACCGCAGGGCCAGGCCGACGATCAGGCCGGCCACCACGCCGATGCCGAAGGCCGCGGCGACCGACTGGCCGGGGTTGTGCCGGACCATGTCCTCGGCCATCTCGAATCGCTCGCGGGCGGCGTCCGAGACGTTGCCGTAGCTGTCGCGGAGCCGGTCGCCGGCCGTGTGGGCGAAGTCGCCGACGGCCTGGGCCGCCTGGGCGACCGCCGAGCTGCCGTGCGAGGTGAGGTCGCTGAGGAACTTCTCGATCTGCTCGCGGCCGACGCCCGTCTTCTGCTGGATCCGCCCGACCAGCTGGTCGACGTTCCCGCCGGAGATCTGGAGGTCGTCGTCGGTGAGCTGGCCCCACTTCTCCTTGACCTGGCCCTTCAGGCGGTTCCACTGCCCCTGAAGCTCCTGAGCGTTGATCGCCATCGCCGTGTCTCCATCGATTGGCACCGCCGGAACCGCGTCCGGCCATGGTCGGATGGAAATGCAAGGGCGGTGCCAATCGTCGCGTAAAAAAGTCTGGGACTTCTGAGGCGTGGCCGCTTCAACAAATCATGAAAAAACCCCCCGGAGGATGTCCGGGGGGTCGGTGTTGCACTGCGGGCCGGAGGGCCGGATCAGGGCTTGGTGGTCGTCGTCGTGGTCGACGAGGACGGCGCGGCGTTGTCCTTCATGTCGCCGGTCTTCTTGTCGGTGACGGTCTTGGTCTCGGTGCCGCCCGGGGTCGAGACTTTCTCCTGGACCTTGGTCTCCTCACCGCAGCCCGCGAAGAGACCGGCAACGCCAACCATGACGGCCGAGAAGAGGAAGCGCTTCATCGATAAGTCCTCGACATTCGCCAGACCGCCCGGCCGACAGGCCCAGTGCCGACGGCGTCGCGGCTTCGTGCAGATATGTCGGCAACCCGCCGTGCCACGGCCCGCGGCCTGCGGGTATTCCTTCGGACTTCCGCCCTGGGCAGGGCACTACGCGGCCCCGGGCACGCGCATTCGCGCGTGCTGCCGATCGACGCGGCGGCATGCTCATTGCATTCGATGGCCGATGTTGGGCCTCGTCCGAGGCCCGGTTTCGCACGGGTCCAACAAGATGAGGAGCCTGGACTATGGCAAGCGAGAAGAAGGGCGGCCAGGGCGGAGGCCAGGGCCGGCACAATGGGGGGATGGGGCAGAAGTCGCAGGGGCAGCAGGGGCAGCAGGGGCAGGGCTGGGACGTCGGCGGCCAGATCCGCGAGGGCGCCGAGAACGTGTCGAACCGGCTCCGCGAGGGGTATGACACGGCCCGCGAGGGCCTCGGCCGCGGCTATCGTCGGGCTGAGGGCACCATCGCCCGCAACCCCGGGCCCAGCGTGCTGATCGGCTTCGGCGTCGGCTTCGGCCTGGGCATCGCGCTGGTCTCGATGTTCGCCCACGAGAACGAAACCTGGGCCGAGCGGCACATCCCCGACCGGCTCCGCCGCGTGCCGGACAGTCTCCGCGACTCGATGAAGCACGTCCCCGACCACGTCGCACCACCTGGCCGAGGCGATCGCCGCGCACCTTCCGCACGCGATCCGCAAGCACCTCGGCTGAGGTCGGCCGGATTGACGGCGAGACCGGGGCCGCCCCGCATCCGATGGAGGGGGCGGCCCCTCCTCGTTTGGCCCTTGCGGACCCTACTTCCTCCGATCGAAGATGGTCCGCAACAGCGGAACCTCCTGAGGATCGACCCGTGCTCAAGTCGTGGCGGTCGTGGGTGCTGATCGTCCTGCTCGTCGGGCCGTTCGTCGCGTACATCGGCCTGGGGTTCCTCTGGCTGCTGGAGCGCGGGTGGCTACTGGCGACGCTCGCGAGCGGCCTGTGGATCGCCTCGGGCGTGGTGCTCTATCTGCTCGCCGAGCGCTGGACGAAGGCGGCGCGCTCGATCCTGCCGCCGATCGACTGGGACTCGCCCCACACCTTCGCCCCGGTCGACCGCGACGCGTGGGGGATCGTCCAGGAGGAGTCGACGCGGGCCGAGGGCGTTCCCCTGGAGAAGCTGACCGAGGCCGACCTCTACATCGAGACAGGACGGCGGCTCGTCGACCGCCTGGCCAGGCACTACCACCCGCTGGTCGAGAATCCGCTCGACAACGTGCCGGTGATGGAGCTGATCACGGCGTTCGAGCTGGCCTCGGAAGACCTCGCCGACCTCTGCCGCCAGGTGCCCGGCGGCGACCTCGTCACGCCGGGCCACTGGAAGACGGCCGTGCAGGCGGCCGGCTACATCCAGAAGGCGAACAACATCTACAGCTACCTGCTGCCGCTGCTCAATCCCGCGACGGGCATCCCCCGGCTGGCGTCCCAGCACCTGATGGTCCGGCCGGCGTGGAAGTCGATGCAGGAGAACCTGCTCCGCTGGTTCTATCAGGCTTTCGTCAACCGCCTGGGCATGCACCTGATCGAGCTTTACAGCGGTCGCCTGATCATCGGCGCGGAGAAGTACCGCAAGTTGACGAAGAAGTTCGCCCCGACCGAGATCGAGCCGGCCGAGACGACGCCGCTGCGGTTCGTCGTGGCCGGGGCCCGAGAGTCCGGTCATGAGGCGCTCGTCGCCGCGATCAACGAGGCCAAGGACGGCGAGCACCCGATCGAGCGGGCGCGGCTCGAGGTCGAGGGGCTCGGGGACGAGGTGCTCGAGCGCGTGCTGGGGGCGGAATGGGTCGCGGCGCCGGGCTACACGGCCAAGCCCGACCGCGAGTCGGCCCGCGACCGCTCGACCCGGCGCGAGGCCGTCGCCGAGGCGACCGAGTCCGATCTGGTCGTCCTGCTGATCGACGACCGCCACGGCACGCTCAAGGCCGACGCCGCGTTCGCGAGCGACTGGGACCGCTGGTACCTCGAGCATCCGACGATCGAGCGGCCGCCGTGCGTCGTCGCGATGATCACGACCGAGCGGACCCGGCTGGACGCGGCCCGGGCCGTCCTGCCGCCGACGATCACGCAGGTCGTCGCGATCGACCCCGCGGCGGCCGCGCCCCTCGACCTGGCGCGGGAGATCCTTCCCGAGGCGGCGGCGCAGCTTCCGAGGGCCGAGCGGGTCTCGATCCTCCGCCACCTCCAGCGGCTCTCGGCCCGGTCGAAGGCCACCCGGCTCGTCCGGCAGATCGGCACGCGCGGGAAGTGGTTCTGGGACCAGCTTCGCCGGCCCAGGGCGGGCCGTCCCGACCAGCCCTCGCACGCCCCCGAGAAGACGACGCGCGTCTGAGCAAGGCCGTTCCGTTGATCACGTCTTGGCACCGCGATTGCACGTCGGAGCGGGCCATGGCGGGGCGGCATGCGCCGCCCGCGGGGCTCGACGGGGGAGCGCATGGTGGCGACCACGACGAACGAGGTTGACGAGATCCGCCGCAAGATGGCGTGGATCCGCCGCGAGCTCCGGGACGACGTCCTCGGCGTGGTCGAGAGCGCCGAGGAGATCGCCGACTGGAGACATTACATCCGCGACTACCCGTGGGCGGCCGTGGGGCTGGCCGCGGCGGTCGGCTTCATGCTCGTGCCGAAGCGGCGGACGGTGGAGCCGGCGGCGGTTGCGCGGGCGGTCGCCGCCGAGATCCAGCCGGTGCAGGCCGCCGCGGTCGAGGCCCCCAGGAAGGGCCGGGGGCTGATCGGCGCGGGACTCGGGCTGCTCGCGCCGATCGTGCTGCGGGTCGCGCAGAACTACGCCACGCACTTCGTCTCCAACTGGGTTGCCCAGCAGCAGGAGCAGATGGCGGCCCACATGATGGCCGCGGCGATGGGCCCGCGCGACGGCGGGCCGCGCCCCGGGACGGGCCGGCCGGGCGGGCCGTCGCAGACCCAGGGCGGCGTGCGGTGAGGCGGGTCGTCGGGCGAACCTTCGGGGGTGGGCGATGAGCAATCGAATCGGGGCGACGGCGAGCCGGCCCGGCGGCGCGGACGTCGCGACGCCCGGGCTGGGCGAGCGGGCGCTCGAGGCCTCGGCCACGCTGAAGGAGTCCTTCTTGCACGGCACGAAGTCGATCCGCGACTACATCGTCAGGGAACCCGCGCGGGCCCTCGGGCTGGCGCTCGGAGTGGGGGTGCTGCTGGGATGGCTCATCAAACGGCGGTGAATGGGGGCGTCCGGCACCACCGGGCCGAGGGCGTCCTCACGAGCATCGGCGAGCTGAGCGGCGACATCGCCTCGCTCGCCGAGCTCCAGGCCAAGCTTACCCTGATCGACGCCAAGGAGGCCGCCGGGCGGGCGACCTGGCCGACGGTCGCATTGGCCGCCTCGGCCGCGGTGCTCGTGGCCAGCCTGCCGGTGCTCATGATCGGCCTGGCATTCGTGCTGGCCGCCGCCTTCAGCATCAGCCAGGGCGCGGCCCTCCTGATCGTCGGGGCGGTCGTCGCCGCAGTTGCCACCGCGATCGCGCTGCTGTCGCTCCGCGAGTTCCTCCACAGCTTCGAGAGCTTCCGCCGCTCGAGCGAGGAGCTGTCGCGGAACATCGCGTGGATCAAGACCGTGCTCACCCAGAACACCAAGGGCGTGCGGCGCTGAGCCGCACGCCCGGGCTGGAGTCACGGCTTCTCGACGACGTCCGAGACGACCCGTCCGAGCTTCTGCGCCGACGTGTATGGCGAGACGTCGTGCCAGGCGACGATGCCGACCAGCAGGCCCGAGCCGTCCGTCACGAGCAGGCGGCGGACGGCCTTCTCGGCGAAGGTCGCCTCGATCTCCTCGAGCGAGGCGTTGGGGCGGATCGAGAAGACGCCGCGGGTCATGATGTCGGAGACGGGGAGGTCGATCAGGTCGCGGCCCTTGTCGATGAGGGCGAGGGCGACGTCGCGGTCGGTGAGGATGCCGACGGGCTCGCCATTCTCGGTCACGGGCACGGCGCCGCAGTCGGCGTCGCGGAAGATCATCACGGCCTCCAGGACCGTGCTGAACGTCGAGCAGGTCCTGGGGGCGGGGGTCATCAGCTCGGCGGCGGTCGGCATCGGGGCATCTCCAGTTCGGCGCGTGGTCGAAATGCGGGCTTGCGAGGGGATATCGCAAGTCCCGGGCCGGTGGTTGGGGGCGGAGTGCGGAGTGAAGAGAGCGGAGTGAAGAGAGCGGAAGGCGAAAAGCGGAAGGTAGAATGCGGACGGCCGGGGTCGTTCCAGGTGACCTATCCGAGCTGCTTTGCCATTCTGCCTTCTGCCTTCCGCTTTCTGCCTTCTTCACTCCGCACTCTTCACTCCGCCCTTCCCGCCCAAGTCCACTCACGCCGATTTGTAGGGATACTTATCGATCCCGTACTGGCTGATCTTCCCCGACACGCGACCGCCGCGAAAGACCGCAGAGCTCGGCGCACTTGCCGACGTTGCCGCGGCTCTTCTCCAGGGCCTTGGTGATGTACTCGCGCTCGATCTGCTCGGTCGCCTTCTCGAGATAGTACGGCAGCGGGTGCGTCAGGTCGATCTCGAAACGCGACTTCTCCTCGGGCGGCGTCCCCGCCACGCGGGGGGGAGGAACTCCGGCAGGATCGTGTCGCCGACGGTCGTCACGGCCGAACGCTCGATCGCGTTCTCGAGCTCGCGGATGTTGCCCGGCCACTTGTAGGCGAGCAGCCGCTCCATCGTCTCGGGCGCGACCTTCTTGGGCGGCTCGCTCGTGCGGGCGTACTTGTTGAGGAAGTGCGTCACGAGCAGCGGGATGTCCTCGGCGCGGTCGCGGAGCGGCGGCACGTCGATCTTGATCACGTTGAGCCGGTAGAAGAGGTCCTCGCGGAACTTGCCCGTCCTTGACCTGCTGCTCCAGGCTCTTGTTCGTCGCGGCGATCACCCGGATGTCGACCTCGATGCTCTCGTGCCCGCCGACTCGCTCGAACTTGCTGCTCCTGGAGGACGCGGAGCAGCTTGGCCTGCATCGCGGGCGAGATGTCGCCGATCTCGTCGAGGAAGATCGTGCCCTTGTCGGCGAGCTCGAACCGCCCCTTGCGGCGGGCGTCGGCCGAGGTGAACGCCCCGCGCTCGTGGCCGAACAGCTCGGATTCGAGCAGGCTCTCGGGCAAGGCCGCGCAGTTGATCGCGATCAGGTTGCCCTGGCGGTCCTCGCTCGACGAGTGGACGGCCTTGGCGATCAGCTCCTTGCCCGTGCCCGTCTCGCCCTCGATCAGCACCGTGCTCTTCGTGCCGCCGATGTGCCGGATGAGCTGGAAGATCTTGTGCATCTCCGGGTTCTTGGAGATGATGTTGTGGAAGCTGAGTAGTTCTCCTTGAGCTGCTGGCGGAGCTGGAGAACCTCGTCCTGCAGTGCCCGCTTCTTCAGGGCGCGGTCGATGACGATCTGGAGGTTCGTCGGATCGATCGGCTTGGTGAGGAAGTCGTACGCCCCCAGCCGCATCGCCTCGACGACCCGGTCGAACGAGCCGAAGGCCGTCGTGACGATCGTCGTGACCATCACCCGCCGCTGGGCGACCTCGCGGATCAGGTCCATGCCGCCCATGCCGGGCATCCGGAGGTCGGTGATCAGCACGCTGTAATCGGCATTCTCGAGCGCCGCGAGTGCCTCCTGGCCGCTCGAGACGGCGTCGACGCTCAGCGCGTCGGACTCCAGAAGCTTGCGCAGTTGCGTCGTGCTGTAGGGATCGTCGTCGACGAGGAGCAATTTCCTTCGCATGAGTCGGTGTCCATTGGCCCCGGATTGGAGAGACATGGCCGTCCTCCTGTGCCACATTGCGCGTTGCCGAGCAAATCCAGTTCCATAACGCAGACTTTTTCTCACACAATGTAACGAGGGCAACCGGGGATGTCGAGGCTCCCCCATTCCTGCGATCATTCATGCCGAGGCATGGGCATCGGAATGCGCAAGACGCGCACCACTCCGGGAATCTCGCACGGTTCATGAGTGACCAGGCGCCCGACGGAGGACGGCATTTGCTTTGCTTGGTTGGAACAAGTCGCTCCGAATCCCGGCCAGTCCGCGCCTTTGGGACGGGCGGAGGAATGGGGCGGGTATCCGGTCGTGGGAAGGGAGAAACACATGGTCGACACTGCACGCTCGAACTATCCGTCGGACATGACGCGGGCCGCGGATTTCCCGAGCATGGGGAATCTCGAAGGCATGGCGAACGACGCTCTCGATCGCCTGAAGGATTATGCGCGGGACGAGCCGGTCTCGTTCGGGCTCTGGGCGCTGGGCATCGGCTTCATCCTCGGCTGGAAGCTCAAGCCCTGGTGAGCGATTCGGCGCACCGTGGTCGAGCGGAACACGACACCGACCAACCGAACCCGGCGCGGGTCCGTGAGGGCCCCGCGCCGGCATTTCGCGCATGCCCGACGCATCATTTCCCGCACACCTCCAACCGACCGGCGTCGAACTCGATGAAAGACGGTGCCGTGAGCCAGACTCCGCTGGTGGTGCTCTTCGACCCCGAATCGCTTTCGGCCCCCGAGCACGAGTCGGCGCTCGCGTCCGGCGGCTACCGGACCGAGCGCGCGCCGACCGTCGACGAGGCGCTGGCCGTGCTCGGCCGCGAGGACCCGGCCGCGCTGGTCGTCGTCGAGGGGCGCACCGGCCCGGCCGACGAGAGCCGGGTCTGCCACGCGGCCCGCGATCGCGGCATCCCCGTCCTCGGCCTGATCGACCACGAGGGCGACGGCGCGAGCCTCAAGGACCGGGTCGAGGGCTACGACGGCTGGACCCACTATGCGTGCCCGACCAGCGACCTGATCGCGAGGCTTGGCCAGCTCCTCAACGGCCGGGCGCCGGGTCACGCGCGGCGCGAACGAGCCGATCCCGATCGATGCCCGACTGCTGGCCATGATCGTCCACGACGTCCGCAACCCGCTCAACGTGATCGGGCTGACGCTCCGCGTCATCGAGCAATTGCCCCCGCAGCAGCGGGTCGAGATCCAGGAGGATCTGAGCTTCCTTCGCGACAACGCCGGCCAGATCGAGAAGATCCTCGGCGTGCTCAGCGACGTCTGCCGGATCGGCGAGCTCGGGCCGCCCGCGCGGTCTCTTTCGAGCCCGCGCGGTTCATCGAGGAGCTGCTCGCCGAGCGGGCGCATAAGGTGGGCGGCAAGGCCTTCCCCGCGCGGTTCGAGGTCGGGGCGGGCACGCCCACCATCGTCGATCAGGACCTGGTCCGAATCCGACTGGCCCTGACCTCGGCGCTGACCAATGCCGCCGCCGCGGCCGACGCCCCGCTGCGGGTGACCCTCTCGGGGGACTCGGAACGCTGGCAGGTTGCGATCGTCGTCGATCGGGCCCCGCCGGCGACGGTTCGCGGATTCTCCGCCCGGTCGGATCGGTTCGAGCGGATCATCGCCAGCCCGTCCGAACGCACCGGGATCGACCTCGCGATCGCTGCCTGGCTTGCCGCCCAGTCCGGCGGGACCGTCCGGCTCGAAGTCGAGCCCGGCCACAGGTCCGCGATCGTCCTCGACTGGCCGGTCAAGTCCGCGTGAGACGCCTCCCGCCAGCACAAGTCACGTAACTTCGGCCGCTGTCTGAGCTCGGCCTAGCCGCCGGCGATGGCCCCGACGACGAGGAACGGCTCCGCGCCCGTCGCGACCGCGTCGGGCAGCGGCGCGTCGGGCGACTCGTGCGACAGGTCCTCCTCGCAGGCGAAGAACCGCAGGAACGCGCCGGCGCTGCTGCGTGACGTGGTCGCGGATCGTCCCGCGCAGCATCGGGATAGCGCGCCTCGAGCGCGTCGAGGACCGACCGCTGCGTCACCGGCGCCGTCGACGTCGAGCTCACCTCGCCGCTGACCTGCGCCAGCGTCCGCAGGTGCGCCGGCAGGACGACGCGGATCATGGCAGCGTCTGCACCTCGACCGACAGCACGGCCGGCAGGTCGCGGACGATCGGCGCCCAGCGTGTCGCCGGCGTCGGCCGAGGCGTAGACCTGGCCGCCGGTCGTGCCGAAGTAGATGCCGCACGAGTCGAGCGAGTCGACGGCCATCGCGTCGCGCAGCACGTTGACGTAGCAGTCGCTCTGCGGCAGGCCGTTCGTCAGCGGCTCCCACTCGTTGCCGCCGGTCCGGCTGCGGTAGACGCGCAGCTTGCCGTCGGGCGGATAGTGCTCCGAGTCGCTCTTGATCGGCACGACGTAGATCGTCTCCGGCTCGTGCGCGTGGACGTCGATCGGGAAGCCGAAGTCGGTCGGCAGGTTGCCGCTCACCTCGTGCCACGTAGTCGCCGGCGTCGTCGCTGCGCATCACGTCCCAGTGCTTCTGCATGAACAGCACGTTCGGGCCGCGACGGGTGCATGGCGATGCGGTGCACGCAGTGGCCGACCTCGGCGTTCGGGTCGGGGATGTACTGCGACTGCAGCCCGCGGTTGATCGGCTTCCACGTCGCGCCGCCGTCGTCGGTGCGGAAGGCGCCGGCGGCCGAGATGGCGATGTAGATCCGCTCGGGATTGGTCGGGTCGAGCAGGATCGTGTGCAGGCACATGCCGCCGGCGCCCGGCTGCCAGCGCGGGCCCGAGCCGTGCTCGCGCAGGCCGGGCAGCTCCTGCCAGGTCTGCCCGCCGTCGGTCGTGTGGAACATCGCGGCGTCCTCGACGCCGGCGTAGACCGTGTCGGGGTCGGTCAGCGACGGCTCGAGGTGCCAGACGCGCTTGAACTCCCAGGGATGCGGCGTGCCGTCGTACCACTGGTGCGTGCCGGGGACGCCGTCGTAGGCGAACTTGTTGCCGACCGGCTCCCACGTCTTGCCGCCGTCGTCGGAGCGCTGGATCAGCTGGCCGAACCAGCCGCTCGACTGCGACGCGTAGATCCGGTTCGGATCGACGGGCGATCCCTTGAGGTGGTAGATCTCCCAGCCGCCGAAGTGCGGGCCGCTGACGTCCCACTTCTTGCGCTTGCCGTCCGACGTCAGGATGAACGCGCCCTTGCGCGTGCCGACCAGGACTCGTACTCCGCTCATGCGATGGTCCTCATGCGTGAAACGTGAGTGGGCCAGGACTCCACGCGACGATTGTACAGCACGGCCTCGCCGACTTCATTACCCTTATCGGAATATATCACGCCGCGGCGACACCGAAACGGCGTGCCTCGGTCCCGTTACAGTCCCCGGTCTTCGCGCTAGCTAGCCGGCAGCGACCCGGAGGGCCAGGTCGTCGACGGGCCCGAAGTCGAGCAGCCGCGAGCCGGTCCCGGCCCAGCAGCGGAGCGCTCGGCCTTTCCATCGTGCCGGCGACTGCGCGACGTTAAGTCCAGCCGCATTGTCGGTTAGGGCGGGAAGCACGATCGACCGCGGCCCGACGAGCACGCAGCGCGCGACCGTCCGGCCGACCCGGAGGATCGGGTGGTCGTGGCCGGTGATGGTCCGCTCGGCATCGACCTTCCGGTGGCCGTGGGCGATCGTCCAGCCGGCGACCTCGATCGAGTCCGGCGCCCTCGGCCGCCGCAGAGGGTCGTGGTTGCCCTGAACGGCCACCAGGTCGACGCCCCGGGCCCGGAGCCATTCGCGGAGGCGGGCGAGGTCGGCGGCCGTCCGTCGGCAGGGCCGGGGCGTCTCGACGAGATCGCCGGCGACGACGAGCCGATCGACCGGCACTCGACCGAGCAAACCGGCCAGTGCGGCGATCGTCTCGGCCAGCGAGTGGGCGGGGACGACGTCGCCGCCGGAACCCGCGAGACCACTCGTAGCCGAGATGGACATCGGCGACGACGGCCGTCCGCTCCTCGATATGGACGACCGCCCCCTCGGGCGCGAGCCACCAGCCGTCGGGCCCGGCGACCAGGCTCATGGCCGTCGACTCCCCGCGCGGACCGACGAGCCGCGCATGCAGTCGCCCCAGCGCCTCGTCGGCCGACTCGAACCGCAGGGGCTCTGAGCCCGACGGGTCGACCCACGCCAACGCGAACGGCGACGGCGCGGCGCAGCGACCGGAGTCGGACCTCTGGCTCGGTCGCGAGCCATGCCAGCGCCGAGCGGACGTCGAGCAGGTCCTCCAGCACCTCGCGCCGGGTCTCGCGGAGCAGAGGATGGTCGGGACACGCCGCGAGGACGAGCGGGTAGAGCCGCTGGCTGACCCAGTGCATCCCGCCGACCCGCGTCCGCCCGCCGTCCGGATTGCGGAGGACCATCAGGGCCGTCGCGGCGACGTGGCGGAAGCGCCTCGCGGGCAAGTCGCCGCGGTCGAGGCCTTCGAGCACGTCGTCGGTGAAGTTGTGCGGCGAGATCAGATCCGGGATCTGGTCGCGCTCGATCTGCGCGCCCTCGGGCAGTCCGATCGCCCAGCCGAGGTCGGCGATGGCGAGCCACAGGTCGCGCCCGAAGCGGCGTCCCAGTCGAGCCGAGGTCGTCCGCGCCAGCGCCTCGATCGCCGGCCGGCCGAGCGGGGCGTGGAACGTGTAGACGAGGCCGTCGGATTCGGCCGCGGGACATTCCTCGACGAGCAGCACGTCGGCCTCGGGCACCTCGCTGACCTGCTCCTGGGCCGCGATCAGGCCTTCGATCACGCCCGCGGCGTCGGGGTCGAGGTCATGCGACTCGACGAGCCAGTCGCGGAGCGCCGAGGCTCCCTCGCCGAGCCTTCGCGAGGCCTCGGCGCGGAATTCCGCAACGTCGCGCGCCAGCTCCGGCGAGAGCCCCTGCCGGTCGCTCGACCACCGCGGCAGGCTCGGCTCGCCGCCCGAGGACTTCGCGTGCACGACCGCCCCTTCGATTCGGCGGAATTCGAGCGAGCGACCGTCGAGGACGAACCTGTCCCCCGCCTGCAACCGCTCGGCGTAGGCTCGCCTCGAGCGTGCCGACTGGCGAGCCGTCGGCGACGACGCGGCACGACTCCTCCGACGTGATCGTGCCGACGTTCCCCCAGAACCAACGGACGACCCGCCGGCTCCGCACACCGAACCGCCCGCGCGACTTCCAGATCCGCGGTGCCGTCCACTTCGGCGTCGCGCCCGGCTCGGGCTCGAACGCCCCGCTCGGCGCGGCAAGGTCGCCCGCGAGGAAGTCGAGGCAGGCGTCGAAATCGTGGCGAGTCAGGGTCGCCATCGGCCCGGCCTTGCGGACCAGATCGAAGGCCTCGTCGGCCGACCACTCGCCTCCGCAGGCCATGCCGATGAGCTGCTGGCAGAGGACATCGAGCGGACTCTCGATCATCCTCAGCGGCTCGATCCGCCCGTCCCTGGCGGCGCGGGCCGTGACGACGGCTCCAATCAACTCGCCAGGCGATGCGGCGAGCAGGAGGCCGCGGGTCGTCGCCCCGGGCCGGTGCCCCGCGCGGCCGACGCGCTGGAGGCACCGCGACGCGCTGCCCGGCAGGCCGACCAGGACGGAGAGGTCGGCCTCGCCGATGTCGACGCCCAGCTCCAGGCTCGTGCTCGTGACGACGGCCCGAAGCTCGCCGGCCTTGAGTTTCGCCTCGACGTCTCGGCGGCGGTCGGCGTCGAGTGCCGAGTGATGGGCGGCGATCGTGTCCGGGTCGCGCTCGGCGCGGAGGTCGTGCGTTAGCTTCTCGGCGAAGGCGCGGGTGTTGGCGAAGACGATGGTCGTCCGATTCCTCCGCATCGCCCGGTCGAGCCGGCGGAGGAGGCGGCGATAGCTCAGACCGCGGTGCGACGCCTCGTCGGGGCGGGTGAGAGATTCGACCTCGACCTCCGGCGCGGCCGAGGTCGAAGGTGCTTCGAGAACGCGGCACGTCCGCCCCGGCCCGACGAGGAACCGCGCGACGGCCTCGGGCGGCCGACACGTGGCCGAGAGGCCGACGCGGACGGGGTCGGCCGCGGCCATCGCGGCGAGGCGTTCGAGCGAAACGGCGAGGTCGGCCCCGCGCTTGTTCGGGACGAGGGCGTGGACCTCGTCAACGACCAGGTGCGTCACGCCCTTCCATGCCGGGGCCCAGGCCGACTGGCTGAGCATCAGCGACAGGCTTTCGGGCGTCGTGATGAGCAGGTGCGGCGGGTCGTCGCGGAGCTTCGCTCGCTGGTAGGCCGAGGTGTCGCCCGTCCGGACGCCGACGCGTACGGGGCTCGCGTCGAGTCCGAGCAGCGTTCCGAACCCCGTCGATCGGCTCGCCCAGGTTCCGTTCGATGTCGTAGCCGAGGCTCCGCAGCGGCGAGACGTAGACGCACCGCAGACCGCGCGCGAGAGTGCCGTCTGCGTGCTCGCGATAGAGCGTATTGAGGATTGCGAGGAACGCGGCGAGCGTCTTGCCGGTGCCGGTGGGCGAGACGAGCAGGGTGTGCTCTCCCCCGGCGATCGCGGGCCAGGCGAGCTGCTGCGCGGCCGTCGGCCCGGCGGGGAAGGCCGAGGCGAACCAGGCGCGGACCGGTCCTTCGAGCGGGCCGAGATGCAGAGCGTCGTCCGTGGTGCGCATCCGAGCGAGCGCGGCACTCGAGGCCGCGCCGGTACTCCTTCGTCGCGTCGAGCTGGGCAGAAGCGGGAACGGTCATTGTAGCCGGCTGGCCGAGTTTCGCCAGCCCGCCGGCGGTGATTCACGCCGGTCGAGACGGCTTTCCGCTCGGCACGATTCCCGCCCTCTCGTCGAAGCTGTCGAGGCTCTTGCGGAGGGCGGGAGCCAGCTCGTCGAACCGCTTCGACTCGACGGTGAACTTCACCTCGTAGTCGAACCGTTCGCCGCGGAATCGCCGTTCGAGGACGGTCATCGAGAACGGACCGCGCCTCGTGCGGACGACGGTCTCCAGTGCGTCGACCTTGCCCTGCGGGATGACCTTGCACGAGAGGACCTCGCAGCTCGGCTCGGCCTCGCGGAGGCCGATCGGGAAAGGTCTTCGCCAGTCGCCTTCAGGTCGACGTCCCGGTGGGCTGGGCCAGAACGAGCACGTTGTCGGACCAGATGCCGTGCGCCGGGCCGTTGGCGTAGAGCAGGGCGACCTCGCTCGGCGCGAGCACGGGAGACCAGCCCTCGGGCAGGTCGAGCGCGAACTTGAACTCGCGCTGGACCCAGCGGTGCGGGCCGTCGGGATCGGCCCCGGTATTCGGCGCGATCGAAGCGGGTCGAGGCGAGCAAGGCGTCGAACTCAGGACGGGCGACGGGGTACGTCGCCTCGTCGACGTTGAGGATGAACGTATACATCTGCCGGTTCGCGACCCGGCGGACGGTCAGCTCGCGCCAGACGCCGCCGAATCCCGGGCGGAACTCGCGGAGGGTTTCGAGGCGAGTTTGACCGTCCTTGTCCTTCACGACCTCGTTTCGGATGAGCTTGCCGCCCGGCCGCCCCTGCGCGGCGTTGGCGTCGATCCGCGTGCGGTACTCGTCGAGCGTCTCGGGCGCCAGGCCCAGCTCGCAGGCGACGACGCCCGGGCGCTCGGGATCGGCCTGAGGGATGACGGCCACGAAGATCCGGTCGTCCTGCTCGCGCTGGGCGATCTTCCAGGCCTTTGGCAGGTCGACCTGGAGGCCGTACTTGGGGGAGTCGAATCGCGCGGTCGGGGCCGGGTCGGCGCCGATCATCAGGAGGGCCAGGATCGCGATCATGTAAGGTCCGTTCACGTTTCGCGGATGAAATCGGCCGCGTACGAGCGAACGTGCTTGCCGTTGAGCACATGGAACCGCCGCAGCCGCTCGATCATCTGCCCGCCGAATCGGCCGAGCGGGATCGGGACGATCTTCTTGCCGTACCTCCGCGCCAGTCTCCGCCAGCTCCCCTGGGGCGGACGGGGCTGACGACGGCGACGTGCGTCTCCCGGCTATGCAGGAAGGCGGCGGCGAGGAGGCGGTCTTCGAGGACGTCGGTGAAGTCGAGCCGCGGGTCGGACCAGATGTCGGGGACGGGCCGCGGCGGGAACAGGAACATGGCCCCGCCGTAGTCGGCCTGGGCGATGCCGGGGCCGATGAGGTTGGCCATCGGGTCGGTGGCGTAGAAGGCGAGCGTCGATTCCTCGGAGTGCTCGGCGTACCAGGTCGCGCGGTTGGTGTAGACCTCGGGGTCGGCCGGGACGTCGAAGAGGAAGACGACGGCGTCGACCGAGCCCGCGGCTCGGCGGCATGACCTTCACGTAGAGGTCGCCGGTGTGCCAGTTCCGCAGGGTCTCGCGGATGTCGATGCCGTCCATGACGCTCGACGTGAACTTCTCGGAGCGGGCGAGGTCGGAGCCGAGGATCGCCCGGGCCTGGTCGCGGACGTGACGGTGGAAGCTCTCGATCTTGTCGTCCTCGGGCGGCCACGAGCACATCCCGTAGGGGTTCCACTTCTGCTTCCAGATCTGCTTCGTCTTCTCGGGCGGTTTGGGCCGAAGCTCGCAGGTGCGCCAGGAGAGCATCTGTCCGGGTAGCCGGCTGACCATGTTGGCCAGGCCCCAGCCCGGCACCTCGGCGCGGTCGACGCCCATGGCGATCGGCGTGTCCTCGCTGTCGTCGTCCTCGTCGGCGTAGGGGTATTCGCGAGCGGTCTCGGCAATGGCCAGCGCGAAGTCGTCGCCGGCCGTCTGCTGGGCCGCGACGACGAGCGAGTAGAGGTCGGGCGTGAGCCGCCGGTCCATCAGGGCGAGGTTGCGGACGTAGCGGAAGTAGACCGAGAGCAACTGCGGCGTGACCCGCTTCGCGACCTTCGGCAGCTTCTCGGTGAGGCGGTCCCGCGCGGCGAGGACCATCTCCTTGATCCCGTCGACCGACAGGTTGTCGTCCGGCGTCAGCTCGCGCCGCCCGCGCTCGTACAGGCCGGTCAGGAACGGCAGCTCGCCGAGCAGGAAAATCAGCGTCTTCGCCTCGACGCCGAACGTCTGGATCGGCGCGAAGAACGGGTCGACCTCCGGGCCCGAGAGCTGCCGCATGTAGGCGTCGCGGACCCACGGCCAGTCCGTGAGCGAGCCGACGAACAGGATCGATTGATACGTCTCTTCCAGCTCTCGCAACCGGCCTGCCATGTGCGGCGATCCGGTCGGCGTGCTGTTGAGACGTCGGCGGGGGGATGCCCGGGAGAACGGCCGCGGCGAAGCCCTCGGGGCTCACGCGCTTGAGCGCATACGGGTCGGGATAGACCGCGGCCATGCGCTCGAATCTCGGCGTCTCCATGTCGATGAACTCGCGGGGGATTCGCTCGCCGATCGCCGTCCGGATGCCGGCGATCACGCCCTGGCACGGGTCGATCGGGACGTAGCTGAATCCCTGTTCGGCCTCGTCGTCATCGGCGTCGAGCTGCGTGACGACCGCGATCCTCGGCAGGGCCTCGACGGCGGCCTCCACGTCGTCCTGGAAGGAGGGGGGCAGAGGGACAGCGAGGCAGTCGTAAGGGCGGGCCAGCAACTCCTCGCGGACGCGGATCGCGCAGTCGCCCGAGCCGTGGACGATCGGCAGGACTCGGATGCGGTCGCCGATCCGGAGGAAGTCGTCGGCGGTGGGGCTTGGTTTGCTCATCAGGTCGGCTCAGTCTGCGTCGGGGCCCTTCGGCGACTGCCGCAGGCCCTCCCACAATTCCAGGTACTTGGGCCGCACATATGGGTTGAGCTGCTCGGCGAACTCGGCCGGCAAGCCAAGGTTCTCGATCAGCGCCACAACGTCGCTGAGATCCTTCATCCGGGCCACACCGCCGGTCATGCCCGAGGCGAGCTTCAATTCGACGAGCTTCGGCAAGGCGAGATACGCGATCCCGTCGATCCTCGTCGCCGACTCGGCCGGGTCGGGGAAGGCGACGGGCTTGGGCTTGCCGTCGCCGGGATATTGGCCCGTCACGAGGAACTCGATCCGCACGCCATTCTCCGTGTCGCGAAGCTGCTTGCTCCCCGCGAATGGCGGGACGTAACCCAACCCTTCGAGGGCCTCGTGGATCGACCTCAGGCCGTCCGCCGTCACGAGGAGGTCAACGTCCACCGTGAATCGGTAGTGCCCATGAGCCCCGAGGGCCATCCCACCGACCACGGCATAAGGGATGCCCAGGGCGTCGAGCCGACCGGTGATCTTCCGCAAGCTTCTGAAGACTTCGTTATCCTTCTGGAAGTAGCGATCGCCTTCGTCCATCGCCCATCTCCGATCCTGGCGGAGCCGTTGCTCATAAGGGGGCAAGACCGTCAGGGCTGACGTCGCGAACGCTTGCCCGTGGCTTTGCTCTCCGACTCCGTTCATCGCTCGTCCTCCTCATCGTCGAACTCATCCGCATCCGGATGCAGCGGATCCCCCGGCTCAAAGAATAGGTCCCCCAGCCCCATCGGCGCGTGCTGCCCGCCCATGGCCCGGCGCTTGCGGCGGGCGAGGGTTTCGAGGTCAATCGCCTCGTCGCCCAAAACACAACCCAAAGCCTCGCGCCAGGCCGCGTCGCGCGAGAGGGGGTGCTTGGGGTCCTGAGCCATCCGCTTGAGGGCGTAGCGGAGGAGGTTGATCCCGTCGCGGGGCGAG
Source organism: uncultured Planctomycetota bacterium (assembly GCA_963819805.1). Classification (GTDB taxonomy): domain Bacteria; phylum Planctomycetota; class Planctomycetia; order Isosphaerales; family Isosphaeraceae; genus CAMFLR01. Next base: position 1,749,225 of record CAWFXY010000017.1, on the reverse strand, counting down.
AATTCGAGCTTCAGGCCGTGGGCCTTCTGGAGGAACTCGACCGTCAGGGCCAGCAAGTCGGCCGGCGGCGAAGGGCAAGTGGTACTTGAGGATCGCCATCTCGTCGTCGCGCGCCGGGAAGCCGACGGCGAGAGTGGGCTGGAGGCGGGACAAAATGTAGTCAGGCACCTCGTACGTGGACTCGTCCTCGTTCATCGTCACGCAGCAGCGGAAGTCGGGGTGGGCGGGGATCGTGATGCCGGCGACGACGCTCTCGACGTAGCGGCGGTGGTCGAGGAGCGGGGCGAGGCTCGCCCACGACTTCTCGTTCATTCGGTTGCCCTCGTCCAGCACGCAGACCGCGCCGGTGAGCATGGCCGAGACCAGGGGCGAGGCGTGGTAGGCGATCTTGCCCGACTCGGCCAGGACGGGCGTGACGAGCAGGTCCTCGGGCCGGGTGTCGGCGGTGCACTGATTGATGTAGAGCGGCTGCTTGCGGAGGCCGGCGGCGGCCATCGCCAGCGTGGTCTTGCCGATGCCCGGCGGGCCGATCAGCCGGGGGGAGAGGGGCCGGTCCTTCGGGTCGACGACGAGCCAGCACGCCAGGAGCTGGCGGAGGACCGCGTCCTGGCCGATCCAGCCCTGCTCGGTGGCGTCTCGGGCGCCCAGGTGGAGGGTGACGCCGCCGACCTCGACGGACTTGCTCGCGGGCGGGATCGGGCTGGGCATGTCGTCGCGGTCTCTCGGTGACTCGGGCCGGATCGCGGGCGCGAACCGTTCCCTTACCACTCTAACGGTTCGGCCCCGAACCGGCGAGCGACCGGGGGCTCGGGTCGTGGGTCGGCTTGGGTCCTGGGAGGGGGTACCGGGCGCCGAGCGAACCCGAGCGTACGCCTTTGGTTCGCTTTCGTGCGACGCCGTGCGGCGTGCGGCCCACCCGCCGGTGCCGGCGGACAAGGCCCCCGGCGCCGGAGCGAATCCGAGCCCTCGCGCCGAGCGGACCCGAGCCCCCGCGCCGAGCGAACCCGAGCGTCCGTCCTTCGCTCGCCTCGGTGCGGTTTCGTTCGCGACGGGGCCGGGTGCCCGAGCTCGAAGCGCCGGCGACCGTCTTGTCAAAGGGCACCCATCATCATCGGGGGACGAGGCCGCGTCGTTCTCTGAATCCGCCGCGGCGGATCGCGACGGTTTTCGAGGCCCGTACCGCGCCGGTCGTCGCTCATCTCCGGTAGCGGGGTGACCGATCGACGGGATCTGGGGGAGGGCCTCCAATGCGACTGAACAGGCTCGTCTTGCCGTCCGTGGCCCTGCTCCTGCTCGGAGCCGACGAGCCGGCGAAGCCGGCCGCCCCGCCGACCCGGGCCGAGAATCTCTTCTCCGAGTCCGAGGGCGTCCGGACGATCGTCTACATCGCGCCCGAAGGGACTCGGGTCGGGAAGGGGCAGGTCGTCTGCGTCCTCGACGCGTCCCCGACCGCCGAGGGGCTCAAGAACCAGAAGATCGCCCTGGCGCAGGCCGAGGCGTCCTATCGGCAGGCGGTGCTGACGCGGGAGGTGGCCGACGTGGGCGTCAAGGAGTACGAGGAGGGCACGTACAAGCAGAACCTTGAAACGATCCAGGGCAACATCGCGATGGCCAAGGCCGAGCTGAAGCGCGCCGAGGACCGCTACGAGTGGTCGCGGAAAATGGCCGGCAAGAGATTCATCTCGGCGGCGCAAAACACGTCAGACAAGTTCAACCTCGAGAAGGCCAAGTTCGCACTCGAGCAGGCCAACTTCAGCCGCGACGTCCTTTTGAAATACACGAAGGACAAGACGACCAAGGAGCTCCGCGCCGCGGTCGAGAAGGCCCGCTCCGACGAATTGGCCAAGAAGGCGACGCTGGAGCTCGAACGATCGAAGCTCAAGGCGATCGAGTCGCGCACCCGCGCGAGCGTGATCCTGGCCCCGATCGACGGGACGGTCCGGCACGCGAGGCCGTCGCGCCTCGTGGAGGTCGGTGCCGAGGTCTGCCAGGACCAGCACCTGCTGCGGGTCGTGCCGGCGGAGAAGTGATCCGGTCGATTGCGAGGGCCCGGCGCGGCGAGTAGGGTGGGAGCCCGTCACCCAGGGTATCCCCGACCGACCCGCCGGAGCCGCGATCCATGGAGCCCGACGAGGCGACCGCCGCCGAGCCGAACCTTCCCGGGCCGACCTCCTGGGAGCGGAGGGCCATCCAGACGTTCTTCGGGGAGATCCGCACGCGGATCGTCTCGGGGCTCATCCTGGCGCTGCCGATCGCGATCACGTTCTGGATCGTGCTCCAGCTCTACTTCACGCTCCAGGCCCTCGTCATCGACCCCACGACCGCGGTCATCCGGTGGCTGGTCGGGGTCAATCGGCCCCAGGACCTTCCCGAGTGGTACCGCCGGTTCGTCTCGCCGGTCGTCGCCATCGCCTGCGTCCTGACGGTCCTTTATTTCCTCGGCCTGTTCGTCAGCACCCGGCTCGCGCGGTTCATTGACTGGCTCATGTCCCGCGTGCCGGTCGTGACGACGATCTACCACGCCGTCCGCGGCGTCTTCCAGTCGCTGGGCAACCAGAAGGGACCGGGGCGGTTCAAGCGGGTCGTCTCGGTCGCCTACGGCGGGCCCGGGCTCCGCGTGCCGGGGTTCGTGACGCAGACGATGCGCGACGTCGCCACGGGCCGGACGATCCTCTCGGTCTTCGTCCCGTTCGCCCCACTGCCGACGTCGGGGTTCGTGCTGCTCGTGGACGAGGCGGACGTGGTCGACCTGGGATGGACCGTGAACGAGACGATGCAGGGGATCGTCAGCGGCGGGCTGTCGATGCCGGCGACGGTCCGGTTCGCGGCCGTGGATCAGGGGTTGGACGGCGGACTGGGCTCGATCTCGGCGTGATCGACGAGGGGCGGCCCGCCCTCGCTCGTCACGATGATCCTCAGGACGCTCGGGTCCTTACCGGTCGGTCCGTAGGCGGTCCTGTACATCATCCGCGGCGGATCGTTCGTGAACCGAATGCCCGTCAACCCGACGGTGATGCGGGCCGTGTTCGTGGAGAGCGAGAAGCCCTGCGGCTGGGGAGTGAGCTTCAGGTCGGGGTGTTCGGCGACCCACCGCTCGAAAGCCGGGCGGTCGACGACGGCCCGATAAGCCGCGGTCGTCGCGCGATAGGCCGCGTCGAGTCGGCCGGCGCGGATGTCCTCGGCCCATGCCGCCGCGACGCCCGGCGCCTGGGCCAGCACCGCCGACGCGGCCTGGCTGGCTCGGTACGATTCGAACGCGATCCAGCCGATCCCCAGGAGGAGAACCACGCCGATCACGATGCCGACGCCGAGCGCGTTGCTCCCGGACGAGCGACGGTCCGACTTCTCGGCTTCGGGCATGGGTGGGCCTCGGCGTCCCGTCACGTCTTGATCACTGGCCTCACTGCAGTGGGCCGAGGGCCTTGGCGAGCGATCGCAGGTCTCCCTCGACGAGCCGTCCTGAAGGGTCAATCAGGAGATAGCTGGAGGCGCCCGCCCCTTCAAGGCCGAACCGCTCCCAGGTCTGATACGTGTCGTCCAGCAGCACGGGGAACGGGAGCCGCTTGCCGCCCCAGACGTTCTGGACCACCGGCTCCAGGCGACGGTCGAGCGCGTCCATGTCCTTGATCGTCTGGCCGTAGTCGAGGCAGAAGGCCAGGATCTCGAACCTGTCCCGCTGCGCCTTGCGGGCCTCGTAGAAGCTCATGAGCTCGGGCAACTGCTTGCCGAGGCATGGCGCAGTAAGGCCCCCAGAAGTAGAGGAGGACCCACTTCCCCTTGAAATCCGTGAGCTGGGCGTCCCGCTTCACCCCCCGCGCGTCGGTGATGTGCCAGTGCGGCGGCTCGTGGCCGAAATGCTCCTTGAAGTCGCTCCAGGTCCCGCGGGACTTGGCCTGCTCCATCCGCTCCTGCGCGAGAGCCTTCGGGCCATCGTCAGCGGCCCGAGGTCCATGTCCTTCGAGCCGGAGCCGACCGTGAGCGGCCGACCCTCGACCGACGCGGCGGTCGGCGAATCGCTCGAGGCACTCAGCGTGTAAACACCCGGGGGAACGCGAAACTCGAACCGGGTCCGGTAGCTCCCGCAGATCCCGATCCGCGTTCGTGCCAGGGGATTCGTCTCGTCGTCGGGCAAGTTCAGGTAGGTGCAGGACCACGCCAGCGGATCCTTCGGGTCGACCAGACGGACCGTCCCCTTCACGAGGACCGTCGGTTGCAGCGGGGCCTCGACCGGCCCTCCGGGACCCTTCGGGTCGAGCCGGATGAGTGCGCCTCGCTTGCGGCCCTCATCGAAGGCAAGCAGGGCGAACTCGCGGGGGTGGATCGCGATCGAGAAGGTCCCGTCGTCGGCCGTCATCGCGGACCGGCCGCCCCAAGGTTGCATCCTTCCTTCGTCCTGCCAGAGCGTCTCGGGCTTCTGATTGCCAAGCGCGACCACCTGCTCCCAACGGAGCCCGTTCGCACCCCAGATCGGCCCGACCTCGACGCCGGCCGCGGGACGCCCCGCTTCATCGACGATGCGCCCGGTCACGCGTTTCGTCTCGTCATCGGCCGCGACGGCCATCGGCGAGACCAGCAGAACGGCGGCGAGCGTCGCGATACGAATCGTCATGACAGCTTCTCCGGAGAGGATCCAGACGCTGTCATGGTACGTTCGTCATCTGACAAGTGTCAACGGCGTCAGCGGAGCGGGTTCAGCACCAGCCCGCTCAGCAGCTTCGGATAGAAATACGTGCTCTTGGGCGGCATCTTCTCGAGCTTCGACGCGATCGTCTCGACGTGCTCCATCCCCGCGGGCGGGACGAGGCAGGCGAGGTCGCACTTGCGGTGCGGTCGTCGCGTCGAGCACCTCGTCGAGCAGGTGGACGTAGCGTGCAAGAGGCGGTGCCGATCGGGCCGAGCAGGGCCTTGAGGACGAGCTCGTGGAGGATGCTGACGCCGAGCGACCGCCACTCGGGGCCGTGGTCGGGGGCGAGCCGGTCCATCGTGGCGTCGGAGCGGAGCCGGGCGGTGAGCCAGCGGCCGTCGGCCACGGTGCCGAAGCCGAGGGTGTCCTGCTCGCCGCCGATCTCGATGTTCTCCCAGGCTGCGCGGCGGCGCTGCGTCGCCGTCGCCCACGATCTCCACCTCGAACTCCGGGGCCAGGCGCGCGGGCCAGCTCGTCGGACGTCAGGCCCGGGAAGCCCGACACGAGCCGGTGGGTGGGCAGGATGATCAGGCCGGGGTCGCTCATCCCGACGAGCATCATCATCGTGAAGTTCGCGGGATCGTCGGGCCCGACGAGCTCGCCCGAGGCGATCAGGTCGTCGCGATACTTCAGCCCCGTCTCGTAGCGGTGGTGGCCGTCGGCGATGAAGATCGGGTTGGCGGCCATCAGGCCCTGGACGGCCGTGTGCGTGGCCTGGTCGACCACGGGCCAGAGCCGGTTCGTCACGCCGAGGTGGTCGGTCGCCTCGAGCGGAGTCCGATCGCGGAGGCCGGCCTCGACGGCGCGCGAGGGCCTTGTTGTCCGGGTCGGGATAGAGGCCGAACACGGGGCTCAGGTTGAAGCCCGTCGCCTTGAACAGGGCGAGCCGGTCGGCCTTCGGGCCGGAGAGGGTCTGCTCGTGGGGGTAGATCTTGCCCTGTCCGAACGGCTCGAGCCGGACGCGGGCGATGAAGCCCTTGCGGGTGTAGGTCCTGCCCTCGACCTCGAACTCCTGGTGATAGACGTAGAGCGAGGGGTGCGGGTCCTCGGCGAGAATCCCCGTCGCGGGTCCAGTCCTTCAAATGCTTGGCCGCGCGGGTGTAGCGGTTGTTCTCGGGCGTGTCGCCGGGCTCTTCCTTGTTCAGTTCGAGCCGGATGATGTTGTACGGGCTGACGTGGTAGAGCTGCTCCTGGAGGTCGGGGCCGATGACGTCATACGGCGGCGCGACGACGTCGGAGAGGGACCCGACGCGGGTCAGGTCGTAGCGGACGCCTCGGAACGGTCGGATATCGGGCATCGTCTCGGTCTCGGATGAGGGCTTGAGGACTCGGCTCGATCGGGCTTCCGCATTTAACTCGCCACCCTACCCTCTCCCGCAAGGGGGCAGGGTGAGAAATTCGCCGGCCGGCGTCCCGTGCAGGGATCACCGTCCCTTGCCGGGAGGGTCGGGCGAGTGCAGGATAAGGTCGGGGCTCGGGTCCGGGCCGACACGGTGACCCGTCGGCTCCGCGGGGCTGATCGCCCATGGCACATTCGAATTACCGACCGAAGCCAATTTTCCGCAAGTCGTTGGGGATTCAGGGGTTAAGTGCGGTTTTTCCGATGATCAGCGACGCGCCTGGGCAGTCCGATACAATGCCCTTGATAGTAATGAGTTACGTCATATTGGCTTCGGTGCGGGCTATGACGCTGGACGAAGTCGGTCCGGGGTGCCGCGTACGCGAGATCCAGGCCGGGCGGAGACACCACCCGGTCGTCCTTCGCCTTGATTCGGCTCGGCTCAATTTGGTAGAAATCTATGGGTTCGGAACTTGGTCCGACCAGGGAGGGCTTGCCGAGAGTCGACCAGTCAACATCATTCCATTGAGGGGCGCTGCGACGGTACGCATGGGCGTTCCTGCCAGGCTCGATGGGGTGGATTTACTACCGTGCAACGGCGCCCGTTCATCGTTTCAGGAGACTTTGAACGTGACCGCCGTTGCTGCAAAAGCCTGTTGCCGTCAAGGATTACCGCGTCGCCGACATCTCGCTCGCCCCCTGGGGCCGCCGCGAGATCGCGATCGCCGAGACCGAGATGCCCGGCCTCATGGCCATCCGCGAGGAGTACGCCTCGCGCCAGCCCCTCAAGGGCGCTCGCATCACCGGCTCGCTCCACATGACCATCCAGACGGCCGTCCTGATCGAGACGCTCAAGGCCCTCGGCGCCGAGGTCCGCTGGGCCTCGTGCAACATCTTCTCGACCCAGGATCATGCCGCCGCCGCCATCGCCGACGCCGGCATCCCCGTCTTCGCCTACAAGGGCGAGTCCCTCGAAGGAGTACTGGGAATACACCCACAAGATCTTCGAGTGGGCCGACGGCGGGCACTCGAACATGATCCTCGACGACGGCGGGGACGCCACCCTGCTGCTCCACCTCGGCGCCCGCGCCGAGGCCGACATCTCCGTCCTCGACAAGCCCACCAGCGAGGAGGAGCGCATCCTCTTCGCCGCCATCAAGAAGCGGCATCGCCTCGCAGCCCGGCTGGTACTCCGAGAGGCTCGCCGCCATCAAGGGCGTCACCGAGGAGACCACCACCGGCGTCCACCGCCTCTATCAGATGCACAAGCGCGGCGAGCTGAAGTTCCCCGCCATCAACGTCAACGACTCGGTCACCAAGTCCAAGTTCGACAACCTGTACGGCTGCCGCGAGTCGCTGGTGGACGGCATCAAGCGCGCCACCGACGTGATGATCGCCGGCAAGATCGCCGTCGTCGCCGGCTACGGCGACGTGGGCAAGGGCTCGGCCCAGGCCCTGCGCGCCCTCTCGGCCCAGGTGTGGGTCACCGAGATCGACCCGATCTGCGCGTTGCAGGCCGCGATGGAAGGCTACCGCGTCGTCACCATGGACTACGCCTGCGACAAGGCCGACATCTTCGTGACGACCACCGGCAACTACAAGGTCATCACGCACGCCCACATGGCCAAGATGAAGAACCAGGCCATCGTCTGCAACATCGGCCACTTCGACAACGAGATCGACGTGGCGTCGCTCGAGGACTACCGCTGGGAGGAGATCAAGCCGCAGGTCGATCACGTCATCTTCCCCGACGGGAAGCGGATCATCCTGCTCGCCAAGGGCCGCCTGGTCAATCTCGGCTGCGGCACCGGCCACCCCTCGTACGTGATGAGCTCCTCCTTCGCGAACCAGACCCTCGCCCAGATCGAGCTCTGGCAGCACAACGAGAAGTACCCCGTCGGCGTCTACGTCCTGCCCAAGAAGCTGGACGAGCACGTCGCCCGCTTGCAGCTCAAGAAGCTGAACGTCGAGTTGACCGAACTGACGCCGGAACAGGCCGCCTACATCCACGTCCCGAAGGAAGGCCCCTACAAGTCCGACCATTACCGCTATTGATCGGCACTCCCGGGCGGCGGGGGGCCTTGCCCCCCGCCGTCACCGTTTTCCAGAACGGTATCACGTTCAGACCGGGTGGGGCGGGTGGATGCGGACGTGACGGCCGCAGACGTCGATCCGGCCCTCGGCGAAGAGGTTGATGGCGTCGGCCAGGGCCCCGCACTCGGCCTCGAAGACCCGCGCGGCCAGGGCGGGGGCGTCGTCGTCGTCCAGGACCGGAACGGGGCGCTGAAGGATGATCGGGCCGGTGTCGTAGGTGGCGTCGGCGAAGTGGACGGTGCAACCGGAGACCTTCACGCCGTAGTCGATCGCCGCCTGGTGGACGGCCAGGCCGTGATACCCCTTGCCCGAAAACGCGGGGATGAGCGCGGGGTGGATGTTGAGGACGCGGGCGTGGTAGTCGTCGGGGATCTCCAGGAGCGAGAGGAACCCGGCGAGCACGACCAGCTCGGCGGCGTGGCCGCGGATCAGATCGAAGACCTCGGCGCTGAACTCCTCGACCGTCCGCCCGGACCGCGTGACGACGGCCACGGGGATGTTGACCGCCTTGGCTCGCTCGATCGCCCGGATCTTCGGCCGGCTCGCGACGACCTGGACGATCTCGGCGTGGAGCGTCCCGGCGGCGATCCGGTCGATCAGGCTCTGCAAGGTCGTCCCGCCGCCCGAGACGCAGACGGCGAGGCGGATGGGGGCGACGGAGGGCATGGCGGTCACTCGAAGAAGCGGCGGACGGGGATGCGGAACTCGCCGAGGATCTCGGGGGCGGACCAGTCGTCGTCGGGGCCGAGGACGGCCGGCGGACGATCGGGTTGGAACACGGAGATACTCTCCGATTCCGGGTCGACGACGCTGACGTGCGGCGTGCCCATCGCGAGATACTCGGACACCCGGACGAGCATCTCGGACCATGGCTCGTCGTGTTCAAGGACCTCGAAGATAAGGTCGGGCGGGATCGAGAAATAATCGTCGCCGGAGGTCGCCTGGTCGTATCGCTCACGCCGGACGTACGAGAGGTCGGCGCCGCGGACGGTGTCGGGATGACGCTGGGTGATGATGCCCGTCCCGGCGAAGCAATGACCGCGGACACCCTCTTCGACGATCGTCCCGATGAGGTAGCAGAGCCGGCCGCAAATCGCCCCGTGGCGAAACCCGTGGAAAGGAAACGTGACGATCCGGCCACTGACGAGTTCCGTCAGTCGGTCGTCCGGGTCGGATGTGAGGGCGTATTCCTCGGCCGTGAGGAGAGGTTGGGCGACGGTCGTCATGGAGGCGGGCCTCTTCCTTTTCGGTGGACCAGCATTCTCCACGACCGCCCCCCACCCTACCCTCCCCCGCAAGGGGGGAGGGTTTCAGAAAGGCGGCCGGACCTTCTTTCCCTCCCCCCTTGCGGGGGAGGGTAGGGTGGGGGCGATCCGGAAGCCGAGGAGATCATACCCGATCCGCGCCGGGATTCATCGCCCGGACGACCTTCACACAGCGGTCGCAGAGTGTCGGGTAGTCGGTATCCGAACCGACGGTCGGACGGAGGTTCCAGCAGCGTCCGCACTTCCCATGCGGAGAAACGCCAACGTTGATTACAGCGTTGTGGTCGTGGACGAAAGCCGGGTGTCCTACCCCTACGTAGTCAACCGGATGATCCCAACGTACGTGGACATCCGAGACGATGCAGAGCGTCTTGAGTAGATCGAGATTGTCCTGGATGAGACCCCCCACCGGCTCGCTCTCGTTGAGACGCCAGAATGACAAGACCGCTTCTTGACTGCTCCCGATCTTCTTCTGAGCCCGTGCCGACTCGAGGGCGAGCATTGCCAACGCCCGAATCGAGAACAGCCTTTGCATCTGTGAGCTGAAAGCCTCGTCATCCCAAGCCGGATCCGGCCTCGGCCAGTCGGCGAGGTGGACGCTCGCGGCCTTGGCGGGCGACCCGGGGACGAAGTCCCAGACCTCCTCGGCCGTGTGCGGGATGATCGGCGCGAGCAGCCGGGTCAGGACGTCGTGCAGCCGAGCCAGGACGAACTGCGCGGCGCGGCGGTCGGGGCCGTCCGGCGGCTTCGGCGTAGAGACGGTCCTTGAGGACGTCGAGATAGAAGCTCGACAGGTCGACCGAGCAGAACTGGTAGATCCGCTGATAGACCTGGTAGAACTCGAACCGCTCGTACGACTCGCGTGACGTCGCGGATCACGCCGTTGAGCTGGCCGAGGGCCCAGCGGTCGATCTCGTGGAGGGTCGAGGGGTCGACCGTCGAGGGGTCGAACTCCGCGTAATCCTCGAGGTTGCCCAGCAGGTAGCGGAAGGTGTTGCGGATCTTCCGATAGGCCTCGGACGTCTCCTTGATGCCGCGCTCGCTCATCGCGGACGTCGTCGGCGTAGTCGAGGCTGGCGACGTAGAGCCGCAGGACGTCGGCGCCGTACTGCTCGGTCGCCTTCGACGGCCGAGACGGCGTTGCCGCCCGACTTGGACATCTTCTTGCCCTTGCTCGTCGACGACGAACCCGTGCGTCAGCACCGTCTCGAACGGGGCCCGGCCCGTCGTGCCGACGGCCGTCAGGATCGACGACTGGAACCAGCCGCGGTGCTGGTCGGAGCCTTCGAGGTACATGAACGCCGGGTACGGCCCGAGGTCGTAGCTCGGCTCGTCGAGCACCGCGCGATGGCTCGAGCCCGACTCGAACCAGACGTCGAGGATGTCGGTCCTCCTTGCGGAACGGTCTCCACGCGGCACTTCGGGCAGGTCGAGGTCGGGCGGGACCAGCTCCTCGACCGGCTTGCGGAACCAGGCGTCGGCCCCCTCCTTGCGGAAGAGGTCGCGGATAGAAGCGGACGGATTCGGCCGTGAGGATGATGCTCGCCGGTCTTGTCGCAGTACGAGGGCGGGGATCGGCACGCCCCAGGCGCGCTGGCGGCTGATGCACCAGTCGGGCCGGCCGCGAGACCATCGCCTCGATCCGCGACTTGCCCCAGCCGGGGAGCCAGCGTCACGCCGTCGATCGCCTGGAGCGTCCGTTGCCGCAGGTCGTTGCGGTCGACGCCGATGAACCACTGCTCGGTCGCGCGGAAGATGACCGGCTTCTTGCACCGCCAGCAGTGCGGGTAGCTGTGGCGAACGGGCATCTCGTGGAAGAGGTGACCCGGCTCCCGCAGCATCTCGACGACCTCGGGTTCGCCGGCGAAGACCGGCTTGCCGACGAGCCGAGGCGGGGCCTCGTCGGTGAACCGGCCCGAGGCGTCGACCGGGCTCAGGGTCGGCAGGCCGTATTTCTGGCCGGTCTGGTAGTCCTCGGCCCCGTGGCCGGGCGCGGTGTGGACGAGGCCGGTGCCGTCCTCGGCGCTGACGTAGTCGGCGAGGACGATCGGCGCTCGCCGCGGTCGATGAACGGCGTGCCTGATACTCGAGCGTCCGCTCGAGCGTCCTCGCCCCTTGCACGCGGCCGACCTCGGTCGAACTCCGGTGACGCCCGCCAGGCCCATCACCTTCGGCGACGACCAGCGTCGCGCCGCGAGGATCCGGTCTCGGATCGCGGCCTGATCGCCGGTCGACGCGGGGTCGACGTAGCGAACCCCGACGTAGTCGAGGTCGGGGTGGGCGGCGATGGCGACGTTGGCCGGGAGGGTCCACGGCGTCGTCGTCCAGATCATCGCGTGCCAGGGGCCGTCGCCCAGCGAGCGCGTCGGGCACGCCCGAGACCATCGGGAAATTGACGTAGATGCTCGGCGAGGTCTCGTCGGCGTACTCCAGCTCCGCCTCGGCCAGCGCGGTCCGGTCGTGGATGCACCAGTGGATCGGCTTGAGCTGGCGGAAGACGTAGCCGGCCTCGACGAGGTCGGCCAGCACGTCGATGATGCCGGCCTCGTAGCGCGGGTCGAGCGTCAGGTAGGGCTTGTCCCAGTCGCCCGAGACCCCCAGGCGGCGGAACTGGTCGCGCTGGATGTCGACCCACTTCATCGCCTCGTCGTGGCAGAGCGTGCGGATCTCGGCGTGGCTCATCGCCGGCGGCCTTCGAGCCCAGGTCCTTGACGACCTTGTGCTCGATCGGCAGGCCGTGGCAGTCCCAGCCGGGGACGTAGGGGCTGTCGAAGCCGCGCATCGTCAGCGAGCGGACGACGATGTCCTTGAGCACCTTGTTGAGCAGGTGCCCCATGTGGATCTCGCCGTTGGCGTAGGGCGGCCCGTCGTGGAGGACCTTGCGCTCGCGGCCCGTCCGGGCCTTGCGGATCTGGCCGTAGAGGTCCTGCTCGCGCCAGCGGGCCTGGAGCTTCGGCTCGCGGACCGTCAGGTTCGCCTTCATCTCGAACCGCGGTGACCGGCAGGTTCAGCGTGTCTTTGTAGGGCTTGGCGTTGGTGGACATCGCGATCAGTCGAATGGTACCGTAGGGCAGGCTTGCCAGCCGTTCACGGCAGACGGCAGGCGAGCCCTGCCCTACGGACCAATCGGTCAGCGTCCAGCCGCTCGAGCACCCGCCGGACGATCGTCCGGAGCTTCCCCTCGGCCTCGTGGGCGACGGCCAGGATCTCCTCGATCCTGACCGGCTCCAGGGCGTCGGGCAGGCAGAGGTCGGTGACGATCGAGAAGCCGAGGACGCTGCAGCCCGGCGTGGACGGCGACGAGGACCTCGGGGACCGTCGACATCCCGACGACGTCGGCGCCGATCGCCCGGAGGAAGCGGTACTCGGCCCGGGTCTCCAGGTTCGGGCCGGTCACCGCCACGTAGACACCGCGATGGGCGACGATGTTCGCCTCGAGGGCGACCTTGAGGGCCAGGTCCTGGAGGGCCCGGTCGTAGGGCTCGATCAGGTCGGGGAAGCGGGGGCCGAGCCGCTCGTCGTTGGGGCCGATCAGGGGGTTGACGCCCATCAGGTTGATGTGGTCCTCGATGACGACAGGTCGCCCTTGCGATGCAGCGGGTTCATGCCGCCGGCCGCGTTGGAGACGATCAGGTAGCGGCAGCCCAGCTCCTTCATCACCCGGATCGGGAACGTCACCTGCGCGGCGGTGTAGCCCTCGTAGAGGTGGAACCGCCCCTCCATCGCCATGACCGACCGGCCGGCGAGCGTGCCGCAGACGAGCTGGCCCTTGTGGCTCTCGACCGTCGAGTGGGGGAAGTGGGGGATCTCGGGATAGGGGATCGTCGCCTCGGCGTCGATCTCCTCGGCGAGGGCGCCGAGGCCGGTCCCGAGGACGATCCCGACCGTCGGCCGTCCGGCCCAGCCGGTCGCGGACGACGCGGGCCGCCGCGTCGACTTCGGGCCAGGTGTGGGCGTGCATGGAAGGAAGAACCTCCTCGTTGGCCCCCGGCGAGGGCGACCTTTCAAAACCCTGCCCCCTTGCGGGGAAGGGTAGGGTGGGGGTTCTTGGGAAGGCCTTGGCCTTTGACCCCCCACCCTAACCTCCCCCGCAAGGGGGCAGGCTTAGATATCTGCTCAGGCGAATCATGGGCCGGCCGAATGTCCCTCAAAACCGCCGGAGCAGCCGGGCGAACCGGGGATCATCGCGGAGCGACTTCAGGTCGGGGTCGCGTCGGAGGTGGTCGAGTGGCGGTAGCCGAGCCGCAGCGCCCGCTCCAGGGCGGCGAAGGCCGGGTCGGTCATGCCGAGGACGGCGTAGCTGCACGCGAGGTTGTACCAGGGGATCGGGCGGTCGGGCCGGAGGCGGACGAGCCTGCGGTCGGCCTGGAGCGCGCGGTGGTAGTAGCCCTTGGCGGCGAGGTTGTCGGCGTGGACCTTCAGGGCGTCGGCGTAGAGCGGGTCGCGGTCGAGGACCGCGCCGAGGAATTCGAGTTCGAAGTCGAGCTGGCTCTGACGCCGGGCGCGCCGGGTCGAGGTCTCGGGGGCGGGACCTCGGAGAAGGGGTCGTCCGGCGGTCGTGGGGTGCGGCCATCGCTGAGACGCTCCCTTCCGGGTCGGCCCCGGTCGGCGGCTGGCCGCCCCGGGGTCCCGGCCGATGACGCGGACGGACTGTGTCCCGCCGAACATAGACGAAATCCCGGCCCGACTCAAACACCCCGGGATCTCTTTTCGGAACGGCCTCGCCGCCGGTCGGCCGCGGAGGCCTTCGCCGGCGACGTCCGTCGCGAGTCGATCGGGCTCGGTCCGCGGCGCCGCCGGTCACTCGACGTCCTCGACCTCCTCCTCCTCTTCCTCGTCATCGTCGAGGTCGTCGAGGTCGTCCTCGTCGTCGAGGTCGTCATCCTCGTCGTCGATGTCGATCTCGTCGATCTCCTCGAGGTCCTCGTCGTCGATGTCGTCCTCGTCGTCGAGGTCGTCGATGTCGTCATCCTCGTCGTCGATGTCGTCATCGAGGTCGTCGTCGAGGTCGTCGTCCTCCTCGTCGTCGTCCTCGATTTCCTCGTCGTCAAGCTCCTCCTCGTCGCCGGGGTGCCGGTCGAGGACGGGCGAGGTCGGCCGGCCGAACTCGGTGGAGCGGCCGGACGCGGGCGCCTCGAGAAGCACGGAGATCTCCAGTCGGTCCCACATAAACATCGGTCCTCAGGAGGAGGGTGGAAGGGCGTCACCCGCCCCGCGGCTCCGGGGGCGGACGGCCGATCGGCCCTGGCGACGTTCCGCCGTTCGCGAAAGGCGGAGCCTAATTGGTAGGAAAGAGATACGCGATTGTCAAGCGTCGGAGCCGGGGGATTTCCGGGGCCGCGTTCAACCCAGCCGGACGACCTGCCCGCTCGCGGCCGAGCGGGCGATCGCCTCGAGCAGCCGGACCGTGTCCAGCGCCTCGTCGGCGGGGCAGCAAAGCGGGGCCTCGCCGCGGATCGCCGCCACGAAATTCCCGTCGATGGTTTCGATCGGTGCGGGGAGGTCGGCGACTTGACCCTCGCTGCTGCCCTCATCCTGGACCAGCCGTCCCTCGGTCGCCACGATCCGCCCCCGCTCGCCGTAATAGCTGATCTCGAAGAGCGATCGGGGCGAGTCGCCGGCCAGGGCGATCGTCGCCGGGGTGCCGTCGGCCAGCCGGATCGCCGCGGCCGTGACGATGTCGACTCCCGACTCCATCCGGCTCTGGATCGCCGCCGCCTCGACAGCCTTCCGCCCAGGCTCCAGAGCAGAGCGTCGATCAGGTGGTCGCCCGAATCGGCCAGCATGCCGCCGCCGGCCACCTTCGGGTCGAACCGCCACGAATCCTCCGCATTCCGGTGCAAGCTCAGCCATGGCTGAGCCAGCGTGGCGACGACCAGCCGGACCGGGCCGATAGCCCCCTCCGCTAGCCTCCGCCTCGCCTCCCGGAGGCTGGGCAAGAGCCGGAACTGATGGCCGACGCCGACCTTGCGCCCGCGGGCTCGGGCCACGTTCACGATGTCGACGGCCTCCTGGACGTTCGTCGAGAGCGGCTTCTCGACGAAGACGTGGCAGCCGGCCTGGAGGCCGTCCATCGTCGGCCGGTAGTGTGCCAGGTGGGGCGTGAAGATCGCCAGGGCGTCGGGAGAGCACTGGCGGATCAGCTCGAGGTGGTCGGCGAAGGCGCGGATCGAGGCGGATTCGGCCAGCGACCGGGCGCAGTCCGGGTCGGAGTCGGCGCAAGCAACGACGCGGACGCCCTCGACGGCCGCGAGTCGTCCGACATGGACTCTCGCCGCGCGGCCGCAGCCGATGACCCCGATCCGGACCTCGCCCATGGCCGAGAACCCCCGACGCGGCCGACCGTCTCGCCGTCGCGGCTTCATCCCAGCAATCCCCCCGTTCGGCGTCAAGACGTTAAGTCGAAAGATCCTGCGAATAATCCCGGAGGTCGTTCGAGCCGCCCGACACGCGCCGCCGCGCTTGACGCGAACGCATCGGACCTTTATCCTGTCTAGGCACGATGGTGGCTGTGGCCTAGCGGTTAAGGCGCCAGATTGTGGATCTGGATATCGCGGGTTCGAATCCCGTCAGCCACCCTGACGACGGGACGGCCGTCGGCGGCCCGATTCGTTGACATGCGGGTTCCCGCCATCAACGCTCGCGCAAGGTCCGTTGGACGCTGGACCCCGCGGCGGTCACAATGACGATGGAGCGGGCCCGCCCCGATCGTCGGGTCGAGTTTGCTCGGCATCGCCGCGGGTAACGCCGACCCGGAAGACTGCGCATGGCGTCTCCGATCGACCCTTCCGAATACTCCACATTCATCCGGCGCGTCCGCGAGGGCGACGACCGGGCGGCCGAGGAGCTGGTCCGGCTCTACGAGCCCGAGATCCGTCTCGAGGTCCGCGGCTGGCTCCGGCTCCGCGACCCGAGGCTGCGCCGGGTCTTCGACTCGACCGACATCTGCCAGTCGGTCCTGGCCCAGTTCTTCGTCCGGGCCGCGATCGGCGAGTTCGACCTCGACGAGCCGACGCAGCTGATCCGCCTGCTCGTGGGCATGGCGCGGAACAAGCTGTCGGAGGAGGTCCGGTCATCACCACCGCCAGCGCCGGGACCTCCGCCGCGTCGGGCCGGGCGGCCCCGACGGCGAGCCGATCGAGGTCGCCGCGACCCGGGAGGAGACGCCGAGCCAGGTCGTCTCGCGGCGCGAGCTGCTCCAGATGGCCCGCAGCCGGCTCTCCGAGGAGGAGCGGCAGCTTGCCGAGCTCCGGCGTCTCGGATCGGACTGGGCGGCCGTTGCCGCCGCGATGGGCGGGACGCCCGAGGGCCGGCGCAAGCAGCTCGCCCGCGCGATCGCTCGGGTCGAGGAGGAGCTCGGGCTCGACTCGATCCAGGGCTGAAGCCATCCCGCGGATTCGCGTCCGGATGGCCGCCGGACGGCCATGTGTGGGTGAGGCGCCCGCCGACGATCGCCCGGGCACGGCCATTTCCGAGACGTCCGCCGATGAGCGATCCCCACGACAATCGCGCGACGCAGATCGGGCGGCATCGTCCGGGCGGACGGACCATCCCCTGGCCGGGCCTCGTCGCTGACGGGTCGGCCGGATCCGCGAGGAGGGCGGGGACCTGGCCGACCGGGTCTGCGCCGAGCTGACCGAGCGATGGCGGGCCGGGCAGCGGATGCCGGCCGAGGCCTTCCTGGTCAGGCATCCCGCGCTGGCCGCGGACATCGAGGCGTCGTTCGAGCTGGTCTACGGCGAATACCTGGTCCGCGAGTCGCTCGGCGAGTCTCCCTTGCCGGACGAATTCGCCTGGCGGTTCCCCGAGTTCGCCGACCGCCTCCGCCGCCAGCTCGATTTGCATCGGGCTTTCCAGGCACGATTCGCCCGATGACGAGCCTACGCTCGTCGCATCGACGATACTCCGTCGGGCGTCGGGCCGTTGGGCGCGGCACCGCCGGGATACGAGCTGATCCGCGAGCTGGGCCGGGGCGGGGCGGGGGTCGTCTACGAGGCGCGGCAGCTCGGCCTGAATCGCCTGGTGGCCCTCAAGGTGATCCGGCCCTGGCTCTACGCCGACCCGGCGATCGCGGCCCGATTCCGCGCCGAGGCCGAGGCGGCGGCCCGGTTCGCCGCATCCCAACATCATCCAGGTCTACGAGGTCGGCGAGCACGACGGGCAGGGCTACCTGGCCCTCGAATACGCCGCCGGGCGGCAGCCTGACACGCGAAGCTCGCCGGCACGCCGCAGGACCCGCGCGCCGCGGCCGAGACTGGTCGAGGCGCTGGCGCGCGCCAGTCCACTACGCCCACGGCCGCGGGATCGTCCATCGCGACCTCAAGCCGGCCAACGTCGTGCTGACCGAGCGACGGCGTGCCGAAGATCACCGACTTCGGCCTGGCCAAGCTCCTCGAGCAGGACGACGCGGGAATGACCCGGACCGGCGACGATCCTCGGCACCCCCAGCTACATGGCCCCCGAGCAGGCCCGCGGCTCGGCCGGATCGATCACGCCGGCGACCGACGTCTACGCGCTCGGCGCGATCCTCTACGAGATGCTCACCGGCCGGCCGCCGTTCCAGGGCGCGACGCCGCTCTCGACGCTCGAGCAGGTCGCGACCAGGAGCCCGCTCCCGCCCGGCCGGCTCCAGCGGCACACCCCGCGCGACCTCGAGACGATCTGCCTGAAATGCCTGGAGAAGGACCCGCGGCGGCGCTACGCCTCGGCCGAGGCGCTGGCCGACGACCTCCGCCGGTTCCTCGACGGCCGACCGATCCTCGCCCGGCCTGCGACGGTCTGGGACCAGGCCTGGAAGTGGGCGAGGCGGAAGCCCGCGGCGGCGACCGCCGTGGCCGTCGCGGGGCTTGCGGCCTGCCTGCTGCTCGCGGGCGTCCTCTACCACAACGCGCGGCTCCAGGCTCGCGGTCCAGACGGAACAGAAGGCGCCGAGGCGCGGCCGACCGCAACGCCACGATGCGTCGAGCAGCAACCTCGCGCTCAAGGCCTCAACAAGATCATCTTCGACGTCCAGGAGAAGCTCGGCGACACGCCCGAGACCCGGGCGATCCGCCGGAGCCTGCTCGACACGGCGATCGCCGGGCTCGACGAGATCGCGCGCAACGCCGAGGCCACGCCGCCCGACCTGAGCCGGGCCGTCGCCCACCAGAAGCTCGGCGAGATCTACCGCGAGGTCGGTCGGACGAAGGAGGCGGGCGTGCAGCTCCTGCGGGCGCGGGGCCTGGCCGAGTCGCTCGCTGAAGGCCTCTCCTCGCGACCTCGCCGTGAAGGACTGCCTGGCCCGGGCCGAGGTCGGGCTCGGCGAGCTCGCGATGATCGTGGGCGACCACGCCACGGCCGTCGCCGACTTCCGGCGGGTCGTCGACCTCGAGGAGGAGATCGCGGCGGCCGACCCGCGCTACCCCGGGTGCACGCAGGGGCCTGATCGAGGCGTACATCCGCCTCGGGCGGGCGCACGGCTACCGCAACGAGTTCGCCGAGGCCGCGGTCTGGCTCCGCAAGGCGCGGGGCCTGGCCGAGCGCTGGGTGGCCGAGGAGCCGGCGAGCAACGAGGCGGCGTCGATGCTCGCCTGGAGCTACCGCAAGCTCGCCGACGTCGAGAAGCTGTCCAAGGACTACGTCGCGGCCCGGCGAGACTATCTCAAGGCGATCGAGATCGGCCGGGCCCGGCTCAAGGCGGGGCCGGGGACCGTCGACGCGAAGGCCCACCTCGCGATGGCGCTGAACGACCTGGCGGGCGTGATGCGGGGCCAGCGAGAGTTCGTCGGCGCGAACCGGCTCTTCGCCGAGGCCGCGGACCTCTTCGCCGAGCTGGCCGGGGCCGACCCCGAGAGCGCCGAGACCCGGTTCCGCCTCCTCCACGCGCAGTACGACCTGGCGCGGTCGTACAAGGACTGCGGCCGATTCGCCGAGGCCGAGGCGACCTTCCGCCAGGTGCTCGATCGCCTCGGCCCGCTCCATGACGAGGAACGGGCGGATCGCCCCGTCGTCCACGACTTCCAGCGTCCCGAGCTGCTCCAGCGCGAGATCGCCGAATGTCACGCCGCGGCGGAGGCCGCGACCCGGCCCGATTGATCGCCCGGCTCGAGGCCGATGGGAAGAGCCCCCGGGTTCCCGGCCCCGGGTTGGTCCCCGCGTCGAGCGAACCCGGTGCCCCGGGTTGGGCGGACCCAAGGCCCTGGCGCCGACCGAACCCGAGCGTACGCCTTTTGTTCACATCTGTACGGCTGCGTGCGGCAGGAAGGGCCGGTCCGGTGGACGAATCCGATCGAGGGTGGACGGAGCGGGCTCGGACGGAGCCTCGCCTTCCCGGGAGAGCTTTTCACACAGCGGGACCGGCTCAGAAATCGAACTGGTCGATGTTCTCCTTCGTGAACGGGAACGGCTTGCCGAGCAGGATGTTGTCCCCCTCGATCGCGATCGTCCCGAGCCGGCCGGCGTCGAGCGACGTGTCGCCGGGCTTGAGCGTGCCCGTCGGCGAGCGTCGGCCGCCGCGAGGACGGTCAGGTAGCCGAGGTCGATCGTGTTCCAGAGGATCACGGCAGTCGGTGATCCCCTCGTGGACGTAGCGTCTTGTTGTCGTTGGGCAGGCCGAGGCCGATCACCTTGACGTCGGTCGCGGCCCGACTGCTTGACCGCCTCGGCGGCGCCCGGGACGGCCGGGGTGCAGATGGCCATGATCAGCTTGACGTTGGGGTAGGCGTTCAGGATCGCGTTGGCCTCGTCGAACGCCTTCTTCTGGAGGTCGTCGCAGGGGCGGAGCGCGGCCATCTTGATCTCGGGATACTTCTCGGCGCGCCGCGCCTCGATCTTCTTCTGCCACTCGATCATGTTGGCGGCGGTGAGCGACGCCGTGATGATGGCGAACTCGCCCTTGCCGCCGAGGACGTCGCGCGGCGTTGTCCATCAGGGCCTGGCCGATCCCCTCGGGCGTGGCCTGGTTGACGAAGAAGTCGCGGGCGTCGGGCTCGGCGTCGGCGTCCCAGGTGATGACCTTGATCCCTCGCGCGCGGGCCTTGCGCAGCACCGACGAGATCCCCTGCGCGGTTCTCGACGGCCACGGCGATCACGTCGACGCCGCGGGTGATCCAGGTGTCGACGACCTCGTTCTGCTTGGCCGGGTCGGGGTCGGTCGGGCCGTCCCAGATCAGCTTGACGCCCAGCTCCTTCGCCGCCTCCTCGGCCCCCTTGCGGCAGGCGATGAAGTAGGCGTTCCCCTTGCTCTTGGGCATCATCGCGACGGTGAGCGGACGGCTCTGCGGACCGGGCGATCGGCTGCGGCGAGCCGGTCGGAGGCCGATCGGCGTGTCGCGCCGCGACAGCTCCTCGCGGAGCGAGCGGACCAGGTAGACATTGCTCGCCGCGACGATCAGCCCCGGCGGCGAGGATCGGCGACGCAGATCACGGCGACTTGCGAGTTCTTCACGGCGAATTCCTCCGTCGATGCGGATCGGCAAGGTGTCAGGAACCGTTGCCGCGACGGTTCCGACGCCTCCGGTATCGCGAGCGGCCCCGGCGGTCGAGCCCGATGGCCACCAGGAGCAGGACGCCCGGTCAGGACGCCGGCCAGCTCGGCGGGCAGGTCGGCCAGCCGCAGCCCGTTCTGGAGCACGGCGATCGCGAACAGCCCCAGCAGCGTCCCGGCGATGCTCCCCCGGCCGCCGAAGATCGACGTCCCGCCGAGCACGACGGCCGTGATCGCCAGCAGCTCGTAGCCGGTGCCGGCGTCGGCCTTCGCCTGGCCGAGGTGGGCCACGTAGATGATCGCCGCCAGGCTCGAGACCAGCCCCGAGAGCACGTAGACCGAGCCCGACCAGCCGCTCGACCGGCAGGCCCGGCGTACCGCGCCCCCTCGGGCGAGAAGCCGATCGCGACGAGCCCGCGGCCGATCGTGCGTGCGGTGCAGCAGGACCCAGAACGCCGGCGACGACCGACGACGAAGATCGGCAGCTGCGTCGGGATGACGCCGAAGAGATAGCCCTGGCCGAGGAAGAGGAAGCGCGCCGGGAAATTCGTGTAGTTGTCGACGCCGCCGGTCAGCCCCTCGGCCAGGCCGCGGAAGAGCGAGAACGAGCCGAGCGTCACGATCAGCGGCGGGATGCGGAGTCGCGTGATCAGGAGGCCGTTCAAGCCGCCGGCGAGCGCGCCGAGGACCAGCGTCACGCGCCGCCGCCGCGACGATCGGCAGGCCGGCGTCGCGCCAGCAGCGTGCCGAAGACGACGGCCGAGAGGCCCATCAGCGAGCCGACCGACAGGTCGATCCCGCCGCTGACGATCACCGGCGTCAGGGCCACGGCCAGCAGGCCGATCTCGACGCTCAGGCGGAGCACCTCGAAGGCGTTGGCGAGCGAGAAGAAGTTCGTGCCGATCGCGGCGAAGACGGCGACCTCGACGACGAGGAGCATCGTCAGGCCGAGCTGCGCGTCCGGCAGGCCGTGCGGTCGGTGCGTCGGCATCTCGGACGCGGTGGCCATGGGCGTCGGTCCCGAGTCGGTGACGATGCCGCCCGATGAACGTGAGGTCGGGGCAGGGACCGGATTCCACTAAGTGACACCCCCGCCGGGGCGTGTCAAGGGGCGCGATCTGGGATAGACATCTCGCTCACAATGGGATACGTTGCCGACGGTCGCTTCCCCGGCATGGAGGCCGACGTGATGTGGCGTATCGAGACACGCGTGTCGGTGTTCGCGGCCCTCGCGGCGCTCGGGCTCGTCGCCCACGAAACCTCGGCTCGGGCCGGCGAGCCCGACCTGGCCGAGGCCCGCGCGCTCGCGACGATCGAGCGGACCGGCGGCTACGCCACCCCCGGCGTGGGGATCATCCCGCCGGCGGCCGTCGTCACGATGGGGACCGGGACCACCGACGACGATCTGAAGTCCCTGGCCGACCTGCCGGGCCTGACCGTCCTGACGTTCGAGGGGACCACGGTCTCCGACGCCGGGATCGCCCACCTCAAGGGGGTGAAGGGCCTGAAGGTGCTGAGCCTCGAGGACACGAAGGTGTCCGACGCCGGGCTCGCCCACCTCACGGGGCTGCCGAAGCTGCGCTCGCTCGACCTCACGGGCACTCGAATCACCGACGCCGGGGTCGAGCACCTCGTCCGGATGAAGGGCCTGCGGGAGATCATCGTCGAGGGCACCCAGATCACGCCCGAGGGCGTGAAGACCCTCCGCCGGTCGCTCCGCTGGTGCCGGATCAAGAGCGGCCGCTACCGCCCGCGGCGGTCGAGGGCGTCGGAGGCGACGGCCAGCAGGATGATCAGCGCCCTGGATCGCCTTCTCCCACTGCGGCTGGATGCCGAGGAAGACCAGGGCCGGGCCGATCGTGCCGAGCAGGGCGACGCCGATCAGCGTGCCGACCAGCGTCCCGCGGCCGCCCGAGATCGCCGTGCCGCCGACGACGACCGCGGCGATCACCTGCAGCTCCAGCCCGCGTGCCGGCGTTGGGGTCGACGTCGGCGAACCGGACGGCGTTGAGCAGCGCGGCCAGGCCCGCCAGGGCGCCCATCGCGACGAAGACGCCGAAGACGACCCGCCGCGGCCGGATGCCCGCCAGCCGCGCGGCCTCGGGGTCCGAGCCCGTCGCGTAGACGGCGCGGCCGGCCGCCAGGTGCCGCAGGCCCCAGGCGAACGCCGCGAAGACGCACCAGCGCGATCGCGACGACCAGCCACTGGCCCGCCCGCCTGCCCGGCGCCGAACCACTGGAAGCCGCGCCGGCAGGTCGCGGACGAACTCCCCCTCGCGGAGGTAGCGGAGCGACTCGCGGCCGATCACCAGCGTGGCCAGCGTCACCACGATCGACGGCAGCCCCGAGCCCGGCGACGAGCAGCGCCGTTGACCGCCCCCATGCGCCGCCCCGGCCAGCAGCGTCGCCCAGCGCCGACGAGCGGCATCGGCAGCCCCGACCTGCGCCAGCAAGCCCGGCGACGACGCCGCAGATGCTGAACTGCGAGCCGATCGAGATGTCGATCTGCCGGCAGAGGATCACCAGCGTCATCCCCACCGCCGCCACCAGCACCGGGGCGTTGCTCACCGCGACGCCCGCGGAGGTAGCTCGGCCGGAAGAACGCCGGGGCCGCGACCGCCAGGACGCAGGAGCACGAGCACGTAGGCCGCGGCCACCGACAGCTCGCGGCGGTACCGCCGGACCGCGCTCATGAGGCCACCCCGCTGCCGGCCGGGATGGCCCGAGCGCCAGCTCCAGGATCGCCTCCTGCGTCGCCTCGGCCCGGTCGAGCGTGCCGACGATCGTCCCGCCGTGCATCACGGCGATCCGGTCGCTCATGCCGAGGATCTCGGGCAGCTCGGACGAGATCATCACGATCGCCATGCCCTCGGCCGGCCAGCTCGCCCATCAGCCGGTGGATCTCGGCCTTGGCGCCGACGTCGACCCCCTGCGTCGGCTCGTCGAGGATCAGGACGCGACGGCTCGGCCGCCAGCCAGCGCGCCAGCGCCACCTTCTGCTGGTTGCCGCCCGAGAGGTTGCCCGACCGGGGTCGTCGAGCGACGGCGTCTTGATCCCGAGCCGCCGGACGAACTCGGCGGCGACCGCGCGCTCGCGGCGCGAAGTCGAGCAGCCCGAGCCGGCGAGATCGGCGCGGAGGGTCGCGAGCGTCGTGTTGGCCGCGACCGACATCTCGAGGATCACGCCGTGCCGGCGGCGGTCCTCGGGGACGTAGGCGATCCCCAGCGCGACGGCCCGCGCCGGGCGAGTCGATCGTCGACCGGCTCGGCCGTCGCAGCCGGATCGCGCCCGAGTCGGCCGGCGTCAGGCCGAAGAGGACGCGGGCCAGCTCGGTCCGCCCCGCGCCGACCAGCCCGGCCAGGCCGAGGATCTCGCCGGCGCGGACGCTCGAGGCTCACGTCGTGGACGCCCGAGGCCCGGCAGCCCAGCCCGTCGACCTCCAGGACGACCTCGCCGATCGGCACGGCTCGTCTTGGGGAAGACGGCCGAGAGCTCGCGGCCGACCATCATCCGGATCAGGCTCGGCGCGGTCGACCTCGGCCATCGGCCGGGTGCCGACGAGCGACGCCGTCGCGCAGGGCCGTCACGCGGTCGGCGACCTGGGGCAGCTCCTCCAGCCGGTGCGAGATGTAGATGATCCCGACGCCCTGCGCCTTCAGCTCGCGGATCGACGCGGAAGAGGTTGCTCGACCTCCTGGTCGCTGAGCGAGGCCGTCGGCTCGTCCATGATCAGGATCCGGGCGTCGGCCCCGAGCGCGCGGGCGATCTCGACGAGCTGCTGCTCGGGCATCGAGAGGCGGCGGACCTCGGTCTCGGGGTCGATCGCCGCGCCGATCCGGTCGAGCAGCCGCCGCGCCCGCTCGCGCCGCTCGCCCCAGCGGATGCGCCGCCAGGCGCCCGCCCGGCTCCAGGCCCGAGGGCGATGTTCTCGGCGACGGTCAGGTCGGGGAAGAGGGCCGGCTGCTGGTAGATCGCGGCGATCCCCAGCGCCGCGGGCGCGGACCGGGTCGTTCTCGTCGACCGACCTGGCCGTCGACCTCGATCGTCCCCTCGTCCGGCCGGTGGGCGCCGGTGATGACCTTGATCAGCGTCGACTTCCCCGCGCCGTTCTCGCCGACCAGCGCGTGGACCTCGCCCGGCCCGCAGGTCGAACGAGACCCCCTTGAGGGCCTGGACGCCCGCGAACGACTTGCGTGATGTCCGTGAGCTCGGAGGAGCGTCGTCCGCACGATCGACCGCTCGGCGCCTCAGCCCGCGCACGCGACAGGCACGTCGCGCTCGTACGTCCTGGACCTCCGCCAGCCAGTCGCGGCCGACCGGGACGCCCTGGGTCTGGCAATAGTGGTCCCAGACCGCGCCGAAGGGAAGCGTCTTGAGCTCCTCCAGCAGCGCCAGCCGGGCGGTGTGGTCGCCCTCGGCCTCGAGGCTCGCGGAGCAGGTCGGTCGGCTCGAGCAGGGCCAGCAGCAGCGCCTTGAGCATGGCGCGCGTGCCGATCACCCAGGCGGCCACGCGGTTGATGCTGGCGTCGAAGAAGTCGAGGCCGATGTGGACGCGGCCGAGGTAGTCGCCGCGGACGATCTCCTGCGCGATCGCCTGCAGCTCGTCGGTGAGGATCACGACGTGGTCGCTGTCCCAGCGCACGCCCCGGCTGACGTGCAGCAGGATCTCGTCGAGCCAGGTCGAGCACGGCCGAGATCTTGTCGGAGATCGACCTCGGTCGGATGGAAGTGGCCGGCGTCGAGGCAGAGCAGCTTCTTGCGCGTGATGGCGTAGCCGAGGTAGAACTCGTGCGAGCCGACGACGTAGGTCTCCGAGCCGAGGCCGAAGAGCTTGCCCTCGACGGCGTCGCGGTTGAGCCGCGGGTCGATCGGCTCGGCGAAGATCGCGTCGAGCGACTCGGCCAGCCGCTCGCGCGGGCCCTTGCGGTCGACGGGCGTGTCCTTGGAGCCGTCGGGAATCCAGACGTTGGTGATGCAGGGCGAGCCCAGCGCCTCGCCGATGGCCGCGCCGATCCGCCGGCAGGCGATGCCGTGATCGATCCAGAACCGGCGGATCGCCGTCGTCGGGGTGGGCGAGGGTGTAGCCGTCGGCGGCCTGCGGGTGGGCGAAGTACGTCGGGTTGAAGTCCATCCCGATCCGCTGCGACTTCGCCCAGTCGATCCAGCCGCGGAAGTGCTCGGGCTGCGAGCGCGTCGCGCTCGACCGTCCGGCCGCCGGTCTCGGCGTAGCTGGCGTGGAGGTTCAGCCGATGCGTGCCGGGGATGAGCGAGAGGGCCTTGTCGAGGTCGGCACCGCAGCTCGTCGGGCGTCCGGGCCTTGCCGGGGTAGTTGCCGGTGACCGCCAGGCCGCCGCCGATCGCCTCGCCGGTGCCCTCGAACCCGCCGACGTCGTCCCCCTGCCAGCAGTGCAGCGAGATCGCGATCGCGCCGAGAGCCGCGCGAGGGCCGCGTCGACGTCGACGCCCCACTCCGCGTAATGCTCCTTCGCCAGGGCGAAGGCCCGATCGTGTTGCATCTCGGGGAAGTCTCCCTCCTGGGCCGTGAGAGGTCTTCGTCGTGTGGATCAGAAGGCGGCGAGCCAGGATTGTCCCGACGGTCGACCCAGGGGGACTTTCGACAGGATCTTGCCCTGGTTATCGAGACGGAGCAGTTCCGTCTCGGTTGTCACCCAGAGCTGATCGCCGGTCGGGCCGAACGCGACGGCCACGGCCCGGATCGGCAGCTCCTGGACGCGGTCGTCGTCGAGTGAGATTCGCGTGAGCGTTTTCCTCAGGTCGGACACCCAAACTGTATGGCCTTTCGTGTCGCAGGCGACGCCGAACGGCATCCAGCCGGGCCGCTGAAACCGCTTGACGACGTCCCCCTCCGTCGTGACCAGGAGCAATTGGTCGATGCTCGGCACGACCTGGGGATGCGAGCGCTCGACGACCCAGGCCCCGTCGCCAAGGGGGTCGGCCGAGACCGAGACATAGGCCCAGCCGGGGGCGGGCGAATGCTTGAGGAGTGACTTGCCGTCGCGGTCGATCCGCTTCAACCCCTTGAGGTCGACGAGCCAGAACGACCTTGTACCGAGGTCGTAGTCGATGTCGAACCCGCCGACGTCGTGGGTTGCGACCCGCTTGCCGTCGCGGTCGAGGACGACCGTCTTCTCGCCCCCGCGCACCAGACGTTCCCGTCCTCGGGGTCGACGGCGAGGGCTGCGACCTTGGGGACGTCGACGCGGAAGCGGATCTCCCCAGCTAGGTCGAGCGCGATCACGCGCCTCGCGACGAGCTCGCGGATGTAGATCCGCCCTCTCCTCGGGTCGATGGCGACGCCGTGATTGGCCCCGATCGCCTGGCAATTGTTCAGGATCTTGTGCGACCAGAGCTCTTTCCCGTCGGACGCGATCGCGCGGACTCCGTCGCTGAGCGGGGCAGGGCCCCGGAAGTCCGGGTCCGCGTCGTCGAGCACGATGACGGCGGGCTCCTCGCCGGCCGGCCGGGCCGCCCCGGCGACGGCCAGGCCCGCGACCCCGAGGCCCAGTAGCCGGCGACGCGTGAAGTGCGGCCCATCGAACGGTTCCCCGATGTCCAAGGGCAACGCTCCAGATGGCAGGCCGATCGGCCCAGGGTCGAGGATCGTCCGTCCGCTCACGCCAGGATCTCCTTGACGACGTTCCCGTGCACGTCGGTCAGGCGGTAGTCGCGGCCCTGGAAGCGGTAGGTCAGCTGCGTGTGGTCGAAGCCCGAGCAGGTGCAGGATCGTCGCCTGCAGGTCGTGGACGTGGACCTTGTCGCGGGCGACGGAGAAGCCCAGCTCGTCGGACTCGCCGTGCGTGATGCCCGCGCTTGACGCCGCCGCCGGCCAGGACACATCGTGTAGCAGTCGGGGATAGTGGTCGCGGCCGAGGATGCTGCCGCCGGCGGTGCGGCCCTCGCGGAACGGCGTGCGGCCGAACTCGCCGCCCCAGATGATCAGCGTCTCGTCGAGCAGGCCGCGCGGCTTCAGGTCCTTGATCAGCGCGGCGACCGGCCGGTCCATCGTCGCGCACTTCTTGGTCAGGCCGTCGCGGATGTCCTCGCCGGGGCCGGTGCCGTGGAAGTCCCAGCCCCAGTCGAAGAGCTGCACGAAGCGCACGCCCTGCTCGACCAGCCGGCGGGCCAGCAGGCAGTTGTTGGCGAAGCTCGACGCGCCCGGCTGGGCGCCGTAGGCCTCGAGCGATCGTCTTCGGCTCGCGGCGAGATGTCCATCACCTCGGGCACGGCCGTCTGCATGCGGAAGGCCAGCTCGTACTGGGCGATCCGCGTCGCGGTCTCGGGATGGCCCAGCTCGCGTCGCCTGGATCTCGTTCAGGTCGCGCAGGGCGTCGAGGCTCAGCCGGCGCAGCGTCGCGGTCCATGCCGGCGGGGTCGGACGACGTAGAGCACCGGGTCGCCCTTGCGAGCGGCACTGCACGCCCTGGTAGACCGACGGCAGGAAGCCGCTGCCCCAACGAGCTCTTGCCGCCGTTGGGCTGGACGCCGCTGGAGATCAGGACGACGAAGCCGGGCAGGTTCTCGTTCTCCGATGCCGAGGCCGTAGGTCACCCACGAGCCCATCGACGGCCGGCCCGACCGCGGCGAGCCGGTGTAGAGCAGCAGCTCGGCCGGGGCGTGGTTGAACTGGTCGGTGTGCATCGACTTGATGACGCACAGCTCGTCGGCGACCGTCGTGCAGGTGCGGGCAGCGCGTCCGACATCCAGACGCCGCTCTTGCCGTGCTGCGCGAACTTCCGCGGCGTGCCCAGCAGCTTGGGCACGCCGGAGGTGAAGGCGAACCGCTTGCCCTTGAGGAACGCGTCGGGGCAGGGCTGGCCGTTGTGCTTGACCAGCTCGGGCTTGTAGTCGAACAGGTCGAGGTGCGGCGGCGAGCCGGTCAGGTGCAGGTAGATGACGCGCTTCGCCTTCGGGGCGAAGTGCGGCTGCTTCGGGGCGAGCGGATTGTCGACCGCCGGCGGTGTCGGCCGCTGGTCTCGTCGGCGAGCAGCGACGCCGAGCGCGATCGCGCCGAGGCCGGCCTGGCTCTCGCTGAAGAAGTGCCGGCGGGTCAGGTGGCGGAGGCGTTCGAGGCGGAGGTTCATATCGGAGCGACCTCGGTTCGCGAGGGTTCAGCGTTTCATCGAGCATCTCATCGAGGTTCAGCAGCACGTTGCCGACGACGGTCCAGGCGGCCAGCTCGGCGACGTCCGCTCCCTTCGGCGCGGGGCCGAGCGGTTCGGTCGCCAGCTTCATGGCCTTGTCGCGATCCCTGGCGAAGCCGCTCGCGGGCCGCTTCGTAGAGCCGGACGAGCCGCGCGAGCTCGGCGTCGCTCGGCGGTCGGGCACAGGCAGAGGCGGAAGCCGAGCCGGGCCCGGTCCTCGGGCGTCGATCCGCCCGCGGCCATCCGCCGGGCCAGGGCCTGGGCGGCCTCGACGTAGACCGGGTCGTTGAGCGTGACCAGGGCCTGGAGCGGCGTGTTGGTGCGGGTGCGGCGGACGGTGCAGACCTCGCGGTTCGGGGCGTCGAACGTGGCCATCGACGGATACGGGTTCGAGCGCCGCCAGGTCGTGTAGAGGCCGCGGCGGTAGCGGTCCTCGCCCGTGCTGGTCTGCCAGTCGATGCTCGCCGCCGAACGCCGCGCTCAGGCCGAGCGACGGGCTGCGGCGGCTTGACCGGCGGGCCGTACATCTTCGGGCTCAGCAGCCCGGCCGACGGCCAGGGCCTGGTCGCGGATCGTCTCGGCCGACAGGCGGAACCGCGGGCCGCGGGCGAGCAGGCGGTTGTCGGGATCGCGCTGGACGCAGCTCGGGCGTGACCTGCGACGACTGGCGATACGCGGCCGACGTGACGAGCAGCCGGAGGAACTGCTTCATGTCCCAGCCGTCGCGGACGCAGCTCGGTGGCCAGCCAGTCGAGCAGCTCGGGATGGGACGGCGGCTCGCCCTGGGTGCCGAACTCCTCGCTGGTCGCGACGATGCCGATGCCGAAGATCTGCTCCCAGTAGCGATTGGCGATCACGCGGGCGGTCAGCGGATTGTCGGTCGATCGACCAGCCAGCGGGCCAGCGCCAGCCGGTCCTTCGGCGCTCGTTCGGGCAGCGGGGGGAAGGCGGCGGGGACGCCCTCGGTCACCTCGTCGGCCGAGGTCGAGGAAATTGCCGCGATGCTGGATCTGGGTCTTGCGGCGATCGGCCGACTGCCAGCTCGCGGAAGACCGGCACGGTGGTCTCGGGCTTCATCGCGGCGAGCTGGGACTTCAGGCTCGCGAGCCGCTCGCGCTGGCCTTTCAGCTCGGGGGCGACGATCGCGAGGTAGTGGCGCGTCAGCTCGGCCCGCTCGGCGTCGGTGCGGAATTCGGGCGGGATCGCGAGGATCGCCAGGACGTTCGCCGGCGTCCGCGCCCGTTCGATCGTGCGGTCGTCGTCGGTGGTCGCGAGCCGGAAGCGGCCGAGGGTGTGCGAGCCCGTCTTGTAGAGCTGTTCGATCGTGATCGATCAGCGTCGAGCCCGGCTCGGCCTCGATCGGCGTCCTTGAGCACGAGCGTCAGCGCGTGCGGCCGGCCCGTCTGGCCGCCGACGGCCCAGCCGCGGTCGGCGGGCTTCGGGTTGTCGACCACGCTCGACGCGGCGAACTCGTGCTGGGCGTAGTCGGCGAAGGCCGTCGGCGAACGCGATGGTCTGCGCGTTGCTCGCCGACAGGTCGACGCTCGGGTTCGGCGGCGTCGGCGACCGTTTGCGTCCAGACCGGCTTGCGCGACTCGTCGAGCAGGACGACGCGGAAGTCGCTCAGGCGGGTGTGCAGGCCGTTGTCGGTCCGGTTCCAGACGACGACGCGGTCGACCGGGCCGCTGGCCTTGAGGTCGACTTCCCACCAGGGGTCGTCGGCGAGGTCGGTGTGGGTGGTCGACTTCGCCGCGTCGTAGCGCCGTCGGTCTTGCCGTCGATGGCGAGCTTCGGCGGGCCCGTCGAAGGCGGTGCTGACTCTGCGTCGCCTCGCCGCGGCGGGCGACGTTCTCGCGTCCCGCGGAAGACCTGGACCTCGGCCAGCGAGAGGTACTTCCCCTTGCCCGGCAGCTCGACCCGGACATAGCGACCGTCCGGCCGCGTCGCCGCCGGGCGGCGTGATCGTGGCCGTGACGCGCGAGACGACGAAGTTCCCGTCTCGCCATACCCCGGGCCCTTGCCGGGCAGGGCGTCGTCGGGGAGCGTCTCGAGCCGCAGCGCCGTGAGCTTGCGGCCTTGAAGCGGGCAGGGTCACGGTCGTGACGTCCGTCTTGTCCTTCGACTCGGCCCGGATTGAGCGAGTCGGCCTGGATCGTCAGCTTCGCGCCGCTCCTGGCCGCGGCCGATGACGGCTTCAGCGTCATGCCACTCGGCCCTGGACGCGAGCGACCGCTCCCAGCGCGCTAGGCCGGCCAGGGTCTGCGGGGTCGGGGTCCGCAGCGTCTTCTCGAGCGACGCGATCTCCGGTTCCCAGGCGGCCTTCTGCCGCTTCTGCGCGTCGCTCGCAGAGCGGCAGCGTCGGCGACTCGTCCGTCCGGTCGGCGTCCTCGGTGTTGTTGAAGAAGGCGAAGAGGCGGAAGAACTCCTCCTGCGAGAGCGGGTCGTACTTGTGGTCGTGGCACTGGGCGCAGGCGATCGTCGTGCCCATCCAGACGGCCATCGTCGTGTTCACGCGGTCGACGACGGCGACGTTGCGGAACTCCTCGTCGTTGGTGCCCGCCCTCGTTGTTGGTCAGCGTGTTGCGGTGGAAGGCGGTCGCGATGAGCTGGTCGTCGGTCGGGTTCGGGCAGCAGGTCGCCGGCGATCTGCTCGATGGTGAACTGGTCGAACGGCTTGTTGGCGTTGAACGAGCGGATGACGTAGTCGCGATAGGCCCAGATCGTCCGCGGCGGGTCGTCGGCGTAGCCGGCCGAGTCGGCGTAGCGGGCCAGGTCGAGCCAGAGCCGGCGCCCAGTGCTCGCCGTAGGCCGGCCTCGCCAGCAGGCGGTCGACGAGCTGTTCGTAGGCGTCGGGTGCCGTTGTCGTTGACGAAGGCGTCGACCTCCTCGGGCGTCGGCGGCAGGCCGGTCAGGTCGAGGCTGACGCGGCGGATCAGCGCGTAGCGATCGGCCTCGGGCGAGGGCTTGAGACCTTCGCGCTCGAGGCGGGCCAGGACGAAGCGATCGATCGGCGTTCCTGGGCCAGTCCTGTCGCTTTGACGTCCGGGCAGCGGCGGTCGGACCGGCTTCGACGTACGACCAGTGCTTGGCGTAGGGGGCACCCTGGCGGACCCACTCGGTCAGGATCTCGACCTCGCGGGGCGAGAGCCGCTTGCCGTGCTTCGGCGGCGGCATGACCTCGGTCGAGTCGTCGGTCGTGATCCGCTCGATCAGCTCGCTCTCCTCGGGCTTGCCGCGGACGATCGCCGCGTAGCCGCCGAGGTCGGCGGTCGCTCCCTCGGGCGTGTCGAGCCGCAGCGGCGCGGCGACGCCCTTGCGCTTCGCCGGCGTCGGGGCCGTGGCAGAGGAAGCAGCGAGTTCGAGAGGATCGGCCGGATGTCGCGATTGAAGTCGATTGGACGCGGCGGCCGGTCCGCGGCGGAGGCCGGGCCGCCGATCAGCAGGACGACGATCGCGATGAGGGCAGGCGGGGCGTGCATGGCGGCGGGCCATCCAGGGCGGGAGGCGGGAGGGAGGACACCTGGATTCGGTCGTGGGGAGCAGGCGGGGGCACCGACTATCATAAGCGAAAGCGCATCCCCGCCGATAGCCGTTTCCCCGGGGCTCCGCTCAGTTGAGCGGCTTGATGAGGACGTTGCGGAACTCGACCGGGTCGTTGTGGCCGGCGAAGCCGAAGAAGCCCGAGGTCCGGTCCTTGCCGGGGTGCGGGCGAGTTGGCCATGAACTCGGTGACCTTGCTCAGGTCGGTGTCGAGGATCACGGTGCCGTTCAGCTCGACCTTGATCTTCGAGCCCTTGACCGTCACCTCCTCGAAGTTCCACTCGCCGACCGGCCGGAGGTAGCCGCGCTTGGCGGCGACCATGCCGTAGGCCGAGCCGTGGGCCTGCCGCGGGTCGAGCTTGGCGTACTTCGGGTCGCCGTCGTCGAGCACCTGGAGCTCGCACATGCCCGCGTAGGCGGTGTCGCCCTTGCCGGGGTAGCGGATCGCCAGGCCGTTGTTGCCGCCGGGGGGGAGCTTGAACTCGACGCGGGCGGCGAAGTCGGCGTATTCCTTGTTGTAGTAGATCACGCCGCCCTTGCCGCGGCTTGCAGCGGATGGCGCCGTCGACGACCTCGTAGTTGTCGACCGGCCCCGGCCCAGCCGGCGAGGGTCTTGCCGTCGAAGATCGGCTTGAAGCCCTTCGCTGTTCGTGCTGGCGAGGATCTGTGTTGGCCTCGTCGGCGGGGATCTCGCGGAGGAAGATGTTCCGCCAGCGGATCTCGCCGCCGTGGGTCTGGAGCTGGATCGGCCCGCGGGCGAACAGGGGCAGCGAGCGGTCCCAGAAGTTCTCCATGATCGCGTGGTCGACGACGAGCTTGTCGTTCAGGTAGACCGTGGTCCGGGCGCCGACCTGGAGGATCCGGAAGTGGTTCCACTCGCCGAACGGCTTGTCGGCCAGGACGAGCGGGTCCTTGCCCGGGTGCGCCGGGGCTGTTGTTCCAGAGGCCGCCCGAGCCCTTGTCGGCGCCGAGGTTCCACTTGCCGCCTCCTCGGTCGAAGTCCCAGATCTGGACCTGGGGCGTGCCGCGGAGGTAGATGCCGCTGTCGGCCTTGGGGACGGTCTTGTAGTCGATCAGCAGCTCGATGTCGCCGTATTCCTTGTCGGTCGTCAGGTAGGCGCCGTGGCCGTCGTTGACGAGCTCGCCGTTCTCGACGCGTCCAGTGCTTCTTCGCGTCCTCGGTCCACTCGGCGATCTTCTTGGCTCGCGCTCCTCCTCGCTCATGCGCGGCGAGCTTGCGGGGGTCGAAGTGGGGCATGCCGTGCCAGCCGGTGAGGTCCTTGCCGTTGAAGAGGGCGACGAAGCCCTCGGGGGGCCTGGGTTCGTCGAAGGCGCGGGCTCGGGAGCCGGCGAGCAGGGCGGCGATCGCGAGGGCGATTCGGATGGCGGTGGGCGGTCGCATCGCGAGATCCTTTGCGGAGGGACGAGGTTCAACAGAGGTTGGAGCCGATTCTAACGCCTGGCGCCGGCATCTCCAGGGAGTGCCCCGACGACCCTGTTGGCCGGTATCGGCCGACCGGGGCGGCCTCGCCCGCCCTGAATGGTTGACGAAGCCGCTCGAAGCCGCTCATAACCTGCACGCTCGGGTTCGGTCGGCGCAAGGACCCCGGGGTGGGACCCCGACGAAACGAACCCAATCGGCCCTCGCCGACGGCCGAGCCGTCAGGGCCGGGCCGCGGCCTTCCGGGCCGGGGTCGGCTGCCTGGTCGGGTCCATCCGGTCGCGGAGGGCCTGGTCGGGACCGCCTCCGAACTGGGCCCAGTAGCGGTCCTTGAAGGGGTTCGACTTCGGGCCGACGACGTCCTCGTTCTCGAGCCGCGGCAGGACGTCACGCCACCAGTCGTCGTAGGCCGCGCGGAGCCGGGAGGCGACGTCCGGGTGCTCGGCGATCACGTTCCTCGACTCGCCCGGGTCGTCCTTGAGGTCGTAGAGCTCGCTGTTGTTGACCAGCGTGAACCGCGCGTCGCGGATCGAGCAGTTCGTGAACTTCGCCTCGGCGACCTTCCCCCGGGGCCAGCGGCCGACGTGGGTGACGAGGGTCCGGTCGGGCCAGTCGGCCTGCGGATCTTTCAAGAGCGGTCAGGAGGCTGCGGCCCTCGACCTGGGCCTTCACCTGATCCGACAGCGAGGCCCCGGCGATCTCGGCGAGCGTGGGGAAGATGTCGATGTGCGCCGTCAAGGCCCCGCAATCGACGCCGCCCCGGAAGCCCGCCGGCCAGCGCCAGAACGACGGCACGCGGGTCCCGCCCTGGTAGGGCGTGACCTTCTTCCCGCGCATCCCCGCGTTGTAGATCGTGGTCCCGATGGTGCCGCCGTTGTCGGTCAGGAAGATCACGAGCGTGTTCTCGGCCAGGCCCCACGCATCGAGCTTCGCCAGGAGCCGGCCGAAGTTGTCGTCGATGTTCTCGATCATGCCGTAGAACTTCGCCACGTCCTCGGGCACCTGCCCCGCGTGGCGCGTCGCGTAAGCCTCGGGACATTGCAGGGGCTCGTGGGCGGCGTTGGGCGTGATGTAGGCGAAGAACGGAGAGCCGGTCTTGCGCCGGGCGTCGATCCACCGGAGGGCCTGGTCGAAGAACAGGTCGGTGCAATAGCCCTCGGTCTTCTCGAACGTGCCGTTGTGGAGGATCGCGGGGTTGAAGTAGGTGTTGCCGGGAGCGTCGCCGCAACTGCCCGGATAGGTCTGGCCGATCCCGCCGCCGCCGTGGATGAAGACCTCGTCGAACCCGCGGCGGTCGGGCTGATAGGCGGCCTCGTCGCCGAGGTGCCACTTGCCGAAGATGCCCGTCGCGTAGCCGGCCGACTTCAGGACCTGGGCGAGCGTCGACGGCCTTCAGGCTCATCCGCTCGCGCTCGAA
Organism: uncultured Planctomycetota bacterium; assembly: GCA_963819805.1. Classification (GTDB taxonomy): domain Bacteria; phylum Planctomycetota; class Planctomycetia; order Isosphaerales; family Isosphaeraceae; genus CAMFLR01. The sequence goes on along the minus strand of CAWFXY010000017.1, from coordinate 1,713,818 downwards.
GATCGTGTGCGTGACGCCCGACTTGAACTCGTGCCGGCCGGTCATCAGAGCGGCGCGGGTCGGTGCGCAGGTCGGGCTGACGTGGAAGTCGGTGAACCGGACGCTCTGCCTCCAGAAGGCGTCGACGTGCGGCGTGCGGACGATCGGGTTGCCGAGGCACGAGAAGTCGCCGTAGCCGACGTCGTCGGGCATCACGAGGACGATGTTCGGGCGATCCGCCGGCGCGGAGAGGGCGACTCCCGGCCAGAGGCCGAGCAGGGCGAGGATCGTCGCGAAGCGGCGGGTCATCGACATGGGGATTGGTCCCTGGATGCGTGAATCCGGACGTCGCCACTGATAGGATGAATTTGACCCCGCGTTACGACCGGCTTCCGGCCGAGCATAGCGCCCGACCTGGAAGATAGCCAGAAGATGATCGAACTTCGGGTTGTCCCCTTCCGGGTGCCACGGGTTGTCCTCAACCCGTGCGGCGGCGGCCGTCGCTCACGGGTTCAGTTCCTGAACCCGTGGCACCCCGGCTTACGGCGACCTGAAGGTTGACAGGGATGGGAGACTTTGCATGATCCGGACCGCCTCCGTACTCTCGGTTCTTAGCGTTTGGTTCCTCGTACCGGCTACCTCACGCTCCGCCGACCTGCCCTTGGTCGAGGGCGTCGAGTTACAGCCCCTCTCAGCGCAGGTCCGTCGCGTCTCGGAGGCCCTCGAACTCCTCGGCACCCCGCTCCCCGCGGACACCAAAGCGAAGCTCGATGCCGCGGCCGGCGCCGCCACTGAGGCCCAGGGTGTCAAGGCGATCCAGCAGGCTCTCGACCCGCTCTGCCTGATCGGCGTGGAGATCAACCCCGAGAGCCGCGTCAAATCGGCCCGCGGGCCGGCCGAAGCGGGGCTGATGCAGCACGGCTGGCGGCCGTTCCTGGTCAAGGTACAGAACGACGCGGGCGTGACGGCCGAGCTCAAGGCCCAGAGCCCCAACGCCGCGCCGCTGTTCAAGCCGTCGAGTAGCGTCCCCGAGCCGAAGCCGCTGATCCCGCCGGCCGAGGTCCGCCGCCGGTGGATGGACGTGACCATGTTCGGCGACCGGCCGATGAACAAGGCGCTCTCGGGCCTGGGGCTCGAGTACCGCGTGATCCTCCTCTACAGCCGCGACGCCGGCCGCCGCGAGGCGAGGATCGGCTTCAACGTCGGCCAGGGGACGCAGGACCTCGGCTTCCGCTCCGACGTCGACATCCTCTTCGAGTGCGCCCCGGCCGTGCCCGTCACCCTGGAAGTTCTCGATACTGACGGCAAGCCGACGATCGCCTCGTTCCAGATCCGCGACAGGCTCGGCCGGGTCTACCCCGCGCAGGCCCGCCGCCTGGCGCCCGACCTCTATTTCCACCCGCAAATCTATCGTGCCTCGGGCGAGACGGTGCTCCTGCCGCCGGGGACGTACGAGGTCCAGTACACGAGGGGTCCGGAGTACCTCGTCAAGACGCGGACGATCACGGTGCCCGACGCCAAATCCCATCGCGAGTCGTTCCGGCTTGAGCGGTGGGCGAACCTCGCGGCCATGCGCTGGTTCTCCGGCGACCATCACGTCCACGCCGCGGGATGCGGACACTACGAGAGCCCGACCGAAGGCGTGCGGCCCGAGGACATGATGCGGCACATCCTCGGCGAGGACCTCGACGTCGGCTGCGTGCTGAGCTGGGGGCCGTGCTGGTACTACCAGAAGCAGTTCTTCGAGGGCAAAGTCAGCCCGCTCTCGACGCCCGAGCACCTGATGCGCTACGACGTCGAAGTCTCGCGGCTTCCCGTCGTCGCACGCGGGGCACCTCTGCCTGCTCCGGCTCAAGGAGGACGACTATCCCGGCACGACCCGCATCGAGCAGTGGCCGAGCTGGGACCTGCCGGTGCTGAAGTGGGGGAAGGAGCAGGGGGGCGTCGTCGGCTTCTCGCACTCGGGCTGGGGGCTGTTGACGAAGGACCAGTCGGTCCCGACTTACGAGATCCCGCCGTTCGACGGCATCGGCGCCAATGAGTACATCGTCGACGTGACCCACGACGCCGTCGACTTCATCTCGACGGTCGACACGCCCGCGCCGTCGGAGCTGAACATCTGGTATCACACGCTCAACTGCGGCTACACCGCGAAGATCAGCGGCGAGACCGATTTCCCGTGCATCTACGGCGAGCGGGTCGGCCTCGGCCGTTCCTACGTCAGGCTCGCCGACGGGCCCGCTCGACTTCGACCGCTGGGCCGAGGGTCTCAAGCAGGGGCGGTCGTACGTCTCGGACGGTTTCAGCCATCTCGCCGACTTCCAGGTCGAGGAAGCCCGGGTCGGCGAAGGGTTCATCAACCTCGCCGCGCCACGGACCGTGAGGGTCCGGGCGAAGGTCGCCGCCTACCTCGATCCGCAGCCGTCGGACGAGGCGAAGCGGATTCGCTCGCGTCCGCTCGCGGAGAAGCCGTACTGGAACATCGAGCGGGCCCGGCGCGGCGAGTCGAGGACGGTCCCGCTGGAGGTGGTCGTCAACGGTCGGCCGGTCGCGAGTCGCGAGATCGAGGCCGATGGCACGTTCCGCGAGGTCGAGTTCGCAATCCCGATCGAGCGGTCGAGCTGGGTGGCGCTACGGATCTACCCGTCGTCGCACACGAACCCGGTGAATGTCCAGGTCCGCGGCGAGCCGATCCGGGCCTCGAAGCGGTCGGCCGAGTGGTGCTTGAAGTCGGTCGACCAGTGCTGGTCGCAGAAGGAGAAGAACACCCGCCCCGAGGAGCGCGAGGCCGCCCGCAAGGCCTACGACTACGCGCGCGAGGCTTACCGGAAGATCCTCGGGGAGTCGGACGCCGATTGATTCAGCCGACGACGCTGACGGTCACCTTCCTCCGGTGCGGCGTGCGTCCGGTGCTCCCAGAGGAAGATGCCCTGCCACGTGCCGAGGTCGCACCGGCCCCGCTCGACGGGGATCGAGAGCGAGGCGAGGGTGAGGATCGACCGGATGTGGGCCGGCATGTCGTCGGGCCCTTCGGCTGTGTGGATGAACGCGCGGTCGCCGTCGACGACGAGTCGCGCCATGAAGGTCTCCAGGTCGCGCCGGACGTCCGGGTCGGCGTTCTCGCAGACGATCAGCGAGGCGCTCGTGTGGTGGACGAACACGGAGCAGAGCCCTCGCTCGATCCCGGAGTTCGCCACGGCCTCCTGGACGCGGCGGGTGATCTCGTAGGTCCCGCGGGCGGCGGTCGGCAAGGTGAAGGATTCGGCGTGGTACATCGAAACGACCCCATGACCTGGCCCGGAGGCGCGTCTCGCTCAGGGCGCTGGCGTCCGATTTTACGCCCGGAGTTCGGTCGGCGTCGGCTCGCCGGCCATCGCCCGCGGTACGGAAGCTGCCCCCAGGCGTACGAGGCGCCGTCTTCCGGGGCCTCGAGACCCAAGATATGGCTCGCGGCGCGATTCCGATCCTTGCAATTTTGAGATAAACCTTGCGGATTAGAGGGATTCTAACGACAATCGTCCCTCCCGACGCGAACAATCGGGAGAGATGACTTGAAAACACCGCCATTACATCTATCCTATCCGCTGGCGAGGCGTGAATTTTGCCGAGTCTCGTCAATCGGAAAAGTCACGCCTGTCGGTGGATTTTCACGACGAGCACCCAAGAGGAGAGAGACCCGATGCGCCGTTCCCTGCTGACCCTGGCCTTCGCCGCCGCGTGCGGCCTGTTCGCGACGGCCGATGCCTCGGCCTGCTGCCACAAGAAGGCCAAGTGTGCCGAGCCGGTCGCCTGCGCGCCTGCGCCGGTCTGCGCCCCGGCCCCGGTCGAGTGCGCCCCGGCCAAGAAGCACTGCTTCAAGATGCCGAAGTTCAAGCTCGGTTGCCACAAGAAGGCCGCCTGCGAGCCGGCCCCGGTCTGCGAGACCCAGGTCGCCTACGAGGCCCCGGTCTATGCCGCGCCCCAGGCTTACCCCTCGGGCCAGACCTACGCCACCGGCCAGACCAAGTAACCCTCGATCAACGGACGGATTCGCGAACGGCCGGCCCTCGGGCTGGCCGTTTCGCGTTTGAAGGAGGTGCTCAGTCGAGCGTAAGGAAGCCGTCGCGGTCGAGCTTGCCTCTCAGGCCGGTCTCGGACCAGCCCGGCCGGCCCGCGACCCGAGCCTCGAGCCGACCGCAGGCCTCCTCCGCGCAGCGGCCGGCCCGACTCGTCCACGACGCGGAGCGCGACGCCCGGCAGCGCCAGCCCGACGCTCCCGGGCCGCTGCCCGGGCTGGGTCACGCCGGCCTGGTCGTAGTCGTGAGTCGACGCGGCCAGCAGGCCGAGTTCCGGATGCTCCAGGTGGGGCAGTGAGCGGTCGATCGTCTCCAGCGGCAGCGGCCCGAGCCCGCGGAACTCGCGGGCGTCGACATGCGCCTCCTGGATCGCCAGCCGGATCTGGAAGAGGCTGGGCGGCCCGGTCAGCGGAGGCCCGAATGCGACTGCCACCCTGCGCCGGAGGCCGACGGGCCGCTTCCGGACCGTCGTCCCGCCCTGGAAGCTCCAGATGCTCCCCCACAGGTTGTCGAGGGCAGCGGGGACGACGGGGACGTCGTCGAAGCCCTTGAGGATCACCTCGAGCCCCCGGTAGAACGGTCCGAGGAAGCCCGTCCGGGTGAGCTGCCCCTCGGGCATGATCGCCACGACCTCGCCCCGCCGCAGGGCCTCGCGTGCCGCCGTGATCGCCGCGCGCTGGGCCTTCGGGCCGGTGAAGGGCACGGGGATGATCCCGATCCGCCGGGCAGATGAAACCGAGTGAGGGATTCCTGAAGAACCCCGCATTGGCCAGAATCCTGCCCCGCCGCGGCGCGCTCGCGCAGAGGAAAAGGCCGTCGATCCAGGTCACGTGGTTCGACACGACGACCGCAGGCCCGTTTCGCGGGATATTCTCGCGGCCCCGGACGCGGATGCCGTATCGAACGGAGAGCGCGAGCCGGAGCAGCGGCCGGATCAGCCAGGGCAGCAACGCCACGAAAGCGCCGACCGCCACCGCGAAGGCGACGAGGACGATCCCGACGACTTCAAGACTCGACATCGTCATCCGAACCCTTCGAACGAATCCTCGCCAGCGCCGGCACGAGCACGAGAAGTCCGCCGGCCAGCACCGCACACATCAGGAAGACTGGCCGATATCCCAGGCCCAGCCCCACCACCGCCTCGAGGAACAAGGCATCGCCCGCGACGCTGAGGTTCGAGGCGGCCATGAAGATCGCGAACGTCGACGCCGCCATCCTCGGGTCGGCCGCGTCCATGGCGAGCACGCAGAAAAGGGCGTCGTTCCACCCATTGGCCATGCCGAAAAGGAACGCCCAGGCGCCGGTCACGATCGGCTGCCCCCCCAGGGCCTGCCCGGCCGTCGTCGTGGCCAGCGCGAGGAGCCCGACGTTGAGCTGCCCCGATCGACCGAGCCGACGTTTCATGGCCGGCAAGAGGATCGCCCCCGCCGCCCGGCCGCCGTACCGCAGGGCGCCGAACCAGCCGACGCCGTCCTGATCGTATCCGAGCCAGTTGTAATACCGACTCAGGTTGAATTCGACCCCCAGGCCGATGATCCCATAGAGGGCGCCGTACGCCAGCAGCACCAGCGCCTCGGGGCGCACGAGGCACCGAAGCGCCGCCCACTCGAACGTTTCGGCGTGAGCTTGCACCCTCCGCTCGCGGACGAAGAGCGCCAGCACGAGCGGCGGCAGCCCCATCGCCGCGCAGGCCCAGAGGACGCCGTCGCTCCGCCCCGGCCCGATCCGGCCGTCCTTCATCCAGAGACCGAAGACCAGCGTGAAGCCCATCGTTGCCAGAAACCGGGCCACCTGCACGAGCCCCTGGACGCGGACCCGGTCCTCGGGCGGCGTCACGTCGACCACGAGCCCGTCGCAGCACGTGTCGTACAGGGCAAGCCCGCCGACGGCCAGGAACGCCATCGCGGCATATCCCGCCAGATGCTCGCCCGGGTGAACGGCCGTCAGCCCGAAGAGGCCCAGCGACTGCATCACCAGCCCGAGCATGATGAACGGCCGCCGGTGCCCGAGCCCGAGCGGATTAAATCGGTCCGAGATCGGCCCGAGGACGAACTTGAACACGAGCGTCATCAGGACCGCCGTCTCGACAAGCCCGGCCGTCCGCTCCTCGACGCCGCCGCGGATCATGTACGTCTTGTTGTAGTTGACGAGGTACGCGACCACGACGCCCTGGAGGGCGTAGAGGCTCATCGCCAGCGCCAGCTCGACCGGGCGGATCTTCCCCGGCCCGGTCATCCCGCGGCCTCGGTCGTGCGGTCGTGGTGCGGGAGCCGTCCTCCGGCGTACGCCGTGCGGAACATCGCCTTCGCCCGATCCGGGAGCCGCAGCTGCTCGATCCGCGCGATCGTCTCCTCAATCGGATAATCGATCCGCTTCAGCTCGACCTTGCTGTCGTCGATGATCGCGTACGCCGCGCGCGGGTCTCCGTCTCGAGGCTGGCCGACGCTGCCCGGGTTGACCACGACGGTATCGCCGATGCGCAGGTTGAACTGCATGTGCGAGTGGCCGACGCAGACGATGTCGGCGTCGACGTTCTGGAGCCGCTTGGCCCAGGTCTCGGGGTCCTTCATCAGGTACTCGTCGAGCGGGTCGCGGGGCGTCCCGTGTACCAGGAGGAACTTCTTCCCCTCCAATGTGAACCGGCATGTGACGGGCAGCCGCAGCAAATACCGCCGCTCCTCGGGCCCGAGCGCCTCCCACATGAGCGGCCGCGTGACGCGGGTCAGGTACTTGTACCCCGTCTCCCCCACGACCGGCACGCCCTGCGCCACCCCGTGGTCGTGATTGCCGCGGATCGCGTACTTCACGTGCGTCATCGCCCAGCGGACGCAGAGCGCCGGGTCGGGTCCGTAATCGACGAGGTCGCCGAGGCAGAGGCAGAGGTCGTAGGGCTCCTTGATCGCCGCCAGGGCCGGCCAGTTGGCGTGGATGTCGGAGACGATCAGGATTCTCATCCGGGGCCCTCGGGCGGGCGGCGATCCTCGGGAACGAAATCCGACCGGAACTTACCCGAGCCGAGGAGGCGCCGCCACGGGGACGACGGTGGCGAACCCGTCAGCGAAGTAGGCGCGCCGAAGTCGCGACTGTCGGACGACCTGCAGCACGCGCTGACTCAAGCAGTCGCGTGACGAGTCCTTGTGGAGTTCGCCATGCGGACCGTGTTCGGCGAGGCCTCGGCTCGGATAGTGCACATGGCGGACCCTACGAAAGCCACCGGTCGTACCAGATCTGAAACATCAACAACGTCCATAGCGGCTTCCGATGATCCCTCACCCCCTCGCGATGCTCCCGAATCCTCCGGCGGACCTCGGCCGGGTTGAACAGCCCCTGCGCCTTCAGTCGATCCGCCCCCAAGAGTGAATCCGTCAGCGGCGCAAGCGGCCCTCGGAGCCACCGCGCGACGGGAATGCCGAACCCCTTCTTGGGCCGGTCCAGGATCGACTCGGGCAGGCGGGAGCGTGCAGCGTGTTTGAGCAAACGCTTGGTCTGGCCTTTCCCATACTTGAACGAGGCCGGCATCGCCTGGATCGAATCCACCAACTCCGCATCCAGGAACGGAGCGCGGACTTCCAGGCTGCACGCCATGCTCGCGCGGTCGACCTTCGCGAGAATGTCGTCGGGGAGGTACGTGTCCTGGTAGAGCCGAAGCGACCGGGTCAGCGGGTCGAGGCCGTCCGAGAGGCTAGCGGCGCGGTCCACGTGCTCGCGCTCGACGGCGAAGTCGCCGGGGTCGGCCAGGAGGGCGCGGATCTCTCCGCCCGAGAACGAGCCGAGCCAGCGTTGATGAGCAAGAGACATCGGCTCGCCGGCGCCGCGGAGGAATTGCTTGAGCTTGAAGTCGAAGCTCATGTTGCCGTGATTGACGGGAAGCCGTCCCACCGCCGCCTCGGCAAGCGATCGCGCCGGCCGCGGTAGGCGTCGATAGAGCCGCGAGGCTCGTTCCGCATGGAAGGTCGGGTATCCGGCGAGCAGCTCGTCGGCGCCGTCACCGCCCAGCGCGACCGTGACTTCCTCCCGAGCGAATCGACTGAGCAAGTGCGTCGGCAGGATCGACGCGTCGCCGAACGGCTCGTCGAGCCAGCCGCCGGCCTCGGGAAGCAAGCGGAGGACGTCGTCGGCCGAGAAGGTCCGCGCGTGATGGTCGGTGCCCAGGTGCTGCGCCACCAGGCGAGCATGGGCGCTTTCGTCGAAGGTCGGGTCGTCGAAGCCGATCGAATACGTCCGGATCGACTTCGCCGGCTCCCATTCGGTGAGCGCCGCCGCGACGCTCGAGGAGTCGACTCCGCCCGAGAGAAAAAGGCCCAGCGGTACGTCAGACCGGCGGTGCCGGCCGACCGCCTCGACGAATTCACGCCAGAAGCGCGAGGACGCCTTCTCGAATGTCTCGTCCGATTCAACCGGCGTCGGGGACGTCCAGTACGGCTTGACCTCGATCGCCCCATCTTGCCAGGTCAGCGTGTGTCCGGGCGGGAGTTTGTTCACTCCCTGCCAGATCGAGTGAGGGGCCGGGATGTACTCGTAAAACAGGTATCGCGCCAACCCCCGCGTGTCGAGCCGCCGACCGACCTCGGGGTGGGCCAGCACCGCCTTCGCCTCGGAGCCGAACACGAGCCCGCCGTCGAACAACCTGGCGTAGAAGAGCGGCTTCTGACCCATCCTGTCGCGCGTCAGGACCAGCCGGCGCCGGCGGCCGTCCCAGAGCGCCAGGGCGAACATGCCGTTGAGATGACGCGCGAAATCGTCCCCCTCGTCCTCATAGACGTGGACGAGGCCCTCGGTGTCGGAGAGGTTGCGGAACCGGTGTCCGGCGCCGAGCAGGCGCCGACGGAGGTCCGGGTCGTTGTAAATTTCGCCGTTGAAACTGACCCACACCGTGCCGTCCTCGTTGGACATCGGCTGGGCGCCGCCGTCCACGTCGATGATCGAGAGCCGGCGATGACCGAGAGCAGCGGGGCCGTCGAGGTAGGCGCCGGAGCCGTCGGGGCCGCGATGGAGGATCGTGGCCGTCATCCGCTCGACGATCGAAGCGTTGGCGGGCCGTCCCCCGCCGTTGACGAATCCGGCGATTCCGCACATGGTCGATCCGGCGCCCCGCTTGGCGGGCTAAGATGGTCTCGGGCATCGAGATGACCGCAGCCCTCGCGTCCTATTCTCGCCCGCCCGGGGACGGACCGTCCAGTGCCGGCCCGCGGTCCGTTGATTTCGCTCGGGGCTCGGCATAGCCTTTCCTTGTTCCCGGCCAAGGCCGGCCCTCCTGAATTCACTCCCGAACCGCAACCGGAGCCGGGTCCGATGGCGTCCTTCGACCCCGAATCGCTCGACCCGACCCGGCCGCCCCCGAGGCCGACCACGCCGCCGATCCGCCGCGGGTTTCTCCGCGTGCTCAGCGTCCTGCTCGTCATCACGGCGCTGGCCTACGGCATCCCCTACATGCTCGATCGCGCCGGCTATGCCTGGGAGGCCGGGCGGTCCCGCGCCGCGGCCGAGGCGCTGGCGAAGCTCGATAAGGACGACGTGATCGGGCGGTCGTCGTACCTGTTTCGGATGGCGACGCGGGCGATCACGCCGGCCGTCGTCAACATCAAGTCGCTCGTCCCCCAGGCCGGCGGGTTCGGCGAGGAGATGGGTTCCGGCGTCATCATCGACAAGGACAACGGCTACATCGTCACCAACGAGCACGTGGTCCACGGCGCCGAGCAGATCGTCGTCCGGATCGGCCGCGCCAACGACGTCGAGGGGACCCTCATCGGCGTCGACACGCGGACCGACCTGGCGGTCGTCAAGGTAAAGGGGCCGGTCGGCGTCGCGGCCGAGTGGGGCGACGCGGACAAGATGGAAGTCGGCGACTGGGTGATCGCCGTCGGCAGCCCGTTCGGCCTCGAGCGGACGGTGACCGTCGGGATCATCTCGGCGACCAACCGCCACGGCCTGATGCGGGGCGACCGCTACGAGGACTTCATCCAGACCGACGCCGCGATCAACCCGGGCAACTCCGGCGGCCCGCTCATCAACCTGAAGGGCCAGGTCATCGGGATCAACACGGCGATCATCCGCCCGCCGCACGAGCAGGAGGGGGCAGCGGGGTACGGGGCGACCGGGATCGGCATGGCGATCTCGTCCGATATCGCCCGCCCGGTCGTCGCGCAGATCATCAAGAACGGCAAGGTCGTCCGCTCGTACCTGGGGATCGTCCCGGCCCCGGTGACCCCGGCGGCGGCCCGGGCCCTCGGGCGCCGCAGGAGCAGGGGGCGCTCGTCCAGCACGTGCGGCCCGACAGCCCGGCGGCGAAGGCGGGCCTGCACCCGGGCGACATCGTCGTCCGGCTCGACAACAAGGACGTCGAGGACCCGAGCAACCTCCGGAACCGGGCCTTCACGCTGCCGATCGGGTCAAAGGTGCCCGTGGAGTTCTTCCGCGACGGGAAGAAGCAGTCGGTTGACGTGACCGTCGAACCGATGCCCGAGCGCGTTTCGGTGGACCCGCGGAGCCTCGGCTTCGAGGTGGTCGACCTCCCGCCGGGGGCCGGCACAGGGGTCCGGGTCGCCCAGGTCGTCCCCGGCAGCCCGGCCCAGGCGGCCGGCCTCCGCGAGGGTATGAAGGTGCTGGGGGTCGGCCGGCGGCCGGTCCGCGACCGCGGCGAGTTCGACGCCGCCCTCGCCGGCGTCGACGCGCTCCAGGGCCTGCCGCTGGGAATCGCCACGCCTGACGGGCGAGTCGACTTCCTGACGATCCCCATCCTGGGGGCTGCACGCCCGTGAGGTCGGACTCGCACCGATCCTAATTGGCTAGGCGCCAACCCCCGGAACACCAGTGGTTCGGGGGGTTGACTTGGACATCTGGTTCGCGGGACGCTACGCCGGTCCTTCACGGAGGCGTCCGACGGCCGCGGTTCGCTTGCGGGGCCCTTCCGCAGGCTGAGAACAGGAGCGACGGCAAAGTCAAGCACCTTCCCGACATCGGCATCGCGCCGGGGCGCCCATCGCGGCGGTTCTCATCGGCCGGCTCACCCTAACCGCTAAAATCGTGCCGCCTTAGAGAATTCGCCCCTGGGCGCCGGGAGGGCCCGAAAAACTTGACCAAAAATGGTGTGGAGGTTATATTTTTGGTGGAAACAACGCACGAGAGAAGGGCACGGCGATGCGGCCCCCGGGAGCGGAGCGAGCTCCCTGCCCACCCCGGCGGGCCGTGCAAAGCCAAGGACCCGGGACGCCTCAAGGCCAGGAGCCTCCGGTGCCCCGCTACTCCGACGCCACGGTCGCCGCGATCAAGAACGCGGTCGACATCGTTTCGCTCGTCGCCGACTACGGCCATGCCTCGCACCGGATGGGGGGCCAGCTCAAGGCGCTCTGTCCCTTCCACGACGACCATCGTCCCTCCCTCATCCTCAACCCCGAACGCCAGTCTTACAAGTGCTGGAGCTGCGGGGCGGGCGGCGACGTCTTCACTTTCGTTCAAGAGCACGACAAGGTCGAGTTTCCCGAGGCCGTTCGCATGCTGGCCGAGAGGGCGGGGATCACGCTGGAGCAGGCCGCGCCGGGCCCGGAGCCGTCCGGGCCGTCGAAGCTCGACCTCTTCGCTGTGAACGCCTGGGCCGAGGGCGTCTTCGCCGAGGCGCTGGGGCAGTCGATCGAGACGCGCGCCTACGTCGAGCGTCGCGGCCTCAGTGCCGAGATGGTCGGCCAGGTTCCGGCTCGGCTACGCCCCAGTTACCCGCGACTGGCTCTCCACGAAGGCCCGCCGCGCCGGCTTCACGGTCGAGATGCTCGAGCTGGCCGGTCTGGTGTCGCGGTCGCCCGAGAATGCCCAGATTACCCGCGAACGCTTTCGCGGGCGTCTGCTCTTTCCGATCCACGACGCGAGGGGCCGGACAGTCGGCTTCGGCGGGCGAATCCTGCCCGAGCTCGAACAAAGGATGGCCGCCGAGGGCCGCGGCGTCGCTAAATACCTCAACTCGCCCGAGACCGTCCTCTTCAAGAAGAGCCGCAACCTCTACGGGGTCGACCTCGCCCGCCTGTCCGCACGCAACGCGGGTTGGGTGGGTGTCGTCGAGGGGTATACCGACGTCATCGCCGCCCACCAGGTCGGGCTGGCAAACGTGGTCGGGACGCTCGGCACGGCCCTGACCGACGACCACGTTCAGGCCCTCCGCCGGCTGGCCGACCGGGTCGTACTCGTCTTCGACGGCGACGAGGCGGGCCAGAAGGCGGCCGACCGGTCGCTCGAGCTCTTCCTCGGCCACGAGGTGGATGTCCGCGTGCTGACGCTCCCCGACGGGGTCGACCCCTGCGACTTCCTGCTCTCCGGCGGCGCCGCCGCGTTCCGGGCGCTGGTCGAGCGGGCGGTCGACCCGCTGACATTCGCCATCGACCGGGCGTCGGCGACCTTCGACCTCGACTCCCCCGAGGGGTCGCGGCAGGCGTCGGAGCGGGTGCTCGCCGTGCTGGCGAAGGTGCCGACGCGGTCGCGTGCCGGGCTCGACGTGAAGGTAGCCAAGGCGATCGACACGCTCTCGACGCGGATCCGTGTCCCGGTCGCGACGCTCAACCGCCGGCTCGGCCGAGCTGCACGCCCAGGCATCGCGACGACCGGGGCCGGCCGCGGAGCCGGCGCAATCGGCCGGAAAAGCCGCCCCGATCGCGATTTCGGCCCTTGACCCGGTCGACCTCGAGATCATAAGAATTCTATTGAATGAGCCTTCCGTCGTGGCCCGCCTGATCACGCGCGTCGCGCCCGCCTCCCTCCGCGACACTCCACTCCGCGCGATCCTCCAGGCCTGCTACGACATCTATAGGGAGGGACAGACGCCGACCTTCAACCTCGTCACGGCCCGCATAGAAGATCCGGCGGTCCGCGATCTCGTGGTCGAGCTACTTGACTCGATGAAATCGGCGCCGATTCCGCCGGGCACCAATGTCTTACCGTGGCGGAAGGTCCTTTGTGATTCTCCGATCGAGGTCCAGTTGGCCTCGGCCCTGGACGGCTTTGACCGTCGCGAGCTGCAGGAGCATATCAGAAACCTTCAGATCGCTCTGAGGAAGATCGATTCGAGTTCGGACCCGAGGGAATCTAGGGCTCTACTCGCCGAACTCGAGAAATATCAACAGCGTCTCGACACCAAGCGACCTCACGCGTCCTGACCCGCGCCGATGGGAGATATCTGGATGGAAAAGTTGGACGAGGGCCTCAAGACGCTCCTCGATCTGGGCAAGCGCCGGGGTTTCCTGACCTTCGACCAGGTCAACGACTACCTCCCCGACGAGGCAAGCAGCCCGGAGAAGATCCACGGCCTCCTCGAGTCGCTGGACGAGCTCGGCATCGAGCTCATCAACGAGGACGAGGCCGAGGCCCGGCTCGTCGCCTCCGGCGACGTCGACGACGAGCCCGAGGACCTCGCCGACGAGCCGGCGGAGGAGGACGACTCGGAGCTGACGCCCGAGGACCTCGACGAGATCTCCCGGCGGATCGACGACCCGGTCCGGATGTACCTCACGCAGATGGGCGAGATCCCGCTGCTGACGCGCGAGCAGGAAATCGCGCCTGGCCAAGAAGATCGAGGTCACCCGCAAGCGGTTCCGCCGCAAGGTGCTCGAGTGCGACTTACGCGCTGCAGCACGTGGTCGACGTCCTCAAGCAAGGTCAACGCCGGCGAGCTGCCGTTCGACCGCACGGTCAAGGTCTCGCGTCACCGAGAACCTCGAGAAGGACCAGATCCTCGGCCGGATGCCGCACAACCTGGAGACGCTCGACCACCTGATGGAGCAGAACATCGAGGACTTCCGCAGCCTATCGTCCGCGCCAAGGGCGACAAGGACGGCCCGCCGCGACCTCCGCCGGAGCCTCAAGGCCCGCCGCCGCAAGGCGGTCACGCTGGTCGAGGAGCTGTCGATCCGCACCCAGAAGGTCCAGCCGCTGATGAAGAAGCTGGAGCAGATCTCGGCCCGGATGGACGAGCTGCGAGCAGCAGATCGAGGACGACCGCGCGCGGCCGCGGCGTCAAGGAGGAGCGGGCCAACCTCGAGAAGGAGCTCCAGGACCTGATGCTCATGACGCTCGAGACCCCGAGTCAGCTCCGGCAAGCGCGTCGAGGCCATGAACTCGCGGTTCGACGAGTACGAGCAGGCCAAGCGCGAGCTCTCCGGCGGCAACCTGCGGCTGGTCGTCTCGATCGCCAAGAAGTACCGCAACCGCGGCCTGTCGCTTCCTCGACCTGATCCAGGAGGGCAACACCGGCCTGATGCGGGCGGTCGACAAGTACGAGTACCGCCGCGGCTACAAGTTCTGCACCTACGCGACCTGGTGGATTCGCCAGGCGATCACCCGGGCCATCGCCGACCAGGCCCGCACGATCCGCATCCCGGTCCACATGATCGAGACGATGTCGCAAGCTGCGCAACGTCTCGAAGAAGCTGCTCCAGGAGATGGGCCGCGAGCCGACCATCGAGGAGACGGCCAAGGCGGCGAACATCTCCGTCGAGGAGACGCGGCGGGTGCTGAAGATCAGCCGGCACCCGATCAGCCTCGACCGCCCGGTCGGCGAGAGCGAGGACAGCTACTTCGGCGACTTCATCGAGGACGAGGCCGCCGAGAGCCCGGTCAACGCCGCGACGCAGGAGATGCTCAAGGACAAGATCGACAGCGTCCTCAAGACGCTGACCTACCGCGAGCGCGAGATCATCAAGCTCCGCTACGGCCTGGGCGACGGCTACACCTACACGCTCGAAGAGGTGGGCCGCATCTTCAAGGTGACCCGCGAGCGCGTCCGGCAGATCGAGGCCAAGGCCGTCCGCAAGCTGCAGCATCCCGTCCGCAGCCGGCAACTCGAGGGCTTCCTCGAAAGTACCGGCTGACCCGGTGACCCACACCGCCGGCCGCCCCGAGGGGCGACCGGCGGTTTTTTGTTGGCGTAGGACCTAACACCGAGGGAGCGATAATGCCCATGGCCGCGACCGCCTCGACCCTGCACGAACTCCACCAGCTTCATCAGCGTGCCAAGGCCCTCCGCGACCGCCTCCTCTCCGCCCCCAAGACCCTCGCCGCGCGGCAGGCCGCCCTGGCCGCCAAGCAGACCGCCCTCGAGGCCGCCAAGAAGGCCCTCCAGGACGCCCGCGCCAAGATCAAGAACCGCGAAGTCCAGGTCCAGGGGCTGCAACACCAAGATCGACGACCTCAAGGTCAAGCTCAACACCGTCAAGAAGAACGACGAGTACAAGGCGCTCCAGAACCAGATCGCCCACGACAAGGCCGCGATCACGAAGATCGAGGACGAGATCCTCGACTCCATGGGGCAGGTCGAAACCCAGGCGGCCGACGTCGCCAAGCTCGAGGCCGAGGCCAAGGCCTTCGTGGCCGAGGTCGCCTCGATCCAGGCGCAGATCGAGTCCCAGGCCGGCGAGCAGAAGTCGCAGCTCGCCGCGCTCGAGGCGGCGATCGTCGAGGCCGAGGAGGTCATCCCCGAGGACGACCGCGAGCGCTACAAGCGGACCGTCAAGCAGAAGGGCGCCGACGCCCTGGCCCAGATCGAGTCGGGCGCGTGCTCGCACTGCTACGTCGAGGTCACGCCCCAGGTCATGAACGAGCTGATCAACAAGAACGGCATGACCTTCTGCATGACGTGCGGCTGCATCCTCTACCTGGCCGAGGCCGACATGCCCAACACGCGGCGCACGTCGCGATGATCCCGTAGAGTCCGCCATCGCGGACCCTACGGGAGACGGCCCGCCGGCAGCAGGTAGAAGGCGAAGCCGAGGATCACGTAGACCATCAGCAGCATCGCCCCCTCGAGCCAGTTCGACTCGCCGTCCTCGGCCGCCATCCGCGCGACGATCGCCGCGAGGATGACCGCGACGACCTCGAACGTCGAGAAGAGCAGGTCCATCGGCTCGTGCCGGCGCCTCAGGTAGCTCGCGAAGACCAGCACCGGCGCGACGAAGAGCGCCACCTGCAGCGCCGAGCCCAGCGCGATGCCGACGGCCAGGTCCATCTGGTCCTTCATCGCGACCAGGATCGCCGTCGAGTGCTCGGCCGCGTTGCCGATGATGGCGACGACGATCACGCCCATGAAGACCTCGTTCATGCCCAGGGCCTCGCCCGCGGGCACGACCGCCTCGACGAGGATCTCGCTCATCCAGGCGACGAAGGCCGTCGCGGTGAGGAGGATGATCGCCGACCGCCGGACGCCCCACGGGCCCGGCTCCTCGTCCAGGGGCGACCGGGTCCCCTTGTGGCCGAACAGGTCCCTGTGCGTGACGAGGCTGAAGAGCAGGCTCAACCCGTACGTAAACATCAGGAGGACGGAGACGCCGAGACTGAGCCTGTGCTCGAGCCTTGCCTCGCCCGCCCCGACCATGCCGTGAAAGAGCGCCGGCACGAGCAGGCCGACTGCGGCCAGGACCATCAGGGTCGACCCGTTGCTCGCCACCGTCCGGTTGAACTTCTGGACCGGATACTTGATACCCCCGGCGAGGATGCTTGCACCGAGCACCAGCAGGAGGTTGCCGACGATGCTGCCGACCAGCGAGGCCTTGACGACGCCGTCGAGCCCCTGACGGAGCGCGAGCAGGGCGAGGATCAGCTCGGCGGCGTTGCCGAACGTGGCGTTGAGCAGGCCGCCAATTCCCGGGCCGAGGCGGTGGGCGATCGATTCCGTCGACCGACCCATCAGTCCCGCCAGGGGGACGATGGCGACCGCCGCGGCGAGGAAGCAGACGACGGGGGCCAGGTCGAGGCCGGCTGCGACGATCGCGGCGGGGACGGCGGCGAGGAACCAGGTCTCCCAGCCCCAGCCCCTCGGGTCGATCAGCGCACGGGGGGGTCGGTTGACTCCGTTTCGCGCCAAGAGATAATATCTCCGTGGGTGCCGACGCCCCCCCGGCTTGCCGGGGCTCGCGTGCGTGACGGCGTGACGGACCCGGGTTTCTGACCGATCTGCGAGGCACCTCTCATGGCCGGGAACGTGGTGGAGTTTACCGACGCGAACTGGAGCTCGGAAGTCCTGGGCTCCCAGGTCCCCGTCATGGTCGACTTCTGGGCCCCCTGGTGCGGGCCGTGCCGCATGCTGGCCCCGACGATCGAGAAGCTTGCCGGCGAGCTCAATGGCAAGGTGAAGGTCGGCAAAATGAATACCGACGAGAACCAGGAGACCCCCGGCGGCCTGCGGATCTCGGCGATCCCGACGGTCCTGGTCTTCCAGGGCGGCAAGGAAGTCGAGCGGCTCGTCGGCGTGAACACCGAGGCCAAGTTCAAGGCCGCCCTCGCCAAGCTGGGCGTGGCCTGATCATAGCACGCCCCGTGCCCGAGGCCCGGTCCCGTGAAGATCAAGGTCTGCGGGCTGACGACCCCGGCCGACGCCCTCGCATGCGTCGCGGCCGGGGTCGACTGGGTCGGCCTCAACTTCCATCCCGGCTCGGCGCGGTTCGTCGACGTGGAACGGGCCGTGGCGATTCGTCGCGCGCTCGACAGGCGGGCCGAGGCGGTCGGCCTCTTCGTCGACCGGACCGCCCGAGGAGGTCGTGACCACGGCGCGCGCCGTGGGGCTTGATCTCGTCCAGTTACACGGAGACGAGCCGCCGGAGTATCTTGCGGCGATGGCGGGCCTGCGGGTCGTCAAGGCGTTCCGACTGAAAGATGCCGAATCCGTCAACGCGATCGGCGACTATCTCGGCGCTGCCGAGGCTCTCGGCCATCCGCCTTACGCGATCCTCGTTGACGCCCATGTCCCGGGCACCCGGGGCGGGACGGGAGTTGCGATCGCCGAGGATTTGCTCGGCCTGATCCCGGCACATCCCCGGCTGGTCCTGGCGGGTGGACTAACACCCGAGAACGTGGCGGAGCGGATCGAGCGGGTCGGCGCGTGGATGGTCGACGTCGCCAGCGGGGTCGAGTCTGAGCCGGGGCGGAAGTGTCCGGAGCGTGTCGCCGCCTTTGCCGCTGCGGCGCGGGCTGGCCGTGCGCGTGGCGTGCCGAATCTCGATTCAGTGCCGAATATCTGACGGGCACCACCGAAGACTGGACGGGTGCACCGATGAATCCGCGAGGATTCCGGGCCCTTCGACCTCCGACGGATCGCCGGAGGTCTTCGTCTACGTCCATTTCTTCACCGGGAGGCCGCCCATGCTCTCTGTCAAGGAACTCCGTACGCTGTCCAGCAACGGTGCCGGGCTGATCCTCGACGCCCGCGGCTACTCCCCCGACGACCTGATCGCGCTGGTCGGCCAGGCGGGGGGGACGATCACCCTTAAGCACGTCGCCGACCTGTCATTCGAGCAGTTGAAGAAGTTCCTCACCTCGGCCGCCGGCGAGGTCGTCTTCGACACAACGCCGTGACGCCGTCCGTCACTCCACGGTGACACTCTTCGCCAGGTTCCTCGGCTTATCGATGTCTCGCCCAAGCAGCCGCGCCACGTGATACGACAGGAGCTGGAGCGGCACGACCGCAACGAGGGGCTGGACGACCTCGGGCACGTCGGGGATCGGCAGGAACACGTCGGCCAAGCCGCGCAAGCTCGTCGTCCCCCTCGGTGCCGACGGCGATCACCGGTCCGCGCCGTGCGCGGACTTCCTCGATGTTGCCGAGCGTCTTGGCGTGGAGCGACCCCTTCGGGGCGACGAAGACGCTGGGTGTGTCGGGGTCGACCAGGGCGAGCGGGCCGTGCTTCATCTCGGCCGTGGGATAGCCCTCGGCGTGGATATAGCTGATCTCCTTGAGCTTCAGCGCCCCTTCGAGCGCGACGGGGAAGTGCAGGTCGCGGCCGAGGTACATCACGCTTCGCGCCTTGGCGAGTCGCTCGGCCGCGGCGATGATCTGCGGCTCGGTTTCGAGCACGCGGCCGATCGCGTCGGGGGCCGACTCCATCGCCTCGACGACGGCCAGTCCATCGGAGAAGGAGAGGAATCGCAGCCGGCCGAGCTGGAGGGCGAGCATCGTCAGCACGGCGACCTGCGCCGAGAAGGCCTTGGTGCTGGCGACGCCGATCTCGGGCCCGGCGTGGAGGTAGATGCCGCCGTCGGCCTCGCGGGCGATCGTCGAGCCGACGACGTTGCAGATGGCCAGCGTCGGGTGACCCCGCCGCTTCGACTTCGCGGAGGGCCCCGAGCGTGTCGGCCGTCTCGCCCGACTGGCTCAGGACGAAGACGAGCGTCCGATCGTCGAGCGGCGCGTTCCGGTAGCGGAATTCCCCCGCGTATTCGACCTCGACCGGCAGGTTCGCCAGCCGCTCGATCAGGTACTCGCCGACCAGCGCCGCATGCCAGCTCGTGCCGCAGGCGGCCAGCACGACGCGGCGCACGCGGCGGAGTGCCCGGGCTGACATGTTCAGGCCGCCGAACTGCGCCGTCCCCTCGTTGCGGCGGAGCCGGCCGCGGCAAGCGTCGCGGACGGTGTTCGGCTGCTCGCGGATCTCCTTGAGCATGTAATGGGCATGCTCGCCCAGCTCGTCGCGGTCGGGCCGCCAGTCGATCCGGTCGATCCTCGGCGTGATCGACCCGCGCTCGCGGTGGACGATCTCGAAGTCATCCGGCGTGAGCCGGACGACCTCGCCGTCCTGCAAGAAGGCGACGCGCGCCGTGTGCGGCGCGATGGCCGACGGGTCGCTCGCGAGCAGGTGCTCCCCGTCGCCCAATCCGACCACGAGCGGGCTGCCGAGCCGCGCGCCGACGACCTCATTCGGCCGGCTCGGGCTCACGACGGCGAGCCCGTAGGTCCCTTCGAGCATCGGCAGCGTGCGCTGGACGGCGGCGAAGAGATCGCCCGCGCCGGCCAGTTCGCGGGCGATCAGATGCGCCACGACCTCCGTGTCGGTCTGGCTCCGGAACGCGACGCCATCGGCCTCGAGCGAGCGCCGGAGCCCGGCGTGGTTCTCGATGACGCCGTTGTGCACCACGGCGACGGCCGACGCCCCCTCGCCGCCGACGTGGGGATGGGCGTTCGAGTCCGTGGCGGGACCATGCGTCGCCCAGCGGGTGTGGCTGATCCCGCACGTCCCGCGCGCGGGTCGGAACCCAGCGCCTCCTCGAGCGCGGCGACCCGCCCGGCGCGCTTGCGGAGGGCGATCTTCGCGCCGTCGATCGTGGCGAGGCCCGCGCTGTCGTATCCGCGATACTCGAGCCGGCGGAGCCCCGCGAGCAGGATCGGGCTCGCCTCATGGCCGCCGGTGTATCCCACGATGCCGCACATCCGCGGTCCTCCTGTAGGGTCCGCTATTGCGGACCGTCCCTCTGCGAGGCTCTCGTTCAAAGACGGTCCGCAATAGCGGACCCTACGTTTCCAATGAGAACGGGGTGAAGTCCGTGTCGTAGTCGAAGTAATCCTCGTGCTCGGCCCGCTTGAGGAAGCCCACGACGCGGTACGTCAGCGGCGTCGCGACGACCTCCCAGAGGACCTTCAAGGCATAGTTCGTGAACAGGATGCGGAGGACCCGCTCCAGGGTCCACCCGGGGGAGCCTAGAAACGCGAGGGGATAGAAGACCAGCGAGTCGACGAGCTCGCCGACGACGGTCGAGCCGATCGTCCGGGTCCAGAGCCACCGGCCCGAGGTCAGGATCTTCATCTTGGCGAGGGTGAACGAATTGGCGAACTCGCCGCAGAGGAACCCGAGGAACGAGGCGACGGCGACCCTTCCGAAGCCGCCGAAGACCGTCTCGTAGGCCTCCTGCTTGGGCCATCCGGGGGCGGGCGGGAGCCAGAGCACGACCTGCGTGACGACCGCCGTGAACGCCAGGGCCGCGAACCCCGCCCAGACGACCTTGCGCGATCGGGCGTAGCCGTAGACCTCGGTGAGGATGTCGCCGAAGAAGTAGCTGATCGGGAAGAACAGCACCCCCGCGCCGAACATGAAGCCGCCGAGGCTCACCTGCTTCGACGCGGAGACCAGGTTCGTGCAAAGCAGCACCGTGACGAAGGCCGCCATGATCAGGTCGTAGTACCTGTACGCGCGCTTCGGCGTGGTTCGCGGCGGGGCGGGCTCGGTGGCGATGGTCATCACGGCGACGTCGCGCAGGGACGGGGAGGACGCCGGCCCGCGAGGCCAGGCGCCGGTCGAGAGAGGAGGGCGCATTGTCCCCGCCCGGCCCCGAATCCTCAAGTCGAGTCGCGCGGGAGGTCCCACTTGTCCCGAGGTCGCCGGGCCCGGGCGTTGACGACGTTGCCCGCGATGATGAGGCCGACGCCGGCCACGATCCCTACGTACAGAAGCGATTCGATGACCGGCCCCGGCGCGTTCTCGGCGCGCATCCGGACCTGGACCAGGCCAAGCAGGCAGGGGGCCTCGATCAGATAGCCGACGAGCCGGAGGATCGTGCCGAGTCCCATAGGCGTATCACGGGGGCGTCGTTCGGTTCTCGGTCGACTGGCCTCTCGAGCCTTCGCCGGTCAATCCGCGCAGCAGAAGGAGGAGAAATCCTCGAAACCGAGCCCCTTCGCCAGCCGGTCGGAAACGTTTGCCGGGTCTTTAGGCGGTGGGTTGTAAAAGCGGACGAGCAATCCCCGTTTCTTGACGAGCCCGAGCTTGGCCAGGTCCGCACGGATGGCGTCGAGGGTGGCGGCCTGATTCTCCTCCGCGACGCCTGAAGGGAGGTCGAGGACGCAATCATTCCCACCGGCCAGATAGCGGCCCAAAGGCGTCCGGACCGGGTACACCCTGTAGGTCCCCCCGCCAACGCCGGGTTCGTCGCGATCGGGCGTCACGGGGCGGTCGCCCACCGGTGCGACATGCTCACGCCAGGTGTTCTGAGCGAAAGCGGATGAGATTCGACTCGGATAATAGGCCAGATTGAGCGCATCGGCGGTGTGAGCCAGGGCGGTCTTCATGCCTCGCGGGTCGATGGGCGGCAAACCATTCCCGAAGAAGAGGATGAAGTGGACCGCCTCGCCCCTCTTGGCGAAGCTTGCGAGGTCCCGGCGGATCGTCTCGACGAGGGGCTCGTCGACGTCGTCCGGCTTGCGGATCCCCTCGCCGTCGATCACGACGACGATCTTGGCGTCGAGGGGCCGGATCAGGAGGCGTTGCAGCTCGGTCTCGACTCGGAAGACGAGGTGATGCTCCCCGCGCACGAACGCCGGCCCGGCAGGCTTTTCCTTCGAGGGCTCCTGCGCGAGGACATCGGCCCCAGCCATCGCGACTGCCATCGCGAGGGCGAGGGCCTCGCGCCGAGAAAGCATCGTCGGTCTCCTGTCGGGACTTCGCAACAAACCTCGCCCAGCCGCTCAGATCTTCGGCAGCTCATACCCCGGCCGCGCCTCGCGCGCCAGCAGGGCGTTGGCCTCGGCGTCGTTCTTGAACGTCTCGGTCTCGGTGTCCCAGAACAGCTTCCGGCCGACCTTGTAGGCGATGTTGCCGAGGTGGCAAGTGTTGGTCGAGCGGTGGGCGATCTCGATGTCGGCGACCGGCCGTTGCCGCGACTTGAGGCACTCGAGGAAGTTGACGACGTGGGCCGGCATGCCGTCGTCCTTGGCCTTGAACTTCGAGCCGTTGAGGTTGATCTTGCGGATCGGGCGGTCGCCCTGCACGAGCTTGATGCCGTAGGGCAGGATCACCTTGTCGGGGATGATCTCGTGGCCCTGAGCGGTCGAGCATCAGGCTGCCGTCGGTCCCGCAGAAGAGGATGCCGTAGCCGTGGCCGTTGAACTCGAGGCCGTTGCCCTTGCGCATCGAGTAGGTCAGGGTGCAGCCGGGGAAGTCGTAGACGACCTGCAGGGTGTCGGGCGTGTCGCGGTTGTCGTCGGTCGTCAGGATGCCGCCGGTCGAGGTGACGGCCTGCGGGCCCTTGGCGTCGAGGGCCCAGAGGGCGATGTCGTTGAGGTGCACGCCCCAGTCGCTCATCATGCCGCCGGCGTAGTCGAAGAACCAGCGGAAGAGCAGGTGGCAGCGGTTGATGTTGTACGCCGACTTCGGCGCCGGGCCGAGCCAGCGGTCGTAGTCGAGGTAGGGCGGCGGGTCGGTGTCGGCGGGCCGGCCCATGCCGGTCGGGCTGATGTTCTCGAAGTTCCAGGTCTGGATCCAGAACACCTTGCCGATCTTCCCCGACTTCACCGTCTCGACCGCCTTCTGGAAGTTCTCGGACGAGCGCTGCTGGGTGCCGATCGCCATGATCTTGTCGTACTTCCGGGCCGCGGCGATCATCGCCTTGCCCTCGGCCACGTTGTGGCCGACGGGCTTCTCGCAGTAGACGTCCTTGCCGGCCATCACGGCGTGGATCGCCGGCAGGGCGTGCCAGTGGTCGGGCGTGGCGATGACGACGGCGTCGACGTCCTTGCGGTCGAGCAGCTCGCGATAGTCCTTCACGGCCTTGGCGTCGACCCCGCGGGCTTCCTTCATCTTCGCGGCCGTCTCGGTGGCGTGCCGCTCATCGACGTCGGCCGCGGCGACGAACTCGACCTCCTTGTTGGCGAGGAAGGCCTTCATCACGTCGTTGCCGCGGTTGCCCGCGCCGATGAGGGCGAGACGGACCTTGTCATTGGCCCCCAGGACCGACCGCCCCGAGCCCAGCACGGCGGCCGCGCCCGCGGTGGCTCCGACGAACTCCCTGCGCGAGACGTGTCCGGTGCTCATGGCTGTGCTCTCGTCGGTGAATCGGTGGTGTCGTGCCGGGACGGGAAGTGACCCCGATGGTAACGACGGCCCAGGCGGGTCGCCAGGGGTTGGCTCAGGGGAGGACGCGACATCCGACCGCCGTGTTCAGGCCGATCATGCTCCGCCGGTGGCGGATGGCCGTGTCGCGGTACTGGCGGACCGTGTCGTTGTACTCTTTCTGGACGGCGAGGAAGCGGGTGACGTCGGGCAACTCGCCGGCGACGAAGAGCTTGCGGGTGTCCTCCATCGCCGCGTGCGCCGAGACGAGGACGCTGCGCTCGAAGCGGTCGAGGTAGGCCTTCGTCATCTCGTACTCCCGCTGGGCCTGGCGGACTTCGATCGAGACCTGCCGCTCGAGCGCCGCCAGCTGGATGTTGGTCTGCGAGATGTTCAGCTTGGCCCGCTGGATGTACCCCTGATTCCGGTTGTAGAGCGGCACCGGCATCGTGATGCCCAGGGCCCAGGACGTGGGGCTCTTGAGGTGCATCGGGGCGTTGCTCTGGAACGTGTAGGGCTGGTAGAGCAGGTAGGCGTCGGCGAAGCGGTTGGCCTCCTGGAGCTTGAGGTCCGCATGCGCGAAGCCGACGCCGAGGCGGAACGCGGTGAGGTCGGGCCGGGACGTCATCGCGATCTGCGTCAGCTCCTCGATGCCCGGCGGCGGCGGGGCGGTGTCGCGGATCGTGCCGCGGAGCTTGATCGCCTCGGCGGCGTCGGGCGGCATGTTCAGGAAGCCCCCGAGCGTCCGCTGGGCCTTGAGCAGCGCCTCCCGGGCGTCCATGACGCCGACCTCGGAGGCGTCGCGCTGGGCGCGGACCCGGTTGATGTCCGACCGGGTCCGCTCGCCGCGGACGGCCAGCCCTTCCATCGACTTCACGAGGCGGTCGAGCCCCGCCAGCCCCGTCTCGGCGTAGCGCAGGGTCTCGCGGGCCGCCTGGGCGTTCACGTAGGCGTAGCCCACGTTGGCCAGCATCAGCCGGACGGCGTCCTGGAACTGCGCCTCGACGACCCGCCGGGCCTGGACCGCCGCGGCGGTCCTCGCCTGGCGCTTGTGCGAGAGGTCGAGCGGGTGCGAGACGTTGAGGTCGTACTGAGTCTGCCCGCCCGGCCTCTCGGCCGAGTAGTTGCCGTAGGGGACGAGCTGGCCGTCGGCGTAGAGGAGGGGATTGGCTCGGAGGCTCGCCTGGAGGACGTCGGCCTGGGCGAGGTTGATCTCGTAGCGGCGGGCCATCAGCTCCAGGTTCGCCCGCACGGCCGTCTCGATCGCCTGGTCGAACGTGAGGCCGTCCTGCGGGCCCTCATCCGGCGCGGTGGGCAGCTCGAGTGTCCCGTAGATCGGGACCTCGGTCAGTGGGAGCGGGGCGGGGAGGCCGACGGCCATCGGCGCGGTGATCTGATCGGCCCCGGCGCCGGGCGTGGTGATGGACGTCGGTACGCGCGGGACCGCCGCGCCGGGCCGGCCGCCGAGGATCGCCTGGCCGCCGGGGGCCTGAAGGTAATTGCCGCCCGCCCCGCCCGGCCGCCGCCCGAGCGTCGAGTTCTGAGAGCCGGGCTGGACGCTCGTCTCCGGCTCGAGTGTCGGCGCCTGGGCAGTCGCCCGGCCGGGGTACGAAGCCAGGGCGAGCAGCGCGAGCCACCGGATCGTCCGGCCCGGAATTCCCATGACCCACTCCTGCGGGCGACGCACGCGGGCCGCGCGTCAGAGCCTCGGGTTCCACCCGGGCGCGGACCGACATGGGTCCACCCCCCTTGATCGGGAGCGGGCCGATCGAGGGTCCAGCCGTCGCGGCCCGTCCCGGACAATCCCGCCCCTACGATTGACGCTCACGGATCGACCGGATTAGCTTGACGGCGGGCTTCTGCCGATTCGACGACACCAGACGCGAGGTGGGCCATGACGCGGCGCATGACTTCGTGGGGGTTCGTGTGGGTCCTGGCGCTGCCCTCGCTCGCGGCGGCGCAGACCCAGGCGACGGCCAATCCGAACCAGGTGGCGGCCAAGGTCGAGCGCGCCCCGCTCTACCTCACGCCCCCCGACCGATACCAGGTGCCGAACCTCCTCGAGCCCCTGCGCAAGGTCGTCGTCATGGCCCCGGCCGACGGGGTGCTCAAGAGCCTGGCCGTGCCCGTCGGCGCGACCGTCAAGGAAGGGCAGGAGATCGGCCGGCTCGAGACGGCGCCGGCGATGGCCCACCTGAAGGTCGCCATGGCCAACGTCAAGGAGATGGAGGCCGGCCTCGGGGACGTGAGGGAGAAGAACAGCAGTGCGTACCTCGTCGCCGAGGCCCACCTCGAGGCCGCCCGCGCCCGGGCCGAGCTGGCCCAGATGGAGGTCGACGCCTGCACCCTCCGCTCCCCGTTCGGGGGCAAGATCATGGCGGTCCACGTCAGCCCCGGCCAGTATCTCGCCAAGGGGACGGCCATCCTCGAGCTAGCCGACGTCTCGAGCGTCCGCGTCCTCCTGCCGGTCGACCGCACGGCCGTGACGCTGAATGGGACGGTGAACTTCACGATCGAGGGCAACGGGGTCAACGGCAAAGTCCAGGCTTTGCTGCCGCTGCCCGAGCGGGACGCCACGCTGCGGGAGCTCGCCTCGCCCCTGGCCGCGGCCTGGGTCGTGGTCCCGAACCCCTCGGGCGCCTACGAGCCGGGCCAGCGGGCGCACAGCCCCTACCTGCCCAACGCGCCGATCGCGGGCGTTCCGTCCTACTCCACCCTCAAGGACGACGCCGGCCACCCGACCGTCCAGGTCATCCGCGGCGAGCGGGTCACGGACGTGCCGATCCGGGTCATCGGAGCCCTCGGAGTCGACCGGCTCCAGGTCTCGGGGCCGTTCCGGGCCAGCGACGTCCTGATCCAGTCGACGTCGGTCCCGCTCCGGGCGGGGACGTTCATCCGGTTCAGCGACGCCGCGCCTGCCCGGGGCGTCGAGGGCGTCCCCCCGCCGGCCGAGCACGTGGGAGAGGCGGCCGAAGTCGCCCCCGCCGGTATCGCCCCGATCGGCTCCGGCCGGACCGCCGCCCGGCCCGCAACCCGCCCGGCCGCCCCGGCCCCGGCGGCCACCAAGCCGGCGACCGGCGGGGTCACGCCGTTCTAGAACCCCGCGCCGACCGAACCCAAGGCCGAAGACGAGACGACACAAAGCATTGTTGCAAAATAATTTGTGTCGCCAGCTTCCCCGTGAATTGGGTTCGTTTCGTCGAGTTGCTGGGCCGGGAATTGGGTTCACCCGGTGTGCGAGTTGTTTGGGTCTTGAAAAGGGCAGGCGGCCCTCCTGAGATCGGCGGTACCACCCGTCCGAGCCGCAAGGAGGGACCGCCATGCCCCCGCAGGAGCTCCTGCTGCACGTATTCTGCCTGATCGACGACGAGATCAAAGCCCTCGGCGGCCCGCCGCGCCGGCCCGGGCCCAGGCCCCGCCTGGCCGACAGCGAGGTGATCACCATCGAGCTGGTCGGCGAGCTCTGGGGCCTCGCCGACGACGCGGCGATCCTCCGCCACTTCCGCGCCTACCACACGGCCGAGTTCCCCGCCCTGGCCTCGGTCGACCGCACCCGGTTCGCCCGCCACGCCGCCGACCTCTGCTGGATCAAGCGGGCGATCCAGCGCCGGCTGGCCGCCCGCCTGGGCGGCCCCGGGGCGCACTGGCTGGTCGACAGCTGCCCGCTGCCGGCCTGCCGCTTCGGCCGCGCCGGCTACTGCCGCCGGTTCCGCGGCCAGGCCGCCTACGGCTTCGACCCGCTGCGCGCAAGGCCTTCTACGGCTTCCGCCTCCACCTCCGGGCCAGCCCCGACGGGGTCGTCCTGGGCTATCAGCTGGCGCCGGCCGACGCCCACGAGCTGGATCTGGCGCGCGAGCTGGCCCCCTCCCCGCCGGGGGTGGCGCTGGGGGACCGCAACTACCGGAGCCCGACGGTGCGCGAGGAGTTCCGCGCCGCCGGGGGCGACCTGGAGGCGCCGTTCAAGCAGGGCGAGCACGACCCGGAGCCCGAGCGGTCGGAGGCGCTGCTGGCGGTGCGGCGGCGGATCGAGACGGTCTTCAGCCACCTGATCGAGTGGTTCGACTGCCGGCGGATCAAGGTGCGGGACCTGTGGCACCTGGAGCACCGGCTGGTCCGGAAGATCCTGGCGCTGACGGTCGCCGGCTGGCTCGGCGCCCTGGCCGGCCGCCCGCCGCTGCAGATCGAGCCGCTGGTCGCCTAATACGCTTCCCGGGAATCAACTGCCGCTGACGGTGTCGAGTCAGTAGGATGGCGGCCAGCCGCAAGGAGGCCGCCATGCACGTCGAAGGCCGTGACACTCCCGATCGGTTGGCCGACCTCATCCGCGCCGAGCCCCGGTCCCGGGTCGCACGACGCCTGATGGCAGTCCGGCTCGCGATGCTCGGCCGCACCGCCGGTCAGGTCTCCGCCGAGGTGCTCCTGTCGCAGCGCCAGGTCCGCACCCGGGTGGGCCGCTACAACGCCGGTGGCGCCGACGCCCTGGCCGACCGCGCCGGCCGCGGCCGCAAGGGCCCGCTCTCGGCCGACGACCAACAGCGGCTGAAGGAGCGGCTCCGCGCCGGCCCGACCGAGGCCGATGGGGTCTGCACCCTCCGCGGCGAGGACATCCGCCGCATCCTCCGCGACGAGTTCGGCGTCGTCCGCTCGCTCCAGGCGACCTACGACCTGCTCCATCGCCTCGGGTTCGAGCCGCTGCGGCCCCGGCCCCGCCACCCCGGGGCTGACCCGGCCGCGCAGGCCGATTTCAAAAAAGCCTCCCCGATCGGGTCGCCGAGGTCGCCGCGGCCCGGCCCGGCGAGCACGTCGAGGTCTGGTTCGAGGACGAGGCCCGATTCGGCCAGAAGGGGACGCTGACGACGATCTGGGCCGAGCGCGGCACGCGGCCGACGGCCCCGAAGCAGACCGCCTACGGCAACCTGCACGTCCTGACGGCCGTCTGCCCGGCCAGCGGGCGGGCCGAGGGCCTGATCGCCCCGCGGCTCAACGCCGCCGTGGTCCAGGTGTTCCTGGACGGGCTCTCGGCGACGATCCCCGCCGGGACGCACGTGGTCCTCGTCTGGGACGGGGCCGGCTACCACGTAGCCGGTGCGCTGCGGGTGCCGGCGAACCTGACGGTCGTCGGCCTGCCGCCGTACTCGCCTGAGCTGAACCCGGTCGAGCGGCTCTGGCTGTATCTGCGGCAGCACCACTGGTCGAACCGGGTCTACGAGGATGTCGACGCGGTCGAGGACGCGGCGATGTCCGGGTGGCGTGCGGCCTGCCTGGACCCGGACAAGGTCAAGAGCATCTGCCGATGTGAGTACCTCGACCCAGGAAGTTGATTCCTGGGAACCGTATAACAACTCGCACACCGGGAGGGTTCGTTTCGCAGGTTGGCCCGGGTTCGGTCGGCGCGGTGCGCGGGCCGGATTGTCGGATCCCGGGTTCGCACGCGCCGGGTGTTCCCCCCGTATGATCGGGAGGGAGATCCGGCCGTGCTCCCCGCCTGCGGCGGTTGACCTGTGCCCGGGTTGAGGTTTAGCCTGGGCCGCGACTCGAGGGCGAGGGGAGACGCGCGTGGCCTCGTTGTTCGTCATCCAGGGCGCCGACCAGGGCAAGCGGTTCGAGCTGGCCGACGGCGCGGCCGGGCTCGGGCGCGACGCCTCGAACTCCATCCGGCTCCACGACCACGAGATCTCCCGCAGGCACGCCGAGGTCCGCCGCGACGGCGAGGGCTACCGAGTCGTCGACGTCGGCTCGGCGAACGGCACCTACCTCAACGGCCAGGCCATCGACCAGGCGCCGCTCAAGGCCGGCGACCAGGTCCGGCTCGGCCAGACCGTCATGCTGTTCGACGCCACTCCCGCGTCGCGCGCGAGATGACCGACCGCGTCGACCTGCTCGGCGCGGCCAGCCCGGGCGACCGGTCGGCGATCCTCCGGAGCATCCCCGCCGACGAGGGCTCGCGCGTCCTCGAGGCGCCCGGCTCGGCAGGCGAGTGGCTCAAGGATCGGCTCGCGAGCCTGGCCGTCATGTACCGCGCGGCCCAGGCAATCAGCAGCGTCGTCGAGATCGACGCCCTGCTGCCCCAGGTGTTGCAGCTCGTCTTCGACTCGATCGGCGCGGACCGCGGCGCGATCCTGCTCCGCGACGGGGCCGGCGAGCTCGCCCCCAAGGCCGTCCGCTGGCGGGGGCCGGCCGAACCCGACGAGCGGCTCAAGATCTCGCGGACGATCGTCGACCACGTCCTCGGCCAGGGCCAGGGCGTCATCACCTCGGACGCCCCGGCCGACTCCCGGTTCGGCCCGGCGCAGTCGATCGTCGAGTACGGCATCCGCGAGGCCATGTGCGTGCCGATCCAGGGCCGCCATGCCACGCTCGGCGTCCTCTACGTCGACGCGCTGGCCCCGCTCGACGCCACGCTCCCGGGCGGCCTGCGGCACCGGTTCAGCAACGACCATCTCAAGCTCATGGTCGCGCTGGGACACCAGGCGGGACTGGCCATCGAGAACACCGAGCTGTACCAGGCCAAGGTCCAGGCCGAGCGGCTCGCGGCGGTCGGCCAGACGATCGCGACGCTGTCGCACCACATCAAGAACATCCTCCAGGGTCTCCGCGGCGGAGGCTACCTCGTCGAGCTGGGCCTCGACGGCAAGGACGAGCCGACGATCCGCAAGGGCTGGGCGATCGTCGAGAAGAACCAGACGAAGATCTACAACCTCGTCATGGACATGCTCTCGTTCTCGAAGGAGCGCGAGCCGGCCCTCGACCCCGCCGACCTCAACGCCACGGTCGCCGACGTCGTCGAGCTGATGCGGTCGCGGGCCGACGAGCTTCACGTCGCGCTCGACTGGCGCCCGGCCGAAGGAATGCCCGAGATGCTCCTGGACGCCGAGGGCATCCACCGCGCCGTGCTAAATATCATCACCAACGCGATCGACGCCGCTGAGCCGGCCGAGGGCGGTCGCGTCAAGGTATCGACGTCGTGGGACGACGAGTTCGCCGTCGCCCGGGTCGCGGTGGCCGACAACGGCGTGGGCATCCCCGAGGGCGAGGTCGACGGGATCTTCCGCGTGTTCGCCTCGACCAAGGGCTCGCGCGGGACGGGCCTCGGCCTGTCGGTCTCGCAGAAGATCGTCCGCGAGCACGGCGGGAAGATCGCGGTGACGTCGCGGCCGGGCGAGGGGTCGACGTTCACGATCGAGCTCCCCCTCAAGCGTCCCGAGGGGCGCGAGGGGGAGGCGTTTCAGACGATGAGCTAGGGCGGCGAGCCGAGCCCGCGAACTCGCCCGGGCCTGTGATCACATCATGCCGCCGGGCCTGGCCTGTCCGCCCGGCCTGGCCATGCCGCTGCCCATGCCGCCCATGCCGCCGCCCATGCCGCCCATGAACATGCCCGGCTGGCTGCCCGTGGCCTTGTGGAACTCAGCGGCGCCCTCGGTCCGGAAGTCGAGCAGCTCCTCGTCGATGATGTAGACCATCCGGTCGCGGATCTGGTAACTCAGGCCGAACTGGTCGAGCGCCAGCCGCAGCGCGACGCGGAGGGGGATGTCCTCGAGCTCGATCGGCGCGATCGTCTTGAAGACCCTCCTGCGCTTCTGCTCTCCGGGCGGGTCCTCGATGAGCGAGAGCGGGTCGACGTAGAACGGCACTCCCTTCTTCAGGCCGGCGGCCGGGTCGATGGTCGCCTTGCGGATCGTCGCGAGGACCTCGTCGAGCGTCGTCCCCTCGGGGAACTTGACCGAGGTGGTCTTCTCGAGGGCATCCTTGATGAGCGTGTCGCGCTCGAGGTCGGCGGTGTCGGTCTTGGGGAGCTTGCGGGGCCGCAGGGGGGCGGGCTCCTGGGACGGGTCGGCCCCGGCGCCGCCCTCGGGGATCTCACTCTTCGCGGACGCACCCCGGCCGGGATTGGGGCCGGGCGTGACCTTCAGGTCCGTCGGATCGGCGGTCGCGCCCGCGGGCTTCTTGTCCCTCTGCTGCTCCGACTGGGCCCAGCGATCGACCTGCTGCTGAGCCTGGACCCGGACGAGCTGGGCATTGAGATAGTCGAACTTGCTGCACTGTCCGGCCTCGAAGCGCTTCTTGGCCTCTGCCTCGGCGTCGCGGGCCTTGTCGAGGTCCCGGACGGCGCCCAGGTAGCCGGGGTCGGGGCCCCCGAGGTCGTGCCGCGCCTCGTCGGCCACGACCTGCCAGTTCTGGAGTTGCATGTTCAACTGGCCGAGGAAGCTCGGGTCCATCCTGTTGTTCGGCGCGTCGGTGAGCTTCTTGATCGCGGCGATTGCGTCCTCGGCGATCCGGAGCCGCTCGGCGGCGCCGCCCGAGGGCGTCGTCGCGGCCGGGGCGGGCTTCTCGGGGTTGGCTGCGGTGTCGGCGGGCTTGACCGGGGCGGCGGCCGGCCTGGCCGCCGCGAGCTGGTCCGGCCGGTCCACGCTGCGAAGGGCGAACGCCGCGGCCTCGCTCCGATCGGTCGCGGCCTTGTTCATCTCGGCGATGGGGATCGCGCCCTGCTTGAATTGAGCGCGGGCGATCGACTCGACCTTGCGGCTCGTCTCGAGGAACGAGCGGAGCGCCTCGGCCTTGTCCTGCCCCGCGTCGATGCGGGCGGTCAGGAGGCGGCGATTCCAGCGGTCCATGTCGCCGACCCTGGCGTCGCCGGCCTGGAGGAGCGCGAGCTGTTCGGCCAGGACCCGCTCGGAGAGCTTGACCCGATCCGCGGCGGGTGGGTCGGCCGCCGGGGGCGGCGCTGGCCTGGTCGAGGCGTCGGCGGTCTTGACGGCGGGCTCGGCCCGCGCGATCGACTCGCGCTCCGGTGCGCCGCCGGTCTTCAGCGGGAAGCGGATTGGGCCGGGCGGGAGGTGCCAGACCTGCCGCGTGTGGTCCTCGGCCTCGATCCGGTTGAACTGGGCCCGGGTGACGTCGGTCTTGGCGGCCTCTCCCCTCTTGAAGCGGTCGCCGACGATGGACTCGACCTCCCGGGTCGTCTCGATGAAGGAGCGGAAGGCCTCGGCCTGGTCGTGCCCCGCCGCGATGTGCTCGCCGAGGACGCGGCTGTTCCAGAGGGGGATCTCGGCGTCGGCGAGGCTGAGTTCTCCCGCCCGGAACAGAGTGAGTTGGTCCGACAGGACCTTTTCCGCGAGCCGGAGGCGCTCTTCGACGGTGATCTCAGCCGGCCCCGCCGCGGGATCGACCCTGGTCGAGGCGGCCTTGGCGACGTCAGCCTTCTCGCGGGCGGTGCCCGCGGACTTTGCCGTCGGCCGAATGTCGTCGGCCCGCTGCTGGGCCGCGGCCCCCGGGCCGACGACCAGGCCGGCGGCGACGAGCGTCGCGGCGAGCTTGATCTTCGAGGCGGTCATCACGGGCAGGACTCCCTGGGCCAGGGCCAGCGCGCGGGCCGAGACGATCGCCGACGAGGCGAGCCAGGGCGCGAGCGGGCCGGCCGCGGCGAGCGCCGCGGCCTTGCGTGGTCGACTCCAGGAGCACGCCCGGCACCGCGGCCTCCGACTCCCTCGCCAGCGTCGCCAGCAGGGCCCCCGAGGTCAGCCCGACGCCCCGCCTCGCCAGGCGTCCGCGAAGCAGGTCGCGGGCCCGGGCGAGCCGGCCGCGCACCGTCCCCACCGGCCACCCCAGCTCGCGCACCGCCTCCTCGTGGGTCCGGCCCTCGAAGTAGCAGAGCACGACCGCCGCCCGATACGACGCCGGCAGGCGGTCGACCTCGGCGTGGATCGAGCCGCGTTCGTCGAGGCTCTCGACCTCGTCATCGGAAACGGTGTCAGGAACCGATTCGCCGCGAAACGGTTCCTGACACCGTTTCCGCAGCGGGCCGCGTCGCTCCGCGCCCGGATCGCGACCCGCCGGGCGACCCCGTGGAGCCACGGCCCGAGCAGGTCGCGATGGCGGACCGAATCCGCCCGCTTCACCAGGACGAGGAACGTGGCCTGGAAGGCGTCGTCGACGTCGTTGGGGTCGCGGAGCAGCGAGCGGCAGACGGCCAGGACCATCGGGCCGTGCCGCGCGACGATGGCCTCGAAGGCGTCGTCGTCGCGGCGGGCGACGAAGCGGTCGAGGAGCTGGCCCTCGCCGAGCCCGGCGAGCGTGCCGGCCCCGAACAGGCGGCCGATCTGGCGGCAGGCCGAGGCGAGCTGGGTGCTGGACATGGAGAGAGGCCCCGGTGTCGGACGTGCATCCTCCTATTACTGCACGACCGGGGCCCGCGCAATACAGGTTTCTCCCGCGTCTTCTCGGGCCGTCACTGCAAGCCGCCCCGACCCGGCGACTGGAGCCGCCTCTGGCGGACCTCCTCCATCCTTTGTTCCGCCTCGGCCGCGGCGTCTTCCTCCTCGAGCGTACTCGTCGCGCCGATGTAGAGCATGCCGTCGCGGACGCGATAGTCGAGCCCGAGCTGGATGAGCGCGAGCCGGAGCGTGGTGCGGAGCGGGACGTCCTCGATGTCGAGCGTGATCGTGGATTGCGGCGTCTTCTCGGCCTCCTGGAGGCCGATCGGGTCGACGTAGATCGGGATGGCCTTCCCCTTGGCGTCCTTCGTCGACTCCTTGACGTACTTGAGGACCTCCTCGAGCGGCGTCTCGTTGGGGAAGTTCATCGAGACGGCCTTCTCGAGGCGCTCCTCGATGAGCTTGTTGCGCTCGACGTCGGCAGGGTGTTCCTTCCTGGGCTTGCGGGGTCGATCCTCGGCGGGATCGCCCCCGAAGTCGCCCCCGAGCCCGCCGCCCTGGCGAGCCGCCCCGCGGCCATGCCGCCGCCCATGCCGCCCATCCGCCGCCCATGCCGCCCATGCCGCCTGCCATGCCGCCCATGCCGCGCCCATGCCCACATGCCGCCCATGCGCGCTTGCCCATCCCCATCATGCCCTGCATGCCCATGCCCGGATTTTGCCCGTTGACGATCGCCTCCGCCCTGAGCCGGCGGTACTCGGCCTCGTCGACCTCGGACTGAGTGGCGGCGCCGATGGCCGCTCTCTGCTTCAGGCTGGCCTCGGCGGCCTTGAGGGCGTCGAGATAGGGCTTCGTCGCCTCCGCGGCCGACATGCCCGACTCGATCCGGGCCTCGGCCAGCCGCTGCTGCCAGAGGAAGAGCTTCTCGTAGCTCTCGGGGACCGCGCCGTTCTTCTGAAGCTGCTGGATCCTCGCGATCGCCTTCTCGGCCAGCTTGATCCGCGCCTCGGCCGACGAGCGCGGCCGGCTGGTTCTGCGACCCCGCGGCGGGGCCGTTCTGGACGGCTCCGCCCCGTCCGCCGACCTGGTAGGCCGAGGCCCCCGGGCCGGCGAGGGCGGCGACGACAAGAGCCGTCGCGGCGAGCTTCATCTTTGTCGTGGGCATGGTCGTCAGGGCTCCCTGGGTGAGTTCGAGCACCCGCGCCGAAGCGGCGCCGGCGATCGCGAGCGGGCCGGCCGCGACCGCCGAGGCAGCCGAGGCCGTCGAATCCAGCAATGCGGGCGGCACCGCCGCACGGCCCTCTTCGGTGAGGAGCAAGGCCACGGCCCCCGCGGCCGGCGCGAGGCCGCGGCGGGACAGCCGGTCGCGGAGCAGCGCCCGGGCGCGGGAGAGCCGGCCCTTGACCGTGCCGACCGGCCATCCCAGCTCCCGCGCCGCCTCGTCCTGAGTCCGCCCCTGGAGGTCGCAGAGCAGAACGGCCAGGCGATACGACTCGGGCAGCCGATCGAGCTCGGCATGGACGGCGGCGCGGAGGTCGCGGCGTTCGCCCTCGGGCTCGGTCCAACCTGCGGCCGGATGCTTCGATTCCCGATCCCGCCGCCGCGAGGCGTCGTATCGCGCCCGCCTGGCCACGCGGCCGGCCACGGCGTGGAGCCAGCCGCCGAGCAGGTCGCGGCGGCGGAGCGTCTCGGCCTTGCGGACGAGCACGAGGAACGTGGCCTGGAAGGCGTCGTCGACGTCGTTGGGGTCGCGGAGCAGCGAGCGGCAGACGGCCAGGACCATCGGGCCGTGCCGCGCGACGATCGCCTCGAACGACGCGCCGTCGCGGTGGGCGACGAAGCGGTCGAGGAGCTGGCCCTCGCTGAGGCCGGCGGTCGTCCCGGCCCCGAAGAGCCGCCCGATCTGATGACACGCGACCGCGAATTGACCGCTGGCCATGGCGCGGGGCCCCCGGCGTGAGGTGCGTCTACCCCATTACTACAAGCCGGGCCGGCGATCGTTACAAGATTCTCGAGAAACCCCGCTACGCCCGGCTTCCGCGGACGGCCAGCAGGCGGAGCGCTCGGTCGCGGAGCGGGCCCCACGGCGCGGGAAGGTTCGGCGGCGAGTCCGGGACGTCGCCCTCGATCGGGACCGGGCGGCCCGACGGGTCGACCTGGACGAACTGCATCAGCCCGTCGATCCACGTCTTCGACCGGCCGGGCAGGGGGGTGCCGTGCAGGCCGATGACGACCATGGCCCGCGCCCGATGGACCTCACGACCGCGGATCTCGATGACGCGGCCGACCTTGACCGGCTCGAAGCAACGGACGTCGAGCACCCGCTTCAGGACGAGGTTGGCGCTGGCGCCGATCGTGCGGTAGGCCGTCGCGTAGGCGGCCTCGAGCGCCAGCGAGAGCAGGCCGCCGGCGAAGAGCGTGCCGTAATGGTTTGCATCCCGCGGGAGGATCAGGCGATGCGTCAGCGTCTCGTCATCGGGCGGTTCGGGCATCGTGGGTCGCTCGGCGTCGGGACGTGGCTCGGTCGGGGAAGCCTATCACGCCCCGCGCCGCGATCAAATCGTGCGATTCGCCGGCCGCCCTCGCCGCCGACCGCGGGGATGGTCGGGGAAAAAACCTCGAATCATTCCCCTTGCCTTCATATGTCCTCCGCGGCTTCGCGTAGACTGTTGAACTTACTTGTCCCCGCTTCCCGCTACCGCGGGACGCCCGCGGGGTTGTATGATCTGGCTCGTGCGGGTCCGACAAGTTCGGGTCGCATGTGTCCCAACAGGAGTCCGCCCGCGTAGGTTCGTAGCACGCAGAGATGTGCGAATCGGGCTGAATAGACCTCGGTGTGGACGGGGTGACGAGCCCCCAGAGTCCGCTCGAAGCGTCCTCCCGTCCTCCGATGCCTCCGGGACCATCGGGAGCCTCGACCCCCACGGGATGATCCGAAGAAACGACGCCACCCCCGACACCGCGCCGGCCGGAGCACCGCCGCCCCGACGGCGTCCCACTCGCCGCAGCGAAAGATCGACGACGCTCCTACCCGTCGTCTCCGTTAAGTTTGCCCGTGCACCGGCAGAATGCCGATCCGCTGAAGGGAGTGCACCGCACGTCGGAGACCGGACCGCGATGCGACGCTCAATGCCCGGTGCCGAATGCGTGTCACACCTTGTCGCCGGCGGACGTAACGGATGAGGCTGGCAATCAATGCATGCTACCATTCACGCATTCATGAGACATCTGGCGACCGAACGGCGGGCGTCGCCACACACGATCCGGTGTTACGAGGCCGACTTGAACCAGTTCGCGGGCTACGTCAGCGAAACGATGGGCAACGACGTCGATCCCGCGGCGGTGGACGCCCGGCGTTTGCGCTCCTATGCTGCGTGGCTCGGCACGCGGGGCTATGCGGCGTCGACGGTGGCGCGGCGGCTGGCGAGTCTCCGGTCCTTTTTCCGGTATCAGCGGCGGCAAGGGGCGATCGGGGGCGATCCCGCGGGTGGCCTGCGGAACCCGAAACAGCCCAAGCGTTTGCCCAAGCCGCTCGGCGTCGAGGATCTGACCCGCCTCCTCGACTCGATCCCGACCGCGACGCCCCTGGGCGTGCGCGATCGGGCGATGTTCGAGACGCTTTACGGGGGCGGCCTCCGCGTGTCTGAGCTGGTTGGGCTCGACCTGGCGGGCCTGGATCTTGGGCAGGGCCTCGTGCTGGTCCGGGGCAAGGGGCGGCGGGAGCGGCTCGCGCCGATCGGGCCGGTGGCGTCGGAGTGGATCACGCGCTGGCTGGCCGTGCGACGGCCGGCGCGGGCGGCGGAGTCGGCCGTCTTTGTCAACAGCCGCGGCACGCGACTTTCTACACGCAGCGTTGGACGCCTGCTCGAAAGGTATCTCGTCGGCCTCGGCCTTGACCCTTCCGCCAGCCCTCATACGCTCCGGCACAGCTTCGCTACCCACCTATTGGACCGCGGCGCCGACCTCCGCAGCGTCCAGGAGCTCCTCGGGCACCGCAGCCTCACGACGACTCAGATCTACACCCACGTGACGGGAGAGCGATTGCATGACGCTTACCAGAACGCCCACCCCCGCGCCTGACCGAGACACAGGAGGTCATAAATCGCGAATTGTCAACGGTTTGGTCGTTTCGTCGAGGTTTTGACGACTCTGCGAACGCGATGTATATCCCCCTCAACGGGGCCGCGGAATCCGGGAAGCTCCGGCCATGTCGCCGCGACGTGCGGCGGTGACGCGCCGGGCGGAACTGCAGGCCAAATTCCCCCCCGACGACACCCGTCCGGAACCGGGACTCGTCCGACCGCATCCGCTCAGGGACGACGATCCGATGCAGGTCCGTGCCACGCGGGTTGCCTACCTGAGAGTCTGACCCCATGAGCCAATCGCAGATCCTCATCGTCCACCCCGAGTCCTCGACCCAGTCCCTGCTCGCGTCGATGCTGCAGTCGCTGGGACACGGGATCGAGGAGGCCGCCAACGACCGGGCCGCACTCCGTCGGGTCGAGCGGGGCAACGTGGGCCTCGTGATCTCCGCCGTCGACCCGGCCGACCCCGAAGCACTCGAGCTCACCTCGTTTCTTCGACGCAAACACTCCAGAGTCCCCATTCTCCTGCTTTTCGCCAATCCGGCTTGCGATCGAGCCCGGGAGGCGATCCGGCTCGGGGCAACGGTGCTCCGCTATCCGGCCCCGGCGATGGAGCTGCGAGCCTCGGTGACGCAGGCGCTGCAGGTCTGGCGGGACGCGATGCCTGCGGCTCCCGCTCCGGCCCCGCAGACCGTGCCGCAATCCTCGGCGAGCGACTCGCGCC
Organism: uncultured Planctomycetota bacterium; assembly: GCA_963819805.1. Taxonomy (GTDB): domain Bacteria; phylum Planctomycetota; class Planctomycetia; order Isosphaerales; family Isosphaeraceae; genus CAMFLR01. Next base: position 1,675,262 of record CAWFXY010000017.1, on the reverse strand, counting down.
CCGAGTCCGAGGCCCGGGCTCATGCCCAGGCCCAGGCCCACACGACGAACGGACACGGGCACCGCAATGGCAATGGGGCGTCTCCGGGCTTCGTCGACGGGATCTGCCCGCGGCCGGCGCCGATGAGCCGGCCTGTGCTGCCGCCGATCGTCGGCGAGGCGCCCGGGCTCAAGCAGGCCGTCGAGACGGCGCTGACGGCCGCGGCGACGCGGACGCCCGTCGTGATCGTCGGCGAGCAGGGGACCGGGAAGTCGACCGTGGCCCGCGCGATCCACGCCGCGAGCCCCCGCGCCGATCGGCCCTTCGTCGAGGTCGTCTGCAGCGGGCTGGACGAGGCCCAGCTCGAGCGTGAGCTGTTCGGCCAGACGTTCGGCCGATCTGGCGGCGTCAACGGCATGCTCGACCGGCCCGGCAAGGTCGCCCGGCGCACGGCGGGACGCTGTTCCTCGACGAGGTCTCCGCGCTGACGGTCCCGCTCCAGCGCCAGCTCCTGCGGCTGCTGCAGGACGGCGAGTTCGACCCGATCGGCTCGACCGAACCCGAGCGTGCGGACGTGCGGATCGTCCTGGCCTCGACCGAGAACCTGTCCACCCTGGTGGAGCAGGGCCGGCTCCGCCGCGAGGTCTACGACCGAGTCGGCGTCGTCTGCCTCCGCCTGCCGCCGCTCCGCGACCGCGGTCACGACGTCGAGGCGCTCTCCGAGCACTTCCGGGCCCAATTCGCCGCCGAGTTCGCCAAGCCGGTCACGGGTTTCACCCCGGACGCCGCTCGACCTGCTCTGCCGGCACGACTGGCCGGGCAACGTCCGCGAGCTCGAGAGCGTCATCCAGCGCGGGGTCGCGCTCTGCCAGGGGGGAGGGTCAACTCCGCGAACCTCTCGCTCGGCTTCGGCCCGCCACGGCCGTCGCGGCCGCAGGGCCCGACTGCGCGGACGCACGTGCCCGCCGGCCTCCGGCCCCTGAAGGAGGCCCTGGAGGAGCCTGAGAAGCAGATCATCATCCACACGCTCCAGGCCCTAAACTGGAACCGCCAGGAGACCGCCCGGGTCCTCGACATCAACCGGACGACCCTCTACAAGAAGATGAAGAAGTACGGCCTCCTGATCGACGAGCCGGTCGTGCTCAACTGAAGGACTCGGCCGTCCTCCCCGATAACATTCGGCCCGCGGCGATCGAGGAATCGCCGCTGGCCGATTTCCTTTCCGCGGGTCGCGCCCCTAAAATCGTGGTAGAGTCAAGGGATAGCCCGGCCATCCCGGGCGGCGGCACGTCGAGCGGGGGAGGTTCACTATGCGTCGGATCGCCGGGGCCTTCGTGATCGGGACCGCCTTGCTGCTCGGATCGGCCGACGGCACCGCCCGCGGCCAGGTCGCCGGCGGCCCGGTCCTGCCGTACCGGATCCAGGCGTACTACTCTGCGCCGGGCTACTACGGCACGAGTTACGGCGTGGCCAGCTACGGCCTTCGCCAGACGTACACCACGTTCAGCTCAAGCTTCGGCCCGGGCTACGCTTATGGCTACGCGCCGGCGACGTATCTGCCCGGTCCGTGGGGGACGTCGCTCTGGAACCCCGGCCAGCCGAACCGGTTCGTCTGGCGGAGCCCGTACTACGGGACCTTCGGCATCCCCGCCGCGCCGGCCAACGTGGCGCTCCCGCCGATCGGCGTCTATGCCCCGGGCTTCGGGCCGGGCGTGCCGCCGGCGCTGTATGGCTGGTGAGAGCCGGCGACGTTGACGGGGCGTCCGACCCGCCCTAGATTGGGGCCACCGGCTCGTCGTGCGCGCCGGCCGCACCATCCTGGGGACCTCGTCTCATGTCCGTCCCGCCGCTCGCCCGCGTCCGCCAGTCGATCCCCCAGCCGGGCGTCGCCGACATCGCCGGCACGGTCCGGCGGCTGATCCTCGAGAGCCGGCTCCGCGAACGGGTTCCGGCCGGCGGCACGATCGCGGTCGGCGTGGGGAGTCGGGGGATCACCTGCATCCCCACGGTCGCCCGCGCGGCGGTCGACACCCTCAAGGCGATGGGCTACAGGCCCTTCATCGTCGCCGCCATGGGCAGCCACGGCGGCGCCACGGCCCAGGGCCAGCGCGAACTTCTGGCCGGCTACGAGATCACGCCCGAGACGATGGGCGTCGAGGTCCGGTCCGACATGGACACCGTCGTCCTCGGCACGAACCCGGTCGGCTTGCCCATTTACTTTGATAGGAATGCTCACGAAGCCGACGGTATCCTCCTGCTCAACCGCGTCAAGCCGCACACCGACTTCACGGGCACCTACGAGTCGGGCGTCGTGAAGATGCTGGTCATCGGACTGGGCAAGCGTGACGGGGCGACGCAAGTTCATAAACTCGGACTCCGAGGCCTGAGGGAGGTCCTGCCGGCCGTCGGCAGGTTCCTGGTGAAGAACACCAAGTTCTCCCTCGGCCTGGCGATCCTCGAGAACGCCGAGGACATGCCCGCCGAAATCGTCGCGCTCGAGCCCGAGGCGATCCTCGACGAGGAGCCGAAGCTCCTCGAACGGGCCCGCGGTCTCATGGGAAGGCTCCCATTTGATCAGATGGACATCCTCGTCGTCGGCGAGCTGGGGAAGAACTACTCGGGTGCGGGGATGGACCCGAACGTCATCGGCCGCCTGATGGTCGAGACGATGCCCGACTTCGCCGGGCCGGTAGTGACGCGCCTGGTCGTCCTCGACGCGTCCGAGGAGACGCACGGCAACATCGTCGGCGTCGGCTTCGCCGACCTGACGACCGAACGGCTCGCCGCCAGCGTCGACCCCGAAGCCTTCCGCATCAACGTGTTGACCTCGTGCTGCCTCGAGCGGGCCCGGATCCCGATCACCCTGGCGAGCGACCTCGATGTTTTCCAGGCGGCCCTCGCCACCTGCTGGCGGATCGACCCGTCCGAGGCGCGGATGGTCGTGATCCCCAACACGCTCGAGCTCAACACGATGTACGTCTCGCAGCCCCTGGAGGCCGAGGTCGCCGCCCACCCGCACCTGACCCGCGAGACCGACTATCTGCCCGTCCCGTTCTCGACCGACGGCACGCTCGAGCAGGAGTCGCTCTTCCCCGACAGCGTCCGCGGCCGCCGCGCCGCGGGGGCGTACGCGGCCCACTGATTCAGATATCGAGGATCATCTCCGCCAGCCACCCCTCCCCCTCGCGCTCCAGCACGAGCGCATGCCGCGTGACGGCCTTGACCTCGTGGTCGAGGATGTGGCGCTCGCGGTCGATGACCTCGCCGTGGATCGTGGCGTCGAGCCGGGTGCCGTCGTCCTCGACGCGGACGTCGAAGTCGCGGAAGACGCGGTGGTGCGTCTCGGAGCGGAAGATTAGCTCCGAGATCCACGCAGCGAGCAGGTCGGCCGGCGAGTCGTCGCGGAGCGAGACCTTTTCGACCTCGTCCGGCCGGATCTCGGCACGGTTGGCCACGACGTAGTCGAACAGCCCTTCGGCGGCCGTGCGGAACAGGTCGTCGAGGTCGGTCCCGCGGACGCGGAGGCCGACGTCGGCGGTGTGGTCGAAGGTCTCGATCGTGCCCATGTCCGTGTCCCTTCGTTCTTGTCCTGTTGAAGACCTCTCGGGGTCCGCTCGGGGTCCCCTGGCGCCGAGCGAACCCGAGCGTGCAAGAATCGTTCGATTTCGATCGTCAAGGTTCGCCCCGCCGCCCTACGACCCAGGTCTTCCTCCGCCGGGCTCGTTCTCGATTTCGTTCCGATCGAGTCTCGCATGCGAGGTGGCCGGTTCTCAACCGTTTCGACCGGTTCGGGCTTCTGCTAAGTTGCCAACACCCGCGAGGGGATCGCTCCAATCCGTGCTTCTCCAGGGACTCCCACAGTGCACAACAGGAAGCCGAACGGGATTCTTCGCGACGCGTTCCGTCTCGTGGTCATCCTTGTCGTCGCGTCCTGGGCGAGTCCGCGTGACGCGACGGCGGGCTCACACGCGCCCTTCGAGGGCGAGAAGACGTCCTGGCACGACGGCTTCGACCGCTACGACTTCGTCATGGACGAGGAGACGCCTGGCCATCACGCCCTTCAAGCGGGCCGAGGACGAGCGCTTCGGGGTCAAGGCCCCGGCGAAGGGCCAGCGGCGGTGCATCGTGGTCGTCCCGAAGCAGCCGGCGCCCGGCAACCCGTGGTCGTGGCGCGGCTGCTACTGGGACCACGAGCCCCAGACCGAGGTCGAGCTGCTCCGCCGCGGCTTCCACGTCGCGTTCATCACGCCCGACCCCGGCAGGACGTGGGACGCCTGGTACGCCTACCTCACCGAGACGCACGGGCTCTCGAAGAAGCCGGCGTTCGTCGGCATGAGCAAGGGCGGCGTCAACGCCTACGAGTGGGCCACGGCCCATCCCGACAAGGTCTCGTGCATCTACGCCGACAACCCCGCGATCCGGCCCGAGCGCCTTCGCCAAGCTCGGCGAGCTGGCCCGGAACGACGTCGCCCTGCTGAACGTCTGCGGCAGCCAGGATTTCCTCCTGGAGCGGCACACGCTGGCCATCGAGGACCGCTACCACCAGCTCGGCGGCCGGATCACCGTGATGATCAAGGACGGCCCGGCCCACCACCCCCACAGCCTGCGCGACCCCAAGCCGATCGCCGACTGGATCGTCGAGCACACCCGGCCCGCGCGCCGACCGGCCCGACTTCGCCGACGACGCCTTCACGAAGTCCTACTACTACAGCCTCGCAGAGCTCCTACCTCCCCCTCAAGGAAGAGAAGACCTACGCCACCTGCCGCGGCCCGGGTTTCGTCGACTGCTACGACCGCTACGACGCCAGGACCGACAGCCAGTGGGGCCTGGCCGGGCATGGCCGTGATCGTGCCGAAGTCCGCCGCTCCGGGCAAGCCCTGGGTCTTCCGGGCCGACCCGATCGGTCGCGATGCCGCGGTCGACCAGGCCCTGCTGGCGAAGGGCTTCCACATCGTCGTCGCCCCGCTCATCGCGCAGGCCGGCCCGGTCCGCTCGCAGTGGGACGCGACCTACAAGCGGCTCGTCGACCACGGCTTCTCCCGGAAGCCCGTGATGGAGGGCGCCGGGACGGCGGCCGGCGAAGCCTACGCCTGGGCCATCGAGAACCCGGACAAGGTCTCGTGCATCTACGCCGAGAACCCGGCTCTTCGCAGCCTGATGTCCAAGACGCCGCCGCTCGACCACCTGGACGCCGCTGGCCAGGGCCGGCGTGCCGATTCATCCACGTCTGCGGCAGCCTCGACCCGTGGCTGGAGGGCCAGACTCGGGTCGCCGAGGCTCGGTATAAGGGAATTGGCGGGTCAATCCGGGTCATTGAATTGACTGGAGGGGGACATCATCTGGGCGAGTTGAAAGACCCCAGAACGATAGTGGGCTTCCTAGTGGATCACCATGACTGATCTAGTCAGGCGTGATTATCACCGTCGTCGGGAAACTATGCCGGTTAGATGAACCTCCGTCGAAGCGGCTCGGGAGACGGCTACTGACACCTTTTTATTCCTACTTGACCTGAATTCGTCGGGTTCTCGGATCGCAGATCGAATCGTCCCCGAAGAAACCTAGGCCCTTGAACGGAGTCGGTGCTGGCAACGGCTCCGCCTCCTTGGCCGGTTCCTCATCGGGCTTTGGTCGTGACGGTGCCATCGGTATTGCCATGGGAATCACTGATGACTCAATAGCGGAGTCCATATTCGTTTCGGTCCGAATTTCCGGAATATGTTCCATAATCATATATCGCTCTGATGAATATCCATTGATTAAGTCCCTCCAAGCTCCCCCTCCCACCAAGACGATGCAAACGAGCGAGAGGAACACGACCATCAGCAACAGGATCGAGAACGCGGGTCTCTGCTTTATCGGCTTACTGAAAACCCGCCGAATGAATTCGGCGAGAGAGTAGAGAAAACCAACCGTTGCTACGACGAATACCAAGATCTCAACCAACCAGTTGGATTCAAGGAACAAAAGACGACTAGAGGCGGGTCCGCAGGGTGAATATCGAGTAATTGGTGCCCGCATGTCGGCGACTACTGCTTTCATAGCAGTGAAATAGAGAGGCTCGTGGTCGCAGAGTATCTTGATGCTGACTGAATCCCCTGGGTTGAAGATACCATCGACCTGGACCGTCACTTTATTCCCTTCGTGGCTGACAGATAGCTGCCGATCCGGGACCTTCTGATCGATCCGAGTGCGAACGATCGCATTGCCGACGATGCGGAAATAAGGGTGCAACGATACATCAGATCTCCGGATAGCAGTGTTTCCAGTATTGGTCAAAGTCGCCAGAACTTCCGTAGGCCGTTGCAAGACCCTGCCCTTGTAGGTGACGCTCAAGTCGGAGTCGCTGTTTTCTGTCGTCGGCATAAGTTCGACGACGGACCGGATGTCCATCTCGAGACCAGGATGCTTCCATCGCATCAGATAAAGCCCTATGACAGCAATAAGTGAAGTGATATAAAGTTGATAATTTCGATGGAAATGATTCCCGATGTTTCGCAAGATCGGCTGAGATCTCTCCCAGTAGGAAGGTGAGGAGCCCCCGGGTTCAGGAGGTTTTCTGGTCCTGCCCATTGATCCAGCTCTTGGATGCTAGGGAAAATCGATCGGAAAGTATCCAACATTGGGACAATATGAAACCCGGACCTATCCTACAAGCTGGCAGGTCGGGGATTGTTGTTCTGACAGATTGTGGCCTCCCACGGGACTGTCGCAGTGGAACCCCGGGTCGAAGATCTAGGCCGAAGTGTCGAAAGGGACATTCTTGGTATCGGCGGCCGATTGCGCAGGATAACAATTGCAATGCTAACGCCCCATCCGGAAACGCGTCCTATGCTTGAACGACGGGGCGGCGTCGCCTCGGCGGGACGTACCCCGGGACGGGCCCCATGCTCGCGAAGCTCGCGTCGTATACCCTGCTCGGCATCGAGGCGGCTCCGGTCGAGGTCGAGGTGGACGTCGCGTCGGCGACCATGTCGAAGATCGTGCTCGTCGGCCTGGCCGAGACCGCGGTCCGCGAGAGCACGCATCGGGTCGAGCGGGCGCTGGTGAATTCGGGGTATCGGAGGCCGTGCGATCGGGTCGTGATCAACCTGGCTCCCGCCGATCTCAAGAAGGACGCCGGGGGGTTCGACCTGCCGATCGCGGTGGGGCTGCTGATCGGCAGCGGGCAGGCGTCGATCGAGAGGCCGGGCGAGTACGCGGTCGTCGGGGAGCTGGCGCTCGACGGCGAGACGCGGCCGATCAAGGGCATCCTCGCAATGGCCCTCGCGGCGAAGGCCGAGGGGAAGGCCGGGCTGCTCGTGCCGTCGGCCAACGCGGCCGAGGCGGCGGTCGTCGAAGGGATCGACGTCTACCCGATCGGCAGCCTCGCCGAGGCCGTCGGGTTCCTCTCGGGGGCTCTCGATCTAGAGCCGAGCGTGGTAGACCTCGAAGATGTGTTCAACCGGCTGACGCACACCGAGGACGACTTCGTCGACGTCAAGGGCCAGGACTACGCCAAGCGGGCGCTCGTGATCGCCGCGTCGGGGAGCCACAACGTCCTGATGATCGGCCCACCCGGCACCGGCAAGACGCTGCTGGCGAAGCGACTGAGCTCGATCATGCCGCCGCTGACGCCCGGCGAGAGCCTCGAGACGACACGGATCTACAGCGCCATGGGCCTGCTCCGCGCCGGCGAGCCCTTGATGGCGATGCGGCCGTTCCGTTCGCCCCACCACTCGGTCAGCGACGCGGGGCTGGTCGGCGGCGGGACGATTCCGCAGCCCGGTGAGATTTCATTAGCTCATAAGGGCGTGCTCTTTCTCGACGAGCTGCCCGAGTTCAACCGCAAGACGCTCGAGGTGCTCCGCCAGCCGCTCGAGGAGGGGCGGGTGACGATCAGCCGGGCGCTGCGGGCGACGACGTTCCCGGCCGAGTTCGTCCTCGTCGCGGCGATGAATCCGTGCCCTTGCGGTTATCGGAGCGACCCGCGGCGGTCGTGCAACTGCTCGCCGCCGCAGGTGGAGAAGTATCTCGGAAAGATCAGCGGACCGTTACTGGACCGGATCGACCTGCACGTCGAGGTCCCGGCCGTGCCGTTCGCGCAGCTTGCCGAGGCGCCGCCGGGTCCGACCTCGGCCGACTTACTCGGCATTGTCCTCAAGGCCCGGGCCCGCCAGGCGGAGCGGTTCGGGCATCGCGGGCCGGGGGTGAACGGTCGGATGACGCCGCGGCAGGTCCGCAAGTATTGCACGCTCAAGCCGGAGCCGGCCGCGATGCTCAAGGGCGCGATGGAGGAGCTCGGCCTCTCGGCGAGGGCGCACGACAAGGTCCTCCGAGTCGCGCGGACGATGGCCGACCTCGAGGACGCCGACGCCATCGGCGGGCACCACATCGCCGAGGCCGTCGGCTATCGCTCGCTCGACCGCGGCGTCTGGGCCGGGTGAGCGGCCCTGCCGGGCATCGTCAGGGCCGGCTGAGCTCGAACTTGGCCGTGTGCAGCTTCTCGCCGCCCGCGTAGCCGTCCCACTCGGATTCCAAGTGCTTGGCGTCGCGGAAGACGATCCGACCCGAGTGCATGTGGCTGTCCTTGGCCGGGTCGAAGTTCGTTCCGCCGTCGAAGGCGAAGACGAGCGAGTCGGGCGTCGATGCGGCCTTGTCGAGTTTCAAGTGCGGCTGGTTCTTCTGGGCACAGTAGTGGGTCAGGCGAAGCTCGTCGCCGTCGAGGTGGTACATCGAGACCATCTCGTGATCCGTGCCCGCGAAGAGCGTCTCCATCACGACGCTGCCGTTCGAGGTGACGCGGTAGGTGAACGTTACCGGCTTGTCGGGCGCCGGGTGTCCTTCCATCTTCGGCACGACCTTCCACGTACCGTCGAGCGACTTCAGGCGGGCAAACGCCGTCTTGGCGTCGACCCCCTTTTCATCCGCCGCGAGTGACCGCGCGCCCAGCGCCGCGGCCATCAGGCAGAACGAAACCACGATCGCGCAAGTCTGCCTCGTCATCGCCGAGCCTCCACTCCGGGGAACGTCTTACGAAACCGCCAGGGAACCGATGTATACTACATCGGCGGAGGGCCGGTGCTACTGAAATCTTTCGAAGCGACCTGCGCCACGCGTCGTGCGGACGAGAGCCTAGGTCTTCGGCACTCCGAGCCAGAATCCGATGATCGTCCCGAGGATGCCGGTGGCCCATTTCTTCGTGTCCTCGGGATATTTCCCGAGTAGGATCACGAAGCCGAAGATCGTGAACACGAGGCTCAGGATGGCGGCGATGACCAGGACGAGCTTGTGATCGCCCGCGTCGACGGCGATTGACGCTGCGGCGGTTTCGGCCGTCGCCGCGGGCTTCGTCTCGCCCGGCGGGGCCGACGTGGCCGCGGGTCGGGCCAGCTCCCTGTTCGCGTCCTCGCGGCCCTTCACGTAGGAGTTCTGCCTCAGGACCTCGGCTTGCGCCAGCCGTGCGACCGTCCGCTTCTGCTCGGCCTGCCAGAGGAAGAAGGAGACGACGCCCAGGCTCACGATCGTCGCGGCGAAGACCAGCGGGGCGAATCGGTGGGCTCGAGGTGGGGGGGAGTTCATGCGGGCTCCTCTCGGTGAGGTCGGAGTGACACGTGCCGTTATATGAGGGCCGATCGGGTATCGCAAGCCGGTGCCCGCGCGGAAACGCGACGATCGCGCGGGACGGCCGCTTGAGCCCCTTTCCATCGGCCGGCGCCCGGCCCATAATCGTCGAGATGCGGCCCGATCGGCGGGATTCTCTGGACAGGTGGAGACTCACATGTCGCGGACCTCTGCTCGGCCACCGGGCCCCGCGCTGCGGTGCGCCGTCCTGTCGGCCGTCGTGGCCGGCATCCCGTCCGTCGGATGCACGCGCCACGAGGCGACGGCGTCGACGCGCCCGCTGCCCGAGGTGGTCGTGGTGGAGGCCGTGAAGAAGGACGTCCCCGAGAAAGCCGAGCCGAACGGGACGACGCGGTCGCTTCAAAAGGTGACGGTCCAGGCCCGCGTCCGCGGCTTCCTCGAGGAGATCCACTTCAAGGAGGGGTCGACGGTCAAGAAGGGGCAGCTCCTATTCGTCATCGAGGAGGAGCCGTTCAAGGTGGCGGTCGCGTCGGCCAAGGCGAAGCTCGAGTCGGCCGTGGCGGCGCTGGTCAAGGCGAAGCAATCGAAGTCCAGGGAGGTCGCCGCCGCACAGCTCGCCCTCGACAAGGCCCAGCAGTCGCTGGCGAAGGTCCAGGAGCAGCGGGTGAGCAACCTCTTCGCCCGGAACGCCGCGGCCAAGGGCGACCTGGACCAGGCCCAGGCAGACCTGGAAAAGTGGACCGCCCAGGTCGCGTCCGACCAGGCGACGCTCGACCAGTCGACCGCCGACTACGACACGAACATCCGCTCGGCGCAGGCCGACGTCGACGCCGCGAAGGCCGCGCTCCGCGACGCCGAGATCAACCTCGGGTACTGCCGGATGTACGCCCCGATCGAGGGCCGGATCGGCGAGGCGCGGATGAAGGTGGGCAACCTGGTCGGCTCGGCGCTCGCGTCGGGACTGGCGACCGACCTCGCCACGATCCAGCAGCTCGACCCGATGGGGGTAGACGTCCAGGTCCCCTCGCGGTATCTCGACCGGGCGACCCGGCTGGTCAAGCAGGGGCTGCCGATCACGATCGTTCGACCCGGGCTCGAGGGGGAGCCTGACAGTCCGCACCAGGGCGTCGTCAACTTCATCGATAACGAGATCGAGCCGACGACCTCGACCTTTCTGGCCCGCGCCGACGTGGCCAACCCGGAGCTCGTCCTGTTGCCAGGCGAATACGTGAAGGCGGACCTTACAGTCGGGATGCGCAAGGGGGTCGTCCTGGTCCCCGAAGGGGCGGTCGTCGAGAGCCAGGCCGGTCCCACGGTCTACACCGTCGACGAGCAGGGCATCGTCCACGTCACGCCGGTCAAGGCGTCGATCCGGTCGGGGGGGTATCGTGTGATCGATTCCGGGCTGGAGCCGGGCCAGAAGGTGATCGTTGAGGGGATCCAGCTCGTCCGGCCCAACCTCAAGGTGAAGACCAAGCCGCTTGAGTCGCCGTCCGCCCAGACCAGCGGATCGAAGGTCGGATCCTCGTAGGGTGCGCCGCCGACCATCGGTGTCGACACTGTGGTTGATGCCCACCCCATGAAGAGAAATCGAGGGCGGTCATGGTCAACTTCTTCATCGGGCGGCCGATCTTCGCCACAGTGCTGGCGCTCCTGATGCTGCTCATCGGCGGCATCTGCGTGTTCGTCTTGCCGATCGCGCTCTATCCCGACATCGTCCCGCCGCAGGTCCAGATCTCGACGACCTTCACCGGTGCCGACGCCCAGACGGTGGCCGACACCGTGGCCACGCCGATCGAGCAGCAGATCAACGGCGCCAAGGGCCAGATCTACTTCTACTCGGACAACACGAGCAACGGCACCTGCAACATCATCTCGACGTTCGACGTCGGCTACTCGCAGGACATCGCCGCGGTCGACATCCAGAACTACGCCTCGACGGCCCAGGCCAGCCTGCCGCCCGAGGTGAAGCAGTACGGCCTGACCGTCAAGAAGACGTCGACCAATATGGTGTGCGTCGTCAACCTCGTCTCCCCCGACGGCCGTTACGACTCGACGTTCCTCGACAACTACGGCCAGATCAACGTCGTCGACGGGCTGAAGCGGATCCCGGGCGTGAGCGACATCAAGCCGTTCGGCCGCAAGTACTCGATGCGGATCTGGCTCGACCCCAACCGGATGTCGAACGAGCGGATCTCGCCCGACGAGGTGATCGCGGCGGTCCAGTCCGAGAACAAGCAGGCCGCCTCGGGCAAGATCGGCGCGGCCCCTGTGCCGACCGGGCAGCGCTTCGAGTATCCGGTGAACGTCAAGGGCCGGCTCGAGAGCGTCCCGGAATTCGAGGAGATCATCGTTCGCCGGAACGACGACGGCTCGATCGTCCGCGTCCGCGACGTGGCCCGCGTGCAGCTCGACTCGGAGAACTACGAGACGGCGGGGTTCCTCAGCGGCAAGCCGGCGGCCACGCTGCCCGTCTATCAGCTCGCCGACGCCAACGCTCTCGACATCGTCCGCCAGGTCCGCGCCGAGATGGACCGGCTCTCGAAGTATTTCCCACCGGGCCTGGAATACCGGCTCGCCTACGACACGACCCGGTACGTCCGCGAGAACATCGCCGAGGTCCAGCAGACGCTCTACGAGGCGTTCTTCCTCGTGCTGCTCGTCGTGTTCATCTTCTTGCAGGGGTTCCGCGCGACGATCATCCCGATGCTGGCGATCCCCGTCTCGCTCGTCGCGACGTTCGCGATGATGGCGGGGTCGGGTTTCTCGATCAACACGCTCACGATGTGCGGGCTGATCCTGGCGATCGGCCTGGTCGTGGACGACGCGATCATCGTGGTCGAGAACGTCGAGAAGTTCCTCACGCGGGGGATGAAGCCGCTCGAGGCGACGCGGGCGGCGATGGCGGAGATCACGACGCCGATCATCACGATCAGCCTCGTGCTCGCGGCCGTGTTCGTGCCCGTCGCGTTCATCCCGGGGCTGACGGGGCGGCTGTATAACCAGTTCGCGCTGACGATCGTCTTTTCGTTCCTCTTCTCGGCGTTCAACTCGCTGACCTTCACGCCCGCCATGTGCCGGCTCTTCCTGAAGGCAAAGCACGGCGAGACCAAGTTCCCGCCGTTTCTCTGGTTCAACCGGGGGATGAAGTGGCTGGAAGACTCGTACGACTCTTTCCTGGAGTGGGGCGTAAAGTACTGGTTCGCGGTCCTGATCCCGTCGCTGGCGTTGCTCGTGCTCACGGGCTACATGCTGTACGAGCGGCCCAAGGCGTTCATCCCGACCGAGGACCAGGGCTACCTGATCGTCAGCCTCCAGACCCCCGACGGCACCACGAGAGAGCCGACCAGCCGGGCCGCGCAGCGGGTGAGCGAGATCGCTCTCGAGCAGACGGGAGTTCGAGACGTGGTCCTTCTAGACGGCTTCAACGTCGTCAACGCGATCAACCAGCCGAACACGGCGACGGCGTTCGTCATCCTCACCGACTGGGCCGAGCGGAGGGCGCCGAGCTTCGCGCCGCCGGCCTGGCGCGGACGCTGCAGGAAGCGATCGCGACGGGCGTCACCGACGCGAGGGCGACGGTCCTCCAGCCGCCGCCGATCCCGGGCCTGAGCCAGACGGGCGGGATCGAGATGATGCTCGAGGACCGCGAGGGCCGCGGCGTCGAGGCGCTGGCGAGAGTCACCGACCGATTCCTCGAAGAGGTCCGCGACGCGAGCAAGCATCCCGAGCTCGCCGGGGCCTTCACGACCTTCTCGGCCCGCGTGCCGCAGCTTCGCTTCGAGCTCGACCGGACCAAGGCTCGCCGGCTCGACGTCGATGTCTCCGGCGTCTTCTCGGTGCTCCAGGCCTACCTCGGCGGCTACTACATCAACGACTTCAACCTCTACGGCAAGGTCTGGAAGGTCCTGGTCCAGGCCAAGGGCGAGGACCGCCGCAAGCCGGAGGACATCCTCACGCTCTACGTGCTCAACAGCAAAAAGCAGAAGGTGCCCCTGAGCGCGCTGGGCGAGGTGAAGACGATCCTCGGACCGATCGACGTGCCGCATTACAACATGTACAACGCCGCGCGGATCACCGCGCAGCCCGCGCCGGGCTACAGCTCGGGCCAGGCGATCGCGGCGATGGAGGCGATCGCCGACCTGACCCTGCCCGAGGGGTTCGGCTTCGAGTGGACGGGCACGACGTTCCAGGAGCAGAAGACGGGCAACATCGCCACGGTGATCTTCGCCCTCTCGGTGGTCTGTTGCTTCCTCTTCATGGCGGCGTTGTATGAGAGCTGGATCCGGCCGCTGGTCATCATCCTGACCGTGCCGCTGGCGACGTTCGGCGCGATGGTGGGGCTCTGGCTCTTCGACATGCCGCTCGACGTCTTCGGCCAGATCGGCCTGGTCATGCTCATCGGCCTCGAGACGAAGAACGCCATCCTGATCGTCGAGTTCGGCGTCGAGCTGATCGAGAAGCGGGGGATGTCGATCCTCAACTCGGCCAAGGAGGCGGCGCGAGTCCGGCTCCGGCCGATCCTGATGACGTCGTTTGCCTTCGTCTTCGGCGTCCTGCCGATGGCCCGGGCCACCGGCGCGGGGGCGTACAGCCGCAACTCGCTCGGCGTGGTGATCGCCTTCGGGATCGCGATCAGCACCGTGCTCGGACGGATGGTGATCCCAGTCTACTACGTGCTCGGCGAGCGGCTCCGCGCCGGGGCGGAGCGCCGGAGGCGGCGGGTTCGCCGACGGACGGCTCGACCCACGTCAAGCCACACGGCGTCGTCGACGACGCTCACGCCGGGGCGATCTGATCGAGTTTCCGGGGTCGCGACGTACGCCACATTTCCGCGGTTGTGACGGGCGATGTGCCAAGTCATCAGTCCTGGACGGGGCTCGTTGGCAATAGGCATCGTCATACCGCACACGCATTGAAACTGGCGCCGCGGCGTGCCGTAGGGGGACGTGAGAGGAACAGGCCGTCCGGCCGGCGGCGACCCTGGACCGGCGCGGGGTCGTGCCCCGCGCCTCACATCGTCCGAAGACCGAGGTTCAACTCATGTCGGGCATCGCTGATTTCTCCAATCGGCCCGGGCTCTCGCGCGCCCGTCGCAAGCTCCGGCCGTCCTACGAGGCCATGGAGGTGAGGCTCGTCCCGTCCGGCGTGAACGCGGCGTTCGCCGTGACGCAGGACTGGGGATCGGGCTTCCAGGCGTCGATCACGCTGACGAACACGCAGACCACGCCCGTCAACAACTGGTCGCTGGGGTTCGACTACGCGGCGAGCATCAGCTCGATCTGGAACGCCTCGATCGTCAGCCACGTCGGCAATCACTACGTGATCGCCGGCGCCGCGTGGGACAGCTCGTTGCCTGCCAAGGGCGCGGTCTCGTTCGGCTTCAATGGCAGCCCGGGCCACACGACCGCGGCGCCGGCGAACTACGCGCTCAATGGCGTGCCGCTCTCCGGCGGAGGGGCCAGTATCCCGTCGCTCTCGATCAACAACGTGACGGTCACCGAGCCGACGAGCGGTTCGACGCCGGTGAGTTTTACCGTGAGCCTCTCGGCCGCGGCGACTTCGCCGATCACCGTGAACTACGTGACCGCGGACGGCTCGGCGAGGGCCGGAACCGACTACACCGCGACGAGCGGCACGCTGACATTTGCCGCGGGCCAGACGTCGAAGACGGTGACGGTCCAGGTCGTCCCGGACCGGTCCCCGACCACCAACGAGTCGTTCCAGCTCGACCTCGCGAACCCGGTCGGCGCGACGTTGGCCCAGGCGGCGGGCACAGCGACCGTTGTCGCGCCGCCCCTGCCTCCTCCGCCGCCGGTGACGTCCGGCTCGGGCTCCGCGAGCTTCGCGGTCACGCAGGACTGGGGCAGCGGGTTCCAGGGGCAGATCACCGTCAAGAACACGAGCAGTACCCCCTGGGCCGCGTGGACGGTGGAATTTGACTTTCCGTACGCCATCAACTCGGTCTGGGACGCGTCGCTCTACAGTCACGTCGGCAATCATTATGTGATCCAGAACGCGAGCTACGACGGCTCGATCGCGCAGGGCGGGACGGCGAGCTTCGGCTTTACGGCGACGCCGGGAAACGTCAAGGTCGGGCCGACAAACTTCGTCGTCCACTATGGCGGGCCGGTCGACCATCTGCCCATCGCCGTCAATGCCTCGGCCTGGACTTCACCCGGGCAGGCCGTAACGGTTGCCGTGCTTGCGAACGACTCCGATCCCGACGGCGACCCGATCTCGCTCGTCTCGGCCGCGCAAGGGCAGCACGGGGCAGTCGCGGCGAACAAGGACGGGACGGTCACCTACACCCCGGCCCCGGGCTTCCAGGGCAGCGACACGTTCGCCTATACGATCGGCGACGGCCGCGGCTTGACCGCCTCGGCCAACGTTACCGTGAAGGTGTCGCAACTGACCTGGCCGGGCCACGTCTTCGCCCCCTATGTCGACATGACGCTGACGCCGATGACCAATCTCGCCTCGATCGCCCAGAGCCAGGGCGTGAAGTACTTCAGCCTGGCGTTCATCACGGCCGACTCCAACGGCCAGCCGAGCTGGGGCGGATACCTGCCCTACGAGGTCAACGGCGGCGGCGTTCGACCAGACGATCCGCGCCCAGATCAGCGCGCTCCGCGGGCTCGGCGGCGACGTGGTCCCCTCGTTCGGTGGCGCAGCCGGGCAGGAGCTGGCGCAGGTCATCACGAGCGTGCCGGCGCTGACGAACGCCTATCAGTCGGTCATCAACGCCTACCAGTTGACACGGATCGATTTCGACATCGAAGGGGCGGCCGTCGCCGATCACGCGTCGATCGACCGTCGCTCGCAGGCGATTGCGGCCTTGCAGGCGAACGCCTCGGCCCAGGGCAAGACGCTCCAGGTCACGTTCACGCTGCCCGTCCTGCCCTCGGGGCTGACGGCCGACGGGCTCTACGTGCTCCAGTCGGCTCTCAGGTACGGCGTGAAGATCACGACCGTCAACGTCATGACGATGGACTACGGCGACAACGCGGCGCCGAACCCCTCGGGCCAGATGGGCACCTACGCCATCGACGCGGCGACATCCGTCTACGCCCAGTTGAAGTCGCTCTACGGGACCTCGCTGTCCCAGGCCCAGCTCTGGGCGATGATCGGCGTCACACCGATGATCGGCCTCAACGACGACACGTCCGAGGTCTTCGACCAGGCCGCCGCGAGGCAGCTCCTCGCCTTCGCGCAGCAGAAGGGTCTGGGCGAGATTGCGATGTGGTCGCTCAACCGTGATCAGTCGGCCCCCGGCGGCGGTGCCGTGAACTCGGTCGCCGACGACTACAGCAGCATCGTGCAGCAGCCGTACGAGTTCTCCGAGATCTTCGAGACATTCACGTCGTGATCTTGGACAGGGCTCCTCGGGGGCGCCTTCGACCGGTGGCCCGCGGGGATTCAAGCCGCACAGCCGATATGACCGATACAGGCGACAGACTACGCCCGATCACACCCCGCGGATGGGGATATGCGCCCGATCCCCCTCATCCTCGCGCTCGCGATTCTCCTGCTGCCGGGCTGCACCGCCGGTCGGCTCCGTCAGAGGACGATCCACCAGGCGAGCACCCTGCCGGAGCTGCAGTATCAGCAGGTGCTGAATAATCTTGCCCTCTTCGCCGCCAACCCCGCGGCGCTGCCGTGGCACGTCAACCTCCGCGAGGGGACGACGCAGGTCACGGACTCGATCTCGGGCGGCGCGGCCTTGGACAACGGGCCGCCGACGACCTGGTTTCCCCAGCTCCTCGGATCGAGGACGGCGGTCGCCCAGTGGGGCATGTCGCCGGTCATCGACCCGGTCGAGCTGAGGCTACTCCGGATCGCCTATCGCCGGGCCCACGGCTCGCCCGAGATGCCCTCGGCCGAGTTCCACGACGAGCTCACGCACGAATTGAAGGACCAGTTGGCCCTGAACGCCGACCTCCGTAGCGAGTCGGAGCTGTTCTACGAATACCAGTCGCGGAAGGGCACCGACCTCGCACAGCTCGACGCCCGGATCGTGACGACGAACGACGATTCGCCGTGCGCCTCGCCGGGGCTCGACCGCTCGCCCCTGGCGAGGAACGTCTGCCGCAGGGTCGACGTCATCGAACGCGACCTGTCGCGGATCGGTCCCGGATGGTTCCACGTCGGCCGCAGGCGCGACGTCCCGAGCGACGCCTGCTACGTGGGCCGGTGCGGCGACGTCTACGCCTGGGTCTGCCCCGACGGCCGCGATGCGCTCACCGAGTTCACGCTGACGGCGATGAAACTCTCGTCGCTCGTCAAGGAGACTCAGACGCTCGTGCAGCCCGGCTCGGTGAAATTCTCCCCGGGCGATCGTGGCGGCTGAGCCGGCGATGATCGATCGCCTCACGCGACGGGCGCCGGCGTGGCCTCGGTCCGGATGGGCGCGAGACGGGAGCCGTCGGGTTGCCGCTCCGGCTCGAACTCGTTCCACCACCGATCGGCCGCCCCGTCGTCCCACTCCGAGGCCGAAGCGCAGGCCGCCAAGGCGCGTTCGAGGGCGATGGTGTCGGGATAGCGATCGCCCGGCGACTTCTCCAGGCAGCGGAGGACGACCCGCTCGAGGTCGTCGGGAAGACCGGGTCGGTGCGTCGAGGGCGGCTCGACGGGGGATTTGGCGTGGGCCACCATCACCGCGAGGTTGCTGCCGTCATCGAAGGGCGGCCGGCCCGCCAGCGCGGTGTAGGCGACGCACCCGAGCGCGTAGATGTCGATCCGATGATCCAGGTCGGGCCGGCCGAGGACCTGCTCGGGGGCCATGTACGTCGGCGTGCCCTGGACGGTGTGCTCGCGGCTCAGGCGGGGGTCGCTGGCGTCGGCGTCGCGGTCCTTGACCAGGCCGAAGTCGAGCACCTTGACGAAATCCCATCTCCCCCCAAGCCTGGCGACGAAGATGTTCGCGGGCTTGAGGTCGCGGTGGATCAGCCCGGACGCGTGCGCCTCGGCCAGCGCTCCGCAGGCCTGGCGGAGCAGATAGATCACCCGTCCGAACGGCAACGGGCCGTGCCTCTCCACGATCTCGGCCAGGCTCATCCCGGGAAGGTATTCCATCACGTAATAGAACGTGCCGTCGTCAGTCCGGCCGAAGTCGTAGATCTCGATCGTGTTCGGGTGCGAGAGCCGCGAGGTGGCGCGGACCTCGCGCTCGAAGCGGGCGAGCGTCTGCGGGTCGCCGGCCTTGTCGGCGCGGATCCGCTTCAGGGCGCACGGGCGCTTCATCATGTGATGCTCGGCCAGGTAGACCTCGCCCATCCCGCCCGAGCCGAGGCGCGTCACGAGCCGGTACTGGTTGAGCTGCCTCGCCTCGAACGCCTCGGTGCGCAAGGTGTTCTGCACGTGAGCCCCGTAGATCGCCAGGATCGAGGCGACCGACATGAACAGCACGTTCTCGCTGATGCTCGACAGCGACGCCGACTCGTGGACCCTGCGGAAGACCTCGGGGTGGATCAGCGCCGCGACGATGGTCGTCGACGCCGGCACCAGCGCGATCGGGATCACGACGCGGGCCGTGCCCTTCCAGTCGTTCGGGACGAACTTCGTGTAGACGAACATGAGCAGGATGGCCAGGATCATCGATCCCCGCCCGACCTCGAGCAGGTCCGCCGAGCCGTCCTGGTCGTCCACGAGCAGGTGGTACTGCCGCGCGGCCAGATAGATAACCATGAGGCCGAAGAGCGCGGCCTCGACCCGCTTGATCCGTCGCTCGGAGATCGGACCATCCCCGCGGAGGAAGCCCGCCGCCGCGCCGAGGCCGAGGATCATCGCCACGTTTAACTGCCAGAGGTCTCCCCCTCCGATCGTGACGCGCCAGGCCAGCATCAGCCCCTGCATCGCGATCAGGAATAGGGCCGCGGCGCGGAGTCGCCTCGATCTCAGGGAACTGGTGACCGTCGAAAGATGCGGACCGGTCCCCGCGACGAGCTCGACCTGCTTCCGACCCTCGCCCGAACTCGCTCGCCGACCGACCGGGGTCACCGAAGGCGGGAGCTGCATCGTCGGCTCGTCCGAGCCGTCGGCGGTCGGGAAGTACGGCTGGGTTTCGTCGCGATCGCCGTGCATCGGTGAGAGTCCATTCGGGGGCGAGGCCTGCGCGGCGCCCGTCGACGGGCGAAGTTCAGGCTATCAGAGAGGGTTGGGGGCTGCCCGCGTCGCGGCGGCCGCCGAAGTCTCGTTCGCCGAGCGAACGTCGTCGGGCTAGCAGTTCATGTACTTCCAGTTCCGCGGCTTCCCCTCGGCCATCCATTCGAGCGCGGTCTCGAGCCGACGGGTGCGAGTGGCCTCGGTCTTGGCCTCGGTGATCCACTCGACGTACTCCCGCTTGTGGCTGGGGCTGAACTTCTCGAAGGTCGCCCGCGCCGCGTGGTTCGCCGCGAGCGCGGCGGTCAGGTCGTCGGGGACGGCCAGGGCCGGCTTCGGCGCCTTCGGCTTCGATCGCGACTCGGCGACTTCACGCCCGTCGTCGTTCAGCTTCATCGCCTGCTTGATGTAGCCGGTCAGGACCTTCTTCGAGGGCAGGTCGGCAGAGCTTGGTGATCCGCCCGAACTGGCCCATCGCCTTTTCCTCGGCCGCCGCCATTCGCCGACGATGAGCGAGCCCTTCCAGAAGCCGAAGGCGCAGTGCTCCTTGAACGCGGCCATGCTGCACAACATTCCCTTGTACTGGAAGTGGGGGAAGCTCCACTTCATCGTCTCGTCGACGTCCGGGCAGGCCGCGTGCACGACCTCGCGGAGGTGCTGCGAGGATCGGCCTGGCGAATTCCGCGGACTTGGCGATGTAGGCGTCGACGCGGGCGTCTCGTGTCCCCATAGTTGGCCCCCTTAGGGATGTTCTCCCCCGCGTTATTATTCCACGACTCCGGACGACTCGCGAGCGCCCGGGTTCGAACGTCCGACCCGAGCCGTGTGTCCTGGGCTTGAAATCGAGGAAGTCGCCTGACACAATACAGTTCGAGTTCGCCACCCGTCGAAGGTGGGGAGCATGATCCGTCGCGACCCGCGCGAGGCGGGAGCCATCGACGAACCGACCCGGGCGGCCGACGAGGCCGCGATGCGAGTCGCCCTGGAGCAGGCCGAGCTGGCCTTCGTCCGGGGCGAAGTGCCCGTCGGGGCCGTCGTCGTGCAGTCGGGACGGATCATCTCCCAGGCCCATAATGAGCGAGAAACCCGGGGCGATCCCACGGCGCATGCCGAGCGGCTCGCCCTGACCCTCGCGGGCGAGGCCCTCGGCTCCTGGCGGCTCGACGGCTGCACCCTGTACGTGACCCTCGAACCCTGCCCGATGTGCGCCGGGGCGATCGTCCAGGCCAGGATCGCCCGCGTTGTCTACGGCGCGGCCGACCCGAAGGCCGGTGCCTGCGACAGCCTCTACCGGATCGTCTCCGACCCGCGCCTGAACCACCGGGCCGCGATCACGCGGGGCATCCTCGCCGAGGACTGCGGGGCCATCCTGACCCGATTCTTCCAGGAACGACGAACGAAGGGCGGAGCCTAGCGAACGAGACGGATCGAATCACCCGGAGGGGTGCCTGAGTGGTTGAAAGGGCCGGTCTCGAAAACCGGTGTACCCCTCCGGGGTACCGTGGGTTCGAATCCCACCTCCTCCGCTTCCCGCGACGATGACGAGCCGGACGACGATAACCCCCTGTTCAACGGGGGTTGCGTCGTTTATTGCTCGTTCTTGAGGAGCTGGAATCCGCTCTCGGATCGGAGACGGCGATGCTCAACGCCTTGGTCCTATCCGTCGCGGTCTTCGGCGCGAGCTGAGGATGAGCCGAAGATGCCCGCGGCGGCGGGGCATCGGGTCGACTTTCACAAAGAAGTCCTGCCGATCCTCCAGCGCCGCTGCGCGGAGTGCCACGTCGGGCCCAATCCGAAGGGAGGCCTCGGGATCGCGACCCGGCAGGCCATCCTGAAGGGAGGCGAGTCGGGCCCGGCGGCGACCGCGGGGAATGGCGGCGAGAGCCTGCTCGTCGAGCTCGTCGCGGGGATGGACCCGGACCGGGTCATGCCCGCGTCGAACCGGCCGAGGCTCTCGGCCGACGAGGTCGGAGTGCTGCGGGCGTGGATCGACCAGGGGATGTCCTGGGAGGAGGGGATCACGATCACCCGGCCGGTCAAGACGGCCCGACTCGAGCCGCGGCGACCGGAGCTGCCCGCCGCCGAGTCCGGGTCGACCTCGACCAACCCGATCGACCTCCTCCTTCAGCCCTACTACCGCAAGAACGGTATCAAACCGGGCGCGGTGGTGACCGATCGAATCTTCGCACGGCGCGCGAAGCTCGACCTCGTCGGCCTGCTTCCGACCGCCGCCGAGATCGAGGCGCTGGAGAACGACGGCCGGCCCGACAAGCGAGCACGGTTCGTCCGGAGTCTCCTGGAAGATCGCGCGGATTACGCCGAGCACTGGCTCACCTTCTGGAACGATGCGCTGCGGAACGCCTATCGCGGGACCGGTTTCATCGACGATGGTCGTCGGCAGATCACGGGCTGGTTGTTCAAGGCCCTGTACGACGACATGCCGTATGACGAATTCGTCCGCGAGCTGATCCGTCCCGTGCCGGGTTCGGAGGGGTTCATCAAGGGCATCGTCTGGCGTGGGGTCGTCAACGCCAGCCAGCGGAAGGAGATGCAGGCCGCTCAGGTGATCTCGCAGGTCTTCCTCGGCACGAACCTCAAGTGCGCCTCATGCCACGACAGCTTCATCAACCAGTGGAAGCTCGACGAGGCCTACGGGCTGGCCAACGTCTTCGCCGACGAGCCGCTCGAGATCAACCGCTGCGACAAGCCGACCGGACGCCTGGCGTCGACGTCGTTCCTGTTCCCGACGCTCGGCAACATCGACGCCAAGGCCCCGAAAGACGAGCGCCTCAAGCAGCTCGCCGCGCTCACGACCAGCCCGCAAAACGGGCGCCTGGCGAGGACCGTCGTCAACCGACTTTGGGCCTGCTTCTTCGGGCGCGGGCTGGTCGAGACGGTCGACGACATGGATCAGGCGCCGTGGGATGCCGACGTCCTCGACTGGCTAGCGGCCGACCTCGCGGACCACGGCTACGACCTCAAGCGGACGATGACCGTCATCGCGGAGTCGCTGGCGTATCAGTCGGCCTCGGTCGGCGCGCCGCGGCCGGAGGATAAGTCGTTCGTCTTCCGCGGCCCACTCGTGAAGCGGATGTCGGCCGAGCAGTTCGTCGACGCCGTCGCCCAGCTGACCGACGCCTGGCCCGCCGTCACCCCGGACATGCTCAAGCCCGACGGTCGCAACCAGGGCGGCCAGCTCGCGGCGGCGAGTGCGGCGATCGGGAAGGAATCGACGTCGTCGCACCATCTCCGCGCGGCCCTGACCGAGGCCGACTCACTGATGAGGGCCCTCGGCCGGCCCGATCGCGAGCAGGTCGTGACCCGCCGCGATTCCGTCGCCACGACCCTCCAGGCCCTCGAGCTGACCAACGGCGCCACACTTTCACGGATGCTGAAGCAGGGCGGAAAATCCTGGGTCCGCCGGCCCGAGGCCAAGTCGCCAGACCGCCTCGTCGAGGCCATCTATCGCGCGGCCATCGGACGGGCGCCGACGGCGGCGGAACGGTCGGTCGGCCGAGACGTCGTGGGGTCGCCCGCGGACGAGGAGGGGATCGAAGACCTCCTCTGGATCGTGACGATGCTGCCCGAGTTCCAGTTGATCGACTGAGGGGAGACATCGAACGATGGCCTCGAATCGTCGCGACTTCCTCAAGACCGCCGGCGCCGCGACGCTCGCGGCCCTGACGACCGATGGCGGACGCCCGATCCGCGCCGCCGATGAGCCGAAGATCAGACCGACCGCCGACACAATCATCCTGCTCTGGATGGCCGGCGGGATGCCGCACACCGACACGTTCGACCCGAAGCGGTACACCGAGTTCCGCAAGGGACTGAAGGCGAGCGACGTCGCCTGCACGTTCCCGACGATCGACACGGCCGTCGACAACATCAAGTTCACCGAGGGGCTGGAGAAGATCGGCTCGGTGATGGACCGCGGGGCGATCGTCCGGTCGCACGTCCTGGGGGACCTCGGGTCGATCCTCCACACGAGGCACCAGTATCACTGGCACACCGGCTACGAGCCGCCCCAGACTGTCGCCGCGCCGCACCTCGGGGCCTGGCTATCGCAGGGTGCTCGGGCCGGTCGACCCGTCGGTGCCGGCGTACATCGACATCGGCCAGCCCTACGAGGGGAACGGCGAGGCCGAGGAGTTGAAGGCGTTCCAGACCGGCGGCTTCCTCGGCAGCGAGTACGGGCCGTTCCGCGTGCCCGACCCGAAGCAGGCCATCGCCACGGTCCGGCCGCCCGCCGGGATGAGCCTCAAGCGGTTCCGCGAGCGTCGCGAGGCGTATCTCAAGGCCGTGAAGGCGAGCCCGGCGTACGAGCACGCGAGCGACTACCAGCGCGAGTCGCTGCTCCGCTCGCTCGAGA
The DNA here is from genome assembly GCA_963819805.1 of uncultured Planctomycetota bacterium. Taxonomy (GTDB): domain Bacteria; phylum Planctomycetota; class Planctomycetia; order Isosphaerales; family Isosphaeraceae; genus CAMFLR01. The sequence continues at coordinate 1,651,248 of CAWFXY010000017.1, read as the reverse complement.
ACGCCCACCGCCTGCTCGACTCGCCGTCGGCCAAGGCGTTCGACCTCGCGCTCGAGCCGAAGGCGTCCTACGACGTCTACAACACGGGCAACTTCGGCCTGGGCTGCCTGCTGGCCCGCCGCCTGACCGAGGCCGGTGCCCGGTTCATCGAGGTCTCGACCGAGTACGTCCCCTTCTTCGGCTGGGACACCCACGACAACGGGCACACCCGGCTCAAGGACATGAAGCGGCTGATCGACGCCCCGATCGCCCAGCTCGTGACGGATCTGGAGGCCCGCACGCTCCTCGACCGGACCCTGATCGTCGTCGCCAGCGAGTTCAGCCGGAGCGTCCTGATCGAGGGGAAGGTCGACAAGCGGGTGCCCGACCAGGTCGTGCAGTCGGACGTCATCGACGAGCCCAAGATGTTCGGCATGCATCGCCACTTCACCGGCGCGAGCAGCGTCCTGCTCTTCGGCGGCGGCGTGAAGAAGGGCCTCCTCTACGGCAAGACGGCCGACGAGTCGCCCTGCACGACGATCGAGAAGCCCGTCTCCGTGACCGACCTGCACGCCACGCTCTACCGTGCGATGGGGGTCTCGGCCCGCCACGCCCTTGAGACCGAGCGGCGGCCGTTCTACGTGACGAAGGACGGGCTCGGCAAGCCGGTGCTCGACCTTTTCGGTTGAGGATCCGCGTGAGAGGCCCCGGGTTCCCCGGGTTCGGGGGACCCGAGGCCCTCGCGCCGAGCGAACCCGAGCGGCCGCCTTTGGTCCGCCCCCGTGCGGCCTGGTGCGTCGGCCGACGCACGAAACCGAACGGCGGCGAACCGAGCGGGATCGGCGGCCGGGCGTCGGGTTCGTGTCGCGGGCGGGAATTGGGTTCGTTTCGCACGGGAATTGGGTTCGTTTCGCACCCCGGCCGCGCCCGCCGGACCCGGCTCAGGCCACGCCGTTCTTCTTGAACCACTCGAGCAGCCGCTTCCAGCCGTCGTCCGCCTGCTCCTTGCGGTAGCTCGGGCGGTAGTCGGCGTAGAAGGCGTGGGGCGTGTCGGGGTAGACGACGATCTCGGCCGTCGTGTTGCCCGCGGCCTTGAGGGCCTCGCGCATCGCCTCGACGGTCGCGACGGGGATTCCCTGGTCGGCACCGCCATAGAGGCCGAGTACGGGGGCCTTGACGTCGGCGGCGAGGTCGACCGGGTACTTCGGCTGAAGCTCGGTCTTGTCGCCCTTCAGTCGGCCGTACCAGGCCACGCCGGCCTTGAGGTTAGGATTGTGCGCGGCGTACAGCCAGACGATCCGACCGCCCCAGCAGAAGCCGGTGATCGCCAGCTTCGAGGTGTCGGCCTTGCCGGTCCCCTTGGCGTAGGCCACGGCCGCGTCGAGGTCCGACATGACCTGGGCGTCGGGGACCTTCGACACGATCTTGAAGATCTCCTGGAAGTCCTTGAGCCCCGAGACGTCTCCCTGGCGGGCGTACATCTCGGGCGCGATCGCGAAGTAGCCGAGCTTGGCGAAGCGCCGGCAGATATCCTTGATGTGCTCGTGGACGCCGAAGATCTCCTGGACGACCAGCACGGTCGGGAACGGGCCGCCCTCGGCGGGCATGGCGCGATAGGCGGGGATCTCGCCGTCCTTGACGGGCACCTTCACCTCGCCGGCCTCGAGGCCCGCGGTATCGGTCGTGATCGTCTGCGCCGAGACCGGCTGGACCGCCAGCGCGAAGCCCGCGGCCAGCGAGGTGACGACGAACTCGCGCCTCGAGAACTCGACCTTCGCCATCAAGCTCAACAGGTCCTCGTGCATCGGTCGTCTCCCTCCGGGTGGATGTCCCTGGTGCGCCAGGCGCGTCCCGCCCGGCGTCGAGGGCATGATATCCCCGGCCCGGCCCGAAGGCGAGTGGCCGGCGCGATCGGATCGACGACCGGGCGGCATGCGACTTGCCCAATAAGAGTTCACGACGCCGATGCCAGATCCTCAGGATGAGACCCCATGGCCGCCCGCCCGCGTCACCCGCGCGATCGCTCCCTCGACGGTCTCCCCAAGGCACCGATGCCGACGGCCCCGACGCCGATGTTGTGCACCCTGGTCGACCGCGCGTTCGACAGCCCCGACTGGATCTTCGAGCCCAAGTTCGACGGGCTCCGCATCCTCGCCCGGTTCGATGGCCGTGAGGTCACGCTGCTGAGCCGGAACAACAAGCCGCAGGAGCTGAGGTTCCCGGAGGTCGCCGAGGCGATCCGGTCGAGCCTCGACCGGCCCGCGATCGTGGACGGCGAGGTCGTGTGCTTCGACGCGGAGGGGCGTACCAGCTTCCGCGAGCTCCAGCAGCGGTTCCACCTGGATGATCCGAACGAGATCCGCCGCCGGATGGAGCGGCATCCGGCGTTCATCTACCTCTTCGACATCCTCCACCTCGACGGCCACGACCTGACCGGGCTGCCGCTTGAGTCGCGCAAGGACTGGCTGGATCGGACCGTGACGTGGAGCGATCGCGTCCGCAGGACCGAGTTCGAGCGCGGCGGCGGCGTCGAGCGGCTCGATCGCGCGTGCGAGGCGGGCGAGGAGGGGATCGTCGGCAAGCGGCTGGATAGCCGTTACCTGCCGGGTCGGGCCGACGCGTGGGTGAAGATCAAGTGCGTCGGCCGCCAGGAATTCGCCATCGGCGGATGGACCGATCCCCAGCGGTCGCGAGTCGGGCTCGGGGCGCTGCTGGTCGGCTACTACGACCATGACGGCCGTCGGTTCCACTACGCGGGCAAGGTCGGCACCGGCTACACGCACGAGGTGCTGCTCGACCTGCGCCGTCGCCTCGACGCAGATCGGCCGGGACACCAGCCCCTTCGACGAGGGCGATCCGCCGACCGGCGAGGCCGTCCACTGGGTCCGGCCCAGGCTCGTCGCCGAGATCGGCTTCGCCGAGTGGACCCAGAATGGCCTGCTCCGCCAGCCTCGCTTCGAGGGGCTCCGCCCCGACAAGAAGCCTCAGGACTGCCGGCGCGAGCGTCCGAAATCGGTCGCGGCCGTGCGGTCGCATGCCCCTCACGGGAGATACGCCCATGCCCCTCGAGCAATATCGCGCCAAGCGCGACTTCAAGCAGACCCGCGAGCCCTCCGGCGCGTCGAAGGCCAAGGCCCACAAGCAGCCGATCTTCGTCGTGCAGGAGCATCACGCCTCGCACCTCCACTACGACTTCCGACTCGAGGCCGACGGCGTCCTGAAGAGCTGGGCGGTGCCCAAGGAGCCGTCGATGGACCCCGCGGTCAAGCGGCTCGCCGTCGAGGTCGAGGACCATCCCCTCGGCTACGCGACCTTCGCGGGCACCATACCCGAAGGGGCAGTACGGCGGCGGCACTCGTGAAGATCTGGGATCACGGCACCTACGAAAACCTGATGGAAGACAAGGCCCAGCCGCAGACCGCCGCCGAGGCGATCGAGGCCGGCCGCATCGAGTTCGCCCTCCACGGCGAGCGGCTGAAGGGGAAGTTCGCCCTGATCCGCATGCGGCCGCGCGGCCGCGGCAAGCCGCAGTGGCTGCTCATCAAGATGAAGGATGAGTTCGCCGACGCCGAGTCGAACGGCGACGTGCCGAGGCCGAAGGCAACCGACGTCGCGTCGTCAAGCCGCTCGAAACGGCGACGATCCCCGAAGACGCCGAAAGCCGAGGTCGAGCTGACCCACCCGGACAAGGTCCTCTTCCCCGACGCCGGTCTGACGAAGAGGGACGTTTTCACCTACTACCAGAAGATCGCCGATCGACTGCTCCCGTTCCTGAAGGACCGGCCGGTCGACGCTCGAACGGCTGCCGGACGGGCTCGCCGACGGGGCGCCGCACTTCTGGCAGAAGAACACGCCCGAGTCGTACCCGGCCTGGATCCCGCGCATCGAGCTGCGAGACGGAGCGGGGCAAGCCGGTCCACTATGCGCTCGTCAACGACGAGCCGACTCTGCTCTACCTCGTCAACCAGGGGACGCTCACGTTCCACGTCTGGGCGTCGCGGGTGCAGGACCTCGACCGCCCCGACTTCGTCCTCTTCGACCTCGACCCGGGCGGGCAAGCTTCGGCGACGTGGTCGACGTGGCGAAGGTTGTCAAGGCGTTCCTCGACGACGAGGGGGTCGAGTCGTTCGTCAAGACGTCGGGCAAGTCGGGCCTCCACGTGCTGACCCCGTGGCGAAGCGGCGATCATCGACGAGGCGCGGGCCTGGGCGATGGTGATCGCCGAGCGGGTCGTCGCCGACGATGCCCGACCGCGCGACGGTCGAGCATGCGCAAGGCGAAGCGGGGCCGGCGGGTCTACATCGACGTGATGCAGAACGCCCGCGGCCACCACGCGGTCCCGCCCTACGTGATCCGCGCCGTGCCGGCCGCGTCGGTGTCGACGCCGCTGAACTGGAGGGAGCTGACGCCCGACCTCGACCCCGCCGTCGTTCACGCCCAAGACGATCTTCCGCCGCCTGGCCCGGCAGTCGCGCGACCCGATGGCGGGCCTGCTCGGGAGGCGACGCGCGAAGGCGGCCAGGGCCCGGTGAGGCGGGGCGTCCATGGCGACCGAGATCGGCACCTCGGGCTGGAGCTACGACCACTGGCAGGGCATCCTCTACCCGCCGGGCGCCTCCAGCCTCGAGCGACTCGACGCGTATGCGCGACGGTTCCGCACCGTCGAGGTCAATAACACCTTCTATCGCTGGCCCGCCGACGAGGTGTTCACCACCTGGCGCGAGCGGACGCCGCCGAGGTTTCTCTTCTCGATCAAGGCCTCGCGCGGCCTGACGCAGTTCCGCCGGCTCCGCGACCCGAAGCCGTGGCTCTCCCGCATGGGAGGCGGCCTGCGGCGGCTCGGCAAGAAGCGCGGCGTGCTGCTCGTGCAGCTCCCGCCGATGATGGGCCTGGACTTCGACCGGCTCGCGGGGTTTCTCGAACTCGTGCCGGAAAGCCAGCGGGTCGCGATCGAATTCCGCCACCCCACCTGGCACGTCGAGCCGGTCTTCGAGCTGCTCGCCGAGCATGGCGCCGCCTATTGCGTGACCAGCGGCGCGAATCTGCCGTGCGTCCTCCGCGCGACGGCGGATTTCGTCTACATCCGGCTCCACGGACCGGACCCCGAGAAGCTCTACGTGGGCTCCTACTCCGACAACGATCTCCGCTGGTGGGCCGCGCGGATCGGCGAGTGGCGCGACGGGGGGCACGACGTCTTCGCGTACTTCAATAATGACGGCTACGGCCACGCCGTCCGCAACGCGGAGACGCTCCGCATGATGCTCGGCGAGTGACGTCGACGTCCCTCGAATCCGAGGCTACTTCGAGTCCGGGATCTTGCGGAGGAGCGACCCCGTGACGCCGTTCCAGAGCAGCAGCACCCCGTCGGCCCCGCCCGCGGCGACCCGGCTGCCGTCGGCCGATGCGGCCACGGCGAACAGGTAATCGGCCGCGCCCGAGAGCGTCCGGAGGACCGCCCCGTTGTCGGGGTTCCACGCGCGGACGTTCGAGTCGCCCGACGCCCCGAACAAGAGCGGCTTCCCCGGCACCCACCGGAGTCCCGTCACCCCTTTTGCAGCCTGGTTCAGCGTGCGGAGCTGCTCGCCGGATTCGAAATCCCAGACCTTCACCACGCTGTCGGCCCCGCCCGTCACGAGCCGCTTGCCGTCGCCGCTCCAGTCGACGGCGAGCACGTGATGCGTGTGGCCCTCGAACGACTTCAGCTCCTTGCCGTCGGCGACGTTCACCACCTTGAGGTACTTGTCGGCCGAGGCCGAGGCGAGCCTGGTCCCGTCGGGGCTGAACCGCAGCGAGAAGACGGTGTCCGAGTGCAAGTTGTTCAGGCTCCACGCGAGCTTGCCCGTCGCTACCTCCCAGACCTTCACCTCGCCCGACCGCGACGGCTCGCCGCCCCCGGTGGCCATGAGCCTGCCGTCGGGGCTGAAGTCGACCGCCAGGACCCGGAACACGTGGGGGCCGAACGTGCGGACGTCGGACCACGCGCCGTCGATGGCCCACATCCGCGCGGTCTTCTCGGCGGCGGCAACGAGACGACCATCGCCGAGCAACAGCGACGACTGTACGGCGGGTGCAGCGTCCCCGGACTTTGCGGCGGGATAGCCGAAGCTGACGACGCCTCTCCCCGTCGCGACGTCCCACACCTTCAGCTGCCCGTCGGCGGCGCTGACGACGCGGTCCCCCTTCGGACTGAACGCGACGGACCGGACCGGGCCGCGCTGCGGGCCGAAGGTCGCGGTCAGCCTTCCGGAGTGCAGGTCATAGAGCCGCGCCGACCGATCCTCCGAGCCGACGAGCAGGGACTTGCCGTCGGGTGAGAGGTCCAGTGCGAGCACCGGGCCGGGGGCGAGCGGGAACGAGCGGATCTCCTTGCCGTCGGCGCGGTCGACAAGGCGGGCCTTCGCGTCGCCAGCCGCGGCGAGCAGCGTCCCGTCCTTGAGGACGAGCATCGCCCCGATCGGTTTTCCGGATCCGACGCTGATCGTGCGGGCGGCTACGGGCTCGCCTGGCCTGGAAGCCAGGTCCCAGATGCGCGCCGTCCCGTCGCTGCCGAGGGTGACCACCGACTTGCCGCCGGGCAGGAAATGGGCCGACGTGAATGTTGCGCCTGGGGCCTTGAGGGCACGCGTCTCCTTACCGTCAGCGACCTGGACGAGCCGGACCACGTCGTCTGACCCGACCGCCGCGACGAGCGAATCGTCGGCGGAGAGGGCGAGGGACGCGGTGCCCGCCGGCACGTTGACGGTCCTGAGGATCTTCCCGTCCGCCGTGTTCCAGAAGCGGAGGGACTTCTCGGGGCCGCCGGTGATCAGAGTCTTGCCGTCGCGGGTGGCGACCATCGCGCGGATGGGCTCGGGCGAGCCGGCGAACGTCGTTCGCGGAGTGACCGTGGGGCAATCCCACAGGCTGACGAAGCCGAAGCTGCCCGCGGCGAGCCGCCGGGCATCCGGCGTGAAGCGGACCGATTGGATCAGGTCGCGGTGGCCGCCCAGGCTGACGATCTGGCGCACCGCTGTCGACGTCGAAGACCTCGACGATGTTGGCCCGACCCGACGCGATGATACGGCCGTCCGGCGTGAGGTCGAGCGCATTGATCGGGTGGACGCCGGACGGGAGCGGGCCAAGCTCGGGCGGCTTCGCGGGCGAGGTGGAAACGTCGGAGTCATCCCTGGCGCCGCCGTCGATCCATCGCTTGATCAGGCCCAGCTCCTCGGGTGTCAGGGGGGGCAGATCCTTCTTCTTCTCGGGCGGCATCGCCGGCGCGATCCGGTGCGCGGCCATCTTGAAGAGCAGGCTCTCGTCGGCCTTCCCCGGCACGAGCGCCGGGCCCCGCTTGCCGCCCTTCAGCATCCCGGCGACCGACTCGAGGTTCAACTTGTTCTCCGCCAGGGCCGACCCGTGGCAGCCCGCGCACTTGGCGTCGAGCACATCGGCGACGTCCTTCGAATAGCTCGCGGGGCCCGGCCGCGTCGGGGTCTTCACGTCGATCGGTTTTGGTAGGTCGGCTTCGAGCCCGAGCACGGCGATGAGCAAGACAGGGGCGAGACCCATCGGCATTCCTCGACTCAAGGCTTGGCGATCGTCAGCGGCAGCGGCATGGCCACCTCAACGGCAAGTCCCGCCACGACCGTCTCGGCGCGGATCGTCGCCCCGGCGATCGGACCGACCGGCGAGTCCTTCGACGATGATACCGTCAGCTTCGCCGTCTGCGTCCCGGCGGGGATCGTCACAGGCTCCGCCCGGAGTCTCGCGGGGCCTGGCGCGTCGAAAGCGAGATCCACCGGGCCGGCGAACTTGCCCTGGCGTTCGATCTTGAGCTCGAGTACGGCCGACTCGCCCGCCTTGATCGTCGCGGGCTTCGACGCGATCGACAACACCACCGGCGCGGGCCGGACGGTCACGACCACGGGATTGCTCGGCTCCTCGACCTTGAACTTGGTCTTCCCCTTCGGGTCGGGCTGATAGGAGGCGCTGCCCTTGAGGACGAGCGTGTAGTCTCCCGGCGCCAGGCCTTTCGGAACGGGCCAGGTGACGTGCGACGAGGTCGCCCCCTTGGCGATGGTCGCCGTCGGCGGCGGCATCCCGGCGGGCGGTTCCCAGCCCGAAATTGCGACCGCGTCGTCGAAGCCAGGGCCGGGTCTGATCGAGAGGTCCAGCTCGACCGATTGCCCCTGGGCGATGACCATCCGCCGGGGACGGGCCGTGAGCAGGAAGGGCGCCGCTTCGCGGACGGCGATGGCGAATCCTCGCGTCGCGCGCGCGGGCGTGACCTTGACCGCGGTCCCCTGGATCGTCGGAGGCGGGCGGAGGATCGAGCCGGGGATGGCCTCGTGACGCGGGCCGTCGTCGGGACGCGAGACCATCTCGGCCCAGAAGCCCGAAGGATGCGCCGACGCGTCCCGGCCGACGAGCCGGAGGAGACCGACGGCAGGCTTCGCGGAGGCATCCGCTTCGACCACGATCGGGGCCGACACCATGCCGGCGGGGATGACGATCGGGGGACACCGGACCCCCTCGGGCAAGCCTTCGGCGCGGACGGCGATCGGGCCGGCGAAGCCGTCGATCCGCCATGCCAGCACAACCGCGCCGGCACGGCCTGCCTTGCGGACGGTCGTCGCGTCGAGGCTGTTGATCGCGTTCGGGACGACGAAGAGCCGGAAGTCGGGACGGTCGCGGCGGACCGTCAGGCGATACGTCAGGCGGGCGTCGCCGCGGCTCGAGGAGGCGACGTCGGCGAGGAGGATCTGATACGTGCCGTCGGACGGGGCCGACCAGCGGAGATTGGCGTCGACCGTGGCGAGATTGAAGCGCGGGGCGAGGCCCGGGTCGGCCGTGTCGTCGGCCGAGACGAGGTCCTCGGGCTCGCCCGACTCGCGGACGCGCTGGACGACCAGGGTCGGGTCGGCCGCCGGAGCCGATCCCCTCGGAAATCGCCTCGATTCGCCACGGTTCGCCCTTCTTCGCGGCGAATCGATAGACGTCGACGTCGCCGCGGCGCCCGAAGCTCCCGCCGACGGAGCAGGGGGGCGTGATCGTCTGCGGCCCATCAGCCCCGTTCGGCTCGCGCTCGGCGACGATCGGCTCGGTCGCCTCGGCGACGAGCACGGGATTCGACGGGTTCTCCGCCCTCCCGACTCGAAGTGGGAACGCCCTCATGGCCGCGGCTGTGCCGAAGGCGTTGACCGGCAGGTCGGGCGTGGCGCGGAGGTCCGGCAGGCCCAGCCACGGAATGGCTTCGAGGGCGTCTCCCGCGGCCGGCCGCGAGGGCTTCGCGGCCAGCTTCCGACCGAGGAGCGTCAGGTCGGCCAGTCGGCCACGGCGCCGCGATGGGGGGCGCCGCCGCGTCGAGGGTGGGTCCATCGCGGACGGTCAGCCGATAGACGTGGTCGGCCGAGCCGGAGTAGGTGACGTCGTGCACCTTGATGACGTAGCGTCCGTCGGCCGGCAGCGTGACGTCGACGAAGGGGTCGGCCCCGAGGGCGTCGCGCGACTCGGCAAGCTCGGCCCCCCGGGCGTCGAGGACGCGGACGGTCGCGTCGAGCGGGCTGTCGATCCGCTCGGCCGCGACGCTCACGAACAGCCGCTGGCCCGCCCTGGCACGAAGCGCGAAGCAGTCGACATCGGCGGCGGTCGTTGTGCCGTTGACGACGGAGTTGAGGCCGATCGGATTGGCCGCGTCGAGCGTGCCGTTCGGTTCGGATTCCGAAAGCTCGGGCAGGGTGCCGACGACGAAGGTTCGAGGGTTACTCAGGCCGTCGGGCGTGAGGGCGCGGACGTCGTGGGCGCCGAGGGGCGTCGCGGGTGCGATCGCCACCTTGAAGGTCTTCGGCTTGCCCGCGACCCGCTCGGCGCGGATTCCCGGGTGGCTGAACCAGAGGCCGTCGGCCGCGTCGAGAGCATCGCCTCCGACAGTGATGTCGACGGTCGACCCGGCGCGCCCGCCCGAGGGGAAGACGTGGAGCAGCTTCGGCTGCGGGCGCGGAGCTTGCGCGAGGCCGTGGCCTGCGAGTCCGACGGTCAGCGCGAAGGCGAGCGGGGCGAGCTTGCGTAGGCGGCGGGTCGGCACGGGCGGGAGTCTCCGGCGAGAGGGCGCCGGGGGCGTCGGGTCAGATCAGCTCGGCGATCGGGCGGCCCTGGTTGAGGACGGGCATCGGGCGGCCGGAGTCGTTGGGGAAGTCGTGGTGCGGGTCGATGCCGAGGACATGGTAGACGGTATGGATCACGTCCTCGGGACGCAAGGGCGTCTCGGTCGGCTGTTCGCCCTTGCGGTTGGTCGCGCCGACGACCTGGCCCATCTTCAGGCCGCCGCCGGCGAGCAGCGCCGACATGCTGCCCGGCCAGTGGTCGCGGCCGCCGTCTGTTGATCCGCGGCGTCCGGCCGAACTCGCCCCAGACGACCACGAGCACGCGGTCGGCCAGGCCTCGGTCGTAGAGGTCCTCGACCAGGCGTCGTCACGGCCGCGTCGAGCGGCGGGACCTGCTGGCGGCAGGACTGGAAGATCCCGCGCGTGGTGGTCCCAGTTGCCGTCGGAGATCGTGACGAACGTCACGCCCGCCTCGACCAGCCGCCGGGCGAGCAGGCAGCACTGGCCGATCCGGGTGCGGCCGTAGCGGTCGCGGAGCCGCGGGTCCTCGCCCGAGAGGTCGAACGCCTTGCGGGCGGAGGGGCCGGTGACCATCTCGTAGGCCTGGGCCGTGAACTGGTCGAGGCCGTCCATCGTGCCGGAGATGTCGCGGCGGCGGTTGATCCGGTCGAGCTTGCCGAGCAGGTAGCGCCGATCCTCGAGCCGCTCGAGCGTGAGGCCGCTGGCCGGCTCGAGGTTGCGGACCTGCATGTTCGTCGGTGGGGTCGCCGTTGAGGTTGAACGGGTTGTACCCGGGCCCGAGGTAGGCTCCGCCCTCGAACAGGCGCCGAAGACGCCGCCGACCATCGACACGTAAGGCGGCACGCCCGGCCCGTTCGGCCCGCGGAGCTTGGCGACGATCGACCCGACGCTCGGCCGCTCGTTCGTTCTGCTGCTCGGATGGGCTCGACGGGAAGCCGGTCATGGATCCAGTGCGGTGCCGACGAAGTGGTCGGACGACTCGTGGTGCAGGCTCCGGACGATCGCCATCTTGTCCATCGCCCGGGCGTGCCGGGGCATCAGCTCGCAGATCGAGACGCCGGCGACGTTCGTCGCGATCGCCTTGAACTCGCCGCGGAACTCGCGCGGGGCGTCGGGCTTGGGGTCGTACGTCTCCATGTGCGACGGGCCGCCGCGAGAGCAGCACCTGGATCACGGCCGTGTTCCGGCTCGACGACCCGAGCTGCCGCGGCCCGCGCCCGGAGGAGGTCCGGCAGCGTCGAGCCCGCGCCAGGCCGAGCGAGCCGACCCGGAGGAAGCTCCGCCGGCGAGACGCCGTCGCACGGCTCCGAAGCGGTCGCCGAAGATGTCGAGCATCGCGATGCCTCCCGATCGATCACCGAGACAACCGCAGATGACGCAGATGGCCGCAGATTGTCAGAGAAAATCGATCCCTGCTTCCATCTGCGGCCATCTGCGTCATCTGCGGTTAATTCTCTGTCCTCGTCTTCGCGTCATTGGATGAAGAGGAATTCCTTGCTGTTGATCAACGTCCAGATCAGGTCCTCATACCCCTGCCTGAGCTTCTTCTCGGCCCGACGCTTCTGGAGATGGGCGAGGCAGACCTCGCGCTCCTCCGCCGTCGGCGGCCGCGACAGGGCCACTCGGTAAAGTTCATCGACCTTCTCGGCGTCCGGCCTCCTGTCGCCGACCCACTTCGCCGCGCGGCCCGTGCCGTGGCCCAGCTTGCCTTGAAGTCTCGGACGAATTGAGCAGGTGCAAGGTCTGCGAGAGGTTCGCCTCGCTCGACCGCTCGCACTCGCAGACGCTCTCGCGCTTGGGGCGGCCGAAGACGTCGAGGAAGTCCGAGTCGAACCCGTCGTCGGGAAGCTGCGTCGCGCGGAACGATGACGGGCAGCCCGTCGAACGGCTCGCGGACGCCGGTCACGAGGTTCGAGCGCGTCGAGCAGGACCTCGGCCGGGAGCCGCTTGGCGTAGAACCGGGCGAAGTTCCGCCGGTCGCGCTCGTTGGTCGCGTTCGGCAGGCTCGACCGGTCGTAGGCCCGGCTCGTGGCGATCAGTCCGGACGAGGGCGCTTGAGGTCGTAGCCGTGACCGGACGAAGTCGTCGGCCAGGGCGTCGAGCAGCTCGGGGTTCGACGGCGGGTTGCTGACCCGCATGTCGTCCTCGGGCTCGACCAGGCCGCGGCCGAGGAAGTGCTTCCAGTAGCGATTGACGAGCGCCCTGGCGAAGTACGGGTTGTCGCGCTGCCGGAGCCAGTCGGCGAGCTTCTCGCGCGGGTCGACGCTCGGGCCGAGGTCGGCCATCTCCGGTGCCGCCGAGGGGCTTCGGCGCGACCTCTCCGCCCGGTCACGGGATTCGTCGCCTTGCCCGTCGGCCAGGACGTAGAGCCGCGGGTTGCTCGGGTCGTCGCCCGGCTTGTTGCCGATCCGGGTGAAGAGCGAGGCGAAGCCGTAGTAGTCGTCCTGGCTCCAGCGTCTCGAACGGGTGGTGGTGGCACCGGGCGCACTGGATCCGCATGCCGAGGAAGAGCTGGGCCGTGTCGTCGACCCGGTCCTCCATCGTGTCGACCTGGCGATACCAGAGCACGGCCGGATTGACGCTCGGCGTCGCCCCGGGCGGCGACGATCTCGGCGACGAACCGGTCGTACGGCTTGTTCTCGGCGAGCGACTGCCGGATCCAGCCGTGGAAGGCGAACGTGCCCGGCCTGCGAGACGTTCGCCCAGCGTCCGCTTGTTCTTGAGGATCGCCGACCACTTCATCGCGAACAGGTCGGCGTACTCGGGCCGCTCGAGCAGGCGAGTCGACCCACTTCGCCCGCTTCTCGGGGTCGGTGTCCTTCTCGAACGCGACGACCTCGGCCGGGTCGGGCAGGATGCCGCAGATGTCGAGCGACGACCGCCGGGCGAACTCGGCGTCGGTGCAGGCGCCGCTCGGCTCGACGCCCAGCTCGCGGAGCTTGCGGAAGACCAGGGGATCGATCAGGTTCGATCGACCTCGGTTCGGTCCCACGCGGGCGATTCGCTCGACGAGCGGAACGGTCGCCCGCGCGACGCCGACGAGCCCGCCGAACCGGGCCATGATGGCGGCCTCGCCGACGCCGTCGAGCGTCTCGACGACGCCCTTGCCGTCGACGATCGCCAGGTCGGCGGCGTTCGACTGATACTGGGCCAGCCGGGTGACGTCGGTCGACGCTGCCGTCGTCGTAGTGGGCCGTCGACGCGGAGCTGCTGCCTGCCGTTGCGAGGGATCACGCGGCGGGCCGGCTCGACCTCGAGCCGGACGAGCTTCGGCTCCCGGCCGGGGTCGAACGGCATGCCCTGGCCGATCCAGCGGGCGATCGTCTGGTACTCGGGCGAACCCGACCGGCGAACCGCCGGCCGCCGCCGTGGGGGATCGTGGCCGTCGGCTTCTTGAGGAGCAGGCTCGAGCCGGGATGCGGCCGGGAAGACCCGCCGGCCTCGCCCCTCGCGGACCAGGGCCTCGTAATCGACTCTGCGGGTCGAACCCGAGCAGGCTGAGCTTGAACCCGTTCTGGCCGCTCGACTTGCCGTGGCACGCCGCCGGCGTTGCAGCCGAGCTTCGTCAGGATCGGCACCACCTCGCCGACGAAGTGGACGGGCTTCGCATTGGCCATGTCGGCGACCACGATGGGGATCGTTAGCGACCTGCCGGCCGCCTCGACGGTCAGGGTCGTCGCCCCGTCCTTCGCGGGCCGGATCAGGCCGCCGGGCTCGACGCGGGCCACGCTCGGGACGGGCGATCGAATAGCGGGCCGTGGCGGTCACGTCCACCGCCGCCCCACGCCCATCGAGGCCGGTCACGACGACCTGCGCGAGGCCGTCCGAACCGTTGATGCGGACCTCCGCGGGCGCGACCTCGAGACGCACGAGCTTGCCGTCCGCCGGGGCCGGAGAGCCCCGCCAGAATCGTCAGGGTGAGGAGAACACCTGGCACCGCGACGCCTCCGCGGCCTGCATCGTCGGACGAATGTCCTAATTCACTCTGACATCGGCGGGTCAGGACCGCAAGGGAGAACCGGCCGGGGCCCGGGTCGGCCCTGACCTGCGCCGACCGAACCCGAGCGTACGCCTTTCGTTCACAAAGGTGCGGCTCCGTGCGGGATCACGGCCGGGGTTGGCCCGTGGCACCCCGGAATGAGTCGGCCCCGGGAGCGTGGTGAAGGCATCGAGCCTGTCCGGATGCTGCGGAGGGCTGCGGGGGCTCGCCGGGCCCTCTACAATAAGGAGCGGCCGGGCCCGGGGCGGGCTCGCCGCGGGGTCAGACCGCCATGTCGCACGAGTTTTCCAAGATCGAGGAGGCCCTCGAGGCCCTGGCCGCGGGCCGGCTGGTGATCGTCGTCGACGACGAGGACCGCGAGAACGAGGGCGACTTCATCGGATCCGCCGAGAAGGCGACGCCCGAGATGATCGCCTTCATGATCGAGCACGGGCGGGGCCAGGTCTGCATGCCGATCATGCCCGACCTGGCCGACCGGCTCGGCCTGCACCCGATGGTCGAGGCGAACACCGCCCCGCACCGGACGCCCTACACGGTGGCCGTCGACCACGTCTCCTGCAAGACCGGCATCAGCGCCCGGGAGCGGGCGCGGACCATCCGGGCGATCATCGACCCGGCCACGAAGCCCGCCGACCTCGTCCGACCCGGTCACATGTTCCCGCTCGTGGCCAAGGAAGGCGGCGTGCTCCGCCGGGCCGGCCACACCGAGGCGGCTGTCGACCTCGCCCGGCTCGCGGGGCTCAAGCCGGCGGGCGTGCTCTGCGAGATCCTCGACGGCGTCGGCGTCGCCAGCCGCGAGAAGCTCCACGCGATCGCGGCCGAGTTCGACCTGCCCATCCTCTCGATCGAGACCCTGATCGCCTACCGCCGCCGCCGCGAAAAGCTCGTCCATCGCGCGTCGGAGGCCGAGATGCCGACGCGATACGGGCGCGGGCGGATCATCATCTACGACGTCCAGCACGAGCCGGGGAACAACCCGGTCGCCATCGTCATCGGGCGATCTCTCCCGCTCATCGGCCCCGCTCGTCCGGCTCCACTCGTCGTGCTTCACCGGCGACCTGCTCCAGTCGCTCCGCTGCGACTGCGGCGATCAGCTCCACCTGGCACTCCAGATGATCGGCAACGAGGGCGTCGGCGCCCTGATCTACCTGCCCCAGGAGGGGCGCGGGATCGGCCTGGTCGAGAAGATCCGGGCGTACAACCTCCAGGATCAGGGCCTGGACACGGTCGAGGCGAACCTTGCCCTGGGGTACCGGGCCGACCAGCGGGATTACGGCGTCGGGCTCCAGATCCTCCAGGATCTGGGATTGAGCCAGGTCAGGCTCTTGACGAACAACCCCAAGAAGACCGACGCTTTCGTCTATCACGGGCACGGCCTCGAGGTCGTCGACCAGGTGCCGATCATCGCCGCCGACGAGCCGGACCGGGCCCGGTACATGGCCGCCAAGCGGGACAAGATGGGGCACAGGTTGCCGTCGGACGACGAACCGGCCGACGAGCTGGATTGATCCGGTAGGGTCCGCTGTGCGGACGTCTTCCCGGCGAAGGCCCTGAGATCGAAGACGTCCGCACAGCGGACCCTACGGAGAACGGAGCGACCGATGATCGACGCCCGCCTCGGCTTCGCATTGCTCCTGGTCGCGGCCTCGGCCCGCGCGGCCGACGTCACGCCGGAAGCGCGGAAGCTCCTCGACGACGTGGCCGGGGCCTACAAGGCCCTCCCGGCCTATGCCGACAAGGGCGAGGTCACGCTCACCTACCGGGCGAAGCCGGGCGCGGAGCCCATCAAGCAGACGACTCCCGCGAGCGTCGCCCTCGTGCGGCCGAACAAGGTGGCGATCGACGCCGGGGTCGTGCGGATCGTCTCGGACGGCAAGGTCATGCGGACGATCACGCCGCCGTTCAAGATGTATCGCGACGTCCCGGCCACGGCGAAGCTGACGCTCGCCGAGTTCGCGGACGGGCCGCTC
Source organism: uncultured Planctomycetota bacterium (assembly GCA_963819805.1). GTDB lineage: Bacteria > Planctomycetota > Planctomycetia > Isosphaerales > Isosphaeraceae > CAMFLR01. The sequence goes on along the minus strand of CAWFXY010000017.1, from coordinate 1,635,196 downwards.
GGCTCGGTCGAGACGGGCAGCCCGCAGGGCTTGCCGCTGCATCTGATCCTCCAGTTCCTGCTGGCCGACGACCCGGTCAAGGCCCTCGTCGACGACGCGAGATCGATCAAGGCCATCGCGTACGACAACGCCAAGGGCACGCCGCACACGCAGGTCATCTACGAGCCCCAGGTCGGCCCGACGTTGACGATCTTCGTCGAGGACGGGACCAGGCGGGTCGACCGCGTGGACGTCGCCGTCAAGGACGACACCTCCGCCTCGCTCGTGCCGAACAGCGGGCTCGCGGTCGAGTCGCTCTCATGGTCCGCCGGGACGATCCTGACGAAGGACGTCCCCGACGACCGCTTCTCGATGGTCCGGCCGGACGGCTACTCCGAGATCGCCAGGCTCGAGAAGGACGTCGCCCGCAAGAAAGCCGAGCACGAGTTGATCGGCCAGGACTCGCCCGACTTCCGGCTGAATGTCCTCGATGGCCCCGGCAAGACGAAGCGGGTCGCGAAAGCCGACCTCGCGGGCAAGGTCGTCCTGCTCGACTTCTGGGCGACCTGGTGCGGCCCGTGCATGGCCGAGATGCCCGACATCGCCAAGCTCATCGACGGCTACGCCAAGGCCGGCAAGCCGGTCGTCGTCGTCGCCGTGAGCATCGACCAGGCCGAGGACGGTGACGACGACGAGATCCGCACGAAGGTCGAGAAGACGCTCAAGGCGAAGGAGCTCGACCTCCAGGTGGCGCCCGTCGGGAAAGTGGCGCTGGACTCGTCGCTGACGGTCGCCCGCGCCTTCAAGGCCGAGGCGATCCCGCAGCTCGTGCTGATCGACGCGAAGGGCGTCGTGCGGCACGTCCACATCGGCGTCACCGAACGCGAGACGCTGACCGGGGAGATCGACGGCCTGCTCGGCGAGATGGCCAAGCCCTGAAAGGAGGTGGAGCGTGAGGACGATCGTGGCCTTGCTGCTCGTGTCGTCGCCGGCCTTCGCCGGCGAGCCCGCCGGATGGGATAAGGCGGCTGCGGCGAGCCGGCTCGATGCCCGGGCCCAGGAGTGGCTCGAATTCGGCGGCGCGTACCGCGGCGAGGGCGCGACCAAAACGACGTGCCTGTCGTGCCACAGCTTCGTCCCCTACCTCGTCGCGCGGCCCGCGCTCCGCGAAATCCGCGATGAGAGGGGTCCGGCCGGGCCCGAGGCGAAGTCGCTCGCTCAGATCAAGGAGCGAGTCGCCCACTGGGACGAGCTGGATACACCGGCGTGGCGGCTCGCCTACGATTCGAGCCCCGAGAAGAAACGCCAGTCGCGCGGGACCGAGGCGGTCCTGAACGCGCTGGTCCTTGTCAACAAGGACCGCAGCGAAAGCATGCAGGCGACCCCCGCGACCCGCAAGGCCCTCGACTACCTCTGGTCGACCCAGCGCGGCGACGGCCCCGAAGCCGGCTCGTGGGACTGGCTCGACTTCGGCCTCGAGCCCTGGGAGGCCGGCGACGGCCGCGTCTTCGGCGCCAGCCTGGCGGCCCGGGCAGTGGGGAGCGCACGGGGCTACGACCTCCAGTCGGCCGAGGTCCGATCGCGCGTCGAGAAGCTCCGGACCTATTTGCGCAGTCGATTCGCCGACGAGAGCTTGTTCAACCGTATCGCCATCCTCCGCGCCTCGTCGGACCTCCAGGGACTCCTCACCGAGCCAGAGCGGACGAAGCTCGCCGAGGAAGTCCTGGCCCTCCAGCGCGACGACGGCGGCTGGTCGCTCGCCTCGCTCGGCGAGTTCAAGCGAAGTGACGGCACGCCGGAGGACACGGCCTCGGACGGGCTGGCGACCGGCTTCGTCCTCGATGCTCTGCGATCTTCGGTCTTGCCGGGGACCCACCCCGGCGTCGTGAAGGGCTTCGAATGGCTCCGCCGCAACCAGCAGAAGGACGGCGGGTGGGCCGCGGCCTCCCTGAACAAGAAGCGCGACCCGAAGTCGCACGTCGGCCGGTTCATGTCCGACGCGGCGACGGCCTACGCGGTGCTCGCGCTCTCGTCGTACGATGATTGACGGCTTCCGGTCAATCCGGGACCAGCGGGTCGACGTCTCGGGCGTCGAGCAGGCGGAACTTTAGCTCCTGGTCGAACCGGCTCTTGCCGCGGACGCCGACCTGGCGGGCGACGAGGTTCGTCGTGTCGAGGCCCGCGGGGATCTTCAAATATGTGACGACGCGACCCTCGCGGTCGAGCAGGGCGAACACCTTCTCACCGTCCACGCGCCGGGAGGTCGGCTGGAGCAGGCCCTGGGCGTCGTAGGCGAGGTCGTCGGCCACGCGGAGGTCGCGGAGCGAGTCGCGGACCTGGCCCAGGACGACGTCGCGTTGGCGGGACGCGCGGACGATCGACTCGAACTCCTGCGCGGTCTTCGTCATCTCGTCCTGGCGGGCGACGGCTTCGGCACGCTCCTTGACGGCGACGCGGGCCGGGGGGCCGGCCCGCGCGGACTTGGCCTGAGATGCCTTCCGCACGGCCGGGTCGGGCGAGGGCCGGGACGTGGCGAGTGCCTTCGGGTCGACCAGCCCCGTCGCCCGGGCGAACCTGATCTCGTCGGCGCCGGCGGCCACGGCCCTCCAGGTCCGCTCGCGCCGTCCGGTCCGGTCGATCAACGCTGGTCGATCGGCCGGGAGCAGGACCATGCCCTCGAGCAACATCCGCCGAGGCGGTCCCGGGCGGTCGAGGTCGTCGCGACCGAGCCGGAGCAGCGTCTTCGGCGACTTCACGTAGAGCCGACCGTCGCGCAGCGGCTCGATGTCGGCCGCGTCGACCCAGTAGAACGAGCCGCGCGGGGGCGCGATCGCGAGCCATCCGTTGGCCAGCGCCCTGCGGACCTCGACCCGGTCGCCGCGGGCGAGGGTCGCCGTCGAGAACGCGGACTCGTCGGCCTCGGCCAGCACGTCGAGCCGATCGACCGCGACCTCCAGGATGCGCGCGGACCCGCCCGCGTCGCCGGCCTCCGGCGCGACCAATCCGATCCAGACCGCGAAGAGGGCATGAGGCAGCATGGGGCGTCCGACGTCCCTGTCGAGACACAATCCCGCGATGGGTAGTTACCCCGGATTGCCTGAACCGTCAAGACGGGCCAGCTTGCGTCGTCTCGACGCGGGCGGCGGCAGGCGCTTACACTAGGCTGTCCGACGACCCTCGCCTGTTCCACGGATCGCGACCGATGTCGACACCGCTGCCGTCCCATCGCCTGCGCCGCCTGAGGAGCCACCCCAAGCTCCGCGACCTTGTCCGCGAGCACCGGGTGACGGTCGACGACCTCATCTATCCCCTCTTCGTCTACCACGGCACGAACCTGAAGCGCGAGATCGCCTCGATGCCGGGCCAGTACCAGCTCTCGCTGGACCGGCTGCCCGAGATGATCGACGAGGTGACGGAGCTGGGCATCCCGGGCGTCCTCCTCTTCGGCATCCCGGCCGAGAAGGACGCGCGGGGTGAGGTCGCGTGCGACGACGCGGGAATCGTCCAGGAGGCCGTGCGGCGGATCAAGCGGCAGGCGCCGGAGCTGCTGGTCATCACGGACGTCTGCTTCTGTGAATACACGGAGCACGGCCACTGCGGCCCTTTGAAGGATGCCGGCGGCGGCCGGCTCGACGTCGACAATGACGCGACGCTGCCCCTCCTGGCGGAGCAGGCCGCCAGCCACGCACGCGCGGGGGTCGACGTCGTCGCTCCGTCGGGGATGATGGACGGGATGGTCCGCGCGATCCGGCATGGGCTCGACTTCGCGGGCTTTACGGGCGTGCCGATCCTCTCGTATGCCGCCAAGTTCGCGAGCGGATATTACGGCCCGTTCCGCGATGCGGCCGAGAGCGCCCCGAGCTTCGGCGACCGCCGGACTTACCAGATGGACTCGGCCAACGGCGACGAGGCCCTCCGCGAGGTCGCGATCGACCTGGAGGAGGGGGCCGACATGGTCATGGTCAAGCCGGCGCTGGCGTATCTGGACATCGTCCGCCGCGTGAAGGACCGGTTCGGCGTGCCGACGGCCGTGTACAACGTCTCGGGCGAGTACGCCATGATCAAGGCCGCCGCCCGCAACGGCTGGATCGACGAGCGGCGGGTCGTCACCGAGACCCTGACCGGCTTCAAGCGCGCGGGGGCCGACATCATCCTCACGTATCATGCCCTCGATCTCGCCCGATGGCTCCGCGAAGGTTGAACTCCTCCATGCCGACCCCCGCCCGCTCCGTCCCGTCCTATATCCTCGACCGCAGCCACGAAGCGTTCCTTCGCGCCAACCGGGTGATCCCCGGCGGCGTGAACAGCCCCGCACGGGCCTTCGGCGCCGTCGGGGGCGAGCCGCCGTTCATGGCCCGCGCGGAGGCCCAGTACCTCTACGACATCGACGGCCACCAGTACATCGACTACATCGGCTCGTGGGGCCCGATGATCCTCGGCCACGGGCGGTCGGAGGTGAAGAAGGCAGTCTCGGACGCATTGGAGACGGGGTCGAGCTTCGGAGCGCCGACGGTCCGCGAGGTCGCCATCGCCGAGGCCGTTGTCGCCGCGGTCCCGTCGGTCCAGAAGGTCCGGTTCGTGTCCTCGGGGACCGAGGCGACGATGTCGGCCGTCCGCGTGGCGCGCGGGGTGACGGGGCGGAGCAAGATCATCAAGATGGCGGGCCATTATCACGGCCACGTGGACGCCCTGCTCGTCCAGGCCGGCTCGGCCGCGACGACGCTCGGCACGCCCAATAGTCCCGGCGTCACGCCGGGAGCGACGGTCGATACGCTTCTCTGCGACTTCAACGACGTCGAATCCGTGCGCGCCGTCTTCCAGGCTCACCCGGGGCAAGTCGCCGCGATCCTGCTCGAGCCCGTCGCCGGCAACATGGGGCTCGTCCCGCCAAGGCCGGGCTACCTCGAAGCGCTCCGCGAGATCAGCGAGGAAGAGGGGGCGATCCTCCTTTTCGACGAGGTCATGACCGGGTTCCGCCTGGCCCTCGGCGGGGCGCAAGAGCTGTACAACATCGCGCCCGACATGACGGCCCTCGGCAAGATCATCGGCGGCGGCCTGCCCGCGGCGGCCTACGGGGCGTCGGCGGCGATCATGGACTTCGTCTCGCCCGCCGGGCCGGTCTTTCAGGCCGGCACGCTCTCGGGCAACCCGCTCGCGATGGCCGCGGGGCTGGCCACGGTGGAGATCCTCCGCGACCATCCCCCCTACGAACGCCTCGACGCCCTCACCGCCCGCCTCGAGGACGGCCTGAAGCGGGCCGCGACGGATGCGAAGGTCCCCCACGTCGTCCAGCGGGTCGGCAGCATGATCACCCTGTTCGTCAACCCCGACCCGGTCTGGAACTACGCCGACGCGAAGCGGTGCGACACCGCGCTCTTCGGCCGGTTCTTCTGGGAGATGCTGGCCCGGGGCGTCTACCTACCGTGCAGTCAGTTCGAGGCCGCCTTCGTCTCGGCGGCGCACACCGAGGCCGACATCGACCACACCGTCGCCGCGGCGGCCGAGGCCCTCCGCGCGGCCCTGGGCTGAGCTGTGCTTGTGATCGACAGCAGACGCCCCTTCCGCACGAAAGTGAACGGTGGGTTCGTTCGGCGCAAAGGCCACCGGGCCTGATTGGCTTCGCTCGGCGCCGCGGGGCATGGCATCGACCCGACTTCGATCGCGGCGGCGGGCCATCCGATTGTCCGAGCGCAACCTCATTCGAAACGCAATCCGCCGCGATCGCGTTCTGGGGAAATCGGATCGACCCGATCAGGGGAGGGGACTCGGCATGACGAAGCGATTCAAGGTCGGCGACCACGTCTCCTGGAACTCGGAGGCCGGGCGCGTGCGCGGCAGGATCATCGAGGTCCACACCAAGGACGTCGACTACAAGGGCTACACGCACCACGCAAGCGAGGAGGAGCCGCAGTACGAGATCCAGAGCGACAAGACCGACCACGTGGCGATGCACAAGGGGTCAGCGCTGAGGAAACTGAGGAAATGAACCGCACGAGTCGTGATCCGATCGGGCAGGGGCCGGTTGCCGCCGGGACCCTTCACCGACCCGCGTTGACACCCCGCCCGCGAGCCGCTAGAGTCCCGCCGCACGTCGCGATCGACGATGTCGCGGACGGTTGGCGCATTGATTAGACACCTCGGAGACTCACCACGCGGCCCATCGTCGCGCTCGTCGGTCCACGCGAAGGCTCGGGCGATCCCAGGGACGGGGACGCATTCCGGCCGTCGCGGCTTGTGACGGGCGAGGGTGGGTCATGGATGATTTCCCCGCCGGTCCGGCGAGCCCGGAGCCACGGAGGCCGCGGCTTTCGGTCGTGATCCCCGTCCACGACGGGGAGAGCGTCCTGCCGCGATGCCTCCGGGGGCTCCGCGACTCCGTCGGCGTCGAGCCGTTCGAGATCCTGGTCGTCGACGACGGCTCGACCGACGCCTCGGCGAGCATCGCCGAGTCGTGCGGGGCACGCGTCGTGCGCCGCGAGCGCTGCGGGCCCGCGGCCGCGCGGAACGCCGGGGCCATCGCCGCCGAGGGCGAGATCATCTTCTTCCTCGACGCGGACGTCGCGGTCCATCCCGAAACGCTCGCCCGCGCACTCAGACGATTCGACCAAGACCCGATTCTCTCGGCCCTGTTCGGCTCGTACGACGACCGGCCCTGGGCGCCGGGCGTCGTGAGCCAGTTCCGGAACCTCCTGCATCATTTCGTCCACCAGCGCGGCGACTTCGCTGACGATATCCGGCCCGCGCGGACGTTCTGGACGGGCTGCGGCGCGATCCGCAAGCGGACGTTTCCTCGATCACGGCGGATTCGACCCCGACCTTTACCGGCGGCCCGCGATCGAGGACATCGAGCTGGGTTACCGGATCAGCCGCTCGGGCGGCCGGATCGTGCTCGCACGAGACGTCCTGGCCACGCACCTGAAGCGGTGGACATTCCTCGACATGGTCCGCACCGACGTGTTTCGGCGCGGCATACCGTGGATGCTGCTGATGCTCCGCACTCGCGTCGACGAGACCGACCTGAACGTCGACCGCTCGGGCCGGCTCTCGGTGGCCGCGACCGGGCTGGGCGGTCTCGCGACGGTCGGGGCGATCGCGTGGGCACCGTTGGCGGTGCTCGCGGTGGCCTGCGTCGCGTTGATCGTCGGGCTAAATCATGGGTTCTATGCCTTCCTCGCGCGGAGGAAGAGCCTGATCTTCGCCGCGGCCTGCCTTTCGCTCCACCTGGTCTATTTCGCGTGCTGCGGCGTTTCGGTGATCGCGGCGACGGCTTTGTGGCATGGCTGGCTCCGCGCGCCGAGGGACGCGCGGTCACGTCGGCCCGGGGCCTCCGCCTCGACGAGCCGGGCGCGACCGGCGGGGCCGTCCCGCCGCCGACCTCGGCCAGGACACGGAGGGCCGCGCGATGGCCCAGGTAGCGCGGGTCGCCCTGGTCAAGTCCGACAATCGCCGCGGGGCCGTGGCGCAGGCGCTGGCGCTCATCCGCCACGACCTCCACCGCGTGGTCCAGCCCGACGTGCTGATCAAGCCGAACTTCGTGAGCCACCGCCGTCCGCTCCCGTCGACGCACCCCGACGCCCTCTCGGCGACGCTCGATGCTCTGCTCGCATCGGGCGCTGTCAGGGCGACGATCGCCGAGGGGGCAAGCGACGCCCGCGCGGGATTCGAGCGGCTGGGCCATCGCCGCGAGTTGGAGGGCCAGCCCGTCCGGTTCGTCGACCTGAACCGCGACGAGACGCAGTGGGAGCCGGTCACGCTCGAGGGCGTGGACGGCGCGCCGCTCGTTGCGAGGGTCTCCGGCACGGTCGCAGGGTCGCAGTGTCGCGTCTCGCTCGCCCTGATGAAGACCCACGTCAACGTCATGGTGACGATGGGCCTGAAGAACATGCTCTCCGCCGTCCATCCGGCGGACCGCGTCCGGATGCACGGCTACGCGGGCGGGAACGGATCGGCGGGCTGGAAGCGGCCCGTCGTCGATTTCCTCAAGGGGGACTCGCCCCTCGTCAACGCCCTGACCAGGACGCAGGGGCGGTTGAGGATACGCGTGGAATCGCCTGTCGGGAAAGCTCGGCGACGAGACGGGCCGGCGGCTTTCGGCCGCGGACCGCGGCTTTCTCCGTTCGGTCATCGCGTTGAATCGAAACCTCGTCACGCTGGCGAGGGCCGTGCGGCCGCACGTTACGGTGCTCGACGGATTCGTCGCGATGCATCGCGAGGGCCCGCGCCACGGGACGCCGATCCGGCTCGGCCTGGCGGCGGCGGGGACCGACCCCGTGGCTGTGGACGCCGTCGCCGCGGCGGCGATGGGCTTCGACCCGATGCGGATCGGTTATCTCCGACTGGCGCACGAGGCCGGCCTGGGCGTCGCCGACCTCGCACAGATTGAGGTGGTCGGCGACCCCGTCGCGAAGGTCCGGCGCCGGTGCGCGCCGCACTCGAACATTGTGGTGCATCGGCACTGGGACGACTCCCGGGCGATCGGTCCGCCGCACTTCCACGGGGCCGCGGGTGAGAGGATGCGCGTGCGATGAGCCGAGGCATCGCCGTGGTCCTCGCGTCCGTCGGCCGCGGCCCGGCGTCCGACCGGAGCGTGGCCGCCTTCCTGCGCGAGGTCAAATCGCGTGGCGAGGTCGTCGTCGTCGAGGGCGGGAGCACGACGGCCGGTCCCCACTCCCGGCCGGGATTGCGATTCCTTGCGTCACCTCAGGCCCGGCTCGTCCCGGCGATGTGGCGCGCACGGTCTCGCGGTTGTTGACGCGAGTCGGGTCGCGTTTTCGACGACACAGATGGTCCCTCGCGCCGGCTGGCTCGACCGTCTGATGGATCGCATGGACGAGACGGGCGCATGGGGCGTCGGCGGGGCGATTGCGGCGGGGGACGGGCTCGGGGCAGTCGACCGGGCGGTCTACCTTCAGAGGTTTCTGAGATACGGACCAGGCTTTCCCCTGCCCGCGCGACCGAGCGGTGAGAACGCCCTCTACCGGCGCGAAAAGCTCGCCGAGGTCGCGAGGGACTGGTCGGCTGGATTCTGGGAGATTAAAGTCCAGCAAGTTCTCGAGGCAAATGGGGCGACGTGGGCCTCGGAGCCTCAGGCGGTCGTCGACTTCGCCGGAAGGAGCGGCCTCCTCGCGATCGTTCGGGATCGATTCGCCCACGCACGGCGGTTTGGCGCGGAGCACAGCACACGTCGGGGGAAGGTCGATCGGCTGGCCCGCGGGCTGGCTGCACCGCTCGTTCCGGCACTCTTGCTCGGGCGAGCGAGGAAATCCCTGAGCCGGAGGCGCATGGACGTGCGGCCGTGGCTGGGGGCAGTGCCCAGCTTCCTCGCGATCAGTTCGGCCTGGGCGGCCGGCGAGGCCATGGGCCTCTGGACGGGCGCCGGCCGGCCCTGACGTTTCTCGACGAGCGCGGTGCATCGGGAGGAGACTTCGGGCAAGGAGGCCAACCGTGGAATCGAGCCGAGAGCCGGTCGGAATCCTCGTCGTCGGCGCCGGGTTCCTCGGGTCGCAGCGGGCCGCCGCGGCGACGCGTCGCGCGGGGCACGATCCTCATCGGGGTCGCCGACGTCGACATCGACCGGGCCGGGGCCGTCGCGGCGCGGCACGGCGGCGTTCACGGTCGGCAGCCTCGAAGAAGGGCTGCTCCTGGACGGCGTCGACGCGGTGGTCGTCGCCACGCCGCACGCGGACCACGTCGAGTCGGTCGAACTGGCCCTGGCGTGCGGCAAGCACGTGCTCTGCGAGAAGCCGCTGGCGATCGACGCCGGCGATGCGAGACGGCTCGCGCTCCAGGCAGAGGACGCCGGGCTGACGACTGGCCGTCGGCTTCAACCACCGTTTCTATCCGCCGATCCGCGACGCGATCGCGAATCGTCGAGGGCGGCGAGACTCGGGCCGGCTCGAGGGGGTCCGCGTCCAGATCGGACATCTCGCCTCGCCGCAGTTCCTGCGAAGGCTGGCACACGCGACGTGCGAGGTCTCGGGCGGCGGCACGATGATCGACAACGGCGTGCACGCGTGCGACCTGATCCGCCGCATCGCGGGCGAGGTCGAATCGGTTTCCGGGAACGTCCGCAACGATCCACGCGAGCCGGACGCTTGCGAACGCGAGGCATTCGGATTATTCTTAACGCACGACGATGTCGTCGCGGAACTGCACTCGAGCTGGAAGCTCCGGAACGGCTACCTGACGATCGAGATCCGCGGCGAGGCGGGATGGCTGGTCGTCGAGACCGCGCCGTGGCGTCTCGTCGGCCGGCTGGCCGACGGACGACGTGTCGAGCGGGGCTATCTGGCCGAGCGGATCCCGAGCGACTGTATCGCCGTCGGTTCGGATGCGAGCGGTCGCTCGTGACGGAGCTCGAGGCGTTCGCCGCCGCGATTCGCGGGGACGACCCGTGCGGTGGGAAATTCCGAGGATGGTTGCCGGGCCACGGAGATGGTCCTAGGTTTGTATGAGTCCGATCGCCTGCGGGCCGAAGTGCCGCTTGCCCCGCGGGTGGCCGACGGGCGCGGTGGTTCGAGACGGACGGCGAATGGTGCGAGGTCGCACGGGAGGACGCGCTTGAGTCGCAACGGCCTGCCGATCCTCACCTATCACGCCATCGACGACGCCGATTCGCCGATCTCGACCCGTCCGGCGTGGTTCGCCGAGACGATCGCCCGCCTCGTCGGAGGCCGGCTTCGTCGGCGTCGACCTGGCGGAATGGATTGCCCGGGGCGCCCGGCGGTGACTCGGGGCTTCGCCGTCGACGTTCGACGACGGGCTCCGGTCGATCCTCCCGGGGGTCGAGATCCTGCGACCGGCTCGGCATCCCGTCGACGGTCTTCCTCGTCACCGACTCACGTCGGCCGCGAGAACGACTGGCCGGGCCAGCCGGCGTGGGTGCCCCGTGCCGCGACGCTCGACTGGTCCGAGGTCGCCGAGCTCTCGCGCCGCGGGGTCGTCTTCGGGTCGCACTCGCGGACCCACCGCCGGCTCGATCGGGCCGCGATCGAGACCGTCGAGCGCGGAGCTCCGGGGATCGTGCGACGCGATCGAGTCGAGGCTTGACGGCCGTGCCGGCTGTTCGCGTATCCGTACGGGGCGTCGAACCGCGCGCGTCCGCGGCCGGAGCCGGCTCTTTGACGGGGCCTTCGGTACGCGGCAGGCGCTGGCGTCGTCGCGGGACGATGTCTTCAACCTGCCGCGGGTCGACGCCTGCTACCTCCGGTCGCCGCGCGTGCTCGACCGGCTGGTCGAGGGTCGGCTCGGGCCGTGGCTGGCCGCGCGGGAGGCGATGCGGACGGCCCGCCGCGCCGCGACCTCGTTCGCCCTGTCCGGCCTCTGGTGATGCGAGCCGAGGCGCCCGCCAGGACGGCGGGCTACTCATGCCCGGCGTGCCGCGGGCCGGTCGATGGCGATTCGTGCGGGTCCTGCGGCCTGTCGTTTCCGACGGTCGCGGGTCTGCGCGACTTCCGCCTCGAATCCGACCGGTACCTGGACCTCGTCGCCGAACGTTCCAAGGCCGAGCGGCTGGCGCGCGATTGCCGAGTCGACCGACCTCGACGGCGTGGCCCGCGCCTACTACGCGATCACCCCCGACGTCGACCCGCCCCGGTGCGAACGCTATCTGGCGCACATCCTCGACGGCCGAGGGCAGGGGCCGGGCGATCGCCGACGATCTCGACGACAATGGGCCGATCCTCGAGGTGGGATGCGGGACCGGAGGGCTCCTCGTCGCCGCGGCGCCGCCGAGGCCTGGTGATCACGGCGGTCGACATCGCCGCGCGCTGGCTGGTCGTCGCCCGTCGGCGGCTTGACGACCACGGCCTGTCCGTGCCGCTCGCGGCTGCTTCGGCCGAGCGGCTGCCGTGGCCCGACGGGACTTTTGCCACGGTCGTCGCCGACAGCGTGATCGAACACTGCGACGATCCCGTCCGGGCACTGCGGGAGTGGAGACGCGTGCTCAGGCCGGGCGGGCGGCTGGTGCTCTGGTCGCCGAACAGGCTGGCGCCCATCGTCGACCCGCATGTCCGGCTCTGGGGAGTCGGCCTGCTGCCCCGGCCCTGGGCGGCCGCCTACAGCCGGCTCCGGCGCAGGGGCGCATGGGTGCCGCGTACACTCTCGTCGCGCGGCGTGGCGGCCCTGGCCCGCCGGGCCGGGTTCGAGGACATCTCGGTCGGGCCGGCGCCGATACCACGAACGTGGGCGATGGGCCAGGACGGCCGCCGGCGGTGGGCGATGCTCGCCTACGAGCGGCTCCGCGGCTTCGGTCCGACGCGAAGCCTCCTCGGGGTGTTCGGGCCGATATGGGCACTCGAGGCGAGGGCTCCATCTCGGCCGAGCACTTCGCATGGCGACCCGACCAATCCGCCCCATGCGCCGCCGGAGCCCTCGCGGCATCGCGCATGGGTCGCGCCTGCGGTTACGTCCGGGGCCGAACCACCTCGAATTCGAGCGACGACCCGATCGAGGCTCGCCCTGTGTCTGGGCGCCGAAGTCGTTGCCGGTTTGGTGGGCTTCGGCGCACGGTCCACGTGGCGCGACGACTCGGGCCCGGTCGCTTCGCCTCGCTGGAGGTCGCCCTGGCGATCTCCGCCTGGCTCCTCGTCCTTGTCCGCGGGGGACTCGACCAGATCGTCGTCCGCGAGGCCGCCCGGAGGCCACGGCTCGTCCGGAGGATGACCGAACTCCTGCTCGTGCTACGGCTCGTGTGGGCGGTGCTGGCGCTGGTCCTTCTGGCGCTGATCGCGCCGTTCGCGGGCGTTGCTCCAGGTGCGGTCTCGGCCTCGGGGCTCGTGCTGCTGACGTCGGCGGTCGTCGCGGACGTGGGACCCCGGGTCCGGAACGAGCTGCCGCTTCTGGCCCTTGCCCAGGTCGTCCGGGCGGCGGGGCTAGCCGGATTCGTCCTGCTCACGGTCGACTCGCCCGCCGGTCTCGCCCGCGCGGCGGCCGCGCCCGGGGTGGCGGAGGGGATCGTCGCGTGCCTGTTCGCCGTCCGGGCGTCCGGCGCCGGCGGATGGCGTGTCCCTCGCTGGAGCGGTCGCGCCGCGATGGCGCTCTCGCGCCGCGCCGCGGTCGCGGGACTGATGAGGTTCGCCCGAGTCGGCCTCTATGCCGCCGACGCGGTGGCGCTGGGCCTCGCGCTCGGGCCAACGTCCGCGAGCGGGTCCTACGCGGCGTCGCGGAGGATCGTCTTCGCGCTCGTGTCCGTCGGCCTGGTCGTGCCGACCCTGCTCGCTCCCGCCGTGGCGCGGGCCCGCTCGCGGGGGATGGCCGAGGTCTCCGCCGAAATCGGCCGAGGGCTACGAATTCTGGTCGGCCTGTTCGCCCCGGCGGCCCTCGGCCTTATTCTCGTCGCGGGTCGTGCCCTCCCTGCCCTGTTCGGCCCTGGGTTTCGCGGCGGGTCAGGCGAGCTCGGCGTCGTCGCGGCGCGCCTGCCCGTGCTGCTCGCGGCGAGCTGGCTCGCCTCGGCCCTCGTCGCGCTCGGGTCGGAGCGCGAGGCGCTTCGGGCGACGGCCATCGCAGGCGTCGCGGCCCTGGTTGCGCTGCCGATCTCAGCGATCCGTTTCGGCACGCTCGGGATCGGTGTCGCGGCCCTGTGCGTCGAGGCGCTCGCGGTCATCGGCGCGTGCCTGACGCTGCGTCGCCTCGGTCTGACGGCTCACCGGCTCCTTCCGTGGAATCGGCTGCTCGTCGGATGCGCCGGGCTCGTCGGAGCCGTCCTCGCGACATCCTCGGCGCCGCTGGCCGTCACCTGCATCGCGGGGGCGGCCGGCTACGCGGCCGGATGGACAATCGCCGGCTCTCTGCCGTCGCGCGGCGCCGCGGTGGGAGTGCCGACATGACGCCGATCACGCTGGACGAGCCCGAAGTCTATTTTGAGCGACTCGCCGCGTTCGAGTCCCGGCACTGGTGGTCGGCAGCGACGTGGAGGGTTGCCGAGCACTGGCTCGACGCGAAGCTGCGCGGGCGAACCGGGCTCGACGCGCTCGATATCGGCTGCGGCGCGGGGTTGACGCTGGAACGGCTAGCCGTCCGGCGGGAGATCGCTCGGGTCATCGGGATCGATCCCAGCCCCGAAGCGCTCCGCCATGCGCGGCGGCGCGGTCATCGGGTCGTCGAAGCGGCCGCGGCGAACCTGCCCTTCCGTGCGGGGGCGTTCGACGTGGCCACCTGCCTCGACGTCATCCAGCACCTTCCCGACGGGGGCATCGCGGCGGCGACGATCGAGCTCGCCCGGGTCCTCCGCCCGGGAGGCCTCGCGATCGTGCGGACGAATGCGGGGTCGGGAGCGGTCGATCCGAGATCCCTCCGCGCGGAGTTCGAGTCGAACGGACTCAAGGTCCTCAACCTCAGCCGGGTCAACTTCGCCGGGTCGCTGGCCCAGGAGATCCGCGGCCGGCTGAGGCCATCGAGGCATCGCTCTCACCCTCGCGGAGGGGGCCTGCCGGGCCCCGCTCGACGGAGCAGGACCGACCCGATCATGGCGACTCTCGGCCGGGCGGAGGCCTTCGCCGTCGGCCGGCTGGGGTGGACCTTGCCGTTCGGCCACTCGGCGATGCTGCTGGCGGTTCGAGGTCCCGCGGGGGGTTAGCGGGCCGACCCGACTTGGCCTTCCTCCATCCGTCCGTTTGAGTTAAGCAAAAGGCCCAAGGGTCAGGAGGACCGGCCGCCATGAGAATCGGGATCGACGGGGGGTGCCTGACCAACCGCCGCGGGTTCGGTCGGTTCGCTCGCGAAGTCCTCGCGGCGCTCGCGAGGATCGAGACCGGCCACGAGTTCGTGGTCTTCGTCGACCGTCCTTCGCTCGGCGTTCGCGGCGGTCCCCGACGGCTTCGCGACGATTCCCGTCGACGTGACGCGGGCGCCGAGCCGGGCAGCCTCGGCCGAGGGCAGACGATCGGTCGGCGACATGCTCGCGTTCAGCCGGGCGATCGCCAGGTCGGGCTGCGACCTCGTCTACTTCCCGGCGAGCTACAGCTTCGTGCCCGTCTGGGGCGTGAAGCGCGTGGTCGTCACGCTGCACGACACGCTGGCGATCGCGCATCCCGAGCTCGTCTTCCCCGGCGGCAAGGGTCGCCTCGCGTGGAAGGCGAAGGAGCACGCGGCGGTCGCCTGGGCTGACCGGATCGTGACGATCTCCGAGGCCTCGCGCCGCGATCTTCTCGCCTGGTTTCGCCTGTCGGACGACCGTGTGCAGGTCGTGACGTGCGGCCCAGACTCGGCGTTCCGCCCCAGACCCGGCCCGGAAGGTAACGAGGTCTTGAACCGATACGGCATCGAGCCCGACCGAAGGTACTGGCTGTACGTCGGAGGCCTCTCGCCTCACAAGAACCTCGCCCGGCTGATCGATGCCTTCGCGCGGCTCGGCGCCGACGAGCGGCTCGTGCTCGTCGGCGACTTCGGCGACGTCTTCCACACCCACATCCCCGAGCTTCGCGGCATCGTCGATCGGCTCAGCCTGGCCGAGCGGGTCAGTTTCACGGGATTTGTGCCCGACGACGACCTGGCGTACTTGCTCACGAGGGCCTACGCGCTGGTCATGCCCTCGCTGATGGAGGGCTTCGGCCTGCCAGCCGTCGAGGCGATGGCCTGCGGCACGCCCGTCGTCGCCAGCACGGCCGGGGCGCTGCCCGAGGTCGTCGGCGACGCGGGCATCCTCGTCGACCCGATGGACGTCGACGCGATCGCCGCCGGCATGCGCTACCTCCTGGACGACCCCGCGCTGCGCGATCGGCTCGCGGCCCGGTCACTCGAACGGGCGAGCCTCTTCACGTGGGACGCCGCGGCCCGATCCTTGCTCGCGGTCTTCGACGACCTCGGGCCGGCCCGCACCGCCGCGCGGGGAAGGAAATCGGCATGACCTTCGCGATGCTCACGACCTTCTTCGGCCCCCATTCCTTCGGCGGCGACGCGGCGTTCGTCGACCGTCTCTCGCGGGCGCTGGCGCGGGACGGGCACGACGTCCACGTCATCTACTGCCGCGACGCGTTCGAGCTCTCCAAGGCCGGCCTGCCGCCACGGCCCTACGAGCCGCCGCCGGGCGTGACGATCCACGCACTGGCGAGCCCCTTCGGCCCGCTCTCGCCACTGGCGACGCACCAGACCGGCAAGCCCTGGTTCAAGCTCGCGGCGATCCGGCGAGTCCTGCATGCGATCCGGCCGGAGGTCGTCCACTTCCACAATCTGTCGCTCATCGGCGGCCCAGGCCTGCTCGAGATCGAGATGCCCGGCGCGATCAAGCTGATGACGGCGCACGAGCACTGGCTCGTGTGCCCGCAGCACGTCCTCTGGAAGCACGACGGGACGGTCTGCGAGGAGACCGATTGCGTCCGCTGCTGCCTCCGGGGCAAACGCCCCCCGCAGTTCTGGCGGAACGGCGACGGCATGTCCCGCGGCCTCCGTTCTCTCGACGCCCTGATCGCCCCGAGCCGCTCGACGATCCGCGAGCACGCCCGGCGAGGCGTCGGCGTGCCGATGCGCCACTTGCCCTACTTCCTCCCGCACGATTACACGGGCCTGCCCGAGGTCGCGTCGCCCCGGCACGACCGCCCCTACGTCGCGGCCGCTGGCCGGCTGGAGCTGATCAAGGGATTCCAGGACGTCATCGACGTCATGCCCCGCCTGCCGGGCCTCGACTTGCGGATCGCCGGTGCGGGGGCGTACGAGGGCGAGCTTCGCCGTCGGGCCGGCGGGATGGCGAACGTCCATTTCGAGGGCCGGCTCGACGGCCCGAACGTTGCCGCCCTCTTCCGCGGGGCGAGGGCCGTCGTGGTGCCGTCGCTCGTGTACGAGACGTTTGGTTACGTCGTGCTCGAAGCGTTCCACGAGCGGACACCGGTGGTCGTCCGCGACCTCGGGGCATTGCCGGAGCTGGTGGCCGAGAGCGGCGGGGGGATCGTCTTCCGCGACTCGGAAGAACTGGTCGTGGCGCTCGATCGGCTCGCCACCGACGAGGCCCTTCGCGACGAGCTGGGCGAGAATGGGCACAGGGCCAGGCACGGAGGGTGGTCGGAAGCGACACACCTCGACAACTATTACGGCCTGATCGACGGATTCCGCCGCGCCCGGGACGAGTCGGTCGATCGGGCGGCCCCGGCCGCGGGCGACGGTGACCGCGTAACCTGCCGCGGTCCCGCTAGCGAACTCAGCGGCCCGCGGCCGGGCCCCGCGGCCCGGCGAGGATCTGAGGGTCGATCGAGTGGACCAGCGAGGCCGCGGCGAGGCGGGCGTCGTAGTCCTCGGCGTCGAGCTGCCGCGAGAGTTCGAGCCCGCAGTGCCGGACGGCGGCCGTGGACAGCTCGTGCAGCGTGCCGAGGGCCTGATCCCGGAGATGGAGGGGGCGCGAGGCGTCCAGTACGGCCCACTCGATCGCGGCGATCAGGCGCGGGTCGGCATTCGGATTCGGGCCCGTTCCGTTCGCACCAAGGATCGCGTGAGCCGCGGTGAAGCGAATGGCTGGATCGGGCGAGTCGAGCATCGCGTCGAGCTTCGGGCGCAGTCGAATGGCCTTCGCTCCGAGCGAGGGAAGTACGTCGGCCGACTCGAGCCGGACGTCCTCGTCGGGCTCGGACAGCATCCGGTCGATGGCCGCGACTGCCGCGTCCTCGCCGGCCGCGCCCGCGCCAGATCATCGCCGAGATCACGTCCGAACGCCGCGGGAGCAGCGCGGGGTCGGCCGACGAGCCTGGATAGCGTGGCCAGGGCCCGCGTCGTGTCTCCTCCGACCTGGATCAGCGCCTTCGGCGGCGGCGAGCTGGAGGACCTGGTCCTCGGCGTCGAGGGCCGCCTCAAGGTCGCCCGCCGCCGATCGGCCGTGCTGCCAGAGGCTCGCCAGTGCGCCCGCCGCGGCGATCGCAAGGTCATGATCCTGGTCGCGGAGCGCCTTGCGGAGGGCCATCAGCGCCCCGCCCCGCGGGCCGGAGGTTTCGTCACCCGAGACCGCCCGGTGCAGGACGCCCGAGAGCCGCGAGGCGGCCCGGAGGCGAGATCCCGTCTCGGAGCTTGCGTCCGACAGGGTCGCCGCCTGTCCCTCCGCCTCCTGATCCGGGCTCGGCACGTATTCCCGGCGGGCGGCCGCGGTCAGCCAGAGGCTGCCCGTCCCGATCTGGACCGCCGCCGTGAGCAGCGCCGCGAGGGCCAAAGTCACGTAGAGCAACGGGCCGAACATCCGCTTCCGTCGCACTGCGGTGGTCATGGCCATTCCCCCTGACGAGTGAGCCCCCTACGATTGTCAGGACGATCGCGGGCCGGGGCAAGGGTCTGGAGCCGCCGCATGGCTCACGAGGGGACGACACCGGGCGGCAGGCCCTCCGCGTGCGCGGCGATGTCGCCGGCGCGGCAGAGCCAGATCGAGTCGGCCCGATTCGCAATGTGGGCCAGGGCACGGCGGAGGTGTCGGAGCCGGAACGGCTGGCCCACGATGTAGGGATGCAGCGCGATCCCGCACACGAGCGGCTGGTCCGACGACTGCTGGCGCATCTCCTCGAACTGGACGACGATCATACCGGCGAACTCCGCGGCGCTCGCGCGGCGGGCGACGATGGCGGGGATGTCGTTGATTTCCGCGGGATAGGGCACCGCGAGGATCGGGCCCGAGCGGGTTTTCATCCAGATCGGCTGGTCGTCGCAGCACCAGTCGAGCACATAGCGATAGCCCGCCTCCCGGAGCAGGTCGGGCGTGAGCGGGCTCTCGGAGACCCACGGGCCGAGCCAGCCGGCCGGGGCCTTTCCCTCGTGGCGGGTGATCGTCCGCGTCACCTCGGCGATCATCGCCGCCTCGTCGGCCTCGGTCATCGAGCCCTGGCGTTCCGAGTTCGTGCGGCCGTGCGCGACGACCTCGTCGCCCCGCTCGCGGAAGGCGGCGACGACCTCGGGGCAGTGGTCGTAAATCGTCGAGTTGACGAGCAGCGAGACGGGCAGCTCGAGCTCGCGGAACAGGTCGAGAAGCCGCCAGACGCCGACGCGGTTGCCGTAGTCCCGCCAGGCGTAATTGAGGACGTCCGGCTGCGGCCCGCCCGGGATCAGCTCGGCTCCGAGGCCCGCGCCGAAGGCGAAGTGTTCCAGATTCAGGGCGATGTAGACGGCCAGCCGCTTGCCGCCGGGCCAGTCGTAGTCGGGGCGGGCGGTGATGGGGGAGTAGGGGTAGCGGGGGTTCTGGGCGGGCACGGGCTGGAATTCCCCGAGGGCGATCGCTGCGGTGATGCGTCGGGGCTGCCATGCGGACCATCTTCATGCCGGCTTCGTGAAGATGGTCCGCACAGCGGACCCTACGGGATTCAACGAATCTCGATCTGGAACGGCATCACCATCACCACCGGCTCCTTGCTCATCAGCTTCATCAGCGTGTTGACCTTGCGGACGACCGGCCGGAGGGCGTCGGGGACGAAGCCACCGAGGTCGACGCGGATCGACGTCGAGATGTCGCGGTCCTCGAGCGGCCCGAGGAGGGACTCGAAGATGCCCTGGGGCTTGGGCAGGATCAGCATGTCGCTCTTGGCGTCCTCCGAGATGCCGCCGAGCCGCTTGGCGCTGGCGATGGCGTCGTTGAGCGTGCCGAGCTCGTCGACCAGGCCGAGCTTCTTCGCCTGCCGGCCGGTGTAGACGCGGCCGCCGGCGAGCTTCTCGAGGTCGTCGAACGGCTTCTTGCGGCCCTCGGCGGCCTTGGAGACGAACTGCTTGTAGGTCTCGTCCATCAGGCGCTGCATCGCGGCCTTCTCGGTCGTCGGAGAAGGGCGTGACGAAGGACAGGATCGTGCCGTTCTTGCCGACGGCGATCGTGTCGGTCGTCACGCCGAGCTTGTCCATCAGGCCGCCGAGGACGAACTTGCCGCCGGTGACGCCGATCGAGCCGGTGATCGTGCCGGGCTCGGCATAGACCTTGTCGGCGCCCATGCTGATGTAGTAGCCGCCCGAGGCGGCGACGTCGCCCATGCTGGCGACGATCGGCTTCTCGATCCGCGTCACCTCGCGCCAGATCAGGTCGCTGGCCAGGGCCGAGCCGCCGGGGGAGTCGACCCGGAGGACGATCGCCTTGACCGTCTTGTCGTCCTCGCGCCTCGCGGAGGTGCTTGATGACCGTCTCCGAGCCCATCGACGCCTCGCCGAAGACCGTCTCGCCCGACGACTTGCCGACGTTGATCGCGCCCGAGGCGTAGATCAGGGCGATCTTCGGCAGGTTCGACTCGGGCTTCTTGGCCGACTCGCCGGACAGGGCCTGCATCATCTTCATGAAGCCGGCGAAGCCCGAGAAGTCGTTGTCGACCTTCGGCTTGCCGTACTTCGGGTCGAGCTTGACCGTCTTCTCCTTGAGGTCCGACTTCACGGCGTCGACCATGTCGTTCTCGTAGCCGACGCGGGAGATCAGACCGGACTTGAGCGCCTCATGCGGCGTGTAGGGGCCATTGTCGACGAGGGCCGTGGCGGCTTCGGCGGAGATCCCCTTACGCTCGGCGATCGCCTCGACCAGCAGGGCGTGGGTGTCATGGAGCAACTCGGTCACCTCCTCGCGGAAGGCCGGGCTCATCGAGGTCCGCGTGAACGGCTCGCCGTACGACTTGTACTTGCCGACCTGCATCCAGTCGGCCTTCACGCCGAGCTTGTCGAAGAGCGACTTGTAGAACGTGACCTGCGCGGCCATCCCCTTGACCATCAGCCAGCCGCCCTCGGGCACGACGATCTCGTCGGCGGCGCAGGCGACGTAGTAGTCCTTGTTGTCGACCTCTTCGAGGAACGCGTAGACCTTCTTGCCCGACTTGCGGAACGCCTTGATCGCCTCGCGGAGCTCGTTGGCGCGGGCCCAGCCGAGCTCGAGGGTCGCGGATCTTGAGGACGAGGGCCTTGACGTCCTTGTCGGCCTTGGCCTTGGAGATCCGTTCGAGGAGGGTCTGCATGTTGTCGCTGATCGGCGACCCCTCGAGGCCGACGGGGGCGGGCTCCTCGAGGATGTTGCCCTTGAGCGTGATCTCGGCGACGAGCGGCGTCTTCGGGGCCTCGGGCTTCTTGGTCTCGTCGGCGGCGCGGAGCGTCGCGGTCGCGAGCAGGGCCGTCGCCAGCGCGACCGGCGCGGCCAGGACATGCGGTCGGTTCAAGGTCGGTCTCCGGGAGTGGATTGCGGTCCGGGCGGACGGGGCGGCGGCCCCGGTGCATCTCGATGAAGAGGATGGCCGGCAGGGCGACTCTCGGACGATCGTCGTCCCCGGAGTCAGTCTAGCGACCGGCCGGAGCGGGGGTCAATTGTCGCCGCCGCGCCGACCGAAGCCGATCGGGTTCGTTTCGTCGGGGTCTCGGGACCCTGTCCGGGCGCCGAGCGAACCCGAGCGTCCAGGTTACGAGCGGATTCGTGCGGCTCCGTTAACCTTGCAGGCGGGCGAGGCTGCCCCGGCCGGCCGATCCCGGCCGACCCGGTGCGCGCCGGATTGCTCGGCCTGGCGAAACGATACCCGCCCGAGTCGGGCCGGTTGTTCGCCGCGACCGCCATTCTCTCCGGGCCAGGTGGATGCCCGTATATGCCAAGAGACGACGACGCAGGCCGTCGCCGATCCCGGAATCGTTTAGCTCGCCCTTGATTCCGCGGGCGGTTTTGGTAAGTCTGTAATGTCGCCGTGATCGGGCGGACCGCCGTGCCTCGGCCCGGTTTCGGGCGGCGGCCGGCAGCGCGGGCCATGATCAGCATCCCATCGCCCCGGTCGCGTGATCGGTACAGGAGCCCGTCCGATGTCGCAAGCCCCTCGCCGTCACCTCCGCCTCGAGAACATTGACGGGGTCACGGTCGTCAGCTTCGTCGATACGAAGATCGTCACCGAGGAGAACATCCAGGAGGTCGGCGACCAGCTCTACAGCCTGGTCGAGGACGACGGCTACACCGCAGCTCCTGCTCAACTTCGGCAACGTCCAGTACCTCTCCAGCGCCGCGCTGGGCAAGCTGATCAACCTCAAGAAGAAGGTCGGCGCCGTCAAGGGCAAGCTCAAGCTCTGCTGCATCCACCCCGACCTCCTCGAGGTCTTCCGGATCACCCGGCTCGACCAGGTCTTCGAGATCTACCCCGAAGAGCAGACCGCCCTCGACAAGTTCTGACTCGCCCCGGCGCGTTGCCCGTCCTCTCGCCTCGCCCATCCCGAGACAAACCGCGGCCGTCGACCGTCCCCGGCCCGAGGGGGACCGTCCTCGGCCGCGTTCGTTTCCGGGCCGACGCCCCACCATGAATGATCCCGCCTCGACGCCGATGATGCAGCAGTATCGCGAGCTCAAGGCCCGCGATCCCGACGCGCTCCTGCTGTTCCGGATGGGCGACTTCTACGAGATGTTCGGCGAGGACGCCGAGCGCGCCGCGCCCTGCTCGGCCTGGCCCTGACGACGCGCGACAAGGACAAGGACGAACGCCGTCCCGATGGCCGGCTTCCCCCACCCGGCGCTCGAGGCGCTACCTGGCCAAGCTCGTCCAGGCGGGCCAGCGGGCGGCCGTCTGCGAGCAGGTCGAGGACGCCCGGTTCGCCAAGGGGCTCGTCAAGCGCGAGGTCGTCCGGGTCGTCACCCCCGGCACGCTGACCGACGAGGGCCTGCTCGACCCCCGAGCGGCCAACTACCTGGCGGCGGTCGTCGAGGTCGAAGGGGAAGCTCGGCCTGGCCTGGGTCGAGCTGTCGACCGGCCGGTTCTCGCTGACGGGCGTCTCGCGGACCGAGCTGGTCGACGAGATGGCCCGGCTCGCCCCGGCCGAGGTCCTGATCTCCGAGACGGCGCTCGATAGCCCCTGGGCGCAGGCACTCCGCGGCCACCTGGCGGCGCCGATCACGACGCGGCCGTCGTGGGACTTCCAGCCCGAGCAGGCCCGGCAGGCCCTCTTCGACCAGTTCCGGACGACCACGCTCGCCGGCTTCGGCGTCGACGACGACGCGGCCGAGGTCCAGGCGGCGGGGGCCCTCGTCGCCTACCTCCGCGAGACGCAGAAGTCGGCCGTCGGCCACATCACGCGGCTCGACCCCCTACCGCCGCGCCGGCGTGCTGGCGATCGACGAGATGACCCGGCGGAGCCTGGAGCTGACGCGGACGCTCCGCGACGGCCGCCGCGAGGGCTCGCTGCTCCAGGTCGTCGACCGGACCGTGCACGCCGATGGGCGCGCGGCTGCTGGCCGAGTGGCTGACGTCGCCCCTGACCGAGCCCGGCCCGATCGCCGAGCGGCACGAGGCCGTCGCCGAGCTGGTCGCCGACGCGACCCTCCGCGCCGACCTCCGCCGGGCGCTCGACGAGGCGAACGACCTCGAACGTCTCGCGGCCCGCGTCGGCACCGGCCGGGCCACGCCCGCGCGACCTGGTCGGCCTGGCGCGGACGCTTGTCGCTCCTGCCGAAGATCAAGGCCCGGCTGACGGCCCGCACGTCGAAGCGCCTGAAGGAGCTGGAGGCGGCGCTCGAGCTCTGCCCCGAGGTCCGCGCCGGCGATCGACGCGGCCCTCGTCCCCGACCCGCCGCTGGCCGTCAAGGAAGGCGGGCTGATCCGCGACGGGTATCATCCCGACCTCGACGAGCTCCGCGAGATCGCCCAGGGCGGCAAGACCTGGATCGCCCGGTTCCAGGCCGAGCAGATCCGCCGGACGGGGATCAACAGCCTGAAGGTCGGCTTCAACAAGGTCTTCGGCTACTACATCGAGATCACCCACACCCACGGCGCCAAGGTCCCGGCCGACTACATCCGCAAGCAGACGGTCAAGAACGCCGAGCGGTACATCACGCCCGAGCTGAAGGAGTACGAAGACAAGGTCCTCCGGGCCGAGGATCGCGCGTGCGAGCTGGAATATGAACTCTTCACCACGCTCCGCGACCGCGTCGCGGCCGAGGCCCCGCGGCTGATCCAGGCCGGCGCGGTGCTGGCCCAGATCGACGTGCTGGCCGGGCTCGCCGAGCTGGCAGCGAAGGCGCGGGTACTGCCGGCCCGAGATGGTCGCCGAGCCCGTGCTGGAGATCGAGCACGGTCGGCATCCGGTGCTCGACGCGTTCCTGCCGCCCGGGGCGTTCGTGCCGAACGACGTCGGCTCTTGGCCCCGATGCCGGGCAGATCCTGCTCATCACCGGCCCGAACATGGCGGGCAAGAGCACGTACATCCGCCAGGTGGCGCTGGCCGTCGTGCTGGCGCAGATCGGCAGCTTCGTGCCGGCCGACGCGCGCCGGATCGGGGTGGTCGACCGGCTGTTCGCCCGCGTCGGCGCGACCGACGAGCTGAGCCGCGGCCAGAGCACGTTCATGGTCGAGATGACCGAGACGGCGAACATCCTGAACAACGCGACGCCGCGGAGCCTGGTCATCCTCGACGAGATCGGCCGGGGCACGAGCACGTTCGACGGCGTCTCGCTCGCCTGGGCGATCACCGAGCACCTGCACGACCACGTCGGCTGCCGCACGCTCTTCGCCACCCACTATCACGAGCTCGTCGACCTGGAGAAGACGAAGGCCGCGCTTCCGCAACGCCAACGTGGCCGTGCGAGGAGGAGGCGGGCGACATCGTCTTCCTGCACCGGATCGTCCCCGGCGGCGCCGACCAGAGCTACGGCATCCACGTCGCACGGCTCGCGGGCCTGCCGGGCTCGGTGCTGGACCGGGCGAGGGAAATCCTCGCGTTCCTGGAGAAGCAGCATCGGCCGGAGACCGGAACCGCGCCGACGCCGATGCCTCGCGTGAAGACGGCCCGCGCGCTTGCAGTCGAGCCTCTTCGCCGCGCTGCCGGAGCCGCTCCTCGAAGAATTGCGCCGAGTCGATGTGGCGACCATATCACCCGAGGCCGCGGTGGAGTTGATTCGTCGGTTGAAGGAATTGTCCTCGTAGGGTCCGTCTTGCGGACCATCTTCGATCGACGGCCCAGTCCCCGAAGGTGGTCCGCACAGCGGACCCTACAAGACGCCGCATCCCCGCGTACAATGGCGCCATGGCCGAGTATCCGAAGCCCCGATTGCCCATCGCGAGCGGAAAGGACGGGGCCGAGCGCGAGCGGTACTGGCGTCGCAAGCTCCGCCGCCTCCGCTTCGGAGTCGAGCCGCTGGCGGTCCAGCTCGAGAAGTACCGCAAGGTGACCGTCGCCCTGTCGTGCGTGTGCGCCGCGATCGCCCTGATGTTCGTGATGATCTTCACGGCCTTCGGGCGGCCGGACGTCGGGGCGATCGTCGACCTCGTGCTCTTCGTGCCGATCGTCGGGCTCGCGTGGCTCGATTACCTGACGCTGGCGAGCCGGGTGGCGGCCTACGAGGCCGAGCATCAGGCCCGCGTCCCCGCCGACTCCGGGTGACGGAGCCGGATCGGCGGCAGTCCCGCGGGGTCGGCCGCCGGGTCGGTGAAGAGGCGGGCGAGGTGGCGGGTCAATTCGAGCCGATGGCGGACGGGAAACGTCGCGCCGTCGCGGCAGGCGGGGAACCGCTCGATGATTTGCCCATCGTCCGGCGAGAGCGGAATCGTCCTCGGGTGGGCCACCAGGGCCATCGGCGGCACGGCCGAGCCGGGCGGCTCGGTCTGGAACGTGATCGACCACGGCCGGCCGGGAAAGGTCGGCCGGTTCAGCGTGTAGCCGACCGTGATCTCCGGGTTAGGTCCGGGCACGACGGTCCTCGCCGTCGGCTGGAGGCCCGGCGAGACGAGTCGGTGGCCGTCGACCATGGCGACGCTAAACACCGCCAAGTGCCACGCGCCGCCCCCGAGCGCCTCGACCGGCAGCGTCAGCGGCAGATTACCGAGGCGGCTGTAGTCGGCTTCGCTCACCGTGGTCGACACGGCGTCCGGGTCGTCGGGACCGGTCGGAGGGAGGCCGGGGCGCGCGACCACGATCGCCTCGGTCGCCCGGGGCGTCCAGCGCCACCGGAGATGCACGCGGCCGCCGCTGCCGACGCGGACGGCCCGCAGGTCGGTCGGGTCCGGGACGCTCGAATAGCCGACGGGGGAGCCAGCCGTCGCCGTGCCGTTGAGGAAGACAAACGGCGTGTACAGGCAGGCGCCGACGGTCGGCGGATCGGAGTCGGTCGCGGAGTCGACCCGATCCGAGTCGAGCCAGGCCCCTTCGAGCCGGTTGGCCTCCCCCGTGCCGAGCCGCGAGCCGACGGGGCAGGGCGGGGGCGTTGATGTCCGGAGGACCTTGACAGTTCCCCGGGGCACGGGCGGCCAGCGGACCTCGACCCGGCCGTCGGGGTCGCGGGCGACGGTCAGCGGCCCCGCGGGCGCGGCGGGGGGCGTCGGGCTCGCGGCGATCTCGACGCCCGGGGCGAAATGCGAACGGCCGTCGGATCCTCGATAGAAGGCCGAGACGCGGTAGCGATAGATTCGGCCTTCTTCAAGACCGCGGTCGGTCGCGAGGTCGGCCAGGGCGTCGAGCGGCTTGTCGGCGCCGCCCGGCCCGCCGAGGCGGACGACCTTCGCGCCGATCGCCTTGGGCGGCAGGCCCCAGCTCAGGCGGATCTCGCCCTTCTCGCCCTCCGCCCGGAGGTCGCGGACGTCGAGCAGGAACGGGAACGCGGGCAAGGTCGCCGCGGTCGTGGAGGCGACGCCCGCCCGGGTCGTGAAGACGGCGTAGCCGACGACCTGGCCGGGCTGGGCGCCGCGGTCGGTCGCCTCGGTGGCCTCGACCTCGGCCACGACCGAGCCGTCGGTCGCCTGGGCGGGGACGCCGCCGAGTTTGCGGACGACGCGGTAGGACCAGGCGCCGAGGCTGTCGGCCGGCGGGGGTGTCCAGCGGAGCACGATCGCCTCGCCGACGATCTCGAAGCGGAGGGCCGAGGGCGGGTCGGGCGGCAGGTGACGCAGCCCCTCGCGCGCGTCGGGCAGGTCGGCCGCGACCGCCAGCGCCTTGCGATAGTGCTGCCGGGCCGCGACGGGGTCCGCGTCGGCGACGGATCGCGCGCCGGGCGACATGCGCCTGGGCCTCGCGGAGCGCCTCGAGCAGCTCGGCCTGCGCCGCGACCAGGTCCGGCGCGTCCGGCGCAACGAGCCGCGACCACGCGGCCAGGGCCTGGCGGGCCGCGAGCAGGTGTCGCCGCGTCCTCGCCAGCTCGAACTCGGCCTTCACGGCCTCGACCTCGGCCAGCCGCTCCTTGATCTTCTCGATCGCCTTCCGCGCCCCGACGTGGTGCGGGGCGAACTCCTGGACGCGTGCCAGGTGCTCCAGCGCCGTCGCCTCGTCGCGGAGCCGATGGCGCATGCTGCGCGGCCTCGAAGTGCCGGACCAGCGGCTCCAGGTGCTTCAGCTCGAAGCCGCACGGGCACCGCGGCTCGTCGACCCAGTGGCCCGAGCGGCAGGACGGGCACTCCCAACGCAACGGCGCGCGGCAGTGGCGACACGCCGACCGGTCAGGGTCCTTCTTCACGCGATCGAAGGCCACGACGCCCCCGCACGCCCGGCAGCGGAGGTAACGCCCCGGCGCGTCGCCACCCGTCGTGAGCGGCGCCTGGCCGCCATCCCTTGCGACGCCTTTTTCCCGGCAGGCACGGGCCAGTAGCCGATCGGCGCGATCGGGGGTGATGCCCCGGGCCGACGCCTCGTCGAGCAGGACGGCCCGGGTTCCGGGGTCGAGCGCGTCGAGACCTTCCAGCGCGAACACAACGGCCTGGCCGAAGTCCTCCTCCGCGTCGCGGGCGAGCGAGCGGTCGTACCTCTCCCGCCCCGCGGCCTGGCCCAGATGCGATTGCGCGTAGGAAACGACCTCCAGCCAGGCCGTCTTCTCGGCCGTCACGCCGCTCTTGCGCATCCAGCGCTGCCGCTCGGCGTCGGCCCGCGCGAGGACCTCGGCGATGTCGGTATCGTGGGCAAGGCCGAGGGCGTCGTACAGGTCGCGCTTGCCGACGAGTTCGAGTGCGGTGCCGATCTGCCGACGAGTGACGGGGTCGAGCGCATCCTCGACGGGCTCGGGCGTCTCGACCTCGACCGGTGCGTCGGGCTTGGGCGGGATCGGCTCGATCAGCTTCGCGAGGTCGTCCCCCGTGAGGCCCAGCGAGACGGCGCGGTCGCGCAGGAGGCTGCGGTCGCGGACGGTCAAACCGCCCTTGGCGGCGCGGAGGCGGACGAGCCTCTGCAACTCGTCGAGCCTCCGCGCGCGGGCCGCCTCGGCCTCGGCGGCGAGCTCGGCGTCGTAGGCCGCGCGGGCGGTCGCGTCGCCCAGGAGGCGGCGGCGGATCTCGGGGACCTGGTCGAGGTACGACTGGTACGTGTGCTTGTACTTCGGATTTCGCGTGCCCGACGACCACTGGTGGCGGCAACGATCGAGCGCCGTCTCGATCGACGGCCGGTCGGCCCGGGGGTCGACGCCGAGCATCGCGTAGTAGTCGGAGACCATGGTAGAAGGCGGCGATCCAGGGGGGCGCGGTCGGATCTCGCGCCGACCGCGTCACGGCCCCATTATACGGCGGGACGGCATGGCATGCGTCCACCCGCAATTCAAACGGCCGAGAACCAGAGCGCGGCCGCCTGGCGGAGCCGCGCCTCCACGGCGTCGTCGGTCAGACCGAAATCCGCCAGGGCGACGGACACGACGCCCACGGTCACCCCGCCGTCCGCCACGATCGGCACGGCAACGGATCGGTCCGCGCCGAAGGCGCGGAGCCAGAAGCCCGATCCCGCGCCGGCCGGCAGCGCGGACGCAAGGGACACCGTTCGCCTGCCCCGAACGGCCGCCTCGACGACACCCAGATCCAGGCGGTCCAGGGAGACCGCTTCGGTCGCCGCGCGAAAGCCCGCGACGACCTCGGCGGGCATGTCTTCGGCGGCGTCGAAGGCCGACTGGTCGAGCCGACCGCTCCCGACCCGCCACGCCCCCGCAGCCCGTGCCCCGAGGTCGCTCCGGAGCGCGGCCAGCTCGCGGGCGATTCCGAACACGTCGGGCATGAGCTCAGCCGATCCGGATCATCTCGACGTCGAACTCGAGCGTCGAGTTGGGCGGGATCACGTTGCCGGCCCCGCGCGCCCCGTACCCCTCTTCGGGGGGGATCGACAGCGTCCGCTGGCCGCCGGTCTTCATCCCGACGAGGCCATGGTCCCAGCCGGGGATCACCTGGCCGCGGCCGAGGGTGAAGGAGAACGGCTGGCCGCGGTCGCGGGAGCTGTCGAACTTGGTGCCGTCGGTGAGCGTCCCCGTGTAGTGGACCGTCACGCGATCGCCGGCCTTCGCCTCGGCGCCGGTGCCCTCGCGGACGTCCACGATCTTGGTCTTCAGGTCGGCCACGGCATCGTACCTCGGGCGGGAAGGAGAGAGACGACCCCCGGCGGGTCGAGTCGAGAGGCGGACGGGACCGCCGACGCCGGGCGATCCTACCCGGAGGCCGGCCGGTCCGACAATCGGTCGGGTCGGTTTCGCTACTCGCGCAATGCCTCGGGGACGCTCCGGCCGGCGAGATGATAGACGTAGGCCGCCACGGCCCGTGCGTCGGCCGGGCCGAGATACGGCCCCCAGCCGGGCATCTGGGTGTCGCGGACACCGTTCAGAACGACGTTGAGCACGTCGCCCGGCTTGTCGCCGTGCTTCCACTCGCCGTCGGTCAGATTCCCGACGGGCGGCCCTGTCAGATTCTTGGCCGTCGGGCCGTCCCCCTTGCCCGCCTGGCCGTGACAGCTCGCGCAGCGGTCGAGGTAGACCTCGCGGCCGCGGACGAGGACCGGGTCGGTCGCGATCTCGCTCGGCGGGGGCCCGACCGAGGGGCGGAGCGTCGCGAAGAACAGGGCCCCCGCGACGCCCATCAGGGCGAGCGCCACGAACACCCAGAGCGCCGTCGCCGGGTGGGCGCGGGCGGGGGGCGGCGAATCGGTTCTGTCGGTCAAGGCAGGGACCGGATTGGCATCAACGTGGAGGGCCGCCGAGGGGATAATGGAGCGGAAGGGGATCGAACCCTCAACCTCAGCATTGCGAACGCTGCGCTCTCCCAATTGAGCTACCGCCCCTCGTTCTGCGTCGGAAGGCCCACTGTAACGACCCGCCACCGTCGATTCAAGGGCACCCGCGCTCAGGCCGTCGCGGGGACGAGCCACGGCGCCCGCCGCGCCTCGTGGGCCGAAATCTCGCTCGTCGTCGCCGGAGCGTCTCGCCGATGGCATCGAGGCCCTCGAGGAGCCGGCGTCGATGGTTCTCGGGCACCTCGATCGCGATCGTCCGGTCCGCCGCCGGCGGCGTGGATCGTCAGCGTCAGCCCCTCGAGGTCGATCGTCGCCTCGACGCCGGGGTGCTCGCGGACGGCGTCGGCCAGCGCCTGCCAGTCGGCCTTGGGCAACTCGAGCGGCAGGAGGCCGCACTGGTAGGCGTTGCCCTCGAAGATGTCGGCGAATCCCTCCCCCTTGCCGGGCGCGATCACCGCGCGGAAGCCCGCCTGCGCGACGGCCCAGACGGCGTGCTCGCGGCTCGACCCGCAGCCGAAGTTGGGGCCGACGACGCAGGATCGAGGCGCCCTCGGCCTCGGGGGCGTTGAGCGGGAAATCGGGGGCGAGGTCGCCGTGCTTGTCGGTGTCGTCGACGGCCGGGGCGCCGCCGGGGACATAGCGCTTGTCGGCGAAGAGCAGCGGGCCGTAGCCCGTCCGCTCGACCCGCTTGAGGTAGCGGGCGGGGATGATCAGGTCGGTGTTCACGTCGGACCAGTCGAGCAGGGCGACCCGGCCGCGGTGCGTCACGAACGGTTCCATGATCGGGTCAGTTCCTCTCGGCCAGGAGCGTGCGGACGTCGGTGAACCTGCCGGTGACGGCCGCGGCGGCGGCCATGGCGGGGCTGACGAGGTGGGTCCGGCCGCCGGGGCCCTGGCGGCCCTCGAAGTTGCGGTTGCTCGTGCTGGCCGAACGCTGCTCGGGCGTGAGCTTGTCGGGGTTCATCGCCAGGCACATGCTGCACCCCGCCTCGCGCCACTCGGCCCCGGCCTCGGTGAAGACGCGGTCGAGTCCCTCGGCCTGCGCCTGGTTGCGGACCTGCTCGCTGCCCGGGACCACGAGGACCCGCACTCCCCGGGCGACCTGACGGCCCTTGATGACCGACGCCGCCGAGCGCAGGTCCTCGATCCGCCCGTTGGTGCACGAGCCGATGAAGACGACGTCGACGGGGATCTCGCTGACGGGCGTCCCCGGCTTCAGCCCCATGTAGGTCAGGGCCCGCTCGGCGTCCTGGCGGGACGAGAACGGGACCTTCTCGGGGTCGGGGATCGTCCCGGTCACGTCCACCGTCATCGCCGGGTTCGTGCCCCAGGTCACCTGCGGGACGAGCGACGAGGCGTCGACCGTGACGTGCCGGTCGAAGGCCGAGGGGTCGTCGGTCTTCAGCGTCCTCCAGTCGGCGATCGGCCGCGTCGAGGGCCTTGCCCTTCGGGGCGAACGGGCGGTCGACCTTGGTGAAGTACTGCGATCGTCGTGTCGTCGGGCGCGATCAGGCCGGCGCGGGCGCCGCCCTCGATCGACATGTTGCAGATCGTCATCCGGCCTTCCATCGAGAGGGCGCGGATCGCCGGCCCGTAATACTCGATGACGTGCCCCGTGGCCCCGCCCGTGCCGATGGCGCGGATGATCGCCAGGATGATGTCCTTGGGCTCGAGCCCGGCGGGGAGCTGGCCGGTCACCTCGACGCCATAGGTCGGCGGGCGGACGCCCTGCCAGAGGGTCTGCGTGGCCAGGACGTGCTCGACCTCGCTCGTGCCGATGCCGAAGGCGAGCGCCCCGAAGGCGCCGTGGGTGCTGGTGTGGCTGTCGCCGCAGACGATCGTCGTGCCGGGGAGGGTGATGCCCAGCTCGGGCCCGATGACGTGGACGATCCCCTGCCGGCCGCTCTTGACGTCGTAGAGCGTGACGCCGAACTCGCGGCAGTTCTTCCGCAGCGCCTCGACCTGCCGGCGCGACATCGGCTCGCGGATGTCGAGCTGGTTCTCGGTCGGGACGTTGTGGTCGACCGTGGCGAACGTCAGCTCGGGCCGGCGGACCTTGCGCCCGGCGAGGCGGAGGCCGTCGAACGCCTGCGGGCTCGTGACCTCGTGGACCAGGTGCCGGTCGATATAGAGCAGGGTCGCCGACTCGGTTGCGGCGACGACGTGGCGGTCCCAGACCTTCTCGAACAGCGTCTCGGGCACTCTGGCACTCCCTCCGTCGCGGCGGATGATCCGTGGAGTCGGGCCCTCCATCGTAGGGCGCGACCCGGTCGCGATTCCAGGCCGATCGGCGGGGAATCCGACACGGTCATCGACCGGGACGTCCCTCTCGGGATCCCGGCCAGCCCCGGAGCGAACCCAGGACTCCGCGCCGAGCGAACCCGAGCGTACGCCTTTTGTACGCCTCGGTGCGGCTTCGTTCGGGATTTCAGGCCGTCCTCACCGACGGAGACACGGTCCGGCCCGGCCGGTTCGCGTCACGGGGCGACGGTGCCCGGCGGGGCGGGCTCGTCCTCCGGCGGCAGGTGCGGGGCGATGACCAGGTCGTAGACGGCGATCCCGATCATCCCCCCGACGAGAGGGCCCGACGATCGGCACCCAGAAGTAATGGCCGTGCGACGTGAAGACCGACGTCCCCCAGCCGCACAGCGCGGCCGACCGATCCTCGGCCCGAGGTCGCGCGCCGGGTTGATGGCGTAGCCGGTCAGCCCGCCGAGCGAGAGCCCGATCGCCATGACGAGCAGGCCGACCAGGAGCGGCTCGAAGCCTCGCCCCGGCGACGGCGTTGCGGCGATCGGTCAGGGCCCGGACGCCGAGCAGCAGCACGGCCGTGCCGAGGACCTCGCTGAAGACGTTGCCCGCCAGGTTGTCGAACGCCGGGAACGTGCAGAAGACCCCCGCCCCGCCCGCGGCCGTGCCCAGGAGCTTGCCGTCGGACATCGCCCCGCGGGTGATCCCGCGGACCGCCTCGAAGTCGGCGAAGGCCGAGGAATAGTCGACGATAGACCAGCGCGGCCCCGGCCATCCCGCCCGCGAGCTGCGCGATCCAGTACGGCACGACGCGCGACGCCGGGAAACTCGCCCCGGCTGGCCAGGGCCAGGGTCACGGCCGGATTCAGGTGCCCGCCGCTGATCCGGCCGCGTGACGTAGACCGCCAGATCGCCACCGCCAGCCCCCAGCCGGTCGTGATCACGATCCAGTCGGCCTGCTTGCCCATCAGGAAGACGGACGCGACCACGCCGTCGCCCAGGAGGACGAGCAGCGCGGTCCCGAGGAACTCGGCGACGAGGGC
This sequence comes from uncultured Planctomycetota bacterium, assembly GCA_963819805.1. Lineage (GTDB taxonomy): Bacteria > Planctomycetota > Planctomycetia > Isosphaerales > Isosphaeraceae > CAMFLR01. Next base: position 1,602,092 of record CAWFXY010000017.1, on the reverse strand, counting down.
GGGGGCCAGAGGTGGACGAGGCATGCCGAGATCCTGCCATCCCGGCGCGCGCACGGAACAAGGCGTCGACGGTCGCGGGCCGCCATCTCGTCCGCGTGATAACTCGACCGCACGAACGGGCCGCTCGCGACCTCCAGGAAGCCGAGCCTGCGGGCCATCGCGCCCAGCTCGTCGAACTCGGCCGGCGGCAGGTAGCGGACGACGGGCAAGTGCCGCGGCGAGGGCTGCAAGATACTGGCCCAGCGTCAGGAAGTCGCAGCCGACCGAGCGGAGGTCGGCCATCGTCTCGATCGTCTCCTCGGTCGTCTCGCCGAGGCCGAGCATCAGGCCGCTCTTGGTCCGCACGCCCCGCGAAACGCCGGCCTTCTTCGCGTGCTCCAGCACGCTCAGGCTCACGGCGTACTGGCTCTTGCGGCGGACGAACTGCTGGAGCCGGGCCACGGTCTCGAGGTTGTGGTTGAAGACCTCGGGCCGGGCCGAGAGGACGATGTCGATCGCCGCCAGGTCGCCGTCGAAGTCGGGCGTCAGGACCTCGATCGTCGCGCCCGTTCGCTCCCGCACCGCGAGGATGCAGCGGCGGAAGTGGTCGGCGCCGCCGTCGGGCAGGTCGTCGCGGGTCACCGAGGTGATGACGACGTGCTTCAGACCGAGCCGGGCACAGGCCTCGGCCAGACGGTCGGGCTCGTCGAGGGCGACTTCCTCGGGCTTGCCGCGCTTGACGGCGCAGAAGCCGCACGGGCGGGTGCAGGTCTCGCCCAGGATCATGAACGTCGCCGTCCGGCGGGTCCAGCACTCGGAGCGATTCGGGCAGCGGGCGCTCTCGCAGATCGTCTCGAGGCCGAGGTCCTCGACGAGCGACTTCGTGAAGCCCATCCCGCCCGAGGCCGGGATCGGCCGCTTGAGCCACTCGGGGAGCCGTCGGCGGGGCGGGGCGACGTCGTCGGCGCCGAGGATCGGCAGGGCCGGCTCAGCTGATAACTGGCAGCGAAGACATGGACGCTCGCCTTCCGGCGGATCAGGGGATGGGACGTGTAGACGTGGTGCCGCTCGACGCCGAAGGCCGTCTCGACCTGGCGGATGACCGCCTCGCGGACCTTGGCCATCGGCGTCGGCCGCTGCCGCCAGGCTTCCATCGACGTGACCCGGATCGTCGGCAGGCCCGCCGGGGCCGGCTCTTCGATCAGGCGAAACGGACCGAGATAGGCGCCGACGTTCAACGTGAAGCCGTGCGAGCTGATCCATCGCCCGACCGCCACGCCCACGGTCGCCACCCGGCTCGGGCCGGTGCCAAGGTAGACGCCGGGCGAGCCCGCGCGGGTCGCGGCCGTCAGGTCGAACTCGGCGAGGACGTCGATCACGAGCCGGTGCAGCCCATCGACGTAGCGCTTGAGATCGAGGCCGAACGAAGGCAACGGGAGCATCAGGTAGCCGGCGACCTGGCCCGGCTGGTGGAGCACGCAGCCGCCGCCGCGGTTGACCCAGCGGACGGGCATGTCCATCGAGCGCAGCTCGTCGTCGTCGGCCAGGATGTGGGCGCGGCTGCCCGAGCGGCCGACGCTGATCGTCGGGGGGTGCTCGCAGAGGATCAGGGCCGCGCCGGGCCGCTCGCCCAGGTCGTAGACCAGCCGGCGCTGGAGAGTCTGAACTTCGTCGAAGTCGACGGTGCCGAGCAGGTAGACTTCGAGCGGCGGCAGGCCGAGGGAGGCCGTGTGTTCGGTCGAGGGTTCCGGCTTCGTCACGGCGTCAATCCCTCGTCCCCACGTCCCGGAAGGGCGTCCGGACCCGTCACGAAGAACGACCCCAGTGTACGCCCGGACGGAAGGGGCGGGCAAGGTCGATCGAGCGAGGAGGAGCGCCGAGGCAGCGGCACCGGAATTGCCCTCGATTCATGCGTTCGCCCGCGCGAACACCACCTTCCACTATACCCCCCCGAGCGAGGCCACGACGATGACACCGATGACATCGGCACGTCGGAGATCCGCCCGCACTCGGCGGGATTTCCGGCCCGCGGTCGGTGGGCTTGAGCACCGAGCGCTCCTCTCGGGCGCCGGGCCGGTGACGCACGAGACCACTTCAGGCGTTCCCGGCGTCAACGGCTATTACCGGAGCCCCGTGACCCTGACCTTCACGGCCTCCGAACCCGGCTTTTCGCCGGGCCAGCTGTCGACCTACTACCGCATCAACGGCGGCCCGCTCACCCGTGGCGACTCGGTCACGCTGACCGGCGACGGCGTCTACAGCGTCGCCTTTGTCTCGGCCGAGCCGTCGGGCTACGCCGGGGCAGCGGCCGGTGTGTTCATCGCGATGGACCGGACGACCCCCACGGTCGTCTCGTACACGACCCCCTCGACCCTCTGGCCTCCGAACCACAAGGAGGTCCCGGTGCTCGTCGTCGGGCGCGTCACCGACGACTTCTCCCGCCCCTTCGGCCTCGTGGCGTACCACGTCATCGACTCGGAGCATCAGGACCAGCCGGCCGGATACGCGTCCGTCGACGCCAACGGGTACTTCTCCTTCTTCGTCTACCTCGACTCGAGCCGCGCCGGGACCGACAAGAGCGGGCGGGTCTACGCCATCGACGTGACGGGGTACGACAACGCGGGCAACGCGAGCACAACAGTGGACTGGGTCCTCGTCCCCCACGACCAGGGCCACGGCCACGGCTGACACCTTGTCGGCACTGCCTCCGTTGCGATTCTCGGCCCGCGATCGGGGCCGAGAATTCGCCGTGTCACGAAGTCACTAAGGAGCATCAATCGTCGGGCATTCCGGCAGGAGCCGACGGCCTCGGGGGTCGGCGATCCCGAGTTGGTCGAGCAGCCGGCCTCGGATGACACCCAGCAGCTCGTCGATCGTCTCAGGCCGCTCGTCGGGCAGCGAGATCGCCCCGCCCGCGCGCTTGTCGTGGCCGCCGGCCGTGCCCAGGCCGTCGACGACCGCCCGGAGGATCTCGCCCGAGTGCACCCCGAGCAACCCGACGCGGATCGACAGCTTCAGCATCCCGTCGAAGTGCCCGACGGCCAGCGCCCAGTTCACCTGGTCGAACCGGACGAAGAAGTCGGCCATCTCCGCCACGATGTCCGGCTGGGCGACCCGACCGCACCAGCTCACGACGACGTCCTGGTACAGGAACGCGTTGGCCAGCGCGTGCTGGAACGTGGCGAAGTAGTCCTGCGGGAGCTTCGGGTTGCGGATCCGCGCGAGCAGGTCCTTGTCGGCCAGCGGGAAGAGGCGAACGAGCGCATCGTCGTCGCTGGGGCCGGCCTCGCGGGGATAGCCGGCGATCTCGGAGTCGATCCCGTAATAGAGCGCCGTGGCCAGCGGGGGCGGGATCGAGCACGCGTGCTCGAAGAGGTAGCCCGCGACGATCGTGCTCGTCGCGCCGACCTCGCCGCGGACGTCGACGAAGGCCACCCCGGACAGGTCGCCGCCGGTCTCGTGGTGGTCGATCACGGCGGTGGGCGTCACGGCCTCGCTGGCCCGCCGCCCGGTCCAGGGTTGCGAGTCGACCATGACGAAGGCCGTGTCCGGGTCGGCGCGCACCTGCGCCGACCGGCTCGAGGGGGATCGGCATCAGGGCGACCATCTCCCGGTTCTCGGCGCGGGCGATCATACCGTCGACCGTCATGACCACGGCCGACCCGGGATGAGTGCAGGCGATGAGCGCCCGCAGGCCGAACATGCTCGCCAGGGCGTCGGGGTCGGGATTGACGTGCGAGACCAGCGCGACCCGGCGGAACGGCGCGAGCGCCGCGAGGAGCCGGTCGGACGGGCGGTCGCCCGGTGCTCTGGCGTCGCGTGAGTCGGTAGGCATCGCGGGTCCCAGCCTTCGGGGCGGCCGTCAGGGCGTCTTCGGCCCGGCGGGCGTCGTGGTCGTCGAGGAGCGTGCCCGCCGCGCGTCGATGAGGTCCTCGATCTCCTTGCGCTCCGCGTCCGAGAGGACCTTGCGGCGGATCGTCGCCTCGACGTCGCGGTCGTATTCGAGCGATTCCTGCGGCGTCAACTCGCGGATGCCGCGGGTCGACGGCGGCCTCCGCGTGGCGTGCGCGGCGATCAGGACGACGCCCAGGAGCAGCGCGATCGCGTTGAGCCGGACCGAGCGCTGGTGGAGCCGGTCGAACCGCTCCGCACCCTCCGGACCTTCGTCGCGCGCGGCGTTGATCGCGGGCGTGAGCGAGTTGCCGCAGTAGAGGAAGATCAGGATGCCCGCCAGGACCAGTCCCGCCTGGACGCCGATCCAGGGACCGCGATATTCGGGGAACGCCAGCGGCACGGCCGCGAGCGCCGGCATCGCGATCGCACCGCTCACGACGCCCCAGGCATAGTAGCGCGGAAACAGCGCCCGCACGAACCGGCCGCCGGACTCCTTGCCAAGGACGCGGAAGATCACCGGGGCGACGCCGAATGAGAAGAACAGGACCGAGCCGACCCACGAGGCCAGGGCCAGGGAGTAGACCGCGTCGAACATCGGCAGCAGCAGGCGAGCCGTCACGGCACATCCTTCGTCGCGCGGGCGAACGGGCGGACCAACGTCCGAGCATAAAGGATCAAGCGAGACCGGACCAGGGCCCGTCCGACCTCGGGACCCCGTCAGGTGGACCGGCGCCGCATCAGATAGAGAGTCCGCTCGGTCCCCGCGATCGGGGCGACCGAAATGGACTCGAATTCGCGATCGAACGCCGCCTCGAACCCCTCCCTGGTGTAGCCCGGGAAGATGTCCTCGCGGACGACGAGCAGCCGCCCCACCTGCGAATCGCTCTTGGGCACGAACTCGACGATCAGGTGCCGCCCCACGGCGGCGAGGAACTCGGCGACCTTCGGCAGCGGGACGTTATTCCCGATGGCCAGGTGGTGGATCAGGGCCAGCGCCAGCACGGCGTCGGCGGGCCCGCGCTCCGCGAGCGAGAGCCGCTCGCGCGAGTTCCAGCCCAGGGCCGGGCTGGGATTGGTCAGGTCGAGCACGAGCGGGAGGAGGTTCCTCTCGCCGAGCCGCGTCGCCTCGCGGAAACCGCGCTCGACGGCTCCGGGGTCGGCGTCGAAGGCGACCGTCGTCGCGCCCCGGGCCGAGGCGATCCGACTGAACCGGCCCGTGTTGGCGCCAAGGTCCCAGACCGTCCTCGGGTCGATCCGGCCCAGGAACTCGGCGACCAGCCGCGACTTCTCGTCGAGCGCGGGGGCCGAGTAGTTGGTGTCGGAATAATAGTCGGCCCACTCGGTCCCCGTCGGCTCCCAGCGCAGGCCGCGGACGGTCGATTCGAGGCTGTCGACGAGCCCGAGCAGGGCCGATCGCGGGAAGGGCCGGGGCTTCGGGGCCTCGGCCCGCCCGTCGAGGGCACGCTGCGACCTCGCGTGCAGATGGACGTGGAGCAGGAGGCCGAGCTTCAGCCGGCTACGGGCGGGCAGCAGCCGCGCCGCGAGGTCGAGCGGGAGCCCGTCGAGATGCTCGCGAAGCAGGCCGTTCAGGCGGGGGTCGACCCGCGCCATCAACGCGAGCGGTGCCAGGAAGTGCCGGCAGAACTGGCGATAGGCGGCCCAGGGACGGCCCTCGGCGTAGGTCTCGAACGAGAGCGTGTCGATGAAGATCGGCTGCGGACCGACGAACTGGACGTTGAATCCGCTCGCGTCCTTGAGCGACATGCCCCGCGCAGCGCCCGCCGCTGGATGTCCAGCGTCAGGCAGCGCCGCGGCCTTGAGCTGGCCGAAGCACCATTCGTAGGGATACGAGACGAACGGAACGAGCGCCGGGGCGATGACCTTCGACGCGATCGCCGGATCTTCCGGGGGCTCGTCGACGTCCTCGTGGCTCACGAGCAGGCCGGCGTCGGCCAGCTCGCGATAGAGTCCCGAGTCGACGAAGCGGTCGAAGTCGCCGCGTCCGACGTGGTTGATCTGGCGGAAGAGCCGGCCGTGGCGGCGGAAGAGGAAGCCCCCGGGGTCGCGAAACGACGAGGGTTCGGACCCGGATTCGAGCATTCCGCCCCTCGTCGCCCCGACCGTCGCCTCCGGTCGGCGCCGGCGGGCGGCTCACACGATCCGCCGGAGGAGCCGGTGTTTGGTTCGGCGGAGGAAATGGTAGCTCCGCGGCGGGCGGGCGTCGAGTAGCTCGCGCACCTCGGTCCGATCCCGCTCGGCCAGCTCGATCGCGCGGGACCGGGCGGCGGCGAGTCGCTCGGTGTCCGACGCCTTCGCCGGCAGGCGCTGCCCGGACGGATTTTCGGAATCAGGCTTTGCACCAGGCCGATAGGTCGCGGCCGATCAGCTTTCCCAGTTGTTCGACCTCAGCGGTGAACTCGAGCGTCAGGCTTGCGTCGAAGCTCCGGGTCGAGCTGGCCTTGTAGCCCTTCGACTCGTTCAGCTTCCAGAGCCCATCACGGACGCGGTGGCGGACTCGCCCCGGGAACAGGCGGCCGATCGCAATCACCCGCGACGGGACGCGATGCAAGAAGTGGGAGAGCGAGCGACTCCGCCACCGGCGGGCCGGGTTCGCGTTGTGGGCGCGGAGGGGCACGTCGTCGCGGACCCCGAGGAATCGGCAGAGTCTTCGAGTACTCACCGCTCGGGTCGGCGATGAACTCGTGGAACAGGATGATGTGGACGCGATCGCGGCCGAAGGTGTCGAAGTAGCGTTGGACCTGGACGCTGAACCGGGCCATGTCCCGGTAGAAGAGATAGTAGGGCGGGAGTTCGCAGGTCCGGCGGCAGGGCCCGGCCTTGCCGACGCTCGGGCTCGGCCGCCAGGGCCTCCTCGAACCGGGGCAGGTCCTCGCCGTGCATCGCCTGGAGCTGATGGTTGTGCAGCGAAAACATGAAGTCGACCGGATTGCGGAGCATGATGATGATCTGAGCATCCGGATTGAATGCCTTGATCTTTGCGGGCGAGGATTCGCAGTACAGGTACATGGGCGTCGCCTCGCCGGCCCGGTCCGCGGAGCCTGCATCGCGGAACAGGGCGAGATACGACGGCTCATCCAGCCCGAGCTGTGCCGGTCCTTCCAGGAAGTAGTTCGGCTCCTTGACCGCGGGCATGAAGACCTCAGGATGCCCAGAAAGGTAGGCGTACAGCGTGGTCGTGCCGCACTTGGGGGCGCCGACGATGAAGAAGTCCGGCTTCCTCCCCACGGAGGCGGGCCGGGATTCGTCTCGCTGAGGGACCTGCGATTCCTCAACCTGGAGTGTCGTCATCGATGGACCTCGGGGTTGTCGAGATTAACGCAGCGACATCGGCCGGCTCGCGGGACCAGAAGCCCGCTGATCCGACCGAGGAAGGCGCCGAGCCTGCTCCGCCAGGTGGCGCGCTCTTCGCGAATCGAGCACGACTCCCCAGGCGAGCGCCAGGAAGCCGCATGCGGCGACCGCCATCTGCGCGGCCAGGCCCAGCCAGCCGAGCTGGTCCTGCGACGCCGCGACCCACCACCAGGCGGCGGCGTACGGTAAACCCCACGCCAGAGGGACCAGGACGCTCCGCGCCAGACCGCCGGGCGGCACGTCGAAGACCCTGCGCAGCAGCCAGGCGTTGTACCAGAGGCCGAAGCAGAGCATCGTCAGCGTCGTCCCCAGCAGCGGGCCGGCCACGCCGACATACCGAGCCAGCAGGATGCTCGACGTCAGGTTGATCGTCGCCGAGATCAACGACGGCCCCGCGAGCATCCGGACGCGGCCGGTGCCGGAGATGCACCAGCCCGCGAGCGAGACCAGCGGGATCAGCACCGCGTTGACCCCGGCCGCGATGGCCACCAGGCTGCCCCCGTCCAGTTCCGGTCCGACCCAGAGGGCAAGGAAGTGACCGTTGTACGCGACGATCGGCCCGACGCACGCGATGCCGAGGATCGTGACCAGCTTGAAGAGCTCCAGCAACCGGCGGCGGAACGTCTCGTGCTCCCCCCGGTGGTGCAGGTCGGCCAGCCCGGCCCAGCACGCGGTGCCCACATTCGCGAGCTGCTGCTGGGCCATCTGGGCGAGCCGCGCCGTGAAGTAGAGGACCGCAACGGCGTTCGCGTCGATGACGCGGCTGAGGACGATCGAATCGGTCTGAAGGTTGATCCGCCCGCTGAACTGGAGGATCAGCGCCGGCCAGCTCAGGCCCCAGATCCCCCGCCAGATCGACGAGTCGGGTCGGGTCCGGGCGATCTCCAGGACCGTACCCGGGAGCTTGGGCCGTGTGGCCCGGAACAGGAGGAAGTTGAGGATGAGCGACCCGATCGCCGCCGCGGCCGCCTGTCCGGCGATGCCCCACTGGGGGAAGAAGCCGCAGAGCACCAGGGCCGCCGCGGTGACGATGACGAACTGACCGATCAGGAGGAGGTTGATCTGGTAACCCCGCTGGTCGGCCTCGGTCAGCGAGCGGAGCGGGACGAGCGGGAGCGTCGTGAAGCCGATGAGCGAGATCAGCCCGGCGAGCCGCAGGTCGGGCCGGACCGACGGCGGCACGGGGACGATGCCCGGCAGCCACGCCACCAGGATCAGACCGACGGCGATCGCGGCCGCCATCACGCCGAGATAAGCCCGCGTGGCGGCGGCGAGCGTGGCCCGCAACACCGGCCGGTCGCCCGAGCTCAGCGAGCGCGAGAGCAGCGGTCCCATCGCGCCGCCCAGGCCGAGCTCGAGCAGCGCGAGGTATCCGAACCATTCGGTGAGGGTGCGGTAATTGCCGAACCGCTCCTTGCCGATCCAGACGACGATCAGCCGCGACGAGACCATCGCGCCGAGCAGCGTGACGACCGTGAAGCCGAGCGACGTGGCGAAGTTGAGGGCGGCGTTGCGGCTTCGCTGCGGTGTCGTCATGGTTGCGGCCCCCGGCGTTGACGGGGGCCGTGTGCGGACGGGCGGGGTTGGGAGTCGGCGTCAGCCTCGGGGCGGGGCCACGCGCGAGGCGGTCCGAGCCAGGAGCGCCTCATAAATCTCGATGTAATGGGCCGCCTGGCGCGAGACGCTGAACGAGCGCGCCGTTGCCAGGCTACCTTCCCGGAGCCGGGCCTCCAAGTCCGGATTCTCGAGGATCTGGCCGATCGCCTCGGCCCAGGCCTGCGGGGTCGCCTCGCGGACGAGCCGGCAGTTCCAGCCGTCGACGATCGCCGGCTCGTCGGCCGGCGGCGGGGTCGTCACGACGGGCATGCCGAACGCCCAGGCCACCTGGAGCGTGCCGCGGCGCGTCGACGCGCCGTCGGCGAAGGGCAGGATCATCAGCCGCGACTCGGCCAGCCGGGACCGGACGCCCGACTCGGGCAGCCCCCCGGTGAAGGTCACCCAGTCGCCGCCGAGTCGGCGGGCCAGCACGGCATGGTCGGGCTTGTCCTCGGGCTCGAACGGGCCGATGATCTTCCAGCGGAGGTCCGGGCGCCGCTCGCGGAGCAGCGCGAGGCCCTCGTAGACCACGTCGAGCTGCTTGAGCCGATTGATGAAGCCGAAGCTCGTGACGAGCCCGGCCTGCCGGCGCACGTCCGTCCCCGGCTCCGGGGGCAGGATGGTATTGGCGCTCCAGAGGACATGATCCGGGGCGCGACCGACGTTCTCCGCGCACCGCTGCGCCGTGCGGCGGTCATTCGTGATCAGCACCTCGGCGCGGCGGGCAAGCTCGATGGTAAAGCCCACCCCCGGGCCATCGATGTGGAATTCGTGCAACGTCGCGACGATCGGGGCGTGGGCGGCCTCGGCGATCCGGCAGGCGGCCCGCGTGTGCGCGTAGGAATACTCCTCGTCCTGGATGTGGACGAGGTCGGCGCGGCAGAGCCGGGAGACCGTCTCCGAGAATCGCACGCTCCCCTCGCCCCAGCCGAAGGCGGGCCGCAGCAGCGTGACCGGGCCGAGCTGCAAGAGCGGCGCGCTGTTCCATCGCGGCCGCCGCGACAGCCAGAGCCAGCGCCAGCCCGGCCGAAGGGCCGCCATCTCCCGGAGGAGCTGGTGAGTGGAGTCGCTCACCCCCCCGCAGAGCGGCGGAGCCTCGCCACTGACCATCAAGATTCGCGGGCGATACGAGGATGCCGCCGACTTCACCGCCCCATTGCTCGAACCCGACGCCAAGGGCGCCCGCGTCGCGCCCGGGATCTCCGGGCGAGACTCGAGTATCCCGCGGAGATTAGCCACGCCCAGAGTTCCCAGTCGAGACGTCCGCGACACGAAGGCTTCCCACGGCATTGAAGGCGTTAATCTGCCTGGATCCAACAGTAATCGGGAGCGCAGGACCGTCCACAACCGTTCGAGCCCACGGGCGTTCCGCCTGCGACAAGACCGCTGTGCGAAACCGCCTATCGCACACGGCGGGCGAATAGCGGCAACGGGCGGCAGCACACCACCCGGGCTCAGCCGACGTGACGTGAGGGACGACGAGCCGAACACCATTCTTAACCAACTCAGCGCAGGATTCTATCGCGCCGTTCCCTGAAAATCGTCGCGCGTCGAAGAACGTGGCCGCGCGGCCTCGAACGCGCACCATCCCCGGCTTACAATGTCCGGGGTGACGTGGCGGATCTTCTCGTGCAACAATCCTTAAGTTCTTACGAATGAGGGAAATCGGTCGATACGGCGAACGGCGTGTCGCGCGGTCTGGTGTGGGACCCCCGTCTTCTGACGCCAATCCTAGCAGTGTTGCCGAAAATCCACGGACTCGGGCGACTCGCTCGTCCCGGGCCGTTGCGACACGGCGAGTTGCAGCCATACCGCGGGGCGGGATCGCGGGATTGGCCTGGCTGTGGGGCGCCGTATCGGCTCGAATGAAGGATTGACGGGAAGCGTGCCCATCGGGGCCGACCGAGCACCCGGACGAATCCGTCTGCTTCCACAGGAGTTCCGCTCTTATGCGACGAGGGGTCTACTGGTTGGGCGTGACGGCGAGCGTCGCCGCCCTTCTTGGAGCCGGGACCGCCGGCCCGGCGCCCACGCGGTCGGGCGTCGACCGCACCTACGTCTCGGCCGACATCCGACCGCAGGACGACCTGTTCCGCCACGTCAACGGCAAGTGGCTCGCCGAGGCCGAGATCCCGCCCGACCGGCCGCTCGACGGCGCCTTCTACAAGCTCCGCGACAAGTCCGAGGCCGACCTCCGGGCGATCATCGAGGAGGCGGCCAGGTCCGACCAGCCGGCCGGCTCGGAGGCCCGCAAGATCGGCGACCTCTACGCCAGCTTCATGGACGAGGCCGCGGCCGACAGGCTCGGCGTCGAGCCGATCAAGGCCGACCTCGCCGCCGTCGCCGCGATCACGGACAAGGCCGGACTTGATCCGCGCCCTCGCGCAGCCTCGGGCGGGGCGGCGTCGACGGGCTGTTCGCGGCCTCGTCGACACCGACGCCAAGCAGTCGGACCGCTACATCGTCTACCTCAGTCAGAGCGGCCTCGGCCTGCCCGACGAGTCGTACTACCGCGACGACAAGTTCGCCAAGATCCGCGACGCCTACGTCGCCCACGTCGCGCAAGATGCTCGAGCTGGCCGGCCTCGCCGACGCCCGAAGGCACGGCCGACCGGGTCATGGCGCTCGAGACCCGGCTCGCCAAGGCCCACTGGGACCGGGTCAAGAGCCGCGACGACACGCTCACCTACAACAAGAAGGACCGCGACGGCGCTGGCCGAGCTCGCCCCCGGCTTCGACTGGACGGCCTGGTTCGACCGCGTCGGCGCGCCAAGTCGAGCATCGACGAGGTCGTCGTCCGCCAGCCGAGCTACCTCACGGCGATGGCCGAGGCGCTCGACGACGTCCCGCTCGACGACTGGAAGGTCTGGCTCGCCTGGAACGTCCTCCGACGCCCACGCGCCCTTCCTGAGCAAGCCGTTCGTCGACGAGAACTTCGCCTTCTTCGGCAAGACGCTCACCGGCGCGCCGGAGAACCGCCCGCGCTGGAAGCGCGGCGTCGCGGCCGGTCGAGGGCGCGCTCGGCGAGGCGGTCGGCAAGCTCTACGTCGAGAAGCACTTCCCGCCCGCAGGCCAAGGAGCGGATGAAGGAGCTGGTCGCGAACCTCATCGAGGCCTACCGCCGCGACATCGAGGCGCTCGACTGGATGAGCCCCGAGACCAAGAAGAAGGCCCTGGACAAGCTCGCCAAGTTCACGCCCAAGATCGGCTATCCCGACAAGTGGCGCGACTACTCGAAGCTGGAGATCCGCCGCGACGACCTCGTCGGCAACATGCAGCGCGGCCGCGGCCTTCGAGTTCGACCGCCAGCTCGCCAAGCTCGGCAAGCCGGTCGACCGGACGGAGTGGGGCATGACGCCGCAGACGGTCAACGCCTACTACAACCCGGGGATGAACGAGATCGTCTTCCCCGCCGCGATCCTGCAGCCGCCGTTCTTCGACCTCGAGGCCGACGACGCGGTCAACTACGGCGGCATCGGCGCGGTGATCGGCCACGAGATCGGCCACGGCTTCGACGACCAGGGCTCGAAGTACGACGGCGACGGCAACCTGAACGACTGGTGGACCGACGCCGACCGCAAGGAGTTCGAGAAGCGGACGAAGATGCTGATCGAGCAGTACAACGGCTTCGAGCCGCGCGCAGCTGCCCGGCCAGCACGTCAACGGCGCGCTGACCGATCGGCGAGAACATCGGCGACCTCGGCGGCCTGACGATCGCCTACAAGGCGTACACGATCGCCCTGGGCGGCACGAGGCCCCGGTGCTCGACGGCCTGACCGGCGCCCAGCGGTTCTTCATCGGCTGGGCCCAGGTCTGGCGGGCCAAGTACCGCGACGCCGAGCTGAGCCGCCGGCTGGCGATCGACCCGCACTCGCCGCGCCGAGTTCCGCTGCAACGGCGTGGTCCGCAACCTCGCCGAGTTCTACGACGCCTTCGGCGTCAAGGAAGGCGACAAGCTCTGGCTCCCGCCCGAGAAGCGCGTGCGGATCTGGTGAGCGGCGTCACTCCGCTTCCCGCTCTCTGCTCCTTGCCCTGAGGGCGACAGAGCGGAGAGCGGGAAGCCCCGGGCTCAGTACGAGTCGGAGGAGATCACCTCGCCGTTGGCGCGGGTGCCCAGCGCCCACCAGGTGTACTGGTTGATCGAGCTCTTGACGAACCGGACGCTGCCGTCGGCCATCAGCACGTTGACGCCGCCGGGGTGGTTGCTGTTGGCGTTGGCGAACGTGGCGTCGTTGGGATAGCCGCCGCCGGTGTACCGGCAGTCGCCCCAGGTGTACTGCGTCGAGTTCGGCGGCGCGATCGTGTTGAACATCGTCATGCCCAGCGAGCCGACCTCCCAGAAGATCCCGCGGAGTGTTGTTGAGCCCGTCGCCGCGCTGCCAGCGCGGTCGTTGCAGGCCTGCAGCCCGGCGAGGACCGCCGCCGGGTTCTGGTTGGCGTCGTACTGCTGCGCCGCGCCGCCGGCCGCCGGCGATCCCCGTCGATCGAGTTCCCCGGGTACGTCGGGATCGATCGCCGCGGGTCCGCGGTCGAGCCGCCGAGTTGCTCACCAGCGCCTCGGAGAACGCCACCGTGTTCGACGTCCCGTCGGTGACGTTCTGGATGCCGTAGCTCGTGTACCACCAGAACAGCCCGGTGCTCCCCTGCGTCGCCCAGGGGTTGGTCGGGCGCCGTGTTGTTCGGCGAGTTGGTCGTCGTCCCCGCCGAGGCGACGTAGCTCAGGTCGAGCATGTCCGTTGCGGCCGTCCGCCGTCCGGAGGACCGACGAGGGTCCCGGCGTTCGGGTCGGACGGGCAGAGGTAGACCGACACCCGCTGGCCGGTCACCGTCGAGTTGGCGTAGTATCCGATAGCTGTTCGGCACGTTATTGCCCAGACTGAAGTTGATGGCGTTGTACATCGCGGTCTGCTCGAGCTGGCGAGAGCATCATGGCGTGGCCGCTCCAGCTATCCCAGTTGTACGTCCGGTGACCGGGATGCCGTACCGCGAGACGCCCAGCGGGAAGCAGTCGATGGCCGAGTGGTAGTTGTGCAGGGCCAGGCCGATCTGCTTGAGGTTGTTGACGCACTGCGCCCGCCGCGCCGCCTCGCGCGCCGCCTGCACGGCGGGCAGCAGCAGGGCGATCAGGACGGCGATGATCGCGATCACGACCAGCAGCTCGATCAGCGTGAAGCCGGGTGCGGACGCTGGCGCATGGATCGGCCTCGCATGAGTTAGGTAGGAAGGAATGGACGCCGGCGTCGCACGCGACCCATCGGGACGACGGCGGAAAGAGGGCGTATTTGTTGGCGCTGGAGTATGGCGATTCAACTCGTTCAATCGTCCGATTTCCAGCGAAATCCCCATGTTTTCCAGGTTTGCGGCACTCTTTTCGACGTGGGGACGGCAGGATTCAAGTTCACCACACAGCTCGAGTTTATCCATGCGGATGATGATCCGTGGTCCCGGGCGGGGGACGAGACGCAATAACGTAAGAAACTGCATAATAATTCTTCACGATGTTAGTGAAGTTTCACGCGATTCGGCTGGTTGAGTTTATGAGGCTGTTGGCGGTATTCGGATCAGGTCGGCGTTCGAAAACGAACTCAGCCCGCCGAGGCGGGCTGAGAAGAGACTGTCTTAAGGCCCAGCAGCACTTATGGTTGGGCCTGCTGGCGACTCTTGAGGAGCTGTTCGAGCAGGGCCGGGTCGACCTTCGTCGACTTCTTGGATCGGTTGGTCGGTGGAATCACGTCGTCGGGCGGCGGTACGGGCGTACCAGGGGGCAATTCCGGGAGCTTGGCGGCTGCAGATGCCGTCAACGGGACGGGCATCAGGGAGGCCGCGGCGGTGCCCGGGACCGGCGGTGCTTGCGGCCTCGCTAGCCCCGGCAGGGCCGGTGCCTCGAAGCGAACGCCCGGGGGCACGCCGGGGGCCACGGCATCCATCTCGTAGTGCTGCGAGTAGTTCCGCGCTCCGAGTCCGCTGCCGTCGATCGTCCCCCGTAGCGTCGCCGGCGCGGGCACGGGCGTGGCTCGAGGGACCGGCAGGCGATCGGCGCCGAAGCCGTCGGGAAGCTGCGGGGCCGACGGCATGGCCACCGCGGTGGGAGTTTCCGAGGCGCCGGTGTCAGCCGGCTTCAGGAGGCGGAGCCACGCGACCAGTCGTTGCTCGCGCCGATCATTGGCGCCGTGGAAGACGGGCCGCGGATTCGGGCCGTGGGCGTTGGAGGCGTAGGCCACCAGGTCACTGTGCGCCGGGTCGTCGGCGCGGACGAAGTGGAGCGTCGCGTCGAGGTTGGCGCGGACGACGTCGGCCGTCCAGTCCCGCCGCGACTTGCCGGTGATCAGGCGATACTCGCCCGCATACGCGTCGTTGTGGCAGCTCGCGCACGCCGCCTGGAGGATCGGATGGACCTCCCACGCGAACTCGGCGAACCGCCGCATCGCGACGTCCGGCGGCAGGCTGAAGATCACCGGCCGCTCCACGCCCCGGCCGGCCGAGCTCCTCGGCCTTGGCACGGGCATGGCGCCGCGAGGGGCGGGCTCGACGACCTCGGCCCCGGCAACGCGCACGTTGTCGTCGAGGGCGGCGGCGCGTGCGGCGTTGGCGTCGATGCTCGCGATCATCCGCTGGGCCCGAAGGTCCGAGGGGTTGATCGCCAGCAAGGCCTGGAGCTGTTCCTTCGCGGCGCCCTGCATCTTCTGCTCGAGGCACCATTTCGCGAGCTTCATCCGCTCGTCCGGGTCGTTGGCCGGCAGCCGCGCGGCCTTGTCTCGATACAGCTCATCGTACGAGCCATACCGGTGGGCGACGTCCCGCTTCGGGATGGGGATGACCCCGCCGGTCATGTGGATCTCGTAGACGTCGCCGGAGGCGCTCTCGGTGACCTTCCCGTCGAGCATCCGGCCGTTGGACAGCACGAGGACCGCGAACGCCGGCGCATTCGGCGGTGCCGGGGCGGGCGACATCGCCGGGAGGGGCGGCGCCGCGTCCTGGGCACCGGCGATCGCCGGAGCTCCCAGGAGGCCGAGCGCGACCAGGCCGGCTCTGTATTTGCGATTGAGAGGTGCCATAGTGGCGGGGACTATATCCCCACCGGACGATCCGTCAAGCCGAAGTCGGGCCACGGCAAAAAAACGGAAAGCCAAGCCTCGCAAGAAGAAAAAAAGAGTAGAAAGGTTGAAGTCGCGCGGCCCGGTGGGACGATAAAATGGGATTTGCCGTCCGCCGATCGATCGCTCACGCACGCTCGCCTCGGCCATTGACACCATGACTCAGCCTTCCCGCCTGATCCAGGAACTGATCGGACAGACTGTCGTCATCGACCTCCGGTCCCAGTACGTCTGCCTCGGCACCCTCGTCGGCCACGACGAGGCGTTCCTCGACGTCGCCGACGCCGACCTGCATGACCTCCGCGACAGCACCGCGACCCGAGAGATCTACGTTTACGACTCGCAGCGGCTGGGAATCCGCCGCAATCGCGAGCGCGTCCTCATTCGACTCGACGACGTCGTGGCCGTCACGCGGTTCCGCGACATCGCCGAGAGCTAAACCCCGCGCCGCACGACGATTCGGCGCGCGATGTGCCGGCTGGATCACGGCGAATAATCGGCCCCGCCGCGCGAAGACATCCCGGAGGCGAGCGAGAAGATACCCGAGACATCGGCCGGAACCACACGTAGAATGGCCGGCGATCCGAACCAACGCCCGCACCCTGTTTGCCGAGGTGGACCGAACCATGCGTATCCGACATAGACTCCTGGCGATCCCCCTGCTGCTGGCGGCCTCGGCCGCGCCGGCAATGGGTGACGTGCGCGACAAGGCCGGGATGTTCAGCCCGGAGGCGATCGCAGAAGGCCGACGCCGAGCTGGCGCGGGTCGAGCGAGAGACGGGAATCCCGGTGACGATCGAGACGATCCCGTCGCTCCACGGGGAGTGCCGATCGATCGAAGCCGTGGCCGAATACGGCCGCCGTGAGGGCGTGCGCGGGCCTCTTCGTCCTGATCCCGAAGGCCGAGCACAAGATCGAGGCCGGCGCCTCGCGCGAGTACAGTCGCTACTTCAGCCGTCCGCGGTATGCAGTCGATCTACGAGGCGTTCGAGCCCGGTTTCCGCAAGGGTGACTTCGACGCGGGGCTGCTGCAGGGCGTCGATCACATCGCGAGCGTCCTTCCGGCGATCGTCGAAGTCGGCTCCGGCCCAGGCGCGCGCCGCGAGGCAGCCGGCGCGCGGCCAGTTTCCCGTCCGGGCCCCGTCCGGGGGCCGGTCCAGGCGCAGATCGGGGATTTCCATGCTCATCGGGATCGTCTTGCTGGTCCTCGGCGTCTTGATCGTCTTCCGCCTGCTCGGTGCGCTCTTCGGCGCCGGCCGGGGCGGCTACGGCGCCGGGCTATGGCCCCGGGCCGATGCGAGGCGGGCCCGGCTACGGCGGCCCCGGCTACGGTGCCCCGGGATACGGCGGCGGCGGTGGCGGCGGCGGATTCATGTCGAGCCTCTTCGGCGGGCTCGGCGGGGCCATGGCCGGCAACTGGCTCTACGACCAGTTCGGCCGGCACCACTCCGCCGGATCCGACCGGCTACGCACCCGGCTCCGAGGCGGCACCGCCGGCCGACGCCGGCCCCGACTGGCAGGACCGCCGGCGACGGCGGCGGCGACTGGGGCGGCGGTGACGCGGGCGGCGGCGGCGGTGGCGACTGGGGCGGCGGCGGCGGTGGCGACTGGGGCGGGGCGGTGGCGGCGACTGGGGCGGCGGTGGCGGCGGAGACGGCGGGAGCTGGTGACCAGCGATCCCGGTCGCCCGATTGGATAGCAACGAGACCGCGGCCGGCGCCAGGCCCGCCGCGGTCATTTCGGCGGCAGCTTTCTGCGATCGTTTCACTTGGCGGCCGGGACGCTCGCCGCGCCGAGGTCGCTCGTGAACTGTGCCACGGCCGCGCGGGCGACCTCGGCGTCCTGCTCGCCGCGTCCCGCCCCCGCAGCCGACGGCCCCGACGACCTGGCCGTCGACGACGATCGGGACGCCGCCCAGTAGCGTCGTGATCTTGGCCCCGCCGGCCGCGGCCGCGTTCTGAAGGCTCAGGTTCAGCAGGACATCAGGCGGCGACCCGCTGCCGCTCCCGCCGAGCGGCCCCGTCGCCTGGCGGTAGGTCGCGGCAGACGTCGCCTTCGTGATCGCCGTGGCGACGCTCGCCGGCCGGGCGTCGTCCATCCGCGAGAACGCCAGCAGGTGCCCGCCGTCGTCCACGACCGCGATGTTCATCTTGTATCCGGCGTCGGCGGCCTTCGACTCGGCGACGGCGACGAGCCGCTTCGCCCCGGCCAACGTCAGCTTGGCCTGGTTCCGCTTCAGGAGCCCCGGGGAACTCGCCTCGCCGGGCCGTGTCGCCGTTGCGATGGGCCTGGCCGTGTCGCCCAGGCTCGAGGCGAGGACCTTCTCGAGGGCGTCGATGCCGCGCTTGAGGCCGGCGTCGTAGTTGCCGCGGCGGAAATCGTCGAGGAACGCGTCGCGGATCGCGAACCGCTTGGCCCGCACGTTCAGGGGCGCGTAGTCCCGGGACACGAGGACTTCGAGGCGATGATCGTCCTTGGCCATCAGGATGTAAATCCCCTTGCCCTGCGGCCCGAGCCGCTTGGCCAGGCGCTGGGCCGCCTCGTCGAGCGGCTCGCCCCGGAGCGATTCGACCGTCTCGATCGTCGTCGGCACGCGGTAGGTCCGCTCAAGCGTAACGAGCCGCGCCAGGGCCTCGCGGACCGCCTCGCGGCTGAACATGCCGGCCGGGTCGCGGATCTCCGAGCTGCCCGACCCGACGGGCGCGTCGTCGGTCTTGGGTTTGGGATCATCGAACTGGGCCCGCGTGGTCGAGCCCAGCGCGAGCACGACGAGGGCCGGAAGGATCTGGCGTCGCATCGGGTCATTCTCCCGGGGTCGCCCGGCCCGTGCGCGTCTGGGCGAGCATCCAGTCGAGCAGGACGAGGTCGTTGTACGCGCGGTCCCAGCTATTGTGGCCGACGGCCAGATACTCGGTCAGCCTCGCGTCGCCGCCGGCCGCCCTGATGGCGCGGATCATGTCGCGGCCGTTGCGGACGGTCTGGGGCCGGTCGTCGTCGCCGGTGAGGAACCAGGTCGGAACAGCCTTGAGCGACGCCGCCGTCTCGACCCGACCACCGCCGCAGATCGGCACGATGGCCGAGAACATCTCGGGCGACTTCGCCGCGATCGACCACGTGCCCGCCCCGCCCATCGAAAGGCCGGTCAGGGCGATCCGGTTCGCGTCGATCTTGTGCGCCTTCTCGACGGCATCGAGCGCGGCCAGCGCGGCCTTGGCGTCGTCGGAGTCGGCCCGCCAGGTCTGCGCGGGCCTGGGGGAAGATCGCGATCGCCGGGAAGTCATCGGGATGCTGAGCGATCGCAGCGCCAAGCCCGATCTGGGCCGAGGTGATGCCGTCCGTCCCCCGCTCGCCCGAGCCGTGGAGGAAAAGCACGGCGGGATAGGTCTTGCTCGGGTCGTAGCCCTTCGGCAGGTAGACCGCGTACTTCCGCTCGCCCTGGGGCGTGGCCAGCGTCCGGAGATGGAAGCCCGGCGTCGCGGCGTCATTGGCCTCGGGGATCGGCAGGGGCTGGATCAGGATGTCCTTGAACTCGACCGTCATCGGCTTGCCCGCGTGGACCTGGAGCGCGACCTTGCCGTCGCGGGCGATCGCGGCGTCGGGCTCGGTGTACGTGACCGACTCGACGCCGTTCAGGTACAGCGTGATCTTCGGCCCCATCGCGCGGATCGTGTAGTGGTTCCAGTCCCCCTTGTGGATCGCGGCGACGGCCTTCTCGGAGGCCTGGGCGAGGATCTTGTTCCGCCGCGACTCGTCGTAGAGGCAGCCCCAGTACTGCTGGCCGACGTCGGCCTGGTAGCCCGACATCTCCGTGCCGGGGATGCGGACGCTGCGGAACTGGACGCCGCTGTTGGCCGAGTCGTCGCCGCGGACGCGGAACGTTGAGCTGGAGGATGAAGTCGCGATAGCTCGCCTTCGGTGGCGAGGAACTCGTTGTGGTTCAGCCCCGGCGACGTCGCGACGATCTTGCCGTCCTTCGCGGCCCACAGGTTCGTGTCGCCCTCCCAGCCGTCGAGGCTCTGGCCGTCGAAGATCGGAACGAAGCCGATCGTCTCGGTGATCGACGGCTCGCCGTCGAGCTTGCGGGCCCAGTGGAGCATGATCGAGCAGAGGTACGTCGAGCCCGGATCGGCCGCGGCGCCCGGGTTCGGGCCGTAACCGCCGTCCGACTGCCGCCTCGCCCCGATGAATCCGCGGAGCCGGTCGAGGTCCGGCTTCTCGCCGAGCATGAACAGGCAGCGCATGATCCGGTACGACGTGCCGAGGTCCGACTTCTCCCCGTCCTGCGACCACCCGCCGTCGGGCCGCTGGCCGTCTCGCAGGGCCGCGACGACGGCCTCGCGGCGGTCGAGCGGCTGGCCCATCCGCAGGAGCATCGCGGCCTTGCCGCCGGTGTCCTTCGCCTTCGTCATGCCCGTCGCCGAACGTCCCGTCCGGGTTGCGACTCGCGTTCAGCTCCTCGGCCCACTTCGGCGAAGTCGGGCGAGGTCGCCCCGATCGCCTCGAGGCCCGCGGCGGCGATCCGCTTCTCCTCGAATGTCTTGGCATTCTTCGCGAAGAAGTCGATCGCCGGCTGGGTGTACGGCTTCGCGTCGATCTTGAGAGCCCCGATCGCCATCAGGCCCGAGGCGGTCGTGCCGCAGTCGGGCTTGCCGCCGGGCGTCTGGGCGAAACCGCCCGACTCCTTGTCGTAGCACGACTCGAGTAGCCGATGCACCCGAGCACGTCCTTGATAGACCCGCCCGTGTACGTCAGCGTGCGGATGGCCGACGAGGTCGCCCCGAGACTCGACTTGCCGCCGACGGTGCCGGCGAAGCCGCCGTCGGGATTCTGGAACGCGGCGATGTAGCTGGGCGGTCAAGGAGAGCAGGCCGGCCGCCAGGAGCAGGGGAGTGCGCGACATGGGCGTGGTCCCGCGACGAGGGAATCGCCGCCCGCGTTCCACCGGGCGGCCGTCGCGACCAGTCTGCCAGGCGCGTGGGGCATCGGCAACCGGCTGGTTCGGCCCGCAGGATCAGAGGTATTCGAGCCGGCCCGCCATCTCGGCCGGCTCGTAGACGTCCCAGATCAGGACGAGGCCGTCGATGATCTCGCCGAGGCTTCGGGTCTGTTGGTGACAATAAACGATGCCGGCGTGGGGCTCACCCGAAGCATGGAGCCGGAGGTAGTCCGCATCCTGCGTAAAGATCATGCGGCCTTCGGGCAGCGCAAAGGAGACCTGCTCCTCGTCGGTCGCGCCGATGAGCCCGGCCTCGGGCGTCGTCGTCACGTCGATGCCGCGACGACGAAGTCCCGAGGCGATGGCGGGGTCGCAGTTCTCATCGAGGTGGAACTTGATCGTCCGGGGCATCGGCCGTCCGTCGTCGGCTCGCGTCGAGGATCGAGGGCTGCGCCGCCTTCACGTGTTCGAACTGCCGGTCCCCTTCGGCCAGGTCCGCGTCGATCTCATCGCGATGGTCGCGATAATACACCAGGGCCGCCTCGATGTCGGCGACGGTGAGGTGCGGCCAGCGCGCGACGATCTCGGCCGGGGACATCCCCATCCGGTCATGCCAGACGACGACCTGTTCGACCTTGATCCGCGTCCGGTCAATCCGCGGCTTGCCCCAGCACGTGCCGGGCGTCCGGACGATCCGCCCGGCGGGCGCCGACGGGATCGACGAATCGGCGACTCGGGCGGCGGGCTCCTCCATCGGACGTCTCCCCTTCAGGCGTACAGCCTCGCCCCGTTCGCCCGCACCGAGGCCCCGTTCTCGCTCAGGAAGTCGAGGCAGCGGCGCGGCAGGCGGCAGTGGAGCAGGACCTTGTCCTCGTCGTAGGTCTGGTCGTCGATCCGGGCGTGCTGCGCCAGGTACGACAGGACGCGGCCGTTGCCGACGCCGATCTCGACCTCGGCGTCCAGCGCCCGCTCGTTGAGCGACTCGCGGACGGCGATCTCCAGCCGCTCCAGGCCGTCGCCGTTCAGGGCGCTGATGGCGATCGCGCCCGGGTGCCTGGCCATGAGGACGTCGAGGATCGAGCGGTCCGCGATCCGGTCGACCTGGTTCAGGACGAGGATCGTCGGATGATCGACGAGGCCCAGCTCCTCCAGGACGTCGCGGACGGCCTGGATCTGGGCCTCGACCTCGGGGCTGGAGGCGTCGGCGACGTGCAGGAGCAGGTCGGCCTGGCTCGCCTCCTCGAGCGTCGCCTTGAACGAGGCGACGAGCGAGTGCGGCAGGTTGCGGATGAACCCGACCGTGTCCGAGAGCAAGGCCGCGCCGCCGCCCTGGAACGGCCACTTGCGGGTCCGGGTGTCGAGCGTGGCGAAGAGCTTGTTCTCGGCCAGCACGCCCGCGCCGGTCAGGGCGTTCATGAGCGTGCTCTTGCCGGCGTTGGTGTAGCCGACGAGCGAGACCGTGGGCGCGTCGACCCGCGCGGCGACCTCGCGCTCGCGGCGGGCCTGGACCTTGCCGAGCTTCTCCTTCAGGTCCCTGATCCGCTTGCCGACGAGCCGGCGGTCCTCCTCGAGCTGCTTCTCGCCCGGGCCGCGGACGCCGATGCCGCCCTTGTACCGCGACAGGTGGGTCCACATCCGCTTGAGGCGGGGCAGGGCGTATTCGAGCTGGGCCAGCTCGACCTGGAGGTGGGCCTCGTGGGTCCGCGCGCGGGTGGCGAAGATGTCGAGGATGACCTCGGTCCGGTCGATGACCTTGACGCCGAGCTGCTTCTCGAGGTTCCGCGTCTGCGCGGGGCCGAGGTCGTTGTCGAAGATGGCGACGTCGGCCTCGTGGGCCCCGGCCAGCTCCTTGAGCTCCTCGACCTTGCCCGAGCCGATGTAGGTCGCGATGTCGACCTGCGGGCGCTTCTGGAGGAGCCCGCCGACCACCACGAGCCCGGCCGTCTTCGCCAGGCCGCGGATCTCGTCGAGCGGGTCGTCGGGGTTATAGTCGCCGTCGGGGAGGAGGACCTTGACCAGGATCGCCTTCTCCCGGCGGTCCGCACGCTCGGTGCTCTTGAGTTCGATCAAGTAGGATTCGACCTCGGAGGATGGGTTAGGCAGGCGGGCCGAGGGGATCGCGCCGATCCCGTCGCCCCCCATGTTAGGACGGGCGCAGGCCGGCCGTCAACGACGGGTTCTCCATCGACGACACGGGCCCCCTTCCTACGGTTCGCGGGGGGCTCCGGTTCGAGACGGCCGCGCCCGAGCCTCGGGGTCTCGGGTTCGGGTCGGGCCCACCTCCTTGCGCCGAGCGAACCCGAGCGTGCAATAAGGGAGCGGCTTCGTTCGGTAAGGTTCGCCAGGCCGCCGGGAAATCCCGTCTCGGACGAATGTCATGGTGCCGGCCCGCGGCGGCCGTGCCGCGCCGGACCCCGGCCCTCAGACCCCACGAAGGACCCGCCGCGGCGCGAGCCGATGGCCGCCGTCGACGGACTCCGCGATCGCGACGAGCTCGCCGGATTCGTCGAGGACCGCGACCTCGCCCGACGGCGCCGCCGGCTCGACCTCCACGGCCTGTCCCTGGCCCATCGAGCGGATCTGCCCCTCGCCGAGCACGACCTGCGGCATTCCCGCGACGGCCTCGGTCGCCGGGCGCAGATGGCCCAGGATCGCGGCCCGGTCGAGCGATCCTGGGTCGATTGCGTCCTCGACCGCGAACGGCCCGATCCTCGTTCGCGTCAGCACCTCGATCAGCCCGCCGCATCCGATGGCCTGGCCGATGTCCCGGGCGATCGAGCGGATGTACGTGCCGCTCCCGCAGTCGATCTCAAGCTCGACTTGGGGCCATTCGTAACGGAGCAATTCGACCTTGTGGACCGACACCGGCCGGGCCTTGAGGGTGACCTCACGCCCGGCCCGGGCCAGATCGTAGGCACGCTCGCCCGCGACCTTGATTGCCGAGAACTCGGGCGGGACCTGGTCGATCGTCCCGATTTGCGATGCCAGGGCCGCGCGTAGCTCGGCCTCGGTCGGGACGGGTGGGTCGACGGCCTCGACGACGGTGCCGTCGGCGTCGTCCGTGTCGCTCGTCGCCCCGAGCCGGACCCGCGCGCGGTAGGTCTTGGGCATCCGCTGGACATATTCGATCAATCGGGTCGCCGCGCCGACGCAGACGACCAGCACGCCCGAGGCGAGCGGGTCGAGCGTCCCGGCGTGACCGACCTTGATCTTGCGCAAGGGCCGCGCCACCCGGTCGACGACGTCGCGCGACGTGAGGCCGACCGGCTTGTTCAGGTTGAGCAGGCCGCAGGCGTTCTGCTGATCGAGTCGAGTGTGCATCGCGTCCTGGTCATGGTGTCGCGGTTGGCTTCGGAATCAAAAGGTCCCACCCAAATCCCGGCGCTTGCACCCGTCCGATGCCACGCCTAGATTGATCGAGCGGGCCGGTCGCTGTCGACGTTCGAGCCCTCGCTCATCGCCCCGAGGTGTCCCGTGATGATACATCTCCTCGTCGTCCCGTTCGCGTGCTCCCTGGCCATGGCGGGGTCGAATGACAGGGCCGAGGCCGTCCCGTCGGTCGTGACAGCGGCGAACTTCGAGAACATCAAGATGGGCATGACCGAGGCCGAGGTCCTCGCTGTGCTCGGCCCGCCGCACCACATCCGGGAGCGGGCCGTCGAAGGCGGCCGTGGCCTGGTCTGGGAGGACCGCAACGGCATCTCCGTCCGGTACGAAGACGGCAAGGCCGTCCGGATCGAGGGGAGATTCAACAAGCACGTCCACTCGCGTAGTGTCAACGAGGCGAACTACAAGGCGCTGGAGACCGGGATGACCCGGGCCGAGGTCGAGAAGGTCCTCGCCGGCTATCCCGCCACGTTCGGCCACGGCGAGGGGAAGGTCGATGACGTCGAGTACGCGCACTTCCGCCTGATCATGGTTCAGATCAAGGACGGCAAGGTCATCGGATTGAGCATGGAGTCGTCGGAGGAGAAGCCGCCCGGAACGAAGCCCTGAGCGTCCGGCTCACCGGCGGGCCCGGACCTCGACCGCCACCGGGACCTCCAACGTCGCCGGCGCCAGGCACGAGCGGTCGTTGCACGCCTGATACTTCACCCGGAGCTTAATCTCAGTTCGCCCCGCCGCGAGCCCCGCGTCGGCCTTGATCCGTGCCTTGATCGTCACCTCTTCCTCGTAGAGGTTCATCTTCTCGGGACCGTTGGCTTCGAGCGTCCGCGAAGCCCCCTTCGGATAGTCGACGTCGTCGAGGGCGAACCCCTCGACCCTGGCCAGCGAGACGACCGTCGCGATCACGTCCTCGTTGCCCGGGTCGTTGGCATAGAGGTGGAAACCGTCGCGGATGGCCAGGGTCAGCGGGATCTCCACGGTTTTGCCCGGCTCGACGGCAACCGCCGCGACCGTTGCCGTGACGACGCCCTGCGTGATCGATTTCGGCGTTGCGTCAGCGACCGCGGGGGCCGAGCCACCGCCCCGGGCGTCGAGGTATTCGTCGAGCGCGACGAGCATCAGCGGCGAGCCCGCGGGGTTGCGGGCGAGCGAGGCGCTGAAGGCGTCCAGGGCCTTCGCGGCGACGTCGAGATAGCGCGTGTCGGCGGTGCCCTTGGCCAGGCCGACGAGGGCTCGGATCGCGACGGAATTGCCGGCGGGGACGGCGCCGTCGAAGGGCTCCTTGGCGCGCGCCAGCAGCGATTCGTGGTCGGTCGCCGTGAAGTAGAAGCCGCCATGTTCGACGTCGGCGAAGTCGGCGACCATCCGGTCGACCAGGGCCTTCGCCTGCGTCAGCCGCTTCGGGTCGCCCGTGGCGGCGTGGAGTCGGAGCAGGCCGTGGGCGAGGAAGGCGTAGTCTTCGAGATAGGCCGGCAGCTTGGCCTGGCCCGCGCGGTAGGTTCGCAGGAGCCGGCCGTCGCGGTCGCGGAGCTTCGTCAGGAGGAAGTCGGCGGCACGCTCGGCGGACGTGCGGTAAGCCGGCGACTTCAGGACGCGGAAACCGTCGGCATAGGCGGCGATCATCAGTCCGTTCCAGGCCGTCAGCACCTTGTCGTCGCGAAGCGGCTGGGGGCGGCGGTCGCGGACGTCCAGGAGCGTCTTTCGCAAGGGACGGAGCTTCTGCTCGAGCCCCTCGGGCGTGAGGCCGAGTTCCGTCGCGATCTCGGAGCGAGGTTTGGGCTCCAGCAGGACGTGCCGGTCCCGCTCGAAATTCGCCGGGCGATCGAGCCCGTAGACTCGGCCGAAGATCGAGGCGGACTCGCCACCGAGGGCCTTCGCGACCTCGCCCTCGGTCCAGACGTACGACCGTCCCTCCTCGCCCTCCGACTCGGCATCGAGCGCCGAGTAGAACTCGCCATCAGGTCCGGTTAATGACCGCGCGACGAAGGCGAACGTCGCCTCGGCCTCGGCCCGCCAGCGAGGGTCGGCCGTGCGCTCGAAGGCGAGCAGGTGGACCGTCGCGAGCTGGGCGTTGTCGTAGAGCATCTTCTCGAAGTGGGGGACCGACCAGTCGCGCTTGGTGCTGTAGCGATGATAGCCGCCGGCCAGGTGGTCGCGGATTCCGCCGCGTGCCATCCTGTCCAGGGTCTTGAGCACCTCCGCGAGCGGCTCGGATGGGGACTTGCTCGCTCCCAGCCGCCGATCCTGATCGAGCAGGAAGACGAGGTTCACCGGCTCGGGGAACTTGGGCCGGTTCGGCCGGGCGGGGCTGAATCCGAAGCCGCCGAACTCGGGGTCGTACTGCTCGGCGAGGTCGCGGACGCCGTTGGCGGAGAGCTCGCGCGAGAGCGCGACGCGGCCGATCGTCGAGGAGCGGTCGACGGCCCGCTTGACGGCCTCGGTCAGCCGCCCGGCGTCGGCCTCGATCTGGGCCCGCTTGTCGCGCCAGGCCTTCGAGACGGCGGCCAGCACGTCGTCGAAGCCGGCATTCCCCTCGCGCTCGTGGGGCGGGAAATACGTCCCGCCGAAGAATGGCCGGCCGTCGGGCAGGAGGAACATCGACATCGGCCAGCCGCCCGACCCGCTCACGGCCTGGAGGGCCGTCATGTAGAGGCCGTCGACGTCGGGCCGCTCCTCGCGGTCGACCTTGATGCAGACGAAGCCGTCGTTGAGCATCTTCGCGATGGCGGCGTCCTTGAAGCTCTCGCGCTCCATCACGTGGCACCAGTAGCACGCCGCGTAGCCGACCGAGAGGAAGATCGGCCTGTTCTCGGCCTTCGCCTTCGCGAACGCCTCGGGGCCCCAGGGATACCAGTCGACGGGGTTGTGGGCGTGGAGGAGCAGGTAAGGGCTCGTCTCCTTCGCGAGCCGATTCGATCGCGCGGACTGCCCGGCCGGCTCGTCGGCGAGCGTCGGCACGGCAAGGCCCAGGAGGAGACCGATCAGGATTGGTCGGGCAGCGGCGGTCATCGGTCGTCCCTCGATCTTGTTCGGAGGCTCGAGGTCATTCTAACGCGATACCCGGGCGAGGCGAGGGAGGCCCGGCGTCCTGTGGAGGGATCATGGAGCGTACGCAAGCCATGCGGAGGCGCCGGCTCAGGCGAGGGCTGATCGCGACGGCAATCGTCGTCGTCCTCTGGCTGGCCGCGTCGTGGGCGGTCGCGTACCGGCTGACGAGGCGGCCGAGGCGATGGTTCGCGGAGCCGGCGCCGAGCGTCGCTTGGGGCACGATCGCCCCGCATCGCCTGCGGACGCGCGACGGGCATGAGCTCGGGGCATGGCTCGTCCCGGGGCGAGCCGACGCGCCCTCGGTGCTCCTGGTCCACGGCAACGGCGGGAGCCGGTGGAATTCCCTCGAACGCGGCGAGATCCTCGCCGCGCGGGGCTGCACCGTCCTCATGATTTCCACGAGGGCGCACGGCGACTCGTCGGGCGAGTTCAACGACATCGGCTACGGCGCGCGCCACGACGTCGTCGCGGCCGTCGAGTTCCTCGAAAGGCTCCGCCCCGGCCGTCCCGTGGTCATCCACGGCACGTCGATGGGCGCCGCGGCGGCGGTGTTCGCGTCGGAGGAGCTGGGAGCTCGTGTCCGGGGCTACATCCTCGAGAGCCCCTATCGCGACCTGCGCACGGCGGTCTGGAACCGCACCGAAAACGCCTTGCCGCCGGTGCTCGACGCGGTCGCCTATCTCGGCCTGATGGCCGTCGCGCCGCTGGTCCTGTCCGGGTTGGATCGGATCGCGCCGGTCGAGGCGATCGCCGGCGTGCCCCGGGACGTCCCGGTCCTGATCCTCGCGGGCGATCGCGACCGGATGGCCCGGCCCGACGAGGCGCGGGCCCTGTTCGAGCGGGTGAAGTCGCACGGGCGGTTGCTGGTCTTCCCCGGGTCCGACCACCTGCAGATGAGGCAGGTCGACCCCGCGCGCTACCGCGAGGCCGTGCTCGGGCTGATCGATGCCGCGGACCGGAAGGCCGATTGACCGGGGCTCACTTCACCCGCGTGTCGGGCGTGATCCGCGCGGAGGCGATATCCTCGAGTCCGCCTTCGGCCTCCTTGATATCGTCGTGCAAGACGTGGACCCGGCAGGTCGCGGTCCCGGGCTTGGTCGCCTTCACGCGGATGCCCAGGTTCAGCTCGCCGCCGGGCGGCGAGCGAGGCGATCGGCGGGAACGTCAGCTTGCCCGTCTTGTCGTCGAAGGCCGGGTCGGCGTCGACGCCGCCGACGATGTCGGGCACGACGTTCTTCAGCTCGGCCGTGATGAGCAGGTTCTTCGCTTCCTTCGTGCCGACGTTCTTCAACGTGATGTCGAAGACGGTCATCTCGTTGACGTCGAGCACGCGCTTCCGCTCGACGACATTCAGGTCGATATCGGCCATGCCCGAGACGCTCGTGCTGAGGCTGTCCTTGGCCGCCAGCTCGCCCGACCTCGCCTCCGCCGCGACCCGGAAGAGGCCCATGCCGTTGAGGCGGACGTGGAAGGTCGACGTGGACTTGCCCGGCGTCCCGCTGTCGCGGGCGGCGGCCTCGATATTGGGAATGACCCACGAGAGCTTCTGCGTCGTCTTGTTCCACTCGGCGCCCGGCGGCAAGGGCTTCAGGAGCACCATGCCGCTGGCCGGCAGAAGGACGGTGACGCGGACGTTCTTGGCCGCGGCCGTGCCGGGGTTCGTGACGATCACGCTGTAATCGGCCGGCGTGTCGGTGTAGCGGTTCGAGGGCCCGTCGAGCTTCAGGCGCGAGCTCCGGCCGGAGGACCTCGACCTTCCGCACGACCTTGGCGTCGGCCTGGGCCACGTCGTCGCTATAGGCCGTCACGGTGCAGGTCTGCTCGCCCCCGGCGATCGTGTCGGCCACGAGCGGGTCGAGCTCGACGCGCTGGCCGGGCTGGAGGACGGCGATCGTCTGCTCGACGATCTCGTCGCCGTTGGCCTTCAGGCCCGAGCTGAGCTTGGCCTGGACCGTGACGTTCCGCGCCGGGCCGCTGCCGGGGTTGGACACGGTGATCCGGAACTCCGCCGTCTGGCCCTTGAGCACCTTGGCCGGCGTGACGACCTGCTCGACGTGGAGCATCGGCTCCTGGATCGTCGAGTGCGTCCGGGCGCCGATCGTGCAGCGTCACCGACGACGTGTGGTCGATCGTGCCCACGCCCCGCGGCTTGACCTTCAGCGCGATGATCTGGTCGGAGCCGGCGGCGATCAGGTACGGGCCCCAGGAGAGCCTGGCCGGCTCGTCCGGCGCGGCCTTGGCCTCGGGCTGCGCCGAGACCAGCTCGAGCTCCTTCGGCAGGCTGTAGTGCACGTGGACGGCCGCGGCGTCGGCGGCGCCGGTGTTCCGGACGATGAGCTTGACCGTCTTGACCTGTCCGACGTTCATGACCTCGGGCGCGACGACCTCGACCGTCAGCCCGATGGCCTGAGGACCGGTCGGGACGCGATCGGTCAGGCCGTAGCCCTCGCCGGGCCGCTCCGACTTGACGGGCGCAGGCGCCGGGCTTGACCTTGGCCGGGCCGAGTGGGTTGCCGTCGTCGGCCGGGTCGGCGGTCCGCCGGACCGCCGGGTCGCGCGCGGGGCGTTGGCCTGCGGGCGATGGGCCGGCTCGGGCCGGGCCGGCTTCGCCACGGGCGTGTTGTCGCGCAGCGCGAGGGGATTGCCCGGGGCGTCCGGCGCCGGCATGGCCTCGACCGGGGCCGGGGCCGGCGCGGGGTCGGAGGGAAACGCGGGCAACTGGTCCTGGCCGTGCGCCGTCGGGGCGCCGCCAGAGCGCCAGGGCCATGGCCAACGCGGGGATGGGCCCGAGCAAGGCCCTGAGTCGCCGGTCCATCGGTAGCGATCCCCTTCCCTGGGAACGGACCCGGTCGCCATCGCGCACGCCGAGATGGTCGGCCCCGAGTCCCTCCGGGACGCACGGGGCCGAGCCGGTTGATAACCGATCTCCGTCGAGACGGGAAGGGCAATTCGCCCCGTCCCGTCGCGGGCGTTCGTCTCGGGTTGTAATCCCGACCGCGTCGGCCGACGCGGTCGGGGGTGAGGCCCCCGGACCGGGGGTTAGCGGTTCAGCTCGGGTCAGGTATCGACGTAGGTCCGGGTGTTCGTGCTGGTGAGGAAGCTCGTCTGGGCCATCACGGAGTATTCGAAGGCGATCGGAACCAGCTCGGTCACGGTCGGCTTCGGCTGGGACGCGGGCCGCTTGTCGTACTTGTTGAGCTTCTTGGCGAGATAGTCCCGCCAGGCCTTGGGCGTTTTGCCAGGATCGGCGCCGATGGCCCCCTGGGCGGCGGCCATCACCAGTTCGTTGAATTGCCGCCGCTGCTCGTTCGTCGCCTCGACGACGGCCACGTCGTTCGCGAGCGTCCCCTGGGCCACCATCGACGCCTGCTGGGCCTGGAGCATCGCGTTGGGGATCGAGTACGTCGTGAACCGCTCGGCTGTCGGTGTCCGTCTCACGGAAGGTGTTCTTCCCGATCCGGACGTTGCTGTCGACGTGGTGGGTCGACACGGTCTGCGTGACGATCGGCGAGCCGTCGATCCGGTACGCGATCGGCTGGCCGAACCGCGGCCCGAGGTTCGGCGCGGGCGGATCATAGAACCGCTGGACGTTGAACTGCTCCCCTTCGACGAACAGGACGCCGGGCGATCCCGGGCCGCCGACGGGCCGGACCGCGTACTTGAGCGGGTCGCGGAGCAGGGCGACGAACATGCCGAGGAAGTCCTCGGGAGCCCGGCGCCGGAGGGTCTCGAGGGCATTGCGGCGGACGTTGGGCGTCTTGCCGTAGATCGCCAGCGCGGCCAGGGTCTTCGACGAGATCGGCTTATCGATCTGCCCGAGGAGCTGCACGGCGATGAGCTGGTCCTTCTCGCCGCCCACGCCGAATTCCCGATAGATC
This sequence comes from uncultured Planctomycetota bacterium, assembly GCA_963819805.1. Lineage (GTDB taxonomy): Bacteria > Planctomycetota > Planctomycetia > Isosphaerales > Isosphaeraceae > CAMFLR01. The sequence continues at coordinate 1,570,908 of CAWFXY010000017.1, read as the reverse complement.
GTGGGCACGGCCCTCGGGTCGGTGATCTCGTCGAGCGCCGCCTGCGCCTCGGCCTGCTTCCGGCCGCCGTGGATCTGCTTGTGCCAGTCCTTGAACTTCCGGGTCCAGGCGACGTCGGCCTTCTTCTGCTCGGCGTCCTCGGCGATCTGCTCGTCGGTCATCCAGCGGCCGTCGTGCTTCTTGAACCCGAGCTTGCGCCAGGTCGTCTCGCGCGAGGGATCCAGGCGGAGGACATTGGCCAGGTGGACCATCGACTCGGCCTTCAGGCCGTTCTGCTCGCACCAGGCCGCCAGCCGCGACTGCGCGGCGACGGTCATCCCCGCGCAGTCGCGCATCTCGTTGTATTTTGCCAGCGTCCGGGCCTCGGCCTCGGCAGTCGGCTTGGCGGCGTCGTCGACGCTCGGAGGCGGCGCCGGGTCCTGCAGGGCGACCAGGGCCGAGCAGGCGAGCACGAGTCGGATCATCTTGCGACCTCCCGCGGGCGTTGCCCGCCGACCCGATCCGTCATTCCACTCAATCCATGCAGGTGTGCTGACAACGCAAAAATACGCCTGACTCGGGCGAGAAGCAAGGGACGGATCGGAATCTTATCAAGAAGATCGTTGCTCGATCTCGCCCTCCAGGCGCGCGGCGGTGACCTCGGGGTCCTCGTCGCACGCGACCGGCCAGGCGCGGACCTCGGCCAGTCCTCGGAACCATGTGGCCTGCCGCTTGGCGAATTGCCGGGTGCGCGCCTGAATCCTGGTAACGGTCGTGGACAAATCGGCCTCGCCGCGGAGCAGGGCGATCGTCTCGCGGTATCCCACGCCCTGGGCGGGAACGGCGTTGAGCCCGCGCGGGTCATCGAGCAGGCGGCGGACTTCCTCGACCAGGCCCGCCTCGAACATCGCCTCGACGCGGCGGTCGATGCGCTCGTGCAGCTCGGCCCGGGGCCGTTCGAGGGCGAAGACGGAGACCTTCGAAGCCGGGCCGGTCATGCTCGCGCTGCTGGTCGCTGAGCGGCCGGCCCGAGACGATCGCGACCTCGAGAGCCCGGACGACCCTGCGGCGGTCATTGGGATGGACCCGGGCCGCGGACGCCGGGTCGACGGCGGCGAGCCGGGCGTGCAGGGCGGCATCCCCCGCGCGGTCGGCTTCCTCCTCGAGGGAACGCCGCAGCGCGAGGTCGGCCCCGGGGCCCTCGAACAGCCCGCGCAGCAGCGCCTTCAGATAGAGGGGCGTGCCGCCGACGAACAGGGCCCGCGTCCCTCGGGCCTCGAGATCGGCCAGGGTTTCCGCCGCCCGGGACCGATAGTCGGCGACGTTCGCCGACTCCCACGGGTCGAGCACGTCGATCAGGTGGTGCGGCACGCCGCCGCGTTCCGGCTCGGTGGGCTTGGCCGTGCCCACGTCCATGCCGCGGTACAGGGTCATCGAGTCGAGCGCGACCACCTCGGCCCCGAGCCTGCGGGCCAGGGCGACCCCGACCGCCGTCTTGCCCGAGGCCGTGGGGCCGGTGAGGTAAATCGCCCGATGGAACGGGCCGGAGTCGCTGAGCATGATCGTCCCGCCGTCGCCCGCAGCGCTCTCGATCCGGAAGATTCTCGGCGCGATCCCGCCCGCCGACAAGGCCGCCGCGGATCGCGATAACTGACCGGGCGGTGCAGGATTAACGCTCTCTGAATGAGCGAAATGGAGTTATTCGTCGATTGCTTCGCGGGCTGGCCTACCATTTGCGACTAGTCGCTTCGTCTTCGACCGGGCCGCGTCGGGGCCGGTCGATCCCCTTCGGAAGTGATCGAAGGGGCACAATCCCAATCCCTTGTTGCGTTGTGGCTGCCCTATGCTCACCCAGACCAAGCAAGATGTTGCCTTCGCCGACCTGAACGCGGTGCGCGAGTTCCTGCTCTCCGGGCGGGAGATCCCGCCCGCGCCGAAGCCGGCGCGCCGGGGCCAGCGGAACGTGTCCTCGGTGCCGGTGCACCAGGGGATCGTCCGGGCCCGCGTCCGCTCCACGGCCAAGGACTGACCCGCCCCGCTCGCTCCCCCCGCGACGTTCGCGCCCCAATCCGTCAAACCCTGCCCGACCCGGGCAGTTGCTTGCAAGCCCCGACCGGTTGTGGTCGACTGGCGCTGGGTCAGGGCTTGCGCGGTCGTGAGGCGTCTGCTTTCTCGGGCGTTTCCGCGTCGGGTCCATTGCGAGGCTGCACGTCGGTCGCGGAGATGTCGACTCGATAAGACCGTGCATGGCGCCCGCCCGTGCGAGGCACGCCATGTCAACCGTTGTCTCTGTCGGGACTCTGCCCGTCCTGGACGGGCCCGCGTCGCAATCGGGATCGATCAACGACCTGGCCATCCGGGTCGGCACCGTCAACGGGTCGGGGAGCCAGTCGGCCAACCTCGTCATCCTGCGGGCCCTCTACGGGATGGGCATCCCGTGCAGCGGCAAGAACATCTTCCCCTCGAACATCGAGGGCCTGCCGACCTGGTTCCACATCCGGGCCAGCGCGAAGGGCTACATCGGCCACCGCCGCGACACCCCGCTGCTCGTCTGCATGAACGCGCAGACGGCCGCCGATGACTTGCGGGCGCTCCGGCCCGGCTCGGTCTGCATCCACCGCGACGACATCCCGCTCGACGGAATCCGCGACGACGTCACCCGGATCGCCGTCCCGTTCCAGGAGCTGGCCGCGGCCGCGTACCCGAAGGACCCGAAGGACAAGTCGTACGGCGACAAGCTCCGCAAGGTCGTGAACATGGTCTATGTGGGCGTCGTCGCCCACGTCTGCGGGATCGAGATGGAGGCCGTCGAGGCGGCCATCCGCCGCGAGTTCCCGGGCCGCAAGGCCAAGGCCGCCGAGATCAACATCGCCGCCGCGCGCGGGGGCTTCGAGTGGGCCGATCAGAATCTGCGACGAGCACTATCCCTTCCGGGTCGAGCGCACGAACGCCCTCAAGAACCAGATCCTCATCGAGGGCAACAAGGCCGCCGCGCTCGGCGTGCTCTTCGGCGGGGCGAACGTCCTGACGTGGTACCCGATCACTCCGTCGAGCAGCCTGGCCGAGTACGCCGAGGACTTCCTCAAGAAGCACCGGGTCGAGCCCGACGGCAAGCGCACCTTCGCCGTCGTCCAGGCCGAGGACGAGCTCGCCGCCGTCGGCATGGCCATCGGCGCGGGCTGGGCCGGGGCCAGGGCCCTGACCGCAACCTCCGGGCCGGGCATCTCGCTCATGACCGAGTTCGTCGGCCTGGCGTACTTCGCCGAGATCCCCGTCGTCATCATCGACGTCCAGCGCATGGGCCCGAGCACCGGCCTTCCCACGCGGACGAACCAGGGCGACGTCGCCAAGCTCCACCTCCTCGGCCACGGCGACTGCCGGCATATCGTCCTGATCCCGGGTTCGGTCGGCGAATGCTACTCGATGACCGTCGAGTCGCTCGACCTCGCCCAGGAGTTCCAGACGCCCGTCTTCGTCGCCACCGACCTCGACCTCGGCATGAACCTCTGGCTGACCGACCCGTTCAAGTATCCCGAGAAGCCCCTGTCGCGCGGGAAGGTGCTGAGCGAGGCCGACCTCGAGCGGCTCGGCAAGTTCGAGCGGTACCGCGACCTCGACGGCGACGGCGTCTGCTACCGGACCTTGCCCGGCACCGAGCACCCGCTCGCCGCCTACTTCACCCGGGGCACGGGGCACAACGAGAAGTCGGGCTACAGCGAGCGGCCCGAGGACTGGAAGAAGAACCTGGACCGGCTGGCCGTGAAGCTCGAGTCGGCGAGGCACCAGCTCCCCAAGCCCGAGATCGACGACCGGCCGGGCGCCTCCGTCGGCCTGATCGCCTACGGCTCGACCCACTGGGCGATCGTCGAGGCCCGCGACATCCTCCGCAATCGCGGCGTCGAGACGAGCTACTGCCGCCTCCGGGCCCTGCCGTTCTCGGACGAGGTCCTCGCGTTCGCGGCGAAGCACGAGCGCGTCTACTTCATCGAGCAGAACCGCGACGGCCAGGTCTGCTCGCTGCTCCGCGCGGTGGTACCGGGCAAGGTCGCCGACCGGATGGTCTCGGTCACGAATTACGATGGCACGCCCGTCTCGGCCGAGGCGATCCTCGGGCCGATCCTCAAGCGCGAGCACGCGGGCGGCGTGGTCCCGGCCCGCCAGGTCGAGCCGGGGCACGAGGAGCCGTCGGCGGAATGACGGCGGACGGCAATGCTGAACCTCCCTGATACATCCTCTCCACCGTGAGACATCTTCCCATGGCCACCACCGAGTCGATCCTCCTCGAATCCAACGGCCGCACCCTCACGCTCGCGCCGACGGCCTACCAGGGCCTGCCGTCGACGCTCTGCAAGGGGTGCGGCCACAACAGCATCACGAGCTACCTGATCGAGGCCTGTCGCGCCGTCGGGGTGAACCCCTACCGCACGGTCAAGTTCAGCGGGATCGGCTGCTCGAGCAAGACGCCCGCCTACTTCCTCCAGTCGAGCCACGGCTTCAACGCGCTGCACGGCCGGATGCCCTCGGTCGCGACCGGAGCCAGCGTGGCCAACCGCACCTTGCTCTCGATCGGCGTCTCGGGCGACGGCGACACGGCCAACATCGGCCTCGGCCAGTTCAAGCACGCGTGCCGGCGGAACCTGCCGATCGTCTACATCGTCGAGGACAACGGCTGCTACGGCCTGACCAAGGGCCAGTTCTCGGCCACGGCCGACCGCCACGCTCACCTGCGCCGTGAGACCGGCGAGGAGAACCCGACGCCGCCGTTCGACCTCTGCCTCGAGGCGATCGCCGGCGGCGCGACGTTCGTGGCGCGGTCGTTCGCGGGCGACAAGAAGCAGCTCGTCCCGCTCCTGAAGGCGGCGCTGAAGCACCGGGGGATGGCGTTCCTGGACATCATCAGCCCCTGCGTCACGTTCAATGATTTCCCCAGCTCGACCAAGGGCTGGGACTGGGCCCGCGAGCACGAGCTGCCGCTCCACGAGGTCGGCTTCGTCCCGCGGCTGCCCGAGATCGAGGTCGAGCAGAAGGAGGGCGAGGCCGACGCGCGTCCGCCTCCACGACGGCTCCTACCTGACCCTCCGCGCCCTGCGGCACGGCTCGCACGACGTCACCGACCGCGCCGCGGCCTTCCGGCTCCTCATCGAAGGCGCCGAGTCGCAGGAGTTCCTGACCGGCCTGATCTACCTCGACGAGGATCGCGAGAACTTCGTCGAGACCCTCGACCTCGTGGACACCCCCCTCGTCCACCTCCCCGACGCCGCGCTCCGGCCCGCGCCGGCGGTCCTGTCGACGATCCTGGAGACGATCTGATCGTCCCGGCGCCCGACCATAACGTGCGGTAGGGAGGCTGCTTGCACGCCTCCGCGCGACCCCGGACAACCACAGTTGTCCGGGGCGGCCGCACGTCGCACTTCATCGACGATCTATCTTTGAAGGATATGATCGTGCGTAGCATGAGATGGGACAGACGTACTACTAAGGAATTAAACCTACGAATGTCATGGTGGCTCTCGACTTAGGTCGCAGGATACTCCGTGAAAAAAATGGGAAATTTGCGATCGGGATATTGACAGGGCTCGGTAGAGGCGGCTAATCTTTGGTTCCGTCCCCAGGTGCGTTGTCGCGATCGTTCACATGTGTGAACGATCCCGCGGCGCCTACTCTATCCGTCCAGAGCCCTCCGGCGATCTCTCGCCGCGGGGCAAATGATCGTTTGGCCCCTCCCCCCCGAGGATCGGCAGATCGGCCTGCGCCCGATCTGATCGATCCGACCATTCATCTTTTCATTCCAAACGAGACGATTCGGGCTCCTCCCCGAGCTCGAGGCTGGTGCGCGCGCACTAGTCTATTTCCAGTCCAGTTTTCCGCGTGTCCTCAGTCTCAGCACCAAGGGGGTGTCCCAGCCATGATGATCCGTCGTCGCCGCGGTTTCACGCTGATCGAGCTGTTGGTGGTGATCGCCATCATCGCGGTGCTCATCGCCCTGCTCTTGCCGGCCGTCCAGGCGGCGCGCGAGGCGGCCCGCCGCGCCCAGTGCATCAACAACATGAAGCAGCTGGCGCTGGCGTGCATGAACTACGAGAGCTCCAACCAGTGCTTCCCGCCCCATTCGATGGGCCCTCCGGTGACGAGCCGCGGCGGGGCTCAGCTCGAGCTGGATCTCGGGGCTGCTCCAGTTCGTCGAGGGCGGAACGCTGTACGCCGCCCTGAACTTCAACGTCGACTTCGGGGGCTTCAGCGGGAACTGCTACGCCAACACGACGGTCACCTGTTCGAACCTCAACGTCCTGAGGTGCCCGTCGGAGAGCATGTGGCAGCCGGTCGAGCTGCTCTCCGGTAGCCTTTACTATGCCCCGACCAACTACGGGGGCAACTACGGCGGCCCGGGCAACATCAGCCTGATGTCGGGGACGATCGTCCCGACCAATAACTTCGCCATCGGCACACTCCCCCAGCCCTCGTCGTGCACGGGCTGCTCGGCGTCCTGGCTGAATTCCTATCCGGGCGCGGCCTGGGGCCCGGTGACGATCGGCTCGATCATCGACGGCACGTCGAACACCGGCCTGATCAGCGAGCGGATGATCGCGTCGCTGACGTACTATTCCACGATCGCAACCGCCGGCAACCAGAAGCTCCGCTGCCAGATCCACGCCCCGACCGGGGCGGCGGCGGGCTCGGGCCTGGCCGGGGCCCTGGCCATGCAGCAGGCGTGTGCCAGCGCGCCCGGGACGTCGGTCATGCGGGTTTGCGACACCAGCGGCGAGACGTGGGCATTCAACTTCCCGGGGTGGTTGACGGTCAACTCGTATAACCACTTCGGCACGCCCAACCAGATCGCCTGCACCAACGACACGGACACCAGCGGCGACCCGGCGAAATACTACGTCACCCCGATGGGCAGCGTCCCGCCGAACAGCTTCCACTCGGGCGGCGTGAACGAAGCCTTCGCCGACGGGTCGGTCCGGTTCATCAAGAACACGATCAGCCCGACCACCTGGTTCGCCCTCGGCTCCCGCGCCGGCGGCGAGGTCATCAGCGCCGACTCGTATTGATCCCCGACGGCCGCGCCGGCCCCGCGCGGGCTGGCGCGGCCGCATCGCATCCCCGCCCCTCCCAAGCCACGAGGAAGTACGGATGAAGCGGTTCGCCATGCTCTTCGGCATGCTCGTGCTCACGATCCAGATCGCCGCCTGCGGCGGCCCGGGCAGCGGTGCCACGCCCTACGAAGATCCCAACCGGCCCTCCGAGGAGAAGGAATTCGAGGCCCAGAGGAAGGCCGAAATCGAAAAGAAGACTGCCGCCTACGAGGCAAAGGCCGCCAAGAAGGCCAAGCACTGATCGGGATGAAGCGCCGGGCCGCACGGCCGCTCACGGGCCCGCCTCGGCGGGCTCGATCGAGCCGACTTCCCTGATCGTGAAGGCGGGATGGGGCGTCGTGGCCCGCTCGGCCGACCTCGGCTCGCGGGACAGGACGCGGAGGACGTCGGTGTCCTCCGGGAGATCGTCCGCGTAGGAGGCCGTCGCGGCCAGGGCCGGGGCGTGAAGGCGGATCGCCCGGGCCGCCTTCGTCGGGCTGCGGTCCGGCCGCTGCCAGCGGCACGAGCCCGTGCCGCACGATCGAGCCCACCAGCTCGGCGCAGGCCTCGCAGAGCACCCGCGGTGCAGGGCGTCGGCCGATTGTCTTCGCATACGCCGGGCCGTACACTCGCCGCTGTGGCTCTTCACCGCGGCACGAGCGATCCGAGGAGTTTGCTGCGCGCCGCCGCCTGGCCGCTGGCGATCGGGCTCGCCGCGCTGGCGTTCCGCCTGGCTTTCGTCCTCCAATATACGGCACACCCGCTCGGACGGCTGCCGTGGGTCGACGAGGAGGCGTACTGGGACCGTGCCCGGGCGATCCTGACGGGGGCGTGGCTGCCCTCGCGCCCTTACTTCCAGGACCCGCTGTTCCCCTACGTGCTCGCGGGGCTGATCCGCCTGGTCGGCCCCGATGTGGCGCGCGTGCGCATCGCGCTGGCGTGCCTGGGCGCGCTGGCGCCGGTGTGCGTGTACTGGGCCGGCCGGCGTGGGCTGGGGCGCGGCGAGGCGATCGCCGCCGGGTTCCTGGCCGCCGCGTGCGGCCCGTGGGTGTTCACCGACGGGCAAATCGGCAAGGAAGGCCTCGCGGCGCTGCTCGGCGCCCTGGCGCTCGTGGCGACGGCGTCGGCGGCGAACGGACGCGCCGGGCCGCCGGCGCGGCGGGGGCGGCGTGGGGGCTCGTCGCGCTGCTGCGGTCCAATGCGCTGGCGATCGCGCCGCTGGGAGCGGCCTGGCTCGTCGCGTGCGCCGTCAGAGGCCGCCGCTTGCGGTCCGCGGCGGCCTGGCTCGCCGGTTTCGCGGCCGTGCTGGCCCCGGTGACGGTCGTCAACGCTGTCGTCTCGCGACCTCGTCAACTGATCCTGACCACCTGGCAGGCCGGCGCCAATTTCTACATCGGCAACGGCCCCGAGGCGACCGGGATCTACGTCGCCCCCCGATTCGTGAAGGCGAACCCGGCGTTCGAAGCCGACGACTTCGCGGCCGAGGCGTCCCGACGCGCCGGGCAGTCGCCTGACCGAAACGGAGGTCTCGCGGTTCTGGTTTCGCGCCGGGCTGCAACGCTGGTACGAGGCCCCGCTCGCGTCGCTCGGGCTGCTCGCCCGGAAGGTGGCCCTGGTTGTGAACGACCTCGAGGTCCCCGACAACCAGGACCCGGACGCGGTCAGGCTGCTGGCCGCGCCGGCCCTCGGGTGGCCGCGGGTCGGCTTCGGCGTCCTGCTGCCGCTGGCCGCGCTGGGGGTGGCCCGTCGCGAGCGCACGCCGTTCTGGTGGTTCCTGGTGCTCTCGACCGGAGTCGGCCTGGCGACCACCGCGGTGTTCTTCATCGTCGGGCGCTACCGAGTGCCCTGGTTTCCCGGACTGACGCTTCTGGCCGCGTGCGGGCTCATCGATGCGTTCCGGGCGGTCGCGGAACGCCGCTTTCTCGCCCTGGGCACGCGGCTGGCCCTGCTGGGACTCCCCGCGGCCGTGGCATGCTGGTGGCCGCTGGACGACCCCGCGCCCGATCGGTGGACGCACCAGGAGCACATCCTCGCGCTGGCCTACCTGAACGACGGTCAGCTCGACCCGGCCATCGACGCGTTCGATGACGCCCAGGCACTCGGACCGAAACCCGCGGCGCATCCGGGCGCTGCTCGCCCCTGGGCTCGTGAACGACCGCCTCGCCGGGCTGATTTCCGCCGCCCGCGTGCAAGCAACGCCCGCGCCCAGTCTCGCCCCCGAGGTGCAGCTCGCGCGATGGTATCGGCAACGCCCCGAGACCCGCGCCGAGAGCCGTCGCCTGCTCGACGACCGCCTCGCCGCCGCCCCCGACGACCGGGCGGCTCGCCGCGAGTCGGGCGCCTGGTGGCTCGGCGAGGCGAACCCCGTCCTCGCCATGTCCGAGCTGGCCCTCGCCGCCGCCGGCCCGTCCCCCGACCCGTCCGCGTCCATCCTGCTCGCGCTGCTGTCCAACGACCCGGCCCGACTGCCGGAGGCACCGACACTGGCGACCGCGGCGCAACGAACGCGAGTCCGGCTCGCGCGTGCGCTGCTCGCGGCACGTCGGCAAAGCCAACCTTCGATTTATCCTTCGCGGGAACGAAGCCAGAGACCCCAGGTCCCGTAGGGCGGGCACCGGCCACCCCGGTGGCTGGGTGGCACCATGCCACCCGGCCCGGCGCAAGGTTTGCCCAGGAAGCAGGATGATGGTCGCCGCAGCCCGCCGCAACGGCGAGTCGCGACGAGCCGTCCTCTTCCTTCCAGGGCATTTCCCATGGCAACCATCGTCGGCATGTTCGACACCCGGGCCGAGGCCGAGTCGGCGATCGAGCGACTCCAGGACCGCGGGGTCCAGCGCGATAGCCTCAGCGTGGCGATGAAGGATCAGAAGGACACGGCCGATCTCGCCGCCTCGACCGGGGCGCAAGACCTCAGCGGCGAGGGGGCCGTCGCCGGGCTCGTCTCGGGGGCCGGCGTGGGCGTCCTCGTCGGGCTGGCGATCGCCAGCAGCACGGTCGTCCTGCCCGGGATCGGCACGTTCCTCATCGGCGGGCCGCTCGCCGCGGCGCTCACCGGGTGCCGGCGTCGGCGCGGCGTCGGGCGGGCTGATCGGCGGGCTGATCGGCGCGGGCATCCCCGAGTCCGAGGCTGAGCACTTCTCCGCCGGCATCGAGCGCGGGCTCGTGCTCGTCGCGGCCCACGTCCCCGATTCCCAGTCGGCGGAGGTTCGCAAGGTCCTTGATGAGGAAGGGTCGTTGCGGACGTACAATTCTTGAGAGCGGAGAGCGGAGAGCGGAGAGCGGAGAGCGGAGAGCAGAAAACAGAAAGCACAAGGCACAAGAAGAGAAGGTCTTCCGCCTACTGTTCTGTGCTTTCTGCTCTCCGCTCTCCGCTCTCCGCTCTCCGCCCTCCATGTCTCGGACCCGAGGGCAGCCGTCCTACACGGCCCCCGCGGCCTCATGCACCTCATGCGGCGCCGCGTGGCCCGGTGCGCCTGAGGATCGCCTCGCGGGCCTCGGCCAGAGAGGAGACGACCTGGGTGGCGCCGGCCTCGATCAGGCGCTCGGCCGAGTCGTTGTCGTCCTTCTCGGCCCAGCGGCCGACGATGATCGGGACCTCGGGCATCCGGGCGTGGACCCTCCGGACGAGGTACCGCGTCGTGGTCAGCCCGGCCGGGGGCAGGTGCGAGATCACGATCAGCCCGGGCGGGTCGGCGCTCAGCTTCTCGGCCAGTTGCAGGGGCGTCAGGCCGGGTTCGAGCAGGGCGATCCTGCACCCTTCGGGCTCGATGGCGACCTGGAGCATCCGAAGGGAAATGAAGTCGCCCCGATCGTTGGCGGGAACGCCGACGACCTTGCCACATTCGTGGACCTCGCGGCCCGGCAACGCCGCGGAATCCGCGTCCGCGGGCAGCGGCGCGCGGTCGATGTCGCGGGCCGGAGTCGACTCGAGCTCCTGAATGATCTCCTCGATCGCCCACCAGGCGAAGTCGCGCTGGCCCTCGTCGATGTCGTCGTGCACCGAGTCGCGCTCGAGCATCGAGAGCGTGGGGATGGCGATCGTGTCGAGAAACTCCACGCGCGGCTGCTCCTTGAGCACCTCGTCGGCCAGCGCCGCAGCGCCGTCCTGGTCGCGCGCGAGCAGGCGCTGGTAGAACCGCACGTCCGGCTTGAGCGGCGATTCCTCGCCCAGGAACGTCGCGAAGAACCGCAGACCGGGCACGTACTTGCCGAGGACCGCGAGGCAGACCGTCATCGGGGTCGAGAGCAGCAGTCCCAGCGCGCCCCAGAGCCAGGTCCAGAACATGGCGGCGACGAGAAGTCCTAGCGCCGAGACGCCGGTCGTGCGGCCGTAGATCATCGGCTCGGCGAAGCTGTTGGCCGTGATTTCCAGAGCCGCGAACAGGCCGAGCACCTCCCACGGCAGCCACGGGTTCGACTCGGTGAGCGCGAAGGCGAACGGCAGCGCGAAGGCCGTCGCCGGCCCGGCATAGGGAATGAACCGGAGCATCGCCGCCAGCGACGCCCCACAGCAGCGGATAGGGCATGCCGAGGGCCCACAGGCCGAGCCCGACGATCAGCCCGACGCACGAGTTCACCGTCGCGAACATGATCAGGTAGCGGCTGATCCGGTGGCCGACCTCGCCCATCGTCTTCGTCGTCAGGCTGATCCGGCCCCGGCCGAAGAGGCGGATCATCCGGTCGACCAGGTCGTCGCGGTTGGCGAGGATGAACAGCACGAGGATCAGGTCGAACGCCAGGATGCCCATCGCCTCGAGGATCGGCCCGAGCGTCTGCGCGACCTCCGTCAGCAGGTTCGTCCGGCCCTGGTTGACGATGCGGACCGGGACCACGCGATCGGGCTCGGGCACCGACTCGCGCGGCCTCGGCGCGATCGTCTCGGAGACGTCCTGGACGACCTTGTTGACCTGGTTGATCGACCCCGCCTGGTCGAGCTTCAGCCACTTGAGCTTGGCGATGATGTTCGTCTCGCGCTTCGGCAGCTCCTTGGCCAGCGAGTTGAGCTGGCCGCCGAGCTCGTAGCCGACGAAGCCGAGCACGACGAGCGTCAGGATGACCGTCAGCACCGCCGCGAGGAACCGCGGCAGGCCCGCCCTCTCGAGCCCGACGCAGATCGGGGCCAGCGCGAACGCGAGCAGGACCGCCAGCGCCAGCGGCTTGAGCACCTCGGCCGCCAGGTACATGAACCCGATGATCGCGAAGATCAGGAACGTCACGATGATCGGGTGATCGGACGAGAACGACCTGCGTGCAGACGGCCACGGTGCGGCTCCATCAAAGGGGGGTGCGGAAGGCGACGGCAAGCCGCCCGCGCCCTCGTCCGCGTGGGCCGAGGGAACGGCGGGGGTCCGCCGGAAGATGCCTCGTCGTCAGGCCCGGGGCGCGGCGGGCGCCCGGCGGATGCCCAGCGGCACGGGCATCGGCACCTCGCCCGAGCCGGCGAGCGAGCCGAGGATCACCGCCGCCATCGAGATCACGACGCCGGCCAGCGAATACCAGGTCGCCTGCCGGGTCACGTCGACGGCCTGCGCGAGCCTCGCCTGGTTGTCGGGGTCGCCGGCGGCGTCGCGGATGTCGCCGGCCAGCGTGCCCTTCTGGATCTCGTCCATCCGCTGCCGGGTCATGTCGCGGACCTTCTCGGCCTGCGCCTTGTCGACGCCGAGCTTCGTCATGTCGTCGACGAACTTCTCGCCGCCGAGGTCCGAGTTGTAGCGCTGGACCAGCCGGGTGACGGCGTCCGGAGTTCGCGGCGGCGGCCGGGTTGTCGTCGGTGACGACCACCGCGCCCGAGGCCATGCCCATCAGCGCCCCGAAGCCGACCCGGACGCCCTGGCCGAACAGCCAGAACATCCCGACGAACAGGACGCCCCAGAGGATGACCCCGTAGAGCGTCGCCTCCAGCCGGCTCTCGCCCACGGCCAGCCGGCTCGTCGCCCAGCCGCCCGCGAACATCGCAGAAGAGCAGGGTCGCGATCGCCCAGAGGGCCGCGCCCATGCCCAGGTTGTATCCGTTGCGGCGGACGGCCAGCTCGAGCCCGACGGCCAGGCCCAGCAGGGTCAGCAGGAAGTAGACGGCCAGGGCGATCATCGCGCCCGCGGCGATCGCCGCCCAGCTCACCCGGCGACTTGACGGAGAGGACGTCGGTCGGGTTGATCGATGCGTTGCGCCATGGTCTTCGCGGCTCCTCGCGCGGTTTCGCCGGGCCATCCCGAGGCCCGTCGGATCGGTCGCGCTCCGGGCCGGGACGTCCCGGCGCGACGATCGCCCGATTCGCACGAGATGCGAATCCCGTGCCCAAGCCCGGCGCGCCGACTTTGCACGCGCGATTCGCCCGACCCCGATCCCGCCCGACCGACACCCGAGGAGACCGCCGCCGATGACCCCGCCCCACGATCCCGAATCGCCGCGAGTTCCTCCAGGCCGACCGCCGCCGGCCTGGCCGCCGCCGGGCTCGCCGGGGCCGCCGCAGCAGCCCGCGCCCGGCTGAATGCCGGCGGCATCCCGCTCCGCCCGCTGGGCAAGACCGGCGAGATGGTCAGCCTCCATCGGCCTGGGCGGCCACGCGCAGCACGAACCCGAAGAAGATGTCCGAGGAGGAGAGCCTCCGGCTGATCCAGCGGGCCGTCGATGAGGGGATCACCTTCATGGACAACTGCCTGGGACTACCACGACGGCGTGGCCGAGGAGCGGATGGGCAAGGCCCTGGCCGAGGGCGGCCGCCGCGACAAGGTCTTCCTCATGACCAAGGTCTGCGGCCGGACCGCCAAGGAGGCGCAGTCGCAACCTCGAGGACAGCCTCCGCCGGCTCAAGACCGACCGGCTCGACCTCTGGCAGTTCCACGAGATGGTCTACGACAACGACCCCGACTGGATCTTCGCCGAGGACGGCGCCATCCACGCCGGCCTCAAGGCGCTGCAAGGACGGGCAAGGTCCGCTACCTCGGCTTCACCGGCCACAAGGACCCGCTCGATCCACCTCAAGATGCTGGACAAGCCCTACGACTGGGCGAGCCGTCCAGATGCCGCTGAACGTGATGGACGTCCACTACCGGAGCTTCCAGCAGCAACGTCCTGCCCGTCCTCCTCCAGCGCGGCATCGGCGTGCTCGCGCATGAAGAGCCTGGGCGGCAACGGCTCGATCGTCAGCAAGGCCGGCGTCCCGGTCGAGGACGCGCTCCGCTACGTCCTCTCGCTGCCGATCTCGACGCTGGTCTCGGGCATCGACTCGGAGAAGGTGCTCGACCAGAACCTCAAGATCGTCCGCGAGTTCAGGCCGCTGACGACGAGGAGCGCGGCGCGGATCGAGGCCGGCACGCTCGAGCGTCGCCGGCGACGGCCGGTTCGAGCTGTTCAAGTCGTCGAAGAAGTTCGACGGCCCGGTCCACCGCAAGCAGCACGGGTTCGACACGGACATCAAGGCGGTTTGACGTCCCGCGGGTCGGCCCGACACCTTTTTCTCGGCCCCCCAGAACGCCCCGCCCGTTTCTTACGAAGGTAACCCCTTGGGGAGAGCGTGCGCCCGACGTCCGGCGCGCCCAGCGAAGCCGCATCGCACCGAGGGGGTCCACCGCCGATGGCCACGAAAGAGCAGATCGCCGCCAACCGCCGTAATGCCAAGAAGTCCACCGGCCCGAAGTCGCCCCCCGGCAAGGACAACTCCCGCCTCAACGGCCTGACGCACGGCCTCCGCACCGACCAGCCCGTCCTGCCCAGCGAGGACCCCGCCGAGTTCAAGGCATTTATCGGCGCCTGGATGGACGACTGGAAGCCGACGACGATGGCCCGCGCCCAGCTCGTCGAGGAGGCGGCCGTCGCCGCCTGGCGGAAGCGGCGGTGCGTCCGCTCCGAGACCACCCGGCTCGGCCGCCGGATCCGCGAGTCGGTCGATCGCCGCCGTGCCGCAGGAGGAGCAGGCGGTCGACAAGGCCGTCGCCGCCCTCGCCGACGACCCTCGCGCGGCCGTCACCCGGCTGCTCGCGACCCGCGCCGGCGTCGAGCGGATGATCGGCCTCTGGTCCGCGATCGCCGAGGCCGCCACGCCCGCCGGCTGGGACGACGCCCACGCCCACCACTTCCGCGTCATCTTCCTGTGCGGCCGGATGCCGGCCGACGACGAGGCGATCGGCCTGCGCGACGACTCGTGGCGGCTCTACCTCCGCAACGCGCCGGCCGACATGATCGCCGACGACGACCCCGCGCCCTGGAACGACGCCGAGGCCGCCGAGGTCGCCGCCGGCCTCCGCGACCTGGCCCGCGGTCGGATCGCCGAGCTCCGCGACGTCCTCGACCGGATGCCCGACCCGCTGCCCTCGTGGCTCGCCCAGGCCGAGGCCGACGCGATGCTCCCCCGCGCCGAGGACGCGCTCCTGCTCCGCTACGAGACCCAGCGGTCGCGCGAGTTCCACCGCGCGCCTGGGCGACCTGACCCGGATGGCCCAGTCCGGGTCCGACCTCGTGGCCGTCGAGGAGGCCGACGAGGACGTCCCGGCGGAATCCACGGCCGAAAAACCGCCTTCAACCCCTTCTGCACCAGGGACTTCCGGAGAATTGGCTTCGGTCGGTAATCCGCCGTCGTCGCCGACCGAGCCGCGGCCCCCGACGCCGCCGGCGACCGCCGCCGAGCCCTCGACGAGGGCCCAAAGGGCCAATCCGGGGCAGAAATTGGCCCTGACGACGCGCGTGAGATTCCCATATCTTTATCGAAAACGTGCCGACCCGGAGGGGTCCGTGCCCGCGGTGTGCGCCGGCCGGCGCGGCGGGCCAGGGCCGTTTCATGCTCTTCCTGCGAGGCCATCCTCTTCCCCCTCCCCCCTTGCGGGGGAGGGCAGGGTGGGGGGTTGGAGGCCGAGGCTGTCCCGGAGGACCCCCCACCCTAACCCTCCCCCACAAGGGGGGAGGGGAAGAAAACGCACTCCGCTGGAGAATGAAATGGCCCCTGGAGAACCTCCACCGTACCCTCCCCGCCAGGGTTTGGCACGGCCTCCGGCGGCGCGACGGAAACGGACCTGGCCCCCGTGCATCGACCTCCTCGACGCCCACCCCTCCGCGCGTTATCGTGCCGGTTTCCCGCCGAAAAGCCCGCCGTCCCCCACGACTCGCCCCGCGGAGCCCTCCCGTGATGTCGCGCCCGGCCACCTTGATCGCCCTTTCGCTCCTCGCCTGCCCGGTTGCCGTGCGCGGCCAGTCCCCCGCGCTCGTCGCGCCGACCGAGGCCCGGACGCCCGACGAGGAGCGCAAGGCGTTCCACCTGCCGCCGGGCTTCGAGGCCCAGCTCGTCGCCGAGGAGCCGGCGATCAACAAGCCGATGAACCTCGCCTTCGACGACCGCGGCCGGCTCTGGGTCACGACGACCGTCGAATACCCCTACCCCGCCAAGGAGGGCACGAAGCCCCGCGACCGCGTCGTCGTCCTCGACGACTTCGCGCCCGACGGGAAGGCCCGCAAGGTCACGACGTTCGCCGACGGCCTGAACATCCCGATCGGCGTCCTGCCCCTCGGCCGGCGGCGACTCGGCGCTCGTCCACTCGCATCCCCGCGATCCGCCGCTGGACCGACACCGACGGCGACGGCAAGGCCGATAAGTCCGAGGAGATGTACACCTCGTACGGATTCAAAGACACCCACGGCATGACCAACGCCTTCACCTGGGGCTTCGACGGCTGGATCTACGCCTGCCACGGCTTCTCGAACGAGTCGACCGTGAAGGGCAAGGACGGGCAGCCGATCGTCATGCAGTCGGGCAACACCTACCGGATGAAGCCCGACGGCTCGCACCTGGAGTACTACACCCACGGCCAGGTCAACCCGTTCGGCCTCGCCTTCGACCCGCTCGGCAACCTGTACTCGTGCGACTGCCACTCGCGGCCGATCTACTGCCTGCTGCCCGAGGCGTACTACCCGAGCTTCGGCAAGCCGCACGACGGCCTCGGCTTCGGCCCCGAGATGGTGACGCACGACCACGGCTCGACCGGCATCGGCGGCATCGTCTACTACGCGGCCGAGCACTTCCCGAAGGCCTATCGGGACAACATCTTCATCGGCAACGTCGTCACGAGCCGGATCAACCGCGACACGCTGGAGTGGCACGGCTCGTCGCCCAAGGGCATCGCCCAGCCCGACTTCCTCGTCAGCGACGACCCCTGGTTCCGGCCCGTCGACCTGGAGCTCGGGCCGGACGGTGCGCTCTACGTGGCCGACTTCTACAACCGGATCATCGGCCACTACGAAGTGCCGCTGACCCATCCCGGCCGCGACCGCGAGCGGGGGCGGATCTGGCGGATCGTCTACAAGGGCGGACGACAAGACGGCGAGGCCGCTGCGGCCGGGGTATGACGGGACGAAGGAGTCGGTCGACGAGCTCGTCAAGGACCTCGGCGACCCGAACCTGGTCCGGCGGATGCATGCCGACGAACATGCTCGTCGAGCGAGGCGGCGGGGCGATCGGCCGGCGGTCAGGCAGGCCGCGGTGACGGACCCGAATCCCCGACGTCGGCCCATGCCCTCTGGGTGCTCGATCGCACTCGGCGCGTCTCGACGCGCGACGGTTCTGGCCGACGGCGCTCGGCGACCGCCGACCGCGCGGTCCGCGTCCACGCCATGCGGATCCTTCCGAGCGTGGCCCGACGCTCGACGAGGGCATCCGAACGGGCTCGCGGCGGGCTTCAGGACTGGCCTGGACGATCCGAGCCCCATGGTCCGCCGCGCCGCCGTCGAGGCGCTGGCGACAGCATCCGTCCACGAGAACCTCCGCCCCCTGCTCGGCCTGACTCGAGTCGCGCGCCGACGGACGACACGCACCTCCGGTCCACGTCGTCCGGATCAGCCTCCGCGACCAGCTCCTCGCGGCCGAAGGACTGGGACGAGACGCTCGGCGACTTGACCGACAGCCGACCGCCGCGCCATCGCCGACGTCGCCCCGGGCGTCCACAACGCCGAGGCCGCCGCCTTCCTCGCCTCGCACCTCGCGAAGGTCAAGGAATCGCCCGAGAACCGAGTCCGCTACCTCCGCCACATCGCCCGATTCGGCGAGAGTCGGATCAGGATAGAATCGCATCCATTCTCAGGTCCGAGACGCGACGCGGGCCGGCGCGTCGCGGAGATCAAGGCGGTGCAGGAGGGCGAGCAGGAGCGGGGCGCGACGCTGGCCGAAGGGCGTCCTCGACGTGGCCGACGCCACGGCCCGCAAGTTGATCGACTCCACGGACGCCGGGCAGTTCAAGCTCGGCGTGAAGCTGATCGGCGACGCCCGGCTCGCCCAGTTCCGCGAGCCGCTGGCGAGGATCGTCGCCGACCGATCGGCCGCCGAAGGGCGGCGCGAGGCCGTGATGGTCGCCCTGGCGGAGATCGACCCGGCGACGGCGATCCGGCCGATGGCGACGATCGTCTCGGAGTCCTCGGAGCCGATGCCGCTCCGCGAGCAGGCGGTCAAGCAGCTCGCGGCGATGGGCAGTCCCGAGGCGATGGAGACGCTCGTCGCCGCGCTGCCGACCGTGCCGGGCCGCTCCAGACGTCGATCGCCGTCGGGCCTCGTCGAGAGCCCGCGGCGGGGCCGAGCGGCTGCTCAAGGCGATCGAGGCGGGCAAGGCGTCGGCCCGGCTCCTCCAGGAGCGGGGCGTCGCGGTGCCGCTCGCCGCGTTCAAGCTCAAGACGCTCGACGACCGCGTCGGCCCGCTGCTCAAGGGCCTGCCGCCGGCCGACGCGAACGCATCCAGGAGATGATCAAGAAACGACGTGAGTCGCTTCGCCAAGGCGAAGCACGACCTCGCCCGCGGCGCGTCAGTCTTCGAGAAGAACTGCGCCGCGTGCCACCAGCTTGCCGGCAAGGGGGCGAGGATCGGCCCGCAGCTCGACGGCGTCGGCGTCCGCGGGCCCGAACGGCTGCTCGAGGACGTCCTCGACCCGAACCGGAACGTCGACCAGGCGTTCCGCGTCACGTCGCTGAACCTCAAGGACGGCCGCGTCGTCTCGGGCCTGCTGCTCCGCGAGGAGGGCGAGACGCTCGTCCTGGCCGACGCGCAGGGCAAGGAGGTGCGCGTCGCGCAGGGCGACGTCGAGGAGCGGGCCGTGTCGCAGCTCTCGCCGATGCCGGCGAACTGGTCCGACCAGATCCCCGAGGCCGAGTTCGCCGACCTGCTCGCGTACCTTCTGGCGCAGCGCCCGAGGGACGAGCCCGCCCGCAAGCCGTGAGCCCGAATGAGTGACCGATCACGGCCCCTTCTTCGCCTCGGGCTTCGGCCCTCCATCGGCCGGAGAGACCGGGGGCGCGAGCAGCTTGTTCATGTCGATTCCCACGGGCGAGGCGGGCGTGGTCGGCTCGGCCGGCGGGGCGAGCGGCAGGTTGCCGCGGCGGTACTCGAGCGGGATCACGACCTTCGCGGGGGCCGACTGGCCCTGGGCGCGATCCACGGCGAGCTTGATCGCGCGGCGGACGAGGCTCTCGACGCTCCGGCCGGCGATGGCCGAGACGGACCCCGACGTCAGCGACTGGACGTTGTGGCCGGCGTGGAATCCGGCGACGAGATACCTCCGGCCGCCGGCGATCCGTCGGGCCGAGTTGCCGGCCTGGATGCCCCCGTCGTCGTCGGAGATGACGGCCCAGACCTCGGGATGGGCCTTCAGGACGTCCTCGACGGTCTTCGTGACCGTCGGACAGGTCGATGCCGACGGGGATGGTGACGGCCACGGGGATCTTGGCCGCCTTGAGCGCGTCGGTCAGCGCCGCGTCGCGACGGGCGCTCGTCTCGTCGGCCGGCGAGCGGACGATCAGGGCCACCGCGGCGTCGGCCGGCGAGGCCTGCTTCTTCAGGTCCTCGGCGATGGCCTCGACCAGCTTCTTCGCGGTCGCTTCGAATGGCTCGAACTCGATGACGGTCGCCGAGGGGGGCACCGCGCCCGTCGGGGTCCGGCCGAGGAGGATCACCGGCGTCTTGGCCGGGTCGAGCGAGGCGAGCGCGTCGGCCGTCTCCTTGGTCGAGTCGGGCACGACGATCAGGGCCGACGACCCTTCGGCCGCGGCCTGCTTGATCAACTCGGCCTGCTTCGACGCGGGGCGCCCGGGGCGGGCCTGAGCGAGCGGAAGACGATCTTCTGGAACCCGGCCTCGTTCCGGCCGACCACGTCGTACAGCGCCAGGTCGGTGTTGTCCTCGGCCGGGAAGATCATCGCGATCTCCTTGGCCCGGACGGGCATGGCGCCCGACGCCGACGACGAGGTCTTCGACCGGCTCGGGGCCGGGGGCGCGTACGAGTCCGTGTCGCAGCCGGCCAGCGCGACGCCCGCGAGGAAGGCAACCGAGAACCGACGCAGCTTCATGGACCACCGACGCATGGCTCAGGGGCCTCCGGGAATGAGAGCGACGACGACCGAGGGATGATGACGCGCTTCGGCGGCGAAGAATGGGGAATCCACCTCGATCGTACCCGCCCGGCCGCCGCCCGGCTAGGCAACGGCGGCCGGGTTTGCGGCCGCGCCGGGTCGTGATTAGGATGGGGACCATCACCCGCCCCCGACCCCTCACGAGGCCCGCCTTGCCCCGACCCGCGCCCGACCGCCGGTTCCGCCTGCTGGCGCTCGACGTCGACGGGACCCTGCTCGACCGGTCGGGGCACATCCGCCCGACGACCGCGCGGGCCGTCGCCCGCGCCGCCGAGGCCGGCATCCGCCCCGTCCTCTGCACGGGCCGCCGCTACCGCCGGGCCCTGCCGATCGCCCTTGAGCTCGGGCTCGACGCCCCGCTCGTCTGCAACTCGGGCGCGCTGGTGAAATCCTCCGGCGACCACCGGACCCTCTGGCGGGCCGACCTCGACGCGGAGGTTGTCACGGGGCTGCTCGCCCTCTTCGCCGATCGGGACGACGTCGTCATCTCGTTCACCGACCGCTCGCCCGACCACGCCGATTTCCTCGTCGCCCGCGACCCCACCGGCCATCCGCTGGCCGACGACTACCTGGGCCAGAACCGCGACCACGCCCAGGTCGACCCGGCCTGGCATGCCGAGCCCGAGCGGCACGGCCCGCACTTCCACCTGTGCGTCATCGGCGACCGCGACGCCATGCTCGACGCCCAGCGCGCCGTCGAGTCCCGGTTCGGCGGCCGCGTCACGACGTTCGTCCAGCGGAGCCCGCGCTATCTCGGGACGATGTGTGAGACCCTCTCCCGCGAGGCCAGCAAGTGGTCGGCCCTGCTTCATCTGGCCGAATTGTGGGGCATCGACCGCGACGAGATCGTCGCCGTGGGAGATGACATGAACGACGTGCCGATGATCCGAGGCGCGGGGCTGGGCGTCGCGATGGGACACGCGCCGGAGGCGGTGAAGGCGGTGGCGGATCACGTGACGGACGACGAGGAGAACGACGGGCTGGCGCGGTTCGTCGAGGGTGTGCTGCTGGCCTGACCCGAGGAGTCGCGATGCCTGAGCCGTCCTGGATCCCGGTCGCCGGTGGCGACGTCACCCTCGAAGACAACTGGCTCTTCCGCCTCCGCCGCGAGCGGTTCCGGTCGCGGGCGACGGGGAAGGTCCACGACTATTACGTCGTCCATCTGGCCGACGCCGTGAACGTCGTGGCGATCACGACCGATCGGCGACTCGTGCTCGTCCGGCAGTTCCGCGCGGGGTCGGGCCGCGACAGCCTCGAGACGCCCGGCGGCCTGCTCAATCCCGGCGAGGACCCGCTTGCGGCCGGGGCCCGCGAGCTGCTCGAGGAGACAGGATACGCCGGCTCGCCCCCGCGGTGGCTCGGCACCGTCTGGTCGAACCCGTCGCTGCTGTCGTCGCGGAGCACGACGATCCTGATCGAGGACGCCCGCCCCGTCGCCGCGACGGCGTTCGACGAGCATGAAGAATTGACGCTGCACCTCGCTCCCGAGGCCGAGATTCCCGCGATGATCGAGGACGGCCGGCTCGACCATGCCCTCGTCGTGCAGGGATTGCTCGCGTGGATGGCCTGGCGCGACGGGCGGCTCCGGTTTGACGCTCGCCCTCGCGGGTCGGGCGGGCTATGATGTGTTGCCCTTCGAAGCGGGCCCCCTC
Organism: uncultured Planctomycetota bacterium; assembly: GCA_963819805.1. Classification (GTDB taxonomy): domain Bacteria; phylum Planctomycetota; class Planctomycetia; order Isosphaerales; family Isosphaeraceae; genus CAMFLR01. The sequence goes on along the minus strand of CAWFXY010000017.1, from coordinate 1,548,826 downwards.
TCCGCCCTCCCCATGTCGGGGACAACGTCGGACCACCCCTCGAAGAACAGGGCAGCGCCCATGCCCCTTGAAGACCTCCCGCTCGCGGCCGAAGAGGCCTCGCTCCTGACCGACGACGTCCCGTCCGAGCCCATCGACGGGACGGCCGTAGCCGAGCTCGAGCCTGCGGCCCAGAAGCGGCGCACCGGCCGAGGCCGCGCCCGTCGAGGCGTCGGCCCGCCTCGACTCGGTCGACGTCCTCCGCGGCGTGGCCCTGCTGGGCATCCTGGCGATGAACATCGCCCTCTTCGGATGGCCCTACAAGGTCTACACCACGCCCACCGCGGCGCCCGGATACGGCTGGGGCGACCTGGCGCTCTGGATGGTCAACCACGTCGTGTTCGACGAGAAGATGATGACCATCTTCTCCATGCTCTTCGGCGCGGGCCTGGTCCTGATGTCCGGGCGCGCCGACGCCCGCGGGGCGAAGCTCGGCAAGGTCTACTATCGCCGGATCGGCGTCCTGCTCCTCATCGGCCTGATCCACGCGTACCTGATCTGGGAGGGCGACATCCTCGTCCCCTACGCCCTCTGCGGCCTGTTCCTCTACCCGTTCCGCCGCAAGTCGGCGACGACCCTCGTCGTCGTCGGCGTCTTGCTCCTCTCGGTCGCGCTCTTGCTCTGGGTCGTGGGCCGCCCGATCGTCCTCCAGCTCCGGGACGCCGGCGGCCCGGGTCGACGCCCAGGTCGCCGCGGGCGAGACGCCGAGCACGTCGGATCAGAAGGCGCACGATATGTGGAAGAATATCGTGAAGGATTCGGACGAGGGGCCGAAGAAGTTCGCGGAGGCGATCGAGACGCATCGCGGCGGATACCTCGGCATCGTCGCCAAGCGGGCGCCCGAGGTCGTCGTCATGCAGACGATGGGCTTCCTGTTCGGGTTCTGGTGGATGGTCGGCGGGCGGATGCTCCTGGGGATGGGCCTGATGAAGTTCGGCGTCTTCTCGGCCGAGCGATCCGTCGACTTCTACCGCCGGCTCGCGCTCGTCGGCTACGGGATTGGCCTGCCGCTGGTCATCTGCGACATCGCCATCGAATGGTACTACGGATTCTTCGGGGAGAACCCGGTCGCCTATTTCACGGGCGGCTTCTGGCTCGTCCAGGAGATCAGCAGCCCGTTCCTCGCGCTCGGGCACGTGGCGATGGTGATGCTCCTGTTCAAGTCCGGCGCCGCGTCGTGGCTGGTCCGCCGGCTCGCGGCCGTCGGCCGGATGGCGCTGACGAACTACCTGCTCACCTCGATCATCTGCACGACGATCTTCTACGGCTACGGCTTCGGCCTCTATGGCCGGCTCCATCGCCCGGCCCTGTACCTGGTCGTGCTCGGCGTCTGGGCGTTCCTGTTCGCCATCAGCCTGCCGTGGCTCGAACGCTTCCGCTTCGGCCCGGCCGAATGGGCCTGGCGATCGCTCACCTACGGCCATCCGCAGCCGTTCCTCCGCCGAGACAAAGCCGTCTCATGAAGTCCACGCTCAAGGGGGCCGCCCGCGGCCTCGCCCGTCGCCTCGGATTCGAGCTCCGGAGCCTCCGCGGAATTCCCGACGACCCCGCCCCCGCGTGGACTGCCGTCGACGCCCCGATGCCCGAGGACGAGGCCATCCCCGGGCCCTGGGTCTCGAACGTCCTCGAGATGGCGACCCACGCCCACCGGCCGGCGCGGCTCGCGTACCATCGCCGGAGCTACGGCGAGGACCCGCGTCTCAAGTACGCCGCCTTCTTCCTCGACCTCCGCGGCCTCCGCGTCCTCGAGCTCGGCCCGTTCGAGGGGTACTGGACTGTCCTGCTCGAAAAGATGGGCGTCCGCGAGAACGTCGCCATCGAGCTCAGGCCCGAGAACCTCGCGAAGTGCCGCAGGGTGAAGGAGCTCTACGGTCTCGACCACACGAGCTTCGTCGCGCAGAACATCGAGCACCTCTACGAGGGCAAGGAGCCTCCCGCGTACGACGGCCCGTTCGACCTGGTCTTCTGCTGCGGCCTGCTCTATCACCTGCCCGAGCCCGCCAGGGCCCTGCGCTGGATGCGGACGCAGGCGCCGCGACTGTTCCTCGGCACGCACTACGTCGAGCCGGCCGAGTCGCGGCGCTACCTGCCCGAGAACTTCACCCCGGCCGAGCTCCGCGACGGCGGCCAGACGTATCGCGGCATGAACTACCGCGAGGGCGGCCTCTCCGACCCGATCAGCGGCGCCTCGCCGTCCTCGTTCTGGCCCCGCGAGGCCGACCTCGTCGCGATGGTCCGCGCGGCCGGCTACGGGCGGGTCGACGTGCTCGGCAAGGACCTGCTCAACCGGATGCCGCACATCACGCTGATCGCCGAATGAGCCGCCTTTGCCGGGAGATCACCGCGCGGCCCGGGCCTCCAGGAGCATCGCCCGCGCCTCCTTGCGGGTCGAGGCCGCGGCCGAGTCGCCGCGGAGCATCGCCGCCAGCTCGGCGACGCGGTCCGTCTCGGTGAGCCGCTCGATCCGCGTCCGCGTCCGGCCCCGCTCTGTCGTCTTGCGAATGACCCACTGGTGCGCCGCGTGGCTCGCCATCTGGGGCAGATGGGTCACGCAGATCACCTGGTGATGGCTCGACAGAACGGCCAGCGCCTTCCCCAGCGCCGAGCCGAGCCGGCCTCCGACACCGGCGTCGATCTCGTCGAAGACCAGCGTCGGCACGCCGTCGACGCCCGCGAGCACCGACTTCACCGCGAGCGTCACCCGCGACAGCTCGCCGCCCGATACGATCTTCCGGAGTGGCCGGGGGCTTTCCCCCGCGTTCGCCGCGAACAGGAGCTCGACCCGGTCGACGCCATGAATCGGCGGACAGGATTCCGGAGGATCGCCGGGCAAGTCGTCCGAGACGATCTCGACCGACAGCCGCGCCTCGGCGAGGCAGAGCGCCTTCAGACGGGACTGGACGGCCCTCGCGAACGACTTCGCGGCCTGCCTGCGGGCCTTGCCCAGCTCGGTCGCGGCGACTTTCAGATTTGACCAGGCCTGGGCCAGCGGCCCATCGAGCGCGGCGAGGTCGGCGTCGTCGCGCTCGATCGCGGCGAGCTGCGACTCGATCGCCTCTCGCCGCGCGGCCAGCTCATCGGGCGTGCAGCGGAACCGCGAGGCGAGCCGGCGATACTCCGCGAGACGCCCTTCCACCTCTTCCAGTCGCTCGGGATCGTCGTCCCACCCCTGGCCGAGCCGCCTGAGCCCGTAGGCGACCTCTCGCGTCTCGTCGGCGAGCCGTTCCAGGTCCGCGGCCGCATCGGCGAACTCGGGTACCGACTCCGACAGCCCGTCGAGCCGCCGTGCGACCTTCTGAAGCAGGGCCTGCGCCGAGCGGTCGGCCTCGTAGAGCAGGGAGTATCCCTCGTTCGCGGCCTCGCGGAGGCAGCCGACGTTCGCGAGTCGGTGCGCCTCCTGCGACAGAGCCTGGTTCTCGCCGGTCTTCGGATCGAGGACCGCGAGCTCCTCGCGCTCGAACGCCAGCAGGGCTCGCTCTCGCTCGCGCTGATTCGAGGCCTCGATGAGCGCGGCCCGCCGTCGCCGCAACGTGTCGAACGCCTCTCGTGCCGACCGATAGGCGACGACCTTCTCCTCGAGGCCGGCATACGCGTCGAGCCAGTCGCGCTGGCGGTCGGGCTCGAGCAGGGCGCGGCCCTCGTGCTGGCCGTGGACGTCGATCAATCGCTCGCCGAGCGCCCGCAGTGTCGCGACGGCCACGGGCATCCCGTTGGCGTGTGCCTGGCTCTTGCCCTGCATCGAGACGCGGCGTGTGAGGATCAGTTGCTCGTCCTCGATGTGGGCACCCAGGATCGTTTCGACCTGATCGCGAAGTACCGGATTCGCCAGCTCGAAGACCGCCGCGGCCCGCGCCTCGGCGCATCCCTGGCGGACCAGCTCGGCCGAGGCCTTGCCGCCGAGCACGAGGCCGAGTGCCGTCAGCAGCAGGCTCTTCCCGCGCCCGTCTCGCCCGTCCAGGCACAATAGCCGGGCTCGAGCTCCACGCGGGCGTCCTCGATCAGGGCGAGGTTCTGCACGGAGAGTTCGCGGAGCACGGATCAGTCACCTCTCGGGAACAATCTCAGCCATCCTCGCTCGTTCCGCCGCGGAGCAGCGAAACAAGGCGCGAGCTACGTCGTTTCTCCATCTTCAGTCTCCTTACGAAGGCGAATTAGTCGATCGGCGATCTCTTCGGTTCGAGCACGATCGCCGGGCATGCCCATGTGCTCGCTTTCGGCCCACCAAAGATAATCGACGAGCCTCTGCCTCGAGTCGTGACGCATCAGCATGCCGCAGATTAGGAGCACGTAGCCGTCATATTCATCCTGGGCTTCGGGTGTGTCCGAGACACCGATCGGATCCCAGTCCCGGAGCAAGATGAGACTAACGGGCTCGTAATACTGTTTCCAATCGACACGATCGCCCATCCGTGCCCCTAACTCTTCTTTAGGCCAAGATTCCGCACATGGAAAGCGATCGCTTCCTGAACGTGCCGGTCCCAGTAGCTCCAGTCGTGCCCGCCGGGGAACTCCTGGTACTCGTGGGGGACGTGCAGCGACTCCAGATGCGCATGGAACGCGCGGTTCTGGTCGAGGAGGAAATCTTCCGTCCCGCAGTCGATCCGCAGGGCCGGGAGCAGGCCGTGGTCGACCTTCTCGACGATCGCGAACGGGTCTTCGGGACCGCCCTTCGGCGACTTGCCGAAGATCCGCTCGAACTCGGGGCTCAGCTCCTTCGCCTTCCCGGGCTCGGCGTGCAGGAAGCCGAGGGCGCCCGAATGGGAATTCACGCTGGCGAACTTGTCGTGGTGCTTCAGCCCGACCTTCACCGCGCCGTAGCCGCCCATCGAGAGGCCGCCGATGCACCGGCCGGAACGCTCGGCCTTGACGGGGAACGTCGTGTCGACGATGCGGACGACGTCCTTGATCAGGTCGTCCTCGTGCGCATAGCCTTCGAGGGCGTTGGTGTACCAGCCCCGGCCGCCGTCGGGCATGACGACGACCAGCGGCAGCCCCTCGACGTAGCGCTCGATGCTGGTGCGCCGCATCCAGATCGTGTGGTCGTCGGAGAGGCCGTGCAGGAGGTAGAAGACCGACCAGGGCCTGGGGATCTTGGGATCGTCGGGGAAGACGATGTTGAACGACGAGGCCTTCTGGAGCGAGCGGCTGTGGTAGTTGATCGTCGCGAAGGCCATCGACAGACCCCTCGGATCGGGTGAACAAGGATCGTCACGCCCCGGTCACGACCGGACGGCGCGCGGTGAGCTGGTCAAGGTCGATCCGCGACAGGATCGCCTTCGTCACCGGCCGCTTCGCGTCGGCGAAGCAGAGCGATTTGAGCAGCGACTGCGCGGCCGCTCCGTTGAGTGCCCGGGCGATCCGGCGCGCCTCGCGCTGGCTTTCGCACGGGAGGAAATAGCAGGTGTCGTCGAGCAGCACGGGTCGTCCGCCGACCGGGCCGATCGCGCGGAACCGCGACCCCTTGTGCAGGCCTGCCACGGCGACCTTGTGCGGCGCGAACGCGTAGTCGCCGACGCCGAATATCGAGAACGGGGGCCTGCCGTCGTAGACCTTCGAGCGCACGCGCCGCGAAGGCGGCAGAGTGACCCTGGAGATAGGACCAGAGCCGCGGCGACGACGCGGCCAGCTCCTTCGTGTCCTCGCCCAGGCGGCGCTGGGTGACGATCACGCCGCGGACTGGCGGCGTCGATCGCGCGAGATCGGCACCCTTGAGCAGAGGGATACACAAGGTCGGGTTCCACGTCGACGACCTCGCCGAGGCCGTTCCGCCAGGTCTCGCCGACGCGCGTCAATTCCATGACGGCCGCCGCATCGTGCTTGACGCCCTGCCGCCAGACGCGCGATGACCGCCCGAACAGGGACCGATGATGCTCGAAGGCGTCGACGTCGGCGACAAGCAGGTCGTCGATCACGCCGATGGTCGTCTCGGGGATCTCGGAGACGAGGTCGGGATACACATTGGCACGATAGCACGCCGCTCCCCGTCCCAGCCGGACGACGAAGAGGCAGGCGTCGACCGTCGCGCCGAACCAGCGGCGGGCATCGATCCGGTGGATCGAGGCCGAGGCGATGGGCCGACCCGTTCGCGAGGCCCAGCGGAGCACGTTCCGCGCGGTGGCGAACTTGCAGAGCAGGGCGATCGTCGCGTCGGGTTCGACCAGCTCGGTGAGCAGCTTCACCCAGACGGCCTCGGCGAGGTCGAAGTTGGAGCGGCCCGTGCGGCTCTCGAGTCCTGTGAGTCCCTCGACCGGCGTCCGCGCCGGGCCGTTTGCGCTGCCGAGCCGGCCGAGAGCGGCGGTCGTCACCCACGGGGGATTGCCGATCACCAGCAGGGGGCCCTCGCTCGACCAGCGGAGATGCGCGGCGAGGTCCAGCGAGAAGAAATCGGCCTGCTCAAGGGAGATCGATGTAGCCCCGGCGTCGATCGAGCGGGCCTCGTCGAGGTGTTCGGCCTGGATCTCGAAGCCCCGGATCTCGGCGGGCGGGTCGGGTCGCGCGAGCAGGGCGGTGACGAAGTGGCCGCGGCCGCAGGTCGGCTCGAGTACGCGGACGCGCGGGATGCCCAGCCGATCGAGCCGGTCGAGAACCGCCGCGACGAGCCCGGGGGGCGTCTGGAAATCGCCGAGGTCGCGACGCATGGACGGACCCTCTCCACCCCCATTCGACCGGGATTGACCGGCCCAGGGCCCGGCCTCGTCGCCTACTTGATCTTGGCCCCGGGGACGCATTCGGGGTCGTCGACGGTCAGCAGCACGACCTTTTCGCCCGACGTGGCCGCCAGGAGCATCCCGTTCGAGGTCTCGCCGCGGAGCATCGCGGGAGCGAGATTCGCAACGACCACGATGTTCTTGCCGACCAGCGCCTCGGGCGCGTAGTGCGCCTTGATCCCCGCGACGACCTGCCGCGGCGACCCTTCGCCGAGGTCAACCTGGAGGAGCAGGAGCTTGTCCGCGTTCGGGTGCGGCCGGGCCTCGAGGACCCTGGCGACCCGCAGCTCCACCCTGGCGAAATCGTCGTACTGGATCGGATCGGCCATCGTATCTCCCCAGCAAAGAACCCGCCCCGAGCGGCCTGCGGCATCGTAGCCGCCCCCGCGCGGGGCTGTCAAGCGAGATACTGTCGTTTTGTTCACAAATCGCCCGCCGGGCCGATCAGGTCAGCGGGTCGGACTTCGAGGCCGGGGAGGAGGTGGGTCCGGTGGATGGCATTGGCGCGGACGGTCTTGATCTCCCAGGTGTCGCCGGCCCGGGAGTGGACGCGCATTTCGCGACGCTTGGGGTCGATGACCCAGTATTCGAGGACGCCGACGCGGAGGTATTCGTCGCGCTTCTCGATGAGGTCGCGGCGGCGACTGCCTTTGGTGATAATCTCGACGACAAGCGTAGGAATCCATTCGGTCCAGGGGTGATCGTCCGGCGGCGGGGGCATCAGGTATATGGCGTGGTCGGGATGCCGGTCACAGACCATACCAGGAAGACGGATGCGACTCTCACCCCCGCCAGCCTCATAGTTGATGACTCCAGGATGGTCATGATTATAGAGCGAGAACAATTGCCACAAACGCATCACGATTCTTCCATGGCTGTAGCCCGGAATCTCAGTCACGACGATCCTCCCCCGCGCCAGCTCATAGAGCCGGCCCTCCTCGAAGTCGGCGTCGATGAAGTCGGCGAGCTTCATCCGCCGGCCATGGTCGGCGGCGCCGATGGTTCGCGTGACGGTGGCCATGCGAGGGGGCTCCGGGAGGAGAATCTCCTATCAAGCCTATCGGGCGCGCCCGGGCGTCGCCAGTCGGACCAGCCCGCCGCAGAGGCCGCGGATCACCGACCAGGCGATGACGAACGGCGTGCTCGGATGCTTGAGGATCGTCGGCGTGTTCTTCTCGAACGCGAAGTGGCCGAAGAACATCACGGCGTAGCCGCCCAGGAACAGCGCCAGGGCCAGCCAGGGCCGAAAGAGGACGAGCAGCAAGGCCGCCCCGACCATCGGCCAGCCGACGAAGACGTGGAGGACGTGATTGACGGGGTGGGTGTGGTCGGCGCGGTACTTGGCGACGAGCCGGTCGAATCCGGTCATGGGAACTCCGTTTCCTTGGATTGGGGGACGATCCTTCGTCACTTCGCCGCGCGGGCTTGCGCGGGGGACTTGCCCTGGCGGACCTTGGGGTCCGTGAACTTGTCGAGGCCCTTGTGGACGATCCGGGGGTAGTAGACGTCGAATTTGAAGTGCGGCGAGTTGTCGGTGTCGTGGCAGTCCATGCAGAGGCCGCCCTTATCCGCGGCCTCGGCCGTCCGGTGCATGGGGGCGAGGAACTCCTTGTTCGTCGGATCCTCGACGTGCTTCGAGGCCGGCCCGTGGCAGTTCTCGCACTGGTTTCCCTTGAGGTAGGGCGTCTTCTCGGCCGAGACCCAGCCCGACTTGTAGGTGAACCCGGTCGTGTGGCAGGTGATGCACTCGGCGTCGAATTCGCGGACCCGGCGGGGATCTTTGGGATTGTGAACGAGCGTGTCGAAGGCGTGCGAGTGTGGCGTGCTCAACCACTTGTCGTACGCATTCGGATGGCACTCCTTGCACGCCTCGGCGCCGGCGTAGGTCGCGCCGATTGGGGCCGCGGCGTTGACCTTCCGGGGGATGTTCTCAACAACGCCGAGCTCCTTCAGGGTGCGCTGCATCGTCTCGTCGATCAGCATGCGCATATCCTCGGCGTTCCGGTAGCGGTCGGCGAAGAGCGACAGCTTCTGGTAGCGGATCGTCGGGGCCTTGCCGGCGTCGCCGAAGAGACCGATCACGCCCACATACTTGCCCTGCTGGCCGACGTGGACCATGACGTTCTTACCCTCGACGATCGGCACCAGCTGCCCGTCGGGGTCGGGGACGGGCGAGGTGGCGACGACGATGTCGAAGCCCTGGAACATGGTGCCGAGCTGCTGGGCGAGCTCCGGGGGGCCCTGGACCATCAGGACCTGGAGGTCGGACTGGGACTCGAGCGACTTGAGCACCTCGGGCAGCACCTCATGCGGTGGCTTGACGTCGAGGAGGGCCAGGTCGGGGTCCTTGAGCTCGTTGTACCACTTCGGGTCGACGACGGCCGTGATGCCGACCTTGAACGGGCCGTCCTCGCGGACCACGCTCGGCCGGATCACGCCCGCGAACGCCGCGGCGAGAGCCTGGGACGGTGCGACGTTCGCCGAGACGATCGGCAGCCTGTCCTTGCGGTTGAGGTAGACGCTCAGCGTGTTGACGATCTCGAACTTGAGGTCCTCGGGCGCGAGCGCGACCGCGTCGTAATTCATCCTCTCGAGGGCTTCGAGCGCGGTGTTGAACTTGACCTCGGCCTCCTTGAGGCCGCCGCGGGCGTTGGCCGGGTTCTTGGTCAGGCCGCCGAGGTCGATCTTGAGCGCGGGGATGCCCTGGGCCTTCATCCGGGCGAGCAGGTCGTAGCGCCGGCCGAGGCCGCCGAGCTGGCCCTCGGTGCAGCCGCAGGGGTCGAGGTAGCCGTTCATCTCGCCGGTGATGACGATCGTCCCGCGCAGGTTCTTCCAGTCGGCGAAGAGCTTCGAGGTGGTCGAAGGCACCTCGGCCGCCGACGGGGCTGGCTCCGGCGTGGTGGCCGGGGTGGTCGTCTTCGAGGCCTTCGACCGGTCCGGCGTCTGGAACGTCCGCCCGCAGCCGGCGTAGGCGATGAGGGCCGCCGCCAGGCCCACGCCGAGGACTGGCCGCCACTGGATTCTGGTCATCGTCATCCTTTCCGCAGGGGGGATCGATCGCGGGGCGCGGTCGTCCTGCCGCGCCCGGGGGCCGGGGCCCCGCCCCGATTCTCTGGCCCGACCGGGGGTCGCCCGCACCTCACGAGGCGCGGAGCACCGTCACCGCCACGGGGATCTTGATCTCCGTGGCCCTCGGGTGGTCGGTCTTGAGGATGATCGTGTCGTCGTAATGCGTGCCCGCCGGCTGGCCGGGCGGCACCGTCACCGTGAACTTGTACTGCGTCGCGTCGCCCGCCGAGGAGAGCGGGGCGATCTGCACGTCGAGATGCTCCGGCTTCTTCTCGACGGTGAACTTCGTCTCCTTCTGGCCCTGGACCCAGAGCGTCAGGCTCTCGTGGCCGCCGTCCTTGGCCGGGATGAAGAGCCGGACACGGTCGGGCGAGAACCGGATCGGCCCCTCGACCTTGCCGGCGACGACATACTTGATCTCGGGCTTCTTGGGGTGGTCGGTCTGGATGATCATCTCCTCGTGGAACGGGCCGAGCGGCGCGCCCGTCTTCAGCGTGAGGACGACCTTGCTCCCGTTGTTGATCTTCAGCCCCTTGCACTCCTCGTCGGTCAGCGGCACCACCTCGGACGTGAACAGGTCGGGATTCGCCTTGACGCCCGTGATCTTGGTCTCGGGCCGGTCCAGCGAGCCGAGGCCGACGAACTGCGAGTGGGGCTTGTCGTTGCCGACGGTCTGATACTCGATCCTCGACTCGGGCGCCGGCACGGCGATGACCGCCGGCTTGGCCAGCCCGTCGATCACGAACTCGATCTTGGGCGTCGCCGGGTCGTTCGACACGACGACCGTGGCGACCTGGTGGAACTTGTCCCACGTCTTGGTGTTCCAGGTCACCACCATGTTGAACGATTGCCCCGGCTCGAGCGTGACCGGCTGGCCCTTGGGGATGCTGCCGTTGGTGCACGAGCAGGTCTCGCCGCCGTTGGAGAGCTTCACCGCGCCGCTGCCCTTGTTGACGATCGTCCACTCGTGGCGTCCCTCGGTCGTCTGCGCCATGACGCCGAAGTTGAAGCTGGTATCGCCGCCGACCACCTCGACGGCCCCGGGGGGGCCGGTTGGCTTCTCGGCGTGCTGGTGCTCGGGGGCCGGGACGTGAGACTCGGGCGTGTCGGGGACGAAGTAGGTGGAGCCGACGGTCGCGAAGGCCGCGATCGCGACGACCGCGACCGAGAAGATGACCCAGCGCATCATGGCGGGATGACTCCGGATGGACCGTGCGGGGATGATGGTCCGGGGCGGCGTGCGTCGCCGGGGACGGGATCGAAGGATGGCATCGATTCTAAGGCCGGGCCGCGGTTTCGGTCAAGCACAGCGGCGGGTCGCATTGCCGTCCGAATTCGTGTTGAACAGTCGGGGGACGGGCCTTATGATACGCGATGGTCTTTGATCCGGACGGCGCGGCGGTGGTCGGATTGGCGCGGGTCCGTGCCCCTCGACGACGGGTCGGTCGACGATTGGAGAGCCTGCCCGGGCAGGCTGGTAACGATGGCGAAGCGTCTCTATGTCGGGAACCTGGCCTACTCGGTGACGTCCGAGGATCTCCAGGAAATGTTCGAGCAGTACGGTCAGGTCCGCTCGGCCCAGGTGCTGAGCGACCGCGAGACGGGCCGGAGCCGCGGCTTCGGGTTCGTCGAGATGGACAATGACGCCGACGCCGACGCGGCGATCGAGGCGCTCGACGGCAACGACCAGGGGGGCCGCAGGCTCACCGTCAACGAGGCCAAGCCCCGGACCCCCGGCGGCGGCGGTGGCGGCGGCTACCGGGGCGGCGGTGGTGGCTACGGTGGCGGCGGTGGCTACGGCGGCGGCGGTGGTGGCGGTTACGGGGGCGGCGGAGGTGGCTACGGCCGCGGCCGCGATTATTGAGCGACCGGACTCGCCGAGCGCGGTCGACCACGATCTCTCCGGGACGTCGGCACTCCTCTCGCGGGGAGCCGCACGTCCCGATCTGTTTCCTGCCACCCCCTCACTGAACAGGGCACCGCCGCGATGACACCGACCCAGGACGACCTGAAACGCCGGATCGAGGCCGTCCTCGACGAGTTCGTCCGCCCCGGCCTCCGCGCCGACGGGGGCGACGTCGAGGTCGTGGGGGTCGACGCCGACCGGATCGTCCAGGTCCGCATGAAGGGCGCCTGCGTCGGGCTGCCCGTCGTCGACCATCACGATGACGATGGGCATCGAGGCCGCCGTCAAGGAGCGCGTCCCCGAGGTCCGCTTCCTGGAGGCCGTCCCCTGAACGCCCTCCGGGACCGGCCGGCGCTCGACGAGCCCCCCTGGATCTGGCCCCGCGCCGCGTACGTCCACGTCCCGTTCTGCGCCCACAAGTGCGGCTACTGCGACTTCGCCTCGCTCGCCGGCGCCGACCACCTGGCCGATCGCTATCTCGATGCCCTCGAACGTGAAATCGACCGTGCGACCGGCGAGGAACCGCAGGAGGTCGACACCGTCTTCGTCGGCGGAGGGACGCCCACCCGCCTCGACTCAGCCCAGCTCGACGCGGCTGCTCGCGATGATCCGCCGCCGCTTTCCGCTCGCGCCGGGCGGCGAGTGGACGGTCGAGGCGAACCCGGGCACGCTCGACGCGGCGAAGGCCGACGCTCTCGCCGAGGGCGGCGTCAACCGCGTAAGCCTGGGCGCCCAGTCGTTCCGGCCCGAGTCGCTGGCGACGCTGGAGCGGAACCACGCACCGGACGAGGTCGGCGCGGGCCCTCGAACTGGTCCGGCCCCGGTTCGACCGCTGGTCGCTCGACCTGATCTTCGGCGTCCCCGGCTCGACGCCGGCCGACTGGGAGTCGGACCTCGAGACGGCTCTCGCGCTCGGCCCCGAACACCTCTCGTGCTACGGCCTGGTCTACGAGAAGGGCACCGCGCTCTGGAAGCAGTGGAAGGCCGGCTCCGTTCACGCGCGTCGACGAGGAGACCGAGCGGGCGATGTACGCCCACACGATCGACCGGCTCGACCGGGCGGGCCTGGCGATGTACGAGATCTCCAACTTCGCCCGCCCGGGACACGAGTCCCGGCACAATCTCGTCTACTGGGCGAACGACGCCTACTTCGGGGTCGGCCTGGGTGCGGCGCGATATGTCCGCGGCGTCCGCTCGACGAATACGCGCGAGCTATCCGCTTACTTGCGTCGTGTGGAAGCCGATGAACAGGTAAACGGACCGTCCGAGTCGCTCGATGCCGAGGCTCGGGCTCGCGAGACGGCGGTGCTCATGCTCCGCCGGACTCAGGTCGGCGTTGATCGAGCCGATTTCGCCGCGCGGACGGGCTTCGGGCTCGATGACCTGATCGGCGCAGAGATCGAGCGGGCCGTCGGCCGGGGGCTGCTCGAGGACGACGGCCGGCGTGTCCGCTTCACGCGCGAGGGCCTGTTCCTGGCCGACAGCGTGCTCTGCGAGCTGCTCTGAAGAGAGCCTCGCGAATTCCCACGCGGGTGCCTTCCGCATTCCCGATTTCGTGCGCCGGGCCGATGGAGAAGGTGGGAGGGCGGGCCCGCGCCGTGCCGCTTCCTCGGCTCGGCGCGAGCCTCGCCCTCCCGCGCATCCGGACGCATCGAGGCGTCGCGGACGACTTCGACGACGAGGTGGGCCTCGCAAGGCCAGCGGGCCGGAGCGGGGAGCCTCATCGCGGGCGAGGCCTCGGCTAAAAACACTCGCCCGCGTCGCGACGCCCGCACACCGGCCAGCCCCGATAGGTCGCACGGAGTGCCAGCAGTTTGCGTGCCCGGTGTCAGTCGTTCGTCACGATCTCCAGGTTCAGCCCCAGGCGCCCGAGCTCGCCGAGGAGCTTCGCCTCCCACTGGAGGTCGAACAGGTCCTGGTCGATCCACGCGTCGAGGTACACATTCAGCTCGACGCCGTGATTCCGGAGCGAGTCGACGCTCTCCTTCGGCACGCCCGAGAGGAAGTCGGCGAACTCGATCTGCCCCGCGCGGAAGGCGTCGCCCAGGGCGACCGAGGGCTCTTCCCGGTCCCAGAATGCGTCGGCCGTGAGGTCGAGGACGACGATCCGGATCGTCTTCCACCACCCGCCGTTGCCCACGGCCCGGTAGCGTGCGGAATCGACCTTGAGCCGGTCGAGCACGAGCTCCCGGCTCACGCCCGTCCCGGATGGGTCCCACGCTCGTAACGAGAGCTCACACTGATGCATCATGACTCTCGCCCGGAAGGAGACCGCGCGGGGCCGGTCAGCGTGGGCGGCATCCTGCGAACCGCGGGGCAGGGGGCTACCCCCCGCCAGACTCCCTGCGAGCGGCGGACCCGACAGGGCCCGCGGCGTCCCACCAAGACTATAGGCCGGCGCGGCCGGATCGTTCGGGGATTGTCCGCCGGGGCGGTCGTGCCCCGTCGGAGTGGTCCGCGCCTGCGTCGCGATCCCCGGCCACGCGGACCGAGACAGTCTTAATAAACCCGGGACGCCCCGTCAATGATGGGGATGAGAGTCAACGTTTTGCGCGAGACGTGTTGACAAATTCGATACATGCATGCGGCGACCACGAGTGACCGCGAGCCACGTCCACTCCCGTCGCGGATCGGCCACGATTGGCCGGGTCTCAATGATTAAAGAGAGAAGCCCCTCCCACGGGGTGGGAAGGGCTTCGGTCGGAGTTCGCGTCGTTCGACAGCGCCGCGGCTTATCAGAGCTTGCGGAGCTGATCGGCCCGGGCGGCGAGCTTGATGACGGCCGTCTGGAACAGGCCGCGGGCGTTGGCGCTGGCCGTCTTGTACGACGTCGACGAACCCGTCGGCCTGCGATCCAGGTGATGACCTCGAGGATCTGCTTGGTCATCAGCCCGAGCATCTCGTCGATCGTCGGCGCCGCCGCGGCGACGGGCGGGGCGAGGGCGGCCGACTTGCGGCTCCCACGGGGGGATGCCGGCCTTGCCGCCGGCGCCGTGGCGCGGCCGGCACGGGTCGCGTGCGTCGTCCCACGGGGCCGTGTCGGCCTCGCGGCCGCCGCGGTCGCGGGGGTCGTCCTGGCGCCGTCGGCCTTGCCCTTGGGCAGCCGCTCGTTCGGGTCGCGGGGCAGCCCGGCCGACGTGTACGTCTTGCCGTCCGACCCGACCCGGCTGACGGCGGCGGGGATCTGGCTTCGCCTCCTCGAGCGACTTGCGGATCTTGCCGATCAGCTCGCGGCCGATCCCCAGCTCCTCCGAGAGCCGCCGGTCCGACCAGTCGGCGTGGAGCCGGAGCTTCACCTCGACCGCCCGCCGACGCTCGGCCCGCGTCAGCGGCAGGCCGTGGAACAGGTTGACGCTCGCGACGAAGTCGAGCGCCTCGGCCATCGTCCCCTTGATGATCTCGGCCTTGATCGTCCGCTTGCCCGAGCATCACCGCCGCGGCGTGGCGGTGGAAGCCGTCGGCCAGCAGCCAGCGCCCGTCGACCTCGTACACCGTCACCGGCGGCAGCCGGTTCCACGAGTCGGCGTAACGCTCGACCGTGTAGTCGTCGAGCCGATCCCGCAGATAGAGATTCGGCTCGAGGATCAGATCGTCGATCGGTACCTCTCGAATGTTCATCTCCGACCCTCCGCCTCGTCGATGGAGGCGACCTGACTATTCCGGGACCTCGCCTTGCTCATTAACATCGGCCCTGGTCGACTCCATCTTTGTGAATTTCAGAAAAATGGGCAGATTGCACAATTTGAGGGATTGAGGGGAAATGCGAATTCTCGTGACCGGAGCGGCTGGTGGAGCTTGGGACTTATGTCGTCGAGGCGCTGGCGGCGAGGCGGGCAGGACGTCGTCGCGTGGGCGAGGGTGCCGGGCGTCGATCGCGGGGGTGGAGCTGCGACGGGTCGACCTCGAGGCCGACGGGTCGGGAGTCGAGGCTCGATGCCGTCGGGCCGGACGTGGTCCTCCATTTGGCGGCGCTGAGCGCGGCCGAGGCTGTCCGGCTCGACCCCGAGCGGGGGCATCGAATCAACGTCGAGGCGACGCGCCGGCTCGCCGGCTGGTGCGGCCGTCGCGGCCGTCGCCTCGTCTTCACCTCGACCGACCTCGTCTTCGACGGCTCGAGGCCCTGGAACCGCGAGGACGACCCGGCCGAGCCGGTGCTCGCCTACGGCCGGACGAAGCGCGCGGCCGAGCCGTTCGTCGCTGGCGACGCCGCGCGGGCTTGTGGCCCGCGTCAGCCTGCTCTACGGGCCGAGCCGCAACGGGCGCGAGGCGTACTTCGACCGGACCGTGGCGGCCCTGGGCCGCGGCGAGCCGCAGTCGCTCTTCGAGGACGAGTACCGGACGCCGCTCGACCTCGGCACCGCCGCGCGCGATCCTGATCGCGCTGGCCGGATCCGACGCACCGGGATCGTCCACGTCGCCGGCCGCGAGCGGATGAGTCGGTTCGACCTGATCCGTCGCGCGGCGGCCGCGCTCGGGCCTCGACCCGTCGCTCGTCCGCGCCAACCGGCAGGGCCGACGTCGCTCTGCCCGAGCCCCGACCGGCCGACGTCTCGCTCGACACGTCGCGCCTCGCCGCGTTGCTCCCGGGCATCGAGCGGCCGACCGTCGAGGAGGCGGTCGCGCCGATTCACGGCCGCCGGTGAAACCCGCGATGCTCCGGCAGGCGTAAGCCTGTGAGAGGATGCGCGATCCGGAATCCGGCGCAGCGAACGAGCGTCCAGAGAATCCAGCGGCGAGCGACTGCGATGCGCGGTCTCGGCCTCGGCTGGTCCGTGATCGCTGGCCAGGTCCAGGCGGCGCCGAGCGGCGACGCCCCGACCTACCACCGCGACGTCGAGCCGATCCTCCAGAGGCACTGCCAGGAATGCCACCGGCCCGGGCAGGTCGCGCCGTTGTCGCTCATGGACTACGCACAGGCCAGGAAGATGGCCCCGTTCCTCGCGAACGTCACGCGCGACCGGCAGATGCCGCCGTGGCACGCCTCGACGACCGAGGGCGGCCCGTTCCGCGACGCCCGCGTCCTCTCCGACGGCGAGATCGCCGACCCTCGCCGCGTGGGCCAAGGCGGGCGCCCCGGAGGGTGATCCGAAGGACGCCCCGCCGCCCGCGGCACTTCGAGTCCGACTGGCCGCTCGGCACGCCCGACCTCGTCCTCAGGCCGTCGCGAGCCGCTACAAGCTTCGGCGGCGACGGCCCGGACGAGTTCCGCGTCTTCGTCATCCCCTCGGGCCTGACGGAGGGGAAGTGGATCGCGCGCCGTCGACTTCCGGCCCGGCAACCCGGCGGTCGTCCACCACATCCTCGCGGCGATCGACATGACCGGCCGCGCCCGGACAGATGGACGAGGCCGACCCCGGGCCGGGCTACAAGACCTTCGCCGGCTTCGGCAGCGGGCCCGCCGGGCTGCCGTTCATCCCGTCGGGCGGCCTCTCGGGCTGGGCACCCGGCAAGGCCCCGCGGTACCTGCCCGACGGGCGTCGGCCGCTACCTTCCCGCCGGGGCCGACGTGCTCCTGCAGATCCACTACCACAAGATCGGGCAAGCCCGAGACCGACGCGACGGCGATCGCCCTCTACTTCGCCAAGGAGCCCGTCGACAAGCTGGTCCGCGGCGCCGCGGTCTTCCCGCCCCGGCCCGGACTGTTCCGCCGGCCCGAATCTGACGCATCCCCGCGGGCGACGCCGAACTACGAGGTCAACGGGCACCTTCGACCGTGCCGCTACGACGCCCACGCTCGTCGCCGTGATCCCGCACATGCACTGGCTCGGCAAGGACTTCACTCCTGGTCGCCGAGCGGCCCGACGGCTCGAAGACGACGCTGATCCAGGTCGACCGCTGGGACTTCAACTGGCAGGACACCTACGAGTTCGTCGACCCCGTCGCCGCTGCCCAAGGGGACCACGGATCCGACATGGTGGCCCATTTCGACAACTCGGCCGACAACCTCGCCAACCCGAACGACCCGCCCGAGCGACGTCACGCTGGGGCGAGCAGACGACCGACGAGATGTGCATCGGCTTCCTCCAGCTCACCCGCGACGACGAGCACCTCGGCAACAAGCCCCCCGCGCGGCTGGCGGCGCCGACGGGCCTGGGGCAGCGGGGGGATTGAAGAGGGAGGAATCCTCCACAGAGGACACAGATTTACACAGATAAATTTAGAATTCGGTTTTTCCGATCTGTGTAAATCTGTGTCCTCTGTGGAGGATTCCTCTCATCCTCCGACCTTCGGATGCAGCTCGTGCCACCCCGTCGCCTGCTGGAAGGCGACGCCCAAGAGAGCACCACGTCCTCGGCGTAGGCCCGGCCGTCGATCTGGAGCGCGGTGGGCAGGCCCTCCTTATCGAGGCCGATCGGCAGCGTCAGCGCGGGGGTGCCGCAGACGTTGCCTTCGAGGAGGAGCGAGGCCGAGCGGAAGTTCTTGCCGAGTCCGTCGGTGATCTTCCCGGCCGTGCCCGATCGGCCCGCGGTGAGGACGGCGTCGAACGGGGCGAGCCAGGCGTCGTACTCGCGGCAGATCCGCGCGCGGATCCGCTGGGCGCGGAGGTACTCGGTCGCGAGGATCGTCTGCGACGGCGAAGCCGCCGATCCGGTCCTCGGGCGCCGTCAGGCCGAAGACCTCGCCCGAGTCGACCATCTCCTCGAACGCCGACGCCTTCTCGGCGCCGAGGATCGTCGTGGCGACCGGGCCCGCTCGGCCAGTCCGGGAGCGTGGCCTCCTCGATCGTCGCGAAGCCCTTGAAGACGTCGAGCGCCCGCTCGAAGTGCTCGCGGACCTCCGGCTGCGCGTTCTTGACACCGTCCTTGAGGACGGCGAGCTTGAACTTGCGTCCCGAGCGGCACGACGGCCTTCCAGCGGAAGGGCCGATCGGAGGCCGAGGGGTCGTCGGGGTCGGGGCCGGCGATGGCGTCGAGGATCGTGCCGCAGTCGAAGGCCGTATGGGCCATCGGGCCGACCTTGTCGAGCGTCCACGAGAGCGCCATGGCCCCGGCGCGCGAGACGCGGCCGTAGGTCGGGCGCAGGCCCGAGAGGCCGCACTGGCTGCTCGGCGAGTTGATGCTGCCGATCGTCTCCGACCCGATCGCGAACGGCACCAGTCCCGCCGCCACCGCCGAGCCCGAGCCCGACGAGCTGCCGCCGCTCCACCGCGACGTATCCCACGGGTTCAGGCCCGGGCCCGGTCAGGCTCGCGTTGGCCTGGCGGTAGCCCATGCCGCCCGCGATCTCGACCATGCTCAGCTTCGCCACGAGCACCGCGCCGGCCTCGCGGAGCCTCGTGACGACCGTCGCGTCCTGGTCGATCACCCGCGACCTGATACGGCGCGGCGCCCCAGGACGTCGGGATGGCCCTTCGTGGCGAGCAGGTCCTTCGCCCCGTACGGGATGCCGTGCAGCGGCCCGCGGTCGCGCCCGGCCTTCAGCTCGGCGTCGGCCTTCGCGGCCTGGTCGAGGGCGAGCTCGCGGGTCAGGGTGACGAGGCAGTTGTATTTCGGGCCGTACTTCTCGAGCCGGTCGAGGAAGAACCTCGCCAGCTCGACGCACGAGAACTCCCCCCCGCGGAGCCTGGCGCCGAGGACGGGCAGCGGGGCGAAGGCCAGGTCGGCGTCGGTCATCGGCGTCGGTCTCCGGCGGGATCTGTTATTCGACGGACCAGCGGATCTCGGCGAGGTCGCGGACGAGGCAGGCGAGCAGGGGATACTTGCCGCGGAGGAGCAGCAGGTAGCGGCAGTCGGTGACCCGACGGCCGTAGGCGAGCGAGAGCCGGTCGCGGGCGTGGCTGAGGAACAGGGACTGGTCGGGAGGCGGGACGTAGCGGCCGTCGAGCGCGGGGACGTAGCGCGCGAGGTCGAACACCTCGATCCGGCACGTCGCTCGCTCCCCGGCGGGGTCGACCGGTCCGCCCGTGGACGGTGTCGGTCGGCAGCGGCGACGGCCAGGAGCTTGCCCTCGGTCGCGAGGTAGAGCTGGATCCGCAGCTCCTTGCTCTCGAACGTGTAGCTGATCAGCCGCGCGCCGGCGGCCCGGGCGATGAGTTCGTCGAGGGTTTGCATTGGACTCTACGGGGCCAGCGGCCCGCGGTACGGATGAAAGACCGGGAACGGCCCGTCGCCGTTGCCGAGCGGGACCTTCCGCAACGCCTCGCCGCGGCGGACGACGCCGGCCACTTCGCCGCGGATCGCCGCGCGGGCCTTCTCGTCGAGCTGCGCGTGCTTGCCGAACCGCGCGAGCAGCGAGTGCCATCCGGGCGTCGACCTCGTCGGGCGGCTTCGGGGCGCTCCTTCGGCTTGTCCTTCTTGTCGTCGGCCTTCGGCTCGTCGGCCAGCACGCCCGGCGCGACCACGGCGGCCGCGGCCAGGGCGCGGGCGAAGTCGCGGCGCGGGATCGATTCGGGTCCGGTCATGCGAGGGCGTCCTCCGGGATGTGGCCACGTCGCGAGAAGAAGAGGTAGGCGGGCAGTCCGAGCGCGATGATCCCCAGGCCGGCGAGCGACTCGAAGCGGTTCTCCTCGTAGCATGCTCCAGAGGAAGATGACCGCGCCGACGATGTAGAGCGCCGGCGTGACCGGGTAGCCCCAGGTCCGGTAGGGCCGCGGCAGGTCGGGCCGCGTCCGCCGGAGGACGAAGACGCTGGCGATCGCCAGCAGTGTAGAAGATCGTCGCGCCGAAGATCACGTAGGTGTAGAGGACGTCGTACAGCGGCGTCTCGTTCAGCTTCGCCCAGGCGGTGAGCGCCCAGCGCCGGGCAGGCCGGACTCGTCGGCGGCGCGACGAGCAGGAAGCAGGGTGCCGGCGACGGTCAGGATGATCGCCCAGACCGTCTGCGCGAGGATCGCGTTGGCCGGCGTCTGGAACCGCGGGTGGATCGGGCAGAGGCCGCGCGGGAAGAGGCCGTCGCGGGCCATCGCGAAGTAGGCGCGCGGGCCGGACAGGGCGTTGCCGTTGAGCGCGATGAAGGTCGAGCACATCACCAGCAGCGAGATCGCCGGCCGCCCCCACGGCCCGACGAGCTGGGCGAAGAACTCGCCGGCGATCGGCTTGCCGGTCGGCGCCGGCCATGGCGATCGCGTCGGGCAGCGGGAGGACGAGGTGGTACGCGAGCGTCATCGCCAGGTAGATGCCGATCAGGACTGCCATGCCCCAGATCAGGGCCCGCGGGATGTTCCGGCCGGGGTCGCGCGACCTCCTCGGCCAGTGGGGCCGGCGTTGACCCAGCCGTCGTAGGCCCAGAGGACGCCGACCATCGCGGCCATCATCCCGAGAAGAGTCCCGTGGATCGACGACGAGGGCCAGACCGGCGTCGAGTCGAGCCGGGTCGGCCTTGCCGAGCACGAACGGCAGGACGATCAGGAGCCCGAGCGCCGCCGACCTTGAGCACCGTCCCGGCGACCTGGACGCCGCCGCCGACGCGGGTGCCGAGGACGTTGATCGCGGCGACGGTCGTCATCGCCACGACGGCCGCGGCCGTCTGCCAGACCTGCGGATTCATCCCGCCCGGCGCGGGGACGAGCTGGGCGAAGTAGAGCGCGAACGCCGCGGCGAGGGTCGCCATCGAGCCGGCGCGGATCACCAGGAACTCGGCCCAGCCGAACAGGAACGCCGGCAGTCGGCCGAACGCCTCGCGAGGTAGACGTACGGCCCGCCGGCCTGCGGGAGCATCGCGCCGAGCTCGGCCAGCGTCAGCGCGCCGGCCATGCTGAACAGGCCGCCGACGACCCAGACCAGGACGATCCCGCCGAGGTACGGGACGTCGCTGCGCGACCTTCGCCGGGACGATGAAGATCCCCGAGCCGATCACCGAGCCGACGACGCACGACATAGCGCCGCGGCCGGGCCGAGCACGCGCGGCAGTTCGTCGGTCGCCCGGCTTCGGCTCGCTCGGTCATCGCTCGGGCCCGCTCCGGCCGGGCCGATCGGGCCTGGGCTCGGCCGCCCACGACCGGCTTGGCCGGCGCCGGGGCTGGCTCGGCGGCTGCGGGGCGGCTTCGGCTCGTCGGCCGCGAGCGTCGCGACCGCGTTCAGGGCGGCGGACGCGGCGTCGAGCCGCGCGACCAGGGCCGCGACCTGGGCGGCGAGCAGCGTCGGCGTCGTTGTCGAGGACCGCCTGGCGGACGCCCGGCAGCGGCCAGGAGGCGTAGCCGGTCGTCAGGCCGGGGGCGTAGATCGCGTGCTTGAACCAGGGGCGGCCGGGGAGGCCGTCGGGGAGCAGGAACGACCGCTCGACCCGCGTCAGCGCGTCGTTGACCTGGGCCAGCTGCTGCGGGCGCGACGCCGTCGCGTCGCGGCCAGCGTCGGCGGTCGCGCGGTCGAGCGGCGACGGCCTGCGGCCTGGAAGTCCTTGCACGGCCTCGACCAGCCTCGGCAGGCCCGT
This sequence comes from uncultured Planctomycetota bacterium, assembly GCA_963819805.1. Lineage (GTDB taxonomy): Bacteria > Planctomycetota > Planctomycetia > Isosphaerales > Isosphaeraceae > CAMFLR01. Next base: position 1,526,737 of record CAWFXY010000017.1, on the reverse strand, counting down.
CGAACTCGATCGGCGGCTTGCGCGGCCCGGATCGACGGCGCCGGGCCTTCCGCGCGACCATCCGCCGCAGGTCGTCGACGTGCTCGCGGAGCGCCTCGCCGTAGGGGGTGAACCTGAGCGGGACGACCTCGGCCGCCGCGGCCCGCATCGCGATCAGCGTGTAGAGCCGCGCGGCCGTCGCGTGGGTGAGGAACTCGGGGTCGCCGAACTTCTCCATCCAGTTGAAGTTGTCGTAGATCGAGTGATAGACGCCGTAGCGGCCGCTGAAGCCGACGTCGACGGCCGGGCACGCCCAGGTGGTCGACGAACGCCGTGTAGTCCGAGCCCGAGCCGAGCGGGTTCATCTGCGGCGAGAACTCCGCGGCCGGCGCCGCGAGCGACGCGGCCGGAGTCGGTGCCGCCGTTCCCAGAGCGGGTCGTCGAGGTCGAGCGGCGCCGCCGCCGGCCCAGGCCGTGCGCGCTGCTTCGCGATCCAGACGTCGCGGAGGGTCCGGCCCGATGCGGACGTCGGTGATCGCCGCCGGCGGCCTCGAGCACGAAGTCGCGGAGCGAGGGGACGCCGTCGAGGTCGAGCTCGGGCCCGGAGACGGCCGAGTCGACGTTCAGCAGCAGCACGGCCTTCTCGTCGAGCTCGTCGGCGTGCTCCTCGGCCCACTCGGTCGAGCCGACCAGGCCGTATTCCTCGGCGTCCCAGCTCGCGTAGACGAGCGTCCGCCGCGGCTTCCAGCCGTCCTTGACGGCCGCGCCCAGGGCGCGGCACATCTCCAGCGTCGCGGCCGTGCCGCTGCCCGGGTCGACGGCGCCGTAGACCCAGGCGTCGCGGTGGTTGCCGATCATCACCCAGCGGTCGGGCTCGACCGTGCCGGGGATCGTGGCGATCACGTTCCAGATCGTGCGGACCTGGTAATCCATCGTCGACCGCGAAGTGGACCTCGGCCGGCCCGGGCCCGACGTGGTAGGGCAGCGGCAGCCCGCCCTGCCAGCCCGGGGGCACGTTCGGGCCGCCGAGCGCCTCGAGGATCGGCCTGGCCGCGTCGTAGCTGATCGGCAGCGAGGGGATCGTCGCGAAGTAGTCGTCGCGGTTCAGGCCGGTCGCCTTCTCCCACTCCTTCGACCGTTGACCGGCACCCGCTCGTTCGTCCGTCGTTGACGATCGTCGGCGTTCGTCGTTCAGCGGGAAGCCGTCCATCGCGTCGAACGGGAGCCGCTTCGCCCCCTTGACCGAGGGCCCGTTCGGCGTCGAGGGGTCGCCCGGCCCGAGCGAGAGGAACTGGACGCTCCCGCGCTGGATCGCCGAGCCGGGGCGGAACGGGCCGTTCGGGATAGACGTCGCCCTTGGCGTAGCCGTCGTCGGCCGGGTCGGAGTAGATCAGGATGCCCTTCGCCCCGCGCTTCTGGGCGTTGCGGACCTTCAGGCCGCGGAAGAGCTCGCCGTAGCGGACCAGGACGATCTTGCCCTTGACGTCGATCCCCAGCTTCTCGAGGGCGGCGAAGTCCTCGGGCCGGCCGTAGTTGGCGTAGACGACCTGCCCGGTCACGTCGCCCGAGACGCCGTAGCCGTGGAAGGCGGGGAAGGCGTCGGGGCTGGCCGAGTCCTTGTCGGCGGCGATCGGCGTCCTCGGTCGACCTTCAGCGGCTGCGGGGTCGGCCGGAGCGAGCTCGCAGCTTCGACCGAGCCGGGCACCGGGATAGTTGAGCAGGACCTCGTACTCGGCCAGGTCGGCCTTCCAGCCCCACTCGCGGAGCTTGTCGCGGACGAACGACGGCGGTCTTGTAGTCGGCCGGGGTGCCGGCGACGTGCGGCTCCTCGGTCAGGGTGCGGAGCCAGGCGCGGGCGTCGTCGGGGGTGGGGACGGCCAGGGCGTGCGCCTCGGCCTTCGCCTGGGCGGCCCGCGAGGCCGGGCGCGAAGCCGATCGGCCCGGCCTGTCCTGGGCCGGCCGGCCGCGGCGAGGCCGAGCCAGCGGCGAGCAGTCCGAGCAGCGCCGGGGATCGGGCGTCGGTCGCATGAAAAACGCGCCTTTTCCGGCGATTTGATCCTTGACAGGGGCGTCGTCCCGGGGCGAGACTCGGGCCGGCGGGCTCTCGGCGGGACTTCACAGGATACGCCCCTTCGCCGTGCGAATCCAGACCCAGGCGCCGCCGGCCTCGTCGATCACTTCCCCTCCGATTCGCGACCCGCTCGCGATCCGGACAGCCGAGGCCGGCCGCCCCAGCGGCCGGCCGCGCCGTCGCGGGAAAGGGGTGACTCATGGGCCTGTCGTTCACCGTCGGCGGGACGCGGGGGACGTTCGAGGAGCGGTTCGCCGTCGAGGTCGCCGGGGTGCTCGACAACGCCTTCGGCGCCGAGGGGGACTGGGAGGGCGTGGCCCCCCGCCACTTCGGCGAGCTGGTCGGCTCCGGCTGGACCGACCTCCAGGACCGGGCCGCGGCCGAGCTCGGGGCCGACTTCGTGCCGAACCTGCTGGCCCTGGGCGACGAGGGCCGGGGCGTCTACCTGCCCGCCCACGTCCGGGCCGTCTGCCCTGCCGCTCTCGGCCGGCGGCCCGCTCCGCTGCGCCAGCCTGCCCGGCCTCCGCCGCGAGCTGGCCGAGCTGGCCGAGCGCTGGGACGCTGCCGCTCGACGACGCCGGCGCTGCTCGACCTCCTCCAGGTCAGCCGCGACCCCGACGACGGCTGGGTCGCCGACGCCCCGAGATCCTCGCCTTCGCCCGGCTCGCCCTGGCCGCGAACGAGGCCGTCCGCCGCGACTGCCCGCTCTGGGTCGTCGGCTGATCCGGCCCGCGCACGCCGGGGCGCAGCCCAGGTCTCGGGCGACCCGTTTGATATTTGCGGATCGTTATCTCATCGCCGCGAACGGCGCCGGCGGCGCAGGCGGGTCGTGATTCGGGGGCTTTGGGCCCCTGATTGGCGTTTCGGGCCGGGTCGGGATCGACCTGGGCTCCGGTGCGCAGGACCGAACCCGGCGCGGCGGCCGCCGGGGACTCGGCCTTGGCTGGAGTTTCGGACGTATCTACTTTGGAGTCATTGGGATATGACTCGGGCTCCGCCAGGTCCGCCCCCGACTTCTCCAGCGCGATCAGCTGCTGGATCGTCGCCCTCAGCGACCGATCGATGGCCATCTCGTAGCGATGCCGTAGCTTCCCCTCCTCCGACCCATCGCAATATGCCGCCGCCACGGCGCAGCGCACAACTCGGCCGGGTCGGGCATCGTCGGCGCGGAGCTCCCGGAGCCGGGCGACCTTCTCGGCCACCGCACGCTTCAGCAGCTCGACGGCCGCCGCGCGCTCCTCCTCGGGGAGAGGGAAGATGACCACGCAGTGGCCGTAGTCGAAGCACGGCCGCTCGGCGAACTCGGCGTTATTCGCCGCCAGCAGCCGCGCCGAGGCCCTGGGGATCGGACCCGCGTTGTGCGGGTACTCGTCGAGGCGGTGCCTCGTAACGAGCATCAGCCGCTGGTGGTAGTGCGGCTGGTCCCAGCCCGAGGGCCCGGCCTCGAGGGCGCGCTCGAGCTCGCCGCAGGAGGCGATGATGCGGTCGATGCCGGTGGCGTCCATCTCCAGCAGGGACAGGGCGCCGGCCGGGTCGGTGGCGGCGCAGGAGACGGCGCGGTCGGCGCGGTTGAAGCGTTCGAAGTCGAAGGCGTCGCCGGCCAGTTCGGCGCGGCGTCCGAGCCAGGCGGTCTCGGCCTTGACGGCCCGGTTCAGCCGCCACGAGGCGATCGCGGCCCGCCGGACGAGGACGGCGCGGGTGTGGCTCTGGCGGATTCCAGTCGTTGTCCCAGGCCTGGAATTCGGCGTCTAGAGCCGCGGGGTCCTCGCCGGGGAGGATGAGGTGCACGGCGCAGAGGCCGTGGGTCACGCCGTTGAACTTGGAGACGTCCTTGCCCTCGGGGGAGGTGGGGCCCCTGGACTTCTTGCCGTTCTCGCGGCTGGCCTGTCGCTGCTTCTCGGTACGCTGCATCGGAGATGTCCCTTCGTTGGTTGGGGCGGGGCGCGACGTCGCGCGCGAAGTCGTACCCCTACCATCGCAATTTGGGGCGAAATCGTTCTCCGGAAGGGCGAGGCCGGCCGATCTTCCCCTCCCCCCTTGTGGGGGAGGGTTAGGGTGGGGGGTTCTTCGGGCTGGCCACGGCCTCCGACCCCCCACCCTGCCCTCCCCCACAAGGGGGGAGGGTGAAGAAAAGAGCCGGCGGCTCGGGCAGGAAGGCGGGTGGGACCGCTGGCCAGAGCCGCCGGGTGCCACAGGTTCTTCCCGAACCCGCGCACGACGGCCTCGGCGCACGGGTTCGGGGACGAACCCGTGGCGCCCACCCCCGACGTCGCTTGAAGAAATGATCGACCCTGGGTGGGGGGGCGCCGTAGATTGACCGCTCGCCTTTGCCTGGTGCCCGACTCGCCCCCCACCCTACCCTCCCCCGCAAGGGGGGAGGGATAAGATCGAGGACCCGGCGGCTCAGGCAGGCGGATGGGACCGGTGGCAGGAGCCACCGGCGGCACCCGGCGCGACTCCTACTTATCGCTCTTGTCCCGCTTGCCCTCGATATCCCATTCCCGCCTCTCGCCCCCGAAGTCCGACGCGCCCTTCCCCTTGAGCTTGTCGCCCTCGACCGTCAGCTTGTAGTCGACGGTGATGCCGTCATCCATCCCCGGCAACTTCCGCACGGCGGTGAAGGTCAGCGTGCCGTCCTTCAGCTTCAGGTCCTTGAGCTTCGCCTCGTCCTGGTCGGGCCAGGTCATCGTCCCGGCGAGGTTGTCCCCGTCCTTCTTGATCTTGAGGGTCGATGTCCGCTGCTGTCCGCCGATCTCATACTCGCACTTCCATGTCCCGATCGCATCGACCGCCTTGTCGTCGGCCGCGCCCGCCAGGTCGCCCGCCCCGAGGACCAGCGCCATCGAGAGAATCGCCTTCATGATCGCCTCCGAGATCGTGGCGCAACGGGAGCCGTCCCACGCAGACCGCCACCCGCCGCGGGCAGCGATTGTATCGGTGCCGCGGCCGGTGGTCAGTTCCCTGGCCGGACGAAACGGGGTCGGGGGCCTTGAGCGCACACGATCCGGGCTCGTGCCCGCCGGGGATCGGCCCCGTCGCGGGCACGGAGGCCCGCCCCACCCGGAGGATCTGTGCACCAACGGAAAACAGCTCTAGAATTTAATGATTCGATAAACTCGCGCAAGTCCTTCGGGATGTTCAGCATGCTCATCCTTCGGCCAGCGCCGGTTCAGCTCCAGGAGGATCGCGAGCCGTTCGAGCGGCGTCAGTCCGCGATAATACTCCCGGTCGGCGCGGTCCGCCTCCTCGGAGGATCGGGCCACGAACGCGACTTTCTCCATGGCGGCGGCCCCGCGGTCGTCGATGCCCCTTCGCCCATCCTCGATTCTACGATTTCGAGGCGGCCGGCGGAATCCGGGAACTTCCCGCTAAGAAACCGCGTCAAGCTCCGTTGTCCTAAGGTGGATGGGCCCCAATCCCCCGCGAGCCTCACGATGGGCAAGCCCGAACGCCCCCGACGCCGCCTGGATCCAGGCGGCGGTGGAACGGTACCAGCGGCCGCTGACGCTGTACGCGGGGCGGATGCTCGGCGACGACGACGCGGCGCGCGACGTCGTGCAGGATACGTTCCTGCGCCTCTGCGCGCAGGAGCGGGGGGCGATCGAGCCCCGGCTCGCCGAGTGGCTGTTCACCGTCTGCCGGAACCGCGCGCTCGACGTCCTGAGGAAGGAGAGGCGGATGACCCAGCTCAGCGACGACCACGCCCGGGTCCGCCCCGGCCCCGACCGCGACCCGGCCGACTCGGCCGCCAGCCGCGACTCGGCCCGCAAGGCCCTGCGGCTCCTCGACAGCCTGCCGCCCAGCCAGCGGGACGTGATCCGGCTGAAGTTCCAGAACGACTTCTCCTACCAGGAGATCAGCCGGATCAGCGGGCACAGTGTCAGCAACGTCGGCTACCTGATCCACGTCGGCCTCAAGACGCTCCGTCGCCAACTCGCCGAGGGCCCGACGGCCCCGGCGCAAGCCTGATACAAGAGCCCTCTTCGCTGGAGGCCGCGTCCATGCCCTTCGACCCCGACGACCCGCGCCTGACCGCCTACGCCCTCGGCGAGCTCGACCTCGCCGACCGCGATGCCGTCGAGGCGATCCTCCGCGACGACCCCGACGCCCGCGGCTTCGTCCTCGGCGTCGAGGAGACGGCCCGGCTCCTGGCCGACGAGCTCCGGCACGAGGCGACGCGCCTCCGACGGCCTCGACCCGGCCCGCCGCGAGGCGATCGAGCGGCACCTGGCCGCGCCGGCGACGCTGGCGATGGCCGCCCCGCCGGCCAAGGCCCGGTTCCGCGCCTGGATGCCGGTGGCGGCGGCGGCGGGGATCCTCGGGGTGGCCGCGGCGGTGACGCTGCCGCGATATCTGGCGCGGCGCGAGGCCCCGGTGCAGCTCGCCAGGGCCGAGACCGCCGCGCCGGCCGCGAAGTCGGGCGAGGCCCGCCCCGCGACGGTGAGGATGCGGACCGCGTGCCGGTGCTCGACGCGGTCCCGGCCGAGGTCGCGGCGGCGGCCGCCCCGGCCGCCGCGCCCGCGCCGGTCGAGGCGGAGATGCTGGCCGAGGCGCCGGCCACCGAGGCGCTCGTGACTCGTAAGGTCGAGGAGGCCCGCGACCAGTACAAGGCGGGCGCGACCCGCGACCTCGGGTCGCTCGCCCGGGCCGAAACATCGGCCGCGCGGCCGCGTGCCCTCGCGGCCCCGGCCCCGGCCCGACGCACGGATCTCGCGCTCGGCGTCGCCGTGCCGGCCCCCGTGGCCGGCCGTGCCGTGGAAGCCAAGAGCCCGATGGGCGGCGGCATGGGCGGGATGGGCGGCGGCATGGGCGGGGGCGGCGGCGGCATGGGCGGGATGCCCGGCTCCGGCCCCGAGCGCCGGGCGGGGACCTATGGCTTTGGCCGCGTGGCGACCGGGCTCGCAGCGGGCCCGTCGGGCGGACAGGGCGAGAAGGCCGCGAAGTCCGAGATGGCGGCCCGGGGGGTGGCACCGGTCGACTCGAACCGGTCGATGGGCCGGGCCGAACAGACGGTGGACCGGGCGAAGGCGGGCCGGACCGTGGCCGAGGGCTTTGCCCCTCCGGCGAACCGCCAGCCCGTGGTCGTCGGCACCGAGGGCGCCGGGATCGCGAACTATCAGCCGAACGCGAATGGCGCGACCCCGCCGGGCGCCGCCCTGCCGTACGGCATGGCGTCCCAGGGACAGGGGGCGCAGGCCGGCAGCAATCCACAGGCGGGGCAGGCGGGCCAGAACGCGGCCATGATGCGCGGGACCCAGCCGGGCCACTATTTCTATGAGGCGGCGCAGGCCCCGGCGGCGAACGCGGCGACCCCCGGGCAGCCGGGGCCGCAGGGCGCGGCGAACAACATGGCGCAGTCGGTCCAGAATCAGGTCCCGATCGGCGGGCGTCTGGACGGTCAGTATCAGACCGGCGTCCACGTCGCGACGCTCGTCCCCAAGGGGAATGCGACGAACTTCGGCCTCGCCCAGAACGGCCCGGCCTTCCCTCCGCCGGGTCCGCCCTTGCCGGCCGCGAACCTCGCGGCGGGCCTCGACCTCGCGCAGCAGGTCAAGCCGGCCGCCGCGCTGCCGGCCCTGCAACCGGGCCAGGCGGTGGCGTTCGCCCCGGCGGCGTCCGGCCCGATGATGCAGCCGCCGGCCGGCGGGGTCCCCGTGCCGGGGCCGGGCTTGCCCCCGATGCCCGCGCCGGCGCAGGTCGCGAGTGCCCCGCATGTCGATGCCTTCGACGCCCTGGAAACGCCCAGGATGCCCGCCGACGTCCCGGCCCAGGCCGCCGGCAAGCCCGCGCAGGCCGCGCAGGCCGACAAGAAGCTCATGGCCAAGGAGAAGGTCGATTTCGCGGGCCAGAAGGACCTCTCCGCGCCCGCCGAGCCCGCACAGGCCCCCGCCAAGCTCGCCGACGGGCTCCAGGACCTCGCCAAGGCCCCGGTCCAGCTCGCCCGCGCCGACGAGGCGGCCAGGGCGCGGGTCGAGGAGGAGATCCGCCGCGAGCTCGACACCAAGCGGGACGAGGTCCGCCGGCTCGCCGAGGAGGCCGAGACCCTCCGCCGCCGGGTGGCCCGCGAGCAGACGAAGGTCGACCGCGAGTCCTACGCCCGGTTCTACGACCACCCGTTCCTGAGCGTCCTGCCCGGCAACGAGCTCTCGACCTTCGCCATCGACGTCGACACCGGCTCGTACGCCAACGTCCGCCGCTTCCTGGGCCAGGGCCAGCTCCCGCCGCCCGACGCCGTCCGCATCGAGGAGCTGCTCAACTACTTCCGCTACGACGACCCGGCCCCGAAGGGCGACGAGCCGTTCTCGGTCAACTGCGAGGTCGCTGCCTGCCCGTGGGACGCCGATCACCGCCTGGCGAGGGTTGGGCTGAAGGGCAAGACGATCGACGTCGACAAGCGGCCGCCGTCGAACCTGGTGTTCCTGATCGACGTCTCGGGCTCGATGTCCGACCTGAACAAGCTGCCGCTGCTGAAGGCCGGCATGAAGCTGCTCGTCGAGCAACTGAACGAGAACGACCGCGTGGCGATCGTCACCTACTCGAACGACGTCAAGGAGGCCTTCCCCTCGACGCCGTGCCACAGGAAGGCCGAGATCCTCGCCGCGATCGACGCCCTGCAGGCCGGCGGCGGCACGAACGGGGCGCGGGGATCCAGGCCGCCTACGAGCATGGCCGAGAAGAACTTCCTCAAGGGCGGCGGACGAACCGGGTGATCCTCGCCACCGACGGCGACTTCAACGTCGGCATGACGAAGGAAGAGCTGCTGGCCACGAGCGAGGCCCGGGCGAAGTCGGGCATCTTCCTGACCGTGATCGGCTTCGGCGAGGGCAACCTCCAGGAGGCGTTCATGGAGCAGCTCGCCGACAAGGGGAACGGCCACTACCTCTACATCGACTCGATCGACGAGGCGCGGAAGGTCCCTCGTCCGCGACCTGAGCGGGACGCTCGTGACGATCGCCAAGGACGTGAAGGTCCAGGTCGAGTTCAACCCGGACCGCTGCTCGTCGTACCGGCTGATCGGCTACGAGAACCGCGTGATGGAGACGCAGGACTTCCGCGACGACAAGAAGGACGCCGGCGAGATCGGCGCGGGTCATTCGGTGACGGCGCTCTACGAGATCGTCCCCACCGGCGCCCCCGCGAAGCCCGCCCTGGCCGATCGCCCGCTGAAGTACCGCCGCTCGAAGGGCGACGCCGCGGCCGACAAGGAGGCGAGCCCCGAGCTGTTCACCGTCTACCTCCGCTACAAGCAGCCCGACGGCGACAAGGCGAGCGAGATCAGCCGGGGCGTCATCGACGACGGCCGCGACTTCGGCCGGGCCTCGACCGACCTGAAGTTCTCGGCCTCCGTCGCCGGCTTCGGCATGCTCCTCCGCGGCTCGCCGTACAAGGGAAGCCTGACGTACCCGGCCGTGATGGAAATCGCCTCGTCGGCCCTGGGTGCGGACCCGAACGGGGATCGCAAGGGGTTCCTCGAATTGATCCGCCAGGCGGAGCAGGCGGAGGGGATCGAGCCGCCGAAGTAGTCGGGGAGGATCAACCGCAGATGACGCAGATGGCCGCAGATGAAGAGGGGGATTGAAGACGGGATCAACCACAGAGGACACAGAGAGCACAGAGTGAGGAATCGATCAATCAAGTTTTCTTGATCTTTCCCTCTCTGTGCTCTCTGTGTCCTCTGTGGTTGATCTCCCCTCCCCCCTCTTCATCTGCGGCCATCTGCGTCATCTGCGGTTGATCCTCCCCCTCTCCGCGACCCGAGGGTGATCCCTTCCGCCCCGCCCCCCGACCGTCTACCATGCCGATCGCACCCCGCCACCCCTTCGGGAGACGACGGCCCATGCCCCGCGCCTTGCTTTTCGTCCTCATCACATCGACCGCCTTCGCCCAGAACGCACCGGTCCCGGCCAAGGACGCCGCCGTCGAAGATGACGCTGCCCGAGGGCTTCAAGGTCACGCTCTTCGCCGGCGAGCCGGACGTCGTCCAGCCGATCGCCTTGACCTTCGACGACCGCGGCCGGCTCTGGGTCGTCGAGTGCCTCTCGTATCCCGAAGTGGACACGACGGCAGGGGCCACGACCGCGTCCTCATCTTCGAGGACACCGACGGCGACGGCCATTTCGACAAGCAGACGGTCTTCTGGGACAAGGGCGCGAACCTCTCCGGGCATCGACGCTCGGCTTCGGCGGCGTCTGGCTCTGCTCGACGCCGAACCTGCTCTTCATCCCGGATGCGAACGGCGACGACGAGCCCGACGGTCCGCCGCGAGGTCGTGCTCGACGGCTGGGACCTCAAGGCGCAAGCACAACGTCTTCAACGGCCTGACCTGGGGCCCGGACGGCTGGCTCTACGGCTGCAACGGCATCCAGCTCGAACTCGCGCGTCGGCAAGCCGGGCACGCCCGACAAGGACCGCGTCGCCGATCAACTGCGGCGTCTGGCGCTATCATCCGACGCGGAAGACGTTCGAGGTCGTCGCCCACGGCACGACCAACCCCTGGGGCCTCGACTTCGACGACTACGGCGAGATCGTTCATCACCAACTGCGTCATCAAGCACCTCTGGCACGTCGTCCCCGGCGGCCACTTCGAGCGCATGTACGGCCAGGACTTCAACCCGCACCTCTACGGCCTGATGAAGAGCCTGCGCCGACCACATCCACTGGGGCGGCGGCGAGTCTGGACCGACTCGCGCGACGGCCACACCGCCCACGACGCGACACGCCGGCGGCGGCCACGCCCACGCCGGCGCCATGATCTACCTCGGCGACAACTGGCCGGCCGAGTATCGCAACGGCCTCTTCATGTGCAACCTCCACGGCAACCGCGTCAACCACGACCGGCTCGAGCGGAAGGGCTCGGGCTACGTCGCCAAGCACGGCAAGGATTTCCTCTTCGCCAACGATCCCTGGTTCCGCGGGCTGGCCCTCGGCTACGGGCCCGACGGCGGCGTCTACGTCAGCGACTGGACCGACACCGGCGAGTGCCACAACTACGAGGACATCGATCGGGAGAACGGGCGGATCTACAAGATCACGTATGGGATCGCCCAGCGGCGAAGCCGATCGACCTGGCGAAGCTCGATGACCTGGCGCTCGTCCGCGCTGATCCAGGGCGAGAACCAGTGGATGGTCCGCCACGCTCGGAGGCTGATCGCCGAGCGGGCCGCCGCGGCGAAGCCCGACCCGGTGACGGGCGTCAACCCGGCGAAGATGTCTCTGACCCAGGCCCTCATGGAGCTGACGGTGCCCCCTCGCGCCGACCTGCAAACGGACGAGGTGACGATGTTGAACTGATCTGGACGGTGTACGGGACCGGCTTCCTCCTGCGCGACGGCTTCGCCGACGTTGCCGGCGAGAAGTCCGAGTGGATGCGGGCCTGGAGCATTCGCCTCCTCGTCGACGACGTCGCGACCGAGCCGCTCGGATCCAAGCCGCTGGCCAAGCTCGCATCGCTGGCCAGGGATGAGCGTTCGCCCATCGTCCGCATGTCCCTGACCTCCGCCCTCCAGAAGATCCCCGTCGTCGACCGCTGGCCGATCGCCGAGTCCCTCGCCGCGCACGCCGACGACGCCTCCGACCCCTACCTCCCGCTCATGCTCTGGTACGCCGTCGAGCCGATGGTCGCGAGCGATCCCGGCCGGCGCTGAAGCTTGCGGAGTCGGCGAAGATCCCGCTCGTCCGCCAGTTCATCGCGCGGCGCTACGCCATCGATCGCCGACCTCGGCAACCTCGCCCGGCAGATCGCCGCCTCGGCCGATCCGGCCGTCCAGTCCGACCTGCTCGCCGGCGCGATCCAGGGCCTCACCGGCCGCACGATGGCGGCCCCGGCCGGCTGGGCCGAATCGTACGCGATGTTGATGAAGAGCCCGAACCCCGACGTCCGCCACCGCGCGAATCGGCTGGCCCTGCTCCTCCGCGACCCCGCCGCCATCGCCGCGACCCGGAGCCTCGCCGCCGACTCGAGCGCGGCGACCGAGGACCGGCTCGCGGCGATCGACGGCCTCGTGGCGATCCGCGCCGCCGACCTCGCGACCCTGCTCCATCCCCTCCTCGCCGATCGCTCCGTCCGCGCGACCGCGCTGCGGGCGCTGGCCTCGACGGATCATCCCGAGACGGCCGCGATGATCCTCAGGGCGTACCCGTCGCTCGACGTCTCCGAGAAGGCCGATGCCCTCGCCACGCTCGTCGCGCGGCCGGCGTCGGCGCTGGCGATGATGGGGGCGATCGCGTCCGGGGCGATCCCGAAATCCGACGTCACGCCGTCGACCTTGCAGGCCCTGGCCGCGATCCGCGACGAGCGGCTCCGGGCCGCGGTCGCCAGTGTCTGGGCCTCGGTCCGCCCGTCACCGGCCGAGAAGCGGACGAGGATCGAGGCACTCCGGAAGGAGCTGACCCCGGCCGTGCTCGCGAAGGCCGATCCTGCTCGCGGCCGGGCCGTGTTCGCGAAGGTGTGCGCCAGTTGCCACACCCTGTTCGACGCCGGCGGCAAGATCGGCCCCGAGCTGACGGGCTCGCAGCGGACGAACCTCGACTACGTGCTCACCCACGTCGTCGACCCCAGCTCCGTCGTCGGCTCCGCGTTCCAGGTGCAGGTCTTCGCCACGAACGACGGCCGCGTCGCTCTCGGGGATCGTCAAGGCCGAGGATGAGAACGCGTTCACGATCCAGACGGCGAATGACGTCGTTTTGCTCCCCAAGCGCGACCTCGAGGCGCGGCGGTCGACCGGGCAATCGCTGATGCCCGAGGGGCTGCTGGACGGGCTGAGCAAGGACGAGGTCCGCGACCTGGTGGGTTACCTGGCGAGTCCGTCGCAGGTGCCGTTGCCGGCGGGTTCGCCCCCATCACGGTGAAGGCGCCTTCGGACTCCCTCCCCCCTTGTGGGGGAGGGTAGGGTGGGGGGTAAGCGGGACCTACGTGCCGGCGAAGGCTCACGGTCGATCCCCGGCCACCCCCCACCCTACGCTCCCCCACAAGGGGGGAGGGTGAAGATTTGTTCGCAAGAGAAGGAAATGATCCCGAGGTCATCCTCATGGAAACCGCCCAGATCGCCCGCATCATCGACGAGATGGGCACGCTCCTCGAAGTCCGCGGCGAGAACGCCTTCCGCTGCCGGGCCTATCACAACGCCGCGCAGGCCCTGAAGGGCCTCCCCGCCGACCTCACGGCGATGATCCAGGACGGCTCGCTCGCCGAGGTCCCCGGCATCGGCGAGACGATGCTGGCGAAGATCGTCGAGCTCGTCACCACCGGCCATCTGCCGTCCTACGAGAAGCTCCGCAAGGAGACCCCGCCCGGCCTGGTCGCCCTGCTCCGCGTGCCGGGGCTGGGGCCGAAGAAGATCAAGACGCTCCACGACGACCTGAAGATCGAGACCCTCGCCGACCTCCGCGCCGCGGGCGAGGCCGGGAAGATCGCGGCGCTGAAGGGCTTCGGCGAGAAGACGGCCGCGAAGATCCTCGAAGGGATCGCCTTCATCGAGGCCCAGGGCGACCGCGTGCTCCAGAGCAAGGCGCGGCGGCTGGCCGAGCCGATCCTGGAAGCGGTCCGATCCCAGCCGGGCGTGATCCGCGCCGAGGTCTGCGGGAGCCTTCGCCGCCGCGGCGAGACGATCGGCGACCTCGACATCCTCTTCAGCTCCGACGATCCCGGTCCCGATCCTCGACGCCTTCATCGAAGCGGCCCCGACGTCGTCGCCGTCCTCGGCCACGGGCCGACCAAGGCGAGCGTGCGGTTGTGGGAGGGCGTCCAGTGCGACCTGCGAGGCGTGAGCGACGCCCAGTTCCCGTTCGCGCTCCACTACTTCACCGGCTCGAAGGAGCACAACATCGCGATGCGTCGCCGGGCGATCGACCGGGGCCTGAAGCTCAACGAGTACGCGCTCGAAGGCGCCGAGCGGGCCCGTCGCCTGCCGCGACGAGGCCGACCTGTTCCGCGGCGCTCGGGCTGGAGTACATCCCGCCGGAGATGCGCGAGGACCGGGCGAGATCGAGCTGGCCGAGGCGGGCGAGATCCCGAGCTCGTCGCCCTCGAGGACCTGACCGGCACCTTCCACTGCCACACCGACTGGAGCGACGGCGGCGCCACCCTCGACGAGATGGCCGAGGCCGCCCGGGCCCTCGGCCTCAAGTACCTCGGCATCGCCGACCACTCCCGCGCGGCCGGCCTACGCGGGCGGGCTGACGGTCGAGCGCGTCCGCCAGCAGTGGGAGGAGATCGACGCGCTGAACGAGTCGTTCGGCAGGCCGTTCCGGATCTTCAAGGGGACCGAGTGCGACATCCTCGCCGACGGCTCGCTCGACTTCGCCGACGAGATCCTCGCCGGGTTCGACTACGTCGTGGCCAGCGTCCACTCGAACTTCGGCCTCGACCGCGACGCGATGACGCGGCGGATCGTCCGCGCGGTCGAGAATCCCGTACCTCACGATGCTCGGCCACCCGACGGGCCGGCTCCTGCTGGCGCGCGACGGCTACGCGGTCGACCTCGACGCGGTGATCGACGCGGCGGCGCGGTCGGGCACGATGATCGAGATCAACGCCGACCCGCACCGGCTCGACCTCGACTGGATCCACGCCCGCAAGGCCGCGGCGCGGGGCATTCCGATCGTGATCAATCCCGACGCCCACTCGACCCGGGGCCTGCTGAACCTCGACTACGGCGTCGGCGTCGCCCGCAAGGCAGGCCTGACGGCCGCCCAGGTGTTCAATGCCGGTGCGCCCGCGGAGGTCGGCGCGGCCTGGCGGCCAGGAAGGTCGGAACTCGTTGATTCCGCGACTCGCGAGCGGTGCCGGACTTGCGGGTAGGCCGCGTGGGTCTATAATTCGGGTACGGAGGGGAGCGTGGTTGGGAGGAGGTACGCGGGCGACGCGGCGCGAGGCCGCTCCGCTCGCAGGACCGCGCCTAGGTTGACCGCCCACCAGGGCCCCGGGGACCACGGCCATGCCCACGATGAATCCGGCCGAGCCGAAGCCGAAGAAGAAGTTTTTCACGGTCGAGGAAGCGAACAACACCCTGCCGCTGGTCCGCGCGATCGTCTCGGACATCGTCCGCCAGACGCGCGGGGTGCAGGAGCTACGGGCCCGGCTCTCGGCGATCCGCCGCGACCCGCGGAGGCCCGACGACGTCTACTCCGAGGAGATCGCGCACAGCGAGGCCGAGCTCGCGGCCGAGGAATCCTCGCTCGCCGAGCTGATCGACGAGCTGGGCCGCCTGGGCATCGAGCTGAAGGGCCCCGACGGCCTGTGCGACTTCCCGAGCCTGCGCGACGGCCGGGTCGTCTACCTGTGCTGGCGGCTTGGGGAGCCCGAAGTGATGCACTGGCACGAGCTTGACGCCGGCTTCGGCGGCCGCCAGCCGCTCGAGCGCCCGGCCAAGGCCCCGCAGCCGACGTTCTGATCGACGCGCACTCATCCCCCGAAATCCATCCCCGGCCCGCCGCGCCGCCTATCGGTGCGCCGGGCCGGCTCGCTTGGCCGCGATGCTCGCGGCTGCGGGCTCGAGGCGGACCCACGGCCCGCGCCGGTCGGCGATGGCGGCCGCGACGGCCTCGGTCAGCCGCGCGGCGCCTCCGGGCTCGAGGTGGAGGGCGTCGTGGAACGCCGACGCATCAAAGCCCATGCCGTCGACGTCGAGCACGGTGAGATGCGGGAACTCCGCCTGGAGTCCGCGGAGATAGTCGCGGTATCCCGCGTGCAGGCCCAGGTGCGTCCGCACGGCCAGGGCGCCGGGGCTCAGGGTCGTCGTGACCCAGTACACGGTGATGCCGCGCTCCTCGGCCATCGCCAGCAGCCGGCGGATCGACCGCTCGTGCTCGCGCCGGGGCTTCCAGGGCTTTGGCGAGGAAGCGGGACCCGGCGGGACGGTCTCGTCGGCGAAGGCCGGGGCCGCGGGGAGCTCGAGCGCGCCCCGATGAGTCCGCCGCGACAGGCGATCGCGGAGGACCAGGCCCGTCTCGGCGTTCGCCTCGCCGCGCACGCTTGTTCCGATCGCCGCGCGGATCTCCGCCCGCGCCCGGTACGACTTCAGCGTGAGGCCGAGGATCGTCTTCGCGCCCAGGTCGGCGTTTCGCGCCGCAAGAGCGAGGTCGATCGCG
This sequence comes from uncultured Planctomycetota bacterium, assembly GCA_963819805.1. Classification (GTDB taxonomy): domain Bacteria; phylum Planctomycetota; class Planctomycetia; order Isosphaerales; family Isosphaeraceae; genus CAMFLR01. The sequence continues at coordinate 1,510,599 of CAWFXY010000017.1, read as the reverse complement.
CCGAGCGGGCCGACGATCTCCGGCCACTGCCGGAGGTTGATCTTCAGGTCCGATGACAGGAGCGCCGGGAAGAACCCGACGAGGATCGCCCGCGGTCGGGCGCCGGCGTCGAGCGCGCGGCGGAGCAGGGCCTCGCTCGCCGAGGGCTGGCCGCCCTGGACGGCGAGGTTGTAGGCGGGCACGCCGAGGCCGAGCGGGCGGAGGCCCTGCTGGATCTGGCTGTCGCCGAGGCAGAGGACCTCGCTCTCGCGGACCTCGGCCGAGGCTGCCCGGGCTCGTGCATCGGTCCAGCTATCGACGAGGTGGGTCGTCGCGGCGTCGCTCATGCCGAGCAACGACTCGACCGCCGCGACGATCGCGAGCATCCCCGCGAGCCCCCAGGGCACCCGTCGCGACGTCGCACGGCCGATCGCGCCCATCGCCCCTCGCCGCCCAAGGCCGGACCCGGGAGAACGTCCCACGTCCTCAGGATCGGCTCCGGGCCGGCCGAGATTGAGGATTATCCGGCCTGGAGCGGTCGATCAGCGCGGTCGCAGCGACGGCCGCGGGTCCCGCGCCATCGTCTCGCCCCGCCCGGTCGCCGGCCCGAGCACCACCCGGCGCGGCCCCGGCCGCTCCATCGCGAGGGCCACGGCCTCGGTCAGGGCGAGCGCCCGCGGCCGTCGAGGTGGAGCGGGTCCACGAACACGGAGGCATCAAGGCCGAGTCCGGACGATTCCAGCACGACCAGTCCGGGAAATTCCTCCTGGAGTCGGTCGAGCAGTCGGTCGTAATCCCGGGTCAGGCCCTGGCGGCCGCGACGGTCGCGTTCGGCCGGGCTCAGGGCCGGCGTCACCCAGTAGACGGCGATCCCCCGCGATCCGGCCAGCGCCAGCAGCCGACGCAGGGCGGCCAGGTTCTCGCGGCGGGGCATCCACGCCGGCGTCGCGGCCGGGCGTGGTTCCGCCCCGGGCTCGTCGCGGAAGCTCGGCCGGGGGGCCGCGACGACCGATCCCCGTTGTTCCGACCGCTCGGCGCGTCCCCGGGCGATTTCCGCCACCGCCGGGTCGACCGTTCCCCGGAGGGCGGCGAGGACATCGCGACCGACCTCGAGCCGACTCTTGCAGGACGGCAGCACGGAGCCGAGTACGCCGAGCGCCGCCAGCCGAGCATCGCGCGCCTCGATTGCCAGGCGGACGCAAGCCCACGCACCCAGGACTTCGGGCCACTGGCGAACGTTCGTCGCCGCCTCGTACGCGAGCACGGCGGGATGGAACCCGATGACGACGGCCCGAGGCATGGCTCCGCCCGCCAGCGCCCGGCGGAGCAGGGCCTCGGCCGCCGCGGGCTGGCCGGCGTGAACCGCGAGGTTGTAGGCCGGCGTGCCGAGCGTCCGGCCCAGCGCGACGGCGTTGAGGCCGAGCTTCAGCTGGCTGTCACCCAGGCAGAGGACGGCACTCCTGCGGACGTCGTCCGAGTCGGCCTCCGCATAGGCCTGGGCCCAGATGTCGGCCAGCGGGTTTGTCGGGCCGGGGGCGAGCGAGGCCTCGACGGCCGCGACGATCGCGATCATCCCCACCAGGCCAACCGGCAGGCGGCGGCGACCCGCGCCGCCGCTCACCGCGGCGCCTCATGCAGCCCCGAGGCGACCGCGGGCACCGCGGGCGATCGTGTGAGCGCGACCTGCCGCGAGGCCGGCCCCATCGCGATGGCCTCGGCCACCGCGAGGCTCAGAACCTTCGCGGCGGCGCCGTCCAGATGGTAGGGATCGCCGAAGGCGGCCCGGTCGAAGTCGAGCGACCGCGTCTCGAGCACGACGAGGTTCGGGAACTCGCCCTGGAGCCGGCGGAGGAAGCGGTCGTAGCCCTCGGCCAGCCCCTCCCGCTCGCGCCTGGCCCGCTCATTGGGGCTCAGCGGCGACGAGACCCAGTAGACGGCCATCCCCCGGTCGGCGGCCAGGCGGAGGAAGCGCCGGAGATAGCGGTCGTTCGCCGGTGTCGGACGCCAGGCGAGGCCCGCGGCGGAGCCGGGCGACGGCGTGCCGGGCTCGTCGAGGAAGTAGGGGTTGTGCGGCAGGGCCATCGAGCCCCGCTCGGCGCGGCGGGCGAGCCGGCGGGCGGGCAGCTCGTCGCGCGGGGATCGGGCTTGCCCGCGAGCGCGGCGGCGATGTTCCGCCGGATCTCCAGCCGCGCCCGGTACGACGGCAGAGCCAGGCCGACGAGCGTCGTGCAGGCGAGATCGGTGCCCGCCCCGGTCAGTGCGAGGTCGAGCGCCTCGAGCGGGCCGAGCACCTCGGGCCAGGTCCGCGCGTTGATCGTCAGGTCGGTGGCGAGCAGGCCGGGGAAGAACCCGACGACCACGGCCCTCGGCCGGGCGCCGGCGTCGAGGGCGCGGCGGAGCAGGGCGTACGCCGCGGCGGGCTGTCCGGCCGGGACCGCCAGGTTGTACGCGGGCAGGCCGAGCCGCTCGCCGACGACCGTCGCGAGCACGCCCTGCTGGACCTGGCTGTCGCCGAAGCAGAGCAGCGCACTCTCGCGGACCTCGGCCGACCCGGCACGCCCGCGGGCGTCGGCCCAGATGTCGATCGCGAGGGACGAGAACGCCGGGTCGCGGGTCGCGACGAACGCCTCGGCCGCGAGGACGATCGCGAGCGTTCCCGCCAGACCCCAGGGGGCGCGGGCCTTGCGAGTCGGCGGCGTGAAGGCGTGGTCCATCCGGCGGCGTCGCCCTCGAGAGGGGAGGAGGCGGAGCGGCCCACGCCTAGCTTCGGCCGGCGTCGCTGCCGGTTCTGAGGATTTTTCGGGCGGGTTGCCCTCGGCGAGGCCGGATGCGCCACTTGGACCAGGCGCCCCCGCGCGATAGACTGCGGCGTCGCCGGGCGCGGATTCTTCGCGAGCCGGGCTCCGCGCACCGTCTCCAGGGGTCGAAGCCGCATGCGGGTCGTGACGATCGACGGGCCGGCCGGGGCGGGGAAGAGCACGGTCGCCCGAAGGCTCGCCGACCGGCTCGGCTGGCGGCTGCTCGACACCGGCGCGATGTATCGCGCGGTGGCGCTGGCCGCCGTCCGCGGGGGCGTCGACCTCGAGAGCGACGAGGCGCTGGGGTCGCTGGTCGAGACGCTCGCGGTCGAGCTGCTGCCGGACAGGGTCCTGCTCAACGGCGCGGACGTCTCGGCCGAGATCCGCACGGTCGAGGTCACGCGGTCGACCCGGTTCGCCGCCGACAGCCCGAGCGTCCGCCGCCGGCTCGTCGCGTGGCAGCGGGCCTTCGCCGAGGGGCAGGGTGACGTGATCACCGAGGGCCGCGATCAGGGGACGATCGTCTTCCCCGACGCCGCCCGCAAGTTCTTCCTGACCGCCTCCGACGAGGAGCGCGCCCGCCGCCGCCACGCCGAGTTCGCGTCGCGCGGCGTCTCGCTCGACTTCGCGTCGGTCCTCGCCGACCTCCAGGCCCGCGACGCCCAGGACCTCGCCCGCGCCATCGCGCCGATGCGCCCGGCCGACGACGCCCTGGTCGTCGACACGACCGGGCTCGACCTGGAGCACGTCGTCGGGCGGATCGAGGCCGAGATCCTCCGCGGCGGCCCGACCGGAAAGGTGGCGACCTGAGATGGCCAAGCCCGCCGAGACCCCCGGCCGCGACCGTTCGCTCGCGTCGACGCTCTGGTTCCACTTCGTCCTGGTCTTCAGCGCCGTGATCCTGTCGGTGTTCTACGGCGTGCGGGCGACGGGGCGAAGGAACGTCCCGCAGAGGGGTTCGGCGCTGCTCATCTCGAATCACCTCAGCTATATCGACGTGTTCCTGCTCGGCGCCCTGCTGCCTCGCCCGCTCAACTACGTCGCGCGGTCGACGCTGTTCGTGCCCGTGCTCGGCACGCTGATCCGCTCCCTCGGCGGCTTCCCGATCCAGCGCGGAGGGGCTGGGGACCTCGGGGATGAAGGAGACCTTCCGCCGGCTCCGCAACGGCGGGATCGTCACGCTCTTCCCCGAGGGCACGCGCAGCGGCGACGGGGAGCTCGCCGAGATCAAGCCCGGCATCGCGGTGCTGGCCGTGCGGGCGAAGGTCCCGGTCCTGCCCGTGGGGATCGCGGGCACGTACGAATCCTGGTCGAAGCACCGCGCCTTCCCCCAGCCGCACCCGCTCCGCATTCATTACGGGGAGCCGATCTCCGTGGAGGAGATCGCCGCCCTCGAAGGCGACGCCGCCGTGACGCTCATCCGCGACCGGCTCCTCGAATGTCAACGCATCGCGCGGTGCGGTCTGCGCGGGACATGGCGCTGGTTTCGTAGGACGGCTCCGCCGGGGCGAGGGAAGGAAGGCCCGCGGCCGGCGAATTGCCCTTGGCGTCCACTCCGACATCGGGTAACGTCCGCCCCGTTCGAGGGGGAATCCCTCCGTCGGCCCCATTGCGCTCACCTCCTGATCCACCTCCCGCCCGGCTCGACGGCCCACAAGGATGTGACGGGCCATCCCCGGCCCCCGGCCGCGAACGACGCGGCCGGTCAGGGAGGATCGCCAACGATGACCACCGCCCCACGCCGACGGATCACGCGACTGGCCGCGCCCTGCGTTCTCGCCCTCGGCGCCGTCGCCGGGTCGGGCTGCTGCAACCCGGGTTGCGCCCCCGTCCAGTCCGGCTGCCCGCCGGTCGCGGCGGCGGCCCCGGCCACGGTCCGCTACGGCGACATGTGCCAGACCCCGGCCGCGGGCTCGTCCTCGGTCGCGCAATCGCCTCGCTCGCGCGACGCCACGATGGCCGACGCCCCGCGCCCGCGAGTCGTCGTCAGCGAGCCCTCGAACCGCCTCGCCGGCCGCGCGGGTGGCGGCGCGTCGACCCCGAGACCATCGCCACGCGGGTCGAGGGCGCCGTCGATGACGACGCGGTCCGGCGCTGAGCCTCGCCCGCGACGCGGGGCTGTCGCGGCGTCCGTTGCCGCTATCCTCCGCGCCGCGGTAGAATGTCGCCACGTTGATATCGCGGGCGATTAGCTCAGTCGGTAGAGCGCCTGCTTTACACGCAGGATGTCGGGGGTTCGAGTCCCTCATCGCCCACTCGGCACGCATGCGCGGGGGTCACCACCCGCGCCTCTTGCTCGCCATGGTCGCGAGCTCTCCGGAAAGCGCCAGCCGGTCGAGGGCGGCCGAGGTCGACTTGGTCGCCACCGAGGCCGCCTCGGGCTTGCTCGAGACGCGAGGGACGGGCCCCGCGAGCGTGCTGCGGTCGATCACCGCGGTGTAGTCCGAGCCCGGCCGGCCGGTGCCGGCGCCGTCGATGAGCAGGCCCGAGATGCCGCGGACTCCGGTCGAGGTCGTGCCGTTGACGGTGAGCTGGTAGCGGTAGTGGATGTCGAGCCGCTGGGCCGGCACGAGCGTCACCGAGAAGGTCGACGGGTTGTAGATCGCCTCGCGGATCCGGATCGTGTGGCCGCGGACCGGGCGACCGAACCGGTTCAGCAGGGCGATGTGGTAGTTGTTCACGTTCTGCGCCGAGATCGCCTCGAGCGCCGCGCTGAAGGCGAGCGAGAGGATCGTCGGCTGGGCGTGGAAGCCGTAGCGCCGCAGCGCCAGGACCGTCGGGGCGACCGTCGAGGCGGGTTCGACGACCTGGACGACCTTGTTCGAGGCGGCCCGCGAGTGGCCGGCGTCGCCGCTGTAGACGGCCGCGATCGCGCTGGACCCGACCGGCAGCGACGAGAGCGCGAGCGTCGCGCGGCCGCCGGCCCCGACCTGAGCGAAGCCGAGGATCGTCGTCCCCTCGACGAACGCGACCGAGCCGCCGACGGCGCCGCCGGTCGCCGAGGTGACGGTCGCCGTCAGATCGACGGCGTCGCCGGAGCTCGACGGGTTCGGCGAGGCCGTCAGGACGACCGAAGACGCGGCGGCGACGACCGTCTGCGTGGGCAAGGACGCGGAGCTCGGGCCGAACTCGGCGTTGCCGCTGTACTCGGCCGATACGGAGTGCGCGCCGGACGAGAGCGTCGACGTCGTGAACTCGGCCACGCCGAACCCGGCGCCGAGGGAGATCGGGACGACCGCCGCGGCCTTGCCGTCGATCGTGAAGGTGACGGTCCCTCCGGAGACCTCCAGGGCCGCTTTGACGCTCTTCGTCGGCTGCGGCACGATCGCGAAGACCGAGGCCGTGAACGTCACCGACTGGCCGAACGTCGAGGGGTTCGCCGACGACGCGACGGAGCTGAGCGTCGGGGTCACGATCGGTGCGTTCACCGTCTGCGTCGGCAGCGTGCCGGCGCTGCCCGCGAAGACCGCGTTGCCGCCGTAGGCCGCCGAGACCGAATGGGCGCCGGCCGTGAGCGTCGAGGTGGTGAACTCGGCCTGGCCGGTCTCCCCGACCAGGGTGAGGGGGACGGGCGGCTCGGCCTGGCCGTCGATGGTGAAGACGACCGTGCCCGTCGGGAACACGACGAGACTCGACCCGAGGACGTTCGCGATGAACGTCACCGCCTGGCCGGTGGTCGACGGGTTCAGCGTCGACGTGACGAGCGTCGACGTGCTCACCTTGTTCACGGTCTGTGTCGGCAGGGTCGCGCCGCTCGGGGCGAGGCTCGCGCTGCCGCCATAGGCCGCCGAGACCGGGTACGTGCCGACCGGGAGGGCCGAGTTGGTGAACGTGGCCTCGATGACGCCGCCGACGTCCTGGAGCGGGATCGACGGCGTGGAGACACCATCGACCGTGAACACCACCGAGCCGGTCGGCACGACCTGCGAGCCGACCGCCGCGACGACAGCCTTGAACGTCACTGACTGGCCGAAGGTCGAGGGATTCAGCGAGGACGTCACCGTCGTCGTCGTGGCCTGCTGGCCCGGGTTCGCCGGCGTCGAGAACTGCGACGTCCCGTTGCTGTCGGTCCCGGTGGCCGTGTAGATGAAGTCCGGCTCGTTCACGCTCGTCGACCCGTTCCCCGAGCCGTCCGTCGTCACGACGATGGAATCGACGAACGTCTTGCCCTGCTCGTGCCCGGGCGCCGGGACCGTGGGATTCGAGAACAATTCGACGGTGATGTTCTGGTTCGGCGGCCCTCCTGTGTAGGTCGCCTTGAGCGTGCCGAAGCCGCCCCCGGTCGGCGTGAACGTCACCGTCGGCGGCGGGATGTTATTGTTCGCGTTATTGGTCAGGCTGATGCCCTTCCCTGCGTTGCTGAAGATCGAGTTCTGGCCGACCGTGTTCTCATTGCCGCCGATGAGGTCGACCCCGTCGCCGCCGTTGAACGCGATGATGTTCAGGGAAGGCAAGCTGGTGGCCGTCCTACCGATCAAGCCGGCGATGACGTTGGTGAAGACCACGCCCGCGCCGCCGTTGCCCAGGTTGCCGGTGCCCGCGAAGTCGGTGCCGATCTTGTTCCCGGAGATTTGGCTGGCCGATAAGGTCGGGCCGAATCCCGTGAGTTCGATGCCCGCCCCCGTGTTCGCCGAGACCTGGTTGTCCTCGACGCTGGTCTCCACGGTCGCCTCGAGGAGGATGCCGACCCCCGTGTTCGGCAGCGCCACGTTCCCGGTGACGTCGGTCCCGACCTGGTTATTCTTGATCGTGTAGACCGAGTTCGTCTGGCTGCCGCCGCCGATGACGATGCCGTCCTGCTTGTTGCCCGAGACGATGTTCCCGACGATCAACGTGTTGATCGCCTGGGTCGCGGGGAACGCGGTGTCGTCGATCCCCGCCCCCGCGGGGCCGTTGCCGAGGGCGGCGGTGCCCCTCGCGTTGGTGCCGATATCGTTCCCCTGGACGGAGATGCTCCCCGTCGCTTTGATCCCGCCCCCGCCATTGCCCGCGATCACGTTGCCGGTCGTGGACGACGAATCGCCGTAGGTGGTGCCCGAGCCGTCGTCCAGGACGCCCGCGCCGCTGTTGCCCAGGGCCGAGGTCCCTGCGGCGTCGATGCCGATGAAATTGAGCTCGATGGTGTTCGCCTGGTACGGGAAGCTGAGCGACTGCTCGATGTCGATCCCCTCGCCCGCGCCCGCCCCGCTGTTGCCGGAGATGACGTTCCGGTCGCCGAGGGTGGTCCCGCCGATCGTGTTGCTCGAGCCATTGATCGAGATGCCCCTGGCGTTGGGAGCGGCGACCTCGCCGGTCGGGCCGGTGCCGATGAAGCAGCCCGCGACCTGGACGTCCCCGGTCAGGATCGCGATGCCGGCGAAGCCAAAGTTCTCGATATCGAGTCCCGAGACCTTCGAGAACGAAGTGTTGATCGCCAGGCCGTCTATCGCCCCCAGGCCCGTCCCGTCGATCGCGATCTTGATCACCGCGTTGTCGGCCTGCGCCAGCGTGTTCTTCGACGCGCCCGGCTGGGTGTAGCCGTCGATGATCGCGCTGTTGGTGTTGATCGGCGGCAGGTTGGACGCCGGGTGGATCGTCCAGACGCCCGTCACCGGGTTGAAGCCCGGGTCGGCCTGCGGGATGTTGAAGTCGATCGTGTTCGACGACCCGACCGCCCCGACGACCAGGGCCACCTGCGCCCCGGTCGGCGTGAGCGTCCCGTTCGAGATCTCGATCGCCTGACGGAGCGACAGGGTCGCGTTCGAGCCGGTGTCGGTCGTCGTATTGACGGTGATCGTCGCCAGAAGGCAGCGCCGCTCGAGCCATTCCACCCGCCCAGCCCCTAAGCTCGCCCGATTCCGCAAACTCGGCTTACGACGAATCTGCCGCATGACCGTACTCTCCCTGATCCCGAAAAGGGATTGGTGGACCGGGCTATCTGGGCAAAATGGAACGATGGAAAAACCTACCGCACAAAAGACCGATGTCAAACTTGACAAAACAAAAAGATTCCTAAGCGGCGGATATTTTCACGCGGATCATCGCGAACGAATGACTTCGGAGCATCTCTTGCCGCGATATGGGTGGATCGAGCGCCTATGAGCCGCGCGGCGGGTTCTCCAGGCCCGCGGTGGCCGGGACGAGTCCGGTCGACGTTCGGATCGGCCGCACTCAGATCACTCGAGCGGTTCCGGTTGGACCGTCGCGATCGAGTCCCGGTGGGGCGGGTTGCGCGGGTGGCCGAGGCAGAGCGAAGCGGTGCCCCGGAACGCGATGGCCCCGCCTCCTCCCTCCGGGGCACCGCCTCGCTCTGCCCCGCCACCGGGCCCGTCCCGGCGGAGTCGCGGCCGGGTGTGCCTCCGACGGTGCCGCGCCTCAACTCAGCGGGCATGGAGGCCGGAGCGCCCGGCCGGAACCTCCTTGAGGGGCTCCGCCGGATCGTATCCAATGAACCCCAGCGCCACTGCGCGGCCCGTCCGCGACTGCCCGCCGGCCCCTCACTGATTGAGGTCCCCCCCATGACTCCGCGATCGCTCCGCCGCGCCCGCCGCGGCTCCGTGCGGCGTGCCGTGCGCCCGCTCGTCGAAACGCTCGAGGGCCGCGTCGTCCTCGCGCTGCTGGAGGTCGTCCCGATCTACGGCGGAAATGGAGTGACGACCTTCACGAACCTCCAGTCCGCCGTCAACGCCACCAAGGCCGGCGACGTCGTCCAGATCGAGCCGGGCTCGGTCCCCGGCGGGGCCACGGTCAGCACCGCCGGCATCACGATCCAGGGCGACCCGTTCTTCGGCGGCGCCGGCGGGCTGAGGGCGAGCGGGACCGAGCTGGGCGCGATCGCGGCGAACGCCAACAACGACACCTACAGCAACCTCGTCCTCAGCAGCGTGACCATCGCGGCGGGCAAGAGTGGGACGACGGTCCGCGCTTGCTATGTCGACGGAGGCGCCATCAGGCAATTCTTCGGGGCTGGGACCAACGGCCCGAACACGATCGTCGGGAACACGTTCATCGACAACGCAACGCTCGTGCTCGGCAACACGCCGGGGGCCCCGGGGGCGGACACAAACAACGACACCGTCGTCGACAACGACTTCCTCTACACGGGCAGCGGCCCGGCTATGACGATTTCCAACGAGGACTCGGGCCTCCTCGTGTCAAGCAACCGGATCATCAACCCCAACGTCGGCGCCACGACGCCCGCGGTCGTGTCGCTCATCGACTGCACCGGGACCTTCTCGAACAACACGATCCGCGTCGCGGCCGGCACCGGGCTGGCCGTCAGCGACATGGCCGGCCCCGTGGGCCTCGACCTCGTCGTTGCCAACAACGTCATCACCACCGGGGCCAGGCCCCTCTATCCGGCCATCTCGATCGTGCACCAGTCGACGATCAACATGTTCACTGTCCTGGTCGAGAACAACTCGCTGGGCGGCAACGACCCCGGCGTCACCATCCAGGGCAACCTGGCGAATGGGTCGAACGACTTCGGCCAGGTCACGATCACCGGCAATGACTTCAGCGGGTATACGGGCGTCGCGGGCCTGTACGCGATCCAGGCGAACCAAGGCACGATTACGTCGTCGATCAACGCGAAGGGCAATATCTTCAGCGTCGCCGACCCGAGCACCGTCGTCAGCCCGTCCAGCCAGATCACGACGACCGGCCCGATCAAGGGCGGCGCGGCGAACCTGACGGCGATGTTCCTCGCGCTGGGCGGCGGGCCGCCGACCGCGGCGCAGCACACCATGCTCGACTCGGCCTCGGCGTCGAAACAGGCGGCGGCGGCCGTGCGGAGCCCGCAGGCGCTGGCGGCGCTGGTCGACGGGCTCTACGTCGCGCTGCTCGGCCTGTGCGCCGGGGCCCGGCGAGGACCAGGGCGGCGTCAACGCGCTGGCCGGCGGGATGACCGAGGAGAGCCTCATCACCCTCTTCGTCACCTCGCCCGAGTATTACGCCCGCGTCACCCAGGGCAGCGACAACCCCGACGGCGCCTGGTTGCGGAGCCTCTACGTCAATCTGCTCGGCCGGCAGGCGGCTTCGGCGGAGGTGAGGGCCTGGCTGAGCGTCCTGCCCGCGGCCGAAGCGGCCGGCGTCGCGGCGGCGATCGACGGGTCGAAGGAGTTCCGCGGCAACGCCGTCCGGACGCTCTACGGCGCGATCCCCGTCGGCGTCATCCCGGTCCCGGACGTCCTGCGGCTGCTGGGGCCGGCAACGGACGCGGAGGTCAACGGCTGGGTCAACACGGGCGTCGACGTGCTGTCACTCGAGGCCGCGTTCCTGCCGTACATCGCGACGCACTGAGGACGCGCGAATCGCGCTGCGGGTCCTGCGCCGGCGAGCACGGCTATTTCGCCGGCTTGCGGTCGCCCTTGTCGCCCTGGCCGGCCGGACTCGGCCTGCACCTCGCGTCCTGGCCGGCTTCCTCACGTCCTGGGCGAGCGAGCGCGCCGACGTCGTCGCTCTCCTTGAACTGGCCCTGGTCGTCGCGGCGGACAAACCGCTTGTCGGTCCCGGTGTCGATCAGCTCGCGGTCGTGGGCTTTCTTCGGCATGGCGGAGGACTCCCGGAGCGTGGGTGGGTGGACTGCGTGCCCGCCTGCCCTACACCGGCAACTCGCGCCGGCCGGGGGCGTCGAGGCGGCGCTATCGCCCGCGGGCGCTGGCCTTGCGGAGTTCCGCCCGATCGCATAGCATGCTCCCTTGATCCCCGATCCCGGGGGTCGCCGTACCCCCTCCGTCCGCCGCCGGCCACGCGCGTGGACCCGTCCCGAGCCGGGCGGGCCGACGCCGGCAACATCGCTCGAGGACGCAAGAGCCCGCGCCGAGGAGGACACGATTCCATGAGCCGGGACGACCTGAGGGGGACCCTCGCGGCGCTGCTCGAGGAGGAGATGGGCGAGAGTTACGACCTGGCCGACGACCGGGAGATCCGCGAAGGGCTTGGGCCTCGACTCGGTCGACGTCGTCGGGCTCGTGATGCGGGTCGAGCGCGAATACCGGATCCGCCTGTCGATGGAGGACCTGCAAGGAGTGCGCACCGTCGGCGAGATGATCGACCTGCTCCAGTCCAAGCTCGACGCGCCGGCCCGACGACGGCTCGCAGGCCGCCTGAGCGGGCTAGCGGCGGGCCATCGCGCTCGCCGAAGCCGACGACGGCCACGCCCGCGGCGATCAGGGCCGTCCCGAGCCACCGCGCCGGACCGACCCGCTCGGCCAGGAACGCCTGGGCCAGCAGTGCGGAGAGCGGGTACGAGAGGGCGGTCATCGGCAGGGCGAAGCTCAGGTCGGCCTCTGCCAGGGCGACCATGTAGAGGACCAGGTGGACCAGCAGGAGGCCGGCGCCGGCCCAGATCCACGGGCTCCTGACCACGCGAACGACCGTCTCCGTCCAGCGGATTCCCGGACCCTCGGTGCCCTTCATCCCCCTGGCCAGCATCACCTCGCCGACGGCCAGGGCGACGACGGCCAGCAGCAAGACCAGCAGGACGCGCCCTTGTCCCTTCCCCATCGCGAGCCTCCCCGGACGGATCCGTCAGGCCGCCAGGCCGAAGGCCCGGGCCATCTCCGCGAACGCCGCGAGCAGCCCGTCGACCTCGGCCTCGGTGTGGTTCGCGTTGCACTGGACGCGGAGCACCCCGCCGCGATACGGGACCGCCGGGAACAGGACCGACTGGACGTAATAGCCGCGGTCGAACAGGTCCTTGCCCGGCGTCGAGGGTCGTCGCCTCGTCGCCGACGAACGCCGAGACGATCGGCGTCGCCCCGCCCAGCACCTTCAGGCCGATCTCCTTCAGGCCCGACGTCAGCCGCGCCACGTGGCGGTCGAGCCGGTCGCGGAGCGCGGCGTATTCGTCCGAGCGGAGGATGTCGACCACGGTGCAGATCGCGTCGAGGTACGCCGGCACGACCGGGCCGCCGAAGATATACGTGTTCGAGCGGATCTGCAGCAGCTTGCGGAACGGCCTCGGGCAGCCGATGAACCCGCCCGCGCACGAGAACGCCTTCGAGAGCGAGCCGACGACGAACGCGTTGTCGTAGCTCCCCAGGGCTTCGAGCACCGTCCCCCGCCCGTGGTCGCCGAGGACGCCCGTGCCGTGCGCATCGTCGATGTAGAGCACGGCGTCGTGGCGGCGGGCGACGGCGTCGAGGTCCTTCATCGGCGGGATCGCGCCCGACATGCTGTAGACGCCGTCGATGCAGACCAGCGCGCGTGCGATACGGGCGGAGCGACTTCAGCGTCTTCTCCAGCCCCGCCGGGTCGCTGTGCGCGAAGGTGGCGACCTTCGCGCCGTTGGCCTTGCGCGATCTTGGCGGCCTCCTGCATCGAGTTGTGGGCCTGCTCGTCGAGCACGACGGCGTCCTTCCGGCCCGACGAGGCCCGGGATGGCCCCATGGTTGGCGAGCGTGACCGACGGGTAGATCAGCACCGCCTCGACGCCCAGCCACTCGGCGAGCTTCTCCTCGGCGTCGACGTTCGACCGGACGCTGGCGAAGGCGCGCGACGCGCCGTTGTGCGTCCCCCAGCGCACCAGGCCCTCGCGGATCGACGCCAGCACCCGCGGGTCCTGGTCGAGCCCGAGGAAGCTGTCCGACCCGAAGTTCACGACGCTCCGGCCGCCGACCTCGATGACGCGGCCGGGCCCGGTCCGGTCGACGACGAGGTCCTTGAGATGCGCGTCGGGGAAGGCGGCCTCGAACTGCTCGAGGATCTTGACGAGCGTGTTCTGGCGGACGGCCTGCATCAGGGCGTCGATGGGCAGTTGCGACTTCATCGTGGCTCCATCCTGGCTTCGGCGCGGCGGATCGCGCCGGGGCCGACGATTATAGCCGAGGACGCGGCTGGGGTAAGACCTGTCGCCGCCTCGGCTTCTCCCCAGGTTCGGGCTCCGTGCCAGCCGTAGCGAAACGCGAAGGCCCCTCGTCGTGATCAGAACCGCACCCGCGATCGATTCGCTCCCCCTGCCGTCCGCCGGTCGCCGGGCTGTCCGGCCTGATCCGCGCGTGGGCCTGGCGCGGCTCGACCTCGCTGCGCTCGCCGCATCGCGCCGCGCGCCGGGGCCGATCCCCGAGGGATGGAAGCCGCTGCCGCCGACGCTGCTCAAGACCTCCGACGACCAGACCGTCGCCGCCGTCGGCCGCCGTGCTCGACGCGATCGCGACGATGCCCGACGTCGGCCCGGAGACATTTGCCGAGTGGGGCGTGGTGGTCGCCTCGCGCTACCTGGGCCGGGCCCAGCTCGCCGTGGCCTTGCGGCGGTTCGCGCAGGAGGGCGTCTGGGGAGTCTCGCCGCACCTGATCCCGCACTTCGCCCTCCATTCGCCGGCCGGCACGCTGAGCCTGGCGCTCGGCTCGCACGGCCCGAACCTCGGCGTCGGCGGCGGCCCGGGCTCGGCGATGGACGGGTCCCTGACCGCGCTGACCTGGCTCTCCGAAGGCCGGCTGCCCGGCGTCTGGCTCGTGCTGACCGGCCACGAGCCCGACCTCATCCCCGACGCCAAGGGCGGCGCCCGCCTCGCCCACCGAGTGCCGCGCCTGGCGCTCGCCTTGGAGTCGGAGACGCCCGCCGCGCAGGGTCCGCGCCTCCGCATCGTCGCGGCGCACGACGAGGTCGTCGCGCCCGACCTCGTCGCGCTTCAATCGCGGCTCGCCGGCGTGATGGACGACGCGTCGACGATCTACCATCCCCACATCGAGCTCGATCCGGGCCCGGCGGGCCCTTCGCACACGATCGCCGCGGCCGCGGGCCTGCGTCTCGAGTGGACGGCCGAGATTCGGGAGACGCGCTGATGACTTCGTTCGACCCGGAGTCGCCCGTCTGGATCACCGGAGTCGGCCTCGCCACGCCGATGGGGCACGACCTCGCCACGCTCGAGGCGAATCTGCTCGCGGGCCGCTCGGGAGTAACGGCCGTCACGCGGTTCCCCGCGTCCGAGTACCTCTGCCGCGTGGCCGCCCAGGTCGAGGACGTTCCCCCTCCGCCGAGCTTCTCGCGTTCGGATTTCGCGGCGTTGACCCGCCTCGAACGGATCGCCGCGCGGCCGGTCGAGATGGCGCTGCGCGACTCGGGCTGGTGGGGCCGCCACCGCTCGGCGCAGGGTCGGCCTGGTGCTCGGCGTCGGCGCCGAGTGGATGGAGAACTGGGAGGAGGACCACCTGGCGGGCGGCGACCGCATCGTCCACCCCGAGCGCGACGTCGAGACGACCGTCCACAAGATCGGCCGCCTGTTCGGCCTGAGTCGGGCCCGTGCGCTGACGCTCTCGGCCGCGTGCGCGTCGAGCAATTATGCGCTGGAGCTCGCGCGGCGCTGGCTCCGCGCTGGGGCTGGTCGACGTCTGCCTCGCGGGCGGCGCCGAGTCGGCGGTGACGCCGATCGGCCTGGCGACCTTCGGCAACCTCCGGGCCTCTCGCGACGCAACGACGATCCCGGCCGCGGCGTCTCGCCCGTTCGACAGGGGCCGCGACGGGTTCGTCCTGGGTGAAGGGGGCGTGGTTTTCGTGCTGGAGCGCGCCGACGATGCTGCCAGACGCGGTCGGCCCGTGCTATGCCGAGGTCGCCGGCTGCGGCTCGAGCAGCGATGCCCACCACCATGTCATCCCGAGCCCCGACCCGACGCCACGCCGCCGCGGCGATCCGCCTGGCGCTGGCCGACGCGGGCGTGAACGCCGACGAGGTCGACCACGTCAACGCCCACGCCACGAGCACGCCCGTCGGCGACGCCTGCGAGGCGGCCGTGCTGCGGATGGTCTTCGGCGAGGATTCGAGGGTCCCGGTCACCTCGACCAAGAGCATGACCGGCCACCTGCTCACGGCCGCCGGCGCGATCGAGGCCGTCGCCTGCTTCGCCGCGATGAAGCACGGGGCGATCCCGCCGACGATCAACCTCGGCGGAGCCGGACGTCGACCTTGAACATCGTCGCGAACGAGGCCCGCGAGGCCGACGTCCACGTGGCCGTCTCGAACTCGTTCGGGTTCGGGGGGAGCAACACCTGCCTGGTGTTGCGGTCGGTCTTGAGGTCCGGCGGAGTCGAGCGAGACCGGGATGGTCCGAGCGGATCGGGCCGGAAGCCCAGCCCGTGACGATCGTCACCGGCGCGTCGAGCGGCATCGGTCGCGCGACGGCCCTGCGCGCTCGCCGTCGCGAGGCCATCGCGTGGGCCTGATCGCCCGCCGTCGCGAATTGCTGGAATCCCTGTCCGAAGAGATCCGACGCCCGGGGCGGCACGGCCCACGCCGCGCCCGCCGACGTCACCGATCGTGCGGCCCTGCGCGCGGCGATCGGGCAAATCTCCGATCGCCTGGGCCCCGTCGACGTCCTCGTCGCCAACGCCGGCTTCGGCGTCCCGACGAAGCTCGATCCGATGAACATCGGAGAGATCGAGACGACCTTCCGCGTCAACGTCCTCGGCGTCATCTACTCCATCGAGGCCGTCCTGCCCGGGATGCTCCGCCGCAAGTCGGGCCGGATCGTCGCCGTCTCCAGCCTCGCGGCCTACAAGGGACTGCCGGGCGAGTCGGCCTACTGCGCGAGCAAGGCGGCCGTGAACGCCTACATGGAGGGCCTGCGGATCGAGCTCCGCGAGACGGGGATCAGGGTCGCCACCGTCTGCCCCGGCTTCGTCGACACGGCCATGAACGACATGGACGCCGCGTGCGACTCCCATGCTCATGTCGGCCGAGGCCGCGGGCGAGCGGGATCGCGCGCGTCGTGATCGGCGAAGCAGTCCGGCGTGATCCGCTTCCCGCTTCCCGATCGCCTGGTTGACCGACGCCGTCGCCCGCCTGCCCGATTTCCTCGTCGCCCGACTCGTGGGACGCAATAGCCGGGGGACGGTGCATCATGATCGACCTCGCCCTGCAAGATGCTCCTCGACGACAAGGCCGCGGTTCGCCATCACCGTGCTGGGGGTCGGCTTCGCCGTGGCGCTGGTCCTCATCCAGGTCGGCCTCTTCGTCGGCCTGCTGGAAAATGCGAGCATCACCATCGACAAGCTCGACGCCGACCTCTGGGTCACGGCGCGGAACACGCCCAACGTCGACTTCGCCAACCCGTTCCCCGAGTCCTACGTCCAGCGCGTCCGCGTCGATCCCGGGCGTGGCCCGCGCCGACAACCTGATCGTCTGGTACGCCATCGTCGCCCTGCCGAGCGGGGCCAAGGAGTCGGTCGTCTATTACGGGCTCGACGACTTCCCGACGTGGAGCTTTCCCTGGGACGTCGCGGCCGGGCGACCCCGCCGACCTCCGCCGCGGCCGGTTCGTGATGCTCGACGAATCGGCCGCGCGCCGGTTCGGCGCAGTTCCAGGTCGGCGACCACCGCGAGTTCTCCGGCCATCGCCTCAAGATCATCGGCAGGACCCGCGAGGCCCGGTCGTTCACGACGAGCCCGATCGCCTTCCTCGACTACGGGCTGGCGCAGGAGCTCGCGCCCGACGAGCTGGCCGACCGGACGACGTTCATCGTCGCCAGGCTCGCCCCCGGCGCCGATGCCGGAGGCCGTCGCCGCCGAGATCCGCCGGCGACTGCCGTACAACGACGTCTACACCCGTGCGGCCTGGGCCGCGACGTCGCGGGCCTACTGGATCGAGAGCACGGGCCTGGGCCTGACGATGTTCCTGACAGTCTCGCTCGGCGGCCTGGTCGGCGTGGTGATCGTGGCGCAGACGCTGTATGCCTCGATCTCCGAGCACCTGCCCGAGTTCGGCACGGTGAAGGCCCTGGGCGGGCGCGACATCGACGTCTACGGGCATCATCGCCGAGCAGGCCGCGTTCGCCGCGGCGCTCGGCTTCGGTCTCGGGCTGGCGCTGACGTATGGCCTCCGGCCCGTCCTGGCCGGGCTCGACATGACGATGATCGTGACGCCGACGCTCTGCGCCCTCGTCTTCGCCGGCACGCTGGCCCTCTGCCTGGCGGCGTCGACGCTCTGCTTCCGCAAGGTCGCGCCGGTCGACCCGGCGATCGTCTTCCGGGGATAGCTGGAATTGCCCGAATCGCCCGTTTTTCGTAGGTTTGGCCGCTCGTCGCACTCCCGGGTCGATGGCGGAAGGACCCGGCCATGAACGCCATCGAGGCCCGCGACATCACCAAGACCTACGGCGACGGCCGGCTGGGCGTGCCGGTCCTGCACGGGGTGTCGCTGGCGGTGAGGCGCGGCGAGGTCGTCGCGCTGGAGGGGCCGTCGGGGTCGGGGAAGACGACGCTGCTCTGCATCCTCGGCTGCCTGCTCACGCCGAGCGGCGGCAGCGTCGACGCTCGACGGTCAGGCCGTCGATCCGAGTCGGCCCGGACCGCTCTGGAAGGTCCGCCGCCGGTCGATCGGGTTCGTGTTCCAGCAGTTCAACCTGTTCCCGTCGCTCACGGCGCGGCAGAACGTCCAGTACAGCCTGAATCTCCGGGGCTGGCGGGGCCGGAAGGCGCTCGAGGAGGCCGACCGCGTCCTGGAGCAGGTCGGGCTGGACGAGCCGAAGAGACTTCCGTCCCCGCGACCTCTCGGGCGGTCAGAAGCAGCGCGGTCGCCGTGGCGCGGGCGCTGGCCGGGTCGGCGCCGCTGATCCTCGCCGACGAGCCGACGGGCAACCTCGACTCCGAGTCGGGCGACCAGGTCCTCGACCTGTTCCGCCGGCTGGCCAAGGTCGAGAATCGGGGGCTCCTGATCGTGACCCACGACCCGACCGTCCGCACGATCGCCGACCGCGTCGTGGCGATCCGCGACGGCCGGCTCGACCCCGGGACACGGCGGGAGGCCGGCTGAGCATGTCGCCGTCGATGCTCCTCGGCCGGGTCGTGCTGCCCGGGCTCGCCCTGGCGCTGGTGGCGGCCGTCGGCTACCAGTGGTCGCAGACGGGTCGCGTCGAGCTTCCCCGCTGGTCGGCCCCGGAACCGACGAGGCCGGCGATGCGCCTCGTTTCGGACGACGGCTCGCGACCGGTCATCGCCGAGGGGCGCGTCGTGGCGTACCCGGGGGCCCAGGTCAACGTCGGCGCCGAGGTCGCGGGCACGATCGTCCGCATCCAGGTCGGCGAGAAGTCCGTCGTCCGCAAGGGGGACCTGCTCCTGACGCTCAAGTCGGACGAGGCGAAGTCGCAGCTCGACGAGGCCGCGGCCCACCTCGCCGAGGCCGAGGCCGAGGTCGCGCGGATCGAGGCCGACGAGAAGAAGCTCGCTCGCGCATCAGGTGAAGGGCGCCCCCGCGGGAGCCGACTTCGAGCGGACGCACTCGTACGTGATCGGATACCGCGCCCGCCGCGACGCGCTGAAGGCCGCCCGGGCGCGGCTCGATGCCCAGTGGCGCAAGCACTGGGTCTTCGCGCCGATCGACGGCGTCGTGACGTCGCGGATGGTCAACGCCGGCGAGACCGTGGCGGCCTCGGCGCCGCTCGTGACCATCGTCGACCTGACGCGGCTCCGGGTCGAGGCGGAGGTCGACGAGTACGACGTCGCCCACTGCGCGGTCGGCGGCGTCGCGACGATCCGGACCGAGGCGTTCCCCGGGAGGTCGTGGCGGGGGGCGATCGAGGAGATCGCCGACGGGCTGGTCCCCCGGCGGATCCGCCCCGAGGACCCGGGCCGGCCGACCGACACCCGCGTCCTTCCCGTGCGGGTCCGCCTCGGCGAGCCCACGCCGCTGCGGCTGGGGCAGAGGGTCGAGGTGTCGATCACAGGCAAGGGCGTGGACGAGGCCGAGCCGGTCATCGCCGCCAGGCCCGACCTGCCGGTACGCGCACGCTGATCGTCGGAAGAATGGCACGGCTGGCGGTGCGGGTCGCCCGTGACTCGTCAACCGATGCCTGCCCGCCGCCTAGCGTCGCGACAATCGACCCCGCCGATCGCGAACGCCCGGCACGCGGCGGGCCGGTAGTCGTGGTGGCGGCATCGGCCCGAGGCGACGTCGTACCAGGAGCATGCCGAGCCGAAGGTCGCCTCGCCGCTCGATCGCAGCGCGCGAATTCGGTCGAGGACGTCGGCCTTCAGATCGGGCCGGTCCCACGCCAGCCGGTCCCACGCCTCCTCGCCCGTGCCGTCGAGGTGACGGACGAACGGCGGCAGGGTGACGACGCGGCAGCAGGCGCCGCAGTCGTCGCACGACTCGATGACGGGGAGGTCGGGGGGCATGAGCAGCATGGTAGCACGACGACGCGGTGGCCGGGCGATCCCGAACGAAACCTTCCGAATCACAGCCGAGAACTCGGCTTGACCAAAAATCCGCCGAATCCTAGAGTCCCGCCGCCTGCCGGACCGTCGCGCCTTCGGGCGGGGCGGCCAGGGGGAGACCGCCGATGCCGCATGGATGCGGCCGGCGGCCCCGGGCTTCGAGCCGATCGAGGCCCACACCGGCACGCCCGTCAAGGAGGATGGCGATGCGGCGGACCTTCTCGGCTCGCGGCGCGGCGCTGGCGGCGCTGGCGCTCTCGACGGCCCTGGCCGGCCTCGGCGCCGACGGCGCGAAGAAGAAGAAGTCCGAGCCGCCACCGCCGAAGGTCGACGAGACCCTCGGGACCATCGCCACCATCATCAGCACCGAGATCCCGGTCGAGGGCGTGGGCCTGGTCATCGGGCTCAACGAGACCGGCTCGAACCCGCCCCCGTCGGAGCTGCGTAAGAAGCTGCTCGACAACATGCGCAAGGCCGGCGTCGAGCACCCGGAGCGGTTCCTCGAGTCGCCGACGTGCTCGCTGGTCGTCGTCCGGGCCATGCTGCCCAACGGCATCAGCACGAGCGACCCGCTCGACGTCGAGGTCACGCTGCCGCCGGCCAGCGGCACGACGAGCCTGGCGGGGGGCAAGCTTCTCACCTGCGAGCTGGCGCCCGTCATGATGACGAACAAGGGAGCGATCACCGACCACGTCCTGGCCACGGCCGGCGGCCCGGTCATGATCGGCAGCATCACCGACCTGAACGAGCCCAAGTCCGGGCGCGTGCTCGGCGGCGGGCGGGTCAAGAAGGACATCCCCTATCACCTCGTGATCCGCGACGACCGCCGGAGCGTCCGCACGGCCAAGCTCGTCGAGGACGTCGTGAAGCTCCGGTTCCACGAGAACCAGGGCGGCGAGATGAAGGGCATGGCGATCCCGACGCGGGGCGACGACCGGCTCGTGCTCAAGGTGCCCAAGGTCTACCACCACAACCAGGCGCGCTACTTCCAGGTCGTGCAGGCCCTGCCGCTGATCGACACGCCCAACCTCCGCGCCCAGCGGATGCAGCTCTGGGGCAAGGAGCTGCTCGTCCCCAAGGCCGCCGGCAAGGCCGCGCTGAAGCTCGAGGGGATCGGCACGAACGCCATCCCGACGCTCAAGGAGGGGCTCGCTAGCCCCGACCCGCTCGTCCGCTTCTTCGCGGCCGAGTCGCTGGCGTACCTCGGCTCGGTCGACGGCTCGCACGTCCTGGCCGAGACGGCCAAGGCGCGGCCCGAGTTCCGGTCGTACGCGCTCAAGGCCCTGGCGTCGATGGACCAGTCGGCGGGGCTGATGCGGCTCCGCGAGCTGATGGGGCAGCCCGACATCCAGCTCCGCTACGGGGCATTCGACGCGCTGCGGTCCTACGACGAGAACGACCCGTTCCTCGGCCGGCTCTCGCTCCACGACGAGCCGGCGCGGAACCCGGACGGCGACCCGCTCGCGATGCGGCTCGACGACCGGCCCGTCGCGCGGGGCCCGGTGCGGGACGAGCCGTTCCGGCTCTACCTCGTCGACTGCGACGGCCCGCCGATCGTCCACGTCTCGCGGAACCTCCACGCCGAGATCGTCCTCTTCGGCCTCGGCCAGAAGCTGCTCACGCCGGTCGTGCTCGGGGCGGGCGGGGGCGTGCTCCTGAACGCGTCGGTGGGCGACGACCGGGTGCAGATCAGCCGGATCACCCACGACACGCTCGACCAGCCCGACAGCCGCGTCGTCGCGCCTCTGGATATCGCCGCGGTGATCAAGGAGGCCGTCCGGCTCGGCGCGACCTACCCCGAGATCGTGGCGATCCTGGCCGGCGCCTCGAAGCAGAAGAACCTGCCGGGCCCGCTCGTCGTCGACGCGATCCCGCTGCCCGACAAGGCCTACAGCGAGGCGCAGCTCCTGGGCGAGAAGTCGAAGAAGGACGACGCCCTCAAGAAGACGGGTGCGGAGGAGAAGGACAAGAAGAAGGGGCTGATGGGCAAGTTCCGGGACCTGTTCGATCGGTGATCCCGTAGGGTCCGCCATGCGGACCATCTTCCGACGACGGCCTTGATCGAAGAAGTTCCGCATGGCGGACCCTCCAAAGCCCCCAGACCCACCTTTTCCCGCCGAATTCCGCGCGTGATGCCTATTCAGGACGGGCACGTCCTGACCCTTCCTCAAGAAACGCGCGGCGAAACACGAAAATTAGTCTTGACGGTCAGGCACGCTACGGCGTGGGGCCCACTCCGGACCCTCCGCCACTGCAACCAGGCCGGTCAACCCGCCGGAGACGGCGGGGCTCGTCCCCGGCCCGATGGCCCGAGGCGTCCGGCGTCCGCACGCGTTAAGCTGGCGGTGTCGACCCGAGGGGTTCGCGCGGGGGACGGCGGCGTCGGGGCTTGCTTTTTTGCCGCTTTTCCGAGGGCGATTGCGGTCTACCGATCGTAATCGAGATAGGGAGGGCCGCGGCGCCGAGCCGACTTGGGTCAACCCGGAGGGGTGAGGAAACCTCCGAGGCCTCGCACCAGATCCATGGAGTGGAGTCCTCGCTTATGAAAAAAGTCTTTACCACCGGCCAGGTCGCGAAGATCTGCAAGGTCGCGCCCCGGACGGTCAGCAAGTGGTTCGACTCGGGCCGCTTGCGCGGATATCGCATCCCCGGATCGCAGGACCGGCGGATCCCCCGCGAGCATCTGCTGCGCTTCCTCAAGGAGCACGGGATGCCGCTGGGCGACCTCGAGGCCGAGGTCTACCACAAGGTCCTGGTCGTCGGCGCCGAGGCGTCGCTCCTGGCGGGTCTGCGCGAGCAGCTCCGCGAGGTGGATGACTTCCGGATCGAGACCGCCGCGAGCGGCTTCGAGGCCGGCATCCGCGCCGAGAGCTTCCACCCCGACTGCATCGTCATCGACCTGGCCGTCGGCCGGATCGAGGCCGGTCAGATCGCCCAGAACCTGCGCAAGAGCCAGGATCACGTCAGCACGATCCTCGTCGCCCTCACGAGCGACGACCCGGGCGACGAGCTGTATTCCCTCGGGTTCAACGACGCCTTCAAGAAGCCATTCGACGGCGTGCTCCTCGCGGAGCGGCTCCGTCGGCTGATCTCTCAGAAGAAGGCCGACGAGCCCTGATCTTCGATTCCGCTCCCGGGCTCTTCACCCCCTGGAACGAACGAGGCCGCCGCGGGCCCGCATCACGCCACCTTCGGGGCGGGATGCGGGCCCGGGGTCGTTGGGGTTGGGGCGCGGCCTGGTCGGCGTCGACAGGAAATTACCGACCGAAGCCAATTTTCCGCAAGTCTTTGACCTATTTAGAGTTATGTTCAGTTTTTCGGACCGGGATTCGGCCGGGGGCGGAAGGGTAACGAAGGTCAGAGAGCCGAGACCAAAGGGCGGAGTGGTGAGGGAGCACGGGGTACTGTGAGGAGCCCCGTCCGTGTGTAGTCCGGGCGATTTGCTCTCTGCTCTCTGCACTGCTCGCTCCGCCGCCTTCACTCCTCGCCCTTCCGTCCGCCCCCCTGCGCCCGCCGCCTCCAGAGCCACCGCCCCACCACCATCGCCGCCCCCGCCACCCCCAGAGCAAGTGACGACGGCTCCGGCACGACGTAGAAGCCCCAGTACACCGCCTGGTTGGACACGACCAGGTAATGCTGGCTGCCGTCGAAGACGTCCCACGACAGGATCGACCAGAACTGCACATACACCCCGACGTTGGCGTCGTACCAGTTCGGCGAGTCGTAGAGCCGCGGCGGGACGGTCGTCGGCGGCATCGGGTTGTTCGAGTCGTAGAACGGCCCGGCGGTGCCGGTGTTGTTCGAGACCTCGCCGTTGTCGACCAGCCAGTACCCGCCGCCGAGCGCGGGGATGCTGTATCCGAAGTCGTTGGTCTGCGGGTTCTCGTGGATGAGCTGGAGCCAGTGCGGCGTCACCGTCGCCCCCGCGAGCGTCGGCGCCTGGGTGTCGCCCATGTTCAGCGTGAAGTCCATCGTCTCGCCCGCCTGGTTCTTGTCGGCCGGGTTGAGATAGAGCTGGTACGTCTTGACGTTGAAAACCGCGTTATTCGCCAGCGTCACCGGGCTCGTCGGGCCGTTCGCGAAGTTGCCGTAAAGCCAGCCGTACTCCGGCGTGAACGACTGGGCCGTCAACGTGTCGGCCAGCTCGGTGTTCCACGCGTTGATCCCCACCAGCGCGGCCGTGTAGGGCACGAACGTGTTGCCATTGGCGGCCTTCATCGACGGCGGGGTCGCCACGGCCGGCCGCGTGAACGTGAGCGTGGCGTCGCCGAGGCTCGGCGAGGAGCCCACCAGGACGAGCAAGACCGCGATCTGCAATCGCCAGGGCATGAGCGCCTCCCGTCGGCTCGAGGAGTCGGTTCGATCGGGACGCGGCCAAGGCTACGGCGATCGACGGCTCCCTGGAAGGAAAAACCCGGAATGCGCCGTCACTGTTGATCCCGTTCAACAACACCGCAAGTGATTCGCGCCGTTTCCTTTGCCTCGGAGATCGTGGGCTGGATGATGGCCGTTCCGAGTCGTGCACAGGAACGGTTTTCAGGGCCTTCTGGGCGGGATTCGGCTACTCTCTGGCGGAGTGTGCCGGAAGCCGTCGCGTTCGGAACGGCGTGAATCTGGTGACTAGACCCTGGGAGTGTACGCGCAGCCATGCGATTGCCCCGCTTCCGATTCAGCATCCGGACAATGATGATCATCGTGATGATTTCGGCGGTCATCCTGACTGCCTGGAACTTGGTGCCACGAGCCCTTGATCCACTCCTGAGCGACCGCTCGGGGACCGTCCCGGCAGACTGGGTTCTGCGCGGGGCGGCTCGCTATGTCTCCTTGAGAGTTGTACTCGCCGGGATGGTCGCCTCGCCCTTCTCCATCGCCATCGCCCTGGCTCTCAAGTCGTCGCCGAGGGGCCGTACCAGGCAACGAGTGACGGTGCGGTGGCTGGGTGTTGCCATGGCCTTGGCTTGTGGTTTGGCGATCCTGAGTTGCCCGCTGGATGGGATGCGCTCCGCGTGGCTTCTGAGGGATGGCTCTGGGGTGGCCTTCTACCACCAGTACCGCATCTGGCCGGGAGCACATGTCACGCCCTGCCTCGAACTGACGACGCCTACCGGGAGGTCCCGTTCCTACCCGATTGCCGAGAATACTGGATACCAAGGGTTGCCCGCCGTACGTACGAACGCGGAGCAGACTACTGTCTGGCTCATCGATGACCCCAGGACGGAAGTCCGGCACGGCGGGGTGTGGTGCTCGATCGATCGCACGACCGGCAGCTTCGTCGGCGCGGGAGGGCCTTACCCGACTGGCGTGAGCGAGACCTCAGGCTTCCCACCATCACGATGAGTCTTCCGGGCTCCGTCGCACGGCTGGGTCACTGATACACTCTTGCCACCGAACAGCGCAAGCCATGCTGACGAAATGAGGCTCGTCCGGCGATAACGATTATCGCGCCCGTGTGCCACGGAAAATATATAGGTTAATTATATAAAATAATCCATGTTTTGTCCGAACTTGTTAGACGGGCCCGCGCCCCTCGCCCCGCTCTCGCCCGCGGCGCATAATGGCCCGACCCGACCGGCCCCGCGACGGCAGCCATGCCCCGACTCGCCTTCACCTGGACCACCCGCCGGATCAGCCTGGCCCTGGGCGTTGTCGCGGGATTGGCCGTCCTGCTGACGATCGTCGACCCGGGCATCACCGTCGACGAGCCGCTCGACGTGCGCCCGGGTCGAACCTACGTCGCAACGCTCCTGGACAGGGGGCTGCACTTCTTCGACCGCGCGACCGTCGACCGCGTGTTCCTCGACAACAAGGAACACCCTCCCCTCGGCCGCTGGCTGCTCGGGATCGCCTCGACGCTGGGCCAGCCGTTCGAGGCCGCCCGCTACGGGCCCGACCCGACGGGGGTGTACGTGATCTCCGGCCGCCTCGCGCCGGCGATCGTCTTCGCGATGCTCGTTGCCGCGATCGCCGCGCGAGGCGGGTCGCCTCCATGGTCGGGCCGGGGCGTTCGCCGCGGGGTTCGCGACGCTCGTCATGCCCCGCGTGTTCGGCCACGCCCACCTCGGGGCGCTCGACACATTCATCGCCGCCTTCTGGTGCCTCGCCCTGATCCGCGCGGAGCGTGCCCTCGAATCGGACCGCCCGGCCCGGGCGATGGCGGTCGCGGGCCTGTTCTGGGGGCTCGCGCTCCTGACGAAGATCCACGCCTGGCTCCTGCCGCCCGTGATCCTCGTGCGGGCGATGGTCCGGCCCGGGCCGCGGAAGTCGTTGCTGCCGCTGGCGGTCTGGACGCGCCGTCGGGCTGGCCGTCTTTTTCGTCGGCTGGCCCTGGCTCTGGTACGACACCGTGGGGCGTCTCCGCGGATTCCTCGGGACGGGCGTCGAGCGGACGGCGATTTACGTCCAGTATTTCGGCCAGGTCTACCGCGACCGGGACGTGCCTTGGCACTTCCCGTGGCTGCACTTCCTGGCGACGGTGCCGGTCGGTCTGCACGTATTCGGTGTGGTAGGGCTGATCGGAGCCTTGCGCGCGCGCGACCTCGCGGCGCTGACCTATGCCGGGGCGATCGCGTTCGTGCTCGCGGTCTTCAGCACGAACGTGCCGGTGTACGACGGCGAGCGGCTCTATTTGCTCGTGTTTCCCCTCTGGGCGCTGCTGATCGGACGAGGCTTCGCAATGCTCTGGGGGCTGGTCTCCGTCCATTCCGCGGCCGCCGCGCGGAAGTCGTTCCTCGCCCTCCTGCTCCTCCTCCAGTCGTACGGCCTGCTCACCCACCATCCTTACAACCTGAGCTACTACAACCTCCTCGTCGGCGGCCTGCCGGGTGCGGAGAGGCTCGGCCTCGAGCTCGCGTACTGGAGCGAATCCGTCGACCGGCGTCTCCTCCGCGCGCTCTATTCGTCGATGACCCCCGGCTCGACCGCCGCCCTGGCCCCGACCCTCGCCCCCGGCCAGGGTGCGTTCGCCACCGGCCGGGCTCTGATCGCGCAGAAGGCGTTCCTCGACGACGAAGAGAAGGCCGCGACCGATGACTTCGTCGTCGTCTACCGCCGCACGGCCTACTGGAAGCCGGAAGTCGAGCGCATCATGCGAGAGGCGAGACCGTCATCGAGAACGTCCGCCACGGCGTCTGGCTCTCCCGGTTAATCCGCCGGGCCAAACGCGGTTCTCCCCCTGTTCAACGGGGCGGCAATTCGTAGAATACGTTCAGAATGAATTGAAAGCTGGGGGCCGGGTGATGGCGGGGCTGACGCATTTCGACGATCAGGGGCGGAGTCGGATGGTCGACGTGTCGGCGAAGGCCGCCAGCTTGCGGACGGCCCGGGCCAGCGGCCTGGTGCGGATGCGGGAGGAAACACTCGCGCTCGTCCGCGACCGCAAGCTCGCCAAGGGCGACGTGCTCGAAGTCGCGCGGCTCGCGGGCATCATGGCCGCCAAGCGGACGGGAGACCTGATCCCGCTCTGCCATCCGATCGGCCTCGACGCCGTGGAGCTCGACCTGCGACCGGTCGATGCCACGACGCTTCGGATCGAGGCGACGGCGACGGTCGAGGGGAAGACGGGCGTCGAGATGGAGGCGTTGACGGCCGTCGCGGTCGCGGCGCTGACGGTCTACGACATGGTGAAGGCGGTCGACCGCGGCGTGACGATCGACGCGGTCCGCCTCGAAGAGAAGACCGGGGGCCGGTCGGGGCACTACCGCCGCGACGACGGCTCGGCCCGGGGGAGCTGAGAGCGATGGCCGCACCGATCCTGCTGACCAAAGAGGACGTCGGCCGCCGGCTCGCGGCGGTCTACGAGGCGATCGGTCCCGAGCTGGCCGAGGCCGAGGCGGTCTTCGCCGCCGAGCTCGAGAGCCGGTTCGCCTTCGTCCAGGGGCTCGTCGACCACTGCGCCGACTTCAAGGGGAAGCGGCTCCGGCCGACCCTCGTCCTGCTCACCGCCCAGGCCTGCGGCGGCATCCGGCCCGAGCACCCGACGCTGGCCGCGGTCGTCGAGATGATCCACACCGCGACGCTGGTCCACGACGACATCCTCGACGAGGCGATGGTCCGCCGCCACGCCGCCACGGTCAACGCCGAGTGGGGCAACGAGGCGGCCGTGCTGATGGGCGACTATCTGTTCACGCACGCCTTCCACCTGGCCGCGTCGCTCGAGACGACGCTGGCCTGCCGCTGGATCGGCCGGGCGACGAACCTCGTCTGCGAGGGCGAGATGCAGCAGGTGCACAACCGCGGCAACGTCGAGCTCGACGAGGCCGCGTACTTCGAGATCATCCGCGGCAAGACGGCCGAACTGACCGCCGTCTCGTGCCGGCTCGGGGCCCATTACGCCGGGCGCCGACGAGGCGACGGTCGAGGCGCTGGACGCCTACGGCCGCGACCTGGGCGTCGCCTTCCAGATCGCCGACGACGTGCTCGACCTCTGGGGCGACGAGCGGACGACCGGCAAGAGCCTGGGCACCGACCTCGAGAAGCAGAAGCTGACGCTGCCGCTGATCCGCCTCCTGAGCACGGCCGACACGGAACTGGCCACGCGGGTCGGGGGATGCTCGCCGAGCCTGTTGCCGAAACGCGACGCGAGCTCAGGCCCTATCTGGAATCCTCGGGCGCCCTTGATTATGCTTGGCAGCAGGCGACCGCCTACGCACGTCGCGCGGCGGGTGCCCTCGACCATCCTGCCCGAAACCGCGGCCAAAGGATTGCTCCGCAGCCTGAGCCAGTACGTCGTCCGCCGCCCATCCTGAGGCGAACGCGTCTGGCACGAGACGTGACATCCGTCCTTCCGACGGTCCCCGGCCACTCCGGCCCGGGCCGTCGGACACCGCCGACTCGTGACTGCCTCACCCCGGGACGAGGGTCGACGGTTTCGTGCGGTTCTGCGCGTTAGTATCCCGAATTGGGGACAGCTCGCCGCGAGATCCTCCCGTCCGTCACACCCGTATCCGACGGTTGTCTCGGGCCGGGAAACGGATGTTCAACGTAAATCCCTGAAAATCCTGGGTTTTTCTTGTTGATGATCTGGGATGCCGTTTGCGATATTGAAACCGGGGAACGCGGCGGATTCGGGGAGGATGGGCCATGCGGGTCGACGAGAAGTTGCACAAGCAGATGCTGGTCAAGGGTTTAAATGGCCAGAAGCTCGCCCGGCTCTCGCAGGTGAGCGACTCGGAGATCTCGCGGATCCTGGCCGGCAAGTCGCTGCCGGGCCTGGAGAACGCTTACAAACTGGCGAAGGCCGTCGGCGTCTCGCTCGACTACCTCGCCGACGACTCGCTCGACTCCGACCCGGCGCGGCCGGGCGATACGACGTCCGACCTGGAAAAAGGACTCCTGCGAACGGCCCGCGACCTCGGTACCCGCGAGGCCGCCCAGCTGCTCGAGATCGCCCGCTACGTCGGCTACGACACGGCCATGCGCCGCCTCCTCGACGCCAAGCCGACGATCGAGCTGCCCCCGGACGCCAACCGGGGCAACGGCATCCAGTCCGCGCCGGCGCCCGCCGTGCGGGCGTCCTGAATCGGTGCAGGGCCGGTGCCACCCGGCCCTTCGAGTATTCACTCGATATTGACCACCTTCCCCTCGGTCGACACCTCGACCTCGCGGACCTTCCCGCGCCTGTCCTTGCCGATGATCTCGAAGACGTCCTTGCCGTCGAGCTTCGCCTTCCGCGCGCGGTCGAACTTGACGTCGGGCAGCGCCTTGGCGGCCGCCGCCATCGAGCCCGCCGGCAGCTTGTCGAGCGGCACCGGCCTCGAGCGGCTCGGCCTCCTCGCCGCATCCGCACGCGGCGAGCAGCGCGACCGCCAACCATCTAGCCCCGAATCGCATCGCGCACCGTCCTTTTCAGTAGGAGTCGCCCGAGATGGTCTCGCCGCCGGCGCGGGTTGCCAGCGCGATGTAGGTCCTGTAGTTCATCGTCGCCTTCAGGAAGGCCACGTGGCCGTCGCCGAAGAGGAAGTTGCTGCCGCGGCCCGCGTGGAGGCTGTAGAACTGGTTCACCTCCGACGTCGGGTCGCCCGGCCCGAACCGCTCGCCCGCGTGGCCGAGCACCATCCCGGGCGCCAGCTCGGTCACGTTGCGGCCAATCCCGTTTCCGGACGGAAACAGGACGGCGCCGGTGACCGATCCCGCCCATGTCGTGGCGTTCCCCATCGGCAGCGGCTCGCCGACGAAGATCGTCTGCGACAGGCCGTCCGTCACGTCGCGATAGGCGACCGCGCTGTCGCGGAAGAACGGCCCCTCGCCGTCGGGCCCCGGCTCGGTGATCCCGCACACGCCCACATAATCGGCGGGCGCGAGCTGGCAGAGGTTCCCGGTCG
The DNA here is from genome assembly GCA_963819805.1 of uncultured Planctomycetota bacterium. GTDB lineage: Bacteria > Planctomycetota > Planctomycetia > Isosphaerales > Isosphaeraceae > CAMFLR01. The sequence continues at coordinate 1,480,374 of CAWFXY010000017.1, read as the reverse complement.
CCGCACCTGTGTTCAGGTCGCGCGTCACGGCCGTGAAAACGGCGGGCGAGGGGTCGGACGGGCAGATCAGGCTGTTGATCGTCACGAGCCGACTCGTCTGGTTGGCCGGGGCCTCGATGGCGAGGTTGAAGTTGATCGAGCCGAACAGCGCGGACTGCTCGAGTTGGGGCAGGATCATCGACGCCCAGCCCCACCCGGGGCCGGTGTCGTTGCCGTTCGCGTCGAAGGCCGAGACGTAGCCGGGCGGGAAAAGCTTCTGCGCCGACTCGTAATTGGCCAGCGCCAGGCCGACCTGCTTGAGGTTGTTCACGCACTGCGCCCGCCTCGCGGCCTCGCGCGCGGCCTGGACGGCGGGCAAGAGCAGGGCGATCAGGATCGCGATGATCGCGATCACGACCAGCAATTCAATCAGGGTAAACCCGCGACGCGCGGGCATGAGCGGACGAGGCACGAGGAGGCTCCTGTTCGTGAGTCGGGATCCGGAAGACCGACGGCGTCTTCGGACCGACTCAGAACCGGAAGCACTGGAGCCAGGCGTGCTTGCTCTCGGCGTTGACGGGCCCGCAGGCCCAGGGGCTCCCCCTAGGCGTGCGGTCGAGGGGGCGGACGCTCGGCGAGTTGACTTGCTCGAGCGCGACCGCGTCGAGCGTCACCCACGCGAGCCCATCCGATGGCGCGGCGGCGCCGCTGCGCGAAGAATTGTCGAGCCCAGGTCGTCGCCGACGCCCCCATCCTTCTCCTCGATCGAGTACGCCTGCCCGAGCTCGCCGAGCGAGTGCGCCAGGTCCTCGGCCGCCTCGGCCTGCCGGAGCGGGCTGCCGGCCACGGCGGCGAGGAGGCAGAGCAGGCGCATCAGCGAAGAGTATTCGCGGCGTGACGTCATGCCGAAAGTCTAGCGATGGGTGCGCTGCCCGGTCAATCCGACGAACTGCTTGGCCCTGCGCCCGGGCGTCGTCAGCGATGCTGCCCTTCCATGAAGCGGGTCAGGTGATCGTACGCCGGCCCCCAGCGCGCCACCCTTCGCCTCGGCGATGATCGTATCCAGGGTCTTCGAGGCAGCTTCCGGGAGCGAGCCCGCGTCGCGGAGGCCGTTGAGCGTCGCCTCGCACTGGGCGACGAGCTTCGTGTCCCTGAGCCCCACGGCCGTGTAGAGGGCGTCGACGGCCTTGAACGCCTCCTTGTTGCTCCCGATCTGCGGCTGGCCGCAGCCCGCGATCGCGAGGGACGAGCAGCATGGTCGAGCCGATCATGGCCGGGGCGAGGCCAAGTCTTCGGCGGGTCGTCGACTGGTTCAATAATCGCCGCTGATCACCTCGCCCTGGTTGCGGGTCGACAGGGCGACCCAGGTCCACGGGTAGATCGACTGCTTGATCCACTTGCACCGAGCCGTCGCCGAAGAGCACGTTGCAGCCGTTGAGGTGGTCGGAATACATCTCGTCGGTGTGCCGGAACGGGTTGTTCGGCGGGTGGATGATCACCTGGGGATGGTCGTGGATGTCGGGGCCGCTGTGGCAGCCGACCGCGTCGCCGCCGCTGTTCGGGTCGGACGGCAGGCCCGGCTTGGGCCAGACGCTCATGAACGGGACGACGCCGAACCAGGTGTTGTCGGAGATCGACGAGGAGCGCTCGCCGACGAAGACCGTGTTCGACAGGCCGTCGGTCACGTCGGCCACCCTCGTGTGCGAGTTCTTGTAGAACGGCCCGGTGATGATGTCGGCCGGCAGGCCGGGGACCGGCTCGGGCACGTCCATGTCGTAGGAATACTGCGTGCTCCGCCCCCACGGCTGGTTGACCCCGGCGTTGGTGACGTAATGGCTGTGGGGCAGGACAGATCGCGGGTGAAAGGGCCCGCCGTCGTTCGGGTTGTCCGAGTCGCCGTTGGTGTACCGGTGGGCCGCGAAGCCGTCGCTGCCGCCCAGGGCGTCGGGGCAGATGAAGACGTTCGAGCTTCGTCTGGGCCGCCGTGGTGTTGTCCGGCGCCCAGCACGGCAGGTTGGTGTTGCAGCTCGCGTAGAGCGGCGACTGCTCCAGGTAGGGCAGGATCAGCGTCCCCCAGGCGAACCCCGGCGGCGTGTTGATCCCCCCGTCCGGGTAGCTGACGCCGTAGGCCGACCCGACGGCCTTCGGGTCGGCGACATACGACGGCGGGAAGACGCCGAGGGCCGACTCGTAATTGGCCAGCGCCAGGCCGATCTGCTTCAGATTGTTGACGCACTGCATCCGCCGGGCCGACTCCCGCGCCGCCTGCACCGCCGGCAGCAGCAGGCCCGATCAGCACGCCGATGATCGCGATCACGACCAGCAGCTCGATCAACGTGAAACCGCGGCCGCGAAGCGGGTTACGTCTCCGGGGAATCGCGCCGTCCATCAGTGCCCTCCGTCGATCAGGGAATTCCAAATGAACTCGGTGGAAAGACTAATCCTGGTTTTCCGAAAATACAATAGAAGTTTTTGGGTACTCAAAAATTCGGTCGGTTCGGTTCGATGTCGCGGTCCTCTTCGGGAGAAAACGTCGCATGTCCGCGGGGGCGTTCGCCGATGATGGACTGTTACGGACGTGCCCGGGACACCGGCTGACGGAAGGGCGGGCGATGGCCGAGGGTGATGAGACGATCCGCAGCGGCTTCCGGCCGCCCGGCCTGGCGTTCGACCTGGCCGAGTTCCGCCGTGCGGCGCTGGCCGGGCGGTGGAGCCTCGGGCTGATGGCGATCGCCTGGGTCCACCTCGGGACGTTCCTGACCTGCTACATCATGTACCAGTCCGGCGACCTCGCCCCGCCGCGGTATCTAGTCGCCTGGTTCATCGAGTCGCTCATCGTCGTCGCCCTGATCCGGCGGATGGTCACCTCGGGCGGACGCCACCGGCCGCCGCCCTTGACGGGCCTGCTGGCACGGGTCTGGATCACGTTCCTGATCCTGGGCTTCAGCGCCGCCAGCCTGAACAACCTCACGGGCATGCCGCCCGAGTGGTTCAAGCCGATGTGGGGCACGCTGAGCACGTTCGGCTTCGCGATGATGGCCTGGCTCGTGAGCCTCTGGTTCCTCGTCCCCGCCGTGCTGATGTCGCTGACCGCGATGCTCATGGCCCGATGGACGCCGCATGCTTACCTGTTCTATGGCGTCTCGTGGTGGATCGCCCTCCACCTGGTCGCACTCGCGACCGAACGCGCGCGGCGCGGGGCGATCGCGCGGGGCGAGATCGCGGTCGACGCCATCGAAGTCCGCCGCGCGGCCCCGGTGTCCCGGCGGGAACGGGAGTCCGAAAAAATGCGTCGTCGCACCCATTGACTTGTATCGAGCCCGCCAGCGGGCCGGACTATGCAGGGGAGCGCCACCGTCGAGGCCGAGCGGGCGGTGAGCGTCTTCCTGCTCCGGACGGGCCGTTACACGGCCGCGATCCCGTGGGCCGCCGCACGCCGGCGCGGATCCGGCAGCCGAACTGATCCATTTCTCCATAGAAACTGCGGGAAATCCCGCGGAGAGCTCCCGATGCGCGGCTGGCGCCCTTGATCCTCACCGCCCTGATGCCCTCCATTGCGGTCGCCGACACCTTCCTCGTCACCGGGACCGGCACGTGGGACGACACCGCGCCGACGACCCTCGAGAGCGCGCCCGGCGCCGCCTGGTCGTTCTCGTTCGACGTCACGACGCCGCTCGCGGCCGACCACACCGCGACTCTGTCGAATTTCGCGTTCTGGCTCGACGGCACGCCGGTCGACAACCCCGCGACGTTCCTTGAATTCTTCACCGCGGCGAACTCCGGCCTGTTCGACGTCGCCCTTGCGAACGACGACGTGCTCACGCTCTTCGGCGACCAGGTCTTCAACGCTCGGGGCGAGCTGAAGGTCGGGGTCTTCGGCGCCGACATCGAGGTGATCGCGACGAATCCGCTGGCGGCGGGCACGGGCTCTGGCCAGGTGACGATCGCGCTCGACTCCGATCCGCCCCCGGTCCCGGAGCCGTCGTCGATCGCGGTGCTGGCGATCGGTCTGATGAGCGTGAGCTGCGCCCGATTGTTGCGGGGGCGAAGGCGGCGGGGGCGGTAGGAGTTCGGAAGGCGGAAAGCACAAGGCACAAAGCACAAGGCACGAAACCGCCCTCTGCTTTGTGCTTTGTGCCTTGTGTCCTGTGCCCTTCGCACTCTCCCCGACGACCCGAGAGGCATCACCCCGCCTGGACGAACTCGCAACCCAGCCAACCCCCAGCCGCTCGGCCCACGAGCGCAGAGACGTCTCGGTCGTCTTGCTGAGCCCGAGCCCGCGCTCGAGCTGTTCGAGCCGCCGTGCCTGCCAGGCGTCGGGCCGGACCTCGCCGGCGATGGGCGATGAGCCTCGGAGCAGGGCGGCGACGGCCTCGTGGAGCCTCGCGAGCGATTCGAAGGCCGAGACCGCACGGGCCGTGACCAGCCAGCCGTCGGCGCCCTCGGCGAGCGAGGCCCAGCCGGGTAGGCTCGTGCGGGCCGTCGCCGCCAGGGCCGTGTCGAAGACGGCCGGGACGGTCCCCTCGACCGGCACGGCCAGCGCGAGCGAGCCGGCCGCGGCGACCTCGGCGGCCATCGGGCCGACGGCGATCTCGGACGCGATCTCGGCCGTCGCTCCGATGCGCCCGACGTTGATGACGCGGACGGTCCCGACGCCGACCTCGCGCGCCTTCTCGGCGGCAATCCGACCCGCCCGGGACAGGATCAGGGGCGAAAGACCCTTCTGACCGTCGAGCACGGCCGTTGCCGTGTGCTCGCGGACGATCGTCCCCTCGGCCTTCGGGTCGATCAGGCCCGACTCGATCGCGCCGAGCCAGCCGGGGAGCGACTCGATGCCGAACTGCGGGGCACCGGCCGCCTCATACCAGAGCAGCCCCGAGACGAGCGCCGATGCCTGCGCCGGCGGTACCCCGAGCTCGTCGAGCAGCTCGGTCCCGAGGTAGCGGAGGTCGTCGAGCCGATACCGATGCGCCTCGCCCACGCGGCCTCCCGGGGTTCGGGTTGCGGTGGTCAAAGGGGGTATCTTACGGTCTCAGGGTAGGGTCCGCTATTGCGGACCATCCCCGTTGAGCGAGGCTCGCCGAAGAGGCCGTCACGGAGGAGCTTACGCCACGATCCGCCGGCCGTCCGGCCCGTCCGGCTCGAACCGCTCCCACTCGCGGCGGACGCGAGAGAGGCCGAAGGCGCAGGCCTCGAACTCGACGCTGAGCCGCAGGAGGACGTCGGACTGCTCGCTCGTGAGGGTGCTGGCGAGGTAGTACGAGCGCTTGCCCTGCTCCTGGAAGCTGACGAGGTGGTCGGGCGAGTCGACGGCGCGGAGCTTGTGGAGCGCCTCGGGGTAGACGCCGGTCCAGAACAGGGTGAAGTCGCCGACGTGGCGATGACACTCGCGCCGCCGCTCGTCGTCGGCCGAGGATTCGGCCTCGGCGACCATCGCGGCCACGCGGCCGACCCGCGTCCCGGTCGCGTCGCGGATCTTCCAGATCTCCGAGCTCGGCACGAATCGCGCCAGCAGGTCGGCGACGTAGCCGACGAGCTTCGGGTCGCCGATGCCGAGCTCTTCGAGGAACGTCGCTTCGGTGAGCCCGCGGAAGAGGCGGTGGAGGGGATGGGTCTCGGGCAGGCCTCGCGTCATAACGGGTGCTCCTCACCCAGTCAGAACACGGTCCGAACATGCCAGGTAGGGCGACGTGATGGGGCCCCTGAGCAAATTGTAGGCCGGATGGGGAATTTGGCCAAGCCGAGATGGCCCAGCGGGGCGTGCCACGCCGCCGGCATGGCAATCGGCGGCTCGTTCTGGCACAATGACTGACCACCTGAAGACGCGAGCGAATCACGACCGTCGCGGGGCTGAGGGAGGGGGTCGGTTGCGCATCACGTTTCACGGAGCGGCCCGGCAGGTGACCGGGACGGCCCATCTGCTGGAATTCGGCGACAAGAAAGTCCTGCTCGACTGCGGGCTGTTCGACGCCAAGCGCCTCGACCCCGACAGCCCGAACCGGCACCTCACGTTCGACCCCCGCGAGATCGACGCCGTCGTCGTCGAGCCACGCGCACAACGACCACATCGGCCGGCTGCCGCTCCTGGTGAAGCTCGGCTACAAGGGCCCGATCTTCGTCACGCCGGCCACGGGCGACATCACGGGCATCATGCTCCGCGACAGCGCCCGGATCCAGCGCGACGACGCGCGGAACATCGCGCGTGCGCGACCCCTCGGCCGAGCCCGTCGAGCCGCTGTTCGACCTCGCCGACGTCGAGTGGGTCATCGAGCAGTTCCGCCGCCTCCCCTACGACATCCCGGCGGAGATCATCCCCGGCGTCCAGCTCACCTTCGGCGAGGCCGGCCACATCCTCGGCTCGGCGACGATCCAGCTCGACTACCGCGAGCGCGACCGCGACCGCCGGTTCGTCTTCACCGGCGACCTCGGCCGCCGCGCCATGGGCCTGCTGCCCGACCCGAAGACGATCCAGAAGATCGACACGCTCGTCACCGAGAGCACCTACGGCAGCCGCGAGCTCGACCCGTACTCGACGCTGATCAAGCAGCTCCACGCGATCGTCGCGCGGGCCACGCGGCTGCAATCGCGGGTGATCATCCCGGCGTTCTCCCTGGGGCGGACGCAGCGGATGGTCTACTGCCTCCAGGAGCTCTTCGCCGTCCACAAGGTCCGCCCGATCCCGGTCTGGGTCGACAGCCCGCTCTCGCTCCGCCTGACGAACGTCCACCGCGACCACCCCGAGGCCTACACGCCCGAGGCCCGCGCGCTGATGGACCGCGACCCCATGTATTTCGGGTCGAAATACGTCGAGTTCTGCGAGACCTTCGAGGACTCGCGCCGGCTCAACTACATCAACGGCCCGGCGGTCATCATCGCCTCGTCGGGCATGTGCGAGGCCGGGCGGATCCGCCACCACCTGCGGCACGCCGTCGCGGAACCGGACAACGCGATCGTGATCGTCAGCTATCAGGCCGAGGGCACGCTCGGCCGCGCCATCGCCGAGGGATGCCGCGGGTCCAGATCATGGACCACTGGTACGACCTGAACGCGGCCGTCTACGTCCTCGACGGCTTCTCCGGCCACGCCGACCGCAACGACCTCGCCGCCTGGTTCGAGGCCACCGGCGGGAACATCGGCAAGGGCTTCCTCGTCCACGGAGACCAGGAGGGGCTCGAGGCCCTGGCGCCCGTGCTCCAGAAGCACGTCGTCGAGCCCGTGGTCATCCCGTCGCTGCTGGATTCGTTCGAGGTCTGACCTCGGATGCTCCGCGGGCCGTCCCTGGCCCTTGCGCCGACCGAACCCGAGCGTGCCGCCTTTGGTTCGCCTTTGTGCCGGACGGTGCGGCCCGGAGGCCTCGCCCGCCCGTGCCGGCACCCGACGCCGGGCGAACCCTGGCGTTCCCGTCACGCGCTTCGGGTCCGTGGCCGCGTGATCCGCTCGGAGCCGAGGGCGAGCACGCGCCGCGCACGACCGCCGCGCCGATGTTCGACTCCCAGAGGCTGTACCCGTTCAGGAAGGAACCGACGATCCCCCCGCCGACGGCCCCGCCGACCAGCCCGAGCAGCGTCGGCACGAGCAGCCGCGGCCCCTCGTGCGGGTCGAACAGCGCCACTCCGTACCCGGCCGCCACGCCGATCAGCGGCCAGACGAGCAGGATGCCCGTGTCGAACTGCTCGATCATCGCCAAGGTGAGCATGGTGCACCTCCCCGGGGGGTCCATGCCCGCAAGAACGGGACCGCTCAGACGGTGTGTTGCCCTGTTGAAGACGTCGGTCGGAGGCAGGGGTGCCTGGGGTCGAGCGGAGCGAGCCCCCCGGCGGCGAGGGCCCTCGCTGGGGGCTCGCTCCGCTCGACCCCAGGCACCCCGCCCGATCCTCGAGGTATTCGACAGAGCAACGGTGTGTGAGAAGGGGTCCGTGCGGGTAGGGGGACCGGCCTGATCGTCCGCGATCGGCGGCCGGCCCCAGGGTGCGAAACGAACCCAAATCCGGCCCTCGATCTTTCGAAACGAAGCCAATTCCGGTCCGCGAAACGAAGCCAATTCCCCGGCCGCCGAAACAAAGCCAATCCCGATCCGTCCGCCGCCGTTCGGCTCGGTGCGCCTGCGCGCGTGTCGCGCCGCACAAAGGCGAACCAAAGGCGTACGCTCGGGTTCGCTCGGCGCGGGACCTCGGGTCCCGAGACCCGGGGAACCCGGGGCTCCTCACACGGGTTCTCAGGCGAGAGCCCCGGCCAGCTCGGCGATGAACCGGCCGACGTCGGCGACGACCTCCGCGCGGGGCTTGCCCTCGGCGTCGGCCAGACGCCGCACGAGTGCGCTGCCGACGATGAGCCCGTCGGCCGCCGGCGCCAGCGCCTTCACCTGATCGGCCGAGCCGATGCCGAAGCCGATGCACACCGGCAGGTCGGTCTGCGTGCGGAGCCACGCGACGTTCTCGGCCAGCTCCGGCGGCAGCGCCTTCCGCTCGCCCGTGATCCCCGCGACCGAGACGTAATAGAGGAAGCCGGTCGTCGACCTGGCGATCTGGAGGGCCCGCGCCCGCGGGGTCGTCGGCGTGACGAGCTGGATCAGCTTCAGGTCGAGCGCCGCGGCGAGCTTCGCCAGGCCGTCGGATTCCTCGACCGGCAGGTCGGGCACGATCAGCCCGTCGAATCCCGATGCGGCGAGTTGCTTCAGGTACGATTCCACGCCCTGGCGATGGAAGATCGCATAGGAACCCATCGCCACGAGCGGCGTCTCGCCGATCGCGCCGCCATCGCGCAACGACCGCGCCATCGCGAGGATCTCCGCCTGCCTCACCCCCTTCGCCAACGCCCGCGTGTAGCTCGCGGCGATCACGGGGCCGTCGGCGATCGGATCGGAGTACGGGAGGCCGACCTCGACCATCGACGCGCCCCGGGCGACGACCTCCTCAATCAATGCGCGGGTCGTGTCGAGGTCCGGGTCGCCCGCGGTGAGGAACGGCATGAGGGCGCGGCGGCCCTCGCGTTTCAGGCGGGCGAAGGTGGCGTCGATGCGGTTCATTCAGGCCTCTCGGGACGGGATGCGGGGCGGCGGGTGCGAGGGCCCTCACATCGCCTCGCCCCGCAGCCGCGCCACCTCGAAGGCATCCTTGTCGCCGCGTCCCGACAGGCAGACGACCAGGACCTTGCCCGGCCCCAACCGCGGGGCTTCCTTGATCGCCTGGGCCACGGCGTGGCTCGACTCGAGCGCGGGCAGGATGCCCTCCAGCCGCGCGAGCCGCCCGTAGGCCTCGAGCGCCTCGGCGTCGGTGATGTTCTCGTACCGGACCCGCCCGGCGTCCTTCCAGTAGCTGTGCTCGGGGCCGACGCCGGGATAATCGAGTCCCGCCGAGATCGAGTGCACGTCCGCGGTCTGGCCGTCGTCGTCCTGGAGGACGTAGCTGAAGCTCCCGTGCAGCACGCCCGGCCGTCCCAGCGTCAGGCTGGCCGCGTGCTCGCCGGCCGTCGAGCCCGCGCCCGCCGGCCTCGGCGCCGATCAGCTCGACCGACTCGTCGCCGATGAACGGATAGAACATCCCCGCCGCGTTCGACCCGCCGCCGACGCAGGCGACGACGGCGTCCGGCAGCCGCCCGAGCTTCTCGCCGCACTGCTCCTTCGTCTCGCGACCGATGACGGACTGGAAGTCGCGGACGATCATCGGGAACGGGTGCGGGCCGACGACGCTGCCGATCGTGTAGTGCGTCTGCTCCGACGGTGCCCATCCAGTCGCGCATCGCCTCGTTCGTCGCGTCGCGGAGCGTCCGCGAGCCGGTCGTCACGGGGACGACCTCGGCGCCGAGCGTCCTCATGTTGAAGACGTTGAGCTTCTGGCGGCGGATGTCCTCCTCGCCCATGTAGACGGTGCATTCGAGGCCCGTCAGGGCGCAGGCCGTGGCCGTCGCCACGCCGTGCTGGCCGGCGCCGGTCTCGGCGATGACGCGGGTCTTGTTCATCCGCTTCGCGATCAGGACCTGTCCGAGCGCATTGTTGATCTTGTGGGCGCCGGTGTGGTTCAGGTCCTCGCGCTTCAGGTAGATGTCGGCCCCGCCGGCGATCGCGGTCAGCCGCTCGGCGAGGAAGAGCGGCGAGGGCCGGCCGACGTAGTCGCGGTAGTAGGATTGCAACTGGGCCCGGAACGCAGGGTCGGCCTGGGCCTGTTCGTAGGCGATGGTCAGCTTGTGCAGGGCGTCCATCAACGTCTCGGGGACGAACCGGCCCCCGAACGCGCCGAAACGGCCCAGCGCGTCGGGCAGGCTCGTGTCGGCGCGATTCGTACTGACGGTCCCGGCCATCGCTTCGGTCTCGCATCGCGGTCGTCGCCCGGTCGTCCCCGGGCGGAAGGACCATTGTCCGGCCGCGGCCGGGCCCCGGTCAAGGCCGCATCGCGTCGCGACGGCCACCGTCCCCGCGGGGGAGACGGCCGGGGCGTCGAGCCGCTTTGTTGCAGAAAAGAAACGTTTGCGACACAGCGGACAGATAGGAAGGTTTTTGATAGCTCGGGCGACCGGCGCCGGCTAGGCTCCGGCGGGGTCGATCGATGCCCAGCACACGGGGAGACACTCGATGTCGGCTCGAACCTTTCGCCTCGCGGCGCCGGGGACGGTCCTGGCGCTGGCGCCTGCGCCGCGACGTCCCGCGGCGACTTCGTCACGCTGACCCTGGACAAGCCGGACCAGACCGTTGTCGTCCCGGCCAGCGGCAGCATCACGATCCAGTTCACCGGGACGCTGACGATTGCCCGCGGCTACGACTACGCCGGGGGCTACCTCGACACGGCCTGGAACGAGGATGAGACCACGAGTATCCCCACGGCTTACGGTGCGCTCAACTTCGCGGATGCCAGTAACGGGAACACCATCAAGGGCGTGCTGTTCACCGCCACGATCAGCGCGTCGACGCCGCCCGGGGACTATTACACGAACCCGCTCGACCTTCTCTCGAGCCTGGTGGTCAAGGTCGACGGCCCGGGCGGCCCGGCCTCCACGTACGCGGCGTTCTCGATCAAGGTCCTGGCACCCGAGCCCTCGACGCTGGCGCTGACGGCCCTCGGCGGGCCGCTCGCCGCGCTGGCCTTCCGGCGTCGGACTGCGGCCGGGTCACGGCAATTCGGACGCCGAGCGCGGGCGGGCACGCAGGTTCCGTAGCTCTCAGGAGGGTAATTATGAGGAAACATCTGGTCCGCGGCCGCCGCGGTCGCCACGGCGGTCGTCGCCATCTCGCTTCAACCGACGTCGAGCCGGGCGCAGGACGGGGCGAGCCTGACCGCGCCCTTGCCGACGTTCGCGGCCGACACGTTCACTCTCGCCTACAAGGGCGACCTGGTCGGCCTGTTCCCCGCCCAGGACGCCACCAACCCGGCCACCGACCCGTTCGCCCTGGCGGGCGGCTCGCCGAGCGTGAACGTCGTCTTCAACGCGGGCAACGACACGACGGACCTGATCTTCTCCGGCAACCCGATCGGCCCGGGGACCTCGGTGACGACCGGCCCCGTCACCTTCGGCGTCGATACCGGCACCAACCTGCCCGGCCGCTTCGACCTCGCCGGCGCGGCGTGGTCGAACTCGTCGACGATGCAGAGCCAGTCGGTGTCCGCGATCGGCATCACCATCATGCCGAACCTCGTCCCGCCCCCGCCCCCGGGGCCGATCATCCTCACCCTCACCGACGCGGACGGCCACGTCACCGAGTACCTCATCCTTCCCGGCCAGCCGAACACCTGGCAGATCGAGATCGCCAACCCGACGCCGGACGACGAGACGCTGGCGAACGTCGGTTATTACCTCTCGCCGACACAGATCCCGCTCGACGACCTGAACCCCTCGTCCCTGCCGCCGCCCGACTTTCCCGGCAGCCCGTTCATCCCGCTGCCGTCGCTCGACGGGACGACCCTGGGCCCGGGCCAGTCGATCACCGTGACCGTCCCCGAGCCGTCCGCGCTGGCCCTGACGGCCGCCGGCGCGGGACTCGGGCTGCTCTGGCTCCGCCGCCGCGCGGGCCCCGGTCCGCCGTCTAGGGCGGAGGGGGATTCGGAAGACGAGACCTCGGACACCCGGGACCTGGAGTGACCGCGTCCGCTTGCTCAGATCCTCGGCCGCTTCGGCGTCGGCTTGCGCTTCGCGGCCGAGGGCGCTCGGCCCGGGCCGGCCGGGCGGGCGCCGACTCGCGGCGGGGCTCGATCTCCGGCGGGGTCGCGCGGTCGAGCGTGTAGAAGTCGAAGAACTGCTGGCCCGCGAAGAAGTCGGCCATCGCCTTCCGCAAGGCCCGCTGCTGTTCCATGAACTTGGCGTACTGCTCGATCAGCCGCTTTCGCCGGTCCTCGGGCAGGTCGAGCAGGTCGGCGTAGGAGCGGCGGCCCGTCTCCGGGTCGCGGACCGACCAGAGCCGCTTGATCCGCAGGCCCGTGTCCTCGTCCTCGTAGGCGAGCATCCGCGCGTACTGGCGGGCCTTCATCTTCTTGGCAAACGCCACCAGTTCGGCGTGCGACTCGTAGCCGTGGTGGCGGTCGATCCACGCGACGATGTCCATCGTCGTCAGCCGAGGCCCGCGCGACTCGCAGAGCTCCTTCAGGCTCGCCACGACCTCGGCCGGTCCCATCGCCATGTCCGGCCTCCTCTTACGGTCAATTCGCAAAATCCTCACCATGCGACCCGGCGGAACTGCACAAATCGTACCCAACGCCTGAACTCGTGTCGAGATCCCACCTGGCAACTATCCACCAGGCGCGGCCGGATGATCGCTGCCACGCTTACAGCGCGCCGCACGTCCGTCGGGAACGCCTCGCTCTCCCCGGGGCCGGACCTGTGTCCCTGATATGCAAAACAATCACGAGGTTGCAAAACGATTGCACCAGGGATTGCCGGGATGAGAGTCCCGTCGCGTCTCAGACGAGCCTGCCGGCGGCCTCGCGATCGAGGAAGAGCACCGCCCCCGCGTGCCGGCGGAGGGCCGAGGCCGGGCATTCCTCGGAGATCGGCCCCGTGAGGGCCGCGCGGACGGCCTCGGCCTTGCGCGGGCCGGGCACGCAGAGCGAGATGACGGGGGCCGAGAGCAGGGCGGGGATCGTCAACGTGTATGCATGAGCGGGGACTTCGTCGATCGAGGCGAAGCAGCCGTCGTGGACCTGCTGGACGCGGCAGGCGTGGTCGAGCCGAACCGGCTTGATCTTCACGGGGTCGAGGAAGTCGGCCACGGGCGGGTCGTTGAAGGCGAGGTGTCCGTTCTCGCCGATCCCCGCGCACACGACGTCGGTCGGCGAGGCCTCCAGGAGTGACTCGTACGCGAGGCACGTCGCCAGCGGCCGCTTCACGTCCTCGCCCGGGATCAGCCGGAGCCGGTCGCCCTCCAGGCCGACGCGATCGAACAGGTGGCTCCGCAAATACTTGCGGAACGACGCCGGGTGGTCGGCCCGCAGTCCGAGATACTCGTCCATGTGGAACGCGACGACGCTTGACCAGTCGACGCGCCCGGGCTCGCAGAGGGCGTCGAGGAACTCATCCTGGCTAGGGGCCGCGGCGAAGACGACGTTGGCCCGGCCCGCGGCGGCCTGACGCGCCGTAATCGCCCGCGCGACCAGGACGGCCGCGGCGTGGCCCATCGCGAAGCGGTTGTCGAAGACGAGGATGCGGAGGGAGTCGACCGTGAACTCGGCGAGCGGTTGCGACATGGGCGATCCGGTGGGCTGGGCCGCGCTCGACCGTCCCCGGCGGGTGCGAGACGAGGCGGGCGGCGCCCAGACTAACGCAGAAGGGCGCCGAAGCCTATGCCGAGGCGGCCAGCGTCCGCTCGCCGCGGCGGCGGCGGGGGTCGACCTGGAGCTGCTCGCAGAGCCGGCGGCACTCGGTGAGGTCGACCAGCAGCGATTCGGTCAGGTAGCTCGAGGTGGGGCCGTCGCCGGCCCACTGGAGCTGGTCGTGGCAGCGGTTCATGTGGTCGATGAGGTCCTTCATCCAGAGCAGGGTGTTACGTCGATCGCTCATCCGGGAGTCTCCTCGCCTCGTCATGAGGTGGGTCGCGATGGCGACCGGGCCGGCCTCGGACGCCCCGGTCGGGGTCGGCAGCAGGGAAACGCAAAGGCTGTACCGGTCGGGGGCTGGGGTGGAGGCCCGGTCGTCGGAGGCCGTGAATTCGGCACGACTTGGGGAAAACTTGAGGAATAATCCCGTCCGACCGGCGCCTGGGTGGCCATGTAGGAATTACACGGCGTATCCGGCGGAAGGCCCGGCTTCCCTTTCCCGGCCGGCCGATTTAGAGTGGGTGTGGCCCGACCGCTTTCCATCGGGCCGTTTCGTGCGTCTGAGCGGAGGGCGAGAGCAATGGGCTCGGCCGGATCGAGCTCGTCGCCCGGCGGGCGGGCCGGGGCGTGGTCGCTCTGGCCGTTCGGCCGCAAGGCGCGGGGCAAGGAAGCGGCGCCGCCGGTCATCCCGGCCGCGCGGTTCCGCAATGTCGCCATCAGCCGCGAGGCCGGCGCCGGCGGCGGCGCGATCGCCCGGCTCGCGGGCTCGAGGCTCGGCTGGAAGGTCTACGACCACGAGCTCCTCGAGGCGATCGCCCAGCGGATGGGCCTGCCAGCCGACGAGGTCCGCACCTACGACGAGCTCGCCCCCAGCGTCGTCCAGGACTGGCTGCTGCCGCTCCGCGAGGAGCATTACGCGCCGCAGGAGGCATACCTCGATCACCTGGCGAAGCTCGTCGAGGCGATCGGCCGGGCAGGGGAGTCGATCGTCGTCGGCAGGGGCGCCGGGTCGCTCTTGCCGAGGTCGGAGACCCTGTCGGTCCGGGTGATCGCCCCGCCGAAGGCCCGGGCCGCGCGGCTGGCCGAGCGGATGGGCGTCTCGCCGCGGACCGCGCGCCGCGCCGCGCGGGATCTCGACCGCAGGAGGGCGCAATTCGCGAGGACGATGTATCGCGTCGATCCTAGTGATGCCCATAATTACGATCTCGTACTCGACTCGGACAGCCTCGGCCTGCCGATGGCCGCCGAGCTGATCGCGCGGGCCGTCGAGCTCGGGCGGCCCTCCGCCGAGCCGATCCCGCTCCTGGTCGCAACGCCCCCGGAACGCGATGAGGCGACCCAGGCCGGATGAACCCCGCCCTTCACTAGAGCACATCGTATCTCGATGCCCACAGATCGACGCCGGGACAGGCCACATCTGGTGATGGTCAGCGGCCACGCGCCGCCCGCGATGGACGGCGTCGGGGACGCGACGGCCATGCTCATCCGAGAGCTCGCGCGCCAGCGCCCCGAATGGCGCTGGACCTGGCTGACCCGCCGGCCCGGCTGGTGGCGCTCGCCGGTGGTCTCGGGCCCCGGCTACCGGATCGTCCGCCCCAACCACACGTGGAACGACACCGACCGCCGGCTGGCGTGCGCGGCGCTGCGCTGGCTCAAGCCCGACCTCGTCCACATCCAGGAGCAGGTCCACTCCTACTTCGAGACCGACGCCGCCCCCCGCCTGGCCGGGGCGGCGGGCTGCCCGGTCGTGACGACCCTGCACGAGTATCACGTCGAGCGGCCGAGCGTCGTCCACACCGACGAGCTCGTTCGTCGGTCGGCGGCGATCATCGCCAACGACGCGCGGAATGCCGAGCGCTGCCTGGAGCGGACCGGCCGCGCGGCCGACGCGCGGTGGTGGAGCGGCAACACGGTGTGCCCCGGCCCGTCCGTCGCGCCCCGCCGGCCGGAGCCCGACGTCGTGACCACATTCGGGTTCCTGACGGCGCTCAAGGCGGTCGGCCTGACGCTCGGCGCCCTCGAACGGCTTCGGTCCGAGGGGCGTCGGCTCCGCTGGCGGATTATCGGCCCGTTCGACCCGGGCCGGAATCGCGAGCACGCCGAGATCGCCGACCTGCGCCGCCGCGATTGGATCGAGTTCACCGGCGGCTTCTCGGTCTGCGACCCGGAGCTCGCGCGGCTCCTACGCGAGTCGCGGATCATGCTCCTGCCGTTCGCCGACGGCGCGTCGCTGCGACGGACGACGCTGTTCGCCGCCTGGGCCTTCGGCATTCCCGCGCTGACGACGCCCCCGCCCAACGTCGAGCCGGAGATCGTGGACGGGGACAACTGCCTGCTGGTCCGCGAGGCCACGCCCGAGGCGTGGGCCCGCGCCATCGCCCGGGTGCTCGACGACCCCGCGCTCGAGTCGCGGCTGTCGGCCGGCGGCCTCCGCACGGCCGAGCAGTACGGCTGGCCCGAGCTGGCCCGCCGCCACCTCGCGGTCTACGACCGCATCTTGGCCGGCGAGCGGCCTCCGGCCGCGGAAGGCGCGGGAGTCGCGGGGTGGTCGGAGCGCGGGGGGGCGTGATAGACTCGGGTGGTGCTGGCTCGTGGGAGCGGGGTGATGAAGGCAGAAAGCACAAAGCAGAAAGCACAAAGCAGAAGGCACATGAGGGAAGGCGGGACGGCCGGCACGTATAAGCGTTCTACGCGCCACTATGGACGCACACGCTATAGGCCTACCTGGACCTTCTTCTGATCCTGTCTTGTGCCTTGTGTCTTGTGCTTTCCTGACTTCCTGCCTTCCTCGTGCCTCGCCTGGCCACCCGCGATTCTGACTTCCCCGCCGGGACCGCCATGACCGACTCGACCGTGCCTCTGAAGAACCGCCGGCTCGCCGCGCTGCTCGCCTTCCTGGTGCCGGGGCTCGGGCACGCCTACCAGGGGCGCTGGGGAAGGCGCTGCTCTACTTCGTCTGCATCAACGGCCTCTTCTTCGGCGGGATGGCGCTGGGGGAGTGGAAGATCCTGACGTGGCGCTGGGTCAGCCCGCTCCGCGACCCCGAGCACTTCTGCTACTGGTACTTCTGCCAGATCCTGACGGGCCTGGCGGCGTTGCCGGCCCTGATCCAGGGGACGCTCCAGCATTTCGACATGAGTCCGATCCTCTGGGGCTACGGCGCCGACCCGGGGCCCGAGGCGCTATAACGGGCTGTTCAAGAACCTCGGCAAGATCGTCGAGATGGGCTACATCTACACCGAGGCGGCCGGCCTGCTCAACGTGCTGGCGATCTTCGACGCCTACGAGGGCCCGGCCCTGCCCGACGAGCCGGCCGCGTCCACCCCGCCCGCGGCCGGTGCCGCGGCCCCCGGCCCCGCGGAGGCCGACGCATGACGCCCGAGACGATCCACCCCTACTGGTTCGCCATCCCCCTGGTCCTGGCGATCAGCCTCGTCTACGCCGCCAGCCGCCACGAGTCGTGGCCGCGGATCTTCGGCCAGGCCGCCCGGCTCGCGGGCATGATCTTCACGGTCCTGCTCGTCACGACGGCCGTGCTCCTGGTCGTGAATAGCTTGATCTGACCCCGGCGCGGTGGTCGCTGCCTTGTGCCTTCCGCCTTTCCGCAAGCAGGAACACACGTCGGAGCCTACGGGCTCGGCCACGCGTCGATCCTCGCCTTCCAGAGGCGCACCATCGCCTTGAGCCGGGTCTTGTCCGGGCCCCGGGCGAGCACGGTCAACACCGGGTCGCCCGGGTGGAGAATTGTCCCCCCGCGGGGGATATCGGCGACGGTCGGACGCGGGTCGGCGAGGTCGGACCAGGGCCAGTCGTCGGGGACGACCGCAGCTCGCGTGGCGTTGACGATGAACTTCGCGGCCACCGTCGGCCGCCCGTCGGCGACCGGCTCGCTCGACCCCGCCTGGATCATCGCCCCGAACGCCCGCGCGTGCTCCGCCAGGAGCGATAACCCGAGGCCTTCCTCGAGCACCTCGACCGACGCTGTGTACCGCGGGTTGATCTCGACGGGCCAGGGCGTCGGCCCGTCCAGCTTCAAGTCCACGCCGAACAGCCCGCGAAGCCCGAACGCAGAGGCGAGCACCTCGCCAATGCTCGCGATCGCTTCGCGAGCCCGATCGGCGACCGGCAGCGGCCCGATGCTGCCGCGGTAGACGACCCGCAGCCCCTCCTCGGAGCGTCCGAGGAACTGCCCGGTCACTCCGACCAGCCGGGCCGAGCGGCCGTCCCCGATGAAGCAGGCCGACTTCGGCGCGCCCCGCGCCACGGCCTGGAGGAACCGGCCCGGAGGGATCGACCCCTCGCCGATCGGTCCAGCGGCGGATGCCGCTGCCCATCGCCGACGCCACGCGGCTTCAGGAGCCACTGGCCGGCCCGCG
The DNA here is from genome assembly GCA_963819805.1 of uncultured Planctomycetota bacterium. Lineage (GTDB taxonomy): Bacteria > Planctomycetota > Planctomycetia > Isosphaerales > Isosphaeraceae > CAMFLR01. The sequence continues at coordinate 1,462,283 of CAWFXY010000017.1, read as the reverse complement.
GCGGCTCGTCGCCCGCGACCCGAAACTCGGGCGCGGGCAGGCCGGCGCGGCGGAGTGCCCCGGTCCATCGCGCGGGATCGCGGACCGCCCTCAGGGCGTCACCGCCGATGCCCGAGCAGAGGCCGGGCGCGGGCGATCCGGTCGACGAGCGCCGGGTTGGTTCTCGAGGGCCCCGGTGTAGATCCAGGGCGAGTCGGGAAGCCCCGCGCGCGACCTCGGCCAGCGCCGCGGGATAGTCCTCGCGCGCCACCCGCACGGCGCGGAACCGCGCGGCGAGGTCGCGGTCGGCGAAGAGGTCGACGCCGGTCGGGTCGAAACCGGCGCGGAAGGCCGAGGACGCCGCGGCCCGGGCGCTGGCGCCGAGGATGAGCAGGGGAGGGTTCGCCACGCGTCGCCGTCCCTGTCCGGGCCTCCCGCGAAACGACGGGGGCGACGCCGGCCATCTCGGCCGCGTCGCCCCGGGAGAAACCGGAGTCGATCGGCCGGCTTATTCGGCCTTCTCGATCTTCGTCGGCGTCATCTCCATCTTGCCGTCCTTCTCGACGACCGTGCCGGTGACCTTGAGCTTCACCGGGCTGTCCTTCGAGGCCTGGCAGATGCCCTCGGCAGTGTGGGCCTTCTTGGCGACGGGGTTCTGGACGAGGTAGTACTTGACCTCCTTGCCGTCCTCCTTGGCGATCACCACGTTCTGGCAGCTCGGCTTCTCCTTGAGGGCGCACTTCGCGCACATCCCATCGCCCGTGACGGTCTTCTCATCGGCGGCGTACGCCAGCGAGACGGCCGTCAGGACGGCGGCCACGGAGAGCAGTCCGTACAGCTTGCGCATCGATCGATCTCCCGGGCTGGAGGAGGAATCACGGCCCCCGCCGGCGGAATGGCCGGGGCGGTCCGACGAGTCAGGCGACATTGGAACACCGATCGAAACTCACGGCAACCTTAATCTGGAGCGACCGCCCCGGGGGATTGCGGCGCGGACCCCGGCTGTTATCATGCGGGTCGGTCGCGGCCGGGGCCGTGCGAGGTCCCCGCTCGCCGCGAATCACAAGCGATCCCCGACTCATCGACGCATCGCAACTGGAGACGAACGACGATGGCCGACATCACGCTCAACATCGGCGAAGCCCTGGTCGGCGAAGGCAACGAGATCGCCCACATCGACCTGCTGATCGGCGACAAGGACGGGCCCGGTCGGCGTCGGCGTTCGCCAACGCCCTGGCCAACCAGTCGGCACGGCCACTCGAACCTGCTGGCCGTGCTGACGCCGAACCTGCTCTGCAAGCCGGCCACGGTGCTGATCACCAAGGTGACGATCAAGGGCATGAAGCAGGCCGTGCAGATGTTCGGCCCGGCCCAGGACGCCGTCGCCAAGGCCGTCGCCGACTGCGTCGCCGACGGCATCATCCCCAAGGCCGAGGCCGAGAACCTCGTCATCGTCTGCGGCGTGTTCATCCACTCGGAGGCCGAGGACAACGCCAAGATCTACCAGTACAACTACGAGGCCACCAAGCTGTCCATCCAGCGCGCCATGAAGAGCGAGCCGAAGATCGAGCGAGATCATCGCCAAGAAGGACACGGCCAAGCACCCGTTCTCGCCGAAGTGACCGATGTCAGCGTCTCCCGGGATGGCGATCATCGTCCGGGCACCGACCACGAAGACGACCTCATGCCCGACGCGCCTGCACAAGCCCACGATCCTGCTCCAGCTCGACATCGACCCGCAGCCCAGCGTCTTCGACGGCGTCGTGGCCGTCGACGTCGGGCGTCGAGCACCTGTTCCGCCACGGCGGCGTCACGCCCGAGGCGGTCCGCGACCTCGTCCACGGCGCCATCTTCACCCGCGGGCCCGGCCGACCTCCGCCGACGGCGATCTTCATCGGCGGCTCGCGACGTGGCGAAGGCCGAGGCGGTCCTCGAGGCCGTGAAGTCGACCTTCTTCGGCCCGTTCCGCGTCTCGGTCCTGTTCGACCCGAACGGCTCGAACACCACGGCCGCCGCGGCGGTCCTGGCGGTGCTGGACGGGCTGCGGGGGAAGGTGGAGGGCGAGCGGCATTGCCGTGCTCGGCGGCACCGGCCCGGTGGGCGGCCGTGTCGGGCGGCTGCTCGCGGGGCTCGGGGCGAACGTGGCCCTCGGCTCGCGCGACCTCGGGCGGGCGCGGGCCGCGGCGTCGACGGATCGGGCCGGACACGTCGAGGCCTTCGCGACGGCCGACGAGGCCTCGCTGAAGGCGGGCCTGCAAGGCGCCTCGGTGATCGTGGCCGCGGGCGCGGCCGGCGTGACGCTCCTGCCCCGCTCGGTCCGCTCGTCGCTGTCCGGCGTGCAGGTCCTGATCGACCTGAACGCCGTGCCGCCGGCGGGCATCGAGGGCGTCGAGCCGGGCGACAAGCGGGCCGACCTCGCCGGGGCGCTCGCGCTGGGGCGCGCTCGGCGTGGGCGGGACGAAGATGAAGATCCACAAGGCGGCGTTGACGGCCCTGTTCGAGCGGAACGACGCGGTCATCGACGCCGAGGAGGCCCTGGCGATCGGGCGGTCTCTGTAGGATCGGCTCGGCCCACCTTCCGGCATCATTAACATCAAAGACGGTGGGAGGGTCCCACCCCACGGAGACCACCCATGTCGCTCGTCCTCGCCCTGGCCCTCCTCGCCGCCTCGCCGCCCGACTCGAAGAACGCCCTCGACATCTACGTGATCGACTGCGACGGCGGCGCCGCCACGCTGGTCGTTAGCCCCGACCGAGAGTCGGTCCTGATCGACAGCGGCTGGCCGGGCAAGGACGACCGCGACCCGAAGCGGATCGTCCACGTCCTGAAGGACGTCGCGGGGTGCGATCACCTCGACCACCTCGTCACGACCCACTGGCACATGGACCATTTCGGGGGCGTCGAGGGCCTGGCGAGGCTCGTGCGGATCGAACACTTCTGGGATCGCGGCCTCCCCGGCGTCGACGGCCCCGAATCCGACTTCCCCGACGGCCCGAAGGCCGACGACCCGCTCGGGATCGCCTATCGCAAGGCCTCGGACGGGAAGCGCAAGGCCCTCGAGGCCGGCGACTCGATCCCGCTCAAGGGCGAACTGAAGGCCGTGGTGCTCGCCTCGGGCGGAGTCGTCCGGCACATCGGCAAGCGCAAGCCGACCAATCCCCTCGCGGCCGACGCCCCGCCGAACCAGCCGGAGGATAAGAGCGACAACGCCCGGAGCCTGGCGATCAAGTTCACGCTCGGCCGCTTCGACTTTCTCGACTGCGGCGACCTGACGTGGAACGTCGAGAAGGATCTGGTCGTGCCCTACGACCGGATCGGGCCGGTGGACGTCTATCAGGTGACCCACCACGGGATGGACATCTCGAATCATCCGACCCTCGTCCGGACCATCGCCCCGACCGTGGCGATCATGAACAACGGCCCGAAGAAGGGCGGCGCGGCGGCGACGGTGAAGCTTATGAAGTCGGTGCCCAGCATCCAGGCGTTCTACGCCCTGCACAAGAACGCCAAGACCGGCCCCGACGAGAACGCCGACCCCGCGATGACCGCGAACACCGAGCCGGCGGGCGGGAGGTTCGTCCACGTCTCAGTCGCGCCCGACGGCGCGACGTACTCGGTACAGATCGGCGAGGACGGGCTGAAGCGCGAGTTCCGGACGAAGTGACCTAGGCCGCGCTGGGCACGCGCGCCGCCTTTTTCTCCGGCGGGTGGTGCTTCCACCGCCGGTGCAGCCACAGGTACTGCGTCGGGTCGCGGCGGATCAGCCGCTCGATCGCCGACGTGTACCGCTGCGTGAGCAGCCGGGCGTCGTCGGCCGTGCCCGTCAGCTCGGAGGGGTCGATGATCTCCTCGCATTCCACCTCGTAGCGGAACCCCGGCCCGATCCTCCGGGCGCAGCCGACGAACACCGGCGCCTTGTGCTCGATCGCGAGCAGGGCAATGGCCTTGTGGGTCGACGCGGGGCGGCCGAAGAAGTCGACGAACATGCCCGCGCTGCCGGCGTCCTGGTCGGCGAGGAACGAGAGCACGCCGCCCGACGCGGAGGACGGCCAGCATGTCGTCGTAGCCGCCCTTCTTGGGGATCAGCTTCTGGCCCGTCCGCTCGCGGAACCGCCGGAGGAACCGCTCGAGGTGCGGGTTGTCGAGCGTCCGCGCCACCGAATGGGGCGGGAAGCCGAAGACGCCGAAGAGGTAGCCGGCCATCTCCCAGTTGCCGTAGTGGCCCGTGACCATGACCACCGGGCCGCCGTCGAGCAGCCGGTCGAGGATCGGCCGGTGGCCGACGAGCCGGATGTACCGCCGCCACGTCGATCGGCGTGGAGCTTGCGCGGGATGTGGAGGATCTCCATCAGCATCATGCAGAAGTGCCGGTAGACCCCGCGGACGATCGCGTCGCGCTCCGCTTCCGAATAGCGGTCGCCGAAGGCGAGCCGGAGGTTCTCCATGCCGACCTTGCGGTGCCGTTTGTCGACGCGGTACAGCAGCGCCGCCAGGCCGCGCGCGAAGGCGTAGGACTGCTCGACGCTCATCATCTGCCCGAGGCAGACGACCGTGCGGACGGCGACGTAGGCGAGGTAGTCGAGGACGGGTCGGCGTCGGCGCATGGGTCACTCCGTCAACCGGCGTCGGGGCGAGCGGGGATGCTATCCCTGCCGTGGCGCAGCGGTCAACAGGAGCTCGGCATCCGGCCGCGATCGCCGACGTCTCGACATGTCGCGCCGTGTTGAACTTGCGAGACGCGGCTTGCATGCCGCGGCGCAGTTCGCACAGAATTTCTCCTACGCGATGCAGCATAATGGCAAGTCGGTTTCTTGAGATCACGAGGACGTGATGGACGAGAATCCCCCCGCACGCGAGCTCCGCGATCCCTACCCCGGCGACCCGGGCGGACACTTCGCCCCGCTCGACGGCCTGCGCGGCGTGGCCGTCCTGATGATCGTCCTGCACCACAACTTCCACCTCCGCCCCGGCGGATCGCGGCCCCTGGGGCTGCTGATGACGGCGCTCGAGACGACCTGGACGGGGGTCAATCTCTTCTTCGTCCTCTCGGGGTTCCTGATCGGCGGCATCCTGATCGACAGCCGGGGCACGCCCGGCTACTTCGGGACGTTCTACGCCCGCCGGGCGCTGCGGATCTTCCCGCTCTATTATGCGTTCCTGCTGTTCTTCTTCCTGGTCGTGACCCCGCTCTCGGAGCGGTTCGGGATGCCGCTGCCGCGCGTGCAGAACAAATGGCCGCTGTTCCTCTACTACCGGAACCTTGTCGGGGCGACGCCGCCGTCGCCGAACTCACTGGCCCCGATTTGGTCGCTGGCGGTCGAGGAGCAGATCTATCTCATCTGGCCCGCGCTGGTGGCGCTGGTGGCGCCACGGCGGCTGCTCGTGGTGATGCTGGCGCTGCTGCCCGCGAGCCTGCTGTGGCGATTCGGGTCGCTCGCGGCGCACCGGTCGATCATGTGGGCCTACGCCTGGACGCCGGCCTGCCTCGACGGCTTCGCGGCCGGAACGATCGGCGCCATCCTCCTCCGCAGCGGCCGCGACCGAGAGACGCTCCGCCGCTGGGCCCTGCTGGCGATCGCCGGGTCGGGCCTGTTCCTGGCCGGCATGGTCGTCGGCCTCGAGCGGTTCTTCTTCTGGCGCGACCCGAAAGCGGTGCTGACCTTCGGCCTCTCGGGCCTGTCCGTGCTGTTCGGCGGGATCATCCTCTACCTCGTGGCCTCGCCGGCGGACGCATGGCCGAACCGCCTGCTCTCGCTGGGCTGGCTCCGCTCGGCGGGCAAGTACAGCTACGCGATGTACCTCTTCCACATCCCCGTCGGCGGCTTGATCCGCGCCCTGACCGGGTCGCGGTTCGAGGCCGGCACGGGCCTCCGCTCGCTGGTCGAGCAGGCCGGCTTCTTCCTCGTCTCGCTGGCCCTGACCTACCTGCTGGCCCTCGCGAGCTGGAACGTGCTCGAGAAGCCGTTCCTCAGCCTCAAGCGGTACTTCCCAACCGGCGGTCGCGGCGTGCCGACGGTCGCGGACGGTGCCGGCCCTGGCGCGCGGGCGCCTGCGCCTGTCTTCGCGGCGTAGGCGCGCCTCTCGACTTCACGCGAGCGGCTCGACGCCCGCGACATCCCGAGCGCAACGAGGGCAAGCAGCCAGCCCGTCCTCGCCCGGTGCACCTAGGCTGATGAAAGCCTGGCAGACCGGGCAGTAGCCGCACCGCCCCTCGCCGCCGGATCCGATCCGTCGCGGGCTGCGCCGGGCCACCTTCGGCCGCGGGACCAGCCGCGCGGCCTGCATGGCAAGCGAGAGTAGAGCGGCCCACATGCACTCATCCCCGCGTTCAGTCCTCGACGAGCGGCAACTCGACCGCCTCGCCAAGCTCCGCCGAGCGGTAGATGGCGCGAATGATCTCGACCGACCGCCGGCCCTCTCGTCCGTCCACCCGAGGAGCCCCCGCCGTGTCGATGGCCCGGAGGAAGTCGGCGAGCTGCTCGCGATGGCCCGCGTGGTTGATCCCGCGCGGGTCGCTCGCCCCGGCCGAGAAGCCGCTGGCCGCCGTCAGCCCGCCCAGGATCGCCGCGTCCTCGGGGCGGGCCTCGGCGAAGTTCCACAGGGTCACATCGTCCTGCTCAACGCGCGCCGAGCCCTTGCTGCCGTGGATCTCGGTCCGCTTGAGCAGGCCGGGGTAGGCGGCGGTCGTCGCCTCGATCACGCCCAGCGCCCCGTTCGTGAACCGGAGGGCGGCTACGGCCGTGTCCTCGACCTCGATCCGTTCGTGGGCGAGCGTGGCGGTGATCGCCTGGACGCTGGCGACGTCGCCCATGAGCCAGGCGATCAGGTCGACGTTGTGGATCGCCTGGTTCATCAGGGCCCCGCCGCCGTCGAGCTTCCACGTACCTCGCCAGCCGCCGGAGTCGTAATACTCCTGGGTCCGCCACCACTTCACGTAGGTGTCCCCGAGTGTGAGCCGACCGAACCGGCCGCCATCGATGGCGGCCTTCAGGTGCCGGTTCGCCTCGGTGAACCGCGAGGGGAAGATCGTGCAGAGGCGGACGCCCGCGTCATCGCATGCGCCGATGATTGCGTCGCAGCGCGGCAGGGTGATCTCCAGCGGCTTCTCGACCACGACGTGCTTGCGGGCCCTCGCCGCGGCCACGGCGGGTTCCATATGCGCGCCGCTGGGGGTGCAGATGCAGACGACGTCGATGTCGGTCCGCTTGAGCATGGCGTGCAGGTCATCGAAAACCGCGACCTCGCCCTTGACCCGGCCGAGTTCGGCGATCTTGCCCGCGTTGGCCTTCGAGCGGCTGTACGCGGCGACGACGCCGGCGCCCTCGATCTCGTTGACCGCCCTCGTGTGATACTCGGCGATCATGCCGCAGCCGACGATGCCGAAGCCGTGGGGGTTCATGAGACGAGGTCCCGGTCCAGGGGATGGGCAGACGTCACCGCGTCGCGCGGGCGGCCGTCCGGCCGCGGTTCTTGCGGGAATCGTCGGGCGCGGAGGCCGTGAATGACCCCGGCCACGAGCAGGACGAGGCTCGCCAGCGTGAGGCCCGCGCAGGCGACGACGGCCGCGGTCGGGGCGTCCGAGTAAGCGTCGAGGAACATGGCATCCGCCGCCCCCGCGAACGCCACGGCCAGTCCGACGACGATCAGCCGGACCTCGGGCGTCCTGCCGAACCGCGCCGCCAGGTAGCCGACCAGCACGACCCCGGCGAAGACCAGCCAGAAGGCGAGCTTGCCCTGGTCGTGTTCCTGCATCCGGTCCAGGGTCATCGCCCCGCCCGTCGCGACCGCCGATGCGGCGACGAGTACGACCAGGTCCATGATGCGGAGGCGGGGACGGTCGGGCATCGGTCGGCCTCAGCCCTGCTCGCGAGGCGGCAGGAGGTCGCGGACGAGCAGGCGGGCGACCGTCTGGCCGTCGAGGATGAGCGGGACCTCGGCGTCGAGTCCGAAGTCCTGGCGCGAGCGATACTCAGCGCCCGCGGGGTCGGAATAGACCTCGATCCGGCGGTCGGGGATGTTGGCGATCCAGTAGGTTGGGATGCCGGCCTCGGCAAAGAGTGGGGCGCGGGCACGATCGTCGTCGAGGCTCGAGTCGGCCACTTCGACGAGCAAGGCAACCTGCCCGGGTCCTGGCTTTCGGTCCGCATAATCCGCGATGGAGCCGCGGAGCAACATGACGTCGGGCTCCGGTTCGCTTCGGGCGAGAAGGATCGGCCATTCCGTCACCGTGATCCAACCCTCAGGCATCCGTGCTCCGAGATGACGATCGATCTGCCACGTGGTCGTAAGATGGTGGGAGTTCTTGGTCATCTTCTTAACCAGGAGGCCTTCGATCAGCTCGACCTTGTCCTGCTTCGTCAACACCCCCGCGTTGATCATCTTCTCGTATTGAGCGACCGAGAAACGATAGACCCGCGAGGAGGCCGAGGCGGTCGGCTCGGGCGCAGAGGGCTGAGAGGCGGGAGAGGGCGCAGGGGCAACCGCGGTGGTCATGGTCGCTCCTCCTTCATGCGAATAGTGGACGGAGCCTACCCTACAGGATATCAGCTCCCGAGCCGGACCCGCGCAATCTTCCGCTTGCCGAGCCGCACGATCAGCCCGTCCGAGACCGGGATCATGGCCTTGGGGTCGTTCGTCGCGACCCGATCCGGCCCGTAGTTGAACCCGCCCCCCTCGACGTCGCGCCGGGCGTTCGAGGTGCTTGTTTGCAGGCCCAGCGCAACTAGCAGCCGCGGCACCGCCATCCGGCCCTCGGCGTCGAGCTGATCGCGAGCGATCGACACCTCGGGGACGTCGGCCGGGTCCTCGCCTTTGGATCGACGCCGGAACTCCGCCGCCGCGTGCTCGGCCGCCTCGGGCCCGGCGTACTGCGACGACGATGGCCTTCCCCAGCGCCTCCTTGGCGTCCCGAGGATTCACGTCGGGACTCAAGAGCCGGTCCGCCTCCGTCAGCGGCAGGTCTGTGAGCAGTGTGAAATACTGCCGCATCGGCTCGTCGGGGATGCTCATCACCTTGGCGAACTGCGTGACCGGGTCCTCGGCCACGCCGATGTAATTGCCCAGGCTCTTGCCCATCCGCCGGGTGCCGTCGGTGCCGACGAGGATCGGCATGGTCAGGGCCACCTGCGGGGCCTGGCCTTCAGATTGTTGCAGGTCCCGAGCCACGAGCAGGCTGAAGAGCTGCTCGGTGCCGCCGAGCTCGACGTCGGCCCTGATCTCGACCGAGTCCCAGCCCTGCATCAAGGGGTAGAGGCACTCGTGGAGATAAACGGGCTTCTCGGCCTCGATCCGCTTGGCGAAGTCCTCGCGGGCCATCATCTGGCCGATCGTCATCTGGCGGGTCAGATCGAGCACGTCGAGGAACGACCAGGTCGAGAACCAGTCGCCGTTGTGGTGCACCTCGGCGCGGTCGAGGTCGATGATCCGGCCGACCTGCTTGAGGTAGTCCTTGGCGTTGGCCTGGACCTGCGCCTCGGTCAGCTTGGCACGCGTCTCGTCGCGGCCCGAGGGGTCGCCGACCAGCGCGGTGTAGTTGCCGATGATGATGACAGCCGTGTGGCCCAAGTCCTGGAACTGGCGGAGCTTCCGGAGGGGAACCGTGTGGCCGAGGTGGACGTCGATCCCGGTCGGGTCGATCCCGTACTTCACCCGGAGCGGCACGCCCGTCGCGACCGAACGCTCGAGCTTCTTGACGAACTCGTCCTTCGGGACGATCGCCTCGACGCCCCGGCCGAGGATCTCCAGCTGCTCCGGCACGCTCGCCACGCCTCGTCCTCCGTCGCCTGAGGGGATGTCAGGGGCCGATTCTAGGGCAGGGCCACACCCTGCGGCAAGGTGGCCCGGCGGCCGCCGATCGGCTAGGATCAATGGACGAACCACCCCGCCGGACGCTCCACATGCCCCCGCAACCGACGCCGGCGCAGGTCACTTTTTCGCTCGTCGCGCTCGGGCTGCTTTCGGCGATCCTTTCCGCCTGGCTCTGGGCGCTCGGCCGGCTCGCCACGGGAAGGAGCCTCCTGCCGCCCGCCGAGGTCCGGGTGGTGCCGTGGAGGGGCAAGCACGTCGCCGGGATCGTCCTGCTCTACCTCGCGATCGCCAACGTCGTGCCCCTGCTGGTGCTTGCGGCGATGGGCGCCGGGCACCCGAAGGGGGCGAAGCTCGACCCGGCGTGGCTCACGTTAACGATGGCCGCGATCAACGGGACGTTCATCGTCCTCGGCCCCGCGCTGCTCGCGGGCTGGACGAAGTCCGGGCTGGCGGACTTCGGGATCGAAAGCGGGAAAGGTCGGCCGGGACATCCTTCGCGGGGTCGTTGCTTGGCCGCTCCTCGCGCCGATCGTCTTCGGGGTGCAGTTCCTCGCCGTGAAGGTCTGGCCGCCGGCGAAGCATCCGCTCTTGAAGCTCGTCGAGGGCGATCCGACCTCCCTGAACTGGGGCCTGACGGCCGTCTCCGCGGTCGCGCTGGCGCCGCTCGCGGAGGAGTTCCTATTCCGGGGCGTCTTGCTTGGCTGGCTCGGCCGCCGCGCGGCGGACGTGGACCGGCCGAAGCCGACCGCAGTGATCGACCCGGACGCCGGGCCGACGGAGATCTGGTACGAGCCCGAGCCAACGCCGGCCCCGGGCCTCGGTTGGCGCTTTCTGGTGGTCAACATTGCCGTGTCGGTGCTGTTTGCGGCCATGCATGCGCAGGTCTGGCCGACACCCCTACCGCTCTTCTTCCTGTCGCTCGGCCTCGGATTCCTGTTCCAGAGGACAGGGGGCCTGGTCGCTCCGGTGGCCCTGCATGCGACCTTCAACGGCATCTCGAGCCTGATGCTCTACCTGATGCTCCAGGTCAACCCCGACGCCCTCAAGCCCGGCGGCCCGAGTGCCGATCCCGCCCGAGGCGGCCGCAGTGCGGCAAGTTGTCGATGGAGAGCGACATCCCTCGGCATCACGGCATCGAAACTTGAATTCGCTCCGGATTTCGGTGGACAGGACGGGCGCTCACGGTTAGATTTCTGGTGGTCGCTCGGGCCGGCAGGGTACCCGCACCTACGGCGGGCGGACCTCGGCGGGCTCGGGGGATCTCGGCTGGGGATGACTGACCGCGGGTCCTTCACCCGTCGTTTCCGTCAAGGTCCAGGCGGAGTCATCCGATAGTTAGGGGACACTCGCCCGGCGCCGCGGGTTCACGCGGCCGGGGTCGGTGTCCCGGGCGCGGGACGGGGCGGACCTCCGGGGTCGTTGGCCCTCCCCTCTCGGCCGAGGCCACTTGTGACGTTGTCGGTAGATGGCCCGTCGCGGCGATGTGGGGTCGTCGCCGGGTCAGTCGAACCGGCCTCAGGATGAGGGCCGGAGGCCGGTCGGGGACGCGAGTCCCGGCCCGGCGCAACGGAGTGGCGACGTGGACCGCCCGGTTCGGAGGGCGGCCACCAACCTTCGGGGAGCTTCCGTTCCGATGAGCGCGTCGAATTCCAAGAAGCCCGCACCGCTGCATTCGGGCTACGAGTGGGCCGGCACGGTCGCCCGGTTCCAGCGCGGTGCCCGGTCGTCGCGCGGCGGCCGCCGCTCGGCCCTGCTCGGCATCCTGACGTCGGTCTATGCCAACTCCGCCCGCTCGGGCGACTCCCGCGGCGGCTCCGACCGCTCCTGAGCGGTCCCGCCCCGCCCCCGAATCAATTGAGCCGCCGGCCCCCCTCTCCCCGGGGGAGGCCGGCGGCTCTGGCTTTGCACCCGGTCGAAGACGGTTTGAGTAGCGAAGGCAGAAAGCACAAGGCACAAAGCAGAAGGCAGAAAGCAGATCGCAGAGGGCAAGGACGCGGAAGTCGCTCTTCTGATTTGCCTCTGTGCTTTCTGCCTTCTGCCTTCTCCCTCCCGATGACCCAGGACCTCACCCCACCTCATCCGTCCGCACGTGGATGAGCTGGAGCCGCGAGACGAGCGACTTCTCCCGCTGCTCGGCGACCGCGCGGGCGGCCAGCTCGAGGGTCTCGCTCGTCGCGCCGGCCGCCTTGCGGGCGGCGACGCGACAGGCGGGGATCACGACGTTGAGCATGAACAGGTAGTGCGCCACGCTGCCCGCCATCACGAAGACGTGGAACAGCTCGTGCGCCCCGAACACGCCCGGCCAGAAGACCGGCCAGTGCGCCAGGTTGATGATCGCGCCGACGCTGTACAGCACCCCGCCGAGCATCAGCGGGAAGAGCCGCCGCTGCGACAGCCGCCGCGCCAGCTCGATGTAGCAGAACAGCGCGCCCCAGCCCATGACCGAGGTAGATCGCCGTGCCGACCTGGATCGGCAGCACGCCGATCACGAGGTAGAGCAGCGACCCGAGCGCCGCCGCGCCCCACGCCACCCCGAGCACCCAGCGCCGCCACATGGGGCACATCAGGTTCCAGGCGATCGGCGTGTAGCTGCCGGCGATCAGGAGGAAGATCCCGACGTGGTCGAAGCGGTCGAACATATCGAGGTCGGCCCGCGATCCGCGGACGGCGTGGAACGTCGCGCTGCCGAGGTAGCAGAAGGCCAGGCCGAGGCCGAAGACCAGGAAGCTGATCCGACGCCCCAGCGGGCCGCCGCACCGCTTCCAGAGCACGAGCGTCGCCGGGATCGACAGGACCAGCCACAGGGCATGGCTCCAGGCGCTCACCGGCTCGCGAAGGTCGAGGAAGGTCATGTTGCCTCGCGATCCGAATAGGGCGGTCGCCCCCATCTCGATCGGGCGCGCACGCCGATCTCCGGCCCGGACGACGACCGTCCGGTCCCGGCGGCGTGACGCCCGCCAGTCACTCAATCAACCCAGTCGCACATCGCGTACCACAGATCCCCTCACCCTTGGTACGACCGGGGCCGGCCCGCCGTTCGTCGGGCCACGGGGACGGGACGTTTGTCCCTCTATGGAGAAGTGTAGGTACGCGCCGCACACTCTCAAGAGTGCGTGGCGTATTTCTATCGGTCGGGCGTCCGGTCCGGCCGACTTCAGGCGAAATCCCGCCTCCGGGAATCAGACCAGCGTCCCCGCCGGCACTTCCCGTCGCTCCGCGGTCCGCAGGTCGGCCAGGCGATTGACCACAATCCGGAGCACCTCCAGCGGCGTCCCCGAGGCGTCGACATCGAGCACCAGGCTGGGGTCGTAGAAACTCAGCGTCTGGTATGTCTCGTCGTAGTAGGTCTGAAGCCGGCGGCGGATGACGTCCTCACTCATGTCGTCGAGCCGATTCTCGCGGAGGGCCCGGGCGCGGAGGCGGTCGGCGGCCTTCTCGGTGTCGTTGATGACGAGGTGGAAGATCTGCACGACGTCGAGCATCTCGTCGAGCCGCTCGGCCTGGGCGTAGTTCCTGGGCAGGCCGTCGAGGACGAGCGTGTGCTGGTCGCGGAGCAGCAGCTCCTGCAGCTCCAGGATGTGGATGTGCCGCTCCCAGAGCCGCACGGTCAGGTCGTCCGGCACCAGCAGGCCCTGCGACGTGTATTGCAGGAGCTCCCGGCCGAGCTCGCCGCTCTTGGGGATCTTGCGGAAGACGTCGCCGCACGAGATGTGCATCAGGCTGGGAAGCTGCCCGAGCACGGCGCCCTGCGTGCCCTTGCCGCTGCCGGGCATCCCGAACAGGAGGATGGTGCGGATCTTGTTCGGGCTGCTCATGACGGGGGCTCGCGCGTCGGGGGCTTCGCCGGCGACACGCCGGCTGGGAGAGGGGTGGATCGGGCGTCTGGACGGCACCCGGTTTACCAAGACTATCATGGATTCCCCGGAAACGGCCTATGCAACCCCCGGGCGTGGAATCAACCCCGATGAGCCTTCGCACCCGCGTCCTGCTGCTCCGCCACGCCGTAACCTCCGCCCCCGACGTCTTCCACGGCGCCGAGTCGGACGTCGGCCTCGGCCCGCGCGGGGTCGAGCAGGCGCGGCGGGTCGCCGTCCGGATCGCCGCCGAGAGGCCCGACGCGATCTATTCCTCCGGGATGCGGCGGGCCGTCGAGACGGCCCGGATCATCGCCGAGGCCTGCGGCCTGCCCGCTCTCGAATGGCCTGGCCTCCACGAGCGGCGGATGGGTCCCCTCAGCGGCGTCGCCCGCCACGAGGGCTGGTCGGCCTACGAGACCTCGAAGGCCCACTGGATCGCCGGTCGGCTCGATCACAGCCACGAGGGTGGCGAGTCGTTCGCCGCGATGCGAAGTCGCGCGACCGAGGCCTTCCGTTCGCTGCTGGATCGCGAAACCGGGCGGACGTTCGTCCTGGTCGCCCACGGTGTCCTCAACCGGGTCCTGCTCGCCTCGATGGCCCACGGGCACAGCCACGAGGACTTCGAGCGGATCTCGCTCGACTTCGTCGGCGTGCATGACCTGCGTTGGGACGGGACGACGCTCCTTCTGGCGGCCACCTGGCCGGGCGAGGCGAATACGCCCGTATCCGCCGGTCACGCCGCCGCCCCGCCCGACTCATCCCCGCCCTTGAGCGACTCCCACTCCTCCCACGAGTAGAGCACCTCGCGGGCCGAGCCGCTCTTGTACTCGCCGACGATGCCGTCCTCGGCCATGAAGTCGATCAGCCGGGCGGCGCGGCCGTATCCGATGCCGAGCGCACGCTGGAGGAGCGAGCACGAGCCGCGGCCCTCGCGGATGACGACCTCGATGGCCGGCTCGTAGAGCTCGTCGCGCTCCTTGAGGCCCGCGCCCTTCTCCTTGCCGCCGCCCACCTGCATCTGGACCAGCTCGCGGCTGAACTCGACGGGGTACTGCTGGAGGTACTCGCAGACCCGGTTCACCTCGCCGTCCGAGACGTACGTGCCCTGGGCGCGGATGATGTGCGAGGTGCCGGGGATCAGGAAGAGCATGTCGCCGTTGCCCAGCAGCTTGTCGGCGCCCATCTCGTCGAGCACGACCCGCGAGTCGTTCCGGCTCGTCACCTGGAACGCGATCCGCGCGGGCATGTTGCCCTTGATCAGGCCCGTGATGACGTCGACCGTCGGCCGCTGGGTGGCCACGATCAGGTGGATGCCCGCGGCCCTCGCCTTCTGGGCGAGGCGAACGATGTGCTCCTCGACCTCCTTGGCCGCCGTCATCATCAGGTCGGCCATCTCGTCGGCGATGATGACGATCGTAGGCATGAACGTCGGGATGCGGGCCTGCTCGGTGTCGTCCTCGGGGCGGAGCCGGGCGTAGATCTCCTCGGCTCCGAGGGCGTTGTAGGCCTGGACGTTCCGGACCCCGGCCCGGGCGAGGAAGCCGTACCGTTCGTCCATCTTGTCGCACGCCCAGCGGAGCAGCGACTCGGCCTTCTTCATGTCGGTGACGACCGGGTGCATCAGGTGCGGCACCCGCTTGAACTGCGAGAGCTCGACCATCTTCGGGTCGATCAGGATCAGCTTCACCTCGTCGGGCCGGCGGGTCATCAGGATCGAGAGGATCATCGCGTTGAGGCAGACCGACTTGCCCGTGCCCGTCCGCCCGGCGATCAGCAGGTGGGGCATCTCGGCGAGGTCGAAGGCGAGCGGCGCGCCCTTCACGTCCTTGCCGAGGAAGAGCGGTACGCGGGACTTGCTCAGCCGGTCGCCCACGCCCTGGAGAACCTCGCCGATCTTGACCATCGCCCGCCGCTCGTTCGGCACCTCGATCCCGACGGTCGTCTTGCCCGGGATCGGCGAGACGATCCGGACGCTCGGCACCGCGAGGGCGATGGCCAGGTCATTCGCCACGCTGTTGATCTTGGCGACCCGCAGGCCGGCCTCGAGCTCGATCTCGAACTGGGTGATCACCGGCCCCGTGTCGATCTGGACGACGCGGACCTGGCAGCCGAACTCGAGGAGCGTCTTCTCCAGCAGCAGGGCCGCGCTGATGAATGAGGGCCTCGTGCTCCTGGACCGGGAACGGCGACGGCGGGTCGAGCAGGCTCAGGGGAGGCAGGTGGAACGAGCCGTCGCCGGGGGCCGGCGGAATCGTCGCGGGGGCGTTGAGCACGCGCCGCGCCGGCAGTGTGGATGGCGAGGGCGTCGGGGCCGCGGGCCGCGGCGCCGGCAGGCCGGGGGGTGTCGATCCGGCTGGATCGGCGCGGGCGATTCCAGCATCGCCGACGGACCGGGGCGGGGATCGGCGACGGCGGCCGGCTGGGCCGCGGGTCGGCGGCGAGGCATGAGCATTCGCCCGACTTCCGCGAACGGCCAGGCGATCAGGGCGTCCTGGCAGAGCATCAGGCCGATCAGGCCGACGGCGGCCACGATCAGGAGCATCCCGGCTGGCCCGAGCTGGGCCTGGAGGAAGGCGTCGGCGAGCGCCCCGACGTAGCCGCCCGGACCGACGGGCGGGCAGGGGTGGAGGGACCCCCCGTAACGCCGGATCAGGGCCGAGGCGACCGAGACGACCATCAGCCATCCCGCCGCCCGGAGCAGGGGCTCGCGAATCCGATGGCCGCGCAGGAGGGCGAAGGCGACGACGCCGAGCCCCCACACCAGCCCGAACGCGGCGAGGCCGAAGGCCTGGAACGCCGCATTTGCCAGCGCAGCCCCGACAGGCCCGCACGGGTTCTTGACCGCGAGCGTGCCCTCGGCCGCCGCGGCGTGGCCGGGCGGGTCGGACGGGTCGTAGCCCCCGAGGCTGAGCCCGAGGAAGGCGACGAGGAACAGCAGCGCTCCGGCCCTCGCGCGTCGGGCCAGGCGTTCGCGGTCGGGCATCGGCAGGCCTCGGCGGACAGGTGCCGGCCCCGCGTCCTTCCCTTCCGCACTCTTCACTCCGCACTCTGCACTTCCGGCCGTCCGGTGCCGACGGAGTGAAGAGTGCGGAGTGAAGAGTGCGGAGGGAGGGATGAACGGGGTCCGTCCGAGCCGGCCGACCTTGCGGGTGCGCACGGTCGCGTGCCCGCCGGGATTCGTGCATGGGCCGGCTCGCCCGAACTCTATCGGACGCGCCGGGCGATGGCCTTTCGCCCCGCCGCGGGGGTTCGACGCCCGCGGCGGGGGGACTGGATCATTCTGCCGGCTGGGTAAGGTCGACCGTCCCGCCGTCCTCGAGCTCCTCGGTCGCCTCGCTCGTCTGGACGTTGCCGGACATGTCCAGGAAGATCTTGTCCTGCATGATCTCCTGGATCACGACGGTCATCTTGTCGAGCCCGCGCGGGTCGACCATCGGACGCGAGCCCTGGTTCAGGGCGATCATCCGCTTCTGGATCAGCGTGGAGAGCTTGAATCGCCCGCCGACCTTGTTGACGATCGACTCTTCCTTCAGTTCTTCGAGCATCGCGCTAAGACCCTCCGCAGCCGAGGCGGTGTAGGAGGTTCGCCAGGTCGTCGACGGCCCGGTCGAGGTCCTCGTTGATGATCCGATGGTGATAACGCTCCCCCTCCGCGATCTCGCGGCGGGCATTCTCCAGGCGACGCTGGACCGTCGCCTCATCCTCGGTGAGTCGGCCCCTGAGGCGGGCCTCCAGAGAACCCCAGTCGGGCGTGTTGACGAACACGAGCACGGTGGCGGGATACCGTTCGAGGACCTGCTTCCCGCCCTGGACGTCGATCTCGAGGATGACGCACTCCCCCTTGGCGAGCGACTCGCGGACGGGCTCGGCGGGGGTCCCGTAGAGGTGGCCGTGGACCTCGGCCCATTCGAGGAACTCGCCCCGTCGCGCGGCGGCCTCGAAGGCGTCGCGCGTCAGGAAGTAGTATTCCTGCGCCGTCAACCTCGCCGGGCCTCGGGTGGCGGGTCGTGCGCCGAGACCGAGAGCTTCGCGCCGTCACGTCCGGGCGCGCCGACGAGCCCGCCGGACGATCGTCGTCTTGCCCGCTGCCCGAGGGGCCGGAGACGACGATCAGCTTGCCGGGGAGGTCTCGACCAGTCCGTGTCGCGCTCGACTGCGACGCTCGAGGCTGCCACTCGCTGGACCGGTCGCGTTCACTCCACGTTCTGGATCAGCTCCCGGATCTTCTCCAGGTGTCCCCTTCATCTCGACGACCGCCCGGCTGATCTCGACGTCGTTGGCCTTCGAGCCGATCGTGTTCGTCTCGCGGCCCATCTCCTGGACGACGAACTCGAGCTTCCGGCCCGAGCTCTCGGGCTCGGCGATCACCTCGGCGAACTGCTTGAGGTGGGCGCCGGAGCCGCATGACCTCCTCGGCGATGTCGGCCCGCTCGGCGAAGATGGCGACCTCGCGGATCAGGTCCTTCGGCTCGATCGCCAGGCCGTGGTCGCGGACGAGCGCCTGCGACCCGCTCGATCAGCCGCTTCTGATAGCCGGCGACGACCTCGGGCCCGCGGGCGGCGACCCGCTCCAGCTCGGCGCCGATCGACCGGCCGAGGGCGAGCAGCTCCTCGGCCATCGCCCGGCCCTCCTCGGCCCGCGACTTGCTGGAACGCTGCCAGGGCATCGCCGATCGACCTTCGACAGCGCGGCCAGTCGTCGTGCGGGTTGTCGACGGCCTGCCGCCGCTCCTCGACGACGCCGGGCAGCGCAGAGCACGCCGGCCAGGTCGAACGAGCCGCCCATCCGCTCGAGGGCCCGGAGCTGCTCGATGTAGCTCTGGATCGCGACCGTGTTGAGCCGGTAGTCGTCGGCCCGCTTCGGCCGCTCGACCCGGAGCGTGAACTCGACCGTCCCGCGGCGGACCGACTCGCGGACGAGCCGCTCGACCTCGGGCTCGAGCGAGCCGTACGGGTCGCTGATCCTGGCGGTGAGCTTGAGGTGGCGGTTGTTCACCGAGCGCACCTCGACGGTGACGGTCCAGCGCTCGTCCTGGAGGCGGGCCTCGCCGAATCCGGTCATGCTCAGGAGCAAAGGGGACCTCTGCGTCGGGGTCGTAGGGTCCGCCATCGCGGACCATCCGAGTCGATGGCGCTCGGACGGGAGATGGTCCGCATGGCGGACCCTACGAAGTCAGGACTTCGGCGTCGGCGTCGGCAGGGGCGAGACGGGCACCGGCGCCGAGGGGCCCGAGCCGGTCACGGGCGGGACGTCGGCCGGCTTGCCCGTCGCCGGGCTGGGCACGCCGGTGGGCGGCGGGGGGACGATCTCGGTATCCGCCGCCCTTGCCGGGAAGACCCGGCGCGGCGGGGCCGGGAACGGCGGGGGTCGTCGCGGTGTCGTCGACCCAGGCCGAGGTGTTCTGGTTCGTCAGGATCACCTGGATCATGAGCATGACGATCCAGACGCCCGCGGTGATCATCGTGATCCGCGTGAAGACGTCGCCCGCCTTGGTGCCGAAGGCGCTCGAGCCGCCCGCGCCGCCGAAGGCGCCGGCCAGGCCGCCGCCCTTGCCGCGCTGGATCAGCACCAGGCAGATCAGGAAGATCGACGTGATCACGATCAGGACGTTGAACAGGCTGATCAGGAAGGGGGCCACGGCGGGTGTCCTTGCGGCTCGATGGAGGTATGAGCGATCGCGGTCGTCCGATCGGCGGTCGGTTCAGCCCTTGCCCCTGGCGGTCGACGGCGCGGGCGGCCTCGATGATCCCGAGGAAGTCGCCCGCCTTCAGGCTGGCGCCGCCGACCAGGGCGCCGTCGATGTCGGGGCAGGCCAGCAGCTCGGCCGCGTTGTCGGGCTTGACGCTCCCGCCATACTGGACGACGACCCGGGCCGCCGTCGCCTCGCCGAACGGCTCGCGCGAGCCGGCGGCGGATGAAGGCGTGGACCTCCTGGGCCTGCTCGGGCGTCGCGGTCTGGCCGGTGCCGATCGCCCAGACCGGCTCGTAGGCCAGCACGACGCCGGCCATCTGCTCGGGCGTCGAGCCCGGCCAGCGAGCCGTCGAGCTGGGTGCCGACGACCGTCCTCGGTCCGGCCCGGCCTCGCGCTCCTCGAGCGTCTCGCCGATGCAGACGATCGGGATCAGGCCCGACGGCCAGGGCGGCCTTGAGCTTGGCGTTGACCATGTCGTCGGTCTCGCCCATGCCGTGCCGGCGCTCGCTGTGGCCGAGGATGACGTGGGTGCAGCCGGCGTCGACGAGCATCGAGCCCGAGAGCTCGCCGGTGTAGGCGCCGTCGGGCTTCCAGTGCATGTTCTGGGCGCCGAGGCCGATCGGCGAGCCCTCGAGCACGCCGTCGACCGTCGTCGAGGTAGACGGCCGGCGGGCAGATGGCGACGCGGACCTTCGACTCGTTGCCGACGCCCGCCTTGACCTCCTCGGCCAGGGCGACGGCGGCTCGTCGATCGCGGCGGGGTTCATCTTCCAGTTGCCGGCGATGAAGAGCGGTCGCATCAGGCGGGCACCCCCTCGCAAGCGTCGATCGTCCGGCCCATGACCTCGGCCAGGGCGCCGGAGCTCGTCCATCAGCCGGGCGTACTGGTCGGGCAGCAGGGCCTGCGGGCCGTCGGAGAGGGCCTTCTCGGGGCAGGAGTGGACCTCGACGTGGACGCCGTCGGCCCCGGCCGCGACCGCGGCCCGGGCCATGGCCGGGATCAGGTCGGGCCGGCCGGTCGCGTGGCTCGGGTCGACGATGATCGGCAGGTGGCTCTGCCCCTTGACGTTGGGCACGCTCGAGAGGTCGAGCATGTTCCGCGTCGAGTCCTCGAAGGTCCGCACGCCGCGCTCGCAGAGGATCACCTGGCGGTTGCCCTGGGCCAGGACGTACTCGGCCGACATCAGCAGGTCCTTGACCGTCGCGCTCATGCCCGCGCTTGAGCAGGACGGGCGTCCGGGTCTGGCCGACCTCCTTGAGCAGGTCGAAGTTCTGCATGTTCCGGGCGCCGATCTGGATCATGTCGGCGTACCGCACGACCAGCTCGACCTGGCGCGGGTCCATGACCTCGGTCACGACCGGCATGCCGAACCGCTCGCCGGCGGCCTTGAGGATCTTCAGGCCGTCCTCGCCCAGCCCCTGGAAGCTGTAGGGGCTGGTCCGCGGCTTGAACGCGCCGCCGCGGAGGATGTTGGCCCCGGCGTCCTTGACCTGCTCGGCGATCTCGATCGAGGATCGCCTCGCCCTCGATGGCGCACGGGCCGGCGATCATCATCAGGTGGCCGCCGCCGACCTTGACGCCCTTGATGTCGAACGACCGAGTCGTCGGCGTGGAACTCGCGGCTGGCGAGCTTGAACGGCTTGAGGATCGGCACGACCTGCTCGACGCCGGCGATCGCCTGGAGCGGCTCGACCTGGAGCTTCTCCTCGTCGCCGATCACGCCGATGATCGTCCGCGGGACCCCCTGGCTGAGGTGGGGCGTGAAGCCCAGCTCCTCGATCCGCTCGAGCACGTGCTGGATCTGCTCGGGCGTCGGGTGCGGCTTCAGCACGATGATCATCGGCGCGTCGTCCTCTCCTCTGGGTGCGTCCTCGCGTGGCGGGCCTCCCGCTCGAAGGAATCGAAGATTGTAGCGGAACCGGCCGGGGCGCGAAGCGGAAACCTCGACCCGCGGCGGGTTTTCCGACCGGACCGGGTATCGGACCGGGCCGAACCCTCGTTCCGCCGCTCCCGCGGCGATCGCTCCGCCGCTCCGCGGCCATCCGCGGACGCCGCGGAGCGGCCGGGGATGCACTCCGCCGCAGGAGCGGCGGAGCGAGGCCGATCGCCGGGCGTCCGAATCGCAGCGATACCCGGCGGCGACAGGTCGCGCCCGGCCGGCCTCGCGGCCACTGACGAACCCGAGCGTACGCCTTCGTCCAGATCGGGGTGCGTGCGGGACGGGGGCCGGGCCCGTCGAAGCGAACGAGGTCGCACCGATCGGAACGTAACCTGCACGCTCGGGTTCGGTCGGCGCCTGGTGGGGACCCGAGAACGACCCGACCCGAGGGCGTCCGGTCCCGACACGGCCCCGCGTTCCTCGCGGGCAACGGTCAACTGTCTCGGTCTCGTGGCGCTACGATCGACCCCGAGACGGGCGCGGAGCGGCGAGGGAGCGCCCGATCGTTCCGTCTGCGCAAGATGTTCGCCCCGCTCCGGTTGCGAGCGTCGGCAATTCATCGAAGCCACTTGAGAAAATCCCGGCCCTGTCGCGATTTCGTGGTATCCTTCGACGAGGAGGATGGCGGGCGCCATCCGCCCCGCCGCGATGGCGGGTCATGCTGTCGCGTCGGGCTTGTCGCTTGCGTAGGGACATGGAGGAAGGCTAATCTGTACCCCGAATCCGAGGCCCGCGGCGCGACATGACGGTCGGCCGCCGCGGCCAGCCGGGGTCGCCCTCCACATGTCTCGCCCCTTCGGGTGTCCGACCCCTCGGATCAAGGAGAGTCGATAAGGATGTCACAACTCACCACGTCCCCGGGCCGAGTCGAGCACGGCCAGCTCGACAAGCTCTGCACCTCGATCCGCGGCAAGCTCCAGTTCATGGACTACCTCGTCCGGGCCGCCGTGGCCGACGTCGACCGGTTCCAGGGCGAGAGCGACCCGGGCACCCGGATCTTCCTCCGCCAGCTCATCGAGATGCACGCGTCGAACCTCGCCGTCGAGTGCGAGAACATGCGACTGGTCGGCGAACTCTGCCACTCGCTCGAAGCCGCCGTCAGCGACGACAACCACGATCACTTCGAGCAGAACGGAGACGCCGCATGAACGCCGCCGCCGCCTCCCGCGCCCCTCTGGGCAGCGCGTACGTGATGGGCCGCGGCGACGTCGGCCGCGAGCCCCAGGGCCGCGACCGCGAGCCGATCGCCGTCACCCTGCCGACCAACCAGGCCGCCCCCGCCGAGGCCGAGACGCCCACGCCGGGCCGGGCGTCCTCGCCCGTGGTCTCCGACGCCCTCTACCGGACCCTCGCCGAGGTCAAGGGACAGGCCCAGTTCCTGCTCTACCTCGCCGACCAGATCGAGGACTCGCTCGACCAGCTCACCGGCGAGGACGACCTCTGCCAGGGCGCGTTCCTCTGCAAGGTCCTGGGCATGTACTCGGCCCAGCTCGAGAGCAAGCACCAGGGCCTGGGCGACCGGATCGCCGAGACCTGCCAGGAGGTCTACGTCACCGTCCGCGAGTTCGACGCGACGGCGTGACGCCTGATTTGAGTGCAAAGTACAGAGTGCGGAGTGAAGAGGGGGAGGGGAAAACCTCTCCGTCCTCTTCACTCCGCACTCTTCACTTTGCATTCCTCGTGCAATCAGGCCTTCCCGTGCCGCCCCAGCGCCCGGCCGACGCCGAGCTCGGCGATGATCTGCAGCGCCTTGATCGCCTCGGCCTTGTTGATCTTCGAGTAGCCGGCCCGGCGGTTCTCGAAGAGGATCGGGGTCTCGCCCATGGTGCAGCCGACGGTGCGGCACCAGTAGAGGATCTCCTCCATGAACGAGTACCCGCGCGATCGGACGCGGCCGAGGTCGATCTGGCGGAGCTTCGAGACGCGGTAGCAGCGGTACGAGCCGCTGTTGTCCCGCGTCCGGAGGCCGAGCAGGAGCCGGGCGTACACGTTGATGCCCGTGCTCATGAACTTCCGCTTGAGGTTGAACTCCCCCTCGACCCCGCCGCCCGGCACGTAGCGCGAGCCGATCATGACGTCCTTCTCGCTCCATGCCCGGCGAGGATCGCCGGGATGAAGCGGGGCGGGTGGCTGAAGTCGGCGTCGAGGTTGAGGAAGTAGTCGAAGCCGTTCTCGATCGCGAACTTCATCCCCGCCAGCACGGCCGTGCCCAGGCCCGAGCTTGCGCGGGCGGTGCAGGACGTGGACGCCGGGCAGCGTCTCGGCGAGCCGGTCGGCGATGGCGCCGGTGCCGTCGGGCGAGTCGTCGTCGATGACGAGGATCTCGGCGTGCGGGGCGTGCTTCCGGATCTCGTGGACCAGCGGCTCGAGGTTCTTGGCCTCGTCGTAAGTCGCGAGCGACACGAGAAGTCGGGGCGGCGCCGCGATCGTCGCCGTGGTGGTGGGTGCTTCGCTCAAGGTCACGAACGGGGCCCTGTGGGGCTTCGCAATGTGACGGACGGCGCCGTGCATCGTCTACCCTCCTGGTTTTATGCGAAGGCGGTCCCTGCGCCAAGCGCGACGGCGGCCGTTGAGGCCCTCGGGCATCAGCATCAGTGTAAGGAAGAGCAGGTGCCGCCGGACGGGACGACTCGCCCGGGAACCTCGGTTGGAGGACGCGGGACGGGGCCTGCCGTCTCGACCCGACTCGGGAAAGCCGGGCAGGGGAGCACCTGGGTTGCGCGGCACCTGCTCTTTCCCCAAGGGCGACACCCCGGACGCCGAGAGCTCGGCGAGCGCGGGCCACCCCCATAGCTTTCGGCGGCCCGGCGGTCCCGCCAACAGCCCATCGTCCCGGATTTTCGATCCAGACGACCCATTACTCGGCCTCGTTCTCC
Organism: uncultured Planctomycetota bacterium; assembly: GCA_963819805.1. Classification (GTDB taxonomy): domain Bacteria; phylum Planctomycetota; class Planctomycetia; order Isosphaerales; family Isosphaeraceae; genus CAMFLR01. The sequence goes on along the minus strand of CAWFXY010000017.1, from coordinate 1,438,129 downwards.
TGCGGCAACCGGGAGAAGAGCCGCCCGAACGGGGCGAATCCGTGCTCCTCGTCGGCCCAGACCCGCGCCGGCGCGGCCGCCGGCAGGGCCTCCGCCTCGCGGCGGGGCGGCGAGGTCGCCGCGGCCGCCGCCGATTCGGGCGCGGGATGGCGGCCCTGGTTCGTCGCCCATTCCTGCCAGGCCTGGAGCGCGGCGTACGGGTCCTCGATCGGCTGCTCGCCGTGGCCGTTCAGAGCGGGGACCGGGCGGCCTTCGTCTCCCTCGGACGGGCCGGCGTCCGACTCGGGCGACCAGCCGACCTCGATCAGCCCGTCCTCGACCCGGATCGGCGGCCGCGCGGGGCCCATCAGCGGGGCACCACGCGCCGGGGCCGCGGCGAGCGCGGGAGTGGGCTTCACCGGAGGGGCCTCCCCGCGCTTCCGGCTCTGCCCGATTCGCTTACCAGCCCCGGCCGACCGCGGGTTTCGAGATGGATCCGGTCGACGACGTCCTCGGACCATTCCCGGCCCGGCGCCATGGCCTGGAGGAGCAATCCGACCTCGTCGACGTCCAGTGCCTTGAGGTGAACATGCCCTGCGAGCCGCGCGGCCAGGGCCCGGCCCTCGCTCGAGGCCAGCCGGCGGGCCAGGGGGGTCTGGCCGACGAGCAGGATCGCGGCGAAGCCATCCGGCTCGCCCAGCCGATTCGAGAGGACGCGAACCTCCTCGAGCGTCGCCGCGTCGAGGTTCTGGGCCTCGTCGACGACCAGCGTCCAGCGCTCGCCATCGAGCGAGCGGGACGTGAGCGTGTCGAGTAGCTCGGGGCGTCCGAAGAAGTCCGGCTTCACCTTCAGTCCATGCGCGATGAACCGGTAGAGGTCGCGCGGGCCGAGGCCGGGAGTGACCTCGACGGCCAGCCACGACTCGCCCGCCTCGCGCTCGGCCTGGAGGCTCCGCCAGAGCGCGGTCTTGCCCGCCCCCGGCTCGCCGGTCAGCGCGACCGGGCCGCGGGCCCGGGCGATTGCCTCGCGGATCGCGGACCTCGCGGCGCGGCGGGAGGGGAGGAGGTCGGGATCGGGCAGACTGGGTCGAGACCGACCGGACGAGCCGATCGCGAGGGAAACGTCGGGCTCCATCGGGCCTCCTTGTCCGTCCGGCCGGGGCGAGTCGATCGCCGTGGGCCGATCCGTCCTTCGCCCAACTATCGGAGGGAGCGATCCCCCGGCTTGAACCCGTCCCTCGCCGTTCGCGACCGGTCTCCGCAGGCTGGGCGAGGCGGGATCGGTTGGCTAAACTGGTGCGGCCCCGGACCTGCCCTAAGCGGATCGAGGACGACCGAATCATGAGCGACCTGGCGATCCTCGTCCGCGACCTCCACAAGACCTACGCGGGCCGCGACGGTGCGGTAAAGGCCGTCGACGGGCTCGACCTGGAGGTCCGCGTCGGCGAGTGCTTCGGCCTGCTCGGCCCCAACGGCGCGGGCAAGACGACGACGGTGGAGATCCTCGAGGGGATCAACCCGCCCACTTCCGGCGAGGTCGAGGTCCTCGGCCGCCGCTGGGAGACGGACGCCCTCGAGATCCGCGAGCGGATCGGCGTCACGTTGCAGGAAACCCGGTTCCAGGACAAGTCGACCGTCTTCGAGCTGACCGACCTCTTCCGCAGCTTCTACCACCAGGGCATCGAGCCGTTGACCGCCCTGGAACGGGTTTCGCTCGAGAGCAAGGCCAACGCCTTCGTCGAGACCCTCTCGGGCGGCCAGCGGCAGCGGCTCGCCGTGGCGATCGCCCTGGTCGGCGACCCCGAGCTGCTCTTCCTCGACGAGCCGACGACCGGCCTCGATCCCCAGTCGCGGCGGCAGCTCCAGGACGTGATCCGCGACCTCCGCTCTCAGAGCCGGACGATCCTCCTGACCACCCACTACATGGACGAGGCCGAGCGGCTCTGCGACCGCGTCGCGATCGTCGATTATGGGAAGGTCATCGCGCTTGGCTCGCCCGCCGACCTGATCGCGCGGCTGGGCGGCGAGCACGTCGTCGAGTTCGCCGTGCTCGGCCTCCCGATCGAGATTGAATCGCTCCACGGTCTCGACTCGGTCCAGTCGGCCCGGGCCGAGGGGGACGGTTACGCCCTGACCGTCACCGCCCCCCACCGCGCCATCCCCGCGCTGCTCGATTATCTCGAATCGATCGGCCGCGGCCTGGCCCGGCTCACGACCCGGCAGGTGAGCCTTGAGGACGTGTTCGTCTCCTTGACCGGCCGGCATCTCCGGGACAACGAGCCCGGCGAGGGCGCGGCCGAGGAGAACGGACGCGGGCGGAAGCGCCGGAAACGCCGCGCGGGGTAAGACGAGTCATCCCGTAGGGTCCGCCATGCGGACCATCTGACGGTCGAGGCCTCCCGCCGAAGACGTCCGCATGGCGGACCCTACAATCCCGAGCCCCCTCCCACCATGGCCAGCTACCACCCCCTCCGCTCGCTGTACCTGACCCGGCTCCGCGAGTTCTATCGCCAGCCGGCGCGGCTGTTCTGGGTCTATGGCTTCCCGACGGTGCTCGCGCTGGGTCTGGGCATGGCCTTCCGCAGCCCGCCCGCGCCGATCTACCAGGCCGACCTCGTCGAGAATGGTGGTGCACCCGCCATCAAGAAGAAGATCGACGACATCGACGCGAAGCGCAAGGAAGGCGACGCACACTTCGTCCTCAAGCTCAATGCGAAGACTGAAGCGCTCAGGCGGCTCCGCGTCGGCAAGACGCCGCTCGTGATCGAGCCCGAGGAGTCGTCGTCGGGCGGCGTCATCTACCACTTCGATCCCACGCGCGCCGAGGCCGTCGCCGCCCGCGCCGCCTTCGATGATGCGCTGCAGCGTGCGGCGGGCCGGAAGGACCAGATCCCGACGGTCGACGAACGGAAGACCGAGCCGGGCGGCCGCTACATCGACTTCCTGATCCCCGGCCTGATCGGCCAGAACACGATGGGCGGCGGGCTATGGGGCGTCGGGTTCCTGCTGGTGAACTTCCGGATCGGCAAGCTGCTCAAGCGGTTCGCCGCCACGCCGATGCCCCGGCGCGACTTCCTGCTGGCGATCCTCATGGCACGCCTCACCTTCCTGGTGCCCGACGTCGCCGTCCTGCTACTGATGGGCGTGCTCGTCTTCGGGATGCCGATCGTCGGCAGCCTCTGGCTTGTGGCCCTGATCGAAGTCATCGGCGCCCTCGCCTTCGCCGGCATCGGCCTGCTGATCGCCTCGCGGGCCCAGACGACCGAGACCGTCAGCGGGCTCATGAACCTCGTGATGCTGCCCGATGTGGGTCTTCAGCGGCCTGTTCTTCTCGTCCGAGCGGTTCCCGGGCGCGATCCAGCCGTTCATCCAGGCGCTGCCGCTCACTCAGCTCCTCAACGCCCTGCGCCGGGTGATGCTCGAAGGGGCGACCCTGTTCGACGGCGATATCCTGGCCTCGCTCGGCATCCTCGCGGCCTGGGCCGTCGTCACCTTCACGCTGGCCCTCCGGTGGTTCCGCTGGACCTGACCGTTCCGGCTCGAGGTCCTCGCGGCGGAGGATCGGGTGCGAGAACAGCGACGACAGGTCGGCCGCGACGGGCCCGACGGGCGTCGACGGCAGGGCCGGGACGTCGACCTCCTCGATCGTCTGGACGAGGAACGTGGCCTTGGCCAGGATCTCAACATCGACGAGCCGCGACGCCGACTGGAGCGGGATCCTCGCCAGCGCCTCGCGGCGGTGCATGCGAAGAGGCGAGTAGACGTCGCTCGCGGGCACGGCGAAGAGGAAGCGATAGGGCAACGTCGACAGCCAGCGGCCGACCTTGCCGACGGAGGAAGCCGGCCGGCGGCCGATGGCGTGGTCGCGCCCGTCGATCGCCTTGAGGAGCGGGTCTAGGTGCCCCGCGGTCCACGGGGCGATCGCCGTCGTGAGGATCACGATCGGCTCGTCCCCGCCGAGGAGGCCGTGTTCGATCGCCCGGTTCCAGCCGTGGACGTCGGGCCGGACGACGACCGCCGCCGCCTTACGCCCGCGCTGGCCGAGCAGGCGGACGAGCCCGTCGCCGATCGTCTCGGCCCGCCCGGGATCCTCGACGGCGAGGACGACGACGCGGACGGCGGCCTTCGAGAGCGGCTCGCGCTTCGCCATCGCGTCGAGCGGGTGGACCCAGTCGAGGTTCTCGGCCATGTCGCCTCCGCGCGACGCTCAGGCGCCAGCCTCAGACAGCCAGCGCCCGACCGCCGACCGATAGGCTGATTGGAGCCGCCGCGCGACCGGGCCGGGCGTCCCGTCGCCGACGCGATCGCCGTCGATCGTCACTACCGGCAGGACCTCGATCGTCGTCCCGAGCAGCATCACCTCGTCGCATGCCTTCAGCTCGTCGAGCGTCACCCGCGCGTCGGCGAACGTCACCCGAGCATCGGGCGCGAGCGACTGGACGAAGTGCCGCTTCGTCCCCGGCAGGATCTCGGGCCCGTCGGGCGTCCCCTCGAGGCGACCGTCCCGGACCCAGAGGACCGAAGAATGCGAGGCTTCGGTCACAAGCCCGTCCCGGCCGATGAGGATCGCCTCGTGAGCCCCGGCCCGCTTGGCGTGCTCGAGCGCCAGCACGTTCCCCAGCAGGTTCGTCGACTTGACGTCGCACCGACCCCACCGGAGGTCGGGGCCGCTGATGACCGAGACGCCCGTCTCGCGATGATGGGCAGTGTCGGTGTCATCATACGCCTTGACGATTACGAGCTCGGTCGGCTGCACGGGCGGGTCGGGGAACGCATGAGACCGAGGCGCAACCCCGCGGGTGATCTGGATGTACGCCGTCCCCTCCCGGACGCCGCTCTCGGCGACCGTCTTCCGCACGCGGGCCATCAATCGCGCGAGGTCGACGGGGACGAATTCCATCTCCGCCAGGCTGCGCTTCAGCCGGGCGACGTGCTCGGCCTCGAGCCAGGGGCGGCCCTCGAAGAGGCGGAAGACCTCGTAGACCGCATCGCCGAAGACGAAGCCGCGGTCCCAGACCGGGACCTTGGCTTCCTCGACGGGCATGATCTCGCCATTCAGGCAGGCCAGGGTGGGCATGGGGCGCTCTCGGGACTTCGGGGAGCCTCCAGACTAGCGGGGGGTCCGGCGGCGGACAATGGCCGCGCCGGCCGGGGCGGGGGCCGATTGGGTTCGTTTCGTCGGGGTCCCAACCCGGGGTCCTGGCGCCGAGCGAACCCGAGCGTGCAGGTTACGTGCGGTTATGTGCGGCCTTGTTCACCGCTGGAGGCCGTTCCCTACACCTGCGGCGGAAAGACATCCCTCCCGCCTTGCGGGGGAGGGGACCGGGAACAAGCCTTCCCGATTGAGAAGGGAGTAGGCGTGGACGGTTGACGGACTCGGCCCTCGGCCGGTTCCCCTCAATTCTCCGGCCGGGCCGCCACGCCCGGAGCCTTGACCGCCAGGGCCTTCTCGAGCTGGATGTCCAGGTCGGCCGCGTTACGCATGGCGCGGTTGATGACCTTGCCGTCGGCGTCGATGAGGATCATCGTCGGCAGGGCGACGATGCCGAACTCGACGCCGAGCCGGCTCTCCAGGCCGCCCGGCTCGAAGATCGTCGGCCAGGGCAGGGGGCTGTCCTTGAGGAAGCTCGCGAGCGCCGCGGCGTCGTTGTCGAGGCAGACGCTGACGACCTCGAAGCCCTTGGACTTCATCCTGTCATAGATCTTGGCGATCTCGGGCGCGTCCTGCTTCCAGGCCTTCACCGAGGTGGCCCAGAAGGCGATCAGCACCGTCTTGCCCTTGAGCTGCGCCGAGTCGACGACCGGCCCGTCGGCCGTCTTGCCGCGGATGGCCAGCGGCTTGCCGACCGAGTCGAGCCGCCGCACCGCGCCGGCGGCCTTCTTGCCCGGCAGGGTGTCCGAGAAGCCGGAGACGAGCCGGCCGTAGTAGACGCGGGCCTCGGCCTCCTCGCCGCTGAACTCGTTGGTGCTGGCGAGCTGGAACAGGACCTCGGGCTCCTCGTCGGACTTGGGGAAGTCCTCGAGGAACTGCTTCATGTCCTTCATCCAGCGGTTCTGCGCGGCCACGGGGTTGGCCTGGTTCTCGCCCTCGAGGTTGAAGTCGGCGTTGATCCGGCGGAAGGCGGCGTAGGAGCTGTACTTCTCCTTCTGGGCCTCGATCGCCTTGAGCCGCTTCAGCCCCTCGGGGTAGACCCCGGTCTGGTAGGCGCTGGCGACGCAATCGATCTCCTGCTTGAGGTACGCCAGCGCCTCGTCCGGGCTCTTGGTCGTCTTCTCGACGGCCTTGAGGTACTTGACCCGCGTGATGTAGTAGTCGGCGACGTCCTGCTTGTTCGGGCTGGCGAGCTTGTTGGCGTGGTCGTTGTCGTACTTGGCCAGGGCGCGGATCGCCTCGTCCTGCGCCGGGTTGTTGCCGCCGGGGCCGGCCGCGTCGCGGTAGACGGCCGAGCGGATGCCCCCCTCCACGGCGACCACGGGGCCGCGCCGGCTCGGATTGATGGCCCGCGGCAGGTCGACGAACTTCCAGGTGTCGCCGACCTTCACGAGCTCGCCCGACTGGAGGAAGGCCGTCTTGTCGCCCGGGGCGACCCCGCCGGCCTGGCCGGCGAGGATCACGGCGTTCTCGTAGAGCGTCAGGTCGCCCTTGAGGCCCGCCGAGGCGTCGGCCGGGATCACGTGCGGCATGGGGGCGTCGAAGCGGAGCCAGACCGTCTTCTGGTCCCAGCCGGCCAGGCCCTTCTTGCAGGGCGGCCAGGGCCTGGGCTCGGGCCTCGCGCGGCCTTCTCGGCGCGCTCGATCTCGGTCGCGGGAATGCCGAGCGCCGTCAGCTCATCGGGCTGGGCCATGACGGTCTCGGCCAGGGCCGCGTCGCCGGCGACGATCGCCTGGACGAGGACCTTGCTGGCCTCCTCGGCCGAGATCCGCTTCCAGGCGACGATCCGGTTCTTCTCGGCGATGGCGGCGACCCGCGTCCCGGCGGCGTTCATCCAGCGGGCCTCGTCGACGGTCTTGTTGCTGTCGCTGTCGAACTCGCGGTAGACCTCGAAGCCGTCCTGGTAGTAGCGCCACTGGTTGATGCCCGCGGCCGCCGACGGCGACGAACTTGCGGAGGAGCTTGCCCTGGCCGTCGCGGAGGACCCAGCCCGAGCGGCGACTGGCTCGGCTCGACGACGCAGGCGGCGATGGCAGCGGCGTCGCTCGGGACGTCGTACTCGACCGCCGCTCCGTCGACGGCCGGCTTGAGCGCGAGCATCTGCGCGACCGTCGGCGCCGGCGCGGCCGTGGCCACGGCCGGCGCGAGCAGAAGGACCGCGGTAAGACCGATCTCCGAAGGGCCTGCATCGTCATCTCCCTGCCTCCCTGCCGGGGCTCCGCCCCGCTCGAACGACCCGCCCGCTGCGCACCGCGTCGGCACGCCGGCCGCGACCGGCCCGACCCTCAGCATCGGCATTCTCGGCTTCCGCGCGAATCCGTCCAGCCGAGTTTCGCCCCCGGGCCGGGCCGCCCCCGGCGGCGGTCCGGCTCCAACGGGGCCGCCGGCCTCGGAGTCGGGCCCCTGCGGCCACTCCAGGGGCCGGCGTGCAACCTGTCGGCGGATCACTTAAACCTTGAAGCGACGCATGGTTCGGCGACGAGGTCCGTGCGTCGCGCCATCGGCGTGGCCCTTGACAGCCAGGTGGGAAAACGATTCCATAGCGATCGACGCGGGTCGACTTGCCAGTCCTCGCCGCGGCCGGACGGAGTCGGGGCCCGGGGCCGGAATGGACGCCCCCCGCTGCGGGCGGCTCGCGCCCTTCACCAACGGATTGACGCATCATGGACCGACGCATCCTCGTCGTGGACGATAGCGAGGCGATCTGCCAGCAGCTCCAGAAGCTCCTGGCCAGGCCGGGACGGTCGGTGAAGGTCGTCCATGACGGCACATCGGCGCTCGAGTTCCTGGTCGAGGGCGACTTCTCGCTGGTCCTGGTCGACTACCACCTCCCGGGCCTCGACGGGCTCGACCTGATCCGCGAGGTCCACGACCGCGACCTGCCGGTGACGCCGATCCTCATGACCGGGTACGCGACGATCCCGACGGTCGTCGACGCGATGAAGCTCGGCGCGTACGACTTCGTCGACAAGCCGGTCGACCCGGACCGGCTCGAAATCCTCATCGACAAGGCCCTGGCCGATCGTCAGCTCCAGGATGAGGTCCGCGAGCTCCGCCGCGGCGTGCGCGAGCAGTACGGCTTCCACAACCTCCGCGGCAAGAGCCAGACGATGCGCGAGGTCTACCAGCGCGTGACGCGGGTGGCGTCGTCGCCGTTCACCGTGCTCATCACGGGCGAGACGGGCACCGGCAAGGAGCTGGTCGCCCAGGCCCTGCATCATAATGACGGGACGAGGACCGGCCCGCTCGTGGCCGTCAGTTGCGGGGCGATCCCCGAGTCGCTCCTGGAGAGCGAGTTCTTCGGCCACGAGCGCGGGGCGTTCACGGGCGCCGACCGCGTGCGGAAGGGCCGGTTCGAGCAGGCCGCGGGCGGGACGCTCCTGCTGGACGAGATCGGCACGCTGCCGATGGCGATGCAGGCGAAGCTCCTCCGCGTGCTCCAGGACGGCACGTTCGAGCGGGTCGGCGGCGTGGAGATGATCCAGGCCGACTGCCGGATCGTCGCCGCGACCAACGAGGACCTCGGCGCCGCGGTCCGCGACGGGCGGTTCCGCGAGGACCTGTTCTACCGGCTCAACGTCGTCTCGATCGCCCTGCCGCCGCTCCGCGAGCGGATCGAGGACCTGCCGCTCCTGGTCCACCACTTCCTGACGACCCTGGCGAAACGAGGCTTCCCCTCGAAGTCGTTGAGCCGCGAGGCGCTGGCGCGGCTGGCGCGGTACGACTGGCCGGGCAACGTCCGCGAGCTCGAGCACGTGGTCGAGCAGATGGTCGTCACGACGATGGCCGCGGAGATCGACGTGGAGGACGTGCCGCCCCACCTGACCACGGTCCGCGACGAACCGTTCAGCCTCGACTTCGACCCCGCGCGGCCGCTCCAGGCGATCACCGACGAGCTGACCGAGCGGATCGAGCGGGCCTACCTGGCCCGGGTCCTCGAGCGGCACAACGGCCGGATCGCCCCGACCGCCGACCACTGCGGCCTGTCGCGGCGGAGCATCAGCGAGAAGCTCCGGCGCTACGGGATCCAGAAGGCCGACTTCAAGCCGCGCAACTCGCGGCGCGCGGTCGTGAAGTCGGCCTGAAGCGGCGCGGGCTCAGCCCGCGTGGTGCTGGTGGGCCTTGGCGTGTTCGACCATCGTGCGGCAGGACTTCTCGCAGGCGAGGCAGGCCTCGAGGCACTCCTTCATCTGCTTGTCGTCGTGCTTCTTGCACTCCTCGGCGCAGGCCTTGCAAACGTCGGCGCAGGCCGCGCAGGCGAAGCCCATCACGTCGCTCTCGCGGGCGAGCATCGTCGCCGCCAGCTTGCAGAATTCCTGACAATCGACCGTCAGCTCGGCCACGCCGGCGTGTTCCTTGTGGCCGTCGGCGAGGTGGTCAAAGCTGTGGTGGAAGGTCTCGTTGCAGACCTCCGCGCAGCGGGTGCAGGCCTTGAGGCATTCGCCGTGGGCCGGGTCGTGGTGGTGAGGGTGCGGCTCCTGGGCCGCGGCCTCATGGCCGGGCAGGAGCATCAGGCCGGCCGCTCCCAGGCCGAGGGCTCCGAGCAATTCGCGTCGTTCCATGGCTCTGGACTCCTGGTTATCGGATCGGGGATGCGCAGCCCGCGAACGCCGGCCCGCGATGATGCGGGCCGGCGCAGCGTGTCGAACAGCTCTGGCCTTGCTGAAGCAGGCCGGCCTAATACGCGTCGGCCGAGACGATCTCGCCGAAGTTCCGGGTCGCCAGCGCCCGCCAGGGGATCGGGTTGATGGTCGACTTGAGGAAGTGGACCGAGCCGTCGGCGAAGAGGAAGTTCGCCCCGCCGGGGTGGCGGCTCCAGTAGTCCTCGACGTGGGCCTCGGGGTTGTTGATCGTGCGGGGGCCGTCCTCCAGCCCGGCCGGGCCGAGGATCTGGGTCCAGCACTCCTCGGGCGAGGGGTTGAACTGGTCGGTCCCCCCCTCGATCGGCGACGTCTTGCCGAGCCAGCCGTCGATCGACCGGGCGACCCAGGTCACGTAGCTCAGGTTGTGGCTCCGCTCGCCGACGGCGATCGTGTTGCTCGTGCCGTCGGTGACGTCGGCGAAGCCGACCCGGCTGTTGCGGTAGAACATCCCGGCGTGCGTGCCCAGCGGGCCGGCGCCGTTGTTGTTCGGCGAGTCGAGGGCGCCGGACTGCGAGCAGATCTCGCCGAGGCCGTACATCCCGACGTAGTTGCCCCGCGAGAGGGTGTCGACGATGTGCGAGGCGCTGTAGCTGCCCGGGTTGGCCGGGTCGGGCGGGTCCTCGAAGACCGGGATCGTCGAGGGGCCGGAGTCCGACGGGCAGAGGTAGACGGTCAGCGCGGTCAGGCTGCACGTGTCGTTGTCGTGGTAGGCGACCGACAGGTTGAAGTTGATCGAGTTGTAGAGCGGCTGCTGCTCCATGTAGGGGAGGATCATGCTCCCCCACGCCCAGCCCGTGCCGAGGTCGACGCCGTGCTGGTTCTCGGCGTCCTGGTTGCAGGCGTCGAGCACGGTCCTGTCGATCGAGCTGACGTAGCCGGGCGGGAAGACGCCCGTCGCCTGAGGCGTAGTTGTGCAGGGCCAGGCCGATCTGCTTCAGGTTGTTGACGCACTGCGCCCGCCGGGCCGCCTCGCGGGCGGCCTGGACGGCGGGCAGGAGCAGGGCGATCAGGACGGCGATGATCGCGATGACGACCAGCAGCTCGATCAGCGTGAAGCCGCGCGGAGGTCGCGCGCGGGCCGGGAACCATCAAGGTCATGGGGAGCTCCGCTCTTCGCCGGACGCCGCGATCGCGCCGCAGGATCCTGGGCGCGAGATGATAAGCGGCGTCGGGCCCGTGGATGGGAATTAAGGTCGATCACGCGCGGGACGCATGCGCCGGCGACGGTCGGCCCGGATGGGCGGAGTCGCGGCGAGGACCGATCCGACACGGGCTCAGGAGAGGGGAGGACCGCGCGAGGTGGGCCGCGACGTCGCGGCGGAGCGGAGGGAGGGGGAGTCGGGCAGGGGCGCCGGCCGGCGAGCGGCGACGGCGAGCGGCTCGGGCCGGGCGGCGACGGCCTGATGTTCGGACCGGAACTGGCACGCGGGGCAGTGGAGGTCGGTCCGGATCAGCTCCGGCGCGCCGTGGCCCGCGTAGTGCGGGCTCGGGTCGGCACAGCCGGCGACATGGACGGCCTCGGGGCCATCCTGGTGCGCACCGTGGTCGTGATGGACCTGGACGACGATCGTCGCAAGCCCATACGCCAACGCGAACCAGAGATGTCGCACCCTCGACCGGTCCGCCATTCGCGACGCACCCTCACGCCATCGATTCGACGCCGGGAACATCATGCCCGGGCCGTCAACCCCCTGTCAATGCGAGCGTCGGCTCAGGCCTTCGCCGGCGCCTCCAACGGCGTGAAGGTGAACTCGTCGCCGTCGTAGCCGACCTCGACGGTCTGACCGGGCAGGACGGTGGCCTCCAGCAGGGCCGTCGCGAGCGGGTTGGCGATCCGCTGCTGGATGACCCGCTTCAGCGGCCGGGCGCCGTAGGTCGGGTCGAAGCCCTCGTTCGGCGAGCTGCCGCTTGGCGTCGTCGTTCACCCGGAGCGTGAGGCCGGCCTCGGCGAGCTGGGTCGACAACCGGCGGACCTGGATGTCGACGATCTTCGTCAGCTCGTCCATGCCGAGCTGGTGGAAGATGATCGTGTCGTCGATCCGGTTGAGGAACTCTGGGAGGAACTCGGCCCGGAGCGTGTCCATCACCTTCCGCCGCATCCGGTTCTCATCCCCCGTCTCGGCCAGCTCGGCGATCGCCTGGCTGCCGAGGTTCGAGGTCATGATGATCACGGTGTTGCGGAAGTCGACCGTCCGCCCCTGGCCGTCGGTGAGCCGGCCGTCGTCGAGCACCTGGAGCAGGACGTTGAAGACGTCGCGGTGCGCCTTCTCGACCTCGTCGAGCAGGACGACCGAGTACGGACGGCGGCGGATCGCCTCGGTGAGCCGACCGCCCTCCTCATAGCCGACGTAGCCCGGAGGCGCGCCGATCGAGCCGGGCGACGTTGTGCCGCTCGCCGAACTCGCTCATGTCGAGCCGGACCATCGCGGCCTCGCTGTCGAAGAGGAACTCGGCCAGTGCCTTCGCCAGCTCGGTCTTGCCGACGCCCGTGGGCCCGAGGAAGAGGAACGAGCCGATCGGCCGGTGCGGGTCTTGCAGACCGGCGCGGCTCCGGCGGACGGCGTCGGCGACGGCCTTCACGGCCGCCTCCTGGTTCACCATCCGGAGGTGGATCTGGTCCTCGAGCTTGAGCAGCTTCTCCCGCTCGGTCGTGAGCATCCGCGAGACGGGGATGCCGGTCCACTGGCTCACGACCTCGGCGATCTCCTCGGCGTCGACCTCCTTCTTGAGCAGCCGCTTGGTGTCCTTCGGCTTGCTGTCCTCCTGGGCCTCGGCCTCGGCGAGCCGCTTCTTCAGTTCCTCGACGTCCTTCCAGACCGCGAATCGCTCCTCGAACTGCTTGGCCGTGGGGATCTGGCCGGAGCCTTCGAGTCGCTTGAACTCGTTCTCGATCCGCTCGTAATGCTTCGTCGCCTCGTCGAGCTTCTCGCGGATGGCCTGGGCTCCCATCAGGCCCGACTTCTCCATCTCCCACTGCGAGCGGAGGTCGAGCTTCTGCTTCGACAGCGCGGAGATCTCGGCCTCGACCTCGGCCAGCCGCTCGACGGCGTGCTCCTCGGTCTCCTCCGAGAGCATCCGCTTCGCCAGCTCGAGCTGGCTCAGCCGGCGCTGGATGATGTCGATCTCGGTGGGGACGGACTGGAGCTCCATCGCGATCCGGCTGCGAGGCCTCGTCGACGAGGTCGATGGCCTTGTCGGGCAGGAACCGGTCGGTGATGTACCGCGACGAGAGCTTGGCCGCGGCGACGATGGCCGAGTCCTTGATCGTGACCTTGTGGTGGACCTCGTACCGCTCCTTGAGGCCGCGGAGGATCGCGATCGTGTCCTCGATCGAGGGCTCGCTCGACGTAAACCGGCTGGAACCGGCGTTCGAGCGCGGCGTCCTTCTCGATGTGCTCGCGATACTCGTCGAGCGTGGTCGCGCCGATGCACCGGAGCTCGCCGCGGGCCAGGGCGGGCTTGAGCAGGTTGGCGGCGTCCATCGAGCCCTCGGCCTTGCCCGCGCCGACGACGAGGTGCAACTCGTCGATGAAGAGAATCACCCGGCCCTGCGACTGCGCCGACGTCGTGGAGGACGGCCTTGAGCCGCTCCTCGAACTCGCCGCGGAACTTGGTGCCGGCGACGAGGGCGCCCATGTCGAGCGCGACGACCTTGCGCTGCTTGAGCGATCTCGGGCACGTCGCCGGAGACGATCCGCTGGGCCAGGCCCTCGACGATCGCCGTCTTGCCGACGCCGGGCTCGCCGATCAGGACCGGGTTGTTCTTCGTCCGGCGGCTCAGGATCTGGACGACCCGGCGGATCTCGGAATCCCGGCCGATGACCGGGTCCATCTTGCTCTCGCGGGCGAGCTCGACGAGGTCGCGGCCGTACTTCTCGAGGGCCTTGTACTTGTCTTCCGGATTCGGCTCGGTCACCTTGCGTCCCCCCCGCATCTTGGGAACCGCCTGGCGGACGTCCTTCTCGCCGACGCCGAGGGCCCCGAGCAGCTCCTGGGCCTTGCTCCTGACCTTCGTCAGCCCGAGCAGCAGGTGCTCGACCGTGACGTATTCGTCCCCCATCGCCTCGGCCTCGGCCTGGGCGGCCTCCAGGACCTTGCCCAGGTCGGGGCTGACGTGCATCTCGCCGCCGGAGACCTTCGGCAGCGCCTTGAGCCCTTCCTCGGCCGCGCGGGCGATCCGGTCCGGGTCGACGCCGAGCTGCTTGAGCAGGTCTCGGATCACCGGCTGGTCCGAGTCGAGCAGGGCCACCAGCAGGTGCATCGGCTCGACCCGCTGGTGTCCCCGGTTCGAGGCTAGCTCCTGGGCGGCCTGCACCGCCTCCTGACTCTTCAGCGTCAGCTTCTCTGGCCTGAACGGCATATCGCCCTCCGACGGTCACGGGAACCGTGGTTTTGAGAATCGATCTTCCTGAAGGAAAACGCATTCTCAGATACGTCGGGAAACGCCGCCCCGTTCGGAGCCGGCAGGGGAGCAGCCCGACTTCTTCTGCAATTCACGGGTCCGTGCCATGCACCCGAGAGGCGCGACGCTCGACTTGTTCCTTCGGAGAAGGGCTGAGGAGCGAACCTGGCCCGCGCGGCCACCGGTGGTCGTAGCAGGCGAGGACGACCTCGGCCCACCGCGTCGCGGGGTCGCGGCCGTCCATGCCGGCGGGGTCGTGCCAGCCGATGCCGGGGGTGCCGGTGTCCTTGCGGACGACGAGCGCGGCGAGGTTGGGGAGGCCCGCCATGCGGCATCGCACGGCCAGTCCGATCAGGAGCTGGCGGTGGATCGACCGCGCCCGCAGCGGCGGCCCGGCGCGGCCGGCGAGCTCGGAGTAGGACACCGTCCGCCGCGTCCGGACGGCGTCCATCAGGATCGGCCAGGCGCGGCGGATCGCGTCGTCGAGCGGGATCATGTTGTCGGATGCCGGTCAGAACGGCGGGGCCTCGGGCCAGTCGGGATAATCCCGGGCGGCCTGGTACTTCTTGTACCAGAAGTCGATGCTGCCGACGGTCGTCTCGTTGCTCGTGACGTACGGCTCCCACCACGCGTCGGACGGGCGGAGCAGGTTGCCGGTGTCGGTGCGGGCCTTGGGCTTCTGGATGATCAGGGCGCTCAGGTCGGGCAGGCCCTTCTCGATGCAGATCGCCTGGAGCGGCTTGAGGACGCGGGTCGAGATCGTCCGCGGCGTCTCGTTGACGCCGACCGCCTTGCAGCGCGTGCAGAACTCGTCGTAGGACACCCACGCGATCGGTCGGCGCTCGCGCGTCGCCTGGGAGAGGTCCTTGGCCAGGTTGACCAGGAGGGGATAGACCGCCCTTGCGCCATCGAGCGACATCGCAGGAATTCCTCGGGAGCGGGGAGCGAAGGGCCGAGGCCGGGCCCCGTCTTGGGGTCGCCGGCCTGCCGGGTGAAGCGTCCGATTCTAACAGAACGGCCGGGCGAGATGGAGACGGGGCCGGCCGCGGCCGGAAACGGCGAAGAAGTGATTGGCCCCAAATGCAAGAGGGGCAAGGCCAAAGCCCCGCCCCTCTCGTGATGGGATCGTCCGCGGTCGCGGCTTACTTCTTCTCTTCGAACTCGACGTCGATGACATCGTCGGGCTTTCCGCCGGCCGCGGCCCCGGCCGTCGCGCCCGCCGCCTCGCCCGTCCCGGCGTCGCCCGACTCGGCGCCCTGGGCGGCCGACGCGGCGTACAGGTGCTCGGCCATCGCCTGGCTGGCGCGGCCGAGTTCCTCGACCGCCGTGTTGATCGCCGCGGGGTCGTCGCCCTTGATCGTCTCGTTCACCTTGGCGATCGCCGCCTGCACGGCCGTCTTGTCGCCCTCGTTGAGCTTGTCCTTGTTCTCGGACATCAGCTTCTCGATCTGGTAGACCCGCTGGTCGGCCTTGTTGCGGGCGTCGATCAGCTCGCGCTTCCGCTTGTCCTCGTCGGCGTGGGCCTCGGCGTCGCGCTGCATCCGCTCGACCTCGTCCTTGGTCAGGCCGCTGGAGCACTCGATCTGGATCTTCTGCTCCTTGCCGGTGCCCTTGTCCTTGGCCGAGACGTTCAGGATGCCGTTGGCGTCGATGTCGAAGGTCACCTCGATCTGCGGCGTCCCCACGCGGGCCGGCGGGATGCCCTCCAGGTTGAACTGGCCGAGCAGCCGGTTGTCGCGCCGCCATCGGCCGCTCGCCCTGGAAGACGTGGACCGTCACGGCCGGCTGGTTGTCCTCGGCCGTCGAGAACGTCTCCGTCTTCTCGGTCGGGATCGTCGTGTTGCGCTCGATCAGCTTGGTCAGGACGCCGCCCAGCGTCTCGATGCCCAGCGACAGCGGCGTCACGTCGAGCAGCAGCACGTCCGACTTGCTGCCCAGCGAGCAGCTGCGCCCCTGGATGGCGGCGCCGATGGCGACCACCTCGTCGGGGTTGACGCCCTTGTGGCCTTCCTTGCCGAAGATCTCCTTGACCAGCTGCTGCACCCGCGGCATGCGCGTCATGCCGCCGACCAGCACGACCTCGTCGATGTCGCTCGGCTTGAGCCTGGCGTCCTCGCAGGGCCTTCAGCACCGGCCCGCGGCAGCGCTCGATCAGGTGGTCCGACCAGCTGCTCGAACTTGGCCCGGGTGATCGACATCTGCAGGTGCTTGGGCCCGGACGCGTCGGCCGTGATGAACGGCAGGTTGATGTCGGTCTGGTCGCCTGCCGACAGGTCCTTCTTGGCCCGCTCGGCCGCCTCCTTGAGGCGCTGCAGGGCCATCTGGTCCTTGCGCAGGTCGATGCCGTTCTCCTTCTTGAACTCGTCGGCGATGTAGTCGATCAGCACCTGGTCGAAGTCGTCGCCGCCCAGGTGCGTGTCGCCGTTGGTCGCCTTCACCTCGAAGACGCCGTCGCCGACGTCGAGGATGGAGATGTCGAAGGTGCCGCCGCCGAGGTCGAAGACGGCGATCTTCTCGTTCTTCTTCTTGTCGAGGCCGTAGGCCAGCGAGGCGGCCGTCGGCTCGTTGATGATGCGCATCCGCTGCTTGACTTCTTGCCGTCGGGTCCTCGATCTCCCATTCGGTGTCGAAGCCGGCGATCGGGCGGCGTCGATGGTCGCCTGCCGCTGGGCGTCGTTGAAGTAGGCCGGCACGGTGATGACCGCCTTGCGGACGGTGTGGCCCAGGTAGCCTCGGCCGCCTCCTTGAGCTTGCGCAGGATCATCGCCGAGATTTCCGGCGGCGTGTACTGCTTGCCGTCGATCTCGACCTTGACCAGCTCGTCCGGGCCGCCGACGATCTTGTACGGGACCAGCTTCTCCTCGGACTGCGACCTCGTTGTGCCGCCGGCCCATGAAGCGCTTGATCGAGTAGATGGTCCGCCGCGGGTTGGTGATCGCCTGCCGCTTGGCCGGGTCGCCGACCAGGCGTCTCGCCCTTGTCGGTGAAGGCGACGACGCTGGGCGTCAGGCGGTTGCCTTCCTGGTTGGGGATGACCTTGACCTCGCCGCCTTCCATGACCGCGACGACGAGTTGGTCGTGCCCAGGTCGATGCCGATGATTTTTTCCCTTCAGCCACTGCCCTCTCCTTTCGGAGTTGCCTGTCGCCTTCGCCGCCCGCGCCCGGGCCAGCGGCCCCGCGATATTCGATCCGCTCCGGGCTCGGACCTCAGCATCTCGACATAGACGCCCGACATCGACGCCTGCCCTAAGTTCCAAGGAATAGAGCAAGGCCGTACCACGAGGGACAACCCGGCAGGTCGATTTGCGCAAAAGCATTTCTGGAAAATACTTGCGGAACCCGGCCGCATCGGCTCTGCCGCAGCGCCACGAGGTCGACTGCCAGTTTGGCGCTGTCGGAAATGACGGCTCTCGCCGGACGAAGCCAAAATGGCAGTTGCTGGCCGGGTCGAACCAACCGAAAAGGAGTGGGTCTGATGCCGCTCGGTTGACGCCACGCGACCGTTATGATTGTCTATCCGCTTGAATTGTCCGAAGTTACGCGAGACAACCGGCCCCGGACCCTCCTCGACGAGCCGAGCGATGCCGCGAAAGCCTGTGCCGCCGCCGAAGAAAGCCACCGTCACCAGGCGCCCGACATCGTCGGCCGATGGCAAGCGGGGCCCGACCCTGGCCTCGCTCCGCGGCGATATGGACCGGATCGACAAGGAGCTCGTCGAGCTCCTCAACCGCCGGGCCGAGGTCTCCGTGCAGATCGGCCAGCTCAAGCGGGCCGAGGGTCTGGAGGTCTGGTCGGCGGCCCGCGAGGACGAGGTCCTCAGTCGCGCCCTGGCGGCGAACCGCGGGCCCCTGCTGCCCGAGACCTTGCGGCTGATCTTCCGCGAGCTCCTCAGCGGCTCCCGCGCCCTCCAGACGGCGCTCAAGGTCGCGTGCCTCGGACCGAAGTACAGCTACAGCCACCTCGCCTCCGTCGCCAAGTTCGGAGAGGGCGTCGAGCATGTCCCCGTCGGGTCGATCGCCGCGGTCTTCGAGGCGGTGAGCCGCCGGCTACGTCCACTTCGGCATCGTCCCGCTCGAGAATTCGACGGACGGCCGGATCGCCGACACGCTCGACATGTTCATCAAGACGCCAGGCCTGAAGATCCGCGCCGAGGTGAAGCTCCGCGTCCGCCACTGCCTGCTGGCCAAGTGCGAGCAGGGGATGATCCGCCGAGTCTACTCGAAGGCCCAGGCCCTGTCGCAGTGCCGCTACTGGCTCAGCAAGAACCTGCCGCAGGCGACGCTGATCGAGGTGGTCTCGACGGCCGCCGCCGCCGAGTTCGCCCAGCGCGAGCCCTACGCCGCGGCGATCGCCAGCCGCGCGGCCGGCGAGGCCTACGGGCTGAACGTCGTCTCCTCGAGCATCGAGGATCACGCCAACAACGTCACCCGCTTCGCCGTCATCGCCGAGCGGCCCGAGCGGAGGACCGGCAACGACAAGACGACGATGATCATCCGCCTGGCGAACGAGTCGGGCAGCCTCGCCAAGGCGATCGTCCCGTTCGAGAAGAACGGGGTCAACATGACCTGGATCGAGTCATTCCCCACGGCCGAGGTCCCCGCCGAGCGGAACCCGACGTACCTGTTCTTCGTCGACGTCGAGGGCCATTTCGAGGACGACAAGGTCCAGCGCGCCATCGAGCAGGTCCGCAAGCGGTGCGACCGGCTCGAGATCCTCGGGTCGTATCCGAGGGGCGGAAGCGTCGAGAGCTGAGCTCGCGGCTCGCCGAAGTCTGGCCCTCGGTTTGCTCGGAGAGGGATCGCTCGCTGAAGCGAGCAACAGAGCTCGGGAGCCAGCGACGATGCCGAAGAGCCCCACCTGGGCCCGCCTCTGCAAGAAGCCCCCGCTCCTCCTCCCCGCCGCGCATGATGCCCTGACCGCAAAGCTCATCGAGAAGGCCGGCTTCCGCGCCTACCAGATCGGAGGCTTTGCCCTCGCCGCGGCACGTCACGCACTGCCGGACGTCGGGCTCGACGACTTCGGCGACGCCCGGCCCGCCGTCTCCGACATCATGGCCGCGTCCAAACTGCCCGTGATGGTCGACTGCGACACCGGCGGCGACGACGCCAAGTCGGTCGTGCGGATGGTCCACCGCTACGAACAGATGGGGGTGTCGGCGATCTTCATCGAGGACCAGCAGATGCCCAAGCGGTGCGGGCACATGGCGAACAAGAAGCTCGTGCCGCCGGACGTCTACCGGCGCAAGCTCCGCGCCGCGCTCGACGCGCGGCATTCCGACGACTTCTTCATCATGGCCCGCACCGACGCGTACGCCGTCGAGGGTTTGAAGGGCGCCATGAAGCGGGGCGAGGCCTACGTCAAGGAAGGGGCCGACGGCCTGTTCATCGAGGGTGTCGAGACGGTCGAGGACCTCGAGACGATCGGCAGGAGCTTCGACGTGCCGCTCGCGGCAAACATGTTCGAGGGCGGCGGCAAGACGCCGATCGTGACGCCCGACACGCTCAAGAAGATCGGCTTCGCGATGATCCTCTATCCGACGAGTCTGGTCTTCCGGGTCGCCCAGACGCTCGAGTCGACCCTCAAGGCGATGCTCGACCAGCGGCTCGAAGGGGCGGGCCCGATCATGTCGTTCGATCA
The DNA here is from genome assembly GCA_963819805.1 of uncultured Planctomycetota bacterium. Taxonomy (GTDB): domain Bacteria; phylum Planctomycetota; class Planctomycetia; order Isosphaerales; family Isosphaeraceae; genus CAMFLR01. The sequence goes on along the minus strand of CAWFXY010000017.1, from coordinate 1,418,315 downwards.
CTTCGAGGAGGTGATCGACCTCGCCGGCTGGAAGGAGATCGAGCGGACCGGCGGCGAGGACGTGCCCGACGTCGGCTGAGGCGTCACATCGCCTCCTTCAGCCCCGCGCGGAGCAGCCACCAGTTCGCCGGGAAGACTCGTGCCGAAGCCGACGACCATCGCGACCTGCATCAGGAACCAGTAGCTCGCCGTCTCCGGCCCCGGAGGATCCTCGAAGAGGACCAGCCGGGTCAGCGCCATCCAGCCGAACATGCCGACCTCGAAGGCGATCAGCGAGAGCGTGTCGGCCTTGATGGCGGCCACCAGGCCGTCCTTCAGGCCGAGCCCGCGCATCGGCGCGATGGTGAAGTACTGGAAGACGATCCCGAAGGCGTAGGCCAGGGCGAAGTCGACGGCGAAAGCCGTCAGCAGCGGCGAGCCGAACAGGACCAGCCCGGTCGCGGCGAGGGCGACCTCCCCCGTCACGTCGCCGAGGACGCAGCCCGCGCCACAGTGGCTCGTGGCCACGAAGACCTGGGCCGGCGTGGGATTGGCCGGTTTCGACGGGCCCGAGTCGCCCTGTTTCCTACCACCGTGGTGCGCCTGCCCGGCCTTCGGCCGGCCGAGGGCCCAGTAGGCCCAGAGGCCGAATGGGCCGAAATACAGGCCCGTGATCGGCCAGACGATATTCATGACCGCCATCGGCTGCCGCCGGCCCGCGACGATATCGCCCAGGATGACCAGGGCCGACGCGGCGGAAAGGCCGAGCGAGATCCACGCGACCGTCGTGAGCCAGGCCGGCATGAGAAGTCCCCGCGTTCAGCCCTTGACCGAGATGAACGACTCGTGCTGCGGGTGGTAGAACTTGATGTCGAGCGTGCGCAGGTAGGTGTGCAGGCCCGCGTCCTGGATCGGCATCAGATGGGCGTCCTGGCCGGACTCGTTGTGGTGCGAGTGCCACAGCCCCGGCGGCGTGACGAAGGCCGAGCCCGGCTTCCAGTCGGCGCGCGTCGGGTTCTTGATCTTGCCGTCGTCGTCGACCTCCTTGCCGATCATGGTGTAGCAACCGGGCCTGCAGTCGATGATGAAGTCGAGCGCCACCGATTCGTGCCGGTGCGGGAGCTGGACCGAGTCCGTGGGCAGGACGCCGAACATGGTCCAGATGACGTGCGTCATCGTCCGGGTCTGCGGGAAATTCCTGTTGGCCATCAGGACGCTGACGCGGCTCTGCTTCTTCGCGTTCGGGTCCGCGGCGACCCTGTCCAGCTCAACGCCGGCCCGGTCCCTGGGATAGAGCGTCGGCTTGAACCGGGGGGTCTCGGCGCGGGCGCCGAGGTAGCGGAGCAGGGGCTCGTCGTGGACCCAGTAGAAGGCCGCGTCCTCGATCGCGTGGTGCTCCGCTTCGCTGCCGGACGGCAGGGAGAAGAAATCGCCCCGCTCCCAGGGAAGGTCCTCGCCGTGGATCGCCGAGCGGCCCCGGCCTCGGATCACGTAATACAGCTCGGAGCTGGCGTTGGGGCTGGTGGTCAGGGAGTCGCCGGCGCGGACTCGAATGAAATTGGCGCAGAGCGACGGGCTGGTCGCCGGGCCAGGACAGCCGAGCTGCTCGCTCAGGTCGAAGGGGACAATCCCCGTCGGCCCCTCCTCGTGGAGTTTGGCCGGAAAGTCGGCCAGGGGAACCTTGCTGATGAGCCCCGACCCGATCGGGTTGGCCGCCTTGCTGTACTCGTAATACTCGGCGTCCTCGGTCCAGCGGTCGATCGAGTCCTGGTCATTTCGGTCATTGTCCGACATCGAAGTCCCTCCGGAGCGACGGGGCCGTGCTGTCGCGAGACCCGCGCTGGCGGTTGCCCAGGAGGGTTTTTGCCGCAAATTGGAAACCGGAACTGCTCGCCGCCTTGCCACGACCGAAGAGCGGGCGACCTCGAATTTCCCGTGCCTTGGACGCCGGCGCCGGTTACGATGCGACGCGTCGCGGTCCCGGCCGGGACGGGGCGCGAGGCTCCAACTCGATCGAAGGGGAATACGCATGTTGCCACACCCGATGAACCGTCGCCGGATGCTCCAGGCGACCGGCGCCGCCCTGCTCGCCCCGCTGGCCGTGCGCCGGGGCTTCGCCGCCGACGAGCCGAAGAACATCCTGTTTTTCACCAAGAGCTCGGGCTTCGAGCACTCCGTCATCAAGCGGAAGGGCGACGAGCTGAGCCACGCCGAGAAGATCCTCACCGAGATCGGCAAGGCCAACGGCTTCAACGTCGTCTGCTCGAAGGACGGCGGGATGTTCGAGTCGGACAAGATCGGCAAGTTCGACGCGTTCGTCTTCGAGACGACCGGCGACCTGACCAAGCCCGGCACCGACAAGCAACCGCCGATGTCCAAGGAGGGGGAGCAGAACTTCTACGAGGCGATCAGGTCCGGCAAGGGCTTCGTGGGCTTCCACTGCGCGACCGACACCTTCGGCCATCACCGGGGCATGGGGGCCGACGACCCGTACATCCAGCTCATCGGGGGCGAGTTCCTCGGCCACGGTGCTCAGCAGGTGGCGAAGATCGGCATCGCCGACGCGAACTTCCCCGGCGCCAAGGCCTTCGGAACCTCGGGCAGCTTCGAGCTCAACGACGAGTGGTACAGCCAGAAGAACCTGGCCGACGACCTGCACGTCATCTACTTCTACGAGACCGAGGGCATGAAGGGCCACGACTACGAGCGGCCCAACTATCCCCAGACCTGGGCCCGGATGCAGGGCAAGGGCCGCGTCTTCTACAACTCGATGGGTCACCGCGAAGACGTCTGGTCGAACCCCAAGTTCCAGGAGCTTGCCATCGCCGCGCTGAGCTGGGCGACCGGGACCGGCAACCCCGACGTCACGCCGAACGTCGTCGTCGGTCACGCCGGGGTACAAGACGCTGCCCTCGGGCAAGAAGTGAGGCGAGTCACACCCGCTCGTGCTTTGTGCCTTGTGCTCTGAGGATGAAAGCCGAAAGCACAAGGCACAAAGCAGAGAACTCCCGGCCGGGTGGCTCGTCCGGGAGTTACTCCGCGGCGAAGTACTCCTCGAGCTCGTAGTCGCGGACCAGCCGTCGGTCCCCGACTCCGGGCTCGAAGTGGTAAATTGCGAGGTAGCCGACGACCTCGTCCTTCGTGGGCTCATAATCGAGCCATCGCCCTTCGGCGTCGCGCAGCACGTCGCGGACGTGCTCGCCGCACGCGAATCCGTAGGTCTTCAGCTCCGAGAAGCCGCCGCCCTTCCACGGCGCGGCGACCTTGTGGGTGGCGGGCTCGCCGCAACCGGGAATCTCGCAGAGCACGGGCATCGGCGCACCTCAAGCGGACGTCGGCGAAGCGCCCTAGGAGCAGTCTGTCATTCCCCGGCACGCGATTCAAGCCCCGATGCTCGACGTCCTCCTGGAAGACAATCACTGCCTGGCCGTGAACAAGCCCGCCGGCGTCCTGGCCCAGGGCGATGCGACCGGCGAGCCGAGCCTGGTCGATTTGGCCCGCGATTACCTCAAGGAGAAGTACGCCAAGCCAGGAAATGTCTTCGTCGGCCTCGTCCACCGACTGGACCGGCCGACCTCCGGCGCCATCCTGCTCGCGAGGACGAGCAAGGGGGCCGAGCGCCTCGCGAAGCAGTTTCGAGAGGGGACCGTCCGCAAGGTCTATCGCGCGGTGGTCGAGGGCTCACCGCCCGACGACGCGGGCCAGTGGGTCGACCGGCTGGCGAAGGACGAGGCCCGAAATGTCGTCCGGGTCGTCGCGCCGGGCGATCCCGAAGGGCGCGAGGCGCAGCTCGCCTACCGGGTGCTCGAGCGGCACGCGGCGACGGCGATCATCGAGCTCATCCCGACCACAGGCCGGGGGCATCAACTCCGGGTGCAACTCGCGTCGCGGGGGATGCCGATCGTGGGGGACCGCAAGTACGGGTCCCGGTCCACTCTGCTCGCGGGGGACGGCAAGCCCCGCGTGGCGCTTCATGCGCTGGCCCTGACGTTCCGGCACCCGACCCGGCCGGAAGAGTTGACGGTTACTGCGCCGCTGCCTCGGGAATGGCCCGCGACGGATTCGCGGCGCTGAACGCGGGGCGGTCGCCCCTGAGCTGCGGGCCGAGGAGCGATGAGATGGTCGTCTCGCCGTCGTTGCGGGCCGAGGGCGACGAATCCGGCCTCGCGGCGCTCCGGACGGCGTCGAGGAGGCGGGTCGCGTTGGCCCATGCCGACTTCTCGGTCAGGCCCAGCTCCTCGGCCTCCCGGGTGGCGAGCTGCGCGTCGACCTTGTCGAAGGTGAGCCGGTGGACGTACCAGAGCAGCCCGGCCCGGCTCCCGTCGGCGTCGAAGAAGTAAAGCGGGTGATTGTCGGCCTTCGTGATTTCGTCGCGGAAGGCGGCGAGCCTGGCGGCGTCGGGCTTCGAAATGTCGATCGGCATCGCGACGTAGCGGAAGCCGCGGGCCTTCACGCCGTCGGCGAATCCGGGCTCGACCTCGGCGGTCGTCCGGAGGTCGACGAGGGTCTTGATGCCCTTGTCCTTGAGCCAGTCCAGGCTGTCGCGCACCGGGGCCGATCCGCCCGAGATGCCCGGGCGGACCGCCGCGAAATGGCGGACGCCCGGCGCGAGCGGGGCGTCGATGCTGGCCCGGAGGACCGGGGCCTCGGCCTCGCGGGGCGAGGCCGAGGCGGAGCTGTTCGGGGCGCCGGTCGAGGCCGGGGCGGGCGCGGTCGCGGAGGCCGGCTTGATCGCGTCGGCCTCGGCCGGCACGGGCGAGCGGCCCCGGCGGGTCACGTCGCCGGCCAGGTCGACCGGCGGCAGGTCGTCGAGCGGGTTCGCCGAGCCGGGTCGGCTCGGCGCCGACAGGTCGACGGCGCGGGCGAGGTCGTTCGCCCGCCCCCGGACGCCGCTCTCGATCGGCGGCGTTCGGTCGTAGGCCGACAGGGCGCGGGCCGCGGGCCGGGCGCTCGACGGGCCGACGTTCGACGAGGAGGGGCGCCCGGACGAGGCCGGCGCGGCGGGCTCGAGGATCGTCGGGTTCGACTCCTTCGAGGGCGGCGCCAGCGACGAGCCGGGGGCCGGGACCACCGGACCGGGGATGACCGCGCCCTCGACGGGCACGCCCTCGACGACCCCGCCGCCGCCGCAGCTGTCGCAGCCGGCCGGGGCGTAGCCGTTGCACCTCTTGCAGTGGAATACGCGCGACATGGCGCTCTGGACTGTCGCGCCGGCATTGCGGATGGAGTTGCCGATGCCGGCGAAATGGCCGCTGCCGCAGCCGCCGCACGGGTCGGAGGCGCAGCCGTTGAGGCCGAGCACGGTCACGGCGAGTCCGGCCAGGGCCAGCGGGCGCCAGGCCGGACGGGGCCGACGTCGCGGGGCCGGCGTCCCGGCCCGGGGACCTCCGGCCGACTTCCGTCGCACGAACCTGATCATTGGGGTCTCCCCTGTCTCGACACTTGCCGTCCTCCCCTCGGACCGCCGGCGCGCCGCGCCGCCGTCCGGTCGGTGCGCGACCGGGCGGAGCGACGGGGCGGGCTCCGTCGGAACGATCGGGAACCGTCCGCGACCATCGCGGCGCACCGCCGCCCGGTTCCGGGACGGTCGGCGCACGTCTGGCATGGGGGTTCGCATCGGGAACGTCCGGGGTGTCAACTCATCGAGTGGTGTCTATCCCACGAACCGGCCCCCGCCCGGAACACTCGCCGCACGCCCTGGGGCGCACGGGGAACGGCTCGATCGGCCGTTCCTTGGCGCGTCGGGTCGGGGCGATGGCCCTCGGGAGGACCGTCGCTGAACCATAGCCGACAATCCGCCGGTCTCCAAAAAGCGTCAGGGATTTCCACGACGCCTAACTTGCGCTTACGCCGAGCGTTCCGGTCCGGCCCCAGGGGCAAGAACCGGAGACCTTGACGATCGGGCTGACCGCTCCGATCACGGCCCCTCGACGTCCTGCGCAAGCCTGACGCCCGCCGCGCGCAGGCGCGTTATTGAACGCCGACTTCGGCGCATCCGAGGTCCACACGAACGAAGTCTTTCCCTCGCTCCGGACCTCGATCCAGCGGCAGGAGAAGCAGATCACGAGGTCGACGGACCTGCCGCCCTTCGTCGCGCGGAGCCCGTGCCGTGGCTCGAAGCAGCCGGAAACCCCGTCGGTCTCGCCGATCGCCTGCTTCACGGACGCGAGAATCGCCCGACGGCCCGAGGCGTCGGGGGCGTAGGTGCGCCCGAGGACCTTCCAACCGTGAAAGGAATCGTCGGCTTTCCCCGGCCGGTCACGCGGATCGATCGAGAGGAGCTCGACCGACTCGGCCTCATCGAGCACCGCCGAGGCGTCGGGCGGTAACCTGTCATGCTCGTCGACGTCATGGCCCCGGACGGCGCCGAGCCGGAGAATAAGACCCGCGACTGTGAGTACCAGTGGGATGCGGCGGCCGCGCCATGACGCCATCACGGCCGGACGATGCCGGTGGCCGGCGCTACCGAATAGCCGCGGGAATAGCCGGTGGTGAGTCCTCGGCCGAGGACGTTCCTCTCGTACAGGTAGCTCTGGAGGCCGAGCGGCGTCATTCCCACTCCGAAGAGCGGGTTGAACAGCCCCGTCAGCAGATACGGGTTGCCGTAGGCCAGGTTCCCGTAGCCGTAACCCAGGCCGGGAGAGCCATAGCCGTAGCCCATGCCCCAGGGACCGACGCCCCCAAAGCCGTAACCCAGGCCACCGTAACCGTAGGCCGCGGCATATGGCGGGTAGCCGAAGCCGTATCCGTAGCCCATGCCCGGGTAACCGTATCCATAGCCCATGCCCGGGTAACCGTATCCATAGCCCATCCCGCCGTAGCCCATCCCGCCGTAGCCGTAGCCCATGCCACCGTACCCGTAGCCCATGCCGTATCCGTAGCCCATGCCCGGGTAGCCGTAGCCCCCGAAGCCGTAGAACTGCGCTCGGGCCGACGTCGCCGCCGCGGAGAGGCCGGCGACGGCGACGAGAATGAGCGGTGCCGACCGACGCAGGACTCGTCGAAGCGTGATCATCGCGATCCTCCCTGGACGTGGTCTGTCCGCGGTCGGCCGGTATCGGCTGGCCCTCTAATCACGATTATAGGGAGCGCCGGCGACGCTTCGAGGCGCGAGGTGTCGTTCTCACCGATTTTCCTCAGCGTCGGATGCTGAGATACGCCTTCCTGTACGGCAGCTTCGTCTCTCCGGCGACCGAGACGAGCGTCACCTTCAGCTCGGGCTGGGCCTCGAGCCTCGCGGCGAGCCCTTCACTCAGTCGGAAGGCCTTGTTGTGGTGCATCGTCTTCATCGCGTGCCCGGGCGCAGCGGCCGCGGGCCGGTTCATCGCCAGGATCGAGAACTGGCCGACGAAGTTGGGGCTATTGACCGGCGTGGCCTTGTCGGCGTCCGGCTGGTCGACGAAGACGCGGACGACCGCCTGCCGGTCGGGCGGCAGCTCGATGCCGTCGATGTGGAGGACGACCGTGGGCCGCTTCGGGACGGGCTTCGCGAACTCGTTTCTCAGCGTCTGCCGCGCGGCGTCGGGCAGCCCGATGGCAATACTCGACCGCGCCGGGGCCGCCAGGTCGAGCGGCTGGGGGGCCGCGGCGGGGCCGGTCGGCAGGACGATCGAGTGCCCCGGCCCCTCGGCCTGCTGCGGGCCCGCCGCATACACGAACCGGAGCGAGCCGGCCGTGTCGACGGTGTCGCCGATGGCCATCGAAACCCACCGAGCCGTCGCATTGTGGTCGTAGAATGCGAATCGCTCGACGGCCCAGGCCGAGTCGCTCGGGTTCGACCGCGGCGGCTGCCCCTCGGCCGGCGTCTGGTTGAGCCAGACGGTCCAGAGGCGGTCGATGTTGGCGTGATGGGCGAAGAAGATCGGGTCGCGTGCCGCCGTGGCCAGGACGCCCATGTCGGGACTGGCGCTCTGGAACGACGGGTCGCCGGTCCAGACGTGGACGGGGCCGTGCGGGTTATCCTCGAGCGTCCCCGAGCTCTGCGAGGGCCCGTCCGGCGTCCCGCCGAAGCCGCCCGCGCCCTCGAAGCTCAGCGGTGAAAGCGTCTGGGCGATCAGGTCGGGGCCGACGATGTTGTTGGGACCGGAGGCGGGAATCTGGTCGTTCGGACCGGCGCCCCGGGTCGCGTCGAAGAGCGGATTTGGGTTGTCGCTCGTGCCCGGGTCCGCATAGGCCGGTGGCAGGCGGTTCCGGCCGGGCGTGTCCCAGTCCCAGTAGGGCAGGGCGAAGGTCGGGTCGTCGAGCAGGGCCGCCAGGATCCGCTCGTGGAAGTACAGGTACATCCGGTGCCAGGGCAGGAACCGCCAGCTCCCGTGAATCTCGGTCCCCGCGCCCATCTCGTCTCCGCCAGGACCGCCGCAATACCAGCAGTGCACGTTCGCCTGCCGGAGCCACCCCCGCGGGTCGTTCGGCTGGGTCTGGGAGAGGTTGCGCAGGAGGCCATATGCCTTGCGGAGCCGCGTGACTTCGGCGTCGCTCAGGTCGAACGCACTCTTGCGGACGCGGAGCGGCAACGAGGCCTCCGGGAGGAAGAGCACCGGATTGGCCGGCGGAGTCGGCACGGGGGAGCAGTCGGTGAGCGGATTCCCGCGCAGCGCCCCATGGGCCACCGCTCGCATCGGCCCGGCGATCAGCCCGAGGCCTCCCGCTGCCAGCCCCGAGCGGACGAGAAACTCGCGACGGCTTGACCCGGCGGTCGCCATCAATCGACGGTCGGACATGATCGGGCTCCTCGAATGGGGGGAAGGCCGGCGGATCGGCCGGCCGAGGACGAGGTCGATCCCCAGTCCTTCTCCCGCTGCCGGGCGGCGACGCCAGCAGAATCCGCCAAGTTCGGGGAGAGTGTCTCGAAGGCGCGACACACCCTCCGGCATCGCGCTTGCATCATCGAAAGGCCATGAGCACTGCGACTCGCCCGCGCCGTTCGCCCGGTCTGGAGGCGACGCATGTCGACCCGGTCACCTCGGCGCACGAGGCCGGCCTCCGCTACGTGAGCGACGAGTCGCCCGGCATCCGGCGCCGGCCGTCGGGCAAGGCCTTTACCTACCTCGGCCTCGACGGCAAGCCGCTCCGCGACCCGGAAGCGCTGCGGCGGATCAAGTCGCTCGTGATCCCGCCGGCCTGGACCGACGTCTGGATCTGCCCCCGGGCCGACGGCCACCTCCAGGCCACCGGCCGCGACGACGCGGGGCCGCAAGCAGTACCGCTACCACCCGCGCTGGCGAGCGGTCCGCGACGAGACGAAGTACGGCCGGATGATCGCCTTCGGCCGGGCGCTGCCCGGCATCCGCAAGCGGGTCGAGGCCGACCTCGCCCTGCCCGGCCTGCCGCGCGAGAAGGTGCTCGCCACGGTCGTCCGGCTGCTCGAAACGACGCTCATCCGCGTCGGCAACGAGGAGTACGCCCGCACGAACCACTCGTTCGGCCTGACGACGATGCGCGACCGTCACGTCAAGGCCGGCCGGGGCGTGCTCACGCTTCGCCTTCCAGGGCAAGAGCGGCGTCAAGCACGACGATCGACCTGGCCGACCGGCGGCTGGCGCGGATCGTCCAGAAGTGCCGCGACCTCCCGGGCCAGGAGCTCTTCCAGTACCTCGACGACGACGGCAAGCGTCGCGACGTCGACTCGGCCGACGTCAACGAGTACCTCCGCGAGATCTCCGGCCACGACTTCACCGCCAAGGACTTCCGCACCTGGGCCGGCACCGTGCTCGCCGCGATGGCCTTGCAGGAGTTCGAGGCGTTCGACTCGAAGACCCAGGCGAAGAAGAACATCGTCCGCGCGATCGAGTCGGTCGCCGAGCGGCTGGGCAACACGCCGACGGTCTGCCGCAAGTGCTACGTCCACCCCGAGATCATCGACGTCGTACCTCGACGGCACGATGCTCGAGACGCTCAAGCAGAAGGCCGAGGACGTGCTGGCGGACGAGCTGGCGAGCCTGCGGCCCGAAGAGGCGGCGGTGCTCGGGGTTGCTTCACGCGCGGCTGGCGCGGGCGTCGAACGGGCGTCACGGCCTCGATCTCGAAGACCGAGTCGCGATCGCGTGATGGGAAGACCTCGCGGAGGGCGGGATGGAGATCGCGAATGCACTTCAGCTTGGTCGTTCGTGCGCGATCAGTCGCCAGCCGAGTCGAAGAAGCTTTAAGGACCGCGTTTGGCCCTAGGGATCGTGCCGTCGGTCACGGGCGACAGGCGACATCGTCCGGCACCTCGGTCGCTAAACCAGATTCAGGTGACCGCAGTCGTGGGCAAGGGGCATCACCGGGCGGGATCGACGGCTCGACCTTGCAGGACCGCGCCGCAGATCGGGCACCGACCCGGCTCGCCCTCGGGCGTCCGCGATGAGATGACCATGGCTTTGCCCTCGCGTCACTCCTCGATCGTCAGCACCTGATCCAGCCGCAAAATCCGGAACACCTCGCGCAGGTCGGGATGGAGCTTGCGGATGATCATGTCGCCCCTCGCCTTCAGCATGTGCCGGCGGAGCGAGACCAGCTCGGCGAGAGTATCGGACGTGACCTGGTGGACCTTGGAGAAGTCGAAGACGAGCTTCTTCAGGGACCGGGCCTTGACGATCTTCATCAGCCGGCTGACGGCGCCCGGGGCGATCTTGTCGTTCGTGATCCGGATGACGATGTCCGGGTCGTCGCCCTCCCACTCGTACCAGACGAGGTGGCCGCAGACCGGGCAGGGTGCGGCGGCGGTGGGGTCGGCCGGCTCGGCCCGGTAGACGGCGCCGCAGATCGGGCAGCAGGGGGGGAGCCCCTGGAGCGTGCTCGCCAGGCCTGACATGCTCGCCTCCTCCCGTTCCGCGTCAGCCGGCGGGCTCGGAGTCCGGTCCCGACGGCTCCGCCCCGGCGAATCGCGTATGATAGCGGCCATAGCCGAAGTAGATCACCAGCCCCAGCGCCAGCCAGACGACCAATCTTATCCAATTGTCCCGCCCAAGCGAGAACATCAATCCGCCATTTACAAGGATGCCCAGCCCGGCCACGACCGGCAAAGCCGGCGCCCGGAACGGCCGCTCGATGTCCGGGCTCCTGTAACGCAGGATCAGGACCGCCGCACAAACGATCAGGAACGCGAAGAGCGTCCCCACGCTCACCAGGTCGGCCAGGAACTTGAGCGGCGCGAGCGCCGAGGCGATCGCCACGAGCACGCCGATCAGGATCGTCGACTTCCAGGGTGTGAGGAACCGCGGGTGGACGGCGGCGAAGAAGCTCCGCGGCAAGAGGCCGTCGCGGGCCATGGCCAGCAGGATTCGGGGCTGGCTCAGGAGCCCGACCAGCAGCGAGCTCGTCGTCCCGGCGAGGATGCCGATCGTCACGATGGTCGCCACCGTCGGCAGCCCGCGGCTCCGGAAGACGGCCGAGAACGCGGCCTTCCGATCGATCTGCTCGTAGGGAACCATCCCCGTCAGCACGGCCGAGGCCGCGACGTAGAGGATCGTGCAGATCGTCAGCGAGCCCAGGATGCCGATCGCCAGGTCGCGCCGGGGGTTCTTCGCTTCCTCGGCATGGGTCGAGATCGAGTCGAACCCGATGTACGCGAAGAAGATATGCGCCGCGCCCTCGGCGATGCCCTTCCAGCCCTGCGTCCTGTGCAGGAACGGATGCCAGTTCGCGGGCCGGACGTAACGCGAGCCGATGGCGACCACGGTGAGGATGATCCCCACGTTGATCCCCACCATCGTCGCGTTGAACCACGCGCTCTCGCGGATGCCGACGACGAGAATCGCCGTGATGGCCAGGACGATGAACGCCGCGGGCAGGTTCATCCACGGCGTGGCCTGGATCGTCTGGCCGTCGGGGAGCAGGACGCTCACGGTCTGAAGGAAGAACTCCCCCTTGCGCACGTCGTAGTCCCACGGCGAGGCGAGGAGCCGGGGATCGAGCGTGACGCCGAAGACGTTCTGGAGCAACTCGAGCAGGTAGTTCGACCAGCCGACGGCGACGGCCGCCGAGCCGATCGCGTACTCGATGATCAGGTCCCAGCCGATGATCCAGGCGACGAGCTCGCCGAGCGTCGCGTAGGCATACGTGTAGGCGCTGCCGGCGACGGGGACCATGCTCGCCAGCTCGGAATAGCAGAGAGCGGCCAGCCCGCAGCCGAGCCCGGCGAGGAGGAACGAGACGACGAGCGACGGCCCGGCGTAGTCGTAGGCGGCCTCGCCGGTCAGGACGAAGATCCCCGCGCCGATCGTGGCCCCGACGCCCAGGGCCGTCAGCGCGACGGGCCCGAGCACGCGATGGAGCCGCTCGCCGCCCTTCATCTCGCGGAGCAGGGTCTCGATCGGCTTGCGGGCGAACGGGTCGGAAGGTCGGGCCATCCGGCACTCCGGCCTCTGATCTCGGGCGTCGCTCAGGTGGACCAGGTTACGCGATTCTTCACGATCCGTCCAAGGCCGACCGCCTCGCACGGTCCGAGGCGTCTTCGTACAATCGCCCCCGATCCCGTGAACCGGACGCCCGGAGCGCTACCGATGGACCACGCCTACGACCTCGCCCCGCCTCCTCAAGTCGACTGGAACGACCGCGAGACGAAGCCCCTCGCCGAGAGCGATTTCACCCTGGCCCCCGCCGCCCCGGCGGCGACGGAGTCCGTGCGACTCGTGTCGCTCGACGCCTACCGCGGGTTCGTCATGCTGGCGATGGCCTCCTCGGGCCTGGGCTTCGCGGCGGTCGCCAAGAACCTTCCCGGAGAGCGGCGTCTGGAAGTTCCTCGCCGAACAGACCGAGCACGTCGACTGGCGCGGCCTGGCGTTCTGGGACCTGATCCAGCCGTCGTTCATGTTCATCGTCGGCGTCGCCATGCCGTGGGCCTTCGCCAATCGCAAGGCGAAGGGCCAGGGCTGGTGGTCCCAGTTCGGCCACGCGATCGTCGCGTTCGCTCGTGCTGATCGCGCTGGGCGTCTTCCTCTCGTCGAACGACGCGAGGCAGACGAACTGGACCTTCGTCAACGTCCTGACCCAGATCGGCCTCGGTTACGCGTTCGTCTTCCTCGTCCTGGGCTGGAAGCCGGCCTTCCAGTGGGCCGCGGCGATCGCCGTGCTCGTCGGCTACTGGGCCTTCTTCGCCTTCTGGCCGCTGCCGGCGCAGGACGGCTCCTGGCCGGTGACGCCGACCTACGCGACCCTTGCCGACCACTGGGCGAAGAACGCCAACGCGGCCGTCCGACTTCGACCGCTGGTTCCTCAACCTGCTGCCCTATCCCGACGGCTCCGGCTTCAAGGAGAACGCGGGCGGCTACGCGACCCTGAACTTCATCCCCTCGATCGCGACGGCGATCTTCGGCGTCCTGGTCGGCCGGCTCCTCAAGTCGGGGCGATCCTGGCAGTGGAAGGTCGAGACGCTCGTGATCGCGGGCGTGGGCGGCCATCCTGCTCGGCACGGTGCTCGACCACACGATCTGCCCGTCCGTGAAGCGGATCTGGACCCCGTCGTGGGTCGTCGTCAGCACGGGCTGGGCCTGCGTGATGATGGCCGCGTTCTACCTGGTCGTGGACGTCGTCGGGCTGCGCAGGCTGGTCTTCCCGCTCGTGGTGGTCGGGGCGAACTCGATCGTGATGTACGTGATGGCCCAGCTCATCCGCCCCTGGGTGAAGGGGACGCTTCGGACGCACCTGACGACGCTCACCTACACCCTCGACCGCTCCGGCGATGGGGCGGCGACAATCCAGCCGAGCGGGACGCTCTTCGCGGGCCCCTACGGGCCGCTCTACGAGCACGCGGCGATCCTGTTCGTGCTCTGGCTGATCTGTCTATGGCTCTACCGGCGCCGGATCTTCGTGCGGATCTGAGACCGCCGGGTTCAGCTCGAGCAGCGGATCATCGGCCTCGATGTCCGCCGTTGCCTCGGGGTTCGTCAGCTCGCGGACCCAGCCGAGATTGGTGAGATAGACGACCAGGCTCACCAGGCCGCCCGCGTACATGATCGTCCGGAAAGCCATCATCGAGATGGCGCCGTTGGCCGCGGCGGCCGTGGCACTGGACCGGCCCAGGGCGAAGAGGACGCCGCTGGCATTCTCGGTCAGGCCGAGCGCGCCGAAGGGCAGGGGGACCGCCGTGGTGAAGAGGACGAGCGGAACGATCACGAAGTGCTCGGCGAAGGTCGGGATGCTCGTGAAAATCGCCCGGCTGACCGTGTAGAACGACACCACGTAGAGGCTGTGGATGCACGACGAGGCGACCAGGCAGGCCACGATGAGCCACGCCTTCGATCGGTACGCCGACGCGGCCGACTCCAGCTCCTTCACGACCTTGGCCAGCTTCGCCCGCCGCTTCGTCAGCCGGTCGAGAATCGGATAGAGCTGGGGCGTGAAGAGGATGAACAGGGCAGTGAGTCCCGCGGCCAGCGCGACCCAGACGAGCCCGATCAGGATCTTGACCTGCGCGTTCGGCCTTCGCCCAGGGCGAAGATCCCCGCCACGCCCGCCAGCAGGAACAGGCCGAGCAGGCCGAGGATGCGGTCGATCACCATCGAGGCGATCGCCTGACGTCTTGGCGTGACGGCCGCATCCGCGACGAGGAAGACCGCCTTGATCACGTCGCCGCCGACGGCGCCCGGGATCACCAGGTTGAAGACGTTGCCGATGAACCCGAGCTTGATCGCGTCGAGCGAGCCGGAACGGCAGCCCGACCGCCCGGACGAGGAAGTACCAGCGGACGAAGGTCAGCGACCAGTGCCGTCAGGTAGATCGCGAAGGCCAGCCCGAACAGCCGGAAGTCGACCGGCCGGCTGGAAGACGTCGCGGAGCTTGTCGCGGTTGCGTCCAGACGGCCAGCGCCAGCAGGCGCGAAGCCGACGCGCAACGAGGATGGCGTTCACGATCAGCGAGCGGCGGGACTTCGCGATCCTTCGACATCGGGCGGAGCATCCTCGGGCCGTGCTCACAGGATCCCCTTGGTCGACGGCACGCCCACGACCCGCGGGTCGATCTCGGCGGCCATCCGCAGGGCGCGGGCCAGGCCCTTGAAGATCGCCTCGCTGATGTGGTGGCGTGTTCCGCCCGTAGTGGAGCAGGACGTGCAGGTTCATCCGCCCGTGCGTCGCCGACGGCCTGCCAGAAGTCGGCCACGAGCTCGCTGTCGAACGTGCCGATCTTCGGGCGCCGGCATCGGCGCGTCCCAGGCCCAGTACGGCCGGCCGCCCAGGTCGACGGCGCAGGTCACGAGCGTCTCGTCCATCGGCAGGATCGCGTGCCCGTACCGGCGGATTCCCGCCTTGTCGCCCAGCGCCCGGTCGATCGCCTGGCCGAGGCAGATGCCGACGTCCTCGGTCGTGTGGTGGTCGTCGACGTGGAGGTCCCCCGTGCACGTGACGGACAGGTCGAACAGCGCGTGCCGGGCGAAGAGCTCGAGCATGTGGTCGAGGAAGCCGACGCCCGTGGCCACCTCGGCCCGGCCCGCGCCGTCGAGGTCGAGGCTGAGCCGGATCTCGGTCTCCCGTGTCGTTCGGACGATCTCGGCGGAACGCTCGCCCACGGTCAGGCCCCACGCGTGAGGGACGGCACGGCACGCTCGAACGGCATACCATTGTAGCAGGCGACCGGGGCCGCTGCGCCCCGAGTGCACCTAGACGCCGAGGTCGTCGAGCAGCCGCGCGACGTATTCCTCGATCTCGGCGGCCGTCTCCTCGTAAGTCGCACGGTCCGCCCCGATCGGGTCGACGACGTCGAACCCCTCGGGATGGAGCATCCGCGCCCGATCGGCCACATCGGGCGCGAGGTCGAGCACCGCATCCAGGTGCTCGCCCGCCAGGGCGATGACGAGGTCGGCGTGGCGAAGGATCGTCGCGGTGGCGCGGAGGCTCGCGTGGGCCTTCAGCGACGCCCCCCGCCGGGCCACCGCCTCGACCGCGTGGGGCGCGGCCGGCACGCCGTCGGAGGCGCCGACGCCGGCCGACATGACGACGTAGCCCCGCTCGACGAGCCGCTCGGGCTTGCAGCCGATCCGCTTGGCGAGCATCGCCTTGCAGATCGCCTCGGCCATCGGGCTCCGGCAGGTGTTGCCGGTGCAGACGAACAGCCAGATCGTGCCCGACAGCGCGGCGACGTCGGCGTCGGAGATCAAACCGGGCCGGACCAGCGTCGCGCCGGCCGGATCGACGCGGACGACCGAGGCCGGCCGATTATCGCGCCGCGCCGGCGTCTCGATGACCATCTCCAGGCATTCCAGCCCCGGCCGGTCCGCGGCGAGCGGCCCCGCCGAACCGCGCCCCGCGGCCACCTCGAAAGCGACGACCGGGCCCGGGACGAGCCGGACCATGTCGAGCACCGGACCCGGCGACGGGACTCGCATCGCGAGCCGGCCGTCGGGGATGAGGATCTCGCGGACGGGCCCCGGCAGGCGTGCCGTGAGTCCGTCGGCCCCCGCGGCGACCACCAGGCTCAGCGGCCCCGGCCACGCGCGGCGGGCCAGGCGTTGGCCGACCTCGGTCAGCGAATCCGCCCAGTCGTCGGCATCCTCGGCGCCGCGGAGCAGGAGCGTCGGCCGCCGGTCGCCGTCGGGCCTGGCGAAAGCGCCGGCCTGGGCGACCGAGTCGGGATTCAGCGCCGAGGCCGCGACGCACGCGCCGCCCTCGATCGGCAGGCCGACGATCCCTCCCTGCGCCAGGCACGCGACCGCGCGATGGACCACGTCGCGCGGGTCGTCGGCGCTGGCCAGGTCGATCCGCTCGGGGAGCGCGGGATTCCGCCATGGAAGGTACCTCCGGACCCCGGCCCCGGGTGCCCGATCAGAAGAGCAGGGTCAGGCCTTCGAGCTCTCGGAGCCTCTCGTAGATCCGGCGGACCTGATCGGCGTTCTGCACGGACAGGTCGAGCGTCACCGACGTATGCCGACCGCCGGGCGTCTCCTTGACCGAATGGTCGATCTCGGCGACCGAGGCGAGCTCCTCGGCCGCGGCCGCGAGCACCCGGTCGACGAATCCCCCCTCGCTCGAGCCGATCGCCTTGATCCGATAGACGCCCGGGAAGGCGTGGGTCGACTCGAGAAGGTCGATCGATGGGCGGTGGTCCATGACTCGGCTCCTGGCATGCACCCGCAGGGTCTTCCCTCGGATTATAGAGCCCGATGGCGCTGCGGAAACCCGAGTGCATGCCAACGCGAACAGCCCCGGCGGGCAGGTGCCGCGCCGGGGCCGCGTCGATCGGAGGCCGGTCGACCGTGGGCCGCCGGCAGGGCTTATTTCTTGCGGTGACGGATGCGGCTTCTCATCCGCCGCTTCTTCCGCCCGACTTTCCGGCGACCCTTCCCTCGGCGACGACTGGCCATGCGCTCTCGATCTCCGTGGCTGGCGGCTGACGTGGTCGGACTCCGACACCCCGTCGTTGCAGGGTAGACCGGTTACAATAGCCGATCGCCCCGGAACCCTCAAGAGCCCGCCCGAGCCCGAGGTGGCCGATTGGGTTCGTTTCGTCGGGTCCCGAGCCCGGGCTCCTGGCGCCGACCGAACCCGAGCGTGCAGGTTATGACCGGCTTCGTGCTGCTTCGTTAACCTTTCAAGGCGGGCGAGGCCCCTTCCGGCAGAGCGATCCGCACCAGTCCGAGGCCATGCATGATCCCTGACGATCCCAAGCCCCGGCCGCCCGCAGCCTTCCCAACCCTGCCGATCGTCACGGTCGATCCCCCTCGAAAGACCCAGCGCGAGAAGTACGGCTCCTTCTTCTACCTCGGGATCGCCGGCCTTCTGATCTCCGTCGGACTCGTCGGCTGGTTCGCCTGGCAGACCTGGTCGCTCCGCCACGTCTGGACCAATGTCTACATCCTCCACGACGAGTCGCGCCCGACGGACGACCGGATCGCCGCCGCCTATGCCCTGGCCCGCGACGGTCGGGTGACCGGGCAGCAGCGCTGGGACATCGCCCTGCGCAGGCCGTTGCCGGACCTGGCCCGCTACCTCGTGGCCGAGTCGGTCACGACGGACCTCGTGAAGGCCGACCCCGCCGAATTCGCCCGGGTTGTCGCCCTGAGCGAGGGCTGGCCGGAGTGGCTCCGCCTTCTCGGGCTGCGGGCGATGGCCGTGTCCTCGTCCGAAGGCACCACATTTCCGCCGGATGCGATCGAATCGCTCGCGAAGCACGCCGACCCGCTCTTCGCCCTGTGGGCCGACTACATCCGGGCGGTCTCGGGCGACGGAGACCGCCGGGCAGCGGCGCGGATTCGCGAACACGCCGAAGAGCAGGGGCCCGACGCCCGCTCGGCTAGCGAGCTGGCCCAGGCGATCGAGGCCGGCTCGTTCGAGCGGGCGACGCACCTCGCGGCGGCCACGCGGTTGATCCGGACCGACAGCCCGGAGGCGGCCCGGGTCTGGGAGGGATGGGCCGAGGAGGGGGACCGCCTCCAGCGGCGCCGGCCTTGAACTTGCACGGGAGGGGTCCGAGGGCTTCCGACCCATCGAGCACGACCCCCAGGAGTGGTGCGATGAAACTCCCGCGGACCATCGTCGCCGCGAGCCTGCTGCTCGCCGCGCCCGCGTTTGCGCAGACGACCGAGACCAAGGAGAAGGCGAAGACCCTCCCGCCCCCGGCCGACGCGCGGCACCAGCTCACGGCGGGCGTGATCGTCAAGGCCGAGCCCGTGACCAAAGCCGGCACGCCGGCCACCGACCCGGCCGCGTCGCCCCGCTTCCTCAAACTGACGATCAACACCGCGGCCGTCTGGCGCGACTGGGTCCGGGACCAGGCCGGCACCGAGCCCAAGTCGCCGAAGGCCGCGGCCGCCCAGGGCCAGAAGTCGATCGCCACGACCGGCGAGCCGCGGTCGGCCGACACGCTGACCACCGTCGTCGTGGCCCCCGACACGCGGATCGAGACCCGCTACCGCTCCTCGACCGACGAGGTCAGCGAGGGCGCCCGCACCCCCGACGGCGCCGCCAGGGTCGAGGCCCGGAGCGACCCGGCCGAAACGTCCGCGAATCGCGGCCAGCGATCGGCGGCCAAGCCGGTCAAGTACGCGACCGAAGACCTCAAGCCCGGCCTCTGGGTCGAGGTCCACTACAGGGACGCGAAGTCGCGCGAGAAGGCGACGCTCGTCCGGGTCATGCGCCCGGTCGGGGGCCCGCAGACCTCCGCGGCGGACGAGAAGCCCGCGTCCTCGAAATAACGTCGCGGATCAGGCAAAGAGCGGCGTAATCACGCGGCCGGCGACGTCGGTCAGCCGCTCGTCGCGGCCGTTGTGCAGGAAGGTGAGCTGCGTGTGGTCCAGGCCCATCAGGTGCAGGATCGTGGCGTGGATGTCGTTGACGTGGGCGCGGTCCTCGATCGGCGTTCAGGCCGATCTCGTCGGTCGCGCCGACGATCGTGCCCGCCCTTGACGCCGCCGCCGGCCATCCACATCGTGAAGCCCGGTGGCGTTGTGGTCGCGGCCCCGGCCGCCCCCCTGGCTGACCGGCGTCCGGCCGAACTCGCCGCCCCAGACGACCAGCGTCTCGTCGAGCAGGCCCGGTCCGCTTCAGGTCGGTCAGCAGGGCGGCGACCGGCTTGTCGGTCAGGCCGCACATCTTCTCGTGGTTGGCGTCGATGTCGTCGTGGGCGTCCCACTGCATGGCGACCGGGCCGCCGCCGGAATAGAGCTGGACGAACCGGACGCCGCGCTCGACCAGCCGCCGGGCCAGCAGGCAGCGCGTGCCGAACTCGGCGGTCCGCGGGTCGTCCAGGCCGTAGAGCGCCTTGCGTCGCGGCCGACTCGCGTCGAGAGGTCGACGGCCTCGGGGGCCGCGCTCTGCATCCGGAAGGCCAGCTCGTAGCTGGCGATCCGCGCCGAGAGCTCGGTGTCGGCCGGGTCGAGGTCCGTCCTCGTTCATCGCGCGGAGCAGGTCGAGCGTCCGCCGCTGCTGGTCGCGGAGCGAACTCGGCGGGCGGCTTCAGGTTGACGATCGGCGACGGGCCCGCTGCGGAAGAGCGTCCCCTGGTAGATGCGCCGGCAGGAAGCCCGCGCCCCAGCACGGGGCGCCCCCTTCGGGCGTCCCCTCGGGCTGGGTCATCACGACGTAGGCCGGCAGGTTCTCGCTCTCGGAGCCGAGGCCGTAGGTCACCCAGCTCCCCAGGCTGGGATAGCCCATGAAGACCCGGCCGGTGTTCATCTGGTACATCGCCGGGGCGTGGATCACGCTGTCGGCGACGCACGAGCGGATCAGGGCGATGTCGTCGGCGTGCTGGTGCATGTGCGGCACGAGGTCGGACATGTCCATGCCCGACTGGCCGTACTTGCCCCACTTGCGATGGCTGCCCAGGCAGAGCGGGTCGCTCTCGAGGAACTGGCTGTGGATCTTGCCGAAGCTCGGCGGCAGCGGCTGGCCGTCGAGCGTGTTCAGGAGCGGCTTGGGGTCGAACAGGTCCATCTGGCTCGGGCCGCCGGTCATGAACAGGAAGATGCACCGCTTGGCCTTCGCCGGGAAGTGGCCCGGCCTGCGCGGCCAGCGGGTTCGTCGGCCGCGCCGGCGCGCGCCTCGCGCTCGCAGCAGGTACGACGAGCGCCGAGCAGGCCGAAGCCGTTGCCCGCCGCGCGGAGGAACTCGCGGCGGCTGAGCGGGCGGACCGGCACGCGAGGGGCCGGGGCAGCGGGATCGGTCAGTGGACATCGGCGTCATCCAGTCGCAGGGCTGACCACCGTTCAGGGCACGTAGACGAACTCGTTGCGGTTCAGCATCGCCAGGGCGAAATCGACCCAGGCCGCGGCCTCGGCCGGGTCGGTCCGTCGGGCGGCGAACGTCGGCCGGGCGCAGGGGCTCGCCCTGCCTGACCGGCTCGCGGAGCAAGTCGGCCTGCGACGTCGAGGAAGCCGCGGGCCTGGTCGATCTCGTTCGGCCGCGGGCTCGCGGCCGAGGACGAGCCGGTAGGCGCGGCGGATCCGGGCGTCGCGGCCCGCGCCGGCTCGCGGAGAGCCGGCCGGCCAGGGCCCTGGCCCGGCCGATGGCGAAGTCGCTGTTGAGCAGGACGAGGGCCTGGAGGGCGTGCGTGCTGCGCTCGCGCTGCGGGCAGGCGGTCTGGGTGTCGGGGGCGTCGAAGGAGTCGAACAGCGGGTAGCGGACGTTCCGCTTGCGGAAGAGGTAGAGCGACCGCCGCAGGTGCTCGCGCGGGTCGGCGGTCTCGGGCCAGAGGTCGACGACCTCGGCCTCGGTGAAGATCAGGTCCTTGACCTCCTTCTCGAGCGGGGCCAGCACGCCGGGCCCGCCCATCTTCGGGTTCAGCTCGCCCGAGACGGCGAGCATGGCGTCGCGGATGCCCTCGGCGTCGAGCCGGCGGCGGTTCATCCGGCCAGAGCAGCGTGTTGTCGGGGTCTCGTCGGCCAGCCTGCGTCGGATTCGGCTTGCTCGACTGGCGATAGGTCGGCCGAGGTCACCATCAGCCGGTGGAGCGGCTTGAGCCGCCAGCCGCCGGCGATCAGCTCGGAGGCCAGCCAGTCGAGCAGCTCGGGATGCGTGGGCGGCTCGCCGCGGACGCCGAAGTCGCTGGGCGTGGCGACGATCCCCCGGCCGAAATGGTGCTGCCAGAGCCGGTTGACGATCACCCGGGCCGTCAGCGGGTTGTCCGGCCGGTCAGCCAGCGCGCCAGGGCCAGCCGCCGGCCGGTCGTCTGTCGTCGGTCGGGACGATCGATCGGCGGCGAACGCCTCGCGCCGGCTGCGAGGCCAGGATGACGCCCGGCGGCCGGGGCGCGACCTTCGGCCCGTGTTGCTTGGTAGTCGCCCCGGCGGAGGACGAACGTGTCGGGGGCCTTCGGCTTCTGGTCGACCAGGGCCATGGCGTGCGCGGGCGGGCGGGGCAGCGTCTGCTCGATCTCGTAGATCGCCCGCTTGAGCGCCTCGCGCTCGGCGTGGTCGGCGGGGTTCGTCGGCGACGGCCGCGGCGACCTCTTCCCAGGTGATCCGCAGCGACGTCTCGAGGCCCTGCGGCCAGCCGCTTCTGGGCGGGCGTCCGGTCCTTCGCGGGGATCGCCATCACCGCCCGCTCGTCGGCGGTCAGCATGGCGTGCTTCTGCTCGCGCGAGCGCCTTGCGATAGGGGGCCTCGAGCGCGGCCAGCTGCTTCTTGAGCGGGGCGACCTTCGCCTCGACGGCCTTCTTGGCGGCCTCGAACGGCCTCGATCTCGGCCTTCGAGGCGATCGGCAGGTCGACCAGCTCGCGACGCGGCGAAGAACGACTGGAGGCGGTAGTAGTCGGTCGTCGGGATGGCGTCGAACTTGTGGTCGTGGCAGCGGGCGCAGCCGATCGTCAGGCCGAGGAAGACCGAGCCGACCGTGCCGGTGATCTCGGTCAGCTCCGATCTGCCGCTTGACCTCCGGGATCGACGTTGCCGCCGACGACCTCGCGCGGGCCGCACCGGCCGAAGCCCGTGGCGATCAGGGCCGTCGCGATCGCCGGGCTGCGAGCTCGTCGCCGGCGAGCTGGAGGGCGACGAACCGGTCGTAGGGCATGTCGGCGTTGAGGGCCTTGACGACCCAGTCGCGATACCGCCAGGCGTCGGGCCGCTCGGCGTCGAGCTCGAAGCCGTTCGAGTCGGCGTAGTGGGCCAGGTCGAGCCAGTGCTGCGCCCAGCGCTCGCCGTAGTGAGGGCTCGCGAGCAGGCGATCGACCAGCCGCTCGTAGGCGTCGGGCCGGGCGTCGCCGAGGAACGCGGCGACCTCGCGCGGGCGTCGGCGGCAGGCCGGTCAGGTCGAACGTCACGCGGCGGATCAGGGCGACCCGGTCGGCCTCGGGCGCGTGCGGAAGCTCGACGCTCTTCCGAGCTCGGCCAGGATGAACCGGTCGATCGGGTTGCGGACCCAGGCGCGATCCTTCACCGCGGGCAGGCTCGGGCCGCGACGAGCGGCTGATAGGCCCAGTGGTCGCGCTGGTCGGCCGTGAAGGTCTCGAGGGGCGCGACGTCGCCGGCCGGCTTCGGCTCGCCCGCGACTCCGCGGGGGATGCCGAGACCAACGACTGCGATCAGGGCGAGCGAGACGCGACGCATGGGGCTCTCCTCGGGCCGGTCCATTGTCGCATCGCCGGCCGGGAATGCCAAGCCGCGCAGGGCTCCGGGCAGGGTCCGTCCGGCCTGATTGGAGGATGATGCGGCCCGGCGAACGACCGTATTCCCTCGCCGGCCGGTTCCGCCGAGTCGACCGTTGGCCTAGTCTGGAAGGGCGTGGGTGCAGGGTCGAGGGGAGGCGCGCCGTTGTCCGCCGTCGAGCTTCGAGGTCTGGGGAAGCGGTACCCCCACGCGTCGGCGGAAGCCGTCGCGGGGGTCGACCTGGCGGTCGAGGCGGGCGAGCGGTTCGCCATCGTCGGGCCCTCCGGGTCGGGGAAGACCACGCTGCTGAGGATGATCGCCGGGCTGGAGGCGCCCTCGTCGGGCGAGGTGCGCATCGGCGGCCGGCGGATGAACGAGGTCGCCCCGCGCGATCGGGGCGTGGGCATGCTCTTCCAGCATCCCGCGCTCTATCCTCACCTCGACGTGCTGGCGAACCTGACCTTCGGGCTCCGGGCCCGCGGCGTGCCGGAGCCCGAGAGGACGACGAGGGCGCGCGAGGTCGCCGAATGGCTCGGCCTGGCGGGGCTGCTCGAGCGGCGGCCGCTCGCGCTTTCGGGCGGCGAGCGACAGCGGGCGGCGCTCGGGCGGGCCGTGCTCAATCGGCCGGCGTTGCTCCTGCTGGACGAGCCGTTTTCCAGCCTCGACCCGCCCCTCCGCGCCTCGATCCGTGCCGCCGTGCTCGACCTGCACCGAAAGCTCGGCGGGACGATGATCCTTGTCACGCACGACCAGACCGAGGCCCTGGCGGTCGGCGAGCGGATCGCCGTGATGCGGGCCGGGAAGGTCGAGCAGGTGGGCACGCCGGGCGAGGTCTACCGGAACCCGGCGACCCGATTCGTCGGCGGATTCGTCGGCGACCCGCCGATGTCGTTCCTCCTCTGCCGGGCCGATTCCGGCAAGGTGACGGCCCCGGGCGGGATGGACTTCCCCAGGAACACCCTCCATGTCGCCGCCGCATGGCTGGGCCTCCGGCCCGAGGCCGTGACGATCGAGCCGCGGGACGAGGCCCGTCCCATGAGCCCGCGCGTCGTCGCGACGCTGGAGCGGATCGAGCCGCGGGGGCACGAGGCGATCGCCTGGTTCCGTCTCGACGGACACACGCTCTCCGCCCGCGCCGGCCCGGACTTCGCGCGTCGGCCTGGAGATCCGGTCGCGCTCGGGCTGGATCTAGATGCGGCCCACTGGTTCGCCACCACGCCGGGCGAGCCGCGGATCGCCTGAGCGCCGGTCTTCTCCTCACCGCACGACGAGAGCCTCGCCCATGTCCAAGCCGACCGACGTCCGCCCGACCGGCGCCGACCTCTACTTCCTGCCGATCACCAACCGCGTCCCGCTCAAGTTCGGGCCCGAGGTGACGACCGAGGTCACCTGCGCCCGCGTCTGCCTGGGCGTGAACGACGCGCCGGGGCGGCTGCCGACGGCTGGGGCGAGACGCCGCTCTCGGTGCAGTGGGTCTGGCCGTCGCCGCTCTCGTACCAGGAGCGGCTCGAGGCCCTGAAGGGGTTCTGCCTCGTGCTGGCCGAGACGTGGAGCTCGTACCTGGCGTTTATCTCGGGCCATCCGATCGAGGTCGGCCAGACGGTCATCGACGGCTTTCTCCCTGAGCTGCTCTGCAAATACAACGAGACGGTTCGCCCCGGCCGCGAGCCAATCCCCTGGCTCGCCGCGCTCGTCTGCAACTCGGCCTTCGACCTCGCGCTCCACGACGCCTACGGCGTCCTCCACGGCGTGCCGACGTACGAGACGTACACCGCGGAGTACATGAATCACGACCTGACGCATCTACCTGACCCCCGCCCTCGGCTCATCCGTCCGCTTCCGCGACCTCTACCCGGCCGACTTCCTCATCTTCCCCCGGCCCGACACGCTGCCCGCCTGGCACCTCGTCGGCGGGACGGACCCGATCGACCCGTCGGACCTCACGGGCGACGAGCCCGACGACGGTTACCCCGTCCTGCTCCGCGACTGGATCCGCCGCGACGGCCTGACGTGCCTCAAGGTCAAGCTCCGGGGCACCGATCCCGCCTGGGACTACGACCGCCTCGCCCGCGTCGGCCGGATCGCGATCGAGGAGGGCGTCGACTGGCTCACGGCCGACTTCAACTGCACGGTCCGCGAGCCGGCCTACGTCAACGCGATCCTCGACCGCCTGCTCGTCGACGAGCCGGACACGTACGCGAGGCTCCTCTACGTCGAGCAGCCCTTCCCCTACGACCTGGAGGCGCACCGGATCGACGTCCGCTCGGTCGCCGCCCGCAAGCCGCTGTTCCTCGACGAGTCGGCCCACGACTGGGAGCACGTCCGGCTCGGCCGCTGGCTCGGCTGGTCCGGCGTCGCGCTCAAGACGTGCAAGACCCAGACGGGGGCCCTGCTCAGCCTCTGCTGGGCGAAGGCGCACGGGATGACCCTGATGGTCCAGGACCTGACCAATCCGATGCTCGCCCAGATCCCCCACGTCCTGCTCGCCGCCCACGCCGGGACGATCATGGGCGTCGAGACCAACAGCATGCAGTTCTACCCCGAGGCCTCGAAGCCCGAGGCGGCGGTCCACCCCGGCCTCTACCGGCGCCGGGGCGGGACGGTCGACCTCAGCTCGATCCGCGGGCCGGGGTTCGGCTACCGGGTCGACGAGATCGAGCGGACCTTGCCGGAGCCGGCGTTCTCATCGGCCCGGTGAGCCGTCTCGATTTCGAGCGGTCCCCCTCTTGTCCCCTCCCCCCTCGTGGGGGAGGGTTAGGGTGAGGGGGTCTTCGGGGATCCCTTCGGCCTTCCCCCGACCCCTCACCCTACCCTCTCCCACAAGGGGAGAGGGTGAAGATCGTCCCGCGGCGTTGTCGTCCCGAACCGACCCCGGCCCGCCGTGTGTCCGGACGCGCCGGGCATGCCTTTCGCGGCACGAACCCCGGTCCGTGCGCCGCCAGCCCGAGGCTGATCATGCCCAAATACGAAGGACCGCTCGAGCAGGTCGGCCCGTGCCAGTGGCGGATCCCGAAGAGCTACCGCGACGACATGCGCGTCGACGGCCTGATCTTCGCCGACGAGCACGCTGATCGAGCAGATCAGCAAGGACCAGGGGCCCGAGCAGGTGGCCAACGTCGCCACCTTGCCGGGCATCCAGAAGGCCAGCCTGGCGATGCCCGACATCCACTGGGGCTACGGCTTCGCCATCGGCGGCGTCGCCGCGACCGACCCGGAGCAGGGGGGCGTGATCTCGCCCGGCGGCGTCGGCTACGACATCAATTGCGGCGTCCGGCTGCTGCGCTCGAACCTGACTGGGACGACGTCAAGCCGCAGATCCGGCCGCTCGTCGACCAGCTCTTCCGCGACATCCCGACGGGCGTCGGCCAGAGCGGGCAACTACAAGTTCGACAAGCCGAAGCTCAAGCGGCTGATGGAGCAGGGCTCGACGTACGTCGTCGACCTGGGCTGCGGCACGGCCCGCGACCTCGACTTCACCGAGGCCGGCGGCCGGCTCGACGGCGCCGACCCCGACCGCGTCAGCGACCGCGCCTATCGACACGCGGCTACGACCAGTGCGGCACGCTCGGCTCGGGCAACCACTTCCTCGAAGTCCAGGTCGTCGACCGCGTCCTCGACGAGCCGGCGGCCGAGGTGATGGGCCTGCGCGAGGGGCAGATCACCGTCCTGATCCACTCCGGCTCGCGCGGGCTGGGCTATCAGGTCTGCGACGACTACCTCGGCGTCGTTCAAGGGCGCCCCGAAGCGGTACGGCTTCGCGCTGCCCGACCCGCAGCTCGCCTGCGCCCCGGTCCGCAGCCCGGAGGGCCAGGCCTACCTCGGCGCGATGCGGGCCGCGGCCAATTACGCCTGGTGCAACCGCCAGCTCCTGACCCACCAGGCCCGCGAGGTCTTCGCGCGGGTCTTCGGCAAGCCGTGGGAGGACCTCGGCATGGACCTGGTCTACGACGTCGCCCACAACATCGCCAAGTTCGAGGACCACGACGTCGGCGGCGGCTGTCGCAAGCAGGTCTGCGTCCACCGCAAGGGGGCGACCCGGGCCTTCCCGCCGGGTCATCCCGAGATCCCGAGCGCCTACCAGGCGATCGGCCAGCCCGTCATCATCCCCGGCAGCATGGGGACGGCGAGCTGGGTGCTGGCCGGCCAGCCCGGGCAGCATGGACGCAGTCGTTCGGCACGACCTGCCACGGCGCGGGCCGGATGATGAGCCGCACGGCCGCCGTCAAGCTCGCCGCCGGCCGGCGGATCGACAAGGAGCTCGACGCCCTCGGCATCATCGCCCGCGCCCGCGGCCACAAGGGCCTCGCCGAGGAGCAGCCGGCCGCCTACAAGGACGTCGACCAGGTCGTCGAGGTCGTCGACAAGGCGGGGATCTCGAAGAAGGTGGCGCGGCTGCGGCCGGTGGGGGTGATCAAGGGGTGATTCGGGAGAGCGCCCCTCGCTCGCCTCCGTGTGGCCGCTCTAGGCGACCGTCGCCCTCGACTCGTTGCGCACGGTCACGATCGGGTCGGCGCTCACGTCCGGCACCGGGAGGCCCTGTTCTCTCAGGATCTCGACATGCTCACGCATCCCCCACCGCGCCTGGTAGAGGCAGTCCTCGACGGAGTGCCCGACCCCGGTGAAGCCGACCAGCTCCGGGGAATAGAATCCGAAGAACGTCGGGTCCGCGGTGGCCTCGATCACCAGCGAGTACGGCAGGTCGATCATGGCGGGCGCTCACGGCCGGTCGATGCCGGCGGCCTTCAGGATCGCGTGCAACGTCCCGGTCGGGACCTGGCGAGAGCCGTGGTAATCGACGCGGACGAGGTTGGGCGCAGCCGTCCTTGCCGTAGTATCGGATCGATCCCTTCTCGCGGACCAGCCGGAACCCGTCGGCCTGGAGCCGCCGTACCAGTTCGCTGAAGGACACGGCGTCGCTCCAACACCCGTCGTTTCTCAAAGAAGCATAGGCGATCGATCCTCGGTTCGCCAGCCCACGACCGCACGGGCCCCGGTCGCACAGGGACCTGAGCTATTGTATAATCGGAAGGTTGCATGATCGCGCGAAGGACCCAGCGCCCATGAGCCTCGTCGAACCGTCGGCCGACCTCGAACGCACCCTGCGCGATCGGTTCGGCCTCGAGCGGTTCCGGCCCGGTCAGCGCGAGGTGATCGAGGAGGTCCTCAACGGCCGCGACGTCCTCTGCGTCATGCCCACCGGCGGCGGCAAGAGCCTCTGCTATCAACTGCCGGCGCTCCTGCTCGACGGGCTGACCCTGGTCGTCAGCCCGCTGATCGCGCTGATGAAGGACCAGGTCGACGTCCTGGTCGGCCGGGGGATCCGCGCGACGCTTGCTCAACAGCACGCTCGACCCCGACGAGCAGCGCACGCGATTGATCGAGATCGAGGCGGGACGGTACGACCTCGTCTACGTCGCGCCCGAGCGGTTCCGTCAGCGGTCGGTTCGTCGAGGCGATGGCGCGGGTCAAGCCGGCGCTGCTGGCCGTCGACGAGGCCCACTGCATCAGCGAGTGGGGCCACGACTTCCGGCCCGATTACGCGCGGATCGGCCAGGCGCGGCAGGCCCTCGGGTTCCCGCCGTGCATCGCGCCTGACCGCCACGGCCACCGACCTCGTCCGCCGCGACATCGCCGACCAGCTCGACCTGCAAGACCCCGCGCTGTTCGTCACCGGGCTTCGACCGGCCCGAACCTCCGCTACGCCGTCGTCGAGGCCCGCCGCGACGACGACAAGCTCGCCGTGCTCGCGCGGACGCTCGAGGAGAATCCCGGCCCGGCGATCATCTACGCGTCGAGCCGCAAGCGCTGCGAGGCGATCGGGGCGTTCCTCGGCAAGGAGCTCCGCCGCGACGCCGTGATCTACCACGCCGGCCTCGGCCGCGACGAGCGGACGTCGGCCCAGGAGCGGTTCATGGGCGGCGAGGCCGACATCGTCGTCGCCACCAACGCCTTCGGCATGGGCGTCGACAAGGCCGACATCCGCTCGGTCATCCACTTCAACATGCCGGGCACACTGGAGGCCTACTACCAGGAAGCCGGCCGCGCCGGCCGCGACGGCGAGGAGGCCCAATGTCTCCTCCTGTACGCCCCGGGCGACCGGCGGCTCCAGGAGATCTTC
The DNA here is from genome assembly GCA_963819805.1 of uncultured Planctomycetota bacterium. GTDB lineage: Bacteria > Planctomycetota > Planctomycetia > Isosphaerales > Isosphaeraceae > CAMFLR01. Next base: position 1,389,227 of record CAWFXY010000017.1, on the reverse strand, counting down.
ATCGAGAACGAGTACCCGCCCCGCGACGTCGTCTTCACGATCTACGACTACCTGCGCCGGCTCGACGCCGACCCGATCGAGCTGACGCATGTCGGAGATCCGCGACGGCGCGCGGGTCGAGCTGGGCGAGTCGGCCGTCGGCACGGCGCTGAAGCTCCTCGAGGGGGCCGGCGCGATCGAGCGGTTCCTGCCGCGCGAGAACATGGCGATCGTCCGGATCAACGCCGAGCCGGACGAGGGCAGCCTCGTCGACCGGCTCGGCCCGCAGGCCCACGTGCAGCGGATCGTGCTGCTCGCGGCTCGAAGGGCTGGTCGATCGCCGGTTCGGCGAGCCGGTCTACTTCAATCCCGAGGGCCTCGGCGAACCAGCTCGGAATCGACCGGACCTGCCCTGACCCGCGCGCTCAAGAACCTGGCCGACGACCTGCCGATCGACTACGTCCCGCCGTTCCGCGGCAACGCGACCCGCGTGATCGATCGGGCCCGGCGGCCGCGCGACCTCGAGATCGACTTCGCGGCGCTCGAGGTCCGCAAGCGCCGGGAGTACGACAAGCTCGACCGGATGGTCCGCTACGCGCAGTCGGCGCGAGTGCCGCCGCGGGTTGATCCTCGGCTACTTCGGCGACCAGTCGGAGATCCACTGCGGCCACTGCGACAACTGCGAGGGCAACGGCCCCTCGACCGTCGCCGACGCCCATCGACACCGAGGCCGGCCGCGAGGTCCTGCTCAAGGCCCTCTCGGGCGTGGCCCGGGCGAAGGGCAAGTTCGGCAAGACGATGGTCGCGCAGATGCTCGTCGGGTCGAAGTCGGACAAGCTGGCCCGGTGGCGGCTCGACGAGCTGTCGACCTTCGGCATCCTCGCCGCCTTCCGCCAGGCCGAGGTGGCGACGCTGCTCGACGCCCTGACCCGGGCGGGGCTGGTCGAGGCGCAGGAGGTGGATTCGTTCCGGCCGATCGTCCTGCTCTCCGAGTCCGGGCAGGCTTTCCTCAAGGACCCGGCCGCCACGACCGTCGCGCTCGACCTGCCGGCGGACCTCGCCGCCAAGGTGAAGCTCGGCGGACTCGTGCGGGTGGCGGCGAAGGCGAGCCCTTCCAGGCCGAACGGGACGCCCGCGGCGGCGGACGATCGCGACGACCTCGCGGCCGACCCGCTCTGGGAGCGGCTCCGCGACCTCCGCCGCGAGTTCTCCCGCGACGAGGGCCGGCCCGCCTACTCGATCTTCCCGGACGACACGCTCGCCTGCCTCGTCCGCGAGCGGCCGGGCACGCCCACCGACCTGCTCCGGATCAAGGGGATGGGGCCGTCGCGACTCGAGAAGTATGGGCAGGCGATCCTGGAGGCTATCGCCGACGCAGGCGATGCCGCGCCCGCGCCGATCCGTTCCGAGCGTCCTGACGTCCCGCCGACGTCGCCCTCCTCAACCTACGTCCCTACCGAGGAATGGACCTGGCGTCTCCTCGACCGCGGCTTCACCCCGCACGAGGCCGCGGCCATCCGGGGGCTGGAGTTCTCGGCGATCGTTCGGCATGCGGTGCTGGCGGCGAGGCAGGGGCGAGCGGTGGCCGTCGAGGCGTTCGTCGGGCCGGACGTCCTCGCCCGCTGGGACACCTGGCGAGCCGAGAACGGCGATCGGCCGCCATCGGACGCCGAGCATCAACCCGACGCCTGGGCGCTCTTTGTCGCCTGCGGGAATCCCGACGGGTCGCCGGGCCGGGCGGGCGGGCGGGCTCAATCCCCCGAGGCGCCCTCGATGTAGATCTCGCGGGGCTGGCCCTCCTCATGGAGGACGACGTAGATGCCCCCGCTGCGGCCGTAGGGCATCGGCTCCGGGACGACTCGTCGCGCCGCCGGAACCAGGCCTCCGCCATCGCGCGGGTCGGTCGATCCGTGCCGAAGGCCGCGCGGAGGTCGGCGTGGGCGAGCGGGAAGAGGGTGCCGTCCGCCGGCACGGGGCTGATCGTGTCGATGTCGAGGATCGTCCCGGTGCCGTCCATCGTCAGGCACTGGCAGGCCGCCAGCTCCTCCATCGACCCGACTCGAGGCGCGTGCTGCAACGCCTCGAGCCAGGCGCGGAGGCCCTCCGGGCCGAGCCGACCCAGCGGCTCGCGGAGGGGGAGGAGGGTGTACTCCTCGATCATCGACTCGCGCTCGTCCTCGTCCGCTTCGAAGAAGCCGATCTCGTCGAGGATGTCGAGCTCCATCCCCGGCTTCTCGATACCGCCCGCTCGCGAAGACCTCGCGGTGCAGGTCGGTCAGTACCGCCTCCATGTCCGGACGGTACGGGACGACGTATCTCCAGCCAGTCGCACCCATCGGCAGACTCCCGCGGGCCGGTCAGACCACCCCCGCCACTCGCAGCCTCGCCCAGTTCAACGCACTCTTCGCGGCCCGGGCGCGGATGACCTCGCGCGGCTGGTCGGAGCCGATGTCCAGCCGCCGCGATTCGACGCCGTCGCCCGTCGCCAGACCCACATAGACAAGCCCGACGGGCTTCTCGGCCGAGCCCCCGTCCGGACCGGCGATGCCCGTGACCGAGAGCCCCACATCCGCGTGAAGTCGCCCGCGAGCCCCGCGCGCCATCGCCTCGGCGACCTCGCCGCTGACCGCACCGTGTGTTTCAATCAGCTCGGCCGGCACGCCGAGCAGTTCCGCCTTGGCCGAATTGGCATAGCTCACGACCCCTCCCAGGAAGAACGAGCTGACGCCCGGAATTGCCGTGATCTGCTGGGCGATCATCCCGCCCGTGCAGCTCTCGGCGACGGCCAGGGTCGTGCCCGTCCGCGAAAGCTCGCGGACCAGGGCGTCGACCACATCCTCGCTCCCCTCGCCGATGATTAGCGAACGAAACCGCTCATAGATGATCGTGACCGTCGGCTCGATCGTCGCGCGGGCTTCCGCCTCGGTCGCGCCTTCGCCGACGATGCGAAAGCTGATCGTCGCCTCCGAGACGGTGATCCCCACCTCGGGCTTGCGTCCGCGGGCCGTGAGGTCGAGGGCCTGGGCCTCGATGTCCGACTCGCCGCGTCCGAACAGGTTGATCTTGCGGTGGACGATCACCCGATCGCCCGCCCCGAGCCCGCGGAGTCTCGGCGCCACCTGCTCGGCGAACATCCGCTTCATCTCGACCGGCACCCCGGGCAGGCAGGCGACGGTCGCCCGGCCCGCCTTCATCCAGATCCCCGGCGCCGTGCCGCACGAGTTGGGCAGGGCCTCCGACCCGTCGGGCCGGAGCGCCTGAACCCGGTTCCGCTCGGCCATCGGCCGATTCCGCCGGGCGAACATCGCGGCGATCGCGGCGAGCGAGTCGGGATCCTCGACCAGCGGGACGCCCGCCACGGCGGCCAGCGCCTCGCGCGTCAGGTCATCCTGCGTCGGCCCGAGCCCGCCCGAGGTGATCACCAGGTCCGCGCGGCCGATCGCGATCCGCAGGGCCTCGACGTTCTCGGCGAGGTCGTCGCCGAGCGCGGTGTGGAAATGGACCGGGATCCCGAGCGAGCCCAGCTCGCGGCTGAGCCACTGGCTGTTGGTGTCGAGCGACTGGCCGCTGACCAGCTCGGTGCCGATGGCGACGATTTCGGCGATCATGAGAGCGAGATCTCACCGGCCCGGAAGTCGATCGCCAGCATCTGACCGCGGAAGAAGTCGAGGCCGAGCAGGCCGGCGACCCCGGACTGGACCGGCAGGACGTGAGCGATCACGGGAACGCCGAATCGATGCCGGCCGAGGGCGCTGAGCCGCGTCAGGACGACGATCGGGACCGTCTGGACCGCGCTGCCGGTCGTCATGGTCGTCCGTCTCGGCGACTGGTCGGGGTCGAAGCCGAGGGCGACCAGGTGCGCGAGGTTGATCAGACTCGTCGTCGCGCCCGTGTCCAGCAACAACTTCAAGACTGCGCTGCCTGCGGGCCCCGTCACCTCGGCCCGGACGAAAATCGGACCGCTCGCGGCGTTGAAGGCGAACCGACTCATAAGACGAGGGCCATATTTTCGGGCCAGGGGCCGAGATACTCGATCGCGAATCGCCCGGGCCGGAGCTCGGCCGCCTTGCGACAGACCTCGTCGCGGTCGGGGCTGTGGAAGAGCACCTTGCCCCCCAGTACGGCCAGCGTGTCGTCGGTCTGCGGCTCGCCGATCAGCACCCATTCGGGGGCGAATCGGGCCTCGATCTCGTGCATCGTCAGTGTCTCGTCCACCGCCCACCTCCCGTTCCGCTCCATCTTCACGCCGGCCGGCCGGGTCGTCAACGGCGAGAATGTCCGATCGGGGCTCCCTTCGGAGGCCTCGCCGTGAGATAATCGTGCGCCTCGGCCCGCGCGGCGGGGACGGGGCCACGGTCGGGGTTCTAGCCCCCGCGTGCCGATCCCGAACCCGTCGGAGGCGTGTGCCGATGTCGTTGGCCGTCCTCGAACGACCGACCCTGGTCCTCAACCGGAACTGGATGCCGGTCAACATTGCCACGGTGGCCCGTTCCCTGACGATGCTCTGGAACGAGTCGGCGCTCGTCGTCGACCCGGACGATTTCCGCACGTACACCTGGCACGACTGGGCGGCACTCGCGCCGAAGGAGGGCGAGCCCTTCCTCCGCGCCGTCACGTTCCGGATGCGCGTCCCCGAGGTCCTCGCCCTGACCCGCCACGACCGGCCGCGGTCGAACTCGGTGACCTTCTGCCGCCGCAACGTCTTCAAGCGCGACCACTCGACCTGCCAGTACTGCGGCCGCCAGCCGGGCAGCCATGAGCTGACGATCGACCACGTCCTCCCCCGCTCGGCCGGCGGCCGGACGACCTGGGAGAACTGCGTGCTCGCCTGCGTCTCGTGCAACGCCCGCAAGGCCAACCGCACGCCCGACCAGGCCGGCATGAAGCTCCGCCGCCACCCCTTTCGCCCGACGTGGAAGCCGCTCTACGACGCCACGACCGTCCGGCTCACGAGCTGGTCGCGGTTCCTCAGCGAGGCGTACTGGTCGGTGACCTTGGACGATTGACCGCGGCCGTCCCGGAGAGGATTTGGGGAGCTATCGTGATGGGGAAATACACCGCCGTCGTCCAGAATCGAGACCCGTGGTGGATCGGCTGGGTCGAGGAGGTTCCGGGCGTGAACTCCCAGGGTGCGAGCCGTGACGAGCTGATCGAGAACCTCCGCTCGGCCTTGCGTGAGGCGTTCGAGATGAACCGGGCCGAGGCACTCGCCTCATGCCAGGGGCCGTTCGAGGAAGTGAGCCTCGAAGCGTGAAACGCCGGGCCTTCCTCGCGCACCTGCGGCGAAACGGATGCGCCCTGGTCCGCGAAGGGGCCAAACACTCGTGGTGGGGGAACCCGGCAAATGGGCGGAGGTCCGCCGTCCCGCGACACGTCGAGGTCGACGACTACCTGGCCCGGAAAATCTGCCGGGATCTCGGGATTCCGGAACCGTGAGCCGATAGGGGCTGTATGCGTTATCTGATCACCGGCGGCGCGGGCTTCATCGGCAGCCACCTGGCCGAACGGCTCCTCGACGAGGGCCACCGCGTCCTCGTGCTCGACGACCTGAGCACGGGCCGCTACGAGAACGTCGCGCCACTTCGAGGGCCGGCCGCGAGTTCGAGCTGCGCGTCGGCAGCGTCACCGAGCCGCAGATCGTCGAGCGCGTGCGTCACCGAATGCCAGGCCGTCTTCCACCTGGCCAGCGCCGTGGGCGTGCGGCTGGTCGTCGAGCAGCCGGTGAAGACGATCGAGACGATCGTCAACGGCACCGACGTCGTCCTCCGCGCCTGCGCCCGCTATCGCCGTCCGGTCCTGCATCACCTCGACGAGCGAGGTCTACGGCAAGAGCGAGAAGATCCCCTTCGCCGAGGGCGACGACTGCGTCATGGGCCCGACCACACACCCGGCGCTGGGCCTACGCCTGCGCCAAGGCCCTCGACGAGTTCCTCGCCCTGGCCCACTGGCACGAGTCGCGGCTGCCCGTCGTGATCGCGCGGCTGTTCAACACGGTCGGCCCCCGCCAGACCGGCCGCTACGGGATGGTGATCCCCCGGTTCGTCGCCCAGGGCCTGGCCGGCGAGCCGATCACCGTCTTCGGCGACGGCAAGCAGTCGCGCTGCTTCGCCCACGTCGCCGACGTCGTCGGGGCCCTGGTCGGCCTGATGGCCCACCCCGAGGCGCGGGGTCAGGTCTTCAACATCGGCAACGACGAGGAGGTGACGATCCTCGCCCTGGCCGAGCGGGTCCGCACGCTCACCGGCAAGAAGAGCCCGATCCGGCATGGTCCCCTACGGCGAGGCCTACACCGCCGGCTTCGAGGACATGGTCCGCCGCGTGCCCGACCTCTCGAAGATCCGCCGGCTGATCGGCTATCGGCCGACGCGGAACCTCGACCAGATCCTGGCCGACGTCCTGGCCGAGAAGTCGCGCGAGGGCGGCCCGTGAGCATTCCGCACGGCATCATCCCGCCGGTTTCTCCAGCTCGGCGATGAGCTTCTCGACGGCCCGATCCATCATCTCGCCGCGGACGCCCTCGTAGCGGATGACCCCCGTGGCGTCGAGGACGTAGATCGTCGGCCAGGCCCGCACGCCCCAGTCGGCGACGATCCCGCCGGTCTTCCCGTTGTTCCAGAAGGACGGCCAGGTCATCGACTCCCTGGCCATCGTCTCGCGGGCCTTGGATCGGTCGTCGTCGCCGTTGACCCCGAGGATCGTGAACGGCTTGCCCTCGAGCCGCTTCGTCAGCCGTCGCTCGTCGGGGACCATGCCCATGCACGGGCCGCACCAGGTCGCCCAGAAGTTGATCGCCACGACCTTGCCGCGGAAGTCGGCGAGGCGGAGCGGCCGGCCTTCCATGTCCTCGCCGACGATGTCGGGCGCGACCTTGCCGACCGAGAGATTCCGCATCGCGAACAGCTCGCCGCGGGCCAGTTCGGCGAAGGGCGTCTGATTGTAAGGGGCGGGCATCTTCACGTCGCCGAACTCCGCGACGACGCGGTCGTAATAGCGTCCCGCGGCCCGCTCGGCCGCCGCGCTGTCGACCTTCGCGACCTCCTCGAGGAACCGGTCGACGCCCTTCCATCGCTCCTCGAGCGGCCGGGCCGTGATCGGGTCGCGGAGGCGGGCGGCGAGCTTGGCGAGCAGCGCCTCGTGCCGGGCCAGCGCGAGGCACGCGGCCGCCCGGACGACCCGGCTCGGGCTCGTCGCCAGCGCGGTCTCGAGGAACCGCCTGGCCTCCGCGCAGTGGACGCTGACCCCCTCGGCGTAGTAGCAGACCGGGGCGACCTTCTCGTTGGCGATGGCCCGATCGGTCAGGAGGGTGAACGCCTTGCGGATCTCGCCGGCATACTCGGGATAGTAGCCATTGGCCAGCCCGTGGACCGTCCAGACGATGGCGTCGATCGACTCGGGATCGTCCGGATGGGCCTCGGCCCAGGCGAAGGCCCGTCGGGCCGAGCCCTTGATCTCGTCCCAGACCGCCTTCTGCGAGGCCTCGCGTGCCTTCGCGGTGAAGGCCAGGGCCTCGCGAGCCCGGATGGCCCCGAGCGCCTTCTCGTTGTCGCTCTTGATCGTCGCGAGCGAGTCAGCGCCCGGCCCCGGACCATCCCCGGAGCGGCCCTCGCCCGAGACGACGAGGACGACGAGCACGGCGGCGACAGATCGACCCACGGCAACCCTCGACATCGGGCGACCCCCCGGGGATGAGCCGGCATCCTGTGACAACTGTCAGCGTATTCTTGACGCGCCGACCGCCCGGCCGCAACCCGTCGCCTCGGATTTTTGTCAGGGGCCGACCTGCTGGTCCTCGCGGGGTCCGCTGTGCGGACGTCTTCTATCGGGGGCCTTGATGGGAAGATGGTCCGCAATAGCGGACCCTACGGGACCGCCGGACCCGCGCGAAAACGGCCCTCTTGACCTTCCGGTAGCGATCTTCGGCGGGGGGCGGGGTGCCACGGGTTCAGTTTCTGAACCCGTCTGCGATGGCCGCTCCGGCACGTTGAGGACAACCCGTGGCACCCCGAAGCCGGCAACCCGAAGGTCAATAAACGATCTCATCCAGGTGGAATCGGCCGTTCAGCGTCTCGACGACCCGCCGCCCCCCCTCATATCGAATCACGCTGATCCCCCCGTTCGCCTGCCGGATCTCCCGCGCCCGGTCGATCGGAATCCCCATCAACGCGGCCAGATAAGCGCGATTCGTGACGTTGTGGCTCACGACCGCAATCCGCTCGCCGGGATGTCGCGCAACCAGCTCCGCGATGGTCGGGACCATCCGATTCTGCGCATCCCGGAACGATTCGCCTCCGGGGTAGGGGACGGTCCCGGGGTGCGCGATGAAGGCCTCGTGATGCTCTGGGTCGGCCGCGCGGGCCTGGTCCCAGGTGAGACCTTCCCACCGCCCCAGATCGGCTTCGATCAGTCCCTCGACGGCGATCGGCTCCAGCCCGTGAGGCAGCGCCGACCCGGGCCGCAGTCTCGACGGCGCGGAGCATGGGGCTCGAGTAGACGGCCGCGAGACGATGACCTCGCAACGCCTCGCCCGCGCGCCGTGCCTGTTCGATGCCCTCCCCGTCGAGGGGGAGATCGAGGGACCGTCCCGAGTAATCGATACGGCGACCTCGCGGTTGGCCGCCGTGGCGCCGTGGCGGAGGAGGTAGACGATCGTCCCGGCCATCACGCCCCCGACGTCGCAAGGCCCAGCGCCCGGCGGCCGGCGACGATCCGGGCCGCGACCCGCGTCGCCTCGATCAGGCTGGTCGTCTCCGCCTTGACCTCGCTCCACGCGATGTCGAACGCCGTCCCGTGCGCCACGCTCGTGCGGACGATCGGCAGGCCGAGCGTCACGTTCACGGCGCGGTCGAAGCCGACCGTCTTCAGGGCGACGTGCCCCTGGTCGTGATACATCGCGACCACCGCGTCGAACTCGCCGCCGAGCGCCCGGACGAACAGCGTGTCGGCCGCGATCGGCCCGACGACGTCGACCCCCTCGGCCCTCGCCAGCATGATGGCCGGGGCGATGATCGTCTCCTCCTCGTCGCCGAACAGCCCGTCCTCGCCCGCGTGCGGATTCAGGCCCGCGACGGCGATCCGGGGCGGCCGGCCGCCGAGCAGCGGCGGCAGCGACTCGTCGGCCAGGCGGATCGTCGCGGCCACGCGGTCGACCGTCAGCAGGTCGAACACGCTGCCGGAGGGCGACGTGGAGCGTGGCGTGGAGCACGCCCAGGCCCGGGCTGTCGCCGTCGGGGTGGTCGAGGTAGAGCATCATCGCGTGATCGGCCGCGCCGGCACCGCTCGGCGAGGATCTCGGTGTGGCCGGGGTGGTCGATGTCGGCGAGATTCAAGCGACTCCTTGTTCAGCGGCAGCGTCGTGATCGCGTCGACCCGGCCGGCCATCGCCAGGTCGATCGCGGCGATCGAGATAGTCATACGCCGCCCGCCCCGCGCGGCCGCTGACCTGGCCGGGGTGGACGTCCTCGAGCGGGTCGCCGGTCGGGTCGAGGCAGGGGATGATGTGCGCGTGCGGGTCGGCCTGCTCGGGGTGGTCGATCGGCTGGACCGCCAGCCCGTTGCCGACGTGGCGGATCGCCCGCTCGAGCCAGGCCCGGCTGCCGACGACCATCGGCCGCGCGAGCGACCGCAGGGGCGACTCGCCCCACGCCCGCGCGATCACCTCGGGCCCGACGCCCGCGACGTCGCCCATCGTCAGGGCCACCAGGGGACGGTCGTCGGTCATGGCACCCTCCCGATGGACATATCAGTGCATCTCGATCTTGCGGATATCCTGCGGCGCGGGGCGGCCGGCCGCGTCCTTCCCGGCTTCCGACGCCGGCACGACCCGCGACCGCTCGGCCTCGCGTCCGCAGCCGGCCGTCGCGAACAGGCATCCGATCAGCGCGATCCGGACGAGCATGGCGATCCCCCGGCCGCCATTATTCCGCACCCCGCCAGCGCTGTCGAGTCGCCCGTCGGCTGCGCACGGTCCGCCCTGCGGCCCATCCCCGCCAAGGGCCGCCGCGGAGCACGCCCACCGGCTCGGCCTCCCGCAGGGTCCGCTGTGCGGACCTCTTCGATGGTAGGCCTTGAACGAAGACGGTCCGCATGGCGGACCCTACGGGGACCAGATCGGCGCGGCCGAGCCTCGCCCTCCCCGCACCGGCGGCTCGTCTCGCCCCTCCCCCCTCGCGGGGTAGGGTGGGGGGCGAGTCGGGCACAAGCGGGCGAGTGGCAGGGGCTCGCGTGCGAACCCCGGTCTTCGGACCGTCGCGCCCGTTGATAACCCGGTCTCCGAGCCCCTATCGGACGCCGGGTGCCACTGGCGGGTCTTCCCACCAGTGTCCGGGCGGGAGACCCCACCGGTGGCAAGAGCCACCAGTGCCACCCTTTTCCGAGAACGATCCCCGCCCCATTCACGATCATAGGGATAGATGCTGCGCGCGACGTCGCGCACGGCGACCCTCCAGGATCACAACTCAAGGCCGAACACCCATGCGTTCCGAGAAGCAGCGCGAGGCGAGCCGAATCAACGGCGCAAAATCTAGCGGCCCCACCTCCCCCGAGGGCAAGGACGTCTCCAAGTTCAACGGCGTGACCCACGGCCTCTGCGCCGTGCACCCCATCCTCCCCGGCGAGGACCCCGCCAAGTTCGAGGCCGAGCTCCAGGCCTGGAACGACGACTGGAGGCCCGCCACCCACACCCGCGCCGTCCTCGTCCAGCGGGCCGCGATCGCCACCTGGCGGCTCAACAGGGCCGTCAAGGCCGAGACCGCCTGGCTCGGCGCGCCGCGCCGAACTGGCCGGCGACGCCTTCGACTTCGAACGCTTCAACCGCGCCGACCGCGCCGTCTCCCGCGCCGCCACCGACCCCGGCGGCGCTCTGTCCGTGCTCGAGATGGACGCGACCGGGATCGACCGCATCATCGCCTCCTGCGGCGAGCTCGAGCGCGCCCTCGAGGCCGGCCCCGCCGCCTGGGACCAGCCGCATTACCACCAGCGGCTCATGCTCGTGACCCGCCACCGCCTCGACGAGAACCCGTACAACGCCGGGTCCGATCCCGAAGGCCTCGGCCCGCCTGTTGGCGGCGAATAACGCGGAGTTCGCGGACAACCCGTGCTTCGACTACGGCCACTGCGTGTTCGTCGTCCCGCTCCCCGAGGAGGAGCGCGCCGCGGCCGTCGAGCTGCTGAAGCGTGCGGTGGCCGAGAAGGTCGCCCGGCTCCGCCGAGCTTCGCGCGCTCGATGCCCGACCCGGCCGAGTTGCGCGCCTGCGCCGTGGCGGCGGCGTACTGCGACGGATCGGAGGAGGGGAAGCTGCGGCATCGCTACGAGATGGCGATCGACCGGTCGCTGCGGGCGACGATCCAGCAGCTGATCGCGCTGGAGAAGTCGGGGGCGGACCTGCCCGAAGATGATCCGCAACCCGATGATATACAAAGTAGCTACGACGGAAGCGCCGGCCTCCGCCGAACCTCCGAAGGCCGAGGCGCCGGGTTCGGTCGGCGCGCCTGAGCCCGGGTCGATCCCGACCCGGCCCGAGGCCCCGGTCCGGGCCCAGAAGGCCCCGATCTCGCCTCCGCCGCCGTCCGGCGGGGGCCGATCGCCCCGCTGACATCCACATTCGTGCCTATTAACAGCGTCGCCCGCGAGCGGGCCGCGCCCCGCTGCGCGCCACGGCTATCGTCGATCGCGGCCGACAGGTAGAATGCAGGTTCCGCCGCCGCCGACCGCTCGCGGCGCCGATGGGTTTCGACCGGGGTCCGCCATGCTGAACGCTCGCCTCAAAGACTTCGTCGTCGGCCGCATCCTGCCCGGCGTCTCGACCCCGGCCCAGTACATCGGCGGCGAGCTGAACAGCGTCCGCAAGGACCATCGCGAGTGCGCGGGGACGCTCTGCCTCGCCTTCCCGGACACCTATGCCCTGGGCATGAGCCACCACGGCCTCCAGGTGCTGTACAGCCTGATGAACGCCCGCGGCTGGTCGTGCGAGCGGTCGTTCACGCCGCTGCCCGACTTCGAGGCCGAGCTCCGCGAGCACGGGCTGCCGCTCTACTCGCTCGAGACCTTCACGCCGCTGCGGCGAGTTCGACGTGCTCGGCTTCTCGCTCCAGTACGAGATCTGCTACACGAACGTCCTGACGATGCTCGACCTCGGCGGCATCCCGCTGCACGCCGAGGACCGCGGGCCGGACGACACGCTGGTGATCGCGGGCGGGCCGGGGGCCCAGAATCCCGAGCTGATCGCGCCCTACATCGACCTGTTCGTCATCGGCGACGGCGAGCCGAGCCTGCCGGTCGTCTGCGACCTCTGGAAGTCGATGCAGGGCGACCCGTCGCTGTCTCGCGAGGACAAGCTCGCGAGGATCGCCGCGTCGGTCGACTGGGCCTACGTGCCGCGGTTCTACGAGTTCGAGTACAACGACGACGGCACGATCGCCGACATCGAGCGGACCCGCGACGACGTGCCGGCGGCGATCAAGCCGTGCACGATCACGTCGCTCGACGAGATCCCGCTGCCGCTGGCGCCGATCGTCCCGTTCGTCGAGACGACGCACGACCGGATCGCCATCGAGATCATGCGCGGCTGCCCCTGGCAGTGCCGGTTCTGCCAGAGCACCGTCATCAAGCGGCCGCTGCGGTATCGCACGGTCGAGACGATCGTCAACGCCGCGCTCGAGAGCTACCGGAACACCGGCCACGACGAGATCAGCCTGCTCTCGCTCTCGACGAGCGACTATCCCGCACTTCGAGGAGCTCGTCACGCGGATGAGCGAGGTCTTCACGCCGCTGGGCGTCAAGATCTCGCTGCCGAGCCTGCGGATCACCGAGACGCTCAAGAAGATCCCGGCCCTGCTCGCCGAGGGCCGTCGCGGCGGCCTGACGCTCGCCCCCGAGGTGGCCCGCGACGACATGCGCGAGCAGATCCGCAAGCCGATCGACAACAAGGACCTCTACGAGGGCGCGGCCGAGGCGTTCCGCCGCGGCTGGCAGAAGGTCAAGCTCTACTTCATGTGCGGCCTGCCCGGCGAGCGGCCGGCCGACCTCGACGGCATCGTCGAGATGGCCGAGACGATCGCGCGGATCGGCAAGGACGTGACCGGCCGCTACGCCGAGGTCACGGCGAGCGTCTCGAACTTCGTCCCCAAGCCGCACACGCCCTACCAGTGGAACGGGATGCAGACGCGCGAGTATCTCCAGCTGGGCGCATCAATACCTGAAGTCGCGTGTCCGGATCCGCTCGGTGACGGTCAAGTGCCACGACATCGAGCGGAGCCTGCTCGAGGGCATCCTCACCCGCGGCGACCGCCGCGTGGCCGCCGGCGCTGGAGGAGGCCTGGCGGCGCGGGTGCAGGCTCGACGCCTGGAGCGAGTACTTCGACGCCGAGCGGTGGTGGGCGACGTTCGAGGACCTGGGCATCGACGTCGCCGTTCTACTCGCAGCGGACCCGGCCGGTCGACGAGGTCCTGCCCTGGGACCACATCCACGTCAAGAAGGGCCGCGAGTACCTCGCCAAGGAGCAGACCCGCTCGGTCGTCCAGCTCGAGGCGATGGCCGGGGCGGTCTAGCGTGGGCCGATCCTGCGGGTGGGCCTGGGCCCTGCTGGCCGCGGCGCTGGTCGCGACGACGGTCCTGCCGCGTCCCCTTGATCCTCAATGCTCGGTCGCATCTCGATAGCGACCTCGCCGTCGACGGCCTGACGTTGCGGGATGCGCTGCATGGCCACTGGCGGTGGCACTATCCGGGCACGCCTCATATTGGCGCCGCGTCCCTGGCGCTGATGTTGCCGGTCGGGCTGATCGTGCGGGGCGACGCCGATGCGCCCTGGCGATCTCGGGCGTGGTCCTGTGGATGCTGGTCGTCGTCTCGACGTTCGTGCTGGCCCTGCGGGCCTTCGGGCCTCGCGTCGCGGCGTGGTCGCTGTACCGCTGGCGTTCTCGTCGACGGGGATGATCTGGCTCTCGGGGCGGATCACGGGCGGGCACCTGCTGGCGGTCGCGTGGCACGCGGTCGCGTTTGCCTTGCTTTATGAGTTTCTGGGCCGTGGCGGTGTCGTTCGCGCGGTGATGCTCGGGCTCTGGTGCGGGCTCGGGCTCTGGAACGATTCGATGGGGCTGATGACGCTCGTCGGCCTTGTGCCTGCGGGCGTGGTCCTCGTAGGGTCCGCTGTGCGGACGTCTTCGGGTCACGGCCCCGTCGAAGACGTCCGCACGGCGGACCCTGCGAGGACGGGGATCCGCGGATCGCTGATCGCGCTCGTGCTCGCGTTCCTCGTCGGCCTCCTGCCCAGGTTCGTCGGTGCGCCGCGTCGACCCGTACGACGCCTACAACGAGCAGTTCGCCCCGATCTGGAAGGCCGACGTCCTCGCGGATCATGCCCGAATCCTCGCCCTCGACTGTCTGCCTCGACTGGTCGCCGGACATCGCCTGCCGAGCCTCGCGGCCGAGCCCGGCGGCATCGGGTCGGACGGCCGCGCCGTGCCGGGGGGCGGGGGCGCGGATGTCGCGTCGGTCTCGTGTGTCGTTCTTGGATTGGGACTCTTCCTGCTCGCCGTCCCGGGTCTGGCCTTCGACAGGCGAGGTGGTGTCGACACCCGCGGAGCGCGCCGGTGCCGTCCGCTGGGGGTTGCTGATCTCGTCGCTCGCCGTCGTCGCCGGATTCGTCGCGAATCGCAATATCTATAACTCGGACAATTATCGGTATCTCGTCCTGCTGCTCGTGCCGTGGGCGATCGGGTTCGGCAGGCTGATGGACGGGCTGTCGAGGCGGGGGCAGGGGGGGGCGATCGCGGCGGCCGCGATCGGTATCGGATTCGCCGTGGCGTTCACCCTCGATGCCGCGTCGCTGGTATCGCCGGCTCGGCTGGCTCGACGGCGGCGTTCGGCCCATCGTGAGAGCCGACGATGATCCGATCCTCCGCTGGCTCCGGGCGTCCCCCGAGGTCACCGGCCTTGGCGGCGACTACTGGGACGTCTATCGATACGCGTTCCTCTCGGATGGCCGCTTCCGCGCCGTGCCGTCCTCGCGTCTATCCGGACCGCTTCCCCGAGTGGTCGCGCGAGCTGCCGGGCGGCCATCCGTCGCACGTCGTGGCGAGGCAGACGGCGATCGGGGCCGAGGTCCTGAGCCGGGCGGTTCGCGACGGCGGCGCGATCCTTTATCGGGGGCGCGACGGTACGATAGCATCGTGGCCCGCCTCGGGCCGTTGAGCGGGGGAGCGCGACGTGGCCGTTGCCGAGACCGAAGTCACGACCAGGCCGGCCTCCGCCTGGACCCCGGAGCACAGCCCTCTGGGATGGGCCGACGTGCTCGCCCTCTCGGTCTGGACGATCGCGCTCGTCGTGTTCTTCCGCGACGCCCTGCTCTTCGGCAAGGCGTTCTTCTACTTCGACGTCACCGAGATCAACTATCCCTATCGCCACTTCCTGGCGAACGAGATCCGCACCGGCCGGTTCGCGCGGTGGATGCCGGGGCTCTACTGCGGGCTGCCGCTCTACGCCGAGAGCCAGGCGGGCTACTGGCATCCGTTCAAGTATCTGCTCTATCCCTGGATGGCGACCTGGCGGGCGTTCAACCTCGACACGATCGCTCTCGGTCTGGCTCGCCGGGGCCGGGCACGTACGGCTGGCTCCGGCGCCACGTCGGGCCGGCCGGGGCCCTGACCGGAGCGGCGATCTTCGGCGCTGGGCGGGTTCGTCTGGGCCCACCTGATCCACACGAGCATGATCAACGCCCTGGCGAGCGTGCCGCTCGTGATCTGGGCGCTCGAGGTCGCGTGGGACGGCGGCCGGCTCCGCGGCGTCGCGCTCGGGGGCCTCGCGCTGGCGTGCCAGGTCTTCGCGGGGCACCTGCAGGACACGATCCTCACCGCCGGCCTGGTCGGCCTCTATGCCCTCTTCCGCGCGGCGACGGAGCCGACGGCGGCCGGCCGGTGGCGCGCCCTGGGGATGGCGACGGCGCTCGTCGGCGCTGGGGATCGCCGTGTCGGCCGTGCAATGGGTGCCGTCGAAGAACCTGCTCGACCGATCGCCGCGCGCCGGGGGCCTGACGCTGGAAGCAGCTCACCTACGGGTCGTGGAGCCCCGAGCTGCTGCCGACGCTGGTCGTCCGCGAGATCTACGGCACCCGCGCCCGCGACACCGACTGGATGGACGGCTACTACCCGTATCACGAGATGAACGCCTACGTCGGCCTGATCGCCATGGTCCTGGCGGTCGTCGGGGCGGCGGCCTGCCGCGACCGCTGGGTCGCGTTCTGGACGGCGACGGCGCTGCTCGGCGGGCTCCTGATGCTCGGGCGGTTCACGTTCCTGTTCGATTACATGAACCACGTCCCGATCATGGGCAGCTCGCGGATCCCGGTGCGGTTCGACCTGTGGGTCGCCCTGGCCGTCGCCGCGCTGGCGGCGGTGGGCGTCGACCGGCTGGCGAGGCCCGGGGCGGTCGACCTCCGGCCGGGCCTGGCCGTCGCGATCGGGCTCGTCGTCGTCTCGATTCCGATCGTGATCTACGTCTACTGGCCCGCGTGGACCGACGCTCGGCCGCTGGCCGACGGCCGGGCACCTCGAGCACTTCCGCTGGCTCGGCCGCGAGGTGGCGATCGCCTGCGTGCGGACGCTCGTCCTGGTGATCGGCGGCGTGGGTCGTCATGCGTGCCGCGGTCCGGTCCGGCCGGCCCGAGGCCCGGCGCCGGCTGGCGGCGGTCTTGCCGGTCCTCGTCCTCGTCGATCTGCTCGCATCCCACGTCGGCGGACGCGCCGACGATCGACCCGTCGTACTGGACCGACCCGCCGCCCACGGTCGAGGTGCTCAAGTCCGACCCGACGCTGAGCCGGATCCACGGCGAGAGCAGCTACGGCCGGTCGGCGGGCGAGCCGGGATATGCGTCGCGCTCGATCGATTTCTTCCCGATCCGCGACTCGCTGGCCTGGAGCCTCGCGCCGGTCTGGGGCCTGCGAGCGTCGCAATGGGGCCACGCCCCTGATCCCGCGCCGGATGGTCACGTACGGCGAGAATACGACGCCCCGGGAAGGACGATTCGCGATCGAGGGCGTCTCGCACATCCTCGCGCATGCCTGGCTCAACGTCTTCGATGCCAAGCCGGTCCGCGTCGGCTCGGTCCTGATCCACCGGAACCGCGACGCCGAGCCTCGGGCCCGGCTGATGGGGCGGCCCGTCTACGCGGGCGGCGAGTTCGATGCCCTGGCGAAGCTCCGCTCGATCGGCCCGCGAGTTCCGGTCTCGCGTCGTGGTCGAGGATCCCGACCGCCCGCTCGGCGAGGATGCCGTGGCGACGGGCTCGGCGACGATCACGGTCGATGAGCCCGAGCGCGTCGAGGTGGAGACGGCGTCGGGCGGGCCGAGCTATCTGGTGCTCGCCGACACGTACGACCCCGGCTGGTCGGCGACCGTCGACGGCCGGCCCGCCCCGATCCGGCCGGCCTTCGTCGCCTTCCGGGCCGTGGCGCTTCCGGCGGGGTCGCATCGTGTCGAGTTCACATACCGGCCCGCCGGCTTCACCGCGGGCCTGATCGCCACGGCCATCGGCGTGCTGGCCTCGATCGTGTGTCTGGCCTGGCCTCGACCGGTGGCCGATCTGGCCTCGCCGCATGCGGCGCTGGCGTGGCCTCGGCGTTGGCCGCTCTACGCCGCCATCGCGATCGTCGCGCTGGCGGCCGGTTCGGCGATCCGGATCGGACCGGACGGCGCGATCGGCGCGAATCCCCGCGTCCAGGGGATGTTTCACACCTTCACGTGGGGCGCCGGCATCGAGGCGATCCCCGAGACGCGCGACGCCGTCGGCCGATGAGGTCGCTCAGGCGAAGTAGCCGCCGAAGCCCTCGCGCGGGCTCTCGTAGTAGGTGTTCAGCAGCGTGTTCCGCACGCCGGTGCCGGGCGGCAGCTCCTCGCGGCCGTGCCAGCTCTTCCGGGCGATCTTGTTGTTCACGACGAAGGCATAGCCGCTGTTGGGCTGGAAGGGGAACTGCTTCACCTTCTCGAACCGGCCTCGCCAGTTCCCGACCGGCAGCGCCGCGAGCTTGCGGCGGTAGAGGGCCGTGCCCAGGTCGAGCTGGGAGTCGTCGGCGGGGAAGTAGAGGTGCATGGTGACGACCTTCTTCCGCGTGTCCGGATGGGGCGGGATCTCGAAGCCCTCGGTCTCGCGGTACAGGGTCGGGCGGGAGTAGCCGGCGAGCTCGCGCACCTTCGCCTCGGAAACGCCGTAGCGGAAGGCGAGGTCCCTGGCGAGCTTCGTGTAGATGGCCCGCTGCAGCTCGGGTGCCGTCAGCGCCGCGGCGATGCCGCGCCAGAGGTCGCGGATCGAGTCGTCCATCAGCGGCAGGTACTGCACGGCGATGGGGAACAACGAGCGGGTGTACGAGCCGGCCTCGCCCTTGTGATGACGCTCGGCCGTGGCGGCGTAGATCGACGGGTCGGGCAGACTCGCGAGGATCTCGGCGTAGACCTCGCGCGGGAAGACGTCCTCGAGGTAGATGTGCCCGAACGGCACATCGAGCGCCGGCGTCTCCTCGACGCGATGCAGCAGGTGATCCAGGACGTCCGTCGCGATATCCCTGGCCGTCGACGTCACCGTCGCCATGATTCCCTCCCTGGTACCGTGGTTGCCGTGCCCTCCGTCCGCCTGTCCTCGGCGGGAGACGCGGAGTCTAGCGGCTCCGCCCGATTTCGTCACGTCCGAATCGTGTCCCACCGCGCGACGGCCAGCGTGCCGAAGCCGATGAGCGGGATCCAGGCCGAGAGCGCCGTGGAGATGGCCTCCGAGGCGCCGAAGTACTGCGACATGAAGACGGCGGCGTAGAACATCCCCGAGGTCGCCAGCGACATCCCGAGGTTGATGAACATGTTCCGCCCCTGGCCGCCGAGCACCAGCGGGAGCGTGAGCCCGAGCAGGGCGAGGCTGGCCAGCGGGCGGACCAGCCGGGCGTGGAGGAAGATCTCGATGTCGGTCCATTCCGGCTTGTTGCTCGGCTCGCGGAGGGCGTGCACGAGGTCGCTCGTGCCCGCGAACTGGTACCACTGCCGGCTCCGCGTGAGCGACTCGAACGAGAGGTCGGACTTGAGGAAGTACGAGTCGCCCGTCACGACGCCGGGCGTCTCCTGGCCGTCGAACGTGATCGGGGGAGGGAAGCCCTTGTCGTCGGGCAGCTTCACGAGAACCGTCTTGAAGTCGTCGGACGACGGCTTGTTGTTCAGCCGGCTCCCGCGGAGCAGCCAGCCGTCCTCCATCGGCGTGCCGGCGCCCCTGGGGAAGAAGCGCGCCTGCTTCGCCTGGACCTCGATGATCTCGCCTGCCACCTTCACCGGGATCGTCGCGCTGAAGAACATGATCGTCCGGTGCGACCGCTCGGCGAGCTGCCCCGAGAGCTCGATGCCGCGCCAGTCGCTGCGCGAGGTGACGGCGACCTTCTTGACGCCGTCGTCGTCGGGCCGCTTCTGCAGCTCCTCGGCGATCGGCGGCATGATCAGCTCCTGGTTCAGCACGGCGATGAAGCTGACGACGACCGCGGAAATCAGGACGGGCCGGATGATCCGCGGCGTGCTGATGCCGGCGGCGAGCATGGCCAGCATCTCGTTGTTCCTCTGCATCCACGTGACGGTGAAGATCGCGGCCATCATCGTGATCACGCCGCAGAGCCGGTCGTAGAACCCGCTCATCTTGATGAGGTAGTAGTGGCCCATCTTCCGGAACAGGTCGAGCGTGCCGTCGGAGATCTTGGCGAACTCGTCGATGTTCTCGAACGCGTCGATCACGACGTAGAGGCCGACCAGCGCGATGAAGCAGATGACGTAGGCCTTGGCGAAGGCCCAGAACCGCTCGCGATCGAGGATACGCATCGACGGCTCTCCCTGACCCGGGCGCGGCTCAGTGCTTGAGCACCGGCCGGAGCACGAGCGCCGTGAGGACCAGCAGCACGAGGTTGCCGGCCCAGAGCGAATAGATCGGGTTGACGTAACCCGCCGCGGCCGAGGTTCGCCCCGCCGAGCATCAGCGGGTAGTAGACGATGATGATCGGCACGAAGCAGGTGATGAACGCCGAGAGGAAGTCGCGCCGCGCGAAGCGGATGCCGACCGGCGCGCCGAGCAGGACGAAGAAGAAGCTGCCCCAGGCCATGGCCGTCCGCATCCGCCGCTCGGTCTCGTACTCGTTCCACCGCTGCTGCCAGAACGCGTAGTCGACGAACGCCGCCTGGAATTCCTTCCAGTTCACGAGCTCGAGCCGCCCGGAGCCGATGAACATCGCCGCCGCCGCCGACTGCCGCTTCCGCTCCTTGGCGATCAGCTCGCGGAACCGGACCTGCTCGGCATACATCTCGGCGTCGGTCATCTCCTGGAGCCGCTTGGGCTGGCCCTTCCTGAAGTCGGGCGAGAGCGGCAGCTCGAACTCGGTGTCGTTGAAGATCATCGTCTGCGGGTCGGCGCCGCTGTTCTGGATGTCGGCGCCGTCGAGGTAGACCCGGGCGACGTCGTGCTCGATGTCGAAGCGGATCCGTCGCCTTCTCAGCCTGCACGACCTGGTCGAAATACGCGGGCTCGTCCGGGTCGCCCGGCTTGGCCGCACTCCCGGGCTGAGCCGGCGGGGGCTTCTCGGCGCGGTGCTTGAACGTGGCGCCGTAGAGCACGTTGTCGATCACGTCCCGCACCTTGATCACGAACGGCCAGTCGCCGCGGTTGAACTCGCGGTCGCGCTTCAGATACTTGTAGAAGACGTCCTCGAAGCTCTTGAAGATGACCTTCTTCGCCATCTCGTTGGCCGACGGGATCGGCCCGGCCGCGGCCGCCATCAGCCCCACGCTGAGCACCAGGCCCAGGAAGATCGACGGCCAGAGCACGGCCCACGCGCTCAGGCCGGCGGTCTTGACGGCGATCACCTCGTTGTCGCCCGCGAGCCGTCCGTAGACGACGGTCACGGCGAACAGGAGCGACACCGGCACCGTGTACGGCAGGCTGCCGGGGACCACGAACGGGACGAGGTTGACGATCTCGCGAGGGCTGAGGCCCATCCGCGTCGCCTCGGTCATGACGACGAAGAGGACGAAGACGATCGTGATCGTCAGCAGCGCCATGGCGAACGCGCGGAAGACCTCGCCCGACGACGTAGCGCTGGAGGATCCCGAACCGCAACCCCGCCTCCCCGGCATCCTTGCCCGCAACGGCGTTCCCTCGGAAGGCCTGGACGATCTCCGCCCAGGCCTATCATGCCGCTCGCGTCCGGGCCGGCTCCATCCGGCCCTCGCTCCATCGTTGTATCATCGGCCGGCGACGGCGACCGGGTCCAGGCAATCGGCCAGCGCCGCCGGCGAGGCGACGGACTCCCTCGACCAGATCGTCGTCGTCCGGCACGCCGAAGCAGAGCCGCGCGTGGTTCGTCGGCGGCGGCCCGGGCTCGTCGGCGTAGGCGTACTGGCCCGGCACGTAGATCACCCCGCGCTCGCGACATCGCGGCCAGACCGGGCCGTGCGGGCCGAGATCCATCCCCTCCGGCGCCGTCAGCCAGACGAAGAGCCCTCCTTCGGGCCTGGTCCAGGAGACGCCCTCGACCCCGGCGAACTGCTCATCCATCGCCCCGAGAAATGCGTCCCGCTTCACGCGGTAGACCGCCCTCAACCGCTCGACCTGCCGGTCGTAACCGCCGTCGGCGAGCAGCCGGGCGAGCGTCATCTGGTGGAAGTTCGACGAGCCGAAGTCGTGGTTGCCCTTGAGGTCGAGCACCGGCTTGACCAGCGCCTCGGGCAGGATGCCGAAACCGGTCTTCATGCCGGGGCTGTACGTCTTGCTGAACGTCCGCGCCAGGATCACGGTCTCGCCGCCCTCGTCGCGGCCCCAGACGCTCCGCGGCTCGGGGTGCGTCGGCGTAGGTGAGGCCGCGATAGGCGGCGTCCTCGAGCACGTGGATCGTCCGCCGCTTCGACCACCGCTTCGCCAGCTCGACGAGCGGGCCGCGGCGATCCTCGGCCAGGCTCAGGCCGGTCGGATTCGAGTGCTCGGTGATCGAGTAGATCAGCTTGACCCGGTCGAGCTCGCCGCGGGCCTCGATCTCCGCGAGGACCGACTCGAGCGCGTCGAGCCGCAGGCCGCCCTCGTCGGTCGGCACGCCGATGGCGCGGGCGCCCGCGGGTCTCGAGCACGCCGAGGAAGACGAAGTAGGTCGGCGACTCGACCAGGACGATGTCGCCCGGGTCGAGCAGGACCTCGGCGACCAGGTAGAGCAGTTGCTGCGACCCCTGCGTGACGACGACCCGCGGCAGCAGCCGCTCGAACGACCCGGGCGCGACCCGCTCGGTCCGTTCGAGCATCCGCAGGGCGCCGGCGCGGAGGCCGACGTCGCCGATCGTGGTTCCGTACTGGAGCGACCGCTTGCCCTCGACGGGGTCGGCCAGGATCGCAGCGGCGGCCTCGGCCGTCGCCTCGTTCGGCAGGCTCTCCTGGTCGACGAACCCGGCGGCGAGCGAGATCAACGAGGGGTCGGCCAGGGCCTCCTGCATCAGCGTGCTGATCACCGGCGGAGTCGTTCTCAGAGAGGCCGCGCTCAGCGTCGAAGGCGTTGCCATGGAGGGATTTCGCCGGGGAATGGAGACGGAGTCGGCGGGGACGCCGGTTAACTCTAGCGATCGCCGGGGGGGTGTCAAGGTCGGCAAGATGGCCCGGGGGCCATCACCCACCGACGACATGCGCCGACCCCCCGAGGTTCACGGCGTCGCGGCGGCCCGCGCGTTCCTGGCCGCGATGATGTGCCAGGGGACGATCTGGGCACCGTGGGCGCACTCGATGAGCCGTTTCGCGGTCGGGTCGTTCCGATATCGCTCGGGCGCCCGGGGCTCGAGCACCCGGTTGAACAGCAGGGTGATCGAGGCCTTGGGCCTGTACCCGCGATGGGCCTCGATCTCCTTGAGGATCTCGTCGAGCGGGCGGCCCTGGACGACGAAGCGGTAGATCCCCATCCACGCCGGCGATCGGTCCATGCACCCGTGACAGTGGAGCAGGATCGGCCACGCGTTCGGGTCGCGGGCCAGGGCGAGCGTCCGGTCGAGGAACTCGTCCGAGTCGTTGTCCTCGGCCGTGGCACGGACGTAGTTCACGCCGGTCTCGCGGACGAACCGCTCTTCCTGCGGCAGGAGTGGGCTCCGCTGCCAGGTGTCCTCGGGGAAGATGTTGATGATCGTCTTGAAGTGATGCCGCGCGTGGGCAATCTTCAGCCCGGCGTAGGTCGGCATGGCCGAGATGTAGATCTTTCCCGGCTCGACGGTCCGCATCCGGTCGAGCGGACGGTGATACCACGACAGCCAGACGGCCGCGACCGTGAGCCCGACCCATCCCACCGAGCCGGCGAAGGAGCAGGCGAACGAGGTCCGCCACGTGGGCCAGCCTCGCGCGATCAGGGCGCGGACCATCGCCAGGTCGAAGGCGAGGAGTCCCCAGGCGAAGGCCCATCGAGGCCAGTAGCCGATCGGCTCGACGCCGGGGATCTCGAACTGCCGGGCGATCACGAGCACGACCGCGGCCGAGAGCAGGGCAACCAGCCTCCAGCGAACGCCAGCCGTACTGGGATCGGTCCGCACTCCGCACTCCGCACTCCGCACTCCGCGCGGCGGCGAGTGCGGAGTGTGGAGTGCGGAGTGCGGATGAAGAGGGGTCCGCGGAAGCGGGACGATTCCGCCGAATTCACGTCGTCGTGTCAGCAAATTGAAGATGACGATCGCGCCGGCGAGGGCTGCCGCACCCGCGACCGCGATCCTCAACGCAAGCGGCGCCGACGGATCGCCGACGACGCGCCATCCGAGCCCATGCCAGCCGTCGAACGTCGGCCCCGGCGTCGCCGCGTGCCAGAGCCCGGCCAGCGCGAGCACCAGCGCCGACGGCCAGAGCCCGACGTCGCGCCGCGATCGCACCAGTCCCACGCCGGCGAGCATCACCGCACACGCGCCGAAGTAGATGCTGACCCGGTCGATCGTGTCTCCGGGCTCGGCCAGGCGGTAGGCCGGCGGCGGCATCGTATTGAACGTCGGCCGCTCGACCGTCGGGAACTCGGTGTCGATATCCTCGGGAAAGTCGACGACGTGCCATACCGCCGGCGCGACGGCCGCCGCGAGGATCAGCCAGGGCCAGGAAGCTCGAAGGAAGGATCGGAGCTGCGTCCGCACGGAGCCGATGGGCATCGTTCAGGGCCCTTGTCGTCGCCGAGCGGTCGCCGCCGTCCGTGCGACTCCCCGTCGGCTCCGGCCGTCCTGTACCCGTTCCCTCGCGAACGGGCAAGGCCAACGCGACCTCAGGCCGCGTGGCCGTCGACGTCGTCGGTCCAGAAGAAGTAGTCGTTGCTCTGCTCGGGGTAGTGCCTGACCCGCTCCTCGACGACGTTCAGGGCGCTCTGCACCCACCACGCATCCTGGCCCGTCCGCGGCACGTCCTTCGGGACGTTGTAGGAGGCGAGGAATTCGAGGTGATACGTGCCGTCCTCCTCGGTGTGGCAGAAGACCGGCACGACCGCCGCGCCCGTCATCGCGGCGAGGTTGACCCAGGTCTTCGAGAACGTCACCTGGTGCCCCAGGAACGAGGCCTTCGCCGTGTGCTGGCCGCACCAGCGGACGTCGCAGGCGACCTTGACGATCATCCCGGCGTTGAGCGCCTTGGAGGCCCGGAAGATGGCTGAGGCGGCGTCGGCGGGCGTCGATCGGCGGGAGATGAACATCCTCGTCTGGCCGAGCGGGCCGTCGGTGGCGAACGCCCTCGCCATGAACTTCGACACGTTCCTCGGCTTCTCCGAGAACCACCGAAGTTGATATCCGTGGCGGAACAGCCAGTGCGACGTGAGCAGGTGCGACCCGAAGTGGTTCGCCAGCAGGACGACGCCCTTGCCCTGGGCGACGGCCGCGTCGAGGTGCTCGCGGCCGATGACCTTGAACCAGCGATCGACCTGGCGGTCGGGATGGCCGTCGAGCAGGAAGTCGCGGGCCCGCCAGCGGTACGTCTGCCGGGCGAGCTTGCGGCTGACGACCTTGGCGTCCCACTCGCAACCGAGCCGCCGTCCGGCCTCGGCGACCGCGGCCTCGTACATGGCACCCTGCTTCGGGACCACGATCAGATCGAGCCGGCCCATCGCCCCCAGCAGCGCGACGGAGACGCGGTGCGGCAGCCGCCTGAGGACGGGCAGGACCGTCTTCAGCACGACCTTATGCACGATCATCCAGCGTTGCCACATGGCATCATCCTTGACCAGGGCACGCCCCCATCCTTGGGGACGCCGTGGATCACCGCCGGGCCGAGAGGGTCGATGGCTACGCCGCGGCCGCGCCGCGGCGGCGGTCGACGTACAGGATAAGATCGGTCATCGTGCGCAATCCGGCCACTTCGTCCTCATCGATGGGCACGCCGTAATTCTCCTGGGCCGTAAGGACGATGCTCACGAGGTCGAGCGAATCGATCCCCAGGTCCTCCACCAGCCGGCTGTCGGCCGAGATCGGCACGTCGGCCGGGATCCGGGCGATGGCGCGGACGGAGTCGGAGAGCTCGGCCTGCAAGTTCGTGTCAATCATGGTCCCCTCGCTTAAAGATCAGCGCGTTGTTAGTGCCGCCGAAGCCGAAGGATGCGCTCAGCACGACCCGCAGGTCCGCGGGCCGGGCGCGTGGCTCCGCCACATAATCGAGGTCCAGTTCGGGGTCGGGACGATGGTTGATGGTCGGCGGCATCAGCCCGGTCTCCAGCGCGCGGACGCACGCCGCCGCCTCGATCGCCGCCGAGGCCCCGAGCGCATGGCCCAGGGCCCCCTTGATCGAGCTGACGGGTAAACGGCTTGCGTGCTCGCCGAAGACCTCCTTGACCACCGCCGTTTCCACCTTGTCGTTGACCGGCGTACTCGTCCCGTGGGCGTTGTAGTAGTCGACCTCCGCGGGCCGCACCCCCGCCGCGTCGAGCGTGCGGCGGAGGAGGCGGGCGATCCGGTCCTGGTGGGGCGTCGTGAGGTGGTGGCCGTCGGAGTTCGTCCCCCAGCCTAAGAGTTCGGCCCGAACCTTCAACCCCAACCGCCGCGCCGCCGACTCCGTCGCCAGCGCCGAGCATGGCCGATCCCTCGGCCATCACGAACCCCGCCCGGTCGACCGAGAACGGCCGGCTCGCCTGCGCCGGGTCGTCGAACGATCGATCCTCGGGCTTTCGAGCCGCCAGGGCCTTCATCGTCGCAAACCCGTTGACGATCGCGGGCATGAACGCGCTCTCGGCCCCGCCGCAGAGGGCGAAGTCGGCCTCGCCCGAGCGGAGGAACATGGCGCCCAGCGCGATCGCATCGCCTCCGGCCGCGCAGGCGTTCGCGGGCGAGATGCTCGGGCCAAAGAGGCCGAGGTGCTGTGCGACCTGCCCGGATGCCTGGTTGATGATCAGCCCGGGCACGAGATAAGGGCTCACCTGGAGCGACTTGCGCCGGGCCGCCCGGCCGATCTCGGCGTCGAGCAGGTCGACCCCGCCGAACGCCGAGCCGATCGAGACGGCCACGCGATGCGGGTCGTAACCCGAGTCGCCGGAGCCGATCTGGTCGAGGCCCGCGTCGGCCCAGGCCATCCGCGCCGCGGCCATGCCCAGGTGGAGGAACTTCGCCTCGAGCTTCGCGACGCTCGGCTCCTCGTCCGGCGTGCCGGGGCCGAAGCCCTCGACGATGCCGCCGACGTCCCGGAGGAACCGGGCGGGGTCGAGACTGACGTGGCGCTTGAGGCCGGATCGGCCCGAGACGAGCCCGTCCCAGGTCGCGTCCATGTCGCGCCCCAGGCAGGTGACCGCGCCGAGCCCGACCACAACCACCCGCTCCGTCATCCGTTGACCCCGAGGCTCGCGCCGGGCAGGGGCCACGGGCGCTATGGTCCACCATCTGCTAGTCCATCGGCAGCAACCGCGGTCGGACTTGAGGCAATCCCCGCGCCGGTCCCTCAACGTCCCGGAGAAGGCTGACCCCAGCACTTCCTCGGGTCCCGGGTCCCAGGTCCGGGCGCCGAGCGAACCCGAGCCCGCGACGAAACGAACCCAATCTGATGGTCAAATGTCCCCTGTAACCCGGCCGCCCGAAGCCGAGCGTGCAGGTTGCGTTCCGTTTCGTGCGTCTCTGTTCGGGATGGGGGCCGTCAGGGATGGACCCCGGCGAAGGTCGGTCCTGCCTCGTTGACCCGCGCCGGCAGCGGATATTCCCAAGGGGCGTCGCCCGCACCGCGTCCGGCCCGGAGATCGACTCGACCATGAGGCTCTGCAAATTCGCCCTGCTTTCGGACCCCAGGCCCCGGGTCGGCGAGTATCTTGATCATCAGGTCCGCCCGATTGGCCCGGCGGGCGCAACCCTCTCCGAGCTCCTGCACTCGGCCGAGCCGATGCGCACCGCGCTCGACTGGGCCTCGCGCGGCGGCGTGCCGATCCCAATCGCCGAGGTCGCCCTTTTCGCACCGATCGACAGCCAGGAAGTCTGGGGCGCGGGCGTGACCTACGAGCGGAGCAAGGTGGCCCGGCAGGAGGAGTCGGAGACGGGCGGCTCGTTCTACGACCTGGTCTACACGGCCGACCGGCCGGAGCTGTTCTTCAAGGCGACCCCCGTCGCGCGTCGTCGGTCCCGGCGGCCGCGATCCGGGTCCGCCGCGACACGAAGTGGTGCGTTCCCGAGCCCGAGCTCGCCCTGGTGATCAGTCCGGCCCTCGAGCTGGTCGGGTTCACCGTCGGCAACGACGTCAGCGCCCGCGACATCGAGGGCGAGAACCCGCTCTACCTGCCCCAGGCCAAGGTCTACGACGCCTGCTGCGCCCTCGGCCCGGCCATCACCCTGGCCGAGGCGATGCCGCCGATCCGCGAGGTCGACGATCCGGCTCGAGATCGACCGGGACGGGCAAGCCGATCGTCCGCGGCGAGACGTCGCTCTCGCCGGATGGCGCGGAGGCTCGAGGAACTGGTCGACTGGCTCGGCCGCGACAACGCTGTTCCCGACCGGAGTCGTCCTGCTGACCGGCACCGGGATCGTTCCGCCCGACGAGTTCAGCCTCCGCGCGGGCGACTCGGTGCGGATCGCGATCGACGGCGTCGGCATCCTCGCCAACACGGTGGTGCAGGCGGCGACCGCGGAGTGATCGCGACGGAAGGACCGGTTTACTTGGGATTTGCGGCGTCGGGCCGCTCGTCCTTGGCGCCGGCGGGGGCGACGAGCTCGGGGGGCTCGTCGGGCGGCTTGACGTCGGTCGCCTTCGCGGCGGGACGGGGCTCGTCGGGCTTGTCGGCGGGCTTCATCTCGCGGACCGAGGCCTCGGTCGCCGGCGTCTTTACGGCCGGGGCCGGCGACTGGGCGGGCGGGGCATTCGCGGCGTCGTCCGCGCCGCCACAGCCCATGCAGGAGGCCAGGATCAGGCCGCCGAGACGTTGAACGGGGCGTGTCACCTCGGATCCTCCTCGGTCCCGGTCCCGCATGGCACTCGTCCGCGGATTATAGACGTGCCCGGGCGGACCCGCAACGTCGCCCAGCCGACGGACTTGTCGGCAGCACGCCGCCGTTTTCTTGAGTGCGGCCAGGAACTGTCGTTTTTCCCGTGCCGTTTGTAACAATCGCCGCGACTCTGACGGTGAGAGACGGCGGCGAGGACGTCCGACGCGCTTTGGCGGATCGTGTCGGAAGTGACTCGAGGAATGGAGTTTAGCTCTCGACACGGCCGATGGTCTGTGACCATTCCTTGTCACGCGACGCTGCTGGCACCGGCTTTGCTTAAGGGAGCGGCGTCTCCCTCCCCTCGCCCTCCCCCGTCGCAGTCAGTTGCCCGCCAGGACGCCCTCGGTCGCCCGCAACGCTCGGGTCGGATCCCCGATCAGAGGGTGCCATGATGGCGCCCGGGGGACGGCCAGGAACAGGAGGTTCGCATGAGCGCCGTGAAAGCCCTCGCCTTGTGCGCGTTGGTCGTGGCCGCGGCGACTCATCCGGCGAAGGCGGGCGCTCTCGATCGGGCCGACCTGTCCTGGGTCAGCTGGACTCCCAGCGGCGTGATCGAGACCCCGGCGACATCGAGCGTGGCCCCGGCCACCACCGCCAGCCTCTTCGGCGCGGGGACGTCGCCCTACGCGTCGATGACTCCTCCGGCGAGCCAGCCGGCCCCCGCAGCGGCGGCCCCCATCGCGTACGTGGCGACCTCGGCCCCGGTCGCCCCGGCGCCGGCTCGGGCACGTACGACGCCTACATCAACCTGGGCAACGGGCCCTATCCCGACGCCAGCAACCTCACCACCGGCGGCGCCCACTCCTGGACGGGCAGCTCGGCGGTCGCCAGCCTCTTCGGCGGCCAGATCACGCCGCAGGAGCAGGCGAGCTTCACCGAACGCGATCGTCCAGCGCGTCGAGCAGACCTTCGCCCAGTCGGGCGTCCCGATCACCGTCACGGCCAATCCCAACGCCCCGGCAGCCCACACGCTGAGCGTCGTCTCGGGCACGACCAGCGCCTGGGGCCCGGTCCTCGGCCTCACCAACATCGGCGGCAACGGCTTCGACTTCATCGACCAGGCCGCCAAGGTGTCCCAGTCGGTCGACCAGCTCGAGTGGGTCGTCGCCCACAACATCTCCCACGAGCTGATGCTCGCCTTCGGGGTCCCCGAGAACTACGACCAGACCGGCAAGTACATCGACGCACGGGATGCGAACCTATCGATGATGCTCAACCCCAAGGCGACGTTCAGCCAGTCGGCCGCCCAGGAGCTGCTCGCCCAGAACTTCCTGAGCAGCAACGAGGCCCCGCAGCAGGGCGCGCCAGCTCATCGGCGCCCAGACGGTCGTCCCCGAGCCCGCGACCCTGCTCGCCTGGTCGGCCGCCCTCGGCGGGATGCTCCTCGTCCGCCGCCGGACCCGCGCCGCCCGCTGAGACCGAGGCATCGGGCCGGCCGTGTGCTATCCTGGCCGCTCCGATCCCGTCACCCGGCCTGGACCCACGCGTGACCCTGCTCATCCTCGGCGCGGCCGCCTTGCTCCTCTCTGCCCGCCTGCTCGGCCCGGTCGCGCATCGCGCCGGTCCCCGGCCCGAGATCCACGGCCATCTCGTGGTCATGGAGTGGCTGAACCACCTGTACTGCGCGGTGTTCCATCGGCTGGTCGTCCAGAACGAGGCGCCCCTTCCCGAGCATGGGCCGGCAATCCTCGTCTCGAACCACACCAGCGGCGTCGACAACATGGTGCTCCAGGCCGGCTGCCGCCGGGTGCTGGGCTTCGTGGTCGCGAAGGAATGGTACGACGCCCCGATCGTCGGGACGCTCTGCCGAGTGCTCGGCTGCATCCCCGTCCGCCGCGACGGCCGCGACGTCAGCGCGACCCGCGACGCGCTCCGCGCCCTCAAGGACGGCCGTGTCCTGCCGATCTTCCCCGAGGGCAAGATCAATCCCGACTCGGGGCGGACGTTCCTGGAGGGCAAGCCGGGCGCAGCCTTCCTGACGCTCCGCGCCCGCGTGCCGGTCATCCCTGCCTACATCCGGGGAACCCCGCCGACGAGGATCGTGACGACCGCGATCTTCAGCCCCTCGAACGCCCGCGTCATCTTCGGACCGCCGATCGACCTCTCCGACCTGATGACCGACGAGCACGAGCACCGCGAGGCCGAGAAGGCCCGCCTCGCCGCGATCACCGACCGGCTGATGGACGCCATCAAGTCGCTCCGCGAGCGCTCGCTGGCCCTCGAAGACCGTCCGTAGCCTGACCCATGCTCGACACGCTGACGCGGCTCACAGAATTGTACCCCGCCCAGGCCAGGCCGCTCGTCCCGCCGGTGCCGCTCGGCAATGCCGGCGGCCTCAGCGGGGCGCGGCTCTGGCGGTTTGAGTCGGGAGCCGGGCCCATGGTCGCGCGGGCGTGGCCACCCGATGGACCCGGGCCGGATGCGCTGCGGACGATTCACGGCTGGCTCGCGCGCCTGACCGACCTGGATTTCATCCCGGCTCCCGTCGCCACCCTCGACGGTCGCACACTGATCGACCTGGACGGGCGCTCGTGGGAAGTCGCGCCGTGGCGTCCCGGCTCGGCGGACCGGTCTCGCCCGCCGCCTCCGGCGCGACTCGCGATTGCCTTCTCCGCGCTGGCCGCGGTCCATCAGCGTCTCGCCTTCGAATCGACCCGTGCGCCGAGCCCCGGCCTGGCGACCCGCCGGGCCGAGGCCACGGGCCTGCTCGCCTCGGAACTCGCGCAAATCGAATCCGTCGTGCGCCGCAATCCGAACGACCCGCTCGCCGGCTCCGCCCTCCGCTGGATCGCCCTGGCGCGCGACGGGCTCCCCGCGCTCGTCGCCAGGCTCGGCCGCGAAGCGTCGATCGCGATCCGGATTCAGCCCGTGCTCCGCGACGCCCGGCCCGATCATTTCCTCTTCGTGGACGACCGGCTCACCGGCCTCGTCGATTTCGGCGCGATGGGCCCCGATTCTCCCGCGGCGGACCTCGCGCGGCTGATCGGCGAATGGATCGGCTCGGATCGCTCGGCTCGATCCGGGGCCCTCGATGCGTACGCCGCCGTCCGCCCGCTCGACGCGAGCGAAACCCGGCTCATCGACGTCTTCGCCGACTCGGCGGCCTGGCTCGGCCCCGCGCGATGGGTCCGCTGGCACTTCGTCGACCGATCGACAGTTTCGACGAGCCGGACGCCGCCGGTATCGGGCTGGAACGCGCGCTCGGAAGGCTCCTGGAGCGGATCGGCCCGTAGGGTCCGCTCTTGCGGACCCGCCAATCACGTCATCAGCGCCCGCACGTCGTCCGCCCTCAGGTCGACCCTCTTGATCGCCGTAGCCCGGCCCGTCGCCGGGTCGACCTCGACGAGCGCCCCGCACAGGCGAGGATCGCCGGTCGCGACGTCGAAGAAGTGGGGCACGTTGGTCAACGTCGCGGCGAGCACGCGGTCGTAGCGCCGGCCGAGGATCGAGTCGTACGGCCCGGTCATGCCGACGTCGCTCTGATACGCGGTGCCCGCCCGGCAGGATCTGCTCGTCGGCCGTCGCGACGTGCGTGTGCGTGCCGAGCACGGCCGAGACGCGGCCGTCGAGGTAGCGGCCGAGGAGCTGCTTGTCGCTCGTCGCCTCGGCGTGGACGTCGACGAGGATCGTCGCGGACCGAGCGATCCAGCCCCGCCAGCACCCGGTCGGCCGCGCGGAACGGGCAGTCGACCGGCTTCATGAACGTCCGCCCCATCAGCGTGAACACGCCGACCGGCGTCCCGTCGCGTCGCCTCGGCGACGGTCCACTCCGCGCCCGGCGCATCGGGCGGATAATTCGCCGCGCGGAGGATGCGGTCGGACCGCTCGAAGAGCGTGAAGACCTCGTCCTTGCGATAGGCGTGGTCGCCCAGCGTGAAGACGTCGACCCCGGCCTCGGCCAGCTCCTCGTGGCAATTGATCGTCAGCCCCGACCCGCCCGCCGCGTTCTCGGCGTTGCAGACGACCAGGCCGATCTCCCAGCGCGGGATGATCCGCGGCAGCGCCTGGCTGACGATCTTCCGGCCCGGTGAGCCGACGACGTCGCCGATGAAGAGGATCTTGAGGGACATGACGTGATCCTCACCGTCCGTGACGAACTACCGAGCGAACTCCACGTTCCGCGTCTCCCGCAGCACCGTCACCTTGACCTCGCCGGGATACGTCAACTGCTCCTCGATCGCCTGGGCGATGTCGCGGCAGAGCTTGGCGGCGTGGGCGTCGTCGAGCTGGCCGCTGTCGGCGATGACGCGGACCTCGCGGCCGGCCTGGATCGCGTAGGCCTGCTCGACGCCGGGGAAGCCGCAGGCGACGGCCTCCAGCTCCTCCAGGCGCTTGACGTACTTCTCCAGCGTCTCGCGGCGGGCGCCGGGGCGGCTGGCGCTGATGGCGTCGGCCGCGGCGACGAGCACGGTGTAGGGCGTCTCGGGCCGCAGGTCGTCGTGGTGGCCGAGGATGGCGTGGAGCACCTCCTTGCCCTCGCCGTAGCGCTTGGTCAGCTCGGCGCCGATCTTCGGGTGGCCGCCCTCCATCTCGTGGTCGGCCGCCTTGCCGATGTCGTGCAGCAGGCCGCAGCGGCGGCCGAGGGCGCCGTCCAGGCCCAGTTCCTCGGCGAGCAGGCCGGTCAGGTAGGCGACCTCGATCGAGTGCTGGAGCACGTTCTGGCGAGTAGCTCGTGCGGAACTTGAGCCGGCCGAGCAGGTCGAGGAGCTTCTCGTGCAAGGCCGGCACGTTGGCCTCCTGCGCCGCGGCGCGGCCGACCTCGCGGATGTGCTTCTCCATCTCCTCCTGCGTCTCGGTGACGACCTCCTCGATCCGGCGTCGGGTGGATCCGGCCGTCCTGGATCAGCTTCTCGAGCGCCAGCTTGGCGGTCTCGCGGCGGACGTTGTCGAAGGCCGACGACGATGACGACGCCGGGCGTGTCGTCGACGATCACGTCGACGCCGGTCGCCTTCTCGAAGGTGCGGATGTTCCGGCCCTCGCGGCCGATGATCCGGCCCTTCATGTCGTCGGAGGGGATGTCGACGGTGCTGACGGTGGTCTCGGCGGTGTGCTCGGCGGCGTAGCGCTGGATGGTCGACGCGAGGATCTCGCGGGCCTTCTGGACGCACGTCTCCTTGAGGGACTGCTCGTGCCTGAGGATCAGGCCGCCGACCTCGTGGGCCAGGTCGTCCTCGAGACGGCGGAGGAGCTGTTCGCGGGCGTCCTCGCGCGAGAGTCCCGAGAGCCGGTGCAGCGCCTCGCGCTGCTCGGCCAGGACCGACTTGGCCTCGGCGTTCCGCTTGTTCAATTCCTCCTGCTGGTCGCCGAGGAACCGCTGGATCGACTCGACCTCCCGCTCTTTCTTGTTGATCAGGTCGAGCTTCTGGTCGAGCAGGTCCTCGCGCTTCTCGAGCCGGCGTTCGGCGTCGCGGATCGATCTTGCGCGCCTCCTCGGCCTCGCGCGTCGGCGGCCTCGCGGCGGCGGAGGGCCTCCTCCTTGGCGCGGAGGTCGGCGTCCTTGAGCAGGGTGTCGGCCTGCCGGCGCGGCGTCGTCGACGATCTCGCCGGCGAGGCCCCGCGCGGTCCTGGCCTTCGACTGGTAATACAGGTGCAGGCCGCCGACGCCGGCTGCCACGCCGACGATCAGGCCGAGGAAGGCGCCGATCAATCCCCCGTCCACGTGCGTCGATCCTTTCGGAACCGCGCGGCCGCACCGGGGTGCGGTCGTTCGCCCCGGCCCGGCGAGGGGCAGGGGTTCGCCGAAGGACGACGCGGGCTCGGGGCGATCCTGCGGGACCGCCTGGCCTCAGGGCGACCGGCCCGGATCATCGCGCGGGCCGGGCGGACCGCCCCGCCACGGCTGGCGCCGGGGGCGGGATGGGCCGGGGTCGCGCACGCCGGGGCCCGGAGGGGCCTCGGCCCAAGCATCGTCGAGACCGGGCGGACGAGGCCGCGGCGACGCGTGGATGCGCCGGCGGACCCGCGCGCCCGGGCTCGGCAAGGGCCCTCCCGCCGGGCGTCGCCGCGCGAACGAGCGGGCCGGGGCCGCGAACAGCCCCCGCGCCGCGACGATCGTGCAGACGATCCAGGCCAGAAGGGCCGACATGGCCGCGATCCTTGGCGGGTGATGATTTCGGGACGGGTGTCGTCTTCGGCGCCGGCCCCACGCCCGGGCTTCCCGGGATCGATCCCCCGCGACGCGGAGGGACGGTCCCGACAGGGCGAGGCCGCGCGATCGTAAATCGGATAGTGGTCCTACTCCGCCACGGGACAGGCCCGGCCCGATCCGAAGATCGTGACGCGATCGCCCGCGCGGCAGTGCTCCCGCCACGTCTCCGTTGCGGAAGTCGGGATCATCGTACCAGAACGGTCGCGCGAATCAACGGCCCGGCGGCCCGCCGAAGTACAACCGGTCCCGGGCCTCCCAATCCTCATAGCCGAGCAGGTCATACAGCTCGGCCCGCGACTGCATCCGCCCCAGCTCGCCGCGCTGCGTGCCGGACTCTTTGAGCGACGCCAGCGTCTCCTCGGCCGCCTTCATCGCGGCGCGGAATGCCGTCAAGGGATAGAGGACCGCGCGGTATTCCATCGCGGCCAGGTCGGCGAAATCAAGCAGCGGCCCCCGCCCGAACTCGGTCATGTTCGCGATCAGGGGCGCCGGCACCGCGCGGGCGAAGGCGGCGAACTCCTCGGCCGACTCGAGCGCCTCGGGGAAGATCATGTCGGCCCCGGCGTCGACGTAGGCTCGCGCCCGCTCGACCGCCGCGTCGAAGCCCTCGACGGATCGTGCGTCGGTCCTGGCGATCACGACGAAGTCGGCGTCGGTCCTCGCCGCGACGGCCGCCCGGATCTTCGCGACCATCGACGCCGGCTCCACGAGCCCCTTCCCCGAGAGATGGCCGCACCGCTTGGGCATCTGCTGGTCTTCGAGGTGCAATCCCGCCGCGCCGGCCGCTTCGTAGAGGCGGACGGTCCGCTCGACGTTCACCGCCTCGCCGAAGCCCGTGTCGGCGTCGGCCAGGACGGGCAGGCTCGTCGCGCGGGCGAGCGCGGCCACGGCGTCGGCGAACTCGGTGACCGAAAGCAACCCGATGTCCGGCACCCCCGCCCATCCCGCCGCGAGCGCCCCGCCCGAGAGGTACACCGCCTCGAAGCCGATCCGCTCCGCGAGCCGGGCCGTCAGCGCGTTGAACGCCCCCGGGATCATGATCGGCCGGGCCTCGTAGGCGTCGCGGAGCCGGCGGCCTGGGGAAGGACGGGGCATGAAGCAGGGTCTCCCGGGAGGACTGCGCGCGATCGTAACATCCATCCCCGCAGCGGGGAAGGCGACGGGGCCGCGCGATTGCGATTGACGAAAGGCGACGCTCGCATTAGTTTTCGCCCATACGGACAGAGACCCCGGGGCCGCGGTCCCGGGCCGCACTTGCAACGCGACGCAAGGCAGGGAGGCCGACCGTGAGCGACGAACGCGCCGCGCGCCCGATCACGTTCCTCGTGAGCGCCGCCGGAGGACGCGGCGCCGCCGAGGTGCTCGACGCGATCGCGCCCGCGCTCGACCGGCTGGGACGCTGGCGCAAGGTCGCGCATCCCGAGAGCTCGCTCGCCCACCACGCGGCGAGCGTCCAGGCCTCAGGCGGCTCGCCGGTCCAGCTCGCCATCGGCGCGGCCCACGAGTGCTATCTGACGCCGGCGTTGCCGACGCTCTTCCTGCCGCTCTGGGACTATCCCGAGGTCCCCGCCGTCGACCTGAACCGGAACGGCCGGATGAACTGGGCCCGCGTGGCCAACGCGGCCGACACCATCCTCGCACCCTCCGGTTTTGTCGCCGAGGCCTTCCGCCGGAGCGGTGTGACCACCCCCTCCATGAGGGTGCCGATCCCGATCGATCGCGGCTGGAGCGACCTGCCGACGTGGGGCCCTGACCTGCCTGTTGCGCTCGACGTGCCCCATGTCGTCTGGGGGGACGACGACGGTCCAGCCGCCTTGCCCGCGGCGAAGACCCTCTCGATTCCCCCCACCATCCAACCTCATCCCGCGCAGTCCGCACGTCCCCTCTCGCGCCGCGCGCGGATCAAGCGACGGCTCCGCCGGCTCAAGCCCTACTTCAGCAACGCGGCCAACGAGCAGATCGACGCCTACAAGGCGCGCGTGCTGCCCCTGGTCCGCCGGCCCAACCCCGTGCGGATCGCCGGGAGCATGGCCAGGCTCGGCTATCGCCACCTGGTGCGCCGCGTGATCGGCGAGCGGGCCCACGGCCGGCTCCGGGGATTCGTCCGTGCCCTCGAGGGACGCACGCCGGAGCCGGCGCCGTCGAGTCCCGGCCCGGCGACGCTGGTGCCGAGCCGGTTGACGCTCTCGGGCCTGGTTTATTCGGCGACGATCGACTACGAGGATCCGACCACGGACGATACCGTGCTCGTCTCCGCCTTCCTCCACGCCTTCGCGAGCCGTGCCGACGCCACGCTGCTCGTCCGCCTGATGACGAGGCCCGACCGCGAGGCGCACGACCTGGCCCGGCTCTGGCACGTCGTGCACGCGCCTCGGATCCGGGCGAGGTGCAAGATCGTGGTGGTCATCGGGCCCCTCAGCCGGGACGAAACGTTGGCTCTGGGACGCGCGGCCAGCTATCACGTCGAGACTGCGCGATCGCGCGGGCTCTCGCTGCCGCTCCTGCAGGCGCTCGCGTCGGGGCGGCCGGCGATCGTGCCCGATCACTCGTCGTATCCGGAGTGGGTCGACACCTCGGTCGGCTTGCCGGTCGCGTCGCACGTCGAGCCGACGTGCTGGCCGATGGACGGGCTGGGCAAGCACGCCACGACCTGGAATCGTGTCGACTGGTCGGGGCTCCGCAATCGGCTCGTCGAGAGCGCCGCGATCGTCGACGACGAGCCGGCCCGCTACGAGCATCTCTCGGCCGCCGCCCGCGAACGGATGGCGTCCCGCGCGAGCGTCGGGTCAACGGCGCGAGCGCTCGCGGGGGCGCTCGAGCTGCGGCGCCCTCGCCCGCTCGGGGCATACGCCTGGGCCTGACTGCGGTCCTCAGGCGGTGTGTGAGGAGGGTGCCGGGAAGGGTTCGGGGGACCGTCCCCGGGGTGCGAAACGAAGCCAATCCCGCCGGACGTTTGACGAAACGAAGCCAATTCCCGGCCTGCGAAACGAAGCCAATTCCCCGCCCGCCGAAACAAAGCCAATCCGCCTCCGCCCACCACCGTTCGGCTTCGTGCGTCGGCGCGCGTGCCGGGCCGCACGGAGGCGAACGAAATGCGGCCGCTCGGGTTCGCTCGGCGCGAGGGCCTCGGGTCCCGAGACCCGGGGAATCCCGGGGCTCCGCACACGGAGTCTCAGGCCGCGGAGCGTGCGTCGTCCTCGCCTTCGCGAAGCCGCGCCACTTCCTCGCGTAGCCCGGCCACCTCGTCCTGGAGCCGGTAGACCTCGAGCACGAGGTCTTCCATCACGAGCCGGACCTCGTCGAACGAGCTGGAGACGCACGCCTTGAACAGGCCCGCCAGCTCGTTGCGGATCGGTCGGCGGAGGAACTCGGTGCGGGCGTAGATCGCCTTGAGCGTGCGCTTGACCAGCCGCTTCATCGCCCGGCCTCCCGGCCCTCGGCGGGTCGCTCGGCCCGCGAGCCGGCCCTCATCCGGAAGTGCGGCCCCCGCGCCGGCGTCGGCCGATCGCCCCGGACCGCGGGCAGCGAAGCCTCGATCGCCTGGACGTAAAGCTCGGCGACGCCCGACCAGGAGTGACGGTCGCGGACATATTGCATCGCCGACGCCCCGAGCTCCTCCCTCGCCGCGCGGCTCTCGGCCAGCTCGAGCACGGTCCGCGTGAGCAGGTCCTGGCTCGACGCATCGACCCAGGGGACCTTCCGCGCGGCGACCTCGGGGAAGTCGGAGAACGTGCCGACGTCGGTGATTACGGCCGGGACGCCCTGCCGCAGGAGGTCGAGCAGCGACGACGACGTCTCGCCGTTCGTCGGCGGTCGGCGGAGGTTCAGGCCGATGTCGGCGGTCGCGACGAGCTCGACGAACTCCTCGGCCGGCTTGGCCCCGAGGTAGCGGACGCGGCGCTCGAGGCCCAGCTCCGCCACGCACTCGCGAGACGCGTTGTCGTCGTACTCGGGTCCGACCAGGACGAACAGCGCGTCGGGATCGCGCTCGGCCACGGCCTTGAATGCCCGCAGCGACTCGACGTTCATCTTCGTCGAGTGGATCAGGCCGAAGTTGCCCACGATCACCACATCCTGGGGCAGTCCATACCGGGCCCGGAGCGCCGCCTTGCGCTCGGGAGTGACGGGCGCGATATTGGCACCGTAAGGGACGACCGTCATCCGGCCCGTGTAGGCGGGATAGAGCCGTTCGGCCTGGCCGACGCACCAGGGCGAGTGGAAGATGATGCCGGTGGCATGGGCGAAGATCCGCTGATTCAGGAACAACCCCTCGCGAGCACACGCGGCGACGACCCCGCCCGGCAACTTCGACCAGCGGTCGAGCATCGGACCGTATCGGACGGCCGCCTGCTCGTCGAAGCCGGCAATCTCGGCGCGGAAGTCGTCGTGGCCGCGGCCGTTCACCATCGCGTTCCAGTAGCGGAAGCCGGCGAGGCTGAAGTCGTGCAGCGTCACCGGGCCGGGGAAGTCGGGCAGCAGCTCGTAGATGTACCTGTGCAGCGGCGAGTTTCCCATCTGATAGAGGCAAGCGTGATAGCCGAGGATCGCCGCGTGCCGGCGGAACAGCCGATGATCGTGACAGGCGAAGGCGAGCGAGTTGAGCTTGATGGCCGGCACATAGTCCGAGTCGTGGTAGAGGTCGATCGTGTAATGGGCCTTCAAGGCCTCGATGAGCCGGACCGAGTAGTCGGAGATGCCCGAGAGCATGGGCGGCAGCGGCGAGAAAAAGGCGATTCGCGGCTTCCGCGCGTGCGATCCGTGGACCCGGTACGACCGGCCCCGCTTCAGGCCCTCGAGCGCGGCGACAGCCTTCTCGGCCGTCCGCTTCCACGTGAACTGCGCCCCCTGGATTGGTGCCCGACGGCGGAAATCCTCGGCTCGTCCAGCGTCGCAGAGGATCGTCTCCATCTTCGCCCGCAGGTCGTCGGCGCTGCCGGCGTCGACGAGCAGGCCGGCGTCGCCGACGATCTCGATCTGCGACGAGTTGTTCCCCGCGATCGTCGGCGCCCCGCAGAGCATGGCCTCGAGCGCGGGGAAGCCGAAGCCCTCGTACCGCGACGGGAAGACAAACGCCGCGCATCGGCGATAGAGCGTCCGCAGCGTCGCGTCGTCCACGCGGCCCGTCATCACGACCCGGTCGAGCACGCCCCGAGAGCTCGCGTGGCTCCGGACCCGGCTCGCCTCGTCCTCGTTCGGGTTGTACGTCAGCACGAGCTGATGCGAGGACCTGACCGGCTCCGGTAGGCCGGCGAAGGCGTCGATGAGTCCCCAGATGTTCTTGCGGAACTCCATCGCGCCCATCGAGAACACGAACGGGCCGTCGATGCCGAGAGGCGTGAGGTCGCCCAGGTCGGCCGCGTCGGGCCGGAAGAACGCGGCGTCGCCGCCGGTCCCGATGTTCACGACGCGGTCTGGCCGGATGCCGAGCCGGGCGGTGCAGTCGTCGCGGGTCGAGTCGGAGATGGCGAGGAAGCCGTCGTACCTCCGCAGGCGGTCGAGCCCGCGGATGTACTGGCGGACGTACTCGGGGCCGGGCCAGTGGTTGAAGTAGTGTTCGGAGAAGATCAGCGGGATCAGGTCGTACATGACCGCCGCCATCTTCACGCCGTTGAGCGGCGGCGAGGGCGGCAGGTAGTCGAAGCGAAGCTCCGACGGGTTGCAGAGCAGCAGCATGTCGATGCCGTCGGCGTTGGTGCCGAGCAGGCGGCGGTAGACGTCGGAGAGGGTCCGTTCGCCACGCGAGGCGTCGGGCTCGAGCCAGCGGACCTCCGCACGGCCGGCGCCGGGGATGTAGTCGGTCGGCGCGTCCTTCTGCGCGTGGAGGAGGAACTCGTGGCCGGTCCCGAGGTCGAGCAGTGCGTTCACCAGCTCGTGCGTGTACCGCCCGACGCCGCGGAAGCGGCTCTCGGACTGAGTCCCGAAGACTTCGATGGCGATCCTCACCTCGGTCTCCCTGTTCCGGAGGGATGGACGGCGGCGTTTCAGGCGGCCGTCGCCCGGACGAGCGGCGTCGGCCGCGCCGACCGGGCCTCGGCGTAGGCGTCCAGCACCGTCCGCGCGACGCGGCCCCAGTCGTAGATGCTCAGGAGCGTGTACGGATCGATGACGCCCGGCCCGTGCGTCTCGTAATCGCGCCAGGCGTCGTCGACCGTGGACGGCTCGCGCGGGTCGAAGAAGTAAACGCCCTCGTGGTCGAACTCGCGGAGCGAGCTATTGCGGCTGGTCAGCACGGGCGTGCCGTGGCGGAGCGAGTCGACGACGGGGAAACCGAACCCCTCGTAGACCGACGGGTAGATCGTCCACGCGGCCCGCTGATAGAGCCGGCAGAGCGCCCGGTCGGACACATTGCCGAGGAACCGGACGCGTCGGCCGCCGGGCGGGCGGGTGACGCGGCGGAGCTCCTCGCGCGACATCAGCCAGCCCATCCGGCCGACCCACCAGAGCTCGGCGTCGGGGGGCAGGACGGTCGTCGCGTGGAACCAGTCGAGCAGGAACCGCGCGTTCTTCCTGGGCTCGACCGTCGAGACGGCCAGCCCGATGTTCCTCGACCGCCGCACGCGGCCGCGATGGCGGTGCGCGTCCAGGCAGAGGCTCGCGCCGGAATGTGCGACCTTGATCCGCTCCTGCGGCATCGGGCAGAGCCACGCCGCGTCGGCCTTCGTCGAGTGCGAGACCGAGATGGCCACGTCGGACTCGAGCAGGTCCTCCGCGAAGAACTTCTCGAAGCCCCAGCGGGCGGCGTCGGGGAAGGTCCAGCCGACGACCAGGGGGCAGAGGTCGTGGAGCACGCTGACCTCGAACGGGAACGCACGGCCGGCGCCGCGCACGCCGCAGTAGAGCCCGAGGCTCGCGGCCGGCGGCGTCTCCAGGGGCTTTCGGTCGCCGTGCCAGACGCGGCGGGCCCACGTCTCGATGTCCTGGTCGGGAGACCATGTGAGGCCGGGCAGGGGCTCGATCTCCTGGTCGCGGAGGAAGAAACGCACTCGCACACCCTGCGCCGCGATCGCCAGGGTCAGCCGCGCGGCGTAGCGGGGGATGCCCGCGAACCACCGCCAGGAGAACGGCTCGGCGTCGACGAAGACCGTCGGCTCGCCGGCGCCGGCCGGTTCGATTGCTGGAGCCTCCATCGACATGGCCCTCCTTGGCCTGTCTCGGACCGGGGGCCGGCCGAGTGGTATCGGATTCCCCGGGTTCTGTCAATCTCAGGCGGCCTACCGGCGCGACGCCTCCATCGCCCGGGTGATCTTCGCGAGCGTCGCCCGCGAGTCCTCGACGCGCGCCGCGTCCCGGTCGGGACGATAGTCCGGAAGCCCGACCCGCGCGGCCACCGTCCCGCCCTCCCTGGCGGCTCGCGACCGGATCACGTCGGACAGGTCGGCCGAGAAGACGACGGCCCCGTCTCGGTTCAGGTGCACGGGATCATTGAACGCCTCGGTCGGGTAGCGTGCGGTCGTCGCGTCGACGAGAGTCACGCCGGGATGGCGCGCCGCGAACGACTCGGCCATCGCCATGTAACGTGCCCTGGTTCCCGACGACGCCCAGTAGAGGCCCGCCTCCGGCACCATCGGCGGCAGCACCCAGAAGACCGGGATCCCTCGCGAATCGGCCGTGGCGAGGAACTTCTCGATGTACGCCAGCGACGCCGCGGTGCAGGTCCAGTCCTTCGGGAACATGACCGGGTTCGCGGGATCAACCTTGCCGTCGTATCCGACGGAACCCAGGTGACACGCCCCGCGGTTCGCCTCGGCGTTGCGGGCGTAGAGAAACCGAGCAGCGTTCCTCTCCGGCTCCTCACCGCGGAGGGCCGCGCCGATGTTCGCGCGGATCTCGGGCCGAGCGTGATACGAGGGCAACGCCCAAGCCGTCATCATTCGGCCGAAGAGCGAGGCGTCGCGGGCGGCGCAGGGCCCACTCGACGAGCTCGGCGAGCGGCCGGCTCGCGACCAGGCCCGTCTCGTTGAAGACATCGGGCTGGCCGAGGGTGGTCCAGGCGAAGTCGACGACGATCGCCCGCGGCCGCGCCCGCGGGCCAGCGCATCGCGCAGGGCCGTGTAGCAGAGGAACGGCTGCGCCCCGCTCGCGGCGAAGTTGTAGGCGGGCATGCCCGTCCGCTCCTCGATGACCCGGGGAGCCACCCCCATCCTCGACAGGCTGGTGCCGAAGCAGAGCACGGCCGAGCCGGCCGCGTTCCGGCGGATCGACCGGGCGTTCTGCCGCCATTCGACCGAGTAGATCGAGCAGAGCTCGTCCCTTCGACGTGTCACATAAGCCTCGGCGAGGAGCACGATCGCAACGGCGCCGAGCAGCCCGATTGGCCAGGCGCGAAGCGACGATGGTTGTATCGACCCTGCCGGTCGTCCGGCTTGAGCCGACACAGGCTCCGCGGCGGCTTCCATGCGTCGCCCTCCCGGGAGACCGCCTCAGCGGCGGACGCCGTCCTTGGGACCGTCGGCGACTCGCTTCGCCTCGTCCTTCGACTGCTGGGCCGCGAGGATGTGGCCGTACGAATCCATGAAGTCCTCGATCCGCTCCTGGCCCAGGCCGCCCGCGAAGCGCGGCATCGAGACCCAGCGATCGCGGGGAGCCGGGCCCTCGAGCCGCGCCTTCAGGACATCGGCCAGCGCGTTCGACAGGTCGGCCGTCCCGACGCGATTGACGTGAGACGCGTCGTAAAAGGCCTCGACCGGGTAGCCCGAATGCCTCGCGTCGAGCGCGACGACGCCCGGATGCCTCGACATCACGCCGTCGAGAAACCTCGTGTACCGGTCCGTCGTCCCCTGCTCGTCGAGCCGGCCCTGGGCCGCGGGCGAGACGGGCGGGACGAGCAGGAAGACAGGGATTCCCCGGGCGTCCGCGAGGTCGAGGAACTTGTGGATATAGGCCTCGTTCGTCGGGTTGCACGCCCACTCGGCCGGGAAGAACCGCTCGTCGGAGAGGTCGACGTCACCCTTATACGGAACCTTGGGCGTGTGGTGCGCCCCTTGTTCACGCGCATGTTGCGGGCGCCGGTGAGCCACTGGTGGTTCCGGGTCGGCTCCTCGCCCCGGATCGCCGCGGCGACGTTGGCGCGGATCTCGACGCGGCAGGCGTACGACGGCAACTCCTTCACGAGCGCGATCCGGCCCAGGAAGCTTCCGTCGCGCTGGTCGAGCGCATAGCGCAGGCACTCGCCCAGCGTCGCGATCTCGGGCAGGATGCGCTCGAGCTCGGTCGGCTTGTTGCGGACCGACGTCCACTTGAAGTCGACGACAATTGCCCTGGGATGAGCGCCCGCTTCGAGCGCGTGGCGGAGCATGAGGTACGACGCATAAGGCTGGGCGCCGCTGAGCGACAGGTTGAAGACCGAGTGCCCGGTCCGCTCCTCGAGGATCAGCGGCGAGACGGCGATGCTGCTCAGGCTCGTGCCGAAGCAGAGGATCTCGGCCCTGGGCGCCTGCTTCTTCACCGCCTTGGACATCAGCCGCCACTCGATCGTGTACATCGTCCCGAGGTCGACGTTCCGAGTGGCGATGTAGCCCTCGACGCCGACGACGAGCGCGAGCGTACCGAGCAGGCCGAGCGGCCATCGCGAGCGGGGCTGCGGCGTCGGGCCGTCCGCGGTCGTCATCGTCGGGCTCCCCCCTTCTTCGGTCCCACCGCAAGGCGCGACTCGTCCATGTCTTCCCAGCCGGGCGGCCCGGTCCGTTCGCGGAACGGCGGAAGGGCGACCCAGCTTCGGTCCCGACCCGCCGCGGCGAGCCGATTCGCCAGCACCTCGGCCAGGTCGCTCGAGAACGCCAGGGCGCCGACGCGGTCGAGGTGCGAGTCGTCGATAAAGACGCCGCGCCCGTAGCCGGGGGCGCGGCCGTCGACGACTGTCATGCCGGGGAATTCCGCCTGCAAATCCTTCGCGAGCGACGTGTAGTACGCATGTTGCCCCGTCTTCACGCGCAATCCCTCATGTTCGGGGCTCGTCGGCGGGATCACCCAGACCACCTCCATTCCGTTCTCGGTCGCCAGCGCGAGTAACTTTCGGAGATATTTCCGCGTGACCGGATCGGGCGACCACTGCTCCTCGGGCTCGCTCATGCGCTCCGGCCCGATCGTCGTGCTGTTCCTGGGCCGTCGTCCCATGAGCAG
This sequence comes from uncultured Planctomycetota bacterium, assembly GCA_963819805.1. Classification (GTDB taxonomy): domain Bacteria; phylum Planctomycetota; class Planctomycetia; order Isosphaerales; family Isosphaeraceae; genus CAMFLR01. The sequence goes on along the minus strand of CAWFXY010000017.1, from coordinate 1,344,547 downwards.
CGTGCCGCGGTTGAGCGACCAGTTTCGTTCCTGCGCGAAATTGCCGGCGGGACGAGGTGTCGCCCTTGCGGACGAGCTGGCCGAGGTTCGACCTCACCTCGCGCCGCGCCTTGAAGGAGGGGAGAATCTCGCGCACAACGACCGCCCCGAAGAACGAGGGATCTCGCGCCGACCACGCGAGCTCGGCCGCCTCGGTGAGGCTCAGCAGCTCGGGCCACGACCGCACGTGCGCGGCCAGGCCCAGCCCGCGGAGGTCGGGGAAGCACGGCTTGCTCGGCAGGTCCTGGCAGTCGAGAATCACGACCCTGGGCCGCGCGCCGGCCTCGACCGCGCGACGGAGCAGGAAATAAGAGCTCGCCGACTGGCCGCCCATCAGTGAAAGGTTGAACGTCGCGAGCCCCGTCCGCCGCTCGATCACCTCGGGGACCACGCCGAACTTGAGCAGGCTGTCGCCGAAGCACAGAATCTGCGCATCGCGCGATTCGCCCGCGACAGCGCGCTTCGCGAGCCGCCAGTCGCTCGCCGAGAATTCGGCGAAGTCGGCCGGATGCGCAGCGACGTACGACTCGAACGCGACGACAATCGCGAGCGTGCCCGCAAGACCGAGCGGGACTGCGGGGCGACGCGGGGACGTGGCGTGCGGCGAGGCCTGCGCCGTGCTCATCTCCGGGTGGCCCTCCGCGCGACGAGTGATCGAGACGTCTCCAGGTCTTCCGCCGCCATCTGGATCGTCGGAGCCTCGTAGGGAGGGAGCTCGACCCAGCGGCGTTCGGTCGCTCCGTCGTCGAGCCGACAGGCGATGAACTCGGCTAGCGACCGGCTTAACGCGGCCGCGCCGTCGCTGTTAAGATGCCGCCCGTCGAAGCAGGCGCGAGGGGGGAACCCCGCGTGGCGGCCGTCGACGACGGTCACGTTCTCGTAGCGCGCGACGAGGCGTCGCACGAGCGCGACATAGTCCGCGTCGAGGCCGAGCGACTCACGCCGGGCCTGCACTGCGGGATGGGCCGGCGGGATCACGAAGAACGCCGGGATGCTCCGCGAGGCGGCCAATGCCAGGGTCTTGTCCAGGTAGGCGACGTTGGTCGGCCAGGGCGTCCAGCTATCGGGATAGCAGACGGCCGACTCGCCCGGCGTCAGCGCGCCATCGGGCGCGGGATCGCCGGAGCCGCCGGGGCGGTCGGCGAGGACCACCGCGCCGCGGTTCGTCCGATACTGCCGGCCGATCGCCGGCCTCCATGGCGGATCGCCCGCGCGGCCCGCGAGCCGGTCGACGATCACCCTGCGCGCGTCGGACCTGAGCCTGACGGTCGGGAGCAGGTGAATGACATACAGGCCGAATAGCCCGAGGTCGTCGTCAATCCACGCGAATCGGAAGGCCTCCGGGAGATCGAGCAGGAGGGACCAGTCGCCGACAACCGCACGGTACTCGTGCCGCGAAAGCTGGGCGGCCTTCGCGTCGAGGACGATGGCCCGCGGCCGCGCGCCGGCGTCCAGGGCTCTCTTGAGCAGCGCGTAAGTCGCGGGCGGTGCGGCCCCCAGCGCGGCGAGGTTGTAGACGGGGCGATCGAGCCGGTCCTCGACGACCACGGGGATCACGCCCATCTTCAGCAGGCTATCGCCCACGCAAAGCACCTCGGCCCGCATGACCGCGGGGCTCGCGGCGGCGCGGCGGGCGAGGACCCAGTCGGCGGCGGAGAGCGACTCCAGCGCGGGACTAGCCCGCGCGAAGGCGACCTCGACGGCCACCATCAGCGCGAGCATGCCGACGAGGCCGGTCGGGCATCGGCCGCGGCGCCGCTCGTCGTGCCAGGGGCCTTCTCGATCGTCGGCCATCGATCGCTCCGTCGTCACGCTCATCGTCGCGCCGCCCGCGCGGCGAGCGCGACCGTCGACTGGGCCATGTCCTCGGAACGGGTAGGTCCGTCGGATCGGCGTACGTCGGCAGCGGGACCCAGCGATCGCCGCCCGGCCGGTCATTCAGCCGCGGCGCGATGGCGTTCGCCAGGGCGATGCTCAGGGCCGCCGCGCCCCCGAGGTTGAGGTGCTGCGCGTCGGCGAATGCACCGTGAGCGAACCCGGAGTGGCGGCCGTCGACGACGGTGACGTTCGCATACCTCGCGTGGATCTTCCGCACGAGCGCCATGTACAACGCGTCGAGCCCGCGGGCCTCGCGCCCCGTCTGGACGGCGGGATGGATCGGCGGGACGAGGAAGAAAACGGGAACGCCGCGCGACTGGGCGAGGATCAGCGTCTTCTGGAGATAGACGAGGTTCGTCGCGTATGGCGTCCAGCCCGCGGGATAGCACACGGCGGCCTCGTCGGGCGGCAGGACGCCGCCCGGGAACGGGTCGGGTCCGTCCTTGGCGTGTGTGGGCGGCCGATGGCACCCGCCGCGGTTGATCGCGTGCTGACGCTCGACGATCGGGCCCCACGCCACGTCGAGATGGCCGCCGAGTCGCGCCCGCGATCGCCTTCCGCAGGTCGAGTCGCATCCGGACCGAGGGCACGAGGTAATGGATCAGAGTAGACCCCGAAGAAGCCGAGGTTCCTGTCGTCGCGTGCGAGCTCGCAGCGCATCGCTGCGGGCCGAGCAGCGCCGCCCAGTTGCGGACGATGCCGCGGTAATCGGCCGCGTTGAGCGTGCTCGCGCTGGCGTCGAGCACGATGGCCTTCGGCCGCGCACCGGCATCGAGGGCGCACCTGAGCAGGAAGTAGCTGGCCGGGGTCGCGGCGCCGAGCGCGGCGAGGTTGTACGCCGAGTGGCCCAGCCTCGCCGCGAGCACGGCGGGGGCGACCCCGCACTTGATCAGGCTGTCGCCGAGGCAGAGGATCTCGGCCGAAGCGGCCTCGCCCGCGGCCTCGGCGCGGTTCAGTCCCCAGTCGGCCGCGGCCATGGGGGCGAGCCGCAGCTCCCGCCCGGCCAGGACGCATTCGGCCGCGGCGAGCAGGGCGAGCATGCCGAGAAAGCCGGCCGGCCATCGCTCGGCGATGGCTCGAGGGCGGCTCTGTGGCTCGGCGAGGCGTTCCAACGTCCGCTCCTCCCGGTCTAACGCATCACCCGCTGCCATTCCGCGACGGCCATCGACTCGTCGAGCGCCTCGACCGCGAGCCTGGCGGTCGGCTCCGTCTTGCGAGGGAGGTCCACCCACCGCGGCCCGTCGGATCGGCCCTCCAGCCGATCGGCGATCACCCCGGCCAGAGCATTGCTGAACTCGGTGGCGCCGTCGACGTGGAGGTGGCAGGAGTCGATGAAGTCGCGGTAATCGAACCCCGCGTGGCGGCCGTTGACCACGACCACGTTCGGATAGCGATCGTGGATCGTCCGCGAGAACCAGAGGTACTCCGCCTCAACGCCGAACTCTTCGCGCTTCGCGAGGACGCCGGGGTGGATCGGCGGGAGTACGAAAAAGACCGGGATCTTCCGCTGCTGCGCCAGGCCAAGGAAGAGGTCGAGGTAGACGAGGGTCGTCCGCTTCGCAAACGGGCCGGTGCGATACCAGATGCCCCGGTCCCGCTCGTCGAGCCTTCCGTCGGCGAACGGGTCTTCGCGCCTCTTCGAGTAATACGAGGGGAACAGCAGCGCCCCCGCGTTCCGCCGGGACTGGCGGTCGAGCAGCCAGGGCCAGTAGGTGTATCGTCCGGTCGGCGAACTGTCGGCGGGGCTCACAACGCGCTGACGAACGTCCTGGCGGAGCCGCGCGGATGGCAAGAGCCAGTGGACGAGGTGGAGGCCGAAGAAGCCGAGATCGCCGTCGGCGCGCGCGAGTTGCAGCGCGTCGGCCGGGCCGATCATGTCGGCCCAGCAGGCGACGTCGCAACGGAAGTTCGTCCCCCAGAGCAAGGTCTCGTTGCAGTCCAGCACCACGGCGCTCGGTCTGGCGCCCGAGTCGAGAGCCCTCTTGAACAGGGAGTACGAAGCCGGCGTTGGCGAGTTCAGCACGGCGAGGTTGAAGACCTTCCGGTCGAGGCGGGCCTCGAGCGCGGCGGGCACGACCCCGTTCTTTACGAGGCTGTCGCCGAAGCACAGGATGTCGGCCTCGCGCACGGCGTTTCCGGCGGCGGCGATCCGCTGGCCTCGCCAGTCCGCATGCATCATCTGCCGGATCTCGCGGCCGGCTCGGGCCAGCGCCAGCTCGGCGACGACCATGAGCGCGAGCATCCCGACGAGGCCTGCGGGCCACAGCGATCGCGCAGCGGAGCGGCGGTCGCCGGCAGGTCGATCATCGTCCATCGCCGCCTCCTCCCGCGCCCTCAAGGGTTCCTGCCTTGCCACGCCACCGCCCATTCCGACTCGTTCATCGTCTCGACAGCGAGACGCACCGCCGGTTCTGTGAACGGCGGCAGAGACACCCACCGTTCGCCCGGCGCGGCGCCTTCGAACCACGGGGCGATCGCCTCGGCCAGCGCACGGCTGAAGTGTGTCGCGCCACCCACGTCCATGTGCTGCCATGAGTCGAGGAAGACGCCGCCGTCCTCGACGACGTGCCGGCCGTCGATCACCACCACGTTTTCGTACCGCTCGGCCTCCGAGCGGAGCAGCGCCAGATAGGCCAGATCCGCCCCCGAACGATCCCTCGCCTTCAACGCCGCGGGGTGGATCGGCGTGAGGACGAGGAAGACCCGTATCCCCCGCGACCGCGCCAGTTCGAGGGTGCGTTCGAGGTACGATAGGTTCGTCGCTGTCGAGACCGATGCCGCAGGGCCCGCGAGCGGCGAGACGTCGCGATCATTGACGTCGGCCGGGCCTTCCGGTTTGAGCGGCGGGAACAGCACGGCGCCCGCGTTTCGCCGCACTTGCCTCGCCAGCACTCCTGGCCAGTCAGTCGGAGCGTGGAGCGGCGGCCCGGTCAACAGGCCGGCGATCGCACCTCGGATCTCGAGGCGCAGCCGAATCGACGGCACGAGGTGGTGGACGAGGAAAAGCCCGAAGAATCCGGGGTCGGCGTCGCTTCGCGCCAGGTCGAACGCCTCCGCGGGCCCGATCAGCGCGGCCCAGGCCGCGACGCAGGGGCGGAACGCCCGCTCGCGGAGCTTGTCCGACTGGGCGTCGAGGATGAGGGCGCGGGGCCGTGCCCCGGCATCGAGGGCGCGCTTGAGGAGGAAGTACGTCGCGGCCGTCGGGTTGCCGACCGTCGCCAGGTTGTACGCCGGCCGGTCGAGCCTCGCCTCGAGCGCGGCCGGAACGACGCCGGTCTTCACCAGGCTGTCGCCCACGCAGAGGATCTCGGCCGTCCTGACCTCCTCGCCCGCGGAGGCACGCCGGTCGTTCCGCCAGAAGGCCATCGCGGGCGTCTCGAGACCGACGGCGCCCGAGAGGGCGAGCTCTGCGACGAGCGCCAGTACGAACATCCCGGCGAGGCCCGAAGGCCATCGGCCTGGTGAAGCGCGGTTCATCGTGCCGGGTTCGGTCGAGTCGGCCATCGTCCCCCCCGGTTGCTCATCGTCGGGTGCGCGACGCCGAGACGCCGGCCATCGTCTCGGAGAGTTCCTCGACGGCCAGCTTCGTCCGCGGCGGCGCGAACGGCGGCAGGGCGACCCAGCGGCTTCCGTCGCCCCGGCCGTCGAGCCTCGCGGCGATCAGCTCACCCAGCGCGTCGCTCTGCGCGGCGTTGCCCTCGGCGTCGAGGTGGAACGAGTCGATGAACACGCGATAGTCGTAGCCCGCCTTGCGGCCGTCGATGACCGTGACGTTCGCGTGCCGCTCGACCACGCGGCGGAGCCAGGTGAAATACGCCAGGTCGAGCCCGCGCCGCTCGCGCTGGGCCAGCGTTCCCGGGTGGATCGGGGCGACGAGGAAGAAGACGGGGATGCCCCGAGCCTCGGCCAGCGTCAGCAGCTTGTCGACGTAGACGAGGTTCGTCGGGTGCGCGAACGGGCCGGTGCGGTACCAGAGCGCCGCCTCGTGCGCCGCGATCGCGCCGTCGGGCCACGGGTCGGGGCCGTTCTTGGGATAGAGCGACGAGAAGACCAGGCCTCCCCGGTTGCGCTTCAACTGGCGATCGATGACCGGGTCCCACGGCACGTTCGGCGTCGGCGTCCGGTCGGCCAGAGCGTCCGCCAACGCCTTGCGGAGGTCGAGCCGGTAGCGGATCGACGGCACGAGATAGTGCGTCAGGTAGAGCGTGAAGAAGCCGAGGTCACGGTCGTCGCGCGCGAGCTGGAGCGCCTCGGCCGGCGTGATGAAGTCGGCCCAGTCCGGCGACGTGCTCGCGATACTTGTACGACCAGAGCTGCGGCTCGGCCGCGTCGAGGACGATCGCCCGCGGCCGGGCGCCGGCGTCGAGGGCGCGCTTGAAGACGAAGTAAGACCCGGCGGGCGTCGCGGCCATCATGCCGAGGTTGTAGACGGGCCGGTCGAGCCGCGCCTCGAGGGCCACGGCGGCGATGCCCGTCTTCACCTGGCTGTCGCCGAAGCACAGGACCTCCGCGCCCGTCGCCGCCCGGCCCTTCGCGGCCGGTCCGGCACGCCGCCAGTCGGCGGCCGTCAGCGAGCCGTTCATGTGACCGGCGCAGCGCCAGGCCGAACTCGATCGCGACGATCAGACCGAGCGCGCCGAGCAGCGCCGTCGGCCAGGGCCTCCGGGGTCGATCAGCCGCGCGGGAAGCATCCGACTCAGTCACCACCCGACCTCCGTGTCCGGGTCGTCGCCATCCCGCCGTCATCGTCGCCCGGTCAGAACTGGAAGTAGATGAACTGGCTGCCGCCGAAGTTCCCGCCGAGCACGAACGCGTAGAAGCACGCGGCGTAGAAGACGCTCCGCACGTACCAGGGCGTGCGGGCGATGACGTTCAGGTCCTTCGCCTTGTACATGGCGAACTCGATCGCGTAGAGCGGCAGGACGATCACCAGCACCGGCACGAGGTAGCTCGCCGCCGGGATCGCCGGGCGGTAGACGATCGCCTGGAGCATCCCCCGGAGCTGATCCATCGAGTGGGCGCGGAAGATCAGCCAGCCGAAGCAGACCATGGCGAACGTGCAGACGATCCGCAGCCCGCCTTCCAGCACGCCACGTCGATCGGCTCGGTCGGCTTGATCCGCTCGAGCACCGGCTTCGACAGCGCGGTGCAGGCAGAGGATCAGCCCCTGATAGGTGCCCCAGAGCACGAACGTCCAGCTCGCCCCGTGCCAGAGCCCGCCGATGACCATCGTGAGCATCAGGTTCCGGTAGACGAACCAGGCCGGCCCGCGGCTGCCGCCGAGCGGGAAGTAGAGGTAATCCTGCAGCCACGTCGACAGGCTGATGTGCCAGCGCCTCCAGAAGTCCTGCGGGCTCGTCGGCGAAGTAGGGCAGGTTGAAGTTCAGCGCCAGCTCGAAGCCGAGGCACTTCGCGATGCCCCGCGCCGCGTCGGTGTAGCCGGAGAAGTCGCAGTAGATCTGCCAGGCGAACGCGAAGATCGCCAGCAGGGCGAGGCCGCCGTCGATCGTCTGCTCGACTGGTTGAAGAGCTCGTCGACGATCGGCGCCAGGTTGTCGGCGACGACGACCTTCTTGGTCAGGCCCCAGAAGATCAGGTAGCAGCCCTCGTAGAACTGGTTGAGGTCGAACCGTCGCGTCTGCTGGATCTGCGGCAGCAGCGTCGTCGGCCGCATGATCGGCCCGGCGACGAGGTGCGGGAAGAACGAGACGAACGCGGCGAAGTCGAAGAAGTTCTTCGTCGGCTGGATCTCCTTGCGGTAGACGTCGATGACGTAGCTCATCGACTGGAACGTGTAGAACGAGATCCCGATCGGCAGCACGACCTGCAGGTGCGTCAGCGGGATGTGCCAGCCGATCCCGGCGGCCATCGCCTGGAACGATCTCGGCGAAGAAGTTGCAGTACTTGAAGTAGCCGAGGAAGCCCAGGTTCAGCGCCATGCTCAGCGGCGACGAACAGCTTCCGCTTCCGCGGCTCCTCGATCCGGTCGACGGCCAGACCGCAGAAGTAGTCCATCACCGTCGAGATCAACAGCAGCGACGTGGAATGCGGTAATCCCAGCAGGAATAGAAGTAGTAGCTCGCGGCGAGCAGCAAGAGGTTCTGCGGCCGGTGGGGCATGCAGCCAGTAGATGGGGAACAGGAGCAGCGAAGAAGTAGGCGAACTGGAACGAATTGAACAGCATGAGAGGGCCTCCTCCGTGAGTGCCTGCGTCGTCCGCGCGGGCGACGGGGACGCCGCGGGCGCGGACTCTCCTGGTCCGTCGCCCGCGAGGCGTAGCCTTACTCAAAATCGGCCCGATCGCCAAGCTCGATCAAGCGAAGTTCTGAGATTTTCGGTCTCGTCCGGTCGGCGGTCACGTTACCTGGACAAGCGCGATCGCCTCGTGCGGCGCTCGGGTCGGCCTCGAGGCGCCCGAGCCGCTCCCAGATTGCCTCGGCCTGCTCGCGACCGAGCGCCGGGTCGGCCAGGCCGTGGAACTTGCGGGCCAGGTCCGCGTCGTCGAGCGGGTTCTTGTCGTGGCCGGGCGGGAAGGCGACCTCCTCGAGTCGAGCATCGTGCCGTCGTCGAGCGTCACCGTGACCCGGTTGGGGATTCCCGCGGGATAGCCGGCGGTCAGCGCCGGGTCCTCGACCACGGTCGTCCGCGCGACGAGGTCGAGCAGGGCGGGGTCGGCGAGCCGCTCGGCGGTGAACTGCGCGGCCGAGACCTCGCCGTCGACGAGCGCGACGGCCGTGCAGTAGGGGAGGCTGTGATCGGCCGTCTCGCGCGTCCGCGGCCGCCACTTCTCGGGGTCCTGGCCGATGATCTCGACGGCCGTCCGGAACGTCGCGATCTCGATCGACCGGATCCGACGCGGGTCGCCGATCCTGCGGCCGGAGCTCGAACGCGGCGGCGATGGCCGACTGGCTGTGATACTCGGCCGGGACGAACTTGATCGACGTCCTCGGCAGCATCCAGTCGCCGGCCGTCGGCCCGCCGAGCTTCGCGACGGTCGAACGGCCCGGAGACCTGCTGGAAGAAGCCCATGTCGCCCTCGAACAGCGGCGCGGGGCCGGTCATCCCCTCGCGGGCGAGCAGGGCGGCGAAGACGCCGTTGCGGGCCGCGTGGGCGAAGGCGCAGCCCTTCCACATCGACAGCTCGCCGGCCCGCGTCAGCCGCAGGGCGGCCGGTCGTCCCGGCGATCCCCAGCGCGTGGACGGTCTGGGCGTGCGTCGAGCCCGAAGAGCTTCGAGGCGGCCAGCGCCGACGAGAGGATGCCGTAGGTGACGTGGTCCCACCCCCGGGCCCGGATGCTCGCGGCGTCGCAGAGTCGGCACTGGACCTCGTAGGCGACGGCCGCCGCGGCGATCCAGGCCGGCCGTCGGCGCCGACGTAGCTCGCCCGCGGCCATGACCGCCGCCCAGTTGTCGCTCGGGTGGGCCGGCTCGAGCGACAGGTAGGTGTCGTTGCAGTCGAGGTAGCGGATGTGGACGCCGTTGGCGAACGCCGCCCAGTCGGCCGACGACCGGCCGCCGCCGAACAGCGACGCGCCGGGCTCGCCCGGGACGGCCCTCGCCGCCTTGCGCGCGATCGTCGGCGCCGGCTCGTGCAGCGCACCCGCGGCGCAGGCGAAGGCGTCGATCAAACGCCGTCGCGCCTCGACGACGACGGCCGCCGGCAATTCGTCGAACTTCGTCGCCAGGGCGAACGCCGCCAGGCGATCGGCGAGATCTTCGAGCATCGCGTGCCTCGCTCGGTGCCACTGTGGGTCGGCCCGCATGATACCGGGTCGGGCAAATCCGCGTCCAATGACGCTGGACCCAGGCCGCCGAACCATCTGAGGACCGCCCCCGGTTGGATTCCGAGAACAAGGCGGCCCAGATTCGCGATGATGAGGGAAGCTCTTTGACAATCCGATCGGAGGCGGCTCAACCGCCGCGGGACGCCGTCCCGCACGAAGCCGCACCGCAGCGAACGAAAGGCGTACCTTGGGTTCGCTCGGCTCGGGGATCTCGGGTTCGGTCGGCGCCGGGGCTCGGGTTCGGTCGGCGCGGGGCGTCGTCGGCCGGGCGGCCAAGGGTGCCCGACGACACGCACGGGGCCGCACGAAGCAGAACCAGAGGCGTACGCTCGCGTTCGCTCGGCGCCCCGGACCCGCCGGGCGCGCCCGCTCCACGGGTTCGAACGGTCCCGAAGGCCTCGGCTCAGCGCACGCCCGCCCTGGCGGTGCTCGCAGGGAGGCTCGGGGCCGTGACCCCGACGTGCTCCAGCAAGATCCGCCGGACCTCGAGGATCGCCAGCGGGTTCGCTTGCACACCGTGGTCCGACCGCACGACCACCTCCGACGCCGCGCCCTCGAAGTGCGAGCTGGAGTACGGCACCACTCCGTCGGTCGTGTTCTTGAGCGGGACTGGGCGAAGAGAACCGATGATCGAGTGGAACGCCACGCTCGGCCCCGGCTTCATCGCGAGCAGGGCGAGCAGCATCTCGCCGTTGGTCTCCAGCGTCTCGACGCTCGTCGGCAGGCGGCGGAAGTGCCGGCGGTCGAAGGCGCCGGGGTTCTGCTTGACGACCTGCGAGAGCAGGTCGGCCATATGGTCGGGATCGTTGATCAGACTCGCGCCGACCCGTCCGACGAAGCCCCGGCTCAGGTCCGACCCGCGGTGCGGCGTCCCGAGGAAGACGACCTCGCGCACGAACGGCAGCGGGCGGAAGAACATGTACCGCTTCAGCTCGTCGAGCACCTTCGGCGGCCCCTGGAGCCGCTCGTCGAACGGCCGGTCGGTGTTGAGCTGCCAGAAGCCGTTGCCGCTCTCGACGACCATCGCGTGCGCCAGCAGCCCGCCCATGCTGTGGCCGAGCAGGACCGTCTCGCCGAACGCGGGGTCGCTGCCGGTCGGGTTGAACGTCTTCTCGGCCTCGAGCAGCGTCTCGCGCAGTCCGGCCGCCGCGATCGGGAACGGCACGCCCGTCGGGTAGAGGTAGAGCATGAACTGATATTTTTCCTGGATATGCGGATTGCCCAGCAGCTCGTTGAGCATCGGGATCCACGCCAGCGGCGTCGAGACGAGGCCGTGGACCATCACGACCGGGATCTTGCCCGGCTCGTACGGGCGGATCAGCATCAGCCCGGCACGGTCCATGTTCTGCTCGGGGCGGAGCAGGCCCGACCAGCGGTACTTCGAGAGGTCGGCTCTTCGACCACATGTAGGCCAGCGGCGTCGTCAGGTCCGACTCGACCGGCAGCTCGGGATTGAACCCGACCTTCGCCTGGCGGACGGGGTCGACGAGCTCCAGCGCGCATTCGCGCGGGTCGTCGACCGGCGCGTCGCGCGAAGCTTCGACACCGGGCGGAGGAACGCCGTGAGCGGGAAGCACATCTCGCTCGGGTGGAACTTCTCGGCGCCGGGCGCCGAGCGGTCGCTCTTGCGGATCGCGATCAGGGGCACGCCGACGCCGTGCTGATAGGTCTTGGACGGCAGGCCGCCGACCTCGAAATCCGAGCAGAGGATGAGCTGGTCGACGTCCTCGGGCTTCCACGGCGACTTGGCTGGGTCGAGGAAGACGCGGAAGACCTGCTCGCGGCCGTGGACCTTGCAGATGAACCTGCCGTCCGGCTCGAGCCGGCCGGACTTCGGATTCGCGAGCGCCGCGCGGATCAGGTGGTCGAGGCCGCCGTTGTACAGGCTCCGCGCCAGCTGGAACCGCGGGTCGGACGGCTGTCGGCCGTCGGCGAGCTCGGGGGCGAAGAGGTACTCGTAGGCGTAGGCGACCGCGTCGACGTAGCGGTCGAGCGCCTCGCCGCGGCGGCGATGGTCGAGCCGGCGGCGCCTCGAGCCACGAGAGCTCGGCCAGCGCGTAGACGAGGTCGCCGTCGACGGCGCGACGGGCCTCGCCCTCCAGGCTGGCGATCACGCCAGCGACGTCGCGGCGGTAGCGAGATTCGAGGTCGTAGCGGCGGAGCGTCTCGATTCGTGCGCTCGGTCGGGCGGTCGAGCGCGGCGAGGTCCTTGTAGAACGACGTGTTCGTCCGGTCCGATCGCGCTGGGGAGACCGTGACGTCGGCGTAGGCGAGCAGGGAGAGGACGATCGGCCAGTGCGCGAGCATCATGCGCGGGTCACTCCCTCGACCCCGTCCGGGGGCTCCGCCCCCTCGGCTGAGATGGTGTCGGTCGGTCGGTGGTCGTGGTAAGGATAGCGGGGGGGGCCGGGCCGTCAAGCCGACTCTCTTCGGCGCCCCGCGCTCACCCGACCCGCGCCCGCTCGACGGCGGCCCGACCGTACGGCTCGTCGTCCACGTCCATGATCGAGAGCGCAGTGCCCGGGCGAGACGGCGTGCGCCACGAACTCGTCGATCGCGTCGACCTGCGCCTGCAGCCTCGCGACCTCGCGGATCACGCTGCCGAGCATCAGGTCCATGTCGGTGGCCATCGTCTGCGCCGTGTGGTTCGCCGCGCCGACGGAGGCCTCGAGCCGCTCGAGGACCCGGGCCGAGGCGGCTAGCGACGCCTCGATCGTCGGCAGCACCTCCGTCGCGGATCGAGTCGGCGACCATCGCGTGGATCTTCGCGTCGAGCTTCCGCATGACCGGCCGCCGGATCGGCGCCGTCATGCGCCAGAACGGCTTGAGCGCTCGCTTGATCAGTCGCTTCATCGTCGGGGCCCTCGAGTGGTCCTGGCCAACCGCCGGATTTCGAGATCACGGGTGAGAGGGAGGCACTGCGCTCAGCCGGCCGCGGCCAGGGTCTCGGCGAGGTACCGGTCGATGACCTCATCGATCGGCCCGTCGTCCGTGACGCGGCCCTTGGTGAGCCGGATGCCCCGCGTGCAGAGGTCGCGCAGGGCCTTCGTGTCGTGCGAGACGATCACGACGACGTTGGACCGGTCGAGCAGGCCGCGGATCTTCGCCTTGGCCTTGGCCATGAACGCAGCGTCGCCGGCGTTGAGCGACTCGTCGAGCAGCAGGATGTCGGGCTCGATCTCCGTCGCGATCGCGAACGCCAGCCGCGAATACATGCCGCTGGAGTAATACTTGAGCGGCAGGTCGGTGAACTCGCCGAGCCCGGTGAATTCCCAGATCCCCGCCGCGCGGGCGTCCATCTCCTTGCGGGAGAAGCCGAGCATCGCGCCGTTGAGCCGGATGTTATCGCGGCCCGAGAGCTCGACGTTAAACCCCGCCCCCATCTCGATGAGCGGCGCGACGTTGCCGCGGACGATCACGCGGCCCGAGGTCGGCGGATAGATCCGCGAGATCACCCGCAGGAGCGTGCTCTTGCCCGCGCCGTTGGAGCCGACGATGCCGACGCGCTCGCCCTTCTCCATCCGGAGCGAGACACCGCGGAGCGCCGTGTACTCGGGCGGCAGCTCGGGCGCGACGCGGCGGAAGGCGAGGTCGAGGGCCGCCTGCTTGAGCGAGTACTGCTTGTCGTGATAGCTGAGGAATTTCAGCGTCACGTCGCGCAGCTCGATCGCGGCGTCCGGGGCGAGCTCCTCGCGCTCGCCGGCGCTCAGAGTCGGAAAACCAGCTTGTTTTCTTGGGACTTGAAGGCGGCATAACCGATCCCCAGGCTCGCGACCGCGATGCCGGCGGCCACGCCGAACGTGGTCGGCGTCGGGCCACTCCGCGTCGCGGATGATCGTCTGGAACAGGCGGACGAACGGGTACGCCGGGTTGAGCCAGAACCGGCCCCGCCCCGTCGCGAGCATGCTGGCCTCGTACACGATCGGCGTGAGGAAGTACCACGCCTGGAGCACCACCGAGACCAGGTGGCCCAGGTCGCGGAAGAACGTGTTGGCCGTCGCCACGAGCAGCGAGAGGCCCATGGCGAACATCGCCAACAGCAGCACGGCGACCGGCAGCGCCAGCATCGGCCACGACGGCCGCGCCCCGATCGGGATGAGCAGGAAGAACAGGGCCGTCATCGACAGCACGAAGGTGATCAGGTTGATCAGGACCCGGGTCAGCGGGAAGATCAGCTTGGGCAGGTAGATTTTCTTGATCAGGCCTTCGTTATAGATGAAGGTAAAGGCGCAGTCGTTGATGCTTCCGTTCAGGAAGTTCCAGGGCACCATGCCGGCGAAGAGATAGACCGCGTACGCCGTCCCGGAGATGTTGAAGATCTGCGAGAACGCGATCGTCATCGTCGTCATCATCAGCAGGGGATGCAGCAGGGTCCAGAGGAACCCGAGCACCGACCGCTGATAGCGGACGTGGAGGTCCTGGCGGACGAGGTTCTGCACGACCGGCCAGTAGCGGACGAGCTCGCGCCTCTCCTCGGCGAGGAGCGAGAGCCAGTGGAGCGGCCCCCCCGACCCCTTGGGCCTCGGGAAGTACTCAGCGTGCGGCGGCGTCGGCGACGCGGTCGTACGGGCTTGGCTCATCGTTCGTTCGCTTCCCTGCGTTTCGACGCGACGAGGGCCGATCCCTGGCCCGCCGCGCGCGCCTCCGACGGCGTCGGGGCGGCATCTTACGGACATCGCGGGGACGGGGGAAGGGCAAAAATCGCGCCCAGTCCTTGCCGGTCGCGGCCTAGTCGTTCTCCGGATTCCGCTTGAGCGACCGCGCCGCGATCCGCGTCGCCGATCGGACCTTCTCGTCGCCCGGCATCCGCTTGATGAAGGCCCCCTTCGCCGCATTCAGCCAGCGCATATCGCGGCCCTCGTAGCTGATCGCGACCCGCGTCAGGATCGGCCCGGGATAGGCGAGCGCCCGCGCGATGCCGCCGGCGATGTCGCCGTTCTGGAGGATCTCGTTGTAGCCGAGCCCCATGCCCGCGGCAAGGTGACCGTAGTTGATCCGCGCGAGCTCGGTCGCGGTCGTCCGCTTGAACTGGGGCTCCTGGAGCATCTGCATGTAGTGATACGCGCCGTCGTCGAGCACGAAGAACCGGACGGGCAGGCAAGCCCTCGCGGCGGTCGAGAGTTCGATGGCGGTCATCAGGAAGCAGCCGTCGCCGGTGACGGCCACGACCTCGCGGTCGTAGCGGACCTTCTTGGCTCCGATCGCCGCGGGGATCGCCCAGCCCATCGCCTGGTTGTTCGCCGGCGTGAAGTAACGGCGAGGGCCACAGACGTCGACCGTCTCGGACGCCCAGTGGGTTGAGGCCGTCACGTCGATGAAGAAGAGCTCGTCGGGGCCGAGCGTGCATCGCAAGTTCGTGAGGAACGTCATCGGGTCGACGCCGTCGGTGATCTGCACCGAACGGTTCTCGCAACGATCGACCTCGCGGTCGCGCTGGATGTGGCTCCAGAGCTTCGGATCGGCCGGGCGCTGGATGCACGCGGCGTCGGCGAGCAATCGGTCGAAGAAGGCGCGCGAGTCGGCGTTGACGCAGACGTCGGCGGGGACGTTCCTCGCGAGGTTCTTCGGGTTGGCATCGACGTGGATCAGGTGCCGATGCTTCGGGATGGCGAAGTTGGCCGTCGAGACCTCGCTGTACTTCACCCCGACGGCCAGCACGAGATCGACCTCCTTGAACGCACGCTCCGCGGCCCGCGTTCCCTGGGCCCCGTAGCCCCATCCGACGGCGAGTGGATGGGCGTCGGGAATCGAGCCCTTGCCGCTGACGGAGGTGGCCACGGGCGCCTGCAGGACCTCGGCGGCCTGGACCAGTTGCGGGCCGGCCTCGATGCATCCCATGCCGGCGTAGATCCCGACGCGCAGCTTCCGGTTCGAGAGCAGCCCCATGGCCCGGCGATACGCCGTCTCGTCGAACGGCCCGGGGTAGGGGGGCGGGACGACGCCCTTGTAGTCCCAGACCTCGGTCAGGAAGTTGTACGGCAGCACGACGCCGACCGGCCCCGGCTCGCCGGCGCGGGCGACGCGGAACGCCTCGTGGATCTTCGAGGGGATCTCGGCCTGGTGGTGGATCTCGTAGACGGCCTTCGTCACGGGCTGGAGGATCGCCGTATTGGCCAGTGAGTGCACCTGGAACGAGGGCTTATCGGGCCCGTGGCTCACGTCGGTGACGAGCGCGACGATCGGCACGCTATCCAGAAGCGCCTCGCCGATGCCGGTCATCGCGTTCGTCAGCCCCGGCCCGGGCACGACCGTACAGACGCCAACCGTGCCCGTGGCCCGCGCGCAGGCGTCGGCCATGATGCTCGCCGACCCCTCGTGGGTGACGAGCAGGTAGGGCATGCCCAGCGTCTTCATCGCGTCCCAGAACTCGTTGTTCTGGGCACCCGGGATGCCGTAGACGCAAGGGACGCCCTCGCACTGGAGCGCCGCCACCGCCGCCTTCGCCCCGGACATCCGGCCGCGGACGCCGGGCATGTGGTAATGCGACGGCGTCGGCGGAGGCTGCGACGGAGGAACCCCCGGCGGCGCCCCGAGCCGGATGGCGGGCCGCGGCGGCATCGCCGGGTCTTGCGATCGCACGGGCCCCGGCAACGCGGCCAGGGTCCCGATGGCGCCGAGCGCCCCGATGGCGGCGCGACGGCTCAGTTGATCGTCCACGTGCGGCTCCTTCCGCTCGCGATCCGTCCTCCGTAACGGTCAGGATCGCTCGGGGCTTATCGGCCGCTGCTGGACCGGGGGATCACGCCCCGCGCGGGCGTTCAATCGATCCCAGCGATCGAATGGATCAAACCGAGAAAGTCGCGCGTCAGGACGTCGGGGATTCTCCCGGATGTGCCGGATGCACTCGAGCATGACGGGCCCCTCGTAACCGATCTCATCGAGCGCCTCGACCCAGGCGGCCCAGTCGATCGTCCCGTGGCCGGGGGGCAGGTGGACGTCCTGCTTGCCGTGGTTGTCGTGGACGTGCGTCGTCCTCAGCCGCGAGCCAGCCGCGAGCGTCTCGGCCGGCGCGGAGGCGACGAGGTGGGCGTGGCCCGTGTCGATCGCGAGTCCCACGCTCGGATGATCGACCGCGGCGACGACCTCCGCGACGTCGGCCATCGCGCTCCCGGGCAAGACGCCCGGCGGCATGTTCTCGACGCACAGGTCGACGCCCGACGCGGCCGCATCGTCGGCGAGAGCCTCCAACGACCTGATCAGGGCTTCCCGTCGCCTGAGCTTCTCGTCGGGGTCAGAGAGCCCTCCGGGGTGGACGACCAGATGCCGGCCGCCGGCCTGTCGAATCCAGTCGAGGCAGCGGCGGATGTCGTCGACGCTCGCGACTCGCGTCTCGTGATTCAGACTGCCGAGGTCGACCCTCGGCGCGGCGATCGACTGGCCGCCCCACGAGCCGTGGGCGCTGTGGATCGTCAGCCCGCATTGCTCGACCTGGTGCCTCAGGTTTGCGGGGTCCGGCAGCGACTTCCAGTGGGGCAGGATCTCCAGGCAAGTTGCGCCCATCCGGCGGGCGAGTTCGAGGTCGTGGGCGACGTCCTTCTCGGGGAAACCGTAGGCGACCATGGTGCCGAGCGGGCGGGCGATCCGGGGCGTTATCCTCATCAACGGCTTGTCCTTGTGGCGGTCGCTCGGCCATCCCTCTTGTCGATTGGGGGGGCGGCAGTCATGATAGCGATTCGTCGCCGGACCCGACCACCCGAACCGCCCTCGCGCCCCGCCAGGTCGACCTGCCAGGCTCGCTCGAACCGCCGAAAGGAAGAGCCCGAATGCCGCCCGCCCCGCTCGTCGATCCCGCCACGATCGACACCTCCAAGGTCCTCATCGACCTCGAAGGCATCCGCGAGGCGAATCCCCAACGGTTCGAGATGGAGCAGCTCACCGCGATCGTCCACATGGACGCCGCCGAGCGCCTGGTGATCGGCTACAAGGACGTCACGAATGACGAGTTCTGGGTGCGCGGCCACATGCCCGACTACCCGCTCATGCCGGGCGTGATCATGTGCGAGGCGGCCGCGCAGCTCGCGAGCTACCTCGTCCACACCATGAAGATCAACGAGGGCGCCTTTATGGGCTTCGCCGGCATGGAGGACGTCCGCTTCCGCGGCAAGGTGAAGCCCGGCGACCGGCTCGTGCTGGTGTCGAAGGCCATCCGCGTCCACCGCCGTCAGACGATCTTCGAGAACCAGGGCTTCGTCGATTCGAACATGGTCTTCCACGGCCGGATCATCGGCGTGCCGCTCTCGGGCAAAGAGGGTGACGAGGTCTCGCCTTGATCGATGCCACGCCCTTCACGCTGGACCCCGCGACCCTCACGACTCCCGTCTCCTGGCCCGCGATCTTCGGCAATGGCCACCCGGTGGAGGTCGAAATCGGCTCGGGCAAAGGGCTGTTCCTCGCCAACGCCGCGACCGCCCGGCCGGGGCACAACTTCCTCGGCATCGAGCTGGCGAAGAAATACGCCCGCCGCGCCGCCGAGCGCGTCGCCAAGAGGGGCCTCGGCAACGTCCGCGTGCTGCCGTGGGACGCGAAGCGGTTCATGGCCGTTCATTGCCCGCCGACCAGCCTGCACGCCGTCCACGTCTACTTCCCCGACCCGTGGTGGAAGACGCGGCACAAGAAGCGCAGGGTGTTCGCCGAGCCGCTCGTGCTCGACATCGAGCGGACCCTCGTCCCCGGCGGCGAGCTCCACGTCGCGACGGACGTCGAGGAGTATTTCGGCGTGATCCGCGGACTGATGGCCACGCGCTCGCGGTTCGTCGACGTGCCTTTGCCGGACGTCAGGGACCCCGAGCACGACCTCGACTATTTGACGAACTTCGAGCGGAAGTATCGGATCGAGGGGCGGCCGATTTACCGTGCGCTGTATCGGTTCGACGGATCGGCCGAATTCCCTTCGCCTCGCGCGGCCAGGGACATATAATCGACCGCCCGGGCCATGTGATCCGGACGCCCTTCGGATAAAGCTACCATGCGAACTCCACGATGTCTCGCGTGTGCCCTCGACCCGCTTCTCCTCGCCGCGACCCAGGCGGCGCGGGCCGACGTGAGCCTGCTGGTCACCAACGCCACGACCCATCAGGTGCTCCGCTTCGACGCCACCAGCGGCGCCTACCTCGGCGTCTTCGCACAGGACACGGGGACTGTCTCCGGGCTCGCGTACGGGCCGGACAATAACCTTTACGTGAGCAATCTCGACTCGCAGACCGTCGAGGAATTCAACGGCACCACGGGCGTGTCCCTCTCGACCTTCGTCGGGCCATCCGGCGGCCTACTCTACCCGCATGACCTCACCTTCGGGCCGGGCGGGAACTTGTACGTCGCCAGCGGCGAGACCGGCAGCATCCGCGAGTACGACGGCACGACCGGCGCCTTCCTCGGCACCTTCGCCTCGGGCGGCGGATTGGTCCATCCGACGGGCCTGGTTTTCCACGGCGGCGACCTCTTCGTGAGCAGCGGGCCGAACGGCGAGATCCTCGAGTACAACGCCTCGACCGGCGCCTTCGTCGCCACCTTCGCGACCGGCAACGGCCTGAACGGCCCTGCCGGCCTCGCCTTCAACGCCGCGGGCAACCTGTACGTCGCCAACTTTTCCGCGGACGACGTGCTGAAGTTCGACGCCTCGGGAAGCTATCTCAGCGTCGTCGCCTCGGGCCACGGCCTCGGCGAGGCCGCCGGGGTCGCGTTCGGTCCCGACGAGAACCTTTACGTCACCAGCTACGCCACGAACACGATCCTCGAATTCGACGGCGTCAGCGGCCAGTACATCAAGACCTTCGCCTCCGGCGTCGGCCTCAACGGCCCCACTCACCTGATCTTCACGAGCTCGCCCGTTCCCGAACCCTGCGGGCTCGTCCTGCTCGGACTGGGCGCGGTCGGGTCGTTGGTCTCGCTGAAAGGCCGCTCTAGCGGTCGCTCGCCGTCACGGGGGGCGCCTCGAGCGTTCCCGGCGCGGGCGTGGTCGCTGCGGCGATCGCCGCCTCGCGCGAGGCCTCGGCCACGGGGCCGGGGATGATGCCGACGACCAGGGTCAGCAGCGTGCAGGCCGTGATCGTCGTCCCGAGCGGCCAGGTCAGGCGGACGTCGTGCGGCTCGCCAAGATTGGGGCGGAGGAACATCACGACGACGATCCGCAGGTAGTAGTACGCACCGATCGCCGAGTTGATCGCGCCGAGGATCGCCAGCGACTGGAACATCCAGGCGTCCTTCTCGGTCCCCCCCGCACCCCACGCGGAGGCGAACAGCTCGAATTTGCCAACGAACCCCGCCAGCGGCGGGATGCCCGCCAGGCTGAAGAGGCAGACGGCCATCTCGACCGCCAGTCCCCGGTGCCGCACAGCCAGCCCCGACATATCGTCGACCGTCTCGACCGCGCGGTCGCCCGTGTTCAGCGCGATGATGACGGCGAAGGCGCCGAGCGTCATGAGCGCGTAGGCCACGAGATAGTAGAGCATGGCCGCGCCGCCGAGGGCGACGCTGCCCGTCGCGCCGTTCCGGAAGACGACGGCGACGCCGATCAGCAAGTAGCCGGCGTGCGCGATCGACGAATACGCGAGCAATCGCTTCAGGTTATTCTCGCCGAGCGCCACGGTATTGCCCAAGGTCATCGTCGCCACGGCGACGATCGCGACGATCTGCTCGGCCGCCTCGGTGAACCGCGGCGGCTCGTGAGGACCAGTCAGCGCGCCTGCGCCGATGACGGCGCCGAGCGTCCGCAAGATCGCGAGGAACCCGAGGCCCTTCGGCACCCACGCCAGGAGCGCTGCGATGACCGCGGGCGAGCCCTGATAGACATCCGGCGCGTAGAAGTGGAACGGCACCGCCGCGACGCGGAAGCCCAGGCCCGCCAGGATGAACACCACGGCCACGAGCCCGAGATGCATGTGCGGCAGCCCCGGGAGACCCGTCCGCGCGCTGCAGAGGTAGGCCAGCGCCTTGAGGTTGCTCACGCCCGAGAGCCCGTAGAGGTATGCCAGGCCGAACAGGAGGAGGCCGGATGAGAAGATGCTCAGGAAGAAATACTTCGTCGCGGCCTCGCGCGTCCCCTCGCTCCGCCGCGAGAGGTAGAGGAGCAGGTACGTCGGCATGCTCACGAGCTCGAGCCCGACGAAGAGGAAGACCAGCTCGTTCGCCGTCGCCACGAGCATGGCGCCGGCGTGGATCATCAGGATCGAGCCGAAGAACTCGGCCGCCCGGGCGTCGTCGACCTGGTCGTGGGCCATTCCGAGGATCAGGAACCCGGCCAGCAGGAAGACCAGGCGTGCATAGAACGCCAGCGCGTCGTTGACGGCCACGCCCTGGTACGGGTCGTACTCCTGCCCGCGGACCGCGAGCAGGACGATGAGCGCGAGGCCCAGGCCCAGCGCCGAGGCCAGGGCCCACGTCCGCCTCGGAAGGCGGACGAACGGGCCGAGCGTCATCGTCGCCGTCGCCAGGGCCACGAGAACCAGCTCAGGCGAGAGCAGCTTGAGCGTGGCGACGGCCGATTCGTACGCGGTCATGCTGGTCACTTCGCTCGTCCTTCCGGGGCGGTCTTCTTCTTGGCCGGCTCGGCGGCCTTCTTCGTCTGGGACTTGCCGGCCGCGCCGAGCGGGCGCCGATCGCGGCCTTGCTCGTGGCGGCCGGCGCGGGGACGGTCGGCGCGGGCTCGATCCGCTTCGGCGGATTCTTCGCCAGCTCGCGCTCATCGCCGATCGTCGCCACGGTCGCGCGGACCGACGGGCGCATCCGATTGAAGAACGGCGCGGGCCAGACGCCGATCAGCACGATCAGCACCATCAACGGCGCCAGCCCCGCGACCTCATGCCAGCCGAGGGGGCGGGTCGCCGAGGCGTGGCCGTGTGTGTCGTGGCCGCCTTGGTTGTCGCTACCTCCGGCCAGCGGCGGCATGGCGTGGTGGGCGTGCACGGGCTCGCGGAGCGGGCCGAATACGACGCGCTGGAGCATCCAGAGCAGGTAGTACGCGCCGAGGACCATGCCAATCGCCGCAACGGCGCCCGTGGCAGGCGAGCGGGAATAGGCGCCGATCAGGATCGGGAACTCGCCGACGAACCCGTTCAGGAACGGCACGGCCGCCGACCCCAGCGACGCCAGGATGATGAAGAACGCCCACGGCGGCGACCAGTTCCAGAGCCCGCCCAGTTCGGCCGTCTCGCGGGTGTGGTACCGCTCATAGAACACGCCCACGCAGGCGAACAGGGCGCCGGTCGTCACGCCGTGGTTGATCATCTGGATCATCCCGCCGTCGATGCCCGTCGGCGTCAGCGAGAACAGGCCGAGCACGATGAAGCCCATGTGGCTCACCGAGCTGTAGGCGACGAGCTTCTTGACGTCGGTCTGGGCGAGCGCCGCGAGCGCGCCGTAGATGATGCCCGCGACCGAGAGCGCCGCCAGCAGCGGCCAGAGGTAATCGGTCCCGAGCGGCGTCATGTTCAGGTTGAAGCGATAGAGCCCATAGCCGCCCACCTTGAGCATGACGCCGGCCAGCAGGATCGACCCGGCCGTCGGCGCCTCGACGTGCGCCAGCGGCAGCCAGGTGTGGAACGGGAAGATCGGCACCTTGATCGCAAAGCCGGCGAACAGGAGCAAGAAGATGAACACCTGCGGGCTCATCAGGCTATCGGCCGTGTACCACGCCGGCCAGTGCGCGGAGATCGGCCAGGCCGCCCGTCAGTTCGGGGATCGAGAACGTCAGCTTGCCCCCGTGCTGCGCGTGCACGGCGACCAGCGCGATGACGCCCACCAGCGTCAGCAGGCTGCCGGCCAGCGTGTACAGGAAGAAGGTCACCGAGGCCCGGCGCCGGTCGGGGCCGCCGTAGATCCCGATCAGGAAGAAGAGCGGGATCAGCGTGAACTCGAAGAAGATGTAGAACATCACCACGTCCAGGCTCGCGAAGAGACCGAGCAGCCCGGTCTGCAGCGCCAGCATCAGGGCATAGTGCGACGATGCCCGCTCCTTGACCGACTCCCACGACGCGAACACCGCCGTGATCATCAGCACCGACGTGAGCACGAACAGCCAGAGGCTCGCGCCGTCGAGCCCGAGCGCGAAGCGGACGCCCAGCCCGCGCATCCACTCGACGCCGTAGCCCCCGCCCGCCGAGCCGTACGCGAACTGCGGCGCGAGCCGGTTCGGCTCGAACGCAGCGAGCAGCCCGAGGCTCAGCGCGAGCGTCGCGAGCACGAACCCGAGCGCCACCGCCCGCGCCCGCCGCACGTCGAGCGTCGGCGCAAGCAACAGGCCGGCGCTGCCCACCAAGGGCAGGAACACGGTGATCAAGAGCAAGCTCGCCATCGACGGTGGTCCTTCTCGCGCGGCCGGTCCGACTCAGAGGCCGCCCAGCAGGAACAGATAGACGAACAGGATGCCCGCGACGCCCAGCGCCGTGCTCGCCGCGTAGAACTGGATCAGCCCGTTCTGGATCGGCGCCAGCGCGTACGCGCCCGAAGGTCCGCGGCATCCACGCGGCCAGCCGCACGAGGTTCTCCACGAACACGACGTCGATGAACTCGGCCGCGGCGGCCAGGAACCGCGTCGGCAGGATGATGATCCGCTCGTAAAGCTCGTCGATCCAGAACTTGTGCAGCGACGCGAGATAGAGAGGCCGGAGGTGCTGCGCGAGCCGCGCGGGGATGGGGCTGCGATTGGCGTAGAAGACGTAGGCCAGTCCGATCCCGCCGAGGGCTCCGACCGTGCTGACGGTCGCCGTGAACCAGTCGAATCCGTGATGGACCGACTCATCTGCCGCAAGCCCCGGCGTGTGCTCGAGGTGATGCTCGAACAGGCCCGTCGGCCCGAACACAAGACCGACGAGGAGGGCACACACGGCGAGGATCGCCAGCGGAATCCACATGACGGGCGGCGCCTCGCGGCCGAAGTGTCTGTCGTGGTCGCCGTGCCCGTGTGCGTCGCTTGTGACGTGCGTCGCGTGTGCCTCGTCCGTGTCGGCGTCGGGGTCGTCGGGGCTGGGCAGCTTCTCGGGCCCGAAGAACGTCAGGAAGAACGCCCGCCCCGTGTAGAAGGCCGTGAGCGCGGCCGTGACGATGGCCGACCAGTAGACGAGGAGGTAGAGCGTCGGGTAGATCCCCCCGTTGCCCTCCGACGCGTGCGACGCCAGGCCCAGCGACGCGATCACCTCGTCCTTCGACCAGAACCCGGCCGTCGGCACGATCCCGCACAGCGCGAGGGCGCCGGCGGCGAACGTCCAGCACGTGATCGGCATCCGATGCCTAAGCCCGCCGAACCGTCGCATGTCGATCACGCCGCCCATCGCGTGCATCACGCTGCCCGAGGCCAGAAAGAGCAACGCCTTGAAGAACGCGTGCGTGAACAGATGGAACATACCCGCGATCACGGCGAAGCCCGCGAGCTTGCCCACGCCGGCGCCCAGGCCCATGAACATGTAGCCGAGCTGGCTCACGGTCGAGTACGCCATCACCCGCTTGAGGTCGGTCTGCGTCAGCGCGATCAGCGCGGCCAGCAGGGCCGTCAGCCCGCCGATGACCGCGACGACGGCCTGTGCCTCGGGCACCTGGACGAGCAGCGGGGTCGACCGGGCGATCAGGTAGACGCCCGCCGTGACCATCGTCGCCGCGTGGATGAGGCGCCGAGACGGGCGTCGGGCCTTCCATCGCGTCGGGCAGCCAGACGTAGAGCGGCACCTGGGCCGACTTGGCCGTCGCGGCCCAGAAGAAGAGGAGCGCGATGCCCAGCTTCGTCGCGTGCGGCAGGATCGCGAGCGTGCCCTCGGACAGCACCGACTGGTAGCTCAGGTCGTGCCCGGGCACGACGCTCCAGAGCCAGAACAGCCCGATCGCGAACCCGACGTCGCCCACGCGATTGACCATGAACGCCTTCTTCGCCGCCGCCGCCGCCGAGGGCTTCGAGTGCCAGAACCCGACGAGCAGGTACGAGCAGACGCCGACGCCCTCCCAGAAGGCGTACGTCAGGATGTAGTTGCTCGAGAGCACGAGGCCCGTCATCGACGCGACGAACAGACCCACCAGCGCGAAGAACCGCGGATAGCCCGGGTCGCCCGCCATGTAGCCCGACGCGAAGACGGCCACGACCGTGGCGACGAACGTGACCATCGACAGCATCATCGTCGTCAGCCCGTCGACCCGGAACTGGATGGGCACGCGCAGGCCCAGCGCGTTGACCCAGGGGATCAACGTCGGCTCCGCCTCGCCCCCGACGCCCGCGAGCAGGAACAGCGACACGACGAACGCGAGCGCGATCCCCGCGACGACGGGGATATGGCTGAGCGCCTTGAGCCACCGCCCGCCCACCGCGGCGACGATCGCCCCCAGGAGCGGCAGCGCCGGCACGAGCCACGCGTTATGGACGAACGTCTCGATCACGATCAATGACTCCGCACTCTCAGCCCTGTGCCTTGTGCTCTCTGCTCTCTGCCTTGTGCTTTCTGCTCTCTGCTCTCTGCTCTCCGTCTCAGCTTTGCTGCACCGTCCACACCGTCACCGGATGCTCCGGCTCGACCCCCGCGGGCGTCAGATGCGGGTAAGTCTCTGGCCCCGCGATCGGCGCGGGCGGCTCGGCCTCGTCGGGCGGGTCGATCGTGGCGGGCTGGCCCGGCTCGCGGATCTCCTGCCAGAGCGTCACGTCGAGCGACGACTTGCGGTTGAACAGGATCAGGATCAGCGCCAGCGCGATCGACGCCTCGCACGCCGCCACCGTGAGGATGACGATCGTGAAGACCTGCCCGGTCCAGTTGCCGTGGTAGCGGCCGAAGCCCACGAGCGAGAGCGCCGTGCCCTGGAGCATCATCTCCGCCGAGAGGAACATCACGATCAGGTTCCGCCGCGCCAGGAAGCCCAGCATCCCCAGCGAGAACAGCACGGCGCCGATGATCAGATAGTTGATCAGGATATCGAACGTGAACGGATCGGGCATGACGTTATGGTCCTATCAATCGAGCGGCGGCGTCGGCCGCATCGGTCGGACGGGAGGCTTGGGCGCGGCGATCATCAGGGCGCCGATCAGCGCGACGAAGAGCAGGGCACCGGCGAGCTCGACCGTCACCAGGTGGTCGGTGAAGAGCGTCGCCGCCGAGGCCCGCGACATGTTTGCCCGAGGCGTCGTGCGACTCCGACTCGGGCAGCCGGCTCGTCTCGCTCAGGGCCTTCTTGAGAACGACCGCGGCCGGATATTGCGGCTGGATCCGGCGGTACGTGAGCTGTCGCGCCCCCCGCACCAGCTTGCGGTCGCCCGTTGGGTCGCTGCCCGGCCCGCCGCGGACGGCGAGCAGGGCGAAGAGCAGGCTCCAGAAGAGGAGGAAGCACGTCAAGGTCGCCGGGCCCGGCGAGCGGGCCATGCGGTCGTACGTCGCGCGTCCCTCGCTCTGCGCGAGCATGATCACGAACAGGAACGTGACGATGATCGCGCCCGCATAGACGATCACCGTCCCCGCCGCGAGGAACTGCGCCCCGGCGAGCAGGAACAGCCCCGAGGTCGAGAGCACGACGGCGGCGAACCAGAGGGCGCTGTGGACGGGGTCCTTGTTCGTGATCGTCATGACCGCCGCGGCCAGGCTGGTGAGCCCGAAGACGTAGAAGAAGAAGCCCGAGAGCGAGGCCCCCGGCGACGTCCAGAAGCTCGCGAGGAACGCCAGCGCGATCGCCGCGAGCACCGCGCCGACAACGTGGGCCGACCTCGGCTTGAGCCGCCCGTGCCGGTGCGGCAGCAGGAGCCACGTCCCGCACGCGCCGAGGACGATGACGACGATCGCGTGGATCACGTCGTGCGTATCGAAGGCGTCCGAGAACACGGTGCGTCCATCCGGGCTGGGTTGATTCGGGGCGGGTCAGGCGTTGGTGACGACGGCCGGCACGAGCTCGGTAGACACCGGCTGGCCCGACGGCGGGGCCGTGTACTTCATCGGCTCGGCGTCCTTCGTCAGGTCGAACACCGAGAGCAGCTTGGTCTTGTCGAAGATCATCTGTTCGCGCGAGAGACCGGTCAAGTCATAGAGACCCGTCAATTCGATCGCCTCGACCGGGCAGGCCTCCTCGCACATCCCGCAGTAGATGCAGCGCAGCTCGTCGATGACGAAGCTCTCGCAGTACTTCTCGCGATCCGTCCACGTCTCGGGCGCCGTGGCGCCGACGATGTCGATGCAGTGTGCCGGGCAGGCGGTGGCGCAGAGCATGCAGGCCACGCACTTGACCCGGCCCTCCTCGTCCTTGTTCAGCCGGTGCACGCCGCGATAGATGGGCGAGGTCCGGAGCCGCAGGTCCTGGTTCGGCAGGATCTCCTGCTCCTCGGGATATTGGACCGTGATCGCCCCCGTGCCGAAGGCGGCCGAGAGATGTGCCGGCCCGTCACCGCCAGGCCCATGGCCACCTGGGGCAGGTACGTTCTCTCGATCAGCGTCAGCCTCGGCGGGCGCATCCGCACCAGGCTCGGGTCGTCGGCTCGCACGAGTAGTCCAGCTCCGGACAATCTGGATGACGAGCAGCCGTGATCAGGAAATTGGCCAAGGCCAGCGGGATCATCTTCTTCCAGGCCAGGTCCATCAGCGTGTCGTAGCGGAACCGCGGCAAGGTCCAGCGCACCCACATGATGATGACGATCATGACGGCGACCTTCACGACCATCACGAGCGACCTTGACGAGCGCCCAGATCCAGCCGGTCTGCTCCTGATCGGTGAGAAACGGCAGGTCCCACCCGCCGAGGAAGAGGACCACGATCAGGTAGCTGACGGTGATGACGTTCAGATATTCGCCGAGGAAGAACATGCCGAACTTCATCGCCGAGTACTCGGTGTGGAACCCGCCGACGAGCTCCTGCTCCGACTCGGGCAGGTCGAACGGCAGCCGGTTCGTCTCGGCGAAAGCGCTGACCATGAACAGGAGGAATCCGACGGGCTGGGCGAAGATCCCCCAGACGTGGCGGTCCTGCCAGTTGATGATCGCGTTCAGGTCGAGCGAGCCGCAGATCAGGACCATGCCCAGGATCGACATCCCCAGCGGGATCTCGTAGCTGATGAGCTGCGCGCTCGACCGGAGCCCGCCAATGAACGAGTACTTGCTGTTCGACGCCCACCCGGCCAGGATCACGCCGTAGACCGCCAGGCTGCCGACGGCGAAGACGTAGAGGATTCCGATGTCGACGCCGGGCGCGATCTGGAAGTCGACGCGGTACTCGCCGAGATGCGGCGCGCTCGGCCCGACGGGACCGAACGGCACGACGGCGAAGCCGATCATCGCCATCGCGATCGCGATCATCGGCGCGAGGATGAAGAGCGGCTTGCTCACGTACCGGGGGATGACGTCCTCCTTGAGGATCATCTTCGCCCCGTCCGCCAGCGGCTGGAGCAGACCGAACGGCCCGCACCGGTTCGGGCCCACCCGGTCCTGCGCCCAGGCGGCGATCTTGCGCTCGACGAGGATCAGGTAGGCGACCGCCCCCTGGGTGATCCCCACGACGATCAAGATCTTGAACAGGATGCCGATCGTTGCCAGCATGCGCCGAGGCCCCGTCGTTCGCGATCAGAGACTCCGGACCGTCTTCGATGCACCGCGTCGCCGCCGCGTAGATCTGCGCCCCGCGGTGGAGCGTCCACGCGTCCTGGAACGGGACGGCCGCCTTGAGATTCTTCTCGGTCTCGCCGATGTACGCGCCGAACTCGGAGAGATGGCCCGACCTGGCGACGTCGAACGCCGTCAGCACGCCCGCAAGCTCGGCGAGGACGTCGCCCGATCGGATCGGCGCCGCGCCGCGTCCGAGGAGGATCGCGAAGACGTCGAGGTCGGGCAGCGACCCGTCGCGCGGCGGGAGCGCGGCGGCCGAATACTGGAGCCGGCCGTCGGCGTTCACGTAAGATCCGGCCTTCTCGGCGAACGTTGCACCGGCGATGACGACGTCGGCGAGCTGGGCCAGTTGCGTGACGTTCGTGTCCTGGACGACCAGGTAGTTCACGCCCTTCCGCACAGCCTCCGACTGAGCGTCGCTGATCCACGGGTCGATGGCGTCCGAGGCGACGTAGAGCGCCTCGAACTCGCCCGCCTCGGCCCGCGTCCGCGCGGCGTCGAAGTCGATGACCGAGCCCTCGAAGTGCTCGAGCACGGCCGCCACGCCCCGGCGGTTCGGGCACTTCTCGGCGTGGATCGTGAACGCCCGCGGGACGACGAAGCTGGTGTCGCCCGTGCGGCCCTTCGTCTGGTCGGGCTTGAACGTCTGGTCCTCGCCGACGGTCGGCACGGGGCCCATCGCGAGCACGTTGGCCGGGTTCAGGCCCTTGATATAGGACGCCAACAGATACGCCTCTTCGACCGTGAGGAACGGCGAGAGCACGCCGAGCGTCTTGCCGCCGCGGCCGGCGATTTCCTTGAGCCTGTGGTCGACATCCTTGAGGACGACGTCGATCGCCGCGGCGCCGCCGGCCGACTTGAGGTAGAAGGCCGAGAGCAGGGCCGGGTCGTTGGCGGCCTTGTAGGAGTAGCGGCCCTCGTCGCAGATCCAGTAGTCGTTGACGTGCGGGTTGAACCGCGGCTTGAACCGCCAGAGGGCCCCGCGGTTCTCCTCGGCCGAAATGTTGCAGCCGGTCGAGCAGCGGGTGCAGATCGAGTCGTGCTTGGTGAGGAACCAGACGCGCTGCTTGTGGAGGAAATCCTTGTCGAGCAGAGCGCCGACCGGGCAGAGGTCGACGACGTTACCCGCGAGCGGGTTGTCGACGGGCTCGCCGGGGAAGATATCGATCTCGGCGTGGTGGCCGCGCGACCTGACCTGCGAGCTCGCCCGTCTGGGTGATCTCGCGAGTGAACCGGACGCAGCGGGTGCACATGATGCACCGGTCCTGATTGAGCTGGATCAGGTCCGACACGTCCTTCCGCGGGTTGATCGTCCGCTCCTCGACGAACCGGTGGTTCGCCTGGCCGTGCTCGTAGGAGTAGTCCTGCAGGCCGCACTCGCCCGCCTGGTCGCAGACCGGGCAGTCGAGCGGGTGGTTGAGCAGGAGGAATTCCATGATCATCCGCTGGTGCTCGAGCACCTTCGGGCTGTTCGTGACGAGCACCGTCCCGTCCCTGCGCCGGGGTCTGGCAGCCGGGGACGAGCTTGGGGATCATCTTGATCTCGCCGGTCTTCGGGTCCTTCGTCCCGGTCTCGATCTCGCACATCCGGCAGTTGGCGACGACCGAGAGCGCGGGGTGCCAGCAGTAGTAGGGGATCTCGACCCCGACGCGCTTGGCGGCCTGGATCGCGTTGAGCCTCTCGCCCTCGGGGAGGGTGTGCTCCTGGCCGTTGATGAGGATCGTCGCCATGCGGTGGGACTCGCCGGTCGGGACTCGTCGTGTCTCGGATCAGTTGAGGATCTTGCAGCGTATTGCCGCGGCGGGATGGACGGCCTCGGCCGACTTGCCTTCGAAGATCGCCTCCTGGAGCGGCGTGACCTTGCGGCCCGCGCCGTCCTGGTGGGTCGTGATGTAGTCCTCGAGCTCGCCGCCGGAACTTGGCCATTGCGTTCTTGATCGGCCATGCCGCGCCGTCGGCCAGGCCGCAGATGGTCGTGCCGGGCATGATGCCCATGTTGTTGGCGAGCTGGAGCATGATGTCGAGGTCGTCGACCCGGCCGCCGCCGGCCTTGATCCGCTTCATCGTCTTGTAGATCCAGCGCGCGTCCCCTCGCGGCACGGGGTGCACTGGCCGCAGCTCTCGTGGGCGAAGAAGCGGGCGCGTGTTGTACAGGTAGTCGACCATGCTCGTCTGGTCGTCCATCACCGTCACGGCCGCCGTGCCGAGGCCGAGGCAGCCGGGCTTGCGGACGTCCTCGAAGTCGAGCTTCGTGTCGAGCTCGCTGCCGGAGAGGATGCCCATGCTGATCCCGCCCGGCACGACCGTCTTGGCCTTCCGGCCCTTCCAGACGCCGCCGGCGTGGACGTCGATCAGCTCGCGCGCGGTCACGCCGAGCGGCAGCTCGACGCAGACCTGCTTGTTCACATGCCCCGAGACGCAGTAGAGCTTCGGCCCGTAGCTCTTGGGCGTGCCCATCGACTTGAACCAGTCCGCGCCGCGCTCGATGATGAGCGGCACGCAGCAGAGGGTCTCGACGTTGTTGACGACCGTCGGCTTGCGGAACGCCCCCTCGATCGCCGGGAACGGCGGCTTGATCCGCGGCCAGCCGCGCTTGCCCTCGAGGCTCTCGATCAGCCCCGTCTCCTCGCCGCAGATGTACGCCCCCGCGCCGCGATGGACGTAGATCTCGAGGTCGAATCCCGACCCGTAGATGTTCTTGCCCAGGTAGCCCGCCGCCTTCGCCTCGGCGATGGCCTTCTCGAGGATCCGGTAAGCGTTGATGTATTCGAACCGAAGGTAGACGTAGGCCGTCGACGCCTTGGTCGCGAAGCAGCCGATGATGATCCCCTCGATGAGCTGGTGCGGGTCGTTCTCGATGAGCAGGCGGTTGTTGAACGTCGCCGGCTCGCGACTCGTCGGCGTTGATGCACATGAAGGTTTCCTTCCGATCCTTCGGAAGGAAGCTCCACTTCATCCCGCACGGGAACCCCGCGCCGCCGCGGCCGCGCAGCTCCGAGTCCTTGACGACCTGGACCACCTTGTCGGGGTCCATCGTCGTCAGTGCCTTCCTGCGCCGCCTGGTAGCCGCCCCGCGACTCGTACACCTTGAGCGTGTGCGCAGTCGGGGACGTCGAAGTTGCGGCTCAGGACGGGTTCGAATGCGGCCACGGTCAGCACTCCGTCGGGCGGGCGTCAAGCGTGCAAGGGAGGGCGTCAGCCGCCGGCCTTCGCCTCGGGGATCTCGGCCACCGGCCCCTTCCTCAACTCCTCGATCATCGCGTCGACCTTGCCCTCGTCCAGCGGCCCGAAGATCCGGCCGTCGTCGGCCAGGGCGGCGGGGGCGAAGTCGCAGATGCCCAGGCACTCGGCGAACTCGACGGTGATCTTGCCGTCCGCGGTCGTCTGGCCCGAGTGGACGCCCAGCCTGCTGGCAGGCGTGTTCGAGCATCTCGTCGCCGCCGCGGAGCATGCACGAGATCGAGCGGCAGACCCAGAGCCTCGGACGTCGCCGATCGGGGCCTGGGGGAAGAAGCCGTAGAAGCTCATCGTGTCGTGGACTTCCGCGGGCGTGATCTCGAGGATCTCGGCGATCTCGGCCATCGCCTTGAACGGGACGCAGCGGAAGTGCTCGTGGACGATGTGCAGGGCCGGCAGCGTGACCGCCCGCTTGCTCGGGTAGCGAGGGATGTAGGCGCGGATCTTCTCGCGGATCGCCTCGGAGAGCATCGGCCGTGGTGTCGGTCGCAGTCGCCATCGTCGGTCGCCTCAGCGATCCAGCTCGGCCGCGATGATGTTCAGGCTGCCCAGCACGGCCACGATGTCGGCGATCAGGTGGTCCTTGATGATGTGCGGGAACACCTGGAAATGGATGAACGACGGCGGCCGGGTGCGGGTCCGCCAGGCGGTCTGGCTGCCGTCGGTGACGAGGTAGTAGCCGAGCTCGCCGTTGGGCGCCTCGACGGCCGCGTAGATCTCGTCGACCGGCGTCTCGATAGCCGCGGTTGGGCATGATCAGCTCGAAGTGCTGGATCAGGCCCTCCATGCTGTTGTAGGTCGTCCCCTTGTCGGGCAGCGGGAACTTCTCGGCGATCGGCACGTTGCACCGGGCCGCTCGGGCAGGTTCTCGAGGGCCTGCTTCGACGATCCCCATGCTCTGGACGATCTCCTCCATCCGGACCTGGAACCGGGCGTAGCAGTCCCCCTCGGTCGCGTAGGGGACGTCGAAGTCGAAGTCCGGGTAGGCGAGATACGGCTCGTCCTTGCGGAGGTCGTAGGTCACGCCGCTGGCCCGGGCGAGCGGGCCGGTGACGGACAGCGCGATCGCGTCCTCGCTTCGTCAGGACGCCGATCCCGCGGGTCCGGTCGAGGAAGATCCGGTTGCGGAAGAGCAGCTTCTCCATGTCGGCGATGGCCTTGGGCAGGCTCGCCAGCACCTTGCGGACTCGGGCGATCACCTTGTCGTTGAAGTCGTACAGCACGCCGCCGACGCGGGTGTAGCCCGGGTGGAAGCGGTAGCCCGACATCTCTTCGTAGACGTCGTAGATCAGCTCGCGCTGATTGAACGCGAACAGGAACGCCGTGAACGCCGCCGAGGTCGAGCGCCGCGGCGCCGGTGCAGAGCAGGTGGTCGCTGATCCGCGACAGCTCGCCGATGATCACGCGGATGTACTGGCACCGCTTCGTCAGCTCGATGTCGAGCAGCTTCTCGACCGCGTTGTGCCAGGCGATCTCGTTGTACGGCGGGCTGATGTAGTTCTTGCGGTCGACGATCGTGACGTACTGGTTGAAGTTCAGGTGCTCGCCGAGCTTCTCGAACCCCGAGTGCAGGTAGCCGATGTGCGGCGTCGCCTTGACGATCCGCTCGCCGTCGAGCTCCAGCACGAGCCGCAGCGTCGTGTGCGTGGCGGGGTGCTGGGGCCCGAAGTTGAGCGTCCAGTGGTAGTCCTTCTTGGACGACTCGTCCTCGGCGATGTTCGGGTTCGTCGAGCAGGTTCGCCGGCATGGGCCTGGTCCTGAGGCGATTGCGGTCTTCGTAGGGTCCGCTGTGCGGACGTCTGCATCATGGCCGTCGCGAGGACGTCCGCACGGCGGACCCTACGGGACCGGCCGATCTCACGACTCGTCCCGGGTGATCCTCGGGAAGTTGTGCCGCTCGCCGCGGCCGCGGAGCGGGTAGTCCTTGCGGAGCGGGTAGGCGGTGAATTCCTCGGGCATCAGGATGCGGCGGAGGTCGGGGTGGCCGGCGAACCTGATGCCGTACATGTCGAAGACCTCGCGCTCCATCCAGTCCGCGCCGGGCCAGAGGGGGACGGCCGAGGGCAGGGTCGGGTCCGGGTCGTCGACGCCGACCTTGACGACGACCCGCTCGCTCGTGTCGAGGTTGAGCAGGACGTAGTGGACCTCGAACCGCGACCGCGTCCGGCCGGGATAGCCGAGGTAGTCGGCGCCGCCGAGCTCGGCGAGGAACTTGAACCCGCACTCGTCCTCGAAGTGCCGTCAGCACCTCGATCAGGCGGCCGGCCGGCACGAAGAGCCGCAGGTTGTCGCGAACCGCGACGGTCGCGAACACGCCGTCGCCGAAGGTTCGGGCAAGGGTCCGGAGCGTCTCGGCGTGGGGGTCGGTCGGCGGTCGCGGTCGCGGTGCTCATCGGCGGGTCGTGCCTCCGTGTCGGTGGCAGGTCACTTCGTCTCGTCGCGCGCCGAGCGAGGCCGGGCCGCCGGGAAGTCGATAGCCGAACCGGTCCTCGTCGCCGCGCTCGCCGGCGAGGCCGAAGCCGGGCGGGATGACCCGCTTCTCCTCGATCATCTGCTCGCGCTCGCCCAGCTCGGGCAGGCCCTTGCCCGAGAGCGAGCCGCCCTTCTGGATCTTGGCCTGGAGGTCCATCAGGGCCCGGAGGATCTGCTCGGGACGCGGCGGGCAGCCGGGGATGTAGACGTCGACGGGGATGAACCGATCGACGCCCTGGACCACGGCGTAGGTGTCGAAGATCCCGCCCGTCGAGGCGCAGGCGCCCATGCTGATGCACCACTTCGGCTCGGGCATCTGGAGCCAGATCCGCTGGAGCACGGGCATCATCTTCATCGCCACGCGGCCGGCGACGATCAAGAGGTCGCACTGCCGCGGGCTGAACCGCATGACCTCGGCGCCGAAGCGGGCGATGTCGAACCGGCTGGCGCCGACGGCCATCAGCTCGATCCCGCAGCAGGCCGTGGCGAACGGCATGGGCCAGAGGCTGAACTTCCGCGCGGCGTTGATGATCGGGTCGCCGGGCGTCGCCGCCGTGGCCTTCGACGCGAGCCGGTCGATCGCCGCGTCGAGCCGCGTCAGGATCGTGCCCTCGGGCAGATCGAGCGACTTTTTCGGCAATCCGGTCACCGCCATTCGAAGACCCCCTTCTTCCACGCGTACGCGAACGCCGCCGCCAGGACCGCGATGAACACCACGATCTCGCCGAAGACCAGCCACCGGAAGTCGGCCGGGATGCCCGGCACGGCGAAGGCCACCGCCGAGAGCGTGCTCGTCTTGTCGACCGCGACGATCGTCTCCTGGCGCTCCACTGGGCGACCGCCCACGGGTAGAGGAAGAGCAGCTCGACGTCGAAGAGCAGGAACATGATCGCGACGAGATAATAGCGGACGTCGAACCGCTGTCGCGCGTCGCCGATCGGGTCCATGCCCGACTCGTAGGGCATCTGCTTGACCGGCGTCCGCCGCTTCGGGCCGAGGATCGCGCTGAGCGCGAACATGCTCAGCGCCGTGATCGCGGCGATCACGATGAACAGGAAGATCGGCGTGAATTCCGAGCCCATCGCTGTGGTCCGTGCGGCACGTCAGGATGGGGGCTTTGTGAAGTGTTTCACAAAGTACCCCGAAAGAAATCCCGGCGCGGGCCGGGAGGGGGTAAGTCGCGGGACGTCACGAATGTTACGCGACCGCCCCGCGATTGCAAGGGGGCACCGGCGGGAGGATTTCCGCCGGGCTCCCGCCGGCCGTTACCCGCGCGTCGCGCCGCTTTAGAGGCGCCCGTCGAGTCCGCCACGCACAGCTTGCGGGGCGTGACGCGTGGCTTCCGCCGCGGAACCGGCGATCGACCGTGCTCATCGTGACCAGGGCGCTCAACGCGGCGGCGGGGGCGCCGTCTCGGGCAGCGGGATCGGCGCGGGAGTTTCGGCGGCGCCCGACGACGCCGACGGCTTGCGCTCCTCGGTGGGCATCGGCGGCAAGATGTCGGGCAGCTTGACGCTGGTGCCCCCGGTGGTCGCGGCGGGATGAGCGCTCGACCGCGAGCGCGCGGCCGGCGCCGGGCCGGAGCGCACCGCCGGCCCGTCCGGCGCGGGCCCGGCCGAGGCCGGCGTGGCGGCGCCGGACGCGGGCCCGGGGCTGACGGGGCCCGCCGGGGCGGGGCCCGCCGGGGCGGGGCCGAGCGCCGGGTTGCGGAGGATGCTCCGGTTGAGCGGGCTGGTGGCGCCGGCCACCGGCTTCCGCTCGGCCGCGGCCCCGCGATCCGCCGCCGCCTTCCGCTCCGCGGCGGCCCCGCGATCCGCCGGCCGCTGCCGCTCGGCCTCGGCCTCGTCGATCTCGCGAAGCATGCCCTCGGCCGTCTTCGGGTTCGCCAGCGCCGCGACGACCTTCAGGTAGGCCGCGCGCAGGGCCGGGTCGCGCTCTCGCGACGCCGCCGCGAAGTACCGGTCGCGCTCCTGGGCGATCCGTGCGCGGGTCGACTCGGCCTCGAAGAACCGGTCGTCCCGGCGACCCTCCCGCTCGTAGAATCCGCGGTCCGCCTCGCGGTTGGGGATGTAGCGGCCCGGGTCGCTGCGGTCGACGACGGACGAGCCGCCCGCAGTGCGCCGGCCCCGTGCCATGTCGGACTCGTAGTTGTCCAGCCAGCGGTCGAACGAGTTGTACCGGCTCAGGCCTCCGCCGGGCGGCACGGAATTGAAGGCCGCCGCCTCGCGGGCCGCGCCCGGCAGGGCAAGGTTCACCGGCTGGGTCGGGACGATGTAGTTGTAGAGGTCGCCGTTATACGGCAGGTACGGGTTGAACGTGTTCTGCGCCGACGCCGTGGCCGCCCACGCCGAGGCGATTCCCACCGCCGTGACGGCGGCCAGGGCGGACGCGGCCCGCGGGGCCGCCGAGTCGGACTGACCATGGGACCCCTCCTCCTCAATCCGCCGATCGGACGCGGACCGCCTCGCCCGCACTCCGGCGCCACGGCGCCATCATTAAGTCTAGCACGCGCGAGCGCGTCGGCCAGACCCTAATCCCGACCCTCCGGGTTCCGCGGGCGCACGATGCCGCCACGCAACACGGCCGCTCATTCGCCCGGCCGGAACTCGGGATCGTACCCCTCGGGCCGCGCCGGCCAGCGCCGCCAGGACCAGCGCCTCGTGCGCGGCCTCGAGCCTCAAGAGGAATCGGCCCGCGACGCCCCGCCCCTGGACCCAATAATCGGTGCCGGGCCGCACGAGCACCACATCACCGGGCCCGAGCCCGTAATCCGGGGAATCACGTGCCGGTTGCGACGACCGTCCGGCCCTCGAGCCCGACCCAGAGATGGAGGTCGAGCCCCGTCCTCGCGGCCGCGGGGCGGTCGCCGACGACGACCCGGCGGAACGGCACGCGGAACCGGGCGTCGTCCTCGGGGAGCACGTCGTCGTAAGCGTCAGGCTCGTCGAGCGTGAGGCCGGTCCGGTGCTCGTAGCCCCAGGTCTGGACGAACCGCTCGCGGAAGTGGAACGGCGGGTCGCCGTCGTAGCGGACGGCGACGTAAGATGCCCCGGGCGGCTCGGCGTCGATCGCGACGGCTCGGGGGATGACCGCGACGTCGCCCGGCCGGAACGCGCGGGTCTTGTGCCGGGCCACGAGCACGGCCTCGCCGCCCGCGGCCGCGGCATACAGGACCCCGTCGGGGTCATAGATCATCGGATTCGCCCGCGCGGCGACCACGTCAAGCCGCGGCTCCCACGCCCGGATCACCTTGGCCAGGGTGGCGATCGACGCTTCATCATCGATGCGGCCGGCGAGGATCGGCTGGCTCATGTGCGGGCGTCGCTCTGTCGAATACCTCGTCCAGTCGGCAAGGGTGCCTGGGGTCGAGCGGAGCGAGCCCCAGCGTCGAGGGCCCCCGGACCGGGGGCGCGCTCCGCACGACCCCAGGCACCCGCGTCGAACGCCGAAGGTCTCCCACGGAGTATCCGGGCCCGTTGTTGTCTTCGGGGCTTCCATACACAACGCCATCGAACGCCGCCACCCTACCAGACGATCCGCATCCCCGCGACCAATCCGCCGGGGAAGCCCCTGAAACCTCCGCCGTGCCGGGCTATAATGGTCCACCAAGAGCGGCGGCGGTCCCGACGGTCCACGCGAGGGGCGGATGATGAGCGGATCGATACTCGTCGCGCTGGCCCTGCTCGGTTGGCAGGGGCCGGGCGGATCGAAGGTGCCCGGCGCCGACGCCCTGATCGCCCGGCTCGGCGCACCGCGCTACGCCGATCGCGAGGCGGCCGCCGCCGAGCTCGAGAAGATCGGCCGGCTGGCGCTGCCCGCGCTGATGGCCAGGCGCGAGCATCGCGACCTGGAGATCCGCACGCGGGTCAATGCCCTCATCGCCAAGATCGAGGGCTCGCTCCTGCTCGAGCCGACGCCCGTCGTCCTCGACTACGACGACCGGCCGCTCGGCGACGTCGTCGCCGCAATCGCCCGGCGGAGCGACATCCCGCTGGCCGTGAATCCGGGGCCCGCGGCGGCGAGGCGAGTGACGCTCCGTTCCGACCGCCCGTTGCCGTTCTGGTCGGCCGTCGACCGGCTGGCCGAAGCGGCCGACGTCGGCTTCGACCTCTCGGGCCGCACGGTGACCAACGGCAACCACCCGGTGCTGACGCTCTCGCCGAACGCCGCCCGGCCGCCCGGGCTTATGTCGGACCACGGGCCGTTCCGGGTGAACCTGATGAGCCTGCACTATCAGCGCGACCTCTCGTTCGTCGGCCGCGCGGGCGTGCAGGGCCCGATGCTGCCGGGCATGGGCATGGCGACACCGCCGCCGAGCGTGACGACGGGTGCCGACGGCCGGACGATCGCCGAGCAGTTCACGATCCGCCTCCAGGCGGCGGCCGAGCCGAGGCTGTCCCTCCAGCAGTCCGGCCCGCTCAGGCTGACGGCGGCCGTCGACGACCTTGGCCAGTCGCTGCTGCCGCCGGCGGGCCCGCTGCCGGCCAGCGGCTTGATGATCGCCCACTACACCTCGAACGGCCCCGGGACGCTCCAGTTCCAGGTCGCCCTGAGGCGACCCGAGCAGCCCGGCCGGGTCATCCGCCTGCTGCGGGGCGTCATCCCCGCGGCGGTTGCCACCCGCCGGGCCGAGGCGCTGGTCGTCCCGCTCGACGCGGCGGCGGGCAAGACCTTCCGCAACGACGACGCGACCCTGGTGGTCCGCGACCTCAAGCCGATGAACCCCAACGCCGGCCCGGCGACGCCGTACGTCCTCGAGCTCTCCATCAACGCGAGGCCCTCGCGAACCGTGGCCGCGCCCGAGGCCCCGGCGGGCCTCGACACCTGGCTGCCCCGGGCCGACCTCGGGACGCTCCAGCTCGAGGTCCTCGACGCCTCGGGCCGCGAGATGACCTGGTTCGTCACCGAGTCGCGGCCCAACGGCGACGACGTCTGGTACAGCCTCACCACCAACGGCGGCGGCAAGGGCCCCCCCGCCACCCTCCGCTACCACGGCACCGTCCGCGCGAACGCCGACATCCCGTTCGAATTCCGGGACGTGCCGATGCCGTGAGCGAGGGGCCGGAATCGGGGCGGATCGACCGCCGATGACGCCGATAAACTCGAGAAATGAAAGTTGGATGATTTTTCTGGTTAATTCAATTGTATTTATCGGCGTACATCGGCGTCATGGGCGGTTGATCGTCTTCGATCAGAGCGTGAGCACCAGATTGTCCTTGTGCACGACCTCGTCATAGGGCGTCGCCCCCAGGGCCTGGCGGGCCTGGTCGGTGCGGAGGCCGCGGATGAGCGTCGCCTCGGGCGTGGCGTAGTTGGTCAGTCCGCGGGCGAACTCGCGGCCCTCGGCGTCGCGGATGCCGACGACGTCCCCCTTCCCGAAGTCGCCCACGACCTCGACCACCCCGATCGCCAGCAGGCTCCTCGACCCGGTCTCCAGGGCCTTCCGCGCCCCGAGTCGACCACGTAATGGCCCCTCGGCCGGGCCGTCAGCCCGATCCAGCGCTTGCGGGCACCGTGCGCCGCGCCGCGAGCCAGGAAGAGCGTCCCCACCGCCTGCCCGTCGAGGATCCGCGTCAGCGGCTCCGCTTTCTTCCCCGACGCGATGATCACCGACCCGCCGGCCTTCGTGACGAGGCTGGCCGCCTCGAGCTTGCTCCGCATCCCGCCGGTGCCGAGGGCACTCTTGCTGTCGCCCGCGAGGCCGAGGATCTCGTCGTCGAGACTCGCCACGATCGGGATGACGTCGCCCTCGCCGGACCGACCGGGGTCGGATCGATAGAGTCCGTCGACGACGCTGAGGATGACCAGCAGCGGAGCCTGGAGCAGGTTCGCGACCATCGCCGCGAGCCGGTCGTTATCGCCGAACTTGATCTCGTCGACGCTGATCGTGTCGTTCTCGTTGATGACCGGGACGGCGTCGTATTCGAAGAGGGCCGTCAGCGTGTTCCGCATGTTGAGGTAGCGCGCGCGGCTGTCGAAGTCCTCGTGCGTGAGCAGCAGCTGTGCGGCGTGGCGGCCGTGCCTGCTTGAACCCCTCGTCGTACGCTCGGATCAGATACGCCTGACCGACCGCCGCCGCGGCCTGCAACTGCCGCAGATTCTCCGGCCTTCTTCCCAAGCCCGAGCTGCCCGATCCCCGCGCCGACCGCTCCGGAGCTCACCAGGGCCACCCGGCGCCCGGACGCGTTCACCTGGCTGATCTGCTCGGCGAGGTGGCCGATCCGCTCGGGATCGAGCCGTCCGTCGGCGCCGGCGAGGACGCTGGTGCCGACCTTCACGACCCAGGTCTGGGCGGAGAGGACGACGTCGTCGCGGACGAGGTCGCGGGACATTCGCGTGAGGCCCTGCGTGCGGCGGAAAGCGATGACAAACGGTCCCGCTTGCCCGAGACAACTCGACGCGCTCGGGTTCGCGAGCGGAGAAGCCCGGGTGCCGCCCGGACGGTCCCGGCGCCACCGGTCCCCGCGGCTGCTTTGTTTCGTGAAGATTGCCCGAACGCCCCCCCGTCATTATAATGAAGTCTCCCGATGAGCCTAGCCGAAGTCAGAGTCCGTCCGCGTCGCACCTCCGACCAACGACGCCCTGCCGGCTCCTGACGGCGGGGCTGGGCCACCAGGGTCGACTCTCCTCATGGGCGATGAACTGAAGCACGAATGCGGCGTGGCGGCCGTCTACCACCACCACGCCGACGATCGTCTCCCGTCCCGCCTCACGCCGATCCCGGGCGACCCCCTGAGCGTCTCGCGGCTCATGCCGCGGATGCTCCTCGACATGCAGAACCGCGGCCAGCTCGCCTCGGGCATGACGAGCTACCACCCGACCCGCGACGCCCTGCTGCGGACGCAGAAAGCAGGTCGGCACCGTCGCCGAGGGCTTTCGCCTCAACCACAAGGCGAAGTTCGAGGCGATCATGCGCGACCACGTCGGGCCGGCCGCCATCGGCCACGTGCGCTACGCCACCTGCGGCGGCGACGACAAGAGCTACGCCCAGCCGTTCGAGCGCGAGCACGGGCGGAAGGCCAAGTGGTTCGCCTTCGCCTTCAACGGCCAGCTCGCCAATTACGGCGACCTGAAGAGGGAATTGCTCGAGAAGGGCGACTATCACCTCAAGCGCGACACCGACACCGAGATCATCATGCACTCGCTGAGCTACGAGCTCCAGGGCGAGGGCACGAAGGTCGACTGGCGCGGGGTCTTCAGCCGCCTGGCCGAGAAGTTCGACGGGGCCTACAACATCGTCCTGCTGACCGCGACCGGCGACCTCGTCGTCGCCCGCGATCCGCTGGGCATCCGCCCGCTCTGCATCGCCGAGGACGGCCCGCTCTTCGCCGCGGCGAGCGAGAGCGTGCCGCTGGCCAACCTCGGCTTCCAGGGCGTCCGCTCGCTCGACCCGGGGACGCTCGCCATCGTCAACAAGGATGGCGTCCAGATCGAGCGGTTCGCGCCCGACGGTCAAGCCGGCCCACTGCTTCTTCGAGTGGATCTACTTCGCCAACGTCGCCAGCACGCTCGACGATCGCTCGGTCTACCTGAGCCGGGCCGCGCTCGGTCGCGAGCTGGCGAGCCTGGAGGACGTGCCGCTCGACTCCGAGCACGATCGTCGTCCCCGTGCCCGACACGGCCAAGGGGGCGGCCGACGCCATGGCGTTCGCGCTGGGCATCCCCTCGGTCGAGGGCCTGATGCGCAACCGCTACGTCGGCCGGACCTTCATCGAGGGCACCGCCGACCGGGCGGCCAAGGCGCGGCTGAAGTACACGCCGCTGCCCGAGGTCCTGAAGGGCAAGCGCGTGCTGCTCGTCGAGGACAGCATCGTCCGCTCGACGACGATGCGGGCCCTGGTCCACGAGATCCGCGACCGGGGCGGGGCGAGGGAGATCCACCTCCGCGTGGCCTGCCCGCCGATCATCGCGCCGTGCTTCTACGGGATCGACATGTCGACGCGGGATGAGCTGTTCGCCCCGCCCTACATCGACGGCCCCGACGGCGCCGTCTCGGCCGAGGCCCAGCAGGCGATGGCCCGCGAGCTCGGGGCCGACAGCCTCCGCTATCTGCCCGTCGCGTCGATCGCCCGGGCGGTCGGTCTATCGTCCGACCGCCTGTGCCGGGCGTGCGTGACGGGCCACTATCCGACGCCCGCGGGCGAGAACCTCTACCAGATCGACGCCCACGAGCCGCCGGGCGTCGGCTGCGGCATCGCCACGCCCTCGCGCCGGACCTACGAGGGGCCCGCGCTGGCCGCGGCCGAGTCGGCGCCGCAGGCGTCTTGAACTTCCCGCGGCCTGGAATCTTCACCCTCCCCCCTTGCGGCGGAGGGGAAGAAAACGCACGCCGCCGGTGAGACAAACGCCCGTGGGAGGGGACCGGAGGCGGCCCGCTCACTTCTCCCGCTTTACCGCCCCCTTCAGGTCCTCCATCGACCGCTTGATCTCGCCCACCTGGGCCTCCAGGGCCTTGAGCTGGGCGTCGATCTTCGCCAGCGACTCGGCGGGCGGCGCGGTCTTCTTGAGCGACTCGACGACCGCCTTCCAGTCGGACTCCTGGGGGAGTCGGGCGTTGATCCGCTGGATGTGCGCGTGGAGTTCGCGCTCGATCGTCTCGATCGCCTTCCGCTCGGCCTCCACCGCCTTCTTCTGCTGGGCGTCCGCTTCCTTCTGCCTCTCGACGAAGCCGATCGCCTGCGGCGAGTAGTTGATGGTGCCTTGCTGGCCCAGGATCGAGTGCGGCGTGCTCAGCGCCAACGCCTGCCCCGACTGCGTCGGCACCGCGTAGGCGAAGGTCTGCATCCCCTGCCCGTCGATGAACGGCAGGATCTGGGCGACCCACCTCGTCGGCTCGGCGTCGCCTGTCAGGCGGACTTCGCGGGGCTGGGCGGCCAGGGTCGTCACGGGGGCGTCGGCCCGCTTCTCGGGGCGGACCGCAAAGACGTAGGGCTCGCCCTCGCGGCGGATCGTGAGGCTGAGCTCTCGCTCGCCCTTCGACGCCTGCACGGCCTTGATCATGTCCTCGGGCGACTTCAGCGGCGTGCCGTTGATCGCGAACAGGACGTCGTTCTTCTTCACCCCGGCCTTCTCGGCCGGACCGCCCTTCAGGACGTCGGTGACGACCAGCCCCACGCCGTCGCCCAGCTTCAGGTGCGAGCGGAGCGTGTCGTCGACCTGGTCGATGCTCACGCCGATCCAGTAGCTCGGCGCCCCGGTCGGCTCGGGCGCGTGGGCGATCCGGCCGACGACCAGGATCGGCGGGGTCGGCGGGCCGACGTGCAGCTCCTTCGGCTCGCCCTCGCGGATGACCTTCAGCACGATCGGCCTCGTCGTCGGCCGCGCCACCGACCCGGGGAGGGGGGCCGCCGGCTTGGCCCAGTCGCCGAGGGCCGCCTTGAACGACTCGACGTCCCCCAGCGGCTTGCCGGCCAGGGCGACGACGATGTCCTTCTCCTTGATCCCGCCCGCCTCCCCCGCCGACCCCTTGGCCACCTCGGTGACGACCAGCCCCGTCTTCTTCAGTTTCAGTTGGGACCGGAGCGTCTCGTCGGCCGGCACCAGCGTCAGGCCGAGCGCCTCGTCCTTCTTCACCGACACGCCGCCCGCGTGGCATTGCTTGCACGACTCGGTCGCCACCGACTTGAGCCGGAGGATGGCCTCGCGGTGCGGGTCGTCCGAGCCGGCGGCGCGGAACTTCACGAGCTCCGAGAGGACCGCGGCGTCGTCGACGTGGACCTGGGCCTGATAAACGGTGTGGGCCTCGGCCAGATGCTGGTTCGCCGAGTCCACCAACCTGACACGGGTCGGCCGGGCCGGGGTCGGCCCGGGCTTCTCGGCCTCCTGACTCACCTCGTAGACGAAGCCCTGCGTCCCGCCCTGCGGGACCGGGGCCTTCTGCGTCTCCTGGGCGGCGGCGAGGGCCGCCGTCGCGAGGACCATCGCCGTCGAGATCGTGCACCGGACGGTTCGCATCGCGTCGTCTCCTCCTAAGAACAGGCTAGCTCAGATCAATACGTCGGCCGCCCGACGAACTCGAAGCGGTAGCTGTCGACCGGGAACGTCGCCTTGCGGCCGCCCTCCTCGACCGAGATGACCCGCCGCGAGGGCTTCACGTCGTATCCGGCCCGGGCCCACTGCGCCTGGACGTACTCGGGCATCGCCGGCGGCGCCGCGTCGATCGGCGGGGTGACGACCGGGGGCGCCTGCGCGGGCTCGGCCGGCCCTGGCATCTCGCGGGGCGGCGAGTCGGCGAGCAGCCGCCGCACGTTGCCGGCGCGATCGATCGGGGCGGTCGGTCGACCCCGCGCCGCGAACCCGGCGAGGAAGGCGAGCACCACCAGCGAGGCCGCCATCGCCAGCCGCCCCGGGCTCCCGATCCGGGTGGCCCCGGGTGCCTGGGGTCGAGCGGAGCGAGCCCCCAGACCGTGGCCTTCGCCGCTGGGGGCTCGCTCCGCTCGACCCCAGGCACCCAGGCCGACTGGACCCCGTTTCCGCTGCGCCAGCCAGCCTCGCGCCGCCAGGCGGAATTCCTGCCCCTCAAGAAACGCCAGCGCACACCGCCGCCAGCCGTCGGGCGAGCCATCCAGCCGCTTCAAGAGGT
Organism: uncultured Planctomycetota bacterium; assembly: GCA_963819805.1. Classification (GTDB taxonomy): domain Bacteria; phylum Planctomycetota; class Planctomycetia; order Isosphaerales; family Isosphaeraceae; genus CAMFLR01. Next base: position 1,300,010 of record CAWFXY010000017.1, on the reverse strand, counting down.
CGCGGCGGGCCTCGGGGTCGAGCTCGCCGTCGACGAGCCGGTCGATCTCGGTCGGGTCGAAGTGAGGGTTCATGGCTCGATCTTCGATTCGTCGATGTGCCGCGCCAGCGCCTCGCGGAGCCGGCGGCGGGCGCGATGGAGCCGCGAGACGATCGCCGACTCCGACTGGCCCAGGTGCTCGGCCAGCTCGCGATAGGACCAGTCCTCGGAATACTTCAGCAGGAGCAATTCCGCCTCGCGCCGGGGCATCCGCGCCACGGCGGCCCGCACGAGCTCGCCGCGCTCCTCGCTCAGCAGCCAGCCGAGCGGGCAGGGGGCCTCCTTGCCGTTCTCCGAGGGCGAAACCCGCTCGGCGTACCGCCCGAGCAGCTTCGCCTGCCGCCCTCGCTGCCGCCGGTAGAGCAGGACCTTGCGCACCGCGATCCGGTAGAGCCACGCCCCGACCTTCGCGGGGTCGGCCAGCGTGGACCGCTGGGTCACGACGGCGAGGGAGATCTCCTGCATGACTTCGTCCACCGCCTGTCTCTCGCCCAGCCGCGCCGCCACGACGGTGCGGAGCCACCGCCCGTGCTGGTCGAGCGCGGCCCCCCAGTCCAGCTCGAACGGCCCGGGCTCACCCCGGCTCGCGGCATCGAGGGCGGTCATGGCACCAGGATAGTTGCCGCGGGCGCGGCGGGTCTTGCGGGGATTCCACGGGGCCAGCGATCACGTAACGCCAGTCTTACTCAAGTTACCCCCCCCCCCCCCCGATACTCATATTCGAGCCATTCGTGCCAACCCGAGTATTCGGTGCCGGCAGACCCGTCCGCTGAGCCTCGGTCGGATGAGGACGCCCACGGGGGGATCGCATGACAAGCCAGGTCCCAGAGTTCAGCCATCAGGCCACGATGGACGACGTGCTCGCGGGCTACCGTCTCTTCCTCCGCCGCCCGATCGAGCCGGAGGGGCACCGGTATTTCGAGGCCCAGGTCGAGCGCGGGCTGTCGCTGGAGCGGCTGGCCTCGATCTTCCTGGAGTCGGACGAGTTCAAGCGGCTGGCCAAGCCCAAGGTCACGGCCGCCGAACGGGAGGGTGGCTATGTCACGATGGATGACGTGCGAGCCGCGTATCAACTCTTTCTCGGCCGACTCCCCGAGGAGGGAGCGTACAGCCATTGGGAGGGGCAAGTCGAGGCGGGGATCACGCTGAGGCGGCTCTCCTCGATCTTTCTGGAGTGCGACGAATTCCGGCAGTTGACCAGTCCCGACATCACGGTCGTCGAGCTGGCCGGCGGCTATTCCGTCTGCGTCGACTCGAAGGACACCGACTTCGCCCCGGGCATCATCTACAACCGCGACTATGAGCCGCATGTGCGCCGGGCGATCGCCGGTCGGCTCCGCGAGGGCCAGACGTTCGTCGACATCGGCGCCAACGTCGGCTGCATCAGCTTCCTGGCCGCGAAGCTCGTCGGCCCGGCCGGCCGGGTCGTCGCATTCGAGCCCAACCCGAACAACCTCCAGCGGCTCTACGCCGGGATCGTGCTGAATCAATTCGCGAACATCAAGGTCATGCCCTACGCCGTCTCCGACGCGCGGACGGTCTTCTCGCTCGCGGGCGGGACGTCGAACACGGTCGTCATGGAGGCGCGCGGGGCCGACACCAACAGCGTCTACGCCCAGTCGGTCGTCCCCGACGAGGAGCTGGCCCATCTGCCGGCGATCGACGTCATCAAGATCGACATCGAGGGGCACGAGCCGAACGCCCTCCGCGGCTGCGCCGGGCTGATCCGCAAGCACGACCCAATCCTCTTCACCGAGTTCGCCCCCCGTTGCCTCGCCGAGACGATGGGATACGACCCCATGGCCTATCTCCTCCAGCTCTTTGCCCTCTACAGGCGAGCGGAAGTCCTGACCCAGTGGGGCGACTCGGCGGAGTTCGACGACCCCGAAAAACTGATGGACTACTGGCGAAGCAGGGACCGGCAACTCGCCGCCGACGGCACCTTGCCCGGGGGCATGCTCCACTTCGACATCGTCGCCTCGAATCGCTAGATCGGCCGGGTGGCGGGGGTTCGCTTGCGAACCCAGGTCTTCCACGGCCTCCGGACCGTGGTTCGCCAGCGAACCCGGCCACCCCGACGGCTCGAGACGCGCACCTCGACGGAGCACCTGCGGCGGATTCCGAGAACGCCGGCCCCCTCACTTACGATCCTACCTGTATTCAGTCCGCGCGCAACGTCGCGCGCGGCGAGGTCAGGGGATCACCACGGGGGCAACAACCATGCGTTCCGAAGCACAGCGTCAGGCCAGCCGGAACAACGGCAGGAAGTCGAAGGGCCCGATCACGCCCGACGGCAAGAACACATCCAAGTTCAACGGCCTGACGCACGGCCTGCGGTCGGGCCACGCCGTCCTGCCGGGCGAGAGCGCCGCCGAGTTCAACGCCGAATTGAAGGGCTGGGGCGGCGACTGGCAGCCCGCCGGCCACACGGCCGCCGTCCTCGTCGAGCGGGCCGCCGTCGCCTCGTGGAGGCTCAGGCGGTGCGTCCGCGCCGAGGCCGGCCTCCTCCTCGAGCTCGCCGCCGAGAAGGCCGCCGAGGCGCGCCGCGACGACCACGACGCCGACGAGGTCCGCGCGCGGGTCAACCGCGCCGACGAGGACCTCTACGACGACCCGGCCGGGGCGGTCCAGGAGCTCCGGTCGTTCCCCGAGGGCATCGACCGGCTGCTCAGCGAGTGGCGCAAGCTCGAGGACGCGCTGGACGACGGGGCCGAGGCGTGGGACGACGCCCTCAACCGCCGCGCGACCAGGCTGCTCGGCCGCGACCCCGAGGTCGACGCGGCCGCGGCCGGGCCGCTGGCCGAGGACTCGGCCCGGCTGGCCGCGGCCAACGAGCTGCGGATCGAGGACGAGGGCGAGGCCGGCCGCCTGGCCGAGCCCGGGGCCTCGGCGATGGTGGCGGCGCTGCGGCGGGGGATCTCGCGGCAGATCCGGGAGCTGCGCGAGCTCCGCGCGACGCTGGTCGCCCCGGCCGCCGGCGCCGAGGCCCCCGCCGACGCGAAGTTCTCGGGCGTCACGCACGAGCTGATGCTCATGCATCGGTATGAGATGGGCATCGAGCGTCAGCTCCGGGCCACGATCCGGGACCTGGCGGCCCTGCGGAAGGCGGGGATGGCGGGGGGGCCGGCGGCCGCTGTTGCGACGGAAGTCGTTGATGCCGAAGAGATTAAAGAGAAAGATGCCGAGCCCGAAGCCGGGTCAGGGTCGGCCTCGCCCGCGGCGCCGAGCGAACCCGAGCCTGTGGGCTTCGCGGGGCGTCCGGGAGGGGTCCGGCGGGGCCGGCGGAGGCGGTCGCGGTCGCCGAGGCGGCCCGGCGGGGGCCGCTCGGCGTCCTGAGATCAGGATTCGTGGATCATTAAAGCACCTGCCCCGAGGGGGCCGCGCCCGGGGTGCGCGCCGGCGGTCCCCAATCGAGGCCGATGCCCCGGAGGCAGACCGGCCGAGTTCCCTGCTTGACCCCCCGCCCAGGGGCCGATCTAATGTGGTGTGAACCCTCCCGAGGCCCCGGCCTCGAACCGCCCCGCCTCCTCGCCCAAGGGTCGCCGATGCCTGTCCCCTCCCCGAGCCGAGCGGTGGTCCGGTGCGCCGCCCTGATGGTGATCGGGCTCGCCGGCCCGTCCCGCGGGGCCGACCGTCCCGCGCGGATCGAGGTGGAGCCGGCGTCGATCGAGCTGGCCGGCGACGCCCGGCGCCAGCTCATCGTCACGGCAAGATATGCCGACGGCTCGCTCCGCGACGTCACCCGCGAGGCCCGCTATCGCGCCGAGGGCGACGTCGCCGAGGTCTCGCCCACGGGAGTCGTCCGATCGCGGAAGGACGGCGCGGGAAAGGTCGTCGTCGAGGCCTTTGGGCAGGTCGCCGAGGCCTCCGTCTCGGCCCGCGACACCGCCCACGACCGCCCCGCGAGCTTCCGGCTCGACGCGGCGCCCGTGCTCTCGAAGGCCGGGCTGCAACATGGGGGCCTGCCACGGCAACCTCAACGGCAAGGGCGGGCTTCCGGCTCAGCCTCCGGGGCGATGACCCGCGGCTCGACCTCGCTCGCCCTGACCCGCGACGCCCTCGGCCGGCGCATCGACCGCGGCCATCCCGAGCCGAGCCTGATCGTCGCTCAAGCCGACCGGCCGCGTCCCGCACGAGGGCGGCCTGCGGTTCGCCGCCGGCTCGCCCGAGGCCGCGCGCCCTGCTCGGCTGGATCGCCGCCGGCGCGGCCGACGACCGCGGCGACCGCCCCGCAAGCTCGTCGCGGCTGCGCGTCTTCCCCGAGCCGATACGGATCGCCGCCGCCCGGCCTGACGCAGCAGCTCGTCGTCACCGCCGAGTTCGCCGACGGCACCCGCCGCGACGTCACCCGGCAGGCCTCGTACGACGTCGAGCGACCCGACCAGGGTCGCGGTGACGCGCCGACGGCCGCGTCGAGGCGCAACGACGCCCGGCGAGACGACCGTCGCCGTCCGCTACCTCGACGGGCCGGGCGGATCAGCCGGCTCGCCTTCCTGGCCGACCGGCCCGACTTCGTCTGGCGCGACCGTGCCGGACGACAACCCGATCGACACGCACGTCTTCGCCAAGCTCAAGGCGCTCAAGATCAACCCGTCCGAGCCCGCGACCGACGCCGTCTTCCTCCGCCGCGCCTACCTCGACGCCATCGGCCTGCTGCCCGACGCCCGACGAGGCGCGGGCCTTCCTCGACGACGCCGACCCCGACAAGCGGACCGAAGCTCGTCGATCGCCTGCTCGCCCGCCCCGAGTTCGCCGACTTCTGGGCCCTGAAGTGGGCCGACCTGCTCCGCAACGAAGAGAAGACGATGGGCGACGAAGGGCGTCTGGATCTTCCAGCGCTGGCTCCGCGACCAGTTCGCCGCCGACGTCCCGCTCGACGAGTTCGCCCGCCGGATCGTCACGGCCCAGGGCTCGACCTGGCAGAATCCGCCCGCGAGCTTCTACCGGACCAACCGCGACCCGACAGACCGCCGCCGAGACGGTCGGCCAGGTCTTCCTCGGCGTCCGGCTCCAGTGCGCCCGCTGCCACAACCACCCGTTCGACGTCTGGACCCAGGACGACTACTACGGCCTGGCCGCCTACTTCGGCAACGTCGGCCGCAAGGAGGCTCAACAACGTCCGCCGCGACAAGCTCGACAAGCACGAGATCAACGGCGACGAGATCGTTCTACCTCGCCGGGCAGCCCGAGATGGTCCAGCCCCGCACGGGCCAGATGATGGACCCGAAGCCGCCCGCGCGGCCCCAAGCCCGACGCTCGGCGACGACCCGAACGCCCTCGACGACCTGGCCGACTGGCTGACCCGCGACAACCCCCAGTTCGCCCGGAACCTGGCCAACCGCGTCTGGTTCCACCTGATGGGCCGGGGCGTCGTCGATCCGGTCGACGACTTCCGCGACTCGAACCCGCCCTCGAACCCCGCGCTGCTCGATGCGCTGACCGGCCGCGCTCGTCGCCGAGCGGGATGCGGCTCCGGCCGCTGGTCGCGCTGATCATGAAGTCGCGGACCTACCAGCTCGGCTCCGAGGCCGAACGACACGAACGCCGACGACGAGGCCAACTTCGCGCGCGCCGCGGTCCGGCTCCTGCCGGCCGAGGTGCTGCTCGACGCGATCGGCCAGGCGCTCGGCAGGCCCGAACGCGTTCGCCGCGCCTGCCCGACTCGATGCGCGCCGTCGCAGCTGCCCGGCGTCAGGACGGGCGGCGCGTTCCTCAAGATCTTCGGCAAGCCCGACCGGCTGCTGACCTGCGAGTGCGAGCGGTCGGAGTCGACGACGCTGGCCCAGGCCTTCCAGCTCATCAACGGCGACGCGGTCCGCGACGAAGCTCGAGGCCGACGACAACCGGATCGGCCGGCTGCTCGGCGACGGGGTCGAGCGACGAGCGCGATCGTCGAGGAGCTGACGCTGGCCGCCCTCAGCCGCGAGGCCGACGGCGCGGAGACGGCGGCGATCCTCGGCGCACGTCGCGCAAGGCGAGGGACCGGCGCAAGGCGTGGGAAGACGTGGCCTGGGCGTTGCTCAACAGCAAGGAATTCCTGCTGCGGCATTGACGATGAGGGTCGCGTTCGGAAGGCAGCTCAGCGAACGGACCGACCGGACGTCGCGCAGCGGACTTGACGCGGAAAGGACCGGCTCATGAATCACGGGTGCTCCGACTTCCGGACGACGTGCCGCCTGTCGCGGCGGAGCCTGCTTGAAGGTCGGCACGGCCGGGCTTCGCGGGCCTGAACCTGCCGACCCTGCTGCGGGCCGCCGGAGCGGTCGCGACCTGCCAGCGAGGGCGAAGCACGTCATCTTCCTCCACCAGTTCGGCGGGCCGTCGCACCTCGACACGTTCGACATGAAGCCCGACGCGCCCGACGGCATCCGCGGCGAGTTCAAGCCGATCGCAGTCGGCCGAGCCGGGCCTGACGCTCACCGAGCACCTGCCGAGGTTCGCGAAGGTGCTCGGCAAGTTCGCCCAGATCCGCTCGGTGAACCACCGGATGAAGAACCACAACTCGGCGGGCTACTACAGCCTGACCGGCCACGCGCCGCCGATCGACGACCAGCGGCTCCGCGACACGCAGGAGCTCTACCCGGCCTACGGCAGCATGGTCGGCCAAGTTCCGGCCGGTCGAGGACCCGGCGATCCCGAGTTCGTCGTCGTACCCGTACGTGATCCGCGACGGCAGCGTCACGCCCGGGCCAGACGGCGAGCTTCCTCGGCAAGGCGTACGACCCGTTCTTCATCGGCCAGGACCCGAACGCGGCCCGACTTCCGCCTGCCCGAGCTGAGCCTGCCCGGCCTCGATGCCGCTCGACCGGCTCGACGACCGCCGCGGCCTGCTCGCGGATGATCGACGAGCAGGGCGACCTCGCTCGGCTGGTCGGCGACCGCGCGGGGGATCGACACGTTCTACGACCGCGCCCTGACGATGCTCGCCTCGCCCAAGGTCAAGACGGCGTTCGACCTCTCGAAGGAGCCGGACGCAGCTCCGCGACGCCTACGGCCGGACGCACCTACGGCCAGAGCTGCCTGCTGGCCCGCCGGCTGGTCGAGGCGGGCGTCGCGGTTCGTCACCGTCTACTTCTCCGAGACGATCGGCATGGGCGACGGCTCGGGCGGCTGGGACACGCACGGCGAACAACTTCAGCGACCTCAAGGACCGGCTCCTGCCGATCACCGACCAGGCCGTGCCGACCCTGATCGAGGACCTCGAGTCGCGCGGGCCTGCTCGACGAGACGCTGGTCGTCTGGATGGGCGAGTTCGGCCGCTCGCCCAAGATCGGCCTGAGCACCAACGCAGTTCGGCGCCGACGGCCGCGACCACTGGCCGAAGTGCTACACCGTCCTGATGGCCGGCGGCGGCATCACGCGGCGGGCGCGATCTACGGCGTCAGCGACCGGATCGGCGCCTATCCCGCGACCGACCCCGTCGCGCCCGACGACGTCGCCGCGACGATGTTCTGGGCCCTGGGGATCGACCCCGCCACCGAGGTCGATCGACACCCTCGGCCGGCCGCTGCCGATCGCCGCCGGGTCGCCGATCACCGGGATCTTCGGCTGAGGCCGCGCCGGGCTTCTCGACGACGCGGAGCCCGGCCTTCGCCAGCCGCGAGACGATGACGGGCCAGTGCCTGGCGAGGCTGTGCCCGTCCATCGTGTGCCGGCACTCGATCGTCGCCCGGTCGAACCGGCCGACGACCTCGACGCCGCCGGGTGCCCGCCCGAGGGCGCGGCGGACGGCGTTGACGCTGGGCGCGGAGACGCAGAAGCGGGTGCCGCTCATCTGGCCGATCGTAGCCGATCGCCCGGGCGAGTCGCGTCGCCGAGGGCGGGCCGGCTCACTTCTTCTTTCCCGGCGGGGGCGGCAGCGGCACTTCCTTGCCGGCCTTCTTGGCCGCCTTGAAGTCGTCGGCGGACATGGTCTTGACCGTGCGGTTGAGCATCAGGACCTTGCCGCCCGACTGGGGCACCTCGGCCATGTAGGCGAGCACCTCGTCGCCGGGGCCCTCGCCGGCGTCCTCGGAGATGCTCGGCAGCGTGGCGCCGTAGAGCAGGACGGCCTTGCCATTGGCCAGCGCCTCGTAGCCGCTTGCGGCCTGCGTCTTCACCGGGGCCAGGTCGGTGAGCTTGTCGGGCCCCTTCTTCTTCATGAATTGATAATGCCGGCAGAGCTCGCCGATCTGGGTCAGGGCCTGGTCCTCGCCCTGGTCCTTCGTCATCGGGCCGCCCGACGACCCGCCGCAGCCGGCCGCGGCCAGCGAGAGGAGACATATCGTGATGAACGGCTTCCGCATGGATATCCCTCGGGAGAGAGGGCGGGGGCCGCGACGGCCCCCGCCCGCGTTGCGCTGCCGGCCCGGTCGCCCGGCCGGGTCAGTAGGAGTCGGCGCTGACGATCTCGTTGCCTGAGCGGGTGCCGAGCGCGGCCCAGGTGACCGGGCTGATCGAGTTCTTGATCCAGCGGACCGAGCCGTCGGCCATGCCGCAGTTCACTCCGCCGGGGTGGTAGCTGCGGGCCGCGACGTGGGTCCGCGAGAAGTTGTTCGGCGCCGCGCTGTCCTGGGCGGTCCCGCAGTCGGCCAGCTGGGTGTTCGGCGTCAGGGTGTGGCAGTAGTAGTCGGTCGGGCCGAAGGCGCGGTAGTACTCCTGGTTGCGGTAGCGGTAGGTCGAGTACCGGTTCGCGGCGTTGCAGTTCGGCGGGGTGATGTTGTCGGGCAGGGTCGAGTAGATGAAGATGATCGTCGGGTCGCCGATGGGCGGCAGGGTGGTGTTGATCTCGTGGCCGCGCCAGGCCTCGGAGAAGGCGGCGGTGTTGCTCGTGCCGTCGGTGACGGCGGCGACGGTCACCGGGGCGATCTTGATGTAGTTCGGGTTGGGGACGCCGTTGATGCAGGTGGGCGTCGAGTAGTCGACGGTGGCGGTGTAGACGCCGTAGTGCTGCGAGACGGGGTCCTGGTTGGAGTACGTGCGAGCCGCCCTCGATGGCCATCGACCAGCCGAGGCTGGCGTCGTAGTTGGCGTAGGCGATGTTGTTGCCGATCCGCTGGGTCGCGCCGTCGGACGGGCAGATGTACGAGCTGATGAGCGACTGCTGGGCCGTGTCGTTGAAGCCGACGTGTCCCCACAGTGCTGTACAGGCAGATGTCGATCTGGGTGTTGAACGAGGCGTAGGAGGCCGACTGCTCCATGTAGGGCAGGACCAGGCCCAGGACGCTGAGCCGGCAGGCGTCGAGCTGGCCCGCGCCGGGTAGCCCGAGGCCGGGCAGGTGGTGAGGTTGAAGCTGGAGGAGTAGATCGGGAACGGCCCGTAGCCGGGCGGGTAGTAGCCGTTGGACGACTCGAAGTTGGCGGCGGCCAGGCCGAGCTGCTTGAGGTTGTTGGTGCACTGGGCACGCCGCGCGGCCTCGCGGGCGGCCTGCACGGCCGGGAGCAGCAGGGCGATCAGGACGGCGATGATCGCGATGACGACCAGCAGCTCGATCAGCGTGAAGCCGCGATGCCGATGACGCTCGTTCATGGGTTGATTCTCCTCAACGTGTCCAGGCGCGGACGAGGGATGGGAAGAACAGGACCGAGGTGACGGTCCACGGCCGCGAGCCGATTGATCAGAGGGCTCGAGGCGAGTGGGGGCTGCCGCGAGACGACGGCGGGGCGCAAGAGTGCGCCGATTGGAGAGCTCGTGGGGCGGGGTCGGCAGGACCTGCTGAGTCCGAGAGAGGACCTACGGCGTCGAAAAGGTCCCGCGATGCCGCCGGGAGAGGACGTGCATCAATGACCCCGCAAATCTACGCGGGCCGTCCCGCCGTGTCAATCGTCGACTCCCGCCGTTTCTGATATTATGCATCGGAGCGCCGACGAGGCCGCCGCCGGCGGCCCGTGGCGCGGAGCCACGCGGATCGACGCGCCATGGCCGACGCACCCACGAACATCCGCGCGCTCCAGGCCGAGCAGGTCCTCGAGCTGACCTGGCCCGACGGCCGCGTCGACCGGCTCGGATACGTCTACCTCCGCGGCGAGTGCCCGTGCGCCTCGTGCCGACACGAGTGGACCGGCGAGCGATTGATCCGACCCGGCGACGTCCCCGCCGACATCCGGCTCGAGGGGCTCGAGGGCATCGGCAATTACGCCGTGCGGCTCCAGTGGAGCGAGGGCCACGGCACGGGCATCTACACGTGGGAAGCCCTGGCGAACCTCGCCGCCGGCGCGCGATGAGCGGCGCACCGCCGCCGTTCACCGTCGCCATACCGACGTTCAACGGGTCGCGTTTCATCGAGGCCGCCGTCGCGAGCGCACTCGCCCAGGAGGGCGTCGCCTTCGACCTCGTGGTCTCCGACGACCGGTCGGCCGACGACACGCTGGACCGCGTCCGCGAGGCTGCCGGCGACCGGTGCGGATCGAGGTCAACGCGCGAGCGGCTCGGGCTCGCCGGCAACTGGAACCGCTGCGTCGCGCTGGCGAGGACGCCGTTCGTGGCGATCCTCCATCAGGACGACCTGCTCGATCCCGGCCATCTCGCCGCGCATCTCGCGGCGTTCCGCGACGGCACGGGTCTGGTCGCGTCCGCCGCGAGGCCGATCGACGAGGCCGGGCGGCCCGCGGCGGGCATCGAGGCGGGCGGCTGCGGGCCGCACGATCGGCGGTTCCCGCCCGGGTCGTTCGCCGGCATGCTGGCCGTCGCCAACCCGCTCCGCTGCTCGGCCGTGACCCTGCGGGCCGAGGCGCACGCGGCGGTCGGCGGCTTCGACCCGTCGTATCGCTACGCCGTCGACTGGGACTTCTGGATCCGCGTCTCGGAGCGATGGGAGGTCGCCTGGCTCGCGGAGCCGACCGCCTCGTTCCGCTGGCACGGCGCGAGCGAGACGCAGTCGTTCGTCGGCGGCGCGGCCGACCTCGAGGAGACGGAGCTGCTGCTCCACCGCTTCCGCGCCGAGCGGCCCGAGCTGGCCGGGACGCGAGCGGAGGCCGATGGCCGCTTGGCCCGGGCCTATCTCAACCGCGCGTACGCCGCGGCGAAGTCGCGGCGCGGCGTGCTGGCCCGGCGATGCCTCGCCCGGGCCCGGCGCTTCGTCCCGGCATCGTCCTCGAGATCGCGCGCGATCCGCGGCTGGCGGCGCGGCTGGCGGCGTCGCTGCTCATGGGTCGCGGCAAGGAGGGTTGAGCCGGGCCGTCGGCCCTCGCCGTGAAACGACCGCGGGCGGCCCGGAGGCCGCCCGCGGAGAGGTGGTTATCGGTCGCGCCCGCTCAGGAGTGAGTCGAGGGCGGCGGGGGCGGCGTGATGGGCGGGCCGGCCGGCGGCACGCTGACCGGCGGCGGCGGGGGCACGGTCGGCGGCACCGTGATCGGCGGCGGCGGCGGGGGCGGCGACTGCGGCGGCGACCCGGTCGTCAGCGTCACCGTGTCGTTGAACCCGGCGAGCCGCGTGCCCGTCGCGCTCATGAGCTTGCTGTGGCTCAGGTCGAGCGAGACCGCGCCGCCCGACTGCTTGTAGCCGCCGGCGAGGTTGAACTCGACGGTCTCGTTGTCGAGCCACGTGAAGCTGGTGGCCGCCAGGTTCAGGTCGCCGGTGCCGCCGATGACCAGGTCGGTCGCGGCGTGCAGGCTGGCCTGGTTCACCGGGGCCGAGAACTTGACGACGAGCGCGGTGGCGTGCGTGGTCGAGTAGACGCCGCTTGTGCTGAACTGGGTGACCGTCTGCGCGGCCCCGTTGAAGCTGCCGCCCGAGACGAGCGTGGCCGACGTGACGTGGAAGGACGAGGCGCCCGACGCGATGCCGCCGGTGCCGCCGGACTCGTAGGCCCCGACGTCGGCCGGGCCGGTGGCGCCGAAGGCCGCCGTCGTCCACTCCTTGCCGAACGAGACCCGGCCCCGGTGGAGGATATCGGCCTTGGGCGAGGTGACGATCACGGGTGTGAAGGTCGTGATGGACTTGTCGATCGCGGCCGAGGTCGACGAGAGGTCGAAATTGGCCTCGAGGAAGAAGACGCCCGGCCCGTCGCCGCCGGGGGCCGGCCGCGGGTCGCGGGGCGCCACGAAGTTCGGGGCCCCGATGAAGTTGCCCCAGGTGTCGGGCGACGAGCCGAGGTTCGCGGGGTTGAACCCGCCCGGGCTGGCGACGTTGTACGTGTCGTCCGCGGGGCTCGCCAGGTTCGGCCCGTTGTTCGAGAACAGGTCGCCGTACACCCAGGCCTTGTTCTGCGACGTGGCCCCGATGGCGAAGCCCGCCGTCCCGTCGGTCGAGCGGTTCTGCCAGAAGATATCGTTCGCGATCGTCGCGACCAGCGGGGCGTTGGACGGGACGTTCAGCACCAGGCCGAAGGTGTTGTAGACGAAGTCGGAGTTGAACACGTTGGACGTGTTGCTCAGCGAGCTCGCCGTGTAGGTGTAGAGCAGGCCCTGGTAGTTGCCCGCGAAGACGTCGCTGTAGAACGACGGCATCGTCGTGGCCGCGCCCGTGTTGACGACCGACACGCCGGCGCCGGAGTCGATGAAGTAGTCGTCCATGACGACGACGTTCGAGTTCGTCAGCATCAGGCCCGTCGAGAAGTTGTTGATCGGCCCCGAGGCCGCGTTGAACTGGAGCGGGCTGGCGATCGTGAAGCCGCTGATCACCGTGTTGAAGGCCCCGCCGGCCGCGCTGATCAGGTTGGTCCCCTGGACGGTCACGGTCGGGCCGAACGACAGCGGCGCCCGGATGATGGTCGCCAGCGGGTCGCCGGGCTGCAGCGCCGCGTCGGTGCTGGAGAGCGAGGCCGACTCGAGCGTCACGAGCGACTTGAGCGTGATGGACTCGGTGTAGACCCCCGGCAGCACGCCGACGACGTCGCCGACGTTGGCGGCGGCCAGGCCCTTGGTGATCGTCGAGAACGGGTTCGCGATGGTGCCCGGGGTGGCGGTCGGGTCGATGACGTCGCTCGCCGGGCCGACGTAGATCAGGTGCGACAGCGAGGGCGTGTAGACCACGGTGGTCGAGACGAAGTCCCGGCCGCCGTTGAGCGGGTTGCCCGCGATGTCGAGCACCGGGTTGGCGCCCGTGCCCTTGACCGTGATCTGGTACTGGTCGTTGGCGATCGGGGCGGCGGTCGTCCCGATGATGTTGAAGGTGATGATCTCGGCCCCGAGGCCGCCCGTCTTGAGCGGGACGACCTGGATGCTGTTCGGGTCGATCGACATCGTGACGTCGTTGGCGTTCCCGAAGGTGCCGTCGCCGCCCGAGCGGATGACCTGGAGCGACTTGGCATTGAGCGTCTTCGGGTCGATGTTCTTGTTGAACGTGACCCAGACGGGGATGACGCCGCTGGTGATCGTCGCGAGCTGGCCGGCCGACGGCGTGACCGCGGTCACGGCCGGGGGCGTCGTGTCGACGATGAAGTTGTAGTAGGAGGAGGGCGAGAGGACCGAGACGTTGCCGCTCTGGTCGACGACCCGGACGCGGGCCTGGCTGACGCCCGTGACGAGCGGGTCGATCTTGCCGTTCTGGATCAGGAGCCCGTCCGCCCCGACGCTGTAGGGCGAGTTCGGCAGGGCGGTGTTGAGCTTGATCGAGAAGTTGCCGTTGGCGTCGGTCGTCCCGACCCCGGCGTTCACGTCGTTGAAGACGCCGTTGCCGGCCGTCGAGACGTCGATGAAGACCGTGTCGCCCGCGACCGGGTTCGCCGGCGGGAAGACGTCGAGGATCGACCCCTGGAAGGTCGGCTGGGTCTGGTTCGTGACTCCCGAGCTGACGTAGTCGGCGTTCGTGTAGCTGACCGGGGCGAGCGTGAACGTCCCGGGCGAGACGGCCGGCGGATGGGTGTCGACCGTGAAGGTGAGCTGGAAGTTGCCGCCGGGGATGCCGTCGCCCGAGGGCAGTTGCTTCTGGGCCCCGGCCGGGTCGAGGTTCTCGCCGTCGAGGGCGTTGCCCTGCGGGTCGCGGAGCTCCTGCGAGCCGGTGCCGACGAGGATCAGGCGGTACTCGTCGTTGCCCAGGATCAGGCCGCTGGCGCCCAGGCTGATCGTCAGGATGTCGGTCGCCGGGTTGAACGAGAGCCGGCCGGCCAGCGACTCGACGGTCGTCGCCGGGGCGGTGCTCACGAACGCCCCGCTGCCGTCCTGGGCGTAGCTGAACGTCCCGTTGCTCGACGCCAGCGAGCGCGACGGTCATCGAGTTGATCGTCGTCGGGTCGATCTCGTGGTTGAACTTCACCTGGATTGACTGGGTGCGCCACGTTCGTGCCGGCGACGCTGCCGACGGCGTAGATGTTCTTGGTGGTCGCGCCGAGCGTCGGGTCATTGAAGGTGGCCGAGACGCCGGTGACGTCGGGCGGGAAGTACTGGATGTACTCGTACGCGCCGATGTCGAAGTAGGGCTTGCTGCCGCCGCCGGTCGGCGCCCCGTGGGGGTTGTTCGGGTCGACGGACCGCTGGACGCCGTTCTGGTCGCGCTCGCCGCCGCCGGCCGGCACGACGATCGTGCCGCTGCTGCCGTTGGCGATGGCCGTCAGCGAGGCGTAGTCCCACGTGCCCGGCATCGTCGAAGGTCCCGGGATCGCGTACGGCGAAGTGGGCAGCACCGGCACCCACGACGTGACGTAGTTCGTCAGCGACGAGCCGGGCAGGAACACGTAGTCGAGCGGCGAGGGCACGCCGCCCTCGAGGCCTTCGGAGTTCGAGTGGCCGACGTAGTTGAGCACGCCGCCCGTCGCGTTCAGGACCTGGTTGACGGCTGGGTAGACGAAGTCGCCGAAGAACGACGGGCCGAGCTCGGAGCGGCCGGCGTCGATCGCCGACGATGCGGGCCCCAGGTTGAAGTTGCCGTGCAGCGGGTCGACAAAGCTCGGGTCGCCGAAGACCGGCATGTTGAGGAACTGCTGGTTGTTCAGCGGGCTGTTGTTCCAGGTCGAGCTGTTCAGGCCCGCCACGTCGCCGGTCTGCACGCCCGCCGGGGCCTGCAGCGTGCCGTTCTGGAAGAAGAGGTCGTACTGCGACTGGCTGAACCCGACGCCGTTGTGGAGCGAGATGCCCGCGAATCCCTCGTTGGAGTAGATGTTGTTCATCGACAGCACGGCCGGCCCGTTGATTGGGTTGATGCCGAGGTCGGACGGCTTGCCCGACCCGGTGCCGAGGCTGCCGGGGACCGACGTGAGCGTGTTGGTGCCGGGGACGGTCGGGTTGTTGAAGTCGAGGCCGATCAGGTTGTTGTAGAACGTGTTGTTCAGCAGGACCGCCTCGGCCGAGACGGGGAAGACCGCGCCGCGCTCGTCGGGATCACGATGTTGTTGCCGTCGAGCTCGACGGCCGGGTTGTCGGTGATCCCCGAGAAGCTGTCATTGACGAGGAACGAGATCGTCTGCTGCTGGGCGAACGGCTCGCCGCCGCGGGCGATGGTGGCGTTGTAGTTCAGCGGCACGACGATCGGCCCGAAGCCGGGGTGCGCCCAGAAGCCGAAGTCGCGGAAGCTGGCGATGTTCGAGTTCGACACCGTCAGCGAGTTCGGCTGGTTGTTCGAGTCGATGTAGATGGTGGTCGGCAGGTGCGTGATCGGGTTGATCGTCGTGAGCGGCAGCCCGATCTGCTGGTCGAACAGGTCCTCGGCCGGCGGGTTGAAGGCGGGCGGGCTGGCGCCGGTGATGTCGTAGGCGTCGATGATCCCGCCGCCGATCTGCTCGATGCGGCTGAGGTACTTGGCGTCGACGTTATCGATCAGGTTGCCCTGCCTCGGGTCGAGCAGGTTGTAGACCGGCAGCGTGTGCGAGCCGTAGACGATGTTGCCGCCGTCGCCGGCCGCAGGCCCCTGGGTGTCGCCGGTGAGGGCGACGTTCATGGTGGTGCCGCGGACCGTCGTGCCGTACGTCGTGTCGTGGATCGACGTGAGCACGACGGGCACGCGGGTCTGGCCCGTGGCCTGGTTGGCCCCGATGCCGAGGAACCGCATGACGCCGTTGACGCCCGAGTCGATCAGGGGGTCGGCGGTCGGGTCGACGCCGTTGTCCATGCCCGTGACGAAGCCCGCGCCTTGTTCGTCCTCCGACCCTTCGAGCGCCGTCGTCGTGTTGCCAACGCCCGGGACGCCCTGGCCGTTGGACGGGCCGCCGCCGGGCTGGGTGTAGAGCACTCCCCCGTTGATCACCGGGGCGTCGCCGAGCTTGATGATCGGCGAGAGTCCCGGCTTGCCCACGACCGAGCCGTCCGCCAGGATCGTGCCCGGCAGCGTGCTCTGGATCGTCAGCGTGACGGTCGCCTGCTGCTCCTGGGCGGGCTGGTTCGGGTTCGAGGGCGCCGGCGGGACGAAGCCCGCGCTGGACCCGACCGAGATCGTGCCGCGGACGATGTAAGTGAAGTCAGCCCCGGGCCACACCGAGTTCACGTCGACGTAGCTGAACTCGCGGTTCGTGACGTCGTTGACGATGGTCGGCAGGTTGTTGGTCTGCTCGTTGAAGTCGAGCACCGAGAGGGACTGCTGGTTGTTGATCGGCGTGGGGTACGTGTTGTCGGCGCCGATGCCGACGCCGTTGTAGCCGTTGCCGATGAAGACGTTGTTGTGGATGAACGGCGCACCCGAGAGGAGCGGCGCGTCCGGGTTGCCCGCGACGAGCCCGTTGGGCGTGATATTGATTGCCGGCTCGGGCTGCTGCGTGCCGGCGAGGACCGGATAGGGGAAGTTGCCGTTGTAGTAGAAGTTGTCGTCCGTGATCATCGCGTGCGTGCCGGTGCCGGCCCCGGTCGGCTCGCCGAAGTTGAACCCGAACCCGGTGTTCGCGAAGATTGCGCTGGCGCCGGCGAACTCGAGGGCGTGGCGGGTCTCGGTGCCCGTCGCGATGTTGACGAACCCGCCGCCGTACTCGATCGTCGCGTTGTTGATGACGGCCACCGACGGCGAGTCGATCTGGATGCCGCCCCAGCGGGCCTGCGTCGGGATCGACGTCGGCGTGGGCTGGTACTGGTTGGTGGTCGAGACCGGCAGCGGCGCGACGATCGTGGTCCTGACCTGCGTCGTCGGGTCGACGTAGTAGGTCGTGGCCTTGTCGTCGTAGAACGACGTGAACAGGACCGTGGCGTTGTCGGTCGAGTTGGTGACGAAGTTCGGGTTCGGCGTGCCGTTGGCCAGGACCGAGCTGAGGTTCGGGTTGTTGTCGAACTCGTTGATGTAGGTCCGAACGCCGACGTTGATGCTCGGCTGGCGGCTGGCCGCCTGGCCCGTGTTCGGGTCGGCGATCGACTGGATCTCGATGCCCGCGCCCGACTTGAGCTTGATCAGCATCCCGGGCTGGACGTAGAGCCGGTCGGGCGAGGCGAACTGGACGCCGCCGGTCTCCTCCTCGAAGACGCTGCCGATGAGCACGGGCGTCGTGATCAGGTAGGGATACGGGTTCGCGAACGCGTAGTTCTGCGCGCCGCCGTCGTTCGAGGCGTTCGTCGGGTAGCTCATGGCATCGGTCGCCTCGGCGTTGCCGTTCGGCTCGGCCTGGAGGAAGATGCCGTTGAGGTTGTTGCCCGTGAATGTCAGCCTGCGGAACAGGCCGCCCCGGGCGAGGTTGTCCTCGCGGAGCGAGTCGACGTCGACCGACAGCCCGGCGAACGAGCCGCTGACGCCGCCGCCGCCCGAGCCGCTCGATCCCGAGAACGAGACCGCGGCGTTCGTGACGGTCGGCCGCGAGGCCAGGGTCGTGATCGAGCTATACGACGTACCCACGCCCTGCGGCACGGCGCCGCCGCCGTACTTGATGACGGCGAAGTTGATGTACGACATCAGGTCGTCGGCGCCCGAGATGGCGTCGGCGCCGCCGGGGCCCTTGAGCCGGTCGTCGACCGAGGGGACGCCCGTCGTCGTGATCTGCCCTGGGAACAGCGTGGACCGATTCCGCTGGTCGAAGTTGCGGAAGACGATGCCGCCCCAGTCGCCGGGCCTGGCGCTCGTGTTCGCGGCGTCGTGGTTGGAGTCGCCGCCGACCGAGTCGTCGGCGTACGACGTGAACGTCACCTGCTGGCCGGTGCCGGCGGCGCCCAGGACCTCGACGGCGCTGCCCTGGTTCTGCACCAGCAGCGAGGCGTTCTGGAGCTTGAGCGTCGAGCCGGGCTGGAAGAGGAGCGTGGTCATCGTCGGGACGGCGACGCTGCCGTCGTTGACGCCCGAGTTGCCGCTGGCGGGGGCCTGGAGGACGAACGTCGCCTGCGTGGACTGGCCGGTCGCGGGATTGGTGAAGATCGTGCCCGGCTCGGCAACGACCACCACCGGGCCCTTCACCGAGTCCTGCTGGGCCGCGTAGAGCGCGGAGGGCTCGAAGACGCCGTCGCCGCTCTTGTCGTAGGCCGGGTTGAAATTCGGGCCGAAGTTCAGCGGCGAGTTCAGATTGCCCCCGTTGACCGAGTTGGGCACCGCCTCGGGCGCCAGCACGGGGAACGGGTGGGCGAACGAGCCGTCGGGATAGCCCGCGCCGCCGAAGGGGCTGTAGGAGTTGTAGCTCGGGTTGGCGAAGATCACGTTGCCGTAGGGCACGACCACGTAGCCGGTCGCGAACGAGCCGCCCGCCACCCCGTCGCCCGAGAGCCCCGCGCGGTACTGGCCGTTGGGCAGCAGGTCCTCGAACGACCCGTTGGCCGTCTGGTCGCCGAGGAACTCGAGGTCGACCTGGTTGCCGTAGATGTCGTGGATCCGGTAATCCGTGCTCGTCGTCGGGTTGACGTCGTTCGGGATGTAGAGCCGGTAGTAGTCGGGCGGCAGGGTGTAGCCCTGGGGCAGCGTGAGCGTGAGCCGCGAGTTGTAGCCGGGCTGGCCCGGGCCCGGCATCGCGCCGCCGGCCATCGGGATCGACGAGAGCGTGACGGTCGTGCCGGGCACGAGCGAGTAGCCGGTGCCGTCGTCGCTCGTCCCGAGCGTGCCGAAGTTGCCGTCCGAGGCGCCGCCGGGCGTGTCGGCCGAGGCCACGAGCCAGACGTCGGGCGAGTAATCGATGCCCGCCTGTCAGCGAGTTCGAGAAGTCGATGACGAACTGGCTGGGCGGCGCCGGCGTCCCGTCGGCGTTGGGCAGGCCGACCGACTGCTGCTCCTCGAAGTAGGCGCGGGGAAGGCTCGTCGTCGTCCCGCTGAGGGCCGAGAGCTTCGTGATGTAGGCCGGCGCCGCCTGCAGGACGAACGGCAGGACGAAGTTGTTCGGCGTGGTCGGCGCCGCCGGGTTGCCCGCCAGCGGGTTGCCGGCCGCGTCGGTGATCGTGTCCTTCGCCACGAAGTCGTACGAGCCGCTCGGCAGGCCCGGGTTGAACGTCACGGTGACCGTGCCGGTGTAGGGCTGGTTCGTGAAGGTCCGCTTCGTCGTCGAGGTGAAGGTCGCCGTGTTGATGTACGACGACTCGTCGTCGTAGTGCTGGCCGAAGATCACCAGGGGGCCGTTCGGGTCGGCGCGGAGCAGCAGGTAATTGCTGATGTTGTTCGCCGTCGCCGGGTCGAGCGCGGGGACGCTGAGCAGCGTCGGCACCGCCAGCGGGCTGCCGAGCGCCTGGGGATTCACCGGGTCGGTGAAGTTGAGCGTCACCGACGTGAGCGTGTTCAGGTCCGTGTTATCGGGGATCGACGCCCCGTTCGGGTCGCTCGCCGAGACGGCCAGCGTGGGCAGGCTCGTGTCGATCCGGACGGAGGTCGACGTCGCCGAAGAGAGCGACGGCAGCAGCGCCTGGTCGGCGGGCGCGACGGCCACGAACACGACGCTGTTCAGGCCGTCGGGCAGGCTCGCCGGGGCCGTGATCGTGAACTGGCCCGACGAGTTCGTGATCGCGTAGGTGTCATAGACGCCGACGAGGCCGCGGCCGTTCGGCCCCGTGCCGAGCGTCGTCTTCCCGCCGTGCAGGCCGGCGAACTCGGCGTACACGACGACGCCCGCGGCCGTGCCGGGGAAGTTGGCCCCGACCTGGCCGATGAACGTGGGCTGGACGACATTGGTGTTGCTGTCGCCCTTGATGCCCGAGTCCGACGCCGGGGCGAGCTGGATGAAATTGAAGATCGGCGCGGCGAGCGTGACCGGGATAATCTGCAGGAACGTGCCGCCCGCCACGCCGTTGCCCGTCGGGAAGTTGATGCCGTTGTACTCGCCGTCGAGCGCGTTGCCCACGACGTCGGTGACGCCCGTCGACAGGAGCTGGCCCGCCGCGCTGTAGGTCGGCGAGGTGACGACCAGGCCGTAGGTGTCGCTCGGCAGCAGCGTCTGGGGCAGCGCCGACAGGTCGATCGTGACCGTGTTCGTGGCCGCGCTGTACGACATCGCGACGCGGGGGTCGTCGGTGATCTTGACCTGCGAGGGCGTCCCGAGCTGGCCCTGGGCGTTGTTCGCCCGGATCACGACGAAGTTGTTGTTGTTGACCGTCGTCGGGTCGATCGGCTCGCTGAAGGTGATCTTGATCGTGCGGCCGAGGTAGCTCACGCCGGTGATCGTCGGCGGGAGGTGGTCCTCGATGTTAAAGCTGTCGACCGGCGACGAGACCATCTGCTTGCCGGCCGGGGAGAGCACGTTGAAGACGGCGTCGTAGTACGTGCCGTCGGCGATGACGCCGGGCGCGTGCGTGATCGTGATCGGGAAGTCGACGACCGTGGGAGTGGCCTGGTTGCCGACGGCGATCGGCGCGCCGACCGTGATCGTGACGCCCGCGGGGCCGACCACCTTGATGTCGCCGGCATTGACCGAGGCGAAGTTCACCGGCTGGTTGAAGGCGACCTGGAGGAACGTCGGCGCCTGATTGACGGTGGTCCCGCCGCCGGGCGTGATCGAGACGACCCGCAGCTGGTTCACGTAGGCCAGGGCCGCGACGGCGTTGACCTCGCCGTAGCCGCCGTTCGGGTTCCACGTCCCCGCCACGTTGCCGTTGATGGGAGTGGCCGACGCGATAAAGGCCTGCGAGATCAGCGCCGGCGTGGCGTAGGGGTCGAGCTGCTTCATCAGCGCCGCGACGGCCGCCAGGTTCGGCGCGGCCGACGAGGTGCCGGTGAAGTCGGGCAGGTTCTGGAGGACGTTGGTCTTCGTGACCGGCTGGTTGGGGAAATACGTCTGGGTCGTGTTGAGGATCTGGCCCGGGATGAAGAACGAGGTGTTGCCGGCGTCGGGCGCCGAGACGAGCGGCGTCGCGATGCCCATCGGCGTGGCCGCGCGCGAGCCGTCGGGGTTGAAGAACAGGATGGTCGGCCCGTAGCTGCTGTAGGGCTCGCTCGCGTTCGGGATGCCCGAGACGACCTGCGAGACATAGGGCCCGACGCCCCAGAACGGCGTGGCGCCGGTGCCGATCATGCCGTAGGTGGCCGAGTGCCCGACCGAGGTCGGGTGCGTGATCGACGGGTTGGTCGTCGAGGGGAAGTTGAAAACGATCGCGCCGTCGCCGATCTGCTGGAACCGGATCTCGCCGGGCACGGCCGCCGTGGTCGTCTGGATCGCGATCGTGTAGGTGCCGACACCGACCGAGAAGAGCTGCTGCGGCTGCTGCGTGGCCACGGCGTTGTTGTTCGGGACCGTGCCGTTGACGCCGGTCGGCGTGACGAGCGGATTGCCGTTCGCGTCCCAGGCGACGAGCGCCACGTTCGTGGTGACGCCGTTGGTCGTGTAGAACGGCGCGTCCCACTGGAGCGAGAAGATGCTCGGCTGCGTGACGGTCATCGTGATCGTCGTCTGCGCGGCGCCGGCGCCGGTGTTGAAGTTGTAGAAGTTGCCGGAGCCGATGTTGAGCGGGTTGGCGATGACGCCGTTCCAGGGCGCCTGGTAGCCCGCGTTGGCGGCGTTGCCGGCGGCCGAGGTGTAGACGACGCCGCTGTTGACGACCGAGTGGACGGCCTGCGCGATCGGGCCGTCCTGGAACTGGGGCTCGTCGAAGTAGGTGACGTCGTCGGTGATGACGCTCGCGTGCGCCTGGGTGGCGAGCGCCTGGATGTTGGCCGCAAAGCCGAGGTCGCCGCCGTCGGCCGTGGCGAAGGCGGTGTTCACGCCCGGGGCGATGTCGTAGATGTTCTCGAGCATCGCCCGGCCTTCGTCCGTGCTGCCGGCCGGGCCGTCCTGGAGCACGTTGACCGCCGAGCCGCCGACGCCGGTCCCCGCCGGGATGTCGCCCGTCTTCACCGAGTCGGCGAGGCCGCCCGCGTACTGGTTGACGCTGTCGGAGAGCACGCCGACCGTGACGCCCGCGCCGTTGACGCCGAAGGTCGACGCGGCCGCGTCGGCGCCGAGGGCGTGCTGGGCCTCGTTGTTGGCCGTCCCGATGAAGGACACCGAGGGCTTGTAGGTCGGAAGCAGGCCGATGAGCTGCGGGTCCTTCGACACGCCGTTGATCAGGTCGATGCCGCCCGAGGAGTTCAGCTGCACGCCCGACGCGGCCAGCAGCGACGAGATCGGGATGTAGCCCTCGACCATCGTGTCGTTGGTCTGCGTCAGCGTGTGCTGGACGTTCATCCCGAGGCTCTGCAGCGCCGCGACGAAGCTCGCCCCGTTGCCGTAGCCCCGCGCGTCGATCTCGACGGTGTTGCCCTGGAAGAAGATCAGATTCGCCTCGGACGGCTTGAACGCGCCCTGCGAGCCGCCGGCGAGGTAATTCTGGTATTCCCTATAGATATTGATGAGGGTCGCACCCTCGTTGGCCATGGGGCCGTTCTGGGCGTCGTAGATGTTGGTGTTGTTGGCCTTCCAGGTCGGCCCGGCGTCGGGGTGCCCGACAGGAGCCGGCGGTTCTCCAGCGACTCCATGGCGAGGGTGCCGCTGGCGGGCCCGCGCCCTGTTGCGCCATTCGGAGCCCTTCTCCCGCCGCTTGCTGCTCTTGAAGCGTGCCATCGACAGACCCCCCGGTAAGCCTCGGAGTTCCCGCCGCCACGCGCCGTCGCGCGGCATCGCGACCGGGGCGGCGGACTCGTTTTTTCTAGGTGACCTGACTCAGCGCCTCGACCCGTGACCCCCGGCCGCGCCCCGGGCCTCCCGGCCCCACGCGGCCCACCCCCGACGTCCCACAAGGCTCACCGCTCGTCCGGAAGCACCCGCCAGGCGGCCTCGCGACCGACCCCGACGATGTCCGCAAACGTATCGAGAATCGCTCGCCTGACTCAGGCGTCGCCCTCGGCGTCCCGGCGGAGTGTCAATGTGTGGCTCCATGCACGCAGTCAATCATTACGGATGTCATCCCTGCCGTCAATAAGGTTCCTTCAGAATTCGCAGGTAGGGCATTATCGGGGGAGTTCGTCATGCGAATCCAGGAGGGCGGCGCAAAGAAGTGCGGCGATGGCAACCGTTCGATTTTGGTCTATGGATGCGCGAAGTCAAATGGGCTGTGTCCGAACGGCGGCCGCAAAAAGGCCGCGGGCGGCGGGCCGAGGAGAGCCCAACGTCGCTCGTCGACGCCGCGATCTTGCCCCGCAAATCCGGAGGAAGCGCCGTTCAGTTTTTGAAACACGCCGGGATTTCCACCCCGAGCGCGTCGAGGTCCGCGAGAAGGGCCGGTACGCCGACATAGTGGACCCCGAGGAGTCCAGCCTCGGCGCGCGCCTGGACGTTCTCGGCCAGGTCGTCGATGAACACACATTCGTCCGGCGGTCGCCCGGCGGCGCTCGGCACAGGCGAGATAGAACTCGGGCGACGGCTTGATGTGCCCGACCTCGTAGGAGAGAACCAGCCGGTCGAAGTGACGGAACACCTCGGCGAACTGCACCCGGAAGTGGGCGGCGTGGAGCGGATTGGTGTTCGAGCCCAGGACGATGCTGTAGCCGAGCCCGCGCAGGCCGTCGATGAGCCGGTGCACCGGCTCGTTCGCCCAGAAGATATGCCGCCAGTCCTCCGCGAATCGCTCGAAGTCGCAGTCGAGCCCGGTCATCTCGCAGATCCGGAGATGGAAGGCCTCGGAGGTCATGCCGCCGCTCTCGTAGGCCTTGAGCACCTCGAGAAAGCCCGAGTCCTGCACCTTCCGGGCGAACTCCGAGGCCGAGACGCCCATCGTCCGCGCGAAGCGCTCGGCGGCCCGGCCGTAGTCGAAGTGGGCGACGACGTTGCCGAAGTCGAAGATCAGGGCGGGCGACCTCGTCATGGCCGGGGCTCTTCCATCGACCCGAGGGCTTTCCAGACGTTGGAAGCGACCCGAATACTGTAGGTCCGTACCGACCCGTCGAGTAAAAGGACGTGGACCCCGTCGACATGCCGACTGGACGGGCCCAGGAAGGCCGTCCGACCGTCCGCCGCGATGCATGTGTCGAGCGCTGGCTGTGCAATGTGGCTGTAGAGCGTCGAGCGCCAGTCGGACCGGAGCCACGACGACCCGGCATCGCCGCGCCACGATAACACTCCGCGGTACGGACACCCATCCGTGTCATCCACGGACCCTTGCACGAGGACGTACGCCCCGCGCGCCCTGGGCGTTCGAACCGTCGCCGATCAGCCGCTCGGAGAAGGCCGCCGTGTAGGCCGCGCCGTCGGCCGCCTCGACATCCCCGAGGGACACTGTCCGCCCGATGGCGAACGGCCCGCCGTGGCCCTCGGCGGAGGCTCCCGTGTTAGCCCGATAGCTGACCGGGGCCGGGAACGGGCTGGACCAGCCCTGGCGATCTGACGGGCAGAGAAGCCCCGGGATCAGATGCTCGATGACGGCACCCGCGAGCCGTCGGGGCGGGGCATTCTTCGGGTCGCGGAAGTCGGCGAAGTCGGGTTGACCGAGCGTGTCCATCGTCGCCGTCATCGGGCTCGCCGAGTCGAGTGCGACCGAGGGCCAGTGGCCCGCCGCCTGGTGGTACAGGGAGAGCGCCAGGCCGATCTGCCGGAGGTTCGCCTGGCAGCCCGCGCATCGCGCCCGTTCCCGGGAGTTCGGCACCGCGAGCAGCAGGCAGGCGGTGACCAGTGCGACGATCACGAGCGCGACGATCATCTCGACGGCGCTGAAGCCGCGCCGGGTCGGTATTGGCCGCATCAGCGTGCCTCGAACACCAGGTCTCCCGTGCCGACGTTCCCCGCGGCGTCGTTCGCGCGGATCATCAGCAGGTGCGTCCCCGGCTTGAGCCCGTCGAGGCGGACGGTGATCGTCTCGGCCGGGCCATCGAACAGGCCATCGTCGGGAAAGATCGGCGTCCACACCGCGCCGTCGAGCGAGTAGGCCGCGCGGGTGAGTCGCGTGGCGTCGTCCTGGAGCGAGACGACGATCCGCCCGGCCTTGTCGCGGCTGGCCGAGACTCGCGGCTCGCCGTGATCGACCAGGAACGGCTCGCTCTCGCGGTCGCGGGCCAGGGCCTGCTCGGGCCGGTTCGACGGCCGGTCGCTGGCCGTGAGCTTGATCCGGTACGAGCCCGTCGGCACGGCCGTCGCGTCCCACTCGAACCGCGTCTCGGTGATCGGCTGGTCGCCCAGCCTGATCCAGCCGGGCCAGCCTTCCTTCTTAACGTGCAGCGTGTATTCCAGGTCGTCTCCGTTCGGGTCGGATGCGTCCCAGCGGAGCGAGAGCTTCGCCGGCTTGGTGGCGCCGTCGCCGTTCGCCGACGTCGGGGACGTCGAGACGGTTGATCTCGGGCGCGAGGTTCTCGGTCTGGTAGCGGATGCTCAGGGCTCGCAGCTCGGGCGTGAGCGCCGGGTCGTCAGTCCTCAGGATGGCGCGGTACTGGAGGAACCGCCCCGGTGGGACGCCGGCGCGGGCCGAGTCGGCGTCGTGCTGCTCGGGCGACCAGGGCGACCAGGTCGCGTCGGGCTCGCCGACGTTCCCGGTGCGTGCCTGGATCGCCAGCGAGGTCCCGCGCGGGACGTCCGCCTTCCAGTCGATCGCGCCGAACCGGCTGACGAGCTTGGCGTCGTGGACTTCGGACGTCAGCGTGCCGGCCGGAGCATGACCGGCCCCGAGCCGGACGACAGAGCCCGGATCGCCCGTCCCGAGGAGTAGCCCGCCGTCCTTCTCATTCGCCAGCGCCAGGATCTGCCCGCTGTCGAGCCGCGCGATCGGGGCCGACTCGCGGCCGCCGTCGCGAACCTCGAAGAGCTGCCCCTCCGGGCCGGTGCCGACGAGCAATCGATCGCCCTGCACGGCGAGGGCATGAATCAGAACCCGGGCGCGGAAGACCTCGCGGGCCACGCCGTCGGTGCCGACGCGATAGACGGCGTTCTCGCCCGGCGACGCCGGCCGGGGCGAAGCCGTGCCGCCGATCGGCGTCGACCGCTCGGGCCGCGCATCGGCGGGGCGCTGGAGCTCGGCCCTCGGCCCGGCCGCGGTCGCCATGGCGCCCGGCGTCGACGGGCCGGCGGTGAGCCCCGGCGAGGAGAAGAGCGAAG
Source organism: uncultured Planctomycetota bacterium (assembly GCA_963819805.1). Taxonomy (GTDB): domain Bacteria; phylum Planctomycetota; class Planctomycetia; order Isosphaerales; family Isosphaeraceae; genus CAMFLR01. The sequence goes on along the minus strand of CAWFXY010000017.1, from coordinate 1,273,755 downwards.
GCGGGCGTCCCTGTCCTCCGCTCCCCGACTCGGCCGCGGTCCCCGCGTAGATCGTCCCGTCGGGGGCGAGCACGAGCGCGCGGATCTCGGACTGGGGCGCGTCGTAGAGCACGGAGACGCGGCCGTCGGCGGCGACTCGATAGAGCAGGCCATCGCCGTCGCTGCCGGCATAGACCGCGCCGTCGCCGCCCGTTGCCACGCAGAGCAGGTGCTTCTGGGCGGAGTCGAGCAGGAGCGACCAGACGCCCTTCGGGTCGCGCTTCCAGAGCTGGCCGGCCGGGCCGGTCGCGGCATAGAGGTTCCCGTCGCGGTCGGCCGCGAGGTCCCAGACGTACTGCACGGCCGGATCGGGCCGCGAGGCCGGATGCTTGGGGTCGGTCACGTCGACGACCTGGCCTGACGGCCCCGTCCCGGCGAAGACGTGGCCATCCGGCAGCGCGACGACCGAGAGGGCCTGGGTGTCGTTCGCGTCGAAGGCGACGTCCCAGCGGTCGCCGTCGAGCCGGAAGACCTTGCCTTCGTCACCGGTCGCCGCATAGATGCCGCCCCTGGCGTCGATGGCGAGGTCCCAGACGCGCGCGGCGGTCATCGAGCCCACCGGGCCGAGCGAGTGTCCGAGGCGGACCCGGCCCGTGTCGGAGACGACGACGCCGCTCCTTCTTGCCCTTGCCGAACGCCGAGGCCGTGTCGTTCCGCCAGGTCTCGACCTTGCCGGCCACCGCGAGCGAAGCCGCGACGAGCCCACCAGCGACGACGATGCCGACCCGTTTCATGATGGCCTTCCTTTGACCGGGAGCGCGTGGGGCGATCCGTGACCGTGTCCCGGGCATCATCGCATCGGGGCGGCCCCTCGGGCAACCGGCTCGCCTCACCGCGGCGACGCGAGGGAGAGCCCGGCGTCCTTGGCCACGGTGAACTTGAGCGTCTGGTTCCCCTCGATCACCCAGGGCGTCTCGACCCGCGCGACGAGGTCGGCCCGGACCTGCGGCTCGGGCGTCTCGCGCGCGGTGGTGAAGACCGCACGGACGCTCCCCGGCAGGTCCGGCAGCGCCTGTCCCCGGACCGCCAGGCCCTTGTCGGGCAGGGCGACGTGGAGCGAGAGGGCCGTCCGCTTCTGCTCGGTCGGGGCCCGGGCCGTCCGGATGAGGCTCGCCACGTCCCGCGGCTCGAGGAGCTGCGGCTCGTTGCGGAGCCGGCGGCGGAGGTTGCCGACCATGTCGCAGAGATTGGCCTCGTGCGACCCTTCGGGGAAGTCGGTGGGGATCGGCAGGGCGACGGAGATGGTCTGCCGCTCGCCCTTGTAGGGCTTGAGCGTGACGAAGGCCCGCAAGGTCTGCCCGGGCTCGATCCGGTCGCTGGCCAGGCGGACCGACTCGATCGCGGCGACCGAGCGGCCCCGGGTGATATCCACCTCGGCGTCGATCGCCTCGACGCGGACCTGGGCGAACGGGTTCCGCGTCAGGACGCTCACGGTCGACGCGACCTGGCCGAACATCGCGGCCGGCCCCATCGGGCCCGTGTACCGGGCGCCGCTCAGGACGTCGTCGATCTCGACGGGCTCGTGGTCCTTGAGCGCGATCCGCGCCTTCAGGTCGCGCCGTCAGCTCGTCGGGCAGGTCGCCCTCGGTGTCGATCGCGTTGGTCAGGACCGACATCACGAGCGACGCGAGCAGGTTCGGCTCGCGGACGATCTCGACCCTGTACGTCTGCGGCTCCGAGTACCGGCCCGTCCGCACTTTCACCGTCATCGGCAGCATGTCGGGCTTCTTGCCGAGCCGGCCGGCGACGCCGGTCGAGACGTCGGTGTCGAGCACGCCCACCGTCTTGAGCGGCGAGCCCATCTTCATGCTCACGCTGGCCCGCGGATAGACCGTGTGGATGTAGCCGGTCATCATCGGGAACTCGCACGAGCCGAGGCCCGAGCATCGGGTGGCCGAAGCCGTAGACGCGGTCGCCCTCGACGTGGGTGACGGTGCCGATGCCGGAGAGGTCGAAGTCGCCGGTCACCATCGCGATGCTCAGCGGCGAGCCCGGGCGCGAGCGGCTTGTCGCCCTCTTCCTTCTTGATGACGGTCGGTGGCGCCGCCGCCGGCCGTCGGCGCGAGGCCGATCGGGCGGAGCTGTTCGCCGAGGATGGCGAGGGCCCGGGGCGAGAAGCCGGTCGCCGCGACGGGCGTCGCGATCGGCTTCATCCCCGCCAGTCCCGCGGCAGAGGCCGGGGTCGGGGCGGGAAAGCTCGGAATCGAGCCCGGCCAGGCCGTTCACGACCTGGTCCTCGCCCATCAACCAGGCGTGACGGTCGCCGTCGTCGATCGCCTCGGCCGCGAGCTGGCGGTCGCTCGACCGGGCGTACTGGACCATCTGCGAGAACGGGGTGACGCCCGCGATCGGGTCCTTGGCGAACTCCCACGCGAACGCCACCGCGCCGAGGAGCTTGCCGTCGATGTAGATCGGGCTGCCGCTCATCCCCTGGATGATGCCCGAGTGCTCGAGCTTGCACCCCTTGAGCCGGCACAGGATCATGTCCCGCCCGGGGCTCACGCCCTTCATCACGCCGAGCACCTCGGCCTCGAACTCCTCGAGGGCCGTGCCGGTCATGACCGTCTTTCCGACGCCCTTCATGCCGGCGCGGATCTCGGAGACGTCCCAGTACGTTTTCGCATCAGGCTCGCCCGCGAGCGCGGTCGACGAGGCGAGCGATGCGATCAAGCCGAGCAGGGCCGCGGCGGCCCGGAGCGAGGAGCGCAAGTCGAGGCGACCGGGTTTCATCGACGAATCCCCCAGGAGGAGGCGTGACCTTCGGCAAGGCGGAGAGGAGTCAGACGTTCCGCGGAAGGGATCGGCGCATCGGTATGCGGAGGCATGAGGGAAAGGTGTCTCGTGAGCAGGCCGCCGTGGCATGTCTCCACTCAATCGTAGGGGCCGTCGGATTTCGCGTCAACCGATAGTCGTTCGCTTCTTGCATCGGAAAATCGAATAATGCAGCGGGCCGCGACGGCTCCAGTTGCGGCTCGCCACGGGTTATCTTCGAAGCCCGGGGTCGCTCCGGTCCACCCGGCGCCGGGAGGATCCGACGGGAACGACCGATTGCGCCGGTTGGGAAATCGTGGCGGGCCCCGTTCAATCCTCGGACGCGGGAGGATGGCCGTTCGGTCCGCTCGCGCGTTGCTGCGCCTGATGCATGGCGATCCGGGCGCGAAGCTCGTCCTCGACGATCGCCAGACCCTCGTCGGTCAACCGCCTGCGCTGGCGCCGCGCGTAGACGCGGGTGGAGATCCAGTCGAGCAGGGCGAGCACCAGCAGGACGACCATCATCAGCGCCACGCCGGCCCAGAGGTTGACAAACGTCTTGTTGACCTGGCCGCCCACGCGGTCGGGGATCCAGGCACCGACCGCGAGCGCCGCGGCGATGAGGACGAGGATGATCGTCCCGAGCAGGCGGCGGAGGTCCTGGCGGGCGAAATGGCCTTCATCCCTGGGAGACAACGCAGGCGGACGTGATTGGACATCCCGCCATTGCCGCCAGCCCAGGAACGCCGCGGCGGCCAGGACGAGGCCTGCCATGAGGAGGCTGGCGACGCCGGACGCATCGAGAGCGGGCGCGAGCGGCATGGGCGATCGGCTCCTCGGGGCGGCTCGTGCGGACGATTTCAGGGTACGGCGGGCGCCCTCCATCGGCCAGCCCCTCGACCCTTCCCCGGCACGCGCCGGGCCGCGATAATGCCGGTCTCACCGGCTCTGGGTCGTGACTGGAGGAGACGAGACGTGGAACGTCGCAAACTGGGTCGGACGGGGCTGGAGCTGTCCGTGCTCGGCTACGGGGCCTCGCCGCTGGGCAACTCCTTCGGGCCGATCGACGTCGCGGAGGGGCATCGCTCGGTCCACCGCGCGGTCGACCTCGGGATCAACCTGTTCGACACCTCGCCCTATTACGGCCTGACCCTGTCGGAGACCGTGCTCGGCGAGGCCCTCGCCGGCCGGCGCGATGAGATCCTCCTCTGCAGCAAGGTCGGACGGTACGGGCGCGAGGAATTCGACTTCACGCCGAAGACGATCCTGGCCGGCCTGGAGGCGAGCCTCAAGCGGCTCAAGACCGACCACCTCGACCTGGTGATCGCCCACGACATCGAATTCGTGCCGCTCGGCCCGATCCTCGCCGACACGATCCCCGCGCTCCTGAAGGCGAAGGAGCAGGGAAAGGTCCGCGCCGTCGGCGTCAGCGGCCTGCCGCTCGCGGCGCTGCACCGGGCGGTCGATGGGGCTCCGCTCGACTTCGTCCTTTCGTACTGCCACTACACGCTCTACGACACGACGCTCGAGGACGAGCTGGCCCGGGTGTCGTCCGAGCGTGGCCTCGGCCTGATGAACGCGGCTCCCCTCGGCATGGGGTTGCTGACAAAGGCTGGGCCGCCCGACTGGCACCCCGCGCCCGAGGCCCTCAAGCTCGCGTGCACCGAGGCCGTCGCGCTTTGCGACATCCGCGGCATCGACATCGAGGCGCTGGCCCTGGCGTTCTCGATGGCGGCGCCGTTCGTCGCGTCGACCATCGTCGGCATGCCGACGGTGGCCGAGGTCGAGGCCAACGTCCGGGCCGGGTCGACGCCGGTCGATCCCGGGCTGCTGGCCGAGGTCCAGGCGATCCTGGCGCCGGTCTCGGACATGACCTGGCCGAGCGGGCTGCCCGAGAACAGCTGACGGGTCGTGAATCAGTACACGTCGGCCTGGGTGAGCTGCTGCTCGACCCAGTCGCTCCGCTTGGCGATCTCGCGGATCGCCGCGTGGACCTGGGCGGCGTCGGCGTGGGCCCGCGAATAGGCGCGGGACATGACGAACATCGGCTCGCCGTTCACGATCGCGGACCGACAGGCCGCGCGTAGGTCAGCTCGGCGTTGAGCTTCAGCGCGAACTCGTAGTGCCTCGGGTCGGCCGGGCAGCAGACCGAGAAGACCGAGAGGAGCCGCTCGCTGTGCCGGCCCTGCGCCGACCTCGACGTAGACCTCCTGGAGCCGGTTCGTTGGGCAGCTTCACCAGGATCCGGAAGTGGTCGCGGGCCCCCTGGACGAAGCAGTCGAGCCCCTCGACGCTCTCGCGGACCAGGGTCTCGGTGTCGAGCATCTGGGCGATCAGCGCCTCGAGCGTCTCGACCAGCTCCTCGGCCGATCTCGAAGCGATCGTTCGGGTCCTTCGCGAGGCAGCGTTCGAGGATCGCGACCATGTCGTCGTTCACCTCGGGGGCGACGGCGCGGATGTCGGGCACGGGCGCGCGGCGGTGCAGGTCGATCAGCCGGCCGATCTTGTCCGAGCTGAACGGCAGCCGGGCGCTCAGGAGGTAGTAGAGCATCACGCCGACGGCGTAGAGGTCGGACCGGGGGCTCGCCGGGGAGCCCGCGAAGAGCTCGGGCGCCATGTAGGTCGGCGTCCCGCCGACGGACGCCCCGGCCAGCTCCAGCTCGCTCAGGCGGCGGACCAGCCCGAAGTCGGCGAGCTTGGCGTGGCCCGTCGTGGTCGAGCAGGACGTTCGACGGCTTGATGTCGCGATGGACCAGCCCCGACCGGTGGGCGGCGCCGAGCGCCTCGACGACCTGGCGGACGAGGACCGCGGCCCGCATCGGGTCGAACGCCCCCTCGCGGACGAGCTTCTCCTTGAGGCGTGACGCCGCCGGGGACGTACTCCATCTCGATGAAGTGGTAGCCGCGGTCGGACCCGAGGTTGTGGACCGTGACGATGTGCGGGTGGACGAGGTTGGCCACCACGCGGGCCTCGGCCCAGAACATCTCGCGCATCGCGGGCTGCCGCGCCAGCAGCCCGGGATTGAGCACCTTGATCGCGCACGGCCGCGCCAGCGTCAGGTGCTCGGCCTGGTAGACGCGCCCCATCGAACCGCGGCCGATGACGCCGCCGACCCGATACTGGGCCGAGCCCGCGGTCGGTCAGGTCGTCGACCGTCGGGAATCCGTCGTCGACCTCGATCGTCGCGAAACGCCCGCCCTGGTAGGCAACCGTCTCGTCGCCCGCACTCGCCATGGATACGCCTAACAATTCGAACCGTCTACTTCCCGATAGATCACGCCAACCGCTCGGACACACTCGCTTCGGTCGGACGACTGACAACATTCATCCAAGTGTTCGCGATCCGACCAAAAGGTCAAGGTCGATCGCAGTGACGGTTTGTCTCGGACCCGTCGAATCGAGCGGCCGGTCCGGCGATCGGCGGGGTCTGGGCGGACCTGCGCCGGCGCGGCTTCCGCACGCGGAAAACAGAGCGGTCGGGGCCGACGTCCGGGAAGACCATTGCCCCGACGTCGGGCCCCGGCTGCCGCCACGGGGCGGGCGGTCCGATCGCCGGTCAGACGTTGTAGGTCGTCGAGGACGTCGTGCCGCCGCGGCCGGTCCAGTTGGTGTGGAAGAACTGGCCGCGGGGCTGGTCGACGCGCTCGTAGGTGTGGGCGCCGAAGTAGTCGCGCTGGGCCTGGAGCAGGTTGGCGGGCAGGCGGCCGGTGCGGTAGCCGTCGAAGTAGGCCAGGGCCGAGGTCATGGCCGGGAGCGGGATGCCGTGGCTCGACCGCCGCCGCGCACGACCCGCCGCCAGCCGGCCTGGGCCTTCGTGACCTCGCCGGTGAAGTACGGGTCGAGCAGCAGGTTCGGCAGCTTCGGGTTCGCGGTCGAACGCCTCCTTGATCTTGCCGAGGAACGCGCTGCGGATGATGCAGCCGCCGCGCCACATCAGGGCGACGCCGCCGTTGTTGATCTCCCAGCCCGACTCCTTGCGCCATCGCGTTCATCAGGGCGTAGCCCTGGGCGTAGGAGATGATCTTGCTGGCGTAGAGGGCCATCTCGATGTCGTCGATGAAGGCGGCCTTGGTCGCCGGCGAGCTTCGGCGTCGGGCCGCTCGAGGACCTTGCTCGGCGGCGACGCGCTCGTCCTTCTGGGCCGAGAGGCAGCGGGCGAAGACGGCCTCGGCGATCAGGGTCAGCGGGACGCCCAGGTCGAGGGCCGAGGTGACGGTCCACTTGCCGGTCCCCTTCTGGCCGGCGGTGTCGAGGATCAGGTCGACCATCGGCTTGCCGGTCTCGGGGTCCGTGAAGCCGAAGATGTCGCGGGTGATCTCGATCAGGTAGCTGTCGAGCGCGCCCTTGTTCCAGCGGCGCGAAGACGTCGTGCATGCGCGTCGGGCGTCCAGGCCGAGCAGGTCCTTCATGAGCTGGTAGGCCTCGCAGATGAGCTGCATGTCGCCGTATTCGATGCCGTTGTGGACCATCTTGACGTAGTGGCCCGCCCCCTCGGCGCCGACCCAGTCGCAGCAGGGGGTGCCGTCGGCGACCTTGGCGGCGATCGCCTGGAAGATCGGCTTGACGTGCGGCCAGGCCTCGGGGTTGCCGCCGGGCATGATCGACGGCCCCTTGAGCGCCCCTTCCTCGCCGCCCGAGACGCCGGTGCCGACGAACAGCAGGCCCTTCTCCTTGAGGGCCTGGGTGCGGCGGGTGGTGTCGGGATAGTGGGTGTTGCCGCCGTCGATCAGGATGTCGCCCGGCTCGAGCAGCGGGGCGAGCTCGTCGATCACGTCGTCGACCGGCGCGCCGGCCTTGACCATGATCATGATCTTGCGCGGCCGCTTCAGCGCGGCGACCAGGTCCTTGACCGAGTGGCAGCCGACGATCTTCTTGCCCTTGCCGCGGCCGTTGACGAACTCGTCGACCTTCGACGTCGTCCGGTTGAAGACGGCGACGGTGTAGCCGTGGCTCTCCATGTTCAGGACGAGGTTCTCGCCCATCACGGCGAGGCCGATCAGGCCGATGTCGGCGGTGGGTTCGCTCATCGAATTCGTCCGGTTCTAGGGTGTCGCTGGCGGATGGAGGGTCGAACGTACCAATCGGGGTGAGCGTTCGTCTACGGCAGGAGGTCCGCGACTGCGACCGCCCTGGGCCGCACCCGCCGGCGAATAACCTCCCTGAGTTACGACTCATCCAGTTTTCCAGGGCGGCTCGGACGGCAGCATGCCTCGAATCGGCCGAGCTGACCCGCCATGTATTCGGCCGAGTACTCGCCCGCGAAGAACCGCGGCAACGCCTCGTCGTGGAGCCGCTCCCACGACTCGTCCTCGGAGCCGGGATCGATCGGAAAGAAGAGGACACCGTTCGCCTCGGCCGCCTGGAGGTCGCCGGGGGCGTCGCCGACCATGAGGATCTTGTCGGCGTCGTAGCGGCCGACGGCGGCCAGAGCGAGATGCTCGCGCTTGCTCCCGAGCTCCTGCCCGGCGATCGCATTGGCGTGGGACGCGATCCCCTGCTCCTGCCACTCGCGGACGAGCGCCTCGCCGGGCGTGGCCGAGCAGACCATGACATCGGCCCGGTCGTCGATCTGGGCCAGCGACTCGCGGACGAAGGGGAAGGGCGGGACGTCGTGGACGATCTCGCCGATCGCCTCGTTGACGGCCTCGCTCCACTGGAGCGTGACGACGAGGTCGGGATCGTCCGTGCGCTCGACCTCGGCCCGGAGGGTCGGGTTGGCGAGGGTCGTCTCGCGGGCGAGCCAGTCGCGGAGCCCGGGCACGCCCGGCAGCCGGAAGCCGCGCCGCGCGACCTCGGGGCGAGCGGCCAGTAAGTCGAGGTGAGGACGAGCCCCGGGAAGCGGTTGATCCCGCGCCACTGCGGAGTAGAGATTGACGAACTCGGCCACCTCGCGGGCGTACTTCGAGATCGCGGCCAGCTCGAAGAAGCGGATGATCTGGGGGATGAAGCACTCCTTGTGCTTCACCTCCATCGTGTCGAAGACGCAGCCGTCGCTGTCGATCGCCGACGAAGAAGTCCTTGGTGCGAGTGAAGTTGCGGAGGGAGCCTGGGGGTCGCCTGGGGCCGTCATGGACGGAGTCCTGTCGTGCGATCGTGAGTCGCGGGCCTGGCCCGGATCGTAGTCCGCGCGGCCGCCGATTGTCCAGCGGCGGGCGGCGCTCAGAGGCCGATTCGAGCGGTTTTTCGGGCAAACCGATCGAACGAGAGAACGCGGCCGCCTCAGATTGCGATAGTGCTTACGAACGTTGCGTCGACGCTGCGAGCGGTGCGGCGTCCGCGGCGTCGCGGCTCGACCCGAGGGGAGGCCCTGAGTGTCGACGGTGCGCGCTGAGGTGACGTTTCTCGAGGCCCTCGCGGGCCGGTGGACCCGGCTCGCGGCGATCGGCGTCGGGGGGCTCGGGATGGCGGAGCTGTTCGCGCAACGGCTGGCGAACGCGCTCCTCTGCCTGACTTTGGCCCTGATGCTGTTCCGCCGGCGCGGGGTCGAACCGCGCCGGGGCTGATCGTGCGGAATGGGTTTCTTTTGTGTCCCTGAGTTTGGGAGTCCGTTGTCCGTGAAGACGTTCAAAGACTGGCTGATCCTTGTGCTGGGCATGGCGCTGGCCTCGGTGGCGACGTTCGAGGTCGTCACGCGGCTGCCCCACGCCTCGCCGAGCCCGAAGCCCCTCGTCGACGGGGCGAAGCTCGGCCGGGCGTACGCGCCGCAGGTCGTCTCGACCCTGTCCGACGCCTGGAATGCCGCGGCCGACGCCCTGAGCCAGGGCAAGTCGGTGGCCGAGGCCCAGGCGACCCTGCAACAGAACTGGCAAACCGCGCGGGCCAAGGCCTTCGTCGCCTCGATCGCGCCCGAGTTCGCCAAGGTGCTGGCCGACGGCACCGAGCCGAAGGACGCCGCCCAGCGTGCCCAGGTCGTGGCGCTCTGGCAGTCCTTCGCCCGCGGCCTGAAGGGAGGCCGCTGATGGATTTCACCATGCTGGGCGGGTGGGTCCACTCGCCCGACGAGGTTGCGAAGCACCTCGCCACCCTCGCCAAGCCGACCTTCGCCGAGGCTGCCCCCCGCCTCAGTGGTGCGGGGACCGGCAAGACGGTCCTGCTGTACAAGGCGTTCAAGGACGTCAACGGCCAGTACATCCCGTACGTGGCCCAGCAGATCGGCGACTGCGTGAGCCACGGATTCGGCCACGGCGTCGACCTCCTCGAATGCGTCCAGATCGCGATCGGCAAGAAGGCCGAGACGCTCAAGCAGACGGCGACCGAGGCCGTCTACGGGATGGCCCGCGTCGACATCGGCGGCGGGCCAGATCCGCGGCGACGGAGCCATCGGCGCCTGGGCGGCGAAGGCCGTCTCGACCATCGGGACCGTCGACCGCGACGTCGTCGGCCCCTACTCGGGCCAGCGCGCCAAGGAATGGGGCCGCTCGGGCGTCCCGGCCGACGTCAAGGCCAAGGCCGCCGAGCACAAGGTCAAGACGACCTCGCTGGTCTCGACCTACGAGGAGCTGGAGGACGCGCTGGCCAACGGCTACCCCGTGCCCGTCTGCTCGAACCAGGGTTTCACCCTGACGCGCGACGAGCAGGGCTTCTGCCGTCCCCGCGGCGTCTGGGGCCACTGCATGCTGATCGTGGGCGTCCGGGCGGACGATCGCCCCGGCGCCTGCATCTTCCAGAGCTGGGGCCCCGAGATGCCGAGCGGGCCCGCTCGCGCTCGACCAGCCGTCGAACTCGTTCTGGGCCGACCGCAACGTCGTCGCGCGACATGCTCGCCATGCAGGACTCGTGGGCCCTGTCGAACTTCGACGGCTACCCCGACCAGACCCTGCCCGCCCACTGGGGCTACGAGGGGTTTGCCTGAGCCCCGACCGTCCCCGAGTCCGCCCCGGCCGAGTGCCGGAGGCGGGTCCGACAACCCTGGCCTTGCCGGGAGGACCCGGCCCATTTGCCTCGCGCCGGAGAGGTTGTCTCCCATTGAAATCCGGGTCGAGTGGGCCCGGACGACGCCTCCCTCAGTACAGAAAGCAAGGGCCAACCGGCCCGGAAAGTACGCGATGATCAAGCTGTTCCAAGAACTTCTTCGCCAGCGTGTCCGACAGCGCGAAGGGCTTCCTCAATCCCGAGGAGCTCTACCGCTCGATCCTCACCGCGCTCGGCTCGGGCAGCGCCCTGGGCCTGGTCCTGGCCGTCGTCCAGGCGCTCCTGTCCAATGTCGCGGTGATCTTCCCGAATCCGATCGTCGGCGCCCTGGCCACGATGCTGCTCACCCTGGTCGTCGACCTGCTCCGCCGCCTCAACCAGGGCGGCAAGCCGACCCCGACGCCCGCCCCGCCGCAGGCCTGACGGATCGGCCGGTTCCCCGGGGGTCGGCGCGCGCCGATCCTCGGGGACGCCTGCCCAAATCCGGGAAGATCCGCAAACCGGCGCGTCACGAAACGGGGTCGTTGGCGAATCGTCGATGACCGGCGATAATGCGCCGTTGCGCGTGCGACCCCCGTTCAATGCCGAAGTCGGCGCCAGCGCGTTCGTGACGGCGGAAGTTCCGACGCGGAGGAGTACCGGGCGATGGCGGCCTCCGAGAAGTCGAAGACCAAGGAGACGGCGCCGCACGACCTGCTGCCCTTGCTCCGCGACTCGGGCATCCTCTCCGAACGTCAGTTCACCGACGTCCGCTCCAAGGTGCTCGCCGGCGACTACCCGATCGACGTCGCGCGAGCTGGCCGAGCGGCTGATCAAGGAGCGGCTACTCACCGACTACCAGGCCAAGCGGCTCCTCGCCGGCAAGTCGCACGGGATGGTCCTGGGAAAGTACGTCATCCTCGACCGGATCGGCTCCGGCTCGATGGGCCGTGTCTACAAGGCGACGCATCAGCTGATGGGCCGGGTCGTCGCGCTCAAGATCATCGCGCCGGAGATCGTCTCGAACGAGCGGGCCGTCGCCCGGTTCTACCGCGAGATGAAGCTCGTCGGCCGGCTCGATCACCCCAACGTCGTCCGGGCGTTCGATTCGGACTCGATCAACAATATCCTCTACATCGTCATGGAGTACGTGCAGGGCAAGAGCCTGGCGCAGCTGCTCGAAGGACGGCCCGCTGCCGCCGATCGACGTCGTCGGACTACGCCGCTCAGGCGGCCCTGGGCCTCTCGCATGCCCACGAGCAGGGGATCGTCCACCGCGACATCAAGCCGTCGAACCTGCTGCTGACCGACGACAAGCTGATCAAGGTCCTCGACCTCGGCCTGGGCGTCCTGATGGAGGCCGACAGCCACGCCACGTTCGCGACGGCCGACGGGATCGCCGTCGGGACGGTCGACTACATGTCCCCCGAGCAGGCGTGCGGCAAGGAGGTCGACGGGCGGAGCGACCTCTACTCGCTCGGCTGCGCGATGTATCACCTGATCACCGGCCGGCACGCGTTCCCCGGCGAGAGCCCGATCGAGCGGCTGGGCAAGCGGATCAACGGCCGGCCGGTGCCGATCACCGACCTCCGGCCCGACCTGCCGGCGCGCTCTCGTCGCGGTCATGGACAAGCTGATGGCGTCGAAGCCGGCAGGAGCGCTATCAGACCGGCGACGAGGCGGCCGAGGCCCTGAGCGCCCTGATTCGCCCGAGGAGGGCCAGCGCCGTCGCCGTGAAGGCCGACCCTGCGGTCGGTTCCCCGACCGCGAGCCCCGCGCCACCGCCCCCTCCGCCGCCGGTCGTGACCGTCACGCCCGAGTATCCGGGCTGGTTCAGGCCGCTCGCCGCACTGGCCGAGACGAAGCCGGCGATCGCGCTCGGGGGATTCATCGCGACGATCGCGTTCATCGCCGCCGCCGCCTTCGCGATGGGGCGATTCCTCCGCTGACGATCGCGCCCGCCGGCGATCAATGATGGGCGTGGGCGTGCGCCCTGGGTCGGGCCGGCTCGGGCTCGGGCTTCGCCTTGGCGAAGATGCTCTGAAGGGCCTCGGGCAGGCTCGGATACTGGAAGTGATAGCCGAGCGAGAGGGCCTTCGCCGGCAAGACCTTCTGGCCCTTGGTCACGACGTCGGCCACCTCGCCGAGTAAGGCCCGAAGACCGAAATCGGGCGGCCCGATCGGGAGCATCGGCCGCCAGAGCACCTTGGCCAGCGCCCTCGCGAACTCGACGTTTCGTACCGGGCTCGGGGCCGTGCCGTTGATCGGACCGGACGCGGCCGGGTTGTCGAGCGCGAGGAGGAAGATGCCGACGATGTCCTCAAGGTGGATCCAGCTCATCCACTGCTCGCCCTTGCCCGGGCCGAGCGGATGATCACCGCTACCGACCGGCGCGGCGCCGCCGGGCACCCACTTGAAGATCGGCGTCATCACGCCGAGGGCGCCTTCGCCCTTGGCGAGTACGACGCCTGTCCTCACCTTGGCGACGCGGACCCCAAGCGCCTCGGCCGGGGCGGCGGCCTGTTCCCACTCGCGGCAGACGCGGGCCATGAAGTCGGACCCGGCGGGGCTTTCCTCGGTCAGTTCCTCATCGCCATGCGGGCCGTAGTAGCCGATCGCCGAAGCCTGGACGAGGACCTTCGGCTTCGTGTCCGCGGCGGCGATCGCCTTGACGACGCCCTCGGTCGCGTGGACGCGGCTGTCGCGGATCAGGTGCTTGACGCGCTCGTTCCAGCGATCGGCGAAGAGGTTGTGGCCGGCAAGGTTGATGATGGCGTCGCAGCCGTCGACCGCCTGCATCCAGGGGACGGGCTCGGTCGGGTCGCCCTGGATGAAGCGGAGTGAGCGCATTGTCTTCTCGCGCCGAACCTCGTCGGCCCTGCGGGAGAGGATCACGGGCTCGTCGCCGCGTTCGACCAGCCGCTGGACGAGCCGTCGCCCGATCAGACCCGTCCCGCCGGTGAGAAACACGCGCATCGCCATCGGACTCGCCCCCGTGTTCGGTCCCGGGCCGACCGGCCCGGACGTAAGATGTTGTAGCAGCCGGGAGAGGGTCGTCAAGGAGGGCGCGGCGAGACGGGATGGCGCCGAAATCCGCCCCGTCCCGGGGCAGATGATTGGACGCCCGGGGCCCGGGTGCTATTGTATCTGGGTCCGAGGGGCCAGCCGCGCCCGCCCGCGCCCGCCGTGGCGTGCACCGTGACGAGGGGTCTGCCGCGACGATGAAACCAAGCGTCCGCAACCTGTTCGATATCCATCGCCTCCACGCCTACGACCGGACCCACCCGCTCATCCTCGTGAACGGTCTGGCCGAGCAATCGATCTCCTGGTTCGCCAACCGACGCTCGTGGTCGCGCCATTTCGACGTGAAGATGCCCGAGCTGCTCGTCTACGACGGCGCCCCGCTCCAGCGACATATCGATGCCGGCGGCGAGGTCACGGTCGACTGGCTCACCGACCGCCTGGCCGACTACCTCGATCAGTACGTCCAGCGCCCGCCCTACAACTTCGTCGGCTCAAGCCTGGGTGGCCAGGTCGTCGCGACGCTCGCGACGCGGCATCCCAAGCTCGTCTCAAAGGTCGTCTTCCTCTGCCCGTCCGGCTTCCACGGCGACGAGAACCTGCCGATGATGGAAGGCGTCCGCCGGAGCCAGTACGACTCGCTCGTCAAGTCGGTGTTCCACCGGAGCCATTTCGCCTCGGACGACCTGGTCGAGGTCATCGAGAAGAAGTTCCAGAGCCGCGAGTGGAAGAAAGGCGTCCTGCGGACCTTGCGCGGGACGGTCGGCCACTCGGTGACCGACCTCCTCGAAAACATCCCGCATCCCTCGCTGGTGATCTGGGGCGAGAACGACCGGGTGATCTCGGACGTCCCCGGGTCGATCCGGGCGGCCGAGCGGATCTTGAAGGTCCGCCAGGTCGTGATCCCCAAGTGCGGCCACGCGCCTCAGATCGAGAAGTCGCACCTGGTCAACACGCTGGTGACGCGGTTCCTCACGGGTAAGCTCCAGGCGATCCCGCCCCAGCTCGACCCGGTCCGCTTCCTCGAGAAAGAGCGCAAGCGACGCCGCCCTGTGGTCGCCCGGCCATGATCGCCGACCCGCCCCCTCGACCCGAGAGCCGGATGAGCGACGCGATCCTCTTCCTCAAGAAGTTCCTCCGCCACGGGACGAAGATCGCCAGCCTCGCGCCGAGCAGCCCCTGGCTGTCCCGGGCGACCGTGTCGAACGTCGACTGGGCGAAGGCGGATGTGATCGTCGAGCTCGGCGCCGGGACGGGCCCGATCACGAAGGTCCTGGCCGAGCGGGCCCGGCCCGAGACCCGGGTCGTCGTCCTCGAACGCGACCCCGACTTTTCGGCCATCCTCCGCGATCGTTTCGGGTCGCTCGCTAACTTCGACGTGATCGAGGGCGACGTCCGCGACCTCACGGGGATGCTCCTCGACCGCGGCGTGAACCGGGTCGATCACATCATCTCCGGCCTCCCGGTTCCGTCTTTCCCCAAGGACCTCCAGCGCGATTTCTTCCGGGTCGTCCACAACCTCCTGACGCCCGGAGGCGGATACAGCCAGATCACCGAGCTCGCGCTCGTCTACATGGGCCTCTACAAGCGCTACTTCGAGCAGGTCAAATTCGTGTTCGAGCCGAGGAATCTCCCGCCCGCCGGGGCCTACCACTGCCGGGGCGTGAAGGACCCCGGCTGAGGTCTCGTCGATGCCGCTCTCCTCACCGCTCGTCTCCCTGGCGGGCTCCCTTCCCGTCCGGAATACGGTCAACTCGGCCTTCCACTGGTACGCCCGGCGACGGACGGCCGTCACTCGCCGCGTGCGACCCGGTCGCCGTCCAGAGACAGGGCCTGCTCGACCTCGTCCGCAAGGCCGCGCGGACGCGGTTCGGAGTCGATCATGACTTCGCCTCAATCAGGTCGGTTGAGGACTATCAGGCGCGCGTCCCCCTCAGGACCTACGAGGAGCTCTGGGATGCCTACCTCAAGGATGCGTATCCGACCCTCGACAACGTGACCTGGCCCGGCCGCATCCCCTTCTTCGCACTGACGAGCGGCACGACCCAGGGCGCGACGAAGTACATTCCCGTCTCGCGGGAGATGGTCGCGTCGAACAAGCGTGCCGGCTTCACGATGATGGCCTATCACATGGCCGCCCGGCCGAATTCGAGGCTCTTCCTCGGCCGCCATTTCTTCCTCGGCGGCTCGACCGACCTCGAAGCAGCCCGCGCCGGGCGTCCGCCAGGGCGACCTGTCGCGGAATCGCCGCGGAGCAGCTCGTCGACGTGCTCCGCCCGTACACCTTCCCGCCGCTGCAGCTCGCCCTCGAGACGAACTGGGACCGCAAGCTCGCCCTCCTGGCCGAAGGCAGCGTCGGCGAGCCGGATCACCTCGATCGGCGGCGTGCCGAGCTGGCTGCTGATGCTCTTCCAGAAGCTGCTCGAGCTGAGCGGGAAATCGACGATCGCCGAGGTCTGGCCCGACCTCGAGATGGTCATCCACGGCGGCGTGAAGTTCGACCCGTACCGTCGACGCCTTCGAGGAGATCCTCGGGAGCAAGTCGATCCGCCTCCAGGAAACCTACCCGTGTTCCGAAGGCTTCATCGCCTTCGGCGACCCGCAGACCGGCGCTGCTCCGGCTCGTGCTCGACCACGGCCTGTTCTACGAGTTCGTGCCGGTCGACGACCTGGGATCGGAGCGGCCGACGCGGCACTGGCTGGCGAACGTCGAGACGGGCGTCAATTACGCGATCGTCGTCTCGACCTGCGCGGGCATGTGGTCGCACATCATCGGCGACACGGTCCGATTCGAGTCGCGCGAATCCGCCGCTCCTGACCTTCACCGGCCGGACCAAGTACACCCTCTCGGCCTTCGGCGAGCACCTGATCAGCGAGGAGGTCGAGGCCGGCATCGCCTCGGCGTCCGCAGGCGACCGGGGCGTCGGTGCGCGACTGGCACGTCGGGCCGGTCTTCAACGGGGCGCTCGGGCCATCACCAGTTCATCGTCGAATTCCTGAAGCCGCCGAGCGACCTGGACGACTTCCGCGACCGGCTCGACGCCGACCTGTGCGGGCGGAACGCCGACTATCAGGCCCACCGCTCCGAAGGCGTCGGCCTGCCGCTGCCGGCCATTCTGGTCGCCAGGCCGGGCGGGATCGACGCCTGGATGCGCTCGAAGGGCAAGCTCGGCGGCCAGCACAAGGTCCCGCGGATGGACGGCTCGGGCACGCTCACGGCCGAGATCGCGGCGATGCTCCGCGACGGCGGGCTCGTCGAGCGGGAGATGCCGGCCGGTGACGGGACTGACGATCAGGCCGCGGCCTTCTTGCGGGCGACGAGGGCGACGATCTGCCCGACCGAATCCAGATTCTCGACGCCCGCCTCGTGGGCCTCGACCGTGACCCCGAACCGGTCCTCGAGGAAGACGACGAGCTTGAGCGTGGCGATCGAGTCGAGCACTCCGCCGGTGATCAGCGGGGTGGCCTCGGTCAGCTCGGAGGGGTCTTCGCCCGGCAGGAAGTGCGTGAGGATGTAGTCGGAGACGACCGAGCGGATCTCTTCCATCGTCAACCTCCCTGTTGCGATGCACGGGATCTGCGCCGATGATTCGGTGCGGCCGGAGTGTATCGCCAGCCGGGGCGATCGGTCAATCCTGGGCGGAAAAGCTCAAGCGGGATTGCCGGGTTGTCGATTCCGGGACATGATGCACCCGAGTCCACGGACGGGCCGGGAGCGTCGCCGCCCGCGCCGGCCCCTGGATGGGGGACGGGTCGAACCAGGGGTTTTGGCCGATGACAGCAAGGATGCTCGCGGGCCGGGGACTCTGCGCCGTGCTCTGCCTCGCCCCGTGGTTCGCGGGGTGCGGCGTGTCGGCCCGTCATGCCGCGCGCCAGGTCCCCCAGCTCGGCGTGATCGACCCTCACCAGCCGAAAGAGCTGGAGATGGTGTCGATGCCCCCTTACGTCGTCGAGCCCCCCGACGAGCTCGAGATCATCGTCCGCCCGACGCCGGCGGCGATGGCGAATCAGACGACCTTCATCGTCCGGTCGGACGGCAACATCGACCTCGGCTTCGCCGGCGACGTCTACGTGGCCGGGCTGACGCTAGCCCAGGTCGAGCAGAAGGTCGCCGCAGCACCTCGAGGGCGTCTCCGCCTCGCGCGGCGAACGAATCCGCGATCGAGTCGAGACATCCGTCCGGCTCGTGAACGGTTCCCAGAGCAAGTTCTACTATGTCCTGGGCACCGTCTCGAACCAGGGCAAGTTCCCGATCACCGGCAACGAGACCGTGCTCGACGGCATCCTCGCGGCCGGCCTCCGGTCCAACAGCCTGCCCGAGAAGTCCTACCTCGTCCGCCCCCACCCCAACGGCGGCGCCGACCAGGTCTACAAGATCGACTGGGACGGGATCAAGCATCGAGGCGACACGCTCACGAACTACCAGCTCTTCCCCGGCGACCGGATCGTCGTCCCCGGCGGGAAGCCGCCCAGCCTCATCAGCACGCTCGTCGGCGGCGGCTAGGCCGATCGTTCTTCGCCGCAACGGCGTCGGGCGTCGACCTCGAACCAGTTGTCCCAGTAGAAGTGCCGCCGTCGCGACCATGCCCACGCACTGGCCGCGACGTAGGCGGGCAGGAAGAGCGGTCCCCAGCGCTCGACTTGCCGGACGTGGGCTTGCTCGTGGTCGCGGCTGAAGTCGAGGCAATCCGGGTCGCGGCCGAGGATGACGTGGCCGAGCGTCATCGCCGAGGCCTTCGCGACGCGCCGGAGCATCCATTCCGAGAACCCGCCGTGGAATTCGAGGGCCCCGCGACGGCGCTGGACCTTGCCGCCGCTCGCGAGGGTGAGCACACCGGCCGTCAGGCCGACCAGGGTCGTCGGGAAGGCCCAGGCATAGAGCAGGGGGCGGCGCATCCGATCTCGTAGGGTCCGCTATTGCGGACCTCTCCGTCGGCCTCGATCGAAGAGGTCCGCAATAGCGGACCCTACGGGCATCGTCAAGGGTGCCCTTCACGGCCCATTGGCGGGCGGCTAGAGTGGACGCGACCGCATGGAGGTCGAGGGGAGCACCAGGGATGGATTTCGGCCTGTCCGACAGCCAGCGACGCTGGCACGACGGCGCGATCGCCTTCGCCGGCGAAGAGCTCCAGGACGACCTGCTCGGCCGCGACGAGCGCCGCGAGTTCTGGCGCGAGGGCTGGTCGCGCTGCGCCCGGTTCGGCATCCAGGGGCTGCCCGTCCCCGTCGAGTACGGCGGGCAGGGCCAGGGCCTGCCCGAGACGATCGCGGCCATGGAGGGGCTCGGGTACGGCTGCCCCGATAACGGCCTGATCTTCGCCATCAACGCCTGCCTCTGGACGGTCACGCTCCCGCTCGTCGCCTTCGGGACCGAGGACCAGAAGCGGCAGTACCTGCCGCGCCTCTGCGACGGCAGCCTGGTCGGTGCCAACGGCGCCAGCGAGGCCGAGGCCGGCTCCGACATCTTCGCGATGCAGACGCTCGCCGAGCGAGTCGAGGACGGCTGGGTCCTGAACGGCCGCAAGACGTGGATCACGAGCGGGCCGATCGCCGACCTGTTCGTCGCCTATGCCACGACCGACCCGGCTCGCGGCGTGATGGGAATCTCGGCGTTCCTGGTCCCGCGCGACGCCCCGGGCTTCCGGCGTGATCCGCTCGATCCCCAAGCTGGGCGTCCGCACCGTCCCGATGGGCGAGATCGCGTTCGAGGACTGCCGGCTGCCCCGCGACGCCCTGCTCGGCCGCGAGGGGCGGGGCGGGCAGGTCTTCAATGCCTCGATGGAATGGGAACGGGGGGCGATCCTCGCGAGCACCCTGGGCGCCATGCGCCGGCAGCTCGAACGGTGCATCGAGCACGCCCGGACCCGCCACCAGTTCGGCCAGCCGATCGGCAAGTTCCAGGCGGTCTCGCACCGGATCGCCGAGATGGCCGTCCGGCTCGAGACGTGCCGCCCGCTCGTCTACAAGATCGGCTGGCTCAAGGCCCAGGGCAAGGACGCGACGACCGAGGCCGCGATGGCCAAGCTGCACGTCTCGCGCTGCTTCGTCGAGAACAGCCTGGATGCCGTCCAGATCTTCGGCGCCTCGGGTTACGTCGCCGAGACGGGGATCGAACGCGACCTGAGAGACAGCGTCGGCGGTCGCTGATCTACTCGGGGACGAACGACATCCAGAAGAACCTGATCGCCAGGGCGCTGGGGCTCTGAGCTGGAGGCACACGGGTCGCTCGGGTCCCCCAGGGGCGCCGAGCGAACCCGACGTGCAAGAAACGTTCGGCTTCGTTCGGCATGGTTCGCCGGTACGCTCGCCGGAGCCAGTCCCGGTCAGAACTCGGCCGGGCCGGCCATGCCGCCGATCATCATCTCGGCCTCCTCGTGCTTGCTGATCAGCTCCTGCGGCGCGATAGCCGCCCCTTCGTCTTGAAGTAGAGGATCATGCCGAGGTAGATCAGGGCCATCGTCGGCGGGCACGAGCGGCGGTGAGCTTCAGGGCCATCCGGCCGCCGTAGAGGCTCGCGTCGGTGACGAGCTTCTTGTCGGCTCGGCGGCCGTGCGCCTTGGCCGCCTCCCACCAGTCGACGAGCTTCTGCTGGTTCTCGATCGCCTCGGGCTTCGCCTTCGGGTCGGCCTTGAGGACCTCGAGGGCGCGGATCGGCCTCCTTGCCGTTGTCCTCGAGCACGCCGACCTTGGCGCCGTCGAGGCCGACGGTCTGGAAGACGAGGAACTCGTTCTCGGTCGGGGCCTTGTAGCGCTCGAAGACGGCGGGGTTCTTGTCCTTGAGGATCTCGGAGGCGTAGTAGTCCTGCTCGAAGCCGATCCCCGGCCCGCCCAGCAGGCCGGCCGAGAGCATCCCGACGCCGCCGATCGCGCCGATCGTGATGGCGCCGCCGCGCGGGAACTGCTCGGAGGCGACGGCGAGCATCGTCGGCCAGAGGAACGTCTTGCCGCAGGCGTAGACGGTCGCGGCGAGGACGCAGAACGCGACCGTCGTCGCGTTGCCCAGCAGGGTCAGCCCGGTCGCGCCGAGGATGCCGCTGGCGAACAGCAGGCCCAGCGGCGACGTCCGCTCGACGATCGGCCCGGCGAAGAAGCGGAGGATGAACATCAGGCTCGACGTGTAGACGAACAGCATCAGGCCGTGCTGCTTCGAGTCCATGATCGCGCCGGTGATCTTGCCGATCCAGGAGTCGGTCCCGAGCTCGACGTAGCCGACCAGGGCGTGCGTGACGAGCAGGACCGCCAGCAGGATCGGGCCCGAGGTGGAAGCCGGTCGCGTACGAGAAGGCCAGCCACAGCGCCGCCGGCGAGGCCGACCGACACGACCGTCGGCAGCTTCAGGTCGCTGTGGAAGAAGAGGCCGAGCAGGACGCAGATGATCGCCCCGCCGAGCATCCCCAGCTCGCGGAGCATGTTCCGGTAGGAGACGCCCTGCTGGCTCGCCTCCGACCTGGGGAAGCTGCTGGCCGAGCATCATCAGGCCGTAGAGGGCCACCGGGACGAGGAAGAAGGAGATCTGGTACTGCCAGGGGAGCGGCCTTCGCCAGCGGCTTCCAGCCGAAGATGCTCTCGCCGGTGAAGACGATCGAGAGCAGGCCCCCCACGACCAGGCCCGGCCGGCCAGCCGGCGTGGAGGATGTTCAGGTAGTGGGTCCGGTTGCTGCGGGAAGAGCGTCGCCACCAGCGGGTTGACGACCGCCTCGGCGATCCCGTTGCCGACGGCGAAGAGGAACATCCCCCAGAACAGGCACTGGAACGCCGCCGGCTTGCCCGCCCGACGGCGAACGCCGGGCCCGTCGCGAGCGTCAGGGCGGCCGAGGTCAGGTGCATGACGAACGCCGTCACCATCAGCGTGCCGTAGCCGATCTTGTCGGCGATCAGGGCGCTGAGCAGGATGATGATGCCGAAGCCGGTCAGGCCGCCGCCGGTGATCGCCCCGAGCTCGGTCTGGGTGAAGCCGTACTGCTCGGCCCACTGCCCGAGGATGCCCGCGCGGATCGAGAACCCGACCCCGGAGGCCATGATGGCCATGAATCCGGCCCAGAGCAGGCGGTAGGCATTGGGAGCGACGACGTCGTCAGACTTCATGAGAGCCCTCGGCGGCGCGGACACGGGGAAGCGGTGTCCGGACCCCCGGCGGAGAAGGCGCGGACCCGGGCGAAATACGGCGGGATCAGACGGTCTTACCCGAGCGGTCGCGCTTTGCCTAGTGGCCGGTGCCCCGGGCGCCGCGGCGGGCCGATGGGAGCGTGTCGCCCCGTCCAGGGAGCTGGCGAGGAGATCGCTCGTTCAGCCGCGCCGCGGCACCGGGCGACCTGAACCGGGATGGCCCGGTCCGGCTCCGACTTGGTCGCCATCGACCAGGTCACTGAGGCCGCCCGCCGAATCCGGGGCCGAAAAACTGCATGCAACACCTGATGACCAATGGATTTGCGGAAAATTGGCTTCGGTCGGTAATTTCCGGACGTCGCCCTTTGCTCGGCGGAGATCCGGTGCCATCGGGAACGGTCCCGGAGCGGCGGGATGACGGCCATCGCCTGCGCCAGGATCGAGAGCGACACCCCCGAGGTATGTCCCGACCGCCTCGGACGGTTCGACCGGGGCGGCTTGCCTCCCGAGCCGGATCATCAGGTAAACTACCCCCATGTCCATCCCGTCGCCGTCGCCCGCATCCCAGCCCGAAATCGTCCCCAGGCCCTGGCAGACGGGCCTCGGGCCCTATTACATCGGGCTGTTTCTCTGGATCGTCTACTTCGACCAGATCGGTCTCCGCGCGCTGCCGGTCGGCGGCCTGATGTGGTCCGTGCTCGGTGCGGTGGTGGCCGGTCCGCTCTGCTACCTGCTGCTCTTCCGCGTGCCGGCGGCCTGGGGACAGGCGACGCGGAAGCCGCTGCCCGACCTGGCGACGAGCACCTTCGGCGAGGCGGGCGCCCGCTGGGTGCCGGGCCTCCTGCTCGGCCTGGCCGAGATCGCCTGGTTCTCGGTCTCGGTCTCGTACGCGACGGACCTGACGCTCCGCGGGCTCGCCGAGGTCCGATTCCTCGACGAGCGGGCCTTTCGGCCCGTCCTGCTCGGCTCGCTCCGGCTGAAGGGGCCGATCTTCCTCGCCACGGCGCTTCTGTGGAGCGTCATCGCGGGGCTGATCGGCCGCAAGTTCGTCCGGCTGGTCGCCGCGATCATGTATGTGTTCCCGGTCTTCCCGGCCGTCCTGCTCGGCGGGACGATGTTCGCGATGCTCGGCGGGCTCCGGACGTTCGCGCCGACGGGCATTGATCCGATGGGACTGAACATCCCCGAGGCCCGGGCCGGCGTCTGGTCGATGATGCTCGTCGTCCAGCTCATCCTCGGCTTCACGGCGATGGCCGCCGTGATGGGGGCCGACTGGGGCGCGGCCACGACCTCGGCACGCGACGTCCGCGTCGGCGGATGGGTCGCGGTCGGATTCGCGCCGGTGGTGATCGCGACGATCGCCCTGGTCGCCGTCGCGGGCTTCCAGGGGCGGGTCAACCCGGCGCCGATCGCGATCGAGGACCCCCAGAACCCGCTGGACGTGCGACGTCGTTCGTGCCCGATCGTCGATCAGCGAGATCCGCACGGCCGGCGCGCCGCCCGAGGCGACCTTCCGCGCCATCCTGACGGACGGCATCGGCGGCAAGGTCGGCTGCGGGATGCTGATGATCTTCGGGGCGATGGCCCTGGCCCCCGCCGTCTTCGCGGCCTACGTCTTCGGCCAGCGGTTGAACGCGTCCCTTCCCGGCCTGTCTCGGTTCCGATGGACGCTCGTGGGCATCGCCCTCTCGTTCCCCCTGACCGCGGCCGGCCTGTTCGACCGGCTCGAGCCTGTCTTCACGGCCATGGGCGCCCTGTTCGCGCCGATCGCCGCGTGCATGTCGGCCGAGTTCGTGCGGCACAAGGGCCGCTGGCCGGGGCCGAGGCGCGGCGTCAATCTGCCCGGGGCTCGCCGGGTGGATCGGGGGGCTCGCCGTGGGGCTTCTGCCGCTCGCCGGAGGACGGCTCCGCGCGTTCCAGCCGGCGACGTTCTGGTCGTTCCTCGCGGCCTTCGCGATCTATGCCGCGCTGGCGACGCTCATCGGCGAGTCGGCCCCGCTCGTCAAAGCCGCTGGCGGCCGATGATCAGGGCTTCGGCCCGAGCGAGTCGATCAGCCTGCCGACCGCGCCGACGACGTCCTCCTCCACCGACTCGGCCCAGGGCGAGGGCAGCCCGTAATAGAGCATGGCCCCGCCGCCCTCGTAGCCGCCCTCCTTCAGCACCCGGCAGCGAGGGGATGTAGGCCATCACGTCGTTGCAGTAGGCCGAGACCCACGTCGTCGACGTGCCCAGGTTCCGCTTCAGTCGGAGCGAGTAGTCGACGACGACCTCGCCGCCGAGGAAGATCCAGGTCAGGTCGCCGAGCCGCCAGACCTGCACCGGGTAGGGATACGCCGCGTCGAGTTTCCCCTTCGCCGTCGAGCTCGGCCAGCAGGCGCTCGGCCCGCCTGGCGACGATCGGAGTCCTTGCGACTTGCGCCTCGGTCTCCAGATCCTGCTCGCGAGCGGCAGCGACGCGAAGGGCAGGGGGACCTCCTCGTAGGCCGACGCCAGCGGGCCCTCGACGACGTGCATCGGAGTGGCGAGCACGTCCTCGACGGCCACGGCGAGCTCGCCGCCATACTTCTGGGCCAGCTCGACGGTCCGGCGCGGGATCGGGTTCTGGTCGGCCGCCGCAGCCGGCGACGAACATCGCCTGGGCGCCCGGGATGGGCCTTCTCGATCGAGTCCTGGGCGAAGCCGGCGTAGTCGCCCGAGAACTTGTAGCCGTCGAGCACCGTGCAGTGGCAGGCGTAGCCGAAGACGATCGCCATCGTCTCGCCCTCGTCGTTCATGACGCGGAGGACCGGAACGTCGTGGTCCACCGGGCCCTTTCAGGGCGAGCGCGGCGCGGAGGGCGGGGACGTCCTTTTCCTTGTTCTCGCGGCGGTTCACGGCGAAGTCGGCCCGGCCGGTGCCCCAGAAGAGGACCGGCGGGAGCAGGTCGGCGAAGGCCTCGCCCATCGTCCTGTCGATCGATTCCGTCGAGCGACCTTCGTGTAGGTCTCGACGGCCCGGCGCTGCTCGTCGGTCATCTTGACGTACATGGTCGCGAGGTTGCGCCCGACGACCGGGGCGGAATGCGTGTGCGAGCAAGCGATGACGATCCGGTCGCGCTCGATCCCGAACCGCGCCTTCGCGGCGTCGCGGATCGTGCGGGACAGCTCGGCGATCGATCCCGCAGACGTCCAGGGTCACGAGGACCGCCTTGCGGCCGACGGGGTCCTGCAGCACCAGGACCTTCGCCCAGAGGTCATGCAGGGCACCCTCGGACGGTCGATCGCGCGCGGCGTAGCCGGCCATCCAGAGGGGCTCGCGCGGGGTGATCGCCACCTTGGCGACGCCGGCCTGCCACGCGTCGGCACGAGGGTGGGGCGCGGGGCCCGTCGCCAGGACGAGCGCGGGCAAGAGGCTCAGATCAGCATTCCGTCAGCCTCCGGCCAGGCTCGTCAGGGCCGAGATGTAGGGCAGGATCACGGCCAGGATGATGAAGAGGACGACCAGGCCCATGCATGATCATGATCAGCGGCTGAACCAGGCTGCCCAGGTTCTTGACCATGTAGGCGACCCGCTCCTCGTAGTCGTCGGCGAGCTTCGCGAGGCTCTCGGGCAGGCGGCCGGTCTCCTCGCCCGACTCGACGATGGCGATCACGTCGTGATCGAATCGGCGCGAGCCGACGAGCCCTTCGCTCAGGTCGGCGCCGTGCATCACCTCGCCCTTCGCCCCCTCGACCGCGCGACGGAACGGGGCGAGCCTCTGGATTCCCGCGGTCAGGTCGAGCGAGGAATTCATGTCGACGCCCGCGTTGAGCAGCGTACCGAGCGTGCGGGTGAAGCGGGCCGTCTCGATCAACCGGAGGAACCGGCCGAGGACGGGGATGTAGAGCCCGAGCTCGTCCATCGCGGCCTTGCCGGTCGGGTTCCGGTAGATCAGACCCGGGGTGACGATGAGGGCGACGGCGATCACGGGCATCAGCCACCACCCGGCGCCCTGCACGAAGCGGCTGAAGGCCATGAGGATGCGGCTCGGGAGCGGCAGACCGCCTTCCCCGCCCTTTCCCGCGAGGTCGGCCAGCAGGCTCGCCAGCATCGGCAGGATCCAGACGGTCATCAGGGCGATGACGCCCGCCGCGACGATGAGGACGATCACCGGGTAGATCATCGCCGACCGGGCCGAGCGGATCAGCCGGACCCGGGCGTCGTACTGGTCGGCGAGCATCCGCATCGTCTCGGGGATGCCGCCGCGCGCCTCGGCGACGCGGATCATGCTCAGGAAGAGTCGGTCGAAGGCCTGCGGCTCGCGCTTCATCGCGTCGGACAGCGCGTCGCCCTGCCGCACCCCGATGATCACCCTCTCGAGGATCGGGCCGAGGGCGGTCCTCGCGAACTGGCGCTGGAGCGACTGGAGCGACCTGATCAGGTCGACCCCGGCGTCGCCGTAGGCCCCGAACTGCCGGCAGAAGCCGGCGAGGTGCGACGAGCTGACGCGGCCGAAGAGGATGCGTTCGAACAGCCGAGGGCCGCCGGTGGCCGGGATCGGCTCACGCTCGCGCCGTGGCCTCGGCCGCGGCGTGGGCTCGCCGGGTTCGGTCGGCCGTTGCCAGCCGTCGGTCGGCTTCGGCTTGGGACGCGGACGGTGCGGCTCCTCGGGCGGGCTCATCGGGGACCCTCCTGGGGTGTCCGTCTCGCGGGGTGGCGGTCAAACCCATGCTGATTATCGACCCGGCCTCGACCGTTTGCAATCGACCTGAGGCCCTCGCCTGCCTTGCCTTCCGGGGCGTCGCCGGGTTATGAACGGACGATCCATCTCGCGATCCTGCCAGGGAGGCGCGAGGGCGACGACCGGAGCCAAACCGCGATGGTGCCCGAAGAGTCCGAACTGACCTCGACCGTCGCCGACGACCCCGAGAGCCGGCCGGGCGGGATTCCGCTCTACGTCTGGGTCGTCGGCGCCGCCGTGCTCGCCGTGCCGGTGGGCTACTTCTGGGGCGAGCTCGCCCGGTCCCACCCCGGCTGGCCGGGCCCGTCGTCGCTCGACATCCTGCCGACGCTCATCATCCGGCTGATCAAGGCCATCGCCACGCCCCTCGTCGTGCTCGCCATCCTCAGCGCGATCGTCACGAACGAGATCCACGGGCGGCAGGGCGCCCGGATGATGTTCTACTATCTCGCCAACACCTTCGTCGCAATCACGATCGGACTGGTCCTCTCGAACCTGCTCAAACCGGGTGTCGGGGCCGACCTCGGCACGGCGCCCTCCGCCACCGCCGCCGGGCCGACCAAGGTCGAAGCCAAGGGCATCGACAAGCTCCTCTTCGAGATGGTCCCCGAGAGCATCGGCGACGCCTTCGCCAAGAACAACCTGGCGCAGCTCGTCGTCGTCACGCTCGCCATCGGCATCGGCCTGGCGAAGATCCGCGACGAGCAGAGAAAACGGGGCGAGACCGACTACCTCGTCATCGTGAAGCTCATCACCGTCGGCTTCGAGCTGCTGATGCGGGTGCTGCTCTGGGTCGTCGCGCTCGTCCCGATCGCCGTCTTCGGCGTGGTGGCGTCGAAGGTCGGCGAAGCCGGGTTCTTCCGGATCTTCCAGTCCCTGCTCTGGTTCGTCGTCGTCGTCCTCGCCGGGCTGGCGCTCCAGATCACCTGGTATCTGCTCCAGATGGCCGTGTTCGCGAGGATGTCTCCCTGGCGGTTCCTCGCCGGCGTGAAGGACGTGATGGCGACCTCCTTCAGCACCGCGAGCACCGGCGCGACGATGCCGATCACGCTCCGCGCCCTGACCGGGCCGCTCGGCGTCTCGCGCCCGTCGGCGCAGCTTGCGGCGTGCGTCGGCACGAACTTCAACAACGACGGCACCGCCCTCTACCAGGCGGCCGTCGTCCTCTTCATGGCCCAGGCGATGGGCGCGAACCTGACGATCGCGGACCAGATCGTCGTCTGCCTGACCACCGTCGTCGCCAGCATCGGCGCGGGTGCATTCCCTCGGGCGGCTTCGTCACCCTGCCCCTGATCTTCGGCGCCGTCGGCCTGCTCGGCCGAGAAGATCCCGATCATCCTCACGATCGACTGGTTCCTCGACCGCTGCCGCACGTCCTCGAACGTGCTCGGCGACATGACCGTCGCCGTCCTCCTCGACCGGACGGCGAGCACGGCGGATCCCACCGCGATCGAGGACCGCAGCCTCGGTCGAAGCTCAGTAGCCGATCGCGAGCCGACCGTTGCGGGCTTCAAACCCCGTCGCCGCCAGGTTCTCGAGGATGTCGAGATAGAGCGAGATCACCGACGGCCCCGGCCGCGGCGCGAGCCAGCCAACCTGCCGGAGATGGTCGACCCTCCAGACCGGCAGCGGCTCGCCGAAGGCCAGGGCCGACTCGACCGACACCACGCCGTCATTCGGCCCCTCGGCCTCGTCCAGGATCGCGTGAAGCCTGCGCAAGGGAAGGCAAACGTCCTCCGCCGACGGATCGCCTGCGACGCTGAAGCAGGGCACGGTCCTGGGTACGGGATGGCGACGGTGGAACGACCGGGCGGTCCGGCGGGTGATGTCGAGGAACCCCGAGTGGTCGACGCGCAGGGCCGAGAAGAGCTGGTAGACCCGACCGAACCCAATCTTGGCGAAATCCGCCAGCGCCGAGCCGAGGTGCGGCGTTCCGATGGTCGTCAGGCTGAGGATCAGCCCCGAATCGCCCTCGCTCGCGAGCAGGGCCCGGGCGTCGAGGCCGCCCATGCTGTGGCCGATCAGGTGGACCGGCTCGCCGCCGAACGCCGCCCTGATCCTCCGCCCGAGCACGCGGGAACGCCGCTCAATGCCGGCGATCGGCGGCACTTGCGACACGAGCACGCGGTTCCCGGCCGCCTCGAGATAGGTCGGCAGGCTCCGGAAGTAATTGGCGACCGTGACCGGCCCGAGGCCGATCCGATCGAACCCGAACAGCCCGTGCGCCAGCACGATCGGCGCGTCGAGCGCGGGCAGAGAACAGGCGGCACGTCCACGGCGGCAAGCTCGGGTGCGTCGATTTCGTCCCGTCGACCGCGACGGAGAGTCATCGCTCATGTATGACGGAAATCTATGCCACCTGCCCGCGAAGGCAAGATGCCGCCGGCACTTTCCCCGGGGTCGACGCTGCATATCTTGCCGGTTTTACGGATCACCCCCAAGATGAGAAGCTCCGCGAAATGCCCCGACCACCAGGGACCGGCCAATGATCCTCCACGGCTTCGTGATGTCGGCCGAGCTCGCCGAGGAATCGCCCGGAGGCGAGCGGGTCGAGCTCATCCTGCGGATCCAGGGCGTGGGCCCCGGACAGCCGCGGCGAATCGTCGTGCCGTACGACCTGCTCCTCGCCGACCCGACCATCGACGCCGACGACGTCGTGGGTCGCGGTTTCGAAGCCGAGGTCGACCAGGCGGGACCGGCACGCTGGGAAGTACGCCGCCTCAGCCTGGCCGCGAAGGTACTCCGGCCGAAGCCGGACTGACCGCCGGGCTCTCGCCCGAGAGCAGCCGGCGGTAGAGGTCGACGTACCGATCGACGACGCGTGGCAGGGCATACTCGTCCTCGATCCGCCGCCGGGCGCGCCGCGCCGAGACTCGCGGCGAGCTCGCGGTTTTCCAGCACCCTTATGAGCGCGTCGGTCCAGGCCGAGCGATCGTTAGGGAGCAGCAAGCCGCAGGCCCCGCGTCCGAGCAAATCCGTATTGCCGCCGATGTCCGAGGCGAGGCAGGGCAGGCCCGTCGCCATCGCCTCCAGCAGCGAGTTGCTCATCCCCTCGGCCACGCTCGGCAGGACGAAGACGTCGGCGGCGCGGAGGTATTCGGCCGGGTCAATCGATCGGCCCCGCGAAGTGGACCCGTGTCGGAGATCGCCGAGCTCCGAGGCCCGGTCGGCCCAGCCGCTCGCGCTCGGGCCCGTCGCCGACCAGGATGAGCGTGGCGCCGGTCCTCGGGCCCACGTCCGTCCAGGCGTCCAGCAGGAGGTCCAGGTTCTTCTGCGGGTGGAGGCGTCCCGTGAAGACGACGCGCGGTCGGGGCGGCAGATCGCGCTCGACGCGCGCTCGGGCCGGGACGAAACCTGACGGCGTCGACGCCGCTGGCCATCCGGACCATCTTCGCCGGCGGCACGCCCATCCCGAGCCATTGCCGCTCGATGTCCTCGGAGATGGCCGCGAAGGCCGTGTTGTTGAGCGATCGCGCGACGGAGCAAGGGGAATCCCTTGGTCCGCGCCATCTCCTCGGCCTCGCCGTAATAGCCCGAGCTCGCCGGCTGGATCAGGGTCGGTGCCCCGCGGAGAAACGGCCGCGCCACCCCGCAGGCGATCGACTCCCAGAGCCCCTGATGGGTGTGGATCAGGTCGTAAGACGGCCGGAGCCGCCGCAGGCGCGCGGACGACCCCGGCGACGAAGCTGATCGCGAAGAGCGGGCCGCGCTGCGAGGTCTCGACCCAGCGGTGGATCGTCACGCCGTCGACGGTCTCGTCGCTCGGCAGGTCGGCGATGGCGCGCGTGACGACCTGGACCTGGTGGCCGCGGCGCGCCAGCTCCCGCCCCTGTGCCAGGGCCTGCCGCTCGGCGCCGCTCTCTCGCGGATGGAAATGGCTGAGCACGTAGCAGATCCGCAGTGGGTCGGACATGGACGCAGGCGGACCTGGGCCGGGAAAGCCGCGAGGCGGGCGTTTCGCCCGCCTCGCTCAGGACACCTCATATAGACGATTCGCCCGGTCAGCGCGAGATGACCAGATTCGACAGCTCGCGTCCCCATCGATCGCTGACCTTGCCAGCGCTGGCGGTGACGACGCCTTCCTCGACCGGCAGGGCGCGGCCGCTCGGCATGGTCAGCAGGATCGATCCAATCGCCTTCAGGAATCGCGACCGCGAACCGGCCGGTGCCGTCGGTCCGGGCCGTACGGTCCGCGAACCGGCCCTGGCGATCGACGAGGATTACGGTGACCCCCGTCTCCGGTACCGCGTATCGGCCGACACGACGCGGCCGCGAAGCACGTTCTGCACGAGCGGGCGGACGGTCGAGAGGACGGGCTTGTTCGCGCTCCGCCGGACCGCGTCGTCGGTGGACGGCAGGCCGAGCGGGTCGGCGGGCGACGGCACCGGGTTCGGCGGCAGGTCGGGCTCCGTCCGGGGCGGCGGAGACGTCGACTCGGCGGGCGTCACGGCCGGGGCGGGCGTGGCCGTCGTCCCCTTCGGAGTGGCCGTTGAGCCCGACGCACCGCCGGTGTTGCCCGTCGAGGGCACGGGCGTCGGCGGCACGGTGCGAGACTCGCGACTCGCGGCGCTGGAATTCCCGGTGGCCGCGGGGGTCGATGACCCGCCGGTGCGGTTCGGCGGGACCGTACTCCCGGTCGTCCCCGCGGGGTTGGCACCGACCGCGGAACTCGTCCCACCGCCATTCGCCGGGCCGATGGGTCTCAGGCCGCCGCCGGCCGGCTCGACTTGGTCATCGGGGTCGGGCACGACCGAGCTCTGGATCGAGTTGCCCGACGCCCGCGGCGCCGCCGGCTCCAGGATCGTCTGAGCCGACCGCGAGGGGGCCGCGACGACCGGGGGCGCTCGACTCGCAGCAGAGCGACGAGCTCGCGACGGCCGTGCTCGGCACATACTTCGCCGGCGCCAAATAGTAGGTGGGCGAAACGGAGACCGACGGCTCGTACAGATACGTCGTCTCGACGTAGCGGTTCCGGCGGAAAAGCCCGCGCCTCGCGTAGGTCGTCGCGTAGTAGCTCGTCGGCACGTAGTAGCTAGTCGGGACGTAGTAGCTCGTCGCGTAGTACCGCGTGGGGACGTAGTAGCTCGTCGGCACGTAATAGGCGGTCGGCGACAGGTCGTAGACGGCCGTCGTCGGCGAGACGACGAGGGGCGTGGACGTCGCCACATACGACGTGGGCACGTAGTACGTCCCCGGCAGCGCGACCACCGACGTCGGGACGACGTCGACGGTCTCAACCAGGGTAATTCCGGCCCGGCTCGCGGTCGGCGCCAGTAGGCCGAGGCTCAAGGCGAGCGTTCTCAGAGGAAGGCGGTTTCGCATGGCGGTCTCCTCGTGATTCCGGCGACGTCCCTCGCCCGATCGTCACCCTCCGTCCCCGCGGTGCAACTCGATCGACCGATTCTATCAGAGCACACGGACCGCACCAAGGGAGCGGACTTCGGACGACCATTCGGTTTAACAATTTGCGTACCGGATGGCCGTCTGGGATACTCAGAGCCGTCCCCCCAGGCTGATCCTGGGCGTCCGCGCGGGGAGCCACGCCCATGCTCACGACACGCGATGCCGCCGCGGTGCTCGACCGAGACTTCCTCGAGCTCCGCGGCAAGATCCTCGAGGTCGCCGCCGCCCTCGACCGGATCGACCGCGCCCGAGCCATCACGCGCCGGGCGAGGCCCCCGAGCGACGGCTGGCCCAGATCCGCCAGGCCATGGAGGCCCTGCTCGAGCCGGGGCCCGGCCGCGCCGAGACCGTCCAGAGGATCTTCTCGCTCGACTACGACCCCGCCTGGCGCCAGAGGTTCGGGCTGGACCGAGCAACGATCGTGAATCACGCCGCGCGACCTAACGTGAGGCCTCGTCATGGACTACATCGACCCGCACATCCACATGGTCTCCCGCACGACCGACGACTACAAGCGCATGGCCCTGGCCGGGTGCGTCGATGGTCAGCGAGCCGGCGTTCTGGGCGGGGTTCGACCGCTCGGGGCCGGAGGGGTTCCGCGACTACTTCCGCCAGCTCACCGACTTCGAGGCCAGGCGCGCGCAGGCTCTACGGCATCGAGCACCACTGCTGGCTCTGCATCAACGCCAAGGAGGCCGAGAACGTCGGGCTCGTCGCGCGAGGTGATCGCCATGATCCCCGAGTTCCTCGACCGGCCCAACGTGCTCGGGCATCGGCGAGATCGGCCTGAACAAGAACACGCGGAACGAGGCGACCGTCTTCCTCGAGCACCTCGACCTGGCCGCGCAGACTCGACGAGCTGGTGCTGGTCCACACGCCGCACCTGGCCGACAAGTACCAGGGCACGCGGATGATCCTCGACATGATCCGCGGGCGACGCGCGGATCCGCCCCGAGCGGGTCTGCATCGACCACGTCGAGGAGCACACGATCCGCCCCGCGCTCGAGGCCGGGCACTGGGTCGGGATGACGCTCTACCCGATCACCAAGTGCACGCCCGCCCGCGCCGCCGACATGATCGAGCATGTACGGCACCGAGCGGATCCTGGTCAACTCGGCCGGCGACTGGGGCCACAGCGACCCGCTGGCCGTCCCCGAGTTCATCTTCGAGATGCGCGCGCGGGGACACGACGAGGCGCTGATCCGCAAGGTCGTCTACGAGAACCCGCTGGCCTTCTTCGGGCAGTCGTCCCGCTTCGCGTTCGCGCCGCGAGACGCGGCCGAGGCGGGCGCCTCGGCCTGATCGGACGGGGCTCAGGGCTGCAGCGGTGCCGTCCCGCTCAGCGACTTGGCGGGCGTGGGGGCCGTGACCCCCTTGCCCTTGGCGACGCCCGGCTTGCCGATCTCGGCGGGGCCGGCGTCGCCCGTCGTGGGCGGGGCCTTTGCGTCGGCGGCCACTCGCGGGCCGCCCGAGTCGTCGGCGCAGCCGACGAGCGAGACGAGGCTCAGGATCACGAACATTCGACGCATCGCTTCGCTCCTCTCGAGGCTCGGGCCCCGGCGGAGGGCCGGGCCCGGAGACGGGGTCAGTACGCGTCGGCGCTGATGATCTCGCCGTAGGCACGGGTGCCGAGGGCGCGGTAGGTCGGCGGGTTGATCGTCTGCTTGAGGAACTTCACTGAGCCGTCGCCGAACACGAAGTTCGCGCCGCCCGGGTGCAGGCTCCGGAAGCCGAAGTTGCCGAACTGCAGGGCGCCGGGATTGTTGTACCACGTCTGGAGCGTGGAACCAGTGATCACCGACGTCGTCGGGTCATACGTCTGCAGCGGAGCGTTGATCTGCGGGACGACGTACCCGAAGGCGTTGGGCCGGTACTCGCCCAGGTTGCCGGTGAAGACGCCGGCGATATTCCACATCTGGAACGGGCTCGACGGCTCGTTCTTGTACCGGGACATCTCGCCGACGAGGATCGTGTTGCTCAGGCCGTCGGTGACGTCGGCGAACTTGTAGGTGTAGTTCTTGTTGAACGGGCCGTCGCCGAAAGAAATTGCCTCGCAGCCCGGCTGGACGGCGCCGTAATAGCCGTAGAAGATGACCTCGCTCACGCCGATGTTCAGCGCGTACGAGCCCTGCGTCGTCGGGATCAGGCCCTTCGAGACGTCATTCGGCGTCGAGGGCAGGTCGCTCGGGCAGAGGTAGGCCGCGACCTTGGCGTTGTAGCCGGTCGTGTTGCGGCCGTAGAACGAGCTGACGTTGAAGTTGATCGCGTTGTACTGCGCCGTCGCCTCGAGATACGGCAGGATCAGCGCGAAGGCGTCCACCGTCATGTGGTTGGCGCCGTAGGACGAGGTACCGCACGACGGGTTGTCGGTCATGGCCGAACCGAGGATGCCGATCGGCAGCGAGCCGTTGCTGCTCTCGTAGTTGGCCATCGCGAGGCCGATCTGCTTGAGGTTGTTGACGCACGAGGCCCGCCGCGCCGCCTCGCGTGCAGCCTGGACGGCGGGCAGCAAGCAGCGCGATCAGCACGGCGATGATGGCGATGACGACCAGCAGCTCGATGAGCGTGAAGGCCCGAGACCGACGGGGACGACCGCAATTCATCGGACAAATTCTCCAGTGCGAAGTGAGGAAGACGGCGACGGGATGGGGGGAATTCCAGACCGAAGCAACGATGACGACCACGCCGCCCGCAGGGCGGTGGGATGTCACGGACGTTCGGCTGGGACGCGCGAGGTGGGGGGGATCAGGCGGGCGACGCCCGGAAAGCCGGGCCGTGCCGGGGGCGGAGGTGAAGGGGAGTGTGGCGAATCCTTCGAGGATCGGAGACCGGAATCGACACAATCGATTACAAGATTATGAACTCTCGCCGGCCCTGTCAAATGTTTCTCGATGCGTATTCCGGCGCGACCGGCCACATGCAGGAGATCATCCCCAGAGAATCCCAGATGGGCGCGATCTTGAGAATCCGTTTATTTTCGTGTTCTGGCTTGGCACAGCGAACGCGCCTGGCAGCACTATTTCAGCCTCGCTCGCGGCACTTACAAAACGGGGCCGGGAGCCCCGGAATTCAAGGCACCTGACCCCGTTTTGTTCGGCCTGCCGCGCGTGCGAACGGCCAGGCGGAGCCGAGGGTTTCCTCGGCTCCACCTGGCCCGCGCATCGGTTGGAGAGTCGATCAATCGACCGTTATCGGCGAATCGGCGTCGACTCAGAAATCGGGGACGACCGTCGGGTCGGGAGCGACGCCGCCGGGGGTCGCCTTGTGCTTCTTGGCCGTTGCGCCCGCTTCGGGGTGGCCGTCGGCTCCGGCGCCTTGGTTGCCGGGGTGGGCGTCGCCGTCGTCGGCGGGGTGGCGGGCGCATTGTTGCAGCCCGACGCGAGGACGGCCAGGAGGAGCGGGCAGCCGAGGAGCGTGCGGATTCTCATGGTGGGCTCTGGGTGATTGAGGGGGGCCGACCGGATCGGCCCCCCCGGGTTCTGACCTTGAAAACGAAGTCTCGCCCAGGCGGCGAGGCGGCACCGCCTCCCGTCAATAGGAGTCGGCGCTGATCACTTCGTTGCCCGCGCGGGTCCCGAGCCCCATGTAGGTCTGGATGTTGACCGTCTGCTTGAGGAAGCGCACCGAGCCGTCGGCCATGGCGAAATTGCGCCGCCCGCGTGGTTGCTCCGGAACGCAAACTGGCCGAGTTGCTGCACGCCTGGGCAGTTGACGAGCCAGTCCGACGGGATGCAAGCGCCCGAGCCGCAGCCGCAGAACACCTGGTTGATGTAGGTGCCGGTCGTGTCGGGCGGGGCGTTGATCGGCGGATAGGTGAAGGCCCCGGTCTGCGGCTGCACGTTGCTCGGCCACGTGTCGCCCCACGAGCCCGGTGCCCAGACCACGGTGAACTGCCACTGGTTGAAGTGGTCAGCGGGCTCGTTCTTCCAGCGGCTCATCTCGCCCCACAGCGTGGTGTTGCTCGTACCGTCGGTCACCATCGCCACGGTCACGATGCCCTCGGCGCCGAACATGCCGTTGCCGAGCGCCGCGTTGCAGTGGGCGAAGTTCTGCCCCGTCGGGTCGCCGGTCGCCGTGATTCCCCAGTTCTCGTAGATGTTCTCCTGCGTGCCGCGGCTCATCCCGTAGGAGGTCTGGGACAGGTTGAGCGCGGTGGAGGGAGCGGGCCCGAACGGGGTGTCCGACGGGCAGAGGAACGAGGATACCGTCGTCTGGTCGGCCGTCCCGTTCACGCGAGTGTACACCCGGATCGAGTAGTTGTAGGCCGACGCCATGTTCGCCTGCTCCATGTACGGCAGGACGAAGCAGAACGCCGAGTAGCCGAACCAGCAGCTGCCGCTGCACAGCGACGTGCTGGCGTAGCAGTACTGGTCGATGTAACGATTCCCCATCGGGTAGCAGCCGGCGGCGCTCTCATAGTTCATCGACGCCAGGGCGAGCTGCTTGAGGTTGTTGACGCACTGGGCGCGTCGGGCCGCCTCGCGGGCCGCCTGGACGGCCGGCAAGAGCAGGGCAATAAGCACGGCGATGATGGCGATGACGACGAGGAGCTCGATGAGCGTGAAACCACGCACATCACGGCGTCGGGCGTTTCCAGTCATGGAATCCTCCGGAGCGTGGTCAGGGTGGGAACGAGAGACGACGAATCAGAGCCGCCGCAGGTGCGCAACGAAAGCATGGGCCAGGGGCCGGCGACAACGAACTGATTAGGACAGCCCGACTGGTCCAGCGTCGGGAACCGAGACGCTCAGGCCAGGGCAACTTCGCGGGCGAATGATCGCCCTGACCCAGACATGCGAGCAGCGATCGGATCGGTGCAGATTAGAAACAACCTATTCACCGGGGAAGGAAAGGTCAAGTACCTGTCAAAGACTGAAGAAGAATTTGCAAGCACCGTGCCGTCCCCTTCCGCCCTCTGCATTCGTACGCAACACACTCCCCGCCTGTGTCGCGTTATTCTTGCCAGCGCTCGCTTTGCGGAAGATCGGCCCGCCGGAAATGGTGTTGTTTTCGCAACATCCGGACTGTCCATCGCACGGCCTCGATCGCCGGAGCATGCTCAAAAAATGAGGGAGGCTGCGCGAATCGGCGACACGTCGTCGCGAGAATCGTGACTTAGATGAGGCCGCCCAATCGTCACCAAACGCGAGGACCGCGAGACGTTGAGCGGGCCTCCTGTGTCGACCAGGAAGGCACGGAACGCCCGCAATCGACCGCGTTCTGGCCGATCCAGCCTGCGCGGTGTCACGTGGCGTAGAGCCACCGGCCGAACCCGAACGCCGGCAGCCAGAGCACGGCGACTGCAAGGGCGACCGCGGGCCCGCGGGCCGAGGCGACGAGCCCGACGTCCAGCCAGACGAGGCTGAGGACGCCCGCCTTGACCGCGGCCTGTAACCGGGCCGGGATCGGTTCCCTGACCGCGTCGGCCCCCGCCCGGAGCACCGGCCCCGCGGTCAGGAGGAGGATCAGTGGCCCGACGAAGGCGAGGGCCGGCGCGGTCGGGTCGCGCCCCGTCCGCAAGATCCACAGGACCGCGGAAGCGAGGAGACCGAGCAGGCCGACGACCTGGGCCAGCAATCCGACCACGACACCGGCGCGCCGGCCAGGGCCGGCGCCGGCCCGCGCCTCGTCGCGGCTGATCCAGGTGATCCCGCAGACGAAGAGCCCGAACGCCGCGGCCACGCCGCCATCCCGCGGGCCCGCCGAGCCGCGGGTCGGCGCTCATCCCGAGCAGCAAGTTCAGGGCGCGGCACGCCCCCATGACCTCCGGGCCGAGGACCGTCCGCTTCATCCCCGCGTCATACGCGACGACGCAGCCGGCGAGGGCCAGCGCGACTCGCCAGAGCGCTCGCACCGGCGAACGACGCGAAGGCCGGCCCGCAGGCGAGGAGCAGGACTCCCGCGACGGCGGCGAGCTCGCCGCGACACGCGGCCCGACGGCAGCGGCCGCCCCGGCCGCTCGACGCGGTCGACCTCGTAGTCGAAGACGTCGTTGAGGACCATGCCGGCCGCATAGGTCGCGACTCCCGCCGCGACGAGCGGGCCCCAGCCCGTCGCGTCGCCGACCGCGCCGCCCGACGAGGAGCCAGCCGGCGAGGGGGTCGGCCGCGGCGGTGAAGAGGTTGGGCAGGCGGACGAGCTGGAGGTAGGGCTTGACGCCGCGCATCGGGTCAGGACGCCGTGAGCAGGGGCCGGAGGACGTCCATGGCACCCCGGGCCGCGGCGTCGGGGTCGTCGACGTTCGGATAGAGCTCGACGGTGATCCAGCCGGCGTAGCCCGTCGCCTTGATCGCCGCGACCACGGCGGCGAAGTCGATCGCCCCGAGCCCGGGGATCAGGTGATGGTGGACCCGCGACGCGGCGATGTCCTCGAAGTGGTAATGCCGCGTGTGGCGGGCGAGCCTGGCCACCTGCGCGGGCAGGTCCTCGCTCATGCAAAACGCGTGGCCGACGTCGAAGTTGAGCCCGATGCGCGGGCGAGTCCACGCGGTCGGCGATCTCGAGGTACTGGTCGGTCGTCTCGACCAGCAGGCCGGGCTCGGGCTCGACGAGGAGCAGGACGCCGCGCTTGTGCGGCATGCTCGGCCAGCGGCTTGAGGGCCTCGACGAAGAGGTCGATGGCCGACTGCCGCGACTGCCCCGGCGCCAGCGGCCCGCCGGGCTCGGTCGTGATGTGCGGCGCCCCCAGCTCGGCGCACAGGTCGAGCGCCCGCCGCGTGTGGTCGATCCGGACGCGGCGGTAGCCCTCGTCGGGCTCGATGAACGAAGGGTACCAGTAGGGCTGGCGATGGTCGGCGATCGGCGTTCATCATGAAGGCGTTGACGTTCGAGAACGTCCAGGCCGTGCCGCTCCATCGCCTCGCGGATGGCCCGCTTCGGCCCCTCGAGGAGCCCGGCCGGCCACGCGTGGGGGACGTCGGCCATCAGCTCGAGGCCCTCGTAGCCGGCCGCCGCGATCCGCGCCGCGGCCTCCTCGAAGGGGAACCGCAGGTAGGCGTTCGTGCTGAAGGCGAGTCGGATCATGGGCATCCTGTGGTCGCGGGAGCTAGACGCGGACTGGGGCGTGGGCGAGTCGGCCATTATCGGGAGCCGCGGCCGTGCATACAATCGTCCAACCCGACCGAATGCCGCACCCGAGTTGGACGGTTGCGGCCAAGCCGGGTATTGCCGTCGGTGGGCAACAAATCAGGCCGCAATCGCCATGATCTCAATGCATGCACGCATGCTACATTTGCTGCTTGATTTTCCTGCGAGCCTTCGGGATGATGGCAGCGTAACTTAGGTGAAATTACGGGATCAGCCCAAGGAATGACTCGCCTGTGCGTCAATAGCATGGTCGCAAAGCCCGGGCTGGTTCTGCGAGAAAATGGGGTTGCGGCGTGATTGACGGTGAATATCGCGACCCCTTATGATCAAGGTTAACGTTGATTCCTCGATGGCTAGCACCGTTGCGAGGCTGCATGCATGACCATCCGGGGTACGGGAGTTGGGGCGCTCGCGGCCGCGCTGGCCGTGATGGCCAGTAGCACCGCCCGCGCGGGCCACCACGGCCCGACGGGCTTCTTCGTCGACCATCCCACGACGAACTCGCGTGAATGGACGGCGGCCGTCGTGATCGCCGGCGGACAGATCAATACCGACATTAATTTCGGCGCGATGGCTCCGGGCGTCGTTGAACAGCTCGTTCTACGACACACCCGGCCACAACGACGGCGTGAAACTATTTGCATCCGACAGTTCATTCGACCAGGTCGTGACCGGCCCCGGCCCCGGGCAGGGGGGCCTGGTCCAGCCGATCTCGGCGGGCGAGGGGATGTCCGGCGCGGCGCAATACCTCCAGTCGAACTCGCCGGGCTTCGGCGGCGGGTCGAGCCTGACGATCACGTTCTCGACCCCGGCGATGGCCGTCGGGCTCTTCACGATCGATTACTTCGGCAGCGACCTGACGACCAACTAGCCTGTCGCTGTCGATCTACGCCGGGCAGAACGGCAAGGGCTCGCTGCTCGGCACCGCGACGGCCGTCCGCGGCAGACTTCCAGCCCGACGGCCTCTATTTCATGGGCTATGTTTCGACCAGCGAGAATATCGGCTCGGCGGTCCTGAGACGGGGCTCCGACACGGACGGGGACACGATCGGCATCGGCGGCATCCTCTTCGCGGACGAGCCGGGCGTGCATGCGGTACCCGAGCCGTCGGCCTTCGCCCTCGCCTGCGTGGGCGGCGCAGTCGCTGATCGGGTGGGCCGCACGCCGGCGCCGGCGTGCGGCCTGAAACCGGGGCCTAGCGGCCCATGGCCTCGCGGAGCCGTTCGAACTCGGTGCGGCCTGAGCGATCGGTCTTGTCGATCGGATGCCAGCCGATCGCGATCGCGCGCGCCGTTGGCTCGGTCTTCGTCAGCCCGCACCGAGGCGCGGCCGGGCGCGGAGTGGGGCAGCCTGGCCTCGTCCCAGAAGCTCGGCCAGCCGAGCGGGTCGGAGTTCTCGGCGGCGTTGACGAGCAGCTCGACCTCCGCGAGCCGAGCCGTCGGGACATTGAGCGTCAACCAGGGCGACGCGGCCTCGCCGGGCCCCGGGACGCTCGGACGATAGCCGAGCTGGCCGAGCCAGTCGCAGGCCCGGCGAAGGGTCTCGTGGTGCGCGAAGTGGTGGATGTAATACATCGAATCGGCCTCCCGAAGTGGGATGTCCTCGTGTCCAACCGTAATGGATTCCGGTGACGACCAGGCGCGACCGTGCCCGCTCCTGGCGCGGGGATCACGGGCGAGCCTTCCAGCGCCCGGGCCCTCGAGGGCGTCCGGGCGCAGGAGGGCTGGCCGTCTAACAGCGGAGTCGAAGGGTTGGCGAGGCCGATCGCGAGAGGACCAGCCGATTGAACCGGCGTCCCCACGCGACTCCGGGGGCCGCACCGGGGTGGTGCGCGGCGAACCCGAGCGCCGGGTCGCGCGGAGCGTCGTCGTCCGAGGAGTCGTCTTCCTCTTCCTGCGCCAGAGGACCAGCACCGACGCGACCCGCGAGGCCGCGGGTGGGCCGCCCGA
The DNA here is from genome assembly GCA_963819805.1 of uncultured Planctomycetota bacterium. Classification (GTDB taxonomy): domain Bacteria; phylum Planctomycetota; class Planctomycetia; order Isosphaerales; family Isosphaeraceae; genus CAMFLR01. Next base: position 1,232,809 of record CAWFXY010000017.1, on the reverse strand, counting down.
CTCGCGAGCGACGGGGCGGCATGAAGGCCCACGATCCCGACGGCCGCCGGGGCGGAGGCCGCGGCCGCCGCGTCGCCGGTGGCGAGCGGGACCAATCCGAGGATCAAGATCGAGGCGATGGCCATCCGCTTTGCCCCGCGCCGTCTCGAACGAAGACCTTCGGACTTACTCTCGCTCCTTTATGGAACCAGGTCAAGGCCCGCATCGGATCTCCTGCCGGGCGTGACAAGTCAAAATAAAACGAGGGCGGGGGTTTTGGCCCCCGCCCTCGCGGATGACGTCGCGGAGTGTGACGGTTACGTCACGAGCCCTGGGACCGTCCCGGCTCCGCCGGCGCCGGCGAGGGCCGGGGTCGCCTTGGAGGACGGCTCGAAGACGAGCTTGCGGTCGCGTCCCTCGCCCTCGGCGCGGACGGTGACGGTGTCCATCCCCTTGAACTGGCCGCTCAGGATGTCCTCGGAGAGCGGGTCCTCGATCAGGTTCTCGATCGACGCGGCGGAGCGGCCGGGCGCCGTACTCGGGGTTGAAGCCCTTGTCGATGAGGAACTCCTTGGCCTCGTGGCGTCAGGATCAGCTCCAGGCCGCGATCGCGGAGCCGGCCGCGGACCTTCGACAGCTCGATGTCGACGATCTCCTTGAGGTTCTCGCGGTTCAGGCTGTGGAAGACGATCACGTCGTCGAGCCGGTTGAGGAACTCGGGACGGAAGTACTTCTCGATCGAGCCCTTGAAGTCTTCCTTCATCTGCTCGTACGACTTGGCGTCGTCCTGGACTGCCGGGGAAGCCGAACGACGTTGGTCGAGGTCGGTCTCGGCCCCGGCGTTCGTGGTCATGATGATGATCGTGTTCTTGAAGTCGACCATGCGGCCGAAGCTGTCGGTCAGCCGGCCTTCTTCCATGATCTGGAGGAGCATGTTGTAAACGTCGGGGTGGGCCTTCTCGATCTCGTCGAGCAGGACGACCGCGTAGGGCCGGCGGCGGATCTTCTCGGTGAGCTGGCCGCCCTCCTCGTAGCCGACGTAGCCCGGAGGGGCGCCGATCAGGCGGGAGACGTTGTGCTTCTCCATGTACTCCGACATGTCGATCTGGATCAGCGCGTCGGCGTCGCCGAACATGAACTCGGCCAGGCTCTTGGCGAGCAGCGTCTTGCCGACGCCCGTCGGGCCCGGCGAAGATGAACGAGCCGATCGGCTTGTTCGGGTTCTTCAGCCCGGCGCGGCTGCGGCGGACGGCCTGGCTGATCCGCTTGATCGCCTCGGACTGCGAGATGACCTTCTTCTGGATCTCGCTCTTCCATGTTGATCAGGCGGGCGGTCTCCTCGGCCTCGAGCCGGGTGAGCGGGACGCCGGTCATCTTGCTGACGACCTCGGCGACGACCTCCTCGTCGACCGTGCCGTCGACTTCCTTGGACCGCTCGCGCCACTCGCGGTTGATCTCTTCCTTCTTCTTCTTGAGCTTGTCGGCCTGGTCGCGCAGGGCGGCGGCCCGCTCGAAGTCCTGGTTGGCGACGGCCTCTTCCTTGTCCTGGTTGAGCCGCTCGATCTGCTCGTCGAGCTCCTTGAGGTCGGGCGGCCGGGTCATCGCCTTGAGCCGGACGCGGGCGCCGGCCTCGTCGATGACGTCGATCGCCTTGTCGGGCAGGCAGCGGCCGGTGATGTAGCGGTCGGAGAGCTCGACGGCGGCCTCGAGGGCCTCGTCGGTGATCTGGACGCGGTGGTGCGCCTCGTAGCGGTCGCGAAGGCCGCGGAGGATCTCCAGCGCCTCGGCCTTGCGACGGCGGCTCGACGACGATCGTCTGGAACCGGCGCTCGAGGGCGCCGTCCTTCTCGATGTACTTGCGGTACTCGTCGAGCGTGGTCGCGCCGATGCACTGGACCTCGCCGCGAGCGAGGGCGGGCTTGAGCACGTTCGAGGCGTCGATCGCGCCTTCGGCACCGCCGGCACCGACGAGCGTGTGCAGCTCGTCGATGAAGAGGATGGTGTTCTTGGCGCGGCGGACCTCGTTCATGACGGCCTTGATCCGCTCCTCGAACTGGCCGCGGTACTTCGTGCCGGCGACCATCATGGCGAGGTCGAGCACGACGATCCGGCGGTCGCGGAGCAGCTCCGGGACGTTGCCGTCGACGATCATCTGGGCCAGGCCCTCGACGATCGCCGTCTTGCCGACGCCGGCCTCGCCGAGGAGGACCGGGTTATTCTTCTGGCGTCGCGAGAGGATCTGGACGACGCGCTCGATTTCATTCTGGCGGCCGATGACCGGGTCCAGCTTGCCTTGCCGGGCCAGGTCGGTCAGGTCGCGGCCGAAGGAGTCCAGGCGGGGGTCTTGGACTTCCCGCCCTTCGTCGGCCGGCACGTTCCCCGCCTTCGCCGCCGCCGCCGCGTCCATCCCGTGACCGAGCAAGTTGAGCACCTCCTCGCGGACTTCTTCGAGCTTCAGATTGAGGTTCATCAGGACCTGGGCCGCCACGCCCTCCTGCTCGCGCAGGAGGCCGAGCAGGAGGTGCTCGGTCCCCACGTAGTTGTGGTTGAGGTTGCGCGCTTCCTCGATGGCGTATTCGATGACCTTCTTGGCCCGGGGGGTCTGGGGCAGCTTCCCCATCGTGACCATGTCCGGGCCCGGCCTGGACGATCTTCTCGACCTCGACCCGGATCTTGCGCAGGTCGACGTCGAGGTTCTTGAGCACGTTCGCGGCGACGCCGCTGCCCTCCTTGACGAGGCCGAGCAGGACGTGTTCGGTGCCGACGTACTCGTGGTTGAAGCGCTGGGCCTCCTGATTGGCCAGCTGCATCACCTTGCGGGCACGATCGGTGAAGCGTTCGTACATGCGGTCGACTCCGACGGGGCGACCGGTCGGCCCATCGGCGGGCCCGCTCCGGTCCGGGGACTTCAAGGATCGTGTCGCTCGCCGCGTCGGCCCTCGGCATTCGGCCGGCCCGGGCTCCGCCCGCCCCGCTCCTCGAGGCTCCCGTATTCTAGTCGCTGAGAACGTGCCCGACCCGACGGGGCCACCCCCAGGGGGACGCCTCGACGGGTCTCACCGGCTCCGATCCGGTCGGCGACGGTATTATAGGCCAACCGCCCTTCGAAAGACGAGTCGGACCCTTCCGGGGTTCGGCCGGGATCGGGCGACCGGCCTCTACGACCCGCCCATCCGGGCCAGGGCCTGCTCGATCTCCCATCGCCACTTCGCGCCGGCGTCGAGCTCGAGGCACTGCCTGAAAGTACGTCGGGCCAGCGCCGGTTGTTCGGTCTTGAGGAACAGGGTGCCGAGCTGCATCAGCGCGTCGGCATCCGTCTCATCCCGGGCGAGGATCTCCTCCAGCGCCTGCCGGGCGTCGTTCCACCGACCCTGGAGGTAGGCGTCGAGGGCCTCGCGATAGAGGCGGTCGATGTCCCCCCGGTGCCGCTCAGGATGGCAGAGCCAGACCCACCAAAGCGTATAACTCAGCCCAGCGCACCAGGTTGCGCCGGCCATCAGCGCGAAGAACGGGCCCCATCCGGGGGCGAGAGCCTCGGTCCAGATGAAGCGGGAGACGAGTGCCAGATTCAGGCTCGCGGCGAAGGCCACGGCCAGGATCAACCCGAGCACATCCTGCCCCGCCCAGATCTGCGCCAGGCCCGGCCAGACGCTCAGGCCGGCGATCCAGAGACGCTTCGGCATGCCCGGCTCCCTCCGCGATCGGCCCGCCCCCGGGCTCCGGTCCCGACGGCCGCGGCATCCTATGCCGGCCGGGGCGGGGGATCAAGCGGAACGTCCGAGACTGCCCCCAATCCGCCCTGATCGCCTCGACTGCGACAGTGGATTCCGCTTTTGGCGAAGGAGAGTAAACGATTATAAGAAAAGCACTTTGGTCTGGAATGGCCACGACCAGTGCCACAAATTGGGTTCGGTCGGTAAAGTCGGGATGGGTCCCTTCGGCTCGGGCGCCAGGCGGCGTCACTGGACGCCGCTGCCCGCGTGTGAGAGGAGATCGATCGGGCTCACTGGGGGTTCTTGGCCTGGCCGGTCCCGGGGGTCGTCGCAGGGCTTCCCGTGCTCGGATCGCGGCGCATCTGGGCCTCCTCGATCTCACGGAGGGCCTGGTGGATCTCCTTGAGGTCCTTGAGGAGCGCCGAGGTACTCCTTCCGCTCTTCGGGACTCATCTCGCCGCGCTGGGCCTTGCGTTCCATGACCTTCATCGGCGACGGCCCGGCGGGCTCCGGCGAGAACTGGCTCGGGTCGTCGGAGTCGGCCGACGTGATGATCAGCAGGCCGTCGACGACGTGGTAGGTCAATCCGAGCTGCTTGAGGGCCAGGAACAGGGTCCGCTTGAGGGGAACGCCTTCGAGGTCGAGTGATACGGTGGACTGCAAGGTCTTCTCGGCCTCCTGGAGGCCGATCGGATCGACGTAGATCGGGATGCCCGACGGAAGGCCCAGCTCCTGTGCTCTGGGTGTTCTGACCTGATGTACTTCAGGACGTCCTCGAGCGGAATGGTCCTGGGGAAAGGACATCGTCAGAGGTTCTTCGAGCTGGGCGAGGATGGCGCGATGACGCTTCTCGTCGCCGATCGACCGGCCATTCGACGGATCGTCGGTGAAGGCGGCCAGGGGGCCGCGCTGGGGCCTCGCCTCTGCGTCGGCCGGTCTCGCGGCCGGCTGACCGGCCTTCGTGGCGGCGCCCTTGTGATCTCCGACGCCCTGCGCGAGGGCCCCCGCACCGACGGCCAACGCGACGATCATGGCCCCGGCCGCGCCGATCGCCTGCAATCGTCTGGAGTTTCATGGCCTGAACGACCCCTTCCGCCAGGGCGACGGTCGCCGCCGGGACCACCCCGGCGACCGCCTCGCCCGCCGCCGCGCGACGCGCGGCCTCGATCGTGATCGCGAGCCATCCCGAGGGCACGGCCGCCCCGGCCTCCGCGACCAGGAGGCTCGACAGCCCGGCGGCCGAGGGGGCCAGGCCGAGCCGGACGAGCCGGGACCGGAGCCGTGCGCGGGCCCGGGCGAGCCGGCCCTTGACCGTCCCGAGCGGCCAGCCGAGCTGCCGCGCCGCCTCGACGTGGGTCCGCCCTTCGAGGTCGCAGAGGACGACGATGGACCGATAGGCCGAGGGCAGGCGGAGGAGCTCCTCATCGATCGCCTCGCGCAGCTCCGATTCCTCGGGCATGGGCCGAACCTCGACGGTGGCCACGTCGATGCTGCCGGCAACCGGGCGCTCCCGGGTCCGTCGACGCGCCGCGACCGACCGCGACCGGAGACAGACCCGGCAGGCGACCCCGTAGAGCCACGGCCCCAGCGCGATGCCGGGCCCGAGCGAGCTGGCCCGGCGGATCAGCACGAGGAACGTCGCCTGGAACGCGTCCTCGGCATCCGCCGCGTCGTCGAGCATCCTCCGACAGACCGCCAGGACCATCGGCCCGTGGAGAGCGACGATGGCCTCGAAGGCCGACTCGTCTCGGTCGATCGCGTAGCGTTCCAGGAGCTCTCCGTCGCCCAGGCCCGCGACAGGACCCACGCCGAACAGCTTCTGGATCTGCCGCCGGATCGCGCCGGTCTGGACGGATGCCATGCAGGATGCCCCGCCTCTGCGCTGTCGGCTTGATTCTCCCTTAGATGCGCGCAGATGGCCGGATAGATACAGGGAATCCTCGGAATTCTCGTTCCGCGGGGGTTCGTCTGCTCTTCTTCCGGAAGGGCGAGGGAAGAACGACCCGTCAACCCTTTGTCTCGAACACGAGCAGATACGGCACTGCCGGCCGCTTGTCCGCGTCCTTGAAGTTCTGGAACCGCGGCGTGTTGAGCCAGATGGCGTAAGCGTGGCCGGGCTCGAGCTTGACGGGCAAGATGCAGGTCCGCTTGTCGTCCGCGAACCGGGGCTTGCCGACGACCCTGGGGGCGTTGCCGGGGGAGTAGTTCGTCCACGACCACGAGCCGTCGGTCATCTCCTTGCTGAAGGTGACCTTGATCTCGGCCAGGTTCGGGTCGACCTCGACCGCGCCGGCCTCGGGCACGGTCTTGACGACGACCGGCGGCGCGGCGGAGACGGAGAGGTCGTCCGCCCGGACGGCGGAAACAACCCAGGCCGCGAGCAACGCGGCCGCGGCGATCGAGGACAGGCGCATCGTTCGTCCCTCCCGGTGAGTGTCTGACGACGGTCGCCGACGGCCGCCGTCGGCCTTCCAGCAGGATAGGACGGACGTCACGGCCGTGCCATCGAAAACCGGCCCGATCACGGCCGGGCGATTGGCGTGCGGATGAAGCCGGAATCGGCCGGGGCCTCGTAGTCGATCGTCGCCAGCTCGGGCGTCTCGAGCCGGACGCCGCCCCTGAGCCGGCTGTCGAGCGCGGCGTCGAGGATGCCGCCGGTGAGCAGCGTCCGCTCGACGGGATAGGGGGGCTTGCCGGTCCGGAAGAAGTCCTCGATCCGCAGCACGAGCGGGTTGAAGAAGTTCGCCCCGGGCGGCGCGGGGAGGTACATGAGGGTCGAGACGATCGGATCGCGCGGGCGGTCGATCCGGGCGGCGATCGTCGTGTCGTCGACGTGGCCGTTGAGGATCAGGGCCGCGCCGCGGAAGCCGTCGGCGTACTCGACCAGGAAGGCGATCGGCCCGCGGAGGAAGGTCGGTCGGTTCGGGAACTGCGGGGTGAAGTCGCGGACGTTCTGCCGCATGTCGCCGGGGTTGAGCGTGTGGCTCCGGCCGAGGGCGGCGTTCGAGCAGATCGGCCGAGATCCGGCCGTCGTCGATCGCCTTCCAGACGGCGTCGCCCTCGAGGCAGGTCACGGCCTTCACGCCCTGCGCCTTGTCCACCCGTGTCGCGCCGCTCGGCCATGCACTGCAGGGTCTCGAGCGCGTGGAAGCCGAAGACCTCGATCTCGCCGCGCGAGGCGACGACGGCCTCGGTCCATTTCAGTCCGAGCGGGACCTCGATCGGCGGCAGTCGCCAGGTCACGGGCAGGCTCGACCCGGCCATCAATGGGACCTTGAGCATCCCCGCCGCGATCGACCATCGTCGCGGCCTCGGCCCGGTCGTACGAGAGGTGCTTGTCGACGAAGACCGGGACGCTCCGGCCGGACGTCCGGAAGACGTCCAGGACCTCGCGGAAGTAGATCCCCCGCGGATAGAGCTTCTGGAGCTTCGCGTTGTACGGGTAATCGCCGTGCTCGGCGATCAGCAGGACAGCGTCGACCGCGAGCGTGCCGGTGCCGAGCGTCAGGGCGTCGGCGATGGTCGGGCTGAGGCGGACATCGAACCGCCGGGCCTTGCCGCGGCCGAGGTCGGTGGCCTCGGGCGTCTGCTCGATGTACAGGCTCGCGATCTCGAAGTCGGGCCGGTGCAGGCCGCGGCCGTCGTGGACGACGAAGCCGTCGAGGAACCGGCCGACGATGTGATAGGCGTGCGAGAGATAGTGGTAGGTCGAGGCGAGCGCGGCGACCCTGGGCCTGCGAGCCTGGCGGGCGGCGGCGATTCCGACCGACGGTCCGAGGGTCAGCGAGGCGCCGGCGGCCTCGAGGAAGGTGCGACGGGACGGGGTCATGGGAATCTCCGGCGGAGCACCGACTCGTAGGGTCCGCTGTTGCGGACCATCTTCGGGTAGAGGGTACCGACGAATGTGGTCCGCAAAAGCGGGCCCTACCGTAAGACGCAGCGCCGTGGCCCCTCGTCGCTCGACGACGCGACCGACCACCGCCGCGGCCGGCGACTCGCGACGCTTCAGCTCGTCGAGGAGGCGCTCGACGTGTTCGGGCGCGATCGCGATCAGCAGCCCGCCCGACGTCTGCGCATCGAACGCGATATTCGAGCCCGAGCGGATCGGCGCCGGCCTCGATCGCCAGCCCCGGCTCGACGAACGCGCGATTGCTCTTGCTGGCCCGCGTGCGGTACCGGGCATTGGCGAGCGGCTCGGAGCCCTCGATCTTCGGCAGGGAGGAGACGTCGAGCTCGACGGTCATGGCCGGAGCCGCGGGCCATCTCGTAGGCGTGCCCCGCGAGGCCGAAGCCGGTCACGTCCGTGACGCTCGAGACCCCGCCCGCAGCACGCAGGGCGTCTCGGCCGAGCGCGTTGAGCGTCGTCATCGAGGCGACGGCTCGCTCCAGCACCGTCGGGCGGGCACTCCTGCTTCTTGGCCGCCGTCGTGACGAAGCCCGTGCCGAGCGGCTTGGTCAGGACGAGCAGGTCGCCGGGCCGGGCGGCGGCGTTCGTCAGGACCTCGGACGGGTCGACGAGGCCGGTCACGCTCAGGCCGAACTTGACCTCGGTGTCGCGGAGCGAGTGGCCGCCGAGCGTGACGGCACCGGCGGCCGTCACGGCGTCGCCGGCGCCGCGGAGGATCTCGCCGAGGATCGACACGTCGAGCTCGTCGACCGGGAAGCCGACGATGTTCATCGCCGTGAGCGGCCGGCCGTTCATCGCGTAGACGTCGGAGAGGGCGTTCGTCGCGGCGATCCGGCCGAAGGTGTAAGGGTCGTCGACCAGCGGCGGGAAGAAGTCGAGCGTCTGGACGAGCGCGAGGCCGTCGGCGATCCGGTAAACCCCGGCGTCGTCGCTCGTCTCGGTGCCGACGATCAGGTTCGGATCGACCGCGCGGGCCGGGAGGCCGCCGAGAACGAGGCTCAGGACCTCGGGGCCGACCTTCCCCGCGCAGCCGGCGCAGTTGGCGTAGTCCGTTAGGCGCGTCTTGGGTCGGTCGGCCATGGGCATCCGGGGTCCGCGAGTTACGTCTCCCCGAGGGCCTCCGCGACGAGGCGGATTATCTCGGTTTCGTCGGGGAACTTGCCGGTCGCGAGCTTCGAGTAGAGCAGCTTACCGTCGACCTTCAGCTCGAAGCATCCGCCCTTCGAGGGGATCATCGTGTACGAGCGGATCGCCTGCTTGAATCGGGGCAGGAGCTTGGCCGTCAGACTGACGGCCTGGGGCTCGTAGTTTCAGAGGGCGCAGTATTCGAGCGTGACGTCCATCGGTCCTCCTCCCGTCCCGAACGGCGGGGACCTCCCGCCCGGTTCATTGTCTCGATGCACCCTTGTAGGTCAAGGCGACGCCCCTTTCATCTCCGGGCCGATCCGGCGGAAGAGCGTTAGCCAGTCGAGGTAGATCGCCTGCGGCAGCGTGATCGTCTTCAAAGCTTTTCGTGCCTCGAGCTCCGCGATCGACTGCCCGTCAAAGTGGCCCATCCAGCCGCGTGCGTGGGCGCGCGAGCGGCGGACGAAGTCCTCGACCTCGGCCGTCGAGCAGGACAGGTTGAACGTCTCCTCGATCACCACCGGCTTGCCCACGTCGAAGCCCTCGAGCGTCTTCAGGGCCTCGTCGACCTTCTTCGACTCGGGGTAGATATGGACGCTGATGAAGTCAAGCTCCGGCGCGACGAGCTTCGGCTCGAACCCCGAGAAGAATCCCCAGGCGGCGGTCGAGGGCAGCATGCCGACCGTGATCAACGCCCGCTTGTCGTGCTCGCGAATCGCCGCCGTGAGCATCTTGATCCACTGCCGCGCGATGTCGGTCCGCGGCCGGCCGGCGGGGTCGTGGGCGATCCACTGGAGGAAGTCGTACTCGCCCAGGTGGCCCGTGTACCACGGCTGCCCGGCCTTGTTGTCGGAAGGCGAGAGCGGCTCGTTGATCAGGTCGTAGCAGAACACGGCGGGCGACGCCTTGCATCGATCGGCGATCGCGCCCCAGAACCGCGCCTGGGCCGCCCAGCGGGCGCGCTCGTCGAGCTTGTCGTACCACGGCGGGACGTCGGCGACCCGGTAGCAGGCCAGGCCCGTCAGGTCGAGATAGAGGCCGGTGCTCTCGGACAGTTCGAGCAGCTTGGCGAGCCGGTCGAGCGCCCTGGCGTTCGGCTTATCGGAAGCTTCCATGAACTTGCCAAGCTGGAGGTGGACGCGGACGACGTTCGCGCCCAGATCCTTCATCTTGTGCCAGTCGGCCTCGATGGCCGGCCAGTCGGTCTCCCAGAGATCCTCGATCAGCTTGCCGTGATGGCCGTAGTTCAGGCCCCAGGGGCTGAAGGGGCGGCCTGATGGGATGAGGACGAAGCTTCGGGCATCCTTCGCGACCTCGACGCGGGGCATCGGCTCGGTCGTCGGAAGCGCCAGGATCAGAACGAGAAGGGTTTGCATGGGCGATCGCCTGAAACATCTCTACCGCCGAGCCGCCGGCGCCGCCAGCGGGTCCTCGGACGGCGGCAGGTCGACGTCGATCTCTTCGAGCGTGACCGGAGGCGGCGAGGTCCAGTCGCGGCTCATGAGCTCGGCCCACCGGTGCAGGTCGGGGACGGCCTGGAAGACCAGCTTCAGGCAGGCCGTGATCGGCATCGCCAGCACCAGGCCGACGAGGCCCCAGAGGAACCCCCAGAATAGGCAGGCGATGAGGATCACCGTGCCGTTCAGGTCCAGGGAGCGGCCGAGCACATAGGGAGTGACGAGGTAGCCCTCGATCAGGACGACCGCCGTGTAGATCGCCGCGACGAGCACGGCGCCGCCGACCGACTCGAACTGGGCCAGTGTGACGAGCGTCGGCAACGCCCCGCCAATGACCTGGCCGACGTACGGGACGAAGTTGGTCAGACAGGCGAAGACGCCCAGCGCCACGGCGAACTTCACGCCGATCGCCCCGAGCGCCGCCGCGACCGCAAGGCCCACGCCCATGTTGATGAGCGTCCGAGTCAGCAGGAAGCGGCGGATCTGGAGGTTGAGGCTCCGCAGGGTCATCTCGGCCGAGCGGGCGTCCTTGGTCGAGCGGGCGAAGAAGTGGATCGTCTTCCGGCTGAGCATCGGGCTCTCGGCCAGCAGGAAGAGCACGAGCACCAGGACGATGAAGCCTTGTACGATCCACGACATCAGGTCGGCGAGGCCGTAGCGGAGGTTGCTGATGAGCAGGTTGCGGTTGGTGTCGCCGAGGATGTCGATCGTCCCCGGCTCGGGAAGGACGTGGCGGAGGAACGGGTGCTCGCGGCTCAGGTCGCTGATCCGTCCGCTCAGCCGGCCCGCGAGCCGCTCGACGTCGGCCGGCAGCGACTCCGCGGCCTCGATCAGGCTCTGCGCGGTCAGGCTCGCCGCGTAGAGGCCGAGCACCGTCGTCAGGATGAACAGGATCAATGCCGCCCCGGTCGGGCTGACGGGCAGGACCCGCCTGAGCAGGCCGGTGATGGGCGAGAGCATCGCCGCGAGCAGCAGCGCCAGGGCGATCGGGATCAGGATCGGCTTGAGGAAGTAGAGCGCGGCGACGACGCCGAGCACGGCAAGCACCACCTGGGCAGCGTCGGCATACCGGCCCGTCCGTTCCACGCCCGCCTCCCCCGGTGGTCCGGCGGCTCGACACCGGACGTATGAGCCATCATCGCGGGCGAGCCGGCGCCCTGCAAGGTCCGCCCACGCGGCGTCGTGTGGACTCGATCCCGGGGAGCGCCGCGCCTTGCTCGGTCCGCGCCTGGCTCTCACCGGCCAAGCTCTACAGGGCTCGTCACGGGCCGAAGACTCGTTCGGGCGTGGACCGCTTCGTCGCGACGCGGACGCAATTCCGGTCACATTCGCGCGGTCATGCGCAAACATTGTCGAAAAAAAGCAATCTGGCCAAAGTATACTATTGTCCAGTAGTCGAAAGACGCTTAGAGTTGAGGCGGATCTGGATCACGCCGCGTTCGCCTCGGTGAGACGGAGATGGCCATGCCTGCCCCCGGCCGCAGATGTCCGGAGTGTGCCTCGCCCGTCGCGGTCCACCAGCCCGACCCCGGCCAGCCGGACCGGCTGCTGGGCACGTGCCCGCGGTGCCGCACCTGGTGCCTGCTCGACGGCGACCTCGAGGTCGTCGCCATCCTGCCCACCCACGGCCGGACGAGGCCGCGGATGCGCCGACGTCGGCCGCGGCGCGGCCGGCCGAGGCCCGCCCGTGCCGTAGCGATCAATCGCGTTCGAGCGTCTTCGGCATCGGCATCCCGGGGACGACCGGCGCCTGCTCGAAGAACGTGTCGCGGTCGCGGATGATCGCCTGGGGGATGAGCTGCTCGCTGTGCGTCGCGACCGAGCCGTGGCGGCGGATCGCGGTGCCGATCGCCATGACCTCGACGAGCCCCGAGCCCAGCTCGTGGATGAACAGCTTGACGCCGATCACGGCGTCGGCCTTCAGCTCCTCGGCCTCGAGCCGGATGTGCTCCAGGGCGTTCTCGCGGGCGTCGTAGACCATCCGGGTCACCTCGTCGATCTCGCCCCGCGCGAACGACCGGAAGAACGCCGTGACGCCGCCGGCGAAGCCCAGCGCGTACACGCTCGTGCCGAGCAGGAGCCGCACCGGGGCGTAGCCCATCTGCGTGAGGTTCCACAGCTCCTCGCCGGTCAGCTCGGAGGTGTACGGCGCCTTCGGCTGCCCGAGCGCGGGGTTGTGCGAGCCGGTGCCGACCATGAGCATCTCGCGGACGCCCGGGCCCGAACGGGATGATCTTCGTGATGATGTCGACGACCGCGTTGCACCCGCGCTCCGCGGCCTCGGCCTCGAGCCGTTCCAGGGCGAGGTGGCGGGTGTGGTTGTACATGTTGGAGAATTCCTTGACCTCGCCCGCGCCGCGCGATCATCTTCAGGCCGCCCGAGATCCCGCGGCCGACGCCGAGCGCGTAGGCGACGTTGCCGAGCACGAAATGCCGCGGCTCGTAGCCGGCGTCGACCTGGCAGAACAGGTCCTGCCCGGAGCACGCGGTCGAGAAGAACGGGTGCGTCGGCTCGCCGCCGACACGGACGAGCCGATGGCGATGAACTCCATCAGGTTGCTGATCTTCCTCAGGTCGGACGTGACGCCGGTGAGCCCCTTCGCCGCCCTCGTCGCTGCGCCTCCTCCTCGAGCCGGTTGATGGCGGCGTGGCGGCCGTCGACGATGAGCTGGGTGATGCTGCCGATCTCGCCGCCGGCGAGCGTCTTCAGGCCGCTCGTGATGCCGCGGATCATGCCCAGCGACTGCACGCTATTGCCGACGACGATCCCGCCCGGCCCGTAGCCCTTCTGGGCCAGGCAGTAGATCTCGTTGCCCGACAGCCCGGTCATCAACATCGCGATCGCCCCCGTCGGCGTACCGGGATCGCCGAGCGGGTGACATCCCGCCGTCACTGCGTCCCCGATTCTCGGCCCTTATCTTCGCGGGCCGTGCGCCGTGCGCAAAGGGATTCGTCGACGGGGGCGGGAGATTGGCGGTCGGCGTTGGGACCGATCACCTCGTCACGTTCGAATTCACGTCGGACGGATGCCGCGGGCCGGACGTCGGGCTGCCGACGTCGCCCCGGCCGGTGCCGGATCGGCCGGCGTTCGTGTCGCCGGTCGTGATCGGGGCGGTATCCGCGCCGGGTCGCGGGATGACGCGGTTCTGGACGCCGTCGCCGCTGCCCTCGCCCTTGCCCCGGCCGTATCCACCGCAGCCGGCCGCCGCCGCGACCAGGGCGAGCGCCGCGAGCTTCATGGGAGAGCGAGTCATCGGAGAAGCCTCCGTCCTGGCCGGGGTTCGAATCACGCCAGCGGATGATGGGCTGCAACGCCGGTGCCAAGGCGCGGGCTTCGGCATGACGATCAGCCGAGGGCCTCGACGGGGATCTGGCCGACGTCCTCGTACACGTGCGTCGGACGGTAGGGATAGGCCTCGACGGTCGCTGGCGTGCTGACGCCGGAGAGGACCAGGATCGTCCGCATGCCCGCCTCGGTGCCGGCCTGGATGTCGGTGTCCATGCGGTCGCCGACCATGAAGGCCTCGGAGGAGTGGGCCTCGAGCTTGCGGAGGGCGGTGCGCATCATGAGCGGGTTGGGCTTGCCGACGAAGTACGCCTTGCGGCCGGTCGCCAGCTCGATCGGGGCCACCAGGGCGCCGCAGGCGGGCTGGAGGCCGTCCTCGGAGGGGCCGGTCAGGTCGAGGTTCGTGGCGACGAACCGGGCGCCGGCGAGGATCAGGCGGACGGCGCGCTCGATCTTCTCGTAGTCGTAGCTCCGGGTATCGCCGACGACCACGTAGTCGGGGTGCTGCTCGGTCAGGGTGTAGCCGGCGTCGTAGAGGGCCTTCGTCAGGCCGGCGCCGCCGATGACGTAGGCGGTCCCGCCGGGCTTCTGGGCCTTGAGGAAATCGGCCGTCGCCAGCGCCGACGTGTGGAAGGCGGTCTCCTCGACCGCGATGCCCAGGCGATCGAGCCGATGCTGCAGGTCGCGGGGCGTCCACTGGCTGTTGTTGGTCAGGAACAGGAACCTGTGCCCGCCCTCGCGGAGCCGGCGGACGAAATCGGCCGCACCCGGGATCAGCCGACGGCCGTGGTAGACGACCCCGTCCATGTCGATCACGTAGCTCGCGGGCATCACATCGAACTCCTCGATCGCATTGTCCCCGTCCTGGATTGACTCTGCATCTTACCAAAGACCGGGCGATCCGCGGTTCCGCCAGCCGCTCTGCGGGGGGCTCCGTGGGGTCCCGGGTACACGGTCGGCGCTGCCGACCGAACCCGAGACCGCTGCGAAACGAACCCAATTCCTCGCCCGTGGTCTTGCCGATCAGGCTGATATCGTTGAGCCCGATCAACACGATGAACATTGGGCTCCAGGACGAGTCTCATCTCCCTTAACTCGGTCTATACTAAGGATTTGAGCATCGGATGCGAAAAATAGTCTACTAACCTGGGTGACTTTGTCGAGAATTAGCCTTGACGGAATCCGCGGCGTCTTCATACTTAGGACCATGTCAGGCCTGCGAGTGAGTCGCCGGTCGGGCTCGTGAGTTGAGCGAGGGCGCGGCTCGGTGCCGGCGCCGAGGAGTTCGAGACTTCGCGGATCCCCGTGCCGGGGCGGGCGGAGTCGAGGTACGGCCGACCTGACGTCAGGAGGCCGGGTTCGCTTGAGGAGCAATGTCGATGAATTCGATCAAGTTGATGAATCGGCGGCGCGGCGGGTTCACGCTGATCGAGCTGCTGGTGGTGATCGCGATCATCGCGGTCCTGATCGCCCTGCTGCTGCCGGCCGTGCAGGCGGCCCGCGAGGCGGCGCGGCGGGCCCAGTGCACGAACAACCTCAAGCAGATCGGCCTGGCGCTGCACAACTACGAGAGCAGCCAACGGCTGCGTTCCCGCCGGCCTGCAAGTCGATCGACCTGACGACCACGCCCGCCGTCGGTCACGTTCCCCGACACCGGCTTCAGCGCCCTGGCCCGCGCTGCTGACGCTACGTGGAGGGGAACTCGCAGTACAACGCGCTGAACTTCGCCTATGAGTACAACGACGCGAGCGGCGGCAACTTCACCGGGGCCTCGGCCGGCCGTCAGCGTCTTCATCTGCCCGTCGCGCCGTCCGCTCGGGCGGCGACACGCGACAGCGTCGCCGAGCGACCCGAACGCGTCGGCCTTCGAGAAGGCGCAGTGGCGCCGGCTACGGCTACATGGACTACGCCCCGTCGGTCTACACCGACATCAACGTCGTCAACGGCGCCCTCGCGACCGGCGGCGTCGGCGCGACGCCGATCGTGCCCTACCGCAACAAGAACGCGGCGGCCAAGGGCCTGCTGAAGGACGGCAAGACGCACGATCGCCGAGATCACCGACGGCACGAGCAACACGATCGCGTTCATCGAGTGCGGCCGGCCGCGACGAGCGGTTCGTGAGCCAGTACTTCGAGGCAGTATTCCTGGGCCTGAACGTCCGCCGGCGACCGCGGCCGGCCCGGCGGGCGGCCCCACGGCCCGGCACCGCTTCTGGCGCTGGGCCGACCCGGGCAACGCCTTCGGCACCTCGGGCCAGCCGAACAACATGGGCCAGCCGACCAACGAGGGGCGCCCTGGGCCACCACGACCAGCTCGCGCCGGCAACCAGGCCGGGCAGAACGAGGAGCCGTTCTCGTACCACTCGGGCGGCGTCAACGCCCTGTTCGGCGACGGCTCGGTCCGGTTCGTCAAGTACGACGATCAACCTCGTCGCCTTCCGCGGCATCCTCACCCTGGCGGGCGGCGAGGTCGTCTCGTCCGACCAGTTCTGACAGGCGGACGGACTCGCGAGACGTCCGCGTGCGGCCCGCCTCCTTGCGGGGGGCGGGCCGCCTCGTTTCGAACGTCGGGCGGCTCAGCCGATGATCATCAGGTAGAGGTCCTGGAGGATCGTGAAGAGCATCAGGAACACGACCAGGACCAGGCCGCCGATCATCAGCACGGTGAGCGCCGAGTCGGGCAGGGGCTTCCCGCGAATCTTCTCGGCGACGAGAAAGGCGATCTGTCCGCCGTCGAGCGGGGGGATCGGCAGGAAGTTGAGCACGGCGAGGTTGATCGAGAGCATGCCCAGGAACTGGAGCAGCGGCACGAGGCCCATGCTCGCCGTCTGGTAGGCCATGTTGCCGATCCGCGGGAGGCCGGCCAGGTTCTTCGGGCTGATCTGGCCCGAGAACAGCCCTCGGAGCATCGCGTAGATGCCCAGGACGTTGTCCGTGGTCTCCTCCCACGCCCGCTTCACGGCCGGTGTCAGGGGCTGGGGCGGGACGTCGCGGATGTTGGTCAGGAAGTTCAGGCCCCGGGCCGGGTAGAACCAGGAGGCCTCGCGCGCCGGCGTCAGGGCCACGGGCTTCGACGAGCCCGCCGTCGTGATCTGCACCTCCGTCGTGGGGACCTCCTGGAGCAGGGCCGAGACGAACCACCAGCCGGCTTCGGACACGTCCTTCGCCGCGTCGGTGGCCCCGCTGAATCGGAACTTCCGCGGCTCGTCCCCGGCCTTGGCGGGAACGATCGTCATCGCGGTGATGACCGCGCCCGGGCTGATTCCCGCCTTCGCGGCCGGACCCGCCGGGTCCACCGCGGCCACCTTCGGGTCGATCGCGATGGCCAGCCCCAGGCCCGGCAGCTTGAGCCGTTCGGTCGCGTGGATCGGCGGCTCGGCGTCCGGCAACGCGTCGTCCGGCGTCGCCGTCAGCTCCTTCGTCTCGGTCTTCCCGCCGGACGACCTCTCGACGACGAACGTGGTCGGCTTGCCCGCGCGGGCGTACAGGTCGGCCGCCAGGTGGAGCGGGTCGAAGTCGTCGCGGCCGTCGACCTTGACGATCCGGTCCCCCTTCATGAATCCGGCACGCTCCGCGGGCGAACCCGCCTGGATCGACGTCACGGGTCCGCGCCGTGAGCCGGAACCCCAGGCCGATCCACTTCACGGGCGGCAGCGTGAATCGCGACCGCGTCGGGGTCGAGCCCTTATCCCTGGCAGGAGTCTCGACCACGACGTCGACGGGGGCGTCCCGATGATCGGTCAGGACCCGCTCGAAGTCGAAGTAGTCGCTGACCGCCTTGGTCGGGCCGCCGGCGCGGCCGGCCTCGACGACCCGGCCTCCCTTGGGAACGTCCGTCGGGTTTCGGGTCGGCCCGTCGACGCCGGGCAGGGCCTCGAACGGCTTGGTCTCCGAGAGGTCGAGCGAGGCGGCCTGGGCGATGCCGATCATCGGCTTGTCCGACTTGGCCTGCCGCTTGGGCACGACCGAGATCGCGATCGGTTCGGCCACGCCCTCGCGCTTCACGACGAGATGCAGGGCCCGGCCGGCGGGCGTCAGGCTGGTCGTCATGCTCAACCGCATGAAATTGACGTCGCCGCGGCCGTTGATCGAGACGATCTCGTCGCCCGGCCGCAGCCCGGCCTCGAAGGCGGGAGACCCGGCCTCAACCGCGCCGAGGACGGCGGGGATCTCCTTCACGCCCGCCATGTAGGCCACGGTGAAGAGGGCCATCCCCAGGATCAGGTTCATCACCACGCCGGCCGAGAGGATGACCGTCCGGGCGCCGACGGACTTGTTGCTGAAGGCGCGCGGGTCGTCGGTGGGCTCGCCCGCGCCCTCGTCGCCCTCGCCGAGCATCTTGACGTAGCCGCCCAGCGGGATCGCGCCGATGCCGTAGAGCGTCTCGCCGCGGCGGAACGAGGCGACGCGGAGGCCGTAGGGGTCGAAGCCGAGGAAGAACTTCTCGACCTTCACGCCGGCCCACTTCGCGGCCAGGAAGTGGCCGAGCTCGTGGATGAAGATGACGAAGCCGAGGCCGAAGACGACCTTGAGGATGTTGAAGACGACGCCCAGGACGATCGCTACGCTTGCCAACGGCGGACCTCCTGCCGGGCCCCCGCGTCGACCTTGAAGAGGTCGGCGAGCGTGGGCCGGGGGTCATAAGGATGGGAGTCGAGGGCGCTTCGGCAGGCCCGGGGGATGTCGAGGAAACCAATCTCGCCCTTGAGGAACCGATCGACCGCCGCCTCGTTCGCGGCGTTCAACGCTGCACCCGCCGTGCCGCCCCGGCGCATGACCTCGAAGCCGAGGTCGAGGCACGGGAACGTCTCGCGGTCGGGCGGCTCGAAATGGAGGGCGAACGGCCGGGTCGTGTCGAGCAACGGGCAGGGGCCGGGGACGCGGTCGGGATAGGTCAGCGCGAGCTGGATCGGCAGCCGCATGTCGGGCGGCGAGAGCTGGGCGACCACGCTGCCGTCGACGAACTCGACCATCGAGTGCACGACGCTCTCGGGATGGACGACGACCTCGACCTGCTCGGGCCGGAGGTCGAAGAGCCAGCGGGCCTCGATGACCTCGAGGGCCTTGTTCATCAGCGTGGCCGAGTCGATCGAGATCTTCGGCCCCATCCGCCAGGTCGGGTGGTCGAGCGCCTGTTCGCGGCGTGACGTGGGCCAGCTCTCGCACGGACTTGCCGCGGAACGGGCCCGCCGGACGAGGTCAGGATCACGCGGCGGACCTCGTTCGGCTTCCCCGCTCGGAGGGCCTGGAAGATGGCGGAGTGCTCGCTGTCGACGGGCAGGAGGTCGACGCCGCGGCTCCGGGCCAGCTCCATGATGAGCGGGCCGGCGACGACGAGCGTCTCCTTGTTCGCGAGGGCGACGGTCTTGCCCGCCTCGATGGCGGCCCAGGTGCCCTCCAGCCCCGCGGCGCCGACGATCGCGGAGAGGACCTTGTCGGTCGACTCATCCGTGACCATCCGCAGCAGGCCGTCGCGACCCCGGAGGATCTCCGAGCCGCTGCCGGCGAACTGGCCGTTGACGCTCGCCGAGGCCTCGGGACACGTCAGCGCGACGAACCGCGGCCGGTGCCGGTGGGCCTGCTCGGCGAGCGTGTCGATGCTCGAGTGGGCGCCCAGGCCATAAGCCCGGAGGCGGCTGCCGCCGTCGTGCTCGATGACGCTGAGGCGCTCCGGCCGATCGAGCCGGTCGAGCCGAGGACGACGACGTTCTGTGTGGTCCCCGGCGGCATCCCGGTGCGTCACTCCCTCGGCGGCCGGCCGGCCGCCTCCGCGATCGCGGCTTCGTGTGGCTCCGACCCCGCATGCGCCGCGCCATTCTCGGCGGATCGACACACCCCGACGACCGGCCTCGCGACGGCCTTCGACCCGCATTCACTCTAATCCATTGCCCCACACCCCACAAGCGGACCCGAGCCCACGGCCGATTGGGTTCGTTACGTCGGGGTTGGACCCCGGCGCATCGCGCCGAGCGAACCCGAGCGTCCAGGTTACGTGCGGTTTGGTGCGTCT
The DNA here is from genome assembly GCA_963819805.1 of uncultured Planctomycetota bacterium. GTDB lineage: Bacteria > Planctomycetota > Planctomycetia > Isosphaerales > Isosphaeraceae > CAMFLR01. The sequence continues at coordinate 1,213,333 of CAWFXY010000017.1, read as the reverse complement.
TCGTAAACCTCTCAATGGGAGGCGGGGTCGTCCGATGGGAGCACCGTGCCCATTCGCGTCGACCCGATGCCCGCACCTTGCATGAGTTGGCCGCACATTGCACGGTTCTCCGGCACGATCGGACAGTCCGCGCGTTGGCGACCTGACAAGATCCTCGATATAACTATTTATTCGGAAAAGACTTGCGATAAACTGGCTTCGGTCGGCACGGGCGTTTCTATGGTGAATGACTCCGCTGCTGATCAACCCTTTCAAGACGAGGCGGCCGCGCGGCCTCTTCCTGCGTGGCTGATAAGCCGTGGGCTCTCGACTCACTCCGCGACTCGGCGTCGCCTGCGCCGTGCTCCTGTTGACCCAAGCCAGCCGGGCCGATGAGGCCGCGTGGAAGTCGGCCCACGACGCCGGCTGGGCGGCCTTCGAGAACGGCCGGCTCCCCGAGGCTGAGGCGTCGCTCGCCGCCGCCGCCAGGGAGCTGCGGGCGTTCCCGCCGGATGACCCCCGGGTCGCCCTGACCCTCGACCACCTGGCCTGGGCCTACCTGTCGCAGGGCAAGTTCGACCTGGCCGAGCCGCTGGCGAAGTTCGCGCTGGCCGCTCGCGAGAAGAAGTCGGGCCCCGAGTCGCACGAGGCGGCGCAGAGCGTGAACACGCTGGCCTGCCTCCACGACGCCCAGGGCCGCTTCGCCGACGCCGAGCCGCTCTATCGCCGGGGTTTGGCCATCGAGGAGAAGGCCCGCGGCGCCGACCATCCGAACGTCGCCGCCTTCCTCGACAACCTCGCGACCGTCTGCCACGCCCAGCGGAAGGACGCCGAGGCCGAGGCCGCGTATCGCCGGGCGATCGCCGTCCGCGAGAAGGCGCCCGAGAAGGACCGGGCGAACCTCGTCCCGACCCTGCTCAATCTCGCGACGCTCTATCTCGACCGGGGCGAGCCGACGAAGGCCGAGCCGGTCCTCCTGCGGGCGCTGGCCATCCGCGAGGGGGCGTACGGGCCGAAGCACCGGGCGGTCGTCGAGTGCCTGGAGTCGCTGGCCAAGGCGGCGAAGGCGCAGGGCAAGCACGACGAGGCCCGCGCCTATTCCGACCGTGCCCTCGCCATCCTCGACGAGCACGCCCGCACGACGGCATCGTCGGGGATCTGATCGACGCAGGCGCAAGGACAGGGCCGGGAGGCTAGAAGCTCCCCCGGCCCCGTTCGCTTGGCTCGCGCTCGATCTCACCGGATCGGCTGCAGCCAGGGCTTGTAGAGCTGGACGCCGCGCCCGGTCGGGTCGAAGTCGTGGCGGACGCGTCCCGACATCGCGCCGGACGGCCCGCGGAGGACGCCGTTGTGCGAGTAGTAGCCGGGCAGGCTGTCCGCCCGGGTGCCGTTGCCGGGATAGGTATACCGCTGCGTGGCGTACACGGGACGGGCGTAGTAGTAGCCGTTGTAGTAGTAGTAGCCGGCCGGCGCGACGACGCGCGGGGCGGCGACGACGCTCGGAACGGTCGCGGGGGCCTGGGCGCGGGCCGAGTCGGCGGCGAGTCCGACTGCCGTAACCATCAGGGCGGCGGAAAGGAGGCGCTTCATCGTCTGGCTCCCTGGAGAGAAAGGGGATCGGATGCGGACGTGGGTTGACGGGGCCGCATGGCGGCCCGGCCGCGCCGAGTCTTCGGCTGCTCGGAGTTTCCTCGAGCCGCGCCGGGGGAGAGGTCGGCGCGGCGGCGACCGGGTCGTCCGCGGGCGGCGCGGAGGCTCAGAACCGGAGGTGCTCGGTGAGCAGATAGGGGTGCCGGCTCGCCCGGGCATCGCACGCCGCGAGTGCGTCGCGCGTGCCGGCGACGCGGCACCGGTCGGGCGGCCTCGAGGCGTGGTCGATCGCGACCTCCGCCTCGACGTCGTCGCCGGGGCGGTCCTCGACCAGGGCCGGGGAGACCGAGCCGGATTCACGGACTGACCCGCGACTCTCCGTGCGGCGGGTTCGCCGGACGGCGACGCGGACGCGTGCCGAATCGTCCTGCGGCCCGGACGTCCGATCGCTCGCTTCGCGCGGGCCGTGAGGCCTGGTCGAAGTCCGGCCGATGGCCGGGGACCGCCCGCTCCCGCCCGGGCCGGCGTGAGGCCGGCCGCCAGGGACAGGACGATCGTCGCGACGGCGACCGCCAGGGTCGCACGAACCGCCGGGAGCCGGACATGGGAGAGGTCCGGTTGAGGGAATCCGTTCGCGTCGAACAGGGCCGGGCATCCTTCGCCCGACCGGAGACACTCACTGCTAACCTCCACGATTATAGGCGGCCCGACGAAACCTGCGTCAAGAATCCTGCCGCGGGCTCGGAAATCCGCTCCAGTCGACCTGGCGACCGCGAAACGGCGGAGCAGCGAGACCAGTGTCGCGGTGGCCTCCGGCGGCGCCTCGCCGACGGCACCTTGCCAGGTGAGCCGGACGGCCCAGCCGGCCGACTCGGCGGCGCGGTTGAATCGCTCCTGGACCCGGAGGGCCCAGACGACGCCCCAGGCGTCGCGAAACCAGATCCAGAGCCGTTCGAGGCCGGGTCGGGTGGACGTCGGGCGGAGCGACTGCGACATCGCGAACCAGGCGGCCAATCCCCAGCAGATCGGCACGGCCGACCAGAGGTCGGCCGCGGGCCTCGCGCGACCAGTCGAGTCCGCGTCAGGCCGACGTATTCCGCGGCGAAGCCGATCGCCGAGGCAGAGCGCCGCCGGAGCGAACCGGGTCGGCAGGTAGTTGGTCACGCCCGCGAAGACGAGCAGCACGTAGAAGATCGTCCAGGGCGCGCGTCAGTCGGAGCCGGTCCCAGCCGCCCGCCTCGCGGACGAGGCCCGACCCTTCGAGCCAGGGCACGAGGAAGACGACCACGAGCAGCGCCATCAGGATCGCCCAGGCTCCGCCGCCCGGCGTTCGGGCGTTCAGCACGGTGATCAGCGACGCCAGGGCCGCCAGGGTCGAGAGATAGACGACCTGGCCCGTGATCGGCCGCCCCAACATGACCGGCTCGGTCAACGCAACCGCCTGGCGAGATGCCCGCGAGTCCAAGCGCCATGGCGGCCCACGCCAGCGCCGGCTTCAATGCCGTCCCCCGGCGGCCCGCCAGGCCCGCATCCAGGGGATGGTCGCCCCCGCCAGGCCGGCCAGCACCAGCGCCGGTGCCCAACCCAGGCCGGGCGGCCGGCCATCGCGACCCAACGACGGCGAGGAAGGGTGAAGGCGCGAGCGATGCGGAGGGTGAGGCGGGCTCATCGAGAGGTCCGGCGCGATCAGCGCTGAAGCGCCCGCGCGTCAGCGCCGACGGGTCGCGATTGACCCGGTCGGCGAAGCCGCGGAGCGAGGCGACGACGGGGCGGAGCGAGTCGATCAGCCCCTGGGCCGACATCCCCACCTTGTTCCAGTTGTCGTAGAGCGAGGTGTTGAGGAAGAGCTGCTGGATCGAGCCGTTGGGGTTCAATCCGCCCTTGCCGTCGGCGAGCGTGCGGCTGAGCAGGCCCACGTCGGAGAAGACCCGGTTGGCACGCCAGAGGACCTGGCCGAAGTTCGTCACGGGGGCGTTGTTCACCGGGGCGCCCAGGTCGGCGAGCAGCGGCTTGAGGTCGGCGAGGCTGGCGTCGAGCTTGGCCCCCGCGGCGGAGATCCGCTCGATCATCGTCTTGAACTCGGCCACCGTCTTGTCGTCGAGCGCCTTGTTCAGCCGCTCGGTCGTCGTCCGGATGTTGGCCAGGGTCGGCTTGATGTCGCCCTCGCCGTCCTTGAGCACGGCCTCGATCCGGTCGGAGACCGAGCCGACCTTCTTGCCGGTGTCGATGAACGTGGCGATCAGCTCGTCGGCCCGCTCGGCGCGCTTGGCGACGTTGCCGAGCCCCTTCGCCGCCTCCTGGATCGCGACGAGCGTCTCGGACGCCGAGGTCAGCATCTTCGACGGGTCGGGCGAGACCTCGCCTTCGATGAGCGGGGCGGCCGATGGCTTCTCGCCCACGGGCATCGGCTCGGTCGCGTTGCCCGGCATCATCTCGATCGCGACGTCGCCGATCAGCGCCCGGGTGATCTTCGGAACGCTGCCCATCTTCAGGTGCGACTTCCGATCGAGCGCGAGCGTGACGATCACGCCGTCGGGCATGTTGGGCCGGTCGTCGAACTCGACCTCGGTGACCTCGCCGATCTTGATCCCGCTCCGCCGCACCGGGATCCCGTCGGCGACGCCGGGCGCGTCGAGATAGTGGACCTTGAGGAAGACCCGGTCGCGGAGCAGGGTCGGCGACTCGCCGAACCAGATGATCATCATGACCAGCACGAGGCCCGCCACGATGACGAACATGCCGATCCGGAATTGCATGACGCGTTCGTTCATCGCAGGACCTCCGCGGTCGGAGCGAGCCGGGCCCGGCGCCGCTCCGCTTTCCCGCTTTCCGCGCTTCGCTCCGCCATCGTCGCTATCCCTCCCCCCGCGCCTGGGCCGCCATCTCGCGGAGCCGCTCGCCGGCCTCGCCGCGGACGAACTGGCGGACGCGGATGTCGGGGTGGTCCTCCAGGCCCTCGGGCGGCCCGTCGTAGATCACCTGCGGCTCGCCCGGCCCGGAGCCGGGCCAGCGGGTAGAGCATCACCACGCGGTCGGCCACCTTGTAGACCGTCTTCATGTCGTGCGTGACCACGATCGCTGGTCGTCTGGCTTGTTCTGCTGCGTCTGGAGGATCAGCTCGTTGATGACGTCGCGTCATGATCGGGTCGAGGCCGGTGGTCGGCTCGTCGTAGAGCATCACCTCGGGGTCGAGGGCCAGCGCCCGGGCCAGGCCGACCCGCTTGCGCATGCCGCCGGACAGCTCGGCCGGCTTCTTCGTGCTCGACGCCGATCGGGCAGGCCGACCTCGTGGAGCCGGTCGGCGACGACGCTCGCGGACCTCGGTCGGCCGAGCGGTCGCTGGTGCTCGCGGGGGCCGAAGGCGACGTTGTCGTAGACCGTCAGGCTGTCGAACAGGGCCGCCCCCTGGAAGAGGAAGCCGAACCGGAGCCGGGCCTCGGTCAGCTCGTGCCTCGTCGCAGGCTCGCCAGGTCGACTTGCCGTCGAACAGGACCGAGCCCGCGGTCGGCCGGAGCAGGCCGATGATCAGCTTGAGCAGTGACCGTCTTGCCGCAGCCGCTCTCGCCGATGACGGCACACGGTCTGGCCCCGCGCGATGCGCCAGCGTAGATGTCGCGGAGCACCGTCTGCTGGCGGAACCGCATCGTCACGTCGCGCAGCTCGATCACCGGCCCGCGGCGGGTCGCTGGCCGGCATCGACGTGGGCCTGCGCGACGCCGGTCATAGCAGGCCCCCGGCGTTGGGCCAGATCATGTTGTAGACCGGTTCCAGAGGATAGCCGAGGAAGAAGTCGAGCACCAGGATCGCGATGAACGAGAAGACGAACGCCTCGGTCGCCGCCCGGCCGACGCCCTCGGCCCCGGCCTTGCGAGTGGAAGCCGCGGTGGCAGACGATCAGCGCGATGGCCGCGCCGAAGAAGAGCGCCTTGAAGATGCCGGCGACAGATGTCGCAGGCCCTCGACGTACTCGCGCGAGTGGTACCAGTAATGGTACGGAGTCGACCCCGTAGCAGCTTCGTGCAGATGACCGCGCCGCCGATGACGCCCATGAAGTCGGCCATGAGCGTCAGCAGCGGGATCAGGAGCGAAGCAGGCGAGGAACCGCGGGACGACCAGGTAATAGATCGGGTTCGTGCCCGAGCGCGGACAGGGCGTCGATCTGCTCGGTGACCCGCATCGTCCCCAGCTCGGCCGCCATCGACGAGCCGACCCGGCCGGCGAGCATCGTCGCGGCCAGCACCGGGCCGAGCTCCTTGACGAGCGAGATGTTGATGACCGACCCGAGTCGCGTGGCCAGGCCCATCATCGAGAACTGGCTGAACGTCTGCACGGCGAGGACCATGCCGATGAACGTGCCGGTGATCGCGACGACCGGGACGCTCGAGACGCCGATCGCGTAGAAGTTCGGCAGCAGCACCGACCAGCGCTGCCTGCGGCGGACCATCCAGGAGAACGTCAGCGCCGAGAACAGCGCGAGGCCGCCCACCTCGGTCACCGCGTCGGAGACGAACTCGCCGATCCGGCGCGATCGGGGTCGCCGGCGGGGCGGCCTCGCTCGCCGCGGCCGTCGGCGATGGCGCTGGGGCGGGGACGGCGGACATCCGACGGCACTCCTTGCGGGACCCGGGCCGGACGGTCGGCGCACCGGCACCGCGGCCTTCACCCCGGCAAACCTGGGGCCGACGCCCGTCCGAGGGCGTCCCTCGCCGCATTCTGGACGCGATCGGGGAAAATGACAAGGCGAGCCGGCTCGGCGCGTTTGGCCGACTGTGTCACGCGGTCTCCTCGTCGCCCACGGCTTCGAGGACCACGCCCATCCTCCGGTACTTCTCGTACCGCCGCGCCAGCAGGTTCCGCCGCGGCGTCTCCGAGATGTCGCGGAGGGCACGGATCAGATACGCCTTCACCGTCGACGCCGCCCCGCGGTGGTCGCGGTGGGCGCCGCCGACGGGCTCGGGGATGATCTCGTCGATGATCCCGAAATTCGAGCAGGTGCGGCGCCGTCATCTTGAGGGCGGCCGCGGCCTTGGGGGCGCGCTCGGCGCCCTTCCAGAGGATCGTGGCACAGCCCTCCGGGCTGATGACCGAGTAATACGAGTGCTCGAGCATCGCGACCCGGTCGCCCATGCCGATCCCAAGTGCGCCGCCCGAGCCCCCCTCGCCGATGACGATCGTCGACGATCGGCGTGTCGATCTGGCTCATCGCCATCAGGTTCTCGGCGATCACGAGCGCCTGGCCGCGCTCCTCGGCCGCGATGCCCGGGATAGGCGCCCGGCGTGTCGATGAACGTCGACGATCGGCAGCTTGAACTTGGCCGCCAGCCGCATCTTCTGGAGCGCCTTGCGGTAGCCCTCGGGATGGCGCAGCCGAAGTTGCAGGCCGTCCGCTCGGCCAGGTTCTTGCCCTTCTGGTGGCCGACGAACAGGACCTTGTCGTCCCCGAGGTGCGCGAACCCCGTCACGATCGCCTGGTCGTCCCCCACCGCGCGGTCGCCGTGGAGCTCGACGAAGCCGCCGAAGACGAGCTCCAGGTAGTCCCGCGACTGGGGCCGGTTCGGGTGGCGGCTGACCTGGACCGTCTGCCACGGCTCGAGGCTGGCGAAGATCGTCCGCTTGAGGTTCACGAGCTCCTTGCGCATCCCGCGGATCTGCTCGGCCGCCTCCGACGCCGGCGACCCGGTCCGCTCCCGCGAGTGGGCGTAAGTCGCCTCCATCTCCGCGAGGCGGGTCTCCAGGTCGTAAATCGGGGCTTCGAACGGGAGGCGGTGTTCGCTCGCGGGCTTCATCCTTAGACGGTCCTGGAAAGCGGAAGGCGGAAAGCAAGAAGGCAGACGTCAGAAGGATTCTCGCGGGGACGGGGGGGGGTCGTCGTTGTAGACGCGGATGCGGGAGAACCTCGTGAGGAACTCGCGGAGGTCGGCCGGGCGGGCGGCGGGGTCTTTCTTCAGGGTCTGCAGGACGAGCTCGGAGAACTCGGGCGTGACGTCCTTGCTGTGCATCGACGGCGGCGCGGGCTGCTCGCGGCGATGCTTGCCGAGGAGCTCGCCCGTCGAATTCGCCCGGAACGGCGGCCGGCCGCAGGCGAGTTCATAGCAGGTGCAGCCGAAGCTGTAAACGTCCGAGGCCACCGTCGGCGTGGCCAGGTCGATCTGCTCGGGCGACATGTAGCTCGCCGTCCCCTGCCGGGCCTTCATCTTCTTCTGGAACAGGGCCCCGAGGCCGGAGACGGGCCGGCGCGTGATCGTGTAGTCGATCACCCGGACCTCGCCCAGCTTGTTCGCCATGATGTTCTCGGGCTTGATGTCCCGGTGGATCCAGCCCTGCTCGTGCATGTAGGCCAGCCCGGTCGCCGCCTGGGAGAGGATCGGGTGCAGCTTCTCGCGGAGCCACGGGTAGTCCTGCGGCTTCGAGATCGCCAGCTTCAGGTGCCGGCCGGGGAAGAAGTCCATCACGATGTACGGGGCGTCGGGGTCCCTGATGTATTCGTGGTAGCGGACGAGATTCGGATGATGCAGCGCCAGCCCGATCCGCGCCTCGTACTCGAACGCCCGGCGCTCGGACGCATCCTCGGCGCGGGATTCGAGCAGTTGCTTGATGGCGAACCGCTTGCCCGTCGAGTCCTGGACGACCTCGATGACCATCGAGGTCACGCCCGCGTGGAGCGTCCGGACGACCCGGAACCCGCCGATCCGGTCCTCGCCCACGCTGGTGCGTGTATCCATCGCCATGCGTCGCCTCGCGGCCGGGGGAAGGTCGTGGTTGCGCCGGCCCGTTCATCTTACCGATGTCGAACCCGCGACGCAATTTGTGCCGCGAGGTGCGCGGGCGGGCGCAGTTTCTCCTCACCGTCTGCTACGGCGCGTGAACGGGGATGGGGACACCCGGCCTGCTCCCGCGGAACGGACCGGCTCGCGGTCAGATGACCGTCCCGTCCTGGAGGATCGTGAACTTGGGGATGACGACGATCCTGTCGCGGATCACGTAGTGGGGCGCGTCCTCGGAATCGACGAGGCCGGCCTCGTTGACGATCCTGACGTTCGCGGCCGATCCGGGCGTTCTTGTCGATGATCGCGTTCTCGATCCGCGACTCGGCGCCGATGCCGATGTTGGGCCGGTGCGGCCCGGGTGTTGGCCGTCGATGTGCCGGGGCTGCTCGTAGAAGTCGCCGCCCATGATGTACGTGTTGCGGATCACGGCGTTCTCGCCGATCTGGGCCCGGACGCCGATCACCGAGTTCTCGATCACCGTGCCGCGGCCGATCTCGCAGCCGTCGGCGATCAGGCTGTTCGTGATCGTCGCGCCGGAGAGCTTCGAGCAGGGCAGGTAGCGCGGGCCGGGTGAAGATCGGGTGGTCGCCGAACGTGAAGTCGAACGGCGGCTCATCGAGCGTCAGGTCGATGTTCGCCTTGTGGAACGCGCCGACCGTCCCGATGTCCTCCCAGTAGCCGTCGAAGAGGTGGGCCTGGACCCGGTGCGACTGGATGGCCTGGGGGAAGATCTCCTTGCCGAAGTCGGTCGCGTCGCCCGAGGCGAGCATCTGGACCAGCGTGGCGCGGTCGAAGAGGTAGATCCCCATGCTGGCCAGATACGGCCGACCGTGGGCCTCGATCCCGAAGCGGGACATCCACTCGGGATCGGTGCGGACGCGGTCGAGCATCGCGGGCGTCTTGGGCTTCTCCTCGAAGTCGATGACCCGGCCGGCGTTGTCGATCCGCATGATCCCGCAGGACTTGGCCTCTTCCTCGGGCACCGGCAGCGCGGCGATGGTGGCGTCGGCCTTGTTCTCGACGTGAGTCCGGATCATCTCCTGGAAGTCCATCCGGTAGAGCTGGTCGCCGGAGAGGATCAGGACGAGGTCGTACGTCGACTCGGTGAAGTAGGGGATGTTCCGCCGGACGGCGTCGGCGGTCCCCTGGTACCACGTCTCGTGCTGCTGGGTCTGCTGCGCGGCGAGGACCTCGACGAAGCCGCCGCCGAACGGGTCGAACTTGTACGTGTTCGAGATGTGGCGGTGGAGGCTGACCGAGTTGAACTGGGTGAGGACGAAGATCTGGTTCAGTCCGGAGTGGATGCAGTTGGAGATCGGGATGTCGATCAGGCGGTACTTGCCCGCGATCGGCACGGCCGGCTTGCTCCGCGACCGGGTGAGCGGATAGAGCCGCGTGCCGCGACCGCCGCCGAGAATCAGGCAGACCACCCTGGGCATCGTTCCCCCCGGTCGTGTCACGGCCGCTCGATGAAGAGAGATGGGCAGGCCCGCGGGGAGCCCGTCGGAAGAGCATAAGGCACAAACCAGACCGCGCAAAGCCGAAACCGGGCGCGGAATCATCGCCGCCCCGGTTCGGGGAGAGAGTCTGCGGGTTGGGTCGAGTCGGGGGGACGACTCAGGAGGTCACCAGCCGATGCGCCATGTTGGACTCGATGACCTTGCGGGCCCCTTCGAGGTCGGAGCCGGTCTCGTGCATGTAGAGGCGGACGGCGTGGAGCTTGTCGCCGGCGGCCTTGGCCAGGCAGTCGCGGGCGGTGGCGCAGGGGTCGGTCGACTTGGTGAGGCCGAGCAGATTCTTGGAGATCACCCAGGCGTCCCTGGGCCGATGGCTGACCCGGAGCACGTCCTCGGCCGGGTAATGCGTGTGGGCGAATTCGCGTGCCGCCGGCCTCGTCGTCGACGCACGCGATCATGATATGCGACGTGGTCTCCACCTCGTACAAGGCCATGGCTGCACCCCTTTCCTGGAAGTGAGAAGTCCAGGGGCCCCGCGGAGAACTCCGCGGCTTAGGGAGGTCCCTCAGCCTGGATCGTACACCCGCGCCGGGCGGGAAGCAAATCCCCACCCGGCGCGGGCGGGATGGGCCTACTGGAGGGCCTTGTTCGCCGGTGCGGGGATCTCATCGATCGGCATGCCCGTCGAGACGGTGCTCGCGTCCTCGTAGAGCTGCGCGAGGATCAGGCTGCCGTTCGTGACCACCTTCTCGCCCGGCGCCAGGCCGCTGCGGATGACCACGAAGTCGTGGTTTTCCTGGTCGACCTCGACGTTCCTGCGCTCGAACTTGTTCGCGTCGTCGTGCACCTGGACGAAACAGCAATTCTGGCCGTTGATGACCACGAGGGCATTGCGCGGGACGACCGTGTGCCCGGGCATGGGCGGGATCTGGAGGACGGCCTTCACGAGCTGCTCGGCCTTGAGCATCTTGTTCACGTTGGGGATCGACGCGCGGATCTTCAGGGTCCGGGTCGTGGGGTCGACCTTCGCGGCGATGTGCTCGACGCGGCCCTCGACCTTCATGTTGTCGAGGTAGGGGAAGTAGATGTCCCACGGCTGGCGCAGGTGCACCTGGTCCTGGTCCTTCTCGTAGACGTTGCCCCAGACCCAGAGCCGCTCCATCGGCGAGATGACCATGAGCACGGCCATGTCGTCGTAGAAGTTGCCCGAGACGACGTCGCGCTCGACGATCATCCCGTCGATCGGGGCGCGGATGATCAGCTTGGAGATGTCCTGCATGTCGGAGGCGTGGGCCGGGTCCTTCTGCGGGTCGTTGCCGGTCTCGACCTCCTTGACCTCGTCCATCAGGTCGACGCGGAGCCGCTTGATCTCCTCGAGCGGGATGCCGTAGGTGATGAGCTTGTCCTCGGCCGCCAGGTAGTTGACGCGGCTGGTCAGCTCGGCGACGAGGGTGTCGACCCAGGCGACGTTGGAGAGCTGCTTGTCGAGCGCGAGCTGGCGGCGGCTCTCGACGAGCTTCTTGTCGTGCACCCACTGGCCGTACTTCGTCCGGTAGTCGGCCTTGGCCGCGGCCATCGTGGTGCTGTAGATCTCGACGAGCGGGTCGCCCTTCTTGACGGTCTGGCCGGTCGACTTGAACACCTGGGTGACGCGTGCGTCGAAGAGGGGACGGACCTTGGCGAGGGTGTTCTGGTCGAAGTCGGTCGTCCCGGTCAGCTCGAGCTGGAGCGACTCGGTCTGGGCCTTGACGGTGACGGTCTGCATGCCGAGCGCCTCGCGCTGGTCGGGCACGACCTCGACGTAGCCGCTGAACTTGCGCGGGGCGGGCGACTCGGCTAGCGGGGGCGGCGTCCGCCGCTCGGGACCGGCGACGAAATGGTACGCGTGGTTGAGGAAGCTGCGGGCGTCGGCCTCGGCGTGCTTCGGTCCGCGGACGATGACCGCGGCGGCGATCGCGATGACGGCCGCGACCAGGAGCACGACCTTCGCGACCCGCCCGCGCCCCCTCGGACGCGGCCCGGCCGCGGGGGCCTGCGCCGAGCCCGACCCGTTGGCCGTGTCCTGCGCATGGGTCGTCAGCGGGTCCGCCGGCGCCGCGGCGGCTTCGGTCGACGTGTCAGAAGCCATGGTTCGCGCCTCCGTTGGCGTTGAGGATCTCGTCGGTATAGTGGGAGCCCTCGCTCAGCTCCTCGGCCAGGTGGCCGTGGGCGGCGGGGGCCGGGAAGAAGCTGTAGAGCACCGGCATCAGGTAACGCGTCAGCACCAGCGTGACGAGCATCCCGCCGACCACCACGATCGCCAGCGGCTTCTGGGCCTGCGAGCCGATCGAGGTCGCCAGCGCCGCCGGCAAGAGGCCCAGGGCCGCCGTCAGCGACGTCATGACGACCGGCCGGACCCGCAGCTCGGCCCCGCGCATCACCGACTCGATGCACGGTCATCCCCGCGGCGCGCATCTGGTTGAAGTACGAGATCAGCAGCACGCCGTCCTGGACGGCGACGCCGAAGATCGAGATGAACCCGACCGCCGCCGAGATGCTGAACGGCGTGCCGGTCAGCCGCAGGGCCCAGACGCCCCCCATCGTCGCCGCGATCACGTTGACCATCACCAGCAGCGCGTCCTTGATCGAGTTGAACGCCGTGTAGAGCAGGATCATGATCAGCGAGATCGACAGCGGCACGATCCACATCAGCCGGGCGTTGGCCTCCTCCATCTGGGCGAACTCGCCCGACCACTCGAGGTCGTAGCCGTCGGGGAAGCGGATCCTGGTCTTCGGGTCGACGTCGACCTTGTACTGCGCCTCGGCGATGGCCGACGCGAGGTCGCGGTCCTGGACGCTGAACTTGATCGGGATGTACCGGCGCGTTGTTCTCGCGGTAGATGTACGACGCGCCCGGCTCGTGCGGGCTGATCTGCGCCAGCTGCGAGAGCGGGACGCGGAAGCCCGGCTTGTCCCCCGCGCCCGGGGACGTCGACCGGGATCTGCGCGATCACGTTCGGGTCGTCGCGGAGGTGCGGGGGCAGGCGGAGCACGATGTCGTAGAGCTTCTCACCCTCGACCATCTGCGTGAACGCCTTGCCGCCGATGGCCACCTGGACCACCGCCTCGACGTCGGCCACGTTGATGCCGTACCGGGCGCACGCCTTGCGGTCGATCCGGATCTCCAGGTTCGGCTGGCCGACGATGTGGAACAGGCCGACGTTCTTGATCCCGCGGACCTGCTCCAGCATGTCGGCGACCTTCTGGCCGTACTCCTCCAGCACCTTGAGGTCGGTGCCGAAGAGCTTGATCGAGTTGGCCCCCTTGACGCCCGAGAGCGCCTCCTCGACGTTGTCGCGGATGAGCTGCGAGAAGTTGAAGTTGACCGCCGGGAACTCCTCGAACTTCTCCATCAGCTCCTCCTGGATCTCCTCGCGGGTGATCGTCGCGTCCCAGAGCTTGTGGCCGAAGAGCGTGACGGGCTTCGTGCGCCACTCCTCCATCGGGCTGCAGCGGGACGTTGAACTCGATGTTGAAGAAGCTGGTGACGTCGGTGCCGTCGTCCGGCCGGCCGATGTGCGACATCACGCCCTTGATCTCGGGGATCGAGGCGATCACCTCGCGGAGCTTCGGCGCCGATCCGCGAGGCCGCCTCCAGCGAGGCCGTCCGCGGCAGGATGCGCCCGGATCCAGAGGTTGCCCTCCTCGAGCTGGGGCATGAACTCGCCGCCGAGGCCCGGGATCAGCGTCACGGTGAAGGCCAGCAGGGCGATGAAAACGCCGAGCGTCAGGTAGCGGAACCTCAGAATCCGGTAGAGCTGGCGGAGGTAGCCCCGCTTCATCATCCGATCGATGAACGTGTCCGTCTCCTCCGTCTTGTTCTGGAAGAGGAACGAGCAGAGCACCGGCGCCAGCGTGAGCGCCAGGGCCAGGGCCCCGAAGATCGCGAAGGCGTACGTGTTGGCCATCGGCCCGAACAGGGCGCCCTTCGGGCCCGGTCATCGCGAACAGCGGGATGAACGCGCAGACGATGATCGTCGTCGAGAAGAACAGCGCCCGCTCGATCTCGTGCGACGCCTCGGCGATCCGGTCGATCAGCGGCCGCGACCGGTCGGCGTGCGTGCGCCGTGATGTGGCGGTAGATGTTCTCGACGATGATCACCGAGCTGTCGACGATGATCCCGAAGTCGACCGCGCCGATCGACAGCAGGTTGGCCGACTTGCCCTGGAGATAGAGCACCGTCACCGAGAACAGCAGCGCCAGCGGGATCATGATCGCCACGATCCCCGCGCTGGCCAGGTCGCCCAGGAAGACGAAGAGGACCATGATCACCAGCACCATGCCCACGACCAGGTTGTGGATCACGTTGTGCGTCGTGACGTGGACCAGGTCGGTCCGCTGGTTGAAGACGCGGAGCGTGATGCCCTTGGGCAGGATGCCCGAGGCCTGGATCCGCGAGCATCTTGTCGGCGACGGCCTCGGCCGTCGGCAGCGACTTCTCGTACTTCCGCATCAGGACGATGCCCTCGACGACGTCGTCCTCGTCCTGGAGGATGTTCTCGCCGCGGTCGTTGAGGATCGGGTTGCCGTCCTTCTCCTTGAGCGTCCGCCCGACCTTGCCGAGCCGCGGCTGGTGGTCGACCACGACCTGGGCGATCTGGCGGACGTAGATCGGCACGCCGTCGTTGTTGGTGATGAGCACGTCGCCGATGTCGTCGAGCTTGTCGGCCTCGATCGAGTAGGCGTTCGAGGCGTTCGCCGGGTCGAGCGGGTCGATCGCCCTCGCCGATCAGCCCGAGCGCGCGGACGTTGTGCGCCTGCGATGCCGAGCGTGAGCATGTCGCCGCCGACGTTGGCGTTGGACCGGCTGATCGCGTCCTCGACCTGCTGGAGCGTGATGCCGTACTTGCGCAGGAGCCGGGTGTCGAGCCAGACCTGGTACTGCTTGACCGTCGCCGCCGTAGCCGGTCACGTCGATGACGCCCGGCACCGTCTTGAAGGCCCGCTTGAGGACCCAGTCCTGGACCGCCTTGAGCTGCTTGGTCGTGTAGCCGGGCCCCTCGAGGACGTAGCGGACGATCTCGCCGGTCGGGCTCCAGGGCGAGAGCTTGGGCGTGACGCCCTGCGGGATGTTGTCGATCGAGTTGAGCCGGTTGATGACCTCCTGGCGGGCCGCCCAGTAGTCGGTGCCGTAGCTGAAGACTGGCACTTGATGTCGTTGAGGCCGGCGATGGAGGTGCTGCGGATGTCGTCGAGCCCGGGCATGCCGTTCAGCGCCGTCTCGAGCGGGATGCCGATCAGCCGCTCCATCTCCTCGGGGCTGGCGCCGGCGTTCTGGGTGATGACCTCGACCAGCGGCGGCGTCGGGTCCGGGTAGGCCTCGACGTTCAGGTTATAGGCGGCGTGGGCCCCGAAGCCGATCAGGCCGAGCACGCCGAGCAGGACGATGAACCGGTTGTGCAGGCTCCAGGAAATGATCAGGCGGACCATAGAATCAGCGCCCTCGGGCGGGTTCCGGAGAGTCGTTGAGGGGCCCCGACCGGCCGGTCGGGCATCCGGATGACGTCGGCCCGGGCGTCGGCGGGGGAGCCCGACGCGCAGGGGATCGATCGGCGGTGATGGACGAGGAGACGGGAACGCACGTACCGGGCCGCGCTACACTAGCATCGTAGGCGGCAGAGCGTCCCGACCGCGAGGGGGGGCCGACGGTGAGGGCGGGAGAAGATCCCGGGCGCGACGTCGACCGTCCAGTCTAGCCCGAAGGCGGCGGGAAGTCCGTGGTCGAGTGCCGAAACCCACCCGTCCGAGCCCTCGTCGGGTTCGTCCGAGGGATCGGCAAGCGAGGTGCAGTCCCCATGCCACCCGGCCCTGAGCGGGGCGTGGCCGATCGCCGGGCGGGCCGGGCCCGCCTCGCGACGTGCGTCCGGGGATGACTCGACGCCCTCGTCCGCGACGGCCCAGGCGCCCGGCGAGACGGGCAGGGCCACCGCGAGGGCGATCACCCACACCAGGAGCCGGACTTTACGAGCCAGGGCCTGCACGATATCGCCGCCTTTGCCGAGCACGAAAGGTGATGGCGAAGGAAAGGACTTTCCCCATCCTACGATAGTGCATGCGCGTTTGGATACGACAAAAAACCGAAATCGCCGCGTTTCCGGTGCTTGACAGACGACATGGGTGCAGCCTACGGTTCTCATATCCCTCCTTCCTTCCGCCGTGCGAACCCCCCCTGGCCTTCATGCCCGAAAAACTCCGAACTACTTAGGAATTCGGCGCGGGATGTGCGGCCAGTGATTGTGATTGCGACGTGTTGCGATCGGCCTGATTGCCGTCCTCACGGCCTCGCGCGTGAGTCTGACGGCCGATTCGATTGTGAATCGGAGCCCTCATCGGACCGCCGCGTGCGTCAGTAGTAGCCACCGACATGCCGCGCACCGGCGCGCTCCCATTTCGGGGACGCATGGGAGCGTTCCGGTCCCAGGTCGGACCCAAACCGACCGGGTTCGTCCTGCGCGCGGCGCTTCCCACCTAACCCGAGGTGCAGTCGTCATGAAGCGGATTCGTTCGGCGATTCAGGTCGCTTGCTTGCTGGCCTTCTGCGCGGCCTTGCCGCCGGCCCTGAGCGGCTGCGGCGGGTCGGAATCCACGTCGTCGGCCGCGACGAAGTTTGACCCGGTCCAGGCCAAGACGGCGCAGGAGGCGACGGCGAAGGCCAACGCCGAACGGCTCAAGTCCCAGGCCAAGCATCGGTGATCGATCGGTATTGGCAGGCCATTCCGGCTCTCGCGTGGGAGCTGGTCCGGCACAAGCGTCGTCGTCGACAACGTCGTGGCGAAGAGCGCGGGAATCTCGCCCGTACCGTTCGCGTTTCCATCGGCCTCAAACTTCCAGGAGTCGCAAGATGTCTGCTCGTTCGAAGCGTGGCTTCACTCTCATCGAGTTGCTCGTCGTCATCGCCATCATCGCGGTGCTGATCGCACTGCTGCTCCCGGCGGTCCAGGCCGCCCGCGAGGCCGCGCGGCGCTCCCAGTGCGTCAACAACCTCAAGCAGATCGGGCTGGGGCTCCACAACTACCACCAGACGAACGACCGGTTCCCCATCGGTGGCGCCTGCACCGAAAACGTAGCCGGGTGCACCGGCCAGTGGGACGGCATCAGCGCCCAGGCGCAGATGCTCAGCTTCCTGGAGCAGTCGGCGCTCTACAACGCGACTAACTTCTCGATCGCGGGGCCGGGCTCCCAGACCTTGAACGGTGGGGTTAGCACGGATCGGGTCAACTCGACCATCTACATGACCCGGCTCAACATCTTCCTGTGCCCGTCCGATCCCAACGCGGGCACGGCGTCTGCGGACAACGGATATACCAACATTAATAGCTATTGCGCATCCTACGGCACGACCAGCCTGGGCTACCAGGCCATGTCGACGGGCCTGTTCTCCTACGGGACGTGCTACGGCATCCGCGACTGCATCGACGGCAGCTCGAACACGATCGCCTACGGCGAGGTGCTCGTGGGCGACTCGCAGAACGTCGCGACCAAGCGGTCCAACGGGATCATGAGCACCAGCGCCGTGGGGTACTTCGACGCCGAGGCGACGCTCTACACGAACGTGCAGGCCGACCTGAACACCTGCACGACGGCCTACATGGCGGGTGTGCCGGGCAACAGCCTGCACAATTCGATGGGCTCGATGTGGTTCGTCGGCACGATGGGCGACTCCATGTTCAACACGATCGTGCCGCCGAGCTCGACCCAGTACAAGTGGGGCGGCTGCAAGAACAGCGGCGGCGGCTGGGCCGAGGGGATGAACTACGTCAACGCCTCGAGCTACCACTCCGGCGGTGCCAACTTCCTGATGGCCGACGGCAGCGTCCGCTTCATCAAGAGCACGGTCAGCTACCAGACCTACATGGCCAGCGGCACCCGCGCCAACAACGAAATCATCGACGCCAGCTCGCTCTGAGCCGCGTCGGGGCCTCACGGAAGACGCCCCGCTGAACTTGCCCCATGGATTGTGGCGATCAGCCCGGCGGCCGGCCGCGGTCCCTCTCCGCGGTCGGCGACGGCCCACCATCAGTACAGAGCCAGGACTGGGAACGTACGACTCCAACGGACGGACGATCCCATCCGGCCCTCGTCTCGGGTTGGCCGGGATCGGCCCACCGGCCCCGCCGGTCGGGCCTCGCCCGGCTTTGAGGCCGCACGAAGCCGCACGAAGCCGCACCGACCTTGGCCGCTCGGGTTCGCTCGGCGCGACGACCCGGGGTCGGACCCCCGACGAAACGAACCCAATCGGCTCCGGGACCCCGGCCCGACCCTTTGACCGCTCCCGCCCCCTGGGCTACGATGGCGAGGCCCGAGTCCCCGCGGTCGAGGGAGAGCGATCATGTTCCGCGTCGACGCCCGGAAGCCGGCCCGCTTCTGCGACGGCCTGACTCGCCGCGACTTCCTCCACGCCGGGGCCCTCGCCCCGCTCGGCCTCGGGCCTGCTCGAGCCTCTCCGGCCCTGGGCGGCACGGCCTCGCGTGGACGTCAACTGCATCATGCTCTTCCTCGTCGGCGGCCCGTCGCAGCTCGACACCTGGGACATGAAGCCGGACGCCCCCGAGGAGATCCGCGGCCCGTTCAAGCCGATCGCCACCAAGGTCCCTGGCCTCCAGGTCTCCGAGGTCTTCCCGCGACTGGCGATGATGATGGACCGCGTGGCACTCGTCCGGTCGGTCTATCACACGGCCGCCGCGGTCCACGACACCGGCCACCAGATGATGCAGACCGGCCGGCTCTTCACGGGCGGGATCGAGCACCCGCACGTCGGCTGCGTCGTGTCGAAGCTCAGGGGGCCGAAGGGCGACGCGCCGCCGCATGTCCTGCTGCCCCGCCCGATCGGCGCCACCGGCGGCAACATGCCGCACGGGCAGGACGCCGGGTTACCTCGGCAAGACGTTCGACCCGTTCGTGCTGAACGCCGACCCGAACGCCAAGGACTTCAAGGTCCCCGACCTCCTGCCGCCGGACTACGTGACGAGCGTCCGCGAGTCGCGCAGGCGGTCGCTCCGCGAGGCGATCGACGGCGGCGTCAGGTCGTTCGAGTCGTCGGCCGACGCCCGGCTGCTCGACGCGAACTTCCAGCAGGCCTACCGGCTGATGTCGAGCACGACGGCCCGCGAGGCGTTCGACCTCAAGGCCGAGCCCGACGCCGTCCGCGACCGCTACGGCCGGACCCGGTTCGGCCAGAGCTGCCTGCTGGCCCGCCGGCTGGTCGAGCGGGGCGTGCGGTTCGTCACGGTCAACATGTTCGAGACGGTCTTCAACGAGATCACCTGGGACATCCACGGCTCGGCCCCGTTCAGCCCGATCGAGTGCTACAAGAACGAGGTCGGCCCGAACTTCGACAACGCCTACACCGCGCTGCATCGAGGACCTCTCCCGCCGCGGCCTGCTCGACAACACGATGATCCTGGCCTTCGGCGAGTTCGGCCGGACGCCCAAGATCAACCCCGCGGGCGGTCGCGACCACCACCCGGGCTGCTGGACCACCCTCTTCGCGGGCGGCCCGATCAAGGGCGGCCAGGTCGTCGGCGCCTCCGACGAGATCGGCTGCGCGCCCAAGGACCGGCCCGTCTCGACGCAGGAGATCGCCGCGACGATCTACCAGGGCCTCGGCATCAGCCTCGACACCGAGCTGCCCGGCCCGCAGGGCCGGCCGTTCCGGCTGGTCGATCATGGCGTCGAGCCGATCGGCGAGCTTTTCTAACCAAGGATGCGAACCCCGGGCGACCGGGCCTGGTCCGTCGTGCGGCCGGGCGAGGTCGTCCCATCTCCGGAAGGATCGACACGATGACCCGAGGATTCACCGCGGCCTTTGCCCTCGCCCTTGTCGCCTCGCCGCTGTTCGCGCAGGACCCGGGCTTCAAGACGACGCAGAGCGGCCTCCAGTACAAGGACGAGAAGGTCGGCACCGGTGCCGAGGCCGGGCCCGGCAAGGAAGCCCGCGTTCATTACACCGGCTGGCTCTACCAGGGCGGGCAGAAGGGTCAGAAGTTCGACAGCTCCCGCGACCGCGGCGAACCGTTCCCCTTCCGGGTCGGCGAAGGTCAGGTCATCAAGGGCTGGGACGAGGGCGTCGCCGGCATGAAGGTCGGCGGCCGACGAATCCTGATCATCCCGCCCGAGCTCGGCTACGGCGCCCGGGCGCGGGCGGGGTCATCCCGCCGAACGCGACGCTCATGTTCGACGTTGAGCTCCTGCGGGTGAGGTGACGTGGCGGAACCTCAGCGAACGAGCCATGACCGGGCCCTGGCCGCCGCCTTCGACGGCCAGGCCGCCCGGTTCGAACGCGCCCCCGTCCAGACCGACCCGGCCGCCCTGGTGCGGCTCGTCGCCTTCGCCGACCTCCCGGCGGACTCGCTTGTCCTCGACGCCGGCTGCGGCCCAGGGCTGGTCAGCCGGGCTCTGCTGGACGCCGGCTGTCGGGTCGTCGGCGTCGACCTGTCGGCCGAGATGATCGACCGCGCCCGGCTCCGCTGCCCCGACCGGGCGACCTTCCTCCAGGGCTCGCTCTACGAGATCGACCCCGGCGGGCCGTTCGACGCGGCGATCTCGCGGTACGTCCTGCACCACGTCGCCGACCCGCTCGCGTTCGTGCGGACGGCAGGTCGAGCTGCTCCGGCCCGGCGGGATCGTTGTCCTCTCGGATCACACCGCGTCCGCCGACCCCGACGCCGCGCGCTGGCACAACGCCATCGAGGTCCTCCGCGACACGACGCACACCGCCAACCTCTCGCCGGGCGCGATCGTCGACCTCTTCCTTGCCGCGGGCCTTGAGTCGGTGCGCTTCGTCGAGGAGTCGTTCTCGCTCGATTTCGACGAGTGGTTCGACCGCGGGACGCCGTCGCTGCCGAAGGCGGAGGTCCGGGCCCGGATCGAGGCCGGCCCGCGGTCGCGCGGCTTCTCGGCCCGGCCCGAGGCCGGCGGCAGGCTCGCGATCGACTGCTGGCGGGCCGTGGTCCGCGGCGTGAAGCCGTAGAGAGGTCGGAATCAGCGGCCCGGCGGCGGCGGCGAGGACTGGTCCTGGTCAGACGCGCCAAGCGTCTTGGTGATCGTCTTGTAGGCCGTCGCCAGCAGGCGCTGCACCGTCTTCAACTGCCGATCGGCCTGGGCCAGGCGGATCTCAGCCTCATTGAGCTCGGCCTTCTTCTTGGCGCGTTCGGCCTTCCGCATGAGCAGTCGATTTTCGGCCTCCTTGAGGTCGGCGTCCGGAACGAGATTGCGGTCCTTCTGGGCCAGGCGCGAATTGCGCTCGACCGGGGCTGCCGCCATCTGGACCTGGGCGTCGGCGGCCTCGAGGTCCGCCTTGCGGATCTCGAGCTGGGCCTTGAGCAGCTCGATCTGGTCGCCCAGGTCGTCGCGCCGCGCCTCGAGCCGGGCGAGCAGGATATTGACCTGGCTGCGCGCCGCGAGGCTCTCGGTTCCGGACACGAGCGCCCTCTGGTAGAGGAGCTCCACCTGCTGCGCGGATCGGATCGCCTCGTTGAGGCGCACGGACAGCACGCTCGGCGGATCCGCCGCCGAGGCCTCGGGCGCGGAGATGGCATTGGGATTCGTGGCGGGAGGGGGTGTGTTCACCGGCCGGCTGCGCCGGCGGGTCCGGCGCCTTGGCCGCGTCCTGGAGCGGGCCTCTTGCGGACCTCCGAATCCTCCTGCCTGGGGAGATCGGCCTCCTGCCGGCCGGAGACGAGCCCGACGCCGGCCGAGGCGACGAGCCCCGCCGCCACCAGGCCGGTCGCGATCATCTTGAGCTTCGTCATCGCCGTGACCCTCAACGTTAGATCGACCAGCGCGGCGACCGACGCCGGGACCGCCCCGGCCTCGGCCGCCCTCATCGCGATCCCGACCGTCGCCGCGGCGAGCGCCGAGGGAACGACCGCCGACGTCCCCTCGGCCGCGGCCGAGGCCGCGAGGAAGCCGGCCGAGGGCGCCAGCCCGCGCCGGACGAGCCGCGAGCGGAGCGTGTCGCGGGCCCGGGCGAGCCGGCTCCGGACCGTCCCGACCGGCCAGCCGAGCTGGCCCGCGGCCTGCTCGTGCGTCAGGCCCTCGAAGTAGCAGAGGACCACGGGGGCCCGGTGCGTCTCCGGAGAGCCGGCCGACCTCCTCGTGGAGCAGGGGAGCGACGTCGACCTGATCCGTCTCCGGGAGTTCTGCCGCGGGCCTCATCTCGGCCCCCTTCCGCTCGCGATCGCGTCGGCGGGCCGTTCGCTTGCGGGCGCAGCGGGCCACTCGGAGGGCGACCCCGTGGAGCCACGGTCCGACCGACTCCCGCCTGCGGATCGCCCCGGCACGCCTCGACAGGATGAGGAACGTCGCCTGGAACGCGTCGTCGGCGTCCTCCGGGTCGCGGAGGACGTCGCGGCAGACGCGGAGGACCATCGGCCCGTGCCGCTCGACCAGCGCCGCGAAGGCCGCCTCGGACCCCGGGCCGCGCCTCGCGACGAAGCGCTCCAGCAGCTCGCGATCCGACAGCCCCGCGGCCGTCCCCGCCTCGAAGAGGGACTGGAGCTGCGGCCCGGCGGGTCCTGCCATCGCGTTCGCCAAGGGTCGTCGCCCCCCGTCTCGGCCGTGCTGTTCATGGGTAGTGGCCGGAAGTGGCGCGGCCAATCCCTCTTTCCTTCAGAGAACCACCCCGGACGCGGCGAGACAAGCGCGTGCATGGGTCGGGCGGCGAGTGCCCGCGTCCGAGGCCGATTGGGTTCGTTTCGTCGGGGTCCGACCCGGGGCCGTGGCGTTCCGACCGAACCCGAGCGTGCAGGTTATGTGCGGCTTCGTGCGGCTACGTAACCCTTTCCGGGCCGTCGAAGCCGGGGTCGCCGGGGTCGGACGGCCCACCTCGACGGGCCGACCCGCCCCGGGCCGGCCATGCAGCCTGTTGCCGATCCGGCGGAAAAAGGGGAAACTCACGGTTCATCGCCCGCCACTCGCACCCCCGCTCGACTCGCCCGGCGAGGTTCCTCGATGTCCTCTCGGCTCCGACCCTGGACGGCCCTCGCGGTCGCCGCGCTCGCCGCATCCGGCGCCGCCCGCGGCGACATCGCCCTGCTCCCCGGCCGGACGACCCTCGACGGGCCGAAAGCCACCCAGCGCTTCCTCGTCGAACGACGGGACGGGCCGAGCTGGTCCGGCGACGTCACGGCCCAGGCCACGTTCCGCGTCGAGGACCCGCGGATCGCCCGCGTCGAGCCCGACGGCACCCTCCTGCCGCTCGCCAACGGAACGACGACGCTGGTGGCCCGGGTCGGCCAGGAGGAGGCGCGGGCCGAGATCGTCGTCACGCGGTTCGAGCTCGATGAGCCGTGGAGCTTCGTGAACCACGTCGAGCCTGTCATGACGAAGGCCGGGTGCAACCAGGGCGCCTGCCACGGCGCGGCGGCGGGGAAGAACGGCTTCCGCCTCACGCCTCCGCGGCTACAGCCCCGAGATCGATTTCGACGTCCTGACCCGCCAGGCCCTCGGCCGCCGGATCGTGCAGGACGGCGCCGGCCGAGAGCCTGATGCTGCTCAAGCCGACCGCGGCCATCGAGCACGGCGGAGGCGTCCGGTTCGCGCCGGACTCGCTCGAATACCGCGTGCTCGCCGAGTGGATCGCCGCGGGCACGCCTCGGCCGTCGGCCGACGGACGCGAAGATCCGATCGCTGAGCGTCTTCCCCGACTCGGCGCGGCTCCGGCCGGGCGATCATCAGGGCATCCTCGTCCGCGCCGGCTATTCCGACGGCCGCATCGCCGACGTGACCCGCTGGGCCAAGTTCGCGAGCACCGACGAGACCGTCGCCAAGGTGGACGACGCGGGCCGCGTCGAAGGTCGAGGGGCACGGCGAGGCCGTCGGTCGACGATCTGGTACGCCAGCCTCGTCGGCCAGACGACGATCACCGTCGCCCTACGAGATCGCCGATCGACCCGAAGGTCTTCGCCGACGCCCCGCGGCGGAACCCGATCGACGAGAAGAACCTCGCCAAGCTCCGGGCCCTCGGCATCCCGCCCTCGCCCGACGCCGGCGACGCCGCCTTCCTCCGCCGCGCCTACCTCGACGCGACCGGCACGCTGCCGCCCGCCGAGGCCGGTCGACGCCTTCCTGGCCGACCGCGACCCCGAGAAGCGGGCGAAGCTGGTCGATCGCCTGCTGGCCAGTCGCCGAATACGTCGACTACTGGGCGTACAAGTGGTCGCGACCTCTTCCTCGTCTCGCTCGAAGAAGCTGCCCGCGCCCGGCGATGTGGTCGTTCTACCGGTTCGATCCGCGAGGTCCGTCGCCGAGAACGTCCCGTGGGACAGGTTCGCCCGCGCGATCGTCACCGCGAAGGGAGACACGCTCAGGTCGACGGCGCTGGCGAATTACTTCGTCCTCCACCGCGACCCGATCGACCTGACCGAGAGCGCGAGCATGGCCTTCCTCGGCCTCTCGCTGACCTGCGCCCGCTGCCACAACCACCCGATGGAGAAGTGGACCCAGGACCAGTATTACGGCATGGCGAACCTCTTCGCCCGCGTCAGCCTCAAGGACGGCGGCGCGACGGGCGACGTGGTCGTGATGCCGTCGGCCGAGCGGCGACATCCGCCACCCGCGGACCGGGCGCGATCATGCCGCCGCAGCCGCTCGACGCCAAGGCCCTGCCGTGTCCGACGCCGCGGCGACCGCCGCGAGGCGTTCGCCGACTGGCTCGCCGCGACCGGACAACCCGTACTTCGCCCGCGCGATCGTCAACCGCGTCTGGCGGAACTTCTTCGGCCGCGGCCTGATCGACCCCGAGGACGACCTCCGCGCCACCAACCCCGCCGAGCGACGAGCCGCTGATGGACTGGCTCGTCGCCGACTTCCGTCGCCCACGGCTACGACGTCAAGCACCTGATCCGCACGATCATGACCTCGGCCGTCTACGCGCGATCGAGCGTGCCGGTCGCCGGGCAACGAGGCGGACACGAAGTTCCTGAGCCACTACCCGGTCAAGCGGCTGCCGGCCGAGGTCCTGCTCGACGCGATCGCCCAGGTGACCGGCGTCCCGACGCCGTTCACCGGCTATCCCGCCGGCTGGCGGAGCCTGCAACTCCCCGACGTCGAAGGTCGAGAGCACGTTCCTCGACGCCGTTCGGCCGCCCCGAGCGCGAGAGCACCTGCTCGTGCGAGCGCTCGGCCGAGCCGTCGATGGCCCAGGCCCTCCACCTGGCCAACGGCGGCGACGCTCAACGAGCAAGCTCCGCTCCGATCAGGGCGTCGTCGCGACGGCGATCGCCTCGAAGCGCGACCGACGACGAGATCATCGACCGCCTCTTCCGCGGCGGCCCTGACCCGCCACCCGACCGACGGCCGAGCGCGACGCGGCTCCTGGCGATCCTCGCCGAGGCCGTCGCGGGGACCAAGGACCCGAAGGCTGCCGCCGAGGCGCGGCGGGCGGCGTCGAGGACCTGTACTGGGCGACGCTGACGAGCAAGGAATTCCTGTTCAATCACTGAGAAAGAAACTCAACCGCCGATGACGCAGATTTACTCGGATAATTAAAGACGATTATTCTCTTTATCGGCGTAAATCTGCGTCATCGGCGGTTGATTCTCTTCCGAGCAGGCTCGGTCCAGAGGTCTCGCGATGGTCCTCCTGTTCCTCATACTCGCGGTCGCTGACAGGCCCGTCAGCTTCAAGGCCGACGTCGCGCCGATCCTCGCGGCGAAGTGCGTCTCGTGCCACAACGAGAAGAAGCCGGCGAACGGCCTCGACATGACGACGTTCGCGAGGCTGAGGAAGGGCGGTAAGGGGGCCGGTGACGAGGTGATCGTCCCGGGCGATCCCGAGGCGAGCGAACTGGTCGCCGTGCTCCGCCCCGACGCCAAGCCGCGCATGCCCATGAAGGCCGCGCCCCTGTCGGACGCCGAGATCGCGACCGTCGCCCGCTGGATCAAGGAGGGGGCGAAGTTCGACGGGTCGTCCGAATCGAGCGTCCCTGGCGAGCCTCGTCGACCCGCTGAGGAACCTGCCGAAGGTGCCGCTCCGCGTGAGGACGTCCGACCCGGTGACGTCCGTCGTCTTCGCGCCGGACGGCTCGAAGGTGGCGGCGGCGATTGGCCGGGTCGTCGTCGTCTTCGACGCCGCGACGGGCAAGGAGCTGGCGGCGCTCGGCGACCACCCCGGGCCGGTCAACGCCCTCGCGATCACCCCCGACGGCAAGACGCTCGTCGCCTGCGGCGGCCGCGCCGGGCAGTTCGGGTTCGTGACGTCGTGGGACCTCGCGACGAGGACGCGGCGGCACGACCTCCGCGGCCATGCCGACGCGATCCTCGCCGCCGCCCTCTCGAGCGACGGCGCGACTCTGGCGACCGGCAGTTATGATCGCCTGGTCAAGCTCTGGGACATCGCCGCGGGTCGCGAGATCAAGACGTTGAAGGAGCACACCGACGCCGTCCATGCGGTCGCGTTCCGCCGCGACGGTGCCCGCGTCGCCAGCGGCGGCGCCGACCGGACGGTCAAGGTCTGGGACGTGGCCACGGGCAAGCGGCTCGTGAGCCTCGGCGACTCGACGGGCGAGGTCTACGCCGTGGCGTTCGGGCCGCTCGGGAGACGTTGTCTACGGCGGCGGGCGTCGATCGATCGATCCGCGCGTGGGAGCTGAAAGGGCAGGGGGGCACGCCGCTCAAGTCCGTCTTCGCCCACGACGCGCCGGTGCTCCGGCTGGCGATCGCGGGCGACGGCAAGACGCTGGTCTCGAGCGGCGAGGACCGGGCGGTCAAGGCGTGGGACCTCCCCGACCTCAAGCCCCGCGCCGATCTCGGCGCCCAGCCCGACTGGCCCCAGGCCGTCGCGCTCAGCCCCGAGGCCTCGCGGATCGCCGTCGGCCGCTACGACGGCTCGGTCGCGCTGCTCGACGCGGCGTCGGGCAAGGTCGTCGCGACCCTCCGCGCGGCCCCGAAGCCGGGACCGATCGCCGAAGCCGCCGGCCGACGGCGACGTCGCCGAGGTCGAGCCGAACGACGACCCGTCCGCGACGATCGGGCCGACCCCACTCCCCGCCACGATCGCCGGCAAGCTCGAGCGCCCGGGCGACGTCGACGCGTGGCGGTTCGCGGTGAAGAGCGGCCAGGCGCTGGTCTTCGAAACGCTCGCTCGAGGGACGAGCGACCTGGTGCTCACGCTGCTCGACCAGGACGGCCACGTCATCGGCCCGCGCCGCGGCGACGCCGACCTCGGCCGAGCCCGTGCTCGTCGCGAGCCCGACCCGCGACGGGACGGTCACGCCTGATCGTCTCCGACGCCCAGCTCGGCGGCGACGGCGGCCACGCCTACCGGATCAGGGCCGGCGTGCAGCCGCACGTCGCGTCGGTCTATCCCGCTGGGCATCGCGCGGGGCAAGGACACGGCGATTCACCTCGAAGGCGTGAATCTCGACGCCTCGACCGCGACCGTTCGCTCGGACGACGTGGCGGGGACGATCGTGCCCGGTCAAGGCCGCTGGGTCGAAGCGGCGGGTCGTCGTCGCCGAGGGGGAGCAGACGGCCGAGTCGGCCGATGTGCCCGACGATCCCGCCGGAGCCGTGGCGATCGCCTGGCCCGGCGGCGCGTCGGGGCGGATCGACCCGGCGGGAGACGTCGACCTGTTCAAGTTCGAGGCGAAGAAGGGGCGCACGGGTCATCGTCGAGGTCTTCGGCCGCCGCCTCGGCTCGCCGATCGACCCGGCGATCGAGATCCTCGACGCGAAGGGCCGGCCGGTCCCGCGCGCGGTGCTCCGGCCGGTCGAGGAGACGAACGTCGCGTTCCGCGACCACGCGTCGACGAGCCGCGACGATCCGCCTGACGAAGTGGGACGACCTGGCGATCGGCGACTACCTGCTCGTCGGCCGCGAGTTGATGCGGCTCTCGGCGCTGCCCGCGGAACCCGGACGACGACGCTGTCTTCTGGGGCCTCGGCAACGAGCGGTCCGACCAGGGCGAGCGGCTCGCCTTCCTCGAGACGACGCCCGAGCAGCACCCGATGGGCCAGCCGATCGTACAAGGTCGAGATCCACCCGCCCGGGCGCGACCTTCCCGCCGGGCGGCATGCCGCCGGTCACGCTGACCTACCGGAACGACGACGGCGGCCCCGGCTTCGGCAAGGACTCGCCGCGTCACCTTCGACCCGCCGGCCGACGGGACGTACCTCGTCCGCGTCGAGGACGTCCGCGGCCTGGGCGGGGCCGATTACGGCTATCACCTGGTCGTCCGCGCGCCCCGGCCCGACTTCCGCGATCAGCCTGAGCACCGACGACCCCGAACGTCCCGCGAGGGCGGCGCGGCGATCGTCCGCGTGAACCTCGCGCCGGATCGACGGCTTCGACGGGCCGGTCGACGTCGACGGCCGAGGGGCTGCCGCCGGGGATCACGGCGACGTCGGCGCGGATCGAGCCCGAGGCGCTACACGGCGCGACCTGCTGCTGATGGCCGACGACTCGGCCCCGGCGTCCTCGCCGCCCTCCTGGAAGGTCGTCGCGCAGGTCGGCCGCCGCGCTCGTCACCGGGGCCGAGTCATCCGCCACGAGCTCGACCCGGGCGGGCCGCAGGGCGGGCTGGATCACGGTCGCGCCCGCGGCCGAACTCAAGGTCGCGGCCGACGCCCGACCGGGTCGACGATCCGGCCCGGCGAGCGGGTCGAGGTGACGTTCCACGTCGACCGCGGCCCGGCGTTCAAGGGCCGCGTGCCGATCGACGTCCGCAACCTGCCGCTCGGCGTCCGCGTGCTGAACATCGGCCTGAACGGCGTGCTCGTGACCGAGAAGCAGATCGGAGCGGACGGTCTTCCTCTACGCCGAGCCGTGGGTCGAGCCGACGACGCGGCCATTCTACGCCGTGGGACGCGTCGAGGCGAAGTCGGCCGACTCGAGCTCGCCGCCGATCCCGCTGGTCGTCGAGCCGGCCGCGCACGGAACCGCGCGAGGGCCTGGCGCGGCCGTGATCGCCCGGCTTGACGGCCCCGACGGTGCCGAACATCATGGCCCGGGCCGGGCCGGCGTGGCGGAATGGCAGACGCCGAGGACTTAAAATCCTCTGGGGGGCAACCCCCGTGTGGGTTCGACTCCCACCGCCGGCATGCGCGGGCCTCGCTCTCGGATCACCAGGCGAGATACCGCGATTCGTACGATGCCAGCGACTGGTCGATCCTCGGGCCCAGATTCGGCACGTTTTGCAGGGGCACCAGCGCGGCCAGGTCGGGCGTGAAGACCGGAGTCAGCAGGCCCACGGAGCCGATCAGGCCCGAGGACGCCCCGAGTGGAGTCGGGCCCCACGGATGGCTGCCGACCACGACGGCGGGCGCGATCGGAAGCCGCGAGGGCGCGGCGGCGAAGGCAACGGTTGAGGGCTTCGAGGGAACCCCGGCCATCAGACCCGGCCAGCTGGGCGACCCGCCCGGCGCGCTGAACAGGCCGCCGAGGGCCGCGTTGGTGCCGCGGTTGGAGGGCGACCAGCCGAACCACCACCACCAGCCCGCGTTCTGTTTGGCGCCGCCCTGCCCGCCGTTGTTCGGGTTCGTGCCGCCGGCCGGCTTGGTCGGGGTGGGTACGTTCTGGCCATTGAACGTCGAGGGCGGCGCGCCGGGGTTCGCCGGGGCGGCCTTGCCCTCGGCCTCGTCGACGACTCCGGCGAGCAGGCTCGCCCCGACCGGCGATCCCAGGCCCGTGAAGTCGTCCGGCAGCGACTGGGCGCCGGTGAAGCGGCCGCGGAACCCGAGGCCGCTCTCGCTCGTCAGCGCCGCGGGCGTGACCGAGTGGAAGTCGGCGGGCGACACGGAGGCGATCGCGTACAGGGCGTTCAGCGACTGCGTGCTGCTCAGGCTCGCGGCGTTCGCCTGGATCAGGCTCTGGTCGGCCAGGGCGATGATTGCCGCCCACGCGGGCGCACCGAGGCTCGTGCCGCCGACGACCAGCCACGTCCCGGAGCTCGCCGTGGCGTTCTTCGCCGTCGGCGCGATGTAATAGACCGAGACGCCGGTGTTCGGGTCGGCGTCGAACGCGACGTCGGGCACGCTCCGCGTGCTGGCGGAATTGACCGCATCCTGGTACGCGGGCTTGGCCTCGTAGGCGCTCAACCCGCCGCTGCTGCCGCCGTAGGCGTTGCTCCAGGCCGACTCGCTGACGTACGTCGTCGTCCCGCCGCTCGTCGTGATGTTGAGCGTCGTCCCGCCGACGGCCACGACGTAGGGCGACGCCGCGGGCCACTGCGCCGCCCTGGGCCGTGTCGCCGCTCGAGGCGACGAAGGTGATTCCGGGCTTGTTGAAGTACGAGTCGTACGCCGCCTCGTCGGCCTTCACCTCCGACTCGCCCCAGCTCATCGAGACGACCGTCACGCCCTTCTGGCCCTCGGCGTACGCCACGGCGGCCATCAGGCTCGACACGGTCGCCGAGCTCGCCTCGACGACGAGGATGTTCGCCCCCGGCGCGATCGAGTGCGCCCACTCGACGTCGAGCGCCTCCTCCTCGGCCCAGCCGGCGTTCGTGTTCTTCGAGGCGTTCGGACCCGTCGCCAGGTTGACCTGCGTCAGCGTCGGCGACGACGTGCCGCCGATCGTCGGGCTGACGGTGAGCTTCGTCAGGTTGAACTGGGTGTCGAACCCCGCCACTTCCTGCGCGAGGTTCGGGTTCGTGTACGCCTCGATCAGCGCGATCGTCTGGCCGGCGCCGGTCAGTGTCGTGCCGTTCGACGATTTCAGGTTGTTCAGGCCGTAAGCCTGCGTGATCTGGGTCGGCGAGAGGCCGGCGGGGCCGGACGAGAGCAGGCAACGGTCGTCGAGTTGGTCGACACGCGGACGCAGGACCAGAGGCCGGTGCGTGGCCATGGCTCAGGGCTCCCGGTTGTACGACTCGGACGCAGTCTCAGAGGGATGAGCCGACGACGGCTGAGCGGTCCTCGGCAAAGCTAGCACGCGGGAACCGGCTCGTCCAGAAAAATGCGTGCGTGCAGGCAAACAATCTTTGGACCGCTATCAACGACGGTCGCCGAACGTGCGCGGGCATCGGTCCGGCCGGTGCCGTTCCGGCGCACCGAGGCAGTCCCGCCGCGACACGAGAGGTATGTCCGCGAGGCGAGGGCCGTTTGCAGTGTAGCCCATCCGCGAGCCGATGCAACAGAACGGCCCGCGCGGTGCGGCCGGGGACATCGCGCATGGGTTGCGGACAACCCGTGGCACCCGGACCCGAGTCGCTCCCAGCTTAACGAACGGATAGAACGTGCCGACGGCCCGGCGCAGGCCAGGGTCGGCTTGCGGGTCGCGGCGGGAGCGTCCTACAATTCTTCCGGCACCCCGCCCGTTCCGGTGCCACCGGGTCGCGACAGACGGGGGGCGAGGGCGGAGGGCCCGCCGAGGCTCAGGCGGCGTCGGCGCTGATGAACCGGCGCCGATCGATCTCCGAGAGCTCCTCGCGGTAGACGCCGAGCGCGCTCGGGGCTTCGACGCCGATCCGGACCGTGTTGCGGTCGAGCTTGACGACGGTGATCGTGACGTCGTCGCCGATCCGGAACTTCTGGCCGAACTTCCTGCTCAGGACCAACATGACTGACTCCTCCGTGAGTTCAGCGCCCACCGCGACCGGCGGGCTCGTGGTTTCGGCCGGGTGGAATTGCACGCGCCGTGCCGTCCGTGCCCGGGCGACCGCAGTTCGCGCCGCAAGCCTGGAGCGGTATTAGGATTCCGCCCAGGAATTCGAACGAACGCCGAGGTGTGAAGCGCGCGCTTCCCATCGGAGAGTGGGTGGTTTTGTAGATATTTCCTCAAGCCGCGACCGATGGGCGGCGGGCCGGGGTGACGACGTGGACGATCGCGGGGACGCGACCCTCGGCGCGGGTCGAAAGGCGACGCTCGCGGCGTACGGCGCGGTCGGCGCCGGGCTGCTCGCGTGGCTCTGGCCGATCGGGCTGGGCGGGCAGATGCCCGTCGGTGGCGACGTCACGAGCTTCTCAATCGGCCTGATGGCCGAGCTCAGTCGTGCCCTGCGTGACGGGCGAATCCCCTGCTGGAACGACCTGTGGGGCTACGGTTTCCCGGGCCTGGCCGAGAGCCAGATGGGCGTGTATTACCCGCCGCACCTGGTCCTGTACGGCCTGCTGCCCGTCGAGTGGGCCTACGCGGCCAGCCTGGTGCTTCATACGCTCTGGGCCGGCCTGGGCGCGACCTGGGCGGCTCGCCGATTCGGGGTGAGCGCGCCGCGGGTCGGCACTTTCGGGCGTCGCGTGGGGAACGTGCGGGTTCTTTCTCGTCCACCTGCCCCACCACTGGGGCGCGACGACGGCGAGCTGGATGCCCTGGGCCTGGGGGCTCGCCTGGTCGATCGCGACCGGCTCATGTCGGCCGCGGGCGGCTCTCTGGCTGGCGGCGGTGCTGACGCTCCAGGTCCTTCCGGGGCATTTTCAGCTCGCGTTCATCACGCAGGCGACGACGTGCCTGATCGGTCTCTGGGGCCTCGCCGCGTACCCAGGACCGCCGCGGTGGCGGAGGGCCGGCCGGCTCGCGCTGGCCGTGCTCGCCGTCGTGCCGCTCGCCCTCGGCCAGCTCTGGCCGACGGCCGAGCTCGCCGAGCTGGCGGGAACGAGCATCGACGTCGGCTATCTTGCCTCGTTCGCCAGCACGCCGCTGCACATGGTGAGCTATGTGGCGCACGGGCTGTTCCACGAGTCCCCGCTCTGGCGACCGCTGGCGTGGGACGCCTTCCATGCCATGCCCGAGGAGCACCTCGCCACGGTCGGCCTGGTTCCCCTGTTTCTCGCCCTCGTCGCGCTGCGAGCTCGTTGGCGTGACCCGGCCGTGCGAGCGCTGGCGATCGTGGTCGTTGTCGCCACCTGGTTCAGCCTGGGGCCCTATGTGCCGGGATTCGCGTCGATCTGCCGCCTGCCGGGTTTCGGCTTCTTTCGAGCACCGGCCCGGTGGGGCGCGGCGGCGATGCTCGGCCTGGCGATCCTGGCCGGACGCGGTCTCGACGCGCTGCCGGGGCTCGACCGTGCCGGTCGGTGGTTGCGGCGGTTTGTCGTCCTGGCCGCCGCGTGGCCCGCGCTGGTGGTCGGATCGTTCGAGGTCGCCCTGCTCGCGAACGAGAGCAACGCCGGGAAGCCCGCCTGGCCGGCGGTGGCGCGGGGACTGGACGCGGCGTTCCGCGCGATCCCGTGGCGGGATGAACCGAGCCTCTCGACGCGGCTGGCCGCCGCGGGGAAGCCGCTCGACGACCCGCGAGTGCCCGTGGGCCTGGCCCGGCTCGGCCGGCCGTTCGAGGAAGGTGAAGCGCGGACGCTCACCGCGCAGAGGCGATCGATCTACACGATGGAGCTCGGCCCGACCTACACCCTGCTCGGTCTGCTGTTCGTGGTCTCATTCCTCGCAAGGAGCCGGCCACGCGCGTTCCAACTGGCGCTGGTGGGCATCCTCATCGCGGAGGCGGCGTACTGGAGCCGACGTCACCCGTTCGACCTGGGACCGATCCGGCCGCTGAGGGATCAGAGCACGGTTCTTGCGCGCGTGGGCGAGATGCCCCGGGGGGCGCGCTGGGTCGGGCCGGGGCGGAACCTGCCGATGGTCGTCTCGGCCGCGCCGATCTCGGCGTACCGGACGCTCGACCTCGCGTCGATGCCGGAGCTGACGCGCCTCGCCGAAGGCCCCCCGGGCCTCCCCGACGTCCCGCGCGCGCTCCGCGCGGTCGGCGTCGGTGTCCGGGTCGCGCAGGGCGTGCGATTCGACCCGGCCGCCGGGCTGGGATTCCCTGGGCGTGGTCCACGATCCGACCCTGCTCGGGCTGGCTCACCGGGGCCGACTGGGTCCGGGCACTCGGCGAGCGGGCCCCAGCCCTGTTCGCGCTCGAGGCGCCCTCTCGCGAACCCGTTCGGGCGTGGTACGTGTCGACAGGCCTGGGCGAGCTGACGAAGGTCGGCGACGATCCCAAAGGCATGCTCGCCGCACTCGACCGTGCCCTGCCGCTCGGAGTGCACCGGTCGC
Organism: uncultured Planctomycetota bacterium; assembly: GCA_963819805.1. Classification (GTDB taxonomy): domain Bacteria; phylum Planctomycetota; class Planctomycetia; order Isosphaerales; family Isosphaeraceae; genus CAMFLR01. The sequence continues at coordinate 1,179,575 of CAWFXY010000017.1, read as the reverse complement.
GCCCCGAGGACTTGACGGTGGCGATCGAGGCGGGCCGACCGGGCGTCGTGGTGCTCACGCAGCTCTGGTACCCGCGCTGGCGGGCGACGCTCGAGGGCCGGTCGGGAGAGACGAGCGTGCCGATCCACCGCGTGTTCCACGGCGGACAGGCGATCGAGGTCCCCGCCGCCGGCTCGTGGACGCTTCGGCTCGTGTACGACACGATGCCCGACCGGCTGGCGCTGGCCGTCTCTGGGCTGGCCTGGTTGGGATGGTTCGTGTTGTATTGGCGCAGCGGGGTGCGACCCTTCGGACGTGCCCAAAGCGCGGCGGGCGAGGACCAACCCGCGGAAGCTCATGGCATCGGGGAGACGGACGGATGATCGACGTGGCCATCGTCGGGGCCTCGGGCTACGCGGCGCGGGAGCTGTTCCGCATCCTGCTCAACCACCCGGGTGCCCGGCTGAGGATGGCGACCTCGCGGCAGGACGAGGGGACGCGCGTCGATGCCCTGCACCCGAGCCTGGCGCGGCGGATCGACCTGACGTGCGCGCCGTTCGACGCCGACCGCGTCGCGGAGTCGGCGAAGGTCGCCTTCCTCGGCCTGCCGCACACGGCGAGCTTCGCCGTCGCGCCGGCGCTGCGCGAGCGCGGGGTCCGGGTGATCGACCTGAGCGCCGATTATCGGCTGAAGGACGCGGCCGTCTACGCCGACTGGTACGCCCACGACCACACCGACGCCGCGGGCCTCGCCGAGGCGGTCTATGGCCTGCCGGAGCTCTTTCGCGACGCGATCCCCGACGCGTCGCTGATCGCCAACCCGGGCTGCTACACGTCGGCCAGCATTCTCGGGCTGGCGCCGCTGGTCGCGCACGACCTGATCGAGCGCCGGACGATCCTCATCAACGCGATGAGCGGCGTCACGGGCGCCGGCCGGGCGCCGAAGCCGAACTTGCACTTCCCCGAATGCAACGAGTCGGTCTCGGCCTACAGCGTCGGCCGGCACCGGCACACGCCCGAGATCGACCAGGTGCTCTCCGACGTCGCGCGGCCGGCCGGCGAGCCTGTCGAGGTGATCTTCACGCCGCACCTGGTCCCGATGGACCGCGGCATCCACGCGACGATCTACGCGAACCCGAAGGGCGTCGCCGTCGAGCACGACCTGATCGAGCTCTATCGTGCGTTCTACCGCGACAGCCCGTTCGTCCGCGTCGTGACGCACCTGCCGTCGACGAAGGACTCGGCGTTCACGAACTACTGCGACATCACCGTCCGCGTCGTCCGGGGGAAGATCCTCGTGATCTCGTGCCTCGATAACCTGCTCAAGGGCGCGGCGGGCGTCGCGGTGCAGAACTTCAACCTGATGTTCGGCTACGACGAGGCGACGGCGCTCGGGTGACGCCCCGTTCCACCATTTCTCGCCGCCGATACACGAGAAAGCTCGGCGTCCTGGCCACTCGCTCGTAGTCGCGAAAGGCCCGCGCGAACGTCGGGTCGGCGCCGAAGTAATCGAGATAGCGGAATCCGCCGTGCAGCGGCGTGGGCGGATCCTCGTCGACGAGAAGGATCGCGGGACGGCTCTTCGCGAAATCCGCCGCGACCTCGTCAATGAACCGCCGCTCCTCCGCCGGCATTTCCGATGGGTCATGGTATCGGCCGGGCACCCACGAGCCCTCGGGGTAGAACGCCGCGATCGGCAGCAGCATCGGATAGCGCAGGCCCCAGGTCAGGCCCTGTTCGAGGACCATCGGGAACGACTTGTGGAGCCACGGCGAGAGCACGAACACGGCATCCCCCGCGTGTGTGCTGGATCGGACGATCCGCGCCGTGTCCCGGTCGGGCTGGCGCGATCGCGTCTCGTGGATCAGTAGCGCCGTTGGGATGAGAACGAGCGAAGCGACCACGACCGGTCGCCAACCTCCTCCGCCGTCGCATCGCCGGCTCGAGGAGCAGCGCGGCGGAGCCGATCGCCAGCGCCCACGAGAAGGCCAGCGGTGGGAACCAGTGATAGTCCCACCCCTTGCCCGTCAGGTAGAGCGACACGGTGAACCAGGCGTCGATGAGGAGGAAGACCTCGACGAATCCGGGCGACCGGCGGCGGATCGAGGCCCAGGCCAGCGCCATTGCCGCGACGACGATCACTAGCCGCCATGAATTCGCGACCAGGGTCGAGCCCATCGGATTGTGCGCGGGATAGAGCGGGGCGAGGCGGCGGGCCGCGTCGAAATACTGGGGCGTGATCACCATGATGAGCGCGCCATAAACAATAATAACGGCGGCGATCGCGAGAGCCTGCGGACGAGCCCAGACCCGCCGTCCTCGCCGGGAACCCAGCCACATTTCCACAGCGGCGGCGATGAGCACGAAGAACGGCTTGAGCGAGAACCCGACCCCGGCGAGCAGGCCGGTCAGAATCGCCAGCCGCGCGGGCGGACGGTCGCCGCGGGCCTCCGATGCGACGGCGAATGCATAAGGTAGGATTAGGGCGACCGCCAGGTGCTCGCGCTGGCCGAATGCCGGGCCGACTCCCACGAGCAGCATGAAGCCGAACGCCGCGAGGCAGGCCTCGCGCAGGGTCCGCGGAAGGCCGCGGCTCGCGAGCCACGACAGGGCGAGCGAGAGCCCGATCGCGCCGAAGACGGCGAGCTGGAACGCCCTCAAGGGCTCGATGCCCAGGGCTCGTCCCGCGGCGACGACGGCCATGTCGAGCCAGAGGATCAGCGGCGGGTTCGTGTCGATGAGGTCGACGTAGGGCCGGTCGCCGTCGAGCAGGCGGCCAGCGACGTAGACGTACCACGACGCGTCGCCGTTCATCGGCCGCCACTGGACTTCAGCCACCGCGGCGCCGGCGAACACGCCGAGTGCGACGGGGAGCCAGAAGCGCGGGATCGGACCGCGGTCCTCGTCCGTCATGCGCTGGAGTCTCCCGTGCGGCCTGTGCCCGTCGACGTGATCCCACCAATCCTAGGTCACGTTCGCGCGGCTTGCCGCGACCGGGGTCGACTGATAGCTTGCTCCGTCATGCCCGTCGTCCTCACTCCCGACTCCCCGAAGCCGTGCCGAGCCCCCTGGCCGTGGGCGGTCCTCATCGCCGTGCTCGCGGCCCACGCGTTCCTGGCGTTCCGGCTCTTCCCGTCACTCGGGTCGATCGTCGACGCCGAGCCCGTCGTGATGGTCGACCACGCGATCCACGAATACCACGGCGCCCTCGGTGCGCGGTTCCTCCGCGAGGCCGGCACGACCTGGGGCGATCGACCCGTTCTTCATGGCCGGCTATCCCGAGACGCCGGTCTGGGACTCGAGCAGCAACCTGGCGATCCTGTTCCAGTCGGTCGCCGGCGGCTACAGCCCGCGGGCCTACAAGCTCGGAGTGCTCGCGTGCTCGCTGATCGCACTCGGCATGGTCCCCGCCGCCGCGTGGGCCGCGGGCCTGGGCGTCGGCGAGGCGGCCGGGGCCTCGGCCCTCGCGGCGGTCTACTTCTGGGGCGGGTATCCAGCCGCGCTTTGGCGAAGCGGCCTCTTCGCGTTCCTGACCACGTCGGCCGGCGTCGGATTCCTGCTCGCCCTCTGCGTCCGCTTCGACCGGCGGCCGACCCGGGCCCTCTGGCTCGGCCTCACGATCGTCGGGGGACTGCTGCTATTCAGCCACGTGACGACGCCGATCATGCTCGCCGGCGGCCTCGCGGGGTTCCTCGCGGCGACGGTCGGCCGGCACCGGGCCCGGTGGACGGGGGCCCTCGCCGCCGCCGCCGTGCTGATCGTCGCGGCGAACCTGTTCTGGCTCGTCCCGCTCTGGCGGTTCCGGGATATTCGCGAGGGCGGCGCCTTCTTCCTGACCACTCGCTCGCCCCTCTTCTTTCTGGGCTATCTGATCGGCATCGACCTCGACGGACACCTCGGCGCGGTCCTGTTCTTCGCCGGGATTGCCGGCCTGATCGGATGGGCCAGGGACGGCCGGCGGACGCTGGCGGCGACGTTCGCGGGCGGCGCGGCGGCGCTGTTCCTGCTCGCGATGTTCGGCAGCTTCTGGGGCCCGACGAAGGTGCTCGAGCCGCTCCGCTTCCTCGTGCCCCTCGCGATGCTCATGGCCATCCCGGCCGGCTCGGCCGCGGCCCGCGCGACGGCGTGGCTCGCGCGGGCCGCAGGAGGGGGGCGCCGGGGGGCGATCGCTGCGCTCGCGGCCTGGCTGGCCGTGCTGGCAGCCGGCTGGGCGGCCTTCCCCGCGACGGTGCGGACGGCGATCCGGCGTCGTCCGCGTGACGATAGGCGTCACGCCAGAAATGACGGGCCTCGTCGAATGGCTCCGCACCAACACCGACCCGTCGGCACGCATCCTCCTCGAGGACCAGCTCCGCGTGCTCGAATTGACCGACGCCGAGTCGACCCACTGGACGCCGCTCCTACCCTTGTTGCTCGGCCGCGACCGGCGCCAGTTCATCGGCGGGCTCTACCAGACGGCGTTCATCCGGCATCACCGGATGGCCGCGTTCGGTGACTTTCAGCTCGGCGACCGGTCCGTCGAGCGCTGGACGCCCGAGGCACTCCGCGCCTACTGCGATCTCTACAACATCGGATGGGTCGTCTGCTGGTCGCCGCTCTCGCGGTTCTGCTTCGACCGGGCGAGGTTCGCCACGCGCGTAACCACCCTGCCGAGGGACCACACACCGGGTCGGCTGCCCCCGGCCGATGCCCGCCAGTGGGAACCGATGGCCGAGCGTGCGGGCCCCGAGGTCGCGACCCGCTACCTGGTCGAAGGCGGGCAGCAGTACGCGATCTATCGCCTCGACCGGCCGCACTCGCTTCGTGCTCCGCGGCCGGGCCCGGCTCGCGGATGTCGACTTCAACCGCATCGAGCTGGCCGACGTCGTGCCGCACGAGGGGTCGATCCTCGTGAGCCTGCACTGGATCGATGGCTGGAAAACCGACCCGCCCCTGACGGTCGGCCCCGAGCCCGTCCCGCTGGATACGGTCGACTTCGTACGGATCGACCTGCCGGGTCCGGTCGCGCGGCTCGTCATCTACAACGGCTACGGTCGAGGTTCCGACGCGCGCTGATCCTCGGCCGGGCCGCCGCGCGAGCCTCGCTCGAGGCTCACGTCTCCCGCGACGGCTCGAAACGGATCGACAAGTGGGTCGGCCCGTGCACGTTCAGCGCCCTTCGCGGCTCCCACGGCTCGTCGTTGGCGCGCTCGATCGTCCGCATTCGTGAGAGCAGGTCGGTGAGGGCAATCCGAGCCTCGAGACGTGACAGCGCCGCGCCCAGGCAGGCGTGAACTCCGTGGCCGAATGCGATGTGCGGATTGGGATCGCGCGAGACGTCAAAGCGGGCCGGGTCCGGGAACACGCCGGGGTCGCGGTTCGCCGAGCCGAGCATGGGCAGCACGAGCGTACCGGCCGGGAGTACCTGGCCGTGCATCGTGACGTCTCGACTCGGCGTACGCATCAGCCACAGGAAAGGCGTTCGATAGCGGAGCACCTCCTCGATCGCCGACGGCAGCAGCCCGGGATCGGCGCGGAGGCGACGGAGCTGGTCCGGGTTCTCGACCAGGCAGAGGACGGCGTTGCTGATGAGATTCGCGGTCGTCTCCTGGCCGCCCACGACGAGCAGCTGGAAGAAGCCGAGGATCTCGTCATGCGTCAGCCGCTGCCCGTCGACCTCGGCCTCGATCAGGCGTGTCAACAGGTCGTCCCGCGGCGCCGAGCGCCGTTGCGCGATCATCTCTTCGAGATAGACGCTCATCTCGTCCGTGGTCGCGCGGAAATCGGCCATGACCCGCGCGGCGTCCTCGTCGCCCGAACGGCTGTAGCTGATCCTCAGGATGGCGTCGCTCCAGCCCTTGAACCGCGACCATTCCGCGGCCGGGATGCCGATCATCTCGGCGATCACCATCATCGGCAGCGGGCCGGCATAGTCGGCGGCGAGGTCCATCTCGCCCCGGCCGATCAGGGGATCGAGCAGCCGGCGCGACAGCTCCTGAATACGCGGCTCGAGGTGCGCGATCGACCGCGACGTGAACGCCCGCGAGATGAGCGCGCGGAGCTTCGTGTGCTCGGGCGCGTCCTGGAAGTTGAACCAGTTCTTGGGGGCCCGCACCCTCGAGCTGAACGTCTCGTGATCGCTGAGCACCCGCTTCACGCCCTCGTGGTCGAAGACCATCCAGGCGTCGAACGGCGGAGGGACCCGGAGTGCCGGGGACGCCTGGCGGAGGACGTCGTAGGCCGCGTAGGGGTCGCGGCGCATCTCGTCGGAGAAGAGGTCCAGCATGGTCCGACATCTCCCGGGGGGTTGGAGACGAAGCACGACCGTCGCGCCGGATCGATCGGGAATTGCCCGACGGCTCACACGAACTTCGTGGCCCCCGGCCTCGGCACGGGCCGCGTGCGGGGCGTCGCCCCAGGCGAACTGGGTCGGGCACGAGGATCTTCCTGCGAGTTCAGCGCCTTGTCCCAGGTGATGACCTCGCCGGTGTAGGCGGCCATCGCGGCCCATGATCGCCAGCAGGGTGCTGCGCGGCGGCGTAGAGGCCGTTGTTGATCGGCTTGCCCGCGCGGATCGAGGCGAACAGCTCGTCGTGCTCGGTCTGGTACATGTTGGTTGTTCGGGCCGCGGTAGCGCCAGGTCGTCTCGCCGGTGATCTTGCGAGCCGAAGACGTCGCAGATGCCCTTGGCGCCGAGGATGTAGTCCTTGACCCGCGTTCGGCGTGCCCCGCCAGTGGCGGCACTGGTGGTAGCCGCGGACGTCGTTCGGGTACTCGTAGACGATGCGAGAAGTGGTCGTAGATGTTGCCGTACTTCGGGCTCGGTCCGGACCTGCCGGCCGCCGACGCCCCAGCACTGCGATCGGGCGGCTCGTCGCCCATCGCCCAGGCCATCGTGTCGATGCCGTGGACGGCCTGCTCGACGATGTGGTCGCCGCTGAGCCAGTCGTAGTAGTACCAGTTGCGCATCTGGTACTCCATCTCCGACTTGCACCTCCTCGCGGGTCTTCCGGGGGTCCCAGACGCCGTTGGAGTTGTAGGTCGTCTCGATGGCGACGATCTCGCCGATCGCCCCGTCGCGGACCTGCTTCATCGTCTCGCGCCGGGGCTTGTGGTAGCGCCAGCAGAGGCCCGAGACGAGCGACAGGTTCTTCTTCTTCGCCTCCTCGCACGACTTCAGGAACGGCGCGGACGCCGGGCGCGTCGATGGCGACCGGCTTCTCGACGAAGGTGTGCATCGCCCTTCTCGACCGCGTAGGCCAGGTGGATCGGCCGGAAGTGCGGGCGGGGTCGTCAGGAGGACGACGTCGACCTGGTCGATGACCTGCTTGTAGGCGTCGAACCCGACGAACTGGCGATCCTTCGGCGACGTCGACCTGGCCCGCGACCGGCGAGCCCTTGAGGGTCGAGAGGCTCTCGTCGAGGCGGTCGTCGAAGGCGTCGGCCATGGCGACGAGCGTGACGTTCTTGTCGGCCGTCAGCGCCTGCTCGGCCGCGCCGGTGCCGCGGCCGCCGCAGCCGACGAGGCCGACCTTGAGCGTGTCGCTGCCCGCGGCGTGGGCGACGCTGGCGAGGTCCAGCGCGGCGCCCGTGGCGGCGACGGCGGCGGCCCCGTGCATGAGGAAGGTCCGGCGGCTGGAATCGGGCTGACGCATGGCGGGGCTCCGGTGGGTCGCGCGGCGATTCAGGGCAGGCTTTCGGAGGCGGGTCGATCGTCCGAGGGTAACAGGACGACGTCCGTTCCTCAACCGGCCGCACTGATAACCGGCCGTCCCCGCAGGCGACCCCGGCCGCCCGCGGACCGGGCCGTTTTTACCGACCGAAGCCAATTTTCCGCAAGCTCACTGACAACTAGAGGTTAAGGTCGGTTTTCGGGGGCGACCGGTCCGGCTCGGGGATGGCCAACCGGGCTCGGAAATCCGATCCAACCTGTTCGAGCTTAAGAATTTACGGAGAATTGGCTTCGGTCGGTAAAAACAGCCCCCGCGCTGTGTCGGACGTCCGGGATCGGCCGGGATTGAAGAGGTCCGCACAGCGGACCCTACGAAGGGCCGCCGGGATCGAAGGGAAACCGCTCTATCCCTCGGTCGGCCTCCTGCCGAACGGATTCGGGTCGCTATCCCCGAGTCCACCCCGGAGCGGCACCTTGCGCTCGGGCTTCGGAGCGGCCGGCGTGTCGTCTTCCTCGTCCTCCTCATCGTCGTCCTCGGGGACGGCGTTGGGCAGCGGCTTGAGGCTCAGGGCGATCTTCTTCGCCTCCGGCTCGATCTTGAGGACGCGGACCTCGACCTCCTGCTCGGGCTTGACGATGTCCGAGACGCGGCGGACGCGGTTCGGCGAGAGCTCGGAGATGTGGACGAGGCCCTCGATACCGGGCTCGAGCTCGACGAAGGCGCCGAAGTCCATCAGGCGGGTGACCTTACCACGGTGCGTCGTCCCGCGACCGTACTTGTCCTCGGCGAGGTCCCATGGGCTCGGGCGTGAGCTGCTTGAGGCCGAGGCTCACCTTCTGGGTCGTGCGGTCGATCTTGAGGATCTTCACGTCGACCTTGTCGCCCGGCTTGACGAGGTTGCCGACGTCCTTGAGCCGCGCCCAGCTCATGTCGCCGATGTGCAGCAGGCCGTCGACGCCGCCGAGGTCGACGAAGGCGCCGAACTCCTTGACCGAGCGGACGACGCCCGTGCGGGTCTGGCCCTCCTCGAGCTCCTTCCAGGTCTTCTCGCGGGCCTCGGCGCGCTCCTGCTCGATGATGTCGCGGCGGGAGACGACGAGGTTCTTCTCGCGCTGATTGGCCTCGGTGACCATCACCTTGAACTTGTGGCCGACGTAGATCGCGGCGTCCTCGACCCGGTTGATGTCGATCTGTCCGATCGGCAGGAAGCCGCGGATGCCGTCGACCTCGACGTCGAGCCCGCCCTTGTTCGTCTTGGTGACCTTGGCCTCGACGACGAGCCCGCGCTTGAGGTTCTCCCAGCTCGCCTCGACCGCCGCGCCCTTGAGGCTGAGGATCAGCAGGCCCTCGGCCGTGTCGAAGTGGTCGACGTGGAACTCGATCGGGTCGCCGACGGCCGGGATCGGGTTCTCGCCGAACTGCTCGATCGGGATGACGCCCTCGCTCTTGGCGCCGAGGTCGACGAAGACGCTCTTGCCGCGGACGGCGACGACCTTGCCCTTCTGGAGGCCCTGTCGCGACTCCTGGCCGGCGCCGCCCTTGGGGACGTTGGCCCGGTCGGCGGCGCGGGTCCGTGTTCCGGTATTGCCGGCGTAGAGCGTGTCGGCGTCGAAGCCGGCCATCGCGGCCTCGAGCTCGGCGTCGAGGTCGGCGTCCCACTGGCGTTTGAACGAGACCTCGTCGGGCTTCTTCTCCGGGGCGCTCGTCGCGGCCTTCATGGCGGCGTCGATCTGGTCGTCGATGGGGTTGGGGCGGGTGAAGTCGGACATCGGGAGAGTTCCGGCGTCGAGAGGATGTGCGCCAGGTCAGCCCCTGCGCGCCGAATGGCGAAGAGGGTGTCTCTTGACTTCCGTCCATCTTACCCGGAGACACGCTCAGGGGTCGACCAGTTCCAGCACGGCCCAGAGGCTCGGGTCCTCGCCGATCGGGAAGTCGCGGCCGACGGTAAGGAAGCGGTCCTCGCGCTCGAGGTCGGTCACCTGATACGCCAGGCCGAGCCGGCGGTTCGTCTCGGGGTCGAATCCATTCAGGACCTCGGCCGGGAGGAAGACCTCGAGCCGCCAGCCGCCGCGGATCAGGTCGGCGCGGGTGGAGATGGCCGAGAGATCGGCGGACGGGGCGTCGGCCAGGGCGCGGGCGATCGGCTTCTGGGCCGACCTGGACGTTCAGACCGTCGCGGGACGGTCGCAGGGTGAACGAGAAGCGGTGGCAGAACCGCGTGGCGCGGTGGATCGTGCGGGTGTCGCGGGTGTCGATCCAGAGCGTCAGCCCCTCGCCCGTCGCCGTGCCGATCGGGTCGCGGGTGATCGGCCCGGACTTGCCCGTCACCTCGACGGCCACGGCCAGGCCCGAGGGGTTCCACGCCGCGCGGACGTCGGCCCAGGACGGGCTGCCGGCGAGGGCACCGGTGTCGGGAAGCGAGCACGACGCGGGCAGATCGAGAAGCCGACCGCGCGGGCGGGGAAGGCCGTCGATCCTCGGGCAGGGGATGGCGAGCCGGAACCAGAACGTCTGCGGGCAGGAGCGGGGTGGTCATCGGCGGGGAATCCGTCCCGGTCGGGCGGTCCTCATTCCAGGGTGTTGTCGACGAACGGCTTCGGCTTGGGCTGGAGGAACGGCGGCTTGACCAGGGCGCCGACGATGATGCTCACGCCGATCATGACGAACAGACCCGCCAGGCTGAAGCCCATCAGGGCCCACAGCCCGATGCCGATCGTCCAGGTCGCCCCCTGGAATGCGAACCAGCCCCGGCCCTGGACGAGCCCCTGGATGATCGAAGAGGCCCCGATCACGAACAGGATCGTGGGCCAGAAGCCGAAATAGAAGCACAGGCCCAGCCCGATCAGGAACACGCCGCTGGAGATCTCGTCGGCCCGGCTCTGTCGCATGACCATGCCTCCCAACCACGCCGTCGTTCGCCCCGCACGGTCTTCGCCGACCGGACCCCGATATTGTAGCGGGTGCGGGTTGCGGGCGGCTCAGGCGAATCGCGACGGATACACGGCCGCCCCGCCGACCTGGGCCAGCAGGTTGACCATCTCGATCGCCGTCATGGCCGCCTCGGCGCCCTTGTTCCCGCCCTTCAGGCCCGAGCGGTTCAGCGCCTGCTCGACGGTCTCGGTCGTCAGCACGCCGAAGATCACGGGGACGCCCGTGGCCAGTCCCGCCTGCATCACCCCCGCCGCGGCCTGTCCGGCGACGTGGTCGTAATGCGACGTCTCGCCGCGGATCACACAGCCGAGGCAGACGACCGCCGCATAGCCGCCCGACTCCGCGAGCTTCCGGGCAACGACGGGGATCTCGAACGAGCCCGGGACCCAGGCCACGTCGACGCGATCCTCGCCGACGCCGTGCCGGGCGAACGAGTCGAGACAGCCGGCCAGCAGGGCGCGGGTGACGGTCTCGTTGAACCGCGCGACCACCACGGCGAAGCGGCCGGCGGGCGGGGAATAATCGCCTTCGAAGGTCGTCATGGATGTCAGCAACCGGGTGCAATCGGTCGTTCCCGGCGGCCGTCTGCGCGGGCCGGGATCTCTATCATAGCCTCAAACTCGGTCTCGTGCCCTGTCTTCCGGCGCCGGAGTGACGGGCCTGACGTTATCAGGGCGTCCCCGGCGGGCTCAGTTCGGCCAGGGCAAGCTCGACCCGAGACGGCTCGGCCTGCCCCGCGGGCTCAGGGGGACTGCCCCGATCGGCGGAGGCGGCGGGGCGCACCGGGCCGTAGCGGAACCGATCCTTGAGCCGGAGAAAGGGCTTCTCCAGCAAGTACCACGAGGCCAGGGCCATGCTCAGGCACACCACCGGTGCGGCCGCGATGGCGACGGCGGGCACGTCGGCCAGGCCGAGTTTGAGGAGGATGGCCGACGCGAGCCGAGCCGCGACCATGTGATAGAGGTAGATCCCGTAGCTGATCAGGCCGAGGAAGCAGAGCCAGCGGGTCCTGAGCGGGGCGAGGAGAGGACGCCCGTTGTGCCGCACCACCAGGCCCACGATCGACGCGAAAACGAGGCATGTGACCGTGACCGTCGCCGCGGGCCACACGACGGGCCCGCCGGGGGTGGACGTGCCTTTCAGGACGGAGAGGCGGATCGCGAGACTCGCGACGCCGAGGACCGCCAGCCAGAGTGAGAGCTTCGGCCCGAACCGGGAGCGATTCGGCCCGTCGGTCGCCACGGCGAGCAGAGCGCCGATGGCGAAGCCATCGCTGCGGGCGATGAGGATCCAGTCCTTGAACCCCGCCCACCGCGACGCGATCGACACCGCGATCGCCGCCAGCGCCATCGGGACGATCCAGCGCCGGCCTGCCAGCGCGATCATAAGTGGCCAGAGGAGGTAGAACTGCTCCTCGATGGCGAGCGTCCACGTGATGAAACTGGCGTACGTCAGCTCCTTCGGCGTGCCGAACCAGTAGTAATCGACGTACTGCGTGAAGGTCAGGAACTGGGGCAGGGCCCGCAGCGAACCCAGCGAAGGCCGGACGGCCACGATCGCGCCGATCGTCAGGATGAACGCGTAATACGCAGGCCAGATCCGCAGGCCTCGGCGGAGATAGAACGAACGGAGGAACCCGCGCTCGCCGGTGTGCGCCAGGATGATCGCGCTGATCAGGTAGCCGGAGAGTACGAAGAACAGGTCGACGGCCGCTCCGCCGCCGGCGAGAAACCGCTCGTGGGTCTGGGGATAGGCGAAGGAATAATGATAGGCCACGACCCAGATCGCGGCGAAGGCCCGCAGCGCGTCGAGCTCGGGGATGCGGCCGGCCGACACCGAGCCGCCCCCTCGCGCAGCGGGAGCCGGGGCCGCGGTGTCGGACGTCGCACCGCTTCCCGAGGAGACGGGTTCTTGCATGCGTGCCATGCACCTCCGCCCGCGCCGTGGTCGTCACAACGGGGGTCATCGCCGGCTGCGGGGGACCGCGCGGAAGGCCGGCGGGCGCACCATCTCCGGCACCGATCGCGCTACCAAGTTAATCAGGAACCCGCAGGCGAAGGCAAGGAAGCGTCCGGCCGGTGATGCCCGTACGCCACACGGTCCGTCGTGCGCTCGATCCAGGTGGGGGATACGTCCTGAATCAAGCCGGCGCAATGTGGCCGGCCACGTCGTGATGAGTCGAACGCAGGCGTGGGAGCGTCTTCGTGAGGTGGACCTGGCGCCGACTCGATCCCACTACGCGTCGCCCGGCGCGGCGAGCTTCGTCCGAACCCATTCGCGAAGGATCGAGCCCCAGGCGATCTCCGATTTCCCATCGCCAAGCGCGATGGCCTCGAGCACGAGGGCCGGCGTGAGCATCGGCAGCGAGAGGCTCCTCTCGATCGGCTCGTATCCGTCCCCGACGCGGCGTCCGAACCAGAGGAGACGGCGCCGCGATCGGTAGCGCCAGACCTCCGGGACGCCGAGCGCCGCGTAGATCGGCAGCTTGCCGCGCGAGCTCGCGCGGTTGTCGATCTCGATCCAGAGGTCAGGAGGGGGGTCGCCCTCGTCGAGGTCGATCTTGGTCGTTTTGCCCAGGATCCGAGCCTCGTTCGCGAAGTAGAAGCTCTCGTCGGGCTCTTTCCCCTTGCCCTTCTTCAGGTCCTCTCCGCGGAGTCGGAACGTGGTCGAACCGGCGCCGGTGCAGGAGATTCCGAGGCCCATTGCCACCTCGTAGATGACGAGGCCGACGCGGCGGGAAGGGACCTCGTGGAGCGATTCCGGCGACATGATCTCGAGCGTCCCGTCGTGGTAGGCCATCTTCAGGTGATCGTTGGCCGGCACGTCGCGGATGCGGACGTAATCGTCGTAGGAGATCCCCCGCAGCACCGTGACCGCGGGACGACTCCTGGCGATTCGTCCGCCAGCACGCTTCACCCGCGCCTCTTCGTGCCCCGTCGCCATGATCGCCGGGCCTCACGACAGGTTCATGCTCATCAGGAACTCCGCGTTCGACTTCGATCTTCCGCATCCGGCCCGTCAGCAGCTCCATCGCCTCGACCGGGTTCATGTCGTTGAGCACGCGGCGGAGGATCCAGACCCGGCGCAGCTCCTCGGCGTCCATCAGCAGCTCTTCGCGGCGGGTGCCCGAGCGGTTGACGTCGATCGCCGGCCAGACGCGCTTGTCGACCAGGCGGCGATCGAGGTGCAGCTCCATGTTGCCGGTGCCCTTGAACTCCTCGAAGATCACGTCGTCCATCCGGCTGCCGGTGTCGATCAGGGCCGTGGCGAGGATCGTCAGGCTGCCGCCCTCCTCGATGTTGCGGGCGGCGCCGAAGAACCGCTTGGGCTTCTGCAGGGCGATGGCGTCGACGCCGCCGGTGAGGATCTTGCCCGAGTGCGGCGCCTCGGTGTTGTAGGCGCGGGCCAGGCGGGTGATCGAGTCGAGCAGGATCACCACGTCGCGTGCCGAACTCGACCATCCGCTTGGCCTTCTCGATCACCATCTCGGCGACCTGGATGTGCCGCGAGGCGGGCTCGTCGAAGGTGGAGGAGACCACCTCGGCGGTCGGCCCCTTGACCGAGCGCTCCATGTCGGTGACTTCCTCGGGCCGCTCGTCGATGAGCAGGACCATCACGTAGGCGTCGGGGTGGTTCTTGAGGACGCTGTTGGCGATCTTCTGGAGCAGGATCGTCTTGCCGGTCCGCGGCGGGGCGACGATCAGCCCGCGCTGGCCCTTGCCGATCGGCGTGACGAGGTCGACGACCCGCATGTTGAACTCGTCGGGGCCGGTCTCCAGGATCAGCCGGCCGGTCGGGTGCAGTGGCGTCAGGTCGTCGAAGCCGACCTTCTCGGTGAGCTTGTCGGGCTCCTCGAAGTTGATCGCCTCGACGCGGAGCAGGGCGAAGTACCGCTCGTTCTCCTTGGGCGGGCGGATCTGGCCCTGCGACGATCGCGCCGGTCTTGCAGGCCGAAGCGGCGGATCTGGCTGGGCGAGACGTAGATGTCGTCGGGGCAGGGCAGGTAGTTGTAGTCGGGGCTGCGGAGGAAGCCGAAGCCGTCGGGCAGGACCTCGAGCGTGCCCTCGCCGTACATCAGGCCGTTCTGCTTGACCCGCTCCTTGAGGATCTTGAAGATCAGGTCCTGCTTCTTCAGGCCCGTGTACTCGACCACGCCCCTCGACCTTGGCCGTGCGGATGAGCTGGGGCATGGTCATCTTCTGGAGCTCGGTGAGGTGGATCTCGCCGCGCTTGATGTCCTCGTACCGCTCGTGGAGGGCGTCGTCGCCGTAGACGTCCCCTTCCTCATCGGTGTCGGCCGGCAATCCCTCGATCGGTTCGACGGCGGTCGCCACGGGGGCAGGCGCGGGCTCGACGTACTCGTCGATGTCGTCCTCACGGGGAGCCGGCTCACGCTCGGCCGGCGGGGCCGGCGGACGGGAGGGCGGGGCGGGGTCGCGAGCCGGGGCGGGCTCGCGGTTGGCGCGGGAGAGCCGCTCGCGGACGGCGATGCCCATGCCGTCGCGCTCGCCGCGGCTGGCGGCGGGGCTGCTGGCGCGGTAACGGGGCGGCGCCTCGCCGTCGTCGCCGTTGCCGGGCGGTGTGCCGGCCGGGCCGCTCTCGCCGGCTCGCGGCAAGTCGGCGTCGGCGGCGGGCTGGGTGAGACGGGTCCGCAGGCGAGAGGTCCCGGACGGTTCCCGGCGGGGGCGCATCTCGTTGGCCATGGGATCGGGCTCCTCGCAAGTCCTTCCGGTCCGGTCCGCGCGAACGGGGCGTACCTTCGATCGGGGCGGAGGGTTCAGCGGCGGGATCGACGGGAATGAGGGATAGGGTAACGGCGGAATCTGAATGGGACGGCAAGTCAACCCGGGCGGGCGGAGGCCCGGCCCCGGGGCGGCCGGGCGGGCACGAACGATGACCACCACGCGAGCACGGCCTCGCGGAGGGCCTCGGGAGAGTCGGTGTTCTCGAGCACCCGGTCCGCCCGCTCGCGCTTCGAGTCCAGCGGCGCCTGGGCGGCCTCCCGGGTATCCAGGTCCGCGGCCGACCAGCCGCGGGCGGCGGTCAGCCGGGAGAGCCGGACGTCGCGCGGAAGCGTCGATGAACAGGACGGCGTCGCAGAGCCGGTCCCAGCCCGCCTCGTAGAGGATCGCGGCGTCGAGCACCACGCCCGGCAGGCCGGCGCGGGCCGCGCGGGCGATTGCCCGTTCGAAGGTCTTTCGCATCGCGGGGTGGAGGATCGCCTCCAGGTCGCGCCTGGCGATCGGGGTCGGTGAAGACGATCCGTCCGAGGAGCTTGCGGTCGACCTCGGGCTCGGACCCCTCCACGCCCTCCTCGTCCGCCCTGAGCACGCCGGGCCCGAACCGCGCGACGACCCGCTCCCGCGCCGGCCTCTGGGCGAGCAGGGCATGGCCGATCGCGTCGGCGTCGAGCACTCGCAAGCCCCGGTCGGCGAGCGCCGCCGCCGCCACGCTCTTGCCGGCGCCGATGCCGCCGACGAGGCCGATCACCGGGATCGGGCCGTTCGCCCACATCCCGCCGGGTCGGCGGGGCGTGTGGATCCGGTGGCGGCGGGGCTTGTGTCGCGACGAGTGGGCCATGACGGTCGGTCGTTGGGGCGAGGGGAGGGAGTTCGCGACGTGGTCGGCGGAGCGGGCAAGCCCGGGCGCGGGCGGTGCGGATCCCGGAGACGAGGCCGGGGGTCGGACGGGCGATAAGTCAGGGAGGTTGCGTGTCGGATCGACCGGATCGGGAATTGTCGGCGGGCCCGCGGTCGGCCGCTCTCGGCGTCGCCGGTCGGCCGGATTGGGCTGGGTGATCTTGCCGGGCAGGGGATCGGCTCGGCGGCCTCGGGCCCGGTTGGGCCTCCTCAAGTTTATACGCAATTCGCCGCCCAACTGCAACGGGTCCGCCGGGCGCGGTCGCGCTTTTGGGTGTTGATCTCGCCCGCCGGCGCCCCCGGCGAATCACTCTCCGAGCCGGCGGACCAGCCGCGGCCGGGCGATCCAGTCGAGCTGAAACCTTCGGTTTGGGTCGTCGCGGAGCGCCGCCAGGCCGGCCTTACGGAGGTCGCAGACCGTCGGCGTCGTCTTGCCGGTCAGCAGCAGGGTCAGCAGCTCCGACAGGTTCGGGTTGTGCCCGACGACCATGATCCGGGCCTCGGGCCGCCCGGCGAGCCAGTCGCGGATCGACTCGGCCGAGGCCGTCGGGGCCAGGGCCTCCGACTCCTCGAGCAGGAACGCCGCGTCGAGCAGGTCGGCGACGATCTCGGCCGTCCGCATGCCCGGGGCAGCGGGCTCGTGACGATCCGGTCCAGCTTCAGCCCGAGCCGGCGCAGCCCGCGGGCGACCTGCCGGACGCGCCGCTCGCCCTTCTCGGTCAGGGGCCGCTCGTCGTCGGCGAACCCCTCCGTGCCGTGCGGCACGGCCAGGCCGTGGCGGAGAAGATAGACTCTCCGCGAGCGGGGAGGAGCCGGCGGGGGAGGCGTGGTCTCGTCGGGCATGGTGGACGATGCTCAGGCGTTGGCCCCGGCCGCGGCGGGCCGGCGTCGCCACGACGCGGCCTCCTCGCCGTCGAGCCGGAGCGTCAGGCACTTGGCGCTGCCGCCGGCCTTGATGAACTCGGTCAGCGACGTCGGCCGGACCCGGAACCCGGCGTCGATCAGCGACCGCGACAGCTTCGGCGTCTCCTCGTTGAGTACGACCGTCCGACCCACCACCACCGCATTGCAACTGAACGACGCCGCCTCGTCGGCCGAGACCTCGATCAGCGTGCCGACCCGGGCCCGGAGCACGGAGCGCCCGTAGTCGTCGAACGCGCCCGGGTGATAGATCGCGGCATCCTCGCGGAGCGGGCAGAAGCACGTGTCGAGATGATAGAACCTCGGGTCGACCAGTTCCAGGGGCAAGACCTCGACGCCCAGCGCCTGGCCGATCCACTGATGGCTCCGCGCGTCGGAGCGGAACCGATACCCCGCGAACAGCGTCTCGCCGCAGAACAGGGCGTCGCCGGCCCCTTCGAAATAACTGCCGAGAGGCAGTGCGACCAGATCGAATCCATGCGCCTTCATGAAATCTTCATAATAAGGGCTTTCTCCCTGCCGGACCCCGTGTCGGAACCGCGAGCCGATGAACCGGTTGCCGTAGACCAGCCCGGCGTTGGCCGTGAAGACGAGGTCGGGCAGGCCGGGGACCGGGTCCATGCAGCTCGACGGTCGCGCCGAGGTCGACGAGGATTTCGCGGAGTGTGTGCCATTGCTCGGTGGCGCGGGCGTGATCGGCGCCGACCTTGCGGTTCATCCAGGGGTTGATCTCGTATTCGATGCCGTAGTGGTCGGGCGGGCACATCAGGATGCGCGGGGTCACTGGCATCGGTCCCTCTCGTTCTGCCGAACTCGCTCCGCCGCTCCGCGGCGGAGTGGATACCTGCCGCTCCGCGGCCACTCATCAAGATGGCCGCAGAGCGGCCGAAGACGCATTCCGCCGCAGAGCGGCGGAACGAGGGTTGGGGATTCATCCGGCGGCGTCAGTCGCCTCGAGCATCACCGCCAGGCTCCGCACGAACGGCTCGACGTCGGTGACGATGCCCACCGTCTGAAACGTCCCGCGGTCGCTCAGCTTCGTCACGGTCGCCGGGTTGATGTCGACGCAGACGACCCTCACCCACGCCGGCAGCAGGTTTCCGGCCGCGACCGAGTGCAGGGCCGTCGCGATCATGAGCGCGAAGCCGACGTCCTTGATCGCGAGGCGCATGCGCGACTGGGCGGCGAGCGTGTCGGTGATGACCTCCGGCAGGGGCCCGTCGTCGCGGATCGAGCCCGCGAGCACGACGTCGACGCCCTTCCTCACGCACTCGTACATGATCCCCGACGTCAGGACCCCCGCGTCGACCGCCGCCTTGATCCCGCCGAGCCTGCGGATCGTGTTGATCGTCCGCAGGTGGTGCTCGTGGCCGTGCTCGATGGCCTCGCCGCGGAGGATGTTCACGCCCAGGCTCGTGCCGTAGAGGGCCTGCTCGACGTCGTGGGTGGCCAGGGCGTTGCCGGCGAAGAGGACGTCGATCCAGCCGCTCGCGGACCATCGCCGCGACGTGCTCGGCCGACCCCGTGTGGACGATCGCCGGGCCGCCGACGAGCAGGACCTTCTTGCCCGCGGCCTTCGTCTTGCGGATCGCGTCGGCCACGCCTTGCAGGCTCACGGCCTTGGGCTTCTCGGTCGAGACGTTCGAGTTCATGAACCCGAACAGCGTCGACTCCCGCGGCCGCTCGACCGGGATCACCCGGACCCCTTCGTGGCCGACGACGATCGGCATCCCCTCGTCGACGTCGGCCATCGCCACGCACCGGGCCGACGGTCAGCGGTCGGGTCGACGACGATCCCGCAGTCCATCTCCTGGTCGGTAACCTCCACCCACTTGCCCTGCCGAGCCGGACCTCGGTCTTCTGGTTCGTGGTGGCGTAGAAGCCGTCGGGGAAGGCGCCGTCGAGGTCGGCGACGACCGTCCGGGCGTCCTCGGGATGGGCCGGCGATGCGCCGTGCTCGATGAGGTCGCCGACGATCTCCTCGACCTCGGCGTGGGTCGCGGCCCTGACGGCGATCCGCGCGAAGCTCGGGTCGACGCGCCGGGAGCCGATCTTGCACTCGCGGATCTCGAACGAGCCGCCCATCTGCAGGATCCGGTCGAGGATCTTGGGCAGCAGGAGCGAGTCGATGATGTGGCCCCGGACGACGACCTCCTCGGTCGCCTCCGCGTGCACCGTTGCGCGTGGCCCGGATGCTGGTCGGCGGACATGGGCTCGCCTCCCTCCGTGGACTCGTCGGTTCAGATGACGATTCTCCGCCCCAATTCTACCGCGGCGAGGTCTTGGAGGGGTCGCCGATCGGGACCGAGGCCTCTTTCAGCGACCGCTCCGCCTTGCTCGCCGCACGGTTCAGGATGGCGGAGACCTGCTGGTTGAGGCTCCGTCCCCGCACCTGGGCGAATGTCTTGAGAATCCGATGCGTCTCGGGCCTCATCCGCAGAGTCAGGCGCCCGGAGAGCGGCCGGTCGGGCTCCTCGCCCAGCTCGGCGCATTGTTCGAGGTAGTCGTCGATCGAGTTCCGGAACTCGACCTTCAGCTCGTCGACCGACCTGCCCTGGAACGTCACCATGTCGTCGATATTGACCACCCGGCCGCGAACGCGCCCTCCTCGACGTCGAAGCGGACCGACCCGAGATAGCCGCGATAGGACAGCAGGCTCCGAGTCATGGCATCGCCCCCAGGCTTCGCAGCACGGTCGATTACTTCGTTAAGCTGGCACCGTTTACCGCACCCCAGACTAAAGAACGGATCGGCCCTGGTCCATCAGTGCCGATCCGTCCGGGTCATCCGGTTCATGTGGCCCCGGCGCGGGCTCGGCGGGATCGGCCCCTCCGCCCGGCCTCTCCCGCCTCGAAAGGCTAACGGAGCCGCACGAAGCCGCACATAACCTGCACGCTCGGGTTCGCTCGGCGCCAGGACAGGGTCCCGAGACCCCGACGAAACGAACCCAATCGGCCACCTCTGCCCACGCAGGCTGGCCGAAAGCGACCGGCGCGGGCGTCGAAAAGTCGGTCGGGATCGCGCGAGGTCTGGCCCGTCTCCCCGCAATGGGTTACGCTCGATCGTTCATGCGACCGCGGAGCGCGTCGAGCCAGGGGTTGCGCCCCGCGATCTCGGAGAAAGGAACGGCCCGAGGGTGTCACCGAAAGAGGTCCTTGCGCAGATCCGCCAGAGCGAGGTCACGACCGTCGACCTCCGCTTCATGGACTTCCCCGGCGTCTGGCAGCACTTCGCCATCCCCGCCGAGGCGCTCACCGAGGAGACCTTCGAGGAGGGGATCGGGTTCGACGGCTCGAGCGTCGTCGGCTGGCGGGCGATCAACGAGGCCGACCTGCTCGTCGTCCCCCAGCCCGAGACGGCGCTGATCGACCCGTTCACGCACGCGGCCGACGCTGACGATGATCTGCAACATCCAGGACCCGATCACCCAGCAGGACTACACCCGCGACCCCCGCAACATCGCCCGCAAGGCCGTCTCGCTACATGCGGTCGACCGGCATCGCCGACGACTGCCGGATCGCGCCCGAGCTCGAGTTCTTCGTCTTCGACGACGTCCGGTTCGACCAGAGCGGGCACGAGGCGTTTTACCACGTCGACTCGGTCGAAGGGGCCTGGAACCGGGGCCGGGTCGAGAACCCGAACCTCGGCTACAAGCCCGGCTCGGGCCTCGGCTACTTCCCCTGCCCGCCGACCGACAGCCTGGCCGACCTCCGGACCGAGATGGTCCAGCGGATGAACGACTGCGGCATCCGGCACCGTCGCCCACTACCACGAGGTCGCCACCGGCGGCCAGTGCGAGATCGACCTCGACGCCCGCGCCGCTCGTCGAGTCGGCCGACGCGATGATGCTGGCCAAGTACATCATCCGCAACGTCGCCCGGCAGGCGAGCAAGACCGCCACGTTCATGCCCAAGCCGCTCTACGGCGACAACGGCTCGGGCCTGCACACCCACTTCACGCTCTGGAAGAACGAGACCCCGCTGCTCGCCGGCAACGGCTACGCCGGCCTGAGCGACCTCGGGATGTACGCCATCGGCGGCCTGCTCAAGCACGCCCCGGCCCTGTGCGCCTTCGCCAACCCGACGACGAACAGCTACAAGCGGCTCGTCCCCGGCTTCGAGGCACCGACGAAGCTGAGCTATTCGCCGCCGGAATCGCACGGCCGTCATCCGCATCCCCGTCTACAGCCCGAGCCCCAAGAGCCGGCGGATCGAGTTCCGCTGCCCCGACTCGGCCGCGAACCCGTACCTGCTCTTCTCCGCCATGCTCATGGCCGCGCTCGACGGCATCCAGACCAAGGCCAGCCCCGGCGACCCGCTCGACAAGGACGTCTACGACCTCGCGCCCGACGAGCTCGACGACGTCCCGGCCGACGCCCGAAGTCGCTCGACGAGTCGCTCGACGCCCTCCGCGCCGACCACGAATTCCTGCTGCGGGGCGACGTCTTCACGCCCGACGTGATCGACACCTGGATCTGGTACAAGCGGACCCACGAGGTCGAGGCCGTGCGGCAGCGGCCGCATCCCGTACGAGTTCCAGCTCTATTACGACGTCTGATCGCGACCTGCCCTACGACACGGTGCAGGAGATGCTGCGCAAAGCCCTCGCCGTCGAGCGGCCCGTGGATCTCGCCTACGTGGACGTCGCCGTTCCACGGATCAGCTGAGATACCTATCGACGAACTCGTGAAGTTCATCATCGAGGACAAGCACCGGCCGATCGCCGGGCACATCGCCGATCTCCGGACGAGATACGGCGACGACCTCACTGCGGAACAGATTAAGGACGAGATCATCGACAAGCTCTTCGGCGCCTGCCGGAAAATCTCTCCGTCCATCTCGGACCACATCGTCGGTTTCCTCGGCACCTTTCCCTCCCCCTGCTTGCTAAATCCTTTCGGCGTCTTCTCACTCGGCAAATCGTACAAGACGGCCTACGAGACGGGGCGGGAATATCCCTGGATACTGGCTGTTGACAATCTCCGCTCCATGCGGAAACCAGACTGACCGCGCGGTGGCCAGTCGGAGCGTGTTCACCCACCGCGGCCGGGTGGAGAAGATCCCGGTTGCCAGCCGAAGAATAAAGGGATATAGAGGCCCCACAGTGCGCCGGCAGGACCGCCAGGGACGGCGAGCAACCCAGGGAGGGGAAACGTCATGCGACTCGGACGGCTCGTCTCGGCCTCGACGGCGGTCGGCCTCGGCCTGCTCTTCGCCGCGGCGCTCTGGCTCCGGGTCACGAGCCTCGGCGCGATCCCGTGGCACAACGGGGACGAGTCGTACGAGGGGACCGAGCTCGTCCACATGCTCCGCGGCGAGCCGTTCACCTTCTTCTCGCAGAGCGGGAACCTGCTCAGCCCGTTCTATCTCGGGCTCCAGGCGCCATTCCAGCTCTTCGGCGAGCCGGCGGTCTGGAAGCTCCGGGTCGCGGCGATGATCTCGGGCCTCCTCGCCGTGCTCGCGGCCTATTACCTCGGCCGCAAGCCGCTCGGCCGGACGACGGCACTGCTCGCCGCGGGCCTGCTCGCCCCACTGCCGGGGGCGATCTTTTACGCGAGGCTCGGCCACGAATACAGCCAGTTCCCGCTGTTCGGGATCGTCGCCCTCACCTTCGCCTTGCGGGGCAAGCCGGTCGCCGTCGCGCTGACGCTGATCGCGGCGATCGTGGCGCACCCGATCAATCTCCTGCTCTGCCCGGTGACGGTCTTCGTCCTGGCGGTCCAGCTCGCACGCCGCTACTGGGCGGTCGAGAGGGCCCGCCGGTGGATCATCCTCGGGACGGCGGCCTCGGCCGGCCTCGGACTGGCGTGCGGGTATCTCGTCTCGCTCCGGCCGATTGTCCAGCACACCCTCCAGCAGCGTGGGCCGCTCGACTGGGGCGTGTTCGCCGACGGCCTCGCACGGTTCTTCCTCTGGGATTACAGCACGCCTGCCTTCCGGCTCGTGCGGCACCGCAACCTGTTCTGGGCGATCGTCGCCACGGTGACGGCCATCGGCCTGCCCCGGCTGGTCCGCCGCCGGCGCTGGGACGAGGTCTCGCTGGTCGCCGGCCTGGTGGGAACGCTGGTGATGTTCCACGTACTCGCCGGCTCCGACAAGCTTTCGGGCGAGGGGACGAGCCGCTATGGCGTGATCCTGATCGCGCCGGCGGTCCTCGCGTTCGCCTGCCTTCTCCGGGCGGCCGTGTCGGTGGGGACGTCGGACGAGGCCGCGGTCATGCCGAGCCTCCGCCCCGCGCTCGGTCGCGGGGTCGTGGTCGTCCTCGGCGGGGCGATGCTCTCGGGCCTGGTCGCGAACTGGTTCCACGTCTACACGGCGTCGGGCGCGAGTCGATCTGGACGCTGGGAACCGACACGCCCGAGCCGTATGACGTTGCCTTCCGGACGATCTGCCGCGACTTCCTCGATCGAGGTGCGGCCCTCCAGGGACCGTGCCAGATCCTGGGCGA
Organism: uncultured Planctomycetota bacterium; assembly: GCA_963819805.1. Taxonomy (GTDB): domain Bacteria; phylum Planctomycetota; class Planctomycetia; order Isosphaerales; family Isosphaeraceae; genus CAMFLR01. Next base: position 1,156,006 of record CAWFXY010000017.1, on the reverse strand, counting down.
GGACTTCTGGTCGGCCGAGCCGCTGGAATACTACGCGTCCACCCACCCGATCGTCCGCGTCGAGCGGCTCGACTCGCACTGCTACGACACGTGGATGAAGATGGATCCGCACAACCTCGACGACTTCCAGCGGCTCTTCGTCGAGACCTCGGCCGACCGCCTCCGCCGCGGCGGTTACTTTGTCGCGCACACGCGTGAAGGCTTCGCCCTGGCCGCGAAGCTCAGGGCCGCTTTCCCGGTCGAGGCGATGCAGACTTGGGACGTCCGCCATCCCAATGGGGCCGTGCTGGTTAAGATCTGCCGGCTCGGACCGCCGACCCAGCCGAAGACGACCGTCGCCACCGGAATCCCGGATCCTTTCCCGACCGCCACTCGCGAGCGGTGCTCATTCGCGTAATGGAGACTTCGCCTCGGGCGGACCACCCGCGCGCTCGAGTCGCAGGTACGTCTTCTCATCGAGCCAGAGGACCAGCCCGGCCCCGTGATAGGCAAGCCCCAGGCCCGACGTCGATTTGCCCGAGTGGACGACGTTCCCCGACACTTTCGCCTGGACGATGAAGTCCCCGTCAACCTTCCGGAGGACGCGTGGAGCCTCCATCTCCCCAACCTCGGCGCACAGGTTGTGATGCGTCCCAGGCACGCTGATGATCAGCCGCTCGCCGTCGAGCGACGCCCGGCAATCGCCCTTGGGGTCGGTCAGGTCGCTCCAGCCCTGCATAGGAGGATTTGGTCCTGCCTGGGCCAAGGCGGCCCGTCCCGAGCACGCGACGGCCGTGACCGCGAATAGCGCACGCCAGAAGACGCATAGGACATCGCCCTCCTGGTTGACTGACTCGCGACCCGAGCCTGGCACGGCCTACGGCCCCGCACGCCACGCTGCAGGCCGGCGGTGGACTTGGGCACGGCCCGTGCTACATGAACCCGGCAATTAACCTCTTTCTCTCGGGAGGTCGGTCGATGCGAATCCCCGTGACATGCCGCTGCGGAATCAAGATGCGGGTCCCCGCCGAATACGCGGGAAGACGCGTCCGCTGCAAGAGTTGCGGCACGAAAACGACCGTCCCGATCTCCTCGCCGGCGGCCACTCAATCGCTCGGCTCGGCGTCGGTCCTCATCGACGTCCCGCCCGAGCCCGCGAAGCACGCCGAGAGGCGGATCGAGCTCCTGCCCGACGAGGCCGACCGATGTCCTGGTCGGCGTGGGCACGTCCTCGACGTTGCTCGGCGAGCTGGGACGCCCGAGCGAGGTACCCTGGTACGACCTGCCCCGGCTCGCCCGCGAGGCGACCGAGGCGGGCATCATCCTCACGCGTCGCCCCCAGGCGCTAGCCGGGCCGGGCGGTCGTCACGTCGCTCGTCGGCGAGGACGCTGCGTCATCGCAGCTCGCGGGCCGTCTCGAACCCCTGCCAGAGCACGAAGACGGCGCCGATGATGAACATGATGTCCAGCACGATGCTCTTCCGTCCCATGACACCCAGCGCCGCGTCGGCCAGGAAAATCAGGCAAACCAGGGCGGCGATGCCCATGGCGATGTAGCAAAGGAGCTTATGTGTCTCCATGAGGCGATCGCTCCGTGGCTGTCCCGGAAGAGGAGGGTCGCAGCAACTTTACCACAAAGGTCGCGCCGGGCCAGAGCGCGCCGCCGAAACTTCCCAGCCCGCCCCGCCGATCGTGCCGGTCGCTCCGAAATAGCTGCGGCCCCGCGATCCGTCCCTCGTGACGGACCGCGGGGCCGCGAATCGTTCGGCTTCGGACATTTCAGTTCGGACGGACCGGGATCGTCCGAGGCCGGGCGCTCTGCTGCTTGGGCAGGCGAACGGTCAGAACACCATGCTTGCACTCGGCCTGGACCCCGTCGAAGTCGACGTGCTCCGGCAGCGTGACGTGGCGGATGAACGCCCCGGTCGGACGCTCGCGGAGGCGTTCGTTGCCACCTTCGCACGCCGTGGCGGGCTTTTCGCCGCGGATCGTCAGGTCGGTGCCGGTCAACGAAAGGTCGACGGCCGCCGGGTCGACGCCGGGGAGGTCGACGCGGAGGACCAGCTCGTGCGGCGTCTCGTCGAGGTCGACCGGCGGCGTCCACGCCGGGGTCTCGAGGTCGGTCGGCGCCGCGGCGGGGGCGGCCCGTTCGGGGTCCCAGTACTCTTCAAATAGCCGGTTCAGCTCGCCCTGGAGGGCATGGAGCGGCACCGACAGCTCCCGGTGCCATTCTCTCGGTCGGAAACGGGACATCGGACGACTCCTTGACGTTGAGTCGGGCGGTTCAGGACGACTTGATCTCGATGCGCCGGGTCTTCGCGCGCTCGGCCTTCGGCAGGCTGAGGCGCAGCACGCCGTTCTTGAGCTCGGCCGCGATCCGCTCGCGGTCGACCTCGTCGCTGAGGATGAACGAGCGCTGGAAGTCGGACTGGCGATACTCCTCGTGGAGCGCGCGGGCCTCGCCGGGAAAGACCGGGTCGACCCTGGCCGTCAGCGTCAGCACGTTGTCTTCGAGCTGGATCGCGACGTTGTCCTGCCCGACGCCGGGCAGGTCGGCCTCGAGGACCAAGCCCTCGGGCCCTTCGTGGATGTCGATGAATGGCGTCTGGGTCGTCGCCGGCCGGGCCGGTGTAGTCTGCGCCGCTGCATGGCTGCCGTTCGGGGCCGGCGGGACGGTCTCGACGCGGATCGGATGTTCCGCATTCATGGCGGTTTGCCTCCCGTGGAGGGTGTCGTGTGTTCGAGTCATTACCTGGCCGGATCAGGCCGACTGCGCCGTGACGTTGATCTGGCGGGGCTTGGCCGCCTCGGACTTGGGCATGGTGATGGTGAGGATGCCGTTGTCGAACCGCGCGTCGACCTTCTCGGTCTCGACGCGGTCAGGCAGCGTGACGGTCCGGGCCCAGCGGCCGAACTGCCGCTCCTGCCGCCGGTAGCTGTCCTCGGTCACGCCCTCGGCCCGCTTCCGCTCGCCCCTGAGAGTGAGCGTCTCACCCGTGATCGACAGGTCGAGCTCGCCCGGGCCGACGCCTGGAAGCTGCGCGGTCAGGATGTAGGCCTCGCCGGCATCGTAGAGATTCACCGGCGGGAACGGCCGGGCCACCCGCCAGGACGTGAGCGGCTCGAACGTCTCGAACAGCCGCCCCACCTCGCGCTGGAAGTCACGGAACGGATCCCAGCGCCGCTGCCAGTTCATGCTGCTCATGGGAAAGTCTCCCAAGGAACCACGTTGTCCGGTGCACGAAATATCGAAAAGCAGCGCGCGTGCCACGCACGCTCATGGTCAATTTGGCAGACCAAATCTCCGCGCGTAAAAGATTGTGAACAAACTAGCTACGAAAAGTCGCGAATCTCGGAGCTGTCGATGTCCGTGCGATGCCGCCGTAGGCCCAATAGCCAATTTGGCAGTTTGATCCGGTTCCAGTTATGAGGTCCGTCGAAAATCCTGCCGAATTGGCGGTCGGCCTTGAAGCGCGTTTTCTCCGCGGTGACGGACGGACTGGCTCCGGCCTTTCGCTCCTCCACCGTGTAGTCCGCGGCAAGCGACGGCTCCGTTCTCGGCCCGGCGAATACACCCGGATTTCGAGCAACGATGGCCAACCGCCGGCCGTCTAAGCTCGCGGACTTCACCTTTCGCGCCCGACGGCCTCGGCCCCACCCATCAAATCATTCCGACGTCCGCCCCCGAAGAAATCGGGGCGTCGCGGCGTCTTCGTGGGAGGGAGTCGTCCGTCGGGGGGAGCAATCGAGGGGAGGGAATCGCCATGCGAGCGCCGCGGCCTCTGTCCGAGTCCCGTCCGATGCGGAAGGCCGTCATGTGGGCCGGACTCTTCTTGCCGTTCGTCCTCGCGGTCGCCCCGCCGTCGAGGGCCGATGACTCGGAATTGCGCATGGCCCGCCGCGGCGCGAGCTGTTTCTCCGCGACTGGCGGATCCACGACTCGCGGAGCCACGGCGGCGACGGCCTCGGGCCGCTCTACAACGCCACGTCCTGCGTCGCCTGCCACGGTCTGGGCGGGCCCGGGGGCGCGGGGCCGGCCAGCACCAACGTCAACCTGCTGAACCTCGCGAAGTTTGACGCGGTCACGATCTCGCTCGGTCCGGACGCCCAGACCCCGCAGCCCCAGCGAGCCCAGCGCAGGCAGACGCTCCCGGCCGCGAGGAGCGCTCGCTCACCCTCAATCGCGACTCGGTGATCGAGCGGATGCACCCCGGCCTCCGCGAGTCTCCCAGCATCGTCCTCCACCACTTCGCGTCCGACCTGTATTACAAGCCCCGCCACGATGCCCTGCTGTCGCTCAGCCTTGCGACGTCGCGCGTCGGGCAGGTCCCCGAGATCCCCGAAGGCGCGCTGGAGTCCGAAGATCGGGCCTTGCTCGACCACCTCCGCTCGTCCCGGCTCGCCACCGTCACCCAGCGCAACCCGACCCCGCTATTCGGCGCCGGCCTGATCGACGCGATCTCCGACGAGGCGATTTATGCTGCGGCGGGCGAGGCCGCGTCGAAGGCGAGCGAGACGCACGGCCGGGTCCACCGGCTCAAGGGCGGCCGGCCCGGCAAGTTCGGCTGGAAGGCCCAGGTCGGCTCGCTCCAGGAGTTCGTCCTCACCGCCTGCGCGAACGAGCTGGGTCTGGAGAACCCCGGCCACCACCAGGCCACCGACCCGCTCAACCCCGAATCTGTCGCGCGGACGCCCGACCTCACCGGCGCGGAGTGCGACGCGCTCGTCGCCTATGTCCGCGACATCCCCAGGCCCACCGTGCTCGACCTCGGCCCGACCGCCTCGGCCTCTGCCACGGCCGGGCGGGCGCTCTTCGAGACGGTCGGTTGCGCGAGCTGCCACCGGCCGTCGCTCGGCGGGGTCGACGGGATCTACAGCGACCTGCTGATCCACGACATGGGCCCAAGCCTGAGCGATTCCGGCCAGTACTACGGCTCGAGCGACTCGGATTCGTCGGACGGGCCGAAGAGCAGCGACTGGCGGACGCCGCCGCTCTGGGGCCTCCGCGAGTCGGCCCCGTACCTCCACGACGGCCGCGCCGAGACGGTCGCCGACGCGATCGCCCAGCACGGCGGCGAGGCCCTCGGCTCGGCCCAGCGCTTCGCGGCGCTCTCCGTCGAGCAGAAGTTCCAGCTCCAGACGTTCCTGAAGACCCTGACCGCCCCGGCCCGTCCCGCCGAGCTGGCGAGCCGGTCGCTGCTGGCGCGGGACGAGTGGACGCGCGACTACGAAACGGCCGTGACCCGCGCCCGTGAGGCCGAGCGCGAGCAGAAGGCCCAGCAGGCCCGCGACGCCGTCCAGGCCGAGCGCTCCGCAGGGAGCAGCTCCAGCGCACGGGCCGACGGCCTGCTCGAGATCGCCCGCCGGACCGAGTTCAACGGCCACGCCAGGGCCGCCCTCGCCCTCTACCGCGAGCTCGCCCGCGACCACCCCACCAGCCGCGCGGCGGCCGAGGCCCTTGAGCGGATCGAGGCCCTGTCCAGGTGACGGGAAGACGCCGTTCGTCCCAAGGCGACCGCCGGGCGGGCATGGAAGCTCGCCCGTCCCTCGCGGGGGCCGGGCCGGCGGGATGAACCGGATCTCCTGCGCGGGCACGGCGATCCGGTCGCGCCGCCATGATGAAGGATTTTGAAACATTTTCGTCTCCGGGCGATGCGGCCCGGCGTTACTGTCACCGGACGAAGTCCGTCCCGCGGTCGTGAACCCGGCGAGCGGACCGGGCGGAGGGGCCTCCTCATGGGCCGCGGCGCCGGCGACTGAGCCCGTGCATGACGCCCGCGGGCCCTATCGCGTGATGATTCGCCCGGGTAGTCTCGCGAGGCCGGTCGGGGCCCGCACCAGCCGGAACACGCGTCGGTCGGCGGCATCCCCGTTCGTGTCCGTCCGATGGCGTCCCCTCCTTTTTTCGTCAGCGTAACGCCGAACAGGAGCCGTTCGGATGAATAGAGCGACCGTCCTCGTCGCCGCGGCCGGCACGCTGCCGCTCGGCCTCCTCGCGGCCAACCTCGGCTCCGTCGAGCCCCTCGCCGCGGCAGACGGCCCCGCCGGCGTCGGCCGCGCCGGACTTGCTGGCCTCGCCGAACGCGGCCGACGTCGTGGACGCCGCGGACGCGTTCCTGGCCACGCTCTCGGAGAAGCAGCGGGCGGTCGCCCAGATCGAGCTCACGCACTCGTCTCGCCGCCCGATGGACGAACTTCCCCGGCGGGTCCAACGTCCGCAACGGCGTCTTCTACCGGGAACTGAATCCGACGCAGATCGCCGCGGCCATCAAGGTCGCTCGCGTGGCCCTGGGCGAGGAGGGCTTCGCACCGGTACCAGGAGGTCCGCGCCGCCGACGATGCCTTCGCCAAGGGGCCGCGTGGCGGCCGGGGACGGCGGCGGCCCGGCGGGCCGACGGCGGTCCCGGAGGTCCGGGGGGCCCGGGGCCCGGCGGCCCCGGCGGGCCGCCCCGGGTGGCGGCATGTTCGAGCAGTCCGACGCGAACAAGGACGGCAAGCTGAGCCGGGACGAGGCGCCGGGGTTCCTCCGCGACCGGTTCGACGAGATCGACGCGAACAAGGACGGCTTCATCTCGCGCGAGGAGGACATCGCCTTCATGCGCCAGCGCGGCGGCCCGGGCGGACCCGGCGGCCGGGGCGGGCCGGGAGGCCCGGGCGGCGGGCCATGTTCGGGTCGGCGAATTACATGATCGCGTTCCTCGGCAAGCCGTCGAAGACCGACCCCTGGATCCTCCAGCTGGGCGGCCACCACCTCGCCATCAACATCTACTACAAGGGCACGACCGGCGCCGCGACCCCTTACCACGTCGCCGCGCAGCCGACGGTGTGGAAGGACGATCAGGGCAAGACGCACGACCCGCTCGCCCCGATGCGCGACTCCCTGCACGGCTTGCTCGCCTCCCTCACGCCCGAGCAGTCGAAGCAGGCGAAGCTCGAGGCGCGTTTCAACGACGTCTATGTCGGACCCGGCAAGGACGGCAAGTTCCCCGCCAGGAGCGAGGGGGTCCCGGTCTCCGAGCTCTCCGATGCCGTCGAAGGATTTCGTCAAGAAGGCGATCGCGGCCTGGACGGGTGACACCCCGCAGGGCGTCGAATACCGCAAGCTCTACGAGGCCGAACTCGACAAGGTCAAGGTGTCCTACTCGGGCACGACGAACGTGGGCGGATCGGGGCGACTACGTGCGCATCGACGGGCCGCGCGTCTGGATCGAGTTCGCCACGCAGGGCAGCGACCATTACCACACGATCTGGCGGGACCGGCTGACCGACTACGGCGCCGAATTCTCCTTCTGAGGCACCGATGCGACGACTCCTCCTCGTCCTGCTGCTCCTGGTGACGGTGCGCCCCGCATGGGGCCATCCCATGCCCAGCTCGTCGGTCGTGCTGCGCGTCCATCGCGACGGGATCGACGCCGAGTTGACGCTGCCGATCGGCGAGCTGGCGATGGGCTGGGAGAAGCCGCTGCCCGAGGGACGCCGTCCGGACGGTGCGGCAATACGGCGAGGAGCTCAAGGACTACGTCCGCGCGCACGTCCGCCCGACCGCCCCCGACGGGCGGCCCTGGACGGTGACGGTGCGCGAGGTGACCCCGGTCGTCGAGCAGGAGCCCGACGTGCGGGTGGCCCTGACGATGACCCCGCCGCCCGGCGCGCCCGCGGACCGGCTGACGTTCCACTACGACGCGATCTTCCACCACCTGATCACCCACACGGCGGTGGTCACGCTGGCCAGCGACTGGCGCAACGGCGTGACCGGCGAGGAGCCGGTGCTCCTGGGGACGATGCGCGACACCAACGCCGCGATCGTCATCGACCGCTCCGGGCGGGAGCTGGTTCCGGGGATTCGCCGCGATGTTCCGCCTCGGCACGCGGCACATCGCCGAGGGGACCGACCACCTCCTGTTCCTGCTCGCGCTGATCCTCCCCGCGCCGCTCGTCGCGGCGGGCGGGCGCTGGGGCGGCTATGCCGGCGGGAGGACGGCCCTGCGGCGGATCGTCAAGGTCGTGACCGCGTTCACCGTCGGCCACTCGATCACGCTCGTGATCGGCGCGCTGGGATGGGCGCACCTGCCCGGCGCCGTCGTCGAGTCGGCCATCGCCGCTCTCGATCCTGGTCTCGGCCGTCCACGCCCTGGTCCCGATCTTCCGGGGCCGGGAGGTCTTCATCGCCGGCGGCTTCGGGCTGGTGCACGGCCTGGCGTTCGCGTCGACGCTGACCGGCTTCGGGTTCGATCCCTGTGACGCTGGCCTCGAGCGTGCTGGGCTTCAATCTCGGGATCGAGGCGTTCCAGCTCCTGGTCATCCTGGCGGCGATGCCCTGGCTCGTGCTGCTGGCCCGCTCGCGCGTCTATCGGGCCGTTCCGCATCGCCGGCGGCCACGCTCACCGGCATCGCCGCCGCCGCGTGGTTCGCGGAGCGGGCCCTCGGCTGGGCCAACCCGATCGACCCTCTCGTCGAGGGCGTCGCGTCGCACGCCCTCTGGCTGCTCGCCGGCCTGGTCGTGATCGCGACGGCCGCGGCCGTCGCCGAAGGCCGGCGGCCGAACCCGGCGGCGGGCCTCTCGTCGGGATGACGTGGACCTGGCCGACGCGCACGCAGGCGGAGCGGAGGGGGTGGGATTCGAACCCACGGAGGCTGTGACACCTCTACGGTTTTCAAGACCGTCCCAATCGGCCACTCTGGCACCCCTCCGGAGAGTTCGGACGCGACGACGCCGGCCCGGGTTCAGTGGCCGACCTCGTCGATGATATCCTCGGCCACGTAGATCGGCACGTCGACGGTCACGGCCACGGCGATCGCGTCGCTCGGCCGGCTGTCGACCTCGACGAGCTCGCCGTCGTGGCGGATGCGGAGCTTCGCGTAGTAGGTGTGGTCGCGGAGCTCGTTGATGTAGATGTCCTGGAGCTCGCCGCCCAGTAGCTCGATCGTGCTGGCGAGGAGGTCGTGCGTCAAGGGCCGGGGGGCGGGCTGCTGCTTGACCCGGCGCTCGATGCTGGTCGCCTCGAACAGGCCGATGACGATGGGGAACGTGCGCTCGCCCTCGACCTCGCGGAGGAAGATGATCTGCTGCTCGGTGTTCTCGCTGATGATGATCCGCGTCAGTTCCATCTGGACCACGCTGGCCGCCCCTTTCGACTCGGCTCGGCGAGAGCGGACGGGCAGCCGTCGGCGGCCGCCGTCCCGCCCGACACCCCGATGATAAGGGCCGTCGGGGTGGGCCGTCAACGCGGGCAGAAGGCCGGTCGTGGGTCTGTCCGAGCCCGCGAGCGAACCCGAGACCCCGGGCTGACCGGACCCGGGCCGTTGTGCGGAGCGAACCCGAGCGTACGCCTTTCGTTCACGTTCGTGCGTCGTCGTGCGGGCTGGCCGCCGCTGGCGAGCGATGTCCGGTCTCGGTCGGGACTACCGGACCGACGGAGCCTCGCCCTCCGGCGCTGCCGGGACGCGGCGGCGCGTTACGCCTCGCCGAGCAGCTTGAGGACCGACTCGCGCTGCGCGGCCAGCTCGGCCTCCTTCGCCCGCTGCTGGCTCGACGACCTCGGGCTTGGCGCCGCGAGACGAATCCCTCGTTGCCGAGCTTGGCGCGGATCGAGCCGAGCTGCTTGTCGATGTCGGACAGGGCCTTCCTGTGACTGCGCCGTCTCGGCCTCGCGGTCGATCAGGCCCTCCAGCGGCAGGAGGATCTCGGCGTCGCCCAGCACGGCCACGGCGCATTCCTCGGGCCGTTCGGCGCGCTCGGCGATCGTGACGGACGAGGCGTTAGCCAGCGCCTTGATGAACGCCTCGCCGCTCCTCAAGATCGCCGCCACCGGCTCGCCCGCGAGGATGATCGGCGCGATCTTGGCCGCCGTCGGGCACGTTCCGCTCGGCCCGGAGGTTCCGGATCGCCGCGATCTTCTCCTGCCACTGCGCGACGACGGTCTCGGCCTCGCGGTCGAGCCAGGATTCCGGGTAATTCGGCCACGGCGCGATGCAGACGCTCTCGCGCGGCGGGCGACGGTTCGGGCAATCCCCGTGTCGGCGCGACCTCGTTCAGCGCCTGCCAGACCGACTCGGTCACGAACGGGACGATCGGATGGAGCAGCCGGCAGAGGCCATCGAGGGCCGTCGCCAGCACGCGCTGGGCGACGGGCCGGGTCGCGGGGTCGCGGAGGCGGCCCTTGGCGAACTCGACGTACCAGTCGCAGAAGTCGTTCCAGGTGAAGTCGCGGAGCCGCCGCGGCCGCGTCGGCGAAGCGCGAACGTCTCCAGCTCGCCCGTCACGCCGACGGCCGTCTTCGCCAGCAGGCTCAGGATCCAGCGGTCCTCGACGGGCAGCGTCGTCGGATCGACCGGCCCCGGCTCGTAGCCTTCCAGGTTCATCAGGGCGAAGCGGGCGGCGTTCCAGAACTTGTTGGGGAAGGTCCGGCGCCTGCTCGAACCGGTCGCGAGTTGTTGACCTCGCGGCCGTCGGGCAGCTTCACCTTCTCGACGGGGATGCGGATGTCCTGCGTCTCGGTCGCCAGCGACGCCAGGCGCGAACCGCAGCGTGTCGGCCCCGAATAGGTCGATGATGTCGACCGGGTCGACGCCGTTGCCCTTCGACTTCGACATCCGCTGGCCCTCGCCGTCGTGGATGACGGGGTGGATGTAGACGTCCTTGAACGGGACGTCGTCCATGTTGAACTGCGCCGAAGATCACCATCCGCGCGACCCAGAGCGTGATGATGTCGCGGGCCGTCGAGAGGACGCTGGTCGGGTAGATACTTCGTCAGTTCGGGTGTCTGCTCGGGCCAGCCGAGGGTCGAGTGGGGCCAGAGGGCGGAGCTGAACCAGGTGTCGAGGACGTCGGGGTCTTGGACGAAGCCTTCGCTTCCAAGCCATGTGAGCCTTCGCGTTCGCTCTCGGCATCTAGAGTGCGGCAGGCAATACGATCGAACCTGCCCGTCGTCGGATCGAGATTCGACTGATCGGCGAAGTCCCGAGCCGTTCGAATCGCACGAGGCAATCTCGTCGGTCCGAGGAGCTCGGCGCGCTCGCTGACTCGATCTCATTGGCGCCAGCGTCGGCGTCCATCGAGACCTGCGGAACCTCGTCGTCGTCGAGACTCGGACTCAATGTCCAAACCGGAATCCGGTGCCCCCACCAGAGCTGCCGGCTGATGCACCAGTCGCGCTTCTCGCCGAGCCAGTCGAGATAGCTCTTGGCGTAGCGCTCCGGGGTGACCTTGATCCGTGCCCGACGTCACGGCGTCCATCGCGCTCTGCGCAGCCCGGGCGTGCCGTCGGCATCGTCGCCCATCCGCACGAACCACTGGTCCGACAGGTACGGCTCGATCGGCGTCTTGCTGCGGTCGGAGTAGTTGAGCCGCGTGGCGTAGGGCTCGACCTTCACGAGCAGGCCCTGCGACTTCCAGATCCGCGACGACCCGCTTGCGGACCACGTCGACGGTCGAGGCCCGCGTAGGCGCCGGCGTTCTCGTTGTAGGTGCCGTCGGGGTTGAGGAGGTTGATCATGCGGCAAGCTCGTGCCGCAGGCCCGTCGCGTAGTCGTTCGGGTCGTGCGCGGGCGTGACCTTCACGCAGCCGGTGCCGAACTTGGGGTCGACGAGGATGCCGTCGGCGATGATCGGAATCGGTCGGCCAGTCGAGCGGCAGCGTGACCGTCTTGCCGATCAGGTGCTTGTAGCGGGCATCGTCGAGGATGAACGGCCACGGCCGTGTCGCCGAGCATCGTCTCGGGGCGGGTCGTGGCGACGATGCAGGGACTCGTCCGAGCCGGCGACGGGGTACGTGATCGTCCAGAGATGGCCCTGGACGTCCTCGTAATAGATCTCGTCGTCGGCGACGGCCGTGCGGAGCTGGGTGTCCCAGTTCACCAGCCGCTTGCCGCGGATAGATCTTGTCGGCCTTGAAGAGGTTGAAGAACGTCTCGCGGACGGCCCGGGCGCACATCGTCGTCGAGCGTGAACCGCGTGCGGTCCCAGTCGCACGAGCAGCCCATCAGGCGGAGCTGGCTCAGGATGCGCTTCTCGTACTCGTCCTTCCACGCCCAGATCCGCTCGACGAGTGCCTCGCGGCCGAGGTCGTGGCGGGTCTTCTTCTCCTCCTCGAGCAGCCGCCGTCTCGACGACGGCCTGCGTGGCGATGCCGGCGTGGTCGGTGCCGGGCATCCAGAGGGCGTCGTAGCCCTGCATCCGCCGCCAGCGGATCAGGATGTCCTGGAGCGTGTTGTTCAGCGCGTGGCCGAGGTGCAACGCCCCGGTCACGTTCGGCGGCGGGATGACGATGGTGTAAGGCGGCTTCGGCGCTCGCCGGGTCGGCGTGGAAGTATCCCTTTTCCAGCCAGAACGCGTACCAGCGCGACTGGGCGTCCTGGGGGTCGTAGGCTTTGGGGAGGTCGGCGAGGCTCATGCGAGGGAGGGTCCGGTATCGATCGGCGATCGCGATGGGGCGAGCGCCGGGGGTTTGCCGTAGGTCAGGGTCCGCCAGAGCCATTCCAGCGGGCCGAAGCGGAAGCGGGACATCCAGGCGATCGAGAACAGGACTTCAAAGATGAAAGTCCCCACCGCGATCAGGACGCCGACGGCGGGCGTGACGCGGGCGTAAAGATTCAGGCCGTAGCCGTAGAAGAGCAGGCTGTGGACCGCCGACTGTCCCAGATAGTTCGTCAGCGGCATTCGCCCGGCCGCAGCGAGCGGGTACATGGCCCGCCGCCACGCGGCTTGCTGGGCGAGGAGGACGATGACGCAGATATAGAACGGCGCACAGAACCGGCCGGTTCAGCATGTAGAGCGCCTGCGCCGCGAAACGGATCGGCGTCGGCCGTTGGATGGCAGGGTCGGCGAGCTCCGATGCCGTTGCGAAGGCCGCGGCCAGCGCGAGGCCGCCGATACCGGTCCAGACGGCGACGCGGCGGATCGCCGGCAGGTGGGCGGGGATGGCATCAAACACGCCGCGCCGGCCGATGATGAACCCGGCCATCAGCGTGGCCCCGAGCACGGGGAAGAACATCAGGCCGTCGTAATCGCTGTAGATCTCCCTCATCATCCGCACGCGCTCGCGGACCGCCGGCCAAAACTCGCCGCGGCCGACAACGGGCCGCGCCTCGGGCGGGGCCGACTTCGTGTAGTCCGCGAGCACGTCGTCGTAGGGCCCGCGGCCGTAGACGCGGAAGTGCTCCTCGGCCCGCTCCCGGTAGTAGCTCGGAGGGTGCTTGGGCGGCTTCTGCTCGTAGAGCTTGTAGCCGGACCAGGCGATCGGGGCCACAACACAGAGCGCCGCGATCGCCCAGAGCCAGCCGTCGCGGAGCTTGCGGAGCAGGATCAGCGGCAGGCCGAGCAGCGCGTACATGTGCAGGACGTCGCCGTCCCACAGGAAGAGGATATGCGCCACGCCGAACAGGAAGAGCACGAGCAACCGCCGGAGGTACATCGGCACGAACGCCGCTCCCTTCGTCGCGGCCCGGTCCATCTGGATCGCGAAGCCGACGCCGAAGAGGAACGAGAACATCGAGTTGAACTTGCCCGAGCCGAGGAAGTTCACCAGCCACTCGGCCGTCTTGTCGACGGGGTGCGAATACAGGTCCTCGCCGGCCGCCATGAGGAAGTAGGGCGCGTAGAAGCCCGGGATGTTGATGATGCAGATTCCGAGCAGGGCGAAGCCGCGGAGGATGTCGATCTCGGCGATCGCGCTCGGCCGGCGAGACGGGCGCGAGCTCGCCCTTCGGGACGGTGCCGACGTCGATATCGAGACTGTCGATGGGTGTCATGGCCGTCGCGGTCTTCGCGGGGATTCGCTAGGGTCCGCTATTGCGGACCATCCGTCTTCTGGCTCGTCGAGATGCGTCCGGAATAGCGGATCCTACAGGCTGCCCGCGGCTTCCTTGACCTTCGACCGCGAGTCCTTGGCGAGCTTGTGATCGAACGCGTCGACCAGCGCCAGCCAGCTCGCCTCGATGACGTTCTCGGAGACGCCGACCGTCCCCCAGACCGCGTCGCCGGTCCTGGCTCTCGATCACGACGCGGACCCGCGCGGCGGTGCCGGCCCGGGCGTTGATCACGCGGACCTTGTAATCGACGAGCTGCATCTCCGCCAGGCGCGGGAAGTGCGGCTCGAGGGCCTTGCGCAGGGCGCCGTCGAGGGCGTTGACCGGGCCGTCCCCCTCGCTCACGGTGTGCTCGATCGAGTCGCCGACGCGGAGCTTGACGGTCGCCTCGGTCACCGGCGTCGCCGTCGCGGCCCGGCTCGACGCTGACGCGGTAGCCGAGCCGCTCGAACCTGCGGCTCGTAGCGGCCCGGCGAGCTTCTCGACGAGCAAGACGAACGACGCCTCGGCCGCCTCGAACTGGTAGCCCTCGTTCTCGAGGTCCTGCACGCGGTCGAGGACTCGGGCCAGCAGCGTCGGGATCGCTGCTCGAGGCCGTACTCGCCGAGCTTCTCGGCGATGTTCGACTTGCCGGAGAGCTCGCTGACCAGCACCCGCCGCTCGTTGCCGACGAGGGCCGGGTCGATGTGCTCGTAGCTCGCGGCGATCTTGCGGACGCCGTGGACGTGCATCCCGCCCTTGTGGGCGAACGCGCTGGTGCCCGACGAACGGCTGGCCGGGCCGGAAGTTCATGTTGGCCGTCTCGTAGACGTAGCGCGAGACCTCGGTCGAGCTGCGCCAGGCTGCCGGGGCGGAGCAGGTCGTAGCCCGGTACTTGAGGGCGAGATTGGCGATCGACGCTGCACGAGGTCGACGTTGCCGCACCGCTCGCCGATGCCGTTGATCGTCCCCTGGACCTGCGTCGCGCCCCGGCGCGACGGCGGCCAGCGTGTTGGCGACGGCCAGCTCGCCGTCGTTGTGGCGTGTGGATGCCGATCGGCACGTCGACCGCCGCGCGCGACCGCGTCGACGGCCTCGGCGACCTCCTCGGGCAAGCGTGCCGCCGTTGGTGTCGCAGAGGACGATCCACGCGGCCCCGGCGTCGGCCGCGGCGCGCAGGGTCTGCAGGGCGTAATCGGGGTTCTTCTTGAAGCCGTCGAAGAAGTGCTCGGCGTCGTAGATGACCTCGCGGCACGTGCGCGGCGCAGTAAGCCGACCGAGTCGGCGATCATCCGCAGGTTCTCTTCGAGCGAGACGCCGAGGACCTCGCGGACGTGCAGGTCCCACGTCTTGCCGACGATCGTGACGACGGGCGTCCCGGCGGCGACGAGGGCCTTCATCCCCGTGTCGTCCTCGGCGGCGATGTCGCGGCGGCGGGTCATGCCGAAGGCGACGACCTTGGCGTGGCTGAGGTCGCAGGTCGCGGACCTCGCGGAAGTACGCGGCGTCCTTGGGGTTGGAGAGCGGGTAGCCGCCCTCGATGTAGTCGACCCCCAGCTCGTCGAGCCGGCGCGGTGATCAGCAGCTTGTCCTGGAGCGAGAAGTTGACCCCCTCGCCCTGGCTGCCGTCGCGCAAGGTCGTGTCGTAGATCGCGATCCGCGTCATGTATCGCCGCGCCCTTCCAGTCGGAAAACCTCTCGCGCCGAGATCGTACCAGATCGGCCGCCCCCGGCGACAGACACGGCGCGCGGCCGCCGCGGGTTCGATCGGCCCGGCAGTTGCCGTAACCAGGAGACATGCGTTCTGGTACGGTGGCGCTGTCTCCACCAACCGGGGCCAAGCGACGGCGGGCGAAGTCCGCTTTGTGAGGATGCCATGCGCTCCATCGCCCAGTTGGCCAAGGCCATCCAGCACGAGGCGGAACGGGCCGACTTTCCGATCGATCGCGACGTCTACGAGCGCGCCGGCAAGGACCCGACCGAGCCAATCCTCTTCGCCGGCACGCTCGACGCCCCCGTCGCGATCCTTGGCAGAGACCTGGGCAAGGACGAGGTCGCGGTCGGACAGCCGCTCGTCGGGGCAGGGGGGCGGCTCGTCCGCGTCGGGCCTCTACGAGTGGAAGCACGGCGAACCGCCGCCGAAAGCCGGACCGGAAGGCTCGAATCGGCGCTCGACCTGGCGCTGCTCACGAACACGGTCCCGTACAAGCCGCCGGGCAACAAGGCGTACCCCGAGCGGATCAAGGAGCGGTTCCGGCCGTTCGTGGCCGAACTGCTCGTCGATCACTGGAAGGGCGATCGCATCCTCTGACGCTCGGTACCGAGGCCTTCCAGTGGTTCGCGCCGTACGCCGACCCCGACGAAATGGCCGACCTTCTGGGCACGCGACGACCGGTACGAGTCGGCCGAATTGGCCTGCGAGATCAGCGTCCAAATCGGCGGAAAGACGCCGGAAGAAGCCGGTGACGCGTCGCGCCCTCTGCCCCATCCGTCGCCCCTGAATCAGCGGTGGTACGGGCAGTTTCCCGGGTTGATTTTGCGAAGATTGGCGGCAGTTCGGTCTTGATTGCCGGCGACGGCGCGTCACAATCGGTGGCGTCTGTCCGAATGATTTGGCAGACGGACGGACTCTCATCCTCCCGCCTCGTTCGCAAGCCGCGGGGAGATCCTTCCCCGATTCCGGCGTCCTGACGAGACGAACAACGAGGTCCATCGTTTTCCGACGGGGGTGCTGCCGTGCGCAAAGTCCAGATGGTCACCGATCGCGAGCTCGAGATCCTCAAGGTCCTCTGGGCCCGCGGCAAGGCGAGCGTCCGCGAGGTCCAGGAGGACCTCAACAAGTCGGCCGGGCCGGTCGCCTACAGCACGGTCCAGACCCTCCTGAACATCATGGAAGACAAGAAGGGGCTGGTCCGCCACGTCGTCGAGGGCCGGACGTTCATCTACATCCCCAAGAAGTCGTCCGACCGGACGATCCGCGAGCTGACCCAGCGGTTCGTCGACCGCGTGTTCGACGGCGCCGTCGACCGGGTGATGGTCGCGCTGCTCGACTCCAAGTCGCCCAGCGCCGACGAGTTCGATCGGCTCCGCGCCATGATCGACGAGGCCCAGCGCCAGGCCGACAGCCAGGGCGAGCCCGTCGGCGCCGGCGTCGGCTGACGGCGAGCCCGCGGTCGATTTCGATTGAAGCACTCGCCTCGGTCCCCCTCCGCCGCAATAATTGCGCGGTCGGGTGGCCGGGGCAGGTCGCGGTCGGGCCTCGGAAGCAACGCTTCCCTTCTTGGGGCACCGCTTCGCCCCGCCCCGGCCACTCGATCGACTTCGCGATCGCCGAGCGGTACGAGGCCCGATGCTCGATTTCCTAACAATTCTCGGCGCCCGGATCGTCGACGCGGCCGTCGCCGCGGCGCTCGATCTCGGGCGCGATCGCCCTGGCGATGATGGTCACCCGCCAGCCCTCGCGGCGGCGCGCCCTGGCCAGGGCCGGCGTGATCGGCACGCTCCTGGTCGTCCCGCTCGTCTGGAGCCGGCCGTTCGCCCCTCTGGACCTGCTCGAGCCGGCCCGCCTCGCGCTCGCGCCGTGGCTCGCGCCGGAGCAGTCCGCCTGGCCCGCCTGGGCCAACCGGTTGGCCGGGGTCGCCCCGCTGGTCTTGCTCGCGGCCTATGTCGCGTGGCGTGGGGTTCGGTCTCGGGCGGATCGCGCTCGGCACGTTTGGGGCGGCCTGGATCGGGCGGAATTCGTGGGCCGTCTCGGAGGAGGGCCGCGCCCTCTACCTCGCACTGCCCTTCACCGCAAGCCGCAGGCGGCCCGCGCTCAGGGTCTCGGCGAGGACGGGCCGGCCGGTGCTGCTCGGCACGCTCCGGCCCACCATCCTGATCCCGCCCGACCTCGATGACCCGGCCAGGGCTGAATCGCTCCGGCTCGCCCTGCTGCACGAGCTGGCGCACGCCGAGGCGTCCGACCCGTGGTTCGGGCTGGCGACCGAGCTGGCCGCGGCCCTCTGGTTCTGGCTGCCGCCGCTCCGCTGGATCGGCCGGCAGATGCGGCTCGACCAGGAGTTCCTCGCCGACCGCCGGGCGTCGGACCGGCTCGGGCCGTCGTCGACTCGGTACGCCTCGGCCCTGGTCGAGATCGCCGCCTCGCGCGACGCCGCCGCGCCCGAAGGGCTGGCGCCGCCCGTCGTCGGCTCGGCTCTACTCCAGCGAGTGCTCATGCTCGTCCGCTGCCCGTTCCCCGTCGAGGTCCGCCCACCCCGCTGGTGGCGTGCCGTGCTCGGCGTGGCGACGGCACTCGTCCTCCTGCTGGCCACCGGCCTCACGATCCGCCGCGCGGGCCCACCACGGCGGCTCGGCGCGGGAAAGCCCCGAGGTGCGCAGCCTCGACATCCCCCGCGTCGTCCTCGACACCAAGGACCACGCGCCCGCGGCCACGACCCTTCCGCTCCACCTCCCGCCGGACTTCGACCTCGGTTTCGATATCTTCGGCTCCCGGGCCGACCTGGCCCACGTCGAGGTGCTCGGACATCCCCTCTGGGACCCGGAGACGCCGGGTGCCGCGGCCCTCGACGACGAGCCCGGCACCCATCACGTCACCTTCCAGCGCCGCGGCGGCGCGCTCTTCCTCTCGCTCGACGGCGGCCCGCTCCTCGTCGTCCCGGGCCTCTCCACCGACGACCGGCTCTCCGCCCGCGGCCTGCCCGACTCTCCCACCGTCCTCCGCTCCGTCCACCTCTCCTGGTGATCCTCCGCGCCCGGCGCCGGCTGATTGCGTCAAATCAACACAGGTGCGTCCGAGACGCATCGTGGTGTTGATTCTGCGTCACATCATGCATGCACGGCGTAGAGTCCTGGTGAGGAGGCCATCGGCCCGGCCGTCCTCGACGCGTGACCGACGGGGCTGGTTCTACGGGGAGCGTATTTCGTGAGATCGCCTCTTGCGGTCCTGGGTCCTCTCGTGCTTGCGTCCTGGCTGGCCGGCGCGGCCAGGGCTGACATCATCGACGTCGAGGCGCCGGCCAGCGGGCTCGTCGGCGGGCTCACGTTCACGTTCAACGGCCAGTCCGAGTCGAATTTCCTGGCGGGTACGCTCACCGGCTCGTTCGGCGGCGGGCCGACGTTCGACACCTATTGCATCGACCTCTACCACGACATCTACGTGGGCTCGAACCAGCTACGACGTGGCCGCCGGCGCCGATCGCTGGCTTCAGCCAGTCTCCCCCTCGGGCACGGGCGCCCTCGGCGGCGACGGCGCGGGGCTGGGGTGGCTCTACGTCACCGGCGAGAGCCGGCTGATGACCGAGTCGGGGCCGCAGTCGATCATCGACGGCGCAGGCCTCCAGGTCGCGCTCTGGAAGATGGCCTACGACGGCGCCTCGGTCACGCCGGGCCATCCCCTGATCCTGGCGACCGGTAACTTCCAGTTCCTCGACAGCTCCGACCTGTCCTCGACCCAGCACCAGGTCTTCGCCGCCGCGTCGACCTTCCTCGCTGGCTACAACGGGACTCAGTCCGACCCGACGACGTTCCTCCGCGTGACGGACCACGGGTCGGGCAACTACCTGTGGCAGGACCTCATCGGGCCGGTCTTCGGTCCGGGGAATACCCCGCAGATCGCGGCCGTGCCGGAGCCCTCGGCACTGGCGCTCGTGGGGATCGGCGCGGCCGCATTATTCGCGATCGGCTGGCGTCGACGCCGGGCGTCGCAGGACACCGCTGCCATCTAGCGTGCGGGCCCTCGGCTCCGGGAGATCCCGAGCAACAGCGCCACTCGCCGCCCGACCGCGCGACCCCAGACCTCGGACCCTCGGGGCGTGAAGTGATGGTCGCCGAGGTGCAGGTTGTACAGCGGGTTCGGCGAGATCATCCTCCGCCCCGCCGCGGCCTCGGCGGCGCGGAGGCGGAGGAGCTCGTCGATCAGCTCCTCGATGGGGAAGCAGTAGTATGCGCTGCTCGACCGCATCAGGTTGTCGGCCTTGCCCGGGAAGTTGCCACCGCGGCGCAGGCCCGTCACCTGGTCGTCGTAGGGCACTGGCGCCGTGACCGTGAGGATGCCACGGGGGCGGCAGTAGTCGTCGATCCGGTCGAGCCAGTATTTCGCCTCGACGTAGTCGCCCCCGCCCGCGATCACGTCGGCCACGTCGCCGAAGTCGTTGACGCAGAGCGCCACCACGACGAACTGCGGCCGGAACCGCTCGGCGTATTCGACCAGCGAATAGTAATACTGCTCGGGCGAGTAGCCGAGCACGCCCGTGTTGAGGATCGAGACCCGGGCGCCGAGCCTCGACTCGATCTCTCGGCCGAGGAAGGCGGGGGGCGTGTCGTCGTCGCCGACGAAGTAGCCCTGCATGGTCGAGTCGCCCAGGACAATCCCGCGGACCGGCGCGGAGGGGTCGGGCTCGGGGCCGCGGCAGCCCCAGGAGTTCGTCGTCTGGGCCGAGCCGGGGACGATCCGCGCGCGGGTGCCGGCCATCGCCGAGGGCAGCTCGGGGGTGTCCGGGACGAGGAAGAACCCGTTCATGCCGTGGGTCAGGTCGACGCCCATGAGCCAGACCGAGCGGACGTTGGGACGGAGCCGGTACGACCGCAGGTCGTCGGGCGCGAAGACGGCCGAGGGCAGGACGAGGATCCTGTCGAAGTTGCCCCAGCGCAGCAGCGCGGTGTCGCGGCCCATGCCGGCGTAGTCCATCAGCCGCTTCACGGCCGGCGGGGCCTCGTCGTAGACCTCACGAAAGGTGGCCGTCGCCGTCGTGACGTCGCGCCGCCGTCGCCGCGCCCAGTCGGCGTCGATCTCGGCGCGGGGCTGGGGGAATCCGAGCACCCGCCACGTGATCCCGCGGAGCGCGCCAGCCCCTCGAATGGTCGCGTCGCGTCCCGCGGGCGTGCCGAGCACGAGGCCGCTGCAAGCGAGGGCCGTGAGGGTCAGCAGCGCGAGTCGGAACCACCGATCGCGGCGCTCTCGTCGCTCGAAGAAGCCGAACCGGCGCTGGCGAGGGGCCGTCCCCCGCGACGGGCCGCGCGAGTCTCCGCGGGGGCTCGACATCCTGAGACCTGTGGGAATGACGGGCGGGTGGGCGGGCGCCTCCGGCCGCCGCGGCGACGTGGTTTCGATCGTAGCCGAGATCAGGCGGTCGTGCCACTGCCGCCGCCGGAGGCCGACGTGCCGGTCGAGCTCGACGACGTCCCGCGCGGCGGCTTCACCGGCTTGACGAGCTGGAGGACCGGGAACGCGCGGCGGATCGACTGGAGGAAGGGCGTGACGACGTCGAAATTGTGCTGGCTGATCTTGTACGGCCCGGAGACCTCGACGACGTCGGTGAACCAGCCCTGTGCGTTCACGGCGATGGCGGTGCCGCCCCTGAAGAGGAAGTCGTTATTCGTGTCGTCGGTGAAGACGAGCGAGTTCGGGACGGTGTGCCCGACGATCGTGACATAAGTCGGCGAGCGGGTGACGCCGCCCGAGTTTGCCGGGTGCGGCGTGTTGGCCTGCTCATGCGGTCCGAGGCGCGAGCGTCAGCAGCGGCGGCTCGTAAGGCGTGATCGCGGCGAGGCCCCTGAGGATCGGGTAGGCGTCGCGGCGGCCGACGTAGCCGTTGTGATTCGTGTCGACCGCCGGGTTGTAGTTCGACTGGCCGAGATGGGACAGGTACGCCTTCGCGAAGGCGTCGAGGATCGGGATGGCGGTCGCGCTCGACGTCCCCACCGGCGGGGGCCCGACCGGGCTCGACTCGTTCCCCGTCGACCCGGTCGTGGACGTCGCCATCAGGACCCGGGCCTCGACGGCGTCGAAGCCCGGCGTAAATGCATGACGCCTCGATCGCATCACGACCCTCCCTGGTCAGCGCGGTGGAGCTGTCCTCCGCCTTAAGATCGGCAGGAACGGCCGCGCCCGATCGGGTCTGGTGCGGTTTCAGGCCGCCGACTTTGCCGGCTGTGCCGGCTTCGCCTTCACCTCCTCGGGCACCACGGGCGAGCCATCGCTCAGGGCGCCGTTGTAGCGGACGATGACGAGATCGGCGGGGGAGAGGCCCGAGAGGATCTCGGCGTCGTTCCCGTTATCCATGCCGATGCGGACAGGGACCTTGCGGGCCTTGCCGTCGCGGACGACGTAGACCTCGCCCTCGCCGCCGGCCGAGAGCTTGAGCAGGCTCGACGACGGCACGCGCACCGCCTTGGCCGGCGCCGGCTCGAGCAGGATTGTCGCCTGGCCGTACATCCCCTCGCGAAGCTTGCCGTCGGGATTGGGCAGGTCGACCTCGGTCCGCATCGCCCGGTTCGCCGGATCCTCGCTCTCCGAGAACCGCGAGATCGGGCCGTGGAACTCCCGGCCGGGCAGGGCGTCGACGACGATCGTCGCCTGGTCGCTCCGGTCGACGAACGGGACCTGGGTGTCGGGCACGGGGATGACCACGCGCATCAGGTCCGTCCGCGCGACGGCTAGAAGCGCCACGGCGCCGCCCTCGGAGGCCGAGCGGATGAAGTCGCCGCGGTGGAAGCTGCGGAGTGTGATGACGCCGTCATACGGCGAGGTGATCTTCGTGTAGCTCTCCATGACCTGGGCCTTCTCGAGGTTCGCCTGGGCGACCTCGACCTGCGCGTTGGCGTCGATGACGTCGGCCTGCGCCTGCTCGATCTGCGCCTGCTTGGCGGCGACGTCCGACTCGGCCGTCAGGACGGCGGCCTGCGAGGCCTTCTCGTCGCCGAGCGACGCCTCGTACTGGTCGATCGACTCGTCGAGCAGCTTCTCCTCGACGGCGTTGCGCGCCACCAGGCCCCGGATTCGCTCCTCCTGCTTGTAGCGGTACTCCCGGAACGAGGTCTTCGCCGCGACCTCGGCCTTGCGCTGGCCGAGCATGGCCTCAGAGGCCCGCTTCAACGACTTCGCGCTGCTGAGCTTGGCCTCGGCGACCTTGACCATGGCTTTGGCCTGGTCGAGGGCGGCCCTGGCCTGGTCGACCGCCTTGGCCAGCTCCGGCACGTCGATGACGGCCAGGAGCTGGTCGCGCTTCACCCGGTCGCCGATGTCGACGGACTGCTCCTTGAGGAATCCGTTGACCTTCGCGAAGAGCTGGGCATGCTCGAACGCGTGGACCGAGCAGACTTGTGTCATCCTCCGCTCGAGGCCGCCTGGCGTCGGGTGCGCGACCTCGACCCGCATGCCGCTGCCCGCCGACTCACCCTGGTCGCCGCCCTGCCGTCCCGAGTGCTCGTCGCCGGTCGCGGCCGCCTTCGTGTGGCCGCGCTCGAGGAACGCGTAGCCGCCGGCGGCCAGGGCTAAGACCGCCACGCCGGCAACGATGATCCCCAGGCCCGATCGCCGCGCCGGCGGCGCCGCCGCCGGGCGCGGCAGCTCGGACTCGCCCCGGAGTGATTTGTCCGGCCCGGCTTCCTCGACGATCACGGAATTCGCTCGATCATCCACGTGTTTGGTCCTGGGCTGGAGGGAGACGGCTTCATTCGTGTAAGGGCGAGGTCGCGGGCCCGCCGAGCGGGCCTCGCGAGCGGTATTCGTAGGATTCGATGGATTGACCAAGTCGAGAGCCGTCGCGGGGTGACGCGCTCAACAACGCAGCGGGATCTGGCCGATTCTGGCCATGGCGAACCCGACTCCCGCCCCGTGGCCTCCCGCGGGGTCGGCCGGGCGGGGTTGAGAGTCGGACCGAGGGGCACTGCGGCGCGGGGCGCTCGAACCGCCCGGCCTCGCGTGCGGCTGCCCGGCTTTCCCCGCGGGTGACCACCGCGACGCGGGCCCTCCGCACCGGGCGCGGGCCGGCCCACGCGGCGCCGCGGCCCGCCGCGAGTCGCCGAGCCGCAAGCGGCGTGCCCAAGGTTGTCGCCGTGAGAAAGAACCCGAGGGCAAGCCAGAAGGATGGACGATGGCGGGCGATCGGCACGATGGCGGCCTCTTCCCGATCGAGGCGTCTTGATGAGGCGGCTTCGATCGTAGCACGCCGCCGCCGGCATGGTCAACGCGGGCCCATCCCCCGGCGCCCCGCTGGCGGCGGCCGTCGGGGGACATTGACGGATGAGCCGTCACGGTCTAACCTGAAAGGTGCCTCCCCCGCACGGTCCTGCCAGGCCGCTCCCCGGAAATGCGCCGGAACACCCCGCCCGCGGTGATCGTCCTGTTGCTCCTGACCCTCGCCGCCCCGGCCCCGCGGATGGCGGCGTGGCTGCTTCGCGTCTGCCCCGCGCGTGCCTATGCCACGGCCCGCCAGGAGCCACCCGCCCGTGGCCGAAACCGGGTCGTGTCCACGTCGAGGCCGGCGACGGTCCGCTCGCTCATCCGGCTCGCCGCAGGTTCTCGCGCCGCATAGAAGTGAGACCGCGCGGCGAGCACGCGGCGAAATCCCGCCGGGCGTTCGAGTTCGCGCTCGGCATCGGAATCGCGGCGCCGAATCTCGGGGCGCCGCCGCTGCGGTGCTGAGCCGCGACTTCATCCGCGTCCCCGCGCGCCGGCGCCCTCGACCGGCCGCGCCCGCGTCGAGCCGGCGCACTGCGCCGAGTCGCCCACCCCGCACGCGTCCTAACCCGAGGCCCGACCACCGATGAACGGACTGATCCGCGCATCGCTCAATAACCCGTATGCGGTGACCGTCTTCTGCCTGAGCATCGTCGTGATCGGCGGCCTCTGCCTGACGATGATCCCGATCGACATCCTCCCAGTCTTCCGCAGCCCCGCGGTGCAGGTCCTCACGTTCTACGGCGGCATGCCCGCGGTCGGGATCGAGAACGAGATCACGAACCGGATCGAGCGCAACGTCGGCCAGGCGAACTCGATGGCCCGGCAGGAGTCACGGTCAATCGTCGGCGCCAGCATCGTCCGAAACTACTTCCAGCCCGACGTCGACCCCGGCGCCTCGCTGACGCAGACGAGCACGCTCGCCTTCTCGGTCATGGCCACCATGCCGCCGGGCACGCTCCCACCGGTCATCCTGCCGTTCGACCCGACGAGCACCGTGCCGATCGGCATCGTCGCACTGAACAGCGAGACCCAGGACGAGTCGACGCTCTATGACGTCGGCCGCTACGAGGTCCGCAACATGATCATGAGCAACCGCGGCGCCGTCGCCCCGGTCGTCTTCGGCGGCAAGGTCCGCGCGATCATGCTCTACATGGACCGGACGAAGATGCAGGCCCGCGGGCTCTCGCCGGTCGACGTCATGAACGCGATGGACAACTTCAACGTCTTCCTCCCCACCGGCGACGCGAAGTTCGGCGACACCGACTACGCCATCGACTCGAACTCGATCTACGACCTCGTCGACCGGATGGGCGACATGCCGCTCCGCTCCAAGCACGGGAACGCCGCGTTCCTCAAGGACGTCGCCACGCCCAAGGACTCGGCGTTCATCCAGACGAACGTCGTCCGCGTCGACGGACGCCGCCAGGTCTACATCCCGATCTACCGCCAGATCGGCTCGAGCACGCTCGACGTCATCAAGACGGTCCGGGGCAACCTCCAGTCGATGCAGTCGCGGCTCACGCGGCCGAACATCGATCTTAAGTTGGTCATGGACCAGTCGATCTACGTGAGCCAGTCGATCTTCGCCCTGGTGCAGGAGGGCGTGCTCGGCGCGATCCTCTGCTCGCTGGTGATCCTGCTCTTCCTCGGTCAGATCCGCATGACCGCGATCGCGATCATGACGCTGCCCATGTCGGTGCTCGCCGCGGTCGCCGCCTTGCTCGCCTCGGGCGAGACGATCAACGTCATGACGCTGGCCGGACTGTCGCTGGCGATCGGCCCGATGGTCGATAGCGCGATCATCTGCCTCGAGAACACCCACCGTCACCTGGCGCTGGGCGCGCCGGTCGAGGAGGCCGCGTACCTGGGCGCGAGCGAGGTGGCGATGCCCGAGCTGGTCTCGACCATCTGCACGTTCCTCGTGCTCGCGCCGCTGGCCCTGATGCCCGGCATGGGCGCGTTCCTCTTCAAGCCGATGACGCTGGCCGTCGCCTACGCGATGATCGCCGCCTACATCCTCTCGCGGACCTTCGTGCCGTCGCGGAGCGCCAAGTGGCTCAAGCCCCACGGCCACGACGAGCACGCGGCGCCCAAGGGCGCCATCGGCCGCGCCTTCGCGCGGTGGGAGGCGCTGATCGACAAGGGCATCGCCGAGTACGTCAAGGGGCTGAACTTCGTCCTCCGCCACCCCCGCACGACGATCGCCGTCGGCTTCAGCTTGCTCGCGCTGTCCATCGTCACGATCAGCCCGGTCATCCGCCGCGAGTTCTTCCCGGAGGTCGACGGCGGCGCCTTCGAGATGACCGTCCGCGCCCCCAGCGGCACGCGGATCGAGGTGACCGAGCAGCGGATCGCCGACGTCGAGGAGTTCCTCCGCAAGTCGCTCGGCGACGACCTCGAGCTGTTCATCAGCGAGCTGGGCGTCACCCCCGACTGGTCGGCCGCCTACACGCCCAACGCCGGGCCCGATGGACGCGATCATGCGCGTCCAGCTCAAGGAGGAACGCTCGCGCTCGGCGCAGGAGTGCGCCTCGGCCGTCCGCGAGGCCCTCGCCAAGGACGGGAGCTACGCCGACCTCGAATTCACCTTCGACACGGGCGGCCTGATCCGCGGGGCCCTCAACGAGGGCAAGTCGACGCCGATTAACATCCGCGTGACGGGCAAGAAGACCGAGCGCTCGGCCGCCATCGCCGACGCGATCCGCGCCCGCGTCGCCCAGGTCGACGGCGTCGTCGACGCCCGCGTGATCCAGCGGCTGAACTATCCCGAGTTCGTCATCAACGTCGACCGCGCCAAGGCCGCGGACCTGGGCATGACCCAGGAGGACGTGATGAAGAACGTCGTGGCGTCGCTGAACTCGTCGATCCAGTTCAACAAGAAGAACTTCTGGCTCGACCCCGTCGCGAAGAACCAGTACTTCGTCGGCGTCCAGTATCCCGAGAAGGACATCAAGTCGCTCGAGACGATGATGGACATCCCGATCAGCGGCACGAAGCAGCCCGAGCCGGGAAGCCCCAAGCAGGAGCCAATCTTCGTCACGGTCCCCCTCCGGACGGTCGCCACCGTCTCGAAGGTCACGGTGCCGACCGAGGTCACGCACTATAACATCCAGACCTCGATCGACCTGACGATGAGCGTCGAAGGCCGCGACCTCGGCCACGTCTGCGACGACGTGACCGAGATCCTCAACGACTTCGGCAAGAAGAATCCGAAGAAGGAGAACACCTGGGCCCCGTACGACCTGGCCTCCTCGCCGGCGCGAAGGACCGGCCGACGCTCGAAGGCTCGGACATCGTCTTCAGCGGCGAGTACGCGCGGATGAACCAGACGTTCCGCGACCTCGGCATCGGCCTGATCCTGGCGATCCTGCTGATGTACTTCCTGATGGTCGGCACTCGACAAGTCGTACGTCGTGCCGCTGACGGTCATGCTCACCGTGCCGCTCTGCCTGGCGGGCGTGCTGCCGATGCTCTACTTCACCGGCACGTCGATCAACGTGCAGTCGATCCTGGGGATCATCTTCATCGTCGGCATCAAGGTCGCCAACACGGTGCTCATGACCGACTTCGCGCAGGAGCTGCGGCGGCACGAGGGGCTGACGCCGATCGAGGCGATCCGCAAGGCCGCGTCGATCCGCGTCCGACCCGTGACGATGACCGCGCTGGCGGCGTTCTTCGCGATGATCCCGGCCGCGATGGCCATCGAGCGCGGCAGCGAGGCGAACGCCCCGCTCGCCCGCGCGATCCTCGGCGGCCTGCTGGCCGGCGAGCCGGCCACGCTTTTCGTCCTGCCGTGCCTCTACGCCCTCATGGTCCGCGACAAGCCCGGCCAGGGCCCGCACGGCGACCACGACAACGGCCACCCCGCCGGCAACGGCACCGGCGACGGCCACCTCGGCACGGCGCACGCCGTGTGAATTGTCGTTAAGCGCGGTTGTTCTCGGTCTGTTCTGCCTTCCTGCCTTCCCGTCCCAGGTAGCAAGGCAGGACGCGGAGGATTCTTCGGAAACGCGCCATGTCTCCGGGCGGTCGTCCGGCGCGACGATTCGCCTGAAGTGCGCGGGACCCGCGCCGATAAGAGCCGCGACGGGCGGCCTCGCCCCGGCGTCCCTTGGAAGGAGCCCGGCGACCATGGACGGCAGAACCGGCAAGCTCGCGAGTCTTTGGCTCGGCCTGATGCCCCTGACGGTGCTCGGATGCGCCAATGCGTCGTGGTGGCCGATCCGCCCGTTCGGCTCGGTCCACACGTACACTGGCACGGTCGTTCCCGGCCCTCAGGGCCATCCGCGGGGACGGATGGTCCCGCCGCAGTCGCCGGGGATCGACCTCGTCCGCAAGCCGGATTCATTCGACCCGGCCACACGGCCCGCATCGACAGATTAAGCTCGCAGCTCGCCAGTATTGGCCAACATGATCATTCATGGCGACCAATGAAACTCTTTTCGAACAAAAAAACACGTCGACCGGCTTGTGCAGCACGTCCGAGCATGAGACCGTCGCCGACTGACGGATCATGATCTCCAACCGCGACCGTCCGAGGCCAGAAACCCTGCTATCGAAGGAAGACGAAGAGCCTTCTCTCGCGTGTCGACACTCGGCCAGACGACCCGAGCGGGAGCGTCGGAGAAAGCTGGCCCAATGGATGCCCTAGTATGTCTCGAAGGCGACCCGACCGCAAACCGCCTGGCATCGCGCGCGAGGACTAGCGCCACAAGCGCCATCGCGCGGGAAACAGCGGATCGGCAGGACGGGACGTGTAGCGTTTCAACCGTAGTGGCACAAACCGGCCTCGGTCGGAAGTAACAGCCTCCCCCCTTCCAGTGGCAAGGTCCCCTGACGCAGTTGCAGGTTCCGCTCTCGGCGGCGATGCCTGGCCTGGGACAGCTTGATCCGCCGCTCCTCGATCCGCCGCGACGGCTCGCCCCGGTAGAACTCCCACGGCGGCAGGTAGCCCAACGCGCTGTGCAGCCGCTCCTCGTTGTAGCGGCGCACCAGCCGGGCCAGCACGCGACCGGCCGTCAACAAGTCGGTCAGCTCCTCCCCGTCCAACGCCTCGCGGAGCGTCCGGTTGGCACGCTCGATCAGCCCGTTCTCCTCAGGGCAATGCGGCCGGATCCGATGATGCCCCAGGCCGTTCTCCCGGAGCACCGCGCGGAACTCCTTCGCGATGTAACAGCTCCCGTTGTCCGAGCGGATCAAGGGCGTCACCGCCGGCTTGCTGTCAGGCCCCTTGGGCAACGTCTCGATCGCCTTCTGCGCCGCCCGGCTCACCGTCAGCCCGTCCATCCCCGGGAGCAGCTCGTGGTGGACGATGAACCGCGAGTACTCGTCCAGGAAGGCCACGACGTAGTAGATCCGACCCCCGACCTGGACGTGCATCAGGTCGGTGCTCCACCGCTGATCGGGCCGGGACGCCTTCTCCTCCTGGGCCTTCTTCCGCCTGGTACGCCGCCGCCACGGACAGACCAGGTCCGCCGCTTTCAGGATGCGGTAGACCGTCGAAGGGCTGAGATGCGCCACGTCCTCGTCGACCATCCTCCAGGCCAGTTCCCGATGCCGCAGCTCGGGGCGCTTGCGGGCGAAGGCGAGCACGGCCTGCTTCTCCTCGGACAGCGCCTCGTACGGCGACACCGGCGGCGACGGCTCGGCGGGTCCCCCCTCGGCCCAGGCCCCGGCCTTGAGCCAGCGATAGTAGCTCCGCGCCGCGACGCCCAGGGCCGCCAGCGTCTTCCTGGCCGGCCAGCCGCTGCGACGTCTGGTCTGCTCGACCTCCTCGCGGACGCGCCGCTGGAGCTCGGGCGGCAGCCGGCCGTGGTCCTCTAACCCGAGAGCCCTTTTTTTCTAGCGTGGCAGAGCCGGCTTGATCGGTGGACAGGTATTGGATACTCCTGGGGACTCGAAACGCCCCGGGAGGTGCAAGGATGCCCCGACTCACCGGCCGGCCGAAGCCGGATCGCGAGATCGAGCTGACGGCCGACACCCGCGCCTGCCCGATGTGCGGCGGGCCGCTCTGGGCCGCCTACAAGAGCCACCGGGTCGTGATCACCCTCGACGGGCCGATCCGCCTGGCCGTCCAGGTGCGGCGATGCCGCGACGCTGTCTGCCCGAGGTATCGGGCCCCGCTGCGGTCCGAGCAGGAGGGCCGCTTCGCCCTGCCGCAGCACGAGTTCGGCCTCGACGTCATCGCGGCGGTCGGCACGCTCCGCCACGCCGAGCATCGCAGCGTCCCGGAGATCCACGCCGAGCTCGCCCGCCGCGGCGTCGCCATCTGCGTCCGCAGCGTCGGTAACCTCCTGGACCGCTACGACGAGCTACTCGCCTTGTCCCTGACCGACGCCGCCCGCATCCGCCGCCTGACGGCGCCGGCCGGGCGGGTGATCCTGGCGATCGACGGCCTCCAGCCCGACGTCGGCCACGAGGTCCTCTGGGTCGTCCGCGACGTGCTCTCGGGCGAGGTCCTCCTGGCCAAGAGCCTCCTGTCCGGGACGAGGCGCGATATTGCCGGGCTCCTCGGCCGGGTCCGCGACGCCCTGCGGGTGCCGGTCGCCGGCGTAGTCTCCGACGGCCAGCGGTCGCTGGTCCAGGCGATCGCCGAGGCCTTCCCGGGTGTGCCGCACCAGCGGTGCCAGTTCCACTACCTGCGCGAGGCGGCCCGGCCGATCTACGAGGCCGACCGCCACGCCAAGGTGGCGCTCGAAGGCGCAGGTCCGCGGCGTCCGGCCGATCGAGCGGTCGCTGGAAGGCCGCGACGACGCCTGTGCGGCCGCGGCGCGGGGCTACTGCGCGGCGGTGCGCTCGGCGCTGACCGACGACGGCCGGCCGCCGCTGGAGGCCTCGGGCCTGAAGCTGGAGGGGAGGCTGCGGGCGGTCGCCGCGAGCCTCGACCGGGTGGAGGCCAAGGGGGGCTCCCGGCGCCGCTGAAGCGGCTGCGGGCGCTGCTGGCGAAGGGGCTCTCGGCGACCGAGGCGGACTGGCCGGACGTGCGGCGGGCCTTCGGCTGGGTCCGCCGCGCGGCGGAGATCCTGGCGAACGACCCGGGCGGGAGCGGTGCCGCCGTCCGGCGTCGGCTCCGGGGCCTGGTCGGGGCGATGGGCCGCCACGCCGGGTCGGCCGGCCGGCTCGCCCCGGCGGTCGGCCACTTCGTCAAGGTGACGCGGAGCTACTGGCCGGGGCTGTTCGCCTGCTACGACACGGCCGATCTGCCGCGGACCAATAACGACCTCGAGCAGTTCTTCGGCTCACACCGCTACCACGAGCGGCGGGCCAGCGGGCGGAAGGCGGCCTGCGCCGGGACGGTGGTCCGGGGCTCGGTGCGGCTGGTGGCCTCGGCGGCGACCCGGCTGCGCCACGTCGAGGCGGCCGACCTCGCGCCTGCCGACCTCGGGGAGTGGAGCATCAACCGCAGTTACTTTGAGCCAGCCTGGCAGGTCGCTACGTGGCGAGTTGGAGACTCGACAGCGCGGGCGGACGCTCGGGAGACGATTCCGACACAACCCGCAGGTTTACCTGAGAAGTCTTGAAGACGCGTTAATCAAGCCGGTTCTGCCACCCTAGTTTTTTTAGATCGAGATTCTCGGCGGTGATCTCGGCGATCACGTTCTTGAGCCGCTGGACTTCGGCCTCGCGCCTCTGCTCGCGGGCGTCGGGGCGGCCCCTCTTGTCCTCGAACACGCGGCTGGCCGAGCCGAGGAGTTGCTTCTTCCAGGCGTAGAACTGGACGGGGTTGAGCCCCTCGCGGCGGCAGAGGTCGGCGACCTCGACGTCGGGCTCCATGCCGGCCAGGACGATCCGGAGCTTCTCGGCCGCGCTCCACGTCCGTCGCTTCTCGTTCGTGCCCATCGCTGGTCCTCCGGGTCGTCATCATCGTACCTCTGGAGGAGGCTGATCTCTAACCAAGGCTTTGTGCCACTTGGGCTGACACACTACAGACGCCACTTACGCGTTGCCAAGAATCAACATCACGCCAGACTTTTCAGAATTCGCTGGCCTGACGGGCGGCTACTGGCTAATGTCACCCATATTCGATGAGACCACCCCCGGAAAGGGATCGCCGAGTCGTCGAGCCGCCCATCTCGGTCGTCGCAGACCAGAGGAGTCACGATAATGAAGTCGTACGCGGCGCGGACAGAGATACTTGGCCTAATCGTCGCCTGCGTCATAACCCTCGAGTCATCGACGGAGGCCATGGGTGGACTCGCGCTCGGCGTTAGCGCACCGGTCGTGACGGTGATGCCGTCGCCCGACCCCTGGATCTATAGCCTTCCCGGCATCGCCTTCAACCCGAAAGATACGTCGACCACACTGGAATACTTCACAAAGGGCGACTATTTCACGGTTAGCGGGACGCCTCTCCCGGGTTTCGGCAAGCTCACGTTGAACGATCTTGATATCGGTCCCCTCAGCGATTTCAAGGTCACTGCAAGTTCTCTCGGTAAGTCAGATCAACTTAAATTTGTTTACACGGGCTCAACTTTTGATGGCACCCTCGGTGATGGCACCGGCCTTTTCGACGCGCTGACGATCGGCGATATTTCGTTCGACGCCTTCGATTTCACCTCCGCGATCGAGATCACGTACCACGACAGCGTGTACAACATCAAGAAGGGCACCACGTCCAAGGAGGTCGGGTCCAATACCACGCTTGTCACCCCCGAGCCGGCCACTCTGGTCATGGCCGCCTTCGGCGCCGTAGCGGGCTTGTTCCTCCTGACCCGCAACGCGTCGCAACGTCGTCGCGCCATTGCCTGAGGCGGACTTTATCCCTTCGTTCCACCGCTCTACTTCATGAGAACGGGCGGTGGTGGTGTCGGCACGGGAATGAGCGGAATCGGTCCCGACGTGATCGGCGAGTTCAGCCGCACCGGCACCGGCGGCGGACCTGCCGAGCCCTGATTCGGATCGGCGTCCGGGCCAAGCGGCGGCGGCGAGCCCAGCGCGACCCACAGCGCGAACTGCGCTTGGTTCGCTCGGACGATCGCTCGGATCAGGTCGATGCGCACCCGCGCGAGCAGGAGCAGGCTGTTCACCGTCTCGATCGGCCGGCCCAGGCTCAGGCGGAGGTGGATGCGGTCCTCACGGTAACCGTCCTCGGCGGAGTTCACCTGGACGCGGGCCGTCTCCACCATCTGTCGCTGAGCGAGCGCCTCGGCGCGGGCGGAGGCGACCTCATCTCGCACGCGGTTGATCGCGCGGACCCGCGCGGCGATGGCCTCGTTAACCTCGGCGCGCTGCTGCTTCTGGAGTGCGGCGTTGCCGAGGCCGCCGTTGAGCACCGTCCAGAAGACGCGCGCGTCGAAGTCGGTCCGGCCGCCGAAATGGCCCACGGTCGGAGGCACGATGTTGCTGCCGCCGCCGAAGCCGTCGCCGCTGAAGGCGATCCAGAGGGTCGGCAGCCACGGCCGGGAGCGCTCGCGCTTGAGCCGGAACTCGGCCGAGCCCACGTCGGCGCCCGCGCGGCGATGATCGGGTGCCGCTGGATCGCC
This sequence comes from uncultured Planctomycetota bacterium, assembly GCA_963819805.1. Lineage (GTDB taxonomy): Bacteria > Planctomycetota > Planctomycetia > Isosphaerales > Isosphaeraceae > CAMFLR01. Next base: position 1,122,799 of record CAWFXY010000017.1, on the reverse strand, counting down.
GTGCGGACCAGCTCCTCCGTCGGCGCGTCGGCGTTGATCAGGCTGAGCGGCTCAAGCTGCCAGACGGGTATCTCCAGGCGGATCGCGGCGTCAAGGTTGAGCCGGGCCGACAGCCGTGCCGAGGCGAGCACGACGTCCTCCTCGGCCTCGATGATCTCGGCCTGGAATCGCCGCCGCTCGGTGTCGGCGCGGTCGGCGTCGGCCTTGCGGCCCTGGCCCTCGAGGTAGTAGTCGATGACGATCTTCGCAACGTCGTCCGCCTCGCTCGCCGACTGCCGCCACAGCTGCAGCTCGGCCTGGGCGCCTAGCAATTCGAGGTAGAGCCGCGACACCTCGAGCAGCACGCTGTTCGCGGTCGCCGCGGCGTTGAACTGCGTGCCGATGAGCGTCTGATGGGCGGCGAGCGGGTTGTAGATCGCGTCGGTCAGCGCCCCGAAGAGGTTCACGCCGGGGATCGAGATCGACTCGGCCGAGATCGTCCGCACGCCCGCGCCGACGACGACGTCCTGCTGCGACACGTTGAGGATCTGCCCGGTCGATCGCTGGAGGTTGCCGGCGTGGCCGTGATAGCTCGAGCCGGCGTTGAGCGACGGCATGAGGATGCTGTACGCCGCGAGCTGCTGCGCCGACGCGGCCATGATCGCGATCCTCGCCTCGGCGATCTCCGGGTTCTGGTCGTCGGCCAGCCGCAGAGCGGTCGGGAGGTCGATCGGGTAGGGCCGGCTGAAAACGGGGATCGACGGTGGAGTCGCGCCCGCGAGTGCCGAGGGCGGCTGCATCGGGAACGACGCCATGCTCGAGGGCGCGGGGGTCGTCACGTAGGGCACTTCCGGCGGCGCGACGGCCGGGCCGGGCGCCGCGGGGGTGGACGGAGCGGACGTCGACTGGCCGGGGCGCGTGGGAGCGGGCAGGGGAGCCACCGGCGACAGCGCCGGGCATCGTTCCGGTGCTCAAACCGTGGAGCCGGCCCGCGCCGGGTGCTGGCGCCGCCATGCGCCCCGTGGAACCAGGGATCTGGCCCGGCGTGTATTCGGGCGGCGGCAGGCCGGGCGCGGGCGTCGGAGCCGGCAATTGCCTCGGCTCCGGGCTCGCGGTCCGCGCCACCGCGCGGTCTACCGAGGGCCCGTGCACTGCGGCCTGCTTCGAAGCGGCGTCGCGAGCCTGGACGACATCCGAGACATCGAGCAGGTCGCGCGCCGGCCCCGCGCCCTCGCGAGTCGGGACGAGCACGCCCTGGCGGACCGCGCATCCCGAGAAGCTCGCGAGCATCAGGGCCAGCGCCGCGGCGATCGGCCAGCGTCGGGCTGCACGCGGTGGTCCTTCCGTCGTGCGAGTGCGTCGCATCTCCGGTTCCTCTCCTCGTTCCGGAACGTCGGCCAGCATGACCGCGGGCTCAGACGCCACAGGCTAGCGGACCGCCGGCGCGGCGGCCGGAGGCGGCGCCGCGGGGGGCGGGATGTCCGGGAATGTGTTGGCCGGCACGGTCACGCGAGGTCCGCCCGCGGTGGCGCCGACGACGCTCGACGGCGCCACGCCATCGACCGGCGCTGGTGCGCCAGCGCGGCCGCGGGCGGCTGACCCAGCGCGACGAACAGCTCGAACTGCGAGCGATTGTAGTCGACGATCGCGTTCAGGTACGAAGCCCGCGACTCGGCGAGCAGGTCGAAGTTATTCAGCAGCTCGATCGGCAGCGCCGTGTGCTCGCCGCGCTCGCGTATCCGCATGAAGTCCTCCTGGAACCCGTCGAGGCCAGAGCGGACGGCCGCCTCGTACGTGCCGATCTGGGCGTACCGGGCGTGTGTCCGCGCGTAGGCCATCGCGACCTCCGAGCGGACGATGTTGAGCATCGCGATCTCGCGGTAGCGCTGGGCGAGGAACTCGGCCTTGGCCGTGCGGATCATGGCGACGTTGCCGACGCCGAGGTTTTGGAGCGTCCAGTAGCTATACGCGTCGAGGTCGGCCCGGCCGCCGAATCCGCCGAAGACCGGCTGCACCAGATTGCTGCCGCCTCCGAAGCCGCCGGCGCTTAAGCCGATCAGGATCGTCGGCGAGAACGGCAGGACCTTGGAGCCCTCGAATTGCATCAGCGCGGCCCGGATTGCCGCGCGGCGCTCCGCCAGTTCGGGCCGGTTCAGCAGCCCCAGCGCGATCAGCTCGGGCAGCGGGATCGGGTCGGGCACGATCGGTAGGGGGACGATGTACGCGTCGGTGGGATGCAGCCGCAGGGTGGGGTCGAGATTCAACTCCCGGCAGAGGTTCGCCGAAGCGACGAGCAACAGCCCCTCGGCCTGTTGCACCAGCGCCTCGCGCCGCGCGAGCTGGGTGGCCGCCCGATCGGCGTCGGCCTTGCGGCCCTCGCCCGTCGCGGCGTAGTCGGCCGTCAGCCGGGCTACCTCGCGGACCTCGTCGCGGTTCTGCCGCGCGATGGCCAGCCCGCCCTCGGCGCGGATTAGCTCGGAATAGTACAGCGCCACGCGAAGGAATGTCTGGTTCCTCACGGCCAGCGATGCGAAGGCCCGCTGTCGCACGATCTGCCGGGCCGCCAAGAAGCCGTAGACTCCCTGCGCGATGTTGCCCGACAGGACGAGCCCGGGGATGTTCACCGTCCCCGCCGCGATCGCGTTGGCTCCTGCGCCGACATAGACGGCGCTGCGGTTCACGCTGAGGATGTTGCCGTTCGACTGCTGCAGGTTGCCCTGATGGCCGTCGTAGTTCACGCCGAGGTTGAGCGTCGGGATGATCTGAGCCGCCGCGAGCATCCGCAGCGCCGAGGCCTCGAGCACCAGCTGCCGCGCCAGGTTCAGCTCGGGGTTCTGGACGTTGGCGAGCGTCAGCGCCGTGTTCAGGTCAATCGGCCGGACGTTCGGATCGAGGATCGACGGCGTGATCGGCACTGGCGGCGGGACATCATTGTCGTCGCGCCGGCGGACGGGCCGCATGGGGTCCGCCTCGCGCCCCGGCGTGGTCGGCCGCCTCCCCGGCAGTGCGGGAGACGCCGGCGTGTCAGGCCTCGGCGCCTGGGCGACCGCCTCGCGGCCGTCGATCATCGCCCACGCGACCAGTCCGGTCGCGAGGAGCAACCCTGTCATGCGACGCACGACCACCTCCTCCCGCGCGTGTCCGTCGAGGCGTTCCTCCGGCCACCGCCGGTCTCGACTAGCCTGTTTGATCGACGCCTCAACTTATCCAACTTGAGGGCCTTGCCGATCTTGTTGGTCGGACCTGTTCTCGCGGAAATCTGGACCCCGCCGATCTATTCGACTGGACGCCGTTAGCGACGCGTTTTGAACGTCGGCGCAAGGACCGCGTCGCCGAGGAGCTTCGGAGACCGATTGAGACGACGCGGTCCGCCGGGTTAGGATCGACGTACATCCCTTCTCGGAGGCGCGCATGGCTCGTCATCGCTGGTCGCTCATCGTCCTCGCGGCCCCAATTCTTGCCGGTTGCGGGGGACGTGAGGGCCGTTCCGCTTCCGGGGAGGCGAAGGCCAACGGCAAGGTCGTCGTGTATTGCGCGCTCGACCGCGAGTTCGCCGAGCCCATCCTCACCGGCTTCGAGGCGAAGTCGAACGTCGAGGTCTCGGCTAAGTACGACGTCGAGAGCACTAAGTCGGTCGGCCTCACGAACCAGCTCATGGCGGAGGCCAGCCGGCCGCGCTGCGACCTGTTCTGGAACAACGAGATCCTTAACACGCTCCGGCTCAGGGAGAAGGGCCTGCTCGCGCCGTTCCATCCTGCCCAGGCGGCAGACTTGCCCGAATCGTTCCGGTCGGCGGACGGCACGTGGTACGGCTTCGCGGCGCGGGCGCGGGTGCTTATCGTCAACAAGCGTCTCGTGCCCGACGCCGAGCGGCCGAGGACGATGGCCGAGCTCGTCGAGCCGAAGTGGAAGGGTCGGATCGGCATGGCGAAGCCGCTCTTCGGCACGACGGCCACGCACGCCGCCTGCCTGTTCTCGGCCTGGGGCGACGAGAAGGCGACGGCCTACTTCCGCGCGCTGAAGGCGAACGAGATCGCCATCCTCTCGGGCAACAAGCAGGTCGCCCGGGACGTCGGCGCCGGCAAGATCGCCGTTGGTGTGACGGACACTGACGACGCGATCGGGGAGCTCGAGGCGGGCAGTCCCGTCGTGATCGTCTACCCCGACTGCACGCCCGACGGCATGGGCACGCTCTTCATCCCGAACACGCTCGCCGTGCTCAAGGGCGCGCCCGACCCGAAGGACGCCGAGGCGCTGGCGTCTTACCTCCTGACCACGGACGTCGAGGCCGCGCTCGCCGCCGGACCGAGCGCGCAAGTCCCGCTCCTGAAATCGACACTGGCCCCGAGCCGCGTCGAGACGCCGCAGACGATCCACGCAATGTCCGTCGACTTCGAAGCCGCGGCCAAGCTCTGGGACAGGGTCGCGGCGTTTCTCGGTGCAGAGTTTTCTTCGTAAGCCCGCGGCTGGCGTCGGCGGGAATTCAGAAAGGTCTGCACGGCATCGGTGCTGTGTTCCTTCCTGCCTTCGGCCGCTCTCTGAAACTGCCCCCTCAAGGACCGACGATGAACCCGGCAGCCGCCCTCCTCATATTGCTCGGGACCCAGATCATTAGCGGCTCGCCCGCGGGCTTCGACGGCCCGGCGGATTTCGAGAAGGAGCGGCCAGGCAAGCTCGCTGAGGGCTACGTGGAGACGGCCGGGCGCTGGGAGATCGTGGATGACGGCGGCAACAAGGTCTTCGCCCAGCTCGCGAAGAGCCCCGACGCCGCATTCAACGTCGCGCTGCGGGACTCGACGGTGCGCAACATTGACGCGAGCGTTCGGCTCCGCGCCGTCGCCGGCGAGCTCGACCGCGGCGGTGGGATCGTCTGGCGGGCGCGAGACCTCAAGAACTACTACATCGCCCGCTACAACCCGCTCGAGAACAACTTCCGGGTCTACAAGGTCCAGGATGGCAAGCGCACCCAGTTCGCCACCGCCGACGTCCCCGGCGACGGCAGGTGGCACACGCTCCGGGTCACCATGTTCGACGACAAGATCGCATGCTACCTCGACGGCAAGAAGTATCTCGATGCCGTCGACTCGACCTTCGCGCGGCCCGGTATGTACGGCCTGTGGACCAAGTCCGACGCCCGGACGTATTTTGATGACTTTTCGGTGAAGGCTTACGAATAGACTCGGCCGCGCGGCCTTCGATTTGCTCTGGCCTGTGGGGCGTCCGTCGCTTCCAATCACGCCCGCCGGAGCACGCCCGTGTGCCGCATCGCCGGATACTTCGGCCAGCCGATCGCGCTCGCGTCTATCCTCGCCGAACCGCCCCACGGCCTGATCCACCAGAGCTACGACCCGCGCGAGCTGCCGGGCGCCACTCACTGCGGCGACGGCTGGGGCGTCGCCTGGTTCCCGTCGCACGATCCCGCCGCCCCGCTCGGCGTGTTCCGGACGACGCGGCCGCTATGGAATGATGAGAACGCAAAGCACATGGGCCCCGCGATCTTCGCGAGCTCGCTCATCGCTAACGCGCGGCTGACCCTGCCGAACCTCGAGGTGACGGACGTCAACACGCCGATCTACGCGTTCGACGGCCACGCAATGACTGAGAACGGCGGCATCGAGCCCTGGCCCGGGCCGTTCATCCGCCCGCTCCGAGACGAACTCGACCAGCCCGCAGAGGACGCGGTCCGCGGCTCGACTGAATCCGAGCTCCTGGCCGCGCTCTGGTCGACCCTCTACCGCGGCAAGCACGCGGGCGACGCGATCGCGGCCTTGCGCGGGGCGATCGGGAAGGCGCTGGAGATCGTCCGCCGCCACAAGGGGACATTCCGCGAGAACATGATGCTCGCCGGCCCGACCGAGTGGCTCGCCACCCGCTTCGCGCACGGCACCGAGCCCCACACGCTCTATCGCCTCGAGCATGGCCGCCGCTGGCCCGACGGCGTCCTCGTCGCCTCCGAGCCTCTTGACGACGACGCGGGCTGGCAGCCCGTCCCGCCGGGGTCGCTCGTGCGGATCGACGCATCGGGCTGCACGGTCGAGTCCCTCTTCTGACGCGTCTCCCGCCCGATTCGTGCGAGAGGTTTACTACCGGCGTCGGCTTGACCAAGTCGGGCGGCGACGTCGCCACGCGTCTCGTCATCCCGAAGCGACGGAGCCCGCGATGAATCGTGGTCGGGCGAGTCGCGGTCCAATGGACCGGTCTTCCGGGATCAATCGTCTCAGAAGGCCGTGCAGATGCTCGCGCGCCTGGGCAGCGGGATGACGCCGGCCGGCCTCCGGCTCGAACGCTGAGATTAGACGGTGTAGACCGGCCCGGGCCTGACGAGTTCGTACTCGCTCCCATCGGCCGGCGTCTCGGTCCCGCACTCTTCTCCGGCGCCGAGGGCCCGGTCCGGACTCTCGTCGGGCCGCTGGCCTGATTGTGCGTCAGCCCCGCGGTCCCTGTCGGCCGGGGGTCTGCATGCCGCGGCCGATCTCAACGAGCTTGTCGTCGCGCGACCGCGTGCCCGCCTGCTTGTGGTTAGCGTGGCGCACCTGCCGCTCGTTGACTTCGTCCGGGGCCTTGGTGGGGTGCGTGGGATATTCGTCGGTGTCGGCCATGGGGTCGTAAGGCATGGCTTGGGCTCCTCGGTGTTTCTCGCTCGAGCCTCATGGTTGCAGCGGGGCGAGCCCCAGCGTGGGCGGGCCGATGAGGGGCATCGCATCGAACACCCCGCCCGCGAGCACCGACTCGGGGACCCGGGCCGCCGCGACGCCGCGGCGGACGACCTCGACGAGGTCGCCCGTCTCGGCTAGGACGCCTAGCTGTCGCTCCGCCCCGCTCGGCCGGTCGACTAGCTCGACGACCCCTGCAAGCTCCGCCGCGCAGCCGAGCGAATCGGCCGTCGGCATAAGCCGGTCGACGAGGCGCCTCGCCAGGTCGCGAACCGGGATTGGCGTCCCCTCCTCCATATCCGCAAGTCGCGCGCCGAGCCCGTACCGCCGCGCGAGCCAGCGGTTCTGGCGAATGGCCAGCCCCCGGGCCTCGCATGGCGCCTGCGCACGCGGCCCGCGACGAGCCGGGCTCGGCCACCAGGCATTGTGTCAACGCCGTCAGTGCCAGCACCGAGTCGAGGTCGGCCGGCGTGTCGCAGATCCGCACCTCGACCGTGCCGTACCGCGGGTTCGGGCGGACGTCCCACCAGAGTTCCTTCGGGCTCCTGATGAACTCCGACCGCGTGAACGATTCGACGATCTCGACGTATTCGCCCCAGCCTCGAAGCGCAGGGGGCAAGCCGCCCGTCGGGATGCCCTCGAGCAGGTCGATCCGGTGCGAGTGCATGCCCGTCGCCCGACCCTGCCAGAACGGGCTGTTGGCCGAGAGCGCCAGCAGGATCGGCAGGTGCTCGGCCAGCCGGTTCATGGCCGCGATCGCCGCGTCGCCCGACGCCACGCCCACGTGGACATGCAGTCCGAACGTCACCGGCCGACGGACGACCTCTTGGTACTCCTCGGCGAGCTCGAGGTAGCGCGGGTCGGGCGTGATCTCCTGGTCGCGCCAGCGGGAGAACGGATGCGTACCGCCCCACCAGAGCGCGACGCCAATCCGATCGGCCGCCGCCTCGACCGCCCCGAGCGTCCGCTCCAAGTCGCGGCCGGCCTCGGCGACGTCGCGGCAGACGTGGGTGTCGAGCTCGACGTAACACCTTAGGAATTCGCCTTTTGCACGCTCAGCCGCTGCGACGGGAAGCGTGGTGAGCACGTCGTCGATCGCGCTGCGAAGTCCCATGTGGCGGGCGTCGACGAGGGCCAGTTCCAACTCGATTCCGAGGCTCGGGTGCTCGTTCGTGGTGAAGTCGCCGAGATTCATGCTGTGTTCCTGGTGGCCTTTATGTCGACGGTGCGCCTCCCACTCGCTCGGCGGCGAGTCGCAGGAGCGACCGTGCTGGAAAGAATCGGAGAAGCCCCGCTCCACGTTGCCTCGCGCGGGCAGGGCGGACTGGATAATTGCAAAGGGAATGCCAATACGTTCACGCCCGCCACGAGGCGTGCCGCGCAAGTCTAACGCGCGCATGGCCCTCAATGGCCAACCTTTTCGGCACACACAGTGAGCCGCGCCTCAGTCGCGGTGCCGCATGCCCGGCCACCTGGGCGTTTGGGGGCCGCTAAGCACGTCGAGGATCGTCGGCTCGCCCCGGGCGTTGGAGAAGGTGCCGTGGCACTCGACGACCTTCGCGGCATATTCGCCGTGCTCGGCCCGGAGCAGCCGGTGCAGCGCGGGGAGGTGATAGTGCGGGACTGCCGGGAACAGGTGGTGCGTCACGTGGACGTCCTGCCCGTAGACGAACACGGCCCACCGCGTGAACGGGTCGGCGAAGAAGATCCGCGAGTTCGTGAGCCGGCCGTCGTCGGCGTTCGCATGCTGATAGACGTCGCGCAGGAGCATATATATCATGAAGGTCGTCGTCATGGGCACGAACCAGAGCAAGGCCGCGTAGACCGCCGACCGCCCGTGGGTGGCATGCCGCAGGTAGGCGAGCGCGACCATCGCGGCCGTCAGGTAGGCCAGCCGCATGATCCCACCCGCCCTCGGCGAATAGGCCTGGCGGAACGGCGAGCGGAAGATCGCCCGCTCCGGCAGGAGCCGCGCAACGACCGCGACCAGGCCGATGCCGAGCAATCCCGCCGGCACGAGCAGCCCGCCGCGGCCCGACGACGTGATCCGCCAGCACAGCGCATTGAACGCGAAGGCATAGCAGAGCCCGAGCATTGTCCCGGGCCGCGGCCACGCCCCCGCGCCGTCGCCGCCCTCGACGCGGCCCATGTAAACGTTTCCGCCCTTACCGAAAACGTTCACATAAATGTAATCGCACTGATATCTGAGGAACGCCAGCGGTACCGTGAGCGCCCGCAGGTGCAGCCGGATCACCACCCGCTTCCGGGGCATGGGGAAGTCGCCAACGCCCTTCGAGCGGCCCATGTTCACGAGGTCGGGGTCGCGGCCCCAGTCGTTCGTGTACTGGTGGTGCGCCAGGTGGAACAGGCGGTAGAAGTGCAGGTTCGTCAGGAGCGGGAACATGCAGAAGACGTCGGCGACGAGGTCGTTCATCCGCTTGTCGCGCAGGAACGTGTAGTGCGACGCCTCGTGCCCGAGCCCCGCCAGCCGGTGCTGGAACCCGCCGACCAGCGCGATGGCCAGCGCGAAGACCGGTACGTTCCACCCCCAGGCCAGGCCCCAGCTCTCGCGGTATTCGCCGAAGCAGACGGCCCCGCCGATCGTGGCGGCGATTCCGACGATACTCGACGGCGAGATGGACCAGATTCGTGACGTTGTCGACGCCCCGGAGGTCGCGGATCTTGGCGTCGAGCGCGCGGTCGTCGAAGTGGGGCCGGTCGGCGCGGAGGGCCATCTCGGGTCGATCCTCTCATCCCTGAGGGCACGCGGGCGGCGCGCGACAATCCCTTGTCGCTTATCGACCGACGCGGCAGGATGCCTTGAGCGGGAGATCCTGGCAAGCGGAGAACGACCCTACTTCTTCAGGTGCGCATCGAACCAGTCAGCGACTTCCGTCTCGAAGTCCTTCTCGATCCTCAGCCACCCGTGCTGCGCCCCGGGCTTGGTGATGAGCTTCGCCTCGTTGCCGGACGCCTTGAGCTTCGCGACCATGATCTCCGACTGCTGGTGCGGCACGAGCGGGTCGGCGTCGCCGTGGATCAGCAGCGTCGGCGGGTCGTCGCTCGAGACGTGGTTGATCGGCGAGATGCTCCGGCCGATCTCCTCGATCCGCGCCGGGTCGGTGACGCGGGTGTAGAGGTGCTGCTTGATGTCGAAGTCGTGGAAGTCGAACGGGGCCCGGTAGCCCGCGAGCTTGCCCGTGCCGAGCGCCTGCTCGCCCGGCTTGCCGTAGTTGAGGAAGTCGGTCGGCGGGAAGAAGGCGACGACGGCCTGCACGCGGCTCGAGGTCCGCGAGATCGAGTCGGCCGCGATCAGCTTGCCGCCGTCGCCGTTGGTCCCCTGCATCAGCGAGAGGTGCCCGCCCGCAGAGGCCCCAAGGATGCCGATCCGGTCCGGGTCTATGTGGTAGGTCTTCGCCTCGTGCCGGACGAAACGGACCGATCGGTTGATGTCATCGATGATCTCCGGGATCGTGAACCGCGGCTGGCTGCCGTGGCAGACGGCGAACACCGTATAACCGCGCTTCACGAGCGGTTCGATCAGCGGCACCGGGATCGCGTCGTGGTTCGAGAACCATCCGCCGCTGATGACGAAGATCAAGCCGATCCCGTTCGACTTCTCCTTCGGCGTGAAGACGTCGAGCGTCAGCGCCATGCCGTGCTTGCGGCCGTAAACGACGTCTTCCGTTCGCTTGAAGTGGGGCGTCTCCCCCGCGCGGGCCGCGCCGAGGCAGAGGAGGAGGCCGAGCATCGGGACCAGTCGTCGCATCGCGGACCCTCGCGGACGGGGCTTCGTCGTTCTCGTTCGACCCAAGGGTATCCGTTCGATCCACACCCCTCAAGGCGACCTTTACATTCTCCGCCCCGTTCTTCACACCTCACTCCGCATCGTGCACTCTGTAACATGGATTCTGAATCCGCAATCTCTTCTACCTGGTGAGCCGCGAATGGCCCGACTCGTCGAGGTTTGCGTGACGGACACTCCCGGCGCCCGGGCTGCCGCTGCCGGCGGTGCCGATCGCGTCGAGCTCTGCTCCGACCCCGCCTCGGGTGGGATCACGCCGAGCTACGGCCAGATCCGGCACGTGGTCCACTTGGTCGAGATCCCGGTCCATGTCCTAATCCGGCCCCGCGGCGGCGACTTCGTCTATGACGCCGACGAAATCGCCATGATGCTCGACGACATCGCCGTCGCCCGCGACCTCGACGCCGCGGGCGTCGTCGCTGGCGCGCTCGGGCGGGATGGGGCCATCGATCTGGAGACGACGGCCCGCCTAGCCGACCGCGCACGGCCGCTCTCGGTCACTTTCCACAAGGCCTTCGACCTCGCCACCGACCCGCGCGATGGCCTGGAAAAACTGATCCGGCTCGGCATCGATCGCGTCCTGACGGCGGGAGGTCCGGGGCCGGTGCGCGAGAACCTCGCGGCCCTGCGGTACCTCTTTCAACAGACCGCGGGCCGGATCGCGGTGTTGGCGGGCGGCTCGATCTCGGCGGGCGACCTGCCCGGACTGCTCGATGCGACCGGCATCGAGGAGATCCACGTCGGCTCGGGCGTGACCGGCCCCGCACCTCAGCCGCATGCCTTTGGCTCGCGACCGGCACCTGTCGAGGTCGAGCGTGTTCGCACGATCATGTGCCTCGTGCGCTCGTCGAAAGAGTGAACTCCACAAGCAGTCCTCGCCCTCCCCAAGTTGGACGTCGGCCCTACAATGGAACCGAGGACGACGCGGCCCCGCGCGTCCGGGACCGGACGCAACCCGAGGATCGTCCCCCAGTGCTCACCTCGCACCGCTCGAACAGCCGCGTCCGGTTCGAAAAGTACAAGCACGACCGCCACAACAAGCGCAACGCCCCCGACCCGCGAAAATCGAAGCCTCCCGGCTCCGAGGGCCTGGACCGCTCGCTGCTCCGTCTCCTCGGCGAGCTCTGGCGCGTCCTCCACGGCCACCGCCGCGCGATCGTCGCGGCGCTCGCGCTGCTCTCGGTCGCGACGCTCCTGAAGATGGTCCCGCCGGCCTCGACGAAGTTCGTCATCGACTATGTCCTGACCAGCAAACCGCTGCCGCCCTCCGCGCCGCCGACCTTCGCAACGATGTCGCCGCGATCGCGCCTGTTCGTTCTGGTGGCGATCGTCCTGGTCGTGTCGCTCGTCCGCGTGTTCGTCTCGCTCTGTAGCCGCTGGATCGCCACGCGGACCACGAAGCGCGTCCAGATGGAGATGCGCCGCCGCGCCTTCGCCCACGCCGCGCGGCTGCCGCTGCATCGCGTCTACGGCCTGAAGTCCGGCGGTGCGGCGAGCCTGCTCCGCGAGGATGCCGGCGGCATCGGCGAGCTCGTCTTCAGCATGCTCTACAACCCGTGGTCCGCGATCGTCCAGCTCGCTCGGCGGACTCGCCGTGCTCGCGTGGGTCGACTGGCGGCTGCTCGTCCTCTCGGCCGCCGGGCCTGCCGCTGATCTACTTCATCAACCGCTACTGGGAGCGCGGAATCCGCCCGCTCTATCGCGACATCCGCACCCGCCGCCAGGACATCGATGCCACGACCACCGAGGCCTTCGGCGGCATGCGGGTCGTCCGCGCCTTCGGCCGCCAGCGCCGGGAGACGGCCCGTTTCGTCGGCGACAACCATGTCATGGGCCGCCAGGAGCTCTACGTCTGGTGGTGGAACCGGATCATCGAGGTCGCCTGGGACCTGATCCTCCCGACCGCGTCCGGCCTCCTGCTGCTCTACGGCGGCCTGCAAGTCCTCGGCGGCACGCTCACGCTCGGCGACCTGATGATGTTCCTCGTGTACCTCGCGATGCTGCTCGAGCCCCTGGCCATGCTGGCGTCGAGCGTCACCTCGTTCCAGTCGCAACTGGCCGGGTTCGACCGGATTCTCGACCTCATGAACGAGCCGTTGGAAATGGCCGCGAATCCGGGCTCCCTGCGGATCAGGAAGGCCGACGTCTCGGGCCGGATCACCCTGAGTGGCGTCGGCTTCACCTACCCCGGCGGCGACCGGCCCGTCCTGAGCGACGTCGACCTCGACGTCGAGCCCGGCGAGACGATCGCGCTGGTCGGCCGGAGCGGGTCAGGCAAGACGACGCTCACGAACCTGATCGCGCGTTTCTATGATCCGACTGAGGGCACGGCCTTCCTCGACGGCATCGACCTCCGCACGATCGAGGTCGAGAGCTACCGCCGCCTGCTCGGGATCGTCGAGCAGGACGTCTTCCTCTTCGACGGCACCGTGGCCGAGAACATCGCCTACGCGGCCCGGCAGGCCTCGCCCGAGGCGATCGTGCACGCCGCGCGGGTCGCCAACGCCGCCGAGTTCATCGAGGCCCTTCCCGACGGCTACGACACGCTCGTCGGCGAGCGCGGGGTGCGCCTCAGCGGCGGCCAGCGGCAGCGGCTCGCGATCGCACGGGCCGTGCTCGCCGACCCGCGGATCTTCGTCATGGACGAGGCCACGAGCAACCTCGACAGTGAGAGCGAACGGCTCATCCAGCAGAGCCTCGCCACTCTGCTCCGCGGCCGGACCTCGTTCGTCATCGCCCACCGCCTCAGCACGATCCAGGATGCGGACCGGATCCTGGTGCTGGAAGAGGGGCGAATCGTCGAGGTCGGCACCCACGCCGAATTGATGGCCGGAAGCGGGCGGTATCGCGACATGGTCGAGCTGCAGAGGATGGAGACGGGCGTCTGATCGTCGTCCTCACGTCTCCGGGAGGGCGAGGCTCCGGCCGAGCCGGGCATCACGCCGGCGTGCCGATGACGGCTCGTTCCGCCCGGGCCGACTCGCATTCCCGGCCCGGCCGGAGCCCCGGCCTCCCGGGAGAAACAACGTGGCGGATTTCACTTTGCGAAGCAAAGTGAATCGTGTAGACTCTGGGCATGTGCAAGAAACCGATGAACCCTCGGGTCGGTTTCCGGTCGTGGATCACGGCCGGATTCCTGGTGGGCGGCGTGGTCGGTTTCGTGCTAGGAGTCGTGCTTGGAGTCATGGGCTTCATCGTTCTCATGGCCTGGATCAACGCCGCGATCTCGCTACCTTGAAGGCAAGACATGAGCAAACTCGCGGCTATCGCCATACTGCTCGCGACCCCGGCCCCCGCGGCCGACGTCGTGGACACCGCGAGCCTCCGCGGCAAGGTCCTCTGCGGCTACCAGGGCTGGTTCCGCTGCCCCGGCGACGCGGCGGACGTCGGGTGGGTCCACTGGAGCCGTGACGGGCGGCGGATCGCGCCCGAGACGGTGACGTTCGAGATGTGGCCCGACGTGAGCGAGCTCGCGACCTCGGAGCGCCACGTCGCCCCGGGCTTCACGCATAAGGACGGCTGCGTCGCCGAGCTGTTCAGCTCCGACGATCCCGCCACCGTCCTTCGCCACTTCCGGTGGATGAAGGAAAACGGGATCGACGGCGTCTGGCTCCAGCAATTCCTCGTCGACCTGCGCGGTGATTCGTCCTCGCCGCGGGCCAGGTCGCATCGCCGCGTCCTCGACCACGTCCGCAGCGCGGCGAGTGAGACGGGCCGGGCGTGGGCGGTCACCTTCGACATCGCCGGCATGCCCGCCGACCGAATCTTCGACACCTTGACGCGCGAGTGGAAGCGACTGGTCGACGATGGCATCACGCGCGACCCGCGCTACGTCCACGAGAAGGGCCGGCCCGTCGTCGAGGTCTTCGGCTTCTTCAAGAATGTGCGATCACTCGCCATGACGCCCGAACTGGCCAACTGCCTCGTCGACTTCTTCCACGCCCCGGGCCCGTACCAGGCCTACGTCGTCGGCAGCGGCGACTGGAACTGGCGACGGACCTTCGACCCGGCCTACCGCGCGGCCCTCTTCCGGCTCGACGCCTTCGCCCCCTGGAACGTCGGTAACGCGTCGAAAGATGCCGCGGGTGTGAAGCACGCCAACATGCGCACCTGGGCCGACGACCGCCGCGAGTTCGAGCGCGACGGCCGGCTCTGGCTCCCGGTCGTCTACCCCGGCTTTTCCTGGGACAACCTCCAGCGCAAGCCCGCCGGCTCGACGATCATCCCGCGGCGAGGCGGGATGTTCCTCTGGGAGCAATTCACCGAATTGAAGCGACTCGGCGTCGACTCCGCGTTCGTCGCCATGTTCGACGAGGTCGACGAGGGCACGGCGATCTTCAAGGTGACGAGCGACCCGCCTACGCAGGCCCATTTCGTGGGCTACGAGGGGCTGCCGAGCGACTGGTATCTCCGCCTCGTCGGCGAGGGGACGAAGCTATTGCGCGGCGAGCGGCCGACGTCGGCGGAAATCCCGATCAAGCCGTGAGCTGCTCGATCGGCCGCGCCGTGCCCGGGCAGGATCGGCACGGGCCGGCCCGAGCTGGTCGCTGACGAACGCGTGCGGGTCGATGCCCAGGTTGTGGTAGACCGTGGCCAGGACGTCCTGGTAGTGGATCGGGTGGCTCGCGGCGTAGGCCGCCGAGCTTGTCGGTCGAGCCGATCACCTGGCCGACCTTCATGCCGCCGCCGGCCAGCAGGGCGCCGTTGACCGGCGCCCAGTGGTCGCGGCCGGCGTCCTTGTTGATCTTCGGCGTCCGGCCGAACTCGCCCCAGACGACGACCGTCACGTCCTTGTCGAGGCCGCGCGCGTGGATGTCCTCGACCAGGGCCGAGATCGCCCTGGTCGAAGAGCGGCAGGTGCTGCTTCAGGTAGTGGAAGTTGTTGCCGTGCGTGTCCCAGAAGCCGTAGGCGACGGTCACGCAGCGCGCCCCGGCCTCGACCAGCCGGCGGGCGATCAGCAGCTGGTCGTTCCACAGCGGGGCGCCGTCGCCGAGGTGGTTCGAGCGAGCCGCGGCCGTAGCGGTCGCGGAGCCGCGGGTCCTCGCGCGTCGACGTCGAGGGCCTCGGCGACCTTGCTCGAGGTCAGCACGTCGAAGGCCCGGCGGTAGACGCTGTCCATGCCGTCGACCTGCGGCGCCGTCGACCGCGCGGCGGAAGCTGGTCGAACTCGGCCGAGCAGGCCGCGGCGGCCGTCGAACCGGTCGGCGTCGACGGCAGTCTGCCGCATCAGGCCGAGGTCGTCGCCGTCCAGCTTCGCGGGGCGGTGCGGCACTGCCGAGATAGCCCGGCGCCGGCGGTGTTGTAGGGCTTGTGCTGCATCGTCGGGAACAGGTCGACGAACGGCGGCACGACCGGGTCGACCGGCCCTTGCGACCTCGGCGATGACCGAGCCGAAGTGCGGCTTGCCCTCGCGCTGGGCTGACGGACATCGGGAAGCCGGTCAGGTTCTGGAAGCTCGAATGCTCGTCGCGCAGGCCGACGATCGAGCGGAGGACCGCGAGCTTGTCCATGACGCCGGCCAGCCGCGGCAGCAGCTCGCCGATCTGGATGCCCGGGACGTTGCGTGGCGATCGGCTTGAACTCGCCGCGGATCTCGGCCGGGGCGTCGGGCTTCAGGTCGAACGTGTCCTGGTGCGCCAGGCCGCCCGACAGGTAGACCATGATGACCGACTTGTGCGACCGGCCGACCCCGGCTCGCGGCCTCGGCCCGGAGCAGCTCGCGGCAGGGCCAGCCCGCCCATCGCCAGGCCGCCGACCTTGAGGAACGAACGACGGGAGACGCCGTCGCAGTAGCGCCGTCCGGGTCCGAAGAGCGTCAGCATCGACCGGCCTCCCGTCTTGCCGTCAGTTCAATATCCAACAAGAGTATAACTCATCCGCTCGAGGCCGCAACCTTGGTGCGGTGCTCGGCCCGCCGCTCCGGCGGAAAGCCTCTTCGGCCATTCCGGCGTGTCAATCGCCGCGGAGCGGCGGCCAAGCGGCGGCTGTTGGGCTAGTCAACGAACAGGAACTCGTTCGCGTTGAGCAGCAGCCGGCAGACCGCAGCCGTCCCGCGCGTCTTTGCGAGCTCGGCCAACGCCGCGCACTCCCTCCCACTCGCCTGCCGGCCGAACGCCAGGTGGACGGCCGCGTCGACGTCGCCGTCGACCCGGTTGGCGAACGCCTTCGCCTGGGCCAGCATGAACGGATCGTTCCAGAGCGCCAGCGCCTGGAGCGCCGTGATCGTCGACGACCGCACGGGCACGTTCAGGTTCGGGTCGGCGGCGTCCATGCATTCGAGGAAGGGTTGCGGGACGCTCCGCACGGTGAAGCGGTAGATCGAGCGGCGGCGGCACTCGGGGGAGAGCAGCCGCGCGACGTCCTCGTGGTCGTAGATCGGCGAGTGGTCGTCCTTGAACCGGAACGGCTCGAAGCCCGGGCCGCCTCGCGAGCGATCGAGCGTGCCGGCGACGGCGAGCGCGGCGTCGCGGACCTCCTCGGCGTCGAGCCGGCGACGGTTCATCCGCCAGAGCCGGCGGTTGTCGGCGTCGATCGCCAGGCCGTCGTGGCGGTCGGCCGACGACTGCCGATAGGTCGCGCTCGTCACGATCAGTTTGTGGATTCTCTTCAAGGAACCGCCGCCGTCGCGGAACTCGACGGCCAGCCAGTCGAGCAGGGCGGGGTGCGTGGGCAGCGAGCCGTTGCGGCCGAAGTCGCTGGGCGTGTCGACGATGCCGCGGCCGAAGTGATACTGCCAGACGCGATTGGCGATCGACCGCCAGGTCAGCGGGTTTTCCGGGTCGGTGATCCAGCGGGCGAGGGCGACGCGCCGTGCGCTTTCGTCGGAAGATTTCTCGAAGACGGAGTTCAGCCCCGGCACGCATGAGAGGGCGCCCGGCCCGACCTCCTCCGCCGGCTGCTCGACCTCGCCTCGCTTCAGGACGCGGATCGGGCGCGGAGCACGAGGGACGGCGGCGTAGACCTGCTTCGGGGCCGGGCAAGGAGTCGCGCTCGGTATCGATTGCGGTCTCGGTCGCGCTCGGCCCGTTCGAGACCCTCGATGATCCGCCCGGCCTCGGTCCGCCCCAGCGCCTCCTCGAGCCGGACGCGCGACGACATGCCGATCGGCGTTCGGCGTCGACGCGGAGCGGTTTCGGCTATCGAGGCCGTCGACCAGGTTCGCTCGCGACCAGAGACCCGCCTCGATCGAGTCGAGCGCCGTGACTTCCGCACTGTCGGCGGCGTTCACGCCGTCGGCGATCACCTGCAGCTCCGCGAGCGCGAAGACGTAGTCGTTGGTGCGGGGCCAGAGCCTGGTTGCCGTGACGCGGACGTATCGTCGCCGGTCACCCCACCGGCGGTGAATTCGACCGCGGAGTCGCCCGGGTTCGCCACGTCGGCTGCGGTTCGATCGGAGATGATGCGAGGATGAGAAAAATCGCGGTCGTCGTCGATCTCGACGCGGTAACGTGCAGGGAATCCGAATCCGGGCGTGTCGGGGAAGTCGATCGGGCGCGCAGGGATCAGTCGAATCGCGTCGATCGCGACGGACCGGCCGAGGTCGACCTGCACCCACTTCGTCGTGTCGGGAGTGACCGCGATCGCGCTGTGATAGCCGTTGCTCTGCGGCCTTCCGCCGCTGGGGCGAGCGAGCCGCGCGCGGAGCTTCGAATCGCGCGATCGTCGCGGGTCAACGCGGCTCGCCGGATCACTCGAGGTCGGCCTCGCGCGCGCGGCCAGTTCGTCCCGCTTCGCCTTGATGGTTCGAATCGTCGAACGGCCGGTCGCCCCGATCGACGCCCGCGAAGACGGCCTGCAGGCGGTAGTAGTCCTGCTGGGGGATCGGGTCGAACTTGTGGTCGTGGCAGCGGGCGCAGTGGACGGTCAGGCTGGCGAAGGTGGTCGATCGCGTTCGTCACCATGTCGTCGCGGTCGAGGAGGCGGGTCTTCTCCTTGTCGACCGTCCCCTCGCGCAGCTCGACGTGGCCGACGAAGTCCCACGGGCCGGCGGCGATGAAGCCGGTCGCGATGATCGCCGTCGCGGGTCGCCGGGCATAGAGCACGTCGCCGGCGAGCTGCTCGAGGACGAACCGGGCGTACGGCTTGTCGTCGTTGAAGGACGCGGATGACGTAGTCGCGATAGGGCCAGGCGTTGGTCGCGGCGCTTGTCCTTGTCGTAGCCGTGGGTGTCGCCGTAGTGGGCGACGTCGAGCCAGTGCCGGCGCCCAGCGCTCGCCGTAGCGCGGGCGAGGCGAGCAGGCGGTCGACCAGCCGCTCGTAGGCGTCGGCGGATCGGTCGGCGACGAAGGCCTCGACCTCCTCCGGGCGTCGGCGGCAGGCCGGTGCAGGTCGAAGGTGACGCGGCGGATCAGCGTGCGGCGATCGGCCTCGGGGCGAGGGTGGCAGGCCCTTCGCCTCGAGCGAGTCGAGGATGAAGGCATCGATCGGGTTCCGCGCCCATCCCGCGGTCCTCGGGCTCGGGATCTCGGGCCTTCGCAGGGGAAGGAGCGACCACCACGGCCCGCGGTCGGCCCTGCGGTCACGGAGCGTGACGCCGTCCGGCCAGTGCGCCCCGGCGGCGACCCAGAGACGGATCGTCTCGACCTCGTCACTCCCGAGCGGCGGGGCGTTGCGAGGCATCTCCGGCTTCGCGCCGGCGATCTTCTCGACGATCGCGCTCTCGTCCGGATGGCCCGGCTCGACGGCCGGCCCGCCCTCGCCCCCGCGGCGCAGGCCCGCATCGGTCGCGAGCGAGAGCTTGCCCTTGGGGTTGACGTCGTTGTGGCAGGCGAGACACCGCCGCTCGAGGATCGGGGCGACGCGGTCTCGGAACGAGGGCTCGTCCGCCGGGGTGAGGGCCAGCAACGCGAGCGCGGCGACGTGCGGCATCGGCATCGCGGCGGGCTCCGGGGTGCTCGAGGTCGAGGCCCCTTGAGGCTATCCGAGCCGCGCCAGTCCACGCAATCCGGCAGGCCGTGCCCCCCCCGGACGGAGGACTTCGGCTCAGGATCCGTGTGAGAAGCCCCGGGGTCCCCTCGGGCCGAGCGAACCCGGCACCCCGCGCCGAGCGAACCCGAGCGGCCGCCTTCCGTTCGCCCCCGTGCGGCTTGAGGCGTGCGCCGACGCACGAAGCGGAACGGCGGCGGGCCGAGCGGGATTGGCTTTGTTTCGGCGGCCGGGGATTGGCTTCGTTTCGCGGGCCGGAAATTGGCTTCGTTTCGTCAAAAGGCCGGCGGGATTGGCTTCGTTTCGCACCCCGGGGCCGGCCGCCGATCGCGGACGATCGGGCCGGTCCCCGACCCGCACCGGCCCACTCCTCACACCTTCTCAGGACGGGAGCGAGAGGGTGCCGAGCGTCCGCAGCGCCGGGACGATCACAACTCCGCCCCGCGTGCCCACCGAGCGCGACGTCGTCACGAGCGTCACGGTCCCCTCCCGGCGCGGGATCTGGACGTGGCCCAGCGGCTCGCCGACGACCTCCGAGTTCTGGGCCGTGCCGATCTGGACGAGGTTCAGGTTGCCCTGGTCGTTGAGCACCATCCCCGTCGCCGAGGTGGCGTTGAAGGCCGAGACGTTGCCCTGGACGTCGATGAGCGCCGAGCCCGCCAGCTCGGGGTGGAACGTCTCACTGATCGCGGCGAGCAGGTCGGGCGTCTGCAGGTTCACGCTGTCGACGGCCGCGAGCGTGAAGGGGTTGTAGAGCCGGACGAAGTTCGTGCCGTTGGTCACGCCCTGGTCGAGGCCGAGCAGCGACTCGAAGCCGCCGGTCGGCGAGCCCTGGCCCGTGAGCGGGCCGGTCGAGACGGGGCCGCCGAAGTTGATGTTGGGCGTGACGGAGTTCGGATTGCTCGGGTTCGCCAGGACGGTCAGGCTCGACTGCTTCGGCTTGTTGCTGTCGAGGTTCGAGATCGTCTGCACCGCCGCCTGGCGGAAGGGCTGCTCGTTCACGTTGAGCGCGGCCGCGCCGAACATGTAGACGCTGTTCGTCGTCCCGACGCCCGTGGGGTCGCTCGCGAACGAAAACCCGTTCTCGGTCACAAACTGGCTCGCGCCAACCGCGGGGACGGCGACGTGCATGGCCAGGCTGCTCTTCACGTCGATCGAGATCATCACGCCGTAGTCGGTCGTCCCCTCCGACTGGACCGGGATACTCGCGTTCGAGTCGCTGAGCACGGTCGCCGTGCCCGTGTAGGCAACGCCGTTGACGCCCGTGAACCCGTAGGTTCCGAGATTGTTCGTGGTGAACATGCCCTTGAAATTGCCGGACGAGGCGTCGTAGACCTGGACCATGTTGCCCCGGGCGAGCAGGACGACGATCTCGCGGTCGATCCGGCCGAGGCCGACCCCGGCCGCCGTCGTCTGCGGACCGCCCACGGGGATGATGTTCCCCGCCGCCCCGGTGACGGTGTTGAATTCGATCAGGGCGTTGATGGTCGGGTCATAGCCGTAGACCTCGCCCGCGCCGACCGTCCCGCCCGTCCCGATGACCGCCCCGACCTGGAAGAGCACGCCCGGCGGCAGCGGGTTCGGGCCGGGGTTCGCGGGGTTAGGGGTCGAGATCAGGTTCGCCGTCGGCGTGAACAGGCCCGTCACGTTCGACAGAGTCACCGCGCCGGTCGTGGTGCTGGTGGAGTAGGTCTGGGTGCGCCCGGCCCACGTGTAGGTCGTGGGTACGGTCGTCCCGACCTGGGACAGCGGCGTCACGGCCGTCTCGCCCGGCGGGATCTTCGCCACGGCGCCGCCGCCGCCCGGGCTGACGAACGTCTGGCTCGTGATGAAAGTCGGGATGTTCGTCGTCTGGCCGAGCGAGATGGTCGGCCCGTTGGCGATGACGGTGCTCTCGCCGATACTGCCCGTGGTGCCGCCGGGCGAAGTGGCCGTCCCCGTGACGTTCTGGATGTTGTTGGTCACGCCCGCGCTCGTGCCCGTACCGCCGCCGGTTCCGCTCGTGACGTTGTTGATGTTCACGATGCTCGAGGGCGCGGCCACCGTCGTCGCGGCGAAGGTCTGCGGCAGGTCGCGGAGGTGGATCTCGGTGTTCGCGGCGATCGAGCGGAGCACCACCCGGCCCACGCCCGACGTCATGTTGATCATGCCGTTCGTCACGAGGTCCAGCTTCGGCGCGTTCAGCGTGCCCAGGACCTGGCCGCCGATGCCCGTGAAGTTGTACGTGCCGATGTCGTGCTCCGAGATCGACTTCACCGGCGCCGATCCGCGGCTCACGGTCACGATGATCTGCGACAGGTTGCTCGTCCCGCCGTAGACCAGGTTCAGGTCGCCCGCCGAGTCGACGGTGGTGCCGGCGAGGTTGCCCGGCCCGTGGACCTGGATCAGCACCTTCTGGCCAGCGTCCGTGGTGTACGAGGCGACCCGCGCGTTAGTCGGGCTGGGCCCGAGGATGAGCGGCGTGGCGGCAAGGAGCTGACGGGCTTCCAGCCCGTCGACCGCGGGGCGAACCCTCCGAGACCTCCGTGTCATCGCCGATCTCCCCGCGCCCGGCGCATCGGTGCCGGCCCCCGCACCTCCTGTGCGCGGTCCCGCCGCCCTCTTTATGGGTCTTACCATCGGCACCGGATGGGACGGATCATCACCCAAGTCGCGCGGAGTCGCACGTCCATCTCGACGACGCGGGACGTCACAGGTTACCCGACTTACCAGCCCTCGCTCTGCCTGACCGACTGCTTTGAGGTCGGCGGCACGGCCGGGAAAGCCCCGCCCCTTCCCACCCGGCCGCGGCGCCGTTAAACTCGCCACGTAATGCCCCCGCGCGGCGCGGACGGACGGACGTCCAGCAATCCCTTCGCAATAACGCGAACACAAGGAGAACCGTGGTGCGACGCCTCGGAATGATCGCCCTGTCCCTCGGCCTGACCCTGGCCCTCGGGGCCCAGGACCCCAAGAAGGACGCCACCAAGCCCGCCGACGCCAAGCCGGCCGAGAAGCCCGCCGACAAACCGGCCGAGGCCAAGCCCGCCGAGGCCAAGCCCGCCGAGACGAAGCCCGCTGACACGAAGCCCGCCGACACGAAGGCCGCCGCCCCGGCCGAGACGAAGCCGGCGGCCTCGATCGCCGAGGAAGCGCCGAAGCCGATCCCGCCCGAGGTCGAGGCAAAGCTCGAGGCCGCCCGCCGCGCGGTGGCCGAGGCGATCGTCGCCGCCCAGGACGCCGGCCTCGTCGACACGTCGATCGAACCGCCGCCGATCCTCGACATCCTCGTCACCGGCCGCGCGACCGACAAGAAGGCCCTGAAGGACAAGAAGGGCGTCTCCCCCGAGGTCTTCGGCGCCTGGTTCACGGGCTACGCCCCGCCGCTCGAGGGCATCACCGCCCAGGGCGACGTGCGGATTGTCCAGCCCTCCCAGGGACTCAAGGACCTCTACGACGCCCGCGCCGGCGTCCTGAACCGCCACATCGACGCCGTCAAGAAGGCCAAGGCCGCCGCCGCCCCCAAGCCGCCCGAGACGAAGCCGGCCGAGGCCAAGCCCGCCGAAAAGAAGGCCGAGACGAAGCCGGCCGAGGCCAAGCCCGCCGAGGCGAAGCCGGCGGAGAAGAAGGCGGAGGCCAAGCCGGCCGAGGCGAAAAAGGACGAGAAGAAGTAATCGGGCCCCGATGCGGCTCATCGCCGGGAATCGGAGCAACATTCCCGACCGCCGGCCCGTCGCGGCTTCGCCCCACGGCGGGTCGCGACGGGCCTTTTTATTTTCCGTCCGAGTGTCGAACGTCGCTCCATCCCGAACCAGCGAGGTGGGTAATGACCCTCAGCGCGGACGAGGGACCATTGCCGAGGTCGGAGCGACGCCGCCTTTTGGTGCAGACTCTGGCAGTCCCGCCCTCATTGATCCTGCTCCTCTTCCTGCCCGCCGGGACATTCGCCTGGACGAGGGGCTGGATCTTCTGCCTGGTCTTCCTCGCGTCCTGCGTCGTCGGCGCCCTGATCCTCTGGCGCGTGAACCCGGAGATCTTCGCCGCCCGGGCCCGGATCAAGGAAGGGACGAAGCGCTGGGACTATCTCCTCGCCGTGATCTTCGCGCCGGTCATGATCGCGCTGCCGGTCGTCGCGGCCCTGGACGACGGCCGGTTCCACTGGTCTGGTGCGCCCTGGTGGGTCTGCGGGCTCGGCTACGCCCTATATGCCGCTGGCTTCGCGATCGTCACGTGGGCCGAGGCGGTGAACAAGTTCTTCGAGCCAGGCGTCCGGATCCAGACGGACCGCGGCCACAAGGTCATCGACACGGGCCCGTACGCGATCATCCGCCATCCCGGCTATGTTGGCGCGACGCTCCTGTTCGCGGGCATTGCGCTGGCCCTCGGGTCGTACTGGGCTCTCATCCCGGCCGGCCTGTGGTGGCTCGCGCTGATCGTTCGGACTCGCTGGGAAGACCAGACGCTCCAGGCGGAATTGCCGGGTTACGCGGAGTTCGCGCAAAGAGTGCGTTACAAATGGATTCCCGGACTCTGGTAGCCTAACGACGCGAGCCATGTCCCGCCGCCCGGCTTCCCATCGTCTCCGCGCTCTTCAGTTCGCACTCCGCACTTCCTCTTTGATTTTGGCCAGTGCGTTCTGTACCCTGCCTTGCAACTCTCCCGCGAATCCCCGCAGGACACCCCGCCATGCCCCGCCTCCTGTCCGCGCTGACCGTGCTGCTCGCCTCGTCCGCGTACGCCCAGGAGCCCTTCAGCGCCCAGAGGCTCCGCGCCGCCCTGGCCGCCGATCCCACCGGCGACGCGGCGAAGACGCTCGCCCAGGCCGTGAAGCGATGGTACGGCAACGGCCCCGGGCCCAAGGTCGAGGAGCTCGACGTCACCTGGATGGTCGCGTCCGACGCGCCGCTGAATGAGGTGAAGGTCGTGAGCGAGGACGGCCAGTTCACGCTCCCGCTCCGGAGGATCGGCGAGTCCGACGTCTACGTCGGCACCACCACGTTCCCCGAAGGCCGCGCGATGGCCTGGCACGTCGAGTCCGACGGCAAGCCGCGCCCGCGTCCGCTCGGCAAGAACGGCCGCCCGCAAGGCCCCGCGCAGCTCGAGGTCTACAAGACTCACCCCGATAGCCTGCCGAAGGCCGGCGTCCCCCACGGCAAGCTCACGCAGATGCCGAAGTGGGAGAGCAAGATCTTCGACGGCACCGCCCGCGACTGGTGGGTCTACGTCCCGGCCCAGTACAACGCCCGAGAAGCCGGCCTGCGTGATGGTCTTCCAGGACGGCGCGCGGCTACAAGGACTTCGTCCCCGACGGTCTTCGACAACCTGATCGCCAAGGAGCGAGATGCCGGTCACCGTCGGCATCTTCATCAACCCGGGCACCTTCGCCGGCGGCCGGTCGAACCGGAGCTTCGAGTACGACACGCTCTCCGACCAGTACGCCCGGTTCCTGCTCGAGGAGATCCTGCCCGAGGTCGAGAAGACGACGAAGCTCCGCCACGACGCCGACGGGCCGCGCCATCGCGGGCATCTCCAGCGGCGGCATCTGCGCCTGCACCGTCGCCTGGGAGCGGCCCGACGAGTTCAGCAAGGTGCTCTCGTGGGTCGGCTCGTTCACGAACATCGCCAGCGGCAAGATCGGGCCGCGAGGGCGGCCACAACTACGAGGCGCTGATCCGCAAGACGCCCGAAGAAGCCGATCCGCGTCTTCCTCCAGGACGGCTCGCAACGACCTCGACAACGACAACGGCAACTGGCCGCTGGCCAACCAGCAGATGGCCAAGTCGCTCGAATTCGCCAGGTACGACTACAAGTTCGTCTTCGGCGAGGGCTTCCACAGCAACAAGCACGGCCGCGCGATCCTGCCCGACTCGCTCCGCTGGCTCTGGCGGGACACGAAGCCGGAATCGTCGTCGAAGTGAGGCCCGCGGCCGCGCCCGCCCGCCGAGCTCCAATCGACCCGGCATGATCCTTGCATCCGTCATTCCCCTCCGCCGGCGTGCCCGGCCCGGGCGTTCGTGCGCCCGCCGGGGCCGCCTGCCCGGAACGGAGGGGAGACGATGGCGAAGGAACAGGAAAAGACGCTTCCGCCCCAGCACCAGGAGCACCGCCCCGGCCGCGAGTCGGAGATGACCCCGCGGCCCGAAGGCCGAGAGGCACACGTACAGGCCCTCGGGCAAGCTCGACGGCCGCGTCGCGCTCGTCACCGGCGGCGACTCCGGGATCGGCCGCGCCGTGGCCATCGCTCTTCGCCAAGGAGGGGGCGGATATCGCGATCGTCTATCGCGACGAGCACGACGACGCCGCGAAGACGAAGGCCGAGGTCGAGCAGGAGGGGCGCCGGTGCATCCTCATCCCCGGCGACGTCGGCTCCGAGCCGTTCTGCCAGCGCGCCGTGCGCGAGACGATGGATCGGCTCGGCCAGCTCCACGTCCTCGTGAACAACGCGGCCGAGCAGCACCCGCAGGAGTCGATCGAGCAGATCACCGCCGAGCAGCTCGAGCGCACCTTCCGCACGAACATCTTCGGCATGTTCTTCCTGGTCAAGGCCGCGCTGCCGCACCTGAAGGAGGGCTCGGCGATCGTCAACACGGCGTCGGTGACGGCCTACCAGGGCAACCCGACGCTGCTCGACTACTCGAGCACCAAGGGCGCGATCGTCGCCTTCACGCGGTCGCTGTCGAAGTCGCTGGTGAAGCGGGGCATCCGCGTCAACGCCGTGGCCCCCGGCCCGATCTGGACGCCGCTGATCCCCTCGACCTTCCCGCCGGAAAAGGTCGAGACGTTCGGCAGCGACGTGCCGATGAAACGCCCCGGCCAGCCCGCCGAGGTCGCCCCATGCTTCCTTTTCCTAGCCTGCGAGGACTCCTCGTACATCACCGGCCAGGTGCTCCACGTCAACGGCGGCGAGGTCGTCAACGGATGAAATCGGACCGCCTCCTTGCTCGCTTTTCTGATGGGGCGGGCGTCCGTTCCTGCCCTGTGTCCGACCCCGGCGGTCACGGACGCCCCCCCACGACCGCCACGGCAAGAACACCGCCGGCACCGGCACTGTCCTGCCGGCCCGCCGCGTACCGCCCAAGCCCAGGCTTAAATTCGGCCTGGATTTCCTCGAGCGGCTCCGATGGCCTTCGTCTCGGGACGGCCTGGGGTCTATCACCCTTCGCCGTTCACGTCCTGCGCCAGCCACATGGCGATGTTCGCGTCGTCGAAGCGGTGCTCCCCGCGGAGGCCCCCGCCCTCGCCATGCACCACCATCCAACCCCGCGCAATCGGCCCGCAGCCGAGCGAGGGCGCGAGCCTCGCGGCGAGCGCCAGCCGGAGCCTCATGAGCGCGTCGGGCATGTCCGCGTCCTCGACGTGGACGAGGACCCAGGCGCCGTCGCTGTCGCAAAACGCCAGGTCGAGCCGGCCGGCGATCGCCGTCTCATATTGGATGGTTGACCACGCCAGGTCGTGCCGGACGTCCCTGGCATTCGCGACATGCCGCCCGAGCGGACTGTCGACGAACGGCCGAATCCGCGCGATCGCCTCGCCCACGAGCCGCGGCGGGGCGACCGGGGACTGTCTGCGTGCGACCTCGGCGGCGACTCGCTCGAGCGCGTCTCGCGCGAAGATCCGCCGGTCGAGCCAGAGCGAACGCACGAGCCGATCGAGCCGCGCGGCCGGCGGCGGCAGGTGATCGGTCGAGTCAAGAGACACCGACCTTGGCCGCTGCCGACCGGGCGCATCGGCGGTCTTCCGACTCGCTTCGCTCTGCGAGACCGGAGCCTCCGAACCCACGAGCGAATCCTCGACCGCCCGCGCGATGGCCCGAAGCGCGGGCCTGCGCCGTCGCACACGACGGCCCGGCTCAGCCACCTCGCGAATCACCTCCACCCTGGGCTCGGCCAGCCCCTCCGGCAATCGCGCCAGACCCTCGCCCGTGTTCGCGTCGAACCGCTCCATGAGCAGCTTCATCGCCGGCTTCTTCGCGTCCCACTGCGGCTCGCCCGAGGTGGACAGCACGAGCAGGTCGCGGGCACGCGTCGTGGCGACGTAGAGCACGCGGAGGGCTTCGGCCGCATCCTCGGCCTCGGCCATCCGCCGATGGACGAGCCACCCGAGACTGCCTTGCGCCTCCTCATCGTCACCGGCCTCGGCCTTCACCCTCAGGACCGGGCCCAGCTCGGGATGGAGCGCGAGGCTGCCGCGGTTCCCCTCCACTTTGCGGTCGAGGTCGGGCAGGATCACGACCGGGAACTCGAGCCCCTTGGCCTTGTGCACGGTCATCAGCCGCACGACCTCGCCGAGCTCGCCGGTGGTCGCCGCCTGCTCCTCGCGGGGCGGCGACTTCAGGTCGGCGCGGAGCCGCGCCACGAAGTCGGCCAGCGCGAAGCCGCCGGGCTCGTCGAACGCGCGGGCCATCCGCACGAGCTTCCGCGCGTTCGCCCGCTTCCGATCGCCCAGCCACTCGCCGACGATCGCCGCCTCGAATCCCGACTCCGCCAGCACGCGCTCGAGCAGCCTCGCGATCGGCTCGCGATCCTTGAGCGATCGCCACCTCGTCAAGAGCCCGAACGCCCGCCTTGCCTCGGCACGGTCGTCCGGCGCGAGATCGGGCAGGGTCGCCTCGTCGCACCGCGCCAGTCCGGCGAACAGGTCGTCGCGGCGGACCGTCGAGAGCCAGTAGAGCGCCTCGTCGCTCAGCCCGAAGAACGGACCCCGCATCGCCCCCGCGAGAGCGACCGAGTCGTGCGGATCATCGATGACCGCGAGGACGTTGATCACGTCCTGCACCTCGCCCTGCGCGTAGAACGCCGAGCCGCCCACGACGTAGTAATCGAGCCCCTCCTCGGCCAGCGCCCGCTCGTACGCGGCCGAGTCGTTGAGCGTGCGGAACAGCAGCGCGACGTCGCTGCGCCCGCATCGCCCGCGGCTCGCCCGTCACCGGGTCGCGCACCGGCCGGCCCTCGTCGATCCACGACCGGACGAGCCGCGCCAGCCTCGCGGCCTCCGCCGCTCGTTCATCCTTCCGCAGGGACCGCCGCGCGGAGGACGGCTCGGCGTCGTCGACCCGGTCTTCGGGCCACGCGAACATCACGGCGGGAATCGCCGGGTCGAGCGCATCGCGGCCCGCCGGCTCGATCGGCTCGTACTTCGGGAACGCGTCGGCGAACAGGGCGTTGACGAACGTGATCACCCCGCGCCGGCTGCGGAAGTTCTCGGTCAGCGGCAGCCGGCCCTCGCCGGGGAACTCGGCGTGATAGCGCTCGAACAGGTCGGGCCGGGCTCCGCGGAAGCCATAGATCGACTGCTTCGACATCGCCGACGAGGAACAGCCGCCCGCCCGCGAGGTCGTCGCCCGCGATCCGCCGGACGATCTCGTCCTGGACAGTGTCGGTGTCCTGGAACTCATCGACGAGGATCAGGTCGAATTGCCGCACGAGCTCGCCGCAGACCGCGCCGTCGCCCTCGCGCAGAAGGTCGCGGGTGATGAGCAGCAGGTCATCGAAGTCGAGCGCCCCGCGCCTCCGTTTGGCGGCCGCGAACTCCGCCCGTGCCTTCGCCGCGACCCGCGCCAGGCTCACGCCGAGCTGGGCGGCCAGGGCTGTGCTGGCGTCGTCGGAAGCGATCGACGCCTGCGTCCTGGTCACGAGGTCGCGGAAATCCTCAAACGTCGCCTTGCACGGCTCGTAAAGGAGCGGGTCGGGCCACTTGGCCGGGCCGACCCCGCGCGGCATCTTCGCGGCCTCGCGGACCTCCTCGAGGATCGTCTCGGGTCGATCCGACGTGGCAATCGCGCCGAGGCCCTCGGCCAGCACAGCGAGCGCCTCACGCATCTTCGGCGGGAAGCCCTCTCGCCTCGTCTCGATCATCTCCAGGCACGGCCGCGCCGCGTCGAGAAACGTGGCGATGGCGGCGGGACGGCCCCTCTCATGGAACGCGGCGCGCCAGGCCTCGACGAGCTCCGCCGGATCGGCGCGAGCCCACGCGTCGAGCGACTCGGCCGACCGGTCGGCGAGCAGGCCGACGAGGTGCTCGCGGATCGTGCCGAGGTCGTACGTCTCCAGGATCGCCCGCAGGTCGGCGTCGCGTGCCACGAGCGCCCTTCGCAGTGCGGCGTCGACGGCGTCCTCGCGGCAGGTCGCGGCCACGGACTCATCCAGGATCGCGAAGCCGGGATCGACGCCCGCCCGCGCGGCAAAGCGGCGGACGACCTCGCCGCAGAAGGTGTGGAACGTGCCGATCGGCGCCGCCTCGAGGGACCGCAGGACGTCACGCCAGTAGTCCACGTCCTCGCCCGCGTCGAGCTTCTCGCGGCACGCCGTCGCGGACCCGCCGCCGGAGCTCGCCCGCGGCCTTGTCGGTGAACGTCAGCGCGACCATCCGCCCGACCGGCGCGCGGCGGGTCGACAGGGCCTCGACGTACTTCTCCGTCAGCACCCGCGTCTTGCCGCACCCCGCGCCCGTGGCGAGCGCAACGCTGGCACCGACGACATCGAGGGCGGCACGCTGCTGGGGGGTGAGATTCATGGGAAATGCTAAGACGTGTGAACCGCAGATAACGGGGAACTACGCAGATGACTTCAGAGGGCATTCGGAATCCACTGACTGATCCCTAATTCCATCTGCGCAAATCTGCGTCATCTGCGGTTAATCATCCTTCTCACCTATCGACTTGCCCTTTCCGCGCCTCGATCATCTGACCGACCCGGCAGGCGATCCTGTACTCGCAGAACCGCCGGCAATCGGGGTTCGTGGGCGAGACGGGGAACGACGCCGAGCGGAGCCCGGTCGACGAGCCGGACGACCTCCTCGACGACCCGCCCCTTGAACTCGGGCCAGCCGCGCTTGAGCTTCACGGGGGCGAAGCCGTCGCGGCCGAGGTTCCAGTAGCCGAAGTCGCACGAATCGACCTCGCCGTGCAGATGGCTTTCGACCGCCAGGGCGTACAGCGGGAGCTGCACCGCGCGGAGGTGCGTGTGGACGTCGGCGGGCTTCACCGCGTGGCCGGTCTTGTAGTCGATCACGCGGAAGCCGTCGGCGAGCCTGTCGATCCGGTCGACCTTGCCGCGGAGCCGCACCGTCTGGCCGCCGTCGACGATCTCCAGGGCAGGGGCCGACGGCTCGGCGTCGGGCCGGTCGGGGTCGAGGCCGAAGCTCCACTCGAAGTGCTCGGGCCGGGCCGATTTCGAGGCCGCCGCGTAGGCCGCGAACTCCGCCTCGTACGCCTCGAGCGTCTTCCTGAGGTCCATCTCCTCGAGGAGCCGCAGGGCCCCGGCGACGTCGGCCGCGTCGTCGTCGAGCTCCTCGGCGAGCCGCGCGCGGATGAAGTCGGCGATCCGCCGGCCCAGCTCGCGGTCGGCCGCGCCCTCGGCGAGGATCGCCGCGTGGATCTCCTCGAGGATCGCATGCAGCCGCTCGCCCCGGCTCGCCATGTCGACCCGCAGCTCGGGCCGGTCATCGACCGGTTCAAGCCTGAGCACGTAACGCAGGAAGAACTGGAACGGGCAGAGCGCGAACGACTCGAGCTGGCTCGCCGTGAACGCGTGCCCGGGGCCGAACGCCTCGCCCATCCGCGCGGCCACGTTCGGAATCGCGGAGCTCGCCGTCGAACCGCGTGAACTCGCGGACCCGCCACCGCTCGTGCGCCAGCCGCATCGCGCGCGCGATCCCCTCCAGAGGCCCGCGATGCACCGGCTCGCGGACGAGCGCGGCCAGGTCGTCCTTCTTGCCGTCGACACAGGCCCGCGCCACCGCCAGCACCCGCCGCGACGGCCGGCGTGACGGCCAGGTCGGGATGCTCGCGGAAGACCGGATCAAGCCGCTGGACGACCGCGAAATCCGGCTGCCCGGCGACGGGTCCCAGCCTGCGACGAATCATCGTCGACGAACCCCGCGGCCAGCCGCTCGCGGCCCTGCTCGTCGCTCGTCGGGACGAGCAGGACGAGCTCGTCGGTCGAGCCGATCAGGCGGAGCATCGCCAGCCGCTCGCGGGCGTAGGCGATCGGGACACCGCCCTCATCGGCCGCCTGGCCCGCCACCGCGCCCCGGCTCGGGAACGTGCCCTCGGCGAGGTTCGTCGCGAAGACGACGCGGGCGCGGACGCCCTCGGACTCGGCGATCGTGGCGAAGCGGATCGATCCCGCTTGCGCCGGCGATGCGGGCCTGGGCAGGTCTCGCGCGATCGAGTCGACCTCGGACAGGAAGCGGGCACGGTCGATCGGCCGGGTCTCGAGGTCGGCGATCAACGCGTGATCGTCGAGAGCATCCCAGAGCGCATCGACGCCGTCCGACGCCAGGCCCAGCCCCTCGGCCATGCCTCGGAGCCGGTCGCATTGATCGGGCCCACGACGCCGGCCCGGCTCGCGCCGTCGAGCACCAGGGCGAGCCGGTCGAGGAGAGTGCGGGCCACCCGGCGGCGGTCGCCGTGCCGGCCCTCGCGATCGAGCGCCGAGGCGATCGCGCTCCGCCCGCGGAAGACGCGGAGCGACGCGACGGCCGACGCCGCCTCGGCCCGGGCGTCGGCGTCGGCCCAGTCGGGGGCGATCGCTCCGTTGCGGAGGAGGCGGACGAGGGCCGTCGACTCCCACCCGCCCGCCGCGATGCCGGCGGCCAGCAAGAGCGCGGCCACGGCCGGGTCGCTCGCGAGCGGGCGGGGGACCTCGGCCGAGACGGCGATTCCCGCGTCCTCGAGGATCTCGACGGCACGCGCCGCGTCGTCGTCCCAGTGGGGGACGAGAATCATCATATCATCGGACGCGATTCCGGCATCGAGACGACGAAGGACCTCGCGCGCAGGATCAGGCCCAGGCCCTCGCCCGCGCGGGCCGCCGAGGATCGTCAGGCCGGCGACCGTGCCGAGCTTCCGCTGCGAGGGGTCGAAGTCGAAGAGGGACGTTTCGAGGCGGGACAGCGACGGTCGGCCCGACGATGCCCGAGGCTCGGCAGGCTCCTGGCCGTACTCTTCATCCTCGAATCCCAGCTCCTGCGTCAGCGCCTCCCAGAGCGGTCCGACGGCCGGGTCGTCCGCGTCGCCGTACCAGGGGAGCGTGACGAGCACGTCGGCCGAGCCGCCGCCCACTCGATGACCCGCCGCCGGGGCTTCGAAGGCGCGACGGGGTCGAGGATCGTCACCGAGGCGGCCTTCATCGAGCGGCCGAGTCGGCGATCGACCGCGAGGCCCACTCGGCCAGCCCCGCGCCGTCGGCGGCCTTGGTCTCGGCCAAGATCGCGCGATAGTGCCGGTACACCGACCACGCGGCGGCCGTCACGCCCTCGGCGGGCGCGGGGCCTCGGGACGGCGATCGGCGAGGGTCCACGCGTCGAACCGCGCCCGGAGGTCGCGGCGCAGGCCCGGAGTGTCGGCGATCCGCTCGATCGCCCCCAGCTCCTCGAGCCGCCGCGCCCGCTCGATCGCCGCGACAAGGCGCGGCCCGGCTCGCGGCGTCGGAGAGGATCGCCGGAGGCCGACGTGTGCCGGCGCGCGACCTCGATCCACAGGTCGTCCCACGCGAAGACCCGGGGCCGATGCGGCGACGATCTCCGCCGCGTCAGCGCCTCGAGCAACTGGTCGCGCGCCAGGGGCGTCGGGACGATCCAGAGCCCGTCCTCGTCGCCATCGCGATGTGCGATCGCCCGCGCGCGGAGGTCGGCCGAGGCGGGGCCGATCCAGAGCAGGCGACGGGTCGTCGGCATCGTCGATCGGGCTCCGCGACGGGCGGCGGTCCCTCGAAATGAGACCCTAGCGCGCGAGAATCAGCACCGCGATCCCGAGCACGAACAGGTATACAGAAAAATACCACAATCGCCCCGCCCGGACAAGCCGGACGAGCCAGACGATCGCCCCGTAGCCGACCAGTCCGGCGACGATCGCGGCGAACGATCGTGGGCCAGAGGAACTCCGGCGCGAGCATGGCCGGCGTGACGTCCTTCAGCTCCAGCACCCCCGCGCCGGCGATGACCGGGACGGCCATCAGCAGGCTGAACCCGACGGCCCACGTCGCGGCTAAGCCCGCGGGCCAGGCCGCTCGTGATCGTCAGGCCGCTCCGGCTGACGCCCGGCAGGGGGGCGAAGGCCTGGGCGATGCCGATCAGCAGGGCGTCGAGCCAGGTCGTCTGCGACGGTCCCTTGTCGCCTCCCTTCAGCCGAGTCGTGACGAGCAGGACGCATCCCGTGATCAGAAATCCCGACGCCCGCGGCCGTCAGGCTCGCGAAGGCCGCCTCGATCTTCTTCTTGAGCAGCAGGCCGACGAAGACGGCGGGAATCGTGGCGATGATCGCGAGAATGCACGTGCGGATGACGTTCGCGCGATCGATATCCGGGTTGGACGTCGGTCGCTCCCGAGGACGCCGCGGACTGCCTCGAGACCGACCTTGCGGTAGTAGACGAGGATCGCGGCGAGGGTGCCGAGGTGGACCATCACGACGAAGAACAGGTTCTCCTCGCCGGTCTGGGTCCGGCCGGACATCCAGGCCAGGAACTTCTGGGTGATCGAAAGGTGGCCGTCGCTCGAGATCGGCAGGAACTCGGTCAGTCCCTGCACGATGCCGAGGATCAGGGCGTCGAGCCAGCTCATGTTGTCTCAGGTCTCCGGGGCCGGGAGGACGAGGCTCTCAGGACGTCGCCGCCTCGTCCGCCAGCCGCGGATACGCCGCGACGACGTAGCCGAGGCCGCTGTAGACCGTCAGCCCCACGGCCGACCAGGTCAGGACGTCGCGGGCGACCAGCCAGAGGCCGTCGGGTTTCAGGCTCAAACAGAAGAGGATGGCGGCGATCGACAGGCACTGGAAGGTCGTCTTGAGCTTCCCGGCCATCTTCGCGCCGAAGGGCTCGCCCTTGCCCTCGATCAGGCTGCGGATGCCCTGGATCAAGCAGCTCGCGGACGACGATCACCGCGACCATCCACGGCGCCAGGCCGGTCTCGGGCCGCGTGACGCAGGTCGATCAGGATCGCCGACGATCACCAGCTTGTCGACGAGCGGGTCGAGCTGGCGGCCGAGGGCCGAGGTCTGGTTCAGCAGTCGGGCGAAGTAGCCGTCGAGGGCGTCGGTGAGCGAGGCCAATCCGAAGACGACCAGGGCCCCGAGGAACCATCCATAGGTGATCAGAACGAACGCCACGGCCCCCAGCGCCAGGCGGCTGAGGGTGAGCGTGTTCGGGACGTTCCAGAACGGGGCGGCCGGCGGGTCATCGCGGCGGCTCCGGCGATCACTGGAGGATGTTGAGCGTCGACCCCGCCGGCTTCTTCCGGGCCTTCGGCCGCCGCCGCTTCCGCGAGGGCGTCGCCTGGTTCGCGCGGGCCACCAGGTCGTAGCCCGACGTGCCGACGATGGCGCACTTCACCAGGTCGCCCGGCTCGAGGCCCTGGCCCTCGACGTAGCACACGCCGTCGACGTCGGGCGCGTCGGCGAACGTCCGGCCGACCATCAGCCCGGCGAGCGCGGGGTCGGTCGCGGGGGCGTCGATCAGGACGTCGAGCTCGCGACCGACGAGCGAGGCGTTGAAGGCGAAGGCGATCTCCTGCTGCGCGGCCATCACGCGGTCGCGACGGTCGTTCTTGACCGCGTCGTCGAGGTGCCCCGGCAGCTTCGCGGCGGGCGTGTCGGGCTCGAACGAGTAGGGGAAGACGCCGAGCCGCTCGAACTTCGCCGTCTTCACGTAATCGAGCAATTCCTCGAACTCCGCGTCGGTCTCGCCCGGGAAGCCGACGATGAATGTCGTCCGCAGGACGAGGCCCGGGATCGTCGCCCGCAGGCGGTCGATGATCTCCTCGGTCTGCGCCCGCGTGTGACGCCGGTTCATCATCTTGAGCATGCGGTCGTTGATGTGCTGGAGCGGCATGTCGAGGTAGGGGATGACCTTCTTGCGCGTCGCCAGCGCCTCGTACAGCTCATCGGTGAAGTAGTTCGGATAGTTGTAGAGGACGCGGATCCAGTCGATCGCCCTCGACCTCCTCCAGCGCCGTCAGCAGGTCGGCGAGCCGCGGCCGGCCGTAGAGGTCGAGGCCGTAATAGGTCATGTCCTGAGCCACGAGGTTCAGCTCGCGGACGCCGTCGGCGACCAGCTCGCGCGCCTCCTCGACGACGGCCTCGATCGGCTTCGTGACGTGCTTGCCGCGCATGTACGGGATCGCGCAGAACGTGCAGAGCCGGTCGCAGCCCTCGGAGACCTTCAGGTACGCCAGATGCTTCGGGCGTGATCCGCAAGCGGGCCCGGTCGTCCTGCGCCTGCATCGGGCGCGGGCCGGAAGATCGTCCGTCTGTTCGTGCAGATCGCCCATGATCCGGTCGGCGATCCGCGCGATCTCCTCGCGGCCGTAGACGCCGACGACCTGGTCGACCTCGGGCACCTCGTCCAGCAGCATCTCCTTCTGCCGCTCGGCCAGGCAGCCGGCGACGACGACGCCCTTGAGCCGGCCCTGCCTGCTTGCGGTCGATCATCTCGCGGATGACGCCCAGCGACTCCTGCCGCGCCGCGTCGATGAAGCCGCACGTGTTGATGATGACGAGGTCCGCCTCCTCGGCGTCGGGCACGAGGACGTAGCCGTCCTGCGCCAGCAGGCCGAGCATCCGCTCGGAGTCGACGAGGTTCTTCGGGCAGCCGAGGCTGACGAAGGAGAAGCGGCCCTTGATCTCGGGGGATTGACTCATGGAAGACGGCGCCAGAGACATCAGGCGACGGAAGACTCCAGGTGGGAGATGGATTCGGAGAGCATCGACGAAACCGTTTCAAACGTGTCGACGACGTCGAGGTCGCCGTCGGCGGGCGTGAAGATCATGACGTAGGTCCTGCCGGCCTTGACGAGTTCCGGATGGCGGACCTCGTAGGCCTTCCCGGTCGCCATCTGAATGCGGAATGGCCGGAAGGACTTCGCCTTGACGTATTCCAGGAGTGTCGGCGGAGTGATCATCTCGAAAACCCTGGGAGCGCCGCGACGCGGAAAACCGCACGGCGGATCGTTTCCGCTCGGAACATCTCAGGATACCCGTTCGACCCCGCGTTTTCCACGGACGATGGCCGGGTCGTCGTTATCCAGCTTGAGCTACCCGTTTTCGGCCAACGACGTTATCGTCCACGCGCGGTCCAGCACGGAGGCCGAACGGAATCGGGTTGCCCGCCGCCGCGAAGGGAGTCGATGACCATGATCGCCAGGTCGCGACCGGGAGTCCTCCTCGCCCTGTTCCTCGCCGCAGCGTCGTCGGCCCGGGCGGCCGGCGACCCTGCGGTCGTGACGAGGGCGACGAAGCTACTCGAAGAGATCTCATCGAACCCCGATTCGGGCATCCCGGCGCGGTTCCTTCGCGAGGCCCGGGGCATCACGATCATGCCGGGTGTCGTCGAGACCGAGCTCGTCGTGGGCAGGAAGCGGGGCCGGGGGGTGTTCGTGCCACGGAAGGACGACGGCCAGTGGGGCGATCCCGAGCCCGCCGAGGTCTCGGGCCTGAGCGTGGACGCGTCCGCCGGCCGCGACGTCAGGGACATCGTGATGATCTACCGGACCAAGAAGGCGGCCGACGGACGCGGCGGGCATGCCCTGTCGCTGGGCGTCGATGTCCGGGCCTACGTGTTGCCGAAGGATCGGCGCAAGTTCTCGGGACCGGGACCCGACAGCAAGTCAGGGAAAGAGATTTTCATTTACGAGCGGCACCGTGGTATCCTCGTCGGTGCCGAGATCCAGGGCGAGCACAAATGGGGCGACGCTCCCCCGGCGGGGGACCCGAAGGCGCCGCCAGACCCGAAGGCCCCGGCCGTCGCGTCGCCCCGGCTGGTCGAGGCCGATCGCGCCGACTCTCCCGAAGTGGCCCGCCTCAAGGCGGTGCTCATGGCAATGACCCGACCGCCGGGCCCGGCCGCGGAACCGGCGACGGGCGACCGCAAGGTCCGCCCCGCGCGGGGGTGCGGCCCGCCGCCGGCATGGCCGTCTCGCCGCCTCGTTGAGGCAGGTCGCCCGCGCCCGACTGCTTGATCCCTCCGCCCAACATGCCGTAAACTCGGCACCGGGTCGATCGGCCCGTTCGCACCCGTAGCTCAATCGGATAGAGCAATGGTCTTCGGAACCATAGGTTGGGGGTTCGAGTCCCTCCGGGTGTACTAGCAAACGAGGGCGAGGGCCTCGCCCTGCCGGAACGGAGACCGCATGGACGCCTTAGCGCGTCCGCGTCTCGCCGCCCCTCGCCGCGATCCGCGCGGCCGAGGACTCCTTCGCGTAGGCGAGCCACCGCGCCTGCAAATCGGCGTAGCCCTCGAAGCCGTAGACCCGCTTCAGCTCGGGCTCGACGCCGTTGCGCTGCGCGCCCTGGAGGAAGTCGATGAACTGGCCCGGCTTGCCCTGCTCGACGAGGAACCGCGTCAGCGAGACGCTCTGGGCGTAGTAGAGGGGCCAGTACTTGCCCTCGGGGTAGTCGTTGACCATGAGGGCCTCGACCGTGAAGATCCGCCCGCCGCTGAGCGGGGCGTCGAGCTCGCCCATGCGCTTGTCCTGCTCGGCCGGGGGCTCGGAGAGGACGCTGATGCCCTCGTCGGCCCAGCGGGGGATCTGCCGCGCGGGGAAGAGGTCGGCCAGGAGCACGTGCGTCACCTCGTGCGGGACCACGGCCTCGACGAGGTTGCCCGCGTCGGCCCGGAGCTTGATCCGCCGGCCCGTCACCTGGGCGCCGTTGCTCTCCATCGTCGAGAAGCCCGGCGACTCGATCGGCTGCCGCGTGACCTGCGCGAAGATCGCCGCGTTCGGATATAAATAGAGCTCGCACTTCGGCGTCCACGGCCGCGGGGGGGCCGAGCCGGTCCACTTCCGCGTCATCGCGTCGCGGGCGGCCTCGGCGGCGTCGGACACGCGGTCGGCGAGGGGCGGGTCGTCGTGGAAGATGACGAAGTTCGCCGTCTCCTTCACCTTCCACCGGCCCGAGTCGCCCTGCGACGTGAGCACCGGCGGCGTGTCGGTCGAGGGCACGGCCATGGCGAACGCGCCGGGCTTGCCGAGCCGTCCGGCCGGCGGCTGCGCGGGAACGGCGGGCGCGGGGCGGGTCAGGTCGCGGATGCGTGCGGGGGTCGCGGCCGCGTCGTCGGTCTCGGGCATCGCGCCGCGGACCACGCGGCCGCGGGCCGTCTTGGGGCGCCGCGGGACTCCTCGGTGGCGAGGTTGCGGAGATATTCGGCGTACCAGAACTTCGGGTTCATGGCCTTGATCGCGGCGATCTCGCGGTGGATCTCGGCCCACTCGCGGGCCGTCGCCGGCTTGGCGTTGATCCGCCGCAGGACCTCGGCCGCCCGGCAATAGACCCAGTTGTTCTTCCGGTCGTCCGGCAGCTTGCCGAGCTTCGCGAGCGCGGTGTAGTGGACGTTGGCGTCGAGGTAGAGCCCCTTCAGGTAGGCCGCGTCGGCCGTCCGGAGGAGCTGCGCGTCCTTCGAGGGCGGCTCCGCTCTCGGGGCCGGGCTCGCGGGGGGCGGCGAGGCCGGCCGCTCGATCGGAGGCGTCGCCCCGCCGACGTCCGCGGCCGTCACCGGGGCGGCTGCCAGGGGCGGCGCCACAGCCTCGCGCGGGGCCGCGGTCCGGGCCACGTCGCGATCGCGCGGGGCGGGATCGGCGGGGCGGGAGACGGGCTTCGCCTCCGGGCGGGCCGGCGCAGGTGCGGGCGCCGGCGCGTCCATCGCGAGCGGGTCGCGCTGGTTCGCGAACGGCTCGATCGCGGGCGCTTTCCGCTCGTCGAGGCCGGGGATCGGAGCGGGGCGGGGGACGTCCTCGAACCGGGGCATCGCCGGCATCGGGTCGGGCCTGGGCGGCTCGGGGTGGGGCCCAGGCCTCGGCGGCGCCGGCTCGGGAGCGGGCACCTCGGGCTTCTGGCTTTTCTCCATCGCTCGGGGGGCAGGGGCAACGCTCGGCTCCGGCGCGGTTACCCGCGGGCGAGGCTCCGTCGGCTTCGCCTCGCCGTCCCGGCCGCGGAGCTTGCGGTTGAGGATCTGCAGGTCCTCGCGCAGCTCGGCCGCCTCGTCGGCGCGGCCGGCCTTCGTGGCCTGGTCGGCGGCGCGGGCGTAGGCCTGGCGGAGCACGACGACCATCGGCCCGCGGTCGGCCCCGGCGTCGGGCAGGGCTTCGGAGAGCAGGGCGATGGCGCCCTTCGCGTCGTCCTTCGCGAGCAGCGCGCGGGCGCGGGCGATCGACTCGGCGGGCGTGTCGGCCCCGGCCGCCGCGGCGGCCAGGCCGAACCAGAGCGCGGCGGCGAGCGTCGCCGCGGGCGAGGGGCCGTGCATGACGATCCGTGTCCTGTGTCGCGGTCGCGCCCGGAGCCGTGGTCGCTTCGAGCGGGGCGGACCTCATCCCTGAGGGTCGGACCAATGGCGAGGCCGTCGCCGCCGCGAGCCGATCCATCCGCCCGCGCGACACGCCCCGCCCCGTCAACGGCGGGTCAGATGCTCGATTCTTGATGCCTACGGACCGAAAGACGCGGCAGTCTAGGGCGAGCCGCCGGACGCGTCAAGCCGAACCCTGACCGCCCCGGATCGATCTGCTATCCTGGAACACCGGAGGAGCGACCACCATGCGGATCATCGCCGGCGAGCGCCGGGGGCATAAGTTCGAGGGGCCCGACGAGGACGGCACGCGGCCGACGAGCGACCTCGTGCGCGAGTCGATCTTCAACATCCTCGGCGAATCCGTCGAGGGCTGCACCGCCGTCGACCTCTTCGCCGGCACCGGCGGCCTCGGGCTCGAGGCCCTGAGCCGCGGCGCCTCGAAGGCCGATCTTCGTCGAGCTCAATCGCGCCAACGTCGGCCTCATCAAGCGGAACATCGCCACGCTCCGCTACGAGGACCGCGCCCGCGTCCACCAGTTCGACGCCCACCGCTGGGCCCGCGGCTTCGCGCCCGAGTCCGACGAGCCGGTCGTCGTCTTCCTCGACCCGCCCTACCGCGAGTACGAGAACCACCCCACGCGCGTCCGCCGGACGCTGGAAATCCTCATGGAGACGCTGCCGATCGGCTCGACGCTCGCCGTCGAGTCGCGCAAGGACCTCGACGCGTCGATCCTGCCCGATCTTCCCGCGTGGGACCTGAGGCGCTACGGCGGGACGCAGGTCGCGATCCTCACGGTCGAGCGGCCGTCCCACCTCCCAACCGAACCCGCCGATGAGTGACAATCCCCGCCGCGCCTTCGCCGCCTCCGTCGTCGCCCGGCTCCGCGAGGCCGGCCACGAGGCCTACTGGGCCGGCGGCTGCGTGCGCGACATCGTGCTCGGGCACGAGCCGACCGACTACGACGTCGCCACCGACGCCCGCCCCGAGCAGGTGGCCGCGCTCTTCCGCCGCACGGTCGGCGTGGGCGTGAGCTTCGGCGTCGTGAAGGTGCTCGGCCCTCGCGAGGCCGGCGAGGTCGAGGTCGCCACCTTCCGGTCCGACGGCGCCTACGTCGACGGCCGCCGCCCGGAATCGGTCGTGTTCTCGACCCCCGAGCAGGACGCCTCGCGCCGCGACTTCACGATCAACGGCATGTTCCTCGACCCGGTCGACGGCCGCGTGATTGATTATGTCGGCGGACGAGCCGACCTTCGATGACCGCATCCTTCGCGCCATCGGCGACCCCTCGGCCCGGTTCGCCGAGGACCGGCTCCGCCTGCTCCGCGCCGTGCGGTTCGCGGCCCGGTTCGGCCTGGCGATCGAGCCGGCGACCCGCGAGGCGATCGCGGCGATGGCCGGCCGCGTGACCGGCGTCTCGGCCGAGCGGATCGCCCAGGAATTGCGCCGGATCCTCGTCCATCCCTCGCGGTCGAGGGCGATGGCGATGGCCGCCGAGTTCGGCCTGCTCGCCGCCGCCTTGCCCGGTGTGTCAATCACCGCGCGGACCCTCCGCGTCCTCGACGCCCTGCCCGAGGCCCCCGCCTTTCCCCTGGCCTTCGCGGCCCTGCTGCACGAGCTGGCGCCGGCCGCCGTGCTCGACCTGTCGGGCCGACTGAAGCTCTCGAACCTCGAGCGCGACCGCGCGGCCTGGCTCGTCGAAAATCAGCGAGCGCTGATCGATCCGGCGAATCTGCCGCGGCACACGCTGAAGCGCCTGCTCGCCTCGGAGGGCATCGCCGAC
Organism: uncultured Planctomycetota bacterium; assembly: GCA_963819805.1. Taxonomy (GTDB): domain Bacteria; phylum Planctomycetota; class Planctomycetia; order Isosphaerales; family Isosphaeraceae; genus CAMFLR01. The sequence goes on along the minus strand of CAWFXY010000017.1, from coordinate 1,081,403 downwards.
CTGCTCGCGCTCCACCGCGCCCTGGCCGCGGCCGACGGCGCCGCGCCCTCCCACGTCGCCTACGTCGAGGCCTATCTCCGCGACCAGCCCGAGGGCCCGATCGACCCGCCGCCGCTTGCTGACGGGCCACGACCTCGCCCGCCACGGCCTCCGCCCCGGCCCCCGGTTCGCGACCGTCCTCGAAGTCCTCCGCGACGCCCAGCTCGACGGGCTCGTCGGCAGCCGCGAGGAGGCCCTCGCCTTCGTGGACGCCCTCCCCGCCGCGGGCAACAGTTCGGCTTGACCGATCGGGCGAGGCGTCGCAGACTGCGCGGATTCAGGGGATGAGGATGGCTCGATCCGTCCGCATGGAGGCGATGTCATGCGAGCAGTACCGACGGTCGTCCGGCTGGCGTTCCTTGTTGCCCTGGCCTGGCGGGTGCCCGCTCGTGCGCAGGCTTTCCGCTCCGGAGGGATTACTGTCACTGCGTCCGGCGGACCCGCCCTCGTCATCGACGCTCCCCTTGAACCTGGGATTGCCCTCATCGACGCGGAATCTCGACCCGACGGGGCAGTTCGCCGGGCCGGTGCCCGCGAAGCCGCTGCCCGAGGTCTTCGACAAGGCCTTCTTCGACGCAGGTCTGGGCGAACAAGAAGGCGCTGGCAATCGGCAGCCGAGGTGGGTCGGCCCCATCTCGGACCCGGCCGTGGTCCGGGCGGTCGGCGAAGCGGCGTGCGCCGGCGGTCCGGATCAAGGACGGCGTGGCGAGGCTCCGCAACGCGCTCATGCCGCCGCCGCCGAGGGCCATGGAGCTCGTCGAGAGCGGCTGGAGCCGGATCAAACGCGGGGATTTCGCCTCGGCGCAGGGAGGCCTTCGATGAGGCGATCGCGCATTCATCCCGCCTATGCGAGGGCCTATCGTGAGCGAGGTTTCGCCCGCCACAGCCTGGGCGACCTCGCGGGCGCGACTGCCGATTATGAGCGGTCGATCGCGCTCGACCCCGACGACGCGGACGCCCCGTGCTGGCGGGCGCTGGCTCGCTCCACAATCGCGGCGACGCGTGGTCCGCGATCGACGCGTATACCGAGGTCATCGATCGTTTCCCGGAGGTCGCCAAGCTCTACGCGGCCGGGCCGCCGCCTATCTCAAGGTCCGCGACGCCGTCTCCGCGCGCGCCGACGCCGAGAAGGCCCTCGCTCTCAACCCGGACCACGCGACTGGCGATGCAGACCTGGATGGACGCCCTCGACAAGCTGGGCGACGACGCCACGCTCCAGCTCGCGCTCGACGACTGGCATCTGGAACAAGCCGACAATCGCCGAGTATCTACGCGGGCCACGCCCTGCTGCTCGCGACCACGCCCGACCCGCAGATTCGAAATCCCGCTCAGGCCCTCGCCGACGCCCTGAAGGCCGAGGACGCTTCCGAACGGCCGCTCCCGCAACACCCTCCGCGCCCGGGCCGCCGCGCACGCGGCGCTGGGCGATTATCCCTCGGCCGTCGGCCAGTCGGTGCGGGCGATGTTCGTCGAGATGCCCAACCGCGATGCCGGCACCGACCTCGTGCGGATCGCCACGTATCTTGCTCGTAAGCCGTTCGTGAAGCGGCCCTGGGACAAGGAGCCGCCCTCCCGCGACACTCACCGGCTCATGATCGGCGCCGGCTGGGCGGAGAAGCTCGGCCTGTACTTGAATATCGACGGCGGCGACGCCTTCTTCATCCGCGGGGCGCTGCCTTGGTCGCTTCCGGTCCCGATGGTCGTCGTCCGCTGGGACGCAGAGCGGACGAAGGATTTCGCCGAGTCCTTCAACGACCGCGATCGCGCACCCCGGCCCGCCGCGCCCGAACCATCGAGGGCGGGCGTCTTCCTGGACACGCTCCGCTTCCTGTTCTGGCTGCCGCCCGACGGGCGGTAGGACGATGGGCGTCGCTAGCGTCTGGCAGCCTCGGCGGGTGGCCGCGGCCGTCTCCTGCCGGGGCACCGCTGCGCTCTGCCCCGGCCACCCTGCCGCGCCTCAGAGCCGATTACCGGCGTGCGCCTCGCTCCGCCTTCCCCACAGCATTGAATCCCGACGTCGCCTCGGCGAGACTGGCCGCGCAGGAGATCACGCAACGATGCCCAGTCCGGTGGAAGAGTTACCTTCGGGAGCGGGTCGGGTGCCACGGGTTCGTCCGCGAACCCGTGCGCGGAGGCCGTCGCGCACGGGTTCGCGGACGAACCCGTGGCACCCAGGGGCCACTCTTTCTTCCGATCCGGTATGACACGGCCATCCGTCCTCGCGAGGCCCCCGATGCGAACCCTGGCCATCCTCCTTCTCCTCGGAACCCGCGCAATCGCCGGCTTTCCGACCTTCACGCCCCAGGTCCTCGACCCCCACGTCGGCAACGTCTGCTACGCGGTGACGACGGCCGACGTCGACGGTGACGGCAAGCCCGACGTCGTCGCGGTGGCCGAGGATGCCGTGTACTGGTATCAGAATCCCACCTGGGCGAAGCACACCGTCATCAAGGACGCCACCGCGCGCGACAACGTCTGCATCCAGGCCCACGACGTGGACGGCGACGGCCGCGTCGACTTCGCGCTGGGGGCGTCGTGGCAGCCGACGAATACGAAGACGGGCGGGACGCTCCAGATCCTCACGAGGACCGGCGCGAAGGAGGGCGAGTGGCGCGTGGTGCCGATCGCGTCCGAGCCGACCCTGCACCGGCTTCGCTGGGGCGACGTGATGGGGACGGGCAAACCGCAGCTCGTGGTCGCGCCGCTCCAGGGGCGGGAGACGAAGGGGCCCGACTGGGGGGCGGGGAGGGGGGTCCGCATCCTCGTGTTCACGGTGCCGGAGCGGCCCTTCGATCAGCCGTGGCCGTCGACGGTCGCCGACGACACGTTGCATACGACGCACAACCTGCAGATCACCGACTACGACTCCGACGGCAAGGCCGAGATCCTCGTCGCCGCCTGGGAGGGCGTGTTCGCGCTCGAGAACACGGCGTCGGGGTGGACGAAGACGAAGCTGGGCACGGGCAACCAGGCCAGCACGCCGAACAAGGGGGCGAGCGAGGTCAAGCTCGGGCGGTTCCGCGACCGGGACGAGTACATCGCCACGATCGAGCCCTGGCACGGATTCCAGGTGGTCGTCTACCGGCCGGGCGCGCCGGGCGAGCTGTGGTCGAGGCAGGTCGTCGACGAGCCCCTGGCCTGGGGCCACGCCGTCTGGTGCGCGGACCTGGACGGGGACGGCGACGACGAGCTCGTCATCGGCCAGCGCGACCCGTCGAAGGACCCGAACCGCTCGCCGAAGGGCCCCGGCCTGTTCGTCTACAAGGCGAACCGCGGCGAGCGGGGCCTGGCCTTCGACCGCCACGTGATCGACGACGGCGGCGTGGCCGTCGAGGACGCCCTGGCCGCCGACCTGGACGGAGACGGCCGGCCCGACCTCATCGCCGGCGGGCGGGCGACGCACAACCTCAAGGTTTACTGGAACCGACCGGCGAAATGATCGCCGGGCGCAGGGATTGACTGGTGCAGCGAATGTTTTACAATCTTTCGAGAAGCTTCGACAATTGAACGAGATCGACCGGCGACCGGGGAGTGGGGTGTCGCCGGGGAAATGGCCGAAGTGGGGCGGGTGCGGCTTCCGATCCAATCGGAACGCGGCCCGCGCCAAAAGTAGCCCGAGCCGCCTCAAACCGCCGGTCGACCCACCGCCCACGCCCGCCTGAGCTTGCGACTGCGACCCGCCCGCCTCGCCCTCCCGCCTGGTGACTCTCGAAAGGGGCCCGCTGGATGTCCTCCCCGCGTTCTCTGACCGGCCCGCGCCGACTGCGGCGCTGGGCCGTCCGCCTCGGGCTCGCGACGCTGCTGCCCGGCGCGTTCCTCGCCTACCGGTCGCTCGACCGCCCCGCGAGGCCGACGCTGGCGGGGCTGGCCACGGTGCACGCCCGCCGGGCCGACTTCAGCACGACGCTGCTGGCCAGCGGGCTCACCGAGAGCGCGGCCAATACGGTGGTCGAGTGCCAGCTCGAGCGGCTCGAGATGCGGAACGAGGGGCGGTCGTCGATGGTCGGCGGGTCGTCGGTGATCACGTGGGTGATCGACGACGGGTCGACCGTGAAGAAGGGCGACGTCCTCTGCACGCTCGACTCGTCCGACTACGACGAGCTGGTCCGGCAGCAGGAGATCAAGGTCGAGCGCGCCCGGGCCGACCTGCGGACGGCCGAGCTGAACCTGTCGGTGGCGAAGCTGGCCGTGCAGGAGTTCCGCGACGGGCTGATGGCGCAGACGATCCAGGAGCAGGAGGTCGCGCTGTCGATGGCCGAGTCGGAGATCGAGCGCTGGAAGGCCCGGGCGGAGTGGCTCGAGCGGATGAAGGGCAAGGGCTACGCCTCGATCGCCCAGATCTCGACGGCCGACGTCTCGCTCCAGAAGGCGGAGATCTCGGCCCAGACGGCGCGGACGAACCTGGAGAACTTCCGGCGGTTCGGGGCGCCGAAGCAGATCAAGACGCTCGAGGCCGCGATCCAGTCGGCCGAGGCCGACCTGATCTACTGCCGGCTCCGCACCCAGCGGTTCGACGAGCGGCTGGCGTACTACAAGCGGATGGTCGCCAACTGCACGATCCGGGCCCCGCACGACGGGTTCGTCATCTACGTCCCGGCGAAGTCCTACGCGGGCCAGCCGCCGATCGAGGCGGGGTCGACGGTCCGGCAGATGCAGGACCTGTTCTACCTGCCCGACCTGTCGCGGATGCGGGTCGCGGCGACGATCCACGAGTCGCTCGTGGCCCGGGTTCACCCGGGGATGCGGGTCAAGGCGCGGGTCCAGGGCCTCGCCGGCCGCGAGGTCGAGGGGCACGTGCTCGAGGTCGAGCCGCTGCCCGACCCGCAGACGACCTGGCTCAGCGACACCCGCTCGTTCAAGGCGACGATCGCCCTGGACAGCACCCCGCGGGGCATCCGCCCCGAGATGACGGCCGAGGTCGAGATCGCCGTCGACCGCCACACGAACGTCGTCGCGGTCCCGCCGCAGGCCGTGGCCGTCGAGGGCGGGAAGGACTATTGCTACGTCGCCAGCGACGGCATGCTCACCCGCCGGCCGATCAAGCTCGGCGGCTCGAACTCCGAGCTGCTCGAGGTCACGGCGGGGCTGGACGAGGGCGAGGAGGTCGTGAGCAACGTGGCGGGCATCGAGGCCTATGCCCCGCTGATCGTCGATGCTCCCGCCGCCGCGGACTCGGACTCGCGGCCCGCCGTGGCCGAGGACGAGAGGCACGAGTCGGCGGAGAAGGTGGGGTTCTGAGCGGGTTTGGGAGGGGGCAGGGAAGAGAGGAGAAAGCAGAAAGCAGAAAGCACAAGGCACAGGGGACAGGGCCGGGAGCGTGGAGGCTGTCCGGGTCTGTTCTCTGCCCTCTGCTCTTCGCTTTTCGCCTTCCGCTCGCTCTCGTTAACCCGCGTCGCTCGGCCCGGGTCTTCAGACCGCGTCCGCCTCCCGAGCAACCTCCCCGCGCCCCCCAAAACCGGCGGATCGCGCACACCCCGCGCGATCGGAACACGACGCCGTTTCCCCGACGGATTCCGCTCGATCCGCGCCGTCCGTCACGATCCGACAACACGATCAATCCCCGCCCCCGCCACGCCGTCCCCGAGATCGACCCATGGGCTCGAAGCGTCCCGCCGCCAAGCCGCAGGCCCCGAGTGCGGGATCGACGCCGCTGGTCACCGCCGCGTTGCTCGCCTCGGCACTGGGGCTGGGGATCGCCACATTGGTGTCGCGCGGGCGGCTGGCGTGGCCGCCGACGCAGCTCCTTGCGAGCCTGTTCACCGTGGCCGGATGGCTCGCGCTGGTCGGGCCGATCCTGCTGCTCTCGAGGAAGGGTCAGGGGCCGGGCGGGCTCGGCGAGCTGCTCTGGATGGCCGGCGGGCTGATCGTCTGGGTGTTCGACCTCGCGGCCGTCGCTCCGCGGCGAGTGGCGGTCGCTGGCGCCCGCCACGCCCCTCGGCCAGCAGGCGATGGGGCTGACGATCCTGGCCGTCCTGCTCGCCGGCTGGCGGTGGCGGGCCGAGGGCAAGGACTGGTCGTGGACCAACGTGACGGGCTGGGTGCTCGGCCTGTTCTGGGTCGGCATGGGGGTCGCGACCATGCCGCCGGCCGCGTCGCTGCTCGCGTCGGCGCGCTGAAGGCTCGCGGCGCTTGACGGCCCACGCCGCGGCGGTTTAGCCTCGGTGGTTCGAAGGCGCCACGGCCCGGCGCGTCCTGCCTTCATCCCCTCCCCATCCGTCGACCGGTCATCGACCCGCGCCGGGCCCCGCGCATCCAGGAGAGACCGTCCGTGGCCATCGACCCCAGCACCGTCCGCCGGCCGATCCCGGGCGACCTGCCGCCCGACGAGAATGTCGTCTCCACCTACCGGGCGATCACGCCCCTGGCCATCATCAGCCTGATCTTCGGCCTGCTCTCGATCTTCGCGTTCCTCTCGACGTGGTTCGCCATCTCCGGCGGCCTGGCGGTCGTCTCGGGCGTGTTGGCCATCCGGTCGATCCGCCGCCTGCCCGAGGCCCTGACCGGCGAGCGGATGGCCAACGTCGGGATCGCCCTGGGACTCCTCTTCTCGCTCGCCGCGGTGACCATCAGCCTCGTCCAGGTGCTGATCATCCGCCGCGAGGCGGCGAAGTTCGCGCAGACCTACGTCCAGGCCATCCAGAGCGGCTCGCTCCAGGACGTGATGTACCTGCAGGCCGAGCCGCAGTTCCGCAAGAACAAGACGCCGGCCGAGAACATGGCCGACCTCAAGAAGGCGGCCGAGAAGCCGGGCATGTTCGAGCTGGAGACGCGCGAGAGCAAGGCGATGGTCGACCGGATCAAGTCGACGCCCGACCAGAAAGTCTCGCTCGGCAAGATCCTCCGCCAGGAGGTCGACGGCCTGAACGCCTACGCCGAGGCCCTGCTCGTCTTCGAGGGCCCGAAGTCCGAGGACTTCCCCGCCGAGACCCAGTACGCCCTGGCCGTGCTCCGCGGCTACCCCGAGGGCCGGCTCTACACGTGGAAGGTCGGCACCGTGAAGTTCCCGGTCCCGCTCCCGCCGGGAGGGTTCTAGCCCGCCGCATCCTACGCCGACCCCGCCGGCCCGACATAAACCTCGGGCCCGACATAGGTCGCGTGGCAGTTCGGCGTCTCCCAGAGCCGGACCTCGACGACCGGCAGGTCGGCTCGCGACGGCCCGGTCGTAGATCAGCCGGGCGATGTTCTCGGCCGTCGGGTTGTCGTCCATGACGTAGACCCGCTCGCCGCGCTCCTGGAGCAGCGGGAGCAGCGGGTCGCGGCGGCAGAGCAGCATGGTGTGGTCGAGCGTCTCGTCGATCCAGCGCTGGACCTTGGACTTGATCTCGCCGAAGTCGACGAGCATCCCCTTGGCGTCGAGCCGCGGGGCCTCGAGCGTGATGACGGCCAGGCCGTTGTGGCCGTGGAGGTGGCGGCACTTGCCGTCGTAGTCGAGCAGGCGGTGGCCGTAGCAGAACTGGATCTCGCGGGTCACTCGGTACATCGGACCGCGCCCCCCGGGATGGCCGCGAGGTCGGCGGCGTAGACCGTCCGGTCGGCGCGGCCGCGGTCGCGGAAGCCCCGCCGCCGCTCGGCGCACTTGTTGCACCGCCCGCAATGCAGCCCCGCGACCGGCTCCAGGCACGAGAACGTCCGCCCGAGCGGCAGGCCCGCCCCCCGGCGCGATCACGTCGCCCTTGTCCAGCCCCGCAAACGGCCTGAGCAGCCGGAACCGCCCGCCGACGACCGCCTCGAACGCCCGGTCAAATCCCGGCGTGCTGTCCGGGAACGGGTTCGACGCGAGCGTGCCGATCGCCAGCGCCTCGATCCCGCGAATCCGGCACCAGACCGCGGCCTTGGCGGCCAGCAGGAGCGTGCGGCCCGGCAGGTAGACGTCCTCGTCCGCCGACTCCGCGTCCGGCACGCCGGGCCCGCCGGTGCTCCAGTGCTCACCATAAACGTCGGCGACCGGCTCATCCAGGACCGTCAGCGGCATCAGGCCCGGACGCTCGACGGCGTCGAGGAACTCGCGAAGCCCGGCGAGCTCGGCCTCTTCCCAGCGGAGGCCGAACTGGACGTAGATCGGCCAGACGCGCCGAAAGGTTCGGAGCAGGTCGACGGCGAGCACGGCGCTATCGGACCCGCCGCTGACCAGGGCGGCGACGTCGCCCCCTTCGCCCGGGGTTGGATGGGGGATCAAGGTTCAGACTCCGGCGTGACGGGGCGGCGACGCACGGAAATTCTAGGCCGCGCGGCCAGGGGCTGCAAGTTTGGCCGGCGCCGGGCGTGACGAGCACCCGTCTCGGGCCACCCGCCCACCCTCTCCGAGTCGGCGTCTTGTCTTTCCCTCCCCCCTTGTGGGGGAGGGAAAGATCGGCCGGCCTCGCTCTCCCGGAGAACGATCCCGCCCCAAATTACGATGGTAGGGATACAACTTCCGCGCGCGACGTCGCGCCCCGCCCCAACCAACGAAGGGACATCTCCGATGCAGCGTTCCGAGAAGCAGCGACAGGCCAGCCGAGAGAACGGCAAGAAGTCCAGGGGCCCCACCTCCCCCGAGGGCAAGGACGTCTCCAAGTTCAACGGCGTGACCCACGGCCTCTGCGCCGTGCACCCCATCCTCCCCGGCGAGGACCCCGCCAGGTTCGAGGCCGAGCTCCAGGCCTGGAACGACGACTGGAGGCCCGCCACCCACACCCGCGCCGTCCTCGTCCAGCGGGCCGCGGTCGCCACCTGGCGGCTCAACAGGGCCGTCAAGGCCGAGACCGCCTGGCTCGGTCGCCGCGCCGAACTGGCCGGCGACGCCTTCGACTTCGAGCGCTTCAACCGCGCCGACCGCGCCGTCTCCCGCCGCCACCGACCCGGGCGGCAGCCCTGTCCCTGCTCGAGATGGACGCCACGGGCATCGACCGCATCATCGACTCCTGCGGCGAGCTCGAGCGCGCCCTCGAGGCCGGCCCCACGGGCTGGGACCAGCCGCACTACCACCAGCGGCTCATGCTCGTGACCCGCCACCGCCTGGACGAGTACCCGCACAACGCCGGCCCGATCCCCCGCGCCTCGGCGCGGCTGCTGGCGGCGAACAACGCCGAGTTCGCGAACAACCCGTGTTTCGACTACGGCCACTGCGTGGTCATCTTCCCGCTGCCCGAGGAGGAGCGCGCCGCGGCCGTCGAGCTGCTGAAGCGTGCGGTGGCCGAGAAGGTCGCCCGGCTCCGCCAGCTCCGCGCCACGATGCCCGACCCGGCCGAGTTGCGCACCGCGCCGTGGCGGCGGCGTATTGCGACGGTTCGGAGGAGGGGAAGCTGCGGCATCGCTACGAGATGGCGATCGACCGGTCGCTGAGGGCGACGATCCAGCAGCTGATCGCGCTGGAGAAGTCGGGGGCGGACCTGGCGGAGTCCAGAGTCGTATCCTAATGACGTCAAAGAAGATACGTCCGAGACTCCAGCCAAGGCCGAGTCCCCGGCGGCCGCCGCGCCGGGTTCGGTCCGCGCACCGGAGCCCGGGTCAATCCCGACCCGCTCGGAGACCCCGATCCGAAGCCCGAAGGCACCGAATCCGGCCCCCGTGCGGCGCCGCCGGCGCCGTTCGCGGCGGTGAGATAAGTCGGCATCAATCCAAACAGGCGGGCCCGAGGCCGGGTCGCGCGCCGGGTTGCGCGGTGCCGCGCCGCCCGGCCGACACGTCGCGTCGACGCCTCGGTTGCATTTCTGGGAGAGTTCCTTATCATGGGAGTTTCCTCCCGACGGCGCTGCGCGAGCCGCGGGGCGGGCTGCGAAAGAGACAGTCACAGGACGGGGCCGCGCCACGGGCCCCCGACGCGGGTTGTCGAGGAGAGAGACGGATGGCCGAGCTGATGACGACCGACGTTCGCGCGCTGCTGGACCGCACCCCCTTCGACGCCTCGGCCGTGGCCGACCTCCGCGAGGTCCTCGGCCGCGACCCCTCGCGGTACGCGACGCTCCGCGAGGCCGTGGGCAACATCCGCGACAAGAACAAGGAGAAGCTGCCCGCCGACGCCGCCCTGCGGCTGGGCGTCGGCGAGGTCCTGCTCGGCCACTTCAAGACCGGCCTCGAGTACCTGGCCAAGGCCGGCGACACCGGCATGGCCCACTTCCACCGCGGCCTCGCCCTCGAGAACCTCCAGCGCTGGACCGAGGCGGCCGACGCCTTCGCCGCCGCCTCGAAGGCCGGCTACGAGCCGAAGATCTCCGACCTCCACCGGGCCGGCGCCTCCGCCGGGGCGGCAAGCACGACCAGGCGAAGGCCATGCTCGACAAGCTCGAGGCCACCGCCGGCTCGACGGCCGAGTACCACTACCAGCGCGGCAGCCTGCTGGCCGTCGACGGCGAGCTGATCGCCGCGGCCACCGAGATGGAGAAGGCCCTGGCCATCGACCGGTCGCACACCGGCGCCCTGTTCGAGACGGCTTACATCAACGACCTGCTCGGCAACGACGACGTCGCGGTCGACTACTACTCCCACTGCACGAAGCTGCCGCCGGTGCCCGCTGGCCGCCTGGATCAACCTGGGCGTCCTCTACGAGGACCGGATGCAGTTCCGCGACGCCGAGAACTGCTATCGCCAGGTCCTGAGCTACGACAAGACCCACCCCCGCGCCACCCTCTTCTTCAAGGACTGCCTGGCCAGCCGCGGGATGTTCATCGACGAGTCGCTCGAGAAGCAGAACGACCTGATCCGCCGCCAGATGGAGATCCCGGTCACCGACTTCGAGCTCTCGGTCCGGTCGCGGAACTGCCTGCGCAAGATGAACATCCGGACGCTCGGCGACCTGACGCGGACGACCGAGGCGGCCCTGCTGGCCTCGAAGAACTTCGGCGAGACCTCGCTGGCCGAGATCAAGCAGATGATGGAGTCGAAGAACCTCCGCCTCGGCATGGCCCTCGAGGCCGGCCTCCAGGCCGGCGCCATGGGCGGCACGGGCTACCACGACCCGGTCGAGGACCTCTCGCCCGAGGACAAGGCCCTGCTCGCCAAGCCGATCAACGACCTGAACCTCTCGGTCCGTGCCCGCAAGTGCATGAGCAAGCTGGGCATCAACACCGTCGGCGAGCTGCTCATCCACACCGGCGACGAGCTGCTCGAGTGCAAGAACTTCGGCGTCACGTCGCTCAATGAGGTCCGCGAGAAGCTCGACGACGCTGAATCTGAAGCTCAAGAACGAGTGAGCGCCGCGACTCCCTCGCCCTACGCTCCGCGTGGGGAGGTCATCTTCCGACGCTCCGCGTCGTCCGAATGGCCGCGGAGCGGCCGGGAGGCGTCCGCACGCAGAGCGTACGGGACCGAGCCTCCGTGCCCCGCCCGGTCCACTTCGAGACGCTCGCCGCGGACCCCGCCTCCCCGCGCGCGTCGGCCTCCTGCACACCCCCCACGGCTCGCTCGAAACCCCGGCCTTCATGCCCGTCGGCACGCAGGCGACGGTCAAGGGCCTGACCCCGGACATGCTCCGCGACGCGGGGTCGCGGATGGTCCTCGCCAACACGTATCACCTCGCCCTCCGGCCGGGCGAGGAGGTCGTCGCCGCGCTCGGCGGCCTGCACCGGTTCATGGGCTGGGACGGCCCGATCCTCACCGACTCGGGCGGCTTCCAGGCCTTCAGCCTCGCGGCCCGGTCGAAGCTGACCGAGGCAGGGCGTCGCCTTCCGGTCGCACCTGGACGGGCGGCTGCTCGAGCTGACCCCCGAATCGGCCGTCGCGATCCAGGAGAAGCTCGGGGCCGACGTCGCCATGTGCCTCGACGAGTGCCCGGCCCTGCCGGCCTCGAAGGAGGCGATCGCCGACGCCGTCGGCCGGACGATCCGCTGGGCCCGGCGGTGCAAGGAGGCCCACAATCGCGCCCGATCAGGCCCTCTTCGGGATCGTCCAGGGCGGCAGCCACGCCGACCTCCGGGCCGAGTGCGCCGAGGCGCCTCGTCGCGATGGACTTCGACGGCTACGCCGTCGGCGGCGTCAGCGTCGGCGAGAGCCGCGAGGAGGTCCGGAAGGCCCTGGAGGTGACGACGCACCTGCTTCCCGACGACCGGCCCCGCTACCTGATGGGCGTCGGCCGGCCGCAGGACATCCTCGACGCCGTGGCGACCGGGATCGACCTGTTCGACTGCGTCCTGCCGACCCGCAACGGCCGGAACGCGACCTGCCTGACCGGCGACGGGACCGGTCAAGATGCGGAACGCCGCGCACAAGGTCGACCCGCGGCCGATCGAGGAGGGCTGCGACTGCCTGGCCTGCCGGCGGTTCAGCCGGGCGTACATCCGGCACCTGTTCCTGGCCGGCGAGATGCTCGGGCCGATCCTGGCGTCGATCCACAACCTGGCGTACCTGCATCGGCTGACGCGGGAGATTCGCGAGGCGATCCGGGCGGGTCGGTTCGTCCAATACCGCTCGGAAGCGCTTGAAGCGTTGGGACCTTAGCGGTTAAAGTGCCAGGATCGACGACGAGACGCCACCGGCCCGGGCACGCCCCGGGCCTTCGGCTTCCATCCGGGGCCGAAGTGCTCCCCCTCTCCCGAACCGACGGACCTGCTCCATGCTCGGCCTGCTCGTCTCCTCCATGCTGATGTTCGCCCCGCAGCAGGCCCCGCCGGCCGGCGCCGCTCCGGCCCCCGCCGCCCCCGCGGCGACGCAGCCGGCGGCCACGACCGCCGCCCCGGCCGCCCCGACGGCCACGGCCCCCGCCGCGGCCCCGGCGAAGCCCGCCGGCCGAGCCGCCGCAGAACCCGTTCGGGTCGCTGATCGTCTTCGTGCCGGTGATCGTCCTGTTCTACCTGATGATCCTCCGGCCCCAGCAGCAGCAGGAGAAGAAGCGGAAGGAGATGATCAACCAGGTCGACCGCAACACCCGCGTCCTGACGACGGGCGGGATGTACGGGACGATCGTGTCGGTCGACAAGGACGCGGGCACGGTGCTGATCCGCCTGGGGAACGACCCGGGCGTGAAGGTCGAGTTCGCGCGGTCGGCCATCGCGCAGGTCCTCGACGGTGCCGACAAGGACGAAGAAGGACGCGGGCTGAGCCGCGTCCGGCGCCGCCCGATCGAAGCCACCGCCGAGCCCGGCCGGCCGCATGCCGGGGCGACGGGAATCCCCTCACGAATCACCGGACACGCGACGTCGGACCCAGACGATAAGCCGCCCCGGGGCCGATGCGACCGACGGGCCGCAAGGATCGACCATGAACAAGTTCGCCGGCAAGTTCACGCTGATCGGGATCACGACTCTCCTGGGCCTGCTCGTCTTCTGGCCGCCGTCGACGAAGCTCAAGACGGGCATCGACCTCTCGGGCGGCACGATCCTCGTCTACGAGATCAAGAAGGACGGCCAGCCGGCCAACTTCGACATCGACGAGCTGATCACGTCGCTCAAGCGGCGGATCAACCCCGAGGGCGTGCTCGACATCCCGATCCGCAAGCTCGGCGGCGACCGGATCGAGATCATCCTGCCCAAGGCCTCGGCCGAGGAGGTCGAGGAGGTCAAGGAGAAGATGACCAACGTCGGGGCCGCTCGAGTTCCGCATCCTGGCCAACCGCAAGCACGACGCGGGCGTCATCGACCGGGCCATGGGCAAGAACGGCCTGACCGACCTGCCCAAGAAGTACATGTGGGCCCGGATCGGCGAGACCGTCACCGGCAAGAACCCGAAGGTCTCCGAGGACAAGAAGACCCTCACCGACGCGACGCAGCACCTCGAGCGGAACGCCTACGCCGGCCAGCCGATCACGCTGAGCGGCAAGACGTCGTCGGGCACGGACCAGTCGCTGCCCGCCACCGATCGCCTCGAACACGGCCGACGTCGATCACTCTGACCAAGCCGATCACGCTGGCCTCGGTCGCCTCGTACACGATCGACTACAACCCGAGCGAGATCCGCGGCCCGCAGCCGGGCGCACCGCCCCGGCCGATGGACGAGATCGTCCGCGACGAGCAGGTCTCGCCCGGCCGGACGGTCCGCTACATCCTCTGCGACGTCGACCGCCAGGACGTCACCGGCGACGACCTCGCCCGCGTCTACCCGACGCAGGACGACCGGCTCCAGCCGGCCGTCGGCTTCACCTTCAACCGCCCCGGCGCCCGCCGCTTCGGCACGCTGACCCGCGAGCACCTGCCCGAGGAAGAGGGCGCGTTCAAGTACCGGCTGGCGATCCTCCTCGACGGCATCGTCCGGTCGGCCCCGTCGATCAACAGCCAGATCCGCGACCAGGGGATCATCGAGTTCGGCTCGGGCGGGCAACCCCAAGGAGGTCGCCCACCTGATCGAGATCCTCCACGCCGGCAAGCCTCCCGGCGAGCTCAACCCCGAGCCGCTCCAGGAGGAGAACATCGGCCCGACGCTCGGCGAGGACACGATCGCCAAGGGCATCACGCGCCATCGTCATCTCGATGCTCGTCGTGCCGATCTTCATGATCTTCTACTACCGCTTCGCCGGCCTCGTGGCGGTCGTCGCGCTGGTCGCTGAACATGATCCTGCTGCTCGGCTCGATGGCCGCTCATCCAGGCGACGCTTCACGCTGCCGGGCCTGGCGGGCTTGGCGCTGACGATCGGCATGGCGGTCGACGCCAACGTGCTCGTCTTCGAGCGGATGCGCGAGGAGGCGGAGCGGGGCGCCGAGCATGGCCCAGCAGATCCGCAACGGCTTCAACCGGGCGTGGGTGACGATCTTCGACTCGCACGTCACCATCTTCCTCTCGGGCCTGGTCCTCTACTTCGTCGGCACCGACGAGGTGAAGGGCTTCGCCCTGACGCTGATCATCGGCATGGTCTGGAACCTGTTCACCGCCGTCTACGTCTCGCGGGTGATCTTCGACTTCTGGTACGCGAAGGGCTGGCTGAAGAAGCTGACGATGGTGAAGATGGTTCGGACAAGACGAACATCGACTTCATCGGCCCGCGGAAGGCCTGCATGGCGGCGTCGGTCGTCGTGATCGTCCTGGGCCTGGTCGCGTGCGGGCTCCGCGGCGAGGGGATGTTCAACATCGACTTCACCGGCGGCACGCTCGTGACGATCCGGCTCAACGACCAGGACCCCGAGGTCAAGGGCCTGAACGAGTCGCAGCGCGCCGCGCTGCGTCCGCGACGAAGGCCGCCGAGGCCAGGCTGCCCGACGTGACGGTCGAGAGCCTCAACGTCGGCGGCAAGGCGTCGGGCGTCCGCTTCAACATCCGCACGACCGAGAAGGACATCGACGGCAAGGTCAAGCCGGCGATCCTCGAGGCGTTCGGCTCGAGCCTGGCCCGCGTCGAGCTGACGGTCGGCGAGGCCAGGCCGATCGCCGCCGCCGCCGCAAGGCCAAGGCCGACGAGACCGGCCGCGCCGAGCGGTTCGCCGGCGGTCGCGCAGTACGAGCTCAAGTTCAACCGCGCCGATGACCCCGCACGAAGGTCGCCGACGCTCTTCCGCAAGGTCCTCGTCGACGCGGGCGTCGCCAACCCCGACACCCGGTTCGAGGTCACGACCCGCGCCGCCGACACCGCGGCGCTCCGAGTCGGAGACCCTCGATCCTCCGGACCGACCTCGACGAGCCGACGGCGACCAAGGACCTGGCCGCGGCTCGCCGTCGTCCGTCCAGAGCGACCGCGACCTCCTCTTCGAGCAGTCCGAGACGATCGGCGAGACCGTCGCCGGCGAGACGCGGAACCTGGCCGTCGATCGCCACGGTCGCGAGCTGGATCATCATCGCCGGCTACCTCTGGTTCCGGTTCAAGTCGCTCACCTACGGCCTGGCGGCGGTCATCGCGGTCATCCACGACGTGCTCATCACCCTGGGCGCGGTCGCGGTCACCTACTGGCTGGCGATGATCCCCGGCATGCAGCAAGTTCCTCCTGATCGAGCAGTTCAAGATCGACCTGCCGATGATCGCGGCGTTCCTGACGCTGATCGGCTTCTCGGTCAACGACACGATCGTCATCTTCGACCGCATCCGCGAGATCAAGGGCAAGACGCCGTACCTGACGGCGCAGATGATCAACGACGCCGTCAACCAGACCCTGAGCCGGACGATCCTGACGTCGTTGACCGCCTGGCTCGTCGTCGTGATCCTCTACCTCTTCGGCGGCGAGGGCCTGCACGGGTTCGCGTTCGCCCTGGTCGTCGGCTTCCTGAGCGGCACGTACAGCACGATCTACATCGCCAGCCCGATCCTGATCGACTGGGTCGGCCACAAGGCCGTCGAGCCGCCGGCCGAAGAAGAAGGAGACGCTGGCGGCCTCGCGGCCGTGATTCGTAGGGTCCGCCATGCGGACCGTCTTCGGCGGACGCTTCGGCCGCGAAGATGGTCCGCATGGCGGACCCTACGTCGCGCAGGACCTGGCCGCCGACGATGGTCACGAGGCCTCGATCGGTCTCGAGGCATCAGGGCCCCGTCGGCGTCGATGCCCGCGGCCGATGCCCGCGACGATCCGGGCGCCCTGCCTGATGCGGACCGGCTGGCCGCGCGAGCGGAGTCGAGGCGGTTGCCAGGCGTCCGGCAGGCGCGGGTCGTCGTCGCGCCAGTCGCGTCAGGACCGGTCGCGAACTCGTCGCAGGAACGCAGCCGAAGATCGCCTGCGGCAGCGTCGCGGATCGACCCGGCGCAGCTCGGCGAGCGACGACGGCCATCGCGCGGACCTCGGCCGGGGCCGCGTCGAGATCCGTGGTCAGACGTTGATCCCGATGCCGATCAGGAGGCGCGGGCCCGTCGGGGTCTCGACCCGCTCGGGGAGGATCCCGGCGAGCTTCCGGCCGTCGACCTCGACGTCGTTCGGCCAGCGGATGCCGAGCGGTGTACGAGGCAGACGCCAGCTTCGAGCGACGTCGCATGACGCGCCACGGCCGCGACCAGCGCCAGCCTCGGCTCGTGCTCGGGCCGCCAGCCCGAAGGCGGCCGGGTCGAGGGCGAGGGTGAAGGTCAGGCTCCCCTCGTCCGACCACCACGAGTTCTCGCCCGCGCCCGCGGCCCCTCGTCTGCCGGTCGGCCCAGACGACGAAGGGCAGCGTCGACATCGCCCGCTCGACCATCCGCCGCGGCCTCGTCGCTCGTCGAGTCGAGCGGTCGTCGAAGCGATGAAGACGCCACGGCACGGACATCGGCGGCTCGGATCGCTCATTCTCGTCAGCCGGATCAGCAGCTCGCCCGTCTTGACCTGGTGGCCGACGGCGGCGAGGACCTCGGCGACGCGGCCGGGCCGCTCGGCGTAGAGGGTCGTCTCCATCTTCATGGCCTCGATCGAGAGCAGCTTCTGCCCCTTGCGGACGGGGTCGCCGGCGTCGACGGCGACGCCGACGACCAGGCCGGGCAGCGGGGCGGCGATCTGGTTGGGGTCGGCCGGGTCGGCCTTGGGCGTCTCGCGGACGGCCGAGGCGAGCGAGCGGTCGACGACCTCGACCTCGCGCGGCTGGCCGTTGAGCTCGAAGAAGACGGTCCGCTTGCCGTCGGCGTGCGGCTCGCCGACGGCGAGCAGCTTGACGATCAGCGTCTTGCCCGGCTCGATCTCGACGAGGTTCTCGGCCGCCGGGCTCGGGGCCGAAGAAGAAGATCGACGTCGGCAGGATCGACGTGTCGGAGTAGGTCCGCTCGTGGGCGGCGAGGTCGGGGAAGACGCGGGGATAGAGCAGGTGGCTCAGGGCGTCGCGGTCGGTGGCCGGCGCGGCCGAGGAGCGACGCGGCCTTCTCGCGGCGCGGCGGCGAGGTCGGCCGGGGGCAGGTTCGTGCCGGGCCGCTCGGTGAGCGGCGGGCGGCCCTTGAGCACGCGCTCCTGGAGCGCCGGCGGGAAGCCGCCGGGCGGCTGGCCGAGCCGGCCCTCGAAGAGCTCGACGACGCTCTCGGGGAAGGCCAGCTCGCGCTCGGGGTCGAGCATGTCGGCGGGCGTCAGGTTGTTGGCGACCAGGAACAGGGCCATGTCGCCGACGACCTTCGACGTGGGCGTCACCTTGACGATGTCGCCGAAGAGCATGTTGACGTCGGCGTAGGCCTTGCAGACCTCGGGCCAGCGCGAGGCCAGGCCGAGCGCCTTGGCCTGCTGGAACAGGTTCGTGTACTGGCCGCCGGGCATCTCGTAGGCGTAGACCTCGGCCGAGGGGGCCTGCAGGCCGGTCTCGAACGGGGCGTAGAGCGCGCGGACCTCCTCCCAGTAGCGGCTCATCTCGATCAGGGCGGCGGGGTCGAGCCCGGTCTCGCGCGGGGTGAACCGGAGCGACTCGACGATCGCGTTGAGGCTCGGCTGCGAGGTCAGGCCCGACATCGAGGCGATCGCGCCGTCGGCGATGTCGAGGCCGACCTCGGCCGCCTTGCAGGACGCTCGCGGCCTGGGCGCCGCCGATGTCGTGGGTGTGGAAGTGGATCGGGATGCCGACCTCCTCGCGGAGCGTCTTGATCAGCCGCTCGGCGGCGAACGGCTTGCAGAGGCCGGCCATGTCCTTGATCGCGATCAGGTTCGCGCCGCGCTTCTCCAGCTCCTTGGCCATGCTCGACGTAATACTTCAGGTTGTACTTGGGCCGGTCCGGGTCGAGGATGTCGCCGGTGTAGCAGATCGCCGCCTCGCAGAGCGCGCCGGCCTCGCGGACGGCCTCGAGCGCGACCTCCATGTTCGGCACCCAGTTCAGCGAGTCGAAGACGCGGAACAGGTCGATGCCCGGCGGCGGCCGACTCCTTGACGAACGCCTTGACGACGTTGTCGGGATAGCTCGTGTAGCCGACGGCGTTCGAGCCGCGCAGCAGCATCTGGAAGAGGATGTTGGGGATCTTCTCGCGGAGCTGCGCCAGGCGGTCCCACGGGTCTTCCTTGAGGAACCGCATGCGACGTGTCGAACGTGGCGCCGCCCCACATCTCGATCGAGAAGATGCTCGGGGCAGAGCCGGGCGTAGGCGTCGGCGACGCGGAGCATGTCGCGGGTCCGGACCCGCGTGGCCAGCAGCGACTGGTGGGCGTCGCGGAAGGTCGTGTCGGTCAGGAGCAGCGGCTTCTGCTCGCGGACCCACTGCGCGAAGGCCTCGGGGCCCAGCGCCTTGAGGACGCTGGCGCGGTGCCGTCGGCGGATCGGCGCCGTGCGGTCGATGCGGCGGCGGCGCGGGCTCGGGCAGCGCGACGTAGTCGGCCGGCTGCGTGACGCCGGGGAAGCCGTTGACGGTGACCTCGGCGCAGTAGCGTCAGCAGCTTGCGTCGCCCGGTCCTGCGCGGACCGGGAAGCTGGAACAGCTCGGGCGTCTCGTCGAGGAACCGGGTCGTGCAGCCGCCGGCGAGGAACTCGGGGTGCGTCGATCACGTTGAGCAGGAACGGGATGTTCGTCTTCACGCCGCGGACGCGGAACTCCTGGAGGCCCGCTCCATCCGCGCGGACGGCGTCGATGAACCGGCGGCCGCTGGCGCGAGACCTTCACCAGCAGCGAGTCGTAGAACGGCGTGATGATCGCCGCCGGTGATCGCCGGGCCGCCGTCGAGCCGGATGCCCAGGCCGCCGGCCGAGCGGTAGTGGGTGATCCGGCCGTAGTCGGGCGTGAACTTGTTCTCGGGGTCCTCGGTCGTGACCCGGCACTGGAAGGCGAAGCCGTGCGTCGTGGACCGCGTCCTGCGTCGGGCAGGTCGATCTCGGGGTCGGAGAGCGGCGACGCCCTGGGCGATCAGGATCTGGCTCTTGACCAGGTCGATGCCGGTGACGATCTCGGTGACGGTGTGCTCGACCTGGATCCGCGGGTTGACCTCGATGAAGTAGAACTGGCCCGTGCTCGGCGTCGACGCAGGAACTCGACGGTGCCGGCGTTGTCGTAGCCGACGTGCCGGCCGATCCGCGACGGCGGCGTCGCAGATCGCCTGCGCGGACGGCCGGGTCGAGGTTCGGCGCCGGGGCGATCTCGACGATCTTCTGGTGCCGGCGCTGGACCGAGCAGTCGCGCTCGAAGAGGTGGACGAGGTTGCCGTGGCGGTCGCCGAGGAGCTGGACCTCGATGTGCTTGGCCTGGCGGATGAACTTCTCGAGGAAGACGTCGGGCACGCCGAAGGCGGTGCCGGCCTCGCGGCGGGCCTGGTCGAGCGCGGCGTCGAGCGCGTCGGCCGACTCGACGACGCGCATCCCGCGGCCGCCGCCGCCCATCGACGCCTTGACGATCACCGGGATAGCCGAGCGACTCGGCCAGCGTGCGGGCCGCCGCGCCGGGCATCGACCGGGCTCGTCGCTGCCGGAGAGGACCGGCACGCCCGCCTCGCGCGCGAGCTTGCGGGCGGCGACCTTGTCGCCGAGCAGGTCGAGCAGCTCGGGCCGCGGGCCGACGAAGGTGATGCCCGGCCGCGTCGCAGGCCCGGGCGAAGTCGGCGTTCTCCGAGAGGAAGCCGTAGCCCGGGATGGATCGCGTCGACGTCCTTCTCCTTGGCCAGCTCGACGATCGCCGTCGATGTTCAGATAGCTCCGGATCGGCTCGCCCGGCTTGCCGACCTGGTAGGCCTCGTCGGCCTTGAGCCGGTGCATGGCGAACCGGTCCTCGTGCGAGTAGATCGCCACGGTGCGGATGCCCAGCTCGTGGGCCGAGCGGAAGACCCGGATCGCGATCTCGCCCCGGTTGGCGACCAGCAGCTTGCGAATCTCGGACATCGAAGGCCCGGCCGGATCGCCGGACGGCGATCCGGCAGCGGCTGACGGTCCGATCGCGCGGCGGGTCAGTCGTCCTCGGCCTCGACCGGATTCTCGAGCGTGCCGATCCCCTCGATCGAGGCGACCGACCACGTCGCCCGGCTTGAGATACGTCCCCGTCGCCGAGCCGACGCCCGACGGCGTGCCGGTCGAGATCACGTCGCCCGGCTCCAGCGTCACGAACGCGGAGATGAACGCGACGACGGCCGCGACGGGGAAGACCATCTGGCCGGTCGAGCGCGTCCTGCTTGACCTCGCCGTTGACCGTCAGCCGGAGTCGGAGACGCCTGCGGGTCGGCGACGGCGTCGGCCGAGAGGATGCACGGGCCCATCGGGCAGAACGTGTCGTGCCACTTGCCGTGCAGCCAGTCGAAGAACTTGTCGCGCTCGCGCGGCTTCCGGCCGGGGTTCGGCGTGAACTTGCGGTCGCTGATGTCGTTGACGATCGTGTAGCCGGCGACGTAGTCGAGCGCCTCGGCCTCGTCGACGTCGCGGCACTGGCCGGCCGATCACGACGCCCAGCTCGCACTCCCAGTCGATGTGGTCGGGCGAGACTCGTCGGGATGACGATCGGATCGCCGGGTTGCGTCAGCGTCGTCGTCGGCGGCTTCATGAAGACGTACGGGAACGTCTCGCCGCGCTCGGCCGCCGTCCCGCCGCGCTCGACGACGTGCTCGGCGTAGTTGCCCGCGAGCAGGAGGATCTTGTTCGGGCCGCGGGATCGGGACCAGGAGCGCGACGTCGTCGATCGGGATCGCGAGCTCCGCCAGCGCGTCGTCGTCGAGCTCGTCGACCCACGCCGCGAGCTCCTGGGCCGCGAGATGCGACTCGCCGTCGGGAGGCAGGAGGTCGAGCAGGTCCTCCGTCGAGGGCAGGAGCAGCTCGACGCCCTGCGCCTCGCAATAGGCGTCGGACGGCCTGGTCGATCGGGATGACGTGGTCGTCGCGATAGAAGCCGACGAGCGTCGTGTCGTCGAGGCTGAAGCGGCAGAGGCGCATGGTCGGACCCGGTCGGCTCGGTGGGCGTTGGAGGCGACGATCGTCCCCGATGAGGGGAGCGAATCACGATACCGCGAACGGTCCCGTTTCTCAATCGACCGGGCCGGCCTGCGCCCCGGAGGGCGCGGAGCAGGCCGTCGTCCTCCTCGGGGAACACGGCGCGGAGGTCGAGGAGCACCGCCCCGTCCCGGACCCTGGGCACGACCGCCGGCTCGCCGACCCGCAGCGCGCGGGCCAATGTGGATTCGTCCATGCCGGACCACTCGTCGGGGAAGGGCGGGACGAGGCGGACCGCCCGCGACGCGAGCGTCTGCCCGGGCGTCGTCCCGCCGCCGAGCATCGCCTCGGTCGGCTCGACGTCGGCCAGGAAGCCCGCGCCCCGCAGGGCCTCGACCAGGCGACGGGCGCGCTCCTGCAGGGCTTCGACAGGCGTTTCCATCAGCGACCAGAGCGGGATCTCGCGACCCGGGGCCGAGGGCCAGTCGGAGCGTCGCCTCGAGCGCGGCCAGGGTCATCTTGTCGACGCGGACGGCCCGCATCAGCGGGTCGGCCTCGATCCGAGCGATCACGGCCGAGCGTGCCGACGATCAGCCCGCACTGCGGGCCGCCCAGCAGTTTGTCGCCAGAGCAGAGCACGAGGTCGGCCCCGGCCGCGAAGGAGGCCGCCATCGACGGCTCGTCGCCGACGTTGGCCGGCGACCCGTCCCGGAGCACGCCCGAGCCGATGTCGTCGATCGGCCAGCAGCCCGCGGTCGTGGGCCAGGCTCGCGAGCTCGGCGATGCCCACGGACTCGGTGAATCCGACGATCCGGTAGTTGCTCGGGTGGACGCGGAGCAGGGCCGCCGTGTCCGGGCCGATCGCCCGGGCGTAGTCGTCGAGCCGGGTCCTGTTCGTCGTGCCGACCTCGCGGAGCCGGGCGCCCGAGACCTCGAAGATCTCGGGCAGGCGGAAGCTGCCGCCGATCTCGACGAGCTGGCCTCGCGAGACGACGACCTCGCGCCCGAGCGGCCAGGGCCCGCAGCGTGAGGACCGTCGCGGCCGCATTGTTGTTGACGACGGTCGCGGCCTCGGCGCCGGTCAGCCGGCGGAGCAGGGGCTCCACGGCCGTCCTTGCGAGTGCCCCGCTCGCCCGACGCCAGGTCGAGCTCCAGGTTGCAGTAGCCGCGAGCGGCCCTCGCGACGGCCTCGACCGCGGCAGCGTGCCAGCGGCGCCCGGCCCAGGCCGGTGTTGAGCAGGATGCCCGTGGCGTTGATGACGGGGCGGAGGATGGTCCGATCCTCATGGAGCATCCGCAGGGCCCGCGACGCCAGGCTCCCGGCGTCGATCGGGACCGGGTCGCCGTCCCGGATCGCCGCCCGCGCGTCCTCGATCGCGCTGCGGACCGCGCGACGACGACGTCCCTGCCGTGTCTCGCCGAGGCCTCGGCCAGTCCCGGCTGCTCGAGGACCTCGCGCACCGACGGCAGCGAGCGGAGGGGCTGGTGATCGCTCATGGTGACGCATTGTCCTCTCGACCGCGGTCCGGGTCGAGCGTGCGGACGTCGCCCTCCCGGCGCGTCAGGCCGATGCGGTCGAGATACTCGCCGATGGGCACGGCGTACTTCCGGGTCGTCCCGAGCAGGTCGCGGAGGTCGGACATCGAGATCGGCGGCCCGACCGCGAGCCGCTCGGTCACGCGGCGGCGGATCTCGGCGACGACGTCGGCGTCCAGGTACAGGTCGGGGGCGATCGGGACGATCTGGTCCTCCTCGGCGAGGAGCGTCAACAACTCGCGGACGGCGGCGGTGGATGTCGACTTGCCGACCCACTCTGACGGCTCCGGCGGGTTCATCCCTCCCGAGCGATACGCCCGCGCGATCTCGGCCTTGAGCCTGCGCTCCGACTGGCTGAGCCGGGGCACGTAGCCTGAAAGGCCGACGGACCGGCCCATGGCGATCACCGACCCACGAGCGGCGAGATTCTCCAGAAGCCCGGCGACCAGGGGCTCGTTCTCGAGGTACGCGAAGCGCGACAGGAGCCGGGACTTCGAGATGCTCGAGAGTCGCGGGCTCTCCGCGTGGAGCCGCGCCAGCGCGCGGAGCAGCCGACCTTCCAGCTCCGCAGCGTGTTCGGCGACCACTCGGGTCGATCGCCGAAGGCCGAGCGGGATCTCCACCATGGCACCGGCGGCCGTGAGCGATTCGATGATCGCGGGGATCTCCGCGACCGGCACGCCCGTGTCCCGGCAGAGCGACAGCGGTGTCCACGGTCGCAGTCCACCGAACGCCAGGGCCGCCCGCACCCGATCGGCAGGCTCCGGGGATCGCAGGTGTTCCAGCAGGGCCAACGAGGCGAAGTCGCGGCGCCGAATCCTCCGGGGCACCGGCTGGAGGACGCGCCCCCCTCCCACCGTCGCGGGCGGGCTCTCGTCGCGGAGCACGAACGGGCAGCCAGCGACAGTCGCGACCGCTTCGGACAAGAAAAGCTGCGCCAGCGACGGGACGCGGTCGCCGCCAATTAAGGCTAAAGTCGCGCCGACTTCGGCCGTACCAAGATGAAGCCGATACCGCGACCCGTGACTGAGGCGGCCACTCGAGGACAGCTCGACGGTGAGTAACCGGCTTGGCGTCAGATACCCGATCGCGGCGAGTTCGTCGCCTCGCGCCAGCTCGGCCTGGCTGCCTCCGGCCACGTTGATCGCGGCCCGAGCGGCCTGCGTCGCGGACTCGACCGTGCGGTCGTGGCGGTGAATCGCGCGGACGCGGACGCTCCGACCCCGGGGATGCCATTCGAGCTCGTCGCCGACGGAGACCGTGCCCGAAGCGATCGTCCCGGAGACGACCGTCCCATGGCCAGCGACGGTGAACGACCTGTCGACCGACATCCGGAACGGCCCCGGGTCCGTGCGCGGAGGCAGACGATCGCAAAGTTCACGCAGCGCGTCTTTTACGCTGTCGATCCCCTGTCCGGTCGCGGCCGACGTCGTCACGATCGGGGCGCGTTCCAGGAAGCTGCCGGCGACCAAAGTTTTCACCTCTTCGGCCACGAGCTCGACCCAGGATGGCGCCGCGAGGTCGCACTTCGTGATGACCACGACGCCCGACCGGATCCCGAGAAGTCGGAGGATCTCGAGATGCTCGCGAGTTTGGGGCATCACCGAGTCGTCCGCGGCCACGACCAGCAGCGCCAGGTCGAACCCCGAGGCGCCGGCCAGCATGTTCCGGATGAACCGCTCATGGCCCGGCACGTCGACGATCGCAAGGCGATGGGGCGGCAGCTCGAGCGCCGCGAAGCCCAGGTCGATGGTGATCCCCCGCCGCTTCTCGTCGGGCAGCCGGTCGGTGTCCACGCCCGTGAGGGCCCGCACGAGGGCCGTCTTGCCGTGGTCGATGTGGCCGGCGGTGCCGACCACGAATTGTCCGGGCGGCCGTGCGGCCCAGGAATTGCGATCCTCAGCGTCCGGCTCCGGGCACCCGCCCGATCGGTTGTCTCGCCGCGCTGTGGACACGGCCAGGCTCCCGCCGTGACGCCGATCGATGGCCCGCTGCGACCAGTATTATAGCGGTCGGGGCCCGCGTGGGCGCCGACGGTGTACCAAGCTGAGTGAATTATTATTTGCATGTGACAATGTGAAGAATAATTTGTTAGAATTGTGGAACCGTGCACAACCACGCTGGCACAACATATTTCTGACGGAGATTTTACGTCATTTTCTCGGAGCAGGCGCGACGTGCTGATCTGCGTCAACATCGCCGAACCGGCCTTGACCGGGTGCAGTGTGTCCCGCATACTGTCCGTCGCGGACAGACCGGGGATGTCATCCGCGTGTCGGCGTGGACTCCAGCGATTCGTGCCCGCGAGCGATCCATGCCGCGTTGCGACCTCGGGCCGGCCCAAGGCCGAGAGACCGCCGGTCAAGCGAGCAGCCGTGCCGCCGGATCAGGCTTGATTTCTCCTGCGTTGATCTCCGGCAACATGTCACCCCTTCACGCTCGAATCGTACTTTTATAGTCGATAGCGTCGTGCACCGACCGGCGCGGCGAGAGCGGCCGAGGATGGCTCGATCCATGATGACGTCCAACATCTATCTCCTGATCTTCGCCATCGCGTTCATGGGCTGCGTGCTCGCGACCCCCGCGGTGACGAGATTGGCGATCGTGCTGGGCGCCATCGATCGCCCCGACCAGTTCCGCCGGATCCACAAGGGTGCGACGCCGAGGATGGGGGGGCTCGGGCTGGCTTTCGGCATCGCGCTCGGCCTCTTGCTCATCTCGTGGGGCGGATATCTCCGCGATTGGGAACGATTCTCGGAGTGGTGGTCCGGCCTGGCGCCCGTGGCCCTGGCGTCGGCGATCGTCCTCGCGATCGGGGCGGTGGACGACCTCCGGGGGATGGGTCCCCGGGTCAAGCTCCTCGGCCAGTCGGCGGCGGTGCTCGTCCTCTACTTCGGCGGCGTCCGCGTCAGCGGCCTGGTCTTCCTGGGCATCCCGATCCGGTTCGACACGCCCAATTTCACCGTTTCGTTGCTCGGATATGAGCAGGTCATCGCCCCGATCGGCCTGCTGGTCACGCTCTTCTGGTTCCTGGCCTGCATGAATGTCTGGAACCTGATCGACGGCATGGACGGCCTGGCCTCGGGCGTCGGCCTGCTGGTGAGCGGCACGCTGATGCTGGTGGCGATCCACCACGGCAACCCGGGCGTCGCGTTCCTGGCGGCCTCGCTCGCGGGCAGCCTCGCCGGGTTCCTGCTCTACAACTGGCATCCCGCCTGCATTTTCCTCGGGGACAGCGGCAGCCTGTTGATCGGACTGCTGATCGGCGTGATCGGCGTGCAGGGCTCGCTCAAGGGACCCTCGGCGATCTCGATCCTCTTCCCGATCCTGGCGATGGGCCTGCCGATCTCCGACACGGCGATGGCGATCTTCCGGCGCTGGGTGCGGAACCTCCCGCTCAGCTCGGCCGACCGGCGGCACGTCCATCACCTCCTGATAGGCATGGGGCTAAATCCTCGGCAGGCGGCGGTGCTGCTCTACTCGTTCTCGGCCTTCCTCTGCGGGGTCGTGCTCCTGGGCGTCGCCCTGCAGAACGAGGTGCTCGCGCTGGTCCTCGGGATCTCCGGCTGCCTCGCGTTCCTCCTGATCCTGATGAGCCGCCGCAACGAGCTCGCGACCCTCCGCGCCGACTTCCTGGCCCGGCTCGCCCGCGGCCGCCAGGAGCGGCTGGCCGCCAAGATCACCTGGGAAGCGATCCAGCGGATCGAGCTCGTCGACGACGTGGACAAGATCTGGCAGATCCTCGAGTCGGCCTGCTCGTCGCTCGGCTGTGACGGCCTGAAGCTGAGCTGCCATCGCGAGGGCCGTTCGGTCATCGAGCGAGAATCGGCGACCGCGCATGCACCCACGAGCTTGGCGGAGCCCGCGGCGAGTTTCCGACTGTCGAGTGGACACGACCAGATCTTGACGGTCTCGCTCCGCCAGCCGCTGGAGGCGCCCCTGGCCGCCGATATCGCATTTCGGTTCGCCCAGCGGCTGTCGCTCGCGACGGCCGAACGCTTTGAGCGGCTGATGGAGTCTCCGGTCCCCACCTCGGACGGGGTCGCTTCCGGAGATCGCGCGGGGCGCTGCCCGTCGTCGACCTGGCCGAGTCCGAGTCGGAAGTGCAAGAGGGGGCCGGAATTGGGACGGTCGTCGGAGACGGCCGCCCGGGCTGGTTCCGCCTCATCTTCGGGTGGCAGGCCGCGCCCGTCGCCCCGCAGCACTCGCTCGGCGAGGAGTGACCGGCCCGCGAGGGCCGGAAATCCCGCCGGGGCCCACAACGCCGCAGGAGGCGCGCGTTCCATGGAGGGAATCCAGCCGTACACGGGCGTCCACAGCCCGGCCCACCACGCGCCCCCGTCGGCCGCGCCGCCCGGGTACGCGGCGATGCATCCCCACGCCGCCCACGTCTCGTCCTCCTTGCCCATCAAGACCACCGGCGACTACATCCGCGCAGTCCGACGCAAGGCCTGGCTGGTCGTCGCGGTCGGCGTGCTCGTGTCGGTGGCGGGGACGCTCGTCGTCCTTCGGATGCCCGCGATCTACCGGGCGACGGCCGAGGTGACTATCGAGCCGCCGAAGTACGACCAGAATCTCGGCAAGATCATGAAGGCCGAGACGCTCATCCAGCCCAGCGCCGACGAGGTCGAGAAATACGTCCCCGACAAGATCGCCTTCCTCCACTCGAAGCCGCTCGCCGAGAAGGTGGTCCGCGACCCGAGCCTCACCGCCGGTCAGACGGTCGGCCCTGTCGACGACGCCGCCGCCGAGTTGGTGAAGAATCTCTACAGCCGGAACCGGACGGGCACGCATTACTACACGGTCACGCTCGAGGGCCGCGACCCGGCCAAGGTCACCAAGACGCTCCACCTGCTGCTCGAGTTGTTCCGGCAGACCGTCCACGTCGAGAGCACGGAATCGATCGACCAGTCGAGGCGCTACGCGGGCCAGACGCTCGAGCGGTTGACCAAGTCGCTCCAATCGATCCACGCGGAGATCTACAAGCTGACGCGTAGCTCCGCGGTGATCGCCCCCGGCGGCGGGAGCGTGAAGAAGGAAGAGCTCCAGGCCGTCAACCAGGCGCTGATCACCGAGCGGACGCGCTACGGGGACCTCCAGCGCCAGATCCACATCGAGTCGATGCGCCCGGACAACGGCCGTCACGACGGCAGCGGCTCCTACCTCGCCGGCCTCAGGGAGAAGCGCGAGGGGCTGGCTCGGCGGTTCAATCACCAGCGGAGTAAGATCCGCGGCGGGGACGACCCGGCGTTGCGAGCGATTTACGACGAGATCCAGCTCATCGACGGCGAGATCGTCCGCCTCCAGCGCTCGCAGGCGGAGTCCTCCAGCACCGACGCCTTCGAGGCAATCCTGGCGTCGGCGCGCGAGCAGATCCAGTCGCTCGAGGCCGACCAGAAGCAGCTCCTCGAGGAGATGAAGGACGCCCATCCGACCTTCGACCGCTACGTCGAGCTCGTCGCGCAGCGCGAGATGATGCAGCGCCAGATCGTCGACACGCAGCAGAAGCTCTCCGATTTCGAGGCGATGGCGAGGACGCAGAAGGAGCCGGTGAACATCGTCTCGCCGCCCGTCGAGCCGGTCCTGCCGGAGCGCCCGAAGAAGGCGTTGTACATCGCGGTGATCATCGTCTTCGGCTTCTCGTTCGGCGTCGCGCTCGCGGGGCTGCTCGAGCACATCGACCACTCGGTGAAGGTGCCCGAGCACCTGACCTCGGGCCTGTCTCTGCCGCTGCTGGGCGTGGTGCCCCGCATCAGGCGGACGGCGAAGGTCCACCGTGGCGGGCATCTGTGGATTCTCGGCGCGCCCGACTCGGCGGCGGCGGACGCCTACCGCAACATCCGCGCGAGCCTTGTCGGCGTGGCCCACACGCGCGGACCGATCGTGACGCTGCTCATCACGAGCGCGAAGGCCGGCGAGGGCAAGAGCACGACCGCCCTGAACCTCGCCGCGACCTGTGCCCGGGCCGGCGAGCGGACGCTGCTGGTCGACGTGGACCTCCGCCGTCCGAGCCTGGCCGACGTGTTCCCGCACGAGCAGGGGCATGTCGGCCTGGTCGACGTCCTGCGGGGCGAGCTCCCCTGGCAGCGCGTGGTCGTGCCGACCGAGCTTCCGAATCTCGACTTCATCCCCACGGGCGACACGCGCGAGGTGCCGATCGAGATCCTCGGCAGCCTCGAGCTGCGGCAGCTCCTGCTCTCACTCTCGCAGCATCACTACGACCGGGTGATCCTCGACGGACCCGCGGTGCTGGGCCTGGCCGACTGCCGGATGCTCGGGCGCATCGTCGATGCCTCGTTGCTGGTCGTCCGCTCCGGGCGTCAGGGCCTCCGGCCGCTCCGAAGGGCGAAGGAGATGCTCGAGCAGTCGCAGGTCCGCCTGGCCGGGATCGCCTTCAACGGGATCAGCGACGGCCTCGAGGACTGGTCGAGCTGTGCCCCCGGGCTCTCGACGTTCGGCGGCCCCACCGATTTCGGCGGCCGGCCGCTCGACTGGGACGCGCGGCCGGTCGCAACCTCGCTCCCCTCCTGAGAATCGAACGACGGAGAGCTCACCTTGTCGGCCACCCGGGTACGCATCCTGACCGCGGTCGATCGCGTCCTGGCGACGGCGATCGTCGCGCTGCTGGTCGGGACGGCCCTCGGCTTCGGCGGCGCCGTGTGGTGGGCGCCGATCCTTATCGGGACGCTGTCCGCGATCCTGGTGATCGCCTGGCTTGCGCGGGTCGCCGTGACGGGGCGATGGACATTCCTCAGGAGCCCACTGGCCGTCTTCGGTGGGCTGGCGCTGGTCCTCGCGGTCGTGCAGTCGGTTCCGCTGCCGGGCGCGATCGCCGAGCGAATCTCGCCCTCGTCTCGCGCTGCTCATGTGCTCGGCACACTGCCGGGCCTGGCCCGTGTCGACGACCCCGACGCCGCATTCCCGGAGCCGGTAACGTCCCGAACTCCGCTCACGCTCGACCGCCCCGCCACGCTCCGCTGGCTTGCCGGGGCCGCGGCGTGTCTGGCGCTCTTCGGCGTCGTGTCGCACTTCGCCGATCGCCGCGACCGGCTGTTCCTGGTCTGGGGCTGTGTGGTCGGCGTCTTCCTGATCGACTCGTCGATCGCGCTGATCCAGATCGTCGGCCAATCGGAGGGATTGTACGGCTTCATTCTGCCCGGTCGGGGCCCGAAGTGGGCGCCCAACCTCGCCGACGCTCTGGCGGCGCCCGGTGAGACCGCTCTTCGGCCCATCGGAGCGGGCCGTTCGACTCATGCGTGGGCGATCCCACAGCCCGGTCGGCCGGCGCTGGTCGGGACGCTGATGGGAGGGCCCGGTGCCCACCTGGCACTCGGGTCGCTCGGTTTGCCGCTGGCGCTCGGGCTGGCGCTGCAGTTGATGGCGCCGCGCGGGTCGCGAGACGCGCTCTGGACACGGCTGACGGAGTCAGGGCAGGGCAGCCTGCTCGTCCTCATCATCGCCGGGGCCATCGCCGCGGCATTCCTTCTCGGCCTGGTCGCCGGTCCGCAGGTCGCCGTCGCGTTCGCCCTTGGGATCGTCATCGTCGGGATTCCGAGCCTCGTCGGGACGGGCGTCGGCTGGAAGGGATTCGTCCTGACAGCCCTGTCGCTCGCGTCGCTCGGCTGCGGGGCCGTATCGGGCCGCGCGTGGCCCGGCCTGTTTCCGGCGGGTCTCGATGTCTCGAAGCTGGAACTTCCGGGCGTCCGCGGCGCGTGGTCGTCGGCGCTGGGCATCGTGCGCGATTTCCCCTTCGCCGGGACGGGCCTCGGCACCTTCGCGACGATCGAGCCGTACTACAAGGCGCGCGACACGGCGTCGACGACCGCGATGAGCAGCCTGCTCCAGTGGTGTGTCGAGGCCGGGGCGGCCGGCGTCGTCCTGCTGGCGCTGGCCGCGCTCTGGAGCCTGGCCAGGCTGCCCGGCGGGATCCGCCGCGTCGGTTCGGCGGATCGCGCGATGGTCTTCGCGCTCGTCGGGGCCGGGGCGTGCTTCGCGATGATTTCCTGCGTCCACTGGACGCTCGAGCTGACCGCCGTCGCCCTGTGCGCAGCGCCGTGGCGGGCACGGCGAACCGCTGGCTCGCGGGTGGAACAGATCTCTTCGTCGAGCGGGCCTAGCCGCGTCGCGATTCACGACAGGTCGTCAGATGCCCGACACCACCTATCTCCAGATCGAGGACGCCGACACCGACGTCCTCCGCGTCGTGGAGCTTCCCGGCGCGGCGATCCGTGTCGGCCGGGGGCCGGTCTGCGAGGTCCGTCTGACCGACCCCGACCTGGCCGATGTGCAGTGCCTGCTCCGCCGCCGCGGCCAGACGTGGCACGTGCAGCCGATCGGCCCGGCCGGGCTGGTCTCGCTGGCGGGACAGGCCGTCGACCAGCTCCGCCCGCTCCCGCCCGACGAGCCGCTTCGCGTCGGCTCGTTCCGGCTCCTCATCCGTCACGAGGGCGGCGACCGGTTCCGCAGCCCGATCGAGGTCGAAAGCTCGGTCGAGACCCGCGCCGCGGTCCTTCCCGATGACAGGACGGCGGAGGCAAACGTCTCCCCAGGCCGCGGCGCCAGCGATGCCGAGCGGCTCCGAAACTGGCAGGCCCGGGCGGACCTTCGCGGACGCTGGCTGCAGGCGCGGCAGGAGGAGAAGAAGTGGGAGGCCCGCTGGCGGGCCGCCGGGGAGGGACTTCGCGCCCGGGGCGGTGCGTCCTCCGGCCGTCGGGCCGACGACGAGCGGCCCCGAACCGCCGGCGAGCTCCCCGCGAGGGCCGAGCGACCAGCCGATGCTCGCACGGTCGCGCCGGAAGCAGACCGGTCCGCTCGCCCGCTGCCCGCTCCGACAACGTCGAGTCCGCTGCTCGTCGATCGCCTCGACAAAGAACCTCGTCGCGCCCCGACCGTTGCCGCGCCCGGAGCGGACAGCTCGGGCGTGATCGCGCCTGCAGGTCCGCCCCCGGCGGAGTCGCTGCCGGAGATTTCGAGGCCGCCCGGAGCCGGTCCAGACGGGACGACCGCCCGTGTTTCCCGGGGTCTGCGCGTCCCGGCAAAGGACTTAGCGATCGATGACGCTGTCGGAACACCGATTTCCGATAGCGCCACGGCGCTGACCGTTCGCGGCGAACCGTTGTCTGACGTCCAGGTGGTGCCGGCCGGGAACGCACGACGCCCGGTCGGTGAGAAGGCGGAAGTTGCGCGGCCAGGCTAACCCCGCGTCCGAGCGGCGATGGAGACTCATCACGCCCGGCGATCGCTTACAATGCCTCGGTCGCGCACGATAACGCAGAGTTGCGCACCGCCGCGACAATCATCGCCGCGCAGGGTCGTCGGGTCGTCCGAGAGCCGGCGGCCCAACCGCGGGCGCGGCGCAAGACCGAGGCGTACGGCTTCCCGACGGACCCCGTCCCGCCAGCTCAGTGGTCCCTTCCGGCCTGGCTGGCGCTACCCTTGTCTGGCGTCGCGGCCCTGGTGGCGGCCGGCCTGGGGCTCATGCTCGCCACAGCCTGGATGAGCGACAATCTGGCCGCGGGATCGGCCGCCGCGGCGGCGCTTCGCGCCGACAATGCAAAGGTCGTCGCGCTCGACCCGACCGAGCGCATCGAGACGCGATGGTGGAGGACAACAGCCGGACACCTCGCGCTTTGGTCCGCCGCGATCGAGCGGTCCCCTGATGCGGCCACGCGGGTCGACGAGGTCCGCGACGCGCTCGACGCGGCGCGGAGGGCCGCGCCGCTGGAGAGCGCAACGCGCTACGCGACGGCCCAGGCGATCGCCGGGTGGGAGGGACCTTCCTCGGTCGCCGTCCTCGGCCTGAGCCGGGACGTATCGACGCTGACACTCACGGCCCGCGCGCTCAAGCGAGCCGGCAAGAGCGAGTCGTCGCTGCGGGCCTATCGCGCCGCGCTCGAGCTGGCGGCGCGAGCCGACGCCGCTTGGCTCACGCCCCCCGTGTTCGACGACGATCCCCACGTCCGCCGATTCCGGCTGCCGCACGAAGCGATCATCGGCGGCGTCGTCCGCGACATGATCGAGGCCGGCGACTGGGGCTTCTCCTCGTGGTCTTCCGCGCTGCCTCCTCTCGCCGTCGTTCGGCTGACGGCGGCTCGAATCCTCAGGGACAAGCAGGAGCCGGACGCGGAGCGGGCCCTGGCGCTCGTCCTGTCCGACGACATTGCGACGCCCGACTCGCCTGCCCTGGTCGCGGAAGAGCTCGCGGCGAGAGCCGAGGCCCTGGCGCTCGGCGGACGCGGGCCCGAGGCCGCCGAGCGCTACCGGGCGGCGATCGCGTCGGCTGTCGACGACGAGACTTGCCGACGATGGCGGCTAGCCCTGGCGGAGGTCCTCGCGCCGCTGGGCGAGTCGGCCGAACGCGCCGCGATGCTCGAGGCGGCGAAGTCCGCCGACCCAACGGACGAAGTGACCCGAAAAGCTCTCGAGGCTCAGCAGTTCGCCGGCCTCAAGTGAACCGCGACGAGGAAGTGTTTTCCCGGATCGGAGACGAAAGATGTCGAGCAACCCGGCCGCGACCGCATCGGGCGCCGCCGTCCGCACACACCGCCCGCCGCCCCCTCTCGTCGCGCTCGTGCGCGCGGCATTCTTCGATCCCGCTGGTCGGATCGCACTACTGGGCGCCGCCGGATCGTTGGCACTGCTATGCGCGATGTTCTCGACGAATATCCTCCACTTCATCACCGTTTGGGCGACCGAGGAGAACTACAGCCACGGATTCCTCGTGCCGCTGATCGCCCTTTACTTCGCGAACGAGGCCGCCCGGCGCGGGCCGATCGCGGGGGTCTCTGGTACGAGGCTCGGTGTCGGCCTGGTCGTCGCGTCGATCCTTGGACGGCTGGCGACGGTCGCGGTCCCCGTGGGATTCATTGGTGACCTTTCGCTCGTCATCGGACTGGCGGGAATCGTCGCGCTGCTCTTCGGACGCGACGCGCTGCGACGGTTCGGCTTCGCGATCGGCTTCCTCGTCTTTATGATCCCGCTGCCGATCGCGCTCTACAGCCAACTTGCCAATCCGCTCCAGTTCGCAGTGAGCCAGGTGGCTACCACGCTGCTGAACCTGGCCCGGATCCCGGCGCTCTGCGAGGGCAATCTGATCATGCTGCCGGGGGACAACACCATGTTCGTCGCCGAGGCGTGCTCCGGGATGCGCCAGCTCACCGGCTTCCTCGCCCTGACGACGGCCTGGGCCTATCTCGTCGCTCGACCCGCCTGGTACCGGACGATACTGATCGTGTCGGCGGTGCCGATCGCCATGACGGCGAACGTGATCCGGGTGACGCTTACGGGCGCGATCACCTACCACGTCGACCCGCGGTTCGCCTCGGGGGCGTTCCACACGGCCGAGGGCCTGCTGATGATGGCCTTCGGGCTCTCGATGCTCTACGCCGGCTGCACCGCGCTCGACACGCTGCTCGCAATGACGACGCGTCCTGGCCCAAACCCCGGATCTCACGCGGAGGTGGATTCCCGATGACGCCGCTCCGGCGCGTGATCTTGTGCCTCGGTCTGCTCGGGTCGGGCCTCGTCGCGGACGCGGGCCTCGAGCGGATCAACGAGTGCGAGCGGCCCGAGCCCAACTCGCGACTGGCCACGATCCCGATGAACCTCGGATCATGGGTCGGCCGGGATGAGCCAATCAATGTGGACATCCTGGAGCGGGCCCAGACCGACGACTGGGTCAACCGGATCTACGAAGACCCGTCCCGGCCGGGCGTGAGCCTGACGCTCTGGATGAACTACTCGCGGACCGGGCTGAACATGCGTCATTCGCCGGCGGTCTGCCTGCCGTCCGGGGGCTGGACTCCCATCGAGTCGGCGATGAAGGTCCTCAACGTCGAGCGGCCAGGCCGGCCGCCGCTGGAGCTGATGCGACTCGGCTATGCCCAGGGTGAACTGGTCCAGGGAATCGGATTCTGGTACTACATTTTCGGTGAAGGTCGGGTCGAGCGATGGGTCCGGCGGCTGCCGATCACGAGCCGGAGCAGTCACGGACGCACCACCCGCGGATCGGGACTGACCGTCGAGGTCTTCTGCCCCGGTGCGGCCGACCCGGACGGCGAGGCGGTCAGGGACTTTGCTTCCGCACTCCTCACCGCCCTCGAGCCAATCCTGCCCGAGGACCGGGCCGAGTATCATGTACCGTGACGAGGAGCTGGCGATCCGGGTTGTGACATAGGGACGTCCACCCGGGGACAGGAGCGTCCAGGAACTGAGGCATCTCGCTAGGAGCGTTCGATGAAGCGTGCGTTGATCACCGGAATCACGGGCCAGGACGGCTCGTACCTGGCCGAGTTCCTCCTCGGCAAGCCCGACTACGAGGTCCACGGCCTGGTCCGCCGTTCGAGCACGCTGAACCGCCAGCGTATCGACCACCTCTTCGCCAACGACGCGGTGCGCGGGCGGTTCCAGCTCCACTACGCCGACCTCGCCGACGCGTCCAGCCTATCGATGGTGATGGAGCACGTCCGCCCGGACGAGGTCTACAACCTCGGGCGCAGAGCCACGTGCGCGTGTCGTTCGACCAGCCGCTCTATACGTCGGACGTCGTCGGCCTGGGGACTCTCCGACTGCTCGAGGCGACCCGCCAGCTTCAGAAGTCGAAGCCCGTCCGGTTCTACCAGGCGTCGAGCTCGGAGATGTTCGGCTCGGCCGGGCCGCCGCAGGGGCTCGAGACGCCGTTTCATCCCCGCAGCCCCTATGCCTGCGCCAAGCTCTACGGGCACTGGCAGACGATCAACTATCGCGAGGCGTACGACATGTACGCCTGCTCGGGTATCCTGTTCAATCACGAGAGCCCGCGCCGGGGCGAGTCGTTCGTCACGCGGAAGGTCACGCTGGGGGCGGCCCGGATCAAGGAGGGCCTCCAGAAGAAGCTCGTGATGGGCAACCTGGATGCCAAGCGAGACTGGGGCTTCGCGGGCGACTACGTCCGCGCGATGTGGCTGATGCTGCAGCAGGACTCGGCCGACGACTTCGTCGTCGCCACCGGCGAGACGCACTCGGTCCGGGAGTTCCTGGAGATCTGCTTCAGCTACCTGGGCCTCGAGTACGAGGACTTCGTCGAGTTCGACCCGCGCTACATGCGCCCGTCCGAGGTCGACGTGCTCCTGGGCGATCCTTCGAAGGCCAAGAAGGTCCTCGGCTGGGAGCCGGAGGTCAGCTTCAAGGGCCTCGTCACCATGATGCTCGAGCACGACATCGAGCTGGCCAAGCGGGAGAAGTACGCCCAGGGCTACCGGGCGTGAACGCCCGCCCGCTCGCATCGCGCTGCGGGCGTCAACCGCGATCAAGGATGATCCCGTGCTCTCCCTGACGACCGCGCCTGAGCTCGCAACTCGCTCGCGCACGACGCGGCCCCAGAATCGGCCCTCGGTCCTCGTCGCGTGCCCCGACGCCCGGCCGCCCGCCTACGAAGCGGCCGTCGGCCTCGCCGGCGCGGGCGAGCTCGGCCGGCTGGTCACGGGCTTCTACTACCGAGGTCACGGCCCCCTCTCCGAGTTGGCGCGCCGCTATGCACCTTGCCAATTCCGCCGCGTCCGGCGCCAGCTCCTCCGGCGTCACGAGCGGCGGATTCCGGGGCAGCGAGTGCACTCGGTGCCGTCCTTCGACCTGGCGCTCGCCGTCGAGAACCGGGTCGGTGGCGATCCCAGGTTGCAGCGGGCCGCGGCGCGCTGGAGGACCACTCGCTTCGACCGGGTCGTGGCCCGCGAACTCGAAACGCTTCGGCCGGACGTGGCCCTCGTCTTCAGCGACGTCGGATCGGAGTTCGCGCCTCCCTCTGTGCCGCCGCCTGGGAATCCCGTCGGTCCTGAGCATGGTCCACGGCGAGGTCGGCGAGGAGTGCGAGGTCCTCGCCCGCGAGCGGGACGAGTCGCCCGATTACTTCCCCCTCTATCTCGGCGACGGCCGGCTTGACCTGGACGCCCTGGAGTGGCTCCATGATCGGCGCCGGCGCGACATCGCGCTGGCCGATCGCATCCTCGTCCCGTCGGAACACATCGCAGACCGCCTTGTCCGAGCGGGCACACCTCGGCGACGGATCGCGGTGGTACCCTACGCCGCCGACACGCGGCGATTCCGGCCCAGGCCCGATCGCGAGGAACGGGCCGGATGCACCTTCCTCTTCGCGGGCGGGATCACGCAGCGCAAGGGTATCAAGTATCTCCTGCGGGCCTGGTCTCGGATCCGCCGGCCGGGGTGGAAACTCCAGCTGCTGGGTGCGTTGCCGCGTCGCCTCGGCCCCCTTGCCGACGACTTGAGGCTTGAAGGGGTCGAACACGTCGGGCGGGTCGCCCATTCCGAAATGCCGGCGCGGATGGCCGAGGCGGACGTCTTCGTCTTCCCTTCGCTCTTCGAGGGCTCGGCGGTCGTTACGTACGAGGCCCTGGCGTGCGGGCTTCCGAGCGTGGCCACGGCGGCCTCGGGCACGGTGGCCCGGGACGGGATCGAGGGCTATCTCGTCCCCTCGCGCGACGTCGACGCCCTGGCCGACCGGATGGAGACTCTCGGGCTCGACCCCGCAATCCGCGCGCGGATGTCGATCGCGGCCAGGGCGCGGGCCGAGGCGTTCGACTGGCCCCGCTATCACGCGGCTGTTCGAGCCGAGCTGGCGCGATGCCTCGACGACTGACAGCCGCCCGCGGCGTGTGACACGGAGGGGACGGGACCGGCATGGACGAGCTGTCGTACGTCTACGCGACCGCCGCGGTGGCCTTCCTCTACTTCGCCGTCGCGGTCGCGCGGAGGCGGTTCGACCCGTTCGCGCCCGTGTGGCTCTTCCTGATCGGCTATGTCCAGGTCTACGTCGTCCAGGCCATCTCCTACCACGAATACGCGATCGCGCGTCCGCGGGCTGGAGGTGACCACCCTGACCAACAGCCGGGCCCTCTGGGCGATCTGCTGGTTCCTCGCGATTTACTCGCTGCCCGTCGGCCGCGCGGTCGCCGCGCAGGCTCCGCGGGCGCCGGCGGCGTGGTCGCCGGGCGTGCTCGTACCTGCTGGTCCCGATCCTGATCGTCTGGGGACTCGCTGGTGCGCTACTCGTCTCCTACGACCCGACGAAGCAGGGCGTCGAGGTCGAGCGCCGAGGCGTTCATCCTGCTCCAGTTCCCGATCATGACGCTCATCGCCGCGATCCTGCTCATCATCACGGGACGAAATCTCGCCGCATCCTCGGCCCTTGCTGACGGCCGCGGGCCTTGCGCTGTCGGTCTTCTACGTCTTCCTCTGGATGTACAACGGCAAGCGCTCGCACTCGCTGATCGGCGTTCTCACGACCATCTGCGCGCTCTACTGCTCCCGGCTGAAGCGGCCGAGTTTCCCGGTCCTGGCGCTCACGGCGGTCGTCGGCGCATCGGCGTTGACGCTCGCGATCGGCTGGCGGAACAACATGCGCTACGAGCGGTCGCTGTCGGGGTTCGTCCAGTACATCGGCGACTTCGACCCGCAGGCGATCCTCGCGAACATCAACATGGCCGAGAAGGAAGAGAGCGGGCGCAAGAAGGGCCCTCCGTGCTATGAGACGGAGGAGTACGGCGGCACGCTGCTGATGATCGACACCGTCCCGCACAAGTCGCCCTTCGATTACGGTGCGTCCTACCTGCGGATCTTCTCGACGTTCATCCCGCGCGTGCTCTGGCCCGACAAGCCGTACTACGGCCGCGAGGAGTGGGTCAGTGCGTGGATCGCCGGCTCGGAGTTCAAGCGCGACAGGACGTTCACCGGGCCGGCGATCGGCATCCTCGGCGCTCTCCAGCTCAACGGCGGCGCGGCCGGGACGGCCGTCGTGCTCGCTATCCTGGCCCTACTGCTGCGAACCGCCTACGAGTATTTCCGTCGCCATGCCGACTGCCCATGGGCGCAGGCCTGGTGGACGCTGACGTTCTACAACGCGTGGTTCATGACCGTGAACGACGACCCGATGGTCTGGTTCTACTACATCTACGGCTTCACGACGCTGCCGCCGATGGCGCTGCTCTGGGTCGTCAACAAGATGAAGCCGGCCGGCCATGCCACGGTGTCCTCGTTCTCGTAAGGGCTGACGGCGTCGGATACCGCTCCCATTCCCCTCCCGATCTGACGCGGCCTGGGACCCGTTTACGACGAAAGCCGGGGGCCATTGTCCTCGTCGACGGAGACCGCGCGCGATGCGACTGGCTGTGTCGTTCACCAACCTGGGCCCGTACCACCTGGCGAGGCTCCGCGCGCTCGGCCAAGCCCTGAACGCGCGCGGCGACGAACTGATCGTCTACGAGACCGCTGGGCGGGAGCGACGCTACCCGTGGTCGCGGGTCGTGGAGCAGGAGCCGTTCGAGTGGATCACGCTCTTTCCTGAGTCGGACCTGGAGAACCTTTCGCCGGTCTCGTGCCAGGCCGCCGTGCTCGAAACGCTGGCTCGCGACCGGCCCGACGCGCTCGGGATCGTCGGCTACGCGCGGCCCGAGTCGATGGCGATGCTCGCCTGGGCGCGGCGGCGGAGGAGGCCGACGGTGCTGATGTCGGAGAGCCAGGAGATCGACCATCCGCGGGTCTGGTGGAAAGAAGCGATCAAGCGGCGCAGGGTGTCCCGGTTCTCGGCGGCGCTGGTGGGCGGACCGCGGCATGCCGACTACTTGACCGTCCTGGGAATGCCGTCCGAACGGATCGCGTTCGGATATAACGCCGTCGACAACGACCGCTTCGCCCGGCTCGCGTCCGAGGCGCGCTCTTCGGCCGGCGCCGCGCGGGACTTCCGACGCGACCCTACTTCCTCGCCGTGAGCCGCTTCGTACCGGAGAAGAACCTCGGGCGACTCGTCGGCGCGTTCCGGCAGTACCGGCACCTGGCGGGCCCGGAAGGATGGGACCTCGTGCTCTGCGGCTCTGGCCCGGGCGACACCGAGATCAGGGAGCTCATCGTCGGGACTGACGTCGCGTCGTCGATCCACTGTCCGGGATTCCTCCAGGCCGATGCCCTGGCGCGGTGGCTGGCCCACGCTGGCGCTTTCGTCCATCCCAGCCTCATGGAGCCCTGGGGGCTGGTGGCCAACGAGGCCGCGGTCTGCGGTCTGCCCCTGCTCGTCTCCGAGCGCGCGGGCTGCGTCGAGACGCTCGTTCCCGATCCTCCGGGCACAACGGGACGGCGGTTCGATCCTTCGTCCGAAGCGGACATCGCGAATAGCCTCGCTTGGATGGCCGGGCTGCCGGAGGTGAGTCGCACGGAAATGGGAGAACGCGCGGCTGAGATCGTCAACCAATGGGGACCGGATCGGTTCGCTTGCGGCATGCTCGAGGCGCTCGACCTCGCCTTCGACCGGGAGCGACGACGGGCGTTGACACGCCGCGAGGTGGCGCGATGAGCGGGGCCACGATCCTCGATGGGCGGCCGGATCGGGGTAGGAAGACGCAGGCGCGCGAGCTCTGGCTCCACCTCTGCAACGGACTGGACCCGCGTCGGGACGGCGGGATGGTCCCGAGCATCCTCGGGATGACCGGCGCGCTCGCGCGGCGCGGAGAGCCGGTCTCGATCGTCACACCGACGCCCTGCGATCTCGGCCCGACGTCCGTTCCCGAGGGAGTCGGTCTCGCCGAGTGCGTCGTGGAACTTGAGACCGCCGTTCGCGGCGCGGACGTGCTTCACCTTCACGGGCTCTGGCAAGCTCATACGCGCCGGGGCGCCGCGCGGCGAGATGCGCCGACGTTCCGTACCTGATCGCTGCGCACGGAATGGCCGAGCCCTGGGCGCTGCGACACAAGGCCTCCGAAGAAGGTCTACACGGCCCTGGTCGAGGGGAAGAACCTCCGCCGCGCGGCCTGCCTGCACGCCCTCTCGCGGCCCGAGATCGGTCATCTGCGCGCCCTCGCGCCGAGGACCCCGATCGCCTCGTTCCCAACGGGGTCGACCTCGCGCCGTTCGACGAGCTGCCTCCGCGGGCCGAGCTCGAGGCCGATCATCCCGAGCTCGCGGGCAAGTTCGTCCTGCTGTTCTTCGGCCGGCTCCACGTCAAGAAGGGGCTCGACCTGCTGGCCGAGGCGTTCGGCGCGATCGCGGCGCGATTGGCCCGACCTGCACCTCCTGCTCGCCGGCAACGACGACGGGGCGTGGCACGCGTTCCGCGACGACGTTTCGGGCCTCGGATTGGCGGAGCGGATCACCTACGTCGGCCACGTCGTCGGGCGAGCGGCGCGAGGCGAGTCTGGGGCGCGGCCGACGCGTTCGTCCTGCCGAGCTACAGCGAGGGCTTCAGCATGGCGATCCTCGAAGCCCTGGCGTGCGGGCTGCCCGTGATCGCCACCACCGCCTGCCACTTCCCGGAGCTGGTCGTCGCGACGCCGGGATCGTCGTCGAGCCGGACGTCGCAGGCCGTCACTCGCAGCTCTTCGCGGGCTTGCTGGAGCGATCTCCCGCGGAGCGACGCCGAGATGGCCGGCGAGGCAGGCGACTCGTCGAGAGCGACTACACCTGGGACTCGCCAGGGCCGGCGGCTCGCCGAGGTCTACCGCTGGCTCGTGTCCGGGGGCGAGGCGCCCGAGGCGGTCGAGATGGCCGGGGGGTTCTGATGGCGATTCCTCGGTCGACAATACCGGTCAGCGTGATCGTCCCGGTCAAGAACGAGGCCGAGAACCTGCGCCGTTGCCTGCCCGCGCTCGGCTGGGCCGACGAGGTCTTCGTCGTCGACAGCCAGAGCACCGACGAGACCGCCGCGCGTCGCCGCCGAGCATGGGGCCGACGGTCGTCCAGTTCCACTTCAACGGCACCTATCCCAAGAAGAAGAACTGGTCGCTCGACAACCTGCCGTTCCGCAACGAGTGGGTGCTGATCGTCGACGCCGACGAGGTCGTCGTCCCGCGGAGCTGGCCGAGGAGATCGCCCGGCGGACCGCGGCGGACGAGGCCGACGGCTTCTACCTGAACATGAAGTACTACTTCCTCGGCCGGCGGATCCGGCACTGCGGCTATGCCGAGGCGTGGAACCTCCGCCTCTTCAAGCACCGGCTCGGCCGCTACGAGCGGATGCCCGTCCCGCCCGGGCGCGCAGGCCGGCGACAACGAGGCGCACGAGCACGTCGAGCTCGACGGCCGGGTCGCTGCGGCTCGTGCACGAGCTCGACCACCACGCCTATCCGACGATCTCACGCCTGGGTCGAGAAGCACAACCGCTACGCGGTCTGGGAGGCCGAGATGTACGAGCGGTTCCTCCGCGAGCCGATCCCGGCGTCGATCGGGCCGGGGAAGCGGTTCAAGCGGCGGCTCAAGAAGGTCTACCTCCGGCTGCCGTGCCGTCCGCTCGTCCGATTCCTCTACGCCTACGTCTTCCGGCTCGGCTTCCTCGACGGCTATCCCGGCCTCGTCTTCTGCGGGCTCCTGGCCTTCTACGACTTCCTCTGCGGGGCGAACGCTCTACGAGCGGCGGCTCCGCCTGCGAGCATCGCAGGCGGCCCCGGCCACGGAGCCTCGCGCCGTGCCCGCCTGAGTATCGCGCTCAGGTCATCGACAGGGTCGCCGGCTCGGCCGGGCGCTCGGCGTCGATGACCTCGCGGTAGAGCGCCGCCAGCAGGTCGGCCTCGCGGCCGAGGTCGTAATCGCGGAGCAGGGCCTCGCGGGCAGTGAGGCCGATCCTCGTGGCGCGGGGCCGGTCCGCCAGCAGGTCGAGCATCGCGCGGGCCAGCGCATTCGTGTCGGAGGCGGGGACTCTCAGGCCCGTGACGCCGTGCGTCACGAGGGCTCGGAGACCTTCGACGTCCGACGCGATCGACGGGATGCCATGCACCATCGCGCGGGCAAGGTCGCGGCCGACGGTCGGGATGGTCGAGGGCTGGCAGTAGACGTCGAGCACGCTCCAGAACGATTGATCCACCGCCGCCTCGGCCGGCGAAGGTCAGTCGCTCGGCGAGCCGGAGCCGGTCGGCGCGGCGGCGAAGGTCGCCCTCCTCGTCGCCTTCGCCGACCAGGACGAACTCGGCGTCGATGCCCGCGTCGAGCACCCGTCGCGCGGCATTCAGGAACGTCGTGAAACCCGAGGCTGTGGACGAACGGTCCCGCGGTCCCGATGACGGAGACCGCGCTCCGCACGGGCTCCCAGCGCGCGGTGACAGACTCGCGGAACCTCCAGTCCGCGATGGACGACGCGGACACGGTCGCCCGGGATTCCGAAGCCCCGAATCAGGTCGTCACGCAGCTCGCGGCTGGTCGCGACCAGGCCGCGGCACCATCGCTGGCTGACGCGAAGTCGCGACCCGGGCGGCAGGAACTCCTCGACGCCCTGGATGTACGGAACCTCCCACCGCTCGGCGAGCTCGAGCACCGCGGGTGCCATGTGC
Source organism: uncultured Planctomycetota bacterium (assembly GCA_963819805.1). Lineage (GTDB taxonomy): Bacteria > Planctomycetota > Planctomycetia > Isosphaerales > Isosphaeraceae > CAMFLR01. The sequence continues at coordinate 1,037,941 of CAWFXY010000017.1, read as the reverse complement.
GACTGGAGGGCGTGGAGGAGGACCGGCCGCGAAGGGCCCTCGTGGCGCCGGAGGCTGTCGAAGGGCCCACGCGAGCCCCCAGGACTTCGACAGCCCCGGGCAGACGTCGACGTCGAGCCCGCCGCGGGACGGCACCGTCCAGGCGGCGCAGATCACCCGCGCGGCCACGCCCCGGTGTCCGAGTCGCTCGACGTAGGCGCGGAGCGTCCCGGCCTGGTCCGGGTTCACGATCCGGTCGGCGATCAGGACGACGTGGAGCACGGGCTCATTCATGGGCTATCCGTCGCGGGCCGGTCGCATTGGTCAATCGGCGCATCCTATCGGAACCCCGCGTGCGGGACGAGGCCGCCGGGCGTCAGGACGCGAACGTCTTGCCCCGGACATGGATACGGTTGACGACCCGTGTCGCGACCGGGTCGCCGGTCGATTGGCAGGACCTGGCAGGTCGCATATACTGGCTTGGCCTGGGAACCGGCAAGACGGACGACGGTCCGCCCATCCGAAGGATCTCGCATGACCCAGAATCCGTCCACGCTGATGTCCGCGCCGCCCGCGGATGAGCTGCTCTCGCTGCTCAATCGGCTGCTCGACCACATCGGATCGGTGGTCCTGGGCAAGCCCGAGGTCGATCCGCCTCGCCGTCGTCGCCCTGCTGGCCGAAGGCCACGTCCTGATCGAGGACGTGCCGGGCGTCGGCAAGACGCTGCTGGCCCGTGCGCTGGCGGCGAGCATCGACTGCTCCTTCCGGCGGCTCCAGTTCACGCCCGACCTGCTGCCCTCGGACATCCTCGGGTCGAGCGTCTACAACGCCGCGTCCGGCGAGTTCGTCTTCAAGCCGGGTCCGATCTTCGCGAACGTGATCCTCGCCGACGAGATCAACCGGACGACGCCGCGGACCCAGTCCGCCCTGCTCGAGGCGATGAGCGACGGCCAGGTCTCGGTCGAGGGCAAGACGTACCTCCTCGAACCGCCGTTCATCGTCCTGGCGACCCAGAACCCCTACGAGTTCGAGGGGACATACGTCCTGCCCGAGAGCCAGCTCGACCGGTTCATGATCCGGCTGCGGATGGGCTACCCGCTCCGGTCGGAGGAGCGGCGGGTCCTGTCGAGCCACCGGGCGGGCGAGCCGGTCGAGTCGCTCCAGCCGGTCCTCACCGCCGAGGACGTGCTCCAGCTCCAGCAGGCCGTCCGGCAGGTCCGGGTCGACGACGCGATCGCCGACTACCTGCTCGACATCGTCCACGCGACCCGCGAGGGCGACGACCTTCACGTCGGCGTCAGCACTCGCGGCGCGCTGACGCTCTACCGCGCGGCGCAGAGCCTGGCGCTGGTCTCCGGGCGCGACTTCGTGATTCCCGACGACATCAAGACGCTGGCCGTGCCGGTGCTGGCCCACCGGGTGGTCGGCAAGTCGTTCCTCCAGGCCGGCGAGTTCGGTGCCGCCGAGGCGATCATCCGCGACCTCGTCGACCGGCTGCGCGTGCCGACGTGATCGCAGATTCGCTCACTCCCGCGAGCGTGACCACCCATGGCGAGTAAGACGAGGCCGCGTCCCGGGGCCTCCCGACGCCCGACGAGCCGGCTGCTCCACTGGTTCGTCGAAGGCCTCTGGCCGAACCAGCTGCTCCGCTGGACGCGCGAGGGCGGATACTACCTCGCCGTCTGGTCGGTCCTCCTCGCTGGTCGGCCTCTATCAGCAGATCAACCTCATCCTCCTGATCGCCGGGCTGGCCGCCGGGCCCGTCGTGGCGTCGGTCTTCGTCAGCGCGTCGATGCTCCGGAAGCTGCGAGTCGGCCAGGCGCGTGCCGGCCTATGTCTTCTCCGGCGAGCCGCTCCGCCTCGAGTACACGCTCCAGAACGACCGCCGCTGGACCGCGGCCCTGGCGCTGCATCTGCAGGACGAGATGACGCCGGTCGATCGGATCGATCGCCGGCACGGGCGGCCTGCAGGCGCGGGTGTTCTTCCCCAGGGTGCCCGGCCTGGAGCGCGCGAGCGGATCCGCTGGGAAGGGCCGAGCCCGCGCCGGGGCCGTTACGAGTTCCGGACCCTCGACCTCGCCACCCGCTCGCCGTTCGGCCTCTTCGAGCGCCGGGTAACGCTCACGTCGCCCGACGAATTGATCGTCTACCCGACGATCGGTCACCTCACGCGGCGCTGGCACATCATCCATCGCGAGGCGAGCGAGACCCGGCGCGGCCAGCGGCACGACCGGGCGACGGCCCAGCAGGAATACCACGGTCTCCGCGACTACCGGCCGGGCGACAGCCCGCGCTGGATCCACTGGCGGACCTCGGCACGGCTCGGCCAGCCGATGGTCAAGGAATTCGAGCAACAGCACGAGCAGGACCTCGCGGTGCTGATCGACCCCTGGCTGCCGCGGACGAAGGTCACGCCCGAACAGCGTGAGCGCGTCGAGGACGCCATCAAGTTCGTGGCGACGCTCTGCTACGAGACATGCCGCCAGGCAGGCCGACGGCTGACCCTCGGCTGGACCGGCGCGACGCCGGGATTGAGGCACGGCCCATCCTCGATCAAGCTCCTCCACGAGTTCCTCGAGCAGCTCGCGACGATGCGGGCCACGTCCGAAGGAGGACTCGCGCTGCTCCTCGACGCGCTGCCGCCGGCGACCCTCCGCGAGGCGGTCTTCGTCGTGGTCTCGACCCGCCCGATCAACCTGCACGAGGAGACGGAGCAGACTTCCCGCCTCTCCGGCGCCTCGTCGCGCGGGCTCTTCTCGCGGGTGACGCTGCTCGACGTCTCGCAAGGGCGATCTCGCCGACTTCATCCAGACCGGCGAGTCCCCCGACCTCATGGTCCCGGCCGACCGCCCGCGTTTGCATCGCGAGGCTTCCCCTCCGGACGGACGCACGTCGGGGTCGTCGGAGCGAGTCAGCGCGGTGGCGATGGCGGCGGCGGTCTCGGCGAACGGCGCGGAGGGGAAGCGATGAACTTCCGGCCGACCTACCGGGTCAGCTCCTACCTGATGCTCTTCTTCGCGACGCTGGTCCTCAGCGTCGACGCGACCGACGCGAATCGGCTGTCGATCCTCTATCCCGTCGCGGTCGCCCTGGCGGCGGGCGTCGCGTATTTCACGGTCGACCGACACGAGCACCTCGGGATCTCGCCGTACACGACCAATTTGCTGGCCCTGGCCGCGATCGCGGCGGGATTCTTCGAGTACTGGTACGACGAGAGCCTGCTACTGCTCGCGCTCGGCCACTTCTTCGTCTACATGCAGCTCCTCTACATGTTCCAGCGCAAGACCGCGCGGGGCGAGTGGTATCTCTTCGTGATGGGGCTGGTCCAGGTCCTGCTCGGCTGCGTGATGAGCCAGAGCGACGTGGTGGGGATGTCGCTGTTCGCCTGGGCCCTGTGCTCGCTCTGGGTGCTCGCCCTGTTCACGCTCTCGCGAGAGGCCGAGCGCGGCGCGCCGGGGCCCGGGGTCAAGCTCCAGCCGTCCATCGAGCCCGAGTCCCCTTATCCGAAGCTCATCGACGCTCAGTTCCTCATGGCCTCGGGCCGGGTCGCCGCCATGACGCTCGCGCTCGGCGGCGTGATCTTCCTCGTCATGCCGCGGCAGAGCCCCGTGGGGACGACGGTCCGTTCCGACGTCATGGGCAAGCACCTCACCGGCTTCGACGACGTCGTCCAGCTCGGGCAGCTCGGGGAAATCCTCGAGAACGAGAGCGTGGTCATGACGATCGAACTCAGCGACCTCGAGACGGGCCGCCGGCTCACACCGACCGAGGACTACCTCTGGCGCGGAGTCGCCCTGGCCCGCTATGAGCGGGGCCGGTGGCGGAAGATGATGTGGCGCGCCCACGGGTTCACGGCCGAGCGGCCCACGCCGACTGCCGCCCATCCGATGATCCGCCAGCAGATCAAGATCGAGCCGACCGACAACCCGACGCTCTTCGCGCTGCGGCCGATCCTCTGGGCCGACTCGGCCAACCGCCGGCTCGCGCCGGAGTTCAACGTGACCGACGGCTCGATCCACCGGGCCGACTCGCGTCCGGTCGCCCTGGAGTACGTCGCCATCTCCGCGGCCGACCCGACGCTGCTCCAGCCTCACGAGCAGTTCCCCGTGCCCCAGATCTACGACGACCTGCTCTCGATCCCGGCCGACCTGAAGAGGCAACTGCAGCCGATTGCGGAGGCGCAGCTCGCGGGCGTCGATCGATCGGACCGCACGGCGGTGGCCAAGCGGCTCGAATGGTACCTTCGGGACTCCGGGGTGTTCGCCTACACGCTCCGCATGGAGGTGCTCGACCCGAGCATCGACCCGGTCGCGGACTTCCTGCTGAACCGTAAGGAGGGGCATTGCGAGTATTTCGCCAGCGCCCTGACGCTGCTCCTCCGCGCGGTGGACGTCCCCGCCCGCATGGTCAACGGCTTCAAGGGCGGCGACTGGAACGACCTGGCGGGCGTGATGAACGTCCGCGAGAAGCACGCGCATACCTGGGTCGAGGCCCTGCTGGCCGACCGCCCGAAGGCGGCGGGCGACCGGCCGCCGTGGATGACCCTGGACCCGACGCCGGCGAACGAGCGTGAGCGTTCGCTGGCCCAGGTCGGCGGTGTATTCTCGGGCCTCCGCCAGATCACCGACTTCATCCGCTACATCTGGACGTTCTACGTCGTCGGCTTCAACGCCGAGCGGCAGCAGCGGTTCCTCTACGGGCCGATCCGCGCCCTCTTCCGCGAGGCGAGGCACGGGTTCGAGATGATGGGCCAGGGCCTCCAGTACGCGTTCGGATGGGTCTTCCACTTCCGCGACGTCTCGTCGTTCTTCTCGCGTCGCGGCTTCTTCGTCACCTTCCTGGGCCTGAGCCTGCTCGTCCTGCTCTCATGGGCCGTCCGCGCCCTGGTCCGGCGGCTCCAGCGGCTGTGGGCCGCCACGAGGGCCGATGAGTCGGCGCTGGCCGCGGGCGTGCTCTTCTACCGGCGGATGGCGACGCTCCTGGAGCAGTTCGGCCTGGAACGTCCCGCGGCGGAGACTCCCCGTGAGTTCGCGAGGCGGGCGGCCGGCTTCCTGGCCGGCCGGGGGTCGGGCAACGAGTCGGTGGCCGACGTCCCGCCCCTGGTCGTCGACGCCTACTATCGGATCAGGTTCGGCCACCTCGAGCTCGAGCCCGACGCCCTGCGTTTCGTCGAGGCCCGCCTGGATGCGCTCGAGTCGCGGCTCCGGCCCGAGACGGCCTGAGGTTGCGACCCGGGGGACGCTTCGGCTAGCCTGGCACGTTCGTACTCGGCCGCCGCCGGGAATTCTGATTCGTCGGGCTCGGCCGTGATGTCCGCGGTCGGGCGGAGGGGTTGTCGAACATGCGGGCCGGACTCGTCGGGTTCTCGGGAAGCGGCAAGAGCACCCTGTTCCAGCTCCTCACCGGGGCCACGCCCGACCCGGGCAAGGTCCACGCCGGCCAGGTGGGCATCGCCACGCTGAACGATCGCCGGCTCGATTTCCTCGCCGGCTTGCACAAGCCGAAGAAGGTCACTCCCGCGACCGTCGAGCTGCTCGACACGCCGGGGCTGATCCCCGGCACCCACGGCGACAACCCGCAGCGGCTCGCCGTGATCCGCGAGGGCGACGCCCTGCTGATCGTCCTGGGCGCCTTCGCCGGCGGCGACCCCGCGGCCGACCTCGCGAGCTTCCGGGACGAGATGCTCTTCGCCGACCTCGGCGTCGTCACGAACCGCGCCGAGCGGCTCGAGGCGAGCGTCAAGAAGCCCCGGCCCGATCGCGAGGCCCAGCTCAAGGAGCTCGACGTCGTCAAGCGCGTCCTGGCCGCCCTCGACTCGGGCCAGACGATCGCCAGCCTCGGGCTGACCGAGGAGGAGAAGAAGCCGATGCGCTCCTTCGGCCTGCTGACCGACAAGGCCGCAGGTCGTCATCGTCAACACCGCGCACGGCACCCCGATCCCCCCCGCGCTGCTCGCGGCCGCGCCGGACGCGCTGGCGATCGACGCGAAGCTCGAGCTGGAGCTGGCCGGCCTCGAGCCCGACGAGCGGGCCTCGTTCATGGCGGACCTGGACATCAAGGAACTCGGCCGGGACCGGATCATCCGCCAGGCCTATGACGCGGTCGGGATCATCACGTTCTTCACCGCGGGCGAGCCCGAGGTCCGGGGCTGGAACGTCGAGCGCGGCGGCACGGCCGTCGACGCCGCGGGGAAGATCCACACCGACCTGGCGAAGGGGTTCATCCGCGCCGAGGTGACGGCCTTCGACGACCTCTTCCGCGCCGGGCTCGGTGCGAGAGGCGAAGGCCCAGAACCTCCAGCGGCTCGAGGGCAAGGACTACATCGTCAAGGACGGCGACGTCATGTTCTTCCGCTCCGGCCTCTGAGGATCCGTGCTGAGGAGCCCCGGGGTTCCCCGGGTCCCGGGACCCGAGGCCCCGCGCCGAGCGAACCCGAGCGTACGCCTTTCGTTCGCCATTGTGCGGCTCGACACGCGCAGACGCACCGAGGCGAACGGCGGCGGACGCAGCGGGATTGGCTTTGTTTCGGCGGGCGGGGAATTGGCTTTGTTTCGGCGGCCGGAATTGGCTTCGTTTCGTCAGATGGCCGGCCGGATTGGGTTCGTTTCGCGCCCGGCCTCGCCCGCCGGGTCGGCCCGGCGCGACGGCCGATCGCGGACGATCAGGGCCGGTCCGCCGACCCGCACCGACCGCTCCTCACTCACCTTCTGACGTCCTCAAGGGCGTCCGCAGCACCATCCCCGCGACCAGCGGGCTCGTCGAGGACGTGAGCTGATCGCGATTGGCCCGCCAGAGCGCCGCCGCCCGATCGGCGGAGCCGTAGAGTCGGCGCGAGACATCGGCGAGCGCCTCCCCCGGCTCGACCCGCGTGAAGCCGCCGCGTGGTGCGCGGTCGACCGCGCGAGGAAAGACGGGCCGCGGCTCTCCGTGACGGCTCCATCGCCGCCTGCGTCGCGGCGACGGTTCCGCTCTGGGCGATGGCCCCTCGGATCGCCTGGCTTGAATCGGCCAGCTCCCCGGCCCGCGGGCTCGTCGGGCGTGTCGCCTCCGTCGGCGTCCGAGTATCGGCGGCGGGGGCGCTGGTGAGGCGAGCCCGCGGCTTGGCCGATGCCCTCGACGCGTCGACCCGCGAGAAGGCGACCGCGGAGGAAATGACGATCATCACGCTGAGCAGGTAAGTGGCCCCGAGGTGCCGGTTCATCGAGGAGAGCTCCGCGCGATCGGGGTGTCGACTCAAGATGCCGTATCGCCTGGTTCGGACACCCGTTCGACGAACTTGAGCCCTCCCGCGGACAAACTTCTGGCCGGGGACCGGATGTGCCGGCGATCGCGGCTGATCGTCGGGTGCCGGATTTGCCGATCCTGTTGAACAGAGGGCTCGACCGACGCGTAGAATCAAGGAAGATTCGCGGGTCGGAGGGCCGACCCTGCCCGGGAGGCCCGCGAGGTCGACCTTGTGAGGCGGGTCGTGGCGGTTTATAGTCGCAAGGTGAGACCTGACGCCCTGGGACGTCCGACGCGGGTCCAAACCACGGAAACCTATCTCATGCCCCGATATGCAATACGGTCGCTGTCGGTCCTCGGGCTCGCCGCCGTCCTGGCCACGATCGTCGGGGCCCAGGCGCCGTCGCTGACGCCGGCGCAGGTCGACCGCGTGACATCGCAGGTCGTGGTCAAGCTCCTCGAGCAGAACCACATGGCCCACCCGTCGATCGACGACGTCACGGCCATCAAGTGGGCCAAGACGTTCCTCAAGGAGCTCGACCCGCTCAAGTACAACTTCGTCAAGGCCGACGTCGACGAGTTCATGGCGAACGCCGAGGCGCTCGACGACAAGGTCAAGCAAGGCGATACGTCGTTCGCCAAGACCGTCTTCGAGCGGTTCCTCAAGCGCTCCGACGAACGGCTCGCGTACGCCCTCGAGGTCCTCGACAAGCCCGTCGACTTCACGGCCGACGAGTCGCTGAGCGACGACATCGAGAAGCTCGACTGGCCCGCCGACGCCGCGCAGGCGAACGACCTGGTCCGGAAGCGGATCAAGCTCCAGCTCCTCATGGACAAGGTCTCCAAGGAGCCCGTCGCCGAGTCGGTCAAGAAGATCAAGTCGCAGTACAAGGACCGCAACCGGTTCTGGCACCAGCTCAGGGGCGAGGAGCTGCTCGAGCTCTACCTGACCGCGCTCACGAAGACGTTCGACCCGCACTCGACCTACATGTGCAAGACGAACTTCGACGAGCTGATGAACATGCAGCTCCACCTGACCCTGACGGGCATCGGTGCGCTGCTCGAGTCGGTCGACGGCGTGCCGACGGTGAAGGAGCTCGTCCCGAAGGGCCCGGCCGACCTCGACGGCCGCCTCCAGGAAGAGGACAAGATCCTCGGCCTCCAGAAGGCCGACGGCGAGGAGGTCAGCTTCATCGAGATGCGGCTCAACGACGTCGTCAAGCAGATCCGCGGCGAGGTGAACACCAAGGTCCGGATGATCATCCAGCCCAAGGGCACGAGCGAGAAGAAGGTCTACGAGCTGACCCGCCAGAAGCTCGACCTCGCCGAGGAGCACGCCAAGGGTCAGGTCATCGAGAAGGACGTCGACGGCAAGAAGCTGAAGATCGGCGTGATCCACCTGCCCGACCTTCTACGGCGACACCGACGCCCTCCGCCGCGGCGACGCCAACCCGCTGAGCGCGACCGAGGACTGCCGCAAGCTGCTCGAAGGGTTCAAGGCCCAGGGCGTGGGCGCGGTGGTCCTCGACCTCCGCGAGAACGGCGGCGGGCTGCTGACCGAGGCGATCTCGCTCTCCGGCCTCTTCATCGACAAGGGCCCGGTCGTCCAGGTCCGCGACGCCACGGGCGTCCGCCACCTCGACGATGAAGAAGGCGGCACGGCCTGGGACGGCCCGCTGGTCGTCCTGATCGACCACCGCAGCGCCAGCGCCTCGGAGATCTTCGCCGGTGTGATCAAGGACTACGGCCGCGGCCTGCTCGTCGGCGGCTCGAACACGTTCGGCAAGGGCACGGTCCAGAGCATCATGCCGATCAAGGAGGCGATCAGCCGCGGCTTCGCCAACATCGCCTGGCCCGACCTCGGCGCGCTCAAGCTCACGATCCAGCAGTTCTACCGGGCCAACGGCGAGAGCACCCAGGTCAAGGGCGTCGCCCCCGACGTCAAGATCCCCTCGCTCTTCGACCAGATCGACGAGGAGCTCGAGGGCAAGCTCGACAACTCGTTCAAGTTCGACAAGGTCGCCGCCGTCAATCACGACCAGTTCAACCGCGTGCCGCCCGACCTCCTCGCCCGGCTCGACGCCCGATCCGAGGCCCGGCGCAAGGAGAGCGACAAGTTCCGCAAGCTCGACGCCGCGATCCAGAAGATCGTCGCGCGGAAGGCGAAGCACCTGATCCCGCTCAGCGAGGCCAAGTACCGGGCCGAGGTCGTGAGCGAGGACGAGGAGCAGGACGAGATCGCCAAGGACAAGAAGGCCAAGCGCCGCAAGCACTACGACCGGCCGGCCTGGGAGTCGAACTACTACAACGACGAGATCATCAACGTCGTCGCCGACTACCTGACCCTCGGCTCGAAGGCCCTGGCCGGGGCGCCGGTGAAGGTTGACGTCAATCAGCCCTGATTGGGCTCGGGATGGTTATGAAGAACGAAACGCCCCGGCAAAGTCCGGGGCGTTTTCGTTTCCGATGATCGGTGTCCCTTGTGCCTTGTGCTTTCTGTCCTGGCATGGAAGGCAAAAAGCACAAGGCACAAAGCAAAGAAAACACGGGAGCCGTATCAGCGACGCGAAGGGCTCGCGCCCGCGGCCGGGAGGCCCTTCAGAAAGGCGATCAGGTCGGCGAAGTCCTGGGGCGATCTGTCCTTCTCCAGCCCCTCGGGCATGAGCGACTGGCCGCTCGAGGCGATCTGCTCGATCCGATCGCGCGGGATCGACATCGGTGGCGGCCTCGGCCCGTTTCAGGGTGATCGTGCTCGCCGTCTCGTCGGCGATGAGCCCGGTCGCGACCCGGCCGTCGACCGTCGCGACCGAGTAATTGACGTAGTTCGCCGCGACCTCCCGGTTCGGGTCGAGGATGTGGACGAGCAGGTCCTCGGGCGTCCGGCCGGCGACCGTGGCGAGGTTGGGGCCGACCTCGATGCCGGCTCCGGCCGCGACGTGACAGGTCGCGCAGGTCGACTTGAAGACGGCCTGCCCGCGGTCGGCGCTTCCCTTCAGTTCGAGGGCAGGTCGCATCGCGGCGATCACCCTGGCCCGGTCGGTCCTCGCCGAGCTTCCCAGAAGCTTCTCGGCGCGAGCCCGGACGGCCGCGTCGGGATGCTTGAGCAGCGACGCTTGCCGGCTCGGGTCGAGGTCGGAGGCGGCGACGACCCGCGACTCCAGGCCATCGAGCAGCGCGCCGATCCGGTCGCGGCGGGCGAAGAGGGCCTCGACGGCCTCGCGGCGGACCGACGGGCTCAGCGCCTTCCACCGGCCGACGATCGCCGGGCCGACCCCGGGCTCGGCCAGTGCGTTCAGGGCCTGGAGCGCGGCGAGCTGGACGGCCGCCGGCTCGCGGGCGTCGAGCCATTCCGGCAGGACCGTGATGGCCCGGCCTCGCGGGTCGACGGCCGAGCATCGCGATCGCGTCGGCCCGCTCGCGGGGGAGTCCGCGGCCCCGCGCGACGGCCTCGGCGCGGTCGAAGAACGGCGTCACGGCCGCGAGGTCGGGCAGGGCCTGTTTGAGCGACGCGCCGGACCGCCGCAGGCCCCGGGCGACGCCGAGGAGCGCCGTCCCGCCTTCGTCCGGGTCGCCCCCGCGGCGGAGAAAATGCCCGAGCAGAACGGCGACCTCGCCGGGAGCGTTCGAGGCGCCGACGGCGAAGGCCAGGTCGTCGAGCCACGCCCGGCCGTCGGGCCTGGCGAAGAACGGCGTCGGGATCTCCGCCAGGGCGTCGATCAGCGCACGGGCCCGGCCCGAGGCCGAGCTGAGCACCGCGGCCTTGATCCAACGGTCGCCCGGGTCGCGCCGGCGATCCTCGCCAGCGCGATGACCGCCCCCGGGCTGCGGGACTCGCCGAGCGCGAAGGCGACCTGGAGCCGGACCATCGCGTTGGGGTCATCGGCGAGCCCGAACAGGGCCGTTTCGAGGTCGGGATCGCCCGAGATGCGCGGCCCGGCCAGCCTCGCGGCCTGCTCGCGGACGTTCGCGTCCGGGTCGGACATCGCCGCGAGGACCGGGCCCGCCTCCAGGGCGCCGAGCGCGTCGAGCGTCCACAGCGCGTGAGCCCGGCCGAGCGCGGTCGGCCGATCGGCGGCGAGTTTCACGAGCAGCGGCAATGACCGGGCCTCATGCCGCTCGATCAGGAGCCGCTGGGCGGTCTCCCGGCGCCACGCGTCGGGGTCGGCGAGCGTCCGGACGAGCTCCGCAGTCGGGGCAGCGCTCAATCGGGGCTGAGCCCGCCGCTTGAACCCCTCCGGCACGAGCTCGTAGATCCGCCCCCGGTCCTTGCCGCTGGTCAGGTCGAGGTGCTTCTTGATCGGCTCGGGGATCGAGGCGGGATGCTCGATCGTCTCGCGGTACATGTCGAGGACGGCGAGCGTCCCGTCCGGCGTGTTGGCGAAGTTCACCGGCCGGAACCAGTTGTCGGTCGAGGCCAGGAACTCGACGCCCTCATCGGCCCGGGTCGCCTGGAAGATCGGCGCCGTCCTCGGTCAGCGTCTTGCGGTGGACGAGGTTGCCGCCGACGTCGCCGATGAAGGCGTTGCCGCGGTACTCGGGCGGATAGGCCGAGCCGCGGTAGATCGTCACGCCGGTGGCCGAGGTGAAGAAGCCGGTCGCGAACAGCTCGGTCGGCGGCGAGTCGCTTCGACCATGGCCGGGTCGGCCGCGCGCTGGCGGGTCCGGACGACTCGCCAGGGCTCGGGCGGGCTGATCCGGAAGACCGGCGCCGCGCCGCCTTCGACGGCGATGTCCGTCAGCACGGCCCACGGCGTGTAGAACGGGTTCCGGTCCACGGCCTCGGCGGGAAGCACGATCTGGCGGATGTGGTTGCTGTTGTTGCAGATGAACCGGTGTCCCCAGTCGTCGAGGCATGGCCGAACTGGCCGCCGCCGGAGATCGCCTCGAAGGCCGAGCCGTCGGGCTTGAACCGGAAGTCGCGGCCGCGGACCGAGCACGGGCTTCGCGTCGGGTTGGGCGAGGTTCCTGATCTCGCCGCCGTTGCTCCCGCCGACCCGTAGATCCAGCCGTCGGGGCCCCAGAGCAGGCCGTTGACGAGCCCCTGCACGTTCTGGGTGCCGAAGCCCGTGAACATCACCTTCCGTGACGTCGGCCACGCCGTCGCCGTCGGTGTCCTTGGCATAGAGGATGTCGGGCGCGACGGCGATGAAGACGCCGCCGTCGTAGGGCACGACGCCTGTCGGCCACGACAGGCCGTCGACGAAGATCGTCTTCGAGTCGAACCTGCCGTCGCCGTCCGTATCCGTCAGCAGCGTGACGTTGCCGGTCGGCGTGCTTCTCGGGGTAGGGATATCCCCGCATCTCGACGACGTAGAGCCGGCCGTCGGCGTCGTAGCAGACGCGACGGGGTCGGTCACGAGCGGCTCGGTCGCGATCGGCTCGAGCTGGAAACCCGGGTGGATCTCGAACGACTTCAGCGGCCGCGGCCGGCTCGAGCGGCTTGATCCGCGGCAGCTCGCCGGCGAGGTCGTCCGCGGCGGCGATCGTCGGCAGGAAGGCGGCGATCGAGGCGACGAGGATCGGAGCGATTCGGAACACAGACAGGGCCTCCCCGCGGGTGGCGGGGTTCGTCCGCGAAACCCGGTCTCGGTCGCGACGGGACCGGGGTTCGCAGCGAACCCCTGCCACCCGCGAGGTCTCGGACCATCGAGCGACGCTCAGCCCTGGATGGCGCTGGTGCGGCCCAGGGCGATGTCGAAGTCGCTGACCGCCGGCACGAGCATCGCCGGCAGGGCGAACCCGTAGACCCCGGCGCTGAACAGGAAGGCGGCGAGGATGTCGCCGTTCAGCAGGCTGATGATCGCAGTAGAACGACCAGAACGGCGTCAGCAGCGCCACCAGCGCGATCGCCCGCGACGGGTTCTTCGCGCCCAGCGAGCCGAAGAGGGCCACGCTGCCCGCGCCGATGAAGATCAGGAAGCTGAGCAACTGCCGGCCGAACTCGCGGTCGCTCAGGATGATCAGGCAGGCGCAGATCAGGATGCCGACCATCAGGAAGAAGATCGTCCCCAGGCTGTTGGCCACGGCCGTCCGGCTGTTCGTGTAGGTGATCGCCGCGTGGAGGCCGAGCATCGCCGAGAAGTGGGAGAGCAGCAGGAAGTCGATCACGATGTAGACCGCCGACTCGAGCGGGATCGGCGCCGATGAACGTGAACCAGGCCGTCAAGAGGATCGGCAGCGCGATCATCTCCTTCGTGTTGTAGAGCACGCCGTAGAGCTTGCCGTAGATGAATTCGCGGGGCGAGAGCTCGGTGACGAGCAGCAGGTCGAGCGCCCCGGTGTCGCGCTCGCTGGTGAGCGAGGTCACGCCCTGGGCGTTGACGAGGATCAGGCTCAGGATCGCCAGCGGGACGAGCGTCTTCGCGGGCCGCCAGGCCTCGGAGAGGGCGTCGGGCGACGCGTAGTAGAATGCCACGCGCGAGCAGGAACGCGAGGACGTAGGCCGCCTTGATGACGAGCGGCTTGGTGCCGTAGGCCCGGGTCATCAGCTCGCGCCAGATGATCGGGTTGGTCCAGGGCCGGCGATAAGAGCCCGCCGTCCTCGGTGATCCGGCGATGGGTCCGCCTCGGGACGTGCAGGCCGGTCGTGGCACCTTCGTCCGCGGGGCCCTCGGGCAACATCCGTCCCGAGCGACGATCGCCGCCACCGGCGGGAGGCTCGCCCGAAGACCACGACGCGCCGACCGCGGCCGCGGCCAGGGCCGGCTCGGGGACGGCCTCGATCTCGACGAGCTCCCCGACCCCCTCGACCTCGTCGCCTTCGCGCTGCTCGCGAGGCTCGGCCTTGCCGGGGTTCCAGACGCGGAGCATGACGATCCCGGCCGCGATCAGGAACGTCGCCATGCCGAGGGCCGACAGCATGAAGATGAGGCTCGGCCGGACGAGCGGCATCAGCGCGGCCGGCGGGGGGTCGGTCACGGTCGCGACCGTGCGGAACGGGTCGAAGGCCTGCGCCAGCGGCACCCCGAACACCCTCAGGCCGGGGAAGGCCACGCCGAGCGCCTCGATCCCGACGATCGAGCAGGACCAGGAGCAGGACGGTCAGCGCCAGCGACTGGAACGTCCGGTCGCGTCCGAGCGCGACGAGCAGCCCGAGCGCCCCGCCGGCGATGCCGGCCGCGGCCGTCACGCCGAGCACGTCGAGGACCTGCCCGCCCGAGACGCCGCCCAGCAGCATGCAGAGGAAGAAGACCGGCGCGCCGGTCAGCAGGAGCGTGACGACCTGCAAGCAGGCTCGCCGCGAGCTTGCCGAGGATGATCTCGACGTCGCGCAGGTCGGTCATCAGGAGCAGGACGAACGTCCGCCGGTCCTTCTCGTGGGCGATCGAGGTCGCCGCGGCCAGCGGGGCGAAGAAGAGCATCAGGGCGAGCTGGACGAGGACGAAGAGCCGGAAGAGCACCTTGCCGAAGAACGCGACGACGCCGACCTCGGTGACGTCGTTCCAGCCGATGAGCGACTGCCAGGCCGTCCACATCAGGATGAAGAGCAGGCCGACGTACGAAGCGCGGGCCACATAAAACCGCGACGGCCGCGGGGCCGTCATGATCTCTCGGGCGATGATCGGTCCGGCGAACAAAGGAGGGAATCTCCGGGGGATGGAAGCTGGTAGGCCTTCATTCTATACGACCGGGGCGATCGGGCGCAAGGGCTGCCAAGGTGTCGACTCCGGGCCGGACGGCTCGCTCTACGGAGATCAGCCTGACAGGCGGCAATCTGGCTGTCCAGGGTTTCGCTTGGCCAAGCCCGCCCCACCCAGGACTCCGATCTCCCGTCGAACATGCTGGACTCAATCATCGGGCCCCGGTAGGCGCGCCGAGCCCACCCTGCGATCCCCGATCGGACGCCGCCCTGGCTCTCGTCACGCTGCGCGGGATGCGGCTTCGCCCAGCGGCCCCCCGACGCCCGCGGCCGCATCCGCTCCCAGGGTCCGAAACGCCCCGCGAGTCTTCCCGAAGGTCCGGTTCGTCGAAATCACCCGCGAGGCCGGCATCGACTTCGTCCACGACAACGGCGCGGCGGGCGAGAAGCTCCTGCCCGAGACGATGGGCTCGGGCGCCGCCTTCCTCGACTACGACGGCGACGGCGATCGCCGACCTCTTCCTCGTCAACTCGGCCCCATGGCCCGGCCAGAAGCCGAAGGGCACCGTCGGCAACCGCCTGTATCGCAACGACGGAAGGGGGCATTTCAGCGACGTGACCGAGGCGGCCGGGCTTGAATCGCAGCCTCTTCGGCATGGGCGTGGCCGTCGGCGATTACGACAACGACGGCGATCCAGACCTCTATGTCACGGCCCTGGGCGGGGGCGTCCTGTACCGGAACGACGGCGGCAAGTTCGCCGACGTGACGGCCGAGGCCCGGGCCGACGGGGGCGGGGGCTGGCTCACGAGCGCGGCGTTCTTCGACCTTGAGAATGACGGCGATCTTGACCTCTTCCTGTGCCGTTACCTCGACTGGTCGGCCGAGAAGGACCGGGCCGAGGGTTTCAGGCTCAAGGGGGGCGTTCGGGCCTACGGGCCGCCGTCGGCCTTCGGCGGGACGTTCAGCACGCTGCTGCGGAACGATGCGCGGCCGGTTCGTCGACGTCAGCGAGGCGGCCGGCGTCCGCGTCCGGAGCCCGGAGAAGGGGCGGCCGGAGGGCAAGTCGCTGGGCGTCGCGCCGTATGACGTCGACGGGGACGGGCTCGTCGACCTGGCCGTCGCCAACGACACCGTGCCGAACTTCCTGTTCCACAACCTCGGCGGCGGGCGGTTCGAGGAGGTCGGGATCACGTCGGGCATCGCCCTCGACTCGCTCGGAACGGCGCAGGGGGCGATGGGGCTCGACTGGTCCCACTTCAGGAACGACGCCGCGCTCGGGCTCGCGATCGGCAACTTCGCGAACGAGATGACGGCCCTCTACGTGGCCGAAGATCCTCGTCGGATGGATTTCGTGGACCAGGCGAGCCTCCACGGCCTGGGCGCGCTGACGCAGCCGCCGCTGAAGTTCGGCCTGTTCTGGTTCGACTACGACCTCGACGGCCGCCCCGACCTGCTCTGGGCCGACGGGCACCTCGAACCCGACATCCGCTCCGTCGACCCTGGCCAGTCCCACGCCCAGCCGGCGCAGCTCTTCCGGAACACGGGGAAGGCCGGCCGGTCGCTCTTCGTGCCCGTCGGCCCGGAGGCGGCCGGGCCCGACCTGTTCGTCCCGATGGTCGGCCGGGGGTCGGCCTACGCCGACATCGACGGCGACGGCGACCTCGACGTCATCCTGACCGCCAACGGCGGCCTCGCCCGCCTCTTCCGCAACGACGGCGGCAACGCGAGCGGCTGGATCCGGCTCGAGCTGGTCGGCCGTACCTCGAACCGCGACGCCGTCGGCGCCAGGGTCACGGTCCGCGCCGGGGGCCTGGTCCAGCAGACGCAGCTCTTCCCGGCGAAGGGGTACCTCTCGTCGGTCGAGCATGCCCTGACCTTCGGCCTCGGGGCCGAGTCGCACGCCGACGAGGTCCGCGTGGAGTGGCCGTCGGGAAAAACGGCGGAATTTCGCGACCTGAAGGCTGGACGAGTTTACAAGGTCGACGAGGCGGCCGGCATCGACGCCGGCGAGCCCGGCAAGCGGTGAAGTCGAGGGCCGATCGGCGGTTCGAGCCGACGCCGGGAAAGGCCTCCGATCCGACCGTCCTCGGACTCGCGTCAGGCTTTCATCGGGCCTTGTAATTTCGACATGTTCGGGCCGGTCGACACATCGTCGTGCGCCCTTGTCGGCGTGTGGTATAGTTCAGCCGAGGTGTCAGGGACGGAGTTCCCCGGGGCCTCACGGACCGGCCAGGCGACGGCCCACAGGGCCATGTCGCCCCGCCGCGCCCGCCTTTGATTGAGCTGCCTCTTGAACGAGCAACCACGGAGCGGTGCGCGGTCGGATCACGGTCGCCTCGGGACGGTCGGATTCTGCGGGCCGGGCCACATCGACGACGCTCCTGTCCTCCGCTCGTCGGCCCGGTCGGCAAGCCCATCGTCCTGGACCCACGGTCTCGCCCGCGTCGCTCCTCAGCCGATGAGGATCGTCCGCGATGCGAGCCGAGGAAACCATCCGCCGGGCGACGTGGGCCCTGGCCCTCTGGGCGGGGACGCTCCTGCCCGTGGCGAGGGCCCAGGCGCCTGCCGCGAAGCCGCCGACCGCCCCCCCGGCCGCGGCGAAGCCCGAGGCCAGCGCCCTGCCGGCCGACCCCGACGAGGCCCTCAGGCGCGGGCTCGACCTCGAGCGGAAGCGGAACTGGATGGCCGCGATCCGGCTCTACGAGGACGCCGTCGAGCAGTGGCCGAGCCGGACCGACTTCACCCACCGGCTCCGCCTCTGCGAGATGCACTTCCGGATCGTCCGCCGCTACCAGGACAGGAGCTTCCGCGAGGTCCTGCTCAAGCTCTCGCGCGAGCGGGCGATGGAGCTGTTCGAGGAGCTGCTCGACCGGATCGAGTCGCATTACGTCGAGCCCGTCGGGCTCGACCCGATCGTCCGCCGCGGGCTCGACAACCTGGAGGTCGCCCTCCGCGATCCCAACTTCCTCCGCCTGAACGCCACCTCGACCGACGAGGCGCGGCTGACCTGGCTCCGCCAGGCCCTCCGCCAGCGCAGGGACAGGCTCGACGTGCCCTCGCGGCAGTCGGCCCGCGGCGAGGTGGCGGCCGCCTGCGACCTGGCGCGGCTACGGGCTGGGCATCGAGGGCTGCGCCGATCATCCTCGAATTCGTCTACGGCGCCTGCGACGTGCTCGACCCCTATTCGAGCTACCTCTCGCCCGACAAGCTCGACGACATGTTCACGATGATCGACGGCAACTTCGTCGGCCTCGGCGTCGAGCTGAAGCAGGACGACGAGGGCCTCCGCCTGGTCGGCGTCATCAAGGGCGGCCCGGCGGCCGACGCGGGGCTCAAGACGGGGGACAAGATCGTCGCCGTCGGCGGGCGGCCCACGAAGGGGCTCGGGCTCGACGAGTCCGCCGGCCTGCTCCAGGGCGCCGAGGGGACGCAGGTCGAGATCACCGTGCTCCACGACGGCGTCCGGAAGTCGTACCGGCTGGCCCGGCGGCACGTCGAGGTCGCGAGCGTGGGCGAGGCGAAGATGGTCGACACGGCCTCGGGCATCGGCTACGTCCACCTGACGGGGTTCCAGAAGACGTCGACCGAGGAGCTCGACCGGGCCATCGCCGCGCTCCGGAAGCAGGGCATGCGGTTCCTCGTCCTCGACCTCCGCGGCAACCCCGGCGGCCTGCTCAACGTGGCGGTCGAGATCGCCGACCGGTTCGTCGACCGGGGCGTCATCGTCTCGACCCGCGGCCGGGCGCCCGGCCAGACGCAGTCGTACAAGGCCCGGCCCGACGTCGTCTACCACATGCCGATGGCCGTGCTGATCGACCGCGACAGCGCCAGCGCCAGCGAGATCCTCGCCGGCGCGCTCAAGGACCTCGGCCGGGCGACGGTCGTCGGCGACCACCGGAGCTACGGCAAGGGCTCGGTCCAGAGCATCTACGAGCTGCGTTCGGTCCCGGGCGGGCTGAAGCTGACGACGGCCCAGTTCTACTCGCCCACGAGCCGCCCCTACAGCGAGCAGGGCGTCCAGCCCGACATCCTCGTCGCCTCGGCCGCGAAGCCGCCGGCCGAGCGGCTCGTCGACCGCGACGACGCCCCGCCGCCGTACCAGGTCGGCAACCCGGCCGAGGACCCGGTGCTGCGGCGGGCGATCGACCAGGCGCGGCAGAAGTCGCTCACGGCCCGTTAGGACCGCGGCGTCCCTTGGACGTGGGGATCGCCGCGTGGTCTAATCTCCGGGACGGAGCATGCGGCTCCGCGCACGGCCGAACCGCCCCCAACCGGCGAGTCGCGATGTCCTGGCTGGCCGACCCGTCGCCCCGAACGTCGTCGCGGATCGACCCCGCCCCGGCCTGGACGGTCGTCACCGACGCGCCGCTGCGGGCCATGTCGTTCGCCCGCGAGGCCGGCCGGGTCCTCGCCTGCGACGAGGCGGGCGGGCTCTACCTGATCGACGCCCAGGGCCAGTTCCTCTCGGTCTCGCGGGCGCCCGGGCCGGTCGTCTCGGCGGCCATCAGCGACGACGGGTCGCTCGTCGCGATGCTCGGCGAGGGCAACCGGCTCTGGATGCTCGGGGCCGACCTCGAGACGATCCAGGACCGCGAGGCCGTCACCGACGCGACGGCCATCGCCGTCGACCCGCACGGCCAGTACGTCGCGGTCGCGTCGCGGATGAACATGGTCCAGTTCTACAGCCGGTTCGGGAAGCAGGCGGGGCGGTTCGAGACCCGGCAGCACCTCTCGCACATGGCCTTCGTGCCCGCGACGCCCGACCTGGTCGGCGTGGGGGCCTACGGGTCGATCTCCTGCTACGAGCTGACGACCAACAGCGGGGGGAAGCTCTCCGGCGAGCTGTCGTGGACCCATCAGCTCATGTCGGGCGTCGGCCGGCTCGCCACCACGGGCGACGGAGGCATGATCCTCGTCGCCTGCTTCACCCACGGCGTCCAGCGCGTACGACCTCCGCGGGCGGAACGAGGGGGCCTACCACCTCGGCGGCTCGGCGGCGATCGCCGTGCCCGACTTCGCCGGGCGCGCGATCGCCGTGGCCTCGCAGGAGGGGGAGCTGGCGATCCTCAACGGCACGGGCAACGTCCGCTGGCGGACGGCGCTGCCCCGGCCGGCGGTGGCGCTCGAGGTCGACGCGCTGGGACGGTTCCTGATCTATGGCCTGCCGACCGGCGAGGTCACCCGGCTCGATTTCCAGGGCGGTTCCGACCGGGCCGAGGCGCCGCCCGCGACCGTCGCGGCCCGCCCCGGCGCGGGGCCGGTGCGGACGGCCGACTGGTCGGTCGACGTCGCTAAGACCGACGACCACGCCGAGTCGAGCGTGATCGCCGTGGTCGACGACCCGCCCCGGATCGCGGTGATCACGCCGACGAATCGGGTTGAGGTCTTCAGCGTCGAGGGCAAGAGCCTCGGCCACGGGCCCGACATCCAGGGCGTCGGGCGGATCCTCCGGACCTCGCCCGGCTGGGTCGCGGCGGCGACCGACCGGCAGGTCGTGGTCTGCGACCTGAGGGGCAACTCGGCGAGGCGGGTCGACGTGGTCCTCCACGAGCTCACACACCTGGCGATCGAGCCCGACGGCTTCGGCCTGGCGTGCGTGCAGGAGCGCGACCGCCTGGGCCGGGCGACGCTCGCCGGCCGGTGGGTCTGGAAGGTCGAGCTGAACACGCCGATCGAGGAGGTCGCGATCGGGCCGGAGGGGCACTGTGCCGTCGGCACCGAGGACGGCCGGCTCCGCGTCTACGACCCGGCGGGCAAGGTCGCGGGCGAGTACCGCGTCGACCCGCCCGAGCCGCTGCCGATCGTCCCCGCGCCTGCGGGATCGGCCCGGGGCGTCGAGTGGCTCTCGCTGGCCCGGCGCAGTCAGGTGATCCGCGGCCACGACCGGCACGGCCGCGCCCTGTGGGAGTCGCCGACGCCGTGGGAAGGCTGGGGCTTTCATCCCGTCGGGCCCCTGGTCGTCGTGACCGCGATCGACGGCCGGGCCATCGCCTACGACGGCTCGGGGCGGGCCCGGTCGAGGTCGGCGAAGACCGACGGCTCGCTCGACGTCTTCGCCATCGGCCCGGCCGGCGAGGCGCTCCGGGTCGCGAAGTCCGGGTTCCACCTGATCTGCTCCGACTTCGAGGGCCGCGTCATCTGGCGGGCCATCGCCGACGGCCCCATCGGCCCGCTCGCGGCCGGAGAGCCGGGCGTGGCCGCACTCGTCGGTCGCTCTCTCGCCTGGTTTGGCCAGGAAGCGTCCTCCTAAGACTCGAAACGACCCGGGGCCAACAAACGAGCGGCCCCGATCGTACTAAAGTGTGGGTGTAAGCCCTGTTGCCCAGAAACCGCGGCGAATCTGCGGTTTCGGCATCGCGCTTGCCCGCTAACGCGATGGGCGTTACGATCGATTGGGTCCGTGCCGAAGCGTTCGGGTTGATGATCCTTCGAGACGCCCCCTGCGTTCGCCGTCACCGGCGGACGGCCTCGTCCCGCCCCGATCGGATTCCGCGGTACCAAGCCCTGGCCTCACTCGACCGGTCATGACGGCCGGCCCGGGTCGACTGCCCTGGCCTCCGAGGGTTCGCGATGTGTCGAACGAGCTCGCCGACCTGTGACGACGTGCTGCCGATGACTCGGCTCAGCGTCCAGGAAGTCGGCACCATCGAGGCGATGCGGCACAAGTGGATCGAGAGCGAGAAGGTCGGCCACGACCTCGGCGAGCACGCGATCCGCTGCTGGGTCCACCAGCACTGGCACGGGTTCCTCCGGGCGAAGTGGCTCGAGCACCTCGAAGGCAAGACGTTCTGGATCGAGCTCGACCAGGACGACTACGGCCTGCTCCAGCACGCCTTCCTCGACTCCGAGCTGATCGGCGAGGTCGTCCACCGGCTCAAATGCGGCCAGGAGAACCTCGACCTGATCAGCTGGGGCATCGACGAGGGCCTCGACCTCCACGAGCTGATCCGGATCCTCGAGGCCCTCGACATCAACAGCCGGCGCATCGAGTGCCTGCTGAGCCAGCGGCTCGCGCAGGCGAGCTGAGCGAAGACGCTCGCGTCATACGGCTCCGGAATTCTCTGCCTTGTGCCTTGTGCTTTCTGCTTTGAATAGGAAGGCAGAAGGCACAAGGCGGCACAGCAGGGACCTGAGCGAGGTCAGAAGGCCTTCCGGCTATCGAGCAGGAACGTCACCGGCCCGTCGTTGACGAGCTCGACCTTCATGTCGGCCCGGAAGACGCCCGTCTCGACCGCCAGGCCGGCGGCGCGGAGTCGTTCGGCGAACCGCAGGTAGAGCCGCTCGGCCTCGGCCGGCTCGGCGGCGTCGGTGAAGCTCGGGCGGCGGCCGGCGCGGCAGTCGGCCAGCAGGGTGAACTGGCTCACCACCAGAACGACTCCCGCCGGCCTCGGAGACCGAGCGGTTCATCTTGCCCGGCGTCGTCGGGGAAGGCACGGAGGGCGGCGACCTTGTCGGCGAGCCAGTCCGCGTCAGTCGTCCTCGTCGCCCTTCGCCACGCCGAGCAGCACGAGCCAGCCGAGGCCGATCCGGCCGACGATCGCGCCGTCGACCTCGACCGAGGCTCGCGCCGACCCGCTGGAGCACGGCACGCATCAGAGGGGGACGCCTTCGGCTCGAATATGGGGCGTGGCGGCGAGCCCGTTGCCGGTCCCCTCGCCGATCGCCGGCGGCGTCCCAGGTCGGCAGGTCGCAGAGGCCGCCGCCGCAGAAGATGTGGTGCCAGAGCTGGGTCGTGACGACGCAGGTCAGGGCCACGTCGATGACGAACCGGCGCGGGGTGATCCGCGGCATGTGCGTCTGCTTCCGCCGCTCGCGGGCGACCATCTCGGGGTCGAAGTAGCCGGTCGCGCGGAGCGACTCGGGGCTCAGGAGCTGGTCGACCCAGTGCGGCCGGTGCTCGCCGAGGAAGGTCTTCGACATGCTCGCCCGGAACATCGTCTTGGGCCGGTTGGCGATCCGCTGGGGGAGCGTCTTGGCCGCGACCTGGCGGAGGATCCACTTCTCGGCCTTGCCGTGCAGCTTGTAGCTCGGGTGCGAGCTCGGAGCAGAACTTGATGACGTCGTCGTCGAGGAACGGATAGCGGCGTCTCGACCGACGAGTGCATCGCGATCCGGTCCCCCTTGGAGATCATCAGCAGGCCGGCGAGCATCACCTTGTAGCCGACGTAGAGCGACTGGTTCAGCGGGTGCCAGCGGCCGATCCGGTCGGGTTGATCTCGCCCAGGTCGGTCGTAGGGGTCGTGGTCGTCGAGGTCGTTCCACATCGCGTCGGGAATAGAGGCCGGGCTTGGCCTGGACGATCACCTCGTACATGTCCTGCTGGGCCGGGCGGACCCCGCCGATCGCCAGCCGCGGCGGCATGCACCGGGTCCCGCCGCCGATCAGCGTCCGCATCAGGGCGCGGCCGGCCAGGAGCGGGCCCTCGGCGATGTGCTTGGCGAACCACTCGCGGGCCATCTGGCGTCTTGAACCAGACGTAGCCGGCCAGCGCCTCGTCGGCCCCCTCGCCGGTGAGGGCGACCTTGTAACCCTGGTCGTGCACGGCCCGGGCCAGCTTGCAGCAGGCAGGCGCACGAGGTGTCGAGCACCGGCCCCTCGGCGGCGACGATCAGCTCGGGGAAGGCCGCGGCGATCTCGGGCCGGTCCATCGTGACCGTCGTCAGCGGCGAGCCGAGCACCGCGGCCGACTCGGTCGGCGTGCGCCCGCTCGTCGGGGCCGGCGTTGTCGAGGCCGATCGTGAACGACGGGACCGCCTTGCCCCGCTCGCCGCGAGCTCAGGCCGAGCACGACCGTCGAGTCGAGCCCGCCGCTGATGTAGCTCACGACCGGCACGTCGCCCCGGAGCCGCCGCTCGACCGCCTGGCGGAGCAGGTGCTCGAGCTCGTCGACCAGCGGCGTCGGGTCGTCCAGCCGCCGCTCGTCGCCGGCGTCGGGGAAGTCGAGGTCCCAGTACCGCTTGCGCTCGATCCGGCCGTCCCTGACCCTGAGGTAATGGCCCGGCGGGAGCGACTTGATCCCCTCGAAGAACGTCCGCGTCGTGCCCGCGCAGAAGAAGGTGAAGAGGTGGTCGATCCCCTTCGGGTCGGGCCGCGCCGGCGACCATGCCCGAGGCCAGGAGCGCCTTGATCTCCGAGCCCCAGAGCAGCCAGCCGTCGCCTCGGTGTAATAGAGCGGGCAGATGCCGACCCGGTCGCGGCCGAGGATCAGGGTCCGCTCGTTGCGGTCCCAGAGCGAGACGGCGAACTGGCCGCGGGCCTTGTCGAACATCCCCTCGCCGAGGTCCTCGTAGAGGTGGACCCAGGCCTCGGTGTCGCAGCGGGTCGCGAGCGTGTGGCCGCGGGCGAGCAGCTCCTGGCGGAGCTCGGGATACTCGAACAGCTCGCCGTTGAAGGCGACCCAGACGACGCCGTCCTCGTTGGCGATCGGCTGGCGGCCGCCGGCGAGGTCGACGATCGAGAGCCGCCGGGCGCCCAGGGCGACGCCGGGCTCGGCGTGGAACTGCTCGTCGTCGGGCCCGCGGTGGGCGATCGCCCCGGTCATCGCGAGGAGGCGGCTGACCGGGAACTCGCGGGTCCCCGTCAGGTCGAAGGCGCCGGCGATTCCGCACATGCTGGGGGCGTCTCCCGGGTCGCAGGGTCGCAAGACCCCTCGCGGAGCGCCTATGGGAGGATTGTTCCCCAACGACGCCGCCCCGGCAAGCCCGCGCGACCGTCCGGCCCGTGCCGGTCAGGCCGCGCGTGACTCCTGGACGGGCGACACGGCCCTGTGCCGGTGGGGGATGCGGCCCCGCTTGCGGCTCGCCCGCCAGTAGACGGCCGAGCCGAAGACGCCGATCAGGAGCGTGCCGACGCGGAAGAGGAGGCCGCGGGGGCCGAGGGGGACGTAGAACGGCATGCGTGAGGACCTCGGGCGGGGTGGATGGTCAGCTCCGAGACCAGGATCTCGCTCGTCGAGCCCGGCCACCGTCGGCGGCCCGTGCCGGCCGTCGCAATGCTGCTCTGGCCGGCGAATCGGTCGGCGATGATGGTCCGGAGGATCGGGATCGTCGTCTGCGTGTGGCCGCACTGGTTGGCGAAGACCACCGGGATGCCCAGGTCGACCGCGACCTGGTGCGGGATCGCGCCCGAGAGCGGCCCGACGTGGCCGAACAGCCAGTGCTTCCGGCCCGACGTCCGGCAGGCGAACTCCGGCCAGGCCGAGGCGACGACCGCCAGGTCGATCCGGTCGCGATAGTCGTCCCAGACCTTCCGGTAGATCATGTCGGCGCAGATCGCGAAGCCGACCCGGCCGAACCGGGTCGTGGCACGACCAGCGGCTCGCGGCCGGGGCGGAACCGGAACCGCTCCCAGAAGACCAGGTTCCGCTTGCGGTAGACCTGGATCGTGCCGTCGGGCGTCGACGAAGGCCAGGGCGTCGTAGAGGTGGTGCCCGTCCCGCTCGACGAACCCGGCGGCGATCGTCAGGTCCCACTCGCGCGACCGCTCCGACGAGGTGGCGGAGGGTCGGGCCGTCGCGGCCCTCGGCGTACGGGGCGTAGTCGGGGACGAGGCCGTAGCCGGTGTTGAACATCTCGGGCAGGACGGCCAGCTCGGCCCCGAGGTCGCGGGCCCGGCGGAGCAGGTCGTCGGCGCGCTCGAGGTTGGCGGCGACGTCCCCGCAGCTCCGAGGGCATCTGGATCGCGGCGGCGGTGATCTTCAAGGCCGGGCACCCCCGGTGGAGAGGGCGATCGTCGGCTCGGCGGCGGGAGAGGCCCGTCGAGGCAGGTCGCTGGCTCGTTCTCAGGAACTTATGTCGAAATCGGGGGCGAAGGGACGTTAGAGCAAATCGCGGACCGATGGCCGCGCGGCTCAGTCGAAGCCGAAGAACCCGAGTATCCCCCCGCGACGCGGCGGCGGCAAGGTCCTGGCCTCCGCCCGGAGCGCCTCGGCGTTGCCCAGCAGCTTCGCCGGGTCGGTCTGGGCCTCGGGCTTGAGCTTGTAGGTCAGCACCCGCTCGTCGCGGAACGTGTACGGGATCAGGTTCTCGGTGAAGAACTCGGTCAGCCCGTTGTCGTACCACGGCGGCTCGAAGTCCTGGACGAGGTCCAGCGGCTGGTAGCCGTCCTTGACCAGTCTGATCGACCGCTTGCCGTAGAAGACGTAGGAGCTCGAGACCGGCGTGGTCCCCTTCTCCTCGCCGTTGACGATCGCCAGCGCCCCCGGCGGGTCGCTGCGGATCGTGTACCGCCGCTCGACGCACCCGCCCAGGCCGACGACGGCGAGCATCACGGCCAGGCTGACGACAACCCGATGGGTCCGGCGCATCCTCGACTCCCCGCGTCGGCGGTCGCTAACGGTGGCGGGCCCGTCGCGGGGCGGAGTCGTGGTGGATGACGTGCGACGGCCTCCGGGCGTGCCGAGACGCCCGGCCGGCGATTGGCGGGCGGATTCTAGCGGGAGCCGGCCGGGTCGACAAGGCGGGTTGTGGCGGCGCCTGCCCGGCCGATCCCCAGCGGTCTGGGCGGCACGGCCCGCGGCTGGCCCCGGTCTGCGCCTCCGCACCTTCCGCGAGCGGCGCCGATAGAGCCATCCGCCCATCAGGGCCGGGGCCAGGATCGGGAGCTGATTCCATGCGAGGGCCAGGACGACGACGGTCACGATGCCGGCGATGCCCCGCCTGGTCAGCGGATCCAGGACGTCAGCGAATCGTCGAGGGCGTGGGCGACCGTGTGGGGGAACGCCATGATCAAGGCGACATAGAGACCGAGGGCCGGCACGCCGGCCGCCGCGAAGCCGATGAGGAAGGGGCGCGCCGTGCACCTCGCCGATCCCGGCCCGGACGCGGATCAGGACGGCAAACAGCGCGTTCGCCATCGGCAAGACGCTGAGGGTCAGCAGGTTGTTCACGGGGTGGGGCAGGCCGTGCAACCTGAGGCTGCAGTATGACCTGAGGCTGCGGGCGGCCGCCTGCGGCTGGCCCGAGCCCGCGATCGACATCATCGACTGCGACCTGGGCCAGACCGCGAGGACGACGCAGGGGCGGGCCGGCTTCGCCGAGTTGGTCAGCCGTGTCACGGTGGGCGACGTCGGGATCATCTTCTCGTACGACGTCACCCGGCTCTCCCGGAACTGCTCCGACTGGTATCAGCTGCTCGACCTGTGCGGGTTCCGCCGCTGCCTGATCGGCGACCACGACGGCATCTATGATCCTTCGTCGATCAACGGGAGGTTGCTGCTCGGGTTGAAGTGCCAGATCTCGGAGCTGGAGCTGCACACGATCAAGGCCCGCCTCCACGCCGGGCTGATCAACAAGCCCGTCGCGTAGATCTGGCCCAGAGCCTGCCGGTCGGCCTGGTGCGCGACCTGTCGGGGCGGGTGGTCAAGCACCCGGACCGGGAAGTCCGGGAGCGGATCGACTTCATCTTCGCCGTGTTCCTGCGGGTAAAATCGATCCACGGCCTGGTCCGCGAGTTGGCGGCGGGCCGGCTGCTCGTGCCCCGCCGCGAGCGGGGCCGCGACGAGGGGGCCGTGGTGTGGCGGCGGCCGACGGCCGCGGCGCTGTCGAGCATGCTGCGCAATCCGGTGTACGCCGGGACCTTCGTCTACGGCCGGACCCGGTTCTTGCCGCGCGTGCCCGGCGGCCCGTCCCGCAAGCACCCGTTGCCCCCGGAGCAGTGGCAGTTCATGGTCCCCGACAAGTACCCCGCGTACATCGACCGGGACACGTTCGCCTCGATCCAGGCCGTGCTCCGCGACAACTACCAGGAGTACACGCGTCGGCGGAGTCGCGGCGTGGCCCGTTCCGGCTCCGCCCTGCTGCAGGGCCTGGCCCACTGCGGCCACTGCGGGCGGAAGATGACCGTCCAGTACCGCGCGGCTGCGCGGTACCTCTGCAGCGCCCACAAGAGCCAGGGCGGCGGCCAGGAGTGCCAGCGGGTCCCGATTGCGCCGGTCGATGCCTGGGTGGTGCGGGGCTTCTGGGAGGCGTGGCGCCGGCCGAGCTGGACCGCTACGATGAGGCCGTCGCCGCCCTCGATGAGCAGCGCCGGCAGCTCCGGCGGGCCCGCGACCTCCAGCTCGAGAGGCTGCGGTACGAGGCCCGTCTGGCCGAGAAGCAGTACCACCTGGTCGACCCCGAGAACCGGCTCGTCGCGGCCGAGTTGGAGCGGCGCTGGGAGCAAGCGCTGCGGGCCCTCCGTCAGGCGGAGGAAGAGGCACAGGCCGCTGAGGCCGCGATCGAACCGTTGACCGATGAGCTGCGCAGGCAACTGGACGAGGTCCGCCCGACGTTGCGCCAGATGTGGGACGACGGGTCCCTCGCAACGCCCGAAAGAATGAACTCCTGCGAACGCTGATCGACAAGGTGGTGCTGCAGCGCCCGTCGGGGACAGATGCGAGGTGCGGATCGTCTGGAAGGGCGGGGACTGGACGACGACCGTGATCGCGGGATATGAACCAGAGTCCGGATCGTCCCGCAGTCCACGGCGACCGCCGGCGGACCGAGCCGGATATCGACCGACAGTCCGCAGCACCTGCCGATTCAGGGCGACCAGGGCCACAACCCGCGCCGGGTCGACCCCGGCGAACTCGGCGCGCCAGGCCCGGCGCGCGGCCTTCAGCTCGGGCCGGTCCTGCTCGGCGGCCCTCAGCGACTTTTTTTCCGCGTGATGCCCAGCCGCCGCAGCGCCCGGTCGGTCGCCGAGGTGCTGCAGGCGACGCCGGCGGCCTCGGCCAGCTCCACGAGCGTAGCCCCGGGGTCGGCCTCGACCGCCCGGCGGAGTCGCTCGGCCGACTCGGCGTCGAAGGCCGGCGGCTGGCCGCCGCCGCGGGCCCTCGGCGCGATCGATCCGGTCTCGCGGCGCCGCTGGAGCAGGCGGCGGATCCAGCTCTGGCTGACCGAGAACCGCTCGGCGACCTCGGCCCGGGTGTCGACGCCCTCATCGCACGCCGCGACGACCCTCTCCCTCAGGTCCATCGAATAGGTGCCCATCCTCCGTGCCCTCCTCGGGTAGAGGATCGGGCAAACATCCGCTACGTTCAAGGGAGAACCGCTCTAATGCCGCCGCGGCCATGATCCCCGCGATCGACACTCGGAACTTCATCGCGACCTCCGTGTCGGGCCTCGGGAGCAGGCACCCTCGCTCCGCCGCTCCCGCGGCGGAGTGGTCTCCTCGCCGCTCCGCGGCGACCGACCAGGGAAGGCCGCGGAGCGGCCGAAGGCCCATTCCGCCGCGGGAGCGGCGGAACGAGGGATATCGCGACCGCCCGGATCATAGACGCCCCTTGGCGCATCGCCAAGCCCACTGCCATGATGTCCGCCGACCCCAAGCCCACGGTACCGCCCGCCGAGCCCCCACGATGAACATATCGACTAGCACCGACGCCTCCCCGCCCGCCGACGCCCAGTGGCTCGCCGTCCCGCTCTTCGACGACGACACGGCCCCGCCCGCCTCGACCCGCGACACACCCCTGGGCTCGCTGCTCGCCCGCCTGGTCGAGGCCAAGGCCCTCGGCGGCGGGCTCGGAGACGTCACGCCGATCCTGGGCGCGAGCGACCTGGGCGTCGAGGGCGTGCAGGCTTTCGGGCTCGGCAAGCGGGAGAAGTTCGGACCCGCCGCGGCCTTCTCGGCCGGCGTCGCGCTGGCGAAGCGGCTCGCGGGGAAGCCGCGGGGCAAGGTCGCGGTCCTCGTGCCGGATGAGGGGGATCGGCCCGCCATCGCCTCGGCCCTGACCGAGGGGATCGTCGTGGGCACGGTCGGGCCGGACCTGAGGAAGCAGGAGCGGGGCCGGCATCCGTTCGAGTCGCTCGTCCTCGTCGCCCCGGGGACCGATCCCGCCGCCCTCGAACAGGCCGTACGCCGCGGCGAGGTCGTCGGCCAGGCCGTCAACGCGGCCCGCGAGCTGGTCAACACCCCGCCGGCCGAGAAGACCCCCGCGATGCTTGCCGCCGAAGGTTGAGACGCTCGCCGCCGAGGCCGGCGTGAAGGCCGAGGTCTGGGACGAGGCCCGGATCGCGCGCCGAGCGGTTCGGCGGCCTGCTGGGCGTGGCCAGCGGCTCGGCCAACCCGCCGCGGTTCGTGGTCCTCGAATACCGCAACGGCGGCGACCGGCCGACGATCGCCCTGGTCGGCAAGGGCGTGACGTTCGACTCGGGCGGCCTCTCGCTCAAGCCGAGCGCGTCGATGGAGGACATGAAGAGCGACATGACCGGCTCGGCCGTGGTCGCGGCCTCGATCGCCGCGGCGGCCCGGCTCGGGCTGCCCGTCAACGTCGTCGGCTACCTGCCGATGACCGAGAACATGACCGGCGGCCGGGCCATGAAGCTCGGCGACGTCCTGACCATGCGGAACGGCAAGACGGTCGAGGTGCTCAATACCGACGCCGAAGGCCGGCTGATCCTGGCCGACGCATTGAGCTATGCCGTCGAGTCGAGCCCGTCGCGGATCCTCGACCTCGCCACGCTGACCGGGGCCTGCATGGTCGCCCTCGGCACCCGGTACGCCGGGCTGTTCGGCAACGACGACGAGTGGGTCCGCTCGGTCGAGGCCGCCTCGAAGTCGACCGGCGAGCGGACCTGGCGGCTGCCGCTGGACGACGACTTCCTCGACGCCCTCAAGAGCACCGTGTCCGACCTGAAGAACGTCGGCGGCAAGTGGGGCGGGGCGATCACGGCGGCCAAGTTCCTCGAGCAGTTCGTCGGCGAGACCCCCTGGGCCCACCTCGACATCGCCGGCCCGAGCTGGGCCGACGCCGACAGCCCGACCCGCGACGCCGGCGGGACCGGCTGCTTCGTGCGGACCCTGGTGGCCCTGCTCGAAGCCGAGGCCTGACCGGGCGGCCGGCGCGGACCGCGGGCCGAGGCCCTCGCGGGCCGGCGTGATATTCATCGCCATTTGCGAATCTCAGCCCGCTTTCAGCGTCGGCCCCGGCCCGAGGCCCGGGGTTTCTCGCCCCTCCGGCGGCCGGCCGGCGGGGCCGGGGCCGCGGGCGACGGCGGGGTGATCGTCCCGGCGCCGAACGAAGCCAATTGTTCCGAAGTCATTTTGCTGCAAGTGGTTGAGTCGGTTTTTTCGGGGCCGGCCCCGGTCGGACTGGCCTCGCTCCCCGACGATTTTCCGTCTGGGGGAGCTTCGGGTGTCGCGCCTCGGTCGGGACCGGGGTCTCGGCGTCGTCGACCAGGTCGGCGG
Source organism: uncultured Planctomycetota bacterium (assembly GCA_963819805.1). GTDB lineage: Bacteria > Planctomycetota > Planctomycetia > Isosphaerales > Isosphaeraceae > CAMFLR01. The sequence goes on along the minus strand of CAWFXY010000017.1, from coordinate 1,006,990 downwards.
CGGATTTCGTCAGCGCGACGAGGTCGCCCAGGGCGCGGTGGAACTCGCGGACGCGCTGGGCTTCGTACCGCAACAACAGCGCGTCCTCGGGCCGCGAGGCCAGCGCCTCGGCCTCGGCGAGCCGGGCGACGGCGAGCGTGTCGTCCGGCAGCGCCGCGGCGAGCTCCTCGAGCGCGGCGGCCTCCGAGAGCGTGAGCTGGTGGATCCACGCCGAGGCCGCGGCGGCCTGCTCGGCCGTGGCCGGGCGGAACTCCTCGAGGTCGGGGTCGGCCATCTCGGGGTCGTTGCTCAGGTGGAGCGGCCAGCTCAGGTCGAAGACCCGGCGGAGCTCGTCGTCGCCGGGCGTGCCGCCGAGCAGGTGGAACAGCCGCAAGTGGTGGCCGTGATAGTCGTTCCAACCGGCCGGCTGGCGCGACGCCTCGGCCAGCGCCCGCCAGAGCCCGGCGAGCCGCCGGGCGCCGGCGCGGGTCGAGCGCAGGGCGAGGACGGCCGACTCGGGCTCGTCGGCCAGCTTCTCGACGAGCCGGTCGAGCCTGGCCATCTCCCTGCGCCGGGCGTCGGCCACGGCCGTGTCGACCCGCTCCCTGATCCGCTCGGCCTCGGCCCGGACGCACCGTTTCCGCCGCCACGCGGCGACGGCGGCCTGCTCGACCAGCTCGGCGCGGGCCGTGGTGGTCGGCTTCCAGTCGTCGAACCAGGCGTCCATGAAGGCCCCGAACTCGGCCGGGTCCTCCGTGGGCAGCGCGCCCCGCTCGGCCCGCAGGCCGTGGGTCAGCCGGTTCATCCTGGCCCGGCCCTTGCCCTCGGGCGATTTCGGGCCGGTGGATTTGAGGGCGTTCTTGCGGTTGGCGTCGATCTGGGCCCGGGTCGCCATGATGCTCATCCTTCGGGGGTGGTGTGTTGCTAGCGCCGGGCCCGGGGTTGGGCCCGAAATCTAACATCCACCTTCGTAATTTGAGGCCCCGGCGTTCTCGAAAAGCCCGGAGGGGGCGGCCGGGGCCTTCGACCCCTCACCCTAACCCTCTCCCACAAGGGGAGAGGGGACCGGAAGGGCCGGCCCGAAAGAGACGGTCGGTCAGCCCCTTGCGGGGGAGGGTGGAGACGAGGGCCCGCCGATGAGGGGGCGGGCTCAGCTCCCGCGCTTCATCGGCCGCGCGGGGACGCCGGCCACGCTGCCCGCCGTCGGGGACGTCGTGGTTCTTCGTGACCACCGCGCCGGCCGCGACGGTCGCCTCGGCGCCGACGTTGACGGGGGCCACGAGGATCGCGCCCGAGCCGAGGAAGGCGTCGGGGCCGACGGTCGTCCGGGCCTTGGTCCGGCCGTCGTAGTTGGCGGTGATCACGCCGGCGCCGACGTTCGCGCGCGGTCCGACCGTCGCGTCGCCGAGGTAGGCGAGATGCCGCGCCAGGGCACCTTCGCCGAGGGTCGAGCGGGTCGACTCGACGAAGGCGCCCACCTCCACGTTGTCCTCGAGCACGGTGCCGTCGCGGAGGTGGGCGAAGGGGCCGACGCGGCAGCTGGCGCCGATCGTCACGCGGCCGGTGATGACGGTGAACGGGAAGACGATCGTGTCGCGGCCGATCGTCGCGCGGCCGTCGATGTAGGTGTTGTGGGGCGAGACGATCGTCACGCCCTCGGTCATCAGATGATCCTGAATCCTCACCTGCATGATTTCATTGGCCTGGGCCAGGTGCTGGCGGGTGTTGACGCCGAGGATGTCGTCGGGCTCGAGCACGGGCCGCGCGACCACCTTCCGGCCCATCTGCTGGAGCAGGGCGGGGGCGTCGGTCAGGTAGTATTCGCCCTGGGCGTTCGACGTGTCGAGTCGATCCAATGCATCCCAGAGTCCCGGGAGCGAGAAGACGTAGCAGCTCGGGTTCACCTCGGTGATCGCCGCCTCCTCGGGGCTGCAATCGCGCTGTTCGACGATCCGCAGGAACCGCCCGGCGCTGTCGCGGAGGATCCGGCCGAACCCGGTCGGGTCGGGCACGACCGCCGTGCCGAGCAGGCAGGCGGCGTGCTCCTCGGCGTGCATCTCGAGCAGGTCGACGAGCGGCTCGGGGCGGATCAGCGGCTCGTCGCCGACGAGGATGAGCGCGGGGCCTTCGTAACCCTCCAGCGCCGCGCGGCAGGCCTTGACGGCGTCGCCGGTGCCGAGCTGGCGCTCCTGGGTGGCGAAGACGACGTCGGGCTCGTCGCCGAGCGCGGCGTGGACCTGGTCGGCCGCGTAGCCGACGACCACGACGACCTTCTTCGCCCCGGCCTCGCGCACGGCCTCGACGACGTAGTGGACCATCGGCCGGCCGCAGACTTCGTGGAGGACCTTCGCCTTCTCCGACTTCATCCGCTTGCCGTGACCGGCCGCGAGGATGATCGCCACGGGACCTTGCATGCGGCCTCGCTCTCTCGGGTGCGTTGGAGTCGCGACGGGGAGATCGTAACGTCGGCGGTCGGGCGCGGTCAATTTTCGCGGAGCGGAGTGAAGAGTGAAAAGTGCGGAGTGCGGACGGGGGATCGGACCGAACCTTGAACGCGGTTGGGGCATCTGGCAAACTGGGCCACCGGCGCGGGCCTGTTGCGGTGTCATGGGGGACGGTCATGTCGTTATCGGCGGACGAGGTGGCGAAGGTCGCGATGCTGGCACGGCTCCGGCTCAGCCCGGACGAGCTGGCGACGTTCACGGGGCAGCTCAACGCGATCGTCGATTACGTGACGCAACTGCAAGGGCTCAATACCGAAGGCGTCGAGCCCCTGGCCCACGGCGTCGAGGTCCGCAACGTCTTCCGCGACGACGTGCGCGGGCCGTCGCTCGACCGCGAGGATGCGCTCGCCAACGCCCCGAAGCGGAACGCCGAGAGCTTCCTCGTGCCGGCCGTGCTCGAATAGCCCCGGCGCAGTGCGGACGCGACTTCGAACGGACCACCAAGGAAGCCCTCGCCGATGGACCCGACCCGAGAGACCGCCGCCAGCCTGCTCGCCCTGATGGAGAAGGGGACGGTCTCGGCCGAAGACGTGACCCGGGCCTATCTCGACCGCGCCGAGCGGCTCGACCCGAAGATCCACGCCTTCCTCCACCGCGACGCCGACGCCGCGCTGGCGAAGGCCCGCGACGTCGACGCCCGCCGCAAGTCCGGTCAGCCGGTCGGCCGGCTCGCGGGCGTGCCGATCGCGATCAAGGACGTGCTCTGCACGAAGGGCGTCCCGACGACCTGCGGCAGCCGGATGCTGCGAGAACTTCCGCCCGCCGTACGACGCGCACGTCATCACGAAGCTGGCGGAAGCCGACGCGATCGTCATCGGCAAGACGAACATGGACGAGTTCGCGATGGGCTCGTCGACCGAGAACAGCGCGTTCGGGCCGACGCGCAATCCGTGGGACCTCGAGCGGATTCCCGGCGGCTCGTCCGGCGGCTCGGCGGCGGCCGTCGCGGCGGACTTCGCCCCGTTGTCGCTCGGCTCCGACACCGGCGGCTCGATCCGCCAGCCCGCGGCGCTCTGCGGCGTCGTCGGCCTGAAGCCGACCTACGGTCGCGTCAGCCGCTACGGCCTGATCGCCTTCGCCAGCTCGCTCGACCAGGTCGGGCCGTTCGGGCACGACGTGCGCGGACGTGGCGCTGCTGCTGGGGGTGATCGCCGGCCACGACCCGATGCGATTCGACCAGCGTCGACGCGCCCGTCCCCGACTACCTCGCGAACGCTCGACACGCCGCCCGACGCCGCTCCGCGATCGGCGTCGCCCGCGAGTATTTCGGCGAGGGGCTGGACGCGCGAAGTCGAGGCGGCGGTCCGCGAGGCGATCCGGGTCTACGAGGCGGCCGGGGCGACGATCAAGGAGGTTTCGCTGCCGCACCTCGAAGTACGGCGATCGCCGGCCTACTATCTCGTCGCGACGGCCGAGTGCTCGAGCAACCTCGCCCGCTACGACGGGACGATCTACGGCCACCGCGCCGCGGATTTCTCGCCGAAATACCCGGGCGAGGAGGACCTGCCGCCGATGATCCGGATGATGATGGCCAGCCGCGCCGAGGGCTTCGGCGCCGAGGTGAAGCGGCGGATCATGCTCGGCACGTTCGCCCTCTCGGCCGGCTATGCGGACCAGTATTACAACAAGGCCCTCCAGGTCCGCCGGCTGATCCGCAACGACTTCGACGCGGCGTTCCGCGAGGTCGACGTCATCCTCGGCCCGACGTCGCCGACGGCGGCGTTCAAGCTCGGCGAGAAGACGTCGGACCCGCTGGCGATGTACCTGTCGGACATCTACACGATCACCACGAACCTCGCGGGCATCCCGGGGCTGAGCCTGCCGTGCGGATTCACGAAGGGCGGGCTGCCGATCGGGCTGCAACTGCTGGCGTCGCCGTTCGCGGAGGAGACGCTGCTGCAGGACGGCGCGGGTGTTCGAGCGGGCGACGGATTGGCACACGACGGCGACCGTCGGTCGCTGATTGAGCGAGACGAGTCGAACGAGACATCCGACCGAGCATCGACCGACATGGAATACACGATCGTCATCGGCCTCGAAGTCCACGTCCAGCTCCTCACCGAGAGCAAGATGTTCTCGGCCTGCGGGACCGACTTCGGCCTGCCGCCGAACACGCAGACCGACCCGGTCTCGCTCGGCATGCCGGGCACGCTGCCGGTGATGAACGGCAAGGCGTTCGAGCTGGCGCTCAAGACGGCCGTGGCGCTGCACGCCGACATCGCCGGGTTCACGAAGTGGGACCGGAAGAACTACTACTATCCCGACCTGCCCAAGAATTATCAGATCAGCCAGTATGACCTGCCGTTCAGCCACGGCGGCTGGCTCGACGTGCCGGCTCAGCAGGGCGGGGCGGGCGGCGGGAAGTGCGGGCTGACGCGGGTGCACCTGGAGGAGGATACGGGGAAGCTCACGCACGGCGTCGGGCGGGATGTCCGAGGTCGATCTGAACCGGGCGGGGATTCCCGCTGCTGGAGATCGTCACCGAGCCCGATCTGCGCAGCGCGGCCGATGCGAAGGCGTGCCTCGAGGAATTGCGGCTCACGCTCCGCTACCTCGGCGTCTCCGACTGCGAGATGCAGGAGGGGAGCCTCCGGTGCGACGCGAACGTGAATCTTCATATCGAAAACGATGGACAGACGATCGCCACGCCGATCGTCGAGATCAAGAACCTGAACAGCTTCCGATCCGTCGAACGGGCCCTGAATTACGAGGCCGAGCGGCAGTTCGCGCAGTGGAAGCAGGACGGGCTCACGATCAAGGATGCCCCCAAGGAGACGCGGGGCTGGAGCGACCCCGAGGGCGTCACGAAGGTCCAGCGCCGGAAGGAGACGGCGGCCGACTATCGCTATTTCCCCGAGCCCGACCTGGTGCCGGTCGTCGTCGACGAGGCGTGGGTCGCGCGCGTCAAGGCATCGATCGGCGAGCTGCCCACGGCGCGACGGGGGCGGTTCGAGTCGGATTACGGGCTTTCGCCATACGATGCGAACGTGCTCGTCGAGCAGGGGCAGGAGGTCGCGGACTACTTCGACGCCGTGGCGAAGGCCTCGGGCAACGCGAAGCTGGCGAGCAACTGGGTCCAGCAGGACATCCTCCGCGTGGCGAAGGAGCGGAAGCTCACGCTCGACCAGTTCCCCGTCCGGCCCGAGACGCTCGCCGACCTGATCGGCCGCGTCGGCCGGTCGGAGCTGAACACGAACCAGGGGCGTGAGGTGCTCGCCAAGCTGATCGACGGCGCGGGGACGCTCGACGCGATCATCGAGGCGGGCGGCTACAGGATGGTCTCGGATCGCGACGCGATCGCCGCCGCCGTCGACGCCGCGCTGGCCGCGAACCCCAAGGCGCTCGAGGACCTGAAGGGCGGCAAGAAGAAGCCCGAGGCCGTGAAGGGCTTCCTCCGCGGCCAGGTCATGAAGCAGACCGGCGGTAAGGCCGACCCGGCCGTGGTGGGCGAGGTGCTCGACGCGAAGCTGGCCGAGGTCGCTTCCTGACTTGGCGCGAAGAAGAGCGCGGACGGACAGCGTCGTCCGGCCGCGCCTCCCCGATCAGAACTGGTCGGCGGAGATCACCTCGCCCTGGGCCCGCGAGCCGAGGGACCAGACGACCGGCATGGCCACGGTCGACTTGAGGAAGCGGACCGAGCCGTCGCCCAGGACGACGTTCGCGCCGCCGGAGTGATAGCTGCTCATGCCGTAGTTGCCGGGGCCGTCGAAGTCGCCCTGGCCCCAGGTGTCGATCTCGCAGTTGGGATACGGCGAGTTGGGGGCAAGCAGCGTGTTGCCGAGCGTCCGGCCGAACATGCCGGTGCACCACTCCTCGCCGATGTTGCTGCGGTTTACCGCGGCGTTGCCGATGCTCGCCTTGGCGCTGCCGGCGCAGAGGTTGAACCAGGCGGGCATCCCGGCACCGCCGGCCGGCATGTTCAGGAGGGGCGAGCTGTAGTTCGCCCCCGCGGGCCACTGGGCGCCGACGGCGATGACGTCCTGGATCGAGAGCTGGCTGGCGTTGAAGTCGCCGATCCGCCACTCGCCGAAGGCGATGGTGTTGCTCGTGCCGTCGGTGACGTCGCGGATCCCGTAGACGCTGCCCTGCACCTGGAACAGGCCGTTGGGCGATCCGGGCCCCTGGCGGCCGTCGTACATAAGGCTCGAGCCGCACGAGGCGAAGTAGCTGTTGCCGGTCGGCACGTTGCCGTTGAACGTGCCCGACGGCGCGGTGGGCGGGGCAGGGGACGACGGGCAGACCAGCGCGCTGATCTTCGTCGTGATGCCGGTCGTCTGCATCGCGTCCGACTTCCCATCGCCCTGGTTGACCAGCCACAGGTTCAGCGAGTTATATACCGCGCCCTGCTCCATGAACGGCAGGATCATCGTGTGGGCGCTCCACGAGCCCCAGCAGGTGCTGTTCTGGAGCGCGCCGGTGGAGGTGCGGGCGACGAGACCGCCGGGCGGGAAGCTGTCGAACGACGAATGATAATTCTGCAGCGCGAGGCCCATCTGCTTGAGGTTGTTGACGCACTGGATGCGCCGGGCGGCCTCGCGGGCCGCCTGCACGGCGGGCAGCAGCAGGGCGATGAGCACGGCGATGATCGCGATCACCACCAGGAGCTCGATCAGCGTGAAACCACGGCGGACGGCGCGGAGAGGGCGGGGCGGATTCATGACGGTCTCCGGGAGAGAAAAAAGGGGAGTCGATTGCGCGTGCGGAGCGCTGACCGCCCCCGCATCGGGGCCGGCCGGGCCGGTCGGGCGCGCGACGTGCGCGGCGTGTCCGGTCTCGGGACCCGACCCTGCGGATCGCGGCGGAACGAACGGGGGGTGACGGTGGGGGGGAGCCTATTCGGCGCGGGGGGGAGTGACGACGGCGGGCGGCGCCGGCGACCCGGCCGGGGATCTTCGCGGTGCCGGGGTGCGGGAGGCGCGGGGCGGGGGCGGTCACCTGCGGGACGTCCGCCATCGGCACCGAGCCCTGGCCGCCGCATCCAACGGCGGAGATCCCCAGGGCCAGCGACGCGGCGAGAGTTGGGCGATTTCGGCGAGCGATCAAGGAAAAGCTCCGGGTCCATCGGGGCGCGGCGGGCCGCGGCGCGGTCGCGCTCGCGGGCATTTCCGGGCTCGTTCGACTGACGATTCCCAGCCGATCCGAGGCCGGCAATGCGTGGTCCATTATGCGAACGGCCGTGGTCATCGGGTGAACCTGCAGTAATGAATTTGTTAAGATTCCAGATTATGCCACGATGGCTCCGCGTGCGGAAGGGGGTCGCCGGGACCGTCTCACGGGGCCGCGGCGACCCTGTTAAGATGGGGCCCTCGCCCGCGGACGGGTGATCCGCCGGGCGCCGCACGCTCGAGCCGCGGAGGGAAGACCCGTGCAGCCGATCGACCGTCGGACGTTCCTCCAGGCCGCGGCCGCCGTCGGAACGGCCGCCGCGCTCGCCTCGCCCGTCGACCGCCGCGGCGGCGGGCAAGATGCGCTGGCGGAAGGCGTTCATGCTCGGCGGCGTCTCGAAGGGGCCGGTCCTCGAGCACTTCACGAGGCTCAAGGACGCGGGATTCGAGGGCGTCGAGCTCATCAGCCCCAACGACCTCGACCGCGACGAGGTGCTGAAGGCCCGCGACGAGACCGGACTGATCATCCACGGCGTCTCCGGCTCGCGGCACTGGAAGGATGCGCTCTCCGACCCCGACCCGGCCGTTCGGTTCCGCGGGGTCGACGCGATCCTCAAGGAGATCGAGGATTGCCGGGCCTACGGGGGCACGACCGTCCTCGTCGTGCCGGCGATCGTCACCAAGGACGTCTCCTATCACGACGCCTACGAGCGGTCGCAGGATGATGTTCGCGAACTTCCTGCCCGTCGCGGAGAAGGCCGGGGTCAAGATCGCCGTCGAGGAGGTCTGGAACAAGTTCCTCCTGAGCCCGCCGGAGTTCGTCCGCTACATCGACAGCTTCCAGTCCCCCTGGGTCGGCGCCTATTTCGACGTCGGCAACGTCGTCGAGTACGGCTTCCCGCAGGAGTGGATCCGCGAGCTGGGACACCGGATCCTGAAGGTGCACATCAAGGAATACGGCAAGCCGAAGCGGTTCAGCTACCCGCTCGGCGAGGGCGAGATCGACTGGCCCGCGGTGACGAGGGCGCTCGTCGACGTCGGCTACGACGGCTGGATCACGGCCGAGGTGCCGTACGGCGACCTCGACGCGCTCAAGGACGTCGTGCGACGGATGGACAAGATCTTGTCCTTGTAGCGTCGACTCGGGCGCACGTCACGAGGCGGCGACGGCGAGGGCGTCGCGGATCGCGACCTCGAGGCGGGCGAAGTCGAGCGGCTTCGTGAGGTGGACGGCGAAGCCGGCGTCGTGGCTGAGCCGGACGTCGCTGTCGGAGCCGAAGCCGCTGACGGCCACGCCCACGACCTTGCCGCGCAGCGCCCGCATGAGGTCAAGCCCGCTGCCGTCGGGCAGCTCGATGTCGGAGATGAGCAGGTCGAAGGCCGACGCGGCGGCGGCCTCCTCGGCCTCCGAGAGGCGACTGGCCGTCCGCACGCGGTATCCGCGATGCGCGAGCAGCGTCGAGAGGTAGCGGAGCGTGTCGGCGTTGTCCTCGACGAGCAGGACGCTCCGCGCCGAGGGCTGCGCGGCGCCCTGGGTCGGGGCGGCGGGGGGCGACAACGGCTCGGGCTTCGCGACGGTCTCGAGCTCGATCCGGAAGGTCGAGCCGAGCCCCGGGCCGGGGCTGTCGGCCGTGAGCGTGCCGCCGTGCGCCTCGGCGATCGACCGGCTGATCGCCAGGCCGAGCCCGAGTCCGCCGATCCGCCGCCGCGCCGGCGTGTCGCCCTGCTCGAACGGGTCGAAGATCCGCTCGAGGACCTCCGGGGCCATGCCCATCCCGTTGTCCTCGAACTCGACCACCACGCGGTCGTGGCCGCCGTCGCCGGGCCGATTCGACGTGCGGATCGTCAGGCGAGCGCCGGGCGGGGAGAACTTGGCCGCGTTGTGGATCAGGTTCCAGGCGATCTGGAGGAACCGGGCGTGGTCGGCCTGGACGTGATGCGACGCGGCGCCGAGCACGAACCGGACGTCGAGGCCGCTGACGAGGATCTCGTCGCGGCAGATGTCCACGGCCTCGCGGAGGGCGCGGTGGACGTTGACCGGCTCGACCATGAGCTTGAGCTGCCCGCGCTGGACGCGGGCGACGTCGAGCAGGTCGCCGATGAGCCGGGTCTCGAGCTCGACGTTGCGGCGGATCATGGAGAAGATCTCGCGGATCTGCTCCTGCGACCACTCGGGCGGCGTGCGGCCGGGCCGGGTGGGCGCGTCGAGCAGAGTCGAGACGGCGGCGAGGACGGGCGTGAGCGGCGTGCGGAGCTCGTGGCCGAGCACGGCGAGGAACCGGTCCTTGGCGCGGTTGCGCCTCGAGCGCGGCCTCGGTCGCCTCGCGGAGCCGGGCCTCCGCCTCCTTCTGGCGGGTCACGTCGATCGTGACCCCGTCGAACCGCGCGACCCGGCCGTCGGCGTCGGCGAACGCCCGGCCGATGGCGCGGACCCAACGCTCGGGGCCGCCGGGGTCGAGCACGCGGTAGACGACGTCGTACGCCCCGCGGCCCTCGATCGCGGCCATCAGGGCCTGCTCCGTCCGCCCGCGGTCGTCCGGGTGGATCCGCTCGCCCAGCAGCTCGAGGGTCGCCTCCTCGTCGGGGCCGAGGCCGTGGTGGTCGCGGGCGCGGTCGTTCATCGCGAACGACGTGACGGGGATGTCGCCGTACCAGACGCCCAGCTCGGCCGCGTCGAGGGCCAGGTCGAGCCGCTCGCGGTTGATCCGCAGCCCCTCCTCGGCGCGGCGGCGGTCGGTGACGTCGTGGGCGAGCACGAGCCGCGCGGGGCGGCCTTCGAATTCGATGGCGTGCGAGGTGATCTCGACGTCGAGCACGGTGCCGTCCTTGGTCAGGTGCCGCCAGAGTGTCTCGGCCAGGTAGGTCGCGTCGCGGACCTCGGCCACGCGGGCGCGGAGCCTGGGCACGTCCTCGGCGGGGCGGATGTCGGTGATCCGCATCGCGAGGAACTCCTCGCGCGCGTAGCCGTAGCGGCGGACCGCCGCGGAGTTCACGGCGAGGAAGCCGAGGGTCTCGACGTCGTAGACCCACATCGGCAGCGGGTTGGCCTCGAAGAGCGTGCGGTACCGCTCCTCGCTGTGGCGGAGCGCGCGCTCGGCCGCGAGCCGCTCGGTGCCGTCGACGGAGATGCCGCCGATGAGCGGCGGGTCGCCGTCGCCGATGCGGAACTTGAGCGAGATCCAGTGGTTCGCCGAGCCGTCGTGGGCGAGCGACGGCTCGTCGATCTGGGTGGGCAATTCCGACTCGAGCGCCTTGCGGTCGCCCTCGCGGAACCGCAGGGCGGTGTCGGCGGGCCAGAGCTCGAAGTCGGTCTTGCCCAGGGCCGACTCGACGCCGCCGGGATGGAGCCGGCCCCAGGCGGCGTTGCCCCAGATGTAGCGGCCGTAGTCGTCCTTGATGTAGGCGATGACGGGCGAGAAGTCCATGAAGGCGCGGAACCGCGCCTCGGCCGCGGTGACCCGCCGCTCGGCGTCGCGGCGCTCGGAGACGTCGCGGAATACGAGCACCGCGCCGCGGACCTTGCCGTCGCCGCCGCGGATCGTCGCGGCGGTCTCGTCGATGGGCCGGCGGGTGCCGTCGCGCGCCAGCAGCGACGAGTGGCCGGCCAGGCCGCTGAGGCCCCAGGCCCGGAAGGTCCGCTCGGCGGAGTCCGACGCGGCGCCGGTCTTCTCGTCCCCGTCGACGTGGAAGACCTCCGTCAGCCTGCCGGCCCGCGGCCTCGTCTTCGGTCCAGCCGGTGAGCGACTCGGCCACGGGGTTGAGCGAGACGACGCGACCGCCGTCGTCGGCCACGATCACCGCGTCGCCGATGCTCCGCAGCGTCGTCCTCAGGCGTTCGGTCTGCCGGTCGGCCTCGGCGGCGTTGTCCTCGGCCCGCAGCCTGGCGCGGTGCATCGACCGGACGAGGTGGCTGATCAGCACGCCGCCGGCCGCGAAGAGGCCAATGCCAATCGCGAATCGATGATAGGGGGGCCGATCCATCTGCGTCACGATAAAGATCGCGGCCACCGTCCCCGTGCCCGTCGCAAAGAGACCGGGGCCGTACCCGCCGAACCAGGCACTGAGGAAGACCGCCAGATACAGCAGGGCCGATGCCGCCATGCCCAGGCTCGGGACGAGCGACGGGGCGATCGCCAGGGCCATCGCAATCAGGGCGAAGCCGTAGCGGACCAGGGGTGTTCGGCGTAGCTGGTACATCGGGGGGGGCGTGCTCCGGCGCACGTGGCAACCGGCGGAGGCGGCGGTGTCGGTCTCTCGCGAGGTGATGCGTTTCCTGGTTCGGCGGCGATTCACGGCGCGGGCGGCGGCGTGCTCGCCGGCGCCGGAGAACGCGGGCCCGCCCCTAAGGAGAGCGTCGGGGCCGGCCGAGATGGCACCCCGGCGCTAGCACTGACGCATGTGATCCGGCGGACGTGCAAAAAAAGGTGTCAACCGCGGCGTCGCGGCAGGAAGATTCAAGCCGTCAGCCCCGGGCCCGACGCTCCGGGTGCAATTCGGCCTTTATGAATACGAACGCGCTCAACGTTCGTGACGGGCTTAAATCGACATCATTTCGCGCCGGGGCCCACTTGATATAGTAGAACACGAGCGGCGAGTCGCCGCGATTGATGATCCCGTGCGACGCGTGGGGCGCCGTGTACATCGCGGAGCCGGGGCCGACCTTCGTCGTCTTGCCGTCGCAGAAGATCTCGCCCCGGCCCGACTCGACGATCATCACCTCCTCCTCGACGTGCGTGTGCGGCGCATGGGGCGTCTGGCCCGGTTCGATGACATACCGGCCGGTGACGAACTTCGTGCTCGCCGGCGTGTCGCCGAGGAAATAGACGCCGTTGTGCCCGACGAGGGTGCCGGCCTGGCGGTCGTCCTTCATCGCGACCGCGTCGAGGTTGACCGTCTCCGACCGGACCGCGTCGGCCAGCGCCCGCGCGAAGGCCCGCTCGCGGGCCGCCCAGCCCAGGGCCAGTGCGAGGACCAGCGCCGGCAGGAGGGCGCTGCGGAACGACTTCGGGCGCGTGGAGAGGATCGTCATGGCCGGTCCGGGGTTGTGGTGGCGAGCGGGACGTCTCGATCAGTCCATCGACGGCCATGCTAATCGTCGGACATGCCGGGAGGAAGAGACAAGCCGCGAACTTGCGCGGGTCCGCGATCGCGGAGCCTAGGAGAGCCCGAGGGCTCCGAGCACGAGCCCATGCACATCCGTCGTCTCCAGGCCCTCGCGCGGTGCCGCCCCGTCGCCGATCAGGACCGGCCGGTCCAGCGGATCGCGCGGCCGGCAGGCCGTGGCTGCCCTTGCACGAGCGCCGGCGTCGAGCGGGACGACGTCGAACAGGGTCCGGAAGCCGAGTTTCTTCCTGCAGCAGCCGGCGCGATCACCCGCCCCTTCGGCCAGGCGAGCCTGGGGTCGAAGAAGAGCTCGCACGGGTCGTACCCCGGCTTGCGGTGGATGTCGACCGTGCGCGCATAGTCCGGCGCGACGCGGTCGTCGAGCCAGAACGGGTACGCGAACCAGGCGTCGGGGTCCGACAGGGCGACGACCTCGCCCGACCGGGGATGATCGAGCCCGACACTCCGAGCGTTCGTCGCCGGCCAGGACGCGCGCGACGCCGGGCTCGCTCGCCAGGATTTCCCGCGCGCGTTCCACGTCGGCCGGCCTGCGGACGTAAACGTGGGCGAGCTGGTGGTCGCAGACGGCGAAGGCCCGGCTGCCGAACGTGTCGAGGATCTCGCCGAACGGCCCGGGCCGGACCGACAGCAGGCCCGCCCGGCGCAGGACGCGGTTCAGGTAGACCGGCCGCGAGACGTCGCAATGTCCATATTCGCTCACGACCCAGACGCGGGCCCCGGTCTGCTTGCGCCGCGTCGAGGAGCGGGCCGCAGGCCGCGTCGAGCTCGCCGACGAGGCGGGGCATGTCGCGAGCCCGAGGGCCCGAATCGCTGGGGGTCGTAGTCGAGGTGCGGCAGGTAGACGAGCGTCAGGTCGGGCCGCTCGTCCTCGACGACGCTCGGCGGCGGCCCGGCCGATCCACTGCGGTGCAAGGGAGGCCGGCGGAGGGGCCCCAGAAGGTGTGGAACGGGAACTTGCCGAGCTCGCGCTCGAGCCGGTCGCGTGAGCCCGTCGGGCGTGCCGGAGATGCCGAACGCCTTGTTGCCGTCGGCCGCGTAGTAGGGCTTCGGCGTGACGCTCGAGGCGACGTCGGCCCCCTGGTTGAACCACCAGAACAGCTTGGCCGTGCGGACACGTCCGGCCCCGCTCGGCGGCGCGGCGCCGGCGGTGACGTACAATGGCTCGGCCTCGATCAGGGCGTTGGACTGCTGCCAGAACCGGACCTCGCCGCGTGTCGCGGAACAACCAGCCGTTGCCGACGACCCCGTGCTCCCGCGGCGATCTGCCCGGTGAGGATCGATCGCCTGGGCCGTGCAGGTGACGGCGGGGACGGCCTCGCGGAGCGATCGCGACCACCCCGACTGAGCGAGGGCGCTCAGCCGCGGCGCGAGCGGCAGCAGGCGGCGGGTGAGGCCGACGGCGTTGATGAGGATGAGGGGTGCGGAGGAGGACACGGTGGGTGGGACCCGGTGAGAGGCGGCGTCTCCGCGTCAGGAGGTCACCAGCATGACGGCCGACGACACTTACCGCAATCTCCCGCCCTACTCCTACGTCCCCGGCGGCCCGTTCCCCCACCCGATCCGCGAGCCCGGCGGCCATTCTTACGGCCATCGCACCGAGACTGTTCCGCCGATCGAGCCCGACGGCTGGCGCGACTCGCCGAGCTATCTCCGCGGGATCGACCTGTTCAACGCCGGCTATTACTGGGAGGCCCACGAGGCGTGGGAGCCGCTCTGGCATGCCCTGGCACGGGTCGGCCCGCGGGCCGACGTGATCCGCGCGCTCATCAAGCTGGCCGCGGCGGGCGTGAAGGTCCGCGAGGGGCAGCGGCACGGGGTCGAGACGCACGCGAGGCGGGCGGCCGAGCTATTCGAAATCGGCGGCGAGGGACGTCGGGCCGAGGTGCTTCGGGCTCGAACTGGTGGAGCTCGCGCGGATTGCCCGCGGTGTCGCCGACCGGCCGCCGACCGATCCATCGCCGCGAGGTACGCCGGTGGCGATCGTCTTCGACTTCGAAATCCACCCCCCACCCTAACCCTCCCCCACAAGGGGGGAGGGGACCGGAAAAGAGGGACCGAACCCTGCTGATCAGGACATCGACAGCCGCTGCCCCAGGAACCTCCGCCACGCCGCGCCCCGGCGACCGCCAGCACGGCCAGCGTCACCATGCCGACGCCGCCCTGTCCGCCGCCGTGGCCGAAGCCGTAGGTGTGCAGGCCGACGCCGATGACGAAGTTCACGCCGTACCAGGCCATGAGCACCGACAGGAAGCAGACGACCGACGCCATGACCAGGCCGAACGTGTTGACCCAGCCGGCGAACCGGCCGTGGAGCGGGACGAGGTAGACGAGCAGCGTGATCAGAGCCCAGACCTCCTTGGCATCCCAGCCCCAGAAACGGCCCCACGAGTAGTCGGCCCAGACGCCGCCGAGGATCGTGCCCGCGGCCACGAGCAGCACGCCGACCTGCATCGCGCGATAGACGAAGTTCGCCAGCGGCTTGATCTTCGCGGCCGTCTCGCGCATCGCGGCGACCCGCGGGTCCTTCTCCACGACGTCGCCCGACCCGCCCGCCAGCGGCGGCATCGTGCCCCCCGCCGCGACCAGCTCGCGAGCCTCGGCCGCGTGCGTCGGACGGTCCCAGGCCGGGGCCGGGCGGACGAACAGCTCGCGGGCCAGGAACCGGCGATTGATGAACTCACCGAGCGCCGCGACGACGCCGACGATCGTGAGGACCATGCCCAGGCAGATGAGCACGGTCGCCGGCCAGAAGCCGTAATCCACCGCCCACTGGCCGAGCGAGATCACACCGTACGACGCCTCGCGGACCGCCACGCCCGCGACCAGCATCGGCAGCCCGACGCCCGCCGGAGCGAGCAGCTCGACATAGCCCGGCGAGCGGCGATAGGTGGCCGTCAGGTAATATCCCGTCGCGATCATCCCCAGTCCCATCGACAGCGCGAACGCGGCGTAGCTGGAGACGATCGTCAGAACGTGGATCGTCAGCCAGAGGTTCGACCGCAGCACCGGCGGCAGCGTCTTGATCGACGGGTCGAGCAGGGGGACGGTCGCGGCCAGGGCGGTGCAGACCGTGGCGATCATCGCCCCGGCCAGGGCGGCGAACGTCTTGCGATAGACGGCCTCGAGCACCAGGCCGAGGATCGACGACACGGCCGCGACGAAGATCACGGTCTCATACATGTTCGTCACCGGCGCCCAGCCGGTGATGACCACGCGGAGGTAGAAGCCGTAGACCTCGAGCGCGACCCCGGTGACGAAGAGAACGATCCCGCCCCAGTAGAGGCCCCGGTGGATCGAGGCGACGATCGCCGAGCGGTACGACTGCACCGACAGGCTCAGCGCCAGCAACAGCGCACCGAACCCATAGGCGAACGGCGCCCACCAGAACGGCCCGAAGGCGTTGAAGTGGACTTCGCGGGCCATCGCCTTGGGCGTCGGATACGACGCGGCGTTGATCTCGGCGCCGAGACGCCCGGCGGCCGAGACGACGGCCTTCGCGCTCGCCTCGTCGACGCGGCCGGGGTTCGACCGCTCGGCTTCCTCGAACCGCTTCCAGGCCGAGCGGAACTCGGCGAGGGCGGAGGCCGGGAAACCGGCCTTGGCCAGCTCGGATTCGTCGGTCTTCGTCAGGACCGAGAGCGGCACCCAGGCCGAGCTGCCGGCGAGCCACGAGGCGTACCGCCCGTCGTTGGCGGCGCTCTCGCCGGGGATCGCCCAGTCCTTGCGCTGGGTGTTTTCCTTGTACTTCGCGAGGATCGAGAGCACGTCCATCTGGAGCGGCGAGAAGTCGCTCTCGCTCCCCTTGGGATCGATCGCGTGGACGGTGTCGCCCGAGAAGTGGACGTACGGGGCGCTGCTCGGCCGGGGGACGACGCGGATCGGCAGCGGGCCGCGGTATTCGAGGTCGCGGAGCCAGCGGTAGCGGCTCAGGGTCACGCCCGCGTCGTACGCGGCCTGCTCGAGGTCCGAGAGCACGAGTTCGTTGCCGGTCGTGCGCCGGGTCTCGCCCATGCGGTCTTCGAGCGACGAGACCCACTCGGCGAAGCCGGTCGGACGGCCGTCGACGACGGGCCGGGCCCGGGCCAGCTCGTTCGCGGTCAACCACTTGTTCGAGGCGCCCAGATTGGCGTGGAGCCGCGCGATGATTCGGGCGTCGCCCTCGGGCAGGGTCTTCGAGCGGAGCAGGGCGGCGAGGTCGGCGTCGCCGACTTCCTCCAGGCCGGCGACCTTCTCGATCGCCTCGCGGTCGGCGCCGGGCGTTGAGGGCTTCGCGGCGACGGCCGAGAGCGCCTCCTTGATCGCGCCGGAGAGCAGGGCCCGCTTGAGCGGCAGGTACTCGACCTTGAGGATCGGCTGGTCGTCCCAGAATTCGGGGCGGGCCGACCAGTCGAGAATCGCGGCGACGGGCTCCCAGGTGGCGATCGTCTCGCCGTCGTCGTCGACGAACGCGATCCGCTCGCGGCCGTAGATCTGCTTCAACTCCTCGCGGGCGAGGGTGTCGAACGGCTTGACGCGGCCCTCGTGCTGGACGGCCAGCGCGGCCAGGGCGTCATACCCGGCGCCGCGGCCGAGCCGCTCGACCGGGGGCTTCTTCTCGGCCGCCGAGGAGGGCGAGGCGAGCGCCGTCGCCAGGCTCGTGGCGAGGACCAGGCCCAGTGCGGGCCACGCGGTTCTTCGCATCGTGTGCTCCCTGGCTCCGTGAGCCGCGCCGGGTCCTCAGAGGATCGCGTCGTCATAGCTCTTGGCCTTCTTCGCCTTGTTCTTTCTTTCCGGCGCGGCGGGGGCCTTTTCGCCCTTTTTTCGGAGAAGCTTCCGCGCCCGGTCGGCGGCCTTGGTGTCGCCCTTGGCGTGGGTGAAGACGCCGGCCCTCATGGTGAACTGGAGGAAGACGCCGAGCACCAGCAGCAGGCTGCCCGCGTATTTCAGCGGCCGGCCCGCGTCGTGGCCGACCTGGAAGATCGACACGAAGTCGCCCTGCGTCGCCCGGTCGGTCGACGGGTGGAAGCTCGACTGGTAGAACGTCAGCTTCCGGTGCGTCAGCGGGTGGTTCATCGTGATCGTGATCGGCTGGTCCTTAAGGCCGGCCTTCTCGTCGGTGAGCAGAACCTCGCTCGTGTAGCTCGCCGGCTTCGACGTGCCGGGGTCGTACGTGACCTCGAAGTCCTTCAGGGTCATCGCGAACCCGAGCGGCTCGCGCTCGGAGTCGAAGGCGACCTTGAAGTCCTTGCCGCGGAACCGGACCGGCGTGAACGGCGGCATCTCCAGCCCCGCGGGCGCTGGACCCAGACGTCCCGCGACTCGCCGTCGACCGTGATCTCGACGCGGGCCGCCGCCAGGCCGTCGCCCTGCTTGCCGTCGGGCATCGGCTGGTGGTCGTAGAGGACCATCTCGCGCGACGACGTCAGGAAGTCCTCGGCCGTGAAGTCGACCGTCATCGGTCGGTTGGGCGTGCCGCCGAAGGCGACGATCCGCTCTCCGAGCTTCAGAGGCGCGGGCGGCTTCGCGAGCACGGCCGGGCGGGGCTCATTGGCCCGCTCGGCGGAGACCGCGGACTCGTCGCGGGCGAAGACGCGGTAGTAGAGGTGGCCCTGCGGGTCGCCCATCACGTCGACCACGCCCAGCGTCCCGCCCATGCCGCCGCCGAGCAGGGGCGGGCGGTAATAGGAGACGGAGAGCAGCGGCTCCTCGCGCCCTTCGGTGGCGAGGACGGGCGGGAACATCGGCTGCCCGGCGAAGCCCATGTGCGTGACCTCGGGCCCGCCGCCCTTCCGCACGGCGAACGACACGGCGTAGATCTCGTCGTCGCCGAACATCTCGCGGTAATCGCCCCGCTCGGGCTCGCGGCGGACGGCGTCGATGAACGTGGCCGTCAGGTCGCTGCCGGGCAGCGGGATGGCGGCGCCGGGCTTCGCGTCGTCGAGGCGGACCTCGTGGACCCGCGGCTTGCCCGCGCCGTCGGTGTACCGGAGCCGGGCGACGCCGAGCGTGCCGGGGTCCTTGGGCGGGTTGAGGAAGTCCTCGACCATCTCGGGACGGTCGACGTAGGTGAAGGCGAACTTGGCGCCGCCGGCCCGCTTGGCCAGGTGGTTGCCGATCTGCCGGCCGCGGAGCGGGAACCACCGGTCGTCGGGCCCGAAGGCGTCCATCGCCTCCGCGGCCCTGGGCGGCTTGGCCCGGGCGCGGAGCTTCAGCGCCGGGAAGCCGCCCTTGGCCGCGACGTATTCCGTCCCGGCATACCGCGACGCGGCGTGGTAGCCCGTGACGGCGACCTTGAACGGGTCCTTGGGACGGCTCACGACCTCATATTTGCCTTTGGGCCAGTCGAGCGCCCCGCCGTTGAACGGCAGCTCGCGCTCGACGACCGGCTCGCCGGTCCGCTCGTCGAGCTCCTGGATGCGGATCAGCGGATGCTTGGTGCGGACGAGCTTGTCGACCGTGCCGCCCTCGACTGCCCCGGCCTGGCCCTCGTCGGAGAACTGGAAGCCCCACCAGGCGCCGAAGATGAGGACGAGCAGGCCGGCGTGCGTGACGACGAACCCGGTCTGACGCTTCTTCCACGGGAAGCGGATCAGGGCCGCACAGAGGATGTTCGTCGCGAGGAAGGCGAGGAGGATCGAGAACCAGGCGCTCTCGTAGACCCACTCGTTGACGGCGATCGTGCCGTAGTTCTTCTCGACGTAGATCGTGGCATACGCCAGCGACCCGGCCAGCGAGAGCAGCGAGATGACCGCGAGCTTGAGCGACGCCAGGAAGCGATAGACGGCCATCACCGCCCGCATCGGCCACGGGGCCGAGGGGTCGATGTAGCCGTATCCCCGGCCTCGGGGTCCGTTCGGCGGAGGGGTGCCGGGTCTCGACATGGGCGTCACCTGGACCGGGGCGGCGGGGCGGGCGGCGGGGGCGGGAGGGTCGTACGGAGGCGGGACGGCCCGGGACCCCTCGCGACGTCGCGCCTGCTCTCTATCTTATCCACACGCAGGCGTGCGGACCAGACGGCAGGCCTCGGCGCCGCCCATCCGCAGGTGATCCCCGTACGACCCGGTCGGGGATGCGGTTCGGGGTCGGGCGTGGCTTTGATTCTTGTTTAACAACGCGGAGGGCGTCAAGGAGAATTTGCCGGAGCCTTGCCGCGAACGCCCGTGCCGGGGATGAATCAGCCCTCGCAAAACGACCGGTCCCAAAGGGATTCGAGATGGACGAGCGCCTCGTCGAGCGGAGTCGCGACGAGCCGGCCTTCGGGGTCGAGCCGGGCGAGGCCGAGGCGATAGAGCTTGTTCAGCGCGTCGGAGATCTCGAAGTTGATCTCGAAGCCGGTGAGGTCCTTGAGGAAATCCTCGATCCGGGTGTCGAGCGCGTCGACGCGGACGCCCTGGGTCGAGTCCTGGTTCCGCCAGAGGAAGAAGTAGGAGAGCAGCGTCTCCTTGTATTCCTCCTCCTCCGCCGAGTCGATCAGGCGGTTGAGCACGCTCCCGTTGTTGGCCAACGTCAGGTAATAGAGGCTGCGGATCATGTGCGAGAGATGCTTCTGCTTGGCCCGGTGGAAGCCGAAGAACGAGTTCACGCCCGCGCTGATCGGGGCGAAGATCGCGGTGAAGAGCAGGGCGGGGGAAGAGTCAGGGCCAGCAGGCCGCCGCCGATCAGCTTGAACGCGACCGTCGGCAGGCTGACGGCGAACGGCGAGGCGATCTGGGCCTTGTCGAGCCAGCGCATCTTGACCTTCGTCCCCTGCTCGGGCAGGTGCATCTCCATGTCGACGTGGGGGACGTCCTTGAACATGCGGAGGTAGAGCCGGTCGGTGCGGACGTAGGGCCCGATCTTCTTCGCCATCTCCTCCTTGAACTTGAGCACGACGACCAGGCGCTGATAGGCGTCGAGGATGATCGTCCGCTTGCGGAACTTCGTCCGGGCGCTGCGCGAGACGCGGTGGATCTTCGTGAACCCGCGGGCGTAGACGCGGAGGTGCTCGAACTGCGAGAAATCGGGGACGTAGCTCAGCCCGAGCTCGTTGGGGGCCGAGACGGCCTGCTGGATGACCTCCGTCCGGAGCCGCCGGTAGTTCGCCCGATCCAGGGTCTGCGTCGAGGAGGTCGAGGAACTCCTCGTCGAGCGTCTCGGTCTGCTCGCGGGTGTGGCCCGGGATGCGGGCGTAGTCGGAGTCGGGGTCGAGCGGGGCGTACGCCTCCTTGAGCTCGCGGAGGCGGCGGTAGAACTCCTGGTGGAAGTGCGCCCCGACCCTCGGGCCGAACCGGGCGAGCCGCTTGCGATCCTCGGCAGAGAGCCCGGGCTGCGCGACGAGCAGCCGGGTCAGGTCGCCCGGCCGCAGCGGCAAGGCCTTCTCCCGGAGGTCGACGGCGGAGAGCTCGAGCGTCTCGCCAACCGGGGGTTCGTCGGGCGCGAGCTCGACCGCATCGGCGTCGGTGTCGGAGGGTGAGAGCGACTCGGCGGACATCGGGCGGCTCGGGCTCGCGGCGACGATCGGGCATCTTCGTCCAGGCAAGATTATACGCGATCGACCGCCCCGGCGTTTCCCGCGCGTCTTCTGGATCCCTGCCTCCTGGCACGGGAACGCCGAAAGCGGACGATCCAACGACGAGCAGAAGGCGCGGAGACGGGTGGTCGAAATCGGTCGGCGATGCGATGATGAGTGCCGCGCCGACGCAGGCGCGCGGCGCGTCGGGCCGGGGCGAGAGCGGCGGATCGGGGGCTCCGGGGAGGGGGACGTTGGCGGCGACGCGAGGGGTCCGGCTCGGGGTTGGCGTCATCGGGCTGGGGCGGCTCTGGGAGGTCCGGCACAAGCCGGCCCTGGCCCGGATGGCCGACCGCTTCCGCGTCGCGGCCGTCTACGATCAGGTCGCGCGCCGCGCCGAGATCGAGGCCGCGTCGCTCGGC
The DNA here is from genome assembly GCA_963819805.1 of uncultured Planctomycetota bacterium. Classification (GTDB taxonomy): domain Bacteria; phylum Planctomycetota; class Planctomycetia; order Isosphaerales; family Isosphaeraceae; genus CAMFLR01. The sequence goes on along the minus strand of CAWFXY010000017.1, from coordinate 985,389 downwards.
TGCCGACGCCGCCACGGGCGTCCGGGCCCTGGTCGAGCGGCCCGACGTTCAGGCCGTGTTCCTGCTGTCGCCCCAGTGGTTCGGCCTCCATGCGCTCGAGGTCGCCGCGGCGAGCGGCAAGCCGATCTACTGCGCCCTGCCGCTCGGCGTCCGAGCCGGCGACGATCGACCGGCTCGACGCGTCGCTCGGCTCGTCGGCGTCCGTCTTCATGCCCGAGTTCGCCCGGCGGTTCTACCCGGCGTCGATCCGGCTCCGCGAGCTGCTGGCGACCGCGCTCGGCCCGCCGCGGCTGCTCGTCGGCCAGGTCCGGCTCTCGGGCTTCGACCGCTACGGCCTGCCGGGCCCGTCGACCCAGATCGCTCCCGCCCCGCTCCTGCTCGACCCGGGGAGCTACGTCCTCGACTGGTCGCGCTGGCTCTTCGGCGCCGAGCCCGTCTCGGTGCACGGCCGGGGCGGCGTGACGATGCCCGGCGCCGTCGGGCGACCATGACGTCGAGGCGATCTGCCTCGAGTTCCCCGACGGCCGGGTGGCGCAGTGGAACCTGGCTCGCTATCACCGGGTCGCCTGGGGCGACGCCGCGAAGTTCCTGCCGCCGCCGGGCGTCCAGGTCTTCGCCGAGCGGGGCGCGGCCTGGGTCGAGATGCCCGACCGCGTCGTCTGGGCCGACGCCGACGGCACCCACGACGAGCGGCTGCCCGCCGAGCCGACCGTCGGCGAGGCGCTGGACGCCCAGTTCCATCGCGCGGTCGTCCGCGGCGACCCATGCCGGCCCGGTCTGGTCCGACGCCGTGACGGCCGCGCGGCTCGTCCTGCGACTGATCGGGGAGGGGCGGCGGCTCATGGATCGGGCGCCGGCGGATGATTCGGGCGGGAGGACGCCGGCCTGGACCCGGCTCGTCGTCGCCTGCGCGGGGGCCGTCGGGATCGCCCTGATGGCCCAGGCGGCGACGGTCAGCTCGGCGACCTACGACGAGACCGCCTATCTCCGCATCGCCGCCGAGTGGTGGCGCACCGGCCGTTCCTCCGAGATGACGCGGATGGGCTCGCCCGTCACCTTCTTCAAGCTCCAGTCCGCGCCGGCGTTCTTCGTGCTCGACCGGATCGGCCTGGGCGGACTGATCGACCGGCCGGTCGTCGATCAGGCGTCGCTCCTGCCGATCGTCCGGCTGGCGTCGCTCTGGATCTGGCTCGTCGCCTTCCTGCTGACGGCGTGCTGGAGCCGGCGGATGTACGGGCCGCGGGCGATGGCCTTCGCCGCGTCGCTCTTTGCGCTGAGCCCCAATCTGCTGGCGCATGGTTCATTAATGACGATGGAGATGCCGCTGATCGCGGCGACGGCGGGACTCTTCTTCCTCTTCTGGAAGTTCTTGCAAAACCGCCGATCGGCCTTCCTTATCGCGAGCGCCGTCGTCGCCGGCCTGGCGTTCTCTTGCAAGTTCACGGCGGTCGTCTACCCGCCGATCCTCGGACTGATCTGGATCGTCGATCGGTGGAGATCCGGCGAGCGGCGCATCGCGACGGTCATGCGCACGGTCGGGCTTGGGATGCTCGCCTATGTCGCGATCATGATGGCGGCCGATTGGGCCGTGACGGGTCTGTCCGTGCTGAGCCTGAGCGGGCGCACGGGATACCATCCCTCGGCGCCCGGCCTGGGGTGGCTCCTCGAGGTGCCGATCCCGCAGGATTGGGCCGGCTTCGCGATCCAGCTCCGCCACCAGAGGAACGGTGGGCCGAGTTACCTGCTTGGGGAACGGAGGATGACCGGGTGGTGGTATTACTACCCGGTCGCCCTGGCGGTGAAAATGCCGCTGGCGTGCTGGCTGCTGATCGCGGCACGAGGGGCGACGGGTCTTCGTGGGGTCCGCCATGCGGACCTTTTCGATTCCAGCCCACCGCAAGAAGAGGTCCGCATGGCGGACTCTACGAGAGCGTGGATCCTCCCGCTGGCGATCGCCGCCTTCCTCGCCATCGCCATGTTCGCCTCCAAGCGGAACTACGGCGTCCGCTACCTGTTGCCGATGGCCCCGCTGGCGATCGTCTGGGTCTCGGCCCTTGCGGAGCGGCGGGGCATCTGGCGGTGGATCGTCGCGGGAGGGCTGATCGGCCAGGCCGCGGCGGTGGCGGCGATCCATCCGCACGAGCTGAGCTATTTCAACATCCTGGCGGGCGGGAAGATCGGCGGCAGGCGGGTTCTGGCGGATTCGAATCTGGACTGGGGTCAGGGGCTGAGGTCGCTACGCCGGCTTCAAGAAAGGTATCGTCCCCTGACACTTTTCTACTTCGGCGATGTCGAGCCGCACCGCTATGAGATCCAGGGTGAGTGGCGCCTTATCACGGCCGTGGACGAGACCGGGACTGCGGTGTTCCGGCGCGTCGTCGATGAATTCGAGCAGATTCAAAGAAAAAGCTCGAATCGTTCCCTCGACTACACTCCTGTCTGTCACGCCTTTTTTCGCCCCGGCTACCTGGACGGGGAGCTAAGTTCACGGACGCGTTATGTCGCGGTCTCGGCATCGCTTCAGCACGGGCCCTGGGGGCCGCCGGGGTACTTCCGAGCGCTCGACTCGCTGAAGCCGGTCGCGTATACAGATGACGGCACGATCGCAATCTACGACCTGCAGGGGAACGGCCTGCTCGAACCATTCCGCGACGAAGCGCCGGTCCACTCGACTGACGGATAACTCAGAAGAGATCCCGCCCCTGCGAGATCCGATCCTCCAGGTCATCCGCCGCCTCGGCGATCTGCCGGACCAGCGCACGGGCGTCGATTTGCTCGACGCGGTCCGCCGGCAGGTTCTGGATGACGACGAAGTAATCCTCGCCGCGGAGCGACTTGATCGCGAAGTGGCCGTCGACGATCCGGGCATTCAGCTTGAGCAGGACGCGGGCGTCGCGGTCGCTGGCGGGGCCGCAGACGGAGACGAGTGAGACGATCGCGCGATGCCCGGCGTCGGTGCCCGCGTAGCCGGCGTAGACGGCCTGGTGGCGATCCATCCGCAGGGGCACCGTCAGGCGCCAGCCGTGACCCGAGGGGGAGGAGTCGAAGTTCGAGCGCGTGACGAGGTCGCGGACGGCGCGGGTGGCGTCGGGGTCGGCGGCCTCGGGGATCTCGTAGGGGCCCAGCGCGTCGGCCGCGGCCGAGGCGTCGGGGCGCATCGATCCCAGCGGCAGCCCGCACTTGCCGCAATACCGCGTGGACGGGTGGTTCGGCTCGGTGCAGCGGGCGCACGCGATCACGGAGACTATCATGCCGCGGGCCCTCGCGGGTCGGCCGGGGGGTCGTCGAATACAGAGCATACGGGGGCGGTGGGGTGTGGAGCAACAGCAGGGCCGGTCCTTGTGCCTTCGGGCCTTCCTGCCATACACCTCCCGTCTCCGGCGCAACCACCGCCGACTCGACGACCCGAAACCAATTGCCGTCGGGCGACGTATAGCCGTCGATGACGTACAATCGTCGGGCGACCTTCCCACCCCGGACGGACCGTCTCATGTCCCTGAGCTGCTCGCGGTGCGAACGCTCGATCGACGTGGTCGGGCAGCGGCCCTCGTTCTGCCCCTACTGCGGACAGGCGATCCCGGGATCCACGCCGCCGAGCCGCCCGTCGGCCTCCACCGAGCCCGGGCCGGACGAGACGATCGAGTTCCATCGGGCCGATTCGACCGTGGCCTACGCCGGCACGAACAGCTTCGTCCGCGCGGTGCCGGAGACGGTCGCCGGCTACCGGCTGATCCGCAAGCTCGGGCAGGGCGGGATGGGATCGGTCCACGAGGCGGAGGAGATGGCGTCGGGGCGGCGGGTGGCGCTGAAGCTCATGGCGCCGGAGTATACGACCTCCGCCACGGCCGTCGAGCGGTTCTTGCAGGAAGGCCGGCTCGCCAGCTCGATCGCACACCCGCGCTGCGTGTTCGTGCTCGCGGCCGATCGCTCCGACGGCTGGCCGTTCATCGTCATGGAGCTGATGCCCGGCCACACGCTCAAGGACCTCGTCGAGCGCGACGGCCCGCTGCCGCAGGGCGAGGCGGTCCGGAAGATCCTCGACGTGATCGAGGGGCTGCAGGAGGCCCACAAGCTCGGCGTGATCCACCGCGACGTCAAGCCGTCGAACTGCTTCCTCGACGGCGACGGCCGCGTGAAGGTCGGCGACTTCGGGCTGTCGAAGTCGCTGCTGGGCTCCGACGCCGACCTGACGCGGACCGGGGCGTTCCTGGGCACGCCCCAGTACGCGTCTCCCGAGCAGATCAAGGGCGAGCTGATCGACGAGCGGTCGGACGTCTACTCGGTCGCCGCGACGCTCTATTTCCTGCTGACCGGCGGCCCGCCGCACCAGGCGAGCGAGGCGACGGTGGCGCTCGCCCGGATCGTCTCGGAGGCGGCGCCCTCGGTCCGGACGATCCGGCCCGACGTCTGGTCGGCGCTCGACGAGGCCGTGATGCGCGGGCTCGAGCGCGACCGGCGGCGGCGCTATCGCAACCTCGAGGAATTCCGCGAGGCACTGGCCCCGTTCCTGCCCGGGCGCGTCGCACTCGGGCGATTCGGGCTCCGCGCCACGGCCTATGCGTTCGACTTCCTCGCGACGTTCACGATCACGACCGTGGCCCTGGTCGTCGAGGGCCTGGCCCGGAGCATGGGGCGGTCGCCGTTCCACGTCCCGCTCTCCGCCGACAACGAGATCCTGACCGGGCTCATCATCTTCTCGTACTACTTCGTCTTCGAGTTCCTCGGCTCGGCCAGCCCGGGCAAGCGGATCCTCCGGCTCCGCGTCGTCTCGGCGCGGCGGGGCGGGACGGCGGGTTGGTGGGAATCGATCGTCCGGCTCCTCGTCTTCGCCGCGATCGTCATCGTCCCCCGCAGGGTCTACACGGTCGAGTTCGCGCACAGTCGCGACGGCCGGGGCACGGTCGCGTCGATCGCCACGATCATCCAGCTCGCGTCGATCCCCGCGCTCTTCCTGACGGCCCGCGCGAAGAATGGCTATCGGGGGGTCCACGAGCTCCTGAGCGGGACGGCCGTGGTGCTGCTGCCGGGGTCGCTCCGCCGCCGCCTGCGGGCGCGAGGCCACGCGGTCCGCGGCTGGGAGCCGCCGCGGCTGCTCAGGCCCGAGGGCCTGCCGGATGAGGTGGGGCCATACCGGGTCGCGGGGGCGCTGTCGTCGGCGCCCGACCGCATCGTGCTGCTCGGCGAGGACGTGGGCCTCGGTCGGACAGTCTGGATCGTGCTCCGGCCGCTCGGCTCCGACCCGGTCGGAGGCACTCGCCGGGAGCTCGGCCGGCTCGCCCGCCCCCGGTGGCTCGGCGCGGGCGAGATCGACGCGTGGAGGTGGGACGCCTTCGTTGCCCCCGGCGGGCAGCCCTTGCCCGACCTCGATCGCCCGGCGCGGGCGGCTCGACTGGCACGAGGCGCGCGGGGTGCTCGAGGACCTCGCGACCGAGCTGGCCGCCGCGTGCGACGACGGCACGCTGCCCGAGGACCTCTCACCCGACCGCGTCTGGATCCAGCCCGACGGCCGCATCTTCCTGATCGACGGGCTGATGGACCCCCGATCGAGCCCGGCCGACGAGGGCGCTGACGACCAGCCCCGAGCGCCGTGCCCTCCGGCTCCTCCGCGAGGTCGCGTACGGCACGCTGGGCGGTGACCGCGAGAAGCCGGGCGCCGTCGGCGCCCCGGTGCCGGGGCACGCCATCGACGTCGTCTCGAGGCTCTGCGGCGTCGGGGCGGCGTATCCGACGGTCGCCGCGTTCCTCGCGGACCTCGAGGCGACCCGCGAGCAGGCGTCGGAGCTGACCTCGACCCAGAAGTACGGCCACGCCGCCTACACGCTGGTCACGACCGAGATCAAGACCTGGCTCTTCCCCTTCCTCGCCGTCGCGTACTTCATCTTCATCCAGTTCATGGCCGGCGAGCGCGACTTCGTGTTGCCCGACGATGAGGTGCTCGACAGCGTCTTCCTCGCCCAGTCGACGCTGTGGGTCCTGCTCGCGATGTTCCTCCGCGAGGGCATCGGCGGCCTGCTGCTGGGCGTGACGATCGTCCGCTCCGACGGCCGCCGCGCCTCGCGGCTCCGGCTGGCCTGGCGGGAGGCCCTGCGCTGGATCCCCGTCCTGATCCTCGACTCGGGGCTGGAAATGGCCCCCGTGGCCGGCCCGTATGCTCTCTTCCACGAGTACGGGCCGACGTGCCTGTTCTTCTTCATGCCGTTCGTCTACGTCGCCCCCGCGCTCTTCCTGCGGGGGCGGTATCTCAACGACCTGATGGCGGGGACGGCGGTGATGCCGAAGTAGCCGCCGGCGGTCATTCCTTGGCGATCGAGGCGATCATCGCGTCGAACCCCGCGCCGGCGGCCTTCATGGTCTTCTCGGGCCCGACCATCTTGAAGAAGTAGCCCGCGTCGGGCGTCTGGACGATGGCGCCGAGGAGCCGGAAGTCGGGCTTGTCGTTCTTCTCCGCGGCCCCCGGCGTCACGGCCGCGACGTACCGGCCGGAGACCTCGACGCGGGTGGCGTCGACGTTCTTGCCCTTCGTCTTCTTCACCTCGGCCTTGGCGGGCTTGCCGCCCTCGCCGACGAACTGCTGCTCCCATCGGGCGATGTTCGCCTCGACCGTGCCCGCGCCCTTGGGGAAGACGAACAGGACGAGCTCGGCCGGCTCGGAGTCGCCCTCGACGGGGCCGAACTTGAGCTGGGCCTTCCGCATCTGGGAACGGGGCTGCTCCACCTTCCACGAGGCGGGCACGTCGAACGAGAGCTCGCCGGCCTTGATCGGCTTCGCGGCGTCGTCGGCCCCGGCGAGCAGCAGCACGGCGAGGGCGACGGCCGGGGCCGCGGCGAGCTTGAGGATTCGGGTCGTCATCGGTGCGTCTCCTGGTTGGACGGGCCGGGCGTCGTCGGTTCGGTCTGGTGTCCCGGCCCTGATCTGCCATGAAACAGAGCCGATTTCGCGCCGCATTTCAAGGAGGGTACCCTGCCGGACGCGGGCCGTCTCCTTCTCGCGCGGCAGCGCGTTGCTCGCTCGGTGGGAGGGGACCGGTCTCGGGTTCCTGGGTCCCCCCACCTGCCGCGGAGCGAACCCGGCGCGGCCCGGCGCCGGGTTCGGTGGGGACCCGGCCCGCGGCGCCGAGCGAACCCGGGAATGCAAGAAAGGTCCAGCTTCGGGTGCCTTCGTGCGGCGCCAGGCGGGCTGCCCGGCCCCCGCGGCGCGAAACGAAGCCATTTTCGCCGGTGCCCCGGGGCCGGCTTCTCCCGAAACAAAGCCAATTTCGGTCGGGTTCACGGGCTGTTCCTCGAAGCGGGGAGGGGCTCGATTCCTCAGCTCTCTCGGTTGGCGGAGGGCGCCGCGATCCGATTCCGCGGGATTGGGAAACGACGTTCCCATGCAAAGCCGCTCCCGCTGAGAGCCGTTCTCCCACCGGTCTGGCGGTCGAACGCCGGTCGCCCGCTTGCTTCGGCGGCCGGCGCGTCCTACGATGCGGGCCGGCTCGAATCCCCATCCCGCCGGGAGGCCCGCCCGTGCCGCACCGCCGACTCGCTGCGCTCGCCGTTCTGAGCCTCGCCGCCGCTTGCACCGACGCCCGCGCTCGCGCAGAAGAAGAACCCGACCGGCGTGACCGTCCTGATCCTCTCCGGCGGCCAGCGGCAGCACCACGGCTATCGCGAGCAGGCGCTCGGGCTGTCGCGGACGCTCGAGGACACGGGCCGCTATCGCGTGACCATCTGCGAGGACGCCGCGATCCTCGAGACGCCGGCCCTGGAGAAGTACGCGATCCTGATCCTCACGGCCGACCGCCGCGACGACGAGTTCAAGTTCACCGAGGCCCAGCAGCGCCGGCTGCTCGACTACGTGAAGGACGGCCACGGCTTCGTCTCGATCCACGGCGCCGACAACGGCGCGAAGGACTGGCTCCCCGAGTGGCGGCCCATGCTCGGCGGCGTCTTCTCGCACGTCGGCCTGCCCGACAGCAAGACGAAGAAGGGCACGTTCACGGTCAAGATCGCCGACACCCGCCACCCGATCACCCGGGGCCTCTCCGACTTCCCGCTCGAAGACGAGCTCTACTACCACATCCAGATGGAGCCGAACGTCGAGCCCCTGCTCACGATCGACCACGACGGCGGCACCTGGCCCGTCGCGTGGACGCGGACGTACGGCAAGGGCCGCGTCTTCCACACCCCGCTCGGCCACCGCGACTTCGGGCCGGACAAGAAGGACCCGCTCCAGGACCCGAATCTGAGCAAGGTCGTCGTTCAGGGGATCGACTGGGTCGCCGGAAGGTAGGGTCCGTGGTAGCGGACCCCACGTCAGCCCAGCGTGATATCCACCCGCGCCAGCTCGTGCGGCGTGAGGTCCACGAGCACGGAGTCGCCGTCGGTCGGCAGGTCGACGATCGTCTCGTCGTTGAAGTCGAGCTGGCGGGCCCAGACGGGGTCGCGGAAGGTGCGGACCTTGCAACGGGTCGAGCGGCCGGCGGTCTCGAGCAGCGTCAGGTCGAGGCCCCAGCCGCGGCCGTCGCCCGAGCGGTCGAGGAAGGCGAGCCGGATCACGGCCACCGACTTCGTGTCCACGGTCACGAGCCATCCGGCGGGGCCGGTTTTCGGAGGGCCGGCGTCGGTGGGGACGACGTAGGCGGGGGCGAGGCACGTCGATCGCGGCCTGCCACGGGTGTTCGAGGTCGATCGCGACGCCGAGGCGGAACGAGCGGGCCTCTTCCTTGCCGGCGACCAGGATCGTGTCGAGCATCCGCGTCCCGACGCGCTTGTGATGCGCGAGGCCGCCGAAGAGGAGGGACGGTCCTGCGCCGTCGGGAGAGGATGTCGATCGCGTCGGGCGTCTCGGGCCGGTCGGCGGTGGTCGTCTCGGGGGCGAGCAGGCTCGTGCGGCGGAGCGACGACTCGGGGTCGGGCCAGGCCCAGCGGCAGGCGAGGTAGCTCGACCACGGGTCGGCCCGGGCGATCGACTGCGAGCCATGACGGGTCGAGGTCGGCGAGCGTGACGTCGATCTCCAGCGTCGGACGGCCGGTCCAGATCCGGTGCCGTTGCGTGAACGAGGCGAGGCGGCGGCCGTCGGCGGGATGGTGGAGCGTGCCGGTCGTGGTCGCCTGCACGAGCGCGGGGCCGCCGTAGTCGGCCTCGAAGCCGGTGCCCGTCATGGTCGACGTCGCCGGCTTGCCGTCGCTGCCGGTCAGGCCGACGATCACGAGCTGCTGCCCGAGCCGGGCGGTCGGCTCGTTGATGCCGCTCACGCCGCGGACGCCGCCCGAGCCCGGGTCGAGCGAGACGGACATGACGCCGTTGCCGAGCGTCCGGTCGCGGATCGCGAGATGCTCCGGCGCGCTCTGCGGCGCGGAGGCGGGATTCGTCCGGGGAATCCACGCGTAACCGAAGGCGGCGAGGTCGACGACGGCCTGGACGCCGTCTTCCGTGAGCTGGGCGGCCCGGAGCGGACCGGAGGCCTGGAGATCGGCGGCGCCGTCCGGCAAGGTCACGGCGACCCGCCGCGCGATGCCGACGGGATTGATGACCAGGTAGCCGGGCGGGCCGTCGAGGCCCTCGCCGACGATCCCCCGCGCCAGGGCGGCCGAGCACGCGGCCTCCGCATCGGCGAGCGGTCGCGACCGCCTCGGCGAGCAGCCCCGTCTCGATCCGTTCTTCAAGGTTCGAACTCGCGATGGTCGCCTCGGACGGATCTTGCCCGAGCGCGCGGGCGAGGGCGTGCGTCGCCTGGACGGCGTCGAACCGGGCCCTCAGCCGGGCGTGCTCCGCCCGGGCCGAGATCGGCCGCGGGTCGCCCCGGCGGACGGCCTGGTCGAGATAGGGGAAGACGTAGTCGTCGATCCCGAACCGGAACGACTCGAACGGGCGGTCGGTCAGGTGGAAGAAGTCGTTGACGGTGGTCAGCCGCATCAGGGTCGGCGAGTGCTTGAGCGCCCGGCGGAGGTCGGCGAACCAGCCGTCGACCCGGCCGGCCCAGTGGACGACGGCGATCATCGCGTTGAAGTCGTCCTTCATCGTCCGGGCCATCCGCCACGGCAGCCGCAGCGCCTCGACCCCGCGGTCGGCGGCGATCGGCGGGCGGTTCAGCGTCTCGAGCGACGTGCTGTCGGGCGACGTCCCAGAGCCGCTTCATCTCGGCGCGGACCGGGAACTTGCCGGCGTCGAAGCCCAGGTGCAGGGCGAAACGGAAGCCGAACCGCTTGGCGAGCTGCGGGAGCTGCGGATAGAGGCCGAACCGGCGGCGGGCGACCGTCTCGACGTTCCGGCCGTCGAGGTGCGCGCGGTAGACGTCGCCCCCCTTGCGGAACTGCCAGAGGATCGACGCGACGGGTAACAGGGGCTCGTCGGCCTCGGCGTAGGCGCCGCCGATCACGTCGGCCCAGCCCTTCGTCGACGGCCGTCCGCAGGGCCGCGACCGTGTCCGGGTCGCGCGCGGCGATGGCCTCGATGGCCTTCGCCGGGCAGAAGAGCGTGAAGGCGCCGCGGGTGTCGAGTGCCTCGCGGAGCTCCTCGGGCCGGCCCGCGGGGTCGAGCAGGCAGAGGTCGACGAGGTAGGCGTCGACCGGATAGAACCGCTCGCGGGCCTGCGTCATCACCTCGAACGCGGCGCGGAGGCGGTTGCGGGCGCCGTTGATATCGCCCTCGGCCCACGCCCGCGCGGCCTGGAGGGCCTCGCGGGTCAGGGCGTCGTGGTCGAGGCCGTCGGGATGGCCCATGGCGATCGTCAGCTCGCCCAGCCACCACCGGGCGGCGCCGAGGGCGAGGAAGTCGGGGATTGTCTCGATTTGTTCCGGTGTGAACGTTCTATTGCCAATATCCGTCCGCTCGAGCAACGCGGCGATCGTCGACGCGCGGTCGCGCGCGGCGTCGATGAGCGCGACGCCGGCCTCATCGGCCGCGGTCCTCTGCTCGACGGGCAGACGCGTGGCTCGAATTCGACGCGACGAGCCGGACATCGCGCGATTCGGGCGCCGAGGGAGCGAGAACATCCTCGATCCGCGGGAGGGCCTCCGACTTCGCCAGCATGGCAGGATGCCAGAGGGCCGTCGCGGCGACCCAGGCCGCCTGCGCCGTCGTCGTCCGTCGACTGAGGAGCCGGCTCGTGGCCGGCGCCCCAGAGCAGGGCCACGGGCTTGAGACCCGGCCCGAAATCCGGCGGCGGAGCGGGGGCCGGCGCGGTCGGGGCCTCGGTCGGCTCGGGCTCGGTATACGGCTCCATCGGGTCAGGCCCCCAGCGCCGACTTGAGGGCGGCGATCTCGGCCGTCAGGCTCTCGAGCGACTCGCGGAGCACGGTCACCTCGTCGCGGAGCGCCGCGACTTCCTCGGCCAGGCCGGGGCTCGAGACGCGCGACGAGGCCGCCCGCGGGCGCCGGCTCGTCGTCCGGCTCCGACGCCGCGGTGCGCGTGCTTCTGCCGCTCGCGTTCCAGCTCCTCGGGCGGATAGAGCCCGTGCGTCACCATGACGCCCCGGCGCTGGCCGGGCGGGGTGAGGAAGACGACGAGGCCGCGCTCGGCCAGGGACTCGAGATGGCCCTGGAGCGTGGCCAGGTCGGCGATCGGCTCCATCCGGCTGGCGCGGGCCCGGAGGTCGCCCTCGGTCTGGGAGCCGCGCAGGAGCAGCTCGGCGATGATCGCGATCTCGACCTTGCTCACCTTGAGCCAGTCGTAGAGCGTGTGCTTCCAGCGGACGACCCGGCCGCTGCCCTCGACCATCACGGTCGCGCCCTTCTTGCGGAGGCCCTGGAGGATCTCCTCCGCGTCGTCCGCGTCGAAGTTCGTCACCGGGTCGCGGTTCGACTTCTGGTTGCTGCCGGCGACGATCGCCGCGACGGTGAGCGGATAATACTCGGGGGTCGTCTTGGCCTTCTCCACGAGGACGCCGAGCACCCGCCGCTCTCTCCAGTCGAGCGGCACCCAGGTCCGTTCCGCGGCCGGTTCGGTCATCGCAGCCCCCGAGGGATCGCCCATCAAACTCCATCCTCGCACGCGACCATCGTAGCCGCAGGCTGCGCGAGGCTTCAAGGCGGGCATGGGGACGGTCAGAACCGCCTGAGCCGATCGATCAGCGCGGGGATCTGGACGCCCATCTTGCCCGGCTCGGGCCATGCGGTGAGGAAGCCGTGGTAGTTGATCTCCTCCAGGGCGCCGAGATACTCCTCCCAGTCCAGCACCCCGGGAGCGAACCCGTGGCCCCGCGGGTGGGCCACGACCGAGGGGCGGGCCTGCGATCCCCCGTCGGTCGCGTACGCATGCGCCACCCACGGACCGAGCTCGCGGGCCGCGATCACCGGGTCGATTCCCGCGGCGAGCAGGATGCCGGGGTCGACGCTGGCGGCCAGCGCGGGCGTGCCCCGCGACTCGAGGAAGGCCCGGAGCGTCGCGCCGGCTCGGCCGCGCTCTCGAGTCCGAACCGGATGCCCCGGTGGTCGGCCAGGCGGGCGAGCTCGCCGAGGGCGTCGGAGAAGATCGCACGCCGCGGCGCGTCCGCTTCACCCTCGGGCGGGACGGGCCCGACGCGGGCGAGGACCATGCTCGTGCCCAGGTCGTAGGCGAGGGCGAAGGCCCGGTCGGCGCGGCGGAGCCGGGCGTCGAGCTGGTCGGTGTGATCGAATCCGGACCGGGTCGGCAGGACCAGCGCGACCAGCGTCAGCTCGACCGACCGGAGGAGCTGGCGGACCTCGCGGCGGCCCGATTCGCCCAGGCGGTCGGGGTGGAGGTCGCCGGTGGCCTCGATCACGACGCCTTTCAGGCCCAGCGTGGCGGCCTGGCGGATCTGCTCGCGGAGCGAGGCTGCGGGGTCGAGGCGGGCGGACAGGGGGTTGCGGATCATCGTCATCAGCTCGGGTCGGGGTACCGGGGCGTAGCCGTGGGAGATTTCTTCGCAATAATACCGAAAGGATGTTAAACATCCTGTGACCTCTCCCCCCAGCAGACCCCCGAACCCGTTTGTCCGAGGCGCCCGAGAGTCGCCCGACCGTGCGCAACGACCGGGATTTCGTGCTGAGGAGGGCGGTCGCGGTACCGCCGGAGCGGCTGGCGGCGATCGTCGGCCAGTGGCCCGGCTCCGCCGTGCTCGAGAGCGCGCCGGGTTCGGCGACGCCGGCCGCTGGAGCATCTACGCGGCGCGGCCCAGGGGCGTCTTCGAGGCGATGAACACGTCGTGGCGGATCCGCTACGAGGCCGGCACCGCCGAGGCCGGCGTCGGCGACCCGCTCGGACGCCTGGCGCGGCTCGTGGACGAGCTCGGCCTGGCCCGCACCGACGGCCAGCCCGACGACCTGCCGTTCCGGGGCGGCCTGATCGGCTATTACGGCTACGACCTCGCCCCGCGGATCGAGCGCCTGCCGCGGAAGTCGGCGCGGGGGTCGCGGATGCCCGACGTGCGGTTCGCGCTCTACGACGCGGCGATCGTCGTCGACAACCTCACCGGCCGCGCCGAGTTCGTCGCGTCGGATCTCTTCGGGGAAGGCCGCCGCGCGCTCGAGCGGCGGTGGGAGGAGTGGGACCGCGCGATCGGCGAGACGCCCCCGCCCGCCGGCACGGCCTGGCTCCGGCCGCCGCGGCCGGGGATGACGCGCGACGCCTATCTCGCGGCCGTGCGGAGGGCCCTCGACTACATCCGCGCGGGCGACATCTTCCAGGTCAATCTGTCGCAGCGGTTCACCTGCGACGGCGTCGTCGGCCCGGAGAGCCGGCCCGACCCGCTGACGCTCTACCTCCGGCTCCGAACGCGAAGCCCCGCCCCGTTCGCGGCCCTCCTGCGGTGGAAGGACCTGGCGGTCGTCGGCGCGAGCCCGGAGCTGTTCTACGAGACCCGCGGCCGCTCGATCGTGACGCGGCCGATCAAGGGCACTCGGCCTCGCGGCGGCCATGCCGCGGACGACGAGACGATGATCCTCGAGCTGCGGAACAGCCCCAAGGACCGCGCCGAGCTGACGATGATCGTCGACCTCGAGCGGAACGACCTGGGGCGCGTGTGCGAGTACGGCTCGGTCCGGGTCGTCGAGCGCGGGGCGATCGAGACGTTCGCGCAGGTCCATCACCTGGTCGCGACGGTCGAGGGCCGGCTGAGGCCGGACGTGGGGCCGATCGACATCGTCCGCGCGGTCTTCCCGGGCGGCTCGATCACCGGGGCGCCGAAGATCCGCGCGATGGAGATCATCGACGAGCTCGAGCCGACCCGGCGCGGCGTCTACACCGGCGCCGTCGGCTACTACAGCCGCGGGCGGGCGGAGCGCCTTCAACATCGCGATCCGGACGCTTGCTGATCGAGGGCGACCGCGTCCATTATCAGGTGGGCGGCGGGATCGTGGCCGACTCGGACCCCGAGGCGGAATACGAGGAGACCCTCCACAAGGGGCGGGGCCTCCGCCAGGCGCTCGAGGGGCCCTGCGAGCGATGATCTGGCACGACGGCGAGATCCTGCCCGACGACGCGCTCCGGGTCGGCATCGCCGACCGGGTGTTCGAGCACGGACTGGGACTGTTCGAGACGTTTCGCATCGTGGGACGGGCGGGCGCCCTTGCTCGGGCGGCACCTGGCGCGGCTCGCGGTCTTCGGCGCGAGCGCTCGGAATCCCGCTCGAGGGCGTCCCGCTGCCCGATCGAGATGCGGTCGAAGAGCTGCTCGAATGCGGCCGGCACCGGCGGCGACGCTCTGCTGCGGCTCGACCGTCACGGGCGGCTCCGAGTCGGCGACCCCGGTCGCCTGGATCGCGGCCCGGCCGCTCCCGCCGCCCGAGACGACGCCGCTCCGGGTCGCCACGAGGGTCGGGTATCACCGAACCGTTCGTCCACCGGCACAAGATGCTCAACTACTGGGGCCGGCGCCGGGCGTTCGAGATGGGCGGCGGAGCAGGGTGACGATGAGGTCCTGCTGGTCTCGCCCGAGGGTCATGTCTGGGAAGGGTCGCGGAATAACCTGCTCGTCGTGACGTCGGGCCGCTCCGGGGTGGTCGAGACGCCTGGTTTGCAGGGGCCGGTCCTGCCCGGCATCATGAGGAGGGTCGCGCTCGACTTCGCCGGCGAGCGGGGCTACGCGATCGAGGAGCGCATCGTGAACCTCCGCGAGTTGCTGCGACGCCGAGGCCGTCTACCTGACGAACTCCGTCCGCGGCGTCCGGCCGGTCGGTCGGATCGACGGCCGGCCGATCCGGACGGGCGTGCGACGAGCTGACCCGGCTGCTCGGCGACGAGCTCCCCCGCTTCATCCAATCGCTGCCCGAGGTCGACGAGCCCCAGCCATGACGACCGTCGCCGATCTCGCCGCCTGGCTCGAAGGCTTCGCCCCGCGGGCGCTGGCCGAGCCGTGGGACAACGTCGGGCTGCTCTGGGGCGATCCGGCGTCCCCGATCGAGCGGATCATGACCTGCCTGACCGTCACGCCGACGACGGCCGACGAGGCGATCGCGGCCGGGGCCGGGGCGATCGTCAGCCATCACCCGATCCTGTTCAAGCCGGTCCAGGTCGATCCGCGCCGACGTCCCGGCCACGGGTTACCTGTGGAGGCTGGCGCGGGCCGGCGTGGCGATTCTCAGCCCGCATACGAGCTTCGACAACACGCCGGGCGGCATCAACGACGGCCTGGCCGAGCGGCTCGGGCTCCGCGACGTCCGGCCGCTCCGGCCCGGCCCGCCGTGCCCGCGATTCAAGGTCGTCGTGTTCGTGCCGCCGAACGGACCGCGAGCGCGTCCTGGCGGCGGCGTTCGCGGCCGGCGCAGGGACGATCGGCGCCTACGACGAGTGCTCGTTCACGACGGCCGGCCGCGGGACGTTCTTCGGGACCGAGGGGGCGAACCCGGCCGTCGGCCAGGCCGGGCGGCGCGAGACGGTCCGCGAGTGGCGGGTCGAGGTCGTCTGCCCGGGCGATCGCCTGGCGACGACGCTCGCGGCGATCCGGTCGGCCCACTCGTACGAGGAGCCGGCGATCGACGTCTATCCGCTGGACGATCGGCGCCGCCCGCGGTCCGGGAGTCGGCCGGGTCGGCATGCTTCCCGAGGCGGAGCCGCTGTCGGCACTGGCCGGGCGCGTGAAGGCGGTCCTGGGCGCGACGACGGTGAACTTCGTCGGGCGATCCCGAACGAACGATTGCGACGCTCGCCGTCGCCTGCGGGGCGGGCGACGACTTCCTCGGCGACGCCTGCGCGAGGGGGCCGACGCCCTGCTGACCGGTGAGGCTCGATTCCACCGGGCGCTCGAGGCCGAGGCGCTCGGGATCGGCCTGATTGTCGCCGGCCACCACGCGACCGAGCGGCCGGGGGTCGAGGACCTGGCCCGGCGGATCGCCGGGGCCTTCCCGGACGTCGAGGTCTGGGCGAGCCGGCGCGAGGCCGATCCACTGCGGCCGGTGTGATCCTGAACCCACCGGATTCCGAACGTTTTCCGACGGGTGCCCGGGGTCGAGCCGAAGGGGACCCCCCAGGCACCGGATCAGAGCCGGGAGAGCACGTCTCTTCACTCCGCACTCTTTACTCCGCACTCCGGCTCGGGAACCGGATCCAGTGCGGAGTGAAGGGTGAGTTGTGAAAACCGGGCGCCCAGCCGAACCAGGGCGTGGCCGGCCGCGTCCAGGTTTAGGACCGAGTCCCGATCCAAAAAAGAACCCCCGGCCAGGCCGGGGGTAGAGAAGGAAACGCGAGCCGAATGACGCGTCGGTCAGTTGGACGAGGCGGCCTCGGCCTCGGCCGGGGTGCCCTTGCCGCCGCGGGTGCTGGGGACCGCCAGGTAGGTCTGGTGTTCCCACTGCCCGGCCCAGGCCAGGCCGGCCCAGCGCTGGAGGCGAGATCGCCTTGACCGTCGGGCGATCCTCGTCGCGGATCACCTCGCCCCACGCGCCGGCGTACGCCGCACGCACCTGGGCCGAGCTGCCGCCGTAGCAGAGCAGACGCTCGCCGCCGGGGGCCAGGCAGGCCACCGCACGCCAGTCTTGAGCGCCCGTGGATTCAGACATGCTCATTGTTAGCACGATTCTCCGCCCGTCGCGTCGCGCGTGTCCGGCGATCCTTCGCGGTTGACCGCGATCGGGACGACGGGGCATCCCTGGGTGAAGGTCGAAGCGAGGTCCGCGACCCGACCGCCCGGCCCCGGCCGAAGCCTGGGGGGTCCGAACCGAGGGGACGCGATCCGCAGAGAAGCCGCCCGCCTGGCCGCGGCGACGCGGACGGTAGGGCAGCGACCCCTCGCCATCCCGGCGAGAATACGCGGCTCGACCATCGGCGGGGGGAGTCGACCGTCGGGGGGCGACAAACTGTCCCGGACCGAAGCGACGCAAGACCTTGGGATCAGGCGCACCTCGTCCAGGCTTGCTAGGATTGTAGCGAAGTCCGCGACTTCCGGGCGAATAAAATCCGTGAAAAACGTCACAAGTCACCGCGAGCGTTCGATTTATTTTTTCAATTGGCCAATTTGCGCAATCGCCGCCTCGCCCCGGATCGCCGCCGCCGGTTCTCAACCGATTTTGAGCAGCGGCTTGCCCTTGCGTCCGACGCGCTCGGCTTCGGCCACCGCCTCCTGCGATCGCGTCGAGCGGGAATGCGCGGCCGGGCTCGGTGGCGAGCACGCCCTCGCGGATCATGCCTGGCGATCTCGCGGAACAGCATGACCGCCTTGAGCTTGCTCCGCTGCCGCATCCAGTGGCCGAGCCAGAACCCCTCGACGACACGCTTGCCGGCGATCATCGCGCCGGGGGTCGATCGCAGATCGGCTCGTCCGAGAGCGTGCCGTAGACGAGCATCCGCGCCGTCGGTCGCCGAGCGACTGGAAGACCGCCCGTCCCGGTCTCGCCGCCGACCGGGTCGATCGCGTAGTGGACGCCGTCGGCCGCCGATCGCGCGCGGACCTGCTCGTCGATCGGTCCGTCGGCGACGAGATCACGGCGTCGGCCCCGAGGGCCTTCAGCTCGGCGATCGCCTCGCGGCGGCGGACGACGTTGAGCGTCTTGAAGCCGTCGTGCCTTGCCCAGCTTGATGATCATCCGGCCCAGCGTCGAGCCGGCCGCCGACTGGAGCAGCCAGTCGCCCCTGCGGGACCTTCAGGACGTGCCGGACCATCGCCAGCACGGTCGCCGGGTTGACGAAGAACGAGGCCACCTGCTCGTCGGGGATGTCGGCGGGCACCGGCCGGGCCTGCCGGCGCGGGGATCGACCGCGTACTCGGCCCAGTTCCCCCCGGCCTGGTTGATGACGGCGACCCGCTTCCCCGTGACGAGCCGGCCGAGCAGACCCGGCCCGGCCTCGTCGACGACGCCGACGCCCTCGAAGCCCGGCGTCGCCGGCAGGGTCGGGCAGCACGCCGTACCGGCCGCGGACGACCAGCAGGTCGGACGGATTGACCGGGCTGGCGATCATCCGGACCCGGACCTCGCCCGGCCCCGGCTCGGGCTCGGGGACGTCGCCGACCTTGAGCACCTCGGCGGGCTCGCCGAACTGTTCGAAGACGGATCGCCTTCATCGCGGATCTGCGTCTCGGTGGGCCGTGTCGGTCCTGGGAGTCGGACCGGGCGGAGCGGCTATCCTAACCGCGACGCGGTTGAGCCTACCCGGATCCGACGAACCCGGCAGGAACTCCCGACGATGCCGACCGACGACCCGCTCGTCACGACCGACTGGCTCGAGGACCACCTGGGCGACCCGGACGTCCGCGTCGTCGACATCCGCGGCTACGTGACGACCCGGCCCGGTCGGGCCCGGCGTCGAGGAGGCGACTATCGAGGTGCCCCCGACGAATACCGCGCCGGCGCACATCCCCGGCGCCGTCTACGTCGACTGGACGCGCGACATCGTCGACCCCGACGACCCCGTCCCGGCCCAGATCGCCGCGCCCGGACCGGTTCGCCGAGGCGATGGCCGAGCGCGGGATCGGCGACGCGACCCACGTGATCGCCGTCGACCACATGGGCGGCCAGTTCGCGACCCGGCTCTGGTGGGCCTTGACCTACTACGGCCACGACCGCGGTCAGCGTGCTCGACGGCGGCTGGAACCGCTGGGTCGAGGAGGATCGGCCGGTCGAGCCGCGGTCGAGCCGATCGCCGACCCGGCCGAGTTCACGCCCCGCGTCCGCCCCGAGCTGGCGGGCGACGGCCGAGCAGGTCCTCGCGCGGCTCGGGCGAGCCGGCCTGCCAGCTCATCGACGCCCGCGACGCCGGCCAGTTCACCGGCGCCCGGCGACGAGGCCCGCGCGGCGGCCACATCCCGGGGCCGTCAACCTGCCTCGCGAGCTGTTCTTCGCCGACGGCGGCGGCTTCCTCGCCGCTCGAGGAGATCCGCGACGACGCGTCGAGGAGCGCGGGCTCACGCCCGACCGGCCGACGATCGCCTACTGCAACGGCGGCGTCGCCGCCACGGTCGTCCTGTTCAACCTGGCCCGGCTCGGCTACCCGACGCTGACCAACTACGACGGCTCGTGGAACGAGTGGGGCTCGCGCGAGGACTTGCCTGTTGAGTAGGGTCCGCAAGAGCGGACCCTACCAATCACTTGACTGTCGGCGGCCTGCGGACGAGCGTGTACTCGTCCACGAGCGGGATCAGGTCGCTCCCGCGCGTGCGGTCGAACGCGCTCCAGCGGAGGGCGCCGGGCCCGAGGCGGGTGATCATCATCGTGGCCGTCACGGGCTGGCCGTCGCGGTGGAAGCCGTGGGCCTTGATCATCCACTGGTCGCCCATGCGGCTCCAGTAGCCTTCGCTGAAGCCGCCGTCGGAGTCGAAGACCCACGAGCGGACCTGCTTCTTGTCGGCGTCCCAGCCGATGCGCTGGGTGCCCTTGAGTGCAGGCTTGCCGGCGACCCTCACGGTGAAGTCGCGGAGCAGGTAGTGCCTGTCCTCCGACCACTGGCAGGTCGTGAAGACCACGGCGTCGGCGCTCTCGTTGACCCAGTCGCCGACGAGCCACTCGAGCTCGCGGAGCCGCTCGGGCACCGGCACGTCGTCGTCGTCTTCCTCCCGGAGGCTCGACTGGAGCCACTTGCCGTTCTGCTTGACGTAGACCACGCTGTACCGGGTCTTCTCGGCGACGCCGCCGGCCGCCACGGGCGAGACGACGGCGCGGCCGTCCTCGATCGCGACGTCGGGCGTGAGGAAGCGGAGGTCGTCGACCTTGATGGCGAGCTTCGCCTTCGGGTGCTCGGCGAAATAGGCGGCGAAGCGGGCCTCGATGCTCTTGCGGCCCCGGGTCGAGCCGGCGTCGTCGGAGACCTGGGCGTCGTCGGTGAACATGGCGGCGAGCGCGGCGGCGTCGCCGGCCTCGAACGCGCGCTCGAACGCGGTGACGAGGCCGGAAAGCGCCCTGGCGTCGGCCGCGCGGGCGGGGTCCAGGCCGGTTGTCGTCGCCGGCGGCGGGGCCTGCGCCCGCGCGATCGAGGCCGCCAGGACGAGGCCGAGCGCGAGCAGGGTTCGTGTGCTCATGTGGGGATGCTCTCGGGGTTTCTCGGTCGATTCGCCACTGTCGTGCGACGGCCTCTCAGCCCGCCTTGGTGAAGTTGAGCCCGGGGTCCTCGTTCCCGTTGCCGACCAGGCGGAAGTTGAACTTGTTCGGCCCGTCCGACGTCACCTTGCCGGCCAGCGGCGGGCCCTTCTCCTGGGTCAGGGCGAGGACGCCCTGGTCATATTCCGCCTTGCCCTTGATCGGCTTCGACTGGCCGTTGGTGGCGACGTCCCAGGTGAAGGTGCCGTCGGGGTTGTAGGTGAGGGTGATCGTCGTGTTGGCGTTCGGCTGCGCCTTCCACGTCCCGAACAGGCTACCCGCCGGGGGCGAGTTCGCGGTGGTGGTCGCAGCCGGAGTGGTCGCCGCGGCGTTCGCCAGGGCGTTGTCGGCCGGCGCGACGGCGTCGGGCGTGCTTTCCGGCGTCGAGGCGGCCCGCGCGAGCCGGGCGACGAGCGGGTCGTTGGGCATCAGCTTCTGGAGCGCGGCGTACTCGGCCGCGGCGGCCTCGGTCGAGCCCTGGCTCGTGTAAAGGTAGGCCAGGACGAACCGCGCCGACGGGTCGTTCGGGTTCTGGGTCCGGTATTGCTCCAGCGCGCGGAGCTGCTGGGTGTAGACGTCGACGCTGGGATAGAGCGAGATCAGCGTCGTCCAGTCCCAGCCCGGGCCGGAGGCGAGCACGGCGTAGAGGGTCGTCGCCGCCGCCTTGTACTGGCCCATGGCGAAGAGGGTGAGGCCGCGCAGCTCGTGGGCGTCGGCGTCGTTGGGTGCGGCCTTGATCGCCTGGTCGCAGAGCTCCAGCGCCTTCGAGTAATCGCCCGCCTTGAAGGCCTCACGCGCCTGGTCCAGGAGCGACGCCGCGGGGGCGACGACCTCTTCCGCCGGGACGGCGCTCGTCGTGTCGAGCGGCACGCGAGTAGTCGTAGCTGGTCGGGATCACGCCACCGGCGTAGGCCGGCTGGGCACCGTAGGCGTAGCCGCCGCCACCGCCGCCGTAGAACGGATTCGCGTAGTTCCCGTAGCCCCAGCCGTAGCCGTACGGATTCATCCCCCACGCGCCGAGGCCGCCGATGCCGAGCCCGGCGAGCAGCCCGAGCCCGACGCCGCCCAGGCCGTACCCGCCGTAGCCCCAGCCGCCGTAGCCCAGGCCGCCGTAGCCGCCATAGCCGCCGTAGCCGAGACCGCCGTTGCCCCAGCCGCCGTAGCCGCCCCAGCCGCCGTAGTGGCCGGGCCAGTAGCCGTTGACCCAGTTGCTGTGATAGCCGGAATAGGGCCGATAGCCGCCCCAGCGGCCGAGGTTATTGCCGCCGAAGTTGTTGAAGTTGCGGTTCAGCGCCAGGTTGTTGCCGCCGACGCGATTGAAGTTGTTGAAGTTGTTGAAATTGTTCCGGGGCGTGGTCAGCGAGGGCGAATGGGTGAAACCGCCTCCATAATGGTTGAAGTTGGCCCCTGAGCCGTAGGGGTTGAAGCCGCCGGCCCGGATGCCGGGCGCGGGGTTGCCCGCGACGCCGGGTCGGAAGCCGCCGTTGTAGCCCCCCATCGGACGGAACCCGCCGCCGCCCATCGCGGGCCGGAAGCCCCCGCCACCGAAGCGCGCCGCCGCCGAATCCGCCCCCGCCGAAGTGCGCCCCGCCTCCGCCGAAGCTGCGCCCCTCCGCCGCCGCGGCCGCCCCCGCCGCCTCGACCGGCGGCCGCGATGTGGGGCGATGTCACGAGCACGAGCGGGACGAGCAATGCCCGGGTCCACTTCGGCATGCGGCGCGTCATTGTGGAGACTCCTCTCGGGATGAGGTCCCGGACCGGCCTGGCGCGTGCGCGGACCGTTCGGCCGGATCGCCCCGTCCCATTCTTGTATAGCATTGCATTCGCCGTGCCGCCGCAACCCTGACAGGAATGACGCGCCGGCACGGCCCCGATCCGGCCGTTTCGTGGGTCCTAGTGGCTTGCGGAGGCCGGGGCGGCGTGCGATCTTCTTCGGGATGCCTGGCCCCCCCGCCCGGCCAGGGTCGTGTCCGGCTCAGCACCGAATCGGAAGAGAGGCGCCGTGATGGAAGACCTCGAGAAGAAACCAAGGACCGGCGCCAGCCGGCGCGAATTCCTCCGCGGCTCCGGCCTCGCCGCCGCGACGGCCGTGATCGCCGGCCAGACCGCCGACGCGATCGCGGCCGACATCAAGTCGGCCAAGGCCGGGCTCGAGCCCGTCTCCGGGACCGTGCAGGTCACGCTCAAGGTCGACGGCCAGGCCCGCACCTGCGAGATCGAGCCGCGGAGCACCCTGCTCGACACGCTCCGCAACCGCCTCGACGTCACCGGCCCGAAGCGCGTCTGCGACCGCGCGAGCTGCGGCGCCTGCACGACGATCATCGACGGGTCGCCGGTCTACTCCTGCACGACGCTGGCGATCTCCTGCCAGGGCAAGACGATCGAGACCCTGCACAGCTTCGACACCGGCGAGCACGGCGTGCCCGCACGCGTTCCACCAGCACGACGGCCTGATGTGCGGCTACTGCACGCCGGGCTTCGTCACCGCCTGCAAGGCCCTCCTCGACCGGAACCCGAACCCGACGATGGAAGAGGTCAAGAAGGGCCTCGACGGCAACATCTGCCGGTGCGGCACCTACGTCGGCGTGATCGAGGCGGCCCTGGCCGCGGCCAAAGCGATGAAGGGAGCCTGACCCATGCCCACCTCCTGGCCCGACAATCCCAAGGTCATCGGCGGCCGCCACATCCGCCTCGACGGCATGGCCAAGGCCTCCGGCAAGGCCAAGTATCCCTCCGACGTCCACCCCGAAGGCCTCCTCTTCGGCGCCCTGCTCTACAGCCCGCACCCGCACGCCAAGATCAAGGCGATCGACCTCGAGCCGGCCAAGCAGATGCCCGGCGTGAAGGCCGTGGTCCTGCTGCCGTCGATCAAGGCCGGGCAGCACCGTCCGGTTCGTCGGCGACACGATCGCCGCCGTCGCGGCCGAGACCGAGGAGCAGGCCTGCGACGCCGTGCGGGCGATCAAGGTCGAATACGAGGTCCTGCCCCACGTCGCCACCGAGGAGCAGGCCGTCTCCACCGACGCGCCGCAGATCGTCAGGGGCAACGGCATCACGCGGAACACGCGGAAGGGCCGCAGCCAGGTCAACGGCAACCCCGAGGAAGCCCTGGCGAAGGCCGACGCCGTGATCGAGGGGATCTACACGGCGCCGGTCATCACGCACGTCTGCCTCGAGCCGCACGGCCTGACCGTGCAGTGGAAGCCCGACTCGGTCGAGGCGTGGGCGAGCACGCAGGCCGTCGGCGTCACCGCCGGCGAGCTGGCGGGCCACACGGGCCTGCCGCAGTCGAAGGTGACGGTCCACACCGAGGTCATGGGCGGCGGCTTCGGCTCGAAGTTCGGCGCCGACGCGTGGGGCCTCGCCGCGGCCGACCTCTCGAAGGCGGCCGGCGGACGCCCCGTCCGGATGTTCCTCGACCGCGCCCACGAGCACATGACGGCCGGCAACCGGCCGAGCGTGAACGCCAAGGTGAAGATCGGCGCGACGAAGGACGGCAAGATCGTCGGCCTGATCGCCGAGACCAGCGGCACGGGCGGCGTCGGCGCGGGGCGAACTTCCCGTTCCCCTACGTCTACGGCATCCCCGCCTCCTCGCGGTCGCACTCCGACGTCTTCGTCAACGGCGGCAACGCCCGCGCCATGCGCGCCCGGGGCATCCCCAGGCGTGCTTCGTGATGGAGTCGGCGCTCGACGACCTCGCGGCCAAGCTCGGCATCGACCCGCTCGAGCTCCGGCTCAAGAACCTCAAAGACAAGGACATGGTCGCCGACGCCTTCGGCAAGCCGACCTTCGACCGGACGCCGGTCTATCGCGACCAGATCGCCCAGGGCGCCGAGCTGTTCGGCTGGAAGGACAAGTGGAAGCCGCGCGGCCAGAACGGCGCGGGGCCGATCAAGCGCGGCGTCGGCATGGCGCTGCACCAGTGGGGCGGCGGCGGCCCGCCGACGAACCAGGTCGCGTGCACGATCAATCCCGACGGCTCCGTCGAGATGAAGACGGCGACGCAGGACATCGGCACCGGCGCCCGCACCGTCTTCGCGATCATCGCGGCCGAGGTGCTCGGTCTGAAGTACACCGACATCACGTCGAACATCGGCAACAGCACGTTCCCGCCGGGCCAGTCGTCGGGCGGCTCGACCACGACGCCCGTCGATGAGCCCGCCGGCCTACAACGCGGCGATCGCGGCCCGCGACGAGATGTTCAACAAGATCGCCGGGGCCGTCGGGGCCCAGCCGCAGGACCTCTCGCTCGAGGACGGCCAGCTCAAGGTCAAGGGCGAGGCGAAGATGTCCTGGAAGGACGCCTGCCGCAAGCTCGGCCTCCAGCCGATCCAGGTCATCGGCCGGTCGACGCCGGGCCTGGCCTCGGGCTCGGGCGGCGTCGGCGGCGTCCAGTTCGCCGAGGTCACGGTCGACGTCGAGACCGGCGTCGTCCGGCTCAAGAAGGTCGTGGCGATCCAGGACAGCGGCCTGATCATCGACAAGCTGACGTGGGAGAGCCAGGTCTACGGCGGGATCATCGGCTCGCTCAACTACGGCCTGTTCGAGGAGCGGGTGATGGACCCGACGACGGGCAAGATGCTCAACGCCGACATGGAGCTCTACAAGCTCGCCGGGGCCTCGGACATCCCCGAGATCGTCGTCAAGGCCTACGAGCCGCCCGAGGTCAAGGCCAGGGGCGTGATCGGCATCGGCGAGCCGCCGACGATCTCGACCTCGGCCGCGATCGCCAACGCCGTGGCCAACGCCATCGGCGTCCGCGTCCCGAACATGCCGTTCTCCCCGATGAACGTCCTGAACGCCCTGGCCACTCAAGAAGGGAAGGCGTGACCCGATGAAAGCCTTTGAATACGCCGCCCCCGCCACGGCCGCGCAGGCCGTCGAGTCGCTCGCGAAGCCCGGGAGCGTCGCGCTCTCGGGCGGCACCGACCTGCTCGGGCGGATGAAGGACTACGTCACCAACCCCGACCGCGTCGTCTACCTCAAGGACATCAAGCCCCTGGCCGGCATCGAGCCGGGGCCCGACGGGTCGGTCACGATCGGCGCGGGGACGTTGCTGGCGTCGCTGCTCGCCAACAACGCGATCTCCGAGAAATTCCCCGCCCTCTGGCAGGCGACCCTGGAGGTCGGTACGCCGCAGATCAAGCACATGGCGACGGTCGGCGGCAACCTCCTCCAGCGCCCGCGGTGCTGGTACTTCCGCGCCGGGCTACGGCCTGCTGCCCAGGCAGGACGGCAAGAATCTGGTGCGGGAGGGGGATAACCGCTACCACTCCATCTTCCTCAACGACGGCGACGCCCTGTTCGTCAGCCCGTCGAGCCTGGCCGTGGCCCTGGTCGCCCTCGGGGCCAAGGCGACGATCCTCGGCGCCAAGGGCGAGCGGACCGTCCCGATCGAGTCGCTCTACCAGGTCCCGAAGAAGGAGGGCGACGGCGAGCTGACCATCGCGCCGGGCGAGGTCCTGACCAAGGTCACGATCCCGCCGCCCCGCGGCAAGAACGCGTCGTACGAGGTCCGGCAGAAGCAGGCGCACGACTGGCCGCTCGTGCTCGCCTCGGTCGACCTGGCGTACGACGGCGACAAGGTCAAGGACGCCCGCATCGTCCTCTACGGCGTCGCCCCGATCCCGTACCGCTGCGAGGCGGCCGAGCGGGCGATCGCGGGCAAGCCGGTGACGATCGAGACGGCCTCGGCGGCCGGCAAGGCGGCGATCGAGGGGGCCAAGCCGCTCTCCAAGAACGGCTACAAGGTCGCGCTCACGAACACCGTCGTCAAGCGCGCCCTGCTGACGGCCGAAGGCAAGCGCTACTGGGAGGAGGGTTGACGGTCATGGCCGACGACCCTCTTCTCGAACCCCAGCAGGACGCGGCCGGGGCGGACGGTTCGGCATCGGCCGAGCCCGCCACCTCGGCCCCGTGCCGCAACCTGCGGAACAAGGGGATGTACGTCTACCACGGCGAGCACGGCACGCCCCATGAGGACTACGACAACACCATCTACTGGTGCGTGAAGACCCAGAAGGGCTTCGGGCCCGACGACGAAATGTGCAGCCGCGAGGACTGCATCAACCCGGAGCGGGTCTGCTACGAGCCGCTGTGAATCAGAACGGCACGATCCCGCCGGACGTCGCCGGCATCGAGCCCGGCGCGTTGCCGCCAGGGGCATTGGTGGACGGTGCCGTCGAAACCTCAACCGGCAGGACGCCCCGGAAGCCGACGAACGGGAAGCGGCTGTTGACCGGCAGCCCCTCGCGGCCCGAGGCGAGCCACGTCTTCGACACGCCCTTGACCGCGACCTGCGACGGCGACCGCAGCGGCCTGGCCGGTCCGACGGGGTTGTCGGCAGCGCGGCCCTTGAACTGGTAATAGTAGTTCGGGTCGTAGTAGTCCTTCGTGAACTCCCAGACGTTGCCCGCCAGGTCGAAGGCCCCGTACGGCGACTGATCGAGCGGGAATGACATGACCGGGTCGATCTGCCGGGGGACCCGTTCGCGGTCCCACTTGGGCGGGTCGGCGCCCCAGGGATGCGCCCGACCGTCGGTGGTGCGTGCGGCGGCCTCCCACTGGGCCTCGGTCGGCAGGTACTTGCCGGCCCATTCGCAATAGGCCTTGGCCTCGCGGGCGGTGATGTTCACGGCCGGCAGCTTGTCGTCGTCGCCGGGCTTGGCCTGCGGCCTTGGGGCTGAACTTGGCGGGCGGCCGGCTTGTTCCTGCTCCTTCAGATAGAGCTCGAACTGGCCGACGGTGACCTCGTGCTGGTCGATGTAGAAGGCGCCGAGGTTGACCTTGTGCTCGGGCGCCTCCTCGGGCGGCCCGTTGTCGCGGCCCTGGAGGAACGTCCCGGCCGGGACGAGGACCATCGTCGCACCGTCGCGGTCGCTGGTGATCTGGTTCGGCCAGCCGGAGGCGCTGATGCCGGCCTCGGTCCGGGCGTGGAACCCGGCCGGGACCGGCTTCGGGGCGACGGTCGCCGCGTTCGGCGCCGGCGGGGGCACCGTGATCCGGGGCGGCTCGGCGGGATTGGCCGGCAGGTCGACCTTGGCGATCGAGGTCGCGCCCGGCCTCACGCCGGGGCCCGGCGGCAGGGCGTTCACGACTGCGGCCGGGGCCGGGGCGGGCTTCGGCGCCGCGGTCGTGGGGGCGGCGACGACGGTCGGCCGGTCGAGGAAGAGCGGCAGGTTCTTCGCCGGCCGCCCGAGCGCCGCCCGGGCCTCGTCGGCCGTCGCGGTCTTCGGGTAGGCCTTGATGATCTTCTCCAGCACCGCCATCGCGCCCGGCGCGTTCCCGTTCTTGGCGAGCTGCTGGGCCGTGCCCATGAGGATCTTCGCCTCCTGCTCGAGCGCGGCGGCGCCTTGGGCGCCGGCGTGGCGAGCGCCGGGCCTGGCGCCGAAGGCTGGGGTGCCGGGCTCGGGACGATCGCCCGGTAGAGGAGATAGAGGCCCAGGCCGAAGATCCCGAGCATCGCCGTGCCGATCAGGATGCGGGCCCGCTGCCTGGCCTGGTAGGTCTCCGACTCAGGCGTCGCCTCGAGCAGGACGGAGCCGGCGGGCCGCTCGCCATCCTTCTTCGGCTTGTCGGGCTTGGCCTTCTTCGCGGCCGTCGCGCCCTTCTCGGCCGCGCGGGCCGCCTTCTCCTCGGCCAGCCGCTCCCTGCGGCGACTTTCGCTTCAGCCCCTCGTCTTCCTCGAGCTCCGGATCGACCTTCCAGATTCGCGGCAGCGGCTGGGCCACCGCCGGCCGGCTCCCTCCGCGAGGGGGTGCCGGCTCGTCCTCGTCGGCCTCCGGGAGGGGTTCCTCCTCGTCGGCCAGAGGGATTGGGTCGTCTCCGTCGGCCATGGACAGGCTCCGGAGTCGGAAGACGCGAGGGGGCCGGTCCGCGGGACGGCCCGCATGCTCTACGGACGATTCCAGGCTAACGCGACAGTCGTAAGTCGACAAGCGACGTTGCGACGTTGCATGCGCTCGTCGGAGGGTCCGCGGTGCGGACCTCTTCTCTTTCTATCGGCAGGGAGAAGAGAGGTCCGCACTGCGGACCCTACAAGAGGCTGCTCGATTAACGCCCGCCCGTCACGCCCGGCCAGTCGTCGGTCCGGAACGGGGTGACGGGGAGGCCGTCCGTGCTGTAGAGGTTGCAGACGGGGTTGTCGGCCCAGGCGTAGCGGACGGCGACCGGGTCGGAGACCTCGTCCGACCAGACCTCGACCTTGTCCTTGCCGACGACCTTCGCCGTGGCCGTGACGAACTTCTTGTCGCTCGCCGGCGATGGTGAAGCCGCGGACCTCGGGGACGTCGAACGGCCTTGAGCCCGTCGCCGACGTGGTCGAAGCGTCAGCGACGACCTTGTTGCCCTGCTTCTCCATCGACTTGTAGGTCGGGCTCTGGTACGGGACGTTGACGCCGTAGTCGCGGGCCAGGGCCCAGCGGGCGAGCCGCTTGGCGACGTCCTGCTTGTTCCGCGGGTGGATGTCCTGCGCCTCGCCGAGGTCGATGATCACGGCCTCGCCGGTGTTGGGCAGCCGGCTCATGGTCATCGTCTGCGCCTCGCGGAGCTCGGCCCAGGCGCTGTCGCCCGGCTCGGGCTTCTCGGCCAGGAAGTCGGCGAGCTGGACCCAGTAGAACGGGAAGTCGCCGATCCCCCACTCGTCGCGCCAGCTCTGGATCATCAGCGGGAACAGGTCGCGATACTGGTAGGCCCGGCCGGCGTTCGACTCGCCCTGGTACCAGATCGCGCCCTGGATGCCGTAGCCGATCGTCGGCTTGAGCACGCCGTTGTAGATGTTGCCGGGCCGGCGATTGCCCGTGAGCAGGGCCTCGGGGCTCTGGCGGCCGTCGGCGGCTGCTTGCCCTCGGCCTTGGCCTTGGCGGCGGCCTCCTGCCAGTCGGCCAGCCTCTTCTCGTACTCCTCCTGGAGCTGCGGGGCGTCCTTCTCGATCTTCTCCCAGTCGGCGAGCAGCGGCCTTGAACTTCGGGTCGGCCGCGAGCAGGTCGCGGCTGACCCAGGCCTCGCAGGCCGAGCCGCCCCAGGAGTCGTCGATCAGGCCGATCGGCACGTCGAGCGTCTGGTAGAGCTGCCGGCCGAAGAAGTAGCCGACGGCCGAGAAGCTCCTCGACGGTCTCGGGCGTGCAGACCTCCCACTTGCCCTTGAAGTCGTCCTGCGGCTCCTGCGTGCCGACCTGCGGCACCGTGATCAGGCGGATCTTGGGGTACTTGGCCGCGAGCGCCTCGAGGTCGCCGTCGTTGGCAGCTGCTGACGTGCCACTGCATGTTCGACTGGCCCGAGCAGATCCAGACCTCGCCGACGAGCACGTCGTCGAAGGTGACCGTGTTCTTCGCCCTTGACCGTCAGCGTGTGCGGGCCGCCGGCGGGCATCGGGTCGAGCGTGACCGACCACTTGCCGTCGGCGCCGGCCTTGGTCGTCTTCGCCTGGTCGGCGATCGGCGACGGTGACCTCCTCGCCGGGCTCGGCCGTGCCCCAGACCTTGTCCTTCTGGTCGCGCTGGAGGACCATGTGGCTGCCGAAGATGGCCGGCAGCTTGACGTCGGCCGAAGGCGTCGAGCGGGGCGAGTCCGAGCAGGACGAAGGCGATCAGCAGGGCCGTGTGGCGGCGCATGGCGGGGTGGCTCCTGGCGTGGGGACGCTGGGGTGGGAGCCATCCAATTTAGCCGAGCGGTCGCGGGCTGGGCCATCGCCCACTCACTTCTGAAACTTCGCGACCTTCTCGAGGAACTCGGCGTTCGACGCCGTCTTGCCGAGCTGCTGGACCAGCCCCTCCATCGCCTCCATCGGCTTGATCCCCGCGAGGCTCCGGCGGAGGAGGGTGACGCGGGCCAGCGTCTCGGCGTCGAAGAGCCGCTCTTCCTTGCGTGTGCCCGACTGGCTGATGTCGATCGCGGGCCAGACGCGGCGGTCGGCCAGGCGGCGGTCGAGGACCACCTCCATGTTGCCGGTGCCCTTGAACTCCTGGAAGATCACCTCGTCCATCCGGCTGCCGGTCTCGATCAGGCACGTCGCCGAGGACCGTCAGGCTGCCCCCCTCGTCGAACTTCCGGGCCGCGCCGAAGAGCCGCTTGGGGATGTCCAGGGCCTTGATGTCGACGCCGCCGGACATCGTCCGGCCCGAGTTCGTCGTGCCCCGGTTGTGGGCCCGGGCGAGCCGCGTCAGGCTATCGAGCAGGACGAAGACCTGGCCGCCCCCCTCGGCGATCCGCTTGGCGCGGTCGATCGTGAGCTGGGCCAGGCGGATCTGCTCCTCGGTCGTGTGGTCGGACGACGACGCGATCACCTCGCCGTGGACCGTCCGGCGCATCTCGGTGACCTCCTCGGGCCGCTCGTCGACGAGCAGGACCAGGAGGTACATCTCGGGATGGTTCTTCGCGATCGAGGCCGCGATCTGCTGGAGCAGGATCGTCTTGCCCGTCCGGGGCGGGGCGACGATCAGCCCGCGCTGGCCCTTGCCGATCGGCGTGAGCAGGTCCATGACCCGCATGCCCAGCGGCTCGGGGCCGACCTCGAGGCGGATCCGCTCGTGGGGGTCGATCGGCGTCAGGTCGTCGAAGCCTGGCCAGCTCGACGTACTGGTCGGGCGTCCGGCCCTCGATCTCGACCAGGTCGAGGAGCTTCGGCGCGTCCTTTCCGGTCGGCTCGTCGACGACGCCCGTGAGCTTGACCCCCTGCTTGAGCTGGAACTTCGCGAGCAGGGGCGAGCCGACGACGACGTCGCCGGCGTTCGGCTTGAAGTTCCGCTTGGGGTCGCGGAGGAAGCCATGTCCCTTCGGATGCATCTCCAACACGCCGGTGCGGGTCGGTGCGGCCGTGCTCATGGGAAGGCTCGTCTGGTAGGCGTCGCGAGGGCGAAGGGCCCGGGGGTACGGGCAGAGTCGCGGTCCGGGGTGAAGTGGGAGAACGTCGGGAAGAGGCCGACGGCGATGGGGCCAGGCGGGTCGATCCGGGAGGCGGATCGTCGGCAGGCATTGAAGTCAGTCTAATCGCTCGCCGCGCCGGCTGTCCATTCGGATTCGCGTCCGGGATATTGGCGGGATTCGGCTCAGACCTTCTTGTGCTGCGTCGTCGCCGCCTGCCCGCCGTCGGGCAGGTCGATGATCTCGTAATCGCCGAAGAGGTTCGGGCTCTCGGCCTTGAGGATCTTGAGCATCGCCAGCGCCACCTTGCGGATCTCCGCATCGGCCGCGACGTCGCCGCGCATCTCGATGAAGTGCCGCAGGGCCCGGGCGTTCGCGGTGACGAAGATCCGCGTCTCCGTGGCGTTGGGCAGCACCGATCGTGCCGCCTCGCGGGCTTTCTTGCGGCGGAGCGTCTTGTCCTCCAGCCCGGCGAACCGCTGGGTCAGGCCGTCGGCGAGCTTGCGATACGCCGCGTGGCTCTGCTCGATCGACTCGAGCCAGACCCTGTGCAGGTCCGGGTCGTCGGCGATCACGTCCGGCTCGACGAACGAGGCGTCCGACTCGTCCACGAACCGCTGGCTCAGCTGCGAGTAGCCGAAGCCGGCCCGATGGCGGACCAGCTCGTGGGTGAACGACCGGCTGACGCCCGTGAGGATGAAGTTGAACACCGCGTGCTCGAGCACCGAGCCGTGGCCGACCTCGAGGATATGGCCGATGTACGGCATTGTTCCCGCCGGGCCGGGGCCGGGCGAAGCTCATGTAGCAGAGCCGGCCGGCGATCTCGACGAGCGTCTCGCCCGCCTCGTCGGTGTCGGTCGTCCAGTGGCCGACCTCGTGGTCGGAGAGGAACTCGGCGACCGCCGCGTCGTCGACCTGCTGGCGGCCGACGAGGTAGACCTTGGGATCGCGGAGGATGGTGGTTCGCGGCGATTCGTCCACGGCGTCTTTCCTTCGACGGATTCGCTTCCTTGGTATCCCTTCCCCACTGTTCTTTCGTATCATAGCGAGTCCGCCGACATCGAGACCACGAAGGCCCGCCGGTGGCCCGCTCATGCGGAAGATCACGCTCAAACCGAAACCCAACCGGCTCGCGGGTTTACTCGAACGCGACCTGAACCCGTCGCAGCTCGCCGCGGCGACCGCGCCCGACGGCTACAACCTGATCCTGGCCGGTCCCGGCTCGGGAAAGACGCGGGTCATCACCTATCGCGTCGCCCACCTGATCGGCCGCGGGCGTGCCCGCCGACGCGATCCTGCTCGTCACCTTCACACGCCGGGCCGCCCGGGAAATGGTCGGCCGCCTCGAAGGGCTGATCGGCGGCGACGCGGCGAAGGTCTGGGCCGGCACGTTCCACCACGTCGGCAATCGGATCCTCCGGCGCTACGCCGAGCCGCTCGGCTTCGCCCCCAACTTCACGATCCTCGACTCGCAGGACCAGGAAGACCTCGTCCGCCTCGCCATGGACGACGCCGGCATCTTCACGACCAACGTGATGAGCCCCAAGCCGTCGGTCGTGCAGCACTTCCTGAGCTACGCCTTCAACGTCGGCCGGCCGATCGCGACGGTCGTCGCCGAGAAGTACCCGAACCTGTCGGACTGGGTCGAGGAGCTGGGCCGCACCGCCGAGCGGTACGCCGAGCGGAAGCGCGCGGCCAATTGCATGGACTACGACGACCTGCTCGGCCAGTGGGCGCGGCTGATCCGCGACTTCCCGGAGCCCCGCAAGGCGATCGCCGAATCGGTTCCGCCACATCCTGATCGACGAGATGCAGGACACGAACACGGTCCAGGCCGACCTGGTCGAGACCCTGGCCCGCGAGGGTGCCGGCAACCTGACCGCCGTCGGCGACGACGCCCAGTCGATCTACGGCTTCCGCGGCGCCAACTACGACAACATCCTCAAGTTCGCCGAGCGGAACCCGACGGCCAGGGTCTTCGCGCTCGACGTCAATTACCGCTCGACGCCCGAGATCGTCGCGTTCACGAACGCCTCGATCGCCCACAACGCGAGCGGGTTCGGCAAGACACTCGTCTCCGCCCGGCCGCCCGGACCGCGGCCCGTCCTCGTCCCCGCCGAGAACGCGAACGAGGAGGCGGAGTTCGTCTGCCAGCAGGTCCTGGAATGGCACGAGCAGGGGATCGGGCTCGGGTCGATGGCGGTGCTCTATCGCAACCACTACGACAGCGTGCTCCTGCAGGCCGAGCTGGTCACGCGCGGGATTCCCTACACGGTGCGGAGCGGCCTGCGGTTCTTCGAGCAGGCCCACGTCAAGGACGTGCTCGCGTACCTCCGCGTGATCGTCAACGGCAAGGACGAGGCGGCCTGGCGACGGCTGCTGCTCCTGCTGCCCGGGATCGGCCCGGCGAAGTCGGCGGCGGTCTTCGACCGGCTCGCGAAGGCCGACGACGCTCTCGCCGCGCTGGCGACGGCCGAGACGATGAAGCTGATCCCCGCCAAGGGGAAGGGCCATTTCGCGGCGTTTGTCGCCGATCTCAGGAAGATCCAGGCGACCGGACCGGAGGAGCACCCGGCCGACGCGATCGAGGCGATCCTCAAGGGCGGCTATCCCGAGGTCGTCCGCTCCCGCTACGAGCGGCCCGACCAGCGGATCGCCGACCTCGAACAGCTCGCCGTGCTCGCCGGGAAATACGACAGCCTCGAACGTCTGCTCGCCGACCTCCTGCTCGCCGGCGACGTCTACGGCGCCGAGACCCTCGCGACCGAGGAGCCCGAGGAGCACCTCGTCCTCAGCTCGATCCACCAGGCGAAGGGGCTCGAGTGGTCGAAGGTGATCGTCATCCGGCTCGTCGAGGACGGATTCCCCAACGTCCGGGCCCTCGAGCGAGCCCGGGCGGCGAGGAGGAGGAGCGGCGGATCTTCTACGTGGCGATCACCCGGGCCAAGGACGAGCTGTTCCTGACCTATCCGATCCTCCTCCAGCGCGGGAGCTGGTCGATGGCCTACCTCGCGAAGCCGAGCCGGTTCGTCACCGAGGTCGACCCGTCGCTGATCGAGCCGGCGACGATCGAGCACGAGGGCCAACGGTGAGCGCCACGGGCGGGTCGCCGATGACGATCCCGCCCCGAGCGACGACGAGTCGCCCGACGCGATCCTCGACCGTCTCCGCGACGACGACCTGACGGACGAAGAGCGGGACGACCTGCTCGGCCGGCTTGTCGAGCGGTTCCCCGCCGAGACGCTTGGTCGCCGCGGCTCCGGGCTCGGCTCGGCGACCTGGGCGGGCGACGATGCCGAGGCCGATCCTTCGGCTCCTGGAGGCCTTCGGCGATCGCGCCGCGTCTACGACGAGCTCGCCCGGGCCCTCGTCGCCCAGCCCGACCTGCCGCCCGAGCGGGCCTGGGAAGCCCTGTCGCTGCTCGATGGGGCCGGCGTGATCGACCAGTATCCGGCGCTCCTCGAGCGGTGGGACGACCTCAACGAGGCCATCGACGAGGGATCGCTGGGCGACCTGGCCGCGCAGATCGCGGAGGAGCCCGACGGCCCGTGGCTCGCCCTCCAGGGGCTCGGCGCGGTCGAGCCCGAGGTCCGTGCCGAGATCATCGCAGGGCTGGCGGAGCAGGGGGAGGGCCCCGGCGTGGTCGAGTTCCTTCGCCTCCTCGCGTTCGCCCACGAGCCCGCGACCCGATGGGCGGCCCTCGACGCGCTCGAGGAACGCCCCGACGACGACCCGGACGTCGCCGACACCTGGCGAGCCATCGCCCTGGCCCACCCGGACCCGGGCATCGTCGAGCGGGCATCGTCACATCTCGCTCAGGGCGGGCCGGCACTCCCCGCGCTCCGCGAGCCGCCGAAGCTCGTCCGGAGCCTCGTGACGGCCGTCGACGGCGAGGGTCGGGCGACGATCGTCCTCGCCGCGAGGGACGGCGAGCGATGGACCGGGGCGGCCTTCCTCTGCCACGGGCTGGCCGGCGTCGTCGACGTGGCGGGGCAGGAGGGCATCGGCGACGAGGGCCTCCACGAGGCCTTCGCCGCACTCCACGAGCGCACCGACATCGACGCGATCGAGGGCGTCGCCCAGCTGGCGCGCGGACTCCTGGCCGGAAGTCTTTCCCTGAGCGGGCCGCGGACGACGCCCGCCTTGCGATACTGGGTCGAACGGGTCGCGGGGCGGGACTTCAAGGCCGCGCCCGGGCTGGGCCTGGTGCTGGGCGACTGGGACCCGTTCGAGGTCCGGCTCGACGAGATGGCCGCACGCGCCCGCGACGTCCTGCTCGCCTGTCCGCCACTGGGCCGACTCGTCGGAGATCTGCGCCGATCTGGCCCGCGAGGTCGCGCTCCGAGGGACCGGCCCGCCCGACCCGAAACGCGATTCCGGCGCCTATCGCTACCTGTTCGAGCACCGGCTGGGCGAGCGGATCGAGCTCTACCAGCGGATGCTCCTCTGGATGGCCGCCTTCTGGCGCGCGGCGGGACAGGACGACCTCGGTCGCTCGGCGCTGGCGCTCGCCTGGCAGCTCACCGACCCGCAGCATGCCGTACCGAGCCACCCGTTCTTCGTCGCGCTCACGACGATGAGCTTCGAAGCGGCTCGGCCCGGCTCGTGACCGCCTCGGTCGCGGCGAGATACCAGCGGACCGTCCGCTCGATGCTCTCGCGATAGCCAATCGCCGGCCGCCAACCCAGCTTCGTCTCGGCCTTGGCCGTGCTATACGACGAGGTCCCGGCCCATCAGCCACGTTGCGTACCGGGTGATGACCGGCGGACGGCGGCGGCGGATCAGGCGACAGACGGCCTCGATGCCGGTGGCGACCGCGAAGGTGACGCCGTAGGGCACGTGCCGCGAGGGTCGGGGCGCACCGCAGGCGTCCGCGAACAGGTTCAACCACTCGCGCTGGGTGATCGGTCCCATCGACGTCACGTTGTAGGCCTCCCCGACCGAACCCGGGTCGTCGGCGGCCAGGAGCGCGGCGTCGGCGACGTTGCCGGCGTAGATGGCGCTCAGGGGGTTGTCGCCCCGACCGATCAGGGGGACCTTGCCGGCCCGGATCCGGCGGACGATCCGGGCGGTCGTCGTCCGGTCGCGCTCGCCGTAGAGCCAGCTCGGGCGGATCACGCTCAGGCGGAGGCCGTCGCGGTCGACCATCCGCCATAAGATACGCTCGCACTCGACCTTGCTCCGCGTGTAGTAGTCCCAGATCGGCCACAGGTTCTGGCCGAGCGGGGCCGACTCATCGACCGGCGGGCCACCCTCGGCCGGGTGTCCGTAGGCACTCGTCGAGCTGATATGAAGGAACCTTTCGACACGGGCCTCGGCCGCGGCGCGGGCGAGGTTCTCCGTCGCGTCCAGGCACCCGGTCTGGAACTCGGCCCATCTTCCCCAGTCGCCCACCTTGGCAGCCGAGTGGTAGACGACCCGGACGCCATCCATCGCTCTACGGCACGTTGCCGGATCTGTCAGGTCACCCTCGACCAGGTCAACGCCGAGCTCGCGGAGATACCGGGTGTCGCTGGTCGGTCGGACGAGGGCGCGGACGTGGTCGCCCCGTGCCACCAGCCGCTCCGTGATGTGGCTACCCAGCAGTCCCGTCGCGCCGGTGACGAGCGAGGTCAGTTCGCCGGATCGGTCGTGGAGCATGGTGGATTCGGGCAAGATGGGAGAAAACGTGCGGCCGCGCTCGCCAGTCTATCACGGGCCGGGGTCGCCGTTATTTCGAAGTGGCAAGGAAGGTTTTTCAAAAGATCCAGGGAAGGTGGAAGAACCTGTGGTCCCGTTGACGGTGAGCCAACGCCGGTCGGGCGCGCGCCGCGGTTTGTGATGAAAGCATCCGACCCCGGGCACTCTACCCACGGGAACACCATGCCGGAAGAAACCATCGATCCCGGTCTGCTCGAGCAGACGAAGAACCAGATCCGCCAGCTCGTGGGTGAGATCGCGGAACTGGCGGAGTCGGACATCCAGCCGGCGGAATTCTACGTGGAGTTCCTCAACCGCGCCGTGGCGGCTGTCGCCGCGTCGGCCGGTGCGCTCTGGCTGCTCGACGGTAAGGGCGGGCTGAAGCTCCAGTACCAGCTCGAGTTCCGCGTCACCGGCCTGATGGACGGCCGCGTCCGGACCCCGCCGCACGACGCGCTGCTCGGCTGCATGGTCCAGGCGGCGTCGCCGCAGATCATCCCGGCCGGGGCGACGGTCGAGGGCCTGCCGAACGCGGGCAACCCCACGAACTTCGCGCTGATCATCGTGCCGCTGACGGTCGACAAGCAGCTCGTCGGCCTGCTCGAGATCGTGATGGACCCGTCGCGGAAGGCCGCGACCCAGAAGAGCACGCTCCGGTTCGTGAGCGACCTCTCCGACCTGGCGGGGACGTATCTCAAGAACCGCCAGATGCGGCAGATGATGTCGCAGCAGAAGCTCTGGAATCAGCTCGAGACCTTCGCTCACGACATCCACTCGTCGCTCCACCTGAAGGACACCAGCTTCAAGGTCGCCAACGACGGCAAGCGGCTCGTCGGCTGCGACCGCCTGAGCGTCACGCTCAAGGTCGGCGGCCGGACGATGGTCGAGGCCGTCAGCGGCCAGGAGGTCGTCGAGCAGCGGGCGAACCTGATCCGCGAGCTGACGCGGCTCTGCAAGACCGTGCTCCGGTCGAACGAGGACCTCGTCTACACGGGCAACACCGAGGGATTCGCCCCCGATATTCGCGATGCCCTCGAGGGTTACGTCGACGAGTCCGGCTCCAAGGCCGTCATCGTCACGCTCCTGCACCGGCCCGACGTCGAGCCCGGCAAGGAGAAGGTGCCGTTCGGCTGCGTCGTCGCCGAGCAGATCGGCGACGAGCTGGCGCCGACCGACATGCACGCCCGCTGCGAGGTCGTCTCGCGGCACGCGTCGACGGCCCTGTGGAACGCCTCGGAGGCCGACAAGGCCCTGCTGCCGCTGCTGAAGGCGGTCGGCTCGCCCGGCCGGTTCTTCCGCGGGCGGACGCTGGCCAAGATCATCGCCGTGCTCGTCGCGATCGTGGCCGTCGTCTGCGTGCTCGCGTTCGTCCCCTGGATCCTGACGATCGAGGGCCGCGGGTCGCTCCTGCCCGAGAGTCGCCGGACTCTCTATGCCCCGATCCAGGGCACCGTCGTCAAGGTCCTCGTCGATCACGGCTCGCCGGTCAAGGAGGGCGACCTCCTCGCCAAGATGGACAGCCTGGAGCTCGAGAAGGACCTGCAGCGGCTGATCTCGGAGGAGGGGAAGGCGAAGGCCCAGCAGTCTCAGTTCAAGGCGCAGGCCAACCACACGACGCAGGAGAACGAGAAGATCTCGCTCCAGGCCCAGGAGCGCGAGGCGGCGATCATGGCCGAGAGCGCCCACAAGCAGATCGAGATCATCCGCGAGCAGCTCTCCCAGATGGAGATCCGCTCGCCCCAGGATGGCGTGATCACGACCTGGGAGCCGCAGAAGAACCTCCAGGGCCGGCCGGTCGAGGTGGGCCAGGAGCTGCTCCAGGTGGCCGCGACCGGCGGCGACTGGGTCATGGAGGTCGACGTCCCCGACGACGACATGGGCCCCGTCCTCGAGGCCCAGAGCAAGCTCCAGGCCGAGATCAAGGCCGGCACCAAGCCGCCGGGCTCGACCTTGCAGGCCTACTTCGTGACCGCGACCGACCCCGAGCACCGCTACCCGGGCTATGTGCAGCGGATCGCCTCGAAGGCGGAGACGGTCGAGAGCAAGCACGTCGTCAAGGTGACGGTCGCGTTCTCGACGAAGGTCCGCGACGACTTCCTGTCGAGGAACAAGACCCTCCGCCCCGGCGCCGAGGTCCGGGCGAGGATCGAGTGCGGCCAGGCCCGGCTCGCCTACGTCCTGCTCCGCGACGTCGTCCACGTCTTCTACGAGACGGTGCTCTTCCGCTGGCCGTTCCTCCAGCAATAAGCGCCGCCCGAGCCCGCCACAGCCCCCTAACATTGGCCCCGGAGTCCGTCATGCCCCTCCCGCGAAAGATCCTCGCCATGGCCGCCGGCGCGACGTTCGCCCTGTCGGCCGCGGCGATCTCCACGACCCAGGCCCAGCAGCCGTCCGAGTCCCGGACCTCCGGCGACGTCGTCCAGGACAGCGACGCCACGGTCGAGTGGATCGAGAAGTCGAAGGTCGCCCCGCTGATCGAGGGCAACCTCGAGTCGATCGAGCTCGAGATCGGCAAGACCGTCGAGAAGAACGGCCAGATCGGCTGCGCTCTACCACAAGAAGGCCGAGCTCACCGTCCGCAAGGCCGAGGTCGCGGCGAAGAACACCGGCGCCATCGAGAAGGC
This sequence comes from uncultured Planctomycetota bacterium, assembly GCA_963819805.1. Classification (GTDB taxonomy): domain Bacteria; phylum Planctomycetota; class Planctomycetia; order Isosphaerales; family Isosphaeraceae; genus CAMFLR01. The sequence continues at coordinate 945,778 of CAWFXY010000017.1, read as the reverse complement.
CGAGGCCCAGAAGGACCAGGCCGTCTCCGTCGTCGCGCGGAACGACCGGCTGCTCCGCAAGGACCCGAACTACGTCCCCAAGGAAGACATCGAGAAGGCCGTGGCCGAGCTGCGGATGGCGATCGCCATGATCAAGCAGGCCAAGGAGGAGCAGTCCCTCGCCGTGGCCGAGCTCGAGCTGGCCAAGAATCAGCTCGAGGAGCACATCATCCGGGCGCCGTTCTCGGGCGTGATCCTCGAGTGGCTCAAGAAGCCGGGCGAGAGCGTCAGCGCCCGCGAGCCGGTCGTCGAGGTCGGCAACCTCGACAAGCTCCGCGTCTTCGCCTTCCTGCCGATCGAGACGGCGACGCGGGTCCGCGAGGGGATGATCGTCGAGTTCCAGCCCAAGATCAGCGGCATCCGCGGCGGCACGCATGCGATCGACGGCAAGAAGTTCCGCGGAGTGATCTCGTTCGTCGACCCGCAGATCCAGGCGATCAACGAGACGGCCGTGCGGGTCTACGCCGAGTTCAAGAACCCGACCCACGAGCTCCGCCCGGGCTACAAGGGGACGCTGACCGTCTTCCTCAACTACGCCGGGCGCCCCGGCCGCCCGCAACGACGCCGCGGCTCCGACCGACGCGGTCGTGCCCGCGTCCACCGCCTCGACCCCCGCGCCGGCCGCGGGCGACCTGCCGCCCCTGCCGCGCTAGTCCTTTCGGGGTGGGCCCGCCCGCCGTCCGATCGCCCACAGATGGTGGCCAGGCCCCACCTTACGCGACTTCCCTCGAGGACGACGACCGATGAGCTCCGCCCCCACCCTGGCCCCGTCGCTGCCCGTGGGCCAGGCCGCCGAGCACCTCAAGATCAAGCTCCGGCCCGACCTGATCGTCCAGCCCCAGTTCTACGAGGGCATGACGCACTACGTCGTCAAGGACCCGATCGCGCTCAAGTACTTCCGCTTCAAGATCGAGGAATACTTCCTCCTCCAGCAGTTCGACGGCAAGCAGACGCTCCAGGACGTCAAGCGCGCCTTCGAGCGGAAGTACCGGCCGCAGACGATCTCGATCGAGGACCTGACCCGGTTCGTCGCGCAGCTCCACGAGGCCGGGATCGCCCAGCTCGACAGCCCCGACCAGGCCGACGTCTTCATCCGCCGCCGCAAGAAGCGGATGTGGAAGCAGGTCGGCCAGTTCTTCGCCAACATCCTCTACATCAAGATCCCGATCATCGACCCCGAGCGGTTGCTCGATCGGATGTACCCGTACTTCCGCTGGATCTTCACGCGGACGTTCGTGCTCTTCAGCTTCGCGCTGATGCTCTCGGCGATCACGCTGGTCATCAGCCAGTGGAGCACCTTCAGCGCCCGGCTGCCCGACTTCCAGAGCTTCTTCAACTGGCGGTCGATCGTCTACTTCTGGTGCAGCCTGGCCGTCGTCAAGGTGATCCACGAGTTCGGCCACGGCCTCACCGCCAAGCACTTCGGCGGCGAGGTGCACGAGATGGGCATGCTCTTCCTCGTGCTCACGCCGGCGCTCTATTGCGACGTGACCGATAGCTGGCTCCTGCCCAGCAAGTGGAAGCGGATCTGGATCTCGGCGGCGGGCATCTTCGTCGAGTGCTTCCTGGCGTCGATCGCCACGTTCGTCTGGTTCAACACCGAGCAGGGGCTGCTGAACAGCCTCTGCCTGGCGACGATGTTCATCTGCTCCGTCAACACGATCATGTTCAACGCCAACCCGCTGCTCCGGTATGACGGCTATTACGTCATGTCGGACTGGCTGGAGGTGCCGAACCTCCGCGTCAAGAGCACGCAGTTTTTCGCCTACCTCTTCCAGGAGAAGGTGCTGGGGCTCGAGGTGCCGGTGCAGAGCTACATGCCGCGGTCGCGGCGGGTGCTATTCGTCACCTACGCGATCGCGAGCTACGTGTACCGCTGGTTCGTGACGTTCAGCATCCTGTTCTTCCTCTACCAGTTCTTGAAGCCGTACAAGCTCGGCTCGATCAGCGCGATGATGGCGATCGGCTCGCTCGTGCCGCTCCTGTTCATGCCCATGTACCAGATGGTCAAGTTCGTCCGCACCCCCGGGAGGATGCGCAAGGTGAAAAAGGTTCGTGCCGGACTCTTCGCCGCGGCCTTCGTGGTCGTGGTCACGGGGATCCTGCTGATCCCCACCCCGCTCCGCGTGCAGGGGACGCTCGTCCTGAAGGAAGCCAACCCGGCGATGATCTACAGCGAGATCCCCGGCCGGCTGGTCGACCTGAAGGTCCGCGACGGCGAACTCGTGAAGAAGGGGCAGCTCATCGCCGTCCTCTCGAACCCGGAGAAGCTCCGCGACACGCAGCAGATCTACCAGGCCCACGACGCCGCGTTCGTCAAGGCCCAGTGGTACGGCCAGGCCTCCGACTCCGAGCTGCGGGGCCAGAAGCGGCAGTATGAGGTCGCCGCCAGCGACCTGGAGTCGGCCATCGACAAGGCCGAGGAGCAGATCGCCAGCATGAAGCTAGTCGCCCCGCGCGACGGCCAGGTCATGGGCGTGCCCCACCCCGAGACCCGCGGCCAGTGGGTCAAGCCCGGCAAGCCATTCTGCACCGTCTCCGACCCGCACAAGCTCGAGGCGCACATGATCCTCGACCAGTCCGACGTCGACCTGATCAACCTCAAGGGCGACCGGGGTGCGACGGCCTGGGTGAAGATCTACGGGACGTCCGAGACGACGTGGAAGAGCTTTATCGGCAAGGAGAACGTCGCCACGCGGAGCCGCGACGAGATCGAGACCGAGCTCTCGAACCAGGCGGGCGGGGAGATCGCGACCAAGCAGGATCCCAAGACCGGCCAGGCCAAGCCGATCACCGCCGTCTACGAAGTGACGATCCCGATCGACAACCCCGACCTGCTGCTCCAGCCGGGCCTCCGCGGCTTCGCCAAGATCGACGGCGGCGATGCCCCCCTGGGCTGGTGGCTCTGGCGGCTCATCACCAAGACGTTCCACTTCACGCTCTGAGCGGCGGCCCGTTGCGGGCAAGAACCCGAAGCCCCGGCCCGGGACGGATACGTGTCCCGGTTCGGGGCTTCGCCGCTGCGCCGGGTCCGGCATGGCCTTCTATTGGCCTGGCCGGTTGACCGATCCCCGGCCCGCGAAACGAAGCCAATGCCCCGCCGCCGAAACAAAGCCAATCCCGCTTGGTCCGCATTGGCTCGGCTTCGCGAGTCGGCGCACGGTCCGTACCACACGGGGGCGAACGAAAGGCGGCCGCTCGGGTTCGCTCGGCGCGGGGTACCCCCGAGGGCTTGTCGCACGGATCCTGAGCCTTGCCGCCTGGAGCGCGGCCCCTCAGCCGTCTTGACCCGTGCCTTCGGTCGAGCCGTCGCCACGCGCCCGCAAACGCGAACCGGCCGCCCTGGTGGGGGCGGCCGGTCGGCTGCGAGCGGCGGATGACGGACGTCGGACGAACCGCCGCGGGAGCGTTTCCCCGCTCACGTCGTCGTCGGCTTCGTGCCCGACGAGGAGTTCGAAGTGGTCGTCGACGAGCCGGAGCTGCTCGACGCTGTGCTCGCCGGGTTCGTGGCCGCGGTCGTGCTGTTCGCGGCGGTCTGGGGCGTGGTGTTCAGGTCGGCGAGCAACCCGCCCAGGGCCGTGCCGAACTGCTGGTTCAGCGGGGTTGAGCTCGGGGAGGAGCTCGCGCCGCTGCCCTGAGACGCGGCGGTCGACGTCGTGCTCGAGGACGAGGCCGTCGTCCCGGCCGCGGTGCCCGACGTTCCGCTGCCGCTCGTGCCGGTCGTCTTCGGAGTTGTCGTCGCGGAGGCCGTCGCGCCCGCGGCGGACGATCCGGTCGAGCTCGAGCCCGAGCCGCTGCCCGTGCCCGACCCGGTGGAGGTGCTCGCCGCGGACCCGGACCCGCTCGAGGTCGATCCGGTCGTCGAGGTCGCCGCGCTGGCCGCGTTGGTCACGGTCGACCCGCCCTTGCCGTCGAAGAGCTGGTAGACCGGGAACGTCAGCGTCGAGGGAGTGACGTTCCGGGCGACGCCGAAGCGATCCGGCGAGATCTTCGTGTACTTCTGGATCTGGAACTTGGAGACGAACTGGTAGGTCGGCTGGAGGTGCTGGAGCGCCACGTAATTCCGCGGCACGTTCGGGTTGTCGAGGTAGCCGTTCGTCGAGGACCGCTGGCGATCGACGACCGAGAACGCCGTGGGCGACGGCAGCAGCGAGTGGGCGAGCAACTTGAACTGGTTGATCGAGATCGCGCCGTTCAGGATGCCGTCCGAGTTGTAGTCGAAGAAGTTGTACCGCCGCTGGAGGACGTCGGGCTGATCCGGGTTCTCGCCGAAGAGCGTGAAGTCGTACGGGCCGGCGAAGATCTCGCTGAGGAACTGGTCGGTGGCCGTGGAGCTGCTGGGGATGCGGGCCGTGCCGCCGAGCAGCCGTGCCATCGCGCCGGCCTCGGGAAGTCCCCTCGCCGCCGCGGTGTCGGTGAAGTTCTGAATTTCCTGGGCGGTGATCAGGCCGTCGTGGTTCGCGTCGATGAGGTTGAAGTCGTTGTGCTTGAGCAGGTAGTTGATCGCGACGGAGCCCTCGATCGCCGCGATGGCATTGCCGACGTCGATCCGCGAGTAGGACGGGAAGCTCGTGGTCTGCGCGATCATCTGCGGCGTCGACTCGGTGAGGCCGTTGTTGGTATCGACCACCGGGGTCGAGGTCCACTGGAGGATCGAGTTGATGCCGTCGGAGTTGTTGTAGCCGAGCAGGTTCTTGAACGCGTGGGGCCCGAAGTTCAGCGTGTTCACGCCGACGGGAGTGGTCAGGTAGGCGTCCGAGGTGAGGCCCGTCTTGGTGAGCGTGTTCCAGTACTGGAGCGCGGAGCTGACCATGTCGTAGGCGCCGGTCACGATGGCCGCGGACATCGAGGTGCCCGCGGTCGTGAAGTTGTTGTCCATGTTGGCGTTGCCCGAGAACGTCGAGGCGAAGGTCGGCGTATCGAGCGCGGGGGCCGCGTAGTCGGTGGTCACGCCGCGATTCGCCGCGGCGAGGATGGCGTCGGAGTAGAACAGCTCGCCGCCGCCGGTGTTGGTCGTCCCGCCGGTCCCGGTCCCCGTGCCGTTGCTGCTGGTGATCGACAGCGTGCCGAACGACGGGGAATTGCCGTTGGTGAGCTGGACCAGGTTGTTGGTGTTCCCCGTGGTCCCGGCGGTCCCGCCGGTGGTGCCGGTGGTGCCGCCGATGTTCCCGATCGCGAGCGAGCTGCCGAAGAGCAGGACCGGCCCGATCGGCCGCGGGAAGACGCCCTGCGCCGGCTTGGTCGGGATCTGGCTCGGCCCGGTCACGTACGGGAACGGGATGACGCCGGTGACCGAGATGACCTCGTTGAGGATCGCCGGCAGCGACATGCCGTTGACGTCGCCGACGTTCGTGTTCTGGGCGTTGTTCGTACCGCCCTGGCCCAGGCCAGCGGTGCCGCCGGTGCCCGTGGTGCCGCCTGTCCCGCCGGTCCCGCCCGCGCCGCCGGCCCCGCCCGTCGTGGTGCCGGTCGCCACGGAGCCAAACGGTGCGCCGAACTGGCCCGAGGCGGCGATCGGCTGGATGCCGCGGCGGCGGAGCAGGTCCATCTGGTTCTTGAGCGAGATGACGATCTGCGGGTAGCGGCGGTAGGCCGAGCCCTCCGAGTCGAAGGTCTCCGTCGAGCCGAAGTCCGAGCACCGTCGTCGTCACGCGGCTGAACTGGCCGGGCCGCACCGGGTCGCCGACGTAGGGGTGGGTCGCGACGTAGTTGAGGCCCTGGTAGAGGTTCTGCGAGGTCGTCAGGGCGTTCGTCGCGGCCGAGATCGCCGTCGTCGTGCCGGTCCCGCCCGTTCCGCCCGTTCCGCCCGTTCCGCCGGTGGTGCTCGACGTCGAGGCCTCGCTGACGAAGGGGTTGAAGATATTCACCGGCTCGATCGTGGCCTGGGGCACGAACTGGGCGATGATGCCGGCCACGAGCGTGCCGTGGCCAAACTGCGAGACGCCGGTCACCTGGTTGACCGTGGTGCCGGTCCCGCCCGTGCCGCCGGTGCCGCCGGTGCCGCCCGTGCCGCCGGTGCCGCCGGTCACGCCGATGTTCGAGACGCCGGCGAGGTCATCGTTGCCCGGGCCGCCGGTGACGATGTTGGTGCCCGGCGGTGACCCGGCCGCGGAAGCTGGGATTGAGGGCGTCGACGCCGGTGTCGACCACGGCCACGGCGGTGCCCTGGCCGTCGTAGGGCACGCCGAAGGTCCGCAGGTCGTTCAGGCCGATGAGCGAACCCGACGTCGAGCTGGCGAGGTCGGTGACGGTCTTGAACTGCCAGATCCCGTCGTTGTCGGCGGCGTAGAGGGTCGTCCCGTCGGCCGAGAAGGTGATGCTGAGGCTCGAGCCGATGAACGACGAGGATGTGGAGGTGCCGACCGTGTCGAAGCCCTGGGCGAAGTCGCTGACCGCGCCCGTGACGGGGTTGATCCGGACGATCCGGCCGCCGAGATTGCCGCTGGGCGCCGAGATCGTGGGGGTCAGGCCGCCGACGGGATTGGTGACGGTGGCGATGCCGGGGCCCTGGACCGGGACGATCGAGTTCGCGTTGCCGGGCGGGGCGTTCGGGTTGGCCAGCGAGACGGCCAGGCCGGTGCCGAGGTCGGCCACGAACAGGCTGCCGACGTACGTCGGGGCGCCCAGGCCCAGGGTCGTCGTCCCCGTCCCGGTCCCGGTGCCCGTTCCGCCGCTCCCCGTGCCGGTGCCCGTGGTCGCGGTCGCGGTGCCGATGGTCATGCCGTACGAGAAGTAGCCGTAGTAGTCGAAGGCCGAGTCCTCGAGCCGGCGGAAGTCGGTCGAGATGAACGGATAGGTGTCGATCGCGGTGCGTCGGGGTGGTCGGGAAGACGCCCGTTGTTGATCAGGAGCTCGCCGCCTAGCCCCTGGACGCCGCTCTCGCCCACCTGGGCGGGGATGCCGCCCGCGGCCGGCGTGCCGAAGTCGGCGAAGGTGCTGTAGACGGGCGACCCGTAGAGGCTGTTCGCCGACGTGAGCGACGTCTGCGGGCCCTCGGTCAGGTTCGTCTGCGAGACGCCGAACGGAAGCGTCGCCGAGCTGATCGGCTGGCCCGGGCGGAACTGGTTGGCGTTGAAGAAGAGCGCCGTGAAGTTGTCGGCCGCGATCGTGCTCGACGCCCGAGCCGGTGCCGCGAGAGCAGGCCGTTGAGGAAGCTCTGCTGCTCGGCCGGCGGGACGAGGATCGCCGAGGGGTTCGCGGTGAACTTCAGCGCCGACTGGCCGCCGGTGAACTGCGAGAACACGGCAGATCAGCTGCCCGTTGGCGCCGATCTGGTAGATCGCGTTCTTGGCCGGGTCGGAGCGGTCGACCGAGGCGACGAACATCGACGGGATGCCGTCGAAGTACGCCCTCGGGGTCGAACGTCATGTCATACCAGTTGACCAGCCCGGTCGAGGCGCCGACGGAGTTGGCCGCCGTGTCGCCGGGGCTCGAGCTGGTTGACGACGCGTGTTGAGGTCGAAGAAGACGCTCGACTTGCCGGTCGCCGGGTCGACGCGGTAGATCACGCCCGGCCGGTTGATCGGCGCCCGGTGGTTGCGCGCCGGCGCCGCGGCGAGATCGCGTAGACGTCGTTGCCGAAGCTGCCGCCGGGCCCGGACCTGATCCGGACGATGTCGCCGCCGAACGACGAGATCGGGGTCAGCTCGGTGACCGAGGTCAGCGGCGCGGCGCTGAGGAAGCCGGTGGTCGTGCCCGTGGTCGTGGTCGTGGTCGCCGACCCCGTTGAGCGTGATCGTCACCGTCCCTGTCTGCGTATTCGCCGGCTGCGTCGCCGCCGCCGTGATAGGTCGCCACCGGGGGGGCGATGGTGACGAAGGGGGTCAGGAGCTTGCGTTCCTCGAGATGGGTCACGGCCTCGACGCGGAAGGACCGTTGACGCCGCTCCGCGGGGCCACGGGTCCGGGGTCGGGTGGGTTGAGACATTCCGTTATCTCCTTAGCCTGGTACTCGTCCGTCCTGGACCGTGGCCGAGATACGTGGCAGCCCTGAATATCGGAGTGAACGGCACACGCCGTTCAATCCGAATCCGCGGGCGCGGCCGCAGAATCCGCCTTGACGGCGGGCGCGGCACAGTCGTTATCCAAGGAATCGGCCGGGCGCGGGGCAAGGAGATGAACGAAAGGACCGAAGAAACCGGATGGGAGCGTCCTGCGGGGAAGCGCGGCAAGGAGGGAAAGGCGGGCGGACGGGAAAAGATCGAGGCCGGCGGATCGCGTCCGCCGGCCTCCGTACGTCAGCCGAACCGTGAATCAGTCGCCCGCCGGCCTTATTCGCTCACGGGCTGCCGCGGGCCGCTGCCGGCACGACGGCGGACGTCCAGCTCGATCGAGCCGAAGGTCCCCTCGTGGCGCTGGATCGTCATGCCCAGCGCGGTCAGGAGCCGCTTGGCGGTGTAGAAGTTCATGACGATCCGCTGGTTCGCCTTCACGTCCTGGCGGCCGGTGGCGAACGGCTGGGGATTGAGGCCGAAGTCGAGGATCACCTCCTCCGGCGTCGCCGTCACCCGGCAGAAGTTCGAGTAGGACGGTAGGTACGCCCGAGTCGTCGACGTGGACCTCGGTCGTCTGCTGGGCTCCCTGCTGCGGCGCGGCCGCGCCTTCCTGTTCGCTCATCGCGTCCTCCCGTGGAATGGCCATGCGGCCCCCGTGCGCGGGGGCCTCGCTGCTTACGATACGACAGGATGGGCCGGGAGGGAACCGCGTTGTCCCGCCCGTCTCCTCGCGGCGGCCGGCCCTAGGCACGCGCGTCGACGAGCCGGTCGATCTCGGCGAAGGTCCGCGACGATGCGCCGTGCTGGGCGAGCACGAACGCCCGCGCCGCCTCGCCGCGGGCCGAGGCCGACTCGGGATCGTCGAGGTCGGCCAGCAGGGCCTCGGCCAGCTCCTCCGCGTCGGCCACGCGGCGGGCGCCGCCGCGGTCGAGGAGCTGCTCGACCGTCTCGCGGAAGTTGCTCGTGTGCGGGCCGAACAGGACGGACGCGCCGTAGGCCGCCGGCTCGATCATGTTCTGCCCGCCGCGGCCGGCGATCAGGCTGCCGCCGACGAACGCGACATCGGCCAGACCCCACGCCGCGCCCAGCTCGCCGATGGTGTCGACGAGGATCACCGGCGGCGGTTCTCCGGGCGTCGCGGGCGACTCGCCCTCGCTCCGCCGGACCACCCGCTCGCCGATCGAGCCGAGCCAGGCCGCGACCGCCTCGAACCGCTCGGCATGCCTCGGCACCAGGACGAGCCGCAAGCCCGGGTGTCGCTGCCGGGCCCGCCGATAGGCCGCGACGGCCGCCTCCTCCTCGCCTTCCATCGTGCTGCCCGCGACGAAGACCAGGTCGGACGAGGTAAGACCGAGCGCACGCCGCAGCTCGCGCGTCCTCGGGTTCGCTCGGTCGGTCTCCAGCCCGTCGTACTTGACCGAGCCCGTGACGTGGATCACGCCCGCGGGGCACGCCCGAGGTCGACGAACCGCTCGGCATACTCGTCGGTCTGGACCGCCACGCTGTCGAAGCGGCGGAAGGTCGGCCGCAGGAGGCTGCGAAACTTCCGATAGCCCCGGTGGCTCCGGGCGCTGAGCCGTCCGTTGACGATCGCCACCCGCGCCCCGGACGCCTTCGCCGCCCGGATCAGGTTCGGCCAGACCTCCAGCTCGACGAGGGCCAGGATCGTCGGCCGGACGCACGCCACGGCGCGGCGGGTGGCCCAGGAGAAGTCGAGCGGGACGTAGAACGTGACGAGGTCGGGATAGGTCTTCCGGGCCAGCGCCAGGCCGGTCGTCGTCGTGGTCGAGATCACGATCTCCCAGTTCGGCCGCCTGCGGGCGAACTCGGCGATCAGCGGCCGGAGCAGGAGGACCTCGCCCACGCTGACGGCGTGGAACCAGAGGCAGGGTCGGTCGCCGATCCGCGTCGGGGCCCGGCCCAGGAGCTTCTCGATCCAGCCTTCGCGATACTTCCCCATCTTCCACGCCCGGCGGGCGAGGATCGGGGAGAAGGCCGCCAGGACGGCGAAGTAGATCAGGTTGAGGACGATCGGCATCGGGAATCCTTCCCCGTGGGTCGTATCCGTCGACCGCCGGTCATGCAACCGTCATGCCCCGGAATGCCCGCACGAGCCATCGCGTCCCGGCGCACCGGCCCGCGAGCGGGTCGGGCCGCCCGTGCGTTGCGGTCGCGTAAGTCGATTGTGTGCATCCCGTTTTATCGCCCGCCAATGCGAAACCTCCCGCCGTCAGGCGGGAGGTCTGCGCAAGACAGCCAATGACCAGGAATCTCGCGGATTCGCCCGGAGATCGCTCCGAGCGTCAGAACCCGTCGGAATTCCCTTCCTTCCGCATGCAGCAGGCTTTGAACTTTTTACCGGAGCCGCACGGGCACGGGTCGTTGCGGCCGACCTTGTTGCCCGTGTTGCGGACCGGCTCGGCCTTCCGGTCGCTCGGCCCCTTGCTCGCGGCGATGGCCGCCTCTTGCTGGGCGCGGATGCTCGAGCCGGCCAGCGGCCTCGGGTTCGCTCGGGGCCGCCTCGTGGATCGTCTGGGCCCGGTCGAGCTGCCAGCGCGAGCCGAGGTAGTGGAGGAACTCGGGGTCGAACTGCTCCATCCGGAAGACCAGGTCGGTCACCTTGTCGGAGACGCCCGACCACATCTCCTCGAAGATCTTCATCCCCTCCCGCTTGTACTCGACCTTCGGGTCGACCTGGGCGTAGCCCCGCAGCCCGACCGAGCTGCGGAGGTGGTCCATCGCGCGGAGGTGCTCCATCCAGCTATGTGTCGAGGATCTGGAGCACGCAGGACCTTCTCCATCTCGCGCATCTCGGGCCGGTGGATCGCGTCGAGGGCGTTGACCAGCGTCTGGCGGGCCTCGTCGCGTGGCAGGCTGGCCAGCTCGTCGGCCGTCCGCTCGATCGCCGAGCTCGTTGTGGGCCCAGACGGCCAGCTCGGTGAGCGCGGCCGCGGCTGGTCGGCGCCGGCGGTCCGTAGGCGGCGTCGAGCCGGCGGTCGAGCTCGGTCGGCGGCGCTTGCCGCCGCCGTACTGCTTCTGGGCCAGGTCGGCGAAGTAGACCTCGATCTCGGGCCGGAGCTTCGTCTTGCAGCTCGTCGGGGTCGACGTGGGCGTGCGAGCCGCTGCTCGGCCCAGGTGGCCAGGCCCTCGCGGTCGATCCGGATCGGGGCGCCCGGCGTCTTGTCGGAGATGTACCGCGTCAGGCGCGACCCGGACGGGGAACTCGGCCTCCTTGCGGGTGTAGAGGGCTGCGGGCCTCCTGCTGGATCGGTGCGGACGACGTCGCCGAGGCTCATGCCGCGCCAGGGCGGGTAGTCGAGCGCCAGGCCGAACTTGTGGTGGACCCAGCCGGCGAGCGTGCGGCGGCCCCAGTCCTCGTGGAGGAACTCGGCGGCCGGGGCGAGGTCGACGGCCTCGATCGTCGCGATCGCCTTCTCGGTGAGGAACTCCTCCAGGGCGTTGCGGTCGAGGTCGACCTCGCCCTTGTTCGACCCGGCGAACTTGCGGAGGTCGCGGTCCTTGAGGTTCACGCCGTAGCGGGCGTTGGCCCAGGCGACGAGGGCCTGCCAGTTCCACTCGGACGGCTCGGCGTCGGAGGGCAGGTTCTCCTCGACGGCCTCGCGGACCACGGTCGCCGGCCTCGCCCTCGGCCTCGCGCTTGGCCTGCTCCAGGGCGTCCTCGAACGCGACGCCCTTGTAGTCCTTGGCGTTCAGCTCGACGCCGAGCCGCGTGCCGGCCCACTCGGCGAAGCTGGCCGCGCCGTAGTCGTCGGCCAGGAACCGCGCGGCGGCGTCCTTCACCTGCGAGTCGATCATGTCGAGGATGCCGTCCTTGGCCGGGCACGCCCTCGAGCAGCCGCTGGCGGAACGAGTAGACCCGCTTGCGCTGCTCGTCCATGACCTCGTCGTATTCGAGCAGGTTCTTGCGGGCGTCGAAGTTCCGTTCCTCGACCTTCTTCTGGGCGCCCTCGATCCGCCGGCTGACGAGGCCGCTCTCGATCGCCTCGCCCTCCTCCATGCCGAGCCGGGTCAGGACGGCCGAGACCCACTCGCCGGCGAACTTCCGCATCAGGTCGTCTTCGAGCGAGAGGAAGAACCGCGACGAGCCGGGGTCGCCCTGGCGGCCCGAGCGGCCGCGGAGCTGGTTGTCGATCCGCCGCGACTCGTGCCGCTCGGTGCCGATGATGTGCAGGCCGCCGACCTCGGCGACCTCGCGGCCCTCGGCCTTCATCTCGTCCTCGTACTTGCCGACCGCCCTGTCCCAGACGTCCTTCGGGACTTCGAGGCGGGTCGGGTAGAGGATCTGGCTATTCTCGTCCTTCAGCGCCCTTCAGGTCGGCCCAGGCCATGAACTCGGGGTTGCCGCCGAGGATGATGTCGGTGCCTCGGCCGGCCATGTTCGTGGCGATCGTCACGGCCCCCTTCCGGCCGGCCTGGGCGACGATCTCGGCCTCGCGCTCGTGGTACTTGGCGTTCAGGACCTCGTGCCTGACGCCGTGCTTCGCCGAGCATGTCGGAGATCAGCTCCGACTTCTCGATCGACGTCGTGCCGACCAGCACCGGCCGGCCCGTCTCGTGGACCTCGCGGATCTCGTCGAGGATCGCCTTGTACTTCTCGCGGTCGGTCCGGTAGATCGCGTCGGCGATAGCTCTCGCGGGTCAGCGGCCGGTTGGTGGGGATGGCGACGACGTCGAGCGTGTAGACCTTCCAGAACTCGTTCGCCTCGGTCATGGCCGTGCCGGTCATGCCCGAGAGCTTCTTGTAGAGCTTGAAGAAGTTCTGGAGCGTGATCGTGGCGAGGGTCTGGTTCTCCTCCTTGATCTTCACCCGCTCCTTGGCCTCGACCGCCTGGTGCAGCCCGTCGGACCACTGCCGGCCTTCCATCAGCCGGCCGGTGAACTCGTCGACGATGACGATCTCGTCGCCGCGGACCATGTACTCGCGGTCGCGGCGATAGAGGTGGTGCGCCTTGAGCGAGTTGTCGATCAGGTGCGGCCACTCCATGTTGCCCGGCGTGTAGAAGCTCTCGATCCCGGCGATCCGCTCGGCCTCGCGGATGCCGTCGTCGTTGAGGTGGCAGGTCCGCTCCTTCTCCTTGATCTCGAAGTGGACGTTCGGCTTGAGCAGCCGCGCGATCCGGTCGGCCTCGGCGTACTTCCGAACGTCGTCGAAGGCCGGGCCCGAGATGATCAGCGGCGTCCGGGCCTCGTCGATCAGGATGCTGTCGACCTCGTCGATGATCGCGTAATTGAGGAGGCCTTGAGACTGCAACTCCTTCGTCGGCTTCATGTTATCGCGGAGATAATCGAAGCCGAACTCGTTGTTAGTGCCGTACGTGATGTCGCGGCCGTAGATGTCCTGCCGCTCGTCCGAATCCATCTGCGACTGGATCGCGCCGACGGTCAGGCCGAGGCCGTTATAGAGCGGGCTCATCCACTCGGCATCGCGGCGGGCCAGGTAGTCGTTGACCGTGACGACGTGCACGCCCTTGCCGGGCAAGGCGTTAAGGTAGGCGGACAGGGTCGCGACGAGGGTCTTCCCCTCGCCCGTAACCATCTCGGCGATATTGCCGCCGTTCAGCACCATCCCGCCCATGAGCTGGACGTCATAATGCCGCATCTTGAGGAACCTGCGCCCGCCCTCGCGGCAGACCGCAAAGGCTTCGGGCAAAATATCATCGAGCGTCTCGCCCTCGGCCAGCCGGCGGCGGAACTCGGCGGTCTTGCCCTTGAGCTCCTCATCCGAGAGGGCCTGGATCGCCGGCTCCATCTCGTTGATCCGGGCCACGATCGGGCGCATCCGCCGGATCTGCCGCTCGTTCGAGTTGCCGAAGAGCCGGATCAGGCCGTTCGACACGCCTTCCGTCATGGCATTGAGGGCGTCGGTCGTCTTATCCCAAAGCTCGGTCAGCAGTTCCATTACCGTCTGGCCCCGTTCCGGAGGGTCGTGACTCGCGCTCTAACTCGGTCGCAACGAGAATCTTAGAACCTTTGAGGGGAAATGGTCAAGGCGACGCGGACGGCCGCGGACTTTCCCCATGATCTATTGGACAGGAGCCGGCCCAGGTTTCGCTGTCCGGACCGGCGACCGAACGCGGTAGCGCGCCGACCGAAGGCAATCGGGTGCAGCGCCCGAGCCGGGGGGTTGGGGAGAAGATCCGTCGTTCCGCTCGCCATCGACAAGGCCGACGAGGCCGCCTCCGCCGAATCTAGGGCCGAAAAAGCTGAATATAAATCTTTATCTATAAAGGGTTTGCGGAAAATTGGCTTCGGTCGGTAATTTCTGGTCGTTGCTGACCGAGCCCCCGCCGGGCGGCGGACCGAGGGCTGGCGCCGCGCCCAGCAATCGAGACGTACACCCAGGCCAGTCCGGCCAGCGTCGCATGGGCCGGTCAGAATCCGTACAATGGCGGCGAGCGTCCCGGGGGGATCGGATCTTCGAGGCTTCTGGTCATGACGGCTGAGCCCTTCCAACGGTCGGGCCTCGCGCGACGGTTGACGTTCCTCGGCACGGGCACCTCGACGGGCGTCCCGGTCCTCGGCTGCGACTGCCCGGTCTGCACCTCGGACGACCCCAGGAACAGCCGGACCCGCCCGAGCGTCCTGCTCGACCTGCCCCAGGGCCGGCTCCTGATCGACACGACGCCCGAGCTGCGGCTCCAGCTCCTCCGCGAGCGGGTCGGGTTCGTCCACGCGATCGCCTTCACCCACGCTCACGCCGACCACCTGTTCGGCCTCGACGACGCCCGGCTCTTCCCCAAAGCCCTGGGCGGGCCGGTGCCGATCTACTGCGAGGCGCACGTCGAGGCCTCGATCCGCACGATCTTCTCCTACGCCTTCAGCGAACACGCCGGCCGCATCCCGAGCGGCGGCGTCCCGCAGATCCAGTTCATGAGGATCGAGCCCGGCCGCGAGTTCCGGGTCCTGGGACAGTCGATCGTGCCGCTCCGGCTCGAGCACGGCCGGTTCGACGTCGTCGGCTTCCGGATCGGCGACCTGGCCTACTGCACCGACGTCAAGAGCATCCCCGACGAGTCGTGGCCGCTGCTCGAGGGCCTGGACTGCCTGATCCTCGACGCCCTCCGGTACGAGCAGCATCCGACCCATTTCACGCTCGACGAGGCCCTGGCCGCGATCGACCGGCTCCGCCCGCGCGTCGCGTACCTGACGCATCTCTCGCACGTCTTCGAGCACGCGACCGTCGAGGCCGGCTTGCCGAGCGGAGTCCATCTGGCCTACGATGGCCTCTCCCTCGATTTTTGACCCCCGAGTGAGGCTCCGGCCCCCCGCCATGGAACCCGACCCGAACCTCGTCGCGCGGCTCTCGCGGCACGGCCAGGAAGGCCTGCTCCGCTGGTGGGGCGACCTCGACGACGACGCCCGCAGGCGGCTGGTCTCGGAGGTCGATTCGATCGACTTCGACCGCCTCGACCACCTCGTCCGCACGCTCGTCCGCGGCGAGCTGGCCGATCGCTCGTCGCCGGGCGAGGTCGGGCCGGTCGACGTCTTCCGGCTCCCCCAGACCGACGGCGAGCGCGCGGCCCGTCGCCAGGTGGCCGAGGTCGGCGAGGAGGCGCTGCGGCGCGGCGAGGTCGCCGTCGTGCTCGTCGCGGGCGGGTCGGGCACCCGGCTCGGCTTCGACGGGCCGAAGGGCACGTTCCCGATCGGCCCGGTCTCGGGCGCGAGCCTGTTCCAGATCCACGCCGAGAAGATCGTCGCCCTCGGCCGTCGCTACGGTCGTCCGCTACCCCTCTACGTGATGACCAGCCCCGAGAACCACGAGGCGACGGCCCGGTTCTTCGACGAGCACGACCGCTTCGGCCTGAAGCACTTGCGGCTCTTCGTCCAGGGGCAGATGCCGGCCGTCGACCGCGAGTCGGGGAAGGTGCTGCTGGCCTCAAAAGGGGAGGTCGCGCTCAGCCCCGACGGCCACGGCGGCACGATTGCCGCCCTCGCCGCGAAGGGGCCTGGCGGCGGACCGAGCTGCCTGGAAGAGATGGCGTCCGCGGGGATCAAGACGCTGTTCTACTTCCAGGTCGACAACCCGCTCGTCCAGATTGCCGACCCGGCCTTCCTCGGCCTGCACGCCCAGGCCGGCGCCGAGATGTCATTCAAGGTCATCGAGAAGCTCGCCCCCGACGAGAAGGTCGGAGTGGTCGTCACGGTCGACGGCACGCCGCAGGTCATCGAGTATTCCGACCTACCCGCCGAGCTCGCCGAGCGCCGCGAGCCCGACGGCCGGCTCCAGCTCTGGGCCGGCTCGATCGCGATCCATCTCTTCGAGCTCGGCTTCATCGAGCGACTGGCCTCCGGCGAGATCCGCCTGCCGTTCCACCGCGCGACCAAGAAGGTGCCCTTCGTCGGCGATGATGGGCAGATCATCAGGCCCGAGTCGCCAAACGCCATGAAGTTCGAGCAGTTCATCTTCGACGCCCTCCCCCTGGCCGAGCGCTGGACGCTCGTGGAGACCGACCGGGCCCAGGAGTTCGAGCCGCTCAAGAACGCGACGGGGCCGGACTCGCCGGCGACGGTCCGGCAGCGGATGAGCGACAATTTCGCGGACTGGCTCGAATCGGCCGGGGCGAAGGTGTCGCGGCGGTCGGACGGGTCGGTGCCGTTCGGGATCGAGATCAGCCCTCTGTTGGCGCTCGATGCCGGGGAATTGAAGGGAAAGGTACCCGCGGGACAGGTCGTCGACGAACCTCTCTATCTGCGCTGACGCATGGCCGGGCATCCGGATAGGAACCTGGAGGCGAGCGGAAGATGCTCCACGCGATCGTCATGGCCGGCGGCTCCGGCACGCGGTTCTGGCCCAAGAGCCGGCGGAATCGGCCCAAGCAACTGCTCCGCCTCCACGGCGACGCGACGATGCTCCAGCAGACCGTCGCTCGGATCGAGCCGCTCGTGCCGGCCGAGCGGACCTACATCATCACCGGGGCCGACCAGGCCGCGGCGACGCGTGCGCAACTGCCGGACCTGCCCACCAGGAACGTCGTGGCCGAGCCTTGTCCGAGGGACACGGCCGCCTGCGTCGGCCTGGCGGCGCTCGTCGTGGCGAAGGCCGATCCGGAAGGCACCATGATCGTCATGCCGGCGGACCACGTCATCCAGCCGGCCGAACGATTCCTCGCCACCGTCGAGGCCGCCGTCGAGGTCATCGACGACGATCCGACCGCGTTCGTCACCTTCGGCATCAAGCCGACGCGGGCTGAGACCGGGTACGGCTACATCGAGCGCGGGGAGTCGCTGGGCAGTCGCGGAGGCGTCGCCGTCCATAAGGTCGCCCAGTTCCGCGAGAAGCCGGACCGCGAGACGGCCGAGCGGTTCCTCGCCGACGGGCGATTCGCCTGGAATTCGGGGATCTTCCTCTGGCGGGCGCGGGCGATCCTCGACGCCTTGAAGTTGCATCGACCGAACCTTTACGCCGCCCTCGAGCGAGTCGGAAAGGCCCTCGGCACGCCCGAGGAGCCCGACGTCATCGCCCGCGAGTATCCGGCGATGGAGAAGGTGCCGATCGACAAGGCCGTCATGGAGAAGGCGAGCAACGTCCGCGTCCTCGAGGTCGTCTACGACTGGAACGACGTTGGCGACTGGCGGGCCTTGACGTCGCTCGTCGAGCCCGACGCCCACGGGAACACGGTGCGGGGGCCGGTCCACGCCGTCGGCACGACCAACAGCATCATCGTCTCGGACGACGGCGGGCTGATCGCCACCCTCGGCGTCGACGACCTGGTAATCGTCCAGTCGGGCGGGGCGACCCTCGTCGCTCGGAAGGACCAGCTCGACCGGCTCAAGGGGCTCGTCGAGGGCCTAGACAAGGCGGGCTTCGGCGGGACGCTCTGAGTGATGGGCACCGGACAGACGCGGGTCCTCGGCATCGACTTTGGCACCCGCCGTGTCGGCGCGGCCGTCAGCGACCCCCGACGGAAGATCGCGACGCCGCTGGAAGTGTACGAGCGGAAGGACCTGGCCCAGGACGCGAGCCACTACCGGGCCCTGATCGCCGAGCATGACGTCGACCTGATCGTCATCGGCCTGCCCGTCCACACGAGCGGCCAGGAGGGCACGTCGGCCAGGCAGGCCCGCGCCTGGGGCGGCTGGCTCGCTCAGGAAACCGCCCTGCCGGTGGTGTTCCACGACGAGCGGTTCAGCACCGTCGAGGCCGAGGAGCGGCTGCTCGCCGCGGGGATCAAGCGACAGGGCCGCAAGGAGCGCCGGGACATGCTGGCGGCGCAGATCCTGCTCCAGAACTATCTGGACGCAGGGTGTCCCCTGGGCGAAGTCCGGGCGACGGAGCTCGACGACGTTTCTGGGTCGTGACGACGCCGATTGCGAGTGCCGGTTGCGGGCATTCCCCCAAGAGAGGACCGGTCGATGCTCTTCATGGTGATCGAGCGGTTCAGGAACCAGGACGCGGCGTCGGTCTACCGGCGGTTCCGGGAGAAGGGACGTCAGGTGCCCGAAGGTGTTGGGTTCGTGAACAGTTGGGTCGAGGCGAGCCTCGGCCGGTGTTTCCAGCTGATGGAGTGCGACGACATCACTCTCCTCCAGCAATGGGTCTCAAACTGGAGCGATCTCGTCGAGTTCGAAATCGTCCCGGTCGTTCCTGGTAAGGAAACGGCCGACGCGCTGGCAAGACCGAGCTGACTTCGCCGTGCGACGGCCGCCCGACGAGCGATTGGACGGGCCATTGCGCGTTCGCTTATAGTGAGAGCAGCAGTCGTCCTCGATTCCGTCGCCGCGAAGCCAACCGAATGCCCACCATGAGCCCCGCCACCGCCCTCCGCAACCTCCAGCAAGCCCAGGCCGGCCTCAAGAAGGCCCGACAGGCGATCCGCATGGGCCGCGAGTCGGCGGTCGAGGGACCGGCGGCGACCCGGATCCTCGCGCAAGGCTGGCAGAGCCTCGCCCAGTGCCATCGGATGCTCTCCGAGATCCCGCTCGAGGCGGCCGACGAGGCGGTCCTGACGAAGCAGCTCGCCGTCCAGCGCTACGCCACGGCCCTGCTCGTGCGGCTCAGGCGGATCGCCCGGAACGAGCCGGGCGCCCTCGACCTCGGCGACGACGACGCGGACGACGAATTCTGACGAGCGACCCATGCCCCGCATCGCCCGCCCCAGGCCCGACACGCCGGCCCCCGCCGAGATCCCCGACCGTCCGCTCGAGCCCGAAGCCGACCTGCCGGTCGTCGCGATTCGCGCCTCGGGACAGCACCCGTTCGTCTACCGGAAGATGACGATCGGCCCGGCCGGCCGCCTCCGGCCCCGCGACGGCGACCTCGTCCGCGTGGTCGACCGCGACGGCATCCCGCTCGGTTTCGGCCTCTGGAACGCCCGGTCGCAGATCAACGTCCGGATGCTCTCCCGCGGGCACGAGCCGCCCGGCGAGGCCTTCTGGCGCGACCGGATCGACCGGGCGATCGGCCTCCGCCGCGACATGCTCGGGCTCGACGCGCGAGACCGAACGCCTATCGCGTCATCCACGCCGAGGCCGACGGCCTGACCGGCCTGATCGTCGACCGCTTCGACGACGTGCTCTCCGTCGAGGTCTTCAGCCTGGGGATCTACCAGCGGATCGGGCCGATCCTGGCGATCCTCGCGCGAGCGGCTCGGAACGAAGCACTTCCGCGTCGGAGTCGACGAGCGGATCGCCCTGGCCGAGGACTTCCCCGGCCGCCCCGTCGTCAGCCCGAAGCTGCCGCCGCGGGTCACGATCGAGGAGAACGGCGTCCGGTTCCGCGTCCAGTTCGAGGGCTCGCACAAGACCGGCTTCTTCTGCGACCAGCGCGACAATCGCGGGCGACTGGTTTCGTTCACGTCGGGACGGTCGGTGCTCGACGTCTGCTCGCTATACCGGCGGCTTCGGCATCAACGCCTTGAAGCGGGGCGGGGCGCGCGAGGTGACGTGCGTCGACCTCGACGAGAAGGCGATCGCCCTGGCCCGCGACAACGCGAACCTGAACGACGTCCGGCCGACGCTCGTCCACGCCGACGCCTTCGGCTATCTCCGCCAGATGGGCGTCAACGGTCGAGAGTTCGGGGCCGTCGTGCTCGACCCGCCCAAGCTGATCCCCGGGCGGCTCGACATCGCCTCGGGCAAGCGGAAGTATTTCGACCTGAACGTGCTGGCGCTGGGCGTCGTCGAGCCGGGCGGGCTCTTGCTGACGTGCTCGTGCTCGGGGCTGCTCTCGGCCGAGGAGTTCCTGATCCTGCTCCGCGCCGCGGCGAGGAAGGCGGGGCGGTCGGTCCAGGTGCTCGGCGTCACGGGCGCGGCCCCGGACCACCCGGTCGGGCTCGAGGCGCTGGAAGGGGCCTACCTCAAGGCGGTCTGGCTTCGGGTCAACGAGCGGACCGCGCCGATCCGGCTCTGGAAGGGGAGGATGATTCCGGCGACGCCGATGACCGTCCGTCCGATTGAAGGGTCTGCGCCGAGTTTTCCGGGCCGCCCGGTGAACAGTTCCGGACAAAGCCGCACATTTCTTGCACGCTCGGGTTCGCTCGGCGCAGGCACCTGGGCCGGGAGGGACCCGAGAGCCCGGAGGTCCGTCGCACCGCTCCCGCATGTGATGACCGTTTCCGGACCCTCGCCCTGGCGTAGGATGACGGCCCCTCCCGACTCGGAACCGCCTCGCGGGGAACAACCGTGCCGAGCCTCACGGTCGAGAACTACGTCAAGACGATCTACCTGATCGGGGCCCGCAAGCCGTCGGGCCAGGCCGTCGGCACGGGCGAGGTGGCGCAGGGCCTGGGCGTCTCGCCCGGGACGGTCACGGGCATGCTCAAGACGCTCTCGGAGGCCGACCTCGCGACCTACACGCCCTACGAGGGGGCCGAGCTCACGCAGGCGGGCGAGCGGCTGGCGCTGAAGGTGCTCCGCCGCCACCGGCTCGTCGAGCTCTTCCTCGTGCAGACGCTCGCCATGCCGTGGGACGAGGTCCACGAGGAGGCCGAGCACATCGAGCACGCCGTCTCCGACCGGCTCGTCGATCGGATCGATGCCTACCTCGGCTTCCCGTCGGTCGACCCCCACGGCGACCCGATCCCCCGGGCGGACGGCTCGCTCGCCGAGCCCGAGGGCAAGCCGCTCGCCGGTCAGCCGCGCGGGCAGCGGTTCCGCGTCGTCCGGGTCGTCGACCAGGACCCGGCGTTCCTCCGCTACCTGACCGAGTCGGGCCTCGACCTGGGGGCCCGCGGCGAGGTCGCCGAGAACCGCGCCGAGGCGGGGGCGATGACGCTCCGGATCGGAGAGCGAGCGATCGCGCTGGGGCTTGAGGCCGCCGGCAAGGTCCTCGTCGTGCCGACGACGTCATGAGCGGAAGGCGGGGTCGTCCGCGGGATCGGCGCGTCGATCCGGCGCGAACGGTGCCAGGTCGATCCGCGGTGTTCGACCGAGCAGCAGGTCGGCGACGACCTCGGCCGTCGACGGGGCGAGCTGGAGCCCGGCGCGCTTGTGCCCGGTGGCGATGACGACGTTGTCCCACCGGGGCAGCCGGCCGATGTAGGGCCTCGTGTCGATGCTGCCGGGACGGAGTCCGGCCCAGGTCCGCTCGACCCGGGCCCCGGCCAGCGCCGGGCAGAGCGAGATCGCCTCGTCGAGGAGCTCGCGGACGACCTCGGGCGTCGGGCGGTCGTGTCATATCCCCGGTCCTCCTCGCTCGCGCCGATGAGGATGCGTCCGTCGTCGCGAGGGACGAGGTAATTCTTGCCGTGCTCGACGATCCGGCCGAGCAGGGGCGCTCGCCGCGGACCATGACGATCTGCCCTTTGAGGGGCGGCGTCGGGATGCGGGCCCGGAAGCCGACGAGGACCGGCCCCGACCATGCCCCGGCCGCGACGACGACCTGACCGCAGCCGATGACGCCGCTGTCCGTCGTCACGCCCTCGATGCGACCGCCGACCCGTTCCAGGCCGATCAGGGGGTGGTGGGGCAGGAGGGTCACGCCCCGAAGCTCCAGGGCCGCCTTGAGCGCCTTCAGGTGTCGCGGGTTGCGGATCTGGGCGCGGTCGGGGAGGAAATAGCCGCCGAGGAGCGACGGGTTCAGCGCCGGCTCGACCCGGGCGAAGTCCCCGGGCGCGAGCCGTTCGAAGGCGATGCCCTCCACCCGCCATCGCCCCGCGGCCGTGCGCAGGTCGGCCTGGTCGGCCTCGGTCGCGGCGACGTCGACGCCGCCGGTCACGCGATAGCCGTTGTCCATCCCCGTCTCCTCGCGGAGCGCGGCCGCCCATTCGCGATGGAGCACGGCGCCGGCCGATCGCAGGGCGATCATCGGCCCGTGGTCGAGCCGCCTCGTGAACGGCGGAATCAGCCCCGCGCCTGCCCACGAGGCTGCGCGACCGATCTCGTCCGCGTCGATGACGGTCGACCGGACGCCTTCGTTCGAGAGTGCATAGGCGATCGAGAGGCCGATGACCCCGCCGCCGACGATCACGATGTCGCTCGAATTGATGCGGGACAAGTCCGGTCCGGGGAGCGGCGGGGCTCGGCTCACTCCATCCAGGTCGCGGCGGCGAGTCGGTAGAGCGCGCCGGACTCGGTCGCGAGGATCAGGTCGGTCCCGTCCCAGGCGATCGCCTCGATGTCCCGTTCCTTGTAGCGGACTGTCGCGCGGAGCGTCAAGCCGCCCGCCGGGGCGCGGTCGTAGACGCGGACGACACTCGTCGAGACGACGGCCAGGCGACCGGCATCGGGCGAGAGCGAGGCGCCGGTGGCCGGCTCGGCGAAGCCGGGAAGCGATCCGACGCGCCGCGGCAGCGCGGGCCGGAGCAGGGGCGACGGAGGGTCGAGCGGGACCGTGAGGACGTCCGGGTCGCGGCCGTCGAACCGCTTCGCGATCAGGAAAGCGTCCTTGCCGATGACGAAGAGCGATTCGGCGTCGAACCGCTCGGACTTCGTGGGGAACCGGTAGTAGGTCGCCAGCGTCGATCGGGAGTTCGCCCCGGACCGGGACCGAGGGATCGGGCTCGTCGACGCGGTAGATCGCGCGGAAGCGGCAGCAGGCCGCCGTTGTTGCCGATCTCGCCGAGGTAGAGATGGCCGGCGTCGTCGGTGGCGATGTCCTCCCAGTCGACGTTCGGGGCGGCGACCCGATAGGAGGCGAGCACCCGGCCGTCGCGGCGGATGGCATGGATCGCCGGGGGATTGCCGGAGTCGCTGAGGATCCAGAAGACGTCCGCGTGCTTGCGGCTCTTCACGATCCCCGACGTCTCGCGGATCGTCGGATCCGAGAGGCGGCCGAGCGGTTGGAGGGGGTCGGCCGCCACCATGGCGATCACGACGACGGCGTTCCACACGGCGGCGGCTCCCGGACGCTCTCTCAACGACGCCAGTGAGCGTACCAGGCAGGAGGCTTCGCGGGCAGGCCCCGATCCGCCAGCCAGCCCGGGGCGCCATCGAGGGCACGGGCGATGTAGCGGCGGTCGTGGTCGATGGCCGATCGGAACGAGGCGCGGACGCGGCGGACCCGCTCGCCGGCCGACATCGGGGCGTCGATCCGCCAGCCCTCGGGCGGGATCGGAGTCCGCTTGACGGCCAGGTAGTCGACGACGTTCGTCGGTTGCAACTCGCCGACGGCCACCGGGACCAGCCGGGGCCGGTCGACCAGGTAGACACGGTAGCCGTAGGCCTCGAGGGCCGCCTTGAGGCTGCGCGGGGTCTCGCCGAGGAATTCGAGCGTGTGGCCGTTCGATTCGACCAGGATCGGCGGGGCGTCCGCCCGGCGTAGCAGGCCGGCCATCCCGATGAGGGCGGCGACTTCGGAGCCCTCGACGTCCATCTTGAGGAAGTCGACGCGGTCCCAGCCGAGCACGTCGAGCAGGTCGTCGCCCGGGATGGCCGGCACGTTCAGGCTGCCCTCGGGACGAGGGCCGCGGACGACATGGCCGAACGGCCCGGCCGGCAGGAAGCCCACCTCGCCCGCATGATCGGCGATGGCGGCCGTGACCACCTTGAGCGAGGCCGACGGGTTCGCGACGCGGCTGACATGCAGCAGGGCGACATTTCCCGGCGCCGGCTCGACGGCCACGACACACCGACCCGAGGCCGCCGCGGCCAGCGAGAACGTGCCGATGTGGGCGCCGAGGTCGAGCACCCGGCCGCCTTCGGGCGTCAGCACGTCCATGAGCTCGAACGCCGACCTGCAGAGCGGCGGGAACACGCCCAGCGAGAGCTCGCGGCTGATCGGGTCGCGCGGCTCGGCGTCGGTCGCGACGTCGAACCTCACGTCCCGCCGGACGCGGACGCCGCGGCGGATGGTCATGTCGCAAGGGGACGACTCGGGACGGCGATCCATGCGCGCGGGCCCTTCCGTGGTGTCGATCGTCGATGGGAGTCGGGATCGCCCTTCCTAACGCTTCGGCCCCGGCCGCACAAGCCGAGTCGGGCCGAAAGTCGGGAGGAGCCTTGCTTACCGGCCGAGGCCGCGGCACACTCGTTCGGGCGACGCCCGTCCGCCGGGTCACCGATCCATTCCCCTGAGTCCCGAGCCGATCCATGGAACTGCCCCAGGTCCGACCCGGCGCCGTCCACGACGCCCCGGCCGCGAGCCGCGTGCTCGCCTTCTTCTTCAACGCGGCGCACGGCAACTCGGTCATCCAGCTTCTGATCGGCGCTGGGCGTACCGAGCGACCAGCTCGGCGTCACACCGCCCGAGCAGATCGAGGGGGGGCAAGGAATGGTCCTGGCGATCCCGTGCCCCGACGAGGCGACGCTCCATCGCGTCGAGAAGATCTGCCGGACCAACGGCGCCCAGGTCCATCGCTCGCACGCCTGAGGAGCCCGGCCGATGCGTCACTCGGCCCGATGGACGGCGCTCGCCCTTCTGCTGGCCCCCGCCGCGAGCACGAAGCCCGACGAGCCGCCGCGACCGCCCGGCTTCGCTCGTGAGCGTGCCCGCGATCGAAACGGGCAAGCCCGTGCTCGCCTTCAACGGGAAGGATCTTACCGGCTTCTACGTCTACACCCGCGACCACGGCTACGACGACCGGAGTCGGATCGTCACCGTCGACGACGGGATGATCCGGATCTCCGGCCAGGAGCTGGGCGGTCTGGTCACATGTGGCAACTTCGGCAATTACCACCTCGTCGCCGAATGGAAGTGGGGCGACAAGACCTGGCCTCCTCGGGAGGCGAAGAGCCGCGACTCGGGCATCCTGCTCCACTGCGTCGGGCCCGACGGCGCCGCCGGTTCGGGGTGGATGGAGTCGATCGAGTGCCAGATCATCGAGGGCGGCTGCGGCGACTTCATCCTGGTCGGCGGCGCGTCACAGCCCGAGCCTGACCTGCGAGACGCGCGTCGGGCCGGATCGGCAGCTCTACTACGAGAAGGGAGGCAACCCCGTCACCCGCGACTCGGGCCGATACAACTGGTGGGGCCGCGACCCGGAGTGGAAGGACGTGCTCGGCTTCCGCGACCGCCAGGGCGTCGAGAAGCCGCCCGGCGAGTGGAACCGGATGGAAGTGATCTGCGACGGCGACTCGATCACCAACATCGTCAACGGCCACGTCGTCAACGTCGGCACGAAGTCGAGCCTGACCGAGGGGAAGATCCTCTTCCAGTCGGAGGGGGCGGAGATCTTCTTCCGCACGATCGAAGTCCGGCCGCTGGTGAAGTCCGGGACCCGCGGTTGATCCCGCCCCGGAAGTGTCTCCACTTCGCCCTCCTCGTGCCGTAGAATGGATTGATGCAATGGTCACCCGGCCCCGGGAGACGTCGGGGATGCGCGGAATCCGGCCCTGGCTCGTGGTATCGCTCGGCTGCCTGACCCTCACGGGCGGCGTGCGCGCCAGCAGTTGCCGGCCGTGGACGCGGGCGATCGCGTATCTCCGCGGGCACGTCGGGCCGGCGGCCGGCGTCGGGGAGAACGCGCTGGCGGCCCTGGCGATGGTGAAGGCCGAGGTCCCCAAGGACGACCCCGCCCTGGTCACCGCGATCCGCACCATCGAGTCCCGGTTCACCAGCGGCGGCGTCTACACCCCGGAGCGCCACGGCGGCGTCGACGTCTACGAGGCCGGCGTCATCATCCTGGCCCTGGCGAACTACGACCCCGTCGGCCGGAGGTCGATGATCGAGGCCGCCGCGGCCCACCTGGCGTCGAAGCAAAGGCCGAACGGCTGCTGGGATTACGACGGCCGGTCGAGCGGCGATTGCTCGATCTCGCAGTACGCGGTCCTCGGCCTCTGGGAGGCCGAGAACGTCGGCATCCGCGTCAGCCCAAGCGTCTGGGACAACGCGGCGGCATTTTACATATCGGTCCAGAGTCCGGGCGGCGGCTGGACCTACCATCCGCGGCGAGGGCGGCGGGGTTGACACGATGTCGATGACCGCCGCCGGCGCGGGCAGCCTGCTGATCTGCCGTCGCCAGCTCGCCGCGTATAAACGGCTGGTCGCGGAGCAGAATCCGTATCTTGTCCCCGTCCTGAACGAGGAGCAGAGGACCCGGTACAAGATTGAGACGTCCGACGCCCGCATCGTCGGCTCGGTCCGTGCGGGCCTGGATTGGCTCTCGAGGAACTTCACGCTGGGGGAGAACCGGACGATCACGGGTAACTCGCCCTACTACGCCCTTTACGGCATCGAGCGCGTCGGCGCCCTGGCCGGGCGCGACAGCCTCGGCCGCGTTGACTGGTACGGTCTCGGAGCCCAGTACCTCAACAGCTCGCAGACGGCCGCCGGGAGCTGGAACGCCAGCCATGGCGACGTGCCCAACACGGCCTGGGGCGTGCTCTTCCTGACCAAGGCCACGACGAAGACGCTCGAGCGGATCACGGTCCGCAAGCTCGGCGCCGGCGAATTGTTCGGCGGCAAGGGACTCCCGCGCGACCTGTCCTCGATCTCCGAGGCCGGCGGCCGACTCGTGGCGCGGCCGATGGACGGGGCCGTCGAGGGCATGCTCTCGGCGCTCGAGGACCCGCGCTCCGAGAACGCCGACTCGGCCCTGGCCGGGCTCCTGGCGAAGTACGAGCAGTCGGGCCCGGCGGCGCTGGCGCGGTACAAGGATCGGTTCCGGAAGCTGCTGACGGACGCCGACCCGGGCGTCCGTCGCGTCGCCGCGTGGGCCCTGGCCCGCACCGCCGACCTCGCGATGGTCCCGGTGCTGGCCGACGCGCTCAAGGACAATGACGAGATGGTCGTCCGCGAGGTCCGTCGCGGCCTCCAGCTCCTGAGCCGCAAGATCGACGGCTTCGGGCCTCCGGACGGCGCTCCCCTTGCCCAGCGAGAGCAGGCGGCGAAGGCGTGGAAGGCCTGGTACGACGAGGTCCGCCCGCTCCGCGTTGACTCATCGGCGCCGGTGGGGGGCAAGACGCCATGAGCGTGGCGACCGCCTCCCCAGCCGCGATCCAGGACGCGGCGCGCCCCGACCCGCTGGTCCGGGGCGAGTCGGACTTCGACCGCGTCAGCTCGCTGCTCCTGGCCGTGGTCCTCGGCGCGGGCCTGATCTTCGGCCTGCTGACGGTGATCTACCTCACGAACCAGGCCTATCAGCGGCGGGTGACGGCACCGCTGGAGATCGTCGACGTCTCGGGCGGCGGCGGCGGAAGCCCGGAGGGCCAGGTCGGCGGCATCGAGTCGGTGCAGGTGCCCGGGGGCGCGGCGTCCGACCGGGCCTCGAACAATGAGGAGGAGGCCCCCGAGTTCGAGGAGGCCTCGCTCCAGGAGACCCCCGCCGCGATGCTCGACACGGTCGCCGAGGCCGGCCAGAGCCTCGCCGAGGTCGACGTCGGCGCCGTGATGCCGACCGGCGGAAAGGTCGCAACCGGCAAACGCGCCTCGAAGATCGGCAACGGTGCGGTCGGCTACGGCTTCGGCCCGGGCGACGGCGGGGTCCGCAAGGAGGACCGCTGGACGATCCTCGCCAACCCGGGGCAGACCGCCGAGGAATACGCCCGCCAGCTCGACTCCCTGCGGATCGAGCTGGGGGTGATCCAGGGCAAGTCGATCGTGTACGTCTCGCAATTCTCGTCCGACCGGCCGGCCACGCGCGTCGGCACGGGCATCGGCGACAACCGGCTGTACTTCATCTGGCGGGGGTCGGGTCGGAAGGGATCCGACATCGCGCTGTTGCGCAAGGCCGGCATCGAGGTCGGCGAGGGCGTCATCCTCCAGTTCTACCCGCCCAACGTCGAGCAGCGCCTCTCCCAGCTCGAGGTCCAGTACAAGGGCCGGCAGCCGGGCGAAATCCGCCGGACCCAGTTCCGGATCGTCCCGGGCGGCGAGGGCTACGACTTCGAGGTCGTCTCGCAGGAAACACTTCGTTAGCACCTGTTCGCCGGCGCTCGCCGGTTCGCGTCGCCACCCATCGGAGCCCCGTTCGACGCATGGCGATCCTCGAGGTCCACGACGGCCGAGGCCACGTCCGCCGCGTGACGATCGCGCGCGACGATACCGTCCTGATCGGGTCGGGGCCGGCATGCGCCATCGTCGCCGAGGGGAAGGACGTCGCGGCGATCCACGCGCGGATCCGCTGGTCGAAGCGGCGGTACAAGGTCGATACCGTGGCCGAGGTCGACGCGGTCGAGGTCAACGGCAAGCGGGTGAAGTCGTCGACCGTCTACCAGGGGGACGAGATCCGCGTTGGCCTCTGCAGGATCTTTGTGATCACGACCGAGGAGGGAGCGGCGGCCGCTCCGGCGGATGAGAAGACGACGATCCGGCCGGCCCCGGCGGCCTTCGGCGCGCCCTCGTCGGGATCGAGATCGGTCGGGCCAGCGGTCTTCGAGTCGCCGGCCATCTCTCGCGTGCTCGAGGTCCCGGCCCGGCCCGAGCCGCTGAAGCGGAATCGCGATTGGAAGGCCGCACTGAAGGAGGCCGAGCCGAGCGTCGAGGAGCCAGCCCCGGCTGGCGGCGGCTTCTGGGGCCGACTCAGGACTCGGTTCGGGCTCGGTTCCGACGCGCCCGGTCAGGAGCGAGTACTAAGCTCGCCGATCGTACTCGGACTCGGCGTCGCGCTCTTCGTGATCGTCGCGCTGAGCGTCTCGCTCTGGAAGATCATCGCCAAGGTCACGGCCGAGCGGCAGTACAATCTCGCGTTCGAGAGTCTCGACAGCGGCGACTACCGCAACGCGATCCATCAGCTCGACGACTTCCTCTCCGGCAACGCCTCGGACCCGCGCGCGAACAAGGCCCGCGTGTTCCGCGCCCTCGCGAACGTGCGGCAGTACACATCCAGCTCGGGCGCCTCGTGGGAGAACGCCGTGAAGGCGGCGCGGGAGATGGTCGACGAGGTCGGGACGCTGCCCGAGTACCGCGACGCCTCGACCGAGCTGGCCGAGCAGATGGTCAAGGCCGTCGAGGGCCTGGCCGAACGCGCCCGGGCGCGGCCGACCCCGAGGTGCTGAAGCAGGCCGAGGCGGCGCTGGCGTTCGAGCGGCAGGTCGCGGGCAAGGCGGCCGACGCGCTCCTGAACCGTTCGCGGGCGCTGCCCAAGCTCGACCAGGCGCGCGAGGCGATTCGGCGCACGCAAACCCGGACCAGAGCCCTCGCGGCGATCGACGCCGCGCTCGCGGCCGGCTCGGCCGCCAGGGCCTTCGAGGGCCGTGATGCCCTCGTCGGCACCTACGCAGACATGGCCTCGGACCGCGAGCTGATCGCGCGGCTCGTGAAGGCGAACGAGCTGATCCGCCAGGCCGCGACGTTCGACCCGTCGGGCCGGCCCGGGGAGACCGAGCCGCATCGGGACCCCCTCGGCCCCCCGACGACGCTGGTGCTGCGGCTCGATCCCGCCCGAAAGGCGACGGCCGGGCCGCTCGTCTACGCCATGGCCGACGGGCTGCTCTTCGGCGTCGACGCCGCGACCGGCGCGCCGCTCTGGCAGGTGCCCGTCGGGCATGGCGTCGCCGTTCCCGCCCGTCGCAATCGCGGGGGGCGAGCCGGCGATCCTCGTCGTCGACGCGCGGCATGACGAGCTCATGCGGCTCGACGGCCGGACCGGCAAGCTCGTCTGGCGCCAGGAGCTCGGCGAGCGCGTCGACTCCGCGCCGCTCGTGCTGGGCAATCAGGTCTACCAGCCGGCGCCCTCGGGCAAGGTCATCGCCATCGACCTGACCAACGGCGCCATCCGCGGCACGCTCAACCTGGGCCGCAAGATCGCGCGGTCGCCGGTAATCGACGAGTCCGGCGAACGGCTCTACGTCCTGGGTGACGAGGACTGCCTCTTCGTCCTCGGCCGCGAGCCGCTCTCGTGCCAGGCGGTCGAGTACCTCGCGCACGAGCCGGGGTCGGTCGCCTGCACGCCCGCCCGGTTCGGACGCTTCCTTGTCGTCGTCGAGAACATGACGCTGGGCGAGGGCCGATGGCGCGTCTACATCCTGGACGAGTCGGGCGGCGGGCTGAAGCTTCGCCAGACGATGCCCGTCGCCGGGTGGACCTGGGACACGCCGTCGACGACCGGCTCGGTCGTCTGGTCGGCGAGCGACCGGGGCGAGGTGAGGGCCTACTCGATCGGGCTCTACGAGTCCGAGGAGCCTCTCAAGCCGATCGCCTCGATCGCCGCCGAGAACGAGGCGTCGGGCCCGGCCTTCGGGCTGGCGCGGTCGGAGCACGAGTTCTGGCTGGCCGGCGGTCGCCCGTCGCGATTCGAGCTGAACACCGAGTCGGCCAAGGTTGCGGGCGTGTGGACCCTCGGCGCCATCGGCGCGGCCCTGGCCCCGGTCCAGCCCGCGGGCAAGGTCGCGGTCTTCACCCAGGAGTCGGCCGACGGCCCGGGCGTGGCCCTCTGGGGCGTCGATCCGCAGGACGGCACCGTCCGGTGGCGCACGACGCTGGGCTCGGCTTGGCCCGTCGCCCCTGCGGCCGGCAGAGACGAGGGGTCTCTCGTCACAGTGGGCTTCGACGGGAACGACCTCGTCCTCTCGAAGGAGCTACTGGCGCGCGGCGGGTTCGTCGAACAACCGCTGCCCAAGGCGGGCGTGTTCCGCATCCCAGCTATCGGCGTCGCCCGCCTCGACTGCCGGGGCACGGCGGTGCTCGTCCCGTCGACGAGCGGCGACCAGATGCTCGCCCGGCGCGACGGGGGCAAGGTCGAGACGATCGACCTGCCCTCGCCCCTCGGCGCGGCGCCGATCGCGTGGGCCGGTGGCGTGCTCGTACCGGGTGCCGACGGGCGGGTTTACCTGATCGACCCGGCCACCGGCCAGTCGGCCGCCGACCCGTTCGTGCCTCGGTTCGACAAGGACAACCCGTCGCACTGGACGACGCCCGTGGTCGTCGCCGACGACGCGGTCGTGCTCGCCGACCGCGAGGGCAGGGTCCGCCGCCTGACTCGGTCGGACAAGCCGCGTCCCCGGCTCGTGGTAACGGGCGAGTCGGCGCTCGGCCAGCCGCTCGACGCCGCGCCGGCCTCGACCGGCGGCGCCGTGGTCGTCGCGACGGCCGACGGCAAGGTCCGGGCCCTGGCCGCGCAGACCTCAGCCCGGTCACGACGCTCGACCTGCCGGCACCCCGCGCCTTCGGCCCGGTCGCCGTGGCCGAGCACGCGTTCGTCGCCGACGCCGCCGGGAACGTCTTCGCGTTCGGCGCGACGGGCGGAAGCTCTGGCAGGGCCGGCTCCGCTCGGCCGCGAACGATGCGCCGGTGGTCCGCGGCGGGTCGGCGCTGTTCCTCACGCGATCCGGCGCGCTCGAGTCGCGCAGCCTGGCCGATGGCGCCACGACTGAACGGTTCGCGCTGGACGTCCTGCCGGCGGGGCCGCCGGTCGTCTCGGGTGGCCGCGTCTTCATTCCGTCGGGGCTGGGATCGATCCGCGCAGTCGCGGACGATCGATTGGCACCGGCGAACCCGGGGAGCAGCCCGCCATGATCCGACCGAACCCGGCCGCCCGGATCGCGACCTCGCTGGCGGTCGCCGCGCTCGTCGCGGCCGCGGCCGTCGTCTGGCTCGCGTCGGCCGCTCGCGCCCGGGTCGCCGAACCGAAACCCAAGACCAAGGAGCTCATCGCCCGCGCCCCGTTCGACCGGATCGTGCTCATTGACAACACGCAATGGGAGGTCGAGCCGCTCAGCCCTCGTCCGCTGCCCGTCTACGACCCCGGCAAGAAGCCCGTCCGCAAGAAGGCGCAGCTCCCGCACAACGGCAACATCGGCATGCCCGGGCAGAAGTCCACCGTAGGCGAAAAGCAGCCGGACGAGGAGGACGAGCCTCCGCTCCTGATCCACCTGATCGAGGGGGACGTCCGCGACTACAAGGTCAAGCGAGAGCACATCAAGACGGTCGTCTATTTCGAGGACATGCTCATCGAGGAGGCCGAGCGGCTCGCGGGCGCCGGCAAGTTCGACAAGGCGTTCGAATATCTGATCATGGTCCAGTCGCGGCAGGGTAAGTGGCCGAAGCTCGACGAGGCCGTCGACCGCCTGCTCTTCGAGGAGGGGAGCCAGGCGCTCGTCGAGAAGGATGGCCAGCACGGGCTCCGCCTGCTCGGCGAGCTCTATCGACGCAATCCCGGATACCCGGGGCTGGGCGACAAGCTCGCCAGCTCGCACCTCCAGCGGATCAAGAAGGCGTTCGACGTCGGCGCCTACGCGACGGGCCGCCAGGTCCTCGCCGAGCTGGCGGCGCTCGCGCCGGACAACCCGGCCGTCAAGCAGGCCCACGACCTCTACGAGGGCAAGGCGCGCGAGGTGTTCGCCCGGGCGAAGGTGGCCCAGGGAGCGGAGCGGCTCGACCTGATGCTGGAGACGGCCTCGATCTGGCCGAAGCTGGACGGCCTGGAGCCGGCCTATCGCGAGGCGTTCGCGGCGGTCCCGACGCTCGACGTGGCCGTGGCCGACGTGCCCGAGCCGGTCGGCCCCTGGCTCCGCTCGGCCGCGTCGGTCAGGACGGCCCCGCTCCTGTACCGGCCGATCCTGGCGGCGACGACCGAGGAGGCGCTGGCCGGCTCGCTGACCGACCAGCTCGCCGCGGCCGTCGAGTCGTTCGACCTGTCGCGCGGGCTGCGGATCAAGGTGCGTCCCGGCCTCATGTGGAACGACGGGTCGCGGCCGGTCGCGGCGATCGACGTGGCCCGCTCGCTCGCCGACCGCGCCGTGCCGACGCTGCCCGCCTACTCGGCGCGCTGGGCCGACCTGATGGACCGCGTCGAAACGACCGACGACGAGACGGTCGAGCTCCGCCTGTCCCGGCCGGCCCTCCATCCCGAGCACTGGCTGCTCGTCCCCGTCGGTCCCGCGCACGGCGGCGGGGACGGCTGGGTCTCGACCGTGGGTAAGCCCCCCCGGCCCGTCGGCGACGGCCCGTTCCGCTGGGAACCCTCGCCCCGAGGCACCGCGCAGTACTTCGCAACGGCGCCGGACGTCCCGAAGGTCCGCCGGGTCCGCGAAGTCCGTTACGACTCGCCGAACGCTGCTGTCGCCGCCCTGGTGCGCGGCGACGTCACCCTGCTCGAGGACCTCGCGCCGGACCGGCTGGCCGAACTTGGAGCGGTCGATGGGATCAAGGTCGGAAAATACACGACGCCCAGCCTGCACCGGATCGCGATCGACGGGCGGAACGACGCGCTGCGGAACCGGAACCTTCGCCGCGCGCTGTCGCTGGCGATCGATCGCAAGACACTGCTCGAGGAGACCGTGCTCCGGCGGCCGTCGGACGCCGTCAATGCGATCGCCGACGGCCCGTTCCTGAAGGGCACGTACGCGGACGCCGCCGACGTCTCGCCACTGCCGTACGACCCGTGGCTGGCGCATGCCCTGGTGGCGGCGGCGCGGAAGGAGCTCGGGGGAGGGGTCATCCGGCTCACGCTCGAGCACCCGCCGACGGCCACGGCCCGGGCCGTCTGCCCGAAGCTCGCCGCGGCGTGGAACACGGTGGGCCTGGAGGTGACGCTGAAGGAGACGGCCGAGCGGGCCCTCGACGCGCAGCCTCCGGTCCGGCGGCCGGTTCGATCTGGCGTATCGTGCGTCACGCCCCGGCGAGGGGGCCTTTGACGCCGGGCCCACGATCTGCCCGGCCTACGACGCGCCTCCGTCGTCCGACCCGCTCGCCTCGCTGGCGAGCCCGAGGATCCTCCAGCTCCTCCTCCAGCTCGATCGCGCGCCCGAAACGACCGCCGCGCAGTCGCTCCTGAACGAGATCGACCGCGAGACGCGCGACGAGCTGCCGATGCTCCCGCTCTGGCAGGTCGTCGACCACTACGCCTGGCGCTCGCGGCTCAAGGGCATCGCCGACGAGCTGGCGCAGCTCTATCAAGGCATCGAGTCGTGGGAGGTCGGGCCGTGGTTCCCCGCCGAATCGCGTTGATCGTCTTGGTCGGGGCGGCGCTGGCGACGCAAGCCCGCGGCCAGCAGTCGCCCCATGCCGAGTCCAGGCCGGGCACGGCCTCCCCGGAGACGGCCGCGGCGATCGAGGACCGTCCCTACAAGATCCGAGCGTTCGTCTCATTCGACCCGATGACTCGGATCGACGCGCGGGGCGCGAGCGGCTCGTCGACGCCTGGCTCGGGCTGGCCCGGCGGCTGATCGGGCCGGTCTGGGAAGTCGAGATCGCCGAGGCCGACGGCGCGGCCTCGGCCCTGGTGCTCGACACGCTCACGCCCGCCGCGGTGAAGCCGCTCTCGGCGGGCGCGGACAAGGTCTGGCTGGTCCAGGGCCGGCCGGACGACGGGTCAGTCGTCCTCGAAGGCCGCGAGTACGACACCGCGACGGGATGGCTGGGCGTCGCTCCAGGCCCGTCGCGGCGGGACGGTGCCCGACCTGGCACGCGAGCTGTTCCGGCTCGGCGAGGCGATGTTCGCGCCTTACGCCGAGATCGGCGAACCGACCGGCGACATCGTGCCGCTGAAGGTCCAGGGCGCCGCGCTTCCCAGGGGCCAGCTCGGCCACGGCGTCGCGCCGGTCGGGACGGTCTTCCGGCCGGTCCGCGTGTTCTACAATCCTGACGACACGGTACTGAACATCCAGAAGGTCCCATTCTCCTACCTGGTCGTCTCTTCGCGCGAGGACGCGGAGACCCGGGCGACGCTCGTTCGGGGCGTGGCCGACCCGCTCACGAAGCGGTACCCGCGGAAGAACAAGCTCGTCGCGCTCGGCGTCAGGCCGGGGGCGTTCCCGACGCGGTTCCGGTTCGTCCAGCAGAAGGAGCAGACGCCCGCGGCGGGATACGTGCTGACCGCGCGGCCCGCGCCCGACGGGCCGTCGCGGGTCGTCGCCACGACGGACCGCGAGGGCCGGGTTTCGATCCCCCGCGGGTTCGCCGACGGGCTGGTCATCGTCCGCCTGATCGCCGGCCGGTCCGAGCCGCTCCGCGAGGTGCCGATCATGCCGGGGGAGTCGGACGAGGAGCTGACCATCCCCATCGACCCGAGGGCCCAGGC
Organism: uncultured Planctomycetota bacterium; assembly: GCA_963819805.1. GTDB lineage: Bacteria > Planctomycetota > Planctomycetia > Isosphaerales > Isosphaeraceae > CAMFLR01. Next base: position 910,450 of record CAWFXY010000017.1, on the reverse strand, counting down.
CGTGCGTCTGGAGACGCAACTCGATGCGCTCCGCGACGACATCGTCGACGTCGTCGCCGTCCGCAACCGCCTCGAGCGGAAGATGAAGGCCCGCGAGCAGGGTGACGACTGGGCGGGAGTCGAGGAAGTGCTCACCGAGTTCCGCAAGCTCCCGCCCCGCGACGGCTTCGTCAAGCGGCTCGAGCGGCTGACCGAGGACGCCCAGAAGCAGGAGGAGCGGACGCGGTCGGTCGTCCTGACGAAGACGGCCCGTGCGCAGCTGACCGAGACCAGGGCGTTGATCGACCGCTATCTCGACGACGAGCTCTACCGCGCCTACGAGGACGCCGTCCTCCGCGCAAGGAGCGCGACGCCCGCGGCAAGGCCCAGGCGAAAGCCAAGGCGAAGGCGGCCCCCCGGATCGCCGCACCCCTCGTACAGCCGACGCCCGCAGCCAAGTCCGCCACGGCGCCGCCTGACGCCGCGAAGAAGGCCGCGGCGCCGCCGCCGGGGGTCACGCCTTTCTGACCGCGCATCGGTCCGAATCAGTCGCCCGCCTCCGATCCCCTGCAGCGAGTCGACCTCCTCGCGGTGCGCCCGCCTTCCGCGACGGCCCGGCGTTGAGCCAGCCGAAGAGCTTGGCGAGCTTCGGCCCGCCGCGGAAGAGCCGCTGGAGGGCGGGGGTCGAGAGGCGGTCGATCTGGCTGTACCAGGTCGTGACCATCCGGATGAACTCGAGCATCTTCTCGAGCTGCTCGCGGGTGTACTCCTCGGACGGGCCGCCCGCCTTGGCCTCGCGCGACGCAGTGCTCCAGCAGGGCGATCGTCGGGTCCATCTCGCGCCGCTTCCGCTCGGCCATGATGACCCGGAACGTCTCCATCACGTCCTTGAGCGCCTCGAACCGGTCGCGGCGGTCGCCGATGATGTGGACCCGGCGGACCACGCCCCAGGTGATCAGCTCGCGGAGGCTCGTCGAGACGTTCGACCGGCTCACGTCGAGCAGCTCGCTGATCTCCTCGGCGTCGAGCGGCTCGGGCGAGACGAACAGCAGGGCATGGACCTGGGCCATCGTCCGGTTGATGCCCCAGGCCTGGCCCATCTCGCCCCAGTGGAGGACGAACTTCTTGCGCGGCGGGAGTGAGTTTCACGGTCGTATCCGCCATCGTCGGTCCTGACAGTCTCTACCGAAATGATACTCGCGGCGGGAGTCGAGCTGGCAAGACCGATCGCGGTTCGACCCGGTCGCGGTCGCGAAATCCGATCGCCAGCGCGACCGAGCCGGGACTTGCCGCGTTCGTCTCGAGACGATTCAGGATTGAGGCGAGCCCGACGTTGGTCATTCGACGGGTCGTCGACCGCGTTGGGAAAGGGATCGTCCGCTTGCGACGCGACGACGCTTGGCTCGACCGACGACTCGTCATGGCCTCGGACGGTCGCGGTGGACCGGGCGATGCAGCGACTCCGGGTCGCGGCGACGGTGGCGGTCCTGGCGGCGCTGGCCCGCCGGCTGCGGCTCGCGGCAGCGCGCCGAAACCGTCGGCTCCGCCAGGCGCGCCGGCAACGAGACCGCCGCCTGCGCGACCGGCCGCAGGCTCGCGCTCGATCCGCCGGCGCCGGCGACGCTCGCGCCCGGCGACTTCGGGGTCGCAGATCGATCGCGCGACGAGCCCGGGCGCAGGGCGGCGTCGCGACGTGACGGCCGAGGTCGACGTGGTAGGTCGAGCCGGCCGGGGTCGTCGCGATCGACGCGGCGGCTACGTCCGCCCGTCGCAGCCGGGCGAGGCGAGGATCCAGGCGACCTGCGCGGCGGCGTGACGAGCCGAGGCCGAGGTCACGGTCGTCGAAGCCGGCCGAGCGCGCCGTGGGACTTCGCCGAGGACATCGTCCCGATCCTGACGCGGCCGGGCTGCAACACGGGCGGCTGCCACGGCCGGGCCGACGGCCAGAACGGCTTCCACCTCTCGCTCTTCGGCTACGACCCGGACGGCGATTATCGCCGACCTGACCCGCGACGGCGGCGGCCGGCGGATCGTCGCGGATCGCGCCCGAGCACGAGCCTGCTCCTCGCGCAAGGCGACCGGGCCGGACCCCGCACGTCGGCGGGCCGCGGATCGCGGCCGGCTCGGCCGAATACCGGACGCTCGCTCGCCTGGATCGCGGCCGGGCGCCCCCGAGACGCGCGGCAAGACGCACGGCGCGCTCGACGAGGCTCGCGCGTCGAGCCCGCCGAGGTCCGGCTCGACGAGCCGGGCCCGCAGCAGCTCCGCGTCGTCGCCCGCTATGCCGACGGCCACGAGCGCGACGTGACCCGGCTGGCCGTCTACCGGGTCAACGACGACTCGGCCGCCGCGATCGACGCCGCAGGGCCAGGCCGACGCTGCTCCGCCGCGCCGAGACCGACCTGGTCGTCCGCTACCAGTCGCAGGTCGTCAGCGACCCGGCTCGGCGACGCTCATCAACCCCGACCTCGAAGTTCGACTTCGCCGAGCTGCCCGCGGCGGAACTTCATCGACGACGAGCTGTTCAAGCGGCTCGAGGCGCTCAAGGTCCCGCCGAGCCCGCCGGCGAGCGACGCCGCGTTCCTCCGCCGGGTCTCGCTCGACCTGACCGGCGAGCAGCCGACGCCCGAGCAGGTCCGCGAGTTCCTCGCCGACACCGACCCCGAGAAGCGGGTCAAGCTCGTCGACCGAGCTGCTCGGCCAGCCGCGACTTCGTCCGGTTCTGGCAGATCAAGCTCGGCGACCTGCTCCAGATCAGCCCGGCCCGGCATCGGCAACGGCGGCCTATCGATACCAGGACCTGGCTCGACGAGCAGCTCTGGCCGAGAACACGCCCTGGGACGAGATGCGTCCGGACGCTCCTGACCGCCGTCGGCGACCCGACGACCGCGAGGACGGCGGCCCGGTCAACTACGCGCTCGATGGCCCCGACCCCAAGGTCGCAGGCCGAGCAGACCGCCCAGCGGTTCCTGGGCCTCCGGATCCGCTGCGCCCAGTGCCACGACCACCCGTTCGACGTCTGGACGCAGGACGACTACTTCGGCCTGGCCGCCTGCTTCGCCAAGGTCGAGCGCAGCGGCGGCCCGGGCCGGGCGGGATGATGGACGCGGCCGATGATCAAGATCGACCCCGAGGGGCAGGTCGAGCACCTGCGGACCAAGCAGCCCGCCGAGCCCCGGCTGCTCGACGGCGACGCCGATCGAGGTCGCCGACGACGGACGACCCGCGCAAGGCCGCTCGCCGACTGGATGACGGCGCCCGACAACCCCTACTTCGCCCGCGCGATGGCCAACTGGGTCTGGGCCCAGTTCTTCGGCAAGGGGCTCGCCGACCCGCCCGACGACCTGAGCCGGTCGAATCCGCCGGTCCATCCCGAGCTGCTCGACGCCCTGGCGCAGGCACTTCGTCGAGCACAAGTACGACCTCCGCGACCTGATCCGGACGATCGCCACCTCGGAGGCCTACGGCGCTGTCGTCGGCGACCGTGCCGGGCAACGAGCGCGACAACCGGCTCTTCTCGCACCAGATGCCCCGGCCGCTGACGGCGCACCAGATGGCCGACGCCCTGGCGCAGGCCACCGACGTCGTCAACCGCTATCCCGAACCAGCGCGGCCGGCACGCGGGCGATCGAGGTCGACCGACCCGGCCACCGCGAGCACGATCCTCGACACCTTCGGCCGCTGCCCGCGGACCAACGGCTGCGCGTCGGTCGCGACGCCCGCCGCTGAGCCTCCGCCAGTCGCTCCTGCTGATCGGCGGCGACGTGATCGAGGGCAAGGTCGCGCAGCCTCAACGGCTACCTCGCCAACCTGCTCGAGCTGGACCCCGAGCCCGACGAGATCGTCGAGAACCTCTACCTCCGGACGCTCTGCCGGCCGCCGACGCGCCGAGGAGCTGTCGCACTGGTCGGCCGAGCTGAAGCAGGCCGCGTCGCTCCGCGAGGCGGCCGAGGACCTGTTCTGGGCGCTGCTCAACTCGCGTGAATTCGCGTTCAATCATTGATCCCGATCGACCGATCGACATCCGGGGAGTCTCGCCATGCCGGCCTCGCACATCGCCCGACGCCGTGCCGCGGCCCGAGCCGCCGCGCGATCTGCTCCGGGCCGGCCTGCTCGGCGTCTTCGGCCTGGGGCTCGACGACCTGTTCCGGCTCCGCGCCCTGCGCCGCGGATCGCGGCAGGCCGGCGCCGCCGACGGCAAGGCCAAGAGCTGCATCCTGATCTGGCTGGCGGGCGGGCCGTCGCACCTCGACACGTTCGACCCCAAGCCCGACGCCCCGGCCGACGTCCGCGGCGAGTTCAAGCCGATCGACACGGCCGTCCCGGGCCTGCAGATCAGCGAGGTCTTCCCCGAAGCTGGCGAAGGTCATGGACCGGGTGACCCTGATCCGGAGCATGACCTCGCCCGAGGCCGACCACGACCGCGCCGCGCACCACCTGCTGACCGGCTACCGGCCGAGCCCGGCGCTGGTCTATCCGAGCTACGGCAGCGTCGTCGCGAAGATCGCGCGAGGACGACGCGGGGCGCCTTGCCGCCGTACGTCGCCGTGCCCGACGCGCCGATCTTCTCGTCGAGCGGCTACCTGACGCCGGCCTACGACCCGTTCGCCGTCGGCGGCGACCCGAACCAGCCGAGGGCTTCCGGGTCCGCGACCTGACGCCGCCCGACCAGCTGACGCTCGACCGGCTCCGCCGCCGCCGGGCGATGGTCAAGTCGCTCGACGACTTCGCCCACGACGTCGCCGACGACCCCGCTGACCGCCAGCCGCGACCAGTTCGCCGACCAGGCCTACGACCTGCTCACCTCGAGCGCCGCGCAGGCGGCGTTCAAGATCGGCGACGAGCCGCGCCGAGGTCCGCGACCGGTACGGCCGGAACCCGTTCGGCCAGTCGTGCCTGCTGGCCCGCCGGCTGATCGAGGCGGGCGTCTCGTTCGTCACGCTCAACGACCGCGGCACGGGCCAGCTCGGCTGGGACACGCACGCAGCAGAACTTCCCGACGATCAAGAACACGCTGGCCCCGCCGCTCGACCAGGGGCTCTCGGCCCTGCTCGACGACCTCGCCGACCGCGGGCTGCTCGACGAGCACGCTGGTCGTCATGATGGGCGAGTTCGGCCGGACGCCCGAAGATCAACGGCAACGCCGGCCGCGACCACCACGGCCGGGCCAACAGCGTCCTCCTGGCCGGCGGCGGGCATTCCCGGCGGGGCTCGTCCTCGGCAAGACCGACGCCAAGGGCGACTCCCCGCCGACCGCCCGGTCACCCCGGCCGACCTCGCCGCCACGATCTACACCGCGCTCGGCATCGACCCCGAGCTACCAGTTCGAGACCCCCGACGGCCGGCCGATCCGGCTGGTCGACGGCGGCCGGGCCGTGCGTGAACTGGTCGCGAAGGCCTGATCGCGTCGAGCGGGACCGAAACACGAAGCGGCCGCGCCCCTGGGGAGGCGCGGCCCTTCGTTTCGTTTCGAGGTTCCCATTCTCAGGAGATCGTCCTCGGCCTGAGCTCCAGGAAGCGGAACGCCAGCAGGATGACGCAGCCGAGGAGGGACAGGGCCCAGTGCCCGGGATCCTCGGGACGCAGACTCGGGCGGCAGAAGAACGCCACCGAGCCGCCGACCCATGCGCCGATGGCGCCGAGCGTGACGAGCTGCGGACGATCGACAACCAGATCGCGGAAGACCGTCTCCCTCGCGAGCGTGCCGGCCGCGACTCCCAGGAGGAGCCAGCCGAGCATGCAGATGGCCATCGACGTCGCTCCGACTCTGTTTATCGATCATCGACCGAATCCGCGGGGCCCGCCGGCCCTCGCGATCGTCGATCGTTTACGACTGCATGCTACTGCAGACCGCGTGCCAAACCGCCAGGCCGGCCGCGGGGTGGTTGCGTCAGGGGGCGTGGATCTGGTCTGATCGCTGGGAATCCCAGCGCAGCGAGCCAGGAAACTCCCCCCGACGAGGCGGACGATGCCCTCCCGACGACTCGAGCCCGAGCGATCCGCCGCCGCCTCCATCGAGCCGCGCCGACCCCTCGATCCTCGACGTCACAACGAAGGCCGACGGCCCGGCGGGTGCGCTGCCGCTGACCGACGAGATGCTCCGCGACTGGCCGTCGGGCGACCTCTTCGGCCTGACCCAGAACGCCGGCATGGGCTGGAAGCCGCGCGAGGTCGACCGCGACCCGTTCCTGATCCTGAGCACGCAGGGCGGCCTGCGCGGCGCCGACGGCACGCCGATCGCGCTCGGCTATCACACGGGCCACTGGGAGATCGGCCTGCTCGTCCAGGAGGCGGCCGAGGAGCTGACGGCGGCTGGGCGTCGTGCCGTTCGCCGGCATGGTCTCCGACCCGTGCGACGGCCGGACGCAGGGCACGGCCGGCATGATGGACAGCCTGCCCTATCGCAACGACGCGGCGATCGTCTTCCGCCGGCTGATCCGCTCGCTGCCCGCGGCGCAAGGGCGTGCTCGGCGTCGCGACCTGCGACAAGGGCCTGCCGGCGATGATGCTGGCCCTGGCGGGCTCGCGCGACCTGCCGGGCGTGCTCGTGCCCGGCGGCGTGACGCTGCCGCCGCGCGACGGGCGAGGACGCGGGCAAGATCCAGTCGATCGGCGCCCGCTACGCGCACGGCGAGCTGACGCTCGCAGGAGGCGGCCGAGCTCGGCTGCCGGGCCTGCGCCAGCCCCGGCGGCGGCTGCCAGTTCCTCGGGCACGGCGGCGACGTCGCAGGTCGTCGCCGAGGCGCTCGGCCTGGCGCTCCCGCACGCGGCGCTCGCCCCCTCGGGCCAGCCGATCTGGCGCGACATGGCCCGGCGCTCGGCGCGGGCCCTGGTCGGGCTGGCCGCGCGCGGGCCTGACGATCGCGCGACATCCTCACCGACGCCTCGATCCGCAACGCGATGATCGTCCACGCCGCGTTCGGCGGCTCGACGAACCTGCTGCTGCACATCCCGGCCATCGCCTTCGCCGCCGGCCTGCGCCGGCCGACGGTCGACGACTGGCACGACGTCAACGTCCGGGTCCCGCGGCTCGTCAGCGTCCTGCCCAACGGCCCGATCTATCACCCGACCGTCCGCGTCTTCCTGGCCGGCGGCGTGCCCGAGGTCATGCTCCACCTCCGCGAGCTCGGCCTGCTCGACCTCGATCGGCCCTGACCGTCACCGGCGAGCCGCTCGGCGCGCGTGCTCGACTGGTGGGCAGACGAGCGAGCGGCGGAAGCGGCTCCGCGAGCGGCTGTTCGAGCAGGACGGCGTCGATCCCGACGACGTGATCATGAGCCCGGCCCGCGCGCGCGAGCGCGGGCTGACCAGCACCGTCACCTTCCCGCGCGGCAACCTCGCGCCCGAAGGGCTCGGTCATCAAGAGCACGGCGATCGACCCGACGCGTCGTCGATCGCCGACGGCGTCTACCGCAAGACCGGCCCGGCGCGGGTCTTCACGCGCGAGCGCGACGCGATCGCCGCGATCAAGGGGCAGGGGACCGAACCCGATCCAGGCCGGGCGACGTCCTCGTCCTGATCGGCCGCGGGCCGATGGGGGCGGGCATGGAGGAGATCTACCAGATCACCTCGGCGCTCAAGCACCTCTCGTTCGGCAAGCAGGTCGCCGTCGCTCACCGACGCCCGGTTCTCCGGCGTCTCGACCGGCGCCTGCATCGGCCACGTCGGCCCCGAGGCCCTGGCCGGCGGCCCGATCGGCAGGGTCCGCGACGGCGACCTCGATCCGGATCGTCGTCGACCGCGTCCGGCTCGAAGGGCTCGGTCGACCTGGTCGGCGCCGAGGGCGTCGAGTTCGGCGCCGAGGAGGGCGCGCGCATCCTGGCCGAGCGGCCGCCGCATCCCGACCTCTCGCCCGACCCCGACCTCCCCGACGACACCCGGCTCTGGGCCGCCTTGCAGGCCGTCGGCGGCGGCACCTGGGGCGGCTGCGTCTACGACACCGACGCGATCATCGCGGCCCTGGCGCTCGCCAGAGAGCGGCGGGCGGTGGGTGAGGTTGTCGCCCCGTGAGCCTGGATGTCGTATGTCTCCGGGGCGGATGACACAGGGGCTGAGGGACCGTGCGCGATGCGTTGGACGACCTTGCTGGCGATCGCCTGGACCGCCTTGATCCTGATCCTGTGCTGGACGCCGCCGCGGCACCTGCCGCTGTCGGAGACCGGGCCGTCGTTCTTGCAGTTAGCGGTCGCGGACAAGGTGATCCACGCCGGCATCTTCGCCGTGTTCGCCGTGCTCTGGAGGAGCGCAACATCGTCGGCCTCGGCCCCGATCATCGCGGTCTCGGGTCTGGCGCTGGCCGTCATCACCGAGCTGGGGCAGGCGACGCCGATGGTCGGTCGCGACGCCAGCTTCGGGGACGGGATTGCCGACACGGCTGGCGTGGCGATCGGGCTGATCGTCGCTGCGCGGCTCGCGAGGCGTCGGGCCGTCGCCGAGCCGGCTCAGGGTTGAGCGGCGGCGAGGACCTCGCCGATCGTCTTTTCGAGCAGCGGTGCGCCGCCGAAGGTCATGCCGAGGGCCTTGATCTTGTCGGTGACGATCTCGTTCTTGGGGGCCGAAGGTCCGCCGGCGATCGCCGAACGGCTGCCGGAGAGCCGCTTGGCGATCGAGGCGACCTCGTAATCCGCCACGTAACGGTCGTAGCACGCGTAGGCCTGGCCGGCGACGCCGTCCGCGGTCAGGAGGATCTCGACGGCCCGGGCCACGTCGGCCGCGTGGACTTCCTTGCCGCCTCGGCGGCACTCGACCGGCTCGCCGCGAGCCACGGCGGAGATCAGGCCGTACCACTTGCTCGCCGAGGCCGGGCGGGCCAGGCCGTAGATGCCGGTCGGCCGCAGGGCGCAGATCGGATAGCCCTGGCCATGTCCGTAGCTCGAGACGAACGCCTCGATCGCCGCCTTGTGGGCGCCGTAGTGAGACTTGGGCCAGAGCGGGTGCGTCTCGTCGAGCGGGCGGTCGGGCAGGATCACCTCGTGCACGGCGCAGGTCGAGATGAAGACGAACCGGCCGACGTTCGCCTTGCGCGCCTCCTCGATCAGGCGGATCGAGCCCAGGACGTTGTGGTCGAGGAACGGGAGCAAGTCGCCCTCGCCTCCCCGGAAGCCGCCGCCCGGGTGGTCGAGCGCGGCGTGGACGACGGCGTCGACGCCCTGAACGAGGTCGGCCGCGGCATCGGGGTCGTTCAGCGTGCCAGGGATCCAGGTCAATGATCCCCTGGGCGGGTGGAAGCCGCCGAGGTCCGACTCCGGCCGGTGCCAGCAGCGGCAGCGATGGCCGGCGTCCAGCAGGCGCTGGACGATATAGCGGCCGAGGAAGCCCGTGGCGCCCGTTACGGCGATTTGCATGGTCGACAACCCTCAAGCCAGCACGGCAAGCACTTCCCGCTGCGGCTCGCCCGTCACGTGGACGCTCCCATCCGGCCCGATGAAGACGTTGACCTCGCTCCGGACGCCGAACTCGGGCAGATAGATCCCCGGCTCGACCGAGAAGCAGGTCCTCGGCAGGACGAGCCGTTCGTCGTGCGTCTCGAGATCATCCATGTTCGCGCCGTTGCCGTGGGTTTCCTGGCCGATACTATGGCCGGTCCGGTGGATGAAATGCGGGCCGTAGCCGGCGCTCTCGATGACCTGGCGCGCCGCGCGGTCGACCTCGAATCCGCGCAATGGGCGGCCGGCGGGGAAGGCGTCCTTCACAAGGGCGATCGCGGCGTCCCGGGCCTGGGCCACGATCTTGAAGACGGCGCGATACTCGCCCGGCACGTCCTTCCCGACGAACCCGACCCGGGTCAGGTCGCTGTAGACGGCCCGCGGGCGGTCCATCTTGGCCCAGAGGTCGATCAGGACAAAGCTACCGGGGCAGATCTCGCCCTCCTTGCCGGGCACGGGCTCGTAATGGGGGTCGCCGCTGTGGGGCCCGACGCCGACGATCGGGGGATGGTATGTGGTCATGCCATTTCGGTGGAAGTGCTCCATGATCGCACGCTGGACCTCGATCTCGTGGATCGTCTCGCCGGAGCGGGCCCGCTCGGCGATCAGGCCCCAGGCGAGGTCGTACGCTGAGCGCGTGTGGCGGTCAGCCTCCAGGTGCAGCGCCCACTGCTCGTCGTCCCAGGACGCCTCAAACCGGGCGATGAGGTCGCCCGACGGCACGACCTCGACCCCGAACGACTTCACGAGCTCGACCGTGCCGCCATCGACCCGGGAGATGTAGGGATTACCGTTACGCGGCGAGTACTCCATCGCAACCCGCTTCGACCCGCCCAGCATGTGCTGGACGCCGCTTTCGAGCTCCTGCCAGGTAAGGTAGACGTTCGCCTTGCCGGGCAGGTGGTCGAGCGTGCCCGTCTCGATCCGGTGGACCAGCTTCCTCGGCTCGCCGGCGGCCGGCACGAGGTAGAAAAACCGCCGCGACGTGTGTGCGTCGTCGGCCACGTCGAGGACGCGGCGGGCGAGCGGGTTGATGCCGCGGAAGTCGTAGAGGAGCCAGGCGTCGATGCCGAATTCCTTCAGGGCTGCCTGGATCGCCGGCAGGTCGAACATCGTCACGCTCCCCCGTCGAGATGTGGAGGCCGGCCGACGCGGGCCTCGACGTCGGTGATGGCCCGACGCAACGCCTCCGTCACGGCCAGCGTCCGGCCCGCGTTGTAGTCGTAGTTGACGATCGTCGAGGTCCCGTCCGCCACGATAACGCCCAGCCTGGTGCTGGCGACGGCGTGCTCCACGACCATGCTGCTCTTGCCGACGCCCGCCACCCGCGAGCCGATCCGGACCTCGTCGGGGAACGTGACCTGGCGGCGGAAGTTGCAGGCGACGGCGGCGAGGATCGGGCCCCGGCCCTCGCCCTGGGCGTCGTGCCTCATGCGGATGTCGGAAAAATAAGCGATCCTTCCGACCTCGAACCAGCGTAGAAAGACCGTGTTATTGACGTGCCCGAAGGCGTCCTGATCGCCCCACTGGACGACGACCGGGACGACCACGGGGTAGTCGGCGAGGAGCTTCGACACGCGGTCTTCGGTCATCGCTGGTCGCTCGCCCGGGCCGCGTCGGCCCGCGGGTTGCATGGCCGTACAGTCCAACCAGGCAGTGTAACCGATCGTGCGTCGCAAGGCAGCGACGCTTCACCCGGAGGATGCCAGGCCTATAATTCCTGTAGCGAGGCCGCACATCCGACGGAGTGAGGTCGTCAGGACGGAATCGAGAGCCTGAAGACCCGGGGCGCGGGGCGGTCCGCGCTCTTGGCTGGGGATTCCCTCTACCGCGGCAAATGGATCCGCATGCGTGGACCGTGGCGAGAGTCGAGATGAGCCCCGAACCGAGAGGGGGCGGTCCGATGAAAGAAGAGACGGGCCGGTGGCAACGGCGGATCTGGGCGGGACGGCGAGGGACGCGCCGGGCGCGGCTGGCGGACATCTCCGCGCACGCGACCGGCACCTCGGCCCCCGACCCGGCCGCGCCGCCGCACCCGCCCTGCAGTCTCGCCCCGCGGATCAACCGCTCGGCCCTCGCGTTCCGGGGCTACGACGTCGCCAACCTCGGGCGGAGCGACGAGCTGCTCGCCCACCCGCTCTACGGGCCGGTCGTGCGGCGAACCTTGAACGAGGTCGCCGAGGTCGCCTCCGACACGCTGCACCGGGCCGTCGACCTCGTCGAGCGCATCGAGGCGCAGGAGCCGTCGACCCTCGGATCGTTCCCGGACGACGTGGCCCTGATCGTCGGCATGGAGCTCGCCCAGATTCGCCTGCTCGATGAGGTCTTCGGCCTGCTCGGCGTCGCGGGCCAAGCTGATGCTCGGCTACAGCATCGGCGAAATGACGGCGGTGATCGTCGGCGGCGTCGTACGCGCTCGACCAGCTCCTGCCCGTGCCGCTCGAACTGGCGACCGACTGTGCCGAGCTCGCGGAGGACACCACGATGGGCGTCCTGTTCACCCGCGGCCCGATCCTGGACGAGGACGAGGTCCTCCGCGTCTGCCGGTCGATCTCAGCCGAGGGGCACGGGCTGATCGGACCGTCCGCGTTCCTCTCGCCCAACACGGCGCTGATCCTGGGCGAGGGCAAGACGCTCGACCAGCTCGAAAAGGCCATCCCCGAGCACTTCCCGAAGCGGACGATGCTCCGTCGGAACGCGAACCGGTGGCCGCCGCTGCACTCGCCGATCGTCTGGAAGCGGAACATCCCGAACCGGGCGGCGACGTTGATGTACCGGATCGAGGGCGGGATCGAAGCGTCCCAGCCCGCCGATCATCTCGTGCGTGACGGGCAAGCCCGACTACGACGCCGAGAACAGTCGCGACCTGATGATCCGCTGGACCGACCAGCCCCAGCGGCTCTGGGACGGGATCGAGACGCTCCTGAACTCCGGCGTCGAAACGGTAATCCATGTCGGCCCCGCGCCGAATCTGATACCGGCGACGTTCAGCCGGCTGAGCAACAACGTCACGAAACACCTTCAAAACAAGCACTTGCAACGGATCGGCAACAATGTAGTGACGACCATCGCACGGCATGCGTGGCTCGGGCATATCCTGCCCGCGAAGGCTTCCTTGTTGCGGACGCCGTTCATCGAGCACATCATCCTGGAGGACTGGCTGCTGGCGCAGCCGGCCGCCTAACCGCTCCGGGACCACTTCCGCCGCGGTCTTTACCAACCGAGGGGGGACCATGAGTCAGGATCTGAAGGAGCGCCCGGCGCTCCCGCGTCCGAGGAGCCGGAAGGCCAGACCTTCGTCGAGGTCGCGCTGAAGCTCGGCGGCAAGAGCGACGAGGAAGCGAGGAAGACCGGCACGCTCGACCGCGCCGACGAGCAGGTCGAGGCGCTGTTCGCCGCCGCAGTACCAGACCGTCAACAGCCCGATCCACCGGGCGGTCTGGGACCGCGAGCTGCCCGCTCGACCTCTTCCAGTCCCGAGCCGCCGAGCCGTCCCCGAGGCGTGCCGACGCGTCATGGACGAGTCGCTCGACGTCGTCCGCCGCCACTCGCGAGGCCGGCACGCTGCTCGACGAGAACGGCAAGATCTCCGAGCCGGTCCTGCGACGAGCTGGCCGGCGCCGGCTACTGGGGCCTGCTCATCGACCGCGAGTACGGCGGCCAGGGGGCGCCGTTCGCGGCGTTCGCGCCGTTCCTGACGCAGATGGCGACGATCGACCCGACGGTCGCCGGCCTGGCGTCGGTCCACGGCTGCATCGGCGCCGTCGACCCGCTGCGGACGTTCGGCACGCCCGAGCAGAAGCGAACGTATCCTGCCGCAGGCTGGCCAGCGGCGAGCGGCTCTCCGGCTTCGCCCTGACCGAGCCGGGCGCCGGCTCCGACCTGACCGCCCTGCGCACGACCGCGCCGTGCTCGACGGCGACGACTACGTGGTCAACGGCGAGAAGCTGTTCATCACCAACGCGATCCCCGGCCGGACCGTCGGCCTCGTCTGCCTGATCGACGGCAAGCCGGCCGTCCTGATCGTCGATCTGCCCGACCAGGAGGACGAGCACTTCCAGATCGTGACGCTACGGCCTGTACGCCCTGAAGCACGCGTACAACAATGGCCTGCGTGTTCCACGACTTCCGCGTGCCGCGCGAGAACCTGCTGAAGCCGCGCGCAGGGCGACGGCCTGACGATCGCCTATCACGGCCTGAACCTCGGCCGGCGTCGCCCTGTGCGCCAACGCCGCCGGGCACGATGCGGGTGATGCTGGCCAACATGCTGCCGTGGGCCGAGTTCCGCCGGACCTACGGCGCAGCCGATCGCCACGCGCGAGCTGGTCCAGCGCCGCATCGGCCGGCTGGCCGCGCCTGATCGCCGGCTGCGACGCCCTGGTCGCCTGGTGCTCGTGGCTGCTCGACCAGGGCTATCGCGGCGAGATGGAGTGCATCATCGCCAAGATCTTCGGCAGCGAGGCGCAGAAGGAAGCGGCCATCGAGCTGTTCATGAAGACGCACGGCGGCCGGTCGTTCCTCCACGGCCACCTCTTCGGCGACAACGTCCACGAGTTCCTCGCCCCGTGCATCTACGAGGGCGAGGGCGAGATGCTCGGCATGGCCTTCTTCAAGTCGCTGGTCAAGGAGCACGGCAAGCAGTTCTTCGAGCCGATCGGCAAGGCGCTCGCACGCCGCGGGCATCAAGAAGCCGAACCCGATGAACCCGGCGCACGCCTGGGCGCTGCGCAAGGCGCGATGGTCCCGTACGCGAAGTGGCGCGCTCGGCGAGATGGTTCGCCGGCGAGCGGCACGCCCAGTTGCCCGAGCATGCCCGACGAACCTGCGCCGCGCACGCCGAGTTCGCCGACCGACGGCCTCCAGCGCAGCCGGCTCGAGATCAGCGAGCGTGATGGCCAAGCACCAGCTCAAGCTGGCCGACCGCCAGTGCCGGATGGCCGAGCTGTCGCAGCGGGTCCAGGACCTGGTCGTGATGCTCGCGACCAGCCTCTGGGCCGCGCCAGCAGCCGACCGAGCTCGTCCGCGACGCGGCCGACATCCTCTGCCAGGACCTCGACCCGCAAGCTCACCGGCAAGCGGCCGAGCGACGCCTACTTCCGCGCCGTCACGAAGCTCGGCGAGGCGATCGCCGAGGGCGGCTTCGAGGCCATCGCCGGCATCGAGGCCGAGGCGATCCTGATGCCAAGTACGCCGAGCCGTGACCGCCGGCTGAGCCCGGCACGGCATCGGCACGATCCGAACACGACTCGGTGAGGAGTCACCATGCCCCGCGCATGGATCGGAGTGGGCATGGCCGACGCATTCCGATCGAAGAGCGACGGCGATCGCCCTGTCACGTTCGACCTGCCCGACAAGAAGGTCAACACGCTCGGCCAGGCGGTCCTGGCCGAGCTGGCGCGAGGCTCGTCGAGACCGCTCGCGGCCGAGCCCGACCTGCGCGGCCTGCTGCTCCGGAGCGGCAAGCCCGGCCAGTTCATCGCCGGGGCCGACCTGAACGAGCTGGCGATGCTCGCGTTCGCGCCGAAGGAGCAGGTCGCCCAGGCGTTCGACGGCGGGCACGAGCTCTTCAACAGCGTCAGCCGAGCTGCCGTTCCCGACGGTCGCGCTGATCGACGGCAACTGCATGGGCGGCGGGACCGAGCTGATCCTGTCGATGGACGAGCGGATCGTCTCGACGACGCCAGCACACGAAGATCGCGCTGCCCGAGGTCAAGATCGGCCTCCTCCCCGCCTGGGGCGGCACGCAGCGCCTGCCGCGGCTGATCGGCGTGCAGCCCGCGATCGAGATGATCACCTCGGGCGAGCCGGTCGGCGCGAAGAAGGCCGTCGCGATCGGCCTGGTCTTCGACGCCGTCCCGGCCGAGCGGCTCGTCGACGAGGGCATGCGGCGGATCGAGTACCTCCAGGCGAGCGGCGAGTGGAAGGCGCAACCGCAAGAAGCGGCGCGCAGCCGGTCGGCCTCGACCGAGGACCAGATGATGTTCGCCTTCGCGGTCGCCGAGGGGTGCGATCAAGGGGAAGACCAAGGGCCAGTACCCCGCGCCGCTGGTCGCGCTGAAGGCGATCCGCGAGGGCTGCAACCTGACGCTCGAGGAGGGGCTGAAGGTCGAGCAGGAGGCGGCGGCGGAGCTCGTCGGCTCGCCGATCTCGGCGAACCTGATCGGCGTCTTCTTCATGAAGAACCGGCTCGCCCGCGACCCGGGCGTGGCCGACCCGACCGTCAAGCCGCGGGACGTCCAGCGCGTCGGCGTGCTCGGCGCCGGCCTGATGGGCGCGGGGATCGCCACGGCGCATGCCCGCTCGGGCATCCCGGCCGTCGATGGTCGACGTCGACGACGACGCGGGTCGCCGGCGGGCTCGAAGCGGCGCAGCGACGTCGTCATGAGCCGGATCAAGATCGGCCGCGCCACGCCCGAGGACATGGCCGAGCATGCTCGCCCTGCTCAACACGTCGACCTCGCATCGAGTCTTCGCCGACTGCGACGTCGTGATCGAGGCCGTCACCGAGAACGAGAAGGTCAAGACGGACCATGTACCGCGAAGCTCGCCGAGCGTGCTCAAGCGACGACGCGATCCTCGCGAGCAACACGTCGACGATCTCGATCACGCGGATGGCCGAGTCGGCCCCGCATCCCGAGCGGTTCGTCGGCATGCACTTCTTCTACCCGGTCGACCGCATGGAGCTGGTCGAGGTGATCCGCGGCGAGAAGACGAGCGACG
Source organism: uncultured Planctomycetota bacterium (assembly GCA_963819805.1). Taxonomy (GTDB): domain Bacteria; phylum Planctomycetota; class Planctomycetia; order Isosphaerales; family Isosphaeraceae; genus CAMFLR01. Next base: position 894,326 of record CAWFXY010000017.1, on the reverse strand, counting down.
AGACGGTCGCGACGGTCGTCGCGCTGGCCAAGAGGATCCGCAAGACGCCGATCGTCGTCAACGACTGCGCCGGGCTTCCTGGTCAACCGCGTGCTCTTCCCGTACATGAACGAGGCGCTCGCTGCTGCTCGCAGGAGGGCGTGCCGATGGACGCGATCGACAAGGCGGCCGACGAAGTTCGGCATGCCGATGGGGCCGATCGCCCTGCAGGACCTGCGTCGGCCTCGACACGGCGTGCTACGCCGGGCCAGGTGCTGCGCGAGGCGTATCCCGACCGCGCCGTGCCGAGCCGCCGATCCTGGGCGAGCTGGTCAAGGCCGGGCGGCTCGGCAAGAAGTCGGGCGCCGGGTTCCGCAAGTACGGCGGCAAGGGCGAAGGCCCGAGCCGACCCGGCCGTCGAGGCGATCCTCGACAAGCACCGGACCGGCGACGCCAGCGTATCGACCGAGGAGGAGATCACCGACCGGCTGTTCCTGCCGATGCTCCTGGAGGCGACCCGCGTCCTCGAGGAGGGGATCGTCCGCGAGCCGGCCGACGTCGACATGGGCCTGATCCTGGGCATCGGCTTCCCGCCGTTCCGCGGCGGCATCCTCCGCTGGGGCGACACCGAGGGCGCGGCGGAGATCCTCGAGAGGCTCGAGAAATACCGCCCCTCGGCAAGCGGTTCGAGCCGACCGAGAGCCTGCTGCAAGACGGCACGCCCGAAGCCGGCGCGAGACGTTCTATCCGCGTGCCCAAGCTCGACGCCGGGCCTCGGGCTTGGAAAGGAACGGAGAACGTCGATGAGACAGCGCCGTGATCATCGACGCCGTGCGCACGCCGATCGGCGCGGGCGTCGGCCGACAAGGGATACTATCGCGACGTCCGCGCCGAGGACCTCTCGGCGCACGTCATCGAACGCGCTCGTCGAGCGGACGGGGATCGACCCGCAGCTGATCGAGGACGTCCGCTGGGGCTGCGTGCAGCAGCAGGGCGAGCAGGGCTTCGACATCGCCCGGATCGCCGCGCTGGTCGCCGGCCTGCCGATCGAGACGGCGGGGTGACGATCAACCGCAACTGCGCGTCGAGCCTCCAGGCGATCAACGACGCCGCGATGAGCATCGCCGCCGGCTGCGAGGACGTGCAGATCGCCGGCGGCGTCGAGCACATGGACCACGTGCCGATGATCAAGGACTACAACCCGTACCCCGGCGCTGCTTCCGCCGGCACAGCGAGGCGATCATGAACATGGGGCTGACGGCCGAATACCTGGCGGTGAAGTACCGCATCCCCCGCGACAAGCAGGACGAATTCGCCCTCCGCAGCCACCAGCTCGCCGCCGAGGCGACCGACAAGGGCGAGTTCGCGGACGAGATCATCCCGACCTGGGGCCGCGACGAGGCCGGGCCGCAAGGTCCTGCTGACCGAGCGACCAGTGCATCCGCCGCGACACGTCGCTCGAGGCCCTCGGGGCGCTGCCGCCGGCGTTCAACCCGGCGGGCGGCTCGGTGACGGCGGGCAACAGCTCGCCGGTGAACGTCGGGGCGGCGGCGCTTGCTCGTGATGTCGGAGGAGAAGGCCCGCGAGCTGGGCCTCAAGCCGATGGCGCGGGTCCGCGCGATGGCCGTCGCCGGCGTCAACCCCGAGGAGATGGGCATCGGCCCGGTCCCCGCCGTCCACAAGGCCCTGAAGCGAGCCGGGCTCACGCTCGACCAGATCGACTGCATCGAGCTCAACGAGGCGTTCGCCGTGCAGGTGCTGGCGGTGCTCAAGCTGCTGGGCATCGACGACGAGAAGGTCAACACCCGCGGCGGCGCGATCGCGATCGGCCACCCGCTCGGGGCCAGCGGGGCGCGGATCGCGACGACGCTGCTGCACCGGATGCGCGACCGAGGGCGCGAAGTTCGGCCTGGCGACGATGTGCGTCGGCCAGGGGCAGGGGGTGGCGACGATCTTCGAGGCGTGCGAGAACTGGCGCGGCCTGGACAACGCTCCGCGTCCTGACGACCGTGGTCGGCCACTTCATGACCGGATTCGCCAACCTCGCGGCCATGCACCGCGGCGATCGCCGAGCGGCTCGGTCCGCGGCCGGCCCTCCGCTTCAAGCGGCGACGGGCTCTATCACGACCTCTCCTGGGACGACTACCGCGCGCCAGGCCGACGCGCGCCGCGGCGGGCCTGATCGGGCTCGGGATCGAGCCGGGCGACCGCGTCGGCATCCTGGCCGAGAACAGCGTCGACTGGCTGATCGCCGACATCGGCATCCTCTCGGCCGGCGCCGTCGACGTGCCGCTCCACGCGCCGCTGACGCCCGCCGCAGGTGCGCGTACCAGCTCGCGCCACAGCGGCGCCCGCGGCGTGATCGTCAGCAGCCAGGCGCAGGCCGACAAGGTGCTGGCCGTGCGCGACGAGCTGCCCGACCTCGAGTTCGCTCGTCTCGTTCGACCCGGTCGCGACCCCGGCCGGTTCCCCGGCCTGCTCACCTGGGACGGCCTGCATCCAGCGCGGCCGTCGCGACCTGCCGCGGGTCGCCGACGAGGTCCGCGCGACGCGAGCGGTCGCTGACGCGCGACGACCTGGCCACGATCATCTACACGAGCGGCACGACCGGCAACCCCAAGGGCGTGATGCTCACGCACGGCAACCTCCTCTCGAACGCCGAGGCGACCGCCGGCTGCGCGGGCTCGTCGCCGGCCGACGTCCTCCTGAGCTGGCTCCCCTACAGCCACATCTACGCCCGGACGTGCGACCATCTACCTGACGATCCTGGCCGGCGCGACGCTCTGCCTGGCCGAGTCGGTCGAGACGCTGGTGGTGAACCTGGCCGAGATCCAGCCGACCTGGATGACGTCGGTCCCGCGGTTCTACGAGAAGGTCTGGGCGAGCGTCGAGGCACCTGCCGCTCGCCGAGCGCGCGGCGCAGGCTCCGGCGGATCTTCGGCCCGCGCGTCCGCCGGCTCTCGTCCGGCGGCGCCCCGCTGCCGCGGCACGTCGCCGAGGGGTTCGTCGAGGCCGGGCTTGCCCTTGCTCGAAGGGTACGGCCTGACCGAGAGCTCGCCGGTCATCAGCTTCAACCGCCTCGGCGCAGCACAAGGTCGGGACGGTCGGGCCGGCCGATCCCCGGCGTCGAGGTCAAGATCGCCGACGACGGCGAGATCCTCACCCGCGGCCCGCACGTCATGAAGGGCTACTGGAACGACCCCGAGGCCACCCGCGCAGGCGATCGACTCGACGGCTGGCTGCACACCGGCGACGTCGGCCACCTCGACGCCGACGGCTTCCTGACGATCACCGACCGCAAGAAGGACCTGATCATCACCTCGCGGCGGCAAGAACATCGCCCCGGCCGAGCTCGAAGCGCTGCTCGTCGCGCGACCCGTACATCGACCAGGCCGTCGTCTACGGCGACCGCAGGCCGTTCGTCTCGGCCCTGATCGTGCCGAACCTGCCGCTGCTCGAGGCGAAGGCCAGCGAGCTGGGCTGCGCGGTTCGAGATCGAAGGCGACCTGATCCGGAGCGAGCCGATCCGCCGTTTCATGGCCGAGCGGGTCGCCGCGATCATGGAGGCCGTGAGCAACCCGGAGCGAGTGAAGGCGTTCCTGCTGCTCGGCCGGCCGCTGTCGATCGAGTCGGACGAGCTGACGGCGACGCAGAAGGTCCGCAGGAGGCACGTCGTTAGCCGGTTCGAGCGCGAGTTCGAGTCGCTCTACGCGACTCGGCCCGATCGCGGGGCGGCCGAAGATTGAGGGGATTCGTCCTTCTCGGGCGACGGGGCGCGGGCGTACAATGGAGGTCCTGCCCTCGAGGTCCCGCCCCGAAGACCCCCCGAGACGACGGAACCGATGTCGCGCGAACTCCTCCTCGTCGCCCTCCTCGGCCTGATCGCGGCTCCCGCCGGCGGCCAGGAGCTTCCGCCGCCCGCGAATCGCCCGGTCGACTTACGAGAAGGACGTCCGGCCGATCTTCGCGAAGTCGTGCGTCAAGTGCCACGGCGAGAAGGCGGCCAAGGGCGGGCTCGTGCTCGATCAGAAGGCCGACGCCCTCGCCGGCGGCGACAACGGGCCGGCGATCGTCCCCGGCAAGAGCGCCGAGAGCCGGCTGATCCGCTACGTCGCCGGGCGTCGACGACACGGTCATGCCGCCCGAGAACGCCGGCAAGCCGCTCACGCCCGAGCAGGTCGGCGTCCTCCGCGCCTGGATCGACCAGGGGGCGAAGTGGCCCGACGACCTGAGCCGCCGCGGCGGCGCCGACGTCGACTCACTGGGCGTTCAGGCCGCCGGTCCGGCCCGACGCTGCCGGAGGTCAAGGACGCCGGCCTGGGTCCGCAACCCGATCGACGCGTTCGTCCTGGCCCGGCTCGAGAAGGAGGGGCTGGAGCCCTCGCCCGAGGCCGACCGCGCGACGCTGATCCGCCGCGCTGAGCCTCGACCTGATCGGCCTGCCGCCGACGATCGCCGAGGTCGATGCCTTCGTCGCCGACACGTCGCCCGACGCCTACGAGACGGCTGGTCGACCGCCTGCTCGCCTCGCCGCACTACGGCGAGCGCTGGGCGCCGCCGCTGGCTCGACCGGGCCCGCTACGCCGACACCAACGGCTACGAGAAGGACCGCGAGCGGTCGATCTGGCCCTATCGCGACTGGGTCATCCGACGCCCTCAACCCGACATGCCGTTCGACCGGTTCACCATCGAGCAGATCGCCGGCGACCTGCTGCCCGGACGCGACGCTCGACCAGAAGATCGCCACCGGCTTCCATCGCAACACGATGACCAACGAGGAAGGCGGGCATCGACGTCGAGGAGTTCCGCTTCGCCTCGGTCGTCGATCGCGTCGCGCACGACCGGCACGGTCTGGCTCGGCCTGACCATCGAGCTGCGCCCAGTGCCACACGCACAAGTTCGACCCGATCACCCAGCGCGAGTACTACCGGCTTCTTCGCCTTCCTCGAACAACGCCGACGAGCCCGAGCTCGACCGTGCCCGACCCGGCGATCGAGGCGACGCGAGCGAGGATCGCGGCCGAGATCGCGGCGCTCGAGCGCGGCCGGGCCGAGAGCCTTCCCGATCGACGACGATAAGGACGGGTGGAAGCCGCTCTTCCCGCTGCCGGGCTCTCCGCCGACGAGGGACCAACGCTCGAAGTGATGCCGGACGGCACGGTCGTCGCCTCGGGCAAGCCGGCCGATGTCGACACCTATCGCCTCCGACGTTCGCGCGTCCGCGACGGCCCGATCTCCGCGATCCGGCTCGAGACGTCGTCCGACCCGAAGCACAAGGACGTCGGACCCGGTCGGACGAAGCATGGCAACTTCGTCGTCTCGGAGTTCAAGGCCGAGGTCGGCCTGGAGCATCGGGGGACGATCAAGGAATGGAAAGCCGATCGCCTTCGCAGTCGGCCTCGGCCGACGTCGAGCAGCCCGAGTTCCCCGCCGCGCTCGCGATCGACGGCAAGCGTCGACAACGGCTGGGCGATCGACGACGGCTCGGGCCGCATCCGCGAGCCGCACGCGGCGGTTTTCACCCTCAAGGAGCCGATCAACCGTCGGCCCCGACCGACCGGCTGCGGCATCACGATCGACCAGCGCTACGGCGGCGGGCACACGCTCGGCCGGTTCCGGATCTCGGCCAGGACGCTCAAGCCGGTCGCGGACGGACCCGAGGCCGACGGAGGACGCCGCGAGGCCCGGATCTCGGCCAGGCAGGCTGAGTGGGAACGCGGGCGGTCCGCGTACGACTGGTCGATCGCCAGGCCGTCCCGCCTCCATTCCAAGAATCACGCGACGCTGACCCCAGGCCCGACGGCTCGGTCCTGGCCCGCGGCGACAAGCCGAACAACGACGTCTACGAGGTCGACCTCCACGGTGCGACCCAAGGGGGCGACGGCGCTCCGGCTGGAGGTCCTTCCCGACCCGTCCCTGCCCGACGGCGGCCCCGGCCGCGCCCCGCTGTTCTCGGTCGGCGACTTCGTCCTGACCGAGATCAACGTCGCGACCGTCGAGCGGCAAGGAGACGAAGCCGGTCGTGCATTGCGCGGGCCACCGAGGATTACGCGGAGGCGGGCCATCCCGCCAGGCTCGCGATCGACGGCATGCCCGACACGGGCTGGACGATCAAGGGCGGCGTCGGCAAGCCGCACGCGGCCGTCTTCGAGCTCCGCGAGCCGGTCGCGAAGGGCACGAAGCTCCGCGTCACGCTCCACCAGTTCGGCATCCACCAGACGACGATCGGCCGGTTCCGACTCGCGACGACGAGCGCGAAGGCCCCCGTCTCGGCGTCGGGCGTGCCGGCCGAGGTCGAGGCAGCGCTGGTCGTGCCGGCCGCGTCGCGAACGATCGGAGCAGGCCGGCATCGTCCGGAGCCATTACCTCGTCGATCGCGCCCGAGCTGGCCGCGCACAACAGCGGATCGACGACCTCCGGCGAGTCGATGCCCCGATCGCCGACGACGCTGGTGATGGAGGAGCGTGCCCCGGCGGAGGCGAGGACCACTCACATCCACAAGCGCGGCGAGTTCCTCCAGCCGGCCGAGCCGGTCGAGCCGGGCGTGCCCGCGTTCCTGCCGCCGCTTGCCGCGGACGCGCCGCGCCAACCGGCTCGGCGCTGGCGCGGTGGCTCGTGATGCCCGACAACCCGCTGGTCGGCCGCGTCGCGGTGAACGGCGCTGGCAGGCGTTCTTCGGCCGCGGCCTCGTGCCGACGCTCGACGACTTCGGCACGCGGTGCGAGCCGGCGTCGCACCCCGAGCTGCTCGACTGGCTGGCGACCGAGTTCGTCCGGCGCGGCTGGAGCCAGAAGGCGATGCACCGGCTGATCGTGACGAGCGCGACCTATCGGCAGTCGTCGCAGGGCGACCCCGGACCAGCTCGCCCGCGACCCGCAGAACGTGCTGCTCGGCGCGGGGCCCGCGGTTCCGGGTCGACGCCGAGACGGTCCGCGACATCGCCCTGTCCGCCGAGCGGGCTGCTCAACCCGAAGATCGGCGGGCCGAGCGTCTATCCGCCGCAGCCCGACGGCGTGACCGTCGCTCGCCTACGGGATGGCCGCGTGGCCGACCAGCACGGGAGCCGAGCGCTATCGCCGCGGGCTCTACACGTTCATCAAGCGGACCGCGCCCGTTCGCGGCGTTCGCGACGTTCGACGCGCCGACGTCGGAGGTCACCTGCATCGCGCCGCGAGCGGTCGAACACGCCGCTCCAGGCGCTGACGATGCTCAACGACCCGGTCTTCGTCGAGGCCTCGCAGGCCCTGGCCGACCGGGTGCTCCGCGAGGCCGAGGCCGACACGGGCGATCGCATCCGCCATGCCTTCCGCCTCTGCCTCGGCCGCGAGCCGAAGGCCGACGAGCTCGACGCTGATCGTCGAGTTCCACGACCGTCAGCGCGACCGGTGCCGAGCAAGGGCGAGATCCGCGTCGACGGCAACGACAGGACGACTCTCGCCGGCGAGGCCGCCGAGCGGGCCGCCTGGATCGCCGTCGCCCGGGCGCTCCTGAACCTCGACGAGACGATCACGAAGGAATGACGCCGATGAACCGACGCACGCTCGCCACCACCCGGCGCCACTTCTTCCGCGAGTGCGGCGTCGGCGTCGGCAAGATCGCGCTGGCGTCGCTGCTGGTCGGGACGGCGGCCGGCGCGTCGGCCGCCGGCTCGACCCGCTGGCGCCGAGGCCGCCGCACTTCGCGCCCAGGGCGAAGCGGGTCATCTTCCTGTTCATGGCCGGCGCGCCGAGCCAGCTCGACCTGTTCGACCACAAGCCGACGCTGCGCGAAGTACGACGGCCAGCCGATCCCCGCCGAGGTCGTCAAGGACCAGCGGTACGCCTTCATCCGGCCCGACGCCAGCCTGATGGCGCCGCGGTTCAAGTTCGCCACGCCACGGCCAGTGCGGCGCCGAGCTCTCGGAGATGCTGCCGCACCTGGCGAAGGTCGTCGACGACATCGCGATCGTCAAGTCGATGCACACCGACCAGTTCAACCACGCCCCGGCGCAGATCTTCCTCAACACCGGCTCGCCGCTGCCGGGCCGGCCGAGCATGGGGTCGTGGGTCGACTTACGGCCTGGGCAGCGAGTCGGCCGACCTGCCCGGCTTCGTCGTCCTCTCGTCGGCCGGCGGGCATCAGCGGCGGGGCGGCCAACTGGTCGCAGCGGCTTCCTGCCGACCGTCGTACCAGGGCGTGCCGTTCCGCTCCAAGGGCGACCCGATCCTCAACGTCACCAGCCCGCCGGGCGTCGACGCGAGGCTCCAGCGCGAGTCGCTCGACCTGATCGGCGACCTGAACCGCGCAGCACCTCGGCGACGTCGGCGACCCCGAGATCGCCACGCGGATCGGCGCCTACGAGATGGCCTACCGCATGCAGTCGAGCGCCCCGGAGCTGATGGACCTCTCGCGGCGAGTCGCCGGAGACGCTGGCCCTCTACGGCGCCGAGCCGGGCAAGCCGTCGTTCGCCAACAACTGCCTGCTCGCCCGCCGGCTGGTCGAGCGGGGCGTCCGGTTCGTCAACCTCTATCACGAGGGCTGGGACCACCACTCCGACGTCGCCGGCGGCCTGAAGACCCAGTGCGGCCAGACCGACCGGGCCGCCGCGGCGCTGGTGCTCGACCTGAAGCGGCGCGGGCTGCTCGACGACACGCTGGTCGTCTGGGGCGGCGAGTTCGGCCGCACGCCGATGGTCGAGTCGAACGCCGCGCTCGGCCGCAGCCTGGGCCGCGACCACCATCCCGCAGGCGTTCACCATGTGGCTGGCCGGCGGCGGCATCAAGCCGGGCATGACGCTGGGCAAGACCGACGACCTGGGCTTCCACGTCGTCGAGGACCCCGTCCACGTCCACGACCTGCAGGCGACGATCCTGCACCTGCTGGGCCTGGACCACACCCGGCTGACGTATCGAGTACCAGGGGCGCGACTTCCGCCTGACCGACGTCTCGGGGAAGGTCGTGGCAAAGCTCCTCGCCTGATCCGGAAAAGCGATCCGCTTCGCCCCCCGCGAGAAGGTCTCCCAGATCCCTCCGGTGGAACAAAGGCCCGGCGAGTCACCGGCCCTCGCCGCGGGGCAGAGAACGCGGGGCCCGCCCTTCCGATGGTGAAAGGTGCGCTTCGAGAAGCCGATCGCAGGGCGATTCGAGGCGCGTCATCCCGGCCCGGCCCCGCACGGAACCGCACAGTAGCGAACGGCAGGCGGACCTTGGGTTCGCTCGGCGCGGCGCACGGTCGGATCTTGGTTGGCATGGCCACGCGGGCGTGACCATGCCATCAGGATGCACGAAGACGCACCTTGGCGAACGAAACCTGCACGCTTGGGTTCGCTCGGCGCGCGGCGCCGGGTCCGCTCGGGGTTCAGGTCGTGATCTCGTACCCGGCCCGTTGAGGACGGGTCAGCCAGCCGTTGGCCTCGGGGTCGCCGACGATCTGCTCGGTCTCCGGGTCCCACGTCAGCTTCCGGCCGCCCAGCCGGATGGCGATGTTCGCCAGGTGGCAGGTCGTCATGGCGCGGTGGTGGGTCCAGACGTCGGAGACGGGCGTGCGCGCGGTCGCGGCAGCACTCGATGAAGTTGGCCATGTGGCCGTCGACCCGCTTGCCCTTGCGGAGCTCGATCAGGATCGACTCGGGCACCGGGTTCTTGCAGAGGGCGTCGACGGCGCCGCCTTCGAGGTCGATCCGGTCGCGGGTGACGAAGATCTTGCCGTTGGTGCCCTCGAAGGTGACGCCGTTCTCGGTGTCGTCGCGGATCATGCAGCTCGATGTCGTTGGCGAACTTCGCCTTCACCTGGAAGGTGGTCGGCGTGTTGTAGCGGTCGTCGACCGTCGGCCAGCCGTCCTTGTACGGGACGGGCAGCTCGGCCTTGACGACCTCGATCGTGCTCGGGCCCGAGTTGTCCATGCCGAGGCCCCACTGGCGATGTCGACGTGGTGGCGCACCCCAGTCGGTGAGCTTGCCGCCGGAGTACTCGTACCACCAGCGGAACTCGTAGTGGCAGCGCTGCTTGATGTAGTCGACCTTCGGCGCCTGGCCGAGCCACATGTCCCAGTTCAGGTCGGCCGGGGGCTGTTCCTTCTTGAACGGGCCGCCGCTCGGGCCGCCGCCGATGGCGGCCGTCACCTTCCTGATCTTGCCGATCCGGCCCGAGCGGACCAGCGCCACGGCCAGGAGGAAGACGCGGTTGTGGTCGCTCCGCTGCTGGGTGCCGACCTGGACGACCCGGCCCGTCGACCTGCGCGACCTGGCCGATCTTCTTCCCCTCGTCGATCGTCAGGGTCAGCGGCTTCTCGCAGTAGACGTCCTTGCCGGCCTTCATCGCGTCGATGAGGATCTTCGTGTGCCAGTGGTCGGGCGTGCCGATGATGACGGCGTCGATGTCGTTGCGGTCGAGGACCTTGCGGTAGTCCTCGTAGACTTCGGCCTTGCCCTTGCCGATGTGCCCGTCGTCCTTGGCCTTGGCGGCGTGGCGCTTGTCGACGTCGCAGACGGCGAGGAAGTCGCCGTAATTCGAGGCGCCTCGGGCGTCGCCCGAGCCCTGCCCGCCGCAGCCGATCAGGGCGAGCCGGGGCCGCTCGTTCTTCGGCTGCGAATGCCGCCCAGGGCACGGCCCGAGGGGTCGGCCAGCGGCAGCAGCAGCGAGCTCGCCGCCGAGACGCGGAGGAACTCCCGCCGGTTCTGCGATCGTCGGACCATCGTCGCGGCTCCCGTTCCGAGATGAGGTGGGCCCGGCGCCGGCCCCTGCGGCCGCCGGACTTGCGCTGGATGTCGAAGAGCAAGATAAACGGTCCCGAGACGGGCCACAAGCGGCCGGCGCGGCGGCGTGGTCGCCGGGCCGAGTCGGCGCTGCCGACCCGACTGGCACGGCATTGGCATAATCCGGCCGCCGCACGATCGCCGACGGTCGATGCCTCGACGGAGTCCGTCTCGGACGCGCCCTCGGTGGCGAACGGTCGCCACAGGTTTTCCGACACTTGACATCAGATTGACAGGATACATACACTAACCCTGCAATCCCGGAAGATGGGAGGGATTTCCCGATTGGGGGAAATACACTTCCTCGGTCGGCCCTGCTGGCCGACAGCGTTCTGCCCCGTCCAGGACGGTGGGCCTTCAGCCACGCCAGACCATCGGGAACGACTCCCGGCGGGATGGGACGACGAAGGGACGAGGCACGACCGCACGGCGTTGCGTTGAGTGAGGCGCAGGCCGTCCGCGCCGGGGGCCCGGAACGCCCTGGGGACGCGAGAGCCCAGGAATCGACTCGATCACGGATGACATCCGTGCCTCGAACCGGAGGCGGTCGCCGCCGCGCGGCGAACGGCCTCCCGGGCGATGTCGTGTCGACCCGTCTTAGGACGCTCGAGACCGTTCCCCCGCCGGTCGGCAAGCAAACCCCCAGGGAGCGACCTATGAGTGACATCCAGGAGTCCCGCGCCGACCAGGCGGTCATGTACCGCGTGGTCGTCAATCACGAGGGCCAGTATTCCCTCTGGTTCGCGGACCGGGAGATCCCCGCCGGGTGGAGCGACGCGGGCAAGGGCGGCACGAAGGAGGAGTGCCTCGCCCATGTCGAGGAGGTCTGGACGGACATGCGTCCGCTGAGCCTCCGACGCGCGATGGGAGAGTCGGTCTGAGACCATGAGAGATCGCATCGACGACCACGACGAAGCGGGCCTGACCTTCATCGAGATCCTCGGCGGACGCGCGGGTGCTGCGCGGGGCGACGGCCTCGCGTTCCGCTTCGCGACCGCCGACGGCAACGGGCCCGTCGACTCGATCTCCTACGCGGTCCTCGACCTTCGTGCCCGCGCGATCGCCGCGCGGCTCGCGGCCCTCGGCCTTGCGGGGGAGCGGGCGCTGCTCGTCTATCCGCCGGGGCTCGAGTTCGTCTCGGCCTTCTTCGGATGCCTCTACGCCGGGGCGATCGCCGTCCCGGCCCACCCGCCGCGGCCCAACCGGCCGGCAACTCGGCTCGGCGCCATCGCGGCCGACGCGCGCCCGGGGGTCGTGCTGACCTCGGCCCGGCTCCTGCCCGAGTCCGCGCGCTGGTCGGCCGGCGTCCAGGGCCTCGAGGCCCTGGACCGGCTCGCGACCGACACGATCGAGGACGACCTGGCGGCCGACTGGCGGCGATCCCGGCGTCAGCCCGCGACGACCTGGCGTTCCTCCAGTACACCTCCGGCTCGACCGCGACGCCCAAGGGAGTCATGGTCAGCCACGCGAACCTCATCGCGAACTCGGCCCAGATTCGCTCCTGCTTCGGCTCGACCGCCGAGAGCCGCGGGGTGTTCTGGCTGCCGCTCTTCCATGACATGGGCCTGATCGGAGGCGTGCTCCAGACGGTCTACTGCGGCGGCAGCAGCACGCTCCTCTCCCCGGTCGCCTTCCTGCAACGACCGCTCCGCTGGCTCGAGGCGATCTCGGCCACGGGCGCGACGATCAGCGGCGGGCCGGATTTCGCCTACGACCTCTGCGTCCGCAAGATCGGGCCCGAGGCCCGCGCCGGGCTCGACCTCAGCCGCTGGTCAGGTGGCCTTCAACGGCGCCGAGCCGATCCGAGCCGAGACGCTCGACCGCTTCGCCGAGGCCTTCGGCCCTTGCGGCTTCCGCCGCGAGGCGTTCCTGCCATGCTACGGCCTGGCCGAGGCGACGCTGCTCGTCTCCGGTCGGCGCTCGGCGGGCAGCCCCATCGTCCTTGACCTGGACGCCGCGGCGATGGCGGCGGACCGCGTCGAGCCGGCGAGTGAAGTCGGGCGCCGTCTCGTCGGATCGGGGTCGGTGCCCGAGGGGACCGAGGCACTCATCGTCGACCCGTCGACCGGAACTGCCTGCGCATCGGATCGGGTGGGCGAGATCTGGGTCCGCGGGCCGGGCGTGGCCGGAGGGTACTGGGATCGAGAGCGGGATTCGTCAGCGATCTTCGGGGCGACCCTCGACGGCGCCGGGCCGTTCCTTCGCACGGGCGACCTCGGGTTCGTCCGCGGCGGCGAGCTCTTCGTCACCGGCCGCTTGAAGGACCTCATCATCATCGGCGGGCGAAATCTCTACCCGCAGGACATCGAGCGGACCGCCGAGGACGCCCATCCGGCGGTCAGGGCGGGAGGCGTGGCTGCCTTCGCCGTCGACGTCGGGGGAGTCGAGCGGCTGGCGATTGCAGCCGAGGTCGAGCGCGGCGGCTCGGGCGATCGGGCGACGGAAGTGAGCGCCGCGATTCGCAGTGCCGTGGCCGAGGCGCACGAGGTCGAGCTCCACGCGATCCGCCTGCTGAAGCCCCTGGCGCTGCCGCGGACGTCGAGCGGCAAGCTCCAGCGTCACGCGTGCCGGGCCGCTTTCCTGACCGATGAGCTCGCCTCGATCGGCGGCTGGACCCAGGGGGTCGGCGGCGCTGTGGCGTCAGCCCCCGCCGAAGTGGGGGGCCACACGGCCGGCGAGATCGCCGAGTGGCTCGCCCGGCGGATGGCCACGCAGCTCGGCGTCGCCCCGCGCGACATCGATCACCGCTCGACGTTCTCGAGCTTCGGCCTCGGGTCGCTCCAGGCCGTCGCCCTGGCAGGCGAGCTCGAAGCCTGGCTCGGCGCGCCCGCTCTCGGCGACGCTCGCCTACGAGCACCCGACGATCGAATCCCTCGCGCGCCATCTCGCGGGCGAGCCGGACGCGGAGACGCCCGTATCCGCGGCAACCGCCCATACCGAGCCGATCGCGATCGTCGGCATCGGCTGCCGGTTCCCCGGCGCAAAGGGGCCCGCCGAGTTCTGGCACCTGCTCGCCTCCGGCACCGACGCGACGCGTCCCGTTCCCGACGGCCGCTGGCCCGCGAACGGCGAGGCCGGGAAGGTCGACTATCGCCGCGGCGGCTTCCTCGACCGGGTCGACCTCTTCGACGCCGATTTCTTCGGGATCTCCCCGCGCGAGGCGCGGGCCATGGACCCGCAGCAACGGCTGCTGCTCGAGGTCGCGTGGGAGGCGATGGAGGACGCCGGCCTCCGTGTTGAGTCGGCTCGCGGGATCGCCGGTCGGCGTCTTCGTCGGCATCTCCACCGACGATTACAGCCGGCTCCGCCGAGCGGACTACCGCTCGGGCGACGTCTACGAGATCACCGGCAACGCGGCGAGCATCGCCGCGAACCGGATCTCCTACGCCTTCGACTTCCGCGGCCCGAGCCTCGCCGTCGACACGGCCTGCTCGTCGTCGCTGGTGGCGGTCGAATGGGCCTGCCGGAGCCTGCGAAGCGGCGAGTCGTCGGTGGCGCTGGCCGGCGGCGTGAACCTGCTCATCTCGCCCGGCGTCTCGGCGAACTTCGCGCGCGCCGGCTTCCTCGCCGCCGACGGGCGCTGCAAGACGTTCTCGGCCGACGCCGACGGCTACGTCCGCGGCGAAGGTGCCGGCGTCGTCGTCCTGAAATCATTAACGCAGGCACTGGCCGGCGGCGACACGATCTACGCGGTCATTCGCGGCGGCGCGATCAACCAGGACGGCCGGACCAACGGCCTGACCGCCCCGAGCCGCCAGGCGCAGGAGGCCGTGCTCCGCTCGGCCTATCGCGCGGCGGGCGTCAGCGCCGGGCCGGGTCGAGTACGTCGAGGCCCACGGCACGGGCACGAACCTCGGCGACCCGATCGAGGCCACGGCCCTCGGGTCCGTCCTCGGCGACGGCCGGCCCGGCGAGCGGCCCTGCCGCGTCGGCTCGGTGAAGACGAACATCGGCCATCTCGAGGCGGCGGCGGGCGTCGCCGGCCTGATCAAGGTCGCCCTCATGCTCCGGCACGGCTCGATGGTGCCAAGCCTTCACGCCGGCGAGCCGAACGCGCAGATCCCCTTCGAGACGCTGCCGCTCCGGTTGCTCGACGGTCCTGAGCCGTGGCCGGTTGGCGCGGTTCCGAATGTCGCGGGAGTCAGCTCGTTCGGATTCGGCGGGACGAACGTCCATCTCGTGGTAGAGTCGGCGCCGGCGACGATCCCGGCGCGGGATGCTGACGTGCTCGAAGAAGACATCCTGCTTCCGCTCTCGGCCCGCAGCCCCGAGGCGCTTCGCGAGCTCGCGAGGGCGATGCGTCACCTGCTGCGCGACGAGGTCGCCCTTGCGGACGTGGCCCGCTGCGCGGCGCTGCGCCGCGACCATCATGACCATCGGCTCGCGATCGTGGCCGAAAGCTCGGCGTCGGCCGTTGAGGCGCTCGACGCCTTCCTGGCCGGGACGCCCGACCCGAGGCTCGCGGCGGGACGTCGCCCGCCGGGCCGCCGCCCTCGGCTCGCGTTTGTCTTCTCGGGACAGGGCGGCCTGTGGTGGGGCGCCGGCCGCGACCTCATCGGGCGCGAGCCCGTCTTTGGGGAGGTGTTCGAAGCGTGTGACTCGGCTGCCGTCCCGCTTCTGGCCGACCTGTCCGGGCCCGAGGCCGATCGGCTTGCCGACCCGGAGCTCGCGCAGACCTGCCAGTTCGCGCTGCAGGCGTCGCTCGCGGCGCTGCTCCGGTCGTGGGGAATCGCGCCCGACGCCGTGGTGGGTCACAGCCTCGGCGAGGTCGCTGCGGCGCACGCGGCCGGCGCGATCGGCCTCGAGGATGCGCTGCGGATCGTATCCCTCCGAGGCCGCCTGATGAGGTCCGTGGCCGGCCGAGGCGGCACCGCGGCGCTCGGCATCTCGGACCGTGAGGCCCGCCGGCGGATGGCGCCCTATGATGCCCTCGCCATCGCGGCGATCAATGGCCCCGAAATGACCACCGTGTCGGGCGAGTCGGGCCCGCTCCGCGAGCTCGTCGCCACGCTGGGCAGCGAAGGCCGATTCGCCCGGCTGCTCGACGTCGATTGCCCGTTCCACCACCCAATTCTCGACCCGCTCCGTATCGAGATGGCCGAGGCCCTAAGCGGGCTCGAGCCGCGCGGCGTCTCGACGCCGATGATCTCGACCGTGACAGGTCGCGCGGTGTCCGGCGACGACCTCGACGGGACGTACTGGTCCCGGAATCTCCGCGAGACGGTGAACTTCGCCGACGCGATCGCGCGGCTGGGAGACGACGATTTCGACGTGTTCCTCGAGATCGGCCCGCATCCGATCCACCGCGGCGCGATCGCCGAGACGCTCGGCTCGCGGTCGCCGCGGCCCGCCGTGGTCGCGACGCTCCACCGCGACGGCGACGGCCGCGCCGACCTGCTCCGCGCGGTCGCCCGGCTCTACGTTCAGGGATGCCCGGTCGCCTGGGATCGCCTCGCCCCGGCGGGCCGGTTCGTGCCGCTGCCGACCTATCCGTGGCAAGGCAAGCGGCACTGGATCGACGAGGAGACGCCGCTCCGGCCAAAGGCGTCGCTCAACGGTCATCATGCGAGCAACGATCACCACGATGGCAACGGCCACGTTCACGACGGCGCCGCCGAGGCCCCTCACGCGGCGGATGACCTTTTCTACGAGATCCGCTGGAGCCCGACCGACGGGTCCGCCACGGGGGTGGACATCGCCGGCCGTTGGCTCGTCGTCGGCGAGGGCGGCACGCTTGCGAGGTCGCTCGCGGACGACCTCGAACGCCGGGGCGCCGAGGTCCTCGTCGAGCCGATGCCGGCGGCCGAGTCGCTGCGCGGCTCGAGGCGGGTCGTCTACGTCGCCCCGACGGGGCACGACGTCGAGGCGACTGCGACGCGGACCTGCGCGGACGTCCTCCGGCTCATCGGCGCCCTTGCGCTGCACCCGGGCCCCGTCCGGCCGCGGCTCTGGGTCGTGACGCAGGGCGCCCAGCCGGCGGGTGAGGCGTCTCGACCTCTCGCGGTCGGGCACTCGAGCGTGTGGGGCCTGGGGCGATCGCTGGCGTTGGAGCATCCCGAGATCTGGGGCGGGCTGGTCGACCTCGGCCCGGACCAGCCCGAGAAGGACGACGTCGAAACCCTCGCGCGGCGATCGCCGAGGGCCGCGACGACCAGCTCGCGCTCTGCGCCGGGCGCCGGTACGTCCCGCGACTAGTTCGCCGCGAGAGGTACGCGAGCGTCCGAGGCGTTAAGTTCCGTCCCGACGCAACCTACCTTGTCACCGGCGGCCTTGGCGACCTGGGCCTGCGCGTGGCGCGGTGGATGGTCAACAACGGCGCGCGGCGGCTGATCCTGCTCGGTCGTCGCGGCCTGCCCGATCGGGAGGGGTGGGACGGCCTGGAGGCGGGCGACCCGCGCGTCGCCGCCGTGCGGACGATGGAGCGGATGGGCGCGACGATCATCCCCGCCTCGGCCGACGTCGCCGACCCGGCGGCCATGGCAACGCTGTTCGCCGAGTGGAAGCGGACGCTTCCCGCGATCCGCGGGATCGTCCATGCGGCTGGCGTGGTCGAGCCGGCGGACGCGACCGCGGCTCGATGAGGCCGCGCTCCGCGCGGTGCTCCGACCCAAGGTCGCCGGCGCGTGGACGCTCCACGAGGCTGTCGCGGGAGCTGCCGCTCGACTTCTTCGCGATGTTCTCCTCGATCAGCTCGGTCTGGAGCTCGCGCAAGCTCGCAGGCTATTCCGCAGCAAACGCGTTCCTGGATGCGCTGGCCCATCACCGGGCCGCGCTGGGCCTGCCGGCGCTCAGCGTGAACTGGGGCCCGTGGGACGGCGGCGGCATGGTCGACGCCTCGGGCTGGGGCCGCTCGCTGGAGCGGATGGGCCTCCGGGCCCTGCCGGCCGACGAGGGGCTCGAGGCCCTCGGCCGCCTGCTCGCGGACGACGACGCGACCCAGGCGACCGTCGCGGCGGTCGAGTGGTCGACGTTCGCTCCGCTCTATGCCCTGGCCGGACGCGGCAAGATCCTCGACGTCGTGGCGGCGGAGTCGGGTGCGCCGGAGGGGTCGTCCGACGGCCTCGCCTGGCTCGGCGACCTGCCGGCGAGCGGTCGGCGCGAGGCCTTGATCGGTCGGCTCCGGACGCGGATCGCGGCGGTCCTGCGGCTGTCCGACGGCGAGCCCGAACACGACCGGCCGCTCAACACGCTTGGGGTCGACTCGCTGCTCGCGATGGAGCTGAAGGCCGGCATCGAGGGCGACCTCGGCGTGATCGTGCCGATCACGACGTTCCTCGAGGCGACGACCCTCGGCTCGCTCGCCGATCGGTTGCTCGCCGACCGCGAGGCCGAGCGGCGGCCCGCGGCACGCGAGGCTCGTGGCGGCCCTCGGCGACGGCGCGGACCACGTGCCGTCCTACGGCCAGCAGTCGCTCTGGTACGCCCACCAGCTCTCGGCCACCCCGGGCGCCTACAATATCGCCGGCGCCGCGCGGGTCCACTCGTCGCTCGACGCCGACGCGCTGCGCCGCGCTCTGGTCCGGCTCGTCGACCGCCACCCCGCGCTGCGGACGACCTACCCCGAACACCGCGGCCGCCCGGCCGTCGAGGTCCGCGAGTCGCTGGAGCCGCTCCTCTCGATCGAGGACGCGACCGGCTGGAGCGAGGCCGAACTGACCCGTCGGCGGTCCGACGAGGCGAACCGCCCGTTCGACATCGAGAACGGCCCGCTGCTCCGCGTCTTCGTCTGGGAACGCTCGGCCGAGGAGTGCGACGTCCTCGTGGTGCTCGACCACATCGTCGGCGACTTCTGGACGATTTCCCTGGTGGTCGAGGAGCTTGGCCGGCTCTACGAGCACGGGCGGTCGGGCGAGTCCGTCGAATCGCCGCCCCTGCCGATCCGCTACACCGACTACGCCCGCTGGCAGGCCGAGATGCTCGCCGGCCCCGAGGGCGCGCGGCTCGAGGCGCACTGGCGGTCGCGGCTGTCCCCGCCTCCCCCGCGCTCGAGTTGCCCACGGACCGTCCGCGTCCCGCCGCGAGGACCGAGGGCGGCGGCGTGCGGCACCTCGACCTAGACGCCGAGCTGACCCGGGCCGTCGTCGACCTGGCCCGGGACCGGGACCTTAGCGTGTACACCGTGCTGCTCGCGGCGTTCCAGACGCTGCTCGGCCGCTACAGCGGGCAGGACGACTTCGCGGTCGGGTCGCCCGTCGCCGGCCGGACCCGCGCGGGGCTGGAGAGGCTGGTCGGCTACTTCGTCAACCTCGTGCCGATGCGGGCCAACCTCTCGGGCGAGCCGACGTTCGAGGAGCTGCTCGGCCGCGTCCGGGCGACGGTGCACGAGGGGCTCGAGCACCAGGACTATCCCTACGCCCTCATGGTCGAGCGGCTCTGGCGCGGGCACGACCCCGGCCGGACGCCGATCTTCCAGGCGATGTTCATCTACCAGAAATCCCAGCGCGATGGCCAGGTCGGCCTGGGCGCCTTCGGCATGGGCGGCGCGGGCGCGGGATCGTCGTCTCGGGCATGAAGGTCGAGTCGCTCCACTACGAGAGGCGGGCCTCGCTCTTCGACCTCACCCTCGTCGCGGCCCGCGACGAGGAGGCGATGGCCCTGGCGCTGGAATACAGCGCCGACCTGTTCGACGAGGCCACGGCCGACCGGATGCTCGGGCACTACCGGACCCTGCTCGAGGGCATCGTCGCCGACCCGTCGCGGCGGATCGCCGACCTGCCGCTCATGACCGAGGCGGAGCGCCGCCCGGCTCGTCGGCCGGCCCGACGACGACGTCGAGGACCGCGACGACCTGCTCGCCCACCAGCTCTTCGAGGCCCGCGCCGCGGCCGACCCGGAGGCCGTGGCGGTCGTCCACGACGGCCGGCGGATGACCTATCTGGAGCTCGACGTCCGCGCCGACTTCGCGGCGGGGCTCCTGCGCCGGTCGGGCATCGACGCCGGGCGCGATCGTCGGGCTGTGCATCGAGCGCTCGCCCGCGCTGCTCGTCGGCGTGCTCGGCGTCCTGAAGGCCGGCGCGGCGTACCTGCCGCTCGACCCGCTCCATCCCTCCGAGCGGCTCGCGGCGATGCTCCGCGACGCGGGCGCGTCGGCCCTGCTGGTCGATCGGGCGTCGCGCGGGCTCGTCGCGGGATTCGACGGGACGATCGTGGAAATCGACGACGAGGACGACGCGCCGCTGGTCGACCCGGCCGAGCCGCTGCCGCCGTCGACCACGGCCGACGAGCTCGCCTACTGCATCTATACCTCCGGCAGCACGGGCGCGCCGAAGGGCGTGATCGTGACGCACCGGAGCCTGGTGGCGACCTACACCGCGTGGGAGCGGGCTTACGGGCTCGACGCGCCGGCGGGCGTCCACCTCCAGGCGGCCGGGCCGGCGTTCGACGTCTTCACCGGCGACTGGGTCCGCGCCCTCGGCTCGGGCGGGACGCTCGTCGATCGCCCCGCGGGACGTGGTCGTCGACCCCGAGGCGCTGGCCGGGCTGATGAGCGGCGAGCGGTGTCGACTTCGCCGAGTTCGTGCCGGCCGTCGTCGAGGGCCTGGTGAGCCACCTCGAACGGACCGGCACGCGACTCGAGTCGGCGAGGCTGGTCGCCGTCGGCTCCGACGTCTGGCGCGCCGGCCAGCACCGGCGACTCGACGGCTGCTCGGCCCGGGGACGCGGGTCGTCAACTCGTACGGCCTGACCGAGGCGACGATCGACAGCACGTGCTTCGACGGCGACCTCGCCGACGCCCCGGACGACTCCCCCGGCGCCGATCGGCCGGCCGTTCGCGGGGACGCGGGCCTACGTGCTCGACCGCGACATGCAGCCGCTCCCGGCCGGCGTGCCGGGCGAGCTCTACGTCGGCGGGCCGGGCGTGGCGCGTCGGCTACCTGGGCCGGCCCGCGCTCGACGGCCGAGCGGTTCCTGCCCGACCCGTTCGGCCCGCCCGGCGCGCGGCTCTACCGCACGGGCGACCTCGCGCGGTGGCGCGCCGACGGCGCGCTCGAATTGCTCGGCCGGGCCGACGACCAGGTGAAGATCCGCGGCGTCCGCGTCGAGCCGGGCGAGGTCGAGTCGGCCCTGCTCCGGCACCGGGCCGTCCGCGAGGCCGCCGTGATCGTCCGCGGACGACGCGGGCGAGCGGCGGCTCGCTGGTTTCGTCGTCGCCGAGCCCGGGGCCGACGGTCGACCCGGCGGAGCTGCGGCGCTGGCTCCGCGAGTCGCTGCCCGAGGCGATGGTGCCTGCGTCCATCGGCGTGCTCGATGCGCTGCCGCTGTCGCCCAACGGCAAGGTCGACCGCCGCGCCCTGGCCTCGGCCGAGGCGGCGGAGGCCGCGCCGCGAGGAGTATGTCGCGCCCCGGGACGAGGTCGAGCGGACGCTCGAGCGGGTCGCCAGCGAGGTCCTCGGCGTGCCCCGGGTCGGGGTCCACGACCACTTCCTCGAGCTGGGGTTCGACTCGATCCTCGTGATCCAGGTCGCCTCGCGGGCGCGGCAGGCCGGGCTCCGATTCGACCCGGGCCTGCTGTTCCGGCACCCGACGATCGCCAGCCTCGCCCAGGCGATCGCGGCGCGCGGCGAGCGCGCCGGTCGAGGTCGCGGCGACCGCCGCCCCCGACGGCTTCGGCGCGCCGCCGCGCTCCACGCGTTCGACGGCGATGACGAGGTCGAGGACGTCTACCCGCTGACGCCGGTCCAGGAGGGCATGCTCTTCCACGCGACGGCCGAGCCCGAGGCCGGCGCCTACGTCGAGCAGTTCACCTGCCGCGCTCGTCGGCGAGCTCGACCGCGAAGCCTTCGCCGAGGCGTGGCGCCGGGTGATCGCCCGGCACCCGGCGCTGCGGACGGCGATCCACTGGGTCGACTCCGAGCGGCCCGTCCAGGTCGTCCACCGGCGGGCCGACCTGCCGATCGCCGTCGAGGACTGGCGCGAGCTGGACCGGGACGAGTCCGACGATCGGCTCGGCGAGTACCTGCGCGACGACCGCCGCCGCGGCTTCGTGCCCGCGCTCGCGCCGCTGTCGCGTCTGGCGCTGTTCCGCCTCGCCGACGACGTGCACGCGCTGGTCTGGACGGGGCACCACCTCGTCCTCGACGGCTGGTGCCTGCCGATCATCCTGGCCGACGTCCTCGCCCATTACGAGGCGACGACCCGTGGCGTCGAGCCCGATCTGCCGCCCTCGCGACCGTTCCGCGAGTACGTCGCGTGGCAGGCGGCGCAGGACCTGGCGCCGGCCGAGACGATACTGGCGGCGGGCGCTCGCTGGCTTCGGCGCGGCCACGCCGCTCGCGCTCGAGAGGGCCCACGTCAACGGCCACCCGATCATGCCCCCGTTCCGCGAGCACGAGGCCGTGCTGGACGAGGGGGAGACGGCCGCGCTCCGCGACCTCGCGCGGGCGCAGCGGCTGACGCTCGCGAGCGTGCTCGAGGGCGCCTGGGCCGTCCTCCTCGCGCGGTACTCGGGCCGGTCCGACGTCGTCTTCGGCGTGACGGTCTCGGGGCGCCCGGCCGACCTCGAGGGCGTCGAGTCGATGGTCGGCGTCTTCATCAACACCCTGCCGCTCCGCGTGCGAGTCGACGAGGAGGCGCCGGTCGTGCCGTGGCTCCGCGACGTCCAGGCGGAGCTCGTCGAGATCCGGCGCTTCGAGGCGACGCCCCCGCTCAAGATCCAGGAGTGGAGCGAGGTGCCCCGCGGGCGGCCGCTGTTCGAGAGCCTCGTGATCGTCCAGAACACGCCGGTCGACCCGGGCCTGATCGGCCGCTCGTCCCTCGCGATCGAGCGGCCCAGGATCCACGACCAGACGAACTATCCGCTGACGGTCTCGGCCGTGCCCGGCGAGCGTCTGACGCTGCGGATCGGCTTCGACGCCCGGCGGTTCGACGGCGCGGCGGTCGCGCGGATGCTCGGCCACTACCGGACGCTGCTCGGGGCGATCGCCGCGTCGCCCGGGCGGCGGCTGGCGGAGCTGTCGATGGTGTCGGGCGCCGAGCACGAGCTCCTCGGCCGCTGGGCCGAGGTGGGGGCGGACGGGCCCGCGGGCCCGGATTATCCGCCGGACGAGGACGGCAACACGCCGCTCGGCGGCATGCAGGGCGCAGGAGGGGAGGCAAGGCGATGAGCCAGGCGCTGGAACGCACGAAGGGACTCTCGGCCGACGAGAAGCGGGCCATGCTCGCGCGGCTGCTCGCCGAGAAGGGCAAGCCCCCCGGCAGGTCCGCGGGGCAGGGGCGCACCACCTGATCGAGGCGCAGGCGGCGCGGACGCCGCGGCCGTCGCGGTGCAGTCGGCGGGCGAGTCGCTCACCTACCGCGAGCTCGACGCACGCGGGCCAACCGGCTGGCGCACCGCCTCCGCGCCCTCGGCGTCGGGCCCGAGGTGCTCGTCGGGCCTCTGCGTCGAGCGCTCGCCGCGAGATGGTCGTCGGCCTGCTCGGCGTCCTCAAGGCGGGCGGCGCCTACGTGCCGCTCGACCCGGGCTTTCCCGCCCGGTCGGATCGCGTTCATGCTCGAGGACGCCCGCGTCACGGTGCTCGTCACCGAGCAGGACCTCCGCGAGGCGCTCGCCGGCCGGCGACGCCGAGGTCGTCTGCCTCGACTCGGACTGGGCCGGCATCGCCGATGGGCCCGACGCGCCCCCCGGCGTGGCGGTCTCGCCCGACGAACCTGGCCTACGTCATCTACACCTCGGGCTCGACCGGCCGGCCCAAGGGCGTGCAGGTCACGCACGGGCGCCTGGCGAACTTCCTCGACGTCGATGCGCGAGCCTGCTCGGCGTGACCGACCGCGACGCCCTGCTGGCCGTCACGACGCTCTCGTTCGACATCGCCGCGCTCGAGATGTTCCTGCCGCTGACCGTCGGCGCCCGGGTCGAGATCGTCCCGCGCGAGGTCGCGGCCGACGGCGCGCGGCTCGCCGGCGCGGCTCGACGCGCGGGCGACGTCACGGTCCTCCAGGCCACGCCCGCGACCTGGCGGCTGCTGCTCGAGGCGCGGCTGGCGGGGCACGCCGGACCTCGACGATGCTCTGCGGCGGCGAGGCGCTGCCGCGGGCCCTGGCCGACCGGCTCGCTCGACAAGGGCCGCGCCGCTCTGGAACCTCTACGGGCCGACCGAGACGACGATCTGGTCGTCGGTCGCGAAGGTCGAGCCGGGCGACGGCGCCGATCACGATCGGCCGGCCGATCGCCGACACGCAGCTCTACGTGCTCGACGCGCGGCTGCGGCCCGTGCCCGGTCGGCGTGGCGGGCGAGCTCTACATCGGCGGCGCGGGCGTGGCGCGGGGCTACCTCGGCCGGCCCGGGCCTGACGGCCGAGCGGTTCCTGCCCGACCCGTTCGGCAAGCCGCGCCGGCGGCGCGGCTCTACCGGACCGGCGACCTGGCGCGGTGGCGGCCCGACGGCGACGCTCGAATGCCTCGGCCGGGTCGACCACCAGGTCAAGATCCGCGGCTTCCGCGTCGAGCTCGGCGAGATCGAGGCCGCGCTCGCGCGCCCACCCGGCGGTGCGCGAGGCCGCGGTCGTCGCCCGCGAGGACGCGACCGGGCGAGCAGCGCGCTCGTCGCCTACGTCGTCGCCGCGCGAGGGCCGGCGCCCGGCGCCGCCGAGCTGCGGCGTGCGCTCGGCGAGCGCTGCCCGAGTACATGGTCCCGTCGGCGTTCGTCGCGCTCGACGCGCTGCCGCTGACGCCCAACGGCAAGGTCGACCGCAAGGCCCTGCCCGACGCCCGAGCGCGGTCGGCCGCGGACCCGGGCGTCGACGTACGTCCCGCCCCGCGGGCCGATCGAGGAGGCGCTCGTCGGCGATCTGGGCCGAGCTGCTCGGCCGCGAGCGGGTCGGCGTCCACGACAACTTCTTCGAGCTCGGCGGCCACTCGCTCCTGGCCACCCAGCTCCTCGCGCCGGCTCCGCGACACGTTCGGCGTCGAGCCGCCGCTGCGCGACTTCTTCGACGACGCCGACGGTCGCCGGCCTGGCGCGCCTGGTCGAGCGACGCGCTCGCGGCCGGCGCGGGCCTCGAGGCCCCGCCGATCGAGCCGGCCGACCGCGTCCGGCGCCGATCCCCGCCTCGTTCGCCCAGCAGCGGCTCTGGTTCCTCGACCAGCTCGAGCCCGGGCAGCGCCGCCTACAACATCCCGACCGCCGTCCGGCTCGACGGGCGAGCTCGACGTCGACGCGCTGCGCGCGGGCGCTCGACGAGGTCGTCCGCCGCCACGAGGTCGCTGCGCACGACGTTCGCCGCCGACGGACGGCGTGCCCGACGCAGGTCATCGCGCCGAGCGCTCGAGCTGCGCGCTGCCCGTCGAGCGACCTCGGCCGACCTCCCCGAGGCCGAGCGCGAGGCCGAGGCCGTCGCGGCGCGTCGCGCGAGGAGGCGCGGCGGCCGTTCGACCTGGCGCGCGGGCCCGCTCGTCCGCGCCGGCCTGCTCCGGCTCGGCCGAGCGCGAGCACGTGCGTCCTGGTGACGATGCACCACATCGTCTCCGACGGCTGGTCGATCGGCGTCCTGATCCGCGAGGTCGCGGCGCTCTACGACGCCTTCCGCGCGCGGCGAGCCCTCGCCGCTGCCCGAGCCGCCGCTCCAGTACGCCGACTACGCCGCCTGGCAGCGCGGCTGGCTCCAGGGCGAGGTGCTCGAGGCGCAGCTCGCCTACTGGACGGAGCCAGCTCGCGGGCGTCCCGACGCTGGAGCTGCCCGACCGACCGGCCGCGCCCGCCGGCCATGAGCCGGCCGCGGCGGCGACGCGGTCGATCGTCGTGCCCGAAGGCGCTCGTCGACCGA
The DNA here is from genome assembly GCA_963819805.1 of uncultured Planctomycetota bacterium. GTDB lineage: Bacteria > Planctomycetota > Planctomycetia > Isosphaerales > Isosphaeraceae > CAMFLR01. Next base: position 868,850 of record CAWFXY010000017.1, on the reverse strand, counting down.
GCTGCGGGCGCTCGGCCGCGCAGGAGGGCGCGACGCTCTTCATGACCCTGCTCGCCGGCCTTCCAGGTGCTGCTCCACCGCTACTCGCGGCCAGGACGACATCGCCGTCGGCACGCCGATCGCCGGGCCGGACCGCGCTCGGAGCTCGAGGGCCTGATCGGCTTCTTCGTCAACACGCTGGTCCTCCGCGGCGACCTCTCCGGCGACCCGAGCTTCCGCGAGCTGCTCCGGCCGCGTCCGCGAGGCCGGCGCTCGGGGCCTACGCCCACCAGGACCTGCCGTTCGAGCAGCTCGTCGGCGTGCTCCAGCCCGAGCGCGACCCGAGCCGGACGCCGCTCTTCCAGGTGATGTTCGTGCTCCAGAACGCCCCGCTGCCGGCGCTGCGAGTCGCCGGGCCTGACGCTGACGCCGCTCGACGTCGACGAGCGGCACGGCGAAGTTCGACCTGACGCTCTTCGCCGATCGAGACGGACGGCGGGCCTGCGGCTCGCTCATGGAGTACAGCGACCGACCTGTTCGACGCGGCGACGATCGACCGGATGCTCGGCCACTTCCGGACCCTGCTCGAGGCGATCGTCGCCGACGCCCGACCGGCCGGTCGAGCTCGCTGCCGATGCTGACCGAGGAGGAGCGGCGGCAGCTGCTCGCCGGCTGGGGCAGCACGGACGAGCGCCGACGCCGGCCGAGGCCTGGACGGACCTCTCCGAGGACGAGCTCGACGCCCTGCTCGACTGGACCTCGACCGCGACGGAGGCCGCGCGAGCGCATGAGTCGACCGCCGACGCCGACGGATCGACCGAGCGCGAGCGTCCGCCGCCGCGTCGGCCGCGCGCGAGCGCGCGGCCGCCCCGGCGCGGCGGGCCGTGCGTGCGTCCACCGCTGCTTCGAGGCGCAGGCCGCGCCGAGCGCCCGAGGCCGGTCGCCGCTGACCGTTCGAGGGCCGCGCGCTCACCTACGGCGAGCTCGAACGCCCGGGCCAACCGCCTGGCGCCGCCGCCTCCGCGGCGCTGGGCGTCGGGCCCGAGGTCCTCGTCGGCCTCTGCGCCGAGCGGTCGGCCGAGCTGGTCGTCGGCCTCCTCGCCATCCTCAAGGCCGGCGGCGCCTACGTCCCGCTCGACCCGGCCTATCCCGCCGAGCGGCTCGGCCTTCATGCTCGAGGACGCCGGCGCCCGGCCGTCCTGCTCACGCAGGCGACGCTGCGCGACCGCCTGCCCGCGCACGCGGCCGACGGTCGTCTGCCTCGACGACGACCGGGCGATCGCCGACGGCCGCGACGAGCGACCTCCGACGGCGGCGCCGCGGCCCGGACAACCTCGCCTACGTCATCTACACCTCGGGCTCGACCGGCAGGCCCAAGGGCGTGCTGGTCACGCACGCCAACGTCGCGCCGGCTGTTCGCCGCGACGCAGGCCTGGTTCGGCTTCGGCCCGGCGGACGTCTGGACGCTGTTCCACTCGTTCGCGTTCGACTTCTCGGTCTGGGAGATCTGGGGCGCGCTGCTCTACGGCGGGCGGCTGGTCGTCGTGCCCTACTGGGTCAGCCGCTCGCCCGAGGCGTTCCACGAGCTGCTCGCGCGACGAGCGGCGTCACGGTGCTGAACCAGACGCCGTCGGCCTTCCGCCAGCTCGATCCGCGCCGATGCGAGGCGCGGCGACCGCGCGACGACCTGGCGCTGCGCGCTGGTGATCTTCGGCGGCGAGGCGCTCGAGCTGCAGAGCGCTGCGGCCCTGGTTCGACCGCCACGGCGACGAGACGCCCGCAGCTCGTCAACATGTACGGGATCACCGAGACGACCGTCCACGTGACCTACCGGCCGGTCGCGCGCGCCGACCTCGACGCCGCGGCCGGCAGCAGCCCGATCGGCCGGCCGATCCCCGACCTGCAGCGTCTACGCTGCTCGACCGCGGACTGCAGCCGGTGCCGGTCGGCGTCGCCGGGCGAGCTCTACGTCGGCGGCGCGGGCGTGGCGCGCGGCTACCTCGAACCGGCCCGAGCTGACGGCCGAGCGCTTCGTCGCCCGACCCGTTCGGCGACCGGCCCGGCGCGCGGCTCTACCGGACGCGGCGACCTCGCCCGCCGGCGGCCCGACGGCGACGCTCGAGTACCTCGGCCGCGCCGACCACCAGGTGAAGATCCGCGGCTTCCGCATCGAGCTGGGCGAGATCGAGGCGGCGCTGGCGCAGCACCCGGCCGTGCGCGAGGCGGTCGTCGCTCGCGCGCGAGGACGCGCCGGGCGACCGGCGGCTCGTCGCCTACGTCGTCGCCGCGGCGCGGCCGGCCGCCGACCGCGGCCGAGCTGCGCGCGCTGGCTCGAGCCGAAGCTGCCCGAGTACATGGTCCCGTCGGCGTTCGTCGCTGCTCGACGCGCTGCCGCTGACGCCCAACGGCAAGGTCGACCGCGGCGCGCTGCCCGCGCCCGACGTCGAGCGCGCCGGCCGCGGCGGCGTACGTCGCGCCGCGCGACGCCGGCCGAGGAGGCGGTCGCCGCGGTCTGGGCCGAGGTGCTCGGGGTCGAGCGGGTCGGCGTCGCACGACGACTTCTTCGACCTCGGCGGCCACTCGCTGCTGGCGACGCAGGTCGTCGTCGCGGCTCCGCGACGCCTTCGGCGTCGAGGTCCCGCTGCGCGCCCTCTTCGAGGCGCCGACCGTCGCCGGCCTGGCCGCGCGGATCGAGGCCGCGCGGCGGCGGCGACGGCGCCGCGGCGCCGCCGATCGTGCCGCGTCGCCGCGCGACGGGCCGCTGCCGCTCTCGTTCGCGCAGGAGGCGCTCTGGTTCCTCGACCAGCTCGCGCCGGGCGAGCCGACGTTCAACGTCGCCGGCCGCCGTCCGCGTCGACGGGCCGCTCGACGTCGACGGCGCTCGGCGCGAGCCTTCGCCGAGATCGTCCGCCGCCACGAGGCGCTGCGCACGACGTTCGCGACCGTCGGACGGCCGGCCCGTGCAGGTGATCGCGCCGAGCGCTCGGCCGTGCCGCTCGAGATCGTCGACCTGTCGCGCCTCGCCCGAGCGGACCGCGCGGCCGAGGCCGAGCGCCGGGCCGCCGAGGAGGCGCGCCGGCCGTTCGACCTGGCGCGCGGGCCGCTCGTCCGCGGCGACGCTGCTCCGGCTCGGCGAGCGACGAGCACGCGGTCCTGCTGACGATGCACCACATCGTCTCCGACGGCTGGTCGATCGGCGTCGCCGCGGCGCGAGCTGGCGGCGCTCTACGAGGCGTTCCGCGCGGGCGAGCCGTCGCCGCTGCCCGAGCCCGCCGATCCAGTACGCCGACTACGCCGCCTGGCAGCGCGAGCTGGCTCCGGGGCGAGGCGCTCGACGGCCTGCTCGACTACTGGACGCGGCCAGCTCGACGGGCGTCCGCCCGCTCGAGCTGCCGACCGACCGGCCGCGGCCGGCGGTCCGGTCGGCGCGCGGGCGACCTCCGCTTCTTCACGCTCGCCGCCGGACCTGCTCGGACGCGCTCGCGAGCCTCGGCCGCCGCGAGGGCGCGACGCTGTTCATGACGCTGCTCGCGGCGTTCCAGGCTCCTGCTGCGCGCGGTACAGCGGGCAGGACGACTTCGCCGTCGGCTCGCCGATCGCGAACCGGAACCGGGCCGAGATCGAGGGGCTGATCGGCTACTTCGTCAACATGCTGGTCCTCCGCGCCGACCTGTCGGGCGACCCGACCTTCCGCGAGCTGCTCGGCCGCGTCCGCGAGGCGGCGCTCGGCGCCTACGAGCACCAGGACCTGCCGTTCGAGCGGCTCGTCGAGGCGCTCCAGCCCGAGCGCGACCCGAGCCGGACGCCGCTCTTCCAGGTGATGTTCGTCCTCCAGAACAACCAGCTGCCCGACGTCGGCCCGGAGCGGCCTGACGCTCGAGCCCGTTCGGCGCAGGCGGGCACCGGCACGGCCAAGTTCGACCTCACGCTGGCGATGGCCGAGACGCCCGACGGCTTCGTCGGCTCGTTCGAGTACGCGACCGACCTCTTCGACGCCGCGACGATCGAGCGGCATGCTCGGCCACTTCCGGACCCTGCTCGAGGCCGTCGTCGCCGACCCCGATCGCGCCGCGTCTCCGAGCTCTCGATCCTCGCCGACGGCCGAGCGACCGCGGATCCTCGGCCGCGTGGAACGCGACCGACGCCGCCGTCCCCGCCGGCCCTGACGCTCCACGACCTCTTCGAGGCCCAGGCCGCGCGGACGCCCGACGCCGAGGCGGCCGTCGTGCGACGGGCAGTCGCTCACCTATCGCGAGCTGAACGCGCGGGCCGAACCGGCTCGCGCACCGCCTCCGCGCGGCTCGGCGTCGGGCCCGACGTCGCGGGTCGGGCTCGCGATGGAGCGGTCGCTCGAGCTGGCCGTCGGCCTGCTCGGCATCCTCAAGGCCGGCGGCGCCTACGTGCCGCTCGACCCGGCGTACCCGCGACCGGCTCGCGTCATGCTCGACGACGCCGGTGCCCGGCGGCTGATCGCGGCGGACTCGCGACCGGCTTGCCGCGAGGCGGCGACCGTCGGTCGTCGCCTCGACGCCGATGCGGACGAGCTCCGGCACGAGCCGAGCCCCGACGTCGCGCGTCGTCGCCCCGAGCGACGCGGCCTACGTCATCTACACCTCCGGCTCGACGGGCGAGCCGCGCGGGCGTGGTCGTCGCCGCACCGGTCGGTCGTGAACCACACGCTCGACGCGGCCGCGGCTGTTCGGCCTCGGGCCCGGCGACCGGGTCCTCCAGTTCGCGTCGCTCAGCTTCGACATCGCCGTCGAGGAGATGTTCCCGGCCTGGGCGTCCGGGGCGACGGTCGTCTTCCGCGGCGAGGACGATCCCGCTCGATCCGGCCGCGGTTCGCGCGCGTGGGTCGGCGAGCAGGGGATCACCGTCCTCGACCTGCCGACGGCCTTCTGGCACGCCTGGGTCGACGGCCTGGCCGAGGCGGGCGCGCGCGCTGCCGGAGGCGCTCCGGCTGGTCGTCGTCGGCGGCGAGGAGGCGCTGCCGTCGGCGTTCGCGACGCTGGCGCGGCGATCGGCGGCGACCGCGTCCGCTGGATCAACACGTACGGGCCGACCGAGGCGACCGTCGATCGCCACGGCCTTCGAGCCGGCCGCCGGCGACGGCCGCCGACGACGCTGCCGATCGGGCCGGCCGATCGCCAACGCGCAGGCCTACGTGCTCGACGCTCAGGCTCCGGCCCGTGCCGATCGGCGTGCCGGGCGAGCTCTACATCGGCGGCGCGGGCGTCGCCCGCGGCTACCTCGGCCGGCCCGGCGCTGACGGCCGAGCGGTTCGTCCCCGACCCGTTCGGCGACGCCCGGGTGCGCGGCTGTATCCGGACGGGCGACCGCGCCCGCTGGCGGGCCGACGGCACGCTCGAATTCCTCGGCCGGCTCGACGACCAGGTCAAGGTCCGCGGCTTCCGGGTCGAGCCCGGCGAGGTCGAGGCGGCCCTGCTGCGGCACTGCCGGGCGTCCGCGAGGCCGCGTCGTCGCCGGCGCGACGACGGCGGCGGCTCGCGGCCTACGTCGTCGCCGCACGACGCGGCGCCGTTCGACGCCTCGCGCCCTGCGGGCCGTCCTCGCGCGAGCGGCTGCCGAGGCACATGGTCCCGTCGGCGTTCGTCCGCCTCGACGCGCTGCCGCTGACGCCCGTCGGGCAAGGTCGATCGCGCGCGCCTGCCGCGTCCGGATCGGACGTGCCCGAGAGTCGCGAGGTCGTCGCCCCGCGCGACGAGCTCGAGGCGAGGCTCGTCGCGCTCTGGGAGGAGGTCCTCGCCGGTCCGGCCGATCGGCGTGCGCCGACGACTTCTTCGACCTCGGCGGCCACTCGCTGCTGGCGATCCGCCTGCTGGCCCGGGTCGAGGCGGAGTTCGGCCGGCGCGCTGCCGCTCTCGTCGCTCTTCCGCGGGGCGACGATCGAGGAGCTCGCCGCGCGGCTCCGATCGAATGACGAGGCCGACGCCTCGTGGTCGCCGCTCGTGCCGATCCGGCCCGACGGGACGCGGCCTCCGTTCTTCTGCGTCCACCCGGCGGGCGGCATCGTCTACTGCTTCCAGCGAGCTGGCCCGCCGTCGGTCGGCGACCGGCCCGTTCTTCGGCCTCCAGGCCGCCGGGCTCGAGGACGATCGGCGCCGCTCGGCGACGCTCGAAGAGATGGCCGCGCGCTACGTCGAGGCGATCCGCGCGGCGCAGCCGGACGGGCCCTATCACCTCGGCGGCTGGTCGCTCGGCGGGCTCGTCGCGTTCGAGATGGCCCGGCAGCTTGCCGAGGCCGGGCAGGAGGTCGCGACCGTCGCGATCTTCGATGCCGATGCGCCGACGCCGATCGCGCCTGCGATCGCTCCCGCGCGAGCTGCGGCCGCTCGCCGACGACGTCGCCGACGCTCGGCGCTCTTCGACGACCCGCCGGCCGAGCCCGATCGACGACGCCTGATCCTCTGGCCGTCGTCGGCCGCGACATGGCCGAGGGCTTCGCCGGCGGCGTGCCGCGCGCTCGTTCGCCACCTCGCGGCGCTCCCGAGAGCCGAGCGTCGCGCAGTGCCTGCTCCGCCACTTCGGGCTCGACCAGGTCTATCATCTGGAGACCGGCCCCGACCGCGTCGGGCGACTCCTCGCGCGTGCTGCGGGCGAACCTCGCCGCGGCGGTGACGGTACCGGCCGGCGGGCGTCTATCCGGGCCGTGTGCTCGTGCTCCGCGCGGCCGACCGGGCGCGGATTGGGCGGCGACCCGACGCTCGGCTGGGCGCGGCTGGCGGGCGACGTCGCGTGCGCAGGCGATCCCGGGCGATCACGCCTCGATCCTGGCGACGCCGGGCGTCGATCGTCCTGGCCGCGGCCATCCGAGACGAGCTCGACCGGCACGGGAGGGGGGCGCGATGAGGCTGCTCGCGTTCCTGCTGAGGACGTCGCGCGGGATCGGTCGCCCTGTCGGTCGCGGCCGTCGCTGGTCGGCGGGCGTCGGCGGCGTCGTCGCTCATCGCGCTGGTCCACGCGGAGCTGAGCCGCGAGGCACCGTCCGCGCGGTCGGCTCGGCCTGGGCATTCGTCGGGCTCTGCGCTGCTCGTTGCCGCGCGCCCGGGTCGTCGCGCAGGCGGCGATGGTCCGGCTCGGGCAGGGGGCCGTCGCGGGGCTCGCCACGCTGATCGCCGGAAGGTGCTCGCGCCTGCCGCTCGAGCGGTTCGAGGCGATCGACACGTCCGGCCTCGTCGTCGTCCTGACCGAGGACATCGCCATCGTCGCCGAACGCCCTGGTCGGCATCCCGCAGGTCTGCATCAACGGGCCGCTGATCGCGATCTGCCTGGCCTACGTCGGCTGGCTCTCGCCGACGATCCTCCTCTGCGGCGTCGGCTTCGCCGCGCTGGCGATCGGGGCCTACGCCGCGCTCGTCGTGCCGGCCATGCGCGAGCTGCGGGCGGCGCGGGCCGGCCAGGACGCCCTCGTCGGACTCTTCCGGACGCTGATCGACGGCTTCCGCGAGCTGAAGCAGCACCGCGGCCGGTCGCGAGGCGTTCCTCGCCGAGGCCTCGAGCCGGCCGCGGTCGCCGTGCGCGACCGCGACGGTCGCCGGGCAGACGCTCTTCGCGCTGGCCGAGGGCTGGAGCCAGCTCGGCGTTCTTCGTCTTCATCGGCTTCCTGCTCTTCGTGCTGCCGGGCTTCGTCGCGGTCGACCGCGGCGACGCTCGCCGGGTCGGTGCTGGTCGTCCTCTACCTCAATGCGCCGCTCGACGTCGATCCTGACCTGGCTGCCGATGCTCGGCCGGGCGCGGGCGTCGATGCAGCGGATCGAGGCGCATCCTGCCCGCGCTCGAGTCGGTCGAGCCGCCCGAGCCGACGACCTCGGTGATCCTCGGGCCGCGCCCGTTCCTTCGCCAGTCGCTCGGCCTCGAAGGCGTCACGCTACGCCTATCGCGACGAGTCCGGACGCGCCGCGGCTTCGCGCTCGGGCCGATCGACCTGACGCTCCGGCCGGGCGAGGTCGTGATCCTCGCCGGCGGCAACGGCAGCGGCAAGACGACGCTGGTCAAGATGCTCGCCGGCCTCTACGTCCCGCAGCGGCGGGTCGATCCGGTCGACGGCCGCGACGATCGGCGACGGGCGAGCGCGACGGCCTACCGCCAGCTCTTCTCGGTCGTCTTCGCCGACGGCCACCTGTTCAGCGACCTGCTCGGCCTCGAGCGGCCCGGCATCGAGCGCCGACGCCCGCGACGGGCTGGAGCGGCTCGGGCTCGATCGGCCGCGTGCGGGATCGACGGGATCGGCTACTCGACGACCGACCTCTCGCAGGGCCAGCGGCGGCGGCTGGCGCTGCTGACTGCGCTGCTGGAGGACCGGCCGTCTGCGTCTTCGACGAGTGGGCCGCGAACCAGGACCCGCGCTTCAGCGGCGCCTTCTACCGCGAGTTGCTGCCCGAGCTGCGCGGCCGCGGGCAAGGCGCTGCTGGTCATCAGCCACGACGAGGAATACTTCGACGTCGCCGACCGGGTCGTCCGCCTCCGCGACGGCCGGGTCGTCGACGAGGCGCCGCGATCGACGCGTCGCGGCCGGAGCCGCGGACCCGAGGGATCGACATGAAGAAGCTCCTCGCGCTGATCGTCGTGCTCTGGGCCGGCGGCGCCGTCGGCTATCTGGTACTGGAACGACGGCCACGGCCAGCGCGTCCGCTACCGGACCGTCGCCGTGCGCCGCGGCGACCTGCCGACGACGATCAACGCGACCGGGACGATCGAGCCGGAGGAGGTCGTCGACGTCGGCGCCCAGGTCGCCGGCGAGATCGTCAGCTTCGGCGACGACCCCGCGGCGGCCGGCAAGACGATCAGCTACGGCTCGCCGGTCGAGAAGGGGACCGTGCTCGCCCAGCTCGACGACCGCTGTTCAGGGCCCGCGTCGACCAGGCGAAGGCCGAACGTCGCGAAGTCCGAGGCCGACGTCGAGCAGGCGCAGGCCAGGCTGCGGCAGGCCGAGCGGAACTCGAGCGGAACAAGAAGCTCCAGTCGCGCGGGCCCGGGCTTCGTCGCGCCCCAGGACGTCGACAACGCCCTCTCGGCCGTCGAGGCCGACAAGGCCGGCCTGGCCGTCGCCGAGAGCGGCGTCGCCGTCGCGAAGGCGAACCTCGAGGAGGCCGAGGTCAACCTCGGCTACACGACGATCCGCTCGCCCGTGAAGGGCGTGATCCTCGACCGCCGCGTGAACATCGGCCAGACGGTCGTCGCCAGCCTGAACGCGCCGAGCCTGTTCCTGATCGCCAAGGACCTGAGCCGGATGGAGATCTGGGCCTCCGTGAACGAGACCGACATCGGCTCGATCCACGTCGGGCCAGCCGGTCGAGTTCACCGTCGGCACGTTCCCGGGCGAGTCGTTCGAGGGGAAGGTGTCGCAGATCCGCCTGAACGCGAGCATGGTCCAGAACGTCGTCACGTACACGGTCGTCGTCGTCCGTCGACAACGCGAGCGGCCGGCTGCTGCCGTACCTGACGGCGCGGCTCGAGTTCGAGGTCGAGGGGCGAAAGGGCGTGCTGCTCGTGCCGAAGGCGGCCCTGCGGTGGCAGCCGAGGCGTGCAGCACGTCGCCCCCGAGGCCCGCGAGGCGTACGCCCGCACGCTCCAGGCCCGGGCCCGCGGCGAGGGCGAGGGGACGAAGCCCGCGAAGCCCGGCGAGACGCGCGACGGCGTCCTCTGGGAGCCGCAGGGCGAATTCGTCCGGCCGGTGCCGGTCAAGGTCGGGCTCAGCGACGGGCTCAGCGTCCGAGGTCGAGGGCCGCGGGCTCGGCGAGGGCACGCACGTCGTGGTCGGCGTCGAGCGCCGGGACGAGGCGGACGACGCTTCGTTCCTGCCGCACACGCAGAAGGCCGAGAAGAGCGCAGTCCGACAAGTCGAAGAACTGACGCGCCGATCGAGGGAGGGCCGTCGCCGTCGGTGGCCGCCAGCCGAAGGAACCGACCGTGCCCTTCATCCGGCTCGAAGCGATCCACAAGCAATACGCCCGCGGCCAGGTCGAGGTCCCCGTGCTGAAGGGGGTCACGATGGCGGTCGAGCGCGGCGAGATGGTCGCGCTGATGGGGGCGTCGGGCTCGGGCAAGACGACGCTGATCAACCTGCTCGGCGCGCTCGACCGGCCGACCGCGGGGGGATACTGGCTCGACGGCGAGGACGTCTCTGCGCTGTCGCGTCGCCGAGCGGGCGGACCTGCGGAGCCGGAAGATCGGCTTCGTCTTCCAGAACTTCAACCTGCTGCCCCGGCTCACCGGCGCTCGACAACGTGCTGCTGCCGCTGGCCTACGCCGCCGCGGACGTCCGACGACGAGGACGGCGGGCCCGCGCGAAGGCCCTGCTCGAGCGGGTCGGCCTGGGCGACCGGCTCGACCACGAGCCGGCGCAGCTCTCCGGCGGCGAGCAGCAGCGGGTGGCGATCGCCCGCGCGCTGATGAACCGCTGCGACCTGCTCATCGCCGACGAGCCGACCGGCAACCTCGACTCGAAGACCGGCGAGGAGATCCTCGGCCTGTTCCGCGAGCTCAACGCCGAGGACGGGCTGACGATCGTGCTCGTGACGCACGACGCGAACGTGGCCGCACCACGCCGACCGGATCATCCGGATGCGTGACGGCCTCGTGGTCGACGACGAGGGCGCGGCCGACGTCCGGCCCCCGCGGCGACGGTCGGCGCGACGAGCCCGCCCCGGCCGCGCCACGGCGGGCGCCGGCACGCCGAGTTGATGCAGCACGGCCGGCGTCGGCCGTCCGCTCGCTCCGCCGCAACGCGCTGCGCTCGGCGCTGACGACGCTGGGGATCATCATCGGCGTCGCCTCGCTGATCGCGATCGCCGAGATCGGCAAGGGCGTCGTGGGTGGCGATCCGCGACGATCCTCACGAAGATGGGCGTCGAGAACGTCGCTCGTGCAGTCGGGCGCGGCGTCGCGGAACGGCGTGAGCCTGGGCAGCGGGAGCGATCAAGACGCTCACGCCCGAGGACGCCGACGCGATCCTGCGCGAGTGCCCGTCAGCCGTCGAGCATTGCTCCGCTCGTCTACGCGCAGGGCCAGGTCGTGCGCGGCAACCGGAACTGGGTGCCCTCGGCGTTCCTGGGCACGACGCCCGGCTACCTCGCGGTGCGCGACTGGGACGAGATGGCCGAGGGCGAGGCGTTCACCGACCACGACGTCCGCGACGGCACGCTCGTCTGCGTCCTCGGGCGACACGCTCGCGCGCGAGCTCTTCCCCGACGAGTCGCCGGTCGGCCAGGAGGTGACGGTCAACGACGTGCCGCTCCGCGTCCTCGGCGTGCTCCGCCGCAAGGGGGCCGACATCATCGGCGAGGACCAGGACGACATCCTGCTCGTGCCCTGGACCACGGTCAAGTACCGGATCAGCTCCGGGGACGACTCCGCCGAAGCGGCGCCGCCGAGGCCGGCGGCGGCCGAGGCGGTCAACTCGCTCCGCCGCCGCTACCCGCGCTCCGACGTCAGCCTCTACCCGTCCACGTCGGCGACTCAGGCGGTCGACTCGCCGCAGCTCGAGCGGATCTCGAACGTCGACTCGATCCTCGTCCGCTCGGCCTCGACCGACGAGATCCCCGCGGCGATGGATCAGATCACGAGGCTCCTCCGCGAGCGGCACCGGATCGCGGCCGGCGACGTCGACGACTTCACGGTCCGCGACTTCACCGAGGTCATCGAGGCGGTCCGCGGCACCGTCGGCCTCGTGGCCGGCCTGCTCGTGTGCGTGGCCTTGATCTCGCTGGTCGTCGGCGGCGTCGGGATCATGAACATCATGCTCGTCTCGGTGACCGAGCGGTACCGCGAGATCGGCCTGCGCATGGCGGTCGGCGCCCGGCCGCGGCGACATCCTCCGCCAGTTCCTCGTCGAGGCGGTCGTGCTCTGCCTGCTCGGCGGCGCCGTGGGCATCCTGGTCGGCCGCGGCTCGTCGATCCTGGTCCGCGTGCTGGCGCACTGGCCGACCGAGGCGTCGCCGCTGGCGATCGTGGCGTCGGTGTCGATCTCGATCACGGTCGGCGTGATCTTCGGCTACTACCCGGCGTGGAAGGCCTCGCGGCTCGATCCGATCGAGGCGCTGCGCTACGAGTAGGGTTCGCTATTGCGGACCGTCTTTGCCGCGTATCTCGTCGGGAGGGAGGTCCGCAATCGCGGACCCTGCGAAATCGAAGAGCCGCGGCTCGCAAGCCGCCGCCTCGACCGCCACCGCCGCGGCATAGCCATCCCCCGCGTCGAGCCCGCGCATCGTCCACCACGCCGCCGCCTCGGGATCGCCCCCGATCTCGACGAGCCGCGCCGGGGCCCGCGGGTCGGCCGAGACCGAGAAGCCGTCGAGCGGCTCATGCAGACCGGTGCCCAGGCATTTGATATAGGCTTCCTTGCATGACCAGATGCGAAAGAAGGCCGCGGTCCTGAGCCCCTGGGGCTGAGCATCGAGCTCGGCCCGCTCGCGGGCCGAGAAGAAGCGGTGGGCGATCGCATCGCGGTCGTCCAGCTCGCGGACCCGCTCGATGTCGACGCCGACCCGCACGCCGGTCGCGACCGCCACGAGCGCCAGGTCGCCCGAATGGCTCAGGTTGAACTCGACGCCGCCGGCCCCATCGAGATACGGCTTGCCGTGTGGTCCGGCCAGGAAGCTCAGCCCCGACGCGGGCCGCCCGCAGTAGTGGGCCAGCACGGCTCGCAGGGCCGCGCGGCTCGCGAGGAAGCGGGCGCGGTCCCCGGCCGACCGGAAGCGATCGCCTCGGGACCTTTCGTCCTCGGAGAGGGTTGATCTGAGCCGCCCAATGATGTCATCCGCGCGATCGAGGACGACCCGCCAGACGTGGACCTCGCCCTGCATCGGGGCCTCGGGCCGGCGCGGTCGGACAGCGGAGAGGGAGGGATTCGAACCCTCGGTACGGTTTGACCCGTACACGGCATTTCCAGTGCCGCACCTTCGGCCTCTCGGTCACCTCTCCAGAAGGTCCGGCCGGCGATCGATTCATTCTGACGCCAGGTTGCATCTGGGTCAACCGGCGGGGGGCGGAGAGTGAAAGAGTGAGGAGTGAAAAGTGCCGAGAGCAGAGCGAGGGAAGCGGTGAGGATGGGTGCGTTCGCGGGTGCGGTCGGGGCGGGTGGGTCGGGAAAAGGCGAAATGAGCGGGCGCGGGCGGCGAAAACCTTCACGAGGACGTCCGGCGCGTGCCGGAAGTCGGGCGGGTCGGGGGCTTTACCCGGCCCCGTGGGGGCGGTAGGATTTCGTCTTCTCCGGGGGGGACGAGACTCCCCCGCCCGCGGTCGTTCGGCCCGCGCCAGGCCCGGCCCACGTCACTCCGTCCCCGAGAGGAAAGGCCCGTCCATGTCCGCCGCCGACTCCAAGGCCGCCGCCACCGCCGCTGGGCCGACCACCGCCCGCGAGCCGAAGCCGATCCGGATCTTCCACTATCCCAAGATCGTCTTCATCTTCCCCACGCTCGTCATGGCGTTCGTCTGCGGCATCGGCATGATGATGATCAAGGACCAGACCCGACGTCCAAGCTCCCTCAGCCCTGCCGAGGCCAGGATCCAGGAGAAGGCCGTCGCCGACGTACGGGTCATCCCCAATACGCCCGACTTCAAGAGCACACAGAACGTGCTGGCGCTGTCGTTCCTGATCGTCTTCACATTCAACATGCTGATCCTGTCGTTCGACTTTCCGCGATTCACCGTGGTCGCGGGCATCCTGGTCGTGACGACGGTCCTCTTCTTCCTCCTCTGGCTCAGCTACCTCACCGACTGGCTGCACCCGCTCGTCCGCGCGCTCGACCAGCCTCTACCTCGCGGCGAACGCGGCGCTTCTACTTCGTCTTCGGCACGATCCTGCTGATGATGTACGGGATCATCTTCGTCACCCGCTGGCTCGACTACTGGGAGTTCCTGCCCAACGAGATCCTCCACCACCACGGCCCGTGGAGCGACCTCGAGCGGTTCCCGACGATGAACCTCAAGTTCGACAAGGAGATCCCCGACATCTTCGAGCACTTCCTCTTCGGCTCGGGCCGACTGATCTTCCACGTCCAGAACGAGGCGAAGTCGATCGTGCTGGATAATGTCATGCACATCAATCGAAAAGAGCAGGCGCTCAAGCAGATCATGAGTCGGATGGAGGTGCGGATCTCGCCCGAGGCGCCGGACACCGGGGCGCCGTGACGGGCTGAGTCCCCGGCGGCCAAGCGGAGGAAGGCATAAAGCACAAGGCAGACGGACGGGTGCTTCCCCTCCGCATATGCCTTGTGCCTTCTGCTTCGTGCCTTCCCTGCCCCATCGCAACGGGGGCTGGCGTCCTACAGGGCCGCGAACGCCCGTGCCGCCGAGCCCCTCGGCCGGCCGGCGCCGTCGGTGGCGGGCTCGTAGACCTCGCGGAGCAGCAGCTCCTCGAGCACCGGCCCGTTCAGAGCCGCCTCGAGGTCCTGGAGCCGGCGGGCGACGTAGGCGCCGTCGAGGACGCGGTGGTCGTAGATGATCTTCACGCAGACGTCGCCGTGCTCGTCGATCGGGCCGAAGGTCAGCGTGGTCGTCAGCGGCGAGATCGGGTGGTGCTGCTCGGCGCCGAGCGAGCCGTAGGTCGTGAGGCCGTAGGTCCCGAACCGCTTCGACCGCTTCTGGCCCGAGTAGTTGAGCGTGAGCCGCCAGAGGAACCGGCGGACCGGCAGCGGCAGCCGGCTCACGCGCATCGCCTGGCGGAAGTAGCCGACCGTCTCGATCGGGTCGTTCTTGTACATCTCGACCGAGCGCTGGATCTGGCCGAGCGACTGGGCCTCGGGCGCCCGGAACACGCCGACGAAGACGCCGTGCTCGCCGTCGATGATCCGCTCGACGGCCAGCGAGCAGAGCGTGATCGGATGCTCATACAGCCGGGCCCAGGGCCAGATGAGCATCATCCGCCGCAAGGGCGGGTGCTCCACGGCCACGAGGGCGTAGGCCTTCATGAAGAGCGTGGCCCACGACGGCCGCGCCGGGTGCGCGCGCCTCGGCCCGGCCAGGCGCGCGACGTTGAGCGTCCGGCTCAGCGGCACCGAGGGAACCCGGTGCGCGAAATAGACCAGGTCGTTGATGAACCGCCTGGGCCCCGACAACGGGATGATCCGACCCTTCGACTCGTGCATCCATGCACCTCGACTGAGCCGGGGCCGCCGACCCGCCACCGCCGGTTGGTGCCGGGAGAGAGGGCGCGGCCGGACCGGCCAAGAGGCCCACAAGCTATCGCAAACCCGGCCGGGCGAGAAGGCGAGCTTGGGAGAAACGATCGACGGCCGGGATCGGAGCGCGATCGGGGCGAACCGCGCCCGGGTCCGGCTGAGATTGGGTTCGTTCGGTCGAGGATGCGGGATGGGATATTTACGAAGACAGAGATATGGCTACATCGATTGATTTCCGGCGAGGGTTTGGGGCGGCCGCGGCGACCCGGCGAGCGCAACGGAGCGCCGGCGAACGAAGCCGAACTGCATGTGCGCGGACTGGGACGGACCGCCCCGAATTGGACGGCCGAACCCCAGGGCCGCGTGGCGACGGCTCTAGCCCGCAGCCCGCATGCGGGCCGCCCGCGCCCGGCGCTGGCGGCGGTTGAGGTGCGCCGTCGAGTCGGGACGGGCCGGACTCTGCTCCGGCCTCGCCGCCCCGCCCTTCGGGGCCGGCTCGTGGGGCCCATCCGCACGCGTCGCCGCCGGGCGTTGCGGCGGGGGCTCGACGCGGGTCCGGGGCTGCTCGAGCGCGGCCGCGACCCTCGCCGCAAGTCCCTTCATGGACGACGGTTCATCCCGCGGTTGCACCTCGGGCCGGCTCGCAGCGGGCGGTCCGGGCCGGGCTTCGGCCCGCGGGCGCTCCCGCTCCGATCGAGCCGAGCCGGCCGGCTCGGGGTCGGACGTCGACCTCGCCAGGTTGTACATCCGGTCGAATACCCGGTTCGCCGCGGACTCGTAGCGAAGGATGAGCTGGACCGGCCGAGTCAGCATCGCCAGGGTGCCGCGGACGGCGATGTCGTGGTCCACCGCATCCACTTTCGCCATCGGGCCTTCGAGCCTTGCGTTGAGACGCTCCATCTCTCGGCGGACGAACGACCGCCTCGCCTCGCGCACGTCCCCGTCCGCCTGTTCTGGGTCGAACGGCAGCCGGCCCGACCGGAGCCGGCTCGGGATGCCCAGCAGGTCGCACGCCGTGGCGATCTCGGGCTCGCCCCACCCGCCGTCCTCGGCGTCGAGCGCCTCGGCGAGCCGCTCCCAGAGGCGGAGCAGGAGGGCGACGCCGTGGGCCGAGGCCCGCAGCTGGTGGGCGACGACCTCGGGCTTGCGGGCGAGCCGGCCAAGCAGCTCGCCGGCCTCGGCGAACCGGTCCTCGTCCCACGACTGCTCGGCCCGAACGCGGTGGCGGCCGATCGCGTCCATGAACGCGACCCGGCACGCCTCGAGCCGGAACGTCGCGGCGACGGCCCTTCGCACCGCCAGCTTCGCCGCCGGTGTGCCGGGTCGCATCTCCGCCTCCCACTCGGCCAGCCTTGCGTCGAATCCGGGATACGTCTCCTCGCCATCACTGGCGTCGGCCGCCAATCCGTGCGTCCGAGAGTTCCGGCTGCTCGCCACCTTGCCATCGGGCGACGTCGGGCCGGTCGACTTCAACGCATTGCGGCGATTCGCCTCGATCTGCGCCACGCTCGCCATCGTCGGTCTCCACTCATCCGATGCGCATGGTCCAGCGTCAACGACGACGCCGGGTTGTCCGATTATGGAGGATGAGTCGGATAAAGCAAGGACGCGGCACTGCGAATACGGTAGATTATTGTAAATCAGGGATAACTGAGGTCGAGACTAGGCCTCGGCTGGCCGACAGCTGCCAATCGCCCGATCGCACTTGAGTCAAGTCCGCCGATGACGTCCGCGTGCATTCCTTTGCTAACCGGCCGAGGGAAACCTACCTGGGGGCTCCTCAAAGGGCCCGTCGGCGTGCCATAATCGGGCCCGGTGCAAGCCTCCCAGGAAACCCAAGGGCCACGATCGAGTGTCCGACACACCGCCGGTTTACGTCCACCTGCTGCCGCGCTCGTGCCGCCCGGGGCGCTGAAGGGGGGGATTGCGGTCGTCATCGACGTCCTCCGCGCGACGACCGTCATGGCCCACGCGCTGGACGCCGGGGCCGAGGCGATCGTGCCGTGCATGGACGTCGAGGAGGCGATCCGCACCGCCGACCGCATCGGCCGCGACCGCGCCCGGCTCGCGGGCGAGGTCCGCGGCGAGCCGATCCCGGGGTTCGACTTCTCGAACTCCCCCGGGCAGTTCACCCCCGAGGCCTGCCGCGGCAAGACGATCGTGATGACCACGACCAACGGCACCAAGGCCCTGCTCGCCAGCCTCGAGGCCGACCGCGTGATCGTCGGCGCGTTCGTGAACCGCGCCGCCGTCGTCCGGGCCCTCCGCTTTGAGCGGCGGCCGATCCACCTCGTGTGCTCCGGCACCGACGGCAACGTGTCCTTCGAAGATACCCTCTTCGCCGGCGAGCTCGCGAACGAGCTGAACGGGAGCGGTCCGCCCTCGGGCAACGACTCCGTCTTGGTCGCCCGGAGCCTGATCCGCGACCGCTGGCTCGCCCTCGACCGGGAGTCGCTCGACGGGGACGCGGAGTTTGCCCGCATCCTAGAATTGGGCCGGGGAGGCAAGCGGAACCTCGAGCTCGGCTTGCGGGCCGACGTCCAGGCCGCGGCGCGGTGGGACAGGTTCGACCTCGTGGGCGAGTTGAGGCGCGAGCCGCTGGCGGTGGTGCGTGTCTCTTGATTGATGGCGGCATTCGTAGGGTCCGCCATGCGGACCGCCTTGGAGCCGCGGCCGTCCCCCGACAGATGGTCCGCATGGCGGACCCCTACGAAGATCGATCCCGAAGGTTCGTAGACTCCCGAAGGTGGTATCGCGATGGACATGGACAAGCTGGTCTCGCTCTGCAAGCGCCGAGGGTTCATCTTCCCGTCGAGCGAGATCTACGGCGGCATCAACGGCTTCTGGGACTACGGGCCGCTGGGCGTCGAGCTGAAGCGGAACATCAAGGACGCGTGGTGGAAGGACACCGTCACGCGGCACGTCGAGGGCGGGCGCGACTTCGACGTGGTCGGGCTGGATTGCTCGATCATCATGAATCCGAAGGTCTGGGAGGCGTCGGGGCACGTCGGCGGGTTCAGCGACCCGATGGTCGATTGCCGGGCGTGCAAGTCGCGATTCCGCGCCGATCAAGTCGACTGTCATCTGTACTGATGGTCGGACGAGAGCAGGCAGCGACGCCGAAGTACGTCATCTTCGCGGCCTCGGGCGACGAGCATCGAGGTCGCCGACAGGATCAGAGAAGAAGATCGAGAAGTTCGCCAAGCTGCGAACGAGCAACGTCGAGCCTGGCATCCGGACTGGTCGACGTTACCTCGACTTGCGACCGAGATCGGCCGGACGGTCTAGCATGATCCCGTGCCCGACCTGCGGCCAAGGTCGGCACGCTGACCGAGCCGCGTGCCTTCAACCTGATGTTCGAGACCAACGTCGGCGCCGTCGACGACGACGCCAGCAAGTGCCTACCTCCGCCCCGAGACGGCCCAGGGCATCTTCGCCAACTTCCGCAACGTCGTCGACACGACTCGCGTGAAGATCCCCTTCGGCATCGCGCAGGTCGGCAAGAGCTTCCGCAACGAGATCACGCCCGCGCAACTTCATCTTCCGCTCCCGCGAGTTCGAGCAGATGGAGATCGAGTTCTTCTGCCATCCCGAGGAGGCGAAGGACTGGTATCGACTACTGGCGCGACACCCGGTTCCAGTGGTACGTCGACGCACGGGCTCAAGAGCGAGCGGCTCCGGCTCCGCGACCACGACCCGGACGAGCTGGCGTTCTACTCGACGGCGACGGCCGACATCGAGTACGCGTTCCCGTTCGGCGTGAGCGAGCTGGAGGGGATCGCACATCGCGGCGATTACGACCTGAATCAGCACATGAAATTCACGCGGCAAGGACCTGAGCTACTTCGACGAGGAGCGCTGGGAGCGCGAGAAGGCCGGGCTCGGGATGACGGCGTTCAAGCAGTACCTCGAGAAGAACAAGGACGCGGAGAAGCCGGGCTATCCGTACCAGTACGTCCCGCACGTCATCGAGCCCTCGGCCGGGGCCGACCGGGCGACGCTGGCGTTCCTCTGCGAGGCGTACACAGAGGACGAGATGGGCGGCGAGACGCGGACGGTGCTGAAGTTCCACCCGAGGCTGGCGCCGATCAAGGCGGCCGTCTTCCCGCTCGTCAAGAAGGACGGCATGCCCGAGAAGGCCGAGGCGATCTATCGCGACCTGAAGAAGCAATTCAACGTCTTCTTCGACGAGAAGGGCGCGATCGGCCGCCGCTATCGCCGCCAGGACGAGGCGGGCACGCCGCTGGGCATCACCGTCGACGGGCAGACGCTGCAGGACGACACCGTCACGTTCCGCGACCGCGACTCGGGCCGGCAATGGCGGGTGCCGTCGGCCGGCGTGGTGCAGGCGCTGCGGGATCTGCTCGAAGGGGCGGCGATCCCGAGTTAAAGACACGGAATGATCAACCGCCGATGACGCCGACTCACGCAGATGGAATTGGTCGAATCCCTCTTATCCGCGTAAATCGGCGTCATCGGCGATTAAGTCGCATTTTTCCTTATGGCTAATCCCATGTTCCCCTGCATCAGCCAGGCCACGACGATGAGCACGCCGTTCGACGACGACCTGCCGGCGTTCGCGCGGGCGGGGTTCGCGGGCGTGGAGCTCTGGCTGACGAAGCTCGAGACCTTTCTGGAGTCGCACTCCGTCCGCGAGGCGGCCAACCTGCTCGCCGACCTCGGCCTGCACGCGGCCGCGGCGGCGGGGCAGGGGGGGCTTCTGCTGTCGTCGGGCGACGAGCGCGCGGAGCACCTGGGACCATTTCCGCCGCCGGCTCGACCTGCTGGCCGAGCTCCGCGTGCGGACGCTCGTCGTGGCCGCCGACCCGGCGCCCGGTGCCACGCTCGGCGACTACCCCCGCGCCGCCGCGTCGCTGGCCGAGGCCGCCGAGCTGGCGAGGGACGCGGGGGTGCGGATCGCGCTCGAGTTCCGCAAGGGCAGCGGGATCTGCGCGAGCCTCGAGACCGCCACGGCCATCGTCGCCGAGTCGGGCGCGGCGAACGCGGGCGTCTGCCTCGACCTGTTCCACTACTACACGGGGCCGAGCAAGTTCGAGGACCTGGCCTGCTCACGCCGAGACATGCTGGCATGGGTCCAGGTCTGCGACCTGAGCGGCACCCCGCGCGAGGTGGCCGGCGACGCGGACCGGATCTTGCCCGGCGACGGCGATTTCCGGATCGGGCCGGTGCTCGACCACCTCGGCGGGCATCGGGTATGACGGGGGCGTGTCGCTCGAGTTGCTCAACCCGTCGCTCTGGTCGATCCCGCCCGAGTTCGTGGCCGACCTGGGCTATCAGGCGATGGCGCGGGTCATGGGCCGCCCGGCGACGGTGCCCGAGGGAGACGCCTGACCGTGTCGACCGCCGCCGCGATCCCCGCCCCGGTCGCCGTCTATCGCGAGGAGCAGCTCTTCGGCTGGTGGGTGTACGCGCTGATGGCCTCGATCGTGGCGATCGCCTGCGTCGCGTCGCGTGCCGCGGCCGATTCCCGACGGCGGCCACGGCCCGTCGGTTCCGGTCGTCCTGCTCGCCATCCTGACCCTGCCGACGGCCCTGACCGTCGGCCTGCTGCGGATGACCACCGAGGTGACGGCGAGCCGCGTCGAGGTCTGGTTCGGCTGGCTGCCGACCTATCGCCGCTGCCTCGATGCCGGCGCGATCCGCCGCGTCGAGGTCGTCTCGTACCGCCCCGTCGCCGACTACGGCGGCTGGGGCATCCGCACCGGCCGCGACGGCGAGCGCGTGCTCAACGCGCGCGGCGACCGCGGCGTCCGCCTGCACCTGATCGACGGCTCGCGCCTGCTCATCGGCAGCCAGACGCCCGAGCTGCTCGCGGCGTCGATCGAGCGGGCGATGAGCCCGGGGTGATCTCTCGTCAGATCCCCACGACCCGATTCCTCGCCGTGACCTCCCACTCGTCGACGACCTCGCCGTCCTCGCACGACATAGGCCCGCTGGTGCAGGGCGACCGTCGGGCAGATGTGGGTCGGGATGGCCAGGAAAGGCGTCCCCGGCGGGTAGTTCTCGGCGTCCGGCGTCTCGACGACGAGGTGCTCCTCGCTCTGCCCGCCGAGCGTCGCGTCGGGCAGGCCGGGCAGGACGAGCCGGTCGCCGGCGGGGTCGGCGGCGACGGCCTTGTGGCCGAGGTCGAGGCAGAGCCGGCCCGGCCGCGGCCGGCTCATGACGCGGGTGAAGACCAGGGCCGCCGGGGTGAAGGGCAGGTCGGGATACTTGCTCGCGTAGCCGTGGTCGTGGAGCGTCGCACGTCCCCGGCGAGCACTCCGACCCGGGCACCGTCGACCTCGCGTGGATCGGGAAGGTGGGCGTGCCGCCGAGGACGAGCCGCGGGACGGGATGACCCTCGGCGACCAGCCGGTCGCGGAGCTCCAGGGCCGGCCTCATCCCCGCGTCCGGCGGCCTCGCCGGCGCTCGGCGACGTCGGTGACCTTCAGGTGGCCGTCGTAGGCGTGCAGGCCGTCGGGCTCGAGCGTCGGCAGGTTGCCGATCAGCGCATAGAGTCGCATCGCGTCCCTCGCCCGGTGCGATGCCCGTGCGGCCCATGCCGACGTCCAGGTCGACCAGCGTCGGCAGCGGCCGATCGAGCGTGGCCGCGGCCTTGGCCAGACGCGCGGGCCGATGTCCGGATCGTCGACGAGGGCGCGGAAAGTCGTCTCGGGATAGGCCCGCGACGAGCCGGGCGAACCGCTCGAGGTTCGGCCCGACGAGCGGATACGCCACGAGCACGTCGCGGCCGCCGGCCGCGGCGATCATCTCGGCCTCGGCGATCGTGGCGACCTTGTGCTTGTGGAGCCCGAGCGACTCCTGCATCGCCACGATCGCCCGCATCTTGTGCGTCTTGACGTGCGGACGCAGCCGCGCGGGGTCCCCGACCATGCGCGATCGTCGCGGCGAGGTTGGCGCGGACGAGGTCGCGGAAGATGACGAGCGAGGGGCTGAGGAGGCGGTCGGGATGGCGGATCGAATAGGAGTTCGTCACAGCAATTCCCCCCTCGTTACGACGCTCTGCGTCGTCCTCGATCCCGGACGAATGGCCGCGCGAGCGGCCGAAGAGTCATTCCGCCGCGGAGCGGCGGAACGAGAGCTTGCGCTTCTCTATCTCGGTAAGAGGTCGACAACCGCCGCCGTCATCGCCTTGATCCCCGTCTCGATGCTCGGCGGCGGCGTCGGGCTTGAAGAGCGACGAGTGGAGCGGCGGCAGGCTCGCCCTTCGCCCGCGAGCCCTCGAAGCGGTCGGCCGGGACCGTGCCCAGGCGGAACATGAAGATCGGCACGCCGCCCGGTCGAGAACAGGCCGAAGTCCTCGGCGCCCATCGTCGGCTCGACCTCCTGCGACGTTCGACTCGCCGACGGCCTTCTTCAGCACGGGCACGACCCGGTCGACGAGGCTCGGCGTGTTGATCGTCGGCGGGCGTGTCGTCGCTGACGATGACCGTCGGGCTCGGGCGCCGGTGGGCGATCGGCGAGGCCCTTCGCCCTGCGGCCGATCGCCTCGATCAGCTGGTCGCCGGACCTCGGGCTTGTACGCGCGGAGCGTCAGCTGGAGCCGGACCTCGTTGGGGATGATGTTGTGCTTCGTCCCGCCGTGGATCGAGCCGACGGTGACGACCGCCGGGTCGATCGGGTTGATCTCGCGGCTGACGATCGTCTGGAGGTCGAGCACCAGCAGCGCCGCCAGGACGATCGGGTCGATCGTGTTGTGCGGCAGCGCACCGTGGCCGCCCTTGCCGCGGACGATGACGTCGACCGACGTCGAGCTCGCCATCGCCGGGCCCGCTGGTGTAGGCGACCTTGCCCGTCGGCAGGTCGTGGGCGACGTGCAGGGCGAGGGCGTAATCGGGCTTGGGGAACCGCGTGTAGAGGCCGTCGTCGAGCATCGCCTTGGCCCCGCCGATCTTCTCCTCGGCGGGCTGGCCGATCGAGGACGACGGTGCCCGACCAGCGGTCCTTGTGCTCGGCGAGCCACCGGGCCGTGCCGACGAGGCACGTCATGTGGACGTCGTGGCCGCAGGCGTGCATCACGCCGACCGTCTTGCCCTCGTCGTCGGTGGTCGTGACCTTGCTCGCGTAGGGGAGGCCGGTCTGCCTCGATCGACCGGCAGGGCGTCGAGGTCGGTGCGGACCAGGACGGCGGGCCCGTCGCCGTTCTTGAGGACGCCGACGACGCCGTGCTTGCCGACGTCCGGTCGTCACCTCGGCCCCGGCCTTCCTCAACTCCTCGGCGATCCGCTTGGAGGTCTCGACCTCCTGGAACGAGAGCTCGGGGTGGCTGTGGAGGTGGTGGTAGAGGGCGAGGAGGTCTGGCGGAATGTCCGGTCGAACCAGTCGTCCGTCGTCGGGCGGTCGGGGGCGAGGACGGAGCACCAGAGCGGCGATTCGGCCATGCGCGGTTCCTGTTAACGCGGCATCGTCGATTCTCCGCGGTGGCCCGACGGTCTTCAATCCAGCCCATGCTGCTTGTTGAAGGCGATCGCCTTGGCGTGCTCGGCCTCGGGGATCTTGCCGCAGCGCTGGTAGATGACCGAGAGGGCGGTGTAGCTGAACGTGTCGTCGGGCTCGAGCTCGACGACCTTCTTGGCGTGGACGATCGCCTTGTCGGTCTCGGCGAGGTCGACGTAGAGCTTGGCGAGCATGCCGTGGCCGATGGCGAAGTTCGGGTCGGCGGCGAGGGCCTCCTCGAGCTTCGCGACGGCGCCGGGCTTGTCGCCCTTGTCGCGGAGCTCGACGGCCTGGTCGTACAACTCGTTCGGAGACGCCATCTCGGTCGGGTCCTGGGCCGTGCGGAGTTTGGTTCGAGCCGTATTGTAGGGCCGGCCGGCGAGGGGGGCCAGACCCCGCGGGCGGAGGGCCGCGGGAAACCGCCCTCAGTTCTTCATCCGCCTCCGCCGCGCAGCCTCGCGGAGGATCTCCTCCAGCGCCTCCTTGCGGACCGCGGGCTTGCGGAGGGGGAATCGCTTGAGGATGTCCGCACGCGTGGTGCCCGGCAGGGCGGCGAGCATCTCGGCGATCTGCCCCTCGGCCACGGGCATGACGCGGAGGTCCTCGTCGTCGCCGGCCTCCTTCGAGGCGCATTCGTCGCAGAGGATGCGGTGCGTCTTGCCCCGGACGTGCGCCTCGGTCGCGGGCGAGATCCAGACCATCTGCCGGCAGGTCGCACAGTTCAGCCTCCGCGACCCGGCCACGGCCGTCATCACGCCCACCGGGTGGCAGAGGACGACGATCTCGTCGTCCTTGTCCTTGCGCTTGGGGGTCGCCTTGGCGTCGGCGGGCTTCTTCTTGCGATGGGCCATCGGGATGCCTCCTTCTCGGGATCGGTGATCCATTATCCGCTTCTGTCCCCGCATCAGGGGAGGGCCCAGGGCGCATTGCGCGGGAGCCTGGCCGTCCGGGCAGTTGCCGTCGACGAGGCCGACTCGCGTTGACCGAAAGTCGACGGCGACTTATGATCCGCCCCGGCCGCGCAGGGGTCGCGCGCGGCGTGAGACCACATCCTCGGTGCCGAAACGGAGGTCGCCCGATGAGCAGCATCGCTTGGGGAATCCTGGCCTGGGCGCTGGTGGGGGCCGACAAGCCCGAGCCGCCGGCCGCGAAGGCGACGTACTCCGTCCGGATCGTCCACGCGGGCGGGAACCTGCCGGTCGCCGGCCGGCTCGCGAGCGACGTCGGCGTCGCCACCGCGGAGCCGGAGCAGATCAGCTACGAGGTCCAGGTCGTCACCACGCCCGCCGCCGAGTGGCGCGAGGCGTTCTATCGCCACTGCAAGCGAGTCGGTCGCGAGGGGCGGTCGACCGTCTGGACCATGGACGAGAAGAACGTCGCCGAGCTCATGACCCGGATGTCCGGGTCGCATGCGACGAACGTGCTGATGGCGCCCAAGGTCACGGCGTTCGCCGATGCGACGGCGACGGTCGACGCGAGGCATCGCCGGACGTTCGTCGTCGACATGGACCGGATCGCCGACGGGCCGGTCGACCACGCGGGCGTCATGGCCTTCAAACCGAGCGCCGAGACAGTCGCGGAGGGTGTGACGGTGGCCGTCAAGGGCCGGCGCACGGCCGACGGCGTCCGGACCCACGTCAGGGTCGACAGCACCTGGGTCGGTCACGTCGCCAAGGCGATGACGACCGAGACGATCGAGAACAGGCGGTTCGGCAAGACCTCGGTGTCGGCGCCGCTCGAGATGCCGCAGGTCGTCGAGGCGAAGGTCGACGGCGACTACGAGATCCCCGCCGGCCGCCAGATGCTCGCGAGCCTGGGGACGGCGACGACCGTCGACGACCGGGGCAAGCCCGTCGTGATGGAGCGGCTGCTATTGATCGCGGCGAGGCCGATCCTGACCGAGGCCGAGGAGGCGCGGATCGGCGTGAAGGCGGCGGACCCGGCGGTGCGGGCGGCGTCGGTGGAGGCCTTCGTGGCCAATCGCGCCTACACCGACGTGATGGCCGCGGTGGCCGACACGCCGGCCGCGGTGGATAAGACCCCGGCGCCGGTCCGGTTCTTCGCGGGCGACGCGTCTTTCGACGGCCTCGCCGTGCTCCGAAGCCTGCGGGCGCCCGAGCCCGCCCCGAAGCGGATGCCGCCGCTGCCGAGCCGCACGCCGCTCGTGCCGCTCGGGCCCGACGGCAAGGTCGTCGAGCTGCCGCCGCTGCCCGAGGGGTTCGAGCCGGCGGACGAGGCCGAGGCCTCGGCCGGGCCGCAGGCGTCGCCGCAGGCGAGGGTGAAGCATCCGAGGCCGGAGACCCGGGACCTCCGCGTGGCCGCCGCGCGGCTCGACCCCGAGCCGGTCGGCCGCTCGGCGATCCGGCTCGACGGCCGCGAACTCGCCTCGGGGCGGACTCAGGTCATCCGCATTCCGCTGGGCGGGACGATCGCGATTGAGGTGCAGGCGCGGGTCGTGCCGGTCGAGCGGCCGGAGTGAGATGGTTCGCGCGTCTTCTCTGCGTTGTGCCTTGTGCTTTGTGCCTTTGAGAACAAGGCAAAATGCAGAAGGCACAAGGCGCAGAATTCAACGGAATTGAAGGGTCGGGCCCGCGTCCTTACGACGCCGACGAATACCCGCCGTCCACGACCACCGCAGCACCCGTGACGAAATCGCTCGCCTTGCTCGCGAGCCAGATGGCGGTGCCGGCGAGGTCGTCGGGCGTGCCCCAGCGACCTTGCGGCACGCGGGCGATGACGCGCTCGTGGAGGCCGGGCACCTGCGCCGGGCGCCCTGCGTGAGCTCGGTGTCGATCCAGCCGGGCAGGATCGCGTTGGCCTGGATGTTGTCGGCGGCCCAGGCCAGGGCCTGGCTCTTCGTGAGCTGGACGATCCCGCCCTTGCTCGCGGCGTAGGCCGGTGCGTAGCTGCCGCCGAAGATCGACATCAGGCTGCCGATGTTGATCACCTTGCCGCCGCCCGCCTTCTTGAGCCACGGGTAGCACGCCTTGGCCATCAGGAACGCGCTCGTCAGGTTGACGTCGAGCACCTGCCGCCACTCGTCGAGCGAGACCTCGTGCGGCGGCTTGCGGACGGTGGTGCCGGCGTTGTTGACGAGGATGTGGATCGCCTTCGCCTTATCGACGATCTCGGCCACCGCGCGGACGACCTGGTACTCGCGGGTGAGGTCGGCCGACACGGCGTAGGCGGCGATGCCCTCGTCGATCAGCGATTTGACCGCGAGGTCCGACTTCTCCTGGTTCCGCGCCACGATCGCGACCGAGGCCCCCGCGCGCCCAGCCCGCGAGCGATCCCGAGGCCGATGCCGCCGTTGCCGCCGGTGACGACGGCGAGCTTGCCGGTGAGGTCGAAGAGGTCGAGCACGGCCGGGGTGCCCCGCGAGGATTGATCCGGTCCGGGTCGGCGGTCATGATGGCGCGCGGTCAGCCTATCCGAGGGGAAGGCGCGCCGCAATCATCCGGTCCCCCGATGCCCAACCATCGAGCCCATTCGTCATGCCCGACCCCCGCTGGGACGCCCTCGCCGACCTCCTCATCAACCACTCGACCCGGCTCGCCGCAGGCGAGCTGATCCTCATCGAGGGCTTCGACCTCGACGACACGACCCTGCCGCGCCTGCTCATCAAGAAGGCCGCGCAGCGCAAGGCCGGGGCGATCGTCGAGCTCCGCGACTCGCGCAGTCCAGCGCGAGCTGATCCGCAACGCGTCCGAGGCCCAGATGAAGGCCATCGGGGCCTACGAGCTCGAGCGGATGAAGTCGGTCCAGGCGTACGTCGGCCTCCGCGGGGCGCGGAACATCAACGAGATGGCCGACGTGCCCGGCGACAAGATGAACCTGTATAACACGCACGTCCTCCAGCCCGTCCACTTCGACCGGCGGATCAAGTCGACGAAGTGGGTCGTCCTCCGCATGCCCAACCCGAGCATGGCCCAGCAGGCCGGCATGAGCACCGAGGCGTTCGAGGACTTCTACTTCGACGTCTGCTGCCTCGACTACGCGAGGATGGCCAAGGCGCTCGTCCCGCTCGTCGCCATGATGGAGCGGGCGAAGCAGGTGCACATCACGGGGCCCGAGACCGACCTGCGGTTCTCGATCGAGGGCATCCCGGTCGTCCCCTGCGCGGGCGAGATGAACATCCCCGACGGCGAGGTCTTCACCGCGCCCGTGCGCGACTCGGTCGAGGGCACCGTCCGGTTCAACACGCCGACCGTGTACCAGGGCACGTCGTACGACGGCGTCAAGCTCACGTTCCGCGCGGGCAAGATCGTCGAGGCCGACTGCACGAACGGCGACGCGGAGAAGCTGCGGAAGATCCTCGAGACCGACGACGGAGCGTCGCTACATCGGCGAGTGGTCGATCGGGTGCAACCCGCGGGTGCTGAAGCCGATGCGCGACATCCTCTTCGACGAGAAGATCGCCGGCAGCTTCCACCTGACGCCCGGCAACGCCTACGACGAGGCCGACAACGGCAACCGGTCGAAGGTCCACTGGGACCTCGTTCAGATCCAACGGTCCGAATACGGCGGCGGCACGATCGCGTTCGACGGCGTGCCGATCCGGGTCGACGGCAAGTTCGTCGACCCGGCGCTGGCGGCTCTCGACCCGGAGTGACGGCCGCGATCAGCCCGCCTTGGCGCGGAGCCGGGCGAGGACGTAGCCGGGCCCGTTGGGGACCGCGTTGCCGGTCTGCACCGCCGCCGCGATCGACTGCGGCACGGGCATCGCGGCGTTGAAGTTCGAGAGCGAGACGAAGAACGGCGGCGTGGTCAGGCCGTTGGCGTTGACGGCGCCGAACGGCCCGAGGCCGTCGATCTCGGCGATGTTCGTGGCCCCCCCGACGACGCTGCCGCCGAGCACGGCGTGGCCGGTGTTGCCGTAGAGCTGGACGTCGTACGCGTTGCCCGAGAGGTTGCGCACGACCTCGAGCTCGACGCCGGAGGCGACCAGGTTCACCCGGTCGTTGTTCGCGTCGTAGTAGCTGAGGGCGTTGCCGAACCCGACCAGCGAGACGTAGTCGCGGCCGGCCGCGCCGCTGCCGTCGCCGGAGAGCAGGTTGCCCGACGTGTCGGTGAGCCCGCTGGCGTTCGAGCCGTTGATGACCAGCCCGTAGAAGGCGTTCAGCGCCACCGGCTGCGACGGGACGAGCGTGACCGAGGCATGCGACGGGTCGTACGAGGGCGTGACGTGGATGAAGGCGTTGGCCGTGCCCGCGTCGCGGCCCGAGAGGAACAGGGCGTAGTTCGACGCGTACGAGGCGCGGGTCGGGTCGAGCGGCTTGCTGAAGTCGACGACGTAGGCGACGATCGCGTTGCCCGCGACGACGGGCACGACGCTCGTGACCTGCGGCGGCGTCAGGTCGCGGTCGGCGTTGACGATCGTGACGAGGGCCGCGGCCGGCGAGCCCAGCGAGGCGCCGTTGTCGACGCCGGTGATCGAGAACGCGAAGGCGAAGTTGCCGTCGATCTTGGCGTCGTCCTTCACCGGCACGTTGATCGTCGCCGAGGTCTGGCCCGCGGCGAACTTGATCGTGCCCGAGACGGGCGTGTAGTTCACGCCCGCGACGGCGTTGCCCCCGCCCGTGGTGTAGCTGACGTCGATCGCGCCGAGCGTGCCGTTGAGCCGGTTGATCGTGACCGGGATCGAGCCGGCGTTCTCGAAGCCGGCGAAGTTCGCCGACGCGAGGGCGAAGGAGCCCGGGTGGTTCGTCGCGGTGCTGGAGATCACGGCGAAGTTGTGCGCCGCGTTCGTGTTGAAGCTGGTCGTCGACACGGTGCCGACCGACTGCAGGGCGCCCGTGGCGGTCGGCATCACGTTGATGAAGATCGTCGCGTACGAGTTCGGCGCCAGGTTGCCGATGATCGCCGTGAGCATGCTCGAGCCGGCCGCGTGGTTCGTGAAGCCGGTGGAGATGGACGACGAGAGGTAGGCCGTGCTCGCCGGCAGCGCGATGGTGACGCCCGTGTTCACGGCGGTCGTCGGGCCGGCGTTGATCACGGTGTAGCCGTAGACGAACGGCAGGCCCTGGATCGGCGTCGCGGTCGAGGCGTTGCCGAAGATCACGAGGCCGACGGGGTTCACCGCGGTCCCGTCGATGACGAAGTTGTTGCCGGTGTTCGGGTCGACGTTCGCGCTGGACGCGCCCGCCATGTCGTAGAGCTCGCCCGCCGCGGTCGGGGTCACGATGATGGTGAGCGTCGCCGAGTGCCCGTTGGCGATCGTGCCGAGCTGCGCCGTGATCTTGTTGCCGGCGATCGTCGGCGCCAGGCCCTGGCTGGACGAGAACAACGCGCCGGCCTTGATGCCCGACGGGGAGCTGGTCGACGAGCACGACGCCCGGCGCGTCGGCCGGCCCGTTGTTGGTCACGATCACCGAGTACGTCAGCGGGGCGTTGGGCGCGGCGGGGTTCGGGTTCGCGATCACCCGGACCGAGATGTCGGACGGGCTGACGAGCACGGGCGTCGTCACGGTGGTGGCGCCGGTGCCGAGGTTGACCTCCGCCGGGTCGGAGACGGTGGCCGAGTTCGTGTAGGTCCCGCTCGCCAGCGGCGTGACGGTGATCGTCGCCGTCGGCGGCGTCTGACCCACGGCGACGGCGCCGAAGTCGATCGTGACGACGCCGTTATTGATCAGCGTAACCGCCCTGGCTCAGGCTCACGACGATATCGCCCGGGCCGGTCTTGATGTTCCCGGGCAGCGTGTCGGTGACGACGACGTCGGTGGCGTTGGAGATCGGCGTGCCGGCCAGGGTCGTGTTCGTGACCGAGACGGTGTAGGAGATCGGGCTGTTCGTCGTGCCGGGGTTGGGCGAGGCCGACCCCGACAGGGCCAGGTTCACGGCCGGCTCGACCGACGTGACGTTGGTGACCGTGTTGTTGGTCGGGTCGGGGTCGCCGATGTCCGCCGACATCGCCGAGACGGTGTCGCTGATCTGGCCGTTCTGGTTCGGCGTCACGTCGATCGTGATCTGGACCGAGCCGAAGGCGGGGATCGTGCCGAGGTCGAACGTCAGCACGTTGCCGACCTGCGTGTAGTCGCCCTGGGTCGGGTTGACGTTCTGGATCGCCACGCTCGCCGGCAGGGTGTCGGTCGCGGTGACGTTCGTGGCGTCGTTCGGGCCCTGGTTCGTGACGGTGACGATGTACTCGAGCGTCGGCGCCGACGTACGTCAGGTTCGGCGGGATCGTGATCGTGCCGACGGTGTTGGCGGCGACGTCGACGACGAGGTCCGCCGCCGGGCTCACCGGCACGGTCGTGACGATGTCGTCGTTGTTGGCCGGGGTCGTGTCGATCAGGTCGCCGTCGGCCGACGAGGTCAGCGAGATCGAGCCCGTGACGCTCGCGTTGACCACGATCGTGATCGTCGCCGACTGGCCGGCCGGGATCGTCCCGAGGGCGGCGGTGATGACGCCGCCGGTGTCGTTGAGCGTGATCGTCGAGGAGTCGGCGAGCGTGGCCATGCCGCTGACGAAGTTGCTGTTCAGGTCGAGGGCGCCGGTGTAGACGACGTTGGTGTCGTCGGTCGTGCCCGCGTTGGTGACCGTGATCGTGTAGGTCTCGTTGCTGCCGAGCAGCAGGGGGTTGGAGCTCGGCAAGACCGCCACGTTCAGGTCGGTCGTCGGCGGCGGTGCCGATCGGCACCGCGGTCGAGAACGCGGAGGTGTTACCCACCGAGATCTGGGTGGCGGTCGCGGTGACGAAGTCGCCGACGTTCGTCCCGACGGGGAGTCGGACGTTGAACGTGGCGTTGCCGCTGACGTCGGTCGTGACCGTGACGGAACCGAGTAGGACCTGGCCCTCGTACTGGCCGGCCTGGTCGGCCGCGCTGATTGGAGAAGAACTGGATGAGGAACTGAGCCGTCCCGCCGCTGGCCGGCGGCACGCTGAGGGAGCCCGTGACCTCGGTCTGACCGGCCGCGGTCGCCGCGAGGGTGATCGTGGGCGCGTCCTGGTCGTTGTTGCCGCCGTTGAGCAGCGAGATCCCGCCGTGGAAGTTGTTGTAGATCGTGTTCGACTCGATCGCGATGCCCTGACTGCCGTCGACGACGACGCCCGAGTCGGTGAATGCGTCGATGCCGCCGTTGTTGGCGATGATGTTGCCGAGGTTCGCCGTGGTGCCGCCGATCGTGTCGTTCTGCGGCGCCCTCGGCGTAGATGCCCGACTGCTTGTTGGGGATCGGCGTCGTCCCGTCCGCGCCGACGCCGATCTTGTTGCCGAGCACGGCGACGTTCTGGACCTGCGAGGCGAACAGGAAGACGCCGTCCTGGGAGTTGCCCGAGATCACGTTGCCCGCCGGGCCGGGCCCGCCGATGGTCACGGCCGACGCGGCGAAGACGGTGATGCCGGTGCTGCCGTTGCCGAGGGCCGTCAGCCCGGTCGCGTCAGTCCCGATGTAGTTGCCCTGGATCACATCGCCGGTGGTGGTTCCGGTCAGCCCCGAGAAAATGAAGATTCCGTCGAAGTCATTGCCCGCGATCACGTTCCCGGCGCCGGCGGTGGCGCCGCCGACCTGGTCGCCGACGGACGAGAGGAGATAGATGCCGAAGCCGTTGTTCGAGACCTCGGTGGTCGCCGTCGGAGCCGAGGCCGATGTAGTTGCCCTGGATCGTGGCCCGATTGGCCGTGACCAGGATGCCGCCCTGGAGGTTCCCGCCGATCACGTTCCGCGTCGTGACGCCGGCCGTGCCGCCGATCGTGCAGTTGGAGGCGCTGACGTTGATCCCGTAGCCGATGTTCGATGGCTGGGGCGACGCCGGCGGATTCAGGCCCAGCGGACTCGTGCCGATGTAGCAGTCCTGGACCGTGTCGCCGGGGCCTCCCGAGAGCGAGATCCCGTCGCCGTTGAAGTTCTCCAGGACCAGGCCCTTGATCGTGATGTTTCCGCCCGTCGCCGAGAGGCCGGGCCCCTGCGTGTTGCTCGCCAGGCCCCCGCCGTTGACCACGACCACCGGCCGGCCGTTCGCCTTGCTGTAGCCGGTCTGGGTCGTCCCGTCGATGAACGTGCCCGGATCGGTCAGCAAGGGCAGGGCCGACTGGAGGTTGATCGTCGTCGACCCCACGATCGCGAACGTGATCGTGTCGTTACCCGCCGCGTTGGCCTGGTCGATCGCCCAGCGGAGCGTATGCGGGATGTCCGTCGCCCCGGGGGCCGAATCGGCGCTCGAGGTGACGCTATAGGTGGCCAGGAGCTGGCGCTGCTCCAACGGCTCCAGGGCCAGGGCCCGCTGCGCATTGCGTGTCTTCCGGTTGCGTGCAGCGGACATGCGACGGATTGCCATGGCCAACGTCTCCAACCTGCCGCGCGTCGTTGGGTCTCGCGAGGCCGCCCCGGAAGTTTGGAAGATGGATGCTCTGCGCAAATTGGCGTGCCTAGAGTCTCCCCCACGCCCGGGGATTTGTCAAAGAATCGAAGTAGTCTGCGCCGACCACCGAGGAAGGTGAATATCAATCTGGCATGGATGCTTGCATTAAGTCAAGGGCATTCGGCGATAATGTTGCAAGAAAGCAACACGGTCTGGCGATCGCGATCGTGTCCACTTCGCGATCGGCCCGCGATGCCGGGCCCCGTGCCCCGGGTGGCGTCGGCCGGCGGGGCTGGGATGGGGTGAGCGGGCCGGCGGGTGACGGCGTCAGGAGGCGTCGGCGATGAACAGGGTGGCCTCGGGCTCGCCGTCGTCGCCGCGGCGGACGACGGCGAGGATCCGCCCGTCGCGCCAGACGACCATGTCGGTATCCGTCGTAGCCGTCGCCGTCCGGCTCGTGGAAGTGCTTGACCAGGTCGGCGACGGCGTCCGAGAGGGTGTCGCCCGCCCGGGGATCGAAGCAGGTGATGAACTCCTGCTCGTCGCGCACGACGAGCTGGCGTCTCAGCGTCGCCTCGAGTTCCCGTCGCTCATCCGCGGCCATTTCGATGCGGAAGCGTCGCATCGGCACGACTCCTAGCAGTGATGGGGGAGAATCCGGCGACGTCGCCGGCCGATCGCGGAACCCGCGGCGCTCACGTCCCTCACGGGCCCCCATTGGCTGGGCCCGCCGCCGGCCTCCGCGACCACCCGCCATTATTCCACCGCGGGCCGACCGACGCAAGCGTATAGAAATACTGTTTTCTCGATTCAATACGTGACGCTCGGCCCGCGCAATGCGATGGTGACACTCTCATGGGCCAAGGCGTGCGGGTGCAGCCTAATCGACCCGGAGGATCGCCCCGGTGTCCGCGCTGGTGGCGAGGTGGGCGTAGCGGGCGAGCCAGCCCCGGGTATACCGCGGCGCGGGCCTGGTCCACGACTTCCGGCGCGTCGGCGAGCTCGGCGTCCGAGAGCTCGACGGCGAGCGTCCCGCCGGGATGTCGATCTCGATGATGTCGCCGTCGCGGACCAGCGCGATCGGGCCGCCGACGGCCGCCTCGGGGCTGACGTGGCCGATCGAGGCGCCGGCGGTCCCGCCGGAGAACCGGCCGTCGGTGACGAGGGCGCACTTGTCGCCCAGGCCGACGCCCTTGATCGCCGTCGTCGGCGCGAGCATCTCCTGCATGCCCGGGCCGCCCTTCGGGCCCTTCGTAGCGGATCACGACGACGTCGCCGGCCTTCACCTTGCCGAAGACGATGCCGTTGTAGGCGTCGTCCTCGCTCTCGAAGATCACGGCCGGGCCCGGTGTGCCTGAGCATCTTCGGGTCGACCCCGGCCGTCTTCACGACGGCGCCGTCGGGCGCGAGGTTGCCGCAGAGGATCGTCAGGCCGCCCTCCTGCGAATAGGCGTTCTCGACGGTCGCGGATCACGTCGAACGGGTCGAAGCCGTCGCCGCCGTGGCCGTTCGAGCCGGGCGTGCCGGACTCCTCGCCCTCGGCCTCGAGCACGTCGAGCGCCGCCACCGGTCGAGCCCGTCGGCGGCGACGCTCGGCACCGTCCAGGCCTGCGTCGTCCGCTCGCCGCCGGGGCGGACGCGGCTCAGCAGTCGGGCCCGCTCGACCGTCTTGCCGCGAGCGGATGTCGTACTCGGCGATGTTCTCGCCCAGCGTCTTGCCGGTGACGGTCGGGCATGTCGAGGTCGAGCAGGCCCGGGCAGCCGCGGGCGATCTCGCCGAGGATCGTGTGGATGCCGCCGGCGCGGGCGACGTCCTCGATGTGATAGCTGCTCGACGGGCGCGACCTTGCAGATGTTCGGCGTCTTGCGGCTCGAGCTCGTCGATCCGCTCGAGCGTGAACGGCACGCCGGCCTCGTGGGCGATGGCCAGGATGTGCAGCACCGTGTTCGTGCTGCCGCCCATCGCCATGTCGAGGATCATCGCATTGTCGAACGCCGCGGCGTGGCGATCTCGCGGGGCAGCAGGCCGTGGCCCGGCGCCGAGCTTGGCCGAACGTCCCTGGCCATCTCGACGATCCGCTTCGACGCGTCGCTCGTACAGCGGCTTGCGATCGGCCGAGGTGGCCAGGATCGTGCCGTTGCCGGGCAGGGCCATGCCGATGGCCTCGGCCAGGCAGTTCATGCTGTTGGCCGTGAACATGCCCGAGCACGAGCCGCAGGTCGGGCAGGCGGCCTTCTCGATCTCGTCGAGCTCCTCGGCCGAGATCTGTGCCGTTCTGCCGCTTGGCCGCCGCGCGACGAAGGCGTCGATCAGGTCGACGGTCTTGCCGTCGGCCGGTCTTGCCGGCCTCCATCGGGCCGCCGGAGACGAAGATCGTGGGGATGTTGACCCGCATCGCGCCCATGAACATGCCGGGGACGATCTTGTCGCAGTTGGGGATGCAGATCATCGCCGTCGAAGCGGTGCGCCTCGATCATCGTCTCGACGCTGTCGGCGATCAGCTCGCGCGAGGGCAGCGAGTACTTCATCCCGTCGTGGCCCATCGCGATGCCGTCGTCGACGCCGATCGTGTTGAACAGGAACGGCACGCCGCCGGCCGCGCGGACGCACTCCTTGACGTAGTTGCCGACCGCCTGGAGGTGGACGTGGCCGGGGATGATGTCGACGTGGCTGTTGCAGATGGCGATGAACGGCTTGTCCCAGTCCCCCTCGCCGACGCCGGTGGCCCGCAGCAGGCTGCGGTGGGCGGCGCGGGCGTCGCCGCGCTTGATGGTGTCGGAGCGCATGGCGGGAGGGGTCGATTCGGCGGACATCGGCGCGGCCTCGGCGGGGGCGGGGATTCGTCGGGGGACCTACGTCATGCTATCGGGCCCGGGAGCCGTTTCACAAGGCTGAGGGGCGCGCACCGGGGCGCGGCCGGGGCTCCGGACCCTCCTTACCGATTCACGTCTGCTGATCTCAGCGCGGCGTTCGGCCGCCGCCGGCGCCCTCGGAGGCCCGGGAGGGGGCCTCCGGGCCGCCGATCGGGGCCGCGACCGGCGCCGGGACCGACCCCGACCGGACCGCGCCGAGCGAACCCGGCGCCGCGGCCTCGGGCGAGGCCGAGGACGGCGGATCGGAGATCTTGGTGTCCGGCTTAACATTGTTTATTTGTAATAGTTTGCGACTCATGATCCTCGGCGGATTCGGGCACGGATTCGTCCCGGGACGCCAGCCCGTCCTCGGCCCCCGCCAGGTCCGCGCCCGACTTCTCCAGCGCGATCAGCTGCTGAATCGTCGCCCGCAGCGACCGGTCGATCGCCATCTCGTAGCGATGCCGCAGCTTGCCCTCCTCCGAACCGTCGCAGTACGCCGCCGCCACGGCGCGGCTGCGCAACTCGGCCGGGTCGGGCATCGTGGCGCGGAGCTCGCGGAGCCGCTGCGACCTTCTCGGCCACCGCCCGCTTCAGCAGCTCGACCGCCGCGGCGCGCTCCTCCTCGGGGAGCGGGAAGATGACCACGCAGTGGCCGTAGTCGAAGCACGGCTGTTCGCGAACTCGGCGTTGTTCGCCGCCAGCAGCCGCGCCGAGGCCTGGGGGATCGGGCCGGCGTTGTGCGGGTACTCGTCGAGGCGGTGCCTGGTCACGAGCATGAGCCGCTGGTGGTAATGCGGCTGGTCCCAGGCGGTCGGCCCGGCCTCGAGGGCGCGCTCGAGCTCGCCGCAGGAGTCGATGACGCGGTCGATCCCGGTCGCGTCCATCTCCAGCAGGCTGAGCGCCCGGCGGGGTCGGTGGCGGCGCGGGAACGGCGCGGTCGGCGCGGTTGAAGCGTTCGAAGTCGAAGGCGTCGCCGGCCAGTTCGGCGCGGCGTCCGAGCCAGGCGGTCTCGGCCTTGACGGCCCGGTTCAGCCGCCAGGTGGCGACCGCGGCCCGCTGGACGAGGACGGCGCGGGTGTGGGTGGCGGGCCTCCAGTCGTCGTTCCAGGCCTGGAGCTCGGCCTCGAACCTGGCGGGGTCCTCGCCGGGGAGGATGGGGTGCACGGCGCAGAGGCCGTGGGTCACGCCGTTGAACTTGGAGACGTCCTTGCCCTCGGGGGAGGTGGGGCCGCGGATTTCTTGCCGTTCTCACGGCTGGCCTGTCGCTGCTTCTCGGAACGCTGCATCGGAGATGTCCCTTCGTTGGTTGGGGCGGCGCGCGACGTCGTGCGCGGAAGTCATACCCCTACCATCGCAATTTTGGGCGAAATCGTTCTCTCCGGAGGTCGAGGCCGGCCGATTCTTCCCCTCCCCCCTTGTGGGGGAGGGTTAGGGTGGGGGGTTCTTCGGGATGGCCACGGCCTCGGACCCCCCACCCTGCCCTCCCCCACAAGGGGGGAGGGTGAAGAAAGGGCGCAGGCACCCGCGCCGACCGGACGAGGTCTTCGATAGAGCGAGTCAGGAGCCTTGAATGCAACGGCTCCTGAACCCGGCCCCCGTCTGTCCGTGACCCCGTCTTGCCCGGGCCGGGACCGACCTCACGGTCCCTTCCAAACGAAATGCCCGACGACCACGCCCGCCAGGAACGAGATCCCGAGCGCGAGCAGCATGAAGACTGCCCACGACGTGATCACCGACTGGGTGAGCACCACCTCGCCCGGCCGGCGGCGGCGGGCGCGGTCGACGACGATCGGGCCGGTCTCGACGGTGATCTCGGGCACGGCCTCGGCGGGTGCCGGTGGGCGAATTGCGACAGGCGGCGGGGCGGGGGGCGGGTCGGCGACGGGTGACGCCTCGGGCTCGTGGCGCGGCTCCGGCGGGCCGAACGAGATCGGCAGGTCGATCGGCGCGGGGCCGCCGGGGACCTGGAAGACGGCCGTGTCCAGCTCCTCCCACGAGAACGTCGGGTCGTGCGGCGGCGGGGCGTCCGGGTCGCGGTCGCGCTCGACCACCCTCGGCGCGTCGTCCAGGTCCGGCACGAGCGACCGGGTCGCCTCGGCCAGGGCGGCCTTCTCGGTGTCCTCGGGCTCGGGCACGATCAGCTCGGCCTTGCAGTTCGGGCAGGTCGTCGTCTTGCCGGCGCGCGAGGGCGAGGTGCCCAGCAGCTTGTTGCAGCGGTAGCAGCGGAAGCGGATCACGGCCTTTTCGGTCGCCATGACGGTCGAATGCCCCCCGACGCGATGTGGACCCGGATGGATTCAGGTTACGGCCCCCTCGAGGGCGACGCCATCCCGCGCCCGGCCGCTTGACCCGAAGGGGCCGGCTGTCACAATGACACGGGGAGATTCCGCGCGAAGGAACGCGGCGGCCCTCGAATCCCCGAGCCTGTCCGGACGTCCGAGACGGAGAGCGACCACGCGATCGCGGAGGGAGACCGCCCATGCCGTTCGGCCGAGGTCTGACGATCGCCGCGGGGGCGCTGGCCGTGCTCGGGGCCTGCGCGGTCCGGGGCGACGACGTCTACATGAAGAACGGGCTCGTCTACAAGGGGACCGTCGACAAGGACAACACGCTCCGGCAGATCTCGGACGGGTTGAAGCGCGTCGTCGTCCGCGACTCGAAGATCGCGCGGGTCGTGCCCCGCGACTCCTATCGCCGGTTCGAGGCGTTCGGGATCGATCAGCCGATCGAGGTGCACAGCGGCGTGATGCCGAGCGCGGCGTACGGGATCGTCGTCGACCCCCTGGGACGCGAAGGGCCGGCGCGAGTTCCGCTACGTGAACCAGTTCAGCAAGACGGTCCGGATGCGGCAGGCGATCATCTCGCTGAGCCCGCGGATGGTCGGCTACCGGGGCATCGACGGCTTCTGGAGGGATGCGTTCATCGCCACGGGCCAGGTGCCGAAGGACGTCGTCCTCGGCATCCTCGCCAAGGCCGACCGCAAGGACCTGAACCAGCGGCGGCGGACCGCCAGCTTCCTCATGGAGGCCCGCTGGTACCCCGAGGCGAAGGCCGAGGTCGAGTCGATCGCGAAGGATTTCCCCGCCGAGAAGTCGAACCTGGCGGACTGGACCCGCTCGATCCAGGACGCCGCGTCGCGGGACGAGCTCGTCGAGATCGGCGTGATCCGCGGCTCGCGGAAGCCGAGGGAGCTGCTCGCGAGGTTGCGAGCCTTCCCGGGCGAGGGGGTCGCGCCGGAGGTCCTGGCCGACGCCCGCGACGCAGCTCCGCAAGGAGGAGGACCAACTCGCCGCCGATCGGCGGCTCGGCGAGTCGCTCCGGGAGCTCCAGAAGGGGTTCAGCTCGGCCGTCGAGAAGGAGTGGAGCCCGCGGATCGTCGAGGTCCTGAAGGCCCTGGAAGACGCCCCCGACGCCGCGAGGCCGCGGCTCGACGCCTTCGCGAAGGCCGACGCCTCGGCCTCGACGGAGGCGAAGCTCGCCCTGGCGATGACCGGCTGGATCGTCGGCGCCGACCGGGCCACGGCGAGCCTCGCCGACGCCATGGCGCTCTGGAAGGCGCGGAAGATCCTCGTCGACTACTTCCACGCCGAGGAGGAGATGGGGCGGTCGAAGTTCCTCGAGGACCTGGCCGCGATCAAGTACGAGGACGACGACGACCAGCCCGAGCCGAAGCCCGAGGCGACTCGCCGAAAGCCGGCGGCGGCGAGTGAGAAGGACCTGAAGGACATCGTCCGGACGGTCCGCGACATGGAGCGGCTGACGCGGATCATCAAGCTCATGCCGCCGCCGTTCCACGACGATCACCGGCGAGCCGAGGCGAACCCGATCACGCACCGGGTCGCGGGCGACCTGAATCCGGAGCCGACCGACTACATGGTCCTGCTCCCGCCCGAGTATCACCCGCTGCGGAGCTATCCGGCCGTGGTCTCGCTCCACGACGGCCGCGGCCCGCGGCGGGCGATCGACTGGTGGGCGCACGAGGCGGCGCGGCGGGGGTACATCGTGATCGCGCCGGAGTACAACCGGCCCGGGCTCGCGCCCGACTATCGCTACACCCAGCCCGAGCACGCGGCGATCGAGCTCGCGCTCCGCGACGCCCGCAAGCGGTACGCGATCGACAGCGACCGGGTCGGCCTGCACGGCGTGATGATCGGCGGGCACGGGGCGCTCGACGTCGGGTTCTCGCACCCCGACCTGTTCTCGTGCGTCGCGGTGGTCTCGGGCGAGCCGGCGAAGTTCGTCCACGCCTACAGGAAGCACGTCGAGCACATCCCGCTCTACCTGGCGATCGGCGACCTCGCGCCGGGCAATCGCGAGGTGGTGTTCGAGGGCTTCGCCAAGCCGATGATCACGAGCGCGGAGGACGTGACGTACGTCGAGTATCACAACCGGGGCCTCGAGGACCTTCCCGAGGAGGCGCCGATGATCCTCGACTGGATCGACAAGCACCGCCGCGACGCGTACCCCAGGCGGTTCGAGGTCGCCACGGCCCGCCCCTCCGACGCGCGGTTCTGGGGCGTCGTCGTCCAGGACCACGTCCCCGGCCAGACGATCGCGCCGGAGGCGGCGGAGATCCTGGGCACGAACATCCACCCGGCGACGATCTCCTACCGCGCGATCCCGACGACGAACCTGCTCAACGTGAAGGTCGCCGGCGTCCGCCGGCTCGACGTCTGGATCAGCCCGAGCGTGCTCGACTTCAAGAAGAAGCTCGAGGTGCGGATCAACGAGACGTCGTTCGCCCGCGGCCTGGTGAAGCCCGACGTCGAGCAGATGCTCAACGACCTCCGGCACCGGTTCGACCGGCAGCAGGTGTACTGGAAGAAGGTGTCGGCGGGCAAGGGAGGTTGAAGGTCCGGGGCGACCTGCGCAAGATAGGTCGTTTTCTTGATCCGTCCTGCGCCGACGAACCCGGAGCCCCCCGTGACCGAGCCCGTGACACCCGACTGGGTCCGCGACGCGATCTTCTACCAGATCTTCCCCGACCGGTTCGCGAGGAGTAACGCCGTCCCCAAGGCCGCGCACCTCGACGAGTGGGGCTCGCCGCCGACCTATCACGGATACCAGGGCGGCGACCTGATGGGGGTCGTCGAGCACCTCGACTACCTGCAGGACCTCGGCGTCAACGCGATCTACTTCACGCCGATCTTCCAGTCGGCGTCGAATCATCGCTATCACACGCACGACTACGAGAAGGTCGACCCGATGCTCGGCGGCAACGCCGCGCTGCGGCGGCTGATCGACGAGTCGCATCGCCGCGAAGATGCGGGTCGTGCTCGACGGCGTCTTCAACCACGCGAGCCGCGGGTTCTTCCAGTTCCACGACATCCTCGAGAACGGCGAGGACTCGGCGTACCTCGACTGGTTCACGGTCCACGGCTTCCCGATGAACGCCTACGACCACACGCAGGCGCCGGGCTACAAGGCGTGGTGGAATCTGCATGCCTTGCCCAAGTTCAACGTCGCAGTCGCCCGCCGTCCGCGAGTTCCTCTTCGGCATCGGCCGGATGTGGGTCGACTTCGGCATCGACGGCTGGCGGCTCGACGTCGCCAAGGAGATCGACGACGACGAATTCTGGCGCGAGTTCCGCCGCCGCGTCCACGCGAGCAACCCGGACGCCTACATCGTCGGCGAGGTCTGGACCGAGGCGAAGCACTGGCTCCAGGGCGACATGTGGGACGCCGTGATGAACTACCTGTTCACGCGAGCCTGCATCGCCTTCTTCGTCAGGGACCCGGACGTCGAGGAGATCAAGCGGACGAGCCTGCGCAAGGTCGACGAGCCGGGCGCGGAGGCGTTCCGCGAGGCGATCCTCCGCGTGATCGGCCACTATCATCCGAACATCACCGCCGTGATGATGAACCTGCTCGACAGCCACGACATGCCGCGGTTCGTCTCGATCGCCAAGGGCGACCAGTCGGCCCTGCGGCTGGCGACGCTCTTCCAGATGACCTATCCCGGCGCCCCGTCGATCTACTACGGCGACGAGATCGGCATGACCGGCGGCCACGACCCGGCCAACCGCGCGGCCTTCCCCTGGCACAAACCCGAGACGTGGGACCGCGACCTGCTGCACGAATTCCAGCGGATGATCGCCCTGCGGAACGCTCACCCGGCACTGAGACGCGGGTCGTTCACGCCGCTCTATGCCCAGGACGATGTCTTCGCGTTCGCGCGAGAATACGAGGGAGAGACGTTCGTGATCGCCCTGAACTCGGCGACGGCGACGCGGCGGATCGAGGTCGACCTCTCGGGAAAAGTCGCAGACGGGTCGCGGCTGCACGAGGCGTGGACGAGGGAGTCGGTGGCGGTCGAGGGCGGGCGGATCCGCGACCTGGAGCTGGCGCCGCGGTCGGGCCGGGTGTTCGCGTCGAAGCCGCTGGCATGAGCGACGAGACGCCCCCCGCCTGGCGTTTGCCCCCGGGCGTGAACGCCTCGCTCTGGCAATACGCTCATACGCCCCGTCTGGCCGAGGAGGAGGACGACTACTTCCTCGGCCACCCCCTGTTCTGGCGCGACGCGGTGGAGGTCGACGCCCGGTTCACGGAGCCCGGCCGGGTCGTCGACCTGGGCTGCGGCGTCGGACGCCATGCGCTCCGGATGGCGCACCGGGGATTCCCGACTGTCGCGGTCGAGCTCTCGCAATCGATGCTCATCGAGGTCGGCCGCAAGGCCGGGCGGATGGGTGTGAGCGTCGACCGGGTCCGGGCGAACCTTTGCCGGCTCGAGTGCTTTCCGGACGCGTCGTTTGATTATGGATTATCCATGTTCAGCACGCTCGGCATGATCCGCACCGCCGCCGCGCGACGACGGGCGTTGCATGAGGTCGCGCGGATCCTTCGGCCCGGCGGGCGGCTGGCGCTCCATGCGCATAACATCTGGCTCAACCTTCGGAACAAGCAGGGGCGGGAGTGGTTGCGGGATCGGCTGCCGTCCATCTTGCTCGGGTCGGAAACGGCCGGCGACCGGACGATGACGTATCGCCGCGTGCCGGGCATGCAAGTGCACCTCTACCGCTGGGGCGAGCTGAAGCGGGAGATCCGCGGTGCGGGGCTGCGGATCGACGAGATCGTCAAGCTCGACGAGGTGACGGCGCGGCCGATCCGGGCGCCGTGGCTCCTGCATTCGATCCGGGCGGGAGGGTGGTTGCTCTTCTGCCGGAAGTCTTCGTAGGGTCCGCTGTGCGGACGTCCGCCCGAGGCCAGTCACCGGGACGTCCGCACAGCGGACAGTACATTTCTTAAGGGTGAAATGCCTTGCCTTGCTCCAGCATGGCAAGAATCGTCTTCATCCGTTTTTCTCTGGTTTCCGGCTTCCTTGCCGTTTCAAGACGATAAACAATCGAATAGACATTAGTTTTGTTAAGTGTCTTAAAAAATTCCTCCGCTTTTGCACAGTTTACTCAACTCCTTTAGAAAATCTTCGGGCGGAGTGGCGATCCTGGACGAGGTGTAGGCGGCTTCCCATCGACCGTCGGCCTTTGCTGCTTGGACCGCTTCCATCCCTGCAGGGGTCATCATTCCCGCCTTGATGAGGCGTTCCGCATGCTGAGTGTTGATTCTCGACCACCCGCTCCTGGGGCGTCTCGGCGTGAATCTCTGCAGCCACGACAGTTCGTCGAAGGGTTTCTTCTGACCATCGATCCAGCCATAGCAGAGCGCCTGATCGAGCGCTTCAGCATAGGTCACGGATCTTTCATGTGCAGCTCTTTTTGGAAATGCGCAACCATATGCCATCTGATTCCGCATGGTTTTTCTCCAGCCAATACCGGAAATCCCCAGCTGTGTTGAAATGTAAGGTTTGCATGAACTGTGGTCCGTGATCGCGTCTTCGCCGGAACGGTCTTCGCGGTTCAGATCTGGTAATCGAGCCCGCCCGCCCCGTCCGGGTCGGAACCCCGGATCCTCAGCCGCGGGTCCTCGATCGTCACCGTCGTGTACGGCGCGACGCTGCGGGTGATCCACGCCGACGAGCCGATGACGGCATTGTGGCCGATCACCGTCCGTCCTCCTAAAATCGTCGCATTGGCATAGATGACGACGTCGTCCTCGATCGTCGGGTGCCGCTTGATGTCGCGGAGCAGTTCGCCCGTCAGCTCGTCCCGCGGGAAGCTGAGCGCCCCGAGTGTGACGCCCTGATACAGCTTCACGTTCCGGCCGATCTCGGTGGTCTCGCCGATGACGACGCCGGTGCCGTGGTCGATGAAGAACCGCGGGCCGATCGTCGCGCCGGGGTGGATGTCGATGCCGGTCTTGGAGTGGGCGTACTCGGTCATCATCCGGGGGATCAGCGGCACGCCCAGCGTCCAGAGCTCGTGGGCCAGGCGGTAGACGGTGATGGCCGTCAAGCCCGGGATAGCAGAAGAGGATCTCGTCCAGGCCCCGGGCCGCGGGGTCGCCGTCGAAGGCGGCGCGGACGTCGTCGGCGAGGATCGAGCGGATCGCGGGCATGGCGTCGAGCAGGCGGATCGTGGCGAGCTGGGCCTGGGCGTCGAAGTCCTCCTCGAGCCGGTCGGCCTTCTTGCAGTCGTGCCGGTAGGCGCGGGCGACCTGCTCGGAGAGCCGGCCGTAGAGGCTGTCGATCAGGTCGCCGACGTGATAGCCGACGTTCCCCATGTGCAGGTTCTGCCGCCGGCCGTAGCCCGGGTAGAGGATCTCGCGGAGGTCGATGAGGATCTCGACCACCTCGCGATAGCTCGGCAGCGGCGAGGCGCCCAGGTGGTTGAGCGGGCCGCACTCCTCGTACGTCCCGACGATCCGGTCGACGAGCGCGGGCAGCGCTTCCTTCAGGCGGATGTCGGTGGCCATGTTCGGCTCCCGCCGTCCGGCGGTGGCGGACGCGGGT
The DNA here is from genome assembly GCA_963819805.1 of uncultured Planctomycetota bacterium. GTDB lineage: Bacteria > Planctomycetota > Planctomycetia > Isosphaerales > Isosphaeraceae > CAMFLR01. Next base: position 824,271 of record CAWFXY010000017.1, on the reverse strand, counting down.
CGTGGGACGCAGGTTCGTGGTGCTGCGACGAGGAAACGGGGGATTCTAGACCCGGCGTGGGATTTGAATCAATCGCGACGCGGCACTCCGAAAGCGGCGGAGCCGAGAAACGACGGCTGTCAGGAACCGGCTTCGCGGCGGGACGTGTGCCCGGCAGCCTACTCACGGCCGGGAGAGCACGCGGTTCGCTCCGGCCGGCGGCCGGCGGGCGTTAGAATGGCGACGATGGCATCTCCCGCCACGGAGGACGCCGCGATGAACCACCCGCCCATGGTCACGCCCTCGCTCGATCCGACGCGGGATCTTCGAGCTATTCCGCGGCAACTACGCGACCGAGCTGCTGACGGCGGCCGTCGCCCACTTCCGGGTCTTCGAGCGGCTCCGCGAGTCGGGGCCGCTGGGCCTGGAGGCGTTCCGCCGAGGCAGCTGGGCCTGTCGGAGCGGCCGGCGGTCGTGCTGACGACGGCCCTGCGGGCGATGGGCCTGCTGACGGTCGACGACCGCGGGCCGGATCGCGCCGACGGACCTGGCCAGCGAGCACCTGACGCCCGGCGCCGACTTCGACGTCAGCGGCTACATCGGCCTGGCGGCCGAGGTCGCCGGGGTGCTCGAGATGGTCGAGCGGCTGCGGACGAACCGGCCGGCGGGCGCGGACGAGCCGACGAGGCCGGGGCGGCGTTCATCTTCCGGAGGGGATCGAGTCGGCGATGGAGCGCGAGGCCTCGGCGCGGCGGCTGACGCTGGCCCTCGCCGGTCGGGCCCGAGAACGTGGCGCCGGTGCTCGCCGAGCGGTATCCGCTCGACGACGCCCGGCTGCTGCTCGACGTCGGCGGGCGGCACGGGCCTCTACGCGATCGCCTGCCTCCAGCGGCATCCACAGCTTCGCGCCATCGTCTGGGACCGGCCCGAGGTCCTCAAGGTCGCCCGCGAGATGGCCGAGGCGTACGGCGTCGCCGACCGGCTCGAGTGCATCGGCCCGGCGACATGTTCGCCGACCCGGTCCCCGCGGGGCCGACGTCATCCTGCTCTCGAACGTCCTGCACGACTGGGACGTCCCCGAGTGCTGGACCCTCGTGTCGACAGTGCGCCGACGTCCTGCCGGTCGGCGGCCGGCTGCTGATCCACGACGTCTTCCTCGACGACGACCTCGACGGCCCGCTGCCGATCGCCCTCTACTCGGCCGTCCTCTTCCAGCTGACCGAGGGCCGGGCCTACAGCGCGGCCGAGTACCGCCGACTGGCTCCTCGACGCCGGCTTCGTGCCGGACGAGGTCGTGCCGACGCTGATCCACTGCGGCGTCCTGGCGGGCATCAAGGCGGGGGACGGCGGGGGGCGGTGAGCGGGGAGTCGCACCAGGGTTACTTCTTCACGCGCTTGTACACCGAGTAGTTGACGCCGGGACCCGGCTTCGGGTCGAACTCCCGCGGCCGCTCAGCCTCGACCGCCCAGCACTGTTTGAGCGAATCCCCGTCCAGTTCGTAGATCGCGCGCACGACCTTCCCCTTGTGCTCGCCCTCGCTGGTCAGCGTGGAGTCCGCGGCCCTGGGGCTCCGGTCGGGGTAGACCTTCATGTCGCCGGTGAAGATGATCTTGCCGCCATCCTCGACCTTCCAGCGTCCCTTGTCGTCGAAGGTCCAGCGGATGCGTCCGACGTAATCGGCGGGTTTTTCCTCGCCGTCCATGACCTCGGAGACGAGTTGCCACGTGCCCTCGAACTTCTTCAGCTCCGCCTGGTCGTCCTTCCCCTCGGCGGCGAACAGCAGGGCCAGCACGAGTAGCGTCCGCATCGCAAATTCCTCCGGGAACAGGTGGGGGGCCGGGTGCCAGGATACGGGCGCCGACCCCACTGTCCAGCCAAAAACGCTCCCTCCTCGGCGACAGCCCGGAGAGGCCGCGGCGGAGCCAAGTGGTCTGGTCAGAACGATTTGCCCCGGTTAGCCTTTCCTTTTCGAAAGCACGCACCAGGCCGGGTTACCCAGGGAAACAGGCGCACCGCCATGATGATCAAGGCGACCGACATCCGACGCGGGATGGTCATCACGATGGACGGGATCAACTTCGTCGTCGTCGACTTCGCCCACCACACGCCCGGCAACCTCCGCGCCATGGTCCAGACCAAGCTGCGGAACATGAACAGCGGCGTCCCTGATCGAGAAGCGGCTCCGGTCGGTCGACCAGATCGAGGTGCCGTACGTCGAGACCAAGGAGTTCGAGTACCTCTACTCCTCGGGCGACGAGCACGTCTTCATGGACACCGAGACCTACGACCAGCTCAGCTTCCCGCCCGAGATCCTCGGCACGTCGATGCAGTACCTGCTGCCCAACAGCAAGGTCACCGTCCAGTACGTCGCCGACAAGCCGGTCTCGATCGAGGTCCCCGCCGTCGATCGACCTGACCGTCACCGACACCCCGCCCGACTCAAGGGGGCGACCGCGACCAACCAGTACAAGGAGGCGACCCTCGAGACCGGCCTGAAGGTCCAGGTCCCGCCGTTCGTCACGCCGGGGGAGAAGATCCGGATCGACACGAGGACGGGGGAGTATGTGAGCCGGGTGAAGTGATCGCGTAGGGTCGGTAACGAAGCCGGCCGGAGGCCGGAGTCGGCCCCGCAGGGGATCGACCATGGCCAAGCAGCCTCGGATCGTCCCGCGCTGGCGGCCTCGCGACATCCATGATCCCGAGAACTGGATCGGCTGCGAGGCGGCGGCCCGTCGATTCAGGCACTCGTCGGCGGCAACATCGCGGTCATCACGCCCCGGTCCGGCCATCTCCTCGGGGAATTCATGGGCGCGGAGCCGGGCTGGCATTATCATGAAGTCGTCGTCGAGGGCGGCCGCGTCTACGACCCGTTCACCGGTCACGCTGGCGTGCCGCTCGATGAATACAAGCGTTTGTGGATTTACGCCGACGACCTGGACTTCGGATTCTAAAACGGAGGGCGACGTGGAACTCCCCCGCGCACTCGGCCGCTTCCTCAAGAGTCCCGGGATGTACGTCCCGAGGACCGACTTCGACGCGGCGGCCGCCTTCCTCATCGGGTTCGATGAGGCCCGCGATGGCGAGGTCCTGGCCGGCTTCCGCGAGTGGCTGGTGATGAAGGCAGGTGCTGGGAACAATTTCGGCTGGCCCGAGTTGGTCGTCCGTCTCGCCTATCCCGAACCCGGTAGCCGTCCCCGCGTCCTTCCCGGGAACGATCAGGCCTTCCTCGTGAAATTGCTCTTCGAGTCGCTCCAGGACTTCTGGCACGATCGGGAATCCGCGCAAGGCCCCGACGAGATCCGGCGGCGCCACTCCGAATGGCTGCGGGCTCAGGATCGGCACCAGGAGGTCCCAGCCGGTCAGGCCGGCTGATCGGCAGGTCAGCCCGTGCATTCTACGACGACGCCTTGCTCCCCAGCGCTTCCGCGGAGAGGCCGACAGGACGGTGGCCGTGGCCGTCTGCTTTCGTCCGCGAAACAACAGCCACCCGGCCGGGTGAAAGGACTCGAACCGGCGGAGCGACGCCCGTGCGCCTGAACATCCCGCTCGTCCCGATCGCGATCGCGATCGAGCGCCGTCCGCTGGGCCCGTTCCGGCCGAGGGCGACCGTCCGCGGGCTGATGTTGGTGGTCCTCGGTCTGGCGCTCTACCTCGGCTTCGTCACGCTCCCGGCGCCGCGAGAGCGGCACGCTCGGGCCGACCGGGCCATTCGCGAGCACATGGCCCTGCTCGCGCGAACCGCCGCCGAGGATCGCGAGTGGGAGCGGAGCCTCCGGACCCGCCACGCGAAGGACGTCGCGTGCGCCGAGGCCGAGGAGGAGGAGGCGGCCAAGTTCCCGCCCGGCTCGGACGACGCGCGGTCTCACCGCGAAATCGCGGCCCTCTGGCTCGATGCGGCGCGCAAGGTGCCGCTCGCCACGGCCGACTTCGCGGGTCAGCGAGCACAGGCCCTCGAGCAGTGGATCAAGTCGCTGGAGGAATCACGGCGCCGCGAGGAGGCTTCGCTCCCTCGGCTCGAAGCGTTCGCGCGTCGGATTCGCGAGTTGCCGTGGAAGCCCGTGAATCTCTGGGGCGAGATCGACCAGCGAATCAATCAGGTCGCGGCGAAGGTCCAGGCCGAGAGTAAGGACAAGAGGATCCGGAACGTGCTGGCCTCCGAGCCGCCGGTCTACGGGCCTGGAGCGGGGAATCGTTAGCGCGAGGTGGTCTTCCTCCCCAACGCCCCCGCACAAACCCCCGTCAACAGCCGCGCCGCGTTCCGGCCCAAAAAGCGGATGTTGTAGCCGCCCTCCTGCACCAGCAGGGTCGGAAACCGCAGGCTGCCGATCCGCCGGCCGATCTCGGCGAGACCATCCGGCGTGATGCTCCAGGTGCCGGTCGGGTCGGCCTTGGCGATGTCGAGGCCGAGCGAGACGACCAGGCGCCACCGGCTTGAACCGGCGGACGATCGACGAGCGCCTCGTCGAGGGCCTCGAGGTAGCGGCCGTCGTGGACGTCCTCGGCCAGCGGCATGTTGACGTTGAAGCCGAGGCCCGCGCCTTCGCCCTTCTCGTCGGCGAAGCCGGAGAAGTAGGGGTAGGCGAAGTTCGGGTGGCCGTGGATCGAGACCGTCAGGATGTCGATCGCGCGTGTAGAAGATGTCCTGCGTGCCGTTGCCGTGGTGGTAGTCGACGTCGAGCACCGCGATCTTGCCGCCGAGCTTGGTCGCGAGGTACTGCGCGGCGATCGCGCCGTTGCAGAAGTAGCAGAAGCCGCCGTAGGTGTCGCGCTCGGCGTGATGGCCGGGCGGGCGGCAGAGCGAGTAGACGAGCGGCTCGCCGTCGAGGATCGCCGAGCGCGCCGAGAGGGCCACGTTCACCGCGGCCCGGGCGGCCTTGTAGGCGTCGAGGCTCAGGGGCGTGAACGTGTCGATGCAATAGTAGCCGGCACGAACGCGTCCGGTCGTAGGGCGGCCGATCGGTCCGGCGGATCGGGAAGACGTAGGGATAGAGCAGCTCGCCGGGCGGCAATTCGGTGCAGATGTTCTTGAGATAGTTGACGAAATCGACGTCGTGCACCGCGCGGATCGGCCCCTCGCCGAAGTTGCGGACGGGCAGGCGCTCGACGTCGGGCAGGTCGCTGATCGCCTTGAGGATCACGTCGACCCGCGCGGGCCGCTCGACGTACCCGCGCTCGCGGATGTGGTGGAGCGAGTGCCTCGCCGAGCAGAACACCTTGAGCGGATGCAGCCGCTTCGGCCGTTTCGGCGGCGGGTCCACGGTGTGGAGGTAGAGCGGCGGGCGGATCGTCACGGGCCCGTCGCGGACCGAGGCGAGCGACCCGCTTCACGTAGGGGTCGTCGAGGTCGTAATTGTACCGGTGCGTGAGGATCAGCCGGATCACCTCGCGGAGCGCATGCGCCCCGCAAGGGGTCGGTCGAGTGGAGGGGGTCGTAGAGGAGACGAGGCTCGGGCGGGTTGCCGGGGCGGATCGGCTGGTCGTAGAGCGTGTTCATCACCGGGCCGGGCGCCGTAACGCTCGTAGAAGCGGAGTCGCGTCTTGTTGGCGCGGAGGATGGCCGAGGTGGCGACCTGCTTCGGGTCGTCGGTCGGCACCTCGAAGAAGAGGCCCTTGCGCCGCGGGCGATCATGTCCTCGCGCAGCGCTTCGTAAAGGGCGCCGCCCTGGCCGCGGCCGCGGCGCTCGGCGCGCGGTGACGATGAAGTCGAGGTAGGCGTAGTCGATCGACTCGAAGTAATCGGCCAGCGCGAAGCCGATGACGCGGTCGCCCTTCGCCGTGCGCCGCCAGTAGGATGGCGGGGATGCCCCGGGCGGACTGCTCGTTGAGCTTGCGGGCGATGTACTCGGGGTCGCTCGGCGTAGTCGGGAAACGCGGCCTCGAACAGCTCGCGGATCTCCTCCAGGCACCGGCGGTCGTGCTGGCGATGGACCCCGATGATGTGGCTGATCCGGAACATGCGGCGCGTCCCTGGCCATCGTGGCGTGCGGTCCGGGTGATTATCCCGATCGCGGCCCCCGGATCAACGCCCGCTCGACCAGCCCGGCGATCGTCTCCTCATAATCCCGCCCCGACGCCCGCAGCGCCCGGGCCCAGCCGGCCGTCGGGCCGAGGTCGGGGTTGGGATTCACCTCGAGGATCATCGGCCGGCCCTCGTCGTCGAGGCGGAAATCGACCCGAGCGACGTCGCGGCAGCCGGTGGCCTCGAAGGCCGCGACGGCGAGCCGGCTCAACTCGTCGGCCAGCGACGCCTCAACCTCGGCGGGGCAGCGGATCGGCGACGCCAGGTCCTCGGCCGAACCGACGTGCCACTTGGCCGCGTAGGTCAGGATCGGCCACTCGCCGGGTTTCGGGTCGTAGACGACCTCGGCGACCGTGAGGGCGAGCGGCTCCGGCAGGCCGAGCACGCCCACGTTGTACTCGGGGCCGGGCAGATAGGCCTCGATCAGCACGTCGCCGCGGAATCGGGATCGGAGGAGCGCGACTCGCTCGGCCAGGGCCGCCGGCTCGGTGACGACGCTGCCGCGGTCGATCCCGAGGCTCGCATCCTCCGCCTCGGGCTTGACGAAGTAAGGGCCGCGGAACGACGGCTCGACGGACGCCGGATCCGAGACGACCTGGAACGGCGCGGTCGGGAGTCCGCATCCCCGGAGCAACGCCTTCGTCCGCGCCTTCTGACGGCAAAGCCCCTGCGCCTCGGGCGGGCAGCCGGTGTAGGGGAGCCTGAGCAATTCCAGGAGCGAGGTGATCCAGGCCTCGCCCGCGCTCGATCCGGCGAATCCCTCGATCAGGTTGAATACCACGTCGGGACGCGGGTTTGATAGGTCCGTGATCAAGCTCTCGACGGGCGGCGCGGCGGCAATGCCTCGCGCCTCGAAACCCGACCGGTTCAGGATCGCCTCGATCTCGCCCGCGACGGCAACGACGTCGGCCTCGGAGTCGTAATGCGGGTGATCGGCCGGCAGGGTCGGGGCGTTGTAGAGGACGGCGACCTGTGGCCTGGCCCCGCTCATCGCCGGGACGTCCCGGGGAAGTGCTCGTCGAGGCCGAGCCGGGCCAGCGCGGCCTCGAAGATCCGGCCGATCAGGTCGTCATATTCGATCCCGTGGCCCCGGGCGAGGATGACGAGGTCGCTTGTCACGGGAGCGAGGCCAGGCAGGGGGTTGGCCTCGATGAAGTAGGGGATGCCGGCGCGAATCCGGATAGTCGATCCGGGCGACGTCGCGGCAGCCGAGGAGCCGATAGGCATCGCATGCGGCGTCCTCGAAGTGGGATCGGAAATCCGCGGCGAGATTGGCGGGGGCCTCGTAGTCGACGCGACGTCGCCAGTCGCGCTTCACTTCGAGCGAATAGACGAATTCGGGGCTCGGCTCCTTCGGGACGACCCGCATGGCGCCGAGGACCGTGCCGTCGCCGACGAGGCCGATCGTCACCTCGTCGCCGTCGACGAACTCCTCGACGAGGATCGGTCTGCCGGTAGTCGCCGGCCAGCTCATTGAAGGTCGCCCAGGCGTCGGCGGCCGAGCCGACTAGGCAGCGGCCGCGAATCCCCTTGCTCGACCCTTCGAAGCTCGGCTTGAGCAGGAGCCGTTTCGAATCGCTGAAGGAGAGGAGGCGGCCGACAAGCGCCGAGAAATCGGCCTCGTCCGCACCGGGCTCGAAGGCCAGCCAGGACGGCTGGGCGATCCGCAGCTCGTTGGCGAGCAGCCGCCGCGTCATCCCCTTGTCGAGCGTCGCCGCCAGCGTGAGCGGGTCCGACCCGGTGTAGGGAATGCCCAGCATCTCCAGCGCCGCCGGCACTCGCGCCTCGCGGCAGCGGCCGACGCCCTGGCCCTCGGCCATGTTCCAGACGAGCTCGGGCGGGTCATCGAGGACGCGCCGAAGGAACTCGGGGCCGTCGCCGAGCAGGATCGACCTCGTGGCCGCGACCCGGAGCACCCCGGCGATCGCCTCGACCGTCTCGGGCTTGTCGAACTCTTCGAACTGGTCGTCCGGCCCGGCCGCTTCGAAGGAGCCCGGGCCGGTCGGCGCGAGGTCGAAGGCGATCCCGATCCTCAATGCCCGGCTCCGCTGGCGTGGCCGTTCGACCCCTTCGCGTGGCCGTTCGTGCCCTTGGCGTGGCCGTTCGTCCCGTTCGCGCGGCCATTGCCGTTCTTCGGCGGATGGCTTCGGACGCCGCAGCGTGCCGCGGGTTCCCCTCGGGGATCAGGACCTCGGCCTTCCCCTCCAGCAGGCCGCTCACGCCGAGCGTCTCGACCGTTCGACGGCTTCGCCAGCGGCTCGCCCGTGGGGTGATAGTGGATGATCATCCCCTCGTAGTTGCGGAGCACGACCGAGTCGTTCGAGGCCGAGATCAGGTAATTCGGCCCGAGCGGGATCTTGCCGCCGCCGCGGGTCGCGTCGACGACGTAGGTCGGCACGCCCAGGCCCGAGATGTGGCCGCGGAGGCCCTCGATGATCTCGATCCCCTTCCAGACGGGCGTGCGGAAGTGGCCGGCGCCGGTGACGGGATCGCAATGGAAGAGGTAGTACGGCCGGACCTTGATCCGCAGCAGGGCGCGGCAAAGCTCGCGCTGGCACTCGAGCGAGTCGTTCACGCCCTTCAGGAGCACGGCGTGGTTGTTGATCGGCATCCCGCCCATCCGCAGCCGGTCGCAGGCGCGGGTCGCCTCCGGGGTGACCTCGCGGGGGTGGTTGAAGTGGGTCTGGATCCAGATCTTGCCCGACGCGGCCAGAAGGTCGACGAGCTCGTCGTCGTCGACCCGCTGCGGGAGCGTGACGGGGACGCGGGTGCCGATGCGGATCACGTCGACGTGCGGCAGGGCCGTCAGACTTCTCGACGAAGAAGGCGAGCTTCTCGAGCGGGAGCGTCAGCGGGTCGCCGCCCGAGACGATGACGTCGCGGATCTCGGGGTGGTCGGCGACGTACTCGACCATCCGGCGGTCGTCGCGCGAGACCGAGTCCCACCCGCCGCGCTTCATCGTGGCGCGCTTGCGGGTGCAGAAGCGGCAGTACATCGTGCAGACGTGGGTCGTGACGAGCAGCGCCCGGTCGGGATACCGGTGAGTCAGGCCGGGGACGGGCGAGTCCTTGTCCTCGTCGAGCGGGTCGTCCTCCTCGGTCCCGGCGGCGCCTGCCAGCTCGAAGGGCGAGGGGACCGACTGGAGCCGGATCGGGTCGAGGGGGTCGGCGGGGTCGATCAGCGAGAAGTAATAGGGCGGGATCGCGAGCTTGTACTGGGCCTCGAGCGCGAACGAGCGCCCGCCGCTCCTCGTCGGTGAACGGGAGCAGCTCGGCAAGCTGTCGCGCGTGGCGGACGGCGTGCTGGGCCTGCCAGCGCCAGTCTTTCCAGTCGGTATCGGGGACGTCGGCCCAGGCGGGGTGCCGGTGTCCGGTCGCGGGTCGAGGCGCCGGACTGGGAGGCTCGTCGTCATCCCGGACGAACGGGTCCGAAGGGATGACGACGAGCGGTGTCGGTGAGCTGATCGACTCGCTCATCGGTTGGCTGACCCTCGCGGTCGAAGAGAGGTGGGACCGCCGCCGGGCGGGCGGTCTCCCATGGGGATTTGTGGGATTCTAGAATATATGCCCGTCGAAACAAGGGGAATCGGCGGCGGTTTCGCGGAATTCCGGCCTTCGCGGCGGCCCGTCGCCCGGGCGTCTCTAGCGACTGCCGTGCCGAAGCGGCGACCGAAACGTTTCTATCGTCATCTTTCCACACGAGCATGGCTCCCCGGCGCCGCCGCGCGGCGGTCCCCCGCCCGGGGAGCACGGATGACGCCGCGGGACCACGCCGGTAAGATCGGGGCGCGACGCCGCGACCGCCCGAGCCGCCCCGCGGAGCCTTGCCTTGGACGCCGTGACCCGCCTGCTGTCCGACCTCGTGGCCATCCCCAGCGTCAACCCGATGGGCCGTCCGCTCGACGGGCCGGGCTTCCTCGAGGGCCGGATCTCGGACTACCTCGAGGCGTGGTTCCGCGAGCGCGGCGTCCCGGTCGAGCGGAAGTCGATCGCGCCGGGGCGCGACAACGTGCTCGCGCGGTACGAGGCGCCCGGCTCGGAGCGCACGATCCTCTTCGACGCCCATCAGGACACCGTCCCGACCGACGGCATGACGATCGACCCGTTCCGGCCGGTCGTCGAGGGCGGCCGGCTCTATAGCCGCGGGTCGTGCGACGTGAAGGGCGGGATGGCCGCGATGCTGCTCGCCTTCGAACGGCTCGTCGTCGAGCGCCCGCGCGGGTCGGCGTCCGTCCTCTTCGCCGCCACGGTCGATGAGGAGTTCACCCACATCGGCTCCGACGACCTCGCCCGGTCCCCGCACGGGGCGGACCTCGCGATCGTCGCCGAGCCCACGCGGCTCGATCTGGTCGACCGCCACAAGGGAGCGGTGCGCTGGAAGGTCATCACGCGAGGCGTCGCCTGCCACAGCTCGACGCCCGACCTGGGCCGGAATGCGATTTACACGATGGCCGCGGTGGTCGGGCACCTCGCCGCCTACGCCCGGCACCTCGCCGAGTCCCGACCCGACCCGGTCCTCGGCCCGCCGTCGCTTTCGGTCGGCCGGATCGAGGGCGGGCAGAGCGTCAACGTCGTGCCCGACCGGTGCGAGGTCGAGGTCGACCGCCGGATCATCCCGGGCGAGGACCTCGCGGCCGCCCCGCGGCAGGTCTGGGATTTCTTACGATCCCGGATGGACATCGACGACGTGGAGTTCCTGCCGCCGTGGATCCGCATGCCCGCGCTCTCGCCGACCGACGAAGCGTCGTCGCGCTGGCTCGAGCCGGTCCGCGACGCGATCGCCCGCGCGACTCGGGCGCAGGCCCGAGGTCGGCGGCGTGCCGTTCGGCACGGACGCGGGCCCGCTCGGCGAGTCGGGCCGGCTGCCGTGCTTCGTGTTCGGGCCGGGCGACATCGCGCAGGCGCACACGAAGGACGAGTGGATCGAGCTCGACCAGGTCCGCGCGGCGAGCGAGGCCTATTATCGGATCGCCGCCGAGCTCGGCCGCGCATGACGCCGCCCCGGCGGTCGAGCGGCGACGGCCGGGGCGGCGGAAAGCGATCCGCGGGGTCTCGGGGGCGTGGCTTAGAAGACGTCGAGCGCGAAGTGATAGCCCTGGTAGTAACGCATCTTGTTCAGCCCGTGGATGCCGCCGACGGGATGCCGCCAGCCGTAGTGGCCGAGCTGGCCACCGTAGAAGTTGCGGTACGTCTTGCCCTGGATCTGCGGCACGATACGCTGCTCGCGGGGGTACACGTACCACCCGTCGTAGAGCGCCTTGTACTCGAAGCCGTTGCCCGGGACCTGGGGCGGGACGTACGGCCAGTGCAGGTAATCGGACCAATCCTGGGCCTTGGCCGACCCGGCCCCGGCGAAGCCGTAGAGCGCGAGGGTCAGCGCCAGCGTCTTGAGCGCAGTGCGAGACACGTTCCACCTCCGTGTAGGGAACCGATTCCCGGACATCACCGAGCATGACACACGATTCGACCCGGCAAGGAAACGGCTGCGAATTTTCCCGAGGGCTGTTCGGGGTCCTGTCGCCTGGCGAAGGCGCTCCGGCCCGTGCTGGTCGCGACGGCCCTCCTCGCGACCGTCCTCGCCGCCCCGACCCGCGCGGCCGGACCCGAGCCGGATGGGGGCCGGATCCGCAAACACGTCGCGACCCTCGCCTCCCCCGAATTCGGCGGCCGCCGCGGGCCCGTGGCCGAGAAGTCGCGGACCTACCTGATCGACGAATTCAGGCGGCTGGGTCTGAAGCCGCTCTTCGACGGCATCCTTCTATCAGGACATCCCCGACCGCGAGCCGGGCCCCTTGCTGGGTCGAAACGTCGGCGCGAAGCTCGTCGGCAGCGACCCGAAGCTCCGCGACGAGTGGGTGATCGTCGCGGCGCACTTCGACCACCTGGGCGTCCGCGACGGCGTGCTCTTCCCCGGTGCCGACGACAACGCCTCGGCCGTCGCCATGATGCTCGAGGTCGCCCGCTGCCTCGTCGCGAATCCCGAGAAGCCGCGGCGGAGCGTCATGTTCGTCGGGTTCGACCTCGAGGAGCGCGGGCTGTTCGGCTCGCGCTACTTCGTGGAGCACTCGCCCGTCCCGCTCGACAAGGTCGCCCTGTTCGTCACGGCCGACATGATCGGCCGGTCGCTCGCGGGCGTCGGGACCGACTTCGTGTTCGTCCTGGGTACCGAGCGCTGGCCATCGAGCCGCGACTGGATCCGCGACGCGAGTCGGGGCCGGCCGCTCCGCGTCGGGATGCTCGGCGCCGACCTGCTCCTGCTCGACCGGAGCGACTACGGCCCGTTCCGATCGCGGAAGGTCCCCTTCCTCTTCTTCTCGACGGGCGAGAACCCGTGCTATCACACGCCGAGCGACGTGGCCGAGACGCTCGACTACGGCAAGGCCGAGGCGATCAGCCGGCTCATGTACGCCGTAATCCGCCGCGCGATCCAGGCCGACGAGCGACCGAGCTGGCGCGAGACGCCGGACAATGGCATGGAGGAGGCGCGGTCGCTGCGGGTCGTCCTGAAGATGCTCCGCGAGCACTCGGCCGAGCTGAAGATCGGCCGGACGCCTTCCTATTTCATGGACCAGGCGCTGGCGACGCTGGAGGGCGTCGTCGAGCGCGGCAAGATCGAGCCGTCCGAGCGGGCGAGCGTGATCCGGCTGGCCCAGCTCGTCATGGCGGCGATCTTCTGACCGTCAACGCGGCCCGGGCACGAACTCGCGCCGGAGCGGGATTCCCGGCGGAGGGGGCGGCTCCGGGATGGCCGGGCGGGGAACGGGCTCGAGGTCGAGCCCGAGGCCCGGCGCGGGGGCGTCGGGGTTGGCACCCTGCTGCGCGAAGAGCCGCTCAACCTCGTCTTCCTTGGCGGCCTCGTGGGCCAGCAGGTCGACGCGGGCCAGGGCGTAGTCGGCCCAGCCGGCGCCGGACGACGTCGGCTCGGAGACGATCGTGACCAAGGCGGTCTCCTCGATCGTCCGGCGCGATCGGGCGGGCTCGACCCGCTTCAGGTAGGCGAACACGTCGCGGGCGCGGTCCAGGTCGCCCAGGCCCGCGAAAGCCTGGCCGCGGAGACCGAGCACGGCGAGCCGGCGGTCGGGCGTCGGCTCGACCGCTGCGAGGCGGTCAAGGTCGGCAAGCGCGGCGGGGAAGTCCTCGCGGAGGTAGTCGAGCACGAACCGGGCCTCCTCGCGAGCGAGGTCGTCCGGCCCGGCGTCGGCCGGGTCGAGCAGCGGGCGCGCGGTGCGCGCGATCCGGCGGAGGCGGGCGAGGGGCTCGGAGTTCGATTCGAGCTCGCCCGGCACGGGCAACGCCACGGCCCGCTCGATCGCGCGGCCGCCCACGATCGCCGCCGGCAGTCCGTCGCGGAGGATCGGCCGCAGGGCGCGCAGCGCGAAGGCGAGCCACGCCGAGCGCGCCGCGGAGTCGGGCGCGAGCGGCGTGAGGGTCATCGAGTCGAGGTCGCACAGCACCGCGATACCGGAGGGCCCCGGCTCGCCCAGGCGAAGGGCCAGCGTCTGGCCGTTGGGCGACAGCGAGAGGTCGCACGCGGCCAGCATCGCGTCAAGGACCGGGAACAGCTTGACGACGGCCCGCTCGCGCGGGCGATACCACGCCACCTGGCACGACTGGTCCGGCAGGGCGATCGCCGCGAACAGATTGTCGCCGTCGCGGTCCTGCGCCAGCGACGCCCCGACGAGGCCCCGGTCGGCGACGATCGGCCCGGCGACAGCCTGCATCACGCGACCCGGGCGGAGACCGTCGAGCCCGACGCGGAGCAGCTCCACCCGATCGGGCTGAGAACCGTCTTCGAAGGGGCTCCGCGACCGCCCGAGGAACACGGCCGAATGGCCATCGCGGGCGGGCAGGGGGGGCGAGCCCACCTGGCCGACCTCGGCCAGCCGGCGAGTGGCTCCGAGCGGGCCTTCGAGGCACTCGATCGCCGAGCGGCCGGGCGCGGTCGCGACGACATAGAAGAGGCGATTCCCCAGCGGCGACCACGCCGCGAGCGAGGCAGCCTCGACCGACTTGACGATCGTCCCGTTCTCGGCCCTGAGGATCGCGATGCCCGCCGGCTTGAGGCGGGGGATGGCGAGGAACCGGCCATCGGGGCTCCACGCGACCGGCGTCTCGCCCAGGACGGCGGCATCGCGGGCGGGGTCGTCGATCAGCCTGGCTATAGAGGATGCGCCGCTCCGCGCCGTCGATCCGGACGATCTCGAGCCGGCCCCGGCCGTCGGGCGTCGGCACGACGCGGCCGAAGGCGAGGGCCTTGCCGTCGTGGCGCCAGGACGGAGGGCTGATGGGGCCGGGAGAGTCGTCGAGCAGGGTCGAGGCCGCGTCGGACCCGATGCGCGTCGCCCAGAGGCGATACTTGACCGGAGGTGCCGTGGACACGCCCCGCGGGGATGGCTCGGCATCTCGCCCGCGGAAGATCCAGTCCGTATCGAGGGCTGAGGGCCGCGCGGGTGTGGCGACCGCGTAGGCGACCCATTCGCCGTCGGGCGACCAGGCCACGGGCGAGCCCGACCCGGCCGGGGCCTCGGCGGCCCACAGCGCAAATAGGGTCAGTGCCAGCGATCCCACGAGGCGCCGCATCGGTGTCGCCCAGCCTCCCGAGCCCGCGGGCTGCTCCACGCCTTCAAGGGGACGCGTCGACCCGCGAGGTTCCTGCGACGTCGCCCGCGTCCCCGAGACTCACCTAAGCATACGGCCGAGACGTGCCGAATCCTAGGGTCATCGACGCGGTTGCGCCGTCGGACCTGCAGCAATGTGCGCGTTCAGTTGCGCAGTCTGGGCAATTTGAGTTCTCTGGGTCGATCGATTTGACCCTGCCGGCCGGCGTTGTAAACTGGCTGGGGATACGAGGAAGGCGAGGCGTGCGGCTGGTCCGCGCGGCCCCGGGGAACTGCTTGTCAGGGGTTGGGCCGTTCCTTACAATGTGTGACTTCTCTTGGGATTGCGTCCAAGCCGGGATGAACCGCGGGCGCGTCCTTGACGAACGGACCTCGCCTTCCTGGGGCCTTCCATGCGATTTGTGCTCATCGACCGGATCACCGAGCTGCAGCGCGGCCAATCCTTGATCGCGGTGAAGAACCTTTCGCTCGCCGAGGAGTACCTGGCCGACCACTTCCCGGGCTTCCCCGTGATGCCGGGCGTGCTGATGCTCGAGGCGCTGACCCAGGCCGGCGCCTGGCTGGTCCGCGACATGGAGGACTTCGCCCACAGCGTGATCGTGCTCAAGTAGGCCAAGACCATCAAGTACGGCAGCTTCGTCGAGCCCGGCCGCCAGCTCCAGCTCCGCGTCGACCTGGTGTCGCACGGCGACTCCGAGACGACCTTCAAGGGGGTGGGCGTCATCGACGGCCAGGAGATGGTCAAGGGCCGATTCACCCTGACGCGGTACAACCTTCGCGAGAAGGACCCGTCGCTGCACGCGACCGACGCGCCGATCGTCGCGGGCCTGCGTGACCTGTTCGGTACGCTCAGGAAGGGGTCGGTCGGCGCGCGGGCGATGCTCCGCGAGCCGGCGGCGAAACCGGTCGGCGAGCTCGCCGCGCCCGAAGGCGTAAGACTCGGCTGATGTTGCAAGGTTTGCCAAGATTCATCAAGATGGTGCGGCATCCCCTGAGACTCTCGACCGCCCCACCCGCAGACGAACGGCGAAATCCGCCTGGTCAAGCCCCCGGTTGAAGTTCTCCAAACGGTTTCGCCGACGATCTAAGGCTGGGCCCGACGATCGCGGCGGACGAAGTCATGGTCACCGGCGGGGCCGGAGGCCGGCCCCCCTTACACTTGAGGATGTCATGCCGACGCACGACGAGATCTACGAGAAGGTTCAGGCGACCCTGGTGGATGCCCTGGGCGTGGACGAGGACGACGTGACGCCGCGACGCCACGCTCCAGGGCGACCTGGGCGCCGAGTCGATCGACTTCCTCGACATCGTCTTCCGGCTCGAGCGGAACTTCGGGATCAAGATCCCCCGCGGCGAGCTCTTCCCCGAGAACATCGTCTCCGACCCCGACATGATCGAGGACGGCAAGCTCACGGCCAAGGGCCTCGACGAGCTCAAGACCCGCATGCCGTACGCCGACCTCTCGACGTTCGCCAGCAACCCCGAGGTCGACAAGATCGGCGACCTCTACACGGTCGACATGCTCGTCCAGTACGTCGCAGAGCAAGCTCGCGGCCTGAGCGGCCGGCCCGCCCGCACGGACAGGGGCGGGGCCGACTTGCCACGATCCGCGACCCGCGCGGCGGCCGCCGGAAGGGATGCCCGTCGCGGGTTCGTTCGATCCCGCGAACGCACTCACAGCCGAGGTGACCGCCCGCCCATGCGATGGATCTGGATCGACAAGTTCCTGGAGTTCCGGAGCGGCCAGTTCGCCCGGGCGATCAAGAACCTGACGCTGGCCGAGGAGCACCTGCACGACCACTTCCCCGGCTACCCGGTCATGCCGGCCTCGCTGATCATCGAGGGCCTGGCGCAGACCGGCGGCATCCTGGTCGGCGAGGCGGGCGGCTTCGCCGAGAAGGTCGTCCTGGCCAAGATCCCCCGCGCCGAGTTCTTCGGCGTCGCCTGCGCGGGCGATCAGCTCATCTACGAGGTGACGCTGACCGACCTGCGGAGCGAGGGGGCCGTCGTCGACGCCAAGGCGTTCCTCGAGGGCGAGCTGCTGGCCGACGTCGAGATCGTCTTCGCCCACCTCGATAACTCGCGGGCGAACCAGATCTTCGGGCCGAAGAACTTCGTCTTCACGCAGCAACTGCTCGGGGTGCTCGACCTGGCCAAGGCCCAGGAGCGTGCCAAGGCCGCCGCCGCGGTCGAGCACGCGCCAGACCAACGGCCTGCCCCCGGCGCAGGGCCCGGCCGGGACCGCCGTGAGGTCGGGCCCGGGCCGCGGTCGATCGTTCGGACACGGACGGACTGAGGAGAGGGCCGCGACCCCCATGCTTCGTTCGCGAACGCCGCGTGGTCATCACCGGGCTGGGCCTGATCACCCCGATCGGCATCGGCGCGCCGGCCGTCTGGTCGGCCCTGGCCGAGGGCCGCGGGGGCGTCCGCCGGATCACGGCCTTCCCGGTCGACGGCCTGCCCACCGACGTCGGCGGCCGAGGTCGAGCGGCTTCGACCCCAAGGCCCACGTCCTGCCCAAGCACAAGAAGGCGCTGGGCAAGAGCCTCAAGTACATGGCCCGCGACATCCAGCTCGCCGTCGCCGCGGCCGAGCTGGCCGTCGCCGACGCCGGGCTGGCCGACGGCGGCGTCGACCCGACGCGGATCGGCGTCGACCTCGGCGCCGGGCTGATCTCGACCGAGCTCGACGAGCTGCGCCCGGCGATCGACCTCGGCGACCAAGGGCGACGGACGTTCGACTACCAGACCTACGGCCGCGAGGGGATCCCGCAGATCCAGCCGATCTGGCTGCTCAAGTACCTGCCGAACATGCTCGCCTGCCACATCTCGATCCTGCTCGACTGCCAGGGGCCGAGCAACACGATCACCGAGGCCGAGGCGGCGTCCAACGTCGCGATCGGCGAGGCCGCGCGGATCATCGCCAAGGGCCGGGCCGACGTGATGATCACCGGCGGCGCCGACTCGAAGATCCACCCGCTGAGCCTGGTCCGCATGAGCCTGCTCGACCAGATGTCGCACTGGAAGGGCGACCCGTCCGGGGCCTGCCGCCCGTTCGACGCGCAGCGCGACGGCTGGGTCGCCGGGCGAGGGGGCCGGCATCCTGATCCTCGAGGAGCGCGAGCACGCCGAGGCCCGCGGCGCGCGGATCTACGGCGAGATCCTCGGCTTCGGCTCCGGCTGCGACGCCCAGCCCGGCGGCGGGCTCGACCCCGAGGGCATCGGCACCGAGATCGCCGTCGCGCGCCGCGCTCCGCGACGCCGGGCTGGAGCCGGCGGAGATCGGCCACGTCAACGCCCACGGCGCGGCCACCGTCGAGTCCGACCTGGCCGAGGCCCGCGGCCTTCGGCCGGGTCTTCGGGCCCGGCGGCGTGCCGGTCACGGCGCTCAAGGGCTACCTCGGCAACCTCGTCTCCGGCTGCGGCGCGGTCGAGCTGATCGCCAGCCTGCTCGGCGTGAACCGCGGCGTGATCCCGCCGACCCTGAACTGCGACGAGCCCGACCCCGCCTGCCGGCTCGACGTCGTCCGCGGCACGCCCCGGCCGACGGACAACCCGACCTTCGTCAAGACCAACCTCACCCGCCACGGCCAGGCCGCCGCCCTGGTCGTCCGCGCAGCCGACCCGCTCGACCGGCTGACCGGGCCGCCGAAGCTCGCCTGGTCGCCGGCGCGAAGGACTTAATGCTCGATGCAGACGCCGCGTCGTCGTCACGGGAATGGGGATGGTCACCCCGGTCGGTGCGCGACCTCGAGATCGACCTGGTCGTCGCTCCTGCGAGGCGCAAGAGCGGCGTCGGGCCGATCACGCTGTTCGACGCCGCGCACGTTCCCGACGCGGATCGCGGCCGAGGTCAAGCGACTTCGACCTCGGCCGGCTACGTCGACGACGCCGAGCGCTGGGCCGAGCACTGCCGGAACACCCAGTTCGCCGTCGCCGCCGCCACGATGGCCGTGGAGCGACGCGGGCCTGCGAGGACGAGCCGGACATCGACCGCGCGCGGTTCGGCGTCTACCTCGGCTCGGGCGAGGGCCAGCAGGACTTCCCGCGGTTCGTCGAGCTGCTGCATCCACGCGTCGAAGGGCACGGGCAAGGTCGACACGGCCGCAGTTCACGCGCGCAGGGCGTCGCAGACGCTCCACCCGATCCGCGAGGCCGAGCAGGAGCCGGGCACGCCCGCCGGCCACCTGGCCGGCGCTCTTCGGCGCGCGGGGGCCGAACGCGAACTGCCTGACGGCCTGCGCGGCCAGCACCCAGGCGATCGGCGAGGCGACCGAGATGATCCGCCGCGGCGACGCCGACGTGATGCTCTCCGGCGGCACGCACAGCATGATCCACCCGTTCGGCGTGACCGGCTTCAACCTGCTGACGGCCCTGTCGACCCGCAACGACGAGCCCGCACCGGGCGAGCCGGCCGTTCGACCGCGACCGCGACGGCTTCGTCCTCGGCGAGGGGGCGCGGCATGCTCGTGCTCGAGGAGCTGGAGCACGCCAAGGCCCGCGGCGCGACGATCTACGGCGAGGTCGCCGGCTACGGCTCGACGGCCGACGCCTTCCGCCTGACCGACAGCCACGACGAAGGCCGCGGCGCCATCGCCTGCATGCGACGAGGCGCTGGCCGACGCCGGGCTCGAGTCCCGCGGACATCGACTACATCAACGCCCACGGCACGAGCACCCCGGTCAACGACTCGATCGAGACGCTGGCCATCAAGAGGGTCTTCGGCGACACGGCCTACGAGTGCCGATCTCGAGCACCAAGAGCATGATGGGCCACCTGATCGCCGCCGGCGGGCGCGGTCGAGGTGATCGTCTGCCTGCTGGCGATCCGCGACGGCGTCCTGCCGCCGACGATCAACCTCGAGCACCCGGACCCGGACTGCGACCTCGACTACGTCCCGAACGTCGCCCGCGAGAAGCCGGTCGACGTCGCCCTGTCGAACAGCTTCGGCTTCGGCGGCCAGAACATCTCGCTGATTATTCGACGGTACGCGGGTTGAATGGTACATTTAACCCAAGCAGAGATCGTTAAACACCCCGCCCGCCGCTGGCCCGGCCTCCGCGCGACACCCGCGATGCTTCACCGCCGCCGCCCGGAGTTCGCACGTGTCTAGTGCCCTCTGGATCGGCCTCTCGGCCGCCGGCGCTCTCGCTGGCGGTGGTCTGCGCGTTCCTCGTCTACGTCTATGTCCGGTATGCGCCGATCATCGGCCGGATCTTCGAGGAGAAGCCGCTCTTCTTCCCGCTCCGGTCGGCGCCGCGGGCGACGCGGAGGACGTCCGGTTCGGCACGGCCGACGGGCTGACGCTCGCGGGCACCTATTTCAAGGCGACGGCCGAGCGACGGCTGGGCGTCATCGTCTTCTGCCACGAATACCTCGGCGACCGCTGGAGCGCGCTGGCCTACGTCGGCCACCTCCGCGACGGTCGGCTTCGACCTGTTCAGCTTCGACTTCCGCAACCACGGCGAGAGCGATGCCGACCCGCGCTACGAGCCGCTCCAGTGGCTGACGGCCCACGAGCTCGCCGACCTCCGCGCCGCGCTGAACTACGTCCGCTCTCGCCCCGACGCCGACCCGGCCGGCGTCGGCCTCTTCGGCGTGAGCCGCGGCGGGTGCGGCGGCGCTCTGCGTGGGCGGCGAAGGACCCGGGTGTCTGGGGCGTGACGACCGACGGGGCGTTTCCCACCCGGGGGACGATGCTCGCCTACATCCTTCGCTGGGCCGAGATCTACGTCGGGCTCCAAGACCTTCTGGAAGCACGTGCCGATCCAGGCGTATCGATTTCCTCGCGCTGGTCGTCGCGGAAGCGGATCCAGCGCAAGCTCAAGTGCCGCTTCCCGGACGTCGAGCGAGGCACGGCCCGGCTGGCCCCTCGGCCCCTGCTCATGATCCACGGCGAGAAGGACTCGTACATCGGCCCCGGCATCGCCCGGGGCCTCTTCGCCGCGGCGGGCGACCCGAAGGAGCTCTGGATCGTCCCCAAGGCGAAGCACAACCGCTGCCGCGAGGTGGCGGGCACGGAGTATTCCGACCGGGTCGCCGCCTTCTTCCTCGCCAACGCGCCGCGGGTCTCGAAGCCCGTCGAGCGGACCGCGGCGAAGAAGCCCCGGGAGGCCGCGGCCGCGGAAGTCGTGCCCTCGGCCATCCCGGTGCTCGCGCCGGCGGCCGCCGGAAGCAACGTCCTTTCCCACTGATCGTCTCCGATTCAAAAGGCCGATTCCGATCCTCGCCCCGGGGCGGGTCCGCCCGGGTTGCCTCTGCCGGGCACTGTGGGCTCTGCCCCGGCCATCGGGTTCGATGTCCGTCGGCGTGGGAAACGAGGGCCAGGGGGCCCGCGATGCTCTACCTGATCAAGGTCGCCGCCGGACTCCCCCTGCAAAACCGCTCGCGGCGGCTCGCGCGGGACTTCCTCGCGGCGGCCCGCCAGGCCGGCGAGGTCCAGCGCCGGCTGCTCCTCGATCGGATCGCTCGCCACAGCGACAGCGCACTTCGGCCGCGACCATCACTTCGCCGAGATCCGCACCGTCGACGACTTCCGCCGCCGCGTCCCCGTCCGCGACTACACGGGCCACGAGCCGTACATCGACCGCGTCCGTCAGGGCGAGACCTCGGCGCTGTTCGGCCCGGGCACCGAAGTGCTCATGTTCGCGATGACCTCGGGCACGACGAACCGCCCGAAGACGATCCCGGTCACGCGCGAAGCGCTCGTCGACTACCGCAAGGGCTGGCAGATCTGGGGCATCACCGCGTTCGACGCCCATCCCGGCATGCTAAACCGCGGGATGAAGCCGCTGCTCCAGATCGCCAGCGACTGGCGCGAGAGCTTCACCACGGCCGGAATCCCCTGCGGCGCGATCACGGGCCTGACGTCGCAGATGCAGAACCCGCTCGTGCGGATCAACTACTGCATGCCGCCGGCGGCGTCGCGGATCAAGGACATCGAGTCGAAGTATTACGTCGCCCTGCGGCATTCGGTCTATCGCGACCTGGGCACGATCATCGCCGCGAACCCGAGCACGATCCTCGGCATCGCCCGGCTCGGCGACCGCGAGAAGGCGACGCTGATCAAGGACCTGCACGACGGCACGATCGACCCGAAGTGGACGATCCCCGACGACGTCCGGCGGGCGATGGGTTTCCGGGTCCGGCTTCGGCGCCGGCGGGCCGCGAGGCGACTCGAGGCGATCGTCAACAGGACCGGCCGGCTCCTGCCGAAGGACTACTGGCCCAGCCTCGAATTCCTCGCCAACTGGACGGGCGGGACGATGGGGGCGTATCTCCGCGGTTATCCCGAATACTTCGGCGAAGTCCCCGTCCGCGACGTCGGCCTGATCGCCTCCGAGGGCCGGTTCACGATCCCGACTCGAGGACGGGACGCCGGCCGGCGTGCTCGACGTCCAGCACAACTACTTCGAGTTCATCCCCGAGGAGCAGGGCGACTCGGAGCAGCCCGAGACGGTCGAGGCGACCGAGCTCGTCGAGGGCCGGCGCTACTTCATCGTGCCGACGACCTCGGGCGGCCTCTACCGCTATCACATCCACGACCTGGTCGAGTGCGCGGGCTTCGAGGGCCGGGCCCCCCGCCTCGTTTTCCTGAACAAGGGCGCCCATTTCTCGAGCCTGACGGGCGAGAAGCTCAGCGAGTTCCAGGTCGTCGCCGCCGTCTCGGCCGCGCAGGAGGCGGTGGGGATCAAGCTGGCCTCGTTCCTCCTCCTGCCGAGCTGGGGCGACCCGCCGCGGTACAACCTGCTCGTCGAGACGAGCGACCTGAACGGAGAGGCATCGGCGTCGCGGCTCGCGGCCGAGGTCGAGCGTCAGCTCATGACGCAGAACGCCGAGTACGAGAACCGCCGCGCCGACCCTCCGACTCGACCCGATCCGCATCAGGCGGCTCCCGCCCGGCTCGTGGGCCGATTTTCAGCGGAGGCGGCTGGCGCACAGCGGCGGGACGGTCGAACAATATAAACAGCCGTGCCTGCTCGCGGACCTCGAGACGATCGAGGGGTTCGCGTTCGTCGACTGAGAGCACGGCGGCGGGCTGGGACGCCGCGCATCACGGAGGAACACGCCCGACGGAGGAAGGGCCATCCGCGCAGGGAGCGCGAGGGAATCGGCTTGAGCGATTCGGCCGATTGTGCTACCAGACGGGACGACTTCCCCTCTCGGCCGACTCGACGGCCGCGGCGGGCGATCGGTTACCCCGTCCGGGGGGGTTGCGGAGCATGATGGTCGCGATGGATCGCACCGTGACGGCGCGGGGGCCGCGGGGACGCCTTGCCTGGCTGGCGGCCTCGTTCCTGGCCGTGATGCCGGCCGGCTGCTCGTACATGAAGGGCTTCCGGGGCTGGGATGCGCCCAAGGTCGGCGGCTACGCCGACCCGGCGGTCGACCCGTACCTGGCCCATCACAAGGTCGGCCCTGCACCCGCATGCCCGAGTCCGAGGCCCTCGTGGCGAAGGGCGAAACCGCCCCCGAGGCCGCGGCGTTCGTCCGCTCGACGGCCCATCCCACGGCCTCGACCGGCTCGCCCGAGGACGGCACGGTGCCGACCGAGGTCGTGAGCCTGGGCAGCCCCGTCGCCCTGCCGACCGAGAAGCGGCCGCGCCCCGCGGAGCCCGAAATCGAGGTCGCCGGGCTCCAGGCGCCGGCCACCGACCCGACGCCGACCAGGCCCGATGAGGCCCGCGCCGTCATCGCCCGAGCCCGCGCGGCTGTCGAGGCGATGACCACGTACCAGGTGCAGCTCAACCGGCAGGAGCGGGTGGGCGACGTGCTCCAGCCGGCGGAGGACGTCCAGCTCAGCATCCGCCGCGCCCCGAGGGCCGTCCGGCTCGAATGGACGGCCGGCCCGCACAAGGGCCGCGAGGCGATCTATTCGGCGAGCGAACCCGGCGGCATGCTCCACGTCCACATGGGCGACTCGCCGATCCCCGTGCCCAACCTGAGCATGGCGCCCGACAGCGTGATGGTCATGAAGAACAGCCGGCACCCGATCACCGAGGCCGGGTTCGACGCGATCGTCAAGACGCTGGAGACCGGCCTCTCGGCGCCCGCGGCCGGGTCGACCCTGGCCTACATCGGCATCGAGACGCCCGCCGCCGTCGGCCGGCCCTGCCACAAGATCGAGCGGCACAACGCCGCGGGCGAGACCTGGCTCGTCTACCTCGACGCCCAGACGGCCCTGCCCGCGATGGTCGAGGGGACGGCGGCCAACGGCAACCTGCTCGAGCGCTACCGTTTCCACGATGTGAAGCCCAACCTGCCCGACCTGGCGTCAGCCGAGGCGTTCGACCCGGCAAGGCGGTGGCCCAGCGTCGTCTCCGGCGGATTGCTCGGCCGGCTCGCCCGGACGACCGGTCGGCGATGCCAAATCGGCCGACACCGCCGCTCCTCGCTGACTGCCATCATGGCGGCGAGATCACGCCATGTGCAGGATAACCGGAGGCCTCGACACGCCGGCGCGCTTGATCTAAACTAGGTTTCGAGGGGAACTTGCGACCTGACCGGACGCAGTCCTCGTCATCAACGCGGCGGACGGCGCAAGTCTTGCACTTCTCGCCTGGCACCCGCGCCGATTCTCCGGCGGCGTCGCCCACGGACCGCCCATGACCCTGGATCAGCCCTACTCGATACTGGTCACCGACGACGACCCCGTCGCACGCGCCACGTTCCGCGATATCCTTGAGCCGGCCGGCTACCGGACGTTGCTCGCGGAGAGCGGCGAGCAGGCGATCGACATCGTCCAGCGCGACGACGTCCACCTCGCGCTCATGGACATGCACCTGCCGAAGCTCTCGGGCCTGGAGACGATGGAGATCGTCCGCCAGATCAAGGGCGTGCTGCCCATGATCCTCGTCTCGGCCGACCACGACGACCAGATCCTCCGCAAGGCCTTGCAGGCACACGCGTTCTGCGTGCTCGCCAAGCCGGTGAGCAAGAACCTGGCGATCTACGTGGTGTCGAAGGCATTGATGAAGTTCTATTGATCGGCGACGACGCCGATTGACCTGGGAGCGCGGCCGGTCCGTCGCGTAGAATCGACCGACCATGCCCGCCCCCATCCGGCTCGACCTGTTCCACGTCGCGCTCCCCCTGCGCAAGTCGATCCGCCACGCCTCGCACGAGCGGGCCGCCAGCGACAGCCTCGTCGCCCGCGTGAGGCTCGACGATGGCTCGGTCGGCTTCGGCGAGGGCGTGCCGCGCTCCTACGTCACGGGCGAGACGATCGAGACGGCGTTCGACGCGCTCACGGCCCTCGATGTCGCCGCGCAGGTCGGCAATCCCGCCGACTTTGCCGCCGCCGTCGGCCGGATCGCAGAGCTCCGCGTACCATCGATCGACGACGATCCGCGCGGGATGTTCGGCAACGCCGCGCGGGCGGCGCTGGAGATCGCGCTGGTCGATGCTTACGGCCGTGCGTTCGGCGAGTCGGCGGGACGGGCCATCCGCGTGGCGTCGCACGTGCCCGAGCTGCTCACGCCGGCCGCGGCCTGGGTGCGCTACAGCGGGGCGATCACGGCCGAGACGCCCGGCAAGGAGATCCGCAGCGCCGGCAAGATGTGGCTCAACAACTTCCGCCACGTGAAGCTGAAGGTCGGCGTCGCAGGCCAGGACGACGCGAAGCGGCTCCGGCGGATCCGGGCCGTGCTCGGCCGGAGGATCGACGTCCGGCTCGACGCCAACGAGGCGTGGGCGCCGGGCGAGGTCGTCGAGCGCGTGGCGGCCCTGAGGCCGTCGCGGCCGTCGACGATCGAGCAGCCCGTGCCGCACGCCCAGGTCGAGTCGCTGGCCGAGATGCGGCCGAGGCTCGGCGTGCCCGTGATGCTCGACGAATCCCTCTGCGGCTTGCCCGACGCCCTCCGCGCGGTCGAGGCCCGGAACGGCCGACCTGTTCAACGTGCGGATCTCGAAGTGCGGCGGCCTGATCCCCACGCTCCGCCTGATCGAGCTGGCGCACCGGCACGGGATCGGCGTCCAGCTCGGCTGCCACCCGGGCGAGTCGGGCCTGCTCTCGGCCGCCGGACGCCACCTGGCGTCGAACGTCCGTGGGCTGCGCTACGTCGAGGGCTCCTACGACCGCCACATCCTCGGCCGGAACATCACTCGCGAGGACCCGACGTTCGGGTTCGGCGGCTGGGCGAAGCCGATCAAGGGGCCCGGCCTCGGCGTACGGATCGACGACGCGGCGCTGGAGGCCATGACGGTTGATCGCCGCGAGGTCCGCTATGATTGAGCCGGTCTTCTCGACGCAGACCGCCGGCGACGGATACTCGCTGCATCTCACGCGGTGGCCGGTCGTGGGGACGCCGAAGGGCCGCGTCGTCGGTCCTGCACGGCGTGCAGAGCCACGGCGGGTGGTACCACAACCTCGGGCGGACGCTCGCCGGACGCGGCTACGAGACGACGTTTCCCGACCGTCGCGGTTCGGGAAAGAACGAGGTCGATCGCGGGCACGCGCGATCCTCGGGCCGGTTACTCGCGGACGTTGCCGAGCTGCTCCGCTCGCTTCGCGACGCCGACCCGGCGACGCCGATCGCACTGGCCGGCATTAGCTGGGGCGGCAAGCTCGCGGTCATCACGGCGGCGAGGCATCCCGAGCTGGTCGACGCCCTCGCCCTGATCTGCCCGGGCCTGCACCCGCGGGTCGACGTCGATCGGGCCGAGCGGCTGAGGATCGCGCTGGCCTTCTTCACGAACCGCCGCAAGCGGTTCCCGATTCCCCTGGCCGACCCCGCGCTCTTCACCGACAGCCCCGAGGGCCAGGCCTTCATCGCCTCCGACCCATTGAGCCTGAGGACCGCGACGGCCGCGCTGCTGGCCGCGAGCCGGTTCATCGACCGGGGCGTGCGGAAGGTCCGCGGCATGGTGCGGCAGCCGTCGTTGCTCATGCTCGCCGGGCACGACCGGATCGTCGACAACGCCCGGACGAGGGCCTATTTCGACGGCATCGGCTCGGCTCGCCCGCGGGTCATCGAGTATCCCGAGGGGCATCACACGCTCGAGTTCGACCCGGACCCGTCGCGGTACGCACTCGACCTCGCGGGGTGGCTCGACGAGGTCCTGTCGGGCCCGCCTCGCGAACGCGCCTAGCGGGGCGCCGCGGCCGCGGGCTGCGGGTTCGCGCGGGACGCCGGGCGGGTAATGGAGCAGGGTCCAGGCGGCGTAGACCCACGCTTCGCCCTCGTCGCGCGGACCGCCGCGGCCGCCGATGTTCTGGTGGGCCTTGTCGTAGAGGTCATCGATGATCATGGCCTCCGGCAGCCCCCACTGGCGCATCCGGCGGATCTTGTCGCCGGTGGTCAGCCGGGATCCGACCTCGATAAGATCCCGTGCCGCGGGCTTCATGATCTCGGGCACCGTGTCGTCGCCGAAGCGCTTGCGGGCGGCGAGGATGTCGGGCCCGGCGGCGCGGCCCTGCTCGCGGATAAGCCGCTTGAGCTCCTCGTGGAACGGCTGCCGATCCTCGGCGGCGAGCCGGCGCGCGGCCGCCTTTAACGCCTCGCGGTGGAGACGATGTTCGGCCGGGTCGGGGTTGAGCGCGCCGTTCTTGATCTCGATGAGATGGGCCCTTTCGGCGAGCTTCCGCTCGGCCTCGGCCTGCATGTCGTCAAAGATCTCCTGAGTCTGCTCCGCCCTCCGGTCCGCGGCGCGGCCGGCCGCGGCCGGCGGACGGCGGTCGAGCTCGAACGGCTGCTCGCCCGCCGGGGGGACGACCGCCGAGGGCGGCCGATCCACGGCGGGCGGCTCGGGTTCTCGCTTCGGCTCGGCCTCGGCCTCGAGCGTCGCGGGCGTCGCCTGCGGATCGAATCCGACGCGGTCGCGTCGGGCGGTCGGCTCCGCGGCGGGAGGCGGCACGATCGCGACCGGCTTCGCGGGCTCCGGGATTTCCACGAGCGGATCGAACGGGTCGGCGACAGCGTTCGGGCGAGCCGGGGCCGCGCTGGCCGTCGTGACCGCCGGGGCAGGCGTCGCCGCCGGCTTGGGCTCGGCGGGTTTCGGCTGGGTCGGCTTGGGTTCGGTCGGCTTCGGCGTGGGCGCCGGTGCGGACGGTTTCGGGGTCGGGTTGGCCGGTGCCGGAGCGGGGACGGCCGGCTTGACCGGCTCGACCTTGGGCTTTTCCGGGGTGCGAACCGGCTCGACGGGGGCGGGCGCGGGCTTCGGCGGCTCGGGGGCATCGGGCGGCGGCGTCGGATCGTAGACAGGGCTGACCGCCTGCGGCGCGGGGGCCGAGGTTGCCCGGCCGGTCGCGAAAGTCAGCTCGTCGAGGGCTTCGACCTGCGCGCGGTTGTCGGGCTTCGGGGACCCGGCGGCTGACGCCTTCTGGGCCGTGGCGTCTTGCCAGGCCAGCGCGGCGGCACGCGCCGAGGCGTGCTCCGACCGGCGATAGACGACGATGGCGGCCACGCCGGCCAGCAGCAGCAGGGGCGGGACGAGGAGCCAGGGGACCCCGCGGGTCCGATAGACCACGACGACCGCCGGGTCGGGCTTCGCCTCGGACTCGGCGATGGCGTCCTCGAGGGGATGGTCCTGATCCGCCAGCATCACGATGACTCCGCGCAGCCCGGGGCCGAGGTCTCCATGATAATGTGCCATGGTCCCGGCCGCGAAGCCCAGATTTCCCGGCCCGGTCAGTCGAGCGTCCGGAGCACCGCGCGGACGGGGCTGGCGTCGAAGCCGACCAGGCGGAGCGGCAGGGCGATCAGCTCGTACACGCCCTCCGGCACGTCGTCGAGGACGATCCCCTCCAGGATCGCGACGCGGCGGCGGTTGCACGCCAGGTGCGTCGGCAGGCCCTCGGCCTCGAAAAGGTCGACGCTCGGCGTGTCGATCCCGACGAGCCGCACGCCGCGGTCGGCGAGGTACTCGATCAGCTCCGGGGCGAGGCCCGCGAAGTCGGGCCGGAACCGGTTCGGGTCGGGATACGTCCCGGTCGCGAACAGGATCCGCTCGGCGCGGACGTCGGGGCGGAAATTCCCCGGGATGATGAGCGCGCGGGGCGGCACGTCGACGCGAACGACCTGGCACGGGCCGAGGTAGTCGTCGAGCGCGCACTGGTCGATCGCCGGGGCGTCGACCGCGCAGTGATTCGGGCCGTCGACGTGGGCGCCGAGGTGGACCGTGGCGCGGAGGGTGGAGAGCGTGATGTTCGCCCCCCGCTTCATGTCGAGCAGGACCTCGCGGGACGGCGGTGTGTCGCTGGGCCAGACTTCGAGCGCGTCGGTGATGGGGGGGTGATGTCGTAGATCATCGGGCGGTCGGTAGGACGCTCCCTTCGACGTCGGAGGGTATGGGTTCTTCGGAGACGGCTTCGTTCTCGGCCGGGGCCACGATGCCCGGGATCGGCCACCATTCAAGTTTCAGTTCGCCGGCCCTGAGCGAGACGAACGGGCAGGGGGGCTGCTCGGTCCAGGTGCCGCTGTTGATGTACCTGATTCCGTCGAGCTCGGCGACGAGCGGCAGGTGCGTGTGCCCGCAGGTCACGGCGTTGCAACCCCGGGTTCTGGCAAACTCGACCGCCCCGCGCATGACGACCTGGCTGTTCCGCTGCCAGCGCTTCGAGACCCGCCGGATCCACCGCGCGGTGTTGTGCGGGGCGAGTCGCTGGATGTAGTAGAACAGGCCGACGGCCGCGGAGGTAATGTATTTGTATTGCGTGATGAAATGGTCGAACTGGTCACCGTGGAGGATCAGCAGGCGGATCGGCCCGGACTCGACGATGTACTCCTCGAGGATCTCGACCCCGACGATGTGGCTGACGATGTCGGCCGGGCCGTCGTGGTTGCCGCGGATCCAGATGAGCCTCAGGCCGGGCCGGTCGGAGTGGCGGCGGATCGAGCGCAGGCAGCCGAAGTGCCGCTTCGAGAGCCGCTTGAAGTTGAGGTCGTCGAAGATATCGCCGTTGATGATCAGCTCGCGTGTCGACGCGGCGGCCCACTCGAGAAACTCCTCGAGCAGCTTCGCCTGGCAGACGAGGCTGCCCAGGTGCAGGTCGCTGATGACCAGGCAGTCGTAGGGCGGCTCGGCGGGCGGTGGGAGGGTCGTCGCATCATCCATGGAGCAGTCTCCCTCGGGTCGCGTCGGGCGTCGTCGGCCGTGACTCGGAGGTCGATTCAGTAGCCCGCGTAGAAGGCCAGGCCGGGCGGGTCGCGGACGAAGCCGAGGTCGAAAAGCCAGGGCGCCGACGGCGACGCGAGCGCGGGGGCCGCGTTGTACGACTCGACCTTCAGGACCCGCCGGGCCGGCCCCGCCAGGCCGGGCAGCAAGGCCAGCGCCGATCGGACCTCGCCCTCGGTGGCCGACGCAAGTCCCGTCAGCCGCCTGCCGTACCCCTCGATGATGAGCACGGGCCGCCCGGCGATCAAGACCAGCATGTTCGCGGGCGTCCTCACGAGCCGCGCCGTGCCCCCTTCGAGCAAGGGGATGTCCAGGGGTGCGCCCGAGCCATACAGATTCGCCGGATCGACCGTCGAGAGCAGCACCGGCGGCCCCCCGGACGTCGCCAGCCCGGCCAGCCGGGCGAGGTCGTCGGCCGCCTCCTGCGTGGCATACTGGACGCCCGAAAGCCCCTCGACGAAATAACCCCGGCGCACATCCCCGCGCATCTCGGCCCGGGCAAGGAGCGGGGCGAGCTCGCGCCACGCCGGCGCCCACGGGTCGAGGGCGACCGTCTCGCGAGTCAGCACGCCATAGCGGCCAAGCAGGATCTCAGCCCACGTCAGCAGCGAGCCCTCGTCGGCCGGGGGGCTGGCCAGACGGTACCAGCGGCCCTCCGGCGGCATCGAGGCGAACCGCCGGCCGCCCAGCCGCGGACGTCCCGACCTTGGGGATTTCGCCGCGTCGAGTGCAGCGATCCGCTCGCGCGAGGCCGGGCGGAGCGGGTCGAGCCGGTCGTTCGTCACCAGACCCCGTCGCATCAGCGCATCGAGGGCGCGCCGGACGCGGGAAGGATCGAGGCCCGTCCAGCGCGCGAAGTCGGTCGTGAAGCCTGCGCCCCTCGAATCGAGCGACGCGAGGACCTGATCCTCGTCGCCCTCGGTCCCGAAGTCGCTCCCATCGGGGGGCCACGCCCCTCCGAAATCGCGCGGGATGAACGCGACGCGAGGCTCTCCCCGCTCGTCGCCCTCCGCGCGCCACGACCAGGCGCCGTCGAGGAGGACGTCGTCGAGCCACCGGGGCTGGAAGCCGCGGACCCGGCGGGGAAGAAGGTCAGTCTCCCAGGTCTCGAGCGTGGCCGCGAAGCCCTGCAGCTCGTCCAGGGCCCGCTCGACGGCCGGCTTGCCCTCGAGCCGGGCGTCGGGGTGAACGCCGAGCCGCCGAACGAGGAAGTCGGCATAGGTTTCCGGAAGAACGGCCACGCTCTCCTTGCGGCGGAGCGCGACCGAGATCCGCCGGACCTCCTCCAGGTTCCGCGGGTCGGCCCAGCGCGGGGACGATCCGTCGTCGAGCCGGACCAGGTTCCCTTCCTCGGCCCAGCGTTCGAGCCAATCCGTCGCCCTGGCGGGGCCGATCGGATAGCGATCGATCAGATCGTCGAGGCCGACCAGCGCCCGCGTCCGGAGGTAACGGCGCACGATCGACTCGGCCGCGTCGTCGTCTCCGCCCGCGAACGCCTTCCCATACAGGTCTCGCTCCTCGACGCCGACCCAGCGAAGGGGATCGACCCGCGCGCCGAGGTCGATCGTCGTCGCGCGCCCGGACCCCGCCAGCTCCTTCAGGAACGCTGCCATCGATCCATCGACCTCGGATTCCGCCACATCGCCCAGCGTGCGGAGCCGCTCGGCCATCTCGTCTACGGTCCGCGGCGCCATGCCGACGCCCCGGAGCCTCGCATCGACGCGGGCAATCGCCCCCGGGTCGATCAGGGAGTCGAGCAGCGTCGAGACGTCCGCGACCGACGTAGCGCGGTCCGGCCGCCTCGGCTCATCCCATTCATAGAGGTAGCCCAGCGTGAACCGGAAAATCAGGTCGTTGGCGAACGGCGACGGCAGCTCCCCCGCCCGGCGGACGACGCGTACCGAGCCATCGGCGATCTTCCTCAGCAGCTCCTTGAGACGAGGCAGGTCGAGGTCGTCGTCGAGGCATTCGCGGTAGGTCTCGACGACGATCGGGAAGTCGGGGAACTTGCGGACGACCTGAAGCAGGTCCTTGGCGCGGAGACGCTGGAGATACAGCGGGGTCCGCTTGGTCGGGTCGGGACGGGGCAGCAGCAGGGCCCGCCCGGCGTTCTGGCGGAAGCGGAGGCCGAACAGGGCGCTCTCGCCCAGCTCGGCACGGATCAGGGACTCGGCGTGTTCGGGCGTCAGGCCGTCGAAGATGTCGAGCGGCAGCTCCTCGGTCCGAGGGACGCGGATCAGCAGCCCGTCGTCGCCGTGCATGCAGGCCACCGACACGCCCAGCCGCTCGCGGAGCCGGCCCTGAACCGCGAGCTTCAATCCCTGGTGCACCTTCCCGCCCAGCGGCGTCAGGACGGCCAGGCCGACCTCGCCGGTCGGGTCGCGGAAGGTCTCGACGACCACTGTCCGGTCGTCGGGGGCGGCGTCCGGCGGTCCGGTACTGGCGGGCCACGTAGTCGCGGAGCGCCTTCGCCGCGTTGGTGTCGAGACGGCACTCGTCCGCGAGCCAGGCCTCGATCGAATCGTCGTCGCGGCGCGTGGCGATCTCGCGGCAGAGCGCCCCGACCTGGTCGCCCAGCTCGGGAGTCCTCGCGGCGCCCTCGCCGCGCCAGAACGGCATCTGCGCCGAGCGTCCCTCGGCGCGGGAAACGACGACCCGCAGGGGCTCGATCGACTCGATCCGCCACGTCGCGGTGCCGAGCACGAAGGTCTCGCCGACCCGGCGCTCCAGGACGAATTCCTCGTCGAGCTCGCCGAGCTTCGGCCCGTCCTCGCCGAGGTAGAGCGGGTAATGCCCCGTGTCGGGGATCGTCCCCCCGCCGGCCAGGGCGAGCCTCGCCGAGCCGGGCAGCGGCACGCAGCCGGTTGTGGACCCGGTCCCAGCTGATCCGCGGCTTGAGGTCCTGGAACGACCCGACCGGGAATCGGCCGGAGATCATCATCAGGACGCTCTCGAAGGCCTCGGCCGTGAGGTCGCGATAGGGATAGGCCCCGCGGATCAGCTCGTACAGCTCGTTCGCGTCCCACGGCTCGACGGCCACGGCGGCGACGACCTGCTGGGCCAGGACGTCGAGGCAGTTCGTCGGCACCTCGAGCGTCTCGACCTCGCCCGCGAGCATGGCGCGGCAGAGGGCGGCCGATTCGAGCAGGTCGCCGTGGGTCTTGGCGATCAGCCGTCCCTTGCTCGTCCGGCCGACGAGGTGCCCGGCCCGCCCGACGCGCTGGAGGCCCCGCGAGACCGATCCCGGGCGACTCGACCTGGCAGACGAGGTCGACGGCCCCCATGTCGATCCCCAGCTCGAGCGAGGCCGTCGCCACGACGGCGGAGAGCTCGCCCGCCTTCAAGGCCTCCTCGGTCGACGCGCCGCTCGTCGAGGTGGAGGCTTCCGTGGTGGGACTTCACCAGCGGGAGGGCGTGACCGGCGACGTCGCCGGTCGACTCGGCCAGCTCGTTCAGGTGCGCCGTCAGCCGCTCGGCGACCCGGCGGTTGTTGGCGAAGACGATCGTCGACCGGTGCGTGCGGATCAGGTCGAGCAGCCGACGCTCGATCGCCGGCCAGACCGTCCCGGCCGTCAGCGGCACGGCGCGGTCGAAGGGGGACGTGACCTCGAGATCGATCTCCTTGCGGCGTCCGGCATCGACGATCGTGACCGGCCTCGGCTCGTGGCGGACCCGGCCCCGGGGCGGACGGATTGTCCGCAGGCCGCCGAGGTAGCGGGCCACCTCCTCGAGCGGGCGCTGGGTCGCCGAGAGGCCGATTCGTACGAAGCCTTCCGTTGTTCAACTTTCAAGCCGCTCCAGCAGCAAGGCCAGAAAGACCCCACGCTTGTTCGGGCAGAGGGCGTGGATCTCATCGACGATCACGTGCGAGACCGACCGAAGGCCCTCGCGTGCCCGGCTTGTGAGCATCAGGTGCAGCGATTCGGGCGTCGTGATCAGGATGTCGGGCGGCGTGCGGAGCAGCCGCTGCCGCTCGGCGGCGGACGTGTCGCCCGTCCGGACGGCCACGTCGAGCGGCCGGCAGCGGCACGCCCGAGCCGCTGCGCGGTGTCGAGGATCCCTTCGAGCGGGAGCTGGAGGTTCCGGTAGATGTCCTGGTTGAGCGCCTTGAGCGGCGAGACGTAGAGGATGCGGACGCCGCGCTCGTCTTCGCGCGTGACGCCAGAGATGGTCGAGACACGCCAGGAACGCGGCGAGGGTCTTGCCCGAGCCGGTCGGGGCGAAGATCAGCGTGTTCTCGCCGCGGGCGATCGCCGGCCAGCCCAGCCGCTGTGGGGGCGTCGGGTCGCCGAAGGTCTCCCGGAACCAGCGCCGCGACTGGCGGCAGCAGGACGTCGAGACCGTCCTGGA
This sequence comes from uncultured Planctomycetota bacterium, assembly GCA_963819805.1. Classification (GTDB taxonomy): domain Bacteria; phylum Planctomycetota; class Planctomycetia; order Isosphaerales; family Isosphaeraceae; genus CAMFLR01. The sequence continues at coordinate 790,191 of CAWFXY010000017.1, read as the reverse complement.
TCGGCGCGACTGGCGGCACGGACGGGACCTCCGGGTGCGCTCCGCGTCCGCCGGAGCGACTCACCCCGATTGTCCCAGCGGCGAGGGCCCAATCGCAAGCGAAAACTGAACAAACGTCCTGATGCGGACGTCAGTCGACGGTCGTGCATCAGAGCGCCTGGTCGATCAGCCTGCGGAGGATCTGGCCGACGCTCTCGTGCCGGTTGCGGGCGAGCTCGATCAGGGCGGCCGCCCGGTTCTTGGGCAGGAGCAGGCCGATTTCGACGACATTCGTCGAGAGGCTTGCCGAGGCTGATGGGCGGAGGCAGGGCGCAGGGACATGGCCAACATGCCGAAATCCTTCGACAGAGAAGGGATCCTGGGGGCAGGCGAGCCGTAACCAAGAGCAAGTGGCGGGCCAGTCTTCACGACCGGGACTGGAGGATGGCGATCAGGATGATGCCCAGGATGCCGATCGCAAGGGCGATCGCGACGAAGTGGATGAGCCAGCGGCTCTCGTCCCGTGCGCGGGGAATCTGCGGGGCCGGCTCGAACGCGTCGGCCGGAACGACGACGGCCCGGCGCGGCGGCGGGCGGGGCCTTGTGCATGGGGGCGGCGGCGGGCTCGGCGGCGCCGAGGTCGCGGAGCGACCGGGCGGCCGAGGGCAGGGGACCCGACGAGGTCTCGTCGTCGGCGTCGAGGAGCCGGAGGTCGTCGTCCTCGAGCTCGGGCGGCGGGGGCCGGAAGGCGCGGGCCGCCTCGGCCTCGGCGCCGAGGATCGCCCGACCCGTCGGGGTCGGTCCAGCGGGCGAGGTCGGCGCTGCAGCTCGGCGCACGATCTGGTAGCGGTCGTCCGGGCTCCTTGGCCATCAGCTTGCGGACGATCGCGGCGAACGCCGCGGGCACGCCCCGGGCGACCCGCTCGAGCGGCTCGGGGTCGTCCATCCGCTGCTTGAAGATCTTGTTGACGACGTCGCCCCCCTCGAACGGCGGCCGGCCGGCGAGGGTGAAGTAGAGCGTGCAGCCGAGGCTGTAGAGGTCGCTCCGGCGGTCGGCGCGGGCGGCGTTGCCGAGCTGCTCGGGGCTGGCGTAGTCGAGCGTGCCGATGACGACGTTGGGGCGGGTCAGCGGCTCTCCTCGTCGCCGAGCATCCGCGCCAGGCCGAGGTCGAGGATCTTGGCGTCGCCGTCGGGCGTGATCATCATGTTCGACGGCTTGATGTCGCGATGGATCAGCCCGGCGTCGTGGGCCGCGCTCGAGGCCGTCGAGCGACCTTGAGGAAGAGCCGGGCGGTGTCGGGGACGCGGAGCGGGCCGCCCTGCGGGTCGCTTGACGATCTGGTAGAGGCTCTCGCCCGGGATGTACTCCAGGACCATGAAGTAGATGTCGCCCTCGTGGCCGACGTCGAGCGTCCGGGCGAGGTTCGGGTGCTGGACGCGCTGGGAGAGGTCCATCTCGCGGCGGAACCGGTGCAGGGCCTGCGCCTCCGTCGGCGGCCTTGCTGGGGGGCAGGACCTTGATCGCGACGCGCTGGCCGTCGCCCTCCGGCTGCGGCGAGGTAGACCTTGCCCATCCCCCCCTCGCCGAGCGGCGGAGGATCCGGTAGCCGCCCAGGAAGAAGCCGCGGGTCGCCCCGGCGAGGAGCTTGCGGGCCTGGTAGGGGGTGATGGCGCCTGGCCTGGATCAGGAGCCGGGCGAGCCGGACGGCGGCGTCGGCCTCGGGCCCCGGCGGCGAGGCCGCGCGCGGGCGCGCTCGAGGTCGCGCCGGGGCGACCAGGCCGCTCCGGGCGACGTTCGGCCGACGAAGTCGTCGAGCCGCGACATGCGACGGGCCCTCGGATCGGCGGCGACGTCCGGTCGTCATGTCGCCGGTCGGCGACGGTCGCCGGACGCGGCCGCGTCGTCAGCAAGGCGTGGATGACCAGGCAGGTGACGTTGTCCTTCGAATCGATTGTCCAGCGCCTGGTCGATCAGGCGCCTGGGCGGTCGCGCTGCGGGTCGTCGCACCTCGGCGACGATCCGCGGCCAGCTCGTCGTCGTCGACGACGCCCGTCAGGCCGTCGCGGGCCAGCAGGAACCGGTCGCCCGGGCGGACGTCGAGCGACGCGGACGTCCTCCGGGCCGCCGCGGGCGTCCTTGCTGCCGAGGTAGAGATAGAGGACGTGCTTGAACTTGTGGTTCGGCACCTCGTCCGTGGAGATCGTCCCGGCCTCGCCGCAGGGCGTCGGCCAGCGAGTGGTCCTTGGTGAGCTGCTCGATCTGGCCGTCGCGGAGCCGGTAGGCCCGCGAGTCGCCGATGCCGGCGACGTAGACCCGGTCGTTGCGGAACAGGGCGAGGACGACGGTCGTCCCCATGTTCGAGAACTCGGTCTGACGTGCCGAGAGCCCGAGGATCTCCTGGTTCGCCTCGGCGACGGCGTCGCGGATCGACGCGCTGGATCGACCTTGTCGTCGCTCCTCGCCCGGGCCGAGCCGCCGGGCGAGCTCCGTGGGGATGATCTCGACGGCCATCCGGCTGGCCTTCTCGCCGGCGTGCTGGCCGCCCATGCCGTCGGCGACGAGGAACGGTGAAGAGCTCGGTCGCGGGGCGACTCGGTACTCGAACGCCTTGCGGTGCGTCGCCGTCGCCGCCGCGGCCGCCGCCGTTGTTGCCAGGTCGGGGAGGAAGAAGTTGTCCTCGTTGTGCTCGCGGTACGTTGCCGACGGTCGAGACGACGCCGACGCGGAGGACGCGGTACGCGGGCGGGCCGGGCTCGCGCTCGGGGGTTGTCGGGGTCGCGACCCAGTGCGGGGGTCCCTCGGACTGGCCGAGGAAGATCGACGCGAGTTTCGACCAGAAGTTCTGCGACCCACCTCGACCGCCTTTGCTCGTGGGCGCCCGCCCCCGCACGCGAACGCCGGGGACTTCGCCGTCCGTCTGCGCGGCCCGGCGGGGCCACGACGCGCCACCGGCCCGCCTTACCAGATCGACCGCCCGCACCCCGTCCTCCGCGCGATCGGTCGCCCGCCCGACCCCGGACAGGATACGCCACGCACGGCCTCCTGCCATCCATTATTCACACGAACCGTCGTACGTTCCACGCCCCGGGCTCGGCTCATGTTCAGGTCGTCGCGTGCGCGGGGCTGGCCCAGCGCATCAGGTCGTCGACCCCGACCGAGCGATACGTCAGGAACAGCTCGCCCGCCTCGAATCCGGCCGTCAGTCCGTGATAACGGTTCATCGTCTCGATCGCCGCGAAGATCCCCGGCCTTGGTCGGCGGGAACTGCGTCTCGTAGCACGCGGATCGCCTCGAGCTTCGTCGCCAGCGTCGGCCCGATGTCGGCCACGATCGATCCCGACGACTCGGGCAAGTCCAGCCCGTGCAGCGCGATCGGGAAGCCGAGCTGGTTCGCGATCGTGTGCACCGGCAGGCCGTCGAAGTGCTCGTCCCACTTGGTCAGCCGGCTGTAGAAGACGGCCGCGTCGGTGATCAGCATCGCCTGGTAATGGTCGGGCGAGGCCAGCACCGTCTTGCCGCCGAAGCCGAGCACCACCTTGGGCCGATAGCTGCCGGAACACCTTCGCCAGCGCGACCCGCGCCTCGAACGTGTCGAAGAGCCGGCGATTCGGCAGGTTCAGGTTGACCCGGACGTGCGACGCCGAGGATCTCCGCCGCGCGCTCGGCCTCGGCCAGCCGGACGTCCGGGCCCGGGCGAGAGCGGCGTCGGCTCGCCGTCGGTCAGGTCGACGATGCCGACCTTGTACCCCTGCCGGGCGAGCCGGGCCAGCGTGCCGCCGCAGGCGATCTCGACGTCGTCGGGATGGGCGCCGACGGCGATCACGTCCAGCTCGATGTCGGCGTCGGCCATCCCATCCCCCCATCGCTCACGCCTTCGAATATCCGGCCGACCCGGTCTCAGTCCCCGGGACTCCGACGCCTTCGGTCGCGCCGCCAGCAGGAACGTCGGGTTGACCGCCTCGAAGCGGACCCGGTCCATCTGCTCGATCCCGCGGGCGATCGCTGATGTTCCAGACCTGGACCTCGCCGGCCAGGCCCTTGAGCGTCTGGTGGGCCGTCGCCAGGCCGTCGATCGTCGCGACGTTCACGGCGAGCCGCCCGCCGGGGACGAGCCGCGCGAAGGCCGCCTTGAGGACCGCGTCGACCTGCCGGCCCGTGCCGCCGACGAAGACGGCGTCGGGGTCGGGCAGGCCCGCGAGGACGTCGGGGGCCCGGCCGGCGACCGGTCGGACGTTCGGCACGCCGAACGCCTCGGCGTTGGCCTGGATCAGCGCGAGGTCGCCCGGCTCGGGCTCGACGGCGTAGACCGATCCCCTGGTGCGCGAGCTGCGCCGCCTCGATCGCCACCGAGCCCGAGCCGGCGCCGATGTCCCAGACGACGCTGGTCGGGCGGATGTCGAGCTGGGCCAGGGCGATCGACGCGGACCTCGGCCTGCGTGATCAGACCGCGCTTCGGCTGGCTCTGGGCGAAGACGTCGTCGGGGTTGCCGAAGAGCCGGTAGCGGCTCGACCGGCTCGGCGCGGTCGGGCCGGTTCGGCTTGCGGACCAGGATCAGTCACGTTGAGCGGGTCGAACTCGAGCCCGGCGAGGTCGGCCAGCTCGCCCTGCGTCACCCGCTCGTCGGGCGAGCCGAGGTTCTCGCAGACGTAGGCCTTGAAGTAGTCGATCCCGCGGTCGAGCAGGGCCTTCGCGAGCCGCGACGGCGGGCAGTCGTCGCTCGAGAACAGGCCGACCTTCTCGGCCGTCCGGATCCGGTCGACACCGCCTCGAGCGGGCGGCCGGCCAGGTTGGTCAGGTAGGCGTCCTCCCAGCTCTCCTTCACCCGGGCGAAGGCGAGCTGCATGCTGCTGACGTGCGGGACGACCTCGAAGTGGTCCTTGCCCAGCCGGTCGCAGAGGTAGCGGGCGACGCCGTAGAAGAGCGGGTCGCCCTCGCTGACGAGCACCGGCCGGCGCGCGGCCAGGGCCTCGCGGACCTGCCGGAGCGCCGCCGGCATGTCGGGGTCGAGCGCGACCTTGCGGCCGGCGGCCTCGTCGACGAGCCGGAGCGTGCGCCGGGGCCCCGAGGATCGACGTCGGCCTCCGACGATCGTCCGCCGAGCCGCGTCGGTCAGGCCGGCCAGGCCGTCGTCGCCGATCCCCACGATCACGAGTCGGGGGTTGCGATGCGGCTCAAGACTGTCGCTCCCGATCGGTGCAAGTGCCTCGACGCCAGATTCGTCGCGAACCGACCGCGCCCTGTCAAGCCGGGCTCGGCCCTCGCCTCGTTCGGGCACCCGTCGGGATTGCACGGCAGCAGGAAGTTCGCCGACAACCTGCGCCAGCAGCTCGGAATGGGTGTAGTGCGGCTGATGGCCGACGATCGGCAGGATCAGCCCCGCCGACTTCGGCAGCCCGGCCTTCAGCTCGTCGAAGTAGCGGCGGCCGACGATCCGGTCCTCGTTGCCGTGGACGAGCAGGACCTCCGTCGGGATCTCCGCGAGGATCGGCCGGAGGTCGAGCCGCGTGAGGAGGTCGAGCCGGTGGGCCAGCGCGGCGATCGGCGTCAGGCCGTTCTGCTCGACGTAGAACGGCCAGCGATCGGCGATGATGCTGGGGAAATGGCTCAGGTTGTTCCAGGCCAGCGCCTTGCCGTGGAACGGGAGTCGCGAGACCTTCCCCGGCACGAGCCGGCCGAACCGGAAGGCGGCCTTCTCGGCCGGCGTGAACCTGCGATGGGCGAAGCCGCCCTGGATCGCCGCCCGGGGAAACCGCCGCGGCTCGCGGTGGAGCGCCTTCAGCGTCGATCGTCGAGCCGAACGAGAGGCCGAAGAGGAAGACGCGGCCCAGGTTCAGGTGGTCGATCAGGCCGAAGACGTCGTCGACGAGGTGGTCGTGGGTGATCCGGCCGAGCCGTGCACCGTCGTCGGGATGGTCGCCCGGGTAGTCGTAAATGATCGTCCGGAACCGGTCGGCCAGCGTGTTCAGCGTCAGGCAGTAGCCGCGATAGGTCGAGGCGACGCCCGGGACGACGATCAGCGGCGGACCCTCGCCCGAGGACGCGGTACGTCATCCGATAGCGAGGGCCGTCCCAGCGAAGGACCTCGGCGCTGCGGTCGTACTCCGCGACCTGCGCGGCGGAAATCGGCAGGCGCGGGGCAGGGCGGGCGAGGAGGCGATTCCGGTCTCGGTCTCGGACACGATGTCAGGCCTCGGAGGGAGAGTCGTACGCGACGCTCGCGAAGGTGACGCAGCAGGTCCGGCCGGGCGTCGACCGCCTGATGATACTTCAGGAGCCGTCCCTTTGCCGGCCCGATGGCGTGGAGCATCGTGTAGGTCGCCGAGAGGCCGCAGACCCGCCAGCGGTTGCCGGACCTCGGCGGCCGTGACCGAACCAGCCGGCCGGGTCGCCGGCCTGCGGCGCGGTCGAGCATCGCCGCGTCGAACCTGCGGACCTCATCGAGCGTCGCGTCGTCCACCGGCCCGGGGTCGCCGAACTCGGGCCCGACGTGGCAGAGGTCGATCCCGCCGATGTAGGCGACCTTCTTGCCGGATGCCCGCCTCGGCCTGGCGGAGCGCCGCGACGAACCGCGCGACGTCCGGATCGTCGATCGGGTCGACCCCCGGCTCCATCAGGTCGTGGAACGAGCCACCAGGATCGGCACGATCGTGAACTCGCGGCGCCCGCCGAGCAGGTACTGAAGAAAGACGACCTGGAACTCGACCGAATGCTCGTTGCGGTGGGCCAGCTCGTCATCGAACAGCGAGGGGCCGACCGAGCCGGCCAGGGCGTCGACGAACGCCTGGTCGGTCCGGCGCGATCCCGAGCGGCGTCTGGAAGTCCTTGCGCGTCAGCGCGAACCGCTGTCGGCAAGGCGAGTGGGCGACGCCGAAGATCACGAAGACATCGGCGTCGGACCGCTCGACCAGTTCCTTGTAGGCGTGGGTGTACGTCGGCCCGCCGCGAGCGAAGTCGATATGGGGGCTGAGGATACCGCGGACGCGGGGATGCCCGTTGCGCGCGGCCTCCGAGGGTGGCCCCGAGCCTTCCGGGTCCGCGAAGTAGCGAGCGAGCTGGGCGCGAAGGCCGCGTTCTTCGGCCGGATAGGACGCCCCGGCGTGGGCGGCGGGGCGGACGCGCTGGGCTCGGTAGTCGTCGAGGAAGCGGGCCAAGGCGGGGCTGTCCAGGGCGAGGGCTCGGTCGAGGTCGGCGGCCAGGGACCGGAGCTGCTCGATGGGGACCTGCTGCGACGTCTCGCGGAGGAGCCGATCCTGGATCGAGCCCAGCGTGTTGGTGCCGTCGAAGTGGCGGACGACCTGATGGAACCAGTCGCGGGCGATCAGGATCGGACCGGCGAAGATCCCCAGCGGGCATTCGAGGGCGACGTAGCTCCGGCCGTCGTGGATCAGCTCGCGTCCGCGGAGCGGGACGGAGCCTGGGACGGTCGTCCTCGAGCATGGCCCCACGCCCCGACGAATCGGCGAGCGGCGTCTCCGCCGCCGACGTGGCGACCCGGACCACCGGCCTCAACGGCATTGTTGGGGCCGGCCTGACATCCGTCAAGCCGAGCGGCGCGGGCCCCTGGGCGGCGGGGCGATGTAGGGCCAGGACCAGGCGGGGGGGGCCGATTCCCTGGGGGATTCGGGACGGGTCATCGTCGCCTCCGGGTCAGGGGTCGGGCGGTCATCGACCGCACATCGCTGTCGATGCCGGAATTGTCTACAGGCAAAGCCCGTTCCAATTGCACTCCGAACGACCGAGAGGCACGGAGTCCGGAACCCCGTCGCGGGCGCCGGCCGTTGGCTCAGGTCCTGAGACCGGGCGTCGTTGCGCCGAGCGAACCCGAGGATCGGCGAAACGAACCCAATCGCCGGGCCCGCCGAACCCGAGCGTCCGCCATTCGTTCGCTTTGGAGCGGCCACGTACGGGTCAACGGCCCGACCATGGCCCGGCCTCGGACGTTCGGTTGGGGACCGCACAGGGAGCGGCCGGTCGAAGAAACCGGAGGGAGGGCCGCCCAGGGTCGTTCTCGCCTGAGGGGAGCCGCACGTTTGTCCGGCAGGGGCTGCCCGGTCGGCGGGCACACCGGATCGGCATCGCCGCCGGCTCGGCTGGCCCGATTTCGAAGGAACTGGTAGGGTCCCCGCGCCCGTCACGCGAGGAAGGCCGTCGGCCCGGTTTCACGGAGGAGGTCGCCGATGCGGAGGATCGTGGGAACGCTCGTCATCATGGTCGCCGCGGCCCCGTCCGCGTGGGGCCAGGCCGCCCAGCCCCGCCGACCGGCCCCGGCGGCCAACGCGCCGGCCCAGAAGGCCATGGCCGCTCAAGTGCCCGATCCGGCCGCGATGGACGCGCTGCTCGAGCGCTGGGCGACAGCAGAACGGCAAGCTCAAGACGCTCACCGTCAACTTCGATCGCGTGGACATCTCGAAGGTCTGGGGCGACGAGACCCGATACGTCGGCAACGCCTACCTCCAGAGCCCCGAACCTCGCCTGCCTCCACTTCAAGCGGGTCGAGCGCGTCGAGGCGAAGCCGCCCGCGCTGGTCGACCACGAGCGGATCGTCTGCACCGGGCAACAGGTCCGGCAGTACGACTTCAAGACGAAGCAGATCTTCGTCTTCCCCCTCGACCGAGACCTGCGGAAGCGGGCGCTCCAGGAGGGGCCGCTGCCGTTCCTGTTCAACCTGAACGCCCAGGAGGCGAAGATGCGCTGCGGCATGACGCTCATGGGCGAGGACGCGAACAACTACCTCATCGGCATCACGCCGCGGTACGAGAAGGACAGGGAGGTCTTCAGCCGGGCGTTCCTCCAGCTCAGCAAGGCGACGTTCCTGCCCGATCGGATGCTGCTCGTCGACACCAACGGCAAGGACACGCAGGATTACAAGTTCAAGACGGTCGAGTCGAACCAGCCGATCAACCCGCAGTTCTTCCAGGCGCTGGCCGTGAAGGGCTGGAAGGTCGTCGTGAATCCCGAGCCGGCCCAGGCGGCCCAGGCGAGCCGGCCCGCCAGCCCGCCGGCAGGCCCCAGGTCGGCGCGAGGCCGGGCGGGGCGGCTCGGGCCCCCAGGTGAGGGAGATCGGGCGGATTCCGAGGCATTCGAAGGCGTGTCCCGGAGGCCGGCCCTCCGAGCCCGGGACACGCCTTCGCGCTTGCTCCCGCCATGAGCCCGACTGGCGGGCCGAGGGCGGTCGGAGTTCGCCGGCCGGGCCCGGGACCCGATCGCTCGCGGGGCACCCCATTTGCGGCGCTCCCAGGCCGTCGGCCATGCCTGCCGCGGTTTGACGGGGGTTTTCCGCGGGCTTATAATCGGACAAGTCGGGCCGAACCGCGGACCGCCTGAGGGTCCGCCGTCGATCGGCCACGCCGCCCGCGACGGATCGGCCCTCGACGGACCCGGCGGCCGCCCATCGGAGGGAGTCCGAACCGTGATGAACGGCCCGCGTTGCGCCCGCCCCCAACGGTTCTCCCCGCCCCTCGTCGCCCTCGCCTTCCTCGCCGCGATCGGCGCCGCGAGCCGCCAGCGCCTTCCAGGCGTCCGCGGCCGACACGGTTCCCGGCGAGCGGTTCGTCATCGAGGAGCCGATCACGAGCGAGGCCTTCGCCCGCGTCAAGGCGGCGTCGAAGACGCTGATCTCGCGGAACGCCAGCGAGGGCAAGGAGCCCGTGCATCGTCTTCGAGTTCCGCCCGGGGAAGGTCGAGCCCCGGCGGCTCGGACTTCGGCCCGTCGTACGACCTCGCCAACCTGATCTCGCGCGACCTCGGCGGCGGCCGGACGGTCGCCTACGTGCCCGAGCCGCTCAAGGGTTACGCCGTGCTGCCCGCGCTGGCGTGCGGCGAGATCGTCATGGGCTCGCGCGCCTCGCTCGGGCCGATCACGCCCGAGGGGTCGTCGGTCCGCGGCGAGTTCCGCGAGGTCGTGAAGAACCTCGCCATCCACACCGGCCGCGACCCCGGCCTGTTCCTCGGCCTGCTCGACCGCGACGCCGACCTGCGGGCCATCCGCACGGCCGACAAGCAGATCCATTACGTCATGGCCGACGGCGTCGAGGAGTTCGCCCGGACGCACCAGATCGTCGAGAACAGCTCGGCCTGGGCCGACGGCCAGCGCGGCGTGCTGCTCGCGCGGCGGGCCCGCGAGGAGGGGTTCACGAAGCTCCTGAGCGACGACATCCTCGAGGTCTTCAGCACCTACCGGATGGCCGGCAACCTCTCGTCCGACCCGTCGCTGCTGGCCGACCCGAAGGCCGTGTGGATCAAGGTCGAGGGGCGGATCGACGCGGGCATGGAGCGTTTCGTCACCCAGCGGCTCCAGCAGGCGCGGCTCGACGGGTCGAACCTCGTCTTCCTCGAGGTCAACAGCGAGGGCGGCCTCGACCTGCCCGCGAGCGGGATCGCCCAGCAGATCGCCGACCTCAAGGAGATCAAGACGGTCGCGTACGTGGGCGACCGCGCCCTGGGCATGGCGGCCCTGATCCCGCTGGCGTGCGACGACATCGTGCTCCGCAAGGGGGCGAAGATCGGCAACGTCACGCGGCTCATGACGGGCGGGCGCGACGTCGATCGCGATCTCGCCCGAGCTCGCGACCACGCTGGCGATGCGCGCCCGGACGCTCAGCCAGGCCAAGCTCCACCCCGCCGCGGTCGCCGAGGCGATGGTCGATCCGAACGCGGTCGCTCGTCTCGGCCAAGGATTCGAAGACGGGCGCCTCGGGCTTCTTCAGCCAGTCCCAGGTCGACTCGGAGCCGGGCCGCTATCTCGACGTGGTCCGGATCAAGGAGCCGGGCCAGGCGCTCACGCTGACGGCCGACGACGTCGCGAGCTTCGGGCTCGGCAAGATGGTCTCGGGCGAGGAGGACCTGAAGGGGCTGTACCGGCTCCGCGGCAAGACGATCCGCGTCGCGGGCCCGACCTGGGTCGACGGCCTCGTGCACGACGCTCAACGACCCGTTCGTGAGCTTCGTCCTGCTGTTCGTCGGCGATCTTCATGCTGATCCTCGAGGTGAAGATGCCCGGCGTCGGCCTGCCGGCGATCGCGTCGGTCGTGGCCTTCGTGCTCTTCTTCTGGAGCCGGTTCCTGAGCGGGACGGCCGACCAGCTCGAGATCCTCCTGTTCGTCGTCGGCCTCGCTCTGCCTGGGGCTGGAGCTGTTCGTCTTCCCGGGCTTCGGCGTCTTCGGCGTGAGCGGCGTGCTGCTGATCCTGGTCGTCGATCGTGATGGCGAGCCACACGTTCGTCTGGCCGACGCAGGAATACGAATACCGCCAGATGCTCTCGACGCTCTTCCAGGTCGACGGCGGTGCTCGTGTCCGTCGGGGCGGGCGTGGCGGTGGTCGGCCGGTTCCTGCCCGTCGATCCCCCTGTTCAACCGGATGATCCTGACGCCCGAGCCCTGGGACGCGTCGGGCATGGACGACCCGATGGCGAAGCCGTCGGGCGACGACTACGACCTCGCTGGCGTTCCTGCTGGGCGAGACGGGCCGGACGACCACGACGCTGCGGCCGATGGGCAAGGCCCGGTTCGGCGAGATGCTGGTCGACGTCACGGCCGACGGCTTCTTCATCGAGCCCGACACGCTGGTCGAGGTCGTCGAGGTCCAGGGGTCGCGGGTGGTCGTCCGGCCGCCGCACCGGTGAGCCGGCGAGCAGTGGCCCCGGGCCGGGCGTTGTCGTAGACTGGCACCTCGTCGTCCGGCCGCCCGCGACTGCGCCGGCCGACGCCCCCGAGATGTTGACGCCCATGACTTACCTGATCTGGCCGCTCCTTCTGCTCGCGATCGGTCTGATCCTGCTCGTGACCGAGGCCTTCATCCCCTCGGGCGGGCTGATCGGCCTGCTGGCCCTGGGCTGCCTGGGCGTGAGCCTCTATCAGGCCTTCACGGTGCCGGAGTCGCCCTATCTCGGCTGGAAGTTCCTGGCGGCGGAGCTGTTCCTGATCCCGGCGGCGCTGATGCTGGCCGTGCAGCTCTGGCCGAGGACTCCGCTGGCGCGAGCGGATGTTCCTCGCGCCCGCCGACGCCCGAGGAGGTGCAGGCCGCCCCGCCCGCGTCATCGCCTCGACCACCTGATCGGCGAGTACGGCCGGGCGCTGACCCCGATGCGGCCGTCCGGCGCCGGTCGACTTCGACGGCCACCGGCTCGACGGCCTGGCCGAGGACGAGCTGATCCCCGCCGGCACGCTCGATCCGCGCCGTGCGGATCCACTCGGGCGTCCTGGTCGTCCGCAAGGCCGACGACCAGGCCCTGGGGACGGTCGACCTCTGACCGGTCCCCGCCGAGCCCCGCAGCCTTTTCCCGTCCCGCGACGGCGGTCCGATAACGCGAACGCACAACGAACCAAGCGAACTCTCCCCAAGGAACAACGAAATGCTCGCGCTCTTCGCCCAGGCGGCCGGCCAGCCCTCTCCGGCGCAGGTCCTCCTGATCGTGGTCGTCATCGTGCATCGGGCTGATGGTGCTCTTCGCGTTCATCCTGTTCGCGAAGTACTTCAACCTCTGGATCCAGGCGAAGACGACCGCACGCCAACGTCGGCATCCTCGACCTGATCGGGATGACGTTCCGCAAGGTGAACCCGAACATCATCGTCCGCTCGAAGATCATGGCGATCCAGGCCGGCCTGACCGAGAAGGACGGCGTCACGACCCGCGAGCCTCGAGGCCCACTACCTGGCCGGCGGCAACGTGCCGAACGTCGTCCGGGCCCTGATCGCCGCCAACCGGGCCGACATCCCGCTGTCGTACAAGCGGGCCGCCGCCATCGACCTGGCCGGCCGCAACGTGCTCGACGCGGTGCAGACGAGCGTCAACCCGAAGGTCATCGACTGCCCCGACCCGACCAAGGGCCGGCAGACGATCGACGCCGTCGCCAAGAACGGCATCCAGCTCAAGGTGAAGGCCCGCGTGACCGTCCGCACCAACATCGACCGGCTCGTCGGCGGTGCGACCGAGGAGACGATCATCGCCCGCGTCGGCGAGGGCATCGTCACCACGATCGGCTCGGCCGAGTCGCACAAGCTCGTGCTGGAGAACCCCGACTCGATCTCCAAGCGCGTGCTGGAGAAGGGCCTCGACGCCGGCACGGCGTTCGAGATCCTCTCGATCGACATCGCCGACATCGACGTGGGCGACAACATCGGCGCCAACCTCCAGGCCGCCCAGGCCGAGGCCGACACCCGCGTCGCCCGGGCCAAGGCCGAGGAGCGGCGGGCCTTCGCCGTCGCGATGGAGCAGGAGATGCTCGCCGCCGTCCAGGAGAACCGCGCCAAGGTCATCGCTGGCCGAGGCCGAGGTCCCGCTGGCGATCGCCGAGGCCTTCCGCAAGGGCAACCTCGGCGTCACCGACTATTACCAACTGCGGAACGTCCAGGCCGACACCGAGATGCGGTCGACGCATCGCCGGCGGCGGCAACAACGCGCGGAGCACGCCGGCCACGTCGAACAACACCTGAGACGACCGAGGAGCTCGCGCCGTGGATCTCGACACCCTGCTCAAGGCGGTCGTGCCGCTCGCGTTCCTGGCGATCTGGGCGCTGACGGCGCTGTTCAATCGCGAGGGCAACAGCGTGCCGGCCGCGCGCACGGGCCCGCCGCCGAACCCGTACGGCCCGCGGCCGGGCATCCCGCCCCGCGTGCCGCCGGCCACCGACCGGCCGCCGGCCTTGCGGTGGGGCCCGCAGGCCGTCGCGCCGAACACGCCAAGGGCCGGCGGCGATGACGACATCGTGATCCTGGAAGGCCCGCGGCTCACGAGGACCGTCGTGCCGCGTCCCCAGCGGCGGGTCCGGCCGAAGCCCACGCCGCCCGTCGCCCCCAAGCCGGCGCCGATCATCAGCACGCGGATCGGCATGGGGAACGTCTCGCAGAGCGTCAACCAGCAGATCGTGGCGCCCCTGACGATCGAGCCGCTGACGTCGCAGGTCTCGGCCGTGGTCACCAGCCCGACCGTGACGACGGCGGCGAAGCCCCTCGGCCCGGATCGGTCCCCGCTGGCCGCGCTCGGGATCGGCCGAGCCCTGAGCGATCCCCAGCGGATCCGCGAGGCCATCATCGTCAACGAGATCCTCCGGCCGCCGCTGGCGCTCCGAGGGAAAAACCGCAGGATCTGACCGAGCGCCGGGCCCGTCGTCCCAGCCCCAACCGCTCTCCGCGCCGCCCGCGGAGCGAAAGGCTGAAGATCCCGGCCGGGTCGGCCGATAACTGATGCGGATTACCGACGGAACTCGTCCGCCGCCAACGGCCTGGCCGACGGCGAGGGCTCGCGCCCTCACGTCGTCCCTCCAGGGATGGAGCGCGCGTCGCGACCCGCGACTCGCCTCGTCGAAGCCCGCCGCATCCCTGCTGCCGATGACGGAGACGCCCCATGATCCGCCTCACCTCCCGGCCCGGTCGGGCCGGCTCTCGATACTTCCTGCTCCTCGCGCTCGCCCAGCTCGTCGCCGCGTCGCGGTCGCCCGGCGGCGACACCGCGGGCATCGCCTGGCGCCCTGACCTCGCCTCCGCGCAGGCCGAGGCGAAGGGCCGCAACCTGCCGCTCTGGATCCAGTTCACGGGCCCCTGGTGCGTGAACTGCCGGCGCATGGACCGAGGCGCCTTCGCGAGCCCGCCCATCGTCGCCGCCTCGCGCGACCGGTTCGTCCCCGTCAAGCTGCGCTCGGACGAGTACGAGCAGCTCGCCCTGAACCTCGGGCTCAGCGCCCTTCCGTCGACGGTCATCCTCAAGCCGACGGGCGAGGTGATCGACCGCTGGGAAGGCTTCGGCGAGGCGGGCGAGTTCCTCCTGTTCCTCGACGAGACGCTCGCCAGCTTCGAGAGGGACAGGGACGGCCGGGTCGAGCTCGCGCTGGCGTCCTACTGCCCGGTGAGCCTGGTCGAGCAGCACAAGCTCGTCCCGGGCCGGGCGACGGTGACGGCCCGGCGCGACGGGTTCGAGTATCGCTTCGCCGACGACGCGGCCCGACGCGCGTTCCTGGCGAGCCCCGAGAAGTACGCGCCGGCCAATCGCGGCGAGAGCCCCGTTAGCCACGTCGAGCAGGGGGTCTTCCGCGCGGGCGACCCGAAGTACGGCGTCCTCTACCGCGGCCACCTCTATCTGTGCGCCGACGGCGCGGAGCGAGAGCGGTTCGTGCGGAACCCCGAGCGGTACGCTAACGTCGACCTCGCCGTGCGCCAGACGTGCCCGCATTGCTGGGGCGAGCGGACGCACGGCCAGCTCGCCGTGGCGCCCGGGCGTCCCGCGCCGTCGACCGCGACGCGGCGGCCGGCGATGGCCGCGGGCACGGTCGTGCTCGAGGCGCTGGTTTCGCCGGTCTCTCGCCTGCTGCGGTGACAGCCCGCGCGGTGTCGCTTCGCGGCGGCTGATTCCGACTGCCCCTGGGGCTCGACCCGCCCGGAGGGGTGGATCGTCCCCACCCGGGCGCCTCGATCCGACCCGCCCCGGGCCGATTCCGCCCGGTCAGGTCGGCCTGCATGGATGCGACTTCGCGGAGGCCGAGGGCGACGACAGGAGACGCCCGCACCCCCTCGATCGACGATCGTCCCGCCGATCGCCCCGCGCCGCCGTGCGGGGCGGCTGGGGCGTTCGTCCCGCCACCTCACGATTCTCTCCCCGACGAGCCGGGCCGCCGCGCGACCACGACGGTCGCGCGCGGGCCTACACCGGCCGCGGGGCCCGGCCCTTCGAGCCAAAGGAGCTGCGCCCGATGACCGTCCGCTGGAAACCCTTGCTCATCCTCTCCGGGCTGTTCGTCATGGTCGCCCTGGGAGGACTGGTCGCCTTCACGATGCTCCGCGGCCCCGGCGGGACCCAGGCGATCGTCGCCCGCGCCCGCGCCGAGCGCAAGGTCCGGCGGTTCGGCGAGGCCGAGGTCGAATACCGTCGCGCGCTCCAGATCGACCCTCGCGCGGCCGACGTCCACGAGGAGCTGGCGTCGCTCTATGAAGAGTGGGGCCGCTCCGCGCCCGCGGACAGGGCGGCGAAGCTCGAGGCCGAGCGTCGGGCCCGGCTCGCCGACGCCGCGCGATTCGGCCCGACGCTCGCCGGACCTCGGCGTGTGCTGCTGGGCGACGCCCTCGACCGCGACGACGCCGTCGAGGCCATTCGGCTCGCCAACGAGGTCCTCAAGCTCGATGCCCAGGACGCGACGGCCCACTTCGTCGTCGCCGCGCACATGCTCGAGGAGACGTCACCCAACCTCGCCGAGGTCCGCCGCCACCTGGCGATCGTGGCCAAGGCCGAGCCCCGGCCGGCCCGGGCCGAATGGCTCGCCGCCCGGGTCGCGCAGGTCGCGGGTGAGGAGCCGGAGATGAAGCGCGTGATCGAGCGCTCGCGCTCGATCGCGTCGCTCAACGGGCTTGCCGCAGTCGACGCCCTCGCGGTCTTCCGGCTCAGGACAATGGACGTGCAGACGAACGCCGATCCGGCCACTCTGGCCGGTCGCGTCCGCGCCGTGATCGCCGCCGCCGAGGAGATGGCCGCGGCCGACGCGATGCCGACCGCGCGGATCTCGCGGATCGGCCGCGGCCTCGAGGCGGTCCAGCAGGCGCTGGACCGCGCCAAGGGATCGGGCGACGCGAAGGAGCTGGCCACGCTCGCCGAGTCGGTCGAGACGGTCACCGAATCCGTCTTCCGGAAGGCGACCGAGTCGAAGGCCGGGGCCGACCTCGGCGTCTTCTTCGCCTACGCCGATCACTACCGATTCCGCGACGACCGCGAGAAATGCCTCGCGGTGATCGAGAAGGCCTTCGCTTCTCCCGCAGCCGCGCGACAGGCGGGGACCGACGCCGCGCTTTCGCTGCACGCCCTCGCCGTTCATGCGATCCTGACCGGAGGCGAAGACCCGTCCCGCCTGGACCGGGTCGCCCCGCACATCAAGCCGCTGCTCGACGGCACGAACCCGCGGTTCCGGGCCTTCGGTCACATGTACCAGGGTCAGGTCGATCTCGAGCGGTTCAATGCCGCGCCGGCGGCCGAGTCGGAGGCGACGACGGCCGCCGCGGCCAAGGCGCGGTCCTCGGCGCTGACGCACCTCAAGACCGCCGCCAACGACCTGCCCGACATCGCCGAGGCGCAGGCGCGCTACGGCGTCGCCCTGATCCTCGGCAGGCGAGACGGACCTGGGCCGGCGTCTATCTCCAGAAGGCCGCGAAGCTCGGCAACCTCGAGCCGCGATACCAGATCTGGGCCGCGTGGTCGATGGTGCAGGGGGGTTATCCCGAGTACGCCGAGCCGATCGTCGGCGACCTGCTCGCGGGCGTCGGCTCGGGCCGACTGCCCAAGGAGATGGCCGGCATCCTCTACCTGGTCTCCGCCGAGATCCACCAGGCGAAGCGGAGCGCCCGAGGAGCTGGCGAAGGCCGTCGAGGCGTACCAGAAGGCGTTCGTCAACGGCCAGAAGCCGACGGCCGCCGTGCAGCTCCGGCTGGCGCAGATCGAGCTGATGCTCAACCGCCCCGAGAACGCGCTGGCCCGTCTCGGCGCCATGGAGCCGCGCGGGGATGGGCAGGCCCGAACGCCGAGGAGCTCGCCGCGACGATCCTCCGACGCCAGGGCAAGCCCGACGAGGCCCGCGCCCGCCTCTCCGCCGCGCGGACGAAGCACCCCAGGAACGCCGAGCTCGTCGCCCTGGAGGCCGCAGAACCTCGTCGCCGATAGGAAGCCCGACGAGGCCGACCGGCTGCTCGCGCGACTTCCTCGCGTCGGCCCCCGAGAACGTCTCGCTGGTCGAGCTGCGGGCCTGGATCCTCTTCGAGTCGCTGAACCGGCCCGCCGAGGCTCGCGAGCTGCTCTCCGGCGTGGCCGAGCGGTCCGATCGCTCGTCGCCGCTGGTCCAGGCTCGCGCAGATCGACCTTCGCCGGCGCGATTTCGAGGCGGTCGCCGCGACCGATGGCCAAGGTCCGCAACCGCTGGAAGGAGGCCGCGGTCGGCGACATGCTCGACGCCCAGCTCGCCCTGGCCCGGGGCAACGGCCGGCTCGCGTCGAGCTACTACGACGGCGGCGCTGAAGAAGGACCCGGGCAACAAGGTCGTCCAGTACTGGAAGGCCCGGCTCGACGGCGCGAGCGACCCGAAGGGCGCCGCCAAGGTGCTCGAGATCGCTCGCCCGAGAGGGCTCCGTCAAGGAGGTCGACGACGGCCTCTCGCTCATGACCGCCGCCGAATCGGCACTGGCCAATCTGCAGCTCGAGACCGGCGACGTCGAGGGGGCCATCGTCCGCTACCAGGACCTGCTCAAGGACGGCGCCTCGAAGCCGCTGGCCCGCGACCTGCGGTGGAAGCTGATCTCGGCGAACGTCGCCAAGCGGCAGTGGCCCGCCGCCAAGGCCGAGATCGAGGCCATCCTGAACGACGTCGCGAGCCCGCCGACGGCCGCCGAGCGCGTCGCCGCCGCGATGTACTACCGGAACAACGGCGAGGAGCCGGCCGCCCAGGCCCTGCTCTCGGCCGTGCTCAAGGACGACGCCGGCGCACCCGTGGGCCGTCGCCGTGCAGGTGCAGATGGCCGCCTCGTCGGGGAGGGTGACCGAGGCGAAGGACGTCCTTGCCCGCGCCCTCGCCGCGACGCCCGACAAGGCGACCGCGCCCGTCGCGTTCTTCCTGCTGGCCGCGGCCGTCGAGAACGGCGCGCCGCCCGTCGCGGACAGCCTGAAGCGAGCCCTCGCCGCGATCGACGAGGGGCTCACCGTCCAGCCGAAGTCGATCGAGCTGGTGCAGGCCAAGTGCCGCCTGCTCGGGCTGATGGGCGACCGCAAGGGGGCGATCGCGTTCGCGGAATCGAAGGCGAAGGACGACCCCGCCGGTGGCTTCGCGAGGCTCGCGATCGCCCTGCTCCGCGAGGCCGGCGACAACGCCGGCGCCGAGCGGGCGACCGCCGAGCTGGTCAAGGCGAACCCGACCGACGCCGCGCTGGCCGCCTCGCTGATCCGGATCGTCGCCGCGCCAGGCGCTCGATGCGCGGTCGAAGGGCGACCGGGCCGAGGCCGACGCGCTGAACGGGCGCGTCGCGACCCTGATCCGCGACGACCGCGCCAGGTTCCCGGCCGACCCGGCGTTCGTCCAGCTCGAGTGCGAGCTGGCGATCCGCCGCGGCGAGACGACCAGGGCGATCGCGCTGACGCAGGAGATCGACAAGATGCCCGGCGGCGCCCCGGCCGGCTCGATCCTCCGCGCCGGCATCTACGCGATGCAGGGGCGGACGCGCGACGTCGCCGCCGCCTATGCCGAGGCCCTCGAGCGCAACCCGCGGCAGTTCGACATCCGGCTCCATCTCGCCCAGGCCGACCTCCGGCTCGGCGACCTCGACGAGCGCGCTCCAGCAGGCCCGCTTCGTGCTCGACGCCGACCCCGATCAGCCCGCCGCCCGGCTGATCGAGGCGAGGGCGCTGGCCTCCGCGGCCGGTGCCCCGTCGCAGGTCGCCGCGAGCCGGCGCAGGCCGTCGAGCTCCTCCAGGCGCTGGTCAAGAAGCAGCCCGAACTTCATCGAGGCGTATCACCAGCTCGCCGAGATCCACTCGGCGGACGGTGCCAAGGACCGCGCCATCGAGGCCCTCCGCGCCGGGCTGAAGGCGGTTCCGACCGATGCGAATGGCCTCTCGATCGCCGTCAGGATCCTCTGCGAGCCGACCGCCGCGGGCAAGCCGGCCGAGCCCGCCCGGCTCGACGAGGCG
This sequence comes from uncultured Planctomycetota bacterium, assembly GCA_963819805.1. Classification (GTDB taxonomy): domain Bacteria; phylum Planctomycetota; class Planctomycetia; order Isosphaerales; family Isosphaeraceae; genus CAMFLR01. Next base: position 770,564 of record CAWFXY010000017.1, on the reverse strand, counting down.
CGGGCGCTGGCCGAGGAGTTCGCCGGCCGGGACGCGACCGGGGCGATGGCCGCCGCGGCGTCGATCGGCTTCCACCGCGCGGGCCAGCTCGACGCGGCGCTCCCCTGGGCCGAGAAGGCCGCGAAGCTGTCGGACGCGCAGGGAGTTCACCTGAACTTCGGCGACCTCCTGCTCACGCTGGCCGAGTCGCAGCCCGGGTCCGAGCGCGACGGCTACCTCACGCGGGCCCTCGCGGAATTCGACCGGGTCCTCAAGGACCGGCCCGAGACGATCGAGGCCGTGAACAACAAGGCGTGGATCCTCCACACCTACCTCAAGCGGAGCCAGGAGGCGCTCGACCTGGCCGAGTCGCCTCGTCCGCAAGGCCGAACCTTCCAGCCTGCCCCCCGAGTTCTACGACACGCTCGGGGCGATCCAGGAGGCGACCGGGCACGCACGTGAGGCGGAGGAGTCGTACCGGGCCGGGCTCGAAAAGGCGCCCGACATGCCGATGCTCAACTTCCACATGGCCCGGCTGATCGCCGCCGACAAGGCCCGCGCCGGCCGGCGGCGGCCTACCTCGAAGGCGCCCAGGCCGGGCGCGACAAGCTGCCGCCCGCGATGGCCGCCGAGGTCGCGGCGCTGGCGGAGAAGGTGGACCGCTGAGACGTCCTGCAGGCCCGCGATGCTCGACAAGCCCGCGGCGCGGCGTGATAGATTCGGCGCGTCCGGGCTTTTCGCGAGCGTCCGCGCCGCGAGAGCTTTCCACGAGCCACACCGACTCTCACCATGCAGGGACGAACGATGCGCTTCGCGATCCTCTCCTTCGCCGCCCTCACGGCCCTCGCCGCGGCGCCGGCCCGCGGCGCCGACGACGACCATCCGGTCGTCGTCCTCGACACGACGGTCGGCCCGATCACCGTCGAGCTCGACCGCGCCAAGGCGCCGATCACGGTCGACAACTTCCTCAAGTATGTCGACAAGGGCTTCTACGACGGCCTGGTCTTCCACCGCGTCATCCCGCGGCTTCATGATCCAGGGGGGCGGGTTCACCGAGATCAACGGCATGCTGTCGAGAAGCGCGAAGGAGGCCCTGCCGCCGATCAAGAACGAGTCGGGCAACGGCCTGAGCAACGTCCGCGGGCACGATCGCGATGGCCCGGACGCCGCGACCCGAACTCGGCGACCTCGCAGTTCTTCATCAACCTCGTCGACAACAGCCGGCTCGACAACGCCGGCGGCGGCTACGCCGTCTTCGGCAAGGTGATCGACGGGATGGACGTCGTCGACGCGATCGCCAAGGTCGAGACGGACGACCAAGCCCGACGCCGGCGGCAGCCCCACGAGGACGTCCCGGTCAAGCCGATCATCATCAAGAGCGCCAAGCGGAAGTCCAAGGCCTGACGACGATGTCCGGCGGTCAGCGTCGCGTCGGCCCTTGACCCTCCGGCCGCGCCGTCTATGATGGTCGCGTCGCGCAGCCCGCGCCGGTCCGGCGCCGAGAGCGGCCGCGCGGTCCACCGATCCGACGGTCCCCGAAAGGAGCCGCGAATGGCTCACGTCGTCGCCGAGCCCTGCTTCGACTGCAAGTACACCGACTGCGTCGTCGTCTGCCCCGTCGACTGCTTCTACGAAGGGGCGCAGATGCTCTACATCCACCCCGAGGAATGCATCGACTGCGAGGCGTGCGTCCCCGAGTGCCCCGTCGAGGCGATCTTCCACGAGGACAACCTCCCCGACGAGTGGAAGGACTTCACGGCGCTGAACGCCGAGGAATGCGCCCAAGTGCCCGGTGATCACCGAGAAGAAGGACGCCCTCGAAGGCGAGTCGTGCAACAAGGCGGCCAAGCACTGATCGCGCTCCGCCGGACGACCTCGGCCGCGGTCGAATCCGACGAACGACCCCGGACCGGTCGGCCGGGGTTTTCGCTCGTCGGCGACGGAGCCGCGTGCAGGATGGCCGGCGGCCGTCGGTCGGGTCGCGGCCTCACTTGATCTCGTCGCGCGAGAGCGTCTCGCCGCCGTTGCGGGTCATCAGCTTGATGAGGACCAGCTTGTTGATCTGGCTTGGTGACGACGCGACGCTGCCGTCGCACTTGGCGAAGTTGACCATGCCCGGGTGCTTGCTCATCCAGTAGGTGTAGTAGTTCACGCCGTTGACCGTGATCGGCTGGTTGATCGTCCGGTCGATGGTCGTCCGGACGCAGCAGTCGCGTCGCCTGGGCCCAGGTCGCCGGTCGAGCGTCTCGCCGATCAGCATGGTGTTCGACGTGCCGTCGGTGATGTCGGCGAGGCTGACGGTCGAGTTCTTGTAGGTCATGCCGTTGTCGTAGATCCAGCAGCGGAGTCGCCGGTTGGAGTCTGAGCGTGCTGGCGCGTCGGTCGTTGCCGGCCGTTAGTCGGGTTGCCCGCGATGTAGCCGGCGGCCATGTTGCCGCGGTAGTCGGACGGGCCGAGCGTGCGACGACCGTGTTGCGCGGTGTTGGACTGGTCGTCGCGGTCTGGCCCGGCGGTTCGACGGGCAGACGAAGCACGTTCGATCGTCCGGCGGACGGCCGGTCGATGTTCGAGACGTCGTTGGTCGGCGAGGTTGAAGTTGATCTCGTTGTAGAGGTTGCCCTGTTCGAGCTTGAGGAACAGGCCCGGTCAGGCCGTTCCACATGTATGCGACTGGGCGGCACGCCGTCGGGCGCTGCAGGTTGACGTCGGCCGTCGCAGTCGCAGTACCAGCCCGCGGGGAAGCTGCCGAACGAGTCGTGGTATTCCTGCGCGGCGAGGCCGAGCTGCTTGCAGGTTGTTCATGGCACTGCGTCCGGTTCGCGGCCTCGCGGGCCGCCTGCACCGCGGGCATGATCAGGGCGACGAGCACGCCGATGATCGCGATCACGACGAGCAGCTCGATCAGCGTGAAGCCCGGCCGCGAACGACCCGATCGCGTGTCGCGCATGGTCGATCCCCCCTGCGTCGCCGGATGACCGTCAGCGGCCATCAATCCACGCTATCAGTCTAAACCATCGCCGAGATGAAAGCAATCGCGTCTGCCACGGATTTCCGACAAACGTCCCAGAGACGGCCGACGTGGCCGGCGTCCGGCCGTCATTTCAGCTCGACCGACCAGTAGGCGTTGTCGAGGAACGTCTTCCAGCTCTGGTACTTGCGGTTGGAGAGCTTGAGGCCGAGGACGGGGCTGGTCCGGGGCTGGACCGGCTCGCTGGATCAGCCGCATGCCGGCCTCGCCGGGGTCCGGCCCCCCTTGCGGACGTTGCACTTGACGCAGGCGCAGACGATGTTCTCCCAGGTCGCCCGGCCGCCGCGGCTCCGGGGCAGGACGTGGTCGAGGCTCAGCTCGCTGGTGGGGAACCGCTTGCCGCAATACTGGCAGCGGTTGCCGTCGCGGGCGAAGATGTTCCGCCGGTTGAACTTGACCTTGGCCTGCGGGAGCCGGTCGTAGGTCGAGCAGGCGGATGACCCGCGGGACCTGGATCTCGAAGTGGACGGTCCGGATGAAGTCGTCGTCGGGCTCCTTGGAACGGCGCGCGGGCCTCGGAGACCTCGCGCCAGCTCTGCGAAGTCGTAGGACGAGGTAGCGGCCGTCGTCGAGCGTGATGACCTCGGCCAGCTCCTTGAAGAGCAGGCAGAAGGCGCGGCGGACCGAGATGACGTGGACGGCCATGTAGAACTTGTTGAGGACCAGGACGCTGGCGTCGAGGGCGTGAGCTGGCGCCGAGGCTCATGGGCGAGGCTCTCCCGGGGCGAGGGTCGGATCGAGGTCGGGGCGCACGGATCGGACGTCGGCGGACGGTCGGCGATACGGCTCGGCGCGATGCTCGGACGCGGGCGTGAGCGATCGGTGCGTCGGACTCGTCGGCGGGCGTCTCAGGCGCGTCCGGCCTCCAGGGCCTCGCGGACGGCCCGGCCGACTTCGGCCGTGCGTCGGCGTCGCCGCCGAGGTCGGGGGTCCGGGGCGTGCCGGCGGCGAGGACCTGCGCCGACGGCCTCGCGGATCGCCTCGGCCGCCCTCGGGGCGCCGAGATGGTCGAGCATCATCGCCAGCGAGAGGATCGCGGCGATCGGGTTGGCGATCCCCTTGCCGGCGATGTCGGGCGCCGAGCCGTGGACCGGCTCGAACATGCTCGGGGCCGTCCGCTCGGGGTTCAGGTTCGCCCGAGGCCGCCAGCCCCATCCCGCCCTGGAGCACGGCGCCCAGGTCGGTGATGATGTCGCCGAACATGTTGGTCGTCGCGATCACGTCGTACCGCTCGGGGCTGACGACCATCCGCATGCAGCAGGCGTCGACGTGGTTGATAATCCGGTCTTGATCTCGGGATAGTCGCGCGAAACTTCGGTGAAGGTCCGCATCCAGAGGTCGTGGGCGAAGGTCAGGACGTTGGTCTTGGCGACCATCGTGACCTGGCCGACGCAGCCCCGGTCGCGGTCGTCGGCCGCCGAGGCCCGCGGAAAGGCCGCGCCTTGCCGCGGCGTCCGGGCCAGGTCGAAGGCGAACCGGAGGCAGCGCTCGACGCCCGGCCCGGGTGTTGATCGAGGTCTGGATCGCGACCTCCTCGGGCGTCCCCTTGCGGGTGAAGCCGCCGGCGCCGACGTAGAGGTCCTCGTTGTTCTCGCGGACGACGACCATGTCGATGTCGTCGGGGCCCTTGCCCTTGATCGGCGTCTCGACGCCCGGGAAGAGCTGGACCGGGCGGAGGTTGACGTACTGGTGGAAGTCGAACCGGAGCCGGAGCAGGATGCCCTTCTCGAGCACGCCGGGCGGCACCCCGGGATGGCCGACGGCGCCGAGGTAGATGGCGTCGCACTCGCGGAGGTCGTCGAGCGCCGAGTCGGGCAGGACCTCGCCGGTCTTGAGGTAGCGCTCGCCGCCCAGGTCGAACGGCGACGAGCTCGATACGCGAGCCCGTCGAGCCCGGCGACGTCGCCGAGGACCGCCAGGCCCTCGCGCGACCACCTCCGGCCCGACCCCGTCTCCCGCGATCACGCCGATCGTCGCCAAGTCCGCCTCCGCCTCCGGATCGCATCGATCCGGTGAGCGGCGGCGCCAGCGTGGCCTCGTCACCGATGCGGTGATCTCGATCGTAGAGATCCCGGACATAGCGGGCCATGATCGGCGCCCGTCGAGTCCACTCATAGCCGGCCGACGGCGAGCCGGCGCGAGCTGGCCGGCGACGTCGGCATGCGGCCGAGCGCCAGGCGGTCCGGCCGACGTCGACGCGATGGCGTCGCGGGGACGGGATTCACGTTGACAAGCCGGTCGCTGGACTTCATACTTGAATGACCGAGGACCGCGCCGAGCGACCGCGGTTCGCCGATCGGCGACCCCGCCCGGCGCGCCGTCGACCGGCCCGACCGTCGCTCGGACCGCGACTCCTCAGGCCGAGCCGTCCCGCGTCGCCAGCGTGCGATCCAGGGAGACGGCTTCATGGCCACGTCCGGCCGAGAGCAACGTCCCCAGGCCAGCCAAGGACGCCCGAGGGCTCTCCGGCCTCGACGAGTCGAACCTCGAGAAGTCGATCCTCCGCCGCGGCCTGGCCACGGCCGCAGGAGATCGAGGCCTGCAAGGTCGCACCGGGCCAAGCTCGCCGCGCAGCAAGGACGAGCCGTCCAAGAGCCTGCTCGACATCATGGTCGAGGCCAGGGTCCTGACCAAGAGCCAGTCGGTCCGCCTGCTCAAGGAGGTCGGGCCGAGGCGACCAAGAAGTTCGAGATCCCCGGCTACCAGATCATCGCGAAGCTCGGCAAGGGCTCGATGGGGATCGTCTACAAGGCCAGGCAGACGAGCGTCGACCGGATCGTCGCCGTCAAGATCCTGCTCGACACCCTGGCCCAGAACAAGGAATTCATCAAGCGGTTCGAGCGCGAGGCCAAGATCGCCGCCAAGCTCTCGCACAACAACATCGTCAACGCGATCGACGCCGGCGAGGTCGACGGCCACCACTACTTCGTCATGGAGTACGTCGAGGGCGACGACGATCAAGGACGAGCTCGACAAGGACAAGGTCTTCGACGAGAAGGTCGCGCTCGAGATCGTCCTGGCCGTGGCCGAGGCGCTGAAGCACGCCCACCAGCGCGGGCTGATCCACCGCGACATCAAGCCCGAGAACGTCATCCTCGACCAAGGACGGCAACGTCAAGCTCGCCGACCTCGGCCTGGCCCGGCTCACGGCCGACGAGAAGTGGGCGATGTCCGAGGCCGGCATGGCGATCGGCACGCCCTACTACATCAGCCCCGAGCAGGTCCGCGGCCAGGTCGACGTCGACATCCGCGCCGACATCTACAGCCTGGGCGCCACCCTCTACCACATGGTCACCGGCCGGGTCCCCTACGGCGGCGAGACCCCCAGCGAGGTCATGCGGAAGCACGTCGACAAGAACGTCGCGCTCGTCCCGCCCGACCACGTCAACACCAGGCTCTCCAGCGGGCTGGGCGATGGTCGTCGAGACGATGATGGCCAAGAACCGCGAGAACCGCTACCGCAACCCCGACGACCTGATCCTCGACCTGAAGTGCCTGCTCCAGGGCGAGCAGCCCGATGATCGCCGGCCAGAAGCCCGACACCCTGGCCGGCCTCGCCGAGGGCGACGTCGACCGACGACGCGGGCAGCCCGGCTCGGCCGTCACCGAGGCCGAGAAGGTCGAGATGGCCGCGGCCGTCAACAGCCGGACCAACATCATCGCGGCCATCGGGGTCCTGCTGGTTATCTCGGTGATGACGAACGTGCTGCTGCTGCTCGTCCACTGAGAATCCGCGTGAGACGCGCCGGGTTCCCCGGGTCTCGGGACCCGGCGCCTGCGCCGAGCGAACCCGAGCGGCCGCCTTCCGTTCGCCCTTGTGCGGCTCGAATCGGTGCGCAGACGCACGGAGCCGAACCGCGGCGGACGGAGCGGGATTGGCTTTGTTTCGGCGGGCGGGGAATTGGCTTCGTTTCGCGGGCCGGAATTGGCTTCGTTTCGTCAAGACGGCCGGCGAAATTGGGTTCGTTTCGCACCCCGGGCCGGCCACCGATCGCGGACGATCAGGGCCGGCTCCCCCGGCCGCTCCGACCCGTTCTCGCACACGTCCTCAGTGGACCTTGTCGCCCGTCTCGGCATCCCAGAGCGCGGGGGGCTCCGTCGACGTGAGGACCCGCCGACCGTCCGGGCTGAAGAGGGAGACGGCCGTGTGCGAGACCAGGACGAACCGCCGGACCTCCCGGCGGCCTGGCACGTCCCACAAGGTGGCGAAGTTCGCCTCGATTGCCGTCTCTGTCGCGGGTCTCCCAGTTGGCGATGATCCGGCGGCCGTCGCGGCGGATCAGGGCATGGTTCACCGTCCCTCCGTGGCGGAACTGCTGGAGCTCTCGCCCCGTCTTCGCGTCCCAGAGCCGGACCGTCCCGTCGGCCGACGCGGTGACGACCGCCGTCGGCGCCGGCGCCGAAGACCGCGCATCATCACGTGACCCTGATGACCCCGGAAGACCCGGACCGGCTCGCCGGTCCCGGCATCCCACGTCCTGGCGGTGCCGTCCTGGGAGGTCGTGAGGATGAGTCGCCCGTCGGGGCTGTAGACCTGGGAGTTGATCGTGCCCTCGTGCCCTTCGATCCGGCGGATCTCCTTGCCGGTCTCCGTGTCCCAGACGGAGATGTGGCCGAAGGCCCGAGGAGCCTCCTTGCCGGTCGCCGGGTCGACGACGGAGCCGCGGTGCCATCCGCCCCAGGAGGACGCGTCCGTCCGGGCTGAGCGTCGCGGGCGCCAGGCAGGGGAGGAAGCCGTCCGTCCGAAAATGGTCGATGGCGATGCTGACCCCGACGAGGCGACGGCCCGTCTCCACGTCCCAGAGCACCGCCTCGCTCGGGCCGGCGTGGATCGTCGTCAGGAGCCGGCGGCCGTCGGCGCTGAAGGTGACGGAATAGACCTGACCGGGCGAGACGCGTCGGAGTTCCCGGCCGCTGGCGACGTCCCAGAGCCGGGCGGTCGTGTCGGCCGCCGGGACCCCCATGTCGCCCTCGGAGCCCGCCCCGGTGGCGATCCGCCGGCCGTCCGGGCTGAAGGCCACGTCATGGACCGCCTCCGTGTGCCCGACGAGCCGGCGCAGTTCGCGCCCGGTCCGGGCGTCGAAGAGGCAGACGTCGGCGTCCGACGATGTAAGGATCTGGCCCCCGTCCGGGCTGAAGGCGGCAGCAGCGGACTTCGCTCTCGGAAAGTCCGCCCTTCTCACCCGCCGCCGGGCCCGCGTCGGCGGGCGGAAGCAGGGCCGTCGCGAGGATCGCCAGGAGACGACTCAACGATTCTTTAATTGATCACAGTCTCAGTTCTGACTGAAATCGAACGAACGCAGCGACTCGCGCCGAGCGGGTCGTTGGCGAACTTCTCGCGGCACTTGGGGCAGAGGTCGAAGCGGAACCCTTTGGGCGACTGCGCGGCGAGGTCCTCTGCGCCGAGCTGCTCTTCGTTTCGGAGCAGCTCGGAGACGGCCTCCATCGGGTCGTCGTCGAGGTCGTCCTCGCGGATCTGATTCGGGTCGAACCCGGGCATGACCTCGATCTTGACCACGTAGCGCGGCTCGCCCGCGCCGGTCAGGTCCGTGCCGCAGAGATCGCACGTGAAGTGCACCATCAGCGCCTCATCCTCGCGATGTCGCCGGCGGATTCGTCCGGGTGGGACTGGCGACTCCATTCACCCCGGTGACCTGGCTCCATCCAGGCCGACTCAGCACAATTCGAGTAGACGGCAACGGCCCGAGGGGAGTCAAGCCGAATCCGCCTTCAGAGCCGCGAAAAAAACGACGCAGAGCGACGCGACCGAGATCAGGACCGCCGCGAAAACAAGGCGGGGCCGATATGCGACAACGGCGTACGAATTCGGACTCGGTCCGGGAGCATGGATGCTTGAGCCCTGGGGTATCGCCGCCCCGCGAGAGTCGGTCCAATTGCCATCCGAGGACTCCGCAATCTCTATCATGTTCGAGTCAAACTCTTTATTTTGTTCTTTCGTGACGCTCCGATAGCGAATCACGCCCGGCCCGGGCCGCTCGACATCCAGGGGGCTTCCCGACCGGACGAACGGACCCGGCTCCGGTCGGGCGACCCAGACGGAGCCCACGCGCTCGACGACCGCGAAGCTTCCCTCGGGCGGCGGTGTCGCGCCGACGATCGCGGCGACGCCGGCCTCGCGGAGCCGCTCGCGGGCGCGGATCACGCCGTCCCAGGTCACCGTGCGCCGGCTGGTCCGCTCGCGACCTCCCGGCGGGTAGAGGGCCGCGAACGAGTCGACCGAGGCGGCCAGCTCGACCGAATCGTAGTTGCGCACGTCAGCCAGGCCGTAGCGCATCGCGAGGTTGGGCGGAAACTCCTCGCCCACCCCGAGCACGCGGCGGGCGGCGGCGCAACGCGGCGGAGATGCTCGACCAGGCCCGTCATCGGGCGGTCGTCCTCGCGATCGATCGCCGGATTGAGCCCGAATCCGAACCCGAAAAGATCGACGAGGACCAGCCCGAGCAGCCCGGCACGCGCGAGGCCTGCGGGCAACGCCCCGCGGCGGCGAACGAGTTGAGCCCAGGCCGCGACGCCGACCAAGTGCGCCGCGGCGAGCCCGTAGTAGCGAGGAATGAATCGTAGCGTATCCCGCGTCTGCCGATCGGCGCGGGCGCGATAGGCCGCGGGGTCGGCCCCGGGGCTCTCCCTCGCCGCGCGGTCGTAATGCGCCCGGGCCATCGCCGCGAGCTTCGGCTCGAATCGCCCGATACCCACGGCGACGACCGCGCAGGCCAGCGCGAGTCCGATCCAGCATCGCGGCCAAACCGCCCAGCCCCTGCCCCGGCGAATCGCTCCGAGCCGGTCCAGGCCGATCCCTCCGAGGAGGCTCAATCCGAGGGCGACCCAGAGCGAGAGCCGTCGATTGTCGGTGACGTTGAGGATCGGGATCGCGCGGAGGACGTTGTCGACCGGCGGCCAGCGATACGACGCGAGCAGGCCGATCAGCGTGATCGCGAACAGCCACACGACGCGCGATCGGCGCCTTGCCGACCAGGCCAGCGGCGCCAGCCAGAGCAGCGTGGCGAGCCCGGCGAAGCCGCCGGCCGACTCGTTGAGATTGTGGACGCCGAGTCCGCGCGCGAGGTTTGGATGCCCGCGCCGCTGGCTGCCGAAGGCGTACGGCAGCGCCTCGCAAACCATGTCCAGCACGCGCGGGCGACCGATCGCCAGCGGCGACTTCCGCTCGGCCGCTCGGTCTGTCCACACGGGGCTCTTCGTCAGGTACTCGCCCAGGGGGATGATCTCGACCGCGGCGACGCCGATCCCCAATCCGATCCCCGCGAGCCATCCCCATCGCTCGCGCCATGCGACCGAGCGCCATCGCCAGAGCGCGTTCAATCCGGCCGCGAGCAGCACGTGGGCCGAGGTCTGAACGTGCCCCCCCAGCAGCGTAAGACCGACGACGAGCCCCATGACCGCGACCCGGCGCCACGACGTCCGATCGAGCACGCGGTCGCTCGCCCACAGCACCCACGGAAACCAGACAGCGACGTTCGTCACCGGGTAGAGCAGCCAGACGACGAGGAAGCCGCTGAACGGATAGACGAGCCCCGCGAACCACCGGCCCCACCGGCCAAGCCCGCAGTGGCGAGCCAGCAGGAACATGCCGACTCCCGCAAGCCACAACCGCGCGGCGGCCATGAAGGCATAGGCGTCGGGCAGCCGCCCGAGGTACGCGATCGCGTGGAACGGGTCGAACACCGCGCTCTGACCGTTCGCCAGGTGCGGCGCACCGCAGCCGGCGTAAGGGTTCCAGAGCGGCAGGCGACCCGCGCGGATCTCGCGACGGTTGAACTCGAGCCAGGGCTGGAACTGGAGGACGGGGTCCATCAGCAGCCGGTTGTGCGGCTCGTATTCCGGCCCCTTCACCTCGCGGAAGCTCGCGGTGACGAACAGCACGTCGGCCGGGCTGAGGACCTTGCCGCCCAGCATAGACTCGTGGAAGAAGATCACGACGAGCGCGGCGAGCGCGGCGGCGAACAGCACGATTTCGCGGCGTGGGTCGGTCCGTCGGGGCATCGCGGCTCCGTCCTCGCCGCCTCAGCGGGGTTTCCTCGAACGATCGGGCCAGACTCGGCCGAGTGTTCGTCCGGTCGGCTTCATGCCGACCCTGGCCGGGATTCGAACGGCCGAATAGTAGGGCTTCCCGTCGAGGCCCTCGTACTCACGCAGCGGCGACGTCGCCTCGTAGCCCTTGACGTCGTCGGCCACCACGTAGAACCGCGTCTCAGGGCCCGGCGCACGGGCGATCGAAAGCCGCCCGGACGCGTCGACGACCACCGGCAGGAGGTCCGGTCCCGGTCGGATCGCGGCCAGTAAATCGTCGACCGGGAGTCCGAGGCCGACGATCGGACGGGGCATGTTCAGACGGGGGTCGGAAAGGTCGAGCCGGTACATGATCTGATTATAGTCGTAACGCGGCGTCTGGTCCGCGTTGCCCGAGAACGTCCGCGTATACGTCCCCTCGAAGTAGAGCATCCGCCCGCCGTCCCTGGCGAAGTACGGGTGCAGGCGGGGGTTATAGAAGCTGTATTTCTCGTGCGTCACGACCTTGCGGGCGTAGGTCCACGGGCCCTCCGGCCGCTCGGCCTCGGCGTACCAGACCTCGCCGAGATACGAGGACGAGCCGCCGGCCTCCAGGACGACCAGCGACCAGGCCGAGCGATAGGCGTTCCACATCAGGCTCGACCCGTGCGGACGGATGGGTCGGCCTGTCTCGACGTCGCGGAGGACGATCGTCTCCTCGCCAGGCACGGAGCGAGCCCGAGCCGAGCAAACGGGTCTGGACGTCGGCGGTCATCGGCGGCGCGTTTCGCTTCCAGCCCAGCACGACGCGGCCGTTGGAGTCGCGCTCGACCTCGGGACGCTGTGTGGTAGAGCCGGGTTTGAGCGGGGTGTACGCCTCGTATTCTGTTAAGTCGAGATACGAGTCGACGTCGGCGCGGACCCGCAGGTTGGGCAAATCCATCGCGAAGACCGACCCAGCGGCCGCCGGGCCCGTCCACGACCGTCGGCTGCCCACCGGGATAGGCCGGCGCGCCCTCGGGCCAGGTCACCTTCTTCACCCAGACCCGCTTCGCCTCGTCGAACTCGACGGCCCCGTGCTCGTAGACGGTGAGGAAGTCCCGCACCTTGACGTACGAGCCGAGCATCCGCTCCCGGCCGTCCGGCCCGGGCAGGACGACGACGCCGAAGATCCACGTCGGCCCCTCGCCGGGCAGCTTTGCGGTCGGGCGGGCGAAGCCGTCGGCGTCGAGGAAGTAATCGAGGTCGACGCCGACGTCGGGGTCGAGTCCGCCCTGGGAGCGGAGCTTCGAGATCGCGCCGGGGACGTGGAAGTTGCCCAGCGGATAGGCCGGCCGGTTCGTGTCGCCCCAGAACCAGTAGAGCGTGCCGTTGCAGAGGCCGTTGACGACGCTGTCCTGGCCCACGACGAGGCCGTTGATCGCGGGGTGGCGGAGCGGCGTGGGCCGGCCCAGCAGCAGGCTGTCGCGATACAGCCCGCCGCCGGTGACCCGGTAGAGCCGCTCGGCGACGTTGATGCGTTTGATCGGGACCGTGGCCTCGCCGCCGGGGACGGGGCGGAGCCGGACGCCCCGGTTGCCGAAGCCGTCGGCGGCCACCTCGTAGCCGTGCGACCTGATCGAGAAATAGACGTCCGTGCCCATCAGCCCCGGCTCGTCGAACGCGACCAGGCCGCCGTTGTCCGTGACGAAGCGCGAAGCGTCGGTCGTCGTGAGCTCGACGAGCGGGACGCCGCGGCCGGTCGCCTTGTCGACGATGCGGATCGCAAAGCATTTGCTCGCCGGGGGCGCGGCGGGGTCGGCATCCGCCAGAAGAGCCAACAGGATCAGAGCTTTCATAGGCGTCCCCGCGTGCGGTGTCGGTCGCCATCATGCGGCGCTTCGAAGGACCGGTCAATCGAGGTCGCCGGCGGAAAATTTCCCGATCAGTCGCAATTTTGTATCGCCTCCGGGCGAACGTGCCTCTATGATTCCAACGAATTCCTTCGTTCTGGCGACGCAGGCTGGTCCTCCCGAGGGGGTCGGGGGGCGGCGGCTCGGCTAGGGACGGAGACGCTCTGCCAGGAGGGCGGGAGGATGACCATGCCTACAATCGAGGCGGTGAGCGCGCGGCTCGACGGGCTCGAGCGCGAGAACCGCATGCTCCGATGGATCGCGGTCGGCCTGGCCGTGGCCCTGCTCGCCGTGGGGGTCGCGCCGATCTTCGGGCGCGACCGCGCGGGCCGGACGCTCGAGGCGCAGAAGCTGGTGATCCGCGACGCCGAGGGCCGGGTCCGCGGCTCGTTCGGGGTCGATCACCGCGGCCTGCCGGCCCTGAAGATCCTCGACCGGCACGGCAACGACCAGATCGAGATGGGCGTGCCGTCGGAAGACACGTCGAGCCTGGCCTTCTACGACCGCGGCACGCTCCGCCTCCAGCTCGACGCGTCGATCGAGGGCATGACGTCGGTCCGGCTCTACGACCCGTCGCGGGTGATGCAGTCGTCGCTCGTCATCAAGCGCGACGGGGCGGCCGAGCTCAGCATGGGCGACGGCCCGCGGTCGATGACCTTCGCCTTCCCGCCGGATCGGCAGCCGCTCGTGATCACGACCGATTCGCACGGCCGGCCGGTCGAGCGGCCGATCGCCACGCTCGCGGCCCTGATCAGCGCGGCGCCGGCGAGTCTACCGGGCGACGTCAAACCCGGTCCGTGGGCCGAGCCGCAACCGCGCACGGCCGGCTTCGAGACCGGGAGTCGGCCGGCATCGCGGGGCCTCGCCAACTGACGGCGCCCGTCAGGCCACCCGGCAGACGAAGCACTTCAGATAATCGCTCTCGAGGCAGGAGGCCGACACCGGATGGTCGGCCGCCTGCCCGCGCTGGTCGAGGATCTGGATATCGCGGCCCGAACGGTCGGCGACCTGGCCGATCAGGTCGGCGAACAGTGCGCGATCGACCAGCCCCGAGCACGAGCACGTCGCCAGCACGCCGTCGGGCTCGAGCAGGCTCACGGCCGCCAGATTCAGGCTGAGATAGGCCCGCAGCGCCTTCTCGATCCCCTTCGGATGCCGGGCGAACTTGGGCGGGTCGCAGACGACCAGGCCGAACCGCCGTCCGTCGGAGCGGAGCCGCTCGATCGTCTCGGGGACGTCGCCCGCCTCGAACCGCGCGGCCGACAGCCCGTTGAGCTCCGCATTGCGCCGCGCCAGTGCGACGGCCGGGCCCGACGAGTCGATGCCGAGCACGTCGGCGCGCTCCGGCCTTCAGCGCGTTGAGTGCGAACCCGCCGGAGTAGCAATACAGATCGAGCACGCTCCGGCCCTGGCGCGTAATGCGGCCACGGCCCGCCGGTTGTCGCGCTGGTCGAGATAGAAGCCCGTCTTGTGCCCGGCGGCGAGGTCGACCTCGTAAGTGACGCCGTGCTCGACGATCCGGGTCGGCCCCTCCGGGAGCGGTGCCTCGGGCGGTCCCCTCCTCGACGCGGAGTCCCTCGGCCTCGGCCGTCGAACGGTCGCCGCGGACGGTGATGCCGTCGACGTCGGGGAGGCTCGCCAGCACGTCGAGGATCGCCTCGCGCCGGCGATAGAGGCCCGAGCCCCGTGAACTGGGCGACGAGCCGGCGGCCGAAGCGGTCGACGGTCAATCCCGAGAGCCCGTCGGCCTCGCTGAAGACGAGCCGGGCGCCGACTTCGGGCCCGTCGAGTCCCAATCCTTCGGACGCGCCAGACGGCCGCCCGCCGGATCGTCCGCGTGAGGAACTCGTCGTCGATCGGTCCGCCGTCCCAGCGGTAGAGCCGGACGCGGATCGCGCTGTGGGGATTGAAGAGGCCGCGGCCGATCGAACTGGCCCTCGAAGCTCGACGACCTCCACCTCGTCGCCCGGGCCGGGGTCGCCCTCGACGCGGTCGATCGGAGGTGACGAAGACCCAGGGGTGGCGGGCGAAGAACGGCCGTGCCGAGCGGCGGCGGATGACGACGCGGGGGAGGGACATGGTCGATGCGAGGCTCATCGAGCGGCCACGTCGCGGCTGGCCGACTCGAACTCGGCGAGGTAGGCGAGCGTGCGCTCGAGCTGGTTCTTGAGGTGGCGGACCCGGAGCAGGCTGCGGACGCGGCAGAGCAGCTCGACCTTGTTGACGGGCTTCGAGAGGAAGTCGTCCGTGCCGGCCTGGACGCCGCGATCGTAGTCGGCCGTCTCGTTCAGGGCCGTGACCATCAGGATCATCACGTCGCGGGTCTTCTCGTCGCCGCGGAGCTTCCTGCAGACCTCGAACCCCGAGAGCCGCGGCATCATGACGTCGAGCAGGATCAGGTCGGGCGCGAACGACTCGACCTTGCGGAGCGTGTCCTCGCCGTCGACGGCGACCTCGGTCTCGCACTCGACGTCGGCGAGGTAGGCCTCGAGCAGCTCGACGTTCTGCGGGTTGTCGTCGGCGATCAGGATCTTCGGCAGGCCTTTGGCGGCGTCCAAGGCATGGCTCCAGGCGCAGGGCGCCGGGTCGGGGCGACTCATCCACGCGAGCCATCTTATCCGCCCGGCAAGGCGGCAGGAACGGGAATCGACGCCGCGTGCGGACCGGAGGGCCCGCGCCCGGATCTCGGGTCCCGGGTTGGTCGCCGGGGCGCGGACCGAACCCGAGACCGCTGCGAAACGAACCCAATCCCCGTACGAAACGAACCCAATTCCCGGGCCGCGGGCAGACTCGCCTTTCAGCACAACCTCAATAATTAAGACAAGTTACATCTCGGATCGACCCGCGCCGGATCGGCGCTCGATCGGGGGGGTTCTCCGTGGATGAGGCCGGGAGTCCCGCGGATGACAGGACCAGCCCGACCGTCGCAACCGGCGCGATCGCTCGCCTCGGAAGGACGTCCGGGGTTTGACCCGGGGCAAGTTCGGGCCAATGCTTCAGGCGATGGCGTACGCGCCCATGGGAGGGTCGGCTTGTCGGCGATGGGGGATTTTGCTAGGGTCCGGCCGCCCGTCTTTCGGACCCACCCCCGCGCCCGCATCGCCGCCCGGTCCCGCCCGAGTCACGCGCCGGCGGCCGCCCCGAGAGGGGGCGGAGTCGGGGAGGTCTGCGACATGCGGTCACGCCCTGCCGTCCTCGCCCTGGCCCTCGGGGTGGTCGCGCTGCTGCCCGGCTGCCACGCCGGCGGCGCGAGCGGGCTCTCGGCCAAGCCGGCCCCGCCGGTGCCGGGCGTCTCGCTCACGGCCACCGAGGCCATCGAGCGGCACAACCTCAACGCCGCCCGCGTCCAGGTCCTCGAGGCCCGGCCGCGGATCACCGTCAGCTCGCCGGGCATGAACGGCAGCGCCGACGGCCGCATGGCGCTCGAGCGGCCGCGGAACTTCAAGCTCACGATCGAGCACATGGCCAAGGGCCAGATCGCCGACCTCGGCTCGAACGACAAGGAATTCTGGTTCTGGGCCCAGAGCAAGAAGGACAACAACGTCTACGTCTGCTCGTATGACGAGATCGACCGCTCGCCGCTCTCGGCCGCGTTCCAGCCCGACTGGATCGTCGAGGCGATGGGCCTCCGCACGATCAGCCGCGAGGAGGCCCGCCAGATGACCTCGAAGGGGGCCGACACCCCGGCGCGGTCAAGCTCGTCTCAACCCGCAAGGGCGCCAGCGGCGAGACGCTGACCAAGGAGACGATCCTCGACACGTCCGGGCGGATCAAGGAGCACCGGCTCTACCAGGGACAGGGCCGAGACAAGACCCTCCTGGCCTCGGCCGTCGTCACCGAGTTCACGAAGGTCCAGGCGGCAGGCAACGAGACGGTGACGCTCCCGTCTCGGTTCAAGCTCGACTGGGTGCCCGAGAAACTGACGCTCGACGTCGCCCTCGGCACGCCGAAGTTGCTCGACGCCTACAGCGACGAGGTTCGACAGACGCGATTCGCGGAGCCCGAGATCCGTGGGACCGGCCGCGTGAACCTGGCCGAGCTCGCCCCCCGCCAGGCCCCGTCGTCGGCGCGCCAGGCCGACCCCGCCGCCCCGCGGACCCGGACCAGCCGGGGCGCCCGAGCAGTCGCGACTCGGGCGTCCGCCTGGGCGCACCCGAGCCATTCGGCGTCGACGACTCGGCCCGCGCGCCGGCCGATCCCGTGGCGCTCACGGCCGACCTGTCGGGCTCCGACAGGTCGGATTCGGACGCGGCACCGATTCGCCCCGTCCGGCCGGCGCTGCCGAGGGCCGTCGATCAGTAGGTGCGGCCCTCGGACGGGATCAGGCCGGGTCGGCGCCGCGGGCTTCGGGAATCCTTGCCCGCAGCTCCTCGACGAACCGATCGACGCCGATGTCCAGAGCCTTGGTCGGGACGGTCACCTCGCATCCGTAGGTCCCGATCCCGAGAGCGGAGATCCGCTCCTTCTTCGCCCGCCCGGAGGCCCGACCCTGAAAGGTCGAGAGCCAGCGAGCGTCCGGCGTGAGCCGGAGCCCGACCCCGTAGCCCCGGAGCCGCCTCACCTCGGCGATCTCGTCGTAACGGACCCAGGTCGTCCCCTGGGCGTCGTCGATCCGAAAGCGATCGTCCTCGAATGTGATCCGGTGTCGCCAGTGGTCCCAGGCGAGCGTCACGGCGACGACCAGCCCGAGCACGGCGAAGAACAGCCAGGCCACCGGCACCGCCGCGCGGCCGCTGAGCCGGGTCATCCCGATCAACTTGAACTCTTCCACGACCCAACCGATCACGACCGCCGCAGCGAAGAGCAGTGCCGACTGCACGAGGAGTGTGCCGCGCTTGCTGCGCACGACCATGAAGATGCCTCTTCGCAGCGTCGGGTGGCCATGCCTTGGTGCGCGGGTTGGGCCGCGGGACCTCAGGCCCTCTGCTCGGCTGTCCGCCGGAGCGCCTGCCGCGCCTTGGCGAGGATCGGTCCCACCGAGTTCTCGGGGATGCCGAGCTGCTTGCCGATCTGCCGGTAGTTCAAGAACTTGAGGTGATAGAGCCGGACGACGTTCGCCTCGCGCTCGGGCAGGTCGGCGAGCATCCGCTCGACCTCCTCGGCCGCCAGGATCGGCTCGGCCTCGTCGGAGCTGTCGCGCGAGACGGCCTGGCGATGGGCCCGGGAGTGGCCCAGCTCGGCCTCGCGGAACCGCTTGACGACCTCCTTGACGCAGATCCGCCGCGCGATGACCGTCAGGTAGGTCGGCAGCGAGCTCTGGCCCTTGAACCGGCGGAGGATGTCGTAGTTGTCGTCGACGATGGCCAGGAAGATCTCGGCCGCCACGTCCTCGATGTCGGCCGTCGAGAGGACGAGGCTCCTCGCGTGGGCCACGTGGTTGATCGCATGGTAGATCAACCCCATATACCGGTCCACGAAATCGGTCCAGGCCCCCGGCTCGTGGCGGAGGCAGCGGTCGATCAGGTCGCGGTCGATCTCGCGGAGCGGCACGACGTTACCTCCTGACCCGGGGCGAAGTCCGGCCGAAGGCGCGCGGGCGGAGTGTGAGAGAGGACCGCCGTCGACCGGAGGCGACGCCTTTTATTAATCTTACCCCCATTGCCAAGCCCGGCAAGCAAGAAATCCGCTCGCCGGGCCAAGAGGAAGGGGGATTGGTCTCTCTCGCCTCTACGACCGTCGGAGTCCGTTTGGGACAAGCGACACGAGGCGTGCGGCCGCGCGCTCAGCCCCGGAGGAAGACTTCCAGGGCGTCGAACCCCCGCTCCAGCGTCGTCATGTCGGTCGCGAACGAGAGCCGCGCATAGCCCTCGGTCCCGAACGCCGAGCCCATCACCAGGGCCACATGGGCCCTGGCCAGCGCCGTCAGGCAGAAGTCGGTCGAGTCGGCGATGAGCTTGCCGCCGAGCGTCCGGCCGAAGTGCCTGCTGATATTCATCCAGGCGTAGAACGCGCCGCCGGGCGAGACGCAGGTCACGTCCGGCAGCCCGGCGATCCGGTCGAGGACGTAGTCGCGGCGGCGGGAGAATTCGGCGAGCATCGCCGCGACCGAGTCCTGCGGGCCGACGACCGCCTCGAGCGGCCGCGTACTGGCTGACCGAGCACGGGTTGCTCGTCTCCTGGCTCTGGAGGTCGCCCATGAACTTGGCCACCGCCGGCGCGCGCCACGGCCCAGCCGATCCGCCAGCCGGTCATCGCGTAGGTCTTGCTGACGCCCGAGATCGTGATCGTCCGCTCGGCCAGGCCCGGCCGGAGCGTCGCGAAGCAGGTCGGCCGGGCGTCGCCATAGACGAGCTGCTCGTAGATCTCGTCGGAGATGACGCCGCAGGGCGTCTCGAGCACGGCGTCGGCCAGCGCCTCGAGCTCGCGGCGGTCGTAGACGACGCCCGTCGGGTTCGAGGGGCTGTTGATCATCAGGAGCTTCGTCCGCGGCGTGACCGCGGCCCGAAAGGCCTCGGGCGAGAGCTTGAATCCGTCGGCCTCGGTCGTCGCGACGATGACGGGCGTCGCGCCGGTGAGCTTCACCAGGTCGGCGTAGCTGACCCAGTAGGGGGCCGGGATGATCACCTCGTCGCCCGGGCCGGTGACGGCCATCAGGGCGTTGTGCAGCGAATGCTTGGCGCCGTTGGAGATGACGACCTGCGCGGCCTGGGTCGGCAGGCCTTGCTTCCTCGTGTAGTGGTCGGCGACGGCCTGCCGCAGCTCGGGAATGCCGGCCGGCGGCGTGTAGTGCGTCTGGCCCGACCGGATGGCCCGGAAGGCCGCCTCCTGGACGTTCTCCGGCGTCTTGAAGTCGGGCTCGCCCAGGGCGAAGTCGAGGACGTCGACCCCCTCGCCCTTGAGCCGTTTCGCCTCCGAGGCCATCGCCAGGGTGGCCGACGGGCTAATCAACTTCGAACGCTCGGCCAGCGCAAGCGGCATCGGACTTCGCTCCCCTCCGCCGCCCTCTCGTGCCGACGGGCACGGCCTCGCTCGGCGGCGTCTCCACACTTTATCAGAACGTCCCGCCGGCCGTCACGTTCGCGACCGGACGGATCCTGGGTCCAGCGAGGGGCCCCCGGCGAGGGGCGGACCCAATCGCGGGCGCCTGACCGAACCCGAGCGTACGCCTTCCGTTCGCCTTCGTTCCGTCCCGTGCGGGACGTCGAGCAGGGCGGCCGGACCGTCCGGCGACGGTCGGTGCGGAGCGATCCCCAGTGCCGGTCCTCCATTTGCGGATCGGCGGGACCGGCCCCGGGGCGGGGCCGGCGGCGAGCCTACCATCCGGCCGCATGCATGATCTCCCCATCCCCCCATTCTCGCTGCCTTACTTGCGGCATCGCGTTTGCCGTCCTATCGTCGCTTGTCAGACGCCCGCCGAAGACGCAGCCGGGAATGACGCAACTGTTGCGAAGGTTTTGAGAAATCAACAAGGTTCGACCATATTATCCAGACCACCCAAACGGTTTGAAACCCGCAGGCCATATGTTAAGATAGTGAACAAGGCGAGGTTCTAGGGCGCAGTTGTCGTCTCTGAGAGCCGCCGACCGTCCTGATACGCACCTTGGGTCGTGCCACCGAGGCGGGGGTTCGGATGCGTCGTGTCGTGATCACGGGGATCGGGGTGGTGTCGCCGAACGGGATCGGGCGACGGGCCTTCGCGGAGGCGATCGCCGAGGGCCGGTCGGGCGTGAGCCCGATCGAGTGCTTCGACACCTCGGGCTCGTCCATCAAGATCGCCGGCGAGGTCAAGGGGTTCGACGTAGGCCCCTACCTGGGCGAGCACAAGAAGAACGCCAAGACGATGAGCCGGGCGGTCGGCTTCGCCGTCGGCGCGGGGCGCTGGCCGTCGAGGATTCCGGGCTCGATCTGAACCGGCTCGATCCGGCCAGGGTGGGCGTCTGCATGGGGACGGGGATCACGCCGGTCGACATCCGCGAGCTGGTCGACCCGATCGCCCAGGGAATCGGCACCGACGGCTTCAGCCTCGGGCGGTTCTCCCGCGCCCGGGCCGGCACGATGGACCCGCTCTGGCTGCTCAAGCACCTGCCGAACATGGCCGCGGCGCACCTGTCGATCCTCCACCACGCGATGGGGCCGAACAACACGATCGTCACGGCCTGCGCGGCGGGGACCCAGGCCGTGGGCGAGGCGTTCCGGCTGATCGCCCGCGGCGACGCCGACGTGATGATCGCCGGCGGCTGCGACAGCCGGCTCGACCCGCTCCTGGTCGTCGCGTACGAGGCGATGAAGGCGGTCAGTTCGTCGCTCCGCCCGCCGGCCGAGGTCTCGCGGCCGTTCGACGGCGAGCGCGACGGGTTCGTGCTGGGCGAGGGGGCGGCGGTGCTGATCCTGGAGAGCCTCCAGCACGCGCGGCGGCGGCGGGCGAAGGTGTTCGCCGAGGTCGCCGGCTACGGCTCGTCGTTCGACGCCTTCGGCCTGACCCGGCCCGAGCCCGAGGGCAAGGGCGCCGCCCTGTCGATGACCGCGGCGCTCCGCGAGGCCAAGCGCGACGCGGCCGACGTCGACTACATCAACGCCCACGGCACCTCGACCCGGCTCAACGACCTGATGGAGACCGTCGCCGTCAAGCGAGTCTTCGGCAACCGGGCCAGGTCGATCCCGATGAGCTCGCAGAAGTCGATGGTCGGCCACCTGATCGGCGCCTCGGGGCGCTCGAGGCGGCGGCGACGGCCATCTCGATCGACACGGGCTTCGTCCCGCCGACGATCAACCAGGAGACGCCCGACCCGGCCTGCGACCTCGACTACGTGCCCAACACGGCGCGCGAGGCCCCGCTCCACGTCGCGATCTCCAACAGCTTCGGATTCGGCGGCCAGAACGCCTCGCTCGTCCTGACGCGGGTCTGATGCCCGGCGACGACGCCGGACGATGGAATGTTTGACAAGGTCGCCGACGTGACCAAGGGTTTCCCCAGGGGGACGCCGGGCGGCGTCCCGCGATTCGGCCCGACGTCGGGCCGGCTCCCGCCGATCGGGAGGCCTCCTGGGGACCAGCCGTCATGAGTCGAACGCTCAGCCATCGGGCCCGGCCGAATCGCCGCGGTCCCGTCGCCGGAGAACCTCCGACGCCACAAGCGCTATGCACCCGTCGAGAACGAGGCCTGGCTCGGCTGGTGGGAGGGCCCGGCGTACCGCAAGTCCGCCGCGACGCTCGTCGACATCAGCAACGGCGGCGCGAAGGTCATCGCCGAGATCGCGCCGCCGCGGCGGTCGACGATCTGGATCTGCCTCGACGGGACCCAGCGGACCGAATGGGTCGAGACCGAGGTGATCGAGGTCCGCCTGCTCCCCGATAACACGGCTCAGGTCCGGATGTGCTTCCGAGAGCTCTGCCCTTACTCGTTCTTCGAGGCGGCCGTCTTCGGACGCGAGGAGAGCAAGGTGCATACGTCGGCCCGCGGAGTCACCGCGTACGCCGCGCATCGCGTCGGTTGGTGAGTTCGGTCCGTTGAGTGGCCGACCCGTTTGCGTCCGGCGTCCGCGTCGGCGACGATGCACGTCGCCCCTCCCCGCGACCGCATCCGGGACGCCATGCTCCGCCGCCGATTGACGCCGCTGCACGCGGTCAGCCTCAACATGTCGATGATGGTCGGGGTCGGCCCGTTCCTGACCATCCCCCTGATGATCGCCACCATGGGCGGCCCGCAGGGCACGCTCGGCTGGGTGCTGGGCCTGGTCGTGGCCGCGTGCGACGGCCTCGTCTGGAGCGAGCTCGCCGCCGCCTTCCCCGGTTCGGGCGGGACGTACCACTTCTTCGACGCCGTCTACGGCGAGTCCCGGGTCGGCAGGGCCCTGAAGTTCCTCTTCGTCTGGCAGTTCCTCGTCAGCGGCCCGCTCGAGATGGCCAGCGGCATGCTCGGGTTCGCCGCCTATGCCGGCTGGATCTGGCCGGGGCTCGATGTCGCCGTGTGGAGCATGCCCGTCGGCGCGGGATTGCGATGGATCGTCACGCGCGGGCAGCTCGTCGGAGCGGCGACGATGGCCGGGCTGGTCGCTCTCGCGTATCGACGGATCGACGCCGCGGGGCGGCTGATGGTCATCCTCTGGCTCGGGATGCTCGGCACGGTGGCCTGGACGATCGCCGCGTCGTGGGCCCACTTCGACGCCGCCCTGGCCCTCGACGTCCCGCCCGACGCCTGGCGGTTCGAGGCCGATCACCTGGTCGGCTGGGGCCGTGTGCTCGGCCTGGCGATGTATGCGTATTTCGGCTACTACCAGATCTGCTACCTCGGCGACGAGGTCGAAGACCCCGCGCGGACGATCCCGCGATCGATCCTGATCGCGATCGTGGGGGTCGCCGCGATCTACCTCGCGATGAACGTCGGCGTGCTCGGCGCCATGCCCTGGCGGCGAGGCCATGGTTTCGACGCGGGTCGTCAGCGACCTCATGGAGCGGCTCAACGGCCCGTCGGCCGCGGCGCTGCTCACGCCTGATGGTCATGTGGACGGCCCTCGCCGCATGCTTCGCGGCGCTGCTGGGCTACAGCCGAATCCCCTACGCCGCGGCCCGTTCCGGCCACTTCTTCCGCGGCCTGGCCGCGACCCACCCGACGGGCGACTTCCCCCACCGGTCGCTCCTCGTGCTCGGGCGCCGTGACGGTCGTCGCGTGCCTGGCCGACCTCCAGACCGTCATCGAGGCCCTGCTCACGACCCGCATCCTCGTCCAGTTCGTCGCCCAGATCGCGACGGTCTTCTACGTCCGCACGCGCCCGAAGCTCTCAGCGCAGATGCCGTTCCGCATGCCCCTCTTCCCCGCTGCCGGCCCTGGTCGCGCTGCTCGGCTGGACCTGGATCTTCGCCACCACCTCGCGCGCGACGCTCCTCATCGGCCTCGGCACCCTGGCCGCCGGCGCCGTGGCTTTCCTCGCCTGGGATCGCGCGGTCAGGTCCGCGCCTGGCCACCTCGAATAAGTGCGATTTTCGCGAGACAGGGCGAGCCTGGCCGCCGCGCCTACAATCTCCGGATGATCCGCCACCTCGGCTACGTCGCGACGAATTTCACCATCGACGCCAGCACCGCCCGGACCTGCCGGCTCGCCAACGCGACGCCGGACCGGCTTCGCGAGCTGATCGCGGCCAACCTCGCCGACCTCGAGCGCGTGTTCGCGTTCAACGTCGCCCACGACGTCCGCCTCTACCGGATGAGCAGCCAGGTCGTCCCGTTCGCGTCGCACGCCGAAGAACACATTGGCATGGTGGGACGAGTTCGCCGAGCCGCTCGGGCGTCTCCGCGAGGTGGCCAGGCTCGGCCGGCTTCGCGTCTCGATGCACCCCGGGCAGTACACCGTGCTGAACTCGCCCAATCCCGCGGTCGTCGCCGCGTCGATCGCCGAGCTCGAGGCCGCGGCGCGCCTGATCGACGCGGTGCAGGACGATTCGACGGGTAAGATCGTGCTCCACGTCGGCGGAGCCTACGACGACCGTGCGGCGTCCCTGCGACGTTTCGAAGGCGCCGCGGTGCGGCTGTCCGAGCGGGTCCGGCGCCGGCTCGTGATCGAGAACGATGACACCGTCTATTCGACGGGGGAAGTCCTCAGCCTGTCCGAGAGCACCGGCTTGCCCGTCGTCTTCGACTGGTTCCACCACACGATCCGGCCGTCCGACGATGCCGATCACTCCCGCCTGGTCGCCCGTTGTTTCGCGACATGGCGGCCCGCGGACGGCGTCCCGAAGGTCCACATCAGCAGCCAGGTGCCGGGTGGCCGAATTGGCCATCACGCCGACTACATCGACCCCGGCGACGTGCAGGCCTTCCTCCGGCACGCCCCCGACGTGCCTTTAGACCTCATGGTCGAGGCGAAGAAGAAAGACCTGGCGCTGCTGCGGCTTCGGGAACAACTCGCCGGGGCCGTCGGGAAGTGCTGAAGATTCGCCGTCCCTTGGACGATAGGGGAAGTGGGCCGTTCCGGACTCCGCCGGCAGCCCTCTCGCTGACCAGCATCCCCCGACTTCGCTTCAGGGACGACCGATGACCAGCCTCGCCGCGCTGCTCCTCGCCGCGACCTCGCTCGGCTTCCTTGGGGACAGGGCTGACCTCATCCGCTGCGGCGGAGACCTCTCGGAAGGCGTCCTGATCAACCGGACGGCCGGCTGCCGGCCCGATCGACCCGGCGCGTCCCACGGTCGTCTTCATCCACGGCTACAACCCGATGCCGCGGACCGTCCATTTCGAGATGGCCCAGCGGCTCGCCGAGGCACTCGGCCGCCGCCCCGGCGGCGTTTCGCTTCAACGTGCTCGACTGGAACTGGAACGCCGCGACCTGCGTCGGCCTGCGCGTGAGCACCAACATCGAGGCCGCCATCGCCCAGGGCCGACTCCTGGCCGACGCCCTCCTGCGGGTCGGCCTGGAGCCGGGCCGGATCCACCTGATCGGCCACAGTGCCGGGAGCCATCGTGGCGGCGTCGGCCGCGCGGTCGATCGCGACGACGCGAGGTGCCCTCGTCGCCCAGGTCACGTTCCTCGAGCCGGCGGCGTTCTACCACGACGTCCTCTTCGAACGGCTCGCCGCGGGCGCGAGCGCGACGAAGGTCGAGAACTACTGGGCCGACGGCCCGAGCGGCTACGGCCAGTTCGCGCCCTATGGCGGCGTCACCAACGCCCGAGTCCAGGGCTCGACCCCGTGGCTCGGCGTCGTGATGCCGACGCGCTCGGGGCACCTCGACATCGTCCGCTGGTACGTCACCACCGCGGAGCATCCCGAGTTGCCGCTCGGGTTCAACGCGAGCGTGCTGCTGGATCGAGTGAGGAATTCGAGACGATCAACCGCAGATGACGCAGATGGCCGCAGATGGAGAGAGATAACAATTATCTCCGTCTCTTCATCGGCGGCCATCTGCGTCATCGGCGGTTGATCGTCTTTCTTACTTCCCGTTCATCACCGACTTGGTCGGCTCGGCGGCCTTCTTCTCGGCGGCGAGGGCCTCGGCCTCGATGCGGAGCGACTCGGCCCTGGCCAGGATCGGGGCGATCGCGGCCGACTTGTCGGCGAGGGCCTTGTCGGCGGCGGCCTTGGCGGCGTTCGCGGCGTCGAGGGCGGCCTTCTGGGCGTTGGCGGTGTTCGTCGCGGCGAGGGCGGCGGCCTTGGCGTCGGCGACGGGCTTCGCCATGGCGTCCTTCTCGGCCTTGGCCTTGGCGAGGGCGGCTTCGAGCGGGGCGAGGGCGTCGGTCGTGCCCTTGACCTGCGACGACGGCCAGCTCGACCGCCTTCGGCGCGGCGGCCTTGGCGGCGGCGGCGGCCTCCCAGGCGGCCTGACGCTCGATCCGGCCGCGGGCGGCGGCGGCGATGGCCGTGGTCCGCTCGATCGACTGGAGCGTGAGCGCGGCGAGGTTCGCGGCGGCCGACGTCGGCGGCGGCCTTGGTCGGGGCGTTGGCGACGGCGTCGGCCGCGGCCTTCAACTGGGCGTCGGCCGTCGCCTTGTCGGCGAGGGCCTTGTCGATCGCGGGCTTGGCGAGCGGCGAGGGCCTCGGCCGCGGCCTTCTCGGCGACGATCGCCTCGGCGGCCTTCTTCTCGGCGGCGAGCCTGGCGTCGGCCGCGGCCTTGGCGGCCTCGCGGGCCTTCGTCAAGGTTCGCCGGCGGCTGCGTCCTCGGCGTTCGTCTTGTCGGCAAGCGTCTTCTCGATCGCCGCGGCCTCGCCCGCCTTCTGGTTCGGCGACGGCCTGCGCGGCGGCGAAGGCGCCTGGTGGCCTTGGCGGCGGCCTCGGTCTTGGCCGCGATGGCGGCCTGGAGCGGGATGAGCTCCTTCTTCGCGGCCTCGGCCGCGGCCTGGGCGGCGGGCAGGGCGGCCTTGGCCTGCTCGAGGCGGACGGCGATCGGGGCGGGGTTGGCGGCGAGGTTGCCGAGCCGCTTGCCGTCCTTGGCGTCGCAGACGCGGACCTCGCCCGACCAGTCGCCGGCGATGACCGCGGCGTCGTCGTGGGTGAAGACGGCGTCGAGGGCCAGGTCGGCGAACGCCTCGAAGTCGCGCTGCTTGCCGCCGTTCTGGTCCCAGAGCCGGGCGACGCGGTCGCGGCCGGTGGTGACGAGCCGGCCGTCCTTGGCGAACCGGACCGAGGCGACGCCGCCGCCGTGGGCGCCCCAGCTCTTGATCTGGTTGCCGTTCTCCATCTCCCAGAGCCGGACCGTGCCGTCCTCGCTCGCACGAGGCGACGCACGTTCGAGTCGAGCCGCCAGGAGATGTCGGTGATCGCCGCGGTGTGGCCGCGGAGGTCGAAGAACTCGCGGCCGGTCTGCGGCCTCCCAGACGACCAGGCCGTTGTTGCGGTCGCCGGTGGCGAGCAGGACGCCGTCGGGGCTGAACTCGATGGCGGTGATCCACTCGGTGTGCTTCTTCGATCTCGAACGACGAGCTGGCCGTCGGCCGTGCTGTAGACGCGGACGATCTTGCTCGGGCCGCCGAGGGCGACCTGGCCGTGGTCGGGGCTGATGTCGGCGGCGAGCACGGCGTCGTATTCCTTGCCGATCTCGAAGACGCGCTTGCCGGTCTTCACGTCCCAGACGACCGCCAGGCCCGACTGGCCGCCGCGGCCGCCGCCGGCCAGCAGCAGGGCGCCGTTGCGGCTGAACTTGAGGACGTGGATCGTCCCCTCGGGGAACGGGCAGGACGCCGACGCAGGCGGTGTCTGCTGCGTGTGGTAGAGCAGGACCTGCTTGTGCCCGCCGACGGCGACCAGCGGCGCCCACGGGCTGGCGGCCATCGCGATGATGGCGTTCGGCCGCGGCGCTGACGACGACCGGCTCGGTCGAGACGCCCTCGGGCATCGCGGGCGGGCCGGCCGGCTTGCCCATCGCCGAGGGGTCGAGCTTGAACTCGAACTTCGGCTTCGCCTTCACCGCCGACGACGCTGCCCGAGGTCTCCGGGGCCCCGCCCTCGATCCACGCCTTGATCAGCGTCGAGCTCGGCGTCGGGGATCTTGGGCGAGTTCGGCGGCATCTTCGGCTCGTCCGTGTGCGTGACGAGCTGCAAGAGCGTGCGCGCCGTCGGGGTCGCCCGGCTCGATGACCTTGCCCGAGCCGCCGCCCTGCATCGCGGTGCCGAAGGTCTCGAGGTTCAGGCCGCCCTTCTGCTTGTCGGCGTTGTGGCAGCTGTTGCAGCGGCTCTGGAAGATCGCCGAGACCTGGTCCTGGAAGGTGACCTTCGGCTTGGCCTTGTCGTCGGCCGCCGGGCCGGCGGCGCCGCGAGGCAGGACGACGGAGAGCGACGGCAGCGATGCTCGAGGGCATGGTCGCGGGCCTCGGATGCGCGGATGGTCGCTGATCCGCATGAGGGCAGGGTCTGCATCTGCGATCGATGGCAGGGTCAGGCCGTGCGCGTCGTCGGCGATCCGTTCTGATCAATGATTGAACAGGAATTCGCGGCTGTTCAGCAGGGCCCAGAAGATGTCCTCGAGGGCCTGCTCCTGGTTCGAGCCCTCGCCGAAGAGCGGGCAGGAGCTTGTCGAGCTCCTCGCGGGTCGGCTTGCGGCGAGAGGCAGCGGAGGTAGAGCTCGATGATCCGCTCCTCGGGGAACTTCCTGGTCGTCGAGCAGCTTCGTGATCGACGCCGCCCTGCTGGATCTTGGCGTTGGCCGTGTCGCCGTTGAGCAGGTGCAGCGCCTGCGAGAGCGTCGGCTCCATCTTCACCTCGCACGAGCAGACCGTCTCGCGGGTGGCGCGGCCGAAGGTGGTCAGGAAGTAGGTCGAGGCGCCGCCGTCGGCGATCTGCACGGCGCGGGCGCCGAGGGGCAGGCCCGGGAACTTGTCCTTCGTCTCGGTCACCTGCGCTGATCGCGTCGAGCAGGTTCTCGGCCTTGATCCGGCGGAGGTTGGCGTGGGCGAAGTTCCGCTCGTCGGTCTCGTTGCGACGTCGTTCCGCTGGGTCGAGCGCTGGTAGGTCCGCGAGTTGCAGATGTCGCGGACCAGCGTCTTGAGGTCGTACTTCGAGTCGGTGAACCGCTTGCCCAGCGCGGCGAGCAGCTCGGGGTTCGACGCCGGGTTGCTGACACGCGGAAGTCGTCGACCGGCTCGACGATGCCCGATGCCGAAGAAGTGGGCCCAGACGCGGTTGGCGAACGAGGTGGCGAAGCAGGGGTTCTCGCGGCGAGGCGAGCCACTTGGCCAGGACCACGCGGCGGTCCTTGCCGGCCGACGTCGGGCGTCGTCGCCGCCGAGGAACTTCGGCTTCATCACGCGGCCGCCGACCGGGTGGGTCACCTCGCCGCCGCCGGAGTTGAAGACGATCGTCTCGCGGTAGTCCTCGCCCTGCTTGCGGCCGATCTGCGAGAAGAAGGCGGCGAAGCCGTAGTAGTCGTTCTGCGTCCAGCGGTCGAACGGGTGGTTGTGGCACTGGGCGCACTGGATCCGCATGCCCATGAAGACCTGGGCGACGTTCTCGGTCAGCTGCAGGGTGTCGGTCGTCGATCTGGTAGAAGTTGGTCGCCGGGTTCTTGAACGTGCCGCCGTTGGCGCCGAGCAGCTCCTGGACCATCTGGTCCATCGGCATGTTCTTCGAGAGCTTCTCGACCAGCCAGTTGTAGTACAGGAACATCGCCTTGTAGCTGACCTGGTTCGACGACTTGACCTGGAGCAGCTCGGCCCACTTGTTGACCCAGATCTCGGCGAACTCCTTGCGGCTCGAGCAGCTCGTCGATCAGCTTGCGCCCGCTTGTCGGGGTCGGTCGAGGCCATGAACTGGCTGTACTCCTCGACGGTCGGCGGCAGGCCGACGATGTCGAGGTAGACGCGGCGGAGGAAGACCTCGTCGGTGCAGATCCCCGACGGGGCGATCCGCAGCTTCTTGAGCTTGGCGGCGACGAGCGTGTCGATGTAGTTCGACCTCGGGCTCGCTCGGGTACGCGAACTTCAGGCCCTTGGGCAGCACGATGAACCTGCGAGCCGACGGTGTAGGTCGCGAACCGGGCCATGACGAACGCCTCGCCGCGGTCGCCGGCGGTGACCAGGCCGTCGGGCGTGATCGGCGGCCGAGGTGTCGTTGTTCGTGAGGAAGACGGCCAGAGCCGGTCACGTCGCGGTCGGTGCCGTCGGAGTACTGGGCCCGGACGGTCATCTGCTGGGTCGGCCTTCTCGCCGTCGAGGACGGCCTGTCTTGGGGTAGAGCTCGACGGCGACGACCGTGGGGAGCTTGGCGACGTCGTCGTTGGGCGCGCCGGCCTCGAGCCAGCGGATCGAGGGTCTGGTAGAGCTCGCTGTCCGTCTCGAACCGCTTGCCGCCGGTGTGCGGGACGGCGCCGATCGGCCTTCTCGAGCAGCGTGCTGTCGGCGGGGACGGCCAGGTTGATCGCGGCGGCCGACCATCTCGCGGGTCAGGCGGTAGTGGTCGCCCGTCGGGGTCGAAGCCGAAGAGCGAGAGGCGGAAGCCGTCCTTGCCGCGGGCCGCGCCGTGGCAGCTGCCGGTGTTGCAGCCGGACCGCATGAAGACCGGCATCACGTCGAGCCGGAAGCTGAGCGGCGGCTCGCTCGTCGGCCTGCGCGACCTTGACGGGGACCGTCGACCGTCTGGCCGCCGAAGGCGACGGCCAGCGTCGGTCTTGCCGTCGGCGGCCGGGCAGAAGATCGTCCCCGTCGCGGCGGACGAGCGCGGGGTTGGCCGGGCGTGAGCGTGGCCTCGCGCGGTCACGTCGCGGGTGATGCCGTCGGCGTAGGTCGCCTGGACGACGATCGACTGGCGGTCGCGGGCGGTCGTCAGGTTGATCGTCGGGCGGGAAGACCTCGAGCTTCGTCGAGCGCCGCCTGCCGGCGCCAGGCGCGGGCGCCGGCGAGGCCGAGCGCCGGCGAGGACGTCGGCGCGGCGAGGGTCCGGGCGAGCAGGTCAGCAGGAGGGCGATCGCGTCGCGGTCCGGTTCGACGGGTCATGGTCGGCCTCGGATCAGTCGGTGCGGACGTCGCGGATGGCGTGATCGGCCGAGGCCGACAGCGGCACTCGCTTGTGTCCGTTGCGGCTCGCCGCCGGCCTTGGCCTGTTCTGGCGCCTCGAGGCGGAGCTTCTCGAGCCGGGTCAGCGGCTTCTCGGCGGCGCGGCGGGCGCGGCCGGCTTGGGGCGGCGGCCGCGGCGACCGGAGCGCGGCGGCGGGGGCGTTCGGCTTGGGCGGCAGGGGCACGTCGATCCGGAGCTGGCCGCGTGCCCGAGGTTGTGGACGATCGGCTCGCCGTCCTGCGTGACGACGACCTGGCAGAACAGGTTCTGGTGGTTGCCGGCGGGCGAGGCCTTGTCGGTCTTGATGTGGAAGACGAGGTCCTTGGTGTCCTTGGTGATCTTCTTGACGTCGGTCGTCACCTTGTTCGGCAGGCCGATCAGGGTCACCGTGCGCCTCGCCGGGGAAGTCGACGGCCTTGGTCACCTTGACGACCAGGTCGGTCTCCTTGCCCTGCTCGACGCTCGCCGGCCTGGAAGGCCGAGCGTCGAGGAACTGCTGCGGCGACCGTCAGCTTGGCGAGTTGCGACGAGACCATGATCGGCCCGCTCGGCGCCGCCCGACGTGCCGTTGACGACGATCTGCCAGGTCTTCAGCTCGGCGCCGCCGTCGGCGTTCATCGGGATCACGGCCTCGTTCTGCCTTCTCGGGGATCGCGACGCCGCCCGACGAGCCGACGCCCGGCGGGTTCCAGGGCAGGCAGACCGCGATCGCCGCCTTGAAGCCGGGCTTGCGCTTGGCGACGACCTTCAGGTCCATCGAGCCGCCCCGGACCAGCGGCACCTTGGGCTCGACGATCTCGATCGAGAACGGGGCCTCCTCGGTCACGGCGACGGCGAGCCGGTCGACCGTCCGCGGTCCAGAACGGGACGTTGTTCTGGCCGAGGACCAGCTCGACCGTCTGCGCTGAACTCGCAGGGGACCTTGACCTTCGGGATCGACCGGCTTGCCCGTCGACGTCGGCCAGCGTCCCGGCGAGCGGGGCGTCGGCGCTTGGCCGAGAAGAGGACCGGGATACGTCGCCGAGGCTGGCGGCCATCGGTGTCGGCCTCGAACGTCGACGCCCGGCCGGCAGGCCCTCGAGCGCTCGAGCTTCAGGTCGCCGCCGAAGTCGGCGCGGGTGGCGTTGACCAGGATCGCCTGCCGGTTCCCCTTCGGGACGGCCACGGCGATCGGCCCGGTCCCGCGCTGGAGCGACTCGTTCGGCGACGCTCAGCGACGAGCTTCGGCGCGACCGGGCGTGACCTCGATCCGGTAGAAGTAGTCGGGCCCGCCCTTCTTGAGGTGGTCGTGGAGCCGAGACGACGTACTCGCCGTCGTCGGGGGCGGTGAACCGGAGGTAGCTGTCGGGGCCGCTCGCTGTCGTCGTTGCCGGCGAGATCGCGCCGCCGTTCCGCTTGGCGATGTGCAGCACCGAGTCGAGCGGCGAGCGGAGCGGCCGGGCGTAGACGCGGATGTCGAAGACCTGCCCCTTCTTCGCCTTGAAGACGAAGTGGTCGACGTCCCCGGCCTTGCCGATCACGCCGTTGAGGGCCATCGGCGGCGTCGAACGGCGTGGCCGTGCGCCTGGTCGTCGTTCGGCTCGGCCTCGATCACGTTGCCGAAGGGCGAGAGCCGGAAGGCGTTGGGGTAGGGGGCGATCCCCTTCTCGTCCTGGGCGAACGAGGCCGAAGTCGCGTCTCGGACTTCGCCGGGCAGCGTGACCTTGGTCGTCTTCTCGCCGGCGACGTCGCCGATCCAGCGCACGTCGACCGTCTCGCCGAGCTTGCCGCCGGCCGGGACGGTCGCCGTCGGCCGGGGGAAGTTGCCGACGTGGAGCCGGTAGAGGCAGGTGCCGTTGCCCGGCGTAGGCGCTCTCGCGGACCTGGATGATGTACGTGCCGTCCTCCGGGGCGATGACCGAGGCGAACGCCGTCCTGCCAGATCAAGCGCGGCGTCGTCGCTGGAGGCCAGCTCGAACCGCTTGGCGTCCATGATCGCGACGTAGGGGTCGAACATGCGTGATCCCGAGCCGGATGCCCTCGACCTCGGCCGTGATCCGCTCCCCCTTCTTGGCCTCGACGACGTAGTAATCGACGTCCTCGTTGTCGGCGACGCCGTTGACCGTCGACGTTCATCGCGATCGGCTGCGGCTTGGCGAAGTCGTTGTTGGGCTCGACCTCGGTCGACCTCCTTCAGGGCCCCGACGCTGAACGTCCGCAGCTCGCTGACGCCGGTCGCCGTCCGGAGCCGGAGGTCGTGCAGGCCGAGCGGGCAGTCGGGGGCGATCTTGAGCGTCGCCTTGACCTGGTTGTCGTTGACGACCTGCGAGCTTGGTGACGCTCGATCCCCGGCTGATAGAAGAGGATCTCCTTGGCGTCGGCGAGCCGGTCGCCGCCGAAGGTTGACCTCGACCTCGGTCCCCCGCTGGCCGCCGACGGGCCGGACGGCGTCGAGGCTCGGGCGTGGCGGCCGCGGCCGTCGAGGCGACCGCGAGGAGCAAGGCGAGGGCGGCGAGGAGGGTTGGCGTCGCATGGCGGGAGGATCCGATTCGGGCGGGGTGGGCGGGCGTCGAGGCGGGTCGGCGATCAGGCGAGCCAGGTCTGGCCGTCGCTCGGTCGGCGTGACTTCGATCTGCGGGCGCGGGCTGCCCGGGAGCAGGCGGAAGGTCACGGGCAGGACCGCGCTGGCGAGCGACTCGGCGGATGCGCGGCGTCGGAGCTGCCGACCAGCGTCCAGATCGCCGTCGTCGCGGCGGTAGAGTTCCAGGCGCCAGGGCTTGCGGTCGACCAGCAGCAGCTCGCGGACGCCGACCTTGGCGTAGAAGTCGAACTTCTTCCGCGAGCGGTCGTCGGGGCTGATGACCTCGACGGCGAAGTCGGGGCCGCCGAGCCAGTGGGTCTCCGCGATCCTCGGCCGGGTTGCCCGGGCAGGAAGACGGCGACGTCGGGGCAGCGGTAGTTCTTCTTCCAGTCGTCGGCGCGGTCGCTGACGTTCACGCCGGCGAAGACGATGACGTCTCGCCGAGCCGCCGAGCGCCTGATCGAACGCGCCGGCGAGCTCGGTCGCCGAGATTTCTGATGGTCGTTGTCGGCGATCGGCGACATGACGTAGACCCCGTCCCAGACCTCGTCGTAGCGGTCGCCGCCCAGTCGCCGGCGTCGCCGGATGATCCGCTTCGAGTCTCGTCGGGTCGAGGATCACAGCGGCTTCATGCGCAGTCGCTCCCGGAGCGATGCCGGCGACGTCGCACGGCGGGCATGCCCTCCAGTCGTACCGATCGACGCCTCAGGCCAGCAGCTCGTTCCGGACCTTGCCGCCGTCGACGATCTCGATCGGCCGGTTGCCGGGGGCCATCAGCTCCTTGTCGGCGACGATGCCGAGCTGGTGGTAGACGGTCGTGGCCAGGTCCTCGGGGCCGATCGGGTCGCGCTCGGGCTCGGTGGCCGTGGCGTTCGAGGCGCCGTAGATGTAGCCCTTCTTGATGCCGCCGCCGGCCAGGACGACGCTGAAGACCTTCGGCCAGTGGTCGCGGCCGGCGTCCTTGTTGATCTTCGGGCGTGCGGCCGAACTCGCTGGAGACCATGACGAGCGTCCGGTCGAGCAGGCCGGTCGCGGTCGAGGTCGCGGATCAGGGCGGCGAAGCGCCTGGTCGAACGGCGGGCATCTGGGTCTGCATGCCGGCGGCGATGCCGGCGTGCATGTCCCAGCCGCCGTACTGGAGCGTGACGAACCGGACGCCGGCCGCGACCAGCCGGCGGGCCATCAGCATCCGCTGGCCGGCCGCGTTGCGGCCGTACTCGTCGCGGATCGTGGCGGGCTCGGCGTCGATGTTGAACGCCTCGCGGGCCTTCTGCGAGCTGATCAGGCTGTAGGCCCGCTCGTAGAACGTGTCCATCGCCGCCAGGCCGTCGCTCTTCTCCTTGCTGGGCGAAGTGGTCGTTGACGGCGTCGAGGACGTGCCGGCGGGTGGCGAACCGCGAGTCGTCGATCCCGCCGGGCAGGTTCAGGTCCTGGACCTGGAAGCCGCCGGTCGGCCGGGTCGCTGCCCAGGCTGAACGGCGAGAACGACGAGCTGAGGTAGCCGGTGCCGGCGTAGACGTTCGGCTGGCTCGGGACGCAGACGTACGGCGGCAGGTTGTTCCGCGGGCCGTACTCGTGGGAGACGACGCTCCCCATGCTCGGGATACTGCAGGGCCGGGCTGGGCCGGTAGCCGGTGAACATGTTGTGCGTGCCGCGCTCGTGGGCCGCCTCGCCGTGCGTCATCGAGCGGATGACCGTGATCTTGTCGGCGATCTGGGCGGTCTTGGGCAGCGTCTCGCTGAACGACCTCGCCGTCGATCTTGGTCGGCGATCGATGCCCAGCTCGCCGCGGTACTCGATCGGGGCGAACGGCTTGGGGTCGAACGTCTCCTGGTGGGCGATGCCGCCCGGCAGGAAGATGTGGATGACCGAGTCGGCCTTGGCCGCGATCGGCGCGTAGTTCTTCTGGTCGGCGCGGGCCTGCAGCCGGAAGAAGTCGCCCAGGGTCAGGCCGAAGCCGACCGCGCCGACCGTCAGGAAGCCGCGGCGGCTGAACAGGCCGCGACTCAGGATGCCGCTCATCGCTCGTCTCCGAGGAGTGGGCTCGCCGCGACGTCGCGTCGGGGCGTGGAGGGTAAGTCTTCCTTCGGGCAGGCGTCTCGGTCGGCCCGGCACCGCATCGACGCGGGACGGGCGAGTTCGGCGGGAGGACGGGCGTCGCTCGGCGAGACGCCCGCGGGCGGGTCGGACCGACCCCGGCATCGTGAGGCCGGGACGCACGGTCGGTCAATTGTTCAACAACCGACCCACCGTAACCTACGCTACGGGCTCAGGCGCAATCGCCCGTTGGCGCTTTCCGCTCGGCAGGCGGTGTTTTCCATGCGTGCATGACGCTGATTGTACCACATCCTGGGCCAGGTACTGGTGGCGCAAACTCGTCCGGCGGTACATTTCCTGGAACGGGCCGCGCGCTCGCGCGATTGTCGAGTTGCTACCGATCCCAGGAGACGCGGCCGATGCCGAACGTTGCGACGGGCCGCGATCGTCCGGATGGCATTGGTCACGGGGCTGGCGATGGTCGCCTCGAGCGGCAAACGCCGGTGCCGCCGAGGCGGCGACGCGACGTCCATTCGTACGCCAAGCCCGACGTGGCCGTCGTCCGCCACGTTAGCCTCGACCTGACGGTCGACTTCGCGCGCGAAGGCCCTGGCAGGGAACGGCCGTCCTCACCGTCGAGCGGAAGCGCGAGCCGACACGCCTCTCGTCTCGACACGAGAGATCTGACGATCGAAAGGTCGAGGTCGGTGCCGACCGCGGATCGCTTCGAGAGGCCAAGTGCGACGCTGCAGCCCGGCCGACCCGATCCTGGGCGCGGCTCGACGATCGTCGTCCCGGACGGCGATGCAATTCGTCCGGATCACCTACCGGACGTCGCCCGGCGCCAGCGCCTTGCAGTGGCTCGACCCCGCGCTGACGGCGGGCAAGAAGCACCCGTTCCTGTTCACGCAGTCGGAGGCGATCCACGCCCGGTCGCTGGATCCCCCTCCAGGACTCGCCCGGCGTCCGCGTGACCTACGACGCGACGATCCGCGTTCCCGAGGGCCTCGTCGCCGTGATGGCGCCGACCGGCTGGCCGCAAGGAGGACGCCAGGCGGTCTTCCGGTTCGAGATGAAGCAGCCGATCCCGCCGTACCTGATCGCCCTGGCGGTCGGCGACCTGGCCTTCCGGCCGCTCGGGCCGAGCGCACGGGCGTCTGCGCCGAGCCGTCGGTCGTCGACAAGGCGGCGTACGAGTTCGCCGACACCGAGAAGATGGTCGAGGCCGTCGAGAAGCGGTTCGGCCCGTACCGCTGGGGCCGGTACGACATCCTCGTCCTGCCGCCGAGCTTCCCGTTCGGCGGGATGGAGAACCCCAAGCTGACCTTCGCCACGCCGACGGTCCTGGCCGGCGACCGCTCGCTGGTCTCGCTGATCGCCCACGAGCTGGCGCATTCGTGGTCGGGCAACCTCGTCACCAACGCCACCTGGCGCGACTTCTGGCTCAACGAGGGGTTCACGACCTACCTCGAGCGGCGGATCATCGAGGACCTCTACGGCGCCGACCGCGCCGACGATGGAGGCGGTCCTCGGCCTGCGAGGAGCTGCGAGCGAACGCTCGCGACGCTCCAGCCGACGGACCAGGTCCTCCACATCGACCTCGACCGGCCGCGACCCCGACGACGGCATGACCCAGGTCCCCTACGAGAAGGGCGCCCTGTTCCTCGACGACGCTCGAGAAGGCCTTCGGCCGCGAGCGCGTTCGACGCGTTCCTCCGGCCTACTTCGACCGGCTACGCCTTCCAGAGCATCACGACGGCCGACTTCGTGACGGACCTCGGCGACCGACCTGTTCCCGACCAAGCCCCAGGCCGCCGAGCCGGATCGACCTGACGGCCTGGCTCGAGACGCCGGGCTGCCCGTCGTGCCTACCCGAGCCGCAGTCGGCGCGGCTCGACGGCAGTCGACGCCACGGCCAAGGCTGGTTCGCTGGGCGGACTCGCGGCCCGACGACCTCGACACCGCGAGCTGGTCGACCCAGGAATGGCTCCGCTTCCTCCGCGACACTGCCCGCCGAAGCTGCCCGCCCGATCAGATGGCCGAGCTCGACGCCGCCTTCGGCCTGACCGAGCGAGGCAACGCCGAGATCGCCGAGCAATGGCTCCTGATCGCGATCCGCAACGACTACGAGCCGGCCGACGCGCGGCTCGAGGAGTTCCTCACCACGATCGGCCGGCGCAAGTTCCTCATGCCTCTCTATCAGCGAGCTGGTCAAGACCCCGGACGGCCAGGCAGCGCGCCCGGGCGATCTACGCCAGGCCCGGCCGTTCTACCACCCGATCGCCGTCGAGTCGGTCGACAAGGTCTGTCGGCAAGCGACCTGACGCGGCGGCACGGACGTCGTCCCGCGACCATGAGGACGCGACCGCCATGCCTCCCTGATCCCCGCCACCGTGATCGGGAGCTGGTCGTTCCCCGGCTGGTACGAGAAGTTCATCGCCGACGTCGCCGCCGACCCCGAGCGGTTCGGGCCGGTCGACCGCGAGGAGGCCGTGCGCGACGCCGTCCGCCTGGCGGTCGACGACCAGCTCCGCGCCGGGCTCGACCGGATCACCGACGGCGAGATGCAGCGCGTCGATTTCAACCTGGGCTTCTACGACTACCTGGAGGGCCTCGAGCCGCTCCCGCAGGCCCGGCGCTGGGGCGCCCCGGCGCACGACCAGCGGAGCAAGTACCGCTGCGTCGCCCCGCTGACGCGCCCCGAGCGGGCTCGGCGTCGGTCGAGGAATACCGCCGGCTCCGCGAGCTCACCGACGCCCCGGTGAAGATGCCCGTCCCCGGCCCGTTCACGCTGGCCGGCTGCATCGACGGCGGCGACGTCTACGCCGACCGCGACGGCCGTGACCGAGGCCCTGATCCCGATCGTCAACGCCGAGCTGAAGGCGCTGCGTCGCCGCCGGGGTCGACTTCCTCCAGCTCGACGAGCCGAGCTTCGCCTGCCACCCCGACGAGCCCGAGCACTTCCTCGACGTCATCGCGCGCACCGTCGAGGGCGTCGAACGCCTACATCAGCATGCACATGTGCTTCGGCAACTACCGGGCCCGGGCCGTCGGCTGGCGGTCGTACCGGCCGCTGTTCCCGCACATCGGCCGGGCGAAGGTGAATCAGCTCGCGCTGGAGTTCGCCAGCCGCGAGATGGCCGAGATCGAGCTGCTGGCCGAGCTGCCCGAGACGATGGACGTGGCCGTCGGCCTGGTCGACGTCAAGAACACCTGGATCGAGCCGCCCGAGCTGGTGGCCGAGCGGCTGCGGACGGTCCTGAAGTACGTCGACGCCGAGCGGGTCTCGGTCACGCCCGACTGCGGCTTCTCGCAGACGGCCCGGCACGTCGCGGTGGCCAAGGCGAGGGCGATGGTCGAGGGCGTGCGGATGGTCCGCGAGTCGCTCGGCGGGGGTCAGCCGGACCGATGACGTCGTGGCGCGATGACGATCCCGTGGCTGATGGGCCTCGTCGCGGCCTGCGCCGTGTGCGTTGGTCTGGTTGCGTTCGGCCGACGTTCCACGCGGCGAGCTTCGCGTTCACGACGATGTTGACCGTGCTGTCGTCGCGTTGCTGCAGCTGCGCTACGGCCGGCATCGGGCGTTCTGGTTCGGCTTCGTCGTCTTCGGCTGGGGCTATGCCTTGCTCGCGTTCGCCCCCGGGGCCTGGACGCGGATCCGTCCGTACTCGATCACGTCGCATCCTCTGGGCGACCTGGCCGACGCCCTGCGGCTCCGACGACGACCGTCGAGGCACCACGCTCGTCGGCGATCCGAGCTATCACGCGATCATCATGCGACGCGGGCCTGAACCCGTGGTTCGCGACGGTCGAGGAGCATCGGTTCCAGCGGATCGGGCACTCGCTCGCGGCGATCCTCCATGGAGTCGCGGGCGGGCTGCGTGGCGGTGTTCCTGGCACGTCGGAACAGAGCCGTAGGGTCCGCTGTTGCGGACCATCCGACGTCCGAAAGCCGTCGCCGAAGATGGTCCGCAATAGCGGACCCTACGGGAGGTGCCGTGATTCGAGCCGGTCCGGTCGGGAGCGGCCCTGCTCGACGAGATCGACGGAGACGCGGCCCGAAGCCGGGGGCGATCGCCGTCTGGTGGCTCGGCCAGAGCGGCTTCCTCATCAAGTCGCGATCGGGCGCCGCTGGTCGTCGATCCCTACCTCTCCGAGCACCTGACGACGCAAGTACGAGGGGACCGACAGGCCGCACGTCCGCATGACCCGGCCGCCCCTCGCGGGGCGAGGACCTCCGCGGCGTCGACCTCGTCCTCGCCAGCCACAAGCATTCCGACCACCTCGACCCGGGGACGGTGCCCGGCACTCGCTGGCGGCCTCGCCCGGTGCCGCGGTTGATCGTGCCCGAGGTCGCTCGTCGAGCACGCCGCGGGCCTCGGGATCTGCCGCCCGATCGGATCGTCGGGATCGACGCGGGCGAGACTCTGCGAGATCGGCCGGGTTCCGCGTCCGGGCGATCCCCTCGGCCCACGAGGGGCTCGACACCGACGCCGACGGGCGTCATCTTTATCTGGGGTTCGTCATCGAGGTCGAGGGCCTGCGGCTCTACCACAGCGGCGACAGCGTGGCTCTACGACGGCCTGGCCGACCGGCTCGGTGCCGAGCCGTTCGACGTCCTGTTCCTGCCGATCAACGGCCGAGACCCGCGCGCGAGGCGTCCCGGGGAACATGTCGGCGGCCGAGGCGGTCGACCTGGCGACCCGAGTCCGGCCGCGGTTCGTCGTGCCGCATCACTACGACATGTTCACCTTCAACACGGTCCCCGTCGGGCGAGTTCGAGGCCGAGGCGCGCCGGCTGCCCGCGGGTGTCGAGGCCGCGGGTCCTGCGGTGCGGCGAGCGCTGGGAGATCGAGCCGTGAGCGTCACGCTGGGGATCGACATCGGGACGTCGGGGACGAAGACGCTGGCCATCGACGAGCCGGGGGCGATCCTCGCCTCGGCCTCGGCCGAGTATCCCTGCGACCACCCGCAGGCCGGGCTGGTCCGAGCAGGACCCCGAGCTCTGGTGGGAGGCGACCGTGGCGACCGTCCGCGAGGTGCTCGCCGCAGGCGAGCTCAAGCCGGCCGACGTCGCGGGCGTCGGCCTGAGCGGGCAGATGCACGGCTCGGTCTTCCTCGACGCAGACGGGCAAGGTCATCCGGCCCGCCCTGCTCTGGAACGACCAGCGGACCGCCGCCGAGTGCGCCGAGATCGAGCGAACGGGCCGGCGGCCGCGAGGCGCTGATCCGGATGGTCGGCAACCCCGCGCTGACCGGCTTCACCGCCCCGAAGCTCCTCTGGGTCCGCAACCACGAGCCGGCGAACTGGGACCGGGTCCGGCAGGTCCTGCTGCCCAAGGACTACGTCCGCTACCGGCTGACCGGCACCTACGCGACCGAGGTCAGCGACGCCTCGGGGACGCTGCTGCTCGACGTGGCCAATCGCCGCTGGAGCCGCGAGCTGCTCGGCAAGCTCGACCTCGATCCGGCCCTCTTGCCCGCCTGCTACGAGAGCCCCGAGGTCTCGGCGAAGGTCAGCGCGATCGGGCTCGAAGGCGACGGGCCTGGCCGTGGGCACGCCCGTCGTCGGCGGCGGCGGCGACCAGCCGGCCGGCGCCGTGGGCAACGGGATCGTCCGGCCGGGCGTCGTCTCGGCGACGATGGGGACCTCGGGCGTCGTCTTCGCCCACACGACCGAGCTCGGGCTTCGACCCGCTCGGCCGGCTCCAGCGCGGCTGTCACGCGGTCCCGGGCGCCTGGCACGTCATGGGCGTCGTGCTGGCGGCCGGCGGCAGCTTCCAGTGGTTCCGCAACGAGCTGGGCAAGGCCGAGGTCGACGCAGGCGCAGCGCGCGGGGCGTCGACCCCTACTTCCTCCTGACCGACGAGGCCGCGCTCGCCGGCCCCGGGGCCGAGGGGCTGTTCTTCCTGCCCTACCTGACGGGCGAGCGGACGCCTCACTTCGATCCCGACGCCAAGGGCGGCTGGATCGGCCTGACCGTCCGTCACGGCCGGCCGCACCTGATCCGCAGCCGTGCTCGAAGGGGCGACCTACGCGATGCGCGACAGCCTCGAGCTGATCCGCGAGATGGGCGTCGACCATCGCGCGAGATCCGCCTCTCCGGCGGCGGCGCGCGGAACCCGCTCTGGAGGCAGATCCAGGCCGACATCTACGGCCAGGACGTCCACACGATCAACGCGAGCGAGGGCCCGGCCTTCGGTGTCGCCCTGCTCGCCCAGGTCGGCACCGGCGGGTTCGCCACGCGTCCCCGAGGCGTGCGACGCGACGATCCGGGTCGTCGAGACCACGAAGGCGCGAACGGAAGACCGCGGCGTTTTACGACCGGGCCTATCCGATCTACCGGCAGCTTTACGCAGACCTGAAGGGGACGTTCAAGGCGATGTCGGCGTTGGCGTCCGACCCGGGGTGAAGGGACGAAGCGCCTTCCTGACTCGCAACGCGCTCCGGCCGCGTCGGAAGAGGCGTTCCCACGCTGAGCGTGGGAACGAGGGGGGTACTGTGTCGCGACGTAAGAAAGTCGACGAGAGGCCAAGCGTTCCGGACGGAATCGTCCGAGCCGGCGTCGACCGGCCCGTCGAAGACGAGGACAGCCCTCCTCGTCATCCTGATGCTCGCCGCCCACTACGCCGCGGCCTTCGACAGCCTCCGCCGCGAGAACGCGACGGTCGACGAGGTCGCGCACCTGCCCGCGGGGATCTCCTACTGGCAGCGCGGGACGTTCAAGCTCTATCACCACAACCCGCCGCTCTCGAAGCTGGTCGCCGCGCTGCCGGTGCTCTTCCTCCACCCGGTCACGGAGCCGCTCTACGGCATGGGGAGCTGGACGAACGAGCCGCACCGCCAGGCGGATTTCGGGATGTCGTTCGCGTTCCTCAACGCCGATCGCTACTTCGAGCTGTTCGCGGTCGGCCGGTCAGTGATGCCGCTGTTCTCGATCATCGGCGGCCTGTTCGTGTTCGCCTGGTCGAGCAGGCTGTACGGGCGGCTCGGCGGACTCCTCAGCCTGGCCCTCTGGTGCCTCTGCCCGAACATCCTGGCCCATACGCGACTGGTCACCAGCGACGTTGCCGGCGCGGCCATGGCCGTCGGAGCGACCTACGTCTTCTGGCGTTACCTGAAGAATCCGAGGTGGACGTCGGCCGTGCTGGCGGGGGCGATGCTCGGACTCGCGCAATTGACGAAGTTCAGCCTGCTGTTGCTCTATGCTTACTGGCCGCTCCTCTGGCTCGCCAGGGTCCTCATCGAGCGTGACTTCACGGGCTGGCCTCGGCGGCTCGGGCGGGACGCCTTGCAGGGGCTCGCGATCGTCGCGATCAGCGTCCTCGTGATCGACCTCGGTTATGGATTCGAAGGCGTCGGCAAGCCGCTCGGCTCGTACGAGTTCACGTGCAAGACACTCACCCGCCGGCGCGGCCCCGTCGTGACGCTCCCGCCCGAGCAGCTCGGGCCGAACTGGCTGGTCAAACTGGCGCGGCTGAATCGCGTGAACCGGTTCCGCGATACCTGGCTCGGCCGCATCCCGGCGCCGCTGCCGTATCACTTCCTGATGGGTTTCGACGACCAGCGGATCGAGACCGAGGGCGTCCCGATGATCTGGGCCGACGCGAACGCCAGGCCCGACGATACGGGCGGCTACCCGGTGTATCTCGACGGTACGCTGCGCTATCACGGCTGGTGGTACTACTATCTCGCCTGCCTCGCTTACAAGGTGCCCGAAGGCACCTGGCTGGTCATGCTTGCATCGTTCGCAGCCCTGTTCGCCATGCGTCGCGATCGCGCCGGGTGGTTCGACGAGTTCGCCGTGCTCGCCTATCCCGCGCTCGTCCTGTTCGCCATGACGGCGCTGACTGACATCAATATTGGGCTCCGCTACATTCTGCCCGTCTTCCCGTTCGTGTTCGTCGCGGCGGGCAAGGTTGTGCCGTGGATCGCCGTGTTGCCGAGGAGAGGGCGGAAGCTGATGGCCGGCGTCATACTCATCGCGCTCGGTCTGACCGGACTCCAGACGGCCCTGATCCACCCGCATTACCTCGCGTCGTTCAACTGGGTCTCCGGCGGCCCTGACCACGGGTCGGAGCACCTGATCGACAGCAACCTCGACTGGGGCCAGGACCTCGTCGGCCTCCGCCGTTGGGTCGCAGAGAACCGGCCGGGGCAGCGAGTCGGCCTGGCCTACTTCGGGCAGATCAACCCGAGCATCTTCCTCCTGCGGAACGAGGACTTCCGCTGGTTCCTGCCGCCCGTGATCCCGGGCACGACGCGGCCAATGTATCAGAGCCCCGCACTCGTCGGTCCCGAGCCAAGGCTCCGGCCGAGTCTCTACGCCGTCAGTGCCGCGCTCGTCCGGGGTTTGCCCTGGAGGATCTACGACCCCGGCGACCCGATCCGGGCGTGGCCCCCCGCGTGGGACGCCCGTAAGATCGGGGCGTTCGGCTACTTCGCCGAGCTGACGCCCATTGCCAAGGTCGGCCATTCGATCTTCCTCTACGAGCTCACCCAGGAGCAGTGCGACCGGATCAACCCCCGGCTGACGGCCCCGCCCCCGTAGGGCCGATTGGGTTCGTGGCTCATGTCCCCGGAATGGTGGCCGTTGATCGGCCGGACATGGTGCGGAGGAACTCGGCTGTCACCGCCTTGAGGTTGTACGCCCACTGGAACATCGCCACATACTGGGCCAGGTAGGCCTTGTTCACCCCGCGGAACGGCCGGAGGAAGTTCCGCAGCCCGGTCCAGATCCCCTCCAGCGTGTTGTCGTGGACCTCGCGGACCCCGTCCCCGTCGTCGTCGCGGGCCCACTCGTACCTCAGGTGGCAGACGGTGGCGTGCCCCCGGCCATGCTCGGGCAGCGACCTGTACACGCCCCATTCGTCGGTATAGACCGTCGACCCGTCGGCCGTCGTCGGCAGCACGAAGCCGTCGACCAGCTCGGCGCGGTTCGGCCGCCGCACCACCTTCAGGGCGAGCCGCCCGCTCTCCCGGCCCACCGCGCCGGCGATCGGCACCCGGTCGTTATCCCAGGTGCCGTGGCCGAACCGCTTGTTGGCCCGGCGCCGCGGCGGGTCGGCGGGGTCGGCGTGCGGCACGCCTTTTTTCCCCCGCATTCTGGTACGCCTCGTCGGCCTCGACGTGCCCGTCCGGCAGGGCGCGGCATCGGCGCCGGCCAGGGCGCGGGCCTGCATCGCGTGCCGCCGCTCCAGCAGGTGGCCGCGGCTGCACCCGAGCTCGCGGGCCAGCCCGGCGGTGGAGCGACCCTGGGCGAACCCGCGGAGGATCAGGACGACCTGACTGGGGCGGAAGTGGGTCTTGTGCCACTCCGTGCCGGTGAAGGCGTTGAACACCCGCCCGCAGTGGCCGCAGCGGTAGTCGAGCACCGGGTCGCGGTGGTGGCGGTGGACCCGCAGGGCGTCGCCGCGGCGGCAGCGCGGGCAGGCCAGTCCGTCGGGGTGCAGCAGCGCGAGCAGCCAGTCGTA
This sequence comes from uncultured Planctomycetota bacterium, assembly GCA_963819805.1. GTDB lineage: Bacteria > Planctomycetota > Planctomycetia > Isosphaerales > Isosphaeraceae > CAMFLR01. The sequence continues at coordinate 725,655 of CAWFXY010000017.1, read as the reverse complement.
GCAGGCGCGCTCGTCCATCAGGCGATCGATCGGGAAGTCCATCATGGTAGGCGCCTCCGAGCTGCCTCCATGAGACACCCATCTCGAGCCATTGGCAAGCAAGGACTTACCGATCCGGGGACATGAGCCGGGTTCGTTTCGTCGGGGTCCGAACCCGGGGACCTGGCGCCGACCGAACCCGAGCGTGCAGGTCACGCGCGGCTTCGTGCGGCTTTGTGAACCATTCCAGGCGGGCGAGCGCCGCCGGTCGGCGGATTCCGGCCGACTCCGCTCGACGAACCGATCGTCCCCGAGGGGACGCGGGCGGGGGCTTGCATCGCGGGGCCACCCCCCTTACAACACAACCGTCCCCCGAGCGGCGGACGGATCGGGTCGATCCCGCTCGACGGCAGGCCGAAAAACGAGGCGGTCGCGCCCACCACGGCGCGGCCTGCGTGGGAGCATCCGACGGATGAGCGATCAGCACCTCGACGCCCGCGCCCGCGCGGCGCTCGACGCGGGCGAGGGTATCCTGCGGCTGGCCCCGACGTGGGTCCCCCGGTCGTTCCTGATGCCGGGCGGCCGGCTCAAGCTGGCGCCGCAGGACCTCTACGCCCTCGGCACCCACCGCGGCGGCATCGACGAGCGCTGGTTCGCCTCGACCACCCCCGCCGCCAACGAGGGCGCCCCGCCCGACGAGGGCCTGAGCTACGTCGTCCACGACGAGGACACGCTTCACCCTCAAGGACGCCATCGACGCCCACGGGCCCGAGATGATCGGCGAGGCGATCTGGTCGAAGTACAAGAAGTGGCCGGTCTACAGCAAGTTCTTCGACAACCTCGGCCCGATCCCCCACCACATGCACCAGACGGCCGAGCAGGCCGCCAAGCTCGGCCGCGAGGGGAAGCCCGAGAGTCTACTACTTCCCGCCCCAGCTCAACTGGACCGGCAACAACTTCCCCTACACCTTCATGGGCCTCGAGCCCGGCACCACGAAGGACGACATCCGCAAGTGCCTCGAGCGCTGGAACGAGGGCGACAACGGCATCCTCGACCTACTCCAAGGCCTACCGCCTCAAGCCCGGCACCGGCTGGCTGATCCCGCCGGCGTCCTCCACGCCCCCGGCTCGCTCGTGACGTACGAGCCGCAGTGGGGCTCCGACGTCTTCGGCATGTACCAGTCGATGGTCGAGGGCCGGCGCGTCCCCTGGGAGCTGCTCGTCAAGGACGTGCCCGAGGACAAGCACCACGACCTCGACTACATCGTCGACCAGCTCGACTGGGAGAAGAACGTCGACCGAGCACTTCAAGGCCCACAACTACCTCGAGCCGATCGTCCACTCCGGCGGCGAGGGCCAGGGCCACGTCGACAAGTGGATCGTCTACGGCACACGTCGACGGCAAGCAGCTCTTCAGCGCCCGCGAGCTGACCGTCGAGCCGGGCGGCTCGGCGACGATCAAGGACGACGGCGCCTACGGCCTGATCGTCGTCCAGGGCTCGCGGCACGATCGGCAAGCTCGACGTCGACAGCCCGAACTACATCCGCTTCGGCGAGATGACGAAGGACGAGGTCTTCGTCACCGCCAAGCGGGCCGGCGACGGGCGTCGACGTTCAAGAACACCGGCACGCGAGCCGTTCGTGAGCCTCCGCTACTTCGGGCCGGACGTGCACAAGGACGTGCCGAAGGTCGGCGATCACGCCAAGGTTCGTTGACGCGACCAAGGTGTATTCGCTCTGCCTCGTTGAGCGAGGTTGAGCGTCATCCCGTGGACGGAGGGAGGTCATGTCGGCGCCGCATGCAAAGCCCGCGTTTGACGAGGCAAAGTGCTCGGCCTTCGTGGATCAGGTCATCCTCGACCAGGGGGCCGCTTACTCGATGCTCTTGATGGCGATTGGCGATCGCTTAGGGCTCTACCGAGCCCTTTCCGCGCGGGGACCGATGACGCCGACCGAGCTGGCGACCGAGACCGGCACGACCGAGCGTTATGTGCGTGAGTGGCTGATCAACCAGGCCGCCGGAGGGATCGTGACCTACGACGCGGACTCGGGTCGTTACACGCTCCCGCCCGAGCACGCGGCGCCCTGACCGACGAGGACGTCGCCCTTTTCGTCGCCGGCGGCATCCAGTGCTTCGCCGCGCTCGCGCTCGCATCGCCCCGGCTGACCGACGCCTTCCGGAGCGGCGCGGGGATGCCCTGGGGCGAGCACGACCCGAATCTCTTCCAGGGGACCGAACGCCTCTTTCGGCCCAGCTATCTCGCCTACCTCGTGAAGGACTGGATCCCCGCTATCGACGGCCTACAGGCCACGCTCGAGTCGGGAGCGCCTCATCGCCGACGTCGGCTGCGGGCACGGCGCCTCGACGATGATCCTTGCCCGTGCCTTTCCACGCTCGACATTCGTCGGCGTGGATAGTCACGCCGCCGTCGATCGCCCGGGCCTCGAGAGCGGCCGCGGACGAGGCCTGACGAACGTCCGCTTCGAGGTCGCCGACGCGGCCGGCTATCCGGTCGACGATTGCGATGCCGTGGCCTATTTCGACTGCTTCCACGACCTGGGCGACCCTGCGGGCTCGGCTCGGAGGACCTACCGGGCCCTCAAGGCCGGCGGGGTGGCTCATGGTGGTCGAGCCGATGGCCGGGCGCTCGGTCGAGGAGAATTTCAACCCGGTCGGAAGGCTGTTTTCCGGGGCATCGGTCCTGTGCTGCACGCCCAATGCGCTGGCCACGGGCAAGCATGCGCTGGGCACGATCGCCTCGGATGACGCGATCGGCTCGCTGTTCCGGGATGCGGGATTCGCGCGGTTCCGACGGGCGGCCGAAACGCCCTTCAATCGAGTGTTCGAGGTCCGCAAGTAGGCGGGCCCGCGCCGATCAGGCGTAGACCGGAGCCTTGAGGAACGACGCCATGAGCGACGACGCATCCGAACACGTTCCCCAAGCTCCACAACGCCGCCTGGCCGGGCGTGGTCGGCAAGGGCGAGGGCTCCGAGCCGCCGATCGACCTCGACACGATGCTCGACCTCACCGCCGCGGCCGAGGTCGACGGCGTCAAGTTCGACGGCGTCGACCTGTTCCTCTTCGCTGCCGCACGTCAACATCGACGCGACCGACGACGAGCTGAAGGCGCTGGCCGACAAGGCGTCGTCGCGCGGGCTGGCGATCGGCTCGGTCGTCGCGCCGGTCTGGCCGCCGACCGGCGGCGGCTCGGCGATGGACGAGGGCGAGGGCCGGAAGAAGTTCCTCGACGCAGGTCCACAAGGGCTGCCGCATCGCCAGGCGGCTCCGCGAGCTGGGCGTCCGGCCCTACGGCGTCGTCCGGATCGACTCGGCCGGCGGCGTCGGCCGACTGGGCGGCCGATCCCGAGGGCAACCAGGCGAAGATCGCCGAGACCTTCAAGCAGGCCGGCGAGATCGCCCAGGACCACGGCGAGCGGCTCGCCGCCGAGGGCGAGATCTGCTGGGGCGGCATGCACTCCTGGCGGAAGATGGTCGACCTGCTCGAACGGGTCGGCGAGCCCGAGACCGTCGGCTTCCAGGCCGACATGGCCCACACGCTCCTCTACACGCTGGGCGAGAACGCCCCCGAGGACCGCATCCTGCCCGAGGACTTACGACTGGAAGGACACGGGCGACGCTCGACGAGGCCCTCAGGACCGCTGACCGACGCCCTCCGGCCCTGGACGATCGACTTCCACGTCGCCCAGAACGACGCCACCGTCTTCGGCTCCGGCTCGCACGACCACACCGGCCGCCACTGCCTGGCGACCGACCCCAACGGCAAGCTCGACATCCCGCACGCACGCCGGCTTCTGGCTCCGCGACGAGAACGGGCAAGCTCACCAAGGCGTTCCGGCACATCTGCTGGGACGGCTGCATGTTCCCCAACGCCGTGATGATGAAGCCGCAGACCTGGAACGACATCCTCGCCGCGATGATCGCCGTCCGCGACGCCCACGGCTGGACGGAATGAGTCCAGGACGAATCACCGCAGATGACGCAGAGGGCACAGAAAAGCATTCGATGACTCTATCTCGTGACCATCTGCGTCCTCTGGGTGACTCTACCATCGAAGGTCAGCGCAATGCCCAAACCCCTGAACATCGGCCTCGTCGGCTACGGCTTCATGGGCCGGACGCACTCGAACGCGCTACAAGCGCGTCAATGACTTCTTCGACCTCGAGTACCGCCCCGTCCTCAAGGCCGTCTGCGGCCGGACGCGAGGACGGCGCGAAGGCGTTCGCCGAGAAGTGGGGGTACGAGTCGGTCGAGACCGACTGGCGGAAGCTCGTCGAGCGGAAGGACATCGACGCGATCGACATCTGCACGCCCAACAACACCCACGCCGAGATCGCCATCGCCGCGGCCGAGGCCGGGCAAGATGGTCCTCTGCGAGAAGCCGCTGGCGATGAACCTGGTCGAGGGCCAGAAGATGGTCGAGGCCGTCGAGAAGGCCGGCGTGCCCAACACCGTCTGGTACAACTACCGCCGCGTCCCGGCCGTCACCCTGGCCAAGCAGCTCATCGACGAGGGCCGGCTCGGCAAGATCTTCCACTACCGGGCCAACTTCCTCCAGGACTGGACGATCTCGGCCGACCTGCCGCAGGGCGGCGCGGGCCTCTGGCGGCTCGACGCCGCCGCGGCCGGCTCGGGCGTCACCGGCGACCTGCTCGCCCACTGCATCGACACGGCGCTCTGGCTCAACGGCTCGATCACGACGGTCTGCGCCATGACCGAGACGTTCGTCAAGGAGCGGAAGCACAACCTCACCGGCAAGGTCGAGCCGGTGGACATCGACGACGCCTGCGCCTTCCTCTGCCGCTTCGCCAACGGCTCGCTCGGCCTCTTCGAGTCGACCCGCTACGCCCGCGGCCACAAGGCCCTCTACACCTTCGAGATCAACGGCGAGAAGGCCTCGCTCAAGTGGGACCTCCACGACCTGCACCGGCTCGAGTACTTCGACCACGGCGACGAGGGCATCGCTCCGCGGCTGGCGGTCGATCCACGTCACCGACGGCGACCACCCCTACATGAAGCACTGGTGGGTGCCCGGCCTCCAGATCGGCTACGAGCACACCTTCGTCCACCAGGTCGCCGACTTCCTCGAGGACCTCGCCAGCGGCAAGCCGACCAGCCCCACCTTCCGCGAGGCCCTCGCCACCCAGGCCGTCTGCGACGCCGTGCTCGACTCGGCCGAGGTCGGCAAGTGGGAAGACGTGGTGCCGGTCTGAGTCGACCACTACCCGCCTCGACCGATATCCGGAGGACGACTCGATGAAGACCGGCATGAACCTGCTGCTCTGGACCGACCACGTCACCGAGCGAGCACGACGCGCCTGCTCGACCAGATCAAGGGGCTCGGCTTCGACGCCGTCGAGATCCCGATCTTCGACACGGCCGACCTCGCCGCCTTACGAGCGGCTGGGCAAGCGGCTCAAGTCGCTCGGGCTCGGGGCGACGGCCGTGACCGTGATGGGGCCCGAGACCAACCCGATCTCGCCCGACCCGGCGATCCGCGAGGCGGCCGTCGCGCACCTCGACCGGGTGCTCGAGTGCGGCCAGGCGTTCGGCTGCGAGATCCTCTGCGGGCCGATCCACTCGGCCATCGGCGTCTTCTCGCGGCCACGGGCCGACCGAGGACGAGTTCAAGGACGGCGTCGAGACGCTCCGCCAGGCCGCCGAGAAGGCCCAGGCGCGCGGGCATCAGGCTCGCCGTCGAGTACCTCAACCGGTTCGAGATCTACTTCCTCACGACCGCCGCCGCAGACCGTCGCGGTTCGTCCGCGCGGTGAATCATCCGTCGCTGCAAGATGATGTACGACAGCTTCCACGCCCACATCGAGGAGAAGGACCAGGCCGACGGCGATCGCCTCGTGCGCGGCCGAGACGATCCACGTCCACGTCTCGGAGAACGACCGCGGCATGCCCGGGCACCGGGCAGGTCCACTGGGACAGCTTCTGGTCGGGCCTGAAGGCAGAGCGGCTACGACGGCTACCTCACGATCGAGGCCTTCGGCCGCGCCCTGCCGGCGCTGGCCGCCGCGACGCGGGTCTGGCGCGACCTCTTCCCCGACGCCGATGGGCCTCTGCCGCGACGGCCTCGCCTTCATCGAAGAGCCGGATCGGGGCCCGATGACGGGTCCTCAACTCATCGGGAGCCGTACCATGCGTCGCGTTGTCCTGGCGGTCGCCGGCCTGCATGGTCGGGCTCGCGTGGCTTCTGCCCGCCTCGCTCAAGGCCCAGGCACCGGCCGCCAAAGGCCAAGGCCGCAGGCCAAGCCGCAGACTCGCCCGGTCGGCGAGAAGGTCGCGGTCGACCCGGCGACGATCACCGTCGACGACGGCGACTCGGTCGTCATCCAGTGGCCCTCCGGCGACGAGGAGATCGTCCGCATCCTCGGCATCGACTCGCCCGAGATCCGCCACGTCGAGCACAACCTTCCGTTCGACCAGCCGTTCGGACCCGAGGCGCGGGCGTTCGCGCAGGGGGCGTTCGCGGTCGCGACCGAGGTCAGGATCCTCCGCTCGACCACGCTCGACCCCTACGGACGCACGCTCGCCTACCTGTTCCTCGACGGCAAGAACTACTCGGTCCTGATCATCAAGGCGCGGCTCTCGTCGGAGAGCGTGAGCATCTACGGCGACAACGGCCTGCCCGAGATCGCCGCCGAGGTCACGGCCGCGGCCAAGGCCGCCGGCCCGCCCGCCGTTCGAGCCGCCGCGAGCGTACCGGACCCGGATGCGGACGCAGACCGAGTGGATGAAGAAGAACGGGACGTATCCCGACAGGTGAACCCGCTCGGACATTCCGCGGTCGTAGCGGGATGGATTCGCGAGTCTTCGACGCGGAGACCATCTCATGACGATCGTCGGCCTGAAGGGCGAGCGCGTCCGGCTCGTGCCGCTCGACCGGACGCTCCACCTCGAGAACGCGCTGCGCTGGATGAACGACCCGGAGGTCACCGCGAGCTCAAGTTCAACCTCGGCGTCACCCGGCGCCAGGAGGAGCTCTTCTTCGACCGGATCGAGACGCCGGGCGACGACCGGACTTCCCCTGGGCGATCCTCGACGAGCGCGAGGCGCCACATCGGCTTCATCGGCCTGCACGGCGATCAACTGGCGGCATCGCTGGGCGACGGGCGGCCTCGTCCTCGGCGAGCGGTCGGCCTGGGGCAGCGGGGCTACGCGACGGACGGCCGTCCGCGTCCGGACCCGGTTCGCCTTCGACGACGCTGGGCCTGCACCGCGATCGAGGGCCACACGATGAACCCCGCGATGCAGCGGGTCTACGAGAAGGCGGCTACACGCACGAGGGGACGTTGCGCGAGGCAGTTCTGGCGAAACGGCCGGTGGGCGACGCCGACCTCGACGATCGTCGCGGCGGATCCTCGACCGGCGATCATGTTCGCGCTGACTCAGACGCCAACCTTCTTGCCGCCGCCCGCTCCGGCCCGCTTGCGGCCCTCCTCGGTCAGCACCTTCTTGCGGAGGCGGATCTTCGACGGCGTGATCTCGACCAGCTCGTCCGACTCGATGTATTCGAGGGCGATCTCGAGCGTCAGCTGGCGGGGCGGCTTGAGCAGGATGTTCTTGTCCGAGCCGGAGGCCCGCATGTTGGTCAGCTTCTTCTCCTTGCAGGGGTTGACGACCATGTCGTCGGCGCGGGCGTTCTCGGCGACGATCATGCCCTCGTAGATGTCGTCGCCGGGCTGGACGAACATCGTCCCGCGCTGCTGGAGGTTGTCGAGGGCGAAGGCGACGGCCTGGCCGCGGACCATGCTGACCATCACGCCGTTGGCCCGGCGCGGGATCTCGCCGCGGAACGGCTGGTAGTCGTGGAAGTTGTGGTGCATGATCGCCTCGCCCTGCGTGCCGCTCATCAGCCGGTTCCGGAGGCCGAGCAGGCCGCGGGCGGGGATCACGAACTCGAGGTGGGCGTAGGCCCCCTTCACGTCCATCTTGGCCATCTCGCCGCGGCGGCTGCCGACCAGCTCCATCACCGGGCCCATCTGGCCGTGCGGGACGTCGACGACGAGGTACTCGTACGGCTCGTGCTCGACGCCGTTCGATCCGCTTGAGGATGACCTCGGGCTTGCCGACGGCCAGCTCGTACCCCTCGCGCCGCATCGTCTCGATCAGGACCGAGAGGTGCAGCAGGCCGCGGCCGGAGACCATGAACGAGTCGCGCTCCTCGGTCGGCTCGACGCGCAGGGCGACGTTCGACTGCGAGCTCGCGGTCGAGCCGCTCCTTGAGGTGCCGCGAGGTGAGGTACTGCCCCTCGCCGGTCAGCGGCGAGTCGTTGACGGTGAACAGCATGCTCAGGGTCGGCTCGTCGACCTCGATCCGGGGCAGGGCGACCGGGTGTCTCGGCGTCGGCGATCGTGTCGCCGATGTCGACCGACGCCGAGCCCGACGATCGCGACGATGTCGCCGGCCTCGGCCTGCGTCGACCTCGGTCCGGCCGAGCTTGTCGAAGACGAGCACGCTGTCGATCGAGCCGGGGACTGATCACGCCGCCGGCCTTCATCAGCGCGGCCTTCTGGCCCGCGTCGGACGCGGCCCGACGGCGATCCGGCCGATCGCGATCCGGCCGACGTACTCGGAGAAGTCGAGCGTCGTGCAGAGCATCTGGAACGGGCTGTCGGGGTCGACCTCGGGGCCGGGGACTTCTCGACGATCAGGTCGAACAGCGGCTTGATGTCGCCCGAGGTCGCGTGCGGGTCGTGCGAGGCGAAGCCCGCCCTGCCCGAGGCGAAGATGTACGGGAAATCGAGCTGCTCCTCGTCGGCCCCGAGCTCGACGAACGTGTCGAAGACCTCGTTGAGGACCTCGTCGGGCCGGGCGTCGGGCCGGTCGATCTTGTTGATCACGACGATCGGCCGGATCTTGTTGGCGAACGCCTTGCGCAGGACGAACTTCGTCTGCGGCATCGGCCCCTCGAAGGCGTCGACCAGCACGAGGGCGCCGTCGGCCATCTGGAGGGTCCGCTCGACCTCGCCGCCGAAGTCGGCGTGGCCGGGGGTGTCGATGATGTTGATCTTGGTCGTCGCCGTAGTTGATCGCGATGTTCTTGGCCAGGATCGTGATCCCGCGCTCGCGCTCCAGGTCGTTGGAGTCGAGGATGCACTCGCCCTGGAGCTGGCTGGCGCGGAACTGGCCGGACTGGCGGAGCATCGCGTCGACCAGCGTCGTCTTGCCGTGGTCGACGTGGGCGATGATGGCCACGTTGCGGATGTCGTTGCGTCGCGTCATGGGGTCGAGTCCGCCGGGGTCCGGGCGGGCCTGGTGATTCGGGGGATTAACCGGCGACTGGAGTGGAACGCCGCCGGGTCGGGCCGAGGAGGGCTCGCGCGGTTAGGATCAACATTGTACCGTGCGTACACCCGTCCGACAAGCTCAGCTTGGTGACGACCGGAGATGTCAATCTCGTAAAAAACTTCATCGAAACGACTTGGAGCGACCCGCTCCTTGCTCGGCCGGACGGGCGGACGTTGCGTTACGGTCGAGAACAAAAAGTTGTCGGATGGGAAGCCAGGTTTGCGACTGTTTTTCCAGGGAGCCTTCAGGGACGAAACACCCCAGTCGACATTTCAGGGAGGAAATGGATGCTGGTCTTGAGCCGCAAACTACTGGAAGGCATCGTGATCGGCAACGACATCAAGATCACGATCGTCAAGGTCGAGCGCAATCACGTCCGTCTCGGGATCGAGGCGCCGTCGGATGTCGTGGTGGTCCGGGAGGAATTGCTCCACGACCACGACGAGGAGCACCGCGAGGCCCGCGCCGCGTGGGACTTGTCGGAGTCGCAGAGGCCGCGCCGCGAGGACGCTTGAGGGTCCGCCGAACGCCCGGAAATGAGCCACCCCGCCCCGTCGCGCGATCGGGCGGGGTGTTCGTCGTTGCGCGGGACTGTTCAGAAGACCGTGGACGACGCCGCCTGACTCGCGGCCTCGGTCTCGGCCTCGGTGAAGCCGCTGTACTTGCCCTTCGCCTTTTCGCCGAGCGCGTAGGCCTCGAGCGAGTAGCGGATCTTTGGGTCGATGGTCTTCTCGTCGGCCGGGTCGAAGACGTAGATCAGGGCCACGTCGTACGGGTCGACCTTGTTGAGGAAGACCTCGACCTTCTTGCCGGTGTTGGCCGTGAAGATGGCGCGGCGGAACTTGTTCGCCTTGTGCGGGTCGTCCTTGAACTTCTCGATGGCGATGTTCTCGTCGTCGCCGAAGACGGCCCTGAGCACGGCGAGGACGTCGGAGTTGAACTCGCCGCGGGCGGCGGGCTGCTCGACCGGGGCGCCCTTGGCCGGGGCCTTCTTGGGCATCTTCTTGCGGGCGAGGACGTGGAGCTGGTTCTTCCCGCCCTCCTGGAACGATCGCTCGACGTCGAAGAGGCCCGGCTGGATCGCGCCGAGCAGGAAGTCCTTCGCCGCCGTCATCCCCTTGGGCGGTCGGACGTAGATGTCGAGCGCCTTGAGCGGGCCCTCGCTCGGGGCCGGGTCGAGGTTCTTGTCGAGCTCGCGCTCGTACTTCAACTGGTCGATCGTCTCGTCCATCCGCTTCTGGTAGCGGGCGACGCACCCGACAGTGAAGACGAGAGAGCAGGTAAGGATCGCCGTCAGCAGCCGCCGCATGGGGTCGCCCTCGAACCGGTCGGGCCGTGGATTCGTCTCGATTCGTTCAATCTCACCGCCGGTGCAGGGCTTGTCAAGGCGCCGGCGAGTGCCCATCCTGGGCCGGGAGCGTCGACGTCGGTGGAGGGAATGGGCCGTGGTCCAGATCATCGCGCTGGTCAAGCCGTTCCGGGCCGCCGCGGTCATCGAGGCGCTCGGGACGATCGACATCCTCGGCGGCACGGTCCGCGAGGCGATGGGCTACGGCCGCCAGAAGGAGCGGCTTCAGCGCTACCTCGGCAGCGAATACAACTCGTCGTTCCTGCCCAAGGTCGAGCTCGCCCTGTTCGTCAGCGACGACGACGCCCCGGCCGCCGTGCGGGCGATCGTCGCGCACGCGCGAACGGGCCGGATGGGCGACGGCAAGATCATGGTCCTGCCGTGCCTTGACGCGTACGTCAGCCTGGTGACGATGCCGCAACCGGCTTCAGCGCGGGGTGCTGATCCACGAGACCGCGCGGAAGCGGTAGCCGCCGTTCTGCGCCGAGATGTCGATCAGCCGCGTCAGCGGGTAGGCCTCCGCGCTCTCGGCGCGGAGCATGACGTAATGGCCGACGTACTGGAGCCAGCGGACGATCGGCGGCTCGTCGGCGATCCAGGCGACCACCAGGCGGCCGTCGAGCTGGTCGACGGGGGCGGGCTCGTTGGTGTAGGCGACGTAGGCGCCGCTGGCGACCAGGGGCGCCATGGCGTCGTCGGAGACGTGGAGGCAGCGCTGGTCGCGCTCGGCCTCCTGCCACTCGCGGCGGGCGGCGATGAACCGCGGGCCCGAGGACGAGGTCAGCGGCTCGTGGCCCGAGTCGATGTCGACGAGGACCAGGTCCGACTCGGCGGCCTCGAGCCTCGCGGCCCCCTCGGCACCCGGGACGGCGCCGCGGCGCGGCGACTCGCGGAGCGGGATCTCGCCCCGCTCGAGCCGGGCGAGGGCGGATCGGAGCACCGACTCGACCGACGAGGCCTCGCCCGCGGCCGCGGTGGGCCGGCGGAACTTCGGGCCCTGGCCGTGGAGCAGCCAGGTCGCCTCCACGTTGGTCAGCTCGATGAGCCGCAGGACGACCTCGGCGGGGACGGTCACGCCCGCCTCGTAGTTGTACCAGGTGCGGACCGGCAGCGAGAGCCGCCGCGCCAGCTCCGGCCCCCCGCGCTCGCCGACGAGCTCGAGCCGGAGCTCGCGGAGCCGCTCCGCCACGCCGCACTTCACCTTCACCACGTCCGGTGCATTCTTTCGACGAGCCATGATGGGCGCTCACACGTGAGAGCTTCGCGGCGGGTCATCTCCCCCATGGAGTCTCCCCGCATCGGCCAGGGCAGCCATCTTTAGCTTAGGCCGAGGACGTCCTCGGGTAATAATATCAAATCGAGGACGGCCCGGCACCATATAACCCGCCGAAATTCCCGCGATTCCCCGGTTCCGCCCGCTGACCCCGATGCGTCAATAGGCACAGGCGCCCCCGGCCAACAACGGCCGGCGGACGTTGTGTCCAAGAAAACCGATGCTTTTTCTGGACTAGGCGGCACTTACGTCCCGAGCCCGATGCGCAAGAGCAGGGCCCGCATGGCCGCGCGGCGCGGGGCTCGGTAACCAGGAAGGTCACGAGCGGGGCGAGCATGGTGATCCAGGACAACACGAACAGGCCCCACGTGACGCGAGTCGGGCCCGAAGTGACGGCCGAGAGCTGGTCGCGGAGGAGCGGCCGGAGCTCGCGGGCCAGGGCCTCGGCTTCGCGCCCGCGGGCGTCGACCGTGCCGACCCGGAGCCGCCGGATACCCTCGACGAGCACCGCCCGGCCGTCGGCGGCCGACTCGAAGCCGCCGAGCGTCGCGGCGAACCGGCTGCCGGCCATCCCGTCGAGCGCGCGGCCGACGGCCTCGGTCAGCCGGGCCGGGTCGACGTTGTAGACGACCGTACGCCGCGACGCCCAGCTTGCAAAGACGATCGCCCAGAGCGCGAGGAAGACCGCCCAGAGCGCCCAGGCCCACATGCCCGGCAGGCCGAAGATCAGGCGCATGAGGAGCTGGCCCACGGGCCCGACGGTCAGCAGCCCGCTCACGCCGAAGGCGAGCACGGCGAAGTCGGCCGGCCCGGCCACGACTCGGGGGTGGCGCCCGCTCTGCCAGACCCCCACGACGTAGAAGTAGCAGGCGAGCGGCCCGACCGTCAGCGCGACCAGCATCGGGAGGCTCATGCAAACCTCGGCGAGGTCCGGCGCGCCTGGGCGCGGGCGGATCAGCGGGCCCGGCCCTCCCGGCCGGACCACTCCGCGGCCAGCCCCGCGACGACCCGCTCGTTGGCCCCGGGGAAAGTATATCCCGGCAGCTCCGCCGCCGCGACCCACCGGAAGCCCGACGCCTCGCCCGGCTCGGCCCCAGGATCGACCGTCCGGCAGTCATAGTATGACAGCTCGACGAGGCCGTGGGGATAGCGGTGGACGAACCGGGCCCGCAGCCGCCCCACGACGATCGGGAACCCGACCTCCTCGAGGCACTCGCGCTCCGTCGCGCGCCTCCGCCGACTCGCCCGGCTCGCACTTGCCGCCGGGGAACTCCCAGACTCCCGCCATGATCTGGCCGGGTTGGCGCTGGCGGATCAGATAGCGGCCGTCGCGGCCGATCAGGCCGATGCCGACCCGAGTCGGGGCCTGGTGGTCGCCCGGCACCGCTCAGGCCTTCCCCTCGCGAGCCGCCTCGATGGCCCGGCCGGGCGAGCCCATGACGTTGTAACCGCAGTCGACGTGGAGCACCTCGCCCGTAATCCCGCTGGCCAGGTCGGACAGGATGAACATGCCGGCCTTGCCCACCTCGTCGCGGTCGATGTTGCGACCGAGCGGGGAGACGGCCTCATACAGGCCGGCGAGCTTGTCGGCCTCGCCGACGGCCGAGGCGGCGAGCGTCTTGACAGGCCCGGCCGAGATCGCGTTGACCCGGATCGCCTTCGGGCCGAGGTCGTAGGCGAGGTAGCGCACCGAGGCGTCGAGCGCCGCCTTGCACACGCCCATCATGTTGTAGCCGGCGACGACCCGCTCGCCGCCGAAGTAGGTGAGCGTGGCGATTGCCCCTCCGTTCGGCATCAGCGGCGCGGCGTGCCGCGAAACGGCGGCCAGCGAGTAGACCGAGACGTCCATCGCCGTCTTGAACCCGGCGCGGCTCGACTCGACGAACGGCTTCTTCAGGTCCTCGATCGGCGCGAAGGCGATCGAGTGCAGGACGAAGTCGAGCGAGCCGTACGTCTCGCCGGCCCGGGCGAACGCGGCGGCGATCTCGTCGTCGTTCTGGACGTCGCAGGGGGTGATGAGCCGGGTGCCGGTCGGCTCGACGAGCTTGCGGACGCGCCGCTCCATCTTCTCGCCGGGCATGTGGGTGTAGCCGACGTCGGCGCCCTCGGCCAGCAGCTTCTGGCTGATGGCCCACGCGATGCTGTAGTCGTTGACGACCCCCAGCACCAGCCCCTTCTTGCCCGTGAACAGGCCCATCGCCCCGATCCTTTCGTTCCGCGCCCGTCGCGGGGCGGGGTCGCCCGCGGACCGCGCTCCGTGATCGTTCCCACCGGCCGAACCGTCAAGGATAGCGAGGGCTGCGCCGCCCCTCAACCTCACTCCGGGCTCGGGCCTCGTCGAGGATTTCGGCTAGAGGCGTGGGCCGGCTTCAGGGTTGGGCGCCGACTTCTTCGCGTCGGCCGCTTCGAGCGGCACGGCCAGCGCAGCCAGGTCGCGCGCCAGGGCCGACCGGGCCATGGTCAGCGCCCGCTTGGTCGTGGCGCCGACGTCGAGGCCCTTCTGCTTCATCTGGGGCGTGACCATCCCGGGCGCGATCGAGTCGACCAGTCCGAACGCGGCCTTGACCTGCGGGTCGTCGGCCACGGCCTCGGCCGCGCCCGGCGCCACGTCGCCGACGCGGATCGTGCCCGCCCGCCACGGGCCGCGGGTCCAGCCGTTCCCCGTGCGGACGTAGAGCGACGACTCGACGGTCACGCTCTCGAGGTCGGGCGCCAGCTCCATCCGGGTCACGATCGCCCCGACCCGGCCCTTCGAGGCGACGCCCTGAAGCCGGGCGGGCAGGGGGTCGGCCGCCGAGCCGCCGAGTACCTCGCGGAGCGTGTCCTGGAGCACGGCCACGGCCTGGCCCGGGTCGATCGCCTGCCCCGGCGCCGGCTCGGGCAGTACGACGTTGCCGTGGCGGACGAATCGCAGCCCCTCGTCATTCAAGGCCTCGGTCGCCGCGCGGCGGAGCGCCCAGCGGTCGTCGCTCTCGACCGCCGGAGGCAGCAGAGATTCGAGCGAGATCGGCTCGTTCCCCGCGGTGGTCATCCCCCGGGCCGAGATCGAGTCCTTCAGGTCGGCGAGCGGCGTCGTCTCGGCGTCGTTGAAGCCGAGGATCCAGCCGTACCGGAGCGCCCTCGCCGCCGCCATGCCGCGGCGATCGACGCTCTTTACCTCGCCCCGTCCCAGGCGGACCGTCATCAGGACCGACGGCTCCGACTGGCCCGCGGGCTTGGCCAGCTCGCGGTCGAGCCACTGGGTGATCCGGTCGTCGGGCGGGACGGATCCGGGCGCGACGAGTCGGTCGCGCCGCCAGATCGTCAGCCGCTCGCGGCGCTGCCGCTCGGCGGCCTCGCCCGGCCCCTTCTCGCCGGCCTTCCACTTGTCGTACCAGACGGGCAGGTTCGCCTCGGCCCAGGCGCGGCGGACGAGGACGATGTACGTCCCCTTCGGCGACGGGTCGTAGACCTGGCCGAGCAGAGTCTTGCCGTCGCGGAGGACGAGGACGTCGGCGCCCGTCGCGTCCTTCGGCGCCTCCTTCTTCGGGGCAGGCTTGGCCGCGGGCTTCCTCTGCGACTGCGCCGGGGCCATCGCGGGAGTCATCGCCAGCAAGACCGCGGCGAGGGCCGGACGAAGGACAATGCCTCTGCGCGCCTGGTGCCTCATCCGTGCCTCCGCTTCCCGACGACTGGTAGACTGACGGGACCCCGAGGATCTCCCTGGGCATCATGCGGCCAGACAATCGCCCTCCGTATTGTACGGCGACGGGGCGGGACCATTTCGCAATTTCGGGTCTTTTTCGCGGCGAGCCTCCGATGCCCGACCTCGTCCCGCTCGGCGACCGTGCCTGGCTCGCCCGCTTTCGGTGCGAGGCCGATGCCCGCCGCTGGGCGCGCCGCCCGGTCGGCGAGATGGCCGGGGGTCCGTGACGTCGTCCTCGCCTACTCGTCCGTCTCGGTCCACTTCGACCCGGACGCGGCGGAGGGGATTCAGGACTGGTTGAGATCCCTCGCAGCCGGCGATGAGGCCGAATTGCCGGGGCGGACGGTCGTACTCCCCGTCCTGTACGACGGGGCCGACCTCGCGGAGGTCGCCGCGGCGACGGGCCTGGCGGCCGAGGACGTCGTCGCCCTGCACTCGGGGACGACCTACGACGTTTTCGCGATCGGTTTCCAGCCCGGCTTCCCCTACGCGGGCTACCTGCCCGCGCCGCTCGATCGACTGCCGAGGCGGGCCGAGCCGAGGCTGCGGGTGCCCGCGGGGTCGGTGGCGATCGCGGCGGGGCAGACCGGCGTCTATCCGAGCGAGCTGCCGGGCGGCTGGAACCTCCTCGGCCGGACGCCCCTGTCGATCGTCGACGTCGCCGCCGGCCGTTTCCCGATCCGCGCGGGCGACCGGCTGAAGTTCGAGCCGATCGACGCGGCCGAGTTCGCCGCACGCCTCGGGGAGCCGCTCCGATGAGCCGCACGATCGACCTCAACGCCGACCTCGGCGAGGGGATGGCCTGGGACGCCGCGGTGCTCGACTCCGTGACCTCGGCCAACGTCTCGTGCGGCGCCCACGCGGGCGATCCCGAGACGATTTCTGAGACGCTGGCCAACGCGAGGCGTCGCGGTGTGGTCGTCGGGGCCCATCCGTCGTGGCCCGATCGCGAGGGCTTCGGCCGCGTCGAGCGATCGGCGACGGCCGACGAGGTGAAGTGGCTCGTCCTCGAGCAGGTGAAGCCGCTCCAGGCGCTGGCCGAGCCGCTCGGCGTGGCGATCCGATACATCAAGCCGCACGGGGCGCTCTACAACCAGGCCATGAGCATCGATGCGGAGGCGGCCCCGATCACGGCCGGGATCGTGGCCGCGGCGAGCTTGCTCGGGCTGCCCTTGCTCGGCCAGGGCAGGACGAATCTCGAATCGCTGGCCGTCTCGGCGGGCCTCAGGTATTTCCGCGAGGCGTTCCCCGACCGGAGGTATCGCGACGACGGCCGGCTCGTCCCGCGATCCGAGCCCGATGCCCTGATCGAAGGCGTCGAGGCCGTCGTCGAGCACGCCCTCCGCCTCGCCGGCCAGGGCTGCGACTCCCTCTGCATTCACGGCGACTCTCCGGAGGCCGTTCTGCGGGCCAAGTTGATCCGCCAGGCCCTCGACAGGACACCGAGGTTCGCGGTCCGCAGCTTCCTCGCGGACCAGCCCGGCCCCTGAGGCGACGCCGTGGGTTTGATCGTCATTCATCCAGGCCTGTCGTCGACGATCCAGGACCGCGGTCGGCCGGGCTATCGCGAGTTCGGCGTGCCCGAGGGCGGGGCCTTCGATCGGTCGTCGCTGGCCCTCGCGAATGCGCTGCTCGGGAATGACCCGGACGACGCCGCGATCGAGCTGACCATGACCGGTGGACGCTATCGTGCCACCGAGCGGCTCGCGCTGGCCCTGGCGGGGGCACCGATGGAGGCACGGATCGAGACGGCGTCGGGCCCGGCCCCGCTCGCGATTCCGCAGAGCTTCTCAATCAGGCCGGGCGAGTCGCTGATCCTGGGCGGCACAGCCCGGGGCCTCCGCACCTATCTGGCGGTCCGCGGCGGGTGGCAGACTCGCGTTATCCTCGGCAGCCGATCCACCGAGGAACGGCTCGTCGTCGGCCAGCAGATCGACGCCAGGGACGGGCTCGTCGCGACCCGGAGGCCGTCCGAAGTAACGCCTTCCGAGCCGAACGGAGGCCCCGTCCGGCTCCTGGACGGACCCGACGGCCCGGTGCCGTCCACTCTGCTCGAGCACGCCTACCGCGTCGCCCCGGCATCCGACCGCGTCGGCCTCCGCCTCGACGGCCCGCCGATCGAGGGTCTGGCGATGCCCGAACGTCCCTCGGCGCCGGTCGCGGCCGGGGCGGTGCAGGTGGCGGGGGGAAGGATCCTGATCCTCGGTGTCGCGGGGGGCACGATGGGCGGTTATCCGCACGTCGCGCCACGTCATCTCCGCCGACCTCGACCGGCTGGGGCAGGCGGCGCCGGGGACGGAGATCCGCTTCGCTCGGGTCGCGCTCGAGGAGGCCCGAACGCTCGACCGGGAGCGTCGAATCACGCTCGCGGCGCGGGACCGACGGATTGCCTTGCTGGCCAGAACGTCACCGCACGACTGAGCTTGCCGACCCCGGGCGATTCGGGTATCAGGGCGCCGATCCTCCGCCCGCCGATCCCGAAGTCCCCCGAGGCCTTGCCGCATGTCCGCCGGTCGCCTCTTGCCGGTGTCCCTGACCGCCGCGCTGGCCGTCGGGGCATGGTCCGGATGTCAGGCCCCGTCCTGGACGAGGCGCACGCCGGACACGGGCGAGGTGAAGACCAGCGTCGAAGGCGGCCGCGCAGGGCGCCGCAGGCCGTGGCCGCGCGGGAGCTGGAGCCGACGTCGGAACGAACGCTCCAGCCGGGCACGATCGAGGAGGCATCGCCTTTGCCGCCGGCCCTCGAACGGCCCGCGGGGTCGGAGCCGGCCGCCACGCCGCTGCTCGACGAGGCCCTCGCCCGCGCCGAGGCCCGCAAGGGCGACCTGATCGAGGTCCTCGCCAAGGACGACGCCGACAGGCCCCCGGCGACGCTGGCGCTCGCCACGCCCGTGCCCCAGCCGCCGCCGCCCAAGGTCGAGCCCTCGCCCGTCAAGCCGCCCGAGCCTCCGCCGAAGACACCCGAGGAAACCTGGCGCGAGGGCATCCAGACCCTCCGCACGGTGGCGAAGTCGCATCTGCAGGGCCCCGCGGCCCCGCCGCCCGGCGGCCCGAGCTGGGCGGTTCGCGACCGTCTCCTCGCCTGGCTGGCCGAGCCCGACATCGACCCCGACAGCCGGACGGCCGCCGACGCCGAGCGGGCCCGCGCGGTGCTCAAGGGACTGGCCGCGCTGATCGACCCCGCACCGAGCCGCGGACCCGAGATCCGCCAGGCCGTCGCGGCCCTCGAGGCCGCGGCCCCGCTCGAGATCGCCGACCTGACGCCCTGCCGGATGGTCCACGGCTTCGCCAACGTCGAGCCGCTCGAGCCCGCGACGCGGAAGCCCGGGCAATCGGTCGTCCTCTACTCCGAGATCAACGGCCTGGGCTACGAGGCCGCGGGCGGGTCGTTCCGCTCCCGCGTCGAGGGCAGGGTCGAGCTTTTCCGCGAGGACTCCGACCGGCCCGCATGGTCGCACCCGCTGCCGATGGTCGAGGACACCTGCCGCAAGCGGCGGCGCGACTACTTCATCGGGCACAAGTTCACCCTGCCCGATGACCTTCCGCCGGGCAAGTATCGACTCCGGCTGACGCAAAAGGACCTGGTCGCCGGGCAGGTTGCGACGCGGGAGACGGCCATCGCCGTCGTCAGATGAAACGACCCTCCCGGGAGAGACGGGAGGGTCGTATTCCATCGTGCAGGCCCGAAGCCGATCAGGGAATGGCCTCGGGATTGTGCGCCACCGCCGGCTGACGATCGATGACGTTGTCGATCAGCCCGTATTCCTTGGCCTCCTCGGGCGACATGAACCGGTCGCGGTCGGTGTCCTCCTCGAGCTTGGTCAGGGACTGGCCGGTGTGCTTCTGGTAGATGCCGTTGAGCTGCTTCTTCATCCGGATGAACTCTTCGGCGTGGATCAGGATGTCGGTGGCCGTGCCTTCCATGCCGGCCAGCGGCTGGTGGATCATGATCCGGCCGTGGGGCAGGGCGAACCGCTTGCCTTGGGGCGCCGGCGGCCAGCAGGAGCGAGCCCATGCTGGCGCACTGGCCGATGCAGTAGGTGGCGACGTCGCAGGGCACGAACTGCATCGTGTCGTAGATGGCCATGCCGGCGGTGACGCTGCCGCCGGGGCTGTTGATGTAGAGGTGGATGTCGGCCTTCGACGTCCTGCTGGGCGAGCACCAGCATCTGGGCGACGACGACGTTGGCGACCTGGTCGTCGATGGCCGTGCCCAGGATCATGATGCGGTCCTGGAGCAGGCGCGAGTAGATGTCCATCGCCCGCTCTTCGCGGCCGCTCCGCTCGATGACGATCGGGATCAGGGGCATGGGTAGTCCTCGGTGCGAGGCGGTTCTGCTTCGGAGGATCGTGGTCGGACGGGCGACGGCGCGGTCAGGACGCCGGGATCGTTCTTCGATCTCGGCCGCGGGCATCGTGGCCGACGACCTCGTCGACGAGGCCGTACTCCTTGGCCTGGATCGCCGTCAGGTAGCGGTCGCGCTCGGTGTCCTTGGCGATCCGCTCGATCGGCTGGCCGGTGTGCTTGGCGAGGATCTCGTTGATGTCCTGCTTGTTGTCCATGATCTCCTTGGCCTGGATCTCGATGTCGGAGATCTGGCCGCCGACCTGGCCGTAGGGCTGGTGGATCATGATCTTGGAGTGCGGCAGGGCGAACCGCCGCCCCTTGGTGCCGCCGGCCAGCAGGACCGCGGCGCCCGAGGCGGCCATGCCGATGCAGTAGGTCGCGATCGGGCAGTCGATGAACTGCATCGTGTCGTAGATCGCCAGCGTGCTGTAGACGCTGCCGCCGGGGCTGTTGATGTAGAAGCTGATGCCCTGGGTCCGGTTCTCGTACTGGAGGAACAGGAACTTCATGACGGCCAGGTTGGCCGACGGCGTCGTTGATGACGCCCTTCGAGGAAGACGATCCGGTTCTCGAGGAGCAGGTCGCCGAGGGTCATCTGCCGCTGCCGGGCGTAGTCGCGGTAGCGCTGGAGCATCGGGGCAGGTCGAGCGGCTGATCGAAGGTCATGGCGGCGGTCCTCTGGGGACGCGGCCCGGTCGCCCCGACGGCGGGCGAAGTCCGGGCCAGGCCGGTGCGGTCATGCGGACGGGTCGGATCGGTCGATTCGGGGCCTGACCCCCAGGTTGATCGTTCGGGGCCGAGGCGGCCGAGTCAAGATGGGACGCTGGCCGACGGTCGGGAGCGGCGGAAGCTCGGAGTGAAGGGTGAAAAGTGCGGAGAGCGAAGTGCGGACAGCGAAGGAGTTTGTGCAGACCGCTTCGGCGGGCGTGAGCCTTACACGCATCCCGACGTCCGCTTTATGCTTTTCGCTCTCTCCTGTTTACTCCTCACCCGTTCCCGTACCCTCTTCCGACGGGGCCGGCTCCTCCTCCGAGGCGACGCCGACGGTCTCGTCGATCGTCTCGACGGACGCCTCGTCCTCGCAGCGGCGATGTCCTCGAACTTGACGTAGTCGAGGATCCGGTCGATCGTCTTCCGCTCGAGGATCTGCGAGGCCAGGACGTCGTCGAGGCCCTCCTTCTCGACCCGGGCCCGGATCCGCCGCGGCGATCTCGTCGGTCCGCGGCGGCATGGCCTGATCTCGGACTCCATGTCCTCGTCCTCGACCTTGATCCCCTCCGCCTCGGCGATCTTCGCCAGGAGGAAGAACTCCTTGAGGCTCTGGAGGGTCGACTCGTGGACGTTGGCCCGGATCTCGGCCTCGCGGGCGCGGATGGCGGCGTCGTCCAGGCCGCTCTCGCTTGAGCTCGTGGTAGCCGGCGGCGGAGCGTGGTCTGCTCCTGGCGGGCGACGAGGTCGGCCGGCAGGTCGATCGGGGTCTTGTCGAGGAGCTGGTCGACGATCTCCCGCTTCGGACGCCTGGCGCTTCTGGAACTCGAGCCGGCGCTCGAGCACGCCGCGGAGCGCCTCGCGGAGGTCCTCGACGTCGTCGAAGCCGATGCCGCGGAGGAAGGCGTCGTCGACCTCGGGCATCCGCAGCGTCTTGAGGTCGTGCACGACGATCGTCACCCCGATCGACTGGCCGCGGAGCCTCGGGTCGGGCGAGCTCGAGCCGATCTGGGCCGTCGGCCTCCTTCGTCTCGCCCGGCTTGACGCCCTTGAGCACGGCTTCGAGGTCGGCGATGTGGCCGTCCTGGAACCGGAGCTCGGGCTGGAGCCGGAACTGGACCTCCTTGGCCTCGTTCAGCTCCGCGCCGTCCTTGTGGAACTTCAGGTCGGCCGTGACGAAGTCGCCGACCTCGGCCCCGCCCTCGAGCTTGGGCACGAGCTGGGCGTAGCGCTCGAGGAACGTCTTGAGCGCGACGTCGACGTCGGCCTCGTTGATCGTCTTCGACGGCCGCTTGACCGTGAGCGCCTTGTAGGCCGGAAGCGGGAAGTCGGGCCGGACCTCGACCTCGATCTCGAACTTCATCGGGCCGTCGTCCGGCAGCTCGATGGCGGCGACGTCGAGGTTGGGCTGGGAGATCGGGTTGAGCTTGTAGTCCTCGTCGAGCTGCTCGAGGCTCGCCATCAGGAGGGCCGACTTGACCTGGTTGGCGACCTCCTTGCGGAACCGCTTCTCGACGAGCCCGCGGGGCGCATGCCCGGGGCGGAAGCCCGGGCACCTGCGCCTCCTTGGTCATCTCGCCGACCGATTCCTTGAACTGGCGCTCGACGTCGGCCCGCGGGATGGCGACCTTGACGTGCTTCTTGCACGGGCCGACGTCGCTCGATCTGGACGTCGAGGGCGAGCTTCGACCTTGGGCTCGGCGGCCGTTTCCGGCTCGGCTTCGGCGGTGGCGGGCGAGTCGGTCTCGCGTTCCCCGGTGCTCATCGACGGCGTCCTTCGGGCGGTGCACCGGCTGGGATGGCCGATCCGCCACCACGCACCCGACGCGTCTCGAGCGTCTGCCGCCAGCCGGAGAAAGTAAATGGAGCGGGAGATGGGATTTGAACCCACGACAACCACGTTGGCAACGTGGCGCTCTACCCCTGAGCTACTCCCGCCCATGGTCCGGAAGGCCCGATGGCCGACCGGTTTCGGATTGTCGCCGGGCCCGTCGGGGACGGGCAAGGCAAGGAGAAGTATAAAGGCAATCGGGCTGATTTCAAGGGGTCAGCGGGGATTCAGCGGGCGGCGGCCCAGGCCAACGTGCCCCTCTCGATTCCGGCCGCTGGCGACAGCCCTGATCCCGCCGCCCCGCGGCCGTTCCCGTTCGGCGACCACGAGAAATTACCGACCGAAGCCAATTTTCCGCAAATCTATGACATGTAAAGGGTTATATGCAGTTTTTCGGCCCCGGTTTCGGCGGGGGGCTCACGGCCTCAGCGATGGCGACGGGGTCGGACCGGGCCGTCCCACGGGGGCCGCGGAGCGAGGTCGATGCGACGGGCGACCGGCGTCGAGACCTATACCCCTTCGGCCGCGGGCCCGTGGCCCAGCCCTTCGTCTCCCTCCGGGACGTCGACCCTGGCGTAGATCGCGCGGAGCGGGACCTCAACGCCGACCGACGCGAGCGGCAGCAGCTCCTCGCGCCGGAGATACACCGTCCGCAGCCGCCCCCCGTCCTGGCGGGCGAATCGCTCGACGAGCACGGCGTCCTGCGAGACCAGCACGTATTCCCGCAGGGTGTCGATCCGCTCGTAGTGGGCGAACTTCTTGCCGCGGTCGTAGCGCTCGGTCGACGGGGAGAGGACCTCGACGATGAGGGCCGGGTTGAGGAGCGTGTCGACCTGCTCATCCTCAAACCGTGGTTCGCCATATACGGCGATGATGTCGGGATAAGTGTACAGGCCCGTCCGGTCGACCCGGACTCGCATGTCGGCGACGTAGACCTCACACGGTCCGTCGCCGAATTGACCGTTCAGCACACTCGCGAGGTTCACGGCGATGCGATTGTGCTCCCGACTCACCCCCGACATGGCGAAGATTTCGCCGTCGAAATACTCGCTCTTGGTCTCGGCCTTACGCTCCAGCGCGAGATATTCCTCGGGCGTATAGCGCTTCTTCTGAGCCGCCGATGCCATCGCGATGTCCTCCTTACTCCTCATCTCGAATCGACACCATACTCACCGACGACACCGAGCAGGGCAAAGATCGACGCGCCCGCCCCCGGACCGCAAATCCCGCGTTCCCGACATCTCGACGCGAACCTGCGGCATTGCGACCCGGCCCACGCCGATATACGCTGGTATTCCTCCCGTCTCGCCGCGAAACCAAGCCCGTCTCGCCAGGTCAGGACCGAAGCCATGGACTTCCAGCTCGTCGTCATCAAGGGTCGAGCCGCCACGACGGCGCTCAAGCTCCAGGACGGAGTCACGACCGCGGGCCGGCAGGACGATTGCCACCTCCGGATCCGCTCGTCGCAGGTCAGCCGCAAGCACTGCGAGCTGTTCGAGAAGCACGGGCTGCTCCTGGTCAAGGACCTCGGCAGCTCCAACGGCACCTTCGTCAACGGCAAGAAGATCGACGGCCAGCGGGTGATGGAGCCCGGCGACGAGCTGGCGATCGGCCCGATCACCTTCCGGATCGAGAAGATCGGCCAGCCCGCCCCGCCCAGGCCGGCCGCCGCACCCGCCGCCGCGAAGTCGCCCGGCGACACCGACCTCACCGGCGCCATCGGCGTCGCCGAGGCCGTCCCCGCCGACGACGACTTCGAGATCGAGTTCGACGAGACCCCCTCCAGCTTCGGCAGCGAAGACCTGGGCTTCGAGATCGAGATCGACGACGCCCCGACCGCCCTCGCCGAGCCCGAGGAGAAGCCCGCCCCGGCCAAGCCCGCCGCCGCCAAGGCCAAGGAGCCCGAGCCCAAGCCGGAGCCGGTCGCCGACGACGCGATCGCCGACTTCCTCTCGGGCATCAAGCTCGACGACTGATTATTCCGTCGTCCGGATGTGCAGGTCCCGGAACTGCCGGGCGTCGACCGTGCCGGGTGCTCCCGTCATCAGGTCGGCGCCCTTGGCCGTCTTCGGGAACGCGATGCAGTCGCGGATGTTCGTCAGCCCCGCGTAGAGCATCACGAGCCGGTCCAGGCCGAACGCGATCCCCCCGTGCGGCGGTGCGCCGTTGCGGAGCGCGCCGAGCAGGAAGCCGAACTTCTCCTCCGCCTCCTCGGGCGTCAGGCCGAGCAGCGCGAAGACCTTCGACTGGATCGCCGAGTCGTGGATTCGGATCGTCCCGCCACCGGCCTCCTCGCCGTTGATGACAAGGTCGTACGCCTGCGCCCGGACCTTGGCCGGCTCGGTGTCGAGCAGGCGCGAGGTCCTCGGGTAGCGGCATCGTGAACGGGTGGTGCTCGGCGGCGAAGCGGCCCTCCTCCGCGTCCCACGCCAGGAGCGGGAACTTCACGACCCACGAGTAGTGGAACGACTTCGGGTCGTACAGGTTCAGCTCGCCCGCCAGGCGGGTCCGGAGGTTGGTCAGGGCCTGGCTCGTCACGGCCTGGGTGTCGGCCACGATCAGGATCAGGTCGCCGGCCTTCGCGTCGAACCGCTCGCGGAGCTTCGCCTGCAATTCCGCGTTGAAGAACTTGGCCGTCGGCCCCGTCAGCGTGTCCGCCTCGACCTTGAGCCAGACGAGGCCCTTCGAGCCGAACTCGGCGGCGTACTCCGTCAGGCCGTCGAGGTCCTTGCGGCTGTAGCGCGTGCCGCCGCCCGGGGTGCAGATCCCCCGGATGCGATGGCCATTGTCGCGGGCCATCTGGAAGACCTTGAAATCGGTCCCGGCGGCGATGTCGGCGACGTCCTTCAGCTCGAGCCCGTAGCGGAGGTCGGGCCGATCGTTGCCGAACCGCTCCATCGCGTCGTGGTACTCGATCCGGGGCAGGGGGAGCGGCAAGCTCCTGGCCCGTGAACTCCTTCGCGATCGCCGCGACGAGCCGCTCCATCGTCGCCGAGCACGTCCTCGAACTCGACGAACGACATCTCGACGTCGAGCTGGGTGAACTCGGGCTGGCGGTTGGCGCGGAGGTCCTCGTCGCGGAAGCAGCGGGCGATCTGGAAGTAGCGGTCGAAGCCCGAGACCATGAGCAACTGCTTGTACAACTGCGGCGACTGCGGCAGCGCGTAGAAGTGCCCGGAATGGACCCGGCTCGGCACGAGGAAGTCGCGGCGCCCCTCGGGCGTGCTCCGGCCGAGCATCGGCGTCTCGAACTCGAGGAAGCCGAGGTCCGACATCGTGTTCCGCATCAGCTGCGTCATCCGGTGCCGGATCAGGAACACCTCCTGCATCGCCGGCCGGCGGAGGTCGAGGTAGCGGTATTTCAGCCGCAATTCCTCGTTCGGCTCGGGCCCGCTCAACTCGAACGGCGGCGTGGGCGAGGCGTTCATCACCTCGAGCTTCGTGCCGCGGACCTCGATCGCGCCGGTCCTGAGCCTGGGGTTCTCCTTGCCCGGCAAGCCGCCGCGCAACCACCCCCTCGACGCCGACGACGTACTCGTTCCTCAGCTCGCGCGCGGCGGCCTGAAGATCCGCCCCGGCCTCGGGTTCGAAGACGACCTGCGTGAGCCCGTAGCGGTCGCGGACGTCGATGAAGACGAGCCCGCCGAAGTTGCGCCAGGCGTCGACCCAGCCGTTGAGGACGACCGTCTGGCCGACGTGGTCCGGGGTCAACTCGCCGCAGGTGTGTGTCCGTTTGAGCATGGTGGGCAGGGGCCGTCGCGTCGGGTAAGGCCTGGAGAGGCCGGGATTTCGAGGCCGCGGGGCCCGCGGGCCGTTCAAGCTAACCGTCGCCGCCGAGGGCCGTCAACCCGACGCGTGCTCCGGCCCGAGCCGGGGTGTACCTCTCGATCCTGGCCGCAGGCGACAGCTCTCGTTCCATCTCCCCGCCGCGGGCGACGGGGGCTTCGGGCGTGGCGCGTTCGGCGACGACGGGAAATTACCGACCGAAGCCAATTTTCCGCAAATTCCTGGTGTATAATGATTTACATGCGGTTTTTCAGACCACAGATTCGGCGGGGGCCCTCTCGGCGGCCTCGCCGCCGGGCGATCAACACCGTGTGGCGACGACCTCGGATGGCGACAACCATCGGACCCGATCGGCACGCTGCGGGTTCGTGCCCCCGCGCCGTCCTTGCGGATCGAGCGCTGTTCATGGATTCTGGACAGGCGCCTCCTCCGCGAGCCACGTCAGGAACGAGGACTGACCGATGTGGTCGAGGTTCAAGCGGCTCGGCCGGTGGACGCGAGTCGCGATCGTCGCGTCCGCGACCGTCATCGCGACGATTGGCCTGGCGGCCGTGGGCCTGGTCGCGATCGAGCGTCATCCCGAGGCCTTGCTCGGGCTGCTCGGCGCCCGGTCGAACTCCCGCGTCTTCATCATCGCCCATCGCGGGGCCAGCGACGAGGCGCCCGAGAACACCCTGGCCGCCTTCCAGAAGGCGAGAGAAGCCCGCGCCGACGGCGTCGAGTGCGACATCGTCTTCACCCGCGACGACGTCCCCGTCATCGTCCACGACGACAATCTCGGCGATCACCGGATCAAGCGGCCCGGCGTCTGGATCAGGGACATGAGCCTCGCCGACGCCCAGCAGATCGACGTCGGCTCCTGGTTCTCGCCCGACTTCGCCAGCGAGCGCATCCCGACGCTCCGCGAGGGCCTCGATGCGCTCGCCACCTGGGCCGCCCGCGTCTATCTCCACGACAAGGAGACGAACGACTACGCCGGCCCGAAGCGTACGCGGATCGACGCCTTCGCCCGGGCGATCCGCGAGTCGGGCATGCGCGACCGCGCGGTCGTCATGGTCGCGGGCAACAATTATCCGCTCTGGCGCGAGCGGGCGCCCGACATCCACGCGCTGAACTGCTGGATGCAGGACACGAACGTGGCGGAGGTCCTGGAGCTCGAGGGCTACGGCACGGAGGGGACGACCTACCTCGGCATGCACGTCGCCATGTTGCAGGGCTTCAACTGGGCGGGCCGCCAGCTGCTCTCCGCCGGCATGCCGCGCGCCGCGGAGGTGCTGGGCCTCTGGCCCGGCCGCGGAGAGATCGCCGCGCTCCGCGCCAGGCCGTGCGACTTCGTCGTCTTCACCGTCAACGAGCCGTATCGGATGCTGCTCTACGCGTACAAGGGCTTCGACGCGATCGGCACCGACAAGCCGCGGCTCATGCGCGAGACGCTCGGCCGCGGCGGTCGCGGTGGCGGCTCGCGCTGAGGCTCGGCTTCCGGACGACGTCCCGCAGCGCGAATCGCGGCCGTCCTCCGCCCAGGTCGAGCCGGCAGTAGCCGAGCGGCTGGTCGGGCAGGAACGAGTACGCGACGGCCGGCAGGTTCACCAGGTCGAGCCCCGCCTCGCTCGTCTCGGCCCAGCGGTGCGTGTGGCCGAACACGAGCGCCTCGACCCACGGCCGGGGCCTCAGCAGGTCGAGCAGGGCCTCGCCGTCGAGCAGGGCGTCGGGCTTGTGCCCTCTCTGGCTGGCGTGCGGCGGGTGGTGGACGAAGACGATCACGGGCGCGGCCCGGTGCGCATCGAGCTCGGCCGTCAGCCAGTCGAGCTGCGGCCCGCCCAGCCGGCCGGGCACCTTGTCGACCTGGTCCAGCGAGTCGAGCAGGATAACGCGACGCCCCATGACCTCGAAGGTGCTCGCGTGCTTCTCCTCCACCCCCGCGTCGGCCGGGACGACCCCGCGGACCGCGGCGCGGAAGTGGTCGCGGTCGTCGTGGTTGCCGAGCGTCAGGTGGATCGGCAGGCCGGCCCGGCGGAGCGGCTCGAGCAGAGTCAACAGCGCGGTGTAGTCGCCGGGCTTGCCGTCCTTCAGCGCCAGGTCGCCGTTGATGACGACGCCCTCGGGCCGGCGGGGGCGGGCCAGGATGTCGGCGACGACGATCCGCAGGTTCTCGGCGGGCACCTGGCCGAGGGCCTTCTGCCCCGGCTTCGCGGGGATGTGCGTGTCGGAGACGAGCGCGAGCCACGGCCCGTCCTCGTCGCCCGCGGGCGCGGGCTCGGCCATGGTCAACGCAACGCCGCCCAGCGTCAGGCCGGCCAGGAAATCGCGACGGGTGGCACGGCCCTCGGAGGGCCAGAGATGGAACGGCATGGCAGGCAAGATCCGGCCGAGACGTGAAGCCCCGCCCACTCCGTCGTGGGACCCGAGGCGGCAACCATATTCACCGATCGGTCGGCCGCGTCGCCAGCGTAATCTTTCGAAATCTTTCGATGCCGATCACGGTTGCATGTATGCCTGTGTCCGCACATCCGCGCGGCGGAGCGGCATCGCTCCCAACGGGTCTCCGATTGCAGCTACCCGGCCAGGATTCGAACCTGGAAAAACAGGACCAAAACCTGTTGTGATACCGTTTCACCACCGGGTAACGTCGGCGGGCCGACACTGGCGATTCTAGCGTCCGTTGGCGCCGTCGAAAAGCCCGGCGGCCGCGGCGACGCCGCCCTGGGTGTTCAGCACCTTGTACGCCAGGTGCTCGAGCTGGACGCTCAGGTCGACGGCCACGACGCTCGTCGACGACGGCACGGTCAGCGTCGTCGGCGCGAAGTTGAGGATGCCGGGGATGCCGCACGCCACGATCCGGTCGGCGACGGCCTGGGCCACGTCGGCCGGCACCGAGAGGATCGCCAGCCGGATCGGCCGCGACGCCGCGACCTCCGGCAGCTTGTCGATCGCCTGCACCGCCATCCCGTCGACCTTCTGGCCGACCTTGTGCGGGTCGTTGTCGAACAGGGCGACGATCTGGAACCCGCGGCGGCGGAAGTGCTTGTACTTGAGCAGGGCGCGGCCCAGGTTGCCCAGGCCCACGAGCGCCGTCGGCCACTCCTGGTCGATGCCCAGCACGCGCCTCAGCTCGCCGATCAGCCCCTCGATCCGGTAGCCGATGCCCGGGTAGCCGAACTGGCCGAAGAAGGCCAGGTCCTTGCGGACCTGCGCGTCGTTGATGCCCAGCGCCGCGCCGAGCTGGCTGCTCGAGACGGTCGACTCGCCCTGCCGCTGGAACGTCTCGAGCTGGCGGAGGTAGAGGCAGACCCGGTTGATCACCGCCTTCGGCGCCAGCTTCTCGCCCGGGGACTCGCGACGGGACTCCTTCACGGCCGAGGCCTCCCGGGGTCGCCCGCGGCTCGTCGCGGGCCGTACGACACAACCATTGATATCATAACGATTACGGTCGGACCAAGTCAAGCCCGCCTCGCGGTCCGCCCCTGGATCCGCACGTCCTCGTCGACCCGGCTCACGGTGGGCGCGTCGAGCCGAAGCGCCGCGCTCATCTCGTCGATGCCCGCACCGCGCACCGGCGTATAACCGTGCGAGCCGCCTTCGACGATCGGGGCGACGAACACGTCGACCTCGTCGACCTCGCCCGCGTCGAAGAACGAGCCGAGCACCCGGCCGCCGCCCTCGACCAGCACATTCGTCATCCCGCGACGACCGAGCTCGTCGAGCAGGGCCCCGACGTCGATGCGACCCGGCGACGACTCGGGCAGCTCCAGCACTCGAACGCCGAGGCCGCGGAGGTCGTGGACCCGCTGGGCCGAGGCCGAGAGCGTGGCGGCGACGATCACGGGCACCTCGGTCGCCGTGGTCGCGAGCCGGCTCCGCAGCGGCAGGCGGGCCGAGGCGTCGAGCACGACCCGCGTCGCGACCCGAGGCCCCGGCGGCCGCGCGGTGAGCTGCGGGTCGTCGGCCACGGCCGTGCCGACGCCGACGATGACCGCGTCCATCCGCCCGCGGACCTCGTGGACCAGGGCCCGCGACCGCTCGCCCGAGATCCACGCACTGCGGCCCGAGCGGGCGGCGATCTTGCCGTCGAGCGTCATCGCCCACTTGGCCGTGACGAACGGCCGGCCGGTCGCGAGCCGCTTCAGGTAGGGGGCGTTGAGCCGTCGCGCCTCGTCGGCCAGCAGCCCGACCTCGACGGCGATCCCCGCCTCGTCCAGCCTCGCGAAGCCGGCACCGGCCACCTTGGCGAACGGGTCGGCCATGGCCGCGACGACCCGGCCGACCCCTGCGGCGATCAGCGCGTCGGTGCAGGGGGGTGTCTTGCCGTGGTGGCAGCACGGCTCGAGCGTGACGAAGACCGTCGCGCCTCGCGCGGCCTCGCCGGCGGCCTGGAGGGCGACGACCTCGGCATGCGGCCCGCCGAACCGGGCGTGGTGGCCGAAGCCGACCACCTGGCCGTCGCGGACGACCACGGCGCCGACCATCGGGTTCGGCTCGACGGCGCCGAGGCCTCGGGCGGCCTCGGCGAGGGCCCGCCGCATCCAGAGCTCGGGGTCGGGCGTCGCGTCGAGGCTCATCAGAAGGGCGCCGCGGGCGCCGGCGTGGTGGCGGCGGGATTGGGGCCGGCCGGCTTCCCCTTCGCCGCCGCGGGGTCGGGCTTGGGCGGCGGCGGGATCTCGTCGGGCGCGGGGTAGATCTGCCGGTAGAGGATCGCCAGCCGACGTCGGGCGTCGTCGGGCGGGAGCGGGTCGAGCGTCGCCCGGAGCCAGGGCGGGATCTGGGCGTCGAACTGCACCAGGCGGTCCGGCCTGACCGGCTCGGGCGGATGCTGGCTGAAGTAGAGCGACTCGGCCAGGTGGTGCAGCGGGTCGATCAGCGGATTGCCGCCCTTCACGGCCTCGGCCTTCTTCCCGCCCTCGGCCTTGGCCGCGTCGCTGTCGGCTTTCCGCTCGCGTTTGTTGATCCAGGGCCGGAACGCCGACTGGATCAGCTCGTCCCCCTGGAGCTGGGCGACGATCGACTCCTCCGACTTGGCCGGGAATGGCCGGGGGAAGGTCTGCTTGCGCCGGGCGTAGGACCAGAGGGTCGTCAGACGTTCCCGGATCTTGTCACGCTTCTCGACCTCGGCCCGCTCCTTGTCGTCGAGCTTGAACCAGATGCGGAGCGCGTTGGCCATCTCCCACGGCGGCAGGATGCCGAGCTCGCCGGGGTGGACGCCGAAGATCATGTTCCGCTTGGCCCGGGTGTCGGCCTCACGGTCGGCCTTGCGCCACTTGGTAACGAGCGCGAGCTTGGCCTCGGTCGTCGGCGCCTTGGCGAGCTGGGCCCGCTGGGCGTCGTCGAGCCCGTTGAGCCAGACGTGGTAGCGGCGGAGGAGCTGGCGATAGCGGGGCTGCACGCTCGGGTCGAGCCGCCCGATCGCCGCGTCGAGGTCGCGGATCGCCGCGCGGTCGGGGCCGGGCAGGGCGTCGTACTCATCGAGCGTCTTCGAGAGCTGGACGCGCTGCTCGCGGGGCATGGCCTCGAGCCGCGCCCGGTTCTCGGCGTCGTCACCCCGCGCGGCCGCGACCGAGGCCAGGGCGAGCGCGGCGACGGTGATGGATCTTGTTCCCATCCGACGCTCCGGGTCGAGCTACTTCGGCTCGCTGCCGAACTCGGGGCTGCGGTCGAGCCCCTCGAGGAATTCGAACGTGCCCACCTCGCGATACTCGTCGAGGTGCTCGGCGATCGACAGATCCCGCACCAGTCGCGCCGTCGGGTCGGGCCAGACCCAGCGCATCACGGCCACGCCCAGCCCGAAGCAGACGAGCGACGCGAGCACGCCGGCGACCATGACGAGGACGTGGCGGATCGTCTTCGACGCCGCGCCCATCATCCGGTCGCCCGCGACGGAGATCCGGTCGACCTCGCTGAGCGTCCGCTGGGTGAACGACTCGGAGGCGCGGGGCCGCGGCAGGTGCTCGAGCAGCTCCCAGGTCTTCTGGAGCATCTCGATCTCGCGCCGGGCCGTGACGCTGGCGGTGAGCTTGGTGGCGATGGCCCGCGAGTCGACCTCGTCGAGCTCGCCGTCGAGGTAGGCGACCAGGTTTCCCCGCTCGGTCGGCGTCAGGCGCTGCTGGTCGGGTCGAGGTGCCACCGCGAAGCTCTCCGCAACTCTCGCGTCGACGAGGCCGCGACGGCCCGACGCATCGATCGTCGGCCGCCGCGTCGTTGGATTGAACCCGCGAGCGTCGGGATCGGCTCGGGCCGGCCCGGTCAGCGGGGGCCGGGCATGCTCGGCATCGACGGCATCGACGCACCGCGACGGACGCCGCGTCCCGCGACCGCCAGGTTGCGATTCGGACCCGATCCCACGCGCATGCTCGGGTAGTACTGCGACGTGCGGTTGTAGTAGCTTCCCGGCGCCGAAGTGCCCCGCATGTTCGAGCTGGGGACCGACGCCCGGCTGCGCATCTGGCTGCTGCGGAACGCACCGGGGCCGCCGGCCACGCCCAGCTCGCCGTCGGCGGCGTAGGGATTGAACCGGCCGTAGCCGCCGTTGGGGTCGTAGAGGCTCGACCGGTTGGTCGTGGCGTAGGCCTGATTCTGCGCCACGTTCTGCTGGATCGTGTCCTGGATCCGCGGCTGGTTCGCCAGGGCGGCCTGCTGGGGCAGGTACCAGCCGTAGTACAGGAAGAACGGGTCGCCGTTCGAGCCGCCGATGCCGTTCGTCTGCGCGCGGCGCCCCCCGCCCACCCGAGGACCACAGCCCCGGCCGCCAGGATCCACAGAGCGCGTCGCATGGTCGAGCCTCCTGACCGGCCGGGCCGGCGCCCGACGGGGCTTGGCCCTTGCCTTCGTTCGCGGATTCCTTGCAAATGTATCCAGATCGGCGTGGGGCTGGCAAGCCCCGATGTCAGAGATCGGCACGCCGGCCCCGCCCCGATCACGGGCCCGGCACGTTTCCCCAGGCCGGAGGCCACGCGACCCGTGCGAGGCGTCGACCCTTCCACCTACACCGTCTTCCTCGCCACGATCGTCCTGGTCGTCGCCGTCGGCGCGACCATCGTCTACCGCCTGAAGCGCGACGTCGAGGAGGATCGCCCGGTCACCGACGAGGACATCGCCCGCGAGTTCGAGCGGGCCTACTTCTCGGGCGAGATGGACGAGGCCGAATACCGCCGCGTGAGCGAGTCGCTGCGGGCCCGCAAGGCCGGCGCGCGACCCGTTGCTCCGCCGGCCGAGCCTCCCGCCCCCGAAGCGGCCCCGGAAGCCTCTCCAGGCTCCGCGGCCGAGGCGGCGGACGGGTCGAACGAGCCGCCCGTCGAGGCCCAGGCCGGGCCGCCGTAGCCCGCCTCCGCCCTCATCTCATGGCTTCGTCGGCAGGGCGCGCTCGGCCGTCCACTGGAACTCCTGCGCCTGCCCGTTGGCGGCGACGTTGACGATGCCGTTGATCGTCTTGCCGCCGATGAGCTTCCCCTTGTACTCGGCCGTGCGGTGGCCGCGCTTGACGATGAAGAAGACGTCGTCGCCCTTGACCTTCAGGTCGTCGACCTTGACCGACTCCTCGTCGTCGAACCGCTCGCGGGCCGCGAGCTTGCCGGCGGCCGACTCGACGTCGAGGACGTGCTTGTGCGTCTTGCCCTCGCCGTCCTTCCAGGTCCACGTCCAGGTGCCGGCCAGGGCGTCGGGGCCGGGAGTCGCCGCGGTGAGGAGCGTCGCAACGAACAGGGTCGATAACATGACGGAGCCCCCGCGAGGCCGTGGTATCCCCCCGGCCTGCGGAGCAAGCGCCGTGCCGTCGCCGGACGCGGCCGCGCCTACGACGCCCGCATCGCCCTCGCCCCCTCGCGGGCCGTGTTGATGCCGATCTGCGACGCGCGGATGAAGGCGACGAACTCGGCGACCTCGGGGATCTGCCCCGAGGTCGGCCTCGATCCGCTCGAGGGCGCTGGTCTGGGTCCGGCCTTCCTTGTAGAGGATGCGGAACGCGTCCCGCAGAGGCGTCGATCGCCTCGGCCGCGAACCCCGCGCGGCGGAGGCCGACGAGGTTCAGGCCCGGTGACGCAGTTGTACCCCTGCTGGAGCACGAACGGCGGGATGTCCTTGGTCGTCGAGCCGAGCCCGCCGAGCATCGCCAGCCGGCCGATCCGGACCCGCTGCTGGACCGCCGAGTGGCCCGAGAGGATGCAGCCGTCGTGCAGGCTCGCAGTGGCCGGCCACGCAGCGCGCCGTTGACCAGCGTGCAGTCGTTGCCGACCCGGCACGTCGTGGCCGAGGTGGGTGCCGATCATGAACATGTTGCGGTCGCCGATCCGGG
This sequence comes from uncultured Planctomycetota bacterium, assembly GCA_963819805.1. Lineage (GTDB taxonomy): Bacteria > Planctomycetota > Planctomycetia > Isosphaerales > Isosphaeraceae > CAMFLR01. Next base: position 691,095 of record CAWFXY010000017.1, on the reverse strand, counting down.
TCTCGCCGCCCCCCTGGACGGTCCCGCGGTGGATCGTGACGTGCTCGCGGAAGACGTTGCCGTCGCCGATCCGCAGCAGCGTCGGCTCGCCGCGGTAGCCGCGGTGCTGCGGGCTCTTGCCGAGCACGGCGCCGTGGCCGACGAAGTTGTCGCGGCCCATCGTCAGCGGCCCGCTCAGGCAGGCGTGCCCCTCGATGACGCAGTCCCGGGCCCGACCGGACCGGCCCCTCGATGATCGCGTAAGGCCCGATCTGCACGTCGGCGGCGAGCTCCGCCTCGGGGCCGATCACGGCCGTCGGGTGGATCAGTCCGAGATGGTCAGCGGCATCACCCTGCTCCTCCTGTGACCCGGCGCGATCCTCGGGCGGACTTCCTGTCGCCCCTTCGTCGCTCATCGGACCGCGCCGCGTCGCCGGGATCTTGAGCAGATCTCGATCCGCGGGTCGCTCTAGCGCTCGACGATCAGTCGAGCGCGACCGACTTGCCCGTCTTGACGCTCTCGACCTCGGCCTGACAGAGCGCCAGGGCCTGCCGCGCCAGCTCGGCCGAGAGCGCGGCGGGCGTCGTGCCCCGACGCGACCGCGTCGACGGCCACGCGTCAGCTCGCGCGGCGAAGGCGTCGACCGGGTCGCCCGAGCCGAGCGCCGGCCGCTCGACCGTGCCGTCGGGCAGGATCACCGAGAGCGGGTCGCCAGTGCCCTGCCGCCAGGTTCGCGAACCCGAAGCAGAGCGTCGCCCGCTCCGAGGTAGAACTCGAACCCGTGCGTGAACGGCCGCCCCGACTGGCTCAGCGCCCCCGAGACGGCCGAGACGGCCAGGTCGGGCTCGTCGTAGAGGTACTGGGTCGTCAGGTGGACGACGGCCCCCCGCTCGACCACGCCCCGCGAGTGGACGGCCTCGGGACGCCGCAGACCAGGCCGACGAAATGCGTGTCGTGGATGTGCAGGTCGATCGCCGGCCCGCCGCTGCGGTCGGCGTCGGCGATCCCGCTCGACCAGTCGGGCCTGGAGATCACCCGCGTGAAGTGGGCGGCCTGCAGCGCCCCGTATCGCCCCGAGCGCGACGGCCTCGGCGGCGAAGGCGAACTCGGGGAAGAACGGCAGGACGTGCGCGACCATCAGCAGCTTGCCGCTCGCCCTGCGCCGCGGCGAGCATCGCGTCGGCGTCGGTCGATCGTCAGCGCGATCGGCTTCTCGACGAGCACGTGCTTGCCCGCCTCCAGCGCCCGGATCGCCAGCCGGGCGTGCTCGTCGTTGGGGACGCAGAGGTCGACGAGGTCGACCGCCGGGTCGGCGAGCAGGTCGGCGACGTCGGCGTAGCGCGACTGGCCCGGAGAGGTCCATCTGCGTCCCCCTGCGGGCCGAAGTTGCCCCTGGATGCCGGTCCAGTCGCCGGCGAGCTTCTTCGGGTCGCGGCTAGCAGAGCGGCGACCACCTTCCCGCCGCGCCAGCTTGCGCGGCGGCGAGGTAGTGGATCATCCCCATGAAGCCGATGCCGACGATGCCGATGCCGACCATAGGGGGCGATTTCCTCCGCTGGCCGGCGACCTGTGCCGGCGGCCGTCGCCAAATTCGATCGCGTACCTTATCCCCGGCCCAGGCTTGTGGCAAGGCCGACAGGGCCCCGCCCCGGCTTGTACATTGGGCACGATTGATCTATATCTCGAAGGGAACGCCCCGCGAACGAACCTCTCCCGGCACCCCCGGCAAGAGGAGACGCCATGGACGAATCGCCCGCCCCGCGACGCCGCAAGCTCCGGCGAATCCACCTGATCCTGGCCCTCGCCGCGCTCCTTCCCACGGGCGGCTACCTCGGCGTCTCCTACCTCGTCGCCGAGCGGCTGACCCGCCCGAGCAACCACCCCGACATCATCGACGCCCGGCTCGTCAACCCCGACGCCCGGGCGTGGTCGACGCGGACGGCCGACGGCCTGACGCTCCGCGGCTGGTACTGCCCGACCGAGCGCCATCGCCGGCTGATCGTGCTCGTCCACGGCATGGGCGCGTCGTGGGTCGAGATGGCCGAGATCGGGCGGCTGCTCTGCTGGCGAGGCTACGACATCCTCCTCTTCGACCTCCGCGGCCACGGCCGGAGCGACCCGGCCCGCCTCTCGATGGGCCGCCGCGAGCGCGAGGACCTCCGCGCCGTCCTGGCCTGGGCCGAGTCGGAGGGCTACTCGCCCGACCGGATCGGCTGGCTCGGCCATTCCATGGGGGCGTCCACGCTATTGATGGAGGCCGCCCGCAACCCCGAGATCCAGGTCGCCGTCGTCGACAGCCCGTTCGCCGACCTGCCCGACCTGCTCAACACCCAGCTCACCCGGCACAGCCACCTGCCGAGCTGGTTCAACCCCGGCATCCTCTTCGTCGCCCACCGGGCCTTCGGGATCAGGACGGACGACCTGAGGCCGATCCGCTCGGCCCCCGCCTGGGGCTCGCGTCCACTGTTGCTGATTCATGGAGAGGCCGACTCGATCGTACCTGTCACGCATGCGTATGCGTTGGCCTCGGCGCTCGGGCCCGCGTGCCAGTCGCTGCTCCTGCCGGGCGTCGAGCACGTCGGGGCGTTCCACGCCGAATCGGGAGGCCTACGTCGGGCGTGTGGACGAGTTCTTTGATGGGCATCTGTCGCGGTAACCTGCTCGAATCGAGGCGTCCGACGGGGAATGGCCGCGGAGCGGCCGAAGCCGCACTCCGCCGCGGAGCGGCGGAGCGAGGAGGAAGCGCAGTCCGGAGACTAGCCGAGGTACCCCAGCTCCCTCAGCCGCTCCTCGATCAGCCGCTGGTCCTCGTCCGAGTGGTGCTCGAACGCCGGTTTGTGCGGCCTTCCGATCGGCGACGCGGCGTCCTGCCGGACGCTCGGCATCCCATCGAGGCAGGGCAGCGGCAGCCCTCGACATGGCCCGGAATCGCCATCTGGAACCACTTGAGGATCGACGGCATGATATCATTTAAATGGGCCTTCAACATCCGCCCGGGCGCGATCCCCGGCCCGCTGACGGCGACGATGCCCTCGGGACGGTGGGTGCCGGGGAGGTCGTCGTCGGGCTCGATCCAGGCCGAGCCGGGGCCGAGCTTGCAGCGCACCCAGTGGTTCTCCTCGGGCAGGGCGACGAGGTCCGGGAAGTTCTCCCGCGCGGGGTCGACGCCGTAGGCCTCGGCGACATCAACGACCTCGGGGAAGAGCGCGACGCCCGTCTCGGGGTGGCGGGCCGAGGCCAGCACCGCGGCGGTCGCCTTGCGGGCGTCGTCCACCTGCCGGGGCGTCTCCAGCGGGGCGCCGCGGCTCCGCTGGGTGGAGTTGAGATAAATCATCGCCGCCGTGTCCTGGTGCGGCGCGAAGGCGAGCGTCTTCCACCAGTTGAGCGGGAACTGGGCGCGGATCGAGTGCTCGAACGTCGCCGAGCGGGCCTCGGGGTCGCTCCGCTTGGCCAGGAACGTCCGGCCGTGATCGAGCAGTTGCCGCCCCCGGCGACGGACGCGGGCCAGCGGTCCGGGCAACGTCGCCAGGCCGGCGTCGGTCAGGATCCGGTTGACGTGGATCCGCCCGCGGCACGGCCCGAAGCCGTGGTCGGACATGACCATCACGCCCGCGCCTCGCCGCTCGGCCAGCTCGCAGAGCTCGCCGATCGCCCGGTCGATCCCGCGGAAGACCTCGCCGGCCGCCGCGGTCATCGCCGGGTCGTCGATGGCCGTCTCGTCCACGCCGAGGTACCGCCAGGCCCGGTGCTGGAACGGATCCAGGTTCTGGAACTGGACCATCAGCGCCGACCAGTCGGGGAACATCTCATCGGCGATCCGCGCGGCCGTCGCCCTCGACAGGCAGAGGGCCGTCGTCGCCTCGGCGTTGGCCGTCATCTCGGCGAGGTCGCGGGGCGGGCGCTTCCAGATCGTGCGGATGTGATAGGCCGGGGCCTCGGCCCTGAGCCGGCGGGCGAACTCGGGGTTGGACGCGAGCGCCGCGTCGAGGTGCGGGGCGTCGATGCCGGCGACGACCAGGCCCTTCACCTTCGGCGGCGGGTACGTCACCGGCACGTTCAGGCTGACGACCGTCCGGCCGGCGTCGGAGAGCAGTTGCCAGAACGTCGGCACGCGGACCCGGCCCGCGTGGTTGACCCGCATCCGGTTGGCGCCGATGTCGAAGTAGCGGTGGTCGAACACGCCGTGCTTCGCCGGGCCGCAGCCGGTCATCATCGTCGTCCACGCGGCCGAGGTCATCGGCGGGATCGTTGAGCGGAGCGTGCCGTGCGCCGAGTTCGCCAGGAGCGCATCGAGGCACGGCATCAGGCCCCGCCGCCGCATCGGGTCGAGCGTGGTCCACGTGGCGCCGTCGAGGCCCAGGAGCAGGAGGCGATCGCTCGTCATTGGTCCGGTCTCATGTTCGATGAAGCGTGTCGCGATGCGTCGAGAACCGTCCCGTCACCCGGCCTGTGCCAGGGCCTCGCCACCAACATCCAGCGTCAGGTCGGCCGTGTAGTAGTGGTCGACCTGGTACCGCTCCCCCTTCGAGCGATAGACCCGCCCGAGGGCCTCGCGGAGCTTCACCTGCCCCGGCCGCTGGGCCCGGGCCCGGGCGAGGTAGGCGTCGTAGCTCGCCGAGAACCGCCCGGCCCTCGCGGCGAAGTCGGCCGGGGCGGGCGTCTTCACGGCGACGGCCATCACGGTGTGCGGGAACTTGTGGTAACCCTGGAACCCCGAGAGCCGGGCGCCGTAGGGCTCGAGCATCCTGCGCACGCAGCTCGGGGTCATCCGCCAGTAGTCGTCGGGGTATCCGTGGATCCGAAAATTGAGCGGCGACGTGAACAGGAACATCCCGCCCGGCTTGAGCACGCGGAACACCTCGTCGAACGCGCGACGGACCTCGAAGACGTGCTCGAAGGTCTCGATGCAGAGGACGGTGCCGGCCTGGCAGTCGCCCAGGGTCATCCGGCTGACGTCCTCGACGCGGTCGACGCCGGGCCCGGGCCTCATGTCGCAGCCGATGTAGGCCTTGTGGGGGAAGAGGCTGCGGAGGTCGGCGTAGTCGACCTGCCCCTCGACCTGGTACGAGCCGAACTCGAACACCGGCCCCGGGCAGTCGAACGTCTCGGCGGCGATCCGGCAGAACGCCTTGGTGTGGTCACGCATCGGGTGCCCCTCCCTGAGCCCCAGGCTGTCGATGTGCGGTGCCGGCCCGGAGTTCCATCCCGGGTCGCGGCGGGATGCTAAGGGCTATGGCCGATCCCGTCAACCCGAGCCGGCCGGCGGCGCACCGCGGGCGGACGACCCCCCGGGTCGGCACGTCTTAGATAAACGACTGGCAATATCATGCGGATCTCAGGCCCAATCCCGGCCCCGGGTCGGCCCCGGCGACCCTCGGCCCGGGCTCGGCGGCGGTCGCCGGCGTCGTCGAGGGCCGCGGCTCGGTCGGCGACGACGGCGGATTACCGACCGAAGCCAATTCTCCGGAAGTCCCTGGTGCGGAAGGAGTTGAAGGCGGTTTTTCGGCCTCGGATTCGGCCGGGACGTCCTCATCGGCCTCCTCGACGGCCACGAGGTCGGACCCGGACTGGGCCATCCGGGTCAGGTCGCCCAAGGCGCGGTGGAACTCCCGCGACCGCTGGGTCTCGTAGCGGAGCAGCAGCGCGTCCTCGGCGCGGGGGAGCATCGCGTCGGCCTCGGCCTGGGCGAGCCACGAGGGCAGCGGGTCGGGCAGCCGGTCGAGGACGTCGCGGAGCTCGGCGATCCGACCGCGGGCCAGCTCGCGGAGGCCGGCGGCGACCTCGGCGGCCTCGGCGTCGTTCCAGGGGGCGGGGTCGTCGTCGGCGATCATGTCGGGGGCGTTGCGGAGGTAGAGCCGCCACGAGTCGTCGCGCAGGCCGATCGCCTCGTCGTCGGCCGGCATCCGGCCGCAGAGGAAGATGACGCGGAAGTGGTGGGCGTGGGCGTCGTTCCAGCCCTCCGGCGTGGCGGCCTCGGCGATCGCGGACCAGAGGCCGATCATCCGCTCGACGCCGGCGCGGGTCGCGAGCAGCCGGGCGACGGCCGCGCGCGGGTCGTCGGCGAGGGCGGCGACGGCCTTGTCGACCGCCTGCTCCTCCTGCGCGCGGCGGCGATCGACCGACTCGCGGATGCGGCGGCCGAGCCGGGTGGTCTCGGAGCGGACGCACCGCCGCTTCCGCCAGGCCGGCGACGGCCGCCTCCTCGACGAGCTGGGCGCGGGCCATCGTCGTCGGCTTCCAGTCGTCCATCCAGGCGCCGATAAATGCCTTGAACTCGGCGGGGTCCTCGCTGGGCAGGACGGGCTGGTCGGTGCGGAGGCCGTGCGTGAGGCCGTTGAGGCGGGTTTTCTCCTTGCCGGGGGGCGACTTCGGGCCGGTGGACTTCTTCGCGTTCTTGCGGTTGGCGGCGATCTGCGCTTTCGTGGCCATCGGCGGTGGACCCCCTCGGTGCGATGCGGACTCGCGGGCGGCGCCCGGACGTCGGGCGCACGCCCTCTCCCCAAGGGGTTACCTTCGTAAGAAACGGGCGGGGCGTTCTCGGGGATCGGGGACGATTCCGAAGAGGCCACCCCCGGCGCTGGTGGCCGGGTGGACCATTCGAGCGGCGCGGGGAAGTCACAGTCCTGACACAACCGCGGTCGGCCGGGCAGTCCGCGACGCTCCCGCCACAACCCAACGCGATCCCCCCGGCGATCGACACGTAGGGCGCATGCCGATTGTGAGCTTGGCCTTACCTTGAATAGACGTGAGGCTGTGACGGATTTGCGCCGGAAGGGCGCGTTTCCGCGCCCATGGGATCTTTCGAAGTTAGACGTCGAGGCGTTTATGGCGTGTGAGAAACAACGACGGAGGGTTTCCGCCGCATCAGCAGATTGAGGATGCTCTGCTTCGTCTAATCCTTGAACGCGGCGGCGAGATCAAGACTCGGGACCGGCGGTCTGGACGGAGCGTTCACGAGCGCTCGCCGACCGGCTTGCTCGATCACAGGACGCTCGGACTCGTAAGGCGGAAGGTGATCCCCGACCAGCTTGGCGAGCCCGAGTGGGATGGTCTGCAAAGAACTCGTCAGAGACCAGTTACTCTACGACAAAGACCAGAGCGGCGATGGAACCTGGAAGCTCACCGACCTTGGCGTCAATCGAGCCAGAGGCCTCACTCGTTCCCAAAGTCTCCGGATGAGGTCCGAGCCGATTCGCAATATCACGAAGGATCTGTCGTTCGAGTTCTGGTGAATCGCTATGAGCGTTCGCCTGAAGCCCGAAGAAGGTGGCCGAGCATTATGGACGTCGCCGAGGAGTCTCCGATTCGAATTTGCTCAGGCCTACGGTGAGTTGCAGAGGCTTCATCCACGTTCACCACCTCGGCTCCTGTCCGAGATTGGCTCAGCCTGCGACATCCCGAGCGCGGCGAGAGACCTGCGTCCGGTACGTCCCGATGCTCATCGACTCGGGTCGCAGCATGAAAGTACCGCCTTCACGATTGCCGAGGCCCAACTATTCCTCCGTCGCGTCGCTGACGAGCCGTCGTCCCCGGCGATCGGCGAGCGGTTCCAAGGTCCATATCGGTAGCCCCAGCGTAGTCGACGGCGCGATGCACGCGGCCGGACTGCACGATCGATGCCGTCGTCGTACCCCCGGATGCCGGGCGTTCACGACGGCCGCTTCCTCGTGGTCGAGTCCGACGTCGCGAGGATCATCGGTCGGAACATCCTGAACCCGGGTCCGGCTCCTCGCTCGACGGGCCGACAGTTCGCTGGGAGGAATGCCCGCGCGACGGACAGGACCTCCTGACCCGCGTGCGGTCACGGCACGCGCGGCTAGCGTCCGGCGCCCGCCAGGGTGACGACCTTGATCCGCTCCCCGGCCCGCCAGTCCCGGCCAGACCGGTCCACCTTGTGATAGAGCGTATCCCGCTCGACCGGCTCGCGGCCCGCCTCGGCGATGAGGCGGCGGATCTCGCCGACGGTCATCTCCTGCGGCGTCTCGGCGCCGGCCTCGTGGTAGATCTTCTCGTGGACGACCGTGCCGTCGAGGTCGTCGGCGCCGAAGGAGAGGGCGACCTGGGCCGTCTTGATGCCGAGCATCACCCAGTAGGCCTTGATATGAGGGAAGTTGTCGAGCATCAGACGGCTGATGGCCATCGTCTTCAGGTCCATCACGCCCGACGGCTTGGGGATCTCGTCCATCCGCGAGTTGTCCGGGTGGAACGCCAGCGGGATGAACGTCTGGAACCCGCCCGTCTCGTCCTGGAGCTCGCGGAGCCGGACGAGGTGGTCGATCCGGTGCAGGGGCTTGTCGATGTGGCCGTAGAGCATCGTCGCGTTCGAGTTCAGCCCGAGCTTGTGGGCCGTCCGGTGGACCTCCAGCCAGCGCTCGGTCGAGGCCTTGGCGCCGCAGATGGCCTCGCGGACCTCGGGGTGGAAGATCTCGGCCCCGCCGCCGGGCAGGCTGCCGAGGCCGGCGTCGATCAGGGTCTTGAGGATGTCGGCGATCGGCCTGCGGGCGATCTTGACGAACCACTCGATCTCGACCGCCGTCCACGCCTTGATGTGGATCTCGGGCGCGGCCTCCTTGACCCACTTCACGACGTCGACGTACCACTCGAACGGCAGCTTGTGGTGCAGCCCGCCGACGATGTGCAGCTCGGTCGCACCCGCGGTCGTGCGCCTGGCGGGCCCGCTCCATCACCTGGTCGCGGTCCATCGTGTAGGCGCGGTCCTCGTCCAGGTCGGCGCGGAAGGCGCAGAAGTCACACTTGTAGACGCAGACATTCGTCGGGTTGATGTGGGTATTGACGTTGTAATACCCGAAGTTGCCGTTGTATCGCTCGCGGACGAGGTTGGCCATCTCGCCCACCGCGAACAGGTCGGTCGACGCCTCCAGCGCGAGCCCGTCCTCGAAGCTCAGCCGCTGGCCGGCCTCGACCTTCTCGCGGATCGCACCCAGCCGCCCGACCTCGGTCGCCATCGCCGTCGCCCTCCGCGGATCGCCCGCCCACGGCGATCCTGCGGAGATTTTAGTCGGAATTGAACGCACCATCAAGGCGACGCGCGCAAGACGGGACGGCCGGCGAGCTTGGGGAACGGTCGCCCGCCAAAATGCCCGGCACCGGGACCGGCCTGGGAAACGTGTCCTAGGTCTTGAAGGTGGCGGCGATCCCGCGAGGACCGCCGCCCATGAGCCCCCCGGCGCAACGCGGCGTCGGCACGGGCCCTTGCGCGACCGGACGCCCAGGGCCGGCCGGCGCGCGCTCGAAGAGGGATCGAACCTGTGATCGACAGCCACCGAGCCCGACACGTCCCGGCGGCCTTGCTGCTGATCGCCGCGATCGCCGGGCCGGCCCGCGGGGACGTGAGCTACTCGCTCACGGAGCTCGTGGTGCCCGGGGGCGGGCCGTTCCAGGCGATGGCGGTGAACGACTCGGGCCAGGTCGCCGGCTCGGGCGCGGCCGGGTCGCCGAACCCCCATGCCTCGGTGACGGGCGCGGGCGGGCAGGGGGCGACCGGCATCGGCTCGCTCGTCAGCGGCGGGGCCAGCTACGCGCGGGGGATCGATGCCTCGGGCCAGGTCGCCGGATATTCCGCCGCGCCCGGCGGGTTCATCCACGCCTACGTCACCGCGCCGGGCGGAGGGGGGATGAGGGACCTCGGCACGCTCGGCGGCACGACCAGCGTCGCCTTCGGCATCAACGACGCCGCGCAGGTGACGGGCTTCTCGACCCTGACCATCTCGGGCAAGACCGAGACCCACGCCTTCGTCACCTCGGCCGGCGGCGGCGCGATGCGCGACCTCGGCACGCTCGGCAGCGGGACGTACAGCGTCGGCTACGCCGTCAACGCCTCGGGCCAGGTCGCGGGCTATTCCTACCTGAGCGGCGCGGACGGCGTCTTCCATGCCTTCCTCACCACTGGGCGGCGTCATGAAGGACCTGGGCACGCTCGCGGGCGGGACGAACAGCATCGGCCAGGCGGTGAACGCCGCGGGCCAGGTCGCCGGGGCCTCGTACTTCGCGAACGGGACATTTCACGCCTTCCTCTCCGACGCGAGCGGGGGCACGCTCCACGACCTCGGCACCCTCGGCAAGAACGGGACGGGCAACAGCTACGCCAACGGCGTGAACGACAAGGGCCAGGTCGTCGGCTACTCGACCGGGCCGCAGGGCACGACCGACGCGTTCGTCTACAGCAACGGCAAGATGGTCGACCTGAACGCGCTGATCTCGTCGATCCCCGGCGTCCACCTGACCGAGGCCATGGCCATCAGCAACAGCGGCGACATCGTCGCCGCTGGGCATCGACGCCAACGGCGCGGCGTGCTCGTTCCTGCTCCAGGCGATCCCGGAGCCGTCGAGCGTGGTCTTGCTGGCGATCGGGATGGCGGGACTCGGGGTCCGGTACGTCCGGCGCCGGCATCGGCCTCCTTCGTGAACACCGCCGGGTGCAACTCGGCGGTGTCTTACTTTCCTGAAGGTCAATAACCTCGCGCCGCAGCGGGCCCCGCACCGCCGCGGCGCTTCCCGTGCTATCATCGCTCACTCGGCGGTGCGGGCCCGCCAGGCTTTGTCGTTAGACGCCACGTGCGGCATCGCGGGCATCCGGAGTGAAACGAGGAACGGAAGGATATGACGGTTAAACGGATGGACAACGTCCTCATCGTTGTCGACGATCTCGAGGCCGCCAAGGCGTTCTTCGTCGAACTGGGTCTCGAGCTCGAGGGCGAGACGACGGTCGAGGGGCCTTTGGTCGGGAGCCTGATCGGGCTCAACGATGTCCGGGCCACCCTCGCGATGCTGCGGACTCCCGATGGGCAGGGCATTGAGCTGGACAAGTTCCACACGCCCAACGCGATCAGGTTTGGGCCCGTGGACGCGCCGGTGAACACGCTGGGCATCCGTCGCGTCATGTTCGCCGTCGATGACATCGACGCTGTCGTCGGCGCATGCGCGCCCGCGGGGCCGAGCTCATCGGCGAAATGCAGTACGGGGACACGTACCGGCTGGCCTACATCCGCGGGCCGGAGGGAATCATCGTCGCGCTTGCCGAGCAGCTCGGCTAGGGTCGCATCCCGCGCCGCCCTTCGACATTCGTCGGCTGCCGTCCTAGGCTTTTCGGTTTCGGCCGTTTATAATGGAGGACGCCGTTCCGGAAATAGTCGGCCGCAGGGGCGTCGGGCCGCGTAAGATGAATCGGGGTTGGATCTCGCAGGGGCTTTCTGCCCGCGACCGACCCCGGCCTTCCCGGTCCGGCCACCCTCGAAGACGGAGCTCTCCCCCATGGCGACGGGCACGCACGGTCGGGGCAAGCTGCTCGATTACGAGTCGTACATCGACCACCAGCTCCGCCAGACGCGGGCCCGGATCAAGCGGACCGACGTCCTCTCGGCGATCCTCCTCCTGCTGACCGCCGCGCTCGGCGTGCTCTTCCTCGAGGTCGTGCTCGATCACGCCTTCGCCCTGCCGGTCTGGCTCCGGCGGATCGTCCTCGCGGTGGGCCTCACCGCCGCCGCCACCTTCGCGGCGCTGCGGATCGTCCGGCCGATCGTCGCCAGCATCAACGGGATGTACGCGGCCAAGACGATCGAGTCGGCCAAGCCCGAGTTCAAGAACGGCCTGATCAACTACCTCGCCCTGAAGAAGGACCGCGACAACCTGCCCAGGTCGTTCATGGCGGCGATCGAGGCCAAGGCCGTCAGCCAGCTGACGCAGGTCGACGTCGAGGGGGTCGTCAACCAGAAGCGCGTGCTCCAGACGGCCTACGTGCTCTCGGCGATCGTGGTCATCTTCTGCATCTACTCGGTCATCAACCCTAAGTCGATCTACGACTCCGTCCGGCGCTCCCTGCTGGCCGACGTCGCCGCGCCGACGAACACGAAACTGCTGGCGATCAAGCCGGGCGACGACGCCAAGACGTCGCGGGTCACGGCCGGCGAGCACGTCGGCTTCCGCGTCGACGTCGAGGGCACGCGGCCCGAGAAGGTCATCCTCCACTACAGTGTCGACGGCGGCGACTTCTTCGCCGAGCAGGAGTTCGCCCGCGGCGAGCACTACTACGACCCGTGGCAGACGACCCTCCGCAACGTCCAGCGGAGCATGGACTACTACCTGACGGGCGGCGACGCGCGGTCGAGGACCTACCATCTCGAGGTCCTGCCCGCGCCGATGGTCACGAACGTCGTGCTCGACCTCGACTTCCCCGAGTACACCGGCGTCCCCGACCGCGTCGGCGTCGAGGGCGGCGAGGTCCGCGCGCTCGAGGGCACGAAGGTCACGGTCCACGCCCGGACGAACGAGCCGGCGGCGTCCGGCAACATCAACCTCGGCAAGCTCGGCACGTTCGCCATGCAGTCCGAGGGGGACGACGGCACGGGGCTCGCCGGCAGGTTCGTCGTGACCGAGAACGGGTCGTACCACGTCGACTTCACCACGACCGGCGGCCAGCGCAACCCCGAGCCGGTCGTTTATGAGATTCGCGCCGAGAAGGACAAGCCGCCGACGGCGAAGATCGTCAAGCCGGGGCCGTCGATCAAGGTGCCGTCGAACGCGATGACGGAGATCCTCGTCGAGGCGACGGACGACTTCGGCGTCAAGGAGCTGGCGCTGCACGTCTACCAGGGTGCCGAGCGGATCAAGTACGACCAGCTCCCCGAGATCAAGGAGCCGAAGCGGACGCTCCACGACTCGTTCAGCCTCGACCTGGCCCCGCTCAACCTGAAGCCCGGCGCGAAGCTCCAGTACTACGTCACCGCCCGCGACACCAAGGCCCCGCAGCCGAACCGGGTCGAGACGCCGAAGTTCGAGATCGAGGTCATCGACCCGGCCTCGAAGGCCAAGCAGCAGGAGCTCGCCCGGGCCGCGGAGAAGGACCGGAAGGAGGCCGAGCGGCTCCAGAAGGAAGAGGAGGGCGCCGCGCCCGAGCAGGTCGCCAACAACGGTGCGCAGGGCGGGGCCGACGGCCAGCCGGGCCAGCCGGGCCAGGGCGGCGGAAAGCCCGGCGAGGGGAATGACCAGCCCGGCAAGGAGCCGACCCAGCTCGCCGGCGGTCGCGACAATCCGGAACAGGGCGCCAACGCCTCGCCGCCGGCCAACGACCTGACGCGCGAGGACATCGAGCGGGCGAAGAACGACCTCCGCCGGAACAACCCCGAGCAGGGCGCCGCGCCGAACGCCCAGGCCAACCCCGGCCAGAACGGCAACCAGCCGCCCCAGAACGGGGCGAACCCCGGCGATCAGAACCCGAACGCCGGGAATGCCGCGGCGAACAACCCGCAGGGCGGCGGGGCGAACGACCAGGTCTCGCGGACGAACCCGGGCGGTGCTCCGCCGACGGGGGCCAACCCGCCCAACGCCAACCCGAACGCGGGCGGTGCCGGCCAGCCGAATCAGGATCAGTCGCCCGTCTCGCGCGCCTCGGGACCGCCGGCCGGCGGCACGCCGCCGCCCTCGAACCCGAACGCCGGCCCCCCGCAGAAGCCCGAGCCGGGCCAGCCGCAGCCGCAGGGCGGCCAGCCGGGCGGCGGCCAGGCACAGCCCGGCAACTCCGGTCCGCAAGGTGCGAATCCGCCCGGTCCGCAGGGCGCGGCCAGCCAGAGCGGCGGGAACAACCCCGCCGGCCCGCAGCAGCTCGGCCAGCCGACCAAGCCGGAGATGCAGCCGCAGCAGCCGGGGGCCAACGGCACCGGCGGCGCCGGGAACCCGCAGGCTGGTCAGCCCCAGAAGCCCGAGGGTGGCGCCCAGAACCCCAGTGGCGGTCAGCCCGCGGGCGGCGCGGCCGGCCAGAACGGTCCGAACAATCCGACCAAGCCCGAGCCTGGCAAGCCGAACCCGGCCGGCGCGAACGGCAACCCGGGCGGCGGAGCCCCGGCGCCAGCGGGATGAAGCCCGGCGAGCCGACCAAGCCCGAGCCCAATCAGCCCGGCGGCGGCACCCCCGGCGCGACCCAGGCCGGACAGGGCGGGGCCCAGGGAGCCGCGGGCCCGCAGCAGCCGGGTCAGCCCGGCCAGCCCGAGAAGCCCCAGCCGGGCCAGCCCGGTCAGCCCGGTCAGCCCGGCCAAACCGAGAAGCCGCAGCCGGGCCAGCCCGGCGGTGCTAATGCCGGGGCGAAGGATCCGAACGCCGGCGGTGCTCAGCCCGGCGCCGGCCCGCAGCAGCCAGGCCAGCCGGAGAAGCCGCAGCCGGGCCAGCCCTCGGGGCCGAACGGGGCTCAGCAGGGACAACCCAGCCAGGCTGGACAGGGCGGCACGACCAACCCGCAGACGGGCGAAGCCACCAAGCCGATGCCCAATCAACCCGGCCAGGGCGGCACGAGCGGTGCTCCTGGGGCCGGCGCTCCCGGCAGCGGGGCCGAACCGTCCAAGCCCGACGCCAAGCCGGCCGGCGAGAGCGGGAGCTCGCAGGGAGCCGGGGCCGCCGGCAAGCCCGGTGAGCCGAACAAGCCGCAACCGGGCCAGCCGGGGGCGAGCGGCAACGCCGGCGGCCAGCCCGGTGCCACGCCGGGCGCGGGCAATCAGCCCGGCGGAATGAACAAGCCCGGCGAGCCCGGATCGAACGGAAACTCCGCCGGCTCCAAGCCCGAGCCCGGCAACGCCGCCGGCAAGCCCGGCACGCAGAACCAGGCGGCGCGGGCAAGCCTGGCATGCAGAACCAGCAGGGCGCCGGCCAGAACGGCGCAGAACCAGCAGGGTGCCGGGCAGACCGGCACGCAGAATCAGACCGGCGCTGGCCAGACCGGCACGCAGAATCAGACCGGCGCTGGCCAGACCGGCACGCAGAATCAGACCGGCCAGGGCACCGGTGGCGAGGCCGGCAAACCCGGTGAGAAGACGGGCGGGACCGGATCGTCGCCCAATGCGAACCCCTCCGCCACACCCGGTGCCGGCGAGCCGACCGGCGCCGCAGGCCAGCCCGGCTCCGCGCAGAAGCCCGGGGCGAATTCCGGCCAGCCCGGCGCGGCCAAGGGACCCGACGCTGGCAGCGGCCAGCCCGGCACGCCTCAGGGAGCTGGCCAGCCCGGCCAGCCCGGCGGACAGGGCAACCCGACCGGCTCCGCGGGCCAGCCCGGCGCCGCCGGCGCCAGGCCAGCCCAAGCCCGAGTCCGGTACGAACGGGACAGGCTCACAGCCCGGCTCGAATCCCCGGTCCGGTTCCCAGCCGGCGTCGCCGGGGAGCCAGCCGGGTGCGATGAACCCGACCCAGCCGCGCCGGGCAACTGCGCCGTCCGCGACGCCGAACGCGAGCAATCCGCAGGGCCCGGGGCAGCCATCGTCGCCGAACGGCGGGACGCCGGGCTCGCCGACCGCCGGCCAGAACCCGCCGGGCCGCCCGTCCGTCGGCGGCCGAGCAACCGAGGCGTTCGCCGGGCGAGAAGGTCGAGGAGCCGGGCAAGTCGGCCACAGGCAAGGAGGCGGCCAAGACCGGCTCCGCCACCGGCCAGCCCGGCCAGCCGAAGACTCAAGGGACCGGCGAAGCCAAGGCCGCCCAGGAGGCCGCCGGTCGTCCCGGCGAGACCAACCCGCCGGGCGCTTCGAATCCCGTCGGCGAAGCCGACGGGAACCCCGCCTCCGCCCGGTCGCCACGCCCTCCGAGTCGAACACCAGCCGCCCGGGTCAGCAGGGCACGTCCTCGGCCGGCCAGCCGAAGGACTCGTCCGCGGCCAGCCAGCAGCCGGGCCGGCCCGACGGCAACACGCCTCCTTCGGGCACGACCGCCAATCCGAACTCCACGCCGCCGAACGGGGCCCAGAGCGGCTCGCCGCCACAGCCGAAGTCGGCCACGAACCCGTCGGGGATGCCCAACCAGCCCTCGAATCCGCAGGCGGGGAATCCCCAGACGAATCCAGGCCAGAGCCCGCAGTCGACCGCCGGCCAGCCCCCGCAGGACAACGCGACGCAGGGACAGCCCGAGGGCGGCCAGAACGCCAAGCCGTCGGGCACGCCGCCGCAGTCGGGCCAGCCGCAGCCGCAGGGGAGCCAGGGCTCGCAGGGGTCGCAGCCTCAATCCGGTCAGCCGGGTCAGACGCCGTCGTCCGAGGCGCAGCAGGGCGGGATGCAGCCGGGGCAGTCGAACCCGCAACGACAGGCCGGCCAGCCCCCGCAGGACCAGCAGCAGCAAAAGCAGCAGGGCAACCCCAGCCAGTCCCCGGCCGGCGGGAACCCCAAGGACCCGACGCAGGCCAGCGCCACCCAGGCGCAGGCCGGTCAGCAGGGATCGCAGCCGGGCCAGGGCCAGCCGGGCCAGGGCCAGCAAGGGAGCCAGCCGGGCCAGGCCGGCAGCGGCGGCCAACCGAAGGGCGCCGGGCAGAACGGTCAGGGCGAGGGCAGCCAGGCCCAGGGCTCGTCGAGCGGGCCCGGCACGCCGTCGCAGAGCGGCATGCCCCAACCCGGCCAGGGCGGGCAGCCGGGGCAGGGCGGCCAGCCGTCGTCCTCGGCTCCGGGCAGCACGCCGGGCGGCAACTGCGCCGGGCTCGGGCAGCCAGCCCGGCACGGGCGGCACGCCCTCGGGCACGGGGTCGGGCCAGCAACCGGGACAGGGAACGCCCTCGGGCGCCTCGAACCCGGCCGGCACCGGCAGTCAGCCCGGCACCACGGCGCCGCAAGGGACGGGCACGGGCCAGCCTCAGCCCGGCGGGTCGAGCCCGCCGAGCACGCCCGGCCAGGGCGGCCAGCCGGGACAGGGGACACAGCCCGGCGGCGCGGAGCCGGGCGGACAGCCGGGCGGCCAGGAATCCGGCGGCAAGCCCTCCGGCGCGCCCGGCGGACGGATGCCGGGTAGCCGTCCCGGCAGCGATCGCGGCGACGGCCAGGGCAAGAACGCGGCCGGCGGAGGGGGCGACAAACCTGGCGACGTCGGGCCGGTGACCCAGAGCAAGGCCACGCCGCCCCCCGCCACCGAGCCCCCGCCGGCCAATCCCGAGGACCTGCCGGCGCCCGACAGCAAGGCCATGCTCACGATCCGCAAGATCCACGACCTGCTCAATGAGAACAAGTTCACCCCCGACGTCGAGCGCCGGCTGGACATGACCAAGGAGCAGGCCGAGCAGTTCGTGAAGCCGTACGAGAAGGCCCTCAAGCCCAAGCAGCCGGCGCGGGCGGGCCGCGAGATCCCGGTGAAGGCGAACCAGCCCGAGCGCAAGTTCGACCCGAACCGCCCCGCGCCCGAGGCCCTTCCCAACGTCGCCACGAGCAGCCGCAACGAGCGCGGGGGGAACGTGGTGCCGACGGACGAGCTGCATGGGCTGTCCGAGGGCAGCAAGACGCCCGTGCCGAAGGCCCTCCAGGCGCGGATGAACGCCTACACCGAGAGCCTCGCCCGCTCGCCGGTGAAGCGCCGGCCCGCCGGCCCGCACCGGCCGGCGGCGGGACGAACCCGTAGGGCCGCGCCGATGATCGCCCCGCTCGACCTGCCCCGCCGCTACCTCGTCGGGTTCGACCCGCGCGACCTGCCGCACCACTTCACCGACGTCCTGGTCATCGGCGGCGGCGTCGCCGGCCTCCGCGCCGCGCTGGGCGTCCCCGAGCCCGCACCGGGTCCTCGTCGTCACCAAGGACGAGGTCCGCGAGAGCAACAGCGCCTACGCCCAGGGCGGCATCGCCGGCGTGCTCGACCCCGAGGACCGCTTCGACGACCACATCGCCGACACGCTCGCCGCCGGCAAGGGCCTGTGCGACCCGGAGGTCGTCGAGATGGTGGTCCGCGAGGCGCCCGAGCGGATCGCCGAGCTGATCGACTGGGGCACGCAGTTCGACGAGGTCGACGGCCACGTCGCCCTCGGCCGCGAAGGGGGCCACTCGCACGCCCGGATCGTCCACGCCCTGGGCGACGCGACCGGCCGCGAGGTCATGCGGGCCGTGATCCACCAGGTCCGGGCCCGCCGCAACGTGCGGATCTGGCAGAACAGCTTCACGATCGACCTGCTGACCCACGAGGGCCGGTGCCGCGGGGCGCTCGTCTGGGACCGCCGCCGCGGCCTGTCGCTGGTCTGGGCGCGGGCCGTCGTGCTCGCGACCGGCGGGGCCGGGCAGCTCTATCGCGAGACGACCAACCCGCCGATCGCCACCGGCGACGGCCACGCCCTGGCCTACCGCGCCGGGGCCGAGCTGCGCGACATGGAGTTCATGCAGTTCCACCCGACGGTGCTCTACATCGCCGGCTCGTCGCGGCACCTGCTGACCGAGGCCCTCCGCGGCGAAGGGGCCTACCTCCGCGACCGCAACGGCCAGCGGTTCATGCCCGACTACCACCCGCGCGCCGAGCTGGCCCCGCGCGACGACGTCTCGCAGGCGATCGTCGCGCAGATGGCGCAAGACGCAGCACCCCAACGTCTATCTCGACCTCTCGCACCTCGACCCGGCCCACGTCCGCGAGCGGTTCCCGGGCATCGACCGAGCTCTGCCGCGGCTTCGACCTCGACATCACCCGCGACCCGATCCCCGTCCGCCCCGGCGCCCACTACATGATCGGCGGCGTGACGGTCGACCTCGACGGCCGGACGCACGCTGCCCGGCCTCTGGGCGGCCGGCGAGGTGACCAGCTCGCGGCCTGCACGGGGCGAACCGGCTCGCCTCGAACAGCCTGCTCGAGGGCCTCGTCTACGGCGCCCGCGCCGCCGAGGACATCGCCCGCAGGTCCTCGACCGACGCGGCCCGACGTCCGCTCGAGGTCCCGCCGATCGTCGCCCCGGAGCCGCCGACGCCGCGACGAGCCGCTCGACCTGGCCGACATCCGCAACGTCGCTCCGCGCCCTGATGTGGCGGACGTCGGGATCACCCGCGACGCCGAGGGGCTGGCCGAGGCCGCCGAGCAGGTCGACCGCTGGTGCCGCTACGTCCTGGCCACGGGCTTCGACGACCCCGCGGGCTGGACCTTGCAGAACATGCTCACCGTCGCCCGGCTGATGATCGCCGCGGCCATCGGACCGCGAGGAGTCGCGCGGCGTCCACACGCGGTCCGACTTCCCCGGCACCGACCCCGCCTGGGCCCAGCCACATCTCGCTCGTCCGGCCCCCGCTCGCGGGCGAGCTGCCCGCGCCGGCGGCCGTGTGATCGGTCAGTCGCCGCGGTAGGGCCTGCCGGAGCGGTAGAGCTCGAGGCGGGCCTTCCAGTCCTCGCCGGAGGTCTGTCCCTTGGCCATGGCGATCGCCTTCGTCTGCCATTCGACGGCCTTCGCGAAGTCTCCGGACTCGGCACAGGCGGCCGCGAGCGTGTCGATGTAGTTCGGGCTCTTCCAGCCGTCGAGCTCGCAGGCGCGGGTGGCGTCGGCCACGGCCCGCTTGCCGTCGCGGAACGACGGGTCGGGGCAGGTCGCCAGGAGCCAGGCGATGTTGTTGTGCGCCGGAGAGCCGGGGGCTGAGCCTCCGCGACTGCTCGAAATCGGCCCTGGCCCCCGCGTAATCCCTGAGCGTCCGCCGCATCATGCCCCGGGGCAGGTAGGGGCCGGCGTCGTCGGGATCGAGCTGGATCGCCTGGTTGTAATCGGCCAGGGCGCGGTCGTATTCCTTCAGATCCGACCAGGCCAGGCCGCGGCGGACGTAGGCGACGGCGAGCGTCGAATCGAGGCGGATCGCCTGGCTCGCGTCGGCGATCGCCCGGGCATACTCGTGCTTGGCCCGATAGGCGTTCGAACGGCAGGCGAACGGCCACGCCGCCGAGGGGTCGAGCCGGATCGCCCCGTCGAGGTCGGCGATCGCCCGGTCGTAGCTCATTCTTGGCGATCCACGAATTGCCCCGGTTGCTCTGGACCCAGGCGAGCTTCGGGTTCAGCCGCAGCGCCTCGGAGTAGTCGGCGATGGCACGGTCGAACTCGTGCCTGGCGTGGTGGGCATTGCCGCGGTGGACCCAGGCCATGTCGAACTTGGGCTCGAGGCGGATGGCCTCGTCGAAGTCGGTGATGGCCCGGTCGTACTCCTTCCGTTCGATCCGGCAGAGCCCGCGCATGTGGTGGGCCGCCGCGAAACCCGGCTCGATCGCGATGGCGTCGCCGAACGCCTCGATCGCCCGGGCGAGGTCCTTCGAGGCCCGGAGGTCGGTCCCGCGCTTGTAGGCCGCCTGCGCGCGGTCGTGCCGCGCCTTCGGCGAGAGCTCGGGCTCGCCGCCCTCCCGCGACGCGGCGCCGTCCTGGCCGAACGCGGCCGGCGAAAACAGCGCGGCGAGGGCCAGGATGATGGCGAGACGACGCATCGTAGAGACCGCGGTTCGAGGTCGGGCGGAGGAACGGGCACGCAGGCCTCCATGTTAGGAACTCGATCGCGGGTCCGCCACGGGTTCCTTTCGCACGCAGCCAGCCCGTCGCGTCAGCCAGGCCACGTTGACAATCCGCACCGGGTCGCGGAGCATGGAATCGGCAGGATGAGGACGCGTCCGCGGGGCCCTTCACGATGCAGCCCACGGCCGAGCTGATCGACTCGATCTACCGCAACAAGGTCCTCCGGGCCCGGCGCGAGTCCGTCGCCGGAAGCTGCTGGCCGGTCCCGCGCCTCTTCAGCACGGCCACGGAATGGGCGAAGGCCGGCATCCGGCGCAGAATCCCGACGCGGACGAGGCCCGGGTCCTCGAGATCCTCCGCGAACGGATCGCGCTGAAGCGACGCCTCGAGGGAGGCCGATGACCCCGGAAGAGGCGACGATCGCCGTGTTCGACGCCCTCGCTGCGCTGGAGCATCCCGTTCATGGTCGTCGGCTCGCTCTCGTCGAACGTCTATGGCATCCCGCGTTCGACGAAGGACGCCGACTTTGTCGTCGAGTTCGGGGATCGATCGGTTGCCGAGATCGCACGGCATCTCGGACCGGGATTCAGGCTCGATCCTCAATTGTCGTTTGAGACCGTCACGGGAACGGTCCGGAGCGAGCTCGAAGTCGTCGGCGAGGCATTCCGCGTCGAGATCTTTCAGGTCAGCGGCGATCCGCACGACCAGGAAAGATTCCGCGGAGAATCCCGACCGAGGTCTTCGGGCGCACGGTCGCGGTGCCGACCGCCGAGGACGTCATCATCACCAAGCTCCGCTGGGCCCGCTCGAAGGACAGGGACGACGTCCGCGACGTGATCGCGGTCCAGGGAGATGCCATCGATTGGCCGTACGTCCACGCGTGGGCCGACCAACACGGGACGCGCGGGCTGCTCGACGAGATCCGCGCATCGATCCCGCCGATCTGAAGATCAGCCGCCGTAGAGCGTCCGGAACTTGTCGAGATTAGGTCGGCGGCCGAGGAGCACGACGATGTCCCCCGCTTCGAGCAGGGACTCGTGGCTCGCCGGGAACTCGACGTGCCCGTCGCGGCGCTTCAGGGCGACGACCAGCGCGTTCGTCCTCCGCCGGATGTCGGATTCCGCAATCGAGTGCCCGACCAGGCTCGAGGTCGCGGCAACGTGGACCTCGTCCATCTCCAGCGCCAGGCGCGCGTGGCTCGTGACGAGCTCGGCGAACTCGACCGCAGAGGGGTTCGTCAGGAGCGAGGCGATCCGGTGCGCTCCGATCGCGGCGGGCATCACCACGTGACTCGCACCCGCCTGCCGGAGTGTCTTGTGCGTGCTGTGCTGCTCGGCCCGGGCGATGATCTCGACCGCGGGGGCGATCTGCTTGGCGGTGAGGGTCACGAACACGTTGTCGGCGTCGCCCGGCATCACCGACACGAGCACCCGCGCGGATCGAGCCCGGCGGCCAGCAGCACGGCCTCATCGCGCGCGTCGCCGGTGACGTAGGGGAAACCGCGGCGTTCGATGTCCGGGATGCGATCGCCCGAGCGCTCGATGACGACGAACGCGACGCCGTTGCTGGTCAGGTCGTCGGCCACGAGCGACCCGATGCGACCGAAGCCGGCGATGATGATGTGCCCGCTGAGCTCGTCGATCTGGCGTCGCATTCTCTGGTGTCCCAGGACCTGGCGGATCTCCCCCTCGGTCAGCAGCGCAACGAGCGCGGCGATCGAGTATCCGACCGCGACGACGCCGGTCGCGATCACGAGGATCGTGTGGACGCGTTCGGCGGTCGACCCCATCGGGCGGACCTCGCCGAAGCCCACGGTCGAGATCGTGATCACGACCATGTAGAAGGCGTCGAACGGCGTCCAGCCGAGGCTGACGTACCCCGCCGTGCCGAAGATCAGCACGGCGGCGACCATCCCCTGCGCGAAGGCGAGGCGTCGGAACGCCGGCCGCTCCCAGAGCAGGCCGAGCCGCCACCGGGCACGACCCGCCGTCCGACTCCGAGCCATCGGCCTCGACCCCGACCGGACCGGTCCCCAGCCGCGACCGTCGCGGCGATCCTCGCGAAGGGCACGATATCAGGCGCGTCGGGCTGCGGCCACGCGCGTGTCATCTCATACGGAATCCGGCGAGGGAGTGCCCATTGGGTGCCTGGGGTCGAGCCGGAGGCGAGCCCCCAGCGCGATGGCCTCCAACTGGGGGCTCGCCTCCGGCTCGACCCCAGGCACCCGTCTGGAAACATCACGAATCCAGGGGATTCCGTTTCAGACCCCGAGCTTGCCCTGGATCACCGCGACGGCCTTCGCCAGCGCGTCGGGGATCTTGTCCGGCTGCTTGCCGCCGGCCTGCGCGAGGTCGGGACGGCCGCCGCCGCCACCGCCGACGACCGGGGCGACCTCCTTGAGCCACTGGCCGGCGTTCAGGCCGCGGGCGATCAGGTCGGGCGTCAGCGCGGCGATCAGGTTGACCTTGCCGTCGGTGCTCGACGCGAGCAGCACGGCCAGCCCGGCCGCCGACTTGCGGCGAAGGACGTCGGCGAGCTGGCGAAGCTCGTCCGGCGTGCTCTCGCCGAGCGCGGCCGCGACGACCCGGGCGTCGCCGACGGGCAGCGCGGCGGCGAGCAGGTCGTCGGGCGACGTCTTCGGCGTGGCCTCGACCTTCTTGCTCGCGAGCTGCTTCTTGAGCGCCTTGACCTCCTCGACGAGCCCCGCGACGCGCTCCGCGACCATCGGCACCGGCACCTTGAGGGCCGAGGCGACCTCGCCCAGCGTCTCCTCCTCCTGGCGGATCAGGTCGAGGGCCGCCTTGCCGGTCAGCGCGGTGATCCGCCGGGTGCCGGCGGAGACGGACTCCTCGCCGACCACCTTGAACAGGCCGACCTTGCCGACGTTGTCGAGGTGCGTCCCGCCGCAGAGCTCGCGGGAGAACTCGCCCATCTCGACGACGCGGACGACATCGGGATACTTCTCGCCGAAGAGGGCCATGGCGCCGAGCGACCTGGCCTCGGCGATCGGCATCGTCCGCCACGAGACCGGGTCGCCCTCGAGCACGAGCGTGTTGACCGTCTCCTCGATCGCCTTCAGCCGCTCGCGGCCGACGGCCTCGGGGTTCGAGAAGTCGAACCGGAGCCGGTCGGGCTCGACCTTCGAGCCGGCCTGCTGGGCGTGCTTGCCGAGGTGGGTGTGGAGGGCGTGGTGCAGGACGTGCGTCGCCGAATGGGCGCGGCGGATCGCGTCGCGGCGATCGGCGTCGACGGTCGCTGTGGCCTTGTCCGCCGACGCTGACGATCCCCTCGATCACCCGGCCGACGTGGAGGGTGAAGCCCCCGTCCCTCTTCGTGTCGATGACCTCGAAGGGAACCCCTCGCCCGTCGATCGTGCCCGTGTCGCCGACCTGGCCGCCGCTCTCGCCGTAGAACGGCGTCCGGTCGAGGACGAGCACGATCGGCCTGGCGGAGTGGTCGTCCACCTCGGCATTCTTCGGATCGACGACGCACTCCGACCCTGCGGTCATGGCGTCGCCGGCCCTCCTCGTCGTCGAACTCGAGCGTCGACCTGCGCACCGGCCGCCGTGGCGCTCTCGGCGAGCATGCCCTGGGCGACGATCGCGATGACCTTCCCCTCGGCCTCGGTCGTCTCGTAGCCGAGGAACTCGCTGCCGTGGTGATACTCCTTCTTCAGCGACGTCGAGCGGCCCCGTCGCGAAGACGGCCGCGGCCTCCTGCGTGCCCCGGCTGATCTTCGAAAACGCCTCCTCGGCCCGCTCGAATCCGGCCATGTCGACCTTCAGGTTCTGCTCGGCCGCGAGGCTCTCGGTGATCTCGACCGGGATGCCGTAAGTCGAATGGAGCCGGTGGGCCTCGGCGCCGTCGATCGTGTCGGAGCCGGCGGCCTTCGTCTTGCGGAAGGTGTCGTTGAGCAGCTTCAGGCCGTTCTCCAGGGTGTTGAGGAAGGCGACCTCTTCCTCGCGGATCACGCCCTGAATCCGCGCGACGCTCTCCTTGAGCTCGGGGTACGGCTTGCCCATCACCTCGGCGACGACCGGCACGACCTCCGACAGGAACGGGTCGCGGCGGCCCATCTGGTAGGCGTCGAGCACGGCCCGACGGAGCAGCCGACGCAGGACGTAGCCCTGCTTCTGGTTCCCCGGGCGGACATTCTCGTGGATGCAGAACGTCAGGGCCCGCGAGTGGTCGGCCATCCGCCGGATGCGGACGCCGGAGGGATCATCGGCCTTGTAGGCCAGGCCGAGCGTGTCGGCGACGCGGGCGACGATCGGCTTGAAGATGTCGGTGCCGAAGACCGTCGGCACGCCCTGCAAGCAGGCCGCGGCGCGTTCCAGGCCCATACCGGTGTCGATGTTCTTCTTCGGCAACGGCTCGAGCTGCCCCGGCCCCACGCGGTTGAACTGCGTGAAGACGAGGTTCCAGATCTCGACTTCCTTGGGCCCGTTGCCGTGATAGAAGATCTCGGAGCAGGGGCCGCAGACGCCGTTGGGCCCGTGCGTCGGGGCGCCGGCGGGCCAGAAGTTGTCGTCCTCGCCCATCCGGGTGATCCGGTCGGCGGGGAGCTTGACCTCCTTGTTCCAGATGTCGAAGGCCTCGTCGTCGTCGAGATAGACGGTGACGGTGAGCCGGTCGGGCTCGATCTTCAGCGTCCGGGTCAGGAACTCCCAGGCCCAGTGGATCGCCTCGCGCTTGAAGTAGTCGCCGAAGCTGAAATTGCCGAGCATCTCGAAGAACGTCTCGTGGAACGACGTCACGCCGACGTTCTCGATGTCCCCCGTGCGCAGGCACTTCTGGCAGGTCGTCGCGCGGGTGAAGCTCGGGTCGCCCAGGCCCATGAACTCGCGCTTGAACTGGTTCATCCCGGCCGGTGTGAAGAGCACGGTCGGGTCGTTGGGCACGAGCAGGTCGCTCGGCTTGCGGACGCAGCCCTTCGAGGCGAAGAAGTCGAGGTAGGCTTCGCGCAGTTCGTCGGTCGTCATGGGCGGGACGGTCACCGTAAGGTCGTGATCGGGCGGGGCCGACGTCGCGTCGGCTCGATCCGTCCAGGATACCGGAACGAGGGCGAGGCTCCCATCCCGTCCGGTTGACACCGAGAGGAGCTTCCCCGGTTCGGCCGCTCCTGCAGCGGACCGTGTGTCCGACCGGCCGTCACTCGGGGAAGATCAGCGACACCGGGAACGCGAGGTCGGGGAAGGCCAGGGGCCGGATGACGTCGCCGGGGGTGGAGACGAGCTTCGTCGCGTAGCCGTCGGGGCCGGGGTCGCGGAGGACCTCGAAGCAACGGCCGGGTAGGTTGATGATCCAGTAGTCGGCGATGCCGGCCACCGCGTAGAGGCGGGCCTTGGTATTGCGGTCGAACGAGAGCGACGTGTTGGCGACCTCGACCAGCAGATGCACGTCGGCCGATCCGGGCCGGCGTTCCGAGTAGTCCTGCTGCCGGAGCCAGGTCAGGTCGGGGAATGGGACGCTGTCGAACTCGGGCAGGCCGATCGGTGCCCTGCACGCGGACCCGGGCGACGCCCGGCGGCAAGTTCTCGAAGCTCCAGCGGGTCAGCCTGTCGATCGCCTCCTCGTGCCTCGGGTCGGGCGGCGGCATTCGGACGATCTCCCCGTCGATGAGTTCATAACGATTCGGGTCATCGGCGGCGAAGTCGCCGCGGGCGATCATCGCCTCGAACTCGTCGTAGGAGATGCGGACGGCGGTGCTCATGGAGCGGCCCTCGCGGGAGCGTTCGGCCTCGATGGCCTCGCGCAACCTATCATGGCCGAAAAGGATGTGGGCGGGCAAGCGGACGCGGCTCGGTGGCGGCGCAGCGAAACGCCCCAGGCGCCGGCAGAGCAGGGCATGGGGCGGTCGATCCGATGAACGGCGAGCGGGCGGGCTCTCAGCGCTTCGAGAACTGGAAGCTCGCCGGGCCTTCTTGTGGCCGTACTTCTTCCGCTCGACCTTGCGGGCGTCGCGGGTGAGGAACTCGCCGTCGCGGAGGGCCGGCTCGAGGTCGGGGCGGAACTCCTTCAGGGCGCGGGCGAGGCCGAGGAGCACGGCGCCCGACTGGCTGCTCTTGCCGCTGCCCTTGACGTTGACGAACACGTCGACCCGGCCGCCCATCTCGGTGGCGGTCAGCGGGGCGCGGACGTCGGTCCGCTGGGTCTGCTCGGGGAAGTAGGCGTCGAGCTCGAGGTCGTTGATCAGGATACTGGCCCGACCCCTCGCGGATCCGGACGCGGGCGACCGCCGTCTTGCGCCGGCCCGTGCCCCAGGTAAACGTGTTCAACCGCCGTGGACATGCGTGTCTCGGATCCTCGAGACGCGAGGATCCGTATCGGCGTCGTGGGTGACCGGCGATCGGCTCAGTGCGGATCGGAGTTACGCGAGTGAATCGGCTCGGAGCGGCCGGTCGTCTCGGCCGGGGCGGGCACGGCCGCGGCCGGCGTCGGCCGCGGGGCGGGACAGTCTTCGCGACCTTGGGGACGCCGGAAGAGGCCGCCGGCGGAGGCGGGGCCGGCCGGCGATCGCGGCCAGCGGGATCGGCGACTGGGCCTGGTGCGTGTGCGTCGGGCCGACGACCAGCTTGAGCTTCGCATCATGTGGCGGCCGATCTTGTTCTTCGGCATCATCCGCTTGATGGCCAGCTCGAGGATCCGCTCGGGCTTCCGCTTGAAGAGCTTCCACGCCTGCTCTTCCTTCTGGCCGCCGGGGTGGCCCGAGTACCGCTGGTACGACTTCTGGGTCCACTTGTTCCCGGTGAAGACGACCTTGTCGACGTTCGTGACGATCACGTAGTCGCCGGTGTCGATGTGCGGGGTGTACGTCGGGCGGTGCTTGCCCATCAGGATCGGCGCGATCTGCGCGGCGAGCCGGCCCACGACCATGTCGGTCGCGTCGATGACGTACCACTGCTTCGTCAGCTCGTCGGCCTTGGCCTGATAACAGTTCATGGACGTGGGCTACCTACCGGCGTGCGATTCGACGACGGCCCGTCCGGGCCGCTCTTTGTCCGAGTGCGAAAGGACCATGATACCGACGGATGTCGGTTCGTCAAGGCCGATTGGCGTTCGGGTCGACCGTGACCTTCTGCGGACCGTCGGTCGTCAGCTCCACCGGCCCGTCGTGGCCGGCGACGGCCCGCTCGAACTCGGTCGGCGACTTCACGGCCTTCTCGCCGACGGCGAGCACGACGTTGCCGGGCCGCAAGCCGGCGACGTCGGCGGGCGATCCGGGGATGACCTCCGTGACCGTCACCCCGCCCCGGGCCATGGCCTGGAGAACGTCGTGGGCCTGGGGGATGAAGGCTTCCGGCAAGTTCGGCGCGGCCACGATGCTCGGGTAGTCGACCCGCAGTCCCCGCCACGAGGCGGGCCGCGACGTCGCGATCACCTCGCCCCGGACGTTGAACTTGCCGAGGACGACGGTCTTCTCCATCGGCTCCCCCTTGCGGAGGATCTTCAGCCGGACCTGCTGGCCCGGCCCGAAATGGTTCACGGCGACGACGAGCGAATCCCAGTCGGTGACGGGGACGCCGCCGACGGAGACGATCTGGTCGTCGACCACGAGCCCCGCGTCGCCGGCCGGGGTGCCCGGCTCGGCGCCCTTGAGCCGGTTCGAGCGGTCGTCCGGCATCTCGATGCCGAGCATGCCATACTCGACCTCCTTGCCCCGACGCAGCGACTCGATGACCCGGCGGCCGAGCCCGTCCACCGGGACGGCGTACCCGGCCTGGGCATCGAACCCGGAGACGTTCGCGGCGTCGGTCGTCAGGCCGACCAGCTCGCCCCGGAGGTTGACGACCGCCCCGCCGCTCATGCCCAGGTTGAGCTTGGCGTCGAGCTGGAGGAGCGTGGGGAAATTCCGGAGCTGATTGTCGGCGATCGGGTCGATCCGGCCGCTGCCGATTGGCGAGGATTCCCAGGCTCGCCGACGGCGCGGCCGTCTTCGCGGGCCGCGTTGTATGGGTTCCCGAGCGCGACGAGGAACGACCCCTTGCGGAGCTTGCCGGCGTCGCCGAGGGCGATCGGCGTGAGCTTCGGCCGCGGGACTCCCGCCCCTTCCCGGGGCACGATCACCGCGAGGTCGCTCCGCGGGTCGGCGGCGATGATCTCGGCCTGGAACTTCTTCTGGCCGGGAGCCTTCACGTCGATCCGCCGGGCCCCGCGGACGCTGTGGTATGCGGTGAGGATCTGGCCCTCGTCGCCGATGACGACGCCCGACGCGTAGTCGAAGACGACCTCCTCCGGCTCCTCGACCGAAGCGGAGGCCGGCGTTGTTATTCACGTCCTCGTTCGTCGGGACGGGCTCGGGGTTCCGGCCCTTGATCGCCGTCGTCCCGGCCCCCTTGTCGGCCTTGGTCCGCGCGATGGCGACGACGGAGGGCTCCGCCTTCGCGATCGCGTCGGCCACGGACCGTCTCGAGGGCCTCGACCACGTCCGGCGCCGCCGGGGGGCGCGTCGCGAGCGGTCTGTCCGATCAGGCCCAGGGCCAGGGGCAAGGCGTAGAGCATCGGGACGCCTCGGCGGTTCGCGACACGGGGTGTCTCACCCCGTCATCTTGGCCCCCGAGGGTCCGCGGGGCAAGACCCCTCGCCGCCGCCGCGAGACCTCCGCCTCTCGCCTCGCCCGCCCCGGTCACTCCTCGTCGCCGCCGCCCGCCGTCCCGTTCGCCTCCCAGCCGGGGGCGTGGCCGGCCCGGCTCGCCATGACCTGCTGGGTCAGCTCCTCGAAGAGGGCGGGGTTCTCCTTGAGGAACTGCTTCACGTTCTCGCGGCCCTGGCCGAGCCGCTGGTCGCCGTAGTTGAACCACGAGCCCGACTTGTCGATCAGCTTGTCCGCCATAGCCAGGTCGAGCAGGTCGCCCTCGCGGCTGATGCCGCCGTTGTACATCATGTCGAACTCGCAGACGCGGAAGGGCGGGGCGACCTTGTTCTTGACGACCTTGACCTTCACCCGCGAGCCGACGATCTCCTCGCCCTCCTTCACCGGCCCGATCCGGCGGACGTCGATCCGGCACGAGCTGTAGAACTTCAGCGCCCGGCCGCCCGGCGTCGTCTCGGGGCTGCCGAACATGACGCCGATCTTCTCGCGGATCTGGTTGATGAAGACCAGCACGCACTTCGACTTGCTGACCTTCCCCGTCAGCTTCCGCAGCGCCTGGCTCATCAGCCGGGCCTGGATGCCGACGAAGTTGTCGCCGATCTCGCCCGCGAGCTCCGCCCGCGGAACGAGCGCGGCGACCGAGTCGATCACGATGATGTCCAGCGCGTTGCACATCACCAGCTCCTCGGCGATCTGGAGCGCCTCCTCGGCGCTGCCGGGCTGGCTGACGAGCAGCTCCTCGATGTTGACGCCGAGCTTCTTGCACCACGACGGGTCGAGCGCATGCTCGACGTCGATGAACGCGGCGACCCCGCCCTGGCGCTGGGCGTTGGCCACGGCATGCAGCGCGATCGTCGTCTTGCCGCTGGACTCGGGCCCGAACAGCTCGATGATCCGCCCCTTGGGAAGGCCCTTGCCGCCGAGCGCCAGGTCGAGCGAGAGGGCCCCCGTGCCCACCCCCTCGACCTCCATGTGGCTGCCCTCGCCCAGCTTCATGATCGCGCCGGCGCCGAAGGTCTTCTCGATCTGGCTGATCGTGTTGTTGAGCGCCTTCTGCTCGGCCGTCATCGCCGAAGGCTTGCTCGACTCGGCATTCGCCTGCTTCCTGGCCACGGCGCGGTCCTCCCGACAAGCGACTCGGTTTAGTGTACGTTAGGATACCAATGTAGCATCGGCTTCGAGACGCGTCAAGCATGACCTTTCGTCGCGAGCGGGGCCCGTCCCAGAGGAGCATAGGCCGGGCCGTCGGGCGTGGTCGTCGACGCGTAAGTGATGACGGTGTCCGCCGAAAAGACTCCCCCTCTCCAGGCCCGATGCCGTTCGATCAGCGGTCCGAGGTCGGTCGCCGGTCCGCGCCCCGGCTTCAGGCGAGCCAGGGTGATGTGGGGATGGAACCGCTCGTCGGCGGGCCGGTATCCGGCGCGGGTTGCGGCGTCGGACGCCGCCCGCTGGACCGAGGCCAGGCGATCGAGATCGCCCTCGATCCCGGCCCACAAAATCCGCGGACGACCGGCGTCGGGAAAGGCTCCGAGGCCGCGGACCTCGAGCGAGAAGCGGGGCTGCTTGCGGACGGATTCGGCGACGGCCAGGCAGACGGCGTTCAGGTCGGGATCGGCGACGTCGCCCAGGAAGGCGAGAGTCAGGTGAAGTGCCTCCGGTCCGACCCAGCGGGCCCCCTCGACGGCCGGCGCGAGGGCCTGTTGCAGCGCGTCCAGCCTCGATCGGACGGCGGCCGGGAGGGGAAGGGCGATGAAAGTCCGCGTGGTCCGGGGCATGGAGAGGGGCCCGATCCTCGTAGGGTCAAAACGCCATCATGGACCGATAGGCCTCGATCCGCCTGTCGATGTCGGGCCGCTCGGTGCGCTGGAGGCTCCGCAGGCTGAAATCCTGCACGGTGAAGCTGGCGACCACCGTGCCGTACGCCATCGCGGCCTTGAGCGACGCGGCGTCGGTCTTGCCCGACGGAGGCGAGGTAGCCCATGAAGCCGCCCGCGAAGCTGTCGCCCGCGCCGGTCGGGTCGACGACGTCGCCGAGCGGATAGGCCGGCATCACGAACGACTGGTCGGCGCTGAGGAACATGGCGCCATGTTCGCCCTTCTTGATGATGACGAACTTCGGCCCCATCGCCAGCACCTTCTCGCCGGCGCGGACGAGGTTGACCTCCTCGGTGAGCATCCGGGCCTCGCCGTCGTTGAGCACGAGTCCGTCGATCTCCTTCAGGAGGGCGTGCAGGTCGTCGCGCTGGGTCTCGATCCAGAAGTTCATCGTGTCGGCGACGGCGAGCTTCCGGCCCTTCGACTGCGCCAGGACCCTCCGCTGCATCGAGGGGCTGCCGTTGGCCAGGAAGACGAACGGCGTGTCGAGGAAGCTCGGCGGCAGGTCGGGGTTGAAGGTGCCGAGGACGTTGAGGTGGACCTCCAGCGTCTCGGCGCGTGTTCATGTCGCCCTCGTACTTGCCTCGCCAGCGGAACGTCTTGCCGCCCTTCTCGACGACCAGGCCCGAGGTGTCGACCTTTCGACGTTCGAGGAGCTGGCGGTGCTCGGGCGGGAAGTCCTCGCCGACGACGCCGACGAGCCGGACGGGCGTGAAGTAGCTCGCCGCGTAGGAAAAATAGGTGGCCGACCCGCCCAGGGCGTCGTCGGCGACGCCGTGCGGGGTCTGGACCGAGTCGAAAGCGATCGAGCCGACGACGAGCAGGGGCATCCGGCAGGCTCCCACAGTTCTGGCGAGTCCGGGCAACCGCGTCCCGGACATCCGTTTCTAGCGACGGAGGGGTGAATCGACAACCCACCCGGACGTCCCACGGTCTCTCAGATGCGGATTCCGACGCGACGGAGCAGGTCGCGGAAACTGATGCCCCAGCCGCCCGGCGGGCTCGGCATGGCGACGATCCCGCCGTCGGGCTGGCGGACGATCGTGATGATGTCGTGGGCCCCGTACTCCTGGCCGTGGACGCGGGACAGGAAGCGATTCGGCGCCCCGTCGCCCACGCGATAGGTCAGGGTGATCGGCCCCGACCCCGGCGGCTTCGGGTTCGCCGGATCGGGCCGCAGGAGGACGCTGCCCTTGCCCTCATCCGGCACCGGATCGGCCTCGACCGAACCGCCGGGGAAATCGACCTTGATGCCGTTGAGCGGCTCCCCCGTCTTGTTGACCAGGGTGATCCGCGGCGGTTGGCGGCCTCCGAGGACCGCGATGAGGATCATCGTGAGCAGGCCCGCCAGGGCGGCGAGCAGCACCCGTCGGCGCCGGAGGACGGAGAACGGCTTCTTCGGCGGCGACTCGGCCTCCGCCTTCTTCCGCTTGCGAGCCGCCTTCTTCCGTGCTCACCTTGCGGGAACGGCGGCTCATGCCGGCTGCCCTTCGGCGAGCATGGCGAGCGTCGCCGCGATCCGCGAGCGGCACGTCTCGCGCCCGAGGATCTCCAGGCAGTCGTACAGCCCCGGCCCGACCGCCTGGCCCGTCGTGGCGACCCGGAGCGGGTTCACGACGTCGCCCATCTTGATCCCGCTGGTCTCGGCAAACGCGTGGATCGCCTTCTCGAGCGGGCCGACCTCGTACGGCTCGACGGTCGCCAGCAGCTCGTCGAGCTTCGCGAGCATCTCGGGCACGCCCGGCTTGCGGAGTCGCTTCTTCACGGCGTCGGGGTCGTGGGTGATCGTGTCGGTGAAGAAGTAGCGGCCGAGGGCGAGGATGTCGGAAAAGGTCTTGAGCCGGTCTCGCCCAGCGCCGAGACCACGGCCGCGATCCGCCGTCGCGTGTGCAAGCGGAACCTCCTCGCCGACGAGCCCGTCCTTGCGGAGATAGGGGATCACCGCCTCCACCTTCTCGGCGAGCGGCACCTCCTTCATCCACTCGCCCTGGAGCCAGAACAGCTTGTCCGGGTCGTGGCTCGCGGGGGACGAATTCACCCGGTCCAGGCTGAACTTCTCGATCAGCTCCTCGCGGCTGAAGATCTCCTGGCTCGCGTCCAGGCTCCAACCGAGCCGGGCGAGGTAGTTCATCATCGCCGCGGGCAGATAACCCTTCTCCATGAACCAGTCGAGCCCGACGGCCCCGAACCGCTTCGAGAGCTTCTTCTTCGACCCCGGCTCCGCCACGTACGGCACGTGCGCGAAGGCGGGCAATTCGTAGCCCAGTGCCTCGAAGACGAGGATCTGCGAGAAGGTGTTGGCCAGGTGCTCTTCGGCCCGGACGACGTGGGTGATGCCCATCTCGGCGTCATCGACGACCGAGGCGAAGTTATACAGCGGCTGCCCGCCCGCGCGGACGATCACGAAGTCGCCGATCTCGTCGGACCTCTGCTCGACGTCGCCCTTGATCAGGTCGCGGACGACGACCTTTCGCCCGAGCGGCACCCGGAAGCGGAGCGCGTAGGGCCGACCCTCGGCCTCGTAACGCGCGATCTCCTCGGCCGTCGGCGGCGTGCCGCGGAATCGGAAGGCGACCTTGGCGTCGTCGGCCGCCTTCTTCAGGGCGGTGCGCTCGGGCTCGGTGCTGTAATCGCGATAGACGTGCCCGCTCGCGACCAAGCGATCGGCAGCGGCCCGATACTTGTCCCGCGCTGCGACTGGAAGTAGGGGCCGACCGGGCCGCCGACCTCGGGGCCCTTCGTCCCAGTCCATGCCCATCCAGCGGAACCCGTCGAGGATCTTCTGGACGGCCTCCTCGACGTGCCGCTCCTGGTCGGTGTCGTCGATCCGCAGGATGAACTGCCCGCCGTAGTGGCGGGAGAGGAGCCAGTTGAAGAGAGCCGTGCGGACTCCTCCGATGTGGAGAAATCCGGTGGGGCTGGGGGCGAACCGCGTGCGAACACTCATGGGGATCGGGCCGGCAAGTCTCGGTCGAAACCGCTTATCGAGAAACGAATTGGGTTCACGATAGGCGGTCGGCCGCGCCGGTGTCAACCGATCTCGGTGTGTCGGTGTCTCCGTTCGGGCCTGGATCTCGGACCCGGCTGCCCTGGACCGGCCCCCGGTCGGGGCCGCATTACCGACCGAACCCAATTCGCCATAAATCTTTATCTTAAAAGCATTTGAATCGGATTTCCCGGGCCGGTCGGCCGGCGTCGCCTCGGTCGGACAGGTCCCGGAAAAACCGACATTAACTTCTTAGATATCTTCGGCTTGCGGAAAATTGGCTTCGGTCGGTAATCCGGACCCAGTCGCGGTCGAGCGCGGCCGTCGGGCCATCACGACGGCCCGGACCCGAGCCCCGACCCAAACCGAGACACGATCCGGTTGTCGGACCGAGCGATCCGCGTGCGGGATCACCGGGCGCCGGCGACGCTGGCCGGCCCCGGGCATTGACTTGAGGAACTGCGGATGAGCCCGGCGGTCGCGCTCGCCGGCGAGGCGGCGACCCTCGTCGCTCGCTCAGGCCGACGCCGGCTCGGCGGCGACGACGTCATCATCGTCGAAGCTCGGCGGCTTCACGTAGCCGAGGTCTCGGAGGACTTCCAGGACCTCGCTCCAGGTCGGGAACATCCGGCCGGAGGACTTCTTGTACGCCTGGATCGCGTGCATGAACTCGAGCTCTTCGCCCGAGTAGTCGCGGTCGCACGTCGTGGGGTCGACGAAGCGGCGTCGGCCGCTGGCGTGCCGCGCGGTCGCCGCGCGGAAGGCCTGCTCGCTGGCCTTGCGGTTCGTCCAGTCTTCCGGGCGTAGGTCGCCGGGCGGGGTCGGGGAGAGGGAGGTGTTGACTGGGGGGAGGGGACGCGGTTGAGGCGGTGCCGGATTCATTGGCGTGCTGACTCCTCATTGAGGCCCGAGGGCCGCGGTGCCCGTCGGACGCTTGCCTTGAGCGGGACCCGTTCGCACCTCCAGCGAACCCCCCGCTCTCCGTCAAGCCAGGTCATCGCCCGTCGATGACCGATCCCGTCCGTTGGACTCCGCCCGCGCGGTCGAAGAGCTCCCGGCCGGGCAGTCGTCGACGACGCCCGCGGTCCTCTCCGTCCCACTCGGTCAGGACGGCTCGTCGTTCAACGTTAGGTCACGGGTGTGACAACTGCGTGGCACACACGATTCAAATGGCGGAAAAAGCCGCCGAATTCTTCGCGATATCGGCCGAGATCTGTTCTAAGCTCTGCGGCTCAGAAGGTTTCCGGACAGACCGGTTCCGGCTCGCCGACCGCGGCGTCTTCGGGCACGAGGGCGGCGGCCGCGGCGGCAACCGGTCGGAAGACGAGCCAGCGTGCCATCGAGAAGCTGATCCCGGTCGCCGCGACGATCCCGACGACGGCCGCGGCGAGCTTGTGCTGGGCGAAGAACCGGACGTGCATCGGCAGCAGAAGTCGCAGCGAGAAGCTCAGCGCGATCCCGAGGGCGTTGCTCAAGGCGTAGACCAGGAACTGCTTGATCAGAGAGCCGCCCCTGGCATAACTGAACGTGAGGTAACGATTGAGCGTGAAATTCCACGAGAGCGCGATGCCGACCGAGAGCGCCACCGGACACGACGAGGTAGAGCGGCCCGAGCGGCGTCGTCACGCGGGCGAGCGATGTCGACCCTAACAACCACTGGAACAGGGCATAGAGCGAGAGGTCGACGACCATGCCCGACGCGCCGACGAAGCAGAACTGGAGCAGGCGCGAGATGTTCCCGAGCCGGTCGTCGGCGATCCGCTTGATGTGCCGCAGGTCATCGAGACCGAGCGCGGGAAAGCGGACCGACCGCGGGGCCTCGACCACCACATCGACGCGTCGCCGATTGGCGCGGACCAGGATCTCGAAGGCGAACCGTCGGCCGACCGGCTTGAACTCGCCGTCGGCGCGGTCGAACGCGGCGTCGGTCAGCGCGACCAGGCCGGAAAACGGGTCGGCGGAGCCGGCGATCGGCCGGAGCACGAGCGCCGCGAGCGCCCGCCAGCCCGCGAGCCCGCCGTCGGCGACCGCGACCTCGGCCCGGCCCTCGACCAGCGGCTCGACCACGCGAGGAAGGTCCGACGGGGAATACTGCCGGAGCGCATCGATCACGAGGCGTACCGTGCCTTCGGACTCGCGCAGGCCGTGAACCGCCTGCGCCGTCAGGCCCGTCCCCGCCGTCGGCAGGACGATCGAGACGGAATGCCCGGCGGCCTCGAGGGCCTCACGCCACCACTCGATCCGCCTGTCGTCGGCGGAAAGTGAAGGGGCGTTGAGGACGATCAAGCTGACGTGGGCCATCGCGTCGGACGCTCCGGGCGGACGGGATCGTCGACCGACAGGCGGCCGACGACGAATGCCCGGCGCGGGGAGCTTCCCTGGCGGAAACCCGGACCGGGCGGGGGCGGGATGGTATTACTCTAGAATCTAAGCGCGGGAGACGCAATCCGATTCGCCGCCCTCACAGGGCCCGTTCGATCCACCCGCCACCGGCGACGAGGTCGCCCTCATAAATCGTGACGATCTGCCCCGGCGCGATCGCGGACTGGGGCCGGTCGAATCGGACGACGACGCACTCGTCACTCGCCACCTCGGCCGTCGCGGGCACCGCTCGGTGACGCGCCCGGATCTGAGCGAGGCAGGCGAGCGGTCCCGCGGGCCGATCGATCTGCCAGTTGAATCGCACAGCTTCGAGGCCCGGCCGCTCGAGAGCCTCCCGGCGGCCCGACCGTCACCGTGCGCGTCGACGGCTCGATCTGCACGACGAACCGCGGCTCGCCGACCGCGATCCCCAGCCCGCGCCTCTGGCCGATCGTGAACCCCTCGACGCCCCCGTGCGCGCCGAGCGTCTCGCCCGATTCGTCGACGATCGCCCCGCCCTGCCCGAGGTCCGGCCGGCGGGCGCGGACGAAGTTCAGGTAGTCGTCGTCGGGGACGAAGCAGATCTCCTGGCTGTCGGGCTTGTCGTGGACCGGCAGGCCCGCGTCGCGGGCGATCGCGCGGATCTCCGCCTTGGAGAACCCGCCGACCGGCAGAAGGACATGCTCCAGCACGTCCCGGCGCAGCCCCGAGAGGACGTACGACTGATCCTTCGCCGGGTCGACCGACCGCCCGATGCGCGGGCGTCCCGCGGCGTCGCGGACCATCCGCGCGTAATGTCCGGTGGCCACGAAGTCGGCCCCGACGTCCTGCCCGTACGACCAGAGCTTGCCGAACTTGAGCCAGATGTTGCAGAGCGACGCACGGGTTGGGCGTGCGGCCCGCCGCATATTCGTCGGCGAAGTCGTCCATGATCCGGGCGAAATCGCGCTCGAAATCGAGGACGTAGAACGGGATGTCGAGCCGATCCGCCACGGCCCGGGCATCGACCGCGTCGGTCGCGCTGCAGCACGTCTTGGAACGGCGCTCGGCCGCGTCTCCGTGGGCCCCGGTGCGCATGAAGAGGCCGATGACGTCGTGGCCCTCGTCCTTG
Organism: uncultured Planctomycetota bacterium; assembly: GCA_963819805.1. Classification (GTDB taxonomy): domain Bacteria; phylum Planctomycetota; class Planctomycetia; order Isosphaerales; family Isosphaeraceae; genus CAMFLR01. Next base: position 653,995 of record CAWFXY010000017.1, on the reverse strand, counting down.
AGCAGGGCGGCGGCCACGGAGCTATCGACACCACCGCTCATCGCCAGGACAACACGGCTCACGGGCGGTCACCCACCGGGTTCACAGGGCGGTCGGACGCGGAGCAATCCATCGTAGACCACGGCCGCCGCCGGCGGCAAGCGATGCCGGACTCGGGGACCGCAACGCAAAACACCCCACGCCGGGCCAGCCGGCGGGGGTGTCGGATGAACGTGAGCCGGCGCGATCGAGGCCGGCGTCGCCGGACTTACTTCTTCTCGGCCGGGGCGGGCGCGGGGGCCGGCTTGACCTCGGCGGGCTTGGCGGTGTCGGCGGGCTTGGCGGCAGGGGCGCCACCGGCGGCGGGCGGGGTGGTGCTCGACGCGTCGTCGCAGCCGACGAGGGCCAGCGGGGCCGAGACGAGGCACAGGGCCAGGGCGGCGCGGAACGCCTTCGTGATCGACATCAGCGGTATCTCCAGGGGACGAGGCACTCTCGCGACCATCGACGCCCCGGGCCGGTCCTTAGGACCGACTCCACCGAGGGCCGCACTCGCCGGGAGGCGAGGGACGCGAAGAGACGAATCCTAGCGGCTTCGTCGACCCGTTGCAACCAACATGTGTAGTACAACCGCAAGCAGATCGCCGGCGTCGATTCGGTCGCCAGACGGCGTCGTGCCCCCGTCCTCAGGGGCGCTCTTCGGGCCGCGGCACCGGATCGAGGCCGCGGGCGCGCCTCCGCTCGTTTCGCCGCTCCTGCCGCATCGCCTTCCGTTCGGCCGCGGTCGGCGGGGGCGGGGCGTTCGGGTCGCGGGGCCTCGTCAGGCGGTCGAGGAGTTCCAGGGCCCCGACCCCGGCTCCTCGCACGAGCAGGCTCTTCCCGAGGTCCGCGAGCCCCGCCTTGAACGCGGCCTTGTCCAGCTTCGGCTTGTCGAGCGTCCCGCCAATCGGCACTCGAATACTGGTCCCCGCGACGATCGGTCCCAGGAGCGGGCTGTCCCCGAACATGGCGGGCGTGACGGGGACGGTCGCGACCAGGCCGAGGTTCTTCTGGAAATCGACCCAGCCCTCGACCTCCACGCGGGTCACCTCGCCGATCGGAATCGCCAGACCGCGCTGATTCACCCGCCCGTCCGCAATCGTCAGGAACACGGGCTCGGCCAGTCGAAGCGTCCCCGGTTCCTTCGCCGGCGCGACGAGCGAGACCATCTCGCGCGTGAGCGGGCCCGGGGCGAACTCCACATCCTGGAAGACGACCTTCCCCTTCACGTCGGCATGCCGGGAATCGTCGCCGCCAATGGGGATCGTCGCCTGCTCGATCTCGACCGACACCCGGCCCGAGGCGCGCGTGGCCTGATCGAGCACGGGGGCCACGTACGAGAGCACGCGCCGCGAAACCTTCTCGTTGATTTGCGCATCGGTGAGTCTCGATCGGTCGCCGAGACGGATGACCGGTCCGCCGGTTCCGTCGAGCTCGACGACGGGCTCCAGATGGACCCTGCCGTCGTTTAACGTCGAGTCGATCGGGTCGACCGCAATCCGACCTTCGCGGGCGTGCAGCGATACCGGGGTTGGACCGAGCTTCATTCCGAAGACATCCGCCCCGGTCAGGCGGACGCCCAGGTCGAGCTCCACGGCGCGCCACGGGTCCGTTCCTCCGGTCGCGCCCTGGAGCCGGAACGGCGCGGGTCCGCCCGAGAGCTTCGCGCCCGGTTCGACCCGCTCGGCCAGCAGCTTCTGCAGGGCATCCCACGCCGGCTCGATCGAGCCGGAAAGCTCGTATCGCACCGGGCCATCTCGGTCATCTAGCCGGCCTTCTCCGTGAATGCGGCCATAGCGGCTCGAGAGCTCAAGTCCCGCGATGTCGAGCCGGCCCGCCTCCGGCGAATAGGTCGCACGGCCCTTCACCACGACGGGTGGGACCGGGTTTGCCTGGCCGGCGCCGCGCCATGAGACGTCAGCGACCGTGGCGTCCAGGCTCCAGTCCGACTCAGCGCCGCGCGACGTCGCGACGGCCGACAGCCGGGCCGTCCCCGACTCGATCTCGCTGAGGCCCTCGAACGACAGTGTCCGTGGGAGCTGACGGAAGAGAGACGGAAGGTCGATTTGCCCCTCGATCTGTGCGGTCTGTGCCGATCCGCCCGGATCGGGCACCACCGCGGAGACCCGTCCGATCGGGGCCGTCGCCTCGAGCCGATCGACGGTCCATCCGCCGGTGCCGCGCTGGGCGATGGACCACTCGGCGGCCACCGTGGACAGCTCGACCGCGTCGCCCTTGAGGGCTTCGCCGGAGAGCGCGAAGCCGTCGGCGCGGAGTTGGCCCTTCGACTGCCAGCGGCCGACGACCCTTCGCGCCGTGAAGTCGCCGTCGAGGCTCGCCCGGAGCGTCAGGGAATCGCGGCCCGCCTTGAGCGGCCATTTTCTCGTGCTGACCTCGACGACCAGGTCGGCCGGTGAACGCCACCGGTCGACGTCGCCGCGGAGTCGGAGGGTCGAATCCGGTCCTCGGCGGAGGTCGACACTCCACGCGGCGGCCGACGGGGCCGGCCGGAGCTGGACGAGCAGGTCCATCGCGACCGCCGAGAGCGGCTCGGCCAGGGCCGGCGTGCGAAGCCGAAGCGAGGCCCCGTCGGCGCGGATGGTCAGGTCGCGCAGGGGATCGCGCCCGGAGAAGATGCCCGAGAGGGCCTCGGCCAGGTCGATTGAGCCGTCGGCATGTCGCTCGACGTCGAACTCGGAGTCGGCCAGCGACAACTCCCCGGGCCGTTCCGGCCGGGTGATCAGCCCCCAGAAGCTGGCCGAGAGCGACGCCGTGGGGCTCGTGACGACCGTCTTGCCTTTCGGGTCGTCGAGGACCACCCCCGTCAGCCGGGTCGGCCCGGTCCAGGAGAAGCGGATCGTCCTTGAACCGAACGTGGCCCGGAGCGAACGCCTGCTCCAGTTGCCGGCCGACGAGCCGGTTTCCGGGCGCCGTGTTGAGGAGCCACGGCAGGGAGCCGAAGAGCAGGCCGGCCGTGAGCAGCACCGCACCGATGACCCACGGCCACCGCCGCCTCCGTCTGGGAGGCGGCGCGACGGTCTTGTCGGGCTCACTCATGGGGGAATCCCTTCGTTAGGCTCGTTCCCTGGAAAAGCCGATAAACTCCGGCGCCGGGCCGGGGCTGCCCGCGGGGCGAATCGTGTTCCATCCTAATACAAAGTGACTCGCGGGCGGGCCCGCCGGGTTTCGAGGGAGCTTCGGGATTCCGCGCGCCGACGATAGAATTGGGCGGAAGCATGGGACATCGAGAGCCTGGGAGTCGAGCACGTTGAGCGTCTCGGCGCGAAGACGACGCTGCTCATCGGCATGGGGTGCGTGGCTGGTCCGGTTCGCCACGCTCGCGATGAAGCCCCCGCTCTGGCTGGCCATCGCCGGGATTCCGCTGCACGGCGTCGGAATTGCCTGCTTCCCGGACGGCGGCCAGCTCGTGCTCGACGCCGACGCGCCGGGCGACCGGGGGGCGGGGTCGCAGTCACGTGCACGGTCGCGACGTCCGGACTCGGGGCACTCCTCGGCAGTTTGATGGCCGGAGAGCTCCTGGCGCGGGCGGGCGGAGACCCCTCGGGCGTGTTCTTCGTCCCTTGCCTGATCCACGTCGGGCTGATAGGCTTCTTTAGCCTGGCGTTTCGCCCGCACTGCCGCGGGGCGGCTCGCCCCTCCGTCGCCTCGCCCCCTCGATCGACGCCGCGCGAGGCGTCTTCTCCGGCCGTCGCCAGGTTGGGAACGGCAACGTTCGCGGTGGAACCGGCCGATGGGTGACTACCTCCGACTCCTCACGGTGAGCGACCGCGACATCCCCCTCGCGGACCTCCAGCGCGCCGCCAGCAGCGGGGCGGTCTGGTCGGTCGACCACCCGGGGATGCTGGGGAATTACCTGGCGATCGGCCCCAAGATCCACGAGAACCAGAACGTCTGGGCGACGGTCGAGCGGAACCCGGTCGGCCCGAACACGCTCGGGGCCGAGGAGGTCGCCGAGTTCATCGACAGCCTCGAGTCCGGCGGCCCGCCCTCGTCGGTCCGCTGGCTGTCCGACTTCCTCGAGAGCGTGCGGGCCATCTACGCGATCCGGATCTACCCGGACACGATGGTCGACGACCCGCAGGCCCTCGACGCCGTCTACGCGGTGCGAACGGCGTTGCGGCAGGCCGTCGGCGGCATCGGCCAGTGGGACGGCCTCGGATTTACCAACGAGGACGATCGGCTGATCTGGACCGACGCGTCCCTGCGGCCGACCGGCCGGTCCGCGGCCGCCATCCTCGATGAGTCGAGCGGCACGTGGACCGACATCGAGCTCGACCTGGACGACCCCGAGGCGCTCGAGCGGTTCCTCCGCGGCGACGTCCCGATCCGCCGCTAGTCGAGCGGCCTGGTTGGCCTACAGGTCCTCGCCCGTCCCCTCGGCCGATGCCTTCTGGGGCATCTTCTTCGCGCGCGGCCGGCGCTTCTTGGCGGTCTCTCCCGTCGCGCGGGGCGAGGGCGACGCGCTGGCCTTCGCCGCGACGCTCTCGTCGAAGGCGTCGGCCGACTGTTCGAGCTGGCTCAGGACCAGCGTCAGGAAATGGAGCCGCGTCCCCTGGTTTTCCAGGAATTCGTTGAACAGGAAGTTGTTCTCGAGCAGCTCGTCCCCCTGGTCGAGCACCTCATCGGCCAGGGAGTCGACGAGCTGGTCCCGGCCGCGCTGGAGGGCCTGGACGGCGGCGCGATATTTATTGAAAGACTCGGCGGACATGGCGGTTTTGACCTCCCTGGTGGTTTCGGTCGCCGGGCCGGGGGTCGATCGCTCCCCGGTCGATGCCCCAGCGCGACGCCAGCAAGGCGGCGATCCGCGCGTCGAGCCATCGGCGATCGCCGCCTCGTGCGACGCGGCTCAGGTAACCGAGATGACCTCCATGGGGATTCAATTCCAATGCCAACTGCGGACGGAAACCGAGCGGTCAGGAATGGCTCGACCGGGATGAACGGGTCGTCGGCCGCGTGGATCACCAGGCCGGGTCGTCGTGATCTGCGGGATGAGCGACACCGAGCTGCTGCGGGCGTAATACTCGTCCGCGTCGCGGAACCCGTTCTGGGGCGCGGTGTAGACATCGTCGAACTCGAAGAGGTTCCCGACCCGGGAAAAGTCGCAGGGCGTGAGCTCGGGGAAGGCGAAGCGGAGCCGCTCTTCCTCGACCTTGAGCAGGCGGATGAAGTTCTGGTCGTAGATCCGGCTTTGCGGACGACGGATGTGCGCGCACGCGGCCTTGAGGTCGATCGGCGGATTGACGGCGACCACGCAGTCGAGCCCATCGAGCGGGTCGTCCGTCGCCTCGCCGGCGAGCTTCAGCACCAGATTGGCCCCGAGCGAGAAGCCGATCAGCCCGATCGGCGAGCCGGGAGCGCGGCGCGCGAGCCACTCGACGACCGCCCGCGGGTCTTCCGAGCGGCCGCCGTGGTAGAACATCCGCGAGACGCCGTAGCCCGAGCCCGCCCCGCGCAGGTTCATCCGGACGACACGGACGCCCATCCCGTACAGCTTCAGCCCGACCCGCGACAGGTATGGCGAGCGGACGCACCCGGCCAGGCCGTGGACCAGCACCACGCACGGGTCGCCCTCGGACCAGGACGGCGGGAGCGATTCGAAGACGGCCAGGGCCACCCCCTCCTCGACATCCACCTGGTGGTAAGTCGACGCCAACCGGACGCGGGGGCCCGGCATGTAGCGGGCCACGATCGTCTGGAGGTGTCCATTACGGAGGAGGGGATGGGGCTCGAACGGAGGGAACTGGTCCCGTGCGGGAGGGCTGGCGAGGAGAGTCATGGGGCCTCGCAGGGGCGGAAAGATGCGGGTGCGGCGACGCACCACGGCCTGATGCTATCAGAGACGCCGACGCCGGGCGAGCACCAATCAAGGCCGTCGCGCTTCGATCCTTCGGAGCCGATGATTGCCGGTGTCGCCGACCACGAGCGAGCCGTCCGGCGCGATCGCCACTCCGTGCGGACGGTCGAGGTGATCCGTCGTCGCCGGATCGTCGGTGGCCCGGTCCGGCCGACGTCCGTCTCCCGCCACGGTAGTGATTCGTCCCGTCCTCGCGTCGATTCGGCGGATCGCGTGATTCTCGGTGTCCACGACGAAGACGTTCCCGGACGTGTCCAGGCACAACTCCTTGGGCCCGTTGAACTTGCACTCGATCGCCGGACCACCGTCCCCGGAATATCCTGCCGCGCCCGTCCCGGCCCGCGTGCTGATGATCCCCGTCTTGGGGCCGACCGCCCGGAGCGAGTTCCCCTGGCGTTCGAGGATCCAGACCGTGCCGTCCGGCCCGACCTCGACGGCCCGGGCCCCGTGGATTGACGCCGAGACCGCGGGCCCTCCGTCGCCGGCGTGACGGCCCCGGCCGTCGCCCGCGAACGTCGTTATCGTCTCCCGTTGCGAGGTCGACGACGCGGACCCGATGGTCCGCGACGTCGGCGATGAAGAGGCGCCTGTTCCCGTCCAGCGCGACGCCGTTCGGCTCGGCAAGCCCGGCATTCACGGCCGGACCGCCGTCGCCCGAGAAAAGCTTCGAGCCATTGCCCGCCACCGTCGAGATGCGCCCGGTTTCGGCGTCGACCCTCCGCACGCGGCGATTGAGCCGGTCGGCGAAATACAGGTTGCTCGCGGCCGTCGACGGCAAGGCCGTAAGGCTCGTCCAGCAGGGCATCGGTGGCCGGCCCGCCGTCGCCGCCGAAGCCCTTCTTGCCCGTGCCGGCGACGGTGGATATGCGGCCCGTCGCCGCGTCGACGCGGCGGATCCGGTGATTACCCGTGTCCGAGACGAACAGATTCCCCTTCGCGTCGAAGGCGACGTCGAACGGCTGGTTGAGCGCGGCCATCCTGGCCGGGCCGCCGTCGCCGGAGTCGCCCGGACGGCCGGTGCCCGGCGGCATTGTCCCCGGGCAAGCGCAACAGGGTCAGGAGCAGAGCGATGAGCACCATGGCCGTCCTCTCCCTCCGCTCAGGTGGTGCGGGTTCTGGGAACGTGGATTGAAGCAGGATCATCGGAGGATACCAGGCCGCCCGCGCTTCGGCACAGGTTACCTCGCCTCCTCAAGGTCACTCGGGCGCGGGATATTCCGCGAGAATTCGGCCACCGCCGCGGTCGGAAGTGGTTGGCAAGGGTTGAGAAACGGCTATGATGTGACGTTCGCATGCCGTCGCCCCGCGTGTGACAGGCGCCGTCCCGATCGACCGTCGAACCGGAGAGGAGCATCGCCCGTCATGGCGGACATCGTCCTGATCAATCCCCGGTTCGAGGTCTCGTTCTGGGGGATGGAGCATGCACTTCCGCTCATGGGCAAGCGGGCCAACCTGCCCGTCGCCTCCTTGCCGCTGCTCGCCGCCCTGACGCCCGGCGAGCACACGGTCACGCTCATCGACGAGAACGTCGAGGCCATCGACTACGAGCGCTGCGCCCGGGCCGACATGGTGGGCGTCACCGGGATGAGCGTCCAGCGATTCCGGATGAAGGAGATCCTCACCGAGCTGAAGCGCCGCGGCTGCTTCACGGTCGTCGGCGGCCCGCTCGTGACCGTGCAGGAAGACTACTTCGACGGCCTGGCCGACGTCATCTTCATCGGCGAGGCCGAGGAGACCTGGCCGCAGTTCCTGGGCGAGTGGAAGCAGGGGCTGCACCAGTACCGCTACGAGCAGATCGAAAAGTCGGACATGTCGAAGGTGCCGACGCCCCGGTTCGACAAGCTCAAGATGCGGCACTATGCCTACGGGAGCATGCAGATCTCCCGAGGCTGCCCGTTCCAGTGCGAGTTCTGCGACATCATCGTCACGTTCGGCCGGAGACCCCGGCTCAAGACGACCGACCAGATCATCGCCGAGCTCGAGGCCCTGCGGGCCGAGGGGATGAAGATCGTCTTCATCGTCGACGACAACCTCATCGGCAACAAGCGAGAGATCAAGAAGCACCTCCGCGAGATCGCCGCCTGGCAACAGCGCAACGCGTTCCCGCTCACGCTCTTCACCGAGGCGTCGATCGACCTGGCCGACGACGTCGAGCTGATGGAGCTGATGGTCGAGGCGAACTTCATCGCCGTCTTCGTCGGCGTCGAGAGTCCGAACGAGGAGTCGCTCCGCGAGACGAAGAAGTTCCAGAACGTCCGCCAGGGCGGGACGATGGTCGAGAAGCTCCGCCGGATCCAGGACGCCGGGATGGAGACCTGGGTCGGCATGATCATCGGCTTCGACAACGACGACGAGACGATCTTCGACCGCCAGGTCGAGTTCCTCGAGCAGTCGCGGGTCTCGATCGCCATGACGGGCATGCTCCACGCCATCCCCAAGACCCCGCTCCACGCCCGGCTGGCCGCCGAGGGCCGCCTCGACCCGGCCGATCAGCCCGAATTCGGCACCAACGTCATCCCGCTCAAACTGGGCCGGGAGGAGCTCCGCGACGGCTGGTTCGACGTCCTCAACCGCCTCTACCAGACCGAGCCGTACTTCGCCCGGGTCGACGACCTGTACGACCGCGGCCATCTCGTGACCGGCAAGGCACGCTCGCTCTACTGGAAGAAACACCCCTGGCAGCGGCTCAAGGCCGAGGGCATGTTCGTGGCCCAGGCCGTCGGCCTCTACCTCCGCCTCATCACGGCGGTGCCCGAGGCACATCTGCGCCGGGAGTATCGGCGACGGATCCTGCGGTTCCTTCGTCGTCGCCAGGACCCGGGGACGGTCCTGCTCTACGTCATGCACGCGGCCATGCATTACCACGCCTACACGATGACGACGAGCATGTCGAGCGGCCGCGCGGCACTGGTGAATTCGTACTGAGCTGGGAGCCGAACGCCCTCGCCCGGGCTTGATCGTTCCCTACAATGGGGGCGTCCCGTCCCACGACCCCCCGAGAGCCTCGTCGATGCCGATCATCGAGGCGGATGGTCTCACGAAGACCTACCGCGTCTTCCAGAAGAAGGAAGGAATCCTCGGCGCCCTCCGCGGGCTCTACCGGCGCGACTACAAGGAAGTCCGGGCGGTCGAGGACGTTTCGTTCTCGATCGAGCCGGGGGAGATGGTCGCGTTCCTCGGCCCGAACGGGGCCGGCAAGACGACCACGCTCAAGATGCTCTCGGGCTTGATCTATCCGACCTCCGGCACCGCCAGCGTGCTCGGGTTTACGCCCTGGGAGCGCCTCGATGCCTTCCGCCGCCGCTTCGCACTGGTGATGGGTCAGAAGAACCAGCTCTGGTGGGACCTCCCCGCCGCCGACAGCTTCGAGCTCCATCGCGAGATCTACTCGATCCCCGAGGCCGAGTTCAAGGCGACGCTCTCCGAGCTGACCGAGCTGCTCGGCGTCGAGAAGCTGACGAGGCAGGCCGTCCGCGAGCTCTCGCTTGGCGAGCGGATGAAGATGGAGCTGATTGCGGCCCTGCTGCACCAGCCGCAACTGCTCCTGCTCGACGAGCCGACGATCGGCCTGGACGTCGTCGCCCAGGTCGCGATCCAGAAGTGCCTCCGCGACTATCACGCCCGCCGAGGCGTGACGATGCTCCTGACCAGCCACTACATGCGCGACGTCGAGGCGCTCTGCCAGCGCGTGCTGGTCATCACCCATGGCCGGCTCGTTTACGACGGCCCGCTCGCTGGGCTCTCGGAGCGGTTCGGCAACGAAAAGCTCGTGAAGCTCCGCTTCGCCGACTCGGTTCCCGACGACGCCGAGCTGGTCCGGTTCGGCGAGGTCGTCCGCCGCGAAGGGCCGTCCGTCGACCTGAAGGTCGACCGCAACGAGGTGGCCGCCGTGCTCGGCGCGATGCTCGACTGCATACGCCGTCGACGACGTGATCGTGCAGGACCCGCCGCTCGAGCAGGTCATCACCCGCGTATTCGAGGAGGCGAAGGCCGGCCATGACGTCGCCTGACGCCGCGATCCTCGCCCCGCCTCGCGCGGCTCGTCGCCACGATCCGCAAGTACGCGAAGATCCTCCGCGCCTCGCTCGTCGAGCGGATGACCTATCGCGTCGACTTCATCCTGGGCACGCTCTTCCGGTTCCTGCCGATCCTCACGACGATCCTGCTCTGGCGCGCGATCTACTCCGGGGCCGGCGACGGCACGGGGCCGGGCGGGACGGTCCTCAAGGGATTCACGTACCGCCAGATGATCGCCTACCTCCTCCTGACGAACATCAGCCGGCTCTTCTCGAGCATGCCCGGGCTGGCCGCGGGGATCGCGCGCGACGTGCGCGAGGGGACGATCAAACGCTACCTGATCCAGCCAGTCGACATGATCGGCTACCTGCTCTCCTACCGCATCGCGCACAAGCTGGCGTACATCGTCGGGTCGTCGATCCCCTATGCGATCCTCTTCTTCCTTTGCCGCAACTACTTCGACGGCTTCCCCGACCCGCTCACGTTCCTCGCCTTCCTCGTGTCATGCGTGCTGGCGTTCCTGATCGGATTCTATTTCGAGGTCTGTGTCGGGCTGGTCGGGTTCTGGTTCCTCGAGGTGACGAGCCTGCTGTACATCGTGATGACGCTGAATTTCTTCATCTCGGGCCACATGCTGCCGCTCGACCTCCTGCCCCAGCCCTGGGCGGGCATCCTCAAGGCCCTGCCGTTCCAGTACATGGCCTATTTCCCCGCGGTCGTCTTCCAGGGGAAGGTGACGGGGACGCACCTGGCCATCGGCCTCGTGGCCGAGCTGATGTGGGCCGCCTTCTTCATCGTCCTGGCGCGGTGGCTCTTCCGGCAGGGCTTGAAGCGCTACAGCGCGTTCGGGGGTTGACGGGGATGGCCGTCTTCTTGCGATATTCGCGGCTCCTCGGCCAGCTCGGACGATACACGCTCGCGCGGGAGCTGGCCTTCCGCGGTAACTTCCTGGTCAAGGTCTCCGTCGAGGTGATCTGGCTGGCTATCCTCCTGGCGTTCTACCGGACGGTCTTCGGCCAGACGAGCCGCGTCGCTGACTGGACCGAGAATCAGTACCTCTTCTTCGTCGGCAGCTACTTCGCGCTGAACGGGCTGATCGAGTGCCTGTTCCTGGAGAACTTCAACGAGTTTGCCGAGCTCGTCCGCACTGGCGACCTGGACTTCCTCCTCCTCAAGCCGATCGACTCGCAGTTCCTGATCTCGTGCCGCCGGGTCGACTGGGCGACCGCCCCGAACGTGCTGATGGGCGCGGTCGTCATGCTGATCTCGCTCGTCCAGATGGGCTGGTCGTTCGACCCGGTGCGGGCCGGCGCATTCGTCGTGACGTTCCTCTGCGGGTTGCTGATCGCCTACAGCTTCATGCTCGTCCTGACGGCGCTCTCCGTGTGGCTCGTCCGCAACCAGTCGCTCATGGAAATGTGGTGGCTCTTCTCGAGCCTCGCGCGCTATCCCAAGCAGATCTTCGACAACACGGGCGCGGCGCCCTTGGGCTTCGTCTTCACCTTCATCCTGCCGATCCTGCTAGTCTCGAACGTCCCGGCGGTCACGATGGTCCGCACCCTCGACTGGGGGATGGTCGGCCTACACGATCGTCGCGACCGTCGTCTGCCTGTGGGCGAGTCGACGGTTCTTCTCGCGGGCGTTGCAGTCGTACCGGAGCGCCAGCAGCTAGCGATGACTCCGAGTCGCAGATCGCTCGACGCCATCCTGAAGGGCTGTGGGATCATCCTGCCCGACCCCGCCGTCGATGCGCTCTGGGCCTACCACCAGATGCTCCGCGAGGCGAACGCCCGCCTCAATCTGACGCGGATCCACCAGTTCGACAACATGGTGCTCAAGCACTACGTCGATAGCCTGCTCGTCCTCCGGTTCGAGGACTTGCCGAGCCCGCTCGTCGACATGGGCAGCGGCCCGGGCCTGCCGGGCGTGCCCCTGGCGATCGCGAGGCCCGACGTACGGTTCATTCTCGCCGAGCCGCGCGGCGCGAGGGCCGAGTTCCTCCGCGAGGTCGTCGAGCGGCTCGCCCTGCCCAATGTCGAGGTCTATGCGAACAAGGTCAACGCACGGTTCCCGCACCGGGTCCGGGGCGTCATCACCCGGGCCGTCGCGTCGATCCCCGAGACGCTCGACCGGGTGGCCCACGCGATCGAACCGGGCGGCCGCATGCTCTTCATGAAGGGGCCGGATTGTCGCGAAGAGATCGCCGAGGCGCGGCGGACGCACGCGGAATTGTTCCGGATCGTGGCCGATCACGCCTATGCCATCCCCGGCACGACCCACGACCGGCGGCTGGTCGTCTACGAGCGAACCCGAGCCCCGGCCCCGGCCATCACGCGGGGCGACGACGAGCCAGTCCGCGAGTACGACGGGCCCGTCCGCGACGTGACGAGCGAGGCCAATCCGACCTTCAAGCTCGCCCGCGACCTGCTGACCGGTAAGGGGATTCGCAAGCACGGCCTGGCCCTCCTCTCGGGATCGAGGGCGGTCGCGGAAGTGCTGACCCGGTTCCCTGAGCGGATCGAGGCCTGGGTCACGAACTCCGGCGGCCCGCCTCCGCCCGCCGAGACCGGGGGGGGGCGGTTCACCTGGCATCGCCTGGCCGACTCCCTGTTCCGCGAGGTCGACACGGCGGGGACTCATGCCCCGCTCCTGCTCGTGCGCGTGCCGCCGATGGAGCCGTGGGATGCCGCCGAGCCCTGGCCGGGGGGTTGCACGCTCTTCATCCCGTTCCAGGACCCTGAGAATGTCGGCGCGGTGATCCGCTCGGCCGCTGCCTTTGGCGTGAAACGGGTCGTCCTGCTCCGCGAGGCGGCGCATCCGTTCCACCCCAAGAGCGTCCGCGCCGCCGGCCCGGCCGTCTTCCAGCTCGAACTGAGGTCGGGGCCGTCGATCCAAGAGCTTGATGCCGGAGACGTGCCGCTGATCGCCCTCGATGCGACCGGACCGGACCTCGCCTCGTCCCCGTTCCCCGAGCGGTTCGGGCTTGTGCCCGGCGTCGAGGGCCCCGGATTGCCCGAACACCTCCGTCGCGGCCAGATCCGCCGCATCCCGATCGAACCCGGCGTCGAATCGCTCAACGCCGCCGCGGCGACGGCCGTGGCGCTCTACGCCTGGCGGCGTGCGGCTGAATAATCCGGCTTGCCGGCTCGTCACCTCTTCCGGGCCTCGGCGACCACGTGGCCGAGCTCGGGAAGGATGATCTTCGTCATGGCCAGCTCGACCGCCGCCCGCGAGCCCGGCATGACGAAGACGGCGACCCCGCCCATGAGCCCGGCGACGGCCCGGCTCAGGATGCACGCCGGGCCGATCTCCGCGTAGCTGAGTATCCGGAATAGCTCGCCGTAGCCCGGCAGCGGCTTCGTGAGGAGGCCCGAGACCGTCTCGAACGTCTGATCCCGCGGGCTGATCCCCGTCCCGCCCGTCATGAGCACGGCATGCAGATCGTCGCGACTTTGGTACGAGAGGAGTGCGGAGCGCATGCGGTCGGGCTCATCCGGCACGATCTCGCGGGCGACGACCCGATGCCCGGCTCCCTCGGCCAGGGACACGACCAGGGCCCCCGAGGTGTCCGTCTCGATCGTCCGCGTGTCCGAGACGGTGACGACCGCCAGCGCGAGGCTCCGCGGGCCCTTGCTTCGATGTTCCTGGACCGACGGACTCATACGCCTAGACCTCCCGAGGCTCTCAGTCCGGTCATTTTCCCCAAGCTCCCATCTGTTCAAGGGCGGCAGGGGTTCCTTGCCCCGGGTTTTCACCGCTAACTAGAATGGATACGTGCGCAGGCCGTTCCCGGAGCCGCTGCAGATGCGTCGAACCCGCCAACTCGCGATGGTGGTCCTCGCCGGCTGCTCCCTCGTCGGGCCGGCCCGGGCCGACCGGATCATCGTGAGGAACGGACCGCCGATCAAGGGGAAGGCGATCGTCGACGAGGCGCACCCCGATCAGTATCTCGTCTTCGGCGAGCGGGGGAAGACCCCGATCATCATGAAGCGCGAGCGCGTGGCCCGGATCGACCCCGAGCCCAGCGTCCTCGACGGCTACGCCGAGCGGCGGAAGGCACTGCCGAGGACGGGCAACGCCGCTGCGGCCGCGCGGGCGGAATACGACCTGGCGGCCTGGTGCGAGGAGCATCGGCTGCCCGACCTCGCGTCGGTCCATAACGAGGCCGCGATCCGCCGCGATCCGTCCTTCGGCCCGGCGCACCGGAAGCTCGGGCACGTCGAGCACGAGGGCAAGTGGCTGACGCCGACCGAGGTGAAGATCGCCCAGGGTTACACTCTCTACAAGGGGCGCTGGATCACGCCGGAGGAGAAGGCCGAACACGACTCCGAGGCATCGGCGACGGCCGAACAGCAGTCGTGGGTCCGCCGGCTGCGAATCCTGCGGCAGGCGATCGCCGGCACCGTCGAGGGCCGGGCCCGCGACGCCGAGAATCAGCTCCTCGAGATCCGTGACGCGGCGGCCGTGCGCCCGATCATCCGGGTCTTCGGCACGGACGACGACCCCTCGCTCCGCAAGCTCGCGGCTCGCGCCCTAGGCGGCATACCGGGACAGGAAGCCTCGGCCGCGCTCGTGGCGCGGCTGCTCGCCGAGTCGGACGACGACGTCCGCACCGCGACGATGGCCGCGCTCGTGAAGTCTGCCGAGCCGAACGTCGTGCCCAAGCTCGTCCAGGGCCTGCGGTCGACGTCGCTGGCGGTGGTCAACCGGGCGGCCTGGGCGCTCGGCAACCTGAACGCCGTAACGGCCGTCCCCAAGCTGATCCCCGTGCTCGTCTCCAGCGAGATCCAGACCGTCTGGGTCCCCCAGCCGGGCTCGCCCGGCTCCGGGTTGGGCAGCCTTGCACCCGGCTCGAACTTCGCGATGGGCAACCGAACTCTCTCCATTCCGGTCCTAACTGGCCCGACCGTGGGACCAGGCGCGGTCGCCTTCGGCGCGACCTCCGTCCCGGTGTCCAACTACGGGGGCGGCTTCAACGTCAACATGAACGCCGCGAGCCAGGGCCCGACACCGCAGTACGTCGAGGTCAACCACCGCAACGTGGAGGTGCTGACGGCCCTGATGAAGTTGACCGGCCAGGACTTCGGGTACGATGTCGCGACCTGGAACCGATGGCTAAGCACCAACTACCGGCCCGACCCGCAACCCTCGAAGCGGGTCCCGCAGCCTTGACCGACCCGCGGACCCCGGTTGCGGTTGCGGCCGATCGCGATCCGGGTTAGCTTGCGCGGTAACGGGGTACGCATGGCCCGACGGGGGCCGCGACGCCCCGACAGCGCCCGGCGCGGAGTCGCAGCATGAAGGGAATCATCCTCGCCGGAGGATCGGGGACGCGGCTCCATCCCCTGACCCGCGTTGTCAGCAAGCAGTTGCTGCCCGTCTACGACAAGCCGATGGTCTACTACCCGCTCAGCACCCTGATGCTGGCGGGCATCCGCGAGATCCTGGTCATCTCGACGCCCGAGGATCTCCCGCGATTCCGCGAGCTGCTCGGCGACGGTTCGCAATGGGGACTATCCCTGAGCTACGCCGTCCAGCCCAGGCCCGAAGGGCTCGCCCAGGCCTTCCTCATCGGCCGCGAGTTCGTCGGCCGGAGCACCGTCGCTCTGGTCCTCGGCGATAACATCTTCTTCGGTCATGGCCTGAGCGAGTGCCTCCAGGATGCATCCCGGAAGACCGAGGGCGCCACGATCTTCGGCTACCAGGTCAAGGACCCCGAACGCTACGGCGTCGTCGAGTTCGACGAGGCGCAGCGCGTGCTGAGCATCGAGGAGAAGCCGAAGAAGCCGCGGTCGAACTTCGCCGTGATCGGGCTCTACTTCTACGACAATCAGGTGCTCGACATCGCCCGCGACCTGAGGCCTTCGCCCCGGGGCGAGCTCGAGATCACCGACGTGAACCGGGCCTACGTCGAGCGCGGGGCGCTGCGGCTCGAGATCCTCGGCCGGGGCACGGCCTGGCTCGACACGGGTACGTTCGAGGCGCTCCAGCAGGCGTCGAGCTTCATCCAGATCATCGAGCAGCGCCAGGGGCTGAAGATCGCCTGCCTCGAGGAGATCGCCTACCGCATGGGGTTCATCGACGCGGCCCAGCTCGAACGGCTGGCCGCGACGTTCCGCAACGACTTCGGGCCGTATCTGCTCAATCTGCTCAGGGAAACGGACGAGCGATGATCGTCAACGAAACGCGTCTGCCGGGCGTCGTGGTCATTCGAGCCCGCCGTCCACCGCGACGACCGCGGCTTCCTCACCGAGGTCTGGAACCAGCGGCGGTACGACGACGCCGGGCTCGACGTCCGGTTCGTCCAGGACAATCTCTCCTCGTCGCGCCGTGGGGTCCTGCGGGGCCTTCATTACCAGTGGCCGGCCGGCCAGGGGAAGCTGGTGTCCGTCCTGCAGGGCGAGGTCTACGACGTCGCGGTCGATATCCGCATCGGGTCGCCGACGTACGGTCAATGGGTCGGCGTGACTCTGTCCTCCGACAACAAGCACCAGATTTACATCCCGCCTGGGTTCGCCCATGGCTTCGCCGTGTTGAGCGCCACGGCCCTGGTCCTATATAAATGTACGGGCTACTACACGCCGAGCGACGAGGGGTCGATCCGGTGGGACGACCCGGCGATCGGCATCGACTGGCCGATCCCGGACCCGATCCTGGCGACCAAGGATGCCCAGGCTCCTGTCCTCGCCGGCGTGCCTCCCAAGCGGCTTCCGACGTTCCGGGCGAAAAAGACTCGGCTCCTCCGCGGTGATCGAGCGGGGACCCGCCCAACACCCCTGCTCGCCGGCGGCGAGACGGAGCCGGCGGGCTGACACGGCCCTCTGGCGCGAATGGACGGACAGCCCACACCATGGATCCGCTCGATCGTGAGGCGCTGATTCGCTCGGTTCGTCAGCGGCTCGAGGACCTCGGCCGGGCGGGAGTCGATCGGCTCCCCCTACCGGAATTTGGACCTCCGCCGCGAGTCGAGCAGCCCTCAAGGGCGCCGGAACTGCCGCGTGTTCCCGAGGTCAAGCCGCTCGTAGAGCTCCCGCAGACCCCCGCGCCGGTGGTGCCGCTTCCGCCCGCGCCGGTGGCAGTTGGCTCGCTCTTCGAAGAGCCGACGATCGACGAGCCGGCGCTCGCCCCCGGCGAGCGGGCCGCGGCGCTCGCGAAACTCGCGGCGGAAGTCGCGACCTGCACGCGATGTCCGCAATTGGCGGCCACGCGCACCCAGACCGTCTTCGGCACCGGGTCGCCGACGGCCCGGCTGATGTTCATCGGCGAGGCCCCAGGCGCGGACGAGGATCGGCGGGGCGAGCCGTTCGTCGGCCGGGCCGGCCAGCTCCTGACCGACATGATCACGAAGGGCATGGGCCTGGCCCGGGGCGACGTCTACATCGCCAACATCCTCAAGTCGCGCCCGCCCGAGAACCGCACCCCCCTGCCCGACGAGGTGGCGCATTGCCTGCCCTATCTGGAGCGGCAGATCGCCATCATCCGGCCCGAATTCCTCTGCCTCCTCGGTAAGTCCGCCGTCGCGGCGCTGCTCGAGACGGCCCTGCCGATGGGCAGGCTCCGCGGCCGCTGGCACCGCTATCGCGGCATCCCGACGGTCGTCACCTGGCACCCGGCCTACCTCCTCAGAAACCCGGCGGCCAAGCGGGAATCGTGGGAGGACCTCCAGATGCTCATGCAGGCCATGGGTTTGAAACCCGTCGAGCGCCGGCGCGACGCCTGAGCGCTCATCCGGACGGGAGCGGCACGAGGCCGCTGATCGCGTCCTGGACCTGCTTCATCTTGATCGGCTTGGGCAGGACGACGAGCCGGTCGTCGGCCGGCAGATTCTTCGCGAGGTAATGCTGCCGAGGCCCCAGGAGCACCAGCGCGGCCAGCTCGCGGCCGTCGGCGTGGGCCGCCTCGTGCATGTCGAGGAACGAGCCGAGCGAATCGGGCCCGAGGCCGTCGACGTCGAACACGACGAGGTCGGGCGGCTCCTCCCGAAACCGCTCGGCGGCGACCTCGGCGTCGGAGACGAGCAAGATCCGGTAACCCATCCGGCTGAGCTGCTTGCGGAACGCCTCCTGGATCTCCTCCTGGGCCT
The DNA here is from genome assembly GCA_963819805.1 of uncultured Planctomycetota bacterium. Taxonomy (GTDB): domain Bacteria; phylum Planctomycetota; class Planctomycetia; order Isosphaerales; family Isosphaeraceae; genus CAMFLR01. Next base: position 636,002 of record CAWFXY010000017.1, on the reverse strand, counting down.
CGACGCAGAGGATGGTCTTCTGGCCCCCGCGGTGGGGCCTGGCGGCCGGGCGCGGGGCCGCCTCCCCGTCGACGGCATCGGACGCCTCGGCCTTCCTCGCGTGGGGCGAGGCGGAGGCCACGGTCGTCAGGTAGGCGTCCAGATCGCGCTGGACTTCCTCGAAGGTCTGGTACCGCGCCTTGACGTCGACCTTCATCATCTTCTCGACGATCCGCGTCAGCTCGCTCTTCGGGGCATGCGGGTGCTCGTGCAGGGGGCGGATGCTGTTGATCCCGCGGCGGAGCATCTTGGCCAGCGGGTCATGGGTCTCGACCTCGGGGAGTGGGAGCTGGCCGGTGAGCATCTGGTAGAAGACGCATCCCAGGAAGAAGATGTCGGATCTGGGGTCGCCTTTCGGGCTGCCGCACGTCCGCTCGAGCGCCGAGTAGTCGACCGTACGCTGGCCGTGCGCGGCCGCCATCTTCTTCTCGTCCTCGATCGTCGCCAGGCCGAAGTCGACGAGCTTGGCCGTGCCGTTCGAGGCGATGAGGATGTTCGTGCCTTTCACGTCGCGGTGCGTGATACCCTGCGCGTTCGCGTAAGCCATGCCCGAGGCGAGGCCGAGCATCAGCGGCAGCGCCTCGGTCTCGCCGAGGCGGCCCCGGAGCTTGAGGAAGTCGCGGAGGTTCGAGCCCTCCACGTATTCCATCGTCATGTAGTGCTTGTCGCCCTCGGCGCCATATTCGTACATCCGGACGATGTTCGGGTGGATCAGCCGAAGGCCCGCCTCGGCCTCCTTGTTGAACCGTTCGACCGCCTCGGGGTCGGAGACGAACCGATTACGGAGCACCTTGATCGCGACCGGCTGCCCTCCGGGCAGCTTCTTCCCGCGGTAGACGCGGGCGAACGTCCCCTCGGCGATGTGGAACAGGATGACGCACCCGCCGTAGAAGAAGCCGGAGGGGTCATTCTTGAGCAGCTTGTCGACCTGCCAGCGCGTCAACAGTTCCTTGCGAAGGAACGACTTGATGAGCGAGTCGGCCGAGCCGTCCTCGGCCTCGGCTTTGGCCTCCTGCGCCTCGGCCTTGGTCACCAGTCCGAGGAGGGTGGCGTGCTGGGCCAGGGATTGCGCGTCGATTTCGGTCATAGCAGAGGGTCCTGCGCCGTGACGGTTCCGCCACCTCCCGCCCGAGGCGTGGACGCGACGACCGACACAGTTTAACAGCCCGCCCGGGCTCGTCGCAAACGTCCGTGTTCCTGGATGTTGGGACCGGCCCTCACAACGAGACAAGGCCGACCGAAGTCATCGGCCGGCCTTTGCCGTTGCAGATCGATGGGGCGAACAGGGCTCAGTAACGGTCGCCGCCGTAACCGCCGCGGCCACCGCCGCCGCCCCCGTAGCCGCCGCCGCTGCCGCCTCGATAGCCACCGCCGCCGCGGCTCTCGCGCGGGTCGCGGGGACGGGCCTCGTTCAAGGTGAGGTTCCGGCCGCGGAAGTCCTGGCCGTTGAGCGACTCGATCGCCTCGTCGCCGCCGGCGGACATCTCCACGAAGCCGAAGCCGCGGGACCGATTCGTCTCCCGGTCGATGATGATCTGGGCCGACACGACCTCGCCGTAGGTCTGGAACAGCTCGACAAGGTCGTCCTTGGTCGTGTCGTAGGTCAGATTCCCGACGTAGAGCTTCTTGGACACGGAACGAATCCCCTGCACCCTCGAAAAATGCGTCCCGGCGAGGCTAGCGTCCTTGACGGCTAGGAAGGAACCCGCCGAGATCAGCAATTCTTCAGCCTAGCAACTCGCCTCGTTTTGCCTAGCGGAATTCCGTCCTTTCCAGTCCCTCGTCCCCGCACCCGCGGCGATGAGTGCGATCGCGGGGACGATGGGAACACGCATCCGCATGTCCGTCCAATAGAACATGTGGACGGCGGTGAGGCCGAGGACGACGAGGGGGCACGCCAGGGCGGGCCACCGCCAGACGCCGGGCCTCAGAAGCCCGATCGCCAGCGCCGTCCAGAGCGGGACCGTCCAGGCGGCCGTGCCCCACCGCAGCGCGCGCGAGTAGACCACGCCGGCCGGCGCGACGCCCCAGAAGCGGCCGAGCCTGGCCATCGACGCGCGGAGGAACGTGCCGGGGCGCTCGCGGAGCATCCGCCATCCCTCGGCCGCGAGCAGCCGGTCGGCCTCGATCGGCGTCAGTCCGGCGGTGGCTCGCGCTACCTGATCGAACCAGGCGGCCTGATTGGGACCGGACCAGACGGCGCCGGGAGGACCGTCGACCACATCTGCGTAATACGCCGGATTGTTCGCCAGCGCCAGAGTGTAGCCCCCGTGCGTCGTCGTGAAGATTGGCTCGCCGAAGCGGATGAAGTTCCGCACGGCCCACGGGAGCAGGGTCGCCGCGAGGGCGACTCCGAACAACAGGGCGTCCCGGACACGCCCTCGCCCGCCGCCGGGTCCCACGGCCGCCCGCGCGACGCCGACCAGCACGGCGCCCGGCAGGAGGCTGGGCCGGCAGAGCGCCGCGAGGCCGAACGTGAGGCCGGAGATCACCGCCCCGCGCCTCCCCCCGACGGTCGTCGCCGCCAGACAGGCCGCGACGAGGCACGCCGCCAGGGTCTCGGTCATCACCGGTCGAGCCTGGACGAGGACCACCGGGTCCAGCGCCACGATCGCGGCGGCGATGGCGGCGCGATTCGGGCCATAGCCCCAGCGTCGTCCGGTCGCGTAGGTCAGTGCGATCGTGACCAGCCCCAGGCCGACGTGCAGCGCGGCGAGGCCGAGTGCGAGGCCTCGCCCCTCGAGCGAGCCGGCGAGCGGGGCGAGCATCAGGGGATACAGCGGCGGTCGATTGGCCGTCGGCACGCCTTCCCAGAGGCAGAACCCCCGTCCCTGCGCGAGGGAACGGGCGATCGGCAGGTACATGTCCGGGTCGCTCGGAGCACCGAACCCGGGCACGAACACGGCGACCCTCGCGGCCAGGCCCAGGACCAACACGGCCGCGATCCGCCGCAGGTCGGAAGTCAACATCGGTCTCACGGCCTCGTCGCGTCCGAATGCCCCGGCGTCGGGTCTCGGGTCCTGCCCGCGCACGACCGAACCCGAGCGTACGCCCTTCGTTCGCTTCCGTGCGGTTATGGGTGCCTGGACCCGGGCTCCGAGCCGACCCGCGACACGTCGCCTGCCATGCTACCGGACCCGAACGCCGTGTGTTAGGCTTGTCGATCCGCCGCGAACCGACCCCGACTGATGGGCCAGGGCTCTCCGATGTCACGCAAGCCGATCATCTATTCGCTGACGACGATGCACGAGTCGGGCATGGGCCGGCTCCGCGAGGCTGGCGAGGTCCGGATGGCGTCGTCGTTCGAGCCGAGCGTCCTCCGGTCCGAGATCGGCGACGCCGACGCCCTGGTGATCCGCACGGCCGGCGACATCGACGCCGCCCTGATGGACCACGCGCCGAAGCTCCGCGTCATCGGCCGTCACGGTGTCGGATACGACCAGGTGGACGTCCCCGCCGCCACCGACCGGGGCATCCAGGTCGTCTACACGCCCGGCGCGAACACCGAGGCGGTCGCCGAGCACGTCTTCGCGATGATGATCGGCCTCTCGAAGCACTTCCCCGGGCAGTCGAAGGCCCTCGTCGAGGGTCGCTACAACGACCGGACCAGGCTCGTCGGCCGTGACATCGCCGGCAAGACGCTCGGCATCGTCGGCTTCGGCCGGATCGGCCGCCGCGTCGGGGCGATCGCCCGGAACGGGTTCGGGATGAACGTCCTCTACAACGATATCGTCGCCGCCCCCAGCGATGTCGAGCAGCTCGCCGGCGCGCGACGCGTCTCGTTCGACGAGGTCCTGGCCGAGGCCGACTACCTGACGCTGCACGTCCCGCTCGACGCCTCGACCCGGCGGATGATCGACCGCGGGGCGCTGGCTCGGCTCAAGCCGGGGGCCGTGCTGATCAACACCTGCCGCGGGCCGGTCGTCGACGAGGACGCGGTCGCCGAGGCGCTGGTGTCGAATCGGCTCTTCGGCTACGGCGCCGACGTCTATACCGTCGAGCCCCCGCCGCCCGACCATCCCCTGATCGGGCGGACGGATCTCAACCTGATTCTGACGCCCCACAGCGCCGCCCAGACGGCCGAGAGCCTGGTGAACATGGCGACCGAGGTCGCCGTGGACGTCCTCGGAGTCCTCGCCGGTCGCCCGCCGATCAATCCGGTGAACGACCCAGGCGCGGTAGCCGAGAGCCGACGGCGGCTCGGCAAGCCCCCACTGGCGGAGGGATTGATCCCCCGGGACTGATCCGAAGGATCAGCGGGCGCCGGCGATCGAGATCTTGACGGGCGTCCCGCCGGCCTTCGCCGCCAGGTCGCCCCGCAGGTCCTCGAGTCGGTAGGGTCCGGGCTGGGAGGCGAATCGACTCTCGCCGGCCGGATCATCCGCCTTGGGCGCCGGCTTGAGGTCGATGACCTGGTTCTTGCGGCCGATGGTGGCCTGGAATTTCACGTCGGTCGGGGCAGGGGTCAGCGAGGTTTTCGCGTCCGGCTTGAGGAAGTAGACGACAAGGGCCGTCGCGGCCGTCCGGTCTTGTTCTTCCGCCTTCGGATCGTTCGCGAGTTCGGCATAACCGAGGCCGTCCGGCAGCGCATAGGCCGGGCCCTGGTGCGGCCCCACGGTCGGCGCGTCCTTCGGAAGTGGAGGCAACGAGGGAGAGCCGCCACACCCCGGTAGCCCGATCGCCCCAACGGAAAGGGCGAGGATGAAGATGCGCCGCATGATCGATCGAGCTCCGGATCAAGGTATTGAGCCGGGGGGCAGTCCCCCCGGCCCCTCGTCGACATCCCTGCGTCGCGACGCAGGCGGTCGGCGGCGCGGGTCGTCAATAGGCGTCGGCGCTGATGACTTCGCCACCGGCCCGCGTGGCGAGCATCTGATAGACGCCCTCCTGGGCTCCCGCGTTCATGCTGAAGGTGTAGCCGGCGTACACGACGTTGTTGGGCAGGGCGATCGTGGTGGTGGAGAAGGTCACGGTGTTGCTCGGCGTGAACTGCCAGCAGCCGATCGTGTTCTTGATGAACCGCACCGACCCGTCGGCCATGCAGAAGTTCACACCGCCGGGGTGGAGGCTCGAGGCCTGTCCCTGGAAGATCCCCTGGTAGGGCCCGACGTTGGCGCCGGAGGCCTGGACATTGGGCGGGAAGTAGGCCGAGACCATGGTGTCGAACCAGTGGTACTGGTTCCACCCGCCGTCGGAGTTGAAGTAGCGCGAGTCGCCGTACTTCGGCGCCAGCGTGTCGGCCCGCTCGCCGAACAGGAGGGTGTTGCTCGTCCCGTCGGTAACCTGTGCGATCGTCGTGGAGCTGTCGTTGTAGATCACACCGTTATACTGCGACAACTCGGCGGCGCCGAAGCTGAGCTGATAGCTGCCCGGAAAGGTACCCTGCACGGCCCCGTAGCTGGTGAACTGCTGCTGCCAGGTCCCCGCGGCGGTGATGGTCGAGTTGTAGAGCGAGCCCCAGTTCGTATTCGGCGTACCGGCGGCGATCGGCTCGGCGATCCACGGGTCGCTCGGGCACGCCAGCACGTTGAGTTTGACGCCGGCGATCGTGATGTTCGGCCAGTCGAACGCGGTCAGCGAGAAGTTCACGGAGTTCGCGATGGCGCCCTGCTCGATGAAGGGCAGCATCCGGACGAAGCAGCTGAAGTTCGGATACTTGTTCTGCGGACCGTCGTAGCCGTTGCCGGGATAGCATCCGTTCGTCGACTCGTAGTTCATCGCGGCGAGGCCGAGCTGCTTGAGATTGTTGACGCACTGGGCGCGGCGGGCGGCCTCGCGCGCCGCCTGGACGGCCGGCAGCAGCAGGGCGATGAGGACGGCGATGATGGCGATGACGACCAGCAGCTCGATCAGCGTGAAGCCACGCGTCCGTCTCGGACAGGAAGCGGTCATGGTGTTCCTCGTCGAAAGTAGGAAGGGACCGGTCAAAGGGCGTTGCAATCCGATCGTCTCGCGGCGACCACCTCGGATGCACTCCGGGGTTTGGCCGCCGGCCAGCACGGCCTGACATGGCCGCGGGCGCGGAGACTGTGCTTTTTGCAGATGGAGAGGACGGACGGGGCAGAAAAGAGGACTTCGCACCGGCGAGAATCGCAACGCTAGGGCGACATCTCCGGCAGTCGCAGCAGAATCGGGGCAGGGGCGGTTTGGCCGGGGAGAGTTGGGCGAACGCCCGTCCGGCCGTACTTCGTTCAGGAACGATGAAGCGGCGACGAAGATGATATCCCGATCCTTCGCCGAAGTCGAGAAGTTGCCTTCCGATTTTGAAAAAGGAAACACGGCCACGAACAATCCAGCCCAGATCCGCCCGAGCTCGCGATCGGCAAAGCCAACATAAGCTTCCGTCTCGATGGGCCAGCGCGGAGTTCGGTCGCGCACCGGCAGGCTTTCGGCGCCTGGGCGTGCGGCCATGAAGATTCCCGGAAGAACCGGTGCACTTGCCGTGCAGCTACAACAACAGGTGGCAAGCCTGATCAGTCCTTGATGGCCACGGGGCCGATGTCTTGGCGACGCTCGCTCATTTGCTCGGGCCACATCCCAGGGTCGAGGTGGTTCGATCGGGCCATCCCGATCCGGCCGGCCGCTGTGTTGTGTACTGGATGCAACGCGCCCAGCGAGGCCGCGACAACGCCGCTCTCAACCTCGCGATCGCCCTCGGCAATGCGCTCGATCAGCCCGTCCTGGCCGTCTTCGGGCTGACGCCGGCCTATCCCGGGGCACAGCGACGTCATTACCACTTCATGGTCCAGGGTCTTTGCGACGCCGCGGCGGACCTAGCCGCTCGGGGTGTGCCCCTCATCGTTCGCCTCGGCGTTCCCCCGGACGTCGTCGCTCGGCTCGCCGGAGAAGTGGCACCGTCGATGATCATCGGCGACGCGAACCCTCTGAGGGTGCCGCGGGCCTGGCGTACGCAGTTGGCCGGCTCCGTCCAGGTTCCCTTTCGAGTCGTCGACGCCGACGTGGTCGTTCCGACGAGCCTCATTCCCCATGAAGAGTACGCCGCGCGGACGATTCGGCCCAAGATCCATCGCCTGTGGGACGGCTTCCTCAGGCCGATCCCGAACCCTCGGGCCAGGGTCGCCTGGTGCGCGGATCAGATCCCGCGCTCGGAGCCGATCGAGCCGGATCGAGCTCATGCGCCGGCTGAAGGCGGGCGGAGTCGGCGAAGTCGCCGCCTACCGAGGCGGCTCGACCGAAGCGTTGCGCGGCTACGGAACTTCATTGAGTACGCGGCTTCCTCGATACGCGACCGAGCGGAACGAGCCGACGCCGTACATGACGAGCGAGCTCTCGGCTCACCTGCACTTCGGCCAGATCAGCCCGCTGACGATCGCCCTCGCCGTGCTCGGACAGCCGACGCGCCCGCCGGAATGCCGTCGACGCCTATCTCGAGGAACTGATCGTCCGCCGCGAGCTGGCGATCAACTTCGTCGCGCGCAACCCCGACTACGACGAGCTTGCCGGCTGCCCCGACTGGGCGTCGACGACGCTGGCCAAGCACGCCGGCGATCCGCGGCCGTTCCTCTACACGCGCGAGCCAGCTCGAGGCCGCCGAGACGCACGACCCGCTCTGGAACGCGGCGCAGAAGGAGATGGTGCTCACCGGCCGGATGCACAATTACCTGCGAATGTACTGGGCCAAGAAGATCCTCGAATGGACGCCCGACGCCGAGACGGCGTTCCGGATCGCCGTGGACCTCAACGACCGCTACGAGATGGATGGCCGCGACCCCAACGGCTACGCCGGCGATCGCCTGGGCGATCGGCGGCAAGCACGACCGCCCGTGGCCCGAGCGGCCCATCTTCGGCACGGTCCGGTTCATGAGCTACGAGAGCACCCGGCAGAAGTTCGACTCGGCCGGCTACATCGCGCGGGTCGCGGTCGCTCGAGAAGTGAGCCGAGGACGTCGCAGCTCAGGGCAACGTCGCGTAGATGACGATGTTCGACGGCGATCCGGATGGCGCTCTCGTAGGTGTATCCCTTGCAGTCGAGCCCGGAGTGGCGCTCGAGGGCGCAGCCGAGGTCGAGCTTGGAGTAGATGATGGCCCAGTGGCCGTTGATCTTGACGCCCTCGAGCTGCGGGAAGTCCTTGCCGCCGCCGGCGGCCTTCGTGTACTGGCAGTCCGCGAGGTCGAAGTCGATCTTCCGCGGTGTAGAGCTCGTCGTCGCGGGGGATCGGCACGAGCGGGTTGTTCGGGCAGGAGCTCGGCGACGAACTTGCGGAACGCGGTGTCGAACGCGGGGCTGCCGCAGGCCGCGTCGGCGAAGAGCGTCCCGCCGCCGGGGTCGAGGTGCTTGCGGCAGGGCGGCCTTGATCCTCGTCGGTGAACGAGATCGCGCGCGCGGCCGTGGATGTAGATGAGCGGGAAGTTGACGAGGTTCGGGTCGCTCGGCAGCAGCTCCTTCTGCGTCGATCACGACGTCGAACTTGAGCTTGTCGTGCAGCGTCGTACATCAGGTTGGGGATCGCCAGCGGCGCGATGTTCCACTCGCCGGCGTGCCTGAGCTTGGCGATCCGCAGGGCACCCCGCTTGGCGATCTCGCCCTTGAAGGTCTTCGACCTCGCGGCGTCGAGAGCTTGTCGGCGGGCAACTCGCGACCCGTCGCGTAGTCGATCACGTTCTGGCCGACGCGCTGCGACCGGACGACGCCGGGGTGGTCGGGCTGGCTCTCCATCTGGTTCCAGTAGCAGGAGAGGTCCTCGGGCGAGTAGACGACGACGGTCCGGCAGCCGTGCTCGATGCCCCAGAGCGGGTGGATGTCCGGCGTCGAGGGGCCAGCGGGCCCGCCAGATCGGCGTGGTCCTCGGCGAGGGGCTGGAGCGTGCTCTCGCCGATCATCGGGGAAGAGCTCCTTCATCAGGTCGCGGAAGCCGCGGTCGAACTCCTTCCGGCCGCAGCAGGCCTCGGCGAAGATGAAGCCGCCCTGCTCGACGTACTCGCGGAGCCGCTTCTTCCCCTCGGCCGTGAAGACGGGCGCCTCGTGGCCGTTGAAGTAGACGATCGGCGCCTGGAGCATGTCCTCGAGCGAGGCTGTGCTCGGGTCGACGACCTGCCAGGTCAGCAGGTGGTTCCAGTCGCGCGAGACCAGGCCCGACGAGGTTGCGGATGTCGTCGACGTCGTTGTTCCAGTCGGTGGCCGGAGACGACCGGGCCGTGTCGCAGCTTGTTGATCAGGACCGGCGCACGACCCTTGGCCAGGAAGAGCAGGGCGAAGCTCGTGGCGATCAGCGGCTCGCGCTCGTACAGGGTTCCCCGCCAGTAGCCGAGGAACTTGTCCTGCTCGTGGACGAGCTCCTCGGCCCCCTCGCGGTACCAGTCGTGCTGGCCGAAGAAGCGGACGCCCGACAGACGGCCGGCGCGCTCGAGGCCGTAGAGGTAGTAGAACTTCCACTGCTGACCCATGCCGAAGTTCTCGCCGACCCGGAAGTTATGGGCGATCCAGTCGGATCGGCGAGGTCGACGTTGCGGTCGGCGCCGCCCTTGCCGCAGTTCTCGACGCGGTCCTCGCCGACGAGCGTCTCCTGGCCCTGGATACCGCTTCAGGCCCGATGATGATGAGGCTCGAGAGCCCTGCGCAGGTCATGCTCGCCCGTGGGGTTCTGGGCGTCGGGAGTGTAGGCCCAGCTGCCGTCGGGCTGCTGGAACTGCCGCCAGTAGTTCTGGGCCAGCACCCAGACCTCCGTCTTGACCGGCACTCCGACCTCGGTCGCGGCGTTGAGAGCCGAGCAGGGCGTACTGGCTATTCGAGTTGTCGCCGTGCCGCGCCTTGGAGTTCTTGTAGCTCCACGACCCGGGCCACGGGGCGTGGTCGCCGGGCTTGAGCTGGGACTCCTCGAGCCAGGCGACGTTCGCGGCGATCCGGACGATGTCGTCTTTCGGCCGGGCCGCCGCGAAGACCATCGTCTGGAGCGAGACGGCGTAGACGCTGTTCAGGCTCCGCGGGTCGAAGTTGCGGAGGAACGACGAGGGCCCGCGCGACGGCCGGGGAATCCGGCGTCTCGCCGGCCGTCAGCAGGGCGAGCGTGACCAGGCTGGTCGTCCCGGTCCGCGCGTCGTCGTCGACCTCGGTCCAGGAGCCGTCGGTCCGCTGCTGCGACTTGAGGAAGCGGACGCCCTCGCGGATCGCCCGCTCGACTTCCTCGCGGGTCACGGCACCCGAGGCCGGACGCCCCGCGGCGCCGAATGCGAGGGCGATGATGAGGGCGGCCGGGAGCGTCCAGCGGGCGAGCCTGGTCATGCGCGGACCTCCATGGGCGAGGCCCGGGTCGCAAGAGTCGTGCCCCGGGCGGCGCGACGCCTCTTGGATCGAGTATGACGCGCCGACGCCGCGGCCCACAAGTCACTGGTACGTGGCGGCGTCCGGGCGGGGCAGGGTCGCTACCGTGCGCACGGCCGTGCCAGTCCGGAGGGAGATCTTCCGGAGACCACGCCGGCCTTCCGCGACCTGCACGACGCTGAGCCACCGACCGTCGCTCGAGAAGTCCGGAGGGCTGGCGAGGCAGTTCTCGGCCAGCTTCCTTTCCGAGCCAGCGACTGGCCGCGGGGCACATCGCTGCGCGTCCATGGCGATGTCCACGGCGTGAAGCTCCATCGCCTGCCCGGGCGTCCGACGGAAATAGGCCAACACCGTCTCGCCCGACGGCCCGCGGCCAAGCACGGGGCAACGCTCGACCAGGTCAGGATCGTCGGAGGTGCCTTCGAAGAGCTGCCCCGCCTCTTCGATCGAGCCTCCGTCGTCGCTCAGACGCAGCCACCAGATCTGGCTCGGGCTCGGGACTCGCCCGTGTGGCGGCCTCGTCATGCGCCGGAGGCCCACGAAGACGATGTTGCGCATCCGGGGGTCGCAAGGCCAGCAAGGCTCGGTCAAGTAGACGCCGCCCTCGCAGGGCATGGGGCAGTCCCACACGACCTCTCTCGGCCGGTCCACGGTGGCGTCGGATGGACCGTCCGGGTCGGCGTCCGGCTCGAAGGCGCATTGATAGAGCTTGCCGTCACCCGCCGCGAAGAGCACGCGGGCCCGGGTGCCGGGATACCAGCAAGGGTTGCTGACCGGCACGACTTCCGTCTCGACATGATCGAGCACCTCGCCGGTCGGATAGGTCACGCGTGCCAGGCCGTAGGAGCTATCGCTCGAGTCGCCCTGGAACCCCCACGACCACCGGCCGACGACCTGACAACTCCCCGTTTCGTCGCGCCACGGCGAGAAGCTCGCGTACTCGATCAGGTCCCCATCCCCCTTCCGGGAGCCGCCGATCGTCTGCCCGCGGTCCCGATCGATCCACACAGAGCCTCGAGAGCATGGATCGAGGTAGAAGGAGTTGATGCTCGTATAGGAGACCGGGCAGCGCATCCGCCAGCCCTTGGGCGCGGCGCGATCCGGGCGAGTCCGAGCGCCGCGGCCGTGGACAGGAGGAGGCCTCCGGCTCCGAGCCGCAACATGGAAGTCAGCGAAAACCGCATGAGTTCTCCTGGTTTCCGCCCGCGTCATCGCCATGGCCGAAGGGCGGCGACGCAGACCCAGCCTTCGAGCGGGGCCGGCCACCGGGCTGGGCGGGCGATCAGAAAGCACAAACGATGGCGGGCGGCGGCGGGATTCATCCTGGGGCGGGCCGGCCGTAGTTTAGGCCGAAGGGGGGAGGACAAGAGGGCAGGACGTTTCGCTGGGTCCACCTCGGCGGTATTGAGCACGCCGGGGGTCGAGACGTGGTCTCGACGTCCATCAGACACCAGCAACTCGCGGACCAAGACCCGCTCTTCGTGCCGGCGAAGGATCCGCCAGCTAGACTGCCGTTTCTCGTTATCCGGTGCGCCACACGGCACTTGCGACCGTCAATCGGAACTGGGCCGTCCTACCCGCGAAGCCCCCATGTCGATTTGCGGCACGCCGTGAAATCGCGAGTGGGGACTGTCGCCGGATCGCTAAGCACCCTCTGCCCCGATCGCGGCAAGGGCTTCGAGGCCCGGGCGGATGACCATGGGTGACCGCCGCAGCCCTCGCCGCCTCCGCACGGACCGGCGGGCTGCCCCGGGCGGCGGGCTACCCAGTCTCTGGAGAGCGTCCGACGAATGTCGAGCGGCCCGATGCGCTCGCTTGAATCCCTCGTCCGGCGACCACTACAATGGTCTCGTCCCGTCCGTCGGAGATCCGAGGGTCGATTCCGCCGCTCCGCCATGCGGCGATGGATCTCCCTAGCCCGCGACGCGAGGCGCGCGGCGGCCCGACGCATCTCCTTCCGCGTGGGGTCGAGCAGACGCATGTCCACGACGAGCGCCGGCGATCGGATCAGTCAACTCCTCGACGAATTCCGCCACTCGCGCGACCTGATGGTCGCCGAGCTCTCCAAGGTCGTCATCGGCCAGCGCGACGTGATCGAGCAGATCCTCGCGGCGATCTTCACCCGCGGGCACGTCCTGCTCGTCGGCGTGCCGGGCCTGGCCAAGACCCTGATGGTCAGCTCGATCGCCCGGATCCTCGACGTCGGCTTCAAGCGGATCCAGTTCACCCCCGACCTGATGCCCTCGGACATCACCGGGACGAACGTCCTCGAGGAGCCCGAGGCCGGCCGCCGGGCCTTCCGCTTCGTCCCCGGGCCGATCTTCTCGAACATCATCCTGGCCGACGAGATCAACCGGACCCCGCCCAAGACCCAGGCCGCGCTCCTCCAGGCCATGCAGGAGCGCGAGGTCACGGTGGGCCAGGAGACGCTCCACCTGCCCGACCCGTTCTTCGTGATCGCCACCCAGAACCCGATCGAGCAGGAGGGGACCTATCCCCTCCCCGAGGCCCAGCTCGACCGGTTCATGTTCGACATCCGCGTCGGATACCCCACGCATCGAGGAAGAGGAGAAGATCCTCTCCGCCACGACCCGCGGCGAGTCGATCGACCTGAAGAAGATGCTCTCGGCCAAGGCGATCATCAACCTCCAGAAGCTGGTCACCTCGGTCCCGGTCGTCGGATTACGCGATCAAGTACGTGGCCCGTCTGGTGCGCGCGACGCGCCCGTCCGACCCGCTCGCGCCGCAGTTCATCAAGGACCTGGTCGACGTCGGCGCCGGCCCCCGGGCCGGGCAGAACCTGCTCTTCGGCGCCAAGGCGATGGCGGCCATGGACGGCCGGTTCAGCGTCTCGCTCGACGACGTCCGCAAGGTCGCCATCCCGGTCCTTCGCCACCGGCTCGCGACCAATTTCCAGGCGCAGGCCGAAGGACAGACGACCGATAGCCTCGTCAAGAAGCTGCTGAACGAGATCCGCGAGCCGGACATTCCCAAGTACGAGAAGCCGCTGCGCATAGCGTGGACTTGCCGGATTCTTGGAGGCGCGATTCATGGCCACCGGACAGACCATCCTCCACCTCGGGCGCGGCGACGACGGCCGAGTCCTCACGGCCGAGGAGTTCGCCGAGGCGTCCTACGACGAGCCCTGGAAATACGAGCGGGTCGATGGGAGGCTCGTGGTCATGTATCCCGACAGCGAGGCCCATGATGGGGCATCGGACCCGTGGCGCGACCGGCTGGTCGTCTATAGGATGAGCCAGCCTCAAATCGTCGAGCAGGTCACGACCGAAGCCTGGCTGTTCATCGCGGATCGGATCGATCGAATCGCGGACATCGCCATCTACCTCCAACCCGCAGCCGGGTCGACGCCCCAGCGCGGCCCGCGCGTGTTCCGGAACTGGTATTCGAGGTTGTCAGCCCGACGGCCGCCGATCGCCGGCGCGACTATGTGGAGAAGAAGGCCGATTATTTCGCGTTCGGCGTGGTCGAATACGTCGTGATCGACCGATTCGACCGGAAGGTGACGGTCTTTACCTACGAGCCGGCGGGCTATGACGAGCGCGTCCTGACAGGGTCAGACGTCTACGAGAGCCCCTTGTTGCCCGGGTTCCGCGTCCCGCTGCACGACGTGTTCTGATCCATCCGCCGACCTCCCGAGGCGTCTCTTGCCCACGACCGCCGAGCAATACCTGAAACCCGAGGTGATCCGCCAGGTCTCGCGGCTCGACCTCCGCGCGAAGTTCATCGTCGAGGGCTTCATCGCGGGCCTGCACGCCAGCCCGTTCCACGGCTTCTCGGTGGAGTTCTCCGAGCACAGGAAGTACTCGCCGGGCGACAACATCAGCGACATCGACTGGAACGTCTACGCCAAGACCGACCGGTTCTACACGAAGCGGTTCCAGGCCGAGACGAACCTGACCGGCTACCTGGTGATGGACCTCTCGGGGTCGATGGGCTACACGTACCGCCAGGAGCTGACCAAGTTCGAGTACGCCATCAGCCTGGCCGCCGCGCTCGGGTACCTGATGATCCACCAGCAGGACCCGGTCGGCCTGGTGGCGTTCGACCAGAAGGTCAGCCAGAGCCTGGCACCGAAGAGCAAGCGGTCGCAGCTCGGTAACATCCTGTCGCTGCTGGCAAAGCTCAAGCCGGCCGGGGAGACCGAGATTGCCAAGAGCCTGCACCAGTTCGCGGGGATGCTCCGGCACAAGAGCCTCGTCATGATCTTCTCCGACCTCCTGACCGACCCCGATCCGGTCTACAGGGCCCTGTTTCGGCTCCGGCACTCGGGGCACGACGTCATCGTCTTCCACATCCTCGACGAGGCCGAGGCACTCTTCCCGTTCTCCGGGATGCTGGAGCTGGAAGACAACGAGACGAGCGAACGCCTCGAGGTCGACGCCGACGCGATCAAGGCCGATTACCTCGACGCAGTGAACTCTTTCCGGGGTGCGTTCCGTAAGGAATGTCAGACCGCGCGCGTCGACTACGTCCCCCTCCACACCGGCATGCCCTTCGACAAGGCCCTGATGAGCTACCTCCACAGCCGCCAGTCACGCGGCTGAGGCGGGCGCGGCCGGGCCTCGGAGCATCTCATGGAAATCTCGCTGCTGAATGCCGGGTTGGCGGCCGGGGCGGCGCTGGCCGTCGTCCCGCTGATCCTCCACCTGCTGATGCGGCAGACGCCCAAGCACGTCATCTTCCCGGCGCTGCGCCTGATCCGGGAACGGCAGAAGCAGTCGAAGAAGCGGCTCCGGGTGAAGAACTGGCTGCTCTTGCTCGCCCGGATGGCCCTGCTCGCCCTGATGGCCCTCGCCCTCGCGCGGCCTCGGCTGACGACCGAGGCGAACATCGGGGGCGAGGAGGTCGACACGGCGATCGCCCTGGTGGTCGACACGAGCCTGTCGATGGAATACACCGAGCGGGGCAATGACCGGCTCCAGGAGGCGAAGCTCCGCGCCGGCGACATCCTCAAGAAGGCGACCGACCGGAGCGAGGTCTTCGTCATCGACTCGGCCGACGCCAACCGCCCCCCGCCCACCTCGCCGGCCATGGCCCGGAAGCGTGTCGAGGCGCTGAAGCTTCGCGACGCGAACCGCAAGCTCAACGCGTCGGTCGCCCAGGCCTACGCGGCCGTCGCGGCCAGCGCGCTGCCGAGGAAGGAGGTCTACGTCCTGACCGACCTGGCCAAGTCCGCCTGGGATTTCGGATCCAGCACCGTGGCCGACGCCGCCAAGAAGGCGAACACGCCGAAGATGACGATCAACTGCTACGTCCTCCGGCTGACCCCGAAGGAGGTCCAGGACGTCGCGGTGGTCGCCGCCGATCCGGCCTCGACGGTCGCGATCCAGGGCGAGCCGCTCGAGATCAAGGCGAAGGTCCGATCTTGGGGCCCGAAGACGACGCGGGTCGCGAAGCTCTTCCTCGACAAGAAGCCGCGCGGCACGCAGGCGGTCGACCTGCCCGAGAACGGCGAGCGCGAGTTCTCCCTGTTCACGCCGGCGACGCTCGAGCCGGGGCTCCATCAGGGCGAGGTCCGGCTCGAGGGCGGGACGGACTTCATGCCGTTCGACGACGTCCGCTACTTCACCTTCACGGTCCAGCCCGCCCAGCGGGTCCTGATCGTGTCCGACGAGCAGATCGACGCCTTCTTCACCCGGAAGGCGCTCGAACCCGACAAGCTGCCCCCGGGCATCCCCCAGCTCGTCAAGGTCGACGAGATGACGATGACGGAGTTCGCGCAGCAGGGCCGCGGCAAGCTCGATCGCTACGCGGCCGTCTTCCTCCTAAACGTCGCCCGGCCCGACGCCGCAGACTGGGGCGAGCTCATCGGCTACGTCAGGAGCGGCGGTGGACTCGTCGTGGCCGTCGGCGAGCGTGCGGTGCCCGAGTCGTACAACAACCCCGTGGCCGCGCAGCTCCTCCCCGCGAAGCTCGAGACGCCCCGCGCCATGCCCGCGAACAGCTTCTTCGCGAAGCCCGACCTGAATCATCCAGTCTTCAGCACGTACGGCCGGGAAATCGACGCGAAGCTGGCCGGCGTCCCGGCCTACCGCGCCTGGTCGGTCGTTCCGAACGCCAGCCGAACGCTGCTTTCCTTCACGGACGGCACGCCGGCGGCCCTCGAGCGCGCGTTCCAGGGTCAGAAGACCGGGCACGTCATCCTGTGGGTCGTGCCGTTCCGCTCCGACCCGTTTCAGGTCAACGCCTGGAGCGACCTGACGCGGGAATGGCAGTTCCTGGCCATCCTGCTCCCGTCGATCGCCTACCTCTCGGGCACGGCCGGCGACCGGCTCAATTACGACGCCGGCGAGGATGCCTTGCTCCCGATCGACCCGACGCGCCGGTCGGCCAATTACACGGTCCAGAGCGTCGCCGACCCGAAGCTGACCGAGCGGCTCGGGCCGCCCGCGACCTCGGACAAACTGGTCGTGACGACGCCGCAAACGCTCGGCCACTGGATCGTCGACGGCAAGGCGCCCGACGGCTCGGACGTCCATCTGGGCTTCAGCATCAACGCGCCCGAGTCTGAGGCGACGGTCGTCCCGCTCGACGAGAAGGAGCTGGCCTCGCTCTTCGGCGCCAAGGAGAACGTGAACCTGGCCGACGACGCGAAGAGCCTCGAGCGGGCCGTGAAGACGGGCCGGGTCGGCCACGAGATCTTCCCGTGGATCATGCTCCTGATCCTGATCGTCGTGACGCTCGAGAACCTGCTGGCGAACCGATTCCACCGCGAGCAGGCCGTCCCGGCCGTCGCCTGAGCGGGGAGAGGAACGATGAGCGTCAGCTTCAACCCCATCGGCCCCTGGCCGTTCGTCGCGGTGCTCGCGGCGGCCGTCACCGCCCTGACGATCTGGGCCTACCTCCCGCGGCTCCGCTCGTCGAAGGGACGTCGGTCGCTGGGTGGCCTTCTCGCTCCGGCTCCTCGCCATCGTCATCTGCTTCCTGGCCGCGCTCCGGCCCTACGATCAACCTGCCCGAGAAGAAGAAGGAGCCCGCCGCGCTCGTCTTCCTGCTGGACCGGAGCGGGAGCATGGACGTCAACGACGAGGTCAACGGCCAGACCCGCTGGAAGGTCGCCGTCAAGGCCTTGGAGGACGCGCAGAAGGTCGTGGCCGACAAGCTGAAGGACTTCGAGGTCAAGGTCTTCCAGTTCGACGGCGAGCTGCACGAGGAGAAGCCCGACGCAAATGCCAAGCCCGACGGCCGGGAGACGGCGATGGGCACGAACCTGCTCGAGCCCACGAAGCGGCTCGCCGGGCTGAACGTCGCGACGATCGTCCTGCTGGGCGACGGCGCCAACAATGCCGGCCTGCCGCCGCTGACGGCCGCCGACCAGCTCAAGAGCAAGCTCGTCCCCGTCGTGACGGTCGGCGTGGGCGACGAGAACGCCGGGGCGGGCTCGAAGGATATCGCGATCCGCTCGTTCGAGGCCGGGCCGACGGTCTACGTCAAGAACCAGCCCGAGATCCGCGGCACGATCTCCGCGCGTGGGTTCGCGAACCGGCCGATCGAGGTCGAGCTCTTCGTCGAGAACGAAGGGGTGGTCGACCGCAAGACGATCACGCCCAAAGCTGGCTCCGAGATAATCAACGTGACGGGCCTGAAGTACCTGCCGCAGATCGCCGGCGAGAAGCGGATGGAGCTCCGCGTGAAGCCGCAGGACGGCGAGCTGATCCCGCAGAACAACAGCTTCACGACCTACCTGACGGTGCTCAAGGGCGGCTTGAAGGTCCTCTACCTCCAGGGCCCGAACTTCACGTGGGAGATCCGGTTCCTCGTCCGCAGTCTCGACGCGGCGAAGGAAATCCACGTCGACACCCGGGTCGTCCGCCAGCCGGCCCTCGGCGACAAGGGCCTGCTCGAGGACGCGGAGTTCGCCCCGGGGAACTACGACGTCTTCATCCTCGGCGACATTGCCGCCGACTTCCTGACCTCGACGCAGCAGAAGCTGCTCGCCAACGCCGTCGACAAGGGTGCGGGGCTGATGATGCTCGGCGGGCGATCGAGCTTCGGCGAGGGCGGGTGGGGCAGCACGGCGCTGGCCGGGATCGCGCCGGTCGAGATGCGGATCGGCGACGGGCAGTCCGAACCGCCCGGCGGGCTGAAGTTCCTGCCGAGCCCCGCGGGCCTGAACGGGTTCGTCCTGCGCCTCGACCCCAGCGCCGAGGAGAGCCGGAAGAAGTGGGACTCGCTGCCGCCGATGACCGGCGCCAATCGCTTCGGCCGGCCCAAGGCCAGCTCGACCGTCATGGGCCAGGCCCCGTCGGGCGAGCCGCTCATGGTCGGCATGGACGTCGGTCAGGGCCGCGTGATCGCCTTCGGCGGCGAGACCTGGTCCTGGTATCGCGCCCTGAACGAGCAGGGATTGCTCGCCCACCGCCGCTTCTGGCGCCAGGCGATCCTCTGGCTCGCTCACAAGGAAGACAAGGGCGAGAACGAGGTCAAGATCAAGCCCGAGACGCAGGAGGCTCGCCAAGGGCGAGCGGCTCGACCTCAGCGCGTGGGCACGCGACCCGAAGCGCGAGCCGATCTCCGACGCCCAGTTTCAGACGACCGTCACCGCGATCGAGCCCGCCGACGCCGCCAAGCCGGAGCCGGTCCAGCTCTTCCCGCAGGGCGACGTGGCCAAGGGCTTCTACTTCGCCTCGGGCAAGCCCGGCGAGTACAAGGTCGAGACGATCGCCACGAAGGACGGCAAGGAGATCGGCCGCGACTCGGCCCGGTTCAACGTCTACGAGGACAACCGCGAGCTCGAGAACCCCGCCGCCGACCGCGCGTTGCTCCGCCAGATCGCCGAGGTCACCGGCGGCAAGTCGGTCGCGCCGAGGAGCTCGGCAAGCAGCTTGCCACGCTCGACCCGGGTCTCACCGAGCGCTACAGCGTCACCGAGAAGCGGATCTGGGACAACTGGACCTTCCTGCTGATCTTCGCCGCGATCATGTCGCTCGAGTGGTGGCTCCGGAAGCGGCTGGGCTGGGTCTGACGCCGGTGACGACGTGGTCGAGGATCGTCAGGGTCAGGTCCGGCTGGTTGATCAGCCCGGCGTCCGCCGTCGGGTCCGCCAGCTCCAGGAAGCTCCTCCGCACCGCGACGTCGAGCCGGTCGGCCACGCGCTCGCGGAGGCCTTCGAGGTAGGTCGCGAGGAACTCCCGGGTCGGCGCGTCGAGCGGGGCCTGCCGCGTCGCGGCCCACGACTCCGCGTGGACCTCCGCCAGCCCCGCGTCGCGGAAGAGCGCGACGAGGCGACGCCCCACATAATACTTGCCGGACGAGCCCTCGCGCTCGGCGAGCGCCTCGAGCTCGGCCTTGCGGACCGCCAGCTCGACCTCGACGGGCCAGGGCAGCACGAGCTGATGCAAGGTGTCGTTCTCGAGCACGGCGACCGTCCCGCCCGGCCGGACGAGCTCGGCCATCGTCCGCACGGCCCCGAGCTGGTCCGGCAGGCTATAAAGGCTCTGGGCGCACCAGGCGAAGTCGAATGTGTCGCGTGGCAAGGGCAGCCGCTCGATCGGCGCGGCGACGTGCGCCACCCGCGAAGCCACGTCGGTCCGCGACGACCCGGCGCGCGCGACCTGGAGATACTCGACCGAGATATCGACCGCGACCACCGCCCCGGTCGAACCCGCCCGGCCCGCGAGCCACGGGGAATATGCCCCGTCGCCGCAGGCCATCTCGACGACCCGGTCACCTTCGCGGATCGGCAGGCCGGCGATGATCTCACGGAGCTCGGCCGCGAAGGCGCGATGGTATGCCGCCAGCATCGGCTCGTAGTCGGGGAGGCCGGCAGAAGTTGGCACGCGATATTCCTTTAGGGCGGGAGGCCGCCGGTCGAAGACGCAAGGCACGTGCCGGCCCCGGGACGAAGATCGAACTGGTGCCGCCTCGGGAATCCTGGTAAGAACACGGCCAGTGCTCGCAACGTGGAGTGGACGACAGGGAGGTCGCCCGTGAAGGTCTGCCTGGTGACGACGTTCTTCGGGGCCCACAGCTTCGGCGGCGACGCCGCTTACGTCGACCGCCTGGCCCGGGCCCTGGTCCGCCGGGGACACGAGGTCCACGTCTTCCACTGCGTCGACGCCTTCAACGCGGTCCGGGGAGACCATCCCCTGAGGCCGTATACTCCCCCGCCAGGCCTTCACATCCACCCGCTCGAGTCGGGCGTCGGATTCCTCTCGCCGCTGGCGACCCAGATGACGGGCCGGCCGTTCTTCAAGGCCGATGCGCTCCGGGAGGCGCTCGACGCCATCGACACCGACGTCGTCCATTTCCACAACATCTCGCTGGTCGGCGGCCCGGGCGTGCTCAGCCTGGGCCGGGCCGCGGTCCGGATGATGACGGCGCACGAGCACTGGCTCATCTGCCCGATGCACCTGCTCTGGAAGTATGGCCGCAAGCCGTGCGACGGCCCCGAGTGCATCCGGTGCAGCCTCGCCGGCGGTCGCCCGCCCCAGGCCTGGCGGTACACCGGCGCGATCGATCGCGGCCTCCGCGAGCTCGACGCCCTCATTTTCCCGTCGCGGCACGCGCTGGACGAGCACCGGCGGCGGGGGCTCGGCGTCCCGATGGTCCACCTGCCCTATTTCCTGCCCGACGACTGGACCGACGGCCTGGAGGACGCCGAGCCCGAGCTGCGGCCGCGGCCCTATCTCGCCGCCGCGGGCCGGCTCGTGCGGATGAAGGGATTCCACCGCCTGATCCCGCTGATGAAGCTCCTGCCCGAGGTCGACCTGCGGATCGCGGGGACCGGCCCGTACGAGCGAGAGCTGAAGCGTATGGCCGCCGGCATGCCCAACGTGCTCTTCGAGGGACTCCTCGGCGGCCGCGACCTGGCCCGGCTCTTCCATGGGGCGCGGGCCGTCGTCGTTCCCTCCCTTTTCCCAGAGACGTTCGGGTATGTCGTATTGGAGGCATTCGCCGTCCGCACGCCCGTGGTCGTCCATCAAGGCGGCGGAGCCCTGCACGAGACCGGGGTCTTGAGCGGCGGCGGCCTGGGCTACCAGACCGACGGCGAGCTCCTGCTGGCCCTCCGCCGGCTCGTCCACGACGACGACCTCCGCGAGGAGCTGGCCGACCGCGGCTATGCCGTCCGCACAGGCGAATGGTCCGAGACCGCCCATGTCGACCGCTACTTCAACTTGATCCATGCCATCCAGGCCGGCCGCCCGTCGGCCCCCCGGCCCAAGTTCCTCACAAGCCCCGCCCGCCGCTCGACGCCGACGGAAATCTGACCGATCGGTCATGGGCCGGCTTGGGTCCCGGGTCGGTGGGACAAGGTGCCGACCGAACCCGAGCGTCCAGGTTTCGTTCGCCTTCGTGCGGGCTGGTGCGGGAAGTCGGACCTCGGACCGACCCCCGACCGACCGATCCCGGAGCCTCTGACGCTTGTCGTTGAACCGCCGGTCGTCTCCCGGTAGAATCGGGCGAGAGCGGGTTACGACACGCGGAGGGCGTCATGGTCACGGGAACGGCGGTTGACTCGGACGGCCGGAGGATGCGGTCGAGCCGCCTCGCCTGGGCTGGCGTGCTTCTGGCCGCCGCCGTGGGAGGAAGCTGCCTGCTCATCCGGGCGACGAGCCTGCGGGGATTGCCCGACATCGGCGAGCCGTTCGATGTCGCGCAGTATGCCACGGTCACGATCCCCGAGGACGAGAACGCATACACCTTCTTCCGCCGGGCCACGGATCGGTTCGTGGGGCACGAGTCCGACATCACCGGCAGCGTGGGGCAGTATTCGGAGTGGTCGCAGATCCCGCCCGGCATGCTCCGGTCCTCGAGCGAACCGCGAGTCGCTCGACCTCTGGTTCGAGGGGACGAAGCGGGATCGAGCCCTCTATCTCCAGCCCGGGGAGGCGACGATCGAGACGACGCTACCGGTCGTTCAGCGATTGCGGAGCTTCTCGAGGCTCGCGACGTTCCGGGCGAGACGCCTCGAGCTCGACGGCGACCGCGCCGGGGCCTGGGACTGGCACCGCGCCCACCTCCGCTGCGGCCTGCTGATGGGCCAGAATGGCTTCATGATCGAGCGACTCGTCGGCGTCGCCATCTACGCGAGCGCGTCGGCCCAGGCCATCCCGTGGGCGGACGATCCCGCCGTCGATGCGAAGCTCCTCCGCCGGGCGCTCGACGACGTGCTGGCGATGGAGTCGATCGTGCCGGTCTACTCGCTGACCGTCCGCCACGAGTACTACGCCGTGATGAACTCGCTGGCCGAATCGCGGCTCCTGGCGACCGCGTTGAGCGACCTGACGCCCGACCCGCAGCGCACCTGGATGACGCCGTGGAAGGAACGACTCCTGATGCTTACCGCCATCGCTCGGCGCGAGCCGGAGCGGAGCCGGCGCGTCAGCCGGCTGATCCTCGCCAACTGGCTCTCCGGGCTGCGACCTGCCGACGGCCGAGCGCGCGAGCCGAACGGTCCAGTTCGGCCAGCTCACCCTCTACCGGCCCGCCCCCGGCGAGACCGCTCCGCTCCCGCCCGAGGATCTCGCCCGCTGGTACGAGAGCACGATCTATGCGAAGGTCTTCTTCCCGGTCTGGAAGAACATCGAGTCCGCGCGGAGTCGCGACGAGCGGACGCGGGCGGGGCTGATCGTCCACCTGGCCGAGCAGCTCTATCGCCGCGAGCGCGGGAAGGAGCCCGCGTCTCCTCGACGACCTCGTCGGTCCCTACCTGAAGGACCTGCCCGCCGGGTATGTCCCGCCGTCCGACGACCCGAAGACCCAGGCCCCGCCGCGATGAGCCTTCCCCGCGCAGACGAGTGGACTCGACCCGGGCCCGATGGACCCGCCGCGGCGCCGCGGGCGGGCGGTCATCGCGGCCCTCGCCTTGCTCGCCGTCGCCGCGGTCGGCTCGTTCCTGGTCTGGCGCGCGACTAGCCTCCGCGCCATCCCGGAGATCGGCGAACCGTTCGACACGAAGGCGTTCGGCACGGTTGACCTCCCGGACGAGTGGAACGCCTTCACCTATTACCGCCAGGCCGCCGCCAAGTTCCGCGACGATCCCTCGCTCGGCGGCCCGTACGATTCGTGGGCCCAGGCCTCGCCGCGCGACCGCGAGTGGCTCTATGCGAATGCCGAAGCGATGGAGCTCTGGTACGTCGGCACGACGATGGACCGGGCCGTCTTCATCCAGCCGAAGGACCTGCGGATCGACTCGGCACTCGACGCGGTCCAGTCGCTCCGCCGGATGAGCCGGCTGGCCCACCTCGCCGGGCTCCGCATGGAGGCCCAGGGCGACCTCGACGAGGCCTGGGGCTGGTATCGCGCGGGGCTCCGGTGCAGCCGCCACTGCGGCAAGAACGGCGGCTTCATCGATCGGTTCATCGGCCTCGCGATGTACCGGCTGATGGAGCGGGCGATCCGCCCGTGGGCCGAGCACCCCAACCAGAGCCCGTCGAGCCTTCGCCGCGCCCTCGACGAGGCCATCGCGATCAACGCCATGACGCCGACGTTCGCCGAAGGCCTCCGCTCCGAGTATTTCGCCTTCTCGAGCTTCCTCGACGCGCCCGACATCTCGATCGCCAAGATCGAGCTCCAGGTGACCGAATCCAAGTCGAGGCCCGACATCAGCCCGTTCGCGGCGATGAAGGAGACGCTCTGGCGCCTCGTCCTCCGCGAGCCCGAGCGGAGCCGCCGGCTGATCCGCCTGGTCTGGGCGAACTGGCTCGCCGCGGCCGACCTCCCCGCCGCCGAGCGATTGAAGCGTGGCCACAAGCTCCGCCACGGCTACTACTACGACCCGCCCCCCGACGCGGCGGAGACGATCCGCACGCTCACTCCCGAGCGGCTCGACCGCCTGGTCGGGTCGACGCGATACCTGCGGGCGATGCTCCCGGGCATCGACAACGTGGACAAGGCCGAGGCGAACGAGGCGGCGATGCGGGCCGGTCTCGTCGTCTACCTGGCCGAGCAGCTCTACATCCGCGAGAACGGCCATCCGCCCGAGTCGCCCGATCAGCTCGTCGGCCCCTATCTCAAGGCCCTGCCGGAGGGTTTCGTCCCCTTGACGGATGACGCCCCGAAATCGAGGTGAGCGACGAGATGGACGACACGCGGACCCGCTCGAGCTGGCGAAGGATCGCGGCGATCATCGGCCTTGGCCTGGGCTCGCTCGTCGTAACCGTTCTCGTCTGGAGCCGGACGACCCTCCACGGCCTTCCGGATATCGGCGACCCGTTCGACGTCGCGGCGTTCTGCTCGCATCGCGTCCGCGACGAGGATAACGCCTTCGTACTCTATCGGCAGGCCGACGCCTTGCTCCGCCCCTGGCGTGGCGACTCGCCGTACGTCTGGGCGACCGCCTCCGCGGAAGAACGCCGGTG
Organism: uncultured Planctomycetota bacterium; assembly: GCA_963819805.1. Classification (GTDB taxonomy): domain Bacteria; phylum Planctomycetota; class Planctomycetia; order Isosphaerales; family Isosphaeraceae; genus CAMFLR01. The sequence continues at coordinate 611,360 of CAWFXY010000017.1, read as the reverse complement.
GCTCGACGACAACCGCGAGGCCCTCGCCGCCTGGCGGCGGGGGACGGAGCGGCCCGACGCCTCGTTCATCCCGCCGGACGAGCTGACGTTCGACTCCAACCTGGACGTGCTCCAGCGAATGCGAAGCCTCGCCAAGCTCGCCCTGTTCGAAGCCTCCCGACACGAGGCCTCGGGAGACTTCGCGGGCGCGTGGGAGTGGTACCGCGCGGTGCTTCGATGCAGCCGGCACTGCGGGCGACGCGGCTGCATGATCGAGCGGCTGATCGGCATCGCGATCCACGGGCTGGTTTCCTCGAGGATCAAGGTCTGGGCGAGCTCGCCGTCGGTCGACGCGAAGGCCCTTCGGAAGGCGCTCGACGAGGTCCAGGCAATCGACGCCACCACGCCTCCCTTGTCCGACACGATCAAATGCGAGTACCTGTCGTTCCAGGAGGCCATGTCCCGTCCCGACATGCTCTGGAACTTCCTCGGGGCCGTCGTTCGACCGCCTGGCTCGACGACTTCGGACGCGAAGGCCCTGGCGAAGACGGCGATGCTCCGGGTCGAGGCGTTCGCGAAGCGCGATCCCGAGCGGTCGCGGCGGCTGCTCCGTCTCGTCATCGCGAACTGGCTGGTGTACTGCGATCGTCCGGCGAGCGAGCGGCCGCCGCTCGATCCGACTCACAATCTCGTCTACGCCACCGACTCGTCCGCCCCGCCGAGTGCCCGGCTCCTTCCGCCCGACCGGATGAATTCCTGGTTCGAGTCGACCATCGTCCTCCGCAACCTCATTCCCGCCTACCACGCCATTCTCAGGGCCAGCGATCGCGAGCGCGGGATCCAGGCGGCGCTCGTCGTCCACCTCGCGAGCGAGCTCTATCGCCGCGACCACGGACGACCGCCGGCCTCGCCCGACGAACTCGTGGGGGCGTACCTTAAGGCGCTGCCGTGAGCGAGCCTCCGCATTGAAAGCGGTCTAAGCCCGCCCGAGAACGGCGGCGACGTCCGACCGCTTCAGACCACCCAGGGCCGTCAGGCTCGCAAGGTAGGCGACGGCCCCACACCCGACGGCCAGCAGGACGTGGACGTCCTTCAGCGCGAGGCAGACGCCCACCATCGCGGCCGACGCCGCCAGGGGCCTACCCAGGTGGTGATGCCAGGCCGGCTGCCGACCCTCGCGGGCCAGGCAGGCGTACCCGGCGATGCAGAGCATCGCGGCGATCAGCACGATCGCGCCCGATGCGCCGGCGAGGTCGAAAAGGGCGTAGCACACGGCGACCAGCGGTCCCGACGCGACGGCGCCGACGACCAGGAGCCGCACGCCCATCTTCTCGCGGTTCAGCGCGATCAGCGCCGCGCGGTAAAGGAAGGCGAGCGTCAGGAGCGGCGCCCTCCAGATCCCCACGGCCAGCAGCAGGGCCGACGGGCCGTATTCGGCCGTGAACAGCAGGTGGACCAGCGGCCGGGCGAGGACGGTCGCGCCGATTGCGATCGGCAGCAGCCCCATCGCCATCACGCGGACGATCGCGTCGAGCGAGCGCCGGCCTTCCGCGGGCGAGGCACGCCACGACCGGGCCAGCGTCGGGAACACAACCTGCTGGAAAATCAGGCCGAACGTCAGGATCGCCGTGACCATGCGGTGCGGTGCGGCGAACAGCCCCAGGTCATCGAACGGGCGGAGCATCGCCACGACCATGAAGTCGACCGAGGTCAGCACCGTCTGCGCGACCTGGATCATCAGGACGGGGCTGCCGCGTCGAAGAAACACGCCGAGGAACCGCCGGCCCGGCACCGGGCGCGGCCAGCCGCGCTCGCGGACATAACCCGCCCAGATCAGGCCGATTCCGACCGCCTCGCCAACGACCAGGCAGACGGGCACCCACGCGACGCGCCCGGCGCCGCCCACGAGCATCCAGACGCCCGCCGCATAGACTCCGGTCCGCACGAGGAGGGAGATCGCGATGATGCCGACCCGCTCCAGCCCTCGGTAGACATAGTCGATTCCGACCGCCGTCGTGAAGAGCATCAGACCGTAGAGGGCGAGCAACGTCCGCTCGGCGTCCCCCTTGAACGCGGGCAGGCAGACGGCCATCAGCCCGGCGTACAGCGTCGTCGCCAGCGCGAGCTTGACGGCCAGGATGTGGTTCACCAGCGGCCGGACCAGCCGGGGGTGCCGCGCCAGCTCGCGCGAGGCGATCGCTTCGAACCCGTCGCGGACGAGCAGGACGAGCCAGAAGACCACGTTGAAGGCGAATTCGACGCGCCCGTAGCCGACCCGGCCGAGCCGGTTCGTCAGCGAAAGCGTGACGGCGACCGAGGTCGCCCGGCAAAGCACCTCGGCGACGCTGAGCATCGCGAAGTTTCGCGCGATCCGCTTCGGTGCGGGGGCATGCCGCGGCGAGCGGAGCGGGGGCTTGTGGTGGGCGGTCGGGCGCGACGCGGGGGGGACGTGGTTGAGGTCGTGGCCATGCGTCGTCCATGTCGCGGGCCGTGCGAGAGGTCCGGCGGCGCGGCCTCCTCGGCAGGCGGCCGGCCGGTTGGTCCGGTCGGAACCCCGGCGCGGGCCGCATCGTAGGGGGGCACCCCCCTCGTGTCAACCCAAGGATCGGCCCGGCGAGGCTCGATGCTTGAGCCGAAAACCCCGTCGCGCCTAGCTCTTCGGCGGCATGATCGCGTACGACACCTGGATCGACACCGACAGCTCCTGCTCCCCCGCCGCGACAGGGGCGGCGGAACGCGCCATCATCATCTGCGGCGCCCCGGCGCCGAGCATCCCCGGCCGGGGCGGCGCGGCACCCGACTCGATGATCTGCCGCGCCGGCCCGAGCACCACCCCGGCCTCGCCGGCCATCAGCTCGGCCTTCCGCTTCGCGTCGCCCATCGCCAGCTTGCGCGCCTGGTCGAGGAGCTGCTCGGGCTTATCGACCCGGAAGGCGATGCCCGTCACCTGATTCGCGCCGGCCTCGACGACCGCGTCGAGCATCTCGCCGAGTTTGGCGATCTCGCGGACGGTCACCTCGACCGAGTTCGTCACCCGGTAACCGACGACCTTCGGCACATAATCCTGACCGCCCGGATTCCGCGGGTCCGGATGGGAGTAGACCGGGCTGACCTGGATCTGGGTCGTCTCGACGTCCTTGGCCGCGATCCCGCGCTCCTTGAGCACCCGGTGGAGCGTGGACATCGCCTCGCTGTTCGCCCGCAGCGCCTCCTTGGCGGTCGGCCCCTGGCTGACGACGCCGATGTTGATGTCCGCCACGTCCGGCACGGCCGCCACCTTGCCGTGGCCTACCACGGACAGGCTCGGCGCGGGCGTTCTCTCGTCGAAGCCCTGCGCGACCGCCGCCCGCGGGCAGACCGCTGCCGTCGTCAGGGCGAGCCAGATGATTGTGGTCAATCGCATGCCTGCTTCTCCCCGACCGTCTCAATCGAGCACCGCGCGGGCCCGGCGGCGGAGCCGGTCGAGGGTCACCGCCGCGATGATGATCGCCCCGATGATCACGTCCTGACTGGCGTTGGAGATCCCCGCGTGGACGCACCCGTTGGCAAGGACCGACATGAACAGGCAGCCGACCAGCGTCCCCAGCACCGTCCCCTCGCCGCCCGAGAGGCTGGCGCCGCCGATGACCACCGCGGCGATCACCTGCAGCTCCATGCCGTCGGCCGTGGTCGGATCGCCCGTGCCGTCGAGGAAGAGGAACTGGAGCACGCCCGCGAGGCCCGTCGCGACCCCCGCCAGGCCGTAGATCGCGAGCTTCACGGCCGGCACGTCGATGCCGCAGAGCTTCGCCGTCGCCTCGTTCGACCCGACCGCGTAGAAGTACCGGCCGATCACGCTATATCTTAGCACCGCCGCGAGCGCCACGCTCAGCCCCAGGAGCATCCAGACGCCGGGCGCGACGACCAGCCACTCCGGCCTCGGCTCCGCCGCCAGCAGCGTCCCGAACCACGACGGCTTCGACTTGCCCGCGATGTAGATCGCCGTGCTCCCGCTCAGCCACTTGGCCAGCCCCCGGTAAATCTTCATCCCCCCCAGGGTGATGATGAACGGCGTCACGCCCAGCCGCGTGATGAGTGCCCCGTTCGCTAGCCCGCACAGGCCCCCGGCCCCCACGCCGCATGCCAGGGCCAGCGGCATCGGCAGTCCGGCGTCGCGGATGAGCCGCGCCAGGACCACGGTCACGAGCGCCACGACGGAACCCACCGTCAGGTCGATTCCCCCGCCGATCATCACGACCGTCATCCCGAGCGCAGCCGTCCCTACGATCACGGTATGGACGGCGATCGTCCGCCAGTTGTAGGCCGTCAGGAAGGTCCCTGAGTGGCGGGTCAAGACCGCAAAGAGAACGGTCACTCCGATCAACCCAGCGAACGGGCCGATCAGCGTGACCAACTTGCGAAGTGCGCCGTGGGCTCGCACGACGCGGGCGGGGTCAACCGCGATCGTTGCGATCCCATCCCCCGCCATGCGTCACCCCCTCGTCGCCACGTCCATCACCGCGGTCTCGGTCCACTCCGCGACCGGCCGGGCCTGGCTGAGGACGCCGCGGGTCATCACGGCAATCCGATCGCAGATGCCGAACAGCTCGGGGAGGTAGGAGCTGACCATCACGACTGCCTTGCCGCCCGCCGCGAGCTCGCCGATCAGCCGGTACACCTCGGCCTTCGAACCAACATCGATGCCCCGCGTCGGCTCGTCGAGCAGCAGGACATCGGCCTCCTGATAAAGGAGTCGCGCGAGCGCGACCTTCTGCTGGTTCCCGCCCGAGAGCTGCCAGACGGGCTGCCGGGGAGTGGCCGCCTTGACCCGCACGGCGTTCATCCACCGAGTGGCATCCAGCCGCCGCGCCCGAAGGTCGAGCCACCCCCACCGCGCGTGGCGTCCCAGGGCCGAGTAGGTCAGATTGTCCTCGATCGAGCGGGCCAGGGCCAATCCCTCGCCCTTGCGGTCTTCGCTCAGGAATCCAAGACCCTGCTTGATCTTCCGGCGAGGCGACCGGGAACGTCCCGCCTCGAGCCCCTTGACGACCACCCGTCCGGAACGGACCGCGTCCAGTCCGAAGATCGCCCGGAGCAGCTCCGTCCGCCCGGCACCCACGAGCCCCGCGATCCCAACGACCTCGCCGCGCCGGATCTGCAAATCGGCCGACCGCGGCAACGGTCGCCCGGACAGTCCCTCCAGGTCGAGCACGACCTCCCCGGCTCTCCTCTCCACCTTAGGGAACATCTCCGTCAGGTCGCGTCCCACCATCTCCCGGATGATCGTGCCGAGGTCCACGCCGGCCATCGATCCCGACGCGACCGATCGCCCGTCGCGGAGCACCGTGAAACTGTCGGCGAGCCGTCCGACTTCCTCGAGGAAATGGCTGATGTAAACGATCGCGAGCCCCTTCGACCGGAGCCGATCGATCACCGCGAAGAGCCGCTCGGCATCGCGCTCGGTCAGCGAGCTCGTCGGTTCATCGAAGACGATGACGCGGGCGTCCGAGACGAGCGCCCGCGCGACCTCGACGAGCTGCTGCGCCCCGACGCTCAGCCCGCCGGCGATCGCCTCGGGCCGGATGTCCGGATGTTCCAGCAGGTCCAGCGCCTCGCGGACCACCCTGCGATGCTCGCCCCGCCGGACGATCCCCGCCCGCGACCGCTCGCGGCCGAGCATCACGTTCGCCTCGACCGTCAGGTGCGGCGCGATGGCGAGCTCCTGGTAGATCATCGCCACGCCACGCCCGAGCGCTTCCCGCGGCCCTCGTGGGGCGTAGGGCAGGCCGTGGAGCGTCATCGACCCCGCATCGAGCCGGTAGGCCCCGCTGAGCACCTTCATGAGAGTGCTCTTGCCGGCCCCGTTCTCGCCGATCAGCGCGTGGACCTCGCCGGCCCGCAGCGACAGCGACACCCCGTCGAGGGCCCGGCTCGCCCCGAACGACTTGACCACCCCCTCCATCAACAGTCGAGCCGGCGGCTCGTTCATCGCGACCTCGACACGAGCCCCGCCCCCTCCAGCGCCCGGAGCATCCCCAGCGTGTTCGACTCGTTCACGCAGAATACCCCGTCGATCTGCCCGCGATACCGCGTCACCAGGCTCTGCGACTTCTGCTGGGCGAGGTCCGAGGTCGCCCCGCCGTACTGGTCGTTCGAGAGATAGACCAGCTCGGGAAATTCCTTGGCAATGGTATCCGTGAACCCCTTCTCCCGCTGAATCGTGCTCTCCGATCCCTCCGCGTACCGGAGCAAGATGATCCGCCCCTCCCCCTTCAGCAGCTCGCCGAGCCTCCGCGCGGCCAGGACGCCCCCGTGGTAGTTGTCGGTCGAGACCGTGCTGACGACCTTGTCCGACTCGAGCCCCGAGTCGATGATCACCACGGGAATGCCCTTCGCGATCGCCTGCTCGACCGGCTCGACGAGTGCCTTCGCATCGAGGGGCGCCAGGACGATTCCGTCGACGCCGACGGCCACCGCGTTCTGCACGAGCTTGATCTGATCGCTCCGCTCGTCCTCCTTCAGCGGCCCTTGCCAGATCAGCTCAACATCCCCGTGCTCCTCGGCGGCCTTCAGCGCGCCGGCGTGGATTGACTGCCAGAACTCGTGCGTCGTCCCCTTGGGGATCACCATGATCCGCCACCGTTTCGCCTTCTTGCCGGGGACCGACGCATCCTGCGTGTGCGGCACCTTTGGCGGGGCGATCAGCGCGGCGACCTCCGCCGAGTCGATGTTCTCCGGCGTAACCATGGTCTCGCCCGTCGAGATCCTTTTCTCGACCGGCTTCTTCTCGAGGTGGTGCAGGAGCATCGTGACGCCCAGATTCCCCATCTTGATGGGATTCTGGACGACCACGCCCTGCAGCTCGCCGTCGCGGATCGCCTCGACGAGCCTCTCGCTCGCGTCGAAGCCGACGAACTGCACCCGCTTCGCGCGAGACGAGTCCGAGGCCGGGCCGCCGGTCGCCGGGGAATTCCTCTCGTCGCCGCCGCACCCAATCGCCCCGAGGAGCGTAAGCAGATAGAGTCCCCGCACGACGCGATGCGCCATCGACGGCATCTCCGATCGAAGGGTGTCCGCGAGGAGGGAAACGGGCCCATCGTAGGTGGGCCGCGGGACCCGGTCAAGCGACCGGACTGCGAGGCTCGCAGAAGGTCGCGAGTACAATCGCTGATTTTTCCGGGTTATCCGTTTGACTTCGCGACGGGCTCTGATAACATGACCCCTGTCGCGAGTGGAGTGGCTTCGGCCATTCAGCCGCGGCGAGACGAACGCCGTCTCCGAAAAGTGCGGCCGGAGCAAAGCCCTTTGGGCGTGGCTCCGGCCGGTCGCGTCGGGTGGGCGGCGGATCTTTGGCAATCCGGTCGGATGGTTGGTCGTTCTGCGTCGAGCGGAACGGACCCTTGAGGGAAGCCGGCGGGGGCCAGTCCTCGGGCTCATTCGGTCGCAATGGCGGGCCGGGTGCGTCGGGGGCGGTCACTCGCCACGACCAGTCAGTATTCCTCAACCCGTCTGGGTGAGGAGCGAGGGCGACGGGGATCGAAAGAGACCCATCGCAACCTCGACCTTTCTCGAAGGGTTTGATCCTGGCTCAGAATGAACGTTGGCGGCGTGGATTAGGCATGCAAGTCGAGCGCCCCGCAAGGGGAGCGGCGCAAGGGTGAGTAAGGCGACGGCAACCAACCCCGCGATTGGGGATAGCCGGGGGAAACCCCGGGTAATACCCAGCGACGTCACGGGAGGGCATCCTCCTTTGACCAAAGCTCAGGCGTCGCGGGACGGGCCGTCGTGGTATTAGCTAGTTGGCGGGGTAACGGCCCACCAAGGCTGCGATGCCTACCGGGCGTGCGAGCGTGGCCCGGCACACTGGGACTGAGACACTGCCCAGACTCCTACGGGAGGCTGCAGTCGAGAATCTTCGGCAATGGGCGCAAGCCTGACCGAGCGACGCCGCGTGGAGGACGAAGGCCTTCGGGTTGTAAACTCCTGTCGAGGGGGAGGAAGCCGCAAGGTTGACCGATCCCTGGAGGAAGCACGGGCTAAGTTCGTGCCAGCAGCCGCGGTAAGACGAACCGTGCGAACGTTATTCGGAATCACTGGGCTTAAAGCGCGTGTAGGCGGGGCGGCACGTCGGTCGCTGAAATCCCCCGGCTCAACCGGGGAAGTGGCACCGATACGACCGCCCTGGAGGGGGGTAGGGGGCGCTGGAACTCACGGTGGAGCGGTGAAATGCGTTGAGATCGTGAGGAACGCCCGCGGCGAAAGCGAGCGCCTGGACCCTTTCTGACGCTGAGACGCGAAAGCCAGGGGAGCGAACGGGATTAGATACCCCGGTAGTCCTGGCCGTAAACGATGGGCACTGGGTAGGGGGCTCGCCGATGGGCTCCCTGCCGCAGGGAAACCGTGAAGTGCCCCGCCTGGGGAGTATGGTCGCAAGGCTGAAACTCAAAGGAATTGACGGGGGCTCACACAAGCGGTGGAGTATGTGGCTTAATTCGAGGCTACGCGCAGAACCTTATCCCGGGCTTGACATGCACGGATTAGCCGGCGGAAACGTCGGCGAGGCCGCAAGGTACAACGTGCACAGGTGCTGCATGGCTGTCGTCAGCTCGTGCCGTGAGGTGTTGGGTTAAGTCCCGTAACGAGCGCAACCCCTGCGTCTAGTTGCCAGCGGGTCATGCCGGGAACTCTAGACGGACCGCCGGCGTCAAGCCGGAGGAAGGCGGGGATGACGTCAAGTCCTCATGGCCCTTATGCCCGGGGCTGCACACGTACTACAATGGCGCGGACAGAGCGACGCAATGCCGCGAGGCCGAGCCAATCGCACAAACCGCGCCCCAGTTCGGATTGCGGGCTGCAACCCGCCCGCATGAAGCCGGAATCGCTAGTAATCGCGGATCAGCATGCCGCGGTGAATGTGTTCCTGAGCCTTGTACACACCGCCCGTCAAGCCACCAAAGCGGGGGGCATCCGAAGTCGCCGGAGTCGCGAGACAGGCGCCGAAGATGAAACCCGTGATGGGGACTAAGTCGTAACAAGGTAACCGTAGGGGAACCTGCGGTTGGATCACCTCCTTTCTAAGGATTTCCTTGGAAAACCCGCCCGGACGAGGGGATGAGTCCTCCGGGACTCCATCCCCGAGACCGAGGCGACGTCGGCGCCGCCCTCCTCCGCGAGGCGGCCCGCGCCGGCTCCCCACGGGGGTCCGCACCCCCGACGCAGGACCAAGACCATCCGACCGAACGGCCCGTGGCCCGCGGCGGCCGGACTCCGATCCGGCCGCCGCGGCGTCGCGGTCTCTCTTCCCCGCCGGGCGCGGGGCGGGGCCGTCTGGTGACGGCGCCGCCCCCTGGCCGGCGGCCAGCCGGGGGGTCGAATCCCCCGGGGCTCTCTGACAATCCGGACGTCGGGACACACGCAGCATGATCTGCGTGGTCGTGCAATGTCTGACGCAAGTTAGTAGGCTACAAGTGGATCATCCACGAACGTAGTCCTTCACGGATGCCGCATGGAGAGGGCCTCACATCCCGATTCATGCGTAGTCGAAGTGAGCGACGGGGATCCTCGGCCAGCGTCGCGAGACGCGGGGCGGGAAATCCCCGGTCGAGAGCGCGATCGTATCGCCGCCGGGCAGCGGGACGGGCGACCCTGTAGCGGGGTCGTGCGGATCGGGGCCGGGTCGGCGTGGTCAAGCTCCTAAGGGCACGGGGGGGATGCCTAGGCGTCGTCAGGAATGCAGGCGTGGGAGGCCGCGATAGTCCCGGGGGAGCTGCCGAACGAGCGTCGATCCCGGGGTGCCTGTGGATACGCGGGGAACTGAAACATCTCAGTACCCGCGGGAGAGGAAATCAACCGAGACTCCCTCAGTAGCGGCGAGCGAACGGGGACCAGCCTAAACCGACCGGGACACCGGTCGGGGTCGTGGGGCCGGAGCCGTGGGATGCAGCGAGGCGAGCCGAAGCCGGCTGGAAAGCCGCACCAGAGCGCGTGAAAGTCGCGTAGGCGAAGCTAAGCTGCCCCTATCCGGTACCCGAGTAGGGTCGGGCACGTGAAACCCGGCCTGAATCTGGGGGGACCTTCCTCCAAGGCTAAGTACTCGGCGACGACCGATAGCGAACCCAGTAGGGCGACCGAACGGTGGGAAGAACCCCGACGAGGGGAGGACACTGAACCTGAAACCCCGTGCCTACGAGCGGTGGGAGGGCCGTGCTGCTAGTCAGCCGCCTGACCGCGTGCCTTTTGCATAATGATCCGGCGAGTTACTGTGCCCGGCCCGGTTAACCCCTTCAGGGGGGGAGCCACAGCGAAAGCGAGTCCGAAACGGGCGGCTATGTCGGGCGCAGTAGACGCGAAACGAGGTGAACTACCCATGGGCAGGCTGAAGCGACCCTAACCGGTCGTGGAGGGCCGAACCCACCAGTGTTGAAAAACTGGGGGAGGACCCGTGGGGAGGAGTCAAAGTCTTATCAAACCTCGAGATAGCTCGTTCTCTCCGAAATGGCTTTAGGGCCAGCGTCGGGGCATAGCACGCGGGGGTAGAGCGACGGAATTCGTTCGGGGGCCTTCCCGGCTACCCGGCGAAACCCAACTCCGAATACCGCGTGCCGGACCCCGGCAGTCAGAGCGTGGGGGAGAAGCTTCACGCTCGAGAGGGAAAGAACCCAGACCGCCGACCAAGGCCCCCAAGACGACGCTCAGTGGCAAAGGAAGTGGGATCGCGGTGACAGCCGGGATGTTGGCTTAGAAGCAGCCATCATTTCAAAAGTGCGTAACAGCTTACCGGTCGAGCCATCCCGCGCGAAAATGACGGGGACTAAGCGTCGCGCCGCAGTCGCGGGCTCATCACTGAGCAGTAGGAGAGCGTCGACGGCCGCGTCGAAGGCGGACCGAGAGGACCGCTGGAGCGCCGTCGAGTGCGTATGCCGGAACGAGTAACGACAAGACGGGTGGGAAGCCCGTCCGCCGAAAGCACAAGGTTTCCTGGGGAAGGTCAATCCGCCCAGGGTCAGTCGGGACCTAAGGCGAGGCCCAAGGGCGCAGCCGATGGGCACGCGGTTAATATTCCGCGACCCGATGCTAGGTTGATGCGGGCAGGACGCCGCGACGAGAGAGATCGGGGTGATAGACGCCCCCGTGCCGCAAGGCCGACAGCATTCGATCTGGAAGTCTCTCGACCTCGCGGCCGCGAAAAGCCGCCCGCGGACGAAACATCGGCCCGTACCGCAATCCGACACAGGTGTGCTAGGCGAGCATCCGAAGGCGTTCGGGAGAACCCTCGTGAAGGAACTCGGCAAAATGACCCCGTACCTTCGGTACAAGGGGTGCTCACGTGGCGACACGTGAGCCGCAGAGAATCGGCTCTAGCGACTGTTTATCAAAAACACAGGACTCTGCCAACTCGCAAGAGGACGTATAGAGTCTGACGCCTGCTCGGTGTCGGTAGGTCAAGGGAGCCGGTTACCGAAAGGGAAGCTGGCGACCAAAGCCCCGATAAACGGCGGCCGTAACTATGACGGTCCTAAGGTAGCGAAGTTCCTTGTCGGGTAAGTTCCGACCTGCATGAATGGCGTAACGACTGGAGCGCTGTCTCCACGAGGGACCCGGTGAAACTGTAGCCGTGGTGAAGATGCCACGTACCCGCGGTCAGACGGAAAGACCCCGTGAACCTTTACTGCAGGTTGGCACTGGCCCGACGTGCATTCTGTGTAGCATAGCTGGGAGGCCGTGACCCCCGGGCGCCAGCCCGGGGCGAGCCGTCGGTGAAATACCAGCCTGAATGGACGTCGTGCCTCACCGTTCGATGGCCTCGAACGGGACCGTGCTCATCGGGCAGTTTGACTGGGGCGGTCTCCTCCCAAAGAGTAACGGAGGAGTGCAACGGTGCCCTCGGCCCGGTCGGCAATCGGGCAACGCGAGCGCAAACGTACAAGGGCGCCTGACTGCGAGACCCATCGGTCGAGCAGGGACGAAAGTCGGCGTTAGTGATCCGGCGGTGCTGGATGGAAAGGCCGTCGCTCAACAGATAAAAGGTACTCCGGGGATAACAGGCTGATCTCCCCCGAGCGTCCCTAGCGGCGGGGAGGTTTGGCACCTCGATGTCGGCTCATCGCATCCTGGGGCTGGAGAAGGTCCCAAGGGTTTGGCTGTTCGCCAATGAAAGCGGTACGCGAGCTGGGTTCAGACCGTCGTGAGACAGGTCGGTCCCTATCTGCCGTGGGCGTGGGAAACTTGAGGAGCGTCTCCCCTAGTACGAGAGGATTGGGGAGGACCGACCTCTGGTGTGCCGGCTGTCCCGCTCGGGGCACCGCCGGGTAGCCAGGTCGGGACCGGATAAGCGCTGAAGGCATCTAAGCGCGAAGCCCCCTCCGAGACCAGGTTTCCGTTGGCCTTTTGGCCATGAAGGCTCCTGGAAGACGACCAGGTCGATAGGCCGGGAGTGCACGGCGGGCGACCGCCGCAGCCGACCGGTCCTAACAGCCGAACGGCTTGACCACCCCGACCCGCCGCCGGACGCGTGCAAGCGCGAGGCCCGGGCCGGACGAACGAACGCGATCGCGACCGGCCCCGATCCGCGAGGATCGGAGTCGCCACGATCGGCCCCATCCGACGGGCTACGCCGCGGATGATCCGGTGGCCTATGAGCTCGTCGATGAGATTGCACGACCGCACGCGATCGGGCTGGATGTGTCCCGACCCCGGATCATCGCGCGACCGGGGGGCCTGACCGCCCCCCGGCCGCCTTCCGGCGACCATACTGGCGGGGCCCCACCCGTTCCCATCCCGAACACGGCCGTTAAGCCCGCCAGGCCCATGATAGTGCCCCTGGCGCGAAAGTCGGTCATCGCCGGATCCTCACAACAGAGCCGCCACCGGCCCCTCGCGGGACCGGTGGCGGCTCTCGTTGCCGCACAGCGTGTCGTTATTCAGCCGGGCGGTCAATTGACAGGCACGCCCCTGCGGCTGAGGCGGCGGTCCAGATGATGGCCTCCGGCTCGAACGAAATTCACCGTGTAGGGACCGTCCGATTGCAGCCTGGCGTTCGTGGTCCGTTGCGGATGATTCCGAAGAGCGCCGGCCCCCACGAGCTTTGGCCCACTCCGGCGAGCCCGAGCCCGCGCATTGCCGTGGTGATGGCCTCCGCCTGTGCATGAGCGAAGATCCCGCCCTGGATCGGCGCGAAGCTTCGGCCGACCTCGTCCTGCAGCTGCGAGAGTGCCGTTCCGAACTCATGCAGATCCCGCTCGGCGGCGGCCGGCAGGAGTTCGAGAAGAACGAGCCGGCAGAGCCTCTCCACGGTTCGTATCGGCACCGAGGCGAGCCGCTCGAAGGCATACCGTTCGTCGGCCCCGGCGAGCCCGTGACCGACAGGTGGGACCAGCACGAGGACGGACCAGTCTTGCGGAAACTCGAGCCGACAGAGCAGGGGCGGGACGTCCGAATCGGCCGAGCGTCCCCCGTCGACGAGGAGGCCGCCGCCCATGAAGCCATGAAGACCGATGCCCGACCGCCGACCGCGGCTCGTGAGCGCGGCGAGACGCTCAGCGGATGGCGGGGATTCGCCGGCGGCCTCCATCAGGAGCCGGGCGACCGCGAGGCTGAGCTGGGTCCCAGTGCCGAGGCCGACGTGCTCCCCCGAAGCTCGTTCGACTGCGAAGTGAAGTGGATCGAGAGCCCGCCCCTCTGACGCAAAGGCGTCAACCACCCGGCGAGCAACGCGCAGCGCACGCTCTCCGAGCGGCCCGGAGGCCGACCATATGGGCGACGGCTTCGAGCAGATTTCGAGACCCGGCCGCTCGATCATCAGCCCGACGCTGCCAAATTGGCGCCGGTGCTCCCCGCCCCATGCCAGCAGGCCGAAATGAAGGCGGCTCGGAGTCACGATGCGGAGGCTTGGCCCGCTCATGCCGGCTCGCCCCCGGACTCGATGAATGTGCGGAGGAGGTCAAACGCGTCGCGCTCGACCGGTCCCCCCGTCTTCTCGACGAGGGGCGCGAGCCGCGCGAGGTCGTCGCGGATCGCCTGCGGGTGAAGGAACGCGAGCCGAGTCGCCAGGATCGCCGCCTCGACGACCGCGTGTTTCGCACGATTCAGCCCGAAGAGCTCCCCGATCCGGCCCGACGCCACCGCCTCCGCGCGGATCGTCGCGCGCTCCTCGCGGTCGTCGAACTCCGTCACGGAAAACTCATAATAGCGCGCGGATGTGAGCAAGATCCGCCCGCGCACGACCTCGGCCCGCATCGTCTCGACGTCCGCGACCGGGCCGATCGCGGACCGGGCAAGGAGCAGGACGTCATCGGTGACGTGGAGCACTCCCTCGCCGTGATTCCTCAGATTGCGATAGGTCGTCGATGTCCGATACGGCCGAAGGACGAACTGCGACCAGTCGCCCTCGATCCGCGGTCCCATCGGGGCGACGTTCAGGACGTCGTCCGGGCCGAGCGTCGTGACCAGTCCTTCGAGGATCACGGCGCAGCCTCGCTCTCCGCCTCGCCCCTGCGTGCCGCGCGGCCGCTCCTCTCTCGGTGACTAATCTCGGGTTCCGTGAGGAGGCCCCACGAGAGGGCCTCATCTTGTCGATAGTCCTTATTCAACGTGAGAGCAGTCCTGGCCTTCATGAGCTCGTAGCCGAGGTAGAACGCATGTGACGGGTCATCGACGCCCATCTTGTCGAAGAGCGAGAACGGGTCCGTGTCGGCGATGTGCATCGCGTTGTTGATGACGTGGATTACACCATCCTCCGCGAAGATCCGCCAGTTCGGATCCTTGATCGAGCGAGCGAGGCTCGCAAGGGCCTCCGCTCCGTGCCGGCGGGCCTTCGGATCGCGGAGCATCACGAGCCGCGGCTCGACGTGTTTCGGCAGCCGGCGGCGCGTGACGGCGTAGTGGGCCAGCCGCCGCGCCAGGTCGATCTCGCGGACCGACGAGCGGGCCCAGTCGATGACCGCAGTCGTCAGCACGCTCCGGATGGCTAGCTCCTGGCAGAAGCCGATCAGCAGCGTATTCACCCCGGCCGAGTCGACGTCGGTCAGCTCGGTCAGGTTACCCACGCCCATCATCAATTCCGCGTCGGGAAAGCGTCGGCGTGCTTCGAGAAAGCGGCCGAGCGACGCAGCGAAGCCGAAGCCGATCGGCTCTAGGACAGGATCGAGGCGAAAGGGAATGTGCTGATGTTCAAGAAAGCTGACCAACACATCGAGTCCGTCGAGCGAGCCGGCGCGCTCCGGGATGGCGACAACCTCCACGCCCCAGTCGGCCGCATGCTCGTGAGTCGCGGAGTTGACCGACAGGACGAGATCGGCGCCGGATGCGACGGCCGTCGCGACCTCCGTCGGGTCGAAGCTATCGATCGAGACCTTGTAACCACGGTCGCGGAGGGCCTTCACAGCATCGCCGACGCCGCCCCAGGGGCCGCCGGGGTCGCAGCCCAGATCGATGCGATCGGCGCCCTCGGCGGCATAACGGTCCGCCTCGGCGATGATGGCGTCGAGACCGAGTCGCGGGGCGTGGTTGATCTCGGCGATGATCTCGATATCGAAGGCCCCGTAACCTTCGAGTCGGTCGTCGCCCTGGCCGAGGAAACCGGGCAAATCGCGGAGGTCCTCAGGGCCGAGCACGACGTCGGACCCGGCTTTCTCGGCGACCTCCGCGAGGTCGCCCCGGCAGTGGCCCGGCAGGACGACGCGATCGATCCCCGCGGGGACTTCGAGGTGTCGCGCGACCCAGCGTGGCGTCATGAGCGCCGCGACCGAGATCGGCAGCACGGCGACTTCCGCGTCGAATCCTCCGCGAGGGGCGAGGTCGGCGAGCACCTGTCGGAGGGAGAACTCGGCCAGGCGGCCCGTGACGAACAGGAGTCTCCGTGGCCGCTCGCTCAACGGACCGCCCCTCCGTTTACGCGGATGACCTGTCCCGTCAGGAACTCCGATGCGGGCCCGACCAGGAAGCAGGCCGCGCGGGCGACATCCCCGGGCGTTCCCCAGCGCTTCATGGGTGTTTCGTCCATCACCCGTTTCTGCCAGCGATCTGAGGCCGATTCTCCCCACGCCGTCTTGATCCACCCCGGTGCCACCGCATTGACGCGAACCTCGGGGGCGAGGCTTAGTGACAGGCTCTTCGTGAAGGCCAGGACCGCCGCCTTGGTGGCGGCGAAGAGCTCGCCGGAGTCGCCCTCCATGCCGGTGTCGGCCTGATCCCAGCCCATCGTCACAATCGCGCCGTGGCCTTGGGCTTTCATCCTCCGACCGACGGCCCGGCAGAGGCGGATCGTGGCGGCGACGTCGACCGACCAGAGGGTGTCCAGCTTGTCGTCGAATGGCTTCCTCGAGGCCGGTCCCGTGAGGGTGTCGGCCCCGGCGATATGGAGCCAGGCATCGAGTCCGGCCCACGTTCCCCACGCCTCGTCGACGAGCCGGTCGCCGGCGGATCGGTCGGCGAGGTCGGCCGTGATGATCTCGCACCGCCGGCCAAACCGGCGGATGTCGGCGGCGACTCCCTCGGCCCTTTCGCTCCGACTACGCCCGTGAACGATCACGTCGGCCCCCGCTTCGGCCAGCGCCAGCGCCGTGGCGCGCCCGATCCCCGACGTCGAGCCGAGCACGGCGGCGCGGAGGCCGGACAGTGGGAGTGGCAGGTCAGGCGGCATTTTCCCATCGTATCTCCGCGCGGGACTGCGGGGCAGGGGGTCGATGCCGAGGCGACAGGGCAAGGCGATCGCGTTACGATGGCGACGGGTACGAGGGGAGCGTAGATTGGTGAACGCGCAGCGTCCAACAGGCCGCCGGATCGTCGAGGACACGACTTGTCTCGGCTGCGCCTGCCTCTGCGACGACATCGGCCTCGTCGTCGAGGGTGAGCGGATCCTCGAGGCGCGGAACGCCTGCGGCCTGGGCCTCCGCTGGTACCACCGGTCGGAGACCGAGCTCCCGATCTTTCCGATGGTCGCGGGCGTGCCGACGGCACCGGACGCAGCGATTGACCGGGCGGCCGAAATCCTGTTGAGAGCGAAGGCACCCGCGATCGTCGGCCTGGGAACCACGATCGAAGCGCAACGGATCGCGGTTGGGATCGCGGACCGGATCGGTGCCGTCATCACTCCCCTTTACAGTCGAACGACCGTCTGCGCCGCATTTCAGCGCCTCGGCGCGGTTTCTGCCACGTTGGGCGAGGTCCGCGACCGGGCCGACGTCCTGGTCTTCGACTCGTCGGCGTGGGCTAGACGCCTCCCGAGATTCCTCGAACGATTCGTGGAAGCTCCAGGTCGGTTCATCCCCAACGGCCGTGCGGGTCGCGACGTCATCGTGTTCCAGGACCCCGCCACGCCCGCCGAGGCGAACGAGGGGTGGACAACGCGACCCGACCTGCTGATCCACGTGCCGGATCGCGGGATGGCGATTTACCCAGTCCTCCGCGCCCTCGTCAACGGCGTCTTGCTCGAGCCGGCCGCCGTCCGAGCGGCGACGAGCGTCCCGTTCGAACAGCTCGCCGATCTGGCGGAGCGGCTCAAGGGGGCCCAGTACGGCGCGCTGATCCACGGCGGCGAGTCTACCCGGGCCGAGGCGGAGGCCGCTCTGGCGCTGGTTCGCGACCTCAACCGCTCGACCCGGTTTGTCGCGATCAGCCCCACGGTCGCTCCCTCGGAACCGGGCCATTCGGTTCTCGCCTGGCTCACCGGGGCGGCCGGAACGGTCGATTTCGCGCTTGGCCATCCCCGACATCTCGCTCATGAGGATGTGATTACCCGCATCTATCGCGGAGAGGTCGATGCCCTCCTCCTGATCGGCGACGTGGGCTCGCGCACGGAGTTTTGTCTCGAAGCGACGGCGACAGCGAAGAAGGCGATGCCGAAGGTCTTCGTCGGTCCCGTGATGACCGACGGCAGACGGGACATCGAACCGCGCCAGGGCTCGCCGAGCGACGCCCTGAGATCCCTCATGGAAGCCGATTCCTTCCTTCCCACCGCATGGGCCGGCATCGACGAAGGCGGCAGCGTCGCCCGATTCGACGGCCTGATGCTCCCGCTCCGCCCCGCTTTGGCGGAACGACGCCCCACGCTGTCGGATACCCTCCGCGCCCTCGACGACCGATTGGCCGCCATTCAATTCCGCCAGGACCGCGCCCAATGAGCCTCCTCAAGATCTCCGGGGGCCATGTCGTCGACCCGGCGAACGGGGTCGAAGGGATCGCCGACGTCTGGATCGAGGACGGCCGCGTCATCGCCGCACCCGACCGACCCGGCCATCCGGGCCGACCGGACGATCGACGCGCGGGGCGACGTCGTGATGCCCGGCGGGGGTCGACGTCCATTGCCACATCGCCGGGCCGAAGGTCAACGCGCGCCCGCATGATGCGGCCCGAGGAGGCGAGGCGAGGCGATGCCTGGATCGATCGGTCATCGGCCGGTCGGGGACGCTCGGGAGCGTCCCGAGCACCTTCGCCACCGGGGCCAAGTACGCCGGGCTCGGCTACGCGACGGCCGTCGACGCCGCGATCGCCGCCGCTCGGGGCCCGGCACGCGCATCACGAGCTCGGCGACACGCCGATCATCGACAAGGCGTTCCTCGTCCTGATGGGCAACAACCATTACGTGATGGACCGCGATCCGCGACGGCGAGCGCGGCCGGCTGCGGGCGTTCGTCGCCTGGCTGCTGGACGCGACCAGGGCGTTCGGCGTGAAGGTCGTCAACCCGGGCGGCGTCGAGACGCTGGAAGCAAGGGCAGGGGGAACGTCGCGACGCTCGACGACGTCGTGCCGCGGCTTCGAGCGTCACGCCCCGGCAGATCCTGACCGAGCTGGCGCGGGCGGTCGACGAGCTGGGGCTGCCGCACCCGATCCACCTCCACGGCCTGAACCTCGGCCTGCCGGGCAACGCGGCGACGCACGCTCGAGACTGATGCGGGCGCTCGACGGCCATCGCGCCCACCTGGCGCACATCCAGTTCCACAGCTACGGCGGCGACCACCGGACGACCCGGCTCGATCGCACTCGCAGGTCGGACCGCTCGCCGACTACGTGAACGCCCACGCGAAGCTCACCGTCGACGTCGGCCAGGTCCTCTTCGGCGAGACGACGAGCATGACGGCCGACGGCGCGGTCGGCCAGTTCCTCCACCGGGTCACCGGGCGGAAGTGGCTCAGCCACGACGTCGAGCTGGAGACCGGCTGCGGCGTCGTGCCGATCACGTACGAGGACAAGAACGTCGTCCACGCCCTCCAGTGGGCGATCGGCCTGGAGTGGTTCCTCCGCGTCGACGACCCCTGGCAGGTCGCCACTGAGCACCGATCACCCCAACGGCGGCTCGTTCCTGGCCTATCCGCAGATCATCGCCCTCCTGATGGATCGAGGCCATCGCGGAACGACGCGCTCGCAACGCCTGCCCGCGAAGGTCCGGACCGGTCGCGGCCTGGGCGACCTCCCGCGCGAGTACTCGCCTGGCCGAGATCGCCATCATCACCCGCGCCGGCCCGGCGAGGATGCTCGGGCTGGCGACGAAAGGGCACCTCGGCCCGGGGGCCGACGGCGACGTGACCATCTATCGCCCCGACGACGACAAGGAGCGGATGTTCTCCCTGCCCGCGCTACTGTCATCAAGGCGCGGCGAGGTCGTCCTCGACGACGGCGAGATCCGCCGCCCTGTCGGCGGGCGACCTCCTCCACGTCGACCCCGAGTGCGACGGCGACGTCGAGGCCGGAGATCGCCGCCTGGTTCGATGCGCGACTCCTCGATCCGGTTCGCCAACTACGCGATGGGCGAGGGCGAGGTGAACCGGCCGCGGGTCATCGCGAGCGGGGGTCGCGCGATGAGCGACGACGGACATCGTCGACACCTTCGCCGAGGCGTTCCCGATGACCGCCGCGCGGGCGATCATCACGGCCGACACGCCGGCCTGGGCCGAGATCGCCGGCGCGGACGATGACCGGCTACGCGACGAGCGTGATCGCCTGCGACGCCGAGGCCGCCATCGAGCGGACGCTCGACGCCCGACGAGACGCCCGACGGCCGGCCCGGCGTGAGCGTGCTCGTCTTCGCGTTCAGCCGCGATGCGCTGGAGAAGGCGCTGGCCAACCGCGTCGGCCAGTGCGTGATGACCTGCCCGACGACCGCCTGCTACAACGGCCTGCCGGTCGGGCGAGAAGACGGTCAACGTCGGCGGCCGGCTCCGCTACTTCGGCGACGGCTGGCAGATCAGCAAGCGGCTCGACGGCCGGCGCTACTGGCGAATCCCGGTGATGGACGGCGAGTTCACCTGCGAGGAGACCTTCGGCACGACCAAGGGGGTCGCCGGCGGCAACATCATCCTGCTCGGCGCCGACCCGGCCGACGACCCTCGCCGCCACCGAGGCCGCCGTCGTCGGCGATGCGGGCGTGCCCCGACGTGATCCTGCCGTTCCCGGGCGGGATCGCGCGGTCGGGCTCGAAGGTCGGCAGCAAGTACAAGGCCCTCCGCGCCAGCACGAACACCGCCTTCGCGCCGACCCTGCGCGGGCTGGTCCCGACCGAGCTGCCCGCCGGAGGTCGACTGCGCCTACGAGATCGTCATCGACGGCCTGACGCTCGAGGCCGTCGAGCGCGCGACGGCCGTCGGCCTCCGCGCGGCTGCCGGCCCGGCATCGTCGCGATCACCGCGGGCAACTACGGCGGCAAGCTCGGGCCCGTTCCACATCCGGCTCAGGGACGTGGCCGCGCGGTATCCGGTGTGAACGCGAAGCCCATGTTTCCGGCCAGGCACAGCCCGCCGTCGGACGGGATGATCGCGCCATTCAGGTTCGACCCGGCATCGCTCAGGACGAACAGCGCGAGCATGGCGATGTCGTCGATCGTCCCCATCCGCCGCGTCGGGACAACCGCCGCGAATCTCTCCACCGCCTCGCCAGGCAAGAGGCGCCGAACGCCCTCGGTGTCGGTGATGGGCCCCGGCGCGATCGCGTTCGTGCGAATGCCGAGCGGGCCCCACTCGACGGCCAGTGTCCGCGTCATCGCATCGATCGCCGCCTTGGCCGCGGTCACGTGAAGCTGGCCTGGAGTCCCTTTGTAGTGAAGCGTCGCGCTGATGTTCAGGATCGACCCGCCACGCTCCTTCATCCAGGCATCAAAGACGGCTCGACTGGCGTGCCAGGTCCCCTTCACGTCGATGTCGACCACGGCAGCGAACCCGTTCGGCGTCAGGTCGGCCGAGGCGCAGGGGAAATTGCCCGCGGCCCCGTTGACCAGGATATCGAGATGCCCTAATTCTTTCACCGCGTGGGCCGCCGCCGCTTCCATCGCCTCGGGATGGCGGACATCCGCCTCGATGCCCAGGCAGCGGGTCTTGAACTGATGCGCGATCTCCTTCGCCGCCGTGTGGACGTGCTCCGCCCTGCGGCTCAGGAGCACCGTATTGGCGCCGTGGGCGGCCAGCGCCTCGGCAATCCCGCGAGTGATTCCCGTGCCGCCGCCAGTGAGCAGGGCGACGCGGCCAGCGAAGAGGTCGGGGCGGAAGGGGCTCATGGTCAATCTCCGTAGAGTCCGCTCTTTCGGACCATCCGCGATCCGAAGACGATCCGCAAGAGCGGATCCTACGACGGTTTGTGCAGCGGCCCGAGCTTCAGAAGCCTCGGCCACGCCGCGACGACCACCGCGACGACGACCAGAGTCCCGATTCCGCCGCCGACCACCGACCCGATCGGTCCGAAGAACGCGGCCGTCAGGCCGGACTCGAAACCGCCCAGCTCGTTCGACGTGCCGATGAACAGGCTGTTCACGGCCGAGACCCGCCCGCGCATCCAGTCGGGGGTCAGCGTCTGGATCAACGTCGAGCGGACCACCACGCTGATGTTATCGACCGCGCCGGCAATCAGCAGCATCAGAAACGACACCCGCACGTCGCGCGAGAGCCCGAAGCCGACCATCGCCAGGCCGAACGCCGTGACGGCCGTCAGCAGGGTCGGCCCGGCCTTCTGGAACGGGCGGCGGTGCGCCAGCGTCAACGCCATGATCAGGGCGCCGATCGACTCGGCCGAGCGGAGCCAGCCCAGGCCCGCGGGGCCGACGTGAAGGATATCGCTCGCGAACATCGGCAGGAGCGCCTGCGCGCCGCCGAGGAGCACGGCGAAGAGGTCGAGCGTGATCGTCGCCAGGATCAGGTCGTTCGACCAGATGAACTTGAATCCCGCGAGGAACGTGCCCAGCGTGGTCGGCTCGGTGGGATTCGGCGCCGGCCTAGTGCGGATCGAGCGGATCTGGACGATTGCGAGCGCGGAGAGGACGGCGGTGAGCACATAGGCCCACGCCGCACCTCCGGCCAGGGCGATGATCGTGCCGCCGATCGCCGGCCCCACGATCGCGGCGGATTGCCAGCTCGTGCTGTTCCACGTCACGGCATTCTGCAACAGGTCGCGTGGGACGACCTGCGGCATCAGCGCCCACCGCGCGGGCCGTAGCAACGCCTGTCCCGTCCCCGTCAGCGCGAGACACGCATAGAACGCCCAGACCGGGCCGCCGCCGAACGAGAGGATGGCCAGGCCGATCGCGGCGAGCGCCAGCAGGGCCTCGGAAATCACGAACAGCCGCGTCCGGCTGTAGCGGTCTGCCGCGTGTCCAGACGGCAGGGCAAGCAGATAAACCGGCAGGAGCTGCACGAGCCCGATCAGCCCGAGCACGGTCGCCGACCTCGTTCGTTCGTAGAGCTCCCAGCCGATCGCGACGGATTGGATCTCGCCGCCGATCGACGACGCGACGCAGGCCAGAACCAGCCGGCGATAGTCCGGAATACGCAAGGCGGCATACGGGTCGTGCTTCCTGTCCTCCGGGGCGAAATACGGGTCCTCGTTCTCATCGGGCGGGACGGGAAACTCGGTGTCGGCGTCGGAGCCGGGCAGGGTCAAGGGAGGCGGGCCTCGGTGCGGGGGTCGTGATTCTCGCCGCGGTCATCTTCATTGTCGGAGTCTTGGCAAGTCCCCCGTCAAGCAAGGATCGCCTCCACCGGCTTGCCGGCGACGTCGGTCAGGCGGAAGTCGCGGCCCTGGAACCGGTAAGTCAATCGCGTGTGGTCGATGCCGAAGAGCCGGAGGATCGTCGCGTGCAGGTCGTTGACGTGGACGACGTTCTCGACCGACGCATAGCCGAGCTCGTCCGTCTTCCCGTACGACATGCCCGCCTTGATGCCGCCGCCCGCCATCCAGATCGAAAAGCCCTTGATATGGTGGTCGCGGCCGTTGCCCTGGGCCATCGGCGTCCGGCCGAACTCGCCGCCCCAGATGACTAGAGTGTCCTTGAGCATGTCGCGCTGTTTCAGGTCCTTGATCAGGGCCGCGGCGCCGCGGTCGACCTCGGCGGCGGTGCCGACGACGTCGGTCTTGAGGTTGCCGTGGTGGTCCCAGTCCTTGTGGTAGAGCTGGATGAACCGCACGCCCCGCTCGGCCAGCCGCCGGGCCAGCAAGCAGTTCGCGGCGAACGAGCCGTCTCCGCCCTTCGTGCCGTAGAGGTCGAGGACCTGCTTGGGCTCGCTCGTCACGTCCATCAGCTCGGGCACGCTCATCTGCATCCGGAAGGCGGTCTCGTAGGCGCTGATCCTCGTGGCGATCTCGGGGTCGCCGGCTCGTTGCTCCTCCAGCGCGTTGAGCTTCTGGACGGCCTCGACGACGTCGCGCTGCCTCTGACGATCGACGCCCCGCGGTTCTCTCACGTACAGGACCGGGTCGCCCTTCGACTGGAACTGGACGCCCTGGAACCGGCTGGGCAGGAAGCCCGAGTGCCACTGGCGGGCGGCGATCGGCTGAGCCTGGCCGAACTTTCCGAACGAGGTCAGCACGACGAACCCGGGCAGGTCCTGCGAGTCGGACCCGAGACCGTAGTTGATCCACGACCCCATCGCCGGCCGCCCGGAGATCGTCGTGCCGGTGTTCATGTAGGTGTGCGCAGGGTCGTGGTTGATCGCCTCGGTGACCATCGAGCGGATGATGCAGATCTCGTCGGCGACCGAGCCGATCTCGGGAAAGATGGAGCAGATTTCCTGCCCCGATTTGCCGTATTTCTTGAACTCATGCTGCGGCGCGAAGCAATTGAGCTTCTGCCCCTGAAGCTGCGCGATCGGCATGCCCGCGGTGTACGACTCGGGCATCGGCTTGCCGTGCATCGCGGCGAGCTTTGGCTTGTGGTCCAGCGTCTCCAGGTGCGACGGGCCGCCGGCCATGTAGAGGTAAATCAGCCGCTTCGCCTTCGGCGCGAAGTGCAGCGGGCTGACCACGCCAGACCACCGGTCCGTTCTTGCGGAATTGTCGGCCGCGCGAGGAGGTTCGGATCGAGCAATGACGCGAGCGCGAGCGAGCCGACGCCGGCGGCGCCGCCGAGGAAGGTGCGGCGGTTGATTTTCAGCGCATGTCGATCGGCATGGGTCATGATTCGGCTCGGTAAGAGGGGCCGCAGTCGTTGAAGAGGAATCGGCTTGGTGCCGAATCTGGGCGGCAAGCCGTCGGGGCGGTGTACTGATATTGCTTGGCGAGCGCCGAAGCCGCGTCCGATGAAAGACCCCGAGCGAACTGAGCAGCCACAGGCACGTCGGGACGATCACGAGCAGGACGATGAGCCCGTCGTACTCGGCGGAATCCTTCCAGGCCCTCGCCGCGGTCCTCTCGTAGGACCGGACGGCCGCGGGCGTCGTCTTGGCGTCACGAACGATGGCCTGGCCGAAAGCGGCGAGCCTTCCGTACTCCTGTCTCCGAATCGCCAGGGGCATGACGAGCGCCGCGACGAGCACAGCGATCAAGAGATAATACAGTCGGAACTGAAGAGTTAGTCGAAGGCGAGCCATAGTGCCTACCACCGAGGTGGCGCTTAAGGATCAATTCCGAGTGATCGTTTCGTGCAGGTTTAAGATCGCCCGCGCCACCGACGTCCAAGCCGCCAATTCCACCGCCGGAATGTCCTTGGCGGGAGCACGCTCGCCGACGCGGACGATCTCCTCGGCCTCCTTGGCATGCGAGCCGTAGTGCTCGCGATGCTTTGCGATCAATCCAAGCAGGACCGCCCGCTCCTCGGAACGCGGCAACCGAGACAGTGCCCGCCGGTAGGCAAACACCAGTCGCGACTCGTCGTCGTTCCCGCCCTCATGAATCGCCTTTTCGGCGAACGCACGCGCCCCCTCGACGAAGATCGGGTCGTTCAGCAAGACGAGCGCCTGGAGCGGCGTGTTCGACCGCGGCCGGTTGGCCGTGCACTCCTCGCGGCTCGGCGCGTCGAACGCCAGCAGGCTCGGGTGGAGAAAGCTCCGCTGCCAGTAGGTGTACATGCCACGGCGATAGAGCGACTCACCGTGATCGTTCACGTATTCACGCTTGGGAAAGTTGAGATGAGCCCAGTACCCCGCCGGCTGGTAAGGCTTCACGCTCGGGCCGCCGACCTTGGGGGCGAAAAGGCCCGAGACGACAAGCATGTCGTCGCGGACGAACTCCGCGTTGAGCCGGAAACGGCCCTGCCGCGCGAGCCAGCGGTTATACGGGTCGGACGGGAGGGTCGACGGATCGGCCGACGAGGCGCGCCGGTAGGCGTCCGTCATCACGATCCGCTTCACCAGCCGCTTGACGTCCCACCCTTCGTCGCGGAACGTCACCGCGAGCCAGTCGAGCAGCTCGGGATGCGACGGGCTCGCCCCCTGCGAGCCGAAGTCCTCGACCGACGTCACCAGGCCCTGGCCGAACGCGATCGTCCACACGCGATTGACGAACACGCGGGCGACGAGCGGGTTGTCGTTCGCCACGAGCCACCGCGCCAGGTCGAGCCGCGTCGCCCGGCGATCCTTGATCTCGGGGCCGAGCGACGCGGGAACCGCGGGCGTGACGATAGGCCCCGAGTCGTCGAGCCAGTTCCCGCGCGGCAGGATCCGGACCGTGTGCGGGCTGCCCGAGGTCGTCACCAGCGTCTCGGGCGCGGCGGCGAGGGTCGCCTCGCGCTCGCGGTTCAGGTTGGCGATGGCCTTCCGGGTCGGCTCGAGCGCCGGGGCGATCGTCCGATAATGGGCCGCGACGGCCTCGGCCTGCTCCTTCGATCGCCTTTTCGGCTCGATCGCCAGCGCGTCGCGGACGGAAGGAGGCAGGGCATCCAAGCCGCCCGCGTTCACGGGCCGCGTCGCGCAGGTCGCCGAGAGGCGGAACTTGCCGATCAGGTGCGAGCCGCCGTAGTGCTGGTCGAGGCGGATCGTCAGCTCGAACGGCGCCCCACCGCCCAGGTCGTCTTTCAGCTCGAAGATCGCCTGGTTCGGCTTCCCGGCCCTCTCCATCATGGCCCAGCCCGACTCAGGCTTGCCGTCGATCGCCCCGCCGACGTCCCAGCCGGGCTGCGAGTAGTTCGCCGACGCCCGCGAGAACCGCGCCGGCTTGTCGCGGACGGTCGCGGCGAATTCGTGGAGCACGAGATTCCCGTTGCCGGCCAGGCCAGGCCCGCCCGCGGGCAGCTTGGGATCGGGCAGCACCTCGAGTCGGAGCGCCGTGATCGCTTTCCGGTCGATGGGGAACGTGAGGGTGAAGACATCCGACTCCGCGGGCTTGCCCCGGGCGACAACCGTGCCGTCGCCGCTCACGTCGAGGGTCATCCCTGACGCCGATTTCGCCGAGTTCGGCCGGAGCGTCGTCCAGCGGTCGTCGGCCTTGCCGGCCTCCTTCTCCCAGGCCGCCTGCGCCGAGGCCAGTTCCGGCGTCGTCGTTTCCAGAGCCTTTTTCAGGGGTGCGACCTTCGCGTCGATCGCCGCGAGCTTCGCCTCCTGCTCGGGTGTGGGCATCTTCGTGGTGGGTTGGCGGCCGACCGGGACTTCCTGGACGTCAGCGAAGAACGCGGCGAATCGGTAGAAGTCACGCGTCGTGAACGGGTCGAACTTGTGGTCGTGGCACTCCGCGCAGCCGAGGGTGATCCCGAGCCAGACCGACGACGCATTCCGCACACGGTCCGCGGCGTACTTCGCGACATACTCCTTCGCCTGCGCCCCGCCCTCCTCGGTCGTCTGGAGCATCCGGTTGTAGCCCGAGGCGATCCGCTGCTCCCTCGTCGCGCCCGGCAGCAGGTCGCCGGTGAGCTGCTCGGTCGTGAATCGGTCAAAGGGCGTGTTCTTGTTGAACGCGTCGATCACATAGTCGCGGTAGAGCCAGACGTCGCGGTGGTTGTCGCTGTGATAGCCCGCCGTGTCGGCGAACCGGACCCAGTCGAGCCACGCCACGGCCATCCGCTCGCCGTAATGCGGCGAGGCGAGTAGGCGGTCGACGACCTTCTCGTAGGAGTTCGGCGACTTGTCGTTGACGAACGCCTCGACCTCCTCGGGCGTCGGCGGCAGGCCCGTCAGGTCGAAGCTCAGGCGGCGCATCAGAGTGACACGATCCGCAGGCGGCGCGGGCTTCAGCCCCTGCCCGGCGAGCTTGGCAAGAATGAACTGATCGATCGGGTCGCCCTCGGCGGCGGGCGACATTTTCACGGGCTTCTCGAAGGCCCAGTGGCCCTTGTAGTCCGCGCCCTCGGCGATCCACCTGCGAAGGAGCTCGGCATCCCCCGCGCTGAACTGCTTCCGCTGACGATGGACGGGCGGCGGCATCATGTCGTCGGGATTGTCGGATGCGACGCGAAGCGCCAGCTCGCTCTCGTCGGGCTTGCCGGGGACGATCGGCGGGCGGCCGTCCCGCTCGGCGAATGCCCCCTGCTTCGTGTCGAGGCGAAAGTTCGCCTTCCGCTTGCCCGCGTCGGGCCCGTGGCAGGGGAAGCAGTGCTCGGCCACGACCGGGCGGACGTCGCGGTCGAAGTCGAGCCGCAAGCGGGGTGGCGAATCGGCCGCGAGGCATGCGACGGCGGCAAGCGCGACAAGAGACGAGGGCATCCGGTGCGGGATCATCGTCGGAGAGGGCTCCTTCGCGACGGGGTGGCCCCGCGCACCGTGGGGTCTTCGGGCAGAGCCTCGCGGGCCTCGGGCAGGACCTACCATGATATCCGATCGCGGCCCCGGCCAAAAAGCCCCGACGAGCCCCTTGCGGGATCGGCCATACTTCCGAAGATGGGCTCGCAGGCGCTCGACAAGCCGCGAGGAGTCCGGGCCGATGGCGGATCGCACGTCCTACCAGTTCCCCGACGGCTTCGCCTGGGGCGTGGCCGCCGCGTCGGCGCAGATCGAGGGGGCGGCCGCGGAGGACGGCAAGTCGCCGTCGATCTGGGACCACTTCGCCAGGAATCCGTGGCATATCAAGGGCGCCGACACGCCGGCCGTCGCCTGCGACCACTATCACCGTTATGAATCCGACTTCGACCTCATGGCAGCGCTGGGGCTGCGGAATTATCGGCTGTCGGTCGCCTGGCCGCGCATCGTCCCCCGCGGCGACGGCCCCGTGAACCCGAAGGGCCTCGACTTCTACGACCGCGTGATCGACGCCCTGCTCGCTCGCGGGATCACTCCCTGGGTGACGCTCTTCCACTGGGACCTGCCGCAGTCGCTCGAGGACCGCGGCGGCTGGCCCGTCCGCGCGACGGCCGACGCCTTCCGGCCCTATGCCGAGGTCGTCGTGAAGCGGCTGGGCGACCGAGTCACGCGCTGGTTCAGCGTCAACGAGATCCCTTGCTTCATCGGCAACGGCTACCGGATCGGCTACTTCGCCCCGGCCGTCGCGAATCCGAGCGGGTCGTGAACCAGGCGTATCATCACGCGCTGCTGGCGCACGGACACGCCGTGGCGGCCGTCCGCGAATTCGGCGGGGCCGGGGCCATCGTCGGGCTCGTGCAGAACCACCTCCCCGCGCCGCAACTGCCGCTGACCGAGACCGACGCCGACATCCAGGCCGCTCGCGCGCTCTACGAGCGGACGAACCGGCAGCTCATGGCCCCCGTCTTCCTCGGCCACTATTCCGAGGCCTTCCTGCGCGACGCCGGCGCGGACGCCCCCGAGATCCGCCCCGGTGACCTCGACCTGATCTCCCAGCCGACTGACTTCCTCGGCCTCAACCCCTACGCGGGCGACTACGTCCGGGCCGGGCACGATGGCGAGCCGGAGGTCTTGCCCTTTCCCAAGGGCTTCCCGCGCGGCGATCTGTTCTGGCTGAACATCACCCCTCAGACGCTCTACTGGACCGTCCGCCACGCGGCCGAGGTGTTCGGGGTGAAGACCTTCTACATCACCGAGAACGGGGCCGCGTTCCCGGATGAAATGACGCCAAGCGGCGAGATCCTCGACCTCGACCGCCGCGAGTATCTGCGGAATTACCTCGTGGAATTGCACCGGACGATCGCCGAGGGCTTCGACGTCCGCGGTTATTTCCTCTGGTCGATCCTCGACAATTTCGAGTGGGCCGAGGGGTACGGCAAGCGGTTCGGGATCGTCCACATCGACTACGCGACCCAGAAGCGCACGCCCAAGCTCAGCGCACGATGGTACGCAGAGGTCGTGCGGTCCAACCGGCTCGTGTAGCGTCGACGAGAATCTTATGGTCGCCCTCTTCGGTCTGGCTTCCTTCGCGGGCGCCTCGCTTCTGTTCGCGGTCGAGCCGATGGCGGCCAAGGCCCTGTTGCCCCTGCTCGGCGGCACGGCCTCGGTCTGGTCGACCTGCCTGGCATTCTTCCAAGGGGCGTTGCTGCTGGGATACCTGTACGCACACGCGACATCGCGGCTCGCACCGCGGACGCAGGCGGTCGCTGCACCTGGTGTTGCTGATCGCCTGCGTGGCGATGCGGCCCGCGATCGTCGTCGCCCCGTCGGACCGTCCGCCCGGCCCGGACGACCCCACGGCCTGGCTCCTCGGCCGGCTGGCGACGACCCTCGGTTTGCCGTTTTTCGCGCTGGCGGCGACCAGTTCGCTGCTCCAGCGCTGGTTCGCGGCCTCGCGCATGGGCGACCCGTATCCCCTGTACGCCGCGAGCAACCTCGGCAGCCTGCTGGCACTGCTCGCGTATCCGCTGCTGCTGGAACCATCGTTGCCGCTCGCCGCGCAGGCCCGCGCATGGCGCTGGGCCTTCGCCGGGTTCGTGGTCCTGATGGCGGTTTGCTCGGCCGTCGCGGCCTCGGGTCGTGCGGAGGGGGCGAGGATGACGCGAGCGCCCGGGACCTCGCACGAGCGCGCCCTATGGGTCGGACTGGCCTTCATCCCCGCGAGTCTGCTGCAAGGGGTGACGACGTACCTCACCACCGACATCGCCCCCATCCCGCTTCTCTGGGTCGTCCCGCTGGCGCTCTACCTCCTTAGCTTCATCCTGACGTTCGCGTCCCACCGTTTCGTTCCCCAGACGCTGGCCCTTCGGGCGGTCCCCGTCACCGCGCTTTTGCTGCTGCCGCCGCTGGCGGCGGGGCTCGTTCAGTGGTTCTGGATGCCCGTCCACCTGCTCTTCTTCTGCGCCGCCGCCATGGCCTGCCACGGCGAGCTGTCCCGGCGGAGACCGCCTGCCGAGCGGCTGACGAGCTTCTACCTGGCGATCGCGCTCGGCGGGGTCCTGGGTAGCTTGTTCAACGCCATCCTCGCCCCGGTCCTCTTCGACCGCATGGCTGAATACCCGATCGCGATCGTCTTCGCCTGCCTGGTGCCGGCCCTCGCGCGTGGCAGACGCGAGCGAGTCCGGTCCAGCCTCCTCCTAGCCGGCGCGATCCTGGGCCTGACGTGTGTCCTGTCCGCCGACAGCGGCGGAATCTCCGCCACGGCCGTCGGTGCTCTATGCGTCACGATCGCGTCCGGCCTTTTTTTTTACGTTGTCTGGACGCTGCACAAACGTCCGCTGGCCTTCGCTCTTTCCGTCGGCGCGATCCTGCTCGGCACGGGCCTGGCCCAAGGCGTCGGCGGCCGCATCCTCCGGCGGGAGCGGAGTTTCTACGGCATCCTCCGCGTGACCGAGGACGACCGGGTTCACGCTCGCCGGCTCTTCCACGGCTGGACGCTGCACGGCGAGCAGTCGACGGAGCCCGGCCACGAGCGTGAGCCGACGACGTACTACCTGCCCGGAGGCCCCGCTTCGCAGGTCTTCGACGCACTCAACGCTCGATCGGACTCGCGAAGGGCGCGGGTCGCGATCGTCGGGCTCGGCATCGGCGGGCTGTCCCCCTACGCCATGCCCGGCCAGGCGTGGAGCTTCTACGAGCTCGACCCAGCGGTCGAGGCCGTCGCGCACGACGCGAGCCTGTTCACGTATCTCCGCGACTGCCCCGCCCTGTCGGTCGACGTCGTGCTCGGCGACGCCCGGCTCCGCCTGGCCGACGCGCCGGATCACGCCTTCGACCTGATCGTCCTCGACGCCTTCAGCTCCGACGCGATCCCCGTCCATCTACTGACCCGCGAGGCGCTGGCGCTGTACCTGTCGAAGCGCGCCCCCGCGGGTCTGATCGCCTACCACATCTCGACCCGCCACCTCGACCTGGAGCCGATCCTCGGCGCCCTGGCCCGCGAACGTGGCCTCGTCGCCCGGATTCGCCGCGACCTGACGATCACTCCCGAGGAGAAGCGGCTGGGCAAGCAGCCGACGGTCTGGGTCGTCCTCGCCGACCGCGACTCGGACCTCGGGTCGCTCGGGGCCGACGTTCGCTGGACGCCCGCCCGGGTCGGCGCCGCGGTGTGGACAGACGATCGGTCGAGCCTGCTCGACGCGCTGAAGATCGGCCGAGGGGCGCGGGGCTCGCCGTAGTCGACGATGCCCGGTGGACCCCCGGGCCCACATCCACTACCATCGTGGCTCCGACGACTTACGCCACGAGGCCACTCGAGGACGCAACGATCGTGAACGTCGACCTCACCCGGAGGAGCTGGCTGGCCTCGATCCCCGCGATGGGCCTGGCCGCGTCGTCCGCCGGCGCGGCTCCCGCCCGACGGCTCGAGGAATGCCCCTTCCTCTTCGGCCTGAACACGAGCACGATCTCGGGCCAGAAGCTGCCGATCGCCGAGGTCGTCGCCGTCGCCGGCAAGGCCGGGTACAACGCACTCGAGCCCTGGGTGCCGCGAGCTCGAGGCGCACAAGGCCTCGGGTAAGTCGCTCGACGACCTCCGCAAGCAGATCGCCGACCTCGGGAATCTCCGTCGAGTCGGCCATCGGCTTCGCGGAATGGGCCGTCGACGAGGACGATCGCCGCAAGAAGGGCCTGGAGCAGATGCGCCGGGACATGGAGACGGTCCGCGCGATCGGCGGTAAGCGGATCGCCGCGCCGCCCGTCGGCATGACCGACCGGACCGGCGTCGACCTCCGCGTCCTCGGCGAGCGCTATCGCGCCCTCTGCGAGCTCGGCGACCAGATGGGCGTGGTCCCCGAGGCCGAGGTCTGGGGCTTCTCGAAGACGATGGGCCGCCTGGGCGAGGTGGCCGCGATCCTCATCGAGAGCGGCCACCCGAAGGCCTGCCTCTTGCCGGACGTCTACCACCTCTACAAGGGCGGGTCGAACTACGACGGCATCCGCGTGCTCGCCCCCTCGGCCGTCCACGTCTTCCACATGAACGACGTCCCCGCCGACCCGCCCCGGCGCCACGATCAAGGACGAGCACCGAGTCTACCCGGGAACCGGCGTCGCGCCGCTAACCAAGCTGCTCCGCGACCTCCGCGACGGCGGCTTCAAGGTCACGCTGTCGCTCGAGCTGTTCAACCGCGATTACTGGAAGCGCGACGCCGGCGAGGTCGCCGCGACCGGCCTGGCGAAGATGAAGGCGGCCGTCGCCGCGGCCTTGGCCTGATCGGAAGAATCCCCACCCCGATGCGCATCGACCGGATCGACCTGAGCCTCGTCCGCCTGCCGCTGATCCGGACCTTCCGGACCAGCTCGAGCACGCAAGGCCCACATCGACCACATCCTCGTCCGCGTCGAGGCGGAGCGGCGTCGAGGGCTGGGGCGAGTGCGCCAGCCCGTCCGACCCCTACTACTGCCCCGAGACGACCGAGACCTGCTGGCACATCCTCAAGGACTTCCTGGCGCCGGCGGTCGCTGGGCCGGGACTGGGCGACGATCGACGAGCTGGTCGGCGTCTATTCGGCCCGGTCAAGGGGAACAACTTCGCCAAGGCCGGGCTCGAGATGGCCTGCTGGGACGCTGCTCGGCCAGTCGCGAGGGCGCTGCCGCTGTTCGACCTGCTCGGCGGCGACGCGATCGCGAGATCCTCTCGGGCGTCAGCCTCGGGATCGAGGACGACGTGCCGACGCTCCTTCGACCAGGTCGAGCGGTACGTCGGCGAGGGCTACCGGCGGATCAAGCTCAAGATCGCGCCCGGGCTGGGACGTCGACGTCGTCCGGCGAGGTCCGCGAGCGATATCCCGACGCTCCCGCTCCAGGTCGACGCCAACTCGGCCTACACGCTCGACGACCTCGACCACCTCAAGCGGCTCGACGAGTTCGACCTGCTCCTGATCGAGCAGCCGCTGGCCCACGACGACATCATCGACCACGCCACGCTCCAGGCCGCGCTGCGAGACGCCGGTCTGCCTCGACGAGAGCATCCACTCGGCCGACGACGCGCGGAAGGCGATCGACCTGGGCGCCTGCCGGGTGATCAACATCAAGGTCAGCCGCGTCGGCGGGCCTGCGCGAGGCGAAGCGGGTCCACGACGTCTGCCGCGCGCGCGGCGTCCCGGTCTGGTGCGGCGGGATGCACGAGTTCGGCATCGGCCGCGCGGCGAACGTGGCGATCGCCGGCCTGCCCGGGTTCACGCTGCCCGGCGACGTCTCGGGCTCGGACAAGTATTATCGACGAAGACATCGTCGAGCCGCCGATCCTGGCGACCGGCGGGGCCATCGACGTTCCTCGCGGCCCCGGCCTGGGCGTCGACGCCGGTCCGCGGAACGGATCGACCGGCACGCGCTCCGGACGCTGACCCTCACCCGAGACGGAGACGCCCGCTGATGTCTCAAGGACGAGCCCTGCACGAGGCGATCGACGCCGCGCCGCGACGAGCTGATCGAGTCGCTCCGCGCCGCTGGTCGAGCACGAGTCGCCGAGCCGCGACAAGGCCGCGCTCGACGGCCTGGCCTGCGTCATCGCCGCCCGGTTCCAGCGCGCTCGGCGGCGCGGTCGAGCTCGTCGCCGAACGCCGCGGCGGCGACCACGTCCGCGCCCGTTCTGGCGCGATCGGACGGGCCAGGCCCGGCCCTGGTCCTCGGCCACTACGACACCGTCTGGCCGGTCGGCACGCTCGCGACGATGCCGTTCCGCGTCGAGGCGGCCAGGCGTTCGGCCCGGGCGTCTTCGACATGAAGGCCAGCCTCGTCCTGATCGAGGCCGCGCTCGGCGGCGATCGCCGCGATCGGCGCCGCGATGCCCCGGCCGCTGGTCGTCCTGTTCACCTCGGACGAGGAGATCGGCAGCCCCGCTCGCGCGACCTGATCGAGGACGAGGCCAGGCAGTGCGAGTTCACGCTCGTCCTCGAGCCGCCGCTCGCCGACGGGCGCCTCAAGACCGCGCGGAAGGGGGTCGGGCCGGTTCACGTCTGACGTCGAGGGCCGGCCGGCCCACGCCGGGGTCGAGCCCGAGAAGGGCCGCAGCGCGATCGTCGAGCTGGCCCACCAGATCCTCGCGCATCGAACGGCCTGCAGCGACCCGAGCTGGGGACGACGCTCAACGTCGGCGTCGATCAGCGGCGGGACGACCACGAATGTCGTCCCCGCCCACGCCACCGCCGAGATCGACGCGCGGGTCTCGACGATGACCGAGGCCGCCCGGCTCGAGGCCGCGCTCAGAGACCTGAAGCCGGTGACGCCCGACGTGATCGCTGAGCCTCACCGGCCGGATCAACCGCCCGCCGATGGAGCGCACGCCGGCCGTCGCCGCCCTGTTCGAGCGCGTCCGAGCCGATCGGCCAGATCGCTCGGCCTCGACCTGGGCGAGGGCTCGACCGGCGGCGGCAGCGACGGCAACTTCACCGCCGCGCTCGGCATCCCCACCCTCGACGGCCTCGGCTGCCCCGGCGCGGGCGCCCACGCCGACGACGAGCACATCCTCATCGACGGACTCCTCGAACGCGCGGCCCTGCTCGGCGCCCTCCTGCTCGAGCTCTGACCCGATGACCGAACCGACCATCACGATCCGCCGGGCCGAGGCGCCCGCCGACTACGTCGCCCTGCCAGGACGCCCAGCGCCGGGCCTGGGGCCTGCGCGACGACAGCTACCTGGTGCCCGTCGCCACGATGGTCGGCGCCAGCACCACGGCGGCCTCGTCCTCGGTGCGTTCCTGCCGGACGGCGAGGCGGTCGGCCTGTCGTTCGCCTTCCTCGGTCGGACGGGTGGCCGCTCGTGCCTCTACTCGCAGTTGACCGGCGTCGTCCCCGGGTATCCAGGGGAAGGGATCGGCGCCCGGATGAAGGACCTCCAGCGCGACCTCGCCCGCTCGATCGGCGTCGGAGTCATCGCCTGGGCCTTCGACCCGCTCCAGGCCGGCAACGCTCACTTCAACCTCCACCGCCTCGGCGCGACCGCCTCGCGTTACATCGAGGACATGTACGGACCGCGGACCGATGACCTCAATCGCGGCGTCCCCACCGACCGCCTGATCGCCGAGTGGCCCGTCGAACTGGCGGATCTTCCCCTTGAGGACGACTTCGAAGCCCTGACCTCACCCCGCCTCGTCGAGGGGCCCGACGAGCCGACGGCGTTGCCCTTCGCCTCGTTCGAGGGAATGACCCCGCTGCTGGTCGAGATACCGGCCGACATTACTCACTTGCGCGTCGACGACCCGCCGAAGGCTGAGCGCTGGCGGGCGGCGATCGCCGGGGCGCTGAGCTCTGCGTTCGCCGCGCGGTATGTTGCCGACGATGTCGCGCGCGAGGCGGGGCGGTCGTATTACGTGCTTCGCCGGGGCTGATCGGGCTGGCGTCCGCCTCGGACGCGGTCGTATGCTCGGAGATTCTTCCGGCTCGACCCCGTCCACCGAGGTCCGCGATGCGTCGCCTGTCCCTTGTGATGGCGCTGATCGTTCCGACGCTCGCCCGCGCCGCCGAACGCGAGCTGCCTCCTGGATTCTCCTGGTCCGAGGCCGCCTCCGGCATCACCGGCGCCACGGCCCTCGCCGTCGCCCCCGACCGTCGCGTCTTCGTATGCGAGCAAACCGGCACCCTGCGCGTCGTCAAGGACGGCAGGCTCCTGGAGACGCCCTTCCTTCGCGTCGACGTCGACTCCTGGTGGGAGCGCGGATTGATCGGCGTCGCGCTCGACCCGAACTTTGCGAGGAACGGGTTCGTCTACGTGTGCTACGTCGCCAAGGCGCCGTATCCGCACCACAAGATCAGCCGATTCACGGCGCGGGGCGATGTGGCGATCGAGGGGAGCGAGAATGTCCTCCTCGAAGGCGACGACCAGACCTCAATCGGCGGCCAGTATCCGTTCGGCCACCAGGGCGGTGCCCTGCATTTCGGCAACGACGGGACGCTGTACAGCGGCCTCGGCGAGCAGTCCGTCGGCTGGCCGGCGCAGCGGATGGATATGCTCCAGGGGAAGATCCTCCGCATCAATCCCGACGGATCGATCCCGCCCGATAACCCGTTCGTCGCGACCACGAACGGGAAATATCGAGCCATCTGGGCGCTCGGATGTCGGAACCCGTTCACCTTCGCCGTCGAGCCCGGGACAGGCCGGATCGCGATCGGCGACGTCGGCGGCGTCCGCGAGGAGATCAACCTCGGCCTCCGCGGCGCGAACTACGGATGGCCGACCGTCGAGCACGGACCGACGGCCGACGCCCGGTTTCGCGGGCCGATCCACCACTACCCGACGAGCTCCGTCACCGGGCTTGCCTTCATCCCGCGCGAATCCTCCTTCCCGCCCGAGCTCCGCGGCCGGCTCCTGTTCGCCGACTTCATGCTCGGCTGGATCAAGGCGATCGACGTCGACAACCCCCACGACGTCGCCTCGTTCGGCCGCAAGTTCCGCCGGATCTCCGACATGGCCTTCGCGCCCGACGGCGGCCTCTACTTGCTCGAGCGCGACGCCTGGGTCATCGACAAGGACTTCAAGCCGAACACGGGGCGATTGCTCAGGCTCCGCTACCAGCCAGGTGCGACGCCACCCCCGCCGAAGCCGAGCGCGATCGCCGCCGTCCCCTTCCCGGCGCGGTCCCGCCCGCCGGTCTCTACACCGGCCCGGTCGCTGTGCGACTGACGCTGGGACGGCCCGGCGACGTCGTGCACTACACGACCGACGCGAGCGAGCCAACGCCCGGTTCGCCGATCTACCGCGACCCGATCCCACTCGCGTCATCGACGATGCTCTGCGCCGCGCCTTCCGCGAGGACAAGCCCGTCGGCGACTCAATTCGGGCCGCCTTCGAAATCGCGGGGTCGAAACCCTACGGGCTCGACGACCGCCCGCCGGTCGAGGGTATGAAGGTCGGGCTCGACCCGAGGCGGCTGCCGAAGAAGCTCTCGGATACCGGGCTGTTCGCCTGCCTCGACGACATGTCGCCCGCCCCGGGCGTGATCCCCTACACTGTGAACAGCCCACTCTGGTCCGACGGCGCACTCAAACAGCGCTGGATCGCCTTGCCCGGCGGGGCGGCGATCAGGTACGCGCCCGAGGGCGAGTGGACCTTCCCCGTGGGCACGATCCTCGTCAAGCACTTCGAGTTGGCCGACGACGAGTCCGAGCCGCTCCATCGCCGCCGCCTCGAGACGCGCTTGCTCGTCGTCGACGGGCCGGGCGAGGGCTACGGCGTGACCTATCGCTGGCGACCCGACCATACGGATGCCGAGCTGATCGACGAGGGGCGGAACGAAGTGATCCCGATCAGGACGCGAGGGGGCGTGCGCCAGCAGGTCTGGTCGTTCCCCGGTCGCGACGAGTGCCTGAAGTGCCACACCTCGGCCGCCGGCTTCGTGCTCGGGCCCAAGACGCGGCAGCTCAACGGCGCGTTCCTGTATCCGGAGACGGGCGTGCTCGACAACCAGCTCCGCACGTGGTCGCGGCTCGGAATGCTCGCCCCTCCGCCACGCGAGGGAGAAATCCCGCGACTGCCCAGGCTCATCCCGATCGGCGATCGCTCGGCCCCGCTGGAACAGCGCGTCGCGTCCTACCTCGACGCCAACTGCGCCAACTGCCATCGCCCGGGCGTGAACATCCCGGCGGCGTTCGACGCGCGTTACGGGATCGCGTGGAAGGATCGAAAGATGATCGACGCGCCCACCGTCAGCGACGCGCAAGGCGTCGACCGCCCGCGGGTCGTCGCCGTGCGCGATCCGGGGCGGTCGATGCTCTACCGGCGGATGGTCGAACCCGAGCGATTCAAGATGCCGCCGGTCGCGCGAAACATGGTGGACGCAGACGCCGCGGCGGCCATCCGCGAATGGATCGAGCGACTCGGCCAGTAGTCAGAACGCGTCGGCCCCGATGACCTCGCCCCCGGCCCGAGTGATCAGGGCGCGGAAGACCTGGACGGCGATCGAGGTCTTGATGAACCGCACCGACCCGTCGGTGAACAGGACGTTGAAGCCGCCGGGGTGGTTCGACCCCGAGTCGAGGAGCGACGCCGCGGCCTTCGGGTCGAACGGGATGTCCTCGGGCTTCGTCCAGATCACCGGCGTCTTACCCTCGACGACCGCCATCGTGTTCGACGTGCCGTCGGTCACCTGCTGCATGCCGACGGGCTTCGTCGGGTCGAAGAGCGCGCCTCCGCCGACGAAAGCCTTGTAGGTGGTCGTGCCCGGCGCCGGCCGGGATGCGGCTCGGGCAGTTGTACGCGACCGGCATCCTGGCGATCAGCGTCTTGTTGTGGGGGCTGTCCCAGGGCTCGTTCAGGTGGAACTGGTTGTAGAGCTCCTGCTGCTCGATGTACGGCAGGATCGCCACCCGCCAGCTCAGGAGCGGCTTGCCGTCCTTGCTCGTGATCGCCGCGGCGGGGAAGCCGTTGGTCGTATCGTGGTAATTGTGCAGCGCGAGGCCGATCTGCTTCAGATTGTTCACGCACTGCGCCCGCCGCGCGGCCTCGCGCGCCGCCTGGACGGCCGGCAGCAAGAGCGCGGTGCCGAAGGCCACGCCGCCGACGCCCGTCACGCTCGGGATCGACTCGCGGCTCGTGACCTTCAGCCCGTCGCGGTCGAGCGTGACGGCCATCGTATTCGGGAAGAGCGGGCGGCTCACCTCGTCGGCCGTCGGCACCTTCGAGATGTCGAGCTTGAGCTGGAATTTCGGCTTCCCGGGCGGCGTCTGGCCGGCGATCGCCGCGTTGAGCGCGGGGATCATCTGCGGGATGCCAGCGACCAGGGGCGGGATCGTGGCGCGCGGGTCGTCGACGCTCAGCGCGATCAGGTCCCTTGGCAGCTTCGCGAACGGCGTGGCGTACTCGGGCCCCGGCGTCCAGGTCTTGCCGCCCGTTACGGCCGCGCGCGCCTCGGCGCCGGTGATGCCCAGCACGAACTGCTTCTTGCCGATCAGGATCGTCGGGTCGATCAGCCCCGCGGCCTGCGGCGGCAGGCTGCCCGGCGGCATGACCAGGCGATAGCCCGGCGTCGGGCCGGCGAGCTTCTGGATCTGCGGCTGCCTGGCCTGCGGGTTCTGCGCGGCCTGCTGCTGGACGACCTGCATGATGATCGCCATGACCTTGTCGACCGTCCTCGCGAACGCGGCGGAGTCGCGCACCTCGGCCGTGAGCGCCGCGCGGATCTTGCCGATCGCCTTGCCCTGCGGCGGCGCCTCGCCGTTGACGTAGAAGACCCACTTCGGCCCGAGCTGCGCCAGCAGGTCCTCCTTGAATCGGATGCCGAGGTTCTGCTGCATGCCCTGCTCGAAACCGTCGAAGCCCTGCGCCCTCGGGCCGCCGCCGGTCGCCGCCAGGCCCTTGATCTTCTCGTAGAACGACGACGGGTTGAGCGAGAACACCGTCCAGCTCGACAGCCCCGCCGGGATCGGCGGCAGGGCACTCTTGTCGAACGTCGGCGAGTCGAGCAGCGCGAGCACGCCGCGCCTCGGCGACGGCGCGAGCACGCGGAGGACGCTGAACAGCGCCTCGTCCTGGAAGCCGACGCGGTAGTCGACCCGCTTGAGGCCGTCGACGCCGACCTTCGCGGCGTCGGGCGGCATCGGGATCTTGGCGAAGTCGACGAAGAGGATGCCCGCCGGCTCGAAGCCGGCCTCGGGTCTTCCTCAGCTCGGTGCGGATCGCGCTGGTCGTCGCGTTCGGGGCCTTGCCGTCGATGACGGCGATGACCGGGTCGATCGGGCCCGCCGCCTCTCGTCAGGACCAGGTCGTCTCCCTCGGCCCAGTAGGTCGGCGCCGGGCGCGGAGTAGATGGTCCGCGAGCCGCGCGCTCGGCGTTGCTCTTCGGGCCCGACGCCGCCTCGGAGCGCCGGATGAAGGCGAGGATGCCATTCCTGGCGCCGTTGCGGAAGATGAACACCAGCGACGAGTCGCTCCCCGGCCCGGGCTCGCCGGCGACGCCGCAGGCGAAGCCGTCGCGGAGGGTACCCTTCCACATCCCCATCAGCTCGGCGGTGGTCGGCTTTCCCTTGTCGTCGCTCGCGGCCAGCATCTGATCGATGGCCTGAGTGAGGAGGTCCTCGGCCATCGCGCCGAGCTTCGTCTCGTTCAGCAGCTTGTAAGAGCGCCGACTTCTTCCACGCCGCCGCGTGGGCGTCGAGTCCGTCGAACTCGGCGTAGAAGACGAGGTCCGTCGCCGGCACGTACCGGGCCAGCGGCTTCGCGGCCGACGCCGATCTCGTCTGTGCGGGGCACGGGGCGGCGATGGCCAGAGGAGCATCGCGGCACAGGCCGTCGCGATCATCATCCTTCGGCGGGTCGTCACGGGTGAAGTCCTCGGATGGGGGAGCGTTCCGGCGTCGCCGTCGCGGCCGTGCATCCTATATCTGTAGGAGACGGCCACGCAATGGGCGAGATCACGCGCTTGCATTCGCCGGCGTGGGCCTTACATTGAGTGGACGAGGCCCCTCCCCGCATCACGAGGAACGCACCGATGGCGATCGTCGAGTGTTCATGCGACGCGGGATGGACGGCCGCGGTCGCCACGGCATTCGTGGCGCTCTCGATGGCCCGCGGGCGACGACGGCGGCTGGATCGACCTGATCGAGAGCGACGGCTTCGCCGCGTGGAAGGCGCCGACCGAGGCGTGGGCCCACGCCACGGACGTCAAGCTCGCCCCGAGCAAGGACGAGCCGGCTCGCCTACAACTCCGGTCCCGGCCCGATCCTCGTGAACGGCCCGACGGGCAAGACGAGGAACATCGTCACGAAGCGGTCGTTCGGCGACGTCGAGCTGCACGCCGAGTTCCTCATCCCCAAGGATTCGAACTCGGGCATCAAGCTCGAGGGCGTCTACGAGATCCAGATCGCGACAGCCACGGCATCGCCAAGCCCACCGCCTCGCACGCCGGCGGCATCTATCCCCGGGCCGAGATGAAGCCGGTCTACCACCACATCGACAAGGGCTATCCGCCCAAGGTCAACGCCGCGAAGCCCGCGGGCGAGTGGCAGACGCTCGACATCACCTTCCGCGCCCCGCGAGTTCGACGCCTCGGGCAAGAAGATCGCGAACGCCCGGTTCGTGAAGGTCGTGCTCAACGGCCAGGTCGTCCAGGACGACGTCGAGATCCCGTACCCGACGGGCGACAACTGGAACAAGGGCGAGCACCCCGAAGGCCCGATCCTCCTCCAGGCCGACCACGGGCCGGTCGCGTTCCGCAACCTGCGCGTCCGGCCGTTGCCCTGACGGACGGTCACGCCTTCTTGCCGACCATCTCGTGCGGCTTCACCCACTCGTCGAACTGCTCGCCGGTGAGCAGCCCGAGCTCGAGCGCCGACTCGCGGAGCGTGATCCCCTTGCTTGTGGGCGTGCTTGGCGATCTTGGCGGCGTTGTCGTAGCCGATGTGCGGGTTCAGCGCCGTCACGAGCATCAGCGAGCGCTTGAAGCAGCTCGTCGATCCGCGCGCGGTTCGGCTCGATGCCCGACGGCGCAGTGCTCGTTGAAGCTCACGCAGGCGTCGGCGAGCAGGCGGACGCTGTCGCAGGAAGTTGTGGATGATCAGCGGCTTCATCACGTTCAGCTCGAAGTTGCCCGAGCGCGCCGCCGATGTTGATGGCGACGTCGTTGCCCATGACCTGCGCGGCGACCATCGTCATCGCCTCGCTCTGCGTCGGGTTGACCTTGCCCGGCATGATCGAGCTGCCCGGCTCGTTCTCGGGGATCGACGATCTCGCCCAGGCCGCTCCGCGGCCCCGAGGCCATCCAGCGCACGTCGTTGGCGATCTTCATGAGCGAGGCCGCCAGCGTCTTGAGCGCGCCGTGGGCGAAGAGCAGGGCATCGTGTCCCGAGAGGGCCTCGAACTTGTTGGGCGCCGTGACGAACGGATGGCCGGTCAGCTTCGCCAGCTCCGCCGCGACGCGCACGGCGAACTCGGGGTGCGCGTTCAGCCCCGTGCCGACGGCCGTCCCGCCGAGCGCCAGCTCGCTAGAGATGCGGGATCGACTCCTCGACGTGCTGCGAGCCCGTTGTCGAGCAGCTGCACCCAGCCCGAGATCTCCTGGCCGAGGGTCAGCGGCGTGGCGTCCATCAGGTGCGTCCGGCCGATCTTGACGATGTCGGCGAACTCGCTCGGCCTTCTGCGCGAGCGTGTCGCGGAGCACTCCGACCGACGGGATCAAGCGCGTCGCGGAGCGGCCTCGACGGCGGCGACGTGCATGGCCGTCGGGAAGACGTCGTTCGACGACTGGCCCATGTTGACGTGATCGTTGGGATGGACCTTCCGCGCCCATCGCCGCGCTCGCCGCCCAGGAGCTCGCTGGCGCGGTTGGCGATGACCTCGTTGACGTTCATGTTCGTCTGCGTGCCGCTGCCGGTCTGCCAGACGACCAGGGGGAACTCGCCGTCGTGCCGGCCGGCGATCACCTCGTCGGCGGCCTCGATGATCGCCTCGCCGATCGCGCGGGTCCTTGAACTTGCCCAGGTCGAGGTTCACCTGGGCCGACGCCCGCTTCACCTTCGCCAGGGCGTGGATCAGCTGCGATCGGCATCCGGTCGTTCGCCGATCTTGAAGTTCTCGAGCGAGCGCTGGGTCTGGGCGCCCCAGAGCCGGTCGGCGGGGACCTTCATCTCGCCCATCGTGTCGGTTTCGATGCGGAAGGCGGCCATCGCGTGCGATTCCTCGA
This sequence comes from uncultured Planctomycetota bacterium, assembly GCA_963819805.1. Classification (GTDB taxonomy): domain Bacteria; phylum Planctomycetota; class Planctomycetia; order Isosphaerales; family Isosphaeraceae; genus CAMFLR01. Next base: position 568,374 of record CAWFXY010000017.1, on the reverse strand, counting down.
ATTCAGGGGCGTCTGGCGCGTCTTCGGCCTCTCGCGGAGCGCGCGATCGGCGGCCTCGTCGGTCGCGATCCTCAGGAGCCCATCCTCGACATAATACCCCATCCCGAGCGGCCGGAGCGAATCCTCCAGCGCGGTCCGGATCGACACGCCGACGGGAGGTGGCGGTTCGATGGCCGACGCAAGCTTCGCCCCGGCCTCTCCGAGCCCCGCCGGGTCGACGTAGATCGGAATCCCGACGCCCTTCCCGTCGGGCGAGGAGGCCCGGTCGACTTCAAGAGGTTCGGTCAGCGTCGTGGCCGCCCGGCGAGGCCGATGCGCAGGGGCCGTCCGAGCCTCGACAGGACCGAGCGGGTCGAGGGCGGGAGGCGGTAGTAATCCCAGGCCGGGACGACGACCCAGGCGAAGAGGAATCGTGAGCAGAGCGACGGCGAGCAGGATGGTCCGAATGCGGAGCGAGGGGCTATCATTGATCGGCCCGCCTCCTGCGTGGACAGACGCCATTCCCCTCGAGTTCGACCATTGCCCAGGCTGACGACCCCCCACCCTAACCCTCCCCCGCAAGGGGGGAGGGAGAAGATATCGCGATCCGGAAACAAGACAACCCTGCCCCTCTTGCGGGGCAGGGCGGGTGGGGGGCGAGTCGAAGTCAGGCCGATTCCACCCGTTCAGAGCTTCCCCTCGACCCCCAGCTTGTGGAAATAATGCTCCACCTTGTCCTGATTCTCCAGCAGCCAGTCGATCGTCGGCTCGTCCGCGCATCGCCTTGCGGATCACCTTGGCCGTCGCCTCGCGGTGGACGGCGAAGAGCGCCTCGTGGTCGACCTCGTCGGCGTCGAGCTTGCGTCACCGACGGGTCGAGCCAGACGGAATAGATGATGCCCAGGTCGTTGACCTTGTCCCGCGGAATATCGCCCGCGCGGACCGCGTCGAGCACACCGTTGGCGATCGCGGCCTGGACGGTGCCCATGAGGATGTTGGTGTAGGTCGGAGTCCTTGACCGTCACCTTGCTCACCATCACCGTCGCGGGGCGGACCTGGACGTCGCTGCTCAGGATGGCGAAGACCTTGGTGTGCCCCTTGACCTGGTCGCCGATCAGGGTCGCCAGGGCGATGCCGACGGGGCCGTCCAGCTCGCCGATCACGACCTCGGGCTCGGCGCAGAGGTAATCCTCGTCGCCCTCGACCAGGGCCTCGCCCGTCCGCATCACGATCCGGTCACCCATCACGACAGTCTCCGGAGAAGGGAGATCATCCGCAGATGACGCAGATGGACGCAGATAAAATCCATAATCTTTTCTTATGATCTCCGTCCATCTGCGTCATCTGCGGATGATCTCTTCGATTCGATTCAGTACGTCCGCCCGAGCTGCGCCCACGATCGCCCGCTTCAGCTCCAGCGGCTCGATCGCCCCCGTCCTTGCGATAGATCACCTTGCCGCCGGGGGCGATCACCATCGTGTAGGGCACCGGGCCCGGCCACTGCTTGTCGAGGGCCTCGGCGAACTTGTCCTTGTCGGACGAGGTCAGGAGGTAGTTCGTCGTCGAGACGTGATGCTCCGTCGAGCACCTGCAGAGCGCCTCGGCCTTCTTGTCGGGCTCGTCCAGGCTGATCGTGACCAGCCGGAACTTCCGGCCGCGGTACATCCGGTTCATCGTCACGAGCTCGGGCAGCTCGGCCACGCACGGGCCGCACCAGGTCGCCCAGAGGTTGACGAGCGAGGAGCTTCTTGGTGTCGTTCTTGACCAGCTTCGCCACGCCCGCGTCGTCGATCGGGTCGAGCGTGACCGGCTCGGCGTCCCACTTCGCGAGCGACCTCGCGGCGTCGTCCCGCTTGTCGGCCCACTTCGTCGAGCAGCCGGAGACGCGGGTCGTCGCGACGGGGACCTTCTTGCCGGTCAGGATCGCCTCGACGGCGTTGATCGCGTCGTGCGACTTGACGGTCTTCACCTCGCGCGTCGTCGAACCGCCCCTGAGTAGCGGAGCTTGCGGTCGGCGTCGAAGATGAAGACGTGCGGCGTGGCCAGGACGCCGTAGGCGTGGGCGGTCGCCTGGGTCTCGCCGTCGTAGAGGTAGGGATAGGTGTAATGGTGGTCCTTGGCGCGGACCTTCATGGCCTCGAACGAGTCGTCCGAGGTCGGTGTAGCCCAGCTCGTCGAGCCGGACGGCCCTCGGGTCGTTGGGCGAGATCGCGACGAAGGCGACGCCCTTGTCGCTTGTAGTCGTGTCGTAGAACTTCTCGAGACGGGCCTCGTAGGCCTGGGCGGTCGGGCAGTGGTTGCAGGTGAAGACGACGACCAGCACCTTGGCGTCGGCGAAGTCCTCGAGGCGTGTAGGTCTTGCCGTCGACGCCCGGGAGGCGGAAGTCGGGGGCCGTGGCGCCGATCGCCAGGGGTTTGACGTCGGCCGCGTACGGCCAGCGGCGCGGTCGCGAGCAGGAGAGTCAGGGATGTCGCCAGGGCGCGGGGCATCGGCGGTCCTCCCGGGGGGTCTTGATCCAGTGGCTTCGCCTCGATCGACGCCCAGTATGGGCCCGCGACCCGGGCCGGACAAGATGCGCGAGGCGGCCTCTTGCCGGACGCCGAGGCGCGGGCGTATCTTGAAGATCACCCCACCGTCGTGCCCGCCGTCAGAACGACAGGACCCCAGAATGACGCATCGCCGTCCTTACCCCCTCGTCGGGCTCGCTTGCCTCACGCTCCTCGCCACGCAGACTGTCCTCGCCGGCGATCGCGGCCGTCCGCCCGCGGTGCCGCTCATCACGCATAATCCGTACTTCAGCGCCTGGTCGACGGCCGACCGGCCGACCGACGACTGGAGCCGGCACTGGACCGGCTCCATCCAGGCCATGTCGAGCATGGCCCAGGTCGACGGCAAGCCCTATCGCCTGCTCGGGCCCAAGCCCGACGCGGCCCCGGCGATGGAGATGAAGGGGCTGGAGGTCACGCCGACCCGGACGACCTACACGCTCGAGGGCGGCGGCATTCACGTCCACATGACGTTCCTCTCGCCGCTCTTGCCGCACGACCTGAGCGTGCTGGCCCGGCCCGTGACGTACCTGTCGTGGGACGTCGAGTCGAGCGACGGCAAGACCCACGACGTCGCGCTCTACTTCGACGCCACGGCCGAGTTCGCCGTGAACACGACCGACCAGCCCGTCGCCTGGTCGCGCGACCGCGCGGGCAAGCTCGACTGGCTCCGCGTCGGCACGGCCGAGCAGCCGGTGCTGGCCAAGGCGGGCGACAACCTGCGGATCGACTGGGGCTACCTCTACGTGGCCGCGCCCCACTCGGGCGGCATGACCTCGGCCGTCGCCTCCGACGAGGCGGCCCGCGGCGGCTTCGCGGCGACGGGCAAGCTGCCCGAGCACGACGACGCCCACGCGCCCCGACCCGCGAAAACGGAGTGGCCGGTGCTCGCCTTCGCGTTCCAGCTCGGCCGGGTCGCCGAGACGCCGCAGTCGCGGCACATCCTGCTGGCCTACGACGAGCTGAGCACCGTCCAGTACATGGGGAAGCGGCTCGACCCGCTCTGGAAGGCCGAGGGCTGGGACGTCAGCGAGCTGCTCCGCGCCGCCGAGTGCGACTACTCGAGCCTCAAGATCCACTGCGCCGAGTTCGACGACGAGCTGATGGCCGACATGGAGCGGCTCGGCGGCAAGGAGTACGCCCGGCTCGGCGCCCTGGCCTACCGCCAGTGCCTCGCCGCCCACAAGCTGGCGCTCGGGCCGAAGGGGCAGCCGCTGCTCTTCTCCAAGGAGAACTTCAGCAACGGCTGCATCGCCACCGTCGACGTCACCTACCCGTCGTCGCCGTTCTTCCTGCTGTTCAACCCGACGCTGCTCCAAGGCGCAGCTCGATCCCGGTGCTCGACTACGCGAGCGTCGGACCGCTGGAAGTTCCCGTTCGCCCCGCACGACCTGGGCACCTATCCCGAGGCCAACGGCCAGGTCTACGGCGGCGGCGAGCGGACCGAGGACGACCAGATGCCGGTCGAGGAGTCGCGGCAACATGCTCCTCCTGGTCGCCGCGCTGGCGAAGGTCGAGGGCAACGCCGACTTCGCCGCAGCAATACTGGCCGCATGCTGCAGAAGTGGGCCGAGTACCTCAAGCAGAAGGGCCTCGACCCCGAGAACCAGCTCTGCACCGACGACTTCGCCGGCCACCTGGCGCACAACGCCAACCTCTCGGTCAAGGCGATCGTGGCCCTCGGCGGCTTACGCGCATGCTCTGCGAGATGCGCGGCGACGAGGCCGAGGCCGACGACTACCGCAAGGCCGCCCAGGACGATGGCCGCGCGGTGGGTCGAGATGGCCGACGACGGCGATCACTACCGGCTCGCCTTCGACAAGCCCGGCACCTGGAGCCAGAAGTACAACCTGGTCTGGGACCGGCTCCTGGGCCTGGACCTCTTCCCGCCCGAGGTCGTCGCGCAAGGAGATCGCCTTCTACCTCGACGAAGCAGAACACGCTACGGCCTGCCGCTCGACAACCGCAAGCACGTACACCAAGCTCGACTGGACCGTCTGGACGGCGACGCTGGCCGACGTCGCGCAGGCGACTTCGAGGCGCTCGTCGACCCGCTCTCCGACTTCGCTCGACGAGTCGCCCGAGCCGCGTGCCGATGACCGACTGGTACTGGACCCACGACGCCAAGCAGGCCGGGCTTCCAGGCCCGCTCGGTCGTCGGCGGCGTCTTCATCAAGATGCTGGCCGACCCGGCGATCTGGAAGAAGTGGGCGGGGCGGCGGACGTAGACTTCTCTCGCTCGTGCGTTCTTCCCTCGTTCCCACGCGGCGTGGGAATGCCTCTTCCGACGCTCCGCGTCGTCCGGGCGCGTCCCCGGTATGGCCGCGGAGCGGCCGAAGAGGCATTACGACGCAGAGCGTCGTAACGAGGGAGTGCCGCCCCACAGTCTCCGTCAGGAGGAGTCTCGACCCGAGGACTGCTGCAGGGCGGGCTCCGCTCGGCGGTCCGCGACCAACGCGCGGCGGGCGGAACCGACCGTACGACGATCCCTCGCCCTCGCCCCATCCCGCCATCCCGCCAGGTGACTCCTCATCGCGCGCCCGAGCACGCCGAGCTCGCGCCACGGGGACTTGTAGCGGCGGGCCGCCCTGGGATAGGCGGCCAGTCCCGGCGTGCCGACGCTGCCGACGGCGAGCAGATAGAGCAGCCGCCACGGCCGGAGCCGCGCGGGGCTGTGCTTGGCGAGGACGAACGCACTGTTGTATGCGGCGTTGTCGACCTTGATCGTCAGGTCCCCCTCGCGCTTGCCGTCGTAGGCCGTGTTGTTCGGCCGGTGCTCGAGGACGTTGGCGAAGTCGAACACCACGCGGTAGCCGTTCGCCTTCACCTGGAGGCAGGCGTCCATCTCAAACATCTGCCAGTAGGGCTTCAGCGCCGATTTCGAACCGGTCGAACGCGGCGCGGCGGAGGCTCATGTTGTAGCCGACGAGGTGATCGACGTCCCTCGGCGGCCGCGACCGCCACTCGGGGATGTGGTCGTACATGTTGCCGTTGACGCGGCCGTACCAGGCGATCGTCCCGACCGGCTCGGCCGTGCGGCGGGGCAGGTAGGCGCCCTGCCAAAGGTTGTCGGCCGGGCCTCCGACGGCGCCGACCGTCGGGTCGGCGTAGTGGGCCAGGTGCCGGCCGACCCAGCCGGGCGGGGCCACCGAGTCGTCGTCGAGGAGCAGGACCACCTCGCCCGTCGACGCGTCGAGCGCGGTGTTCTCGGCGGCGACGACGCCGGCCTCGGGGCTGTGGAGCACTCGCAGGGGGCAGGGCAGGGCGTCGCGGTGCCGCTCGGCCTCGTCGCGGGTGGCGATGTCGTCGGCCTGCCAGACGACGAGGATTTCGCCCGGCGCGGGGTCCTGCGCGGCCAGGTGCTCGAGGCACGTCGCCAGGATCGTAGCGCGGCGGTAGCTGACGAGGAGGACGCTGCTCGTGGGGAGGGTCATGCCACCTGCGGGGCTCGGGCCGTCGATGGGTCTGATCCCAGCATAATCCACGGGACGGCCCGGCCGCGAGCCCGGCGAGATTCGGCCGGAAACCGAGGTTGACGAGATTTCGGGCTTCGGGTACGAGTTCCCCCGTCCGCGGGCGATGGAGCCTTCACCCGTGCCGAGCACGAGGGCCCCGGGCTTATTTTTCGAGACCTCACGGAAGGGAACAATGACGCGACATCTCGGACGGACCCCCCGGTTCCTGGCCCTCGTCGGAATGCTCGCCCTCGGGGCGACCTCGGCCCGGGCGGCCTTCCTGACCGGCGCCGTTGTGTACTCGACGGACGCGGCCGGCGCGCCTTCCTCGGGCGAGTACTGGAACACCCTCGGCGGCGACAACCGCTACAACCTCTACCTGGCCATCGGCCCTGGCGATCCGATCCTCAACCCGGGCAATGCCGCCTCGGCGGCCCCGAGCCTGCCGCTGCCCGTCGGCACCTACACCTACGACATCTACGGCGAGGGCTCGACCGTCTTCGACCACTACGGCCTGGCCCTGTTCTTCAACGGCAACGACGGCACGCCGGGCATCGCCGCCTTCACGGCGACGGGCGAAGGCTCGACGGTCGCCGTGAACAAGACGGACGGCTCGGTCGCCCTGGACACCACCTCCGCGGCGTCCCCCTGGTCGCTGTCGTTCGTCGACACCACGACGACCGTGAGCCTCACGAATTTCTCATGGTCGGCCCCGGCCACCGGCGGCCTCGACCGTGTCTCGGGCTACGACAGCACGGCGAGCGGCACGCCCGACTTCCTCGGGTCGTTCACGCTGACCGTCACGCCCAATCTGCCCGGGCCGCACACGGCCCCCGAGCCCGCCTCGCTGGCGCTGCTCGGCCTCGGCGCGGCCGGCGCCTTCGGGATCGCCCGGCGGCGGAAGGCGCGGGCCTCGGCCTGACCGGACCCGGTTCTCGGCAGAACGTCATCGCCTCCGGGCCGCGCCGCCGCGGTTGGGCCGGTAGACCCGGACAAGCCAGCGGCCGCCCGGCTCCTGACCGGCCACGGCCTCCGCGATCCGGAGGCCGTGGCCGTCGACGTCCGGGTCGTGGGTGCAGGCCACGATCCCGCAGTGCGGTCGCCCCGCGCGATCGAGCGCGATGAAGTCGGCGCGGTCCTGGGTCAGCAGAATGCGGCCGCGAGCGAACGCGTCGCCCAGCACTTCCTCATCGGGGACGCGCTGGCCCGCGCGGCCGGCTTCCTGGGCCGTGAGCACGTCGTGGCCGAGCCGGCGCAGGCACTCGACGACGGGCCTGCGGAAGTTCTCGTCGGCGTAGAAGGCGGCCAAGGGCTACGCCACCTCGTTCCGGCGGATCTCCGCCGCGATCTCGTCCGGATGCGCCGCCGCGTAAGACCATGCGGCAGCGAGGTCGGCCGCAGCAAGGCCCGGGTAGTCGACGAGGAGCTGGGCCTCGGACGACCCCGCCCCGCGCGCCTCCACGAGCAGCCAGACCGGGATCCGGGTCCCGGCGACGCACGCCGCGCCGCCGCAGACGCCCGGCGTCTTGGCGATCGTCGCGGCCTCGCGGCCGCCGGGACGGACTTCAGTCGCCATCGTGTGGTTCTCCTCCAGGGGAATGGTGCGTCACCGCGGCGATCCCGTCAAGTCTCGGCGTGGTCGCCTCATCCAACCTCGGCCCTTGCAACGACCCCGGCGCGGCCCGAAGATTGCGAGCTAGGATCGTAAGAGGCCCGGCTCCCGACGGCGCCGGGCCGCGCCGACCGGCCCCAATCCTCTCCCGGGGCCGTGGCGGCGCGGCGCGGCAACTGGCCGCGCCCGATCTCTCTCGCACCCCGAGGAGCCGAGGCCATGACGACCAGGACGACGTTCGCACTGCTGATGGCGGCCGGTCTCGCGGCGTCGCCCGCGACGGCCCAGGATACCGGCGCCCTGACCGGCGGCAACGCGGCGACCCGCAGCCCCGCCACCTCGGACGTCGACGCCCCGCCCGCCACGAACCGGGGCGTGATCGGCAACGAGATCCCCGGCCGCGGCGTCGTCCCGCCCGGGATCAGCCAGCCGGGCGAGCTGCGGGCCGGCATGCGCCCCGCGATGGTCGCGCCGGGCGCGGGGCGTTCCTGCCGCCCGACGCCGGCCTCGACCAGATCTTCGCCGCCGCCGCCGCCGCGTCGAACCTCTCGGAGGTCGCGATGGCCCGGATCGCCGTCGGACGCGGGTCGAGCGATGAGGTGAAGCTCTTCGCCCAGTCGATGATCGCCGACCATTCCAGGGCCAACAATGAGCTGATCGCCCTGGCCACCTCGCGAGCCCTGGCCGTGCCGATGGCCCTGGAGATCCAGGACCGCGCCGCCGAGGCCGTGCTGCTCGGCAAGACGGGCGACGACTTCGACAAGGCCTACGCCCACCAGCAGCTCGCCGCGCACATCAACGCCGTCGCCCTCTTCGAGGCCGAGGCCCAGCGCGGCCGCGACCCGCAGATGAGGGCCTGGGCCGCCAAGATGCTGCCGACGCTCCGCGACCACAAGACGCGCGTCAAGCGGATGCACGACGACCTCGAGGCCAGGACCCGGCCGGCCTCGGCGACGCGCTGAGCGCCGCGCCGCTGCGTTGCGATTGCGAAGGCCGTCCCGGGCGCCGGGACGGCCTTCTTCGCGCGCACGCCGCCCAGGGCGACGGCCCAAAGTTTGCAGCCTCGTTCATGCAATGCCCTGTCCTCCCGGACCGGGTATCCGGGGGTTCCCCCGGCTTCCGCCCGAGGGCGATGAAGAGCATCCGAGGAACAAAGGAGGCGGAGATGAAGATGAAGACGTGGGCGATGGCAGCAGTGGCGTTCGGGATGGCCACGGGGACGGGCTGGGCGCAGACGACGGCCTCGGGGCGGCCCGTGGCCGGTGCGCCGATCGCGACGACCGGCACGCCTCGGGCGGGCACGGGCATACCCAACCCGCAGGAACCCGGAGCGGTCGCGGCCCCGGCCCAGGCGCCGGGCGCAGTCGCCCCGGTCCGCGACCGCGCCGTGCGGCCCGCCGGCCGGTCGGTCTCGGCGCCCGGCGCGATGGACGACGGCCTGTTCGCGGCCGCGGCCTCCGCCGCGGGCCTGTGCGAGGTCGCCTCGGCGCGCCTCGCCGCCGAGCGCGGCTCCAGCGACGAGGTCAAGCGGTTCGCGACCCAGATGATGAACGACCACACCAAGGCCAACCAGGAACTGATGGGCCTGGCCGTCGCCAGCCGCATGGCCCTTCCCAACACCCCGCCGATCACCGGCCGGGCCGAGGAGGCCGCGCTCTCCGGGCTCTCGGGCGAGAAGTTCGACAAGTGCTACATCAAGGGCCAACTCGCCGCCCACATCCAGGCCGTCGGCCTATTTGAAGCCGAGGCCGAACGCGGCCAGGACCCGCAACTGAAGGCCTGGGCCGCCAAGACGTTGCCCACGCTCAAGCACCACCTTCACGAGGTGAAGACGATGCACGAGCAGATGGAAGGCAAGACCGCGACCGCCCCGGCCCGGTAAGCCTGTTCGCGCGCTCTGCGCACGAAAAAGGCCGCCCCGGGTGGGGCGGCCTTTTTCAGTTCGAAGGTTAGGTGGGCCTTACGATTGCGCCGGTAGGAATCGAACCTACGACCTCCAGGTTATGAGCCTGGCGAGCTAGCCGCTGCTCCACGGCGCACCTGAATGATACGGTGTCGCCGCGGGGCATTTCAACCCCACTCCGGGCGTTCGCTTCGCGAATTGTTCACAGGGATGGGGACCACAGGGCAAAGTCACAAGCCACAAAGCACAAGGCACAAGGCACAAAGCAGAGTCGAGGGAGGCAGGATCGCGCGAAGCCGAAAGCGAAGAGCGGAAGGCGGAACGGCAAAACTCCCGGTTCCGCACTTCGCTCTCCGCTTTCCGCCCTTTGCTTTCCTGCCTTCTTTTTCCAGCCTTCAACCGAATCGACGACGCGAGCCGCCCGCCTCACCCCGCCGGCCGCCTCCGCTCGGCGGGCTTCTGGGCCCGGCGCCGGGACGAGGACCGCGGCGAGGTCAGGACGCCGTACTGCTCGTCGCGGCCGGGCAGGGGGGCCACGCCGCCGCCGACCGAGAGCCGCCGCGTGCGTGGGCGATTTTCCACGGCCCACGCCAGTTCCGTCCCCGCCGTGCTTTCGCCCGGGGCCGTGGCGCCGACCGCCTCCGTCTCGCCCGCCAGCATCAGCCGGCGGTTCGCGAGGATCGACGACGGCCCGATCTCGAACTGCTCGGCCACGAGCAGCGGCTTCACCTTCTCCTCGACCGACCCCGCGAACGCCTGCTGCATCGCGTCGTGGACCAGGGCGTTCGAGACGGCCGCCAGGATCATCCCCTGGTCGAGCACGAGCATCCCCTCCGAGACCCCGCCCGTGCCCACGTCCACCGCGTCGAGGAAGCCATACGGCGTGTAGACCGTCGGGAAGCACGTCGCGAGCTTCCTGAGGTTGTCCATCGCCTCCCGCGGCGCGAACGGCAGGGCCAGGAACGAGGCGTGCGGCGTCACGACCCGCGTCGGCTGGCCGTGCTCGTCGCGCCCCGCCGTCGGGTTCAGCGCCAGCGGCGCGACGCCGAAGGCGCGGTAGCCGCCCCTCGTGTCGGTCGAGGCCGAGATCCCCCAGTAGCCGAGCTTCGCGTCGTTCAGCCCGTACTCGATCTGCGCCTTGGCGTAGAGCCGGTGGTTCGTCCCCCAGCTCGTCGGCGACCAGCTCGCCTCGGGCACGAACAGCGGCACCATGAGCGCCTCGAACATCGTCCCGTCCCAGCTCGGCAGGAGCCGGGCGCCCTTGTAGGGCTGGAACGACTCGACGACGCTGACCTTGTCGTACGTCCGCATCGGCGCCGTCGGCTCCTGGGCCGCGCGGTGCATCCGGTAGTAGTGGTCGCGGGGCAAGTCGCCGCGGGCGATGCCCGACGTAGCTCGCGATCCTCGGCTCGGTGTTCAAGGTCCCGTAGTGGTAGTCGGCGAAGACGCCGCCGCCGTCGGGGAAGAACCCGCCGCGGAGCAGGCCCGGGTGCGTCACCGGGTCGGAGGGGTCGAGCGCGTCGTAGAAGAAGCTGAACTTCATCGGCTCGAGCAGCCGCTCGGTCGTGAGCTTCAGCTCGGGCCGGTTCTGGCCGACCATCATCAGCGCGACGGCCAGCCAGGCGTTGTCCACGGTCGAGAGGAAGCCGCGCACGGGCCCGCCGCCGGGCCACTGGCGCAAGTGCTCGCCGGTCCTCGGGTCGTACCAGTTGTAGAAGAACCCGTGCGACCGCTCGAGCCGGCCCACGGTGGCGAGCATGCTCGCGAGCCGCTTGCCCGCCTCATCATGGCTGACGAAGCCGAGGCCGTCGGCCGCGATCGTGCTCCAGAGGTATGCGGCGATGTCCGTCGGGGACGTATAGGAAGCGGTCGTCCACGCCTCGCCCGAGCGCCAGAGGCCGTCGGACGGCAGGACGTTATCCTTGGTAGCCCGGTCGATCGACCTCCAGGTCGCCTCGGCGTAGGTCTTGAGCAGCACGCGGTCGTCGCCCGTGAGGGCCGGCGACCCGGCCGCCGAGGCGTCCGGGCCGATCGCCAGGGCGATCAGCGGAGCCAGCGGTGCGATGCGGATCATAAGTCATCACCTCCGACAGCCGCGTCGTCGCCGGGCGTGGAGCGACCGGCGCCGCCCGAAGGACCGCCCTCGGTCCGTCGGTCAACGATGCGAATGTCTAGTAGGATTACGACCGGAGAGTGACCCCAGTTCATCCCATCGGCGGTCCTCTCTCCGGGCCTTCACCTCAATTGTAGCTCGTTGTAGATTTGGTGAAACGCGAAAATCGGTGCCGAATCGTCACTTTGGGGAGTTATGGATAATCTGTAACGTCGGCACAAGGCCGCTTGAGCCTGATGGCGGCCAGGCTTCCTTAAGCCCACGCCACGTCAGACGCGGTGGCCGGACAATGCTTGACTGAGTGGGGGACATCCCGGTCCCCGGCGTCCTCGTCATGAGGCCCATCGTCGGACGGAAGCTCCGCCCGACAACCGTCTGCACTTCCTACGTGCATGATAGCGTGCATGGGACACCGGAATCGGTGTCTGACCGCGATTGGATCCGACGATCTCCGCCTGGGTCGACCGTTTTTCGCCCCGCACGCCGGGCCCGCGTCCTATGGTTCCTCGGGCGGTTCGAATTTCGACCGACCCAAAGAGCGGCGTGCCGCGTATGGAATCATGATTGGACGCGTGCGAGTACATGCGTGTCCTTCGGAACAGCTCTCGCCGAGGTTGATGCGATGGTTCCCGAGACGGTCAAGCGACGCAGCGGCTCGCTCCTCGAGGCGGCCGGCATGGTGCTCACCGTGGTGACGCTGGTGGTCCGCTGGCGCCAGTGGCTGGCCTGAGCGACGGGACGTCCGCGCGGTCAGGTCCAGCGGATCGGCAGCGCCGGCAGCGCCGGGCGGTAGTTCGGGTTGTCGAGGCCCGCGAGCGGCCCGGTGCTGTCGGCGAAGCGGTCGACCGTCACGCCGACGCGGTCGAGCATCGACACGTACAGGTTGCAGAGCGGCGTGTCCTTGCCGTAGACGAGGTGCCGGCCCGTCGCCAGCGTGCCGCCGCCCCGGCCGCCGAGGACGATCGGCAGGTCGTGCGGGTTGTGGCTGTTGCCGTCGCGCAGCGCCGAGCCGAACAGGACCATCGAGTTGTCGAGCAGCGTCTTCTCGCCCTCGCGGATCGCCTTCATCCGCTCGAGCATGTAGGCGTACTGCTCGACGTGCCAGGCGCTGATCCTCTCGTACTGGGCGAGCTTCTCGGCGTCGTTCTCGTGGTGCGAGATCTCGTGGTGGCCGCCCTTGACGCCCTCGAGGAACGAGAAGTTCTTGCCGCTCACCGAGTTGCCGAACATGAACGTGGCGACCCGGGTCGAGTCGGTCTGGAAGGCCAGGACCATGAGGTCGAGCATCAGCCGGACGTGCTCGGTGTGGTCCATCGTCCGCTCGCGGAGCCGGCCGGGGTCGTGCTTGTAGGTGTCGACCCGGCCGCCGAGCCGCTCGATGTCCTTGCGGGCCTCGGGGTCGTCGCGATACCGGGCGCGCCGGTCGCTCGACTCGAAGGCGATCCGCGTCTCGACGGCGCGGACCGAGTCGAGGTACTCGTCGAGCTTGCGCCGGTCGTCCTGGCCGATCCGCCCGCGGAGCGACCTGCGCGTCGTCGCCGACGAGGTCGAGGACGCTCCGGTCGTCGCGCCGCCTGCGCCTTCCTGCCGCCGGCCTTCGAGCGGAACAGCCGGTCGAAGGCGAGCTTCGGGTTGATCTCGCGGGCCACCGGCGTCGTCGGGCTCGACCACGAGATGTGCGAGCCGTAGAGCCGGGTGTAGCCGACGATCATGTCGACGCCGGTCGTCACCGGCTCGACGCCCAGCTCCAGCGAGGGCAGCGGGCGTCAGCTTGCCGATCGCCCGCGCGGCGACCTGGTCGATCGAGACGCCGCCCGAGTTCAGGTCGACGCCGGTGGTCCGGCGGATCGTCGTGCCGGTGAGCCAGGCGGCGTCCTTGACGTAGTGGCCGTCGCCGGTGATCGGTCGCGCGGTTGCGTCAGGTGGGTCAGGACGAGGACGTCGTCCTTGAGCCGGCGCCAGCGGCTCGATGACCGGGTTGAGCGTCGAAGTCCTTGCCGACTCCTTCGGCGTCCAGGTGTTCGGATTGCACCCGTTGGGCAAGAAGAGGAAGGCCATCCGCACCGGCGGCCGTCGTCGGCCGTCCCGGCCGAGCGGCCGCGCACGGGCTTCATCGCGTCCAGCAGCGGCAGGCCCCATCGCCACCCCGAGGCCGCGGAGGACCGTCCGTCGCGTGATCGGTCGATGCTCATGGCTCATCCCTTCCCACGGGTTCGTTCCGCCGGTACTGGAACGGGAAGCTCTTGACGATCGCGGCGACCAGCACGCCGCGTCCGGTACCCCTTCGCCTCCAGCGTCGCCATGATCTGCTTGACCGTCTGCTGGTCGTAGTATTCGAGCCCGCGCCGGAGGGCGTACGAGAGCATCCGCTCCATCAGGTTGCGGACGAACAGCTCGCGCTTCGACTCGCAGAGGATCGTCTTCAGCTCCGCCGGCCCGGTGAACGCCTCGCCGGTGGTCAGCTTCCCCGAGGCGTCGACCGGGCTCCCGCCGATCTCGGTCCGCAATCGGCCGATCGGACGTCGAAGTTCTCCAGCCCGAAGCCGAGCGGGTCGAGCTGGGCGTGGCACGTGCGCAGCTCGGCGTCCTTGCGGTGCGGCTCGAGCCGCTGGCGGAACGTCAGGTCGTCCTTGCGGCCGGTCGTCGGTCGGCAGCACCTTGACCATGCTCGGCGGCGGCGGCGGCGGCGTGCCGAGCAGCTCCTCGAGCACCCACTTGCCGCGCAGGACCGGGCTGGTCCGCTGCGGGTACGACGTCAGCGTCAGGATCGCCGCCATCCCGAGCACGCCGCCGCGGGCCTTGTCCTTCAGCTCGACCTGGCGGAACTCGGGGCCGGTCACCCCCTCGACGCCGTAGTGCTTCGCCAGCGTCTCGTTGAGGTACGTGTAGTCGGCCTCGATCAGGTCGAGTGATCGGCCGGTCCTCGTCGGAGGATGGCGTGGAAGAACGCGATCGGCTCCTCGATCATCGCGTCGCGTAGCTCGGGCGTGTACTCGGGAACTGCCCCGGTCGGGCTCGGCCAGCGGCCAGGCTGTCGACGCGGAGCCACTGGCCGGCGAAGTCCTCGGCCAGCGCCCGCGACTTCGGGTCGGCGAGCATCCGCTCGACCTGCTGCTCCAGGACCTCCGGCTCGTGGAGCGGTCGGTCGCCGGCGAGGTCCGACAGCCGCGCGTCGGGCATCGACGACCAGAGGAAGTACGAGAGCCGGCAGGCCAGCTCGTGATCCGAGACCCGATACGCCTCCCCCGTCGGTCCGTCGCGCTCGACGAGGTAGAGGAAATGGGGCGAGACCAGCACGGCCCGCAGCGCCAGCTGCACGGCCGCCTCGAACGAATCGCCCCGCGCGTCGGCCCGGCGGAACAGCCGCATCAGCCGGTCGACCTCGTCCCGGACGACCGGCCGGCGGAAGGCCGTCGGGCGAACGCCGCGAAGCAGCGTCCGCGCCGCGTCTTCCTTCGACAGATCCGCCGCCCGGCGCGCGACCGCCAGTGCTTCGCGGTCGGCCTTGTCGAGCACGTCGGCGGCCGCCGCCAGGTACTTCTCCATCAGGATCGGCGGGACGAACAGCGTCGAGGCGTTGTTGTCGAACCCGCCGCCGCCGCCGCCGTCGGCGGGGAAGGCGTCGGCCGGGTGCGTGTCGACGCCGAGCAGGTCGCGGATCGTGTTGTTGTACTGCCGGCGCGTCAGCCGCTGGATCAGGCTCGGGCCGGGGTCCTTGACCTTCTCCAGCTCGGCCAGGGCCGACTCGATCGCCTCGGCCGCGGCCTGGCGGTCGGTCTCGCTCGGCGCCGGCTTGTCCTTGGGCGGCATCGTGCCGTCGGCGATCGAATCCGCGACGAGCTGCGCCAGGTCGGTGTCCTTCGCCAGCGACGCCGCGTCCTTGAACTTGGCGACGCTCACCCCCGCCTTCGGCTTCCGCTCGCCGTGGCAGTTCACGCAGAACTTCTCCAGCACCGGCCTGGCCACTTTTTCGAACGCCGGCCCATCGGCACCGCGGGCGCGGACCGACACCCCGAGGAGGATCGCGAGGCAAACGGCGATCGTCCGACGTCGCGGCATCGCGGCCTTTCGTGGTGCGGGTAACGCGTTCGAGGACGGCGGGTTGGGTGCAGGGGCGGGTTGGATTCTCGGCGGAGGTTGCACAAGGATTTTACACCCCGAGTCGCCGCCCGTCGAGGTGCTTCCGCGCCGCGTCGCCCTCTGAATCATGGCGCGAGTGTCCGGCCACTCTTTTCGAGAGGAGGCCCGCGTCGCCCGTTCAGAGACTCTTCAGCGTCTCGGCCGGCTCGGTCCGCGACGCCGCCATCTGCCGGAGGATGACCGGGACGCAGAGCACATAGAGGCCGGCACCCACGATCCAGACGAGCCCCGGAGCCGAGGGAGGCGAGGCCGCGTAGATGCTCGTGGCGGCGATCGGCCCGATCACCTCGGTCAGGCTCGTGAGGCTGACCAGCGTCCCCTGCAGCTCGCCCTGGTGCTCCTCGCTCACCTGCCGGGACAGCAACGCCTGGAAGGCCGGCAGGGCGATCCCGCCGGCGGTGAAGAGGAACATGATCGCGAAGACCATCCACCCCTCCGTGATCAGCGCCATCGCCACGAACGCCGCGCAGTCGCAGGCGACCCCGAACAGGATCGCCCCTCGCTCGCCGAAGCGCCGGGTCGTCGGCTCGGTGAAGAAGGCCTGGGCGACCGCGTGGAGGATGCCGAACGCGGCGAAGGTCAGGCCCACCATCCAGACGTCCCAGCCGAACCGGTCCTCCCCGTTGATGATCCAGAGCGACCCCGGGATCTGGCCGATCAGATTGACCAGGAAGTAGATCAGCAGCAGCGGCAGGAGCGTGCGGTTGTCGCGGATCGACAGCAGCGAGGCGACGAAGCTGCGCCCCTTCTGGTCCGGCTCGGACCCCGGCTTGTGCGACTCGGGGAGCACGAAGATCCCCATCAGGAGGTTCAGGCCGCTGAACAGGGCGGCGAGCAGGAACGGATAGCGCGGCGAGAGGCTGCCGGCCAGGCCGCCCAGGAGCGGTCCGGCGACGAACCCGAGGCCGAAGCAGGCATTCATGTAGCCGAACCGCCTGGCCCGCTCGTCGGGGCCGGAGATGTCGGCGATGTAGGCGGTGGCCACCGCCAGGTTGGCCCCGGTCATCCCGGCGAGCGCCCGCCCGACGATAGAGGACCGCCAGGAGCGGCGAGAGCCCCATGATCAGGTAGTCGACCGACGCCACGCCGAGCGAGACCAGCAGGACGGGCCGGCGGCCGAAGCGGTCGCTCAGGCGGCCGAGCACGGGCGAGAACAGGAACTGCATGAAGGGATAGATCGCCATGAAGTAGCCGAAGCGGCCGGCGATCCGCGTCTCGTGCGACAGCTCGCGGAGCAGGGTCGGGATGACCGGCAGGGCCAGGCCGATCCCCACGGCGTCGAGGATGACCGTCGCCAGGATGACGATCAGGGCGCGATTGACCACGGGGATTCGATCCTAGGACAGGGACTTCGGGAGCGGCGCAGGGGACGGAGGCCAGAAACCGACACGGACCGGGCCCTTCGGGTTCGGCGCCCGGGCCGGCCGACTCCCGGACAAGCCCGTCGACCGGCCCTAGGGCTCCGAGTCCATCCACTCCGCCACCGCCTCGAAGACCTCCTCCCGCCGCCCGAAGAACAGGAAATGGTCCTCGCCGGGAAACACGCGATACGTCACGTCGATCCCCAGCCCGCGCATCCGCTCGACGGCCGGGTCGACGTCGGCCTTGCGGACGTTCACGTCGCGATCCCCCTGGATCACGAGCACTGCGCTCCCCTTTCCACCACCGGGCGAACTCCGCCGAGCCGACCTCGTCGATCCGCAGCGTCGGCGAGATGTAGATCAGGCCGCGATACCTGTCCGGCCGGTCCAGCCCCGCGCGGGTGACGCCGTTGCCGCCGTCGGAGATGCCCGCCAGGTAGACCCGGTTCCGGTCGATCGGCAGCCTCGCCAGGGCATCGTCGAGCGCGGCGTTCACCGTCGCGACCGAGGCGGGACCCCAGAAGCCGAACCCGTGCGTCGGCGCGACGATCGCGAACCGATACCGCTCGGCGAACGGCCGCCACGCCCAGGCGTTGATCCGGAAGTTGCCCGCGTTGCCGTGGAGGAAGACGATCGCGCCGAGCTGTTCGTCCTCCTCATGGGCCGGTACGTAGGCGTAATAATGCCCCGGGTCGCACGGCCGGCCGGTCAGCTCGGCCAGGGCCGCCGGGGCCATGCCCGGGATCGCGGCGGCGGCCGGGTCGGCCTCGATCTCGCGCTCGAGTTCGAGCGGAATCCTCCGGATCCGCCGCCGCTGCTCGGCCGTAATCCAGGGGGCCAGGCGAGTCGCGACCGACGTGCCCAGCTTCACCGCGTCGATCTCCGGCAGCCGCCCGATCAGGCCCGGGCCGGGCGTCGCTCGCGACCCGATCGTCATCGACCTCAGCCCGGTCCTGCCGCCCGTCCCGGCCGCGGGCGGGATCGCCAGGATCGCGACCACCACCGCGACGAACGCCGAGGCGAACGCCGCCCCCGCGATCGCCCAGGCCCTCGGCCTGCCGATCGGCCAGAGCAGGCCGACCCCGCACACGACAAGTCCCACTCCCATCAGGCCGAGCAGCCCGAAGAGCCGGCCGGTGCGGGTCTCGGCCAGGACGGTCAGCAGCGAGAGCGGGGCGAGCAGGGGGAGAGTCAGGGCGATCAGCGACGCGGAGATGACGCGCCGGGCGATTTTGCGAACTGGTCTCGGCTGGCCGGATTCCGCCATCTGGGCGACTCCTCAATCGGACTGCCTTCCCCCGGCCATGCTCCGTTGAAAACCTTGAGGATGGGTCCGGGTGCCTGGGGTCGAGCGGAGCGAGCCCCCGGCGAGGGCCGTCGCCGCTGGGGGCTCGCTCCGCTCGACCCCCGGGCACCCAGGACCTCCGATTAGGCTTCCAGCAGAGCACCCCGGCCACCCAATGTCTCGACCGGCGCAATTCCTTTCGCCTGTCCCGAATCGGAGAACGCGGCGGCCCATTATTACGATGATATTCATCAGCCGGGCGCCGATGCCGGCCCCGCACCTCGATTCTTCACCGCCCGGAGGAACACCGCGATGGCCACCGCCGCCCAGATCGCCGCGAACCAGGCGAACGCCCAGAAGTCGACCGGTCCCAAGACCCCGCCCGGCAAGGCCGCCAGCAGCCGGAACTCGTTCAAGCACGGCCTGTCGAGCTCGACCACCGCCGCGCTGCTCGCCTCCGAATCCGACCGCGCCTTCCTCGAAGGCGAGAAGGCCCGATGGCGCTTCGACTTCGACCCGCGAGGGCCCGTGGAAGAGGGGCTCTTCGAGACCGTCGTCGCCGAGTCGATCCGCGACGGCCCGGTGCCGCGACGCCTACTTCGCCCTCTGCCGCGACCACGGCAACAAGGCCCGCCTCACGTGGGACGCCGACCGCCGCCGCCAGGCCGACGAGCTGGCCCTGAAGCTCGGCAAGACGCCCCACTGCCGTCGCCCGCCAGCTCGAGGCCACCTGGCACGGCGCCGTGCTCAAGATCGAGCTCTGGCGCGGGCTCGGCGCGAGCCTCGAGACGCACGGGACCTGGACCGACGCCCAGCGCGGCATCGCGCTCGACCTGCTCGGCATCCACCCCGAATTCCGCGACGCCGCGACCCCCGCCGACCCGATCGAGGGGGACGTCCTGGAAGCTGCGCAGGGCGCTGGTCGCCGCCGAGGTCTGCGCGGCTCGAAGAGCTCCGCGACGGCGTCCTTGCCCTGCGCGACGACGACGAGCGCGCCATCGCCGAGTCGACCCTGGGCGCCGAGCTGACGAAACCCCTCCAGCTGATGCACCGCTACGAGCGCGCCGCCTGGAACCGCGAGCGTTGGGCCTGGAAGAAGCTCGACGAGGCCCGCAAGGCCCGGGCCATTTCGCAGGCCTTCGCCCCGCCGGCCGCACTCACCCCGCCGGCCCCCAGGCCTGCCCCGCGGCCCATCCCGCCCGCGCCCGCACCGGTCGCGGCGACGCCGGCCCGCGAAGTGGTCTCGCCCGAGCCGAAGCCGGCCCCCTCCCGCCCCCTCAACCGCCGCCAGCGCCGCGCCCAGGCGGCGATGGAACGCCGGGCGGGCTGACCTGGTCGGCCGTGAGTCGTGGCAGGGAACCGACCGGCGTCGGCCCGCTCGCTCGTGCGCTCGTGTCGCCATTTCGCCCGGAAAACGGCCGAATCTATGCATTATTCATCAATGAATTCAGATACGGCCGAGGATTGTCGGCCGTTTCAGAGCCACCGCGGGGCGTACCGCGGGACCTGCGTCGCTTCGGATGGACCGGGGATTGGGTTCGTTTCGTCGACGCGGCAGGCCGCTATCTTTTCCCTCCCCCTCAAAGCGGGGGAGGGATTTCGAGAGAGCCGTCCGCGCGTCCGGGTGCGGAAGCCGGGCGGCCTTCACTTCCTCGACAGGAGAAACGCCACCAGATCCGCCAGTTCCTGAGAGGACAGCTGCCCATCCAGCCCCGCCGGCATCACCGACACCGACCCCGGCCGGACCTCCTCGATCGCCTCGCGCGCGATCCGCTCCTCGCGGTCGGGGCCCGTCGCCAGGACGACCCCGTCCGACGTGTCGCGGCGGACGACCCCCGAGACCGACCGGCCGTCCTTCGTGGCCACGACGACCGGCTCGTAGCTCCGCACGAAGCTGGCGCTCGGGATAGACGATCGCCTCGATCAGGTCCCTCGGCTGGCGGATCTTGCCGATCTGCGTCAGGTCCGGCCCGACCTTGCCGCCGACGTAGCCGACCTCGTGGCAGCTCAGGCACGCCGCCTTCGTCCCGTTGAACACCGCCTGGCCCCGGCGGATGTCCCCCTTCGGCAGGGTCGCCAGCAGCTCGTCGAGGCGGGCCCTCTGCTTGGCGGCATCGACATTCAATTTCGCGTACAACTCCTCGGCCTTCTGCTGGACGGCCGGCCCGTACTTCGCGATCCGAGGCCGGATCATATCGGCACGCAACGATCCGATCGCCGGCGACCGTCCCAGCGCGCCGACGAGCCGCAGGCCGGTGGCCTCGTTCGTCGACCGCTCGAAGGCGGGCAGCAGGCGGTCGGCCTCGAGCGGGCCGGCGACGGCCATCGCGTCGGCCAGCGAGGCGAGCTGGAGCTCGTCGAGCCGGGCCCTCGCCCAGCACGTCGGCCGCGAGCAGCCGGGTGGCGACGGGCACGTCGGCCTCGACCGCCTTGCCGCGGGCCAGGAGGAACACCTCGGGCGCCAGCGTCCCCGGCCCTCCCGGCACGGCGGCCAGGGCGCCCAGGCGGACCTCGACGGGCAGGTCGGCGCGGCCCGAGGCGTCCAGGAGTCGTCGCGTGAGCAAGGGTTCATCCGACCTGATCCCGCAGCCCGCGGACGGTGGCCACCGCCAGCCGGACGAGCCAGCCCTCCTTCGACTCCAGCGACGCCGCCAGGCCCTCGACCCATTCCCCGGGCAGGGCCTTCGGCGCCGCCTCGCCGATCGCCTTCAGGGCGATGCCGCGGGCCTCGGGCGACGAGTCGGGGTCGACGAGCGTCGCCCCGATCAGGTCGCGGACCTCGGGCGGCCTTCGCCAGCTTCGCGAGCAGGTGGGCCAGCGCGTTCGCGCTCGTCCTCCGTCAGGGTCTTCGACCGCGAGCTGCTCGCCGAAGCCACCGCGCCATCGACCCGCCCCACTCGGGATGATGGCCCGCGACCCACGCCGCGGCCTCGCGGTTGGCCGGGTCGGGCGAGCGACGAGCTCGGGCAGGACCGGCACGAACGTCGACCGGCCGAGCCGTCCATCTGGTCGAGCGCGATCATCGCGGCGCGGCGGACGATCGGCCGCTTGTCGCTCGGAGGCCGGGACCGAGGTCGAAGTCGGGTCGTCGATCTCGATCAGGGCGTAGATCAGCGAGTGCTCGAGCGATCGGTCGGTGGGCCTCTCCAGGGCTTCGGTGATGTACGACGCGGGCCAGTGCGGCCGATCCGCCCGAGCGCCTCGGCGGCGGCACGCCGGTCGGCGGCGGATTCGACCGTCGAGCAGCGTGGAGCAGGCCGTCGACCGACCCCGCGTTCGCGCCAGAGCCCGGCCGAGTGGGTCGCGGCCTGGCGGACCGTCTCGTCCGGGTCGTCGAGCGCGACGCGGTTGGCCGCCCGCGCCGCGAGGCCGCTCGATCCGCGCGAGCGTCCAGACGGCCTCGCGGCGGGTCTCGGGCACGGGGCTGTCGCCGAGCATGGCCGACAACGGCCCGACTGCGACGGACCCCTCGCGAGCGATCGCCTCCGACGCCCTGCGGCGGACGGCCGGGCGCCCATCGGCGAGTCGCTGCACGAGGTCGTCCAGCGACGGCTTCTTCCAGTCGAGCCTCAGCCCGCGCGGGTCGTCCACCTTCGGCGCACCGGCCTTCCGGACGCGGTAGATCGCCCCCAGCACGTCCGGCTTCCCGAGCTGCGAGGTCGGGCAGCAGAGCTTGTACCAGCCGCCGGTGTCGACCACGAGCAGGCTGCCGTCGGCGTCCTCGATCACGTCGGTCGGGTGGAAGTCGTGGTTGTCGCGAGACGAGGAAGTCCGAGTCGCTGCGTCGTGAAGGTCGACCCGTCCGGCGTCAGGACGTGCCGGCGTCACCTTCTGCAGGTTGAACATGGCAGGCGAAGAGGTTGTCGTCGATAGTCCGGGCCGAAGACGTCCGACTCGTAGCGCGTGCAGCCCGCACGGGGCGGCGGGGCCGAGGTGGGTCAGCACGGGCATCAGGTCGGGGCCGGTCCGGGTGTGGCCGTCGAGGACGTCGTGGACCTTGCCGTAGACGCCGCCGTAGACGGCGTGGATCAGGCCGTCGCGGCTGGCCGCCGCCGGGGTGCTGGAGGAACGTCGTCGTGAAGATCCGCTCGCCGCCGGGCGTGAAGACGACGTCGACCGGGTTGTCCATGCCGCCGGTCATGACCGGCTCGATCGCCGGTGCCGTCGGGCCGGCACCGGAAGATGTGCGCGGCGCGGGTGACGAACGGCGGCTTGCCGGGCCGCTCGTAGGTCTGCTCGGCGAAGGCCCCCTTGCACCAGTAGATCCAGCCGTCGGGGCCGAGATAGGGGCCGTGCAGGTCGTTGGCGCAGCCGGTGAGCGTCTTGCCCTGGAACCACTCCTCGCGGCGGTCGGCCACGCCGTCGCCGTCGGTGTCGGTCAGCTTCCAGATGCTCGGCGGCGCCGCGACGTAGAGCGAGCCGTCGAACCACATCGTCCCCTCGGGGAACATCATCCGGTCGGCGAAGACGGTCCGCCTGTCGAACTTGCCGTCGCCGTCGGTGTCCTCGAGCCGGACGATCCGGTGCGGCTTCTTCTCGAGCTGCATCTTCGACGTTGTCGTTCGAGCCCGACGAGTCGGCGACGTAGAGCCGGCCCTGCTCGTCGAAGTCGGCGACGATCGGCCGGTCGACCAGCGGCGGCCCGGCGACCAGCTCGATGGTGAAGCCGTCGGGGAGCGTGAAGGTGTGGCCGTTGAGCCTGACCTCGCCGGAGCGGCCGGAGGACGGGCCGAGCAGGATGGCCGTCAGCACGATCGTGCGAGTGAGTCGCGTCATGGCAAGGCCCTGGATGAGGCGTTCGAGGCGATCAGCGATCGGCCCGGAGGAGGACGTACAGCATCTGCCTGCTCCCGGCCTTCGTCTCGAAGGCCACCGGGCGGGGATCGTCGGGCACACCGAGGCAAATCGTCAGCCGGTCGCCCTCGAGGCGATAGATCCCCGGGTATCGTTTCCCCGCGTCGGGCCGCTGTCAAAGACCATATCCATCGCGGCGGGAGTCCGGATCGGGTCGATCTCGACGCGGGACCACCCGTTGATATCCTGTTCCCCTCCGATCACCCAGATCCTCCGATCGCCCGCGAACAGCATCGCCATCGCCACGGGCCGCCTGATCGGCTTCCCGTCCCTCTCCTGCGAGGTCAGGTTCCACGACCCCTGGAGCCGGGCCCGCTCGAGGAGCTTGAGGTCCTCGGCCTTGCCCGGAGCCGCGATCCGCCGGAACTTCTGAAGCGTCCTCTTGCTCCCCGCCGCCGCCTCGAATTCCGTAGGCCTCGGCTCGCCCACGTCGGCCACGCAGATCGTCAGCTCGTCGCCTTCCAGCTTGTAGATGCCGAGGATATGCTTGTCCCGATTCGGCCCGCCGTCGGGGATCAGGTCGAGGGCGTGGGGCGTCTTCGAGGCGTCGTACTCGACCCTCGTCCCGGCGAAGGCCTTGCCGTCGCGGGTCCAGGTGACGTGGTCGCCCTCGACGACCCGGCGGATCGAGGCGACGACGTCGGGCGGGCCTTCCTTGCCGTCGCGGACCTGGGAGACGACGGACCAGGTGCCCTGGTGCCGGGCGGGCTCGTCGAGGCCGGGCGCCGCGAGGGCGAGTAGGAGGAGGAACGCATGGTGCATGGCGCGGTCCTTCGAAGGGTCGACCCAGAGTCTATCCCGAAGGCGGGGCGGCTTCTAGGATGAGGGCTGCCGACCGCCCTCGTTCCCACGCTCCGCGTGGGAATGCCGTGTTCCGACGCTCTGCGTCGTCCGGGCGGGAATGGCCGCGGAGCGGCCGGGGAGGCATTCCGCCGCAGAGCGGCGGAACGAGGGGAGGCGTCAACCCGCGTCCAGAGAGGTTCGCCCATGATCTGCGTCGCCGTCACGTACCTCATCCAGCCGGGACAGGAAGCCACGGCCGTCGAGCACTTCCGGGCGCTCACGAAGGCCACCCGTGCCGAGCCCGGATGCCGGATGTACCTGGTCCACAAGTCTCCCTCCGATCCTCAAAAGTTCTTCATCTACGAGCAGTACGATGACCAGGCCGCGCTCGACGCCCACCGCGCCGCGCCCCATTTCCTGGAGCATGCCCGCGACGGCCTGTTCCCGATCCTCGCGAGCCGCACGCCCGAGATCTACGAGCCTTTGCCGGACGGGGCGGATTGACTTGCGACGCGGGCGGATCTGTGCGAGAACTTATGCGTGCAAGCGAGCACAACATTCCCCATGACCGGGGACAACCCTCTAACCTTCGGAGCGAGAAGGACGCCATGGAGACGCGAGTCTGGCACACGGTCGGCGAGAAGAAGGGGGCGATCCTCGTCATGACCGGCGACGCCCTGCACCGGATCGAGGTGAAGGGCGACAAGGTCAAGCAGGAGGTGCCCGCCCTGGCCGACGCCCTGTCGAAGGGCCAGGACCCGTCGGGCATCGCCGGCGCACAGGTCGTGCCGCTGGCGAGCCTGAAGCGGGTCGAGGTCGCGCCCGGCCACACCGGCGTGAAGTTCATCCACGAGTCGACCGGCAGCCCCGGGGCCATCGAGTTCTCCGTCCCCCAGGGCGTCCACGGCCCCGACATCGCCCGCGCGGCGGTCGAGCGGGCCGGGCTGCCGGCGGAGGAGCGGAGCGAGGACATCAGCGTCGGCGAGGCCGGTGATGCCGCCGATCATCCTCGGGGCGATCGTCGGCGTGCTCTGGGGCCTGGTCTACATGGCGGCCGTCGGCACCGAGCAGGGCGATGAGGCCCGGGTCCACGGCCGGAACGCCGGGGCGAAGCGGCTCCTGCTGTTCGTCGCCAACCTCCTCGGCACGAACGGGACGATCGCCGTCGGGGCGATCCTGCTCGCCCTGTTCGTCGGCTGGGCGGTCATGCGGGTCGTGAAGCGGCCGCAGCGGCTCGTGTGGGGTCACCCGACGGCGGCCTGACGGCGGGGGGCTGGCCCGGTCGGGTGGTTTGTGGTGATAATGGGACGATCGAGGCCGCGCCCCGCGAGGTCCCGCGAGAGCGCGGGGCCGGCCGCCGACCCGCCGACCTCGCCCGCCGTCCGACATCCCCGCCCGAGGCCGCACCCTCATGAGCGCCACGACGCGACGACCCCGCCGTCGGCTGATGTTCCTGCTCGGCGTCCTCTCCGCCTCGCTGCTCGCGAGCCGCTACGCCCGGGCCGCCGACGCCGATGTGGCGGGATCGGGCCCGTCGAAGGGTGCCGTCGACTTCACCCGCGACATCCGGCCGATCCTCGCGGACAAGTGCTTCGCGTGCCACGGCCCCGACGCCGGCCAGCGCAAGGCGGAGCTGCGGCTCGACACGCGCCGAGGGCGCCACGGCGCCGGCGGCAGTCGGGCGAGCCGGCGATCGTCCCCGGCAAGCCGGACGAGAGCGAGCTTGTCGCGCGGATCACCGTCGACCGACCCCGACGAGCGTGATGCCGCCCGGCGAAGCAGCGGCAAGACGCTCACGCCGGCCGAGGTCGCCAAGCTCAACGCCGTGGATCGCGCGAGGGCGGCAGCTACCGGCAGCACTGGGCGTTCGTCGCCGCCGAAGCGGCCCGCCGCTGCCCGCGGTCAAGCGACCCGACTGGGTGCCGCAACCCGATCGACCGCTTCGTCCTCGCCCGGCTCGAGACGGAGGGGCTGACGCCCTCGCCCGAGGCCGACCGGGTCACGCTGCTCCGCCGGCTCAGCCTCGACCTGATCGGCCTGCCGCCGACGCTCGAGGAGGTCGACGCCTTCCTCGCCGACAACGCCGCCGGACGCCTACGAGAAGGCTGGTCGACCGCCTGCTGGCCTCGCCGCACTACGGCGAGCGCTGGGGCCGGCATCTGGCTCGACGCCGCCCGCTACGCCGACTCGCGACGGCTACGAGAAGGACAAGCCGCGGCACGTCTGGTTCTACCGCGACTGGGTCATCAACGCCCTCAACCGCGACCTGCCCTACGACCAGTTCGTCATCGAGCAGATCGCCGGCGACCTGCTGCCCGAACGCCGACGCAGGACCAGGTCGTCGCCACCGGCTTCCTGCGCAACTCGATGATCAACGAGGAAGGCGGCGTCGATCCCGAGCAGTTCCGCATGGAGGCGATGTTCGACCGCATGGACGCCATCGGCAAGGGCGTCCTCGGCCTGACCATCCAGTGCGCCCAGTGCCACAACCACAAGTACGACCCGCTCACGCAGGAAGAGTATTACCGGATGTTCGCCTTCCTCAACAACGACCACGAGGCCGAACGTCGCCGTCTACACGCCCGACGAGCAGATGAAGCGGGCCGAGATCTTCGCGGCAGATCCGCGAGATCGAGGACGACCTGCAGCACCGCACGCCCGACTGGCGGGAGCGGATGGCGGCGTGGGAGAAGCAGGTCGCGGGCGATCAGCCCGAGTGGGTCGTCGTCCGGCCCGAGGTCGACGACATCTCGACCGGCGGCCAGAAGTATCTGCCGATGGAGGACGGCTCGTTCCTCGCGCAGGGCTACGCCCCGACGAAGCACACGGTCAAGTTGACGGTCAAGACCGACCTGACCGACGATCACCGGCGTTCCGGCTCGAGCTGCTCAACGACCCGAACCTGCCGCTCGGCGGGCCCGGCCGGTCGATCAAGGGGACCGGCGCGCTGACCGAGTTCGGGGTCGAGGCCGCGCCCGCCGACGAGCCGGAGAAGACGAGCGCGGTGAAGTTCGTCACGGCGACGGCCGACGTCGAACCGCCCGAGACGCCGCTCGAGCCGATCTTCGACGACAAGAGCGGCAAGAAGCGGGTCACCGGGCCGGTCGCGTTCGCCATCGACGGCAAGGACGAGACGGCCTGGGGCATCGACGCCGGCCCCGGCCGCCGCAACCAGCCGCGCAAGGCGGTCTTCGTCGCCGAGAAGCCGATCGCGCTTCCCGGCGGGCACGATGCTGACGTTCCACCTCGAGCAGAACCACGGCGGCTGGAACAGCGACGACAACCAGAACAACAACCTCGGCCGGTTCCGCCTCTCGGTCACCGACGACGCCCGAACGCCGAGGCCGACCCGCTGCCGAAGCGCGGTCCGCGACGATCCTGGCGATCCCGCGCCGAGCGGCGGACGCCGGCGCAGGTCGCCGCCGTCTTCGGCTACTGGCGGACGACGGTGCCCGAGTGGAAGGAGGCCAACGACCGGATCGAGGCGCTCTGGAAGCAGCATCCCGAGGGGCGCGACGCAGCTGGTGCTCGACAGCCCGCGACGACGCCGCGGCACGACGCACGTGCTCAAGCGCGGCGACTTCCTCAAGCCGGCCAAGCCGGTCGAGCCCGGGCGTGCCGGCGTTCCTGCACCCGCTGCCCGCCGGACGCCGCCGCCGAACCGGCTGACGTTCGCCCGCTGGCTGGTCGACCGCGAGTCGCCGACGACGGCGCGGGTCGTTCGTCAACCGCGTCTGGCAGGCGTACTTCGGCACCGGCCTGGTCAGCACGAGCGAGGACCTCGGCACGCAGGGCGAGCCGCCGTCGCATCCCGAGCTGCTCGACTGGCTGGCCGTCGAGTTCATGGACCGCGGCTGGAGCCTCAAGGCGCTGCACCGGCTGATCGTCGACGTCGGCGACCTACCGGCAGTCGTCGCGGGTCACGCCCGAGCTGCATGCGCCGCGACCCGTACAACCGCCTGCTCGCCCGCGGCCCGCGGTTCCGGGTCGAGGCCGAGATCGTCCGCGACATCGCGCTGGCGGCGAGCGGCCTGCTCGAACCCGAAGGTCGGCGGCCCGAGCGTCTACCCGCCCGCGCCCGACTTCCTGTTCCAGCCGCCGGCCAGCTACGGCCCGAAGCCCTGGAACGAGGACGACCGGCCCGGACCGCTACCGCCGCGCCGCTCTACACCTTCCGCTTCCGCTCGGTGCCGTACCCGGTGCTCGCAGACGTTCGACGCGCCCGAACGGCGACTTCGCCTGCGTCCGCCGGGCGCGGTCGAACACGCCGCTTGCAGGCGCTGACGACGCTCAACGAGCCGGTCTTCCTCGAGTGTGCCCGGGCGCTGGCGCTGCGGACGCTCGACGGAGGGCGGCGAACCGACGCCGACGCGGCTGGCGTACGCCTTCCGCCGCTGCGTGGCGCGGACGCCGACGCGAGCCGAAGCGCGACGTGCTGCTCGAGCTGCTCGAAGACGCAGACCGAGCGGTTCGCCGACGGCCGGGTGCGAAGCCCTGGGAGCTCGCCGCCGGCGACCCGAGCGAAGCCGCCGACCTTGCCGACGGGCGCGACGCCCGCGCAGCTGGCCGCGTGGACGGCCGTGTCGCGGGTGCTGCTGAACCTCGACGAGACGATCACGAAGGAATGACGACGATGCGGACGCCTCGGCATCGCCGATCGAATGCGACTCAGGAGCCTCCATGAACTGCCAGGCGCACCGCTACCGAACGCCGACCCGAAGCTCTGGCCCGCCGCTGGTTCTTCCAGCAATGCGGCGTCGGCCTCGGCGCGATCGCGGCGTCGGCCAGCTGCTGGGCGGCGACGGCCTGCGCCGCCGATGCCGCCGCGGTCAACCCGCTCGCCGCCGAAGGCGCCGCACTTCGCGCCCAAGGCCAAGCGGGTCATCTTCCTGTTCATGGCCGGCGCGCCGAGCCACCTCGAGCTGTTCGACAACAAGCCGCAGCTGGCGAAGTTCGACGGCACGCTGCCGCCGCCCGAGCTGCTCAAGGGCTACCGCGCCGCGTTCATCAACCCGAACTCGAAGCTGCTCGGGCCGAAGTTCAAGTTCGCCAAGCACGGCCAGTGCGGGGCGGAGCTGTCGGAGCTGCTGCCGCACCTGGCCGAGGTCGTCGACGACATCGCCATCGTCAAGTCGATGGTCACCGACGCCTTCAACCACGCCCCGGCCCAGATCCTGATGAACACCGGCTCGCAGCAGTTCGGCCGGCCGAGCCTCGGGCGCGTGGGCGACCTACGGCCTGGGCAGCGAGTCGCGAGGACCTGCCCGGCTTCGTCGTCTTCAGCACCGGCAAGAAGGGGCCCAGCGGCGGCAACTCGAACTGGGGCAGCGGCTTCCTGCCGACCGTCTACCAGGGCGTCCCGTTCCGCACCGGCGGCGACCCGGTCCTCTATCTCTCGAACCCGCGCGGGCGTCGACGCCGAGCTCCAGCGCGACTCGCTCGACGCCATCGGCGGCCTGAACCAGATGCGGCTCGACGCCGTCGGCGACCCGGAGATCGCCACGCGGATCAACTCGTTCGAGATGGCCTACCGGATGCAGGCGAGCGCCCCGGAGGTGATGGACCTCGCGAAGGAGCCGAAGCACGTCCTCGAGATGTACGGCGCCGAGCCGGGCAAGCCGTCGTTCGCCAACAACTGCCTGCTGGCCCGGCGGCTGGTCGAGCGGGGCGTCCGCTTCGTGCAGATCTTCCACGAGGCCTGGGACCAGCACGGCAACCTCGTCGAGCGACCTGAAGAAGAACTGCGACGAACACCGACCAGGCCAGCGCCGCGCTCGTCAAGGACCTCAAGCAGCGCGGGCTGCTCGACGACACGCTGGTCATCTGGGGCGGCGAGTTCGGCCGCACGCCGATGGTCCAGGGCGGCAACGACGGCCGCGACCATCACCCCAACGCCTTCACGATGTGGCTGGCCGGCGGCGGCATCAAGCCGGGCATCACGCTCGGCGAGACCGACGACCTCGGCTTCAACGCCGTCGAGGACCGGGTCCACGTCCACGACCTGCACGCCACGATCCTGCACCTGCTCGGCTTCGACCACACGCGGCTGACCTATCGCTTCCAGGGCCGCGACTTCCGGCTGACCGACGTCAGCGGGAAGGTCGTGAAGAAGCTGCTGGCGTGATCCCGTACGGTCCGCTGTGCGGACCCTACGAAGACCGACCAAGGATCACGCCGGGAAGTGCTCGGCGACCTTCGCCCGCAGGAACGCCAGCGACCGCGCCATCTCGTCCATCCCGTTCATGCCGTCCTCGATGCTGATCCAGCCGTCGATAGCCGTGCTGCGGCCAGGATGCGGAAGATCGCGTCGTAGTCGTTCAGCCCCTCGCCGGTGACGCCGTGCTTGAGGTTGGGCGAGTAGCCGATCGTGCCGTCGGCCTGCCGCAGATCCTCCAGCGTCGCCCCCTCGGCGAGGTAGCGGTCGCTGGCGTGCATGCTCACGACGCGGTCGGCCACGGCCTCGAGCAGGGCGATCGGGTCGTCGCCGGCGACGATCGCGTTGGACGGGTCGTACTGGACGCCGAAGTAGCGCGCGCTCGGGGATGTCGGCGAGGAGCTCGAGGAAGACGTCGGCCTTCTGGGCGAACTCGGGCTCGGTCCAGAAGCTGTCCTTGTAGTGGTTCTCCAGTCCGAGGATCACGCCGTGCTCGCGGGCCACGGGCAGGACCTTCTCGATGCACGAGACGACCCAGGCGATCCCCTGCCGCCGCCCGACGCCCGGCCGCCTCTGCCCCGACAGCACCCGGCAGACGGTCCCCGGTCCGCCCAGCCGGTGCGCGACCACGACCATCTTCGCCTGCCGCTCGACCGCCCGCTTCCGCGCCTCGGGGTCGGGGTCGGTGAAGTCGGGCGAGCAGCAGAGCATCGGCATCGCGAAGCCGGCGGCGCGGATCGCCTCGCCGACCTTGTGGATGTAGGCGTCGTCCAGGCTCTCGAAGAAGCCCTCGTACATCTCCAGGCCGTCGGCGTCGAGGTCGCGGGCCATCGCGATCCAGTCGAAGACCGACATCGAGCGGTCGCCGGCGATCCGGTCGATGTAGCACTTGGGGAAGGCGGACGAGCCTCGGGCGCATGGCGTCACTCCCCCTTCGGCACGAACTTCACGCAGACCGGCTTGGGGACCTCGACCTTCTGGCCGGTCGGCGTCAGCTCGCCGGTCATCGGGTCGATCCGGAAGACGACGACGGTGTCCGAATCCTGGTTGGCCGCGAGCAGGTAGCGGCCCGACGGGTCGATGCCGAAGTTCCGCGGCGTCTTCCCGCCGGTCGACTCGATGCTCGATCAGCGTGAGCAGCCCGTTACCCGGGTCGACCGTGAAGACCGCGATGCTGTCGTCGCCCCGGTTCGAGCCGTAGACGAACTTGCCCGACGGATGGACCTGCACCTCGGCCGTGTAGCTCGTCCCGGTGAAGCCCTTCGGGCAGCGTGCGAGATCGTCTGGACCTCGGTCAGGACTCCCCGCTCGGCGTCGTAGTCGAAGGCGGTCGACCGTCGAGGCCAGCTCGTTGATGACGTAGGCGTGCTTGCCGTCGGGGTGGAACGCGAAGTGCCGCGGGCCCGAGCCGGGCGGCACCGCGGCGAACGGCGGCTCGTTCGGCGTGAGCACGGCCCGGGCCGGATCGAGCTGGTAGACGAAGAGCTTGTCGAGCCCGAGGTCGGCGGCGACGGCGAAGCGGTTGGCCGCGTCGACGTTGATCGAGTGGGCGTGCGGCTCCGACTGCCGGGCCTTGTTCGCGCTCGAGCCCTCGTGCTGGATGAAGGTGGTCGCCTTCGCGATCCTGCCGTCGTCCCCGATCGGGAAGGCGGCCACGCTGCCGCCGCCGTAGTTGGCCACGAGCAGCGTTCTTGCCCGTCGTGATCGACGCTCAGGTGACACGGCCCGCCGCCGACGGTCGACTCGGCATTGAGCTTCGCCAGCGAGCCGGCCTTCGCATCGAGCGCGAACGACGTCACGCCGCCGCCGGGCTTGCCCTCGAACTGGCCGACCTCGTTGACGGCGTAGAGGAACCGGCGCGAGGGGTGGACCGCCAGGAACGAGGGGTTTTCGGACTCGGCCGCGAGCTCGGGCTCGCCGAGCTTGCCGGACGTCGGGTCGAGCTCGAGCCGGTAGATTCCCTTGCTCTTGCCCCCGGTGTACGTGCCGACGAAGACCCACATCGGGGCGTCGGGGGCGGGCGAGGACGGGCCGGCGAATCCGAGGAGCGTCGAGCCGAGCAGGGGGGCGATCCAGGTCATGGCGGGTCTCATTGGGTCTGGGTGGGCGCCGGCTGGGTCCGCGAGTCGCCGG
This sequence comes from uncultured Planctomycetota bacterium, assembly GCA_963819805.1. Lineage (GTDB taxonomy): Bacteria > Planctomycetota > Planctomycetia > Isosphaerales > Isosphaeraceae > CAMFLR01. Next base: position 536,055 of record CAWFXY010000017.1, on the reverse strand, counting down.
GCCGGCCCTGGCGGAGCAGGGCTCGCAAGGGCGCGATATCATCTGCAAATTCGGGGTCATTCGCGAGGTTGCGGAACTCGCCCTGGTCGAGCTGGTGGTCGTAGAGCTCGACGCCGCGGCGGCCGTCGTCCCACTCGGTGTAGCGGAACCGCTCGGTGCGGATCGACCGGCCCTGGAACTGATTCTCGCGCTGGCCGCGGGTGACCTGCGTGAAGGCGGCGTTCTTCCACGGCTGCTCGGGGTCGTCGAGCAGGGGGACGAGGCTCCGGCCGTCGAGGTTCGCGGGCGGGGTCAGGCCGCAGAGTTCGGCGAGGGTCGGATAGACGTCGACCAGCTCGGCCAGGCGGAGACGACCGCCCGGTCGCCCTTGTGCCCGGGCGCGGCGACGATCAGCGGGACGCGCGCCGACTCCTCGAACAGGCTCATCTTCTGCCAGAGCCCGTGCTCGCCGAGGTGGTAGCCGTGGTCGCTGAGGAAGACGACGATCGTGTGGTCGGCGAGCTTGAGGCGGTCGAGCGCGTCGAGCAGCCGGCCGACCTGGGCGTCCATGAACGTGACCGAGGCGTCGTAGGCCTGGATCGCCTCGCGCCGCTGGGTCGTCGGTCATCGATCCCGTTCTTCGGGCGCGATTGGTCAGGGCCGCGGGCGGGATGTCGTCGCGGTCGTCGGCCGGGCTACTGGGCGGTCAGGATCCGGTCGAGCGGATACAGGTCGAAGTACTTCTTCGGGGCGACGTAGGGCGTGTGCGGCCGGTAGAAGCCGACGGCCAGGAAGAACGGGCCGTCCTTGTGCTCCTCGAGCAGCTTGATCGCGGCCGTGGCCCCCTTGCCGTCGGTCTGTTCCGTCGTCGGTGCCGTCGGCGGCGAGCCAGCTCAGCGTGGCGCCGAAGCCGCGGCTCCGGGGCTTGAGGCTGAAGATCTTCGGCTCGTCGTCCTTGTCGCGGCCCCTCGGGTTGACGACCTTGTCCCACGACTGCGGGTCGTCGAGCCCGCTGGTGCCGATCTGGCCCGGGACGCCGTAGTGGTAGAGCTTGCCGACCCGGGCGACGAAGTAGCCGTTCTTCCGGAACAGTTGCGGCAGGGTGACGATGCTCGGGTCGACGTCGCGGAACTTGACCGCGTTGTCGAGCACCCTCGTGCGTGTCCGGCCGCAGGCCCGTCAGGAACGACGACCGGCTCGGGTTGCAGAGCGGGAACTGGCAGTAGGCCCGCTCGAACCGCACGCCCCGCCGCGCCAGCCGGTCGATGTTCGGCGTCTTGACGCAGTCGGGTGGCCGTAGCAGCCGAGCGTCGGTGTTCAGGTCGTCCGAGGCGATGAACAGGACGTTCGGCTTCGCGGCGCGGGCCTCGCCTCCTGGGCGACGGAGGCCGAGGCGATGCCGAGGACGAGGGAGAGGGTCGCGATGCGCATGGGGCCTCCGCGGCTCGGGACGACGGGCCGGACGGCCGCATCGTCGCCGACGAGTGGCCGCGATGGCCAGACCTCAGTCGCCTCACTTGCCGTAGATGTCCAGCCAGCCCCGCGTGAAGTAGTCGGTCAGGCTGAAGACGAGCAGGATCACGAGCCAGAAGAACGCGGCGGTCGAGAAGACCCAGGTCAGCTTGTCGCTGTAGCGGACGTGCATGAAGAACAGGATGATCAGCACGGCCTTGGCCGCCGCGATCACCAGCGCGACCGGCAGGTGGAGCGGCCCGAGCGGCATGTAGGCGCCGACGACCGTCGCGACGAGCAGGCCCATCAGGCTCGACGAAGACGATCAGGTACGTCCGGAGCGGGACGACGTGGTGGGCGCTCTCGCTCATGGCCGCACCTCGATCAGGTAGAGCAGGGGATAGAGGAACACCCAGACGATGTCGACGAAGTGCCAGTAGAGGCCCGATCACCTCGATCTGCGTCTCGCCGCCGCCCGAGAACCAGTCGCGGTGGGCCAGGTACGCGATGATGCCGACCAGGACGAGGCCGATGATCATGTGGATGGCGTGCAGGCCGGTCATGAAGAAGTAGAGGACGAAGAACATCTCGGCCTTGCCGGCCTCGGACGTCGCCGAGACGTCGGCTCGCCGGGCCGGAGCTGCGGTCCGTCGCCGCTCGACCGGCGTGCGGCGGCGGGCCCGGCCGGTCTCGTCGTGCTTGCCCTCGTGCGACTGGGCATAGGCCCAGTCGAAGTTGATGCCCGGGACCAGGTGCTCGTCGTAGTCGGTCGTCCACTCCCAGCCCTTGATCCCGAGGAAGACGGCCCCGAGGACCATGGTCGCCAGCAGGTAGCGGACGACCCAGGCCGTGCCGCCGGGTCTGCGCCGCGTGGACGGCCAGGGCCATCGTCAGGCTGCTGGTCAGAGCAGGACGGCCGTGTTGACGACGCCGACCCAGACGTTGAGGTGCCGGCTCGCCGCGGCGAACGCGTCGTGGTAGAGCGATCCGGTAGACGGTGTAGGCGGTGAAGAGGCCGCCGAAGAACATGACCTCGGTGGCCAGGAAGGCCCACATGCCCAGGGTCGAGCTCGTGCTGCTGCTGGTCGAGGTCGTCGAACTGGTGCGAGGAGCAGCGTGTCGCCCGACCTGCGGTCGCGTGCATCAGCGGGCCTCCGCCGGCTCGGGGTGATAGTCGTAGGGCGGCCGTCGGTGACGACGACCGGCGCGCGTCGAAGTTCTCGACCGGCGGCGGCGAGGAGGTCTGCCACTCCAGGCCCGGTCGCCCGCCACGGGTTCGGGCCCGGCGCTCGGGCCGTACTTGAGCGACAGCAGCAGGTAGACCAGCGGCAGGACGTAGCCGACCGCGAGGATCGACGCCCCGGCCGTCGACATCACGTTCAGCACCTGGAACTCGGGCGGATACTCGTGGTAGCGCCGCGGCATGCCCAGGTAGCCGAGGACGAACTGCGGGAAGAACGTCAGGTTGAAGCCGACGAAGACCATCAGGGCCGAGAGCTTGCCCCAGAGCTCGGGGTACATCCGGCCGGTCATCTTCGGCCACCAGAAGTGGATGCCGCCGAGGTAGGCCATCACCGTGCCGCCGACCATGATGTAGTGGAAGTGGGCGACGACGAAGTAGGTGTCGTGGACGTGGACGTCGACGCCGAGCGACGCGAGCAACAGGCCGGTCAGGCCGCCGATCGTGAACAGGCCGATGAAGCCGAGCGCGTAGAGCATCGGCGTGTCGAACCGGATCGAGCCCTTGTACAGCGTCGCCGTCCAGTTGAAGACCTTGATCGCCGACGGGATCGCGACGAGGAAGCTGAGGAGCGAGAAGACCATCCCGGCGTACATCGACTGGCCGCTCACGAACATGTGGTGGCCCCAGACCAGGAAGCCGAGGACGGCGATCGCCATGCTCGCGCACGGCGATGAACTTGTAGCCGAAGATCGGCCGCCGCGCAGAAGCACGGGATGATCTCGCTGACCACGCCCATCGCCGGCAGGATCATGATGTAGACGGCCGGGTGCGAGTAGAACCAGAACAGGTGCTGGAACAGGATCGGGTCGCCGCCGAGCGCCGGGTCGAAGATGCCGACGTGGAACAGCCGCTCGACCGCGAGCAGCAGCGACCGTGATCGCCAGCACCGGCGTCCCGAGCACCATGATCAGGCTGGTCGCGTAGTGCGACCAGACGAACAGCGGCAGGCGGAACCAGGTCATGCCCGGGCGCGCGCATCGTGTGGACGGTGACGATGAAGTTCAGGCCGGTCAGGATCGACGAGAAGCCGGTGATGAACACGCCGATCGCCGCCGGCACGACGAGCGTGTTCGAGAACATCGTGCTGAACGGCGTGTAGAAGGTCCAGCCGGTGTCGACGCCGCCGAAGACGAGGATCCAGAGGGCGATGAGCGCCGCCGAGCATGTAGATGTACCAGCTCAGCAGGTTGAGCCGCGGGAAGGCCAGGTCGCGGGCGCCGATCATCAGCGGCAGCAGGAAGTTGCCGAGCACCGCCGGGATCGACGGGATCAGGAAGAAGAAGACCATCACGACGCCGTGCATCGTGAACAGCCGGTTGTAGGCGTCGGGCGATGCGAGCAGGTCGCCGCGCGGGCGTCATCAGCTCCAGCCGCATCAGCGTCGCCGCGGCGCCGCCGACGAAGAAGAAGAACGTGATCGAGGCCATGTAGAGCAGCGCCGATCCGCTTGTGGTCGGTCGTCAGCAGCCACGACTTGAGCGTGTAGCTGGCGTCGAGGTAGTCGTCGCGCCCGTCGCGGGCGTCATGGTCCCGTCGTCCTCCGTCCCCTTCGGCCCGATCGAGTGGATGTAGGCGATGATCTTCAGCAGGTCGTCCTCGGCGATCTGCCCGGCGAACGACGGCATGACCGGCTCGTAGCCGGCGACGACCTGCGAGTTGGGCAGCAGGATCGAGTCGCGGATGTAGCGGTCGTCGGCGGTGACGAACTCGGGCGCCTGGCCCTTGCCCCGCATGATCGGCACGGGCCGGCCGTAGACCCCCTCGAGCCGCGGGGCCTTCACCGTCGCCGAGTCGCCGTGGCAGCCGGCGCAGTGGTGCTGGACGAACAGCTCGCGGCCCTGCCGCGCCATCGAGGGCTGCGTCCTGCGTCGCCCTCCGTCAGCCAGCGCTCGTAGTCCGACGGCTCCATCACGTCGACCCAGCCGACCATCCCCGAGTGCTCCGTGCCGCAATACTCGGCGCAGAACAGGTGATACCGCCCCGGCCTCGTCGGCCGGAACCAGAGCGATCGTGTACCGGCCGGGCAGGACGTCCTGCTTGATGCGGAAGGCGGGCACGTAGAAGCTGTGGATCACGTCCTGCGAGATCATCAGCAGCACGCACCGGCCGGCCGACCGGGCACGTGCAGCTCGTTGATCTCGCGCTTGCCCTCCGGGTGCTGGAGCTTCCACATCCACTGCTTGCCGACGACGTAGACCCGGAACGCGTCCTTGGGCGGGCTGAACAGGTCGAAGAAGACCATCGGCCCCGCCGAAGAACATCCCCATCGCGAGCAGGAGCGGGACGCCGATCCAGATCGCCTCGATCGTGTGGCTCGTCAGCGGCGGGTTCGACCGGTCGACCCGCGAGCCGCGGCGGTAGCGGACGGCGAAGAAGAGGATCAGGAAGCAGATGAAGAACGTGAAGAAGAGGACGACCGCCAGCTCGACGAAGAAGACGCAGATCGACCCGGTCCGCGTTGGTCGAGGCCTGCTCGGGGAAGAGCGGGAAGTTCCACATGGTCGCGTTCGCTAGTCTGGCCGACGGTTCGGGGTGCGGCGAGGCCGGCCCGCCGCGGTCGAGCCGGCGGTCGCGCCGGAGCATCGCGACGACGTAGCCGGCCAGCGCCGAGCGCCGTCGCCGTGCCGAGGACGCGGAGGATGTTGCACGATCGCCAGCGTGTACTTGCCGGTCGTCGGGTCGTAGTCGTAGCAGAAGCAGCAGCAGCCTGCGCGATCGGCGAGCCGATCTTGCCCGCCGACGACTCGATCAGGCCGAACTGGAGGTCCTTCGGCGGGATAGTCGATGCCGTAGAAGTAGCGCGAGATCCGGCCCGTCGGGCGTCAGCGATCGCCAGGCCCGCGGCGTGGGCGTACTGCTTCGACTCGGCGTTGTACGCGTAGCGGAAGCCGACCGCCTTCGCCAGCGGCGTCGATCGCCGGCTGCGTCGCCGGTCAGGAAGTGCCAGCCCTTCGCCGCCCTCGGGCCGGCCGTAGTAGTCGAGGATCGTCGCCTTCTTCGCCCGCGGCCAGCTCGGGCGTCTCGTCCGGGTCGATGCTGACCGTGACGATGTCGAACTGGTCGCCGACGGTCATCGAGAGCGGCTTGAGGCTCCGCGCCAGGCCCTTGAGCTCCTCGCCGCAGAGCATCGGGCAGCGGTAGTAGACCAGGGTGACGATCACCGGCTTTGGCCGAAGTAGTCGCCGAGGCGCACCGGCCGGCCCGTCTCGTCGCGGAAGCGTCAGCGTCGAGCGGGAGCTGGGAGTCGAGGTTCTGGTCGAAGCCGACGCGGCTGAGCGTCGTCCCCGGCGGGTCGTCCGCGCGCGGCCGGACCGGCAGGGCGGCGAGCGCCGCGGTCGCGAGGGCCAGGATCGTCGGGAAGACTCGCATCATTCCTTCCTGGCCGGCTCGTTGGCGGCGGGCTTGGGTTCTGCGGCCGGTTTCGACTCGGCCGGCTTCGGCGGCTCCGGAGCCTTGACCCTGGGCAGGCCGTTCTTCGCGATCAGATCCATCGCCGCGTCGATCGGGATCTGCGCGATGCCCGCCTTGCGGTCGGCCCAGCCGTAGCTCTTGAGCGAGGCGTCCTCCCGCTGCGGTACTCGACCATGTCGCTGGGTCGTGTTGGTGCTGGAGCCGCGGCGTGGGGAAGTCGCCCGGGCGGTCCGTGACGAGCTCCGGCCGCGGTCGTCCCCTCGCGCCTTCTCGTCGGTCGAGAACGAGCGCATCATCCCCGCGAGCAGGATCATGGCACCGGCCGCGATCGCGACGAGGACCGCGCCGAAGACCGAAGATCGTGCGGACGGTGATCTCGGTCGGCTCGTGGCCGGGCTCGGCGTCGGGCGGCGAGATAGCCTTGCGGGTGGCTGTCGCTCATGTTCGGGGATCCACCTCGTGGTCCGGCGGGGAGAGGATGAGCTCGCCGGGGACGAGCGGCCGGCGCCTCAGGTGCCAGAGGAAGCGTCCACGCCGAGATGCCGCCGAGCCCGACGAACGCCACCGGGATCAAGGCCACTGCGCCCCAGGGGATCGCGGCCACGTCGTGCCCGTACCGCGCCGGGCCGGCCGGGAGCACCAGCCAGGCCAGGTCGACGAGGTGCATCGCGATCACAAGCGCCGGCGACGACCATCAGCCGCTCGACGTTCCGCTTGTTCTCGCGGAAGAACAGGACGAAGAACGGCACGAAGAAGTGGAACACGATCAGCGCCAGGCGCGACCTACTGCCAGCCGCCCCGCGTCCGCCGGAGATACCAGGGGATCTCCTCGGCCAGGTTGCCCGCCCAGATGATCAGGAACTGCGAGAACGCCATGTAGGCCCAGAGCATGACGAACGCCAGCATCAGGTTGCCGAGGTCGTGGAGCCGCGGCGGGCGTCGCGGCCTCGCGATACTCGGGCGAGACGCGGCCGAGCAGGTAGGCCAGCGATGATCATCGAGGCGAACGTCGAGCAGGCCCCAGCCGACGATCACCATCGGCCCGTAGATCGTCGAGTACCACGCCGGCTCGAGCGACATCCCCCAGTCGATCGCCGCGAACGTCCCGGTCAGGAACAGGAAGGCCAGGCCGGGCCCGCTGATCCTCGGCAGCCAGCTCGCCCGCGTCGGCCGGCCCTCGGCGTCGCGGCGGATCGCGCCGACGTGCAGCGCAATCGCCAGCGCCGCCCAGTACGCGAAGTAGAGCGCCGGCGCGGACCAGGAACGCCGTCGCGTTCAGGTACGCCCGCTTGTGCGAAGATCGCCGGATCGACATCCACGATCTCCGGGTTCGCCCAGGGGTAGAGCGTCGTCAGCCCGAGCGCCACCGGCACGAAGAGCACGGCCATCGGCAGGATGGTCATCGCCGCCGGCCTCGAGCGGCCGGCGGATCGTCAGCCCCCACTGGCCGCCCGTCAGGTGGTGGAGCAGCGAGCAGCGAGACCGAGCCGAGCGAGATGCCGACCCAGAAGAGGTAGGCCACGAGGTACGCCGGGAAGAACGCCGCCGGCCAGACGAGCCCCGCGACCGCGCAGGCGAGCCAGGCCGGCGCCGCCCGCCATGAGCGCCAGGCCCTGGGCCCGGTCGAACCGGGCGTTCCGGCGCCTCGACCACGCTCATGGGTTCTCCCTCGGCAGCTTCTGCGCGCTCGTCGCCGGCGGCAGGTCGTCGGCCTTCGCGTGCTGGCTCAGTTGCAGGGCCCGGATGTAGGCGGCGATCGTCCAGCGGTCGACCGGCGGCGATCCGCGCGGCGTACGAATACATGGCCCCGTGGCCGTTGGTGATCACCTCGAAGAAGTGCCCGACCGGCGCGTCGCGGAGGTCCTCGTAGAACGGGCCGCGGGCTCTTGCCGGCCGTCGGCCGCTTGCCGTAGAACGGCGGCGGCGGCGAGAACCCGCGCTGGACGATCATGCCGCGGCCGTCGCCGGTGTCGCCGTGGCACGGGGTGCAGTAGATCTCGTACCGCTCGCTGGCCCCGCTCGAGCGCGGCCGCGGTCGATCGGGAACGGGATCTCCTCGACCGGCTTGCCGTCGATCACGCCGACCTGGATCCGGTCGTACTCGCTCGTCGCGCGGCTGGTCCTTCGGGTCGAGCCGCGGGACGACGCCGGGCAGGAGCGGCCGGTCGGCCTTGCCGTCGGCGAAGAAGTCGCTCGCCTCCTGCGGCTCGTACCGCGGCTGGTCGTACATCTCGTGGCGGCAGCCCGCCAGGAGCACCGACGCAGCGATCGCGAGGCGAGAGTCAGCCGGCGTCGCATGGGCATCGTCATCGATCAGCGCTCGACGCCGCGTGACTTCGCGTGGGGTTGAGCCCCTCGAGGAACTTGCGTGGTCTCGTCGCGCGTCGAACAGCGGGTCGTCGGCCTGGATGCAGAGGAAGAACCGGCTCCGGCGACGCCAGGGCGAAGCCGGGGACGTTGAAGACCGGGTGATACGGCCGCGGCAGGCCGTTCAGGCCGAGCATCCCGAAGCACCGCCGCGAGCGCCGCGCAGAGGACCGTCATCTCGAACGTGATCGGGATGAACGCCGGCCAGCTGTGGAACGGCCGGCCGCCGACGTTGATCGGGTAGTTGATCACGCGCCGAGTACCACTGCATGAAGTAGCCCGAGGATCGCCGCCGATGATCCCGCCGATGAGCACGACCAGCGGGATCCGGTTGCGCCGGAAGCCGATCGCCTCGGCCAGCCCGTCGACCGGGAAGCGGCGAGTAGGCGTCCATCCGGCGGTAGCCCTGCGCGTAGGCGCGTCTCGGCCGCCTCGAACGACCGCCTCGGGGCTCAGGAACTCGGCCATCAGGCCGTAGAGGCGGGGCTCCTCGGGCGTGGTCGCTCATGGTCTGCCATGATTGCGCCTCCCCGCCGACTCGCCGGTGCGTCCTGCGTCTCGTGGACGAGCTCGCGCATCTCGGCGATCGAGATCACCGGCAGGAACCGGATGAACAGGAACAGCAGCGTGACGAACAGGCCGATCGTGCCGTAGAACGTCGCGTAGTCCCAGAACGTCCCGTGGTACATCGCCCACGACGACGGCAGGAAGTCGCGGTGCAGGCTGATGACCACGATCACGTACCGCTCGAGCCACATGCCGATGTTGACGATGATCGAGATGATCCAGAGCAGCGATCGGGTTGCGCCGGAACCAGCGGAACCAGAGGAGTTGCGGGATCGATGCAGTTGCAGAGGATCAGCATGCCAGTAGGTGTGGGCGTAGGGGCCGAACGGGCCGCTCGTGCAGCATCTGGTACATCTCGTACGGGTTGCCGCCGTACCAGGCCATGAAGGCTTCCATCATGTAGCCGTAGGCGACGATCAGCCCGGTCGCGAGCATGACCTTGGCCATGTTGTCGAGGTGCCGCTCGGTGATGAAGTCCTGGAGCCCGAAGACCGCGCGGAGCGGGATCGTCAGCGTCAGCACCATCGCGAAGCCGGAGAAGATCGCCCCGGCGACGAAGTAGGGCGGGAAGATCGTCGAGTGCCAGCCCGGCACGATCGCCGACCGTGAAGTCGAAGCTCACGACCGTGTGCACCGAGACGACCAGCGGCGTCGCCAGGCCGGCCAGCAGCAGGTAGGCCGTCCGGTAGCGGTGCCAGTGCCGCGCCGAGCCGCGCCAGCCCATCGCCAGGATGCCGTAGACGATCTGCGCCGAGCCGGTTCTGGCGCCCGGTCGCGGAGCGTCGCCAGGTCGGGGATCAGGCCGACGTACCAGAACAGCAGCGAGACCGTCGCGTACGTCGAGACGGCGAAGACGTCCCAGACCAGCGGGCTCCGCCACTGCGGCCACAGCCCCATCGTGTTCGGGATACGGGAAGCAGCCAGTAGAAGACCCACGGCCGGCCCAGGTGGAGCAGCGGGAACAGCCCGGCGCAGGCGACGGCGAACAGGGTCATCGCCTCGGCGAACCGGTTGATCGACGTCCGCCACTCCTGCTTGCAGCAGCAGCAGGATCGCCGAGATCAGCGTCCCGGCGTGGCCGATGCCGATCCACCAGACGAAGTTGACGATCGCGAAGCCCCACATCGACCGGGACGTCGATGCCCCAGATCCCGACGCCCCGTGACGAAGCAGGTAGGTGACCGCCGACCAGGAACAGCATCATCAGCGCGAACGACGATCCCGAACCCGAGGAACCAGCGCCAGTTGTAGGGCCGGGTCAGCACGAGCGCGCTGATCTTGTCGGTGACCGAGCCGAAGGTGTGGCCGCGCCGCGAGCACGGGCGCGACTTCGCCGGCCTTCCGCGTCGAGGTGGGCCGACTCGCTCGCCATCGGTCGGCCCTCCGCGGGTCCGGCGTGGCCGGGCAGGTTCGGGGTTCGGGTTGCGCAGCTTCGCCAGGTAGGTCGTCCGCGGCCGGGTGTTCAGCTCGGCGAGCAGGGCGTAGTTCCGCGGGCTCGCCTTGGGCTTCGCGACGTCGGCGCTCGCGGTCGTTCAGGTTGCCGAAGACGATCGCCTGCGTCGGGCAGGCCGCCTGGCAGGCGGTCACGACCTCGTCGCCGCCGACCGCGCCGGTCCTCGCTCCTCGGCGGCGATCCGCGCCGCGTTGATCCGCTGGACGCAGTAGGTGCACTTCTCCATCACGCCGCGGGTGCGGACCGTCACGTCGGGGTTGTGCAGCAGCTTCAGGCTCGGCGTCGTCTCGTCGGAGTACTGGAGGAAGTTGAACCGGCGGACCTTGTACGGGCAGTTGTTCGAGCAGTACCGCGTGCCGACGCAGCGGTTGTAGGTCATCTCGTTGAGCCCCTCGGCGCTGTGGGTCGTCGCCGCGACCGGGCAGACGAGCTCGCACGGGGCCTTCTCGCAGTGCATGCAGGGCACCGGCTGGAAGATGGACTGGTCGGGTCGTCCGCGTCCGCCCTCGTAGTAGCGGTCGATCCGGATCCAGTGCATCTCGCGGCCGCGAGCACCTGCTCCTTGCCGACGACCGGGATGTTGTTCTCGGCCTGGCAGGCGACGACGCAGGCGTTGCAGCCGATGCAGGTGTTGAGGTTGATCGCCATGCCCCAGGCGTTGCCCTCGCCGCCGCCGCCCTCGTCGACCGGGTCGCGGCGCTGCTGGGGCAGGGGGTCCTCGTACAGCGTCGCCTCGCGGACGACGTGCTCGTCGGGCTCCTGGGCGAAGTCGGGATGCTCGCGTGTACTCGCCGAGCGTCGCCGACCCGCGACCAGGTCGCGGCCCTCCATCGTGCTGTGGTGCTGGGCGCTCGCGAGCCGGTAGGTCGCGCCGGTCTTGACCGCCGTCACGCCCGGGGCCGACCAGGGCGCGTCGGACGTCCGGATGCGGATAGGCGTTGAACCCGACGCCCGTCGCCGACCCGGCCGGCGCGGGTCCGGCCGTAGCCGAGGTGGACGGTGATCGACGCCGTCGGCCTGGCCCGGGACGATCCAGAGCCGGGATCGCGGAGCCGGTCCTGCCGCGGAAGGTCAGCTCGACGACGTCGACTCGCCGTCAGCTCGTCGACGCGGAGCCCGAGCTCCTTGGCCGTCGTCGGGCGAGACGAGCGCGGCGTTGTCCCAGGTCAGCTTGGTCAGCGGCTTGGGCAGCTCCTGGAGCCAGCCGTTGTTGGCGAACCGGCCGTCCCAGACCGTCGGGTCGGGGCGGAAGACGACCTCGAGCGCCGCCGGTCGGCGGGCTCGGCCGAGGCCGGCAGGGCGCCGAGCGGCTTGAGCGTGACCGCCTTCGGCTTGGCGGCCGTGCCGGCGACCACGCCGTCGTGGAGCGTCTTCCGCCAGAACGCGTCGAAGTCGCCGCCGCGGCTTCTGGCCCTTCCAGTACGTCGCGGACGATGTCCAGCCCCTGCGGCGAGCCGGCTGGCGCCAGCAGGACGGCGAGGAGCTCGAGGGCCGACTTGCCGCCGTAGAGCGGGGCGATCAGCGGCTGGACGATCGTCGCCGTGCCGTCGAAGGCGCGGGCGTCGCCCCAGGACTCGAGGGAGTGGGCCTCGGGGATGTGCCAGTGGCAGAGCTCGGAGGTCTCGTCCTCGTAGAGGCCGAGGTGGATCGTCGTCTTGACGTTCTTCGTCGAGCGGCCGCGGCGAAGTCGAGGTCGGCCGGGGCGTCGTAGGCCGGGTTGCCGCCGAGGATGAGCAGCGTCGTCGACCTTGCCGGCGCTCATGTCCGCGACCAGCTCGCGGAGCGAGGCGAGCCGGTCGGCGGGCTCGGCCTCGACCGGGGCGATGTAGCTCGACCGTCTTGCCGACGTTGCCGAGCGCGTGCGTTGATCGCGTGGGCCAGGGCGTGGACCGCGGGCGGCTGGGCGTCGCCGGCGATGACCAGGCTCGTGCCCTTGTGGGCCTTGAGGTCGGCGACGACGCGCCTTCGCGAACGCGGCCAGGTCGCTCGGCCAGGCGGCTTCGACGGCGGCCGCGACGCCCTCGACGCCCGACGCCCTGCGCGATCGCGCGGGCGCAGGCCCTCGACCTGGCGCGGCCGCGACGCGGAGCCGGTGGTCGGCCAGCGCGCCGGTGATGGTCGGCGTCGGCTCGACGACGTAGAGCCGGTTCATCGCCTTCGGCTTCGCGCCGTGCGGTCCGTCTCCGGCTCGCGGCGGGCGGCGAAGTCGCGGGCGTCGCGGAGCCGCGCCGGGCCGCACGGCGAGGAAGTCGGCGTCGAGCGACGACGATCACGTCGGCCCGGTCGAGGTGGTGGACCGGCTCGACGTCCTCGCCGAAGGCGAGCATCGCGCCGGCGCGGGCGGTGTCGCGGCCGACGGGGTCGTACTGGTGCCACTTCGCCTGCGGGGAACTCCTTGCAGCAGCGCGCGCGATCTGGTCGGCGAGCGTCGGCGAGGTGACGGTCTCGGTCAGGAGCCGGAGCCCGGCGCCGCCGTCTGCCTTGCTGGGCCTCGCGGATGCCGGCAGGACGTCGGCGAGGAAGTCGTCCCAGGTGCTGATCCGCCCGTTGCGGGTGACGACCTGCGAGCGGTCGGGGTCGTAGAGGCCGAGGATCGACGCCTGGGTGAAGACGTCGGTCGCGCCGAGGCTGGCGGGGTGGTCCGGGTTCCCCTCGATCTTGGTCGGCCGGCCCGACGTGGCTCTCGACGAGCACGCCGGTCGCGTAGCCGCCGCAGCGTCAGCGCCGTGGCGAAGAACAGCGGCTTGCCGGGGACGATCTGCTCGGGCGGCTTGACGTAGCGGGCACGATCGTCTCGGGCGGCTGGAACGCGCAGCCGGAGACGCCGGCCAGGGCCAGCGAGGCCCCCATCAGCTGGAGGAACTGGCGGCGGCTCGACGGCGTCGGCCCAGACCTCGACGCTGGCTCGGGAACTCGCGGCGCACGTAGTCGCGGAACGCGTCCGTGTCCGGCCAGCTCCTCCAGGCTCCGCCAGAACCGCGGGCCCTGGCTGTCGGCCAGCCGGCGCCGCGAGGCGGCGAGGTCGGCGCCGGCGTGGTCGTGCTCGTGGTGGTCGTGGGTGGCTCATCGGTGGCACACCGAGCAGTTGGTGAGCCGGTCGGTCGGGATGTGGTAGTCCTCGACCAGCTTCGCGCCCGAGCGCCGAGCTGGTCGCCCTCGGCGGCTTCCAGTCCATGTTGAAGACCTCCTCCTTGGGCCGGAGGTGCTGCTCGGGGTGGCGGTGGCACTCGAGGCACCACTCCATCGTCAGCGGCTGGTCCTTCCACGTCAGCGGCATCTGGTCGACCCGGCCGTGGCACTCGGCGCAGCCGACGCCCTTCTGGACGTGGATGCCGTGGTTGAAGTAGACGAAGTCGGGCAGGTCGTGGACCCGGGTCCACGCGAGCGGCTTGTCGCTCTTGCAGGCTGTCGCGGACCGGCTCGAGCATCGGGCTGTCGGACCAGATCTGCGAGTGGCAGCTCATGCAGGTGTACGTCGGCGGCATGCCGGCGAACGACGAGGTCTCGACCGACGTGTGGCAGTAGCGGCAGTCGATCCCGAGGCCCCGCACGTGGTGCTCGTGGCTGAACGGCACCGGCTGCTCGCGGATGACGCCGACCTGCGTCTGGTAGGGCGAGCGCTCGACCAGGTACGTGAGGACGAGCAGCCCGAGCGCCGCGAAGGCCCCGCCGAAGATCGTCAATCGCGACAGCGTGTTCGTGCTGGGATGGAAGATCTGCATTCGACCGACGTCCTGGAGTGCCCGCCCCGGTCCTGACGCCCGCCCGGCGAGGCGGCCGCGTGTCGGACAGCGATCCGCGGCCCAAGGCCCGCGCGAAACGCCCGTCCTCTGACGGGCCGATCCCGGGCGGTCGCAACTTCAGTGCCCCCGGCGCCGAGACCGGGCGGTTGATCGTTCGCCATCCCTGGCGGGAGGCCGCACGGCTCGTGCAAGAAGGGAACTCACCGACGGTTCGGCGCGGCGGCCGTCCCGCGGCGAGTCGCGAGGGAGTCCGACGGGGCCGCATCATAAACGGCCCGAGTGGCCGGGTCGAGTCCCAAGGTTGATAACTCGGCGGGCGTGCGATTCCCAGGGCTGGGAATCGACGGCTGTGCTCGGCATCGGGGTCCAGGGGCGATCGGCCGCTCTTGTTGGAGGACGTCAGATGGCCGTTTCGAGGAGCGAAGTCTGAGATCCAACGACCGGTGTCGGGGCTATTGAGCGCCTTGGCGACCGGTTATAGTGCTTTGAACCCTCGCCCGCCATTCCCGCCCGCCCAGAGCTCTCCCCCGAGGTGCCCACGATGCCCCGTCGCAATCGGACCCCGCTCCGCGTCCTCGGAATGCTCACCCTGGCCGCCGCCCCGGCACTCGCCGACGGTCCGCACCGCGAGACCTTGACCGGCCGAGAGGCCATGGGCGACTGGACCACCGACGCACCCGGCGTGCGCCGCAAGATCTCGCCGGCCGACCTGCCGCCCCCCGGCGAGACGCCCTCGGCGCGTAATCAGCCGCGGATCGTCGACCGCCCCGAGGGGGCCTGGCCCAAGGCGCCCGAGGGGTTCAAGGTCACCGAATTCGCGACCGACGTCGACAACCCCCGCGCCATCATGACGGCGCCCAATGGCGACCTCTTCGTCGCCGAGAGCATGCCCGGGCGGGTCAAGGTCGTCCGCGACGCAGACGGCGACGGCAAGCCCGAGTCCGTAACGGTCTTCGCGAAGGGCCTGGATCATCCCTTCGGGATCGCCTTCTACCCGCCCGGTCAGAACCCGACCCACGTGTACGTCGGCAACACCACGTCGGTCGTCCGCTTCCCCTACAAGAGCGGCGACACGGAGGCGACGGCCGCCCCCGAGACGATCGTCCCGCAGCTACCCGGGTTCGCCCGGCTCACCGGCGGCGGCCACTGGACGCGCGACGTCGAGTTCTCGCTCGACGGCAAGCGGATGTTCGTCTCGGTCGGGTCGAAGTCGAACAACGACGACCTCGACACCCATCCCGACGAGAAGCGGCGAGCCGACATCCTCGTGTTCGACCCCGACGGCAAGGACGAGAAGGTCTTCGCCTGGGGCATCCGCAACCCCGTCGGCATTGTCGATCCATCCGAAGACGGGCGAGCTCTGGACCTCGGTCAACGAGCGCGACGGGCTGGGCGACAACCTCGTGCCCGACTACGTGACCCACGTCGAGGAGGGCGGCTTCTACGGCTGGCCGTGGTACTACATCGGCGGCAACCAGGACCCCGCCCACAAGGGCAAGCACCCCGAGCTGAAGGACAAGGTCGTCGTCCCCGACGTCCTGGTCCAGTCGCACTCGGCCTCGCTTAAGATGTGCTTCTACACCGGGGCCCAGTTTCCGAAGGACTACCAGCTCGACGCCTTCGCGGCCGAGCACGGGTCGTGGAACCGCTCGCGCCGGACCGGCTACAAGGTGATCCGCGTCCCGATGCGGGACGGCAAGGCGACGGGCGAGTACGAGGACTTCCTCGTCGGCTTCGTCACCCAGTCGGGCGACGTCTGGGGCCGGCCAGTGGGCGTGGCCGTGGCCAAGGACGGTGCGCTGCTCGTCAGCGACGACGGCTCCAGGCACAGGGGCAAGCCGGGCCAGGGCACGATCTGGCGCGTGGCCTATACGGCGGGCTCGCAGGCGCATAACTCCGCGGGACAATGAGACGTCGCAGGGCCTTCACCCTGATCGAGCTCCTGGTCGTGATCGCGATCATCGCGGTCCTGATCGCGCTTTTGCTGCCCGCCGTGCAGGCCGCCCGCGAGGCCGCGAGGCGGGCGCAGTGCGTGAACAACCTCAAGCAGATCGGGCTCGGGCTGCATAACTATCACTCGTCGTGGAACTCGTTCCCGGTCGGCTTCCTCGTCGCGACCGGGCCCGTTCCCGCGACGACCTCCGCGCAGCAGTATCGCTGGTCGGTCCTGGCGCAGATGCTCCCGTTCGTCGAACAGACCAGCCTCGCCAACGCGTTGAACTTCGACCATCCGGTCGCCCACAAGCCGGCGGGCAACCTGTCGCTCTTCTGGCCGTACGACACGGCCAACGCGACGGTAATCGCGACCCGCGTTGCCACCTTCCTCTGCCCGAGCGACGGCGGCCCGGCCCCCGACCGCACGAGCGCGGGGTCGAATTACGCCTTCTGCTCCGGCACCGGGATCAATGGCGGCGACGCCACGAACGCCGACGGCGTGTTTATCCTCGGGCCGGCGATCTCCGCAGCGGGCATCCTCGACGGCCTGAGCGGGACGGCCGCGGCCTCCGAGCAACCGCTCGGGATCCCGGGCACGTACACCCTGCCGGCCGGATCGCCGACGCCGTCGCCGCTCGTCCGCGCCTTCGCCCGGATGGCCGCCGGCCCGCTCACCGACGTCGACTGCGCCATGGCCTCCGACGGCTGGCTGCTCTGGAAGGGGGCCAACTGGTGGGACGGCAACTACCTGAACACGCTCTACTGCCACCACCTCACGCCCGAACAACCCGACGCCCGACTGCATCACCTACCACAACCCCGGCTGGAAGGCCGCCCGGAGCTTCCACCCGGGCGGAGTCGACGTCCTCTACTGCGACGGCGGCGTCCGCTGGACGAAGGACACCGTCAATCCCGCCCTCTGGCGTGCGCTGGCGACGAGGGCGGGCGGCGAGGTCGTCTCGGCGGACGGGCTCTGATCTCACTTCGCCGCAAGGTACGAGTCGTACACGCGGACCTGGCTGACGAGCGGCTTGATCTCGGCGACGAAGCCGTCGTGTCGCGTGCTCTTGAGGTAGGTGTCCTTGGCGGCCTTGTCCTCGAAGACGAGGTGGAGCGCCACGTCGAAGTCCTTGACGCCGACGCCGGGCTCGATGGCGTCCTCGGCGATCGTGCCGACGGAGTAGTAAGCGACGCCCGGGTGCCCGGAGAGGTACTTGTCGCAGAGCGCGACGAATGCCTTTCGCGAGTCGTCCGTCCGCTCCTTGAGCGTGAAGAAGACCATGTGCGCGAGCTGCGGCCCGGCCTTGGCGGGGGAGGGGCCGGCGCCGAGGGCGAGCGGGGTGGCGAGCGCAGCGAGAGCGGTCCGGCGGTTCATGGCGACGATTCCTCGGGGTCACTGGGCCAGACAGAGGGTCGCGGGCCAGACATCGTGTCCGCCTCGCCCGAGGCTTGCAAGGGGCCGTTTTCTCCTGGAACCGGCTGAGTGCATGCGGTAGGATAGCGAGTTCGATGGGCCGCCGCGTCCCCGCGACCAGATCGCCGACCCCGCCCGCCGCCGACCCGGCCGCACCGCCGGACCCTCCCGCGACCACGGTGGCCCATGCCGCACCGCCTCCGACCGATCCTGCTGGCCTGCCTCGTCGCCCCCGCGGCCCTCGCCGACGGGCCGAAGCCGACCGAGGAGCAGGTCCGGTTCTTCGAGACGAAGGTCCGGCCGGTCCTGGTCGAGCACTGCGTCAAGTGCCACGGGCCCGAGAAGCAGAAGGCGGGCCTCCGGCTCGACTCGCGGGCCGCCGTGCTCGCGGGCGGCGACACCGGGCCGGCGGTCGTGCCGGGCAAGCCCGAGGAGAGCCTGCTCGTCACGGCGATCCGCCACGAGCGACGACGGTCCTCAAGATGCCGCCGTCGAAGAAGCTGCCCGACGACGCAGATCGCCGACCTGACGCGGTGGGTCGAGATGGGCGCCCCCTGGCCGGGCGACGCACGGCGGTCGCCGCGCCGGCCGCGCCGCGAAGGGCGAGTTCCAGATCACCGACAAGGACCGCGCCCACTGGGCCTTCCGGCCGGTCCGCCGCCCGGCGGTGCCGGCGGTGCAAGGACGCGGCCTGGGTCGCCAACCCGATCGACGCCTTCATCCTCGCCGGGCTCGAGGCGAAGGGGCTTGCGGCCGAACCCGCCCGCCGTCGAAGCCCGAGCTGATCCGCCGCGTCACCTACGACCTGACCGGCCTGCCGCCGACGCCCGAGGAGGTCGAGGCGTTCGTCGCCGACCCGTCGCCCGACGCCTACGAGACGCTGGTCGACCGCCTGCTCGCCTCGCCCCGCTACGGCGAGAAGTGGGGCCGGCACTGGCTCGACCTCGTCCGCTTCGCCGAGACCAACAGCTACGAGCGCGACGGCGCCAAGCCGCAACGCCTGGCGCTACCGCGATTACGTCATCCGCTCGTTCAACGACGACAAGCCGTACGACCGCTTCGTCCGCGAGCAGCTCGCCGGCGACGAGCTGCCCGACGGCGACGCCGACGCGATCATCGCCACCGGCTACTACCGCCTGGGCATCTGGGACGACGAGCCGACCGACCGCGAGCAGGCGCTGCTACGACGGGCTCGACGACATCGTCGCCACGACCGGCCAGGTCTTCCTCGGCCTGACGGTCGACTGCGCCCGCTGCCACGACCACAAGATCGACCCGATCCCGCAGAAGGACTACTACCGGCTCGTCTCGTTCTTCCGGAACATCAACCACTACCGCAACGGCGGCCCGACCGACGAGGCCGCCGCTGTTCGACGAGGCGCCCGCCGACAAGGTCGCCTACGAGGCCGAGCTCCGCGAGCGCGAGGCGCACGCGCGACCAGGTCAAGGCGCGATCGCCGCGATCGAGAAGGACTTCCGTCGACCGGCGACAGGGCGGCCGAGCGGCCAAGAAGCCCCGAGGCGCGCGACCTCGCCGCGGCTGATCCGCGACGCGGGGCGAGAAGCTCGCTCGGCAAGGACGCGGTCGAGCGACTACGAGACGCTGCGCAAGCAGCTCCGCGACGCTGGAGGCCGAGAAGCCGGCCGGGCCGACGGCCCTCTGCGTCACCGAGGACGGGCCGCAAGGCGCCCGAGACGTTCGTCCTGCTCCGCGGCAACCCGCACGTCCCCGGGCGACAAGGTCGAGCCGGGCTTCCTCACGGTCCTCGGCGCGCCCGCGCCCGGCGATCCCGCACGCCGCCGCCGGGCGCGAAGACGACGCGGCCGGCGGCGCGTGCTGGCCGACTGGATCGCCTCGCCCGACAACCCGCTGACGGCCCGGGTGATGGTCAACCGGCGTCTGGCAGTACCATTTCGGCCGGGGGATCGTCCGCTCGCCGAGCAACTTCGGCATCGCAGGGCGACCGGCCGACGCACCCCGAGCTGCTCGACTGGCTGGCCGCCGAGTTCGTCGCGCAGGGCTGGCGGCTCAAGCCGCTGCACCGGCTGATCCTGACCTCGAACGCCTACCGGATGTCGTCGCGGGCCGAACGCCGAGGCGCTGGCGAAGGACCCGGTCGAACGACCTGCTTCTGGCGGTTCGACATGCGCCGGCTGACGGCCGAGGAGATCCGCGACTCGATCCTGGCCGTCAGCGGCACGCTCAACCTGAAGATGTACGGCCCGGGCGTCTATCCCGAGATCCCGCGCCGAGGTGCTGGCCGGCCAGTCGCATGCCGGGCAAGGGCTGGGGCAAGTCGCCGCCCGAGGAGCAGGCCCGGCGGAGCGTCTACGTCCACGTCAAGCGGTCGCTGCTGATGCCGATCCTCGAGAGCTTCGACCTCGCCGAGACCGACCGCTCGACGCCCGTCCGGTTCGCCACGACGCAGCCGACGCAGGCGCTGGCGATGCTCAACGGCGACGTTCCTGAACGAGCAGGCCGCGGCTCCTCGCCGACCGGCTCCGGCGCGAGGCCGGCGACGACCCGGCCGCGCAGGTCGCGCTGGCCCTCCGCCTGGCGACCGGCGCGGACGCCGGCCGACGCCGAGGTCCGCCGCGGCGTCGACCTGATCGACGCGCTGCGAGACGCGGACGGCGCTCGACGCCGACGCGGCGCTCGAGGCGTTCTGCCTGGTGGTGCTGAACCTGAACGAGTTCGTCTACCTGGATTGATCGACCGCGACGGCTCGCACCGACCGAGGCCGATCGCATGAACGCCGATCCGCACGACCGCCGAGCCCGCCGGGACCTTCTGCGGCCGGACCCGCCGCGAGTTCCTCTGGGAGGCCGGCGCCGGCTTCACCGGCCTGGCCCTGGCCGGCCTGCTCGTCGCGCGACGGCTTCTTCGGCCGGCCGGCGGCGGCCGCCGACGGCGCGAGCCGTTCGCCAACCCGCTGGCGCCCGAAGCCGCCGCACTTCGCCGCCAAGGCGAAGAGCGTCATCTTCCTGTTCATGTACGGCGGCCCGAGCCAGGTCGATACGTTCGACTACAAGCCGAAGCTCTACGAGCTCGACGGCAAGACGATCCCGGTCAAGACGTTCGGCCGGGGCGGCAAGAAGAACGAGGGGCGGGTCGTCGGGCCGAAGTGGAAGTTCAAGCAGTACGGCCAGTGCGGCAAGTGGGTCAGCGACCTGTTCCCGAACCTGGCCACCTGCGTCGACGACATCGCGTTCCTCCACTCGATGACCGCCGACTCGCCGATCCACGGCTCGGCCATGCTCCAGATGAACACGGGCAAGATCCTCTCGGGCAGCCCGTGCCTCGGCTCGTGGGTCAACTACGGCCTCGGCAGCGTCAACGAGAACCTGCCCGGCTTCGTCGTCATGCTCGACCCGACCGGCGGCCCGATCAGCGGGGCCAAGAACTGGTCGAGCGGCTACATGCCGGCGACCTACCAGGGGACGCATCCTCCGCTCGGCCGGCGAGCCGGTCCTCGACCTGAAGCGGCCCGACGGGATGAGCGAGGCCGCGCAGCGCCGGCTGCTCGACGCGCTGCGCGACTACAACGCCGAGCACCACGCCGCCCGCGCCGACAACACGAACCTCGCCGCGCGGATCGCCAGCTACGAGCTGGCCTTCGCGATGCAGCGGCACGCCCCCGAGGCGGTCGACCTGGCCAGCGAGACCGGCGGAGACGAAGGCGCTCTACGGCCTCGACGACGAGCAAGACCGCAGGACTTCGGCCGCCGCTGCCTGCTGGCCCGGCGGCTGGTCGAGCGCGGCGTCCGGTTCGTCCAGCTCTACGCCGGCGGCGCCCACAACGACAGCAACTGGGACGCCCACGGCGACCTCGTGAAGAACCACAACTACCACGCCGGCCGGACCGACAAGCCGATCGCCGGCCTGCTCAAGGACCTGAAGCGGCGCGGCCTGCTCGACGAGACGCTGGTCGATCTGGGGCGGCGAGTTCGGCCGCCAGCCGACCGCCGAGTACGCCAAGGGCACCGGCCGCGACCACAACGCCTACGGCTTCACGATGTGGATGGCCGGCGGCGGCATCAAGGGCGGCGTCAGCGTCGGCGAGACCGACGAGCTCGGCGCGCGCCGCCGTCACCGACCGCTTCCACGTCAAGAACCTGCACGCCACCGTCCTGCACCAGCTGGGCCTCGACCCCGAACCGCCTGACCTACTTCTACAGCGGCCTCGACCAGAAGCTCGTCGGCGTCGAAGGGGCCGAGCCGATTCATCAGGTCATGGCGTGAGACGGGCCGGCGGAATCCCCGGAATCCGCTTGATCGTTCGCGACCCCGGCCGCTAGACTCGACGTATTGATCCCGCCGCAGTCGTCCGCCGGCCGGCCCCTTTCCTACCGAAGGCCGCGCCTCCTTCCTCGTCGGAATCGCCCCGCCCTGCCTTGCGATCCGTCGAGGGGTCGTGCCCCGGATCGTCCGTCCCGGCCCCTCCGGGATGCTCCCGCCGTCGCCGGGCCCTCGTGCCTGTGATTGGATACGGAGAACGCCCGCCATGAGCTTCGGTCTGCCCCCCTCGCGTCGCCTGGCCGCATGGATCATCGCCCTCGCCTCCGCGAGCCTGGCGACCGCCGACGACGGCGGGAAGGTCCGAGTTCAACCGCGACATCCGGCCGATCCTGGCCGAGAACTGCTTCGCCTGCCACGGGCCCGACAGCGCCGCGCGCAAGGCCGACCTGCGGCTCGACCAGCCGCGAGGAGGCCGTCGAGGCCGAGGCGATCGTCCCGGGCAAGCCCGACGACGAGCGAGCTGATCGCGCGGATCGTCTCGCGACGACCCGCGACGAGGTGATGCCGCCGCCGACGTCGAACAAGAAGCTGACCGCCGCGCAGAAGGAGACTGCTCAAGCGCTGGATCGCCGCAGGGCGCCGAGTATCAGCCGCACTGGTCGTTCATCGCCGCCGAAGCGGCCCGAGCCGCCGGCGGTCAAGGACGCGGCCTGGGTCCGCAACCCGATCGACCGCTTCATCCTCGCCGAGCTCGAGGAGCACGGCCTGCAGCCCGGCCCCCGAGGCCGACCGCCGGACGCTGGCCCGCCGCCTCAGCCTCGACCTGACCGGCCTGCCGCCCGAGCCCGGCCGACGTCGAGGCGTTCGTCAACGACACGGCGCCCGACGCCTACGAGAAGCTACGTCGACCGGCTGCTGCGACTCGCCGCACTGGGGCGAGCACCGCGGCCGCTACTGGCTCGACGCCGCCCGCTATGCCGACACCCACGGCATCCACTTCGACAACTATCGCGAGATCTGGGCCTATCGCGACTGGGTCATCGACGCCTTCAACCGCAACATGCCGTTCGACCAGTTCACGATCGAGCAGCTCGCCGGCGACCTGCTGCCCGAACCGCACGCTCGACCAGCAGATCGCCTCGGGCTTCAACCGCTGCAACATCACGACCAACGAGGGCGGCGCGATCGCCGAGGAGTACCTCGTCCTCTACGCCCGCGACCGCACCGAGACGGTCTCGCAGGTCTGGCTGGGCCTGACGGCCGGCTGCGCCGTCTGCCACGACCACAAGTTCGACCCGCTCACGCAGAAGGAGTTCTACGAGCTGGCGGCGTTCTTCAACAACACGACGCAGGCCGCGATGGACGGCAACATCAAGGACACGCCGCCGATCGTCTTCGTGCCGCCGCCGAGCCGACCGCGACCGCTGGGACGCGCCTGACGGCGCGAGCTCGCCGACGTCCGCAAGCAGGTCGACGCCCGCAAGACAGGCCGCCCGGCGCCGAGTTCGACAAGTGGCTCGCCGCGGCCGACGCCGCGACGGTCGCTCGCCGACGCATCGACGCCCGACGCGAGGGCCAGACAGCTCCAGGTGCGCCGCTCGGCGACTGGCGACGCGACGCCGGCCGCGGCCGGCTCGAAGCGCGGCAGCCGGGCCGGCGGTCGCTCGAGATCGCCGACGCGGGCGACTTCGAGAAGGACCAGGCGTTCTCGTGCGGCGCCTGGGTCAAGCTCGCCAAGGCCGACGCCGACCGGCGCGGTCGTCGCCCGGATGGACGACCAGCAACGACTATCCGCGGCTGGGACCTCTGGCTCGAGAAGCGGCAAGGTCGGCACGCACATCATCCACAAGTGGCCGGACGACGCGCTCAAGGTCGTCGCCAACGACGCCGCTCAAGCCGAGCGAGTGGACGCCACGTGTTCGTCACCTACGACGGCTCGGCGCAAGGCCGCCGGGCGTCAAGATCTACGTCAACGGCGAGCCGCCAGCCGACGCGACGTCGCAGGCCGACGCGCTCAAGAGCACGATCCGCACGCACGGTCCCGCTCAAGGTCGGCCAGCGGCACACGCACGTCGCGGCTCGACGACGCTGGCGATCCAGGACCTGCGGCATCTACGGCCGGGCGCTGGCGCCGGCCGAGGTCGAGCAGCTCGCCGGGCCGACCGCGCCGCGTGCGCTGCGTCGCCAAGCCGGCCGACAAGCGGCCCGCAGGCCGAGATCGACGAGCTGTTCGACTGGTGGCTGCCGACGCATCGACGCGGCCGTACCAAGGAGCTCGCCGGCGAAGCTGGCGACGCTCGAGCAGGAGGAGGCGGCGATCAAGGCGCGCGGCACGATCGCCCACGTCATGCAGGAGAAGGCCGAGCCGGCGATGGCGTATCATCCTCTTCCGCGGCGAGTACGACAAGCGCCGCGACCAGGTCAAGGCCGGCACGCCCGCCGTCCTGCCGCCGATGCCCGCCGGACCTGCCGCGGAACCGCCTCGGCCTGGCCCAGTGGCTGCTGCGGCCCGAGCATCCGCTGACGGCCCGCGTCACGGTCAACCGCTTCTGGCAGGAGGTCTTCGGCACCGGCCTCGTCCGCACGGCCGGCGACTTCGGCGTCACCGGCGAGCTGCCGTCGCATCCCGAGCTGCTCGACTGGCTGGCCGTCGAGTTCCGCGAGTCGGGCTGGGACGTGAAGACGTTCTTCAAGCTGCTGGTCACGTCGGCGGCCTACCGGCAGGCGGCCGCGGTCACGCCGGAGAAGCTGGAGAAGGACCCGCAGAACCGGCTGCTCTCGCGCGGGCCCGCGGTTCCGCATGGACGCCGAGATGGTCCGCGACTACGCCCTGGCGGCGAGCGGCCTGCTGGTCGGCAAGATCGGCGGGCCGAGCGTCAGGCCGTACCAGCCCGAGGGCGTCTGGGAGGCCGTGGCGATGATCGGCAGCAACACCCGCGACTACAAGCCGCGACACCGGCGAGAAGCTCTATCGCCGCAGCATGTACACGTTCTGGAAGCGGGCCGCGCCGCCGGCGTCGATGGACATCTTCAACGCCCCGAGCCGCGAGATCTGCACCGTCCGCCGCGAGCGGACGAACACGCCGCTGCAGGCGCTGGTCACGCTCAACGATCCGCAGTTCGTCGAGGCGGCCCGCCACCTGGCCGAGCGTGACGCTCAAGGAGGGCGGCGACACCGACGACGCCCGGCTCGACTTCATCGCGCGGCGGCTGCTGGCCCGGCCGCTCCGCGCCGAGGAGACGCCGGTGGTCGAGCGCGTCGCTCGCCGACCTGCTCGCGCTACTACAGCGGCCACCCGGACGACGCGCAGAAGCTGATCGCCGTCGGCGAGTCGAAGGCCGACCCGGCGCTCGACGCCGCCGACCCTGGCCGCGCTGGACGATGCTGGCCAACGAGCTGATGAACCTGGACGAAGTGCTGAACAAGTAACGCAGCCGCAGCCGCGATTCCGCGATCGCGAACTGCCGATGCGGCCGCGACGACCGTCAGGACATCCATGAACCCGCTTCGACGAATACGTCCGCAACGAGACCCGCCGCCAGTTCTTCGGCCGGGGCGCGAACGCCGTGGGCTGGGCCGCGCTGGCCTCGCTGATCGGGCTGGACCGGGCTCGGCGGCCGCGACGCGCACGCCGGCGGCGCCGGCCGGCGACCGTGCCCGGCCTGACGCACTTCGCCGCCAAGGCCAAGCAGGTCATCTACCTGCACATGGTCGGCGGCCCGTCGCAGATGGACCTCTACGACTACAAGCCGAAGATGGGCGAGTGGTACGACAAGGACCTGCCCGACTCGGTCCGCATGGGCCAGCGGCTCACGACGATGACCTCGCGGCCAGAAGCGGTTCCCGATCGCGCCGTCGAAGTACAAGTTCGCCGCAGCACGGCAAGTGCGGCATGTGGGTCAGCGAGCTGCTGCCGTACACGGCGAAGATGGTCGACGACATGTGCTTCATCCGCAGCATGCACACCGAGGCGATCAACCACGAGCCGGCCATCACCTACATGCAGACCGGCAACCAGATCACCGGCCGGCCCTGCCTGGGCGCGTGGGTCTCGTACGGCCTGGGCTCGCTCAACGAGAACCTGCCGACGTTCGTCGTGCTGGTCGCCAAGCCGACCAACACCGAGCAGGTGCAGGCGATCTCGGCCCGGCTCTGGTCGTCGGGCTACCTGCCGGGCGAGCACGCCGGCGTCTCGTTCCGCACGCGGCGGCGACCCGATCCTCTACATCAACAACCCGCCCGGCGTCTCCGCCCGAGGTCCGCCGCAAGACGCTCGACGGCCTGAAGGCGCTCAACGAGATGAACTACCAGGCCGGTCGGCGACCCGGAGACGCACACGCGCATCCAGCAGTACGAGCTGGCCTTCCGCATGCAGGCGAGCGTGCCCGAGCTGACCGACCTCGCGAACGAGCCGCGAGTCGACGTACGAGCTCTACGGCGACGAGGCGAAGAAGCCCGGGCACGCTTCGCCAACACGGTGCTGCTGGCCCGGCGGATGGTCGAGCGCGGCGTGCGCTTCGTGCAGATCTACCACAACAACTGGGACACGCACGGCAACGTCGCCGGCCGGCTGCCCGACCAGTGCCGCGACGTCGACCAGCCCTGCTGGGGCCTGATCCAGGACCTCAAGGCACGCGGCCTGTTCGACGAGACGCTGGTCATCTGGGGCGGCGAGTTCGGCCGGACGATCTACTCGCAGGGCGGCCTGATCGAAGGAGAACTACGGCCGCGACCATCATCCGCGCTGCTTCACCATGTGGATGGCCGGCGGCGGCTCGCGGCCGGGCACGATCTACGGCGAGACCGACGACTTCTCCTACAACATCGTCAAGGACCCGGTCCACATCCACGACTTCCACGCCACCGTGCTGCACCTGCTCGGCTTCGACCACGAGCGGTTCACCTACCGCTACCAGGGGCTCGACCAGAAGCTGACCGGCGTCGAGCAGGCCAAGGTCATCAAGGAACTGCTGGCCTGATCTCGTTTCCAGAAAGCTCCAGGCCGCGCCGGTCGTCCTCCGGGACAGGCGCGGCCGCGTCGTTTCTTGGGTTCGGTCGGCGCGGCGAACGTGCCGGCCGGGCGAACGTCCGCGCGGTTCGACTTGTCAAAGAGCGGGCGGCGGCGCATCTTGCCCCCCCGACTATGATCGGTTGTCGACGCCGGCTAGTTCCGAAATACCGGCGGCGCACCGAAGCACGAGGAGGCGGGATGGGCGGCTCGAATGGTCTGGGAGGTTCCGGCTACGACGCCGACGACGCGGAGCGGGCGATCCGTCGCCGCGAGCGGGCCGTCCTGTTCGTGCTCGCGAGCGTCCAGTTCACCAGCATCGTCGACTTCATGCTCGTCATGCCGCTCGGGCCCGCAGCTGATGGGGCAGCTCGGGCTGAGCACGACGCAGTTCGGCGCTGATCGTCTCGTCGTACACCTTCGCGGCGGGCGCGGCGGGGCTGGTCGCGGCGGCGGTCATCGAGCGGTTCGGGCGGAAGGACGGCGTTCCTGACCGTCT
Organism: uncultured Planctomycetota bacterium; assembly: GCA_963819805.1. Classification (GTDB taxonomy): domain Bacteria; phylum Planctomycetota; class Planctomycetia; order Isosphaerales; family Isosphaeraceae; genus CAMFLR01. The sequence continues at coordinate 508,743 of CAWFXY010000017.1, read as the reverse complement.
TCGTCGGCTTCCTCGTCGGGACGCTCTGCTGCGGGCTCGCGTGGAGCTATCCGACGCTGCTGGCCGCGCGGGTGCTCACCGGGGCGTTCGGGGGCGTGCTCGGCGGGATGGCGCTGGCGATCATCGGCGACGTCTTCCCGGGCCATCGCCACGGCCAGGCGACCGGGGCCCTGATGTCGGCCTTCTCGGCGGCGTCGGTCTTCGGCGTGCCGTTCGGGCTGACGATCGGCGTGACCTACGGCTGGCAGAAGCCGTTCCTGCTCCTGGCGGGCGCTGGGGACGATCGTCCTGGTCGTCGCCGTCCGCGCCCTGCCGCCGCTCCGCGAGCACCTGGAGCATCGCCGCGAGGTCCACCCGCTCCGGGAGATCTGGACGACGCTGACGCTGCCGAACCACCTCCGGGCGCTTCGCCCTGATGTCGTCGCTGATGCTGGCGGGCTTCGTGGTCGTGCCGTTCCTGGCGACCTACATGGTCAAGAACGTCGGCGTGGGCGAGTCGACGGCTGGCGTTCGGATACATCGTCGGGGGCGCTGCTGACGATCGTCTCGTCGCCCGCTGATCGGCAAGCTCGCCGACCGGTTCGGGCCGGCTCCGCGTCTTCCTGCGTCGTCGCGCCGTTCTCGGCCCTGATGATGGTCGTGGCGACGAGCCTGCCGACGGTGCCGCTGGTCGTCGCGATCGCGGTGATGGGGCTGTTCATGGTCGGCATGTCGGGCCGGATGGTCCCGGCGATGGCGATGATCCTCGGGAGCATCGAGCCCCGGCGCCGCGGGAGCTTCATGAGCGTCAACTCGTCGGTCCAGCACATCTCGGCCGCGATCGGGGCGTACGCGGGCGGGCTGATCGTCACCGAGGCGGCCGACGGCTCGCTCGTGATCCACTACTCGCGCGTGGGCTGGCTGGCCGCGGCCATCTCGGCCGTGGCCCTCGTTCACGGCAGCCCTGATCCGGCCGCTGCCCGTGTCCAAGCCGACGACCGCCGCCATGAGCCTCGGCGCCGCCGACCAGGCGATCGGCGACCCGGGTGACCCGCTCCCGGCGGTCGAGGTGATGTGAGTCCCGGGCCGCACAGGCGGCAGGTCCGGTCCGGATTGCGTGGTTTTTCCCTTTATCAGCGCCGAATCCCGCGTTATCCTGTGTCTGTTTGTCCACCACGGCACCGGAGACGTCGAGATGAAGCGCCTGATCGCGAGCGCGTCGGTTCTCGGGATTGTCGCCTTGGTTTGCGCCGCCGCGCGTGCCGCCGACGAACCGAAAGCCGACGCCGTCAAGGCCGAGCTGAAGCGGTTCGAGGGGACGTGGAAATTCGTCTCGATGGAGATCAACGGCAAGGCGGTCCCGGCCGCCAATCTCGAGGACTCGAAGTTGATCTTCGAAGGTGATCGATTTCGGAGCACGAGCGAGGAGCAGAACAAGGGCACCTTCGCCGTCGACCCGACCGTGACGCCCAAGACGATCGACATCGCCGTGGGCGAGGGCGGGAAGATCAAGATCCTCGGTATCTACCAGCTCGAAGGCGACACGTACAAGATCTGCTCGGCACTTCCCGGGAAGCCCAGGCCGGCCGAGTTCTCGGCCAAGGCGGGGAGCGGGTGCGGCCTGACGGTGATGAGCCGGGAAAAGCCTTGAGACCCTGGAGCGGCGCGGTCCGTCGTCGTAAGCTCTCGGCACCGTTTTCTCTCGCCGCGGTGTCTCGGTGGGCTCGTCGATGAACGCCTCCGCTGACCGGTCGCCTCGCGCCTACGTTGCCATCACGATCGTCCTGCTGGTCCTGCCCTCAGCCGTTGACGGTCAGGGGACGAAGGCGGACTACGAACGCGCAGACACGCTCCAGGAGAGGACGCGCGATAAGGTCTTCCGGGCGCAGGTTCGCCCCCACTGGTTCGGCAGCGGGGACCGATTCTGGTATCGCAATGACGGGCCCGACGGGACGCGGGCGTTCTTCCTCGTGCACGCGGCCGAGGGCACCCGTCGGCCCGCCTTCGACCACGCCCGGCTAGCCGAGGCCCTCGGCCGGACCCTCGGCACGCCGCAGAAGCCCAGCCGCCTGGCGATCGACAACATCGCCTTCCGCGAGGAGGGCGCGGTCGACGTCCTCATCGAGGCCAAGACCTGGCGATTCGTCGAGCGGGACGGCTCGCTCAAGCCCGCCGATGCCCTCGCGCCCGACTTCACCCTGCCGTTCCTGGGACGCCGCCTCGGGGAGGGCCGGCCGTCGAACTGGTCGCCGCGGAACGACGTCTCGCCCGACCGGAAGTGGTCGGCCATCGTCCGCGAGAACAACGTCGTCCTCGAAGAACGCCCATTCGGCGAGCCGATGACCCTCACGAAGGACGGTACGAAGGACAACGGCTACGAGCGCGGCGTCTTCTGGTCCCCGGACTCGAAGCACTTCGTCGCCCTCAAGACCGAGAAGGGGACCGACCGCAAGGTCTACCTGATCGAGTCGACGCCCAAGGGCCAGCTCCAGCCGAGGCTCCAGTCGTACGACTACCGCAAGCCGGGCGACAAGGTGCCGATCACGCAAGCCGCACCTGTTCGACGTCGCGGCGAAGAAGGAGATCCCGATCGACGACGACCTCTTCGCCAACCCCTACGAGATCGACGACGTCCGCTGGTCGCCCGACTCGTCGCGGTTCACCTTCCTCTTCAACCAGCGCGGGCACCAGGTGCTCCGGATCATCTCCGTCGACGCCGCGACGGGCGAGGCGAAGGCGATCGTCGACGAGACGAGCAAGACCTTCGTCGACTACTCCCAGAAGACCTTCGTCCAGTTCTTCGACAAGACGAACGAACTGATCTGGATGTCCGAACGCGATCCGGCTGGAACCACCTCTACCTGATCGACTCGCGAACGGGAAAGGTCAAGAACGCGATCACGCCGGGCGAGTGGGTCGTCCGGGGAGTCGATCTCGTCGACGAGGACAAGCGACAGGTCTGGTTCCGGGCGGGGGGGATGCACCCGGGCCAGGACCCTTATTATATCCATTATGCCCGCGTGAATTTCGACGGGACCGGGCCTCGTCCGTGCTCACCGAGGGGGACGGGACGCACGAGATCGAGCTACTCGCCCGACCGCGACTTCTATCTCGATCGCTACTCGCGCGTGGACATGCCCCCCGTCACCGAGCTGCGCCGGGCCGACGACGGCTCGCTCGTCATGGTGCTGGAGCGGGCCGACGACTCGGCGCTCGAGTCGATCGGCTGGAGTCCGCCCGAGCGGTTCGTCGGCCAAGGGGCGCGACGGCAAGACCGACATCTACGGCGTGATCTACCGGCCGACGAACTTCGAAGCGTCGAGGAAGTACCCGGTGATCGAGCAGATCTACGCGGGTCCGCAGGGTGCGTTCGTGCCGAAGGACGTTCGCCGCCGTTCCACTATCCGCAGGTCCTCGCCGAGCTGGGCTTCATCGTCGTCCAGATCGACGGGATGGGGACGAACTGGCGGTCGAAGGCGTTCCACGACGTCTGCTGGAAGAACCTCGGCGACGCCGGCCTGCCCGATCGCATCCTCTGGATGAAGGCCGCCGCGGACGAAGTATCCCGAGATGGACCTCACCCGCGTGGGCGTCTACGGCGGCTCGGCGGGCGGGCAGAACGCGATGGGGGCGGTGCTCTTCCACCCCGAGTTCTACAAGGTCGCCGCGGCCGACTGCGGGTGCCACGACAATCGCATGGACAAGATCTGGTGGAACGAGGCCTGGATGGGATGGCCCGTCGGCCCCGAATACGCCGCGGCCTCGAACGCCGTCAACGCCCACAAGCTCCAGGGGAAGCTGCTGCTCACCGTCGGCGAGCTCGACCGGAACGTCGACCCGGCCTCGACGATGCAGGTCGTCGACGCCCTCATCAAGGCGAACAAGGACTTCGACCTCATCGTCATCCCCGGCGCCGGGCACGGCGCCGGGGGACAGGCGTACGGTGAGCGGCGGCGGCGCGACTTCTTCGTCCGGCACCTGCTCGGCGTCGAGCCGCGGTCGCGATGATCAGGACCCGGAGGCGGCGTCCGCCTTCGCGGCGCGGCGCTCCTGGACGAGCTTCCAGATGACGTAGATCAGGACCGCGACGTTGACGACGAGCACGGTGATCCGCTTCGGCTCGGGCTTGTGGATGACCTCCCAGACCTCGAGCGGGATGAGGGCGCCGGTCACGACGACGGTGAGATAACCGCCCCACCGCTTCTCGAACACAAGGCCGATACCCTCGGCCGCGTAAAGTGCAGCATAGAAGAACGTGCCAACGCCGATCGCGCGGAGCCTTGCGCTATCGATGCCCGAAGCCCATGAGATGGCCGCGTGGAAGAAGTGGCTGTGCGGGTCGAGCCGGTAGGTCGCGGCGATTTCCTCGAGCGTGCTTCCGACGTCACGGCCGGCGAGCTTGTAAACCCCGACCGCTGCCCCGAACAGAAGGAGCGCGCCGACGAGCTTGAACGCCCCGATGATCCGGAAGCCGACCGGCCCACGGCGCTGTGTCGGATCCACCATCGCACGCTCGCGGACAAGGTCCGGGAAGACGCCCACGAGCCATCGGCGTGCACGATTCGTGCCACGGTCGGTGCGAATCACTCGACGATCATCACCCCGTTCATGACCATCCAGTGGCCGGGGAAGGTGCAGAGATAGGGATAGCGGCCCGGCGTCGTCGGGGCGCGGAAGTAGATGGCGAACTGGTCCTGCGGGCGCGACGATGTCGGTGTAGACGAGCACGTCGTCGGTCCGGGGGATGTAGTGGCGGGCGGCGGCGTCGGGCTCGGCGATGATCTTGTTCACGAGGTCGCCGACCTTGGCGAGCGTCCCGGGCTTGATCAGGCGCCCAGTTGTGCGGCACGACGTCGGGGTTGGTGAACGTGAGCTTGATCGGCTCGCCGGCGCGGACGGTGAACGAGCGGACGGTGAAGCGTCAGGTTCTTGCCGGCCTCGATCGTGATCGGCCCGGGCGCCGGGGATCGGCTTCGCGCCAGCGGGTTGGGCACCGGCTTGCGTCGCCAGCGGCCAGGTCGGCGAGGATCGGGTGGGCGGCGATCGTCTTCGCGACCGGGCCGGTAGCCGGGGAACCCGGTGAACGGCGCGGCCAGCTTGTGGACCGTGGCGAAGAGGTCGAGCGGCGGGCCGGCGTCGACGCGCAGGTGGAGGTGGAGCTGGTTGACGGGCTGGAGGTCGGGGATCTCGAGGAAGAGCGTCCGGCCGTCGGCCAGGACGTGGGCCGAGCGGATCGCGAGCGGGTCGTGGCCGGGCGTGCCGGGGTGGCGGGGCGAGAGCTCCGGCGAGCCGTACGCCGAGGCTGTAGCGGTAGTTCCAGGCCTGGGCGAAGTGCGACTTCGGGTTGCTCGGCGACGGCGCGGTCGAGCGGGCCGGGAGAAGGTGACGAGCACGCCGTTCTCGTGGGCGTGGAAGGCGACCGGGAGCTGCACCGGGTCGCCCGTGTAGCGGACGCGCTGGAAGCAGCCGTCGAGCGGGGTGTAGGTGCCCCAGCCGGCCATGCCCGAGACGTAGAGCTGGCCGTCCTTCGGGTTGAACCGGCCGCGGTGGACGCCCGAGAGGAACTCGCCGGGCAGCGGCACGACCGCGCCCTGCGGCTGGCCGTCGACCTGTCTCGCGGAGCAGCAGGAAGTGCGTCCCCGTGCCGAAGGAGAAGTGGAGCATCTGGCCCTGGAGCGGCCCCCAGCGGTCGCTCGGGACGATCGACCTGGCCGCCGCTCGAGTTGTCCAGCCCGCGCGGCAGGTAGACGAGCGGCAGGTCGGGCGGCTGGCCGTTCTTCGGGCCCGCCGTAGCCGTAGTGGCCGCCGGGCCGGACCTCGCAGACCATCGAGGCCGGGGTCCACTCGCCCTCGGAGCTGGGCACGGTGAGCGACGCCGTCGGGGCGAGAGGCCGAGGCCGTCGGGGTTGCGGAAGCCGGTCGCGAGGACCTCGACCGTCTTGCCGTCGGGGGAGATCCGCAGCAGCCCCTGCTTGCCCGAGGCCGTGTAGAAGTTGCCCGCCGCGTCGCGCTGGAGGCCGCAGATGAAGTCGTGGCCGGCGGCGGAGGTCTCGTAGGCGTTGCTCACGCACTCGTAGAAGTCGGCCTCGCCGTCGCCGTTGAGGTCGTGCAGCCGGGTGATCTGGTCGCGGCCGAGGACGTAGACCTGGCCGTCGGCGACGACCAGGCCGAGCGCCTGGTGCAGGCCCGAGGCGAACCGCCGCCAGCGGACGTGGTCGAGCGTCGCGTCGAGCCCCTCGACGCGCCAGACGTCCCCCTGCATCGTGCAGAGCATGGCCGGTGCCGTCGGGGAGGAAGTCGTGGTCGCCGAAGAAGAGCAGGGCCTTCCACGGGTTGTCGAACGGCGGCTCGATCGTGTCGATCGCGTAGGGCCGGCCCGTGCCGAGCGTGCCCGCGGGTCTCGAGGACCTGCGGCCACTGCGGCGGGCCCGCCGCGCGTCAGGCCGGCGAGCGGATGCTCCGTCGGCCGGGGCGACGACCCGGGTGAACTTGCCGTCCTCGACCCAGGGGGCGTCGAGCATCTCGACGTCGCCGATCCGGTAGGAGAAGACGACCCGCTTGCCGTGCCGGTAGAAGCCGTGATAGACGAACGGCCGGTCGGGCTTCGTGCCCGCCGGGCCGGGGCAGCGGGGTGCCGTCCAGGATCAGGCCGTCCATGAAGCCGTGGCGCGTCGGCGGAGAACTTGACGAAGCCGCCCGTCCAGACGGCCTCGTAGCAGAGCGTCTCGGGGTTGAAGCAGGCGGACAGCTCGCCCCGTCGCCGAGCCGGACGCAGACGCCCTTGGGCACGGTCACGCCCGCGCCGCGGAAGACGCCGCAGAGCAGCGTGCCGAGGTCGGTCTGGTTCCAGCGGTCGTCGGCCCAGACCGTCCTCGTTCTGGTTGCCCCAGTGGCCGTACGCGCCCGCCGTCGAGGCCGGGGAACTGGCGGCAGCAGCGCCGGGACGGCCGGCTGCTTCGCGAAGTACTCGGCCTCCTTGGCGTAGAAGTCGTAGATCCGGTCGCGGTTGACCGGGTGCTGCCAGCTCGGCCAGTGCTCCGGGTGCGAGCGGCGTCGCGGTCGAAGGCGAACGTGGCCGGGGCGTGGGCGATGCCGGAGCAGGTGGCCGCGGCCGCGGCGCCGGGCCGGCCCAGGTCGATCAGGAAGCGGACGAGGTCGCGGCGCTCGTCGGGCGTCATCGCGGCGGCCAGGCCCTCGGGCATCAGCGTGCCGACGGTCGCGCGTCGCCTCGATCGTCGGCCTTCGCGGATCCGGCACGACGCTCGCCCGAGGCCGGCTCGCGGAGCGTCAGCTCCGTCGCGGTCTCGGCCTGCTTGTAGCCCTGGACGGACCTTGCCGTCGGTCGGTCGCGACGGCGATCGCCTCGTAGCCCTCCTTGACCTTCCTGCCGGGCCAGAGGACCGACTCGACGATCTCCTCGGGCGTGAGGCACGCGCCGGCGGTCGACAGGTCGGGGCCGACCGTCCCGCCCTGGTCGCCGACCTTGTGGCACGAGAGGCAGGCGAACTGCGGTCGAGGCGAACACGCTCGGCGCCGTGCTTCGGCGTCGCCGGACGAGCGGGCGTCGGCGATGAGCCGGGCGACGGCCTCGGACTCGGCGGGATTCAGGCGAGCGGCCTTCGCGCCGCCGGGGCACGGGCGTCCGCGGGTTCGGCCGCGGGCCCGGCGGCTTGCCGTCGAGCTGCGGCACGAGCCAGTCGAGGCCGTCGAGGTTGTCGCGGAGCCGCTCCTCGGCGTCGTCCTCGGTGTGGCCGAGGATGCCGATCGGGCCGCGGTAGCCGCTGTCGCGGATGATCCGCAGCAGCGCCAGGTCGCAGCGTCGCCCTGGCCGAGCGGCAGGATCTTCCGCCCGACCCGGTCGCCGCCGCGGTCCATGCCGTTGAGGTTGATCGCCACGAGGTACGGCTTCATCTTCGCGAGCAGCGCCGGCGAAGCGGTCGAGGTGGTCGTGGCCGTGGTGGAGGTTGTAGACGATGCCGACGTTCGTGACGCCCTGCGCCTTCAGCCGCTCGATGATCGCGATCTGGTTCTCGGGCTCGCCGAACCAGCCGCCGTGGTTGTAGAGCGCGAGCGAGCAGCCGATCTTCGCCGGCCTCCTCGGCCAGCGGGCGGAGCTTGCCGCCGCGGCCGTCGACCCGCCGCTCCTGCTCGGCGCCCGGCGACCTTGTCGGCGCCGAGGTCGAGCAGGACCCAGAGCTGGGCCTTGACGCCGTGCCGCTTGAGGACGTCGAGGATGATCCGCGACTCGCGGTTCAGCTCGCCGGGGGCGACCCAGAAGGCGTCGAGCGCGACGCCGTGCCGCTTGAGGGCGTCGATCTCGGCGTCGAACGTGGGGATGTGCTCGGCGCGCCAGTCGTAGGCGAAGTGCTTGAATCCGAGCCGTTCGAGCATCGCCGCGCGGTCCTCCGGGCCGCGCTTCTTCGCGTCGAACGGGACGATGCACCAGGCGATGAGGTTGTCGCGGGCGAAGAGGCGATCGGCCGGAGCTTGGGCATGGACCGCCTGGTCGAAAACCATCGGCAGGATTGCGAGCAGCGTGGCGGCGGCGGGATGACGAATCATCTTCGGAGATCCTCGGTTCGGCCTGCGCAATCGAAGGTCCGAACCAGGATAACCGAGCGGACCGCCTATGTCCCCCGCGACGTGTCCTCGAGGATCAGGTCGACGACGTCCTCAAATCGACCCGCCCCGGGAATAGGCCGCCCGCTGGCGGTCGGCGCCATTGCCGCGTGCGAACGTGTCGAAGACCAGTGCCGTGACCTCGTCCCACTCGCCGGCCGATTCGAGGGCCGGTCTGACGAACTCGAGGAACGTCTCGACGGCCTCGCTCGCCGGCGCCGATCGCTGGCCGAAGAGATCGATCAAGTCGCCCCGCAGGCCGTTCCGCGACGCGCGAAACTTAGCGGCGCGGAGCAGCTCCGGACGGATCATCGGCATCGGCTCGCCACGCTCGTGCTCCGCGTGGCACGTCCGGGCCAGGGCCCGGCAGAGGCCCGCGATCATCACCGCCTCGTCGATCGTCGTGCAGACGTCGGCGACGCGGAACTCCAGGGTCTCGACGTGCGACGACGGGCGGACGTCCCAGTAGATGTTCGAGCCGTCGTCGATGACGCCCGTGGCGGCGAGCGCCGCGATCAGCTCGTCGTACTCGGCCCGCGAGGCGAATTCGTGCGGGATACCGGTCATCGGGAACCGCGCGAAGAGCTCGGAGCGATAGCTGCAGAAGCCCGTGTCGATCCCGAGCCAGAACGGCGAGTTGCCGGAGAGAGCGAGCAGGACGGGAAGCCACGGGCGCGACGCGGTTCATGACGGCGATGGCGGCCTCGCGGTCGCGGATGCCGACGTGGACGTGACAGCCGAAGATGATCTGCTCGCGCGCGAGCTGGCGGAAGTTGTCGGCCAGTCCGAAGTAGCGCGGTTTGGGCGTGAGCGACTGGGCGTCCCAGTGCGAGAACGGGTGAGTGCCCGCCGCGGCGATCCGGCTGCCGTCGCTGGCCGCCGCGGCGATCACGGCGCGTCGGAGTCTGACGAGGTGGTCGCGGACGTCGGAGAGGGTCGAGCAGACGGGCGTGCCGATCTCGATCTGCGACAGGTACAGCTCGTTCGTCACCTCGTCGCCCACGCTCGCGAACGCCTCGGGCATGATCTCGCGCGCGTGCTGGCGGAGAGCCCGGGTCTCGGGGTGGATGATCTGATACTCTTCCTCGACGCCGATCGTGAAGTCGTCCGCATGGGTCACGGCGAAGGCCCTCGGTTCCCCTGCAGAATCGGCGCCCCGCCTCGTCTGCCCCCTCCATCATAACCCGGGGCCGTCGACCTCGTCGGTCCAGACCTCGAACTTCGTCAGGATCGTCGGCCCGAACGTCGTCGTCAGGGCCACGTCGACGGCGTCGCGCCCGCGGGCCATGACGATCGCGGCCGATCCGCGGCTTGTTGTGCCGCGCGTCGAACGTGTACCAGCGGCCGCCGAGGTAGGCCTCGAACCAGGCGCTGAAGTCCATCGGCAGGGGAGACGCCGGGACGCCGATGTCGCCGAGGTAGCCGGTCGCGTAGCGGGCGGGGATGTTCAGGCAGCGGCAGAGGGTGATCGCGAGGTGGGCGAAGTCGCGGCAGACGCCATTCTTCTCCTCGAACGCCTCGTAGGCCGTCTTCGTCGAGCGCGCGTGCTCCATGCCGAAGGTGAGGTGATCGTGCACGAAGTCGACAGACCGCCTGGACCCTGGCCCAGCCCGAGCGGCGTGGCGCCGAAGAGGTCCCAGGCGATCTCTCCCAGGCGGTCGACCTCGCAGTAGCGGCTGGCCAGGAGGAACTGGATGACATCGGGCGGGAGGTCGGACACGGGCATCTGCTCGACGTCGGGGGCGACGGGATCGGGCGTGCCATCGACCTTGACGACCGCGTCATTCGTCAGGCGGAGCGTGCCCGCCGGCGCGAGGATTCGGCCCACGCGATTGCCGAAGATGTCGAGATATTCGGACACGGGCAAGTCCGGCTCGATCGTCGGCACGTCGGCCCGGGAAAGGTACGGCGCGTACGAGGGGTGGACCCGCAAGAGCATGATCACAGGAGTCGGTGAGGGAACGTCGAACGCGATGTCGTAGCCGATTCGGATGTGCATGATCGGGGCGCCCGGGAGGAGGGGAAGGGGTGGGGCGTCGGGGAGAGGTGACCGAATCGTACCATGCGGCCGAACTCCGGTCGACCGGGCGGCGGCTTGCCAACGGGAGAACGGGCGTGGTATTCAGGTCCGGGGCCCGACGCGGGGCCGTGACGACTCCGAGTCGGGCTGGGGGACGGCGACGATGACGTATTGCCTGGGAATCACCACGAAGGACGGGTTCGTGGTGGCCTCCGACTCGCGGTCGAATGCCGGCTACGATCAGGTCAACGTCTGCCGGAAGATGCACGTCTTCGCCACGCCGGAGCGATCGCGTCCTGGTCGCGCTCGACGAGCGGCAGCCTCTCGTGCAGCCAGTCGATCGTCACGCTCCTCCGCCACGATTTCGACGCGGGCGAGGGCCTCGCGGCCGTCGGGACGATGTACGAGGCGGCCCGGGTCGTCGGCGAGCAGGTCCGCCGCGTCGCGGCCCTCGACCGCGAGGCGCTCGAGCGGGACGAGTACAAGTTCAACGTCAACGTCATCCTCGCCGGCCAGATCCGCGGCCAGCCGCACGACCTCTACCTGATCTATCCCCAGGGCAACCCGCTGCGGGCGACCGAGGACTCGCCGTTCCTTCAGATCGGCGAATGCAAGTATGGCCGGCCGATCCTCGATCGCGGGGTCCGCTTCGACCGGACGACGCTCGACGACGCTGCGCGGTACGCGCTGATCTCGCTCGACTCGACCATGCGCTCGAACGTCACGGTCGGCCCGCCGATCGACCTGCTCGTCTACGCCCGCGACTCGCTCAAGATCGACCGCCGCCGCCGGTTCGCCGAGCGCGACCCCGACCTGGCCGCGATCCACCACCAGTGGGAGCAGGCGCTCCGCCAGGCCGTGCAGGCGCTGCCGCCGGTCCGCTTCGACGACGGGGAGCCGGCCGGCTCGCGCGGTGAGTCCGGCACGCTATAATGAGAGTGTCAGAAGAGTTCCACCGTCCGATCGATCGACGGATTGCGTGGGTCGGGTGGAGATTTCCGGTTGTCCTGGCGAACCTAACCGAACGAAGCCGTCCCCTTCTTGCACGCTCGGGTTCGCTCGGCGCAGGATGCTGGACCCGACGGACCCGAGACCCTGCAGGTCGATCCGAGCGCCCGGAGACGCGCGACCATGCCGACCTACGTCTATCAGGAGATCCTCGAGAACGGCGACGGCGGCGACACCTTCGAGGTCGTCCAGCGGATGGCGGACGATCCCCTGACGTCCCACCCTTCCACGGGCCGCCCGGTCCGACGGATTCTTCAGCCACCCAGCTTGACCCTCAAGGCCGGCGCCGCGAAGGCCAGCCTCGACGATGGCAACCTCGCCCGTCTCGGCTTCACGAAATACGCGAAGGCCTCGGACGGCCAGTACGAGAAGGTGGTCGGCACCGGCCCCGACATGATCCAGCGCGGGGGCGAGTGACCACGCCTCACGCGGTCGATCCGTCGAACAGCGGCGTGATCGGCCGGCCCGTGCAGAGCACGATCGGCCGGCCGAAGCGGTCGCGGAGCTCGGTCTCCGGGTCGACGCCGAGCGACCGGTAGATCGTCGCGGCGAGGTCGGCCGGGGTGTACGGTCGGCTGGCGGGATAGGCGCCGATCTTGTCGGACTGGCCGATCGTCTGGCCGCCGCGGACGCCGGCGCCGGCGAAGACGGTCGAGAAGACAGCGCGCCCAGTGGTCGCGGCCGTCCTTGCGTGTTGGCGTTGCCCGTGCTCATCCCGATCCGGGCGTCCGGCCGAACTCGCCGGTGAGGACGACGAGCGTCTCGTCGAGCAGGCCGTGCGACCTCGAGGTCGTCGAGCAGGGCGGAGACGCCGCGGTCGGTCGGCGGCAGCAGGCGGTCCTTGAGGCTCTTGAAGTTGGCCGAGTGCGTGTCCCAGTTCTGGACCTGGCCCATGTTCACCTGGACGATCGGCACGCCCGCCTGGACGAGCCGCCGGGCCAGCAGGAGCGACTGGCCGAACATGTGGCGGCCGTAGCGGTCGCGGATCTTCGGGTCTTCCCGGTTCGAGGTCGAAGGCGCGCGAGACCTTGCCCGAGAGCGAGCAGCGAGATCGGCCTGCTCGCGCTGCTCGGCGATCGAGTCGTCGGCCGCGGCCGAGGCCGTCGCGCCGGCGAGCTCGGTCGAGCAGGCTCCGGCGGCGGTCGAGCCGCTCGACGGTGAAGCCGACCGGGCAGCGAGAGGCTGTCCTCGCGGAAGCCGGGCTTGTTCGGGTCCTGCTTGATCTGCCAGGGGTCGTGCTTCGGGCCGAGGAAGCCGGCGTGCTGGCCGGGCCAGGTCAGCGGGCCTTCCATCAGGAACGTCGGCAGCATCACGCCGCTGGGGATGCCGTCGGTCCGCGGACGGACGTAGTCCAGGCCCGAGGCGTAGCACGGATAGTCGTCGCGCGAGGCGATCTTGTCGAAGAACGCGCCCGGCTGGGCGTGGCCGGTCAGGAGCTGGTGCGTGGCGTTGAGGTGGTTCGTCTGGTCGTGCGACATGCGACCGGACGATCGGCGAGCTGGTCCGTCCGCGTCGCCAGGCGGGGCAGGTGCTCGCAGACGACGATGCCCGGGCACGTTCGTGGCGATCGGCTTGAACTCGCCGCGGATGCCCTCGGGGGCGTCGGGCTTCATGTCGAACGTGTCGAGGTGGCTCAGCCCGCCGGTCAGGAAGACCAGGATCATCGACTTCGCCCGGGCCTTGCCCCCCGTCGACGACGCCGGCCGCCGAGCGCAGCGCCGAGCAAGCTCACGCCCGCGAAGGCCGAGAAGCCGACCTGGAGGAACTCGCGGCGGACCACGCCCAGCCGGTGTCGATGCTCGCCCAACGTCGGACCTCCGCAATCGATCGAATGGACGCGGATGTCGCACGCGCCGCGAACGTTAAGCATAGCTCAAACACTCGCGCCGGGCAACTCGCAGCGCGGCCGCGCCGAATGGCCCGTCTCGATTCGGCGGATGATATGCGCGTCTTGAGAAACACGAAAGTCTGCGAGTCACGTTGCGCGATTGCGGCCGATGGCCGCGACGGGTTAGCCTGGCGTTGACGCCGTCGGTCCTCCTCAACGGACATCGCACCGAGGGATTCCCATGACCGAGCGAACCATCCGCCGGGCCGACGCCTCGCCCCCGAACTTGATCGGCCTCGCGGCCCTGACCGGGGTCTTTTCGGCGCTCTTCGCGGGGTGTTCGTCGGGCGACGTGATCACGGCGGGGCCCGGGAAGTCGGTCGAGCAGGCCGTCGCGAGGGCGAAGCCCGGCGACGTGATCACGCTGGCGGCCGGCACCTATGAGGGCGGCATTCGCCTGCCCGCCGGCGTGGGCCTGCGGGGGGCGGGTTATCGAGAGACGACGATCGTCGCGCCGCGCGGTTCGTTCGGCGTCAAGATCGAGGGCGGGAAGGACGCCGAGGTCTCCGACCTGAGCATCCGCGGGGGCAGCAACGGCCTCGAGGTCAAGGACGCGTCGGGGACGATCGTACGCCGCGTCCGCGTCAGCGAGGCGACCAACGGGATTCAGTTCCTGCAGGTGGACTCGGGGCGGATCGAGAACGTGATCTGCGACCGGAATCGCTACGGCGTGATCGTCGCGCGCGGGCGGGGCGTGGTCGTGGTCAACTGCACCCTGGTCGAGAGCGGGAGCATGGCCCTGAGCCTCGCCTCGGGCTCGGGGCACGCGGCGTTCAACAACTGCGTGGTCGGGCAAGCCTCGGGTGTCTTCGTGGGGTCCGCCGACGGCGTCACCCTGGATCACAATCTCTATTACACGATCTTCGTCGGGAAGCTCCGCGAGGAGAGCGGCCGCCGCTCGCTGAACGACTGGAAGTATCTCTCGGGCCTCGACGCCCACTCCGTCGAGATATCCGTGAAGTACCGCGACCGCGCGGCCGGCGACTACCGGCCGACGGGGACCCTGAGCTGGTCGGAAGAGCGGGCCGCCACGAGCGACTGGGGCGTCGCGAAGCTCGGCGGGTTCGACGCCCCCGACCGCGACATCGACGGCCAGCCCCGCGCCGGCCGATTCGACGTCGGAGTCTATGAGATCGCCCCCAAGCCGTCACGTCCGGCCGACGGCTCTCTGGTCGTACGCTCGGACGCGGGGATCAAGAGCGCCGGGATCTTCGACGCGCAGGGGCGGGAGGTCGCCTATCTGTTCCACAACCTGCCGCTCGCTGCCGGGGAGTATCCCTACTGGTTCCCCGTGCGGGATTACCTCGGTCGTGCGATCCCCGCGGGCTCGTACGAAGTACGTTCGGTCGAGGCCGACCACCACTGGGAGTATCTCGGATGGGTCGGGGACACCGGCGAGGCCTCGCCGCCGTCCCACACGGCACCCGGGGGCCTGTACCAGGTGGTGTTCGACGACGCCGGCCGGCTCTTCGGCTTCCAGGGCTGGTCGGAGGACGCCACGAACGTGCGCTGCTTCGACGCCAAGACCGGGAAGATCACCTGGACCTTGCCCGGCGCGGCCGTGTTCGGCGGTTGTTCCCTCGGCTCGGACGGGTCGCTCTACTTCGGATACGTCGCAGATAAGGGCTGGGACCTGGTCCGGATCGATCCGGCGACAGGGCGGGTGCTCCCCGACGCGAAGGGTCGGCTGAAGGTGCCGCTGGAGGTTGGCAAGGACGTCCGCGGTCTCGCCGAGCTGGAAGGCCGGCTGTTCCTCGCCGACACCCCGGCGAACAAGGTCCGGGTCGGGCCGTCGGACGGTTCGCGGCTGGCAGTCCGCGATCGACATTCCCGCGCCCGACGTGCCCCGTCGCCGATCCCACGACGCGCGTCGTCTGGGTCATCAGCGAGGGTAAGAAGGTCCTCGCGCTGGGGCCGGACGGATCGGTGGTCGCGGAGCGTGACTTTTCTGCCCTCGCCCCGAAGGCCCTGGCGGCGGGCCACGGCCGGCTGGCGATCGCCACGGGGGCGGAGGGGCTCGTGCGCGTGCTCGAATTGCCCGACCCGAAGGCGAAGGCCAAGGCCGGCTGGACCATCGGTCGCGGAGACGGCCCGTTCGGCCCGTACTTGCCGGACCGCTTCACCTTCCAGCAGGCGCCCGGCGCGCCGTACGTCGGCGCGGGCCTTGCGCTCGGGCCGGCGGGCGAGCTCGCAGTGCTGGACCACAACCGCCTGCTCGTCTTCGACAGCAAGGGCCGCTACCTGTGGGGCACGTTCGGCGTATTCGGCAATGGCACGGCGCCGTCGTTCAGCGATCCCATGCGCGTGTACGACACGGACGGTCGCCGGACGATGCTGCTGAGCGACAAGGGGGACGGGTCGCCCATCTGGCAACCGGGCGCCTACTACGACCTGCCGGTCTCCGGCCGGTTCCTGGGCGACTTCGCCTCGGACGGAAAGACGTACGCCGTCGTCCACTCCGCCCCGGGCGGTCAGGAGACGTACGACCTCGTCGTGATGCGAATCGACGACTACCACTTCACGCCGGTCTCGGCGATCATCCTGGACAGGGCGAAGAAGCAGTGGTTCGCGCGAGCAGACGCGAACGGGGACGGCCGGCTCGACGCCCGCGACGGCGGGGAGATGCTCAAGGGGCCGGACGGCAAGCCGCTCTCCGGCAGGATTTTCCCCCGATTCGAATACCTCCAGCCCGACGGCAGCATCCTGCTCCTCGACGGCGATGGCCGACCGGTGGGTCACGGTCTGGCACCCCTCCCGGGACGCCAGCGGTGCCGTGGCTGTACCGTCCCGACGGCAGACGGAGGCTGCCCCGGGGCCCGGGCGAGATCGATCTCGCCTTACACCCGCAAGCAAGACCCGACCAACGGGTTCTACGCGCGGCGCGGCTCGACCCGCGCGGCGGCTTCGTCGGGAACGTCTTCCTGCAATAGCTCGCCCGACGGCATCGGGCTCCTCAACAACGCGGGGACCGACATCGCCGGCTTCGACCGCGCGGGCCGCACCCGCTGGTTCCACGCGCTCGATCGACGACCGGGGCCTCGAAGGACTCGCCGCGGCGGGGCCGGTCGCTGATGACCGGGCGTCGCGACGACGACGGAGATCATCATCCTCGACCGCGACGGGCTGGGCCTGGGGAGCTTCTCGCCCGCCGGAGCAGGTGCATTACCAGGGCTATTTCCTCGACCACCCCGAGGCCGTGCGCAGCATCCACGCGGCCGACGGGCGCGATCTACGCCCTCCTGGCCGACAACTACAACGGCCGACACCACTGGTATCGCCTCGACGGGGCCGACCGGATCAAGCCGGCGGTCGCCCCGGCGACGCTGGAGACCGCCGCCGCCGCGACGCTCGCGGCCGCGCCGGCCCCGCCGCCCTTACGTGCCCGAGCCGGCCCGCGCAGCCGCTCGTGAAGATCCCCCGCCTGCGCTCGACCATTCCCGATCGACGGCGACCTCGCCAAGTGGCGCGACGCCCGCATCGAGCCCCAGATCGTGGTCACGCCCGAGATCGGCCGGCGGCGGCATCGACGGCCCGGTCGATTGCAGCGCCGTCGTCCGCCTGGCCTATCAGGGCGACGACCTCTACGCCCAGTTCCTCGTCTTCGACGACGTCGTCTCGTTCCACCAGAACGTCAGCAAGCACCACCAGCAGGACGGCGTCGAGATGTGCCTCAACGGGTTCATGACCGGCTTCAAGTTCGACGCGACGGTCGACGACCGACGAGGGCCCGCTGTCCTCCGCAATCGCTTCTTCTTCCACAAGCTGAACTGGGCGATGCCCGCGGAGCCACGTGCCCGCGCTCGATCAAGGTGCTCGACAACGCCCGCGACGTCCCCGAGCGCGAGCTGATCGAGAGCGTCTACGGCGTGGACATGAGCGACTGCCGCGTGGTCGTGATCGAGTTCAAGCTGCCGATCGACGCCGTGACGTACAAGGACTCGCCCAAGGAGCTGAAGGAGCTCACCCCGTGGGGGCTCGGGCCGCGAGTTCTGGCTCGGTTTCCTGATCAACGACAACGACGAGCCGGGGACCGACATGCAGGACTTCCTCGTCTGGCCCCCGACCTACAACAATTTCACCGCCAAGGAGGAAGGCGCCCGGGCCGTCCTCGAGTAAGCGACGTCGCGCGCCCGAGATTCCGGGTCAGAAGCGCCGGGGTTCCCCCGCGCCGAGCGAACCCGAGCGGCCGCCTTTTGTTCGCCCCGGTGCGGCTCGAGGCGCGCGCAGACGCACGAAGACGAGCGGCGGCGAACCGAGCGGGATTGGCTTTGTTTCGGCGGCCGGCGATTGGCTTCGTTTCGCGGGCCGGGAATTGGCTTCGTTTCGTCAGATTGCCGGCCGGATTGGCTTCGTTTCGCACCCCGGGGCCGGCCGCCGATCGCGGACGATCAGGGCCAGTCCCCTGACCCGCACCATCCCCGTTCCGTTATCACACGCCTTCTGAGATCCCACGGGGCGGAGATCGGGCAGGCATGCGTCGTGCCGACAGGTCGCCATTCGTCGCTTGCCCTAATCGGCGGCGCGATTTATGATGCAGGCGTTGTCGATCGGGATCGAGTGGCCCGGACGCTCCGGCCCGGCAATGCGCGACCGCACTCGTAGTCGGCCGGCGCCCGCAGGGCGCGTGGACCAAACCCGGGCGACTCGCCAGACCGTTCGAGCCCGCCCGGCGGGCCGAGGCGGGATCGCGAGGTCGACCTCCGGCCATCCGGCGAGTCCCGCTTGCTGATCATGACCCGGCCCCATCGCAGGCATCGTCCGAGCCTGGGCCACGACCCGAGCCTGCTCCCCATCGGAGGATCTGACCCGTCGACACGTGGTCAGGCCGGACCCCCGCGCCCGCGTCACGACTCGGTCTGACGCGTCATCCTGGCGAACCTCCCCTCCGCTCCCCGCCTGGACTCGACCGACGGAAACCGCCCGCGATACTGGTCGCCTCCAAATGCAAACCTCCATCGCTTCGTCGCAGTCGCCCGGCCGGACCGGAGACCCCCGGCTGCATCGACTGAGCGAGGTCATCGAGCATGCGGCGCACCTGCTGCCGGCGCAGGGGCCGATCACCGTCTTCATCCACCACAACACGCTGCACGCCTTCGAGGACCTGCCGTTCCACGAGGCGGTCAAGAAGGGGGCGCAGGTCTTCGGCTGCCAGCCCTACCTGTCCGAGGACCGCTATCGCGAGGAGCTGAGGCGCGGGCGGATCCGGTTCGCCGAGCTCCAGGAGGTGCTGGAGCAGGACCTGGGCGAGCGGGCCGGCGAGCCGATCCCGTGCTTCGGCACGCGGCTCGACCTGCGGCTGGCGATGCTCCAGTACCCGCTGCGGACCGGGCCGACCGAGGAGCTGGTCTGGTACGTCGCCGAGGCGAACGCGCTGCGGCGGGTCCGGCGCGGAGGCCTCGTCGGCGGTCCGCGCGCGGCTGATCGCCGAGACGCGGCGCTGGGTGATGCGCGACCTCCGCGGCGGGAGCGAGCCGGCCGCCAACGGCGCGGCGCGCGACGGCCGGCGAGCCGCGGGCCGCCGGACGGCCTGGCCGAGCTGCTCGACCGGTTCGGCGAGTCGACGATCGAGAACTGGAGCGACGACGACTGGGAAGGGTTCACGCTCCAGGCCCTCTGGCGGGTCTGCTGCGACGGCGTCCGCGACCTGCCGCCGTTCACGCCGCCGCCGCCGCCGCCGGTCCGGCACCGCGACCTGCTGCTCGAGGCGACCGGCGTCGGACGCCGACGCGCTGGTCCACGACCTGCTGATCCGGTTCTGCGCGGCGTTCCTCGACCAGGGCCTGGCCCACTGGCAGCTGCCCCGGCGCGACGAGGGGTTCTACCGCGCGTTCTGCGCGCTGTACCGCCAGCCGGGCGGGCCGCCCGACCGCTGGATGCGCGGGCCTGGCCGCGGAGCTCGGCCGGCTGGAGGACGAGCGGGTCGGCGCCGCTCGAGTCGATCCTGCGAATCGCTCGAGATCCTCGGGCGTCGCCGAGGAGGAGTGGGAGGCGTTCCTCTCGGCCACGCTGCTGGCCCTGCGCGGCTGGGGCGGGATGGTCCGGCAGGTCGAGCTCCGCGGCGACCGGGCGGTCCACCCGGTGCCCGGCGGGGAGCCTGGTCGAGTTCCTGGCGATCCGGCTGATGCTCGACCGGTTCGCGCTGGCCTACACGGCCCGCGACGGCGCTGGGCTATCGACGGGCCGCTCGAGCGAGCTGCGGGACGCGGCGCCGGGCGCGGATCGACGCCGCACTGGCCGCCGAGCGTCGAGCAGCGGGCCTTCCTGGTCTTCCAGCTCGCGCAGGTCGCTCGGCCTCTCGCCCGACGTCCTGCACCGGCTCGAGCCGGCCGGAGTGGGCGACGCTCGTCGAGGAGATCGAGACGTTCTCCGGGCTCGAGCGGCGGCGGATCTTCCACCTGGCCTACGAGCGGCGGTTCTGCACCCAGACGCTCGACGCGATCGCCCTGCACGCCCGGCAGCCGGCCGGCCGGCCCGAGCGCGCCGCGGTTCCAGGCGGTCTTCTGCATCGACGAGCGCGAGGAGTCGTTCCGCCGCCACCTGGAGGAGCTGGCCCCCGACGTCGAGACGTTCGGCGCGGCCGGGTTCTTCGGCGTGGCCATGTACTACCGCGGGGCGGCCGACGCCCACTTCGTCCCGCTCTGCCCGGTCGTGATCCGGCCGCAGCACTGGGTCGACCGAGGAGGTCGGCGACGAGCTCGGACGAGGCGCACCGCCGGCGGG
Organism: uncultured Planctomycetota bacterium; assembly: GCA_963819805.1. GTDB lineage: Bacteria > Planctomycetota > Planctomycetia > Isosphaerales > Isosphaeraceae > CAMFLR01. Next base: position 488,509 of record CAWFXY010000017.1, on the reverse strand, counting down.
CCCGGACGCGGCGCGGCGCTGGGGACGGCGTCGCACCGGTTCCACGTCGGCAGCCGGACGCTTCGCCGTCGGGGCCGTGCTGACCGGCGGCGGTCGGCGTGCTGGCGTCGATCCCGCTGGTCGCCCGGATCCTCTTCCCGCGGCTGACCGCGCGGATCCGCCAGCGACTTCGGCCGGATCGTCCAGACCCCGCCGATGACCCGGCTGCGGCTCGAGCGGACCGAGCCGACCCCCGGGCCCGAGGACGGCCACGTCGGGCTTCACGCTCGACGAGATGACCGACATCGCGCGAGCGGCTGCTCCGCGACATCGGGCTGACCGCCGGGTTCGCCCGGCTGGTGCTCCTGCTCGGCCACGGCTCGAACAGCCTGAACAACCCGCACAAGTCGGCCTACAACTGCGGCGCCTGCGGCGGCGCCGCGCGGCGGGCCGAACGCCCGGGCCATGGCCCAGATCCTCAACGACCCGCGCGTCCGCGAGCGGCCTGGCGCGGCGGGGCCTGGCGATCCCCGCCGAGACGGTCTTCGTCGGCGGCTATCACAACACCTGCAACGACTCGGTCACCTTCTTCGACCTCGACCGCATCCCCGAGTCGCACCGCGAGGAGTTCGAGGCGGCCCGCGAGGTCATCGAGCAGGCCTGCGACCGCAACGCCCACGAGCGCTGCCGGCGGTTCATGTCGGCCCCGCTGACGCTCTCGTTCGCCGCGGCCCGCGCAGCACGTCGAGGAGCGGGCCGAGGACCTGGCGCAGACCCGGCCCGAGCTGGGGCACGCGACCAACGCCATCACGCATCGTCGGCCGCCGCGAGTGGACGCGCGGCCTGTTCCTCGACCGCCGCGCGTTCCTCACCTCCTACGACCCGACCCAGGACGACGCCGAGCACTCGATCCTGACGCGCATCCTCCAGGCCGTCTTCCCCGTCTGCGCCGGGATCAACCTCGAGTATTACTTCTCGAACGTCGACAACGCCGGCTTCGGCTGCGGCACGAAGCTGCCGCACAACATCGCGTCGCTGCTGGGCGTGATGGACGGCGCGGCGAGCGACCTGCGGACCGGCCTGCCCTGGCAGATGGTCGAGATCCACGAGCCGGTCCGCTCGCTCTTCATCATCGAGACGACGCCCGAGGCGATGCTCCGGATCATGGACCGGAACGAGGGGATCGGCCGGCTCTGCCGCAACGGCTGGGTCCAGCTCGCCGTGCTCGACCCCGAGACGCGCGCGATCAGCGTCTTCCAGGACGGCGAGTTCCGGCCCTACCAGCCGCAGGCCGGCGGTCCTGCCCAAGGCGGCCTCGTCGGTCGACTGGTATCGCGGCTGGCGCGACCACCTGGAGTTCGCGGAGATCGGGCATGAGACCCGAGGCATCCGGTCGATCGGAGCGGGACGCATGCCTGATCACGAGACGCGTCCTCGCGACTTGCTCGGGCTGATCGTCGTCGTCGGCCCGTTCGCTGCTGACGATGGTCCTCGGGGTCTCGTCGCTGCTGGACCGGAAGCTCGCCGAGGAGACGACGGCGCGGCTGGTCTACGCGGCGATCGTCTCCGGCCTGCTGGCGGCGGTCGCCGTCCTCGTCGTCGATGCTGGTCACTGGGGACGCGGCACGTCGCGATCGACCTGGGCGACTGGGTCGTCGATCCCGCGGCACTACCACTTCTCGGTCAAGTTCGTCTTCGACCGGCTCTCGGTGCCGTTCGCGATCCTGTCGTTCGTCGCTCTCGGGGACGATCGGCGCCTTCGCCAGCAAGTACATGCACCGCGAGCGCGGGCTTCAACCGCTTCTTCGTGCTCTACGCGATCTTCGTGCTGGGCATGGTGGTGACCTCGCTGGCCGGCACGATCGAGACGCTGTTCGCCGGCTGGGAGCTGGTCGGGCTCTCGTCGGCGCTGCTGGTCGCGTTCTTCCAGGAGCGGCCCGCGCCGGCGCGGAACGGGCTCTGGGTCTGGATCGTCTACCGCGTCTCGGACGCGGCGCTGCTGCTGGCCGCCGTGGTGATGCACCACCTGCAGCGGCGAGGGCGACTTCGACAAGCTCCTGGGCGCGGGGCCCTGGCCCGAGGAGCACGCGTCGGCTGCCTCGCCGACCAGGCGCTCGCTGGTCGGGCTGCTGCTGCTGGTGGCCGCGGCGGGCAAGTCGGCCCTGGTGCCGTTCTCGGGCTGGCTGCCGCGGGCGATGGAAGGGCCGACGCCCTCGAGCGCCGTCTTCTACGGCGCCCTGTCGGTCCACCTCGGGGCGTTCCTGCTGCTGCGGGTCAGCCCGCTCCTGGAGCGGTCGGCCTGGCTCTGCGCGGCGGTCGTCGCGCTGGGGCTGACGACGGCCGTGTTCGCCTACCTGGCCGGCAGCGTGCAGACCGACATCAAGTCGGCGCTGTCGTTCGCCTCGCTCTCGCAGGTCGGGATCATCGTCGCCGAGATCGGCCTCGGGCTTCCGCTACGTCGCGCTGGTCCACCTGCTCGGCCACGCCTGCCTGCGGACGCTCCAGTTCGTCCGGGCGCCGACCCTGCTGCACGACTACCACACGCTGGAGAACGCCATCGGCGAGCACCTGCCGCCGGCCGGGCGCGCCCTGGGACCGGCTGGCGCCGCGCCGCTGCCGCGCCTGGCTCTACCGCCTGGCGCTGGAGCGGGGCTATCTCGACGCGCTGCCTGGTCGATTACGTCGTCGGCCCGTTCGTCCGGGCGTTCCGCTGGTGCGACGCGCTGGAGCGGCGCTGGACCGACTTCCTCGCCGGGCGAGGCGTCGCGCGAGTCGGACCAGGTCAAGCCCCACTTCGGAACGATCGAAGAGTTCTCATGAATCCTGCTCAACTTGCCCTGGCTCGAGCTCGCGATCGCGGTCGCGCTGGTCGGCTCGCCGTGCGTCAGCCGGCTCCGCGACCCCGACCGCGCCTACCGCTGGGGCCTGGCGTTCACCGGGCACGTCGTTCGCCTGCGCGGTCCTGGCCTGGCTGGCCTTCTACCTCGGCATCGCCGCCCGAGCTGACCCGGCGCTGGAGCGTCGCAGCCGTGCCTCTTCGGCCGGCAGGTCTTCGCGCTCGACGAGCTCGAGCGCCCCGCTGGTGCCGGCGGTCGCGCTGCTCCACTTCCTGACGGCCCTGGCCACGGCGCGGACGCACATGCGGCGGTTCTCGTTCTCCTGGTCGCTGGCCGCCGAGGTCGATCCGGCTGGCGACGTTCAGTTGCAAGGAGCCGTGGGTCCTGATCGGCCTGCTCGGCGTCTCGACGGTCCCGCCGTACGTCGAGCTGCGTGAACCGCGGCCGGCCGACGCGGGTCTACGTCGCTGCACATGGCGCTGTTCGTCGGCCTGCTGGTCCTGGGCTGGGCGGCCGTCGAGGCCAGCGGCGCGCCCGGCGGCCGGCCCCCTGGTGGGCGACGATCCCGCTCCTGGCTGGCCATCCTCATCCGCTGCGGCACGGTCCCGGCCCATTGCTGGGTGACCGACTGGTTCGAGCACGCCTCGCTCGGCATCGCCCTGCTCTACGTGATCCCGCTGAGCGGCGTCTACGCCGCCGTCCGGCTCGTCCTGCCGATCGCGCCGGACTGGGTCCTGCAGCAGCATCGGCCTGCTCTCGCTGCTCACGGCCGTCTACGCCGCCGGGATGGCGACGATCCAGCGCGAGGCGCGGCGGTTCTTCGCCTACCTGTTCCTCAGCCACGCCTCGCTGGTGCTGGTCGGGCTGGAGCTGCACACCGAGCTCTCGCTGACGGGCTCGCTCTGCCTCTGGTTCTCGGTGATCCTCTCGCTCGGCGGCTTCGGCCTGACGCTCCGCGCCCTGGAGGCCCGCTTCGGCCGGCTCTCGCTGACCGACTACCACGGCCTGTACGAGCACTCGCCGACGCTGGCCGTCTGCTTCCTGCTGACCGGGCTGGCGAGCGTCGGCTTTCCCGGCACGCTCGGCTTCATCTCGACCGAGCTGCTGGTCGACAGCGCGGTCGAGGCCAATCCGCTACGTCGGCATCGCCGTCGTCGCGGCCGCGGCGCTCAACGGGATCGCCGTCGTGCGGGCCTACTTCCTGCTCTTCACCGGCGCCCGGCACGTCTCGACGGTCTCGCTGGGGATCGGCGCTCCGCGAGCGGATCGCCGTCCTGACGCTGGCGGCCCTGATCCTCGGCGGCGGGTTCTTTCCCCAGCCGGGCGTCTCGACGCGGCAGCGCGCGGCCGAGGAGATCCTCCGGCAGCGGGCCGGACGTGGCCGGATTACACCAACCGAGACCCCGGCCGCTCGGCACGAGCCGGTCGGAGCCGCGGGACGCAGACCAGCCCTCGGGCGCGGGGGCGGGCGCTTTTTCCAAGAAACCGTTCCAATTCCTGCATCGGCCGGCCATCTCTAGTTAGAATCGGCCGTCGGGTCATGCGTGCGAATCCGCGCCGCGCCACGCTCTCCCCCTCAAGGAGAGGGCGGACCCGCCCGCCAGCGGCCGAGATTCCCCGCTCGCGGCATCAATTGATTCGCGGGATGGGGGCATGCATGGGTAGCCCTCGCGGGAATCGTGCCTCGAACCACCTCACGGCGGTCATGGCGGACGGGGGCGACGCCTACTCCAAGGGTCGGGCCTTCCTCGGCCGCTTTCTCAAGGCCGAGCGGCGGATCTTCGCCTACATCCTCACGCTCCTGCCTCATCGGGCGGATGCGGAGGACGTGCTTCAGGAAGTCAGCGTCATCATGTGGGAGAAGTTTGACGAACTCGCGCCGCCGGAGGACTTCGTGGCCTGGGGGTGCCGGATCGCCTACTACCGGATCAGGGACCATCGCAGGTCGCAGCGGAGGCAGCGCGTCGTGTTCAGCGAGGCGATGCTCGAGCAGGTGGCGGGCACGATGGCCGGGTCCGCCTCGTTGCGGCTGGACGACCGGAGCGAGGCGTTGGCGCACTGCCTCGAAAAGCTGGCCAAGCGCGACCGCGAGCTGCTTTCGGAGCGGCTTAAGGAAGGGGCCTCCGTCCGGTCGACGGCCGAGCGATTCGGTCGGTCGGCCGACGTCGTCTACAAGGCGCTGGCGAGGATCAGGAAGGCCCTTCACGACTGCGTCGCCCGGACCATCGCCGCGGAGGGACGGTCATGAACCTCAAACTCGACCCGCACGCGGAGCTCCGGTCGCTCGTCGAGGCCGTGTGCGAGGAGACGATCACGGCTCCCGAGATGGAGCGCCTCGAGGCCCTCGTCGCGGCCGACCCGGATGCCGAAGCGTTCTACATTACCTATCTCCACATGCAAGCCTGCCTCGTGCGGGAGTTCGGCACCGCGACACCGGAATTCGGCGAAGACAGCCAGGGCCCCCCGGAGTCGCTGGATGACGAGGGCGTCGAACGGATGCCCGTCCGTGTGCCCGCCGCCAGGACGCTTCACTTCCGCCTCGGCTACGCGGCGGCGGCGTTCGCGCTCGCCGTGACTGTGGGACTCGCCGGCGTATGGGTCGGGCGGCTGACAGGCGCCCGTCCCGATCGCGAGCCGGCCCCGCCGGTCGCAGGGGCCCCGTATCCCAAGGTCGATTTCGCCCGCGGGCTGGCGATGGTCGTCAAGCTCGACCGGGTCGAATGGGAGCCCGAGGACGGGCCTCGACCCGCCGAGGGCGACCTGCTGCCCGCGGGCCGCTTCCGGTTCCGGTCGGGCCGGGCGACGCTGTCGATGCTGACGGGAGTCACTCTGGTCGTCGAGGGGCCGGCGGACCTCGAATTCCTCTCCTTCGAGAAGGTCTTCTGCCACCGCGGCAAGCTCCGGGCGCGAGTGCCCGACGGCGCCGAGGGCTTCGTCGTCTCCGGGTCCGGCTCGGCCGTCGTCGACCTCGGGACCGAGTTCGGCATGAACGTCGAGCTCGACGGCACGATGCGCGGCCGCGTCTTCGAGGGCCGCGTCGAGGCCGCCGTGCTCAACGAGTCGGGCACGATCCAGCGGAGCCGGATGATGCGGACGAGGAGCAACGTGTTCGCCATCGATCCGAGGAACGGGCAGATCGAGGCGGGACCGGGGCCCGAGCAGTTCGTCGCCCCTTCCGACGTGGTCGTCCCTCCGTTGACGCTCGACCCGGGATACAAGTCGGCCGTGCTGACGTCGCGCCCCTGGGCTTACTGGCGGTTCGACGCGATCGCCGACGGCACCGTCGCCAACGAGATCCCGGGTCGTCCCCCCCTCCTGGTCACGGGCCCGATCCACCTCTCCGGCTCGGCGGGCGGTAACCGAAGCGCCGTCTTCGGGGCCGAGAAGTCGATGCAGTACCTGTCGATGGAGCGGCCCTGGAAGGCCGCGCGGAGGCCGGGCTACGCCGTGGAGCTCTGGTTCCTCTCCGAGGTCATCGGCCACGCCGCGCTGGTGAGCATGACCGTGCCGGCCAACACGAATTTCCACCAATTTCTCCTCGAGATGACCTCCAAGGATCGCGGCTCGCTGCTCCACCAGCCGGCCTCGATCCGGTTCCTTCACCGCTGCCCACCGGGCACGGGCGGGGGCGACAACCTCTATTCGCACAACCTGTACGTGCCCTTCCGCTGGCACCACGTCGTCGGTCAGATGAACGGCGACCGCATGGAGCTGTTCATGGACGGAGAGCCGACGCCGCCGCTCTCCGTCGATCCGGACGACATCGATCAGCCCGGGCAGTTCCTCCTGGGACGGCTGACGGCGGTGGAGAAGTACGACCAGACCTGGAACCGGCCGCTCGTGGGCCAGATGGACGAGGTCGCGCTTTACGACCGGCCGCTCAGCATTGGGGAAATCCGCGGCCATTATCGGCTCGGCGCCCGGGCGTCGCGGCCGGATTGACGCATGCCCTGGCGGTGTCGACGCGGACGGCTCGAAGGTTGCTGCGGGCCTCCCTGGCCGCTATCCTCCAGCCTGGGCCGCATCCATCCTCCAGGGGGCAACGTCGATGCATCCGGACTTGAACCGTCGAACCTTCCTCGGCGCCGGGGCCGCGGGCCTCGGCTACTTCTTCACCGCCTCGGCGACCTCCGCCGCGCGGCTCGGCCGGAAGCCGAACGAGACGCTGCAGGCTCGCCGGGATCGGCGTCGGCGGCAAGGGCGACAGCGACATCGACCAGGCCGGCCACGCTCGGCGAGGTCATCGCCCTCTGCGACATCGACGACACGAAGCTCGACCCGAAGGCCAAGAAGTGGCCGTCCGCGAAGAGGTACCACGACTACCGCAAGATCTCGACGAGATCGGCAAGCAGATCGACGCCGTGACGGTGAGCACGCCCGACCACCACCACGCGCTGGCCTCGCTGATCGCGATCCAGCTCGGCAAGCACGTCTACTGCCAGAAGCCGCTGACGCACACGGTCTTCGAGGCCCGCGTGCTCAAGGAGGCGGCGAAGAAGTACGGCGTCTGCACCCAGATGGGCAACCAGGGCTCGGCCGAGAACGGCCTGCGCCGCGCCGTCGAGCTCGTGCAGGACGGGCTCATCGGGCCGGTCAAGGAGGTCCACGTCTGGACCAACCGGCCGCATCTGGCCGCAGGCCCCCGACGTCACGAAGCGGCCCGACCGCGCCGACGCCTGGCCCCGCTCGCTCCACTGGGACTACTTCATCGGCGGCGCGCCGCTCCGACCGTACGTCAAGGACGTGTACCACCCGTTCAACTGGCGCGGCTGGCTGGGACTTCGGCACCGGCGCCATCGGCGACATGGCCTGCCACACCGCCAACATGGCCTTCCGCGCCCTCAAGCTCGCCCACCCGATCGCCATCTCGGCCGAGAGCGGCGAGGTCAACCCCGAGACCTATCCCGCCTGGGCCCGCGTGAAGCTCGAGTTCCCCGCCCGCGAGGGCATGCCGCCCGTGACGCTCACCTGGTACGAGGGCAAGAAGGACGGCAAGCGCGTCCTGCCGCCCGAAGACCTGCTGGTGAAGCTGCTCAACCCGGGCGAGAAGCTGGCCGACAGCGGCTCGATCCTGGTCGGCGAGAAGGGCGTCCTGTTCTCGCCCAACGACTACGGCGCCGAGTTCCGCATCACGCCGAAGGAGCTCGAGTCGAGGGTCAAACCTCAAGATGCCCGAGCGGCTCCCCGTCAACGGCAAGGAAGACCAGGGCATGAAGAACGAGTGGGTCGAGGCCATCAAGGCGAACAAGCCCGAGATCGCCTACTCGAACTTCGACATCGCCAGCCTGCTCACCGAGGCGTTCCTGCTCGGCAACGTCGCGATCAAGACCGGCAAGCGACTGGAGTGGGACGGCCCCGGCCTGAAGGTGACGAACGTCCCCGAGGCCAACCGCCTGATCCAGACCCAGTACCGCCGCGGCTGGGAAGTCAACCGGGTCTGACCGATCCGACCCGAACGGGGGCCCGCCGGCGCCATCCCGCGCCTCCGGGCCTCCGTGACCTGTCCGCCTCGCGCTTGTGCCCTCCGTGCCAACGCCAGAGGCGCGATCGTGGCAGAGAAGCCCCCGCGTCGGGCCCGGCGCCCGGGTCTCGGGACCCGAGGCCCCCGCGCCGAGCGAACCCGAGCGGCCGCCTTTCGATCGCCTCTGTGCGGCTCGACGCGAGCGCCGACGCACGGAGCCGAACGGCGGCGGCCGAAGCGGAATTGGCTTTGTTTCGGCGGCCGGGGGATTGGCTTCGTTTCGCGGGCCGAAATTGGGTTCGTTTCGTCAAACGGCCGGCGGGATTGGCTTCGTTTCGGACCCCGGCCCGGCCCCTTCCTCACACCGACTCAGGCGAGGGCCTGGCAGATCGTCGCCTCGAGCTCCTTGAACCCGATCGGCTTGACCAGGTGCGCGGCGAAGCCCGCCTCGAGGCTGCGCCGGACGTCCTCCTTCATCCCGAACCCGCTGACGGCGATGGCCGGGGTTGACTTGCGGCCCCGGAGCCGGCCGGGGAGATCGAGGCCGCTGCCGTCGGGCAAGCCGACGTCGCTGATGATCAGGTCGAACTCGCCGGCCAGCGCGGTCGACACGGCCTCGCCGAGGGTCGTCGCCGTCGCGACCCGGTGGCCCAGGCTCCGCAGGATCCGCGCGAAGACGTCGAGCGTCTCGGGCTCGTCCTCGACGAGGAGGATCCGCAAGGACGATGCGCCCCGATCGTCACCGCCCCCTCGCGGCGCCAACTGATCCGGGGCAGTTGGCGTCGGGATCGCATCGAGCTCGACGCGAAACGTCGCGCCGCGGCCCGGCCCCGGGCTCTCGGCGGCGATCGTCCCGCCGTGCGCCTCGACGATCCCGCGGCTGATCGACAGGCCGAGCCCGAGCCCGCCGACCCGGCCGACGTCGGCCGTGCCCTGCTGGAATGGGTCGAAAATCCGGCCGAGGTCGCCCGCCGCGATGCCCCGGCCCGAGTCGGCGAATTCGAGGACCAGCCGGGGCCGTCCCGGCTCGCCCGCGCTCCGGCTCCGGATCGCGAGCGAGCCGCCGGCCGGCGTGAACTTCACGGCGTTCTTGATCAGGTTCCAGAAGACCTGCTGGAGCCGCGCACCGTCGCCCCGGACGACGTGCCGATCGGCCGACAGGTCGACCGCGACCCGCAGCCCCTTTTCATCGATCTCGCCCCGGCAGACCTCGACGGCGCGGCGGAGCACGGCGTGCGCATCGGCGTCGGCGAGCTCGAGCCGCAGCTTGTCCTGGAGGATCTTCGTCACGTCCAGCAGGTCGTCGATGAGCCGCGCCTCGAGCTCGACGTTCCGGCGGATCATCTCGAAGGTCGGCCGTAGCGAATCGGGCGCCTCGCCCGACTCGAGCAGGTAGGTCACCCCCAGGAGGATCGGGTTGAGCGGCGTCCGCAGCTCGTGGCTGAGGACGGCGAGGAAGCGATCCTTCGCCCGCCCGGCGGCCTCTGATGCCTCCTTGGCCATCTCCAGCTCACGCGTCCGCTCGCGCTCGGTCACGTCGGACGCGACCGCATAGGTCGTCCCCTGGGAGGACGCCAGCTTCCACGCGAGCCGATGATAGGAGCCCTCGCGATGCCGGCAGCGGTTCTCGAACGAGGCGACTCCGGTCCGAGCGAGGCCGTCGGTCGCGGCGCGGGTCGCCGCGCGGTCGTCGTCATGGACGAGGTCGATGAGGCGAGTCCCCGCCAGGTCGTCGGGATGATGTCCGAGCAGCGTCTCCCAGGCGGCGTTGGCCCGCGTGACCCGCCCCTCGGCATCGAGGATGGCGAACAGCGCGGGCGAGAGGCGGAAGAACCGGTCGAGCGTCTCCTGGGCCCGGCGACGCTCGCTCACGTCGCGGACGACCGCGAGGCCCAACGGAGCGGGCTCGACGTGCACCCGCGTGACGCTCACGTTGACCGGGATCGGCGCGCCCTCCTGGCGGACCACGCTGTAACCCTCCTGCGAGTGGAAGAACGTCGTGTCGCGGTTCGCCTCGACGAGCCGGTCGAGCGCCTCGGGCGCATCGGCAACGATCAGGTCGGTCAGCCGGAGCGCCAGCGCCTCGCGGCGGTCGAGCCCGGTGAGGCGCAGGGCCGCCGGGTTGAGGTCGACCACGCGGAGGTCGCCCGGGTCGAAGACCAACAGGGCGTCGTTCGACTCGCGGAACAGGCAGCGGGCGATCTCGAGCTGCCGTGCGTGATCCGCCTTTTTCATCGCGGCCCCCGCGACTGGTCGGGGCGAGCCGTCGGGCCCGATCGCCACGCGGAAGCCGTGCGTGAAGTGGGCACGGTCCGGCGGGTCCGGGAGCCGCGACGCCGAGCTCGTCCGCGAGACGGTGTCGTAGTCCCACGAGCCGCCCCGCAGCGCCTTCTTGTCGCCGTGGGGCAGGCCGCGCGGGTCGGTCACGGGTCCCGAGGGGTAGCCGCCGAACCAGTCCTCGCACCACTCCCACGCATTGCCGTGCATGTCGCGGAGGCCCCATGCGTTCGGCCTCTTCTGCCCCACGGGATGGAGGCGGCCGCCGGCATTTCGCTGGGTCCAGGCTGAGTCGTCGAGCGTGGCCGGGTCCTTGCCCGTGCTCCAGCGCGTCGTGGTCCCGGCGCGGCAGGCGTATTCCCATTCGGCCTCGCTCGGCAGGCGATACGGCCGGCCCTCCAGCTTCGCCAGCCAGTCGCAGAAGGCCCGGGCGTCGTTCCACGTCACCTGCACGACCGGCTCGTCGTCCGCCGCCACCCGGCCGTACGAGGGCGTGCGGAAGGTCCGGCTCGGGTCTCGCACCAGGTTCTTCACCTTGGCATCGTAGATGTGGCCGCCCAGCCCGCTCCGCTCGGCCTCGGTCCTGTAGCCGGCACTGTCGACGAACGTGCGGAACTGACGGTTCGTCACCTCGCATTCGGCGAGATAAAAGGGAATCGTGAGCGAGACGCGGTGCTGCGGGCGCTCGTCGGCCCAGGCGTCGGCGTCCTCGGGAGGCGAACCCATGGTGAATTCGCCCGGCCGGATCAGATGCATCGTCATGCCGAGTTGATTGGTAAACGTGCCCGGCGGCTCCGCTTTCGACCCGTCGGAGGTCGGCGCAGCGGCGGGACTGCCGCCACCGACCGATTGAACCGCGACCTGCGGAGATGACCCCGGCGATCCAGGACGGCTTAAGATCATTGCGACGACCGCAATGGCCGCAAGCCCGACCAGGGCCGCCACGACCGGCCAGAGCCGGCGGCGGCGGGGAGCGGGTGAGTTCGCCAGCGCGCGATCGAGCGACGCGGCGAACTCCTCGACCGTGGCGAACCGATCGTCGCGGTCCTCGCTCAGGCCGCGCATGATCGCGTCGTCGACGTCCTTCGGGACCCCGCGATGGAATCGCGAGGGCGGCTCGAACGACGTCCCGAGCGGCCTCCGGCCCGTCAGCAGCTCGTAGGCCACCGCCGCGAGCGAGTACTGGTCGCACCGCTCGTCGACCTTGAGGCCGTACTGCTGCTCGGGTGCCACGTACCCAGGCGTGCCCGGCGACGGGCCGTCCCCGGTCCACCCGCCGGGCACGGCGATGCCGAAGTCGGCGACCTTCGGCGTCTGCCCGTCCTTCATGAGGATGTTCGCCGGCTTCAGGTCGCGGTGGAGGATACCGGCGCGGTGGAGGCACGTCAGCGCCCGCGCGATCGGGTCGATCAAGACCCGCACCCGCGCGGCGTCCAGCGGCCGGTCGGCGGAGATCGATCGCCTGAGGTCCCCGCCCGCGACGTACTCCATCACCAGGTAGGGCCGACCGTCCGCGACGCCGAAATCATAGATCGCGACGACGTTCGGATGGGCCACCCGGGCCATCAGCTCGGCCTCGCGGCGGAACCGCTCGGCCCGCGTCGCCGACTCGGCCCGCGGCAGCGGCGGGAGGATCTTGATCGCCACCTGCCGATTGAGCGAGACCTGGCGTGCCAGGTAGACCACCCCCATCCCGCCCCGACCGAGCCGGCGAATCGTCTCGAAGCCCGGGATCGACACGGCCTCGTCGAGAACGTCGGGTGCCATCGGTGTCGTCTTCCCAACGTGCCCTTCGTTGCCTATCGCTAAATATGACAGGATTCGGGCGACAAGAGCAAGACTCGGAACGCGCGGGAGCGGTCTCAGTCGAGCGATTTCACGTCGAGCCAGTTCGGGCCGGCGGCGAGGTCGACCTCGATCGGGACGCTCAGGTCGAGCGCCGTGGTCATCTCGCGTCGCACGATCTCGGCCAGACGGGGGATCTCCTCGTCGGGCGCCTCGAAGACAAGCTCGTCGTGGATCTGAAGGAGCATCCGCGCGCGGAGGCCGGCCTCGCGAATCGCGCGGTCGACGAGGATCATCGCGCGCTTGATGAGGTCGGCGGCCGAGCCCTGGATCACGGCGTTGACAGCCGTCCGCTCGGCCAGGTTGAGGTTCCGCCCCGTCGTGTTCTTGATCCCGCTGATCGCACGGCGGCGGCCGAGGATCGTCTCGACCCGGCCCGTCTGGAGGGCGCCCTCGAGCGTCTTCGTCATGAACGCGTCGACGCCGGCGTATTCCTTGAAGTAGGCGTCGATAAACGCCGCGGCCTCGGTCTGAGTGATCCCGAGCCGGCTGGCGAGCCCGAACGGCTTGATCCCATAGATGACGCCGAAGTTGACCGTCTTGGCCACGCGCCTCTGGTTGGCGTTCACCTCGGATTCGGACACCTTGAAGATCCGCGCGGCGACGGCCGTATGGATGTCGATCCCCTCGCGGAAGGCGCGGACGAGCGCCGGGTCGCTCGTGTAGTGAGCGAGCACCCTCAGCTCGATTTGCGAGTAGTCGGCCGTCAGGAGCGACCAGCCCGGGAACCCGGCGACGAACGCCTGGCGGATCTGGCCGCCGGTCTCGGTCCGGATCGGGATATTCTGGAGGTTCGGGTCGCTCGAGCTGAGCCGGCCCGTGGCGGCGACCACCTGGCTGAACGACGAGTGGACGCGGCCCTCCTCATCGGCGACCTCCGACAGGGCATCGAGGTACGTGCTCTTGAGCTTGGCGAGCTGGCGATGCTCGACGATCAGCCGGGGCAGGGGGTGCGTGGCGGCGAGCTCTTCCAGGACCTCGACGTCGGTGCTCGGCTCGCCGCCGGGCGTCTTCTTCCACGACGGGAGCTTGAGGTCGTCGAACAGGACCTGACGGAGCTGCGGCAGCGAGCCGATGTTGAATTCGCGGCCCGCCTCCTTGTAGATGTTCTGCTCGATTTCCGCGAGCTTCGACGCGAACTCCTTCGAGAGCGCCCGGAGCCGCTCGACGTCGACCTTCGTGCCGACGGCCTCCATCTCCGCGAGGATGCGGATCAGCGGGCGCTCGAGATCGGCATAGAGCGGCCAGAGCCCTTCCTCGCGGACCTTGGGCCCGAGGATCGACTCGATCCGCCAGGCCGCGTCGGCGTCCTCGCCGGCATAGCGGGCGATCGAGGCGACGTCGACCTGATCCATGCGGAGCTGCTTCTTGCCCTTACCGATCAGGTCGCTGATCGGGATCATCGTGTGGTCGAGCAGCCGCCGCGACAGCTGGTCGAGGTTGTGGTTCCGCTCGCCCGATTCGAGCAGATAGCTCAGGACCATCGTATCCGTCACCGGCCCGCCGATCTCGATGCCCGCGCGGCGGAGGACGAGCATGTCGTACTTGAGATTCTGCCCGACCTTCTCGATCGCCGGATCTTCGAGGGCCGGCCGCAAGGCCTCCAGCACGATCGCCGGGTCGAGCGTCCTCTCGCCCATCGGGGCGCGAACCGGGATGTAATACGCTTCCCCCTCCTTCCACGAGAAGGACAGGCCGACCAGCTCGGCGTGGAGCGGGTCGAGGGCGGTCGTCTCGGTGTCGAAACAGAACTTCGGCTGCGCCTTGAGCGCCTGGACGAACTCCGCGATCTCCTCCGGCGTGTCGACCACAGTGTAGGCGTAATCCCAGACCGGCTCGGGCTCCTTCTCGTCCGGGCCGAGCTCGCTGAGGAAGCCGTGGAAGCCGCACTCGATACAGAGGGCCTTGAGGTCCTTCGGCGCGGAGCCGACGCCTTGAGGTGCTCCCAGTCGAGCTCGAGCGGCAGTTCGGTCTCCAGCGCGACGAGCTGTCGGCCGCGCTTGACGGTCTCCTCGTGGGCCTTCAGGTTCTCCTTGCGCTTGGCGCCGGAGACCTTTTCCAGATTGGCCATCAGCCCCTCGATCGTCCCGAACTCCTGGAGCAGCGACGACGCCGTCTTGACGCCGATGCCGGGCACGCCCGGGATGTTGTCGACCGTGTCGCCGGTCAGCGAGAGTAGGTCGATCACCTGCTCGGGCGAGATGCCCCAGTCGGCTTTGAGGCCCTGGACGTCGAGGACTTTGTTGCTCCGCAGATTCAGGATCCGCGTATTCTCGTTGAGGAGCTGGCGGGCATCCTTGTCGGCCGTGCAGATCACCACGTCGAGCCCGCGCTCGACGGCGCGGCGGGCGACGGTGGCGATGACGTCATCGGCCTCCGCCCCGGGGTGCGACAGGCCCGGGATGGCGAAGCCATCGACGACGCGGCGGATCACGTCGATCTGCGGGCGGAGGTCGTCGGGCATCGCCGAGCGGTTCGCCTTGTACTCGGCGAAAAGCTCGGTCCGCTTGTCGGGCCCGCCGCCCTCGAAGGCGACGGCGAGGTAATCCGGCTTGCGAACCCGGAGGATATTCAGCAGGTCGCGGAAGATCCCGAATACGGCGTTCGTCGGCTGCCCGGCCGGGCCGGTCATCGTGGGGATCGCGTGGAAGACCTGATAGATGAGCGAGTAGGCGTCGAGGATGTAGAGCGTCGGTCGGTCGGCCATGGGTCGCCTGAGACGGGATAGGTCGGACGAAGTGGATCGACGCGCCGCCGACCGGTTCCGTCGTAATCGCCCGCCGGTGGGGGTGTCAAGGGTCCGGGGAGCGCTCTCGACTCCGCTCGCCGCGAGAGGCCCCGAGGGCGCGGACGGTCCCGGCAAGCGGCCCGAGCTGGATTAGGGTTAAGTCTCGACGACCCCGGGCGACACGCGCGCGGAGGCGGAGTTCCGCAACACTCGGCCGCGCCGCCTCGGCGATTAACGCCGTGGAGCCGC
The DNA here is from genome assembly GCA_963819805.1 of uncultured Planctomycetota bacterium. Taxonomy (GTDB): domain Bacteria; phylum Planctomycetota; class Planctomycetia; order Isosphaerales; family Isosphaeraceae; genus CAMFLR01. The sequence goes on along the minus strand of CAWFXY010000017.1, from coordinate 473,133 downwards.
GCCGTCCTCACTCGATCGCGATCAGGTGCAGGCTGCCCCCCGCGCGGTTGGAGACGGCGAGGAGCCTGCGCTCGGGCGAATGGGCGATGCCCAGCGGCCGCGTGTTGCCGAGGTTGGCCGCGCCGCGGATCGAGAGCTTGCCGAGCGGGGAGTCCGTCCGGCCCGCGAAGACGGCCACGCCGCTGCCGCGCGGCAAGGTGGCGAAGGTGAACCCCTCGGCCTCAATCAGCTCGGCCACGCCTCCGTCGACGTCGACCCGGAGTAGGCGATCCCCCTCCAGCCGCCAAAAGGCCGAGGCGTCCGGGTCGCCCACGAGAAGACGGCCATCCCCGCCGACCGCCAGCGCGAGCGGGACGCCCTCGTCGGGCACGGGCACGCGATCAACGACCCCCGGCGCCTTCGGGTCGGAGACATCCAGCCGCGCGATCTCGTTCGACCCTCGGAGCGAGACGGCGGCCCGGCCTTCGGGCAAGAGGATCAGACGCTCGGGGTCATCCTTCGGATGGTCGAAGACGACGCGGCCGATCAGCCTCGGCGTCCCGTCCTTCACGTCGAGGATTGTCAGCGATGGCAACGGTCGATTGGTCTCCCCCTCGGCGCTACCGGACGTGAGCACATAGGCGAGCTTCCCATCCGCCGAGATCGCGAAGTCGTCCGGGTCCCAGCCGATACGCACGCGCGAGCCGATCGGGTTGCCGTCGAGGTCGAAGGCCTGCCACCACGCCTCCTCGAGGTGACGAGCATCGCCATGCGGGCGGACCAGTACGGTGAATCGGTCCCTGGCCGCCGCGATCGCAACGGGTCGACCCTCGACGTCGATATCCTTGACCTCCTCGACCTCATGCGAGTCGGTAATTCGCGCGAGGACCACGCGGAGGTATCGGGGACAGGTGGCGACGAGAAGCTTGCCCCCGTCGAGGAAGGCGAGCCGCTCGGCACGCTGATGGCCCGGGGCGTAGCGGCCGACCTCGACGAGGCGGCGGCCGGCGACAGTCAGCTCGGGACGGCGCGCGGCATTGACGACCAGGCCCGTACCTCCACCAACGATGACGAGCAGGACGATCAGACCCCCGCGGACCTTTCCCTCCGGGGCCCGTTTCTTCCGGAATCTCACCTTGGGCTCGGTCCCGGCGGCGATCCGCGCGAGATTCGTCCGGTGCCGGACCAGCAGCAGCGCCATCAGCGCGAGGATCAGCGCGCTCGTCGTCCGCTGATCGCGTCCGAACGGCTCCGGCGTGAGCGCGAAATGGGTGAGCACGAACACGAGCCCTCCTCCGAGCGAGGCCATCGAGACGAACCGCGTGAACGCGAGGAAGATCACGGCGCCGAAGGCGGCGAAGACCGTCGCGATCGGGTCCAGCGCGAGTACGGCGCCGAAGCTCGTCGCCGCGCCCTTGCCCCCCTTGAACCCGAGGTAGATGGGGAAGTTGTGCCCGAGGATCGTCGCCAGCGCCACCAGCGGCGGCAGGTCGGGCACGTCGGACCCGGTCCAGTGCGCAACGAGACGCGGGAAGAAGAAGGTCGGGACGAAGCCTTTGGCCGCATCGAGCGCGAAGATGATCGGGAAAAACCCCGCGCCCAGGACGCGCGAGGCGTTCGTCGCCCCGGTATTACCCGAGCCGATCGTACGGACGTCGACGCCGGCGATCGCTCGGACGAGCACGTACCCGAACGGGATCGCCCCGATCAGGTACGCCGCGACGACCGCCACGGCCCCGAGCGTCAGCGTCGTCATTGGTCGCGTCCCAGCCCTAACAACAACTGGGTCTCGGCGCCGCCGAGGAATTGCGCCCGCCTCGACTCGAAGATCTCGTTGGCCGTCGCGTAGTCGTCGTGGCGGCCGATGTCGAGCCAGTAGCACGGCCGTCGGAAGCAGTGGACCGGCTCGCCCGCCCGCCGCATCGTCTCCAGCAATTCGGGCATCTGCAAGGGCTGCCCGGGGCGGAGGAAGTCCCACGCGACCGGCGAGAGCACGTACAACCCCATGCTCACCTGGAACGAGAATTCCGGCTTCTCTCGGTACCCGCTCAGAACGTGCGGCGCCCCGGCGAACTCGAGCACGCCGAAGTCGATGCGCACCTCGCGGGGATACGACGCGATCGTCGCCGAGGCCCCGCCGTTGACGTGGAAGTCGACCATCTCGGCGAAGTTCAGCGTCGTCAGGATATCGCCGTTGAGCACGAGCACCGGCTCGTCGGGGCGCTCGACCAGGCAGAGCCCGCCCGCCGTGCCGAGGGGAGTCACCTCGCGCCGGTAGTCGACCCGGGCACCGAAGCGGCGGCCGTCGCCGAAGAACGCCTCGATCAGCTCGGTCATGTACCCGGTGATGACCGTCACGTCCCCGAAGCCGAATCGCGCGAGCTGCCGGACCACCACCTCCATGATCGGCATCGGCTCGGCCTCGCCGAGCGGCATGAGAGGCTTCGGGAAGACGTGCGTGAACGGCCGGAGCCGCGTCCCCTTGCCGCCCGCCAGGATAATCGCCTTCATGGGTCCCCCCTCGACAGATCAGGCTGCCGATCGCGAGTCGGCACGGTTCTTGGAAGCAGCGACTCGCTCGAAGACCTCGAGCAACCGGGCTACATGTCGATCGAACGACTGCTCACGCCCGAGCCGAGCGGCGTGGCCCGACATCGCGACGCGGCCCGCGTCGTCGGTCATGCGGTCGAGTGCCCCGGCCAGAGCCGCAGTGGCGTCCGGATGAGGGACGACGAAGCCCTCGCGGCCCTCGCGCGATGAGCTCCCCCGCACCGTTGCACGCGGTCGTGATCACGGGCAGACCGCACGCCAGCGCCTCGAAGACGACGAGTGAGCACGGGTCGTAATACGTCGGCAGGACGAAGAAGTCGCTCGCCCAGAACGGCGGCCGGATGTCCTGCTGGAAGCCGGCCAGATGGACGGTCTTCGCGAGGCCGAGGCGGCCGGCAAGCGCCCGATACGGCCCGACGTCGTTGCCGCCGCAAGCGACCAGATGGATCGGCCGCGACGACCGCTCGCGAGCGGCGAGCGCGCGCATTAGCGGGGCCAGGCCCTTGAGCGCGTAATTGTGTCCGACGAAGAGTGCGACGAGGTCGTCTGGCGCGAGTCCCAACCTTGTCCGGAACTCGCCGCGGGCCAGCGAGGGAGCGTCGACGGCCAGCCGTCCGGCGTCGATCGCGTTGGGGATCACGTCGACCCGCGAGCGAGAGACGCCCTGGTATCGCTCGAGATACCCGCGGACCATCCGGCTCACAGCGACGATCCTCGTCGCCGCGCGGGGTCGTACTGCTTGGCCTCGATCGCCCGGTAGATCCATCGCTTGGGGTTTGCTCGCTTGGTGAGCTTGTACATCTCTCGCCGCCATCCGGGCGAGAAGCGCTTCGAGCTCGCTTCGAGGCTGGCCGCGTGGACCCCGCCCTGGGGGATGAGGACGTCCTGGTGCCAGGTATTGATGAAGCCGACGGTGCAGTCGATCTCGCGCTCGGCCTCGCGGAGCGCCCGCTCGGAATTCGTCGCGAAGCTCCAGATCCGCTCCCACCGCGTCAGACCCCTGATCGGCACGCGATGCGTCGTCACCTCGGCCGGCAGGCAGCCGTCGCGCCAAGCGTGCGCGAAGAGGTCGATCCGATGGCCGGCGTGGAGGAGCCGCGTGGCGAGGTCGACGACGTACGTCTCGGCCCCGCCCCGGGTCGGGTCGACGCGCTGATAGGTCAGGGCGATTCGCATGGACTGTCGTTTCCCCGCGTCATGCCGAGCGATTGTGGGCGAGGTAGCGCGCGGCCTTGGCACGGATGCCCCGGGCCTCGGCGCGGGGCCATCGCAGGTGCATCCGGGCGCGATAGTGCTTCCAGAACCTGAGCCGGTCCCGGTCGTCGATCCCGGCGACGCCGTGCGTCGAGTAGAGGAGCTGCGCCAGGTCCTTCCGCCGCCACCGCCAGGCCGTCCAGCGATGGTCGCCGAGCCGGTGCAGGTCGATGAGCGTGAGCCGCCGGCCCGGCGGCCCGGCGGGATCGAGGAAGTAGTGACAGAGATAAAGATCCTTATGGAACGCGTGTGCCGCGTGCAGCCGCGCGGCGATCTCGGCCATCTCGGCGACGACCTCTCGCTTGAACCGCGCGAATAAATCCGGGTCAAGCGTCGCGGCGAGCCGGGGGACGACGAGGTTGACCTCGTCGGCACCGACCAGCTCGGCCACCATCAGGTATCCGCGGAGCCGCCCCCACGGGCCGATCTCTTCGCCCGCCGCGACGACCTCAGGGACGGCAATGCCGAGCGCGCGGGCCCGCTCCAGGTTGCGCCATTCCGCGGTCGCTGGGGAGTGGTCCCCCGCCGGGTCGAACAGCGCCGCCAGGCGAGCGGCCCACGGCAGGCGGTCGTGCCGCTTGAGATAGACCGAGAGGGAATCGCCGGCCGCATCGAAGCGAACGCGGGCCGTGCTCCGACCCTGCTTGGCATGGAAGCGATCGCGCGAGTCGATCGCCATGGCCCCCTCGGACAGATCGGCGGGCAGGGCGTGGCGATGCCGCTCGGCCACGAACGACCGGCGGGTGCCGCGGAGGAGTCGGTCGAGGAAGCCGCCGCTCATGGGCGCATCCCCTCCCACGACGCCGGTCGGTGGAACTCATAGACGCGGACGGCGACGGCCCGTTTTCCCTCCTGGTCGGGGAACTCGGCGACGGGCGTACCCGCGTAGGCGAGCAGCGAGCAAAGCGTGTGGGCCCGCCGGGTCTTTGCCGTCAGTTCGTCCTCGCCGACGACCACGTAGGCGAGACTCGCGTCGGTCAGCGCCTGGCGGACGTGCCAGTAATCGTAGCTCCGACCCCCGCGGACGAACGCGGCCCAACCGCGGGTGTCGAGCACGGCCTGATCGGCCGTCGCGTGCTCCTTGAGCCATTGGCCGGCCGCCCAGTGTCCCCACCGCGTCGGGTGCATCGCGCGGACCTGAAATGTCACTCCGACTGCGATGAGCGCGGCGAGCCCGACCGTCGCGAGCCGCCCGGTCTCGCGCCCGCCCATCCCGTAGCGTCGCGGGAATCCGCGGACCCACGCCCACGTCCCCGCGCCAACCCACGGTACGGTCGCCAGTACGAGCGTCAGCGCGTGCCGCCCCGAGAGATAGCCCAGCGCCGTCGCATGGCGGATCACCAGGGCCGAGAAGAAGATCGCGTACACCGCGACCAGCCGCCGTCCGACGCGCGATCCTTCGATCGTCCCTGCACGGATCGCGCCCAGGAAAAAGATCGGCACGGCAAATCCCGCGAGCCCCTCGCCCCAGTTCTGCGCGAAGCGGACCAGCGTCTTCGCCGCGGATCCCTTCAGGCGGACGGAGTCCGGGTCGGCCTTGCCCGTCTCCTCCTTGGGCGAGAAGTCCCAGCGCGGGTCGTCGAGCCCGCGGGGCATCGCCGCGATGGTCGAACGGGCCCGCGACGATGGCCCCATGCCCGTCGTGGCGCGGATCGCCAGCTTCTCGGAGACCTCGCCCTTCACGAGCGCGTAGCATCCGACGATCGCCAGGGCGGAGAGCCCGAGCGCGGCGAGGTCGACCAGACGAGGCTTGGTCCCCATCGGGTCCGCTGTGCGGACCATTGTTGATTGATCTCGAACGAAGATGGTCCGCAGAGCAGTGGATGCGAGCGGCAAGACCCTTGTCACTCCGACCGCCAGGAGGGCGACCAATAACTCCGGCCGCACCAGGTAACCCAGGCCCGAGACGAGACCCGTACCGATCCACGCGGACCGGCGTCCCGTTCGCAAAGCCACCTCACCAACACGAAGCGACGTCGCGAAGAAGAGCAGAGCGAGGCTGTCGCTCAGCGTGTCGCGACCGATCGCGGCCGGGATCGGGAGCAGGACGTAGATCAGCGTGGCGAGCAGCGCGGGCCGCTCGCCGAAGAGGGCGCGGGCGAAGCCGAACAGCGGGAAGAGCGTGGCGACGGCTGCGATCGCCGAGACAAGCTGTGCGGCAACTCGCCACGTCCCTGGGCCGTCCCCCAGGACCCGGGCCACAGGGGGCTCGGCCAGAGCGATGCAGGCCGCGTAGAGCGGATGCTGGTCGGAGCCGCGGACGACGTCATCCCACGCCCGCTGGTGGAAGTCGCGGGCGACCCGGATGAACTTCAGGCCGTCCTGGGCGGGCAGCAGTGTCCGGCAGATCCCGACGACATGGAGCACCAGCGCGAGGCCCGCGATCGCGACGAGGTAGCGACGGGCCATCGTGTGGACTCCTCCGTGAGCATCGCGCAGCCCGGGGCGATCCTCCGCCCGGAGCGTCGCATGATAGGCGATCTCCGGGACCTGTCAATCGCGACCGAGCCGGGCGGCCGCCCAGAGATCGGCCACGCTCTGCTCGAACGGCACTCGCGGGGACCATCCGACCTCGCGGCGAATCCGGCCGATGTCGGCCCGGGAGTCGGCCGGCCCCGCGGGGCGTGAGCGATTGACCTCGATCCGGACAGGTCGCTTCGAGAGAGCGATCAGTAATTCCAGGCCCTCGCCAACGCTCCACGACTTGCCGGTCCCGACGTGATAGAGGCCCGGCCTGGCGCCCATCGCAAGCGCGAGCAGGGCCTCGGCCACGTCCCGCCCATCGATGAAGTCCCTGCGCGGCGACAGGTCGCCGACATCCAGCGTGACCGGACCCTCACCGTCGGCGAGGACCGCGGCGAAACGCCCGAGTGCCTGGCTCGGCGGCGTGCCGCGTCCGATGGGGTTGAACACCCGAGCGACAACACCCCCGGCCTCCAGGACGGCACGGGTCGCGGCGAGCTTGCTCCGGCCGTAGTCGCTCTCGGGATCGGCGGGATAGTCCTCGCCGACCGGCAACTCCTCGATCGGCACGGGCCCCAGCTCGGCCGCGGAGCCGGAAAAGATGAGGCGGACCGGATCGTCCAGAACAGACAGCGCGTCGATCAGGCGGAGCGTCGCAACGCGATTCGACCGATCCAGCGACTCGGTGTCGGCCGGCGGCGTCCGCCCTGCCAGGTGGAAGATCATCGAGGGAGACGCCTCGGCGAGCGCCCGCCGCAGCCCATTTTGATCGAGGAGATCCGCCATCACGAAACGATGCGACGCCGATCGGTCGTCGGCCCAGCGCGACGACATCGACCGGCTCGCGACCGAAGCGGTCGAGCAGGTGCCGCCCCAGGAAGCCCGAGCCGCCGGTGACGAGCCAGGTCGGCCGGCGTTCGCTCATTGAACGCGCGTTCCGAGTCGATCGAAGTGCGGCGCGGGCGGACTCGGTCCGCGTGAGCGCCAGCAGGCCCGTCGCGGCCCGATAGACCGAATCTGGGTCCAGGTCCCGCATGCACCGGTGATGCCGCTCCGGGCACACGGGCCGCTGGCACGGTCCGCAGTCGACCGGATTGAGGATGTGGAACGAGAGTGGGTGGTGGGTCCGCGTCCAGGCGATATGCGTCGGGCCGAAGAGGGTGAGCACGGGGACGTCGAAGGCCGGTGCGAAATGGCGCGGGCCGGAGTCGGTCGTCACCAGGAGCGCCGCGCGGCGGACGCAGGCCTTCGAGAGTCCGAGGCTCAGCGGCTGACCGGCCAGGCTGACGACGCGCGGATGATCGGCCTTCGCGACGATCGCCATCGCCGCCTCGCGCTCGGCGGGGCCGCAGAGCACCAGGACGTCGACGGACGACTCGACGGCGAGGCGGCGTGCGAGCGCCGCGAAGTGCTCGGCGGGCCAAGACTTGGCCGGCCCGAAGGCGCCACCGTTGTTGAGGCAGACGACGCGCGCGCCCGGCGCGATCCCCAGGTCGGCGAACGCACGGTCGGCGGCGCGCTCGTCATCGGGCGTTGTGTAGAGATCGGTACGCGTGGAGTCGACCGGACAACCGAGGCGTCGGGCCAGTGCCAGGTAGTAATCGACGATCGGCGTCGGTCGGTATCGACCATGCCCATCGCGCGGGGGTTCGAGGCGATCGGTCAGGAGCAGCGATCGGCCGCCGCGTGCGTAGCCGACCCGGCGCCGCGCACCGGCCCTCCAGGCGAGCCAGGCCGATGCGGAACGAATTCGGCATCAGGACGGCCGTCTCGACGCGCTCGCCGCGGAGCCTCGCGGCGACGGCGCGAGGACGGTGCTGTCGGGTTCTTCGCTCGGTGATCGCAGAGGATCCGATCGTCGAACCAGGGCCCGCCGTCAAGCACCGGCGCCACGCCCGGCCGGACGACGGCGACGATCCGCTCCGAGCGAAAACCGGCCCGGATGGCGCGGAAGGTGGGGGTGGCCATCACCGTGTCGCCGACCAGGTTCGGGCAGACGACGGCGATCGTCATCGCGAGGTCCGGAGGTGGGGCCCGTGCGAATCGGCCGGATGCGGCGACGACGGGCGGTGCTTGCCGGGCGTCGTCTCCGCACCGATCCGCGCGACGACCGCCGCGTGGAGCAGTGGGATCATCAGCTCGTGATGGCCCGTCAACGCGATCCCCTCGGCCCCCGGCCGCTGGAGGACGTTGAGCAGGCCGCGGTACTGCTGGTGGAAGTCGAGATTGGCGGTCGTCAGGCCGTCGAGCGAGCACGCCGAGGTTGCGGGCGATCGCCACGGCCTTGAGGAAGACCTCGGGCAGGACGACGGCGCTGCCGAGGTTGAGCCAGACGCCGCCGGCCATCTCGGCGACGGTCCGGCAGAGATCGCGGAAGTCGTCGAGCGCCGCCCGTCCGAGCGCGGCCCCGTCGAGTCGGGGAGTCATGTGAACGATATCGGTTCCGATCGCGACGTGGACCGTCAGCGGGATCCCCTTCCGGTGGGCGGCGACCAGCAGGCTCGACTCCAGCCCCGGCCCGCCGTGCCTCACGACCGTCTCGCCGAGGGCCCGCCCCAGGCCTCGGCCATCCTCGGCCGCGAGGTCGCACGCGGCCGCGAAGAGCTCGGACGTCTCGCGCGCGAATCCGAACGTGCCGGCGATCGAGCCGAGGGCCCACGTCCTCGCTCGTCCGTCCCGCGATCGCCAGCTCGAGGTCGTGGATCGCGGCCGAGCCGTTCATCGCGAGGCCCGAGAGGATGCCTCGGTCGACCCAGTCGATCAGGTAGGGCGCGCACCCCGTCTTGATGACGTGGCCTCCCATCGCCGCGACGACCTTCCGATCGTCGGCGTGCGCCGAGACCACCGCGTCGCGGAGCCGCCGGAAGCCCTTGCCGGCAAGCTGGTCGAGGCAGGGCCGTCCACCCACGCGTCGATCGCGGGATCGGGCGGGGCGAACCGCCCAAGGTGGTGCAGGCCCACCTTGCTCGGCCGATCGGAAAGGGGCTCGTACCGGAGGGCGTCGAGGTCGAGATCCACGGGAGGTCCTTTCCCGGGTGGGCCTCGCCCACGGGCGGCGAGGGGTCAATCCATCGGTGCGGGGGCGACCCGGCGAGGACGTCGAGGAGGACGTCTTCGCCTTCGATCACCTCCAGGCCGATCCGAAGCGCGCGCAGGGGGACCGGGCCAAGGGTCGCGGCGCGGAGCTTCACCGAATCCTTCTGAGTGGTCAAGGCGACCTCCGCCGCGACCTCGCGAACCCAGTCGGTCAGACTGGACGATGTCGGCGGCCGTGTAGGCGTGGTGATCGGGGAAGGCACGGAATCCGACGATCTCGCCGCCGAGGCCCTCGAGCGTCCGCCGGAATCCTTCGGGATTGCCGATCCCGCAGAACGCCGCGAGAGGCCGATCGCGCAAGCGAAGCCAGCGGCTCTTCGGGAAGCCCCTCGGCCGAGCAGCTCCAGCGGCGCATGCCTGGCCACGGCCCAGGCGAGCGGTCCGGCCTGGCTGTTCGGCCCTCGAGCGGATCGCCCGACGCTCGTCGTCCGAGACGAGATCCGCCCGCGAGAGCACGACGACCCCGGCCCGCCTCAGCGAGCCGATCGGCTCGCGGAGCAATCCCCGGGGGAACATTCGGCCAAGGCCGAACGGGTCGAGGGCGTCGAGCAGCACGATGTCCAGGTCGCGGGCCAGCCGGCGATGCTGGAAGCCGTCGTCGAGGACGAGCAGCTCGCTCTCCAGCTCCTCGACCGCGATCCTCGCCAGCGAGCGCACCGGTCGCGGCCCTGGAGGTGGGGGACGTCGGGAAGGTTCTCCTCGAGGACCCGGCCCTCGTCGTTCAGGCCCTCGCCTCTGCCCGTACCCCGGCTGAGGATCGCGACTCGGTATCCCCGCGACCGACCCCAGCGGGCGACGCACTCGACCATCGGCGTCTTGCCCGTCCCGCCGAGCGTCAGGTTGCCGACCGAGACGACCGGGATCTCGACCCGGTCGATGGCCTTCCAGCCGCGGTCGAACGCGAGGTTTCGGGCGGCGACTCCGAGTCGATAGGGAACGCCCGCGCCCGCCAGGCCGAGGCGAAGCAGGGCGGGACCGATCCCCCGCGACTCGCCGCGGACGAGACGGAGATAGGCGGCGGGGTCGGGATTCAAGCGAGGCCTTTGCGATAACGATGATCGGGAGTCGACGTCGGCCCGGCATCGTCGCGGATGCCCGCGGCCCGAGCAAGCCGACTTCGTCGCCGCCCGCCGGCCTAATTGTCGCCGACAGACTTTAGCGATCGGGCCGAATCGGCCGATGAGACCGATTGTGGCGGGCCCTCAATCATGCCAGAGAATTCGGGCCCTCTGATGCTCCAGCCACCCGGGCCGTCTGGTCGCATGATCCTCCGACTCGCGTCCGGGGCGACGCTCCTTCTGCTCGTCTGGGCAGTGCACGTCCAGGGACAAGATGGCCCGCGATCCGATGTCGCCTTCTCCGGGAGGACGACACTCTCGTCGCTTCGCTCGCGCCGAGCCGACCGAGCGTCATCGAAACGATCGGGGAGTCGCTGTTCGGCGACGTCCACGACGAGACGCGATGGCGGCCGTTGCCGTTCCGCACGTTCTTCACCGAGGGGTGGCTCGAACCCTGGGCCGACGCGCCCGCCGGTCGCGACGGACTCACGCCGCGGCACGGCTGGCTTGGCGCGTTCAACGGCGTCTTCTACCGACTCTGGACCACTGACTTCGCCTATACCAACGCTGTCAACGCCCCTTACCACGGCAACCGCTATGGCGGAACTCTCTCCATCTTTCTCCCCTTCTCGAGGCGGTTCGAGCTCCTGATCGAGGAGCCGTTCCTGGCGGCCAACGGCACGGTCGACGTCCGTCGGGGATACATCACGCAATCAGGCGATCTCACCATTCGGCCGCGGCTCCTCCTGGCCGAAAACGAGGCTGCCAGCCACGTCTTCTCCTTCGGCGTGACGACCCCGACCGGCTCCCCGGCCACGGGCGGCGGCGTCCTTTCGCTCACGCCCCGCTATGAGTTCTGGAACAACCCCGTCGGGCCTTGGGTCGCCCGAGGCTCTGCCTCGTTGACTGTGCCGATCGGCAGCGCCCCGGCCTCGGCCGCCACCGTCTTCGACGGCGGCTTCGCCGTCGGACGCTACTTCACCCCGCACGACATCCCGTTCGGCGACCTGGTATTTTACGCCGCCTGCGACGTCGCGGTCCCCCTGGACCGGACCTCGTCCAACGCGACGAGCGTGATCCTCGGGCCGGGAACCCGGTTCCACCTGGGGGACGACTTTTACCTGCTCAATTTCTGGGGATTCCCGGTGACGGGGCCGCATCCGGACGCTTACAGCGTCCAGTTCGCCATCGTCAAGATCTTTTGATGCCTTCTAGAGTCCGCCGGGATCAGGACGTTTCCGCGTGTTCGACGCCGATGGATCGAAGTGCCGGCGCGAGCTTTTCGCCGATCTCCTCGACGGCCTCGCGGGCCACGCCGGGCAGCTCGTCCATCGTCAGTCCCGAGGCCTCGGCGCCGATGCGGAGGGCGAGGTAGTCCTCAGCCAGGCCGAGCAGGACGTCGGGCACGCCGAGCACCTTGCCGAGTCCGACCCTCACGATCGGCGCGACCCCGGCCACCCCCGCGGCGACGACGGCCGCGGCCATCACGGCCGATTGGTCCTCGATGCCCTCCGCTTTGAGCGTCTCACGCGCCACCCAGGCGCCGGCCAGGGCCCGCGGGATCAGCAGGGCCGGCTCATAACGGGGCGGCAAGATGCCGAGCTTGTCGGCGACCAGCTCCCCGATCGCCGCCGCGACCCACGCGCCCGCATTCGGCCGCCTCCGCGAGACCGCCAGGAAGGCCGGCCCGAGCGCGGCCCTCGAGCCGCAGACTGCCGCCAGGGCCATCGCCCGGCCCAACGGGTTTGTCATGTCCAGCATCGTCGGTCCCCTGCTTGACGCGCGGTCGGTTCGCACCACTGGAAGGTCTCTCCAACCTGCGTCCGGGCTGCAAGTTCAGCGCCGCGAGGTCGCTTTCCCGGTAATGAACGAATGGTCGTGGGACCATTCGAACGCGCGGTGCCGGCGCGCCGAGGTGCCGAGCACCCGGGCCCGAGCCGGCCGGCCCGAGGCTCGCGCCGACCGAACCCGAGCGTCCCCCTTTCGTTCGCCTCCGTCCGACCCCGTGCGGAACGCGGGTCGTCGGCGGTCGATCCCTCCGCAAACGCGAGAGCCCCCGGGCCAATCCTGGTCGCTGCGCCGAGCGAACCCGAGCGTACGCCTTTTGTTCCCCTTGGTGCGACTTCGTGCGGGACGGGGACGGGGTGACGGACCTCAAATCGCCGGGCGCCCGGGGCCGCCGGGTCCTCCGAGGGCGGATGAGCGCAGCGGGTTCGCCCTCAAGCGTCGGGGGCGCCCAGGGCTTCGGTCAGGTCCCAGGCGTTCTCGACCGGGAAGGTCCCGACGTCCAGGTCGGTCTCGTCGGCCGCCTGCCGGCGCACCTCGGCATAGGCGTCGGCCAGGACGGACTCCGCGTGACGGCGTAAGGTGCCGCTCTCCAGCAGTTGCCGCAGCTCGCGCCGCTGCTCGCGGATCGTCGCCCTCCACGATCCGCCGAGGCGTTCCGGCTGATGGGCCGCCTTGAGCAGGTGAGTGAACAGAATGACGAGCCGGCTGAACACCTCGCGACGGTCGCGCCCGGCCATATCCGAGAGGTACTCGCTCAGGTTGGGATAATCCATCTCCGCATACCGCCCCTCGGCGGCCAGGGCGGACATGGCCTCTAGCCAGGCGGTCTCATCCCGCTCGTACAGCAAGGCCAGCATGGGGATCTCTGCCGTGGCCATAGTCTCACCCTCCGCGCCGGCCGCTTCACCGGCTCGCCTTCATGGTAACCCGGCGGCCCGGGATCGCGACAGGGCGAGTGAGCGGCTTCGCGACAGTCACACACTTCGACGCCACGCAGCTGCGAGCTATCCAGTTTACCCAATTGCCCACGGGATTAAGGAATGTCCCCTTTGGCCCCACAGAATATAGGAATGTCCCCTTTGATCCCCTCCCCCTTTGATCCCCTAGGAATGTCCCCTGATCCCCCTAAGAATGTCCCTCTTTGTTCGCCCCGTTTGTTCCCCCTCTGGCTCCCCTCTTTGACAAGCGAACGCTCAAGACCGGTCTTCTTCACGCATGACCTGCATTCGGATAAAGGCTTTCAGTGAAGGATCTACAAAGGTAGAATAATTAAGCATTCTACCGTCTCCCGCTGGTCGCTCGACATCTCTCAGAAGAGCACCGAACCTAGAGTCCTTCAAGTCTCTCAACGGACCGGATAAGGTCGAGCTTGGAACGTCTTTCCCCAAGTATTTTGATACTTTGCTCCTAATCTCTTCCATCGTGACATACTCGTCCTCCGCCTCTGACATTGCGCGGAGAATCTGCTTGCGGTACTTTCTGGGCCCGATCGTCTCGATACCCCTCTTGTACATACCGTAAAGCCTTGCCTCTTTCCTCTCAACATACTCATTAAGAGCAGAAGTGATGTCTTCCATGGTTGCCCATTTTCGGGCTTCGTGAAAAGGCAGCCTCCGCCGTCTCCAAGCACAGATACTGCAGGATGTTAGGCGATCCTACGCTGGTCTGAATAAGCCTGTCGACGCCGGGATGATAGACGCGGATGCTGAGGCTTTTCATGCCTGTGGTAATAACATATCTCGCTTCCTGGTCACTCATAGCTTGCAGATGAATTTCCTGAATGAGTCGATCTATTCCAGGATCTCGCCGAACGAGTCGAGTGGCATCGGAAGACGTACCAAGAAGGACGATGCGAAAGGCTCGGCAATTGGCATTGCCGTAGGCTTTTAGGAACTTCGAAAGGTCGTCTGCAAAGTCTGTAGTCGCGCGGTGCAATTCATCAATGAGCAGAATAATACGATTCTGTTCACAGATTTCGATGATTTTCGAATCTGTAGGAGATGTGACGACAAACTGCTCCTCCCTCTGCCTCGTCGACGAGGACGTTATCGCTTTCTTGATAGCCACGAGAGCCTTTGCCCCAAAACCACTCGCCTCAAGTCCTCCGCCGTTTTCATTGCTCGCGACGTCCGTTTGCGTCGTCGTCTTTTTCACTTCCACGGCGTAGCCAAGTTTTTCCAAGCATCGCATAAAGATGTCGGAGAGACTCTTGTCCGCAGCGCTCTCGATGTTAACAAGTCTTCCCTGCTCATCGTCCTCACGTATCGAGTACCGTGCCATCGACGTCTTACCAACTCCATACTCACCGTATACAAGCGGGACAAGGCCCCTTGTGAGGGCCTTGTTGAAGTCCTTCTCTGCATCACCGCGACTCGCATAGACGTTTCCCGGTAGAATTGGCAATTTACCGGGAGTGAACACTTGGTTAGGTGCCAGCATCGCGTGCTTCTCTACTCGAAGTTATGAATGGAGAATGGGATGACTCACGCCCCCATCGCCTTGATGATCGCCTTGGCCATCTCCAGCGTGCCGACGGCCGTCGGGTCGTCGCGGTGCGGCTTCATGTCGTAGGTGACGTCCTTGCCCTCCTTGATCACCTTGGCGACGGCCGCCTTCGAGCCGCTTGGCGGCCTCGATCTCGCCGAGGTGGTCGAGCATCAGGACGCCGGAGAGGATCAGGGCCGTCGGGTTCATCTTCCACTGGCCCTTGTACTTCGGGGCCGAGCCGTGGGTCGCCTCGAAGACCGCCCCGTTCTCGCCGATGTTCGCGCCGGGGGCGACGCCCAGGCCGCCGACCAGGCCGGCGCAGAGGTCGGAGAGGATGTCGCCGTAGAGGTTCGGCAGCACCAGCACGTCGTACAGCTCGGGCTTCTGGACGAGCTGCATGCACATGTTGTCGACGATCCGGTCCTCGAACTCGATGTCGGGGTACTCCTTGGCGACCTCGCGGCTGACCTCGAGGAAGAGGCCGTCGGAGTACTTGAGGATGTTCGCCTTGTGGACCGCGGTGACCTTCTTGCGCCTGTGCTTGCGGGCGTACTCGAAGGCGTACTTGACGATCCGCCGCGTGCCG
Source organism: uncultured Planctomycetota bacterium (assembly GCA_963819805.1). Lineage (GTDB taxonomy): Bacteria > Planctomycetota > Planctomycetia > Isosphaerales > Isosphaeraceae > CAMFLR01. Next base: position 457,872 of record CAWFXY010000017.1, on the reverse strand, counting down.
GTGACCGAGATCGGCTTGATCGAGATGCCCGAGTCGGGGCGGATCGTCTTGCCGTTGAGCCTCTTGATGTCGGCGATCAGCTCGGCGGTCTCGGGCTTGCCCTTCTCGAACTCGCAGCCGAGGTAGAGGTCCTCGGTGTTCTCGCGGACGATGACGAGGTCGACCTTGGCGTCTCGAGAAGAAGGTCCGGACGCCCTCGTATTGCTTGCAGGGGCGGACGCAGGCGTAGAGGTCGAGCGCCTGGCGGAGGTAGACGTTGACGCTGCGGAAGCCGGTGCCGACCGGCGTGGTGATCGGGGCCTTGAGCGCGACCTTGGTGCGGCGGCACGACTCGATGACGCTGTCGGGGACGGGCGTGCCGAGCTTGGCCATGACGTCGACGCCGGCCTCCTGGACGTCCCAGTCGATCGCGACGCCGGTGGCGTCGATGCACATCCGGGTCGCTTCGGCCAGCTCGGGCCCGACGCCGTCGCCGGGGATCAGGGTCACTTCATGGGCCATGGTCGGTCGTCTCCGCGGCGGCCGGGTCACCGGGCGGCCGCGATTCGGCGGTCGCGGGATCGCGTCGAGTTGCGGAGCCCGAACCCGGTCGGGTTATCGTATGTTCGGACGAGACGCCCAAGCTAACCGCACCCCGATCGCGCCGTCAAGCGGCGCCCGATCGACCCCGGACGCGACGGAGCCCGCCGATGATCTGCCCGCCGCTGCCCCCGGACCCGCTGGTCCAGAGACTGGATCGAACGCCACCGCGACCCGACGAGCTTCGTGCTCCACATGATCGGCATCCCGCCGACGATCCTCGGCGTCCTGCTGATCCCGATCTACCTCGTGCTGATCTCGGTCCCGCTCTTCCTGCTTCGCGCTGGCGCTGTTCGTGGGCGGGCTACCTGGTCCAGTTCCTCGGGCACGCGCTCGAGGGGACCGACCCGGGCGAGATCATCTATCTTCAAGCGGAAGCTGGGTCTGCCGTACGTCGAGGTGCCCCGGCCGACGGAAGACCGGCGGCGGGCTGGCCTGAGGCCCGCGATTCCGCAGGGAAGGACCCGATCCCGGCCGTCCCGTTGGGGCGGTCGCCGATCGCGGTGCGTGCCGTCGGTTTCGCCCCGCCGTTTGACCTAGGCGATGACCCGCGAAATCCGTAGAATCCGCAAAGTCGCCTCAAGACGCACGTCCTCGGTCAGCCGATACTAATCCGACAAGATCGATCGGTCGGAGTCCGCGCCCGGGCGGTATTCGCCGCGGGGCACGGTGCTCGGACGCCGGCCGGGACGCGGTCGGGCCCATAAGACCCAAGGATGGGGAGGATGCGGCCATCGTGAGGTTCTCAGGACCGTTGCGGCCCGGACGGGGCCGGAGCGGTCCGGCCCGGACCGGGTGCGGGGCCGCGGCGACGTCGGGAGCGGGCGGCGGGATCCGCTGCACGACCCGGTGGCCACGCGTCACATGGCGATCTTAGTCAAGGACGGCCTGGCCATGCGATTGACCTATCTCGCGAACCGGTTGACCCTCGGCGCCGCCGTGCTGGTGGCCTGGCGGCCTCGGCCGGCTGCCAGAGGCTGCCTTACATCGACCAGTCGAAGGAGGTCCCCCACGAGACGCTGGGGACGATCGCCGCAGGAGGACAAGGAGGTCAAGCAGGCCAACTTCCTCGAGCAGCACCTGCCCGATCGCCGATGCCCAAGATCGCCAAGCCGCGGACGACCGACGACCCCGAGGCCGACGAGATCTGGCACGCTGACGCTCCAGGAGGCGATCCGGATCGGCCTGGATAACTCCGAGGTCGTCCGCGTGATCTCGCTCGGTGCCCAGGGCATCCCGGTCGGCGGCTTCGAGCCGACGCCGCTGAACACCGGGGCCGGCGCCGGCATCGCCAGCTCGCTGGGCGCGGGCACGCTGACGTCGGTCTACGACCCGGCGATCCAGGAGACCCAGATCGCCACAGGCGCTGTCGATCTTCGACACCAACTTCACGACCAGCATGCTCTGGGGCCACAGCGTCGACGCCGTTCAACAACGCGCATCTCGGCCGGCACGTTCCTCGCCGGGCCGCGGTTCCCGATCATCTTCGACCAGGACACGGCCACGTTCCCGACCGGCCTCCAGAAGCGGACCGCGACCGGTGCCGTGCTCGCGGTCGCGCACAACGTCAACTACCTCTACTCGAACAGCCCGACCAACGTCTTCCCGTCGGCCTACACGACCAACACCCAGCTTCAGCTTCACCCAGCCCTTGCTCGGTAGCGCCGCACCGGCCAGGCAGAGCCCCAGTCGGCCTGGAGGCCAACCGGGCGCCGATCGTCATCGCCCGGCTCAACGCCGACGCCTCGGTCTGGAGGTTCAAGGCCGAGGTCATGGCCCACGTCCGCTCGATCGAGCAGCAGTACTGGGCGCTCTCGCAGCAGCAGGTCCAGCTCTGGAGCCGCGAGACGGCCGTCGAGCTCGGCGAGGAGATCCTCAGCCGCGAGCGGGCCGAGCTCGAGGTCGGCCGCGGCACGACGGCCGACGTCGCCGAGGCCCAGCAGCAGCTCGAGCAGTTCCAGCTCGACCTCGTCACCGCGACCTCCGACGTGATCACGACCGAGCGGCAGCTCCGCAACATCCTCGGCCTGCCGCCGGCCGACAACCGCCGGATCGTCCCCGTGACCGCCCCGACCGAGGCCCGGCTCGAGCCCGACTGGGAGACCAGCCTCGCCCAGATGCTCGCCTTCCAGCCCGACATCGTCCAGCAGCAGCTCCTCGTCCGCGTCGCCGAGCTCCAGCTCCTGATCGCCCGCAACCAGCTCCTGCCGCAGTTGAACCTGAACGCCCTCTACCAGTTCAACGGCCTGGGCCAGCACCTCGACAACGCCGAGGCGCGTCGATGACCGGGCGCGCAGCTCCAGGGCGATCGACCCGCTGATCTCGAGCCAGCAGCACGCCGGCGGGCGTCAACGCCAATCCGGGCTATTACAACAACTTCCACGACGTGGCAGGTCGGCCTGACGTTCCAGATGCCGCTCGGCTTCCGCGGCGCCGCTGGCCAACACCCGGCAGGCGCAGTACCAGCTGCTCCGGCAGCGGGCCTTCCTCCAGCAGGTCGTCCACCAGACGACCCACTCGCTCGCCCGGTTCTTCCTCGAAGTCGACGCCAACTACAAGCAGTTCAAGACGGCCCAGCGGCTCCGGGCCGCGGCCGCCCAGACGGCTCGAAGCCCAGCGGGCCTTCTACGAGGAAGGCCGGATCACGATCGACCGCTACCTCGACGCCGTCAGCCAGTACGCCAACGCGATCGCCCAGGAGGCCCAGTACAAGACGAGCTACAACACCTCGATCGTCGCGCTCGAGGAGGCCAAGGGGACGCTGCTGGCCTACGACAACATCGCCGTCGCCGAGGGCCCGAGCCCGCGGAAGGCGTACATCCAGGCCCGCGACCAGCAGGCCGCGCACCGGCAGTTCCGCATCCCGCTGGACGGCGACCTCCATCCCGACACGCCGCCGGGCCTCCGCAACCCCGACCCGGTGCCCGCCCCAGCCGCCGCCGAACGCCGGCGACGAGCAGCCGAAGGCCGCTCTTCCCGGCCCCGTCGGGCCCGATCGGCCCGCCGCCCGACCCCATCCCGCCCGCCGCCCCGGCCGGCGAGGTGACCGCCGATCACCGACAACCGCGGCCTGCCGCCGTTGCCGACCGACCGCCAGGTCGCCCCGGCCTCGGCGACCGGCCGGCCCCGGCCGGCGGGATCAAGGACCTGCCGCAGGGATCGACATCGACCTCCCGCCGCTGCCCAAGTAGGCCCGGGGACGGGCCCGATCGCCGCCTCGCGACCGCCCGCCGATCGGGACCCGTCCCGGCCGGCGGGCGGTCTCGCGCGGGTGTCCCTCCGACTCGGGCGCAGGCGACGACCCTCGCTCCGCCGCCCCGCGACGCGGCCCGGTCGGCGACATCGAGAAATTACCGACCGAAGCCAATTCTCCGCAACTCTTGATAGCTAAGACTTAGCCGGTTTTCTCGGCCCAGATTCCGAGGGGCGGCCTCGGCGGTCGCGACGAGGTCGGAGCCGGACCGGGCCATCCCGGCTCAGGTCGCCGACGGCCGCGGAGCGAGGTCGATGCGCCGGCGCCGGAGTCGAGAGCTCGACCCGCTTCGCGTCGGCCGATCCCTGAGCGATCAAATCTTTGTTGACCAGCCTCGGTCGGCTCGTGGACAATGTCGCGCGATGGGATAGGCGAGGCGTCGCCGCGCGGTCGGCGGGCGTCGCGAGTCCCCGGCGATTCCCCATGACGAGGTGTCGCGATGGACGGATGCAACGGGTCTGGCGGCGGCAACCGGCGTCGATTCCTCAAGGCCACGGCCGCCGCCGGCGCGGCCCTGGCGTCCGCGGACCGGCTCCTCGCCGCCGACCCGCCGGCCGAGTCGCCGGTGCCGACGGTCACGCTCGGCAAGACCGGCCAGAAGGTGACCAAGCTCGGCATGGGCACGAGCTGGGCCCTCTCGCCGAGCTTCGTCCAGGCGCGCCCTCTTCGCCGGCGTCCGCTACATCGACACGTCCGAGAGCTACGAGAACACGCGTCGTCCGAGAAGGTCCTCGGCGAGGTCCTCGAGCGGACCAAGATGCGCAAGGACGTCTACCTCGTCACCAAGAGCGCCGGCTACCGCAAGGCCACGCGGCGAGGAGGCGCGCCAAGGTCTTCGAGGAGCACCTCGACGCCAGCCTCGAGCGGCTCCAGACCGACTACGTCGACGCCTACTACCTCCACGGCATCGACGGCGAGCGCAGATCGGACCTGCTCCGCGACCCGGGCGTGAAGGCCGCGTTCGAGGCGCTGAAGAAGGCGGGCAAGATCCGCTTCGCCGGCCTGAGCTGCCACGACGCCGAGCTGCCCGAGATCCTCGACGCCGCCGCCGAGGTCGGCTGGATCGACCAGGTCATGATCAAGTACAACTTCCGCGACGTCGGCGGCGGACCGCCACGACGACCTCCAGCGCGCCGATCGACAAGGCGTCGAAGGCCAACCTCGGCCTCGTCGCCATGAAGACCCAGGGCGGCGCGGTCAACTTCCCCGACAAGATGGCGAAGCTCGCAGGCGAAGGGCTTCAAGAAGGAAGTCGCCGCGATCAAGACGGTCTGGCAGGACGAGCGGATGCAGGTCGTCGTCAGCGAGATGACCAACCGCGAGCGACCTCCGCGAGAACATCGCCGCCAGCCGCGACGCCGCTGACCGCCGAAGGAGGCCCGGCTCCTCGAGGAGCACCGCCAGGCGACGGCCCACCTCTACTGCCACGGCTGCGGCCACCTCTGCGAGACCGCCGCGCAGGGCGTCCCGGTCGTCGACCGTCCTCCGCTACCTCCGCTACTACGAGGTCTACGGCAAGCGCGAGGCAGGCCCGCGAGCTCTACCAGGCCCTCCGCCGAGCGTCTCGCGCCAGCTCGTCGACGCCGACCTCGCACGCCGCCGAGGCCGCCTGCCCGCACGGGCTGCCGGTCGTCGACCTGATGAAGCGGGCCGACAGGCGGCTGGCCTGACGACGGTCATCCGGCCGCGGGCTCGGGAAAACCTCGCTCCCACGCTCTGCGTGGGAGCGGGGCCTCGGCCGCTCCGCGGCCAATTTCGGACGACGCGGAGCGTCGGAAGAGGCATTCCCACGCGGAGCGTGGGAACGAGACAGAATCATCGGTCGGCGATGACCTTGACCTCGCGCCAGAGCGAAGGCGAGATGTCGCTGGCGGCGCCTGTGAGGATGTCCTCGAGACATTCCTCGATCGGCCGTCCCTCGACCAAGGCGAGCGAGGCCGCTGTGATCGCCGGCGATCGGCTCATCCCCGCCCCGCACGAAACGAGGGTTGGAACCTGATCGCGCACCAGCCGCGCAACCGTCTCCACCGCCAATCGAAGGAGCCAGGCCGGGTTCTCCGACCCGTCGACCAGCGGGAAGCGGAAATAGGCCAGATCCCGGGATACGGGCGCCGGCGGCTCCTCCCGCGCGAGATCGACAACGGCGAGGATGCCGAGCGCATGGAGCCCGGCCAGGTCGCGGGCGTCGCCGGCATGACCGAGCCAGAGCGGCCGCGTCCCCGCCTGCCGCACGGCTACTCCTCGTCGTTCTCTGGAGCGGAGCCTCGGGTGCGGGCGCACCGGGGATCGCGTACGCCCCGTCGATCCACCGCCCGAGGTCGACGAGCTTGCAGCGGTCCGAGCAGAACGGGAAGCTCGGCAGGTCGTCGATGGCTGGCGACCTCGAACGCTCTTGCCGCAGATCGGGCAGCGGCCGCGGATCATCTCAGGTCGTCCCGGACGAGGACGGCTTCGGGGCCTCGGTCTTGGCCGGAGGAGGCGGGGGCGACGCTCCGTTCGAGGAGCCGGACGAATCCGACGACTTGGCCTCGGACGGCTTGGCCGACGATCCGGACGACTTGTCGGCCTCGGCACCCTTCTTGTAAGAGTCGCTCCGGTAGTCGGTCTGGTAGAAGCCCGAGCCCTTGAACAGGATCGCGGCTCCCGGGCCGATCTTGCGGCGGAGCTTCGCCTCGTGGCAGGTCGGGCAGACGGTCTGGGGGTCGGCCTTGATCGACTCGAAGGCTTCGAACTCGTGGCCGCAGGCGTCGCAGATGATAGTCGTAGGTCGGCATGGGTCTTCGATGTCCTCGCGGGCGGGCCTGGCCCGCCCGAGCGTTCAAGACGTCGGCTGGGCGTGGGGGACGACCGAGACGGCGACCTTCGCCGGCCGGAGCACGCGGTCGCGGAGCCTGTAGCCCTTGGCCAGCTCGGCGACGACGGTCCCCTCGGGCTTCGAGGCGTCGGGCTGCTGCATGACCGCCTCGTGCTGATTCGGGTCGAACGGCTGGCCGAGCGCGGGATCGGCTCGATGCCGTGCTTGGCCAGGGCCGAGAGCATCTGGCTGTGGACCATGTCGAGCCCCTCGACGATCGCCGGGCGCATCGGCCGGCGCGGGCGGCCTCGATGGCGCGCTCGAAGTTGTCGAGCACCGTAGAGGAGGTCGAGTGGCCAGCGCGCCGACGAGGTAGCCCCGATCGGCGTCGGCCTGGGCCTTGGATCGCTTCTGGTAGTTGGCGAACTCGGCGCGGGTGCGCTGGAGCTGGTCGAGGTAGTCGTCGCGCTGGCGGATCGCCTGCGTCAGCTCGTCGCCCGGCGGGGCGGTCGCGCTGGAGGTCGCCGTCGGCCGCGTCGCTGGCATTCGGATTGTTGGTCGGTTCGCTCATGGTCTTCGGTCCTGACAACGCGTCGTGGCGGGCCCGGTCGGACGACCGATTGGCGGGCAAACGACGGGCCGGCCCGGCGCGATGGGTCAGTCGGACTCGCCCTCGGCGGGCTCTTCCTCGGTGAAGTAGTCGCGGAGCTTCTCGAAGAAGCTCTTGCGCCGCGGGCTGACCGTCTCGTGCTCGATCTCGGCCAGCTCGCGGAGCAGCTCCTCCTGGCGGGTGGTCAGGTGCCGGGGCGTCTCGACGACGACCTCGACCAGCTCGTCGCCCGCGGCCCCGGCCGTTGATGTCGGGCATCCCGCGGCCCTTGAGCTTGAGGACCTCGCCGCTCTGCGTCCCGCGGGGGACGTTCAGGACGGTCGGGCCCGTCGAGCGTCGGCACCTCGATCTCGGCGCCGAGGGCCGCCTGGGGGAAGCTGATCGGCACCTGGCAGATGCAGGTCGTTGCTGGACCCGCTCGAAGAACGGGTGCTGCTTGACCTGGATCTGGATCCGGAGGTTGCCCCGCGGGGCGCCCGAGGTCGCCCGGCTCCCCCTGGTTGCGGAGCTGGAGCCACATCCCGGTCTCGACGCCCGGCGGGACGTCGACCTTGATGTGGGCCGTCTGCGTCGACGCCGCCCGAGCCCCGGCAGGTCGGGCAGGGGTCGGTGATCCGCGACCCCTCGCCGCCGCAGGCCGGGCAGGTCGTGGCGACCTGGAAGAACCCGCGCGACTGGACGACCTGGCCCTGGCCGCCGCAGTAGTTGCAGGTGGTGGCGACCGTCCCCTTCTTCGCGCCCGAGCCCCGGCACTCGGTGCAGAGCTCCTGGCGGGTCGACCTCGATCGACTTGGTCGTGCCGCGGGCGGCCTCGAGGAGCTCGATCTCGAGCTTCATCAGCAGGTCCTGGCCGGGCCGCGGGCCGCGGCGGCGCTGGCCGAAGAGGTCGCCGAACAGGCCGCCGCCGAAGATGTCGCAGAAGGCCGACATGATGTCTTCGGCGTTGCGGAAGTCGTGGACGCCCGCCCCTTCGAGCCCGGCGTGGCCGTAGCGGTCGTACCGCTGCCGCTTCGCCTGGTCGGAGAGGACCTCGTACGCCTCGGCCGCCTCCTTGAACCGCCGCTCGGCCTCGGCGTCGCCCGGGTTCTTGTCGGGGTGGTTCTTCAGGGCCATGCTGCCGATAGGCCTTCTTGATCTCGTCGACCTCGGCCTCGCGCTTCACGCCGAGGACCTCGTAATAGTCGCGCTTCGTGGCCATCGGCACGGCGTCTCGAATCGGGTCGGTTTCGGGCGATGCGTCGTCGGCATGATCGATAGCACAAGTCAGTCACGCGACGCGACGCCGCCTTCGCCGTATCCCGCCTCCCGCGTTCAGTTCTGGTCATTTATGGGTTAGGTTTGGACAATCGACTGAAATGACGATTCCAATTCATGTTTAGAACGACGGGCGGCGGGAGGCAATCCTCCCGCCGCCCGATGAGCCGACCTATCTCAGCGGACCGACCCCTCGACGCGGGCCGCGCCCTTCTCCTCGTCCTCCTTGATCTTGGTGATCATCACCTCGGTCGTGAGCATCAGCGCCGGCGATCGAGGCGGCGTTCTGCAGGGCGGAGCGGGTGACCTTGGTCGGGTCGACGATGCCGGCCTTGAACATGTCGACGTACTCGCCGGTGTTGGCGTTGTAGCCGATCGAGCCGCCTGCGCGACTTGACCTCGTCGGCGACGACGGCGCCGTCGTGGCCGGAGTTCGCGGCGATGTGGCGGACCGGCTCCTCCAGGGCGCGGAGGACGATCGCGGCGCCGAGCTTCTCGTCGCCCGTGAGCGTCGTGGCCGCCTTCTCGACGGCCGGGATGACGCGGAGCAGGGCGGTGCCGCCGCCGGGGACGATCCCCTCCTCGGCCGCCGCGCGGGTGGCGTGCAGGGCGTCCTCGACGCGGGCCTTCGTCTCCTTCATCTCGGCCTCGGTCGCGGCGCCGACGTTGATCATGGCCACGCCGCCGGTCAGCTTCGCCAGCCGCTCCTGGAACTTCTCCTTGTCGTACTCGCTCTCGGTCTCCTCCATCTGGCGGCGGAGCTGGTCGATCCGCTTCTGGATGTCCGCCTTCTTGCCGGCGCCCTGGATGATCGTGGTGCTGTCCTTGTTGACCTTGACCTGCTTGGCCTTGCCGAGCTGGTCGAGCGTGACGTTCTCCAGCTTGAGGCCGAGGTCCTCGCTGATGAACGTGCCGCCGGTCAGGACGGCGATGTCGCCGAGCATCGCCTTGCGGCGGTCGCCGAAGCCGGGGGCCTTCACGGCGCAGATGTTCAGGATGCCGCGGAGCTTGTTGACGACCAGCGTCGCCAGCGCCTCGCCCTCGACGTCCTCGGCGATGATCAGCAGCGGCTGGCCGCGACTGGGCGACCTTCTCCAGCAGCGGCAGCATGTCGCGGACGTTGCTGATCTTCTTCTCGTGGAGCAGGATCAGGGCGTCCTCGAAGATCGCCTCCATCGTCGTCGGGCTGGTGACGAAGTAGGGGGAGATGTAGCCCTTGTCGAACTGCATGCCCTCGACGAACTCGAGGGTCGTCGTCGGCGGTCTTGCCTTCCTCGACGGTGATGACGCCGTCCTGGCCGACCTTCTCGACGGCGTCGGCCATCAGCTTGCCGATCGTCGGGTCGTTGTTGGCCGAGATGGTGGCGACCTGGGCGATCTCCTCCTTCTTCGAGACCGGCCGGGAGATCTTCGAGTGTCAGCTCGGCGACGGCCGCCTCGACGGCCTTCTCGATGCCGCGGCGGACGGCCATCGGGTTGGCGCCGGAGGTGATGTTCCGCAGGCCTTCCTGGTAGATGGCGAGGGCCAGGATGGTGGCGGTGGTGGTGCCGTCGCCGGCGACGTCGGAGGTCTTCGGGGCGACGACGTTGACGAGCTTGGCGCCCATGTTCTCGAACGGGTCGGGCAGGTCGATCTCCTTGGAGACGGTGACGCCGTCCTTGGTGACGGTCGGGCCGCCGAACGACTTGCTCGAGGATGACGTTGCGGCCGGTCGGGCCGAGCGTGGTGCCGACGGCGTGGGCCAGCTTGTCGACGCCGTCGAGCATCTTCCGGCGGGCGGCGTCGGTGAAGAGCAGTTGCTTGGGCACGGGTCGATGCTCCTATGATCGGATGTCGAGTCGCAGGTCAGCGGTCGCACCGAGCCGGAATCCGGCGGGCGATGCTCCGGACGCCTGACTGCGGCAATGCGACCGCGATCCGCGGTCTAGCGATTACTTGACGATCTTCGCCAGGATGTCGGTCTCGCGGAGGATCTTGATCTCCTCGCCGTCGACCTTGATGTCGGTGCCGGAGTACTTGCCGAAGAGGACCTCGTCGCCCTCGACGACGCCGATCGGCGGCGCGCTCGCCGGTGTCGAGCAGCTTGCCGGGGCCGACGGCCAGGACCTTGCCGCGCTGCGGCTTCTCCTTGGCGGTGTCGGGCAGGACGATGCCGCCGGCCGTCTTCTCCTCGGCCTCGATCTGCTGGATCACGACGCGGTCTTCGAGCGGGCGAATCTTCAGGCCATCGTCATGGTTCCTTGTCTCGTTGTGCCGGATGTGCCGGCCCGTCGTCGGGAGTCGAGGCCGGGCGCGAGTTCGTCGAGTCTGACGAGTCGTCGGCTTCGATCGGTCGACGGCCGGCTCGGACTTACATCATCCCCATGCCGCCCATGCCACCCATGCCGCCCATGCCGCCCATGCCGCCCATGCCACCCATGCCGTGGTCGTCGTGGTGGCCGGCGGCGGCCGGCCTTCTTCTCCTTCTGATCTCGGCGACGATGGCCTCGGTGGTCAGCAGCAGGCAGGCGACGCGCGCGGCGTTCTGCAGGGCGCGAGCGGGTGACCTTGGCCGGGTCGACGATGCCGGCGGCGAGCAGGTCGCCGTACTCGCCGGTCTCGGCGTTGTAGCCGTAGTTCTTGTCGGTCGACTTGCGGATCTTGTTGACGACGACGGCGCCGTCGAGGCCGGCGTTCTCGGCGATCGAGCGGGCGGGCAGTCTCGAGCGCCTTGCGGACGATCGCGACGCCGAGCGCCTCGTCGCCCGTCGAGCTTGAGGCTCGTCGAGGGCCTTGGCGGCGCGGAGCAGGGCGACGCCGCCGCCGGGGACGATGCCCTCCGCGATGGCGGCGCGGGTGGCGTGCAGGGCGTCCTCGACGAGGGCCTTCCGCTCCTTCATCTCGGTCTCGGTCGCGGCGCCGACGTTGATCTGGGCCACGCCGCCGGCCAGCTTGGCCAGCCGCTCCTGGAGCTTCTCGCGGTCGTACTCGCTGTCGGTCTGTGGTGATCTCGCGGCGGATCATCTCGGCCCGGCCCTCGATCGTCTTCGTGCGTGCCGGCGCCCTCGATGATGGTCGTGTTCTCGGCGTCGATCGTGACCTTCTTGGCCCGGCCGAGGTCGGTGAGCTGGACGTTCTCGAGCTCGATGCCGAGGTCCTTGAAGATCGCCTTGCCGCCGGTCAGGACGGCGATGTCGTCGAGCATGGCCTTGCGGCGGTCGCCGTAGCCGGGGGCCTTGACGGCGCGCGACCTGGAGGATGCCGTGGAGCTTGTTGACCACCAGCGTCGCCAGGGCCTCGCCCTCGATGTCCTCGGCGATGATCAGCAGCGGCTTGTTCGTCCTGGCGATCTGCTCGAGCAGCGGGATCAGGTTCTTGGGCGAGCTGATCTTCTCCTCGTAGATGAGGATGTACGGGTTTTCGAGCACGACCTCCATGCGGTCCGGGTTGGTGACGAAGTGCGGCGAGAGGTAGCCGCGGTCGAACTGCATGCCCTGGACGACGTCGACCTCGTCTCGGCCCTTGCCTTCCTCGACGGTGATGACGCCGTCGGTGCCGACCTGCTTCATGGCCTCGGCCAGCTTCTTGCCGATCTCGGGTCGTTGTTGGCGGCGATGGTGGCGACCTCGGTGATCTCCTTCTTGCCGTCGATCTTCTTCGACTGGCCCTTGACGTGCTCGACGACGGCCTCGACGGCCTTCTGGATGCCGCGCGTCAGGGCCATCGGGTCGGCGCCGGCGGCGATGGCCTTGAGGCCTTCCTGAAGATGGCCTCGGCCAGGACGGTGGCGGTGGTGGTGCCGTCGCCGGCGACGTCGCTGGTCTTGCTGGCGGCTTCCTTGACGAGCTGGGCGCCCATGTTCTCGTAGGGGTCGGTCAGCTCGATCTCCTCGGCGACGGTGACGCCGTCCTTGGTGACGGTCGGGCTGCCCCAGCCCTTGTCGAGCACGGCATTGCGGCCGCGCGGGCCGAGCGTGCTGCGGACGGCCCGGGCCAGCTTCGACACGCCGCTCGCCAGCTTCTGGCGGGCCTCCTCGTCGTAGGCCAACAATCTTCGCCACGGTGGATTCTCCTGCGACTCGGCCGCACCTCGCCACCCTCGACCGTCGCGGGGGCCGGAGGGTCGCGCATGCGGCCCCCGTGAAATCTCGCCGTTCAATTTGCAAGACTCGTACCGCGAGCCGGCAGACAGATCTAAAGCACTTCGCAGACAGATTTTGAATCGATTGACCCAGTCTCATGCCTGGCCGGCGGCCTGTCGTTTTGGCAGACGAAGGCTCAAGCTGTCAGGTCCTCGTCGGACCGGCCCCGGACGTCGCTGGCGCTCCGGATTGTCCGAAAACAACATTTCAGTGGGTTCTTGCGGGATGCCGGCCCCCGCGGAACAATCGGGGGCACCCGTCTCCCCTCGCAAACCGAAGACACGGAACGCGGTCCGCTCGGCGTCGCATCAATCCCCGGATCGATGCGAGGCCGCGGCCGCATCGACTTGGAGGGCAGGTCCATGTCGACGCATGTGGGAGGACGCCTGGCGCACCAGGTCTATCTCCACCTGAAGTGCCCGTGCGGCCGAGACCTCCGCGCCCGGCCCGAGCAGGCCGGCTCGTCGATCACCTGCTGGGCGTGCCACGCGTCGGTCCCCGTGCCGGTGCCCGTCGCGCCGGGCGGCTGGGTGGCCCGCCTGCTCCGGATGGCGGCGCGGCAGGTCCTCGACGCGCGGATCGTCACGCTCCTGGTCTTCGGGGCGGTCCTGGTCACGCTGTCGCTGGCCCTGAGCTGCCTGGATCACCCCGTCGGCCACGCCGCGAAGGTGCGCGGCGTCAATCCCGGCGTCTGGTCGGCGGCGGCGGCCCTCGGGCTGGTGATGGTCGGCTACGGCGAGCTCCTGCGCCGCGGCTGCCAGGGCGACTGGACGCCCCGGCCGCACGTCGGGCTGCTCACGATGGCCTGGCGCGGAGTGATCTGCCTGGCGATGGGGACCGCGCTCGTCCTGCCGCTGTTCATCGCCGCGGTCCGCGACACGCCGCCGCGGCTGACCGCCGCCGGGCTGGCCATCGCCGCGGCGTGCATCCTGATCCTGCCGCTCCTGATGCTCGCCACCTATTTCCCGGACGGCTCGCCTCGCGCGCGGGTCCGGGCGGTCGCGGCGATGCTCCGCCGTCACCCCCTGGCGGTCCTCGCCTCGCTGCTGGTCCTGCCGCTCTCGCTCGTGGCGATTGAGCTGGTGCTCCTGGTCCTCGGCCGGCTGACGTCCACGCTGGGGTTCCTGCTCATCGACCTGTTTCCCCGCGCGAGTCGATCACGGTCCTCTTCGGCCGTCTGCCCTATTACATGACCAAGCCGGCGCCGGAGACGTGGGTCGAGATCACCGACGCCCCCGGCTCGACGCTCCTCGCCCTCTACGGGCAATCGCTCGGAATGGGTTACACCCTGCTCGGCGCGATCCCCGCCTCGCTCGCGCTGGGGAGGACGACCGGTTATGACACCCTCACCCTGCACACGGGGCCCTGGGTCTATCTGGCCTATCGGATGGGCTACACGCTGCTCATCGTCGCGGGGATGCTCTCGGCGCTGGCCATCCAGGCGCGCTGGCTCGGCCTGCTCTCGACCATCGACTCTCGCAGAAGCTCCCTGATGGACCCGACCCAGACATAGCCAGAACTTCGCCGCTCGCTGCGAACGGCTGGCGGTGAACGGCCAGGCGCCCGGAAACGAAGCGGCGATTGGTACGCGAATCGCACCAACGGCCCACGATCCGAGGCGTGCGATCGGCTTTCCTACCGCGTCCGGGCGCCTGTCACGGAGCGCTGACGGTGCGCGTAATCGCCGTTGGTCAAGGTCGGATCCGCGGGTCCGCAGGATGACGGGCCGGGGCGACATTTACGGTGTGGTGCGCGCTGCGCAGGTGTGCGATCATCCAGACCGAGGGCGCGGGGAGGGCGGCTGATGTCGGTCCTGATCCAAGAGCGACCCATGCAAACGCCCTTTCTCCGCGTCAAGTGCCCGTGCGGCCGCGACCTGCGCGCGCCCCGAGCAGGCGGGCTCGCAGATCACGTGCTGGTCCTGCCACGCCTCGGTCCCGGTGCCGATCCCGGTCGCGCCGGGCGGATGGGTCTCGCGCGTGCTCAGGATGACGGCCCGGCAGATCCTCGAGGCCCGTACGTTCACGCTGCTGGTAATCGGCGCGGTTCTCGTCACGCTGGCCGTGTCGATCACGAGTCTGGGCGTCTCACTCGGCCCCGCGGTGAGCCGATGGGTGCCGCGTCCGGGCGTTTGGGCGCCTGCCCTCGCTCTCGCGCTCGTCATGGTCGGGTACGGCGAGCTCATCCGCCGCGGCTCGCAGGGAGACTGGACGCCGCGGCCGCACGTCGGCTACGTGGCGCTCGCCTGGCGCGGGTTTCTGTGCCTGACGATGGGCGTGGCCACCGTCCTGCCGCTGATCCGGGCCTCGACCGGTCAGATGCCGCCGAGGATCACCGGCTACGGCCTTCTGATCGGCCTGATAGCCGCGCTCGTGCTGCCGCTGATCATGCTCGGCACCTTCGGCGTGACGGGCCCGGTCGACCGGCGCGTGCGGACGGTCCTCTCCATGCTCAAGAGGCACCCGGTCGCGGTCCTGACTGCGCTCTTGATCTTGCCGCTCTCGCTCCCCGTCGTCGAGGCGGTCGCCTTCACGACATCGCGGCTCTCCTCGACGTTCTCGTTCATGCTGTTCGACCTGTTCCCGAGCCACGAGGGGATCCGCCAGGTCTCTGGCATCCCGTACTACGTGCCGGGCGAGCTGAGGATGAAGTGGATCGATTTCCGCGAGGCGTCCGACACGCTGATCCTGGGCACGTATGCGGATTCCCTGAGCCGCGGCTACTCGCTGATCGGCGCGATTCCCGCGTCGCTCGCGATGGACACGTCGAACGGATATTATCTCGGCGCCATCAACCTCAACCCGAAGAGCTATGTCGCCCACCGAATGTTCTTCACGCTGGTCATCGTGACGTGTATGCTCTGCGCCTTGGCCGTCCAGGCGCGCTGGCTGGGGTTGCTCTCGACGATCGACTCCCGCAGGAGCGCCTCCTCGGGCTCGACCGGCCTGTACGAGCTCCCCAACCTCTCCCCGGAGACGTCATGACCCGCCAGGACGCCGGCCGCTATTCGACGCTCGCCATCACCCTGGGCATCCTCATCGCCGCCGCTCCCTCGATCGCCCGGTCGGCCGAGCCCGAGGAGATCCCGCTCTGGCCCGCCGGCGCCCCGGGCGCGGTCGGCACGGAGGCGAAGGACATCCCGACGCTCACCATTTTCCGGCCAGACCCGGACAGGGCGACCGGCGCCTCGGTCGTGATCTGCCCCGGCGGCGGCTACGGCTTCCTGGCCGTCGAGCACGAGGGCGCGCGAGGTCGGCAAGTGGCTCAACTCGCTCGGCATCACCGGCTTCATGCTCAAGTACCGGATCGCCCCCCGCTATCATCACCCGGCCCACGTTCCAGGACGCCAATCGCGCGATCCGAACCGTCCGCGCCGGCGCCGCGGAGTGGGGCCTCGACCCGCACAAGATCGCCATCCTGGGCTTCTCGGCCGGCGGGCACCTCGCCTCGACCGCCGGCACGCACTACGACGCCGGCAAGCCCGACGACGCCGACCCGATCGAACGCGTCAGCTCGCGGCCCGACCGGATGATCCTCGTGTATCCCGTCATCGCGATCGCCACCGAGTACGGCCACACCGGCTCGCGCGACAACCTTCTGGGCGCAAGGGTGCGGACAGGGCCCTCGTCCAGAGCCTCTCGAACGAGACCCAGGTGACGAAGGACACGCCCGCCGACCTTCCTCGCCCACACCGACGCCGACGCGGGGGTCGCCGCCGAGAACAGCCTGCTGTTCGCCCTGGCCCTGCGGAAGAACAAGGTGCCGGTCGAGCTCCACCTGTTCGAGAAGGGCGTTCACGGTCTCGGCCTGGGTTCGGGCTGGGCCGGGCACATCCCGCCCGAGCCCTCGTTCCAGGCGTGGCCGGGCCTCTGCGCGACGTGGCTCAAGGGGCAGGGGTTCCTGGAAAAGCCCGCGAAGAAGTAACACGGCCGACCGCCGCGCTTGCCCCGATTTCTCCCGCCGCCGTACCATGATTGCGGACGGCCACGGTGCAGGCGGGAGACCGAGCGTGCGACGATTCCCGGCCTTGTATCGGATGCCCGTCGCCTACCTGGCGGCTCGCGGTCGCGGCATGCCTCTGGGTCGCCGCGAGCGGGGCATCTCGCCGAGGCGATCGGCCGTCGCGATCGCCCTCGTTCGCGGCTCCCCAGCTCGACGAGCCCATCGCGCGGCCCGAGCCGTCGCCAGTGCCCCGGCCGGAGCCGACCGTGGTCCCGGACGCGGCCGACGCCCCGCGCCGCATGGCGGTCGTCCGTGAGCTCGACCTCGTGCCGCGGAAGACCCCCGACTCCGATGCGAGGGGGTCCGCCGCTCGATTATTACGGCGTCCGCTTCGTCCGCGGTGAGTCGCCCACCATGCTCCAGGTCGGGCCGCTCTCCGGCGTGCCCGACGGCTGGGTGCCCCGCGAGTCGGTGGTCGAGTGGGACACCCGGCTCATGGCCCGGCCATCGTCGCCCGGGTCACGTCGGCCGCTCGTGATGTATCGCGACGAGCCCTGCGCGGCCGCCGCGGCGTTGGGCCGCCCTTGTCCAAATCACCCGCGGGGTTGTCCCGTCGAAGGCGAAGAAGGCCCGGTGGGAAGTGCCGATCCACCGCTCGGGTGGCCGGTCCTACGGTCGAAATCGATCGTCGCCGCGGACGGGTCTTCGCGGACGATCCACGAGGTCGCCGCGCCGGTCTCCGACCGGGCTCCGCCCACGCCTCGTCCCGAATGGCTGAAATCGATGGAGCCGGCGCTCCGAGCAGATTTACGTTGCCTTCGTGATCGACACGACGACCTCGATGGCAGCGACGTTCGACGCCGTGAAGGCGTCGGCGAAGGGCCTGATCGACCGGCTCGCGAAGGACAATCCGCGACGCCTCACTCCACCTCGCGCTGGTCGAGTATCGCGACGACGCCCCCGGCTACGGCTTCCGCGCCCGACTGACGACGAAGTTCACGGAGCCGCTCGGCTTCCAGGCGTTCCTCGCCGCGCTCGGCCCTCCGGTGTTCGGCGACAGGTCGGTCGATGAGACGGTGCTCGATGGCGTCGAGCTGGCCCTCCCGGGCACGCCCGGCGGCGCCGACTGGCCCGCGGGCCGCGCGGGCGAGCTGGCCACGAAGCTGATCGTCCTCGTCGGCGACGCCCCCGACCACGCCCGAGACCTGGAACGGGCCAACGCACTCGCCGCGCGGGCGAAGGCCTCGGAGATCGCCATCGCCGCCGTGATGGTCGACCGCCCGGGGACGCTCACGAGCGACGAGCAGGGCCGCTTCGATTCGCTCTGGCGGGCGCTCGCCGAGGGCGTCGTATCGCCCGGTCGATCGGACGGCAGGCGCGCCGTCGCGTCCGCTGCTCCTGCGCATCGAACAACTGAGCCAGGTGCCGCCGGCCGTGGCGGCCCTGAGACGCGATCGGGTCGAGCGGTCGCGAGCCGTCGCGAACCGCGCGGCGGTCGAGGCGGAGGGGAGGCTCGGGGAGTACGTCGACAGTCGCGGCCGGACGATTGCCCAGGTCGCGCCCGTCCTCGTCGACCTCCACCGGGGCGAGGCCGACCCGACGCCACGCCCCGACCCGCGGTTCAACGGTCGCAAGGCCCCGTCGATCCGCCGCGGCTGGGTCGCCGAACGAGTAGAAGCCGCGGACCAGGTCACCCTCGAGGTCCTGATGACGCGCGACGAGCTCGACGCGCTGATCGCCGAGCTGGCCGCGCTGCAACAGGTCGTCTCGTGCCTCGGCGGCCGACCCCTCGGTCGGCGAGGCAGCCGGCGGCGACGATCCTATTTCGCCGCCGATCGGGGCGCGGAGACGTTCGCCGACCACCTGCGCCGCCGTTTCGGCATCCCCGTCCGCCCGAAGGGCCTGCTCGACCGGACCCAGTCCGACCTGCTCCGCGCCGACTCGCTGGACCGCGCCGCGCTCGACGGCAAGCTCCGCGCCGCCCTGCTCGGCCTGACGCGGCGGAGGAACGCGGCCGACTGGTCCGACCCCCGGCGGACGGTCGAGGGCATGGCGCCGGTCCCGTATGATGCTGATCGACCTCTGAAGCCCCCGGCGGCGACGCATGGAGCAGATCTACTACACCCAGTGCCCGGTCGGCTACGGCCTGGGGGCGAGCAACGGGTTCCAGGTCAAGCGGATCACGGCCGGCTACCCGGTCGCGGGCGACTTCCGGCACCTCGGCCTCCGCGCTTTCCCCGGGGGCGGTCGCGTCGCTGGCCCCGCCGGCGCTCCGCTATCGCCGCGTCGGCGACGCGGCCGAGATCGCCTGGCTCACGCCCCGCGCGATGGAATACGAGACCGAGCGCGGCCTCTGGGGCCGTCCCGGCGGGCACTTCGCCCACGGCGTGATCCTGCCGCGCGAGGAGCTCCGCGCGATCGACAACTGGCCGGCCGGCCTCTACGACGCACCGTGCTGGAGGCGAACCGACCCCGAGCCGAGCCGCGGTCGCGCGCCCGAGCCCGTGCGCGATCTCGCGCGACGACCTGATCGACGGGCCCGATTTCGCGGCGGTCTCGCGGCTCGCCGACGGGCTCGAACGCCGACCTCCTGGCCCGGCTGCTCGACGGCCCTGTTCGCCGTCGCCCGCGAGGGGCGGACGCTCTTCCTGATCGACGAGCCCGACCGGCTCGGGCCGCGCATCGCCCTGCTGACATTCCTCGTCCCGCGGCCGCTCCGGGCCGCGGTCACCTTCTCGACCTACCACGACCGGCCCGAGGAACTGCCCGGCTACCGGATCCACGGGACGACGCCGGCCGTCGCGGCCGAACCGTGCGCTCTTGCTCACGCAGGGGATCGTCGCCGACCTGACGACCGGCGCGGTCGAGCCGCGGTCCGAGCCGTCCGCGTGGTCGGTCGACGGTCGCCGGCTGGGTCGCGAGCGGAGCGGCTACGGCGTGGGGCGACTTCGGCCGACGGCTTGCCGCCGCCGCCGGGTCGCCCCGGTTCGCGCCCTGGGACGACGGCTGGCTCGACCGGCTCGTCGCATTCGGCCGGGCCGTCGCCAATGAGGCGGCGCCCGGGGATTGGGCCGAGGAGATCGAGCTCGCGTCGTGGGCCGCGAGCTCCAACCTGTCGTCGGAATGGGCGAGGGCGCGAGGGCCCGGACTGGTGGCGACGGGTCGACGTCGTCGCGGAGGGTCGGCCCGCCCTGCTCGACGCTGGCTGGCTGGCCGGCATTCGTGGAAGACGCACGCGGCCGGCGACTGGGGCGAGGTCGTCGCCCGCTGGTTCGCCGACGCCGTCGCGGCGGAACGCGAGGCCGCGGCCGTCGCCTTCGCCCAGGGCGCGCCGTCGGGCTCCGCGCGGTTCGCGTTCGTCCAGGCACTGCGGCGATCGCTGCCCGAGGAGGCGTGGGCGGGCGTCCGCCAGCGGCTCGACGATCGCGTTCGCCGACGACTCGCGGACCGTCGCCCTCTGGGCCGTGCCCGAGGCCGTCGCCGCGGCCGTCGCCGGGCGATTCCGGGGCGATCCACGACCTCGCCGAGCATTTCGATCGGCTTGGCGAGTCCGCCGAGATCGTACTCGAGGCCGCACGGGTCGAGGTCGAAGGATCGCGTCGGAGCGCATCGGCCCGATCGCCGAGGCGCTCGCCGACCGGTTCGACCGGCCCGAAGCCCTGCGCTGGGGCCTGCGCCAGGGGGATCACACGGTCGTCTGGCTCCGCCCCTGGCTCCGCCGCAGGCTCGCCCTGCCCGACGACCGCGAGGGCCGCCGAGCGATGCTCGATGCGACGCCCGCGGAGCTGCGGCCGTCGCTGGCGCGGGCCGTCCTCGACGTCGCCTCGGAACCGGGCCTGCCCGACGACGCGTTCGTCTGGGCGCGTCGACGAGGTCCTCCTGCCGATCCCGGAGGGCGAACGCCCCGTCGCGTCCGAGTGGCCGGGACGGTACATCGAGCGAGCCTCGTCCGACCTGGCGCTGATCGAGCGGATCTATGACCGGAACACGCGCTCGCCGGCCCTCCGCGCCTGGCTCGAGGCGGCGCGGTCGCGGGGCGAGCTGGGTCCCGGTCCGCTCGCGAGGCTCGCGCACATCCGCGCCCTGGCCAAGGCTCTTGACGCCCGCAATCCCGCCCTGCTCGAAACCGTCGACCTGGCCCGCGTCCCGCCCGTCGATCGCGGCCAGGTCCTGGCACGGCTCCTGAATCGCGACGCGGCGAGTTCGGCCGACTCGGGCCCGACCCTCGAACTCTGCGGGGCCGCGTGGTCGGAAGGCCTCCGGCCGGGCGCGCCCGAGCTGCCGGCCATCGCGAAAGCCCTTGCGGACTCCGACCTGCTCACGCCCGACCTCGACCCGGAGTCGTGGTTCCACCGCGCGCGCCTGGTGAGCGATCGGCTCGATCCGCCGAAGGCCGACGGCACCGCGTCTCGGGCCTGACGGGCTGGTCGCGCACGTCGTCGCCGCGCGGTGCCGGCGCGACGGGCCGACGCGGGCGACGTGGGCCCTCCGCGGCACGGTGGCCGGCAGTCCCGACGGCTGGAGGGCGATGGCCGAGGACCTCCGGCTCGACCTGCTCGACGCCGAGCCCCATTCGAGCCCCGGCGTGGTCGAGCACTGGGACCGGCATATCCCGAAGTCGCGGCCCGAGCGGTTCTGGGAGGTCGCACTCAACGTCTGCGACGGCCGACGCCTCGCCGCGGTCGTCGAGGCCCGCGCGGCCGACCTCGGCTCGCTCGCGGCCATGAGCTGGTGGGATCACGACGATCAAGCCGGCGCGGTCGACGACCTCCGGGACGCCTTCGCCCGGCTCGCGCCACTGGCACCGATCGACGAGCAGGCCCTGAGTGCCGTTCAGAACTGGATGGAAGGACGCCGAGGGACACCACTGCCGCCAGGGCCGAGGCCGTGGCTCTCGCCGCTCGGCCGGGCGCGGTGGATCTGCCTCGACCGGCTGTCAAAGGACCTCTTTCGCGAGGGGATCACCGACCAGATCCGCCGATTCAGCGTCCTCGACTGGACCGCCAAGCTGCCGCTGTCGTCGCTGGCGATCGATGACCGCTACCGGATGATCGCCTGGGTCCTGTTCAAGATCGAGGACCCGTCGGCGCTCGATGTCGACCGCGTCGGCCACTGGCTCGTCGGCGCAGGCCTGCTCGACGTCGACCGGATCGTCCGCTGGCCCGACGAGCTGGCGGGCCTCGCCGATGTCTCGCCGCGGATCGGCGCGACCGCGCCGGGCTCGCCCGCGAGCTCCGCGACGAGATGGGGCGGGTGCTCCTCGACGAGCGCGCGCGGCAGGCGCGGAGAATCCGGGGGGAACCCGATTCCGCCCGGCCCGGGCTGATCGATTAGGCTCGTTGTCGCGGCGGGCCGAAGGCCCACGAGATGCGGCGGGCGAATCCCGGCGCGGCCCTTCGGAGTCACCGGTCGATGGCGGACAAGGCGAGCGTGCGGCCCGTGGTGGGCGTCGACCTCGGCGGGACGAAGATCCTCGCGGCGGTCGTCCACGCCGGCGATGAGAAGATCCTCGGCCGGTCGAAGAAGCCGACCCCCGCGAAGGAGGGGGGCGACGGCGATCCTCGCGGCGATCGTCGCGGCGGCCGACGAGGCGCTCCAGGAGGCGGGCGTCGCGCGCGGGCGAGATCGCCGGCATCGGCGTCGGCTCGCCCGGGCCGATCGACATCGACTCGGGCGAGATCCTCTTCAGCGCCAACCTCAACGTCCGCAACTTCGCCGCTCGGCTCGGGCCTGGCCTCCGAGATGGGCAGGCCGGTGATCGTCCGCAACGACGTCAAGGTCGGCGGCTACGGCGAGTTCCGCCTCGGCGCGGGTCGGGGATACAAGAACATCCTCGCCGCCTTCGTCGGCACCGGCATCGGCGGCTGCGTGATCTCCGACGGGAAGGTCGTCGAGGGCTCGACTGGCAACGCGGGCGAGGTCGGGCACATCACGATCAAGGTCGGCGGGCCGAAGTGCGGCTGCGGCCGGCGCGGCTGCCTCGAGGTGTTCGCCAGCCGGTCGGCGATCGCGCGGCGGATCACCAAGGCCGTGCGCAAGGGGCACTCGACCGTGCTCGCCGACAAGGTCGACAAGAAGTCGGGCCGGCTCAAGAGCGGCGACCTGGCCGCGGCCGTCGCCGCGCAGGACCCGGTGGCGATGAAGGAGGTCCACCGCGCCGCGCACTACCTCGGCATCGGCCTCGGCAGCCTCGTGAACGTCCTCGGCCCCGAGATTGTCATCGTCGGAGGAGGAGTCACCGAGGCGCTCGGCGTGCCGTGGATCGACCTCGTCCGCGCCTCGATGCGGAAGGCCGTGCTCGTCGACCCGCACGAGTCGATCAAGGTCGAGGCCGCCTCGCTCGGCGACGACGCGGGGGTGCTCGGGGCGGCACTGCTTGCCTCCGAGAAGTTCGAGGGGGCCGGATCGACGGCCGGAGCCTGAGATGGGGCGGCGTCGCTCTTCGATTCTCGCCCCGGGCGTCAGCGACCCGGCTCCCCCGCCCCGCCGATCGAGACCGGCCGTCACGCCCAACGGTCCCGACCCGGCGGGCGGGCGGGGCTGCGAAACGAACCCAATCCCGCCGGCCGGGTGACGAAACGAACCCAATTCCGTCCTGCGGAACGAAGCCAATCCCCCGCACGCCGAAACAAAGCCAATCCCGCTCCGCCCGCCGCAGTTCCGCTCCGTGCGTCGGCGCGCATATCGAGCCGCACAAAGGTGAGCGAAAGGCGGCCGCTCGGGTTCGCTCGGCGCAGGGCGCCGGGTTCGCAGGGCGCAGGCGACCGGCGCCCTTGGCTTGGCCCGGCGGCCCATCGTGGGGTCCGCTGTGCGGACCTCTTCGATGGTGCCGTGCCCCGAAGATGGTCCGCACAGCGGACCCCACGAGGACCGCAAGACCCGAGGGAGAACCGCCCCAGCGGTCCGTTCGGGCTCGTGCCGCACGATCTCTACGTTCATCACAACCGGATCAGCACACGTTTTTTGACATCAAAGGATCGCCACGGCATCGACTTTGCCGTAGGCTGGAGGTGTCGAGTTCTTTCAGTGACCAGGAGTCGGTCGGATGACCCCGATCGGGGCTCCGCCGAGGGAGTGGGAACCGCCGTCACAGGTGTTTAGGTGGCTACCAGGTTCCAGCGGGTCACGACACGATGAAAAAGGCCAAGCAGGAATCGCTTGCACGCCAAGTTCGCCCGTCTGCAACGTCACCTCGACATCTGCCTCGACCCCCTCAAGCCGCGACGAATCCGGACCCGGTCGGCCCGCTATGCCGCCGCCCTCGGCGAGCAGCTCGGGCTGATCGAGCGGCCGCGCGGCTGTGCGTGGTGTCGGCGCAGGCACCGCCTCGAGCGGCACCACTGGGATTACGACGAACCCCTCAACGTGACCTTCCTCTGCGAGGACTGTCACGAGATCGCCGATACGATGGTCGCTCACGCGGCGCCACGGCCTAGGCCGGCCGAGCCGCCCGCTTTTCAGGCAGACTTCGCCCGCTCGACCCGCGGCGCCGGGGCCGTGTCGCCTTCCGGCGGCGGGCGGGGCCGACGAGCGGGACCTTGAGCTGGAAGGACGTGCCCTGGCCCGGCGTCGACTGCCAGGTGATCTCGCCGCCGACCTGCTCGACGATCCTCGCCGCGCGGGGCAGGCCGAGGCCGAGCCCGCGCCCCGCCTGGCGGCCGCAGAAGAACGGGTCGAAGAGGTGCGCCGCCTCCTGGGGCGTCAGGCCGCGGCCGCTGTCCTTGACCGTCCAGCGGATCGTCTGCTCGTCGCCCGGCCGACGCCACGAAGATCGAGCCGCCGGCCGGCGTCGCCTCGAGCGCGTTGCGGAGCAGGATGTCGGCCACGTGGCGGAGCGGGTCCGGGTCGGCCCAGACCTTGCCGGGCGTCGTCGGCCTCGGGTCGGCGACGAGTCGGATGCCGCGGGCGTCGGCCTCGGCCTGGGCGTCGCGGATCGAGCCGCGGAGGACCTCGTCGGCCGAGCAGAGCCGCGGCCTGGGCTCGGGCGGGCGGGCGACGTACATCAGGTCGCGGAGGATCCGGTGCGCCCGCTGGGCCTGGGTGATGATCGCCCGGAGCGAGCGGATCGTGTCCGCGTCTTCCGCCCGGACCAGCAGCAACTGGGCACGGCCGACGATCACGGCCAGCGGGTTGTTCAGCTCGTGGCCGGCCCCGGCGGCGAACTCGGCCAGGGCCTCGAGCTTCGCGCGGCGGCGGTGTGCGTCCTCGGTCTCGCTTCGCCGGCGGAACGCGGAGGCCGTCGCGTCGAGCCTGCGGAGGAGCCGCGTCCGCTCGGCGACGAGCGCGGCCCAGGCGCCCCACGCCTCGACGCCCGGCCAGCCGTCGGGGGCAGGGTCGGCCGTCCAGAGCTGGACCTCGGCCGCGGGACGGGCCGGGTCGCCGAGCGGAAGGATCGACGCTCGCGGGTCGCGGGGCCTCGGCCGTGGTCGCGGGGGCCGGCTCGGTGGCCGAGGTCGGGTCGAGCCAGACGACCCGGGCGGCGGCGACGCCCGGCTCGTCGCACCAGGCCAGGCCCGCGCGCTCGGCCCAGACCTCGGGACGCTCGGTCGGGTCGGACTCGGCGAGCGCGGACACGAGGCGGTCGCGTGCGTCGCGCTCGCCGCGGAGCCGGGACGACTCGAGCCGCAGCGCGGCGTTCTCGCGGCTGAGCCGCTCCTCGCGCGGCGTGGCGTCGGCGTCGACGAACGCGCCGGCGCACCGCGCCTGGACCTCGGCCATGAGCAGCCGGACTCGCGGGTCGAGCGGGCCGGGGTCGCGCGTCGGGGGGCCCGAGAGTGACCAGGGGGTCAGCTCGGCCCAGGCGTGGGCCTGGCGGATCAGCGGCGAGGCGGCCCGGGTCGTCCGAGCAGGCGGCGAGGTCGCCCGTGGCGTCGGCGTGGAGCCAGGCGGCGTCGGCGACCAGCGGGGCCGCAACCCCAGCGGGTCGGCGAGCGTCCGCCCGAGCGAGTCGACGTCCGAGCCGAGCCAGAGCGCCTCGAGCTCGCGGCGGCGCTCGGGGTCGGGCGTGGCGAGCCAGTAGGCCAGCCGCTCGGGATCGACCGCCGCGAGCGCCCAGAGCCCGAGCCGGTGCAGCAGGCCCGCGCGGGCGAGCAGCCCGGGGTCGGGGTCGTTGGCCTCGCGGGCGAGCCGGCGCGCGGCGAGCGAGACCGCGACGGCGTTCCGCCAGAGCCGGCCGATCGCCTGGGCGCCGGTTTCCGTGGCCGACTGTCCACCAGGGCCGGTCGGCGACGATCGCCAGCGGGTCGACCAGGCCCGCCGTGCGGAGCCGGGCGAGCGTCCAGCCGGGGTCGAGCTCCGTCGCCGGATGGGCCGGGGCCGGCTCCGGGGCCGGTCGGCTCGGGTCCGATCGGCGCGGCGTCGAGCGTCAGCGCGCCGAGGCCGGGCGGATCGGCAGCCCGTCCAGCCGCTCGATCTGGCGGCGGAGATCGAGCGGGCGCGCGGGGCGGACGGACGTGGGACGCACCGAGACGGGCTCCTTCCCGTCGGCCTCGATCGGTCGGCCCGGCGGCGCGGCCGCGTCCCGCTCGGGGCGAGGCGTTCCGTCGCCCGCTCGGGCTCAGCCGGTCGGGCCGGTCTCTATATCCAACAGTCGGCAGACCCGGCGGATCAGTTCATCGATGTCGAGCGGCTTGTGCAGGAAATCGTCGGCGCCCGACTTCTTCAGCTCGTCGATCTTGTCCTCCTCGATCATCCCCGAGATGCAGATGATCTTGATGTCGGCCATCGTCGGGTCCTGGCGGATCAGCTCGCAGACCGCCTGGCCGTTGATGTCGGGCAGCATCACGTCGAGGATGATCAGGTCGGGGTGATACTCCTTGGCCAGCATCCCGGCGCCGAAGCCGTTGTTGACGACCGGGTCTCGAACCGGCGCGTCGTTCGCGAGCACGTCGGAGATCAGGTCGACGACCGCCTGGTCGTCGTCGACGATCAGGATCCGCCGCCGCCCGCTCTCGAGGGCGTCGGTCGGGATGCTGTTCTCCTTCATGAAGCGGTAGAGGGCCTCGCGCGGGATCCGCCGGAACCGCGAGCCGGGCACGCGGAAGCCCTTGAGCTGGCCCGAGTCGAAGCAGCGGATGATCGTCTGCTGGCTCACCTTGCAGATCTTGGCGGCCTCACCGGTCGTGAACACGGTCTTCATGGTCGTGTACGCCCCATCTGGCGAGCGCCTGGGCCCGGTCGCTCCTGAAGCCCCGCCGGCGGGACCCACGCCATGAGGTCCCTCGCCGGATGCCCGGTCATCCTCCGTAATGATCCCGCTCCGGCCCGCCACCCGACGACTTCCGAGATCCGGCGGCGGCCGATGTCAACTCTGAGATGTGACCCTAATCGGAAGAATTTGCGGAGCCTGTCAAATTTACCAGGATTGCCAACACGACCAATTATAATACCCCCGCCCACTCTGTCAACCTAGATCACCAAGCCCACAAATGCCCCCAAGTCGTGCGTCCTTTCCATTGATCCCATCGGGAGTTAGCGACAGGCGTGTCGGATGCCAGGATCTCACCAGCCTCCCAACCGCGCGCTTGCTTGCCGAGGCCACCCCGATAGACTGGACGCGATCGACGGCCTCTTTCCCCCGTGCCACCCGACCCGCGAGGACATCAAGCGTGACCCGGCCCTCCCCGACCACCCTCATCCTGTCGCTCACCCTCATCGCCAGCGCCGCGGGTCAGGACGTGAAACCCAGGGACGATACCCTGGGAGCGGCCCCCCCCGACGGCGCCTATTACCTCTTCAGCGGCGATCTGGTCAACTGGGTCCGCCAGTCCGACAAGAAAGCCGCCGCCTGGCCGCTGGACGACGGCATCCTCACCGTCAAGGGCGGCAATATTCAGACCCGCGCCCATTACCGCGACTTCGTGCTCCACGTCGAATTCAACGTCCCCTACATGCCCGACAAGCGAGGTCAGGCCCGCGGCAACTCCGGCGTCTATCTCGACGGGATCTACGAACTCCAGGTGCTCGACTCCTATGGCCTAAAGCTCCAGATCCAACGATTGCGGTGCAATTTACCAGCAGATCATCCCCTCTGTCAATGCATGCAAGCCTCCACTCCAGTGGCAGACTTACGACATCACGTTCCACGCCGCGAAGGTGAAGGACGGCAAGGTGGAGAAGGCCCGGCTGACCGTGCAGCACAACGCGATCACGACGATCGACGACAAGGAGATCAGCCCGACGCCGGGCGGCGTCGGCGGGGTGAAGGAGGGGGACCGCGGCCCGATCATGCTCCAGGATCACGGCAACGCGGTCCAGTATCGCAACGTCTGGATCAAGCCGCTCGACCCATGAGCCGGCCGGCCGGGGCGACGGGACCGCCGTCGCCCCTCGTGGCCGTCAGGCGCCGGCCGCGGCCTTGAGGGCCGAGAGCGTCGCGTCGTAGTTCGGCTCGGTGGCGATCTCGGGGACGATCTCGACGTGGCGGATCGTGTCCGAGGCGTCCACGACGAAGATCGCGCGGGCGAGCAGGGGGATCGGCAGGCTCGTGATCAGCACGCCGTAGTGCTCGCCGAAGCTGTGGTCGTGCACGTCCGAGAGGTTCGTCGATGTTCTTGATGTCGTGGTCGGAGCAGAACCGCTTCATGGCGAACGGCAGGTCGAGGCTGATCGTGTAGGCCGCGACCTTGTCGCCCAGGGCGTTCAGGTCCTTCGCGAACCGCTGGGTCTGGAGCGAGCAGACCGGGGTGTCGAGCGAGGGGACGACGCTGAAGAGCCGGACCTTGCCGGCGGTGTCCTTCAGCGTGACCGCGGCGAGCCCCTCATTGACGACCGCGAAGTCGGGCGCCTTGTCGCCCGGCTTGAGCTTGGGCCCGGCCAGCTCGACCGGGTTGCCCTTCATCGTCACCTCGCCCTTGCGCACGTCGGCCATCGGGATGCGTCCTCTCTGGGTCGATATCGGGTTTCGCGCCGGGCGGAAGCCGGCACGACGGGCTAGGTTAGCCTCGCCCGATGCCGGATCGCAAGCGTCTCAGCGTGGGCCGCTCTTAACCGTCGCACGGGGGCCGAATCGGATGTGGAGGTTCGCGTGACCGGCGTGGCGATCGCCGTAGATCGCGCGGACGATCGCCCAGTCGGCCAAAATCGCGACCACCGCCAGGGCCGCACCGACCAGCAAGGCACGACGGATCGCCCGGGCCGCCGGCTCGACGGCGAGGGCAGGCGTCGCCGCGCGTCCCGATCCCGCGCCGAGCAGCACGAGGAGCGTGCAGATGCAGGCATTGAGGTGGATCACCCCCTCCGTGACGAGCCGTTGCTCGGCGAAGCCGACCAGGGCCCGGTCGAAGTTGCCGACGACCATCCACCACAGGAACACGAGATACAGCAACTGGCCCTTGCCGACCCAGCCCGCCGGCATAAGCGAGATCGGCCTCCGCAGATGCCGGATCAGCGGCGCCAGGATCGCAACGGCAAGCGCCGCGTAGGCGAGGTCGAACCACGTCGCCGGCGGCAGGCCGTATGAGCACGCGCGCCATCCCGCCTTCCTTGATCCAGGTTCCGGGATTCTTGCGGAGGTTGAGGTAGGTGATGCCCAGCAGGACGAACGCCACGGCATAGACGTCGGTCCAGCGCCGCACGGGCGGATCGTCCCGGAGAGCAGGCGTTCTCCGCGCGACGATCGCCATCGCCGCGGCCAGCGCCAGGCCGTTGAAGAGGCCGGCCGTCTGCTCGTAGATGCTGTGCCAGTTGGTCGTGAGTCCGGACGTGACCTCGACCAGCTTGAGCATCACGGCCGAGGCGAAGCCGATCCCGCCGAGGATGCCGGTGACGAGCGCCGCGAGGGCCACGTCGGGCAAGCCGGCCCGCCAGCAATAGACCATCAGCCCCGCGAACATGCCGAGGCAGCCCGCCCAGTTGTCGCCCCTCGGCGGCGTCATCCGGAAGCCGAGGCCGACGACCAGGACGCAGGAAGCCCGCCCACCAGCCGAGGGCCATGTGGAGGATCAGCGAGGTCCCGTCGTCGACCCGCCGCCGGGTCGCCGCCCAGCCGAGCGCCGCGACGACGGCGACGAGGGCCCCGAGCCAGTCGGTGTCGAACCAGTTGAGCGTGTTCCCTCGCGATTCGAGCCAGGGCTCGAGCCAGAGGTCCTCGGCGATCCAGGCGACGAAGACGACCGTCATCGGGGCGAAGAGACCGGTCAATCGCTCGCGGTCGAGCACGGCGGGCAAGGCCGTCCCCGCGCCGCCGAAGGCCGCCCAGAGGAAGCCGATCACGAACAGGCACGCGAAGCCGTACAGCACCGAGACCGAGTCGCCCGAGTGGGTGTAGGCGAGCACCTGCATGTAGGACTGGCTGCCGCCGAACGACCAGCCGATCGCACCGAACAGGGCGAAATAGTGAATCCGTCGGTACCAGTCCTCGCGTCCGGAGAAGAGCACCAGGGCCATCGCCGCCAGGGCGCCGGCGATCATCGCGCCGAACTCGTGGCCGAAATTGCCGCGGATGCCCCAGCCGATCGAGAGGGAAAGTGCGGTGACGAGCCAGTAGCCGGGGGCGAGAGAGTTCCGCATCGGCCTCGATCCGCTCCGAGTTCCGTCCGTCTTCATCGACGGCCCTCACGATACGAGGCCGGCCGGGCCGGGACCAGCGCACGCTCAGTCGAACAGCGAGAGCTGCACCTGGCCCGGCCGACGGAACCTCGCCGTCGAAAGCTCGGGGAACGGCTTATCGAGCCCGACGCGGGCGACCGACGTCTTGAACAGGGTGCGGATCAGGTCGGCATGGGCCCCATCGCCGCCCATACGGTGGCCGAACCTCGCGTCGTTGAGCCGGCCGTCGCGCATCCCCCGGAGCCTGCCCAGGACCTTCTCCTTGGCGAGCGGCGCATTGCGGTCGAGCCACTCGGAGAAGATCCCGGCGACGCCGAGCGGAAGCCTGAGCATCGTGTAGAACGCGGTTCGCGCCCCGGCCTCGGCGGCGGCCTCGAGGATCGCCGGCATCTCGTGGTCGGTCAGGCCCGGGAACGACCGGCGCGACGGCCACGCCCACGGGCACGCCGGCCCTGGCGAGCGCGGCGATCGCCTCGAGCCTCGCCGTCGGCGACGATGCCCTCGGCTCCAGCGCTCGGGCCAGGTCGGCATCGAGGCTCGTCACCGAGACGAACACGCCCGCCGCGCCGTACGCGGGCCATCTCCCCGAGAATGTCGGCGTCGCGGGCCACGAGCCGGCTCTTGGTGATGATCGCCACCGGGTTGCGGAACTCGGCGAGCACCTCCAGGCAGCCTCGCGTGATCCTGAGCTTCCGCTCGGCCGGCTGATAGGCGTCGGTGACGCCGCTCATCGCGATGACCTGCGGCACCCAGCCCGGCTTCATCAGCTCGCGGCGGAGCAGGGCGGGGGCGTCGTGCTTGACGTGGATCTTCGTCTCGAAGTCGAGGCCCGCCGAGAGGCCGAGGTACTCGTGGCCCGGACGGGCGTAGCAATATGCACACCCGTGCTCACACCCGCGATAGGGGTTGATGCTCGCGTCGAAGCCGACGTCGGGGCTGTCGTTCGTCGCGATGATCGTCCGCGTCCGGTCGGGGATCAGGACGGTCAGGGGAGACGGCTCGGGGTCGTCGGGGTCGATCGACTCCGGGTCGCGCTCGAACCGGGTCGACTCGAACCGATTGGCCGGGTTCTCGGCCGAGCCACGGCCCTTGATGTTCGACGGCATGGTGTTGCCCCCCTCGGACCGGTCATAGTGTTCAAAATATCACTAACGCAGACCCGGGGTCAAGCGGGCATCGCGCGT
This sequence comes from uncultured Planctomycetota bacterium, assembly GCA_963819805.1. GTDB lineage: Bacteria > Planctomycetota > Planctomycetia > Isosphaerales > Isosphaeraceae > CAMFLR01. The sequence goes on along the minus strand of CAWFXY010000017.1, from coordinate 426,587 downwards.
CGGGTTCGAGCCGGGGGCCAGGTCCCGAGCGGCTCGATGCGCCGACCGAACCCGAGCGTACGCCTTTCGTTCGCTAACGTGAGGCTTGGTGCGGGGGTTGTGGCTCGAACGGGAATGGCCGACCTCGGAGCGAGCCAGGTTCGGATTGCCAAGGAGCATCCATCATGATCGTGGGTTCCGGGCCGGACGTGCTCCGAATCGGGAGGGCGAGTCTCCGCCCGAGCCCGGGTATCCGGCACCGGCCGCGGGACGGCGGAGCATGCCGACGGGCCGTTCGTCAGACCCGGCCCGGGCGGAGCCTCGCCCTCCCGGGAAAGAGGACGGGCGGATATGATGACACGGTCATCACGAGACGGACCCACGACCCATGACGCGACCGCACCACGACCCCTATCGATTCGACGTGATCGTCGTCGGCGCCGGCCACGCCGGCATCGAGGCGGCGCTGGCCTCGGCGCGGATGGGCCTGCGCACGGCCCTGCTCACGATCAACTGCGACGCGCGTCGGCCAGATGAGCTGCAACCCGGCGATCGGCGGCGTGGCCAAGGGGCAGATCGTCCGCGAGGTCGACGCCCTCGGCGGCGCGATGGGCCTGCTCACCGACGCCACGGCCATCCAGTTCCGCCTGCTCAACCGGGGCAAGGGCCCCGCCATGCACAGCCCGCGGGCCCAGTGCGACAAGAAGGCGTATCAGGCCCTCGCCAAGCTGACCGTCGAGCGGCAGGCGAACCTGACGCCTCCGGCAGGAGATGGTCGAGGGGATCCTCGTCGAGGACGGCCGGGTCGCGGGCGTCCGCTGCCGGGGCGGGGTCGACTACCGGGCGCGGGCGGTCGTGGTCACGACCGGGCACGTTCCTCCAGGCGCTGATGCACACGGGCGAGGTCAAGACCGTCGGCGGCCGGGCAGGGCGACCACGTCGGCCGAGGGGCTCTCCGGGCAGCCTCCGATCGCCTCGGCTTCGAGCTGCGGCGGTTCAAGACCGGGACGCCGCCCCGGCTCAACGGCCGGACGATCGACTTCTCCAGGATCGAGCCCCAGCCCGGCGACGACGAGCCCGTCGCCGTTCTCGTTCCTGACCGAGCGGATCGACGCAGCCGCAGATGGACTGCCACATCACCGCGACGACCCCGCGGTCCACGACCTGATCCGCGCCAACCTCCACCGGGCGCCGATGTACTCGGGGCAGATCCAGAGCACCGGGCCGCGGTACTGCCCGTCGATCGAGGACAAGGTCGTCCGGTTCGCCGACCGCGAGTCGCACCAGATCTTCCTCGAGCCCGAGGGGCGGACCACGCTCGAATACTACTGCAACGGCATCTCGACGAGCCTCCCGCGCGACGTCCAGGAGGCGATCATCCCGCTGATCCCGGGCCTGGAACACGCCGAGATCATGCGGTACGGCTACGCCGTCGAGTACGACTACGCCCCGCCGACCCAGCTCCACGCGACCCTCGAGACCAAGGCCATCCCCGGCCTCTTCCTCGCCGGCCAGATCAACGGCACGACCGGCTACGAGGAGGCCGCCGCGCAGGGGCTCGTCGCCGGCATCAACGCGGCCCTGCAGGTCGCAGGGCGACGGGCCGTTCGTCATCGATCGATCGCAAGGCGTACATCGGCGTGCTGATCGACGACCTCGTGACCCGCGGCGTCGACGAGCCCTACCGGATGTTCACGAGCCGGGCCGAGTATCGGCTGCTGCTCCGGAGCGACAACGCCGACCTCCGCCTGACCGAGCTCGGACGGTCGATCGGCCTGGTCGACGACGTCCGCTGGGCGCGGTTCGAGCGCGCGCCGCGAGCAGATCGAGCCGGCTGACGGGCTACTTGCAGATCGACACGAGTCGAGGGCGACACCCTCGAAACGATCCTCCGCCGTCCGCCGACGACGTGGGACGAACTGGTCGCGCTCCGACCCGCGCTGGCCGGCCTCGCCGACGACCCCTCGGCCGTCGAGCAGGTGACGATCGAGGCGAAGTACGGCGGCTACATCGCGCGGCAGGCGCCAGCAGGTCGAGCGGTTCCGCCGGCTGGAGGACAAGCCGATCCCGGCCGACCTCGACTACCGGGCGATCCCGCAGCTCCGGGCCGAGGCCCGGGAGAAGTTCGCGACGGGTCCGGCCCCGCTCGCTCGGCCAGGCCGGGCGGATCAGCGGGGTGAACCCGTCGGACATCGCCACGCTGCTCATCCACCTGAAACGCCCCCGGCCGACCGCGCAGGCCGCGCCGTGAGGAGGAACTGCCCATGACCGTCTCAAGGCCAGCGCTGGTCCTCGTGATGACAATGGCCGTCGTCGCCGGCGCCTGGCTCGCCGCGTACGGCCCGAGTCATGCCCAGGAAGGGCAGCCCGGCCGCGCGACCGGCAACGTCTCCGACGCGATGCTCCAGCCGCTGCGACTGCCGTTCAACGAGGGGAAGTCGCTCGAGGAGGTCGCCGCCTATCTCCGCAAGGAGCTCCGGGCCAACGTCATCCTCGACCTGGCCGCGCTCGATCGCCACCAGCTCAAGCCGACCAATCACGTCCGCATCGACCTCGACGGCGTCCGGCTCAAGACGGGGCTGAAGCTCCTGCTCGACCAGGTCGGACTGACGACCCGCGTCATCCCCGAGGACAACCTGCTCATCATCACCGACAAGGCCGAGTCCGACGAGCCGATCGATCGCCTGCGGGAGGAGGTCAAGGCCCTGCACCGCGACCTGCACACGCTCCAGGACGACGTCCGCGAGATCCGCGACATCCTCACGGTGCCGGTCGAGGAGGAGCCCGTCGCCCGGCGCGGAACCCGACGATCATCGAGGAGATGCCGGCGGAGGAGAAGGCGAAGGCGAAGGACGACGCCAAGCCGAAGCCGTCGCGGTCCCGCCCCGGGATCTGACCCGCCCGGAGGACCCGTCCGCATGCCCGGCCTGGCCATCGCGCTCGCCCTGACCCTCGTCCTCGCCGACGAGCCAGCCCCCGCCAACCCGTCGACCCCGACCCGTCGCCCCGCGCCGCGCGCCGAGCCCGAGCGCTGGGGCTGGCTGACCGATCCGCGGAGCGCCGTCTTGCTGACGCTCGGCGCGGCGGCCGTGCTCGGCGGCGGTCGGAAGCTGCTCCACGGGATGCAGGCCCGCAAGGCCCATTCCCGGCTGGCCGAGGCCGACGTCACGCCCGCGGAGATCGCCGACTCTGCCCGCTTCGGCCGCGAGGGACTGATCGACCTGTTTCGGCTCCTCGAGACCGCCCCGGATGCCGACCGTCGTGAGGCCGCGGGCCGGGCGCTCGCCTCGTTGTGGAAGCGGGATGAGCTGGTGGCCGAGGAGGAGAAGGCGATCGTCCGCCGCGGCTTCTCGGCAACCTGGCGCGCCCGCCGCCGCTACCCGCGCGACCTCGCCGCGGCGATCCCGATCCGGGTCGAGTACGGCGTGCCCTTTCTTCGCGAGGCAGCGGGCGAAGTCGGGCCGGGCGATCTCGCGTGGTCGCATCGGATCACCGGGGCCGAGCGGGCGAGCCTGGAGGAGTTCTCGCCCTGGACGAAGGGGGTCGGCGTCGCGACGTTCTCGATCGATCCCGCGGACTTCACCGGGTCCGGGTCGCATCGCCTCGTGCTTCAGGCCCGGGTCCGGACGGAAGGCCTGTCGGATCGTTGGGACCTCGAGCTGCCACACATCCCCTTCACCTTCGAGCTCGACCCCCAGCTCCGCGTCGAGGCGCTGCTTGCCCCTCGCGACGAGGGGCGCGAGGCCGCGCTGCGCGGTGCGGTTTCGCTGCGGACAGCCAGTCCCGCCGCGGAGGAATCGCCCCGGTTCGTCCCCTTGAACGACGACCTCGTCCTCCGCGACCCGCCTTCGCTGGTCGTGACCGTTCCCTTGCCGTGCGATCTCGCCCACGGGGTCTTCGTCGAGTTCGAAGGCGTGCCGGGCCGGTTCGCCGCCGGCGAGGCGGTTGTGATCGGGCAGGGGCGCGATCCGCGCCACGATCTCCCTGGAGCTGCGCTCGCCGCTCCCGCCGGGCGTCATCGAGCGTCCGGGCGAGATCCGCCTCCGCGTGATCCTCGAGGCCGACCCCCACCTCGGTTGGGCCGACCCCGACGTCCGCTCCCTCTGGCCGGGCACGATCGTCACCGACTGGGCGGCTGCGCGTGTCGTCCGCCGGTGAGTCTCACGGCATCGTCGCATACACCACGATATTCGCCGCGATCCTCACGGCGCTCTCGTGCGTGTAGCCCTTGCAGTCGATCCCGGCGTGGCGCTCCAGGGCACATCCGAGGTCGTATTTCGAATAGATGATCGCCCAGTGCCCGTCCACCTTCACGCCCTCGAGCTGCGGAAGTCCCCTCGCCCCGCCCGCGGCCTTGTTCAGGGTCACATCGGTCAGGTTGAAGCCGGCGGGGTGGGTGAAGAAGTCGTCGGTCGCCGGGATCGGCTCGAGCGGGCGGTCGGGGAAGAGCTCGGCGGCGAGCTTGCGGAAGGCGGCGTCGAACGGCTCGGAGCCGCACGCGGCGTCGGCGAAGAGCGTCCCGCCGCCCGGGGTCAGGTGGCGGCGGAGTGCGGCCTTCTGGGCGTCGGTGAACGTCGCGGCGCCGCGGCCGTGGATGTAGACCAGCGGGAAGTTCACCAGGTTCGGGTCGTCGGCCGTCAGCTCCTTGTGGCTGATGACGACGTCGAGCTTGAGCCGGTCGCGCAGGGTCGTCGTCAGGTTGGGGATCGCCAGCGGGGCGATGTTCCAGTCGCCGCCGTGCTTGATCTTGGCGATGTAGAGCGCCCGCGCTTGGCGACGTCGACGCCGGCCTTCTCGACCTCGCGCGCCGCCAGCTTGTCGGCCGGGAGCTCGCGGCCGGTGACGTAGTCGATGATGTTCTGGCCCATCCGCCCGGCCTGGATCACCTTCGGATGGCCCGGTTGGGCCTCCAGGTGGTGCCAGTAGCACGAGAGGTCCTCCGGCGAGTAGATGACGACGGTCCGGCAGCCGTGCTCGATGCCCCAGAGCGGGTGCGCGTTCGGGTCGAGCTCGTACTTCGAGCGCCAGATCGGGTGCTCGGGCGGGAGTGGGTGCAGGTCGTACTCGGGCTCGGGCAGGATCTCCGCCATCAGGCGCGGAAGCCGTGGTCGAACGCCCGCTTGCCGCAGCAGGCCTCGCCCAGGATCAGCCCGCCGTTCTCGATGTAGCGGCGGAGCGACCGCTTCGCCTCCGCGCCCAGCAGCGGCGCATCGTGTCCGTTGAGGTAGACGATCGGGGCCTGGAGCAGGTCCTCGACCGAGGCGTGCGACGGGTCGACGACCTGCCAGGTGACCAGGCTCTTCCAGTCGCGCGAGACCATCGCCGTGAGGTTGGCCATGTCGTCGTGGTCGTTGTCCCAGTCGCCGGGCGGGCCGTGCTTGAGCTTGTTGACGAGCACGGGCGAGCGGCCCTTGGCCAGGAACAGCACCGCGAAGCTCGTCGCGAGCATGCGGGTCGCCCTCCATGCCGACGCCCTGCCAGGTGCCGGTGACCGGGTTCTGGAGCCGAACCAGCTCCTCGGCCCCCTCGCGATACCAGTCGTGGCGGCCGAAGTAGCGCAGGCCGCTGAGCCGGCCGGCGCGCTCGAGGCCGTACAGGTAGTAATAGGCCCACTGGCCGCCGCCGTTGATATTGCCGCGGACGTCGAAGTTCCGCGCGAGCCAGTCGAGGCCGGCCTGCAATCCCGGGTCGACCGAGGCGCTCGCCGCAGTGCTCGATCAGGTTGCCGACCAGCCGCTCGCGCGACTCCGACTGGCGGGCGCCGGCGATGATCAGGCTCGAGATGCCGGCGCAGGTCATGCTGCCGGTGCCGCCCACCGGCTGGCCCGACTTGTAGGCCCAGCTCCCGTCGCGGCACTGGGCGGCCTGCCAGTAGCGGAGGGCGCGGAGGAACACGACCGGCTCGACCCGCGCCCCCGCCTCGCTCGCCGCGTGGAGGCCGAGCAGGGCGTACTGCGAGTTCGAGTTGTCGCCGCGACCCGTTCTGGGCCGCCTGATAGGTCCACGAGCCGAACACGAACCGGTTGGGCGTCCGGATCTGCCCCTGCTCGAGCCGCGTGGCGTACGCCTGGAGGGCCTGGGCATACTTCTCGGGCGCCGCGGCCATGGCCATCGCCTTCAGGCCGAGCGTGTAGGTCTCGTGGCCGCCCTCGGGTGCCTGGAGCAAGTAGCGGAAGGCCCGGCCCACAGCGGGAGAATCGGGCGACTCACCGGCCGTTACCAGCGCGAGGCTGACCAGCGCGGTGACGCCCGGCTCGCCGGGCCAGGACCCATCGGCGCCTGCCTCGACTTGAGGAAGGCGACGCCCCGGCGGATCGCCCGCTCCACCTGCTCGGCCGTGACGTCGCCACGCGCCCGGGGCAGCACGGCCAGCGCGAGGAGAGCGACCGTCAGACCGACCCGGGCCCGGCTCATGGCGATTCCTCGTAGGGTCCGCTATTGCGGACCATCCGAAACGATGGCCCTCGGTCGAAGATGGTCCGCAATAGCGGACCCTACAAGAGTCCAACTTAGCCCGGCCAGCACGCCGCGGCAATCATCGCCTTCGAAACGCCGAGGGCCCGCCCCGGAGATGGCGAGCCCTCGGTTTCACGGTCGGGGAGGAGGACCCGCCGTTAGCTCTTCTTGGCCTTGGCCAGCGTGACGAACTTGCCGCCGTCCTTCGTCTGGACGTAGATGGTCAGCTCGTCGGCCTTGCCGGCGACGTCCTGGAACTGCTTGCTCGACGCCAGGGCCTGGACCTTCTTGTCCTTGACGACCTTGGTGATCGCCAGGCCGGGCTCGAGCCCCTCGGCCTCGGCCGGGGTGCCCGGCTTGACCTCGGAGATCACCACGCCCTTGAGGTCCTTCGGCAGGCCGAACGACTCGGCCAGCTCCGGCGTGAGGTCCTGCACCTCGAGGCCGAAGTCGCCGAGGCTGACCTTCGACTCCTTCTTCGCCTCGGGGCGCGAGCCCTCGCCCGAACCCTGGTTCAGCCGCTCCTCGGCCTGGGCCAGCACCTTGTCGGCCGGCTCCAGGGTGACCTGGGCCGTCTTCGACTGGCCCTCGTGGTAGTACGTCAGGGTGTGCGGCCGCTCCAGCTCGCTGGTCGCCACGAAATTGCGGAACGAGGCGACGTTGACCGCGGGCGTGTCGTCGAACTTCGTCAGGATGTCGCCCTGCTTCAGGCCCGCCTTGGCGGCCGGGCTGTTGTCGAAGACCTCGTTGACGAGGACGCCCTTCGTCTTCGGGTCGATCCCGAACGTCTTGGCCATCGCGGGCGTCAGCGGCTCGAGCGCGACGCCCAGGGCGCCCCGCTTGACCTTGCCGTCCTTGATCAGCCGGTCGGCGATGTTCGACGCCATGTCGATGGGCACCGCGAACCCGACGCCCGAGTTGCTGCCGCCGCCCCCGAGCGTCCGGTTGGAGGTGGCGATCGCCGAGTTGACGCCGACGACGCGGCCGTCCATGTCGACCAGCGGCCCGCCCGAATTACCGGGGTTGATCGCCGCGTCGGTCTGGATGAAGTCCTCGTAGCCGGCCACGCGGCCGTTGCGGAGGATGCCGACGTCGTTGCGGCCCATGGCCGACACGATGCCCGTCGTGATGGTCTGCTCGAGGCCGAACGGCGAGCCGACGGCCATCACCAGCTCGCCGACCTTCAGCTTGCTGCTCTTGCCGCGGACGGCGGGATGGTAGCTGCTCGAGTCGACCTTGATGACCGCGACGTCGGTCTTCGGGTCGGTGCCGACGACCTTCGCCGTCAGCTCCTCGCCGTCGTGGAACGTGACGACGATCTTGTCGGCACCCTCGACGACGTGGTTGTTCGTCAGGATATGCCCGCGGTCGTCATACACGAAGCCCGAGCCGGTGCCCTGGGCGATCCCGCCGAACTGGTTCTGCTCGAAGTTCGGGTTGCCGTCGGGGCCGAACGGGCCATTCGGGCCGAAGAACCGGCGGAGCATCTCCTCCGGGTCAGGCTGGCCGGGGGCGTTGCGGGGGTTGCCCGGCGCACCGGGCCGGTTGGGCATCCGGCCGAAGGGATTGATGGCGCGGGCCGGTGTCTTCTTCTGCACCGTGATCTGGACGACCGACGGCTTGACGAACTCGGCGACGCCCACGAAGGCGTCGGATAAGGCTCGGGCCGTCTTCTGGCTCTCGGCCGTGAACTGCGGCGCGGCGGGCGCGGTGCGGAGCATCCCGCTCGAGCTGACGAGGGCGGCGGTCGACAGGACCACGGCCGCCCAGGCGACTGCGTTCCGTTTCATTGCGGTTGGGTCTCCTAGTCTCGGGTCTCCGGACCACATCGACGAACGGCGGCCCGGACCTCCGGGGCCGTCGGGCCCGTCGGCGGGCCGTGCTTTCCTCCATTACGAAGGGGCGTCGCCGTTGGTTTGGGCGGGGCGGGAAAAAACGCAAAATCCTTCGATGCCTACCCCTTCCGCGCGTGCGACCGGGCCACGTCCTCAGGGCCGGACGGGCCTCGTGCGTCGACACGCGCGTTCCCTATAATCGGATTCGACGCCCGGGCAGCTTCATTGGCCCTCCTCCCCGGATTGTTACCGTGTGGGACCCCCGCGACCAGCCCCCCGACGCCTTCACCGCCCTCGCGGAGGGCGTCGGCGTCGAGCCGAGGGCGGTGCGGCGGCTGCTGACGGCCGTCGTCGACCGCGGCATCCATGATCGTACGGCCTGGGGCCGCCACTTCCAGGTCCCGCGGCGGCTGACCGACCTCGTCGGCGACCTCCCGCGGCTGACGCTCGACCGCGTCGTCACCTCCGAGGCCGACGGTTTCCAGAAGCTCCGGTTCCTGACGGGCGACGGCCTGGCGGTCGAGTCGGTGCTCATCCCGCTCCACAAGCCGGGCTCGGCAAGCGTTTGCTTGTCGTCGCAGGTCGGCTGTGCCATGGGCTGCACCTTCTGCGCCACCGCACGGATGCCGACCCGGCGGAGCCTGGCGACGTGGGAGATCCTCGACCAGTGGGCCCAGGCCCGCGACCTGGCCCGCTCGCTGGGGCGCCGGGTGTCCGGGGCGGTCTTCATGGGCATGGGCGAGCCGTTCCTGAACTACGACCGCGTCATCGCCGCCGCGGAGCTACTCCGCTGCCCCTACGCGGGACGGACAGCCGCGGGGGCGATCACGATCAGCACCGTCGGGCTCGTCCCGGAGATTGACCGTTACACGGCCGAGGGGCACAAGTTCCGCCTCTCGATCAGCCTCGGCGCCGCCACCGACACCAAGCGTGCGCGGCTCGTCCCCGTCGCGGCACGGAGCCCCGTCGCCGACGTCATGGCCGCCGCCCGCCGTCATGCCCTCGACCGCCGCGACCGGGTCATGCTCGCCTACGTCTGCATCTCCGGAGAGAACGTCGGCGAGGACGACGCGCGGGCCCTCGGCGACCTGATCGGCGACACGCCCGTCCGGCTCGACCTGATCGACGTCACGGACCCCACGGGGCAGTTTTCGCCGCCGTCGCCCGACGAGATGCGGGCCTTCCGCGACGCGCTGAGCCGGTATATCGGACAGCCTGTCGTCCGGCGATACTCGGGCGGGAAGGACATTCTGGCGGCCTGCGGGACGCTCGCCGGGGCGGTTTGAGTCTCGGTCCGTCGCAACGACGGGGAACTCGGGAGATGGCGACACCGAGGTCGAATCACGCCAGGCGGTTCTATCGATGCGCCGACCGTCGTCGCGTCGAGGCCACGATTCTCTTCGACGCGGATCAGCCCACCGGCGCCGTCTATCTCGGCGGGTATGTCGCGGAGTTCATGCTGAAGGCGGTCGTTCTCGAGTCCACGCCCGCCAAGCAACAGGCGGTCGTGCTGCAGGAGCTGAAGAAAATCGGTCACAACTTGCCGCGTCTACTCGAATTCTACTGGCAGAACGGAGGGAGCCGTCCCCCCGAGGAAGTGACTCGAGCCTTCACACTCGTCGACGACCTCTGGTCTTCCGGGATACGATATGATCCGAAAGAAGTCGACCCGCCCGAGGCCGAGCGTTTTCTCGAAGCCCTCGGGACGGTCTATGAGTGGGCGGACGGGAGGATTTGAGGATGCCGATCACGATCCGCGGCGCGACCGACACGTCACTGGCCTCGGTCAAGAAGGCCCTGCGCGAATACGAGCGGCGACGCCCTGAAGCGCAGATTCAGATTTATCGTTACAATAGTATCTCTATCAGAATCCGCGTGATCGACCCGGGCTTCGCCGGGATGAGGAAGTCGGACCGTCATGCGTTGGTCTGGGAGCACCTGGAGACGCTCCCCGAGAGGGCCAGGGAGGACATCAGCATGATCGTTCTCCTGGCCCCGGGCGAGGAGTCGACGTCGTTGTCGAACCTCGAATTCGACAACCCCTCTCGTTCGATGCTCTGACCTCCGCGGGAATCGTGACTGAAACCATCCTCCTCACGACCCTGTTCTTCTCTCTCGGCCTCGATGGTCCACCTCGGTCTGCGCCCTTCAAGGTGATGGAGGACGCCGACCGGATCCACATCGAGACCAACGCCCTGTCCGCCGCGATTCTAAGGACAGGCTACGTCTCCGGCATCGAGGGCGGCTCCCTCCTCGATAAGCAGACCGGCGCCCGCGACCTCGGCTTCGGCCTCGACATCGTCGACTGGCTCATGGAGCCGGGCAGCGACGAGGCCTATCGCAACAGGCTGGCCGGCGACCTGCCTTACGAGTTCAACAACCTGGTGCACGGCAGGCGTCCCAAGCGGTCGATCGAGGGCCCGCAGATCTGTACGAAGGCCGGCAAACTCTCGCCGACGGTCGGTGCAGCGGCCGGACTTCATCGCGATCCGCCAGGACTACACCTATCGCCTCGCCGCGCCCGGCAAGGTCGCGGGGTCGAAGTGGGAGCAGACGATCGTGTTCCCGGCCGGGGAACGGTACTTCCTGTCGGCCGATCGGATCACGTCGGCCAACGCCAGCGATGCGCTCTTCCTCCGCATCGACATGCCGGGACACATCCGCCACACGGACGGCGACACCTTCAGCGAGGTCTACCTGAGCTACCACGGGACGATCGAGGCCGGCGAGTTCGTCCGCGACTTCGCGCCCGACGCCAAGTACCTCTACCTCCGCGACCCGGCCGCGATCCCGAAGCGGTTCATCCGCGCCTATCACCTCCGCGACCCGAAGTCGGGCAAGGGCGGCCCGTGGCTCGCAGGGATGACGCTCGATCCGTCGGTCGTCTCCGAGGCGTGGTGCCACCAGCGCGGGTATGTCTGCCTGATCGAGGAGATCGGCGGCCGACCGATCAAGGCCGGCGAGACCTTCGGCGCGGCCTACGTCGTCGGTTACTTCGACTCGATCGCCGAGATGGAGCGGGTCTACGACCGCTACTCCGGCCACGCCGGGCTCGCGATTGACGATCAGGGCTGGCGACTCGTCCGGCGCCCGTGACGACGTGAGAAGCGCCGGGGTTCCCCGGGTCGGCGGGACCCGAGGCCCCCGCGCCGAGCGAACCCGAGCGTACGCCTTTCGTTCGCCCCCGTGCGGCTCGACGCGCGCGCAGACGCACGGAGCTGAACGGCGGCGGGCGAAGCGGGATTGGCTTTGTTTCGGCGGCCGGGGGATTGGCTTCGTTTCGCAGGCCGGAATTGGCTTCGTTTCGTCAAACGGCCGGCGGGATTGGCTTCGTTTCGCACCCGGCGTCGCCCGCCGATCGCGGGCGATCGGGGCCGGTCCCCCGACCCGCAGCGACGCCTTGTCACGCACCTTCTCCTAAGGATTCTCAGGGCACGAGGCGTTTCCGGAGATCCGCCACGGCCGCGCGGAGCAGGGGGTCGTTCGCCGATTCGGCCAGCCTGGCGGCCTCGGAGAGCCGCGCCGCGACCTCGGCCCCGCGACCGAGCCGGCTTTCGAGGTCGGCCGAGAGCAGCAGCAGGCGGACACGCTCGGTCGGCGCATCGACGTGGACGCGGGCCGAGCGGTCGAGCGCGTCGCGGATCGTCGCCGCCGAACCCGCGAGGGCGCCCTGGTCCTGCGCCAGTGATTGGGCCTTCGCCAGGACGACCAGGGCGTCGATCGCCGACGCCTCGTCGTCGGCCGCGAGGAAGCCGTCGCGGGCACGTTCGCGCCTCGCGGATGGCGGAGACCGGGTCGCCCAGATCGAGGCGGATCGACGCCAGGTCGAGGCGGTCATCCGCCTCGGACATGTCGTTCAGCTTCGCATGCAGCCCCGCCGCCTCTTCGAACAGGGTCGCCGCTCGATCGCGAGCGCCGAGGCGGTAGGCGACGTCTGCCAGATGCCGCGTGGCCAGCGCCTCGTCGGAGTCGCGGGACTGGCCTCGATAGGCCTCGCGGGCATCCTGGAGCCGCATCAAGGCCGGCCCCATGCGGCCGAGGTCGCGATCGACCAGCCCGAGGGCAAGCCAGGCGTTCGCGAGCCGCGGCGGGTCATCGAGCTCGCGGGCGAGCGCGAGGGCACGGGCCGCATCGGGCATTGCCCGGTCGCCCTCGCCCATCGAGAGCCGTGCCTCGACGAGGCAGATGCGCGCGTCGCACTCGTGGTCGCGGTCAACGGCCTGACCCAGCCTCGGCAGCGCCTTCGTCAGCGACTCGACCGCGTCGCCGGCCCGGCCGAGCCGGAGCTGAGACTGGGCCGTCAGGAGGCCGTCGTAGCCGGCGAAGCCGGGGTCCTCGCGGCCGTCGTCGATCGCCATCGCGGCGCGGAACTCCTCGATCGCAGAAAGGTCGTCCTTCAACCCTACGAGGCAGCAGCCGACGCCGCGGTGGGCGTAGGCCTCGTACCGCGCATCGCCGAGCGCCTTGCGCGACTCGGCCTCGGCGCGGTAGAGCTTCAGCGCGGCCTCGAACCGGCCGGCCTTGAACAGCTTGTCGGCCTGCGCGGCCTGCGCGGACGCCTCGCGCTCGATCCGCGAACGCGACGCGTCCTGGCCCCTCGCGGACGACGCGAGGAGCATGAGGAGGACGATGCCCGTCCCTGGTCTGCCCGGCATGCGTTGATTCCTGTCCGACAAACTCCCGGCGCTAGGGAGACGCCGACCGCGCCACCGCCGGATGCTCGATGATCGACTTGGCGACGACGAAGCCGTCGGCGCTGACCTTGAGGTCCCCCGAATAGGGATACCCGAACATCAGCACGAGGTAGATGTTCAGCGCGATGATCGTCGAGACCATCGACGTCATGGCGAGCTGGGTCCGCCACTGGTTGAGCCGGAAGAAGTACGTGAAGACGACGGTGATGACGCCCCCGCCGATCAGCACGACCCACTCGAGCATCGGTACGGCGTTGACCCCCCGGCTCGTCCGCTGCCGCCGCGCGTTCCAGACGTCGTTGGCCGCGGCGAGCATCTCGCCGTAGATCGTTTGCTCGCGCTCGCCCTTCGGTTCGAACGACGTCACCGTGGTGATCAGCCGGACCGCCGCCGCGCGGGCCTCGGGGGCGTGCTGCCCCTGGTCCATCACCGGCCATTCGTCGTCGACGACGCGGTCGGCATACTCGGCGGCGCGAGCCTGGATCGCTCCCCGGGCCTCGGGCCGGAGGCCGTTCGAGAGCATGATGACGTTCGCCAGCGCGCTGGCCTCGCTGGCGGTCGTGCGCGAGGCTTCGTGGAACCGGTCCATCGCCTCGACCACGATCAGGCCGAGGATCACGGCGTACATCGTCCCGACGACCTGAAAGAGCGACCCGCCGACGTCGTGGTCGGCGATCTGGCCGGTCGACCGCAGCAGCCTCCGCACGGCGACCAGCCCGACGATCGTGACGACGTCGGTGATCAGGATCAGGAGCACACCGGAAAGATAGGAGTCGATTTTCATGGCCTCCCCGCGGGAATCACGCCCGCCTCCCGAAGCGTAGCACATCGTCGCCGTCGGGGCGCCGTGCCGCTCAGGGCGCGGTGCCGGGCTGATGGGTGGAGTGGTGCGTGATGATCGCCTCGGCGATGCCGAAGCTGTCGGAGCTGACCTTCACCTCGCCCGAGTACGGATAGCCGAACATCAGGACCATATAAAGGTTCAGCGCGATGATCGTCGCGACCAGCGAGGTCATCGCGACGTGGACCCGGGTATGATCGAGCTTGAAGAAGTAAGTGAACGTTACGGTAATCACGCCTCCCGCGATGAGCAGGAACCACTCTGCCCCGGGGAAGCCCTGACTGGCGGTCACGACCCGGTAGCGCCGGGCGTTCCACAGGTCGCCGACCGCGTCGAGGGCCTTCTCGTACGTCGCCTGGTCTCGCCCGGTCTTCGGGTCGAAGTCGGTGACGGACTCGATCAGCCGCAGCGCCGTCGCCTGGCGCGCCGGGTCGGACTTGCCGTCGTCGAGCATCGGCCACTCCCGGTTGACCACATGGTCGGCATAGGCCACGGCCAGCCCGTGGATCCGGTCGCGCTCGCCGGGCGGCATGTGATTGGAGAGCAGCACGATCGTCGCCAGCGCGTTGGCCTCGCGCTCGGTCATCTCGCGGGCGCGCTGGAACTTGGCCAGCGAGTCGACGACGATGAGGCCGAGGATCACCGCGTAGATCGTCCCGACCACGGAGAGCAGGAACCCGCCGACCTCGTGGTGCGAGATCATGTCGAGCCGCCGGAGCATCCGTCGAGTGATCAGCAGGCCGGCGATCGCCACCGCGTTGGCCGCGGCGATCAACAGCAGACCCATGAGTGGCGAGTCGATCTGCCAGGGAAGGTGCATCGGAGCCGCTGGTCGAGGGATCTCATGAATGCGGGGCCCGCCATCGGCCCTCGTCTTCACCGGCGATTATAATTCGCCCGGCACAGGCCCGCCGCACATAATCGGGCGCGGACCGTGAAGAATGCGTTCTGGACCGACTCCGCGACGGCCCGGCCGCCCAGGGTTCACGGCGCCGTCGGCTCCTCGACGACCTCGGGCCGGGCCATCCGTCCCCGCACCCGGTCGAGCGTCCGGTGCCAGAGGACGACGAAGGCCGGCACGAGGATCGGGCGGACGATGAACGTGTCGAGCAGCACGCCCAGGCCCAGCGCGAAGCCGAGTTCCCGCAGGGCGGTGAGGCTGCCGGTGAGCATCGAGCCGAGCGTCCCGCCCATGATCAGCCCGCACGAGCTGATGATCCCGCCCGTATGGGCCACGGCCCGCCGCGTGCCCTCGATCGGGCCGTGCTTGCGCTCCTCCTCGAGCACGCGGGCCATGAGGAAGATGTTGTAGTCCTCGCCGATCGCCACCAGGATCACGAACAGGAAGAAGCCGACCTTCCAGTCGAGCCCGCCCCACGGCTCCGGGCCCGTGTGCATCGCGCGGAAGACCAGGTCGGTGATGCCGAGCGAGGCGAGATAACCGAAGACAACCGTCGCGATCAGGTAGAGACAGACGAACGGCCGGCGGATCAGGAACAGCAGGATGATATAGACGCCCACGGTGACGAGCACGTACATCCGCCGCTGGTCGCGGGTGGTGACGTCGCGGAGGTCGTCGACCATCGCCGTCGACCCGGCCGTGCCCATGGTCGTCGCGGCGGCGAGCGGGCCGCCGGGCCTCGTCGCCTCGGCGACGGTCTGGCGGACACGGTCCAGCGTCGTCATACCCTCGTCCGAGAACGGGTCGGATCGGAAGACGACGTCGATGCGCGTGATGTGATCCCTGTCGAGCGGGTCGGCCGGCGCGACGCTGACGTACCGCGGGTCGGCCAGGGGCCGGGCGGTGATGTCGAGCATCCGTTGCTGAAAGCTCGCGTTCGGGTCGGGGGGCTTGCCCAGCGGCTGCGAGACCGAGCGGACCTCGGCGACGTTCGGCAGCGCCATGAGCCGCCGGCTGACCTCGGCGATCGCGGCGCGTCCCTGCTCGGACCGGAAGTTCACGGCGGGATGCTCGACGAGAACCGTCGCCGGGGCGAGCTCGCCCGCCGGGAAGTAGCGCTCGACCATCCGCGCGCCTCGCACGCTCATCTGGTCTGGGTTCAGGTCGGAGAGCTGGCTGTAGTTCTCCTTCGTCCGCGACCCGAAGACCGCGAACGGCGTCAGCGCGAGCACCGAGACGACGAGGATCGTCCCCGGCCTCTCGACGACCCGCGTCGCGACCCAGCTCCAGAAGCCCGCCATCGGCATCTGCTCGAGCATCTCCTCCTCGACGTCATGCCCCGAGACGTGGTGCGGCGGCTTGAACGGGAAGAAGACCGCGCCGCGGAGCCAGTGCAGGAGGATGGGGGCGAGCGTCAGCGACGCCACGAGGCCGATCACCAGGCTCAGCGCGATCGCCGGGCCGGTGTACTGGATCTTGGCGAAGCTGGAGAACCAGAGCATCCCCAGCCCGATCACGACCGTCCCCGCGCTGGCGACCAGGGCCCCTCCGACCTGCTCGATCGCCTCGCGGAGCGCCGAGACCTGACTCCGGCCGCGGGCGAGCTCCTCGCGATAGCGGGCGATCAGGAACAGGCAGTAATCCGTCCCGGCGCCGAAGAGGACGACGATCACGAAGATGTTCGTGATGTTGATGACCTGGAAGTGCAGCCCCGGCAACTTCGTCAGCAGGGCGATGCCCATCAGCGAGGTCCAGACCGACAGGGCGATCGTCACCAGGGGGATCAGCGCCAGCAGCGGCGAGCGATAGACAATAAGGAGGATGGCGACGACCAGCGCGATCGTCGCGGTGGTCGTGTTGTGCATGCTCTCGATCGACGCCCGGTTCATGTCGCGTCCGACGGCGGCCGAGCCGGTGATGCCCAGGCTCAGACCGTCGGGGGCGCTGGGGCGGGCGGCCTCGACGGTCTGGACGATCCGCTCGACCGCGAGACGCGACTGCTTGGCGATGTAGGTGCCCTTGAGCATGACGACGATGAGCGTCGCCTGGCCCGGATTCGTCATCTGCGGCCGTGCTGATGAGCCGCGGGCCGATCACGAGGGCGCGGTGGTCGAGGACCTGGCGGATTCCCAGGTCGGGGTCCTTCAGGTTGACCAGCGTGCCGAGCGACGCGGAAAGGCGATCGACGAAGGCGAAGTCGCCCTTCTCGCCCTTGGTGAGCTTGCCGCCCTGCCGCTCGGCGATGACGACGACCTGCGAGCTCGAGACGTCGTTGGGGAACCCGCGTTGGAGGAGGCCCTGGCCGATGACCGTCGGCGAGCCGGGCGGGAAGAAGCTGACGTCGTCATCGCGGCTGACCGACTCGAGCTTCGGCGAGACGGCCATCAGGAGCGCCGCGAACGCCCCCCAACCCACCAGGAACACCCAGGCCCGCCGCTCGACGATCTTGGCGATCAGAGAGAACATGGGGCGGCTTGCATCCGTGGAGGTTCGATCGGCCGGACGCGGCCCGGCATGCCCCGGCGTCGATGGGAATCTGGGGGTCGCGCCGTCGAGCCAGCACAGGGCGTACCGTCGCACGATAAGGCATATCTCTCGGATCTGTCAAAGCCAATCGCCGCCCGGGCGCGGGGCTGGTCCGGGGGTATCGGAAGGAGGACACGCGACGATCTTTCCGAGTTTTTCACGGATTCTGCGTCGGGTTTCTTGTCGGGCTGCGTATGATAATGGGAACGAGCGTCGGGAGGCCGTGGCTCCCGCTCGATCCGTGACCTCGGAGGGACGACTTCCCCGTGCCCGCATCATCCGTCCGCGACCTCTCCCGACAGTGGACCGGCCGACTGGCCCACTACCGCCGCCACCGGAACGACGAGCACCTCGACGCCCTGGTCGAGGAGGCCGTGCGCTACGGCGGCCTGCACCTGGAGAACGACCTCTCCGGGGTCCGACTACTGGTCGAAGGCCCCGCTCGCCCGCCGCGTGGCCGTGCTGCTGTACCTGGTCGATCGCGGGGTCGTCGAGCGCGGGGTCCGCCAGGGCCGCGTGGTCTACGTCCCGACCGACGACGCCGAGACCTGGGCCACCGCGCAGCCGACGCTCGCCTCCTACCTCGCGCCGACGCTCGAGCTCATCGCCTCCCTCCGCTCCGAGCTCGCCCGCCGCGCCCGCCGCCTGACCTCCTGAGCCGCAACCTTTCCCATCGCGGCCCCTCGATCCCGCAGCGCTACCACCGAAACGCCGCCCCTTGAGCCGACTCTCGGCCCGACTCCTGTCGGTCCCCGGGATGTAGTCTGATCCGCGCTCGACGGGCGGCGACGACGTTCGCCGCGGCGTTATAGCCCGCGGTCCCCAACCCAGTTACGAGCCCGTCTTCGGCTTGGTCGCCTGCGGCACCGGCGTCGGCTTGGGTATCGCGGGGGCGAGCGAGACGGTCGGCGTGGCCACCACGCGAGCCGGGCCGGGGCCGGGGGCACGGGCGTCGTCCTCGCCGCCGGCTGGGGCAATGGCAGGGGTGGGATCACCGCGGGTGTGACGTTCCAGGCGAGGGCCACCTCGGTCACGAGGTAGCTCGCGGGCACGGTGCCCGGCTCGTCGAGGACCGGTCGGCCCAGCGTCCAGCTCTGCTTCGCGCCCGACTGCGAGAAGTCGACGCCGAACATCGAGCCGACGGTCCAGTAAACCGCCAGGTCCGCCGTCCCGTCGCCGTTGTAGTCGCCGGGGACCGGGATGTCGACCGTGGCACCGCCGTAGGTGACGTCGCGCTCTGTGCCAGTGGTCGCCGAGAGGATGCGCCACTGCGACGTGGCCGGCACGTACAGCGCGATGTCGGCCCGGCCGATGCCGTCGTAGTCGGCCGGCACCGGCTTGACACCGACGCCGCCGAAGGCCGTGTGCGTGACGACCCCGCTCGTCGTGTTCTTGACGTACCAGCCGCCGGTGACGGAGACGTACACGGCCAGGTCGGCCTGGCCCTGGCCGTCGTAGTCGGCCGGGACGGGCATGGACTGGGCCGGGAAGCCGAAGGTCCAGACATTGCCCGCGCCGGTCGCCTGGTTGGAGACGAACCACTGCGCCGTCGACGGCCGGTAGATCGCGACCTCGGCGTGGCCGACGCCCGTGTAGTCGGCCGGCACGGGGATGTCGCCCGCCCCGCCGAACGAGTAACGGCTCACGCTGCCGTCGGCCGAGCTGCGGATCAGCCAGACCCCCGTCGAGGGCTGATACACCGCCAGGTCCGTCTTGCCGTCCCCACTGTAGTCGGCCGGGACCGGCACGGCGTTCGGCAGGCCGAATGCGACCTGCGTGGTCGTGTCCGTCGCCGGCGAGAGGATCGACCAGACCTGGTCGAACGCGTCGTAGGTGATCAGGTCGGCATAGCCGTTGCCGAAGTAGTCGTTCGGCGTCGACAGGACCTGGACCGTCACCGGCGTGCTCGCCGGGCCGACGTTGCCCGCCACGCTCTGAACGCGAGTTCGGTAGCTGAACGAGCCGATGAGCACGGTCGGGGTCGTGATCGTGTACGTCCCGCCCGGGTTCGACGCGGTTGCGCCGGCCACCACGGCCCCTGCCGCGTCGAGAAGCTGCACGTCGCTCCCGGGCGCCGCGAGGCCCGTGACGCGAACGTGGTGGTCTTTGGTGGTGCCGTCGGGCTTGACCGCCGGCTTGTCGGCCGCGAGGATCGCCATCGTCGGCGCGGCCGGAATCGCCGTGTCGATCGTCAGCGTGAACACCGCGCTCGCCGCGCTGACGTTGCCGGCCGCATCGGTCGCCGTCGCCGTGATCGCATAGGTCCCGTCGGCCAAGCGCCGCGTCGAGCTGGATCGTATAGGCCCCGCCGGTCGCCGTGCCCGTGCCGACGACGGCGCCGGAGATGAACAGCGTCACCGTAGAGCCCGGCTCGGCCGGGCCGGTCAGGCGCGGCCTGGTGACATTCGTGACCCCGTCGCCCGCGACGCCGGAGTCGTCCGCCGCGATCAGCCCTGGTGCCGCGGGCGCGGCGGGCGCGGTCGTGTCGATCGTCACCGAGCACGGAGAACTCGTCGTGCTGGTGTTGCCCGCCGCATCGGTGGCCGTCGCCGTGACGACGTAGGTCCCATCCGCCAGCGCGGCGTTAAGCTGGATCGTGTAGGCCCCGCCGGTCGCCGTGCCCGTGCCGACCACGGCGCCGGCGATCGCGAGCGTGATCGTCGCATTCGCCGCGGCCGAGCCGGTGAACCGCGGGCGGCTGACCCGGGTGATTCCGTCGCCGACCGTGCCCGAATCATCGGCCGCATCGAGCCCGATGGTCGGCGCGCTGGGAGGGCTCGTGTCGATCGTGAGCGAGAGCGCCGCACTCGCCGCGCTGGTGTTGCCCGCCGCGTCGGTGGCGGTCGCGGTGATCGCATAGGTCCCGTCCGCCAGCGCGGGGCTCACCGCGATCGTGTACGTCCCGCCGGTCGCGGTGCCTGTGCCCAGGAGCGTCGCGCCGGCGTAGAGCCGCACCGTCGAGCCCGCGGCCGCGGAGCCCGTCAGTCGGGGGCCGCTGACGTTGGTGATCCCGTCGCCGAGCGCACCCGAGTCGTCCGCCGCGAGCAGCGCCGGCTGCGACGGCGGGGCCGGCGCAGTCGTGTCGACCGTCAGCGAAAACACGGCGCTCGCCGCGCTTGTGTTCCCGGCGACGTCGGTCGCCGTCGCCGTCACGGAGTAGGTCCCATCGGCCAGCGCCGAGCCCGGCTGGATCGTGTAGCTGCCCCCGGTCGCCACCGCCGTGCCCGCGAGGGCACTGCCGATGTAGAGCTTGACCGTCGTCCCCGCCACGGCCGTGCCCGTGAGGAACGGCCAATTGATATTCGTGACCCCCGAGCCCGGCGGCCCCGTCTGGTCGGCGGCGATCAAGCTCGGGGCGGCCGGCGCGGCCGGCGCCGTGGTGTCGATCGTCAGAGCGAAGGCTGCGCTCGCCGCGCTGACATTGCGCGCCGCGTCCGTGGCCGTGGCCGTGACGGAGTAGGTGCCGTCCGCCAGGGCCGCGCTGAGCTGGATCGTGTAGCTCCCGCCCATCGCCACGCCCGTGCCGACCACGCTACCCGCGATGGTCAGCGTGACCGTCGCCCCGGCCTCGGCCGAGCCCGTCAGCCGGGGCCTCGCGACGTTGGTGACCCCGTCGCCCGCCGCGCCGGAGTCGTCCGCCGCCAGCAGGCCAGGCGCGGGGGGCACGGCGGGCGCGGTCGTGTCGATCGTTAACGAGAACGAGCCGCTCGCGGCGCTGACGTTACCCGCGGCATCCGTGGCCGTCGCGGTGACGCCATACGTCCCGTCGCCGAACGGCGCACGGCCTGGATGGTGTAGACCCCGCCCGTCGCGACCCCCGTGCCGATCAAGCTACCGGCGACGTACAGGCGGACGGTCGCGCCCGCCGCGGCGGTGCCGGTGAGGCGCGGCTGCTTGACGTTCGTGATCCCGTCGCCGGTCGTCCCCGAGTCGTCGGCCGCGAGCAGCGCGGGCACGGACGGGGCGGCGGGCGCCGTCGTGTCGATCGTCAAGACAAAGGCAGGTCCCGCGGCACTCACGTTGCCGGCCGCATCGGTGGCCGTCGCCGTGACCGAATAGGTTCCGTCGCCGAGCGCCGCGCTGAGCTGGACCGTATACGCTCCGCCCGTCGCGACGCCCGTACCGACGACCGAGCCCCCGATCCAGAGCTTCACGGTCGCGCCCGCTTCGGCCGTGCCGGAGAGCCGCGGCCTGGTCACGCTGGTGATCCCATCGCCCACGACCCCCGTGTCGTCGGCCGCCAGCAGCGACGGGCGCCGGCGGCGCCGCTGGAGCGCGTCGTGTCGATCGTCAGCGTGAACGCCGACGCTCGCCGCGCTCGTGTTCCCCGCGGCGTCGGTCGCCGTCGCGGTGATCGAATAAATCCCGTCGGCCAGCGGCGAGCTGAGCTGGATCGTATACGTCCCGCTCGTCGCCACGCCCGTTCCCGCGACCACGCCGGCGACCCAGAGCTTCACCGTCGATCCAGCCTCAGCGGTGCCCGTCAGGCGCGGCTGCTTGACGTTGGTGATCCCGTCCCCCGTGGCCCCCGAGTCGTCGGCCGCCAGAAGTCCCGGCGCGGCCGGCGCGGCGGGCGCCGTCGTGTCGATCTTCAGGGTGAAGGCCGGTCCGGCGGCGCTGACGTTACCGGCGGCGTCGGTCGCCGTGGCCGTCACCGAGTACGTGCCGTCGGCCAGCGCAGCGTTGAACTGGATCGAGTAGGCACCGCCCGTGGCCGCGCCCGTGCCGACGACCGAACCCGCGATCCAGAGCTTCACGGTCGCGCCCGCCTCGGCCGTGCCGGAGAGCCGCGGCCTGGGCACGCTGGTGATCCCATCGCCCACGACCCCCGTGTCGTCGCCCGCCACAAGCGAGGGCGCCGGCGGCGCCGCCGGCGGGGTGGCGTCAATTGTCAGCGACAACGCACCGCTCGCCGCGCTAGTGTTTCCCACGGCGTCGGTGGCCATGGCGGTGATCGAGTACGTCCCGTCGGCGAGCGGCGAGCTGAC
Organism: uncultured Planctomycetota bacterium; assembly: GCA_963819805.1. Lineage (GTDB taxonomy): Bacteria > Planctomycetota > Planctomycetia > Isosphaerales > Isosphaeraceae > CAMFLR01. Next base: position 404,367 of record CAWFXY010000017.1, on the reverse strand, counting down.
TTGGATCGTATATGTCCCGCCGGTCGCCACGCCCGTGCCGACGATGGAGCCCGCGATCCAGAGAGTCACGGTCGATCCGGCCTCGGCCGCGCCGCTGAAGCGCGGCTGCTTGACGCTCGTGATCCCGTCGCCGACCGTGCCCGAATCGTCGGCGGCGAGCAGCGAGGGCACCGCGGGCGCGCGGGCGCCGCGGTGTCGATCGTCAGGGAGAAGGACGCGCTCGTGGCGCTGACGTTGCCGGCCGCGTCCGTCGCCGTCACCGTGACCGCGTACGTCCCGTCGGCCAGGGCCGACGTCAGCGCGATCGTGTAGACACCGCCCGACGCGGTGCCGGAGGCGACCGCGACGCCGCCGATCCAAACGCTGACAGTCGAGCCCGCCTCGGCGGTGCCGGTCAGGCGCGGCTTGTTGACGTTCGTGATGCCGTCGCCGACGGTGCCCGAGTCGTCCGCGGCCAGGATCGCGGGGGCCGGAGGCGTCGCGGGCGCGGTCGTGTCGATCGTCACGGGCGTCGCGCCGCTGGCGGGCCCAATGTTATTCGAGGAGTCGACCTCGCGCACCGTGTACTGGTGGACGCCGTCCGGCACGCGGCCGGGGTCGGTGATCGGGCCGTCGCCGACGCGGGTGGCGACGACCGTGCCGTCGCGGAGGAGCTGGACCGTCAGCCCGCCCGAGTCGCCGGTGATGTCGAACGTCGGCGCGGTGACGTTGGTGATGCCGTCGGACTGGCTCGAGCCCGAGTCGCTCGCGGCCTCGAGCGCCGGCGGGTTCGGGGCCGAGAGCGAGACGGTGCCGCCGCTCAGGATCAGCGTCGCGACGAAGATGTCGGACTTGCCGATCGTGGGCAGGCTGGTCGAGCCGAACGTCGTCAGGATCGATGGATTGTTCGCGCTGGGCCCCGTGTACCCGCCCGCGATCGCGATCGCGCCCGAGGCGTTGAGCGCCAGGCCGAACGACTCGTCGGTGCCCGAGCCGCCGCCGGTGACTGCGGCGACGAAGTTGCCGGAGCCGTCGAGCACGTCGACGAACGCGTCCTCGACGCCCTGGCCGGTTACGTTCGCCGTGCCCGACCCCGGGTCGAAGTCGACCGTGCCGACGAACCAGCCGCCGACGATGACGTGGCCGGCCGAGTCGACGCCGATGCCATTCCCGATCGACACGCTGCTCGAGTCGACAAGGGCGTCGGCCCAGACGGTCGATCCCGTCGAGGAGAGCTTGAGGACGAAGGCGTTGTAGCCCCCGGCGCCGGCGGTCAGGTTGAGGGCCGTGCCCGAGGGGTTGAAGTTGACCGTGCCGCTGAACGCCCCCGTCACGTCGATATTGCCCGACGAGTCGACGGCCACCGCATCGGCCTGGTCGTAGTTGCTCCCGCCGAACCCCTCAGCCCACGCCAGGGTGCCGTCCGAGTTGAGGACCCAGACCGCGACGTCGTAGGACCCCGCGGCCGTCAGACTCGTCGAGCCTGCGGGGTTGAAGTTGACGGTCCCGGCAGAGTACCCCGCCATGACGAGCCGGCCCGAGGCGTCGACAGCGAGCCCGTCGACCCCCGCGACGGACGTCCCCGAGCCGGTCGTGGACGTCGCCCATGTAAACGCCCCCGTGCTGCTGACGTGGGCGGCGTAGGCCTCGGTCGAGCCGACGGCCGCGAGGACGCTCGAGCCGGCGGTCATCGAGCCCATCAGAGAGCCGGCGATGTAGGCGCCGCCGGAGCCGTCGGGGGCGATGGCGTTGGCCGTGTCGACCTTGTTGGTTGCGCCCGTCGTCTGGACGGCCCACTGGACCTGGCCCGCGCTATTGAGCTTGGCGACGAAGACGTCAGTCCTCGTGGGGGCCGAGAGCGTCGTCGACCCGACCTTGATCGTGCCGCTGAATGAGCCGGTGACCTCGATGTTGCCCGACGAGTCGACCGCGACGGCCGACGTCTGCCCGACGCTCGAGGTCGTCTGGCCGGCGAACGTCTCGGCCCAGATCAGCGCCCCGCTCGATGAGAACTCCGCGATGTAGGCGTCCTGGTTGCCCGTGCTCGAGAGCGTGACGGCCGCGCCCCCGCCGGTGTTGAACGGGGCCGAGCCCATGATCGAGCCGACCACGACGACGTCGCCCGCGGCGTCCTCGGCCTCGGCATTCGCCTTCAGTGCGGCGTACTGGCCCGAGGCGCCGATGCCGACGACCGTGCCGAAGCCGAGGGTCGGCAGGCATCGGCCCTCCAGCGACTCGAATCCGAGCCGCCGGGCCCTCCGCGCACCGCGCGCGCAGCCTCTTCCTCGGGCCCGTCCCATGCCCCGCTCCTCGTCCCGATCTCATGGACCCCGTCCCGCCGTCGCCCGGGGTCCCCCTGTGATGACTCTAGTCCACATCCGCGGGCGGCGTGTGGCGAAGAAGCATCGCGGCGGGGCCCGGGCATCTCTCGACCAGTAGAGAGGGAATGCCTGGGCCTCGATACCGCCGGGACGTTGCACGAGGCCCGAACGCGAACTATGTTCGGGCTCTCGGCCCGTGCCACGGGCCCCCGCCGCCGGCCACGGGAGCCCGACCCACATGCGATCGCCCCAGATTCTCCGCCTTGCCGTCGTCGCGGCCTCGGCCTGCACGACCGCGGGCCTCGCCCTCGCGATCGAGGCCAAGGTCGCCGGCACGCTCGACGGCCACACCGCGGCCGTCTACTCCGTCGCGTGGGCGCCCGACGGGTCGAAGGTCGTCACCGGCGCCTTCGCGCCCGACTCGACGATCAAGGTCTGGGACCCGACGACCCGGAAAGCGATCAAAACCCTCCAGGGGCACACCGATATTGTGCTCGCCGTCGCCGTCGACCCGGCGAGCAAGCGAATCCTCTCGGGGAGCCAGGACAAGTCCGCGAGGATCTGGGAGATGCCCGGCTCGCTCGCCCCCTCGAAGACCCTGGCCGGCCCCGCCGGCATCCCCGCCCTGGCCCTGCGGCCCGACGGCAAGCAGGCCGCCGCCGCCTCGGGCAGGGGGCTGACGATCTGGGACCTCGAATCGGGCAAGCCTGCCCGGCGGATCGACTCCGCCGCCGCCGACGTCGAGTCCGTCGCCTGGCGCGGCGACTCGGCGCAGGTCGCCGCCGGCGACAAGGCCGGCACGATCCGCCTCTTCAACCCCACCGACGGCGCACCCCAGGGCACGATCGACCAGCCGGCCGACACCGTGCTCGCCCTCGCCTATCTTCCCGACGCCAAGGCCCTCGTCTCGGCCGGCTCCGACGGCATCGCCCGCCTCTGGTCCCTGCCGGTCGCCGCCCTCAAGCCGCTCGACGCCAAGGGCGACGCCTTCGCGGCTTCGGGCGACGGGTCGCGGGTTGCTTCGTCGCAGGGCAAGGATTCGATCCAGATCCGCGACGCGACGTCGGGCGCGGTCGGCGGCGAGATCAAGGGCCTTCCAGCGGCCCCGTCCGGGCTTGCGCTGAACGGAGACGGCTCGCGGGTCGCCGCGGCCTTCGACAAGACGGTGATCCTCTACGACGCGAAGTCGGGGAAGGACATCCGCAAGATCGAGGGGCTTCCTTCGGCCGTGAGCTCGCTCGCGGTGCGGGGCGACGGTAATGCAGGTCGCCATCGGCGGCGAGGACGGCGTCATCCGCGTCTACAAGGCCGGCGACGGCAAGCTCGCGAAGGAGCTGGCCGGCCACAAGGGCAAGGTCCAGGCCCTGGCCTTCCTGCCCGGCGATGGCGACCGGCTTGCCTCGGGTGGCGCCGATAAGACCGTGAAGATCTGGGGGGCCGATCCCAAAAAGCCTCAGGAGATTCCAGGTCACAAAGAGCCCGTCCTTTCGCTCGCGATCTCCCGGGACGGCAAGACCCTGATCAGCGGCTCGGCCGACAAGACGGCGAGGGTCCATGGGTTGCCCTCGGGAGCGAACGCGGCGGTCGCCAATCACGACGGGCCCGTGACGGCCCTGGCCCTGGCGCCCGACGGCTCGCGGTTCGCCTCGGCCTCGGCCGACGGCTCGACGCGGGTGTGGGAAACAGCCGGCGCGAAGGAGTTGCAGACGCTCCCCGGCAAGCCTGGCCTCAAGGGCGTGGCCTTCCTGCCCGACGGCAAGTCGGTGGTCGTCCTCGGCTCGGGCGACGGCCGCGGCGCCGTCGTGTGGACCCCGGCCGCCGTGCGCACGTTCGACGGCCACAAGCTCGCGATCAACGCGCTGGCCGTCACGCCCGACGGCGCGAGGCTCATCACCGGCTCGACCGACAAGACAGCCCGCGTCTTCGACGTCGCCACGGGCAAGGAAATCCGGAGCCTCGAAGGACACGGAGACGCCGTTCGCGGGGTCGCGATCAGTAAGGATGGCCAGACGATCGCCACCGCCTCGGCCGACAAGACGGCCCGCACGTTCAACGCGGCCGACGGCAAGCCGAAGCTCGTGTATCCGGTCGGGACGCCGGCCATGTCGGTCGCCTTCGCGCCGGATGGCAAGTCGCTCGCCGTCGGCCTCGCGCCGGACCAGGCCCGCGTGCTCGACCTCGCGGCCGACGACCCCGCCAAGGCCGAGCGGGTCACGCTGCCCGGCCACGGTGGGCGGGTGCTGTCGCTGGCGATCTCACCTGATGGCAACACCCTCCTCACCGGCGCCGATGACAAGAATCTCCGCCTCTGGCCCATTTCCGCGGGCGGTCCGAAGGTCCTGAACGGCCACACGGCGCAGGTCTACGCCGTCGCCTGGTCGGCCGACGGGAACCAGGTCGTGACCGGCGGCGGTGACGCCTCGGCGCGGATCTGGGACGCGGCCAAGGCCTCCCAAATCCGTTCGATCGACAAGGCCCATCCCGCCTCGGTCTATGCCGTCCTCCTGCTCCCGAAGGGCGACGTGCTCGTCACGGCCGGTGATGATAAGGTGATCAAGTACTGGAACACCGCCGACGGCAAGGAGCTGCGCAAGGGCGAGGGTCACGGCGATTCGATCTATTGCCTCGCCCTTCGCCCCGGCGGTGCGATGATCGCCAGCGGGTCGGTCGACAAGACCGTGCGGCTCTGGAACGTGGCCGACGGCAAGGAGGCGAAGACGCTCTCGGGCCATCCCGACGTGATCTACGCCGTCGCCTTCAGCCCCGACGGCAAGCGGCTCGCCTCGCTCGGCAACGCGGGCAACCTCTTCCTCTGGGACGTCGACGCCGGCAAGCCGGTGTTCAACCAGAAGCTCGCGCCGGGCTTGCTCACCTTCGGCATGGCCTTCAGCCCCGACGGCAAGCGGCTGGCGGTGACGGGGTCGGATGAGAAGGCGTATCTGCTGGATTTGCCGTGAGAATCGGTGAGAGGAGTCCCGGGGTCCCCTGGGTCAGTCGGACCCGAGGCCCCCGCGCCGAGCGAACCCGAGCGGCCGCCTTTGGTTCACCTTTGTGCGGCTCGACCCGCGCGCCGACGCACGAAGCCGAACGGCGGCGGGCGGAGCGGGATTGGCTTTGTTTCGGCGGCCGGGGAATTGGCTTCGTTTCGCCGGCCGGAATTGGCTTCGTTTCGTCAAACGGAAGGCCGGATTGGGTTCGTTTCGCACCCGGCGTCGCCAGTCGATCGCGGATGATCGGGGCCGGTCCCCCGGCCCGCACCGGCCCCCTCCTCACGCGGCTTTGCTCTGTTGAATACCTCGGGGATCGGGCCGGGTGCCTGGGGAGGCGGGGGCACGCCTACTTCTGCTTCCTCGCCCATTCGACGTGCCGCGCCATCCCCTCGTGCGCCAGGAGCAATTCCCTCGTGTGATACCGCGCGGCCAGCTCCTCCTCGTCGGGGATCAGGTCGTGGATGCCGCCGTGGCACAGCGAGCAGAGATACAGGCCGCGGTGCCGCATCTCCTCGATCGAGTACCGCCGCCGATACCGCGGCTTGCGATGGCAGCGGCGGGGGATGAGGTGGTGGAAGGAGAGGGGCTTGACCCGGCCGCACAGCTCGCACGGCCCGTCCCTGCGCTCGGCGCGGCGGCGATCGGACAGGCGCTCCCTCACTCATCGCGCGCGGGGTGCTCCTCGCGGAGGGTCGCCTCGAAGCCGGCGAGCCACTGCCTGGCCTTCTCGAGATCCTCGGCGCGGACCCAGACGCGGGGCAGTTCGAGCAGGCCGCCGAGCGTCTCGTTCGGCTCGTGCGAGTCGGCCACGGCCGGGATGCCCTGGTTCGTCAGCTCCCCGGCGACGAAATGCGCCTGCATCCGGTCCTCGGCGACGTAGGCCGCGACCGGCTCGACGTCGGGCCCGAACGGGTTGGGCGGGGTCGTCGCGCCGACGACCGGCAGGATGCCCTCGGCCTCCTCGATGACCGGCGGGTCCTCGATCGGCCCGGAGTCGTCGGCGCTGACGAACGTCGGGTCCTCCGTCCCGTCGGCGGAGGTGCCGCACTTCCAGCAGACCTCGAACGAGGCGTCGACCTTCGCGTGACACTTCGGGCAGGTCCACATGGCGGGCTCGTCCTCGCGTGATTCGGGCGTTGATGCGATCAGAGGCGGATGGCGTCGAGCAGCTCGGCCGGCGGCAGGATGTAGCCGAAATAGAACGGCGCCGAACAGGGCGTACTTCGCCGAGCTCTCGTCGAACCGCATCGTGTAGACGATGTCCTTCAGGTACGACGGGTTCCGCGCCCAGAGCGTGACGCCCCACTCCCAGTCGTCCAGGCCGGTCGAGGCCGTGATGACCTGCGTCACCTTCCCAGCGAACTTCATGCCGCTCTTGCCGTGCTGGCTCATCAGCTCGGACCGCGTCCTCGAACGGGAGCAGGTACCAGTTCTGCTCGCCCTGGCGCATCTTGCTCATCGGGTAGAAGCAGAGGCAGGGCCAGTCGGGGAACTCGGGGTAGAGCCGCTGCCGGTTCATCGGGCCGAGCCGCTGGGCGTAGGCGGCGACCTTGGTCTTGTAGACGTCGGGCTCTCGGGGTCGACGCCCTCGCGCTCGCGGAGGATCTCGCCGTACTGCCTCGACGTCGGGGACGTACTCGGAGACCTCGGTGATCGAGTAGAACGAGTACGTCGGGATCAGGGCCGGGCCGAGCGGCGAGGCCTGGATGGCGGTCTGGACGGCGTGGATCGCCTTCGAGGTCGGGCCCGGCCATCATGACGCCGAAGTCGGCCTTGTGGCCGGGGACGGCGAAGCACTGGAGCTGCTCGGGGCCGCCCTCGCGGCCGCGGTCAGGGCCTCGACCAGATCGCTCGCGTCCCGCCTCGCGCGGCCGACTCCGGCAGGGCGGCCAGCGCCGCGCGGTCGACCCGGTAGAAGAGGTGGAGGAAGTGCCAGCCCGGCTCGGGGACGAGCGAGGCGGGCGCGACGGCCGAGGCGGCCGGCCGTTGGCCTGGAGGTGCCGGGGTGGTTGCGGTCCCTTCGGACATCGATGAGGCGCTCCGTTGCGGTCGGGGTTCGCGCGAACTCGCCCGATTCTAAGGCCCCGCCCGGCCGACCCACAAGGCGATGGCCCCGCGGCGATGACGGCCGCCGGCTCGATCGGGTATGATCCGCCACGCCGCCACGCGACGATCCCCGACCCGCGCCGAGCCGTTCATGAAGACCCCGCCCGCCGCCTCGCCCGCCTCGCGCCCGCCGTCGGCACCTGGCTCGCATGGGGCACGACGCTGGCGCTCGGCCTCGCCCACCTGGCCCTCGTCTGGGTCGCGGGGCGGCTGGGAGGGACTCACGAGCCCCTGGCCGCCGCTGCGGGCCGATCACGGAATCCACTATCACCAGGCGATCGTCACCCGCACCTTCCTGGCGACGACGGGGACGACGGCCGGCTACGACCCGAGCTTCATGGCGGGCTACGCCACGAGCATCGTCTCCGACCTGTCGTCGACCCTGCCCAACCTCGTCGTCTGGGCGATCGGCGGCTCGCGGCCGGCGCTTGGCGTACAAGCTCTACGCCTGCGGGAGCGTGGCGGTCTTGCCCTGGCTGATCGCGGCCGCGGCGGTCGCGTTCGGGCTGTCGCCCCGGGCGGTTGCCATCGCCGTCCTGCTCTACCTGATCCACTTCTGGAGCGACGCCCCGGCGGGGACGGTCGGGCTGGGGATGGTCGAGCTACACGCTTTCCGTGCCGCTCGGCCTGCTGGCGGCGGCCGCGATCGTCGCGTACCTCGAACGGGGCGGCCTCGGCCGCTGGCTCGTCGCGGCGGCCGCGTGCTCGGGCGTCTTCCTCGTCCACGTCACGGCCCCGATGCTCGTCGGGCCCGCGGGGCTCGCCGCCTATGTCGTCGCGATCGTCGCGCGCGCGGCGAGACGGCCGCCGGCTGCCGGTCTCGCGCCATGTCGGCTTCTGGGCGATCGGCCCGGTCGTGCTGCTCGCGAACGCGTTCTGGTGGCTGCCGGGATATCTGCTCGCCTCGACGAAGGGCGAGGGCATGTTCGCCATGGCCCATCCCGAGTCGGTCCTGGGCCGGATCGTCGACATCCTCTGGGACGAGGCACCTTCGGAGCCGGTCCTGCTGGGGCTCGGGGTCGCCGGCCTGTTCGTCTGGGCGCGGCGGTCGGCGACGGCGGCGGCGGGGCTCGGCGGAATCGTCGCGGCGGGCTTCGCGTGGGGCTACCTCGCGGGCTATCTCCGCGTGCTCGACCCGCTCCAGCCCGGGCGGCACACGTACGCGTTCTTCACGGGCGCGTGCCTCGCGGCCGGCCTGTTCGTCGACGAGATGCTCCTGCGCCTCCGCGCGGGCGGCTCGCGGCTCGACCGCCTCGCGGCGCTGGCGCTGGTGCTCATCGGCGTCCGGTGGATGGGGCCGTGGGTCAAGATCTCCGTGCGCGAACTGCTCGGCGGAGAGGGGCGCAGGCCGTTCCTCTCCTGTCGCGCCACGCCCGCGCTCCTGCGGATCGTCGACTGGGTGAAGCTGCACGTCGAGCCCGGCGAGCGGCTGCTCTTCGAGGAGACCGGCAAGACCCTGCGCGGCCAGCCCGACCCGTTCGGCATGCATCACTACAGCGCCATCCTCCCGAGCGTCGCGGGCGTCGAGGTGCTGGGCGGCCCCTATCTGTACGCGACGGTGACGACCAACTTCACCCAGTTCGGCGAGGGCAAGCTCTTCGGCAAGTCCGACTGGGGCCGCGACGACTTCGTCCGCTATGCAAAGCTCTACCGCCCCGCGGCCATCCTCTGCTGGAGCCCCGAGGCGCGGGTCTTCTGCCTCGGGAACCCCGACCTGATCGACGTCCGCGAGAACGACGGCACGCTGCTGCTCGGCCGCGTCCGCGGGTTCGAGGGCGCGACGATCCGCGGCAAGGCCGACGTCTCCGCCGGGCCCAACCGCATCGAGGTCAGGAACGCCGTCGCCGGCGACGACGGGCTCGTCGTCCTTCGCTACCATATCGTACCGCTCCTGGTCAGCGACCCACCCGTCGCCATCGAGCCGGTCTACCTCGAGGACGACCCCGTCCCCTTCCTCGCCTTCCGACCTAACGGCGCGACCGTCGTGTTCCGGATGAAGCCGGCGCCCTGGTCAAAATGAGGGGCGCGTTGACCGAGCCCCGGGACCGCGGGCCGGCCGTCGCCGATGACCGTCGGACCCGGGTCGAGTAAGATTTCGGGGCGACCGACGCGCCGTCGCTGTCTCGGGACTCCCATGACGACACGACCCCCCGACGAGGGACCGCCCGCCCGCCCGGCGACGCCCCGGATGCGGTTACTCCGCTGGCTGGCGGCGGCGTCCTGGCCGGTGCTCACCGTCGGCCTCTGCCTGCTGCATGGTGTCGCGATCTGGATCGGGCTCGGCGGATGGTCGGGGCTGTCGAGCCCGTGGCCCCTGAGCCGCGACGACCACCCGCATTACTTCCACAGCGCCGCCATCACCGGCCCGCTGCTCGCCTCCACCGGGACGACGGCCGGGTACGACCCGAGCTTCATGGCCGGCTATCCCAAGTGCATCTTCTCGGTCAACTCCTCGACGCTGACCGAGCTGGTGTTCCTGCTCGCCGGGCCGGGCCGCCAGGCCGTCGCGTACAAGGCCTACGTCCTCGCGTCGACCGCGCTGCGTGCCCTGGCTCGTGGCCGCCGCCGGGCTCGTCGTCCGGGCGCGACGCGACGCGATCGCGGCCGGCGTGGCGCTGTTCCTGATCTATGTCTGGACCGATTTCCCGATCATGTATGCGCAGTTCGGCATGGTGCCCTACCTGCTGTCGATCCCGCTCGCGCTGCTCGTGACGGCGACGCTCGCGCGGTACATCGGCGAGGGAGGGATGTGGCGCTGGCTCGCCGCGGCGGCGGGATCGTCGCTCGTCGTGCTGGTCCACGTCACGGCCGCCATGATCGTCGTCCCGGCGGCGCTCCTGGCCTACGGCGCCGCCGTCGTCCGGGCGAGGCGGGCGGGCGGGCGGCTGCCGGGCTCGCGGCATCTGGGCGTCTGGTCGATCCCCCCGCTCGTCCTCCTCGTCAACGCCTTCTGGTGGGTCCCGAGCGTCACGCTCGCCTCGGCCAAGGGGCCGAGCGACTACGTGTTCTCGCACCCGGAGTCGATCCTGGGGAGGTTCCGGGAGATCCTCTCGATCGAGGTGGAGATCGAGGTCGTGATCATCGCCGCGGGCCTGCTCGGGGTCGTCGCCCTCGCGAGGAAGGGGACGCTCGCGGCCTGGGCCGTCGGCGGGTTCGCGGCCGCTGGCTTCTTCTGGGGTTATCTGGCCGGCGGCGTCCGGGCCCTCGACTTCCTCCAGCCGGGGCGGCATACCTACGCCTTCTACACGGCGGGTGCTCTGCTGGGCGGGATCGGGTTCGCCGAGGTCCGGTCGCGGCTCCGGCTCGGCGAAGGCCGGCTCGACTCCTGGGCGACCCTGGGCGCCGTCCTCGTCGCGATCCGCATCTTCAGCATGCCGCTCGCGGAGCGCATCTCGAACAAGCTGGGCGGGCCCGAGACCTTCCTCTCGAGCCGCCCGTCGCCTCGGCTGGTGCGGATCGTCCGAGGGCTCAAGGCCCACATGAAACCCGGCGAGCGGCTCCTCTACGAGGAGGGGGGATTCCGCCTGCCCGACGCCCCCGACCCGTTCGGCGGCGGCCGGTTCAGCGGGCTGCTGCCGCACCTGGTCGAGGGGATCGAGCTGCTCGGCGGGCCGTACCTCCACGCCCACGTGCTCAACAACTTCACCCAGTTCGGCGAGGGCAAGCTCTTCGGCAAGTCCGGCTGGGGCCGCGACGACTTCGTCCGCTACGCCAAGATCTATCGACCGGCGGCGATCGTCTGCTGGAGCCCCCGGGCGCGCGCCTTCTGCCTCGGGAATCCCGACCTGGTCCGGGTCGTCGACGACGACGGCGCCGTGATCATCGGCCGAGTCCTCGGCTTCGAGGGCGCCACCGTCCGCGGCAAGGCCGACGTCTCCGCCGGGCCCAACCGCATCGAGGTGAGGGACGCCGTCGCCGGCGACGACGGCCTCGTCGTCCTCCGCTACCACGCCGCCCCGCTGCTGGTCAGCGACCCGCCCGTCGCCATCGAGCCGGTCTACCTCGAGGACGACCCCGTCCCGTTCCTCGCCTTCCGCCCCAATCGGGGCGACGGTCGTCTTCCGCATGAGGCCGGCGCCCTGGTCGAGGTAGGGCCGGGCTCACTCGAATCGCAGGTGCTTCACCGACTCGCCCGAGTCGCGGAGCTCGACCAGCGAGTCGATGCCGACCTCCAGGTGCGTCGCGCACGAACGTCTCGGTCACGACCACGTCGCTCCGCGAGGTCTTCACGCCCTCGGGCGTCATCGGGCTGTCGGAGACCAGCAGCAACGCCCCCTTGGGGATGTGGTTGACGAACCCGACGATGAAGATCGTGGCCGTCTCCATGTCGATCGCCCGTGGCGCGGATCTTCCGCAGGTAGTCCTTGAACTCCTCGTCGTGCTCCCAGACGCGGCGGTTGGTCGTGTAGACGGTGCCGGTCCAGTAGTCGAGCCCGTGCTTGACGATCGTCGGCCGAGACCGCCTTCTGGAGCCGGAACGAGGGCAGGGCGGGGATCTCCGGCGGCATGTAGTCGTTGCTCGTCCCCTCGCCGCGGATGGCGGCGATCGGCAGGATGAAGTCGCCGACCTTCGGACTTCTTCAGGCCGCCGCACTTGCCCGAGGAACAGCACGGCCTTGGGCTCGACGGCCGCGAGCAGGTCCATCACCGTCGCCGCCATGGCGCTGCCCATGCCGAAGTTGAGGATCGTGATGTCCTCGGCCGTCGCCGACTGCATCGGCTTGTCGCGCCCGATGCACCTCGACGCCGAATCGCTCGGCGAACAGCTCGACGTAGTTGACGAAGTTGCTCAGCAGGATGTACTTGCCGAACTCCGTCGAGCGGCCGCCCGGTGTAGCGGGGCAGCCAGTCCTTCACGATCTCGGCCTTGGTCTTCAAGACGCCTCTCCCCCACCGGCAGCGCGATCGTGAAGGTCGTCCCCCGGCCCGCCTCGGTCTGGACGTCGATCCGGCCGCCGTGGTCCTTCGCGATATTGTAGCTGACCCACAGGCCCAGCCCCGTGCCGACGCCCGGCGGCTTCGTGGTGAAGAACGGGTCGAAGATCCGCCCGCGGATCGACTCGGGGATGCCCGGGCCGGCGTCGGCGACCTCGTAGCACACCTCGCCCCGCGAGGCGTCGAATCGCGTCCGCGCCTCGACCCACGAGCCGCGCTCGACCGCCTGGATCGCGTTGAGCAGGATGTTCAGCAGCACCTGGTTCAACTTGCCGGGGCTGCAGAGGATCTTCGGCAGCGACTCGGCCAGGTTGACGCGAAGCTCGACGTCCCGCTCGCTCGCGGCGAAGCGGACGATCTCGATCGTGTCGCGGACGACCTCGTTGGGGTCGATCTCCTTCCGCTCGGCCTGGTCGAGCCGCGAGAAGTCGCGGAGGGCGCCGACGATCTCGCGGACCCGCTTCAGGCCCTTCTGCGAGCTCTCGATCAGGCGGTCGAAGCTGCCGAGCGTGTAGTTCAGGTCGAGCTTCTCCTCGGCCTCGGCGAGGAAGCCCGGGACCGCGTCGCCGAGGTGGGCGCGATAGAGGCCGACGAGGTCGGCGACGAGCCGGACGTCGCGGCCAGCACGGCGAGGTTGTTCGAGACGTACGCCAGCGGGTTGTTGATCTCGTGGGCCACGCCCGCCACGAGCTGGCCGAGGCTGGCCATCTTCTCGCTCTGGACGAGGTGCGCCTGGGCCTCGCGGAGCTTGCGGAGGGCCGAGGCGAGCTCGTCGCGTTGCTGCCTCAGCTCGGAGAGGGCCCGCTCGCGGTCGCGGGAGAGCCGGTGGCGGTCGAGCCCGGCGGCGATGGCCGAGGTGAGACGAGGGCTCGTCAGGTCGGTCTTCGCGACGTAATCGGTCGCGCCGCGGCGGAGCAGGTCGGAGGCCATCTCCTCGCTGCCCGAGCCGGTGACGATCACGACGGGCAGGTCGAGCCGCAGCGTCTGGCGGATCGCGTCGAGCACCTCGCCGCCGTCGAGGCCGGGAAGGTGGAAGTCGAGGATCACGAGGTCGAACGCCTCGGACGCGAGCCGGCCCAGCCCCTCCTCGCCGGTCGGCGCGAAGGCCAGCGCGAAGCCGCCGCCGAGGCCCCGGCGATACTGGGCCTGGTCGTTCGGGCTGTCCTCGATGATCAGGAGCCGCGGGCGCTCCGGCACCGGGTCATTCATCGGGTCTGGCGCGACCTCCACTTTTCGAGCACTCTACGCCATGACCGCCCGATTGCGACAGCCCCGCCCGCGGCCTAGAATGCCGGCTCGGCGCGGACGTCGCCCAGGATCAACACCCCGAGACGAGGCCCATCGCGATGACGACGACCCGAGTGGCCGGCGTGTCCTGTTCGCGGCGATGATCGCGCTGGTCGGCGCCGTGCTCGCCGGGCAGGCGCCGCCCAAGGCCGCTCCGGCCGACGAGCCGCCGATCCAGGGCTGGAAGAAGGGCAAGGGCTGGGGCTGGATCTGGGGCAAGGACGACGAGGTCGGCAGCCTCAACGCCATGACCGACGCCACCCGCGCCGCCGCGCTGGCCCTGGCGACCCGCGGCGAGGTCTTCGACCTGGGCCTGACCTACAGCCGCGCGCAGCTACAAGTGCGCCGGGCCACAGCCCGGGCGAGATCATCACGCTTCCGCAGCCCGGACGGCATCGACCGGATGGCACGACCCCGACGCGCCGCCCGCCGCGATGAACCCCGACCAGGTCTACTGGCACTCGGCGCGCGCTGTTCATCACCGACAACGTGGCCACCCAGATCGACGGCCTCGGCCACATCACGGCCGGGCCGGACGACCACTGGTACAACGGCTTCAAGGAGTCCGACTGGGGCGGCGACTGGGGCCCGCGGAAGTGCGACGCCTCGACGATCCCGCCGATCGTCGCCCGCGGCGTCCTGATCGACGTCGCCGCGTTCAAGAAGGTCGACGCCCTGCCCGGCCACACCGCTGATCACGACCAAGGACCTCCAGGACACCCTCGCCTGGGAGGGCGTGACGCTCAAGCCCGGCGACGTCGTCCTCGTCCGCACCGGCACGGGCCGCTTCTGGGGCGAAGACGGCGCCGATCACGCCAGGATCGCCGAGCACGACTCGGCCGGCCCCGACCTCGACCGGCGACCCGTGGCTCGTCGAGGAGCAGGGGGCGATGATGGTCGGCTCCGACACCAGCGGCTACGAGGTCAACCCGCCCTCGCCGCCGGCCGGGCACCGGTCATCCCGGTCCATCGCTACCTGCTCGTCGACCAGGGCGTGCACCTCGGCGAGTTCCACAACCTCGAGGGCCTGAGCCAGGCCAAGGCCTACACGTTCTGCTACGTCGCGACGACGAACAAGATCAAGGGGACCGTCGCCGGCTTCGCGCTGCGGCCGATCGCGATCCGGTGACGCGCGGTCGCGGGTCGGCGTGACGCCTCCCGCCCCCGGCCGCGCGAAGCCGCACGAAGGCGAACGAAAGGCGTACGCTCGGGTTCGGTCGGCGCGACGGCTTGGGTCCGGGCGTCGTCGCGGACCCGAACCCGCGTCGGTCTGAGGGACGAGCGGACCCGCGACCACCGCTCTGTAACCTTGTTGCACCCGCGGACATCCGCTATGATCCGGCCAGGTTCGCCCGAGGGAAAACCCGGGGCGAGGCACCTCTCCAGATGCCAGGAGGCCGCGGGATGTCGACAGCCGAAGGCGGGTCCGCGGGCGGATCTACGACGACATCACGCAGACGATCGGCAACACGCCGCTGATCCGGCTGCGCCGCGTGACCGACGGCTGCCACGGCCGAGGTCGTCGCGAAGCTGGAGAACTTCAACCCGCTCTGGTCGGTCAAGGACCGGATCGGCGTGGCGATGATCGATGACGCCGAGGCGGACGGCAAGATCAAGCCCGGACACGATGATCGTCGAGCCGACCAGCGGCAACACCGGCATCGCGCCTGGCCTTCACCTGCGCGGCCCGGGGCTACAAGCTGATGGTCACGATGCCCGAGAGCATGAGCCTCGAGCGCCGGCGGCTGCTCAAGGCCTTCGGCGCCGAGATCGTGCTGACGCCCGCGGCCGAGGGCATGCCGGGCGCCGTCCGCCGCGCCGAGGAGATCGTCAAGAACACCCCGAACGCCTTCATGCCCCAGCAGTTCAAGAACCCGGCCAACCCCGAGATCCACCGCAAGACGACGGCCGAGGAGATCTGGAACGACACCGACGGGCAAGGTCGACATCCTCGTCTCCGGCGTCGGCACGGGCGGCACGATCACCGGCTGTCGGCGAGGTGCTCAAGCAGCGCAAGCCGGGCCTGAAGATGGTCGCCGTCGAGCCGACGAACTCGCCCGGTGCTCACCCAGACGCCGCCAGGGCGAGCCGCTCAAGCCCGGCCCGCACAAGATCCAGGGCATCGGCGCCGGGTTCGTCCCGGACGTCCTGAACGTCGAGGTCATCGACGAGGTCGTCCAGGTCCGCGACGAGGACTCCTTCGAGATGGCCCGCCGGCTCGCCAAGGAGGAGGGCATGCTCTGCGGCATCTCCTGCGGCGCCGCGGCCGCACGCGGCGGTCCAGGTCGCCAAGCGGCCCGAGAACGCCGGCAAGCTGATCGTCGTCGTCCTGCCCGACCTGGGCGAGCGCTACCTCTCGACGCCGCTCTTCCCGGAATGACCGCGGCCGCTCCAGATCCCCGCGGCGATCCGCGACGCGATGGTCGATCACTGCCTGCGCGAGGCCCCGCTCGAGGCCTGCGGCATCCTCGGCGGCGTCGGACATCGCGTCGCATCGTTCTTCCCCCTGCGGAACGAGCTGCACGACGAGGCCCGCTACCGCGCCGACCGCCGCGAGCTGATCGCCGCCGTGCAGGCCTTGCGAGGGCGTGGCGAAGAGATCCTGGCGCTGTACCACTCGCACCCGAAGACCGAGCCAATCCCCAGCAAGACCGACCTCCGCGAGAACTACTACGGGGACGTGCCGCGGATCATCGTCTCGCTCGCGGGAGCCGAGCCCGTCGTCCGCGTCTGGCGGCTCGATGCCGAGTCGTTCGAGGAGCTGGAATGGACGGTCTCGTCGTGACGGTCCTCCGACGGCCGACCGTCATAGCGCGTCGTCGCTGATGATCTCCCGCCCGGCCCTCGTCGAGAGCGCCTGGTAGACGCCCATCCGCGTGCCGGGGAGCAGGCTGTAGATCCCGTTCACGTCCGACACCCCGGTCGGATAGCCCGTGCTCGCGTTGAACGGCCAGGTGTCGATGGAGTCCTTGAGCCAGCGGACCGAGCCGTCGCACATGGCGAAGTTCGCCCCGCCGGGATGGAAGCTCGAGGCCGACTCGATGTACGAGTCGGAGTATTCGTCGGAGACCTGGGCAATCTTCCGGAACGGGTTGATCGGATAAAGCGTCGTAAAGAGCGTGTCGGACGACACCGCATCGCCCCACCATCCGTAATTGTCGCGGTCGGCCACGGTGAACTGCCCGTTGGCGCGCTCGCTGAAAAGGATCGTCTGGCCCATGCCGTCGACGATCATCGCCGGCGAGGTCGCGACGTTGTAGTTGAAGACGCCGTTCATGTTCCCCTGGATGGCCAGCACCTGCGGCGCCTTCGGGTCGAACATGCCGCCCCACTCCAGCGCCTCGGGATACCACGTACCCGTGCAGCCGGCGTAGCTCGAGAACCGGACGTTGATGTGGACGGGCGGGTCGTAGATCGTCCCGGCGTCGACCAGGCGAGTGATGCTCGGGTCGCTCGGGCACCAGAGGGCCGAGAGGCCCGTCGCGAAGATCGTGGAGTTGGCCGCGACGTAGATGTTCCGGCTGAAGTTCACCGAGTTGAACAGCGGCTGCTGCTCGAGCTGGCCGAGCAGCGAGACGAACACGCTCTGCGACTCGCTGAAGTAGCCGACCTGCGGGTCGAACATCAGCGGGCTGCCGATCGGGAACGTCCCGTACGACGACGCGTAGTTCTGCGCCGCCAGGCCGAGCTGCCTGAGGTTGTTGGTGCATTGCATCCTCCTGGCCGCCTCGCGGGCCGACTGGACGGCGGGTAGGAGTAAGGCCACCAGGACGCCGATGATCGCGATGACCGCCAGGAGCTCGATCAGCGTGAACCCGCGCTTCCGACGGCGGGGGGCGAACGCCTTCGACTTCTCGCGGAAGGCAAGGAGCCGGTCGGGCGAGTGGATGGCTTTCCCCGCCGCGCGGATCGACCCTTCCCCCTCGCGGCCGCACCCGGCCAGCAGGAGAGAGACCCAGAGCAGGGGGGCCTTCCGGATCAGGTCGCGGCGGTCGATCGGTCGGTCTGCGGTCATCGTGCACGTCTCTCCGCCAGGGGGCTCGCTTCATCGCGTCACGGCCCGTGGCTGCGGGCCTCTGTCCTCGAGAAATGTAGCTCGCCGATCGCGAGCCTCCCGCCGCTGACAAAACGCAACATCCCCGGGCCGTGCGAGCCGGCTCCGGTGTTGAACGGCGGGGGTCGGGCCAGTAAACTGTACGGCCCAGGTTCCGTAACCCGAAGCGCGGCCGACGCCTGCGGCCGAGGACGCGACCTCCGCGAGGATTAGCCGCCATGCAGCGCACCCTGATCATCTTCAAGCCCGACTGCGTCCAGCGCCGGCTGGTCGGAGAAATCCTCGGGCGGTTCGAGGCCAAGGGGCTCCGCATTGCGGCGCTGAAACTTATCCAGGTCGACCGCGCCCTGGGCGAAAAGCACTACGCCGAGCACAAGGAACGTCCCTTCTTCGGCGGCCTGATCGACTTCATCACCGGCGGCCCGGTCGTCGTGGGCGTGCTCGAGGGGAACGAGGCGGTCGCCGTGGTCCGCACGATGCTCGGCGCCACCAGCGGCGTCGCCGCCGCGCCCGGGACCGTCCGCGGCGACTTCTCGATCAGCAAGCAGAATAACCTGGTCCACGGCTCCGACAGCGAGGAATCGGCCAGGCGCGAGATCGCCCTCTGGTTCAAGCCCGAGGAGCTCGTCTCGTACGCGATCGCCGGCGAGGAGTGGGTCTTCGCGGGGGCCTGACCGATGGCCGACCCTGCTCGGGCGAGGAAGCCGCTCTATCCGAACCCGTTCTACGTCCTCGTCGTCCTGGCGGGCGTCGCGTTCGTCGTCACGGCGATGGGCTGGCTCGTCGCGCCCGTGATCCAGCAGAAGGCGCGAAACCCCGGCGCGGCGCCGCGCCGGGCGCGGGCTCGCTGGCGATCGCGGCGTGGTTCGACGCATGGTCGACGACGGCGCTGACGGTGGAGCTCGCGGTCATGATCGTCGCCGGTGGGCTGGCGATGGCGGCGGACCGGTGGTTCACGCGACGGGACGGCCGCACCTGAGGTCGAGCCGATGAGCAAGACCGACGTCGCCCGCGAGGCCGCCCGGCTCCGGGCCGAGATCGAGCGGCACAACCGCCTCTACTACGTCGACGCAGCGCCCGAGATCTCCGACAAGGAATTCGACAAGCTCCTCAAGAGGCTCGAGACGATCGAGGCCGAGCACCCCGAGCTCATCACCCCCGACAGCCCCACCCAGCGCGTCGGCGGTCAGCCGCTCGAGCAGTTCGCCACGGTCAAGCACGCCGTGCCGATGCTCTCGATCGACAACACCTACGACTACGCCGAGGTCCGCGAGTGGGACGCCCGCGTCCGCCGAGGCCTGACGTCCGGGCGAAGATGTCCACTACGTCGTCGAGCTCAAGGTCGACGGCGTCGCCGTCTCGCTCCGCTACGAGGACGGGGCCTTCGTCCAGGGCGCCACCCGCGGCGACGGCGAGCGGGGCGACGACATCACCAACAACCTGCGGACGGTGCGGGGCATCCCGCTCTCATTGGCCGACACGCCCCCGCCCGTGCTCGAAGTCCGCGGCGAGGTCTACATGACCAACGCGGAACTGGTCCGCCTGAACGAGCTCCGCGCCGCGAACGAGGAGCCGCCGTTCATGAACCCGCGGAACTCGACCGCCGGCTCGCTCAAGCTGCTCGACCCCAGGCTCTGCGCCAGCGCCGGCTGCGGTTCGTGGCGCACGGGCTGGGCGAGGTCGCGGGGATCGAAGCACCGATCGTACTGGTCGATCCTGGAGGACCTGAAGCGGTTCGGCGTGCCCCGTCTCGCCCTACAACCAGCGGTTCGACTCGATCGACGTCGTGATCGCCCACGCCGAGACGTGGGCGACCAAGCGGCACGACGCTCGACTTCCAGACCGACGGCCTCGTCATCAAGGTCGACGACCTCGGCCAGCGCGACCGGCTCGGGACGCGGAGCAAGAGCCCGCGCTGGATGATCGCGTTCAAGTACGCGGCCGAGCAGGCGATCACGAAGATCCGCGGCATCACCGTCCAGGTCGGCAAGACCGGCAAGCTGACGCCGGTGGCCGAGCTCGACCCGGTCGTCCTCGCCGGCACGACCGTCAAGCGGGCCACGCTGCACAACGCCGACGAGATCGCTCGGAAGGACGTCCGGGTCGGCGACACGGTCGTCATCGAGAAGGCCGGCGAGATCATCCCCCAGGTCGTCCGCGTCGAGACCGCGGGACGGGACGGGACCGAGGAGGCCTACGTCTTTCCCACGGTCTGCCCGAGCTGCGGCGCACCGGCCGCGCGCGTCGAGGGCGAGGTCGACTACCGACTGCACCAACCCGCCCTCGAAATGCCCCGAGCAGCTCAAGGAGCTGCCTCCGCTGGTACGCCCACCGCGACGCGATGGACGTCGAGGGGCTCGGGCATAAGCTGATCGACCAGCTCGTCGACAAAGGCCTCGTCAAGCAGCCTCGGCGACCTCTACCGGCTCGACGTCACGACACTTGCCGATCTCGAACGGATGGGCAAGAAGTCGGCCCAGAACCTGATCGACGGCCTCGAGGCGAGCAAGACGCGCTCGCTCGATCGGCTGCTGACGGGCCTCGCGATCCGCCACGTCGGCACCCGCGGGGCCGAGATCCTGGCCGAGCGGTTCGGCACGCTGGACGCGATCCGGACCGCGACGTTGGAGCAACTTGAAGCCGTGCCCGAAGTCGGCCCGGTCGTCGCGGCGAGCGTCCACGAATACTTCCAGGACGATGATAACCAGAAGGCACTCGACGACCTTGCTTCCGTCGGCGTCGCGCCGGTCCCGTTCAAGCCCGCGACCCTGGGCGCCTCGAATCTGCCTCTGGCGGGCAAGACGATCGTCCTGACCGGCACCCTGCCGAGGCGCTCCCGCGCCGAGGCCGAGGCCGACATCAAGCGGCTGGGCGGGAAGGTCTCGGGATCGGTATCGAAGGTCGACGAGCTTCCTGCTGGCCGGCGAGGAGGCGGGCAGTAAACTGGAAAAGGCGAAGGCGCTGAAGGTGGAGATCGTCGACGAGGCGCAGCTCGACCGGTGGCTGGCAGAGGGCGGAGGATGACCGATGGGGGAGTCCGAGACCAGGCACCCCGGCGGACGGTTCCGCTCGACCCTCGGGCGGATCATGCTCGGGATCGCGGGCCTGGCGCTTCTCCTCGCGCCTCTGGTCCTCCACCTTCGTCACGAGGCTCTGACGCTCAAGAGGTTCCAGATACTGAACGTGGAGTTGATCCTGGCCCGTGACCGGTCGGCGGTACTATCGGCTAGACAGGCCTCGCTCGAGGACAGAGTGTCTAGGCTCGCGGGCGTAACGCCCGACGGGGCGCCCGAGCCGTGGAAAGCAGAGCTGGACAGCCTGCGTCGCGAGAACGAGGCCTTGCGGGCGCGAGTGAAAGACCTGGAGGCGAAGCCGGGCCGTTGATCGGAGGCCGGCATCAATACCCCATCGCCCCCCCGTCCTTCCTCGGATCCGACCCGCCGATCAGGACGCCCCGCTCGGTGTCGATCCGGATCGCCTGGTAGCCGCCGAATGCCCCGCCGCGGAGGTTGACGATCGTGTGCCCCTTCGCCTCGAGCGCCTGGCGGACCTCGGGCCCGATGCCCGACTCGAGCGCGACCGTCCCGCCACCCTTCGCGCGGATGGCCGGTCGGGGTCGACGACCCCTGGTGATAGAACCGCGGCGCGTCGGCCGCCTCCTGCACGTCCATGCCGAAGTCGACGATATCCGAGATGACCTGCGCATGTCCTTGTGCCTGCATGTCCCCGCCCATCAGGCCGAACGAGAGCCAGGGCTTGCCGTCCTTCGTGACGAACGCCGGGATGATCGTGTGGAACGGCCGCTTGCCGGGCTCGAGCCTGTTCGCGTGGTTCGGGTCGAGGGCGAACAGGCAGCCACGGTTCTGGAGGCCGAAGCCGAGGTCGCCCGCGGCGTGGTCCGAGCCGAAGCCCTCGTAGTTGCTCTGGATCAGGCTCACGGCGTTGAAGTCGCCATCGACCACGGTCATGTAGATCGTGTCGGCCGGCTTCGGCTCGCCCGCAGTCGGGTGGTCGGTCGCGTGGCTCGGGTCGAGGAGCTTGCCCCGCGTTTTCGCGTAGGACTTGGAAATCAACTCGCTCACCGGCACCTTCACGAACTCGGGGTCGGCGTAGTACTTCGCCCGGTCCTCGTACGCGAGCTTCTTCGCCTCGATCAGGATGTGCAGCCATTCGGCCGACTGCGGGCCCATCGCCTTGAGGTCGTATGGCTCCATCAGGTTGAGCATCTGGAGCACGGCGATCCCCTGGCCGTTGGGCGGAAGCTCCCAGACGTCGTAACCCCGGTAATTGGTCGAGACGGGGTCGACCCAGGTCGCCGTGTGCCTCGCGAAATCCTCCTTCGAGAACAGCCCGCCGACCGACTGCGAATAGGCGACGATCGCGTCGGCGATCGGCCCCCTTGTAGTAGGCGTCGGCGCCGCCCTCCGCGATCATCCGGAGCGTCCTGGCGAGCCGCGGATTCTTGAAGACGTCGCCGGCCTTCGGGCCCCTGACCGTTCGGGAACCACGTCGCGGCGGCCGATGGCACTCGCAACAGGCTCCGGGCCGATCCCCGCCAGCCCGCGGCGATGATCTCGCTGACCGGGAAGCCCTCGTCGGCATACTTGATCGCATAGGCAGAGCGTGTCGGAATACGGCTTCGTCCCGAACTTGCTTCGGAGCGCCTCCCAACCGCTCACGCAGCCGGGGACGGACCATGAGAGCGGGCCCTTGGTGGGGATGTCCGTGTACCCCTTCGAGCGATAGAGCTCGATTGTCGCCGCCATCGGCGCGCGGCCGCTCGCGTTCAGTCCGTAGAGCTTCTTCGTCTTGGCATCCCAGACGATCGCGAACAGGTCGCCACCGAGCCCGCACGAGGTCGGCTCGACCAGGCCGAGCACGGCGTTCGCGGCGATCGCGGCGTCGATCGCGTTGCCGCCGTCCTGTAGCACGCGGATCGCCGTCGCCGTGGCGAGCGGCTGGCTCGTCGCCGCCATCCCATGCCTGGCCATGACGGCCGACCGAGTCTTGTGGATCGGCCCCGTGGGGCGGTCGGCGGCGGCGAGGTCTTCGCTGTTCATGAGAGCGATAAAAAGAGCAATGAATGCGAGACGCGCGGGCATGGGCATCTCCTCTCGGCGTAGTCTCCGGCTGAGACGAGGATACCCGCCCGCCCCGCCGCGAACTAGCGGCGCGAGGCCAGCCCGTCGATCGCCTCGCGGGTCGGCAAGGCCCCCTGTGCCCCCGGCTTCGTGACGGCGATGGCCGCGGCGGCCACGGCCCAGGCGGCGGCCTCGCGGAGCGGCCGGCCCTCGGACAGGGCCACGGCCAGCGCCGCGCTGAAGGCATCGCCGGCGCCGACGGTGTCGACGACCTCGACCTTTCGCGCGGGGATCGCCGTCCTGCCCTCGTCGTCGACCACGAGACATCCCTTGCCGCCGAGCGTCATGACGACGGCCTTCACGCCCTGCGCCCGCAAGGCGTCGGCCGCGGCCGCGGGGTCGTCCAGGTGGAGGCCGGTCAGGACCTCGGCCTCGCTCTCGTTGGGCGTCAGGACGTCGATCCTCGGCAAGCGCCCCGAGCGTCGCGAGCCGAACATCGCCAGGGGCCGGATTCACGACGACGGTCATCCCGCGGGCGTGGGCTCGCTCGACGGCCCGCACGACCGTCTCGATCGGCACTTCGAGGCTTGCGAGCAGCACTCCCGACGGGTCGAAGAGGCTCTCGGGCAGGGTGTCGATGTCCTCGGGCTTCAGGTGGGCATTGGCACCCATGGCGATGCCGATCAGGTTCTCGCCGTCCTCGGCGATGAAGATGAGGGCAACGCCGGAAGTCGCGCCGGGGACGGTCTTCGCATACGTCAGGTCGATGCCTTCCTCTTCATCATGCTTGCGGATCGCCGGCGCGAACGCATCGTCGCCGAACGCCGTGAGGAAGACGACGTCGGCGCCGGCCCGCCTCGCCGCGACGGCCTGGTTCGCCCCCTTGCCGCCGGGCCCGTTGAAGAACTCGCCGAGCAGCGTCTGCCCGGCCTTCGGCAGGCGGGGCAGGCGGATGTTCATGTCCGTCGTGCTGGCGCCCAGGACGACCACGCGGCCCATCGTATCGCCTTGCTCATCGTTTAGATCGGAGGGATGATCAGAGGAAGATAGCCGTCCCCTCAGGCCCCTGCAACGACTGAGCCGAACGCATTCCGCCACGGCACTCGATCGGATACGATGGGATCCATGGAACCGAACGGCGGCATGCGTGAGAAGATCCTGGACGTCGCCCAGCGGCTCGTCGAGACCCGCGGATACGACGGCTTCAGCTACGCCGACGTCGCCGAGGCCGTCGGCATCCGCAAGGCGAGCATCCACCACCACTTCGCGACCAAGGGCGACCTGGCCGTCGCCCTCGTCGACCGCTTTCGCTCTGACTGCCGCGCCGCGCTGGCCGAGATCGACCGGCGCGAGGCGAGGCCCGATCGGCGGCTCGACGCCTACGTCAGGCTATTCGAGGCGACCCTCGCCGACGGGCGGCGGATGTGCCTCTGCGGGATGCTTGCCGCGGGCCAGGTGACGCTCCCCGCGGCTGCCCGCGGCGCCCTGGCCCACGCGCTCCGCGACCACGAGGCCTGGCTCACGGGAGTCCTCCGCGACGGGCAGACGTCCGGATGCTTCCGCGCCGACGCGGCACCGAAGGAGCAGGCCCGGGCCCTGCTTCGCCTCGCTGGAGGGGGCCATGCTCCTGGCCCGGACCCTCGCGGCGCCCGCGTCTCGGTTCCGGTCCGCCACCGCGATCTTCCTGGCCGGCCTCCGGGCCGAGCCCCAGGCCGTGGCTTGAAATTCGACGCGGGCGATCGAATGATCCTTCCATACCGAACGTCCTCTACCTACTAGTAGGAAGAAGGCTCGCAGCAGGGTGACGGGCGTCACACCTCGGGCCGATCCCGAACCCATTCGGAGTCTTCAGCATGCGCATGATGCCTCGTTTCGCCGGCGTCGATCGTGTCGGTGGCATTGGCGATCGGCCGCGGTCGGCTGCGGCCAAACGGAGCCTGGGTCGTCGCCTCCGCCGCCCGGCGGGGATATGGGCAAGATGAGCGGGCCGATGGGAAAGATGGAGCCGGCAAAAGAGACCGGCAAGATGGAAGGCCCGATGGGCAAGATGGAAGGGCCGGCGGGCAAGATGGAGCCGCCCAAGTAATGTCGAGGTGACGCGCCGGCTCGCCGCGGCCCGGGCTCGACTCTCTGGCGCGGAGGATGATCGTGCGGATCCGACGCAAGCACTCGCTGCCGACCCGGCTCTTCCACTGGCTCAATGCGCCGGTGCTGGCGATCATGATCGTCAGCGGCCTGTTCATTTACTGGGCGAACGGCGTCTACCGGGTCGACGTGTTCGGCGTCACGCTCGTCCAGTTCTTCCCGGACTGGTTCTATCGGAGCTCGCCGATCCGGATCGACCACCGCCTGGCCGAGGGGATGGCCTGGCATTTCACCTTCATGTGGGTCTTCGCGCTCAACGGCCTGCTCTACGTCGGCTACACGCTCTGGAGCGGCGAGTGGCGAGCGCTCGTGCCGACGCCGGCCTCGATCGCCGGGGCCTGGCAGGTCGTGCTCCACGACCTGGGAATCCGCAAGGAGCCGCTCCCGCCGGGGAAGTTCAACCACGCGCAGCGGATCGCCTACACGGGCGTCGTCGTGATGGGAGCGGGCTCGCTGCTGACGGGCCTCGCGATCTACAAGCCGGTCCAGCTCGGATGGCTCGCGTCCCTCCTCGGCGGCTACCCAGCGGCGCGCGCGCGAGCACTTCGCGCTGACGATCGGGTATGTGCTCTTCTTCGTCGTCCACATTGCCCAGGTCGTCCGCGCGGGGTGGAACAATTTCCGAGCGATGGTCATCGGCGTCGAGGTCGAGCCGGTCGCGAAGGAGGCAGCCGATGGGCGCGTCCTCACCGGGTAGGAATGGCGCGGAAGGTCGAGGTGCGCGACCTCCGTCGCGTGACGCGCCGAGGCTTCGCGGTGGCCGGCGCAGCGGTGGCCGCCGGGGTCGGCGGGCTGGCCTGGATGACGTCGCGCAGCCTCGTCGACGGCCTCCCGTGGCCATTCCGCTCGGCGCTCCGGGCCAACGAGCGGATCTGGAGTTCCCTCTTCGGTCGGCAACACCTCGCCCGCGAGTTCCCCGCGTCATCGGCCCGCGAGCCGAGGGCCAACGGTGACATCGGCCTGGACGGGGCCGTTCGACGAGGCTTCGTGGCGGCTCCGTGTCATCGGCCCCGCGGGCGAGCGGTCGCTGACCTCGGACGACCTCCGGCGCCTGCCGCGCGTCGAGAGCACGAACGAGCTGAAATGCGTCGAGGGCTGGAGCGAGGTCGTCGCGCTGGTCGGGCGTCCGCCTCGCCGACCTCGCCGCCATGACCGGACTGGCCACCCGGAGCGGCCGCGGGACCGACGACCCGCTGCCGTACGTCGCGCTCGAGACGCCCGACGGCGAGTATTACGTCGGCCTCGACATCGCCGCCGCGCTCCACCCGCAGACCCTCCTCTGCGACGCGATGAACGGCGCCCCGCTGACCCCCGAGCACGGCGCCCCGCTCCGCCTGGCCATCCCCGTCAAGTACGGGATCAAGAACATCAAGCGGATCGGCACGATCCGATTCACCGCCGACCGTCCCGCGCGACTACTGGGCCGAGCGGGGCTACGACTGGTACGCCGGGCTCTGATCGATCGTTCCAGGGATATCACCAGGGAGACTACCGATGATTCCTCGACTCGCGACGCTGGGCGTCTCCGGCCTCCTCCTCCTCGCAACCGCGGCCTCGGCCGCCGACGCCCCGCGGGCCGGCGATAAGGCCGCAGACTTCTCCTTGCCTTCGCTCGGCGGTGAGACGGTCTCGCTCCACGACCAGCTCGCGAAGGGCCCGGTCGTCCTCGTCGTGCTCCGGGGCTACCCGGGCTATCAATGCCCGCTCTGCACGCGGCAGGTCGCCGAGTTCTCCGCCCAGGCCAATGCAATCCGCGCCACGGGCGCCCGCGTGGTGATGGTCTACCCGGGCCCCGCCGACGACCTCGCCAAGCGGGCCGACGAGTTCCTCAAAGGCAAGACCCTGCCCGACGGCTTCACGCTGTTGCTCGACCCCGACTACACCTTCACGAACCGCTATGGCCTCCGCTGGGACGCCCCCAAGGAGACGGCGTATCCGTCGACCTTCGTGATCGACCGCGATGGGATGGTCCGCTTCGCGAAGGTGAGCAAGACGCACGGAGGGCGGTCGTCGGCGAAGGAAGTCGTCGACGCGCTCGCGAAAACCGGGAAACGGTGAAGCCCGGGCGATCAGAGATAATCGTCCCGGATCGGATGAAACACATCCAGCGCCACCGCCGGCCCATCGATCGCCCGGACCGTATGAACCACGCCTCCCGGGATGCGCCAGATGTCCCCCGGACCCACGACGCGCGTCACATCGCCGATCGTGAATTCCAGACGTCCTGAGATCAGAATTCCCATCTGCTCGTGGTGGTGCGAGTGGGGCGCGACGACGGAGCCGGGATCCAGATTGACGACCGCGAAGAGCATCCCGCGTCCCGCGGTCGTCGTGATCGAGACGCCCGGGAAAATGTCGTGGCGCGAGCCGGCGCCGGCGGGGACGAAGTAGTCGCCGGCGTTCTCGACAGTGAGGTCATCGGCCATCGTCAGCGGCCCCGGCCGTAATTCGTGCCGACGAACTCGCCGCTTCCGGCGAGGAATTGCTCTCGGTTGCCCTGGAGGCACTGGGCGATCACGTCGTCGAGCTTCTCGCCACCCTCGAGCATCCCCTTGAGGAAGTAGGGCAGGGCGTCGGGCGCGGCGGTCGAGATCCACTCGGCGATCGCGAAGCCGACGGCGCGGACGGCCTCGGGCTTGGTCTGGTCGCCGAGGGCCTCGGTCGCCTTGGGGACCCAGCCCTGCGACCACTGGTCGTACGCCTCGGAGCGGAGCTTGCGGTAATAGGGGCTGTTCCGCTCGACCGACGACGCGATCAGCGCCCCGACGCCCATCGTCACCCACCGCGGCGGCTTGCCCGCCTGGGCCAGCGCGCCCGAGGCGAGCTGTTCAGTGAGCAGGCCGGCGAGCGTCCGCTCGGCGCCCCCCGGGGCGTCGTCCAGGGACGATCCCTTCTTCGTCCGCGTCGACTTCTTCGCCGTCGACGCCGGCGCCTCGGGACCGCCGGCGAGCGGGTCGATCGCGAGGACGTAGGGCGACTCAACGTTCAGCTTCGACCTCGCCTCGTCGCCGGCCTCGACGTCCTGGTTCTCGACCGTGCGGACGAACTCCGTATATCCCTTCTTCTCCTTGAAGACGTACAGGCCGACCTTCTCCGGACCCGGCAGCCCCTTCGTCCCGGCGAGCAGGCGGGCGATCCGGCCGTACTGGGCCTCCATCGTCTTCAGCAGGTTCGTCGCGCGCTCCTTGGGCATCTCGGCGAAGAGCAGGAAGTGGGCGCTGGCCGTCATCTCGGGCTTCGCGTTCGGGTCGGCCTTCTTGAGGCGTTCGAGCGCGACGGCCTCGGTCTTCTTGTCGCGCTCCGAGGCCGGGAGCTTGGCGAGCTCGGCCTTGCGGACGTCCTCGGGCGAGGCCGCGTACTTGGCCAGCGGGGTGCTCGCGTCGACGCCCGCGTCGAGCCGCGCGCCCTCCTTGACCCACTGGGTGATCTTGGCGATCGCCCCCTCGCCCAGAGGGTTCTGGCCGGGCGGCATCCGGGCGCCTTCCTCGCCGTTGATCCGGTGGACGAGCGTACTCTCCTCGGGCTTGCCGCCGACGATGTCCTGGCCCGACTTCCCGCCCTTCATCAGCGAGTCGAACGTCGCGATGCTCAGGCCGCTCCGCTTGAACTGGTTCGTCTCGGGGCTGTGGCAGCGCGTGCAGTTGGCGACCAGGATCGGGGCGATGTCCCTCGAGAACTTCAGCCCGCCGCCGTCCGCCGCAGGCGCCGGCGTCTCGGCCATGGCGGGCTTCGCCGGGGCCTTCCTGGCGGTCTTGGTCTTCTTCTTGGTCGACGTCTTCGGCTCCTGCCCCAGCGCCCGGCTCGCCCCGGACGAGGCCAGCATCAGCCCCAAGCCCGAGGCCGCGACGAGCGCCGCCACCGCCAGTCTCCGGACCATCCGCATCATGGGCCGCTCCCCGGCGCGTCATCGAAAGGGACGGAAGCGATCGTTGCAAGGTTGGATGAGGGTCATTGTCGGTGCGGCGGGGGGATTTCGCAAGTGGCGTGGCGGTGCGACAACGCTCGGGTCTGCGGGCGACGAATCCGCGATACTGCCGGGCGGCCGGGGCCAAAACGAAGACTGGATGAAGGTTCCCGTGGCGAGGCCGAACCAGGCGCGGTAAGTTCTGTGCGGGATTCTCGGGGTCGCGCGGGTGCAGGGTCCAGATATGCCGGGATTCTTCGACCTGACGGGCGGCGTCGCCCTGGTCACGGGGGCCGGGCGCGGCATCGGCGCGGGCATCGCCGCGAGGCTCGCGCGGGCGGGGCGCGCGTCGCTGTGCTCGACGCCGATCTCCACTCGGCCGAGTCGGTCGCCAGCGAGCTCGGCGGCCTCGGCGTCGCCGGCGACGTCCGGTCCGAGGCCGACGTCGCCGCAGCCGTCGCGCGTGTCGAAAAGGACCTGGGTCCGTTGACAATCCTGGTCAACAACGCGGGCATCACCGGCCGGACCGACCTGAGCTGGAACCTCTCGGCCGACGAATTCCGGGCGGTGATGGACGTCAACGCGCTGGGCCCGTTCCTGACGTGTCGCGCGGTCGTGCCGGGGATGCTCGCCCGCGGATTCGGCAGGATCGTCAACGTCGCGTCGGTGGCGGGCAAGGAGGGGAACCCGACCCTGCTGCCCTACTCGGCGTCGAAGGCCGCGCTGATCGCGATGACGAAGTCGCTCGGCAAGGAATTAGCAGGAAAGGGCGACGTGACCGTCAACGCGATCGCGCCGGCGGTCATCCGGACGGCGATCCTCGACGGGGTTGCACCGGCGACGGTCGATTATATGATCGGCAAGATCCCGATGGGCCGGACCGGGACGATCGAGGAGGTCGCCGCGCTGGTGCACTACCTGGCCAGCCGCGAGTCGAGCTTCTGCACCGGCCAGTGCTACGACATCAGCGGCGGCCGGGCGACGTACTGACCGGCCACCCCCACGGCGAGCGGATCGAACCGTGAGCGACGACCACTATTCCAGCCCTGTCGAGCGATACTGGCTGATCCACGCCAACGGCGGCCGCCAGCTCATCGACCCCCACGAGTTCGACCTCGCCTGCCTGGCCGAGCAGGTCCGGCGCGTCGGCGGCCGGCTCGAGGTCGAGCGCTGGGTCGGCCCGGTCCTCCCCGGCGCCGTCCGCTACCGCCCCCCCGACCCGCAGAGTTTCGAGCCGCCGATCTCGGCGCTGCCCCAGCTCTTTCGCATGAGGCTGGAGCGCGTCCACACCTGTCAGGTCGGCTTCTACGACGAGTTCAACACCCGCCCGACGAACCGCGTGCTCGGCAATTACTACCGCCACAAGCGGCTCGTCCGCGTCTACACCCACGACACCGAGCTCGGCCGGCGGCCGCTCGACGAGCTGTTCGACACCTACCTGCACGAGGTCGCCCACCACCTCGAATACACCGAGTACGAGTCGTTCGACGCCGCCGGCTGCGGCCGCGTGCCGGGCCGGATGCACTCGCGGCTGTTCTGGAAGATCCTGGGGGAGCTCAAGACGCGGTGGGCGGTGAAGCAGCGGTAGGCGCTGGCATGCCTCGGCGCGACCTCCAGACTTGCACGATGACCGCGATCCCCCCGACGAACCCGACGAGGTAGCTCGCCGAGTGCGCCCACAGATCGGCCAGGAACCGCGCGTGTCGTTCGCGAGGGATGAGCGAGGCCATCGGCTCCATTAGGTAGACCGCGCCGCTCTGTGCCAGAAGGAATCCCGCCGTCCCCGCGAGCAGGGCACACGCCGCCATCACGAGCAGCAGCATTGCGATCGGCCGTACGATCGACGGCGCGCCTCGCTTCGGCCTCGCGCCGGCCCGAGCGGCGATCGCCAGCGGGATGCCCAGCCCCAGTCCCACCCACCAGGTTGCGATGATGCCCCAGCCGAAGGCGAGGAGCGTGGGAGACTCCGTGTCGAAGATCGGCGGGTGACCGATCGTGAAGTACTCGACGCAGACGCGGGCCGTCACCTGGTCGTGGAGGATGCCGTAGACCACTGAGGCGGCGATGCAGAGGGCGATGACCGCAATGGCCTGCATCCTGGCTCCCCTCGAGTCTGTGTAGGACCGCGCAAGCCGGCCCTAGCGCCGCTTGCGTCACTACTTCTTATTCGCGATCCCCAGCTCCTTCAACTTCATCGCCACGTCCGGCGCCGCCGAGGCCGTCTTCACCTTCTTGTCGATCGCCGCGATCTTCCCGTCCTTGTCGATGTAGAACGTCCAGCGGTTCGCGAACCCGCGCTGGGGGTTAATGACGCCGTAGGCGTTGGCGACCGTCTTGTCCGGGTCGCTGAGGATCGGGTAGTCGACGCTGAGCGACTCGCCGAACTTGGTGTTGTCCTCGACCTTGTCGATGCTCGCGGTGAAGTAGGCGACGTCCATGCCCTTGAGCGCGTCGCCGCTTCTCCTTGAACGACTTGCACTCGGCCGTGCAGCCGCCGGTAAAGGCCTTGGGGAACCACGCGAGGACGACGGCCTTCTTGCCCTTGAAGTCGGAGAGGGCGTACGTCTTGCCGTCGGAGCCCTTCATCGAGAACTCGGGCGCCGGGTCGCCGACCTTCAGCTCGTCGGCCGCGCGGGCGAAGCTCGGGACGGCCAGGGCCACGGCCAGGCCGAGGCCCAGCAGGGTGCGGTGCGTCATCGGTCGTTCTCCTCGGGTTGGAATCAGGCCGGTTCCGAACGAGCCGAGCGTATCAGCCCCCTCGCCGCGCAGCAATTGGCGGGCGAACCCGGGACCCGGCGCCGAGCGAACCCGAGCGTACGCCTTTCGTTCACCTCCGTGCGGTCCCGTGCGGGACGACGGCCCGGCGGCCGGTCCATCCGACCACATTCCCGCGCCGACCGAAGCCAATCCCCGCGTCCCGGTCGCCGCGGGGCGGGCTCGCGAGGGACGGGCCTGGTGCCGTCGCTCGAGTCGACCCGCGGCACGACCGCGGTCCCCAGGCTCGACCGCGCGAAGCCGGGTCCGCTAGACTTAAGTGGTGGGAGCGCCCGTCAGGATCATGGAGCCGCGCGCCGATGTCCAAGGCCGTCGAGGCCCCGAAGGAGAAGTCCCGCCCCGCCCCGTCCGCCCAGCCCGCCGCGCCCGGGCTCGGCCGGCTCGCGGACGCAGGGCTCGTCGCCGCCTTCCTGGCGCTGGTCGCCCTCCTGGGCGTGTTTCCGCTCAAGGACACCGACTTCTGGTGGCACCTCCGCACGGGCGACCTGATCCGCCAGACCGGCCTGGTCCCGCGGGTCGACACCTACACCTTCGGCGCCGAGGGGCACCGCTGGGTCGACCTGCACTGGCTCTTCCAAATCTTGCTGAGCTACGGATATGAGCGGATCGCCATCCCCGGGCTGAACCTCGCCAAGTGCGCCGTGACGGCCCTGGCCGTCTGGCTCCTGATCTCGGCGAAGAAGCGGGACTGGCCGACGTGGGTCATGGTCCTCGCCTGGCTGCCGGCCCTGCTCGTGCTGGCGGGGCGGATGTACATCCGGCCCGAGACGCTGACGTTGCTCTACCTGGCGGCGTTCCTGGCGATCCTCTTCCGGGTCGACGAGCGGCCGTGGCTGGCGTTCCTGCTGCCGGTCGTGCAACTGGCGTGGGTGAACTCGCAGGGGCTGTTCATCCTCGGGCCGGTCGTGCTGGCCTTCGCGCTCGTCGACGCGGCGACGCGACCCGGAGCATTCGAGAGGGGACGACGCCGGTGGTGGACGACGATCCTCGTCGGCGACGGGCCTGACGGGCCTGGTCTGCCTGGTCAATCCGTACGGGATCGCCGGGGCGCTGTACCCGCTCCAGCTCGCGGCGACGATGGGCAACCCGATCTTCGAGACGATCGGCGAGCTCGACCCGCTGCTGAGCTTCGCCCGCAAGGCCGGCCTCGCGAACGTGCCGCTCCTGATCCACCTGGCGACGATCGTCCTCGGCGTGCTGAGCTTCGTCGTGCCGATCGGCTGGCGAGTCGTTCGTAGGATGGCCCGCGAGCCGGAGCCGGCGGCCCCGCCGCCGAAGAAGCGGAAGCGGAAGAAGCCCGAGCCCGCCTCGCCCGGGTTCGCGAGGCCGAGCGTCTTCCGGCTGCTGCTCTTCGCCGCCTTCACGGCCCTGAGCTTCAAGGCCACGCGGAACAGCCACCAGTTCGCGGCGGTCGTTGGGACGATCACCGCCTGGAACTTCGCCGAGTGGGCCGCCGAGGTCGCGCGACGGCGGGCCGAGCGGGGCACGGCCGGCCCGCGCCGGGATCGGGCGAGGATTGGCCTTCGGCGCGACGGCCGCGCTCTTCGTCGCGACGGCCACCGGCGCCCTCTACGCGTGGGAGGGCGAGGGCCGGACCGTCGGCCTGGGCGAGGAGCGGCACTGGTTCCCGCACGCGGCCGTCTCCATGGCCGGCCGGCCCGGCATGCCCGACCGATCGGTCTGTTTCCACAACGGCCACGCCGCCCTCTATGAATACAAGTACGCGCCCGACCGGAAGACCTACGCCGACGCCCGTCTCGAGGTTATCGGGCCCGAGCTCTTCAAGGCGTACACCGACCTCCAGGGCAAGATCGCCCACAATAGCGACGGATGGGAGGACGAGCTCGAGCGGATGGGCCGGCCGCTCGTGCTCACCGACAACGTCCAGGCCCTGATGTCGGACGTGACGGCGACGATGCTCAGCTCGCCGCGCTATCGCTGCGTCTGGTTCGATCCGGTGGCCGCGCTTTCGTCCACGAGAGCTATTCGGGCGCGGCCGCGTCGCACGTGTTCGACTTCGGCGCCTGGCACTTCGCGCGCTCGACCCGTCCTGACCCGACCGACGCGACGGCCGAGCGGATGCTCGCCAAGACGTGCTGGAACCTGATCCACAACCTGATCACGCCCGGCACGTCGAGGCCGGGGGCGTTCGCGCTGGCCCGCAAGCTCGTCTGGGCCGGGCTCGACCACGCCCGCGCCGTGCAGCGGCTCGACCCCCGCTCGGGCGACGGCTGGAAATGGGCCGGGATGATCGAGGCCTACCGCGACCCGACCGGCGGCGAGCCGATCCCCCGGTTCCGGATGCCGTTCGACCCCGTGCTCGACCTCTCGACCGTCCGGGCGTCGGCCGACTTGCGCAAGGCGCTCGAACGCTCACCAAAGGACGCCAACGTCCGCTCGACGCTCATCGGCCTGGAATACCAGCGCGGGATGTACGAGCCCGCTCTTGCGCTGCTCGACGGGCTTCTTGCCTTGCCGCTGGCGCAGGAGCACGAGCGGAGGTCGCAGGAGCAGGCCCGGGCGCTTCGGCCGGAGGTCGTCCGGAAGCTCGGCGACCCCCCGGCCTCGCTCAGGTGGTCGAACCTCAGCGAGCTGCATGCCCTGCTCGGCGCCCTCTCCGAGCACGGCCGCGTCGTCGAGGCCGCCGAGCTGCTCGAATCGGCCTATCCGCCCGACAACCGCCCGTGGGAGATCTGGGACCGGATCGCGACGATCCGCCTGCACCTGGGCGAGCCCGAGCGTGCGGCCGGCTTGTGGTCGGAGGCCAAGGGGGCCCCGAGCGAGTCCGTCCGGCAGGCGCGGATCGGTGCGGCGCGGCTGGCGGACGGCGATTTCGACGGGGCGCGGACGGCGTACCGCGCGGCGATCGCGGCCGATCCGAAGCTGTTCGAGGCCCTGTACGGCCTGGCCGTCCTCGAGGCCGACGCGGGCCGTGCCCAGGAGAGCCTGGACGCGGCGCGCGAGGCCGCGAAGGTGGCCCCTCACGGCGCGGGGAAGGCGGCGGCCGAGCAATTGATCGAGGCCGTGGGGGCGTTTGCGAAACCCCGAACGCCCCCGGCATCAGCCGATCAGCGACCGCAGCGTCTTGATGTGCCGCGGGATCGCCGTGAACGGGTCTTCCTTCGCCTCGTACTCCAGGACGACGTAGCCCGAATACTTCGCGTCGCGGAGGATGCCGATCTCCTTCGAGAGGTCGGCCTCCTCCTGCGGGCTTGCCCGGCCGGCTGATCTCGGTCTTCACCTGGACGTTGACCGCGTACGGGGCGACCCTGGCGAGGTCGGCGTACGGGTCGTCGCGAGTGGAAGTTGCCGGTGTCGAGGTTCACGCCGAAGTTGGGCGAGTCGATCGCCTTGACCAGCCGGAGCATCTGGTCGGGCGTGGCCATGATCCCGCCGTGGTTCTCGAGGGCGAGGCGTCACGCCCTTCTCGATCGCGTAGGGCAGCGACGCCTTGATGCACTCGATCGCGCGGGCGACGGCCTCGTCCTCGGTGTCGTCCTTCGGCTTCGATGCCGGCGAAGATCCGGATGACCGGGGCGTCGAGCTCGGCCGCGTTGTCGACCCAGGTCCGGACGAGCTTGAGCTGCTTGTCGCGCTCGGGGCCGGGGGCGACGCAGAAGTTGTTGCCGACGGACGTGCCCGAGACGTCGAGGCCGAGGTTGAAGGCGTACTGCTTGAGCCGGTGGAAGTACGCGGGCTTGACGTCGGGCGGGAAGTAGTACGAGGTCAGCTCGACGCCGTCGAGGCCCATGTCGGCCGCGAGGTCGCAGAAGCCGAACAGGTCCATCGTCGGCGGCTTGCCCTTGGGCAGCAGCGAGTCGCGGTAGGAGTAGGCCGCGATCGAGAGCTTGAGGTGGCTCGGCCGCGTCCGGCGCGATCGGGTCGATGGCCCGGGCGGCCGCGGCGAAGCCGAGCGGGGCCGAGCGCGGCGCAGCGAGGAACTCGCGGCGGCGGAGCGAGGACATCGGTTCGTCTCCAGGGCAGGGGGGATTGACCGCCGATCATAGCCGGCGCCCTGGACGCTCGCCACGCCCCCTCCCACGACAATCGAAGCCGCCTACTCGATGCCCGAGAGCAGCTCGTTGATGCCCGAATCCCCCGGCGAGCGACTGACCGCGCTCCGGTGCTCGAAGCTCGACGGCGGCTCGTCCGAGAGCAGGGCGTCGATCTCGTGCCGGTCGGGGGCGTGGCCGAAGGCCTCGTACTCGTCGGTCCCGGCGTCGACCGACGGGCCCGAGTCGGCCATCTCGTCGCCGATCGCCGCGCGCGGGGCGTTGGGGTCCGACTGGCTCCGGGCGCGGAGGTAGAGCTTGATCGGGATGTCGTGGAACGGCAGCTTCTCGCGGAAGACGTTCAGCAGGTAGCGCTGATAGGTCGGCTCGAAGAGCGACGGGGCTGTTCACGAACAGGACGATCGTCGGCGGGGCGACGCCGACCTGGGTCGCGTAGTAGATCCGCGGCGTCCGCTCTCGCGCGACGACGGCGGGTGCGCCTCGACGGCCTGGCGGAGCACCTTGTTCAGCGCCGACGGTGCCGATCCGCTTGTTCGCCTGCTTGAACATCGACTGCGCGAGGTTGAGCAGCGCCTTGACGTTCTTGCCCGTCTTGCGCCGTGATGAACGCCAGCGGCATGTACGACATGTTCCGGAAGGCGTGCTGGACGCCGTCGGCGAACTTCTTCATCGAGCCCCGCATGTCGGCGTCGGGGTCGGTGGCGATCAGGTCCCACTTGTTGACGACGAAGATGCAGGGCTTGTACTGCTTGGCGATGTAGTCGGCGAGCTGCTTGTCGAGCTTGCTGATCCCCTGCGTCGGGTCGATGAACAGCAGGACCACGTCGGCCCGGCGGATCGACCGCTCGGCGCGGTGGATCGAGTAGAACTCCAGGTCGTCCTTGATCTTCGCCTTCCGCTTCACGCCGGCCGTGTCGATCGCCACGAACGGCAGGCCGTCGAGCTCGAACGCGGACGTCGACCGAGTCGCGGGTCGTGCCGGGCCGCTCGGAGACGATCATCCGCTCGGCCTGGGCCAGGGTGTTGATGAACGTCGACTTGCCGGTGTTCGGCCGGCCGACGACCGCGATCTTCATCGCCGCGTCGGCCGGCTTGAACGTGTCGGCGTCGGGCAGGCGCTCGGCGATCGAGCTTGAGGAGCTGGTTCTTGTTCCGGTTCTGGTGGACCGAGACGTAGATCGGCTTGCCGCGGCCGAGCTTGTAGAAGTCGTCGTCGCCGGGTGTCGAACTGCTCGGTGTCGGCCTTATTAATGACGAGGATGACGGGCGTGTTCAGGTAGCGGAGCCGGTTGGCGACCTCCTCGTCGAGCGGCATCCGGCCGTCGCGGACGTCGACGACGAAGAGGATGACGGACGGCCTCGTGCATGGCGACGTCGATCTGGCGCTCGACGTCGGCTCGAGAGGTCGTCGCGGTCGACGATGCCGACGCCGCCGGTGTCGACCAGCTCGAAGAAGCGGGCCTCGGGCCCGTCGCCGATCGGCGCAGAGCGTGCAGACGCGGTCGCGGGTGACGCCCGAGACGTCGTCGACGATGGCGATCCGCCGCCCGGCGAGCCAGTTGAAGAGCGACGACTTGCCGACGTTCGGCCGGCCGACGATGACGACTTTGGGCAAGGCCATGACCGGCGACGCTCCCGCTTCGAGTCCGCCGGGCGCCTCCGCCCGGCCGTGATGCCGTCGACGTCCCCTCAAGGGAGACATCGTCGCGGCCCGTCCGGTATTATAAGGAGAAGAACAAGAGGGCAACAAATATGCCGGACGTCCGCGCGATCGCGGAAACATCGGCCGGGACGTCGGGACCGGCGAACCGGGCCGGCGGCCTGACGATGCTCGACGTCACCGCGCTCGTCACCGGGGCGGCGGTTGCATCCGTGCATTTCCGCGACTTCGAGGAGGACATCGCCGGCCTGACCCTGGTCGGTTGGACCCTGCTCGTGCCCGCCTTCGCCTGGCTCGCCCTGACGGCGGCCGGGCCGTTCGTCTTCCTCGTCCGCAGGTTCAGCCGGCGGCCCGAGGGCTATCCCGGCCCTTACGACTGGCTCTGGCTCGGGCTTCGGGCTGCCGTGGGTCGTCGCGGCCCTGGTCCGCTCGGCGCTGGGCGGCCTGCCCGACGGGACCGGCGCCGTCTATTCCGCTTTCCTGTTCGTCGCCCTGGCCGCGGCCACGATCCCCGCCCTGACGCGGCTCTGGAAGTCGTTCCCGCGGATCGAGCCGACCGACGCAGTTGGCGTCGCGCGGCCAACCCCGGCGGGACCGGTCTCGTGGACGGGCCGGATCGGCCGCGCCGTGGCGGTGCTCTGGCCGCTCCAGTTCGGGCTGGGGATGGTGGTCGACGCAATAGCTCGCCGGGGGAGCCCGCGATGCCGGACCTCGACGCCTCATCGCCCGCCGCCGCGGCTTCCGAATCCGGGAGCTCGTCGGCCTCGTCGTCGGCTACGGGCTGGCCGGGTTCCTGATTCGTTCGTTCCTGGCCGTGATCGATCCGCGCGGCCTGGCCATGGCGATCGAGCTCGGGACGTTCTATCTTTGGCTCGGCCTGGCGCTGAGCGGGCCGTTCGTCCTCCTGCTCGACGGCCGGGGCCCGGCCCCGCCGCCCGCGGTGCCGACGACCGACCCGCCGTCACGCTACGCGACCGAGGAGCTGGCCTGGCTGGCGATTGGGGGCTATTTCCTCCTCATCGCCCTGTTCATCGTCCCCTCGGTCGGGCGCGGCGAGACGTGGATTGTCGGCCGAGCGATCTGGGGCGGCACCGCGACGGGCCAGGCCGTCATCGGTCTCGTCCTGGGCGCCTGCTGGGCCCTCGGCCGCCGCAAGGCCCGGGCCACGCCCCCGCGCTGGACGAAGCGGGCCGCGCGGCTCGTGCTCGTCACGTGGCCGGCGGCCTGGCTGATCCTGGCCCTGCTCGCGTGGTGATGCCGGCGGCTCCGCCGTTCCTGCCGGCGATCACTCCTCCGTCGACCCCTCACCCTCCTCGAGCTTCATCTCGCCGCTCCCATTGCCCGCCCCCCGTCCGAGGGCCAGGGCATAGGCCGTGGCGTACGTCCGGCAGTGCGAGATCGAGATCAGGATGTTGCCGATCCCCCGCTCGACGGCCGCCCGTTTCGCCTCGCCGCAGACGAGCACCTTGCGGCGCGCCGCCGGGCTGGTTGCGGACCTCCAGGTCGGTCCAGGCGATCCCGCGGGTCCACCCGGTCCCGATCGCCTTGAGGATCGCCTCCTTTGCCGCCCACCGCCCGGCGAAGTGCTCGATCGCATGCTTGCGGGCCTGGCAGTAGCGGATCTCCCGCTCGGTGTAGACCCGGCGGAGGAACAGCTCGCCGTGCTGCTCGATCATCCGGCCGATCCGCGGGCATTCGATGATGTCGGTGCCGATACCGATGATCGTCATGGGGGCCTGGTCCTTCTCGCTGCGTCGATCGGGCTCGTTCCAGTCTAATCCAGCGACCGACGACGGCCAACGCCCGGGCGCCCTGGGCTCCCGGGCAATCGGCTGCTGCGGGAATTCCGCGCTTCCTAGGAGCGTTGGGGCGCGATTCTACGTACTACTTGGCTGGTCGGGCTGGAATGCCGCCCGCCGCGATGCCCCCTCGCGGCCGACGGTCATGCCTTGGACCGGACCCGATTCCCACGAAACGGAGCACAAGGTGAAGGAGTCACCTGTCTGGAATGCGCTGGGACTGGCGTTCGCCTTCCTGGCGCTGCTGCTATGCTGTCCCCTCTGGATCGGGTGGCCCCTGGATCTCCGCCCGGCGCCGGGACCAGGCCCGCGCGGCAGCCGCGTCGACTCCCGGACTTACGGCTCCGGGCCCGTTGTAACGGCGGCCGCGAAGCGGAGTTGCGGATCGACCAGGTCGCGGCCATCCACGACCCGGTGCCCAGTCGGCGAACGGACGATTCCGCGGCCCGGGACCAGTCGCGCGGGCCGGCCTGGACTGTCGGGCGCCGATCGTGAGTCGCCGCCCCGAAAGGGGGCGGTCCGGGGAGGGGTTCCAGTGACCGTCGCGGAAGAGCTGGAGAACCGGCGCCTTTGCTGCTACGGCCTGGTCGGCTTGACGGTGGCCGTCGACGACGAGGCCGAAGCGATCGCCGTCTCGGCCACGCGGTGGGGCGACGGTTGCGTCCTGGAGCTGGAACTCTCCGACGGCCGGGTCGTTCCCGCCGACCGGCTCTCCCTGCGCCTCCCCCTGGCCGGTTGTCTGCTGCGAGCCGCTCGCATCCAACGCCCGGAACCAGATCCGGCACGACCCCCCGCCCAGGGGAGTCCGGCCGCCGCCGTGAACGAAAACGCCCTCCGCACCGGCTTGTCGCCCCCTCGGTGGCACCCTTGCGAGGGAGGGTGAACGGGAAAGGCCGGGAGGGAACGGGCCTGGCGATCTTGCCAGGCGTGGTCGGTCGTGCCCACGAGTCGTCCGGCCTGGGCGCCCGGTTGGCCCGGGTTAGCCCACCTCGGAGGTGAACGAAGCCGCACAAAGCCGCTCATTACCTGCACGCTCGGGTTCGGTCGGCGCCAGGACCCCGGACCTGACCCCCGGCGAAACGAACCCAATCGGCCCCGCGATCTCCCGACGCACCTTCGAGAGGGGGGGACCATCGGGTAGACTGGGGGTCTCCCCCGCACCCGACTCGGACGGACCCGGAATCGACCGCCCATGGATCTGCTCGCCGACCTGACGCCCGCCCAGCGCGAGGCCGTGACGACCATCGAAGGCCCGCTGCTCGTGCTCGCCGGCGCCGGCTCGGGGAAGACCCGGGTCATCACCCGGCGGATCGCCTACATGCTCCGGCAGGGGATCAAGGGCGGCAACATCCTCGGCCTGACCTTCACCAACAAGGCCGCCGGCGAGATGAAGGCCCGCGTCGAGGCGATCGCGCCCGGCTCGGGCGTCTGGCTCGGCACGTTCCACAGCCTCTGCGCGCGATTGCTGAGGACCTACGCCCCGCTCGTGGGCCTCGATCGCGGCTTCACCATCTACGACCAGGGCGACCGGCTCCGGGCCGTCAAGGACGCCATGGCGCGGATGAACCTGGACGAGCTTTCGGTCACGCCCGAGCGCGTCGACGCCGCCATCAGCAAGGCGAAGAACGACCTGCTGAGCCCCGCCGCGCTCGCCCGCCGCGGCGGCGACCACGTCGCCACCGTCGCGGCCCAGGTCTACGCGGCGTACCAGACGCGGCTCAAGGAGTCGTCGGCCGTCGACTTCGACGACCTGCTCGTCCACATGGTCGCGATCCTCAAGGAGCACAAGGACGTCCGCGCCCAGCTCGACGCCCGGTTCAAATATGTCCTCGTCGATGAATACCAGGATACGAACGTCGCTCAGTACGCGATCGTCCGCGGCCTCTCGACCGACTACCGCAACCTTTGCGTCACCGGCGACCCCGACCAGTCGATCTACGGTTGGCGCGGGGCTAACCTGAATAATATCCTCGACTTCGAGAACGACTTCCCGGGCGCCAAGGTCGTCAAGCTCGAGCGGAACTACCGAAGCACCAAGAACATCCTCGCCGTTGCCGACAACCTGATCCACCACAACCGCCGCCGCAAGCCGAAGTCGCTCCTGACCGAGAACCCCGACGGCGCCCCGGTCGTCCTGACCCTCTATCCGAACGAGGCCGACGAGGCCCGCGGGGTCGCCTCGAAGGTCGCTGAGCTCGTCCGCCAGGGGGAATACGCCTACCGCGACATCGCCGTCTTCTTCCGAATGACGGCCCTGACCCGCGTCTTCGAGCAGGCGTTCCGCCAGGCCAAGATCCCCTACCAGGTGATCGGCGGCGTGTCGTACTACGAGCGGCAGGAGGTGAAGGACGTCCTGGCCTATCTGAATCTCCTGGCCAATCCCAAGGACGACGTCTCGTTCGGACGCGTGGTGAACGTCCCCGCGCGGGGATCGGCAAGACGACCCTGGACCACCTCGACGCGAGGGCCGAGGCGCTCGGATTACCCCGGCTGGCGATGGCCCGGCAGGCCGCAAGCGTGCCCGGGATCAAGGACAAGGCCGCGCGGTCGCTCCGCGACTTCGCCATGCTCATTGATGAGCTGACGGCGCTGCGCGACCATCCTGCCGAGGAAGTCATCCGCCGTCTGCTCGAACTGACCGGCTATCGCAAGGCGCCTCGCCGACGAAGCCGATGGGAAAGGTGAAGAAAGGATCGCGAACCTGGATGAACTCATCTCGGCCGCCCGCGACTTCGACCACGAGCACCCGGGCGGGACGGTCGTCGAGTTCCTGGAGGAGATCAGCCTCGCCTCGGCCGTCGACCGCTGGAAGGACGCCGACGGGGCCGTCGCGCTGATGACGTTCCACGCGGCCAAGGGGCTCGAGTTCCCGGTTGTCTTCCTGATCGGGCTCGAACAGGGATTACTCCCCCACTCGCGGGCCAACGAGGACGACGGCGAGTTGGAGGAGGAGCGAAGGCTCATGTTCGTGGGGCTCACCCGGGCCGAGCGTGAGCTCTACCTGAGCCGGGCCCACGTCCGCGAGTTCCGCGGGCAGCGGCAGATGACGATCCCCTCCCAGTTTCTCGCGGAATTGCCCGAGGGCCCGATCGAGGTCCGCGACCTGACCGACGGCATGGCCATGACGTCGATCGAGCGCTTCCGCCGCCCCGCCCCGTTCCCACGCCCGCCGGCCTCACGGTACATGACCGCCGCCGACCTCCTGCCCGGCCCGGGCCCCTCGGTTCAGCCGTCATCCGACGACGCCCTGAACACGTTCCAGCCGGGCGTGTCCGTGATCCATCCGGAATACGGACTTGGCCGGATCGTTGCCATCGACGGCGCCGGGCCGAACCGCAAGGGGCGGGTGGCGTTCGCGACGGCGGGGGAGAAGACATTTGTGCTGGCCAGGGCCCCCCTGAGGGCAGTGGGGAGGTGAGTTCGCTATGCATCCGAAGGTTGAGCATCCGCGCGTGCCGAACATGCCACGCCTGGGAGTGAACATCGACCACGTCGCCACCCTCCGCCAGGTCCGCGGGGGCCGCGAGCCCGACCCCGTCTGGGCCGCGGCGCTGGCCGAGCTGGCCGGGGCCGAGGGGATCACGATCCACCTCCGCGAGGATCGTCGCCACATCCAGGACCGCGACCTGAGGCTGCTCAGGGAGACGGTGCAGACGCGGCTCAATCTCGAGATGTCGGTCGAGCCGTCGATCCTCGAGATCGCCGTCGCCGCGAGACCCGACCAGGTGACGCTCGTCCCCGAGCGGCGGGCCGAGCTGACGACGGAGGGGGGCCTCGACGTCGTCGGCCAGCGCGACCGCGTCCGGGCCGCCGTCGACCGGCTCCACGCCGCCGGGCTCAGTGTCAGCCTGTTCATCGACCCCGACCGCAAGCAGGTCGAGGCGTCGGCCGCGATAGGCGTGTTGGCCGTCGAGTTGCATACGGGACGCTATGCCGAGGCCGGGCACGGGCCGAAGCTCGCCACCGAGCTGCGGGCACTCATCGAGGCGGGCAAGGCCGTGCGCGCCGCCGGAATGGCGCTGCACGCGGGGCACGGGCTCAACTATGTCAACGTGCATGACGTCGCGTCGATCGAGGGCATCGCCGAGCTGAATATCGGCCACGCCATCGTGTCGCGCGCCGTGTTCGTGGGATTTGAGCGTGCGGTCGGCGAGATGGTCCGGGCGATCGCCGCCGGCGCCGCGGGACGCTGAGACGCCACCGACATTCGGACAGGTGTTTTGGGACGACCCCCTTTGCAATGAGCGCGAGATTCGCTTAGAGTTATCGGTGAGAGTTCACAAGACGGTCATTTCCGACGGATCGGGGGGCGGGGATGGGGTCGAAGGGCCGGATGTTCGCGGGCTGCACCGTGGCGCTGGTCACGCCGTTCCGCGACGGCGAGGTCGACTACCAGGCGCTTCGGGCGCTGGTCGACTGGCAGGTCGCGCAGGGCACGCCGACCTTGAGTCCGGTCGGCACGACCGGCGAGAGCCCGACGCTCACCCACGACGAGCACGAGCGCGTCGTCGCGACGGTCGTCGAGCAGGCCGCCGGGCGGGCCAAGGTCATGGCAGGCACCGGCTCGAACTCGACGGCCGAAGCAATCCGCCTCACGAAATCGGCCGCGAAGTCGGGCGCCGACGCCGCCCTGCTCGTCGCCCCGTACTATAACCGTCCGACTCAGGAAGGCCTGTACGCCCACTTCGCCAAGATCGCCGAGGCGGTCGACATCCCGCAGGTCCTCTACAACATCCCCGCGAGGACCGGCCGGAACGTCGAGCCCGAGACGATCGAACGGCTGGCGAAGATCGGCCCGATCGTCGCCGTGAAGGAGGCGGCCGGCTCGCTCGACCAGGTGTCGGACATCGCCGCGCGGACCGACCTGACGATCCTCTCGGGCGACGACTCGCTGACGCTCCCCATGCTCGCCGTCGGCGGCTCGGGCGTCGTCTCCGTCGTGGCGAACCTGGTTCCCAGGGATGTTCGCGCGATGATCGCGGCATTCGAGTCGGGCGACCTGGCCGAGGCCCGGCAGATGCACCTGAGGCTCTTCCCCCTCTGCCGCGACCTGCTCGGCCTGGCCCCGAACCCGGTCCCACTCAAGGCCGCCCTGGCCCTGCTC
Source organism: uncultured Planctomycetota bacterium (assembly GCA_963819805.1). Taxonomy (GTDB): domain Bacteria; phylum Planctomycetota; class Planctomycetia; order Isosphaerales; family Isosphaeraceae; genus CAMFLR01. The sequence goes on along the minus strand of CAWFXY010000017.1, from coordinate 360,214 downwards.
GGGCGGGGCCGCGACGAGGTCCGGCTGCCGCTCTGCCCGCTGGACGAACGCTCCCGTGGCTCGCTCGGCCGCGCCTCGCCCGCTACGGCCTCCTGCCCGACGATCCCCCCCGCGACTGACTCCCGCCGCGAATCTTCCGTTTCGGCACGACACATGCATCCTAAACACGATGGGTTATATCTGACCCGGGAAACACGGTTGTCGCTCGCCTCCGACCCGATTCCATGGGGTCGCCCCGCGCGGCGGCCGGCCCGGGTCCCGTCCACCGCCCGTCCGACCTGAAGCACGCCTGGGCAGGGTCCACCTCGGGCTCGCCCGGACCGTTCGTTCCGCCCCTGGCGGAGTTCCCCTAACTGCCGGGCTCCCCCTGTTTTCCCGGCCTTCACACTCTATCCCGAAGGCAGGTCCAGCGACCATGGCCAGAAAAAGCGCGACCAAGCGTTCGGGCGAGACGAACGGCCACTCCCTGACCGCCATGCCGGCGGTCTCCGAGCCGGTCGTTCGCGAGCTCGCCCAGGTCTTCAAGCTGCTCAGCGACGAGACCAGGCTCCGCATCCTGCTCTACCTGGCGCAGAGCCAGGAGATGCACGTGACCGACCTCTGTAACCGGCTGGGCCAGAGCCAGCCCGCGGTGAGCCACCACCTGGCGCTCCTGCGGGTCTCGGGCCTGATCGAGTCGCGGCGCGAGGGCAAGCACAACTTCTACAGCGTCCGCGCCGACCACTTCGGCGAACTGCTCATCTCGCTCTTCTCCTCGACCGGCGAGATGCCCCGCAAGGTCAAGTTCCACGACTTCATGCTCAGCTACGGCGGGTAATCCGCTTCCCGGCCTGCGGTACGCATCTGCGCGAACTGATCGGCGCACCCCGTTCGACTGCGGGCGGGGTGCGCCGTTTTCGTCGGTTGGCATTGCAGAGTGTCGCTCGTGGGGGCGAACAAGGCGGGGTCGGGGGGGATGTAACGAGGGGCGGGAAGGCAGGACGGCAGAGAGCAGAACGCACAAGGCACAACGTAAGAGCGCGACTACTTCGCTCGAACTGGTGTCCTGCCGTCCTGGGTGCTGCTTTCTGCCTTCCTGCCCATACCAGACGCCCACCCGGCCGCCGCCGCACACCCGGTCTGAACAGTGATCGCCAGACCACCACCCGGCCGCCGTGTCGGCCGGCAAGCGGTTCGGCTTGACCCGAAATCGGCACCCGGGCAGAATGCCGCCGCTTCCCGGCCCGGAGCGGCCGGACCCGGTCTCCCGCAGGCCTCTCTCGCCCGCCGACGGATCGGCCGGGTACCCCTTGCCTCGCACCTCACAGGTCGCCCGACCGACCGGGCCGTCCCGCCCGCCGAGGCGGACATCCAAAGGAGTGGAATCGATGCGGAACTCGACGCGAGCGGCCCTGGCGATCGGCCTGGGCCTGGTGGGCGTGGCCGGACTGGTCGCGCCGTCGATGGGCCAGCAAGCGCAGGACGCCAGCGTCCGCCCGGCCGCGAGCAACGGAACCGGCGCCGCCTCCGCGCAGCCCGCCACACCCAAGCCCGCGCCCCCGCCGTCATCGGCACGATCGACATGGAGCAGGTCCTCAAGAACTACGACGGCTTCAAGGTCGGCATGGAGGGCATCGAGGCCGAGGGCATCGCCCGCCAGAACGAGCTGATGAAGATGGGCCAGGAGATGAACGGCGAGATGGAGAAGCTCCGCAAGCTCAACCCCGGCAGCCCGGACCAGTCCCGGGTCGAGCAGCGGATCTCCGAGCTCAAGGCCAAGGGCCAGGCGCTCAAAGAGCAGGCCCAGATGGACCTCTCCCGCAAGGAGGCCGACGTCCTTGCCACGACCTACACCGAGATCCAGCGCATGGCCGAGGGCGTGGCCAAGCAGCGCGGGATGAACATGGTCGTCCAGGGCTCGACCACCCCGCCGACCGCGTCGAACCCGAAGTCGATCGAGGTCGCGCTGTTCCGCACGGTGATCGTGGCCGACAGCAAGCTCGACCTGACGAGCGACGTGACCTACTGGCTGAACTACTACTACAAGAAGTCCGGCCGCCCGGCGCCGAAGAATCGCGACGTGGCGCCGCCCGCCGCGGCTGCCCCGGCCTCGGCCCGCGGCGAGACGGAAAAGATCGCCAGCCCGCGCTGAGCCGATCGCGCCGCCTCATCCCTCACACGACGCCAGGCGCCTTCACCCTCCCCCTTGCGGGGGAGGGGAACTGACACGGGCCGGTTGCGATGGCCCTTGTGAATCGACCCCGCGGGACGGAGCATCCTCGAATCATGCTCACGACACGCCGGCCGCAACGGACCATCGCCCGCGAGGCCGTCGTCCGCGGCGTCAGCTTCCTGGCCGGCCATGACGTCGAGGTCCGCTTCCGCCCGGCGGAGCCCGACACGGGTGTCGTCTTCGTCCGCTCCGACCTGCCCGACGCGCCGGGCATCCCCGCCCACGTCAAGTACGTCGCTCCTCGCCAGCGTCGCACGACGCTGGAGCGCGGCGAGGCGAAGGTCGAGATGGTCGAGCACGTCATGGCCGCGCTCGCCGGCATGGGCGTGGACAACTGCCGCATCGACATCGACGGGCCCGAGACACCCGGCTGCGACGGCTCGAGTCTCGAGTTCGTCGAGGCGATCGGCCGCGCCGGGATCGCCGAGCAGCCGCGGCCGCGCGAGACCCTCGTCATCGACCGCCCGGTGACGGTCCGCGACGGCGGATCGACCTTGACTGCCTACCCGGGCGACCCCGACAAGCTCGTCCTGGCGTACAACCTCGACTACGGCCGCGCCAGCCCGATCGTCCCGCAGAGCTACTTCGTCGAGGTCTCGCCGGAGACCTTCCGCGACGAGCTGGCGCCGAGCCGGACCTTCCTGCTCGAGGACGAGGCCCGCTCGATGCGCCAGGCCGGCATCGGCCTCCGCACGAGCACGTCCGACCTACTCGTCTTCGGCGCCGACGGCCCGATCGACAACGTCCTGCGGTACCGCGACGAGTGCGCCCGCCACAAGGTCCTCGACATGGTGGGCGACCTCGCCCTGCCTGGCGAAGGACCTCGCCGGCCACGTCGTCGCGCACCGCTCGGGCCACGCGCTTAACGCGTCGCTCGTCCGCGAGCTGCTCCGAGCCGTCGGCGAGCCGGCCGAGGGCCTGGCGACGGCGATGGACATCGGCCAGATCATGGAGTTCCTGCCGCATCGCTACCCGTTCCTGCTGGTCGACCGGGTCGAGTCGATCGAGCGCGGGCGGCGGGTCCGGGCCTACAAGAACGTCTCGTGCAACGAGCCGTTCTTCGCCGGCCACTGGCCGGGCCGGCCGATCATGCCGGGCGTGCTCATCCTCGAGGCCCTGGCGCAGGCCGCCGGGCTGCTCATCGCCCAGGAAATCGACTGCCGCCGCCAGCTCGCCATGATCGTCTCGATCGACGGCGCCAAGATGCGCCGGCCGGTCGTGCCGGGCGACCGGCTCGTGCTGGAAGTGACGAATGCTCGCATCAAGTCGCGAGCGGCCGACATGACCTGCCTGGCGAGCGTCGAGGGCCAGGTCGCCGCCGAGGCGCGGATCCGCTTCGTGATCCTGGACAGGGACGCGGCCGGGGCGGCCGCCTGAGCCGGTGAAGTGAAGAGAACCCCCCGCCTTGCCCTCCCCGACGCGGGGGGGATGACTGAAGCCCTCCTCCCCGCGGGGGAGGGTAGGGCGGGGGGTCGAATCCCAGAAAGGGACGACCGCGAATCATGGCCACTCTGATCGCCGATACCGCCTGCGTCGACCCACGAGCCACGCTGGGCGACGAGGTCGAGGTCGGGCCCTACTGCGTCGTGGGCCCCGACGTGACGATCGGGCGGGGGACGCGGCTCGTCGGCCACGTCTGCCTGCTCGGCCACACCGAGATCGGCGAGGACAACGTCTTCTGGCCCTTCTCCGTCATCGGCGGCGACCCCCAGGACGTCTCCTACCGGGGCGAGCCGACCCGCGTCCTCATGGGCGACCGCAACATCGTCCGCGAGTCCGTCACGGTCCACCGCGCCACGACCAAGGAAGACGGCCTGACGCGGATCGGCAGCGACAACTACCTCATGGCCGGCTGCCACGTCGCCCACGACTGCGTCCTCGGCGACCGGATCACCATCGCCAACGGCACCCTGCTCGGCGGCCACATCCACGTCGGCTCGCATGCCGGTCTCTCCGGCGGCGTCGCCGTTCATCACTACTGCACGATCGGCGAGTACAGCTTCGTCGGCGGCCAGTCGAAGGTCGTGCACGACGTCCCGCCGTACATGCTCATCGAGGGCAACCCGTCGAAGCCGCGGTGTATCAACGTCGTCGGCCTCAAGCGCGGCGACATCGTCCAAGGCCTCGATCGGCGCCCTCTCCGAGGCGCACCGCCTGATGTACCGCGCCCGGATGAAGCCCGACGACGCCGAGGAGATCCTCGCGGCCCACGGCCACCTCGCCCCCGAGGTCGTGCGGCTCCTGGAATTCATCCGCGCCCAGCAGGCCGGCAAGCACGGGCGGGCCCGCGAACGGAGGAGGAAGTGATGGCCAGGACGCGAGTCGCCGTCATCGGCGTCGGCCACCTCGGCCGGCACCACGCGCGGATCCTCGCCGGGATGCCCGACGTCGAGCTCGTCGGCGTCGCCGACGCCCGCCCCGAGCAGGCCGCGGCCGTCGCCGAGTCGGTCGGCACCGCCGCCTTCGCCGACTGGCGGAACCTGGTCGACCGCGTCGACGCCGTCTCGATCGCCGTGCCCACCTTCCTCCACTGGGAAGTCGCCGGCGCCTTCCTGGGCCGCGGCATCCCCGCGATGGTCGAGAAGCCCCTGGCCGCCTCGCTCTCCGAGGCCGAGGAGCTCGTCGAGCTCGCCGACCGCGCGGACGTGACCCTCCAGGTCGGCCACATCGAGCGGTTCAACCCCGCCCTCGGCGCCCTCGACGGCATGCCGCTGCGGCCCAAGTACATCGCCGCCGAACGCCTCGGCGTTTATACGTTCCGATCCACCGATATCGGCGTCGTCCTCGACCTGATGATCCACGACATCGACCTTGTGCTCTCGATGGTCCAGGCGCCCGTCGCCTCCGTAGCCGCCGTCGGCGTCAGCGTATTCGGCGGCCACGAGGACGTCGCCAACGCTCGCATCGAGTTCGCCGACGGCTGCGTCGCCAATCTGACCGCCAGCCGCGCGAGCTACCAGCCCGTCCGCAAGATGCGGATCTGGGGCCCCGAGGGCTACGCCGCGCTCGACTTCGCCACCAAGCACGGCACCCTGATCCGCCCGTCCGACGCCCTCCGCCGCGGCACGCTCGAGCTCGACGGCCTGGACCTCACCAAGCCGGACGAGGTGAAGGGCCGGATCTTCGGCAAGATCCTCCGCGTCGACCGCGTGCAGGTCCCGGACGAAGGCCCGGACCCGCTCACCCGCGAGCTGACCGACTTCATCGCGGCCGTCCGCACCGGCAGCCGCCCCCGCGTGACCGGCGGCGACGCCCTGAAGGCGGTCGCCCTGGCCGACCGCGTGATGCAGAGCCTCAACGCCCACCACTGGGAGGGTGTCCCCACCGGCCCGACCGGCCCGCTCGACCTCCCCGAGCCCGCCATCGAGCCGATCGTCGGCCTCGCCGGCCCGAAGGTCTGGAAGTACCACGGCGTCCGCGGGCAGGATGCCCCCGCGCGGGCGGAGTAACCTTTCGCGTCCCGACCTCAACGACGCCCCGGCTCGCGCTTTATCGTCTGGAGCGACGCGAGGAACTCCGGCCAGTCGTTTCCGGGCATGATTCCCAGGTCGCGCAGCAGCGCAAGCCGCTGCATTTGGAACTGCGTCCACAGGTCGACGAGCCGGTCCTCGACCTGGAGCAGCTCGCCGAGCGCCGCACCCAGGCTGGTGTCCTCGAACGGGCCGCCCGGGTCGAGGCGGCGGACGCGGAGCTCGAGCCGCCGGCTCGCGAGCGCGTAGGCGAGGTACGTCTCCTGGAGCGCGCGGCACCTCGCGGCGGACCCGGGTCGTGAGCGCGTCGTCGTCGGCCGGCCGCTTCCCGCGATGCGCCGCGCGACCCGCGCCGCCGCGCGGAGGAGCTCGTCGTCGCTCTCCGAGCCGCCGCGAAGCTCGGCGACGATCGACCGGCCGTCGATCGCGACGTCGTCGAGCTCGGGCAGACGCTTGCCGATCGCGTCGAGCTGGGCGACGCCGCGGCTCGGGTCCGTCAGCCAGCGATCGGCCGTGTCGAACGCGTCGCCGAACGCCGCGAGGACCGTCCGGTCAGGCACGACTGCCGCCTCGGGCGCGAGGCCCAGCTCGACCTTGAGCGCGTCCAGCGCATCGCGGAACCGGCGACGCCTCGCGACCAGCTCGACGCGGGCCTGCTGCACCGCGTCGTCGATCCGGTCGATCGTGAGGTTCGTGAGCCCCGGAGCGTCGTCGCGCCGGAGGGTCATCGCTGCGCGGAAATAACGCTCGTGGACCTTCACGCTCCGCAGCCCGTCATCGACGGCCTGGCGGAGCCGGAGCACCTCGAGCATCGCCGGCGCCGGGTCGTGGAACGCGGGCGGGCCGGCCAGGAAGTCGGCGCGGAACCGGGCGAAGTCGGCGACGCCGACCTGCTTCGACTCCCGATAGAGCCACGCTGGATCGAACGACGTCGCGCCACCGTTCGCCCGCCCCGATCGCGCCCGGATCAGCGCCAGTGCGTAGACTCTCTCCCATGTGAGCACCTGAGGCCGTGCCCCCTGGGGGAGACCGGCGATGGCCGCGTCCTCGGCGTCGGCCATCGCGCCGGTCCCGCCCGGGACGAGGATCCGCGGCTGGCCGAGGGGCCGGCCCAGCGGCGGCAGGCCGTCATCGTCCGGGTCCTGGAAGCCGACGGCCAGGCTCGCCCCGAGAATCATCAAGCAAGGGTATGATATCATCATCGCCCGACCCCGATCCGCGCCGCGGCATCCTCCCACGGGACCCAACCTACGCTGGCGCGGGGCCGTGGGAAAGGGGCCCGTCACCGCAGCGTCGAGTCGACGATCGCCAGTGGCCTCGTCCCCTCGGTGTAAGTCACGCTCGTCAGACCGAGGAATTCCCTCAGGCGGCCCACCGGCAGCGTCTTCATCGGCCCCGGCTTCTCCGCCTTGCCGGGCTCGGGCTGCGGGAACGCGGTCGAGCGGGCCGTGTGGAACGTGACGTTCCCCTCGACCTTCTGGAAGACCTGGTGGATGTGCCCGTTGAGCACCGTCACCGAGCCGAACCGCCTGAGCAGTCCGAGCGCGCGGTCGCCGTCGGCCGTGCCCCAGCCCCAGGCGGGGTAGACGGTCAGCAGCGGCACGTGCGCGAACACCACGACCGGCGTCTCGGGGCCCTTCGCACCGAGATCGGCCGCGAGCCACGCAAGCTGGTCGTCGCCGAGCACGCCCAGGCCCATGTCCGTCCCCTGGCTCGCGACATTCACCAGTCCGACGAAGTGGAGCCCGCCCAGGTCGAAGCTGTACCAGCCGTCCCCCTTCGTCCCCTTGCCGAACCGCTTGAGATACTCGGAGTCTCCGATGAGGTCATGCTCACCGGGGACATAGGCGACGTGACCGACCTTCGCCGTCGAGAGGATCTGCGCGACCGCGTCGAACTCCTTCGAGGTCGACAGGTGGGTCAGGTCGCCGGTGTGGATCAGCAGCTCGGGCTGCTCGGGCAGGGCGTTGATCTTCGCGACCGCGGCCTCGAGCGTGCCGACGACGTCCTTGTTGGGGTCCTTGCCGAAGCCGATGTGGCTGTCGCTGATCTGAACGAACTTCATCCCCCGGCCCGCCGGCGCAGCCTGGCCCAGGACCCCCGACCCCAGCACGCCGCCTGCCGCCGACCACAGCAGGCCCGTGCCCGCCCAGGCCATGCACGAGAGGAACCCTCGGCGGTCGACGCCGTCTTCCGACTTCACCTGCGGATGGATAAACTTGTCCACGCGACGCATCCCCCGTTCATTGGTGACCACGGCCGGCCCGGCGGGCCGTCGCGTGGGATACACCGGGGATGCGTTCGTGGATTGGGCCGCGCGGCAGCTCCGCGTCTCAGGGCGCCGGCCACGCGACGATCGTCGGCCCGGTCGGCTCGGTCACCTCGCCAACCGGCTCGAGCGTCACTCGCAGCGACGCCGGCGGTTCGGCGAACTCCCGCCCTTCGAGCACGAAGAGGTCCTTGCCCGAAGGGTCGGGCCGCACGGTGCCGATCAGCGTCCAGCCGCTCCGCCGCGCGATCCAGGCGCGATAGGCCTGGCCCGGCGGCGCGGGAGAGAAGGCCGTGAAGGTCATCACCGCCGCCGTCGTCCCCGGCCGGCCGCGATACGAGCCGTGGGTCGCGGGATCGACGCCCGTCGCCGGCGCGAGCCGGATCGGCCCCACGTCGCTACTCGTGACGAGCCGCAGCGCCCGCTCCTCGCGATCGAACGCCGTCGCTCGCTCGAACGCCAGACCGGCCAGGCCCGCGACGACCAGCGCGAGGAACGCGGCCGCACCCAGCCGCCAGCGGAGCGACTGGAGGCCCGACTGGATCCGACTCTTGGCCGTGCCCAGCGGCAGGCTGAGCGTTGTGGCCACCTGCTCGTGCGTCAGCTCCTCGAAGTACGCCAGCCGCAGCGCCTGGCCCTGGCGGGGCGGCAGCGCCTCGATGGCGCGGAGGAGCACGTCGCGCCGGTGCGCGCGCCAGAGCGACTCATCGGGCGCGGGCGCGTCGTCGACGGGGGTATCCCCGTCGACCAGCGGGGCGGTCGCTGGCCGGCGCGAGCGGTCGCGGACCTCGTTGCGCACGCGGTTGCGGGCGATCCGCAGCAGCCAGTTGCGAAATTCCCCCCGCGCCGGGTCGAAGGTCGCGGCCTTTCGCCAGATCGTGAAGAAGACCTCCTGCACGAGCTCCTCCGCCGCCGACCGACCCAGCGTGCGGACCGCGATGCCAAACACGACCCCCGCATAGCGGCCGTGTAGCGGCCCCAGGGCCTCGGCCCGCCCGGCCGCGAGCCGGCGCATCAGCTCGTCGTCGCCGATTTCCTGGTCCACCGCTACGCCCTCCGATCCATGCCTGTCCCCGCACAGCCCTGCATGATACGCCGATACACCGCGAACGGCCCGGCGGATTGGTTTGCCCTCCGGAATTCCACCAGGAAGGCCCGGCCGCGCCGGGATCACTGCAAGGTGAGGTCGAACGTGTTCTCACCCTCCCTCACCTCGATGGTCGTCGCCGCGTACTGGAGCCCGACGTTCTTCCGCAGGGCCGGGCCATTCAGTGTGACGGTATTCTCGCCGACGAGCGTCGTGACCTCGTAACTCCCGTCGGCGTTGATCGTCGCCGTCGCCATGGGCGCCGACTTGCGATGGACATTGGCGGCGTTGAACCGGATTTCCGCCCTGGCCAGGGGTTTACCCTTCACGGTCACCCTTCCTTTCACTCTGGCCTGGGTCGTCGACGAGCTCGCCCGCGGCGCGCCGCCCGCTCCATCGCAGCCGCAGAAGGCGAACGCGGTCGCGAGGAAGAGCCGGCCGAGCGGCCGAATGAGATGATCCATGAGTCGTCCCGATCCTCACACGAGGCCGCGGCCGTCCTCTTCAGTAGGAGTCCGCTGACAGGATCTCGCCCCCCGCCATCGATCCCAGAGCCCACCAGGTCGGCGGGCTGATGGTCGATTTGACGAACCGGACGCCGCCGTCGCAGAAGAGGACATTCACGCCCCCGGCGTGCCGGCTGCTGGCGGTCATGGCGCCGTTCGGTTGATAGCCCGTGTCGTATTCACAGCTCCAGGTATCGGGCGGCATCACGTGCGTGTAGGACGTGCAGCTTGCGTGGCCGCTGTACCAGGCCGATCCGCTCGGCAAGAACTGGTTCATGGCGGCGAGGCCGAGGCGTGCCCCCCCCGCGTTGCAATTCTGCCAGAATGTCTGCGGCCCGCCGGCCGCCCACGACGCCTGGCCTTGGTAGAGCGCCGACGACGGCTTGACGGCGTCGGAGGGCTGAGCGACGAGGACATTCCCGATCCCCTTGACCCGCTCCGAGTAGGCCGCCGTCTGGCCCAGGCCGTCGGTGATCGAGCGGAAGTTCACGACATGTCTCAGGTCGACGTCAATGCTCCCGATGGATACCACCGGGAACGGCCCGACCCACGGCGAGGTCGTCCTGGAGTAGATCGCGGGGTCGGACCCGGCGTTGGGCGCATAGTTGGAATGTCCGGTCGCCGACGTCAGCCGGTCGAGGCCGTCGGACGGGCAGCTCATGACGCCGACCGTCGCGTACTGGACCGTCGTGTTCTGCAGACAGCCGGGGTTCGCCGGCAGGAGCTGGGCGGCGAAGTTGATCGCGTTGTAAAGCGATCCCTGCTCGAGGTACGGCAGGAGCATCGCGTTCGACGAGAAGTCGCACCACGAGTAGGTCAGGTCGCCGAAGGGGAGCGTGTCGAGCGCCTGGTGATAGTTGTGCATGGCCAGGCCTAGCTGCCTGAGATTATTGATGCATTGTAACCGCCGGGCTGTCTCGCGCGCGACCTGCACGGCCGGCAGGAGCAGGGCGATCAGCACGGCGATGATGGCGATCACCACCAGCAGCTCGATTAACGTGAAACCTCGCCGACCTCGAACGACCATCTCTCAGAGCCTCCCGTCGATCGTCTCGCGATCGGAACGCAATGCGGAGAAATACCGGATTGCCGATTTTGGCGTGAGAGCCTGCGCGGCCCTCGCGTCGCGCTCGATCGCGAGGCCGTGAGCGATTGGCGGGGACCGGCGACGCCCGTGGCCGACGTCGCGGATGATGGGGATGATGGCTCCGATCCCCGCCGGATCTCGACTCGCGCCGACGCCGGCTCAGGTGAAGCGCGGGACATTGACGGCGTAGAACGCCGACTCGATGTACTCGAGGAAGAGCACGAAGTCGAGGACGAAGAAGTTGTTCGCGTCGGTCACGACGGTCGTGTCGAACGACGGGAACGTCGAGCGTGGGTCCTTGACGAACTCGGCGACCCGCGAGAGAGTCGTCGACTGCGGGACCGGCTCCTCGACCGGGACGAAGTCCGGCACGAGCGCCTGGCCGAGCAGCGAATTGAGCCACGCGGCGTGTCGCGACTCGACCGAGGCCAGGCCGGCCGCGATCGGGAAGTATTCCTGCGTCTGCGTGATATTCAGGAGCGCCCCGTGGTAGAGGCCTGATCCGGTGTTCTCGAAGCCCGCGGCCGTCTCGAGGAACGCCGTCAGGTTCGGCTGGATCAGCCGCGCCATGTTCAGGTGGGGCGGCTTGCGGATCGGCACGGGCAGGGGGTTGTCCGGGTCGTCGAGCAGGCCCTGGATGATCGGGACGTGCTGGGCCTCGTCCTCCATGACCTCGTTGATCAGAGTGGCGGCGAGGCCGGTCAGCTTCGTGGGGGGCTTGGCCGCGCGCGCCATTCGCGGCATCGCCAGCGCCATCGCCGGAACGACCAGCGCCGAGGCCTTGGTGGCGCCGGCGAGGAAGGTCCGTCGCGACTCGGCGTCGTGCGTCTTGTTCGAATTCGGCTCGTTCATCTCGGGCGGTCCTCTAAGAAGAGCTGCGCACTTCTCGGGCCGCGCGCCGGCCCGCCCGGCGGCGAGGGGCGCACCGCCCCCTCGGATCGCCGCCGCGGCGTCTCGGAACGTGTTCGCGCCGACCCCCGGTAAGCCGCCGGCGCACGCCGACGCGGGGACCGTGGGATCGACCTCGCGCGGCGGTGGCGCGGCCGCCCTCGGCCGGCGGCCGTCCACTCGCCCGGGGCCACCGTGCATGGGTGGCCCCGCCGCGAGGTCTACTTCATTAGTCCCGCAGGACGGTGGTCGGTTCTCGGTTTTGCGGAAAAAACGCCTCGGGCGGTGTGAGGCCGGGTGCGCTCTTTCCAAGAATGGACACCGCCGGCGGCGATCGTTCAGGCGCGAGGCCGGCCCGAGGGACCGCGCAACCCTTCCGACCGGAGCAGGCCCCCGGGATCGCCCTCGAATGCCTGGATCGGGCGGAAGGCGGCCTTCGACGGCTTCCGCGTCCCAACCTGTACTGCGGGATAGACGCCATCAGGCCAGTTGCGAGTCAAACACGCGCACCGTCGCCCAGTTCTCCCTGTTCTCCGCCACGAACTGATGATGCCGCGGCGCGTCCTGGTACGCGTCGTGATCGGCCCGCGCCGCGAACACGAGGTGCAGCGACACGTCATAATCCCGCTGATTCACGGGCCGCGCCAGCTCGGGCTCGACGACGCCCACGCCGAAGAAGACGGTCCCGGGATGATCGGTCAGATAATTTTTACAAGCGTCGATCAGGGCGCGGCGGTTGGCGTCGGTAGGCTCCTTGAGCGAGAAGAAGACGTTGTGGGCGAGCTGGCTCATGACTGCAATGTCTCCCGGATCATCTCGGCGTTCACAGGGCGGATCACGCCCCGCTCGGTGATGATCCCGGCGATGAGGTCGCGCCGGGGTGACGTCGAAGGCGGGGTTGTATACATCAATCCCCTCGGGCGCCGTCGCGGGGCCGAAGCCGGCGGTGACCTCCGAGGGGTCGCGCTGCTCGATGGGGATGGAGTCGCCGTCGGCGATCGACAGGTCGAAGGTGCTCGACGGCGCGGCGACGTAGAAGGGAATTCCATGCGCTTTCGCGAGTACCGCGACGCCATACGTGCCGATCTTGTTCGCCGTGTCCCCGTTGCTCGCAATCCGGTCGGCGCCGACGACCACCGAGCGGACGCGGCCCTCCTTCATGACCTGCGCCGCCATGTTGTCGCAGATTAGCGTGACGGGCACCCCGCGGCGCTGGAGCTCCCACGCGGTGAGCCGGGCGCCCTGGAGCAGGGGACGGGTCTCATCAGCGAACACGTGAAGGGCCTTGCCCCGATCGTGCGCCGCGTAGATGACGGCCAGGGCCGTGCCGTGGTCGCTCGTCGCGAGCGCGCCGGCGTTGCAGTGGGTCAGCACGCCCTGTCCGGATTCGAGCAGGGCGGCGCCGTGCTCGCCGATGGCGCGGCACATCGCGCGGTCCTCGGCGGCGATCCGGTGGGCCTCCTCGAGCAACCGGTCGAGGAACGCGTCGCGGCCGACGTCGCGGGGGATCGACGCCGAGAACCGGTCCATCCGGTCGAGCGCCCAGAACAGGTTGACGGCCGTCGGCCGGCTCGTGCGGAGGTAGTCGGTTGCCGTCGCGAGGGCCTGCTCGAGGCCGAACTGCCCCTCGTGCAGGCCGACCCGCGCCCCGAGCACGGCGCCATAGGCCGCGGCCACGCCGATCGCCGGCGCGCCGCGGACGCGGAGCGACTTGATCGCCTCCCAGACCGTCGGCACGTCGCGGCATTCGACCTCGACGAGCTTGGTCGGCAGCCGCGTTTGGTCGATGAGCCGGAGCACGCCCGTGGCCGCGTCGCCGACCCAGCCGAGGGTCGAGAACGTCCCCACGGCTGGGTCGCGACCGGCGCCGATCACAGGTCCTCGTCCTCGTCCTCGTCGTCCCCCTCGGTCTCCTCGGGGTCGACCCAGGCGTAGAACTCGGAGTAGACGTCCCAGATCGTCCGAAGCGCGGTCTTCAGGTCGTTCGGCTTCATCGGTGACGGACTCTTGCCGAACCCGGCCGTCTCCACGGCGATCCTCAGCAGGTCGAGGTTCTGCCGCCGCATCTCCAGGAAGATCTGGCTCTGCGTGTCGAGCTCCAGCGCCTCCTCGAGGGCCTCGCCGATCTCGTCGTCGTGGTCGTGTTCGTTGTCGTGATCGTGGTCGGGCATGGTCAGAACTCCTCTCGGAACGTTTGGGCGGCGGTCATCCAAGGGCTGGGCCGCCTATTGTCAAATGATATCGAAAGCCACGGAGTCAGGCCGCGGACGGCAGCGAATCCCACGCCACGAGCGGCAGGTCGAACGTCTCGGCCACCGCGCGGTTGGTGACGTGCCCGCCGGCGATGTTCACGCCCTCGGCGAAACCCTGCATCGACTTCGCCACCACCCGCCAGCCGTTCCTGGCGATCAGCAAGGCATAGGGCAGCGTGACGTTGCACAACGCATACGTGCTCGTCCGCCCGACGGCCCCCGGCATGTTGGCGACGCAGTAATGCACGACGCCGTCGATCACGTACGTCGGTGAGCCGTGCGTCGTCGGCCGCGTCGTCTCGACGCACCCGCCCTGGTCCACGGCCACGTCGACGATGACCGACCCCGGCTTCATCCGCGCCAGGTCGTCGCGGCGGATCAATCTCGGCGCCCGGGCGCCCGTGATGAGCACGGCGCCGATCACCAGGTCCGCCCGCTCGATCGACTCGAGGATGGTGTGCCGGTCGGAATAGAGCGTCGTCACATTCGCCGGCATGATGTCATCCAGGTAGCGGAGCCGGTCGAGGTTCACGTCGAGTAGCCGCACGCTCGCCCCTAGGCCGGCCGCGACCTTCGCCGCGTTCGCGCCGACGACGCCGCCGCCGAGGATCGCCACCTCGGCCGGCGCCACGCCCGGGACGCCCGCGAGCAGGATGCCGCGGCCTTCCTGCGGACGCTCGAGGAACTTCGCCCCCTCCTGGATGCTCATCCGCCCCGCGACCTCGCTCATGGGCGTCAGCAGGGGCAGCGTGCCCCGCGCGTCGCGGATCGTCTCGTAGGCGATCGCCGTCGCACCCGAGCGCAGCATCGCGCGGGTGAGCTCTTCGTCGGCCGCGAAATGGAAATAAGTGAACAGCGTCTGACCCGAACGGATCAGCGGCCACTCCTCGGGCTGCGGCTCCTTGACCTTGACGATCATGTCGGCCTGCCGCCAGATGTCGGCGGCCTGGCCAACAATCTTGGCGCCGGCGGCCTCGTAGAGCGCGTCGCCGATCCCGCTGCCGAGCCCTGCGCCACCCTCGACGAGGACGGTATGCCCGGCGGCCGACAGCTCCTCGGCCCCGACGGGCAGGAGTGCGACGCGATACTCGTCCGCCTTGATCTCCTTCGGCACGCCGACGATCATGGGCACGTCCCCAAACGAACCGACCCCGACTCGCCGTGAGCCGGGGTCGCGATCCTCCGATCGCCGCGCGTCGCGGTCAGGCCTTCGCGGCGGTCTTCGCCTTCTTCTCGCGGGCGGACTTCCAATCGGCGAAGAGCGTCTTCAGCTCGTCGACCGTGACGCCGCCGTGGTCTTCCCCGCTGTTCCAGCGGACGATGATGGCGTTGAGCCGGTCGCGGAGTGGTCCCTTGGGCAGGAGCTTGCCGCGGAACTTCTTGAGGACCTTGACCCGTGGGTCGGCCGGCGGGCGCGGGGCCTCTGGGGCCTTGGCCGGCTTGGGCTCGGGTGCGGCGGCCTCGGCCGGGGCCTTCTCCTTCTTCTCCTTGGCCGGCTTCGCGGGCTTGGCCTCGGCGGCAGGCTTGGCCTTGGCCTTCGGCTTCTCTTCCTTCTCTTTCGCCATCGGAGGGACCTAGCCTTCTCTTCGCTCGTGCGCGGTCGGTCGCGCGACGTCCGTAAGGATCGGATCGACACCCGGATCTGGGCGCAACTCCCGCGCCGGAAGGCAATGATCCTAGCAGAAGGCCCCGGTTCCTGACAAGGACGGCACGAGGAGCCCGTCGCTACCCCGCGCGAATAGCGTCGACTTCGTCGGACGGATCGTCGCCGCGCCGAGCGGGCCACGATGCTCGGCAACCGCGGCGTCCTCCACAACCCCCCGGCCGCATTCGCCGCCCGTGGGCCCTGAGAAGTTCAATCGCCTGCGCCCTCGAGTTCCGCGGCCGGCATCGGGGGTGATGACCCCGAACCGGTACAGACCTCTTCTCGCTCGACGAGGCAACCGCGCTGGCGTCGCGATTCGGGCGGATCGACCGCGGCAACCTCGTTCGTCTCGTCCGCGGGCATGGACGGGATGCCCTCCCCGGCCGACCTCTTCTCGAACGAGATCATGCGACGGCCGCTGGAGTCCCGGCGGGCTTCCGTGTCCCGGTGCATCGCGTCCATGTCGGCATTGGACTTCGCCGCACACCGCGCCCGATTCGCCCCTACCGGGCCGGCTCGGCTCGATGCTTGAGCAGGCTGTCGTACGCGATCCTGGTGAATTGCGGGCCATTGAAGAGGCCCTTGGCCCATATCGCGTCGAGGTCGGCCGTGGGCCGGGCGTGGAGGACGTCGTCGAGCGGCGTCTTCGCGTCGGCCTGCCGCGCGAGGCGGTCGTGGACGGTCTTGAGCATCGCGCGGAAACGCCTTGAGGTCGTCGACCGTCGCGAGCGGGCCGTGGCCGGGGATGATCCGGGTCTTGGGGCCGGCCATTTTCAGGATGCGGTCGGACCCGGCGATCATCCCGCCGATCCAGCCCCGGCTCGAGGCGTCGATGTTCGGGTAGAAGCCGTTGTTGAAGAGGTCGCCCGCGTGGATCACGTCGGCCTCGCGGAAGTGGATCACGAGGTCGCCGTCGGTGTGGGCGGGCGGGACGGCGACCATGTGGAACGTCTCGCGGCCGCACGCCGCCTCGGCCTCGTCGAACGTCAGCACCGGCAGGCCCTCGCGGGGCGCGGCCGGCGACTTCATCTGGAACATCTCGTTGAACTGGTCGCAATCGAGGCGTCGCCGCGTGGCCGGGGTCGCCCAGATTTTCGTGCCGTCCTTGCCGAAGGCGGCGTTGCCGCCCGAGTGGTCGAAGTGCCAGTGAGTGTTGATGAGTACGGCCACCGGCCGGACGCCGCCGAGCTTCGTCGTCGCGTCCTGGAGATCCTTCCCCCGGTTCGGCACGCCGGAGTCGACCATAATGAGCCCGTCCGGGCCGGCCAGGGCCGCGATGTTCCCGCCGGGGCCGGTGACCAGCGAGAGCCCTTCGCTCAAGGTCGTGGCCTCGACGGGCGCCGAGAAGAGGGCGCCGGCCTTCTTCATCAGCGAGCTCATGTCGGCCTCCGCGACCGGGTCCTCGGCCCTCGCGAGCCCTCCGCCGAGCACCGCCGCCCCCGCCGCCCCGATGCCCGCCCTGAGTGCGTCACGCCTGCGCATCATGACTCGCATGCCTCCAAGCCTTTGAATCGCCCACGGGGCCGATGCCCGACCGGAATTATAGGGGCACGTCGAGGGGTCAATCCCACGCGGCCGGCCGCACATTCACGGCTTCTTCACGATCCGCCCGTCCTTCATCACGAACACGACCCGCTCCGTCGCCGTGATGTCCTTCGTCGGGTCGCCCGGGACGGCCACGAGGTCGGCAAGCTTTTCGGGTTCGATCGTACCGATTGATTTCGAGAGGCCGAGCAGGGTCGCGTCGACCGAGGTGGCGCACTTCAGCGCGGCGATCGGCGACAGCCCGCGCTCGACCATCAGGCGGAACTCGCGGGCGTTCTTGCCGTGGGGTGAGACGCCCGAGTCGGTGCCGAAGCCGACCTTCACGCCGAGCCGGACCGCCTCGCGGAACGTCCCCGAGAGCGCCGCGTTGGCCGCACGGGCCTTGGCGGCGATCTCCGGGGGCATCTTCGCGAGGTTGGGCATGATCGAGTCGGGGGCCATGAGCGTGGGGATCAGATATGTGCCGCGATCCTTCATCAACTGGAGGGTCTCGACCGAGAGGAACGACCCGTGCTCGATCGAGTCGACCCCGGCGAGGACGGCGTCGCGCGCGGCGAGGTCGCCGTGGCAGTGGCAAGCGACCTTCTTGCGGAGCCGGTGGGCCTCGTCGCAGAGTGCGGTCATCTCGTCGAGCGTCAGCTGCGGCGTATCGACCTCGTCGGCCAGCGACAGCACCCCGCCCGAGGCGCAGAACTTGATGACGTCGGCCCCGTACTTCACCTGGTACCGCACCGCCTCGCGGAGCCGGTCGGGGCCGTTGGCGATGCCCTCCTCGACGCCCGGGGGCTTCGCGAGCAGGTCGTGGCGCATCCCGTTCGAGTCGGCGTGCCCGCCGCGTGCCCCGAGGGCGTGGACGCAGACCTGCATCCGTGGCCCGGGCACATATCCCTTGTTGATCGCATTGCGCAAGCCGACGTCGAGGAAGTCGCCCGAGCCGACGTCGCGGACCGTGGTGAATCCGGCCTCGAGGGTCCGCCGGGCGTAGACAGTCGCGAGGATCGCCTCCTCGGGCACCTCGCGGCGGAGGGAGTCGACGACGCCCTGGTTGTAGTCGGGGTTTCGCTGATGCGTCAAATGCGTATGTGCGTCGATGAATCCGGGACAGAGGGTGACGTCGGCGAGGTCGAGCACGAGTGCCTCGTCGGGGATCGGAAGGTTTGACGCCCACGGCCTTGATGAGCTTCCCCTCGACGATCACCATCCCCTCGGCGATGAAGCCGTCGGCCTTGCCGTCGAAGACGCGGTCGGCCTTGAGGACGACGTACTTCGGTGCGACGTCGGACTCTTCGTCGCCGCGCTGGTAGGTGAGCAAGAGCAGGGGGAGAAGGGTGGTCGCGAGCATCGGTCGGGCCCCGGGGGTTCGTGTCTCGATCGCCCCGAGATCGTATCATGACGGCGAGGCGGAGTCCGCCCGCCGGGCCTCGATGGCCAGGGCGAAGTCTCGCAGCGCCGAGTGGAGCACGGCGCCGAGATCGGGATCGGAGGCAATCCCCTCCGCGTCGAGCTTGTGTCCCGCGAGCGGGACGGCGACCGAGGCCTCGCCCACGAGCGCCGCGGTCATGACCGACAGCGTCTCGGTCAGCGACGCCTGGGCATGCGTTGAGCGCGGCGACGCGTTGAGCAGGGCGACGGGCTTGAAGACCAACTCGCCGCTGCCGACGACCCAATCGAGCGCGTTCTTCAGCACGCCCGGGACACCGTGGGCGTACTCGGGGCTCGAGATCAGCACGCCGTCGGCCTCGCGGAGCCGGGCGCACAGTCGAGGACGGCCGTGATCGGCGCGTCCTCGATGTCGGGGTTGAAGTGCGGGAGGTCGCCCAGTCGCTCGAACAGGACGACCTGGACGCCTTGCGGGGCCAGCCTCGCCGCAGCCTGGAGCAACGCCTTGTTCGAAGACGTGGCCCTCAGGCTGCCGCAGATCGCCAGGATTCTCATGGCTCAGGCCGGGATGTGCCCGTGCGGAAGCACGTAGCCCAGCTCGGTCAGTTTCGCGATGATCTTGTCGGCCGCCTCCTGCACACCGAGCTTGCTCGTGTCGATCGTCACCTCGGGGTTGACCGGGGCCTCGTACGGGTCATCAACACCGGTGAAGCCGATGCCCTTGCCCTCGGCCAGGGCGGTGCGGGCCTTGGCGTAGAGGCCCTTCACGTCGCGCTTTTCGCAAACGTCGATCGGCGTGTCGAAGTAGACCTCGACGAAGTTCCCCTTCGACAGCTTCCGGGCCGCGTCGCGGGGGGCGCGGTAGGGCGAGATGACGGCGCAGATCGTCGTGCCGCCGTGCTGGGCGACCAGGCCGGCGACGTAGCCGACGCGGTGGATGTTCGTGTCACGATCCTCTTTCGAGAATCCCAGGCCCTTCGAAAGGTGGGTGCGGATCTCGTCGCCGTCGAGCATCGAAACGTTTCGCCCGTACTCGGCAAGCCGCTCGACCAGGCCGTGGGCGACGGTGCTCTTGCCCGAGCCGGAGAGGCCGGTGAACCAGATGGTCAGTCCCTGGCGGAACTTCGGGCGGGTTGGTCTCGTTGAGGATCGCGGCGACGGCCGGGCGGCTGAACCACTCGGGCAGCGGCAGGCCCTTGGCCAGGTAGTCGTCGCGGACCTGCGTGCCGGAGATGTCGGCCGTCTTGACGCCCTTGGGGACCTCGTCGACGGGGCTGTAGCGATTCTCGTCGGGCAGGTAGACCATCTGCTTGAAGTCGACCATGCCCATGCCGATCTCGTCGGCATGCTCCTTCATGGCGGCCTGGGCGTCGTAGGGGCCGTAGAAGGGCTTGCCGGTCGAGTCGTTGCCGGGGCCGGCGTGGTCGCGGCCGACGATGAAGTCGGTGCAGCCGTAGTTCCGGCGGATGATCGCGTGGAGCAGCACCTCGCGGGGCCCGGCCATCCGCATGGCCAGCGGCAGCAGGCTCAGGACGACCTTCTCCTGGTCGTAATAGTTGTCGACCAGGGCCCGGTAGCAGCGGACGCGGGTGTAGTGGTCGACGTCGCCCGGCTTGGTGACGCCGACGACCGGGTGGATCAAGAGGCCGCCGCCGATCTGCTCGGCCGCCCGCTTGGTCAGCTCCTCGTGGGCGCGGTGCAGCGGGTTCCGCGTCTGGAAGGCGACGACCTTGTCCCAGCCCAGCGACTGGAAGTGCTCGCGGAGCTCGGCCGGCGTCCGGCGCAGCTCGACGAAGTCGTAGTGCGGCGGGACGCGGATCACCTCGAGCCTTGCCGGCCGCGTAATGGCCGGGCTGCTTGTTCAGATAGGCGACGGAGGGGTGCTTGGCGTCGGTCGAGCCGTAGGCGCCCTTGGCCTCGGCCTCCTTGTCGTACGCGTAGATCTCCTCGACGTGCAGGAAGGCGAGCAGGTTGCCGTAGACGTCGCGCAGGGCCAGCGGCTTGCCGACCTCGACGCCGTTGCCGACGACCACCGGCAGCGTCACGGGCAGGGGCCAGAGCGTGCCGTCGGCCAGTCGCTTCTCCTTGACGACCCGCTCGTAATCCTTCTGGCCGAGGAACCCCCTGAGCGGCGAGAAGCCGCCGACGGCCAGCAGCTCGAGGTCGCAGAGGCCGCGCTCGTCGAGGGTCTGGCTCGGGTAGTTCTGGGCCGTGGCCTTCATCTCCGCCGCGCGGGCGTCGTCGACCAGGAGGTTGACCAGGGTTCCGCCGTAGGGGCTGTTCATCTTCAATCCTGCAGGGGAAAAGGGCTGTTCGGTGGGCGTCGTGCTGGCTGGCGCAGACTGCAAGGGGGCAGGGCTCGATCGACCCTACATAATTACGGCCGTTGGGTGAAGACTGTTGCTCAAATCACCCATTCGTGTGGCGCAATCTGTGACGCGAGCTTCGCCAGGCTGACCCGCTCGAGCACGCCGCGCTCGGCATTGCGGACGAGCGTCCAGACCGACCCCAGCGCCCTCGCGGCGGGGTCCCGTGCCTCGCGGGGAGGCGAGTCGGGACCCTCGATCGCGTCGAGGACGTCGGCCAGGGAGATCGACTCCGGCGGCCTCGCCAGGCGGTATCCGCCGAGGGCGCCCGGGTGCTCGCCACCAGGCCGGAGCCCTTCATCTGCAGGAGGATCTGCACGAGGTAGCGCTCGGGGATGCCGTGCTCTTCCGAGATGTCACGGATCCGCGCCGGCGGGTCGCCCGGGCGCAGCCGCGCGAGGGCCAGGGCGGCGAGGCAGGCGTATTCAGCCTTGGCGGAGATTCGCATGGGGTGAGGGCAGAGTGCGGAATGAACAGTGCGGACGGCGAAGCCGGATCAAAGCTGGCTGCTGTCGAGCGAATGGAGGCCGCACTCGGTCTTGGCCTGCCCGGCCCAGCGGCCGGCGCGTTCGTCGAGCTCGCCCGCGGCGACGGCACGCGTGCAGGGCCAGCAGCCGATCGAGGGGTAGCCCCGGTCGTGCATCGGGTTGTACGGGACCTTGTTCGCCACGACGAACGCCCAGACGTCGCGATGGGTCCAGCGGAGCAGGGGGTTGATCTTCACCAGGCCGAACTTCGCGTCCCAGCCGACGACCTTCGCCCGAGCCCGGTGTGTCGACTGGTCGGCGCGGATCGAGCTGATCCACGCCTCGTACCCCTCGACGGCCCGGCGGAGCGGGACGATCTTGCGGTCGAAGCAGCACTGGTCCGGGTTGGCGACGTAGAGCGGGCCGGCGTGCTTCGCCTCGTACTCGGCCACGGTCGTCTCGGGCCGGACCATCTCGACCTCGATGCCGTACCGCCGCGCGATCTCGTCGCGGAGCTCCAGCGTCTCGGCGAACTGGTAGCCGGTGTCGAGGTTGAAGACCCGCGTCGACGCCCCGACCTCGTGGAGCATGTGAAGGATGGCACACCCCTCGGGCCCGAAGGCCGTGGCCATCGTCAGCTTGGAGCCGAACGTGTCGACCGCCCAGCGGATGATCTCCCGCGGGTGCTCGCCGTCGAGCCGCTCGTTCGTCGCGGTCCAATCGACCCCCGACCACGTCTCCAAAGCCGGCGCCGTCGTCGTCACGGACCCCTCCCTTGCTCGTCGGAGTTCAATCTTAACCATCATGCCGATCAAAGTCAACTTTCGACGGTTTCCGGTAGTGTCTCAGTGCCTGGGACCTCCGCTCCCGGCCACCGGGCCGACCCCGGTCGGTGACGCAGCGCTGACCGAAGCTAATTCGCCGTAAACTATTATCCGAATTGAATTTGGGAATCAACTTCCAGGGCGGACCGTTGTCGTTGAAAAAACCGGGCTTAACCTATGACTCTCCATTAACTTGCGGAAAATTGGCTTCGGTCGGCGCCGCGACTCCACCGGGGGCGATCGGCGCCCACTGCGGAGCCGACGGGCCATCACGGCGGCCCGGACCCGCGCCCCCGAACCCAGACACCACCCGGTCCCCGGTTCCATTGCAGGCCGGCGGCCGGTGCTCGGCGCATGCACGACGCCGTGACATGGCCGCTCCGACCTATCCCACATGACAACAATGAATAAAACCTGCGAGCTGTTCGTCTGACGGTTGGAAATCGCGCCCGAAGCGTCATCCACCTGATCGCCGGATGACGCTTCTGGTGTATGGAGACGCGGCCGTCTCGCACCCGGCAACCTCGAGGCGCGGGTACGGGCCTCGCGCTCCATTGCCCTCGCACGAACCCGATCATCCAGTCAGAGGACCAAATGACCAACCCATCACGACCCGTGGGGATCGCGCTCGTATGCGCGGTCCTGACCTGCTGCCTCGTGGCCCGCGCCGACGACCCGCCGAAGGCGGCCCCGGCGCAGCATCCCGCCAAGAAATCGATCCGGACGGTCGACAGGAAGCCGGCGGAGCCCGCGGAGTTCGGCCTGCTCGACGCCGCGAGGGAGGGCGTCGCGTCCGTCGAGGCCGAGGGCCTCGGCGACGGTCGGATGAACGTCTCGGTGACAAACCTCACCAACCGTCCGCTCAAGGTCGTCCTGCCGCCGGGCCTCGTCGCCTCGGGTGCCACCGGCCAGATGGGCGGCATGGGCGGCATGGGCGGCGGAATGGGCGGTGGCATGGGCGGCATGGGCGGCATGGGCGGTGGCATGGGCGGCGGGATGGGCGGCATGGGCGGTGGCATGGGCGGCGGCATGGGCGGCCGCGGCGGCATGGGCGGCGGCGGCATGGGCGGGGGCGGCGGGACGATGCCCGCCATCGATGGGCATGATGACGCTCGGCCGCCTGATCATGTTCCTCGTCGGCGAGATGTCCTCCTGGAACTTCTCGTCCATCATGATGGGCGGGATGATGGGCGGCATGGGCATGGGCGGCATGGGCGGTGGAATGGGTGGCATGGGCGGTGGCATGGGCGGCATGGGCGGCATGGGCGGGATGATGGGCGGCGGGATGCGCTCCGGTCCCGCCGACCGGGCCGCCGTACGCCGTACTCCGCCCGGGAGAGAGCCGCAGCCTCGCCACCCGGCTGGTGAGCCTGAATCCCCCGACCGGCGACGGAACGGTCGCCATGCCCGCGCAGGGTGAGAAGCTGACGCTCGGCGACGTCGCCCAGCTGAGCGCCGACCCCCGCGTGGTCACCGCGCTCCGGCGTCTCGCCGAGCGGAAGGCGCCGACGGTCCCGTCCCAGCTCGTGCTGTGGAACGTGTCGGCCGGCCTGGACTGGGAGGCCATCGCGAACCTGTCCCGCGCGTGGGCCGGCCCGCGCGACGTTGACCTGGCGCGGCAGTTCGTCGCCGACCTCGACTCGGCGGCCAAGGACGACTCCGGTCGGATCTACATCGAGGTCCGCGGCGCCGCGCCGTTGGCCGCCGAGCTGAAGGCCGCCTTCAAGGGGACGTCGGTGCTCGGCCTCAAGGCCGAGGCGGGCGTGCCCGACGCGCCTTCGGGTCCGTCGCTCGCGCTGACGGTCGTCGTGCCGGACGACGCGGCGGGCAAGGCCGAGGTGGCGGTGAAGACCACGGCCGGCCGCGGCCGCTGGGTCGACGCGTTCAAGCTCTCGGTCCCCGTGACCGCGAAGGACGGCAAGCCCGACGCCCCCGCGCTGGCCGACGCCGTCGCCGACGGGGTCCTGGCCCGCGTCCTCGACGCGAAGCTCGTCAAGGGCCGGAAGGTCAAGGGCAAGGACACGTTCTCGGTCCAGATCCTCAACCGCTCGCCCCTGATCCTCAACGGCGTTGCCCTGACCGGCGCCGGCGACGTGAAGGCCGAGGCACCCGGCCTGATCTGGGGCCTCAGCGTCAGCCCGGGGAAGGTTCTCTCGATCGGCGCTGCGGCCGAGACGGTCGAGCGGCTCGGGCTGAGCAAGGGCGTCCATATCATGGCGGCCGACCTTAGCGGGCTCTGATCCACTCGAAAGCCGCGATCCACCGGGCCCGGGACCGCTCCATCGGGGGTTCCGGGCCCGGCTCGTTTCCGTCCGGCGTCAGGTCGCGAGCCTGCGACTGATCATCGCCCGGCCCCGGCCCGCGGCTTCAGGTACATCGTCACCCCCGTCCCCCGCCCCGGCATGGCCGCGGTGTTGGCGACGAACCCCCGGTCGGCGTCGTTGGCCGACGAGCGGAAGGGCAGATCCAGGATCGACGAGGGGAAGTTGGCCACGGTGATCAGGTCGCCGTCGTCGGCGGCGTAGACCTTCTCCTTCGTCTTGGGGTCCTCGAACAGCTCGCTGCCGGCGAAGACCCAGTCGGTCGTCAGCGACCTCCCCGGTCTTCACGTCCTTGATCCAGCCTCGGGCGTCGCTGCGGCGGGGCTTGCCGTCGGCCCCGGTCCACTCGAGGTCGATGGCGATCTTCGAGCCGGTGGGCGGCTTCGAACTTCGGGTCAAAGCGGACGGGATGGCCGGGGTCGGCGTCGGTCAGCAGCAGGCCGGCGTGGATGGCGCGGGGCGGGGCCTCGGTGGTCAGGGTCGACTCGTGGTCCTTGGAGCCCTTCGCGCAGAGCAGGTGCTCGAGCGGGCCCTCCGAGATCGCCACCCGGGCGCGGATCACCAGGCGGCGGCCGGCGGGGTCGAACCAGAGGTCCTTCGCGAGCGGCTTCCAGGCCGGGTCGGGCTTGAACGTATCCGCGGGCTCGTCGGCGGCGAGGAGCAGGGCGGCGACCATGGCGAGGGGGGCGAGCATTCGTGGGGCCTCGAAGGCGACGCGCTATGGCGCGGAAAGGTCGCGTCGACCCCATCGTCACCCGGAATCGTTCCCCACGGCAACGAAAAAGCCGCCCGGGCGGGGTGCCCGGGCGGCCATCGCGTTGGGAAGTGGGTTGGCGGGAGGCCCGACCCCGGATCGGCCCGGGGACGCGGCCGGAGGATTCAGATCACGGCTGGGGCGGGATGCCGAGCCGGGCCTCCTCCTCCTCGAGGATGATGATCCGCGGGGTGACCATCAGCATCAGGCTGTCGGTCCGGCGGCCGATGCCGATGTTCCGGAAGAGGCGGTCGATCAGCGGGGTCTTCGCGAGGATCGGCACGCCGAACTCCTTGCGCTCCTCCCGCATCCGCTTCACGCCGCCGAGCAGGACAGTGCCGCCGTCGGGGACGGTGACGGTCGTGCTCAGCGTGGTGGTCGTCGTCTGCGGCAGCTGGATGATCGAGGTGACCGAGGTCGCCCCGCCGCCCAGGCCGCCGCCGCCGACGGCACCGACCGGGATATTGATCGTCGTCAAGCCGGTGACGACCTGGAAGAACGGCGTCATCGTCATCCGGACGTACCGCCGGTCGGCGGAGACGACGGGGGTGACGATCAGGTTCACGCCGTCGACCAGCGGCGCCGGGGTCGGCTGGAAGGCGACGGCACCGAAGCCGACGATCGGGGTGAGCGACGAGATGTACCACTGGATCGAGTTGTTGTTGATCGTCGCCGGGGCCCCGTTGAACGTCGTGATCTTCGGGGCCTGGACCACGTTCGACCTCTGGTCGCCCTGGCTGGCCTGCATGAAGAGGTACACCTCCAGGTCGCTGAGGAAGGCGATGCCGAAGGTGCCGCCGACGTTGGGGACGGCGTTGAAGGGTGCGATCGCCGTGTAGCTGCCCTGCTGGAAGGGGATGTCCAGGTTGGAGGTGAAGTTGGCGATACCCGGCCCCTGCGTACCGACGACCACCGGCAGGCGGTTGCCGAGCGTATGGTCGCGGATCGGGTTGACGAGGTAGGAGGCCGTGCCTCCGGTCCCGCCGCCGCCGGTCGTGCCGCCGGCGGTGCTGCCGCCGAGGCCGGTGGTGGCACCGCCGCCGCCGACACCGCCGCCGCCGATCCCGCGCACCGCCGCCCGCGATCGTCCGCCGCCGCCGCCGCCGCCGCCGCCGCCGATGCCGGCTCCGCCGCCGCCGCCGCCGATGCCGGCTCCGCCGCCGGTCGTCCCCGGCCGTGCCGCCGGTCGTCCCCGCCGTGCCGCCGGTCGTCCCCGCCGTGCCGCCGGTCGTCCCCGCCGTGCCGCCGCTGAAACCGCCGGTCAGGCCCGGGATCGGGAACAGCGAGTTGGCCGGGTTGGGGATGGCGAGCGTGCTATGTTTCCCGATGGCGTTCGACTGGATGTTGAAGTCGAAGTCGACGCCGATCTGCTCGAAGAAGTCGTCGGTCACGTCGATGAACCGGACCTCGACGGAGACCTGGAGGTCCTGCAGCCGCCGGAGCTGCCGGAGCAGGCTGGCGACGTCCTCGTGGATCTCGGCCGTGTGGCGGATGATCAGGCTGATCGAGAGGGTGAAGGGGATGATCGCCCCGATCGGCGGGCCGGGCGGGTTCAGTGCGTTGTCGCCGCCGAAGCCGCCGCCCATGCCGTAGGCGCCGTCGCCGGCCTCGTGCCCGTTCTCGTCGTAGACCTTCCAGGTGCCCGGAGCGATCGACTGGACGATGAGCTGGATCAGCGGCGTCATGTCGAGCTTGGGGCGCTGGCCGACCGTCGTGGAGAAGCTCGGGCCCGAGCTGTTCATCCCGGGCGGGCGGATGCCGGTGGGATTGGTCAGGTCGGGAGGCGCCCGAACGGCGTCCCCGGCTGGGCCTGCTTGTTGTCGCTCTCGCGAACCGGGCCGATGACCAGGTCGGCGACCGAGTACGTCTTCGTGTAGAGCGTCTCGCGAGTCGCCTGCGGGCTGGTGATCAGCAGGACGTCATCCTCGACCTTGTAGACCAGGCCGAGGGGCCGGAGCATCAGCTTGAGAACGGTCTGGAGCTTGACGCCGGTGAGCCGCACGTCGACCTTGGCGTCCTTGCTCAGCCCTTCCTCCTGGAGCGCCCGGGGGTCGATCTGGATGTTCAGGCCGGTGTAGTTCTGGAGGAAGGTGATGGCCTCCTCCAGCGTCTGGTTCTGCATGTTGACGTTGATCGGCTCGCGGAGCTTCTTCTCGATGGCGAGCGTCGAGGGGTCGCGCTTCGGCTCGAGGCCGGCGAACAGCTTCTGTCGCGACTCCATCAGGTCCTTGTAGCCGTTGGTGTACGTGATACCCCGGCTCAGGAGCTGCGGGTCGACGATCGAGGCGCGGTCGACCTCGTGGAGCTGGGCGAGGATGCCCTCCTCCTTGGCGTTCTTGTCGTCGACGCTCTGCTTGTAGTGCCGCTCGATGTTCGCCTTGTAGACGAGCATCTGCGGGCCGACCTCGTTCGGGTCGATCTCCTGGGCCCGCTTCGCCAGGGTCTCGGCCTCGGCGAGCTTGCCGTTGGCGTAGGCCTCCTGGGCCTGCGTCATGAGCGCGGCGATCTGGGCCTTCTTGGCCTTGTCGGCCTCGAGGATCCGCACCTTCTTCGACTCGATCTCCTCCTTGACCTTCTTGTCCTTGATCTTGACGTCGAAGGCCAGCTTCTCCTTCTTGGCCAGCTCGATGGCGACCTCGAGCCGCCGGGTCATCGTGCGGGAGACGGTCGGGGGCAGGTCCTTCGCCTTGACGGCCGCGAGGCCCTCGTTGAGGATCGCGATCGCCTTCTCGGGGTCGGTCTCGAGCCAGCGCCGCGACTCGGCGACCTTGGCGCCGACCTCGGCGTTGATCCGCTGGGCCTCGAGGGCCTGGGCGTCATTCAGCGAGTCGGCGGCGATCGCCTTGCCCTTCGACTTCGAGTCCTTGGGCAGGCGGTCGAGCAGGTCGTCGACCTTCTTGCGCATCCCCTCGTCGAGGCCGGCGCCCGAGGCCTGGACCTCGGCCAGCAGGGCCCGGGCACGCTCGGTCTCGTTCTTGCGGATGGCGCCGAGGGCGGCCTCATAAACGCTGAGCGCCCCGCCCTGCTCGGCCAGCGCGATGGCGGCGATCAGCTCGTCGGCCTGGGGGTCGACGCCGTTGTGGGCGACCTTGGCGTCGTCGGCCATCTTCTTGGCGATCGGATACTTGCCCTGGGCGAAGAGGGCCTTGGCCTCCGCGAGCAGCTCGGCGCCGCGGTCGGCGGCCGGGGCGGGCGCGGCGGGATCGGCCGGGACCGGCGGGGTCGCCGCGGCCTGGGCCGGCGGCTCGGGCATGGGAAGGGCCTCGGCCGGCGGCGGCTCGACGGCCGCCAGCGCCGGGGGCTGGACGGGGACGGGGGCACCGGTCGTGCCGTCGACCTGGCGGCACGGCCGGGTCGTTCTTCATCTCGGCGACGCGGGCACGCTCGGCCTCGGCGAACTTCGCCGCCGCGGCCTGGGTCTGGTTCCTGGCCAGGAGGTCGTTCGCCTCGCGCTCGGCGCGGGCGGCGGCCGACTCGGCGGCCGGCACGCGGTGCCGCGGCGACCGCGACGCCCTGCGGCGTGCGGGCCTTGGCCATCGCGATGTCGTGGAGGACCGACTCGGCCCGGTCGGCCGTCAGCGACGGCACGACGTTGAGCCGGAGGGCCTCGCGGGCCTTCGTCTCGGCCTTGTCGAGCTGGCCCGCCGCCAGCAGGGCGCGGGACTGCTGGACGGCCGCGTCATAGACGACCTGGCTGGCCTGGCCCCGCGGCGAGCTGTTGCGGAGCTGCTCCCGCCTGCGGAGGGCGCGGGCGGCGTTGCCGAGCTTCGTCGGGTTGTCCTCGAGCATGCCGTAGTTCAGGTTCCAGGAGTTGACCTCCAGCGCGACCGCCTCGGCCTGCTCGAACTGGCCGGCGGCCAGCAGCGCGCGGCCCTCCTTGATCTTGGCCTGGGCGGCGCGGCGGTTGTGCGGCGCGCCGGCGGTCGAGGCCGCGGCGGCCATCTTCGGCCGGGCCTTGGCGATCGCCTCGCGGACCTTGGCCGGCGTGTCGTCGAAGAGTCCCCACTTCACGCCGAGCGAGTCGGCCTTGGCGACGAGCTGGTCGGCCTCGTCATAGTGGCCGAGCTTGCCCTGCTCGCGGGCCGTCGACAGCAGCCATCGGGCCTGCTGCTTGGCGTCGGTCGTCCCGAGCCGCGGCCCGGGGTCGCCGACCGGGTAGGCCGGCGCGGACACCGGCACGGCCACCGGGCCGACGCCGCCGCCCGTCGAGGGGGCCGCGGCCGCGACCGGGGCCTGGACCGGGGCCGCGACCTGCACCGCCGCCGGCGTCGCGACGGCGCGGGGGCCGAGGCGGCGGGCTGGACCTGCGGGGTCGCTCGGCGCGCCCGACATCCGGGCCCGATAGGCGTCGAGCTGGGCCGCGTCGTCGGCCGAGAGCATGTCGCGATAGTCGTTGGCGGCCTTGAGGTAGGTCGCCGCCTTGGCGAGGTCGCCCTTGGTATAGAGCTTGATGCCCGCCTGGACATATTCCGACGGATTGACCGGCGGTTGCGGCCGCGAGGAGGCCCCGGGCGGCGCCGCGTCGTCGGCGCGGGCGCCTTCCGTGGCGTACCCCCCTGCGCCGAGGGACAAGAGGATTGCGAGCGTTCTGAGCCTTCCCAACGCGACCTCCTTTCGCGACTGGCGGAGACGGCCGACGACTTCCCTGACGACGGCCTTCGAGAGTGTCCCCGACGCGCGAGACGTGATCCGGCTTCACCGCCTCCGCCTCCGCCCCGCGTGGGGCCTCGGCGGCTTCCCGGCGGCCCGGGGCTTCGCGGGGTGTGGAGGCGAGGGTGCGGACTCGGGGCGCGCCCGGGACGAGGGGAAGACGAGGCGGTTCTTACCCTACGACCCAGTATCGGTCAAGCGAAGCTCGTTCGATTATTCCGTCTGTGCGGATTTTGAGCGATTTCCCGGATGCAGCGGTCGCCCGCCCATTTCCGAGCGCCCGCCGCGCGCGACGACGGCCCCCGCCGAGGGTTCGGCGGGGGCCGTCGTGAGCGGCTCGGGAGCGGTCCTGGGTCCGTTCAGCGGCTCATGCTCTGCGACGACGATGACCCGCCCATCATGCCGGGCATGCCCCGGCGGCGGGTCCGCTTCTTGCCCGAATCCTTCAGGGCGCGCTGATAGTCCTTCTCCATTTGCTCCCGCACGGCGTCGGTGATGTCCGCCGGCTGCGACCGCATGGCGACCGAGCCGTCGGGGCGGAGGATCATCGAGATCGCCGGCTCCTCGAACGGCGCCGTGGCGCCGATCGACTTGGGTGCGGGCATGAAGCCGCCCATCGTGTCGAGCACGACGCGGTGGCTGTTGAAGTCGATCGGCTCCTGCTTCGGCCCGCCCTTGCCCTCGGACGAGGGCACCTGGGCCGACTGGTACTGGCCGATCAGCTCGCCGGGCCCGGCGTCGTCGTTCCGGGTCAGGGTGTGGCCGCTCTTGGGGTCCCAGCAGACGATCTGGAAGTTCACCTGGTCGTCGCGCCGGCCGGTCGCGGCGGCCTTCTTCATCGCGTAGGCCGCCACGTCGGCCGGGACGGTCACCGGGTCGGTCGGGTCGCTCCAGTCGCTCTTGAGCTCCTCGGTCTCGGTGTCCACGCCGGGGTTGACGTTCGTGTGATGCAGGTTCGGATTGACCACGACGAGCCGGACCCGGTAGCGGTAGGTCACATCGGGCTGGACCGTGAAGTCGATCGAGCGGATCATCACCTGGTCGGCCTCCGACTTGGGGAAGTCGGTTTCGTCGGCCGGCCCCGTGGCGCCGGCGGCCATACCGCCGCCGCCCATCCCGCCGCCCATCATCATCTTGCCCGGGCCGCTGCCCATGCTCATCTGCCGCATCATCTGCTGCTGCATGGAGGAGTTCGGCCCGCTGCTGCCCATGCTCTTCTGCTGCTCCTGCATCATCTGCTGCTGCATCATCTGGGCCATGTAGCTGCTGCTGCTGCCGCCCATCATCTTGCCGCCGGGACCGCCGACGACGTCCGTCTTCTTGACCTCGACCTTCTCCTTGGGCACCAGGCTGGCGACGTGGACTCCGGTCCAGTAGCCGGCCTTGGCCAGGGGCAGCGGGTCGACGATGTTCGGCAGGCGGACGTCGTCGGGGACGAGCTCCTCGTCTTCCTCGGGCAGGTTGTCCAGCACGTTCAGGTTGGCGTCGGCGTCGACGTCGGCGAACTCGGTCCACATCCCGTCATCGCCGAGCGTCTGACGCTGGACGTCGAGCCGCTTGTAGTTCGGATAGGCGAGGTTCGGGTCCTTGAGGGCGTTGAGATAGTTCTCGCGGAGCTTCTTGTTGTCGAGCGTGCCCGTGATGACGACCGAGCGGAGGCCCTTGACGATCTCCTTGTAGGTCACGGCCGCCTCGGCCGTGGCCGTCTTCGACTCATCCTTCTTGAGCGCCGTGCCGGCCTCCTTGGCGGTCCCCCCGGCGAGCGACGCCTGGAGCCGCTTCTCCTGCTCGAGCCGGCGCTGCTCGGCGTCGGCCTTGTCCTTCGCCGAATTTCCGCCGCCGCCGGGCCGCGACATGCTGCCCATGCCGCCGGCCATCCCGCCGAAGCCCATGCTGCTCCTGCGGCTCCTCGGGGGAGTGATGCCCGACTTCTTCTTGGTGGTGTCCTTCCCCGTGTCGACGATCTTTTCGCCCTTCTCGTTGGTGGCGTAGAGCAGATAGCCGCCGCGGTTGGGGTAGGCATAGAGGTTGTCGGGCGCGATCAGCTCGGGCTGGTCGCGGATCAGGCCGGCGCCGGGCTCGGGGGTGACCCACTTGTTCTTGACGACGAACTCGGCCGGGTTGAGGGCGTGGGCCTGCTGGTTCGTGACGACCTTCTCGAAGTCGGTCTCGGGCTTGAGGCCCTGGGCGACGAGGGTCTCGAGGATCTGGCTCGGCTCCTGGCGCTTGCTCAGGTTCGAGTCGGCCTGCTCGGCCTTCTTCTGGAGCGTGTCGGGCCCGAACTCGATCGGCGCCGGGCGCGTGATCGCCTTGATCACGAAGAGGAAGAACAGGAGGGCCGCCACGGTGACGGCCGCCTTCTCGCCGTGGCGGAGGGCCAGGGCCTGGAGTTTCTCGACCGTCGCGTTCTTGGCCATGATTGGGCTCTCTCCCGGGGCGGGCGGGGCGAGGCTCGGTCCCGCCGCTGGATGTCAGGGCCGGCCGCCGTCGGGCGGCCGCGTGAAGGGGTCGGGGTGACTCGGACGACGACTGCGCCGGGCGCGATCTCGGGGTCAGGACTTCGGGGCCTCGGCCGACTTGGCCGCGTCGGGCTTGGCCGCGTCGGGCTTGGGCGGCTCGGACTTGGCGGGCTCGGCGGGCTTGGCCTGGGCCGGCGGCGCCGTGTCGGGCTTGGCGTCGGCCGGCTTCGCGTCCTTGCTGGCCTCGGCGGGCTTGGCCTCCTCCTTCTTGGACGCCTCGTCGGCCTTCGGCTCTCCCGACTTTTCCTCGGCCTTCTTGGCGTCGTCGGCCTTCGCCTCGTCCTTCTTCGCCTCGTCCTTCTTGGGTTCGTCGGCCTTGGCGGCGTCGGCGGCCGGGCGCCGGGCGAGGCGGGCTCCGAGCCGGCTCGGCGGCCGGCGGCGGGGGCGGGGGGTTGTAGAACCGGGCCTGGCCGTAGACCGTCACCTCGACGATGTCGTAGTACGTGTCGATGGCGCGGCCGAGGGCCTTCCGCTTCTTCTCGCGCTCCTCGCGCTCCTTGGCGCGGTCCTGGCTGCGTTTGTCGGTGCCCTTCTTGCCGGCGGAGGGCCCGCCCATACCCATGCCCATGCCGCGCGGGCCGCCGGACATCATCCGCGACATGTCGCCCTCGTTGAGCGAGGAGCCGGCGCCCGTCATCGCGCCGGGGCCCATCATGCCGCCCCGCATGCCCATCCCCTTCCTGATCATTCCGCCGCCCGAGCCCATGCCGCCCATCATCCCGCCCATCATGCCCATGCCCGACATCCCCGCCGGCATCTCGCCCTTGACGGGCTTCGTCACCGGGTTGGTCGGCTTGAGCATCTCGAACTCGAGGACCTGGATCGCCATCGGCGAGTTCTCCAGGCCCACGAGGAAGTCCTGGAGCCGGTTCTGGTCGATCAGGGCGGTCATCGCGACCGGGACGACGGTGTACTGCGTGCTGTCGACCTTGAGGAGATAGACGTCCTCGGAGGCCGCGGCGGCGCCGGGCATGCCGCTCCCGCCCATGCCCCCCATCATCCGCGACGGGTCGCTCACGCCGCCGGAGGACGCGTCGGGCGCGGCCGTCGTCGGCGTGCCGCCGGGGGGGACGATCTCCGGCGCGATCTCGACCGTCTTGCCCTCGACCAGCGACTTCTGGTCCTGCGCCACCGGGCTGCCGACCTCCATCATGTTGATCTGCTTGACGACGGCGTCGTCCCAGCCCTTGGCCTTGCCGTTGATCTTGGCCACGGCGTCGAGCAGCGTCCCCTGGATCCAGAGCCGCTCCTGCGCCGACCAGACCTTGTTGAGCGTGGGCGGGTTGGCCGGGTCGAAGACCGACGGGCGGAGCAGCGTCATCTTGTCGGGCACGACGACGATGCCCTTGCCGGTCTCGACGTCCCAGGGGTTGACCTTGGCGTAGGTCTCGTCGACGGCCTTCTCGTAGACGTTGACGTAGTCGTCGATCGCCTTCTGGACGGCGCCGAGGTCGACGTTCTCGGGCCACTTGCGGCCCCACTCGTGGAACCGCGTCTCGACGATCTCGGGCCACTTCAGCAGCGGCGCCTGGACGGCGTAGAGCTTGTCCCACGCCTTGTTGACGTCGCTCGTGACGACGGCCTTCTTCTCGTCGACGATCGGCTTCCACTGGTCGTTGGGGACGTTCGGCCCCGTGTAGGCGCCGAGGCCGGAGTCGGCCCCCTTGATCTCGGCGACTTGCTTCTTGGTCGCGTCCTGGATCGGCCCGGAGCCGACGGCGTAGCCGACGATCGGCAGGAGCGCCGACAGGCCGAGGATGAGCCAGAAGCGATACTTGACGATCCAGCGGAGGACCTGCTTGACCTGCTCGGAGGCGTCGGCGGCGGTGACGGCTTTATTGGCGGCCATGATCGCGAGGGCCCTTCGGTCGTGGGGTGATCGGGTGGAGGGGCGAGGCCGCGCTGCCGCGGCCGGGGCCGGGCGGGGCCGGGGCAGGTCACTTCGGGGTCGCGCCGGGGGCGACCGGCGGCGGCGGGACGGCGGCCGGGGTCGCGCCGGGGGCCGCGGCGGCCGCCTTCGCCTGGGCCTCGGCGGCCTTCGTCTGGACGTCCAGGTTCTGCTTGGCCGCCGCCTCGGTGGCGCTGGCCAGGGCCTCCTCGCTCACCTGCACGGCGCCCTTGTTCTTCGGGTCGGCCTCGGCCTCGCGGAGCTTCTTGTCGATCTCCGCGACGTCCTCCGGCTTGGCGTCGGGCGCCGGCGGCTGCCAGATGAACTGGATGAGGAAGTCGGTCCGGACCCGCTTGGTGAGCAGCTTGGCCATCGGGTCGTTCGCGTTGGGCATGCCGGGCATGCCGCCGCCCATCATCCCGCCCATCATCCGGGCGTCCATGCCGCCCGGGCCGCCCGGGCCCATTCCGCCCATCATCCCGCCCATCTTGCCCATCTTGCTGCTCATCATCGAACGATACATGGACTCCATCCCGCCCGCCGGGCCGGCCGGCCCGGAGCGCCCCTCGCGCCCGCAGCCGGGCGCCGGTCGAGCGGGGCAGCAGGCCCGCGAGGCTGTTGGCCAGGCCGTTGCCGGCCGCCCCCTGCGTCGAGACCCAGTTCTTGTCGATCAGCAGCCCGTTCAGCGCCACGTGGTGGACCCCCTTCTGGCGGAGGCTCGCCGTCTCCAGCGCCGGCAGGACGACGAACTGGAGGTAGTTGATCGGCCCGAACGACGTCTGCTTGCTGGTCATGCCGAGCGCCCGCTCCTCGGGCGTCGACGGCAGCGGGTTGTAGTGGTGGCCGACGATCTGGATGAGCCACCCCGGCCCGCTCGGCGGGTTGTCGCGGTCGTAGCGGGTGCATCAGGTTCTTGAACGGCTCGGGGATGTTGGCGAACCACTCGGTGTTCGTGTCGTTGACGTACACCGGCGAGATCCGGTCGATGTGGACCCGGAGCTTCTCGATGAGCGGCACGTCGAGCGGGTTCTTCGGGTCGAGCTTGCCCGGGTGGTTCGGGCTGTCCCAGCGCTGGAGCGGGTCGGGGACGTAGCCGTTGATCATCTGGAGGAAGGCCGGCCACTTGGCGCGGTCGGCGTCGTTGATGATCAGGTCGGACCCCTGCTTGTACTGGGCGTCCCACTCGCCCTTGGCCGCGTCGAAGGCCGACTTGTAGCCCGGCGCCCCGGGTGCTCGTCGCCTTGGCCTTGCTGACGGCACTCTTGAACTGGTCGGTCGAGACCTTGGCCAAGGCCGTGTAGTCGCTGAAGAACAGCGCCGAGAGGCCGAGCATGATCAGCGCCGAGGCCGCCAGGACCCACGGCTTCTTGGCGCCGGATCAGCCGGACCTGCTCGATCTCCGGCGGCAGCAGGTTCGTCCGCAGCGGGCTCTTGGCCAGCCCCTGCAGCGCCAGGCCGTAGGCGACGGCGAACGACGGCAGGTTCTCGATGAACTGCGGCTGCGACCTGACCTCGTCGCCCGTCAGCCGCTGGAAGCTGTCGAGCCGCTCGACGTCCAGCCCGTTGAGGTTCTGCTGGAGGAACTTCTGGAGCCCCGGCAGCTTGAACCCGTTGCCCAGGCCGATCGCCCTTGACGACCTTCGACGTCTTGTTGATCGATCGAGTAGAAGCCGATCGAGCGGTTGATCTCGCTGGCGAAGTCGTTGAACACCCCGCGCATCGCCGTGAAGACGGCCTTGGGGTCGGGCGCCTTGGTGGCGTTCCGCTTCAGGTGCTCGGCCTTGGCGAAGGTGAGCTTCAGCTCCTTCGTCAGGGCCCGGGTGAAGTGGTTGCCGCCGATCGGCACGTTCCGCTGCCAGATCCGGGTGCCGTCGGTGATGATCAGGTCGGTGTTGTCGGCGCCGATGTCGAGCAGGACGACCGAGCCCTTGAGGTCCGACCCCTTGAGCTGGTCGGTCGCGATGTAGTTGTACAGGGCGATCGGGGCCATCTGGACGATGTCGACCTCGATGCCCGGCGGCGCGGAACGGCAGGATGGCGCGGTTGATCTGGTCGCGCTTCATGGCGAACAGGCCGACCTCGGCCATCGTGAAGTCGTCGTCGCCGCCCTCCTCGTCGTCGCCGATCTGCTGGTAGGCCCAGACGACCTCTTCGAGGGCGAAGGGGATCTGCTGCTTGGCCTCGAACTTGACGATGTCGGGGATCCGCTTCTTCTCGACGGGCGGGAGCTTGATGAACTTGACCAGGCCGGCCTGGCCGGGCACGCGCGATGGCGACCTTGCAGCCCTTCAGGTCGTTGCGATCCATGAAGGTGGCCAGCGCCTCGCGGACGAGCGTCTCGGGGTCGGCGTCGGGCTGGCTGAGGATCTTGGGGTGCTCGACGTAGTCGAAGGCCTCGGCCACGACCACGTCGGGCTCGTCGCCGGGGACGAGCTTCAGCGCCTTCAGGGCCGCCTGGCCGATGTCGAGGGCCCAGACGGGCTGGATCTTCGCCATGCGATCACACTCCTGCTCATGAGCGGCCCGCACCCGGGCCGCGGGCCCGGGGACAGGTGCGTCGATTCGTAACGAGGTCGGTCGGGCCGGAGATCGGGACGCGGACGGCCGGGGCGAACGCCCCGGCCGACGTCGCAAAGGGACGCCGCACGGCCCGGAGTGGCCGTCCACGCTAACACGCGCCGACGGCCACCGTCAACGCACGGGGTCAGCCCCGGTCGCCGGGCGGCTTCCTCATTTGTTCTGACGACCCGAGGCCTTGGAAAGTTCCCCGGATCCCGCGCCTTCAGACGGGCCTGGCGGCCACCCGGGTACTTTGCCTAGTTTACCACATCGATATCGACCAAGTGATCTCGGAACGACCCTTGCAAGAGCCGATCCGCCGAACCCGGATCCCTCGCGGGACGAACGGCTTCCGAAAGCCGTGGCAGGATTATTCCGTCCGGCGCAGGATGTCTGGAGTCGCTGCCCCTCTTTCGCTTGAGTTCCGCGAGGTGGTCTCATGAAGCTCCGCTGGCTCGCCGTCGCGGTCTTGGCCGTCGGTGCGGCGGCCCGATCCCAGGAGAAGGCCCCGCCTTCGGACGCGGCCGCGAAGGCTGATCCTGGCCTCCGGCGCTTCGAGCGGCAGAAAGACTGGGTCTGGGGCGTCGCTCTCTCGCCCGACGAGTGGCGCCTGCTGACCTGCAGCGGCGACGCCGACCACACCGCCCGCGTCTGGGACTTCGCCACCGCCAGGGAGATCCGGCGGCGTGAGTTCCCCCGGGGCATGTACGATGCCGTCTGGCTGCCCGACGGCCGACGCGCGCTGCTTGCGGGGGGCGACGGGATCATCACGCTCTGGGACGCGCGAAGCGATGCGGCCCTCGGCAAGCTCCAGGGGCACATGAAAGGAGTCCGCTGCCTCGAGTTGAGCCGAGACGGGCGGCTCCTGGCCAGCGGGGGCGAGGACGGCACGGCCCGGACCTGGGACGTCTCCCGCGGGGCGGAGACGCTCAAGCTCGACGTCGCCGTCGACCCCGACGGCACCGAGCCGGTGTACGCCGTCGCCTTCACGCCCGACGGCCGCCGGCTCGTCACCGGCGACGGCGACGGCGGGCTCAGGCTCTGGGACCTCGCCACCGGTCGCGAGGCCGGTCGGCTCGAAGGGCACGAGGAGGCCGTGATGTCGGTGGCGTTCCTCCCCGACGGCCGCCGCGTGGTCTCCGGCTCGGACGACAAGACGGTCAGGCTCTGGGACCTCGCGGACGGCCGCGAGCGGCTCCGCTACGCCGGGGCCACCGACGGGGTCAACCACGTCGAGCTCTCGCCCGACGGCCGCCGCCTTGCCGCCGGCACCGACGGCATGACCGTCCCGATCTGGGATGTCGCCACCGGCAAGCCCCTCCACACGATCGAGGTCAAGACCGGCGGGACCCTCGACCTGGCCTTCACCGCCGACGGATCTCGCCTGATCGGCGGCTGTGGCGACGGCTCGGTCTGGGTCGCGACCCTCCCCGACCAGTTCCCCGGCGAGGCCCCGCGCCCGCGGGCCGCAACCAAGCCCCAGCGCAAGGGCCGTTGAGCCGGCCGACCCCGACTTATCGCCGACGGGCCGGCGGCGCGGCGGGCGCGGTCGCGACGGGGCGGTCGTCTGGGGCTTCCTTCGGCCCCGACACGACCTTCTGGATCCGGAGGTTGTCGAACTTGGCGAACTGGTGCCCGCCGTACCCGAGCAGCACGGTCATCTCGCCGTCGGCCGGGGCCCGGCGGTAGAGGACCACCTCCTGCCAGCCGGGGACCGCCGCGGTGACCCGGAACTGGAGCGGCTCGCCGCCGATCGAGTCGCGGACGAACACCCCCCCCGCGCCCGAGACGCACGGGAATGGCATGTCGATCTGGACGGCGATCCGGATCAGCTCCCCCTCGTACACCTTGATCGGCGGCGTCCGGACCGCGGCGACGGGGTGGTCGAGGTAGGGCGGCAGCTTGTCGACGCCGGCCTTCTTGTCCTCGGGCGGGCCGGCGAGCTTCAGGACGCGGCGGAACTTGCCCTTGCCGGGCTTCTCGGGCTTCTCGGGCACGATCAGGAATTCGGAGCGGGTGCCTTCCGACTCGTACCCCTCGTCGAGCCAGCCGGTCTTCGCCGAGCGCCTCGGCGTCCTCGAAGTTGCCGCCCGGCAGCAGGTTCGCGCTGAGCTTCCCCCTGGCGATCCAGTCCTTCCAGACGTACGCCTGCGGCAGCGTGGCGAACGAGGTCAGGGGCGGGACGGCGACGACGGAGAACTGACGGACGGGCGGCTCGGTGTAGCCGGGCTGGGGCGTCGGCCCGTTGGGGGCCTTGGGGTCGGTGAAGAGCTTGGTGAACTGCTCGTTGGCGTCCTCCCAGTGGAGCCGCATCAGGTGGGTCAGGCCCCGGCGGGCCTGGCTCGCCTTGATCCAGGCCTCGGAGAAGTCGAGCCGCTCCTGGGCCTCCTGGGCCGCCTTCAGGCTCTCGGTGATCGTCCCGAGCAGCTCGGGCAGCTCCGTCTTGGGGATCGGATGGCCGTCGTCGAGCAGGAGGCGATGCACCTCCATCGTCTGGGCCTGGAGGAGCTGCACCTGCTCGATCAGCAGGTTGACGGCCGGCGCCCGGTTGCCGGCGACGGCACGCTGGAGCTCGGCCACGCGGGCGCCGTCCGTGGTGATGTAGACGATCGCCGTGCCGCCGAACTCGGGGACCTTGATCTTGAGGCCGCCGGGCGTCCGCTTGCTCGAGATGACCTGGACGTCGCCCGGGCTGATCTCGTACGCGATCGCCTCGTCGGGCAGGCCGGGGACGTCGATCGTCAGGTCCTTGACGGCCATCTGCGGCGGCTGGAACTGCGAGGCGACCGCGTAGTCGGTCACGAGGAGCAGCACCCCGCGCTTGTCCTTGGTGCCGAAGGCCGCGGCCCTGATCGACTCGTGCGGGGGCATCTCCGGCTTGCGGGTCGTCCTGCTCCGCGCCGCGGCCACGCCCTGCGACTGCGGGCCGATGACGATGTCGGGGCGATAGGTCGGTATGATCTGCGCCGACTTGGCCGTGTCGGCCAGCAGCCACTCGACCAGGTCGATCTCCTCGTTCAGCAGGGCGGCCTCGATGAGCACGGCGCGCCCGGCCCCCTTGGTCAGGTCGATGTCGGCGTCGAACCCGAGGGCCCGGCAGCCGGCCGAGAGTGCGATGAAGGCGGACTGGCGGAGCTGGTCGGGCTGGACCCTCGGCACGCCGTAGCTGGGCGGCCGGTCGAGGCCCCAGATCGCCCGGGCGAACGCGGGGTCGGGCGACATGTCGAGCCAGGCGGCGAACAGGGCGTCGGCGTTGTCCAGGGCCGTCAGCTCGGGACGCTGCTTGAGGAAGTCGAACATGCTGCGCGACCTCCTGCGTCGTGCCCCAGCCCGAGGGCCGCACGCCGAGGATGTCGAGGTGGTCGGGCACGCGGGCGTACTGCGGGACGAGTCCGACGACCTCGCCGGTCGAGAGCGGCGAGACGTCCTTCATCTCGCGGAGGGCGTGTGCGGCGTCGGCCACCCGCTGCCGCTCCTTCTTCCGGGCCTCGAGCGAGATCGACGCGCCGAGGCCCCGGCCGAGCGACCAGAACGCGACCGAGTCGCGCGCGGGGAACTGCTCGACGAGCCGGCGGATCGCGGCGGGATCGAGACCCGCGCCGTCGCGGCCGGGGTCGATCTCGGGCATCAGGGCCAGCCCGATCGCCGCGGCGGCCTTGATCGCGCCGGGCTCGGCGTCGGCGGGGATCGCCAGGACGTCGAACCCCGCGCGGCGGAGCTTCACCGGGTCGGGCCCGCGGGGCGCGGATGATCGTGGGCAGCCAGGGGTGGCCCTGGCGCGTGAGCAGGTTCCGCCGCATCGCGATCGTGGGTCCGGGCCTGGCCCCGGGCGCGTCGCCGGCCTCGGGCGCCGCGGAGGGCAGGGGCGGCAACTCGCCCCGGTCCCGGGCGCGCACGGCCTTGGTGAACGCGGCGGCCTCCTGGATCGTGACCGGCTCGACCCGGAGCGAGTCGAGGTATACCTCCGTCGGGCCCGGGCCCGCGTACAGGTTGACGACCAGCCGGTCCACGTAGGCCCCGTCGATGCTGACCCTGCGCCGGGTCGACGCCCGGAGCACGCGGGCCTGGCCCTCGACGGCCTTGGGCAGGTCGCGGAGCTCGAGCGGCTGCCACTTGTTGGCCGCCTGGACGGTCGATCCGGCGACCATGACGTACGACGGCTTGCCGGTCTCCGGGTCGACGTCGGTCGGCAGGATCACCCTCGCCAGGAGCTGCGCCCGGGCCGGTCGGAACGGACCTGGAGGCTGACCCTGGTGTCGTCGGTCAGGACGACCTTGGGCAGGGCATAACTGATGTAGAAGCCGTCGCCGCCCGGCCCGGCCTCGAACTGGAAGTGCTCCGCCAGATCCCCCTCGCGGACGACGCGGCGGGAACGGTCGTGGGCGAACAGGCGGACCTCGGAATCGTTCGTCTCGATGTGCCAAG
The DNA here is from genome assembly GCA_963819805.1 of uncultured Planctomycetota bacterium. Classification (GTDB taxonomy): domain Bacteria; phylum Planctomycetota; class Planctomycetia; order Isosphaerales; family Isosphaeraceae; genus CAMFLR01. The sequence continues at coordinate 319,100 of CAWFXY010000017.1, read as the reverse complement.
CCGTGCGGTCGGATTCGAAGCCGTCGACGAGGGCGGCGGCGCCCTCCTGTGCCAGCACCCGCCCGGCCGCAAGAGCCGCGACCAGGACGCAGGCCATCGCCACCAGTCCTACGCGGTCGCCGCGGTTCGCCGTCATTCGAGACCTCCGTGTCCCCCGGGCCGGGCGGCGCACCCCGGCCTTCGGCGCGATCCTAGCGGAGAGCGGCCGGGCCGAGAAGGTCAATACGAAGCGGCCGTGCCGGCGGCGCAGCGGGAGTGAGGAGAGAAGGGCACGAATCCGGAGCATGTCCCTGCTCCGAATTCTTCACTTTGAGTCGACGCCTACTTCTCGTCCTTCTTCTTCTCCAGCAGCGGCTTGATCGCATCCGGCGCCTTGAACGTGTCCGGCGGCAGGTCGACGTTGTGCTTGATCTCGGTCATCGCGATCGCCATCTCCTGCGTCAGCAGCTTCTGCTTGATCTTGTGGGCGATCAGGACGCCGTCGACCTTCTTGTAGTCGCTCGGGTACGTCTCGACCTCGATCTCGCCCATCGGGGTCTTGGTCGTCGTCACGCTCTTGACCTGCAGGTGGCTGGCCTTGTCGTAGAACTCGGTCATCGGCTTGCCGGCGCCGTCCTTCGGGGTGAGGACCACCTTGTAGGCCGGCTTGCCGTCGACGTCCTCGACGCCGGTGCATTCAGCCTTGGTATACATCTCCTTCCAGTGGAGCTCGCTGTTGAAGGTGCTGTGGAGCAGCTTCTCCGCCTTCTCGTCCCCCTCGATCACCCGGTCGCCGGTGATCGGGTTGATCTCCCAGTAGGCGGTCCCGTCGGTCGCCTCGATGATCTTGCCGATGTTTTCGAACTCGACCTCGGTCCTCATCTTGTTGGGCGGGGCCTGGTCGATGGTCATCTTTCCCTTCAGCCCGGCGCCCACGACCTCCATCGTGCCCTTCGCGACGCGGTTCTTGAGCTTCTCATAAGCGGCCTTGCCTCCGGTCGCCTCGATGTACTGGTCGAGGACCTCCTCGGCCTTCGGCAGCGGATCGTCGGCCGAGGCCCGGAGGGCCGGCATCGCCAGGGCCGCGGAGAGGATGAGCGCGGTGCGGAGGGGTCGGCGGAGCATCGTTCGGGGTCCCTCGGGTCCAGGGTCGGATCACGGCTTCTTGACCTGTGAGCGGATCCACGCCACGGCCGCGTCGACGGCCGGGTCGCGACCCTCGAGCAGCGCGGCACGGGTCAGCGGGGCCTCGACGTCGGGCTCGACCCCGTTGCCCTCCAGCGGCTTGCCGCCCGCGGAGATGTAGTTCGCGAACGCATACTGGAAGCCGTCGCCGTTGGGCAGGACGTCGACCCGCGACGGCAGTGCGGCGCCCGGCGTGCGCACGCCGAAGATCCGGGCCCGCTTGATGTCCTTCAGGCCCCCCGCGAGGATCTCCGAGGTCGACATCGACAGCTCGTCGACGATCACCGCGACCGGCTTCGTGAACGGCTGCGGACGCGGATTCAGCGTGAAATGCAGCGACCCGGCGCGGGTGATCATCGTCCCGAGCTTCCGGTCGGCGTCGCTGACGAGCCAGCCGCCCATCCCCATCGCCATCGCCCCGATCCCGCCGGGGTTGCCGCGGAGATCGACGATCAGCCCGTCCGCGTCCCGGCTCTCCTTCAGCACCGACGCGAACTGGCCGATGATCCGGGCCGGGTCGAAGAAGACGTTCAGCGCGACATAGGCGATCGACCCGGCGACCTGCTTCGACGCGAGGTGGACATAGAACGTCGGCAGGTTGCCGAAGTGCGCCGGCGTCCCCTTGGGCTTGTCCAGCGTCAGGTCGAGGTGGACGGGCTGGTCGTGGTTATCGAGGAAGTCGACGCCAACCCTGGAGCCCGGCGGCCCTTCGAGGCGGTGGATCAGGGTCAGGATCTGGCGTGCCTGCACGAGGCCGGCCTTCGCGTAGGCCTTGGCGGCCGCGGCGAGCAGCTCGTCGACCGGCTTCCCGCGGATCTTCTCGACGATCCACGCCGGCTTCACGCCCGCCTTCTCGGCAGGGGAGCCGGGGTCGACGGCCGTCACGAGGACCCTGCCCTCGACGACCCGGATGTCGAACCCGGCCTGGCCGTCGCCGCCCGGCCCCTCGTCGGCCTCGTGGAGGGCCTCGCCGGCGAGGATGCCGAAGTGGGTCTGCTTGAGCCGGCCCAGCATCTCGGTCATCGCCGCCCGCGCCTCGGCCATCGTCGCGGCCTTCTCGACCTTCGGCTTCAGCTCGTCATGCACGCCCTTCCAGTCGAGCCCGCCCAGCTTCGGGTCGAAGTGCGTGTCGCGGATCGTCTTCCAGACGACCTCGAACGACTCGATGTTCTTCGCCTTCTGCTCGTCAGACAGGGCCGCGGGCGGCGCGGGACCGTCGGCCCGGGCGGTCACCGCTCCGACGACGACGAGGACGATGACGGCGAGACGGGGGCTCATGATCGCTCGGGGGCTCCGGGTGCACGGGGACGGTCCCTGACTATGACCGATGTCATCGACTTAGACAACGGGACGGCTCGTCCCAGGGCCAATTCTCCCTCCCGCGGCATGCCCGGATTGGCTCTTCTCAACGAGAGGGAAGGGTGTCGAAGTCGAGCCTCCCTCGGGAAGAAGGGGGACGGCCCCGGGTCCCCCCAGCCCATCCCGCTCGCGCCGAGCGAACCCGGCGCGGCGGGGGGCCCGGGCTCGTCAGGACCCCGACGGCGGCGCCGACCGAACCCGAGAATGCAAGAAAAGTTCGGCTTCGGGTCGGTATGTGCGGCCCCAGCCGCGCGATGGGGCGCCCGCGGCGCGGAACTGAAGCCATTTCGGGAGGGACCGCAGGGCCGTCTCTCCCGAAACAAACCCAATTTCGGCTGGGGGTCACGCGGCCGTCTTTCTACCGAAACAAACCCAATCCAGCGACGATTCTCTCGTCCCATTCGCGTGCCAAAGCCGGAGACCTTACCCAGCCGGACAAAATCCGACAATCCGACGACCTTGCCCAGATCCGCATGATAGAGTTGCCTCGACACCCGTTGAGGAACCCCCATGAGCGCCGCGACCTCGGACGTGATCAAGCCGTCGACGGATGCGATCCCGCCGGAGCTGGACCGGCTCCGCGAGCGGATCGGGGCCCTGCCGCCGCGCTACCGCGACGCCCTGGGGCCGATCGCGGACGAGGCGGTCGAGCATGCCCTCTTCCGGGGCCGCGTCCTGGCGCTGGCCCGGGAGGGCCTGGAGCGGTATCGGCTCGACCTGGCGATCGCACGCTTCGACCTCGAAGCGACCAGGCGCGAGCAGCGGGCGCTCCGCCACAAGCTCGAATCGCTCGGCCGGCCCTGATCCGAAAATCCGCTCAGCGTCGCGGTTTCGGCTTGTTGAGCCAGGCCGTGACGACCTTGCCGACGGCCTCGAGGCTCGCCGCCGAGCAGTTCTCGGGGAGGTCCTTGGTCGGTGTGCCAGTGGGGGTAGTCGAAGTCGATGATGTCGATCGACGGGATGCCGGCGTTGTTGAGCGGCAGGTGGTCGTCGGTGACGGCGACGCGGCTCACCCGGTTGCGGAACTGGCTCGACCTTGAGGGCCTTCGCGACGGACCAGACGTCGCGGACGAGCTTCGGGGCGAACTCGAGCGAGTATTGCTCCTGGTCGACGGTCAGGTCCTTGTCGCCGACCATGTCGAGGACGATCCCGAACGAGTAGTGGGGCGTGCCTGCGCTTCCGGCTCCGCTGGGACTGCGCGTAGTCGCGGGCGAAGGCCTTCGAGCCGAGGAAGTACTCGCCGACGTAGTCCCTGCCGCGGCCGTAGACGAGCTCCTCGCCGTCGAAGAGGACGAGGTCGACGCCCCAGGGGGTCTTCGAGTCCTTGAGGTGGTTGGCGATCTCCATCAGGAGCGCGACGCCCGAGGCGCCGTCGTTGGCGCCGATGAACGGGTCCTTGCGCCTGGCCGGGTCGGGGTCCTCGTCGGGGTTCGGGCGGGTGTCGTAGTGGGCGCCCAGGACGACGCGGTCGAGCCGTTCGGGGAACCACGAGCCGATCAGGTTGACCATCGCGACGGGCTTTCCCGAGACGGGATCGACGCCCTCGAACGGCTGCTCGCGGACCTTCCCGCCCGTCTCGGTGAAGTGCTTGGCGACATACTCGCGCTGTCGCGTATTGGCGGCCGAGCCGGCGGGCCTCGGGCCGAACTTGCAGATGGCCTGGAGATAGCCGTAGGCCCGGGCCCCGTCGACCTTGGCCGGCGTGAGCGACGAGGCGGACTGGGCCATCGAAGTCCTCAAGCGCGGGCCAGACGGCGAGGGCCACGCCCACCAGCACGACCCCGGCGGCGAGGGCGATCCAGAGCCCCGTTTTCGGGCGTCCGGCCCCGGTCCTGCTTGCTTCGGCCATGGGGGCGTCTCCCGGCGATCGATTCCGAGCGGCATTCCCGGCATCATACGGCGTCAGAGGCCGGTTGTCAGGCTCGGATAGGATCGCAGCAGGGCTCGCCAGCCGCTCCATCGGCAGCCCGACGACGTTCGACCAGCTCCCCGACGGAATCTCGATCCACGGGTCGTCGTCCTGGACGCCGTACGCCCCGGCCTTGCCCTCCCAGCGCCCCGAGTCGAGGTATCCGTCCCGTTCCTCGTCGGTGAGCGGCCGGAACCGGCACGATGCTCGACTCGACCGCCCCGACCCACTCGCCCCGGTCGGCCCGGTAGAGGCAGATCCCGGTGACGACCTCGGTGTCGCGTCCCTCCTGGAGCCGGATCATCCGCTCGGCGTCGGCGCGGTCGACGGGCTTGTTGAGGATCTCGTCCTTGACGGCACAGGCGGTGTCGGCCGCGAGGATCAGGCCCCGTTTTCGACGGGCCGCGACGGCGTTCGCCTTCCTCCAGGCGAGCAGCGCCACGTAATCGGCGACGGGCGTGCCGGGGGCGGGGGACGGCTCGTCGATGTCGGAGGGGTCGACCTCGAAGCGATAGCCGGCCTCCGCCAGGAGGAGGCGGCGGCGAGGGGAGGCGCTGGCGAGGATGAGGGGCGGGAGATCGGCCAAGTCACGGTTCCATGGGGCGGGACGGAGGAGGCGGCTCCTGCAACGGCTTGCCGGCCTGACACGGGCATTATAGCCTGGTGGAGACGACAAACCGCCCTCACGGAATGCCCGATGCGCAACCTCCTCCGTCGACTCGACGAAGCCCTCGCCGCCGGCGCCGAGCGGCTCGTCTGCCAGGTGGTCGAGACGAAGGGCTCGACCCCGCAGAAGGCCGGGGCGCTGATGGTCGTCGACCCCGACGGCGGCCAGCTCGGCACGCTCGGCGGCGGGTGCGTCGAGAACGAGGTCAAGATGCGGGCCATGCGCCGCGTCGGGCAGGCGGGGGCCGACGTCCATTCCTTCGTCCTCGACCACGACTACGCCTGGGCCGACGGGCTGATCTGCGGCGGCAAGATGACCGTCGTCGTCGAGTCGGCCCGCGGGGCGGGGGCCCTTGCCTATTATCGGGCCTATCGCGCGCTGCTGGAGGACGGGCGCGGGTTCACCGAGGCCGTCGCCGTCGACGCGGCGAGGAGCGGGTTTGCGGTCGGGGGCCGATGCCTGTTCGACGCCGACGGGAACGTCGTCATCGGGCGGAATGCCGAGGGTCTCGCCCGCGCCGCGGCGGAATGGGTCGCGCCGCTGGCGGAGAGGCCGAGGCCGGGGGTGCGCTCGGGCGTGGCCTTCCTGCCGACGCTGCCGAGGGTCCGGCTCGTCGTGGTCGGGGCCGGGCACGTCGGGCAGGCCGTGGCGGACCTCGCGGCGAAGGCAGACTTCGACGTCTGGGTCGTCGACGACCGCAAGCAGTACGCCAACCCCGAACGGTTCCCAGCGGCCGAGCGGATCGTCGTCGGGCCGATCGAGGAGACACTCTCGGGCCTCGACGTCGACGAGCGCACCTATGCGGTCATCGTCACCCGCGGGCACGGGCACGACCAGGAGGCGCTCTATCACCTCGCGCCGACGCGCGGCGCCGTACGTCGGCCTGATCGGCAGCCGGCGGAAGATCCGGCTCATCTTCGAGGGCCTCCGCGGGATGGGCATCTCCGACAATGACCTCTCTCGGGTCGCGGCGCCGGTCGGCCTCGACATCGGCTCCGAGTCGGTCGTCGAGATCGCCGTGAGCATCGTGGCCGAGCTGATCGCCCGGCGCAACCTCGGGGCGATCCCCAAGCCGCCCTCGGTCGCCGAGCCAGAGATCGAGCCCGAGCCGGCCGGGACATGATCGTTGCGATCGTCCCCGCCGCGGGCCTGAGCCGGCGGATGGGCCGGCCCAAGCCGCTGCTGGAGGTCGGCGGGACGACGTTGATCGCGCGCGTCGTCCGCGCCCTCCGGGACGGAGGCGCCGGCCGCGTAATCGTCGTCGCCCCTCCGGCCGAGCGGGCGGAGTCCTCGGAGATCGCGCGCGCCGCGGAAGAGGCCGGGGCCGAGGTCGTCCTGCTCGATCGCGAGACGCCCGACATGCGCGCGTCGATCGAAGCGGGGCTCGATCGGATCGAGGCGGCGGTGGACGTCGAGGCCATCCTGCTGACGCCGGCCGACCAACCCGGGATCGACGCGGCCCTGGTGGCGCGGATCATCGCGGCGGGAGGCCATCACGGCACGATCGCCAGGCCGAAGTCCGGGGCCAAGGGAGGGCATCCGATCTACCTGCCCTGGGAGATCGCGGTCGGCGTTCGTCGCCTGCCGGAGGGGGTCGGGGTCAAGGCGCTGCTCGAAGGCTCGGCGAGCGTCGCCGAGGTTGAGGTCGAAGATGCCGGGACCCTCGCGGACCTGGACACTCCGGAGGATTACCGCAGGTGGTCCCCGTAGGGTCCGCTGTGCGGACGTCTTCCTCCGGCGGTGTTCTCGAAGGGAAGACGTCCGCACAGCGGACCCGACCCGGACCCCCGTTCCCCCAATTCTTTCGGATAATCGCCCCGCGGCCCTTCCGGCCGGTCGCGTCGCGGTATAGACTGACACCAGCACGTCGGACGAGCGTCGGAGCCCGCGGCGAATCGGAGGCGTGATCGTGGCACGGACACCAGCCGGCATGGTTCGCGGCGCGGCCTGGCTCGCGCTCGGCGTCCTCGCCGCCGCCGGATCGGCCAGGGCGCAGGACGAGGAGTCGACCAAGAGCACCGTCACCAAGCAGCTCGAGAAGGTGCTCACCGATCCCGCTGAGATGGAGAAGCTCAAGAAGGAAGAACAGCGCGACGCCTTCGAGTTCTTCAAGACGACCGTTCTGCCCAACGATGTCATTCCCTACGTCAAGGCGAACCACTGGAGCACGCTGGCGCTCGAGCTGCGGGCCAACCGGTTCAGCTACGACGGCTGGCTCGAGACCGACCCGCCCGTGCCGCTGCTGGACATGCCGCACGAGGTCGTCTTCCGCCGCGACGCGCGGCTCGTCAAGGGCCAGCGCTCGCGCATCCTCTTCCAGGTGATGACGCCGACGATCCCGCGCGAACTGCCGCTCCAGCTCATCCGTCCCGAGTCGCTCCGGTACGACGACCGCCACACCGCCGCCCTCCGGCCGCTCCTGCCGCACCAGATGCTCGTGCCGATCCTCACGAAGGGGCCGAACGAGGGATACGGCCGCTGGTCGCACCTGCGCTCGCATGTTCCCGCTCTCGGGGACGAAGAGCGACCAGGTCGTCTACGACAATCAGCGCTACTACCGAACCATCCCCACGACCGAGCCCGACCGCTGCTACCTGCCGACCCACCCGCTGACCTGGACGACGATCAGCCACGTCATCTGGGACGGCATGCCGCCCGACACGCTGAACGTGAGCCAGCAGGACGCGATGAAGGACTGGCTGCACTGGGGCGGGCAATTGATCATCGTCGGCGGGGCCGGGCCGAACCTCGCCCCGTTCCGCGAGAGCTTCCTGGCCCCGTACCTGCCCGCGGACATCTCGGGGGCCGGCAAGCAGCTCTCGGCCGATGACCTCCAGTCGTTCGCCGCGGCCTACCCGCCGCCGGCCGCCGATCGCCGAGCCGGAGGACGCGATCGAGGCCACTCAGCCCATCGAGCAGGCGTTCGAGGAGGTGGGGCGGAGGTACAAGAATCCCGAGCCGATCCTCGTCCCGAAGGACAAGCCGCTCTACGTCGCCGTGCTCGACCCCAAGCCGGGCGCGCGCGTCATCGGCTTCGGCAAGAAGGCGGGGCTGCCGCCGCTGGGCGTCGAGTGGCGCGTCGGCCGCGGCCGGATCCTGATGCTCGGCGATCGGCCTGACCGACCCGACGCTGCTCGGCTGGAACGGCTACGACACGTTCGTCCGCCGCGTCGTCCTCCGCCGCCCCGAGGAGCGGTGCGTCGCCGAGCTCCGCTATGCCGACCCGAGCACCGGCCAGAGCGGCTACATGCCGCCGCTCTACGGGCCGTTGAACGCGCCCGACCTGACGTGGTCGCGCCTGCTCGGCCGCGACCTCGGCGCGGGCACGCGGCGGATCCAGGTCGAGGAGGACGAAAATGGCTCGACAACCGTCTCGTCGACCACCCGGAACCAGCTGCCGGCGGCCACGCCCTCGGTCGGCGCGAGCACGCTCGGCCGGGCCGCGCGGCTGAACCCGTTCCACGTGCCGGTCGGCGAGTGGCTCGACGACGCGGCGCTGCCGAGCCTGAGCCGCTCGGCGCTCGAACGCGCCTCGGGCATCGAGATCCCGGGCCGGCGGTTCGTGCTGATGGTGATCGTCGCCTACATCATCGCGCTGGTGCCGATCAACTGGCTCATCTGCCGGTTCGGACTCGGCCGACGCGAGTGGGCCTGGGCGCTGGTGCCGATCCTGGCGCTCGGCTTCGCCGTGGTCGTCGAGCGCGCCGCGGCGTACGACGTCGGATACGACTCGGCGTGCAACGAGGTCGACGTGCTCGAGACGTTCGGCGACTACCCCCGCGGGCACCTCAGCCGGTTCGCCTCGCTCTACACCACGGGTCGTGTCAAGTACTCGATCTCCTACCCCGACGACCCCTCGGCCCTGGCGCTGCCCATGAACACCGGCCGGGCGATCCGCGGCGAGGACGTGGCCCAGTCAGTCTTCCAGACCACGCCCGTCCCCACGCTCGATAGCTTCCAGGTCCAGCCGCGGAGCCTCGCCATGTTCCGCGCCGAGCAGTTCGCCAACCTGCCCGGCGGCTTCGCCCTGAAAGAGGAAGACGGCGCGCGAAACGTGGTCAACGGGACCGAGGCCGAGCTTCGGGATGCCATCGTCGTGGAGATCGGCGAGAAGTCCAGCCGGGCGACCTACCTCGGCACGATCGGCCCGAGCCAGACCGTACCGGTGAAGGGGGACGAGTCGCCGATCGACAAGTTCGACGTGTTGAGCCCCGAGGGCCTGAAGAAGAACGAGGTCGACCCCGCGCCGTTCCTGGAGATGCTCGTCCGGTCGTCGATCGCGTCGAGGCCCGAGGAGGTCGGCGAGGTCCGCCTGCTGGCGTGGGTGGCCAGGCCGCACCACGGCCAGACGATCGAGCCGGCGGTCGACCTGCACCAGGGGTTCACGCTGGTCGTCGCCCACATGAAGCTCGGCCCGACGCCCGACCCGGCGTCGCTGGCGTACAACATCCTGGCGAACGGCCCCGAGCGGCCGACGGAGCACATGCTCAAGACTCCGCCGCCGGCCCCCGCGATCAACACGTTCCCGGGCATGATGCGGCGACGCGGAGCGATGGCGGTCGCGCCCGCGACGCCGGGCGCGGGCGGCCTGCCCAAGGGGATGATCACCGCCCCGAAGGCGGCGATGCCCGTGGCGCCGACGCCGGGCCTGAAGCGGAGCGCGACGACCAGGTCCGCCCCGGCGAGCCCCGGCATGCCCGCCCCCGAACCCGAGCCCGACGACCCCGATCCGGCCGACGAACGCGGAGCCCCGCGACGATGATCGAGGTCCAGCATTTCACCAAGCGCTACGGCGACTTCGTGGCCGTCGACGACCTGAGCTTCTCGATCGGCCAGGGCGAGGTCTTCGGCTTCATCGGCCCCAACGGCGCCGGCAAGAGCACGACGATCCGCTTCCTCGCGACCCTGCTCCGCCCGACCGCGGGCGAGGGGATCGTCGCCGGCAAGTCGGTGACGCAGGACCCGATGGCCGTGCGCCGGATCATCGGCTACATGCCCGACGACTTCGGCGTCTACGACGGCATGAAGGTCTGGGAGTTCCTCGACTTCTTCGCCGTCGCCTACGAGATCCCCCGGTCCTACCGCAAGAAGATCATCGGCCAGGTGCTCGAACTGCTCGACCTGACCCACAAGCGCGACGACTACGTCAACGGCCTCTCGAAGGGGATGAAGCAGCGGCTCTGCCTGGCCAAGACGCTCGTCCACGACCCGCCCGTGCTGATCCTCGACGAGCCGGCCTCCGGGCCTCGACCCGCGGGCCCGGCTCGAGATGAAGGCGCTGCTCAACGAGCTGCGCGGGATGGGCAAGACGATCCTGGTCTCGAGCCACATCCTCTCGGAGCTGGCCGATTTCTGCACCTCGATCGGCGTCATCGAGCGCGGCAAGCTGCTGGCGGCCGGGAGCATCGCCGAGATCACGCGGCAATTGCGGCAGCACCGCGTCTTGCGGGTCCGCGTCCTCGACGACTCGGCCGAGCGCGCGGCGTCGATCCTCCGCGACGAGTCGAACGTCAAGACGGTCGAGTCGTTCGACCACACCGTCACCGCCGAGTTCCACGGGCAGGACGAGGACCTGGCGCGGTTGCTCGGGCGGCTGATCTCGTCGGGCGTCGGCGTGCATTCGTTCGCGGAGGAGGAGCTGTCGCTCGAGGAGGTGTTCATGATGATTACGAAGGGGATCGTCAATTAGGCGGCCGGTGCGCCCTCGTTCCCCCGCTCCCGCGGAGGAACATCCGGCCCGTCGCTCCCGCGGCGCTCCGGGATGGCCGCGGGAGCGGCCGAAGAGGCATTCCGCCGCGGGAGCGGCGGAACGAGGTGCGTGATGGGGTCAACGAAGGTCACGATCGCCGGGTCGATGGCGCTGGTCGCCCTGGCGGCGGGCGGGCTCGCGGCGTTGAGGAACCCGACGCGGCTCGTGGCGAGCCTCACCTTCAGCCTCGCCGTCGTCGCGATCGTCGGAGCCGGCGTCGCGGCTTGCTGCCGTCGTGGCAAGGTCAGGGCTTTCTGGGGAGGCTACGCGGCCTGCGGCGGGATCTATCTCCTCCTCAGCCTCGGCCCTGGATTTGAACAGGAGGTTGGCCCCCATTTGGTCACGACGGCCCTCGTCGACCTCGCTTATGAGCGGGTCGTCACGGCCCCATCGCGCGCCATCGATTTCCGCACCAGGTCTAATAATGTTCGAGAGCAAAAGATAACGGCATCTGACGTCTGGACCTCGATCGAAACCGGAACCTCTCCAACTCACGTCCGTTACTCATTCGTGACACTCACCGAGTATTCGCTCCACCGGGTCGCCCATTCCCTGCTCGCCCTCGCCGCGGCGACGGCCGGCGGCCTGCTCGCCGTCGTCCTATCGCGAAGACCGGACATCGAGGCTCCCGACCACCCATGATCCTCCGCGACAACCCCGTCCTCACCCGCGAACTGCTCGTGAACCTCCGGTCGCCCCGGGCGTTCGTGCTGCAATTCCTCTACGTCGCGTTCCTGGGCGTGATGGTCTATTTCGCCTGGCCGGTCGACGAGAGCCAGGTCAGCTCCGGGGCGGCGCAGCGGCTGTTCGACCTGTTCTTCCTCGGCCAGTTCTTCCTCGTCGCGCTGGTCGCGCCGACGTTCGCCGCGGGCAGCATCACGGGCGAGAAGGAGCGGAAGACGTACGAGATGCTCCTCGCCAGCCCGCTCCAGCCGGCGAACATCCTCGTCGGCAAGCTGCTCAGCTCGCTGACGTACCTCGTGCTGCTCATCCTTTCGAGCCTGCCGCTGATCATCCTCTGCTTCCTGCTCGGCGGCATCCTGATGTCGGAGATCGTCCGGGCCTATCTGATCCTGATCCTCGCCGCGGGCACGTTCGGCCTGCTGAGCCTGGCGTGCTCCAGCTACTTCGGCCGGACGAGCTCGGCGCTGGTGGTGAGCTATCTCGTCATCCTCCCGCTGGCGATCGTCTGCATCATCCTGACGCGGACCGAGAACACGAACCTCCGCGACTTCGTCTCGATCGCCGTGCTGCCGCCGTGGTGCCTGACGATCTGGGCCGTGGTCGTCGTCGCGCTCAACGGGCGGCTGCTCCGGCCGCCGGACGTGGGCAGCGAGGGCAAGGAGGTCGTCGACGAGGAGCAGGAGATGAAGTACGCCATCGGCGTCGTCATCGACCGCGACCTGTTCCCCGACAAGCTCTTCGCCCCCGCCAAGCGGACCGACCTGATGCCCGACGGCACCAACCCGGTCCTCGACAAGGAGCTGCGCACCGAGATCTTCAGCCAGGGCACGCTGATGCTCCGCGTGGTGATCCAGGTGAGCATGCTCCTGTCGATCGCCGTCATGGCCTTCTTCCTCTTCCTCTGGCCCGAATACGCGGGGTATTACGTCACGTACGTCCTGACCTTCAACCTCCTCGTCGGCCCTGTCTTCTCCGCCGGGAGCATCACGCAGGAGCGAGAGCGGCAGACGCTGAACCTGCTGCTCACGACCCTGCTTCGGCCCGGGAAGATCGTCTTGGCCAAGCTGCTGGCGGCGCTCCGCGTCTCGACGGTCCTGACGTTCCTGCTGACCGAGCAGCTGCTCCTCGCCTACATCCTGATCCCCGAGCTTCGCGACCGCCCCTGGACGCTGGTCGTCTACCTGCTCATCATCGCGACGACCTGCCTGGCGACGTCGACGGTCGGCCTGCTCTGCTCGGCGCTCTCGCGGCGGACGTCGGTGGCGATGATCCTGACGTACCTGACGCTCCTGATCCTCTTCGTCGGCCCGATCGGCCTGCGGTGGTACTTGCAGGGGTTCGCGGGCGGGATCTCGGAGGAGCGGATCGCGGCGTTCACGGTGACGAGCCCGTTCTCGGCCGCCTTCAGCATCCCGATGCGCGGGAGCCAGCTCAGCGGCGCCGGCGCGGTCGACATGACGATGCGGATCATCCCCGGCCTCGGCCTGCCGGTCTGGGCGGCGTTCCTCTGCCTCTATCCGCCCCTGTGCCTCGTCCTATTTGGGGCGACGTACCTCGCGTTCCGCTACCGGTGGTGGCGGGCGGGGGGGACGTGACGGGGATGAAGCGGCCGACGATGCGGCTCGCGTACGTGCTGGAGCTGGTCGCGGCCGCGGCGGTTTGCTTCGCGGTGGTCCGGTCGCAGTTGTCCTCGCGATGGGTGAGCCTCAACTTCCCCGCGCCCGGGTACAGCGGGTTCGTCCGACTCTTCGGAGGCGCTTTCCTGACCGGCCTGGCCCTGTCGGGCGGCGTCGGGCTCGCGGTCGAGGCGTTCCGCGGCCGACGCCCGTCGACGTGGGGTCTCGGCCGTTGGGTCTGGTCGATCGCCGCGATGTTCGTGCTCTTCTCGGTCGCGTCGGGGCTCGTCGCGCTGGAGGTCAACCGACTCGTCCGCGACGATTCCCTGCCTCCGCTCGATGGGGCGGTTGGCGGTCTCCTGACGCGGACGGCGATTTACCAGTTCTTTGGGGGGTTCGCCTGGACCATCGCGGCCTTGTGCGCGACGGCCATGCTCGCCGGCTCGCCCCGCGACCCCGAGCCCGATGCGCGCGAATGGGCCGGGCGGCTCTTCGCAAGCCTGGCCGTCGCGCTCAACATCGCCGAGCCATTGCTGCGCGCGGCCGGACAGTGACGCGGACCGCCCTCAATCCAGCGTCCCCTTCTCGAGATACCACATCTTGTCCGCCCCGCGGACGAGCCGGGCCGAGACCCGGTACGAGGCCACCGGCTCCGTCTGGCCGGGAAGCATGACCCGCGCCGTGTACTCGCCATCAAGCTCGGTCTGCCCGGCGCTCTTCTCGGACTTGAAATCGGCGACCTCAACCGTGATCGGATTGAGCACGCCCTGCGACTTCGCCTCCGCCTTCCACACGGCGAGCCGGCGGGTCCAGTACGACTTGAAGGCGTCGAACGAGCCGAACTCGGGCGCGTAGCGACCGTCGGTCGAGAGCAGGAGCCACATCCGCCGGTAGTGCGGAACGCGGTGCGAAAGGGCGCCGAAGTAGTCCCTGGCCGCCTGCTCGGGCGTCACGCGGACGGGGCGCTCGAGCGTGATGAAGATCGGATACGCGAGGATCGCGAGGCCGACGACCGAGAAGGCGAGAAGCACGACCCAGGCCGCGAGCGCATCAACGCGGAACATCGAGTAGAGCAGGAACGCCGCGACGAGACTGGCCACTCCGAGGCGCAGGAGATCCGGACCCCACTCCGCCCCGCGACTCCAGAGCGGATCGACGCCCGACGACGGGGCGCGCTTGGGTCGCCGGGGCGTCTGCTCAGACTTGGAGGCCGGCCGGGGGCGCTCGGCGCGTGGGACTGGGGGGATCGGCGGCGCGGCGGGAGAGTCCGCCTCGGATTCGGGGCCCTCGACGGCGTAGCCGGGGCCGAGGTCCGCGGGCGCGGTGGGCGAGGGCTCAGCCTTCGACGCCTCCGAGCCGCCGAAGAGGAGCGAGGCGTCGGCGATCTCGGCATCAGAGTCGGGTCGGGGGTCGGGCATCAGTCAACTCGCGCCGATTGCGGGAAATTCGCCCGGCCAGACGGGCCACCCCGGCGATCGTCATTGTAGCCTGGTCGCGCGCGCCGTGCATCGGTGCGGCAGGGGCGCTGGAGATCGAGGGCGGAGTGAAGAGTGAAGACGGCGATCCGCCCTCCGCCGACCTCACAATTCACTCCGCACTCTTCACTCCCCTGCAGACCTACCCCCGCCAGCCCCCATCCACCTCCAGCACATGCCCCGTCACATAGGCCGCGAGCGGCGACGCGAGGAACAGCACGACGTCGGCGACCTCGGCCGGGGTGCCGAATCGCTTCAGGGGGATCTGTCGGAGCATCTCCGATCGAACCTCCGGCGCGATCTTCGTCGCCATCGCGGTCCCGATCACACCCGGGGCCACGGCGTTGACGCGGATCTGCCGCCGGGCGCACTCGCGGCTGAGGACGCGGGTCATCGATTGCACGCCCGCCTTCGCCGCCGCGTAGTTGGCCTGCCCATGGAACCCGGCGCGGGCCGAGAGGCTGCCGATGTTCACGATCGAACCGCCGTCGCGCAGGACCTCCAGCCCGAACTTGCAGCAGTGGAAGACCCCAGAGAGGTTCACGTCGATCACCGCGCGCCACTCCTCCAGGCTCATCTTGGCGATTGTCCTGTCGCGGAGAATCCCCGCGTTGTTCACAAGGATGTCGATACCGCCTCGATCCGCGGCGACTGTCTGCATCATCGCGTGGACCGCCTCGCCGTCGGAGACGTCGGCCGGACGGACCTCGGCCGAGCCCGGGCGAATCGCGTTCAGGGAGTCGGCCAGGGCCCGGGCGTCGGCGCGGGTCTGGCCGTCGGGGGAATCCGGGTGGTTCAGGATGATTGCGGCCCCGGCCTCGTGGAGCCTCGCGGCGATGGCGGCGCCGATGCCCTGTGAAGCCCCCGTGACGAGGGCGACGCGGCCCGCGAGGTCGATGGCGATCGTCATCGGAATTGGCTCCTTGAGGGTCGATATCCGGTTCCGTCAGGCCGCACGATCGGGCAGACTACTCGCCTTTTTTCTCATCGCGCGGCCCGATCCGGCCGATCCGACAGGAGGAGGCGCTGCGACCGTTGCGGGCCTCCCGTCCCGCGCGACCGGAAACGGTCGCCGGGCCCGACCGTCTCGCCAGAAGGGATTCTCCTGGTGCCCCGAGTCAAACTTACCAGGAACGGCCGACGAAGGGCGTCGGCGACCGACTTCGCGTGGGCCCTGGCGATCGCCCTGGCCGCCGTCTCGGCCGCATCGGCCCAGGACCGCGCGGGCGGGATGCCGTCGGTGACGCCCTCGCCGCTGAATACGCTGGCCCCCGGCGGCCCCCGGCAGTTCGAGGCCGTCCCGCCCCCGCCCGCGCCGCCGTCGCCGCCGCCCTTGCTCGTGCCGCTCGACCGCGGGCTCGACGGCTCCGGCCGCCCGCGCGGCCCCGCGGGTGATTGAAGTCCGACCCGACTCGACCGGCTTCCATCCGCGAGCGCCCCCGGGCGCGCCGCCGATCGAGCCGCCCGGGTGCCGACCCCGGCCGAGAAGACCCGTGACCTCATCGAGGTCGTCGGCGACGCCGAGGCCGAGATCAACGTCGTCGTCGGCCGCTCCCGGCTGATCCAGACCCGGGAGCCGCTGACGCGGATCGCCGTCGCGAACCCGTCCGTCGCCGACGTCGAGCTGATCAACGACCAGCCGAACACGCGGCTGCTGAACCTCTACGGCCGTTCGTACGGCATGACCGACATGACGATCTGGGACGCGCGGGGCCGGCCGACGACCTTCCTCGTCCGCGTCACCATCGACACGCGCGACCTGGAGGCGCGGCTCAAGCAGATCTTCCCCGGCGCCGAGGTGCACATCCGCCAGGCCAGCTCGCAGATCATCCTCGAGGGCCAGGTCCCCGACGTGAAGACGATGGCCGAGGTCCTCCAGCTCGTCGGCGCCGAGCTTCGCGGGAGCCAGACCGCGGCCGGAGGCGGAGGCGGCGGCGGGGGCATGCTCGGCGGCGGAGGAGGGGGCGGGGGCGGAGGAACGGGCGGCGGAGGGGGAGGAGGCCCCGGCGGCCTGGGGATCGGGACGACGTCCTTCATCATCAACCGGGTCCGCGTCCCCGGCCCGCGGCAGGTGATGCTCCACGTCAAGATCGCCGAGCTGAACCGGACCGCCATCCGCGCGATCGGCGTCAACTGGCTCGACATGCGCAATCGAGACATCATCGGCTCGACCATCGGCGGCGCCGGGAGCATCTCGGCCTCGGCCGCCGGCGGCCAGTCGGCATCCTTCTTGCCCGGACTTCGCGGCACCGGGACGAAGCCGGTCAACTTCTATCAGCCGGTCCAGTCGGTGTTTAACGCGACGGGCACGGCCTTCCCGACCGCGAATTCGCAGCTCTTCGGCATCTTCAACGCCGGCGAGTTCTCGATCTTCCTCAACGCGCTGCGCCAGAACAGCCTGGCCAAGGTCATCGCCGAGCCCAACCTGATGACGCTCGACGGCCAGCCGGCGAAGTTCCTCGCCGGCGGGCAGTTCCCGTATCCCGGTCCCGCAGATCTCCGCGAGCGGCGGCGGCAACGTCGTGACGATCCAGTTCGCCCCGTTCGGCGCCCTGCTGAGCTTCCTGCCCAACATCCTCGCCGGCGACGTGATCCGCCTCGACGTCGAGCCGGCCTTCAGCGAGCTGAACGCGCCGCCGGCACGTCGGTCAACGGCACGTCCGTCCCGGGCCTCAGCCAGCGGAGCGCCCGGACCGTCGTCGAGCTCCGCGAGGGGCAGACCCTCGCGATCGCCGGCCTGCTCCAGACCACGACCAACGCCACGGTCGGCCGCGTCCCCGGGCTCGGCGACCTGCCGATCGTCGGCCTGCTCTTCAGCTCGTCGATCATCAACACCGTCGAGACCGAGCTGGTCGTGCTGGTCACGCCCGAGCTGGTCAACCCGATGGAGCCGCAGCGAGGTGCCCGTCCCCGCGGCCGACCGCGTGGCCGAGCCGAACGACTGCGAGTTCTACTTCCTGGGCCGGATCGAGGGGAAGACCGGCGGCGATTATCGCGGGACCATCCGCGAGCTCGACCCGCTCGACGTGATGAAGCACTTCCAGAGCGAGTCCCACTACGTCGTGGGCCCGCGAGGATACATGGATTAGCCGAGGTAGGCCCGTCCGTCCGGAGGTTTCACGCATGCCCGCAGACCGCAGACGACGGACGTGGTGGCCCGCACTCGTGGGCCTGTTCGCGGCCGCCGACGTCGCCGAGGCGCAGCAGCCCGCGCCGGTGCCGGGGCCGCCGGCGCCGGTGCGGCGTGTCGGGCCGATCCGCCGGGCGATCCGCCACGCCGGGCGGGCGGTCCACGAGGACTTCATCGGCGACCCCGACCTCTTCGCCGAGCCGCCGTTCGGCTCGTCGCTCAACGGGACCTTCGCCGTGATGCGCGCCAAGGCCGAGCCCCACGTCTACACGCTCTATCGTTCCGACTTCCTCGTCGACACCTCGAGCCTCACGCCGGTCGGCATCGGGCGGATGGATCGCATCAACCGGACCCTCCGCGGCTGGTGCGGGCCGGTGATCATCGAGCCGACGCCCGACAAGCCGGGCCTGGCCGAGGCGCGGCGCGATGCGGTGCTCGCCGTGCTCCAGCAGGGGGGAAACCCCGTCGGACCCGAACGCGTGGTGATCGGCCCCCCCGTGGCGCCGGGCCTGCTCGGCACCGATGCGGGGCACAACTACGCGAACCTCATCATCCGCGACCTCCAGGCCCCGGCCGCCTACACCCTCACCCCGGCGGCGAGTACGGCGCCCGGCGGCGGCGGGGGGCCGAGATAACATGGCACGACCCGCTCACCATGCCCGCCGGAGGGCCGCGACGGGGTTGATCGCCTCGGCCGTCGCGCTCGCCGCCGGCCTCGGATGTCACAGCGCGAGCCTGCGACCGGGCCGGACGCCGACGCCCGACGCGACGACGCCCGCGAAGCTCACCGCGGCCGACGGCATCAAGGGCGACTCCGCCCTGACGCGCACCGGCTTCGAGGCCAAGGCCAGGCCCGAGCAGGAGCTCGGCGTCCACATGGATATGGGCCGCGGCCATGAGGCCCAGGGCCAGCTCGAGGCCGCGGCCGTCGACTACCAGCGGGCCCTCGACTCCCTCGAGAAGCCCGGACGCGGCCGCGACGGCCGCGAGCAGGCCCAACAAAAGGCCACGGCCCACCGCAGGCTGGCCTGCGTCCTCGACCGACTCGGCCGGTTCGCCCAGTCCGACGTCCACTACAAGGCCGCGCTCAGGCTCGCGCCGACGACCCGAAGGTCTGGAACAACGCCGGCTACAGCCAGTACATCCAGGGCCGGTGGGACGAGGCCGAGCGGAGCCTGCGGACCGCCGCGCGGCTCTCGCCGGACGACCCGACGGTCGCCACGAACCTCGGCCTGGCCCTCACGGCGGGGGGGAAGTTCGACGAGGCGATGAAGGTCATGACGAAGGCCATCGGCCCGGCGGCGGCGCACGCCAACGTGGGCTTCGTCCTCGCCTCGAACGGCCGCCGCGCCGAGGCCGTGGCGCAGTATCGCGTCGCGCTGAACCTCCAGCCCCGCCTGCCGGAGGCCGAGGCCGCGCTCGCGCGTCTCGCCAAGGAAGGCGAGCCGACGGCCACGGCCTCGGAGCTCCCGGCCCTGCCGGCGGACCCCTCGGTCAAGCCGGCGTCGGGAGAGACGGCGCCGAAGCGCGGGCTGTTCGGCCTGAGGCGGTAGGAATTCAGCGCCGCCCCTTCGGGTCGAGGTTCTTCGTCAGGTCCTCGGGCGTGACGCTGCTCGGGACGCCCTCGGAGGGGACGTCGAGCTTGGCGGTCCAGAGGATGGCGTTGAGGACGAGCTTGCGGAAGTCGTCGTTGCCCCAGTTCTTGTGGGAGTGGGCCGCCGGTGAAGCCGAAGCCGCGGCCGCCGTCGGGCCGCTCGACGGCCCAGGCGAGGACCTCGTCGCGGCCCTTGGCGTCGACGATGTGCTGGATAGGGCCGGCGCGGCGAGGCGGATCTTGCCGCTGCGGGTCTCGTCGTCGGGCTTGGCGACGAGGATCGGCGTCACGCCCTTCATCTCGGGGCGGAAGCGGATGTTGTAGTACCACTCGTCGCGGACCGCGAACGGCTTGACGCCGCGGGTGATCGGGTGGTCGGGCAGGCTCTTGATCTCGGCGATCCAGTGCGGGTTGGTCGAGAAGCCCGATCTCGTAGTAGCCGCCGAGCCAGTCGAGGAACTCCGGCCCGCCCTTCTCCTTGGGGACCTCGACCGCGTAGTGCAGGCAGACGAGGCCGACGCCCTTGTCCATCAGCTTCTGGATCGTCTTGAGGTGGTCGCCCTGGATGATCGGGTGGCCGCCGCCGCCGTCCATGAAGAAGACGACCGACCTTGGCGCCCTCGAAGACGGTCTCGTCCTTGGGCCAGCCGCCGGCGACGAAGACGGGGTCGACGCCCGGGACCTTCTTCAGGCACTTGACCAGCAGCTTGCATGCCGGCGTTGAACTCGTGGTCGCCGGGGCCGTGGCTCGGCCTGCCGGCGATGAGGACGATCTTGGCGTCCTCGGCCCGCGCCGGGGCCGGCGCAGGCCGGCGACGCAGGGCGAGGGCGGCGAGAGCGAGTCGCATGCGAGCAGATTCCTCATTGAATCCGGGACCTCGTGAGGGTCCGACGTGCGGACGTCTGCGGCGAATCCGCGCCGGACGTCCGCGACGGCGGACCCTGACGGGATACGGCCATCCGGTCTGCGATCAGGCTCAGATCAGCGTCGAGTCTGGCCGGGGACGGCGACTCGGGCCGGGGAGCTTGCGGGTCCCAAGTCGAGGTGCTGCGGGAACGTGTCGAGCTTCGAGTTCAGCGCCTGCTCCCAGGTCACGGCCTTGCCGGTGTAGGCCGACATCCGGCCCATGATCGCCGTCAGGGTGCTCTCGGCGACCTGCCTCAGCTCGTTCAGCGGCTTGCCGGCGCGGATGCTCTCGAGCAGGTCGATGTGCTCCTGGACGTAGGGGTTGAGCCCCTCGGCCGCGGACGCCGGCTCGCCCTTGCCGGCGCCGTTGAAGCGGTAGCCGTTGCTGCGTCCAGGTGCCCTTGGTGCCGACGAGCGATCTCGGAGACGTCGCTGTCGCAGCCGTCGATCTGCCGGGCCTGGCTCGACGACGATGGACGCCGTTGGGGAACTCGTAGTCGACGGCGAAGTGGTCGAAGATCTTGCCGAACTCGGGGCCGGTGTTGACCTGCGCGGCCGCCCATGCCGACGCACCGGGTCGGCGTGGCTTGCCGATCGCCCAGTTGGCGACGTCGAGGTTGTGGACGTGCTGCTCGACGATGTGGTCGCCGCGAGAGCCAGGTGAAGTAGTACCAGTTGCGGAGCTGGTACTCGATGTCGGTCCAGTCCGGCTTCGCGCGGCTTCGCCCAGAGGCTCCCCTGGTTCCAGTAGACCTGGGCCGCGACGGATGTCGCCGATCGCGCCGTCGTGGATCCGCTTCATGCGTCTCGATGTAGCCGGCCTGGTGCCGGCGCTGGGTGCCGGCGACGACGGCGAGGCTTCTTCTTCTTGGCCTCCTCGGCCGCGGCCAGGACCTTGCGGATGCCGGTGCCGTCGACGGCGACCGGCTTCTCGGTGAAGAGGTTCTTGCCGGCCTTGATGACGGCCTCGATGTGCTGCGGGCCGGAAGCCGGGCGGCGTGGCCAGGATGACGAGGTCGCAGCACGTCGATCACCTTCTGGTAGGCGTCGAAGCCGACGAAGCTGCGGTCGTTGGGGACGTCGAACTTGTCCTTGGACAGGTCGTTGCTTCTTGAGGTAGTCGACGGCAGTTGTTCGAGGTGGTCGGCGAAGACGTCGCCGAGGCGTGGAGCTTGATGTTGTAGCTCGTGCCGGCGGCCTCGCAGATGTTCTCGGCCGCGCCCCGGCCCCGGCCGCCGCAGCCGACGAGGCCGACCTTGATCGTGTCGTTGCCCGCGGCGTGCAGCGAAGGGGACGCGAGCAGGGCCGCGGTGCCGGCGGCCGTGGTCGTCAGGAACGTCGCGACGCGAGGTCATGGCGGCGCTTCTCCTGGCTCGAGGTGGAGTCGACGGTCCCGTAGGGTCCGCTATGCGGACCGTCCGGCGGATCGGCACGACCGAAGATGGTCCGCATGGCGGACCCTACGAGGGATCGACGTCAGACTAACGCGTGCCCTTGCCCTTCACCACGGGCGACTTGAACCCCTTGAGATTTTCCTGCTCCTCCACCGGCCGGACGACGCGGAAGCCGACGAACGTCGCGTCGGTGTGCCACCAGATGCTCTGCGGCCGCTGCGGGTCCTGCACGCTCCACTCGTGGTTCGAGAGCGAGCCGCGCGGCCGAGCGGAGCTTCTCGGCGTCGTCGTCCCACGAGCCGCCGCGGGCGACGTAGGGGTACTCCTTGGCCGTCGGCAGGACGACCGGGCCGATCGGCCGGCTGTCGCTTGGCGAACGTGCTGTAAGCGTCGGCCTCGTAGTGGTCGAGGCACCACTCGGCGACGTTGCCGTGCATGTCGTAGAGGCCCCAGGGATTCGGCTTCTTCTTGCCGACCGGCTGGGGCTTCTCGGCGTTCTCGACGTACCAGGCGTAGTCGCCGAGCTTGCTCCGGGTCGTCGCCGAACGAGTAGGCCGTCGTCGTGCCGGCGCGGCGGCGTACTCCCACTCGGCCTCGGTCGGCAGGCGATAGGTCTTGCCGGTCTTCGCCGAGAGCCAGCGGCAGTATTCCATCGCCGCGTGGTGCGTGATGCAGATGGCCGGCTGCCCCTTGCGGCCGAAGCCGAAGGTCTCGTCGGCGTAGGGCGGCGTCGGCCGGGTGACGGCGTCGGCGCTCTTCTCGGTCGCCGGCTGCGTGTTCGAGGTCGACGCTTCTCGCGCTGCTTCCGCTTGATGTCGATGCTGAAGGCGAACTGCGTCGTACTCGTCCCAGGTGACCTCGTACTTGCCCATCCAGAACGGGGCGATCTTGACCTCGTGGACTGCGGGCCCTCGTCGTCGCCGCGCTTGGCCTCGCCGGCCGGGCTGCCCATCTTGAACGTGCCGCCGGGGATCGGCACCAGGTCGAACTTGAGCTCGGTGCCGGGGATCGTCTCGGTGTACGGCTTGAAGTCGGCCGGCGGCGCTGGGCGCGGGCCGAGGCGGCGGCGAGAATGCAGGCGAGAGCGGCGAGGCCGGCCGTGCGGCGGAATCGAGGCATGCGGCACGTTGGGGATGCTCCGAGGGGGTGGGATCGATGGATGGTGGGGAGTCGCGGCCTGGCGATCGCGGCGTCTGGCTCTGGCGGGCCGACCGGGCGAGGGGCCCGAGCTTCGGCGGTTCGAGGCCGTCGAGACGCACATGGGCAGCCCGTTCCAGATTACGTTTTACACTTCGGACGACGCCGCCGCCAGACGCGCCTTCCGGGCCGCCTTCGACCGGATCGCCGCGCTCGACACGATCGTTCAGCGACTACGACCCCGAGAGCGAGCTGATGCGGCTCTGCGACCGCGCGGGCGGCCCGCCCGTGAAGGTCTCCGACGACCTGTTCGACATCCTCGCGCGGTCCAAGGTGATGGCCGAGCGCACCGGCGGCGCGTTCGATCCCGACGATCGCCCCGGTCGTCCGGCTCTGGCGGCGGGCCCGGCGAGAGAAGAAGCTGCCCGACCCGAGGCCATCCGCGAGGCACTGGCGCTGGTCGGCTACCGGAAGATGACGCTCGACCCGTCGGCGAAGACGGTCCGGCTGGAGCCCGGCGATGAAGCTCGACCTGGGCGGCGATCGCCAAGGGCTACGCCTCGCACGAGGCCGTGAAGACCTTGAGGCGCGCAGGGGATCACCCGCTCGCTCGTCGCCGGCGCCGGCGACATCGTCGCGGGCGACCCGCCGCCGGGGCAGCGAGGGCTGGCGGGTCGGCGTCGCCCCGCTCGAGTCGCCCGGCAGCGGAAAGGTCCGAGCGGTTCCTCTCGCTCAAGAACGCGGCGTCTCGACCTCGGGCGACGCCGAGCGGTTCGTCGAGATCGGCGGTGTACGCTACTCACACGTCGTCGATCCGAAGACCGGGATCGGCAAGACGGGGCGGAGCAGCGTGAGCGTGATCGCACCCCGACGGGGCCACGGCCGATGCCCTGGATACCGCGGTGTCGGTCCTGGGGCCCGAGCGGGGGTTGCGGCTGATCGCCGGGTTCCCGGGGGCCGCGATGACGATGACGTGGAAAGATGGGGAGGACGAGAGGCAGGTGGAGTCGCCGGGGTTCAGGGCCTGGCTGGTGCCGGCGTCGGCGAGACCGGTCGGGGGGCCGGGCGAGTAAGAGGCCGAGGCCGAGGAGAGCTGCGCCGCCTGAAAAAGGTAACGAAGCCGCCCGAAGCCGCTCATAACCTGCACGCCCGGGTTCGGTCGGCGCCAGGACCCCGGGTCCAGACCCCGACGAAACGAACCCAATCGGCCCGCGGGCCCTGCGATGTCGTAGGGTTGCAAGGATCGCGCGGAAGACTACAATGGCGCGGTTGATAGTGGGACGTCCGTCGGACGCAACGAGTTAGGCTCCAGGCGAGTCGGGAGACGAACGACCATGCGAGGGAGTGTGCCGGTCGCCGCGGCGGCCCTGGGTCTGATGCTCTGGGGCGTCGGATCGCGTGCGGCCGGGGCGGTCGACGTCATCGAGCTCAAGGACGGGCATCAGGTCGTCGGCGACGTCCTGTCCGAGAAGCCGAACGCCATCTACGTCGACCTCGGCTTCGAGGTGATCCGCATCCCGCGCGATCAGGTCGTGGCCCGGCGGAAGCCCGGGCAGGCCGCCGCGACCTCGGCGGTCCCCGCGACGCAGGACACCGACCCGACGGGCTTCTACAAGACCGCGCCGCTCAAGCCGGTGCCCGTCAAGGAGCTCGTCCACCGCTTCGGCGAGGCCGTCATCTCGATCGAGACGCCCTCGGGCAAGGGCTCGGGCTTCATCCTCAACGAAGACGGCTACGCCGTCACCAACTTCCACGTGATCGAGGGCGAGACCCGGATCGCCGCGATCCTCTACCAGAACACGCCCGGCGGCCTGGTCCGGCGGCGGATCGACAACGTCGAGATCGTGGCGCTGAACCCGTTCGTCGACCTCGCCCTGATCAAGCTCCCGCCGCAGAAAGACCTGAAACTCGGCCACGTCGTTCCTGGGTAGCCTCGACGACCTCAACGCGGGGGACGGTGTCTTCGCGGTCGGCAACCCGCTGGGGCTGGAGCGGAGCGTCTCGCAGGGGATCGTGAGCACGAGGAACCGCAACTTCGAGGGCCTGGTCTACCTGCAGACCGACGCGGCGATCAACCCGGGCAACTCGGGCGGGCCGCTGTTCAACCTGAAGGGCGAGGTCGTCGGGGTGACGAACATGAAGTCGGCCTTCGGCGACAACCTCGGCTTCGCGATCCCGATCAACTACGTCAAGGACTTCCTCCGGAACCGCGAGGCGTTCTCCTTCGACAAGGACAACCCGAACACCGGCCACCGCTACCTCGACCCGCCGCGGCGGCTGAACCCGGGCCTGCCGCCCGGCGCTCGCCGGGCTCGGCGACGGGGCCCCGCGGCCCGTCGGGCCGGGCGCCGGCAGAGCGTTGATCGGCGGGAGGCCGGGGGCTAACATCCGTGGACCATCGGGCCTCGGGGTCGTCCCGGGCCGAGATTCGTGCCGGGTCGCGAGGCCCGGCGGGGCGAGTTCCTGACCTGTTCGACCCCCCGGCGGAACCGGGGGGGCGGAGGCTCCCGCCCGGCGGCGGGAGCGGTAGCTACACGAGGGAGTGAATGTCGATGCGTACCCCGTTGCGGGCGGTCGTCCGCCTCACGCTGGCCGCCTGCCTGGGCCTGGCCGGCATGTCGATCACGGCGGCCTCCGGCCGCGCGGCCGGACCCGAGGACTCGCTGCCGAACTCGACCCTGTTCTTCGCCAAGATCAACGACGCCGCGTCGATGCGCGAGGCGTTCGAGAAGACCTCCTTCGGCCAGCTCCTGGCCGACCCGGCGATGAAGGACTTCGAGGACGATTTCATCGAGAAGCTCGACGAGGCGAGCAAGGTCCTCAAGGATAAGGTCGGCGTCACGCTCAAGGAGCTGCTGACCCTGCCCACCGGCGCGGTGTCGCTCGCGATCCTGTCCAAGGCCGAGGGGAAGACCCCCGTCGCCGTGGTGATCCACGCCGATGCCGGCTCGAACGCCGAGAAGATGGACGCGGTGATGACCAAGGCGACCAAGCTCGCCCAGGAAGACAACGACGAGAAGACCAAGGTCAGCACCGAGACCTTCAAGGGCCTCACCCTGCACGTCATGACGAGCGGCAAGGACGACGCCCCGCCGGTCGTCTGGGTCAAGAACGGCTCGGTCTTCCACATCGCCAGCGACCTCGACGTGCTGAAGGACGTCATCTCGCACGCCGACGGCCGCGACGACTCGCTGGCCAAGAGCGAGAACTACGCGAAGGTGGCCAAGAAGCTCGGCGACGGCGGGCACGCGAGCTGGTACATCGACGTCTCGGCGCTGATCAAGCTGGGCGTCAAGGCCGCGGCCAATAACCCCAACGCCGGGCAACCCCGAGGCGATGCTCCAGATCCTCGGGATCAACGGCCTGAAGGCCGCCGGCGGCACGCTCGCCTTCAACGCCGGCGCCTTCGACAGCCTGACGAAGACGTTCATCCTCGCCCCCGGCCCCGTCCAGGGCGTGCTCAAGATCTTCTCGATGCCCAAGGCCAACCTCCGGCCCGAGGCCTGGGTGCCCGCCAGCGTCGCGAGCTACTCGAGCATCTCGTGGGACCTCGACGCCGCGTACACCGCCATCAACGACCTCGCGAACACCTTCCAGCCCGGCGCGCTGAACATGGTCGAGCAGCAGCTCGCCGGCCCCAACGGCGGCGAGCCGTTCAGCTTCCAGAAGGACTTCTTCGGCCCGCTCGGCGACCGCATCACCTTCATCACCGACTTCAAGAAGCCGATCAAGGAGGACAGCCAGCGCATGCTCCTGGGCATCGCCCTGGAGGACGCCAAGAAGTTCCAGGCCACGCTCAACAAGCTGATCGCGCTGACCAACGCCTCGCCCGAGAAGCGCGAGTTCCTCGGCACCACGATCTACGACTTCAAGATCCCCGAGATGCCGAACCAGCCCCCGAACAACCCGTTCAAGGGCACGATCAGCCTGGCGATCGCCAAGGACACGCTGTTCCTCGCCAACGAGCCCGGCCTGCTCGAGCTCGTCCTCCGCGGCGGCGGCTCGTCGCTCTCCGACAACCCCGAGTTCCAGAAGGTCACCAAGGACATCCCCGCCCAGACGAGCACCCTGACCTTCGCCAAGAGCGAGGAGCAGGCCCGCGCCTCCTACGACATGATCAAGAGCGGCTCGTTCGAGAAGGCCATGCAACAGGGCGCCAACGCCAATAACCCGGCCGCGGCGAACATCGCCAAGCTCTTCAACAAGGACAAGTTGCCCGACTTCTCCGTCTTCACCAAGTATCTGACCCAGGGCGGCGGGTACGGTGTGCAGGACGAGGAGGGGTTTGTCCAGACGAGCTTCACGCTCCGGAATTCGAACCCCTGAGCTCGGCCTGGGATCGGACATCACGGACGACGGGCCGGCACAACGCCGGCCCGTCGTCTTTTCGTGCGCCTCGATCCGCACGGCAATTCGCGCCGCTTCGCTTCATGCGGGGCGACCGTCAGGACCGATACCTCCGAGGAGGATTTGCCGCCGCGCCGGGCGACCCGGCGCCGCGCGGAGTCGTCCGTGGGAGGGTGACGGATGCTGGAGCGCACAGGATGGGGCGCGTCGCGCCACGGCCGGATGACTCCGAAGGTGACGCGGTCGCGAAAGCCGGCCTTCGATCCGCTCGAGGGCCGCGCCCTGATGGCCGCCGCGCTCGCCCCGATCGCCAGCATCACGGCCCCGGCCGCACTCGGCTACCAGGTCCCGCTCAATGGCACCGGCGGAGGCGCCTCGCAGACCTACACGGTCACGAGCAGCAATCCCGACGTGAAGGCGACGATCGCCCAGGGCGAATTCCTCACGCTCAACGTCACGCACGCCTCGAGCGGCACCGGCGACCCGGCCTTCTCCGGCACGCTGACCTTCCAGCTCTTCTCCGATCTCGCGCCGACCACCGTCGCGCGGATCGAGGAGCTTGTGAATTCGGGCTTCTATAACGGCAAGTCCTTCTTTCGGATCGCCGACCTGGTCGGCCACGGGGTGAACTTCATCGCTCAGGCCGGCGCGGTGAGCGTCACGTCCTCCGGCGGCGGCGTCGATTCGCCCCCGAATCCGGGCCAGCCCGGCGGACTTCCCGCGACCGGCTATCCCTTCCAGAACGAGTTCAACCAGCAGCTCGCGTTCACGAACCCCGGCCAGCTCGCGATGGCCAACGCCGGATTCGCCCCGTTCACGATCAACAGTGTTCCCACTGGCCAGTACTACACCAACACGTCGCAGTTCTTCGT
Source organism: uncultured Planctomycetota bacterium (assembly GCA_963819805.1). Taxonomy (GTDB): domain Bacteria; phylum Planctomycetota; class Planctomycetia; order Isosphaerales; family Isosphaeraceae; genus CAMFLR01. The sequence continues at coordinate 291,095 of CAWFXY010000017.1, read as the reverse complement.
GACGCAGAACACGACCCGATTCCTCGACTTCGGCTACACCCTCTTCGGCCAGGTCGTCGCGGACCCGAACAATATCCTGCCGATGATCTTCGCGGTCCCGGTGGGCGGATCGGGCAGCGCGGCGCCGACGGAGCCGAAGAGCCCGGTCACGATCACGACCGCCTCGCTCTCGGCGACCAACCCCAACGGCGTCGTCCATGTCGACACGACCGGCGCCACCGTGGGAGAGACGTCCGTCGTGAATGTCACGGCGTTCGACCCCTCGACCAACACGAGCACGTCGCAGCCGTTCACGGTCACGGTCGGCGCGACCGCTCCCAGTCCCGGTCCCGCCGAGAAGCCGTTCCTCGACGTCTTCCCGGACGTGAACACGCCGATCACCACGGCCGTGAACCAGCCCGCGATCTTCCAGGTCCAGGGCATCTCGGCCGGCTCGCCGTCCGACCCGCTGACGTACGCCGTCGCGGGCTCGACGACGGTGAACCCGACCACGGGCGGGGTCACCTTCGTTTCGATCCCGGCGAGCGAGGGTACGGGCACCGTCAGCGCCAACGGCCTCGTCACCGTCACGCCGGCCCCCGGCTTCACGGGCAACATCACAGTCCTGGTCGGCGTCCGCGATCAGACCGACCGGACTCCGAACATGAGGGGCCTCACCGACACGTCGAACTTCGACGTGAAGCAGTTCACCGTCAGTGTCAGCGGCTCGACCCCCGTGAACCGTGCGCCGGTCGCCCAGCCGGTGACGGTGACGGCTTCGTCCGGCGCGACGCAGCAGATCCAGCTCCGGGGCATTTCGGGCACGACCGGGACGAGCGCGAACCTCACATACGCCATCGCGACCCAGCCCGCGCACGGCACGCTCTCGGACCTCAATGCCTCGACGGGCACGGTCCGCTACACGCCGGCCGCGAACTTCATCGGCTCGGATAGCTTCACATATACGACGACCGACATCGGGATTACGCCCAACCTCACGAGCACCCCCGGGACGGTGTCGATCACCGTCTCCTCCGGCGTCACCGGCGCCGTCCGGGTGATCCCGGTCTCATCGAGCTCGTCCGTCCTGGTCGTCACCCCGCCGCCCAACAAGAAGCGCCAGCAGGACCAGGTGGCCGTGAGCGAGACCGCGGACGGCAACATCCAGGTGGAGGTCAACGGCGTCATCGATTCGACCCAGCCGGCGGCGTCATCGATCAGCGAGATCGTCATCTACGGCAGCAAGACCGGCACGTCGACCGTCGTCGCGCCCAACGTTGACGTCCCGGCCGCACTAGACACCGGCCACGGCGGGACTAACTTCCTCAATTTCGCCGGATCGGCCAACACCTCGATCAACTCCTGGTTCGGCCACAGCGCCGTGCAGGGCGGCTCCGGCACCAACGCGATCGTCGGTCGCAAGGGACATCTGGCCAGGGTCGTGAAGAGCCCCGGCACCGACTCGGTCTTCCTCAGCGGCCTCGACCCGTACAACCGGGTCCCGCACTGGAAGGCGGCCTCGCACCACGGCAAGACGCCGAACGTGGGACACTTCTACAAGTTCGCCGGCAACAGGCTCGTGAAGACCAACCAGCCGGCCAGCGTCCGCCTGACGCCCAACGGGGACGGGATCTCGGCCTGAGGCCGACCCAAAACGAAGAACCCCGGCAATGGCCGGGGTTTACATCGAGAGGCGCCGGCCGGATTCGAACCGGCGGTGGAGGTTTTGCAGACCTCTGCCTTACCACTTGGCTACGGCGCCGCACGGGGCGAAAGGTCGATCTTAGCCGACCTCCCGGGCCGGGACAAGGCGGCTTGCCGAGCCTGGATCACACGGTTCGGAGGGGCGGCTCAGCGGACGCCCACGACGTCCTGGGCCTTCAATGCGACCTGGGTGCACGCCGTCGAAGCGTCGTGGACCCGCTCGCACTGTTCGCAGCGCTCGCCCGCCTCTCCCCGAGATGAGCCGCTCGCGCCGATGGCCACGACGATCGTGCCGATGGCGAACAGATGGAGGTAGGGGTCGCCGAGCCAGGAAAGGACCGTCTTCATCGGATCATCCTCCGCGCGCGGAAGGAGATGGTTTTGTCGGAACGGAGCGTACGGTAGAGCCTCGCATAGACCCCAGGGATCCAGACGCAATTCTCAGGCCGTGCATCACCGTGTTGCCCCACTTCAACCACCTTAGGTTAATTCGGAGAACGCGGCCCGATCTGACGCGTCTTTTCGGAAACATGGCGTCATGATTCAGGAAATACCCTGATGCGACGGATATCAACCGAGCCACGCCACGGTTCGCGAACTACGCTTCCCTGAGGGAGCAAACCCCGCGAAACGGCCCCGGTTGCGGCTCAAGGAGACCGACGTTTCCCTTTGGCCTCGGCGCGTGCCGAGAGGGGGTCGTCGGGCCAGGCGTGCTTGGGATAGCGGTTCCTCAGGTCCTTACGGACCTGGAAATACGCCTGTGACCAGAACGATCGCAGGTCGTCGGTAATCTGTACAGGCCGGTAGTTCGGACCGAGCAGGTGCAGCAGCACTCGGACGCGCCCCCCGGCGACGGTCGGCGTCTCCGCCCAGCCGAAAAGCTCCTGCAGCCGAACGGCCAGGACCGGAGGCCGGCCTTCTTCGTAACGTAGCCGGACCCGATTCCCGCTGGGCACCACCAGGGCCTCGGGTGCTTCGTGATCCATCAGGCGCGCCTGGGCGTAGGAGAGCCGGCCGCGCAGGAGCTCGGTCCAGCGGGCCTCGCGGACCTCGGCCACGGCCCGCCGTCCCTGCGACGCGGCCCGGATCAGCTCCGCGGCCGCCGCCTCGTCGATGGGAGGCCAGTCGTGCTCGGGCATGGCCCGCGCAAGGAGCTCGTATCGTGCGAGCCAGCTTGCGGCCGATTCCTGCTCGCGAAGAAAATCCAGGCCGCGGCGGATGAGGGCCTCGGCCAGGACCGTCGACGCCAGCTCGGGGTCGAGTGCGACGTTTTGATCCTCGGCGATCACCAGGTCGCGATAGCGGACGACGTGGACCCCGACCGCGGCCTCGCGGCTCTCGTCGAACCGCGCCGACTTCTCGCGGACGATGGAACCGGGGAACAGCTCCTCCAGCCATTCGGCCCGAACCGAGGCTCGCGACGCGGACCCGCGCCTCGCGCGACGGGCCGCCGCCGTCGTCCCGCGGGTCGAGCGCGAGGAAGAGTTCGCCGTGGCGCACGACCGAATCGGCCTCGAGCCGGACGCCGCGGCCGCCGACCATCAGCCCGGCCCTCGGGTCGGAGGTCCGGCGCCGGCAGACGCGGTCGGGGAAGGCGAGGAGGAGGAGCTTCATGAGAGTCTCGTCGGCGCTCTCGGCGGGAGGCGGAGCGGTGGGACAGCGCCGGGCGACTCTCAGGTAGTCGTCGCGGGCCTGGACGACGCGCCGCGCGACCGCGGGATCGATACCCCGCTCGCGCAATCTCGGGTCGAATCGCGCGGCTTCGGCCTCGGCGAGCCGGTCGAGGCGGACGAGCACGTCGGACTCCGCGTGCGACTCCGGGCCGGACCGGGGATCGACGCGGTTCAGGATGTCCTTCTCGGCGAGCAGGGCGGCGGCCGCGGCCCCCTCACGGAGCAGCCCTGCCGCGTTCGCCGCCCAGAGGAGCCGGGCCACGCGGGGAGGCGCCGGGATGTCGAGCAGGCGGCGGCCGTCCGCCGTGATCCGCCCCGACTCGACGGCCCCAAGCATCTCCAGGACCCGCCCGGACGCCTCGATCCGATCCGGGGCCGGCCGCTCGAACCAGCCGAATTGCGACGGGTCGGCGCCCCAGGCATGGAGGGCGAGCACGGTGCCCGAGAGGTCGACACGGTGGACCTCGGCGACGTCCGCTTCGGCCATCCCGCGCTCCTCGCGCTCGGACCAGAGCCGGACACACCGCCCCGGCCTCGTCCGCCCGGCCCGGCCGGCCCGCTGCGTCGCCGACGCCCGGCTGATCCGCCCCAGCTCGAGCCGGTCGACCCCGCGCCCCGCGTCGAACGAGGCGTATCGGGCCAGCCCGCTATCGATCACGGTCGTGACGCCCTCGATCGTCAGCGACGTCTCGGCGATGTTCGTCGCCAGGACGACCTTCGTGCGATCGCTCGGCCGGAGGGCGCGGTCTTGCTCTTCGGATGATAGAGATCCGTGAAGCGGCAGGACGAGCAGGCCGTGCCGCTCCGCAAGAGACCCAAGCTGGCGCGTCGTCCGGCGGATCTCCTCGACGCCCGGCAGAAACGCCAGCACATCCCCCCGGTCGGACGAGCTTTCGACCGCCTCCGCAACGGCCCGCGCCATGCGGTCGGGCAGGGGCGAGCCGTCGTTGCCCCGATGCGCGATGTCCACGGGAAATGTCCGCCCCTCGACCCGGACGATCGGCGCATCGCCGAGGAACGCGGCCACGGGCCCGGCGTCCATCGTGGCCGACATGACGACCAGGATCAGGTCGTCGCGGACCGACTCGCGGACTTCCTTGAGGAAGGCCAGCGCCAGGTCGGTGTGGAGGCTCCGCTCGTGGAACTCGTCGAGCACGACCGCGCCGACGCCTTCGAGGAACGGGTCGGCGACGACCTGGCGGTTGAGGACGCCCTCGGTGAGGACTCGTAGCCGAGTCCGCGGACCGATCTTCTTCTCGAAGCGGACCTGGTATCCGACCTCCTCGCCGAGAGTCCAGCCATTCTCGTGCGCGATCCTCGCCGCCACCGACCGGGCCGCGACGCGGCGGGGCTGGAGGACGACGACGTTGGGATGAGCCTTGGAGAGCAGCCCCGACCCGACGAGAGCGGGCGGTAGACGAGTGGTCTTGCCCGCACCAGGCGGGGCGACGAGGACGAGGCAGCGACGGGGTTGTAGCGCGTGGAGGATTGCGGGGGTGGCAGCGTCGATCGGGAGCGTGGGACGGCTCATCCCCGGGACCCCGGACCTTCCGCTCCGCGCCCGACATTTCGGGCGAAGTGCTCCTCCATGAGTCCCCGGAGCCGCTCGGCCGCCGCCTCGGGCTCGATCGCGACGTTCGATAGCGTGATCGTGAGGACGCGGGCATTACCCCCGGCTCGCGCGGTCGCCGCGACGTCGGCCGACGCGTTGTCGAGCCGCAGCCGGAAGCTCGACCACCACGGAAAATCGCCGACGTCGCTCGTCGGCACCGAGTGAGCGATGCGACCCACAAGGCGGCCGAGCCTTGAGGAAGGGCGATCCTGCTGGAACCCCCGCCGGACGACCTCCATGAGCCGGCCCGCGACCCGGGGCGGCGGGGGTACCAGTTCGTACTCGTTCCCGTCGACGACGTAGGAAAGCCGAACGACCGGCCCGCCGATGGCGAACCGGATCGTCACCGCACGATCGCGGAGGGCTAGCAGAAAGACGAGCATCCACAGCTTTCGCTCCGGCCCGGCGCGAAGCATGAGCTGATCGTTGGAGAGATCGACGACGCCGAGTTCCCCCGACCCGCTCATCGTCTCGGCCCCCCCGATTGGAGATACTTGAACAGGTCCCGAATCTGCTCCTCCCTGAGCGGGTCGAGCAGCCCCTCGGGCATGAGCGAGACGTCCGACGGCTTGCTCGCCTCGATCTCGGCGACGGGGACGACAGTTTTCTGCCCCTTCGAGTCGACGAGCGTGATCGTCCGGTCGTTCTCGTCGAGGACGAGCCCGTTCAGGACGCGGCCGTCCGTCGTGGCGATGGTGCGGGCCTGGTATTCCTTGCGGATCAGGGCGCTCGGGTCGACGAGGCTCGTGAGCAGGAAGTCGAGGTTGCCCCGCTCCGATTGGGTCAGCTCGGGGCCGATCTTCTCGCCCTCGTCGAACAGGCGATGGCAGACGGAGCACACGTCCTTGAACACGACGCGCCCGCTCGCCGCGTTGCCCTTATCGCCCTCGACGAGCATGCCGCGGACCTCGGCGATCCGCCGGACCTTCTCGGGCGAGCCGGGGCCGGGGAGGCGTCCCCAGGTCGACTCGAAGCGGGATTTCAGGGCCTCGTCACCGAGGCGGACGATCGCCTGGGCCTGGGCGTTGCTGACGTCCTTCGCGGGGATGCGGCCGGAGGCCATCGCATCGACGAGCGATGAGGCCCACGCTCGCCGGCTCGTCAGGAGGTCGATCGCGCGGGATTGGAGAGGCTTCGGGAACGTCGCGTACTTCGCCACGAGTGTCTCGGCGATCGCGGGGCGGTCGTAGGAACCCAGCGCGCCGAGTGCGGCGAGTCGAATGCCCGGTTTCGCCTCGCGCGTGAGGATGCCGAGCAGGACGGGGACCGTCTCCTCGCGCGGCATCTGGCCGAGGACCTCGATCAGGGCGAGCCGTGTCGCGTCGGGATCCTTCGGGTCGGCAACGGACTCCAGGGCATGCGCATAGGCAGTCGCGGTCGCCAAGGCGGAGGGCGAGGAGCTTGCGGCCGAGCCCCGGACCCGCCGAGAGCTTCGAGACTTCGCTCGCCAGGGCCGGCGGGACGTTCGCAACCTTCCGCCCCTCCAGGCCCTTGAGCATCCCGGCGACGACGTGATCGATGTCCGGCCCGGCAGGGGCCAGGCTCAGGAGCGTCGCCGCGACCTCGTCGTCGGCCGGGTCTCCGGTCGAGATCAGGAGGCGTGCGAGCCGCTCCACGATCGCCGCGCGGACGAGGGGTCTCGCGAGGAAGTCGCGCCGAACCATCCGAGCGACGGCCGCCTCGTGATCCGTCGACAGGAAGTGCTCGCAAGCCCACCAGAGCAGGAGGGGGATGTGCGGGTCCTTCGCGTCCTCGGCCCGCGAGAGCAGGGCGTCGAGGATCGGGAAGGCGTCGGCCGCCTGCCAGCGCCGGCAACTCGACGCGAGCTGACTCCGGACGAGCGAATCGGCGTCCGTCTCGGCGAGATGCCGCAGGCTCGCGGCGAGACTGGAGTTCATTCGGTGGTCATCGCCGAGGAGCCGGACGGTCCATCGGCGCGACCGAGCCGAGAGGATGCGAGAGCAGTCCGAGGGCCGTCGCGTCGTCGAGTCCGCCGCTGACGTGGAGGGCCCAGAGGTCGCGGAGGGCGATGACCTCGTCGCGATCCTCGGCGAGCAGCGACTTCAGGCGAGGGATCGCCGACGGGTCGCGGCGCTCGGCCAGGATGCGTCGGGCCGTCTCGGCCTGCCAGTCGTTCGGGCTCGTGCGGAGGTCGATCAGGGCGTCGCGTCGAGAGCTGGCTCAGGTCGAACGGCGGGAGCTTCTTCCGCTCCCCGTAGACGACGCGGTAGATCCGCCCGTTGGTCTTGTCCCAGTTGTCGCGCGGGTCGAGGTGGCTGGCGCGGCGGTCGTACCAGTCGACGACGTAGACGCAGCCGTCGGGGCCGAGGGTGAGGTCGATCGGCCGGAACCAGGGGTCGCGGGCGTCGATCAGCGTCCCGCCGTGCTTGCCGCGGAAGGTCGAGCCGTCGGGCCGAAGCTCGTGCCAGTAGACGGTGTTCGACAGCAGGTTGCCGCCGATGAACGCGCCGCGGAATGCGGGCGGATAGGCGTCGCCCTTGTAGATGATCCCGCCGGGCGTGACGTGCCCGCCCCGCTTGGGGCCGTCGTAGGCGATTGCGTCGAAGTAGCCGATAGGTCCGCGGATTGTGCAGCGGCCCGTGCTTGGCGAAGCCCTTCCAGTAGTAGCCGCCCTGGACCATGTGGAAGGCGATGAACCCGCCGTTGCTGCTGCCGAACGCGTTGCCGGCCTTGTCGAAGTCGAGCCCCCAGGTGTTGCCGCCCCCCTCGGCGAAGAGCTCGAACTGCTTCGTCCTCGGGTGATACCGCCAGATCCCCTGCTGGAACTCGATGCCGCGGATCTTCGCCGTGACCGTGCTCCCCTGCGCCCCGTAGAGCCAGCCGTCGGGCCCCCAAGGCCATCGAGTTGACCGTCGCGTGGGCGTCCTGGAGGCCGAACCCGCTGAGCAGGACCTCCGGGTCGCCGTCGGGCCGGTCGTCCCTGATCCCGGTCGGGATAGAAGAGCAGGTACGGCGCCTGGCCGACGAAGACGCCGCCGTGGCCGACGGCCAGCCCCGAGGCGAGGTTCAGGCCCTCGACGAAGACCGTCGCCTTGTCGATCCGCCCGTCGCCGTCGGTGTCTTCGAGGATCTTGATCCGATCGAGCCCGCGCGGCCCGTTCGGCGGCGGGCTCGGGAACGCGGTCGTATTCGGTCCGGAGGTACTGGTCGACCGTCACCGGCTTCAGCCCGGCGGGATTCGGGTACTGCAGGTACTCGATCACCCAGAGCCGCCCGCGCTCGTCGAACGAGGCCGTGACCGGCTGGCGGATCATCGGCTCGGCCGCGACGACCTCGACGTGGAAGCCGTCGGGCACGACCATCCGGGCGACGGCCTCGTCGGGCGTGTAGCCGCCGGCCGATGCGAGGGAGGGTAAGGCGAGGCAGGCGATCGCGAGGCAATGGGAGAGGCGTCGCGGGCTCATCCGACGGCTCCGTCTCGGGATAGGGCAGTGGCGGCGGGCGTGTTCGGCTGGCGGCTCGGCTCGGCTCCCTTGTAACATGGCCGGCCGCGCGATCCCAACCCTCCGGACCGACCCGCGATCATGGACGAACTGGCCTGCCCGACCTGCTACGGGCCGCTCGAACTCCGGCCCGACGCCTGGCGCTGTCCGTCGTGCGGCGCGTCCAATCGTTCCCTTCGCGGCATCCCCGACCTCCGGACGCGCGAGGACCTCTACCTCTCGAACGCCGAGGACTGGGCCTTCGCCCTGAAGCTCGACGCCGCGTTCGACCGGCTCGACTTCCGCGGCCTGCTCGAGCTCTATTTCGACCTGAGCTCCGAGGTCGCCCCGGACCAGCGGGCGAGGCAGATCGGCCATATCCTGACGGCCTCGGCGCGGGTCACCCAGTGGGTCGACGCCCTCGGCCCGGACCTTCCGCAAGGCCCATGGCTCGACCTCGGTTGCGGATCGGGATCGTTTCTCGCCGCGATCGGGCCGGAGCGGGCGATGATCGGGCTCGATGTGGCCATGCGCTGGCTACTCATCGCGCGCAAGCGACTCGACGAGGAAGGCATGACCCATGTCCGGCTCGTCTGCGGGAACGCCGAGCAGATGCCGTTTCGCGGCGAATCCTTCGCGGCCGTCGTCGCCGGGGATGTCATCGAGCACGTCGCCAACCAGCCGGGCACGCTCGCGGAGTCCTACCGCGTTATGAAGCCCGGGGGACGGATCTTCCTCGCGTCGCCCAACCGATTCAGCGTCGCTCCGGAACCCCATGTCGGCGTCTGGGGCGTGGGATTCTTGCCCAGGCGATGGATGGGGCCTTACGTCCGGGCCCTGCGCCGTCGCGACTTCCGGGCGATACGTACGCTCTCTTACACCGAATGGACGCGGCTCGTCCGCCGGAGCCCGTTCGGCCAGGGTTCAATTGTCTGCCCTTCGCTTACGCTTGCGGATCTGGGAGGTATGTCCCGGGTGAAGCGAGGACTGGCGTTGGTTTACAACCGGCTGGTTCGGTCGTGGATCGGCCAGCGGCTGATGCGAGCCGTCGGGCCGCTCTTTCATGTCGTCGCCACCCGGAGTCCGCCCAACCCAGGGCCTCGGCCAGAGACCAGGCTGTGAGAAGGACGACAGTCCGTGGCATCGCGAGGACCGCTGGCCCGATCAGGCGGGGTCTTCGGACGACGCACGCGGCCAGGCGGGCGAGCTGGACGCTCAGGATGGCCGGGGCCGCGGCGAGGCCGAGACGGCGGAGCGGGCCGGGACGGTCGGACCAGCGCTCGCGGCCGTACGTCTGGCCGAAGCGCCAGCGGTCGGCGATGGCCTCGGAGAATGCGTAGTGGCGCACGTGGCGGACCGCCGCGGCTTCGACCCAGCGGATCGAGCCGGCGAGGCGGATGGAAAGCTCAGCCTCGCGAATCGTTCGAGACGGCAGAAGCGCTTCGCGGCGGCAGGCGAAGTTGATGCCGGCCAGGCGAATTGGCTGCGAGCCGGGCACCCCCGCGTCGAATTGACCAGCGCCTTTCGCGAAGGGCGCATACTCGACGAAATAGACGGCCCAATCCGTTCTGGATGCCGCATCACCCTGCATCACCGGCCCCGTCGTGGCGTGGCAGGCACCATTGGAAAAGCTCGTCCGAATCGCGTCGGCCCACCCGGGTTCGACGACGCACGCATCCTCAACAAAGGCGATGATCTCACCCGATGCCACGTCGGCACCGAGGCGCCTCAAGCCGAGGCACGCCGTCCCCGGGTTGCCCCACGACCCATCGCGCACCACGGACCGGACCCGGCGGGACACGCGCAGGGTCCGAGGCGACGATCACCTCGACCCCCTCCGAGTCGCCGATCGACGCGACCGTTCGCGCGGCAGCCGATGTCGACCACGACGCCGCGACGACCACGCTCAGCGCGGCGTCCCCGCTCATTCGACCCGTTCGAGGCTCGTCCCCGGCCCGAAGAGGTAGCCGACCATCTCGCCGTACGCCCCGACGGTCAGGAACAGCGCGATCAGCGGCAGGGCGGCGAAGAAGCGGCCGAGGTGCCGGCCCTTGGCCAGGGCCGTGCGGGTCACGCGGACCATCAGCAGGGCCGGGCAGGGCGAGCGAGCCGAAGCCGTAGATCAGCCGCTTGCAGGGGCGACTGGTCGACCCGGCGCATCCCGGCGTACGACCGCGAGAAGTGGAACCGCTGGACCAGGAAATGCCCGAGCGTGAACGGCTTGATGTGCCGGACGACCGCCCGGTTCGTCGAGGCGATGTGGGCACCGTCGGCGCGGAGCTTGTCGTTGATCCACGACTCCCACCGGCCCTTCTCGAGCTCCTTGGCGTGGCGGAGCAGGTAGGGGCGCTTGTAGGCGACGTTGTTGCCCGGCAGGTCGGCATGCTCGCCCTCGGCGACGGGGGGCATGTAGGGCGTGTATTCGCAGAAGAACGCGGCCCAGTTCACGAGCCCGGAGCGGCCATTCTCGACGGCGCCGCCGACAGCGGCCCAGGGGTTGTCGCGGTGGGCGTCGATCAGGGCGCGGGCCCAGTCGGGGGCGACCTGGCCGTGGTCCTCGAGCATCGCCACGAGCTCGCCGTGGGTCCGCTGGACCCCCCGGTAGCGGAGGACCGGGATGCCCGGGTGGTCCTGGGGGTCGACCTCGACCAGCTCGACCCGGGGGATGCGCATCCGGAGGTGCTCGCGCGTCTCGCCGCCGACGGCGTCGACGACCACGACCTCCATCCAGCCACGCTCGGGCTGGGCGTCGAGGGCGTCGAGCGTCGGACCCAGGACATCCCAGCCATTGACCGAGGCGATCACGACCGAGAGGACGGGGGGTGCGTCGGCGCGGGGGGCCGTGGGGCGGGCGGCAGCGGTCGTCATCGGGGAATCCTTTCCCGAGGGCCGGACGAGTCCCTTCCGGCCGGCATCCTAGCGGACAATTAATGACTCGACAACGCGAATCGGCACTCGGTCGTGGGTCGGCTCGGGCCCCGGGAGCGGGCCCGGGCCGGCCGGTCGGGGCGACGAGCGAACCCAAGCCGCCACGCCGGGCGGACCCGAGCCGCGGCGCCGAGCGAACCCGAGCGTACGCCTTTCGTTCGCCCTGGTGCGGCTTCGTGCGGCACGGCCCTGGGTTCCGACCGCGAATCGAAGAGGTCCGCAATAGCGGACCCTACGAGCGGTCCCTCGGCGCGGCGATCGGCCCGTAGAACTCAGGCCGCCGGTCGGCGAACCGGTCGATCTCGTGCTTGCCGGGGACGCGCACCTGCCGCTTCCGCCGCGCCCGGGCGGGGTCGATCTCGGCGACGAGGATCTCCTCGCCGTCCGGGCCCGCGAACGCCAGCCGCTCGCCGCCCGTGCCGTGGATCGAGCTGCGGCCGATGAACCGGAAGCCGCGCTCCTCGCCCACGCGGTTGACGGCGATCGCGTAAACGACGTTCTCCATCGCCCGCGTCGCCATCTGGTGCTCGGCCGCGCACTCGGCGTGGGTCGGCCAGTTCGTCGGCAGGACGATCAGATCGGCCCCGAGCAGCGCCTGGACCCGGGTCGCCTCGGGGAAGCCGCCGTCGTAGCAGATGTGCATCCCGACCCGGACGCCCGCGACCTCGTGGACGGCGAACGGCCGGTCGCCGGGATCGACGAACCTGTCGAGCCCGAGCGAGGGGAGGTGGACCTTGCGGTACGAACCGACCAGACCCCCGGGGCCGACCAGGGCGCAGGCGTTGTAGAGCCGTTCGCCGTCGCGCTCGATCAGGCCGAAGACGGCGAAGACGCCCCGCTCGCGACAGGCCCGGGCGACGGCCTCGGTCGTCGGCCCGGGAATCGTCTCGGCGTGGGGCGTCGCCTCGGCCCTCGACTCGAAGCAATAGCCGGTCAGGGCGCATTCCGGGAAGACGATCAGCCTTGCGCCGAGGTCGGCGGCGCGGCCGAGGCGGTCGAGGATGACGGCGCGGTTGGCGGCGACGTCGCCGAATCTCACGTCCATCTGGACGCCGGCGATCTTGATCGGGGTCGGGTCGGGCATCGTTCGGCTCAGGCTCAGGGGAACTGGTCGCGGTGGAGGTCGAGCGTCGCCGGCGCGGGCGCGTCGGGCGGCTGGACGTCGAAGAGCAGCGCGACCCGCGTCGGGTCGGGCGGGCGGCGTCAGCAGGCTGACGACGACCCCGGCCGCCAGCGACGACGAGCAGGCCCCAGACGCACGGGTCGAGGCCGAGCAGGTAATACGGCCCGAAGGCCGACCGAGGCGGGCCGATCCCCTGATCATAGCCGCGGTCGGTCAGGCCGAGGTAGGACCCGTACGCGTAGAGGAGCAGGGTCGTCCCGCCCCCGGCCAGCATCGCCGCGATCGCCCCGGCGGCGGTCGCCCGCCGCCAGAAGGCCCCGAGCAGCGCGGGCATCAGGAACGCCGAGGCCATCCCCGCGCTGGCGAAGACGACGATCAGCTGCAGGTACTCGGGCGGCCGCAAGCGCGAGCGCCGCGACGACCAGGCCGACGCCGACCGTCGCCGCGTAGCTCGCCCACTCGATCTCGCGCTCGGAGGCCGTCGGGCGGAGGAACCGCTGGTAGAGGTCGCGGACCAGGCCCGAGGAGACGATCAGCAGGAAGCCGCTGACCGTGCTCATCACCGCGCCGTAGGGGGCGGCGAGGATCAGGCCGGCGACGTACGGGTTGGCCAGCGTCGATCACCAGCCGGGGCATCACCTCGTCGGAGCTTCGCCAGGTCCGGCAGGATGCTCCGGGCGGCGACGAAGATGAAGATCAGCGGGATGTAGATCATCACGTTGTAGATCGTCAGATAGATGATCGAATAGCGGAGCGTCCGCGAGTCGCGGAAGGCCATCAGGCGGACCATCGTCGAGGGCTGGCCCATGCCGGTGATCGCCCACATGACGAAGAACGAGAAGGCCAGCGCCGATCGGGTGGAACGCCCGGCCCGCGCCGGGGCCGAAGGCGAAGCCGTCGCCGGTCTGCTCCATCCCCGTGTAGCGTCGCCGCCTCCAGGCCGCCCGAGGCCGTCATCGCCAGCGGGAAGAGGATCAGCACGCCGACGGCCATGATGAGGCTCTGGAAGACGTCGGTCCAGATCGCCGCGAGGAACCCGCCGTAGGTCGTGTAGGCGACGACCGTCGCCGTGAAGATCGCCAGGCCGACGAAGTAGCCCGTGTCGACCGAGGCCGCCGCCGATCGTCGCTCGACGCGCCCAGCTGTACGTCGCCGACGGCAGGACGATCTTCATGATCACGCCCCCCGCCTTGAACTGCGGGACGAGGTTGCAGGTCAGGAAGAACATGACGAGCAGGCTCGTCAGCAGGCCGAGCGCCGGGCTGCCGAACCGCTCGCGGAAGAGGTCGGGCAGGGTGATCGCCCCGGTCTTCCGCGAGAGCTGGCCGATCCGCTTGCCGAGCACGCCCAGGACGTCAGCGGCGCGACCATGTACGAGCAGATCCAGAGCCCGACGACCCAGCCGAACGTGTAGACGAGCGACGGGAACCCGATGAACGTCCCGCCGCTCATCACCGCGGCCGTCAGGGCCACGGCGAAGGCGCCCAGCGAGCGGTTGCCCGAGGAAGTACTTCTCGAGGAAGCCCGCCTTCCGCCCGAGCCACGAGGTTGGCCACCACCCCCAGGCCGAGCGAGATCAGCGTGAACAGCACCAGGGCCATCAGCGTCGCGGGATGGGCGTGGAGCGGCTCGGCCTTATTCATGAGGCCGCCCCTCGCGGATGTCCGCCTTCGAGCTCGGCCGTGTGGTCGTGGCCCAGGTCGTCGTCGGCATGACGAACCAGCCCGCGAACCAGAACGTGAACAGCGCGCAGACGACCCAGGGGACGATGATAGCCCCAGAACGACCCACGAGGGATGCCGAGGATCGGCCGGACGTCGTCTCGCCCGAGCGGGTGCCCGTGGCGGATGTAGCCGAAGAGGTACGAGTAGACGCAGCAATAGATCGTCGCGGCGAGCCAGGCGAGGCCGATGATGATCGCCTCGCGGCGCGAGTGGCGGAGCACGGGGTCGGTCGAGGAGGCGTGCGGCACGGCGGGAGGCTCCGGCGGGAGGGTCCGTCCGTTGTCGCACGCCGGCGCCGCAGATGCAATCAACCGTCCGGTCCGATCTATCGCCGGCTCGCCGTGTCGCCCAGAATATCGGGGGCCGCCCGACGAACGACTCACGGCAAGGCCCGGCGGAGTGACCGCCCGCTCCCCATCCGCGAGACCCTCCATGTTCTCGATCTTCTCGTCGACCCAGCTATCGTCGGACGAGGTCGCCCGACTCGTCCGCGTCGAGCACAAGCTCGACCTGATCCTCAAGCATCTGGGCGTGGAATACGACCCCGCGGGCGGGCCTTCGGGTCTCGCCGACGAGGTCCGTCGGCTCGCCGATGCCGGCGAGAAGATCCAGGCGATCAAGGTCCACCGTGAGCTGACGGGCTCGGGCCTGAGCGAGGCCAAGCTGGCCGTTGAGGCTTATCTCCGCCGCTAGGGATTAAGGGCTCAATCACCTGCCCAGCGACTTCACGAAGAACCCGGTCAGCCGCTCGACCTCGTACGTCCGGCTCTCCGGCTTCCGCGACGAGTGCCGCTCCTCGGGCATCGGCAGCACCTCGAACGGCTTCCCGGCGGCGATCAGGGCCGCGACGAGCCGCGCGGTGTGGCGGAAGTGGACGTTCTCGTCGATCAGGCCGTGGATGACGAGCAGCTTCCCCTTGAGGTTGCCGACCCGCGTGAGGACCGAGGACCGCGATAGCCCTCGGTGTTCTTCTCGGGCGTGCCCATGTAGCGCTCGGTGTAGTCAGATGTCGTAGCCGTCCCAGTCGGTGACGGGGGCGCTCGGCGACGCCCGCGTGGAAGACGTCGGGGGCCTCGGTCAGGCAGCGGAGCGTCATGTAGCCGCCGTAGCTCCGGCCGTTGACGCCGACGCGCGCCGTATCGATCTCGGGCTCGCTTCGCCGCGACGAACTTCACGCCGTCGACCTGGTCGCGGACCTCGACCGAGCCCATGTTCCGGTGGAGCGCGGCCTCGAAGGCATGGCCGCGGCGGGCCGAGCCGCGGTTGTCCATCTTCCAGACGGCGAATCCGCGCTGGGTGAAATACTGGGCCCGGAGGTCGGCCGTCATCGCCCAGGAATCGGTCACGTACTGGACGTGCGGGCCGCCGTAGAGCATGACGACCAGCGGGGCCTTCTCGCCGAGCGCCTTCGACCTCGGCGGCGTAGTAGGCCCCGTAGCAGCGTCACGCCGTCGCGGCTCGGGAACTCGAAGAACTCGGGCGGCGCCAGAGCGAGGCCTTCGAGCCTGGGGTCGCGGCCCGCGTCGTCGAGAGTCCGGAGGATCTTGCCGGAGCGGTCGCGGAGGGTCGTGATCGGCGGCAGATGGGCGTTTGAGAAGGTGTCGACGAAGGTCTCGCCGTCGCTCGCGACGACGGCCGTGTGCGTCCCCGAGTCCGCGGTGACGCACGCGATCGGGCCGCCGTCGAGCGACACGCGGTAGAGCTTCGACTCCGAGCACGTCGTCCTTGCCCGACGTGAACCAGACCTCCCGGCGCTTCGCGTCCAGCGCCGACCACGCTATCGACGGCCCACGGACCCTCGGTCAGAGTCCGGACGAGGTCGCCGTGCCTGGTCGCGCAATTCGAGATGTTTGAAGCCCGACCGCTCCGACGACCAGACGAACTCGCCGGTCGCCTCGGGACGGTCTGGAGGTCGTCGTGGAGGTTGACCCAGGTGGGGGCCTTCTCCTCGAGCAGCAGCGTCGTCTGACCGTTGCGGGCGTCGACGCGAAAGAGCTTGAGCGACCTCTGGTCGCGAAGGAGGCGCTGGACGAGCAGGTCCTTGGGCGACTCCCACGTCGACCCGCGCCAGGTAGTAGTCGTCGCTCGGGCTCGTCGAAGTCGAGCCAGCGGGTCTCGCCGCCCTCGACGGGCACGACGCCGAGGCGGACCTTCGGCGTTGGTCGCGCCCGGGAACGGATACCGGTGGCGTCTCGACCGACGGTTTGTCGGCGCCCTCGTGGACGATCGAGTAGAGGGCGATCGGCCGCTCGTCGGTCTCCTGGTAGGCGATCGACTTCCCGTCGGGCGACCACCAGTAGCCGGTCTGGCGGTCCATCTCTTCCTGGGCCATGAACTCGGCCAGGCCGTGCGAGATCGCTGTCCGTCGCCCCGTGGCTGAGCCGGGTCTCCTTCTTCGTGGCGAGGTCGAGGACGTAGAGCTCGCGCTCGCGGACGAAGGCGACCTTCGAGCCGTCGGGACTCGGCTTGGGATCGATCTCGGGGGCCTCGGTCTCGGTGAGACGCTCGAGCGGCCCGGTGCCGCGCTGGAGGTAGAGATCGCCGTTCGAGGGGGAAGACGGTGACGTCGGCCCTCGCTGCGCGGACGACGCTGGGTGATCCCGGTGTCGACCTGCCGCATCCGCTCGCGGCGGAGGGCCTCCTCGGGCGAGACATTCGCGTCGGTGTTCCCCGCGCCCGGCGGCCGCGCGACGACTCGCGGCGGGGTCGTGCCGCCGACATCGACCCGCCAGAGGACGCGGTCGAGGCTATTCGTCTCCGACTTGAGGTAGACGACCG
The DNA here is from genome assembly GCA_963819805.1 of uncultured Planctomycetota bacterium. GTDB lineage: Bacteria > Planctomycetota > Planctomycetia > Isosphaerales > Isosphaeraceae > CAMFLR01. The sequence goes on along the minus strand of CAWFXY010000017.1, from coordinate 274,131 downwards.
CCGTGTCGTCGTTCGTGTACTCGATTCCGCCGGGGACGACCGTGCCCGGGGCGGGGCGTCTGGCGACCGTCGCGGCGTCAAGCGGCCTGTCGGGATCGGAAGGGGCCGCCGCCTCGGATCGCATGAAAAGTCCCGGAACCAGCAGGAGCGAGGCCACGAGCCGCGGTCTCGGCGTCATCGAAGTCCTCCGCGGCGAGTCGTCTCCGACCAGTCCGCATCGTCGGCGACGTGCCCCGACCATGTCAAGGCATCGCGACGCCCTTCAGCCCATGACCAGGACCTTCGCCCCGCGGGCCTCCCTCGTCCTGAGATCGAGGAGGGCCCGGTTGGCGTCCTCGAGCGCGTATTCCTGGACCTCGGGCCGCAGGCGGATCTCGGCCGCGATTCGCAGGAACTCGCGGACGTCGTTGCGGGTGACGTTCGCCACGCTCTTGATCTCCTTCTCAAGCCAGAGGTGTGCCGGGTAGTCGAAACGGAGCAGGGCCGCCTTGTCGGCGTCCTCCTTGCGGATAGCATTGATGACGAGCCGCCCGCCGCGCTCGAGATTGGCGAGGGCCTCGACGATCGGAGTCCACGCGGGGGTCGTGTCGATGATCGCCGCGAGCGGCTCGGGCGAGCGGTCGCTCGTGTCGCCGGCCCACACGGCCCCGAGCTCACGGGCGAACGCCCGCTGCGACTCGGACCGGGCGAAGACGAACACGCGAGTCTTCGGGAACCGGTGCCGGACGAGCTTCATGACGAGGTGCCCGGAGGCGCCGAAGCCGGTCAGACCGAGGGTGCGGCCGTCCTCCAGCCCGGTCAGCCGAAGCGACCGCAGGCCGATGGCGCCGGCGCACAGCAAAGGTGCGGCCTCGCTGTCGGTGAAGGCGTCGGAGATCGGGTGCACGAAATCGGCGGGCGCGGTCATCCATTCGGCGTATCCGCCGTGGACGTCGCGGCCGGTGGCCCAGAAGAACTCGCAGAGGTTTTCCTCGCCGCGGCGGCAATAGGGGCACACGCCGCACGCCGAGAAGATCCACGCGACCCCGACGCGGTCGCCGACGTCGACGCCGGCCGCCCCTGCGCCGAGAGCCTCGACACGTCCGACGGCCTGATGGCCGGGGATGATCGGCAGGCGTGGCGGCGGCGTGCGGCCCTCGATCTCGTCGAGCTCGGTGTGGCAGACGCCGCACGCGGCGACGCGGATCAGCACCTCGCCGCGTCCAGGCTCCGGGTCGGGCCACTCCTCCGCGACGAGCGGCGGCCGGCCCTCGCGCAACGGCCCGATCGCCTTCAACAACATCGCGCGCATGACGGACGGCCCCCGTCTCCCTCGCGATCGACAGCGGTCAGAGGCTCGACAGCGGCTCGGTCGAGTCGCCGAACGACTTCGAGGTCGGACGTCGACCTTGTCCATCATCGAGAGGAACAGGCTGCACATCTTGCGGTTCGGGCTTGCCGAGGTAGTCGAGCACGCGGCCGCCCTGGATCTTGCCGCCGCCGCCGCCGAGCAGCACGACCGGGCAGCTTGCGTGGCGTCGTGGCGCGCCGGTCAGCATGCTCGAGCAGAACAGGAGCATCGAGTTGTCCAGCGCCGTGCGCTCGCCCTCCTGGATCGCGTCGAGCTTGCGGGCGATGTAGGCGAGCTGCTCGACGAAGAACTGGTTCACCTTGAGCCAGTCGGCGGTGTCGCTGTGCGAGAGCAGGTGGTGGATCATGTAATCCACGCCCAGGTTCGGGAACCGCAGCGAGCTGTGGTCGTTGTTGAGCTTGAGCGTGCAGACGCGCGTCGTGTCGGTCTGGAAGGCGAGCACGAGGATGTCGCACATCAGCCGCATGTGCTCGGCGATGTCCTGCGGGATGCCGTCGGCCGGGCGGGCGATGTTGGGCTTGTCGAGGGTCGGCCGCCAGCCCTGCAGCTCGCCGCGCCTGCCGGCGCTGCTCGATCCGCTGCTCGACCTCGCGGACGGAGTCGAGGTACTCGTCGAGCTTGCGCTGGTCGGTCGTGCTGATCGGCCCGGCGGAGGTCCCTGGCGTCGGCGAGCACCGCGTCGAGCACGCTCTCGTCGCCCTTGCGGACCTCGTCCTTGAACAGCCGGTCGAAGGCCAGCGCGGGATAGAGCTCCAGCGGCGTCGGCGTGGTGGGCGAGCTCCACGAGATGTGCGAGCTGTAGAGCATCGAGTAATTCTTGTGGACCGACGGGTTCGACTTCTCGCAGCCGAGCACCAGGCTGGGCACCTTGGTCGAGCGGCCGTGCGTCTGGGCGAGGACCTGGTCGACGCTCGTGCCCGAGCGGATCTCGCCGCCCGAGGCCAGCGGCGCGCCGGAGAGGAGGTTGCCGGTCTGCGAGCTGTGGATGTTGCCCTTCAGGGCCTCCTCGTTGTAGAGGCCGCGGATGAAGCAGCATCTTCTCGCGGAAGTCGGCTGGAGCGGCGCGAGCACCTTGCCGAGCTCCATCGCGCGTGCCCGAGCCCTTGGCCCACCACTCCCTGCGGTGGAAGCCGTTGCCGGAGAAGAGCACCGCCAGCCGCACCGGGGCCTCGCTCGCCTTGCCCCGGCGGCTCGTCGCCCCAGACGTGGAGCGACTCGAGCCAGGCAGGGCCATGGTGACGCCGACGCCGCGGAGGAACGTGCGGCGGGGGAAGCGGTGGGTGCTGTCGCTCATCATCGGCCTCGGCGTTGGAAGGAACGACCCGTCGGTGCTGATCCACGAAGAATGAGACCGCCCTCAGCGGCGTTCGCGCCATTCTAGCAGTTCAGGGGCCCTCCGCGACGGCCCGATCGCGGCCGCGGATCTCGCGGAACTGCCGGCTCCGGACGATCGTCTCGACCGCCTGCGCCGAACGCGAGCCGTCGCCGGCGACGAGCCGGGTCATCTCGTCGAGCAGCGGCTCGTCGGAGAGCTGCACGCCGCGGCCCAGCGCGTAGCCGAGCAGCTTGCGGCAGAACTGGCGGGCGAACGGCCTCGCGGCGCTTCGTGAGCAGGTACGTCCGCAGGCCGTCGAGGCCCGCGAACGTCGTGCCGTCCTGCAGCCTCGGCGTCGGGCGTCGATCGGGCGGTCGCCCAGGTCCTTGTCGCGCGTGCGGCCGATGGCGTCGTAGCCTTCGAGCGCGAAGCCGAACGGGTCGATCCGGCTGTGGCAGCCGGCGCACTTCGGCGTCGCTGCGTGTGCTTCTCGACGAGCTGGCGGACGGTCAGGCCGCCGGTCGCGGCCTCGTCGTCGGGGAGCTGCGGCACGTCCTTGGGCGGCTTCGGGCAGCTTCTCGCCGAGCAGGACCTCGGAGACCCAGTTGCCCCGCAGGATCGGGCTGGTGCGCGAGGCGCCCGACTGCTTGGCCAGGGTCGTCGACAGCGCCGAGGATGCCGCCGCGGCCGAACGCCTTGACCCCGTCGACCCGCCGCCACTCGGCGCCCGTGACGCCGGGGATGCCGTAGTGCTCGCGCCAGCGGCTCGTTCAGGAACGTGTGGTCGGCGTCGAGGAACGTCGAGGACCGAGCCGGTCGCGCTGGAAGAGATCGGTGAAGAAGCGGATCGTCTCCTCGTACATCGCGCCGCGGAGGCCGCGCGAACGTCGGGAAATGCCGCTCGCTCTTCTCGTCGAGGGTGTCGAAGTCGTGGACGTGCAGCCACTGGCAGGCGAACTCGGTGGCCAGGCGGCGGACCCTGTCGTCGCGGAGCATCCGCCGGGCCTGGGCGGCGAGCACGTCGGGGTCGCGCAGCCGGCCGGAGGCGGCGAGCTCGCGCAGCTCGTCGTCGGGCGTCGACGACCAGAGGAAGTAGCTCAGCCGGCTGGCCAGCTCCCAGTCCGACACCGGCGCCGCCGTCGGTCCCGGGCCGGGCCGCCTCGACCCGGTAGAGGAACGCCGGCGACGACCAGCACGCGGGCGAGCACGAGCCGCAAGCGCCTCGTCGTGCGGCAGCTCCTCGCTGCGGAGCTTGCGGTAGAGGACGCGCAGTTCGTCCGCCTCGCCCGGCCGAAGCGGGCGGCGATAGGCCTGCGCGGCGAAGGCGAGCACGGCGTCGAGCTGCTGCGGCTCGGCGTCGACGAGCGCCTTGCGGAAGGCCGCGGCGCGGTCGTGGATCGGCTTGCGGAGGGGCTCGAACACCTTCGGGTCGGCGTCCTGCGAGGCGTATTCGAGGATCTGGTCGAAGGCGTCGACGAGCGTGAGCGCGTCCTGGCTGACGAAGTGCAGCTCGTCCCAGAGCCGGTCGAGCCGCGCGGCCTGGGCGTCGTCGAGCATGAGCCGGCGGAGGTGGTCGTCCTCGCGGTGGAAGAGGGTCAGCGTGATGACCTCGTCGACCGGGACGATCTTCGCGTAGCAGAGCGCCGGGGGGAACAGGCGGCGGAAGGCGTCGAAGGCCGCCTCGAACCGCCTCCGCGCGGGGCCGGCCTCGGCCACGACGATCGGGCGCGTCGGGTCGGGCTGCGAGCCCGGCCCCGGCTTCGCGGCCGATACCGCGAGCTGCACGCTCCCCTCGCCCGCTCGACGGGTGGAGCAGGCCCGACGTGACGAACTCGCAGCCCTCCGCGAGCTGCGGCCGGGATCGTCACCTCGACCACCGCGGGGGCCGGCACGCCGAGGCTCGCGGCGTCGATCGCCTCGCCCGCCGGCAGACGGCCGAACGTCGCAGGACCGAAGCCGCAGGAGGCGGCGTCACGGCCTTTCGCCGATCTCGCGCGAGCGACGCCCGGAGCAGCGGGCCGCGGAGCGAGGCGAGCTGGCGGTAGAGCATCGCGTCGGGGCTGTCCTTCGCCGCGGGCGGTCCCGGAGGTCAGGAGCGCCTGGACCTCGCGCGGCCAGGGCTTGCTTCCGCTCGCGGATCCGGCGCCGACTGCCACCGGGCGAGCAACGAGCCGGCGGGGATCGCCGCGTCGGAGTCGCCGCCGCGGTCGGGCTCGGTGTAGAAGTGCCAGACGTCCGGGTGGCCGAGGCGGTCGGCGTGGGGGTTGCCGGCCAGCACGTCGGGGGAGACGTCGCCGGCCAGGTCCCACGTCGTGCCGTCGCCGGTCAGGCGTCAGGTCGACCGCCGTCAGGTCGCAGGAGTGGTTGCCGTCGCGCGGGCCGATCAGGAGCGAGACGAGGTCGCCGGGCTGGACCGGCACGCCCTCGATCGGCCCGATCTGGACCACCTTCGCCGCCTTGCGACACGCCGGCCGCGAGCCGCTGCCGGGTCGCGCCGCGGCGCAGCTCGAGCGACCAGGTCACGCCGTTGCCGCACTCGGGGTGCGCGTGCGGCACCGTGCCGCTCGATCCGCACGACGGCCGACACCGGGCTGAGCCAGCCGGCGGCCACGCGCAGGCGTCGGCGAGGGGTGCACCGCGACGCTGTGCGGCTTCAGGTTCCCGGGGATGCGGACGTGCCGTGTCGGACGAGTTGGCGACCAGGTTCGGCGTCTCGCCGGGGCCCCAGCCGTTGACGAAGTCGTAGCCCGACGCCCTTCACGATCTTGCCCTCGCAGGTGCGACGTCGATCGTCACGGGCCCGTCGCCGGGCCGAGGCCGAGGTAGTCGAGCCAGGCCGCGAGCACGTCGGGCGGCACGTCGTGCTTCCGGGCCAGCTCGGCCGGGTCGAACTTGCCCGCGCGCCTCGGCCGCCTCGGCGGCGGCCGCGAGGCACTTCGCGGTCCCGGCGAAGACCCGCTCGCGACGCGCCGCCAGCGCCCGCGCGACCGCGCGGCACGTCGCGGAGCAGCAGGTCGGGCATCCCCGGCGCGACCAGCCGGGGCGTTCCCAGACGACGACGTCGTCGCTCGGACCCGTCGCCCGCGTCGTCGGCGACGAGGTAGAGCGTCACGTCCTTGCCGTCCGGCGGGGACGGGGACCGGCAGCCGGAACTCCTGCCGCGTCAGCAGGGGCGAGACCGGCTCCATCCACGACCTCGGCCCGCCGACCTTGCCGATGTGGCCCACGCTGTTGAACTTCCAGAGCGCCGGCTGCCAGCGCACGATGCTCGTCGGCGAGCGCCGGCGCGTCGGCCGGCCTGGCCGCCTTCCAGCGGGCGCGGATGTCGTCGAGCAGCGGCGACGGCTCGGTCGCGTTGAGGGTCGCCCAGAGCAGGCCGAGGTACTTCGGGCTCAGCTTCCGCTCGCGCGCCACGGCCTCGACGGTCTTCGTCCCGTCGGCACAGCGCGTCGCGCTCGGCGAGCGTCGCGGCGAGGTAGTGTTCGAGCGGCAGGCGGCCGCCGGCGTTGGTGTCGAAGACGATCCCCTGGAGGTTGACCTTGGATGCCGCCGCCCGAGTCGGTGAACTCGGCGTAGAACGCGCGGATCTGTCCCACGATCTCGTCGGTCCAGTCGCGGCGGGTCGTGCCGGGGGAGAAGCGGAAGCCGTCGGGCAGCAGCACGGCGTGGGCGGCGACCTCCTTGGCGGCGTCGAAGTACTTGGTGAGCAGGGCGGGCGACATCACCAGGGCGTTGCCCGTGTTGGTGAACCCCTCGCCGGCGGCGCCGTCGACGGGGAACTCGCGGGCCGGGTCGAGCGGGCACGCCGGTCAGGTCGCGGAGCGTGTAGGTGTACTCGGCGTTGCTCAGCCGCCGCAGGACGACGGGCCCGGGGTCGCCGGCGCCGGCGAGGGCCTCGGCCTTGAGGTAGCCGGCCGAGCCAGCCGCGGAGGGCCTGCCGCTCCCGGGCGGGCAGCCGGCGCGCCTCCTTCGGCGGCATCTCGCCGTTGTCGAGCATCTCGGCGACCTTGAGCCAGACGCCCGTCGCCTTGCGCACGTCGCCCAGCGCGGCGAACCGCTCCAGGTCGAGGTCCCCCTCCATCGCCTCGGTCGAGTGGCACTCCAGGCAGTACTTCGCCAGGAGCGGCCTGGCCGTGCTCGCGTACTCGGCCGCGGCCCGGTCGAGTGTCGGCGGGTCCTCCGCCCGGACGAAGGGGAACGGAAGCAGGATGACGGCGACGGTAAGCCGCGCGGCGTGCGTGACGGTCATATCGCCCGATCCAATCCTGCACGGTGACGCCGCATCTTCGCCCGAGGCCCGCGCGGTCCGACGAACCTACACGACCGCAAGCGGCAATTGCGGCTTCCGGAGATAAAGTCGACCCCGACGGGCTGATGAAGGCCCATCTTACCGGATCGGACGCGCCGAAGCTCCGTCAAAGCGTCGGATCGGAACGGGGACGTCCCGACGTCAGGACTGTCCCCCCGTCCGCTCGACGAGGCTGGCGACGACGGCGATCAGCTCCGCCGGGTCCACCGGCTTGGCGACGTGCGTCTGGAACCCGGCGAGCAACGCCCTCCGCCTGTCCTCCGGAGCGGGCGAAGGCGGTGAGTGCGACGGCGGGGAGCGTCTTGGCCGCGAGGCGGCTGCGAACCTGACGAATCAAGTCGTAGCCATCGCGGTCGGGCATGCCCACGTCGCTGACGAGGATATCGGGCCGGAAGCTCTCGACGAGCGGCAGGGCCTCGTCCGCCGAGTCGGCCACGGCCACCTCGGCGCCGCACTCCGCGAGGACCCGACGGACGAGCTGGCGGGCGTCAGTCTCGTCGTCCACCACGAGCACCTTGATTCCCGAGAGCGGCTTCGTCGGCGCAATCGATATTCGCCAGGCCCATGCTCCTTCGGTCGGACCTTCGTCCGGCGGGGCCTCGTGCACGACTGTGATCGGCAGGCTCACCACGAAGGTCGAGCCCTGGCCCTCGCCCGGGCTCTTTGCCCGCACCGTGCCGCCGTGCAGCTCGACGAGTTGCTTGACGATGGCCAGGCCGAGGCCCAGTCCGCCGTGGCGGCGGGTCGTGGAGGAGTCGGCCTGGCGGAACCGCTCGAAGACATGCGGCAGGAACTCGGGCCGGATTCCGATCCCGGTGTCGCTGACGGAGATCTCGATGTGCGAGTTGACCCGCTCCAGGAGCACCTGGACGCGGCCCCCCTTGGGCGTGAACTTCACGGCGTTCGTCAGGAGATTCCAGACGACCTGCTGGAGCCGGGCCGGGTCGCCCGAGACGGGTCCGGCGAGCGGGTCGAGCACCTTCGTGCAGCCGGACCCCCTTGGCCTCGGCGGCCGGCGTCACGGCGGCGATCGCCGCGTCGATGACCTCGGTCACGTCCACCCGCTGGACGTCGAGCCGGAGGTTGCCCGAGATGATCCGGGAGATGTCGAGCAGGTCCTCGATGATCTGGGCCTGCGATCTTGGCGTTGCGGTCGATGACGTCGAGGCCCTCCTTCAGGTCCTCGAGGTCCACCGGGCCGGAGCTGAGGATCCTCGCCCAGCCGAGGATGGCGTTGAGCGGGGTCCTGCAGCTCGTGCGAGAGGGTGGCGAGGAACTCGTCCTTCAGGCGATTGGCGGCCTCCGCATCGGCCCTCGCGGCCTCGGCCTCCGCCAGCAGCCGCTCGCGCTCGTCGCGGGCCCGCTTCTCCGGCGTGATGTCGCGGCCGATCTTCGAGGCGCCGATGATCCGGCCCGACGCGTCCCGGATGGGGGAGACGGTCAGCGAGACGTCGATGATGGTCCCGTCCTTCCGCCGCCGCCTCGTCTGGTAGTGGTCCACCCGCTCGCCGCGGCGGATCCGCTCGAGGATTCGTCGGCATGTCCTCGACCAGCTCGGGCGGCATGAGCATGGAGACGTGCTTGCCGATGACCTCGTCGGCGGTGTAGCCGAGGATCCGCTCGGCGCCCCGGTTCCAGCTCGTGAGCACGCCGTCGAGGTCCTTCGAGGCGATGATGTCGTCGGACGACTCGATGATCGCGGCCAGCCGCTCGTTCAGCTCCTGCGCCTTCGCCTGGTAGGTGACGTCGCGGCCGACCTTGGAGGCGCCGACGATCTCGCCCTCCGCGTTGCGGATGGGGGAGACGGTCAGCGAGACGTCGATGACGATCCCGTCCTTACGCCGCCGCTTCGTGTGGTAATGGTCCACCCGCTCGCCGCGGCGGATCCGGCTGAGGATCCGCTCCGTGTCCTCGGCCGCCTCGGGCGGCACGAGCATCGAGACGTGCTTGCCGACGACCTCGTCGGCCGTGTAGCCGAGGATGCGCTCGGCGCCCCGATTCCAGCTCGTGAGCACGCCGTCGAGGTCCTTCGAGGCGATGATGTCGTCGGACGACTCGATGATCGCGGCCAGCCGCTCGTTGGCCAGGTCCGCCCGCCGCTTCTCGGTGACGTCCCGGAAGACGACGATGACCCCGGCCACCCGGCCCTGTTCATCCTTGATGGGTGCCGCGCTGTCGTCGATCGGGAATTCCCTCCGATCGCGGCTGATGAGCAGGGTGTGGTTGGCAAGGGCAACCGCCTGGCCGGTGGCCAGGACCTCCTTGACGGGGTTCTCGACCGGCTTCCTGGTCACTTCATGGACCAGGGGGAGGACCTCGGCCAGGCCCTTACCGTGGGCCTCGCGCGTTGGGCCAGCCGGTCAGCGCCTCGGCGACGGGGTTGAGGAACAGGACCAGACCGCGGTGATCGGTGGCGATGACGGCATCGCCGATGCTGGCGAGGGCCGTCGCGAACCAACGCTGGTCGAAGACCAGGCTTCCATTCGAGTCAGTCATCAGGTTCTTCTGTCCGTCCGCCTCCTCGATGGCGATCTCCTGCCGGGCGGGGGCAGGGCCTCACCGGTATCGCTCTCTCGGCCGTTTCCGGCGACCACCGGAAATAGCACGTCCGTCGGTTGCTCGCCTCCGGGACGCGCGATCGTTCTTCCTCGCGCCGACCTCGGCTCACCCGCGGATCGGCCCATGTTCTGGCGGCCTAACACCCTGAGTGCGAGCCGGTTCGGGGATCTATGTCCATTTTGGGGGCGTGCGCGGCGGAGTGCAAGTTCGGGCAAACCTTGGGCCAAGCCCGCGAAGAAGTTCCGTTCCACGGCGCCTGCCCTCCTCACCGAGTCGATCTGCGCGGTTTCGGTCGAATCGCCGCCGGTCCGCAAAACTCACACGATCGCCGCGCGGCCCCGTCTTCGGGGCTTCGCGAGTCGTCGGCCGGAAAGCGTCCACACATCGTCGGAATTCCTGCAGTTTCGCCACCCGGTCGACGACTTACCGCGTGATCGGGCGCGCGCTCGGCCGTCCGGAGGTCCCGTGGGAGTCAATCCATGCTTCGTTCGTCGATTGCAACGGCCGTCGCGGCGGCGCTTGTGCTCGTCGCGGCGTCGTCGCTCCGCGCGGGGTCGACCGGTGTCACCGCCAACGAGCGCCCCGGGATCCGCGGCTATAGTCGGCCGGTCGGGTTGCACCACGGCTTCCGCATCGAACGCGTCGCGCCCGACTCCGCCGCCGAGAACGACAAGCTCCAGCCGGATGACATCATCGTCAAGGTCGACGGAGAGGTGATCCGCAGCCTGGATCATCTGAGGGCGGTACTCGCCGAGGCCTACGCGGACGACGGCGACGTGACGATCACCCTCATCCATGGCGCGTCCCTGGCACATGACGACATCCGCTGCAACGTCAAGAAAGCTGCGGCCGGGACGGTGCGCGGCAAGCGCAAGCCCGACCGGGTTGACGACGACGATCTCCGCTGAGCCGCGGTTCCCGACCAGCCCGATGCTCGGCCCGCTGCGCCTGTCCGGTGACCGTCGCAGACGACCCTTAGCCACCGAGCGCGGCGAAAGCAAACGGATCTCGTCTTCAACGCCGCCCGGGGCGTCGAGGGCGTCTACGCCTGTCCCAAGGAATACGGCGTGCCGCACGTCTGGCACGTCGACTCGCACGGCCACGACGCCACGGAATGGCGCAGGAACCTGCACCTGTTCGCGCAGCGGATCTTCAAGTGACGGAGGTCCTCAGTCTCGACTGCCCTGCGGGGCGGAAGGGGGAGCGGCGCTCGGATCGCCGGTCGGTGGGGGTGCGTGGTCTGTCGGCGCAGGCGGTCCGAGGAGCTCGGTGAAGATCGGCTTCAGCGCCGCGGCCCAGACGTCGTAACCCTTCTCTTCCAGATGCAGGCCGTCGCTCGAGACCCCGGGCAGCAGGTCGCCACTCGTGTCCGTCAACTGGTCGTTGATGTTGACGAAGCGGACCTTCTTCCCGTCGGCCAACCTCGCCAGCTGCTTCGTTGATTCTTCCGATGGCCGGGGCCAGGTCCTTGTTCTGGGGGCGCGGGAAGAGTGCCGTCAGCACGATCGTCGCCCCGGGAGCCTTCTCCCGGAACGTGGCGACGATCGCCTTGATCCCGCCGACGACGTCGCCGACCGCCGCGTCGTCGGCCGGGCCGCTCCAGGGCAGATTGTTCGTGCCGGCCTGGAGCACGACGACCTTCGGTGAGACGCCGTCGAGCTCGCCGTTCTGCAGGCGCCAGAGGATGTTGTGCGTGGTGTCGCCTCCCCAGCCGAAGTTGGCCGCGTTCCAGCCGTGGAATTGTCGTCCGCCAGTGGGCGAGCAGCCTGGGGTAGTCGGTCGCTCCCCAGCGTCGCGTGATCGAGTCGCCTTCGAAGTAGATGTCGATCGTCCCCTGCTTCGTTTTCGCGATCAGCTGCCGGTGGGCCATTCGGGAGTTCGGATCGCGGCGTTCGACAGGGGCGTGGGCGGATCGCGGGGCCCGCAGCGTCGCGTACACCGCGTCGAAGGCGGGCTTCGGCCGGCGATGGCGATCGAAGAGCAGCGGGTAATTGACGCGACGCCAGGGGAAGTCATTGAGCCAGCTCTCGCCGTCGTGCAGGTTCCAGAAGGAGACCCGCTCGATGAGGTCGCTGTACTCGTCGAAGAGCCGGAACAGCGCCGCGTACTGTTCGGCCTGCTTCCGCGCGATCTCGTCCGGCAGGCCGTCCTTGTACGGGTCGTACCTGGCCAGCTCGTCGCGGTACTTGCCGTTGTCGGCCCACCAGCGGCTTCGCGGGACCACGTCGATATCCAGTTCGGAGACGACGACCTTGATCCCCAGCTTCCGCAGGGCGTCGAACGTCTCCCGGAGCTGCGGGATCACGTCCTCGCCGAGCTCGAAGTGGCCCTGCATCCCGTAGGCATCCACCGGGGCTCCCTTCTGCTTCAACTGCGTCAGCAGCTCGATCACCTTCTTGCGCTTGTCCGGCATGTGGTCGTTGTAGTCGTTATAGATGAGCAGCGCATCGGGGTCCTTGGCTCGCGCGGCCTTGAAGGCCGTGACGATGAAGTCGATGCCGGTGGTGCGAGAGTACACCGAATCGCGCAGCAGGCCGTCGCCGCTGTCCGCGACCGCCTCGTTCACCACGTCCCACATCGTCGCGACGTCCGCGTACCGCCCGACGACGGTCTCGATGTGGGCCTCGATGCGGCGCAGCAGCGTCTCGCGCGAGACCGGTCCGCCGTTCTCCCGTCTTCATCCATTCGTCGGTGCGGTCGTCCTTGGCCCACACGAGGCAGTGGCCCACGACCTCGAGCCTGTTGGCGCGGGCGAACGCGGCGAAGCGATCGGCGGCCTCGAAGTTCCACCGGTCCTCGGCCGGGTGGATGCTCTGCGGCTTCATGCAGTTCTCGGGCGTGAGGATCTGGAAGTGCCGCCGGATCAACGCCACGTCTTCCGGCTGCTCCAGCACCCGCTGGCCGACCCCGACGCCGATCTTGAAGCGGTCGCCCGCGGCGTCCTTCAACGAACGACGATCGGGACCGCGGCCTCGCGGTCGATCGTCCCGCGTCTTGTCCTCGCGCCACCGGGCCGCCGCCCAGCGGATGAAGTGTTCGACGTTGGGGCCGTCGGTGTGGCCGCCGTCGTGCTGGCGCCAGGCGAGCGCGCCGTCGAGCATGTCCACGTTGACGCCCGGCATCTTCTCGCTCGGGTAGTCGTCGCTCCGGCCGAGGTCGCGCGCCCCCAGCAGCCGGAAGACCGGCTGGGCGGCGATCGCCGCCATGAAGCTGCCCTGGTGGTCCAGCCAGTGCGCATCGCCGCGCTCCGGGATGCCGTGGCTGATGAAGGTCAGGCGCGGGGCGCACAGGGCCAGCGTCATGTGCGAATCGACGGGCAGGTCGTCGGCGGTCTTGCGGCCGAAGGACGATTCCTCGGCCGAGTATTTCAGGTAGTTCCCCGCCATCCAGTGATAGCCGCCGGTCCCGGCGAGGTTCTCGAGGCTCTCGCCGAAGTTGCGGCGGTACAGCACGGTCCCGCCCTTCCCGGACGAGGCGATGAGCCCCATGGCGAAACGCTGGTCGAAGGCCATCGTCACGAGCGCGGCCTTGCCGTAGCGCGAGACGCCGGCGATGCCGACGCGCTTCGCGTCCACTTCGGGCACGGTCTCGAGGTAGTCGAGCCCCCTCGACGCCCCCCAGGCCCAGGCCCGCAGCGCCCCCCACTGGTCGGGCTTGCGCGGTTGGCCGTGGTTGGTCAATCCGATAATCCCGCGAGTCAGGCCGGCACCCGTCGGCTTCGCGTCCGGATCGGCGCCGGGGCCGAAGCGCCGCGGCTGCCACCCGCCCGAGTCGTCCTGGACGGTCGAGGGGTTCAGCGTCGCGCAGCCCCAGCCGGCCGCGATGAGCGTGTCCTCCTTGGACGGAGGCCGCGGACCGCCGCCCGGGCCCCGGCCGGCCGAACGGCGACGGCTCGAACGGGGTCCACCCGAAGCTCATCAGCACCGGCACCGGCCCGGCGGCTTCCTTCGGCAGCGTCAGCGACATGGAGATGTTGACCTTGATCTCCGGACAGGCCGAGTTGTCCACCACGCCGACGATGTGCCGCCTGGACGGCCGGCTTGCCGCCGGCCTGGACCTCCCGCGTCTCGCGGACTTCCCACCGGACCTTGGGGACGTTCTCGGGGAATCCGCCCGTAGACCTCGCGTTCCAGCAGCTCGACGATCTCCGGCCGCCGCTCGTTCCACCACTGCTCGGGGGTCGTGACCTTGTTCCCGTCCTTCGTCTCGAGGATCTCCGGCAGCTTCGGGTAGGGGTTGGCCTTCGCCTGGTCGTAGTTCGCCGGATTCGGCGAATTCGCGATTGCTGTCCCGGCCGGGGCGAAGCTTGGTGATGCCCAGCTGGTCGAGCATGTTCTGACGATCCTGCCGCGTCGTGAACACGACCGGGCTCGCCATCTCGCGGCGCCGCCGTCGAGCGTTCTGCCGTCCTGCGCCGAGGAATGGCTGAGAGAGACCGATGCGATCCCCAGGAAGACGGCCGTGAAAGAAATCACTCGGTTCATGAAGACCTCACGTTGCATCGGGGCCGGTGCGGCGCGGGCCGCTGTTCGGACGGGAAAGCGCCTCGCGGGGTGCGGCATAGCCGCGGCCTGAGATGGACGAAGGCCGATCGACGGCGCGGGGACCCGCTCCGCCCCGGCGAGTTCGGCGGCAAGATGCGGAGAATTCGGCGCGCGCCTTCGGGCACGGCCAGATCACCGAATCCGGCCGCCTACCGGCCTTCTCGAAGTTTCCCGGCCGATCTCGCCGGATCGGTCGTCAAGTCCTGTGTTCGGCGGATGACCCGCAATATGCCCGGCAGGACTTGAACCTGCAACCTTTAGCTCCGGAGGCTAACGCTCTATCCAATTGAGCTACGGGCACAACGCTGCTCACTCCTCTATAAGGATCGGGCTGAGGGATTGTCAAGGGACCGACGGTGTGGGATCAATAGCGATAGAGCCGTGATCCCACGCCGATCGAGGAGCACATCGTGATGAGGAACGCCCATCGGATCGCGCCCGCCGTCGCTCTCGCACTGGTCGGGTTAGCCGGTGCCCCGTCGGAGTCAACCGCCCAGGCCCTGATCGGCGGGAACGGGCTCCAGGGCGGCTTCGCCGTCAACGGGCTGAACAACGGCTTCGGCGGGTTCAACAACGGGACCGCCTTCGGCTTCGGATTCGGCGGCCCCGTGAGCGGCGGAATGGTGTTCTCGAGCCAGGGCGGCGGGTTCGGGGGGCAGGTGGGCGGGGTCGGCCAGCCGGGATTCTTCCCGAACGCGATGGTGGGCGCCGGCATGTTCCCGCCGCAGGCCTACCCGATGAACAACCTGGGCGGCGTCGCCGCGGTCGTCGACCAGCAGGTCATACGCCGTCCCGGCCAGCCGTTGCCGGCTGCGCGCCGCCGTCGCCGATGAACAACCGGTTCCGCGAAGTCCTCGGCGCGGGCCTTGGCCGCCCGCTCGTCGTGGCCCATCGCGGCGATTCGTACCACGCCCCCGAGAACACGCTCGAGGCCGCCGCCCTCGGCCACCGCGCCGGGGCCGACGCGTGGGAGTTCGACGTCCAGCTCACGCGCGACGGCGTGCCGATCCTCCTCCACGACCCGTCGCTGCTGCGGACGACCGACGTGTCACGAGTGTTCGCCGGCGACGATCGCGCGGACCTCGGGTACCTCGTGGCCGAGTTCACGCGCGACGAGATCCGGCGGCTCGACGCCGGCTCATGGTTCGTCCACGCGGCCGACGCGCCGCGGTCGGCCTCGGTCTTTGGCACGCTCGAGGGCCTGCATCCGGCGGGTCGCCAGCTGTTCGGCTCGGGCCGGACGCGGATTCCGACACTCGAGGAGGCCCTCCGTCTCACGGCCGACCTCGACTGGCTGGCCAACGTCGAGCTCAAGTCGGGCCACGACGGGGATTTCGCCCTGCTCGACGCGGTGCTCGCCGTCGTCGCGCGGCTCGGGGTCGCGCGCCGCGTCCTCGTCTCGTCGTTCGACCACGCCGAGGTGGCCCGCGCCGCGGCGAGCGGGCTGGGCGTGGCGACCGGGGTGCTCGCGGCGACGCCGATCGATCGGCCGGGCGAGTACGTGCGCCGCGTCGGTGCTGACTTCTATCATGCGTCGGCCGGCGCCCTCGGCGCAGGCAGTGCCGGCTACCTCCGCGGGCGATCGGCTCGCCATCTCCGCGTCGCCGACCTGGCCGAGTGCGCCGATCTGGGCGTGCCCGTCCTCGCCTACACCGTGAACGAGTGTGGGCCTGAAAAATTGGCCGGCCACCTCGCCGAGGCGGGCGTGGCCGGCTTATTCACAGACGACCCGCGGGCTGTCGTCGTCTCATTCACTCCATCCTGAGGGCGCACCAGACACCCGTGGGGTGGAGCTGGGCGTCGGTGGGCCGGTCCTTGAGGACCGCCCACTGGTCCTGGGTCCAGATCATGACCCGGGCGGGAAATCCGTTGATGAGCCACTGGGCCCCCGCCGGCTGGGGCGGGAGGTGCGGCTCGTATAAACCGAAGCGATGGCGTCGTCGCGGTGTCGTCGTCGGCCTGAGGTAGTTCATGGTGCGGGCTCGCCGAAAGGGCGCCGGGCTCGACATCGAGCCGGGGCCCTGGACGCTGGTTAGTCTTGCAGACCCACGTGGGTCGGGCCCCCAGCCTCGTACCGGGCGCCTCGACCGCACCACTGTCGTCATAGCAGGGGCGCGAGAGGTCACATCACTCCTCGCACCGATCCGTCCAACTCTGCCGGGATCCTGGCGGCTCCGCCTCCTTTCGAAACGATCGTCGTCGACACGTTTCGTCTGGCCATTTCCTGCCAAACTTCTCGGGCTAAGGCCTCCTGAGCCCAATACTAACGGGCAATCGCCCTCGGAGCAAGGACTATCTTCCTTTTTAAGCGGTTTGATTGGGCCGATTCTACCTGAATACGCGGAATACATCCGATTAACGGGATTGAGCGGACTGTAACGATGACGTCGTCCTTTCGCTCGTTTCGAATCCCTCGTAGACCGCGCGGCTGGCGAGGTGAGGTGTCTTGCCGGTTATGATGGAAGTCGTCTGAGCCGCTTCGATAATTCACGCATGGAGGAGATGATGGCTACGCGTGCGATCGCCACTCTGGACGAGCTCTTCGTCGAGGAGCTGTCCTCGATGCTCGAGGCCGAGCGCCGGTTCCTGGAGGCGCAGCGCGCGATGCTCGACGTGGCGACGGCCGCGGGGCTGCGGACGATGATCGAGGTCCACGTGGCCGAGAGCCTGGAGCACGTGGACGCGCTTCATCAGGCCTTCGCCGCGCTGGGCGCCCGGCCGCGGCGGGTCCGGTGTCATCCGGCCGAGGCGCTCGTCGCCGCGTCGAAGGCGGCGATGAGGGAGGCCAGGGACGCACCGCAGTTGCTGGACTGGGTCATCGCCTCGGCGGTCGCGAAGGCCGAACACCACGAGGTGGCCGCCTACCGGGGGCTGATCGCGATGGCCAAGGAGATGGAGCGCGACGACCTCGTCGAGATCCTCCTCGGCAACCTGGAGCAGGAGGAGGAGATGGTCGCGCGGGTCGAGTCGGCGCACTCCGAGCTGATCCGCCGGGCCGCCCATGAGGTCGTCGAGGGCTGACCCGCGAGCCCTCATTTCGCCGCGTCGGGGTCGATCCGGCGGTTGTAGCGCTCGAACGCGACGCGGCGGAGCTGGGAGAAGCGGGCCTCGAGCTGGTCGAGGCCCTCGCGGTCCTCGGCGGTCACTTCCACGAGCTGGTAGGTCTGGCGGTACTTCTCCGGCGGCCCGGCGAGCCGGAAGAGATAGGTGAACTCGGCCGGGCGGAGCTTTCGGCCGCCGACGAGCGTGGTGATCGCCTCGAGCTGGACGAGGTGCCGCAAATCGTCGGGCTCGCGATAGGCCCGCAGCTTCGCCAGGGTCGTCACCGCGCCGACGATCGCCGCGAGCCTGGCGGGGTCGTCCTCCGGCTCGCCCCGGGCCTCGACCTGCACCGAGGCGTTGCTCATCCGGAGCGTGTGCGACGCGTCGTCGAACGTGGGCTGGAACCGGGGCTCGACCTGGTCCCTGCGCATCTCCGCATCGATCCGCTCGGCGCGGGACTTCGCCCTGGCGTGTGCCTCGATCACCTTGCGCTCCTGGGCGACGTTCGCGGCCAGCCCGGCGTCGAGCTCGCGGAACGGCAGCTCGGACGCGAGGCCCAGCTTCAGGTCCAGGAAGCGGACGGTCGAGGCGGCCGGGTCGAGGATGATCACTTCCTTCGATCCCGTCTCCAGGTAGAAGACCTTCCCCCGGCTCACGATGATCTCCCCGAGCGCGACGGGCTGACGCTCGGCCTCGTACTGCTGGACGGTCAGCCGGAACGCGGGGCCGGCCGGCGCCTGAGCGGCCGCGAGCCGGGGCGCGTCCTTGGGCGGGTCGTCGGCCGGATGGGACAGGGCGGCCAGCAAGACGAGGGCGGTGTACCTGGGCATCGACGGCTCTCTGGCACGGTCGCGGAGGATGGGGAAAGTAGCCATCGTAATCGAGCCGTCGGGGGTTGTCGCCCCGCCGGACCCGACGGGGCGTGCCCCTCGATCCTGGGCGCAGGCGACCGACCTCGTCCCGCCGCTCCGCGGCGCGCGATGGGGGCATAAGGACGGCGCGGCTCGGTCGGCGACGTCGAGAAATTACCGACCGAAGCCAATTTTCCACAAATCTTTATGAAGTAGAGGGTTAAATTCGGTTTCTCGGCCCCCCGGATTCGGCGGGGGCGGCCTCGGCGATGGCGACGGGGTCAGGTCGCCAGGGGCCGCGGAGCGGCGGAACGAGGGATCTCCTGCTCCCTAAACCCCTGCTCCCGAGGCGGCGGCGCGGCGATTCCTCACGAAGCCACACGAAGGCGAACGAAGGGCGTACGCTCGGGTTCGATCCGCACAGGGTGCCGGGTTCGCTCGGGTCCCGGCGTCCCCTCCCGGGCCCAGCACCGAGGCCCGCCGGGCCGGCTCGCTTGACCGGATATGGTACGATTCGGTGAAACAAACACCGCCGGGGCTGCACCCATGACGACCGCGATGGTAGGCCATCCCGCCCCCGAATTCGACCTCGCCCGCACGACCGCCCCGGGCCTCGCACCGGGCCGGGCACGACTGGAAGACTACCGCGGGCGGTGGCTGGTCATTGCCTTCTATCCGC
The DNA here is from genome assembly GCA_963819805.1 of uncultured Planctomycetota bacterium. Lineage (GTDB taxonomy): Bacteria > Planctomycetota > Planctomycetia > Isosphaerales > Isosphaeraceae > CAMFLR01. The sequence goes on along the minus strand of CAWFXY010000017.1, from coordinate 255,481 downwards.
GCGACTTCTCGCTCATCTGCCCGACCGAGCTGACCTCGCTCGGCGAGCAGATCGAGGAGTTCCGCGCCCTCGGCGCCGACGTGCTCGGGATCAGCACCGACTCGGTCGAGTCGCACGAGCGTTGGATCGCCCTGCCGCGGTCGAGGGGCGGCCTGGGCGGGCTCGACTTCCCGCTGGCCAGCGACACCGACGGGTCGGCGTCGCGGTCGTACGGGGTCTACCTCGAGGGGCAGCATGCCGCCCTCCGCGGCCTGTTCATCGTCGATCCCGGCGGGGTGCTCCAGTATCAGGTCGTGCACAACATGAGCGTCGGCCGCAGGGTCGACGAGGTCCTGCGAGTCCTCGCGGCGCTCCAGACGGGCGGGCTCTGCGGCGAGGGGTGGTCGCGCTCGAAGGGCGAGCTGATCGATCCGACCACCGTGCTCGAGGCCGGCCGGGTCATCTCGCACTACCGGATCGACTCGGTGATCGGCACCGGCACGTTCGCCACCGTCTACCGGGCGCGGGACCTGCTGCTCGACCGCGACGTGGCGCTGAAGCTGTTCAAGGGGACCGACCCCATCCACGCGAAGGCCGCCCTGGCCGAGGCGCGGGCCGCGGCCTCGCTGAGCCACCCGAACATCTGCACGATCTTCGCGGTCGAGGACGACGCCGGCGCCTCGATGATCGCGATGGAATACGTCGGCGGGCGGACCCTGGCCGACCTGATCGCCGCCGGGCCGGTCGACCCGGAATGGGCGGGGCGGATCGCCTGGCAGGTGGCGGCGGGCATGGCCTCGGCGCACCGTCGGGGGCTCGTCCACGGCGACCTGAAGCCGGCGAACGTGATGGTCACCGAGTGCGGGCTCGCCAAGGTGCTCGACTTCGGCCTCGCCCGCCGCGAGTCGATGGCGGCGACGATCGACGTCGACCTCGACGCGACGGTCGACGAGGAGGACCTCTCGCCCGCCGGCATCTCCGGCACGCCGAGCTACATGTCCCCCGAGCAGGCCCGCGGCGAGCCGGCGACGGCCGCCAGCGACGTGTTCGCGCTCGGCGTGATCGTCTACGAGTTGCTCTCCGGCCGGAAGGCCTTCCCGGGCGCGAACCTGCTGCACGTCCTCAACCAGATCGCGCGCGTCGACCCAGACCGGCTCGCCGACGGTCTGCCCGAGCCGTTCGACGACATCGTCCGCCGCGCGCTGGCCCCGGAGCCGGCCGATCGGACGATCGGCATGGCCGAGCTCGCCGAGGCGCTCTCGGATCCGACCTGCCCCTTTGAGGCCGCCGCCCGCTGATGGTACATTGGCCGGCCCGTTCGCGCCCGAAGGACCACCCTCCGTGCCCGATGCGCCGCTGCTCGCCATCTTCGACCACGACGGCGTCCTCGTCGACTCGCTCGAACACCATCAGCACGCCTGGCTCGAGCTCGGCCGCAGGACCGGCCTGCCGATCACCGACGCGTTCATCCGCGAGACGTTCGGGATGACCAACCCGAGCATCTTCGCCCGCCTGCTCGGCCGCGAGCTCGACGAGGAGACGCTGGCCCGGTATTCGGACCTGAAGGAGGAATGCTATCGCGAGGTCGCCCGCGGCAACGTCGTGCTGCTGGCCGGCATCAAGGCCCTCCTCGACGGCCTGACCGAGCGGGGCGTGAAGCTGGCGATCGGCTCGAGCGGGGTGCTGCCGAACCTGCTGCTCACCGTCGAGTCGTGCGGGCTCGAGGGCCGGTTCGCCGCGATCGCCTCGCTCGAGGACATCACCCGCGGCAAGCCCGACCCCGAGGTGTTCCTCGTCGCCGCGAAGAAGGCGGGAGTCGAGCCGAGGCATGCGGTCGTCTTCGAGGATGCGACCTTCGGGATCCAGGCGGCGAAGGCCGCGGGGATGTACGCCGTCGGCGTCACGACGACCAACCCGGCCGACGTCCTCCACGGGTCGGGCGCCGACGAGGTGGTGTCGACGTTCGAGGCGTACGACGTCGACGCCCTCGTCGCACGTCTCCGCGCGGCCTAGGGCGGATCGGGGCCGGCGAGGGAAGTCGCGATGAGTCCGCTGCGGATCGTCCTGGTCTTGCTCGACCCGCCGCTCCCGTTCGGCAAGGCGATGGGGCGCTGGTATTACGCGCTCCTGAAGGGCCTGGTGGAACGCGGCCACCGCGTGACGGCCCTGACCTCGTGCGCCACGGCCGAGGAGGCCGACGCGGCCAGAGACCTGTTCCCGGCGCGCGAGTACGACCTCCACTGCCACATCCATCCCCAGCGCCACGGCGGCCTCCGTTCCAAGTGGCAAACGCTGCTCCGGCCCTACTCTTACCCCTTTTTCCCGGAGTTCCGCCGGGATCTTGAAGAAGCCCTGGCCGACGGTTTCGACGTCCTCCACCTCGAGGTCCTCTGGAGCGGCTGGTGCGGGCTGGCTCATGCGAGCCGGTCGCTGCTGTCGGTGCCCTACCTGTTCGAGCTCGACTGGTCGGACCGGCCCGTCGGCTCGGCCGGCGAGGGCCTCCGCCGCCTCATGACCTACCGCGCCGAGCACAAGCTCCTGCGGAGCTACCCGAGGATCGTCGCGGTCTCTCCCCGCCTCCGCGACTCGATCCGAACGATTGCCCCCAGGGCCGACGTCCGGGCCATCCCCTTCGGCATGGACCTCTCGCTCTACCCCTTCAGGGAGCCCGAGGCCGCGTCGCGGCCGCCGACGATCGGGCTGATCGCCTCGTTCAACTGGACGCCGGGACTCGTCGCCGGCCATCGCCTGCTCGAACGCCTCTGGCCCGAGGTGAAGCGCCGGGTTCCCGACGCCCGGCTGTTTCTCGCCGGCGTCGGGGCCCGCGAGGTCTTCCGCTCGCACGTCGGGGCCGCGGACGTCCGGATCGAGGACCGGGTCGAGGACGTCGAGGCCTTTTTCCGCGGGATCGACCTGATGCTTTACGCGCCGAACCGGAGCAGCGGGATGAAGTTCAAGACGCTCGAGTCGTTCGCCTTCGGGGTGCCTGTGGTGACGACCGCCGACGGCGTCGAGGGCATCCCGGCCGAGGACGGCATACACGCCGGAATCGCCGAGGATGACGCCGGCCTGATCGACCGGGCCGTCGCGCTGCTCGGCGACCTCGGGGCGAGGCAGCGGCTCTGCGTCGCGGCCCGGTCTCTGATCGAGGCGACCTGCAGCCCGGGCCTGGTCCTCGACCAGTTCGAGACGATTTATGAGTCGATCCGCGGCCGGGTGGTCGAGTCCGCCGCGCGCTGATCCACGCGGGGCGTCGGGGCGAAGCGATGACGATCAAGCGCGTGGCGATCCTCGGGGCCGGCGGGATGGGCACGGCGCTGGCCGTGCTCCTCGACCGCCGCGGCAAGTCCGTGCAGCTCTGGTCGCGCACCCCGGAGAGGGCCGCGGCCATGGCCGGCTCGCGCGAGAACTCGCGGCACCTGCCGGGCGTCGCGCTGCCCGAATCGATCGCGATCACGCCGAACGCCTGCGACGCCACGGCCGCGGCCGATCTGATCATCGTGGCGATCCCGTCGTCCTGCCTGCGAGCCACGCTGGCCACCCTGGCCGATCGCATCCCGGCCGGCGTGCCCGTCCTGAGCGTCGTGAAGGGGATCGAGAACGTCAGCTTCGCCCGGCCGAGCCGGATTATCGTCGAATCACTGGGCGAGCGCCCGGTGTCGGTCCTGAGCGGCCCGAGCCACGCCGAGGAGATCGCGCGGGGGCTGCCGGCCTCGGTCGTCGTCGGCGGCGATGATTCGTCGCTCAACGCGGCCGTCTCGGAGGCCCTGAATCACGCCTCGTTCCGCGTCTATACGAACCCTGATGCCGTCGGCGTCGAGCTGGCCGGGCGCCTTGAAGAACATCCTGGGGATCGCCGCGGGGATATGCGACGGCCTCGGCTTCGGCGATAATGCCAAGGCGGCCCTGCTCACGCGCGGGCTGGTCGAGATGGCCCGGTTCGGCGTCGCGCTGGGCGGCCGCGAGGAGACGTTCCGCGGCCTGGCCGGCGTCGGCGACGTGATCACGACCTGCTTCAGCCCGTTCGGCCGCAACCGCGGCGTCGGCGAGCGGATCGGCCGCGGCGAGCCGCTGGGGGCGATCCTCGCGGGCATGGTCAACGTCGCCGAGGGCGTCCCGACGGCCCGAAGCGTCCGCGAGATGGCCGCCGCACGCGGGATCGCGATGCCGATCACCGACGAAGTGTATTCGATCCTCTTCGAGGGCAAACCGCCCCGCGCCGCGGTCTCCGACCTGATGCTCCGCGACCCGAAGGGCGAGTGGTGAGTCGACCTTGCTAAGCTCCTCCCGGCCAGTCCCCGAGACCTGCGCGATCGCCTTCAAGGAGTGGGCCGGCATCTGCGACGCCCTCGCTTCGGGTCGGCAGTCGCTCATCCTCCGCAAGGGGGGAATTGAGGAAGGACCGAGGGGGTTCGTCCCGGAGCATCCGGCGTTCTGGCTCTACCCGACGTTCGTCCACGAGGGAGAGCAGGGGCTCAAGGCCGGGGCTCCGGCTCCGCGGCCGAGCGATCCCGGCGTCGTGCCGATCGGGGCGTTGGCGGTGGTCGAGTCGGTCGACCGAGTCGACGATCTCAATACCCTGCTGGGGCTCGATGCACTCCACGCCTGGACCGAGGAGACGGTCCGCAAGCGGTTCGATTATCGGAGGCCGGGCCTCTGGGTGCTCGGGGTCCGCGTCTACAAGAGGGACGAGCCATGGCGGGTCGAGGTGACCCCCGCGCAACTTGGGTGCAAGAGCTGGGTCCCGCTGGAGTCACCGCTGGACACCCGGGGCCTGAAGCCCGCGCGGACCGAGGCCGAGGCGTCGGCGGACCGTTCGCGGCTCGCGGCGGCCCTGGGGCGCGCCTCGTGAGCCTCCGCGAGGACGTCCGCGAGTGCCCGGCCACCTACGGCGTGTCCGCGGCCTGGGTCGCGGTCTATCTCGCGATGCTCGCCGTCCAGGGGGCGGTGAGGACCGGCGGATTCATGGAATTCGGCGGCGGTCGACCCGTCGATCACCGAGCTCTTCGGCGACCTGACCTGGCGCGACTTCGCACGGGGCGAATACTGGCGCGTGCTCACGGCGTCGTTCATCCACTTCGGCGCGGCCCACCTGGTGATGAATCTGGTCGGCATGATCCAGCTCGGGCGGCTGATGGAGCCCTGGTATGGCGGCCGACAGTTCCTGGCCATCTGCCTCGGCCTCGGGGCGGCCGGGAACCTGCTGGGCGTGCTGATGCGGCACGGGGTCGCGCTCGGCCGCGCGTGGCTCCAGGCGCACGGCCTGGCCCGGGTCTTGCCCGCGGCGCTGGCCGGCGGGGGCCCGGCCGCGGCGCTGGAGGTCCACGCCGGGGGCGGCTCGACCGTGCTGCTCGGGCTGATCGGCCTCGGCATGGTCGTCGGCTGGCGGTCGCGGACCCGGGTCGGGGCGTTCCTCCGCGACCAGATGGTCACCGTCCTCGTCATCACCGCGATCCTCGGGATCGCCTGGATGACGCGCATCGACAACTACGGCCACGCCGGCGGCGCGATCGCCGGGTCGGCGCTCGGGTTCCTGCACCGCCGGCTGGTCCGCACCGGGCCGCGCGGCCGGAGGCTCGCCGCCTGGGCTTCGGCGCTCGTCATCGTCGGCTGCATCGGCGCCCAGGGGTACGTCGCCCGTGAGGCCCTCGCCCGCGCCCACCGGGCCGCCGCGCTTCGCGCGGCGGCCGAGCAGCTTCGGAGGATCGAGACAGGCCTCATCCCCGCGCTCAACGCCCTGCGCCTCGCCTCGGAGGTGGTCGCGCTCGATCGGGCCCTGGTCTCGCTCAGCGAGGCGGCCCGCGACGGCGACCCGACCCGCGCCCTCGGCACCGACACCTCGGCCGCCCTCGACGTCCTCGCGAGGGTCGGGCCGATTGCCGAGTGGCCGGCCGAGCAGCGGATCAAGGACGCGGCCGCCCTCCGCGCATCGCTCGATGCGCTCGAGGCCCTCGCTCCCGTGCTCGGGCCCGCCGTCGCCGACGGCACGTACCTCGAGGCGGTCGCCATCGGCCGGGCCCTCCTGGCCGGTCCGATCGACTCGCGGGCGCTCAACGCGCTCCGGGTCGACATCGACGAACTCTTGCGCCGCGCGCTGCGCCTACGCGACGATTGGCGGTCCCGGACGAAGGGCCTCGAGGCCGCGGCAGATTAGCCGGTGTTCAGCCGACCGGTCCGCTGGCGAGCCTGACCCCTTCGCGGTGCCGCGGCCGGCCCTGGCCGGCCTTGAGGGCGGCGACGAACTCGGCCATCGTCCGGATCGGGCCCGGGAACTCGGTGCAGTAGCAACCGACGACCTCGGGCTGATGGCCGTCGCTGGAGCCCGTCGTCGGCAATCGGAACCGCCTGGCGAGCCGCTCGGTCAGAGCCCGCGTTTCCGGGGTGACGTTGTTGCTGACCAGCTCGACGCCCGCCAGCCCACGGCCGTGCTCGGCGGCGATCGCGTCGAAGTCCTGGTCCCACCGGAACGGATGGGCCGCGACGACGGCCGCGCCATGGCGGCCCGCAACGGCGATCAGCTCGCTCAGTTCGATGCCGACCTCGATTCCGTCGAGGTCGGGCAGGCCATAAACGAGGAAGTGCCCCTCCCTGGCCGACACCTCGACGCCCGAGAGGACCACGAGCCCGTCGGCCTGGCTGGCGAGATCCGCGAGCTCCTCCGCCTCCCACTGCGCGTCGTGCTCGGTGATGACCACGCCGTCGAGGCCGGCCGCGACCGCGGCCTCGATCAATTCATGGGGGCGGATGTCGCTGTCGGGGGAATAGCGGGTGGTGTGGACGTGGTGATCGATCCTGGCCATGCCGGCTCCGGTCTTTTCGCCATATTCGTTCTCTTCCCTCCAGCCTAACGGACCCGCGCCCTGCGGGTCGAGGCCAACCGGCGCGTCCGGCGCTGGGAACGGCCCTCAGCCGCTTGACTTGCCGCCTCGGAACGCGCGATCATCATCTCACGGACGTGGAACGGCGGGCGGTCAACCGACTGCTCCCGTGAGACGGAGCGCCTTCGGATTCGCACCTCGACATCCCCCATGAAAGGCACCCGCATGCGTCTCGCTCGCCCCGCCCTCCTCCTCCTGGCACTCGCCGCGACGACGCTCGCCCGCGGCGACGAGCCGTTCTACCTGAAGGACGGCGACCGCGTCGTCTTCTACGGCGACAGCATCACCGACCAGCGGCTCTACACCGTCGTTCGCCGAGACCTACGTCGTCACCCGGTTCCCCGAGATGAAGGTCGACTTCGTCCACTCGGGCTGGGGCGGCGACCGCGTGACCGGCGGCGGCGGCGGGCCGATCGACGTCCGGCTCGACCGCGACGTGATCGCCTACAAGCCGACCGTCGTGACGATCATGCTCGGCATGAACGACGCCAGCTACCGGCCGTTCGACCAGAAGATCTTCGACACCTACACCAAGGGCTATCGCCACATCGTCGAGCGGCTCAAGAGCGAGCTGCCCGGCGTCCGGCTCACGCTGATCCGGCCCTCGCCGTTCGACGACGTGACCCGCAAGCCGAACTTCGCGGGCGGATACAACGAGGTCCTCGTCCGCTACGGCGACTTCGTCGAGGCGCTGGCCAAGGAGACCGGCGTCGACCGTCGCCGACCTGAACACCCCGGTCGTCGACGCCACCCGCCGCGCCCTGGCCGCCGACCCGACGCTCGCCCCGAAGCTCAACCCGGACCGCGTCCACCCCGACAAGTCGGGCCAGCTCCTCATGGCCGCCGCGCTGCTCAAGGCGTGGCACGCGCCGGCGCTCGTCTCGGAAGTCGTCATCGACGCGGGCGGCGACTCTTCGACGGCCCGGCTCGTCGAGGCGAAGAACAGCAAGGTCGAGGCGGTCATGCGCGGCGACGGCAAGATCACCTGGACCGAGACCGATGCGGCCTTGCCGCTGCCGATCAACGTGGGCGACTCCGCCACGAAGCTCGCGCTGCGGTCGTCGAGCGTGATCGACGATCTCGACCGGGAGGTCGTCAAGGTGACGAACCTGCCCAAGTCGCGCTACGCGCTCGAGATCGACGGCAAGGCCGTCGGCGACTTCGACCGCGAGGCGCTCGCCGCCGGGGTGAACCTGGCGACCGAGACCACGCCGATGCTCCGCCAGGCCGCGGCGGTGATGGCCGCCACGATCAAGCACAACGACCTCCACTTCGCCCGCTGGCGCGAGGTCCAGGTGCCCTACGGCAAGGGCGACACCGCCGAGGCGGCGAGGAAGGCGATCGAGGGCCTCGACGGGATCGAGTCGGCGATCGTGGCGCGACGTCGCGAGGCGGCCCGGCCGGTGGCCCACCGGTTCGCCCTGGTCCCGAAGGGCTGAGGCCCGTCGAAGTCCCCTTTCCAACGGGCGTGGTCGTCACCTAGGATGGAACCCCCATCCCGCACCACGTCCCGTCGGAGAGGAGGACGATTTGTCCCCGGCGAAGCCCCCGCAACACCTCGTCATCTTCGGCCGGCCCGGAAGCGGCAAGAGCAGCCTGGCCGAGCGCCTCGGCGCCGACTTCGGCTACCAGCTCGTCCGGACCGGCGAGATGCTCCGCGAGGCGATCCGCCGCGGCGACTCGCTCGGCCAGCGCGTCGAGAACCACCTGCTGCGCGGCGACCTCGTGCCCGACCGGCTGATCTTCGAGCTGCTCGAGCACAACCTCAGGTCGCCCGACTCGGCCCGTCTGCTCTTCGACGGCTTCCCGCGCACGCTCGGCCAGGGCGAGCTGCTCGAGGGGTTCGAGCGCAAGCTCGGGTTCGCGATCGACTGCTATCTCGAGATCGTCCTGTCCCGCGACGAGGCTGTGTCGCGGATGACCGGCCGCCGGGTCTGCCCGGTCTGCGGCACGACCTACCACGTCGTGGCCCGGCCGCCGAAGCGGCCCGAGACGTGCGACATCGACGGCACCCGGCTCGAGCGCCGGAAGGACGACACGATGGAGGTCGTCGACTTCCGCCAGCGGCTCTACGACGAGCAGACCGAGCCGATCGTCGCCCACTACCGCGACACCTATCCCGACCTCTACCGCTCGGTGGACGGGAGGGGGTCGGTCGATCAGGTCTACGCCGAGACCTTACGGGTGCTGGGCCTGGCGAAGCCTTGAGAAGGTCTGTGAGACGCGCCGGGGTTCCTCGGGTCTCGGGACCCGAGGCCCTCGCGCCGAGCGAACCCGAGCGTCCGCCTTTCGGTTCGCCTTTGTGCGGCTCGGCACGCGCGCCGACGCACGAAGCCGAACGGCGGCGGACGGAGCGGGATTGGCTTTGTTTCGGCGGCCGGGGATTGGCTTCGTTTCGCCGGCCGGGAATTGGCTTCGTTTCGTCGGATTGCCGGCCGGATTGGCTTCGTTTCGGACCCGGGGCTGGCCGCCGATCGCGGACGATCGGGCCGGTCCTCCGACCCGCTCCGGCCCCATCCTCACACACCTTCTGAGACTGGACGTCCCGTAGGGTCCGCACGGCGGACCCTACGGGTGATGTCCGTCCTCAGCGCGCCGCGGTCCCGGTCGTGGCGACCGAGGCCGTCGGAGTCGCGGGCGTCTCGGCGGCGGCCGTCGCGGCCGGGGCGAGCGGCCGCTCGCCCGTCGGGGTCAGGACGATCCGCATCCAGCCCGTGGGGTCGAGGTCGCTGATCGAGGTGATCACGTAGCCCCTCATCTTGAGGTTCTGCACGGGGACGTCGAGCGGCTTGGCCTTGATCGCGTTGGCGAAGCCCTGATAGATCAGCACGCTCCGGAACGGGTCGAGCGGCAGGGCCCTGGACTCGTCGTCGTTGATCGCCAGCACGCGGGAGCCGGGAGACGTGTTCAGCTCCTTCAGGTTGCCCGTCAGGCGGATGGTCCCGTCGGGCTGGGTGACGGGCTTGATCTCGAAGACGAACTCGGCCGTCTTGGCGTCGAGCCGGTAGACCTTCGCCTTGGCGCCGGCCAGGGGCGAATTCGCCATCTGGGCCGGCACCGGCAGGTCGATCTGGAGGTCGTGCACGACGGCGACGAGGAAGCCCCGGGCGTCGACGGCGACCTCGGGCGCCCGCGCGGGCTTGCTGATCCGGATCACCTGCGCGGACGGGTCATTCCGCGACGGCAAGGCGTCGACGCGCTTCAGGTATTCGGGGAAGTCGACGTTCTTCTCGATCTTCACCGCGTCCTTGGGCGTCTCGCCGGGGGCCGGCTTGTGGAGGTCGACCATGATGTTCCGGACGTCCGCCGCCTCGGGCGACTGGAGGTAGCCGCCGAGCATGTTGTTGGCGACCGAGGCGAGGTGGACGTCGGCCGAGAGGCCCGGCGCGGGCACGAGCAGCTTCGGCGGCTGAGGCGCGTCGGCGCCGACCTGCGGCGCGGCCACGCCCGTCCAGATCAGCCGGCCGCCGATGAGGGCATTCGTCGGCTGCGAGCGCAGGCTCAGGCGATCGATCTCGATCTCCTTGACCCGCGCCGTGCCGTCGCCGGGCAGGGCGTTGCGGAGCTTGGCGTTCTCCTGGTTCTGGGCGGCCGCGGCCCGCTCCGCCGCCTCGTCGGCCGACTCCTTGATCACGTTCTGCTGGATCTTCCCGATCGCCGACTGGTAGACCTTGTTGTTGATGTTCTGCTGATTCAGGCCGATCAGTGCGGCGATGCCCCGGGTCAGCCCCTTGCCGGGCGTCGGCACCGAGCAGATCCGCGCGTTGACGTTGTGCGAATTCGCCGGCTGCAACTGGATCCCGTACGGCGTGAGGATGGCCGTGATCGTCAGCAGCCCGCTGTCGGTCGAGGTTGCGCCGAAGTGGTAGAGCTTGGCCGCGCGGCGGCCCTGGGGGTCGGCCTCGACCTGGCGCTCGAAGTCGGTGATCGGCGTGACGCTCGAGAGGTACTGGCTGTTGGTGAAGGCGATGCCCTGGTCGCAGGCGAGGAGGCCGAATCCGGCGTACGGGCCGGCCGTGACCTGCGAGACGTAGCCGTGCCGGACGATCGGCCCGCTCTGGACCACCTGCGCCGAGAGGACCGGGTAGAGCGCATTGACGTCGGCCGACACGTCGAGGTTTGGCGCGTTGAAGAGGTCGTCGGCCGCGGCCTGGAGCTGGGCCGCATAGGGCCAGGAGGCCGTCTTGCGGAGCGCCTCGCAGCGCCTGATGCAGCCGCTCGCTCGCCGCGTGGCGGTCCTGGACCGTCTTGGCCGCCTCGTAGTCGCGGAGCGGGCCGCCCAGCCGCTGGTCGACGAACGCGGCCCAGTCGCGGCGATTGGCCTCGTCGCCCTGGCCGGGGCCGGCGAGGGCGTCGGCCAGCGCCTTCTCGGCCCGGGCCAGGCGGATCCGCGGGCGGACCCACTCGAGCAGGGCCGTGCGGAGCTCGGCCGCCGGCGCCCAGGACGCCGCCGCCCCCAGCTTCTCGGCGCGGGTCTCGATCCGCTCCAGCGCCGCCAGCCGGTCCGACCAGGTCGCCGCGTTCGCGTACCCGTCGAAATCGCGGCGGAGGTCGTCGAAGAAGCTGTACCAGCCGGGCGCCTCGGCCGGGGCCGTGGTCGACCAGCCGTCACGGATCGTGTCGATCGTCTTCACCGCCGCCGCATAGCTCGGCGCCGCCGGCGCCATCGCGGTCTGTGCGCCCACCCGATCGGCCGCGGCCGAGCCCACGATGCCCAGGACCGCCAACGCCCGACCGATTCGCGTACTCCCAGCGCGTAGCATCGAAGCTCTCCCTGTTGTCTACCTCGTCCAACCGCCGGGGGATGCGCGGCCGGGACCCCGTTCTTTCATCGCCTCATCAATGCCCCCGACCGCACGGTAAACCCGAGCCAGATTACCTGGATACTCCGGATTTGCCATCTTTTCGGAGGAACCTTGCGTGAAAGCGGGTCGGCCGGCGGTAGCCCCGGTGCCTCTTCCCTAGTCGCCCGACCGCATGCAGACGAGATGCCGCCGGTGACGGTCGCGCGGGTTCTCCCGGCCGAGGTCGGCTTGCTACAATGAACCATGTCGCGACATCCCATCGGACCTATCCATCCCCGCGACCGCGACCGCATGCAGCCGAGGCGTTCCCGATGAAATCGTCCGCGTCCCCCGACCGGCTCGCGGTCCCGGTCGTCGTCCTGGCCCTCCTTGCCGGCTGCGACCGCGGGGCCCGTTCCTCGGGCGTCGGCTCCGGGTCGGATGGCTCGGGCTCCGCCAAGGCCGTCGCGCCGGCGAAGCCCGGCGCGACGTCGGACAAGACGTCCTCGAAGATCGAGGGCGACCGGCTGGCCGACCTCGCCCCGCTCGTCCCGAACCAGGGTATCCCGCAGGAGCCCAGCCCGTTCCGCTTCGCCGAGATCGCCAGGGATGCCGGGATCGACTTCGTCGAACTCTCCGGCATGGAGGCGGCCACCAAGCACTTCCCCACGGCCAACGGCTCCGGCGTCGCCCTGTTCGACTACGACGGCGACGGCAAGCTCGACATCTACTTCGCCACCGGCACCTATTTCCCCGTCGGCTCGCGCAAGACGGGATCCAACAAGCTCTACAAGAACCTCGGCGGCGGCAAGTTCAAGGATGTGACGAAGGAGAGCGGCCTCGGCTTCGAGGGCTACTGCCACGGGATCATCGCCGGGGACCTGGACAACGACGGCGACGCCGACGTCTTCCTCTGCAACTGCGGCCCGAACAAGCTCTATCTCAACAACGGGAATGGCACGTTCACCGACATCAGCAAGAAGGCGGGGATCGACCGCGACGGCTGGTCGTCCGGCGGCGCCCTGCTCGACTACGACAACGACGGCGACCTCGACATCTACGTCGCCAACTACGGCAAGTGGAAGCTGCCCGAGGACGACATCTTCTGCGGCGACAAGGAGAAGGGCGTCCGCCTCTACTGCACGCCGCGGACGATCAAGACGGTCAAGCACTTCCTCTACCGCAACAACGGCGACAACACGTTCACCGACGTCTACGACCAGGTCATCTACGACCCCGTCGCCAAGGCGTTCGGCGGCCGCTCCGACGGCCACGGCTTCGGCGTCGTCGCCTGCGACATCGACCTCGACGGCAAGATCGACCTCTGGATCGCGAACGACATGAATCCGAACTTCACCTTCAAGAACACGGGGAAGGGGACGTTCGAGGACATCACCGACACGGCCGGCGCGGCGCTCAACCTCAACGGCCAGACGCAGTCGGGCATGGGCGTCGACGCCGAGGACGTCAACGGCGACGGCCTGCCCGAGCTGTTCGTCACCAACTTCTCGAACGAGCCCGACACGCTCTATCAGAACCTGGGCAAGGCGTCGTTCCTCGACACGACGACCTTCTTCGGCCTGGCCGCCGACAGCATGCCGTACGTGAAGTGGGGCACGGGCCTGTTCGACTTCGACAGCGACGGCTGGCCCGACTGCTTCGTGACGAACGGCCACGTCGACGACAACCGCAAGCTGCTCGGCCAGGCGATCGATTACGAGGAGCCGCCGCTCCTGCACCGAAACATCGACGGCCGCCGCTTCAAGCTCTCGACCCGCGGCGTCGGCCCGTACTTCGACGCCAAGCACGTCGGCCGCGGCGCGGCGTTCGGCGACCTCGATAATGACGGCGACATCGACATCGTCGTCAACCACAAGGACGCCCCGCCGGCCGTGCTGCGCAACGACACGCCGATGAACGGCAACACCTGGATCCGGCTCGACCTGGTCGGCACGAAGAGCAATCGCGACGCGATCGGCACCCTGATCAAGGTCCAGGTCGGCCCGCGGACGATCTGGCGGCAGCGGAAGGGCGGATGCAGCATGCTGTCCACCAACGACGGCCGCGTTCTGATCGGCCTGGGCAAGGCGCCGCTCATCGACAAGATCACGCTCCGCTGGCCGTCGGGGACCGAGCAGGTGCTCGAAAACGTCAAGCCGAACCAGGCCCTCAAGGTCGTCGAGGGGAAGGACGGCGAGGCGGCCGGAGGCGCGAAGTGATGTCCCGTCCGGCGGGTTTCGGGGTCCTCGTCCTCGCCCTGCTCGTGCCCGGCTGCTGGCGCCAGCAGGACCCGGAGACGCTCTGGAACGAGGCTCGCGTCGCGTTCGAGGCCCGCGACTTCGATAAGGCCCGAACCCTGATGGATCGGGTGGCCCGGCTCAGGCCACCGACGCCCGCCGACCACATGCTCCGCGCCCAGCTCCTGATGGCGGCCGACCGGAACGACGACGCCCTGGCCGAGCTCGCCGCCGTGCCCGACGACCATCGGCTCGCCCCCCAGGCCCGGCTCCAGCAGGGCCAGCTCGAGCTGCGGCGGGACCGCGCCCGCGTCGCGGAGGAGCATTACCGTCACGCGATCCGGCTCGAACCGAAGCTCTGCAAGGCCCACAGCGAGCTGATCTTCATCCTCGGCTACGAGCTCCGCCGCCGCGAGCTGAGCGACGAGTTCCGCGCCCTCAGCGAGTGCGAGCCGCTGCGGTTCGATCAGGCGTTCACGTGGTGTCTGACGCGCGGGGTGGTCTGGGAGCCGGGCGAGGCCGCCGCGAAGCTCGCCAGGTTCGTCGCCGCCGACCCCGACGACCGCCACGCGCGGGTCGCCCTGGCCGAGATGCTCCACCGGCTCAGCCGGTTCGACGAGGCCGAGGCCGCCCTCGCGCCCCTCGGCCCCGACGACGACGCCCGCGCCATCCGGCGCCAGATCGCGCTGGACCGCGGGGACGAGAAGGGTGCCGAGGCGCTGCTCGCCGGCGGGTCGAAGGCGCACGTCGGCCTGGCGCTGCTCCGCGGCCGGATGGCGATCGCCCGCGGCGAGGACAAGGCGGCCGTCGCCGCCTTCCGAGAGGCCGTGGCCGCCGAGCCGAACAACCGCGACGCCATCTTCGGCCTCGCCCACGCCCTCCAGCGCGTCGACGAGAAGGAGGCGAAGACCTACCTCGAGCTCTCGGCCAAGCACGAGCGGCTCGGCACGCTCGTCCAGCGCGCCGCCGCCCCGGGCGCCTCGAAGGATGCCACCCTCGTCCGCGAGCTCGGCGCCGCCTGCGCGGCCGTCGGCCGCGTCGCCGAGGCCCGCGCCTGGTACGCGATCGCCGTCAAGATGGACCCGTTCGACTCCGAGGCCCAGCAGGCCCTCTACCGCCTCCGCGACGACAAGCCGCCGGCCTCGTGACGCAAGGCGAGCCGGCCGGCGCTTGTCATTCCCCCTACGATTTGCGACACTCGCTTCCGACATCTGTAGGGGTAAGCGGCGAGGTCGTTCATGCTCCTCGGCCCCGTCTTCCATGCCGAGCTGGTGACGACCTCGCGGCGCCGGCGTTACTTCGCAGCGCGCCTCGCCTACGGGCTGACGCTCCTTCTGCTCGTCGGCTGGACCTACGAGGCCGCGAGCCGCAATCTGGCGAGCCTTCGCCAGCCGGGGGAGCCGGGATTCGCGTTTCTGGCCGACATGGCGTCGCACCTCTTCGCGACGTTCCTGCTCGCGCAGGTCGGTGCGGTGCTCTGCCTCACCCCGGCGATGGTCGCCGGCACGATCGCCGACGAGCGGCAGCGGAAGACGCTGCACGACATCCTCGCCAGCCGGCTCTCGAGCTTCGAGATCGTCGTCGGCAAGCTCGCCGCGCGGATGCTCCAGCTCGTCGTGCTCGTGCTGACGGGCCTGCCGATCATCGCCATGCTCAGCCTCTTCGGCGGCCTCGACCCGCCGCTGGTCCTCGCGGCCTTCGCCGGCACGCTGACGACCGCCTTCGCCGTCGCGGGCCTGGCGATCTTCGTCTCGTCGCAAATGCGACGGGCGCGCGACGCGATCCTGGTGACGTACCTTCTTGAGCTGATCGGCCTCGGCGCGACTGCCCCTGTTGCGAGCGTTCTTCGACCCCACCTCCGTCGTCGCCACGCGGTGGTTCGTGCGCCTCGGTCTCATGCAGGCGTTGGATCAGCTCGACCCGTTCCAGCTCGCCTACCTGGCGAATCCCACCCCCGGTCTGTCGGGCACGTTGATGCGGATGGCGGCGTTCCAGGTCGCCTTCGGACTCGGGTCCATCGGCCTGGCCGTCTGGCGGCTCCGGCCGGCTTCTGCGGACCTCGAGTCAGGACGTTCGGCCGAGACGTGGACGAGACCAGCCGCAAACCCCACAAAATCCCCCGGCCGGTTCTCCCGCCTCCTGGGACGCCCGGCCGTGGGCGACGACCCGATGGCGTGGAAGGAGCGGCACGTCGCGCGGCTCGGGCCGGTGCTCCGCTCGGTCGGGTTCCTCGCGACGGTCTTCGCGGCCGTCTTCCTCGGGGAATCCCTGCTCGACCTCGGCCGGCCCGCCTTCGCCGAGCTGGCGAAGTACGGCTACGGCGACGCCCCGGCCGGCGTCGTCCACAAGGCGCGCAACGAGCTCAACGCCACGATCGCGCCGGCCGCCGCCGTGGCCGCGATGGTCTGGATCGTCGGCCTGGCCGGCACGACCGCGGCGGGCATCCCCTCCGAACGCGAGGACGACACCTGGATCAGCCTGCTCGCCACGCCGCTGAACGGCGTCGAGATCCTCCGCGGCAAGGCCCTCGGCGCCCTGCATCGGTGGCGAGTCCCGGGGCTCGTGGCGCTCTTCCTCTGGACCTTCGGCCTCGTCGCCGGCGCGATCCACCCGCTCGGCTACGCGCTGACGCTCGCCCTGTTCGCGACCGACTCGGTCTTCGCGCTGGCCCTCGGCTCGTTTCTCTCACTTCATCTCCGGAGCACGACCCGCGCGATCGTGGCGACCGTGGTCGTGCTCTTCGTCCTCAACGGCGGCTATCTCCTCTGCGTCTTCCCGATCGCCGGCCGGATCGACGACCTCTGGCTCGCCGCGCCCGTCATGCCCTACATGCTCGACGTCGCCCCCGAGCGGTACGCCCCGGTGCAGGCTCTGTTCGGGACGATCGTCGACACGATCAACCACCGGCTCGACCCGATCGTTTCTCGGCTACTGGCCTGCGTCGTGAGCCTCCTTGGTTATGGTCTTGCAAGCGCGGTGCTGGCCACCGCCGCGATCGACGGATTCGACCGTGTCGCCGACCGCCCGCGCCGGCCGGCCGGCTTCTCGACCGAGCTGGCCGAGGCGCTCGCGGAGTGCCGCGACGAGCCCGAGGCCGTCGAAGTCGCGACCGAATCCTGATCACCGCCGCCTCCCGGGGACGTCCCACCTCGGCGGCCCGAGCAACTGGCGCGAGAGCCACCCTCCCGCCAGGTCGGGCCGGATCAGGACCTCGGGCCGGTCGAGGTCGGCGAGCACGCCCTCGGCCGCCTTGTAGCCGCGCGGACGGCCCCCTCCATCGTCGCGGGCCAGCCGGTATCGGTCCAGTCGCCCGCGAGGAACAGGCCGTCGACCGCCGTGCGCTGGCGCGGCCGGATCGCGTCGACGCCGGGTCGCACGGCGAACGTCGCCCCGTGCTCGGTCACGACCCACCAACGCTCGAGCATCGCCTGCTTCGTCGCCGGCCAGATCGCCGCGAGGTCGGCGAGCACGCGGTCGCGGATCGCCGCGTTGTCGAGCGCCACGAGGTCATACGAGGCGCTGATGACGAGCTGGAGATACTGGCCCTTCCCCTCGCCGGCCCGACGGCCCTGCAACGCCGTGTGGTTGAAGACCCACTGGACGAGCCGGCCGACGGTCACGACGTGATCGACGGGGCAGACCTCGCGATCGAACCAGAGATGGACCCCGGTGATCGGCGACGCGTCGAACTCGCCGAGCCTCGCCAGCCCGGCGATCCGCCCGCGTGCGCCCTCGGGCAGCAGGCCGTCGACCCGGTCGAACGGCACGGCCAGCACGACGAAGTCGGCCGGGACCGACTCGCCCGAGCGGAGCGTCACGCCCGAGACCGCGCCGTCGCCGTCGAGCTCGACCGAGCGGACGCCCGTCGTGAGCCGGACGTTGACGCCGTTGTCGGCCAGCCAGCGCTCGAGCCGCGTCCCGTAGAGCTCGCCGAGCGGGACGAGCGGCAGCTCCATCTTGTAGCCTTCGCGGTCGCGAAGGAAGCCGTCGACGAACACCTTGCGGGCATGGCCGACGTCCATCCGGTCGAGCCGCTCGTTCAGGGCCGAGACGAGCACGGTGGCCCAGTAGCGCTCGATCGTCCGGTCGGTCTGGCCGTGCCGGCGGAGCCAGTCGTCGAACGGCTCGGACGGCTGATCCGCCTTGTCGAAGACGCAGCCGGCCGAGCCCGTAGCCGACGCGGAGCCGTTCGCGTCAGCGTCAGGTAATTGGCCCGGAGGAAGCTGCCCGTGAGGTGGAACGGCGCCGGCAGGGGCCCGGCCCTGAGCGTCGAGTATCGCCCCTCGGGCGAGAGGAACAGCACGCCCGGCTCGCGGCGGAACAGGTCGGCCGTGCCGACGCGGCGGCAGAAGTCGGCGAGGTTCGTGCAGCAGGCCATGCTCACGTGCTGGCAGTTGTCGACGAGCTCGCCGGTCGCCGGGTCGGGGAACGAGCTGGCCCGCCCGCCGAGCCGGGGCCGGCTCTCGAGCAGGGTGATGTCGAGGTCCTTCCCGGCGAGCCCGACGGCCGCCGCCAGCCCCGCGAGGCCCCCGCCGACGATCACGACCCGCGGCGGCGCGGGCCTCACGAAGGGGGTCATCGGTCGGCTTCGGCAACGACCGCCCTCCGCCCCCCCGGCCTGCCGGCCCCCGGGGTCTCGGGTCCCGGCCGGGTCCCCGTCGTTCGGCGGAGCGAACCCGAGCGTGCAAGGGGCGAGCGGCTTCGTTCGGCTTCGTTCGCCCGGTGAACCCGCAAGGTCGACCCGGACCGCGAACCCGACGGGCGATGCCCCGTTGTTCGATCGACACGCTCGTCCTCCGTCCTCAGCCGAACCGGCCCGGAGCGACCCGAGCGCGATCGCCGCCTTCCTCCAGGCGGGAATCCGGACGCGCTCGGACAGGACGTTGTAATCGCGGCGGGCGATCTCGTCGAGCAGGGCGCGGTAGATCCCGACGATCGCCCGGAGCACCGGCCGGCCGACCGGCGCGACGAGCCTCGCGAGCGGCGCGGACGTCTCGTAGTACGTATACGCCCGCCTCGCCTCGAAGTCGAACAGGGCTCGCACGCGGCTCCGAGGCGGGCGGACGACGTCAGCTCCTCCGGCTCGACGCCGAACCGCGCCAGGTCGTCGCGGGGCAGGTAGATCCGCCCGTTGCGGGCGTCCTCGCGGACGTCGCGGAGGATGTTGGTCAGCTGCAGCGCGACGCCGCACGCCTCGGCCAGTCGCCTCGGCCTGGCCGCCGTCCGAGCGATAGCCCCAGATGTGCAGGCAGCAGAGGCCGACGACCGAGGCGACGTGATAGCAGTAGTCCGTCAGCTCGTCGAAGGTCGCGAGACCCGCGGCTCGATGTCCATCGAGACGCCGTCGATGACCTCGTGGAGATGCTGCGCGGGGATCGCGTGCCGGGCGACCGTGTCGGCCAGGGCGGGGAGGCCGGGCCAGGCGTCGGCGCCGGCCGCCGAGCGCGGCGTCGAGCGTCGGCCGCCAGCGAGTCGAGCGACCGCGGCCTTCGCGTCGGCCGGCCCGGGCTCGTCGGCGAGGTCGTCGGTGTGCCGCAGGAAGGCGTAGAGCGCGCGACATCGACCGCCGGCGGTCGGCGGGGCAGGAGCAGGAACGCGTAGTAGAAGTTCTTCGCCTCGCGCCGCGAGAGCGTCGTCGCAGAAGCGATAGCTCTCGCGGCGAGGCCGCGCGGTCCATCACGGCGCGACCTCCGACCGCGGCGGCGCGCCGCGACTCGGTCGTCGGCCCGTCGCCGGCCGGGCCGTCGCCAGCATCGCCCGGAGCCAGCAGCCCGACCTTCGTCGAGCTTGCCCAGCGCCGGCCGGCGCGATCAGCACGTCGAAGCCCTGCGCGCCTCGATCCGGTCGAGGATCGCCAGCCCGCCGCGCGAGAACAGGTCGACGTCCACGGCGAGCGTCCGCGGCATCCTCGGCACCAGCGCCCGCCCCTCGGCGAACAGGGCCCGCGCCCGGTCGACCTCGAACGTCAGCAGCGCGGCGAACGCGGGCGTGAACCGCAGGCGCCCGCAGGTCGTCGTCCGCGTAGCCGAACCGCTCGCGGTCCTCGCGCGGCAGGTAGATCCGGCCGATGGCCAGGTCGCGGGCCACGTCCTGCCAGAAGTTGGCCAGTTGCAGGCCCGTGCAGGTCGCAGTCGGAGAGCCGGGCGTTCTCGTCGTCGAACGCGCCGGCCGAGGTACAGGACGAGGTGGCCGACCGGGTTGGCCGACCGCGTGCAGTAGTCGAGCAGTTGCTCGTAGGTGGCGTACTCGGTGACGACCTGGTCCTGCTCGAAGGCCGAGATCAGCGCCTCGAACGGCCCGATCGGGATGCCGTACTCGCGCGACGGTCTCGCGCCAGGGCGATCATGACCGGGTGGCGGGCCTCGCCCTCGTACAGTCGCCCGCAGCTCGCCGCGCCACCAGTCGAGCAGCTCGGGCGACCGGGCGGGGTCGCCGACCTCGTCGCCCAGGTCGTCGGACCAGCGGCAGAAGGCGTAGATGCTCGGCGAACGCCGGCCGGAGCTCGCGCGGCGTCAGCCAGGTGACGACGCTGAAGTTCTCGTAGTGCGTCGCCGTCAGGCGGGCGCAGTAGTCCCGCGGCCTCGTCGAGCGTGACGCGTACGAGGCGCTCGGGCCCGAACCGGCGGAGGTCGTCGGCGAAGGGCATGCCGGACGTCCGGCGGCAGTGAGCGTCGACCGGTCGCCGACCGGGCGAGGCCGATTCTAACCGGCGCCGGCGCGGCACCGCCAGCGACCCGGCCGATGACCGCTGCGCCGGCTCGACCCACGATCGCGCGCCGTCACCGGCCGGAATCGGCCGCGACGGCGATGTTCCCAGCTCCGACTCAACCCGAGGGAGACACCCGATGATCCGCGACCTCGCTCCGGCTGGCCGCTGCGCCGTCGGCGTCCTGGCCTCGCGACTCGCCGGCCCGCGGCCCGCGACGACGAGGGCTTCACGCCCGCTGTTCAACGGCAAGGACCTCACCGGCTGGGTCACGCCCGAGCGACAAGGCGCTCTTCACCGTCGAGGACGGCGAGATCGTCGGCCGGACGGACGGACAAGCTCAAGAAGAACGAGTTCCTGGTCACCGACAAGCCCTACGGCGACTTCGTGCTCAAGGCCAAGGTCAAGTTCCGCAACGGCAACTCGGGCATCCAGTTCCGCAGCAAGCGCGCGCCGAACGGCGCGCGTCTCCGGCCCGCAGGCCGACGTCGCCGACGGCTACTGGGGCCTGCTCTACGAGGAGCGGCGGCCGCGGCATCCTCGAGCGCTACCCCGAGGAGAAGGCCGAAGCGCTCGTCAAGAAGGGCGACTGGAACGACTTCGTCATCACCGCCAAGGGCGACCACGTCACCATCGACTTCAACGGCACCCAGATCATCGACCGCGACGACCCGAAGTTCGACAAGAAGGGCATCATCGCCCTGCAGGTCCACGTCGGCCCGAGCCGATGGAAGTCCGCTTCAAGGACATCGAGATCAAGACGCTCGACTGACCCCCGCCCCTCGCGAGCATTGCGCGATGAGACCCTATCAGATCCTCCTGCCGATCCTGGCCCTGCCCACCATCGCCCACGCGGCCGATCACGCCTTCCCGAAGGGCCTGCCCCGGTCGCCCGACTTCTTCCCCACGGCGGTCTGGCTCCAGTCCCCCGCGAACGCCGCGAAGTACAAGGCGATCGGGATCAATGTCTACGTGGCGCTCTGGCAGGGGCCGACCGAGGCACAGCTCGACGCGCTCGAGCGGGCCGGCATGCCAGTCATCTGCGAGCAGTCGCCGCGGTCGCTGAAGTTCAAGGACCGGCCGATCATCGTCGGCTGGATGCACGGCGACGAGCCCGACAACGCCCAGTCGCTGGGCCGGGGCAAGGGGTACGGGCCGCCCGTGCCGCCGTCGAAGATCGTCGAGGAATACGAGACGATGCGCCGGGCCGATCCCGACCGGCCGGTGATGCTCAACCTCGGCCAGGGCGTCGCGTGGGACGGCTGGTACGGCCGGGGCGTCCGCACGAACCACCCCGAGGACTATGCCGAGTACGTCAAGGGGTGCGACATCGCCTCGTTCGACATCTACCCCGCGTGCCACGACAACGCCGAGGTCGCCGGCAAGCTCTGGTACGTCCCCCGCGGCGTCGACCGGCTCAGGCAATGGGCCGGCGGCAAG
Source organism: uncultured Planctomycetota bacterium (assembly GCA_963819805.1). Taxonomy (GTDB): domain Bacteria; phylum Planctomycetota; class Planctomycetia; order Isosphaerales; family Isosphaeraceae; genus CAMFLR01. Next base: position 233,457 of record CAWFXY010000017.1, on the reverse strand, counting down.
GACGTCTGGTGCTGCATCGAGACGACGGGCATCGACAACGCCAACCGCCGGGCGACGCCCCGGCAGGTCCGCAGCGAGGTCTGGATGGCGCTGATCCACGGGGCGAAGGGCCTCCTCTACTTCTCCCACCAGTTCAAGCCGACATTCATCGAGGCCGGCCTGCTCGCCGACGACGCGATGAGCCGCGAGGTCGCCGCGATTAACCGCCAGGTCCACGAGCTCGCCCCGGTCCTGAACGCGCCGGACCAGCCGGGATTGGCGAGCGTCGCGTCCTCGTCGAAGGATGTCCCGATCGACATCCTCGCCCGCCGCGACGCCGGCGCGACCTACGTCTTCGCCGTCGCCATGCGCGACGGGGAGGCGACGGGGTCGTTCACGCTGTCGGACAAGAAGGATGGACGCGTCGAGGTCATCGGCGAGGGACGTGAGATCGACGCGAAGGGCGGTGCGTGGTCCGACCGCTTCGCCGGCTATGGGGTCCACCTCTACCGCGTGACCTCGCGAGAGTGACCGCGGTCAGCCCTTCACCGGCGACGGCGCGAGCAGCCCCGCCAGGGCGCCGACCGACGCCGAGCCGATGGCCGTGAGTATTGCCGGCGTCTCCTTGTTGCCGCCCATCGCGAGCACGATCGCCCCGATCAACGCGATCAGCACGGCGAGCCCGAGCGACCCGACGACGATCCGGTAGATCCACGCGTCGTTCTGCAGCGGCGTGGCGATGGCCGCGAGGGTCGCGATCGGGTTGTCCTGGAGCTGCTGCACGAGCTGGGGGTCGTGCACCGCCCTGGCGGCCAGCTCGGACACGGTTCTGACCTGGACGGGCATGTCGTCCTCCGCGGCGAGGATGAGGGGATGGGTCGCCCGGCTCCGCGCCTCAGCGGGCCGCGGCCTGGACCTTCGGCTTGAACCCGGGAGCGGCGACGAATGTCTTGAGCGGCTTGCCGTCCGCGAGGTTCCACGTGCGGACCTCGCCGTCCCAGCTCCCCGAGGCGAGCGTCTTGCCGTCCGGGGCCGCGGCGAAGGTGTAGACCCAGTCGGTGTGGCCCGAGAGGGTCCGCTTCCGCGCGAGGTTCTCGAAGACGTGTACGCCCCGGTCGGCCGAGCACGCGACGAGGGTCTTGCCGTCGCCGAGCACCTGGAGCTTGAAGATCGGCCCGCTGAAGCCGCCGAGGTTCTTCGAGACCTTGCCGTCGTCGTCCGGGTTCCAGACCCGGATCTGGCCGTCGCCGCCGCCGCTGAGGACCTGCTTGCTGTCGGCCGAGAAGCCGACGGTGTACACCGTCTCGGCGTGGCCGGGGAAGGTGGCGACGGCCTCGCGCTTGGCGACGTCGAAGACCTTGCTGGTCTTGTCGCGCGACGCGCTGGCGAGCCGCTTGCCGTCGGGGCTGAAGGCGACGTCGAGCACCCAGTCGGCGTGGTCCTCGATCGTCGCCAGCTCCTTCCAGGTACCGACCTCCCAGAGCCGGATCGCCCGGTCCGCCCCGGCCGCGGCCAGCGTCTTCCCGTCCGGGCTGAAGGCGACGGCGAAGAGGCAGTCGGTGCTTTCGACAAGGTCGCGGACGTGCGTGAGCTTGCCGTCCCCCTCGACCTTCCAGACCGACGCCGTGCCCCACTGCCCGGGGTCGCCGCCGGCGGCCGCGAGCCACTTACCGTCGGGGCTGTAGGCGACCTCGTAGACCCGCTCCGGCAGGGGCCGGACCCGGCGGGCGAGCGAGTTGTCGGCGAGCTTCCAGGCGTTCAGCTCGTGATAGCCCGAGGCCAGCAGCTCGTCGCCCTTGGGGGTAAAGGCGAGCGCCGTGATCGGCACGGGCGCGGGGTAGTTCTCGGGGATCACGACCGGCGTTGCCTTGCGGAGCAGGGCCACCCAGTCCTCGCCGGTGGCCTGTCCGTCGTACTTGCCCCCGTCCTTGACCCAGCGCTCGATGAGGGCGATCTTCTCGGGCGTGAGCGGCTCCTGCTTGTAGGGCATCCTCGGCTCGCCGTCGGGGCGGATCAGCTCGACGAGGTAGCTCTCCTCGGGGTCGCCGGGCTTGAGCGTGATCCCCTCGCCCCTCGCGCCGCCCTTCTTGAGGCGGTCGAAGGTCGTCATCACGTACTTGCCCTCGGACTTCTTCGGGTTGTGGCAGGCGATGCAGTTCTGCACGAGGATCGGGGCGACGTCCTTCATGAAGCTCACGGCCGGGCCGGCCGACGGCCGCGGGCCTGGGTGCCGGTTTCGGCTCGGGCTTCGGAGCGGGGATGCTGCCGGCCTTCGCGATGGCGATGCCCAGGCCGAGCGCCGTCGCGGCGTCGTAGACGGCGATCGTGGCGCGTTGCGGCTTGGAGAGGTCCGAGACGAGCAGGATCGTCTTATGACCGGTCTTGTCGCGGATCGCCTGGAACTTCGCCTTGAGCGCGGCCGGCGTGGCCTCGCCCGCGTACGGCTCCCGGTCGATCCGCAGCGAGCCCTTCTCGTCGAATTCGACGAGGATCGCGTCCTTCATCGTTGCTTCGAGCGCCCTGGAGTCGTCGGGCTTATCGGCCTTCGGCTTGGCGTCGTCAGCGCGGCCGAGGGACGGGGCGATGATCAGGGCGAGAAACGCAAGGACGACGCGGAGGCGTGGGCTCATCACTCTCGGGCTCCTACCGATCGGGCTCACTTCGCCGCGACGACCTTCACCGCCAAGGGCGCCGGGGGCGTCGGGTAATCCTTCTTGTTGACCTGGAACGCGACGGCCACGCGGGCATTGGCCGAGCCGGCCGGGGCCTTCGGGTCGGCGACGAGCTTGACGGCGAACTCCGACCTGTCGGGCGGCACCGTCGCCGGGGTCGACGAGAGGCCGGCGGGCAGGCCCTCGAGCTTGACCGTCACCGGCTCCTTGAAGCCGCCCTTGCGGACGACCTTGCCCTTGACCTCGACCGACGAGCCGGGCTTCACGTCGAGCGTCGGCGCCAGCTCCACTGACGCCGGGCGGACGACGTTCACCGTGACGGCCGGCAGCGCGAGCGTCCGGTCCTTGCCGCCGATCTTCCCCTTGGCCGTCAGAACGATCGTCGACATTCCGAGTGGCGCTTCGAGTGCGGCACTGATCGGTGCCGAGCCGTCGGCCGCCTTGTCGGCGATCGTCGCGTTGGGGACCGCGAAGCCCGCGGGCGGGGGCAAGGGGGTGACCGTCAGCGCCCCTCGGCCCCCTTGGGCCGGATCACCTTGATCGGCACCGCGCCGCCGTAGCCGTGGACGACGTCGACGGGCGTCGCAGGCGTCTCGAGTGTCAAGGCCGGGGGCAGGGCCGTGGCGGCGGGCAGGTCGAGCTGGGTCAGGACGTTCGTCGGCAGCGAGGGCGCGGGGGTGCCGCCCACGGGCGTCCCAGCCTGCTGGGAGAAGACGAGCAGCTTCGAGCCGGGGACGGCCAGCGGTCCCGCCGGCCCCTGCGCCCGGCCGACGACCTCCAGATCGACGCGGTCGAACCCGGCGTCGGGCGCCGCGGCGACCGTGAAGGCCCCCGCAGCCTGCCCCGCGCCGATCAGGCCGGTCCGCACCGAGAGGCCGGGCGGAGGGTTGGCGATATCGAGCGTGATCGGCCCGTCGTAGCCCTTGCGCGCGACCGTCACGCCGATCGCGGCCGAGCCGCCCTTCGGGATGCTGATCTGGGCGTCGTTCAGCGCGAGGTCGAACGTACGGCACGATCGGCTCGACGATCATCCGGTAGGGATAGCCGATGCCGCCGTCGCCCTTGAGGTCCCGCAGAGCCACGACGATCTCGCTCACGCCGCCCGGCACGGTGAAGTCGAGCGACGGGTCGGGCGAGACGACGGCCGGGGCCTTCTTGCCCTTCATCTTTCCCTGGGCCGGGGCCGTCGTGTCGTCGGCCGTGGCGAGCACCGAGCCGTCGAGCTTCTTGACCTGGAGCACCCCGTCGAGCGCCGAGCCGAGGTCGGCCGCCGAGACGTCGAGCCGGAGCCGCTGGCCGGGCGTGACCGCCAGGAGGAACGCATCCTCGTCCCCCTTCGATTCGATCCGCCCGTTCAGCACGACCGGCGGCGTGGCCCGGGCCGGCGGGGCCTTCGGATCGCTCGGCTCGCGGACTTCGGGATAGTCGTCGACGGCCAGCGTCGGCACCGACTCCACGTCCCACGGCGTGCCGAGCCCGAGCATCGGCCCGGTGAACCGCGGGTGGAAGACTTCGAGACCTCGCGGCGCCTCGGCCCGCGCCACGCCGAGCCGGGCCTCGCCGATCGTCCCGCCCCGCAGCTCGAAGCCGGTCGCCTCGCCCCGCCGGCCGCCGAGCGGATAGACCTCGTCCGCGACCGGAAGCTCTCCGACAACCAGCCGGTAGACCGGCCGGCCGCCGCCCTGATACCGCGTGTCGGAGAGCTCGATCACGTAGTCGCCGTCCTCGGGCAGGTCGGCGACGATCCGGGCGTCGGTGAGCAGGCCGGCCGTGTCGTCGGCCGAGGCGACGTACTTGTGGCTCGCGTCGGCCCTCGTCAGCCGGAGCTGCGGGTCGACCGTCGAGCCGACCCGGGCGCACTGGGCGTCGACGACGATCGCGCTGGCCCTTCTTGCCGGGGAATCGGTAGTAGTCGACGTCGGCGCCGGCCGACGTCCCCTCGACGACGCAGGGCGAGGGGATCGCCTGGGCCGCCTCGAACCGGCTGTTGTCCTCCGCCTCGAGCACCTGCGGCGAGCTGGCCGACCGCGAAGAGGAACGGGTTCGACAGGCCGTCCTCGGTCCGGACCCGCACGAGGTAGACGCCGACGGGCGTCTCGGGGGCGACGTTGAGCGCGAAGGTCCACTTGGCCGGGTCCGTCCCGGGTGTCTTCGGCGGAGCCGTCGTGAACGCAAACGGCGCGACGAGCCGAGGGTTGCCGAGCAGGTTCGCCCCGGAGATCGTCACGTCGGCCGCCGCCCCTCGGCGGATGCCGAGCGGCTGGATCGAGGCGATCTGGGGCGCGTCGGCCAGGGCCGCGGATGTCCCGAGGACGCCGAGGACGAGGGCGAGCGTCGGTCGCGTCATGGAGGCGTTCCGGGCGGGAGGGCCGCCGACTCGTGGCGGGAGGCGAGGCGGGCGCGGGGCGGGGTCGCACGACTGTCGAGGCTCGCACGGACGACCTCCGATGTCAAGGCGCGGGCCGGCGGTCGTGGGTCCGTTCGAAGGAAGGAATCCCGGGGCCGTCTCCGTTACGATGCAACCTCACCCCGAGGAGCGGGCGCCTCGGCCCGCCCGGCGGAGGCCGCCGCGGAGCCATCGACACCCCGTCGGAGCGGTCTTCGTAGCGTCCACTCTGCGGGCCATCGTCGCCCGAAGGCCTGCGACCGGGGACGGTCCGCACAGCGGACCGTACGAACGAACCGCCGGCGCGCACCCGCGACGCGGCCCGCCCCGGGCCGCCGTCTTGACATTAGCTGATGCTTATCTCAACACCGCGCCCGGCTTCGGGACCGGAATCGAGGCCTTAGGGCCGCCGATCGGGGCGTCGGACCGGGCCGCGGACGGCCCGACCTCGCCGACGTATGGCGATCAGGCCAGCCGCGGTGCCAAGGCCGAGCAGCGCCAGGCTCGATGGTTCGGGGACGCTTTGTCCATTGATCGTCCCCGTTGGAGGATCGAACTCGGTGATATAGGCGGGTGTGCCGTTCGAGATTTGCAGCGACAGATAGAAGGTCGGCCCGGACAGGTTGCCGTTCGCGTCCGATGTGTACTGGTAGATAATGCCGTCGCCATAGTCGGAGACAAGAATCTGCCCCGAATTCGGCCCGAGCGTGATCCCAGTCGCGCCGCCGAACGGGGGATCCGGCGTGAGGTAGCCGCCCGGGATGTTGCTCACGAGTGCCCCGGACGAGTCGTAAGACGACAGCGACGGGTGATACGGCGAACCGTTGAACTGGTCGAAGACGTTCGTCTCGAACAGCAACCCGGCCGTGCCGTTCGCGGCAGTGCCGAAAACGAGGCCCGCCGACGCCGAGAGGATCGACGGATTGCCGCCATCGGTCAGGGCGGTCGGCGACGGCGTCGACGAGGTCAGGGCGAAGACCTTCCCGTTCTCCGAGCTGTTGACGAAGACGGTGCCGTTGTTGTCGACGGCTAGCCCCGTGGGTCCGATCAGGCCACCGCCCGAGAAGATCGTCGGGGCGGCCGCCAAGTTCGACAGGTTGTACTCGAGCACGGCACCCGGGGATCCGGCCGAGCCCCCGTTGAAGGCCGAAACGTACAGGTCGGTTCCCGATACGAGGAGCCCGCCGGGGTTATGGAAGCCGGTCGGCAGCGTCAGGACGGGGGCGAGCGACTGGGTGGTTACATTGTAGGCGAAAACCCGGTTGCTGCCGAGACTTGCGATGTACAGGCTGGTGTTGGCGGAGTCGTAGGACACACCGAACGGGTTCGCCAGGCCGTTGCCGCTGACGATGATCGGCGCGATGCTCGTGTTGATCGACCCGTCGGCTCTCTGCTGATAGATCGCCACCCGTCCCTCGTTACTCCCGCCGACGACCTCGCTCACGGCGAGGAAATTCTGCGCAGTGGCCGTCGAGGCCGAGATCCCTCCCAGGGCCAGCGCCACGAGGACCAACTCAAGATGAGGCTTTCTCATCGCTGGACCCCTCCTTTCATCGCTCGATGGCTCCCGCGGTGACGCGATCCCGGGTACCATCGACGGTAAGTGTCGGAAGTCACTATTCGAACGTGACTATAGCGCGAATGTACCCAGGACGCAATCCTCAGTTCGTGTCAGGTGAGTTTCGGCATCATCCATCGACAAGACCGCTGTTTAATCGAGAAGGTCGCAGCCGGGTGCAGTGCGGAATGTAACGACCGTCTCGGAACGGAGACAGTTCCTTCGAGGGGTGCGACGATGGCGGACCGTCCCGGTCGCGTGGTCAAGTGCGTCTGCCCGCTCGACTGCCCCGACACCTGCTCGATGGAGGTCGTCGTCGAGGACGGCCGCGCCGTCGACCCTCCGCGGCGAGCGTGACCACCCGTTCACCCGCGGCGTCCTCTGCGGGAAGATGGCCGGCTATCTCGACCATGTCTATCGGCGAGGACCGCGTCCTCCGTCCGCTCCGGCGGGTCGGACCCAAGGGCTCGGGCCGGTTCGAGCCGATCGGCTGGGACGAGGCCATCGACGACGATCGCCGGCCGGTTCGCCGCAGATCGCCGCGTCGCCCGACGGCCCCCAGGCGATCCTGCCCTACAGCTACTACGGCACGATGGGCAAGCTCCAGGCGAGCAGCCTCGACCGCCGGTTCTTCCACCGGCTCGGGGCCTCGATGCTCGACCGCGACCATCTGCGCCTCGGCCGGCGGGATCGGCTACGAGTACACGGTCGGCCGCGGCCGGCCGGGCGCCGACCCGATGGCCGTGCCCGGGTGCAAGCTGATCCTCAACTGGGGCTCGAACACCGCCGTCACGAATAGCCACCTCTGGTCGCTGATGGTCGAAGCCCGCCAGCGCGGCGCGACGATCGTCACGATCGACCCCTACCGGAGCCCGACCGCCGAGCGGTCCGACTGGCACATCGCCCCCCGCCCCGGCACCGACGCCGCCCTGGCGCTCGGCCTGATGCACGTGATCTGGCGCGACGGGCTGGAGGACGACGACTACCTCGGCCGCGCGACCGTCGGGGCCGACCCGCTCCGTCGCCGGGCGCTCGAGGAGTATCCGCCCGAGAAGGTCGCGGCGATCACCGGCGTCGACGTCGACACGATCGAAACCCTCGCCCGACGTTACGCCTCCGAGCATCCGTCGTTGATCCGGCTGAACTACGGCCTCCAGCGGCACAGGGGCGGCGGGATGGCCGTGCGGACGATCGCCTGCCTGCCGGCGATCGTCGGCGCCTGGCGGCACCACGGCGGCGGGGCGCTGCTCTCGACGAGCGGGACCTACGACTTCGCGATGGATCGCCTGACCCGGCCCGACCTCTCCCCGCCCGGCACGCGGACGGTCAACATGAACCAGCTCGCCGAGGCCCTGGCCGGCGAGCTTCCGGGCCCGCCGGTGCAGGCGCTGTACGTCTACAACTGCAACCCGGCGGCCGTCGCGCCCGACCAGCGTCGGGTCCTCGAAGGGCTCGCGCCGCGACGACCTGTTCACCGTCGTCCACGAGCAGTTCTTCACCGACACGACCGACTACGCCGACATCGTCCTGCCGGCCACGACCCAGCTCGAGCACGTCGACCTCCACGGCTCCTATGGCCACCACTTCGTCATGCTCAACACGCCGGCGATCGCCCCGTCGGGCGAGGCCCGGTCGAACAACGACGTCTTCCGCGCCCTGGCCGGCCGGCTGGGCTTCGAGCCCGAACTGTTCCCCGACGACGAGACCTTGATCCGCGAGGCCCTCGACGGCGGCCCGACCCTCGCCGGGATCACGCTGGAACGGCTGCGCGAGGCCGAGGAAGCATCCGGCTCGAACCTGCCCGACGATTACGCCCCGTTCGCCGACGGCCGGTTCCCGACCCCCTCGGGCAAGTGCGAGCTCTACTCCGAGCGGATGCTCGCCGACGGCCTCGACCCGCTGCCGACCTACACGCCGCCGCTCGAGGATCCGCAGACGCGGCCCGACCTCGCCGACGAAGTATCCGCTCCAGCTCCTGAGCCCGCCCCGGCCGAGCTTCCTCAACTCGACCTTCGCCGGGACGGAGAAGCACCGCCGCCGGGCCGGCGAGCCGACGGTCGAGCTTTCGGAGGCCGACGCCGAATCGCGCAGACCTCCGCGACGGCGAGTGGGCGGAGGTCTACAATGATCGGGGCCGGTTCCTCGCCCGGGTCGACCTGAGCGGGGCGGTCCGGCCCGGCGTGGCCGTGGCGTGCGGGCTCTACTGGAGCAAGCTCACGCCCGGCGCGCGCCAACCCGAACAGCACGACGTCTTCCGCCCTCACCGACATGGGCGGCGGCGCGACCTTCTTCGACAACCTGGTCGAAGTCCGCCGCGCCGACGCCGCCGACCTGGAGGCCGACCCGCGATGATGACGACCCTGCTCCGCCTCCGCCGTTCGAGGTCGAAGCCGCGGCTCGATGGCCTGAATGTCACGGTCTACACGCGGGCGCAGTGCTGCTGCTGCCACAAGGCGCTCGACGTGCTCCGCGATTATCAAGGTCGTCACGGATTCGCGATCGAGGAGGTCGACGTCGACTCCGACCCGGACCTGGTCGCGAAGTACGGACTGAGCGTCCCGGTCGTCGCGTTCGACGGCAAGGTGCGGTTCAAGGGGGTGGTCAACCCGGTCCTGCTCGACCGGCTGATCGCGGCCGAGGTCGCGAATTCGTAGGGTCCGCCATGCGGACCATCGTCGATCGATAGCCTCGGACGGGAGATGGTCCGCATGGCGGACCCTGCGAGAGGGCACTCAGAACGCGATCGGCTTGCCCAGCTTGCGTCGGACCGAGACGAACTGGCCGACGTGCATCAGCATGTGGTTCCCCATCAGAGCGAACCCGGCGCCGACGGTCGGGGCCATCTGCCGCATCCGCTCCGGGCCGGGCGCGTCGAGGGCCGGCCTCGTCCAGCTCGTCGAGCACGGCCTTGGTCGCCTCGCGCTGGGCTTGAATGAGCGCCAGGTAATCCTCGGGCGCGAGGTACTTCGAAGGGTCGTCGACGTTCGTCTTGTCGCGGCCGTGCCCCTCCTCGAAGCCTGGCGGCAGCTTGGGCGAGGAGCCGGGCTTGATGCCTTCGACGAACTTGTGCTCGGTCAGGATCAGGTGGCCGAGCTGCCAGGCGATGTGATTCTGGCCCGGCACCGGGCGGACCAGCAGGTCGGCGGCCGTCAGGTCGGAGAGGTAAGACTTCGTGATCGTCTCGCCCGTCCCGTAGGTGCGAAGGATAACGTCCTTGGCGGTCATGGTCGTTCTCGTCGTCGAAGCGGATTCAGATGCGGCCTCGGGCGCGATGAAGTCGGCGATGAAGAGCTGGCTCGTCTTGTCGGCGGTCCGGCCGCTTGGAGGTCCACATCAGCTTCTTGCCGTCGCGGCTGAAGACGGGCAGGCCGTCGAAGCCCTCGCGGAAGGTGATCCGCTCCTCGCGTGCCGGTGTCGATGTCCATCAAGTAGAGCTCGTAGTTCTGGTGGCCGTGCCGGCTCGTCGCGTAGACGATGTGGCGGCTGTCCGGGATGGAAGTACGGGCCCCAGTTCACGAACGTCGTTGTCGGTCAGGGCCCGCTCGGCCGTGCCCTCGGGTGTTGTTGATGTAGACCTGGAGCAGGTCGTTCTCCTTGCGGTCGCTCCGGTAGATGATCTTCTTGCCGTCGGGCGAGAAGAACGGGCCGCCGTCGTAGCCCTTGGCGTGGGTGATCCGCCGCGGGTTCTTGCCGTCGGCGTCCATGATGTAGATCTCGGCGTCGCCGTCGCGGAACGACGTGAAGATGATCTGCTTGCCGTCGGGCGAGTAGCTCCCCTCGGCGTCGTAGCCGGGCGTGTCGGTCAGGCGGACGAGGTTCGTGCCGTCGAGGTCGGCCTTGAAGATGTCCATCGCGCGGGTCGAAGTCCCAGCGATAGCGCTCGGACCGGCTGTAGGCGGGGCCCTTCGGCTTGGCGCCGGGCGAGCTCAGGGCCGGGATCGAGGTGGGTCGAGGCGAAGAGGATCGACTTGCCGTCGGGGTGGTAGTAGCTGCAGGTGCACTTCCCCTTGCCGGTGCTGACCAGCTTCGGCTTCGAGCCCGGGGCGAGGTCCTGGGTGTAGATCTGGTAGTCGTCCTCGGCCGGGCAGCGGCGGCCTGGAAGATGATCGGCCTTGCCGTCGGGGCGGAAGTACCCCTCGCCCGCCTTGGCGAAGCCGGAGGTCACCTGGCGGATGTTCGTGAGGTGCTTGGCCTCGAGCGGCGTCGGCCTCCGGAGGTCGAGGCGGCGAGTTCGTGCCCGAGGGCGCGGCGCGGCGAGCAGGGCCAGGATCATGGGCGAGCATCGGTCGGGGATCGACTCCGAGGTCGTCGCTGGCCCGGGTCCTGTCCGGGCGTCGGCTAGCCTAGTATAGGGGCGACCCGGGCCGCCCGCCAATGGACCGGACGCGACTCGACGGAGGAGTCACGCGGCGTGAAGATCTACACGAAGACCGGCGACGACGGCCTCGACCGGCCTGCTCGGCCGCCGGCCGGGTCCCCAAGGACGACCCGCGGATCGAGGCCTACGGCACGGTCGACGAGCTGAACGCCGCCGCTCGGCGTCGCCCGCGCCGCCGGGCCCGACCCCGACGCCGACCTGCGCCTGGCGACGGTCCAGGACGACCTCTTCGTCGTCGGCTCGGCCCTGGCCGACCCCGACCCGGAAGGGCCGTTCCACACGCGCGGTCAGGCCCGAGCACGCCGAGACGCTCGAAGCGCTGGATCGACGCGCTCGAGGCCGAGCTCGCGCCGCTGACCCAGTTCATCCTGCCCGGCGGCACGCCCGCCGCGGCGCAGCATCCACCTGGCCCGGACCGTCTGCCGCCGGGCCGAGCGCGCAGGTCGTCCGGCTCGCGCACCGGCCGGGCGAGTCGCGTGCCCGTCGGAGATCATCGTCTACCTGAACCGGCTGAGCGACTTCCTCTTCGTCCTCGCCCGCGCCGTCAACGCACGGGCCGGCGTGGCCGACGTCCCGTGGACCGGCCCATGAACCTCGCGGGCAAGGCCGTGCTGATCACCGGCGGCCGCCGCGTCGGCGGCGACCTGGCCGTGCTGCTCGCCGACCGCGGGGCCGACGTCGCGATGACCTACCACACGAGCCGCGAGGCGATCGAGGCGACCGTCGCCGAGGTCGAGCGCCGGGGCGTCCGCGGCCTGGCGGTCGCCGCCGACCTCTCGCGATCCCGACCAGGCCGAGCGGGCCGTCGACGAGGTCGTCGAGGCGTTCGGCCGGCTCGACGTCCTCGTCAACATGGCGAGCATCTTCCGCCGGACCCCGCTCGCCACGCTCGCGCCCGCCGACTTCGACGCGATGATCGCCGCCAACCTCGCCGCCCCGTACCACACGGCGATCGCGGCCGCGCGGCGGATGCTCGCCCAGCCCGGCGAGGACGGGATCAAGGGGAAGATCGTCAACGTCGGCGACTGGGCCACGAACCGGCCTTACAAGGATTATCTCCCCTACCTCGTGGCCAAGGGCGGCCTGACGACGATGACGCTGGCCCTGGCCGTCGAGCTGGCGCCCCACGTCACCGTGAACATGGTCCAGCCCGCGATGATCGACCCGCCGCCGGAGCTCTCGGACGAGGAGCGCGGCGCCGTCATCGCCGCCACCCCGCTCCGGCGGTGCGGGACGCCGGCCGACGTCAACCGGCTGATCCTCTACCTGCTCGAAGGGACCGACTTCGCCACGGGCGGGCTCTATCCGGTGGACGGTGGTCGGTCGCTGGCGTGAGGGGCATCAGCCCGGGGCGGAGCTGGGCGCATCGATCGCCACGGCCAGGCCCAGCGGATAGACCTTCCGCGGCGGCAGGGGCGGGACCACGTTGACGGCCCGGCATCGCTTGCACGCCGCCAGCCGGCGCGCGAATCGGTCGTACGCCCGGCCGGCCCAGCCGCATCTCCAGCACGTCATCTCGATCATGTCAGCCTCCGGTCGCGTCTCTCGCCCCTGGGGGTGAATTAGGACGCAAACCGTCGGGAGTCAATGCGCCTGCAAGTCCTTGCGATACCGCGGGCGCGGTGGAATACTTGTGGAATCCCTTCCCCCTACGAGTTCTCGCGACGGAGGCCCACCCGATGGCGATCAACCGGCGGATCTTCCTGGGTGCAGCGGGCCTCGCCGTGGCAGGAGGGACGACCAAGGCGCGGGCCGGCGCGTCGGAACGGGTCAGGGTCGCCGTGATCGGCGTGCGGAGCCGCGGCAAGGAGCTGGCGGCCGAGTTCGCCAGGCAGAACGACGCGGAGGTCGTCGCCGTCTGCGACATCGACGACGCCGATCTTCGCCAAGCCGGTCAAGGCCGTCGAGGAGTCGGCGGGCAAGGCCCCGCGGACCGAGAAGGACTTCCGCCGGCTGCTCGACGACAAGGCGATCGACGCCGTCGCCGTCGCCACGCCCGACCACTGGCACGCCCTGCTCGCCGTCATGGCCTGCCAGGCCGGCAAGGACGTCTACACCGAGAAGCCGGCCAGCCACAACGTCGTCGAGGGCCGGCGGATGGTCGAGGCCGCGCGGAAGTACAAGCGCGTCGTCCAGCTCGGCACCCAGCGGCGGAGCATGCCGCACGTCCAGGAGGCGATCGCGTTACGTCCAGTCGGGCGCGATCGGCAAGGTCGGGCATGGCCCGCGCCTGGATCCACCAGAAGCGGCAAGCCGATCGGCCACGGCAAGCCCGGGCCGGTGCCCGACGGCGTCGACTACGCCATGTGGCAGGGCCCCGCCCCCGACCGGCCGTTCATGAGCAACCGCTTCCACTACAACTGGCACTGGTTCTGGAACTGGGGCACCGGCGAGATCGGCAACAACGGCATCCACGGCCTCGACGTCGCCCGCTGGGGCCTGGGCGTCGACGCCCCGCTCGCGCGTCACCTCCGGCGGCGGCAAGTACGTCTTCGACGACGACCAGGAAGTCCCCGACACCCAGGTCGTCACCTGGGAGTTCCCCAACGCCTGCCTCGTCTGGGAGCACCGGATGTGGTCGAAGCACGACCCGAGAGGGCTCGGGCTTCGGCATCGCCTTCTACGGCGACAAGGGGACCGTCCTGCTCGACGAGGCAAGGGCTGGCACGTCGAGGACGGCGGCAAGGCGGGCGGCAAGCAGACCGAGCGGCCAGGCGGCGCCACATCCAGAACTTCCTCGACTGCATCAAGACCGCGAGGACCCCAACGCCGACATCGAGATCGGCCACCTCAGCACCCGGCTCTGCCACCTGGGCAACATCGCCCACCGCGTCGGCCGGAAGCTCACCTTCGACGCCGCGACCGAGACCTTCCCCGGCGACCTCGAGGCCAACAAGCTCCTCGGCCGCGAATACTCGTCGCGGTTCGAGATGCCGTCGCAGGTTTGACCCCTCCCGCCGTTCAGGATGGCGGGTGGCCGCCGGCGATTGCCGAAGTTGGTTACCGCGCGGCCCGACCGCCTCGCAGGTGCGTCCCCCGTCCGATCCGTCCGAACCAACGGGCCGGGTTGCACGTTCTAGGTGATATCACCCAATCGCGGGCGCCATTTCCCGCCGGACGTCCTAGATTGTGGTAGAGGCCCGCGATTTTCTGTCCGATCGTCACCGAAATTGCCGTTAAGCCTGGGAACGCCTCGCCAACCCGAGATCCAGTTTACCTTGACGAGTGCATGCACGCAATCTATCATGACATTGGTAGATTCGGTGACTTGGGCTCGAAGCGGGCGGCGATTTGAGTTAAGACGCGGGCGGACGTGGGGCGATCGGCCGGGAAACTGGGGATCGGGTCCGTGAGCAAGTCGGAACGCGGGCGATCGAAGCGATCGTACCGGCCTCGGGTCGAGGGCCTGGAGTCCCTCCGCCTGCTGGCCGGCGCCGCGACGTTGTCGCTGGGCGTCCCGATCGCGATCGACCCGTCGACGGCCGGGCTGGAGAGCGGCTCGGGCGCGATCGGGACCGACGCGTGGGATGCCGCGCTCCTGCGGAGCCAGGTGTCCGACCTGCTCGGGCCGTCGGCCTCGACCTCGACGACCACGGCCGACGCCGACTCCATCGTCTCGGGCCTCGGCCAGCTCGACCGCTACCTGAGCCGCGCGTGGTATCGCGCCGGCATCTCGCCCCAGCAGCACGACGACTGCACCCAGGCCGTCTACACGACGCTGCTCCAGTCGCTCGGCCGCGACCGCTTCGACGGCCTGCTGACCGACATCGGCGAGTCGGGCATCCGCGACGTCCTGAGCCGCGAGACGCCCGAAGGGCCCGACTTCTTCCGGGCGATCGACACCGTCAAGAAGCGCGCCCAGCGCGAGAAGACGTTCCAGCCGATCGACGCGCTGGACGTCCCCGACGCCTCGATCGTCAGCCCCGGCCAGGCCGACTGGCGTGGCGCCCTGCAGGAGGCGATCGAGCACTCGCTCAACCCCCGCGAGGCCGCCCTGATCCACGCGACGATCCAGGGCGAGACCCCGGCCGAGATCGCCCAGCGGTGGGGCGTCGCTCCCAAGACGGTGAGCAACGAGAAGTCGCGAGCCCTCCAGAAGTTGCGCGAGGCGCTCGGGTCCGACCTCGACCCCGGCGAGCGCCCGGCCGTCGGCAAGGACGCGGCACCGGCCGAGGACGGCGAAGCGGCCGGCGATGGACCCTCGGCCGCGGGCGGTGCGGCCGCCTCGGCGGCCTGATCACGCTTACGGTCGTCGTACACAGGCGCGGAGCGGCGCTTGCCGCGCCGGTCCTGTCGATTATACCGAAAGTAGCAGTTCTAGGCGAACTGACGAGCCTGGGAACTCTCGGCAATTTCCATTTAGCGTGAAAGCCGGGGGAGGACGATACTGAGAGCAATCGACGTCGGCGGAGGACCGCCCGCGTCGAGGCCGCCCAGGAGGGGCGAGCCGCGTCGGCTCAGGGAGGGGTGACCGTGCGAAGATCACACCACGTCCTTTCCTCGGGCTTGCTGGCCGCGTCGTTGGCGATCGTCGGCGCGGGCCGGGCGAGGGGACAGGGGCCCACGATCAACCCGGATGCCGGCGGCATGCCCGGGGGGCCGGGGACCCTGCTCGGCCAGACGCCGGGCGCGGGGGCCTCGGCGGGCGGGGGCGTGGGGCAGGGGGCGCAGTACCTCGGCGGCCGTCCCGGCGCCACGGCGCCGCACACGCCGACGTCGGTCACCAACCCGACCCCGAGCCCGTCGCCGCTCAACCCCTCATCGATCGCCCCGCCGCAGGACCTCCAGCCGGCGGGCCTGCCGATCTACGGGACGTTGGCGGTCCCGAGGCTGGCCGAGGACGAGGGCCCGGCCGACGGCCTGACCCTCGACGGGGCGATCGAGCGCTACGTCCGCGAGAACCTCGACCTCCGCGCCCGGTTCATGGAGATCCCCCAGGCCGAGGCCGACATCCTCACCGCGAGCCTCCGCTCCAACCCCGTCTTCTACGCCGACAGCCAGCTCGTCCCCTACGGGCAATACTCGAACGCCCGGCCCGGCGGTCAGACGCAGTACGACGTCAACATCTCCTACCCCCTCGACCTCACCCACAAGCGGCGGGCGCGGCACGGTCTCGGCCCAGCGGGCCAAGAAGACGCTCGAGGCGCAGTACCAGGACGCCGTCCGGCTCGGGATCGACAACGTCTACACGGCCTACGTCGACGTGCTCCAGTACCGCGGCGCCGTCAAGTTCGGCGAGGTCGGCGTCAACGGGCTCCGCGACGTCCGCACGACGACCGAGGCCCTCTTCAAGCAAGGGCGAACGGCCGATCACCGACGTCAACAAGGTCGACCTTCAGCTCAAGATCGCCGAGACCGGGCTGCGGGGCTCCCGCGAGACCTACCGCCGTGCCAAGCGGGTCCTGGGCGTGCTGCTGGGGATGAGCCCGCAGGAGGCCGAGGCGATGGAGGTCCGCGGCTCGCTCCGCGACGCCTTCCCGCCCCCGCCGCCGCTGGAGGAGCTCGAGCGGATCGCGCTGGCGTCGCGCCCGGACATCAACTCGTTCCGGGTCGGCGTGTCCCGGGCCGAGGCCGACGTCAAGCTCGCCCGGGCGAACGTCCTGCAGGACGTCTACGTCCTCTACCAGCCCTACACGCTCCAGGACAACACCTGGCAGGGCCTGAAGAGCCCGACCTCCTGGGCCCTCGGCGTGACGATCCCGATCCCGGTCTACAACCGGAACCAGGGGGCGATCCTCCGGTCCAAGCTGAACGTCACCCAGACGCAGATCCAGCTCTCCTCGGTGGAGCGGGCGGCATTGAACGACGTCCGACAGGCCGAGCAGGGGTATCACACGAGCCTGGCGAACCTCCGGCAGATCGAGACCGAGGTGCTGCCGGACGCCGACAAGGTCCTCGCCGACAGCAAGCGGCTGTTCGAGCAGGGCGAGATCACCGTGATCGAGCTGCTCAACGCCCGCCGCGACTACAACGACGTCGCGCGGCAGTACCTCGACGCGCTGGTCGGCGCACCGCCGGAGCATGCTCGACCTGAACACGGCGCTGGGGCAGCGGATCCTGCCCTGACCAGCGCGCGGCCCGACGCGGGGAGGATCGGGCGGTATCCTCCTCGCGTCGAGTCGTGCCGGAGCCGGTCGGCTCAGGACATCAGCGTGTTGACGACCTTGGCGAGGTCGCCGCCGGTGTCGGTCAGGCTGTAGAAGTTGTTCTTGCCCTGGCGGCGCGGGGCGATGATACCGCCGTGGCGGAGCAGGGCCAGGTGGTGGCTCACCGCCGGCTGGCTCTGGCTGAGCTGCGAGCAGAGGGCGCCGACGTGCTGCTCGCCCTCGGAGAGGATCAGGATCACCTGGAGCCGCGTCGGGTCGCTGACGTGCTTCAGGAGGATCGAGGCCCGGCGGGCCTGCTGGAACCGCGTGTCGGCCGGCTTGGCGGCCTTCTTCGCGGTCGTCTTGACGGGAGCCTTGGGGGTCGCCTTGGTTGCCATGCTCATGTGTCTCCCTTGCCGCCGTTTATCGGCGGCGATCCTGACCGGTGTCCCCGCCCCGCGCCCGGGGGCGGACCGAGCCCCGAACCGACGCGGTTCGCGCGGTAATTGCATCGCCTCATGACGGGAGGGGGGCCGCGGGTCCGCGGCGGGCAGGATGACCGCGGCCCGGTCGGCCTCGCTACTTGGCCGATGTCGACCCATGATATATCACGACTTCGGGGGTTGACAACATCAATTCTTGAGATTCCTAACCAGACTCCGAGGTTAGCAGACGTTTCGCCGGCTCATGCATGGACCTGTACGCTCCCCGAAACCGTCCGAACGCACGCGGTATGCGCACGGATGTTCATGGAAAACGCCCCTCAACTGCGCCGGCGCGGCACGCGCGAGGATCGTCCCGAGCAGGTCGTCCGGCTCCCAGGATTTCCCGGCCGTCCCCACCTCCAGCCGGGCCAGCGTGCCGTCCGGAGCGATGACCGCCGTGCAGAGGTTGTGGACGATCTCGTTCGGCATCGGTCCGTACACCAAGCCCAAGCGCTCGGCCACCTTGCGCAGCTCGGCGTGCGAGGCCACGGCGAACGTCCAGAGCGGCTCCCGCGCCCCCACCAGCTCGGCGTGCTTGCGGAGCGCCTCGGGCGTGTCGTGCTCCGGGTCGAAGCTCACCGAGAGGAGCCGCACGCCCTCCGCGCGCCCCTTGACCGCGCCCAGGCGGTCGGCCAGCCTGCGGAACTTCTTGTCGATCGCCGGGCAGTAGTCCGGCAGGGGACATCGTGTGTAAATGAATGTCAACACGACCACGTTGCCCCGGAGATCCGAGAGCTCCAGCGGCTTGCCGTCCTGCGTGGTCATCGCGAAATTGGGCACGACCTCGCCGGGCCGGAGGACTGCCGGCTTCGGCACGAGCTTCGCCGCGCCGGTCTTCGGATCGACCTCGAGCCTGCGCGGGGCGGGGTTGGTCACCTCGAGTCGGAGCAGGTTGTAGTTCTTCACCGCCCCGCCCTCGCGGACCGACCTCGAGCGGCCCCTCGACCTCGTCCCCCGCCGCCAGCTCCGCCAGGTTCGACCGGTCCCTGGGCGTGAATGGCATTGTCATGGCCTTCATAAACCCAGGGATGTCTTCATGCGCGATCGTGACGACGCCCTCGGCCGGGTCGACGCTGCGGCACGGTCCCCTTCAGGGTGTAGGTCGTCGTCGAGGACGACCGCCGGCGGCGGCGGGGCGGGCTGCGGCGGGCTTCGCGATGGCACGCGAGGAGCAGGGCGATCGGCAGGATGGGCAAGATTCGCGGGCGCATGGGGCCGATCAGTAGGGGAACCGGTCGTCGGCGCGGCTGGCCGAGAGTTCGACGAGGAAGTCCGGCGAGCCGGCTCACCGCGACCTCGGTGACCGTCCGCCCCTTCTCGGCCGTCGCCGGCGCGGGGTCGCCGGCGCCCGAGTTGGTCGTCAGGAGGTGCCAGGGGCGGGTGATCTCGATCCATCCCCGGTTCACCGCCTCGAACCGCGTGCTCGCCATCGTCCCCGCGTCGGCCCGGTCCATCGCCACGAGCTCGGGCCGGATGCGCCAGGATCATGCTCGTCTCGAGCTCCCCGGCGTGGTCGCCGGCGTCCTCGAAGATCGTCCTTATATTGGTCCGCCACCATCTTCCACCAGTTACACAAAAACAGGTGGACCTTCGTGGAAAGATGCAGCTCGCGGAGGACCCACTTCAGGTCGTTCCCCCCGTGCCCGTTGAGCAGCAGGCATTTCTTGACGCCGTGCGTCTCGAGCGAGGCGACGAGGTCGGCGATCACCCGCGCGACGGTGGACGGGTTCAGGTTCATGGCCATCGGGAACCGCATCTGGTTCGTCTCGGTCCCGTAGGGCAGGGCCGGCAGCGCGACGACCCGCGCCCCGCGCTCGGCCGCCCTCCGGCACGCCTCGACGGCGAGCACCTCGACCTGGATCGTGTCGGTGCCGTAGGGCAGGTGCAGGTTGTGCGGCTCGGTCGCACCCAGCGGCAGGACGGCCACCTCGAACGTCGGCATCGGCTTGATCTGGCCGTAATTCAGCTCGGCGAGGTTCATGATGGACTCTATCACTCTCGTCGGGTCGAATTTAGAAAGCTTAAACCCCTTCGGTGGCGTCGTCCGACGCGTCGGCCGTATTGGGACCAGGTGGGGCCTGGGACCCGGGCAGTCCGTCGTCGGCCGGCGAGATGTCATTCACCCGCGCGATCAAGGATTGGGCGAGCGAGACCACCTGCGGCGATTTGAGCACCTTCGCAATCAATTCGTAGAGTTCCCGATCGCTGTCGGCCCGCTCGCCCAGCTCCGCCGACTCCTGTAGTTCGGCCCGATTCGTGTCGAGTTTCTTCCGGAGCGACTCGGGGACCTGGAACGTCGCCGTCTGCAAAAAGACTCCGGGCTCCTTCCTCCGCCGCGCGGAGTTGCGAAAGACCTCGGCATCGAGGACCGCCGGATAGACCATCTCCTTACCGTACCCGACGGTGAGGATGCGGAATCGGGCGCCGTCCAGCGCAGGAACGACGATATCGAGCGACATGGCGACCCGGTCGTCTGCGGCCTCGCGTCGCCGGACCTCCCCGACAAGCAGTCCGCCGGTCTGCTCGGCGAGCGCGTCCGCCTGGGTGCGGAGCATCGCGTAAGGCGACGGGATGTTCGACCGAATCGCTTCAGGCCAGAGGCTTTGGACTTGTCTCGCCATGATTCTTCCCATCAGAGGTCGAGGGTGAAGATGATCGGTAAATGGTCGGAGAATCGTTCCCGATCCGGCATCCCATCCGGCAGGGTCAAGGGATGGGAGCCGTCATGATCTAGGACGCGAACACTCCCAAGGCGGTCGATCAATGCCTTCCGAACGAGCACCTGGTCGAACATCTGCCAGTGCGAGTTATGCGGCGTCGTGGAGTGCCAGTAATAGGTTCCCGCAGGGCCGGGCGTCCGATCGCCGAAGAATCCCCACATCGGATTATAGAAACGGCGATAAGGCCGCTTCTGATGGACTCGGTCTTTCTTCTTGGCGAGCCCCCGGGTCATGAGCCCGTGGATTCCGACCACATTCGTCATCCCCGGGTCGTAAGGATTCATGTTGAAGTCGCCGACGATGACCGTGTTCAGGTGCTCGCAATTGTCCTCGAAATCCCTGAGTTCGTCGATGACCCGGACCGCGGCGACGAGTTGGTCGTCGTCCCTGGCCCCGCCCGCCTTGGAGGTCAGGTGGACCCCCGCCAGGAGACATTCCTCCGCATCCGACCCAACCCCTCGGATCGTCCAGATGGCCATCTCACCGGCGATGCTCCGGTATGTGTGAGAGAAAGTATCGCCGCTTAGCCGAGTGATCGCTGTGACCTTCGCCAACGATGGAACTTCTCGATAAGTCCCGACGGCGAGAGAATTCAGCCTCGTCGAGCGCCCCTCGAGTCCCTCCGGGCATTCTGCCAGCAGGAAGACGTCGATCGAATGCGTAGGAACGAAACATTTCAGATGATCCAGGATATTCGCCCGCTCGTTGAGGTTCCAGAAGAGGATCGTGACCACGAACGGCCCTCATTCGACGCTTGCCTCCTCCTTGGAATGATGAAATCGCTTCCAGCCCCGGCCGCGCCCCAACTTGCGGCCAGGGGGGGGGTCCGCTACGATCGGGCGGGGGTCGCCCGTTCATTAACCGCGGATTGGGCCGCTGATGCAAGCCTTCGAGGCCACGAACCACTATTTCGACGAGGCCGCCGCCCAGCTCGACCTGACCCCCAACATGCGCACGATGCTCGTCAACCCCGACCGCGAGCTCCGGGTCGAGATCGTCATCGAGATGGATTCGGGCGAGATCGGCAACTTCGTCGGCTACCGCGTCCAGCACGACAACTCCCGCGGCCCGTTCAAGGGCGGACTGCGGTATCACCCCCACGTCGACCAGGACGAGGCCCGCTCGCTCGCCAGCCTGATGACCTGGAAGACCGCCGTCGTCGACCTGCCCTTCGGCGGCGGCAAGGGCGGCATCAACTGCGACCCCAACGAGCTCTCCCGCGGGGAACTGGAGCGGATCACCCGCAAGTTCGTCGAGAAGATCCACGACTTCATCGGCCCCGACAAGGACATCCCGGCCCCCGACATGGGCACGGACGGGCAGGTGATGGCCTGGATCATGAACGAGTATTCCAAGTTCCGCGGCTTCCACCCGGCCGTGGTCACCGGCAAGCCCGTCGAGCTCCACGGCTCGGCCGGCCGCGAGGCCGCCACCGGCTACGGCGTCGCGATCATCGCCCGCGAGATGCTCGCCCGGCTCAAGATGCAGGTCGCCGGTTCGACCTTCGCCATCCAGGGTTACGGCAACGTCGGCAGCTATACCGCGCGGTTCCTCCACGCCCAGGGCGGCAAGATCGTCGCCGTCTCCGACGCCTACGGCGGCGTCTTCAACCCCGCCGGCCTCGACATCGCCGCGCTCGACAAGCACGTCGCGGTCGACCGCAAGGTCGTCGGCTTCAAGGGCGGCGAGTCGATCACGAACGACGGCCTGCTGACGATGCCCGTCGACGTCCTGATCCCCGCGGCCCTCGGCGGGGTCTTCGACGCCGCGATGGCCCGCGCCGTGCGCCGAAGCTGATCGTCGAGGCCGCCAACAGCCCGACCTGGCCCGACGCCGACCTCGTCTTCCGCGACCGCGGCATCCCCGTCGTGCCCGACATCCTCGCCAACGCCGGCGGCGTCGTCGTGAGCTACTTCGAGTGGGTCCAGAACCTCCAGCACTTCCGCTGGCCGCTCGAGCAGATCCAGCGCGAGCAGGAGAACCGGATGGTCGACAGCTTCAGGCAGGTCTACGACCTCGCCCAGCGGAAGAACGTCGCCGCTCCGCACCGCCGCCTTCATGCTCGGCATCCGCCGCGTCGGCCGGGCGACGGTGCTGGGCGGCATCTGATCTGGAGGCCGTCCATGCGCCCCGTCAAATACAGCGTCGCGATGAGCCTCGACGGCTACATCGCCACCCCCGACGGCGGCTACGACTGGATCGTCGAAGACCCGACCATCGACATCGCGGCCCTGTTCAAGTCGTACGACGCGGTGCTCGTCGGCCGGCGGACCTACGAGGTCATGCAGGCGGGCGGGGGGGTCTCTCAGTTGGGCGGGATGGACATCCATGTGTTCTCCCGAACGCTCAAACCTGCGGACCATCCGGGCGTGACGATCGTCTCGGACGACGCCGCTGCCGCCGTCGCCGCCCTCCGCGAGCGGCCCGGCAAGGACATCTGGCTCATGGGCGGCGGCGACCTGTTCCGCAGCCTGCTCGGGGCCGGACTCGTCGACGGGGTCGACGTCGCCGTCATCCCCGTCTTGCTCGGCGGCGGAATCCCCGTCCTGCCGCCGCCCGCGACGTCGACCAAACTCAAGCTGACCGACACGAAGACCTACCCCAGCGGGATCATCTCCCTGAGCTACACGGTCGATCAGCCCTCCGCCTGACGTCCTCTCCTTTTTCCGCACTCCGCACTCTGCTCTCCGCACTTTTCAATCCCATGCCACACCAGACCTACGAAAACCCCCTCGTCACCCGCTACGCCTCCCGCCCGATGGCCGAGCTCTGGTCCGCCCAGCGGAAGCACTCGACCTGGCGCAAGCTCTGGGTCGCCCTCGCCGAGGCCCAGCGCGAGCTCGGTCTGGGGATCGAGCACTCGCAGATCGAAGAGCTTCGCTCGCGAAGTCGACGACATCGACTTCGACGCCGCCCGCCAGCACGAGAAACGGCTCCGCCACGACGTCATGGCCCACGTCCACGCCCTTGGCGACGTCGCCCCCTCGGCCCGGGCGATCATCCACCTCGGGGCGACGAGCTGCTACGTCACCGACAACACCGACCTGATCCTGATGCGGGAAGGCCTCGGACTCGTCCGCGACGGCCTCGCCGCCGCGATCGACGCCCTCGGCACGTTCGCCGAGCGCTGGAAGGACCTGCCGACGCCTCGGCTACACCCACTTCCAGCCGGCCCAGCTCGTCACCGTCGGCAAGCGGGCGACGCTCTGGTGCTACGAGCTGATCCTCGACCTGCACGAGGTCGAGCGGCGGATCGCCGAGCTGAAGTTCCTCGGCGTGAAGGGGACGACCGGCACCCAGGCGAGCTTCCTCGCCCTCTTCGACGGCGACCACGCCAAGGTCGAGGCCCTCGACCGGATGGTCGCCGAGGCGTTCGGCTTCGCAGCGACGGTGCCCGTCTCGGGCCAGACGTACACGCGCAAGTTCGATTCCCAGATCGTCGTCGACCCTCGCCGGCATCGGCGAGTCGGCCCACCGGTTCGGGTCGGACCTGCGGCTGCTGGCGCACGAGCGGGAGGTCGAGGAGCCGTTCGAGGCCGAGCAGATCGGCTCGTCGGCGATGGCCTACAAGCGCAACCCGATGCGCGCCGAGCGGATGTGCTCGATCGCGCGGTTCCTCATGCCGCTCTCGACGGCCGCCTCCCAGACCGCCGCGACCCAGTGGCTCGAGCGGACCCTGGACGACAGCGCGGTCCGGCGGATGGTCCTGCCGCAGGCGTTCCTCGCGGCCGATGCGCTGGTCACGCTCTACCTGAACGTCGTCCCGGGCATGGTCGTCCATCCCGCGATGATCGCCCGGCACGTCGCCGACGAGCTGCCGTTCATGGCGACCGAGAACCTGCTCATGGCCGGCGTCCAGGCCGGCGGCGACCGCCAGGATCTGCACGAGCGAATCCGGACGCACTCGATGGCCGCCGCCGAGCGGATCAAGGCGCGCGACGGCGTGAACGACCTCCTCGACCGACTCCGGGCCGACGAGGCGTTCGCGTCGCTCGACTTCGCGGCCGTGCTCGACCCGACGCAAGTTCGTCGGCCGCGCCCCCGAGCAGGTCGAGGCCTTCCTCCGCGACGAGGTCGACCCGATCCGCGCCCGCTACCCGGCCGCGGTGGGGCAGTCGCGCGAGGTCCACGTGTAGGGTCCGCTATTGCGGACCCTCCAGACTATCAGCCCCGAGGACGGCCGAAAAACAAGACGTAGCCGTCGGCGTCCTTGAGTTCGAAACCACGCAGACCGTCGTGCGTGTCCTGGAGCGGCTCCGAGAATTCGACGCCGCGCGAGGCGAACTCCGCGGCCAACGCATCAGGATCGGGCACGTTCAGGTACGCGTCCCAGCGGGCCTCGGGCTGTCGGGTGGAGTTAGGCAGCGGCTCCACGCCGACGGCCTTGAGCAGGATCATCGCACCGTCCCGGCTCACGATGCCGAAGAAAGGATTCTCGGGAGGCTCCTGAAAGGTGACCTCGAATCCAAGCCGCTCGCGATAGAACCCAAGCGCCGCGGCGGCGTCTCGCACGATGAAAAATGGCGAGATACCGGAGATCACTGGCCCCGTCATGCGCGCCTCCACCGGGCGCTCGACGCCCGACGTTCGGGTCTGGGTAGCCCCCCGGCGAAGGAGAAGGAGAAGAGCCAACACCGCGCGCACAGCGATCCGCGGACGCAAGACTGCGGGCCCGCGGAGTCGTGTCCGGGTTCAGACCCGCGCGGCCTGGCGGGCCTTGCGGAGCCGCTTGAGCTCCTCGCGGCGGCGGCGCTCGCTCGGCTTCTCGTAGTAGGCCTTCCGACGCATCTCCTTGCGGAGGCCGCTGCGCTCGCAGAGCTTGCGGAAGCGGCGGACCGCCTCCTGGATCGACTCGCCCGAACGGACCCGTAACTTCACCACAGGCTCACTCTCCCTCGACTCGTCTCAAATTCGTAGGAGGAACGCCCCGACCCGCCATCCGACACGACGAACGCCCGGCCCCGGTACCCGGGGTCGGGAACCGATGAATCTACACGATGGAACGACCGCCGCCAAGCCTCGTCCGGACCGGCGTGGTCGCGATGTCGAACGTTTTCAGGGCCGGGGTACGGCGCTCAGTAGCCGCGATCGCCGCCGCCACCGCCATATCCGCCGCCGCCACCGCCGTATCCGCCGCCTCCCCCGCCATAACCGCCACCGCCGCCGCCATAGCCGCCCCGGCTTCCGCCGCCGCCGCCGTAGCCGCCGCGACCGCCGCCGCCACCGCCGCCCCCGCGCTCTTCGCGCGGGCGGGCCTCGTTGACCGTCAGCGGGCGGCCGCCGTAGGGCGTGCCGTTCAGCGCGTCGATCGCCGACTGCGCCTCGTCGTCGTTGGCCATCTCGACGAACCCGAAGCCTCGGCTCCGGCCGCTGAATTTGTCGATGATCACCTGCCCGCTCGTCACCGTCCCGTAGGTCTGGAACAGCTCGACGAGGTCGTCGCCCGTCGTGTCGTAGGGCAGGTTGCCGACGTAGATGTTCTTGCCCATGATGCCGCCTTCTCTGATTCCCGCGCGTCCGTTCCCTTTCGACGGATCGTCGGTCGTCCCAGGCCGTTGGTCCAGTCGCCCGCGTCAGCGACCCAGCCTACATTGAGCCACTCGATACTATGGCCAAAACGTCGTGCCAACACAAGCGAAAAATCGACGTATGGTTGCGAATCAGGTCCCGGCTTCGAAAAACGACGCCGGCCCGGGGGTCTCCCAGGCCGGCGCGGAGGGTTCGGACGGCTCGGCGAGCCGGCGGCGTCACGTGTGGATGACGATGTTCCCCTCGATCACGTTGCCGATCCCCCCGTTCGCGATCGGCTCCGCGTTCCCGACCAGGACGTTGCCGACGAGGGTGTTGTTGTTGGCGCACCACCAGGACCAGGCCGGCACGCAGGTCGCCGACGGCGCTGGTCTGGCCGCCGACGTAGTTGCCGAAGATCGCGTTGTGCTGCGAGCCCGCCCTGAGCACCACGCCGAGCCGGTAGCTGTTCATCACGTTCTGCAGCGCCGGCGTCCCCGCAACGTCGCCGCCGACCGTGTTGTAGCTGCCGCCCAGGATCGTGACCGCCGACCCCAGGCCGCTGTTCTCGGCCGCGGCGAACCCGTCGCCGTCGAGCTTCACGAGGTTGGCGTGATTGATCAGCACGCCCGCCGCGCTGTTGTTGGGCGCCGCCAGGAGGCTGCCGACGACGAGCCCGCGGATCTCCGAGCCCGAGCCGCCGGGCTCGACGGTGAGGACCGGCCGGCTGCTCAGACCCAGCAGCAAGATCCCCCACTGGGTGTTGTTGAACGCCGGGTTCGTCGACGTGTTGCGCTGGGAGCCCGGCTGCGTGAAGCCGTTGATCGTGACCTTCCCGGTGATCGGCGCGAACCCTCCCCGCGGCTCCTCGATGACCTCACTGACCTGGCCGGGGGCCCGGGGGATGTTGAATACGATGGTGTCCGCCCCGCGGAACCTGTTCGACTCGTTGATGGCCCAGTTCAGCGTCCCGACGCCGAACGCGTTGGTCCTGTTCACGACGAAGACCGTCATCAGGTTGCGGGACTCGAGCGACTCGGCCTGGGGCCGGAAAGCGGGCCGATGCGGCGTCCGATTCATGGAGCATTCCTCGCGAAGAAGACACGCCGGCGCAACGCGCTGTCCATCGAGCCTCGCACCAACATCGGGACAACTTGACGGTCCGACCGTGTCTCCAGAGATACAGGATCAGGACTATATAGGCAATATGGGCAATCTACTGCCGTCTAGATCAATTGGGAGAGACTACGTAAAGACAGAATCGGCGCACGGCCGCGGAACGGGCCGGGCGCCGAGGGAAGGTCCTCGGGGCCCGGCCCCTTCGGCCGGTCGGTGGGATGGTCGCCGATGGCGCCTCAGGCGAGGTGCCGCTCGGCGCGGTCGAGCAGGGCGGCGAAGTCGAGCTCGCTCGGGCAGGCCTCGCGGGCGGCCTCGAGGTCGGCACCGGCCCAGTCCCGGGCCTCATCGGGCAGGGCGGCGAAATGCTGCCGGGCCTCGGTCCGGGCGCCGTGCCGCTCGTAATAGGTGAGGATAGCGGGCGATGTCGCCGAGCGGGGCCTTCGTGCCGGCGGCCAGCGAGCAGCGGCCGTCGCAGTCGGCGCACAGGGTCGGCTGCGAGGCCAGGAACGCCTGGCGGAGCGAGTCGATCTCGGCCGTCTTGAGCGGCTCCTTGAACTTCCGCGCCGCCTCGATGTTGTCGCGGAGCTGGTCGGTGTTCCGCATCGAGACGCAGCAGGTCGAGAACCGCTCGTCGGACCAGATCGCGTGGAGCAGGGCGCCGAACGGGGTCAGGCCCTTGGCGATCAGCTCGGGGGCCTTCTTCGGGACCTCGGCGAGGAACTTCTCGGGCGTCACGCCGGCGATCTGCTTCATCGAGATCAGGCCGATCCCGGCCTCGTGGACCGCGTCGAGGGCCCGGTTCAGGTCGGTGTCCTTCGTCGAGCCACGCGGTGTTCTGGACCATGATCGCGTCGGCGATCCCCGCCTTGGCCGCCGCCTTGAGGATCTCGGCGCGGTGCTGGTGGTGGGTCGAGAAGCCGACGAACTTCGCCTTGCCCGACTTCCGGATCGCGTCGGCCGTCTCCTTGAACTCCCGCCCGCTCACGAACTCGATCGCCTCGTCGAGCGTGTGGTGGTCGCCCATCGCGTGGGCGAAGAACAGGTCGACGTGGTCGGTCTTGAGGCTCTCCAGCCGCTTGTCGAGCAGCGCGATCAGGTCGCGGGGCGTGCGGTAATCGATGATCCTTGGTGACGAGGAAGATCTGCTTGCGGACCTCGGGCATCGCCGCGAACCACTGCGCCAGGCCCGGCTCGGAGCCGTACGACTTGGCCGTGTCGTAATAGCGGATGCCGCCGGCGAAGCCCATCCGGAGCAGCCGCTGCAGGCTGTCCGGGGCCTTCCACGTGCCCTGGTTCAGGATCGTGACCTCGACGCCCGTCTTGCCGAGCTTGCGCTTCGGCAGCGTGACGTCTTCGGCCGCATCGGCCCCGGTCGTCCCGAGGGCCAGGGCGGAGGCGCCGACCGCGGCGCCCGCCTGGAGGAAGCCCCGACGATGGAACGTCGACTCGTCGCGATCGCTCATATTCCGGCGTCTCCCCTTCCAGGGCCCGACCCGGGCCCCGGCCTGCGTCGTACCCGGCGGCCAGCTCCGCCAATGTTAAAGCGAAGTTGGGCGGTTGTCGAGCATCGACGGCGGGAGAGCGTCGATTCTGCGGCGTTCGGATCAGACCGGGACGGCGATCTCGGCGTCGGCCTCGACCTTCTCGCGGAGCGGCAGGATCTCCTCGCGATAGATCGGCACGTTGCCCGGCGCCTCGATGCCGATGCGCACCTGGTTGCGGTCGATCTTGACGATCGTCACCACGATGCCATCGCCGATCATCACCTTCTCGTTCACCTTGCGGCTCAGGACCAGCATGGAACCCTCCCTGTTGAATGTTGAAGGCCTGACCTTCGCTCTCGATCCGTCGCAACCCGAGCCACCGATCTGGAGGACGACTCATGTGCCGCGAACGGATCGAACCTAATGCATCGGACGTGCCGATGCCTCCGCGATTCCCCGATGACTAACGTAAGTCAACGCCGATCCGGGACTTATTTTTTTCAAGTCGAAGCCACTTTTGGCCGACTCGTGTACAAATTGACCCTGTCGGTTATAAATCCTACCCACGACCGGTGAACACGGCCTTCCCAAAAACGATGGACACGCCGCGATAAACGGGAAGCGCGGTTGTCGACTGGTGCGGGAATGGTAAGTCGGGGGGTTGACGGTTACGATCGGACCGGCGAGGCCTCGCGAACCGGAAGCCGAGTTCGCAGTTTTCGCCGGAGAGGTTGCCGTGCGCGTCGGATTGGGACATGACACGCATCGACTCGTGTCGGGGCGGCCGCTGATCCTGGGTGGCGTCAAAATAGACCACCCGCTGGGCCTGCTCGGCCATTCCGACGCCGACGTGGTCCTCCACGCCGTGGCCGACGCCCTGCTCGGCGCCGCGGCGCTGGGCGACATCGGCGAGCACTACCCCGACACCGACCCCCAGTGGGAGGGCCTCGACGGCGGCCGCCTGCTCTCGGAGGTCGTCGCCCGGGTGGCCCGCGCCGGCTGGTCGCCGATCAACTGCGACGTGACGATCCACGCCCAGGCCCCGAAGCTCGTCGCCTCTCAAGCCGGCGATCCGGGCCAACCTCGCCCGTCTTCTCGGCCTTGCCCAGTCGGCCGTGAACATCAAGGCCAAGACCGGCGAGCACGTCGGCCCGATCGGCCGCGCCGAGGCGATCGGCTGCGACGCGATCGTGCTGCTTGGCCCCGTTGCGGGCTGATTCGTTCGTATTGGGCCGGCCTTGGTCGCCGGGCCGGACGATCCGTTCGTCCATGGTGCACATCCTTGTTGCGGGTCATCCGTGTGACGTTTGCACAGTCTATACGGATGGTACCGGTGTTGTCAAGCGTCCAGCAGTCGAGCCGGCGGGATTCGGTCGGAGCGCATGACCCTGGGCGCGAGTGGCACGCCTCGCGATTGCCGCAGAGCGTCGGCGTGAGTGAGAAAAGGTGTCAGGAACCGTTTCGCCGCGAAACGGTTCCTGACACCTTTTTCTCAGCCAAGAGGCACCAGTGCCACCGGCCCATGGCATCAAGCCGGCCCGGGCCTCAACCGGCCTGGCGGCGGTGCCGGCGGGCCAGGGCCGCCATGGCCGGCGCACCCAGCACGGCCAGCAGCCAGCTCGAGGGCTCGGGGACGGCCAGGGCGGCGATCGTCGGCGCCGCGCCCGCCATGCCGAAGGCGCCGGCGGTGCCGAAGGTGGGGGTGGTGGTGGTACCGCCGGAGTTGAGCAGGCTGGCGAGGTCGCTGATCCCGCCCGGGCCGTACTCCAGGACGATCCGGCCGCCGCCGCCGCCGCCGCCGCCGCCGTTGCCGCCGTTGCCGCCGACGGCCGTGAGCGTGGTGGCGGAGTCGAGGCTGAGCATCGAGCCGTGGAGGAAGATCTCGCCGCCGGCACCACCGCCGCCGCCGGAGCCGTCGTTGCCGCCGTTGGCGCGGACGGTCGAGGCGATGAGGGTCAGGGGTCCGATGGCCCCCAGCTCGATCCCGCCGCCGCCGCCGCCGCCGCCGTCACCGAGCGTGCTGCCGCCGCCGCCGCCGCCGCCCTGGAGCCGGGACGAGGTGATCAGGTAGCCGGCCGCCCCGCCGCCGCCGCCGCCGAAGAAGCCGGTCCCGCCGCCGCCGCCGGAACCGGGGCCCGATCCCGCGCCGCCGCCGCTGCCGTCCCCGGCGCCGCCGCCGCCGGCGGTCCCGCCCTTGCCGCCGCCCGTCCCGCCCGCGCCGCCGGCGGGCCCGCCGCCGTTGCCTCCGACGCCGCCGCTAGCGCCGCCGCCGCCGCCGCCGGTCCCGCCGCCGCCCCCGCCGCCGCCGCCGTTGGCGCTGCCGGCCCCGACGGAGCCGGCCGACCCGCCGGGCCCGGCCAGCCCCCCGCCGCCGCCCGTGGCATTCCCGGGGCCGCCGCCGCCGCCGCCGCCGCCGCCGGGCCCGCCGCCGCCGCCGCCGCCGCCGACCACACCCGGCAACGTTCCGGTCCCTGCGCTACCGCCGCCGGGCCCGCCGCCGGGGCTGAACTGGGCGCCGCCGCCGCCGCCGCCGCCGGGGCCGGCGCTGCCGCCGCTGGGGCTGCCCATGATCGACGCCATGCCGTTCCCGCCCTTGACGTTGAAGGTCGTGCTGATCGCCATGAAGGTCGTCTGCGACAGCAGGGCCACCGGCGCGTTCAGGCCGCTCGAGACGAACGTGTCGCCCGTGATGTTGATCGAGCCGAAGTCGAAGACCGCGATCCCGCTCGACGAGAAGACCCCGGTGTACGAGAACCCGTTCCCTGTCAGCGTGGGGTTCGTGCCGTCGAAGCCGAAGGTGTAAGTGCCCGGCACCGGGGCGAAGTGGTTCGCCAGCTTGGTGTAGGCGTTCGGGTCGAGCGGGGTCAGCAGCACGTCCCCTCGGCCCGACCCGGGCCCGGCCAGGGACAGCGCCAGGGCCAGGGCCGCGGCCGCGACGGTTCGTCGCGTCGTCATCGTCGATCGCCTCCACAGCGGTGATTGGTCCCCGGCCGCCGGCCGACATCGGTCGGGGCCGCTTGGCTCGCCGGGATCACCCCCGGCGCGGAACGTCGGAGATCATATCGCTCGGAGACACCCGAATGCGAACAAAGCTCTAAAAATTCCAAAAACCTCTCGATCCCAATGTTGCGTTCAGGCCACATCGGAGCCGATCGAGTGGCCCGCGGCGGAGTGGCACCGGTGGCTCGCCGGGTGCCACTGTGGGTCTTCCCACCAGGGTCCGGGCGGGAGACCCCACCCGTGGCAGGCGCCACCGGTGCCACCCTTTTCCGAGAACGATCCCCGCCCCATTCACGATCATAGGGATAGATGCTGCGCGCGACGTCGCGCGCGGCGACCCTCCAGGATCACAACTCAAGGCCGAACACCATGCGTTCCGAGAAGCAGCGCGAGGCGAGCCGAATCAACGGCGCAAAATCCCGCGGCCCCACCTCCCCCGAGGGCAAGGACGTCTCCAAGTTCAACGGCGTGACCCACGGCCTCTGCGCCGTGCACCTCATCCTCCCCGGCGAGGACCCCGCGGCTCTGGACGCCGAATTCCAGGCCTGGGACAACGACTGGAATCCCCAGAGCCACACCCGCGCCGTGCTCGTCCGGCGGGCCGCGATCGCCTCGTGGCGGCTGAACCGGGCCGTCAAGGCCGAGGCCGCCTGGCTCGGACGCCGCGCCGAACTGGCCGGCGACGCCTTCGACTTCGAACGCTTCAACCGCGCCGACCGCGCCGTCTCCCGCGCCGCCACCGACCCCGGCGGCGCCCTGTCCCTGCTGGAGATGGACGCCACCGGCATCGACCGCATCATCGCCTCCTGCGGCGAGCTCGAGCGCGCCCTCGAGGCCGGGCCGACCGCCTGGGACCAGCCGCACTACCACCAGCGGCTCATGCTCGTGACCAGGCACCGCCTCGACGAGAACCCGTCGCAACGCCGGCCCGATCCCGAAGGCCTCCGCCCGCCTGCTGGCGGCGAATAACGCCGAGTTCGCGAACAACCCGTGCTTCGACTACGGCCACTGCGTGGTCGTCGTCCCGCTGCCCGAGGAGGAGCGCGCGGCGGCGGTCGAGCTGCTGAAGCGTGCGGTGGCCGAGAAGGTCGCCCGGCTCCGCGAGCTCCGCGCCACGATGCCCGACCCGGCCGAGTTGCCGCCGCGCCGTCGCGGCGGCGTATTGCGACGGTTCGGAGGAGGGGAAGCTGCGGCATCGGTATGAGATGGCGATCGACCGGTCGCTGCGGGCGACGATCCAGCAGCTGATCGCGCTGGAGAAGTCGGGGGCGGACCTGGCGGAGCCAGAGTCGTATCCTAATGAAATCAAAGTAGATACGTCCGAAACTCCAGCCAAGGCCGAGTCCCCGGCGGCCCCCGCGTCGGGTTCGGTCGGCGCACCTGAGCCCGGGTCGATCCCGACCCGGCCCGAGACCCCAATCAGGGGCCCAAAGCGCCCGAATCCGGCTCCCGCGCGGCGCCGCCGGCGCCGTTCGCGGCGGTGAAATAGGCATTCGTCAATCCAAACAGGCCGGCCCGACACGGGGTCACGCTCGGGGTGCGCGCCGGGGAAGGTGGCATGGCCGCCGGCCTCAATGGGCCCGCAGTCTCGCCCGCCGTCCTGTATAATGCCCCGATCGCGGCCCCGGCGGCCCCGCGACCCTTCACGCCCCGACCCGGACCCGACCGATCCATGCTCCGACTCTACAACACGCTGACCCAGGCCAAGGAGCCCCTCCAGACCGTCGTCCCCGGCCGCGTGGGGATGTACGTCTGCGGGCCGACGGTCTACTCGAACAGCCACGTCGGCCACATGGTCGGCCCGGTCATCTTCGATACGATCAAGCGCTACCTGGTCTACTCGGGCTACGACGTCACCTGGGTCGTCAACATCACCGACGTCGACGACAAGCTCATCAACCGAGTCCGCGACGAGGGCGCGACCGAGGGCGACATGGCCGCGAAGGTCAAGGCCCTGGCCGAGAGCGTCACGGCCGACTACCTCCAGTGCCTCGCCGCGCTGGGCGTCGACGGCATCGACCACATGCCCCGCGCCACCGAGCACATCGGCGGGATCATCTCGATCACGCAGGGCCTGATTGACAAAGGATATGCCTATCCGTCCGGCGGCGACGTCTACTTCGACGTGACGAAGGCCCCCGACTACGGCAAGCTGAGCCA
Organism: uncultured Planctomycetota bacterium; assembly: GCA_963819805.1. Classification (GTDB taxonomy): domain Bacteria; phylum Planctomycetota; class Planctomycetia; order Isosphaerales; family Isosphaeraceae; genus CAMFLR01. The sequence continues at coordinate 199,922 of CAWFXY010000017.1, read as the reverse complement.
CCGCGACCCCGAGGAGCTCCAGGCCGGCGCGCGGGTCGAGCCCTCGGCCGTGAAGCGGCATCCCGGCGACTTTGCCCTCTGGAAGGGCTCGAAGCCGGGCGAGCCGGCGTGGCCGAGCCCCTGGGGGCCGGGGCGGCCGGGGTGGCATATCGAGTGCTCCGCCATGAGCATGAAGCTCCTCGGCGAGCACTTCGACATCCACGGCGGCGGGCTCGACCTGGTGTTCCCGCACCACGAGAACGAGGTCGTCCAGTCCGAGTCGTACAGCGGCAAGCCGTTCGCCACCTACTGGCTGCACAACGGCCTGCTGACCAAGGGCGGCAAGAAGATCTCCAAGAGCGACCCGGACACGGTCGTCCTGATGCGCGACCTGCTCGCCGAGCACGACCCGGATACGCTTCGCGCGCTGTTCCTCTCAAGTCACTATCGCAGGCCGATCGACTACGGCACGGGCCGGCTCGAGGAATTGGCGAAGGGGCTGCAAGCCTTCCACAAGCTCTTCGAACGCTTCGAGCGGATCGCCGGCACGAGCTTCTTCGCCCTGGCGGATGTGCCCAGGACCCGCGCCGAGGGCGACGCCCACGCGGCACTGGCCTCGGAGGAGGTCATCGCCCTCCGCGGCCGGTTCCTCGACGCGATGGACGACGACTTCAACACCGGCGGCGCCCTGGGCGACCTCTACGAGCTGGCCCGGGCGTTGAACCGCTTCGCCGACGCCGCTCGGCTTGAAGAGGGACGAGACGGCGCGTCGCTGGCGACCTTCCGCGAGGGGATGGTCGTGCTCAAGGAGCTGTCGTCGATCCTCGGGTTGTTCCGGCATCCGGTGGAAGTGAAGGCCGGCGGGGATAGTCTGACCGGACCGCTGGTCGAGCTGCTGATCGAGCTTCGCGCCGACCTCCGCAAGGAGAAGAACTTCCGGCTTGCCGACGCGATCCGCCAGCGGCTCTCGGGGCTGGGGGTCACGCTGGAGGATCGGCCGGGGGGGACGTCGTGGCGGGTCGACGGATGAGATCCACGGTCTGCACCCTGGTTGCGTCAGCTCCGCCCCTGCCAGTAGCCCGCCGACCGACGCGAGTGCGCCACGGCGATGACGAAGATCCGACCCGCCTGAACCTCATAGACAAGGCTGTAGGGGAACCGATGCAGCATCGCGAAGCGGCGGTCGTCGTCGTAGGTCGGGAACATCGTCGGTCTGGTCGAGACCAGATCCAGGACGCGCTCGACCTCGCCTTCGAATCGATCCGCCGCGCGAGGGCTTCGATCGCGATACCACGCCAGCGCCTCGCGATAATCGTCCCTGGCCTCCGGATGGAAATGGACCTCAGGCACCGGCCGACTCCCGCGCCTGTCGCTTGACGTCCCCCCACGGGATGGGCGTGACCTGTCCGGATCGCAGCTCGGCCGAGCGGCGGCGGATGACCTCGCGCCATGTCTCGTCGAAGGGGGGACAACCAGCCGCTTCGAACGAGGCGATCAGCGCCTCGACGACCTGCAGGCGATCCTCATCGGGCAGGTCGAGCGCGGCGGTCAGGACTTCTTCAGCGGTCGGGGGCATGGCACCGTCCTCCGGCGGGATGAGTGCTCCATTCTAACAAAGCTCGGGCAATCCGAACGTCGATCCTTAGCCGAGGACTACTTCGGCCGCTCTCCGTCCCGATCCTCCGCATAGAGCTCGCGGCTCTCCTTGATCCGGGCCTCGATCGCCTGCTTCCGCGCGGGGTCGCGGGCGGCCTGGGAGGCGTGGGCCTGCTGCATCTGGCGGAGGGCGACGGGGGCGAGCATCGGCGTGTTCTCGGGCGGGCCTTCGAGGATGCGGATGTCGGTGATCGGGTGGATCTCCCAGCACGTCGCCCGCTCGTTGCCCGAGTGGCCCGGGTTCGTGTTCTCGGCGACGTCGACGTGGACGACGTCGAAGAGGAGCCAGCCCGTGACCTCGACCCAGTGGCCCGCGACGCCCCCGACCGCGTGCGATTGCAGGGCCTTCGTGGTCCAGTCGTTCGGCAGCTCCTCGCGGGGGTTGCTCTTCGTCTTGAGGCGGAGCCGGGGCGTCACCTCGGCGACGACCCGCTGGTTCTGGGGGGCGTCGGCGGCCAGGGCGAGCTCGATGTGCGTGTCGCGGTCGACGGGGTCGGCGGCCTTGCAGTTGCACGACTCGGCGCCGCCGGCCTTCACCTTGGTGACGAAGCCCACGACCCGCGCCGTGCGCTTGCCGTCGAACCGCGACTCGTCGTCGCCCGGGGCGAGCATCGCGGCGAGGGTGACGTCGGTGTCGATGTCGTCGACCGACGGCTCGGCCGAGCGGTTCTTGTCGTGGTCGAGGGTCTTGAGCTTCGCCGTCGTCGCCGACCCGGTGAGCGGGCAGATCCGCCCGTCGGCCATCTTGTATCCGCCGTCCTGGAGGCCCGCAGCGCCGAGCGTTACCAGGGTCGCGAGCGAGAGTGCGAGGGCCGACTTCATGGTGACCTCTCCATTCATGGGCCGATCGATCCGATCGGCGTGAAGACAACGCGGCGGGATGTGGTAGGATACGCCGGGATTCGGAACCGGTCCACGGAGGGCCCTCGGATGGCGACGGCGGCGCGGCGATCGGGGCGGGGCGACGAGGCTCCCGACAGGATGACGGACGGCCGGGTGCTCGGCATCGACCCGGGCCTGGGGGTGACGGGCTACGCGGTCGTCGAGCCGGCGCGCTCCGGGCCGTTCGTGGTCGAGGCGGGGGTACTCCGGGCCAGGGGCGGCAGCGCGAAGACGATGGACGGGCGGCTCAAGGTGATCCACGAGGGCGTGCTCGAGGTCCTCGACGCGTTCGAGCCGTCGGCCCTGGCGCTCGAGCAGGTCCACAGCCACGCCCGGCACCCGCGGACGGCGATCCTGATGGCCCACGCGCGCGGCGTGATCGTGCTGGCGGCGGCGCTGCGGGGGGTGCCGGTGTCGGGCTACGCGGCCGCGCGGATCAAGAAGACACTCACCGGCAGCGGCCGCGCGCCCAAGGAGCAGATGCAGCACGCTATCCGGACCGAGCTGGGGCTCGACGCCCTGCCCGAGCCGCACGACGTCGCCGATGCGTGTGCGGTGGCCCTGTGCCACTTCCAGATCTCGCGGAATCGGCGGCTGCTGGACGGGCTCTGACGGCGAACGGGACGGCGTCGGCGTCGGAATTCCCGGCCCGATCAGTCTCCGATGACGCCGATTCGCGTTATTCGGAGGAAGGCCCTCGCGCTGGCCCGAGGCCCCACCGTCCTGCTACCCTGGATGAACAAGCCCCCTCCGATCCTTTCCCCGACGCAGGGAGTCCGAGCGATGATCCAGATCCTGTCCCGCCGCACGTTCCTGGGCTCGGCCGCGCTCGGCCTCGGGGCCGCCGCGTTCACGACGCGGGGGGCGTTCGCCGACGAGCTCGTCCGCACGCCCGCCCAGACCGAGGGGCCGTTCTATCCGAACAAGCTCCCGCTCGACACCGACAACGACCTGATCATCGTCAACGACAACCTGACGCCCGGCCGTCGGCGAGATCACCCACCTCTCGGGCAAGATCCTCGGCCCGTCGGGCGAGCCGCTCCGCAACGTCGAGGTCGAGATCTGGCAGGTCGACGCCAAGGCCGTCTACCTCCACACGGCCGACTCCGACCGCAAGAAGCGCGACACGAACTTCCAGGGCTACGGCCGGTTCCTCACCGGCTCGACCGGCGAATACTACTTCCGGACGATCAAGCCGGTGCCGTACCCGGGCCGGACGCCGCACATCCACGTCAAGGTCTCGAAGAACGGCCACGAGCTGCTGACGACGCAGTTCTACGTGAAGGGCCACCCGAACAACAACCGCGACGGCATCTACCGGAGCCTGCGCGACCCGAAGGCCCGCGACTCGGTGACGCTCGACTTCGCCCCGCTCACCGACTCGAAGCTCGGCGAGCTGGCGGCCCGCGGCGACGTCGTCCTCGGCTCGACGCCCAAGGCCTGAGAGCTCGAGCAGCGACGCCGGGAAGTGGCCCCGTCCGCACGGGGGAGCGATCGGGTATAAGAGAATCGGCGAGCCCGGCCGTCGGGCCCGCGGATGACGCTCTTATCCCTGGATCGTCCACTCCCCCATTCCTCGACCGAGGAGCCGAGCCCCATGCCGGACGCGACCGACCGCCGCACGTTCCTCCAGGCCGGCGCCGCGGCGACGGCCTCGGCCCTGGCGCTTTCGTCCGGGGTGAAGGCCCAGGACGCCGCCGACAAGAAGCCGCCGATCCCCCGCCGCAAGCTCGGCAAGACCGGCGTCGAGATCACGATGCTCGAGGCCGGGCGCCGTTCGCGACAGCTGCGCCGCAGATCCTCCGCCTCGCCTTCGCCGGCGGCATCCGCACGTTCGACACGGCCAAGGTCTACGGCACCGAGATCCACTTCAAGCGCTGGTTCGAGGCGGCGCCTGAGGTCCGCAAGGAGATCTTCCTCGTCACGAAGGACTCGCCCCGCACGCCCGCGCAGATGGCGCCGATGGTCGACGACCGGCTCAAGGCGCTCAACATCGACCACATCGACCTCTTCTTCATCCACGGCCTGGGCGACGACCACGGCGCCGACGGCGCGATCAAGCTCCTGAAGGACCCCGAGTTCCGCAAGGCGGCCGACGCGATCCGCAGCTCGGGCAAGGCCCGGTTCATCGGCTTCTCGACCCACCATCGCGAGCGCCACGCCATCATCGAGGCCGCGGCGAAGGAGGGCGTGGTCGACGCGATCATGGTCCAGTACGCCCCGTGGCTCGAGAAGGACTCGCCGCTGAACAAGGCCCTCGACCTCGCCCACGAGAAGGGCGTCGGCCTGATCTCGATGAAGCAGGTCGCCGGCAAGTTCCAGGGCAACACGCGGGACATCATCGCCGAGGTCAAGGAGCGGGTCAAAACGCTCAAGGAGCGGAACCTCTCGCCGTGGCAGGGCCTGCTGCACGCGATCTGGACCGACGACCGGATCACGGCCTCGTGCATCTCGATGCGGAACTCGGACCAGCTCCGCGAGAACATGGACGCCGCCCGCCGCTTCGAGCCGCTGAAGGTCGCCGACATCCGTGCCCTCCGCGACGCCGCCATCGACCACGGCCAGACCCTCTGCGCCGACTGCGACGGCCGCTGCTCGATCGCCGCCGGCACCAAGGCCGAGCTGGGCAACCTCACCCGCTTCCTCACCTACCACGAGCACCTGGGCGACCGCTCCGACGCGCGGCGCCAGTACGCCGCGCTGACCGACGCGGCCCGCGACTGGGCCGGCGCCGACCTCGAGGCCGCCCGCGCGGCGTGCCCCAACCGGCTCGACTTCGCCGCGCTCCTGCCCGAGGTCGAGCGGCACCTGGCGTGAATCCGGGCTAGGCGGGCCGCGTCACCCTCAGGGTGCTGGCTTCCTCGGCCGCCGCGGCCGCGAACTCGGGGGCGGTCAGCGGCTTGCTGGCGTGGTCGATGACGTCGGGCGTCTTGAGCTCGCCGTCGCCTGAAGCGACGCCGCAGTCCTTCAGCCGGCGGGCCGAGACCAGCAGGCGGCTCTCGAGCGAGCCGACCGCGTCGTTGTACGCCTTCACGGCCGATCCGAGGCTGCCGCCGACCCTCGCCATGTGGGAGCCGACGATCGAGATCCGCTCGTACAGTTCCTTGCCGATCCGACTGATCTCCAGCGAGTTCTCCTCGAGCTTCTCCTGCCGCCAGCCGAAGGCGATGGCCTTGAGCAGGGCGATCAGCGTCGTCGGGGTCGAGAGCAGGACGCGCTGCTCGATCGCCGACTGGATCAGCTCGGGGTCATGGCTGACGGCGGCGTTGAAGAAGATCTCGCCGGGCAGGAAGAGGATGACGAACTCGGGGGCCTGGTCGAACTGGTCCCAGTAGCTCTTCTTCGCCAGCGCCGCGACGTGGTTGCGGATGTGCTGGGCGTGCTGCTTCAGCTTGATCAGGCCCTGCTCGTCGTCCTGGCACTCGACGGCCTCGAGGTAGGCCATCAGCGGCGCCTTGGCGTCGACGACGACCTGGCGGCGTCCGGGCAGGCGGACGAGCATGTCGGGGCGGAGCATGCCGTCGGCGCCGGCGAAGGTCGGCTGTTCCTGGAAGTCGCAGTGCTCCTGCATGCCGGCCATCTCGACGACGCGGCGGAGCTGGATCTCGCCCCACCGGCCGCGGGCGTTCGGGTTCCGCATCGCCTTCGACAGGTTCGCCGCCTCGACCTGCCAGCGCTGCTGGGCCTCGGAGAGGTTCTTGATGTGCTCCTTGATCCCCTCGTAGGCCCCGACCCGCGTCTCCTCGAGCTTCCGGACGTTCTCCTCGAACTTCTTCAGCGTCTCCTGCACGGGCTTGACCAGCTCGCCCACGGCCTGCTGGCGCTTCTCCAGGTCGCCCTTGGACGCCTCGTGGAGCCGGCCGAACTCGGCCTTCGCCAGGTCGAGGAACCGCTGGTTGGCGTCCCGGAGCGTGTCGCCCGCGAGGGCCTTGAAGGAGTCGGTGAGCCGGGCCTCGGCCGCCTCGAGCGTGCGGAGCTTCTCGGCGTGGTGCAGCCGCTCGCTCTCGATCGTCTCGTTGAGCCGGGCACAGGCGACCTCGGCGTCTTTCTGCGCGGCCGTCGCGGCCTCGAGCCGACGCTCGAGGTCATCGGCCCGCCGCGCCCTTTCCGAGTCGACCGCCGCCCGCGCCCGCACGGCGAGCCAGGAAATCAGGCCCCCGACCGCCGCACCGACGGCGAAGCAAGCGATCAGCCCGGGTACGTTCATGGCCGGATCTCGGCGGAGGAATCGGGACGGGCCGCGGTCGGCCCCGGGCGGACATCGCCCGCGCCGCGTTGCAACCCGGATGAGGGATGCCGGCCCCGCCGCTGCGGAACATACTTACACCGAACGTTAATCGGCCCCCGCCTCGCGAACAAGGTACACTTCTGTCCAGTAATCGGCGAAGATGGGCGGGGATGCTGTCCACCCGTTCCGCGCAGTAGAATCTGAGGGCGACTGATCTCTTCCAGGGAGCAGAGCGGGTGAGCTCGGGCAACGGCGACGGCACAATCCGGCTCAGGTTCGACGGCGGGTCGCTCGTGCTCGAGGGGCTCGCCGAGGACAATTCCCTCGGCATCCCCGGGGTCCTCCACGACCACCGGACCCGGCAGCTCCGCGCGGAGGCGATCTGGTACCGGACGATCGTCTCGTTCCTCCGCGACAGAAAGGTGGCCTACGTCGACGAGGCCCGCGACTACCGCCCCGCCTCCTGGACGATCCAGATCCAGAAGAAGGCGTTCCCGCACCAGGAGGAGGGGGTCAAGGCCTGGGTCGACGCCAAGATGATGGGCGTTGTCGTCCTGCCGACGGGGACGGGCAAGACCCACCTGGCCAACCTGGCGATCCACGCGGCCGAGCGGCCCAGCCTGGTCGTCACGCCCACGATCGACCTGATGAACCAGTGGTACGACGAGCTGAAGAGCTGCTTTGGGGCCGAAGTCGGCCTCGTCGGGGGCGGATATCACGAGATCAACCCACTGACCGTCACCACCTACGACTCGGCGTACCAGAACGTCGACCGGCTCGGCAACAAGTTCGGCCTGGTCATCTTCGACGAGTGCCACCACCTTCCGGGCGAGACCTACGCCCTGGCCGCCCGCGGCTCGATCGCGCCGTTCCGGCTGGGTTTGACGGCCACGCCCGAGCGCGCCGACAACGCCCACGAGCGGCTCGACCAGCTGATCGGGCCGATCGTCTACCGCCGCGAGATCACCCAGCTCCGCGGCCAGTTCCTGGCCCACTACAGCATCGAGACCCTCTACGCCGACCTGACGCCCGAGGAGCGGTTCCGCTACGACTCGGCCCGGCTCCAGTACCGCGAGTTCCTCTCGTCGACCGGCATCGACATGCGCCGCCCGGCGCCTGGGGCCAGTTCCTCTTCGCCGCCCACCGCTCGGCCGAGGGCCGGCAGGCCTATCTGGCCTATCGCGCTCAGCGCGAGCTGGCGCTGGCTGCGCCCGCGAAACTGAAGGTGCTCGCTCGCCTGCTCGAGCGTCACGCCAGCGACCGCGTGATCATCTTCACGAACGACAACGCCACGGTCTACACGATCGCCCGCCAGTTCCTCGTGCCGGTCATCACCCACGAGACGAAGACGAAGGAACGGCGGGAGGTGCTGCTCCGGTTCAACTCGGGCGTCTATCCGATCGTGGCGACGTCGAAGGTGCTCAACGAGGGCGTGAACGTCCCCGAGGCGAACGTCGCGATCATCCTCAGCGGATCGGGCTCGGTCCGCGAGCACGTCCAGCGGCTCGGGCGGATCTTGCGGAAGTCGGGCGACAAGGAGGCGATCCTCTACGAGGTCATCACGCGGGGGACGGTCGAGGAGTTCACCTCGAACCGGCGGCGGCAGCACAGTGCCTACGGAGGAGATTGAGATGCATCCGCTCGCTCGATGCGCTGTCATCGCGGGGTCGTTCGCGATCCTGCTCGGGGCCGACGAGGGCAAGCGAGCCCTCTTCGACGGCAAGACCCTCGACGGCTGGAAGGACGCCGGCTTCCGCAACGCCCCGGCCGCGAAGGTCGAGGACGGCGCCATCGTCCTGCCCGCGGGCTCGCCGGTCTCGGGCGTCACGACCACGCGGAATGACCTGCCGACGACGAACTACGAATTCTCCTATGAGGCCATGCGGCTCGACGGCCGCGACTTCTTCGCGGCGGCGACGTTTCCGGTCGGCAAGTCGTTCGTCACATTCGTCAACGGCGGCTGGGGCGGGACCATCACGGGGCTCTCCAGCCTCAACGGCGCCGACGCCTCGGAGAACGAGACGTCCAAGTTCGTGAAGTACGAGAACAAGACGTGGTATCGCTTCCGCGTCCGCGTGACCGACAGGGCGATCCGCGGCTGGGTCGACGACAAGCCGGTGTTTGCCGTCGAGCTCGACGGCCGCGAGGTCGGCACGCGGATCGAGGTCCGGCCGAACCAGCCGCTAGGGTTCTCGGCGTGGCGATCGGCCGGGGCGATCCGCAAGGTTGAGGTCCGGCCGTTGACGGCCGATGAGGTTGCGGCGAATGACAAGTTCGAAGGATAAGACGACGGGGAGCCGAGCATGAGCAAGAAGCCGAGAACTGTCCCCGCCAAGAAGGGCAAGCCCCCGGCCCGGGACGACGTCGAAGCCGTCATCGAGCTCATCGAACGGAGGGCGAGGGAAGTCCCCCCCGAGGTCCAGGCGGAGATGCTCGCCCAGTTGAAGAAGGGCCTGGATGAGAATCGGATGTCGCCGCGGAAGTTGTTCCCGTGAGGTCGATCGGCCTCCTCGACACGGGGGTCGTCGGCCTCCTTTCTTCGCCCATAGGCGGAGCCGATGCCCGCCGATGTGCGGACTGGCTGGCCCGGACCCTCCGCGCGGGCGTTGAGGTGAAAATCCCCCTCATTTGTTATTATGAACTCCGTCGCGAATTGGTGCGTCTCGCGGGCAACGGGCGAGGCGCGCGGTCCGGGACGGTCCACTGGGACGATTCCCTCGCCTGGCTCGACGACCTCGCGGCGAGGCTCGGGATCGCGGGAATTGACGTGAAGGTGATGCGGATCGCCGCGGAGCTTTGGGCCGAGGCCCGCAGGCAGGGCCTTCCCACCGCCGCTCGTCAGTCTCTCGACGCGGACGTCATCCTCGCCGCCATCGCGCGGCGCGCCGCCCGGGGCGGGCGGGACGTCCGGGTCGTCACCACGAACGTCGGTCATATCTCTCGCTACGTCCCCGCCTGCCGATGGGACAATTATCCGCTCGACTGATCGGGATTTCTGGCCCATGCTCACCGGCAACCTCGTCCGCGTCCGCCAGTCCAAGGGCCGGATCATCCCGCTCTACCTGAACCGGAACAACCCCGAGTGGCTCGAGGTCGCCGAGAGCCTGCTCCTGCTGTTCCGCGAGGCGAAGGGGCGGACGCGCGGCGAGATCGAGGCCGAGGTCCACGAGCTCGTCGGCGAGGGGCTAGCGACGCTCGCGCACCGGGGATTGGCGAAGGTGCTCGAGGACCGCGCCGAGTTCGAGGTCGTGGCCGACGTCGCGCCCGAGACGGTCCGCGAGGCCGTCTTCACCGCCGCGGCCGAGGCGAGGCGGTCGAACCGCGATCCGAAGCACAGGACGCCCTTCCAGCGCGACGCGATCCTCCGCGAGGTCGGCGGAAAGCTCGGGCTCGCGCCGGAGAAGCTCGCCGCGTCGCTCTTCGCCGACCTCAAGGACGAGAACCGCCTGCTCGACTTCAAGGACCTCTCGGCCGAGCGGCTGATCGACCGCTACAACGTGGCGCTGGCGCAGGCCGTGCTCTTGCGGTCGGTGCGGGTGACGGTCGAGGTCCGGGGGGAGAAGCCGGCGCGGTATCGCCAGCTCTTCCGGCAGATCAAGTTCCACCGGCTCGTCGCCAAGGTCGAGGGGTCGATGGCCGACGGCTTCTCGATCGGGCTCGACGGCCCGATGAGCCTCTTCAGCGCCACCAACAAGTACGGGCTCCAGCTCGCCCTGTTCCTGCCGGCCGTGCTGCTCTGCCGCGACTTCCGGGTCGTGGCCGAGGTCCTCTGGGGCCCGAAGCGCGAGCCGCGGAGCTTCGGGCTCGACCCGAACGACGGCCTCGTCTCGCACTACCAGGACACGGGCACCTACACGCCGCCCGAGCTCGCCGCCTTCGTCGAGCGGTTCCGCCAGGTCGCGCCGGCGTGGGAGGTCTCCGAGGCCACCGACCTCGTCGAGCTGGGCCGCGAGGGGGTCTGGGTTCCCGACTATCGGTTCGTTCATAAAAGTACAGGACTGGACGTGCTGGCCGAGGTCGTGGGATTCTGGAAGCGCTCGAGCCTCGACCGACTCCTGCGGCTCCTGCCCAGGCACGGCCCGCCCCGGTACCTGCTGGCGATCTCGGAGCGGCTCAAGGTCGACGACGAGGCGCTGGGCGAATTGTCGGGGCCGGTGCTACGCTTCAAGGAGATCCCCAACGCCGTCGAGCTCGCCGGCCGGCTCGACGCCTTCCTGCCCGCCCGGGGCGGCCTGCCGCTGGGCTGACGACCCGGCCGAATCATTGCGACACCGAGGAGCCCCGCGCCGATGCGCATCCTGATGATCCGGATCGCCCGATTCACCCGCTCGTCGTTCTGGCAAGAGGCCGCGGCGGTGCGCGACTCGGCCACGCTCAACGTCATGCCGACCGTGATCCTCTTCGGCGTGCTCGCGGCGGTCATGTGCCTGATCGAGTACATTACGCCCGAGGACATCACGATCGGCATCGAGGTCTCGGCCTTCGAGGTCGGCGGCGCCATCCTGAGCCTCCTGATCGTCCAGCGGCTGAACGAGGGCCTCGGCCGCTGGAACGAGGCGCGCAGGCTCTGGGGCGGGATCAACAACCAGTGTCGGAGCCTGGCCATCGCCGGCCTCTCCTACGGCCCGGCCGACCCGGCGTGGCGGCGGGCCCTCGTCCGCTGGACGATCGCCTTCGCCCACGTCTGCCGCCGGAGCCTCCGCGACGAGCGGACCCTGCCCGAGGTCGCCGCGCTTGTCGGCCAGACCGAGGCCGAGCGGATCGCCGAGGCCCAGCACATGCCGACCCACGTCGCGCTCGTGCTCGCGCGGATCCTGCAGACGGGCGTCGACCGGCTGGGCATGGACCGTTTCGCCTACATCCAGGCCGACAAGGAGCGCGCCCTACTCGTCGACCACATCGGCGGCTGCGAGCGCATCCTCACGACGCCGATGCCGCGCGCCCTCTCGGTCCAGATCCGCCGGTTCTTGCTCATCTTCCTGGTCCTCCTGCCCCTGGGCCTGATCCCCAAGTTCTACCACCCGGTCCACGCGCGGGTCTGGTTCATCCCGTTCATCACGATGGCCGTCGCGTTCCCGCTCCTGGCGCTGGACCGGATCGGCTCCGACCTCCAGAAGCCGTTCTGGGTCCGCAGCATCAACGACCTGAAACTCGACAAGTACACGACGAACATCCAGAACACCCTCCTGGCCCTGCTCGACGGCCCCGTCGTCCGCCTCGAGATCACCGACATCCTCATCGACGTCTTCGGCCGCGCGGACGGCGACGGCCGAGAGGTCGCGACGGCGGTCGGGACATAGAGGCCGTTGCTCCTGCCTTCCTTAAATCCGAGACCCGGACGACACGAGCCTCGACCGCCAATCACACCCGCGCGGCGTCGATCATGGGCTCGCCCCAGCCCTCGGGCTTGGCCGCCGGCGGTATCGGCGCGAGGATCGTCGCGGGCTTGAGGCTGCCCCAGACGCCGAAGGCGAGCAGCCCGGTGCCGGCGAGGAATGTGAGCAGGCTGATGAGCGTCAGCGCAGGCGAGGTCTGGCTCGTCGCCTGCATGTTCAGCGAGCCCCCGGGGTTCGCCGGACCGGACGTGAACGTCATCGTCGGCGCGACCGAGACGCTCCCCCCATGCGTCGCGGCGAACGCCCCCTGGAGCGCGGCGAGGAGGCAGATCGTCCCGCAGACGATGCTCGCCAGCGCGACCCATCGGTCCGGCCTCGCCGAGGATGAGCCGAGCCGCGCGACCACGTCGCGCGCGAGTCCGATGAGGAACCTGAGGAACGTGAAGACCGCGAAGAAGACCACGCCCCCGCCGACCACCCGAAAGAACGCCGCCAGCGGGGTCCGATCGTCGACCGGGGGCAGGCCCACGGCGTCGGCGAAGGGGTTGGCCGCGAGGAAGGCGATCACGAGCGAGATCGAGATCACCAGCGCGCCCTGACCGGATTTCGGACCGTCGAGCTTCGGTTCCATCGGGATTCCCTCCGCCTCGAGGAATGCAGCGGTAGCGCCACGCGAGGATCGCCACCATTGGACCCCCGACGGCCCCGGAATACCACCGAAAACCCCGGGCCCGCGCGCGCGCGCTCTTCCCCCGCCGGGAGAGTCTTCGTAGGGTGGGCGGGCCGGCCGTTCGGCGTGGAAGTCGAAGACGCCTGGCGGAGCCCAATCCCCGAAGAGCCGGATCGACGGAGGCTTTGTGAGCACCCCGACCCCTTCCGCTCCCCTCAGCGTACTCGTCGTGGGCGCCGGGCCCGTCGGGCTGACCATGGCCGCACACCTCCGGCGCACGGGCTCGCGCCGCGGATCATCGACAAGGCCCCGCAACCGAGCGAGACGTCGAAGGCGCTGGTTCTCTGGCCGCGGTCGCTGGAGATGCTCGACGACCTGGGGATCGTCGACCGCTTCCTCGCCGACGGGCGGACTCCCAGCGGCATGCGGCTCTACGGGAACGGCCACCTGTTGCTGACCGTCGCCCTCGGCTCCGGCGTCGAGGGCACCGCCTATCCCAAGCCGCTCGTCCTGCCGCAGAGCGAGACCGAGCGACTCTTGACCGAGCACCTCCGCGAGGTCGGCGTCCCGGTCGAGCGGCCGGTCGAGCTCGTCCGCTTCGCCGAGCGGGGCGAAGGCGTCGACGCGACACTCCGCCGCGCCGACGGCTTCGAGGAGGACATGCGCTGCGACTACCTCCTCGGCTGCGACGGTGCGCATAGCGCCGTGCGGCACGGGCTGGGTCTCGAATTCACCGGCAAGGCGGAGCCCAACGACTTCCTCCTGGCCGATTGCCGGATGGACGGCCTCCCCGACGACACGATCAGCCTGTTCTGGCACCCGAAGGGCCCCCTCGCCTTCTTTCCCTTCGGCGACGGCCGCGCCGGATCATCGCCGACCTCGGCGCACGCGAGGGCGACGGCAAGCCCCGCGACCCGTCGCTCGAGGAGGTCCAGGCCATCGTCGACGAACGCGGGCCGGGCGGCGTCAGGCTCTCCGACGCCCACTGGCTCGCGGGATTCCGGATCAACGAGCGCAAGGTGGCCGACTACCGCAAGGGCCGCTGCTTCCTCGCGGGCGACGCCGCCCACATCCACAGCCCCGCGGGCGGGCAGGGGATGAACACCGGGATGCAGGACACCTGGAACCTCGCCTGGAAGCTGGCCCTCGTCGGAACCGGCCGCGCGAGGGCGTCTCTGCTCGACAGCTACACGCCCGAGCGCGGGGCCGTGGGCGAGCTGGTCCTCCGCAACGCGACCCTGATGACCCGAGTCGTCACGCTCCGTAACCCCGTCGCCCAGTTCCTCCGCAACCGGGTCGCCAGCGCCCTCGGCCATCTGCCCGCGTTCCCCCGCGCCTTCTTCAAGAACTTGACCGAGCTGGGGATCCACTACCCCCACAGCCCGCTCAACGGCGAGTCGTCGTCCGTCCCCTGGGCCACCGGCGGCCTCAGGCCCGGCGACCGCGTGCCGGACGGGACGTTCCGCTCGCCGGCGACCGGCGAGGAGCGCCGGCTGCACGTCCTGCTCCGGGGTCCCCAGCACGACCTCCTGTTGCTGCCGGATGACCCGTCGCACATCGCCGACCTCGCGGAGATCGGCCGCAGGGCCGAGGCGACCTACCCCGGTGTGATCCGCGCCCACGTGATCGCCAGCGGTGCCACCCCCGGCGGAGCCTCGCCCGACTGGCTCGACCCGGAGGGCTCGCTCCGGCGAATCCTCGGCGCCCGCGGCTCGGCGCTGGCCCTGGTCCGGCCCGACGGCTACCTCGGCTACCGGTGCCAGCCGGCCTCGTGGGACGAGCTGCGGGGTTATCTCGATCGCTACATGATCGCCGCTTCGGCCACGTCCTCAGCTTGATCCTCCGCCCGCCTAACCTTACGATGGACGTTCGTTCCGTCCCTGCCTCCCTCGAACCGATCGACCCTCCCGTGACGATCACCCTCAACGGCGAGCGCCGCGAGATTCCCGGGCCGCTGACGGTCGCGGACCTGCTCCGCCACCTGGGCGTCCGGCCCGAGCAGGTGGCGGTCGAGGTCAACCGCGGGCTCGTGCCCCGTGCCCGGCACGAGGCGACCGCGGTCGGCGCCGGGCGACGTGCTCGAGGTCGTCACGATCGTCGGCGGCGGGTCGGCGGTCGCGGATCGCCGAGGCCGAACCGCTCGTCATCGGCTCGCATTCATTCCGCAGCCGATTGCTCGTCGGGACGGGGAAGTACGCGACGCTCGAGCTGATGCGCGACTGCCTCGACGCCTCGGGGTGCGAGGTCGTCACGGTGGCCGTGCGCCGCGAGCGGCTCTTCGACAGGTCGGGGCGGAACCTGCTCGACTTCCTCGACCCGCGCCGCTACACGATCCTGCCCAACACCGCCGGCTGCTTCAGCGCCGAGGAGGCCCTGCGAACGGCCCGGCTCGGCCGCGAGCTGCTCCTCGGGCCTGGACAACCCCGGCGCCGACTGGGTGAAGCTCGAGGTCCTCGCCGACACCCGGACGCTCCTGCCCGACCCGGTCGCCACGCTCGAGGCGACCGCGCGTCCTCGTCAAGGAGGGCTTCCAGGTCCTCTGCTACACGAGCGACGACCCGGTCATGGCCCGCCGGCTCAAGGCCGAGGGCGCGGCGAGCGTCATGCCCGCCGGCAGTCCGATCGGCAGCGGGCAGGGCGTGCTGAACCCGAACAACATCCGGATCATCCTCGAGGACCTCAAGGCCGACGACCCGACGTATCCCGTGATCGTCGACGCGGGCGTCGGCACGGCGAGCGACGTGGCGATCGCGATGGAGCTGGGCTGCGACGGCGTGCTGCTGAACACCGGCATCGCCGGCGCGGCCGACCCGCTCCGGATGGCCCACGCGATGCGACTGGCCGTCGAGGCCGGCCGGCTCGCCGCGGGCGCGGGGCGGATCGCGAAGAAGCTCTACGCGACGGCGTCGAGCCCGACCGAGGGGTCGATCCACAGGGCGTGATCCTCAGCTCGTTGCTCCACGCCCATGCCGGAGTGGCTCCCCGGCCCATCGCGGCCAGGCGTCGCGAGGCGGGCGAGGGAGCACCGTGATGATGCGCGGCCTTCGCACGACGTCGGACCTCGCGGCTCCTCGGGGCCGAGGGATCCCCGTCCTCGATCCGGCCGGATAGCAAGGGCGAGCCGGATCTTCCTCGGAAAGTCCCTCCTCCGAGGCCCAGGCCATCGTCCGGGAGAATCGGCCCTGCAGTCTTTCGAGGCCCTGCGATGAGCTCGGGGACCGAAGGCATGCTGCTACTACGGCTGACGCTGCCGCGATGGCCGAGTGCTGCTCGAGGGCGAACCGCCTCGCCGGCGATAGCGATGCCGATGAGATTCGTTCCTCGACATCCTGGAACTCCGCGGCGAATGGTGGCGACGAGATGACACTCCGACGGTTCCGGGGCTCAGGGTCGCCGTCCGAGTAGATCCGCGATCGACTGGACGGTTCTCAAGCAGTTCGAGGCACCGCTCCCGACCCGCGCCTCGGGAGCGAAGGCGTCTGCCCGCTCCCGAGCCGACGGCCGACCTCCCCGCCCGGTAGTGCCGCCGATCCTGCGCAGCACAATGTCGCGGACCGATGAATTGACAGTTCTCGAGCGATGGCTGAAGCGCCGACTCGAGCGGCGATGCGAGAAGCGCGGATGGACCCCTTCGACCCCATCGCGATCCTCGGCCCCGGCGGCTCCATCGCGCGGCGGCTCGCGACCTACGAGTCGCGGCCCGAGCAGCTCGCGATGGCCGCCGCCGTCTCGCGCGCGATCGAGGAGAAGCACCACCTGCTGGTCGAGGCCGGCACGGGCGTCGGCAAGAGCTTCGCCTACCTCGTCCCGGCGATCGGCGCGGCGGTCGAGTCGGGCAAGAAGGTCGTCGTCTCGACCCACACGATCAGCCTGCAGGAGCAACTGCTCCACAAGGACCTGCCGTTCCTCCGCGCCGTCATGCCGCAGGAGTTCACGGCGGCGCTGGTGAAGGGGCGGGGCAATTACATCAGCCTCCGGCGCCTCGAAGGCGCGGGCATGAAGGCCGGCGGCCTGTTCACCAAACCCGAGGACTTCGACGCCCTCTCCGCGGTGAGGCTCTGGGCCGGCCGGACCGACGACGGCAGCCGCTCCGACCTCGACTTCCGCGTCCCCGCCCCCGTCTGGGAGGCCGTGCAGAGCGACCACGGCAACTGCCTGGGCAAGAAGTGCCGCACGTACAAGGACTGCTTCTACTTCGCCGCCCGCCGTCGGATGAACTCGGCGAACCTGCTCGTCGTCAATCACGCCCTGTTCATGACGGACCTCGCCCTCCGAGGCCGGGGGGCGAACCTCCTGCCCGAGTACGACGTCGCCATCTTCGACGAGGCCCACACCGTCGAGGGCGTCGCGGCCGAGCACCTCGGGTTGCGGGTCGCGCAGAACGGTGTGGAGTATCTGCTCGGTCGCCTCTATCACCCCCGGACCCACAAGGGCCTGCTCGCCTTCTATGATCTGCCCGCGGCGATCGCCCAGCTCCAGCTCGCCCGGTCGGCGGCCGAGGACTTCTTCGCGGGCGTGGCCGACCAGGTCCGCCGCCGGGGGTCGGCGAACGGCCGGCTCCGGAACCCGGTCGATGTTGCCGATTCGCTCGGCGAGGAGCTCCGCAAGCTCGCCACGCTCATCGCTCGCGAGGCCGAGGCGCTCGACGAGGACGAGGAGCGTGTCGAGCTCGCCTCGGCCGCCGACAAGTGCGAGGCGCTGGCCGCGGGCGTCACCGATTGGCTCGAACAGCGGACGGCGGACACCGTCTACTGGGTCGAGACGCAGGCCTCGGGCGGCCGCGAGCGGCTGACGCTCGCCGCCGCGCCGATCGACGTCGGCCCGATCCTCCGCCGGGACCTGTTCGACCGCGTCCCGACGTGCATCCTCACCTCGGCCACGCTCGCCGTCGGCAAGCCCGCGAGCTTCGCGTTCGCCAAGGGCATGCTCGGCCTGACGAAGTGCGAGTCGCTCCAGCTCGGCAGCCCGTTCGACTACCCGAATCAGGTCACGATCCACGTCCCGCGCAACCTTCCCGACCCCTCGACCGAGCCCCGCGACTTCGAGGCCGCGGCCATCCGCGCGATCCCGCACTACCTCGAAAAGACCGGCGGCCGCGCCTTCGTCCTGTTCACGTCGTACCGGATGCTCGAAGCGGCCTCGCGCGTGCTGGCCCCGTGGTTTGCGGAGCGGAACATTCGCCTCTTCTCCCAGGGCGAGGGCATGCCGCGGTCGAAGATGATCGAGGCGTTCAAGCTCGACGTCGACAGCGTGATCTTCGGCGCCGAGAGCTTCTGGCAAGGGGTCGACGTCCCCGGCGAGGCACTCTCGAACGTCATCATCGTCCGCCTGCCGTTCAGCGTGCCCGACCATCCCTTGCTGGAGGCGCGGCTGGAAGAGATCAAGCGCCGCGGCGGCGTGCCGTTCCGCGACTACCAGCTCCCGCAGGCGGTGTTGAAATTGAAACAAGGCTTCGGCCGGCTCATCCGCTCGCGGTCGGACCGGGGAATCGTGGCGATCCTCGACCCGCGGGTGCTGACGAAGCCGTATGGGCGGATGTTTCTGGAGTCGTTGCCCGAGTGTCCGAGGGTGGTGGAGATTGTTGGGACGTGATGGGTGGTCCTGGAAGGGTACTCCGCATTCCCCCCGGCCGACCCCACCGAGCCACCGCCCCATTGCGGCCCCCCGTCCGCCTGGGTATTTTCAAATCAAATGGACTTAAATCTCAACCAAACTTGACATTCAGGATGGACCAATGCCTACCCAATGGTTCTTCGCCCGGCTCGGCGGCGACATGCGGGGCCCCGTGACGGGGCGCGAGCTCAAGAGGCTGGCCGCGATCGGCGACCTGCTGCCGACCGACCGGGTCAAGAAGGACGGCATGGCGAAGTCGGTCTCGGCCCGCCGGGTCAAGGGGCTGTTCGTCCCGCCGACCTCGCTCGACTGACCGGCCTCCCGCGCAACTTCGCCATCCCGGCCTCCTCCCGGTGGGGTGACCCATGCGCTACGTCGTCGCCGCGGTCCTGATCGCGTTTCTCGTCGTCCTCGTCGCCTTCGCCGTGCAGAATACCCAGGCGGTCACCGTCCGCCTGTTCAACGTGAGCGCGACCCTCCCGCTCGCGCTGCTGGCCGTCATCGCCTACCTCGCGGGCATGCTCACCGGCGGCGGCGTCGTGTCGTTCGTCCGCCAGTCGATCCGCCGCGTCCGCGCCGACTCGCGGGATCGCTGAGACCGCACGCCCGCAACAAATCGTCTCCACGTCAAGCCACCGAGCTCCCGGTGGCTTTTTCTATTTCTGCCATCTTGCGTAGATTGTAGAAACTACCTAAATTAACGGAGCCCTCAATTCCCGGAAAGATCTCAAGCCGCATCCAACAGGCCCAATCGTCATCGAGGAGCGACGCATGCGCCGCGAGACCCTCTCCGCCACGACCAGAATCCCGGGCGAAACGAACGCGCGGCGGCGGAACGCACGCGGGCGACGCGGGACGCGCCGGCAGCGGCCGGATCTGCTGATCCTCGAGGAGAGGGCCTTGCTCGCGGGGATCGTCGCGACCGGCGCGGGGCCGGGGCAGCCGCCGGTGGTCGACGTCTACGACGCCGGGACAGGAAAACTCCTCTACGACTTCCAGCCATATCCGGCGTCGTTCCGGGGCGGGGTGCAGGTCGCGGTCGGTGACGTGACCGGCAAGGGCGCGCCGGACATCATCACCGTGAACGGCGCGGGAGCCTTGCCGACGGCCGAGATCTTCAGCGGGGTCACCGGGGCCCTCCTGGCCAAGTTCCCGGTGGCGTCGGCGGCGTACCGCGGCCCGGTCTCCGTTGCCACCGGCGACGTGACGGGCAACGGGCAGGCCGACATCGTCGTCTCCTACGGCCAGGGCCAGCCGTGGGTCTCGGTCTACAGCCCGACCGGGACGCCGCTGGGGTCGTTCCTCGCCTACGGGAAGAATCTCCGCGGCGGCGTGCGGGTCGCGGTCGGCGACCTGAACCAGTCCGGCCACGCCGACATCGCCACGGTCAACGCGGCCGGGGTGCCCGAGGTCAAGGTATTCGACCCGGCGACCGTCTCGACGCTGGCCGACTACAAGGCCAGCTTCTACGCCCCGCGCGGGGGTGCGTCGATCGCCGTAGGCAACTTCACCGGGACCGGGGCGCCCGACCTCGTCATCGCGCAGGCCTCGCCGCCGGGCCTCGCGCGGGGGGCCGAGGTCGCGGTCTTCCCGGGCGTGGCGTCGTCGCCGATCGCGAGCTTCACGATCGCCGGCCGGGGATACGCGAACGGGGCCGGCGTCGCGGCGGTCGACTCGAGCAACTCCGGCACGGATGACATCGCGCTGGCCCCCGCGTCGGGAGGCAGTGCGGTCGTGCTCAATAGCGCCGGCATCGGCGCCACGCTCGACGGCACGCCGACGGTCCTCTACTCCGTGCCCTCGACCCCGGGCGGCTCGTTGGCGGCCACCTCGTCGCTGACCGAGGCGGCCACCCCAGGCTTCGGCGGCACCCCGAACGCGCCCTTGCCCGCGGCGCTGACGCCGCTCCAGCGGCTCGGGTATTACGACAAGTCGACCGGCCAGTTCGTGACGGTCAATCCCGACGACTCGAGGCTGGCCGGCAAGGACGTCTACGTGATCGTTCACGGCTGGGCGCCCGGCTACCTGAACTGGGTCAACGCCGCGGCCGCCAAGGGGCAGACGCTGCTCTGGTGGAACACCTTCCCGACCCAGCTCGGCTACGACCCGACGATCTCCGGCGGCCTTTCGCCCGACTCGAACTTCCTGCTCGACGGTAACACCGTCAACGGCGTCGTCGTCAACCCGACGGGCCTGGCCGAGACGCTCGCCTGGATGGATCCGAACGCCGCGGTGCTCGCCTATAGCTGGATCGACGAGTCGGCGACGGCCACCAGCTCGCTCGGCATCCCCGAGAACGCGTCGGTCGCCGGGGCCAGGACCGAGCTCAACGGCGAGCGGCTGGCACTGGGCCTCTCGCAGGCGATCGGGCCCGACTTCACGGGCAAGCTCCAGATCATCGGCCACAGCTACGGCTCGAAGGTCGCGACCGTCGCGGCCGGCGCCTTGACGCAGGCCAGCCCGATTCACGTCAACCAGCTCACGATCCTCGACTCGCCCGAGGACAACGGCTCGACCCTCGGCGAGACCGTCGCCGGCGACGGCGCCGCCAACTACAACTGGTACTTCCTCCAGAACCTCACCGTCAACCGCGCCGACTCGAACGGGACCTTCGTCGACAACTACATCTCCTACTTTGACGAGCCGTACAGCCAGATCGCGTACACGCCTTCGAACCTCGGGAACGTCGTCGACGTGAAGCTGAACCCGCTCGTCTACTCGTTCGACGACCCCGGCGACAAGCACTCGTACTCGGCGCAGTGGTACGCCGGCTCGGCGTGGCCGAATATCACCTACGGCGCCAAGGTCGGCGCGCTCTGGTCGCCGCTGATCAGCGGCAACTCGGGCCCGAGCAATCCTCCGGCGAGCCTCTCGCCCGGCTACAAGCAGACGTGGACCAGCGCCCAGCAGTCGACGCAGTTCGTCCTCGCGTCGGCCTCGCTCCCCTCGCCGACCCCGACCTTCAACCCGATCACCTTCCAGAACTCGGGCGGCTCGGGCGTGAGCGTGTCGAACTCCGGCCCCGGGGCTTCCGTCACGCTGATGCAGCAGGGCGGAACGTCCGTGTCGTACGCGGGCACGTTTAAGACCTCGAACTCGTTCTTCGGCGACCACGGGATCCAGGGGGTCACGTTCGCGTACAACTTCGCGAACTACGCCCCCGGCGACGAGCTGACGATCACGATCGACAGCTACATCGGCAACACGTACGTCGGCTTCGTCATGGAGCCCGTGGACCTGCTCTCGCCGTCGGGCCTTGGGACGATCAGCATCGCCGACCCCAACGGCGATATCAAGCACACCCTGACCTTCACCCTGACCAGCGCACCGGGGAACAGCACGTCGTCGGTGACGGTGAGCAAGCTCCAGCAGCTCTCGTACTGACGCGGCGCGTCGCCCCCATACTGAACTCCGCGCCCGGCCCCGTCGTGGACGCCTGGGGCCGGGCCCGCTAGAATCCGCCGGGGCCGACCACGACGCCTCGACCGGGATGACGTCCGCCATGATCCGTCGCCTCCTGCCGTGGCTGGCCGTCTGGGGGCTGGCCGCCGGGCTCGCGACGCTGACCTCGGTCCAGTCGCTGGCCCTCTACCGCGAGTTCCGCAGCGCCTGGCCGTGGGACCTCGCGTGGAACAACCAGTGGTTCTGGGCGCTCGCCTTTGGCGACGGCATCCTCTCCGTCCGCCCCGTCAACTTCTGGGCGATCGAGGGCCCGTCGGTCTGGGTGCACACGCACCTCGACCCGATCCGCCTGCTGATCCTGCCGATCTACGCCCTCGCCCCCGGGCCCGCGACGCTGATCGTCGTCCAGAACGCGCTGATCTGGT
This sequence comes from uncultured Planctomycetota bacterium, assembly GCA_963819805.1. GTDB lineage: Bacteria > Planctomycetota > Planctomycetia > Isosphaerales > Isosphaeraceae > CAMFLR01. Next base: position 177,731 of record CAWFXY010000017.1, on the reverse strand, counting down.
GCGTCGTCCCGGCGGCGTTCGGCCTGGCCCGGTCCGAATCGGGCTCGACGCGGCTCGCGCTCCTGGCGGCGCTGCTCGTGCCGCTGACGCCCCAGCTCTGGCCGCTCGCGTGGAACGACTACCGCGAGATGGAGCTGGCGCTGCCGTTCATCGTCTGGACGATCGACGGCTACCGCGGCCGCCGGCCGGGCCTGACGGCCTTCGGCATCGCCGGGATGCTCGCGTGCCGAGAGGAATATGCCCTGCTCGTCGCCTGCCTGGCGATCGTCCCGCCGCGAGTGCCGGAGGATGTCGGGCGGACGTACCGCTGGTCGCTGGCGATGGTCACGCTCGGCTTCGCGTGGATGCTGCTCGTGTACTTCGCGTTCGAGTCGCTCGCCGTCTCGCACCTGATCCCCTGGTCGTACATGCGGCAGTTCGGCGGCGAGGCGCCTGCCCCGACCGACCAGGCCGCCGCGGCCCTCGAGCTGCTCGCGCTCGGCCTCGGCCCGTGGTGCCTGCTCGCGCTGGCGGCGCCGCGGCTGGCGATCCCGGCCATCCTCTGGGTATACGAGGCCTCGCGCGGACGCTGGTCCGAGGCCATGCTCGCGACGCCGCTCTGGCACCTCGTCCGCTACACCGCGCCGGCCGCGGCGCTGATCCTCGCCGCCGGCGTGGTCGGGTTCGTGCGAGTCGGCGGCTGGCTCCTCCGGCGACGCCGCGGCGGGCTCGCGCTCGCGGTCCTCTGGCTCGCCGCCGCCGCAGGTCTCCTGGCGGCGCGCTACGAGGTCGTCTCGCGGCTCGATCGGGTCGCGGCCGCGATCCCGGCCGGGGAGGCCGCCGCCATCCGCTCGTGGATCGACCGCGTCGAGCCGGGCGACGGTGTGCTCGCCGCGTACGAGGTCTCGGCGCCGCTGTCGTCGCGGGCCTACCTCTACAGCTACGTCCTGGACATCAACCGCCCTCCCGGCTTCCCGAGGCTCGCGCCGGCGATCCGCTGGGCCTTTGTCCCGCCCCGCGACCTCGACCCGCAGATCTTCGCCGCGCAGGGCTTCGAGCTCGTCTACCCGGGCGAATCCGTCCGCGTCTACCACCGGACGGTGGCCGCCGACGGCCCGTCGCTCGCCTGGCCCGAGCCCTCGCGGAAGGACTTCGTCCGACCCGACCCCGTCGCGGCGGCGCTGCCGGTGCTCGCCCTCGCGCTGGCGGTCGGGCTGTGGGGATGGGTCCGCCTCCGGGCGATCCGGCGCGGGTCATCGAGCGCGGCCTTGGCGACGACGGGATCGGAGGCGGCCGCGGCAATCCTCGCGGCACCGGGCGTCGAGGGTGTGACGATCGTGCCGGGCCGGGGCCCGCTGGCCAACTTCTACGACCCCGCGCGGCGCGAGTTGCGGCTATCGCCATCGGTCTCCGACGGGCGCTCTCGCACGGCTCTGGCGGTGGCGGCGCACGAGGCGGGGCATGCGGTTGGCCCCCGGGAGGCGGCGGCGCTTCGGGAGTCGCTCGTCTTTGCGATCGCGTGGACCGCGACGGCGGGGTGGATCGCCGTGGCCTCGGGCCTCATCTTCGTCGTGGCGCGGTTGGCCCTCTGGGGCTCGCTTCTGGTCGCGGCCTCGGCGGTGCTCGCCCTCGCGCTCCTGACGATCGAGCTCCTCGCCAATCGCCGGGCCCGCCGCGCGCTTGAAGCGGCGGGCCTGGGCGAGGTCGCGGCCTCGCGCGAGCTCGCGGCCGTCCCCTTCGCCGCGCTCGCGGCCATCTTGCCCCTGGGCCGCCGCACGTTGTCCGGCGCCAGGCGCTCTCGACCCGCAGCGGCGGCGAGGTGCTGAGCGCCGACCAGTTCTGACGGGGGGCACCGGCCCCGAGCGAACCCGGCGCCCGGCCCCGACCGGACCCGGGCCCTGCGCCGACCGAACCCGAGCGTACGCCTTTCGTTCACCTTCGTGCGGCCTCGTGCGGGCCCACAGTCACCGGCGGCCGGGTCGCGTGACGTCGACCCCGCGTCGACCGGGACTGACGCCGACCGAACCCAGGACCCGCCGACCGAACCCGGGCGTCGCCCCGTGAGGCGCTCGGCGCGACCGGGCCGGGTTTCGGAGTTCGGACCGACGGCGACCGGCGTGCCAAGGACCCATCTCGCATCGACGAGGGTCGAGGCCGCCGCGTCCTTCGAATCCGGGGGTCGCGGAGCCGCCCGTCGGCCCCGGGGGGGCTTGGGTTTCGCCGCGTAGTGTCTAGAGTCCGCGCGACCTCCCCGCTAAGATTAGGAGAGTGATGGTGGCCGATCCTCCCAATCGCCCCGCCGCCAGCCCCTCGCCGCCGAGCCACGGAAGCCGACACCACGATGCTGGCCAAGCGCATTGTCCCCTGCCTGGACGTCGACCGCGGGCGCGTGGTCAAGGGGACGAACTTCGTCCACCTCCGCGACGCGGGCGACCCGGTCGAGGTGGCCGCGCGCTATGAGGCCGAGGGGGCCGACGAGCTGGTCTTCCTCGATATCACGGCCAGCCACGAGGGCCGCGGGATCATCCTCGACGTCGTCCGCCGGACGGCCGAGGTCTGCTTCATGCCGCTCACCGTCGGCGGCGGCATCCGCACGCTCGACGACATCCGCGCCCTCCTGAACGCCGGGGCCGACAAGGTCTCGATCAACTCGGCCGCCGTCAAGGACCCCGAGTTCGTCCGGGCCGGCGGCCCGGCGGTTCGGCAGCCAGTGCATCGTCGTCAATATTGACCCGAAGCGTATCAATCGAGATGGGCGCGAGGTCTGGGAGGTCCACGTCAACGGCGGCCGGGTGCCGACGGGGCTCGAGGCCGTGGCCTGGGCCCGCGAGGTCGAGCGGCTGGGGGCGGGCGAGATCGTCCTGACGAGCATGGATGCGGACGGCACCAAGCGACGGGTATGATCTGCCGATGACGCGCGCCGTCGCCGACGCCGTCGAGGTCCCGGTCGTCGCCTCGGGCGGCTGCGGCTCGCCCGAGCACATGCGGGCCGTGCTCGACGAGGGCCTGGCCAGCGCCGCCCTGGCCGCGAGCATCTTCCACTATCGCCAGTATCACGATCGCCGAGACGAAGGATTATCTCGCCGAGCCACGGCGTACCCGTCCGGCTCGTCCCCGAGGCCCTCGCGGCCGCCCCGCTGACCCCGAAGCGTTCCCCTTTCGGACTCGACGCGCCATGTCCAATCCATCCCCCAAGCCGGCGGCCGAGCGGGCGACCCTGGCGCCCGCCGGCGCCGAGAGCATCGACCCGTCGGCGGCCGAGCCCGAGGCCAACAAGCTGTTCCGCATGGTGATGAAGCACAAGGGGTCCGACCTCCACCTCAAGGTCGGCCTGCCCCCGGCCATGCGGCTGGCGCGGCGTCCTGCGGCACGATGCAGCTCCCGGCCCTGACGACGGCCGACATGGAGCGGCTCATGTTCCCGCTCATGACGCCCCGGCAGCGACAGATCCTCGAGGACACCGGCGGGGCCGACTTCGCCCACATCGTCGAGGAGGACGAGATCGAGACCCGGTTCCGCGTCAACCTGTTCCGCAGCGCGGCCGGCTCAGCCTCGTCGCCCGGCGCGTCAACACGTCGATCCCCAACTTCGAGGGGCTGGGCCTGCCGCCGGTCCTGGCCGACATCGTCACCGAAGACCAGGGGATCATCATCCTGGCCGGCGTCACCGGCTCGGGCAAGTCGACGACGATCGCGTCGATGCTCAACTACGTCAACATGACACGAGCGGTGCCACATCGTCACGATCGAGGACCCGATCGAGTTCACCTTCACCGACGACAAGTGCATCATCAATCAGCGCGAGGTCGGCATCGACGTCATCGACTGGGACACCGCGCTGAAGCACGCCGTCCGGCAGGACCCGGACATCATCCTGGTGGGCGAGATGCGCGACCGCGACACGTTCGGCGCGGCCTTGCACGCGGCCGAGACCGGTCACCTCGTCTTCGGGACCATCCACGCCTCGTCGGCCCCGTCGACGATCAGCCGTATCCTCGACCTCTTCCCGCGTCGACATGCACGCGGCGATGCGGCAGAACCTCGCGTTCAACCTCAAGTGCATCATCGCCCAGAAGCTCCTGCCGACGACCAAGGAGTGGGACGAGAAGCACGGCCAGACCCGCGTGCCGCTCGTCGAGATCATGCGGATGAACCCGACCGTGCGCAAGCTGATCCTCAACGAGGAGGACATCAAGCTCGCGCAGGCCATCCGGCTCGGCAAGGAGGAGGGGATGGTCGACTTCACCGAGAGCCTCCGCCGCCTCGTCGTCGACGAGAAGGTCGAGCGGGCGACGGCCTTCGAGGTGGCCCCCAACCCCGAAATGCTCCGGATGGCGCTGAAGGGCATCACGCTGCCCGAGGCCGGTATCCTCTGAGAGACCCACGACCCCGCAGGCCGCCGCGAGACCCCGTCTGTTCCAAGAAAGGCACGCGATGACCCGCCCGCGCCTCGCCCTCTCCGCGACGCTCGCCCTCGGCCTGATCGCCCTGGCCTCCTCGCCGGCCTCCGCCGCCGACTGCGCTCGCGCTCCTGGCCCAGTCGGCGTACATGAACACGCATCGCGGGCCAGGCTTCTATCTGAACCTGCTCAAGTTCCTGCCCGTCCTGCTGATCTACCTCCTCTGGGTCAAGACGACCGACTGGGTCGACGACGACTGCAAGGAACTCAATAACCTCCGGTTCGAGACCTGGAACTCGATCGTCTTCGTCACCGGAATCCTCGGCCTCGTCGATGGCGCTGACTGATCCCGATCTACTTCGTCGGCATCCTGCTGCTGGTCCTCTGCTATCTGGCGCCGATCCTCACCTACGTCTTCGTCCGCAATCAGACCGTGCCCGACGACCGCAAGGTGCTGACGCCGTATCACCTGGGCGAGGTGGCCAACTCGCTCATGTCGAAGCTCGGCATGCGGGGCCTGTTCAACCGCGGCGACACGGGCGAGAGCAAGACGGGCCCGCCGATCGTCTTCGTCGGCAAGGGGCAGGGGGGAAGGTCGACAACGACCGCGTGGCCAAGGCCGAGGAGTCGCGGTCGTACATGTCGTGCAAGGAGCTCGTCTACGACGCCGTGCTCCGCCGCGCGACCGACATCCACCTCGAGCCGACCGTCGAGCAGATCTCGGTCCGCTACCGGATCGACGGCATCCTCCACGCCGCCGAGCCGTTCGACCGGCCCACCGGCGACGCCGTGCTGAACGTCTTCAAGGTCCTGGCGGCGATGGACATCTCCGAGAAGCGCAAGCCGCAGGACGGCTCCTTCGGCGCCAAGCTCGAAGGCGCGCGAGATCGACTTCCGCGTCGCGACCTCGGGCTCGAAGTCGGGCGAGAAGATGGTCATGCGAATCCTCGACAACGCCTCGGCCGTCGGCCGGCTCGACGAGGTCGGCGCTCCGGCCCAAGATGGTCGCCGAGATCCGCGAGCTCGTCACCCAGCCCCACGGCATGTTCCTCGTCTGCGGCCCGACCGGGGCCGGCAAGTCGACCACGCTCTATGCCTCGCTCCGCGAGATCGACCGGTTCCAGAAGAACATCATCACGGTCGAGGACCCGATCGAGTATCACCTCGACAACGTCACGCAGATCGAGATCAACACCAAGAGCGGCCAGACCTTCGCCGGCAGCCTGCGGTCGATCCTCCGCCAGGACCCGGACGTGATCATGATCGGCGAAATTCGAGACCAGGAGACGGCGACCATCGCCTGCCAGGCGGCGACGACCGGGCACATGGTCTTCTCCACGGTGCACTCGAACGACTCGATCACCGCGCTGTTCCGCCTGCTCGACCTGGGCGTCGAGCCGTTCATGATCGCCTCGGCCCTCACGGCCGTCCTGGCGCAGCGGCTCGTCCGCGTGCTCTGCGAGACGTGCAAGGAGCCGTACAAGCCCAAGCCCGAGTTCCTCAAGAAGGCGAACCTGCCGGTCGACAAGGTCGACGTCTTCTACCGCAAGCCGACCGAGCCCGCAGCAGGTCTGCCCGCAGTGCGGCGGCACGGGCTACCTGGGCCGGACCGGGATCTTCGAGCTGCTCGGGCATCAGCGAGCCGATGCGCGACATGATCCGCGAGAACCCGTCGATGAACGCCATCAAGGCCGAGGCCCGCAAGAACGGCATGATCTACCTGCCAGAGGACGGGCTCCGCCAGGTCATCCAGGGCAAGACGTCGATTGACGAGCTGATGCGGGTCGTGAAGTGACGCGGGCAGTCGACACCCCCTCCTGAATCGGACCCCTGACCATGTACGGAACGATCGTCGACCTCGTCACCATCGTCCTGATCCTCGGGATGACCTGGGCGCTGACCAGCGAGGGGCTCTGGGGCGCCGCCCTGATGTTCTTCAACGCGCTGTTCGCGGCGATGATCACGCTGAACTGCTACGAGCCGCTGGCCCAGCTCATCGGCACGAACGCCGAGTTCCTCTCGGGATATGCCGACGCGCTGTGCATCCTGGTGATCTTCACCGTCAGCCTGCTGCTCCTGCGGCTGACGACCGAGAACTTCGCCCCGGCGATGGTCCGGTTCCCGATGCCGCTGTATCACCTGGGCCGGTTCATCTTCGGCCTGCTCGGCAGCGCGATCACGATGGGGATGATCATGATCGCGCTCGACGCCTCGCCGGTGAACAAGAAGATCCTCGGCGCGATGGACTACAAGTACAAGCCATTCTACGGCCTGCGGCTCGACAAGGAGCTGCTGGCGTACTTCCAGCACTCGACCGGCTACATCTTCACCCGGGTCGGCCAGGCCGACCCGTACAAGGAGTTCGGCAACGTCCGCGCCTTCGACCCGAAGGGCGACTGGCTGCTCCGCTCGCAGGAGGCCCGGCCGTATCCGAAGGGCGAGGACCTGTTCGCGGACGAGACCGCCTCGCCAGGCCGCCGCAGCCGACGGGGCCGCGGGGGCGGGAGCGGCGGGCGGCGCCGCCGCGGCGGGAGGCAACGTCGCGAACCCGCCGGGCATGCCGGGGGGCATCGCGCCGCCGGGGGGGCTGCGGTAGGCGGGCCCCGCGCTCAGTTGCCCACCGGCAGCCCGCGCCCGACGGCCGCGACATAGGACTTGATCTGGATCAATTCCAGCTCCGCCCGCGCCACGCCCCCCGCAGCCGAGCGGGGCGAGGCCTGATAGGCCGCGACCTGCTTCGTCGTCGTCTCGATCACCAGCAGGGCCGCCGACCCCTGCACGCCCGCGCCGAGCGACACGGGATTCAGCAGGAACCGGGGCGCCGACCCCGGCTTGAGCCCGAAGTCGGGCCCCAGGTCGCGCCCGCCCACCTCGGTCAGCACCCGCGACTCCCCGGCCTTCCGCTGCATCGACGGGATCACCGCGTGCAGCGTCAGGTCGCGGTCGGAGTCGATCCAGTAGACCGCATCGAGCGGCGCCTGCGTGCCGTCGGGCGCCTGCTGGATCACGATCGGGCCCGTCACGCCGATCGGCTCGCCCCGAGGCCCGGGGGCCGCGGGGGTCGCCGGGCCGTACGACGCGAGCTGGAGCCGGTCGAACTGCGGCCGGCCGTCGAGCGCGTTGACGCGGGGCTGCGCCTGGTAGGCGGCGATCTGCTTCGAGGCCGCCTCGATCACGATCAAGAGCGACGACCCGCCCCCCATCCCGCCGAGCGACGCCGCCTGCATCAGGAAGCTCGGCTGGTCGCCGGGCTTGAGCGCGAAGTCGTCGACGAGGTCACGCTCGGAGAACTCGCGGAGCAGCTGGACATCCTGGGCCGTCTTCCGCGACGACGGGATCGACGCGTAGAGCCTGCGCCCCGCGGTAGTCGATCCAGTACACCGCGTCGAGCGGCGCCTGGATCTTGCCCATCCCGAACTGCATCGCCCCGCCCGACTCGACCTTCACCGGCCCGGCCACCGACGCCGACTGGCCCGACCGGCTCCCGCCCCCGGCCTCGGCCGCTCCGCGGCCGCCCGCAAGCAACCATCCGAGGCCCAGCGCGGCCGTGGCGAGGGCGATCGAGGCGAGTCTCGGCGTTCGTCCGTCCATGGCAAAGCCTCGTGATCGGGAGCATATGCGGTGTCGAATTGCCGCGGATCATGCGACGAATCCCCGATCCCGTCCAGACCGATCGGCCGGCCATTGCAGGTCCCGACCTCGTGCGTTCGAATGGGGTATGAATAAGGAATGCCCCCGCCGCGTCTCCCCGTCGGGGCCCCTTTTCTATTCCGCGCAGGGACCTGCCATGCCCAGCCCGACGGCCCTTGTCGCCCTGTTCGTCCTGGCGATGCCCCAGGCGCAGGCCGACCTCCGCGCCGAGCGCGACGCGATCCGCGACCGGGAGACGAAGGCCCTCGACGCGATCGCGAATGGGCTGAAGGGCGACGAGGCCGAGTCCGTCCGCAAGCTCCGCGAGGCCCCGCCCGCGCCCGACGGCTCGACGCGGTTCGTCCCGCTCGGCGAGATGATCTCCGCCGTCCGGCGGAAGGAGCCGGACGACGTCCGCAAGGTCCGCCTGGACGCCGCGAAGGCGTACTTCGAGCTCGCCGAGAAGGCCCTGAAGGCGACCCCGCCGCGCCTGGCCCTGGCCGACGAGTGCCTCCGCCGCGTCGTCGCCCGCGACCCGGATCAGGCCGAGGCGCACCGGCTGCTCGGCTACGTCCCGCACGACGGCGGCTGGGCCACGCCGTTCGCGGTCAAGAAGCTCACGAACGGCGACGTGCTCCACCCGAAATACGGCTGGGTCGAGAAGGACTGGGTGCCCGCACCTCGACCGCGGCGAGCTGCCCGCGCCCCGGGTCGCCCGGCAGCCGACGCGATGGCTGCCCGCGGCCGAGGCCGACGCGCTGCGCCGGGAGTTCAAGCGGGGCTGGCAGATCGGCACCGAGCACTTCGCGATCCTGACGAACGTCCCGCTCGCCGAGGCGATCGACTTCGGCCGCCACCTCGAGGCGTTCGACGAGCTGTTCACCTCGCGGATGGCCGACGTCATCGGCCCCGCCGACCTGCCGCTGGCCGAAGCTCGCGAAGGACCCCAGGCTCACGCCCGACGAGCTGCCCCCGAAGAAGCCGCACCGGGTGAATTACTTCGCCGACAAGGAGGAATACGTCGACGTCCTCTCGCCGACCCAGGGGGCCGACATCCGCAACAGCCTGGGCATCTACCTCCCGGCCAAGGAGCTGCGGGCGAAGGAGGGCATGAGCTTCTTCTACCGCGATCCCGGCGGCCAGCTCGCCGAGATCGAGAACCTCTTCCACGAGGTCTCGCACCAGCTCCTCTTCGAGATGACCCCGGGCAAGTACGACCCGGAGCGGGCGAACTACTGGGTCTACGAGGGCCTGGGCACCTACTTCGAGACCGTCCGGCCGCAGCCCGACGGCTCGCTCCGGGTCGGCGGGCTCGTGGGCAAGCGGATCGCGGTGGCGCAGGACCGGATCATCGGCCGCCGCGAGTTCGTGCCGATCGGCCGGATGGCGTCGTACAACCAGTTCCTGTTCCGGGCCGGCAACGGCGGGGACATCTACCTGAACTACGCCGAGGCGATGGCCCTGGTCGTCTTCTTCATGGACGCCGACGCCGGCCGCTACCGCGAGGACTTCCTCGACTACGCCCGGGATGTCTACAAGGGCCGCGTCAAGCCCGGCGCCGGCAAGTCGCTGGAGGTCCGGCTCGGCGTCGACGACCAGACGCTCGGGCGGGAGTTCCTCGCCTTCCTCAAGCCGCGAGGCGAGGTCCAGGCGGAGGCGCGTTGAGGGTGCGCCCGTCGGGAACGGGGATAGGAGGCGAAGGCAGAAAGCACAAGGCACAAAGCAGAGCGGATTCTCTGATCCGGATCTGCTTTGTGCCTTGTGCTTTCCGCCTTCGTACCGCGGGCGGCGGCCGGCTTTACTCACCGACGTACGGGATCAACGCCATGAACCGCGCCCGCTTGACGGCGTCGCTCGACGCCCGCTGGAAGGCGGCGCAGTTGCCGCTCCGCTTCCGCGAGAACATCTTGCTCTGGTTCGTGCAGAGCTTCTTCAGGAGGCCGATGTCCTTGTAGTCGACATACGCCGGGCGCGGGCAGCCCTCGGGCGTGCAGAACCGGCAGCGATTCTTGCGGTTGCGACCGAAACGTTTCCGCGGCATGACGACGGGATCCCTCTGGCTGTGTCCACCCGATCCGCCCCGTCGCTCGCCGTGACTCCTTCGAGACGGCCGGACCCGCGAGCGGGAAACGAATAACTTACCTGGATTCGCCGCGGCGAGTCAAGGTCAGCCGGCGGGCGGCCGTGACTCAGTTCGGGCCTCGACCGCAGGTACGCTTGGGTCGGGCCGGGCCGACGACCGAACCCGAGCCCCGACGCCGAGCGACCCCAAGCCCCCGTGCCGAGCGAACCCGGCGCCAACTTTCGTTCGCCGCCGTGCGACTTCGTGGTGGCGGAGACCGGGTTGTGATGGGGCGTCGGATCCGCGCCGCGCGCGGGGCCTTCCGGGCCGGAATTACCGCGCCGACATCGCCGCTGCGGCGATCGGTACCGTGCGCAAGGCCAGGCGGGGCCTGATGGGAAGCGACATTGCCTTCGGTGAGTAGCGAGCGACGTCGAACGTCGGCTCGACGCGGCTCCAGCGCCGGTTGTCGTCGGACGTCATCCGCAGGAGTCGCCGGTGCGTGGCGATCACCGCGTCCAGGGTCCGCCTGGCGTGATCCGGGAAGGGGACGACCATGGATCTCCCTCGTTTCTTCTGGTCGTGTCCCGCCTCCGTGCGGTCCTCGTTCTCACAGCACTGTAGAACGCGTCCGGTGCTTTAGCAAAGGCGATGCCGCCTGATGATGCATGGGGGCAACATCCCCCCCGGGTTCCTTCCTCTTCCCACCGCGGGCAGCCGACGACCGCGAAAGGGAACCTGGCCGCTTACGACCATTCCTGAACCATTGTAACCCCAGCCAGGCCGCCTCGGCCCGCAAAATCGCGAGATTCCGCACGCTCGTCGTCGAGGCCCCCTCTCCTACGGGGCCAAACGCGAAAGAGGACGCACGCGTCGCTCGCGTGCGTCCTCGGTTTGCGTCGAGAGAGAGCCTGGCCGAACCTCAATTGTGACCGGCCATGATCGCCCCGTTCTCGTCCGTCACGACGGCTTTGGCGGTCTCGGACAGCGCCACGCCCGCTTGCATCGATTCCATGGCCTTTGCGGCCATCTGGTCGGCCATCTCGCGGAGCGCGGAGTTGTCGGTCGATTCCGACAGGCTGAATCCGGACTTCTCCGCGACCAGCAGGTTGAGCAAGATCCCGATCACCCCCTGGCGGCGCCGGGCGAGCCGTTGCCCGACTCGCCCGGGCTTCCCGTCCCGCCCGCGACGAAGACCCGCTCCGGCACGAGCGGCTGGCTGCTGTTGGCCAGCTGGGCGACGACCTGGGCCAGGGCGTAGAGCCGCGGGTCGGAGAACGACTCGATCTTCTTGAGCAGCACCGACGCCTCGGCCAGGCCGACCTGGAGCGTCCGGGAGCCCTCGCCGCGGCCGGCGAGCACGCGCTGCTGGCTCTCGGCCTCGGCGGTGACGACCATCTGCTCGGCCTGCTTGCGGGCGCGGGCGAGCTCGGCCTCGCCCTGGTTCTCGGCGATCCGCACCTGGACGAGCGAGTTCGTCAGCTGCGTCTGCATGGCCGCGTGGGCCTGGGCCTCGTTCAGCGTCATCAGCTTCTCGGAGGCGGCCCGCTGGCGGTCGTACGTCTCCATCTGCTCGATCGAGAGCTGGCGGAGCCGCAACTGTTCGAGCAGGGTCTCGATCTTGCCGCCGACCTCGGCCGTGTCGGGCTTGCCGATCAGGACGTCGACGCACTCGATGTCGAAGTCGTGGAACTTGCGCGAGAGGGCCTCGCGCGCCTCGCGCTGGATGTCGTCGCGGTCGTGGAGGAGCTGGAGCATCGTCCGCTTGTGGGCGACGTCGCGGAAGTAGGCGCTGAGCATCGGGTCGAGCGTCTGGGTGATCAGCTTCTTCACGTCGCCGAACCGCTGGATGACGCTCGGGCGCCCGCTGGTAGTCGATGTGCACGACCACCGAGAGCGGCAGGCTCGGCTCGTAGGCGTCCTTCGTGACCATCTCGATCGACCGCAGGCTCTCGTCGTAGCGGTGCGACTCGGTCCGGCCGGTCACCCAGTGCAGGACGAAGTTCGTCGTCGGCACCAGGATGATGTTGCCGGCGTACGTGTTGAACGGATACTTGCCCGGCCCGAGCGGCCGCTCGAGCACCCCGCGCTCGCCCTCGCCGACCCGCTCGCCGTGCCGGAACGTCTCGCCCGAGACGTCCTGCCCGGTCCGCCCGTAGTAGCTCACGATCACGCCGACGTAGCCGATGGGCACGACCGTCTTGGGGATGACCTCGATCGTGGCGAACCAGCGGTTGATGAAGTACGTGCCGTCCGTGAGCGGCACGTACTGCCGGCCCCTGCGGCCGCCCGCGAGCAGAAACGCCTCGGTGTCCTGGAAGTTGTTGTGGAAGTACTTCTCGTTCCGGTCGGTGCCGACAGCCGGGGCGATGATCTCGCCCGGGGGCAGCGACGGCCCGTCCTGGATGGTCACGATGCCGATCGAGTCGACGATGATCTTCTTGTCGGTGTTGATCGGATCGGGCGCCTCGACCGGCGCGCCGATGACGACCGGGTCGAACCCGCCGACCGCCCTCAGCTCCGCCTGCCACGAGACGAGCGTCTTGAGCTCATTCTGGCCCTGGAGATCGAGCCGGTAGACGGCCCCCTCGGTGATCACGACGAACAGGCCGAGGTTGATCGCGTACAGGCCCTCGCGGAGGATCGGCCGCTGCCGCCCTCGCTGGCCGACGCGGGGCTCGCTCTGCTCGTCGCCCGTCGCATGCTCGCCGACGAGGAACGCGCGGGCGTCCTGGAAGTTGTTGCACGCGACCTCGCGGCCGAGCGTCTGGCTCGGCTCGAGCGGCTGCGCCGTCGCGGGCGTAGACGTAGCCGATCTTGCCTTGCGGGATGCTCACGAGCGACATCTTGTGGATCCGGTACTGCCACCTCCAGTACCCGAAATGGATGCCGCCGCGGAGCACGTCGGCCTGGAACCCCGCCTCACCGTTCGAGCGCGAGGAACCGACCGTCGCCCACCGACCCCTTGGGCGACCAGATCTTCTCGACGACTCCGACTCGGCTGTTGGCGATGTAGCGCAACCCCGCAAGCTCGCACGCCAGGATCACCAGGACGACAACGGCCAGCGCCACAACCAGGCCCCCGCCAGCCCCCCCTCCGACGCGGCGAAGACGAGGCCTCCGCCCAGCGACGTACCCACGGCAATTCTCCGGTAACTTCGCCCGGGACTCGCCTTGCGACCGGCCACGACCGGCCGCCGCCCCGCGGCATGGTTCGCCGCTCATCCTTTCGGGATCATCCCCGAAGGGGCGGCGATTTGCGCCAGTGTATTCGATGGCGTTTCGGAATATTGGGGGATTGTCCGAGAGGGCCTGCCGAACGATTCACGACGCATCAGTGAGATGATCCGGCGTCCCCCCTGGCAAAGGGCTCGATTCCTGCGACAATGACGCACCCCGGCGGGCGCGCGGGCCACGCCTCGCCGTCGGGCGTGCAGATTGCGCTTCGTTGCAACCATCGCCGAGGGCCCGACCGATGGAAGTCTCGCCGCTCCCGTTCCTGGCGGTCGGTCTCGGCATCCTCGGGCTGCTCGGGCTCGGTGCGCTCTACTTCCGCCGGCTGGGCGGGCGGCTCTCGGCCCAGGCCGCCGAGTGGTTCGGCAAGGGGGCCTCGCCGGCCGAGGTGCAGGAGATGCTCGTCGCGAAGGGCATCGACCCGCAATATGCGGCGGATGTCGTGCGGAAGACGATCCGCCGCTCGGCGTTCGACCAGTCGGCCGTCATGCTCGACGAGGGCGCGGCCGAGCCGGAGATCCGCGCCCATCTGATCAAGTCCGGCCTCGACGCCGAGGCGGCCGGCGAGATCGTCGGCGCCGCGGCCCTGAGCCTGATGTTCCGGCGGCGGCCGATCCTCAGCGTCGTCGCGGGCCTCGCGCTCGTCGTCGGCGGCTTTGCGCTCGGCCTGTTCGCGCTCGTGCTCCGCGACGGCAACCGCAGCGGCAAGTTCGTCACGTTCCCTTACGCCGGCACCACGGCCTTCGTCGCGGCGTGCTGCATCGCCGGTGTCGGCTGCATGATCCTCTGGGGCCGATTCACGAAGACCGCGTAGGGCCCCGGTCACCTCGGCATGTCAGATGCGGCGAGCTGGTGACAGCCGCCCCGCCGTCGATCGCACGAAGCCTTCGGCCTCCGACCGCATCGGTGCGATCGGCCGATTGTGATCGCTCGTCGGGCGGGCTAGAATCGGCCTGGTCGTCGGGGCCGTCGGTCGCGGGGTCGCGATCGTTCACGCCGAGGCGGGCGTATCGTCCCGAGGCCGCTGCGCGAGCGGGGGTGCGGGCATGGCCGACGAGTCGAATACGAAGACGATGGTCATCGTCGCGACCATCGGCGCGATCGGGGCGATCGGCGCGGCGTTGATCCCGATCATCCTGGCCGATCGGAGCCCGCCGCCGGCGATCGTCATCGCGCCGCCGCCGCCGCCCGCCGCGGCGACCCCCGAGCCACGGCCGCCGGCGATCGCCATCGCGCCGCCGCCGCCGGCCGCCGCGGCGACCCCCGACCCGGCGCCGCCGGCGTCGCACGCCCCCGCCGCCAAGGCACCCGCGCCCGAGCCCGCGACGAAGAAGGCCGCGATGACCAAGAAGGCCGCCGCCGCCGCCGCGACCGACGAGGAGCGGATCCAGGGCCGCTGGCGGATCGTCAGCCAGGAGGCCCGGGCCAAGGGCGCGATCTCCGAGGAGCGGGACGACAACCCGGTCTGGCGGTTCCACGGCGATCAGCTCGAGGTCCTCCGCCCGATCGACGGCAAGATGACGCCGTGGCTCGAGGGCACGTACAAGATCCACCGCGGGCCTCGCGGCAGGGGTTTCTTCGACGCCGTCGCTCACCGCCGGCCCGGGTCGGAAGGCGGAGTGGGTCGGCATCTACCACTTCGACGGCGACCTGCTCAAGGTCTGCTACAAGGTCCGCCGCCTGCCCGACGACCCCGTGCCCGACCGCCCGGCCGCGTTCGCGGTCGACGCCGAGGGCGGTAACTTCAGCTTCAACGTCCGCCTCAGGCACCTCGGCCCGCCCCGCACGCCCTGACGCCCGGAGGATCGCGCCCATGGCCAGGGCCGCCGCGTGGAAGAAGGGACGGGGCAAGCTCGGCGTGCTCGACCCGCTGCTCGGCACCTGGCGGGCCGAGGCCAGTACGCCCATGGGGCCGGTGAAGTGCTCGCGCACCTTCGCCCGCACCCTCGGCGGGTCGTACGTCCGCCTCGTGGCCCGGTGGGAGTTCCCGAAGGGGATCTACGAGGAGGTCGCGATCATCGGCGCACCGGGCGGGGAGGTCGGCTTCTGGTCGTTCACCTCCGACGGCAAGCGCTCCGAGGGCAAGCTCGCCGACGTGACCGACGTCCACCCGCAGGCCGTCGGCTTCGAGGCCCGGATGCCCGCGGGCCTGGCGCGGATGGTCTACTGGCCCGACGGCGACGGCGGCTTCCACTGGGCCGTCGAGTCGAAGAACGCCAGGGGCTGGAAGCGGTTCACCGAGCACCACTACCGCCCGGCCCCCGCGGCGGACGATTGACGGCCGGATCGGGGAATCATTCGAACTTCATCCCGAGAGAGACGATTGATGAGCCATTTCTTGCGACGGACCCTGCGGATTTCGGCCCTGCTGGCCGCGCCGCTCTTCGCGGGCTGCTGGGACGACGGCGCGGCCCCGCCGGCGATCGCCCCGCCGCCGGGCCCCGCGCCGAACGGGCCGATGATGTCGGGGCCGGGCGGGCCGGGGGGCGGGCCGGGCTCGAACCCGGTCATCAAGGAGGCGATGGTCAAGGTCGGCAAGGGGCCGACATCGCTGGTGCCGACGATCAACAAGGAGCTGAAGGAGGCGTCGCCCCCGTGGGACGCGATCGGCCCGCAGGCGCACGAGGTGGCGGCCCTGGCCGCTTCGATCGTCAAGGAGGAGCCGACGCGAGGCGACAAGGAGTCGTGGGCGCGGCTCACGGGCACGTTCGTCGCGACGGCGGACGAGCTCGAGAAGGCGGCCCAGTCCAAGGACCGGGACGCGGCCACGAAGGCCCACGCGAAGCTCGCCAACGGCTGCATGGAATGCCACCGCGCCCACCGCGCGATGGGCCCGGGCGGACCGGGCGGCGGACCCGGCCGCGGCGGACCTGCCGCGGCGGCGGGCAGCCGGGCTTCGGGCCGCCACCGGGCGGGCCGCCTGGCTTCGGCCCTCCGCCGGGCGGCCCTCCGCCGGGCGGACCTCCGCCGAACGGCGCCGCTCCTGGCCAGGGTCCGCCGCCGAAGTAAGCCGGTCGCCGATCCGATCGGCACCAAGGCCGCACCGAGTCCTCCTTCGCACGTCCATCGGTACTGTGGGGCCGTTTCACACGCCATGCCGGATGGTTGAGAGATCAGCCCGGAACGGAGCCGAGCATGTGGGAAGTGGGCTTTTACCTGGTTATGGCCGTCCTGAGCATCGCGGTGAGCGTGAAGCTCGCGAAACGGCTCGGTTATGGGGGAATCACCGGACTCCTGATGATCATCCCCGGCATGAATTATCTAGTCCTGGCCGTGTGGGCGTTCGTGGAGTCGCCGAACGAGCGCAAGATCCGCGAGCTCCAGCGCGAGGTCCGTCATCTCGAGGCCGTTCCCGGCCGCTCGCCGGTCGCTTTCCTGGGGGCCGAGGGCGATGCGACCTGATGCCGACGCCCGTTTGACCAACGGACTCCGTACACGCCAGGAGTCGAGGGCACTCGTCATAATCACGGTCGAGGGCACCATGAGACACATGCAGATCCTGTTCGCATTCGCGACGATGCTCGTAACGACCGCCCGAGCCGACTCCTGGCACCTCGAGTTCGACGACGGCCAGTCCGCCGCCCGGCGCGAGGGGAAGGACCTGCTCATCGACTTCGGCGGCAGCGACTGGTGCCTGCCGTGCCGGCACCTCAAGGAGCGCGTCCTCAGCAAGCCCGAGTTCATCGAGCGCGCGGGCAAGGAGTTCGCGCTCGTCGACATCGACCTGCCGCTCCGCACGCCGATCGCGGCCGACCGCAAGGAGCGGTACCAGAAGCTCCAGGAGCAGTACGGGATCACCTCGTTCCCGACCGTCGTCCTCGCCACGCCCGACGGCCGTCCCTACGCGCGGACGACCTATCGCGAGGCGATCGCCACGCCCGAGGCCTACTGGGATTATCTGCGTCCGCTCCGCCGCCGCGGCGCGCGGATTCGCGACGCCTTCGCAAGGGCCGACGGCCTCCGGGCCAGCGACCGGGCCCGGGCGATCGTCGACGGGCTCGCCGAGGTCGACGCCGGGTTCGTCCCGCTCTTCTACGCCGACCGCGTGGCCGAGGTCCGGGCGCTCGACCCATCCGACGAGACAGGCTATCTCGCGTTCCTCGCCGCGCGCAAGGCGCTCGACGACTTCTACGCCGGGAAGGACACACACCGGGCGACGATGGACCTCGCGGAGGTCGACGCCCTGATCGCGCGGGCGAAGCCGAAGGGCGAGCTGCTCCAGGAGGCGCTGGTCCTCCGGGCGTCGGCGCAGGTGCTGGCGGGGAAGGATCGCGAGGCGCTCGACACATTCGAGGCCTTGCTCGCCGCCCAGACGTCGCGGACCCGGTTCGACCGCGGCGACTTCGTGCCGCTCGACGACCGTTCGATCGCCCTGGTCCGCCGCCGGATCGTCGCCGCGAGGGCCGACGACGGGGGCGGCGTGGCCCTCTATTTCAACCTGCACCGGATCCTCGAGTTCGACCTGCCCAACGCGTACGAGATGTCGTGCGGGGGACCGCTGCGGCCGAACTTCCGGGTCCAGGAGCCGGTGGGCGACCGCTACGGCCGCGCCCTGCTCCGCGCCACCGAGGGCCTCGAGGGCGAGGCCCGCGCGAGGGCCCTGGCAAGGGGCCTGGAGGGCACGTTCTTCGTCGGCCGCGGGTCGATCGGCGAGGTCCTCAACCTGATCATCAAGCAACTAGGCGCGGAAGGTGCGCGAAAGGCCCTGCCCGGCGACTTCTACCCGCGAATGATCAATTGACCGGGCCGCGGGCCGCCCCTAAGCTTCGAGGCATGGGCTACGAGGTTGAGATCAAGTTCCGCGAGGCCGACCACGCCGCGATCGAGCGGCGGCTGCTCGCGCTCGGCGCCGACGCGGGCCGGGCGACCGAGCAGGAGGACGTCTACCTCGCCCACCCCGCGCGCGACTTCGCGGCGACGGGCGAGGCGTTCCGGCTCCGCCGCGACGGCCCGAGGAACCGCCTCACGTACAAGGGCCCCAAGCACGGCGGGCCGACCAAGACGCGCGAGGAGGTCGAGGTCGGCTTCGACCCCGGCGGCGCGGCGTGGGAGGAGATGGCACGGCTGGTCGCCGCGCTCGGCTTCCGCCCGGTGGCGACCGTGCGGAAGACGCGCCGATCGTTCCACCTGGAGCGCGGCGGCCGGCGCGATGGAAGTCGTCCTCGACCGGGCCGAGGGCCTGGGCGACTTCGCCGAGGTCGAGTCCCTGTCCGAAGAGCGGGGCCTGGCCGAGGCGCAGGAAGCCGTGCTCGCGCTGGCCCGCGAGCTGGGGCTCACCGAGGTCGAGCCGCGGTCGTATCTGCGGATGCTCCTCGAGCGCGGCCCGCGGTAGGTCCGCCGGTCGGAAACCGGTCTGGGCAGACTTGAGCCGATCTGCTAAGAATCCCCTCCGGCGCCCCGGGCCGACCTCGGTCGGAGCGGGGGCCCTCTGCGATCCGGAAAGGAATCCGGTCGCCCGACTCTGCACGGACCGGAGGCCCGGCGATGGACCGCCGCCGCTACGTCCCGCCCTCGTTCGGGGGCCCTGGGATCGAGCTCGAACAGCGCCAGCTCATGGCGACGTCGCTTCTGAGCGGCATCTTCGGCGGGACGGGCAACGCTCGCGTCGACACGCCCCCGAACATCGCCACCAAGCGGCAGCGGATCGACAACCTGCCGTTCATCCTCCAGTCGTACGAGCCCAACCGCGCGCTGCCGGCCTCGGTGATGGCGCCGATCCAGGACGACCTCCGCCAGCTCATCAGCCTGATCCACAACCCGGGCCAGAAGGTCCTGCTCCAGTTCAACCGCGAGATCCGCGCGCTGGACAACACCAAGCACTTCTCCAAGGCCCAGGCCCAGGGGCTGATCCACGCCTTCCAGATCGAGCTGGCGGCCTCGAGCACGCCGATCCCGCTCCGGCAGAAGTTCGTCCACGACGTGACGGCGCTGGCCGCGGTCGACGCCACGGGCCCCGAGCCGGCGTTCCAGCTCACGAACGACATGGCGATCATCGCGCAGATCACGCAGTCGGTGGGCCAGCCCCTGCCGGCTCCCTCGCATCCGTCGCTGTTCAAGCCGCAGAACATCGGCAAGCACGGCCTGAGCATCACGATCTACCACCGGCCCAACTTCACGGGCACGGCCGCGCGCCGGCCTGGAGATCGTCCTGGCGCTGACCAACGGCGGGATCATCGCCACGGGCAAGGTCAACGACCAGGGCCAGTACAACATCAAGTCGGAGTGGCCGCTGCCCGACGGGCAGTACAAGGTGAAGGCGTACACCTTCGACCAGGGCTACAACAGCCTCCAGAGCTCGCCCGCTGACGTTCGTCGTCCAGACCCCGCCGAACGTCAAGGCCCAGAACCCCGGACCGGTCGACTCGTTCGCCGTGCCCCGCGGCCCGGGGGGCTGACCCTTCGAGGGGTTGGCTCCGCACAACGTCCGCTGCCCCGGAGGCGGTCGGCGGAGCCAACCGGACACAGGCCGGGTGGCGGATCAGTTCGAGGGCCGGCGGGCCGGGGCCCGAGCGAACCCAACACCCCGCGCCGAGCGAACCCGAGCGTACGCCTTTGGTTCGCCAGGGTGCGGCTTCGTGCGGGAACAGGCCGGGCGCCGGGCCGCCTCAACTCCCGCAAAGATCGTCCCCGCTGGACACCGCCGCGCCCGCGCGCTAGAATCTCGGTGCCCGGATGTTCGCCAAGTGTTGAACATCGAACGCAACGGGGATGGCCCCGCGACTGCGAACCGAGGGGAGACTCCGTGAGAGCCGACGGGTCGGGCTGCTCGGGATTCCAGCGGGCCGAAGCCACCGAGGCGCGAGGCGATCCGCGCCGGGGCCCTCGCGCTGACCGGGCTGACCATGCCGGGCCTCTTCGCGGGCCGGGCCGCCGCGGCGGGCACGTCGGCCGACGGGTTCGGCCGGGCCAAGTCCTGCCTCCTGATCTTCCTGTGGGGCGGGCCAGCCAGCTCGACACCTGGGACCCCAAGCCCGACGCCCCCGCCGAGATCCGCGGCGAGTTCAAGCCGATCGCCACGAGGACGCCCGGGCATCCGCATCAGCGAGCACTTCCCGCGGCTCGCCCGCCAGACCGCACCGCCTGGCGATCGTCCGCTCGATGACCCACGACGACCCCGCGCACCTCTCGACGCGCCCATCGCGCTGCTGACCGGCCACCTCGCCCCGACGCCCTATTCCGACGCCGAGCCGGCCCTCGCCCGAAGGACTGGCCGCACCTCGGCTCGCTCGTCGCGAAGGTCCGCCCGGCGCAAGGGCGTCGCTGCCCGTCGAGCGTGACGATGCCCTGGACCGTCGCGCACCCCGCCGCGCCCGGCGGCCGGGCCCCCGGCCAGCACGCCGGCTGGCTCGGCAAGGCGTTCGACCCGTTCCGCGTCGAGGGCGACCCGAACGCCCCCGGCTTCCAGGTCGGCGGGCTCGACGCTGCCCGACGGGGTCGACGCCCGACCGGCTCGCCGCCCGCCGCAAGCTGCTCGGCGAGCCCGGCACCGTCCGCCGCTCGACCGGCCTCCAGGCCTGGGACGACTTCCAGATCGCGGGCCCTCGACGCCCTCGTCTCGGCCGAGGCCCGCGGCGCCTTCCAGCTCGAGCGCGAGGACCCGCGGCTCCGCGACCGCTACGGCCGGCACATCCACGGCCAGTGCCTGCTGCTGGCCCGCCGCCTGGTCGAGGCGGGCGTCGCCGCTCGTGACGGTCAACTGGCACGACGACGGCCAGAACTTCTGGGACACGCACGGCGACAACTTCAACCATCTCAAGAACCGCCTCATGCCCCCGGCCGACCGCGGCTTCGCCGCGCTGCTCGACGACCTGGACGCCCGCGGGCCTGCTCGACGAGACCCTGGTCGTCTGGGTCGGCGAGTTCGGCCGCGACCCGAAGATCACCGCCGGCAACGCCGGCCGCGAGCACTGGCCGCGCTGCTACTCGGCCGTCCTGGCCGGCGGCGGGCATCCGCGGGCGGCCGGGTCTACGGCGCGTCCGACCGCTGGGCCGCCTACCCGCTCACGCGACCCGGTCAGCCCCGACGACCTGGGCGCCACGATCCTCCACGCCCTCGGCATCGACCCGGGCCACGAGGTCGATCGACTCGCTCGGCCGGCCGATGCGGATCAACGCCGGGCGGCCGGTGACGGCGCTGTTCGGCTGAACCGCGGGGTTCTCGGCCAGGGCGAGCCGAGCTATCCTGGAGTGGTGGCTTTCCCGATTCGGGAGCCCACGCTTGACCCTCCGGGGGAGGTGGGAGCGATGGCCGAACTGTCCACCCGATCGACGGCCCCGCCGCCGAGCGAACTCGACCGGATGCACGACCTCTACCGGCGAGGTGGGCAGGAGCGGCAGATGGCGCCCCACATCGTCTATCCCGAGGCCACCTGTCCCCACGATGGCTGCGAGATGCCGATGCACGCCATCGACTTCCGCCTCGAGGACCACGGCCGCGCCGTCCACGACCCGCTCGTGCGCGCCTGGTGGGACGACACCGGATTCGCCGGCCGCTGCCCGCGGTGCGGGGGATGGATCCACTTCACGATCCGCGGCAAGCGCCCATCGGCGCCGACGAGGCCGCGCGGTATCCCCAGCTTCCCGACAACTGGTACGACGCGGCGACGATCCTCTGATGAGATGCGCCTCGCTCGTGCGTCATCGGACCGGCCCCGACCGCCCGAATGTGGTTTCCCCGAGACGGTCCGCGGTTTTCCCGGCCCGAGTGTCGGTCCGCCTGCGTAGAATCTCTCTAAAGGGCGACACCCAACGGGGAGACATCACGATGCGACGGTTCCTGGCGGTCGGCGTGGTCCTGGGCGGTCTTATCGCTCCCGGCGCGGCGGCGCGAGGCCAGCTGATCGGAGGGCCGACGTTCGGGACGTTCGGGATGCCGGACGGGCTGTACACGACGTTCTCGGTGCCCGGCATGGGCCGGGGCGGGCCGGGCCTGTGGATGTACTTCCCGTCGACCGGCGCGAACGGGTCGTTCACGCCCTCGCCGATGGCGGGTTCGGTCGCGGGCCTGCAACTGCCGGTGGTCGGCTCGGGCGGCTCGGTGTATCTGCCGTCCTCGAGCTCGCCCCTGACGGCCCCGCCCCGCGGCGGCGGCCTCGGCCTTCCGAGCCCGAGAGCGCCCGTCGCGACCCCGGTCGTCGTTCGCCCCGCCGCCGCGAAAAAGGCGGTACGGGCCGACGCACGGAAAGCCGCCGACGCCCCGAAGGCGGCCGACGCCCCGGCCGATGCGGCCCCGGCCACCGAGCGCCGGTCGACCCTGAAGGAGCGGCGGGGGATCC
Source organism: uncultured Planctomycetota bacterium (assembly GCA_963819805.1). GTDB lineage: Bacteria > Planctomycetota > Planctomycetia > Isosphaerales > Isosphaeraceae > CAMFLR01. Next base: position 155,152 of record CAWFXY010000017.1, on the reverse strand, counting down.
GGTAGGGTCGACGGGAGCCGGCGCGGTGTGCGGCGCCCTTCAATCCGCCGGTCGCGCCGGGGAATACTTGAGGATCGTCGGGGCGAGCATTGAGACGCGGAGCCGGCGGAGGTCATCCTCCACCGCGTGGTGGTGCTGCTCGGCCCGCGCCAGGTCGTCGCGTGCCGCCTGGAACTCGAGCGCGGCCACCTCGGCCCGCCTGAGGGCCTCGATGCCGGCCTGCTCGTCCTTGACGAGCAGCTGCTCCTGGGCGGCGAGGGCGGCGACGGAGTCGCTCAGCTCGGCGAGCCTGAGTGGCTGCGACCTCGTCTTCTCCCGCTCCCGCCGGACTTCGGCCGCCACCCTCTCGAGCCGGACCCGCCGCAGCTCCTTGCGGATCTCGCGCAGCTCGTCGGCTTCCGGCGTCGCGCCCATCGCCGAGGCATTGCCGTCCCCGGCCGACTTCATCCGCTCGTGCAGCGCCTGGCGGAGTGCCGCCGTCCGATGCCCGTCCTGGAGACGGGCCTCGTCGAGTACCTTGAGTCGCACGTCAAGCGCTTCGATCCGGCGATCGAGGGTGTGCCTGAGGAACGCGTCGGCAACGGCATTGGCGATCGACGCCGCCAATTGTGAGGTCCCGGCCTGGCACGAGATCTGAATGAAGTCGGTCCCGGGGATGGGCTCGATCCGGACGGCCTCTGAAACCCACCGGACCGGGTCCTTCTGCCGCGCGACTTCCGGCTGGGCGACGATCTCCGGGTGCGCGCTCAAGGCCGACTGGATGACGACGGTCGTCCTGGCCTCGAAGAGGAGCGTCGCGAGGGACCGGGAGAAATCCGCCGGCCGGTCCTCGGGCTCCCCGCTCAGGAGCAGCAGCGCCGGCGTGATCTTTGCGGCGGCCTTCGCCTCGCCCTGCGCGGCCGCCCGCCACGAAAAACCGTAGACCCCGATCACGACCGCCGCGACGACCGCCGCGGCCCTTGTGCCCGTGCGATGGGACATGGGAGCAACTCCGGGAGGGGGATGTCGGAACCGTCCGCTGCAACGGCATCGTATCCGATCCGGCCGCCACCGGCCCGTCATGGCCCCGGCAAGGGACCCGCGAACTGCTTGAGGATCGCGGCGCTGCGGTCAGCGTCGTTGACCTCCACGGGGACCGGGTGACGCGGACGATACCGCGACCACCGCCCGGTGATCCCTACCCTGCCTTCTTCGCCGAGGCCCTCGGCTCGAGCAGGCCGGAGAGCCAGTGCATGATGTTGAGGGCCATCTGCCGGTTGTCGAGCCCGGGCACGTTCATCCCGAACTTCTCCGAGCCGATGAGCTGGGCCGACAGCTCGGCCGCCTCGCCCATGACGACCACCCGGCCCTCGCCGAAGGCGAACGCCACCCCCTGCGCCCGCCCGGCGGCCGGGACCGGCTTGCCGTCGGGCCCTTCGTCGATCGCGGTATCGCCGAGCTTGAGGATGGCGACGCTCCCGGCGGGGCCCTTGAGCGACTGGCCGGTGAAGGTCTGGATGCGCTTGATCCGCTCGGAGTCGTCCCGCCCCCTCGTGATCGGATGATCGCCGAGGAGGTCGTTCTCGCGGGTGAAGACCAGGCTCGTCTCGCCCCCCTCCGAGTTCTTCGGGTCGGACGTGTAACCCTTGCTCATGTCGACGCCGAATCGCTTCGCCAGCGACTCGGCCGCCGAGCCGAACGGGGCGTGGTCGGTGATGAGCAGCAGCGAGCCGCCGCCGCGGACCCAGTCGCGGACGGCGTCGCACTCGGCCTCGGTGAACGCGGAATCCGCCGCGCCGGGCTGGCCCATCCCCTCGGCACCCAGGGCATTGGCGATGATCAGGATGTCTCCCTTCGACAGGAGCTCTCGGGTGAACTTCTCCTTGTTCGGGATGACCTGGTAGCCGTCGTTGGCGATGACCTGGGCGAACGGCTTGTACCGCCCGTCGGTCGTATGGAAGTTGTGGTGGGCCTCGTCGAACAGGACCCGCGGGTGCTCCGCCGCGTAGGCCGGGCGGGCGACCTTGGTATCGAAATCCGGGTCGGAACGCTGTCCGCCGCCACCGCCTCCGACGTTCAGGGCGTCCGCCACCATCTCGGCGTCCTCGGCCGCCTCGTCGTCCCCGAAGCGGATCGTCAGCAGGTCGAACGGCGCGCCGACCATCTTGCGGTAGGCCGTGCGCTGGGGCTCGGTCAGGACCTGCTCGATCTTGTTGATGGAGGACGCCCACGCCTTGCGCGCGTCGTCGCGGGCCCTGGCCTTGGCCGCCTTGAACTCGGGCGTCTCGACGTACTTGCGGATCGATTCCAGGGTGGGCGCGCCGGCCTTGGTGTCGAGGGCGACCGCGACGGTCGGCCGCCGTGCCGATCTGCCCCTCGCCTTCCTGGGCGAGGACCTTGATCCGCTCGACCTGGTCGTCGGTCAGCGTGAGCCGCTCGGCCGGGCCCGGCCCCTCCAGGACAAGCTGGGGATAACCGGACCTGTTGAAGGCCAGCGGGCCCTGCGACTGGAGCTGGATCTGATCGAGCCGGTCGCGCTGGGCCGGCTCCAGGTTCGCCAGGATCGCGGGCATCAGCTCCTTGAAGACGGCCTCGCGGGCTTCCTGCATCTTCGCCCGGTCGGTCGATCCCGCGCATCGCCTCCTGCACCTTCGCCATGAGCCGACTCCTCGTCTCCTCCATCGCCTTCTTCTGGGCCGGCCGTCAGCTTCAATTCCTGCTGGACGACCGGGACCCCGAGGAGGACCATCTTGAACGCGGGACGGGGCATCGTCCCGAATTCCCAGAGCTGATACGACGGCGGCGCCTGCCCGAACGCCGTCGCGCCGACGACCAGTCCCGCAAGCGCCGCGAACATGCTTCGCATGGGATGCCCCTTCCAATCCGGGGTTCAAGACACCGGGACGACCTCCCTCGGCCACGTATGACAAGTGTCCGAATCATCGCGTTCATTGCAAGGGGGTACTCGCGGGCGCGTCTCGGTTCGGGCCTGGCTGTCGAGTCGGGGTGCCGTGGACCGACGCCGGTCGGGGGCCAGAGCGCCGACCGAAGCCAATTCGTCGTAAATCAAGATCATTGTGGAGGTTGAGTCGGATTTCCCTGGACCGGTTGGCCTGGGCCGGCCGTGACCCGAGCCCCGACCGGGCGACCTAGAAAACCGATCTTAACTCTTTGATCTATCATCGACTTGTGAAAATTGGCTTCGGTCGGAAAAAACGGCCGGGGTCGCGTGCAGGGTTGACGGGCGATCACGGCGCCCCCGACCCAAACTGAGAGCACCACCCTCGCGGGAATCACTTCCAGGTCGGCCCGGCGCGTGGAAGGGTCGGACCTCGGAGCTCCGGGGCAAAGGCGTCGGGGACCAGGCATCAAGGCGTTCGCCGGCCGTCGTCCGGATCACGCCCAATCCACCGTCCGCTTCCCCTCGACCACCTCGCCGATCACCCACGCCTCGATCCCCGCCTCGTGGCGGATCGTCCGGGCGATCGAGTCGGCGTAGTACTCGGCCACGATCATCACCAGGCCGATCCCCATGTTGAAGACGCGGAACATCTCCGCGTCGGGGACGTTCCCCAGCTTCTGGAGCCAGGGGAACACGGGCGGGACGTCCCAGGTCCTCGTCAGCTTGAGGCGCGGTCCCTTCGGGCAACACCCTCGGCGGGTTCTCGAGCAGGCCGCCGCCGGTGATGTGGGCGATGGCGTGGACGGTCTGCTTCACGCGGTAATGACGGGCGACGGCCTTGACGGCCCTCACGTAAATACGCGTCGGCTCGAGGAACTCGTCGGCGACGGTCCGCCCGAGTTCCTCGACGAACGAGCCGGGCTCGAGCCCCGCGTGGCCGAAGGCGATCTTCCGGGCCAGGCTGTAGCCGTTGGAATGGAGGCCCGACGACGCCAGTCCGACGACCTTGTCACCGACCCGCACCTCCTTGCCGTCGAGCGTCCGCTTGCGCTCGACGACGCCGACGCAGAACCCGGCGAGGTCATATTCGCCGGGCTGGTAGAAGTCGGGAAGGATCGCGGTCTCGCCGCCGAGCAGGGCGCACTCGGCCTCGACGCAGCCGTCGGAGACGCCCTTGACGATCTCGGCGGTCAGAGCCGGGTCGTCCTTGGACATCGCCACGTAGTCGAGGAACAGCAGCGGCTCGGCGCCGGCGCAGATGCAGTCGTTGACCGACATCGCCACAAGGTCGATCCCGACCGTGTCGTGCCGGCCCGTGGCGAAGGCGAGCTTGAGCTTCGTGCCGACGCCGTCGGTCGAGGCGACGAGCACGGGGTCGCGAAACTGCCGTGAGAACAGGCCCGGGCCGCCCTCCTCCAGCCGGAACAACCCGGCGAACCCGTCCGGCCAGCGCAGGACGCGCGGGGAGAACGTCCGGGTGAGCAGGGGGGGCAGGCGACGCATCGTCTCGTCGTAGGCGTCGAGGTCGACGCCCGCCGCCTTGTAGTCGATGGGCGTGGGTTCGGGGTCGGGCATGGGATCAGCGAAGGCTCGGGACGGACGGCCACGACGATGCGGGACGGGCCCACGGCGGCCCGGGGCGGGCGGATACTCCAGTGTAGCCGAGTTTTGGGGGTGTGCAGCGGATCGTCCGGCGCGACCGACGACAGCCTGGGACGACCCGGTGTGTCGCGATGTCCGCGGACCGGGCGATGACTCTCCGGCCCGGGCCGGCGTCGTCGGCAACATCGCCGCGTTATTCGGAATAGGAATACGGCCCTCGTCCGGCCGCTCCGCGGCCCGGTCGAATGCGGCGAACGCCCGGGCCCGGACGCGGAACCGCGGCCCGTCCGCGGGGTTATCAAAGTGTCCGCTCTCCTTGATCTGCGGGGCACCAAGAGCCTAAGATCGAAGGGGGCGGCCACGCATTCATCCGATCATGGGGGTGGACGATGACGCGGCAAGGGCTCGGCTTCGTCGGCGTGTGGGTCCTCGGCCTCACGACCGTCTCGCACGCGCAGACGCAGTCGCCGGCCGAGGTGAAGCTCGAGACGCTGGGGCTCGAGCGGAAGGTCGGGACGTTCATCCACAAGTCGGAAGGGCCGGCGCTCGAGAAGATCGACGAGCTGAACGGGGCGTACAAGCGGCTGACGGCCGCGCGGCAGAAGCTGGCGGACGTCGACCTGAACAACCAGGCGATCGCCGAGCTGACCCAGCAGGTGGCCTACCTGAACCAGGAGAAGAACGCCATCGGCAACCAGGCCCGGGGCATCCGCATGCCCCGCGGCGCGGGTACGATGATCCGCCAGACGATCGCCGCCGAGCAGCAGCAGGAGCAGCAGCTCATCAACCAGGTCAACGCCGAGCTGGCCGCCCGCAAGAAGCTCGTGCCGAGCGCCCAGGCCCGCAAGGACCTCGAGGCCGACATCACCAAGCGGCGCGACGAGATGGCCCAGGCCACGACCGAGGCCCGCTCGCTCGTCGACGAGGCCAACGCGACCTACGAGAAGCTCGCCAAGGACGAGACGGTCAAGGCCGCCCTGCTCGCCGTGCAGAAGACCACGACCGACTCCGTCAAGCTCGGCCCGTCGAAGGAGTTTCACACGGCCATCAAGGCTGTGGACAACGCCGAGCGGATGCTGAGGCTCAAGACCGCGTCCGACGCCCCGGCGCACAAGAAGAAGGCCAGGCGCTGATCCCGGCGCTCTCTCCCGCGACTCGCGGCCCCGCGTCGGTTACGATGCCCGGATGGCGTCGTCTTCCCCCCAACGGCGGAGGTCCCGATGAACATCCGCGCCTGGGTCGTCGCTCTCGCCGTCGCCGCCGCGGTCGCGCTCGGGTTCGCCTTCTACCGCCTCTCGTCGGCACCGCCGCCTGCCGCCACGGTGCCCGCGCCCAGGCAGCGCCCACGATCGACGTCGGCGCGCTGACCGACCCCGCCGCCATGGCGAGGCTGGTGGCGACGAACCGGTCGGACGCCCCATGCAAGCTGACGGTCGACGGGTCCGGCACGTTCCGCGGCAATTTCGGTTGCGACCTCGCCGTGCGCGAGTCGCGCGCGGTCCTGCTCGTCAACGCCGCGTTCACCGTGGAGTCGGTCACCATCGACCGCGCCGGCAAGTCGCGGCGGCACGAGATGAAGCTCGCGCTCTCCGGCGGCGAGACCCGCGAGGTCGTCATCAACGCGGACGACTCGGTGGAGGTCGTGCCGGCGGGGAAGTAACCCGCCGGCCTGCCTACGCCATTCTGCGTGAAGGTCGGCAGAGAGTCGCGCCGCCTCCCACCCGCTTGAACGCCGCACCGTGTCAAGCTATCGTAAGTCGAACCCGCGCCGGACCGCGGCCGATCGGGGCGATCGGCCGTCCTGCCGTCCGAACCGAATTCCCACCGCACGTTCACCGACGGAGCCAACCAGACATGTCGCGCAAGCTCACCGCCGCGGCGGCCACGACGCTCGGCCTCGCCATGACCCTCGGCCTGGCCGGCCTCTCGGCCGCCGACGATGAGAACCCGCTCGAGAAGGGCATGGAGAAGGTCAACGCCAAGTTCAACACGATCAAGAAGGCCACCCGCAGCGCCGCGACGTGGAAGAAGGACGGCCCGGGCGTCCCCAAGGCCGCCGAGGAGATCAGCAAGATCGGCAAGCAGTTCCGCACCGATAAGGGCCCGGCCGAGGCGCAGAAGAAGACCGTCGCCGAGTGGACGAAGCTCATGGACGACATGATCGTCGCCTCGGACGAGATGGCCGTCCTCGCCGCCAAGTCCGGCACCACCCAGCCCCAGGCCAAGGACGCCTGGACCAAGCTGAACAAGACCTGCGCCGAGTGCCACACCGTCTTCCGGGTCGACGAGGAGAAGTGAGGCTGGCTGCGGACGGCATCGAAATCAACACCCTCTCCCAACTCGGGGGAGGGTGTTTCGTTTCCGGCCGGTCCAGGACTCAACCACCGCCTGTCTGCCTCCCCTCGATCGCCAGCAGCAGGATCACCGCCGCCACCGCCAGCGGCCGGGGCAGCAGGGCCTCGGTGTCGTGCGTCAGGTCGACGGCGTACTTCTGCACGAACGGGTGGAAGTTCTGCTTCATCACCCCGACGGTGACGTCCCCCACCTGGACCACGAACGTCTGCGGGATGATCATCGCGGCCAGGTCGTGCATCCGGCGCAGGAAGGCGAGGCCGCCGCTCTCCTCGATCACCCGGCCGCGGACGACGCCGGCGTCGTCGAGGATCTCCCAGTGGTCGCGCCAGAGCGACGCCCACCCCTTGCGGCGGAGCGTCCCGTAGTGCTCGCCCGACTGGCCGTCGTACACCTGGTAGGCCGGCGCTCCAGTCGATGATCCGATCGGCCTGGATCGAGAGCAGCTCCTGGGACATCGCCTCGTCGCGCGAAGACGCGGATGTCCTCCTTGAGCCGGAACGCCTTCTGCTTCGAGTAGGCGAGCAGCCGCCCATCCTCGGCATAGAGGTGGAACGCCCCGCCGAAGAGCTTGAACACCTGCCGCCGCGCCAGGAAGCGGTCGTGGAGATAGAGCTCGGGCATGGTCGTGGACATGAGATCGGCTCCGGTTGCGGGAGGGTCGTCCTCGGCCGTCGTCGTCGAGTCGCCGTCGCATCATATCAGCGCCGGGGGCTGCGCACAGGCATTCGACCGCCCCGGAGGTTGCTTGAATCGCGGCGTGGCGTTCGCGCGTGATTCCTTGGCCCTGGATCGGATCGAGCGGTCGGGTGGCCGGGGCGCGATGTTGCGCGACGTCGCGATCGACAGCCTGGGCATCGGCCTGGCCGCGGCGGTCGCGTGATCCCGTTCAACCGCCGCACGAGCGCATGAGCAGGACGATCGCGACGGTCAGGATGACCGACACGACGATCGAGCCGAGGCAGCCGAGCCGGTTGGAGAAGAAGAGGAACACGCGTAGAACCCCGGGATTGACGGGCCGTGCAGGCCAGCAGGCACGTCCCTGCATATCCGGAGCCATCGCCGGCCCGGTGGCCCCTTGCGTGATCGGCCCGGGGATCACAAAGTTGTCCCGGCCACCCGGCCGAAGGCACGCGACGCCCTGAGACCACCCCGCGATGACCCCCGAAGAATTCCGCGCCGAGGGCCACAGGCTCATCGACTGGATCGCCGACTACCGCGCCTCGCTCGGAGACGCGGCCCGTCATGGCCCGCACCGAGCCCGGGCGAGATCCGGGCCGCGCTGCCGGCCGACCCACCCGAGCAGTCCGAAGGCTTCGACGCCATCGTCCGCGACCTCGACGCGATCCTCGTCCCCGGGCTGACGCACTGGCAGCACCCGAGCTTCTTCGGCTACTTCCCCTCAAACGCGCCGCTATCGAGCGTCCTCGGCGACTATCTGAGCACGGGCCTCGGCGTGCTCGGCCTGTCGTGGCAGGCCTGCCCGGCGCTGACGGAGCTCGAGGAGGTCGTCGCCGACTGGATGCGGCGGATGGTCGACCTGCCCGACGCCTTCCGCGGCGTGATCCAGGACACGGCCTCGACCAGCACGCTGCTCGCGCTGATCTGCGGCGCGCGAGCGGTCGACGGCTTACGGCCTGGCCCGGGGCGGCTTGCAGGCGGAAGCGAGGCCGCTCATCGTCTACACGTCGAGCCAGGCGCACAGCTCCGTCGAGAAGGCCGCGCTGCTCGCCGGGTTCGGGCGCGAGAACGTCCGCGCGGTCGCCGTCGATCGCGGCGTACGCGATGCGCCCCGAGGCGCTCGACGACGCGATCCGCCGCGACCTGGCCGAGGGCAAGACAGCCCTGCGCCGTGGTCGCAACGACCGGGACCACCGCGTCTACCGCCATCGACCCGATCGCCGCGATCGCCGGCGTCGCCCGGCCCGCGCGGCCTCTGGCTCCACGTCGACGCCGCGATGGCGGGCTCGGCCATGATCCTGCCCGAGTGCCGGCCGCTGTGGCGCGGGGTCGAGGTGGCCGACTCGGTCGTGCTCAATCCGCACAAGTGGCTCGGCGCGGCGTTCGATTGCTCGCTCTTCTACGTGCAGGACCCCGAGCACCTCGTCCGCGTCATGTCGACGAACCCGAGCTATCTGCAGTCGTCGGCCGACGGCCGCGCGACGAACCTCCGCGACTGGGGCATCCCGCTGGGCCGCCGCTTCCGGGCGCTGAAGCTCTGGACCCTGATCCGCTCCGAAGGCGTCTCCGGCCTGCGGGCGCGGCTGCGGCGGGACCTGGCAAATGCCCGGTGGCTGGCCGACGCCGTCGCGGCGACACCCGCCTGGCGAGTCGTCGCGCCGGTGCCGTTGCAGACCGTCTGCCTCCGCCACGAGCCCGCCGGGCTGGAGGGCGAATCGCTCGACCTTCACACGCGGGCGTGGGCCGAGCGGCTCAACCGTTCGGGCGACGCGTACGTGACACCCGCCGTGCTCGACGGCCGGTGGATGGTCCGCGTCTCGATCGGCGCCGAGACGACCGAGCGGCGGCACGTCGAGGCGCTGTGGGCGGCGATGAGACGAGAAGCCGAGGAGGCCTGAGGGCCTCTGGTTCTCGGTAGGGCGAGTCTCCTGCCGAGCCTCTTCCTACCACGACCGGTCGCAGGTTCGCCTTGCCGTCCGCGACGAAGATGGGTGGAATGCCGGCCTCGACAGGTCTCAGGGAGGAGGCTGGCATGGCAACGGCATCGACGAGGGTCGAATCGACCAGGGAGCGGGCCGCGGCGTTGCATCGCGCGGGCCTGGAGCGGATCGGCCAGGGGCGGCTCGAGGAGGCCGTCGGCCTGCTCCGCGAGGCGCTTCGCGTCGATCCCGATCACCCGTCGGCGCTGACGACGCTGGCCGGGGCCTACTCGAAGCTCGCCAGCCCGGCCGGCCTGATCGAGGCGTGCCGCGAGCTGCTCGCCGCCAGGCCCGACCACTTCGAGGCGCACCACCGGATGGGCGAGGCGCTGGCCTTCCTCGGGCGGCACGACGAGTCGCTCGAATGCTTCCGCGAGGCGGTGCGGATCGTGCCGGCGTCGCCGTCGGCCGAGAACGGGCTCGGGCTGGCGCTGGCGGGGCTCGGGCGCGAGGCCGAGGCGATCGTCCACTTCCACCGGGCGGTCGGGCTCAAGGCCGACTACCCCGAGGCGCGGAACAACCTGGGCCGGGCGCTCTGGCAGGTCGGGGCGCTCGAGCCGGCGCTGGCCAGCCTCGACGAGGCGGCCCGCCTCGTGCCCGGGGCGGCCGAGGTGCACCACAACCGCGCTGATCCTCGGCGACCTCCGCCGGTTCGAGGAGTCGATCGCCGCCTATGACCGCGCCATCGCGCTCGATCCCGGCCACGTCGCCGCCCACACGAACCGCGGCCTCACCTGGCTCCTGCTCGGCGACTACGCCCGCGGCTGGGCCGAGCTCGAGTGGCGCTGGAAGTGCGACGCGCTGCCCCGGACCGAGTACGACCGACCCGCCTGGCGCGGCGAGCCGCTCGAGGGGCGGACGATCGTGCTGACGGCCGAGCAAGGGGTCGGCGACGTCATCCAGCTCCTGCGGTTCGTCCCGCAGCTCCGGGCCCTGGGCGCGGGCGGGGTCATCCTCCACGCGACCGACTCCCTGGCGGACCTGCTCGCGACCTGCCCCGGCGTCGACCGCGTCGTCGGCCGCGCCCGGACGCCGGATTCGACGTCCATGCGCCGCTGATGAGCCTGCCCGGGTTGCTCGGCGTCACCGCCGAGACGATCCCCGCACCGATCCCGTACCTCGCCGCCGAGCCGGACCGCCTCAGCCGCTGGCGCGAGCGGCTGGCCGCCCACCGCGGGTTCCGCGTCGGGGTCGTGTGGCAGGGGAACCCGAGCTATCCCAGGGACTCGTCCCGCTCGTTCCCGCTGGCGCTGCTGGCCCCGCTGGCCCGCGTGGCGGGCGTGCGGCTCGTCAGCCTTCAGAAGGGGCCGGGCGTCGAACAGCTCGGCACGCTGGGCGGGCGGTTCGCCGTCGTCGACCTGGGCCATGAGCTCGACGCCGGGCCGGCCGCGTTCGTCGACACCGCGGCCGTGATGAAATGCCTCGACCTGGTCGTCTCCGCCGATACCGCCACCGTCCACCTCGCCGGCGCCCTGGGCGTGCCCGCGTGGGTGCCGCTCTCGACGGCCGCCGACTGGCGCTGGTTCCGCGACCGCGAGGATTCGCCGTGGTACCCGTCGGTCCGGCTGTTCCGCCAGGAGCGGCGCGGGGAGTGGGGGCCCGTCTTCGACCGGATGGCCGCCGCGCTGGCCGGGCTGGTCCCGGCGACCGTGCCCGGGCGCGGCCGGTGGTGGTCGAGGTGGCCGCGGGCGAGCTGATCGACAAGATCACCATCCTCCAGATCAAGGCCGAGCGGATCGCCGACCCCGCCAAGCTCGCCCACGTCCGCGCCGAGCTCGCCTCGCTCGAGGCGGCCCGCGACCGCTCCCTGCCGCAAGCGGCGCGGCTCGACGGCCAGGTCGCCGAGCTCCGCCTGGTGAACGAGGCGATCTGGGACGCCGAGGAGGCACTCCGGTGCTCCGAGCGCGCCGGCGACTTCGGCCCGCAGTTCGTCGAGCACGCCCGCGCCGTCTACCGGAACAACGACCGCCGCGCCGCCCTGAAGCGAACGATCAACGAGCGGCTCGGGTCGCGGCTGGTCGAGCAGAAGTCGTACCGGGCGTACGAACGTCGCGCCGGCGCCTGATCGCGCTTCGGCCGGTCACCCGGGCCGCGGTGCCGCGCCACCACACGCGCGGAGCGGCCGTGCGACGGTGGTCGGTCACGCGGCAAGTCCGGGCCATCCGCTCCGGGCGTTGCCGCGACTTGACCCGGCTGCCGCACCGGGAACCTCCGCCCATGTCGCCCGCTATCCCCAGGCCCCCGAGACTGTTGCGTGGAGAGACGTTGTCTTCGCAAGATGTAACGATTATGAAGATTTGCAGTGCGTGGTCCGCGCCGGCGTCCGTTATTTCTCTCGGCCCGACGCAGGCCGTCATGTTATCCCTCGGGTTGTCGCCGGCGCGTCCCACCGAACGAGACCGCTCCTATACAGATAAACACCATCGTCTCCCCAGGATGGCCGGCTTGGGAAAAATGGGGGGAATTATCTCGACAGGCGGAGTTCGACCGTTTAAAACGATTACGCCGATGGAAGGCGGTGCTCAGGAAGTTCCGAAAAGGCCGGCTGTGAGGGCAACCCGGGGCGTGGCCAATCCGACGTGATCGGCTGCCTCGGGCGACGATCCAGACGGGTTTGCGGACTTCGGAGCAAGGGTCGTCCCCGCTGTCTGGGGGCGGGCCCGGCAGGGAGCCCGGTTCTGAAGAGGGTTCGGCGTCGAGTGTCTCGCCGCCGGGTTGCCGATCGTCCCCCCTCGGACTTCGGATCAGGTTTCACATCACGAGGACAAGCACCATGGCCCTGAATCGTCGCTCCCGCACCCGTCGTGGCGAGTTCCGCCCCGCGATCGACCGCCTGGAAGTCCTGCGCGGTCCCGACCACGACGCCCCTCACGCCGCTGATCCCGGCCAACATCGCCGCGCTGCCGGCCGAGATCGCCTCGCTCAGCGCCAAGGAGCTGGGGATCTCCAACTACGCCGTCAGCCAGGCCCCCTTCGCGCTGAGCGTCGGCGGGCACGTCGGCACGGCCTACCAGGGCTACTACGCCGCCACCTACGCCACGGCCAAGGCCTGGAACGACCAGATCAACAACGACATCGGGAAGCTCCAGACGTACGCCAACGACACCTACAACGGCCTGGTCCAGGCCCAGACCGCGGCGAACGCCCAGATCGCGGCGAACTACAACGCCACGATCCAGTACATCTTCAACTACTACAACTCGCTGACGCCGGACCAGCAGGCGGCCCAGCTCAGCACGATCGTCGCCAACACCCAGAACGTCAACAAGGCGACCGCCAGCGCCTACGCGACGGTCAAGACCTACTACACGAACCAGGAGAACGGCGTCATCCAGCTGTACGACTCGTACGTGCCGGCGTTCAACCAGGCCCTGTTCAACGGCGCCAACGCCGTGCGGCTCTCGGGCAACCTGTACAACTACACGAGCTTCATCACCACGACCCCGCTGCCGCTGAACTTCACCCCGCTCAAGACGATCCCGCTGATCACCTCCTGATCGGCCGGGTTCCGCGCCCGTCGCGCCGGCACCCCTCGCCCTCCCCTGGGGCGGCGGGTGCCGGCGCCCCTTTCCGCGACGCCCGCGGGAATTCCTCGTTCTCCCAGGCCATACCACGCCCCGGCCTCGCTCTGCACGCACGCATTGACTTGGTCAATATGGGCGGGATAAATTGACCTGTCCGCGCGGTGCCTCTCGCCGCTCGGGCCATCAGGAACACGCCTCCGGCCCGGTCCGCGTCGGCCGTGGGCCCGGCCCCGGGGGCGGACACATCAAGAGAGACGCATCCATGACCCCGCGCAAGAGAACCGCCCGGATCGGCTCGTTCGACGCCCTCGAGGACCGCGTCGTCCTCAGCCTCAGCGCGATGGCCCAGAACCAGGCGATCGTCAAGGACGTGACCGCGTTCTACGCCAACTACGTCGCCACCGTCCCGACGCTCGTCCAGGCCTATGCGACCGCCGCCGCCGGCTCGACGGCCCAGACGACGGCCGCGACGAACCTGACCAACGCGATCACGCGCGACGTCAACGACCTCGGCACGGCGCTGCTGGCCGACCTCGGCCCCTCGGCCGCCCAGTCGATCCGGCTGTCGATCACCGGCTCGGCCGCCGGCGGGACGACCGTGAGTAACTCCTCCGGCACCGGCAGCCTGGGCAGCCTGATGAACGCGCTCCTGTCGGTCAACGCCGCCGACCCGGTGTTCCTCGGCGAGTCGGGCGGCATCAACCTGGCGACGGACATCAGCATGGGCGCAGCCTTCGCGCTGACGCCCGGCAAGCCCGCCTTCCCGCAGGCCCCGTTCGGCTCGTTCACGCAGACCTACGCCTCGAACGTCGCGGCCCCCGCCGCCCAGCTCCAGACCGACCAGGCCGCCGCCTCGACCCCGCCGACGACGGCGCAGCAGGCGTTGATCACGGACGACGTCGCGGTGATCGACAAGGTCACGGTCTCCGACGTGAACACGCTGGCGACGAACCTCGTCGCGGCCATGCCCGCCAAGCCCGACCCGAGCGCGGCCATCCGCCAGACGGTGAGCGGCTCGACAGCGACGACGGGCGTCACCTTCACCGGCGCGGCCGGCACGACGGCCTCGTACGGCAGCCTGCTCGCGACCCTCCAGGCGATCGAGACCGAGCCGCTGCTGCTGACGAACACGAATGTCATCGCCGGGCTGGTGTCGCTTTTTGCGTACATCTGAGGCCGTTGGCAGGAAGGCTTGAGGCGAGACGGCAGGAAGGCACGAGGCAGGAGGGTGAAGGGCCGTTTCGCCCTGGCCTTCTTGCTCTGTGCCTTCCTGCCTTTCTGAGGATCCGTCTGAGACGCGCCGGGGTTCCCCCGCGCCGAGCGAACTGTCATGTGGCTTGGCCACACCCCGACCCATGAAAAGTGGGCCGCCTGCGGCTATCCTGGCCCCGGGGCGGCCCGCGGGGCCGAGGCCGGCTTCGTGTCTGGTGCGATCAGCCCGCGAGCGAACTTGGCCCGGGCCCCGACCGACCCCACGTCGGACCCCGACCTGTCGCCCCCGGCCCCGCCGGGGAGCACCCAGAGCAAGCTGCTCTACGCGCCGGGGCCGCCCCGCCGGGCCGCGCCACCCGGGAGCCCCGACCATGGAGATCCTCCTCGACCGCTGCGCCGGATTGGACGTCCACAAGAAGACCGTCGTCGCCTGCGCCCGCCTCGCCGCCCCCGACGGGGCCGTGAGCGAGCAGGTCCGCACCTTCGCCACCGCCACCGCCGACCTCCTGGAGCTGGCCGACTGGCTCGCGTCGCTGGGGGTCCGCCGCGTCGCCATGGAGAGCACCGGCGTCTACTGGAAGCCGGTCTGGAACCTGCTGGGGGACCGCTTCGAGCCGATCCTGGTCAACGCCCGGCACATCAAGCGGGTGCCGGGGCGAAAGACCGACGTCAAGGACGCCCAGTGGATCGCGCAGCTGCTGGCGCACGGCCTGCTCGCGCCAGCTTCGTCCCGCCCGCGCCGGTGCGCGAGCTGCGGGACCTGACCCGGCAGCGGGCCCGGCTCGTCGGCGACCGGGCGACGACGGCCAACCGGATCCAGAAGGTCCTGGAGGACGCCAACATCAAGCTCGGCGACGTCGCGACCGACGTCCTGGGCGTCAGCGGGCGGGCGATGATCGCGCGGCTGATCCAGGGGGAGTCGGACCCGGCGAAGCTGGCCGGCGAGGCGCGGGGCAGCCTGAAGAGGAAGGCGATCCCGCTCCGCAGGGCGCTGGAGGGGCGGGTCACCGACCATCACCGGTTCCTGCTCGGGGCGCTGATGGACCAGCTCCGCCAGATCGAGGGCCTGATCGAGCGGTACGCGGCGCGGATCGAGGAGGCGATGCGCCCTTTCGCCGAGGCGGAGGCGCGGCTGATGACGATCCCCGGGGTGGGGCGGCAGTCGGCCGAGGTGATCGTGGCCGAGGTCGGGGCCGACATGACGAAGTTCCCGACGGCCGGGCACCTGGCGAGCTGGGCGGGGATGTGCCCGGGCAACGACGAGAGCGGCGGCAAGCGGCGGAGCGGCCGGACGACCAAGGGGAGCCGGTGGCTCCGCGCGGCGCTGGTGCAGGCGGCCTGGGCGGCGGTCCACGCCAAGGGGACGATCTTCGGGGTGTTGTACCGGCGGTGGTCGAAGCGGGCGGGGAGCAAGAAGGCCCTGGTGGCGGTCGGGCACAGGCTGCTGGTGATCGCCTACCACCTGCTCAGCGAGCGGGCCGACTATCGTGAGCGGCGGAGGCCCGAGGCCGCGTGAACACCCGCCCAGAAGACGGGGATTTTCAGAGCAACCCGAGCGGCCGCCTTTCGTTCGCCCTTGTGCGGCTCGACACGCGCGCAGACGCGCGAAGTCGAACGGGGGCGGACCGAGCGGGATTGGCTTTGCTTCGGCGGGCGGGGATTGGCTTCGTTTCGCCGGCCGGGAATTGGCTTCGTTTCGTTGAACGGCCGGCCGGATTGGGTTCGTTTCGCGCCCCGGCCTCGCCCGCCGATTCTCGCCGGCGCGATGGCCGGGCCCGATCGGCCTGGCGGGCGAAGCGCGTCGCTGAGCCCGAACCCGTTGCCTTCCCCGCCGCTCGTGCATCGGAACGACGCGCGAGCCGGCGGCTCGGTCGACCGAATCGGCCGGGTCGTACGCCCGCCCGCACCGCGACACAAACGGCCATGGATTACTTCTTGAAACACGTCGCTATTCCTCAAACCCATCGGTACAATCGCTCGCTACGTGGCGGCCCGGACGGGACCGGAGATGAGTCCCGGCCCGTCGTCGCGATGCCACCGCGAGCGGGACGAACTCGATGCTGGGCATTTATTTTTTCTTGAAATTCATGCTCTTCTTCAGCATCGTCAAGGCGCTCGTCAAGTTCGATACGCTCGGGGCCCATTTCCTCGCGCTCGGCGTCCTCTATACGGCGCTCGTCGCGTTCCTCAGCTACGTATTCATCCTGACGACGACACCGAACGCCTTCCACGCCAACTGGCTGATGCGCGTCAACCGCCAGACCGGCATCTCGCCCTGGCTGGTCTGGTTGGGCGCGACGTTCCTGCTCTCGACCCTCTACTTCAAGCTCCTGAACAAGTTCGATTCGGGCATCGCCTTCTGGATCCTGCTGATCCTCGGCGTCGGCCTCGCGTTCTTCTGAATGTCGGTCCACGACGGACCCGCCAACGATCGACGTCCCGGGACGGGATTCGCGGCTCGACCGTCGACGGTCGAGCCGGGCTCGGTCTTGAGGAGCTCGCCTCGATGAACATCGTCTTCTTCTGCCAGAGCTGCGGGTCCAGGTTCGAGGTGCCCCCGACCTCGGCCGGCAAGAAGGGCCGCTGCCGGGGCTGCGGCCAGATGATGACGGTCCCCAGGGCGCAGGAGCTGGCGTCGATGGCCGCCATGCCCGCCCTTGCCCCGGCCGCCGTCGGCGCCGGTCCCAGGGCGGCCGCGTCGGAGGTCAAGGCGGGGAAATCCCTGAGCTGGCTCGCGGCCGCCTCGAGCAACGTGGGCCTCGCCGCCTTGACGGTCGACAAGATGCGGATCGGCGGGGCCAGGTCGCCGGTCAAGGCGAAATATGACCTCGACATGGGAGACTCGAAGCCCTACCTCCTCGGCGCCCCCGTGCGGCTGGACCAGGGGCACACGTCGGGACGCGGGGCGGCGAGCGGGATCAAGAATCTCTGGAGTCGACAGCTCGGCGGCGTCCAGAGCCTCTTCCGCAAGCTGAACGAGGCCGCTTACCTGATCTCCGTGCCGTTCCTGATCCTGATCATCGTCGGCGCGAGCGTCGGCAGCCGGCCGCTCGCGCTCCTCGGGGGGACGGCCGTCGTCCTGCTGAACCTCGGCCGGATCATCGCCGGCGTGGCCAACCTCGCGATCATGCCGTTCCGCGAGGGGCCGCTCCAGGGGATCCTGTTCCTCATCCCGCCGTTCACCTTCTTCTACCTCGCGAGCCACTGGAAGAAGGTGAAGAAGCCGACCCAGCGGATCGGCGTGCCGATCGCGACGATCGCCGCGGTCTTCCTGGCGTTCGCCTTCGTCCCGACGCTCCGCAGCGACGGCAAGATGGTGAGCGTCAAGGACCTCAAGAACGAGCTCCGCCGCGACGCCCAGTCGCTCGGGAAGGAGATGGTCGGCGAGGTCAAGAAGGCCAAGACGATCGACGTCCAGGACCTCGGGACGAAGGCCCAGAAGGCGATCGGCAGCGCCGCGGGACAGATCAACTCGATCGGCCAGCCCGTCGAGGCCGGCAAGGCTCCGTGACCCCGAACGCGACCGCCCGCCACTCGAGAGCACAACCCCCATGTCCGCGACCCAAGACCCAGCCCCGGGCGGCGTCGAGCTCCTCGAAGCCGAAGTGCTCGACCTCGAGCCCACGATCATGGCCCAGGCCCTGCCCGGCGCCTCGGGCGATTTCCGCCCCGGCGCCGCCGGCGTCGGCCTCGTGGAGGGGAGCCTCGCGAGCCTGGCCGGCGAGACCCACGACCTGAGGCGGGACCGGATCAGGGCGGCCGCCGTGGCCCTGGCCGCCATCTTCGGCCTGATCTTCGTCTGGGTCTACGCGAGCGACAACCCCGGCACGCTCGCCGCGGACGGCAGCCGGCTGTCGTTCCGGGTGGTCCTGATCGGCCTCCGCTGCCTGCTCGCGGTCGCGGTCGCCGGGCTCCTGTCCAGCGAGGCGGTACTTGTCTCGGCTCCAGCTCCGCGTCGTCGAGGGCGTGCTCTTCCTGGGCGTGACGGCGCTATTGATGGTGTCGCAGTACGCCGTCGGCCTCGACCTCGTCCGGCGCGGCCCCGAGTACTCGCCGATCCTGCTGGCCTTCGTCAAGGACGGCGTGATCCAGATGATGACGATCATGCTGATCTACGGCACGATCATCCCGAACCCGCCGGCCGTCGCCGCGAAGACCCTGCTCGCGATGTTCCTCGTGCCGTTCCTCACGTGGATCCTGCTGAAGTTTCAGCCCGAGGCCGCCGACGCCCTCGCCCGGCTCGGCACGGCTGAGGAGGCCGGGTCGAACATCCTCTTCCTGGCGATCGGCGCCGTGCTGGCGGCCTATTCCTCGTTCGTCCTGAACGCCCTGCGCACCCAGCTCCACGAGGCGAAGAAGTTCGGCCAGTATCAGCTCCGGAACAAGATCGGGGCGGGCGGCATGGGCGAGGTCTACATGGCCGAGCACCAGCTCCTTAAGCGTCCCTGCGCCCTGAAGCTCATCAGGCCCGAGGCGGGCAGCGACCCGATCGCGCTCGCCCGGTTCGAGCGCGAAGTCCAGTCGGCGGCCCGGCTGTCGCACCCGAATTCGATCGAGATCTACGACTACGGACACACCGACGACGGCACGTTCTACTATGTGATGGAATTCCTCCAGGGCATGAGCCTCGACGAGCTGGTCAGGCGCGCCGGGCCGCTGCCGCCGGGGCGGGCGATCTACCTGCTCCGCCAGGCCTGCGCCGGGCTGGCCGAGGCGCACGCGATCGGGCTGGTCCACCGCGACCTGAAGCCGGCCAACATCTTCGTCGCCAGGCGCGGCGGCGAGTCCGACGTGGCCAAGATCCTCGACTTCGGCCTGGTGAAGCTGACCCAGGAGCCGGGGGCCGCCGCCCTGACGGCCGACCTCACCGTCAGCGGCACGCCGTCGTACATGGCGCCCGAGCAGGCGACCGCCACCCGCGACCTCGACGCCCGGGCCGACATCTACGCCCTCGGCGCCGTCGCCTATTTCGCGCTGACGGGCCGGCCGCCGTTCGTGGGCGAGAGCGCCTTCGCCGTCATGATGGCCCACGCCCGCGACCCGGTGGTCCCGCCCTCGCAGATCCGCCCCGAGGTGCCCGCCGACCTCGAGGAGGTCGTGATGATCTGCCTGGCGAAGAAGCCCGACGACCGCTACCCCGACGCACGGGCCATGGGCAGGGCCCTCGCCGCCTGCGGCGACGCTACGAGCTGGGACGCCGACCGCGCCGACCGGTGGTGGGCCGAGGCCGCCTCATCCCTGAAGCCTCTGGACGAGCTTTCGCCTGAGACTCACGAGTGACGGCGAGGCTCACCTCGCCTCCGCCGTCACCGCGACGAGGAACGGGCTGCAATCCGTCACCGCCGACGTGAAGTCGATCGCCTCGATCGCCCGGTCGGGGTGCGGGTTGGTCCAGACCATGGCGAACAGGTAGACCTTGGCCTCCGGGCTGAGCTCGGTCCGCCCGTTCTTCCCGGTCCACGCGAGGTTCGCCATCGTGGTCTTTCGCGGGCCGTTCTGCCAGGTCATCCAGACGCTCACGTCCTCGCCGTAGACGATCGGCACCTCCTCCGAGAACCCGTCGGCATAATGGACCGTGTACCGGCCGATGGTCGTCCCGTCGGCCACCTCGTACTGCGTGCCATGCAGGAAGTGGAGCCTCGCGAACCGCCCGCCGACCTTGATCCCCTCGGCACTCTTCGGCAGCCTCGCCTGAAGCGACGCCCGCAGGTGGATCATCATCGGCCCGACCGAGTACCACATCCCCGCCAGCTTCCGCACCCCCAGCGGCAGCTCCGCCAGGTCCTCGCCGTTCGGGAGCGGGCCCTTTTCGAGCGGCTCATTCGCCAGCGGCTGGATGTCGAGGAGCCGCAGGTTCGCGGGCAGGTCGGGCGGGGCGGGGGCGGGCTTGCGGGTGGCGTTCGGCTTCGGGTGGAGGGTGAACACGCCTATGCCCACGTCGGCGCCGACGCGCTCGATCGATGACCGGTAGCCTTCCTTCATCAGCTGGATCGTGAGGGCCCCTTCCGGTAGGCCTTCGAAGATGAATTCGCCGTCGCGGTCAGTGACGGCCTGGACGAGTCGCCTGCTCTCGCTGTGCGAGAGCGTCACGCCGGGGATCGGCCTCCCCTCCGGGTCGACGACGCGCCCCGTCATGAGCGAAACCGGGCCCGGCGGCTCCTGGACGGTGGTCTGCCTCACGATTTCTCGAACCGCGACCTTTCGCACCTCGTCCGCCTTGGCCCTTGCCGGCGGCTGTTCAGGCGGCGCCAGTGCCCGGCCGGGGAGCTGGACCGGCTCCGGGTCGCGGTCCTCGGGCACGACCACGTCGAGCTGGCTCGTGTTGCCGATGCGGCTCGAGTCCCTGATGTAGACGTAGCTCGGACCGGGCGGGACCGACAGCTCGAAGCGGCCCGATGCATCAGTCACCGCGTACATGCACGCGGCACCCGACCGCGGCCGTGCCGTGCCGTGCCGTAGTAGCCGACATCGACCCCGGCCAGGGGCGCCTTCGTGTCGGGGTCGACCACCGAGCCGCGGAGCTTCCGCCCCTCGATGGCGATCAGGTCGGCCTTTGCGTCCTCATCCACCCTGACTCGAATCCCCTCCACGGCCGCGGCGGTCAGGGGCCCACGCCCCCTGGGCTTGAACAGGAGGTTATAGACGCCCGGCTCGAGTCCCGCGATCTCGAACCGGCCACGGTCGTCGGTCGTCGCGTCGCCCCACCCTCCGAGGATCTTCTGCCGATGCTCCAGCAACTGCGAGCCGACGGACACCCCGGCCACGGGCCGTCCCGCCGCGTCGGTGACGACCCCGACGATGCCCCCGGCCCGGTCGAGGACCGTCGGGCCTGCCGGCTCCTGGCCCGCGTCGGCGTTGATCCACGGCCCGACGTAGCGCCGATGCCGGAGCCGCATTCCGCCGCTCGTCCCACGCGGCACGGGGATCGTGTATCGCCCTTGCTCGTCCGTCACCCCGACGATCGGCCAGCCCGGGAACGTCACGCCGTATGCGCTCAGCCATCCGTTGGTCTCATTATGCATCTGTTCGATGCGGAGCTCGACTCCGGGAACCGGCTTGCCGTCGCGGTCGACGAGCGTGCCTGTGATCGCGCTGTCGCGCGGCTGCAGCGTCAGGGGCAACGGGTCATCGGCCGTCCCGGTCGCAAGGTCCGCGGTCGGGTGGCCCAGGCCCACCCAGCCGATCGTCTTCTCGTCCGGCTTGGCGATCAAGAAGAGGCGTCGTCGCCTCCCGAAGCCCGCGTCGGGGACACGGACCATTCCCGCGGCATCAGTCGTCATCGTCCGCGGCTCGTCCTCCTGATCCACGATATGGACGACCTGCCCCGGCACCGGCTTGCCCTTCGCGTCGACGACCCTGGCGAAGATCATCTTCCCGGCCGGCGCCGGCTCTTCCGCATTCGCCGGCGCCTCCGCCGAGACCGCCACGGCCTCGCGCGGCATCCCGGCCATCCCCGCCCCGAGCGCCACGAGCCCAGCCGAGGCCGCGGCCGTCGCAATCATCCCCATGCGGACCATGCGTCGACTCCTCAAATAAGAGCCCGCCAACCGGACCGCCTCCGCCGAGATCGCCCCCGCGACGGGCCGGCCGCCCGCCAGGTCCACGGCGGCGCGGACGATCGCCTCGATCGTCGCCACGGGCGGCGAGGCCGGGGCGCGGCGGGGTCCGAGGGCCGTTCCCAACCCGACAACGGCCCCCACGAGCCCGCGCCGCCTCAGCCGAGCCCGGAGCCGATCGCGGGCCCGGGACAGGCGGCTGCGGACCGTCCCCACGGGCACGAGGAGTTGATTGGCCGCCTGCTCATAAGTCAGGCCTTCCAGGTCGCAGAGCACGACCGGGCCGCGGAGCCTCGCGGGCAGGCGGTCGACCTCCTCGTAGAGCTCGGCGTACGACTCGGGCGGCCCGCTCATGGTCCGTCTCGCCTCGCTCATGGCGGCCTCGCGCTCGCGGGCCCGGCGCACGGGCTGAGCGCTGTTTCGCCCTGATCGCGACCCGGTGCGCGACCCTCGCCAGCCAGCCCGCCACGCTCCCCGGCTCGCGGATCAGCCGGGCCCGCTTCGCGAGGATGAGGAACGTCGCCTGGAGCGCATCCTCGGCGTCGTGCGGGTCGCCGAGCACCGCGCGGGCGAGCGCGAAGACCATCCCCGCGTGCCGTTCCACCAGCGCCGCGAACGCCGCCTCGGCCGCGTCGGGGTCGCCCGAGCGGTAGCGGTCGAGCAGTTGCCCGTCGGTCAGCGACCCGGACGAACCGGCCCGGAAGATCGCCCGCACGTGCCGGAGCACCGCCGCCGACGCCTCGTTCGCCACCGCCCCGCCTCCCCGCTCGTGGCCGGATTCCCCCTCAAGGAGCCCGCTCGATGGGGGCGCGTTCCATTTTTCCGGCGGCGGGTCGGCAAAGCGCGAGAATTCCGCGAGGCATGAGCACGTCGGCGCGGCAATGGGGACGGCCGCCACGTGGAGGGCGGACTACTTCCCGGCCGGCCCCGGGTTGTAGCACGCGCCCAGCTCGTCCTGGGCCGTATTGATCCCGGCGCGCCCAGCGGCCAGCTCGCGCCGTCGTCACGGTCGCCCAGATACAGGTCATATCCGCCCCGCCCGCCGGGGCGAGTGCTCGAGTAGACGACGAGGCGGTCGTCGATCGGAGACGGGTCGGAGCTGTCCGACCCGGGGCGATTGAACGCGAGCGGCCCGCGAGTCCGCCCGTCGAGCGAGCCGAGCCAGACCTGGTCGTGGTGGTCGTCGCGGCCCGTCCAGCGGACGTAGAGGAACCGCGCGGCGTCGAGCGGCACGGGGAAGTACTCCTGCAGGTCCGGCTCGACCGCCAGCGGCAGCCGCGCGCCGGTGGCGACGTCGACGACGAACAGGTCCGAATCCTTCCGCGCCCCTCGGCGTAGACGATGCCCCTGCCGTCCGGGGTGAACATCGGCATCGATCGCTCGGCCTTCGCCCCGCCGAACGGGATCGATTGGAGCCGCCGGGTCGCGAGGTCCATGATCCGGATCTCGCCGTCCTGCTTGAAGACGATCCTCTTGCCGTCCGGCGCGAACCTCGGGTCCTCGTCCCGCGTGCCGAGCCGCTCGGTGAGGTTGACGGGCCTCGCCCGCCCGTCCAACCTCGCGAGGTATACGTCCCACGCGTCGCCGCGATGCCGGCCCCGGGGGACGCCCATGAAGACGACCTGCTTGCCATCGGGGGAGAGATTCCCGTTGATCGCATGGTCGATCTCCCAGCCCTCGCTGAGGCATCGGAGCCGCTTCGCCGCGAAATCGTAGAGATAAAGGCGGCCGTCCCACGCGTCGTAATTCGTGTAGCGGTGGAAGACGATCCGGCCGCGGAGCCCGGACGCGGGATCGGCCCGACTCGCGGCCCGCGCGGGCTTGCCGGCGGCGTCCTGTGCGCCTGCGGACGCGGCCATGGCCGTCATGAGCGCGGCCCCCAGCGCGCTCCTTCGGAGCTGGCTCGCGGCCTTCATACTGCGGTCTCCCGGGCGTCGGCCGCCTCATTTCGCCATCGCATGCCCCTGCGCCGCCCGCGCGATGTCCGCCACGAGGCCGTGGGCCTTCTTCTCATCGTCGATCCCGCGCGTCAGCACGACCAGCACATAAGGCCGCCGCCCCTCGGGCATGACAATCGCCGCGTCGTGGTAGACGCCCTTGAACCAGCCCGTCTTGTGCGCGACGCGAGTCCCGGCCGGCACGCCCGCGGGGATGCCCTCGTGGAACTGGGATTCGAGCAGGATCGCGAGCATCGCGTCCGACGCGCCGGCCGAGACCACGGCGTGGTCGGCGATCAGGGAGAGCACGCGCTGGAGCGACCGGGCCGTCGTCGTGTTGTTCATCCCGCGGCGATAGGCCGGCGTGTCCTCGACGCCGCGGAGCACCCGCAGGCCCGACGCCCCCAGGGCCTTCATGAAGCCGTCGGCCTTCGCCGCGGTGACCCGCTCGATCAGCAGGTTCGTGGCGACGTTGCTGCTCGCGGCGATCATCAGCCGCGTCAGCTCGCGGACCGTCTCGCGCTGGCCGACCCGCTTGTAGAGGGTGAGCTCGGAGTCGTCGGCGGCGTCGAGCCCATAGGTGCTGCCGTCGGCGATGCTCTTGAACGCCGTCTTGATCTCGATCCGCTCGTCGAGCGAGAGCGTGCCGCCCTCGGCCTGGCGGTAGACCTCGGCCATGACGGCGACCTTCATCGTGCTCGCGGCGTGGAAGTCGTCGTCGGGCCGGATGTTCATCTCCTCGCCCGTGCCGAGGTCGCGGTACGACACGGCGACGGCCCCGGCGCCCGACTCGCGGACGAGCCGCTCGACCGTCGCGCGGAGCGCGCTCGGCGGCGGGCCGGCGGCCACGAGGAGCAGGGTCCAGGGCAGTAGCCGGCGGGCGAGGCGGCGTCGCGTCATGGTGGTCGGGGTCCCTGGTCCGGCGGAATGGCGGGCGGGATGCACGCGCCATCATTGCCCGGCTCCGTTCATGGTAACGGAGCCACGCGGCGGCCGCGAGCGGCCGCGGACGGCGACCGTCCTGAGTGCAATGAGCCCCGTCGCGTCCGCCGCGCGGGGCTTGGCCCCGGGGGGCCCGGATGCCGAGAGATCCGGGCCCTCCCGCGGGCCTCACCGCTCCGGCGTGAATGCGCCCTCGGCCGCCCGCGGTCGGGGCCGTTTTTTACCGACCGAAGCCAATTATCCACAAGTCCATTTAAGATAAGAATTTAAGATCGGTTTTCGGGGACACCCGATCCGTCTCGGGTCGGCGACGGCCCAGGTCAGCCGGCCCAGAAAACCCGATTCAAAGGATTTGATAGCATCAGTTTACGGAAAATTGGCTTCGGTCGGTAAAAACCGGCCCCGACCAGCGTCGTTCCGGGGCACCCGACTCGAGTGCCGGGCCCGAACCGGGCCACCAGGCCCGGCTCCCGCCCGAATCCCCGCGCCGACTCAAGGTGGGTCGGGCAGGAGCGGCCCCGGGTCGGGCGGGGTCCGCAGCAGCAGGTCGGCGGCGATGGCCTCGGGGTCGTCGGAGACGTGGATCAGGTCGAGGTGCGAGGGCCGGACGAACCGCTCGGCGACGGCGTGCTCGAGCAGGCGGAGCAGGGGGTCGAAGTAGCCCGCGACGTCGAGCACGCCGATCGGCTTCGCGTGCAGTCCGAGCGCGGCCCAGGTCAGGATCTCGAAGAATTCCTCATACGTCCCGACCCCCCCAGGCAGCGTGAGGAAGCCCGAGGCGAGCCGGGCCATGAGCGCCTTGCGCTCGTGCATACCGTCGACCACGTGCAGCTCGGTCAGCCCGCCGTGGGCGAGCTCGGGGCCGGCGAGGTGGGCGGGGATCACGCCCACGACCCGCCCGCCCGCGGCGAGCACGGCGTCGGCGACGACGCCCATCAGCCCGGTCCGCCCGCCGCCGTAGACCAGGCCGATCTCGCGGCGCCCAGCGCGGTGCCGACCCGCCGCGCGACCTCGGCGTACTCGGGCCGCGCGCCGAGCGACGAGCCGCAGTAGACGCAGACCGCCCGGCTCATTTCGCCGACGCCCCCGCCGCCTGGAGCTTCGTCTCGGTCGTCGCGCGGAGGATCGTGACGTAATACAGGGCCTGGAACACGAGCACGTAGGCGACCCCGACGGCCAGGCCCAACCCGATCGCCGCCGGGCTCGGGTTCAGGAGCATCCCGGCCGTGAACCCCGCCGACGCACCGCCAAGGACGGCGACCATCAGGTGCATCAGGTAGAAGATCGAGAACGGATTCACCCGTTCGACCCGCGTCGAGGGGAGGCCGAGCATGGCGTTCATCTTCGCGACCTCGTAGATGAGGCCGATCCGGGTGCGGATCAGGAGCAGGCTCGTGAAGACGCCGAGCACGGCGAGCGTGCCGAAGGTCACCGGCAGGCACCAGTGGCGGATCGCGGACATCGGGACCATCGCCTCGTCGACTCCCGATCCGTCCACCTTCAGCAATCCCGCCGACGCATTGATCAGCACCGACGCGACGAGCAGGAAGATGCCGACCGAGCGGTTGCGGTCGGTGATGAGCTGGTGGATCGTCCGCGAGGAGTGGAGGAAGCGGACCTCGGGGGCGAGCGGCTTGTGGGCGGCGGGCTTCCAGCCGGCGGCGACCTCCTCGCCGGCCATCTCGATCGCGGCGAGCGTGGCGTCGACGGCGTCGTCGTCGGTCGGGTCGACCCTGAGGCCCTCGGCGTGCTCGCGGACCCTGGCGACGTCGTTCGGCAGGGGGGCGGTCGGCGTCGATGGATCAGCCATGGCGGCCCTCTCGTCCGGCCGGGCCGCCGCGACACGTTCGCGCCGGCGGGGGCGAATGGCTATCATGGAGGGGCCCCCATGCGAGAGCAAGGGGCTCATCCCCGCCTCCGCCAGGAGCCGCGACGTTGGCCGACGAACCGGAGAACTTCCGCACGGTGGCGAAGGTCGGCGAGGTCGCCGACGGCGCGGGCATTCCCGTCGAGGTCGGCGACCGTATGATCGCGCTGTTCCTCGACGGCGGCCAGTACTTCGCGATCGACGACGCCTGCCCGCACCAGGGCGCGCCGCTCTGCGACGGGCTCGTGATGGATAAGACCGTCACCTGCACCTGGCACGGCTGGCGGTTCAGCCTCGAGGACGGGAGCTGGCTCGACAGCCCGCGGATCAAGGTCGGGAGCTACCCGGTGCGGGTCGTGGGGGACGAGA
Source organism: uncultured Planctomycetota bacterium (assembly GCA_963819805.1). Lineage (GTDB taxonomy): Bacteria > Planctomycetota > Planctomycetia > Isosphaerales > Isosphaeraceae > CAMFLR01. The sequence goes on along the minus strand of CAWFXY010000017.1, from coordinate 128,250 downwards.
TCCAGGTGGCGGTCGACTGAGGGGACGGTCCCCGTCACGAGCCCGCGGGCTTCCGCTCGACATCGTTGACGAGCAGGGTCCCGTCGCTCGTGACCCTGACACTGTCCCCCTCTTTCAAGGCGCCGCACTTCTTGCCGTTGAAGATGAGCTCGCCGTCGACCGCCTCCAGGCTCAATGGCCCGCTCGACCACTTGAAGCCGTTTCCGATGACCCCCCGTAGCAAGTCCGGGGCGGTCTTCGTAGCCGAGGCCGAGGGCGCCGGGCCGTCGCAGGCTGCTGCCAGGAGTCCGACCGCCATCGCGAGAGCGACGTGAGGCCGCGTCCGGTCGGGGGTCATTGTCGCGCGTCTCCGGGGTTGCGAGGATGGGCCGCAGTCATTAGCCGCCGCCGCCCGGTGCCGGTCAAGGGGTAAAGGCGGATCGTCCGCGACCCTGGCGGCAGCGCGGATCGATAGGCCCGGGGCGGTGGTCCTCGCGCATAATTCGTTGGCGGCGGCGGGCCGGGGATGTCATCCTGTGGCGGCCGCCCGAATCGACCACTTCCCATGAGGACCGACCGAGCCATGCGCGCCGCGTTCATCGAGCACACCGGGCCGCCCGACGTGATCCAGGTCGGCGACCTGCCGAGGCCGGAGCCGGGGCCGAACCAGGCGCTCGTCCGCGTCGGCGCGGCGGGGCTGAACCCGATCAACCTCTACATTCGCTCGGGCCTGGTGGCGATGCCGATCCCGTTCCCGTACATCATCCAGAGCGACCTCGGCGGGACGGTCGAGGCGGTCGGGCCGGGGACGACGCGGGTGAAGCCGGGCGACCGCGTCTGGGCATCGAACCAGGGGCTGATGGGCCGCCAGGGCTGCGCGGCCGAGTATGCGGCGGTCGACGAGCACTGGCTCTATCCCACGCCCGACGCGCTGAGCGACGTCGAGGCCGCGGCGCTGGCGCTGACCGGCATCACGGCGCACCTCGGCCTGTTCCAGCACGGGCGGCTCGCCGCGGGCGAGACCGTGTACGTCTCGGGCGGGAGCGGGGGCGTGGGGTCGCTCGTCGTCCAGATGGTCAAGGCCGCGGGCGGCCGCGTCGCGACCACCGCGGGCAGCCCCGAGCGGGTCGAGCTCTGCCGCAAGCTCGGGGCCGACCTCGCCCTCAACTACAAGGCCGACGACGTGCCCGCGCGGCTGAAGGAGTTCGCGCCGGACGGCATCGACGTGTGGTTCGAAACCCAGCGCGAGCCCAACCTGGAGGTCGCCATCCCGCTCCTGCGCAAGCGGGGCCGGATGCTCGTGATCGCGGGCCGGCAGGCGAAGCCGGTGCTGCCGCTGGGCTCGTTCTACCCGAGGGACTGCTCGCTCCTGGGCTTCGCGATGTTCAACGCCTCGCCCGCCGAGCAGGACCGGTGCGCGGTGGATATCAACCGGTGGGTCGCCGAAGGGAAGCTCCGCCCGCTGGTGGGCCGGACGTTCCCGCTGGCCGACGCCGCGCAGGCCGAGCGGTTCCTCGAGGAGAACTCGCTGCACGGCGCGGGCAGCCTGGCGGGGAAGGTGGTGCTGACGGTGGAGTGAGGAGGGGCGGATTGATAGCGGAAAGCGGAGTGCGGAGTGAAGAGTGCGGAGTGCAGAGTGAAGAGCAAAGAGCGAAGATGATGACGATCCCTGCCCTCTTCCTCCGCACTCCGCACTCCTCACTCCGCACTCTTCACTCATCCCATCACCGCCCCCATCCCCCCCGCCCGCGCCGGCCGCCCGATAGCGGCGTCCCAGGCCCAGACGGCGTTGCGGCCCGAGGCCTTCGCCTCGTACAGGGCGCGATCGGCGCGGCCGAGGAGGTCGTCGGGGCACTCGGGCCCGGCGACCTCCGGCGCCAGCTCGGCGGCGGCCGTCGCGGCCCCCACGCTCGCGGTCAGGGCATGTGCCGCCGCGTCGAAGGCCAGGCGCAATGCCTCGACCTGCTCGCGGGCCCGCTCGGCCAGGCCGAGCGCGCCGGGGAGGTCGCAGTCGGGCGCGATCAGGACGAACTCCTCGCCGCCGAACCGCGCCACGAGGTCGCTGCCGCGGGCCACGGCGCGGAGGGCCTCGGCGACGCGCCGGAGCGCCTCGTCGCCGGCGGCGTGGCCGAAGCGGTCGTTGATCCGTTTGAAGTGATCGACGTCGACGATCAGGATCGACAGCGGCGCCCCTCGCCGCCGGCACGCCGACCACTCGGCCTCGAGCCGCTCGCGCATTGCCATGCGGTTCGCCAGCCCGGTCAGCGCGTCGAGGTGCGCCCGCTTCTCGAGCAGGTCCTGCTGGAACTTGAGCCGGAACGCCACCCGGAGCCGCGCCCGGAGCTCGGCCGGGTCGAACGGCTTCGTGACGAAGTCGATCGCCCCGAGGTCGAGCGCGCGGACCTTGGCGTCGACCGAGACCGTGGCCGAGACGAAGATGACCGGGATCGACCGCGTGGCCGGGTCCTCCTTCAGGTGGTGGATCACCTCGAAGCCCGAGAGGTCGGGCAGGCCGAGGTTGAGCAGGATCAGGTCGGGCAGGGCCGAGCGCGCGACCTCGATCGCGGCCAGGCCGTCGGCGGCCTCGAACAGCTCGACGCGGTCGAGCCGGAGCCGCTGGCGGATCAGCAGGCGCTCCAGCTCGTTGTCCTCGACGACGAGGACCTTCGGCAGCGGGGCCTCGGCCCCGGGCTCGCAGCTCATGCGGGGCGACTCCGACATCGGGCGCACCGGGCGGGGGGGATGCGGCCATCCATCGAGGCTAGCCTCAATCGAGCCTAGGTCACTTCCGCGGGCCGAGCCCGGCGATGCCCCGAAGCAACGCCGCCGCTGGACCCGGCCCGACCCCCGTGCGATGATCCGGCTCGACCCGCCCGGATCGCCCGCGTTACCCCGCCGACGGAGCCCCGCCCGTGGACCTGCTCTCGACCCTCGCCGGCTCGCTGATGGAAGGCTTCCTGCCCCGGGGCTGGGACCTCGCCAAGATCGACGCCCTGCTGCGCCCTGCCGCCCGCGGCGATCGCCGAGCGCAGGCCCTGGTGGCACGCGCGGTTCGAGCCGGTCGCCTGCCGCATCGCTCGCCGACTTCGACGTCATGCTCGGCCACGAGATCGCCGCCGACGATCCGCCGACGCCGCGACGCGGGCCGCGCCGTCGGCCCTGATCCTGCCCGTCGGGCCGATGGGCATGTACCGCTGGGCCGTCTACTTCCTCAAGGAGTGGGGCGTCCCCTGCGATCACGTCCACGGCTTCAACATGGACGAGTGGAGCGACCGCGACGGCCAGCACGCTCCCCGCCGACGACCCCGGCGCCTTCCAGAACGCGATGGAAGCGGCCTTCTACGGCCCGCTCGGCGCGCTCACCGTCCCCGACCGCCCAGCGCTGGTTCGCCACGCCCGACCGGCTGCCGCACTACGCCGAGCGGATCGCCGAGCTGAAGACGGCGGGCGCCGAGCTGACGGTGATCTTCGGCATCGGCCGCGTCTGCCACATCGCCTTCTGGGAGCCGCACTTCGCCGCCGAGTATCGCCGACGTCGACGAGTGGAAGGCGGCCAGACGCACCGCCTCGGCGCCAGGCTGCATCCGCTGACGATCGAGCAGAACGCCCTGACCAGCTTCAAGAGCCGGACGACGCTGGTGCCGGCCTTCGCCAACACGATCGGCCCCGGCCTCTTCCTCGCGGCCGACCGGATCATCGGCGGCGCCGACGGCGTCTTCGGCCGCGGCATGCAGTGGCAGGGGCCAGTCGCTGCGCATGACCCTGCGCACGGGCCCGACCCGTGGATTCCCAGCTCGTTCATGCCGACGCTGCCGGGCCGGCTGTTCTACCTCGAGGAGCTGGCCGGGCCGCTGGTGGCGGAGATGAACTGAGACGGGCCCGCGTCAGTAATAGAACTGGAACCGGAACCAGAACAGGTCGTTCGTGACCTGCGTCCGCCCGGGCGAGAGCACGATCGGGCTGGCGAACATCGCGTGCTGCCAGTCGAAATAGACCTTCGTCCACTTGTTGAGATACCAGTTGAAGCCGACGTCGGTCAGCTGGACGTGGTCGGTCCACTGGTTCGGGTCGGCGAAGCCGCCGGTGAAGACCTGCCGGCCGAGGCTGATCGTGCTGTAGCGCGCAGACGGCTGGATCGCGCCGAGGCCGAAGCGGCCGGGGCGGATGTCGAACGGGTGGATCGGGTCGATCAGGGCGTTGTCGTTGACCGTCTCGCCCGTGAGCAGGTAGGCCGCCTGGATCGAGAACCCGCCGACGGGCACAGAGACCGAGCGGCTGCCCGTGGTCGCGTAACTATCGAAGCCCGCGTCCCACGCGGCGATCATCGAGAGGCCCTTGTTGAAGTAGGCCGCGTGCAGCTCCCAGAGCTCGCGGACCCCGCGCTCGCGGACGTTGCTGTTGAAGCCGAGGAACGGCACGGTCGACGAGCTGGCGGCCGAGGTGCTCGTGGGGACGTCCGTGGCCGTCTGCTGGTTGGTCCGCAGCGAGGCCGGCGAGACCGGGTTGTTCTGCACGCCCCAGTCCAGCGAGCCGCCGATGTTGAAGTTCTGGAGCCACGTCGTCTCGGACTTGAGGAACGGCGTGAGGTTCACGAACGCGAAGATGTCGGGCGTGCTGTTGAAGTCCTGGAACGAGTTCCGCGGGCCGTCGAACGGGCCGACGGCGTACTCGAGGCGGCCGTCGAGGACCTCGCCCCAGGCCATGGCGCCGATCTGGCGGTTGCCCTGGAAATTGATGTTGTAGATCGACCGCTCGGGCGCGAGCAGCTCGTACACCGGGATCTTGTAGAACTCGTACGTGTACGGCGTCTTGAACCGGCCGACGCGGATCTGGAACCGCTCGTCGCGGGCGAAGTCGAGGTAGGCGTTGAGGACCTGGAGCCCGCCGCCGTTCGAGTCCTGGAACGAGAGGTGATACGCGATCGGCTTCGTCAGCCGGCCCGTGAAGTAGATCCGCGACCGGGGCACGTACCAGCCGCTCTGCGTCGGGTCGCCGCCGGCCGGCGAGTAGATCTTCGCGTCAACCTGGGACATCAGGTTGATCTTCATGGTCAGCTCGTCGTCCTCGGTCGAGAACAGCAGTCCGTACCGCTCGTAGTCGTAGCGGACCTTGATCGGGATCTTGCCGAGCCGGCGGTTGCCGACATCCTGCGCGTTGGCCTTCCGTGATGACCCGCCGCCGACCGAGGCGTTCGTCGCCCCGGTCTGCCCGCCCCGCGTGAAGGCCGAACCGCCGGAGACCGGCGCCGAATTGTCCACCGGGCCCGTCAGCCCCGAAGGCTGCGAGGCGGGAGGAGCCGCGGCGCCGGTGGACTCCCACGGCGTGCGCCCGAGTGCATCAGCCGCGGGCGGACTCACGCGGTCGGTGAGGTCCTGGACCTGCCGCGAGAGCTCGTCCTTCTCCTGCGTGACCCGGTCGAGCTTCTCCTCCATCGCCCTGAGCCGGTCGAGCAGCTCGCGAGTCGACGGGTCGCCCGGCGGAGGCGGCGGAGAGGGCGAGGGGAGCGGAGGCGTCGGGGCCGGCGCGGGCGACTGCGCGGGCGGGGGGTCGTCGGCGCGCACGGGTGCGGCGAGCACGAGCCCCACGAAGGTGGCCCAGATCCCGCGCGATACCGCATGTCTCATCCGCCCGGCGTCCTCCTCGGACGGTGTCCCTTCCGAATACCCTTCGGCTGTCAAGGGATTCCGACTGGAGAGATGTTGCGGGCGAAAGGAGTCGTCCCCGGATGACCGGCGATCAGAAGAAGACCTGGAATCGCAGCCAGAACAGGTCCGTCGAGCTCAGCAGGTGGCCGCCGGGGCCGGAGGTGACCGGGTTGCCGAAGAACGCGTGCTGCCAGTCGAAGTAGACTTTCGTGTAGTAGTTCCAGTACCAGTTCGTGCCGACGTCGACGGTGTTGGCCAGGTTGCTCCACTCGTTGGGGTCGGCGAAGCCGCCGGTGAAGATCTTGTTGTTGAGCTGGAGGTTGCTGAAGCGGGCGTGGACCTCCCAGGCGCCGAGGCCGAGCTTGCCCTTGTCGTAGCCGAACCGGCTGATCGGCCGGACGACATTCACGCGGCGGGTGAGCTGCTCGCCGGTGAGGAAGTACGTCCCCTGGATCATCCAGCCCGAGAACGGGACCCGGGTCGAGGTCTTGCCGTTATTCGAGTAGCCCTGGTAGCCGAGGCCGCCCTCGGCCAGGAGGGTGAAGCTCTTGTAGAAGTAGGCCATGTGCGCCGCCCACTGCATCCGCTCGCCCAGCTCGCTGACGTTGCTGTTGAGCCTCAGGAACGTCGGCGAGAGGGTGCCGACGACGGGCTCGCTGCCGGGCGTGGTCTGGTCGTTGGCCGTGTGGAACGAGCTCGGCTGGGGCGGGTTCTTCTCGTCGCCGCCGTACATCGAGGTGCCGATGTTGAGGTAGTGGAGGAACGGCAGCGACTCGGACTTGAGGAACGGCCGGCTGTTCAGGTAGAGGAACAGGTCCTTGCTGCTGTTGAAGTCGCCGAAGTCCCGGCGCGGGCCGTTGAAGATGCCCGCGGAGTAGCCGAGGCGGCGGTCGAAGAGCTCGCCGAGGAACATACCGCCGACCTGCCGGTTGCCGGCCATGTTGCCGGCCAGCAGCGACCGCTCGGGGGCGATCAGGTCACCCTCGGCGATCGAGAAATACTCGTAGAGCCACGGGGTCTTCATCCGGCCGATCCGGAACCGCATCCGGTCGTCCGAGCCCTTGCCGTGGTCGGCGGCGGTGCGGCCGCCCGTACCCTGGGCGCCGTAGGGGTCGTTGCCGTCGGTCAGCGCGTCCGACGCGCGGTTTGTCAGGCTCTCGAGGAGGTTGAGGGTGATGAAGGCGTCGAGGAGGTCGAGCGAGCCGTAGCCGCGGTTGATGGCCGTGTAGAACTCGACGCTCCGGGTGGCCTGCCCGGTGAAGTACCACCGCTGGCGGGGGATGAAGAACTGGTCCTGGAGCAGCCCCTGGTCGTGCTTGGGGAAGCCGCGGTACTCGGCCTGGGTCAGGTCGTGAAACGTCAGCTTGAACTCATCGTCCTCGGAGGCGAACTCGAGCCCCTCGGAGAACGAGACCTTGGCCGGGCGTCGGAGCGGCTTCTCGTCGGCGGTTCGCTCGCGGACGAAGGTGCGGCCCCCCGTTCCCTGGGCGTCGGTGCCGCCGGCCTCGCGCGGCGTGAGCCGGCCCGGAACGCCGCTGCTGGACTCGCGAGGATTGGTCCGCCCTCCGGTGCCCTGGGCCCCCTCGCCGGAGGCGGACCGGTCGGCGCTCTCGCTGATGGTCCTGCGGCTCGCTGCGGGATTCACGGCGGCGGCGGCCGCGCTGTTGCGGATCCGAACGGCGTCGTACTTGAACTGGAGTTCCTGGTACTCCTGCGCGTGCCGCCGCTCCATCGCCTCGTACCGCTCCTCCATCCGGCGGAGCCGCTCCTCGAGGTCGCCCTGGCGGGGCGCAGGCGGGCTCGCGGCCTGCGGCGGATCGGCCGGGGGCACCGTCGGTGACGGCGTCGGCGGGGCCGGCGGCGGCGGGGCCGCATCCTGGGCCCGGCCCGGAACGCCCCAGGCCGCGACCGTGAGCGCGATGAGGGTCACCACGGCCCGCAGGGCCCGACCCAGGATCTTGGCCCGTCCTTGCATTCGCCTCTCCCGAGGCCGGCGCCGTGCCGCCGAGGGGGCCGCGGCCGTTCGGCCTCGCGCTGTTCCTTCGCGACGGCCGGACCGGTGGCGCCTTGGTCCATTCGTGTCTGAAGAGATCGGACGACACTCCCGCCGGCGTGAACTTTTCCGGTCGCGACGACCGCGCCCGGCGGATCGCCGCGGCCACGACCCGCGGAATGACCGCCGCCCCGGCCGGGCGCGGTCGGGGCCGGTCGAGAGGGCAGGGAGAGACGGCGAGGGATCAGAAGAAGACCTGCATCCGGACCCAGAACAGGTCGCTCGTCAGGTTGAGCTTGCCGGGGGCGTACACCACAGGGCTGCCGAAGGCCGTGTGCTGCCAGTCGAAGACCCACTTGAGCTGCTGGGTCCACGACCAGTTGACGCCGACGTCGGTCATGTACAGGCTCTTGGTCCACTGGTTCGGGTCGGCGAAGCCGCCGGTGAAGATCTGGTTGCCCATGGTGAGCTCGGTGTACCGGCCGAAGACCTCGATTGCACCCGGGCCGCGGAAGCCGGGCCGGAGGTCGAAGTTGTGGATCGGCCGCACGACGTTCCGGCTCGACGTCGTCTCGCCGGTGAGGAAGTAGCCAGCTCGACGTAGAACGAGTTGACGGGCACCTTCACGCGGTTGTACAGGCTCGTGGAGAGGGCGTAGGTCTGGTAGCCGCCGCCGTACTCGGCGATCGCGGTGAGGTGCCGGTAGTAGTACGCGACGTGGGCGTCCCAGAGGGCCCGGGTGCCGTACTCGCGGGCGTTGCTGTTGAACGCGAGGAACGGCACGCCGAGGACGCCAGAGCCGCTGGTCGCGACGTTCGTCCGGAACGGGTTCGGCACGGGCGGGAACCCCGAGTCGGAGTACTCCACCGAGCCGCCCACGGCGAGGTTCTCGAGCGGCGAGTCGATGTCGTTGCCGAACGGCCGCCAGTTCAGGAAGGCGAGGAAGGCCTTGCCGTCGGCCGGCGTCGAGGAAGCTATTGCGGTTCTGGTTGAAGATGCCCGCGGCCCAGTCGAGCGTGTGGTCGAAGAGCTGGCCCCAGCCCTGGAACCCCTCGGAGCGGTTCAGGCCGAAGTTGTTGAAGAAGAGCGAGCGTTCCGGCGTCAACAGGCCCTGGATCGGCACGGCGTAGAACTCATAGGTGAACGGCGTCTTGTACCGGCCGAACTTGAACTGGAGCCGGTCGTCGAAGTGGACGTTGAGGAAGACGTCGAGCATGCTCACGGTGTCGACGGCGTTCTGGATCGACACGAAGTACTCGTACGGCTTGCCGAGCCGACCGCTCCACATGAACCATTCCCGGGGGATGGTGAAGCTGTCGTGGACGACCGGCTCCTGGCCGCCCTGCTGGTAGAACCGGCCGTCGACCTGGGTCAGGTTGTGGAACTGGAGGACGTACTCGTCGTCCTCGGAGCGCCACTCGAAGCCGGGGCCGAACCGTCCACGCAGCGGAAAGTTGTACGACCGGGCCGGCATGTTGTTCCGCGCGGACGGCGCCGGAAGCTGCGGGATGCCCTGGCCCGGGGCGATGGGGCCCGTGACGTTGCGATAGGTGGCGTCGGGATTGGTCGAGGGGGCCGGCTGGTTGGGCCGGGCGTCGCCGACATTCGGGCCGCCGCTCATCGTCGGGCCGATGCCGGCGGTGGCGCCGGTCGGGCCGTTGCCGGGGCCGTAGCCGCCCCGCCGCCCCGGGGCGATTCCCGCCGCGGTGCCGAAGCCCTGGCCGGGGTTGGGCTGCTGGATGGCGAGCTGCTGGACCATCGCCTCGAGTTGCTGGACCCGGGCCTCGAGCGCCGCCTCGCGGGGCGTCGGGGCGGGCACGGGCGGCTCGGGCACCGCCGGGGGCGGCGTCGGGCTCGGGACGGGCGGCGCCGCGGCCACCGCCGGGGGCGGAGGGGCGGGGGCGGCGTCCTGGGCCGCGACCGGAGGAGCGCCGAGCAGGAGGCAACCCCCGGCCGCCAAGGCCATTCCGGCGAGCCCTCGCCGGAGACTCTGACGTTCCATCGTGCGATTAACCCCCTGGTCCGCTGGGGCTGTACGTACGTCCGCCGACTCCTTCGGCGAGCTCATCACACCGTTAGATCGACCGATTCGATCGGGAAGTCGAATCAATTTCCCGTTTTTTCCGATCGCGCGGGTCCCGGGGGCTGGGCAGGCTGTCCGGCCCGGTCGAGCCCGCCGGCCAGCGCCATCAGGCCGACGCCGGCCAGGAGGGCGACCGAGAGCTTCACCCGATCGTGCTCGTGGAACTGGAGCTCCGGCAGCAGGTCGGAGAGCGCGATGCAGAGGAATGTCCCGGCCGAGAAGGCCAGGGCGTCGGCCGTGATCGCCCCGGCCGCCTCGGCCCCGAGCCCGCGGAGCCCGACGACGAACGCCAGGGCGCCCAGCGGGATCATCAGCGAGAAGCCCAGGTTCACCAGGTGCGCCGTCGCCCTCGGCACGCCGGCCCGGAGCATCAGGCTGACGATCGTCAGCGCGTCGGCCGGCTTGTGGACGATCGTCGCCAGGAACACGCCCCACCCCGCCGGCCCGAGCCCGCCCCGCACGGCCCGGTCGGCCCCGAGGGCGCTGGCCAGCGCGATCCCGCCGACCAGGCTATGCGCCGCCAGCCCGAACGCCGCTGCCCCCCACGGCAAGGCCGACCCCTTCGAACCGCCTCCGCCTGGAGCCGAGTGGCTGACGAGCCCCGCCGAGTGGCCTCGACCCTGGTCCTGGTGCTCGTGCGGGTGCGTCGGGCACGGCTCGGCCGGGTCGGCCGGGGCCTCGTGGTGGTGGAACGCGAAGAACCGCTCGAGGAAGAACAGCGCGAGCAGCCCGGCGGCCGTCCAGCGGAGCGACCCCGCGGAGCCGATTTCCACGGCCTCGGGCATCATGTGGAAGAACGCCGCGCCGAGCATCGCCCCGGCCGCGAAGCTCAAATAGAGCTGCAGCCTCGTGTGCGTCAGCACCGCCGCCAGCGGCAAGGATGCCGCCGAGCAGGCTGGCCGTCACGATCGCGAGGCAGAGCAGGGGGAGCATCGGACAGGCCCTCGGGCGTCGGCGGTGCTCACTCGAAGGGAGGCAGAAAGCAGAAAGCGCAAGGCAGAAAGCACAAGGCAGAAGGCACAGGACGGAAAGCACGAGACAGGAAGGAGGCGCGGAAGCGTACCGAGCCGTCCCGCGGTCCGTCCTGTGCCTTGTGCTCTCTGCCTTCCCGCCTTCTGCGTTCGGCTCGATCGCGCCGTCGAGGTCATGGCGAACCCCGGCTGGCCCCTTGTGCGTAACCGCCGGGTCGCCCGATAATCAGCGCGGGCCGGCGGACGACGCCGGCCGTCCCGGAGCGAACGGGGACGTGACGCCATGCCCAAGTTAAGCGAAGTCGAGATCGCCGGTCGGCTGCCGGCGGCCCGGGGGTGGGAGCGGCTCGGCGACATGCTCGTCCGCTCGTGGCAGTTCCCCTCGTCCCGCCGGGCGCTGGAGTTCGTCAACGAGGTCGTCGAGCGGGCCGAGCGGGCCGGCCATCATCCCGACGTCATCCTCAGCTACCGGACCGTCCGCCTCGAGCTGTCGACCCACGCCGAGGGGGGCGTCACCGACGCCGACTTCGCCCTGGTCGAGGCGATCGAGGAGATCCCCGTCGACCGCTGATCCGGCGCGGTCGGGCTCAGCCGTTGGCGGCGTCGACGCGCCGGGGGCCCGACTGGCCCGGGGCGAGCCGGCGGTACTTCGTCTTGGGGAGGTTGAAGACGCCCTTCGACGGGGTCCACTTCTCCTCGTCCTGGAGCACGGCCATCCGCTCGGCCCGCGACAGCACGTTCCGGATGCGGGCCATGGTGCCCGCCTTCTTCAAGCTCTTGTCGATCGACATCGCACGCTCCCGGGGCGATCGGATCGACCCCGCCCCTCAGACACTTTGACCCAGGACGGCCCCGATCCCCCGGCGCGGGCGCACGCAGGGCGCCGGCCGAGGGAGGGCCATCGACGACATCAGTCTAGTCCCGCCGGCCTGTTCTCGCAAGGGGGGCCGGCCTCGGGTCGCCGGTCGGTTCGAGCCGGGGGCGGAGTGCAGGCGAGCCCGAGCCCCCACGACGACCGAACCCGAGCGTCCGCCCTTTGTTGGTCGCCGTACGGTTCCGTGCAGAATGCCCCGGCCGACGGGCAAGCCCTGGCGCCGGGCGAACCCAGGCCCCGGCGCCGAGCGAACCCGAGCGTCCAGGTTTCGTTCGCATTCGTGCGTCCTGGTACGGGACGCCGGCCATCGAGAGCCCACGCCGGCCGGCGAGCCATCGCCGCCGCCCGATCGCGCCGCCCCGCCGGGCCGATCCGAGCATCGCGGCGCCCGGGCAGCCGAATGTCATCACGCCGCCCCTCGTGGACCGCGCTCCCGGGCGGCCGATATACTCGGCCAACGGGAAGCGCGAGACATGTCAAGGCATCGACCACGCCCACTGGACTTCCGCTGGCTCGCGATCACGGCACTGGCGGCCGGGTGCGGCGGCACGCCACACGGGCCGCCCGACTTCGAAGCCCCCGCGCTCGAACCGGCCAGGGCCGCGCTGACGACCTCGCTCGAGGCCTGGAAGTCCGGCCGTCGCGACTCGGGCGTCCTGATCGGGTCGAAGCCGGCGATCGGGGTCGTCGACGCGGCCCGGGCCGACCGGCCGTTGCTCGACTACCAGATCACCGGTCCGCTGATGGTCGACGGCAAGGCCCGGCCGTTCGCCGTCCGCCTGGTGCTCGGCGAGCCCCGCGAGTCGGTCGCGACGCGCTACGTGGTCATCGGGCAGGACCCCCTCTGGGTCTTCCGCCAGGAGGACTTCGACCGGATGATCCACTGGGAGCACAAGATGGACGACCCCGCCGCCGGGCCGCCGGCCGAGGTCCGCTAGCGCCGCTTCTTCTGCGGCGTCGGGTTGTTGTCCATGTTCAGCATCCGGGCGTAGTCCTCCTCGCGGTAGACGCCGATCGGCCTGACGCCGACGACGACGTAGACGGCCTCGACCGGGGCCGCCTGGTTCGTATACGTGAGCTTGACGACGAACCGCTTGTCCGACTCCGAGGGCTGCTCCCGGAGGACCTCGAAGGCGGACAGCTTGCGGCCGTTGGACCAGTCGTTGTCGACGGCCTGGACGGGCGGGTCGGCCCCCTCGACGTTGCCCGGCTTCTTCCCGTCGCGCCAGGCTGTCAACGAGGCTTCGAGCGCGGCCCGCGCCCGGTCGGCCCCGGGGTTCATGCTGGGCCGCCCACAGGCCGGGACGACGAGCAGGACCGCCAGCGCCGCGGCGAGCGCGGCGCGGCGGCGAATGCGGATCGGACGCATCGGAACTCCTCAGTACGAGTCGGCGCTGACGACCTCGCCGCCGGCGCGCGTGCCGAGGGCCCGCCACGTCTGGAGGCCGATCGAGGCTCTTGATGAACCGGACCGTGCCGTCGCCCATCAGCGTGTTGACGCCGCCCGGGTGGCGGCTCGAGGGCGGGACCTGCATCGGCATGTTGGCCATCGTCCCGGGGAAGCCCGTGCCCGGCGCACGTCTTGCCGTTCGGCGGCGCGACGTGGTTATACGACGTGCAGCACATCTCCCCCATCACCCAGCTCATCCCCTGGCGCCGGGTGAGCCGGAGCGAGGTCATGCGGGTTCATCGCCTGGCATGCCGCGTAGGTGGCGTCGATGCCCGTCGGGACCGGGTTGATCGTGCCGGACATGATCAGGGAGTCGGACCGGGCGTCCGGGTCGTTCGAGTCGGTCCCGCGGATCTTCTCGCTGAAGAAGGCGGTGTTGCTCAGGCCGTCGGTGACCTGCGCCAGCTTGACGGCGCTCTGGTAGTAGAAGATCCCCTGCTGCTGCTCGCTCGGGACGACCGTCGAGGCGAAGCCCTCGCTCAGGTCGCAGGCCCACGACTGGAGGTTGCCCAGGTAGTTGTTCGCCGCCCGGCCACTGGCCGAGCAGGCCCGACGACGCCGTCGGACGGGCAGAGGAAGACGGAGACCTGGCTCAGCGAGGACGTCATGTTCTCGCGGTTCGTGTTCTGGTACGGCGGCATGAACGGCGACGTCGCCGGCCATGCCGGGGGTCTCGGGCGGGATGTTGAAGTTGATGCTGTTGTAGAGGTTGCCCTGCTCGATGTAGAGCAGGAGCTGGCTCTGGGTCGACCACCGGGCATAGGCGGCGGCCCCCGGGTAGGTGCCCGTGCAGCCGACCCCGGCGCCGTAGCAGAGGCCCTTGCCGAACGGCAGGACCTGGAATGTGCTGACGTAATTGTGGCACGCCAGGCCGATCTGCTTGAGGTTGTTGACGCACTGCGACCGCCGCGCCGCCTCGCGCGCCGCCTGGACGGCGGGCAGCAGCAGGGCGATCAGGACGGCGATGATCGCGATCACCACCAGCAACTCGATCAGCGTGAATCCGCGACGATTTCGCCGCATGGGACGGGCCTCCGGATGAAGGGATGATTCCGACGTAAAGCAGCCTGGGGTCATATCTTCTAATACGCGTCGCCGCTGAGGACCTCGCCGCCGTTGCGCGTGCTCAACCCGCGCCAGACGGGGAGAGAGATGCTATCCTTGATGAATCGGACGGAGCCGTCCCCCATCAAGAGGTTGACCCCGCCGGGGTGAAAGCTCGACGGGGAGAGCTGGACGGCCATGTTCACCATCGACATGCCCATCATCATCATCGACTCCATCCCGGCGCAGGACCGCGTGTTCGGCCCCGCGACGTGGTTATAGGTCGTGCAGGTCATGTCGCCCACGGCCCACGCGGCCCCGACGCGGTTGGTCAGCGGCATGGCCATCGACTGGTTCAGGCCCATGCAGGTCTGGTAGGTCATCGTCAGCGACGTCGCGTTGGGCATCTGGAAGAGGTCGCTCCGCATGTCCGGGTTGCCGTTGCCGCGTCGCCGCTCGCTGAAGAAGGCGGTCTGGCTCGTGCCGTCGACGAAGCCCGCCATCTTGATGCAGCTCCGGTTGTAGAACGGCCCCTGGGGCAGTTGCCCCGGCGCGACCGTGCTGGGCGTCTGGTCGCAGGCGTCGCAGAGCCACGACCCTTCATTGGCCGAGTAGTTGCACGCCCCGGGCCAGTCGCCGGTCGATGCCCCGTCCGAGGGGCAGAGCATCGTCGCCAGCGCGAGCCGCGAAACGGTCGAGTTCGCCCCGTTCGGCGACGTGAAGCCCGGCATGAAGCCCATCATCATCGTGTCGAGGTTGGGCACGTCGGGCGGCAGGTTGAAGTTGATCGCGTTGAACAGGGCCGTCTGCTCCATGTAACCCAGGAGCTGGCTCTGCGCCGACCAGCGGGCGTAGACCGGCGCCATGGGGACCTCGTCCATGTAGTCGGGCCCCTTGCCGAAGGGAAGGCACTCGAACGAGTCGTGGTAATTGTGGATCGCCAGGCCGAACTGCTTGAGGTTGTTCGTGCACTGCATCCGCCTCGCCGCCTCGCGTGCCGCCTGGACGGCGGGCAGGAGCAGGGCGATCAGCACGGCGATGATGGCGATCACGACGAGCAATTCGATCAGGGTGAATCCGGCGACGAGGACGGCGGCATGATGACCCTCTGGATTCGCTCCCGATGAGCTGGAGAGATCGATGCCGACGGCCATCGGGAGCGACGGGCACTCGCGGGGCGGCCTGCGCGAGACCTGGATCGGCACGTCGAAGAGGTCGGGCGGGTGCGCGACGGGGCCGCGGACGACCCATCGCCGGACGTCCTCGAGGACGCGGCACGGCGTTCGCGGACGAACCCGTGGCACCCGGCATCAGGCGCAGAAGCGGCCGAGGGGCGGGGCGGGCGATCGACCCGCAGGGCGCGATGCGCGGGCCCGGCCAGGACATCGGCCGGCGGCGAGAGCCGCCACGTCGCCTCATCGGGCGAGTCGGCGGCCATCAAGCATCCCCAGCGCTCGGCCCGGAGAGGAGGGGGGACGACCGGCGACGTCATCGGCGCGACCGGCCGGCCCGAGCACGAGGGCCCGTCGCAGGGCTTCGCGGGACGGGCCGGGGCGAGGGGAAGTTGAATGCGATCGAGGGACGCCAGGATCGACGCGTGCGTCTTCCCCGAGACGGCCTCGTGCGAGCAGCCCGCGGACGCCTTCGTGGGTGCGAGGAGCACGGCCGCAACGAGCACGACGAGCGTGCCCGCGCCGCACCGGATCGGTCGCGATGAGCCCCGGAGACGCACTGCGCCGGCTCCTTCGACGGAATTCTCGCGTAAGAAAGGAGGACCGATGTGGCGATCGTCGGCGACTTTGTCGGATACTGAATCTATCCGCAGGACGAGGACACCGCAAGCCAATAAGCCATGATCGACGCCACCGAATCACCACCGACGACCCACAGCAGGCCCCTCGGCCTGATCCTCCGCGCCGTGCAGGTCCGCCTCCGGTTCGTCGCGGTGCTGGCCGTCGCGTTCGTCGTCGTCGGCCGCTGGGAGCAGATCCGCGACGGCTGGGACCGCCTGACCCGCGCCGCCCGGGGCGTCGATCCGTCGGCCAACGCCGTCTCGCCCGACACGGAATACTTCTGCCCGATGGACCCCGGCGTCCTCTCCGACTGGCCCGGCAAGTGCGGCGCCTGCAACATGGCCCTCGTCCGCCGCAAGAAGGGCGACGCGACCCCCTTGCCCGGCGGCGTCATCGCCCGCATGCAACTGTCTCCCTACCGCGTGCAGCTCGCCGGCATCCGGACGAGTGGGGTTGGTTATCAACCGCTCGATCGCGAGGTCATCCTCATCGGGACCGTCGGCGATGGCGACGTCATCGACGCCGAGGCCTTCGACCGTGACCTGCCGCTGCTGGCCGTCGGCCAGGCCGCCGAGGTGAAGGCCGAGGGTCCTTCTTCCTTGATCGCCAAGGTCCGTGCGATCCACGGCGACCGCGTCCGGATCGAGGCCGACGACCCATCGCACGCCTTGCGGCCCGGCACGCGCGTGGCCGTGACGGTCCGCAAGCCCATCACCGACCTCGAACCGTTCCGCTCTCTCCCGTCCGACCCGCCGCCGCTCCGCAAGGGGGAGCCGCGGACGGTCTATGGGTGTCCGGCGCACGCCGAGGTCGCGGCCGACAGGCCCGGCAGGTGCCCGATCGACGGCAAGGACGAGCTCGAACCCCACGCGCTGCTGGCAAACCAGCGGTTCGGATGGTGGTGCCCGATGCATCCGAGCATGACGGCCGATCGGCCGGGCGTCGAATGCAAGGAATGCGACGGCATGAAGCTCGTCCCCCGGGTCGTGACCTACCGGCCGAAGGGGCAGGTTCTCGCCGTGCCCGAGTCGGCCGTCGTCCAGACCGGGCACGCGCTCGGTCGTCTTCGTCGAGCGGATGCCCGGGATGTTCGACGGCGTCGAGGTCGTCCTCGGCCCGCGGTGCGGCGACGTCTATCCGGTCGTCTCCGGCCTGGAGCCGGGCCAGCGCGTGGCCTCGGCCGGGGCGTTCCTGCTCGACGCCGAGACGCGGCTCAACCCGAGCCTGGCCGCCGAGCTACTTCGGCGGCCGGCGAAGGCGGCGGACCGAGGCCGCCTCGCCGCTTCAGCCGACCGAGGTCGACGGGGACTTGCCCCGTCACCGGCAAGCCGCTCGGCTCGATGGGGCCGCCGGTGCGGGTCGCGGTCGCGGGGCGGTCGGTCCTGATCTGCTGCAAGGGCTGCGAAGGCGCGGTCAAGGCGGACCCGGACAAGTACCTGCGCCAAGCTCCCCTGAGGCGGCGAGACGGCCGGCTGCCGCCATGATCGAACGCATCATCGCCTTCTCGATCCGCCACCGCGCGTTCGTGATCCTCGCCGCGCTCGCTCTCGCCGCCGTGGGCGCCTGCGCCGCCTGCGACGACGCCGGTCGACGCGATCCCCGACCTGTCCGAGAACCAGGTCATCGTCTTCACCGACTGGGAGGGCCACGGCCCTCGCGAGGTCGAGGACCAGGTGACCTATCCCGCTCTCGCTCGACCTCCAGGGCGTGCGCGGGGTGAAGGTCGTGCGGTCGTCGAGCGACTTCGGCTTCTCGATCATCCACGTGATCTTCGAGGAGTCGGTCGACTTCGCCGACGGCCCGCCGGCGCGTCGCCGAGCGGCTCGCCGGGGCTGGGCGACTGCTGCCGGCGGGCGTCGTCGCCGCAGCCGCCGCCCGACGCGCCGGCGACCGGGCAGATCTACTGGTACACGGTCGAGGGCGGCGGGCTCGACCTCGGCCGGCTCCGCGGCGTGCAGGACTGGTACGTCAGGCCGCAGCTCGCCTCGCGTGCCCGGCGTGGCCGAGGTGGCGAGCGTCGGCGGCTTCCCGATCGAGTATCAGGTCGACGTCGATCCCGAGCGGCTGCGAGCTCAAGGGCGTCACGCTCGCGCGACGTCAGCCGCGCCGTCGCCGGTGCCGACTCGGCGGTCGGCGGGCACGTGATCCAGAAGGGGAACGCCGAGTACCTCGTCCGCGGCCTCGGCCGGCTCGGCGACCGGACGGGCGACGACGACGTTCGACCCGATGCAGGGCCGTCCGCGACCTCGAAGCGGCCCCGGTCGTCGCCGCGGCCGGCGGCCGATCGTCCGCGTCGGCGACGTCGCCAGCGTCTCGCGATCGGCCCGGGACCGCGGCGCGGCGTGCTCGAGAAGGACGGCAGCGAGGTCGTCGGCGGCGTCGTGCTGATGCGCCGCGGGCGAGAACCCGCTGGAGGTCACGCGGCGGATCAAGGCCAAGATCCGCGAGCTCGCAGCCGGGCCTGCCCGCCGGGCGTGCGGATCGTGCCGTTCTACGACCGGACGCCGCTGATCCGAGGGGCGATCGGCACGGTCACGGGCACGATCGTCGAGGCGATCATCACGGCGCATCGCTCTGCGTCGCTGCTCGATCCTGCTGCACGTCCGCGCCTCGTTCGTGATCGCGCTCACGCTGCCGCTGGCGGCGCTCGGCGTCGTTCGCGATCATGGGGCTGCTCCGACGGCCTGGGCATCGCCGACGTCCAGACGAACATC
Organism: uncultured Planctomycetota bacterium; assembly: GCA_963819805.1. Taxonomy (GTDB): domain Bacteria; phylum Planctomycetota; class Planctomycetia; order Isosphaerales; family Isosphaeraceae; genus CAMFLR01. The sequence continues at coordinate 109,704 of CAWFXY010000017.1, read as the reverse complement.
ATGTCGCTGGCGGGGATCGCGATCTCGATCGGCGTGCTGGTCGACTCGTCGATCGTGATGGCCGAGAACGCGATGCACCGGCTCCGGCTCCACTTCGGCGACCGGCCCGGTGCGGGGCGACGTCCGCGCGATCGTCCTGCCGGCCTGCCGGCCGGTCGGTCGGCCGATCTTCTTCTCGGTCGTGATCATGCTCCTGTCGTTCCTGCCGGTCTTCGCGCTGGGCGGGATCGAGGGGAAGATGTTCCGGCCGCTGGCGTTCACCAAGTCGTTCGCGCTGCTGGCGTCGGCGGCGTGCTGGCGATCACGCTCGTGCCGGCGCTCTGCACGATCTTCCTCCGGGGCCGGATGCGGGGCGAGCGCGAGAGCCCGCTCGTCCGGGGCGTGATCGACGTCTATCGGCCCGTCCTCGTCGTCGCTGCTCGACCGCCCGGCGCCGCTCGTCTGGGTCCTCGGGGTGACGTTCGTGGTCGGCCTGGCGCCGGTCGGCAGTCGGCCGCTGTTCCTGGCGACGCTGTTCGCGGCGCTCGTCGCCGTCGGGCCTCGCCGTGCAGGACGTGGCGGGGCAGGGCGGCTGGCGATGGGCGAGCCTGGTCGTCGTCGCGCTCGTCGCCGACTCAGTCGATCACGCCGCTCGGCCGCGAGTTCCTGACGCCGCTCGACGAGGGGATGGTGATGGACATGCCGATCACCGTGCCGCGGGCCTCGGTCACGCGAGTCGGCCGACGACCTGAAGGCGCGCGACATGATCCTCTGCCGGTTCCCCGAGGTCGACATGGTCGTCGGCAAGGCCGGCCGCGCCGAGACGCCGACCGACCCCGCGCCGATGGACATGATCGAGACCATGGTCAACTTCCGCCCCCGCGAATTCTGGCCGCAGCGCAAGCTGCTCGCCGCGCGACGCGACGCGCCAGGCCGCGCCGGCGCTCGATGCCCTCGTCCGCGACGGCCTGATCCGGCCGCCCGCCGACCGCGACGGCGCGCCGTCGCGGCGACGCGTCGACGCCGTCCTGCCGCTCTTCGACGCGCCATGCGCGAGTACGCCTACCAGCGGAACCGCGAGTTCGAACGCGACGCTCGGCGCCGGCCGCGACCGATCCCGACGACCCGGCCTACGACGGCCCAGCGCGCGCGCTGGCGCGAGCACGTCGCGTAGCTCGACGACGAGCTCGTCGACCGCGCGGCCGAGACGTTCACGCGGCTGGCGATCGAGGAGCTGCTCGATCCGCGTCGGACGTCGCTCGAACCCGAGGTCGCCGCGACGATCGCGCGGTCCGCCGGCTCCGCGACGAGCCGCCGCGGGCCTCGCGCACGGCGGCGCGGGCATCACCACGGCGCGAGGCCGGCCGCCGGCGCTCGCCGCTGCCGCCGCATGCCGGCCGCTCGACGCGATCCAGGACGAGCTGTCCGCGGCGTTCGCCGCGCGGCTCCTGCTCTGGCGGAAGGACCGCGACGAGCTGGTCGGCTTCGGCGGCGAGCTCGACCGCGCGTGCAGATGCCCGGCTGGACGAACGTCTGGACGATGCCGATCCAGAACCGCGTCGACATGCTCGCGACGGGCGTGAACACGACGGTCGGCGTCCGCGTCCTCGGGCCGGCGGCTCGACGACGTGGTGCGCGACCTCCGAGGCGATCGCCGCCGTCCTGAAGCGACGTCCCGGGCGCGGCCGACGTGGTGGCCGACCCGATCCGCGGCAAGGGCTACCTCGAGGTCCGCGTCGACCGCGACAAGGCGGCGCGGCGCGGGCGTCTGCGTCGGCGACGTCAACGACGTGGTCGAGACGGCCCTGGGCGGCAAGGTCGTCGCGACGACGCGTCGAGGGCCGCGAGCGGCACCCGGTCCGGGTCCGCTACGCGCGCGACTGGCGCGAGCGACGAGGAGGCGGTCCGCGACTCCTCGTCCCGACGCCGAGCACGGGCCCGGATGGCCGCCCGCGGCTCGTGCCGCTCGGCCGAGGTCGCCGACGTCCGGATCGTCGAGGGGCCGGCGACGATCAAGAGCGAGAACGGCCTGCTGCGCAACTACGTCCGCCTCAACGTCCGCGGGCGTCGACGTCGCCGAGTTCGTCGAGCGAGGCCCGACGGCGTGGTCGCCGACGAGGTCAAGCTGCCCGAGGGCGTCTACGTCGAGTGGACCGGGCAGTTCGAGCACGAGATCCGGGCGCGGCAGGACGCTCCGGTCGATCCTGCCGATCGTGCTGGCGCTGATCTTCGCTGATCCTCTACTGGACCTATCGCGACCTGGCCGACGCCGCTGCTGATGATGCTCGCCGTGCCGGGCGCGATCGCCGGCGGGGTGTTCTTCCAGTGGCTGTTCGGCTTCAAGTTCTCGGTGACGGTCTGGGTCGGCTACATCGCCTGCTTCGGCATGGCGACGTCGACCGGCATCATCATGCTCGTCTACCTGCGCGAGGCGGTCGAGGAGGCCGGCGGGCTGGCGGCGATGACGCCGCGACGGGCTCCGCCGGGCCGTGCTGGACGGCGCCGTGCATCGGCTCCGGCCCAAGCTGCTGACCGAGGGGACGATCCTCATCGGCCTGGCGCCGATGCTCTGGGCCGACGGGCGTCGGCGCCGAGGTGATCCGGCCGATGGCCGCGCCGGTGCTGGGCGGCATCCTGATCGCCGACGAGGTCGATCGACCTGCTCCTGCCCGTCGCCTTCCACGCGATCCGCCGCCGCCGGCTGGCGCGGATGGCGCCGTCGACCGGCGAAGACGTGCCCGTGGTGGCGGAGTTAGCCGGAGGGGGAAGTCCTGGGTAAGAGCATGCTATCACACTGATGCGGTGAGCCAGGAAAACCGAGGCGAGTGGCTATGATTTGATACACGATGTCGTTAGACTGGGCCCGTGCCAGTGAGAAGGCACGTCCTTTGCCGAAGCATGGCCCTGGGATTGTGGGCCAGCACCGCGAAGTCGAGGTCGACCCTGCCGCCCCGCGGTCAGGGTGTCCTTGCCATCGCGATCCCCCCCGCCCTTCTGACCGGTCCGACGACACCGAGGATCGAGGCCCGTCCTCACCCGTTGAGCTGTAGGCCTTCCGCACCCGCCCTCACTGGGACCTGTCCCGGCCCGCGGCGAATCGCGGGCAGACAATCGATACGGGCCCCGGCCCCGGCCCCCGGCCCCGGCCCCGGCCCCGGCCCCGGCCCCGGCCCCGGCCCCGGCCCCGGCCCCGGCCCCGGCCCCTAAAAGGGACGCCAGGCAGGAGACGGCCATGAACCTTGACGAATTATCCCAGCGCCTGGAGTGGGTGCGTTCGCGGCACGCGAAGCTCGAGCCCTGCGCGTGGCGAGGAGCCGCGGAACGCGCAGTTCATGTGGCGTGAGGCGGCCGAGACGCTCGGCGCGACCGTCGAGGAGCTGCAGGTCGCCGAGGAGGAGCTGCGGCAGCAGGCGGAGGAGCTCGAGCAGTCGCGCGCCGTCATCGATGAGCAGCGGCGGCGCTATCGCGACCTCTTCGACTTCGCGCCGGCGGCCTACCTCGTGACCGACCCGGCGGGCATCATCCGCGAGGCCAACCGCGCGGCCGGGCTCCTGCTGAACGTCGAGCCGAGGTTCCTCACGGGCAAGCCGCTGGCGAACTTCGTGACGATGGCGGACCGGCCGAGCTTCCGGCAGTCGATCGCCCGCCTCGACCGGGTCGAGCCGTCGCACGAGTGGCGGTACCGGCTGACGGCGAGGCTGGAAGGGCCGTTCGACGGCACGCTCCAGGTGGCCGTCTCGCGGGACTGGACCGGGCAGGTGGAGACGCTGCTCTGGGCGGTCCGCCGCGACGACCGGGCGGTCCGGCCGGCGCCGAGCGCGCCGAGGCCCGGCCGGCGGAAGGGACGGAGTCCGAAGAGGCCCGGCGGCTCCGGGCGCTGCTCGACGGGCTGGCCACCGTCGTCTGGGAGGCCGAGGCGGCGACGGGGGCCTACCGGTTCGTCGGCCGCGGGATCGAGGACCTGCTCGGGTTCACGGCCGAGCGGTGGATGGCCGACCCCGGGCTCTGGGCCGAGCGGCTCCACGCCGACGACCGGGTCGTCGCCGCGACGTGGCGGGGCCGATGCTTCGCCGGGGTCGAGGCCGGCGAGTTCGAGTACCGGCTCATGAGCGCCGACGGCCGGGTCGTCTGGGTCCGCGAGACGATCGTCGTCGGGCGGGACGAGGCGAGCGACGCGCGGGTCCTCCGCGGGTTCCTCTGGGACATCGGCCGCCGCAAGAAGGCCGAGCGGCGGCTCTACACGGCGCGGCACGAGCTGGCGGACCGCCTGGCCGACGCCGCCTATCTCGACGAGCTGGCCGGCCGGCTCTCGGGCCTGCTCGGGCCGGCGGGCGTGGCCGACGAGGTCCTGGCGGCCGTCACCTCGACCGTGGGCGCAGAGATGGGCGTGGTCCGGCTCCGCGACCTCGAGCGGGGCGACCTGGAGACGGTCGCGTCGGCCGGGCTCGCGCCCGAGTGGCTCGAGCGGTTCGGCCGCCTGGCGGTCGGCGAGGACGCGTGCGGCCTGGCGATCGCGTGCGGCGGGCCGATCGTGGTCGAGGACGTCGAGGCCAGCCCCGACGAGCGGTCGCGCGAGTCGGCGCGGGCCGGGGGCTACCGGGCCGCGTTCAGCACGCCGTTGCTCGGGCGCGACGGGGCGCTGATCGGCACCGTCGCGGCGTTCTTCCCCGCCCCGCACCGGCCCGCACCGCGGCAGGTCGCCGTGATCGAGCGCTACGCCCGCCGCGCCGCCGACGCGCTGACGCAGGCGCGGCGATATCACGAGCTCCTCGAGCTCGAGCGGCGCAAGGACGAGGCGCTGGCCGTGCTCGCCCACGAGCTCCGCACGCCCCTGGCGGCGATCCACCACTCGGCCCAGGTCCTCCGCCCCGGCGTCCTCGACGAGGCCGGGCTCGACGACGCGCGCGAGGTGCTGGTCCGCCACTCCCGCGCGATGGCCCGGATGGTCGAGGACCTGCTCGACGCCTCGCGGGTCGCCCGCGGCGCGCTGGCGCTGCGGCCCGAGCGGGTGGCGGCGGCCGAGGTCGTGGCGCGGGCCGTCGAGGACGTGCGGCCCCAGGTCGACGCCAAGCGGCACGACCTGGCCGTCTCGCTCCCGCCGGAGCCGTCCACCTCGAGGCCGACCCGACCCGGCTCGAGCAGGTGCTCGTCAACCTGCTGACCAACGCCGCCAAGTTCACGCCCGAGGGGGGCCAGATCACGCTGATGGCCCGGCTCGAGGGCGGCGAGCTGGTCGTCCGCGTGGCCGACTCGGGCGTCGGCCTGACGGCCGAGGACCGTGCCCGGATCTTCGACCTCTTCGCCCAGGCCGAGTCGCCGGCCGACCGCCGCCACGGCGGCCTCGGGATCGGCCTGGCGCTGGTCAAGAGCCTGGTGGAGCTGCACGGCGGCTCGGTCTCCGTCGCCAGCGACGGGCCCGGGCGCGGCAGCGAGTTCGTCGTCCGCCTGCCCGTCGCCGAGGGCAACCGCCCGGCGGCCCGCGAGGAGCGGACGACCAACGGCATGACGCCCGCCGCGCAGGCCAGGCGGCTCCTGGTGGTCGACGACGAGCCCGACTCGGCCCGGGCTCTGGCCCGGCTCCTGCGGTTCTGGGGCCACGAGGTCGAGGTCGCTCACGACGCGCGGTCGGCGCTCGAGGGGGCGGAGCGGACCCGGCCCGAGGTCGTCTTCCTCGATCTGGGCATGCCGGGCGCCGACGGATTCGAGGTGGCCGGGCGGCTCCGCGACCTCGGGGGCGAGGGCCTCCGCCTCGTCGCGCTCACCGGCCACGCACGCGACGACGACCGCCGGCGCACCGAGGCGGCCGGGTTCGACGGGCACCTGGTCAAGCCGGTCGATCCCTCGGAGCTGGTCCGGCTGCTGGGCGTCCAGGCGATCTGATTGCGGCGGGGGGTCTCGGGTGTCTGGGGGGGACGGGACGCCCGGAGAGCACCCGGAATCCGTGTGGGACGCGCCAGGGTTCCCCGGGTTGGTCGGACCCGAGGCCCCCGCGCCGAGCGAACCCGAGCGGCCGCCTTTCGTTCGCCCTTGTGCGGCTCGGTGCGGCGCAGATGCACGGAGCCGAACGGCGGCGGACGGATCGGAATTGGCTTTGTTTCGGCGGCCGGGGGATTGGCTTTGTTTCGGCGGTCGGAATTGGCTTTGTTTCGGCAAACAGCCGGCCGGATTGGGTTCGTTTCGCACCCCGGGGCCGGCCCCCTCCTCACCCACCGGCTCAGGTGGAGGCGAGTCGCGGCGTCAGTCGAACCTGGAGCCGGTCGCCCGTCCTGACTTAAATCCAGGCCTGCACCAGGCTAAAGACCGCTTGAAGCAATTATCTGAGTAAGACTTGACGTGCCTCCGGGCGCCTCGTACGATTCAGTTGCCTCTTCTCTGTTCCGGCCCCGCCGTGCGAGAGCCCTCGGGCGATCGTGCGGCGGGGTTATTTTATGGCCGCGGGATCCTCGCTCGCGCCGTCGGCCGAGGCGGCGAGGTCCGACGCGGCGAGGTCGTCCTCCATGAGGATGATCGTCCCCTTGGTCTTGCCGTCGACGATCATCGGCGTGCAGGTGACGCGGCAGTCGATCGACTTGCCGCGGCGGTTGATCGCCTCCGAGCACGACCTCCTGGTAGCGCCGCCTCGCCCGCGAGGCAGCCGAGCAGGAGCCGGCTTGAGCCGCTCGACCGGCAGGCCGATGTCGAGGTTCGAGCAGGTTCTTGCCGCGGACCTCGTCGGGCCGCAGGCCCCAGAGGTCCTCCGCCTTCTGGTTCCAGATCTGCACGAGGAAGTCGGGGTCGACGACCACGACCCCGCCGCGCAGGCTGCGCCAGGATCGACTCGAGGAACGTGTTGACCCGCTTCAGCTCCTCGCTCCGCTCGCGCAGCTCCTCGTTGACCGTCTCGAGCTCCTCGTTGGTCGACTGGAGCTCCTCGTTCATCGTCTCGAGCTCCTCGTTGGTCGACTGGAGCTCCTCGTTGGTCGTCTCCAGCTCCTCGACGGTCGACTGCAGCTCCTCGTTGGTGGTCTCGAGCTCCTCGTTGGTCGACTGGAGCTCCTCGTAGGCGGTCTCCAGCTCGCGGGTGGACCGCTCGTGCTCGTCGGCGATCCGCTTGGCGGCGGTCGTGTCGAGGAAGGTGACGCCGGCGCCGAGCAGGCGTGCCGCCGGCGTCGATGAGCGGGACGACGTGGACGTCGAAGTAGCTCGGCTCGCCCGGACCGGTCGGACCACTCGACGTCCTTGAGCACGACCGGCGCGGCGCTCGGCGTAGGCGCGGTCGATGCACGAGCGGAGCTCGACCGGGCGGTAGGAGATCTGCAGGTCCTGGAGCGGCGCGGCCGAGGTCGGTCGGGGCGATGCTGAACAGGGCGCGGGCCCGCTCGTTGGCCAGCGACGAGCGTGCCGCCCGACGTCGACGACGAGCTGGGCGACCGGGCTGGCGTCGAAGGCCGCCTCGCGGACCCGGACGTGCGCCGACCAGGTGGTCGACCGCCTCCTCGCCTGCCGGCCCGGGCCATCGACCAGCAGGCGATCGCGGAGGTTGCCCCGCGGCGACCTTGGCGAAGATCCGCCGCTTCAGGTCGACCGGGATGAACGCGTTGTTGTACGTCAGCAGCGTCTCGGCCTTGCCCAGGAACAGGAAGCCGCCGTCGTTCAGCGCGAAGTGGAACCGCTCGAGGATCCGCGCCTGGGTCTCGGTGTTGAGGTACATCAGCGTGTTGCGGCACGACGAGCAGGTCGATCCGCGAGATCGGCGCGTCCTGGATCAGGTCGTGGCGGCCGAAGATCACCGAGCGGCGCAGGTCCTTGTGGAAGATGTAGCGGCCGTCGCTCGTGCTCGAAGTACTTCTCGAGCAGCTCGGCGGCGGCATCGCCTGCGACCTCCTTCGCGGTCGTAGACGGCCTGCCGCGCCCGGGTCAGGGCCTCCTCGTCGACGTCGGTGGCGTAGATCTTCACCCGCTCGCGGAACTGCGTCGACGCCCGAGCGCCTCGGCCATGACCATGGCCAGCGTGTACGCCTCCTCGCCCGAGGCGCAGCCGGCGCTCCAGAGCCGGATCGGGTCGTCCGGGCGCTTCGACGCCGAGGAGCCGCGGGATCACCTGCTCGGTGATCGTCTCCCAGGCCGCGGGGTCGCGGAAGAAGGCCGTGACGTTGATCAGGATCGTGTCGAAGAGCCGGGCGAACTCCTCGGGGTGGACCTCGAGGTAGTCGACGTAGTCGGCGTAGCCCGGCACGCCGACGGCGTGCATCCGCTTGCCGACGCGGCGGACCAGGCTCGAGCGCTTGTAGCCGGTGAAGTCGAAGCCGCGGCTCCGCCGGAGGTACTCCAGCAGCAGCTCGAACTCGGCGTTGTCGGCGATCGTCGCTCATGGTCGCGACTGCCGGCGCGTGACCAGGTGGACCAGCGCGGGGACGATCTCGCCCAGGGGCAGGACGTGGTCGACGCAGCCGGTGCGATCGCGGCACCGGGGCATGCCGAAGCTGCTGCGAGGTCGGCCGGTCCTGGGCGATGACCGTCCCGCCCACCCGCTTGATGGCGCGGACGCCGCCCGAGCCGTCGGAGCCGGACCCGGTCAGGACCACGGCGATCGGCCCGCGGCCCGAAGCTCGCGGGCGATCGACTCGAACAGCGCGTCGGCCGACGGGCGGACGATAGTGGACCCGCGCGGTCGTCGGTCAGCGCGAGCACGGCCGTCGGGGCCGACCAGCAGGTGGCGGTCCGGCGGCGCGACGAAGACCGCCCCCGGGCGGAGCCGGTCGCCCTGCCGGGCCTGGCAGACCGGCAGGGACGTGTGCCGGCCGAGGATCTCCGCCAGTAGGCTGGGGTGGCGCGGGTCGAGGTGCTGGACGAGCACGATCGCCGCGGCGAAGTCGGCCGGCAGCGCCGAGACCATCGGCCATCAGCGCGTGCAGCCCCCCGGCCGAGGACGCCACGGCCACCACGGGGAACGGGCGCGGCGAGAGGAGGCGGCTCATCCATCGATCGGGGCCTCCCCGTGCGGCCCGCGCACGGTCGGCGTCGACGACCGGCTCGTCGTCGGTGACGGCACGAGACCTGGACCTGCGGAGGACGTCGGCCCGCCGGTTCGCGCTCCGACGGCCTGCTCGGCGAACCGCGCGGACAGGCCGCCGCCGTTCCGGCGGTCGCAACCGCTCGGCGATCCGCCGGCAGAGCGCGGCGCGCTCCTCCAGGGCCCGGAAGGCCGTCCAGAGCGCCGTCTCGACGGCCTCGGACTGCTCGGCGACGCAGGCTGTTGGCCGTCCAGGCGTGGCCGACCCGGCAGCGGAACCGGACCAGCTCCCCCTCCTCGATCTCCCAGAGCGACCCGCCGCAGTCGGGGCAGGCGAAGCCCGACGGCGTGCCGGGCCGCCGGTCGTCCTCGAGCGCGGCGGGCTCGAACGCCGCGATCGCCGACTCCAGCTCCATGTCGTCGGGCATCGGCGGGTCTCCTGCCTGTTCGACCGGGTCGGCGGCCAGCCGGGCCAGCGGTCGCGGCGATCTCGGCCACGGGCAGGCGGTGGTCGACCGCGACGGACTCCAGGGCGCTGCGGGGCATGCCCGGATAGAGGGCCTCGTCGGGGTCCTGGACGATCGCCACGCCGCCCCGCTCCTTGATCGGCCGCCAGCCCGGCCGTCCCGTCGTCGAGCGTCCCCGAGAGCACGACCCCGACGACCCGCGGGCCGTACGACCGCGCGGCCGTGCGGAACAGCGGGTCGACCGCCGGCCGGTGCCCGTTCTCGCGCGGGCCCGCGCACCACCGGACCCGCCCGCGGTTGACGAGCAGATGATGGTCGGGCGGCGCGACATAGATCTGGCCGGGCCGGATCTCCTCGCCGTCGCTCGGCGTGCCGCGCCGGCAGCGGGCCCCGGCGGGAGAGGATGCCCGGCAGCAGGCTCGTGGCGTGCGCCGGCACGTGCAGCGACGACGAAGATCGACGCCGGAAGGTCCGCGGGCAGGTCCCTCGACCAGTTGCGAGAGCGCCTCCACGCCTCCCGCCGAAGCCCCGACGACGATGATGTCATGACCGCCCATGGAGATGACCTCAGAGACGCCGCGGCCCCGGACCCTCCGACGGCCGGCATTCGAAAGAGCGCGGGCCCGGCGGGCCGAGCGGCCGGCGCGACGAGCCCCCGAACTCTCCGGCTCGGCGCCGCAGCACTGGACACGGAACCGCAAGTATCTGGTTATAACAGGCCACGCGGGCGAATCACACCCGGGCCCGAGCGCCCGGCCGGTTTCGCGCCGCTCAACCCAAGCCGGCCGGCACCTCCCATGCCAGGCCGCGGAGCAGCTCGCCGGCCGCGTCGAGCAGCTCGGGATCGATCCCCTGGACGGGGAACCGGCGCCGTCGCCCGCACCAGGCCTCGGCCAGCAGCCCCACCAGCGTCTGCGGCGAGCCCGACCCGACCGCGATCGCCGGCTGGTCGCCGTCCCACTCCGGGTGGCTCGCCATGTCGCGGAGCCTGGCCGCGAGCAGGACATAGCGCACCGACTCGGCCCCGAGCTGGCCGTCCAGCGCGAGCTCCTCGGCCGCGACGACCAGATGATGGAGCAGGCAGGTCCGGCCCGACTCGGACCGATGCCGGGGGTCGTCACCCGTGCGGAATGGGCCGACGTGGTCCTCGAACGGCAGGGCGTGATTCACGGCGCGCATCGATGCTGCCTCCTCTCGGTCCCCGCGCCGCCTGTTCCACGGGCGACGCGCAGGTGGACCATCATAGCCCAATCCATCGAGCCGGGTCCATATCAGTCCCCCCGATCGCGAGCTCAAGAGGGGCGAGAGGCCTAGCCGGCAGAGCCCGAGCGCCCCCGCGGCGAACGAGGTGGCGACGAGGGGCTCGTCTTCCTTCGAGGCCGTGAACCGATTCGCCCAGGTGCCGTCGGGCCGACGGCGGCGGATCAGCTCGCGGGCCAGCTCGTCGAGCCGGAGCCCGTGCCCGCGGCCCAGGGCCCTCGCGGCGTGCGCGAGCGACCAGGCGTAGTAGTAATACGTCGCCTCGCGCTCGGGCTCGCGGATCGGCTCGAACGTGCCGGGATTCGTCGTCGCCGAGGCGTTCCGCGCGAGCCACCCGCGGGCCGCGACCACGCGCGGATGGTCGACCGCCGTGCCGCACCGGAGCAGGGCCCGCAGCCCGTCGGCCGTGGCGCTGCCGTACGAGTGGAAGCGGTCGTCCCGCCGGCGCGCCGGCCTTGTTGCGGACCGGGTCGGTGGGCGAGAAGAAGAAGCCGCCGTCGTCGAGCGGGTCGACGGCTTCTGGCACCGCTCGACGAATCGGAGCGCCTTCGCCAGCGCCGGCCCGTCGCCCGATCGGTTGGCGACGCCCAGCGCGCCGACGGCGAACAGGGTCGACGACAGGTCGGCGTCCGGGGCCTTCGTGGATCCCCTTCCTCGACGGCTCGATCGCGTAGCCCCAGCCGCCGTAGGCCGGGTCGTCGGGGCCCCAGCCGAGCGACTCGTCGAGCTGGCGGCGGCGGACCTCGGCGAGCCACGCGTCGCGCGCCTTCGTCCCACCCGCGACCGGCACGCGCGTCAGCGCGATCGCCGAGGCCGCGGCCGTGTAGACGGGATAGACGAGGCCGGTCGGCCCGTCGTCGATCGAGCCGTCGTCGCGGATCCGACCCGCGAGATAGCCGGCGCCGCGGCGCCGGGCCTCGTCGGCACCCGGCACGTCGGGGCCGAAGGCGACGGCCTTCAGGACGGCGGCGTCAGCGTCAGGCCGTCGCGGAACACGCCGTAGGTCGACGATCGCCAGGAGCCGTCGGGCGACTGCGCGGCGATCAGCGACGCAGCGCGGCCGACCGGCAGGCCTCGTCGATCCTCGCGAGGAGGTCATCGGCCGGCGCCGATCGCGCGCAACCGGCGAGGCCGGCGGCGGCGAACCAGCGGAGCACGTCGCGGCGCCGGTGCAGGCTGCCCGGCGCCGCGGCGTGCTCATTGGCCGGTGCGGAGATCGAGGAACTCACCGGTTCTCGGTGGCGGCCGGTGCCGCCTTCGCCGGCTCGGACGAGGGCCTGGGGGCGTCGTCCTTCGCCTTGACGGGGACCGGCGTGCGGTCGGCCATCAGGACGAGCAGGGCCGTCGAGGTGCAGAAGGTCCGGCCGGTGATGCAGTGGTGGCCCGACCAGCTCCCGTCGCCGTTCTGGACGCGGTTGAGGTTCTCGGTCATCGAGTCGTCCCACTTCTTCCACTCGTCGCCGCCCTTGACGACGAGGCTCTCGGCGATGTTCATGTAGCTGAGGAACTCCTCGCCGCCGTTGGAGCCGAAGCCGGCGACGAACTGCTTGTCGTCGAGCCGCGCGACGACGGCCGCCTGCGGCTTGTCGTCCTGGACCTTCTCCAGCGTCGGCGATCTCGCCGAGCTTCTTCTTGGCCTCGGCGCGCTCCGGCTCGTCCTGGCGGCGTTCGCGGCCTTGTCGCGCAGGTCGCTGCTTCTCGGCCTGGTAGCGTGTTGACCGAGTCCTGGAGCACGCCGAGCTCGGCGGCCACGCCGTAGAGCTCGACGCCCGCCGTCGCCGCCGCATGCCGCCGCATGCACGCCACGGCGGACCTGGCCATGGCCGCCGAGCCGGGACGAACTCCGGCGCCGCCGAGCCCCTCCGGACCGACGCCGCCGGCATGCTCGGCCGGCGACCGCGAAGCCCGTTGCGCGCATCCTCCTCGGCCCGGGCGAGGACGACCTGCGGAGACCTGCGCCCCGGCCTGGCCGGCGCGGTTGATCCCCTTGCCGCACATGGCCTGCGCCAGGATCGGCGCCCAGCCCGCGCCGTCGAACGTGCCGTCGGCCTTCTGGTGCCGCTCGATCTTGTCGAGCACCTTGTGCAGGGCGACGTCGACGCCCTTCTTCGACTCGCTCGTCCGGCATCCGGCCCTTGACCTCGGCCAGGAGCATCGAGGCCAGGAACGTGTCGATGTTCGGCCCGAGCTTCTGCTGGACCCGCGTGCCCTGGCACGCTCGAGACCGACAGCGACTTGCGCGTCGGACGCCTCGACCTGCGAGCGGACGAACCGCACGGCCTTGACGATCGCGTCCTTGTACGGGCCCTGCGTGGGCGTGCTGCCCGAGCGGATCAAGGCCAGCGCGGCGATGCAGGTGTCGGCGACGTTGGGCGTGTCCTTCAGCGCCGCCGCCGCCGCCCATGTTGGCCGACTCCTCGCCCTGGCCCCAGCCGCCGCCGGGAGCTGGTGCTCGGCCAGCCAGTCGAGGCCCTTCTTGCACGGTCGGGCGCAGAGCGGCTTGGGCTCGACGGCCGTCGTCCAGCCGGGCTTGTCGCCGGGCGGCGCCGGCTCGCCCGGCGACGCGAGCGTGATCCTCGAAAGCAGTCCCCAGCCGACGACCACCGCGGGCGACGCCAGGGCCAGACAGAGCAGGCGACGACGCATGGACCACCTCCCGATGCGGGGATGCCGGAACGCCACGGGCACCCCCTTGGACGAGGCCGACCGCCGGCCGGGTTCCCGAGACCTGCCCCGAACGCCGCCTCGGCGATCGAGCGCGTCCCACCAGGGAGACCACGTTCGGCGGCCGACATCCTTAGCCCGGTCCCGGTCGATCTATCCATGCGCTCAGTATCTCCGCGAATCGCGGCGGAGCTCCGTTCCGGTATCGGGTTTGCCAGCGAGTACGTCGAAAGGCCGGGGCATGAGCCCTCGCGGGACGGCGGCGGCGGGTGGACGGGAACTGAGGCCGATCCAGGAGGCGAGACCGAGCCATGGCGAAGACGGCGGCGGATCGTGCTCTTCGAGCGGCTGGTCGAGTGGGGCGTCGACACGATCTTCGGCCTCCCCGGCGACGGCATCAACGGCTTCATGGAGGGCCTGCGGAAGCTCCGCGAGAAGATCCGATTCATCCAGGTCCGCCACGAGGAGGGCGGCGGCCTTCATGGCCTGCGGCTACGCCAAGTTCACCGGGCGGCTCGGCGTCTGCATCGCCACGAGCGGCCCGGGCGCGATCCACCTGCTGAACGGCCTCTACGACGCCAAGATGGACGGCGCCCCCGTCCTGGCGATCACCGGGCAGACCTACCACGACCTGATGGGCATGCACTACCAGCAGGAGGTCAACCTGCTGGGCCTGTTCAAGGACGTCGCCGGTCTTCAACCAGCAGATCAATGGGCCCGAAGCACGCCCACGCGCTGGTCGACGCCGCCTGCCGCGCGGCGCTCGGGCCGCAAGGGCGTGGCGCACATCAATTGCCCCAACGACTGGCAGGACCTCACGACCGAGACAGGCCTCGCCGATGAACGAGCCGGGGCACACGTCGCGTCGCCTGGACGCCGCCGATCGTCGTGCCCGCAGGCCGAGTCGCTCGCGAGCGCCGCGGCGCTGCTCAACGCCGGGAAGAAGACCGTCATCATGGTCGGCCAGGGGCGCACGGGGGCGACCGACGAGATCGAGCGGATCGCCGAGCTCCTCGCCGCGCCGGTCGTCAAGGCGCTGCTGGGCAAGGACGTCGTCCCCGACGACTCGCCCGTACTGCACCGGCGGCCTCGGCCTGCTCGGCACGCTCCCGTCCGAGAAGGCGATGGAGGAGTGCGACAGCCTCTTCCTCGTCGGCACGAGCTTCCCGTACATGAACTACCTGCCCAAGCCCGGGCCAGGCGAAGGCCGTCCAGATCGACCGCGACCCGACGCGGCTCGGCCTCCGCTACCCGATCGACATCGGCCTGACCGGCGACGCCCCGGCGACGCTCCAGGCCCTCCTGCCGCTCCTCAAGCGCCGCGAGGACCGCTCGTTCCTGGAGAAGGCGCAGGAGCGGGTGAAGGAGTGGAACGAGCTGATGCGGACCGCGAGACCCGGACGACGTCCCGCTCAAGCCGCAGGTCGTCGCCGCGGCGGTCAACGAGCACCTGCAGGAAAACGCGATCGTCACGACCGACTCGGGGACGATCACCACCTGGGCCGCGCGGCACATCCAGATGAAGCGCGGGATGAGGTTCTCGTGCTCGGGCAACCTGGCGACGATGGCGCCCGGCCTGCCCTACGCCATCGCGGCGCAGGTCGGCCTACCCCGACCGCCAGGTCGTCGCCTTCGTCGGCGACGGCGGGTTCACGATGCTCATGGCTGCGAGTTCATCACGGCCGTCAAGTACAAGCTGCCGATCAAGGTCGATCGTCATCAAGAACAACGTGCTCGGGCAGATCAAGTGGGAGCAGATGATCTTCCTGGGCAACCCCGAGTACGGCGTCGAGCTCCAGCCGATCGACTTCGTCAAGTTCGCCGAGGCGTGCGGCGGCGTCGGGTTCCGCTGCGAGACGCCCGACGAGGTCGGCCCGGCGATGGCGGCGGCGTTCGCCTCGAAGAAGCCGGCGCTCGTCGAGGCGGTCGTCGACCCGTTCGAGCCGCCGATGCCCGCCCAGGCCACCGTCAAGCAGGGCCTGAAGCTCGCCGAGTCGCTCGTCCGCGGCCAGCCGCACGCGGGCAAGATCGCCACGACGATCTTCCGCGACAAGGTCCACGAACTGCTCTGACGCTGCACGACGACCCGGGGAGACCCATGCCCACGCGACTCGGCGTCAGCACCGTCCCGATCGAGGGCCTCGAGGCCTCCGCCTACCGCGTGCCGACCGACGCCCCCGAGTCGGACGGGACCATCGCCTGGGACAGCTACGACGCTCGTCCTCGTCGAGGCGACGGCCGGCGGAACGACGGGCGTGGGCTACACCTACGCCGACGCCTCGGCGCGCCGGCGCTGATCCGCGGCATGCTCGCGGAGGCGGTCGACGGGCCGCGACGCGCTGGCGCCGGCCCGGCGGCTGGACGGCATGGTCGCGGGCGGTCCGCAACGTCGGCCGCGACGGCATCGCCGCGACGGCGATCTCGGCCGTCGACGTCGCGCTCTGGGACCTGAAGGCGAAGCTGCTCGGCGTCGCGCTGTCGACGCTGCTCGGCCGGGTCCGCGAGGCGGTGCCGGTCTACGGCAGCGGCGGGTTCACGTCGTACACGATCGAGCGGCTGAAGGAGCAGCTCGGCGGCTGGGTCGCCGTCGGGCATCGCAGTCGCGTGAAGATGAAGATCGGCACGCATCCCGGCCGACGACCTCGCGCGGGTGCAGGCCGCGCGCGAGGCGATCGGGCCGGGCGTCCGAGCTCTTCGTCGACGCCAACGGCGCCTATTCCCGCAAGCAGGCGCTGGCGATGGCCGAGCAGTTCGCCGACGGTCGGCGTCACCTGGTTCGAGGAGCCGGTCTCGCTCCGACGACCTCGAGGGGCTCCGCCTGATCCGCGACCGCGCGCCGGCCGGCATGGAGATCGCGGCGGGCGAGTATGGCTATCGACCTGACGTACTTCCGCCGGATGCTCGAGGCCGGTGCCGTCGACGTGCTCCAGATCGACGCGACGCGCTGCGGCGGCATCACCGGATTCCTCCGCGCCGCGGCCGCTGGCCGAGGCGTTCGGCCTGCCGCTCTCGGCGCACTGCGCCCCGACGCTCCACGCCCCGCTCGGCTGCGCGTGGCCCGACTTCCGCCACCTCGAGTACTTCCACGACCACGACCGCGATCGAGCACATGCTCTTCGACGGCGCCCCGACGCCCGAGCGGCGGCATGCTCCGGCCCGACCCGTCGCGGCCGGGGCTGGGCATCGACTTCAAGCGTCGCGACGCCGACGCGCTACGCGCGTGGACGGCAGACGAGGGATCGATCACGATGACGACCGGCGATCGAGGCCCAGGCACGCACCCGGCCCGTGCCGGGGCCGCTCTACGTCGACGCGAGCCGGATCGCGGCCGAGCTGCGCCGCGACGATCCAGGGCGAGGTCCGGTTCGACGCGGGCAGCCGCGCCCTCTACGCGACCGACGGCTCGAACTACCGCCAGGTGCCGATCGGCGTCGTGATCCCCGAGAGCATCGACGACGTGATCGCGACGGTCGCCGTCTGCCGCGAGCACGGGGCGCCGATCCTCTCGCGGGGCGGCGGGACGAGCCTGACCGGGCGGCTGCTGCAACGTCGCCGTCGTGATGGACTTCTCCAAGTAGCTGCACCACGTCCTCTGGATCGACCCCGACCGGCAAGCTCGCGCGGGTCCAGCCGGGCACGCCGCTCGACCACCTCCGCTACGAGGCCGAGAAGCACGGCCTCACCTTCGCGCCCGACCCCTCGACGCACCAGTACTGCACGCTCGGCGGGATGATCGGCAACAACTCGTGCGGCGTCCACTCGCTCATCGGCCTGGGGAGCGGGCCGGACCTCGGACCAGGTCGACGAGCTC
Organism: uncultured Planctomycetota bacterium; assembly: GCA_963819805.1. Lineage (GTDB taxonomy): Bacteria > Planctomycetota > Planctomycetia > Isosphaerales > Isosphaeraceae > CAMFLR01. The sequence continues at coordinate 92,531 of CAWFXY010000017.1, read as the reverse complement.
GAGATCCTCCTCTACGACGGCACGCGGATGACCGTCGGCGCGACGAGCGAGGACGAGCTGGCGCGGATCATCGCCGCGGGCGGGCGCAGGGGCGAGATCTACGCGCAGCTCAAGGCCCTGCGCGACACGTACGCCGACGAGATCCGCCGCCGCTATCCGAACCTGAAGGACGTCCCGCGCCGCGTCTCGGGCTACAACCTCGACGACCTCCTGCCCGAGCGAGGGTTCCACGTCGCGCGGGCGCTGAGCGGGACCGAGGGGACGTGCGTCACGGTCCTGGAGGCGCAGGTCCATCTCGTGCCGAGCCCGCGGTCGCAGCTCGCTGCTCGTGCTCGGCTATCCCGAGCGTCTACGAGGCCGGCGACCACATCGCCGAGGTGCTCGAGGCGAAGCCGATCGGCCTGGAGGGGCTCGACGACATCCTCGTCGCCGACATGAAGAAGAAGCACATCCACCCGGGCGACATCACGCTCCTGCCCGAGGGCAAGGGCTGGCTCCTCGTCGAGTTCGGCGGCGACGACAAGGACGAGTCCGACGGCAAGGCGCAGCGAGCTGATGGAACGGCTCCGCAAGAAGTCCGACGCCCCCGAGCATGAAGCTGTTCGACGACGAGACCGAGGAGGAGCACCTCTGGAAGGTCCGCGAGTCGGGCCTCGGTGCCACCGCCCGCATCCCCGGCGAGCCCGACGCGTGGGAGGGGTGGGAGGACTCGGCCGTCCCGCCCGTGCAGCGTCGGCGACTACCTCCGCGACCTCCGGAGCTCTTCGAGAAGTACGGCTACAACTGCGCCCTCTACGGCCACTTCGGCCAGGGCTGCATCCACACGCGGATCGACTTCGACCTGAAGACGGCCGCGGGCGTCGAAGCACTTCCGCGCGTTCCTCGACGAGGCCGGCGACCTCGTGATCGCGCAGTACGGCGGCTCGATCTCGGGCGAGCACGGCGACGGCCAGTCGAAGGCCGCGCTGCTGCCCAAGATGTTCGGCGAGGACCTCGTCCGGGCCTTCGGCGAGTTCAAGGCGATCTGGGACCCGGACAACAAGATGAACCCGCACAAGGTCGTCGACCCGTACCTGCCGGGCGAGAACCTCCGGCTCGGCCCGCACTACCACCCGCCCCAGGTCGAGACGCACTTCAAGTTCCCCGACGACCACGGCAGCTTCGCCTACGCGACCGAGCGGTGCGTCGGCGTCGGCCAGTGCCGCAAGGACGACACGGGGACGATGTGCCCGAGCTACATGGTCACCCGCGAGGACATGCACTCGACCCGCGGCCGCGCGCACCTGCTCTTCGAGATGCTCGAGGGCGACCCGATGAAGGGCGGCTGGAAGAGCGAGCCGGTCAAGGAGGCGCTCGACCTCTGCCTCGCCTGCAAGGCGTGCCGGAGCGAGTGCCCGATGAACGTCGACATGGCCACCTACAAGGCCGAGTTCCTCGCGCACTACTACGAGGGCCGGCTCCGGCCGCGGCACGCCTACGCGATGGGCCTGATCTACTGGTGGGCGCGGCTCGCGTCGCTCGCGCCCGGGCGTCGTGAACCTGATCACGCACCTGCCGGTCGTCGGCAAGGCCGTCCAGTGGCTCGGCGGGATCTCGACCCGGCGGACGATGCCCTACTTCGCCCCCGAGACCTTCAAGGCCTGGTGGCAAGCGCCGGCGCGCCGCGGAACGTCGGCCTGCCGCGCGTCCTGCTCTGGGCCGACACGTTCAACAACCACTTCCACCCGCAGACGGCGATCGCGGCGGTCGAGGTGCTCGAGGCGGCCGGGTTCCAGGTCGTCGTCCCGCGACAATCGCTCTGCTGCGGCCGGCCGCTCTACGACTTCGGCATGCTCGCACACGGCCAAGGCGCTGCTGGCGCGAGATCCTCGACGCGCTCCGGCCCGAGATCGAGGCGGGCACGCCGGTCGTCGGCCTCGAGCCGAGCTGCGTGGCGGCGTTCCGCGACGAGCTGGTCAACCTCTACCCGATGGACGAGGACGCGAAGCGGCTGTCGGACAACACGTTCATCCTCAGCGAGTTCCTCATCAAGAAAGTGCCCGAGTTCCAGCCGCCGCGGCTCGCGCCGCAAGGCGATCGTCCAGAAGCACTGCCACCACGACCACGTGATGGGCTACAAGGAGGAGAACGACCTGCTCCAGAAGCTCGGGCTCGACTTCGAGATGCTCGACTCGGGCTGCTGCGGGATGGCCGGGTCGTTCGGGTTCGAGGCGGATCACTACGACGTCTCGGTGCAAGGTCGGCGAGCGGATGCTCCTGCCGAGCGGTCCGCGAGGCCGAGCGCCGAGACGCTCGTGATCGCCGACGGCTTCAGTTGCCGCGAGCAGATCGCCGACCTCACCGGCCGGGGCGGCCTGCACGTCGCCCAGGTGGTCCAGATGGCTCTGCGCGGCGAGGTGCAACCGCAAGCCCGGCCGGCTCGCGGAGTCGGGTTACGAGGCCCTGGGCAAGTGGGAGCCGGAGCCCTCGGCCGGCCGCAGTGGCCGTGGTCGCGGGGCTGGGCGTGCTGGCGGGCGTCGGGCTCGCGTGGGCCCTGAACCGGGCGAGGCGAGAGCTCATCTGATGGGCCGGCGCGGAGAAAGAGAAGAGATGAACGAAACGCCCGCGGATCAGCAGCTCAACAGCGGCGACGTCAAGTGGCACAAGGTCGGCGCCGTCCAGGTCTTCGCGCGACGCGACGGCCGCGGGCGTCCGACCCGGGCCGACGCGATCGACGAGGACGACGAGACGATCCGCGCGATCGCCGACCGGCTCCAGCGCGCGGCTACGGCGTGCTCCGCGAGCGGAACCCCCGCGCGGGCCGCGTCTACCATCGGCTCCAGGCCCTCTGGGCCGGGCCGGGCGACCCGCCCGAGGACCCCTTCCAGGGCGAATGACGGAGGGCAGGCGATGAAGTCGCGGAAGATCCACGAATCCAACGGCGAGAAGACCTTCGCCCTCGTCTTCGACAACGGCGACGAGGTGATGGAGAACCTCGGCGAATTCCTCCGCCGCGAGCGAATCGACACGGCCCGGTTCACTGCTATCGGCGCCTTCAGCCGGGCGACGCTCGGCTACTTACGACTGGGACCAGAAGGAATACATCAAGAACGTCGTCAACGAGCAGGTCGAGGTCCTCTCGCTGATCGGCGACGTGGCGCTCTCCGAGGGCGAGCCCGCGATCCACGCCCACGTCGTGCTCGGGCGGTCCGACGCGTCGACGTTCGGCGGCCACCTGCTCGACGGCCACGTCCGGCCCACGCTCGAGCTGATCCTCGTCGAGTCGCCGGAGCACCTGAAGAAGGCCCACGACCCCGAGTCGGGCCTGGCGCTGATCCGGCTCTGACGCGCGCCGGGCGGGGGGAGCATCGCTTGTGAAGAAGAAGGCCGAGCCCGAGGACGATCACAAGGCGAAGGAGGCCTTCGGCGCCGACCTCGACCGCCTGGCCCCGGGGTCCCCCGGCGCCGAGCCGCGACGCGCGCCCGGTGCGAAGGACGGCGTCGGCACGGCGATCGGCGGGCCGAGCCTCGTCTGGTTCACGATCGGGAACGGCATCCTCAACGAGGTCTTCTATCCGTGCGTGGACAACGCGTGCACCCGCGAACTCGGGCTGATCGTGACCGACGGCGACGAGTTCTTCTCCGAGGTGAAGGTCGACGCCGAGCACGCGGTCGAATGCCCGCGGGACGGCGTGCCGCTCTACCGGGTCGCCAACACTTGCCGCCGAGGCCGCTACCGCGTCGAGTCCACGTTCCTCGTGCACCGTGACCAGAACGCGGTGCTCCAGCACGGACGGCTCGTGGCGCGGGAAGGTGCGCTCGGCGACTACCGCCTCTACGCGCTGTTGAACCCGCTGCTGGGCCTGCGGGACGAGTTCGAGCCGGACGACGCATGGCTCTCGGTGCATCGCGGTGTGCCGATGCTCTTCGCGCGGGGCGATCATACGGCGCTTGCCCTGGCGTGCGCTCCCGGCTGGGTCGCCGGCTCGGCCGGATACGTCGGGAAGTCCGACGGCTGGCAGGACCTCTCGAAGCACCGGCGGCTGACGAAGTTTTACGGCCGGGCCGACCGGGGGAACGTCGCGCTGACGGGCGAGATCGACCTGGCCGCGCGCGGGGGCGAGTTCACGCTGGCGCTCGGCCTCGGGGCCGACGTGGACGAGGCGGGGCACCACGCCCTCTCCGCGCTCCTCGACGACCCCGCCGCGGTCCGCGACGCGTACGTCCGGGCCTGGGCCGACTGGCAGGCGTCGATCGACCCGCCGCCGGCCGCCGCGGGCGCCCGCGACCTCTCGCGCGTGAGCACCTTCGTCCTCAAGTCGCACGAGGCGCGGACGATCCCCGGGGCGATCGTCGCGAGCCTCGCGACGCCCTGGGGCGAGGCGCAGGGCCCCGACCAGTTCATGGCGCAGGGCGGCTATCACCTCGTCTGGCCCCGCGACCTCGTCGAGGCGGCCGGCGGGCTCGTCGCGGCCGGCGCCAACCGCGAGGCGCTGAGCGTCCTGGGCTACCTCCGCGCCACGCAGATGCCCGACGGGCACTGGCCGCAGAATATGTGGGTCAGCGGCACGCCCTACTGGGACGGCATCCAGCTCGGCGAGACGGCCCTGCCGATCCTCCTGCTCGACCTGCTCCGGCGCCGCGGCGTCGTGGGGGCGGAGGAAGTCGCGAGCCTTCTGGCCGATGGTCCGCCGCGGCGTCGGCTATATCGTCGGCAGCGGACCGACGACGCAGCAGGACCGCTGGGAGAACGACCGGGGCTACACCCCTTTCACCCTCGCCAGCGTGATCGCCGCACTGCTCGTCGCGGCCGACATGGCCGACGAGTCGGGCGAGCGCGAGCTGGCGACCTACCTCCGCGAGACGGCCGACTCGTGGAACTACTCGATCGAGAGCTGGCTGTACGTCTTGAAGACGGACCTCGCCCAGGAGCTGGGCATCGAGGGCTACTACCTGCGGATCGTCCCCCCCGAGCTCGACGAGCGCTCGACGCCGAAGCACGGCCACGTCACGCTCCGGTCGGACCCGCCCGGCAAGGAGGGCGTCCCGATCTCGGAGGTCGTCAGCGTCGATGCGCTCTGCCTGGTCCGGTTCGGCCTGCGACGGGCCGACGACCCGCGCATCCTCGACACGCTGAAGGCGATCGACGCCAAGCTTCGCGTCGAGACCCCGCGCGGGCCGTCGTGGCGCCGCTACGTCGGCGACGGCTACGGCGAGCACGCCGACGGGTCGCCGTACCTGGAGCGGAACGGGAGCATCGGCCGCGCCTGGCCGTTGTTGACGGGCGAGCGGGGCCATTACGAACTGCTGGCGGGCCATCGCGACGAGGCCGAGCGTCTGGCCCGCGCGATGGCCGACCAGGCCGGCGACGGCGGGATGATCCCCGAGCAGATCTGGGACGCCGACGACATCCCCGAGAAGGGCCTGTTCAAGGGCCGGCCCACGGGCTCCGCCGCGCCCCTGGTCTGGGCCCATGCCGAATACGTGAAGCTCCTCCGCTCGCTCCGCGACGGCGCCGTCTTCGACCTGCCGCCGCAGACGGTCCGCCGTTACCTGGAGCAGGGCGTCACGACCGAACGCGTGATCTGGCGATTGATCTACCCCCGTGAGGTCATCGCCGAGGGCGAGCTGCTTCGGGTCGTCGTCGACGCGCCGGCGAAGGTCCGCTGGACGATCGACCGCTGGCAGACAACGTGCGAGGTCGACACCCGCGATTCGACGGTCGGCACCCACTACGCGGACCTCGACACGACGAACCTGCCCGCGGGCATGGTCATCCGCATGAGGTTTCACTGGGCCGACGACCACGAGTTCGAGGGCAAGAGGTTCAAGGTTGAGGTGATTTGAGCACGAGATCAGGCCCGAGGGGAGGCGCGGCGGACGCCGTGACGGCGATGGAGAACGGACCGGTCGGGGCCCGCGAGCGGCCCGAGGTCGTGGTCATCACCGGCGCCTCGGCCGGCGTCGGCCGCGCCACGGCTTGCGCGTTCGCGAAGCAAGGGGCAAGCGTCGGGCTCATCGCGCGTGGCCAGGCGGGCCTGGAGGGCGCGCGGCGCGATGTCGAGGCGCTCGGCGGCCGGGCGCTCGTCCTGCCGCTCGACGTCGCCGACGCCAAGGCCGTCGACGACGCGGCCTCCGCCGTCGAGCGCGAACTCGGGCCGATCGACGTCTGGGTCAACAATGCGATGCTCTCCGTCTTCTCAACCGTGAAGCAGATGAAGCCCGAGGAGTATCGGAGGGTGACCGAGGTCACCTACCTCGGCGTCGTCCACGGCACGCTCGCGGCCCTGAAGCGGATGCTCGCGAGGGACCGGGGCTCGATCGTCCAGGTCGGGTCGGCGCTGGCGTATCGCGGCATTCCGCTCCAGTCGGCCTACTGCGCGGCCAAGCACGCGGTGCAGGGGTTCTGCGACTCGCTGCGCTGTGAGCTGATTCACGACGGCAGCGGCGTCCGGCTCACCATGGTCCAGATGCCGGCCCTGAACACCCCGCAGTTCGCCTGGGTGCGGAGCAGGCTCCCCCGCAAGGGACAGCCGGTGCCGCCGATCTACCAGCCCGAGGTCGCCGCCGAGGCGATCGTCTGGGCCTCGCGGCACGACCGCCGCGAGGTCCAGGTCGGCTGGCCGACCGTCGAGGCGATCGTCGGCAACCAGATCGCGCCAGGCTGGCTCGACGCCTACCTCGCCCGCACCTGCTACGACGCGCAGATGACCGACGAGCCGGAGGACCCGCACCGCCCCGACAATCTGTTCGAGCCCGTCGACCGCGACCGCGACTTCGGGGCGCACGGACGGTTCGACGACCGGGCCCGCGACTCGAGCTGGCAGCTCTGGGCGGACCTGAACCGCGGCAAGCTCGCCCTGGCCGGCGGCGGCCTCGCGGGCCTGGCGCTCGCGGCCCTGGTCGCGCGGCGATTGGGGAGGTCCTTCTCGGCATGATTCGCTCGCGCCGGCCGGCCTCGTTTGCACGGGAATCTCGATAGGTCGACGAAGGTCTCCCCGCGGCTCTTCGAACTGCTCAGGGCCTGCCAGGCTCTGACCGAACTCCGGTCGCGGTGCGCCCGGCTCGACCGGCGGCCGACCAAGAAAGAGCCGGCGGGGAGGAGGCCTCGCCGTGACTCCCGGGGAAATCTACCTCACGCGAACCAGCTTCATGAGGCGGCCCGCGACGTTCCAGTCCTGAACGTACAGATTGCCGTCCCTGTCCCACGACGAGCCGTGCGTGCCGCTGAAGATCCCCTCGATCCATTCCTGCTGCGGCACGTTGAAGCTCCCGCCCTTCGCCGGGTCGGGGTTGTTGCCCAGGACGGCGATGATCGTGTTGGTCTTGTCGAGGATGACCAGCCGCCCGCGCAGGTCCGGCACGGAGACGAAGTCCCCCTGGACCGACGCCGAGGTCGGCATCCCCAGGCCGGTCACCACCTCGCCGAGGAACTCTCCGTCGAGGCTGTAATGAAGGAGTCGGCCCTTGGGCTGGTGATTGCGGTCGCAGATCAGCAGGCGTGGCGGGCTGTAGCGGGTGTCGAGCGTCATGCCGTGCGCCGTGTTGAACTCCTTCAGGCCGTTCCCCTTCGTCCCGAAGTGCATGAGGTACTTGCCCGCCTTGTCGAACTTGAAGATGTGGTCGCTCGCGTAGCCGTCCGACAGGAAGATGTCGCCGTTCGGGGCGACGGTGATCGCCGTGGGGCTGAACTTCTTCAGCCCGAGCCCCGACGCCTCGGGGTACGGGAGCTTCAGGACGATCTCTCCGGTCCGGGCGTCGAACTTGATCCCCTCGGCGCTGTTGTTGCGGGCGGCGTAGATGAATTCGCCGCCCGGCTCCTCGCGGATCTTCATGTCATGGATGTCGGAGTACTTGTCGCCGAGGAAGCTGCGGACCACGCCGCCATCGGGCGAGAAGACGAACACCCCGGCATGCGCGCTTGTGTAGATATTGCCTTCCTTGTCGACGACCACGCCGCCGTGGGTCGGACCGAGCACGGACTTCCCGTCGGGGCCGAGCCCCCAGCCGGGCACGGTGTCGAACGTCATCAGGCCACACCCCATCCGGACGGGCTGGGGCGTGTCCGCCGCGAAGGTCGGCCGGGCGAGTCCGAGGGCGATGGCGAGGGTAATAGCGAGCGTGAGGTTCCTCACGAACGTGCCTCCTGATTGCAGTGGTATCGTGGTCATGGGGCAATCGCTTCCGAGCCCGCGAGGGGTCCGCGAGCGACCTCCGCGACCGACCGCGCGGGGCCGACCCGGGGGCGGTCGCGCACGCAAAGACTACTCGCCCCGGCCGCCCCGGAGAAGTGGCGCGACCCGCAGAATCCGGACGCGCGTTTCCTTCCTGCAAGCACTCCGCGACCGGTCGCGTGCCACCCGAGACGGTGTGAGAGGAGGGGGCCGGTGCGGGTCGGGGACCGGACCCGATCGTCCGCGATCGGCGGCCGGCCCGGGGGTGCGAAACGAACCCAATCCCGCCGGCCATCTGACGAAACGAAGCCAATTCCCGGCCGGCGAAACGAAGCCAATTCCCGCCCGCCGAAACAAAGCCAATCCGGCTCGGTCCGCCGCCGTTCGACTTCGTGCGTCGGCGCGCGTGCCGAGCCGCACGGGGGCGAACGAAAGGCGGCCGCTCGGGTTCGCTCGGCGCGGGGGCCTCGGGTCCGACCGACCCGGGGGAACCCCGGCGCTTTCCTGCCCTGCCAACGGCCTCCCGTCCTCTCCAGACGCCCGAGACCCCCGCCGAGGTCACGTCGGCCGAGTGTCGATCGCCCGTCACGACCTCGATCCGAAGTAGAACCCGACGACCGCCGCCAGCGCGTGCTCGGGGCCGTAGCGCCCAGGTGGAGGGGGCGGTTGAGGATCGACTCGACGTGCCACGTCGGGAGGAAGGGGAAGAGTCGGTTGACGACCAGCGCGGCCAGGAGCACGGCCGCCGCCATCGAGACCACGGCCTTGACGTCCTCGACCAGCCGGGGCGGCCGGTGGCCCCGGCGCCGCCACCAGGCGAGGCCGGCGTTGAGCAGGACGCCGAGCAGGAAGCCGCCGACGAGCAAGAGGGTGAATGCGCCCGGATTCCGATCCAGGTCCGTCAGCTCGCCCCGCCGCCAGAGGAGGACGGCCACGGCGACGCTCCCGAGCACCAGCAGCAGCCGCACGCTCCCGCGCGGCAGGTAGAGGGGCGGCGGCCCGCCCTCCTCGGAGGCGACCACCGCGCGCCGCGAGGCGAAGTAGTGGCCCAGGATGATGAAGAGGAGGTCGCGGAGGAAGTCGGGCACCTCCTCCGCCGGGCGGAGCACCAGGAGTGCCCAGGCCGTCGCGAAGATGAGGATCGCGAGCAGGGCCCGGACGCTCCCCGGCGGCAGGCCCAGGGCGTGGAGCCGCCGCCAATCGGGCTGGTCCGGTGGGCTCGGCGTGCCGTAGTCCATCGCTGGATCCCCGTCGTGAAAGTCGACTCGCGCATCCCGGAGAGCGATTCGCTCCGGCGGCGACAATATGCCGCGGATTCGAACGCTGTCGCGACGAGCGATGCGACATCGCTCAGGTCGTGCCTTCGCCGTAGGCCTCCTCGGCCGTCAGGATCATCTGCGGCGATCTCGACCAGCTTCTGGTTCTTGTCGCTGGCCAGCTTCTGGAGCCGGCGGAAGGCGTCGTGCTCGTCGAGGCCGGCCTTCTTCATCAGGATGCCCTTGGCCTGCTCGATCATCTTGCGGTCCTCCAGCGCCTGCTGCAGGTCGGCCGCCTCCTTGCGCAGCGCCTGGAACTGCTCGAACCGCCGCATCGCGATGCGCGATCGCCGGCTCCAGGTCGGCCTGCTTGATCGGCTTGACCAGGTAGGCCAGGATGTGGTCGGCCTCGGCGCGGCGGATGAACTCGGCGTCGTGGTAGGCCGAGACGAGGATGACCGGGATCGGGCCGTCGCGGTAGATCTGCGCGGCGGCGTCGATGCCGTCCATGTCGGGCATCTTGATGTCGGTGATGACCAGGTCGGGCCTGTGGGCGCGGCACGGCGCGACCAGCTCGCGGCCGTCCTCGGCGACGGCGACGACCTCGTGGCCGAGGCGGGGCAGGATCGTGCGGAAGTAGTCCTGCATGTCGGGCTCGTCGTCGGCGACGGCGATGCGCAGCGACCGGCTCATGGCTCTCCCTCGCGGCAAGGTGATGACGATCTCGGCGCCCGGGCCGTCGGCCGTCGCCCGACGGCGATCCGGCCGCCGTGGGCCTCGACGATCCGCCGGGCGATGGCCATGCCCAGGCCGGTCCCCTTGGTCTTGGTGGTGTAGAACGGCTCGAAGATCCGCTGGCCGCTGCTCCGGCGTCGAGCCCCGGGCCGTTGTCGCGGACGGAGACGCGGACGGCGGGCCGCCCGTCGAGCTCGGCGTCGGTCGCAGCGGATCGCGACCTCGACCGGGTCGGGGCAGGCGGCCAGGGCGTTCTCGAGGAGGTTGCGGAAGACCTGCCCCAGGCGGAACGGGTCGACCGGGCAGCGCAGGTCGACGGCGCCCGGACCGCTCGCGGAGCGCGGCCGTCGCGGCCCTGCCGGCGCGGGCTCGAGGTCGGCCCAGGCCTCGCGCCAGACCGTCGGCGAGGTCGCACGGTCGGCGATCCAGCCGGATCGGGGCGGCGTAGCCGCGGACGTCCTCGTAGAGGTGGTGGAGGTGGTCCTGGGCCTTCTGGATGCGGGCGATCAGGTCGAGCGCCTCGGGCCGGTCCGCGGACGTCCAGGGCGAGCATCTCCAGGCAGGCCTGGCTCCGCTGCAGGGCGTTGCGGCTCTCGTGGGCCAGGCCGGCGATCATCTGGCCGATGGCCGCCAGCCGCTCGGCCTGCAGGGCCCGCTCCTGGGCCTGCTTCAGGTCGGTGATGTCCTGGCCGACCTGCATCAGCGGCCGGCGCCGCCCTCGAAGTCGGCCAGCGCGCCGGGCGTTCCAGACGATCCAGCGATGCGAGCCGTCGCGGCAGACGACCGGGTTCTCGAAGCCGCGCGGTCGGCCGCCCCGGCGAGGACGCGCGGTCAGCTCCTCGGCGACCGGGCCGCGGTGCGACTCCGGGCAGCAGCAGCGCCGAGGTAGTCGCGGCCGAGGACCTCGCCCGCGGCGTAGCCGGTCAGCCGCTCGGCGAACGGGCTGAAGTAGAGCGACGGTGAAGTCGGGCCGGAGGATGACGATCAGGCACGCGGCGGCCTCGACGAGGTGCCGGAAGGCGCGCCTCGCTCGCGCTCGCTTGGCCGCGGCGCTCAGCCGCCGCCGCTGCTCGGCGACCCGGCCGAGGCTGGCGCGCAGGGCGTCGGCGTTGAGCGGCTTGAGGATGTAGTCGGCCGCCCCCTGGCGGAGGGCCGCGATGGCCCCCTGCAGGTCGGCGTAGCCGGTCACGATGATGACGGCCGCGTCGGGCGCCAGCCGCGGAGCCGCGGCAGCAGCTCGTCGGCGGTCGCGTCGGGGAGCCGGCGGTCGAGGAGGATGGCCGAGAACGTCGACCAGTCGCCGCGGCCGAGCGCCTCGGCGGCCGTGCCGGCCGTCTCGACCCGGTGGTCGTCCAGCTCGAGGATGTCGCGCAGGTTGGCCCGCGTGTCCGCGTCGTCCTCGACCACCAGGATGTCGCAGCGTCGACGTCGGCCGATCCATCGCGGTCAGCCCGCCCCGGCCCGCGCCCGGCGAGGCGATCCGAGCGTGTCCAGCAGGCGCGGGGACGTCGAACGGCTTGTAGCAGACGGCGTCGGCCCCCTCGGCCAGGACCCGCTCGACCAGGTCGGCGTCCATCTCCGCGCGGTGGCCGGTGATGAGGACCGTCCGGGCCTCCGGGTTGGCCTCGCGGACCAGGCGGAAGACGCTCGCCGCCGTCGCCGTCGGGCAGCTTCATGTCGATCAGCACGACCTGGAAGCGCGTCCTCGCGGAGCTGGCTCGGCCGCCTCCGGCTCGTCGTGGGCCAGCGCGACGCGGTAGCCGCGCTCGCGGAGCAGGTCCCAGAGGTTGGCGCACAGGTCGCGGTCGTCGTCGACGACCAGGACCAGCGGCTGGCCCAGCGCCTCGTCGACCAGCCCCAGCAGCTCGGCGAGGTCGACCGGCTTGGGGAGGACCTGCCAGGCGCCCGGCCGCCAGCGCCTCCTCGGCCGTGGCGCCGCCGGCGTAGGCGGTGACGAGGATGGCCACCGTCCCGGCGCGGAGCTCGCTTGATCTCGCGGTAGAGCGTCAGGCCGTCCATGCCCGGCATCTTCAGGTCGAGCAGGGCGACGTCGTAGCGGCTCGTCGCGGACCAGCTCCAGGGCCGACGGGCCGTCGTGGGCCGATGTCGACGCGGTAGCCCAGGTCGGTGAGGATGTCGGACAGGTTGCGGCAGGTGTCGACGTCGTCGTCGACGACCAGGATCGCGGGCTCGTCATGGCTCATGTGCCGTCCCTCCTCGGCCGTCGGCGGCCGCCGTGAGCGCGACCGTGAACGTGCTGCCCCGGCCCGGCTCGCTCGTCGACGCGCAGCCGCCCCCGTTTCTTATCGAGGATCGTCCGCGACGATGGCCAGCCCCAGGCCCAGCCCGCGGGCCTTGGTCGAGTAGAGCGGCTCCATGATCCGGGCGAGGTCGCTCCGGCGGGATGCCGACGCCGGTGTCGGCGACGGCGACCTCGACGCCCGTCGCCGTCGCGCCGGCCGGCGACCGAGAGCCGGCCGCCCTCCGGCATGGCGTCGCGGGCGTTGCGGATCAGGTTGCCGAAGACGATCCGGAGCTGGTCGGCGTCGGCCAGGGCCGGCGGCAGGTCGGGCGGGAAGGCCGACGTCGACCTCGACCCGGCCCGCCGGCGGGTTGGCCTCCAGCGCCTCGCGGACGCACGGCTCGACGCGCGACGGGCGCGAGCTGCGGCACCGGCATCCTGGCGAAGTTCGACAGCGTCGTGATCACGCCGTCGGCCAGGCCGACGTGCCGCTCGATCCGCCGCAGGTGCTCGGCCCGTCTTCTCGGGCGTGGGGTTGCGGGCGTTGAGCAGGTAGTAGACCGAGGTCTTGACGACGTTGAGCGGGTTGCGCAGCTCGTGGGCGACGCCGCCGGCCACCTGGCCGATGCGTCGCCAGCCGCTCGGCCGCGCTGGAGCCGGGCGGCGTACTCGGCCTGGTAGGCGTCCTCGATGATGGCCAGGTCGAGGTCGAGCAGCTTGTTGAGCGACGCGGACCGTCGCGATCAGGCCGGCCGGCTCGCCCGGCCACGACTCGCCGAGGGCGCGGACCAGGCCGGCGCGGAGCCGCGACAGGGCGACGTTGGTGTAGACCTGGTCGAGGCCGATCTCGACGTGCCGCCAGCCGACGCGCCAGCGGCGGGCGACGTAGTCCTCGTCGTAGCGGCCGCCGAGCAGCTCGCGGACCCACTGCAGCAGCGTGCCCTTGAGCCGCTCGATCTGCGCCTGGCCGCCGGTGATGACCTTGCGGGCGTCGGGGTGGCGCTCGATCTCGGCGTAGAAGTCGTCGATCAGCGCCGGCAGGTGCGGCTCGAGGGCCGGGGCGGCGCCGCGACGCGGCGGGCATCGTCGTCGGTCCAGCCGACGTAATCTTGCAGCTCGCGGTAGCGGCGGAACACGCGCCGGCCCCCCGTCGAGGCTCCGGGCGGCCTTCGCCCGGAGCATGAAAAAAGCCCACACGCCGCCAACGGCAGACGCATGGGCTCTCGTAACCCTTCCGGGAGGCCCGGTCGTGAGCCTCCGTGACTCCGGCGATCCTAGCACGCCGCCTCGCGCCTCGCCAGGGGGCGCGTTGGGGGCGATAATCGCGACCGAACACGAACTCGCCCGCGCCGGCGATTCATAGGGACGACCGGCGACCGTCGCCGGGGGGTGGGCCATTTGACGAACTGAGTGCGTCTGAAGCGCTCCACGCCGTATAATCGACCCAGGCGATGGAGGCTCCAGCACTCACTCACTCGCCGCCCGACACGAACCCGCGGCCGAGCAAATCGATGGCACCCCGCGCCTATTTCACCGGATTTCTCCCGTGGCGCGGACCGCTGATGATCGACGTCATCGCCGTCGCGATGGTCCTGGTGCTGATCGCGCTCGGCTGGAGTCTCTTCTCGGTAAAGCGCCGACAGGAGTATGAGCGTCACAAGGCGATCCAGGTCTTTCTCGCCGGCGGGCTGCTGATGCTACTCGTCGTCTTCGAGATCGACATTCAATACTTCGAGAACTGGAGGGAATGCGCCAGAGCGTCGCCCTACTTCGACGCGGCCACCGGGCGCGGCGCGGTGATCTACACGCTCTGGATCCACCTGTTCTTCGCGACCACAACCGTCGCCCTCTGGCTCCTGACAATCCTGGGCGCATTCCGGAGATTCCCCACGCCGCCTCGACCCAATGGGCACAGTGGTTTCCACGCGCGCTGGGGGACGGTCGCGGCGATCGACATGGTCTTGACCGCCGTGAGCGGCTGGGCCTTCTACATACTCGCCTTCGTCGCGTGACGGCGCTGGTTTGTCCATCCCGGCGCAGCCGATCGGCCTAGCGAGAGGCCACTTCGACGAGGCGTCCCGTGGCCCGGGCGAGCGCCAGCGCGAGACCCCGGACGTCGAACGGCTTGGGGAGCGGGACGACCGGGGCCGCATCGAAGGCCCCGCCCGCGGATCCTTGGTCCGACTCGCTCGATGCGAGCACGAAGCCGACTCCACACAACGACGGCTCGTCGTGCACCGACCGGGCCAGTTCCAGGCCTGTCATGTCGGCCAGTTGCATCGAACAGAGGATCGCCCCGGCCTTGTTCTGCCGGGCCAGCTCGACCGCCTCTCGCCCGGAGACCGCTACGAGGAGATTCTCGATTCCGAGCTGAACCAGGTAATCGCGTACGATCCGCGCCTGCGCGCGAGACGGTTCGACCAGGACGACCGTAAGGCCGACCAAATCGGGGAGTTCCACCGAGGCCGCCGCGACTTTCTCGGCGGCCGGCGGGATTCCCCCCGGGAGCTCACCCTGCCTCGCGTCTGCTCTCGGGGCGATCGCGACGGTGAGATTGCCCTGACGAGGGCTCGGCTGGGCCGGAGGTCGGGCGGGACGAACGTCGGAAAGGGCGACGGAACGCCGAAGGTGCTCCAGGTCACCGACCACGTCGGACATGGTCGAGTGACGATCGTCGGGCCGCTTGGCCATCATGCGTCGGCAGAGGCGATCGAGTTCCGCGGGCACGTCGGGCCGTACGTCGCCCAGCGCGGGAATCGGCGCATCGCGGTGCTTCAGGAGCAGGGCCATGAGCGAGCTGGCCGCGTACGGTGCGCGGCCCGTGAGCAGGAAGAACAGGGTGCAGCCGAGGCTGTAGACGTCGGCCCGGTGATCGACGGTGGCCGAGTCCAGGGCCTGTTCGGGCGCCATGTAGTCGGCCGTGCCGAGGACCCCCCCGGCCTGGGTGAGCGAGTCGTTCGGTCCGTCCGGATCGAGGGCGCAGAGGCGGGCAATCCCGAGGTCGGCGACCTTGACCACACCGGACGAATCGCGCAGCAGGTTCGCCGGCTTGATGTCGCGGTGGACGACCTCACGATCGTGGGCATATGCCAGCCCTCGGGCGGTCTGCAGGACGCAATCCACCGCGTCCGACACCGCGAGCGGCCCGCCTTCCGAAACCTCCTTGCCGAGGTCGCGTCCGTCGACGAGCTCCATCGCCAGGAACAGCCCGCTCTCGGCCTCGTCGGCGTCGAAGGCCATTACGATGTTGGGATGGTTGAACTTCGCGATGGTCTCGACTTCACGCTGGAAGCGGCGGGCGAAAGAACCCTGGCCGGCGGCCTCGCGGGAGAGCAGCTTGAGCGCCACGACCCGCTTCATGCGGCGGTGCCGTGCCTTGAAGACCGTACCCATTCCTCCGGAGCCCAGCCGGTCGAGGACGACATAATTGCCGATCGACAGCGCGGGCAACCGCCCGTTCTCGATGGCGTGGGCCTGAAAGTCGGTCAATCGTCCGGCGCTAACCAAGCCCCGGACGAGCTCGCCCGAGTCCGGCATGCCGGCTTGGCCTCCGAGCTCGGCGATCGTGGCGCGGACCTCGACCTCGGAGAGCAGCCCGCTCTCGCTCACGCTCCTTACGAATTCCTCGCAGGAGATGGCCTGTGACACTCGCCTGGCCCTCGACGCAGCAGCGTCACCGCCGAGAAGCGTGACCGTCGGACCGCCCGGTCGGCGGGTCCGATTCAAGGCCTCTCATTCATCATATCCGGTCTTGTCGAGAATTCCCACACCCCGCGGGCATCCGCAAGCGCTGGGTGGTCGTGATGACGAGCCGTCCGGCAGCACGAAGACGGGGTTTACGGACGGCGTTCGTCGAAGCCGATCTGGAGCACGAAGTCCCCAACGTCGCTGCCAAATCTCACGACGATCCCCTCTGCGCCCGGCGGCGAGCGTATCTCGGACCCTGCGCCGGAAACGATCGACGGTGTCTCGAGGGACAGCTGGAACGGCGTGTCCGCCAGAAGGGTCTTGGCCTGCCCGGCGATGACGTTGGCGACCTCTCCCATGCAATCGCGCACCAGGTCGGCGTCCGGCGCCTGCTGGACCTCGGCAAGGATCCGCCCGGCGAGCGCCTCCGCCGTCGACGCGGGGAAGCTCAGCACGAGCACCCCGCCGCCCTCGGGCATCAATCCCAGCACGGCAGAGATGTCGCCGGACGTCCGGAGGCTCGCCGCGCGGTGGACTGTGCGAACGACCAGCTCGGTGCGGGCGAGCTCCGAGAGCGTCATCGCGGCGGCCGCGATGAACGGCTCGACGAGCCGATCGCGGACCTCCGGCGACACGGGGCCTGCGTCGGGGCATTCCGAGATGTCCAATCTCACCTCCCGCCCCGGTCGGGGCGCCAGCGGCCGAGGGGCGACTCAGCCGAGCCATTGATGAAAGCCGGTCTTCAGCCGCTCGATGCGCTGATAGGACTCGTTGACGTTGAACGTCGTCTCCGCCCCGCCCAGGAGGAGGTAGCCGTCGCTCTGCAGGACGCGGGACATGCGGTCGAGTATGGCTTTCTTGGTCTCGACGTCGAAGTAGATCATGACGTTCCGCAACAATACGAGATCCATCCGCGGTAACGGGCCCCATGCCCGTACAAGGTTGAATTCCTGGAAATCGACCATGGAACGTAGCTCGTCGCGGAGCTGCCAGGAGGTGCCGTGTTGTCGGAAGTGTTTCACGAGCATCGCGGCGGGCAGGCCGCGGTTGACCTCGATCTGGCTGTAACGTCCGTCCCGCGCGCGCTCCAGGACCTCGCGCGAGATATCGGTCGCGAGGATATTGACGCTCCATTGCGCCAGCACCGGGAAGTGCTCGCGGATCAGCATCGCGAGGCTGTACGGCTCCTGGCCGGTGGAGCAGGCCGCGCACCAGATGTTCAGCCGGCACTCGTTCCGGCGCTTCTCGATGAGCTCCGGCAGCACGAACTTGCGGATCGTCTCGAACGGCAGGATGTCGCGGAAGAACGTCGTCTCCGTGGTCACCATCGCCTCGACGACTCGTTGATGCAGGCCGGTCGAGTACGGCTCGCGCAGGCGGTCCACGAGGTCCTCGATCGAGCTCAGCTTCAGCTCGCGCACCAAGGGCGCCAGCCGCGACTCGACCAGGTATTGCTTCCCGTCCTCCAGGACGATCGCGCAGCGGTCGCGGACGAGCGAGCGGATGAAGTTGAAATCCTCGTCCTTCATGAACTCGCGCCGTTTCTCGGGAGTGATGGGCCCGACCATGGGGGCGGCCCGGGAGCGTTACGCTTCGGAGATCATGGAGACGCTCAGTCCTAGCGGCTCTTGGAGCGCACACGCTCGACGATCTCGCCCTGGATCATCGACAGCGGCAGCACCCGGTCGGCGAGCCCCGCCTGGGCGACGTAGCCCGGCATTCCCCAGACCACCGACGTGACCTGATCCTGCGCGATGATCTGGCGCCGGCCTCGCGGAGCGCCTCGCAGCCCCGCAGTCCGTCCCGTCCCATGCCGGTCAGGATCACCGTCAGCGAGTCCGCGCCGAAGGCCCGGGCGACGGAGCGGAGGAGCACATCCACGGCTGGCCGGCACGAGTTCTCGGGCGGGTCCTGATGGATCAAGAGACGATACTGGAGCCCGTCGCGGACGACGATCATGTGGTGATCACCGGGCGCTACCCAGGCTTCGCCCGGCCTGAGGATGGCCCCGGAGCTTGCCTCGTGGACGCGGATTGGCGACTGCGCCGAGAGGCGCTCGGCTAGGAGCCGCGTGAACATGGGGGGCATGTGCTGGACGATGACGATGGGGACGGGAAAGTCGGCCG
The DNA here is from genome assembly GCA_963819805.1 of uncultured Planctomycetota bacterium. Taxonomy (GTDB): domain Bacteria; phylum Planctomycetota; class Planctomycetia; order Isosphaerales; family Isosphaeraceae; genus CAMFLR01. The sequence continues at coordinate 74,332 of CAWFXY010000017.1, read as the reverse complement.
GCAGGTGCGTGAAGATCTCGGCCAGCGCGTTCGGACCGCCGGTCGACGCGCCGATGGCCAGCACGCGGGCCGTGCCGGACGAGGGCCGGGCCCTCGGCGCGAGCGGGCCACCGGCGGCGGCGGCGTCCGCGGGCCTTGAGACGAAGGGTGCGCAGAGGGTCTTGATAACGGGAATCAGCTCCTCGCGGAGGACGCGCAGGGAACCGTCCAGGCTGCCGACGTCGGACGGCTTGGCGAAGTAGTCGGTCGCGCCGAGCGCCAGCGCGTCGAAGGTCGCTTCCGCGCCCTGCTGCGTCAGGGAGCTAAAGATGATCACGGGCAGCTTCTTGTACGTCTTGCGCAGCTCCTTGAGCGCCTGCAGGCCGTCCATCTCCGGCATCGCGAGGTCGAGGACGACCAGGTCCGGGCTCAACTGCCCCAGCTTGGCCAGGGCGATCCGGCCGTTGGCGGCCGTCCCGACCACTTCCAACTCGGGGTCGCGGGAGAGCTCCTCGGACACTAGCCGTCGGAAGACGACCGAGTCATCGACGACCAGGATCCGGAATTTCGGCATGCGTTCAGTCCCCGAACACGTCGAGCAGGTTGAGCTTGGCGACCAGGATCTCCCTGGTGAACGGCTTCATGATGTATTCATTCGCGCCGGCCGTCAGCGCGCGTTCGACCTGCTCGCTCTCGGTCTCCGTCGTCACCATCACAATCCGCGCTTCGTCGTACGCGCGCTGGGTCCGGACGGCGCGGATGAAATCGAGCCCGTTCATCACCGGCATGTTCCAGTCCACCAGGATCAGCTCGACGTCGGGGTTCTGCCCCAGTTGCTCGAGCGCCTCCCGCCCGTCCCCGGCCTCGATCACCTCCGTGCCCATCTCGCGGAGGATGTTGCGGATGATGAGCCGGACCGCCCGGGAGTCGTCGACGACCAACGCGCGCATAAGCGTCTCCGTACCCGTGGGACAGCCGAAGCCGGGTGCGATCACTCGAGCCAGACGCGGACCAGTTTGCTCCCTTCAGCTAGCCGGAACAACTCCCCCGGCGCGAATCCGCCCGCGACGGCCGCGTCTGCGATCCCGCGGACGTCGAGCCGGCGGTCCCGCAGCTTCTCCGCCAGGTCGTCCGGTATCAAGTCCGGAAGGCTCTCAGCCGCGGCCGCCCGGAACGTCAGATCGACGCGGGACCGGCCGCCGTCCGAGACGGCCACGCGCAGGTGCCGCGCGATCGCATCGCGGTGGTTCGCCGCCGGCGCGGGGCAGGGGGCCGGCACCGCGGCAGGACCGCTCCGACCGACCGTCGCGTCCCACGCCTCTGACCAGTCGACGTCGACTCTCAGCGCTCGCACATAGCGGATCAGCCCCAGGTAGGCCCTCAAGAGAAGGATCAGGTCGGGCGGGCCCGCGAAGCGAAGGTTCCATCGCAACTGCCCGAGGAGGCTGCCGATCCGTTCGTTGAGACGCCAATCCGAAAGCGAGAAGGGCCCCTCCGTGGCGAACGGTTCGAAGATGAGCCGGTTGACGGCCGGCAGCAGGTGGGCCATCGGCTCGAGCAGGTCGGCGTTGAAGCCCAGCGAGAGATAATCCGCGAGGACCCGATCGAAGGACAAGGACGGGCCTTCCCCGACGAGTCGCGAGAGGGTCCGGGCTCGATCAGCCCCCAACGCCGTGACACAGCCGAAGTCGAGCACGCCCACCCGGACGATCCCGCGGTCGCGCAGAAAGCGAAAATTACCGGGATGCGGGTCGGCATGGAGGAAACGCCAGAGGAATGCGCTCTCCAGAAACAATCGCAGCAGGATGAGGGCCACCTGGCGACGCTCCGGTTCGGGCCAGGCGCGCACCGCCTCGAACGGCTCTCCATCGAGCCAGGTCATCGTCAGGACCTGGTCGGTGCTCAGGTCGTCGACGACGGCGGGGACGACAATCTCCGCGCGTCCTGCGACGAGCGCGCGAACCGGCGCAGCGCATCGGCCTCGCGGCGGTAGTCGAGCTCTTGCCGGAGGATGGCGCCGATCTCACGTCGATAGGCGGCCTGGTCGAAACCGCGGCGCATGCCGCCGAAGGGGCGCATCAACCAGTCGAGGGCGAATAGATCGGCGTCCACATTGGACGCGCTGTCGGAGTACTGGATCTTCACGGCCGCGCGTCGTCCGTCGCGGAGGACGGCGCGGTGGACTTGCCCGAAGGAGGCGCCGACGCCCTCGGCGTCGATGGAGCGGAATCCGTCAGTCCATCGGCGGCCGAGCGACGTCTCTAGCAGTTCGAGCGCCGCGCCCAGCGGCAAAGGGGATTGGGACTTCGTCAAGGCCGCGAACGGCGAGGGGTCGTCCGGCCCGGTGAGGGCGAGCATCTGGCCGATCTTGTGGGGCAGGCCGTGCAGCGTGCCGAGCCGTTCGGCCAGGCGGCGCCGGGGGTCGACCGCGCCACGGCCGCCGCGTCGCGAGCGCGCGGCGGCGAGGTCCCGGCTGAGGAGGCCCACCTTCCAGAGACGTTTGATTGACGTTGGCACTCGATCTCGTTTGCTCTTGAGGATGGCCACGGCGCGACGCGTGGACAGTCGGCCTCAGTACTTGAACTGGCCGACGAGGTCCTGGAGCTCCAACGCCATCCGGGACAGGTCGTCGGCCGAGTCCTTGGTGTTGCTGGCGCCCTCGGTGGTGCTCCGCGCGGCCTGGGCGACGCCGGTGATGTTCTGGGCGATCTCGTTGCTCCCCTTGGCCGCCTCGGCCACGTTGCGGCTGATCTCGCCGGTCGTGGCCGTCTGCTCCTCGACGGCGCTGGCGATCGTGTTCTGGATGTCGTTGATCTGGTTGATGATCTTGCCGATCTGCCCGATCGCCTCGACCGCCCCCTTCGTGTCGGTCTGGATCGCCTCGATCTTGCGGCTGATGTCCTCGGTGGCCTTGGCGGTCTGCTTGGCCAGTTCCTTGACCTCGTTGGCGACGACGGCGAAGCCCTTGCCCGCCTCGCCGGCCCGGGCGGCCTCGATCGTGGCGTTGAGGGCCAGCAGGTTCGTCTGCTGGGCGATGCGGGTGATGACCTTGATGACGTTGCCGATCTCGGCGCTCGATCTCGCCGAGCTTGGCGACGGTCGCGTTGGTCTTCTCGGCCACCTTGACGGCGGTGGTCGCCACCTTGGCGGCCTCGTTGGCGCTCTTGGCGATCTCCGGATGCTGGCGCCCATCTCCTCGGCCGCCGGTGGACACCGTGGCTGACGTTCTTGCTCACCTGCTCGGCGGCCGCCGAGGCGACGTTGGCCTGCGCCGCGGTCTCCTCGGCGTTGGACGCCATCTGCTGGCTCACGGAGGTCAGCTGTCGCGACGAGCTGGCGAGCGTCTGGGCCGTCTCGCGCGATGCTCGAGACGTTGCTGCGCAGGTTCGCGAGGAACTTGGCCAGCCCCTCGCCCATCTGGCCGACGGAGTCGGCCCCCTTGATCGTCGACCTCGCGGGTGAGGTCGCCGCGGCTGGCGGAGTTGACCACCTCCAGGATGCTGTCGACCTTGGTCCGCAGGTCCTCCGCCTGCTGCCGCTCGCGCTCGCCGGCTTCCTGGATCTTGCGCTCGGCCTCCAGCTTCTCGGTGATCAGCTCCCAGGTCACCATCGGGCCGAGATAGTTCTTGTTCTGGTCGTAGATCGCCGTGACGAGCAGGTCGGCCGTCTCCGGGCCGATCTGGATCTTGGCCCGCACCGGGCAGGTTCTTGTCGTTCGAGAGGATCTTGCGCTGATACGCCGGGTCCTTGTGGAAGATGTCGATGCTCGAGCCCAGGACGTTCTCCGGCTTGACCGGCAGGTGTCGCTCGAGCTTGCGGCAGGGTGGCGAGCGAGGCGGGGTTGACGTAGATGATCTTCAGGTCGCATGTCGGCCAGCAGCACGTTGGTCGGGCGAGTTCTCCAGCATCGACGCGAGGCGCGACTGCTCGGCCTCGGTCCGACGGCGCTGGCTCACGTCCTCCCAGTTGACGATGTAGCCGAGGACATCGTTGCCCGGCCCGAAGATGCCGTTGATGCTTGGCCTGGAGCGTGACGTCGCCGAACGTGAACTCGGCCTGGTGCGGCAACGCGGCCGGGTTCCGAAGGATGCGCTCCACGCGCCGCTTGTCCTTGTGGAAGCGGTGGATCGATGCCGCCGACGATGTCGTCGACGTCGACGTCGAAGGCCTTGCGGATCTCGTCCTCGATGCCGCGGAGGGTCTCCAGGGCACGCTCGTTGGCGTAGATGATGATGAACTCGGAGTCCGCCAGGAAGAGGTTGGTCTGCACGCTGGAGAGGCACGACCGCAGGAAGTCGAGCGAGCTCAGCTGCCCGTTCGTGCTCGGCGCGGGTCCGAAGGTGGTTTCGTGGGCGTCGTTCATCGCGAGTGCTCCGAAGCTTCGTGGCGCGGCCGAGGAAGTTGGGGATGGATGATGTGGGCCGAATGGCCTGAATCCGCGTCGCTCGCAGCCCGGCTAGTCGGTCCGTTCCAGGCCCCGACCGCCGGGCGACACGCTGACGGTCCGCTCGGTGTCGAGGATCAGCAGCAGCCGATCCTTCAGCTTGTAGGCGCCGCGGATCAGCTCCCGCGCCGTCCCTTCGAGGGTCTCCGGCGGCCGCTCGAAGGCCGTCTCCGGACACTTCCAGCACGTCGCCGATCTCGTCGACCAGCAGGCTGACCGCGCCGTCGTCGGTGTGGACGACGACGTTGACGGGCAGCTGGTCGGCGGGCCGGTCCTGCAGCTCGAGCCGGCGGCGGAGGTCGATGGCGGTCACGATCTGGCCGCGGAGGTTGATCAGCCCGCGCACCACCGGCGGCGCCAGCGGCACGCCGCGTCATCTCCTGGTAGCGGATGATCTCCTGCACCTTCAGCACGTCCAGGCCGAAGTAGTGGCCGTCGACGTAAGAAGGTGCAGTACTGATGGGTCGTCGGCCATGGCTCATGCCTCCGCGGTCGACGGTCAGGGGCTGCTCGAAGAAATTCGGATCGGCCGAGCGGATGATCCCTTCGACGTCGAGGAACTCGGTGACCCGGCCCTGGATCACGGCCGTGAACAGCACGCCCGGCCGGTTCGACCGCGAGCGCGAGACGAGCGTCTCCTCGACGATGTCGAGGATGTGGCCGACGACCAGGCCGACGCGCCGGCCGTCGCCGGCAGTAGACGACGACCTGCACCGTCTCCTCGTCCTCGGCCCGATGGGGCGGGGTCGCGATCCGAGGCCGCGCCGCCTTCCCGTTCTGGGAATGGCGCGATGCGCGCCGCAGCGCGCGGGAGACGTGGATCAGCGGCAGGATCTCGTCGCGATACTGCACGACGTCCTGCGGCCCGGCCCGTTCCAGCGCCGAGCGGGGGAACTCCTCCAGTCGGGCCACCAGCGACAGCGGGATGGCCATCCGGCCGCCGTCGGGCGTGGCGAACAGGAGCACGGTCTGCGCGGTCGCCGGCCGGCTCCGGCGCGCTGGCCGCTTTCTCGGTCAGCGCCCGCTCGCGCACGCCGGAGACGACGTTGGCCCTCTGGGCCAGGCCCAGCACGTCGAGGATCAAGGCCACCTTGCCGTCGCCCATGATGGTGGCGCCGGCGAAGACGCTGATGCCCTTGAGCTGCTTCTGCAGCGGCTTGACCACGATCTCCTCGGTGTCGTGGATGGCGTCCACGACCAGGCCGAACTGGCGGTCGTCGGCCTGCAGGACGACGATGTTGATCTCGCCGTTGTCCGCGGCGCGACGACGCGACCTGGAGCTCGCGGTCGAGGTAGACCAGCGGGAGCAGGTTGCCCGCGCAGCCGGTAGACCGGGGCCCCGTGGATCAGCTCGATCGCCGCGCTGGGCCTGCTCGCCTTCGAGACGGACCAGCTCCAGCAGGCTGACCTGCGGGATCGCGTAGCGGTCGCCGCCGCTGGTGACGGTCAGGGCCGGGATGATCGCCAGGGTCAGCGGGATCTTCATCTTGACGGTGGTGCCGCGGCCCGAGCCGGCTCTCGATGTCGACCGTGCCGCCGATCTTCTCGACGTTGGTCCGCACCACGTCCATGCCGACGCCCCGGCCGGAGAACTGCGTCACGCGGTCCGCCGTCGAGAAGCCCGGCAGGAAGATCAGATTGACCAGCTCGCGGTCGGTCAAGGCGGTCGGCCTGCTCGGGCGTGACCAGCTTGGCCTGGATGGCCTTGTCGCGGATGCGGCGGCGGGTCGATCCCGCCGCCGTCGTCGGCGATCTCGATGATGACCTTGCCGCCCTCGTGGAAGGCGTGCAGCGACAGCCGGCCCTCGGCCGGCTTGCCCAGCGCGACGCGCTCGTCCGGCGGCTCGATGCCGTGGTCGATCGGCGTTGCGCACCAGGTGGGTCAGCGGGTCGCGGATCGCCTCGATGATGGTCTTGTCCAGCTCGGTCTCCTGGCCCTCCATCTCGATCCGCGCCTGCTTGCCGCAGGCGACCGCCAGGTCGCGAACCACGCGCGGAAACTTGTTCCAGATGTTGCCGATCGGCTGCATGCGCGTCTTCATGACGTTGGCCTGCAGCTCGGTCGTCAGCAGGTTCAGCCGTTGCACCGTGCCGAGGAAGGCGGCGTCCTCCTGGGAGGTGCTGAACTGCATGATCTGGTTGCGCGCCAGGACCAGCTCGCCGACGAGGGTCATCAGCTTGTCGAGCAGGCCCACGTCCACGCGGATCGCGCTATCGGAAACAGCCGACGCGCGGGGTTCCGCAGGCTCGACGACCTGGACGGTGACAGGCGGCGGTCCGGCTGCAACGCCAGCGATGGTTGGCAACGTCGGACTCGGCGAGGGGCTTGGAGCCTGACCCCCGGGATGGTCGGTGGTTTCCGACCATGCCCGGGTTTTACCGACGGCCTGGTCCATTTGGCCGGGCGGCGCTTGCCCGCCGGGACCGTCCTCGCCAGCCGGGGATCGCTGGGGCGAGACCCCAACACTCGGCGGAACCGCGACGGTCCAGGGCGACCCAACGCTCTCCGAATTCCTTAGGCGCTCCAGGTCCTTGATCAGGGCCGAATAATCGCCATCACCCTCTTTTTCGGTCTGCTCGATCGATGCGAGCATTCGCCGGATGGCGTCGACCACGCCGAGCAGGGTGCCGGCGATCTCCGCGTTGAAGGCCAGCTCGCCGGACCGAAGCAGGCTCAGCAGACTCTCGGCGGCATGGCCGACCGCCTGCAGCTTGGCGAACCCGAGGAAGCCGCTCGTGCCCTTGACCGTGTGCAGAGTGCGAAACGCCCGGGCGAGCGTCTCCTCCTCCTTGGGCTCCTTCTCGAGCGTCACCAGATCGAGGTCGAGCTGGGCGAGACTGTCCAGGGTCTCCAGCAGGAACTCCCGGAGGACCTCGTTCATCACACACCGTGGGGGCGGAGATCGCCGACAGAAGGGCAGGTCGCGCTCGCCTATTATCCCTAATGTACCGCAATAAGCGGCCCGATTTAAATCGCTTTCTCACTTTTCCTGGAAATTCAGATCAACCGCTCGCAAATTCCTATCGGATAGAGCCATGTAATTGGCAGGACGGATCCTCGATCGACCCGACCCTCCGGTAACGGAGGCCGACCGGCGTCGGGGCATAATGTCGGCGGGGCTGCCCGGGCCGGAGACCAGGTCATGGCCAGGAAGCACCCCGCGCCCGAATGCATCATCGCCGAGCTTATTGACCTTCAGCCTGCCAATTTCGCGTCAGGGAACGGCAGTCGCGACCCGGCCCAAAGGGATCTGATCATCGGCGTCGACCGCGACAGGCTGGCCAGGTGCTCCTGGACGACCTTGTCGAGATGGTTCACGTGGCGGGGGACGAAGTTCGGCAGCAGGCCGTGCTTCAGGTGCGACCGGATCATCTCCGCGGGGTTCAGGTCCGGGGCATAGGCCGGCGGCCGCTCCAGGTGAAGCCGTGGATGCCGCCGCAACAGCTCGCGGACGAGCGGGCCCTTGTGGTTGCTGCCGCCATCCCACACCACGGTCACCCGGCCCCGCACGTGGCGGAGCAGGTGCCGCAGGAACGACACGACGGCCGCGGCGTCGACGTAGGTCACGGGATCGGTCCGGGAGTAGAGACCGATCCGGCGGCGCGTCGGGGCGACGCCGATCGCCGCGATCGTCGAGACCTTGTCGCGGTGCCGCCCGAATCCGGTCAGTGCGCTCCTCCCCGGAAGTTGGTCCATCGCATTTGAGAGCCGTTATGGGATAAGCGGCCCCGGGTCGGAGGGCCGGGGCGATGAAGAAGAGCAAGTTCACCGAGGGGCAGATCGCCTTCGCGCTGCGGCAGGCCGAGGCCGGCACGCCGGTCGAGCAGGTCTGCCGCAAGCTGGCGATCAGCCAAGAGACGTCACCGGATTGCCCCCATCGTCACACTTCTGCGGGTTGCGTCGACCGGCCATGGACGTCCTCCTCATTCCCGATGAGCCGCCGGATCGACTCGAGATCCGGCCTCTCTCCCAGGCCGGTGACCACAAGCCGCCGACCTCCACCCTCGCCGATCCGCCGCGAGGCGACCACCCCCCGGCGGGCCCAGCTGTAGACCGTCCCCGGCGGCACGCCGAGCCGCCGCACCAGGTCGGGGACCAGCCACTCCCCCGAGCCCAAGTCGAGGGCGTCGCGGCGCTCCCGGCCCAGGCCGTACCGCTTCAGCAGGCGTCGCACGGCCGCGGCCGTGAACGGGCGCCCGTCCGCCGCCCTGAGTCCCTCGGCGTCGAGCCGCTCGGCGATCCGCGGCGCCCTCAGGCCTTCGCCCTTCATCTCCCGTACCCTCCGGCGTAAGCCCTCGGCGTCGGCGAGCTGCTCGAGCCGCGACACCGGCCGTCGCAAGCGGGAACGGGTCTCGAGGCCCCCGGCCCAGCGGACCCGGGCCTCGCACCACTCGGTCTCGCCCTCGACGGTGACGACCACCTCCTCGATGACCTGCCGAAGGACCTCCTTGCGGTCGGCGTCGGTCGTGCCGTGCGCGTCCCAGAGGGCCGGCAGGTCGGCGGCCAGGCGACGGATCCGATCCTGCTCGTCGCCATCCGGTGCGCTCGGCCGCGAGCGGAGGAACCGCTCATGCCCGTCGGACAGTTCGCGCTGGGCCGCCAGCTTCTGCTCCCAGGCGGCCTCCAGCGTCCGGGCCACCAGCCGGTTCTCCGGCTCCACGGCGTCGAACTGACGGCGGGCACGCTCGGCCTCGAACCGGGCCCGCTCCAGCCGCCGGCGCCACTGCCCCTCGGCCAGCTCGAACTGCCCCCGGAGGTCGGCGGCGACCCGCAAGCTGACCTCCAACGCGGCGGGGGTCAGTGCCTGGAGCACCAGGCGGGTGACCTCGTCGTCCAGGGCGCGGGCCGCCAGGCCCTGGCAGCGCGGCGCGCCATAGTTGACCCGCGCCGCGTCGCAGAAGTAGCGCGGGCGGCTCGCCTCCCCGGCGTACCGCGTCATCATCCTCGCCCCGCACCGGCCGCAGACGACCAGGCCGGTCAACAGGGCCCGCCCGCGGCGGGTCGCCCCCCGCGCCTCGCGCAGTGATCGATTCTCGGCCAGGCGGGCGACGTTCGACTCGTACCGCCCCCAGGTGATGTAGGCCGGGTATCGGTCTCTCAGGAGGACCTGCCACTGGTCCGGCGGCACGCGCTGCGGCCGCCCCCGTCGCGGCCTGCCCCGGGCCTGGAAGCTGCGGCCGTAGACGTACGCGCCGGCGTACATCGGGTGCATCAGCATGTTGCGCAGCGCCGCGGAGCTGGGCCGCCGCCACTCGAGCCGCCCCTTGTCGGGCCCGCAGTCGGCGCGCACCGGCACGAGCAGCCCCCGCCCGACCATCCAGCGCAGCAGGCCGGTCGCCGACCCGATCCGCCCGAACTGGTCGAAGACGAGCCCGACGAACGACCGGACCTGCTCGTCGGGGTCGAGGCCGACCTCGCCGGCGGGCGTGCGGACGTAGCCGATGGGCACCTTGCTGACGAGCTCGCCGCGGCGGGCCTTCTGCAGGGCGCCCTGCCGCATCCGCTGGCGGAGGATATGCAGCTCGGCCTCGGACATCGTGCCCTTGAGCTCCACGAGATAAGGCACGGGGAATTACACATCGCCCTCCGGTCGCCTCGCCGCTGACCGCCCCCAGCCGCGGCTGCGGGCGACGTAGCCAACCGAGTACATGTCGAACTTCAGCCCCTTCGCCGTCCGGTAGACCCTCCGCGTTCAGACGTCTCCGCGATCGCCGAGTCGTCATACCTCGGCAGCAACTCCCGGATCCGCTCGACCGCGGCCGCCGGGTGTCCTCGGGGCCCACGCCCCGACCGCCGGACGCGGCACGACGACCTTCGTCCGCGCCCCGGTGTGCCACTCGACCTCGATCCGGATCCGCCCCGCCTCGGTCACCCCGTCCAGGTACACCCGGTGGACCAGGAAACGCAACAGCTCCTTCCGGTCCTCCATCCCGGTCGTCGCCGCGTGCCAGACCTTACCGAGGTCGGCGGCCATCTCCCGCACCCGCCGCCGCTCGGCCGCCCCCAGCGGGCTGGCCGACCGCCGGTCCAGCTCCTCGGCCTCCCGCGTCAGCCGCTCCCGCTCCCGCAGCGACTCCTCCCACCGCGCCTCCAGCTCGGCCGCGACCAGCCGGTTGGCCGGGTCGGTCGCCTCGTACCGCCGGCGGGCGATCTCGACCTCGTAATCGGCCCGCTGGATCTGCATCTGCCGCTGCCTGCGGGCCTCGGCCCGCTCGGCCTCGTACGCGTCCAGGGCCCGCAGCGCCACGTCCACCTGGGCCGGCGTGACCGCCGCCAGGAACAGCTCGGCCACGGCCGCGTCGACCGGGGCCGAGCTCATCATCTGGCACGTCGGCCCGCCGTCGACGTACCCCGCCACGCACCCGTACCCCGGGGCCCGCTTCTCCTTCGTCGAGTAGTAGAACACGCTCATCCGGGCCCCGCACCGGCCGCACCGGGCGATCCCCTGGAGCAGCGCCTGGCCGCGGCGAGGCGCCCCGCGAGTGCCGGCCCGGAACCAGTTGTCCCGGAGCGTCTGCTGGTTCCGCACGAACTGGTCCCAGGTGATGTAGGCGGGGTACACGTCCCGCACGCACACCGGCCAGTCGGCCAGCGGCCGGGCCGTCGTCTTGGCCTTCCCGGTCGCCGGGGAGCGGTCGAACGGGTCGTACTCCTTCTGCCCGTACGCGTACGCGCCGGCATAGGCCGGATTGTGCAAGATCCTCATGATGGCCCCGAAGGTCGGCGCCTTCCACCGGACCTCGCCGTGCCCCGGGCCGCCCCAGGCCTGGGCCGGGACCTGGAGCTTCTCCCGCCGCAGCCGGGCGACCACCCGGCGGGCCACCCGCAGCTCCGCGAACAGCTCGAAGACGTACTGCACCCGGGCCTGGACCTGGCGGTCCGGGTGCTTGACCACGGCGCCGGCCTCGGTCCGGACGTACCCGACCGGCAGGGGCTTGGCCAGCTCGCCGCGGCGGGCCTTGCTCCACCGCCCGTCGTGCAGCCGGCACCGGATGGTCATCAGCTCCGCCTCGCTCAACGTCCCCTTCACCCCGAGGAGGAGCCTGTCGTTGGGGTCCCTCGGGTCGTAGACGGCGGACTCGTCGGCCAGCAGCGTCTTGGTGATCCCGCAGATCTCGACCAGGCGGTGCCAGTCGACCGACGAGCGGGCCAGCCGGGACGCCTCCAGGGCCAGCACCAGCCCGACCTGGCCGGCCCCGATCTCGGCCAGCAGCCGCTTGAACCCGTCGCGGTGGTCGGAGCGGGCCCCGGACCGCCCCTGGTCCTCGTCGATCGTCTGCACGGCCGCGGCCGGCCAGCCCAGCGCCTTGGCCCGGTCGGCCAGGGCGTACTGACGGACGGTGCTCTCGCGGTTGCCGCGGACCTGGTGCGGGGTCGACTGGCGGACGTAGACGACGGCCTGGCGGCGGAGGTGGTCGGTGCGGATCTTGGGGTCGGTCGGCATCACCCGTCCTCCTCGGGGTCGGGGGAGCGGACGGCCCGGAGCACGAGCCGGGACAGGCGCAGGCCGAACCGCTCGCGGTCGGCGGGCGGCAGCAGGGCCCAGAAGGCGTCGGGCGTCACGCCTACGGACGGCGTCGGGCCGAACGGGTGGGCCGGAGCCGCTGGCACAGCCGGGCCATCCGCGGCAGGGCGCTGGGCCGACAGCAACGGGCGTCCCTCGGTCGACGGGAAGGTGTCGGCGGGCAGGTCGGTCCAGGAGGCCGGCGCGGCCGTCCGCCGGCCGTCGGGCAGTTGCAGGACGAGCCATGGGGTGTCCTCCCTCCAGAAGTAGTCCGTCACGGTGGCGAACAGGTCGCCGACGATCGCGGCGGCGCGCCCCGAGGATACCGACCCGGTGGCCGCGAATGTGGAATGATTGTGGGGTATGTTGCACCGCCCTTGGGCCCGAGCAGGAGCCGGTCGTTGTAGCAGGCCGGGTCGTAGAGGCCGTCGAGGTCGCAGATCAGCGTGCCGAAGAGGGCGCACAGCTCCAGCAGCTGATACCAGTCCTTGCAGCTGCGGGCCAGCCGGCTCATCTCGACGCCGAGGATCACGCCTGACATGGTCGAGGGCGACCTCGCCGAGCAGCCGCCGGAAGCCCGGCCGGCCATCGGCCGAGGCGCCGGAGAGCCCGAGGTCGTCGTCGATGACGAGCACGCGCGATCGCGGCCATCCGAGGGCCGCGGCCCTCTCGACCAGCCCGTACTGCAGCTGGGTGGACTCGCGGTGCCGCCGCACCTGCCCGGCGGTCGACTGCCGCACGTAGACGACGGCCAGGCGCTCGCGGTGGCGGTCGGCGACCTTGTGGTCGAAGGCGAGCGCGGGGCGATCCGCGTCAGGATGGCTCATGGCCGGCCCCCCGTCCCGGCTCGGTCAGCCGGCGTTCGACCATGGCCCCGAGCGCGGCGATCAGGCGGAGGCGCCTCGGGGCGGGCAGCCGATCCCACAGGCCGATCGGCGCCGTGGGGCTCAGGCGATCGGGAGGCGGGGGGGCGCGGCGGCGGGCAAACGTGTGGCTCTCGTGTGCATGGTGACTCTCCCTCGTCCGGCGCGCGATGCCGCGCGATCCATCGGCTCAGGCCCAGCAGGGCGACGATGGCGATTATCGCCGGCCCATCGCCGGTTGGAAGAGGTGTGCCAGGTGGGGCAGTCTGATGCTGTCCCTCAGGCCACCTTCTTCCGCTGGAAGAAGCGGTTCGGCGGCATGGGCACGGCCGAGCTGAGGCGGCTGCGGCAGCTCGAGGAGGAGAATCGCAAGCTCAAGCAGCTCGTGGCCGACCTCAGTCTGGACAAGGCGATGCTCCAGGACGTCCTGTCAAAAAAAGTCTGAGCCCCGCCCGGCGGCGCGAGCTGGTGGCGGGGCTGCGGGCCGCCTACGGGGAGAGCGAGCGCCGGGCCTGCCGGGCGCTGGCCTTCCCCCGGGCGAGCCACCGCTATCGGAGCCGCCGCGACCCGCAGGACGCCCTCCGGGTCCGCCTGCGCGACCTGGCCGGGGCGCGCTTCCGATACGGCTACCGCCGGCTCCACATCCTGCTGCGGCGCGAGGGCTGGGCGGTCAACCACAAGCGGACCTGTCGCCTCTACTGCGAGGAGGGCCTGGCGCTTCGCCGCAAGGTGCCGTGATTGGCGACAATCATTTCTCCCGGCCAGCGACAATTAGAATTCCCGGCCCCTGAGGTCCGGTAGGCTGACCCTTTTCGGCTCCCTTATGACGGAGCGGAGGGATGGTCACCGATCGCCTGTTCAGGAGGCTGCGGAAGTTGCTCCAGACCGAAACCACCTTGGCCAACGCCGCCGACAAGGCCGGCCTCGACCACAAGACCGCCCGCAAGTACCGCCGCCTCGGCGAGCTCCCCAGCGAGGGCAGATCCCCCATACCTGGCGGACCCGGCCCGACCCGTTCGCCGACGTCTGGCCCGAACTCGGAAGAGCAGCTCCGGCTCAACCCCGGACTGGAGGCCAAGACCCTGTTCGCCGACCTGCAACGCCGCTTCCCCGGCCGCTTCGCCGACGGCCAACTGCGGACCTTGCAGCGGCGCGTCAAGCAGTGGCGGGCCTGCGAGGGGCCGGCCAAGGAGGTGTTCTTCGCCCAGGTCCATCATCCCGGTCGGCTGTGCCGCCAGCGACTTCACGCACTGCACCGACCTGGGCGTGACCATCGCCGGCGTGCCGTTCGACCACCTGATCTACCACTTCGTGCTGACCTACTCCAACTGGGAGACGGGCACGATCTGCTTCGCCGAGAGCTGCGAGAGCCTCAGCGAGGGCTTGCAGAACGCCCTGTGGGAACTGGGCGGCGTGCCGCAGCTGCATCGCACCGATCGGCTGACGGCGGCCGTGCACGCCGGGGTACGAAGGGGCGACGTTCACGCAGCGCTACCAGGCGTTGCTGCGGCACTACGGCCTGCAGGGCCAGGCGATCCAGGCGGCGGCAGGCGCACGAGAACGGCGACGTCGAGCAGAGCCACCACCAGTTCAAGCGGGCCCTGGACCAGGCCCTGATGCTGCGGGGCAGCCGGGACTTCGCCAGCCGCGCGGACGTACGAGGCGTTCCTGCGGCAGGCTCGTGTTCGAGCAGCGCAACGCCGGCCGGCAGGGGCGGCTGGCGGAGGAGCTGGCCGTTGCTGCGGCCGCTGCCGGCGCGTCGGCTGGAGGTCGTGCAAGCGGCTGCGTGGTGCGGGTGGACAGCGGCAGCACCATCCACGTCGAGCGGCAACATCTACTCGGTGGCCAGCCGGCTGATCGGCGAGTGGGTGGAGGCCCGCTGTACGCCGAGCGGGTCGAGGTGTGGTACGCCCAGACGGGTGGACCGGACGTTGCCGCGGCTGCGGGGCCGTGGCAAGCACCGGATCGACTACCGGCACGTCATCGACTGGCTGGTCCGCAAGCCGGGGGCGTTCGCCGACTATCGCTACCGCGACGGATCTGTTCCCGTGCAGCCGCTTCCGCCTGGCCTACGACGTGCTGCGCGAGCAGCAGCCGGCGCGGGCGGCCAAGGAGTACCTGGGGCATCCTGCACCTGGCGGCGCGCGAGAGCGAGAGCGGCGGTGGAGGCGGCGTTGCGGCGGCTGCTGGACGGAGGGCGGCCGCCGAGCGTGGCCGCCGTGGACGGAGGCGTTGCAGCCAGAGTGACAGCGGCACGTCAGCGGTGACCGAGGTGACGGTCGGCGGCGGTGGACCTGGCGTCGTATGACGCCTTACTGGAAGGCAAGGAGGGACATGAGCGATGGACACGACGGACGATGAAGGAGACGCTGGCGGGCTACCTGAAGGAGCTGCACCTGCCGGCGTTCCGGACGGGCTACGAGGAGCTGGCGCGGCAGGCGCAGCAGGAGGCGCTGAGCTACGAGCAGTACCTGCTGGGTCTGGCGCAGCGGGAGTGCCAGGAGCGGCGGGACAAGCGGGTCGAGCGTCTGCTGCGGGAGTCGCGGCTGCCGCTGGAGAAGAGCTGGCCGGCGTTGGACCTGAAGCGGCTGCCGGCCAAGGTGGTGCAGCAGGCGCGGACGCTGCTGGAGGGGTCGTTCGTGGACCGGCGCGAGAACGTGCTGGTCTTCGGGTGCCCGGGCTCGGGAAAGACGCATCTGCTGTCCGCGATTGGCCAGGAGCTGGTGCGGGCGGGCCGGACGGGTGCTGTTCTGCGACGTGCGGGCTGCTGGTGCAGGAGCTGCTGGTTGCCAAGCGGGATCTGAAATTGAGCCGCGGTGCTGAAGCGCTGGCGCGGTACGAGGTGCTGATCCTGGACGACCTGGGCTATGTGCAACAGAGCCGGGAGGAGATGGAGGTGCTGTTCACGCTGCTGGCGGAGCGGTACGAGCGGGGCAGCGTGATGCTGACGAGCAACCTGCCGTTCTCGGGCTGGGAGGCGATCTTCAAGGACCCGATGACGACGGCGGCGGCGATCGACCGGCTGGTGCATCACAGCGTGATCATCGAGCTGAACCTGCCGAGCTACCGGGCGGAGCAGGCCAAGAAAGCTCGACAGACGACGACCACGGTGTGATCGCGAACGGCCGATGGGTCCGGGAAGAATAGTTGTCGTCAGACGGGAAAAACAGTTGACGCCAATCAGTCCGAGGCGTCACGCGAGCTGTCGCGCCCGCCCGGCACGGCCGGCCGCCGAGGCGGCCGACCGGGTCTGGGCGATGGACTTCGTGAGCGACGCCCTCTCGGATGGCCGCCGCGTCCGCGTCCTGACGGTCGTGGACACCTTCACGCGCGAGGGCCTCGCCGCCCGGGCGGACTTCCGGTTCACCGGAGATCAGGTCGTCGCGGCCCTGGAGGGCCTGGCCGCCGAGCGGGGCGCCCCGGCGAGCATCCGGGCAGACAACGGGCCGGAGTTCGTCGGCCGATCTTTGGACCTGTGGGCCTACTTCAACGGCGTGACGCTGGATTTCAGCCGGCCGGGCAAGCCGACGGACAACGCGCACATCGAGGCGTTCAACGGCCGGCTGCGCCAGGAGTGCCTCGACCCGCACTGGTTCTTGTGCCTGGACGACGCGCGGGAGAAGATCGAGGCGTGGAGGGCGAGATACAATCGGGAGCACCCCCATAGCGCCCTGGGCTACCTGACCCCCGGGGAGTTCGCTGCGACCAAGGCCGGGCACGAGGGGCCGAAGCCCATCGCGAAACTCTCATTATGAGTGGACCAGAGTTGGGGGCAGGCCCACCCATCGCGAAACTCTCATTATGAGTGGACCAGAGTTGGGGGCAGGCCCAGGCGATCGAGGTACTAACATAACGGGTGGCATCACGGCCGATCCTGCTGGCGAATTCTTCACGCCGGGACATTGGCGGTCATTAACCTGACGAAGGCAGACATCCTCGTCTGTTCGCGAGGCACTTCCGCCAGCCAGCCGACGATGCGCAGGACGTTGATCGCCGCCGCCGTGGCAAGGTGCTGGAGGTGCGTCTTCGCGTGGCCGACGTAGCGCGATCGCCGCAGCCCGTTGGCGCGAGTCCCCTGCGAGATCGTCCCCTCGATCCCCGCGCGTCGGGCGTACTCGGCCCGGTACTCCTCCGTCGCCTCCCTCGAGCGGGCCGCCTTCAGCGCCTCGAACGGCTCGCGGGCCCGGATCGTCAGTGACCGCCTCGCCGCCCTCGTGCATCGCTCCCGGGCGGGACACGCCTTGCAGTCCTTCCGCGAGAACTTGATATGGACGACCTCGGTGTGGCCCCGCTCCACCGCGGGCGTCCACCCGGAGCTCGTCCGCCCCTGCGGGCAAGTGGCGCGGCACGCCTCCCAATCGATCGCGAAGTCCGCCGCCGTGTAGCGGTCGCCCGCCAGGGCCTGCCATCCGTAATCGGGGCGCGTCGGGCCGATCAGGTCCACCCCGTAGTCGCGGCGGCTGCTGACGAGCAGCTCGGCGTCGACGTAGCCCGTGTCCGCCGTGTGCTTGCCCGGTAGCGCGTCCTTCCCCTGTAACTCCTCGTAGATCCCGGCCAGGGCGTCGCCGTCGGCCGCCGGGGCCGGCGCGGTCGTCACCTGGACGACCAGGTGGGGCGAGTCGTCGTCGCACGTCTCGGTCAAATGCGCCTTGTAGCCGACCCAGACCGTCGACCGCTTCTTGCCGTACCTCGCCTCGGTGTCGTGCGGCGTGTTGATCGACGCGGCGGACGGCGGGGTGCCGTCCTCCTCGGTCCGCCACCTCACCCGGGCTCCTTCGAACAGAAAGTGCTGGACCCAGACCCGTCGCAGTGCCTCGACGGCCGGCGACCGCGCGACCGAGGGCGGGGCGCCGGCGCCGTAGGCCGCCGCCAGCAGGGCGTGGCCGTCCTCGCCGACCTGCCGGGCGAGGGCGCGGCGGCCCTCCTCGGAGTCCGGGAGCCGGGACTCTTCAGGTCGCCGACGGTAGCGCTCGACCCACTCCCCCCGGGCGTGCCGGCGGAGCCACTCCGGGGCCGCCGACGCCAGACCGTTCAGGGCGTGGCGCATCGTCTCGACGGCGCACTCGAGCCGGTTGAGGCTACGGGCGCGGGCCAGGACGTGCGTCGCGTCGGTGCGCTGGCGGCCCCGGGCCTTCAGCCAGCCTCGCCCGCGGCAGAGCTCGAGGAGCGCGTCGAGCAGCCGCCCCTCGGCCGAGCCGGCGACGAGCCGCGCCCGGAACTCGCAGAGCACCGAGGCGTCGAAGCCGGGGTCGTCCAGCCCCAGGCCCAGGGCGTACTTCCAGTCGATCCGCCCGCGGACCGCGTCGGCGGCGCGGCGGTCGGACAGCCCCTCGGCGAACTGGAAGACGGTCACCAGGGCGAGCCGCCAGGGCGCCTCCGCGGGACGGCCGCGGGACGGGAAGAGGGAGGCGAAGTCCTCATCGGTAAAGACGGTCCCCAGCTCGTCGCGGAGGGCCATGTAGGTGTTGCCGCGGGGGAAGGCGGCTCGGGCAACTCGCGCCGTGTCATCGGGAACCGGTTGGATCGGCTGGGGGTGCAGGGACATGGGCGAACTCCGTTCGAGAGGGGCTCCGCTCGTACGGAGGATAGCCGGGTCCTCGGTGGTCCTGAAGAATTCGCCAGCAGGATCACGGCCGGGGGCACCCATAACCGCTGCCGTCAAGGCTTGGGATTCCGCCTCACTTTCCTGTCGATTCGCCATCGCTCGATCAATCGACGCGGTCGGCGAAAGGGCCACCGTCGAGATCTGCCATCCTGGCCTCGGTGGTTCCTCCGCGGACCGGCCCACGACCCCGACCGAGAAGTCATCACGTACGCGACAAGCACCCATTCGTGCCGCCCGGCCGGGACCAGCGAGGGGCCGGGCCGTCGCACAGGAGACGATTCGTAGGCGGGGCGCCCAATCAGGTCAACGGCGCAGGCCGCGCCTCGCCAGCCCCCGGCACGGGCCGCCCTCACCCGGCGCGTACGAGACGCCCGCTGATCCGCTCACGCCGACGCGCCCGCCTTCTCGCGGTGCCAGCGGCGCAGCCTCTTCCAGCAGATCTCCGCCAGCTTCCTCGCCACCGCCACCCGGGCGACCTTGGCGTTCGACCGCTTGCGCACCCGCTCGTAGAAGTTCCGCAGCCCGGTGTCCTGCTTGACGACCATCATCGCCGCCTCGGTGAGGATCCACCTCAGCCAGGGCGACCCCTCGCGCGTGATCGAGCCGTGGTGGCAGTGGCCGCCCGACTGGCGGACCCGCGCCGTCAGACCGGCGTAGGCGCCGACCTGGTGGGCCGAGCGGAACCGCCCGACCTCTCCGAGCTCGGCCACGATCACCAGGGCCGAATAGAGGCCGATGCCTCGCAGGTCGAGCAGGGCCTCGACCTGGGGGAACTCCAGCCGCAGGCCCTCGAGCTTGGCATCGATCCCCGCGACCTGCTTCCGATAGTGGGCCAGCCGGCCCAGCAGCTCGTCGCGCACGTCGTCGTCGACCGGCCCGAAGGCCTGGCCCTGGAACCAGCGCACGCCCCGCGGCCCGAAGGGCACCCGATACGGCGCGAGGCGATTGTGGCGGGCAAGCAGCGCCCGCAGCCCGACCGGTCAAGCCCGCTGCGGCCCCGCCTGCGGCACCCGGCGGCCGACGCCTCCGCGCAGGAGGCCTTCAAGAAAGCCTCCCCGAGCGGGTCGCCGAGGTCGAGGCGGCGAGCCCGCAGGAGCGGGTCGAGGTCTGGTTCGAGGACGAGGCCCGCTTCGGCCAGAAGGGCACGTTGACCGGGGTCCGGGCCGAGCGGGGCACGCGGCCGACGGCGCCGAAGCAGACGGCCTACGGCAACCTCCACGTCCTGACGGCCGTCTGCCCGGCGACGGGGTGCGCCGAGGGGCTGATCAGCCCGCACGTCAACTCCGCCGTGATCCAGATCTTCCTCGACGGCCTGTCGGCGACGATCCCTGAGGGCATCCACGTCGTGCTCGTCTGGGACGGCGCCTGCTACCACACGGCCGGCGCGCTGCGGGCGCCGCCGAACCTGACGCTCGTGGGCCTGCCGCCGTACTCGCCGGAGCTGAATCCGGTGGAGCGGCTCTGGTCGTACCTGCGGCAGCACCACCGGTCCAACCGGGTCTACGAGGACGTCGACGCGGTCGAGGCGGCGGCGATGGCCGGTTGGCGCACGGCCTGCCTCGACCCGGCCAAGGTCCGGAGCATCTGCCGATGCGAGTACCTCGATCCCTGTGAATGATTCCTGGGAGACGTATACAACGTCATTAGGCATCCGATCTACGCCGGGGCGTACTGCTACGGCCGCTCGCGATCGGACCCGCGGCGGAAGGTGCCCGGCCGGCCCCTCTCGGGCCGGGTACGCGTGCCGATGGACGAATGGGCCGTCCTCCTTCACGACATGCTCCCGGCTTACATATCATGGGAGGAACACGCGTATAATCAGGAGCGGCTCCGGCAGAACCGCTCCTCGTTCGAGACGTCGGGAGCACCGCGCCATGGGTGGGCCCTGCTCGGCGGGTTGGCCAGGTGCGCCCGTTGCGGTTGGCGGATGCACGTGTTGTATCGCGGCCGGCCGGAGTCCCCGCGCTACGTCTGCCACCGGAACGACCTGCCGCGACCCGACCGGCCGCGGTGTCCCAGCGTCTCCGCGCGGGCGATCGATGCGGTGGTGAGCCAACAACTCCTGGCCGCGTTGGCCCCGGCGGCGTTGGAGCTGAGTCTGACGGCGGCCGCGGGCCTGCAACACGAGGCCGATCAACGGGACAGGGACTGGCAATTGAGATTGGAGCGGGCGCGTTACCAGACCGAGCGGGCGCATCGCCGGTACGACGCGGCGGAGCCGGAGAATCGGCTTGTGGCGCGGGATCTGGAACGCCGCCGGGAGGAAGCCCTGCGTGGCGAACGTCGCCTGAAAGAGGAGTTCGCGCGATCCCGATCGGGCTGCCCTCGAGAGCTCACCGGCGCGGATCGTGGGCGAATCGCGGCCCTGGCCTCGGACATCCCCGCGCTGTGGGCGATCGCAGGCCCGGCGGAGCGCCAGGCGATCCTGCGTCACCTCGTCGAGGGGGTCGAGATCGAGGCCACCGAGCATTCGGAAGCCACGCGGTTGACGATCCGCTGGGTCGGCGGGGGAGTCAGCCGACACGAGTTGGTCCGGCCCGTCCGCACGTACCAACGGTTGGGCGAATTCCCCCGGCTCCTGGAGCGAATCCGCGAGCTGATGGCGGCCGGAGAGCGTTCGGGGCTGATCGCGAGTCGGTTGAACGCGGAGGGGTTCCGGTCACCGAAGGGAGATCAGCGGTTCACGGCGGACCGGATCCGGCAAGTCTTCTGCCGGTTCGGGCTCCGTGCGCGTCGTTCCACACTCCTGGCCGACGCGCCGCGGCTGAAGCGTCACGAGACGTGGATGACGGACCTGGCCGAGGAATTGTCGATCCCAATCCCGACGCTGATGGCTTGGTGTAAGCGGGGCTGGGTTGAGGCGCGGAAGGTCGAGGCGGCGGTACTCCGCTGGGTCGTCTGGGTGCACGAGGCGGAGAAGAGGCGCCTCAAACAGTTGGCGGGCGGCCGGGCCAGTGGGTTGCAGCATCCATACCCGGAGGAGTTGAAGATGCCGAGGCGACTGCGGAACAAGAAATCGCGGGGCGGCTAACGGATGCCGACTTGATATCCGAGTCGGACTGAGCAACGGTCTGTGACAAGGGAGGCGTTATGTCGCAGCAATCAAGGTCGTGAAGCGGGCGATGTATGGTCGGGCCCGCTTCGACCTGCTGAGGGCTCGCGTCTTGCAAGCGGGCCGAAACCCGGCGAGGGGCACGTCCCCCGACACGAGGACGGGGCTCGGCCGTCACGCAAGTTGCGGGAGAGCCGGTTTCTCGCCGACGGTCACACTTGAAGCTCGGGCGGCAGTTGGCCGTGGTCCTCTAGCCCGAGCGCCCCTTTTTTAGGTCGAGGTTCTCGGCGGTGATCTCGGCGATCACGTTCTTGAGCCGCTGGAGCTCGGCCTCGCGGCGCTGCTCCCGGGCGTCGGGCCGGCCCCTCTTGTCCTCGAACACGCGGGCCGCCGAGCCGAGCAGCTGCTTCTTCCAGGCATAGAACTGGACCGGGTTGAGCCCCTCGCGGCGGCAGAGGTCGGCGACCTCGACGTCGGGCTCCATGCCGGCCAGGACGATCCGGAGCTTCTCGGTGGCGCTCCACGTCCGCCGCTTCCCGTTCGTGCCCATCGCTTATCCTCCAGGTCGTCATCATCGTACCCCTGGAGGAGGCTGATCTCTAATACTACAGTTGTAACTAATCCGGCGGCTCTGCGCCGCGTTTCTTGTAATGGCATCGTCTGGCGAACGCCTGGTGGGCCCTCCGCCACTCCGACCAATCCAGGACCTCCTCGACCTCCGGCAGGCGGACCCACAGCAGGCGGACCAGCAGCCGGCGCGCCTCCGGCGCCGTCACCGCGATCAGCTCCGGCCCGGCGCCCGACTTTTTTTCGGCGGCCCGTCGGCCAGCCTCCGCACCGCCGCCAGGACCGCGTGCGCCAGCAGCGAGAGGGTGACGTGGCGGTGCCAGCCCGTCCAGCTCCGCACCTCGTAGTCGGCCAGCCCGGCCTCCTGCTTCGCCGCCTCGAAGGCCCCCTCGACCGACCATCTCGCCCCGGCGACCCGGGCCAGCCGGGTCAGGGGCGTGCGGGCCGGCCCGGCCGCGACGTAGTACGCCAGCTCCTCGCGGTCGTCGAGGCCCTTGCGGATCAGCAGCCAGCGCCGCCACGCCGGCCCGAGGTCGTGGTTGATCTCCATCCACGCCCAGGCGTACACCCGCGGCCCCTTGCTCCCGGCCGCGACGGCGACCTTGCGCCAGGCCCGCGCCGGCAGCGCCTCCGATAGGGCGGCGACCGTGGACTGGCGCGGGCCCGCCCAGACGTACTGGTTGGCCCGGACGGCCAGCACGTACTGCCGCCGCTGTTCCTCCAGCCACCGCCGCAGCTCCCAGGCGCCGTAGACCTCGTCGCCGGTGACCCACGCCGCCGGCACCCCGGCGGCGAAAGCCCGCTCGAGCATCTGCTTGGCCAGCCGGATCTTCGTAGCGAAGGCCGTCCCTTCGGGGATGCCGGCCGCCTCGCACCGTTTCGGGTCGCTGGTCCACTCCTCGGGCAGGTACAGGGCGCGGTCGAGGAACGCGGCGCCGTGGCGCGAGGCGTAGGCGAGGAAGACGCCGACCTGGGCGTTCTCGATCCGGCCGGCGGTCCCGGTGTACTGGCGGGCGACGCCGGCCGACTTGGTGCCCTTCTTGAGGAAGCCGGTCTCGTCGAGGATCAGGACCGCGTCGGGGTCGCCGAGCGATTCGACGACGTACGCACGGAGGTCGTCGCGGACCGAGTCCGGATCCCAGTCGGCGCGGCCCATGAGGTACTGGACGCCGTAGGGGTCGCCGTCGCCGATCTGCTCGGCGACCTGCCAGGCGTTCTTCCGCTGCACCGGCCCGAGGAGGCCGACGAGGTAGGCCCGGACCCGGTCGCGTGTCTCGCTGCGCGGGAAGCGGGCCCCGATCCGGCGCGCCACCTCGTCGAGCTGCTTCCCCCACTCCTGGACGTCCTCGGGGCGGACGGCAGACCCGGTGCTGGCCATGGCGACCCTCCCTGGGTTCCACGGCCAGACTATCAGCCTCCGGAGATAGTTACAACTGTAGTACTAAGTGGCACAGAGCCTTGGTTAGAGATCAGCCTCCTCCAGGGGTACGATGATGACGACCTGGAGGATAAGCGATGGGCACGAACGGGAAGCGGCGGACGTGGAGCGCCACCGAGAAGCTCCGGATCGTCCTGGCCGGCATGGAGCCCGACGTCGAGGTCTCCGACCTCTGCCGCCGCGAGGGGCTCAACCCGGTCCAGTTCTACGCCTGGAAGAAGCAACTGCTCGGCTCGGCGGCCCGCGTGTTCGAGGACAAGAGGGGCCGGCCCGACGCCAAGGAGCAGAGGCGCGAGGCCGAGCTCCAGCGGCTCAAGAACGTGATCGCCGAGATCACCGCCGAGAACCTCGACCTAAAAAAGGGGCGCTCGGGCTAGAGGACCACGGCCAACTGCCGCCCGAGCTTCAGCGGCGCGTCCACGAGGAGGTCGAGCAGACCAAGTGTCGCAGCGGCTGGCCGGCGAAGAAGACGCTGGCGACCCTGGGCGTCGCGGCGCGGAGCTACTACCGCTGGCTCAAGGAGGAGGCGTGGGCCGGGGATCGGCCGGCCGAGCCGTCGCCGCCGGTCTCGCCGTACGAGGCGCTGTCCGAGGAGAAGCAGGCCGTGCTCGCCTTCGCCCGCAAGCGCCCCGAGCTGCGGCATCGGGAACTGGCCTGGAGGATGGTCGACGAGGACGTGGCGTACCTCAGCCCTTCGACGGTCTACCGCATCCTGAAGGCGGCGGACCTGGTCTGCCCGTGGCGGCGGCGTACCAGGCGGAAGAAGGCCCAGGAGGAGAAGGCGACCCGGCCCGATCAGCGGTGGAGCACCGACCTGATGCACGTCCAGGTCGGCGGTCGGGTCTACTACGTCGTGGCCTTCCTGGACGAGTACTCGCGGTACATCGTGCACCACGAGCTGCTCTCGGGGATGGACGGTCTGACGGTGAGCCTGGCGGCGCAGAAGGCGATCGAGACGTTGCCCGAGGGGCCCGACGGCAAGCCGGCGGTGACGCCCTTGATCCGCTCGGACAACGGGAGCTGTTACATCTCGAAGGAGTTCCGGCGCGGTGCTCCGGGAGAACGGCCTGGGGCACCATCGGATCCGGCCGCATTGCCCGGAGGAGAACGGGCTGATCGAGCGTGCCAACCGGACGCTCCGCGAGGCCCTGGACGGGGAGGAGCTGACCGACTCTGCTGACGGCCGAGCGTGTGCTGGCCCGGCTGGTGCGGCGGTACAACGAGGAGCGACTGCACAGCGCCTTGGGCTACCTGCCGCCGTGGGAGTTCTACCGGGGCGAGCCGTCGCGGCGGTTCGAGGAGCGGCGGATCAAGCTGTCCCAGGCCAGGCATCGCCGCCGGGAGCGGAACCTGGAACTGCGTCAGGGGACCTTGCCACTGGAAGGGGGGAGGCCGTTACTTCCGACCGAGGCCGGTTTGTGCCACCACGGTTGAAACGCTACACGCGCCCTTACGAGAACGTCTATGCCAACGTCAGACCACCCTGGGACCGCCAGTCACTCGAGCTATGGGACCGACGTGGGAGATGTCGCGATTTCCGAAAAGATTTCCGCGATCGTGGATCGCGACGTGGGTCCATTCATCGCACTATTAGACAATTCAGTCGAAAGGCCGGAATCACCGCAACCGATCACGCGCCGAGACCCACGGAGCCTCCCACTCATGACAAGCAGGATGCTCTTGCTGCTCTTGCTCTTCGCGGGGGGAAAGCCCGCCTGGGCCGCGACTCGGCCAAACGCCGAGCCTTTGATCTACACGACCTCCTGGGTCGGAAACACGTTCGGCGGCGGGCCGAAATGGGTCCAGAACGCCGCCGAGTCGATGCAGGTCCTTCCCGACGGCACCCTCATCGTCGGCAGCTTCTGGGACGAGGGCGGCCGCGAGGTCGGTCTCTACAAGGGCGGCGACGTCGTCGGCCAGACTCCCCGACACCCACATGAGGGCCGGCTTCGCGGTCGCCGCCAGCGAACGATACATCTTTTACGCCCACACGTGCAGCCGGGAGAATCAGCCCGAGGCCAAGGCTGGCGAGGCGCTGAGGGAGAAGCCGATCTGCTACTTCGGCGTGAGCCGCTACTCACGCGACGGCAAGCACGCGCCGTTTCCGGGCGGCAGGACGCAGTTCGGGAACATGCTCGCGTTCCGCGAGGCCCCCGATAATCACGCTCTGGTCCCGCGGGGTGTCGCGGCGAGCGATACGCTGCTGTTCGTCGCCGACACGGGGTCCGACGCGATCCGGGTCATCGACCCCGCGTCGATGAAGGCCATCCGCGAATTCCCCGCGTCCCGACCGGGCCGGCTTGCGATCGACCGCGCGGGCGACCTCTGGGCGATCTGCGACGGCGGCACGCGCGTTGCCTCCTACACGGCCGATGGCAAGCTCCGGCTCGAAGCCTTGCCACTGCCGGCGGGGGCGGTGCCCGATGGGCTCGGGTTCGACCGCGAGGGCCGGCTGCTGGTGTGCGACAACGGGCCGAGGCAGCAGGTCCACGCCTTCGATATCGGGCAAAAGCGGCCGAGGCTCGTCGAGTCGCTCGGCGAGGAGGGCGGAATGTTCGCCGGGCCCGAGCCGGGCAAGGCCGGGCCTTGGCGGTTCGCCGGCCCGACCGGGGCTGGGTGCGACTCGGCCGGAAACCTCTACGTGAGCTGCAACGTCCCACGCGGGGGGACCGTCCTGAGAGCGTTCTCGCCCGAGCGCGAGCTGCTCTGGGAGCTGCTCGGGCTCGAATTCGTCGACGTGGCCGACGCCGACGCGGCTTCCGACGGGCGCGACGTGTTCACCGCCGACGAGCGCTACCGGTTCGACCCGGACGCCCCGCCCGGCAAGGACTGGCGGTGGGAAGCGCACACCCTCGACCCGTTCCGCTACCCGCACGATCTGAGGAGACATTTCCCCGGGCTGCAGTGCGGCACGTCGGTGCGGACACTGGGCGGCAGGCGGTTTCTCTGCCAGCGCGGGATGTGGCAGGGTCTGCTGGGAATCTACCGGATCGAGGGCGACCTCGCGATGCCGTCGGTCGTGCTGAGCAGCGGCCCGATCAAGACCGACGGCGGCTGGTCGCCGCCGGGCCAGCCCGACTCGGGCCGCTGGCTCTGGCGTGACGCCGACGGCGACGGCCAGATGGAGGCCGGCGAGTACGCCGCGACAACCGGGCCGGAGGGCGAATACTGGGCCAGCAACGTCGACGCCTCCGGCGATATCTGGCAGGCGGGGCGCGAGTCGGGGATCTGGCGCTGGCGGTTCCGGGGACTGGACGAGCACGGCAATCCGCAGTACGACCCCGGGCCGGAGCACTCCGCGATGCCGGCACCGATCACGGATCTCCTGCGGACCGAGCACATACCCGAGACCGATACGATGTACCTGAGCGGACAGACGAAGGACCGGCCGATCTCGCACGGCGAGTGGGGCACCGCCGGTACTGTGATCGTGAGGTATGACGACTGGAGCAAGTCGCCGAGGCAACGTTATCGCATCGACCTTCCCTACGTCGCCGACAAGCAGTTCATCGTCTCGGTCGCGTATGCCGGCGAGCTGGCGTTTGCCGTCGATTGCAAGAGCGCCGAGGTCCTTGTGTACCGCCTCCGCGACGGCTCACTTGTCGGCTCGATGAAGCCCGGCCCCGAGGTCCACGGCGAGAGCGGCTGGGTCGACTTCCGCGACGGCATCCGGGCCTTGCGGCGGAAGGACGGCGGTTATCTCGTGTTCGTCGAGGAGGACTACAAGGGCAAGTCGCTCGTGTATCGCCTCGAAGATCCGCTGGCATCGGCCGCGCGGCCCGATCCGGGAGGTCCCCGGCCATGATCCTCCTGCTCGCCGCCATCAACTTCGCCCTGACCGATCACGACCCCGCGCCCGACCTGAAGGGCCATCAGTTCTTGATCACCTCGGTTAGGACGGGCGACACGGAGGTCTTCCTCGTCGACCCCACGACGGGCGACGCGACCAACCTGACCCGCAGCCCGAGTTCGGAGGACCGCTACCCGTGCTGGTCGCCAGACGGCAGGCGGTTCGCCTTCATTTCCGATCGCGATGGCGGCGCGAACCTCTTCGTCGCGGGCATCGACGGGAGGGGCGTCCGTCGCCTGACCGACCTCAAGGCCCCGGCGGTCGCCTACATGCCGAGCTGGGTCGGCGACCGGATCGTGTTCGGCCTGCACGACTCCTGCGCGGCGATCGCGAGCGTCGGGCCCCAGGGGGGCGAGGTCCGGATCCTCGGGCCCGGCCACGACCCGGTGCTCTCCCCCGACGGCAGGCGGATCGCCTTCACGGGCGAGGCCCCCGGCGGAGTGACCGTGTTCGTCATGGACGCCGACGGCTCGCGGCGCCGCCAGGTCGCCAAGGAGGCGAACTCCTGGGGCGCGGTGTTCCCCGACTGGTCGCCCGACGGCAAAAACCTGGTCTACGCCTTCAAGGTCCGCGAGGGTCTGGAGCTGTTCACGGTCGAGGCCGACGGCGAGTCGTCGCCCCGCCAGCTCACGCACCTGGGCGGAGTCTCCACGCCCGCCGCATGGTCGCCCGACGGCTCCTGGATCTCGTTCCGGCACACCGACGAGGCCTACTGGCGCGACCCCGAGCGGATGAAGCGGGTCTACGGCGAGCGGCCCGCCGATAAGCGGCCCGTCTGGGTCATCCGACCCGACGGCACGGGGGCCCGCGTCGTCGAGTGTCTGCGCTACCAGTGCGCGATGGACGGCAGCCGCGCTGCGTGGCGGCCCACTCCGCGTTGAGGGCAGCGAGACCGTCGCGCCGCGCGCTCGGACGGCGTCAAGGGTCGGAGCGGCACCGGCGGCGGAACTCGGTCGGGGTGAGGCCGGTCTCCTCGCGGAACACGACCGAGAGCTGCTTCGACTCGCCGAAGCCCGCGTGGGCCGCGACCTGGCCGATCGTCATGTCCGTCCCCGACAGGAGGGCCCGCGCGCGCTCCATGTGAGTGCGGCGGATCTCCTCCCAGAGGCTCCGCCCCATCGCGTCGCGGAACCGCCGCTCGAGGGTCCGTCGCGACACGGTCGCCGCGCGGGCCACGTCGCCGACCTGGATCGGCTCGTCGGCGCGGGCGCGGATGAACCGCACGGCCGCGACGACGTCGGGGTCATCGATGGCCAGGACGTCGGTCGAAGCGCGGGTGACGACGCGCGTCGGGGCGAGAACGACCGCCGTCGGCGGGCGCTGCCTCCGGGGGCCGGCCAGGAGGCGATCGAGGAGCCTGGCCGCCTCCGAGCCGATACGCCCGCACGGCAGGGCCACGCTCGAGAGCGGCGGCCGGGCCATCTCGCAGAGCAGGTCGTCGTCGTCGACGCCGACGATCGCCACGTCGTCCGGCACGCGCAGGCCGGAGCGGCGGCACGCCTCCGACACCTGGACGCCCTGGAGGTCGTGGCTGGCGAAGACCCCGGCCGGTTTCGGCAGCGCCGCTAACCAGCGCGGGATCTCCCGGTCCCAGAGCCAGAGCCCCGAGGTTTCCCACCGGATCGCGTCGCGGCGGAGCAGGGTCGCGAGCGGACACCCGGCGGCCTCGACGGCACCGCGGAAACCCGCCTCGCGGCCGACCGAGAAGGCGTGGCCGTGGTATCCGAGGAACCCGAAATGGCGCAGGCCCCGGTCGAGCAGGTGCCCGGCCGCGAGCCGGCCGACCTCGACGTGATCGACCCCCACGCGCGACACCGGCAGGTCCGGCAACACCCCGGAGACGTTGACCAGGGGCCTCCGCCAGGCGATCAGCGTCCGGGCCATCTCGCGGTCGGTGACCTGCGCGATCAGGCCGTCGAAATCGAGCGGCCGGAGCGTCCCGAGCGTCTCGGGCTCGGGCGCGATCGGCGTGAAGACCCAGTGCGGGCGCGACTCCGCGAAGGACTTGATCCCGCGGAGGATGTCCCGATAGAAGCCGAGGCCATGGCCGAAGACCAGGCCGATCCGCGTCGCCGCGCGAGGCATGCCGCGATTCTAGCCGGTGTCGCGATTTCGGAAAAGAAATACGCGATCGAGAATGGCCCCGCCTCGCCGGTTGCCCGAGAAATAGGGACGTCACATCACCGCGGACTCCCGACCTCGAGAGACCAGATCGGCCGCCGGGCGGGTCGCGCCCCGGCGATCAACTCGCGTACCCGGCCGGGACTGCCCGGCGCGACCGGCGAGCGGGCGGACTCCCACCCCGGCCGGACCCGCGAGGAGACGACCCGTGAAGCCCGCGACGAAGCTCCTGGCCCTGGCCCTCGCCGCGTCGGCGCCGGCTGCCGGCGCGACGAGGTCCAGGTCGCCGACGTGCCCCGACAGGACATCCCCAAGGGGGCCTATTACAAGCCGACGCCCCCTGGGCGTCGGCAAGTATGAAGCGCCCCGCCCAGCCCAAGGGCACCCCGCCCAGCCCAAGGGCACCCCGACCAACCTCAGCGGCAAGTGAACAGTCCCCCTCTCCACGATCGGAGATCGCACCATGCCATCGGCCCTCGTCGGCGCGTCGAAGCGGACCGTCCGAGCATTCACGCTCATCGAATTGCTCGTCGTCATCGCCATCATCGCCGTCCTGATCGCCCTGCTCCTGCCCGCCGTCCAGGCGGCGCGCGAGGCGGCCCGGCGGTCGCAGTGCGTCAACAACCTCAAGCAGATCGGCCTGGCCTTGCACAACTATCACCAGGTCCACGACGTCTTCCCCATGGGCGTCTCGCTCAACATGTACTCGTTCCCGCCGGCCTACTATCGCGCCAAGAATTCGTGGGGACACTTCGGCATGCTGCTGCCGTTCCTGGAGCAGCAGTCGGTCTACAACGCCGCTAACTTCTCCTGGGGGGTCGAGGAGGGTAGCCCAGGCGGCAGCGTGCCGATCGACGTCAACGGAACGGCGGCCGATACGCAGGTCAGCCTCTTCCTCTGCCCGTCCGACCCGCTCGCGGGCAACGGCGGATCGACGAGCTTCTACAACAACAACGACAAGGACACGAGCAACTATTACGCCTGCGTCGGTACGACGACCAACCTTGCCGTCGCCAACGGCGTCGACACGGGGACCGTCCAGGTCTTCCAGATGCCCTCCACCGGCATGTTCACCTTCCAGCTCGTCTACGGAATCCGCTCCTGTCTCGACGGGACCTCGAACACGATCGCCTATTCCGAGGGGATCGTGAACGTCGCGTCCACGGGGCCGAATGTCCCGAAGGAGGGCGTCAACAACGTGGGTATGGCCACCGGCGCGCGACTCTTCGACGCCTGGACCGACCCCGCGACGATCGCGGCGACAATCCAGCTCTGCCAGACCCAGTGGCAGACCGGCGGCAGCTTTGACGCCCAACGCGGCCGCGACTGGGCCCACGGCTGCATGGCCCAGACCATGTTCAACACGATCGTCACGCCCAACAAGTACAAGTGGACCCACTGCAGCAACACCGGCTCGACCACAATGTCGCCCCTGAGCAATGCCAGCAGCTTCCACTCCGGCGGCGTTAACACGCTGACGACGGACGGCTCGGTCAAGTTCATCAAGGACTCGATCAGCCAGAACACCTGGTGGTCGCTGGGCACCAAGGGCAACGGCGAGGTCGTCAGTGCCGACAGTTACTGACCGGCTCCGCCGCGCGCTTCCCCCCCGGCGGGGCGGGCCGATCAAGACGTTTCGGCGCGAGATCCGATGTCGCAATTTCGGAAAGGAAATACGCGATCGAGAATGGCCCTGAATTGCCGATCGCGCGAGAAAGGAGCGATCACTTCGGCCTGATTTCTTTCGACCTCAGCAATCGGATCGCGAGGGGCGGTCGCGTCCGGCCGTCATCTCGCGGTCCCCTGCGGGCGCCCAGCTCGGGGGTGGTTCATGGCGCGGATGGCGGGGCACGGCGCGGGCCTGACGCTGGCGGCAATCGGCCTGGTGGCGGCGGCGATCGCCGCGGCCTCCGTCGTCTCGGCGTCCGCTCGCTCGACGCGGCGGGCCCTCGAGGAAGCCCGGGCGCACCTGGCCGGCGGCCGGCCCGAACTCGCGCGCTGCGCGGCGGCTTTGGTCCGGGGCGAAGGCCCCGAGGCGGGCGAGGCGGCCGCCCTGGCCGGGATCGCCCTGGTCCGGCTCGGCCGAGTCGCCGCGGCCAGGGCCGCCCTCGAGCGGGGGCTGGCCCTCAAGGCCGACCAGCCCGAGGCGGCGAAGGTCCTGGCGGCGATCTACCTCAGCTCGGGCGACGAGGTTGGGGGCCTGCGGTTGCTCGAGTCCGCGGCGCGGTCGGCCCCGGGCGACCCGCGGCCGTGGCGGGCAATGGGCCAGGTGCACCACGACATGGGGCGATGCTCCGAGGCGGCCTCGGCCTTCGCCGAGGCCGTGCGCCTCGACGCCGCGGGCCGCGACGGCCGGCTCGGCCTGATCGCCGAACGGCTCCACGCCGGCCGCCCGGATGACGCTTCTGCCCCGATGGCCGAGGCGCTGCGCGAGTGGCCCGACGACGCGGCGGTCCTCAGCCTGGCGGCGCGGCATCGGCGCGGCCTCGGGCGCCCCGACGAGGCCGCGGCCCTGGCCGAGCGGGCGCTGGCCCGCGAACCGGGGGACGCCGACGCCCTGCTCATCCGCGCCGAGGCGGCGATCCTCGCCGGCCGCGCCGAGGCGGCGCTGCCCGACCTGGTGCGGGCCGTAGCGGCCAGGCCCGGCGACCTCGGGCCGTTGCAGCGGCTCGCGCAGGTCGAGGCGAGGCTCGGCCTGGCCGACCGCGCCGTGGCCAGCTCGGCGAGGCTGGCTCGGGCCCGCGCCGCCGTCGAGCAGATGGACGCCCTGGCGCGCGAGGTCGCCCGTTCGCCCGGCGACGCCTCGCTCCACGTGCGGCTCGGTCGGGCCGCCGCCGAGGCCGGCCGGGACGAGGTGGCGCGGAATTGTTTCCTGGCGGCGCTCCGCGTCGACCCCTCGTATCGCCCGCGCGCGCGGCCCTGGCCCGACTCGGCGGGCCTCGCTGAACCGACCCCCCGGGCCTCGGCGAGCCGAGGCCCGTCGCCCCGCCCGGCCGGCCGACGGGCGGGCGGACACTGACCCCGGCCGGACCCGCGAGGAGACGACCCGTGAAGCCCGCGACGAAGCTCCTGGCCCTGGCCCTCGCCGCGTCGGCACCGGCCGCCGGCTGCCGGCGCGACGAGGTCCAGGTCGCCGACGTGCCCCGACAGGACATCCCCAAGGAGGCCTATAGCAAGCCGATGCCCCCGGACGTCGGCAAGTACATGAAGCGCTCCGCCCAGCCTAAGGGCACCCCGACCAACCTCAGCGGCACGAAGTGATCAGCCACCCCTCCCCTTCCCACGATCGGAGATCGCACCATGCCATCGGCCCTCGTCGGCGCGTCGAAGCGGACCGTCCGAGCATTCACGCTCATCGAATTGCTCGTCGTCATCGCCATCATCGCCGTCCTGATCGCCCTGCTCCTGCCCGCCGTCCAGGCGGCGCGCGAGGCGGCCCGGCGGTCGCAGTGCGTCAACAACCTGAAGCAACTCGGCCTGGCCCTGCAGAACTACCACCAGTCCGTCGGCTCGTTCCCGGCCTCGTACAACACGTCCGTCAACGGGAGTATCTGCGGGCGCGTGGAGCCCGCAGTCGCAGCTCTTGCCCTACATGGAGCAGGCGGCGGTCTACAACGCGATCAACTTCTCGATGCCCAACCAGGGCCCGCAGGGCTCGGGCTGGGAGACGGACACGACCGCCACCTCGACGCGCATCGCCACGTTCCTCTGCCCCTCGTCCCTACCGCCTGGCCAGAGCGTCGCCCACGGAATCGCCGTGCCGTTCTTCAACGGCTCCGGGCCGGGGAACAACTACTTCATCTCGGCCGGCGCGAGCCTCGACATCTTCGACGGCGGCGCCTGGACCCCGACCGGGATCGCCTGGAACGAGGCCCAGGCCGTCTCGATCGCCAACGTGACCGACGGGACAAGCAACTCGATCGCCTTCTCCGAGTGGAAGACCGGCGACTTCGACCCGAACCGGCTCTCGGTGCAGGACGTGATCAACGTCGGCACGACCTTTCCCCCCAACGCCAACTGGGGCACGGCCACCATGAACATGCCGCTAGGCGGCGCCGGGCTCAACCAGTGGCTCGTGACCTGCGCCGGCGCCGCGCCGGGCTCGGTCGGCCAGGAGGACATCAACCGGAGCTGGATCGGCGAGCAGTGGTGCACCGGCTACTTCGGCCGGTCGATCGGCAACACGCTCGTCCCGCCCAACTCGCAGTTTCCCAACTGCCAGATCACCTTCGGCGGCGAGGCCGACTTCGACTTCGCCGGCAACTTCGCCATGAGCAGCTACCACTCGGGCGGGGCCAACGCCTGCATGGTCGACGGCTCGGTCCGGTTCCTGAAGGCGTCGACGAGCCAGTACGTCATCTGGTCGCTCGGCACAATCGCCGGGGGCGAGGTCATCTCAGGCGACTCCTATTGAATCGGCCCGTCGGGCGCCGAGGGCCCGCGCCGGCCCTCGGTGTCGCACGGGCGGCTCTGGCCCGGGCGGAAGGGCTACTTCTCAGCCCCACGGACCGCGCAGGGGCGGATCGCACCATCAGGCTGCTGACGATCGCCGGCGTGATCACGCGACCGGGGACGGCCTTCGGGAATCGCGTCGCCGACCCGGGCGGGAGGAGGTTGCGCGCAACCCGGCCGCGCACCCGCCGAGGGGCAGCGGGGGCACCCGCCAACCCCGGTCCGCACGTCCCACCCCCGGTCCCTGACCCGAGGCCTCCCGCCGCCGCGAGGCCTGCGGGATCCCTCCCCGGCTTCGTGAGCCCTCGCGCTCGTCGCCGGTCCTCGAGACGATCCAGGCACGCGCCACCGTCGGACGCCGGGCGGGGCCGGTTACACCGACCCGACCCTGCCGGCGCGGCTGCGCTCGCTATTGACGCTCAGGCTGCCAGATTCTGGCCTTGTCTTATCGCCTGGCTGATCTTACCTTCCGGCCACGGGAAGCCAAGGATCGGCTGCGGAACTCGAGGCGCGTCGCCGGCCGGCCGTCCGGCGGGTCGCGGAGGGCTGGAAACAGGTCGACGTCGCCGCGTTCCTCGGCGTCACCCGGCGCGCCGTCAACGGCTGGGTCGCCGCCCACCGCCGGGCGGGGGACGACGGCCTCAAGGGCAAGCCGCACCCGGGCGCGAAGCCGAAGCTGTCGAAGCGGCAGGAGGCCTCGGTCCTGTCGTGGCTGGCCAGGAGCCCGCTGGCGTTCGGCTACAAGACCGACCTCTGGACCACCCGTCGCCTGGCCGAGGTCATCGGGAAGCGGTTCGGGGTCCGCTTCAACTCCAGCTACCTGGCCGAGTGGCTGACCGCGCGGGGCTACGCCCCGCAGAAGCCCGAGACGCGGGCCGTCGAGCGCGACAACGCGGCGATCGGCCGCCGGGTGGCCGGCGCGTGGCCGCGCACCGAAAAAAGGCCCGGGACGAGGGCGCCCACCTCGTCCTGATCGACGAGAGCGGCTTCTTCCTCAACCCCACGGTGCGCCGCACATGGGCGCCGAGGGGCCGCACGCCCGTGCTGACCGGATTCGGGCGGCACCGCGACAAGGTCTCGACGATCGCGGCGATCGGCGTCGCCCCGACGCGCCGCCGGATCGGTCTCTACTCCCGGACCGATCCCGTGACCTACGTCGACGCCGCGGCCGTCGTGTCGTTCCTGCGGCACCTGCTCCGCCACGTGCGGGGCCGGGTGACCGTGGTGTGGGATGGCGGCAGCAACCACAAGGGCCCGCTCGTCCGCGAGCTGTTGCGGCGGCATCCACGGCTTCACCTGGAGCGGCCGCCGGCCTATGCCCCGGACCTGAACCCCGCGGAGATGATCCGGTCGCACCTGAAGCACGGCCTGCTGCCGAACTTCGTCCCCCGCCACGTGAACCATCTCGACAAGGTCGTCCAGGAGCACCTGGCCAGCCTGTCGCGGTCGACGCCGATGATCAGATCCCTTTGGGCCGGGTCGCGACTGCCGTTCCCTGACGCGAAATTGGCAGGCTGAAGGTCAATAGCGAGGCCGAGATCCTCCTCGGGCAGAGTAGCCGCTGGTAGGACTCGGGCGGAAACTAGAAAATGGTGAGAGAATAATTGGTCAATCCGCTGCACGTATCCGAGCAGCGGCCTTTCCAGCCAGCAAGTCTTGATGCAGCAACGGACCACGGTCCTCATACGGGGCGGATGAAAGACAAGGATACTGCCGTGAACATCGGCAGGTCTTCGAGAGCGGGCTCAGACGACGGACAAGAGAGAACAGGTCTAGCCTCTGGCGGGTACGACGTCCATCCCGCAACGGTCGGCGCATGGGCCGCGAGAAAGAGCCTTGAGGGCCGTCTCGACATCGGGCGGGACACGTCGCCGCCGCCGGACGACCCAAGGCAGATGACGCAGGGCGTCGCGCAGGCCGAGCCAGGTCTGTCGATCGCCGGCTCCTCGCGAGATCGTTTGCACGGTCCGGGCCATGGTGGCAGAGAACGGGCGCCGGAGCCAAGTCGTCCACAGGGCGTTGCGGACCTCGATCCTACGTCGGCCGGACCTCGGGCCGCTCGCCTTGGGATGATGGTGGGCAACGATGTCGTCGCAATAGGATAGGCCCCAGCCGGCCGAGGCGAGGTCGATCGCCAGCAGTTCCTCCTCGCCGCCGACGCCGAAGCGTGGCTCGAAACCTCCAACCTGGAGGTACGCCGACCGGCGGACGACGGCGCCGCAGGCGAGGAACCCCAGCACGGAGGGTCCGGGCAGGCGATCGTCGCGTGGGAGCGGGCTGGCGGCCATCGCCGCGCAGGTCGGGTCGAGCACCTCGGCCTCCCCCACGAGGACTCGGGCCGCTATCAGGGCCAACTGGGGATGGATGTCGAGCCGTTCGGCCGCCAGGGCGAGGGAGCCCGGCGCCCACCAGGAGTCGTCGTCGCAGAAGGCGATGTACGGCGACCCGGCCGCGCGGGCCCCGACCGTTCTCGCCGCGGCCCCGAGGTTCTCGCCCGGCTCGATGAGCCGGGCCCACGGGTGCTCGGTCCGGACCAGGCCGCCCGTACCGTCGCTCGACCCGTTGTCGATCACGATCACGGCGGGCGACTCGGGGATCGAGCGCAGGCGTTCGAGGGTGATGGCCAGCTCCCCCCGACGATCCCGTGTCGCGATGACCACCGTGACGCGCGGGTCCAATGTCGGCTCCCGAGGGTCCCGATCCGGACGGCGATCCGCCGCTGACCCGCAAGCGGCGCACCGGGCGGGGCTAACCTGGCGGAATCCCGATGCCGGCTGACGCTTTCGGCCTCTGGCGGCGGCCGTCCTCCACAGAGTACGCCATGTCTTCTCGTTGATGATGGAATGACAATTGCTACCGAGACACTCCGCTTTTTCCCACCGCTTGCCTCCGCCCCGCGGAGGGGGGCGCCCACCCGGACCGGAACCCGGGAGGCTCCCTCGGAAGAGGCTCCGGGATCGGGCCCCTCACGCCCGACCCCATAACATCGTGTGACACGCCGAGAAACGGCCAGGCGAATCGTGATAGCGTCCGCGCCCCGGGGTGTTTTCGACCGCGGGGGCGACGGCACTCTTATGCGTCTGTGTGAGGAGTATCGGGGGCGATGGGAGCGACTTTCCTGGCGCTCGGAGACGGGACGATCCGTCGGGTCGCGGTCCTCCGGGCGCTCCAGCTCGGCGATCTGCTCTGCGCCGTTCCGGCGCTACGGGCCCTGCGCGCGGCGCTGCCCGGGGCGGAGATCGTCCTGGTCGGGCTGCCCTGGGCCCGCGGGTTCGTCGACGCGGTTCGGGCGTTACCTCGACGGATTCCGCGAGTTCCCGGGCTTCCCCGGCCTGCCCGAGCGGGCCCCGAGCTCGATCGGATCCCCGCGTTCCTCGCGGCGATGCAGGCCGAGCGGTTCGACCTGGCGATCCAGCTCCACGGCAGCGGGCCGTTCGTCAACCCGCTGATCGTCCTCTTCGGTGCGCGGCGATCGGCGGGCTTCTTCCTGCCGGGCGATTACTGCCCGGACCCCGAGACGTTCCTGCCCTGGCCCGGATCGCGGCCTGGAGATCCGCCGCCTGCTGGAGCTGATGGAGTTCCTCGGCGCGCCGCGCCCGCGGCGAGCAGCTGGAATTCCCGCTCGGCGACGCCGATCTTCGCGCGCTTCGTCGCCATCGACGAGGCGTGCGACCTCGTCGCCGAGCGACTATGCGTGCATCCATCCCGGGGCGAGTGTCCCCGAGCGGCGCTGGTCGGCCGAGCGGTTCGCCGCCGTCGCCCGGGCGCTGCGCGGCCGCGGGCCTGCGCGTCGTGCTGACCGGGACCGCCGGCCGAGGCCGCCCTGACCCGGGCCGTGGCCGAGCAGGCCGGACGCCCGTGCCTCGACCTGGCCGGGCGGACCGGACCTCGGCGCCCTCGGCGTCCTGCTGGCACGGGCGCGGCTGCTCGTCTGCAACGACACGGGCGTCTCGCACGTCGCCGCCGGCCTTCGCACGCCGAGCGTCGTGATCTCGACCGGCGACAACCCGGCGCGGTGGGCGCCGGTCGACGCGCAGCTCCACCGCGTCCTCTGCCGCGACGCGGGCGTGGGCGCCGACGAGGTCATCGCCGAGGCCGACGACCTGCTCGCGACCGCGCACGGGCGTCTCGTCCGGGCACTCGCGCCGCGATCGCCTGAATGTCTCGACGTCATCGAGGGATCACCGTCATGCGTCCGATCCGCGTCCTGACCTGGCACATCCACGGCAACTACCTGCTCTACCTGTCGCGGGCGAACGTCGAGTTCTACCTGCCGGTCAAGCCGGGCCGCGCGAGGGCTACGGCGGCCGGGGCTCGACCTTCCCGTTCCCCGACCGCGTCCGCGACGTGCCGGCCGAGGCGGTGCGCGACCTCGACTTCGACTGCGTCCTCTTCCAGACGCGGGCGAACTACGAGGTCGACCAGCACGAGATCCTCTCGCGACGAGCAGCGGCGGCTGCCGCGGATCTACCTCGAGCACGACCCGCCGCGCACGCATCCGACCGACACGCGGCACTGGTTCGACGACCCCGACGCGCTGCTCGTCCACGTCACGCCGTTCAACGCGCTGATGTGGGACAGCGGCCGGACGCCGACGCGGGTCATCGAGCACGGCGTCTTCGTGCCCGAGGGCGTCCGCTACACGGGCGAGATCGGACGCGGGATCGTCGTCATCAATCACCTCCGCGTCGCGCGGCCGGCTGCTCGGGGCCGACGTCTTCGAGCGGGTCCGCGAGCGAGGTCCCGCTCGACCTGGTGGGGATGGACGCCGAGTCGCTGGGCGGGCTCGGCGAGGTCCAGCCGCATGGAGCTGCGCGGCGTTCGAGGCGCGGTATCGCTTCTTCTTCAACCCGATCCGCTGGACGAGCCTCGGCCTGGCCGTCATCGAGGCGATGACGCTCGGCATGCCGATCGTCGGCCTGGCGACGACCGAGATGGCCACGGCGATCGAGAACGGCGTCTCCGGCTACGTCGACACCGACGTCGGCCGGCTTGATCGAGGCCGATGCGGTCGCTGCTGGCCGACCCGGCCGAGGCGCGGCGGCTGGGCGACGGGGCGCGGCGGCGGGCCCTGGAGCGGTTCCACATCGATCGGTTCGCCCGCGACTGGGAAGAGACCTTCGCGCTGGTCGACCGGGCGGCGGCCCGGGCCGGGCGCAGGTCGCGCCCGGCCTGGCCCTGGCGGCGGGAGGAGCGTGATGACCGAGGAAGCGAATCGCCCTGATCAGCGAGCATGCCTCGCCCCTGGCCATGCTCGGCGGCGTCGACAGCGGCGGGCAGAACGTCTACGTCGGCCAGCTCGCGCGGCTGCTGGCGAAGCTCGGGCTACGAGGTCGACGTCTTCACCCGCCGCGACCGGCCCGATCTGCCCGACGTCGTCGCCTGGGCCGACGGCGCGCGGATCATCCACGTCCCGGCCGGGCCCGCCGCGGCCGGTCCGCAAGGAGGACCTGCTGCCCTTCATGGGCGACTTCACCGACTTCGTGCTCCGCTGCTGCCGGCGGCGGCCGGGCTACGACCTGATCCACGCGAACTTCTTCATGTCGGCGCTGGTCGCCGCCGACCTGAAGCGCGCCGCGGGCGTGCCGTTCGTCGTCACGTTCCACGCGCTGGGCCGGGTCCGCAGGCGGCACCAGGGCGGGGCCGACGCCTTCCCCGAGCGAGCGGCTCGCGATCGAGGACCGCGTCGTCGCGCGAGGCCGACCGGATCATCGCCGAGTGCCCGCAGGACGAGGACGACCTGATCGACCTCTACGGGGCCGACCCGGTCGCGGCTGGCGACGATCCCCTGCGGCTTCGACCCGGCCGAGTTCTGGCCCGATCGGCCAGGCGCGGGCGCGGCGACGCTCGGCCTCGACCCGGACGAGCGGATCGTCCTGCAACTCGGCCGGATGGTGCCGCGCAAGGGCGTCGACAACGTGATCCGCGGCCTGGCCCGGCTCTGCGCGCCGGCCACGGCGATCGCGGCCCGCCTGCTCGTCGTCGGCGGCGAGTCGGCCGACGCCCGACCCGACGATCACGCCCGAGATCGGCCGCCTGCGGGCGATCGCCGCGCGAGGAGGGCGTCGACGACGCCGTGACGTTCGTCGGCAGCCGGGGCCGCGACGCCGCTCCGCTACTACTACAGCGCGGCCGACGTCTTCGTCACCACGCCCTGGTACGAGCCGTTCGGCATCACGCCGGTCGAGGCGATCGCGTGCGGCACGCCGGTCGTCGGCGCGGCCGTCGGCGGGATCAAGACGACGGTCGTCGACGGCGAGACCGGCTACCTCGTCCCGCCCGACGACCCCGACGCCCTGGCCGACCGCCTGGCGCGGCTCTTCCGCCGGCCCGAGCTGATCGCAGCTGCTCGGCCGCCAGGCCGCTCCGCCGGGCCGAACGCCCTGTTCACCTGGGAGAAGGTCGCCGTCGCCGTGGCGCGGGTCTACGACGAGGTCGGCGGTCGATCCACGCGGCGCGGCGCGCCAGCTCTGGTCGGCCCGCGATGCCGTCGCAACACGAGTTCCCGCTCTTGCCCCGGGAGGCCGACCCGCGATGAGGGGCGACCGCGCCGTGTTCCTCGACAAGGACGGGACCCTCGTCGAGGACGTGCCGTACAACGTCGACCCGGACCTGATCCGCCTGGCGCCGGGGGCCGAGGAGGGGCTGCCCACGCTCCGGGACCGCGGGCTATCGCCTGCTCGTCGTGTCGAACCAGTCGGGCGTGGCGCGCGGCCTCTTCCCGGAGTCGGCCCTGGTCGCCGTCGAGCGGCGGTTGCGAGAGCTGCTCGGCACGCTCGGCGTGGCGCTGGACGACTTCCTCTACTGCCCGCACCATCCCGAGGGCCGCGTGAAGCCCTACGCGGTCACCTGCGAGTGCCGGAAGCCGGAGCCGGGCCTGATCCGCCGGGCCGCCGACGCGCACGGGATCGACCTGGCGCGGTCGTGGCTCGTGGGCGACATCCTCGACGACATCGAGGCCGGCCGCCGCGCCGGCTGCCGCACGGTGCTGATCGACAACGGCAACGAGACCGAATGGGTCGCCGGCGCCGGACCGCGAGCCGCACTTCAAGGCCGCCGACCTCGCCGAGGCCGCGCGGACCATCGCCGAGGCCGACCGCTCGCCACGGGGAGGCACGATCATGAGTCACGCCCTGTCCCGGATCGTCGACGGATTCCGCGGGCTCGACGTCCTCGTCATCGGCGAGGCGATGCTCGACAGCTACCTCGAGGGGACGACCGACCGGCTCTGCCGCGAGGCGCCGGTGCCGATCGTCGCGCTGAGCGGCGCGCGCCACGCCCCCGGCGGGGCCGCCAACGCCGCCGTCAACGCCGCCGCGCTCGGGGCGCGGGTCCGCTTCCTCTCGGTCGTCGGCGACGACGCCGAGGCGCGGACGCTCCGCCAGGCCCTCGCCCGGCACAAGGTCAAGACGGACGACGACCTCCTGATCGACCCCGCCCGACGGACGCTCTCGAAGACCCGCGTCGTCGCCTCGGGCCAGTTGCTCCTCCGGTTCGACGCCGGGAGCACCGGCCCGGTCACCGGCGAGGTCGAGCGCGAGCTGATCGGCCGGCTCCGGGCGCTTTTCCGCGCGTCCGACGTGGTGATCGTCTCCGACTACGGCTACGGCATCCTCACCCCCGCGGTGATCCAGTCGCTCGCCGGCCTCCAGGGCCGCACGCCCCGCGTGCGTCGTCGCCGACTCGAAGCGCCTCGCGGCCTATCGCGACGTCGGCCTGACGGCGGTCAAGCCGAACTACGAGGAGGCCGTCAGGCTCGTCGCGGGCCGGTGCGTCGAGGGCGACCGGGCCGCCTCGCGGGCCGAGCGGATCATCGGGTGGGGCGACTGCTTCCTCGACGTCACCGGCGCGCGGATGGCCGCGGTGACGCTCGACACCGACGGCGCCGTCGTCCTCGAGCGCGGCCGGCCGCCGTATCGGACGTACGCGAAGCCGACGCATCACTCCCGCGCCGCCGGCGCCGGGGACACGTTCCTGACGACGCTGGCCCTGGCCCTGGCCGCGGGCGCGAGACGCCGGCCGCGGCCGACCTCGCCTCGGCGGCATCGGCCGTCGTCGTCTCGCACGAGGGGACGGCCGCCTGCACGGCCGCCGACCTCCGCGGCGGGCTCGACTGCGAGGGCAAGGCCGCGGCCGACCGCGACGAGCTGATCCGCCGCGTGGAGGATCACCGCAAGGCTGGCCGCCGGATCGTCTTCACCAACGGCTGCTTCGACATCCTCCACCGCGGCCACACCTCGTACCTGAGCCGCGCCAAGGCGCTCGGCGACGTCCTGGTCGTCGGCGTCAACTCCGACGCGAGCATCCGCCGGCTCAAGGGTCCAGCGCGGCCGATCAACGCCGAGGAGGACCGCGTCGGCGTGCTCGCGGCGCTGAGCTGCGTCGACCACCTCATCGTCTTCGACGAGGACACGCCCTGCGACCTCGTCCGCGCCGTCCGCCCCGACGTCTTCGTCAAGGGCGGCGACTACACGCGCGACCGGCTGCCCGAGGCGGCGATCGTCGACTCATACGGGGGCGAGGTCCGCATCCTGCCGTATGTGGCCGACCGCTCGACCACCGATATCATTGCCAAGATCCGGGCGGTCCAAGGCGAGGACGGTCGGGCCGTCGCCGTACCCGTCGCCCGGGGGGCCCGGGCATGAGCCGCCCCCTCGCCTGGGACGAGGCCGAGCACGTCCTCTGCGTCCGGCTCGACGCCATGGGCGACGTGCTGATGACGACGCCGGCGATCCGGGCGCTGAAGGAGTCGCGGCCGGGCCGGCGGGTCACGCTGCTGACCTCGCCCGTCGGGCGCGGCCGTGGCGCGGCTCGTGCCCGGAGATCGACGAGTGCTGGACCTACGAGCCGCCGTGGATGAAGGCGACGCCGCCGCGGGCCGACAGCCGGCCCGACCTCGCGATGATCGACCGGCTCCGCTCGCGCGCGGTTCGACGCCGCCGTGATCTTCACCGTCTTCAGCCAGAACCCGCTGCCGGCGGCCATGCTCTGCTACCTGGCCGACATCCCGCTGCGGCTGGCGCACTGCCGCGAGAACCCGTACCAGCTGCTGACCGACTGGGTGCCCGAGACCGAGCCCGGGCGGGGCATCCGCCACGAGGTCCGCCGCCAGCTCGACCTGGTGGCGACGGTCGGCGCGCGGCCGGCCGACGAGCGGCTGTCGCTCCGCGTGCCGGACGCCGCGCGGGCGAGGATCGACGGCCTGCTCGCGACGATGGGGGTCGAGGCCGGCTCGCCTGGGTCGTCATCCACCCCGGCGCGACGGCCCCCTCGCGGCGCTACCCGCCGGAGTCGTTCGCCGAGGCCGCCGGCGCGGCTCGTCCGCGATCATGGCTGCCGGGTCGTCTTCACCGGCGACGCCTCGGAGCGCCCGCTGGTCGAGTCGATCCGCGCGGCGATGGGCGCGCCGTCGCACTCGCTCGCGGGCCGGCTCGACCTCGCCGAGCTGGCCGCGCTGATCGAGCGGGCGCCGCTCCTGATCGCCAACAACACCGGGCCCGGTCCACGTCGCCGCGGCGGTCGGCACGCCGGTCGTCGACCTGTACGCCCTGACGAACCCGCAGCACACGCCCTGGGTCGTGCCCAGCCGCGTCCTGAACCACGACGTGCCGTGCAAGCCCTGCTACAAGAGCGTCTGCCCCGAGGGGCATCACGACTGCCTGCGGCTCGTCGAGCCCGGCGAGGTCGTCCGGGCGGCCGCGAGCTGCTCGAGGCCGTCGCTGCGGCGTCCGCGAGTCCCGACGGGACTCCGAGTCGACTCTGATCCCGAGGAGACCGTCGATGTACACGCTCGGCATCAACGCGGCCTATCACGACCCGGCCGCCTGCCTCGTGCAGGGACGGCCGCGTGATCGCCGCGGCGGAGGAGGAGCGGTTCACGCACGTCAAGCACGGCAAGCGGCCGGTGCCGTTCTCGACCTGGGAGCTGCCGTTCCACGCGATCGACTACTGCCTGCGGCGAGGCGGGATCGACCTGGCCGACGTGGATCACGTCGCCTACTCGTACGACCCCGACCTGCTGCTCGGCCGCGCACCGCGACGACGCCGACGATCCCGATCCCGCTGCAGCCGAGCGTCGAGCCGTCCGGACGAGTGGGAGTCGCCCTGGGACCCGCTCTTCCTCTCGTCGATCGTCAACGCCCCGCGGCCAGCTCGCTCGACGGCGCGCCGCACCACCTGCAGGCGCGGTTCCGCGGCGCCCGCGACCGACGGCCGGTTCCGCTGGCACTTCGTCGCCGCACCACCTGGCGCACGCCGCCAGCGCCTTCCACGCCTCGCCGTTCGAGCGGGCCGCCGTCCTGACGCTCGACGGCCGCGGCGAGAGGGCGACGACCGGCTACGCCGTCGGCCAGGGCAACCGACCTCGAATGGCTCGGCCAGGTCCACATGCCGCACTCGCTCGGCATCCTCTACGAGCAGGTCACCGACTACCTCGGCTTCCTGCACTCG
Source organism: uncultured Planctomycetota bacterium (assembly GCA_963819805.1). GTDB lineage: Bacteria > Planctomycetota > Planctomycetia > Isosphaerales > Isosphaeraceae > CAMFLR01. The sequence continues at coordinate 30,007 of CAWFXY010000017.1, read as the reverse complement.
TCCGACGAGTACAAGGTGATGGCCCTGGCCTCGTTCGGCAAGCCGCGGTTCGTCGCCGAGTTCCGCGACATGATCCACCTCGGGCCGAACGGCCAGTACACGATCGACCCGCCGCGGCTGGAGGAGCGGTTCGGCCCGGCCCGGCGAGCGCGGCGGGCCGCTCGAGCAGCGGCATTTCGACATCGCCCACTCGCTCCAGGTCGTGCTCGAGGAGACCGTGCTGGAGCTGGCGCGGTGGCTCCACGAGGCATCGGGCTGCGACGACCTCTGCATGGCCGGCGGCGTGGCGCTCAACTGCGTGATGAACGCCCGGCTCCGCGACCGCGGGCCGTTCCGGGACATCTGGGTCCAGCCCGCGGCGGGCGACGCCGGCACGGCGCTCGGCGCGGCCCTGTGGATCGACGCCCGCGAGCGCGGCGGCGGGCGCGGCCTGGCGCGATGGACCACGCCTTCCTCGGCCCGGCCTTCGACGAGGACGAGATCGAGGCGTTCCTGCGCTGGTCGAAGCTGCCCTATCGCCGGCTGGCGAACGTCGCCGAGGAGGTCGGCCGACGATCCTGGCGCAGGACCGCGTGATCGGCTGGTTCCAGGGCCGGATGGAGTTCGGCCCGCGGGCGCTGGGGCGCGGTCGATCCTGGCCTCGCCGATCCACGCCGAGATGCAGGCGAGGCTCAACGAGATCAAGGACCGCGAGGACTTCCGCCCCGTCGCGCCGGTCGTGCTGGAGGAGGAGGCGGCCAACTGGTTCGTCGGGCGCCGGCGTCTCGCCGTTCATGCTGTTCGTCTTCGACGTCCGGCCCGAGAAGGCCGACCGGATCCCGGCCGTCCGCCACGTCGACGGCACGGCCCGCATCCAGACGATCAACCGCGCGCAGAACCCGCTCTACTACGACCTGCATCAAGGCGTTCCAGGCGCGGACGGGCGTGCCGGTGCTGGTCAACACGTCGTTCAACACGCGCGGCGAGCCGATCGTCTGCACGCCGCGCGACGCGGTCGAGAGCTTCTGGACCTCGCCGCTGGACGCCCTGGTGATCGGGTCGTTCCTGCTGGAGAAGCCGGGGAGGTCCTGAGCGATGATCCGCGTCTCGGTCGTCGTGCCGACCTACCGCCGGCCCGAGCTGCTCGGCCGTTGCCTCGCGGCGCTGGCGGCGCAGGACCTCGACCCGTCGGCGTTCGAGGTCATCGTCGCCGACGACGCCGCGAGCGAAGCGACGCGGCGGCAGGTCGAGGCGTTCGCGCGCCGGTCCGCGGCGACGGTCCGTTACGTCGCGGTGACCGGCCGCCACGGCCCGGCGGCGGCGCGGAACGTCGGCTGGCGGGCGGCCCGGGGCGACGATCATCGCGTTCACGGACGACGACTGCATCCCCGACCCGCGCTGGCTGGCGGCGGGCGTCGCGGCCTTCGCCGGCGGACGTCGACGCCGTCGGCGGGCCGGGTCGTCGTGCCGCTGCCCAGCGAGCCGACCGACTACGAGCGCGACGCGGCCGGGCTGGAGCGGGCCGAGTTCGTCACGGCCAACTGCTTCTGTCCGCCGCGACGTCCTCGAGGCGGTCGGCGGCTTCGACGAGCGGTTCGCCGCCGCCTGGCGCGAGGACAGCGACCTGCAGTTCGCCCTGCTGCGGCACGGGCCGGCGGATCGTCCGGGCCGACGGGCGCGGTCGTCGTCCATCCGGTCCGGCCGGCGCCGTGGGGCGTCAGCCTCGCGGCAGCAGCGCAAGAGCCTGTTCGATGCCCTGCTCTACAAGAAGCATCCCGACCTGTACCGGCGGCGGATCCGGCCCGGGCCGCCGCTGGGACTACTACGCGATCGTGGCGGCTGCTCGGACTGGCGGTCGGTCGGCCGCGGGGCTCGGCCAGTCCCCGGCGGCGCTCGTCGCGGCCGGCGCGCTGGGCGGTCCTGACGGCCCGGTTCTGCGCGCGTCGGCTGCGGCGGACGTCGCGCGCCCCGCGCCACGTCGCCGAGATGGTCGTGACCTCGGCGCTCATCCCGCCGCTGTCGGTCTTCTGGCGGCTCTACGGGGCGTGCAAGTTCCGCGTCCTGTTCGTGTGATGCGCACCGCCGATCGAGGATCCTCCGCCCATGCAGCCTCCCGACGTTCCTCCAGGTCGAGCCGGTCGGCCAGTGCAACCTCCGCTGCCAGATGTGCCCGATCCAGTTCCGCCGCGACGGCCCGCCGCACGGCCCGCCGGCCTTCATGGATTTCGACCTCTTCGCCGCCTGCTCGACCAGTTCCCCGACCTGGAGGAGCTGCAGCTCCAGGGCCTGGGCGAGCCGATGATGCACCCGCGGTTCTTCGACATGGTGGCGCTGGCCGCCGCGCGCGGGATCAAGGTCAGCACCAACACGAACCTGACGCTGCTGAACGCGCGCCGGGCCGAGCGGTGCGTCACCAGCGGCCTGGCCGAGCTGCACGCCTCGATCGACGGGGCGACGGCCGAGACCTACGAGCGCATCCGCGTCCGGGCCCACTTCGACCGGGTCATCGGCAACCTCGAGCGGCTGGTCGAGGCCCGCCGGCGGCTCGGGCAGCGCGACGCCGCGGATCCGGATGGTCGTCGTGGCGATGCGGCAGAACCTGCACGAGTTCCCCGACCTCGTCCGGCTGGCCCATCGGCTGTCGATCGACACGGTCTTCGTCCAGCACCTCTGCCACGACTTCGGCGAGTCGAGCCTGCCGGCGCACTACCGGCCGATGCGCGACTTCGTCGACGGTCGAGACGCTGCTGAACGAGGACCCAGGCCGGGTCGAGGCGGTACTTCGCGCGAGGCCCGCGCCGTCGCGACGGAGCTGGGCGTCGACCTGCGCCTGCCGCGCACGCAGCCCCGCCCGCACCCGCCCGGCACGCCCGGGCCCGAGCGCTGCGACTGGCCCTGGCGCGGGGCCTACGTCAGCTATCAAGGGCTGGCGATGCCGTGCTGCATGGTCGCGACGCCCGACCGGATCAACCTCGGCGACATGGCCGAGCGACGGCGCCGCGGCCGTCTGGAACGGCGACGGCCTATCGCGACTTCCGCGACGCCCTCTCGTCCGAGACGCCGCCCGAGGTCTGCCGCTCCTGCGCGATCTACTCCGGGACGTTCTGAAGTGCCGGAGGCCGCGGGCCGAGTCCCGACGGTGGTAGACGCGGTCCACGCGGCCGAGTCATCGCACGCGGAAGTTAGCCCTGGATCGGCGGAATCAAGCGCGACTCCGTAGAATGACTCGACCTATAGATGAGATGGACGGATTGCGGCACGATGTCGTGCCGCGCCGAACCGCGCGCCGCGCCGCCTGATACGGACATCCGTGAGCACAACCCGCCGCCTCCTCGGCCTGGTGGCGCCCTATCGCGGCGGCGTGGCGCTCGCCGTCGTCCTGACGGCGCTGGCGTGCGTCCTGAACCTCCCCGCGCCTCTGCTGATCCAGGGGCTGGTCGACCGGGTCGTGACCGACGGGAACCTGGCGGCCCTGCCGACGTTCGCGGCGGCGTTGCTCGCCGTCTTCGCCGGCCAGGCGGCCGTGGCGATGGCGACGGCCTGGGCGATCGGCCCGGTCGGCCTGGGCGTCGTCCGCGACCTCCGCCACGCCCTCTACGCCCGGCTCCAGCGGCTCGGCCTGGCGTTCTACGACCGCACGCCGACCGGCGCGATCCTCTCGCGCGCTGATGGACGACGTCGACGTCGTGCAGTCGGTCATCACCGGGCAGACGCTGGCGATCCTGACCGACCTCGGCACGACGGCCGCCGATCTCGGGCCTGCTGCTGGCCCGCGACCCGCGGCTGGCGGCGACGGTCGGCGTTGTGTTGCTCGCCTACGCGGTCGACGTTCCGGGCCTTCGCCCGCCGGATCCGGGCCGGCAGCCTGGAGGTCCGCGAGCGGCTCGACGGCGTCTTCGGCCAGCTCAAGGAGCGGCTCGACGGGGTGCTGGTCGTCCGGGCCTACGCCCGCGAGGAGGCGGAGATCGTCGAGTTCGCCGGCCGGATCGGCGCGGCGCACGGACCCGCGGGTCCGCGTCGGACGGCTCGGCGCGGCGTTCTCGAATCTGAGCGTGGCGCTCAGCGGGGTCGGCACGGCGATCGTGTTCGCCGTCGCGGCCTTCGAGGTCGCTCGCCGGCCGGATGACGCCCGGCGAGGTCGTCGCGACGGCGGCGCTGGCCGGGCTGCTGTTCGGCCCGGTCTCCCGGCTCGCCGACCTGGCGAACGTCTTCGAGCAGGCCGCGGCGAGCGTCGAGCGGCTGGGCGAGATCCTCGACCGCGAGCCCGACGTGGCCGAGCCCGCGCGTGCCCGCCCCGATCGGCCGGGCGCGCGGGCTCGTCGAGTTCGACCGGGTCGGCTTCGGCTACAAGCCCGGCCACCCGGTCCTCTGGGACGTCCGGCTCCGGGTCGAGCCCGGGATGAAGGTCGCCCTCGTCGGCCCGACCGGCTGCGGCAAGAGCACGCTCCTGAACCTGCTCCTGCGGTTCTACGACCCGACCTGGGGCGAGATCCGGCTCGACGGCGTGCCGCTCCGCCGACCTGTCCACGGCCGACCTCCGCCGGCAGATCGGCGTCGTGCCGCAGGACCCGGTCATCTTCGCCGGAGCCTGGCCGACAACATCCGCTACGGCGCGCCCGGCGCCGACCCCGCCCGCGTCGAGGCCGCCGCGCGGGCGGCCCTGGTCCACGACTTCGCCGTCGTCGCTGCCCGACGGCTACGAGACGCTCGTCGGCGAGGGGGGCCACAAGCTCAGCCAGGGCGAGCGGCAGCGGCTGGCGATCGCCCGCGCCTTCTGCAAGGACCCGGCCGCTGGTCGTCCTCGACGAGGCGACCAGCTCGCTCGACACCGCGAGCGAGGCGCTGATCCAGGCGGCCCTGGCGAACCTGCTCGCGGGCCGCACCGCGTTCATCATCGCCCACCGGCTGGCGACCGTCGTCGACGCCGACCTGATCGTCGTCATGGACGGCGGCCTCGTCGTCCAGGCGGGGACGCACGCCGAGCTGCTCGCCGACGAGGCGCGGCCTCTACCGCGCGGCTCTGCCGTCCGCCAGTTCGCGCCGACGCCGGCGAGCCGCGGCGACCCGGCCGGACCGGGTCCGCCCGCGGACCGGGCGTCGGAAGCCTGCGACGGCCGTCGCACCTGGACGCCAGGCCGACATGACCCCGACCCGAACGCCCGCCGGTCCGGCTTGCCTGCCGGGTCGAGGCCGAGTTCCTCCGCCCGCACCGGGCGACGATGGCGCTGGCCGCTGCTCGGGCTGCTCGCGCAGTCGCTGCTGGCGCTGCCCGTCCCGCTGCTCCAGGGCTGGGTCGTCGACCGGCTCGCGCCCTGTTCGCCGGCGGGGCGTTCCGGCCGCCGGCCGACGGCGGCCGGCTCGGGCGGATGATCGCGCTGGCGCTGGCGGCGACCGTCGCCGTGCCACCTCGCGCCGGATGGCCCTGGGCTGGAAGGTCGCGGCGACGCTGTCGCGCGTCAGCGCTGGAGGTCGTCCGCGAGCTGACCGACGCCCTGCACCGGAAGCTCCAGCGCCTGGCGATGGGCTACTTCGATCGCCAGCCAGACCGGCCAGCATCATGGCCCGCGTCACCGGCGACGTCGGCTCGCTGCTCCTCTTCCTCAACGGCGGGGCCGCTGCAGCTCGCTCTCCGACCTCGTCCTGGCCGCCGGCATCGCCGGGCTCCTGGCCTGGCTCAAGTGGCGGCTCGCCCTGGTCGGCTTCGCTCGCCATCCCGCTGTTCGCCGCTCAATCACCGATCTTCTCCGGACGCGATCCACGCCTCTCCCGCGAGATCCGCGGGCAGGTCGCGGCGCTCTACGCGCTGCTCAGCGAGCGGGTCTCGGCCGTGCGGGTCGTTCGCTCGTTCGCCAAGGAGGAGGCCGAGCTGGCCGAGCTCGACGGGCGGATCGACGCGCACCGGGCGCTGGGCTGGTCGAGCCACGAAGGCCGTCGCCCGCCAGGGCGCCGCTGGCCACGCTGATCAGCGGGCTGGGCATCGTCGCGGTCGTCGCCGTGGGCGCCATGCTCGTCGGTCGGGGGCGACTGACGGTCGGCGAGCTGCTGGCGTTCTACGCCCTGCTCGCGCAGCTCTACGAGCCGATCGTCCGCCTGACCGGGCTGCAGGCGATGATCGCCGCGACGCTCGTGGCCGTCGATCGGATCGTCGAGGTGCTCGACGAGCCCGAGACCGTCCCGCCCCGGCCGGCGTCGCGGCCCCGCCGAGCCGAGGGCTCGCTCGCCTATCGCGACGTCTCGTTCGCCTACGCCCCGGGCGGCCGCGCGGTGCTCGACCGCGTCGACCTGGAGCTCGAGCCGGGGATGACCGTCGGCCTCCTCGGCGCCAGCGGGTCGGGCAAGAGCACGCTGCTGGCGCTGGCGCCGCGGATCTACGACCTGGCCGAGGGCGGGGGCGCGATCCTCCTCGACGGCCGGGACGTGCGCGGCCTCGACCTCGCCGACCTCCGCCGCGCCGTGGCGCTGGTGCCGCAGCAGGCGATGCTCTTCGAGGGGACGATCCGCTCGAACCTGACCTACGCCCGGCCCGACGCCGGCGAGCGGCTCATCCGCGAGGCTCTGGAGGTGGCCGACCTGGCGGCCTGGTGGACGTCGCTGCCCCTGGGGCTCGACACGCCCGTCGGCGAGCGGGGCCAGACCCTCTCGGGCGGCCAGCGGCAGCGGCTGGCCCTGGCCCGCGCCCTGGTCGCCGACCCGGCCGTCCTCCTGCTCGACGACTGCACCAGCGCCCTCGACGCCGAGACCGAGGCCCGCATCCAGGATGCCCTCGTCGACCACCGGCCCGACCGGACCCGCCTGATCGTCTCGCACAAGGTCTCGTCCGTCCGCGACGCCGACCTGATCGTCGTCCTCGACCGGGGCCGGGTCATCGAGCGGGGCACGCACGACGAATTGATCGCCCGGGAGGGCGTCTACGCCGGGGTCTATCGCCGTCAGACGGGGTCCCTGCTCGAATTCCTGCCCTCGGCGGCCCGCTTTCCCGCGAACGCCGGCGACGTCGCGATTTGAACGGCCGCCGGGGCGCGGGCGGTCAACGACGACGAGCCTAGGGGGTCCGAGCCGCTCTCGCCCGGCCACAGGTCTCGCTCAGTGCCTGCCGTTGCGCGACCGCGCCGCGGAGCCGACCAGCGCCACCAGCCCGAGGGCGGCCGTGCCGAGGGTCAGGGGCTTGAGCATCGGGTGCCATTCGAAGGTCTTCGTGTAGAGGCTCGTCGGGTGGGCCTTGGCGGCGTGCGGCCCGCGGACCTCCCTCGGCCCGGGCGGGGGCGAGAACAGGTTGTCGCCGTCGGCGGGCACGCCGGAGATCTGGTCGTCGATGATCTTGTCGCCCGCCGTCATCAGCCGGTCGACCAGCGGCGGGCTGATCCGCTGGAGGATGTCGAACATTTTGGCACCCCCGCCGACGAAGATGTCGCGGCGGGGATGCTCGGCGGCGAAGACGATCGACTCGGCCACGACCTCCGGGTCATACACCGGCGGCGGGGCGTCGAGCTGCGTGCCGAACTTCGTCCGCGCGCTGCGGAAGAACGGCGTGTTGATCGCCGCCGGGGCGATGTACGTGACGTGGAACTCCCCCGGCTCGCGCTCGAGCTCCAGCCGCAACCCCTCGGTGAAGCCCTTCACGGCATGCTTCGAGGCGCAATACATCGTCTGGAGCGGGAAGGTGCGGACGCCCGCCACCGAGCCGATGTTGATGAACGCCCCGCCGCCCTGGTCCTTCATGTACGGCAGCGCGGCCTTGACGCCGTGGACCTGACCCATCAGGTTGACCCGGATCAGCCGATCGATCTCGGCGACCTCCTGGTCGGCGACCATCCCGCCGAGGCCGATGCCCGCGTTGTTGACCCAGGTGTCGATCCGCCCGAACCGCTCGACGGCCGCCGCGGCGAGCCGCTCGACCTGCGGCCACTCGGCGACGTCGGTCGGCACCACCAGGGCGTGCCCCCCGGCCCGCTCGACCTCGGCGGCGACGTCCTTCAAGGCCGCCTCGTCCCGCGCTGCCAGGACGACGTCGGCCCCCCTCTGTCCCATCAGGATCGCCGCCTCGCGGCCGAAGCCCGACGAGGCGCCCGTGATGACTACCGTCTGCTCGCCCAGGGGTCGCGGCATGCTTCGACTTCTCCCCTTCCTGTCGATGGGATTCTTCCCGGGCCGGTCCGGCACGCCGGCCCTGCCATCCGCGGCCCGCGTCGGCGGATACGCGGCCCGGGCCGGGCGATCAAGGCTTTAGCACGACCTTGATGCAGTCGTCCTTCTTGTCGCGGAATGTCTTGTAGGCCGCGGGGGCCTCTTCGAGCGGGATGCGGTGCGTGATGACGAACGACGGGTCGATCTCGCCCGCCTCGATCTTTCCCAGCAGCATCGCGTGGTACTTCGGGACGTGCGTCTGGCCCATCTTGAACGTCAGGGCCTTGTTCATCGCGGCGCCCATCGGGATCTTGTCCGGGAAGCCGACGTAGACGCCCGGGATCGAGACCGTCCCGCCCTTGCGGCAGCACATGATCGCCTCGCGGAGGACGTGGGGGCGATCGGTCGCGAGGCCGACGGCGGCCTTGGCCTTGTCGAGCACGGCGTCGATCGTGCCGGCGCCGTGTGCCTCTGCGCCGACGGCGTCGATGCAACGGTCCGGACCGCGCCCGTTGGTCATCTCCATGAGGCGGTCGTAGACCGTCTCCTTGTCGAAGTTGATCGTCTCGGCCTTGCCCTGCTTCTCGGCCATCTCGAGGCGTTCGGGCACGCGGTCGATGGCGATCACGCGGCCGGCGCCGAGCAGCCAGGCGCTCACCGATGGCGAACTGGCCGACCGGGCCGCAGCCCCAGACGGCCACCGTGTCGCCCGGCTCGATCTGGGCGTTCTCGGCGGCCATGTAGCCGGTCGGGAAGATGTCGGAGAGGAACAGCACCTTCTCGTCGGGGAGGCCGTCGGGGATCTTGATCGGCCCGACGTCGGCGTACGGCACGCGGAGGTATTCGGCCTGGCCGCCGGCGAACCCGCCGAGCATGTGCGAGTAGCCGAACAGCCCGGCCGGCGACTGTCCCATCATCTTCCGCGCGACCTCGGCGTTGGGGTTCGAGGTGTCGCAGAGCGAATACATCTGCCGCTCGCAGAACCAGCAGCTGCCGCAGGAGATCGTGAACGGGACGACGACGCGGTCGCCCTTCTTGAGCTTCGTGATCGCCCGGCCGACCTCGACGACCTCGCCCATCGGCTCGTGGCCGAGGACGTCGCCCGGCTCCATCGTCGGCATGTAGCCGTCGTAGAGGTGCAGGTCGGAGCCGCAGATCGCGGTCGAGGTGATCTTCACGATGGACGTCGCGCGGATCCTCGATCTTCGGGTCGGGCACCTTGTCGACACGCATGTCCGACTTGCCATGCCAGCAGACGGCCCTCATGGTCGCTCCTCTCCGTTACGAATGGGGTTCCGGGCCCATCTCAACCGCGGCGGGCGGCGCGATCAGCGCCGCGCGAACGCCTCGACGGGGCGTCCCGATCCGGCCGACGAGGCCTCGGCGCCGCGGCGGGTGTGCAGGTACGTGCGCGTGGTCAGCCGCCAGGCGCACCAGATGTCGACGGCCGTGATCCCGGCGACGGCCCCGATCGCCACGCCGAGGTTCTCCCGTTCGGGGTTGTCCTCGGTGCAGGCCGAGCCGAGGGCCGCGAGGTCCAGGGCGTCGCCCGCGACCCGGGCCCACATCCAGCCGGCGGGCCGGGGCTGCGACAGGATTCCGACGCCGGCGGCGATCTCGCGGAGCCCGAAGGCGCGGAGCAGGCCCGTCTGTCCCTCCATCCCCAGCGAGCGGCCGAGGGCCCGCCCGGCCACGACCTCGGTCAGACCCAGGCCGATGCTGAACCAGCCCAGCGCGTGGGCAACTCGCTCCTCATTCATGGCCGTCTCCTTTTCCCACTGGGTGAAACGGTCGCGCGGGCCGTCGATGGCGCGGCCGATCGCCCGCGACGGATCGTCCCGACCCGTCCCCGATGCATGATGGCATTCCTCTCCGCCTCCGGTCTGGCCCGGAGCGGAAGCCGAATATCAGCAAACGTCGAGCCGAATGGCTCCGCCCGGGGATGGCGAGAACGCCCCGGCGAGTACCCGCCCGTCCGCTCCGTCCTCGATGCCAGGCCGTTCTCGCGCAACACACTGAGCGGCCTGGCCGGAGTGCCACTACGAACTCTCAACGTCAACGTCCCGCCGGCCTGCACCGCGTCGGGCGGCGAGCGTCCCGCCGGCGGGGAGATCGGCACGGATTATCGTGAATTCGCCGTCGCGATCTTCGTCCCGAGGAGGACGAGCGGCGGGTCCGGGTTGTCGGGCTGCGGGAGCGCCTCGACGGCGAAGCCGGCGATGGCGCCGGGGCGGAAGATCAGGCAGTAGGTCGAGCCGCCGTACTGGAAGTAGCCGACCTCGTCGCCCTTCTTCACCCGATGGCCCGGCCGGACCTCGGGATGGATGACGCAGGAGGAGACCTCGACCATGCCGACGGGCATGAGGCACGACCAGGCCGATCACCGGGTCGTCGGCCTCGATGAGGATGATCGCCCGCGTCGCGACGTGCGCCAGGTAGCCCTGCGACCTCTTCGGGCCCTCGGGGTCCTCGCCCTCCGACTCGGCCTCGGAGTAGTACGTCCCCTCCCGGACGAACGCCTTGCGGATCGTGCCCGAGACCGGGCTGTGCCAGCGGTGGTAGTTGTGGGCGTCGAGGAACGCCTGGTAGACCGTCCCGCCGACGAACTGCTCGGCCGACTCGTCGCCGGCCAGCATGTCCCGGAGCGAATAGGGCTGGGCCTTGACCCAGAACCGGTCCTCGCCGCTTCACGTTCGTCTTGAGGGCATACGGCGTCGACTCGCAGGCGTTGACGATCACCTTGTCGTCGTCGGGCTCGGCGATCGGCCGCTGGCCCGGCTTGAACCGCCGGGTGAAGTAGTCGTTCCACGACGCGAAGCCCCAGTGCTTCTCGCGGGGCTTGTACTGGAACTGCTCGATCCCCGTCGACTTCCGGGCCGAGGCGCACTTCCAGCCCCGCGGCGAGTCGTTGATGACGTAGAGCGACTTGGGGCTGCACAGGAAGTCGCACCACGCCTTGAGGATCTTCCGGAACGCCGCGTTGATCGGCGTCGTGGCGGAACGCGGCGAAGCCGGCCGGCGTCCCCATGCACCAGTCGAGGACGGCGTTGAGCGGGACGCCGACGAGGCCGGTCTCGTTGTACTCGGGCGCCCGGCCGATGACCTCGTCGATCAGGAGCAGCATCTGGTCGACGCTCTCGCAGGTGCCGCTGGCGATACGGCTTGGTGTGGGGCACCTGCTCGATCATCTGCGTGATCAGCAGGCGGACGACCGGGTCGCCGTCGATCAGCTCGCGGAATTCCTCGACGACCGGGTGGAGCTTCCCGGCGCCTCGCCTTGGCCCGCACGTCCGTCACGAGCCCTTCGAGCCAGTCTTCCAGCGCGTCCTGATGGGGCAGCCAGCGACCGATCCGCGGCTTCTTGTGCCCGCCGTCATGATGGTCCATCGGATTCGATCCTCTCCGCCGCCACCACGAACGGCGCGGGCGTCGGGGTCGTCTGACCGAACGAACCCACCGGCAATTTGCGTGCGGATGGGAACGGCTTGGTTCACTTCTCGGGTTCGGTCGGCGCACCGCGGGGCCCGCCGAGGGCCTCTCGGGTTCGCTCTGCTGCCTCGGCCCGGAGGCACATCGGATGCCGACGATGGCAACCCCCCCCGAGCGGCGGTGCCTTTACGCGGGGACGGATTCTGTTATGCTCAGGGCGGAACAGCAGGAGAGGAGGGGCCGGCGCTTCTCCACTCCGTCGGCAACCCCTCGCCCATCTATGGACCCGGCGCCCGCCGGGTTGAGTGGAGGTGCCTCCATGCGCGCCACCGCGATCGTCGCGGCCCTGGCTGCCCTGCTCGTCGGACACCGGGGCGCCCGCGGGGACGACGGCCAGTGGACGAGGCCCGCCAAGGACTACGCGAGCACCCGCTTCAGCGGGCTCGACGAGATCCGCGTCGACAACGTCAAGGACCTCAAGGTCGCCTGGACCTTCTCCACCGGCGTCGACCGCGGCCAGGAGGCGGCGCCGATCGTCGTCGGGCGACACGATGTACGTCGTGACGCCCTTCCCGAACATCCTCTACGCGCTCGACCTGAAGAAGCCGGGCGCGATGAAGTGGAAGTACGAGCCCAAGCCCGCGTCCGCGGCGCAGGGCGTCGCCTGCTGCGACTTCGTGAACCGCGGCTGCGTCTTCGACGACGGCCGGATCTTCTACAACACGCTCGATTGCCACACGGTCGCGGTCGACGCGAAGACGGGCAAGGAGGTCTGGAAGACGAAGGTCGGCGACATCAACAAGGGCGAGACGATGACCATGGCCCCCCTGGTCGTCAAGGGGAAGGTCCTCGTCGGCAACAGCGGCGGCGAGTTCGGCGTCCGCGGCTGGCTCACGGCGCTCGACGCCAAGACCGGCAAGGTCGCCTGGAAGGCCTGCAGCACCGGGCCCGACGCCGACTGCCTCATCGGCCCGCGGTTCAAGCCCTTCTATCAGCAGGACGTCGGCAAGGACCTGGGCGTCACGACCTGGCCGCCGGACCACTGGCGGATCGGCGGCGGCACCGTCTGGGGCTGGATCAGCTACGACCCCGAGCTGAACCTGATCTTCTACGGGACGGGCAACCCCGGCACCTGGAACCACGAGCTGCGGCCCGGGCGACAACAAGTGGACCTGCGGCATCTTCGCCCGCGACCCGGACACCGGCGAGGCGGTCTGGTTCTACCAGTGGAGCCCGCACGACCTGTTCGACCACGACGGCATCAACGAGAACCTCCTGCTCGACCTGCCGCTGGGCGACGGACGGGGCGATGCGCAAGGTCATCGTCCACCCCGAGCGCAACGGGTACGTCTACGTGCTCGACCGCAAGTCGGGCCAGGTCCTCTCGGCCACGCCGTTCGTGCGGATCACCGGCGAGCAAGGGCGTCGACCTCGCCACGGGCAAGCTCATTCCCAACGAGGAGAAGACGCCGACGCTCGGCAAGGTGATCCGCGACATCGCCCCGATCGCGCCCGGCGCGAAGGACTGGCAGCCCGTCGGCCTACTCGCCGAGGACCGGCCTGGTCTACATGCCGCACTCAGACGATGTCGATGGACTTCGAAGGGGTCGAGGTCAACTACATCGCCGGCACCCCCTACGTCGGCGCCGACGACCAAGAACTACGCCGACCCGGTCGACCCCGGCGACGGCAGCCGCGGCCGGTTCACGGCGTGGGACCCGGTCAAGAAGAAGGCGGCCTGGAAGATCAAGGAGAAGTTCCCCGTCTGGTCCGGCGCCCTGGCGACGGCCGGCGACGTGGTCTTCTACGGCACGATGGACGGCTGGTTCAAGGCCGTCAACGCCAAGACCGGGGACCTGCTCTGGAAGTTCAAGACGGGCTCCGGGATCATCGGCCAGCCCGTCACCTACCAGGGTCCTGACGGCAAGCAGTATGTCGCGATCCTCTCGGGCGTCGGCGGCTGGGCCGGCGCGATCGTCGTCGGCGGGCTCGACGCGAGCGACCCCAACGCCGCCATGGGGTTCGTCAACGCCATGAAGGACCTGCCCGACCACACGACCAAGGGCGGGACGCTCTACGTCTTCAGCCTCCCGTGAGGAGACGGATCATGGCAAGCCGTGCGCAGAGCGCCATGCTGCGCTCCTGGCCTCGTTCGCCTGTCGCGGCCGGCGCGGGCGGGCCCGGCCGCAGGCGCGTGCTGAGGATCTCGGCCGACCCGAACAACCTGCCCTTCACCAACGAGCGGCGCGAGGGCTTCGAGAACAAGATCGCCGAGCTGCTCGCCCGCGAGATGGACGCCGACGTCCAGTACGCCTGGCGCGCCCAGCGGCGGGGGTTCTTCCGCGAGGCCCTCAAGGAGGGCGAGTGCGACCTCGTGCTGGGCGTCCCGCTCGGGCTTCGAGCGGGCCGCGACGACCGCTCCCTATTACCGCTCGACCTACGTCTTCGTCACGCGGAAGGATCGCGGTCTGGACGTTCGCTCGTTCGACGACCCTCGCCTGCAAGTCGCTGAAGATCGGCGTGCAACTGATCGGCGACGACGGCGCGAACACCCCGCCCGCCCACGCCCTGGCGTCCCGAGGGCTGATCGACAACGTCGTCGGCTTCACCGTCTACGGCGACTACGCGCGAGGCGAACCCGCCGGCGCGGATCGTCGACGCCGTGGCCGACGGGCGACGTCGACGTCGCGGTCGTCTGGGGTCCGCTGGCCGGCTACTTCGCCAGGAGGCCGCGACGACCTCGCGCTCGTCCCCGTCGCGCCGGAGTCCGGACCGCGCGGGCCTGCCGATGGCGTTCGACATCGGGATGGGCGTCCGCAAGGGGGACAAGGCGCTGCAGGGATGAGGTCGACGCCATCCTGGCCGCGCGGCGGCGACGAGATCGGCAAGATCCTCGACGAGTTCGGCGTCCCGCGCCTCGCCGACGACCGGGCCGGGCGCCAGGGCGATAGGGAGGGATGATGCCGCCGGCTCCGCCTGGTCCTCGTTGCGTCCGCGGGCCTGATGCTGGCCTCGTGCCGGCAGGGAAGACCGGCCCTACCGGCCGTCGCCCGCGACGGCGCAGGCCGTGCGCTGGACGCGGCGTGAGCGACCTCCAGCCCGGCCCGGCGCCGGCGGGCGACCCGGCGGCCCGAAGCTGGTCCCGTCGGACAGCGTGCCGAACGCCTACGAGGAGAACGCCTTCGCGATGTCGGAGGGGAAGCGGCTCTTCGCGGCCTTCAACTGCCGCGGGTGCCACTCCCCCGGCGGCGGCGGGAACATCGGGCCTCCGCTGATCGACGACAAATGGATCTACGGCCACGAGCCCGAGCAGATCTTCGCGACGATCGTCGAGGGCCGGCCCAACGGCATGCCCGCCTTCGGCGGCCGGATCGCCGAGTACCAGATCTGGTGGCTGGTGGCCTACGTCCGCAGCCTCGGCGGCCTGGCCGACAAGGGCGCGGCGCCGGGCCGCGACGACCACATGAAGGGGGCCAGCCCGCCGAGAACTCGCACGCCCCCGACGAAGCCGGTCGACTCCTCGATCCCCAAGAGTGCGGAAATGCCGCAATGAAGCGACCAGCGGGGCCGACGTACGATGGCGGCGATGGCCGGCGCTGCGTCGCGGCCCTGGCCGCCTCGCCGCGGGCTGCGCCGGCAACGCAGTCGGCGCTCGACCCGGCCGGGCCGCAGTCGGGGCGGATCGGCTCGCTGTTCTGGCTCTACTTCGGGGTCTGCGCGGCGGTCTACATCGCGGTGGCCGTGGCGATCGTCGTGGGCCTACGTGCGCAGGGGCCGCCGGAGGAGGATGCCCGCTCACGCTGCGCCCGCCGGCCGATCGCGAGCGGCGGCTCACGCGCGCTGGGTCATCGCCGTCGGTCGCCGGGACGGTGGCGACCCTGTTCGTCCTGCTCGGCGGCGACTACGCGACCGGCCGGGCCGTCCACGGGCTGGCCGCGTCGAGCGAGCTGACGATCCGGGTCACGGGGCACCAGTGGTGGTGGGAGGTCGAGTACCAGGCGAGGACCCGAGCGACCTGGTGACGACGGCCAACGAGATCCACATCCCGGTCGGCCGGACCGTCCGGTTCGACCTGCGGTCGGCCGACGTGATCCACAGCTTCTGGGTCCCCAACCTGCACGGCAAGCGCGACCTGATCCCGGACCACCCGACGCAGACCTTCCTCCGGGCCGACCGCGCGGGCACGTTCATCGGCCAGTGCGCCGAGTTCTGCGGCTTCGAGCATGCGTTCATGCGGCTGGTCGTCGTGGCCGAGCCGGAGGAGCAGTTCCAGGCCTGGCTCCGACGCGCAGCGGCGGTCCGCGGCCGAGCCGGCGACGGAGTCGCAGAGGCGCGGGCGGCGGGTCTTCCTCGGCGTCGACCTGCGTGATGTGCCACACGATCCGAGGGACCGACGCCTGGTCGCGCATCGGCCCCGACCTCACGCACGTCGCCAGCCGGCCGCTGATCGCCGGCGCGCGTCGCCGAACGCGCGGGGCAACCTGGGCGGCTGGATCGTCGACCCCCAGCAGCATCAAGCCGGGCGTGCGGATGCCGCTGAACCCGCTGGCGCCGGACGACCTCCGCAACCTGCTCGACTACCTCGAGACCCTCAAGTAAGCCGGGACGCGGACGTGGCCAGACGCGCGCGCGTCGACGAACGGTCGTCGACCGAGCCGCTGCGGCGACCTGAGCCGCGGCGCTGGAGGCGACCTGGTCGCGCCGCCCGGGCTTCCTCGGCTGGCTGACGACGACCGATCACAAGGATCATCGGCCTCCGATTCATCGACGGCCTTCGTCTTCTTCCTGCTCGGCGGCGTCCTGGCGCTGCTGATGCGGCTGCAACTGGCGCTGCCGCGGAACACGCTGCTCGGCCCCGACCTCTACAACCAGCTCTTCACCACCCACGGCACGACGATGATGTTCCTCTTCGCCGTGCCGGTGATGGAGGGGATGGGCCTCTACCTCGTGCCCGCTGATGGTCGGCACCCGGAACGTCGCGTTCCCGCGGCTGATGAACTTCGGCTATTACCTCTACCTGATGGCGGGCATGCCTGCTCTACGTCGGGCCTGCTGCTCGACGTCGGCCCCGACATGGGCTGGTTCAGCTACGTGCCGCTGGCCGGGCCCGACTACAGCCCGGGCAAGCGCGTCGACGTCTGGTCGCAGATGGTCACGATGGTCGAGATCAGCACGCTGATCGGGGCCGTCGAGATCATCACGACGGCGTTCAAGCTCCGCGCGCCGGGGATGTCGCTCAACCGCATCCCGCTGTTCGTCTGGGCCCAGATCGCGACGTCGTTCATGGTCATCTTCGCGATGCCGTCGGTCATGCTCTGCAGCACGATGCTGGCGACCGACCGGATGACCAACGTCAACACGCACTTCTTCAACCCGGCCGAGGGGGGCGACCCGCTGCTCTGGCAGCACCTGTTCTGGTTCTTCGCCCACCCCGAGGTCTACATCATCTTCATCCCGGCGACGGGCTTCATCTCGGCGATCCTGCCGACGTTCGCCCGGCGGAAGATGTTCGGCTACACGGCGCTGGTGCTGGCCGGCGCGTCGCGTGGCGTTCATCGGCTTCGGCGTCTGGGTCCACCACATGTTCGCCACGCCGCTGCCGCAGCTCGGGCAGGGGCTGTTCACGGCGTCGAGCCTGATGATCGCGATCCCCAACGGCGTGCAGTTCTTCTGCTGGATCGCCACGCTCTGGGGCGGCCGGCCGTACGTCCGGATGCCGATGCTCTTCGTCCTCGGCTTCTTCGCCACGTTCCTCATCGGCGGCCTGACGGGCGTGATGCTCGCCTCGGTCTCGATCAACACGCAGGTCCACGACACCTTCTTCGTCGTCGCCCACCTCCACTACGTCCTGATCGGCGGCGCGATCTTCCCGCTCTTCGGCGCCTTCTACTACTGGTTCCCCAAGTGGACCGGCCGGATGCTCAGCGAGCGGATCGGCCTGGTGGAACTTCGCCCTGCTGTTCGTCGGCTTCCACCTGACGTTCTTCCCGCATGCACGAGCTCGGCCTGCACGGGATGCCCCGGCGCGTCTACACCTACGCCGCCGAGACCGGCTGGGGCCCGCTCAACCTCACTGGCGACGTTCGGCGCCTTCCTGCTCGGCCTGGGCGTCCTGGTGTTCCTGTTCAACGTCGCGCGGAGCCGTCGCCGGGGCCGGATCGCCGGGCCGAATCCCTGGGGCGCGGGGACGCTGGAATGGGCGACGGCCTCGCCCCCGCCGAGCTACAACTTCCTCCACCCACCGACGGTCCGCAGCGACGAGCCCCTCTGGGAAGACCCGGCCGACACGCCGGTCGTCGTCGGGCTGAAGACCGACGTCCGCGAGGTGCTCGTCACGACGGCGAACGAGGCGCATCCCCGACCTGCGGCACACGCTCGCCGCCGACTCGATCTGGCCGCCGCTCCTGGCCCTGGGCGTCGGCGGGTCGTTCATCGGGTTCGTCTTCCACCCCGCCGCATTCCCGATCGGGGTGGCGATCGCCTTCGTCGTCCTCACCGGCTGGTTCTGGCCGAGGCACGACCACGCGCCCCGACCCGTCGATGACGGACCCGCCGCCCGACCGTTGTCGCCGAGGGCCAGCCCGCGGTCGACGTCTCGGGCCTGCCGGCGTTCTCACCCAGTTCACGCGACCCCGGCTGGTGGGGCAACACCCTGTTCATGGTCATCGAGACGACGACGGTCGTGCTCCTCGTGATGAGCTACTTCTACACCCGGCAGGCCAATGACGAGTGGCCGCCGACCCAGTCGAACCTCGGCACGTCGGTGGTCGACCCCCGGCCGGCGCTGGGCGTCGCCACCATGGACGTCCTCGTGCTCCTGGCGAGCTGCCTCCCGGCGGCCTGGATGCACCGGCGCCGCGAAGGCGAAGGACCGCAACCAGACCGCCTGGGGCCTCGCGACGCTCGTCGGCTTCGGCGCCCTGGCGATCGTCCTCCGGTTCGCTGGGCTTCGGCGGCCTGAGATTCCGCTGGGACGACAACGCCTATGCGTCGCTGATCTGGGCGATCGTCGTCATCCACCTGACATACCTGATCGCGGCCGTCCTGGAGGCGGCGGTCACGCTCCTCTGGATGGTCCTCTACGGCGTCGATGAGGAGCGGACGCTCGACGTCCACCTGACGACGATCTACTGGTACTGGATGGCGGGCGTCTGGGCCGTGCTGTATGCGACGGTCTACTGGGCCCCGCGCATCCTCTGAGGTGGGAGGCCGGCATGAGCATCGGGACAGTCCACCGGTCGAATCGGCTGTTCTTCTGGTCGGCCTGGCTCGCCGCCCTGGCCGGCCCGGTCGCATGGGCCGCCGACCTGGAGGCCGTCTATGCCCTGGCCCGCCACTCGTGCGAGTCGGGCCGCGCTGTCGCTCCACCTGGCGACGTTTCTGGGCCTCGCCGTCGCGGGACTCGGCCTCCTGATGGCGGGGCTCAACCGGGCCTCCTTCGGCCGGGCGATCGACGCGGGCGACCGGGGCGGCGCCGCCGCCCAGGTCGTCTTCCTCTCGAAGGTGGGCCTGATGTCGAATCCCCTGTTCGCGCCTGATCATCGCGGCCCAGTGGCTCGCGATCCTCGTCCTCGACCCGTGCTCCCCACCATGAGAGTCGTGCAACGCCTGCTCGTGATCGTTGTCCTGGCCGGCTCGGCCTCGTGCTCGGTCGCGCTGGCGCACGGGGACGAGGCGCACGAGCGGGGCCCGAAGGATTGGCACGAGCTCTGGCGGACCTGGGGCCTGGAGCCCGGAGTCGTGGTCCCACTGGCCCTGACGGCCTGGCTCTACGCCCGAGGGCTCGCGCGGCTCTGGCGCCAGGCCGGCGTCGGGCACGGCGTCACGAAGTGGGAGGCGGCGTCATTCGCGGGCGGGATGGCTCGCGCTGGTCGTCGCCCTCGTCTCGCCGCTGCACCCGTGGGGGAGCGTCCTCTTCTCGGCGCACATGACGCAGCACGAGATCCTCATGCTCGTCGCCGCCCCGCTCCTGGTGCTGGGCAAGCCGGTCGTCGCGACGCTGAAGGGCCTGCCCGCCGGCTGGGCACGACGCGTCGCCCGTGCAGCGAGCGCCGGATGGATCCGGCGGGCCTGGGCCGTCGTGATCAATCCGTTCGTCGCC
Source organism: uncultured Planctomycetota bacterium (assembly GCA_963819805.1). Classification (GTDB taxonomy): domain Bacteria; phylum Planctomycetota; class Planctomycetia; order Isosphaerales; family Isosphaeraceae; genus CAMFLR01. The sequence goes on along the minus strand of CAWFXY010000017.1, from coordinate 10,374 downwards.
TGGCTGATCCACGCGGCCGTCCTCTGGGTCTGGCACATCCCGGCGCTCTTCCAGGCGACGCTCGACAACGAACTGGATCCACGCGCTGCAACACCTGAGCTTCCTGCTCTCGGCGCTGCTGTTCTGGTGGGCCGTGATGGAGGGCCCGCAGCGGGCGGCGGGGTACGGCGTCGCCGTGCTCTACCTGTTCACCACCGCCTTCCACAGCGGCCTGCTCGGGGCGATCCTCACGCTGGCCGGGTCGGTCTGGTATCCCGCGTATCGCGAGACGACCGCGTCGTGGGGGCTCACGCCGCTGGAGGACCAGCAGCTCGGCGGCCTGATCATGTGGGTGCCGGCCTGCCTCGTCTACCTCGCCGCCGGCCTGGCGCTGCTGGCCGCCTGGCTCCGCGACTCGGAGCGTCGCGTGCGGCTCCGCGAGTCGCGGCCTCTCGCCGGAGGAGGACGAACACCATGACTCGGCTCCCGGAGATTCTTTGCCTTGTGCCTCATGCCTTTTGTCTTCCTGCGCCCGGAAGGCACAAGGCACAAGGCAAAGAGCAGAGAGCAAGAGGCACGAAGACGATTCACGGAAGGCGCATGAGACGTACCGTCTGGCTCCTCGCCGCGATCGCACCCCTGGCCTTCGCCTCGTGCGCCGAGGACGTCGGCAGCTCCGCCGCTGAGACGGCCGGCGGCGACATCGAGCGGGGCAGGGCGGCGATCCGGAGGTACGGCTGCGCCTCCTGCCACACGATCCCGGGCATCCGCGGGGCCGACGCCCTCGTCGGGCCCGCCCCTGGATCGCATCGCCAGCCGGACCTACGTCGCCGGCGTGATCCCCAACTCCCCCGAGAACCTCGTCCGCTGGCTGCTCGACCCGCCGCAGGTCGACCCCCTGACCGCGATGCCGAATCTCCGCCTCTCGGAGGCCGATGCGCGCGACGTCGCCAGCTTCCTGGCAACCCTCCGATGATTCGCCACGTCATCCTGCTGGCCCTCGCCCTCGCCGATCCGGCGAGCCGTCCTCCCGCCCGGCCATTCCTCAACATGCCGGCCGACGAGAGCACGCCCGCCCCGGCACGCCTCTCGCTCACCGGCGCCTTCGCCGACGTGCGCGCCCTCACGCCGGCCGAGGCCCTTATCCCCTATGACGTGATCGTCCCCTTCTGGTCCGACGGCGCCGAGAAGCGGCGATGGATCTCCCTCCCGGACGACGGCCGGGGACGCCCTTCCCGGATTCAGATCGGTGCCGACGGCGAATGGTCGTTCCCTGCCGGCACCGTCTTCGTCAAGCATTTCGAAATCGAGACCCGGCCGGGGACCATGCGCCGGCTTGAGACGCGGCTGCTCGTGCGCGACGCCCGGGGCGGCGTCTACGGCGCCTCGTATCGCTGGCGTCCGGACGGGAGCGACGCCGACCTGGTTCGCGAGGCCCGCGCCGAGTCCATCCCGATGGAGTCCGCGGCCGGAGAGCGGTCGCGACGCTGGTCCTTTCCAGGGCCGAACGATTGCCGCCAGTGCCACACCCCGGCCTCGGGCGGCGTGCTCGGGGTCTCGGCGCGGCAGCTCGACCGGCCCAGGGCGTGGAATCAACTCGGCCTGTTCGAGCCGGCGATGTCCGAGGAGACGATCGCCCGGCTGCCGCGGCTCGCCCGCGCCGACGACCTGTCCCGGAGCATCGAGGACCGGGCCCGATCATACCTCGACGTCAACTGCGCCCAGTGCCATCGGCCGGGCGGCGTCCCCGCCGACTTCGACGCCCGATATACGACCTCGCTCGCCGAGCAGAAGTTGATCGGCTCGCCCGTGCGGATCAACCTCGGCATCGACTCGGCCCGGGCCATCGCCCCGAACGACCCCTGGCGCTCGGCCGTGCTGACCCGGATGTTGACTTCCGATCCGACGAAGATGCCCCCGCTCGCCCACGAGATGGTCGACCGCGCCGGGGCCGACCTGATGCGTTCCTGGATCGCCAGCCTCCCCGGCCCACCCGTCCTGTCCCCGCCGACCATCCGGCCCCGCGGCAGTGACTCTCGCGCCCCGGTCCGCGTCATCCTGGAGCATCCGGACCGCGACGCGACGATCCGCTACACGCTCGACGGCTCGCCGCCGGGCCGATCGTCGCCGGCCTACGAGGGGCCGTTCGACGTCCGACGCTCGACGACCGTCCGCGCCCGGGCGTTCCGACCCGGCTGGACGCGGAGCATCGTTGTCCAGGAGACCTGGATCCTCGACGACGGGTTCGGAGAACGGCCGACGGCCGGGGAACGATAGTGTCCCGCGGCCGCTCGGCAATTCGGACGGCAGGCGCGACTCGCAGGATCTCTCGCGAAGCGCGACGCCGATCCCACCGAACAAAGGCGCCGTTCGCTTGCGCTCGGTCCCGTGCCGTTGCGCTCGTCTCTCGGGTTCGCTCGGTCGACGGCCTCGGACCCGGGGCACTCTGGCCCGCCGGCCTCTCCTGAACCGATCGGTGCGATCCCGCACAAAACCTGGACGCTCGGGTTCGCTCGGCTCCGGAGTCGGGTTAGCCGACTCCGGCGCCGGTCGACCGGCCTCGACGTCCCGCCCTCGCCGCGGGGACGACAATTCCAGGAGCCGACCCCCTCATCGCGGCACGATCGCGATCCCCCAGGGCCCGCCGCCGACCTTGATCCGGTCGACCTCCTTGCCGGCGTCGAGGTCGATGACCGACACGTCGTCCGACGGCCCGTTGGCCACGTACAGGGTCATGCCGTCGGGCGACAGGCCGACCCCCCACGGCCGCTTCCCGACCGGGATCACCTTGTCGACCCGCCCGGCCTCGACGTCGACGATGCAGACCGTCCCGGCCCGGCCGGTGGTCACGTAGAGCCGCTTCCGCCGGTCGTCCCATAGCGTCCCCATCGGGCGTGACCCCGCCGGCAGCGCGATCGTCTTGACCCGCTCGAACCGGGACGTATCGACCACCGTCACGGTCCCCGCCGTCTCCGACGGGATGAACGCCCTGGAGCCGTCGGGCAGGAACGCGACCGTGCGCGGGCGCCCTCCGATGGGGACCTCGGCGACCGCCCGGTTGCGGGCCGTGTCGATCACGACGACCTCCCCGCCCGTCTCGCACGTGACGTAGACGAACCGGCCGTCGGGCGAGATGGCGACCCCCTCCGGCTCCTTCTTCACGCGGATGATCTGCTCGACCTCGCCCCTGTCGACGTCGACGACGCTCGCCGTGGCAACGTCCTCGTTCGACACGTAGAGCCTCCGCCCGTCCTTGCCGACGGCGAACTCCTCCGGGTCGGAGCCGGCCGGCAGCTTGCGGAGGACCACGAGCTTCTCGAGGTCGACCACGCCGATCCCGTCGGCCGCATGGTCGGCGTGCTCGTCGTCGTCGTCCGCCTCGAGGATCGGGTTGCCCCTCGCGTCCAGCGGCGGCGGTCCCGTGATCGGGCTGCCGCTCAGGGCGACGTAGAGTCGTCGGCCATCGGGGCTCGCGTGCAGTCCGCGCGGCCGCTTGCCCACAGGGACGGTCGCCACGACCTTCCGATCGCGTACGATCGCGACGTCGCCCGGATCTCTCGTTGCTGACGCACACGAGGTACGACGTCGCATCGCCCGCCTTCACCGCCGCGGCCTTCCACAAGGCTGCGGCCAGCAGGACTCGGCCGAGCGCCAGCCGCATGCCACACCTCCAGGGGTGGACTCATCTTACCCTCGAAGGGCGGACCGGACGATCCCTCGTGTCCGGACAGCCCTTCGAGTTTCCGAGGACGTTCGCGAGACGCGGACCGCTCCTTACCTTTGGGGCAGGCCGGCCTTCTTGGCGGCGGGTTCGCCGGGGCGGGCCGGGGCGGCGGGGGCGGCCTCGTCGTCGTCTTCCTCCATCTTCTCGATCGCCTCCTGCGCGGCCTTGCGGACGGCCTCCGAACGGTCTTGCAGGGCACGCTGAAGGGCCGGCTTGGCCATTTCGGCGTCCATCTCGCCGAGGGCGAAGGCGGCCTCCTGGCGGATCTCGTCGTCGCGGTCGGTCGTGAGGACCTTGACGAGCGCGGGGATGATGCCGCCGCCCTTCTCGCCGATCTCGCCCACGGCGTAGGCGACGGCCAGGCGCACGCTGTCGACCTGGTCGCCGAGCGCCTTGGCGAGCGCGGCGAGCGCGGGCTTCGCGGCCGGGCCGATCGCCCCGAGCGCGTACGCGGCGGCCTTGCGGACATCCTCGTCCTCGTCGGCGAGCGCCTGCCCGAGCCCCGCGACGCCGGCCGACGCGTTCGGGCCGATCTCGCCGAGGGCGAAGGCCGCCTTCTTGCGGACCTCGATGTCCTCGTCCTTCAGGGCGCGGGCGAGCTCGGGCACGGCGGCCTTCGCGTCGGGGCCGATGACCGAGAGCGACTGCGCGGCGTCGTAGCGGACGGAGGCGTCGCCGTCCTGGAGCGCCCGGCCGAGCGGACCCGCGGCGGCGCGGGCCTCGGCGCCGATCTCGCCGAGGGCGAACGCGGCCGAGCGGCGAAGGACGAAGTCCTGGTCCTCGAGCATCACCTTGCTCAGCGCGGCGACGGCCGGCTTCGCCTCCGGCCCCATCGCGCCGATGGCCTCGATCGTCGCGCGGCGCACGCCGGGATCGGCGTCGCCGAGCGCCTTGACGAGCGCGGGCACGGCGTCCGCGGCGTCGCCGCCGATCTCGCCGAGCGCGAAGGCCGCCGCCTGGCGGACGTCGGCGTCGCTGTCGGTCGAGATCGCCTGGCCGAGTGCCGCGGTGGCGACCTTCGCCTCCTCGCCGATGCTTCCCAGCGCGTAGGCCGCGGCGTGGCGGACGGTCTCATTGGGGTCGCCGAGCGCCTTGGCGAGCTCGGCCACGCCGGCCTTCGCGTCGGCGCCCATGTTGCCCATGGCGAAGATGGCCGCGCGGCGGACCACCGCCGACTCGTCGGACACCGCGGCGCGGATCGCCGGCAGGGCCACCTTGGATGCCGGGCCGAGGTTGCCCAGCGAGAGGGCCGTCGCGTGGCGGACGGAGACCTCGGGGTCGCGGAGCGACTGGCCGAGCGCCTGGATGGCGGCCTTCGTCAGGTCGGGGCCCTGCGAGCCCAGCGCGACGGCGGCCTCGCGGCGCCTGGCGGGGTCGCGGTCCCCGAGCTGGGCGAGCGACTGCTCGAGCGTCTTCCCGCCCGGCGACTGGGCCTGCGCCGTCGGGACGACGGCCGCCGCGAGCAGGGTGAGGAAGAGACGTCGGAACGGGGACATGCGGAGTCGCTCCGTTGAGGTGGTGGGAAGGGGATCTCCGTGCGGATCGCCGTCGATCAGGGGTCCATGTGGGCCGCATGCATGCCGCCGGCGTGACGCCCGGCGGTGCCGTGGCCTCCACCGCCGCGGGCGTGGCCGGCCGCGGCGTGCGCGGCGCCCCGGCCGCTGCCGCCGGTGCCGGCCGCCGTGGCCGGCGTGGCCCGTGCCTCGGTGGTCGGCGGAGTGCTGATTGGCGTGCGAGGCCGCGGCGTGATGCCCGGCCGTGTGATGGCCGGCGGTCGCGCGGTGGCCGGCGTAACCGTGGTGGGCCGCGGCGGCGTGATGCTCGCTGTGCGTGTGGTGCGAGCCGCGGTCAGCGTGGCTGTGGTTCCAGTTGCGGTGGCTGTGGTTCCAGTGGTCGCCCCAGTGATAGGAGTGGTTCCAGCCGTGCGACCAGTTGTGCGCACCCCACCCGCCGCTGTGCCAGTAGCTGCCGCCGTTCCACGAGTAGTTCGGGTAGACGCGGTGGCGATACCACGGATACCAACCGCCGTACCAACCGTAGCCGTTACCGCCGCCGGGGACGACGTACGTGTTGTAGTCGGCCGCGTAGTTGGACGTGGGATAGTATCCAGAGGCGCTGGTATCGGCGGCATCGGGGTAGAACTGCGCGACGGGTGCCGTGTTGTCGACGACCTGGACCTGGTAGCCGGCCTGGCGCATCTCGTCGGCGATCGTGTTCGCCTTCGACCGCGCACGCGTCTCGGTGTAGAGCTGCCAGGTATCCGACGCGCCGGGGCGATAGTTGACGCGATAGCGCACGGGGCTCCCGGCCGGGCCGCTCTGGGCCTGCGCGGCGGCCTCCGGAGCGACCAGCGTGAGCGCGAGGCCGATCGCGCACCGAGCGGTTGCGAGGCTCATGGCGTCCAGTCCTCCCGTGATCCAGGAACACGATGCCCGCCGCCCGGCGGGCGGGGGACCACGACCTCGCGGCGTCGTCAGATCGGCGTCGACCGGCTCGATGAGCAGTCCGCAGACTTCGCGGTACTACGATTAACACAGCGGCAGTCGCTCCGCCAGACTCCGATCGCCGAGTTGCAATTACTCTTGCGACCCGCGCCTTTCTCTCGCGGCCCGGTGTGTTATCGTAGCTCCGAAAGCCCGCGGGATCGGCCGAGATGCGACGCCGCTCCGAGGGCACGACCTGAAGAATGTCCGGGGACGACGATCGTCCATCCATGCCGGAGTCTGCCGTGGGACCGCGACCGGGCCAGTTGAGGGGCGTCCGTGTGATCGAGACTCGGCCGGCGGACCGTGCGGAGGCGGTGCCTCGCGACGGAGCGATGGCCCGCGCGATCGCGGTCGTCGAGACGCCGGCGTTCGTCTTCGATGAGGCCGCGATCGTCCGCGCGTCGGAGGCCGCCGCAGAGCTGCGCGAGCAGTCCGGCTGCAAGGTCCTCTACACGCTCAAGCCGCTCTCCTGCCCGTTCGTGCTCGACCTGATCCGGCCGTGGGTCGACGGCTTCGGGACGAGCTCGTTGTTCGAGTCGAGGTTGGCACGCTCTGCCCTAGGGGCGAAGGGCTCGGTGCACGTCACGTCGCCGGGGCTGCGCCCGGCGGAGGTCGAGGAACTCGGCGCGCTCTGCGACCGGATCAGCTTCAACTCCCTGAGCCAGCTCGAGCGATTCCGCGGCCGGATCGTCGACCCGCGCAAGGTCGGGCTGCGGGTGAATCCGCTCCGGCCGCTGGTAGAGGACGATCGCTACAACCCATGCCGGCTACATTCCAAGCTCGGCGTGCCGCTCGACCAGCTCGTCCGCCATCTCGCGAAGGGGCACGGAAGCCGGCCGCGCGGGCTGCATCTCCACACGAACTGCGACAGCGGCGACTGGGGCCCGCTGCTCGACACGGTCCGCCACCTGGAGTCGAAACTCTCGCCGCGGCTGCGTGAGCTCGAGTGGATCAACCTGGGCGGCGGCTATCTGCTCGGTCCCGACGCGCGGACCGGACCGCTGATCGACGCCGTCGGGCGGCTGAGATCGGCCTACGGCGTCGAGGTCATCATCGAGCCCGGTGCGGCCTTCGTTCGCGAGGCGGGCTCGCTGGTCTGCGAGGTCATCGACCTGTTCCGCTCCGGCGGGCGGTCCGTCGCAGTCCTCGACACGACGGTCAACCACGTTCCGGAGGTGTTCGAGTACCAGTTCGAGCCCGACGTGCTGGGGCACACAGACGAGGGCGAGTACGACTACCTGCTCGTCGGCAGCAGTTGCCTGGCCGGCGACCTCTTCGGCGAGTACGCCTTCGACGAGCCGCTGCGGATCGGGTCGCGGATCGTGCTCACCGGCGTGGGTGCTTACGCGCTCGTGAAGGCCCACATGTTCAACGGCATCAACCTGCCCTCCCTCTATTCGGTCCGGACCGACGGGAGGCTTGTCCTCCGCCGCCGGTTCGATTTCGCGGATTATCTCAACCGGACGGGGGCCCCAAGCGATGCGGTTGTATGAATCGGAGTGGATCGTCCCGAAGCCCCGGGGGGACGCGGGCCTGCTCGCGCACTTCGCGCGATCGGCCGCGGGCTGCCTGCGGCCCGGCGAGCACCCGGTCCGGTTCGTCGTCTCGGAGGTCCGCGAGAACGACTATCGCTGCGAGGTCGGCCTGCTGGCGACGGACGACCCGCGGGCGCGAGTGCCGTCGATCTTCGACTTCGAGCGCCGGCCGTTCGAGGTCGCGGACCGGTTCAACGTCGTATTCCTCGTGCCGACCGGCGTCAACGCCGAGCTGGGCGGGCACGCGGGCGACGCCGGGCCGGTCGCGCGGTTGATCGCGAGCGTGGCGGACACGCTGATCACGCACCCGAACGTCGTGAACGGGTCCGACATCAACGAACTGCCCGAGAACGGGCTCTACGTCGAGGGCAGCGTCATCTGCCGGCTGCTAATGGGGACCGTAGGCCTGCGGAGGGTCCGGTCGAATCGCGTGCTGCTCGTGATCGACCGCCACGAGGAGGTGGCGTACTCGAACGCGGCGATCAACGCCCTGAACGCCGCGCGGGCGTGCTACGGGCTCGAGAGCCCGCGCATCCTCATGCTCGACCCGCCGGTCAGGCTCATCTCCGAATACACCGCCACCGGACGCGCGGCCGGACGCGTGGAGAACCTGGACGGCTTCCTCGCGGCCATCGAGCCGTATGCGAGGGAGTACGACGCCCTGGCCGTCTCCTCGGTCATCGACGTCCCGCCCGAGTTCCACCAGGACTACTTCGACAGCTCGGGCGAGATGGTCAACCCGTGGGGCGGCGTCGAAGCGATCTTCACGCACGCGTTATCGTTGCTCAAAGGCGTGCCCTCGGCACATTCGCCGATGATCGAGTCCGAGGAGATCGAGTCGATCGACCCCGGGATCGTCGACCCGCGGATGGCTGCCGAGGCCGTCTCGCTCACCTTCCTGCAATCGATCCTCAAGGGCCTGCAGCGCAGCCCGCGGGTCGTCGAGGGGGCGGAGGCGATGCTGACGCCTTCGGTCCTCACCGCGCGCGACGTCTCGTGCCTCGTCATGCCCGACGGATGCCTGGGCCTGCCGGTCCTCGCCGCGCTCGAGCAGGGCATCCCCGTCATCGCCGTCCGCGACGGCCGCAATCTGATGCACAACGACCTGTCCGAGCTGCCGTGGGCGGCCGGCCAGTTCACCGTCGTCGACAACTACCTCGAAGCCCTCGGCGCCGTCTGCACCCGCAAGGCCGGCCTGTCGCTCGACTCCGTCCGGAGGCCGATCCAGCCGGCGACCGTCTCGGTCGTCCGCCCCGATCGGCAAAAGCGTCGAGGCCGCGCGGGCGTCCTGTATGCCGATACGCCGCCGACACCCGCCCCCGACCGATCATGACCGCCATCCCGATGCGAACGCTCGTGGCCACTGACTTGACGAAGGCGGCGACTTGCGACGATTCCTGGCGTCGTCTGTCCCGCGTCGCCAGTGTTGCGGAAACCGGGCCATGGACGACCCCGGCGGGTTATCGGTTTGCCGAGGGATCGATCGCCGCCGCCGGGACGGACCTGCACATCCTCGTCGTCTCGCCCGGAGAGATGGGGGCGTGCGTCACGGCAGAGTCGGCGGCCGCGCGCGGGCCGGTCCGGCTGGCGACGCCCGAGGGCGAGCTCGCGATCGAGCTCGACCGTGGTCGAGCCCGGCTGGCGATCGAGCCCTCGGCCTGGTCCGCGTGCGCCGCGCCGGTGCTGCTGGCGATCTCGATCGGCTGGCGCCTGGCCGAAATCGAGCGGCGGCTCGTCGAGCTCTCGGAATGGTCAGGCGAGCAACTCGGCCCCGGTCGCACGCGCTGGCTCGGGGGCAGCTCCGGGAAAGAGCTCGACCGGCGTCATCGTGAGATCAAGGCTCTGGTTCTCGACCTACCGTGCTGCGAAGGGGCCCTGGACGACGCAGGTGCCTTCTTCGGCTCCCGCGACGAACGCAGACTTTTCCGCCGCCTCGTCCGCCGCCTCGGCCTGGACCGCTGGCGGACGCGAGTGGACGAGCGGGTCGAGATCGTCGAGGCGGTCGTCGATTCGCTCGTCGACGGCCGCCGTCATCGCCAGGGCCTGCGGTATGCGGTCATTCTCGAGTCCCTGATCCTCGCCGCGCTCGTTGCCGACATCGCCATCCATCTGGTGTCGACGCCGTTCGAATGAGAACTCCGTCGGACCAAAGTCCGAATCACGACCTCTCGTGGGCCGTTCCCCGGGTAGCGTGTAGGGCTCGGGGCGTGGCGGAAGGCGCACACGTTGCATCCGAAACAGCTGCGGCACGGCTCGGCGACATCGCTCCGCAGGGTGTTCGGCCGGGCGTGGCCGGATCGTCCTCGGGCACACCTCGCCGGCGGTGACCGAGCCCTACGTGGAGGTCGACCGAGCGACGGCCGTCGCCGGCGACGCAGCAAGTGGGGTGACTCGCGCCCAGAGCGGGCGGCGCGAGCCGGAGCCGGAGCCTTCGCCGGAGGTCGCACCGCGCGTCGGATCTGACAGGGTCCCACTTCTCGTATCGTTCAGGGTTGCGGGACGGGGGCCGGCATCGGCATGCCGCCGGGGTTGACGCCCGCCGGGTTGGCCTTGTACCGATTCTCCAGCCGCTGGATCTGCATCATGGAATTGGAGAAGTTCAGCGTCTTGATATTCCTGCCGAGGTCGTTGTCGACGCCCGCGGACTCCG
>CAWFXY010000016.1:0-8787 GCA_963819805.1 uncultured Planctomycetota bacterium | reverse complement strand
GTCTGGGCCGTGCAGTCTGGGCCGGCGCAGTCTGGGGCTGCGTGGTCTGCGCCAACGCGATTTGGCCGGCCATCAGGGACAGCAACACGAAGCCCATCGACGCTGCTCTCATCACGGTGCTCCTCGGTCCTGGAACAAAGGTCGGGCCAACGGGTACGAGATTATGGGGTTGATGTCCCGTTACGCCGGGTGCCGCGGATCGCAGTGCGCAGCGGGAGCGACTCGGTTACGCCGGGAGCTGCCACGGGTCGCGGCGCGGCCGGGACAGCATCCGGTTGGCCTCCGCGTCGTCGAATTGATGCTTGACAGGGTCCCACTTCAGCTTCTTGCCGGTCCGCAGGGCGATCACGCCGATGTGGCAGACGATCACCGAGCCGCCGCCGACCGTGGCGTTGCAGATCGGCGGCTTGCGGCTCTTGACGCAATCGACGAAGTTCTGCATCTGGTTGGTCGGCCGGCCGTCGTACACCTTCGGGTCTTCCTTGAGCGGCTCCGCAAGGATCTTGGCGTCGCTGGCGAGGATCGTGCCGCGGCTGACGAAGAGGGTGCCGTTCTCGCCCAGGAAGAGCACGCCGTTCTCGTCCGGGCCCACGCGCATGGGGCGGCCGCGATTCGGTCCGAACCTCTGCTCGGGCACCTTGCCGTCCTTATCGACCAGCTTGGCCCCATGTCGGTGCCGCCGCCGCTCATGGCGATGACCTTGGTGCCGTTGTCGTAGGTGTACTGCACCTGGAAGCTCGGGTGGCAGTTGTAGCCGTCGCCGCCCTTGTAGGGCTCGGACGCCTTGAGCACCTCCACGGCGACGGGGCCGCTGCCGTCCTTGTTCAGGGCCCACTGCGCGATGTCGAGGTGGTGGGCGCCCCAGTCGGTCATCTTGCCGCCGGAGTAGTCGTACCACCAGCGGAACTCGTAGTGGCAGTTCGACTGGTTGCCCTTCTTGCGATAGGGCACCTTCGGGGTCGGGCCGAGCCAGAGGTCCCAGTCCAGCCCCTCGGGGACGGGCGTTTCCGGGAGCGGGCCGCTCGTCGGGTTGCCGTCGATGCGGCACTCGATGGTCTTGATCTTGCCGAGGCGGCCGGCGCGGACCAGCTCGACCGCCAGGCGGAACATGCCGCGGAAGTCGGTGCGCTGCTGGCTGCCGGTCTGCAGGATGCGGCCGGTGTCCTTGACCACCTTCTGCACCGCCAGCGACTCGGCGACGGTCAGCGTCAGCGGCTTCTCGCAGTAGACGTCCTTGCCGGCCTTGAGCGCCTCGATGGCCACCTGGGCATGCCAGTGGTCGGGCGTGGCGACGAGCAGGCAGTCGAGGGACTTGTTGTCGACGAGGTCGCGGAAGTCCTTGGTGTTGGCCTCGAAGTCCTTGAACCCTCTCTGGCGCATCACCTCGGTGGCGCGCTTGCGATGGGCGGCGTCCACGTCGCAGCCGAGGGTGAAGGTCAACTGTCCCGCATCCACGGGGGGCGCGATTCGCTGACGACCTGCAAGCTGCGGCTCTGCGGGCTGCCGATGCCGACGATGCCCATGGCGAGGCGATCGTTGGCTGACGTCTTCTTGGGCTGCGTCCTCCTCCTGGGCGGCCACGAGCTGCCGGGCATACCAGGTCGGCAGCCCCGCGGCGACCAGCGCTCCCAGCGAGCGCTGGAGGAAACCCCGCCGAGATAAATTCCACGTTTCCACGTTCTACCTCCCTTGATTACCGGTCAATACCGCTCAGCCTCGGGGTCCGCCGCGTGCGCGAAATTAAACGCCCAGGCGATATAGGCGTCGCCGATCGCCTCACGGGCCGATGTATTGCGCAGGGACTGGTCCCGTGCGCAGGTGGGTGATCGGCCACGAGTTCAAGTCTATGGTGTCGGCTCTTCCTGTCCAATAGACTCGACCCAGTGCTTCGGACCGAGGAAGAGGAGGAGGCTCATGCGGCCCTTTCTACCGTGGATGGTGGCGTTACTGGCGATGATGGGACCCACGGGCGTTCTGGCCCAGGACAACGGGGATGGGATGTATACCAACCCGCCGCTCTACGCCGACTACCCGGACCCGGACATCATCCGCGTCGGCGAAGATTTCTATTTCGCCTCGACGACGTTCGCGAACTCGCCCGGCCTGGTCCTCCTGCACTCGAAGGACCTCGTGAACTGGGAAACCGTCGGATACGTCATCGACCGCCTGGACGGCGACCCCAAGTACGACTTGGCCGGCGGGACGGCTTATCGGAAGGGTGTCTTCGCCCCCTCGTTGCGTTACCACAAGGGGACGTTGTACGTCGCCGTGACGCCCAACGGGAAGCCGACCCGGATCTACTACTCCAAGGACATCCGCGGCCCGTGGAAGCACCATGTGCTGGGCGACTCGGCATTCGATCCGGGGCTGTTCTTTGACGACGACGGCACCCCCTACCTGTTCACGTCGGGCGGCTGGGACGGGCAGGTCTCCCTCAAGACGCTCAGCCCGGACCTCGACCGGGTCGTCGCCACCCGGAAGCTCTTCCGCGTCCGGGGGATCGAGGGGAGCAAGGCGCTGAAGATCAACGGGTGGTACTACGTGTTCAACGCCCTGCCGGCGCGGTTGGCCCTGATGTGCTCGCGGGCGCGTCGGCTCGACGGGCCCTGGGAGACGATCCGGGTGCTCGACGACCGGACCGGCGGCCACCAGGGGGCCATCGTTGATCTGCCGGACGGCAGATGGTATGGCTTCGTGATGCGCGACAGCGGCCCGATCGGGCGCGTGACCAACATCTGCCCGATCACCTGGAAGGACGACTGGCCCTTGTGGGGCGAGCCGGACAACCTCGGCCGCGTCCCGGCGAGGGCCAGGAAACCGATCACCGGTCATCCGGCGATCGCCCGGCCCATCTCGACGGACTTCGACGGGCTGCGGCTCCCTCTGGACTGGCAGTGGAACCACAACCCCGACGACACGCGCTGGTCGCTCAGCGAGCGGCCCGGCTTCCTGCGCCTCAGGTCAACGGCCGCGCCGGACTTCTGGCACGCCAGGAACTCGCTGACGTACAAGGGCTGGGGCCCGGCGAGCTGCACGTCGCGAGGCTGGACATCGACCACCTCGAGCCGGGCGACGTCGCCGGCCTGGGGATGCTCGGCAAGTCGCTCGCCACGCTCGCGGTGCAACGGTCGGCCGGGGGGCAGGCGGCGCTCACCTTCAGCAGCGGCGTCGAGCATGGCGCCGAGGTCGCCCCGAAGGCGTCGGCCGAGATCGGCAAGGCCGAGGTGGTCCATCTCGCCTTGCAGATGGACTTCACCCGCGGCAAGGGGCGCTGTGGATACAGCCTGGACGGCAAGGCCTTCACCGCGATCGGCGACGAGTTCCCGCTTCTGTTCGACTGGCGGACCGGGACGTTTCAGGGCGAGCAATACGCCGTCTTCTGCTACAGCCCGAACCCCGGCGCCGGATACCTCGACATCGACAGCATCCGCTTCGAGAACCCGCAACTGAAGGAGCCGACGTCCCCGCCCGCGGCCTCTGGGCCGAACGTGCCCTGATCCACCGAGCTTGGGGAAGAGCAACTCGGTCCCTATTCCACGATCCTTCCAGTTACACAGGTCCACCGCCATGACGCTCCTCCGAATCTCCCCGATGCTCGCCTTACTCGCCGTTTTCGGTCTCGGATCAAGCGGCCGCTCAGGACGGCGATGCGTCGCTGACTCTACGCTACGACTCCCCCGCGAAGGGCTGGAACCAGGCCCTGCCCGTCGGCAACGGCCGCCTGGGCGCGATGGTCTTCGGCGGGACGGCCGAGGAGCGATTGCAGGTTAACGAGGACACCCTCTGGGCCGGCGAGCCCCACGATTATGCCCACAAGGGAGCCGTGAAGTACCTGCCCGAAATCCGCCGCCTCCTCTTCGAGGGTAAGCAGCGCGAGGCCGAGGCCCTCGCGGGGAAGGAGTTCATGAGCGTCCCGCTCTTCCAGCTCCCCTACCAGCCTTTCGTCGACCTCAAGTTGCGCTTCGAGGGCCACGACCGGGTCGAGGACTACCGGCGCGAGCTGGACCTGGACCAGGCCATCGCTTCGGTCCGGTACAAGCTCGACGGCGTCACCTATCGCCGCGAGGTCTTCTGCAGCTTCCCCGACCAGGCACTCGTCGTCCGGCTCGAGTCCGATCGGCCCGAGAAGCTGACGTTCCAGGCGGCGCTCTCCAGCCCTCACAAGGAGAGGCGTGTCGAGGCGACAAGGTAAGTCCCTGGTCCTCCGCGGAGGCGTGGCGCCGCGGCGACTGGGCCGGCGCAGCGTCGAGGTACCCGGCGCGATCCGCTTCGAGGCCCGCCTCCAGGCGATCGCCGATGGCGGCCAGGTCCACGCCGGGGCCGACGGGATCGCGGTCCAGGGGGCCAACTCAGTCATGCTGGTGCTAGCGGGCGCGACGAGCTTCAAGAGCTACAAGGACGTCACTGCTGACGCATCCGCCCGGAGCAGGCAGGCCATGGCCGCGGCGGTCGGCAAGCCGTTCGACCGCCTGCGAGCGGCGCACGTCGCCGACCACCAACGCCTGTTCCGGCGCGTGACCCTCGACCTGGGGATGACCGAGTCGGCCCGACTGACCACCGATCGACGCCTCAAGTCCGTCGCCAGGCAGGATGACCCCGCGCTGGCCGCCCTCTTCTTCCAGTTCGGCCGCTACCTGATGATCGCCAGCAGCCGCCCCGGGAGCCAGCCCGCGAACTTGCAGGGGATCTGGAACGAGTCGCTCAATCCCCCCTGGGACAGCAAGTGGACGGTGAACATCAACACCGAGATGAACTACTGGCCGGTCGAGGTCGTGAACCTCTCGGAATGCGCGGGCCCGCTCTTCGACCTCATCTCGGATGTCGCCCAGACGGGCAGGACGGTCGCCAAGGAACATTACGGGGCGCGGGGCTGGGTCCTGCACCACAACACCGACCTCTGGCGCGGCGCCGCCCCCATCAACGCCTCGGATCACGGCATCTGGGTCACCGGCGGCGCCTGGCTCTGCCACCACCTCTGGGACCACTACCTCTACACCGGCGACCGTCAGTTCCTCGCGGACCGGGCCTACCCGAGCATGAAGGACGCCGCGCTGTTCTTCGTGGATTTCCTCGTCAAGGACCCGAAGACCGGCTGGCTGATCAGCGGGCCGTCCAACTCACCCGAGCAGGGCGGGCTCGTCATGGGCCCGACGATGGACCACCAGATCATCCGCGACCTCTTCGCCAACACGGTCAAGGCGGCCGAGATCCTGGGGCGGGATTCCGACTTCGCCGCGCAGCTCAAGGACCTCGGCACCCGGATCGCTCCGAACCAGGTCGGCCGCCACGGCCAGCTCCAGGAGTGGCTCGAGGACAAGGACGACCCGAAGAACGAGCACCGGCACGTCTCGCACCTCTGGGGCCTGTATCCCGGCTGGGAGATCACCCCGCGCACCCCGGAGCTCTTCCGGGCCGCGCGGCAATCGCTGATCTTCCGGGGCGACGGCGGCACGGGCTGGTCCAAGGCCTGGAAGATCAACCTCTGGGCCCGCCTGCTCGACGGCGACCACGCCCGCAAGATGCTGGTCGAGGCCCTGGCGGGCAACACCTTGCCGAATCTCTTCGACACCCACCCGCCGTTCCAGATCGACGGCAACTTTGGCGCGACCTCCGGCATCGCCGAGATGCTCCTCCAGAGCCACGATGGTCGCGTCCAGCTCCTTCCCGGCCTGCCCGGCGCCTGGCCGAACGGCTCCGTCAAGGGGCTCCGCGCACGAGGCGGTTACGTGGTGGACGTCGCCTGGAAGGACGGCAAGCTGGCTCGCGCCGTCCTGCATTCCGAGCTGGGGAACCCCTGCGAGATCGGCTTCGGAGACAAGCTTGAAAAGATGACCATCCCGGCGGGTCACGACGTGGTAGTCGGACCGGACCTGCAGCGACTCCCGAGGTGACGCGGGAGGCCGGGGCTCGCCCTCGGAGCGCATCCCCTCCGTCCGCCGCGCGCAAGGGTTGGTTCCAACTTGCAAGGCAGCAGTTGGCGGTGGCCGACTTGGGCACTCGATATAGTGACAGTAAAATGAAAAGGGTGTAACTACCAGATTGACCTCATCCCGCGTCCCGCAATTTGCCATGGAGTCGCCGATCTTCGTGGTCCACGTGGTAGTCCCAGAAGGCGTTCCAGTCGCCGTTGAGGTAGGTCGCTCGAAGATCAAGCATCGCCTGCGACCTGAGGGAGTCCAACGCATCCCGGTGCGCTCCATCCGATCTTTGACCAGATGGCGACACGCCCTTTCGACGACCCCGCTGCCAATGGGATAACCCCGGCCCAAGTACTCCTCATACTTCATTCGACCTCGATTGCGCTCGAAATACTCGGCCGCGTCCCGGACAACCTTTCGTTTCGATCCCTTCGAACCGGCGCTGGGTTGACTGGTATCTCAGACCTCGGACGACCGAGTCCACTTTCCCCTCGAGCAGTCTCCTGATACACAAACCCGCTGATGCATTCTAGTTTGCGGGTCGGGAGTAGCACCCGGCGACCAGTCTCCTGACCCGACTCCGTACCGTCTGGAAGTAGCACAGGCTCGCCCGCAGCGACCGCTTCAAGTTCCCCAGGCTCTCGAAGTGGCGATTATGACTTGCCCGGCGACGCAACTGCTTCCAGAACCGCTCGATGACGTTCAGTTGCGGACTGTAGCTCGGCAGCCGGTAGAACTCCAGGTGCGGGCACTCTCCCAGGGCCTCGTCGATCGGCCGGCCTCGATGCCAGGGGGCATTGTCGATGATCAGCACCACCCGCTGGTGCCGATCGGCCGGGTAGAGGCGAGCGACGTGCCGCAGATGGGCAGCGAACGCCTCTTGCATCCCTCGGGTCTTGCTCTTGCCGGTCGCCTGCTTGGCCTTCGCCGGGCTCTCCACCAGGTTGGCATGCACCGCCGCCGTGATGAGGTTGATCACGGCGAAGACGTACAACAGGTCCTTGCAGTCCCGGGTGCCGACGGTCGGCCGATGCCCCTTGACGCCCAGGGTCGCCGTGAGCGTCGGCACCATCGGGAACCGGGCCTCGTCCTGGCTCAGGAGCACCAACTCGCCCGCCTCGGCCTGCGCGCAGCTCCGGCAAGCTCCTCAGCGGCCTCGGCTTGCTTCACCGGGTCGCCGCAGTAACGGTACGTCGGGCGGTAGAGGCGGATGCCGTTCTGGCGGCAGAACGCTGCACGGCCGAACGGGTGGCCCGAATGCCGTTGGTCTTGAAGAGGTGGTCGGCCAGTTCCGCGTGGGTCCAGTTGGCTCGGTCGAGCCCTTGTGCGGCCGGGCCGTCGATGACCCAGCGGCGGATCTCCCCGGCCATGGGGCCGGGATCGCGCGGGCATGCCCCCGGGCCTTGCGGGGCACAGGGCGTCGGATCCCGCCGTCGAGATAAGCATTGAGCCAGCGCTGGACGGTGCGGGGGGTGATGCCCAGGTCGGCGGCGATGTCCTGATGGGGCCGGCCTCGGTGGGCCAGTCGCGACGATCTGGAGGCGGTCCCGGAGTTTGCGGTCGGTGGCCTGGAGGAAGGCCTGTTCGAGGCGTCGGGCCTCGGCGTCGGTCAGTCGGATGCGGATCACGATGCTTCCACGGAGGAGGTGGTCGATTCGCCTCCTCCTTACTACGAACCGGAAAGCATCAGCGGGCTGGTGTTCGGGCCGGCAACCGGTCTCCCAGCACACAACAAGAAGCTCGCGGAACTCCTCGTCTCTGACCTGGCCGACGCGCCAGGCGTACTCCGCCCGCGTGATGACCACGTCCCTTCGGCCAGCACACAGCTTCTCGACATGGCAGGAGTCGGGCTGGCCTCGATCAGCCCCATCTTCACCGCCCAGTTGAAGGGTCGCTGAACGGCCGTGATCACCCTCTTACCGCGACCCACCCGTTCTGGGCATCGACCCACTGCTGGACGTGGATCGGTTTCAACCGTTCGACCGAGAGCTCACGCGGAATCGATCGTGCGAACGATTGGAGGTAGTCGCGGTACCAATCGTACGTTCGCGAAGCCAGGTGCTTCTGGCACCAGTCGAGATACGCGTCGAGCACCGAGATTACGGCGTCTCCGTCGCCGGTTCGGGCTGGTCGCGACCTCGGGCCATGAGGTCGTGATAACGACGGAACGCCTCTTCGCGGTCGGGGCCGAGGTTCACCTGGCGGCCGTCGAGCTGGACGTACCAGAGCGCACGAGAGCGCGGAAAAACGGTTTAGGATAGTGCGGCATGTGCGGAGTCTCCCGGGTCACGGGTGGGCCGGAAGGTCTGCTGTTTCGCCTTTCGGATGGCGGTCCTGTGGACGAAACTTCTCTGACCAACTTCTCTGACGACCGCTGTCAGACAACCAGGACCCGACGTAAGTCCTTATGTAGCAAATGCCCCCCGTAGGACTCGAACCTACAACCCGCTGATTAAGAGAGAACAGGTTATTGCTCTAGATAACGTTGTTGGCGAAGTACACAACCCGTTGTGCTACATGATATTCAGCAATTTTCTCATTGTAGAACTCGGTCGGCTTGAATATAATATGTTGCGTGATCTGTTGCGCAATCACGACTATCTTTCTCCTCGTTCGGGGAAGGTGCATCGCCATGCCTAACGAGCTACCAGTCCGCAAGTACATAAAAGTCTGGATCAAGAAACGGAGGAACCCGCCAAAGAGCAATGGGCGTCAAACGACCAGTCTGACGCTCGAATGGGTCGAGTTCGGGCAACGTTTCTTCATGTCCCTGGGGACGAGTGCGGCGAGGGGCTATGCGGAGGCAGTCGCCAAAGCAAAAGAGGCTGAACTCAACAGCCCAACCCAAGTCGAGCAGGTCCAACCCCTG
>CAWFXY010000015.1:0-251316 GCA_963819805.1 uncultured Planctomycetota bacterium | reverse complement strand
CAACGTATTGCTAGTGGCCCGGCGGGCCGATCCCTGGCCCACGCCTCTTGCTTGAGCCAGCGGTAGTAGCTCCGCGTCGCGACGCCCAGGGCCGCCAGCGTCTTCTTGGCGGGCCAGCCGCTGCGACGTTTGGTCTGCTCGACCTCCTCATGGACGCGGTGCTGAAGCTCGGGCGGCAGCTGGCCGTGGTCCTCTAGCCCGAGAGCCCCTTTTTTAGGTCGAGGTTCTCGGCGGTGATCTCGGCGATCACGTTCTTGAGCCGCTGGAGTTCGGCCTCGCGCCTCTGCTCCTGGGCGTCGGGGCGGCCCCTGCGATCCTCGAACACGCGGGAGGCCGCGCCGAGGAGTTGCTTCTTCCAGGCGTAGAACTGGACCGGGTTGAGCCCCTCGCGGCGGCAGAGGTCGGAGACCTCGACGTCGGGCTCCATGCCGGCCAGGACGATCCGGAGCTTCTCGGTGCGCTCCACGTCCGCCGTTTCCCGTTGGTGCCCATCGCTTATCCTCCAGGTCGTCATCATCGTACCCCTGGAGGAGGCTGATCTCTAACCAAGGCTTTGTGCCACTTGGGCTGACACACTACACCGTAGCCAACGGCAGCCAGCGACACAATCGCTCACGATATCGCCCATCAGGTCACGATGGACCCAGGCGAGTGCGGCCCAAACTGCACCCGCCTTGGCGATCTGGCCGATTGACAAGCCCGGCCATCCGCTCGATTAGGGGCCTGAGGGGGTCCGCAAATCTGAGGTACGTGTACCTGAGGAAGTGGTTGAGTTCGTAGGACAAAAGCACCGAGTCGTCCGGGTGTGAAGACCGTGCGTGAAGGAAGGTATCGACCGCAACGCCACGATCGATGTTGTAGAGAGGCAGGGCGAGACCAATTGCAGCCGCCCTAACAGCCGCATGAGGGTCATCAAGGAGCGCGTCGTATCGCGGATCGCAGGCATCGAGGGTCTTCGGATGGTCGAACAACACCGCCTCAATCGCCCCCGCCGGCCGCACCTCGCACACAGTTGATCGAAGACATGGCGACGTCCGGACGATCCCCGCTCTCGCCGTCGCGGTCGGGGTTCCTCGGCCATGATACCGATCACGAATAATTCCGGCGCTCTGCCAGGTACGGAGCCGCGCAGACCGACTTGATCGTCTCCGGCCCCAGACAGACGGCCCGCCAGCCCGCCGTCGCCGCCCTCAGCAACGCCTTGTAGTCGCGGTACACCCGGTTCGACCAGCGGTGGCTCCGCAGGTAATGCCACAGGTTCTCCACCGGGTTGAGCTCCGGCGAGTACGGCGGCAGCGGCAGCAGGGTGATGTTCGTCGGCACGATCGGCTCACGGCTCGTGTGGTAGCCGGCGCCGTCCCAGATCAGCACCGCATGCACGTCGGCGGCGAGCCGCTTCGACAGCTCGGCGAGCATCAGGTTGGCCGCGCCGGTGTCGGCGTGCGGCAGGATCAATCCGGCCGCCGCGCCCGTCTCGGGACAGACCGCCGTGAAGACGTAGGTCCAGTCGTACTGCGTCTGCTGTACCGCGCGGGGCCGCGACCCGGTCCGGGCCCAGACCCGCGTCAGCGTCCCCTGCTGCCCGAATCGCGCCTCGTCCTCGAACCAGACCTCGACCCGCTTGTCGGGGTGGGCCGCGGCGACCTCGGCGATCCGCCCGGGAGCCCCTTTTTGAAGGCCTCCTGCGCCTCGGGGTCGGCGTCCTTGTGCCGGGGCCGGGGCATCAGGCTGCTATAGCCGAGGCGATGGAGCAGGTCGTAGACGCCCTGGAGCGTGTACATGACGCCGAACTCGCGCTCGAGGATGCGTCGGACGTCCGGCCCATGCAGGGCGCAGGTGCCGTCCCCGGACCTCGGCGGCGCGTCGAGCCGCCGTCGGAGTCGGTCCTCCTGGTCGCGCGGCAGCGTGGTGGGCCGGCCGGAGCGGGGCCGCTCGGCCAGCGCCTCGACGCCCCCGGCGTTGTAGTTCTTGACCCAGGTCTGGACCGTGCGGGCGCCGCAGTCCAGCGCCTTCGCGATCTCCTCGGCGGTCTTGTCCTGCTTGGCGAGGACGACGGCCTGGTGCCGCTTCCAGGCTCTCCGCCCTTCCTGTTGACGGGTCAGGGCTTGGAGTGACTTGAGGTCATGACGGGCTTCGATGTGCATGATGGGCATCCTCCGTGACGAAGGCCCATCATGCCAACACGACCGAGGAAAGGCCACTGGACGCCGAAATTATTCTGGATCCGTATGAGTAGGGGGATTGCGCTGGGCGAGGGAATGAAGGATCGCGACCGGGTATTTCGGGTCGCAGTTGATGGGCATTCGCAACGCCAGCCGCGCGAACCGGGCCGGCCGGAGGGCGGTCATGCGGCCAAGGTCGCGAGCGAACGTTTCGACGCTCACCTCGCCGAGTCGGTCTGGCCCCATCTGCTTCGGGTGGCGGGCTCGGCCCGACCATCCGCGTCTGATGATAGCGAGCCAGTTCCGGTCCGAAACCTTGGGAAGCCGATCGTCCGGGATGGTCGTGCCAACCCATCCGCCCCAACGCCTCGGCTCACCTTTGAGCAGGGATTTGACAGGCCCGAACTTTCGACGGAAAACGCCGCGCCGATCCCTCGCGTCCGCTCGCACGGCCAGGCTGAGCGGCGGCGTACAGAACAGGAGCTTCGTCGCCGCGCGGTGGCTTCTTGCCAAGAGCATTGTGGCCTCGGCTGGTCACGCCGCGACGTCGCCGAGGCCCTCGCGCTGCCGCCGCGGACGCTGGGGCACTGGTGCCGGCACTTCGCACCCGATGACCTCGAGATCACGCCCCGCGGCCGGCCGCCACAAAGCGCCACGGAGGCGCGACGCGCGGATGTAACGGACTTCCTCACGGCGCACGGGCCGGCCATCAGCGTCGCGACGCTCAAGGCCGAGTTCTCGGACGTGGCGCAGGGAGAGCTCGAGGCCCTCCGGGGCGACTTTCGTAAGGCGTGGCGCACCGAACACGCGCCGACGAATGGACCGAGCACATCGCCAGCCGGGCGGGGCGGCCCGGCTTCTGGACGAGCGACGACCTCTTGACGGCGCGGCTGCGAGCGAATCGATTGAGCCGGCCCCGGGGACCATCGGAGGCCACGCCCGAAGAGAAGTGGGCAAGTCGGCGCCGAATGTCGCTGGACGATCGCGCGATCCTGTGGCAAGAGTTGTGCAGCAGGATCGCCGCCGTCTGCGCCGAGCGCGGCTTGGAGTCGACGACTGGACGCCTGCATTACACGCAAGCCGAGATCGAGCGAATCGCGGCGCAACCCGTCCTCGAAGCGCTTGGTCTCCTTCACGTCACGAGGAGGCGCATTACTCCGGTGAATTGATCCCCGATCGACGGCAAGGATTACGATAGGGGCACAGCGGGTCGGTTGTGAGCCGCATGGCCGCCCAGCGCCTTGCAGTGACCGGACCAACTCGAGCGCGGCGACTGCGGCGGACAGACCTACGATGACCGGGCAGGCCTGCGCACCACGCGGGCCGCCGGCATCCCCTCAGGCGGGTAGCCTTGCTTTCCAAGCCCGGCTAACGACAGTTTCGTGGAGCATCCGCCGGAGGAGCACTGGATCGGGGGGAGGCGGGTTCAGCGGAAATCCTCGAGGCCCCCGGGGAGCAGCGCCAGGATCTGGCGGATGCGCTCGAGGGCGCGGAAATAGCGTTTGGCGGTCGCGGCTCCCGAGATGTTGAGCACCTGGGCCGCTTCCGCCCGCGTCAGGCGCTCGAAGTGGCGAAGCGACAGCACCTCGCGGTCGATCGGGTCCATCCGGTTCAGCGCGTCCTGCAGCCGAAGTTGCCGCTCGGCACGCACGGCCAACTCGCTCGGGCGAGATTCCTTGCCGAGAAGTTGTGCGGCCAGCGCAGCCGACGACGCCTCGGGCATGGCGCCCCGATAGAGCGAGACCTCCCGTCCCGCGTCACGAATCCGACGTCCCAGGTGGGCCCGGTGGATCCTCCCCAGCCGATGCGCGGTGAGGTAACGGATCCAGAGGAAGAACGGCATGCGCGTCTCGCGGAGATACTCCGGCAGGCGCGCGAGCGCGTCGACGTAGGTCTCCTGGAGCACGTCCGACGGATCGAATCGGCCCTGGAGGCGCGGGTCGAGGCGCACGGCGATCATCCGGCGCAGGCGGTCGTTGTAGCGGTCCAGCAGCCGCTCCCAGCCCGCGGCGTCGCCCGCCGCCGCCTGCTTCAGCATCTCCAGAGTCGTCTCGGAGTTCGTCCCTTGCTCGTGACCCATGACAGGTCGATGATCGGGCGTGCCCTCGGGCGAGACAAGCGAAAAAGGGACGTCCTCGGCATCCCGACGGATCGGCGTCGTGCTCATGCGGTCGGCCCCTTCAGATACCGCCCCTTGCCATTGACGCCGATCGACAGCGTGGCTAGGTCGTTCTCGATCGCCGCCAGTCCGGCAAGGTCGCCTGGCGTGATGTCGAACCTGAGGGCCTGTCCTCCCTGGGTGAAGATGGCGTCGATCGCCGCGGCGTCGAGCGGGGCGTTCGGATCGGTCGACGCGCCCGAGCCCACATTGATGAACGCGCTTCCCCGGCGCCGGGATGCTCCAGCGGTCGAAGTTGACCGCGCTCTTGGCGGCGATGATCCCCTGGTCGCAATCGACGCTAAGCGTCGTGCAGAGCGCCCGATCTCCGATCTCGCCCCCGGAGACGATCGCGCTGGATCGATCGATCGCCCCGCAGATCGTGACGTTGCCGAGGATCCCCACCTGCGCGGGGCTCAGCCCCGGAATCGCCTGGCCCTTGGCGGCGATCTCGGCGCCTCTCATCCCGCCGCGGACGACGATGTCGGCGATGATGTTCCCGAGCGCCACGATCCGGCCGCTCATCGTCCCTTCGGCCACCACGGAGCCGACGCGGACCGGAGCGCCGAGCAAACTCGAGAAGGCCCCGATACTCCCCTGGGCGGCGATGGTGCCGCTCAGGCAGCCGCCGGAGTCGACCGCGCTGACGAGGTCGCCGCGGCTGATGATCTGGCCGCTGATGTCGCCATTCCGGCCCGTCTGGATCGTGGTCGTCGTCACGTAGGGCTTGCCGCAGCGCGGGTCGGACGGCGTGACGACATAGGCCCGGCCGAGGTCGGCCGAGACGGCGGACGAGGCGCCCGTGATCGGGTCGATCCGCACGCCGGTTGTCTGGACCGTACCGAAGATCGGCCCGTCGGTGGTGATATTCCCGAAGATGCTGGGCGCGGTGATGTTGTTGATCCCCTGGCACGACGTCACGCAGACGTCGCCGAGGGGCCCGGTGCTGCTGATCGCCTGGGCGATGAACTGGTCCGACTGGATCGAGCCGCCGTCCCCGTTGAGGGCGACTGTCTGCACGACCGAGTCTTCGGGACGGCCGTGCTTGTCGAGCGGCCGGGTCACGGTGATGAGCGCGGTCACCGCACCCGCGCGACATTGTTCGGCTGGTTGGTGAGGCCGTTGTCGGAACCCTGCACCGTGAACGCGATCGTGTCGTCGGAGAAGCCACAGGGATACTCCTCCGTCGCCACGAAGAAGGCCACGTGCTCGTTCGCGAGGTCGGCGAAGGGGACGCGGAAGGTCTCCGCGTTCTGGCCGTTGGTCGAGCCAGCCTGGACGATGGCCGTCCCGCACGCGAGGAGCTGCTCGGCGTCGGATTCGGACGCACACGTACCGGGCTCGATCCTGCACCAGCGGTCGAGGAACGAGCCGAAGGCCACGGCCTGGATGCTCTTCGCGGCGATCGAGCGGTCGGGCGCGAAGTCGCGAACGGCGACGCCCGCGAGTCGGTCGAGCGGCAGGTACACGCCCGCGGGTGAAGCGTCCGTCGTGCCGCCCGGGAGGACGAAGAACGCCCTGGCCGTCGGGCTGACGCTCGACAGCAAGTCCCCCTCGACCGCCACGTTGCGTACGCCCGAGACGCCGCTCGCGTCGAGCCTTGCCAGGTTGAACTTGGCGCGGTCGTTCCACACGACCAGGCTGACGTCGAACTGATCGGGCTGCGAGCTACCGCCGCCGTTCGTGATGCGCGCCGTGAGCTGTGGATTGGTTAGCAAACCCGACTCGTAGACATACTGGACCGTGACGCCCGCGGGCGACGCGGCGGGCGAAGGATTCGGCGGGGGGACGGCCAGCGGGTACGGCAGCGCGGGCACCGCGAGCTCGATCCTCCGCTCGATTCCCCCTTCCATGACCTGTGCGACGAGCGGGCCGTAGCCGCCGTACACCCGGACCGTGCCGATGTGACCCGCCGTGATCGTGCCGGGAGTGCCTCCCGCGACGCGGAGATCGGTCAACGTGCCGGTCACGACGATCCGGCCAGCCAGGTCGTCCCCGGGCGCGAGCGCATTCGGCCCCACCGTCATCGCCGTGATATTGCCGGCCGTCAGGCTCCCGGTCGCCGTGACCGAGTGGCCGACGGTCAGGCTCTGGATGTTCCCCGGTGCCGAGTCGGACAACGTGCCGTTGAAGTCGCGCCCGATCCCTATCGTCGACGTCGGGAAGGCGGTCAGCGTGAGCACCCCGTTGAAGTCCTGCTGGAACTGGGCAATCAACCGATTGTTCGGCCCCGCGCCGCCGTCGATCGTCGTCCTCGCGGGGAGGTCGTGCGTCGCGTCGACGTTGATCGTCAGGGTATTGCCGCCCGACCCGAGCTTGAGGTTCAGGGCCGCGAGCCCCGCATAAGCGATGCCGCTCGATGACATCCCGAAGCCGGTCAGCGTCGTCCCGGTGAGCGTGCCCGACTGGGGCGTCGTGGCGCCGGTGTCGTCCACGTTCATGGTGTCGGCGCCGCCGCCGCCGATCGTCAAGGCCGCGGCGATCGTGGTCAGCACGCCGCCGGTGCCCGGGGCGTGGCTGCCGATGTTGTAGGTGCTCGCGGCCGACTTGTCGGTGATCGTCGTCGGCCCGCTCACGCCCTGGACGTTGAACGTGTCGCCCCCGGCGCTCCCGTGGACGGCCAGCGAGCCGTGCAGGGTCTGCAGGTTGATGCCGACGGTATTCCCGCCGCCGCCGAGGTTCATGGTCACGGCGTTGTCATCGTTCGAGGCGAGCACGGTCGGGCCGAGCCCGGTGATCAGCATCACCTGGCCGCTCACGGCGCTACCCGTGCCGTTGGCGACCACGTTCCCCTGCGCCGTGAACTCTCCGACGTTAATCGTGCGCGGCGAGCTCGGGCCGTTCAGGATGATCTGGCTCTGGAGCCCATCCGGATTGCCGACCTCGTCGAGGTTGAGGCCCACGGCCTGGATCGTCGTCCCCGACAGGTCGTTGATCACGGTCGTCCCCGCGGCGCCGGTGCCGTCGATGTTGAGGACGTTGATGTTCGTGCCATTGACCGTCGCCCCCGGCGCCGCGACCGTGACGCCGGCACCATTCGCGCTCGCGGTGAAGTCATTCAGCCCTGGTGCGCCGCGCATCTGGAGACGATCGATCGTGTCGCTGGAGGAATCCGCACCGCCGTCGATCGTGGCGTTGCCGTCGCCGGCGTCCCAGTAGATCAGGTCGGACCCGGGCCCGCCCTTGATGATCGTCGTGCCGGTGCCGCAGTAGTAGATGTTGCTCCCCTGGCCCCCGTTCATCGTGACGGTGCCCGAGCCGCCGGTGAACGTGTCCGTGTCGTTCGAGCCACCTTCCCCGTCCATGGTGCACGGGCCCGACCCCGCGATGAAGGTGTCATTGCCGCCGCCGCCGTGCAGCTCGTCGGTGCCGGCGCCGGCGATCAGCCGGTCGTCGCCGGAGCCGCCGTAGAGGAACTCGGTGCCCGAGCCGGCTTCGAGCAGGTCGCCTCCCGAGCCGGCGCGGAGCTCGTCGCGCCCGGCCCCGCCGATCAGGGTCGTCTTCCCCGATCCCGCGTAGAGGACGTTGTTGCCGTCCCCGCCGTCGATCGTGTCGGTGCCCGGGCCGCCGTGGACCGTGTCGTTGCCGGCGCCGGTCTTGATGGTCTCGTCGCCCGCCCCTCCCGTGACGGTGGCGTCGATGTTGAGCGTCGGGTCCATGACGAACGAGTCGGTGGTGCCCGCGCTGTCGTTCATCGTGACGTTGACCTGCGTGATGCCCGAGAACACGCGCGTCGGGTCCGTGCGAGAGACTTTGTTGGGATCGGCGCCCGAGCGGAGGAGCTCGACCTTGCCGCCGCCGAGATTGATGAGCTGGACGTTGTCCGTCCCCGCGGCCCCGGTGACTGTCAACGTCGAACCGCTGACGTTGTACTGAATGAAGTCGCTGGGGTCGGATGCGTTCGGGTTGTTCGCGGCGCTCGTGCCCGAGGTGATCTGGCTGGAGTTCAGGTCCTGTTCGAAGTTCACGACCGGGAAGGTCCACACCAGGTTGGCGGACTGCCCGTCGGAGGAGAGCGCCGTCTTGGTCGGGTCGGCGCCGAGCTTATCGGCGAGCGGGACCAGCAACGCGACGTACTCGCCGAAGGCGATCTGCGCGACGGTTTTCACGTCGTGGCAGTTGACCAGCTTCTTGATCAGGCCGCCGAAGATCGGGACATCCTCGGCGACGTCGCAGACGGTCTCGACGGCCCCCGACAGGAAGTCGATCACCTCGCCGAACCCCTGGGCCAAGGGTTCGAGCACTTCGCTCACGGGCTCCGGCAGGGCGGTGATGACGCCCTTGATCGGCGTGTTGATGACGAAGGTCAGGTCGATCGATCCGGCGACGTCGATCTTCAGGTCCAGGTCCTTCTGGAGCCACGACCCCAGGTTCGAAAGGCCCTGAGACGGGTCGAGCCCGGCGACCAGGTCGCCCAGCCGGGCCTTGTTCGCCCCGCCCGAGGTGTCCTTGAGGCTCAGCGTGGCCGTCGTCGTGATGTCGGGACCGACCAGCACCTTGCCGGGATCGTCGATGCCCGCCACGTTCAGGCCGAGTCCGACGCCGGCGCCCACGCCGGCGCTGAAACTGACGTGCGTCGCCGCGGTGTCCACGTACACGCCCGACGTGTCGATCCCGAGGCCGATGGCCGCCGTGCCCGTGAAGTGAAACGCGGCGGCCGCCTCGAACGTGCCATTGAGGATCCCGAGGATCGAGAACGCCGGAATGCTGATCGAGGGGGCGTCGGGGGTGATCTCGAGGAACGTGAAGTCAGGGTGACTGTACGTCACCAGGTTCCCCGGCTTGCCCATCACGATGTTCATGAGGTCGCTGCCGCTGGCGAGCTGGAACGTGCCGTCCTTCAGCACGTCCTGGATCCCGCTCTCGGGGTCGAGCTGGGGCGAGTCCATGCCGCCCTGGAGCAAGACGGTCACGAAGCCGATGAAGTCTGACAGCCCCGACGGGGCGCCGGCCAGGGGGTTGAGCAGGGCGTCGAACTGGCTCAGGCCCAGCGCGCCCGTGATCGAGTCCGTCAACGCCGTCTCGACCGAGGACGCGTCGAGGAAGTTCGGCGCGCCCGAGCCGGCCGAGGGGATGCTGAGCTGGGCCGCCTGAGGAGCGCCGTTCGAGGAGAATGCCCACGTGAGGGTCGGCCCCCAATCCAGGAGCGGCGTGCCGAGCACGACCGCCTGGAAGTCGCCGGTGAGCGTCGCCTGCGAGCCGTTACCGATCGTCAGCGCGGCGGCCTGGCCCACATTGCCGAGCGACGCGCCCGATATCGTCTGGTTGACCGCGAGGTTCACGCCCTTGAGGTCGACGGACCCCGTGCCCTTCAGGTTCACGTTGAACCCGATCTGGCCGACGCCGACCTGGCCGTTCACGTTCAAGTTCGCCGAGAGGTCGGGCGTCGTGAACAGCGAGCCGGGGTTCACGAAGAGCCCCGAGGCATTCGCGCCCAGGGTCACGGTGAACTTCGTCCCGGCGCGAACTGGACGGAAGCCGAGCCCGACAGGGAGGCGATCTTCGAGAGATAGTCGCTGGCCTGATTGCTGCCGAAGAAATCAGCAAGATCGGTCGCCGCGGAGACGGTGGGGCCGCCGGTGATGTTCTGCGTGTAACTAACGAGCACCTGGGTATCGCTCACCTCCAGGACCGTGAACGCCGAGCCCAGCTCCGATTGCAGCGCGGCCTTCGGGTCGGCCGCCGTGGCGACGCTCGTCGTGTCGATCTGGCCGAGGTCCGTTCCGACGGAGCCGAAGCTCGACGTCAGGCCCAGGATCTGGCCGAGCGCCGAGGCGCCCCCGCTCAGGATGGGCAGGTCCTCGTTCAGCGGCCCCGCCGCGAGGCTCGCCGCGAAGCTGCCCAGCGCGCTCGCCGCACCCTTGAGCGCGGTCAGGTTGGACGACGCATCGAGCGCGATCCGAGCCTCGAGCGGCTCGAGTCGCGGGCGATGCCCAGGCCGGCGACGGCGACGGGGGGGGACGGCGCGAAGTCCGTCTCCGGCCTGGGCAAGGGTGATCGATATCCGGTCATTCGGCGCGTGCTGGTGCGAATCATGGGGAGAGGTCCCGGGTGCTAGTCGGCGCAGAGCAACGCACGGCGCGACATTCACTCGGGAGGCACGCGAGATCAGCTTCGGCAAGGTCTCGCCTCGACCCGAGCGACGATGACATCGCCGCCCCGCACTTCAGAGATGACCCGGCGCCGCGGGATGCGAGACCGTTATTTTCAAAGATGATCAAAATCGCGAGGGCTGTGCCGCCCTCAGAAGGTGTGTCAGGAGGGGGCCGGGGCGGGTCGGGTGACTGGCCCTGATCGTCGGCGATCGGTGGCCGGCCCCGGGGCCCCGTACGGGCCCTTCTCTCTCGCGCTGGGCGGCCGGCCTCGCCCACCCGGCCGATCGAGCCCGGCAGTCGTGCCGACCGACTCGACGGGGCGAGCCCGGCGTGCGAAACGAACCCAATCCCGCCGGCTGGCCGACGAAACGAAGCCAATTTCCCGCCTGCGAAACGAAGCCAATTCCCGCCCGCCGAAACAAAGCCAATCCCGCTCTGCCCGCCGGCGTTCGCCTTCGTGCGTCTGCCGGCGCGCTAAACTGCACGGGGGCGAACGAAAGGCGGCCGCTCGGGTTCGCTCGGCGCGGGGCCTCGGGTCCGCCCGACCCGGCGCGCCGGGTTCGCTCGGCGCGGGGAACCCCGGGGGCCTCACGCCGATTCTTGCCCTGTTGAAGACCTGGGGACCTCGGGGCTGGGTGCCTGGGGTCGAGCCGGAGGCGAGTTCCCGGCGCGATGGCCTCGGACTGGGGGCTCGTCTCCGGCTCGACCCCAGGCACCCGCCGTCATCGGGCGAGTGTCGCCTCCATCTCTTGCCAGATCGTTGCGAGCTCGTGATGGTCTTCGGGCGCTAGCACGTTCTGGAAGCGCATCCATCGCCGGGCGAGGCTGCGGTATTCCCGCGCGTGGGCGTCTCCCCGAGCTGCTGATGGCTCATCGCGAGAAAGCAGAGGTCGAACACGAGTGCGCGGTCTTGCTCGGCCTCGACGTTGGAGCGCAGCAGGTCGATCGCGTCGCGGTATCGGCCCGCGCGGTAATAGGCCACGCCGAGGGTGTTGCGGTAGGCAGGGTCCGTCGGATCGAGGCGCACAGCCTTCTCGGCCATCGCGAGCCCTTGCGCCGGGTCGCGCAACGGCTCCGGTGCAGTCAGGTAGGCCCAGGCCAGGTTGTTCCAAGTGCCCGCACTCCCCGGCCTGGCGGCCACGGCCTGCTGACTCCGGGCGATCGCGGCGCGTGCCTTCTGCTCAACGACCGGCTTGATCATCGCGGAGACGTCGGTAGAGACCTCAATCACGGAATCGTTCTCGGGCACGAAGCCCGTGTCCGTCGCCGACGCCAGGCGTCCGTCGTTCAGGCCGAGATTCGCGAGCTGGCGGGAAATCTGCCGGATGTCCCACACGTGGACCGCGCGTGAAAAGGGCGTGACGGTGACCAATCGACCGGTATCGCTCGTGAAGCCGAGCCATCGCGCCCGTCCGGAGTCCGGGTCTTCCAGCCGTGCGCAGGTCTCGCCGGTCGCGGCGTCGATGATGTGGACGACAGCAGGCGAGATCTCGAGAGCGACGAGCCGGCGATCGGGCGAGAAGGCGACCCACCCCGGGAATGACGGGATCGCGCAGCGCAGCTCGCGCGCAAGCTGCCACGATGGCAAGTCGTAGAGCCGATACGTGCCGGCCAGGCTCGCGACCATCGTCCGGCTATCGGGAGAGAAGTACGCGGCGTTGGGCGCGCCGGTCGTGAACTCCTTGGCCAGTGCGCCCGTGTGGGCATCCCAGACCTTCACGTCCGGGGAGTGCCAGCCCGAGGTCGCGGCCCATCGGCCGTCGGGGCTGAGGACGCCCGCGCTCACGAAGGGGTGCGGAGAGAGGGTGCAACGCACGGATTCGGTGTCGAGATCGAGGATGACCGCCACGCCCGCTTCCTCGGCCGAGACGATCGCGGTCCGGCGATCGGTGCCCACGGACACGACGGTCGGGTCCACGGGCAAGCGGATGCCGTGGGGCGACTCGATGCGCAGCCGGCGCGGCGTGCCCCCGTGATCGACGATCGGCCAGCGCTGGAGCCCTGATTCGCCACACGTCAGGAGGGAGCGGTGTCCGTGCACCGAGATGAAGCCGACCGACGTGGTGAGGCCGATCGGGAGGAACGCCAGCTCGCGGCCTGAGCCCAGGTCCCAGAGGCGGAGGCCCTCGCCCATGCCGACGGCCAGCAGGTTGTCGTCGCCGATGTCGGCGCGGTAGTAATCGGCCCGGACGGCCGGCGTCCGCCCGGCGAGCGTGCGATACTCCGGCCCGGCCTCCACTTCAAGGAGCCGCACCTTCCCGGCGACCTCTGCATAGCCGCAGGCCCGGCCGTCTCGGCTGAAGTGCATGTCCTCGATCGAGCTGGGCCAGTGGACGACCGTCTTGCCCGTCGCGAGATTCCAGAGCCGCGCCGAGCCGTCCCAGGACTGCGTCAGCACCAGGTTGCCGTCGGGGTGGAAACCCAGCGCGCTCACCTGCTGGGCATGCCCTTCGAGCGTGGCGATGGGATGGCGCCCGGCCACGTCCCAGATCTCGACGGTGCTGGCGTTGCGCGACCCGATCGCCAGCCGATCGCCCTGCGAGCTCCAGGCGAGGGCACACGCCGGCCCGCCCTGGGCGAGCTTCAGCGTGGCGGTCCTCCTGGCCGGCTCGATGGTCCAGAGCTGGACCCCGATGTCGCGGCGCTCGTCGGTAATCGCGACCTGCTTCCCGTCGGGGCTGAGCGCGAAGAGCGACGGCGTGTAGCCCGGGGCGAAGGACGCGAGCTCGCGTCCCTCGGTGACGAGCACCGTGCCGTCCGCAAGGCCGATCACCGCCCGGCGCGAGTCGGCGGCGAACTCCACGCGGACGGCCTTACCCGGGCGCGTGAAGGCGACCCGCCGCGCAGCGACGTCCCATATCTGTAACTGGTTCGCCAGCGCCACCGCCAGGTGCCGTCCGTCCGGGCCCATCCAGAGGCGCTCCGGCGTGCCGCCGAGGTCGGCCAGCCGCGCGATCGGCCTGGCGTCGCCCCTGCGGACTACGGTGATCGCGCCGTCCGGCCCGACGCGCGCATAGCGATCGAACGCGCCGTCGAAGACCGGCTTGATCGCGTCGGCGGCCCGATCGAAGGCGATCCCGCCGGGGCGCAGGTCGGGGAGGGCGAGGCAGGCGATCGCCTCGTCTCGGAGCTCGTCGAAGCTCGCCGCCGGCGCCTCGACCGAGCGGGCGATCGCGACGGCCTGCCCCAGGGCTTCGAGGCCGTCGAGGCGCTGGCCCGGACGCCAGCCGAAACGGCCCGCCTGGGCCCGGGCCAGGTCAGGAGCGCCAGAGCTTCTCGAGCGCATCCCTCCGCGCCGCGCGCTCGGACCGCCGCGCGTCGGCGGTGTGCCTCAGCTGGGCATCGAGGCTGGCGGTCCACCCCGCCCAGACGATCAGGATCACGGACAGTAGCGAGACGACGAGCGCCCCCGAGATGGCCAGCGCCGGGTTGCGCCGGCAGAACCGCCAGCCATGCTCCCATGGCGGAGTACGGCGTGCGCCGAATCGGGCGATCGGACAGGAAACGACGCAAATCATCAGCCAGCCCCGAGGCATCGTCATAGCGGCGTCCGGACTCCTTCGCGATCGCCTTCAAGACGATGGTCTCAAGGTCACGCGGGATTCGCGGATCGACCCGGCGCGGGCGTGGCGGATCGGAATGGAGGATCCGCTCGGTCAGCAGGCGCGGTCGCCGGTCCCGAAAGGGGACTGGAGCGTGAGCATCTCGTAGAGCGTCAGTCCCAACCCGTAGACATCGCTCCGACGATCTGCGCGGCCGCGGAACCGTTCCGGGGCCATGTACCGCAGCGTGCCGACGATGTCGCCCTGGGTCGTCAATTCCATGGAATCATCGGCCTTGGCCAGCCCGAAGTCGGTCACCCAGGCCACGCCTTCGGCGTCGAGCAGGATGTTGGCCGGTTTAATGTCACGGTGCAGGATGCCTTGGTTGTGGGCGTAGGCCAGGGCGTCGGCCACCTGGACGCCAATACGCGCCACGCTTCGGACGTATTGAAGCTCGGGCTGACTGGCCAGCTCCGAGCTGCTTGTCGACGCGCTTGCCTCGACGACGGCCGGCGGAGACGCGAGCGGCGGGGCGACCTGTCCGCCGGAAACGACCTCCGTCTTGCGCCGCGACCGTTGAATCGTGTCCGAACCGGGCTGTCGCTCGCCCGAGATCAGGCCGCGAGCGAGGCCGACGCCGAGATCCGATCGGCACTGCGTTGATCCCCCCGGGTCGGCCGGTCCTCCGCGGAGCCGACGGACCTCCTGGAGGACCGCCTCCAGGTTCTGCCCGCGGATATACTGCATGGCGTAATAATGAACGCCGTCACACTCGCCGACGCCGAAGACCGGTACGATGTTCGAGTGATGCAGCCGCGCCGCGGCACGCGCTTCGTAGCGGAACCGCTCCAGCCGGTTTTCGCGGACGAGGTCGTGAGACGGCAACACCTTCAGTGCGACGTGGCGGCCGAGCGACTCCTGCACGGCCTCGAAAACCACGCCCATACCGCCGCGGGCAATTTCGGACACGATGCGGTACTCGCCGAGGACTCCTCCGACGAAGCTGCCCAAGTCGGCGCCATCAGCGACCGGTCCGCCGGACTGCTGCACCGCGGCACCGAGCTGCTCCATTCCCACGAGCGCCGGGAAAAGCCGCCGGATTCGCTCGGCGTGCTGGGGGTAGCGCGTGGCATAATCACTGAGCGAGGGCCGTTCGCCCCGGCGATAACGATCGGCGAACTCCTCAGCTACGTCGTCGAGCGGATCGACTTCCGAATCCGAATGGGTCATGGCGCGAGCTCCCGCTCTCTTCAGCCGTGCCCCGCGACGTCGAGCGTCGTGACTCGGCCCCGACCGTGCGAGCCCGGAGGCCGGGACCCACGGGAACGTGATTCTGGCTCTGGGACCGACAATTCGACACCTGGAAGGCGCGATCTCTCGCGGAGACGAACTGCCACTGTGCCCGGTTCGAGTCCAGGCAGGGGGGACTCCGGAGGGGACTGTTCCGCTTCCCGACCCTGGCCCGGGGGCTACGCGAATTCCGACGCGGATTTCGGCCGGCCGCCCGGCCCATCTCCAGACGAACTCCCCGGGGGCTCGGTCGCCCAGGGTGCCGTGCGGACGCTCGGTGTTGGACTCCACCTTCCACGCCTCGATCTTCGCGTGCGAGTCCTCCAGGCACAAGGACCGGGATCGGCCCAGGCACACGTGGCGCAGCCGCGCGTGGAGCTCCTCGATGAACGCATCGTCGGTCGGCTTCCCGTCACGGCTGAAACTCAGGGTCACGCCGTTGAAGTACGCCCACAGGTCCAGCGAGCCGCCGGTCAACTCCGGGCCGTCCTCCGCCCAGTGCTCCCGGGCGCCCCCCGCTCGGAGGCAAGCGACGGCAGGAGGTTGACCACCTGCTCACTGCCAAAGCGGAAGCCCGCGCACAGCGCCAGCTCCGTCGCGTGATGACGTCCAGGACCGTAAGTATTCGGATCCGCCGGCCACCCGAGGGCGTGTCGCTCATGAAGTCCATCGCCCGGGCCCGGTTAGTCCCGGGGCCGGCCGCTCGGCCCGAACC
The DNA here is from genome assembly GCA_963819805.1 of uncultured Planctomycetota bacterium. GTDB lineage: Bacteria > Planctomycetota > Planctomycetia > Isosphaerales > Isosphaeraceae > CAMFLR01. Next base: position 235,354 of record CAWFXY010000015.1, on the reverse strand, counting down.
CGAGTGCTCGCCGGACACCGCGGCGCCTTGCCTCCGGGGTTCTCCCGCAACTTGTGTGAACGGAGTGTCTGCGAAGGTCCCCAAGTCGTCTGGTGCGTCTTCTGACTGTCCCGCGCTCAACACCCTCGCCCGCAGCAGGTCGAACCCGGCCCGACCGTACATCGACCGCTTCACCAGCGTCAACCGGTTCACCTGCCCTTCCGTGGGCGCGTTGCTCCGCTCGAGCGCGATCCCGGCGCAGACCGCCGCCTCATCCCGCCGCAAACGGCTCGCGAATGGAGCGCAGCTCCGCGACGGTACCCCGCTCGGCACGCCCGAGCCATGGGCTCAGCGCCGCCGGGCGGCGGCCCCGGACGAGCGACGCGAAGTCCTCGGCCAACTCCAGGTCCTCGTGGATCTCACCACTACCACCGCCCCGGAGTCGCCCCAACCATTCTCGCTCCTCGGTCGAGCGCTCGTCTGTGCGGCGGACGGCCGCGACAGCGAGTCGCCGGAGCGAAACCAACGCGGGTCGCTCTCGGCGGACGTCTGCGTGCTGCGGGGACAGCGGGCGGGCGTCTTCCGCCGTCAGCCGCCGGAGGTAGTCCTTGACGAGGGTCTTGCCGCAGCGGCATCCCCGGCCCTGCAACTCCCGGTGGATCTGCGAAGAGCTCCGGCAGCCGGACGTGACGCTCGACCGGCTGGTAATTCAGGTCGAGGGCCTGGGCGATGCCGCAGCGACATCCCGCCGGCGTGCAGGCGTCGGACGCGCTCGAACCGCGCGAGCCGCTGCTCCGATGCCACCGAGCGGGTTTCCGGCATCGACTCTTCGGGCGGCCGCGGCACGGGCGCATCCCCGGGTGTCGGATCGCGCAGGAGGCCGCGGACGGCGACCGAGCGACGGTGGAGGGATCGTTCGCGGACGTCCCGCAGGTTCGCCAGCAAGTGCCAGCGATCGGCCACCTGGACCGCATCGGGTGCGGCCTCGTGCGCCGCCCGGGCGTAGGCCGAGGCCCGGGCGCGGCTGACGACCTCGACGCCGGGATGCTCGCGCAGCCGGCGCGCCAGGGTGGCGGCTTCGCGATCCGGCAGGGGGGCGACGGCGCATCGACGTTCCAGGTCGACGAGGATCGTGCCGAAGGTCGACGCCCTGCGAAAGGCGAAGTCATCGACACCGAGGACGCGGGGCGTCGGCCGGGGTTCCGAGCCGGCGGCCCTGACGCGACGCAGCAGGGCGTCTGGGCTGGTCGGCATCGCGAGCCGCCGCGACAGGCGCGAGCCCGGCTCGCCGCCGAGGGCGAAGCCGATCGAGAGCTGCGCCTCGGCGAGGCGCTTCGTCGACTGGGCGTGATCGGCGACGGCGGGCACGCGCTCGGCGAAGGTCCGCGGCGGGCACCAAGGGTTGCCGCACCGGAAGCGCCGGACGTGGATGCGGTCGCGGACTTGCCGGCCCCGCCAGGGCAGGTCGGCGACGGCCCGGACGTACCGGCCATGGACCCGATCCGATCGGACCTGGCATCGGGGGCAATCGGCGGAGCAACCGCCGGTTTCGGCTTCGATTCGCGCGTCACCGGGGCCTTCGATCAGGTCGCGAACGACGAGCCCGCTATCCCGCGGGAGCAGCTCGGAGACGTCCATGATGGGCCATCCTGATGCGCCGCAGCCGACATCCTGAAGCGCTGCCCATCATACCAAGAGACGTCACACAACCCGCGGGAGAACCGGTTTCTCGCCGACCGTCACAACTTTCCCTAATTCGCTCTACGCTCCCGCCTCCTCAAATTCCTGCTCCGCGTCCTCGGAGTCGTCCGCGTCAAAGCTGAAAGTAGCTTGATCCGACAGCCATTTCCGCCGCACCTCAGGGTTCGACCGCATGGAGGCTTCCAGGGCAACCGTCTCCCGATACTGGCTCGCCTCGCTCTCCATCGTCCACGTACTCTCGATGCCTAGGCCATCGACGACTTCCCTGAGCTCCTTCAGGCCGACGCGGAAGAACTCGCGGGCCTGCTCCTTCAGCCGGTAGAGCACCACGCCCCATTTGACTTCCTCGAGGCGGGCGTCGAGGAATTCCTCCCGGATGCCGGCGTTCTTGTAGACCTCGCCGTCGCTGTTGACCTCGGCATAAGCATCCTTGATCTCCTGGACGAGCTTGCCCTGAGCCGCCGTCGGGTCTTCTCCGGGGTGGCTGTCCGCTCCACTATACGAGTGCCGACTGGGTCGTTGACCGCCGCCGCTCGCCCGGTAGACTGACTTCGTGGCGGGAGCCGAGCCGCTTTCCATGTTCGACCTCCAGAGGAAAAGGGGCACGGCCATGTCCGACGGCGCGCAGGACCTCTCTCGTCGGGACATGATGCGGCTCGGGGCGACGGGCGTGGCCGCGGCCGGCATCGCCAACCTGCCGGTCATGGCCGATGATAAGGCCGGCCCCGAAAAGCTGCCCAGGCGGCGATACGGCCGCACCGGCCTGGAGATCGGCTGGCTCGTCGGCGCGTCCGACTGGCCGAAGGAGCTCATCCCCAGGGCGGTGAACGCCGGGGTCAATTACTGGCACAAGGCCCAGAGGTGGACCGCCGACACGCTCCCGCCCGCCCTCAAGAGCCAGCCGAGGGAGTCGTATTACCTCGAGTGCGTCGTCGACCGCGTGAACGGGGACCACACGCGCGGCAAGATCAACGAGGAGCAGCACTACCAGTTCGTCAAGGATCGCCTGAAGGCGTCGGGGGTCGGTTACTACGACGTCTTCAAGTTCCACTTCGGCTATCACTCCGTGGAGGAAGTGAAGCAGAACCCCGGCATGGTCCGGGCGTTCGAGCGGCTCAAGAAGGAGGGGCTGGTCAAGCACCTGGCCATCTCCCAGCACCACTACAACAACATCGGTGGGGGCATGGCCTGGGAGATCCTCGACTACCTGGCGGACCATCGGCCCTACGACGCGACCCAGTTCTTCTACACCTTCAACGATCGCAAGGAAGTCCAGGAATGGATCGCCGTGGCGAAGAAGAAGGACATCGCCACGATCGCCATGAAGACGATGGGCGGCGTGGGGCGTGCGGCGCAAGATGAGAAGTTCAGGAAGCTCATGGCGGATCCGAAATACCAGGGCAGCTCCCCCGCCGCGGCGATGGTCAGGTGGCTCAAGTCGAACGAGAACCTCACCGGGGCGGTGATCGCGACCAAGAACTCCGACCAGTTCCGGGAGAACACCGGCGCGGCCGCCGGCCTGGCGATGGGCCCGCAGGACCGCGCGACGCTCGGCCTGCTCTCCGGGTACAACAAGGGGCTGACCTGCCTGCTGTGCGCCCAGTGCGTCTCCGCCTGCCCCGAGCACATCGCGATCGCGGACGTCTTCCGGTACGAGCGGTACGCCCGGGATTACCTCGATCTCGACCGGGCGAAGCAGGAATACGCCGCCTTGACGCGGAATGGGACCTCCTGCGTCGGCTGCGGCGACTGCCTGCCCGCCTGCGTGCAGGAGATCGACATCGCCGCCAAGTTGATGGACGTGCACCGGCTGCTGGGATGAGGCCGGCGCCGTGATCGGCCGGATAGAGGATAGCTAGCGACTCGCTGCGCTCGTGGACAAGGGCAGCCTTCCACGCCGGGCCGACCTGGCACGGTACACCTCGTACATGCGCAGGCTTCCCGCCACGGCGAGATTTAGCGAGTCGGCTGAGCCGGTCATCGGGATGCCGACGAGGTCGGTACGGAGGCCGCACTGGACCGGCGAGAGACCCTGCCGCTCCTCGCCCAGGACGAGGATCGTCGGCCGGGGATAGTTAAAGCCGTGGAGGTCGGCCGACCCGCCGGCCGAGGCACCGATGACGCGACGGCGGCGGCGGCGGACCCAGTTTCTGAGGCTCCGGTCGTCCGTCCGGATGAAGGCCTCACGGAAGACCGCCGCCATGGAGGTGCGGACGACCGCTTGAGCGTAGGGGTCGACCCGAGGCCCTACGAGGATGAACCCGGCGCCCCCGACGGCCTCCGAGGTACGGATCAGGCTCCCAAGGTTGTCCTCCGAACGGACCGCTTCGAACATGACCCCAAAAGCCCGGTTTTCGGCGAGGCGCCGTGCAGCGGCGACCATCGCCGGGCGACGATGGCGCCAACGCCGGAGGCGCGAGGCGTGATGGAAACCTGGCGGACGGCTTCGGGAGACACGCCGAGCGTCGGCGTTCCCGTCCGGCATCGGTCCGGGACCAGGCCGCGGGCGATGGGGACGATCAGCTGCTTCTCGCTGTAGATCAGCGTCTCGATGTGGAAACCGCTCTCGATAGCATGGACGACGTTCCTCACGCCCTCGATGAAGGACATCCTCCGCGCATCCCGGTGTGCGCGATCAGCCTGGATGCGTCTGATCTCGTCGAGGGTGGATAGGGCATCGGGCGGGATCTGATCGGGTCGGTTTTCATGTGGCATTCTCCCTTGGTGAGCCCGAGGCTCGATTCGCGGGGAATGGGCGGACCGCGGCCGCTCATGGACGGCCGCGATTCGAATTGTAGGACTGCGTCCGCCCGCACGTGCTGGGGCCGGAGCTTCTCACTCATCGCGCACCTCCCCGCCCGGGGGCGTCTTCGCGGCGGTGCTGCCGGAGGAGTCGGGCGACAATCCACTGCGCCCGTTGTCGCGCGTCGTGGGGCAGCTGCTCCCATGCCGGCGTCATGGGAGGCTCGCGGAACAGCTCAGCTGGGCGGGTTTCGAGGGCTTCGTGATTCGTCTCATCGGCATCTCCTCGCGAGGAAGGGGGATGCCGATCCTGTACCGCGCCCGTGTCGGGGCCGCCCCGGGTCGAGCCCAGGATGTCCTTCAAACGTCGCAAGGCGTCGGCGGTGACGATCGGCGCGTCGGCCAGCCGCATGGGCAGGCAGGTGGCCCGGTCGAGCATCCAGAGCGGTAGCTCGATCAACCGCCCGGACAGGTCGCCCGCGGGCCAGCAGCGGGCGAGCGGCCAATCGCCGCGACGGATGATCTCGACGACCGCGACTCGTTGCCCGAACCAAGGATGCCAGGGAAAATGGACCTTGCGGAGATCATCGCCGTGGGTCTTCTGCCCCGCGGTTGCACAATGGGCGGCGCCCACACAGTTCCCTGGGCAACCTGGCCCCGGGGAGTTCGCCCCATCGAAGGCCGGGAAGCGTAGAGCCTCGCCCGGCCGAAAAGCTCTCGTTTATTTAGATAGGAGCCCGGCAGCACGATTTCCACAGAAGTCCTTCAACCGGTCGATGTCGGCCCGACGGTCATCGGTTGATCCGAGGACGACTTCGCGTAGGATCGGAGGTGATCTGACTTAGTCCTCTCATTTCTCGGCAACCAGTAACGGACATGAGAACTCGCGGAAGCGCGCCGCCTCGGCGCCGGGTCGTGCTCGGCCTATGTGTCCTGCTCGGGGCGTTAATTGCGTCGGGGTCGGCGCTTCTCGCCATCGAGGAAGTGCGGTGCCGGTTCGTGCTGTCAGAGGCGAGGACCGAGCTCTCGCGGGGCCGATTCGACCGGGCGAGACCGATGCTGGCCTGGGTCGCGGGGCGGAGGCCAGGCGACGGGGAGGCCGGATACCGGTTGGGGGTCGTCGAGTGGGCACTCGGCCGGCCGGAAGGCGCCCGCGCCGCGTGGGAGGGTGTGCCGCGGGGCTCGGCGTTCGCGGGGCGGGCGGCGGTCGAGCTCGCCCGGTTGGAGCTGCAACAACATCGGCTTGCGGCCGCCGAGCCTCTGATGACTCGGGCGCTCGGCGAGACGGGCTCCCATGCGACCGAGGCCGCCGAGACGCTCGTCCATCTCTTCAAGATCGAGGGTCGCTTCCGCGAAGCCAGTCGCCTTGTGCGCGAGAGGTCGGGTCGCTATCCCGACCCCATCGCTCTGCTCCGGGAGATGGCGCAGGTCGACTCGCTCAACCCCTACCCGTTCGAGCGGGCTCGCGAGGCCCTGTCGCTCGCGGCGGCGGCGGCGCCGGAGGATGACCGCGTCTGGCTGGGCCTGGGCAATCTGGCGACCCGGATGGGGAAGTACGACGAGGCCGATCGCTGGCTCCGGCGGTGCGAGGCGAGTCGAACGAATGACGAGGCGGTCGTCCGTGGCCGACTGGAATTGGCGGTCGCCGCGGGCGACCCTGCGCGTGCGGCTCAGGCCCTCCGGTGCTTGCCGACGGACGCCCTTGGGCCGGACGAGGTACTCCGCCTACGGGCCTGGTTCGCCCAGCGTGCCGGCGACGCCGAGGTCGAGCGGCGGGCCCTTGCGGGACTTCGCGACCTCGTCCGGGACGATCTCCGGGCCCTCGAGCGACTGGCCGAATTGGCCCACAAGGCCGGCGACGTTCCCGAGGCGACGCGCCTCCGCGCCGAGAAGGCCGGACTCGATGCGGCGAAGGACGAGTATCAGACGCTGCTCTTCCTGCCGGACGCCCCGGCGCGGGCCGAGCGGCTGGCGGCACTGGCGGAGATCTTGCATCGTCGGGTCGAGGTCCGGGTCCTCCGCGAGGCTGATCCTCGCCCGGCACCCCGGCGATCCCGAGGCGATCCGGGCCCTCGCTCGCGCGGAGGCCGTCGCGCGCGCCAGCCGTCCCGCCTGGTGCGACGCTCGCAGCCCTGCTGGCCGAGATTCGCCCGGGAGTCCAGGCGGTCCCGAGGCCGGAGTCGGCGCATGCCGGGGCCGTCGTCTTCACCGACGACGCCGCGGCCGTCGGGCTCGGCTTCACGCTCGATAACGGCAAGACTGACCTGCATCACATGCCCGAGACGACCTGCGGCGGCGTCGGGCTGCTCGACTACGACGGCGACGGCTGGCTCGACGTCTACTGCGTGCAGGGAGGCGAATTCCCACCCCGTCCGAAGGCCCCACGCGATCGCGGCGGCGATCGGCTCTTCCACAACAAGGGGGACGGGACCTTCGAGGACGCGACCGTCCGATCCCGGATCGCGGAGATGCCACGAGGCTATGGTCACGGTGTCGCGATCGGCGACTACGACGGCGACGGCCTCCCCGACATATTCCTCACGCGCTGGCGAGCGTACGCCCTCTACCACAACCAGGGCGACGGCACTTTCCGTGATGTCACCGAGGCGGCCGGGCTGGGCGGGGACCGCGACTGGCCGACCTCGGCCGCCTTCGCCGACCTCGACAACGACGGCGACCTCGACCTTTACGTTTGCCATTACCTGAGGTGGGACGCGGAGCATCCCGAGGCCTGCCCACGCTACGACGGGGTCGCCCCGTATCAGTACTGCCACCCGCAAAAGTTCCCGTCGATGCCCGACCATCTCTTCCGCAATGACGGCGGTCGGTTCGTCGACGTGACCGAATCGGCCGGGATCGTCGACCGCGACGGCCGGGGCCTGGGAGTCGTCGCGGCGGACCTCGACGGCGACGGGCGCGTCGACCTGTTCGTCGCCAACGACACGACGGCGAACTTCCTCTTCCGCAACCTGGGCGGGATGAAGTTCGAGGAGGTCGCCCGTGAGTCGGGTGTCGCGAGCAATGCCGACGGTGGCTACCAGGCGAGCATGGGCGTTGCCTGCGGCGACCTGGACGGGGATGGTCTTATGGACCTGGCCAAGACCAACTTCTACGGCGAGTCGACGACGCTCTACAGGAACCTCGGAGGCGGCGCATTCGTCGACGCCTCGACCGCCTGCGGCCTGACGACGCCCACGCGGCAGTCGCTGGGATTCGGCGTCGCCTTCCTCGATGCCGACGACGACGGGCATCTCGACCTGGCCACCGCCAATGGCCACATCAACGACCTCAGGCCCGAGGCCCCGTGGAAGATGCCGGCGCAACTCCTGCTCGGCGGGCCGGGCGGGCGGCTCACCGACGCGAGCGGCCGGGCCGGGCCGCCATGGCTGGTGCCCCGACTCGCTCGAGGGCTGGCCGCCGGTGATCTCGACAACGACGGGCGCGTCGACCTGCTCGTCGCTTCTCAGGACACTCCGCTCGCGTACTTCCACAACCGGACGCCGGGCGGTCGCTCTGTGACGATTCGGCTCGTCGGCCAGGGGCCCGGGTCGAACCGAGACGCCGTCGGGGCCCATGTCGCGATCACAGGGACGGGACTCACGCGGAGCGCCGTCCGCGCCGGCGGGGGCAGCTTCCAGTCGGCCTCGGAGCCCCGGCTCCATTTCGGGCTCGGCGACGCCACGCGGATCCCGCTAGTCGAGGTAAGGTGGCCGTCCGGGCGGATCGACCGGTTCGCCGACCTGGACTCCGGCGCCGGATACCTCCTGACGGAGGGCCGCTCGGACCCGGTCCCGCTTCCGGGTTTCCCAGCGGCCGGCTCCGGCCGGAACGGCCCCGGGTCGCCCGGATTCGACGCGCAGGGACGGTGACGGGCACCGCCGTCACACACACCAACGATAGAATTCGTTAGGATTTAAGGTATTAAAAGATAGGATTTTGTCCTTTACATTTTGGCGTCACCTGATCAATCTACAGCCGGCCCGACAACTTCACTTCCCGCGGGCCGTTCCACGAACCACCTCTCGCACTGGAGGACTTCCTTCATGAAGCCCCCTCACGTCGTGTTGCGCCTCCCGCTATCGTGCCTCGCCTTGATGATCGTGTGCGCCGGCCCGGGGTGCGACTCGAAGAAGGCCGACGGCAACCCTTCGCCGGTAAACCAGGAGGCCACCAAGAAGTCGCTTCAGGCGTCGGGCGACTTCTACAAGCAGCAGCACCAGACGAAAAAGTGATCTGGATCGGGCCGCCCGTCGGCCGCGCCGTCTTCCGGACCCACGTTGGCTCCCTCTCATCAAGCGGTCTTCGAACGGAGGTGCTCCATGGTCTCGCCGTCCCGTCGGGGTTTCACTCTCATCGAGCTGCTGGTGGTGATCGCGATCATCGCCGTCCTCATCGCCCTCCTGCTGCCTGCCGTCCAGTCAGCGCGCGAGGCCGCCCGGCGGTCTCAGTGCGTCAACAACCTGAAGCAGATCGGCCTGGCTCTGCACAACTACCACTCGACCCACAACTCGTTCCCGCCCGGCGCCGCATTCCAGCCGCAGAGCACCACGGGCGGGAACTGCGCCAACGGCTACGACTACGCGATGTGGGACTCGTGGAGCGCACAGGGCATGATGCTCGGGTTCCTCGAGCAGTCTCCGATCTACAGCGCGGCGAACTTCGGCTGGTCGCCGCAGGGGTCGATGGCCCAGCCGATCAACAGCACGGCCGTCGACCGGGTCATCGCCGTGTTCCTCTGCCCGTCGGACCCCAACACCGGACCCGGCCGTCAGAACATCAACAACTACGCGGCCTGCTTCGGGACCACCACCGGCAACCTCACCGGCTGGACGACCAACGCGGTCCCGCCGCAGGGGGACTGCTACCAGAAGCCGACCGGATCGTCGGGCGCGTTCACGTTCGGCCTCGCCTACGGCCTGCGTGACATCACCGATGGCGCCTCGAACACGCTCGCCTATTCGGAGTGGCTGGCCGGCGACGGCAAGGGGACCTTCTACGCCGGAGCCACCCGGCCGAGCACCTATCGGGGCAATTTCCTCCAGGCCTCCGGCGTGCCCGGGCCAGCCGTGGCCGAGGCCTTTCAGGATCCGGCCGGCACGATCGGCCAGCTCCAGGCGTGCATGTCGATCTGGCGGCAGTGGCAGCTGACCGGCAGCGGCACGGGCCAGATCGGCGACATCATCGGATTGCGCTGGGCGATGGGCACCGAGGGTTTCTCGATGTTCAACGTGCTCCAGACACCCAACGACTCGCTCTTCCAGTACGCCGGCTGCCGCGCCGGGACCTGCAGCTACTGCTGGCCCGACAGCAGCTTCACCATCGCCGCTTCGAGCGCCCACGCCGGCGGCGTCAATGCGCTGCTCTGCGACGGGAGCGTGCGGTTCGTCAAGAGCACCGTCAACCGGACGACCTGGTGGGGGCTCGGGACCCGGGCCAACAACGAGGTCCTCAGCTCCGAGAGCTACTGACGTCGATCACGCGACGGCCAGGCTCGGCGACGGCCTGCCCCAATCGGGGGGCGGGCCTTCGTCGGTCTGTCGCGCAGCCGTTCGACGCAACGATCAACCGATCATGGGCGACCTCGGGGCAAAGACCATGTCGACTCCGGAATCGAGCATTTACGGCGAGATGTCCCCCGGGACCGCGGGCGGCGTCCCCGCGCACGTGTCGACGGCCCTCGCCCGGGGCGGGACGCGGATCGGGGCCTTCGCTCTCGCGGCGGGATTCCTGTCCGCGATGGCTTCCTGGGGGATCGGCGAGGTGTTCGTGGAGCACTTCCTTCCGAAGACGCACGTCGTCCAGGGGGCCGGCGGACCGATGACGATCGCGTCGCCGGAGGAGCTGATGGCAACCCAGACCAAGAACGCCACTCTGGCCTACGGCCTGATGGGCGGAATACTGGGCCTGGCGCTCGGACTGGCCGGCGGCCTCGCCCGGTCGACGGTCCGATCGGCGATGGTCGCCGGCGTCGTCGGCCTGGCGCTCGGTGCCGCGGCCGGCGCCGCGCGACGTTGGCCATGGTACCGCTTTACCATCGGTTCCAGGACGCCCGGCAAGAGATGGCGTCGATGGACATCACTGTCCCGCTCCTCATCCACGCCGCGATCTGGGCATCTGCCGGCGCAGCGGCGGGGCTTGCCTTCGGCCTCGGAGCTCGCGAGCGCGGGCGCCGGCTCCTCCAGGCGGCCCTCGGAGGCCTCTTCGGAGCCATCGTCGGCGCCGCCGTGTACGAGCTCGTCGGGGCCGTCGCTTTCCCGCTGGACAAAACCGTCGAGCCGATCTCGCTGACCTGGGCGTCTCGCCTGCTTGCCCACTCCGCCGCGTGTCTGTTCGCCGCGATCGGGATCACCCTCTCCCTATCAGCGGCCGAACGGACAGCACGGGGGCGCGACGGCTGAGGTCGGCCCCCCGAGGAGACCGCCTGGCCAAGATCGCTCGGCGCACTGCGACCCTCAGACCTACTTGTTCACGGCAATCGACTGCCGGAACTGTCGGAGGCTGAAGGCAAAGAAGGCGAGACCGATGGCGGAGACGGATAGGAATTGCGGCCAGACGGTCTCGAGCCCGGCACCCCGGAAGATGATGGCCTGCGAGAAGCTGACGAAGTGGCGCGAGGGCAGGAACAGCGTCAGCCGCTGCATCCAAGGGGGCTGGCTCTCCACCGGCGTGTTGCCGCCCGAAAGGAGTTGCAGCACGATGACGACGAGAATGATCAACAGTGCGAATTGGGCCATGGAGCGCGCGATCGTTCCGAGGTAGAGCCCGAGCGCGGTGGCGGAGAACAGGTAGAGCACGACCCCGAAGAGGAACAGGCCGAGCGACCCGGCGATCGGGACGTCCAGGAGGCTGCGAACGACGAAGACCATCGAGGCGGCCACGGCCAGGAGGATCACCAGGCCGTTCGCCCAGACCTTGGAGATGGCGATCTCGAACGGGGTCGAGCGGCAGCGTGAGGAGGTGCTCGATCGTGCCGTGCTCGCGTTCCCGGATCAGCGCGGCCCCGGTGAGGACCACGGTGAGCGTGGTGATCTGGTTGATGAGGGCGACGATCGCGGTGAACCACGACGCCTCGCCGTTGGGGTTGAACTCCTTGCGGACGACGATCCGCAGAGGAACCTCGGCCCTCGAGTCGGTGCGGTGAATGAACGAGGCGACGCGATCGGTGAGGATGTTCTTGATATAGCCGGCGCCGATGTTCGCCTGCTGCATGGCCGTCGCGTCCACGTTCACCTGCACCTCGGCGGGCCGGCCGCGGCGGAGGTCGGATTCGAAGCGGTTCGGGATCGCCACGATGAACATGTAACGGCCGCGATCCATGGCCGACGTGGCGTCGCCGGGCGCGATGAGATGGGGCGGCTGGAATTGCGGCGGGAAGAACGAGGCGAACAGCTCCTTGGAGAGCTGCGACTGGTCCTCGTCGATGAAGGCGAGGCTGGCGTTGTTGACCTCGGACTTGACGCCGCGGGCCTGCGTGATGATCGAGAGCGAGAAGGCATAAAGGATGAACAGGACGAGGACGGGGTCGCTCGCCAGGCTGCGTAGCTCCTTCAGGCCGAGCCAGAGGATGTTGGCAGGCCGCCTCATGCTACTTCTCCTGGCGGGGCAGGCCCGCGACGCTCAGTCCGATGAGGACCGGGATGAAGGCGGCCAGGGCGAGGGCGTCCCTCGAGCAGGCCGTCGGCCGCCAGGCCCTTGGTGAAGGCGCCGACGCTGGCGTGCATGTAGTAGGTCGTCGGCCACAAGGTCCCGAAGGCCCGGGCGCTGCCCTCCAGGGTCGAGACCGGCTGGAGCAGGCCCGAGAACTGGGTCGTCGGCAGGATCGTGAGGATCGCGGTGATGAAGACGGCGGCGACCTGGCTCGAGGTGAACGTCGAGACGAGCATGCCGACGGCCGTGGTGGCCGTCACGTAGAGCAGCGTGCAGACCGTGAGCATCCAGCCGCTGCCCTTGAGCGGAACCCCGAAGACGACGACCGCGATCATGAGGAGCACCGCGTAATTGATCATGCCGATGACGATGTACGGCAGCTGCTTGCCCAGCGAGGAACTCGAGTCGCCGGGTCGGCGTGACGTAGAAGTTGATGATCGAACCGAGCTCCTTCTCGCGGACGACGCTCACCGCCATGAGGATCGCCGGGATCAGGATCAGCAGGATGGCCGGCACGCTGGGCACGATGGCGTAGACGCTCTCGAACGTCGGGTTGTAGGCGAAGCGGGTCTCGATGGCGACCGCGGCCCGGCTGGGGAAGACGCCGGGGCTGCTCCGCAGGATCTCCTTCAAGAAGACGTCATGCACGCCGACCAGATACTGGCGTAGGCTCTCGGCGCGGTTGGTCGGGGCGCCGTCCAGCCAGGCCGTGATCTCGCCGACGTTCCCCTTGCCGAGGTTCCGGCCGAAGTCGGGCTCGACCTCGAGCGCCACCTCGATCTCGTGCGATTTCAGCCTCCGTTGCAGCTCCGCCTGGGTCTGGGCCGGGGCATGGCGGACGAAGTAGCGCGAGCCCTCGAATGTGGACGAGGTAGGAGCGACTCGCGGGCGACTGATCGAGGTCCAGATAGGCGAAGCGGATGTTCTCGACGTCGGTCGTGATGCCGAAGCCGAAGGCGAGCATCATCAAGGCCGAGCCGAGGAACGCGAAGAGCAGGCGAACGGGGTCGCGTTCGATCTCCTGGGCCTCGCGGCGGCTGTAGGCGAGCATCCGGCCCAGGCTCAAGCCGGACGTCGTCGCATGCTCCAGACTCTTCGAAGACGAAGCGTCCGGAGTGACCGGCGCGGTCACGACCTCCTTGCTTTGCTCTTGCCGGGCGGCCTCGGCGTCGGCGATGAAGCCGATGAACGCGGTTTCCAGGTCGTCCGTGTCGCGCTGCGGCCATCAGACGCGCCGGGGTGTCGCAGGCGAGCACCGTCCCCGCGTGCATCAGGGAGATGCGATCGCACCGCAGTGCTTCGTTCATGAAGTGGGTCGAGACGAAGATCGTCACCCCCTGACGGCGCGAGAGGTCGATGAGCAACTCCCAGAACTCGTCGCGGGCGACCGGGTCGACGCCGGAGGTCGGCTCGTCCAGCAGGAGCATATCGGGCTCGTGCAAGACGGCCACCGCCAGAGACAGTCGTTGCTTGAGGCCCAGGGGAAGCGTTTCGGATAGCGCGTCGACGTGCGCGCGCAGGCCGAAGCGCTCCGCCAGCTCATCGATCCGGGCGCTTGCCCGGTCCCTGGGCAGGTTGAAGATCCTGGCGTGGAGGTCGAGGTTCTGCCGCACCGTCAGCTCGCCGTAGAGCGAGAAGGCCTGCGACATGTAGCCGACCCGGTTGCGGGTGGCCAGGTCGTTGGCGTCCACGGGCTCGCCGAAGAGCTTCGCCTCGCCCTCGGTGGCGGGGAGCAGGCCGGTGAGCATCTTCATCGTGGTGGACTTGCCGCAGCCGTTCGAGCCGAGGAATCCGAAGATCTCGCCGCGGCCGATGGTGAAGCTCACGCGGTTGACGGCGGTGAAGCTGCCGAAGCGCTTGGTGAGGTCCGTGGCCTGGATGGCCGGCTCGCCGCCGGGGTCGACGCGCGGGGGGATCACCAGGGCCCGACGCCCCCCCGCCTCGGCGCCGGGCAACAGGGCGACGAACGCCTCCTCCAGGTTGTTCGTGCCCGTGCGCTCCATCAACTGGGCGGGCGTGCCGGTGGCGATGACCCGGCCGGCGTCGATGGCGATGGTCCAGTCGAAGCGCTGGGCCTCGTCCATGTAAGCGGTGGAGACGAGGACGCTCATGCCGGGCCGCCGGTCGCGGATGTGGTCGATGAGGCTCCAGAACTGCTGGCGGGAGAGGGGATCGACGCCGGTCGTCGGCTCGTCGAGGATGAGCAGGTCGGGGTCGTGGATCAGCGCGCCGCAGAGGCCGACCTTCTGCTTCATGCCGCCGGAGAGCTTGCCGGCGGGCCGGTCGGGGAACGGGCCGAGTCCGGTGGCGTTCAGTAGCGCCTTGATGCGCGGCTCGCGCTCGGCGTCGGACACGCCGAACAGTCGCGCGAAGAAGTCGATGTTCTCGAAGACGCTCAGCTCGAAGTACAGGTTCTTGCCCAGACCCTGGGGCATGTAGGCGATCCGCGGGCAGACGGCCTCGCGGTGCGCGGGGTCGTTCATGTCGCCGCCGAGGACGCGGACCTCGCCCGCCTGGATCCGCTTCGACCCGGCGATCAGGCCCATCAACGTCGACTTGCCCACGCCGTCGGGCCCGATCAGTCCGACCATGCAACCGGCCGGGATCTCGACGTCGATCCCGTCGAGCGCGCGCGTCGCCCCGTAGACGTGCGAGACGCCGCGGACCGACGCCACCGACTCGCCGACATGGACCGGATCGGGTGACTTGCTGGAGACGGCCATCGGGTCCTCGACTCACGACTTGGGGGCTGGTTCGCCGGCGGTCGGGGCGGCGACCGCCTTCTCGGCCGGCGGGGCGGACGCGGGCAGCGATCGGCGCGGCGGACGCGGGCCCCGGCTCGACCGTGCCATTCGGCCGCAGATGAGGTCGCGTCCGCCGCGGCGGGGCCGCGCGGGGGCAATTGCCGGTCCAGATACTCCGGCCACGTCGACCGCGTCGTCGAGCCGGACGTAGCCCACGCCGCGGATCCCGGTCTTCACTCGCTCGATGTAGGGCAGGACGCGCTCGGGCGGCACGCTCAGCTTCACGCGGAACATCAGCTTGTCGCGCTCGCTGCGGGTCTCGACCTGCTTCGGGCGTGAACTGGGCCTCCGGGGCGACGAAACTGACCTTCGCCCGTGCCGCGTATTCGGGGGCGATGTCGAGGACGATGCGGGCGTCGGCGCCGATCTTGACCTTCACGGCGTCCTGGGCCGGCAGGTAGATCTCCATGTAGACGTCGCCGAGGTTGACGAGCGTGAGGACCTTGCCCCCGTTGCCCAGGACTTCGCCTTCCTCCGCCAGTCGATAGAGGACGCGTCCCTCGACCGTGCGATCGGAGGGTCATGTCGGCGATCCGCGTCCGGACGTGGGCCGCTTCGGCCTTGGCCGCCTCGATGGACTTCCGGTTCGTGTTGAGCCGGGCCTTCTCGCCGTTCAGCGCGGCGCCGGTCGTCTTCACCGAGGTCTCCCTGAGGTCGAACTCGCCGCGGGAAGCGGCGTTGCGGGCGAAGAGGGTGCGTGTGCGGTTGAACTCGACCTCGGCCTCGCTTCGACTGGCTTTCGGCCTTGGCGATCGCGGCGTCGACCTCGAAGGCCTTCGCCTCCTGCTCGGCGACGCTCGCCTCGGCCCGCGCCAGCTCCGCCTCGAGGGTGACCGTGTCCATCTTCGCGACGATCTGGCCGGCGTGGACCATGTCCCCCTCGCGGACGAGAATCTTCTCGACCCGGCCCGGCTCCTTCGTGGTCACGTCCACCTGGACCGACTCGATCCGCCCGTTGCCCGAGGCGATCCCCGGCGGCAGCGCCTTGAGCCGGGACTGCCAGGCCTGCCACGCGAGCACGCCGCCACCCGCCAGCAACGCCAGTAAGAGGACCCAGAAGGTTTTGCCCGTCATGGCGGTCACTCCCGGCAGGATTCTGCCTTGATGATTTGATCGTGCACGACGCCTGTCGCAAGGGGTCGGCCGGTGCCACGCGCCGGCCGCGGACTGAGGCCGCGGCGGCGTCGAACCGCGACCCGATCGCGCGAACCCGACGGATCCTTTGCCCGTCCAACTCACTCCCGCGGTTGGGCGACGTGGTTCCAGAGGCCGATGATCGGTTCGTCCCGGTTCCTGTGCTCGAAGCCGAGCACGCCCACGCTGGCGGGGCGGCAGTAGAAGAACCGCCCGGCGCCCGGCGGCAGGCCGAGCCAGCGGGCCGCGATCATCCGGATGATGTGGCCGCTGGAGAACGCCAGCACGTCCCCCTCGATGCCCCGCACCCGGGCGATGAAGCGTCGGCCCGGGCGGCGACGTCCTCCGGCGATTCGCCCTCGGGGCAGCCGTCGCGAAACAGCTCCCAGCCGGGCCGCTCCTTCAGGATGTCCCGGGTCAGCATCCCCTCGAAGCGGCCGTAGTCCCACTCGACCAGGTCCGGATCGACCTCGCGACCGCCCCGAAGCCGGCCAGCTCGCACGTCCTCGAGGCACGCTGCAGCGGGCTGGTGAAGACGCGGGCGAAGGAGAATCGCCGCAGCCGCTCGCCGAGCTGGCGGGCGCGCTCCTCGCCGCCCTCGTTCAGCGGCAGGTCGGTGCGGCCGGTGTGCTGGTGGGAGTCGGTCCAGGCCGTGTCGCCGTGCCGGGCGAGGAACAGTCGCGGCAGCTCGGATGGCATGGGCTGTCCTCCAGGTGACGCCGGCCGGCGCGGCTGCGCCCGGCCGCGAGCTCGTCCTAGACGTTGTCCCCTTCGGTCGACGTGGCGCCCGGGCCGGCCGCCGCCTTCAGCCCCCACCTCCAGCCGCTGATCGCCGGCATGTCGTCGCCGTGCTGGTCGATGTACTGCTTGTGCTCGATCAGCTTCTCGTGGATCGCCTGCTTGAAGTAGGCGGCCCGGGCGCCGAGCTGCGGCAGCCGGTCGATCACGTCCTCGACCAGGTGGAAGCGGTCGAGGTCGTTGAGCACCACCATGTCGAACGGCGTCGTCGTCGTGCCCTCCTCCTTGTAGCCGCGGACGTGCAGGTTCTTGTGGTTGGTCCGCCGGTAGGTCAGCCGGTGGATCAGCCACGGGTAGCCGTGGAAGGCGAAGATGATCGGCTTGTCCTTGGTGAACAGGGCGTCGAAGTCCGCGTCGCGACAGCCCGTGCGGGTGCTCGCTCGCCGGCTGCAGCTTCATCAGGTTCACGACGTTGACCACGCGCACCTTCAGCTCCGGCAGGTGCTGGCGGAGCAGCTCGACCGCCGCCAGCGTCTCCAGGGTCGGCACGTCGCCGCAGCAGGCCATGACCACGTCCGGCTCGCCGCCCTTGTCGTTGCTGGCCCACTCCCAGATGCCGAGGCCCGGCGGTGCAGTGCTTGATCGCCTGGTCCATCGTCAGCCACTGCGGCGCGGGCTGCTTGCCGGCGACGACGACGTTGACGTAGTTGCGGCTGCGCAGGCAGTGGTCGGTCACCGACAGCAGGCTGTTGGCGTCGGGCGGCAGGTAGACGCGGATGACCTCGGCCTTCTTGTTGACGACGTGGTCGATGAAGCCGGGGTCCTGGTGGCTGAAGCCGTTGTGGTCCTGCCGCCAGACGTGCGAGCTGAGGCAGGTAGTTGAACGAGGCGATCGGCCGCCGCCAGGGGATGTGGTTGCACACCTTCAGCCACTTGGCGTGCTGGTTGAACATCGAGTCGATGATGTGGATGAACGCCTCGTAGCACGAGAAGAAGCCGTGCCGGCCGGTCAGCAGGTAGCCCTCCAGCCAGCCCTGGCACTGGTGCTCGCTGAGCACCTCCATCACCCGGCCGTCGGGGCTGAGGTGGTCGTCGTCCGGGTAGATCTCGGCCATGTAGCAGCGGTTGGTCACCTCCAGCACGTCCTGCCAGCGGTTCGAGTTGTTCTCGTCCGGGCTGAACAGGCGGAAGTTCTTGCTGTCCAGGTTCTGCTTCATGACGTCGCGGAGGAACTTGCCCATCACGCGGGTCGACTCGGCCGTCGGTCGCGCCGGGGCTGGGCACGTCGACGGCGTAGTCGCGGAAGTCCGGCATCTTCAGGTCGCGGAGCAGCAGGCCGCCGTTGGCGTGCGGGTTGTCGCTCATCCGGCGGTGGCCCTTCGGGGCCAGCTCGGCCAGCTCGGGCATCGAGCCGGCCCTGGGCGTCGAACAGCTCCTCGGGCCGGTAGCTCTTCATCCACTCTTCGAGGATGCGGATGTGCTCGGGCTTGTCCATGTCGCCCATCGGCACCTGGTGGCTCCGCCAGTAGCCCTCGCACTTCTTGCCGTCGATCTCCGGCGGGCAGGTCCAGCCCTTCGGGCGTGCGGAAGACGATCATCGGCCAGGCCGGCCGCTTCACGACGCCGTTGCGTGCGGGCGTCGGCCCGGATCTGCTGGATCTCCGCCACGACCGCGTCGAGCACGCCGGCCAGCTGCTGGTGGACCGCCGCCGGGTCGTGCCCCTCGACGAAGTACGGCTTGTAGCCCATGCCCTCGAAGAACTTCTGCAGCTCGTCCTTGCGGGATGCGGGCGAGGAAGCAGGGGTTGGCGATCTTGTAGCCGTTCAGGTGGAGGATCGGCAGCACGCAGCCGTCGCGGGCCGGGTTGAGGAACTTGTTGCCGTGCCAGCCGGTGGCGAGCGGGCCGGTCTCCGCCTCGCCGTCGCCGACGACGCAGGCGACGATCAGGTCCGGGTTGTCGAACGCGGCGCCGTAGGCGTGGCTCAGGGCGTAGCCCGAGCTCGCCGCCCTCGTGGATGCTGCCCGGCGTCTCCGGGGCGACGTGGCTGGGGATGCCGCCCGGGAAGCTGAACTGCTTGAACAGCCTCTTCATCCCCTCCGCGTCCTGGCTGATCTTCGGATAGACCTCGCTGTAGGTCCCCTCGAGGTAGGCGTGGGCGACCAGCGACGGGCCGCCGTGCCCCGGGCCGATGATGTAGATCATGTTCAGGTCATCCCGCTTGATGACCCGGTTGAGGTGGGCGCAGAGCATGTTCAGGCCCGGCGACGTGCCCCAGTGGCCGAGCAGCCGCGGCTTGATGTGCTCCCGCTTCAGCGGCTCCCTCAGGAGCGGGTTGTCGAGCAGGTAGATCTGCCCGACCGAGAGGTAGTTGGCGGCCCGCCAGTAGGCGTCGAGCTTGCGGAGCTCGTCCGCCGAGAGCGGCGCCTCCTCGCCCTGGGAATCGCCCGAGGGCGTGGTCGCCTTCGGGGGTGCTTGCGTCGTCAGCGTCGCGTCCATCGGTCGGCTCCGTAACGGGGATCGCCGCGGTTGACTCGATCGGCATCGGGGCTCACGACGACGGACCCCGAGGCGGATCGCCTCCCTCGCGATCATGGTCTCCTCGTCGGTCCGGATGACCCGGACCCTGGTCGGGCTCGCGTCGGTCGAGATCAGCGGTTCGCCGGCCGCGTTCCGCCCGTCGTCGAGGGCGATCCCGAGGAATTCGAGCCCCTCGCAGGCGCGGCGGCGGACCTCGGGAGAGTTCTCGCCGATGCCGCCGGAGAAGACGAGCGAGTCCAGCCCGCCGAGGGCCGCGGCCAGGGCCCCGATCCCGGTCTTCACCCGGTAGCAGAACAGGTCGATCGCCTCGGCCGCGCGGACGTCGTCCGTCTCGCCGGGCCAGCGAGGTCGCGCAGGTCGGCGCTGGTCTCCGAGACGCCCAGGAGGCCGGACTCCTGGTTGACCATGCGGTGGAACCGCTCGGGCGTCATCCCCTCGGCGTGGGCGAGGAACGCGAAGAGCCCGGGGTCGATATCGCCGCAGCGGGTCCCCATGACCAGGCCGGAGGCCGGCGTGAAGCCCATCGTCGTGTCCAGGCACCGGCCCTCGCGCACCGCGGCCAGGCTCGCGCCCGAGCCGAGGTGCGCCAGGACGACCCGGCCCCGGGCCTCCGCCGGCCCGGCGATCCGGGCCAGCTCCTCCATGAGGTAGGCGTACGACAGCCCGTGGAACCCGTAGCGCCGGATGCCGAGGCCCCAGTACCTCCGCGGGATCGGGACGATCTGCGCGGGCCTCGGCATCGTGCGGTGGAAGGCCGTGTCGAAGCACGCGACCTGCGGGACGCCGGGGATGGCCTGCCCGATCGCCTCGATCAGCGCGATCTCCCCGGGGAGGTGTTCCGGGTCGAGGGGGGCGATCCGCCGCAGCTGGTCGAGCATCTCCGCGGTGACGAGCGCCGGCTCGACGAATCGGTCCCCGCCGTGGACGACGCGGTGCCCGACGGCCGCGATCGCGGCGAGCCCCGGGTCCGTTCGCGACCCGCTCGATCACCAGCCCGGCGGCCGCGGCCTGGTCCGGGGCCTCGACCGCGTGGTCCTCACGCCGGCGGCCGTCCCCGGCGCTGACGATCAGCCGGGATTCCCCGAGCCCAACCCGCTCGACGCGACCGGAGAGGACCCGTTCGATCGGGTCGGCCGCCGCGAAGACCGCGAACTTCAGGCTGGATGAGCCGCCGTTGATCGTCAGGACGTAGGGCCGTGGCGATCCCGTCGACCGCGGGTAGGCCGCCCGATTGAGCGGGGTGGGATGCGCCCGATCGCCGTCGTCGCTCATGGGGTCAATCTGTGTCGCTTCTCGAACTCCCGGACGCGTCTCGTCGCTGATGCGTCCCTCCGCTCCGGGGATGGGTCTGTGAGGTTGAGTCTCAAACAAGCGTCCGCTATCACAAAGGGACGATAGTCAAGCCACTTCGACACGGCCACATCATCGTACGGCTCAATCGCAATGTCCAGTCGATTGTGCGGGTGAGACGGAAGTACACGCGGATTGACAGGGCGCGTGCGTAAGAGCAACAGTCCGTCAGGAATCCCCCTGGATTCCGGCGGCTGACCGAGGAAACATGTTCGGTGTTAAGTTGCGTCGGGACTCGATGACCCGGCCTTGACGCGTCTCGATCCCGCGACGATGACCGAATCGCCACGGGTTCCGCGTTGCGCTCGCCGACGGAGATCACCGGACCATGGCCGATATCCCGCTAAGCGATGACGACGACCTGTACCGGCTGCCCTTCGACAAGGTGCTGAGCCTGCTCCAGCTCAGCACGGTGCTGTACTACCTGCACGAGACCAACCCGGACAACGGGCTGGTCCGCGACAAGACCGACCCGAAGGCCCCGGTCAGCATCGCCGCCGTCGGCATGGCCCTGGCGACGATCCCGGTCGTCGTCGAACGCGGGGTCATCATCCGGGAATTCGCGGCCAGGATCACCCGCAAGCGGCTGCGATACCTGCTCGAATGCCCCCAGGGCCCGGAGCCGGACGCCGCCGGCTACAAGGGCTTCTTCTACCACTTCCTGGACATCGAGACCGGCCGCCGCGTCTGGCAGTGCGAGCTCTCCACCATCGACTCGGCGTTCCTGTTCGCCGGCGCGCTGACGGTCGCCACCTATTTCGACCGCGACACGGCCGACGAGGCCGAGATCCGCAGCCTCGCCGACGCGCTCTACCGCCGGGCCGACTGGAACTGGGCCTGCGACGGCGGGCCGACGCTGACCCACGGCTGGCAGCCCGGAGACCGGGTTCATCCCGCACCGCTGGCAGGGCTACGACGAGGGGCTGCTGCTCTACATCCTCGGCCTCGGCTCGCCGACGCATCCCCTGCCGCCGGAGAGCTATCGCGCCTACTGCGCCACCTATCAGTGGAAGACGATCTACGATCGGGAGCTGCTCTACTCGGGCCCGCTCTTCACGCACCAGCTCTCGCACATGTGGATCGACTTTCGCGGCATCCGCGACGACTTCATGCGGGAGCGCGGCAGCGACTACTTCGAGAACAGCCGGCAGGCGACCTTCGTCCAGCAGGAGTACGCGATCCGCAATCCGCTGGGCTTCGCGGGCTACGGCGAGCACTGCTGGGGGTTCACGGCCTGCGACGGCCCCGGCTGGTGCAAGCGCGTGGTCAACGGCGTCGAGCGCGAGTTCTTCGACTACATCGCGCGCGGCGCCCCGTTCGGCCCCGACGACGGCACGGTCGCCCCGTGGGTCGTCGTCGCCTCGCTCCCGTTCGCGCCGGAGATCGTCATCCCGACGATCCGCCATTTCGCCCGGATGGACCTGGGGATGACGGCCAAGTACGGGTTCAAGCCCTCGTTCAATCCGTCGTTCGCGGTGGAGGACAGCCCGACCGGCTGGTGGGTCACGCCGTACCACTTCGGGATCGATCAGGGGCCGGTGGTGCTGATGATCGAGAACTACCGCACCGGCTTGCTCTGGGACCTCATGCGTCGATGCGAGCCGGTCTTGACCGGCCTGCGCCGCGCCGGCTTCGCGGGAGGCTGGCTCTGACCCGGGCTCTCCGCGACCGCGTGCATCCCGGTCGCCGCGGATGAGCGCCGTCGGTCGGGCACCGCCGGTCATGCCGACGCAAATGCTTGTTCCTCAGGTGTCAACTTGAATAACTGAGGGTCGAGCCGGTTCAGCAGCCGATGGATCTTCGAGACCTGTTCGAGCGCGGCCGCCTCGCCGAGCGCGGCGAGTTCCTTCGCCCGCATGAACTCCGAGGGGTCGATGCCGGTCACGTCCGGCTCGATGACCACGTCCGCCGGCTGAACACCGAAGGCGTTCAGGTTGTAGTTCTGGACGAGCAGGCTCCGCAAGATCGTCGGAAACATGCTTGGCCTCTTCCCCGTCAGCTTCGGCTTCTCGGGATGGATGTCGCAGAAACGCGCCTCCAGCTTCGCCGACACGCTGCCGGCGATCACGAAATTGCAGCCCTTCGATACCAGCACGTTGGCCGGGATGTTGTTGACCAGCCCGCCATCGACCAGCGCCTGGCCGTTACGGACGATTGGCACGGAGAGCACCGGCACGTTGATGCTCTCGAGGATCGCATGGACGGCATCGCCCCGTTCGCGAACGATCGAGTTGCCGCTCACCAGGTCGACCGTGACGGAAACGCAGGGGACGGCGAGCTGCTCGAGCCTCCAGTCGTGCAGGTACTTCCGCAGCATCCCGTCGAACTTTCCGGCGCGATACTTGTGGACGAGGTACCAGTAGGTGCCTTGCGGCAACTGGCGAAAGAACCACGAGGGGCGAAGGTCCTCGGCGAACGAATCCGCATTGTAATCAGGGTCCAGGCCGGCGGAGTACATGATGCCGGTCATGGCGCCGGCGCTGGTGCCGGCGATCATGTCGACGACGATACCACTTCGCTCCAGGGCCTTGAGCGTGCCCAGGTGCGCCAGGCCACGGGCGGCCCCGCCGCCGAGCGCCAGGCCCACGCGCACGCCGCGGAGGTCATGGACCAGCCGCTCGAGCCCGTTGGCCAGCGACCTTCCCTTCGGCAGCGTGGGCGGCGTCTCGCGGATCTTGAAATCGCGGGACGCAAGTTCGACCAGGCTGGGAACGGCCGGGACGACGGAAGCATCGCCCTCGAGCAACCAGGCGACACTGATCTTGTCGCGCCAGCCGCGGGCCGTCACATCCATCGACTGCAGGCGGCGGATCGCGGTGTCGGCCGCACTTGCCGGGATGAGATAGACGGCGCGGTCGACGAGTTCCATGAGCCGCGCCACGAGATCCGGCGTCAGGAAGGTGTGGACGTCGAAAATGATCCGATCGACGTCCTGACACTGGGCGGCCTGATCTCGGATTTCCTCGGGCGTCAGGTATCGGCCATCCTGTCGAAGCGGCCGAAACCGCACATTCGGCGAGTCCAACCGCCGGTCCGAATCGCTGAACACGGCGAGCTGCTCGCCGACATCGCTCAGTCGGCGGATGAGCCGTTCGGCCACGGGGCGCGTCGCGGGCGAATCGTGGATCAGGGCCAGCATCATCACCGAACGCTTGGGAGCGTCGCCGAGGAAGATCTTCCGCAGGCTCCCCGCGTACGTCTTGAGCCACAGCCGGCGCAGCTCCGGCCGGGCCATTGTCAATTCCATCGCTTCTTCGTAGTCCAGCCTGAGGATCGTGGTCGGCTCAAGCGCGACGACGCGAATCGGCACCGGCTCGTTGAGCGCGCCGACCATCATCCCGAACTGTTCGCCGCGCTCGATCATGCGGAACAGCGACTCGGTCCCGCCGGGGCTGACCCGGACGGCCTTGAGCCGCCCGCGCAGGACGAAGCCCACCGTCGTGAGCACGACGTCCGCCTCGTGCACCACGCTGCCGGCAGGATAATGCGCGACCCGCCCGAGCCGCGCGACTTCCTCGACCGTCTCATCGGACGCACCCCGAAAGTACTCATGCACTTTCAGCAGCGGGATGACCTCGTCGTTCATGGCGGCGCCTTTCGAGCTCGCGGCGGATATGATCCCCGAATCCGGTCGCCGGGGCCGTGTTCGCGATGTCGTTGAGGTAGGCGAGTCGGCGGAGCTCCTCGAACGGTAGAGTCCGGTCCAATCGACCGTCGTGATAGAGGGCCCGATCCAGTCGGGCGTTGGCGATGACCCGCCAGTCCCAGCGGACCCTGGTGCTCGGGAGCTTGTAGAAGGACGTCGTGCAATTGGTGAACAGCACGTGGTACCAGCGCGGGCTCTCGAACAGCTGGTTGATGGTATTCACGTAGTCCATGAAGACTCTCGTCAGTTCCTCGACGTTCGAATTGATGCGATAGAGGTACGCCCATTGGCTTTCGCTGTACTTCGTGCGCCGCAGGACGATGTCGCGTTCGTCGGCCGCGACGAAGATCAGCTCCTGCTGCCGATACAGGCTCCGAAAGACCGAGTACTGCTGCCCCTTCGTGATCCGCGCCTCGATCGACATGCAGATGCGGCCGTCGGGCCCGAAGTCGAAGACCAGGGCAGGGTGGCCCCGGAATCCGTCACCCCAGTCGAAGAAGATGACCTCGACTCCCGTGATATTGGAAAGATGATACGTACGCGTCTCCCACCGCGCCGTGAAATCGTCGATCGAGCGATACTCCAGATTGCGGACGTTCTCGATCGTCACCGCATCGCCGGCGACGACGGCCCGCGGCAGCAGGGCCGCGCTGGGGTCCCAGTCGCGGTCGTTGCTCGGTTTCAGCCGGAACCACCAGGCGAGGAATAGCGTCTCCGCCCCGAGCAGGGCAACGATCGGCTGCCAGGGCGGACGCCAGGCCGCGAGCAACGCGATCACGCCAACGGCCCACGCCAGCGCGACCCAGCGGCCCCACCCGGCTCCGCCGCAAACATCGTAGACAATAGCGCCGACCATCCACACGGCGAGGAGGGCGCACGCGAGTAGCGATACCCCGGTAATGATCCCAGATACGAGCGCCATGGGTCGGATAACCTGACAAATATGCTGGACCTGAGTTCAGGTCGCTCGCGATGCACCTCGGCGACCTCACCTCAGGCTGGTGAGTTGCGAGCGTGGCATGCATGCTGGCCGCGGCGGTGTAGCGAAGCCTATCACGCGGGAGGGGAGTTGTCCCCCCCGGACTCGCGGACTGGCCGCGAGCGTGTCGAGGCGGCGACTCACCGGACTGCCGACCGCGGCGGCTCTCTCCATGGCCAGGGCGAATCGAGTCGCAAGTCGATGATACCGAAACAGATACGCACGACAATCCGGCGACGTTTGGGGCTCCGGAGCCGGTCGCGCCGGGTTCGGTCGGCGCGGGCGAGGCTGGGACGGTCCCGGGCCGGGGCGAGGTCCCGATCCGCGGCCCGAGGGCGCCGATTTCGGTCCCGGAGCCGCCCGGCGGGGGCGGTTCGCGGCGCTAAGATCAACAACAATGAATGTCAAGAGGGAGGCCCGGGAACGGGTCGCGCCCGGGCTGCGCGCCGGGGGCGGGCCGCCCGGAGACGGCCGGAGGAGGGATCGTCCATCCGAATGGACCCGCGACCGACGTGGGAGATCGAGCGATCCGAGCCGGTGACTGGGGGGAGGCCTCGGGCGCGTTCGACTCGTGGGCGGCGCCGTATCATCATCTCTTCGCCGGGCACCAGTTCCGATGCAGACTGTCCGGACCGGCTCCTCCGGTCTTCGGCCCGAAAAAACGATCGGCCCTGGCTCCCGCCCGGCCCGATCGGTTCTAATTCCCCGTCGAGCGAGCGAATACCCCGGAGTGAGCCTCGATGGATCGGTACGACCTCTCGATCTTCTCGCCGGCCTCGCCGCCGGCGGAGTCGATCCGCACCCTGTCGGTGCTGGTCTTCGTGATCACCGGGCTCATCTTCGTCGTGGTCGAGGGCGTGCTGATCTACCTCATCGTCCGCTCGCGGCGCCGGGCCGTCGACGACACGACGGAGCCGCCGCAGGTCTACGGCAGCAAGCCGATCGAGATCGCCTGGACGGCGGCGCCGGCCTTGATCGTCTTCATCCTGACCCTGGTCACCACCCGCTCGCTCTGGGAGGTCAACACCGACCCGCCGAGGCCGCGCGACGGCTCCCCCGCGCTCTTCGTCACCGTGATCGGCCACCAGTGGTGGTGGGAATATCGGTACGAGATCGTACGACGGGCAAGAACCTCGGCTTCACGACGGCCAACGAGCTGCACATCCCGGCGAGCGAGATCGGGCGTCGCCCGCCCGGTCTACCTGACGCTGAAGTCGGCCGACGTGTGCCACAGCTTCTGGGTCCCGCGGCTGGCCGGCAAGACCGACCTGATCCCCGGCCGCGTCAACTCGATGTGGTTCCAGACCGAGGAGACGGGCCTCTTCGTCGGCCAGTGCGCCGAGTATTGCGGCACTCAGCACGCCAACATGCTCCTCCGCGTGGTCGTCGAATCGCCGCAGGACTTCGCGCGGTGGGCCGAGAAGCAGGCGAGGCCGGCGGTCGAGGAGCCGGCCGCGCGCGAGGGGCAAGGCCGTCTTCCTGGCGCAGTCGTGCGTCAACTGCCACCGGGTCCGGGGCACGCCCGCCAACGGGAACCTACGCGCCCGACCTGACGCACCTGATGAGCCGCGACACGCTCGCCGCGGGGATGGTGCCGAACACGGCCGAGGAACTGCGGCGATGGGTCGACGACCCGCAGGCGGTCAAGCCGGGCTGCCTGATGCCGGCCTTCGGCCTGCGCGGCCCGCGACCGCGACCTGCATCGTCGACTATCTCCGGACGCTCCGCTGAGGGCCGCATCAGCATGAGCCGTCGCCGAGCGAGATGTCGAGGTCGGCGAAGCCCGCCCTGGACGGCCGTGCTCCACGACTGGGTCACGACCGTCGATCACAAGAAGATCGGCATCCTGTACGTCCTGATGAGCGTGGTCTTCCTGGTCGTCGGCGGCATCGAGGCCCTCCTGATGCGCTGGCAGCTCGTCCGGCCCGCGGAACGACTTCCTCGGGCCCGGACACGTTCAACCAGCTCTTCACGATGCACGGCACCACGATGGTCTTCTTCGTGGGGATGCCGATCCTGATCGGCATCGGCAACTACCTGGTCCCGCTGATGATCGGGGCGCGGGACATGGCCTTCCCGCGGCTGAACGCGCTGGGCTTCTGGGCGACGCTGTTCGGCGGCCTGCTCGTCTACTTCAGCTTCGCCACCGGCGGCGCGCCGGCGCTCGGCTGGTTTGCCTACGCGCCGTTGACCGAGACGGACCTTCGCGCGCGGCCCGGCGACCGACTTCTGGGCGCTGGGCCTGATCGTCAGCGGCGTCGGGACGCTGACGGCGGGCGTCAACTTCATCGCCACGATCCTGGCATGCGGGCCCCGGGGATGGCCGTGCGCAAGATGCCGTTCTTCTGCTGGACGATGCTCTGGACCTCGGTGCAGATCCTCCTGGCCATTCCCCCGCTGACCGCCGCGCTGGTCATGATCCTGCTCGACCGGCAACTGGGGGCGCACTTCTTCGACGCGCAGAACGGCGGCTCGGCCTACCTCTGGCAGCACCTGTTCTGGTTCTTCGGCCATCCCGAGGTCTACATCCTGATCCTGCCGGTCTTCGGCATGATCTCCGAGGTGATCCCGGTCTTCTCGCGCAAGGTGCTCTTCGGCTACGAGTTCATGGCCGTGGCGACGATGGCCATCGCGTTCATCAGCCTGGGCGTCTGGGCCCATCACATGTTCACGGTCGGGATGAGCCGGACGCTCGACCTGTACTTCGTCGCGGCGAGCCTGCTGGTCTCGATCCCGACCGGGATCAAGTTCTTCAACTGGCTGGCGACGATGTACGGCGGCCGGATCTCGTTCGCCTCGCCGATGCTGTTCGCCTGCGGGTTCCTGTCGCTGTTCCTGATCGGCGGCCTGACGGGCATCATGCTGGCGGCGGCGCCGTTCGACTTCCAGCTCTCGCGACAGCTACTTCGTGGTCGGCCACTTCCACTGGGTCCTGATCGGCGGCACGCTGTTCGGCACCTTCGCCGGCATCCACTACTGGTATCCCAAGGTCGACCGGGCCGGATGCTCTCCGAGCGGCTCGCCCGCTGGCAGTTCTGGCTGCTCTACATCGGCTTCATCCTGACGTTCGGGCCGATGCACGTCGCGGGGATGCTGGGGATGCCGCGGCGGATCTACACCTACGAGCGCCGACCGGGGCTGGGACGATCTGGAACCAGCTCAGCCACGCTCGGGGCGATCCTCCAGGTGCCGAGCTTCGCCATCTTCGTCGTCAACCTGGTCGTCGTCGCTGCGGAACGGCCAGCCGGCGGGCGACGACCCCTGGGACGCCTGGACGCTGGAGTGGGCGACGACCTCGCCGCCGCCCGTCGTACAACTTCGAGACGATCCCGACGGTCGCACAGCCGCCGGCCGCTCTGGGACCTGAAGCATCCGGACGACCCGGACTGGACAGTACGAGTGAGCAAGGACCCACGACGTGAGCGGATCGACTCCCGCTGCGATCTCGCGTCGCCGCCGTCGTGCCGAGCACGACCTGAGCCCGGCCAGTGGGGCATGATCGCGTTCCTGGTCTCGGAGGTGGCGTTCTTCAGCACGCTGATCGTGGCCTACCTGACCTTCCTGGGCAAGGACACGGTCGGCCCGACGCCGCGCGAGGCGCTGTCGCTGCCGCTGGTGATCGGCACGACGATCTGCCTGCTGTCGAGCAGCGTGACGATCCACCTGGCCGAGGGGCGACTGCGGCTCGGCGACGCAGGCGGGATTCCGCGTCTGGTGGGCGGCCACGATCGCGCTGGGCGTCGTCTTCCTGCTGGGCACGGCCTACGAGTGGTGCGAGCTGATCGCGCGGCATCAGCTGACGATCAGCCGCAACCTGTTCGGCACCACGTATCTACACCCTGGTCGGCTTCCATGGCCTGCACGTGACGGTCGGGCGTGGTCGCCATGCTCGTCGTGCTGGCCTTGCGCTCGGGCGGGACCCGCGAGCGGGGCCAGGGCGGGCGTCGAGCTGGTGTCGTGGTACTGGCATTTCGTGGACGGCGTCTGGGTGGTCGGTCTTCACGGTCGTGTATCTGTTCGGCCGGTGATCCGGTCTCGATGGAACGAGGATGTGACGCGAATGTCCGGCGATCCGGCGACCGATCCCACGAGACGGGCCCGCGGACGCGGTCGAGCTGCCCGCGGCCGACCGCCGCGCCGATGGTCCTGGCCCTGGGCCTGGCCCTGCTGGCCGCCGGGGTGGCCACGAGCCTCGCGTTCCTGGTCGTGGGCGCGGCTGATCCTGGTCTGCGGGCTGGGCCTCTGGATCGCGCAGCTCGCTGCCGGGCCGGGGTCACGTCCACGAGCCGCTGGTCGAGCCGGCGCGGCGTCCCCGGCCGGTGGCGGCCAGGCCGGCGACGGTGGGCGCACCTGCACGACGGGGATGCCCGGCTATCGGCTGCGGCTGCCGACGAGGTTCATCCGATCTCCGCCGGGCTCAAGGGGGGCATCGTCGGCGGCCTGGTGATGCCGATCCCGGCCCTGGCCTGGGGCCTGCTCGAGCGGGCATGGCGTCTGGTATCCGGTCAACCTGCTGGCCGGGCATGGTCCTGCCGGGCGTGGACCGGATGACGCGTGGCCGAGCTCGAGCAGTTCCGGCCGGCGCTGCTCGCTGCTGCGGCCTGGTCATCCACGCCGTCAACTCGGTCATCTTCGGCCTGATCTACGGCGTGCTGCTGCCGACGCTGCCCGCGCTCCCGCAGGCCGCTGGCCTGGGGCGGCCTGCTGATGCCGCTGCTCTGGACGGCGGTGAGCTTACGGCCTGATGGGGCTGGTCAATCCGCTGCTCGCGCAAGGGCGTGGACTGGCCCTGGTTCATCGCCTCGCAGTTCGTCTTCGGCGTCGTGGCCGCGGCGGCGGTCATCGCGGGCCAGGCACGCTCCGCCCGCTCGCGGCGGGGCTGGTCGGCGGCGTCGTCGGGCGGCCTGCTGATGCCGATCCCGGCCGCTGCTCTGGGGCCTGCTCGAGCCGGCACGGGCATCTGGTATCCGGTCAACCTGCTGGCGGCGATGGTCCTGCCCGGCATGGGCGCGCTGCCGGCGGCCGAGCTGGACGCAGTTCCATCCCGACTGGCTGGCCGTCGCGGTCGGCGATCCATGTCGCGATGTCGCTCGGCTTCGGCCTCGATCTTCGGCCTGCTCCTGCCGCGGCTCCGGCCGATCCCCGCGACCCTGGCCTGGGGCGGCCTGCTGATGCCGCTGCTCTGGACGGCGGTGAGCTACGGCCTGATGGGCGTGGTCAACCCCCTGCTCCAGGAGCGGGTCGACTGGCCCTGGTTCATCGTCTCGCAGTTCGTGTTCGGGGTCGTGGCGGCGATCGTCGTGGTCCGCTCGGAGAAGGTCTACATCCCGCCCGCGGGACGGGGCCCGGAGCCGGTGGACGAGTTCGTCGCCGGGACGGGCGGGGAGGGCGTCGTGATCGGACGTCGCGTCGTTATCTGGCTCGGCCATCCTCCTGCTCGCGGCGGCCGGCTGCGCGAAGCCGGGCGAACCGCGGGCCGAGGGCCGGCCGGTCCGGTCGGATCAGGTCGCTCGACTTCGCCACCCTCTACGGCCAGAACTGCGCCGGCTGTCACGGGGCCGACGGCAAGCTCGGCCCGGCGCCGCCGCTGAACGATCCGACTGTTCCTGGCCATCGTCCCCGACGAGGTCCTGTCGCATGATCGTCGCCGAGGGCCGGCCGGGGACGCCCATGCCGGCCTTCGCGCGCGAGAAGCGGGGGCCGCTGACCGACGAGCAGGTCAAGGTGCTCGCCGACGGGATCAAGCCGCGCTGGAAGGCCGGAGCGCCTCGCAGGTCCCGCCGCCCGCCTATCTCGCCGACGGCCGAGCGGCCAGGGCGACGCGGGCCGGGGCCGGCAGGTCTTCGCCCGGGCGTGTGCCCCGTGCCACGGCGAGGAGGGGCGCGGCGGCGAGGGCAAGGTCGGGCCGATCAACGACCCGGCGTTCCTGGCCCTGATCAGCGACCAGGCCCTGCGCCGATACGTCATCACCGGGCGGCCCGACCTGGGGATGCCCGGACTTCGCCGGGAACGACGGGCGCGCCGGCCGACTTCCAGCCGCTGACGCCGGCGGACGTCGCCGACCTGGTCGCAGCTGCTCGCGGCTGGAGACGGACGACGAGGTCGCCGACGACGTCCCGGAGGAGCACGAATTGATGGAACCCGCGACGGACCCGACGCCGACCGCCCCGCCGAACCGCCGCCGCGGCGGCGGGCTTCTTCCGCTGGCTCGACCTACGGCACTGGGCGGCCTGGCCGTCGGCGGTCGTGGGGCTGCCGCTCGTCGGCTACCTCCTCGGCGCGAGGAAGCGGCCGGTCGACTGGGTCGACCTGGGCCGCGTCGACGACTTCGCGGCGGGCGAGACCCGGCTGGTGACCTTCGACAACCCGATCCGGCAGCCCTGGGACGGCATGACGGCGCACACCGGGGTCTATGTCCGCGACAGGCGAGGACGACCGAGGCAGGGCCGGTTCCTGGTCTTCGCCGTCAACTGTGCCCACCTGGGCTGCCCGGTCGCCTGGTTCCCGCAATCGGGCCTGTTCATGTGCCCGTGCCACGGCGGCGTCTATTACGCGAACGGCGAGCGCGCCTCGGGGCCGCCGCCGCGCGGGCTGTTTCGCTGCGTCTGGCGGGTCCGCGACGGCGAGCTCGAGGTCCAGGCGCCGCACTATCCGACCTTGCAGGACACCTGAGAGCCAGCCCGGCGTGAAGGGGAAGGCCCGATGATGAGGCGGCTGGCTGAGCTCGGTCGGACGATGGCTCGACGCCCGGCTCGGGTTCCGCGAGAGCCTGCTGCCGATGCTGACGCATCCGATCCCCCGGGGCGCGGCCGGGCCGATGGGCTGGTGGTACGTCTTCGGCAGCGCCTCGATGACGCTGCTGGTGATCCAGATCCTCACCGGGCATCGGCCTGGCGCTGGTCTACGTGCCGACGGCCGACGAGGCGTACGAGAGCCTGCTCTACCTGAACTACGAGCAGCCGCTCGGCTGGTTCCTGCGGCGCTGCACTACTACGCCGGGTCGGGCATGGTCGTCATGGTCCTGGTCCACATGACCCAGGTCTTCCTGCACGGGGCCTACAAGTACCCGCGCGAGCTGACCTGGGTGGTGGGCGTCTTCCTGCTGCTCTGCACGCTGGGCATGTTCTTCTCGGGCCAGGTGCTCCGCTGGGACCCGGACGCCTACTGGGGCCTGGCCGTCGCCGGCTCGATGGCCGGCCGGGTGCCGGTCGTCGGGCCGCAGGTCGTCCGCCTGGTGCTGGGCGGGCCGGTGATCGGCGGCGACTCGCTGAGCCGGTTCTTCACGCTGCACGTCTTCGTGATCCCCGGCGGCCTCGGCCTCTTCCTGGCGCTCCACCTCTGGCTGGTGCTGAAGCGCGGGATCAGCGAGCCGCCCGGTCCCGGGCGGCGTGGTCGATCCCGCGACCTACGACGCAGCAGTACGAGGAGGAGCTGAAGCGCGGCGTGCCCTTCCTGGGCGAGGCGATGCTCAAGGACGTCTTCTTCTCGGCCCTGGCGGTGATCGTCGTGGTCGCGCTCGCCGCCGTGCTCGGCCCCAAGGGCCCGAGCGGGCCGCCCGACCCGACGCTGGGCGGGGCGAACCCGCGGCCGGAGTGGCCGTTCCTCTGGCTGTTCGCCCTGCTTGTCGCTCAGCCCGCCGGCGGCCGAGACGTTCATCATCCTGGTCTTCCCGGTGCTCCTGATCGTCGGCCTGCTGCTCGTTCCCGTTCCTGAGCAATCGCGGCGAGCGGGCGCCGAGCCGGCGGCCGGTCGCCGTGCTGCTGGTGATCGTCATCTACACGGTGCTCGGCGTCCTGACCTACCAGGGGGCGACCGCGCCCTGGTCGCCGGAGATGACGGCCTGGAGCGGCGACCCGGTCCCCGAGGCGATCGTCAAGCGAGCGACGCCCGCTGCAGCTGCAAGGGGCCGTCATGTTCCAGAACAAGAACTGCCGGAACTGCCACGCCCTGGAGGGGATCGGCGGCCGTCGCGGCCCGGACCTGACGACGGTCGGCGCCCGGCTGACGCGCGACCAGCTCATCGACCAGATCAGCAACGGCACGCCGGGCGGCGGCAACATGCCGGCCTACGGCAAGCAGGTCAAGCCGGCCGAGATGACCGCCCTGGTCGAGTTCCTGGTCAGCCTGCGGCCCGCCGGCCAGCCCGCCGGCCCGCCCGGCCGACGCGCCGCCATGACGGGAAGAGCCGCCATGAGCCCCACGCTCGACGCCTTCCTCCGCTCCTGGCCGTTCGATCCCTGGCTCGACCGTCGCGCTGCTGCTCTGCCCGCGGCGATCTACCTGCGCGGCTGGCTGGCCCTCCGACCGCCGCGACCCGCGGCGCTGGCACGGCGGCAAGCTCGCGGCCTTCCTGGGCGGCCTGGCTGCGCTCTTCCTGGCCCTGGCCTCGCCGATCGAGCCGTTCGCGGCGTTGCTCCTCCAGGTCCACATGATCCAGCACCTGCTGCTCATGATGGTCGCGCCGCCGCTGCTCTGGCTGGGTGCCCCGCTGTTCCCGATGATCCGCGGCCTGCCGCGGCCGATCCGCACCTACTGGGTCGCTGCCCGTGCTCCGCTCGCGATCCGTCCGCCGCTTCTTCGCGCCGGCTGACGCATCCGGTCCCGGCGCTGGCCCTCTTCGTCGCCACGACCTGGCTCTGGCACGTCCCCGGGGTCTACGAGGTCGCCTTGCGCTCGGGCGGCTGGCATTACCTGCAACATCTCTGCTTCCTCGGCTCGGCGCTCCTGTTCTGGTATCCCGTCGTCCGGCCGTATCCCAGCCGCCCGCGCTGGTCGGCCTGGCTGCTCCTTCCGTATCTCCTGATCGCCGACGTCCAGAACACGGTCCTGTCGGCCTTGCTGACGTTCTCCGACCGGGTGCTCTATCCCCACTACGGCCAGATCCCGCGACTCTTCGGGGATCTCCGCGCTCGACGATCAGGCGACGGCCGGCGTCATCATGTGGGTGCCCGGCTCGGTCGCGTTCCTGCTGCCCCTGTTCGCGATCGGGATCCGGCTCCTGTTCGGGCACGGCGTGCCGGCCGGCGGTACGAGCCCGTTGCCGCGGGCGAACGGCCGACTCGGACTTCCCGATCCTCCCCTCGGCGAACGCCCCGCCGCAGACGTGGTTTCGATCTCCTGCGGCTCCCGATCCTCGGGCGATTCCTGCGGTGGAGGCATGCCCGGCTCGCGCTCCAACTCGTCTCGACGTGCCTGGCCGGGGTCGTGATCGTCGACGGCCTCTTCGGGCCGCAGGTCGCCGCGATGAACCTGGCGGGCGTCCTGCCGTGGATCCACTGGCGCGGCTTCGTGATCCTGGGGTTGCTCGCGGTCGGGCAACGTCTCGTGCATGGCCTGTCCGTTCCTGGTGCCCCGGACGCTCGCCCGCCGCTGGCTGCCCGCGCGGCTCCGCTGGCCGCGACGGCTGCGGAGCAAGTGGCTGGCCGTGGTCCTGCTCGCCCTGTTCCTCTGGGCGTACGAGGCGTTCTCGCTCTGGGACAGCCCCCGGTGGACGGCCTGGATCGTCATCGGCTACTTCGTCGCCGCCTTCGCGGTCGACGGCCTCTTTCGCGGCGCCTCGTTCTGCAAGTATCTCTGCCCGATCGGCCAGTTCAACTTCGTCCAATCGCTGGTCTCGCCGCTGGAGGTGAAGGTCCGCGATCGCGACGTCTGCGCAGTCGTGCCGGACCAAGGACTGCATCCGCGGCCGGGACGGGATTCCGGGCTGCGAGCTGGCCTGTTCCAGCCGCGGAAGGCGGGCAACCTGGACTGCACGTTCTGCCTCGACTGCGTCCACGCCTGCCCGCACGACAACGTCGGCATCCTCGCCGTCGCCCCCGGGCCGCGAGTCTCTGGAGCGATGCCCGGACTCGCTCCGGCATCGGCCGGCTCGGAGCGCCGCCGGACCTCGCGGCCCTGATCCTGGTCCTGGTCTTCGGCGCGTTCGCCAACGCCGCCGGGATGGTCGCCCCGGTCCTGGCGTGGCGCGACGGGCTGCGCACGGCTCGGCTTCCGCCTCCCCGCTGGCGATCACGACGGCCTACTATCGTCCTCGCCCGCGTCGCGCTGCCGCTCGCTGGCC
Organism: uncultured Planctomycetota bacterium; assembly: GCA_963819805.1. Classification (GTDB taxonomy): domain Bacteria; phylum Planctomycetota; class Planctomycetia; order Isosphaerales; family Isosphaeraceae; genus CAMFLR01. Next base: position 200,034 of record CAWFXY010000015.1, on the reverse strand, counting down.
GTCGGCCTCGCGAGCCATCCGTGGGCGGACGAGTCGCGGCAGCGGCGGCGCAGTCGATGGGAGATCGGCCGCGCGGTTCTCCTACGCGCTGGTCCCGCTCGGATTCGGCATGTGGCTGGCGCACTACAGCTTTCACCTGCTGACGAGCTACGGCACGGTGATCCCCGCGGCGCAGCGATTCGCCGCGAGCCTGGGATGGCCGTCCTTCGGAGAGCCCGAGTGGGGCGATGCATGCTGCCTCCCGGTGCCGGACTGGCTGCCCCGGTCGAGATCGTCTGCCTCGACCTCGGCCTGCTCCTCTCGCTCTACACCGGCTACCGGATCGCTCGTCCGCGCGGCGCCCGGGCAGACGTTCGTCCCCTGGGCCCTGCTGATCGTCCTCCTCTTCGCGGCCGGCGTCTGGATCGTCCTCCAGCCGATGCAGATGCGCGGGACGATGATGGGGGCGGGATGATCGACCCGCGGGAATAAGCCCTTGCGATCGGGCTCGGCATGGCCATGCTCGTGTCGTCTTCCGGCCCGTCGCGGCCTGGCGACGGCGGCACGCTGCGAGCGTGGGAACGGCGGGGGACTATCGAGATCGCCGTCTTCACCGACCCCACCCCGTTCACCGCCGGGCCGGTGGACATCAGCGTCCTCCTCCTCGATGCCGCCACGGGGAGGCCGGTCCCGGTGGCCCGCGTCACGGTCGAGCTCTCGCCCCCCGGCGGGCCGGGCACGGTCACGATCATCTTGCGACCAGCGAGGCCGCCACGAACAAGTGGCTTCGCGCCGCAGTGTTCGATCTTCACACCTCGGGCCGTTACACGGTGCAAGTCACCGTGGAAGGGCCGGGAGAGCCCGCCCGGGTCCGGTTCGAACTCGATGTCGCGAAGCCCTCCCGCCGCTTCGGTCGGATGAACTGCAATTGATGCTGTGGCCCTTGCCGATCATCGCACTCTATGCGTTCCACCGACGATTGGTCGGCAGAAGAGATCGATCGCCGGGTCGAGACGGCGCGGCGATCGCGCTCGGCTTCGATCCCCCCGGGGGCCGATGAGATATGACTCGCTGGCCGGTCCTTACGAGAATCGTTGCCCTCTCGCAGGCGGACCACTTCGCCTTCGCCGTCGTGTGGTCCTAGCCCGCCCTCCTGGTCTTTGCCCGGGCCTACGCGACGTTCGACGCGCCAGGCCGTCTCCCAGCTCACGGATGGCCCTCCTTCGAGGAGTCACAGGCCGAGGTCCAAGATTCTCGCAGGCACGCGGATCTCGGCCTCCGTGCCGAGTCCCCCGGCGACGATCCGGGGGGTAACGCAGGCCCCGCCATGATCGTCGAGTCACTTGGCGGACAGTATCTCAAGACGCGATCTGCCGGTTCGTTCCTTGGCGATCCAGCACGGTGAAGGTGTGCCCGGTGTGGCAGCCGTTGCAGTAGTGGTAGCCGTTCGGCCGGATGCCGCTGTAGTGGTCGCCCGCGTAGGCGAAATAGGTCCGTGGCCGGACGATCGCCCGACGCCTCGCCGGTCCAGTGGGCCACCTTTCCCTGCTCATCCAGCCCGACGAGGACGGACGGGCGGAGGGGATCGCTGGGGACCCAGGCCCTGAGGGCATCCTTCCCGACCAGCGGGCGACACCGACTCGCTTCTCCCACGTTCCGGGGACGCGAAGTTGATCGGGATGGTCGAAGCGGTCGCGGCTCGCCGAGTAGACCGCGACCGAGGCCACGTTCGGCGGCGGCGAGACCAACGGGTTCGCGCGGATCGATCGGCTTTCCGCCCGATCGATCGTGCCAGGGGATCGGATTCCGGATGGCCGGGCTTATGGCGATGTTCTCGAGGTAACCCATCGCGCCGGTATACGACGCCCCGGACGCGAGTTTGACGCTCTTGGGCGGGTCGATAACCCTCCGCGAGGGGAGGCGTCAGTCGCCGGGGTTCCGGGATGAAACGGCGCGGATAGACCGCCACCGGCTCGGCATCGACCAGGTCGGGATCGTCGAAGAGCAGTCGCGGCATGGGCTTGCCGGCGGTCCATTCGTCGGTGACCTTGTAGATCCCGAACGACGTCGGCGACGAACCCGCCGGAGAGGCCGCGAAGAGGACCGTGTTGTCGGGTGCGGCCGACGGGACAGGCGGCGATCAATCGCGGCCCTCGGCGTCGCGGTCCGGCCCGAAGTGCAGTTGCGCCCCGCCCTCGTAGGGCAGCTCCTCGCCGTCGGCGAGGGAACTCGGCGACGTGCGAATATATCCCCAGTCCGCCTGGGCCAGTCGCAGCGGCGAATTGGGCGTCGGCGCCGTCATGAACGCGATCCGGCCGTTGAAGAGCGGCCGCGGCCGCCAGACCGGCTCGACGCTCTTGACCGCGTAGCCGAACTGGGCCGCGTTGGTCATGACCACCGCCGCCATCCAGTTGTCCGTCGGCCGGGTGGCGAAATCGCCGCCCGTCGACACGGGCTGCACCTCGGTGAGGTCGGCGGTCACCGCCTCGCGATTGCGGCTCCAGAGGCTGAAGAGGATCTGCTCTCCGGCGATCAGGACCGGCCAGCGGTCGTTGTTGCGGTTGGCCGTCACCGGCTCGGGGGCCTGCGCGCCGGGTGCCCAGGTCCAGATCTGCGTGGCCCGGCGGCTGTGATCGCGGCCCAGGTCCGGCAGCCGGCTCGAGGCGAAGGCGAACCCGTTGGGCCCCAGGTCGGTGGGGTCGACGTCGTCGTAGTCGAGCCTCCGCCTATCCTCGTCGGAGAGACGCGATCCGTCGGCGCGGAAGCGGAGCGGTGGGACGGCGATGCACCCGGGATCGTCCGGCCCGCCGGTCAACTGCCTCAGGCCCGAGCCATCGACGCCGATCTCGTAGATGCGCCAGCGATCGCGCTCGCTCCTCCGGCCCGCGAAGAGGATGCGCTTCCCGTCCAGCGAGACCGACGGGCTCATCACGTCGATGAGCGTCGAGCCGTCCGGCAGGCGTCGTCCCCAGGTCAGTTCGAAGAGCGCGACCGCGGTCGTCGAGCAGCCGGAGCCGCCCCTCGCGGGCGGCCCAGGGGACGCTGCACCGGCTCGCGATAGGGCTCGGATTCGGGCGCCGCCGGCTGGAGACTGGTCGCGTCGGTGCGCGACGTGAAGACGATCGCGGTCGCGGATCTCTCGCGGACGTGGGCCGTCAACGCCGCGGCGGGCGGTATCGTCATGCCGCGCCGTGCTGCAAGCCGCAGAGTAACGGCCGAGACCGCGACGATCAGCGTGGCCAGACGCGATCGATCCCGAGCGGCGGCGAATCCACATGGTCAATCCTGCTGGAGAATTCGCGTGGAAGATGGAGCCGGCCCGAGGCGCACGGCAGAGTGCCTCGGGCCCGGTGCGGGATTCCACACGTGGCCTCGACGGTTCAGTAGCCGTCGGCGCTCACGACTTCGCCGCCGGCTCGGGTGCCGAGGGCGGTGTAGATGGCCGGGTTGATGGTCTGCTTGATGAACTTGACGCTGCCGTCGCCCATCAGGAAGTTCGCCCCGCCGGGGTGCGGCTGCCGTAGCTGGCGATGTAGGCCTCCAGCTGGGCGCCGCTGGTCACGTTCGGCCCCGGAGACTTCAGATTCATCGGCACGCCGGTGCTGCCGAAGGCCTCGTTCATGCCGTACTGGCAGTCGATGCTGTCCGAGCCCATGGCCCAGACGGCCTTGCGGCGGGCGACCCCTTGCAGGTCGAGCTCCGCCACGGTGTAGCTGGGCTTCAGCTGGTAGTACTCTTCGCCGATGAAGACCGTGTTCGACAGGCCGTCGGTGAACTGCTGGATCCTCAGGCGATTGCCGCCGACCGAAATGTGGTTGATGCTCCGTTCGAGCTGGAAGGCGCCATTCGCGGGGGTCGTGCCGTTGGGGGACGGATACGGCGGGCTCGACCCCTCGCTGGCGAATACAGGGTTGCTGTTGTCGCAGACGTCAATATCCTGGTACACCTGGATCGAAGTGCCCGAATTGCAGGCGGCGTAGCTGGTGGGGACCCGCTTCTGGACGATCCAGTTTTCGTAGCTGGGGGTGTAGACGTGCTCCGGCAGGCCGGCCGACGGGCAGCGGAGGATGTTGATCACGACCTCGCAAGCCGCGACGCAGCGCTCCGTCGCCGGACCGGTCGCCCCGCCTGCGTAACCCTGGACGGTGATGTCGGCGTTGGCGAAGCCGGGGTCGGGCGAGGCCCAGTCGCCGTTGGAATTGGAGCCATCGGGATTGGCATTGGACTGGGTCTGCGTGCCATCGTCCCAGTGGCCGTCCTCCGGGAGGACCCACATCTGTTGGCCGAGCTGGACTTGTTCGTAGAACGGGGTGAGCCAGGCGGACCAGATGGCACCGTTGTCGTTGGCGCCGGGGGGGAATCGGTTCTCGGAGGTATGGATGTTGTGCAGCGCGATGCCGAGTTGCTTCAGGTTGTTCGTGCACTGGGCACGCCGAGCGGCCTCGCGCGCGCTCTGAACGGCCGGCAACAGCAGGGCGATGAGGACCGCGATGATCGCGATCACCACCAGCAGCTCGATCAGCGTGAACGCACGGCGTCGATTCATGGGAGTTCGCCTCGTGAGGGAAAGGGGGAGGAACAGTCCTACTTCGTGGACTTGATGTCGAAAGTGAAGTTGTTGGTGCCGCTGCCGATGCTGGCGGTGATCGGCGTCATCTCGGGATCGCGGTACTCTAGAGGGACCGCTTCCTTTTCGCTCTTGACCGTCTCCTCCGGGTTCTTCTTCCCGCCGCCTCCCGCGAGGGTCGGCTTGCCCTTGACCAAGGTCTGCGAGAACGTGACCTTATACTCGCCCGAAGGGAAACCGGTGTTCTTGCCGTTTTCTCCGATGGTGAACTTGCCCGACGCGTCTGTGGGGCCGCTGCCGCCGGCCATGCTGTTCGACCAGGTGGGATGGAAGCGCACGACCACGAACGGGGCGGGTTTTCCGTCCATGGTCACGGTGCCGGCGGCGGCGTACCGCGACGGTTCCGAAGGACAGCCCAGGACGGCGACGGATAGGAGCAGGACGGGGATTGCAAGTCGCGTGCTGCGTTGCATTGACGTCTTCCTCTCTGATTAATTAATAGATCTGCGGGTCATTTCACACTACGACCGCTAATGTGCGTTGTATATACGGTTTACTTTGTGTGAAGGAATTGCCCGTCAGCCCAGCGGGGCGCGGACCGTTTCGACCCTCAGGCCCAGGGCGGCGGGCAGCTCGGCGACGGAGCCGATCAGGTCGGTGTGCGGATGCTGCTCGAGCTGCTCCCGCGTGTGCGTGCCGCTGGTGACGCCGATCACGCGGCCGCACCCGGCGTTGGTCCCCTCCTCCAGGTCGGCCGGCGTGTCGCCCACCTTGACGACCGACCACGTGTCGGCGACGCCGAGGTCGGCCATCAGCCGGCGGATCATGTCGGGATGGGGGCGGCCCCTGGGCACCTCGTCGCTGCTGAGGCTCGCGTCGATGAGCCCGTCCCGCTCCCAGCCCATCCGGTCGAGGAGTGTCCTCGTGGTCTCGCGGTCGAACCCGGTATTGACCGCGACGTCGATCCCGGCGTCGTGGAGGGCGGCGAAGACACGGCCCGTGCCCGGGACCTCGGCGACCGCGGGGTCCTCGGCATAGAACCGGCACATCCGCGCCACGAAATCGGCGTGGATCTCGCCGATGCGGTCGGCCAGCGGCGTGCCCTCGACGAGGCGCCGGATCGCCTCGGGCTTCGGCAGGCCCATCACGGCGTTGACCGCCTCGGAGGACACTTCAAGGCCGGCCGCCGCCAGTGTGGCGCGGAGGCAGCGATTGACGGCGTCGCCGTCGTCGACGGTCGTGCCGGCCAGGTCGAAAACCACGAGCTCGATCGCCATCGGTCAGCCCTCCGCCAGGGTCTCGCTCACGACCCGTTCCGCCAGCCCGAACGAGAGAGTCATACCCGCCCCGCCGACCCCGATCGTCGCGACGGCCCCCGGCGCCGGCCGGGCGACGACGAACGGCTCGGTCGGGTGCTTGGCGTAGGTCCCGTGCCACCGCGAGGCGATCCGCAGGCCCGGCACGTCGAGGAACGTCGCGAGGTAGCCGAGGATCAGCTCGTCGATCGCCGCCTTGTCGAAGGGCTCGAGGTCGTCGTAGTCGTGCGAGTCGCCGATGACGACCTCGCCCCGGTCGTTCTGGGAGGCCATGACGTGGATGCCGTACCGGTCGAACTCGGGCTGCTCGCGCGGCGACCCGGGCCTTCAGCGCGGCGAGCGACGGGCAGCGCTCGAACGAGCGGTAGTGCCGCAGCGTCAGCCCGGCCGCGAGCATCGGGCCGAGCCGCCACCCGCCGGCCGCGGGCGCGGTCCGCATCATCTGGAGCTTGCAGCGGACGAGGCCCGACGAGCGATATGCCTCGGGATAGAGCGCGTGAAACTCGTCGCCGGTGCAGACCCAGAGGCGATCGGCCTCCCACGCGCCGACCGGCGTGGCGACGCGGGGCCGGTCGTAGCCGAGCACCGGCACGCCGAACTCGAAGTGGACTCCGTGCATCTCGGCGAGCCAGCGCGGGCAGCCGCGCGACGACGGCCGGGGGTCGACGCAGACCTCGGTCGGGCTCCACAGGCGCGCCCTTCAGCCCGTCGCGGCGGACGCCGGGCGCGCGGCGGATGACGTCATCCGGGCCGATGAGCTCGCACGGGAAATCCGGGGCCGGATTCGGACTCGACGAACTCGGACAGGACCCGAGCCTCGTCGTCGCGGTAGGCCAGGTGCAGCGAGCCGACGCGCCCGTGCCAGAGCCCGGCTTCGCGTAGGACATCGAGCCAGATTGCGAGGCTGCGCAGCGCCAGGTCGCGGGCCGGCCCGGCGGGCTGGCCGATCGGCCAGAGCATGCCGAAGTTGCGGACCGAGGCACCCGCCGCGCGCTCGCTGCGCTCGAAGACGACGACGCGGCGGCCGAGGCGCGCCAGGTGATAGGCGTGGGCCAGCCCGAGGATCCCCGCGCCGACGACCGCGTCGTCGAACCGGCGGGTCATCGCGTGTCCTCCGCCCGGGCTACGGCCGCCGCCTCAATCCGGCGGCGGTAATGTTCGAGCCCGGGGACGTCGAGCCCGGGGACCTTTGCGGCGTCGTCCCAGCGGCGGAGGCGGACCGCCTCGCGGTGGTGGGGATTCGCCTCGAAGGACGCGACGCCCGCGGCATCGAACGCCCCGCCCTGGAGCTCGAGGCTCTGCCGCGAGGCGTCCGAGAGCGCGTCGCAATAGGCCGGGTCGACGGCGCAGAGGTAGCGCTTGGCCGCGACGTGGAGCCGGATCGGCTCGAGCACGGCGGGACCGAACGTCGCCGACAACCAACGCGCGCCGAAGTCCTCGTGACGGCCGTCGAGGCCCCGATCGGCGAGGTCCTCGTCGTGGCCGTTCACGAGGTGGCCGATGTCGTGCAGGAGCGCCGCCACGACCAGCTCGTCGGACGCCCCCTCGACCTCGGCCAGGTGGGCCGACTGGAGGGCGTGCTCCGACTGGGAGACCTCCTCGCCGAGATACGCCGAGTCGCCCCGCTCGGAGAACAGCCGCGCGATCCGGTCGAACGGAATCGGGGTCATCGTGCTCATGGGTCCGGTTGGGTTCCTGGGGCCGGGCGCGGCCCGGCGATGCGCGAGGAGATAGATCGAGGCCACGGCCGCCGAGGCCCAGGCGACGCCGGCGAGGATGAGGAACACCCCGCGCCAGCCGACGTCGAGCGAGGTCCGCGCCAGCCCCCAGCCGGCGAACGCGCCGCCGAGGTAACCGGCCGAGTCGACGAAGCCCGACGCCGTCGCCCCGCCCTGCTTGCCGCCGAGGTCGAGTGAGATCGCGCCGGCGAGGTAGGAATACGGCCCCAGCAGGCAGAAGGCGACGGAGCCCACGAGCGCTATTGGCCCTCGGGGCGACCCGCCGAAGTCGCCGAGCCCCAGTGCAAGGAGCCCAAGCCCCGCGAACGCCAGCCCCACGAGGATGACCCATGCCCGCCCGGCGCGGCCCAGGCGATCGCCGAGAAACCCGGCGAGGAGCACGGAGATGCCGCCGAACAGCGGGAATAGCGCGCTGGCGCCGCGCGGCGCCGGACCTCGACAGACCGAGCCCCTCCGAAAAGTAGGTCGGCGTCCAGTTGTTGAACGCCTCGCGGAGCAGCGTTAGCCCGAGCGACAGGGCGCACACGAGCCAGAAGGCGCGACTCCTCAGCAGGGGAAAGAGCAGGGCACTGAGCCCGCGGGCCCGCGGGTCATCGCCGTGGCCTCCGTAAACCGAATCTGCCCCGGCGTCCGGCTCCCGCAGGCCGAGGTCGGAGGGCGATTCGCGCAGGAGCAGGCCGTTGAGCGCGAGCAGGCCGACGAGTACGCGCCGCCGAGGCGAGGAAAATCGTCCGCCACCCCAGCCCCGACGCGATCAGCCGCCCCATCGCGAACCGGGCCGCGGCGTCGCCGAAGAGGAAACTCAGGCTGACGATCCCCATGGCCGAGCCGTACCGCGCCGGGCCGAACCAGCGCGAGACCACCTTGACCATCCCGGCCCAGCCGAGCGACTGGGCCAGGCGGTTGCCGACCCAGATGCTCGTGAAGGCCGGAAGGGTCCCGGCCATGGCGAAGGCGATCGTGCAGACCACCGAGCCTGCCATCCCGCCCAGGAACCCGGCGCGGCCACCTCGGAAGTCGGCCAGCGGGCCCGCGAACGGCTTGCCCAGGGCGTAGGCGAGCGTCCCGAGCGACAGCGCGGCACCAAGGCCGAGTCGGGCCGCCTCGGGCGTGACACCCCGCACCGCGAGGTCGTCGGAGATCATGAGCTGAGTGACCGGAAGGTTGGAACGGCACGCGTAGTAGCCCGCATAGCCTGCGACCAGCAGGCCGAGCGTCAACCAGCGCCGGAGTTCCAGCCGACCGGGACCGTCCTTGCGCATCTCGTCCTCAAGGCGTGTCGGTAGAAGGGGCCGCCGAGAACGCAGTGCGGACCGGCCGGGCGATCCAGCAGTCGGGCGGCGTCAGGCCGAGGATAAAGGCGACCGTAGCCGCCGTGTCGTACGTGTTGACGGGTGCCTGGATCTCTCTCCCCGCGCGATGCCGGGCCCGGCGACGATCCAGGGGATCTCGATCTCCGCCATCGTGGCGCCCCCGTGCTTCTTCCCCTTCCCGCCGTGGTCGGAGGTAACGAGCACGACGGTCGTCTCGGCGATGCCGGCGTCCTTCAGCGCCGCGAGAACCTCGCCGATGAGGCGGTCCGCCTCCTCGACCGACCCGTAGTATTCGGGCGTGCCATGGCCGTGCTTGTGGCCCGCGCCGTCGACGTGGTCGAGGTGGATGAAGGTGAGCGTCGGCCGTTCCTTCTTGAGGAACTCGACAGCCCGGTCCGTCGTCGCCTGCGGCCCCTTGGGGTGCTCGACGACGTCGGCGACGCCCCGCTCGACCAGGCGGCCGTAGCCGTCCCAGTCGTGGAAGACGCCGATCTTGGCCCCGGGCCGCTGGGCGCGAAGGACGCCGAAGACCGTCGGAAAATGCCCGCCGGGGCCCGCGGCCGTCGGGGTGATCTCGCCCTTGCCCGGCTCCCAATCGTTCGAGGTGATCCCGTGCTGCTCGGGGCCGGCGCCCATGATCATCGAGGCCCAGTTGGGGCTGCTAACCGTCGGCATGACGCCTCGGGCGTGGAACGTCCAGGCGCCGTCCTTTCGCAATTGATCGAGGACGGGGACCTTCGCCTTGCGGAGGCCGTCGGGACTCAATCCGTCGACGCCAATGATGACGATGTGCTCGGCGACGGAGTCCTTCGCCGCCGCGCCCTGAGCGCCGGTCAAGGCGATGAGCAGGGCCCCGGCCGCGGTCCACATCAATCTCTTCACGGGATGGCCCTCCTCGCCGATCGCCTCGGGACCTGCACCGAGCGGACTCGCGGCGTCTGCGCTCATTCAAGAACGTCGAGCGAACGGAATGCAGATGATAACTGTATATACAGTCTGAGCCGACGGACCCGATTCGACGGGCCGATTCTCGCTCGGGAATTCGGGACTTCAAGTGAATATCGCGTGATTTCGGCGGGTCAGAGCCGTGAAGCGACCGTGAAGTTAGAGACGCCCCTTGACCCGCTCGAGGCATCTGCGGAAAATCTGCGCTATACAGATCCTACGACTGATCAATCATGGCAGGTCTCGCGGGTTCACCCAAAGCGTCTGGCATGGATCGTCTTCGACAGGGGGTCGGTATGTCCGCCGGGTCATTGCCGAAGTATCTCGAGATCGCGCGTGAGATCGAGTCCGGGGTATCGTCCGGGCTCGGGGCCGAAGCGAGGCTGCCGAGTTCCCGAGAGGTCGCGCGCCGGCACGGGGTCTCGCCGGTCACGGCGTCGCGGGCGCTGCAGGTCCTCCGCGACAAGGGGCTGATCCGCACGATCGACCGGTCGGGGAGTTACATCACCGAGCCGTCCTCGGCGGGAGCCGCCGAGTGCTGGGCGCTGGTCCTGAGGAACACGCCGGGCCCCTGGCGCCAGGCGAGCGTCACGTTCGCGCGGTCGGGATTCGACGCCGTGGCCAGGAGCGAGGGCGTGCGGTTCGACGCCGGCCACTTCGCGATCGACGGCGACGCCCCCCGCGCGATGCTCAGCTCCGCCGGCAGGCCCGGGCCGGCGTGGCCGCCGGCATCCGCGGCGTCTTCCTTATGCCTTCGCGCGTGAGCGATGAAGCGATGCGTCGCGACGAGGCGCTGGTCCGCGCCTGCCGCGAGTCGGGCCTGCCGGTCGTGCTCATCGAGCGGAACCTCCGCGGCCCCGGGCGTCGACTTGAGCACGACCTCGCCGCGGCCGACGACGTCGACGGCGGGCTCCGCTGCACCGAGCACCTCCTCGGCTCGGGTCGGCGTCGCGTCGCGTTCGTCGCCGGCTCGCCGACGAGCAGCCACGAGGGCCGCCTTGCCGGATACCTCGCGGCGCTGCAGCAGAGCGGGACCGGACAGAAGCGCCTGGTTCTCGAGCAGCGCATGGCCCTCGACACCCGCGCCGCGTACCAGGACCTGGCCGACCGCCTCCTCGAGCTCAAAGCCGACGGCGTCGTCTGCTACCAGGACTACACGGCGCTCGGTCTCATCGTTGAGCTGCTGGCCCGCGGGCTCCGCGTGCCCGCGGATATGGCCATCACAGGCTTCGACAACCTGCCCATCGGCAAGGCCTTCGCACTCGGCGTGACGACATACGCGTTCCCGGCCGAGGCAATCGCCTCCCAGGCCCTCCGCCTCATGCGCTGGCGGGCCCGCGACCCAGCGGCCGCGCCGGTTAAGGTGCTCGTCCGTGGCGAGCTCGTCGTCCGCGAGAGCAGCGGACCGGCCTGAGGCGGCCGTGGCAGCCTGCTGGTTCGCTGGTCAATCGATCCGCGAGGTCCCCGGCGGAGACGTTCGGGGCACGGCCGGCCTGATTGTTCCGACGACTACGTTCTCCTTGCGGCTCGACGTCACGAGGAGGGCACGCGACCCGTCGAGAGGCCAGTAGCCCTCGAGCTCATCGTGCGGCATGAGTGTCGCGGATCGGACCCGAACGGCCGGCCCGCCGGCGCGGCCGTCGGCGACGGCCTTCGCCAGGTCGATCGTGTCGAGCCGCCAGCCCCGGCCTTCGATGACGTTCTGGACGCACGTCAGCCTCCCCGACGGCGCGTCCCAGTGAAGGTTTTGGTTCCAGCCGCCGGCGAGGATGCGGTGCACGACCACTCCGGGGGCGCTGCTCCGCTTCGCCGCGAGAAGAGCCTCGGGGTCGTAGAGCCGGATCTCGGGGCGCACGTCGCCGTAGTCGGCGGTCGCCAGAAAGGTGCGCCCGCCGACGGTCACGAACGTCGGCCGGCATCCGTTGACAGCGACGTCGTCGTCAACGACGTCGAGGACGGCTTGATCGAGGTCACCATCGGCCCAGGCTCGGTCCCAGTCGAGGCGGTAGAGGACGGCCTTCTTCCTCACGGTGTCGCCGAGAAACGTTCCCCATCGCGCGTCCCAGGTCAGGCCCGTTGGGTGGACGATCGCGGGCTTTCCATCCCGGCGGAGCCAGACGGCGCGGCCGGTCGGCCTGAGGTCCATGTCATACTCGCGGATCACGCCGACGCGCGGGCTCGCCGACCAGACGTCGCCGTACGCGTAAACCTTCCCGTCGCGAACCGCGATCCCCTGCGCCGCGCCGAGGTCGGGGAGCGTTACGCTCCGCACGCCTTCGAGCGCGGCGTCCGCCGTCCACTCGGCATCGGGAGGCGGGACGTGAGCGCCGGGCGCGAGGGATATCGACTCCTGCCCGGAGGCCGCCATGATCCAGACGAGGATCAGCCCCAGGCCCATCGCTGGCGTAAGTCGACTGTAGCCGCGTCCGCGATCCATCGTTCGTGCGCCCCGGGAGCCTGATGGTTATCCCGGCCCTCGGCCAGGCTTTCTCGATCATGGCCCGGGCGGCGCCGACGTGTCGAATGAAGTTCTGGTGAGAGCACGCCTGCGTCGATCACGGGGACCGAGTCGGTGCACGCCATGATTCCGACTGATCGCCCGCCAGGAGCTCGATCAGTGCCCTTTGAGGGCGCGCTCGATGCGATCGCGGACGTGGTCCGGGAGCGGCGGTCCGGAGAGCTCGTCGTCGGCCTCGGCGCGCGCGGCTAGCCCACGCATCGCTTCGCGGAGCAGGCCGATCTGACGGCGATAGCGCCGGCAGGCCGAGCAGCAGAGCAGGTGCGACCGGAGGGCCAGACGGTCGAGTGTGCCGAGATCGCGGTCAAGCGACTCGGACGTCAGACGGCTCGCCTCGCGGCACGGGAGGTGGAGGAGACGCCAGACGGCGCCCGGGGGGCTCATGGGTGGGGCGAGCCTTTCGCTTCGACGCCACGGTGGGGGGTGGTGGATGCTCGTCGCCCGAACCAGTTCGATTCGAGGCATCGCCTCAGGAGCGATCGCGAGCGGTGGAGCCGGGCCCAGAGGTTCTCGGCGGTGATCCCCAGTTGCTGCTGCACGTCGGCGGAGCTGAGGCCGTCGAGCTCGCGGAGCAGGAAGGCGTCGGCGAGCCCGCGAGGTAGCTTGGAGAGGCAGCCGCCGAAGGTGTCCCAGAACTCGCGTGCCTCGAGGTCGCGGCCCGGGTCGGCCCACGAGGCAGGGCCGGACCGCCAGTGGCCTCGGCGATCGAAATCCGACGCGGTCGGGTCGGCGCCGAGCGTCGATTCTACCCCCCGGGCTCGCCGCCGGTAGTGATCGGCGATCTTGTGCTTGAGGATGCCGACGAGCCAGGTCCGCTCGCTCGACCGGCCGGCGAACGAGCCTCGGGCGCGGAGGGCCTCCAGGAACGTCTCCTGGACGACGTCCGCCGCCAGCTCGGGCGACCGAAGCCGGAGCATCGCCAGGCGGTAGAGGGAGTCGCCGTGCCGGTCCAGCCAGCCCTCGGGCCCGTCCCTCGGCTCGTCGCTCATCGGTTCCCGCCGCTCGTGCCCGAAGGAGGCCGCCGTCGCCAATTGGTCGCCGGGGTCGGGAATTCCTGACAGAGGCCGTCAGGAATTCCTGTCCGTGACGACCAAGCGGGCAGGCGAGTCGTGACGGCCCGGCCATGCGGGCCGATCGAAAGTCCCGAGGACAAGGTCCCACCATGAGCCATGCTGGGTCGAACGGGCTGGCCCTGTCAATCCTCGCAGTCGCGGTCGCGAGGCCGGGCGTGGCGGCCGACCCGCCGGCGCACCCGAGGAAGGTCCTCGTCGAGCTCTACTCGTCTCAGGGCTGCAATTCCTGCCCGCCAGCCTCCGACCTCCTCGGCCGCCTCGGCGCCCTCGGCTACGGGCCCGAGAAGGTCGTCGTGTTGAACTTCCACATCGATTACTTCAACACCCCCTGGGCCGATCCCTACTCCGACGCCATCTACAGCCGCCGCCAGCTCTCGTACAACGACGCCCTGGGGCGGAACGACCTCTATTTCACGCCGCTGTTGATGATCGACGGTCGATATCCCCTGCTCGGCTCGGACCGACCGAAGGCCCTGGCGGCGCTCGCCCGGGCACGCAACGAGCCGCCGGCCGTCGACCTCGACCTCGCTCTGTCCGGCGAGGGCGCCCGGAAGTCGCTCACCGTCCGCGTCGCTGCCCGTTCGGCCGACGTCGCCGGGCGCGAGCTGCTCGTTGGAGTCGCGGTGACGGAGGATCCGGTGACGACAAAGGTTACCGCGGACGAGAACGCCGGCCGGACGCTTGTCGAGCACCACGTCGTCCGCCGGTTCGACCAAAGGCTTGCCCGGGTCGAGCGGACGGGCTCGTCTACGCTCACTTTCGCCGTCGAGCATCCACCCGGTGCCGACCCCGCGCGACTCCGCGTGACGGCCTTCGTCCAGGACCGCCGCGACGGCCGGGTCTACCAGGCCGACTCCGCCCCCTGGGCCCTGGCGAAACCCCCCGGCCCAAGCACTGGCCGGGCCCGCGACGTCCAGCGCACGATGGCTCACAGGAAGGCGCATCGCGCCCGAATGGACTGGTTGGCCGCCGTCGCCGTATTCAACTCCCAGGTCGCATCCACGAGCCCGCAGTCCGCCGTCGTTGACCCCGATGATCTGCCCGCGAACTGCCCGGCCTGCGGATCGCCCTTCACCCCGGACAACCCGCCGGTCATCCCCCAGCGGGTCTGGCGCTGGCTTCCGATCAGCGGCCCAACGACTGTGACCTGCTGAAGCGGGTGATCCCGGCCCGGCGTGCCCGGGCCCGTGGCCCGTCGGGCGGCGGCCGTTTCGATCGGCCTGCGAGCCTTCCTGGCGAGTCCGTCGCCAATCGCGCGTGGCTGTGCCCCTCAGTCGCCGGCTTCAACACACCGGGGCCGGGTTTGTTTCCGCAATAGCCGGACCGGGTCGCATCCAATCCCAGCCTCGATGCCCTCCCGTTAGACGCCGATGCCGGGCAGCCAGCGCCGGGCATTCTCGCGGAAGATCTTCCGCAGGACCACGTCGGGCAGGGCTGAGTCCCCGCGTCGGCCGGCCCTCGTACTCCATCCGGGCGTCGCCCGAGAAGAACGCCCAGTCCCGGTCGTGCCAGGCCAGCAGCGTCCTCGCGCCGGCCTCCGGGGAGGCGTCGCGCAGGCCGAAGTCGGTCGCGTAGAGGATGCGGTCCTGATACCGGAGGAGGAACTCGCGGGCCCGGTCGCGGTCGCCGCGGGCGAAGTAGCGGACGCGGGCCGCCGTGTCGACCGCGAAGTTGGGGAAGGCGTCGAGCCGCTGCGCCAGGCGGTTCAGGTCGTCCTCGTCGCTGCCGAGGTGGCAGCCCACGACTCGGAGCTTCGGGTACCGGGACAGCACCCGGTCGCGCGCCGCCAGGATCGCCTCCTTGGGCGGGCGCCCCCTTCCCGAGCATGTGCCATTGCGGGTTCTTCGAGTAGTAGGGCAGCTCCGGGTTCCTGTCGTCGAGCGGCATCCACGCCCCGTCCGGCTCGGCGAGATGGGCGACGAGCGTCCTGTCGGCCTTCTGGATCGCCTCGTAGATCGGCAGCAGCGCGGGGTTGTCGGGGAGCAGGTAGGCGCCCGACTTCGCCTGGATCGCCATGCCGATGTTCTTCCAGATCTTCACGCCGATCGCGCCGTCGTCGAACGACCTGCGGAGGCGGGCGATCGTGCGCTCGGTGAAGCCCGGGGCCTCGAACCCGCGGGCGTCGAAGGTCGAGGCCCAGGCCAGCCTGCCGCCGCTGGCCCGGGCGGCCCTGAGCGTGGAATCGAGTTTCGACTCCAGGTCGTACGGCTCGTCGCCCTCGGTCGGACAGACGACGAGATCGAGGCCGCTCCACCTCGAATCCCTGAGGCTCGCGAAGAGGGCCGGGGCCTCGCGGTGAATATGGATGTGGGTGTCGATCCGTTCGAAGTCCGCCGCCTCGTCGGCTCGGGCGACCGGCCCGAGGATCAATGCCGGCGTCAGATGAAGCAGATCTCTCCGGGTGAGCATCGGTCGCCTCGTTGTTAGAGCGGACGACTCCAGAAATTCGCCATCGATGAGGATACCCGGCGCAGATCGGGGTGACGACCGGCGGTTCGGGCCCGCACGAACGGAAGTCCCGATTGAGCGTTGCTTTGTGTTGTCATTTTGTTTAACGTCAATTCTTCGACGACGCGGGGGGGACGCGAGGTTCCCGCCGCGCGAATGCGAGTCATTTGGCCAGACCGGTGGCGATCATCAACGGACCATGACCGTCTCCGCCCGAAGATCGGGCGGGGATCGCCGGAGTCGATGTCCGAGGACTCCGCTGGCGGCGAACGAGGGGACCGACATGACGATAAAGCGCGTGCTCTTCGGTTCGTTGTTGCTGATCGCCCCGACCGTCGCGGTCGCCGCCGAGGGGCCAAAGCCCGGCGGCAAGGTCAGCTACTACAAGCAGGTCCGGCCGATCTTCCAGGCCCATTGCCAGGGCTGCCACCAGCCGGCCAAGGCGGGCGGCGGCTACGTGATGACGGCGTTCGACCGGCTCCTCGCGGGCGGCGAGTCGGAGGACGCCGGCGATCGTCCCCGGCAAGCCGGACGAGAGCTACCTCGTCGACCAGATCACGCCCGAGGACGGCAAGGCCGAGATGCCCAAGGGCAAGCCGCCGCTCTCGCCGGCCGAGATCGAGACCGTCCGCGACTGGATCGCCCAGGGGGCGGTCGACGACACGCCGGCCAACGCCCGCATCCGCTACGACCTGGACCATCCGCCGGTCTACCGCCGGCCGCCGGTGATCGCGGCGCTCGACTTCTCGCCCGACGGCACGCTGCTGGCCGTCGGCGGCTTCCACGAGGTCCTGCTCTGGAAGGCCGACGGCTCGGAGCTGGTCGCCCGGCTGGTCGGGCTCTCCGAGCGGATCGAGTCGGTCCGCTTCTCGCCCGACGGCAAGCAGCTGGCCGTCACCGGCGGCCTGCCCGGCCGGATGGGCGAGGTCCAGGTCTGGGACGTCGCGAAGAGGAAGCTCGCCCTCTCGGTCCCCGTCACCTTCGACACCGTCTACGGCGCGAGCTGGTCGCCCGACGGCACGAAGATCGCCTTCGGCTGCGCCGACAACACCGTGCGGGCCATCGACGCCAAGACCGGGCGAGCAGGTCCTGTTCATGGGCTCGCACAACGACTGGGTGCTCGACACGGTCTTCTCGGCCGACGGCTCGCACCTGATCTCGGTCGGCCGCGACATGGCGGCCAAGCTGACCGAGGTCGCCACCCAGCGGTTCGTCGACAACATCACCTCGATCACGCCCGGGGCCCTCAAGGGCGGCCTCGACGGCGGTCGCCCGGCATCCGAAGCGCGACGAGATCGTCGTCGGCGGCTCCGACGGCGATGCCCAAGCTCTACCGCGTCTTCCGCCAGACGGTCCGCGTCATCGGCGACGACTCGAACCTGATCCGCGAGTTCGCGCCGATGCCGGGCCGGATCAACGGCGTCGCCGTCAGCGCCGACGGCAAGCGGATCGCCGCCGGCAGCAGCCTCGACGGCGCCGGCGAGGTCGACGTCTACGGCTACGAGTTCGACACCGAGCTGCCCGACAACATCAAGGCGATCATGTCGAAGGTCGTCGACGAGCCGGAGCCGGCCGGAAGTCGAGGCGCTGCGAGAAGTACCACAAGGACGGCGTGAAGCGGATCGCCAGGGTCGAGCTGCCGCAAGACGCGCCGTCTACGCGGTCGCGTTCCGGCCGACGGCAAGGCGCTCGCCGCCGGCGGGCGCCGACGGGATGGTCCGGCTGGTCGAACCCCGAGACGCGGCTCGACGATCAAGGAGTTCGCCCCGGCCCCGCTGAGCCAGCAGGAATCGCCCGGCGAGCGCGTCGGCCACGGCCGTCGCGCCGAAGCCGGAGGAGGCCGGTCGAGACCGAGACGCTGCCCGAAGGGCGCGAAGGTCGTCGGCCCTCGAGGTCCAGCCCGAAGGCGATCGAGCTCGACGGACCGGTTCGCCTACGCCCAGCTCCTCGTCACCGGCCCGGCTCGACTCGGGCGACCCGATCGACGTGACGCGGATGGTCGAGGCGAAGGCCCCCGGCGGCGATCGTCGAGGTCTCGCGCTCGGGCCTGGTCCGGCCCGTGGCCGACGGCAAGGCGACGCTCGCGCTCTCGCCTCGGCCGGCCAGACGGCCGAGGTCCCGGTCACCGTCGCTGGGCATGAACGAGACGCCGCAGGTCGACTTCGTCCACGACGTCGCCCCGGTGCTGTCGCGGCTCGGCTGCAACGCGGGGACCTGCCACGGCTCGGCCCAGGGCAAGAACGGCTTCAAGCTCTCGCTCCGCGGCTACGACCCGATCTTCGACGTCCGCGCCCTGACCGACGACCAGGCCGCGCGGCGGGTCAACCTCGCCTCGCCCGACGACAGCCTGATGCTGCTCAAGCCGACCGGGGCCGTGCCGCACGTCGGCGGCGCGCTGATGCAGCCGGGCGAGCCGTATTACGAGATCGCTCCGCCGCTGGATCGCCGACGGGGCCAAGCTCGACCGACGGCGCCGCGCGTCGCCAAGATCGAGCTGTCTCCCGGTCAACCCGGTCGTCCAGCGGATCGGCCTGAAGCAGCAGCTCCGCGTGCTGGCGACCTACGCCGACGGCGAGGTCCGCGACGTGACCCGCGAGGCGTTCGTCGAGAGCGGCAACACCGAGGTCGCCGCGGCCGACAAGTCGGGCCTGATGACCGTCGCTCCGCCGCGGCGAGGCGCCGATCCTCGCCCGGTTCGAGGGGGCCTACGCCGCCACGACGCTGACCGTCATGGGCGACCGCACCGGCTTCGCCTGGGAGCAGCCGCCGGCCTACGGCAAGATCGACGAGCTCGTCGCCGCCAAGTGGCAGCGGATGAAGATCCTGCCGTCGGGCCTCTGCACCGACGCCGAGTTCCTCCGCCGCGTCTACCTCGACCTGACCGGCCTGCCGCCGACGGCCGACGACGTCGCGGGCCTTCCTCGCCGACACGCGCGAGACGCGGGTCAAGCGCGACGAGCTGGTCGACAAGCTGATCGGCAGCCCGGAGTTCGTCGAATACTGGACGAACAAGTGGGCCGACCTGCTCCAGGTCAACCGCAAGTTCCTCGGCGTCGAGGGCGCGGTCGCCTTCCGCAACTGGATCCGCGACCAGGTCGCCGCGAACATGCCCTACGACCAGTTCGTCCGCGCGATCCTGACGGCCAGCGGCTCGAACCGCGAGAACCCGGCGGCGTCGTACTTCAAGATCCTCCGCGAGCCGGCGGCGATGATGGAGAACACGACGCAGCTCTTCCTGGCCGTCCGGTTCAACTGCAACAAGTGCCACGACCACCCGTTCGAGCGCTGGACCCAGGACCAGTACTACCAGACGGCCGCCTACTTCGCCCGGGTCGGCCTGAAGGCCGACCCGGAGCGAAGGGCCGGACGATCGGCGGCACCGACGTCGAGGCCGCCAAGCCGCTCTTCGAGATCGTCGACGAGAAGCCCGAAGGCGAGGTGATCCACGACCGGACCAAGAAGGTCGCCGCGCCGAAGTTCCCGTACCCGACGCCCGCACCCGACGGCCGAGAACGCGTCGCGCCGCGCAGGAGCTGGCCGCCTGGATCACCTCGCAGGACAACCCGTACTTCGCCAGGAGCTACGTCAACCGGCTCTGGGGCTACCTGTTCGGCGTCGGGATCATCGAGCCGCTCGACGACATCCGCGCCGGCAACCCGCCGACCAACCCCGAGCTGCTCGACTACCTGACCGACGAGTTCCTCAAGAGCGGCTTCGACGTCCGGCACGTCATGCGGCTGATCTGCAAGTCGCGGACGTATCAGCTCTCGGTCGCGACGAACAAGTGGAACGAGGACGACAAGATCAACTACTCGCACGCGACCGCCCGGCGGCTGCCGGCCGAGGTGCTGCTACGACGCCGTCTACCGCGTGACCGGCTCGGTCTCGAAGTTCCCGGGCGTGCCGGCCGGGACGCGGGCGGCGGAGCTGCCCGACTCGGGCGTCGAGCTGCCCAGCGGCTTCCTCACGACCTTCGGCCGCCCGGCCCGCGAGAGCGCCTGCGAGTGCGAGCGGTCCAGCGGCCTGCAGCTCGGGCCGGTCATGGCCCTGGTCAGCGGCCCGACGCTCGGCGACGCCATCGGCGACCCGGACAACGAGCTCGCCAGGCTCGTCAGACCCAGGCCGACGACACGAAGCTGATCGACGAGCTGTTCCTCCGGGTCCTCAACCGGCCGGCGACGCCGAGCCGAGATCGAGCTCGTGCCTGCAAGGACGTTCGCCGAGATCGACGACGACCACCGCCGGCTGGCCGAGGAGCTCGGCCGGCGCGAGACCGAGTTCGCCCTGAAGCGGCCCCAGCTCGAGCGCCAGCGCGAGGCCGACGCTCGCCGCCGCGAAGGCGGCCCTGGCCGCCTACGAGGAGGAGCTCGCCCCCAAGCTCGCCGAGCAGGAGAAGGAGAAGGCCGAGACGGCCGGCCGAGCTCGAGGCGGACCTGAAGGACTACGAGGCCACGCTCGCGGCCAAGGTCGCCGAGTGGGAGAAGAAGCAATCGACCGCCGTCCGCTGGGTCCCGCTCGCAGCCCAAGGACGCTGAAGGCCACCGGCGGCGCGACGCTCGACGGCCGGACCCGACGGCTCGATCGTCGCGACCGGGCCGAACAAGAACGGCGACGTACACGATCGTCGCCGAGACCGACCTGACCGGCATCACGGGCTCCGGCTCGAGGTGCTGTCCGACGACCGCTGCCCAGCAAGGGGCCCGGCCGGGCCCCGGACGGCAACTTCGTGCTCACCGAGCTCGAGGTCGCCGGCCGCGCCCAAGGCCGACCCCAAGCAGGCCAAGCCGGTGAAGCTCCAGAACGCCGCTCGGCCACTTCAGCCAGGACGGCTTCGCCGTCGCCGCGGCCATCGACGGCGACCGGACCAACCAGGGCAACGGGCTGGGCCGTCTCGCCGGCCACCGGCGTCACCCACTGGGCGACGTTCGAGACGGCCGAGCCCGTCGGCGACGCCGGCGGCACGGTGCTGACGTTCAAGCTCCACCACTACTATGCCGGCGGCGTCTAGACGCTCGGCCGGTTCCGGCTCTCGGTGACCCGCGTCGCGCAGGCCGGTCGGCCTCGGCCTGCCCGAGGACTTCCGCGCCATCCTGGCCACGCGCCCCGAGATCCGGACCGACGGCCCAGCAGCAACGTCCTGCTCGCCTTCCTCCGCGCCATCGACCCCGAGCTATCGCGGCGAAGGTCGAGGCGCTGAACGCGAGCCGGGCCCCGCTGCCCGACCGATCCTCAGCTTGTCAGGAGCTGCGCGACCCGGGTCGAGTCGGCGAAGAAGCCGATCCCGGTCGACCCGGCGCCTGGTGCAGCTGCGCCGGGACGTCGAGATGAGCGTCCAGCAGGCCGACCGAGCGTCGGCTGACCGCCGCGCAGGACATCGCCTGGGCGCTGATCAACAGCCCGGCGTTCCTGTTCAATCATTGAGCATGACGCGGCCCGATCGGCCGAGATCCCCCTTCCCGAAGGAGCCTCGCGATGATCATCGTCCCCGGTCGGCCCGGCAAAGACCTCTGCGACCGCGGCCTCGGCGTCACACGCCGCGACCTCCTCCGGGTCGGCGGCTCGGGCCTGCTCGGCATGTCGCTCGGCTCGATGCTCGAGCTCCAGGCCGCCTCCGCCCGCGCGGCGACGCCCGCCGATGCGCCGAGGCCGGGCTGGGGCAAGGCCAAGAGCATCATCCTGGTCTACCTCCAGGGCGGCCCGAGCCACCTCGACCTCTGGGACCCCAAGGACAACGTCCCCGACAACGTCCGGAGCGTCTTCAAGCCGATCGACACCAAGGTCGCCCGGCGTCCAGTTCACCGAGATCCTGCCGAAGCTCGCGCAGGTCACCGACAAGTTCACGCTGATCCGCTCGATGAGCTACACGCCGAACGGCCTGTTCAACCACACGGCCGCCATCTACCAGATGATGACCGGCTACACGACCGACAAGGTCAGCCCGTCGGGCCAGCTCGAGCCGCCGAGCCCGAAGGACTTCCCCAACTTCGGCTCGCAACATCATCCGGCTCAAGCCGCCGACCGTGCCGATGCTGCCGTTCGTCATGCTGCCGCGGCCGCTGCAGGAGTCGAACGTCGTCGGCAAGGGCGGCACCGCCGGCTTCCTCGGCAGGGCGTACGACCCGTACACGCTCTACCCCGACGGCGACGACATGGACATGGCCAAGATGGACCGCATCAAGGTCGACGACCTCCAGCTCCGGCCCGAGGTCTTCGCGATGCGGCTCGAGCGGCGGGCGAAGCTCCGCGAGGCGATCGACGCCGGCATGCCGGAGATCGAGAAGGCCGTCGCCGACTACAACCTCGACGAGTACTACGACAAGGCGCTCGGCCTGGTCATCTCGGGCCGGGCCCGCGAGGCGTTCGACCTCGACGCAGGAGCCCGACGAGATCCGCGACATGTACGGCCGGAACACCTTCGGCCAGAGCTGCCTGCTGGCCCGCCGGCTGGTCGAGGCCGGCACGCGCGTCGTCGAGGTCATCTGGCCGAAGGTCGCCAACTCCGACAACCACTCGTGGGACGACCACGCCGGCCTGAGCAAGCGGATGAAGAACCAGTCGGGCCCGATGCTCGACGCCGGCCTGTCGGCCCTGATCGCCGACCTCGACGAGCGCGGCCTGCTCGACGAGACGCTGGTCGTGGCCGTCGGCGAGTTCGGCCGCAGCCCGCAGAAGGGCGTCAGCACCTCGGGCAACGGCAACAGCGCCGACGGCCGCGACCACTGGCCGTACTGCTACACCGCCGTCATCGCCGGCGCCGGCATCAAGCGGGGCTACGTCCACGGCAAGTCGGACAAGACCGGCTCGGCCCCGGTCGAGGACCCGGTCCACCCCGGCGAGCTGCTGGCGACGATCTACCACGCCTTCGGCATCGACCCGGCCACGATCGTCTACAACCACCTCAACCAGCCGCGCGAGCTGGTCAAGGCCGAGGCGGTCGGGCGGCTCTTCGCCTGATTCGGCCGGTCGCGGGAGTCTCGCGACGCGTCGACGGGAACCCCGTCGGTCAGGGCGCAGCGCCCAGCGGACGACGGTGATGAAGCCGATGAGGACCAGCGTCAAGGCGCCCAGCAGGGCGACGGCGATCGCGAGGAGACAACCCCAGGAGATCGCGGCGGGCGCGACGTCGATCATCGGCATGGGTCGTGACGTCGTCGGTCGGCTCGCCACCCGATCCGGCCCGAGGTAGGGGTCCAGCAGGGCCATATTCCGCGTGTTCGCCTTGAAGGCGACATCGAAGAGGTCGCCGAGCAGGGGGATGCTGCCGACGCCGATGTCAAGGAGGACGTTGGCCATCATCCGGGCCGCCACCGCCGGGGGCACGCGGTAATGTCTCAGGGCGATCAGGACCAGGCCGGACTGGACCAGGCCCGTCATGACGTCGCCGCCGAGCGGCAGCAGCCCGAGCAGGGCGTCGAGCCCGATGCGGACGTTCGTGCCGGGGACCGTGAAGGCCCGGTCCATCAGCCAGGCGACCCGGTCCAGCAGGTGGGCGACCGGGTCATCCTGGCGAGGAGGCGGTGGGCCGAGCCGGGTCTTGCTCATGGAAACCGCGTTCCCCTGTGCCCCGCGGCGGCGGGCCGTAGCGATGCCGGTGCGACACGGTCCCCCTTGCAAAGGCGATACCTTGGAGCCCATCACCTCGGTCTGGGGCCGATTCAGGGCTCGCCCCGCCGGGCGAACTCGCCCGACTCGACACTCCAATCAACGCCGAAGAAGCCCGCTGCGACCGGCCCGTCGCCGTCGAGGACGGTGAAGTCGGGATACGCACCGCGCGTGGTGAGGTACGGCAGCCGGTCGGACCGCCGCATGCCGACGACGCCCGTCCCCGAGACGACGCCGACGACCGCCCCGTCGCTCCCCGCCCTCGGCCGGACGAAGAGGCAGGCGAGGCCGTCCCCCTCGATCACCTTGCCGCCGAGGCGGATCGAGCCCCGCCGGGCCTGGACCGGGCCGTCGCCGAGCAGGTTCGACCAGGCGGCGTTCGACCCCGCGTGGCCGTAGAGGACGACGTTCCGGTCGGGCTCGGCGCGGGGGTCGAACGCGGAGTCGGGGACGACGTCGATCGACCCGTTGCCGCGATACCAGAACGTCTCCGCGTCGAACCGGGCCTTCGCCAGGGCCCAGGCGTTCTCCTCGGCCGTGCCCCGCGTGCCGTAGACAAGCTGGACGCGGCGGCGGAACGCGTCGCGGAACGGGCCCGACCGCTCCGGGCCCTTGAGCGTGGGGGACGGACGCTCGGCCCGCTTCCAGTGGCCTCCTTCTCGCGCGAGCCAGATCGTCGGGCCGTCCAGGCCGACGATCGACTGGCCGTCGAGCGTGACGGCGAACGGCCCGCCGGGCTTCGTTACCGCCGATGTCGAGCGCGAGCCGGGCAACGTTCGCGGTCGAGCCGGAGATCGTCCGGGCCGACGGGTCGGCGGCGAGGTGGATCTCGCTCCGCTCGAAGGGCTTGACCTGCGCCTCGACGACCGCCCAGTGCGCCCTCGCCGAGACGCCCGGCGCGGCGGTCGCGAAGTCGATCCGGCGGACGTCGCCCGCGGCGGGGAGCTCGTGGCGGGCGAGGAAGTCGAGCAGGGGGGGCCAGTCGCAGCACTCGTCGCCCCACCAGTGCCCGGCGCCGGGGCGCTCGTAGTAGGCGAAGTCGGGGTGGAACTCGCCGAGGGCCTTGCGCATCGTCCTGGCCTGGCCGACCGGGACGTTGTCGTCCGCGTCGCCGTGGAGGATGTAGACGCCCCTGGGGCCGAGGTTGCGGACGAGGGCCAGCGTATCGCTGGGCGCTGTGCCCGCGCCACCAGGGCAGCGACCGGGTCGCTCGCCTGGGGCCGCCCCGGTCCCCCGTAGCTCGAGAGGCTGACCCAGCCCGCGCTCGGGCGCGATCGCGGCGAAGCGGTCGGGGAACGTCACGCCGAGGTGCCACGTACCGTGCCCGCCCATTGAGTGCCCGGTCAGATAGATCCGGCGCGGATCGGGCTCGAGTTCCCTCGTCGCCAGGTCGAGCACCTCGATCGCGTCGAGCCGGCCCCACTCCTCCCAGTCGAAGCCGTAGGGCCGCCGGTTCGTCGGCGCGACGACGTGGGCCCAGGCCTTCGACTTGTAGACCCGCGCCTGGCCGATCCCCTCGACCGACGCGCCGTGCAGCGTGAGGATCAGACCCGGCTTCCGGCCGCCGTCGCCGGGCGCGGCCGGGACGAGGCCGAAATACTGGACCGAGCCGTCGATGTCGCTGACGAACGTCCGCCTCCGGGCCCGATGAGGGCCGACGACGTCCAGCGTGAGGGTCGCGACGTCGGCCGGCTCGGCCCGGCCGGGTACCTTCAGTGTGAGCTTCAGAGCACGCTTCCCCTCGGTCGACGCCGGCGGCGCTTCGAACCGGAAGGCGACCTTGCGGACGCCCAGCGGCGGGATCGGCGGCAAGGGTGATGCGATGTCCGGCCCTCCGGCCTCGGCCGTCAGCACGGCCCCGACGAGCTCGCGATCGGCCGCGTTCTGGACGACGACCGCCCCCCACTCCGTGGCCCTCCGGCCGACGATCATGTCGGGCAGGGTCGGGTCTCCGGGGTCGATCTGGGCCTCGGCCCGGGGCTTCGTGAGCCGGAACTGCAACGTCCCTCGCCCCGCGGCGAAGAGCAGGCGGTTCTCGCCCGCCTTCAGCGCGACCGGCACGCGGACGTATCCGTGGCTGTAGGGGTCGCCCACGCGCGGCTCGCCGCCGACATGGACCATTGCGTGCCCCGCGGCCTCGAGGACCATGACGGCGTCGGCCTCGGAATGGATCGAGGCGAACGCGTAGCCTCCGCGGAGCGCGGGGTGCCGGAACGTCCCGTCCCTGTCGGGCTTGATCGCGTGCCAGGCCCGCGACGGGTCGCCGGGCGTCGCGACGGACTCTCCAGCCTTCGGCGGCGTCCACCGGCCCGCGACGATCGCTGCCCGGACCGGATCCTCCGCCTCGCCCGCGTCCCCGGCGCGGCCGACTGGGGCGAGGACAAGGATCTCGCCGGGGACGATCTCGGCCGGCGTCGCGCGCGGCGAGGGCCGACGAGAGGAGGATCATCGCGCTCAGACCCATGTCGTCGACCCTTCCGGACCGGGCATGCGGGGCACCAGCGGACGCCCAGGATAACATCACCGGGATCGGGTCACCGGCACAAGGGTCGTAGGAGAAGCCCCGGGGTTCCCCCGCGCCGAGCGAACCCGGCGCCCCGGGTCGGTCGGACCCGAGGGCCCCGCGCCGAGCGAACCCGAGCGTCCGCCTTCGGTTCACCTCCGCGCGGCTACGTGCGGCGCGAGGGGCCGGGCCGATGCACGAAGCCGAACGGCGGCGGACCGAGCGGGATTGGCTTTGTTTCGGTGGGCCGGGAATTGGCTTCGTTTCGCGGGCCGGGAATTGGCTTCGTTTCGTCGGACGGCCCGCGGAATTGGCTTCGTTTCGCAACCCCGCCTCGCCCATCCGGACGGGCGAAGCGGGTCGCTGGAGAGAGAGAGCAGGGGCCCGGAGCCAGTCCCCCGACCCGCTCCGGCCTCCTCCTCGCGCACCTTCTCAGAGTTCCGCCAGCACCCTGTGTGCGCAGGTGACGGCGAGCGCCCCGTCCCCCACGGCGAAGGCGACGCGCTTGGTCGTGTTGCTCCGGACGTCGCCCGCGGCGAAGACGCCCGGGCAGGTCGTCTCGACCGTGCAGGGCTCGCGATCGGTCAGCGGCCAGCGACCCGAATGCGCCGCGTCGGCCCCCGTGAGGATGAAGCCCTTGGCGTCGACGGCGATGCTCGGCGGCAGCCAGTCGGTGCGCGGCCGGGCGCCGATGAAGACGAACACGGCCGGGCAGTCGAGACGCCGGGAGCCGCCGTCGCGGACGTCGCGGACCGTCAGGCCCGCGAGCGTGCCGTTGCCCTCGACGGAGGAGACCTCGACGTTGCGGATGACCTCGACCTTCTCGTGCCGCTCGATCCGGCGGGCGAGGTAATCCGACATGCTCTTGCGGAGGTCATTCCCCCGGAGCAGCAGCGCGGCCCCGGCGGTGTGCTCGGCGAGGAACATCGCCGCCTGGCCGGCCGAGTTGCCGCCGCCGACGACCGCCGCGCGGCCGCTCCGGCACGACCGCGCATGCACCGAGGTGCAGGAGTAGAAGATCCCCGCCCCGTCCCACCGCTCGCAGCCGTCGACGGGCAGCCGCTGGTACGTGGCACCGGTCGCGATGAGGACCGTGCGGCCGCGGACGACCTGGCCGTCGTCGAGGACGAGCCGGTGTATGCGGTCCTCACAGGTCATCGAGCGGACCTCGACCGGGGCGACCAGCTCGGCCCCGAACTTCAGGGCCTGGAGGTAGCCGCGGTTGGCCAGCTCCGCGCCGCTCAGCCCGGCGGGGAAGCCCATGTAGTTCTCGATCCGCGAGCTGGTCCCGGCCTGGCCGCCCGGGCCGAAGCGGTCGAGGACGAGCGTCTCGAGCCCCTCGGACGCGCCATACACGGCCGCGGCGAGCCCGGCCGGGCCGGCGCCGACGATCACCAGGTCGAACGGCTCGGTGCGGATCTGTCGCTTCAGGCCGAGGCACTCGGCAATCCGTGTGACCGAGGGCCGCGCCGCGCGCGTGCCCCGGCTGCAGGCGACGAACGGCAGCTGATCGGCGTCGATCCCGAGCGCCTGCATGGCCTCCCGACCCTTCGAGTCGTCGACGTCGATCCAGGTGTGCGGCACCTTGTTCTTGTCGAAGAACTCGCGGATCTCCGTCAGCGCCTTGGTGCCGAGATGCCCGAACACGCGGACGCCGACGAAGCCGGAGCGCTCGAGCAGGAACCGGCGGACCTGGAAAGCCTCGAGCAGCTTGTCGCTGAGGTCGGGAATCTCCTGGATCACCTGGCGCAGCTCGCCCTGGCCCACACAGTAGGCACGCGTCTCCCCGCGGGCGTAGGCCGAGATGACGGCGGGACGGTCGGTCAGCAGCGACACATCGCCGGTAAACTCGCCCGGGCCGTGGACGACGACCGTCACCGACTCCTCGCGCGACTCGTCCATGATCGCGATCCCGCCCGAGTCGACGACATAGAGCGGCAGCCCGCGCTGCCCGGCCTGGAAGACCGCCTCACCGTCGGCGAACGTGCAAACCTTGGCCAGCCCGGCAAGGGTCTCGACCTCGGCCTCGGTCAGCTTCGGGAACGCAAGGCGATACTCGTGGTCGATTTCCGCCATGGCCCCATCCTCCGTGGAGACGGTCCGATCCCCACCCGACGCGGCGTGGGCAAGCCCCCGATCCTCCTTCCATCCTTGGTCCGGAGTCAACCCCCGGCCTGGCGCGGTGGCGGCCGCGACGGAAATCCGCCCTCTTCAGGGAGATCGCAGGCCGAGGTGGCGGCGACGTCGAGTGACCGAGGTAGAAGCCGGTCTGCGTGGGCTGGCTCTACCCGACGCTCTGGTAGCCCACGCTCATTCGGCGGAGGCGTCGTCCGCGATCGAGCAACGCCTGCTGGCAGCACGCCAGGTCAGCCCGTCTTCCGCCGTGCGGCCGGCCGCCGCGACTTCGAGGCGCCGGCGCTCTTCTTGGCCTTCGCTGCCGCCTTCTTGCCGCGCCCGCCGCCCGCGGGCCCCCGGCCCGGCTTGGCGCGCGCGAGGCTCTGCCGGAGGGCATCCATGAGGTTCAGCACCGCGGGCTCGTCCTCGCGCTTCGCGCGCACGACCTTCTTCCCCGACGACTTCGCCTCGAGCATCGTCGTCAGCTTCTCCGTGTACTCGTCCTTGTACTCGGAGAAGTCGAAGCGGTCGGTCGTCGAGGCGTCGACCAGGCTCTCGGCCAGCTCGAGCTCCTTGGCCGCGACGCTCACATCGGGCACGTCGTCGGCGAACTCGGCCGGCTTCTTGATCTGCTCGTCATAGTTGAGGACCGTCATCGCCAGGAGGCCGTCGACCGGCCGGACCAGAACGACGGCCCCGCGACCGGAGAGGACCATCTGCGCGACGGCATAGCGCCCGCGCTCGGCCATGACGCGCTGGAGCACGGCGTACGGCTTCTCGCGCCACGCGGCCGTCGGGGACGAGGTAGTACGAGCGGTCGCCGTAATAGATCGGGTCGAGGTCGTCGGGCCGGATGAACGTGTCGATCGTGATCGCGTCGTCGTCCTCGGGCAGGAGCTTCTCCCGCTCCGCGTCGTCGACGATCACGTACTGTCCCTTGGCGAACTCGAAGGCCTTGACGATCTCGCCGTCCGGGATTTCGCCGTGGATGGGGCAGACCTTCTCGTAGCGGATGCGGCTGTGGCACTCGGCATGGATCATGTGGAAGCCGATCTTGCCGCCGCCGCTGATCGCCGTGTTGTACGCCTTGACGGGGACGGACAGGAGGTTGAGCCTGAGATACCCCTCCCAGCTCGTGCGCGAGGCCATGGGGAGATCCTCCCGGTGGGTACCACGCCGCCCGTGAGGGCGGCGGGACGGGAAGGCCATTCTCCGTGGCCCGGGGGCCGGCGCCGCGCCGGCCGCCCCTCATCCGTCTGCCGATGTCGCCGTCATTTGGGCGAGGCGATCGATCGACACCTTTGAATTTCGCGACTCCATTTCTCCGGTCGCAAAGAACGTGCCACGGACACCCGCAAAGTCCGCGTCGCGGCGGGAGCCCGACGCGGCGCGTCGCGCCGACCGCGGTGTGGCAAGGGACTTCCTGCGCCGGGAAACGACGCGGCCTATGAGCGGCCTCGGTTGGACGTCCCCTGCCACCACCGCAGGTTGCCCGCCAGGCGGGGGCGTCCAGATCCCGGGATCAAGGCAAGCCCGTCAAGTCCGCGACGCCTTGCGGCCCCTCGCGGGCTTCGAGGCCTTGCCCGTGGCCTGGCGGAGCTCGTCGATCTTCTCCGAGGCCTCGGCCTTGCTCATCTCGTCCGGCAATCGTCCCTCCTCGCCCGCCTGGCGGGCCAGCGTATGGAGATACGACTCCTGGGCACCCGTCATCGGCTCGTCGCCGGTGGTCCAGTCGGCGGGGTCCTTGATCGTGCCGTTGTCCGCGGGCTTGCTGCTGCGGTCGCTCATCGGTCCGTCCTCCGTCCCATCCGCTCACGCCGGCCGGGCGACCCGCCCGCGCGGGATCTCGCACCCGGCCGTTATGAACGTTAGTTCAGCAAAGAACATGCCAGGTCGCCGCCCCGTCCCATCGAGGGGCAGGGTCCGTGTCGGCGGCGCGTCGGGCCGTCACGGCCCTCGACCCGATCCCCAGTCGGTCGGGCTCGGTCTGGTCGACTCGGCGGGCCTCGCCGACAATCGCGCGTGCTCTTCCTCACGCTCGGTGCGTCGGATCATCCCGGCGATCGCCAGATCCGCAAGGCCGGGGACAAGCCCGAGCAGGCCGCCGACCAGGCGGAACGGCCAGACGACCCGCCTCGGCACCGCGAGCCGCCGCCGCGGGCGGTCGATCAGCCGGGCGATCCGCCGAGCGGCGAGGTCGACGGGGATCGTCATGCATCTCGGCGGGCGATCGCGCATCGGGTTATAGAGCCCGTCGGGCGCCGGATCGATGCCGAGGGGACGGCGCGGCTCGTCGTCGGCACGACGGCGGACGGCCTCGAAGAACTCGGTCGCGACCGGACCGAGGTCGACGAGGCTCACCGAGACGCCCCGGCGCCTCAGCTTGCGCCGCAGGGAGTCGTTCCAGTAGACCAGGCCCGCCTTCGTCGCGCCATAAGCCCCGAGCATCGAGTTCGCGACCGCGGTGACCCCCGAGCCGACATTGATCACCGCGCCTCGCGATTCGATGAGGTACGGGCAGGGCGTATCGGGTCAGCACGACCGGCGCGGCGAAGTTGACAAGCACCTGCTCGCGGAGCGCCGCGGGATCGCTCTCGGAGTAGTAGCGCGGCAGGCCGACGCCCGCGTTGTTGAACAGCGCGTCGAGCCCGCCGAAATGATCGACTGCCGATGCGACGATCCGGCACGGCGCCTGGGGATCGGCGAGATTGTCGGCCAGCGCGAGGGCGTCACCGCCTCGCGAGCGGACCTCGGCGGCCACCTCTTCGAGACGGTCGCCGCGTCGCGCGGTCAGGACGAGGCGATTGCCCCGCGTGGCCAGCTCGCGCGCGATTGCCGCGCCCAGGCCCGAGGAGGCGCCCGTGATCAGGATCGTCCTGCGCGCTCGCTGGCCCGTTGGCATCGTGGAACCCGCATTTCGAGAGAGACCATCCCGCGGCCATTCGACGGCTCAGTCCAGCACGATCCTCCCGTCCCTCATCCGGATCTCTCGGTCGGCGGACGCGGCGACCTCGGCGCTGTGGGTGACGATGAGCAGCGTCAGCCGATGTTCGCGGCGGAGGCCGCCGAGCAGCTTGAGCACCTCGGCCTGAGTCGGCGTATCGAGGTTTCCCGTCGGCTCGTCGGCCAGCAGCAGCGTCGGCTCGTTGGCAAGAGCCCGCGCGATCGCCACCCGCTGCCGCTCGCCCACCGAGAGCCGCCGCGGCAGGTGGCCCGCGCGATGAGAGAGCCCGACCTCGTCGAGCAATCGCCCCGCGCGCCCGGCCCGCTCGGCCCGCGGCCAGTCCGTCTCGAACATCGGCACCTGCACATTCTCGAGCGCCGTCAGCGTGGGCACGAGGTGGAACGACTGGAACACGAACCCGAGCCGCCGGGCGCGGAACGCGTCGAGGTCGAGCGCGGCCAGCGGCTGACCGCGGAAGTAGACCTCGCCCCCATCCGGCCGGTCCAGCCCGCCGAGCAGGTGGAGCAGCGTGCTCTTGCCGCACCCCGAAGGCCCCGTGATCGCCGCGAACTCCCCCTCCGCGATCGCGAGAGAGACGCCGCGAACGGCCTTCACATCGCCGTCGGGAAAGGTCTTCACCAGCCCCTCGGCGCGGAGCAGGGGGCACTCCGCATCGTTCGCCTCACTCATGGCGGAGCGCCTCGGTCGGCTCGAGCCGCGACGCCCGCCACGCCGGATAGAGCCCGCCGAGCACGCCCAGGCACGCCCCCATCGCCAGGCCGATCGCGAACGCCGCCGGCGGCAGATTCGGGTCGATGAACCCGCGACCGTCGGCGCGAGAAGCAAGAGCCGCATCCCGAGCAGCGCGAGGCCCGAACCCGCGACCACCCCGAGCAAGCCCAGGGCCGACGCCTCGCCCATCAGCAGCAGGATGATCCTCCGCCGCCTCCAGCCGATCGCCCGGAGCAATCCGATCTCGCTGGTGCGCTCGAACACGGCCATCGCCATCGTGTTCAGGAGCCCGATCGACCCGAGCACGAGGGCCACGCCGATCGTCGCGCCGGCCATCGCCCGGGCCAGCCCGATCTGCACGTTCGACTGCACATAATCATGCGCCGGCATGACGGCCACGCCGCTGAGCCGCGACTCGATGGCCTTCCCGACGGCCTTCACGTCGGCGCCGGGCCGCGCCACGACGACGAAGCCCGTCACGACTCCCTTCCGGCCCATCATCCGCTGCAGTTCCGCGAGCGGGACGACCAGGCCGCCGGTCTCGAACAGGCTATCGCTCTCGTAGATGCCGACGACCCGGAACGGCTCGCCCGCGATCGACGCCGCGTCTCCGACCTTCTTGCCGAGGTTGAGCGCCAGGATTCGCCCGAGCATCACCGATCGGCCATCGCCCGGCTCGAGGGCCCTGCCGTCGATCACCCGGAGGCCGCGGATCAGCCGACCGCCCGGCTCCCACCCGCTGGCGAGGACGCTGGCCAGGTTCGCCTCCTCGAATGACACGGCATCCATCAGCGAGGGCTCCGCCGCCTCGACGCCGGGCACGCCGCGGATCGTCTCGCCGAGCGTCTCGTCGAGGTTGCTGGAGAGCTGGTCGCTGATCCCCGCGCGGACGACGACCAGGTCGATCCCGCGTGACGTGTACGCCGCGATCATGGACCGTTCGAATCCCCAGCGAAATCCCCGTCAGCATCACCACCGCCGCGATCCCGACGCCGAGTCCGAGCACGGTCAGCACCGAACGCGGCGGGGCGGCCAAGCATGTTGCGCGCGATGAAGGTGAGGAAGCCCATTGATGTTCTCACGCCGGCACGGTCCCGAACATGACATACCCCATCTTCATCCAGATCAATTCATAATGGAAGTCGGCCAGGACCTTGCGGCCGATCGCCGGGATGTCGAGCGTCTTGTACCGCTCGACCATCTCCGTGAACTCGGGCCCGAGGTTCTTCGTGACCTGGCGGTAGAACCAGCGGTCGAGCCCCGGCAGGCCGACCTTGTGGAACCAGAGCCGGTCGGTCAGGTTGGGGATCTCGTCCGAGACGACGATCATCCCGCCCGGCTTCACCGCGCGGGCCATCTCGCGGAGGGCCTTCTCGGGATCGTTGAAATAATTGAACGCGCCGATGCTCAAGCAAGCGTCGAACGTGTCGATCGCGCACCGGCAGGTCCTCGGCCTCGCCCAGGACGAGCCGAAGGTCGCGGCTCGGCGGCGTGCCTGCGGCAGTTCGCGAGCTGGACGCGAGAGACGTCGACACCGACGACCGACCAGCTCGTCGGGAGCCACGGCAAGTAGACGCCGTCGCCAACGGCAACGTCGAGCAGCCGCAGATTCTCGCCCTTCGGCAGGTGGCGGAGCACCTTGTTCCGCGACCTCCGCTCGCCGCCGTTGCAGAGGAACGTGTACCACTCCCAGAAGCGGAACTTGGGCCAGAGCGGGCCGTCGTAGAAGGCCCGCGCGACCTCGTTGTTCGACTCGACCTCGTCGCGCACGACGACCACGCCGTCACGGACCCGGTACGACGCGCCGCAGCGCGGGCAGTCGACGGCGTCGGCGTGCCCCTCGGCGTCGCCGCCGCAGCGGACGCATCGCCAGAAATCCCGGAGCCCGATGGCCGCCGCATTCTTCGTCATGGCCGTCGTCATCGCGCGCCTCCCGCCGGTTTTCTCGTCAAGCCCGCCTCACGGCGCAATACCCGAGACCGCGCCAGATCGACGACCGACTCCATCCCTCGTCCTCGGGAAAGAGGGCCGCGAGGTCGATCCGCTGGTCGAGCACCATTTCGACGAAGTCCGCGTCGAGCCCGAGCAGACGGAGCCATGCCGCGTCGATCCGAGGGACGCCGATCAGGTGCCCGATCCCGCAGCGATGAAGCCAGGGCGCCTCGTCGGCGACGACGATCACGCCGCCCGGCTTCGTGACTCGGCCCATCTCGCGAAGCGCCGCGGCATGATCGCCGAAGTAGTTGAACCCGCCGACCGTGAAGCTCGCGTCGAAGGCATCGTCCTCAGACGGAAGCTTCTCCCCCTCAGCCCAGGCGAGCCGGCCGGCCATCGTGGGAAACCGCTTGAGGCAGTCCTCGAGCCTCGTGTCGCGCGATATCGACGCCGTAGATCTCCCAGTTCGAAGGCAGGAAGGGCAGGTTATCGCCCTCGCCGATCCCGACCTCCAGGATCCGCGCCGGCGGGGACATCTCGCAGACGCCTCAGGATCGGCAGCCGCGCCCGACGTTGTCCGCCCTGCAGCGCGAGGAAGGCATGTTCCCAGGGCCGGAACCTGCGCCAGCCCGGGCCGTCGTAGAACGCCGCCGCGATCCGGTTTCGGCCGGAGAGCGGTCCGATCGCCTCGACGATCCCGCCGCGCGTCGGGAGCTCGCCCCGCAGCGGAGGAGGTCGCATCGATCATGGTCGCCGGCCCGGACATTGTCAGAACTCCGTCGTAAGCGCCTTCGGCCCGGCCTGGTCCATCATCCAGTCGAACAGGAAATTCGGCGAGCGGCGGAGGAACGCCATGCCCAGGGCTGTGCCGAAGGGGAACACGTAATCGCGCGGTTGTTTGACGATCGCTTTCACGATGTATCGCGCCGCGGCCTCCGGTTCGAGCATGCGCACCGGGCGGGCGAACGGCGTATCGGCCGTCATCGCGGTGCGGACGAATCCGGGGAAGACGGTGGTGATCTTGACGCCGCGCCGCTTCGAGCGCGGGCCGCAGCCCCTCCAGGTACGCCCAGAGCGCCGCCTTCGAGGCCGAATACGACGCCATCCACGGCAGGCCGCGGAATCCGGCGACGCTCGAGATCCCCACGAGATGCCCGCGGCCCCGCGCGATCATCCCGGGCAACACCGCGTCGATTGCATGCGCCACGCCCAGCACGTTCACCTCGAGCATGGCCCGTAAGCCGGGCGTGTCGAGATCGAGGGACCTGCGTCATCCCCCCGACACCTGCGCACGCCACGAGCACGTCGGCCGGCCCGACCTCCGCGCTCGATCGGCGGCGACCGCCGACTTCATCGCGTCGGCATCGGCCACATCCGCCGCGGACGCGGCCGCAGACGCTCCAATACGCCTCCGGACGTCCTCCAGACGTTCGGTATCGCGATCGATCAGGCCAAGTCGATAGCCGCGACTCGCGAGCGCAAGCGCCGTCGCGCGGCCAATGCCGTTGGCGGCCCCGGTGAGGATCACCACCTGATTTGATCGCTCGCTCATCGCGCGATCTCGGCGGGTTCGAAGAGATCCGAGGAATGACCGCATGGCCGCTACGAACCCCTCGGGATTCTCCTCGGGCGCCCGGTGCTTCGCACTGGGGATGACCTCGGTCCGGCAATGGGGCAGGTTCTCGCCCAGGTAATGCATCGTCGCGAGGAACGGCGAGCCCTCGCCGTAGAGGGCCAGGGCGGGGACCTGGATTCCGCGGATCAATTCCTCCGTCAGCCCCGCGACGGCCTTCGTGTCGGGCCCGCAGGTCGTCCGCCCGAGCCGCAGCAGCCGGTTCATCGCCGGCAGGCCGACCGCCTGCCGGAACTGGAGCATCCGCTCCGCGTCGAGGTGGATCACCTGATCGAAGAACTTGTCGAGGTCATACCAGAACTCATCCGAGAGCGTGACGCCGGCCTCCTGCGGCCTCGGCGCGGAACGATTGCCAGTGGCCCCACTTGCTCACGTCCTCCAGGTGGCGCAGGGCCGGGAAATACGGGTCGGAGAGGACGACGGCCTCGACCCGCTCGGGCGCGATCGCCGCCGCGTGCGCCGCGATCACGCCGCCGAAGCTGTGGCCGACGAGCCGCGCGGTCCTCGCCCCGATCCTGTCCATGAGCGCGAGCAGGTCGGCCGCGTGGTCGGCCGAGGTGTAGCCAGTCGGGGGGACATCGCTGTAGCCGTGGCCGCGGAGGTCGTAGGCCGTCACGCGGTGGGTCTCCGGCCAGCTCGGTCATCGCCTTGCAGAGGAACCAGATCGACAGGTCGCCGGTGACGCCGTGGATCAGCACGACGTCGGGCCCCTCGCCCGCCTGCTGGACGTGGAGTTTCACGCCGTTCGACGTCAAGCCGCGGCATGCGGGATGTCCTCCCGGTCGATGTGACGGGCGAGGAAGTCGCGAGCTCGCCCAGGGTCAGGTCGCGGTCCTCGCGGCGGCCGAGCTCGGCCATCAACTCGCCGAACGGGAGCGGTTGGCCGTATCGTTCCTGCAAGGTCTCGCCCAGCACGACCGCGTCGATCGACGCCAGTCCGAGATCGGCGAAGAACCGAGTCCCGGCGTCGATCGGTCCCGAGTATTCGCGGCCCGTGGAAGTCGGCGAACACGCGGGCGAGGTCGGCGAGAATGGCGGGCTCGTCTGCGGGGGTCGTCATGAGTTCGCCTCCATGACGGGAGGGCAGGAGCGGACGAGTTCCCGCGCCCTCCCTGGTTGCCATTCCTGGAGAATGAGGCGGGGCGGGACGAACGCAAGGCGCCTCGCCGAGCGTCCAGGCCCAGACGTATTCGCCTCGCCGATCGGTCCGGACGCGGAGCGGCCCGTCCAGTCCGGGGCAGCTCGTCGCCAGCTCGCCGCGGAGCATCACGTCGATCCTGCCCGCCTGATCGGCCGCGACGACCTCCACACTCGATGGCCCCGCGACCAGGGCGAGCCCTGTCGCCTTGGCAGCGGCCTCCTTGGCCGTCCAGAATCGCGCGATCCACTCGGCCCGTCGCGCCGGGCGAGTGCCGATCGAGCAGCGCCCGTTCCCGAGACGAGAACGCCATCGCCTCGAACGACGCAGCACGATCGACGACCTTCTCGACGTCGATCCCGACCCGCGCCGCCGGGTCGAGTGCGGCGATCGCCAGGGCCACGCCCGCCGCGTGCGCGATCGAGACGGCGGGCATCGCATGATCGTCGGGCCGGGATCGCGACCGCAGGACCGGCCGGCCCTTCGCGTCCGGCTCGATCGTGAGGTCCGCCGGGAAGACGGGTGCGCCGCCTCCGTCGAGCCAGAGCCGTCGCGCGGCCTCCTTGGCGGCGATGCGCCCCCACAGGCGGAGGGTCCGCCTTCCGTCGTGGCCCGTGGGCCTCAGGCAGCCGGCGCGCTCCTCGGGCGACAGCTGGATCTGCTCCAGAACGTCGCGCCAGACCGGGCGGCCCATGTCGGCCGGCGGCTCGAGCCAGACGGCGACGGCGTTCCTCGCGCCGGCCAGATCCAGGGGCTCGCCGACGAGGACGTTCTCCGGCGATCGGAAGACGTCGCGATACCGAGGCGGCCAGTAGAATCGCCAGTCCTCCCAATCCGTCAGCCGCATCCAGACGCGGCCGTCGGGGCGGAGGACCTCCGCGTCGACCGTGACCCTGGACCGCTCGACGGCCTTGATGCGAATCCGGCACGGGCAGTCCGAGCCCTCGGGAGGGTCGTCGCCGAAGATGTCGAGCCGACCGCAGACGCAGCGGGAAGATCACGTCCCCCTCGGCGAGCCGCTCGAGGCCCCAGAGGCCGAGAAGATGGGTGAAGGCATCGAGCACGATCGGGTCCATCAGCGGCCCCGGCGACGCGTGATCGCGATAGAGCGCGTTTCTCGGGAGGACGCGAAGCGTGCCCTCGATCCCGCCCTCGGAGACCTTGCCCACATCGGCCACTGCGCGGAGCGCGGGGCCGTGGAAGAGCCACTGCTCGGCGTACATCGAGTGCGCCGTGAACCTGCTGGGCTCGGACCGCTCGAGCATGCCCGTCGCCGGGATTGGCGGCTCGGCGCGAGTCTCGCCGAAGATGATCGTCGCCTCGACCTCGGGCGAGTCGCCGAGCCCGGCCTTGCCGCGGTTGAACAGCGCCGCGCGAATGTGCCCCGGCCGCTCGACGTCCGCCTTCGCGACAATCTCGAGCGGGATCGGTCTGTCCTCGTAGCGGATCCACCGCCGCGCACCGACGTCGCGGAGCCCGACGAGGGCCTCGCCGGGCGCGAGCCGCGCGGCCACCTGCACGAGCATCTCGGCCATCACCGTGAACGGCAGAACGGGAAGGCCTTTCATCGAAGGGTCGACCGAGGAGACACGTCGGCCCCCGAATGTATGATGCTCGGCCACCGGGTCGCCGAGGGCGTCGAGCGTGACGACCGCTTCGACCTCGCGGCCCGGGTCGATCCGCCGGACCTCGCCAGCCCACGGGCCGGCTGCGGCGTGAGATCCATTCCGTGATGACGCCGGCTCGATCGGAGGGATGGTGAGCTCGTCCGCGTGCAGCGAATCCCCGGCGAGCAGCCCGCCCATCACGGCCCGCTGCGTCCGGAGGAACGTCTCCATCGTGGCGAGGTGCGAGAGCATCACCTCGTCGTCGGATGCTGATTCGGGAGCTTCCTCGACGTGCGGAATGGCCGGAGCGACTCCGGCGCGGACCGAACGATCACGGAGCCCGCGGAGCCTCTCAACCAGCTCTGCGGAGAGCCGCATCTCGGGGAATCCGACCTGAAGCGCCATGCCGGATGGGAGGGGTGCCGGCGGTGCGTCGAGGTCGACGAGCCGCGGCCGCCGCCGCGCGAACAGGAACTCGGGCGTGAGCGCGACGCCCTGCGCGTACAGCGACGCGACCAGATGGTTGAGCTGCGTCAGCCCCGACCGCTTCGGCAGGTTCGCGGCGACGGCGAACGCGGGCTTGCCTCGGAGCGTGTCCTCGACGAACCCGGCGAGGTTGCCACGAGCGCCGACGTCGACGAAGATCCGGATGCCGTCGGCATGCATCGCCTCCACGGTCCGGCGGAACTCGACGGGTCGGGTCCACTGGGCGATCGCCAGGCGACGGACCTCCGACGGATCGGCAGGCACGAGGCTCGCGGAGCAGCACGAGTAGAGCGGGACGGTTGGACTCGAGACGTCCAGGCCCTCGAAGAAGTCACGCAACGGTCCGACCAGCGGGGCGAACGCGGCTGTGTGATAGGCGCGGGCAAAGGGCAAGTCCTCGACCATCATCCCCCGATCGCGGAGCCGCGCAACGACCGCCTCGACGTCGCCCGGAGGGCCGGCCACGACGACCTGATGTGGGCAGTTGTCGACCGCGACCGAGACGCGGCCCGCGCGTTCCCCGATCTCGGCCTCGACCCGCTCGCGCCCCGCCGCGACGCCCACGAGCCGCGCCGGCGCGACGGCGCCGCGCGGGTCGAGTCGAGCGAAGACCGCGGCGAGGTCATTGAATCGTTCCTCGAGCCCGCGATCGACCCGCACGGCGCCGGCCGCGGCCAGCGCGAGGAATTCGCCGCTCGAATGGCCGGCCGCGGCCGCGGGCTTCAATCCAAGACGGCGCAGCAATTGATACAGGGCCCACTGCGACGAGAGCACGACGTTGACCGCCGTGCCCGTCTCCCAGAGTGGTGAGTCGGCCGACGTGCCGCCGAAGAGGGCCAAGCTGGGAGGCGCGATGGCGCCGGACTCGCAGCGCGAGGCGATCGGCCGTGTCGAAGAGCGCCCGGACCTCGGGGAAGTGCGGGCAGAGGTCGGCGAGCATGCCCGGATACTGCGACCCCTCGCCCGGGAAGAGGAACGCCAGGCCGCCGGATCGGCCGAGGGGCCGGCTCCAGAAGTACGTGCCACGCGCGTCTCGGATCGCGTTGCATGAGGGGTCGGCCAGGCGCGGGGCGATCGCGTTGAGGCGGGCGATCAGATCGTCCACGGACTCGACGACCAGGCCGAGTCGGACCCTGCCGGGATCGGCGGAGAGGCTGTAGGCCAGGTCTTTCAACTCGGCGTCGGACCGGCCGCGGAGTCGGTCAGCGAGCCGGCGCACGCGATCGAGCAGCCCCGCCCGGTCTTCCGCGCCGAGCAGAATCGCCTCGGTGGGCCAGCGGACCATCGCCCCGGGCGTTATGCGGTCGGCGGAGGCGCCGTGCTCTTCGAGGACCGCATGCGCGTTGATCCCGGCGAATCCGAACGCGTTGACCCCGGCTCGCCTCGGCGCCGTGGCCCCCTGTATCCAGGGCCGCGAGGCGGGATTGAGCGCCAGCGGGCTTCGCCGCAGGAGCCGATGCGGCCGGTCGGCGACCCCGCTCGTCGGGAGCATTCGATGATGGAGCGCGAGCGCGGCCTTGATCAGCCCGGCCATCCCCGCGGCGGGCATCGCGTGGCCGATCAGCGCCGACGCCGCGCCGAGCACGCGGGGCGACCCACCCTCGGAAGCCGGGAAGGCGGCCCTCAGAGCGCGCAGCTCGGCCCGGTCGGCCGCCGGCACGCCAAGGCCGTGGCCCTCGATCAGACCGACCGTCGCCGGGTCGACGCCGGAGGCCCGGTACGCCTTGCGGATCGCCCGCAGGTGCCCCCGCGCGTCGGGTGTGGCCAGGCCGGAACTCTTTCCATCGCTCGCGAAGCCGACGCCCTTGACGATCGCGTAGACACGGTCGCCGTCGCGCTCGGCGTCGCTCAGACGCTTCAGGACGACGACGCCTGCCCCCTCGCCCGGGACCATGCCGTCGGCGTCCTCGCAGAACGGGCGGGCCTCGCCGCTCCTCGAGAGCGCCCCCAGTCGCGAGAAGACCATCGGGAAATCGACGTCGGCCTCGAGGTAGACCCCGCCGACGATCGCCAGGTCGGCGCGACGACTCGCCAGCGCTCGTGCGCCGAGGTCGAGCGCCACCAGGGCCGATGCACTCGCGGCGTCGACGACGTAGCTCGCGCCGGCGAGGTCGAAGCGGTCGGCGACGCGCCCGGCCGTGGCGTTCGTGAGCTGGCCGGGAATCGTCGCGGCCTCGAAGGGCGGGAGGCACGAGCGGAGGTCGTCGCGGATGGTCGCGATCTCCTCGTCGCCCCATTCGGGATGCAGGGCCCGCAAGATCCCGAGGGTCTGCTCGATGACCCGCCCGTGCTGGAGCCGCGTCAAGTTGCCGCGGTTGAAGTAATTGCCGCGTCCGATGACGACCTCGACGCGGCGACCATCCGGCATCCGATCGAGCAGGCCGGCGTCGGCGAGGGCCGATCGCGCCGCGTCGAGGACGAGGAACTGCTCGGGCTCGCCCCCCTCGACGGTCCTGGGCATGATACCGAACGACGCGGGGTCGAAGGCGATCGGTGCCTCGAGATAGCCGCCGCGACGGCCGCCCACCCGGCCTGGCTCCGTCGACGCGGGATCGACGTGGACCGAGGCGTCCCACCGATCGGCAGGGACGTCACGGATCGCCGCGCGGCCGGCGAGCAGGTTCTCCCAGTACGCGAACAGGTCGTCCGCGCCCGGAAACCGGCAGGCCATGCCGACGATCGCGACGTCCAGCGGTCGGCGACGGCGGCTCATCGAGTCGCCCCCGCGGCTTGCCGCGAGGGCCGCAGCGGATCGGCGAGCGGCCCGAGGCTCGCCCGCGATGACGACCTCGACGTCGCCCTTGCGGCCGTATTGCAGCTCGTCGGCAAACGCCGCCGTGCCGAGGTCCGGCGAGACCATCCCCAGGCCGCGGCGGCCCAGGTGCCCTTCGAGCTCGGAGACCATCCCCAGGCCCGACCACGGGCCCCAGTTGACCGAGACGACGCGAGCCGGCCAGCGGCGGTCGAGCCAGACAGCGAGCTTGTTCAGGCCGTCGTTCGCCGCCGCGTAGTCGGACTGGCCCTCGTTGCCGAACCGGCCTGCGATCGAGGAGAAGAAGGCGGCGAATCTGAGCAGCTCGGGCCTGAGCAGCCGGGCGAGGTTGAGCGCGCCGCCGAGCTTGGTGCCGAGGACTCGGTCGAAGGACTCGGGCGTCTTGTCGCGGAGCAGCTTGTCGTGGATCACTCCCGCGCCGTGGACCAGGCCCACGGGGTCGCCGAACCGTCTACGCCAATCTTGCAAGGCTCGGGCAAGTGCCTCGGCGTCGCGGACGTCGGCACGGGCGTACTCGACGGCCGAGCCTGCCATGCGGATCGCGCGAAGGCTCTCGCGGGCGTGCCGCTGGTTGAGCAAGGACCGATAGGCGGCCTCGAGCTCCGCGGGGCCGATGTCGCGTCCCGCGCGGCGAAGCCGGCCGTGGAGCGCGGCCTTCAGCTCGGCCGTGTTGACCAGGCCGGCCGTGGCGGAATCCTCCGCGCCGGCGGGTATCGCGCTCGACCCGACGAGCAGGAGCGTCGGCCGCCATCTCCGGGCCAGCTCGGCGGCGACGGCCGCCGTGATCCCGCGCGCACCGCCGGTGACCAGGACCGGCTCGCCGGGAGCGAGTCGGAAGCCGCTCTCGCCTTTCTCAAGCGGCGACGGCACGGCGCGGAGCCGAACGCGGCGGCCTCGCCGATAGCCGACCTCAGGCCAGTCGTCGTCGGTCAGGGCCTCGGCGGCCAACCTGGCGGCGAGGCCCTCGGCCGCCTCGCCCGGGTCGAGGTCGACGACGCGGACGCGGATGCCCGGCCACTCGCGGGCGAGCGTCTTGACGAGCCCCGCGACACCGCCATGACCGGGGAAAAAGGGCCCCGGCAGGACACTCGACGTCGCGAAGCGCGCCGCCCATCGCCGTCGCGGCGACGAGGCAGGCGCCGCCCGAGCGCGAGGCCACGTCGAGGTCGGCGCCCGCGGCGCGGGCCAGCAGGAACAGGCCCTTCACATCGGCCTCGATCCGGTCCGACCACGCCGCGGAATCGAGCACGCTCGGCGCCGCGCGGCGGAGCGGCAGCGCGTGGACGATCCCCGCGATCGACCCGGCCTCGCGCACCTCGGCGAGGGCCGCATCGATCGCCGATGGCGACGCCAGGTCGACGTGTCCCGGGCTCAATATCGCGACCGGATGCCCCTCCTGGCGGAAGACGTCGCGCAGCGCGCTGCGCGACGCCCCGGCCGTCGTCGGTGATCACGACGGTCCCGCCCGGACTCAGGCCCGTCCGGTTGTCGGACATCGGGGCGGCCACGCGATCGAGGACGAGCCGGCGGACGGGCGACATGGTCTGCGCCCGAGGCGAAGGGCTTGCGTTTGTCCCCTTCTTCGAAGGCGCCGACTTTTGCGATTCCAGCACCGCCTCGACTCGCTCGACGATCTCGCCGAGGGTCCTCGCTCGCGTCAGGCCGTCCATGATCGATGAGTCGGACACGTCCTGAAGGCCGTCGACCGACTCGCGGAGCGTACCGAGGATTTCCACGCGCTTGATCGAGTCGATGCCGAGGTCGGCCTCCAGGTCGAGGCCAGGCTTGAGCATCTCGGCGGGATAGCCCGTGCGCTCGCGGACGATCGCGACGAGCCGATCGGCGACCGACGCGCGGGGGGAGTTCGGGGCCAGGACCTCGTCGGGCGCCGATGCCCGCTCGCCCACCGGGCCCGTCGCGGGGCCGGGTTCACGACTCGGCCGATGGCGCGAGAACGCTGCCCGCGGCAATCGAATGGTCCGCCGCGCCATTCGATGGCGAAGGGTCATCCTTGGTCGAAAGGTCCGGCGCGGGGGGTCGCCTCAGCATGGACCCAGGACCGTTCACCGCTCGCCCGATCCCCGCGCCTGCCGCGGTCCCGCGGTGTCTCAAATAGGCGAGCATCGTCGCCTGCTGAGTCTCGAGGAAGGCCCGCATCGTCTCCTGGAACGCCTCCATCACCCGAGCCGCCCCAGGGTCGGCGGGTGCGGGCGGGAGGGAAGCTTGCGGTGCGTGACCGTTTCGCCCCGGCGCCGGTTCAGTCTGAGGGAGCCTATGGATTCCATTCGTCTGTAGAGACGTTCGCTCGTTCATAAAACTCGGCGTCTTGGGTTCGTGCTTGCCGTTCGAGCTCGC
Organism: uncultured Planctomycetota bacterium; assembly: GCA_963819805.1. GTDB lineage: Bacteria > Planctomycetota > Planctomycetia > Isosphaerales > Isosphaeraceae > CAMFLR01. Next base: position 156,313 of record CAWFXY010000015.1, on the reverse strand, counting down.
CCCGTGAGGGCCGTTCCGGCCGGCGGAGGGCGGGAGATCGATCACCTGGCCGAGTCGTCGAGGCTCGGGGCCGGCAAGGGGCCTGGCGCGGCTGCCGTTGACGAGCCAGGCCGCGGCGGGCAGGGGGGGCGAGCCGTCGCCCGCGGCCAGGTGGTCGAGGTCGACGAGGCGGGCATCGCGATCGGACGTGAGCCGCGAAGGCTTCACCGCGACGCCTGCGACGCAGAGCTTTGCCAGGGCCTGCAAGAGCGCGGGAATGCCGGCGCGGCCGGGGGCGTCGCAGGAGAGGGACAGGTGGGGACGATCGCCGAGGATCGAGCCCGACCAGCGGCGCGAGCACCGCGCCGGGACCGACCTCGACGAAGACACGCGAGCCCGACCCGTGCATGGCGGCGATCATCTCGCCGAATCGCACGGGCGCGGCGACGTGGGCACCCAGCCGTTCGGCGATCGCGGCGGGATCGGTCGGGTGGGGCGCGGTGTCGAGGTTGGCGAATACCGGACGGTCCGGAGGTCCCGCGATCAACCCTTGTGCAACTTTCGCCAGCGGATCGCTCGCGGCGGCGACGGCCTTCGAGTGGAAGGCGCATGCCACCGGCATGTCGAACACGCGGAGACCCTGCGACCGCGCCCGGTCGACGACGCGGACGACGCCGTCGCGCGGGCCGGAGACGACCGTCTGCCGCGGGCCGTTCAGGTTGGCGATGACCACGTCGTCCGACGGCTCGAGCAGCGCCGCGACCCGCGCCTCGCCCGCGGCGATCGCGGCCATCGCGCCGGGTCGGGTCCCGGCCGCGTCGTGCATGAGGCGGCCGCGTGCCTCGGAGAGCGTCGCGAGGGCCTCGGCCGTCAGGCAGCCCGCGGCGTGCAGCGCGACCAGCTCGCCGTAGCTGTGGCCGGCGACCGCGTCGGGGTCCACGCCCAGCGATCGGAGAAGGCCGAGCATTCCGACCGACGCCGCGCCGACGGCCGGCTGGGCGACCTCGGTCGCCGTCAGGACGCGGCGGGCATGCTCGCGGGCCGCGTCGTCGAGTGTCGTCGGCGGGAAGACCAGGGGCGTGATCGCGCGGCGACCGTCGGCGAGCAGCGTGGCGTCGAACGTCTCAAATGCCTCGCGGACCTCGGGGAACGCCAGAGCGAGGTCGCCGAGCATCTCGAGCGATTGCGAGCCCTGGCCCGGGAACAGGAAAGCTACGCCGGCGCCGGCGAAGGCGGGTCGGGCCGCGTAGTAGATTCCGCGCGGGTCGTCGAGATCGGTCCGGCCGGCGGCGAGGGCCTCGCGGGCCGTTGCGAGCTTGAGCTTCAGGTCATCGATCGACGCGGCGACGATCGCGAGCGTCGGTCTCGATCCGCCGTCTCGGGGATGAGGCCCGACAACGCCCGCGCCGGCGAATCGCTCCCCGAGGGTCCGCGCAAGGTCACGGAGCCGGGGCCGTGCGCCGGCGTCGAGCGATCGAGCCAGCCGGTCCAGCGACGACGCGATCCCCTCCGGCGTTTCCTCGCGCCACAGGAGCAGCTCGGCAGGCCACTCGTCTCTCGGCGCCGGGGCCGCGAGCGGGTCGCGGTCATAGGCCTCGAGGACGGCATGGAAGTTCGTCCCGCCGAACCCGAAGGCACTCACGCCCGCGCGCCGAGGCCGCGAGCGGTCGGCATGGAACCAGGGCCGGGCCTTCGTGCTCACGCGGATCGGGCCGTCGGCGAGGTCGGCCTTCGGGTTGATCTGCTCGACGCCGATCGTCGGCGGCAGCGTCTTGTGGTAGAGCGCGAGCGAGGCGTTGATCAGCCCCGCGATCCCCGCCGCGCACTTCGTGTGGCCGATCATCGACTTGACCGAGCCCACCGCGCACGACCCCGGCGCGGCCCCCGCCTTCCTCAGGGCACCGGCCAGCGCGTTGACCTCGACGACGTCGCCGACCGCCGTGCCCGTGCCGTGCGCCTCGACGTAGCCGAGCGTGGCCGGGTCGACGCCCGACTTCTCGTAGGCACGTTCCAGCGCCCGCGTCTGGCCGTCCTCGTTCGGCGCGGTCAGGCCCTTGGCCCGTCCGTCGCTGGAGGAGCCCATGCCCCTGATGACGGCGTAGATCCGGTCTCCGTCGCGCTCGGCATCGGCCAGCCGCTTGAGGATGATGACCCCGACGCCCTCGCTGATGACGATCCCGTCGGCCGAGGCGTCGAACGGCCGGCACCGGCCGCGCGGGGAGAAGGCGTGCGTCTTGCTGAATGCAAGATATGTGAGCGGATTCTGAACCGTGTCCGCGCCGCCGAGGATCACCACGTCCGCCGCGCCCGTCTCCAGCTCGCGCACGGCGAGCGAGGCGGCGGCGAGCGACGAGCCGCACGCGGCGTCGACCGTGTAGTTCGACCCGCCCAGGTCGAAGCGGTTCGCCACGCGGCCGGCCGCGACGTTGAGCAGGAAGCCAGGGAACGAGTCCTCGGTCCACTCGGGCAGCAGCGGCTCCGAGGCCTCGCGAGCCGCCTTTCCGGCTTCGGGCGCGACGGCCTCGAGCATCGGCAAGTACGAGCGGAAGGCATAGCCCATCGCGAGCTGCGCCGCCCCGCCGCCCATGCCGAGGACGACCGCCGTCCGCTCGCGGGGAAACGGCCGGTCGGCATAGCCGGCGTCGTCGAGCGCCCGGCGCACGGCCTCCAGCACGAGCAGTTGCACTGGCTCGATCGACGGCAGGCTCGACGGCGGCATCCCGTAGCGGAGCGGGTCGAAGGGAATGTCGGGCACGAACCCGCCCCACTTCGAGACGACCTTGTCGGGCGCCTTGGGGTCGGGGTCGTAGTACGTGCGCCAGTCCCAGCGATCGGGCGGGATCTCGACGATCGCATCGACGCCCTTGAGCGTGTTCTCCCAGAAGGTCCGCGCGTCCGCGGCGCCCGGGAAGATCGCCGAGAGGCCGACGATGGCGATGTCGGAGGGGCGCGCGGGAATCGGGCAAGTCGCGCCTGGCACGTGCGCGGCGGTGAGCAGATCCGTGCTCCCCTCGCCGATCTCGCGATGCAGCTCGGCGATCGTCGTTACCCGCTCGCGGAGCGTGGCCGCCTGGCCGAGCATGTAGACCCCGCGCTCGAACTGGTCGGGTTCGGCGACGCGCACCAGCGGCGAGCCCATCCCGTTCGCGCGATCCATCCCCTTGGCCGCCACGCGGAGCCGGCCGGCGTTCATCGCCTCGAGCTCGGTGCGGACCTCCTCGGCGGTCTTTCCCGCGGCGACTAGGCGACGGCGAGCGTCCGCGAACGACTCGACGAAGGGCGACGGCCCGACGCGGACCTCGTGGCCCGCTCCTGTCTCCAGCAGCACGGTGCGCCGGCAGGCGACGGCCTCGGCCTGGAACCGCGGGACGATCGCGCCGGTGCTTACGGCTTCCTGCGTGAACAAGTAAGCCGTCCCGACAAGCACGCCGACCTTCGCGCCTTGCGCGGCGAGCGGGGCGGCGATCGCGGCGACCGCGGCCGCCGAGCGCGCGTCGTGGATTCCGCCCGCGAACAGGACGTGCAGGTCCTCGGCCGTCTCGGCGCGATCGGCGAACTCCAGGAGGATCGTCGTGGCCTGCTCCCAGAGCACCAGGCTCGAACGCGGCCCGACGTGGCCGCCGCACTCCCGGCCCTCGAGGACGAATCGCCGGGCGCCGTCCTTGAGGTACCGGGCGAGCAATCCCGGCGAGGGCACGTGAAGATACGTAGGAATCCCTTCGTTTTCCAGTTCGCGCGCCTGGTCGGGCCGGCCGCCGGCGATGAGCGCGAAGGGCGGCCGCGCCTGGCGGACGGCCTCGACCTGCTCGCGCCTCAGCTCGGGCGTGACGAACCCGAGCACGCCCACGCCCCAGGGCCGGCCCGCGAGCCGCGTCGAGGCGTCCTCGAGCAGGGCGCGGACCTCGGGCCCGCGGAGCATCGCCAGCGCGAGGAACGGCAGCGCGCCGCCCTCTGCCACGGCGGCTGCGAACGCGGCCGTGTCGCTCACGCGCGTCATCGGGCCCTGGACGATCGGATAGCGCGTCCCTTGCGACCGGGCCAGCGGCGAATCCGGCCCGAGTGGCCTCGTCTCCCGCGCCAGCGCAAGCCCGCGCTCGATCGCCCGCTCGACCGCGCAGACGATCCCGCCGACCGTCACGTGCGTCTTCGCCAGCGCCGCCGCGAAGGACGAGTCCTGCCCGACGGGCCACGGGCAGCCCGGGCCCCAGCCGATTGGATTCCTGGTCCCGGGGCCAGGATCTTCACCGCGCCCGGGCACACTCTTCGGCGGGAAGACGCGAAGGCTCGCGCCGTCCGAACGCGGGATCGCGACCGTCTCGGACCCGTCGAACCGCGCGACCGTCGCGCGTGCCGACTCGTCGAGCGGGGACTCCTTCGCGAGCAGGAGGGCCCCGTCGAGCACGACGCCCGCCGCCCCCGCCGCGACGCAACCGGCCGCCGACAGCACACCGATCCCGCCGCGGACCCACGCCGGCACCCGGCCCTCGGCCGCGACGGCCTGGAGGAGGATGAAGGTCGACTCGTCCGAACAGTTCCCGCCGGCCTCGTTCCCGGCGAGGATGACGCCGCTCGCGCCGAAGTCGGCGGCGCGGCGAGCGTCGTCGCGCGTCGTCACCTCGACCAGCGCGATCCGTCCCGAGCATCCGACCCGCTCAACGACGGCCGGCCAGTCCGACCGCTCATCGGCGATGCAGCAGACCGTGCGGACCTCGCGCGGCAAGGCGGCGAGCCAATCCTCGGAGACGGACCGCGCCTCGATCTTGACGCCGAGCCCGTCGGCCAGCCCGGCGGCGCGGGCGACGGCCTCGCGGGCCGACTCGGGATCGGCCCCTTCGAGGTCGAGCATCCCCAGCGCCCCGGCCCGCACGGCGGCCACCGCCGCGGCGACGCCCTCGGTTCCCCCCGGACCCAACGCGATGATCCGGGGCACGCGGCCTGTCATGGGGTGCTCGTCTCCTTCGGATCGCCCCGGCCGGCCCGGCTCCCTGCCATCGCTCCGGCCACGATCGGTATCGGTGTTATCAGGTCTCTTCATCAGTCGGCCGGGAGACTGAGTCCTGGGAGAGTTGAACGGACACAGAGAATGCGCAGAATTAGCCGATTGCGCAGGGAGCGCTTTGGCGGGGAAGGGGTTCCATCCTGCTCTGAGGCAAAGATCGGGCCAGGAGCATCGCGACAGGCGTGAGAGTCGCTCCAGATCCCGCTGTCAACCCACTCGACGCACGTAAGCGTCAGAATCCTCATCGCCTGTGCGCGGACCGTCCGAACACCCTGGCCGGCGCGGTCGCTCTTGCCGAGTGGCCGAAGAATGGTAAAGATGCGGCGGGTGGCGAGCCTGGCCGGATTCACAGGGATGGAGTCCGTCGATGCGTCGAGGCGATCGCTGGCGGGCCGGCGGATTGGCGCTGCTTGTGGGGCTGATGCTCTCGGGACGTCCCGCGGCGAGCGTCGAGCCGGCGGCCGCCCGCGGGGCGGAGGGCCCGAGGCTCGTCCCGCTCGCGCCGGGGACGACGGTGGACGGCAAGCCCTCGGGGGGGTGGACCGACCGGATCATCCACTCGATCCCCCGCCTGGCGTCGGGGGAGATCGGGACGCTCCCCGAATCGGCGAAGACCACGGCCACGCTCTTTCGGACGGCGGTCCTCGTCGAGGTCGGCAAGGGCGCGCGCGGCTATGAGCTGCGGGCCGTCGGGGCCGGCAACGGCGTGCCATTTCAGGGGCGGGAGATCGTCGTGACGCCGGATGGGCCGGCCGAGGTCCGCGCGTCGCTCTCGACGGTCGAGCGGATCGTCGCAAACGCCGCGTACGACGAGGTCAACCGCGGCCGGCTCGCGGCGACGACCGCCACGTTCGGCCTCATGCGGGGCCCCTCGAAGCTCGCGATCGACGGCGTGCACAAGGCCGTCGACCTCTACTACGCGATCCTCGTCGACCCCGAAACGGGCGCCGTGCGGGCCTGGAACTGGGCGACCTTGCCCGGCAAGACCGCCCCCCCGGGCCGCCTGACCGAGCTGCCGCCCGACCTCGCGTTCGACTGCCCGCTCGACGTGGCGGTCGACGGCAAGATCGGCCCGCTGAACGTCTCGTGGTCGTTCGCGATGGCCTCGTTGCCCCCGGGCCGGAAGGTCGAGATCACGCCAGAGCTGCGCGCGCCTGATCGAGTCGACCGCGGCGGGGCGGGGGGATGCCGAGGCGCTCGAGAAGGCGCTGCGGGGCTTGCTCAGCCGCTGACGCCGCGGAGATCAGGGCGGTAGCGTGATGGGGCGGCGGCCAGGGCCTTGGCGAGCGGCGGGGCGAGCTTCCTCCGATCATAGACCCGCGTCTCCCAGCCGCGCGGGCCCCGGAAGCCGACCGCGACGAATTTGCCGTCCGGGATGTCCCGGTCCGAGGGCGGCATGTTCGCGACGATTGGCCGGAGCGCGGCCAAGGCCCCGGCCGGCATGGGATGGGTCCCTCCGGATGATACCCGGGGACCGGGAGAACGGAGAGGCCCGTTCTTACGATCCTTGTGGGTATCGGCTCCTTGACAATCCGGCATGGATCTTCGGGGGGCATCACCACAGACCCGCACCGCGCCGGCCGAGCCCGGGCCAATCACCCAGGCCCCGCCCCGCGTTCGAACCCGACCTGCAAGCGCGCATCCCTCCGGATTCCGGGGTCCGCTCGCCCCGAGCGACCTTGGCCGTTCCCCCGGACCAGATCAGGCGCAGGTCCCCGCACGGAGCCGCACTGAGATGAACGAAAGGCATACGCTCGGGTTCGCTCGGCGGGGGCGCTGGGTTCGCTCGGCGCCCGACCCGCGACCCGCCGGATCCACAGGAATCCGGACGGACACTCATCCGTGGCGAACGAAGCACGGCCGCTCAGGTTCGCTCGGCGCGGCATGCCCTGACCTCGGGCGACCCCAGGGAAGGTCCAGGACGGGTCGGGGCGATCGCCCTGCTCGGGCTCGCCCGGATTGTCCCGTTCACCCCTTTTTCCTCTGGAGCTCCCGCCGGAGCCGTCGGACCTGGTCCTGGGCGATCAGGCCGAACTTGGAGCGGAGGATCGGGTCGCCCTGGAACCACGCCAGGGGCTCGGCGAAGGCGAAGTGGACCTCGACGACCGCGGCGCGGTCGAGGCCCTTGAGCCGCGTGATCTTCAGGTAGCCGACCCCGCCCGCGTACGGCTGCGGCGGGCCGAAGGCGTCGCCCGTAGCCCTGGGTTCGATGGTCGACCAGCGGTTCGGGAACAGGGTGCCCGGGCCGAAGATCGGGTCGGTCTTCGCGGCGAAGACGAGCGAGTCGGCCGAGGTCGAGGCGACGACCCGGTCGGTCGACTCGACGGCGATCCGGTCGAGCAGGCGGCCCCTGGAATGGATCAGCCACTCGCGGCCGCCCGACAGCGCAGGCGGTGGATCCTTGAAGTCGTCCGGGGAGAGCACGCGGACCTCGAACCGCATGTTGCCGGCCGAGACGTCGCCGACGCGCGTCTGTCGGAGCGCCTCGTCGGGCTTGATGGCATCGATGTCGACGCCGCGGAGCACGAAGACGAGGTCGCCCGAGCGGAGGGTCACGCCGTCGGCCTTGACGTCGGTGAGCTTGAGCCGGTGCGGGGCGGAGATCGAGTCCTGGAGCATCTCCTCGGCCCCGCGGGTCGACCCGGCCACTCCGCGGAGCGCGGCCTTCTGCTCGTCCGCCGACTGACCATCGCGGAACGTCGGCGCCGGCAGCTTGACCGTCGCCCCGCCCGCCGAGAGGCCCTCGTCCATGACGGAGCGGAAGACCGGGTTCCCGTCGTGCCCGTCCTCGATGGGGAGCAGCAAGGCGAGGATCAGGGCGTAGGGCATGGGAGGATCCGTCCGGTTCTCGGGGTCTTGCGGGAAAGTCCGACCGCACCGCCGGCCGATAGTAAGGAGAGTCAGGATAGCATGCGCGAGCGGGGGGCGGGATGCGGGACGATTCGCAGGACGGGACAACCCTCTGTTCGCCTGTCCCCTCAAGGCGGAGGGCGAACACGGTTGCCCGCGCGCTTCGCATCCTCAGCGTCTTCGCGCTGACCCTCTCCGGGTGCGCCGAGATCCCGATCGGCGGGCTGATCCGCACGCAGACGGCGTTCCGCGGCGACGCCCATTTCGACGGCCGGGTCTCGGCCTCGATGGAGACGCCGATCCGCGTCGAGATTCCCCCGGCGATCGACCCGGGGCCGATGGTCGCGGTGCTCGTCCGGGCGGGGCAGCCGGGGGCGCGGGTCGGGATCGTCGACGTCGACGGGCTCATCCTGAATCAGAACGTGACGGGGCTCTATTCCGTCGGCGAGAACCCCGTCGCCGCCTTCCGCGAGAAGCTCGAGGCCGCCGCGGCCGACCCGAGCGTCCGGGCCGTCGTCGTCCGGATCAACAGCCCGGGCGGGAGCGTGACGGCCTCGGACATCATGGCCGAGGAGCTGCGACGGTTCCGAGAGGCGACGGGCAAGCCGGTCGTCGCCTGCCTGATGGACCTGGCCACCGCCGGGGCCTATTACGTGGCCGTCGGGGCCGACCGCGTGGTCGCGCACCCGACGACCATCACCGGCGGCCTCGGCGCGCTGATCAATCACTACAACCTCCAGGACGCCGCGGCCCAGCTCAACGCCCGCGCCGGGGCCGTGAAGTCGGGCCCGCTGGTCGACATGGGCAGCGTCGCGGCGCCGTTGCCCGACGACGTCGCGAAGCTCCTCCAGGAGATGGTCGACGGCTTCCGCGACCGGTTCCGCGACCGCGTCGCCGCCCGCCGCCCCGCCATGACCGGGGCCGACCGCGCGGCCATCGCCGACGGCCGGGTCATCACGGCGGCGAGGGCCCTGAGCCTCCACATGATCGACAGGATCGCCTATGTCGAGGACGCGATCGACGAGGCGGGCCGGCTCGCCGGCGCGCCCGGCGGCGAGGCCGTGATCTTCCAGCGCAAGGGCTACCCGGCGCACTCGATCTACGCGATCACGCCAGCCCCGGTCGACGGCCAGTTCGTCCCCCTGAGCCTGCCGGGGCTCGACCGGGCCAAGCTGCCGACCTTCCTCTATCTCTGGCAGCCCGACCCGACCCTGCTCAGGCTCGGCGGGCGTTGAGCGGCTTCCGGCCCGAGGACTGGCCCGTCCTGGTCACGGGCGCCGGCGGCTTCGTCGGCGGGCACGTGGTGCGGGCCCTGGCGAGGGCCGGGCACGCCGTCCGCGGCCTGTCGCGCACGGCCGCCGCCGACCGCGCCGGATGATCCGCCGATCGACTGGCGGGTGGGCGACCTCCGCGACCCGGCGGTCCGCCGCGAGGCCGCGCGGGGCGTCCGCGCCGTCGTCCACTCGGCCGGCTGGGTCAGCCTCGGGTCGGACCCGTCGGGCGACGCGGTCGTGATCAACGTGGAGGCGACGCGGGGGCTCCTCGACGAAGCCCGCGCGGTCGGGCGTCGAACGCTTTATCTACACATCCACGCTCCATACGCTCGCCGCCGGGACTGCCGAGCATCCGGCCGACGAGGATACGCCCTGGAACCTGCACACGGTCGACGCCCCCTACGCCCGGACCAAGCGCGCGGCCGAGCGGATGGTCCTCGAGGGCTCGGATCGGATGGCGGGCCGTCGCGATCTGCCCGGGCATGGTCCTCGGCCCGGGGGACGTCCGGCCGACGTCGACGAAGCTCCCGCTCGTCATGTCGCGCGACCGGGTCGTCACGCTCCCCGGCGGGGGCATCCCCGTCGTCGATACCGATGTGATCGCCCAGGCCCACGCGAGGGCGCTGGCCGCCGGCGAGCCGGGGCATCGCTATGCAGTCGTCGGCCCGTACCTGAGCTATCGGGAGATGGCCGGCCTGGTCGCCGAGGTCGCGGGGCGGCCGCATCGGATCGTGACGATCCCCGACATCTTCGAGCGGCCGATCGTCGCTTTCGCCCGCTCGCTCGACTGGCTCAGGCGGGGCCGCGGCGACGTCTCGGCCGCCGCGGCCGCCGGGGGGTTCCTGCGGCTCCACGTCCGCGGCGATCGGGCCGACCGGGCCTTCGGCCTGGTCCATCCCCCGCCGATCCGCTCGATCTTCGCCGCGCTCGACGACGCTCGCCGCCACGGCCGGGCGCCATGGCTCCCGCAGCTTCGAGAGCCCTTTTGAGGGGCGCACGGCCTTGAGGCAGGCGTCCCGTGTTGCCCCCGTCGCCGCCCGGGGGCATAATCGAGTTGCTGACCCGCGCTGGTGATAGCCGCCGCCCGCCGCCAATCCTCCCGCGCCCATCCTGCCTGCAGCCGCTGCGACGAGCACCCGCCGATGCCGCAACGACCAGCTCCCGGCCGAATCGCACTGGTCGTCGCCATGGCGACCACTGCGAGCGCCGGCGACGAACCAGGGCCGGGACGCGGCTTCGAAGAGGCCGTGCGCCCCTTCCTGCGCGACCACTGCCTCGCCTGCCACGGGCAGAAGAAGCACGAGGGAAAGCTCGACCTGAGCCGTTACGAGTCGGCCGGGGCGGTCGCGAAGGACCGCCGCGTCTGGGACGTCGTGCTCCGGAGGCTCGAGGCCGAGGAGATGCCGCCCGATGACGCGCCGCGGCAGCCGTCGGTCGACCAGCGCAAGGCCGTCGTCGCCTGGGTCCGCGCCGACCGCGAGCGCGAGGCCCGCGAGAATGCGGGCGACCCCGGCCCGGTGCCGGCGCGGCGGCTGAGCAACGCCGAGTTCGACTACACGATCCGCGACCTCACGGGCGTCGACATCCGCCCGACGCGCGAGTTCCCCATCGACCCGGCCAACGAGGCGGGCTTCGACAATTCGGGCGAGTCGCTCACGATGTCGCCCGCCCTCGTGAAGAAGTACCTCGAGGCCGCGCGCCGGGTCGCCGACCACCTCGTCCTCAAGCCCGACGGCCTCGACTTCGCGCCCCACCCGGTCGTTACCGAGACGAACCGCGACGAATACTGCGTCCGCCGCATCCTCGACTTCTACGACCGGCACCGCGTGGACTACGCCGACTATTTCTTTGCCGCCTGGCGACTCGACCACGGGTTCCGCGACCCCGCCGGTGAGACCGGGCTCAGCGCCAGGTATCTCGAGCTCATCCGGTCCACGCTGACGGGGCCGCAGGACGTCGGTCCGCTGGGCGATTTCCAGTCCCTCTGGCGTAGTCTGCCGGACGACCCCGCCGCGCAGGCCGAGGCCCGACGTAGCTGCGAGCGGATGCGCGATCTGGTCGTTCGCCGTCGCAAGGAATTCGAGCCGAAACCGCTGAGGCTCCAGGTCCGCGGCATCTCGGCCGGCAGCCAGCCCCTGGTGCTCGCGCGGAACCGCCAGGCCGCCGCGGGGCGGATGACCTATCCGGGCGGGGGCATCGCGTTCGATCGTCGGGCGTTCGACCTGGAGCTGTCGAGGCCCGAACGGGGCATCACGCTGCGATTCCGCGTCGCGGCGTGCGAGGGCAACGGCGACCACTTCATCATCTGGCGCTCGCCCCACGTCCATCCGACGGGCAAGGCGGCGAAGGCCGAGGAGCGTCGGACGCTGCGATCCCTCCTCGAGGCGCACGCCCCGGGCGAGGCGGCGAGGCTCGGCTTCGGCAAGCACCCGCTCGGCCACGCGATCGACCTCGACAGCTTCGTCCGCCGGGCTCCGGCGGAGGTCGCGGTGACGATCCCGGCGTCGGCCTTGCCGGATGATGCCGACGACCTTCAGAGCCTCGCGACCGAGGCTGCGCTCGATCGCGAGCACTCCGGCGGGGGTGGCGTGCGGGTCGAGTGCGCTCTCGCGTCCGACCGCGACGCCAGTCCCTCGGTGATCATACCCGCAGGCGACCCGGCGACGTCGCGGTACGAGGCGGCGTTCACGCGGTTCTGCCGGGTGTTCCCACAGGCGTTTTTCGTCTCGGACCGGGGCGCGTACTTCGACGCCAAGTCCGCCGGCAAGGGCCGGCCGCTGACGGCGGGCTTCCACCTGATGCAGGGATACTTCCGCGACGACGCGCCGCTCTACGAGCTGATCCTGGACGACGCCGGCCGCCGCGAGCTCGACGGGCTCTGGCGCGAGTTCGATTTCATCACGGGCGCCCCGCTGCGGCAGTACTCGAGCTTCATCTGGTTCGAGCGCGCCGAGCCGCCGCGCTTCCTGCGGCGAGGCCGCGTTCGACTTCGCCCGCGCCGAGGACAAGGACGCGACCTCCGAGGCGAAGATGGAGCAGCTCGCCGAGGTCTATCTGGCCAAGGCCCGCAAGAACGGCGCGAGCGATGAGGCGGTCGCGGCGATCGAGGACCTACTTCGCGGATCATCTCCGCCGACGATCCGCCGCGTCGAGGAGGACCGGCGCGCGGCCGAGCCGTGCCACGTCGAGGCCCTGCGGCAAGTTCGCCGAGCGGGCCTATCGCCGGCCGCTGTCGACGGACGGAGCGCGCAGGGCGTCGCCGCCTTCTACCGACGCCTCCGCGAACGAGGACGGGCCTGGGTCACGAGGACGCCGTCCGCGACTCGATCGTCAGCGTCCTGATGTCGCCGCACTTCTGCTACCGCGTCGACCTCGGCCGGGCCGGGCGCGGCGTCCGGCCGCTCGTCGGATTACGCCCTGGCCAGCCGGCTGAGCTACTTCCTCTGGTCGAGCATGCCCGACGAGGAGCTGCTGTCCCACGCCGCGGCCGGCGACCTGCACCAGCCGGAGCGTGCTCGTCGCCGCAGGCCCGGCGGATGCTCCGCGACGACCGCGGGTCCGCGGCCTGGCGACCGAGTTCGCCGGCAACTGGCTCGACTTCCGCCGGTTCGAGGAGCACAACAGCGTCGACCGCGAGCGGTTCCCCGACCTTCAACGACGAGCTGCGGCGGTCGATGTTCGAGGAGCCGATCCGCTTCTTCGTCGACGTCGTCCAGAGACGACCGGCCGGTGCTCGACTTCCTCGACGGCAAGCACACGTTCGTCAACCCGGCCCTGGCCCGGCACTATGGGATGCCCGGCCCCGACGGCGGGCCCGACGACTGGGTTCGGGTCGACGACGCGCGCCGGTACGGCCGCGGCGGCCTGCTGCCGATGGCGGTCTTCCTGACCAAGAACTCGCCGGGCCTGCGGACCAGCCCGGTCAAGCGCGGCTACTGGGTCGTCCGGCGGCTGCTCGGCGAGAACATCCCCGCCCCGCCGCCGACGGTCCCCGACCTGCCCGACGACGAGGCGCAAGCTCGGCGAGCTGACGCTTCCGCAGACCCTGGCCCGGCATCGCGCCGACAAGAGCTGCGCCGGCTGCCACGAGCGGTTCGACTCGATCGGCCTGGCCTTCGAGGGCTACGGGCCGGTCGGCGAGCGCCGCGACGCGCGACCTCGGCGGCCGGCCCGTCGACACGCGGGCGACGTTCCCCGGCGGCGGCGAGGGGGCCGGGGTCGAGGGCCTGCGGCAGCTATCTCGCGGACGAGCGCCGGCGACGAGTTCGTCGACAACCTCTGCCGGAAGCTGCTGGCCTACGGCCTCGGGCGCACGCCTCATCCCCTCGGACGACGCGACTCGTCGACGGCCATGCGAGCGCGGCTGGCGGCCGACGGTGACCGCTTCGGCAGCCTGGTCGAGACGATCGTCACCAGCCCGCAGTTCCTGAACAAGCGGAGTCGAGACGATCCGCACAGGCGGAGTGAGTCGAGTACGATCGACGCGGACATCCGACGGTCGAGGACGTCGATGAGTGCCCAGGACCACGGCGATCAGCCGCCGGACGTTCCTCCGCGGCGTCGGCGTGACGATGGCCCTGCCCTGGCTCGAGTCGGTCCCCGTCTGGGGCGCCGCGACGGCCGGCGGCCTGCCGCGCCTTGCCCGAAGCGGTTCGCCGCGCTGTTCATGGGCTGCGGCGTCAACCCGAACCACTGGTGGGCCAAGGGCTCGGGCGACGGCGATGGAGCTGGGCCGTGCCTCGAGCCGCTCGCGCCGTTCCGAGTCCAAGACTCAACGTCGTCAACGGCCTGTTCAACAAGCACGCCACGGGCGTCGGCATCCACCCGGGCCAGACGGGCAACATCCTCTCGGGCGCCGCGCTCCAGAAGGGGGCCGAGCTGAAGGGGCGGCATCAGCATCGACCAGGTGCTGGCGCAGCACCTGGGCGAGGAGACCGTCCAGCCGAGCATGGTCCTCGGCTGCGAGCAGCCGATCACCGGCTACCACGAGACGAACTTCTCGATGGCCTACAGCTCGCACATCTCGTGGCAGAGCGCGACGTCGCCGGTGCCGATGGAGGTCTATCCCGTCGCTCGCCTTCGACAGCCTGTTCGACAACCGCGGCAGCAGGCGGAACCAGAGCATCCTCGACCGCGTCCGGGAGGAGGCCGCGGGCCTGAGCCGGCGGGTCAGCCGGGCCGACCGGGCGAAGCTCGACGAGTACCTGACGAGCGTCCGCGAGGTCGAGAAGCGGGTCGAGCGCGATGCGCGCGATGAAGGACAAGGCCGACGACCGCGCCGGCGACCGCGGCCAGCCGCCGCTCACGATGCCCCGGCCCGACAACGGCCTGCCCGAGGACATCCGCGAGCACATGCGGCTGATGTGCGACATCATCGCCCTGGGCTTCCAGACCGACAAGACGCGGATCGCCACGCTGCTGCTCTGCCGCGACATCTCGGGCCTCTTCTACCCGTTCCTCGACGTCCGGACGGCGCACCATCCGGCCTCGCACGACGACCGGTCCGACGCCTACGAGCGGGTCACGCGGTACTACGTCGGCCAGCTCGCCTACCTCGCCGCCCGGCTCGACGCGATGCCCGAGGGCGAGGGCACGGTGCTCGACAACTCCTGCCTGCTCTTCACCTCGAACATGTGGTCCGGCACCGAGCACGACGCGACGAAGGTGCCCGCTCCTCCTCGCCGGCGGCCTGGGCGGCACGCTCGCAGACCGGCCGCGTCCTCGACTACCGCGAGCAGGGGCGACGACAACCGCAAGCTCTGCAGCCTGTACCTCTCGCTCATGGACCGGATGGGCGTCACGCTCGACCACTTCGGCGACGCCGACGACGCGCCTCGCCGGGCTCTGAGCCGGGGCCATCTCCATCGACGAGCCGACCAGACCTCGAAGGATGCCCGGGGTTGTCTGGGAAGGCCCGCAGTGGCCCCCGCACTCGTTCGCGCAGGTGAACCGCGAGGTCTGCCTGCGGCTGGCGGCGCGGGGGCATGACCTGACCGTCATCCCGACCGGCCTCGGGGGAGGACCCGCCGGGGCGGCCATCGACCCGGCGCTCGCGTCGTGCGTCCGCGACCTGCCGCAGCGCGCCGACGTCGTCCACGTCCGCCACCAGTGGCCGCCGAGCTTCGAGCCGCCGCCGAGCGGGCACTGGGTGATCCTCCAGCCCTGGGAGTTCGGCAGCATCCCCGCGGCGTGGGTCGGGCCGATGTCTCGAACGGTCGACGAGGTCTGGGCCTACACGCGGCTACGTCCGCGACTGCTACATCAGCAGCGGCGTCCCGGCCGATCGCGTCCACGTCGTGCCGCTGGGGGTCGACCCGGACGCGTTCCGCCCGCGGGCGCTCGCCGATGCCGCTGCCGACCGCGAGGCGGTTCAGGTTCCTCTTCGTCGGCGGGACGATCCACCGCAAGGGGATCGACCTCCTGCTCGATGCGTACGCCTCGGCGTTCAGCGCCGACGACGATGTCTGCCTGGTGCTCAAGGACTTCGGCGCCGACTCGTTCTATCGCGGCCAGACGGCCGGGGCGACGATCGAGCGGCTCCGCTCGGCGCCGGGGTGCGCCGGAGGTGCTCTACCTGGAACGGACGCTCGACACGGCCGAGTTGGCCGGCCTCTACGCGGCGCTGCGACTGCCTCGTGCATCCCTACCGCGGCGAGGGCTTCGGCCTGCCGATCGCCGAGGCGATGGCCTGCGGCACGCCGGCGATCGTCACGGCTTACGGGGCGGCCCTGGACTTCTGCGACGCGGCGAACTCGTTCCTGGTGCTGGCCCGTGTGCCCCGGTTCGCCCAGAAGCGGATCGGCGAGATCGAGACGGCGGACCACCCGTGGCTGGCCGAGCCCGACGCGGCCGTGCTCCGGCAGACGATGCGTCACGTGTTCGAGCATCCCGAGGAGGCGCGGCGAAGGGGCGAGCTCGCGAGCGCGCACATCCGCGGCCGGTTCACGTGGGCGCACGCGGCCGACGCGGTCGAGGCGCGGCTGGAGGCGCTGCGGGGGACGCCGGTCCGTCGGCTCACGGCGCAGTGACGGCGGACGTTCCGCCCGCCATCGGGGCCACGGGGAAATCCGCGGCCGTCTCGACGTCGGTTGCCGCCTCGCCGGCCTGCGAGCCCGGCAGGAGGCGCGGAGGAGGGCCGCGTTCGCCCGGCGGTTGAGGGCCGCCGCCGCCGCCGGGTCGTGCGTGATGCTCGGCCGATCGACCCGGTCGCAGAGCCGGCTCAGCCAGTGGCCGAGCCGGACCGGGGACCAGTCGCCGAGCACGTCGGCCCCGGCGAGCCGGCCGCCGGCGGCCGCGACGAACGTCTCGACCACCGCCGCGGCCTCATCCAGCCGCAGCAGGCCCGACTCCCAGTTCACGGCCGCGTCGTCGGCGACCAGCACGTCCTTGTCGATCGAGACGTAGAGCGGGACCTCGCCCAGCTCGCGGCGGAACGGCCGCAGGCCGTCGTCGAGAACGTCGACCGGAGACGCCCCTTCGGCCAGGAGCGGGCGGACCGGCAGCCGCGACCATCGGCCCCGCGTGAAGCGCCGGCGGGCGGGGAAGACGACGACCCGGCCGTCGCGGATCTCACGCCAGGGGGCGAGTGGGCCATAGCCGTTGTCGAAGTCCCGCTCGCCGCCGCAGTGGAACACGCGGCGCAGGCCCGGTAGCCGCAGCGCGTGATGGAGCCACGTCCCGCAGTGGAGGAACGGAATCGCGCGCATCCAGTCGGGATGCCCGTCGAGGACGAGCAGGTTGAACGGGCCCTTGAGGCGTCCGAGCAGGGCGAGGGTGACGTGGTGGAAGTCGCCCGACCCGTAGAACGTCAGGGCGGGCTCGCCGGGCTCGGCGCCGAGCCAGCGGCGGAATCGGCGGAACGTGCCGAACCCGCAGGCCAGCCGGATCCGCGGGCCCCACTCCCGGGCGGCGACCCGATCGGTCACGCCGAGTGACTCCGCCTGCGGGGCCAGGCTGCCGTCGAGGTCGAGGACCCGGGTTCGCATGGATCGAGCGACCCCTCGCGGAGGGAGGCGGGTTTGTACGGGCAGGCGGGGGGCACATCGGGATAGCGAACTATACCCCACGCAAGACCGATTCTCTGGCAGGAGTGGCGCTCGGGAATCATCCGTGAGGGTGGGCACGCCCGTCCCACCCGGAAGGACGCCACATCCCTCACGGGAACCGCCGCGGGCGGGGCGGCACGGCTCAAGAGTCGACCCCGCCAGGACGACGATAGCGGGTGATCTCACCACAACGACCGCGGGTGACCCTCGGATGAGCCTCTCCCTCGTCGGCCTCGTCGCTCCCATCCTCCTGGCGTCCCTGCCGGCGCCGGCATCGCACCTGTACCGGCCGGCGTTCTGCCTCGACCGGGCCCTTCGCGGGCCGGCGGTGCCCTACGTGCCCGAGCCCGGCGACATCTTCCTGGCGACGGACGAGTCGCTCTTCCTCCGGCTCGGGCACACGATCGTCGGCGGGGACGGAGTTCATCACTCAGGGATCGTCTTCGCGAAGCCGGACGGCACCATGGGGCTGATGGAGGCCGGGCCGTTCAATGAGCTCGTAATCCGCGTGCTGGATCCGTACCAGCACATGTGGAATCACGTCTCCCGCGGGACGGTCGTCTGGGTCCGCAAGCGGCGGGTGCCGCTGACGCCCGAGCAGTCGGCCCGGCTGACCGCCTTCCTCGCGCCGCAGGAGGGGAAGAAGTTCGCCCTGTGGCGTGGGCTGCGGTTCGCGACGCCCGCCAGCCGGCGCGGGGTGCTCCGCACGCCGTTCGTCGCGAAGGTCCACGGGCCCGACCGCAACCGCTACTTCTGCTCGGAGCTGGTCATCGAGGCCCTGGTCTTCGCCTGCCTGATGGACCCGGCCACGGCCCGGCCCGCGGCGACACTGCCGCGCGACCTCTTCTTCGGCCACTCCGGGAACCCCTACCTCGACCGGCATCTGGACATGGATGCGGGCTGGCTTCCGCCCGCCCGATGGCTCCCCGGCCCGCCCCCATGACCTGGAGCAAGCCGACCACCTCAGGATTCTGAAACGAAGAAATCGCGCTTTCTTACAGAGAAGCCGGGCAATCTGGGGTAATAATATCCCTGACGTTCTCCCGGGGGATTGTACGAGCAGGACCACATCCATGTCTTCCGAATCCGCCGCATCCGCAGCGTCCGACCCGATGAAGGCCGTGGCCGACGCCATGGATGCGGCGGTCCGGGCCGCGAAGGATGGCGCCGAGGACGCCCGGGCGACCGCCGCCGAGGCGATCCCCGCCGCCGGCCAGTTCCTCTCGCGCTTCGTCTACAAGGCGTGCTATACGGTCTCGTACGGGGTCGTGTTCCCGACCACGTTCGTCGCCAAGTCGATCCCGAAGGACAACCCCCTCGTCCACGGCCTCGTCGACGGCGCCCACGCTGCGATGGACATGGTGCACGAGATGAAGTCGTCCCGATGAGGACGAACCGGGACCCTTCGATGCGCGCGCGGCCGCGCCCGACTCGCCGCGCCCGACACCCGGGACGCGAGCCGGCTGACCGTTCCTCGCCCCGCAGGAGGCCCCTTGATGAGCACCTCGGACCTGACCGTCAGCTTCCCGTCGCCGGGCGTCATCTTCCTGCGGAGCCCGTCGCTCTTCGGCGACGCCGACGCGCCGGCCTGCCGGAGCTTCCTCGACCGGGTCTTCCGGGCCGAGGAGATCCTCGGCGTCACGATCAGCGGCGGCGACTCCCGGGCCGAGCTGCGGTATGCTCACGACCGCTCGACACTCGAGTCGGTCGTCGACCGCGTCGCCTCGCTGCTGCGGCAGGGCGAGCATGACGGCCGTGCCGGCACGAACGGGCATGCGGGTCATAACGGTCATGCCGTGCCCCATCGCGACCTCAACGGCCACGCCCACGAGGCGAAGGGCCCGGTCATCCCCGGCGCGGCGATGGCCCGCGACGGCAAGGGGGTCGTCCGCTACCACCGGCTCGACGCCGTCGTGACCGGCTGGGAGATCAAGATCGACCGGCCCGGCCGGCTCAAGCTCAAGAACCCGGTGCTCTACCGCAAGAACGAGCTCTGCCAGGCGATCGAGCGCGAGCTGATGAGCGTGCTGGGCGTCGACAAGTACAAGACCAGCTCGATCACGCTGCACGGTCGACGTCGACTACGACCCCCGGCAGCTGACGCAAGCACCAGGTCATCGAGATCCTCGACTCGGCCCTGGCCGCACGCCGAGCATCCCGACGAAGCTCGACAAGCTCGACCTGCACCTGCCGCTCTGCACGGCGTCGCTGCCGCTGGCCGCGGTCGCCCAGTTCGCCGTGCCCGCCGCTCTTGCCGGTGGCCGCGGCGGTGTTCGCCTACACGTCGATCCCGACCTTCAAGGAGGCGCGCGACGTCCTCTTCGAGGAGAAGCGGCTCGGCGTCGACGTGCTCGACGCGATCGTCGTCGTCGGCTGCCTGGGGACGATGGCGATCTTCCCGGGGGCCGTGCTCTGCTGGTGCCTGAGCTTCGGCCGCGTGCTGGTCAAGAAGACGCAGGACAACTCGAAGAAGCTGCTGCTGAACGCCTTCGGCAAGCAGCCGCGATACGTCTGGCTCTACCGCGACGGCGCCGAGGTGCAGGTCTCGCTCGACAAGCTCCAGAAGGGCGACATCATCGTCGTCAACACCGGCGAGGTCGTCCCGGTCGACGGCGTCGTCGTCGAGGGCATGGCGATGATCGACCAGCACGCCCTGACCGGCGAGTCGACGCCGGCCGAGAAGGGCGTCGGCGACCGGGTCTTCGCCTCGACGGTGATGGTCGCCGGCAAGGTCTTCGTCTCGGTCGAGACGTCGGGCAGCGAGACGGCCTCGGCCAAGATCAGCCAGATCCTCAACGACACGGCCGGCTACAAGCTCACCTCGCAGCACAAGGGCGAGCGGCTGGCCGACAAGGCCGTGATCCCGACCCTGGCCGTCGGCAGCCGTCGGCCTGGCGACGATGGGCCCGGCCGGCGCCGTGGCGGTGCTCAACAGCGACTTCGGCACCGGCATCCGCATGGCCGCGCCGCTGGCCATGCTCAGCTCGCTGGCCCTCTGCGCCAACAAGGGCATCCTCGTCAAGGACGGCCGGGCGCTCGAGCTGATGAACGAGATCGACACCGTCCTCTTCGACAAGACGGGCACGCTGACCCGCGAGCGGCCCGAGGTCGGCCGGGTGATCGCCAGCGACGGGCTTCGATCCCGAACAGATCCTCCGCTACGCCGCGGCGGCCGAGCACAAGTTCCACCACCCGATCGCCCTGGCCATCCTCCACAAGGCGGAGGAGCTGGGCCTGGACCTGCCGCCGATCGACGACACGCAGTACAAGGTCGGCTACGGGATCACCGTGCACGTCGAGGGCCACACGGTCCGCGTCGGCAGCAAGCGGTTCATGGAGATGGAGGGGATCGAGCTGACGCCCGAGGTCCGCGAGGCGCTCGACGAGGCGCACCGCGAGGGCTACACGATGGTCATGGTCGGCGTCGACGACCGGCTCGGCGGCGCGATCGAGCTCCGGGCGGCGGTCCGGCCCGAGGTCAAGGACGATCATCGCCGGGCCTCCGCCAGCGGGGGATCAAGCACATCGCGATCATCTCGGGCGACCACGAGGCGCCGACGAGGAAGCTCGCCGAGTCGCTGGGCATGGACCGCTACTTCGCCCAGGTGCTGCCGGCCGACAAGGCCGAGTATGTCGAGAAGCTCCAGAAGGAGGGGCGGAAGGTCTGCTTCGTGGGCGACGGGATCAACGACTCGATCGCCCTGAAGAAGGCCAACGTGTCGATCTCGCTGCGGGGCGCCTCGTCGATCGCGACCGACACGGCGCACATCGTGTTCCTGGAGGAGGGGCTGGCGAAGCTCTGCGAGCTGCGGGACATCGCCCGCGACCTCGACCACAACGTCAAGCGGAGCTGGGCGATGATCCTGGCCCCGAACATCGCCTGCATCGTCGGGCGTGTTCACGATGGGGTTCGGGATCATGGCGTCGGTGGTCACCAACAACGTCGCCGCCCTGGCCGCGCTGGCCAACGGCGTGCTCCCGCTCCGCAAGGTCGCCCAGATCGAGGCCGAGCGGCGGCACCGCCTGGAGATGACGCAGACTCATGCCCTGGAAAGAGACGCTCTACACGCGCCGGCTGCGGCGGCCGATCGACGAGTCGACGCGCGAGGCGATCACGAGCGAGTTCTCGCGGCGTCGGCATGAGATCCCCGTGCCCGCGGAGCTCCGCTGGAGCGCCTCGAAGCCGGAGTTCGTCGTGGTGACGCAATGGCTCTCGCTGCTGGCCCGATTCACGTCGGAGCAGCTCGTCGTGGACGCCGAGATGACCTTCGCGGCCCGGATGTTCGCCACGGCCGAGAACAAGAAGACGGCCGTCCGCTTCATCGAGTCGCTGGCCGATGACCTGGGCCTCTGAGAGGGCGACCGCCGATGGAACCGCACGCCGAGACGCCGACGGGTCCCGACATCGACCTGCGGTCCGGGTCGTCCGGGGGGCCGATCGACCCGGACGCGAAGCGGTTCGACATCTTCCTGATCGACACGGGCTGGAATCGCCCGGTCTCGCGCAGGTCCGCAGGCAGCTGCCGCTGATCTTCGAGTTCCAGCGGCAGGACACGCTCTACCTGCTCTCGCGCGAGCAGTCGATCGAGCTGGGCCGGCGGTTCCACGAGCTGATCGGCCACGACCCGATGATCCTGGTCTACGACGACTTCGCGCCCCGGTCGCCCGCGGGCGGCGTTCCACGGCTTCCGGCTCAACCTGGGCCTGATCCGCCGCCCCGAGCAGGCCCTGGCGAGGCTCCAGGAGTTCGTCCGCTTCCTCGCCGAGCACCGCACGGCCGTGAACCTCGACCGCGAGGTCCGGCGGCAGATGCACCGCGAGGGTTTCGAGGGGCTCGTCAAGATCATCCGCGGCGGGCTGGAGGCGGGCATCGAGCTCGTCTGAACCGCGAAGGGTAGGGGAGGTTCATCGGCCATGAACGAAGAGGTGCCCATCATCCCGCTGGTCATCGGCGTGCTCGCCCTGGCGCTGTTCGGCTTCGAGGTCGACCGGCGCCGGGCCAAGCTCCGGGCGGTCTTCTGCACCTTCGACCGCGAGGAGAGCGAGGTCGCCGAGACGCTCGAGGCCATGATTCGCAGCGGCGCGCTCAAGCCGTACTCGCCGCCGCGGCCGGCCTGAATCGCAACCGGGTAGCCCGCATCCCATGGCGATGCAACCGACGCCCCCGAGCCTGCACGAAGCCCCGGAGGTCTCCCGGACCGAGGGGACCATCGCGCTGCGGGACGGGCGGCTCTTCGCGAGCGCGCGACTGCTCGAACGATTCGTCGGGCGGGCCCTGAGCGTGGAGGGCGTCCGCTCGGTCTCGCTCGACCGATCGGCCGCGACCGCGACCGTGCGACTCGATGCCCGCCATCGCCGAGACCCCGCGATCCTCGGCCGGCTCTCCGACGCGCTGAGGCGAGACGACGACGGCCCCTCGCCCAGCCTGCCGAGGGCCGCGCGCGAGGGCGATGGCACCGTCTACCGCCACGGCGCGGCCCTCTCGACCTGCGAGGTCGTCTCTGATCGACCAGGCCGGCTTCGGCTCCGGCACGAGGCGATCGCCAATGACCCCGGCCTCGCCGCCCGCGCCGAGGTCCTGCTCGCCGGCGTGCCGGGCGTCCGCGCCGCGAGGCTCGCCGGCTGGACCGGGACGCTCCTGATCCGCTACGACGCGGCCGAGCTGAACACGCCCCGCCTGCTCCGGCTCGTCGAGGAGGCGCTTGAGGACCCCAGCGGCTGGGTCCGCACGCTCCCCGCGCCGACCCGCACCCGGTTCGGCCTGGCGAACACGAACCTGGGCATCGCCGCGCTGGCCGACTTCGTCGTGCCGATCATGGCCCCGGTCTCGGCGGCCCTGCTCGTCGGCACGAACGTGCGGATGTTCCGGGCGGCATACGGGCAGGCCCGGCGCCGCAGGCTGGGGCTGCCGGTCCTCTACACGACCATCGTCGTGGCGACGGTGGCGAGCGGGCAGTTCCTGGCGTCGGCGGTCATGTCGTGGATGTTCAAGTTCTGGCACGGCCGGCTCCGGCTCGACCTCGCGGCCGAGCGGCGGCGGATGCTCGACGAGTCCCTTCCGAGGCCCCGCCTGGCGCGGCTCGTGGGCGGCGACGGGCCCGAGGTGCTCGTGCCGATCGAGCGGCTCCGGCCCGGCGACCGGATCCTGGTCGACGCGGCGGAGGCCGTCCCGGCCGACGGGCGGATCGTCGCGGGCGAGGGGATCGTCGACGAGCGGAGCGTTCGCGGGCTGACGGGCGCCTCGCGGAAGCGCGCGGGCGACGTCCTGCTCGCCGGCTCGACCGTCCTGATCGGGTCGCTCACGGTCGAGGTCGCGCGAGTCGGCCGAGCGGTCGCTCGCCTCGACGATCGGCCGGGCGCTGGTCGCGGCGACGAGCCCCGCGGCCGGCACGACGAGCCCGACGCTCTCGGCCGAGGCGTTCGCCGAGAAGGCCGTCGGCCCGACCCTCGCGACGGCCGGCGTCGGCCTGATCCTCGGCGGCCTCGGCACGGCCGGCGCGATCCTCCGCCCCGATTACGCGACCGGGCCCGGCCTGTCGTCGCCGATGGAGACCCTCCGCGACGTCGCCCGCTGCGCCCGCCGCGGGATCGTCGTCCGCTCGCCCGACGCCTTCGAGCGGCTGGCCGCGTGCGACGTGATCGTCCTCGAAGACGCGCCCGCCTTGAGGCTCGGCGCCTTGGAAGTCATCCGCGTCCATACCCGGATGCCCGAGGCCGACCTGCTCCGCTACGCCGCCAGCGCGTTCCGCCACCTGGCCGACGATCGGTCGGCGGCCCTGGTCGAGGCATGCCGCGACCGTCGGAGCCACCTCCTCGATCTGCCCGCGCTCGACCTCGAGACGGGCGTCACCGTGACGCATGGCGATCGCCGCATCCGCGTCCGCGATCACGACGCCGGCGGGGCCTTGCTCGTCGAGGCCGATGGCGCGATGATCGGCCTGATCGAGTTCGGCCGCACCGGCCGGCCGGCCGCCGCGCCCGCCGTGCGCCGGCTCCGCGAGGTGGCGGGGGTGCCGATCGTGCTCGTGTCGGAACGGTCGACCGCCGAGGTCGCCGCATTGGCCTCGGCCCTCGGCGTGGACGCGCATCAGGGCGACCTCGCGGCCGGCGACCGAGACGCGTCACTCGCGTCCTCGCGCGATCGAGGGCTCCGCGCCGCCTTCGTCGGCGAGGATTCGCCGCGTACGGGAAGTCACGTTACAATCGCACTCGGGGCCGGCGACATCGACGCGAGCGGCGCCGACGCGGTGCTCCTGCGGCCCGACCTCGACCTGCTCGCCGAGCTCTGGGAGGTCGCCTCGCGCACGCGGACCAGGCCCGCTCGGCGCGGCGGTTCATCCTGCTGCCGAACCTGCTCTGCGTGACGGGGGCGTTCCTGTTCGGGGCCACGCCGCTGACGTCGGTCGTGGTCAGCAACCTCGGCACCCTCAGCCTCTACGGCCGCGCCGTCGGCTCGCTCCGCGGGCCGGCCCATCCCTCCAGGAGATGACCATGTCGACCCCCGAACCCGACCCGGCCCCGGGCGGGGCCGATGATGAGATCCACGGCAAGCTCCGCGAGCTGCCCAAGGAGGTCGGCGCCATGCTCGTCTCGGTGGGGCGCTCGGCGTCGTCCTGCCCGGCATGATGGGCGTGCCGGCCGTCGTCGCCGGGGGCCTGGTGCTCTGGCCCGAGGCGTTCGGCAAGGTCGAGGACTGGTTCCAGCGCCGCTATCCGTCGCTCCACCGCAAGGGCATGAAGCAGGTCGGTCGCTACCTCGACGACATGGCCCGGCGCTTCCCCGAATCGAGCTGAGAGGAGACCGCCGTGGACGATGCCGAGCAGAACCGCCGCCTCCACGAGGCGCCCAAGGAGGTCGGCGTTCTCCTGGTCCTCGCCGGCCTCGGCGGCATCGCCCTGCCGGGGCCGATCGGGACGCCGATCCTCATCCTCGGCGGCGTGATCCTCTGGCCTCGGGCGTTTCGGGGGCTTGATGCGTGGCTGGAGCGCCGATTCCCGAAGCTCCATCGCCAGGGTGTCCGCCAGGTCGTCCGGCTCCTCGACGACCTCGACCGCCGCTATCCGATGCCCAAATGAAGACCGGGGCCGACATCCGCTGGAGAACCTGCGGCGGATTGATAAGATAGAGGGGACCGCCGCGACCGCCGCGGCGCCCGATTCCCGCCACGCCGATCGAGGTCGCCCGATGTCCGACACGCACGCCGAGGCCCATGACAACTCCGTGGCGACGTCCGGTGGCGCCTTCGACCTGATCCGGCAAGGCGCCCGGAGCGGGGCCGTCGACGCCCGCGCCGCGGCCGAGCGCGCCTGGAACTCGTCCGGCGTGTTCGTGCGCCGGTTCGTCTACACGGCCGGCTACACGGTCTCCTACGGCGTGGTCTTCTCGGCCGCGTTCGTGGCCCGGTCGATCCCCAGGGAGAACGCGGCCGTCCGCGGCCTGGTCGACGGCGCCAGGGCCGCGCGGGAGAAGGTCGATACGGTCATCGGCGGCCCGCACGCCGAGCCGAGCCCGGCGCTCGCCACGGCCTGATCGGCTCACGGCGCGAGCGATTCGACGACCGCCTCGATCGTCGCCGGGGCGAAGCCCTCGAGGCGGTTGTTCACGAAGACATACGCCGGCTCCTTCTCGCGCAAGCGCGCTCGACGACGCGCCCCATCGCCTCGCGGGTCGGCGGGTTCGGCACCTGGACCGCCCGGTACGGCGTGAACTGGCGGACCGCCTCCTCGTACGTCCGCCCCCGGGCGAGCAGCGCGCGGACGACCGAGAAGCCCGCCGTGAACGCGCCCGGCATGGCGACCTGCTCCTCAAGCCCGGGCATGCGGGTCCACGCGTTGAAGACATGGGCCACGCCGCGGTCCCGCAGGAGCGAGAAGTACGCCGGACCCAGGTACTCCGGGTTGCGGATCTCGATCGCGTAGCGGTATCCCTGGGGCAGGGCGGCGAGAAACGGGTCGAGCCGATCCAGGAAGTCCTCAGCCTTCGGGAACGTGGACTTGTTGAAAGTCCCGAACTCGAAGATCAGGGTCGCCACCCGGTCGCGGTACGGCTCCAGCGGGCGGGCGAAGTGGCGGCCGAACGCGGCCGCGTCGAGGAAGTGCTCGTTGTCTCGCCCCGCCCTCGTCCCGTACCGCGCGTGGCCCGGCCAGCGGGCGACGGTGATATCCTCGGGCACCTTGAACCCGAACAGGAACCCCGGCGGCGTCGCGGCGAAGAGCTGGGCCCAGTATTCGGCCGTGGGGAACTGGTAGAACGCGAAATCGCCGCAGACCGTCGGGAATGTCTCGACGTACTCGGCCAGGCACTCGCGGCGGAACTTCGCGTCCGAGAACTTGCCGTGCGTGTCATAGCGGTGCGGCCGATAGATGGACCCGAGCCAGCCCTCGTACTTCCACGAGCTGGTCCCGAAATAGACGCCCCGTGCGGCCAGCTTCCAGAGCCTCGGCGCGAGCCGCGTGGCCTGCTCGGGCCTGTCGGCGGCCTCGAAGGAGGGGAAGAGCGACATGGAGGAGGTCCCTGCGAGGCCTCGGGGGGACTCGTGACCTGACCATTTTATCTCGTCCACGACCCCGCCGGGCAGGCTCGCGGGCTCAGCCGGCCCCCAGGAACTCGATCAGGAGCCGGTTCACCCGATCGGGCTCCTCGTGCTGGAGCCAGTGGGTCGCGCCCTCGAACCATTCGAGCCGCCCGTCGTCGCAGTAGGCCAGGCTCGCCTCCGCGGCGCGGCGGTCCATGAAGCGATCCTCGGTCCCCCAGAGGACGAGCGTCGGGACGTGGACCCTCGGGTCGTCCGGCGAGCCGGCCGGATGCCGCAGCGCGGCGCGATACCAGTGGACCATCGCGGTGAAGGCCCCGGGCTCCGACCACATCCTCCGATACGCGTCAAAATCGGCCTCGGAGAACGCACCGGGCCGGCTGGTCTTCTGGAGGCCCTGCACCAGCGGCCGCCAATCGTCGCGGCGCGACGTCGCCTCGGAGAGCCAGGGGATCTGCATCATGAAGACGTACCAGCTCCTGAGCAGTTGCGCGGGGTGGGCTCGGATGAACCTTCGGAGCGCGATCGGGTGCGGGGCGTTGAGGATCGCGAGCCGATCGACCCGCCCCGGATCGCGGGTCGCGACCCACCAGGCGACAATGCCGCCCCAGTCGTGGCCGACGAGCGACGCCTTCGCGCCGCCCGGTCGCGTCGATCAGGCCGAGGACGTCGGCGGCGAGGTGGTCGAGCGCGTAGGCGGCGACCCCGGGCGGCTTGGCGCTCGACCCATAGCCGCGCTGATCGGGCACCATCAGGTCGAAGCCGGCGTCGGCGAGCGGGCCGACCTGGTGCCGCCAGCCGAGTCGCCCTTCGGGGAAGCCGTGGAGCAGGATCACGGGCGGCCCGCCCTCCGGGCCGGCGCGGGCGACGGTCAGGTCGATCCCGTTGGTCCGGATGGTCATCGGCTTCGGAGTCTCGGGCATCGGTCCGACCTCGAAGGCTCCGACGAACATGAAGAACCCGCGAATCCGCCGCGTTGTCCCGACGGCCGAGGGTCGGTTACGATACCGGCGGATCGATGTCGATGGAAGGCCGCCGCGGCGTCAAGGACTCGGGCATGGGCTACGACTTCGTCATCACCGGCGCGACCGTCGTCGGCCCCCGCGGGCGCGAGCAGGTCGACGTCGCCGTCGAGGGCGAGACGATCGTCGCGGTCGGGCCGGGGCTGGCGGGGAAGGCGAAGTCCGTCGTCGACGCGACGGGCAAGTTCCTGATCCCGGGCGGCCTCGACGT
Organism: uncultured Planctomycetota bacterium; assembly: GCA_963819805.1. Lineage (GTDB taxonomy): Bacteria > Planctomycetota > Planctomycetia > Isosphaerales > Isosphaeraceae > CAMFLR01. The sequence continues at coordinate 128,401 of CAWFXY010000015.1, read as the reverse complement.
CCACGTCCACCTCGAATTGCCCTTCTGCGGGACGACCTCGAGCGACGACTGGGAGACCGGCACCCGCGCGGCGGCTCGCGGCGGGGTGACGACCGTGATCGACTTCGCCATCCCCTACGGCGAGGAGTCGCTGGCCGACGCCTTCGCGAACTGGATCGGCCAAGGCCGGGCCGAAGGCGTGCGTCGACTACTGCCTTCCACATGGCCATCACCAACTGGGACCGCCACGGGCCCGAGATGGCCGCGATGGTCGCGAGGGGCTGCCCGACGTTCAAGGAGTTCATGATCTACGCCTCGGAGGGCTGGCAGTCGGACGACCGCGCGATCTTCAACACCCTGGAGCGGTGCAAGGACCTGGGCGCGATGCTCCTGGTCCACGCCGAGTCGAGCCGCGTCCTCGACGAGCTGATCGCCCGGCACCACACGCCCGAGCTGATGAAGCGAGAACGGCGCCACGCTCCACGCGATCACCCGGCCCGACTTCATCGAGGCCGAGGCGATCCAGCGGGCCATCACCTGGGCCGAGGTCACCGGCGGCCGGCTCTACATCGTCCACATGTCGACCGCGAAGGGCGCCGACCTCGTCAAGGCGGCCCGCGCCCGGGGCGTGGACGTCTACGCGGAGACGTGTGCCCAGTACCTCGTCCTGGATGACTCCGTCTTCGCCGGCCCCGACGGCCATCTGTTCGCCTGCTGCCCGCAGGTCAAGACGAAGCGCGATCAGGAGCGGCTCTGGAAGGGACTCCAGGACGGCGAGGTCTGCGTCGTCTCGACCGACACCTGCACCTTCACCCGCGACCAAAAAGCCCGCTGGGAAGGCGACTGGACGAAGATCCCGATGGGCCTGCCGGGGCTGGAGACGCTCGTGCCGATCGTCTACACGCACGGGGTGAAGGCGGCCCGATTGACGCTCGAGCAGTTGGTCGAGAAGTGCTGCTACTAACCCGGCGAAGGTGATGGGGCTCTACCCGAAGAAGGGGACCATCGCGCCCGGCAGCGACGCCGACCTCGTGCTGATCGACCCCGAGAAGACCATCGAGGTCGACCACGCGGCGATGGAGACCAACGCCGACTGGAGCCCCTATCAGGGGTGGAAGCTGGCCGGGTTCGCCGAGTCGACCTACAGCCGGGGCAGGAAGGTCGTCGACGACTACAAGTTCATCGGCGAACGCGGCTGGGGCCGGTGGTTGCCGAGGGAGAAGGCGGGGTCGATCGGGGGATGAAGCCGCGGATGGCCCTCCGATCTTCACCCTCTCCCCTCGTGGGAGAGGATAGGGTGAGGGAGCCGGGGAGCGGCCGCGGCCGCCGTCGAAGACCCCCTCACCCTAACCCTCCCCCACGAGGGGGGAGGGGACCAGAGAGAAGACTGCCGAGGCAGACATGATCCGAGCCGGTGACGTCCTGAGCCCGCAGCAACTGGCCGCGAACTTCGCGGACCTGCCGCCGCCGCTCACGACCGACGAGGCCCTCGCCGAATCGGCCCGCTGCCTCTTCTGCTTCGACGCCCCCTGCACCCGCGCCTGCCCGACGGCGATCGACGTCCCCAGGTTCATCCGCCAGATCCTCCACCGCGACGAGGCCGGCGCCGCGCGGACCATCCTCGAGGCGAACGTCTTCGGCGGGAGCTGCGCGCGGGCCTGCCCGACCGAGGTCCTCTGCGAGGGCGCATGCGTCGACGGGCGCTCGTGAACGACCCGATCAAGATCGGCCAACTCCAGCGGCACGCCTGCGACACCGCCTCGGCCCGCGGCGTCCGCTTCTTCGAGCCCGGCCCGCCGACCGGCCGCCGCGTGGCGATCATCGGCTCGGGCCCCGCGGGCCTGAGCTGCGCCCACGAGCTCCGGCGGCTCGGCCACGACGTCACGGTCTTCGAAGCCCGCGGCGTGCCCGGCGGGCTCGACACGCTGGGGATCGCCGCCTACAAGATCTCGACCGAGTTCGCCCTGTCCGAGATCGCCAGCATCCGCGAGATCGGCATCGACATCCGCTTGAATCATCGCGTCTCGGCCGACGAGGTCGCCCGCCTGCTCGACGAGTACGACGCGGTCTTCCTGGGGATTGGGCTCGGTCGGACCGCCGCGCTCGGCATCGAAGGAGAAGACCTCCCGGGCGTCTGGGAGGCGCTCGACTTCATCTTCCAGACGCACACGAAGCCCTTCGCCGAGTGCGAGGTCGGCCGCCACGTCCTGGTGATCGGCGCGGGCAACACGGCGATCGACGTCGCCACGGCCGCCCGCCGCCTCGGGGCCGAGACGGTGACGATCGCCTACCGCCGGGGCGAGGCCGCGATGCCTGCGTTCGCCTATGAGTATGGATTGGCCAAGGCCGACGGCGTCCGCTTCGAGTGGCACGCCGCGCCCCTGCGGATCGTCGGCCGCGACGGGAAGGCCGTCGGCGTCGAGTTCGCGCGGACCGAGGTCGCGTCGGAGTCGCGCCGGGGCGAGCTTCACACCGTCCCCGGCTCGGAGTTCGTGATCGAGGCCGACATGATCGTCAAGGCCCTCGGACAGGAGCCGCTGCTCGACCTGCTCGACGCCCTTCCGGGTCTAGCCCACGATCGCGGCCGGGTCGCCGTCGACCTCGCGACCGGCGCCACCACCGTCCCCAAGCTGTTCGCCGGCGGCGACTGCCTCCGCAACGGCGGCGAGGTCGTCGACGCCGTCGCCGACGGCAAGCGCGCGGCACACGGCATCCACGCTTCGCTCGAGTCTTCGTAGGGTCCGCTATGCGGACCACTTCGAATGCTCCTCGGAAGACGACCGCACAGCGGACCCTACGAGATATCGACCAACCCACCGAAGGACGACCCGTGCCCGACCTGAGCGTGACCTTCTGCGGCGTGAAGGCCCCGAACCCGTTCTGGCTCGCCTCGGCCCCGCCGACCAACTCCGAGTACCAGGTCCGCCGCGCCTTCGACGCTCGGCTGGGGCGGCGCCGTCTGGAAGACGCTGGCCCGCGAGCCGATCGTCAACGTCTCGTCGCGCTACGGGGCCATCGACCACGAGGGCCGGAAGGTCATCGGCCTCAATAATATCGAATTGATCACCGACCGATCGCTCGACGTCAACCTCGCCGAGATCGCCCGAGTCAAGAAGGCCCACCCGAAGCACGCCCTGTTCGTCTCGCTGATGGAAGAGCCGCGCGCCGAGGCCTGGCAGGAGCTCACGAAGAAGGTCCAGGACGCCGGCGCCGACGGCGTGGAGCTGAACTTCGGCTGCCCCCACGGCATGAGCGAGCGCGGGATGGGCTCGGCCGTCGGCCAGGTGCCCGACTACGCCAGGATGATCACGGGATGGGTCAAGGACGCCGCGACCGTGCCCGTCATGGTCAAGCTCACGCCCAACGTCACCGACGTCCGCACCATCGGCCGCGCGGCCGTCGAGGGCGGGGCCGACGCGCTTTCGCTCATCAACACGATCAACTCGGTCATGGGCGTGGACCTGAATACGTTGGCGCCCAGGCCGTCGGTCGCCGGCCTCGGCAGCCACGGCGGCTACTGCGGCCCGGCGGTCAGGCCGATCGCGCTGAACATGGTCGCCGAGCTGGCCAACGACCCCCTGTGCCGCGTGCCGATCAGCGGCATCGGCGGCATCGGGGCCTGGCAGGACGCCGCCGAGTTCTTCCTGCTCGGCGCCGGCACGGTCCAGGTCTGCACGGCCGTCATGCATTACGGGTTTAGGATCGTCGAGGGATTGATCAGCGGCCTCGAGGGCTGGATGCGCGAGAAGGGCTTTGCCCGGATCGACGACCTCGTCGGCCGGTCGGCGCCGCGGATCAGGAAATGGGGCGACCTCGACCTCAACTACAAGGTCGTCGCCCGCATCGACCAATCCAGGTGCATCCACTGCGGCCTCTGCTACATCGCGTGCGAGGACGGCTGCCACCAGTCGATCCGCTGGGACCGCGTGCCGGCGGCGGAGTTCGCGGGCTCGCCCCTGCACACGCGATCGGGCGGCGTCGACGTCATGCCGGGGGCCGGCGGGGGCGTCGTCAACGTGTTCACGATCAAGGAGGACGTCTGCGTCGGCTGCAACATGTGCAGCCTGATCTGCCCGGCGGAGGGATGCATCACGATGACCCCCGTCGACACGGGCCGGCCGCCGATGACGTGGAACCAGTACCAGGCGAAGCTCGCGGCGGGCGAGGTCGAGCCGATCCGGCCGCCGGAGCATGCGTGACCTCAGTCGAACGGAGAGGATCAACCGCAGATGACGCAGATGGCCGCAGATGAAAAAAGAACCGTATTTATCTTATCTCCGGCCATCTGCGTCATCTGCGGTTGATCCTCTCCGTCTTCCATTCCATCGGTGGTCGATCCTCGCCTTCAGAGCTGCGTGATCGCCCCGTACGTCTCGGGCCGCCGGTCGCGGAAGAACTGCCAGGTGTTGCGGACCTCGCGGATCAGGTCCATGTCGAGGTCGGCCACGACCACGTCGTCGCCGTCGCGGCGGCCCTCGGCGAGCATCCGCCCGCGCGGGTCGCAGAAGTAGCTCTGGCCGTAGAACTCGCCGATCCGCCAGGGCTCCTCGTAGCCCACGCGGTTGATCGCGCCGACGAAGTAGCCGTTGGCCACGGCGTGCGCCGGCTGCTCGAGCTTCCAGAGGTACTCGGAGAGGCCCGCCACGGTGGCCGAGGGGTTGAAGACGATCTCGGCGCCATTGAGGGCCAGGCACCGCGCGCCCTCGGGGAAGTGGCGGTCGTAGCAGATATAAACACCGATCTTGCCGACGCGGGTGTCGAACACGGGATAGCCGAGGTTCCCCGGACGGAAGTAGAACTTCTCCCAGAAGCCCGGGTTGCAGTGGGGGATGTGCATCTTGCGGAACTTGCCGAGGTACGTGCCGTCGGCGTCGATCACGGCGGCCGTGTTGTAGTAGACGCCCGGCAGGTCCTCCTCGTAGACCGGGACGATCAGGACGATCCCGTGCTTCCTGGCGACCTCGGCCATGAGCTCGGTCGTCGGCCCGTCGGGGATGCGCTCGGTCATCTCGTACCACTTCGTCTGCTGCTCGGCGCAGAAGTAGGGGCCGTAGAAGAGCTCCTGGAGGCAGACGACCTGGGCCCCCTCGTTCGCGGCCTCCTCGATCAGCGAGATATGCTTATCGACCATCGCCTGGCGGATCCTGGCGACGGGCGAGGTCGACGGCTCGCAGAGCGTGGCCTGGATCAGGCCTCCTCGGACGATGCGGGGCATGGCGTTGGCCTCGGGATGCGGGGGCGATCGTGCGTCGTCTCGCCGTCGGACTCATCTTAACTTCGGGGCTCGACCGGACGCTACCGGCCGGGCCCGCGCGGGGTTACGATGCAGGCCGATCCCCCAGGATACGGAGGCGCGACAATGGCGACGATGCAAGCCCTGGACGCGGTCCCGACGCTCATCGGCGGCCGGTGGGAGCGGGCCGAGGCCTCGCGATACGGCGAGGTCTTCAACCCGTCGACGGGCCGGGCCATCGCCCGGGTGCCGCTGGCCTCGGCCGAGGAGGTCGACCGGGCCGTCCGCGCCGCATCCGTCGCCCTCCCCGACTGGGCCGAGACGCCGGCCGTCGAGCGGGCGCGGGTGCTCTTCCGGTTCCGCGAGCGGCTCGACGCGGCCTCGGAGGAGCTGGCACGGATCGTGACCCGTGAACATGGGAAGACATTGGCCGAATCCCGCGCGTCGGTCCAGCGCGGGGTCGAGATGGTCGAGTTCGCGTGCGGCATCCCCAGCCTTCTCATGGGCCAGTCGTTGCCGAACATCGCGCGCGACGTCGACTGCGAGACCGTCCGCCACCCCGTGGGCGTGTGTGCCGGGATCACGCCGTTCAACTTCCCGGCGATGGTCCCGCTCTGGATGTTCCCCGTCGCCCTGGCATGCGGGAATACGTTCGTGCTGAAGCCGTCGGAGAAGGTGCCGCTCTCGGCCGCGCGGCTGGGCGAGCTCCTGATGGAGTCGGGCCTTCCCGAGGGCGTCTTCAACATCGTCCACGGCGACCGGGAGGCCGCCGACGCCCTGCTCACGCACCCGCTCGTGCGGGCGGTCTCGTTCGTCGGCTCGACCAACGTCGCGAAATACGTCTATGAGACGGGCACGCGGAACGGCAAGCGGGTGCAGGCGGCGGGCGGGGCGAAGAATCACCTGGTCATCATGCCCGACGCGGACCTCGACCAGGCGGCGAAGGCGCTCCAGGCCTCGGCCTTCGGGTGCGCCGGCGAGCGGTGCATGGCCGGCAGCCTGGCGCTGCCCGTCGGGCCGATCGCCGACCGGCTCGTCGAACGGCTCCGCGAGCTGGCCTCGGCGATGACCGTCGGTCCGACGGACGGGGATGAAAGCGTGGATATGGGACCGGTCATCACGCGTGCGCACCGCGACCGCGTGGCGGGCTACCTCGAGATCGGCGAGGCGGAGGGGGCCGAGGTCGCGCTCGACGGGCGCGAGGTAGTCAAGGGTGAGGGCTTCCTGATCGGTCCCAGCGTCCTCGACCGCGTCGAGCCCGGCATGAGGGTGGCCCGCGAGGAGATCTTCGGCCCGGTGCTCTCGGTCGTCCGCGTGGGCGACCTCGACGAGGCCCTGGCCGTCGGCCGCAACTGCCCGTATGGCAACGGGGCCTCGATCTTCACGAGGAGCGGCCGCGCGGCCCGCGAGTTCAAGCACCGGTTCAACGCCGGCATGATCGGCGTCAACGTCGGCGTGCCCGCGCCCATGGCGTGGTTCCCATTCACGGGCTGGAATCAGTCGTTCTTCGGGGATTTACATATTCAAGGGATTGAAGGCGTGCAGTTCTATACGCAGCAGAAGATGACCATGACGCGCTGGTTCGCCTCGGCCGAGGATTCGCACCAGGACCCGGTGTGGAAGGCGGCCCGCTGAGCCCGGTCTTCCCCGGCGCGCACCGCGGACCCGGCCCCCTCTCGAGCCCAGGCTCAATCATCCACATCCCTCGATCTCACCGCGCCGGCTGCCCCCTCCGTCGCCACCGGCGAGCCCTCCGGCGGCTCTCTCGGCCGCCCCGGGGCCCTCCCGAGCCGACCGGAACGCCCGAAGCCTCGGGTTCGCTCGGCGCCACGGCCACCCCGGCCTCACCCCCACCATCCGACCCCGCCCGGGCATCGACCGACGGCACGGCACCAGTGTCTCGAACCACTTTATTAGTAATAGTTTGCGTCACAGACGCCTCCCCCCGAGGCCGCGCCTTCTCCAGTGCTGCCAGGTCCTTGATCGCCGCGCGGAGCGACCGCTCGTGGGCCATCTCGTAGCGGTGCAGGAGCATCAGCTCGGGCGTCACGCCGGTGAACTTCGCCGCCTCGGCCTCCGGCTCGTCGTCGACCTCCGCCGCCTCGACCAGCTCGCGGCGCACAGCGCCAGCCGCTCGTCCGCGATCGCCCGCCGCACCCGCGCGACCGTCGCGGCGAGGTCGTCGTCCTCCAGGGCGTGGTTGACCCCGGCCTCGTCGAAGTGCTCGCGGCTGAGGACCAGCCGGTACGAGTCCCCCGCCGGCGGCCCGGCGGCGTCGGCCGCGGCGTCGTACGGGTGGCCGAGCAGGGCCAGCAGGTCCTCGTGCACGTCGCGCTCCCAGTTGTCGGTGTCGGCCGCGAGGAGCTCGTCGAGCTCGTCCCACCGCGCGATCAGCCGGTCGACGCCCGCCGGCGCCGCCTTCAGCACGGCGAGCGACGTCGCCGGCTCGAATCGCAGCTCGTGGTCGGCGCGGGCGATCCTGGACTTGAGCTCGGCGTCGCCGTCGCCGTCGGCCCGGTCCTCGCGCCGCGCGGCGAGCTCGAGGAGCAGGCCCCTCTCGGCGCGGACGCACCGCCTGAGCCGCCACGAGGCGACGGCGGCGCGCTCGACGAGGACGGCCCGCATCTGACCCCCCGGCGGGAATTCGCCGGCCCAGCCGGCGAGCTCGGCGTCGAACTCGGCGGGATCCTCGCCGGGCAGGACGACCTGCCCGGAGCAGAGGCCGTGCTTCAGTCCGTTCATCTTGGAGACGTCGATGCCCTCGGGCGTCTTGGGGCCGCGGGACTTCTTGCCGTTGGTCCGGCTGGCCTGGCGCTGCTTCTCGGTACGCATTGGTGTTCGCCTCTGTGTTGTGATCATGGACGGCCGCCGCGCGCGACGTCGTGCGCAGAGCATCTGTCCCTTAGGATCGCAATCGGGGCCCGAATCGTTCTCGGAAAATGCCGCCGGGCTCGCCCGGGCGAGCCGGGGCCTCCGGGCCCAATATTGGGCCGGGTCGTGCGAACGCCCTCCATGAGCACCGAAAACCCCGCCTTCGCCCGACGACCCGACCTGGACGCCCTGCGGGCCGGCGCCATGATGCTGGGGATCGTCCTGCACGCGTCCCTCTCGTTCTTCCCGTCGTTCTGGATGGTCGCCGATCGTCGGCAGGACCCCGGTTTCGGGGTCGCCTTCTCGGCGATCCACGGCTTCCGGATGCCCCTGTTCTTCGTCATGAGCGGCTTCTTCAGCGCGATGCTGCTGCACCGGCGAGGCCGCGGGGCGCTGGTCAAGCACCGGTTCCGCAGGGTGTTTCTGCCATTGCTCCTGGGGATGGTCACCATCGTCCCGGCCGTGAACTGGATCTCCGGCGTCGCGATCTCGTCCGCCTTCAAGAAGTCCGGCGACGCTTCGCCGACCGGCAAGACGTTGGACATCTGGGCGGCCGCGCGGGCGGGTGACCTCGGCGCCATCGAAGGGCACCTGGCGGGCGGGGCGGCGGTGGACGGCGTCGATCCCGAGCGCGGCGGGACGCCTCTGCTCTGGGCCGCGGTCACCGGCCGGGCGGAAGCCATCGAGCTGCTCATCAAGCGGGGCGCCGATGTGAACGCCGTCGACCGGGACGGCAGCACGGCCCTGCACGCGGCGGCCTTCCTGGGCTACGACAAAGCTGTCGATGTGCTGGTCCGGGACGGTGCGAGGCTCAACGCGGCGAACAAGCGCGGCGAAACGCCGTTGGACGGCGCGATCCTCGACGAGGGGACGACCCGCTACTTCGCGTCGCTCCTCCAGGTCGAGGTCAACCCGGACGGGCTGGGACGCCGCAAGGCCGCGATCGCGGCGTCGCTGCGCCAGCGCGGCGCGACGGCGGGCCAGAAGGCGGGGATGGCGGAGCTCCTGATGCAGATGCCGCTTTTCGGCCACCTGTGGTTCCTCTGGTTCCTCTGGTGGCTCGTCGTCGGCTATGCGGCCATCGCCGCCGTCGCCGCCTGGGTCCCGTCGGTCCGGCTGCCCGGGTGGCTGGTCCTCTCGCCCGCCCGCTACCTCTGGCTGGTCCCGCTGACGATGATCCCCCAGTCGTTCATGACCGGCGGGGGCGCGTCCCCGCTCTTCGGGCCGGACTCCTCGACCGGCCCGCTGCCGATCCCGCACGTGCTGGCCTATTACGCGATCTTCTTCGGCTTCGGGGCGATCTATTACGGGTCCGACGACCGGGCCGGCCGCGTCGGCGCGCGCTGGTGGCTGCCGCTCGCGATCGCGCTGGTCGTCGTCCTGCCGCTGGGGATGGCCCTCGGGGCGGGCTGGCCCGGGCCGGCGGGCCTCGGGCCGATCCCGCGGCGAGTGCTCGGGATCTTCCTCCAGGCGGCCTACCCCTGGCTCATGACCTTCGGCCTCATGGGATTGGCCCGGCGCGTCTGCCCGGCCGAGAGCCCGACGATGCGCTACCTGTCGGACTCGGCGTACTGGCTCTATCTCGCCCACCTGCCTCTGGTCATCGGGGCGCAGTACGTCGTGCGGGACTGGCCGATCCCGGCGCTGGCGAAGTTCGGCCTCATCGTCGTGGTCGTGACGTCCTTCCTGCTGTGGACGTACCAGGCGCTGGTGCGCTACACCTGGCTGGGGCGGTTCCTGAACGGGCCGCGCACGCGGCCGGATGGCGTCGCCCTGTCATCGTGACGATGAGGGGCCCGGACAAAACGGGGTCAGCCGGCCTTGACGATTCATAACCCGTGGGCTATGATTCCGCCATGCAAGCCGTGGCCGACGTCCTCTTCAAGACTCTCGCCGACCCGACCCGACGCGCGATCTTCGAGCACCTGGCGAGCGACGGCGAGCAGACCGTGCGCGCCTTGACGGACCGCGCGGGGGTGTCGCAGCCGGCGGTGTCGAAGCACCTGGGCGTCCTGAAGGACGCGGGGCTCGTGCGCGCCCGCCGCCACGGCCGCGAGACGCATTACAGCGCGCAGCCGGAAGGGCTGGCGCCCCTGATCGACTGGATGGCCCATTACGGCGCCTTCTGGCGCGAGCGGTTCGATCGACTCGAAACCCTTTTGAAGAGGATGGACTCATGAACCAAGCCGGCGCCGACACGCGGACCCTGGTCATCGAGCGGGAGATGCCGCAGCCTCGTGAGAAGGTCTGGCGGGCCCTGACGGAAGGGGGGCTCATCGAGCAGTGGCTCATGAAGAACGACTTCCGGCCGGTCGCGGGCCATCGGTTCCAGTTCCGCATGGAGCCCGTGGGCGGCTGGGACGGCGTGATCGACAGCGAGGTCCTGGCCGTCGAGCCCAACGAGCGGCTCTCCTACACCTGGAACTCCCTCGGGCTCGAGTCCGTCGTCACGTGGACGCTGACGCCGACGAAGGGCGGCGTCCTCCTGCGCATGGAGCATTCGGGCTTCGGGCCGGATCACGACCAGGCCTACCAGGGCGCGAGCTACGGCTGGCAGAACTTCATCGGCCGCCTGGAAGGGGTGGCCGCCGGGCTGGAGTGAGCGGGGAAGTCTGCGGTTCTCGGGCTTTCTGTGCCTTGTGCCTTCTGCCTTCCTGCCTTGACGATCAAGGCGGAAAGCAGAAGGCACAAGGCACACCCGTCATGGGAATCCGATCAGTCGACGACGACGATGACGAACGACCCCGGGACGTTGCCCCGCCGGCCCCCCTTGGCCTTCGGCTGGGCGCCGGCGGGCTCGGCGGGGGCGGGCAGGGGGGTGGCGGCCGAGAGGTAGAGGCGGTGGGTCTTCGGGTCCAGCGCCATCGTCCGCGCGGTCGCCTGGGTCGGGATCGTCGCGACGACCTTGAACGTGCCCGGCTCGCCCTCGCCGACGGCGGTCACGGTGCCGTCGCCGCCGTTGGAGCTGTAGGCCAGGCCCTTCGACGGGTCGAACGTGCAGCCGTCGGCGCCGCGGCCGATGTCGACGGCGCCGAGGACCGTGCCCTTGTCGGCGTCCATCACGACCATCTTCTGATTGCCGCAGGTGCTGAAGAGCCGGCGATGCTCGCGGTCGAGCGCCAGGCCCGTCGGCCTCGTGCCGGCGGGGGCGAGCGGCCAGCGGTTGAGGACCTTCAGCGTCTTGCCGTCGAACTCGACGACCTCGCTCTTGCTGCGGATGTTGACGAAGACGTGCCCCTTGCCGTCGGCGACCGCCCCCTCGGGTTCGCCGCCCAGCGCGAGCGTGCCGGCCACGGTGCCGGCGCTGGCGTCGATGGCGGTCGTGTCGTCGCTCCGGTGGTTGAACGTGAAGACGCGCCCGCTGGCCGGGTCGTAGAGGATCGCGTCGGGCGTGCCGCTCGCCTTGATCTTGCCCGTCGGCTTCAGCGTCTTGAGGTCGAACACGGTCACGCTGCTGTCGCTACCGTTGCTGGTGAACCCCTTGCCCAGCTCGGGCGCGACGGCGATCCCGTGGATGCCGGGCGTCTCCGGCAGCTCGCCGACGACCTTCTCGGCCTCGGTGTCGATCACGACGACCCGGTTCCCCCGCGAGACGTAGAGCCGATGCGCCTCGGGGTCGACCGTCAGGTAATCCCACCCGCCGTCGCCGCCGACGGCGATCTTGTGGACCTTGGGCGCCGCGGGCTCATCGGCGAGCGGGCCGGTAGACAGCGTCGATAACGCCAGCAGCATGAGGGCATTCATGGTGGTCGATCTCTCGGATGGGGTTGGGTGAGGCCGGCGCGCACGCGATCCTAGCAGGGCCCGGCTCCTCAAGGGAGCGATTTCGGCGGCCCGTCCGGCCCGTCGTTCCGGCGCGTGGCTTACCCCGCGGACGACTTTTCCACCGGCTTGCGGGCCCGATTCTTGTCGAGGATCGCGACGAGGATCAGCGTGAAGGCGATGAGCCGGATCCAGTAGAAATGGTCGCCCCTCGCGCCCGGAGCGCGGCGAGGGAGAGCTGGACCCGGTTCGCCGCCATCAGGAAGAAGGACAGGGCGAAGAGGATGAAGAGGCGGTCGCGCGTCTTCCTCCAGAAGCGGAGGAAGAAGGTCCCCGCCACGGCGAAGCCCATCGCCAGCGCACCGCCATGATCTGATACATGAGTGATGACCTCTCCAGTCCGACCCCTCGCCCGGTTCGCCCGCCCGGCTATTCGACGTCCCAGATGAGGCCGATCAGCAGGAGCGTCGTGCCGATGAGTGCGACCGAGGTCCGCAGGCCGTACAGGTCGATGTCGGGGACGATGACGAGGTCGATGAACAGGGTGACGTTCTCGAGGGCGAGCGACAGGAAGAAGGGGCCGCACCAGAGCAGGAGCCGGGTCCCGCTCCGCCGGTACCCCCGGAAGAGCAGCGCGGCGCAGGCGAGCGCCGTGGCGGCGCACAGGAGGTAGACGAGGCCTTCCACTTCACTCCTCCTTTCTGATGCGGAACGCGTCGGAGAAGTCCCTGAGCGGGTCCTTGGCGCGCCTGTAGACCATCTTGATCATCGTGACGGGCCGCTCGCGGTACATGCGGAGCAGGAGGCCGACGACCCGCTCGAGCTCGGGGTTGGCGACGCCGAAGCGGCACGAGAGGGCCCCGCCCGTCGCCATCGTCTGGAGCAGCCCGCGGGCCTGCATCGCCGCCAGGTGGCCCCGCACGGCCTGCGGCTCGGACTGGACCTCGGCGGCCAGCGCGATCGAGTCCCACTCTTTCTGCGGGTCCTCGCCGAGGACCCGCAGGATCTCCAGCTGGTCGATCGACTCGACTTGGTCGTTCATGAACCGGGTCAGCTCTTCCGGGAACGGCTCCACGCCATCGACCCTCGTGTGCCCTCGTCGGAGAACCGGCCCGCGCGACCGGGCCCGCCGCCTAGGCCGGCAAGATCGGTGCCCGGAGGGCCGGTCGTCATCGGAAATCATCGGCGAGGGCCGACCCTGGAGATCGGAGAAGGTCCGGCGAAGTTCGACGGATTGGGGGGGAAATCGGCGTCGCGGCGGAAATGCGAGGTGGTCCGGTTCTCGCGGCGGCGTCAGGCCGCCACCGGCTTCCGACTCATCAGGATCGCATAGACGCCGAACGACACCCCGAAGCTGAGGAACCACGCGTAGTGGTAGAGGTCGAGCCAGAACCCCGGCACCGAGGCCGCGCCGACCGTCCCGAGGAACCCCGGCACGCACGGCGCGATCCCGGCGACGAGCGCCACCAGGGCCGCGGGGTTGAAGCCGTTGGCGTACCAGTAGGGGCCGGATCGGGAGTAGAGGCCCTTCAATTCCAGTTGCGTTTTCCTCAATACAAAATAATCCGCGATCAGGATGCCGCCGACGGCGCCGAGCAGCGACGAATAAGCCACGAGCCACTTGAAGATATACCCGCTCGGATCGGCGATCAGCCGCCAGGGCTGGATCAAAATCCCGACGATTCCGGTAATCAATCCGCCGATGCGGAAGGAGATGCGGCGCGGCCAGAGGTGGGCGAAATCATTGGCGGGGCCGACGACGTTGGCGGCGATGTTCGTGGCCAGGGTCGCCAGGCAGAGCGAGAGCATGGCGACGATCAGGACGATCGGGTCGCGGAACGTCGCCAGGAGCTCGACCGGGTCCCAGATCGTCCGGCCGTAGATGACGATCGTCGCCGAGGTGACGGCCACGCCGATGAACGAGTAGAGCGCCATCGTCGTCGGCAGGCCGAGCGCCTGGCCGAGCGACCTGGTCGCGCTGGGTGTAGGCGTAGCGGGAGAAGTCGGGGATGTTCAGCGAGAGCGTCGCCCAGAAGCCGATCATGCCCGTGAGCGCCGGGAAGAAGAACGACCAGAACTGGCCCGCCTTCGGCTGGCCGGGGTCGAACGCCGACGGCTGCTCGAGCATCGGCCCGAAGCCGTGCGCCTGGCGATAGGCCCAGGCCAGCAGGGCGAGGCCCAGGGCGATCAGCAGCGGGGCCTTGATGTTCAGGAGCAGGCGGATCGAGTCGATCCCCTTGTAAATGACGAACATGTTGACGAGCCAGAACACGAGGAAGCAGGCCAGCTCCGGCCGCGTTGATGCCGAGGCCGGCGAGCTTCGGCAGCGCCTGCCAGCTCGGGACGTAGATGGCGAGGATCTTGTAGATGGCGGCGCCGCCGATCCAGGTCTGGATGCCGAACCAGCCGCAGGCGACGAGCGCGCGGAGCATGGCCGGCACGTTGGCGCCGCGGAGGCCGAACGCCGCGCGGCAGTAGACGGGGAAGGGGATGCCGTACTTCGTGCCGGCGTGGGCGTTGAGGATCATCGGGATGAGGACGATCGCGTTGCCGAGGAGATCGTCAGGACGGCCTGCCACCAGTTCATGCCCTCGGCGATGAGCGACGAGGCGAGCATGTAGGTCGGGATGCAGGCCGACATCGAGATCCAGAGCGCGGCGATGTCCTTCGTAGCCCACTTGCGGGCGGACAGGGGAGTCGGCGCGATATCGGCGTTGAGGTAGGCCGGGTCGGCATCGGGGGCGAGGCCGGGCGCGGCGTCGGCGATCGGGCCGGCTTCGGTCGTGGACATCGGCATGTCTCCGCGGCCGCCCCGGGGCGGCGCGTGCGGGAGAGGAAGCGGCCAGGCTACGGCCGGCGGGCGGGGCCGTCAAGCGAGCGGGGTCGCCGATGGCTGCGGCCCGGCCGCTGAAGTAAGGTAGCCTCGTCCGGACCGATCCCGCCGCGAGGTCAACCATGCGCCGTCTCGGACTCCCCGCGCTCGCCCTGATCGCCCTCGCCACCCCGAGCCGGGCCGACGACTTCGACGTCCTCCCGCGCGGAGAGCAGGAGCCGCGCCGGCCAAGCGGCTAGACGCCTATCTACAAGGCCGGGCGAAGGTCCACTTCGACGCCCGCCGCCAGGCCGTCGCCGCGCTCAAGACGCCCGAGGACGTCGCGCAGCGCAGGCGCGACCTTGAAGGCGGCGTTCCGCGAGGCGCTCGGCGAGCTTCCGTCCGAGAAGACGCCGCTCAATGCCCGCGTCGTCGGCCGCGACCGCCCGCGACGGTTATGCGCGTCGAGCGGGTCATCTACGAGAGCCGGCCCGGGCACCATGTCACGGCGAACCTCTACCTGCCCGACGGCCCGCCGCCGTTCCCCGGCGTGCTCGTCCCGTGCGGCCACAGCGAGAACGGCAAGGCGGCCGAGACGTACCAGCGGATGAGCATCCTCCTCGCCAAGAACGGCATGGCCGCGCTCTGCTACGACCCGATCGGCCAGGGCGAGCGCGTCCAGTGGCTCGACGAGTCCGGGCAAGCCGGCCGTCAACGGGAGCACGACCGAGCACACGCTGGTCGGCATCGGCGCCCTGCTCGTCGGCCGGAGCGCGGCGGGGTATCGCGTCTGGGACGGCATCCGCAGCCTCGACTACCTGGCGAGCCGCCCGGAGATCGATCCGAAGCGGCTCGGCTGCACCGGCAACTCGGGCGGCGGCACGGTGACCGCGTACCTGATGGCGCTCGACGACCGGATCGTCGCCGCGGCGCCGTCGTGCTACATCACGTCGCTCGAACGGCTCTTCGCCACGATCGGCCCGCAGGACGCCGAGCAGAACATCACCGGGCAGGTCGCCTCTCGGCATCGAGCACGCCGACTTCGTGACCATGCGCGCCCCGAGGCCGACGCTTGCTCAGCGTCGGCACCCGCGACTTCTTCGACATCCAGGGGTCGTGGGACACGTTCCGCGAGGTCAAGCGGATCTACGGCACGCTGCGGATGCGGCGAGCGTGTCGACCTGTTCGAGTCGGACGAGCCGCACGGGTTCACGAGGCCGCGGCGCGAGTCGTGCATGCGCTGGATGCGGCGCTGGCTGCTCGGCAAGGACGACGCGCCGGTCGAGACCGACTTCCCGATCGCCGACCGACAGGGACCTGCAATGCACCGAGACGGGGCAGGTACTCACGACGTTTCATGGGAAATCGGCCTTCGACCTCAACGCCGAGCGTGCCGCCGAGCTGGATCGCGGGCGAGCGGCCCTGGGCCGGGAGGCGCTGCTCGGCGAGATGCGCAGGCGGCTCGCCCTGCCCAAGGAGTTGCCGAGCGTGATCGTCCATCGCCGCGACCCGATCATGCGTGACGGTTATTCGATCACGAGATGGGCCTTCGAGACCGAGCCGGGCGTGCTCGTGCCGGTCCTCCTCTTCCGGGGCGAGCCGGCCCGGGATCGGCCGCTGGTCGTCTACGTCGGCGCCGACCGCGCGCTGGCCGCGCCCGGCGGGCCGATCGAGGCGCGGGTGAGGGCCGGCGAGCACGTCGCGCTGGTCGAGCCGCGGGGGATGGGCGAGGGGTCGCCGGCCGCGGAGCCGGGCCTCTTCGGCCCGGACTACCGCGAGGCATTCCTGGCGCTCCACCTGAACCGGCCGCTGCTGGGGCAGCGAGTGTTCGACGTCCTCCAGGCCCTCCGCGCCCTGGAGAGCCCCGCCGGGACGCCGCTGCACTTCGTCGGCATCGGGCCGGGCGGGCCGATCGTCCTGCACGCGGCCCTGTTCGCCGACCCGGTGGAGTCGGTGACGGTCGAGCGGTCGATCGCGTCGTGGTCGCTGGCGGCGCGGACGAAGTCGCCGCGCGGCGATCTCGCGAGCGTCGTGCCGGGGGTCCTCGCGAGTTACGACCTGCCCGACCTGGCCGCGGCGCGGGCGCCCCGGCGGCTGACGATCCGCGAGCCGCTCGGACCGTCGGGCGAGCCGGTCGCCGGGGCCATCATCGACGCGGCCTATGAGAGGTGCCGGTCGGCCTACCAGGCGGCCGGGGCAGCGGGGGGCCTGACGATCTCAGGCGGCCGGTAGGTCCGGCGCGGGTGATTCTCCCCGCGTGCCCGGTGACGGCCGCGCCATCGTGTCCTAGGGTGACTGGGGAGAGGTCATGTATCGACCTTTCCATTTGAGGGTCGAGCCAATCCGAGGCACCGCCCCGGTCGCCACCGGTGCGCGGTCATTGGTCCGGAAGGATGAACGAGATGGCACCACGCCGCACGATCCGTGACGATTCCGCGCGCACGCGACGCCGCTCCCGCTCGAAGGCGTGGAGCATGGAGGTCCTGGAGGGCCGGCAGCTCCTGGCCACGTTCGCGGTGACGAGCCTGGGCGACTCCGGGGCGGGCTCGCTCCGCCAGGCGATCCTCGCTGGCCGACGCGCACGCCGGGGCCGACACGATCGACTTCGGCGTCGCCGGCACGATCGCGGTCGGGCCGACGTCGCTGCCCGCGATCACCGGGCCGGGTGTCGATCGACGGCACCACGGCGCCGGGGTTCGCCGGCACGCCGGTCGTGACCGTCGAACTTCCAGGGCACGCAGGGCCTGCAGTTCAACGCCGGGTCCGACGGCTCGTTCCTCAGGTCGCTCTCGCTGGTCCAGGCCGGCGACGGCGGGCGTCACGCTCAACGCCTCGCTACGTCACGGTCCAGGGCAACGACATCGGCGTGCTGCCGACGGCGAGACCATGGCCGGCAACCGCGGCGACGGCGTGCAGATCAACGCCTCGTCGCACGGCGACCTGATCGGCCATGACGACCCGGTGTCGAGCATCAACTACTACAACGGCCTCGGGCGTGAGCCTGCAGCCGGTCTCGGGCTGGCAGGGCATCCGCGACGGCGTCCACGCCCGGCCAGTACCTCATCGCCGGGACGTCGAACGCCAACGGGCTGCTCTACGAGGGGCCGATCTCCGGCGTCGGCGGGACGAGCTACGCGGTCGACTCCCGGGCGCCACGACCACGAGCGTCTACGGGCCCGAACACGCTCGCCCGACGGCGACGCTCCAGCTCGTCGGCAGCTACAAGACCGGCGCCGGCGTCGTCAACGGCTTCCTCTTCCAGGGGACGACCGCCGACCTCTCGAACCCGGCCGACTACACGACGATCGACTATCCCGGCGCGACGTACACCTACGTCCACAGCACGATGGGCGGCCTCGCCGTCGGCAACGCCGACGGGCCCGAGGGCAACGCGCCGATCGGCACGGGCCACGCCTTCGTCTACGACATCGCCACGGGCACGTCCTCACGGACATCGTCTACCCGGGCTCGACGAGCACCACGGCCTACGGCATCTGGTACAACGGCGGCACGAGCTACACGATCGTCGGCGGCTACACGCATCCCGGCGAGCCGACGCGCCGGCGCTGGCCACGGCTACATGGTCGACTACGACTCGCGACCGGGCAGTTCACGCACTGGACGTCGTTCGACTACCCCGAACGGCGCGGCCGGCCAGGACTTCGTCACCCACTTCGAGGGGATCAGCAGCGACGAGAAGGGCGTCTACACGCTCGCCGCCGACTCGGTCCAGATCGGCATCGGCCGACTCCGCGCAGGGCTCGTGGGTGACCGTCCGGCGCAACACCGACGGCTCGTTCGGGACCCCGCAGTGGGTCAACCTGAACGTCCCGACCGGCGGCGACCCGAGCCTGCATCACCAGCAACGACTCGGTGGCCGGCAACCAGGTCGTCGGCATCGTCATCGCCGACACGGGCAGGCATTCTCCTACCAGGCGACGGTCAACACCGGCTTCCAGCTCTCGAACGTCATCAGCGGCAACGGCGGCAACGGCATCGGGATCTACGGCGGCTCGACCAACCAGATCGCGATGAACAACATCGGCACCGACGTCAGCGGCACGCTCGCGCCGCGGCAACGCAGGCAACGGCATCCTCGTCACGGGCGACGCGGTCGGGAACCTGATCGGCGGCCAGGCGACCGGCGGCAACGATCCCACCGGCGAGCGTGTTCGTCCGCCCGCCCCAGGGCAACCTGATCTCGGGCAACGGCGGCGACGGCGTGCTCATCACCGGCGGGCCGACGCAGAACGTGCTGAGCGGCAACTTCGTCGGCACCACCGCCTCGGGCAACTCGGCCCTGGGCAACCGGCAGGACGGCGTGGCGATCGTCAACGCCAACGGCAACGCAGCTGATCGGCTGCACGTTCCCGCAGGACCCGTTCGTCTTCTACAACGTGATCAGCGGCAACGGCGGCAACGGCCTGCGGATCACCAACTCCAACCACACGACGATCCAGGCCAACTTCCTGGGCGTCGGGGCCAACAACGCGACGGTCGTGCGCCAACGGCGGCGACGGGCTGCTCGTCTCGGGCTCGTCGGCCAACACGCAGGTCGGCGGCGTGATCCCGCTCGGCAACGTGATCTCGGGCAACGACCAGAACGGCATCGAGGTCCGCGACACGGCCAGCGGCTTCACCTCGTTCAACACCTTCGCCGGGCTCTTCGCCTTCGCGGGCGCGGCCCCGAACGTGCGCGACGGCATCCTGATCACCTCGAGCGGCGGCAACAACCTGATCCGCACCTGCATCGTCTCGGGCAACCTCGGCAACGGCATCGAGCTCGGCGGCAACGCGACGGGCGTGCAGGTGACCGACACGGCGGTCGGGACGAACACCGGCATCATGACGGCGATCCCGCAACGCGGGCGACGGCATCCTGATCACCGGGCACGCCCACGGCAACGCGATCGGCGGCTTCCAGCCCTCGATCGAGCCGCAGGTGACGGTCTCCGCGAACGGCGGGTACGGGATCCGGATCGCCGGCAACGCCCACAACAACACCGTGTTCCACACCTACATCGGCACGAACTTCAACGCGACCACCGCGCTGGGCAACCGCCTGGGCGGGATCTCCCTCGGCGCCGGCACGTCGACCACCTCGATCGGCGGCGCGGGCCCGCTGCAGGACCAGATCGAGTTCAACGGCGGCAACGGCGTGACGATCGCATCGTCGGTCCACGACGCGATCCTGGGCGACGTGATCGCCGCCAACCTCGGCTACGGCATCTACGCCACGGGCCTCTGCACCGGCACGCTGATCGCGAACAACACGATCTGGATCAACGCGGCGGGGGTCGTCAACCTGGCGGCGTCGCGCGGGATCCTTTACGTGCCCTGAGCGGCACGGCCCACGCTCCATCCTACCCTTCCTCTTACGGGGGAGGGGAAGGGTGGGGTCGTCCGGAAGCCAGGCAGAGATCACGGTGCAAGCGTCGGGAACTCCGTCACGCGAAGATCCGTACACCCATAGGGGATGAGCGTCAATTCTTCCAATGGCTCGTCGCTCGCGACCGGGCTCCTGGGCGGCGGCGCGGCGGCGTTCTTCTCGAGGCCCCAGCCGGGGACGCGGCGCCCCTTGACCTTCGCGACGATCGGGGTACCCTCCTGCGAGAAGGGCCGGTCGCCGACGGGCTGCTCCTCGAAGGTGATCGAGCGCTCCGGGTGCTCGCGGTCGATCGCCAGGGCGTAGTTCCAGGGCGACTTCGGGATAGACCTCCCAGTCGGCGTAGGGGTCGTTGCCGCGGAGCTTCTTCCATTCGGTGTCGATCTTCAGGGAGTAGACGAGCGGACCGCGCTCGATGGCGACGGCGTCGTTGAAGCCCTTGTAGAGGGTCACGGGCATCGGGAAGCGCAGCCGGATCTCGTAGGTTCCGGCCTCCCACTGGAGGACGCCGATGCGGGCGAACGTGCCGGGCTGTGCCTTCCGACGAACTTCCCGACGAAATTCGACGTTGGAAAATCGTTCAGCGTCCGTCGAGTCCACGACGGGACCCGGAACCAGAGTGAGAATAGCATCCGCTCGGGCAGGGTGATCTTGAGCGTCACCTCATCGCGGAACGGATAGTCGGTGATCGTCTCGACCTTCACCGGCTTGCCGTCGATCGTCGTCTCGACGACGCACGGCGCAGTCAGCGCCACCATCCGCCACGAGACCGTCCGCGGATGTCTCCGTCAGCCCACAGATGGCGTCGCGAACTTGGGCCAGCCCTGGTGCATATTGGCCGTGCAGCAGCCGAAGTTCGGCTCCAGGCCGTAGAGGTTCGCGTCGGGCCCGTTGTCGGTGTAGACCCGCGGGTCGGAGACCTTCGCAGACGACCTGGTTGGCCTGCTGGTCGTACTGGTGGCCGCACATGTCCTTCTTGAACGTCGCCGGGAAGGCGTTGAAGGCGAGCTGCTCGAGGCGGTCGCCGAGCCGGGCGTCGCCGGTGATGCCTTCGAGCAATTCGAGCGAATACATCGCCTCGGCCACGGTGCAGAGCTCGGTCCCCTGCGACGGGCTGCGGCCGGCGTAGTGCTCGTCGCAGGTGAAGATGCCGGTGGCCTGGCCGTGGTAGCGGTCGAGCGTGTCGAGCATGGCGAAGATGGCGTCGCGGTCCTTCGGGTCGCCCGATCCGCCGGTACCGCATGCCGCCGAACTTCAGGCCCATGCCGTTGTTGACGCCGTGGTTGTCGAGGTCGAACTTCGTCGCCTTGTCGCGGAAGCGGTCGAAGTTCTCGAAGTGCTTGACGCCAGTCGTACGACTGCCTGTCGATCTTCTCGGCGAGGTCGAGGAGCCGGACTTGTCGCCCGTCTTGTCGTGGAGCCAGTACAGGCTCACGACCAGGTCGGCGCCGCGGAAGTGGGCCCAGCTATAGAGCGGGCTCCTTCGAGATGACCTCGTCGATCTTCCTGCGAGCACCTGAGCAGCGCCGGGACGACGCGCGGGTCGCCGGTGGCCTCCTGGTACTGCGTCAGGGCCTTGAAGAGGACGAACAGGGGCCAGACGTCGTACGGCTTGTGGTTCGGGTCGTTGTCGCCGACGGGGCCCGAGCCAGCCGTCGGGCGCCTGGTGGTCGAGGATGTAATCGACGAAGCGCTTGACCTTGGCCTTCAGCGCGGCGTCGTCGAGGAGGAAGGCCAGCGGGATGGCGCCGTCGAGCCAGTAGGGCGTTCGCTCCCAGCCCTCGGCCTTGCCGCCGATCCAGGCGCTGTCCTTGATGTCGGGCCAGAACTCGTCGAGGTGGCCGCCGAGGCCGTCGGCCTGGAGCTTCAGCTGCGCCTTGAGCCAGCCGGCGGGCTTGATGGCGCCCAGGGGCAGCTCGGCGAAGACGGGGGGGTTGAGGGCGGATTCGGGCTTCGGATCGTCCGCGGCGAGCAGGAGGGCGAGCGGGAGGATGGGGATGAGGCGGCGTGCGAGTCTCATGGCGCTTCCTTCATGCTGCGAGTCACATCTCTTCACCCTCCCCCCTTGCGGGGGAGGGTAGGGTGGGGGGTCGTAAGCCGAGGCCATCCCCGAAGAACCCCCACCCTACCCTCCCCCGCAAGGGGGGAGGGTTTTCAGAATCAGGCTCGCCAGGGACATCGAAACCGACCTGCCGCGGGGTGGCCGGGCGGCTCCGCGCCGAGTATAGTGGCCCGATCCCTCGAATACGATCGGCCCGCGACCCACAGGAGACGTCTCGATGAGTCGGCGCACCCTCCTCGCGTTTGCAGCCGTTGCGATCCTCGTCCCGCCCCTGTCCGCCGCACCTCCTCTCGGGGACATCGACAAGATGGACTTCGGCAAGACGCCCGACGGCACGCCGGTCGACCTCTACGTCCTGAAGAACGGCAGGATGCACGGTCAAGGTCATGACCTACGGCGCCATCGTCACCGAGATCGACGTGCCCGACCGCAACGGCAAGCCGGACGACGTCGTCCTCGGCTTCGACAACCTCGAAGGCTACCTCGGCGGCCACCCCTACTTCGGCGCCACCGTCGGCCGGGTCGCCAACCGGATCGCCGAGGGCAAGTTCACGCTCGACGGCAAGGACTACACGCTGGCCGTCAACAACGGCCCGAACACGCCTGCACGGCGGCATCAAGGGCTTCGACAAGGTCGTCTGGAAGGCCGAGGAAGTGCCCGGGCCCGACGGCCCGGCCGTCGCGCTTCACCTACCGCAGCCCCGACGGCGAGGAGGGCTACCCCGGCAACCTCGACGTCAGCCGTCACCTACACGCTGACGAAGCAGAACGAGCTGCGGATCGACTACAAGGCGACGACCGACAAGGCCACGCCGGTCAACCTGACGAACCACAGCTACTTCAACCTGGCCGGCCCGGCGTCGGGCACGATCCTCGACCACGAGCTGACGCTCGCCGCCGACAAGTACACGCCGGTCGACGACACGCTGATCCCGACGGGCGAGATCGCGCCGGTCGCAGGGCACGCCGCTCGACTTCACCAAGCCGACGCCGATCGGCGCAGCGGATCAAGCGAGATCAAGGCCGAGCCCGTCGGCTACGACCACAACTTCGTCCTCCGCGGCGACGGCGGCAAGCCGGCGTTCGCGGCGACGGTGCTGCGACCCGAAGAGCGGCCGGGTGATGGAGGTGTTCACGACCGAGCCGGGCGTCCAGTTCTACACGGGCAACTTCCTCGACGGCATCGAACAAGGGCAAGGGCGGCGTCGTCTACAAGCAGCACGGGGCGTTCTGCCTCGAGGCGCAGCACTTCCCCGACTCGGTCAATCAGCCCGGTTTCCCCTCGACGATCCTCCGGCCGGGGCAGACGTATACGCAGACGACGATCTACAAGTTCTCGACGGAGTGATCCCGTAGGGTCCGCTGTGCGGACCATCCGTAGAAATGGCCGCGATCGAAGATGGTCCGCACAGCGGACCCTACGGAGGAACCATGGCGAATCCCACCCGCCCCCTGGCCGACCTCGACGACTGGGAGTCGGCCCACGACGTCGAGCCGAAGACGTTCCGCGACTACCGCGCGAACGTCCGGCCCGGCGTCGCGCGAGTTCTATCGCCTGAACCACGCGAACCAGACGCTCGACTTCGTCCTGGAGAAGAAGCGGCGAGTATCTGGCAAAGAACACGACGGCGGATGGGCATCTGGGAGGCGATGGAGTTCCTCAACACGCTGGTCGACGACAGCGACCCGGACACCGAGCTCTCGCAGATCGAGCACCTGATGCAGACGCTCGGAGGCGATCCGGGCCGACGGCCATCCGCGCTGGTTCATCCTGACCGGCCTGATCCACGACCTGGGCAAGGTCCTCTGCCTCTTCGGCGAGCCGCAGTGGGCGGTCGTCGGCGACACGTTCCCCGTCGGCTGCCGCTACTCCGAGAAGATCGTCTTCCCCGAGTTCTTCGCCGAGAACCCCGACAGCCGGGTCGCCGAATATCAGACCCCGTGCGGCATCTACGCCGAGGGCTGCGGGCTCGACAACGTCCACCTGTCGTGGGGGCACGACGAGTACCTGTACCACGTCGTCAAGGACTACCTCCCCGCGGAGGGCCTGGCGATGATCCGCTACCACTCGTTCTACCCGGGCCATCGCGAGGGGGAGTACGCCCACCTGATGACCGAGCACGACCATCGGATGATGGACTGGGTGCGCGCGTTCAACCCGTACGACCTGTACTCCAAGGGCCACGAGCGGCCCGACGTCGCGGCGCTGACGCCCTATTACCGCGAGCTGATCGCGGAGTTCTTCCCCGGGGAGATCGCCTGGTGACGCGAGGCCGGGCATCTTACGTCACTTGGCGTCCTTGATGTCGATGACGATGTCGGTCTTGCCGCCGGGGGGGACCTCGGCGGTGAGCTTCGAGCTGGCGGGGTTGGCGAACTTCTGCGGGACGATGTACTTGACGGTCGTGTCGCCGTCCTTGTCCTTGACCTCCTCGGTCACCTCGACCCCCACCAGGTGCTTGCCGGCGACGGCGCCGTCGCCGTCCTTGTAGGTGGTTAGGGTGAACTTGCCGTCCTCGATGGGGCCCGACGCGGGGCGGCCCTTCTCGGGCTGGAAGTGGACGGTCCCCTTGCTGACGGGCTTGCCCTGGTAGCTCACGGTTCCGGCCGCGGGGACGGCCGGCAGCTCGCCCGAGTCGCCCCCGCACCCCGAGACGGCGACCCACGCCATCGCCACCGCCAGACCCCGACGGCCGCGCCGCACCGTCACGCTCGTCATGTGAATCCCCACGCCGCCCCGCGGCCCTTGGATGTTGTCACGACCTTTGACGCACCCGCCCCGCCCCCCGGCCATCATGCCGTACCGGAGGCGGGGCGTAAATCCCCGGATCGCAAGAGCGAGGGCCTCAGTAGCTGTCGGCGCTGATGACCTCGGCGCCGGCCCGGGTGGAGAGGGCCCACCAGGTCTGGAGGCTGATCGTGTTCTTGACGAACCGGACCGAGCCGTCGGCCATGAGCATGTTGAGCCCGCCTGCGTGCCGGCTGCCGAAGGCGCCGTTGGTCCCGCAGGCGCCGCCGCCGGAGAAGCCGACGCCGGGCAGCGTGTTGGGCGGGTTCTTGGTCGAGCGGAAGTTCGACGAGTGCCGCAGCGTGATCGTCCAGGCGTTGAACATCGCGTTCAGGCCGGTGCAGTTCTTCTGGGCGGAGCCGTACCACGACCCGTCGTTGTCGTAGGCCGTCTCGCCGACGGCGAAGGTGTTGCTCATGCCGTCGGGGAAGGCCTTGAGCCTGCGGGGGACGCCGTAGTCGGCGAAGCCGAGGTTGAGGTGCTTGACGTCGGGCGTGGTGTACTGGCCGATCGAGTCGGCGCCCGTGCTGGGCGGGCCGAGCGGGCCGACGCAGACCGAGTACGACGACATCGCGAGGTTCGCGACGTGCGGGATGTCGTTGCGGGTCGAGGTCGACTGGTTGATGAACGGCTGCTGCCGGACGTCGGTCGGGCAGTTGAACACGTTGAGGTTCGTCATCGCCACCGTGGTATCGACGGCGGGGATGCACGAGGCCGCGTAGGCCGGGGCGACCGACGGGTCGTTGTAGGTCAGGGCGAAGTTCCAGGCGTTGGAGAGGGCCGACTGCTCGAGGTTGGACAGGAGTGAGACCCAGGTGCTCTGGGCGTTCGAGTCATTCTGGGTCGGGTCGTCGCCCGGCCGGGCGCTGGGGAAGCAGTTGTTGGTGCTGGCGTAGTTGTGCAGGGCCAGGCCGATCTGCTTCATGTTGTTGGTGCACTGGCTCCGCCGCGCCGCCTCGCGTGCCGCCTGGACGGCGGGCAGGAGCAGGGCGATCAGGACGGCGATGATCGCGATGACGACGAGCAATTCGATGAGCGTGAATCCGCGACGCCTCATGGGATGTCCTCCGGATGGGAGAGCGTATGAGAACGAAGATATCGGCCTTCCGGCCCCGCACGCGCGCCGGGCGTCAGTAGTTGCTCGCGTCGATGACCTCGGAGCCGGCCCGGGTGCCGAGGGCCCACCAGGTCTGGCGGCTGATGGTGCTCTTGATGAACCGGACGCTGCCGTCGCCCATCAGGGTGTTCACGCCGCCGGAGTGGTAGCTGTCCGCCTCGCTGAACGTCGAGGCCGAGCCCGAAGTCGAGCTGCTGCAATAGGTCCACTGGGCCGAGTTGGGCAGGGCGATCGTGTTGAACAGCGTGAAGGCCATCGAGCCGTGCATCCAGTTCTTGCCCCGCGCTGGTTGTCGACGCCGGCCGTGCGGGCTTGCCAGGCCGCGCTGCACGCCGGCCAGGCCGGCTGGATCACGACGGTGATGTTCGAGTTGGCGTCCAGCACCTGGGCCCCGGCCGGGATCCGCGACGCTGGTCACGCCGATGTTCACCTCGCCGGCCACCCCCTTGGGGTTGCCCACCGTCGACTCGCAGAAGGCGATCGTGTTCGACGTCCCGTCCGGTGACGTTGGCGATGTTGTACGACTGCTGGTACGCGAACAGCCCGGTCGACGGCGAGCTGGCGTAGACCGTCGTCTGCGGGCCAGGTCACGCCCGCCGTGCTGATGAAGTAGCTGCGTCGTGCCGAGCGAGCCGAAGTAGCTGTTCGAGTTGGTGACGTAGTCGCCCGCGTACAGGTCGGACGGGCAGACGAAGGCGGCGATCTGCGCGCTTGACGCCGTGAGTCTGGATCGGATACGGCAAATTGGTGGTACGTGTCCTCATCGCCCCACGATGAAGTTGATCGAGTTGTAGATCGCGTTCTGCTCGAGCTGGGGCAGGATCGCGCAGTGGATGCTCAGGCCCTGCTTCGGGACGTATGTACCCACCGGCCGTGGTCATGCAGTTGCCCGAGCCCATCGGGAATGTACCGTTGACGTCGTGGTAGTTGTGCAGGGCCAGGCCGATCTGCTTCATGTTGTTGACGCACTGCATCCGCCGGGCGGCCTCGCGCGCCGCCTGGACGGCGGGCAGGAGCAGGGCGATCAGCACGGCGATGATCGCGATGACGACGAGTAGCTCGATGAGCGTGAAGCCGCGGCGTCGCATGGAGCAACTCCTCTCCAGATTCGGGGACGATTCCGGGAACGAAGGGAGATCGGCGCATGCCGCGGCCGCGCGACGACGCCGGCCGCCCACGGCGGCCAGGGGCCCTCATCGGCCGCCGAGGACCCGACGAGTCGGCACACCGCGACCCTCGCGGCGCGCGGTCATGGCGTCGGTTGGAGCCGGCCTCGGATTGATATCAACGCACGAAGAGAAGAAGGCCTGAGTTTCCTCAGTGTGGTACGGAACCGACGCGATTGCAACGGAAAACGGCGAGACCCGGTCGGTCGGAAATGTCGGGCGCACGACGGGGGCCGCCCGGGTGCGCGTCGAGGGACGACGGCTCCCGCAATGAAGTGGCCGGCCGGGTGAAGGATTGGAAAAAAAACTGCGGAAAAGCGCGTCACGCGGGCCGGAGTCGACCGTCACCGAGCCTGCGGGGGATCGGCCCGGGCCCGCGGCGGGCGGTGCGCCAGGATCGCCCGGGCCAGCCGGACCCGCCCGCGCGACCGGTCGGGCACGCCATCCCGCAGGCGATCGAGCGGCCCCGGGTCGGCCCCGAGCAGCGCAAGGAGCACGGCCGCCGACGGGTCGTTGCCCGCCGGCCCGCCGGCCCGGCCCAGCGCCTCGATGGCGCGGCGGCGGGCCGCGGGGTCGTCCGGCTCGCCGAGCCACCAGGCCCCCCACTCGCGGAGGGCCGCGGGGTCGGCCGGCCTCGCCACGAGGATCGCCTCGAGTATCCGCCGGGCCTCGGCCCGCGTCTCGGGCAACTGGCGGAGCCAGCGGGCCCGGTCGACCTCGGCGGCCGGGGTCGTCTCCGAACGGTCCGCGGCCAGCCCGGCGAGCCGGTCGTGGACCCCGCCCGCGGCCAGCAGCTCCGCGGCCCGGGCCGCCGGCCCCTCGCCCAGAGCCCGGGCGTCGTCGAGCGCGTCGATTGCCGACTCGAGCCGGCCGTCGGCGAGGTAGGCGAGGGCCAGCTCGATCTCCGCGTGCCCCCAGCGGTCCGGCGCGGGGTCAGGTATCGGCCGCCACGCGAGCCACGCGGCCGGCGCCGCCAGCAGGACGACCCGCGCCGCGGCCGATCTCCATCGCCCGCGTGCGACCCGCCGCCCCACGTCGACCGCGCCGGCCGCGGCGAGCAGCGCCAGGCCCGGGACCCAGGGGATCCGGTACCGCCCCACGACGAAGAAGACCGCGGTGGTCGCGAGGCCCGCAGCGGTCGAGAGGACGAGGAATTGCCAGAACGGCGTGCGCCGTCGCGCCCCAGCCCGAGCGCCGCGAGCGGGAGCAGGGCGCCGAAGCCGAGGATGCCCCACGCCAGCCGCGGCGCCGCGACGAGACGGACGACCTCCATGTCCAGGTTGTCGGGGATCTCGAGGTCGTGCGCCAGCAGACCGAGCTTGTGCGCGAGGAGCCGGAACGACGCGGCGGGCGCCTCGCCCCACCGCCTGAGACCCTCGGCGAGCCAGAACCGCGAGACCTCTGCGGGTCCTAGCGGTCGGCCGACCCGGCGGCAGGCCTCGGCGGCGAAGTCGTCGGCCTCGCGCGCCGGGTTGGCTTCGACGAACAGGGGCGCCGCGTACGTCCCCGTCGCTTCGGGCCCGTTGCCGATGTAGAAGTTCGCGCCGCCTTGCCAGGTCGTCAGGATCAGCTCAGGTGGATCGGAAACGGCCATGTTGAGCGCCGTCGCCGGCGCGACCGCCGCCGCGAAACCGAGCAGGAACAGGCAGGCTCGGGACCGCCGCGGCCGCCCTCGCGCGACGCCGCTCCCGAACGCCCACCAGACCGCGCCGACTGGTGCGAGGACGAGCGCATTGGCCCGGAGCAGGGCGACGAGGCCCCAGGCTATGCCCGGGACGATCGCCCTCCAGCCGCGCCCGGCCGGGTCGGCGGCCCACGCGGTCGATCCCAGCGCCGCGGCGGCGCAGAGCGCGGCCATCCCCTCCTTCTCGAGCAGCCCGTCCGCGAAGATCAGCGGGCCGTAGGCCGCCGCGATGAGGCCGGCGGCGATGGCCTCGGCCCGGCCCAGCCCCCTGCGACCCGCCCAGTAGACGAGCAGGGGCGTCAGGGCCCCGAGGCAGGCCAGGACGAGCCGGAGCCGCGCCACCTCGGGGCCGAAGAGGCGGATCAGCCCGGCGAGCGCATAGGGACAGAGCGGGTCCTGGTAGAACGGCCGCTCCGGGAGCCACGCCCCGTCGACGATCTCCCGCGCCCTCGACCAGTAGGCCCCCTCGTCGCCCCAGGCGAGGCGCCCGAGCGGGTGCGTGGCGAAATCGGCCGCGTAGGCGAGCCGGAGCAGCAGGCCCAGCAGGCCGATCGCCAGGGGCCAGCCGAGGTCGCCGACACGGATCGGCCGGGCCGGCGCGCGGTCGGCCCCGGGCCCGCGGGCGTCCGACATGCGGGTATCACTCCTAATCAGTTCAGTGACACGGGGGGATGGAATCGGGAAATCCTTCCTTTTTTTACATGATTTCCCCCGACGTCGGCGATATTCTAACCGCGGTAGTCATTTCGTCCCCCTCGCGCGATCGACTCGGTTGCTATCGGACAGGTCGGCAGCCCGGGCGATGAACGCTCGTCCCGGTCCCTAATCGAGGATCCCGGTCCGCCCGGGCCCGGCGATCGGCGCGCCGTGACTGCGCCCCTCATCTTCCTCCCTTTTTCGACGGAGCCTCCTCATGCGACGACGATCGGGCCGCGGCTTCACGCTCATCGAACTCCTGGTGGTGATCGCCATCATCGCCGTGCTGATCGCCCTGCTCCTGCCGGCCGTCCAGGCGGCGCGCGAGGCGGCGCGGCGCGCCCAGTGCGTCAACAATCTCAAGCAGCTCGGCCTGGCGATGCACAACTACCACAGCTCGATCAACGCGCTGCCCTGGGGCGCGGGCCCGTGGGGCTGGAACGACTGGTCGACCCACGTCATGCTCCTGCCCTACATGGAGCAGACGAACCTGTTCAACGCGATCAACTTCGCCAACGGCTGCGCCGACGGCAATTGCGGGGGGATCAACACGACGGCGGTCTACCGCACGATCGCCACGCTCCAGTGCCCGTCCGACATCGACCGGCTCACGACGGCGCAGGGCCACAACAGCTACATGGGCAACGCGGGCTCGGCCCCGAACGCGTTCTACGGCTGGAACGGGCAAAGCAACGGGGCGTTCGGCCCCTACGCCGGCATCTTCTGCTTCATCGGCGTCGCCTGCGACCAGCCGCCGGCTCCGCCCTGCGGGCTCGCCAACGGCCAGCAGCGGTTCTCGATCAGCTTCGCGGACATCACCGACGGCCTGAGCCAGACGGCGGCCTTCAGCGAGCGGGTCAAGGGGATCGGGACCAACAACCAGAACAACGGGATCGGCTTCGACTACCTGAACCCGTCGTCGTCGGTGCTCAACCTGCCGTCGCAGATCCCGAATGACGGCATCCAGGACGCCCAGCCGGGGCCGATGTATAACGCGTGCCGGGCGTTCAACCCACCGGCCTCGATCCCGTCCGGGTCGAGCCTCCTCGACGGCTACGACGCGTCGGGCTCGAAGTGGGACGTCGGCTACGCGAACGACACGCGCTACGTCCACGTCATGCCGCCGAATAACCGATTCAATTGCGACGGCGACGGCGACGACGCGGGCCGCCAGTCGGCCTTCGGCGCCTCCAGCCGCCACTCCGGCGGCGTCAACGTCCTGATGTGCGACGGCTCCGTCAAGTTCATCAAGGCTACCATCGCGGCCCAGACTTGGTGGGCCGTGGGGACCCGCGCCAACGGCGAGATCGTCTCGGCCGACTCCTACTGATCCCCGTCGGGGCCGGCAGGCCGCACCCCGGACTCAGCCCGGGGTGCGGCCCCCATCGATCGGCGACTCATGCCGTGCCCGACGTGGGCGAGGCTGCGCCGCGCGGCACGCTCACTTGCCCGGCGTCGCGTCCTTGCTCGACGTAGCGTCGAAGTCGTACGAGTTCTCGCCCGACTTCACATCGACCGTCCGCGTCTCGCGCTGCAGGAGCGGGTTCTTCTTGGCGAGCGAGCCGCCGAGCTTCACCTCGTTGCCGCCCGTCAGCGTCTTGATCGTGTAGGTACCGTCCTTGCCGATCGGCGCCGAGCGCGGCGCCACGTCCCTGCGCTGATTGTTCGCCGGGTTGAAGACGATCTCCCCCTCCGTCGCCGGGGTGTTGTTCACCTTGACGACGCCCTTGACGGTCGCCTCGGTCTTCGAGGTGTCGACCGACGGGGCCGAGCCTCCGTCGCAGCCGGAGAGGGTCAGGAGGGCGGCCGTCGAGAGGCCGGCGATCGCGCGACGGATCGGGGTCCGCATGGGAGGCTCCTGGGCACGAGTGATGAGGCAGTGGTGCCGAGAAGGTCGGCGGGACTAGCATGTGCGAAACGCGTCGGCTTATCAACGCCGCGGTCCCGGATCCGGCCCGGACCCCTCGCGGACCTCGACGACCCGGTCGGCCGCCAGCCCCTCCCACGCCTCGAAGGCCCCCGACGGCCAGCGCACCTCCAGCCGCTCGATCGTCGATGACGATCCCAGGCCGAACCGGACCCGCGGTTCGCTGGCGGCGAGGTAGCCCGTCCCGCTCGTCAGCCAGCGCACCGCGGTCTTCCCGCCGGCGCGGCAGGTGACGCGGGCACCGACGGGGGTCTTCCCCGACCTCGGGCCGCCGACCAGCCGGAGCCCGAGCCAGTGGCCGCCGGGCGTCTCGTTCTTGAGGATCGCGACCGGCCGGTCGCGATGGACGACGACCAGGTCGACTCGGCCGTCGTTGTCGAGGTCGCCGGCCGCCGCGCCGCGGCCGACGGCCGGAACGGCCGAGATAGGGGATGGCCGAGGCGGCCACCTGCTCGAAGCGGGCGGGGGACGTCGCGCGGTAGAGGAGCGGGAGCTGCGCCATCGGGTGGTTGATCCAGGGCCGGTCGTCGACGTGGCCGTTGGCGACGAAGAGGTCGAGCAGGCCGTCGTTGTCGAGGTCGATTGCGTTCGCGCCGAAGCCGGTGAAGGCCCGGCTCGTCGAGTCGAGCCCGGCGCGGGCGGTCTCGTCCTGGAACAGGCCGCCGCCGAGGTTTTTGAGGAACGTGTTCGGCTCGTTGATGAAATTGGTGTGGAAGAGGTCGATCCGGCCGTCGCCGTCGACGTCCTCGGCGACGACGCCCATGCTCGCCGTCGCCCGGCCGGCGCCGTCGTAGGCGACGCCCGACTGCGAGCCGACCTCCTCGAACTTCAGGCCGCCCAGGTTGCGGAAGAAGAAGTTCGGCGCCGCGTCGTTGGCGACGAACAGGTCGAGCTTGCCGTCGTCGTCGAGGTCGGCGATGGCCAGGCCGAGCCCGTCGCCGCCGGGCAGGTCGAGGCCGGCCTCGCGGTGGACGTCGGTGAACGTGCCGTCGCCGTTGTTGCGGAAGAGCAGGTCGGGCTGCGGCGGGAACTGGCCGGGCGGGCAGTGGATCGGCTTGCCGCTGGCGTCGACGCACGGGCGGACGTCGGCCGGGTCGGCGTCGACGTAGGTGACCGCGACGAGGTCGAGGTCGCCGTCGCCGTCGAGGTCGCCGAAGCCCGCCGCCGTCGTCCACAGGGACGAGCCGACGCGGGCCCGCTCGGTCACGTCCTCGAACGTCCCGTCGCCGCGGTTCCGGTAGAGCACGGTCGCTCCCAGCCCGGTGACGAACAGGTCGTCATGACCGTCATTGTCGATATCCCCGACCGCGCAGCCCATGCCGTAGCCGAGACCGCCGACGCCCGCCCGGGCCGTGACGTCCTCGAACGTCCCGTCGCCGCGGTTCCGGTAGAGCCTGTTGGGGCGGGGCGGCGCCTTGCGGTCGTATGGCAGGGGGCAGCCGTTGACGAGGTAGATGTCGAGCCGGCCGTCCTCGTCGTAGTCGATCAGGCCGACGCCGCCGCCCATGCTGTCGCCCAGGAACATGTCGCCCCTGGCCGCGCAATCGTACTGGAACTCGACGCCAGTACGTTTCGCGACGTCCTCGAGCCGGAACGAACTCGGCTCTCGCGCCGCGACGACGGTTCCGGTCGCTACGGACGACGGGCGGGCGCAGACCGAGGAGACGGGACCGGGGTTTCCTCCGCCGAGTCCAACTCGGCCGCGAGGAGCTGGGCCTTGGCGTTGGTCGGGTCGAGGCGGATCACCTCCCGGAACCACGCCTTCGCCTCGAGCGTCCGGCCGGCGTCGCGGCAGAGGTCGCCGAGGCGTTCGAGGACCTCGACGGACCGCTCGCCGCGGACGAGGCGATCGAGCGCCGCGATCACGTTCACCTCGCGGACTCGGAGCGGCTCGACGCGATCGAGATACGGCTTCGCCTCCCCGGCCCGGCCGAGGCGGACGAGCGCCTGGCCGAGCCGATAGGGGACCGATCGATCGTTCGGCGCCAGTGCGGCCGAGGCCTTCCAGCAGGCGATGGCCTCGTCCATCCGTCCCTTCGCCTCGGCGATCGCCCCCTTGATGAGCCACCAGCGCGCGACGTCGAGCGGCCGGGCCGGCTCGGGCCCGAGCGTCGACTCGGCCGCGGCGGGGTCGCCGAGGGCGGCCTGGCACTCCGCCAGGGCAAGCCGGAGGGCCGGGTCGTCCTCGATCGCCCCCGAGGCCGCTTCGAGATGCGGCCGAGCCTCGGCGAGGCGGCCGCCGCGCATGAGCAGCAGGCCCCAGGCGCGGCGGACCCAGGGGTCGTCGGTCGTCTTCTCGAGGAACGGCTTGAGCTCCACGGCGAGGTCGCGGCCGTCGGCCGTCGTGGCGCCGCTGCCGACGAGCGTGGCCAGCTGGCGGGGGTCGCGGGTCAATCGGTAGAGGTCCCAGAGGATCGGCCGCGCCTCGTCGCCACGCTGGGAGAGGGTGAGGACGTAGACGAGCCGGCGCCGCGGGTCGACGGCCGTCGGGCTGCCCTCGGCGGCGGCGCGAAGGCGCGCTCGGCCCGGGTCAGCTCGTGGAGCTGCAGCCAGCTCTCGCCGAGCATGGTCTCCGCGGGGAGCCAGGCGGGATCGGTCGGCCCGATCCGGCCGAGTGCGTCGACGGCCTCGGCGTGCCGGCCCTCGAAGGCGAGGACGCCGCCGAGCCGGAGCCGGGCCTGACCGTCGTCGGGCGATCGCTCGAGCCAGGGGATGAGCCGCGCCTCGGCCTCGGGCCAGCGGCGGGCCTGGATGGCCGCCTCGATGGCGGCCCATCGCCTCGCGGGCGGGTCGGGACGGGCCCGAAGGGCGGCGGCCAGCACCGCGACGAGCAGGACGGCCGCGGCCAGCCACCATCGCCGGGCTCGTGAGGGCGGGATCATGAGGGGCCGCGGGCGCGTGGATGAGGTGGTGAGGCCGTCGGTCGAGGATAACAGGGCGATCGGACGAGGGCCAGCGGGCCGCTTTTCCTTGGACACGGCCCGCCCCGGCGGTTTCAATAGGTCGGGCAGGCTTGACGGATGAGGGGCGACGCGGGTGTCGTCGCCCTTCGGGCCCCCTTCCAGTCGGGCGTGCGATGGACGATCGGCATGCGCAGCCGGAGACGGTGCTCGGCCCGGAGGGGCCGGCCCCGAGCGATCAGGGCCGCGACGAGTTCGCGCCGCCCTGGCACGAGGGCGCGCCGACGCAGATCGAGGCCTGGCTGCTGAACGTCCCCGACACCGAGCGCGGCCCGCGGCTCGAGTCGATGATCGCCCGGGAGGTCGAGCGCCGCCGGGGCGAGGGCGAGGACCCGGCCGTCGCCGAGTACCTCCGCCGCTTCCCCGGCCAGACCGAGGTCGTGGCCCGCGCCTTCGGCCTCCGCCCCCGCCGGTCCGACGTGCCGGTCGAGGACATCTCGACCGAGGAGCGGACGCTCACCATCGGCGTGGTGGCCGACGACCCCGGCACCGAGCTCGAGGCCGGCGTCCTCGTCGGCCGGCGCTATGTCGTCCGCCGCGTGCTGGGCAAGGGAGGCTGCGCGATCGTCTACCTCGCGCACGACCCGATGCTCGACCGCCTCGTCGCGCTGAAGATGCCCCGATCCGACGGATTCCGCACGGAGGAGGAGCTGGCCGCCTTCATCCGCGAGGCGCGCAACGCCGCCCAGCTCGACTTCCCCGGGATCGTCCGGACCTACGACGTCCAGAGCGAGCCCGGCGTCGTGTTCATCGTCCAGCAGTTCATCGACGGCCCGAACCTCTCGGCGCTGATGAAGGCCGGGCGGATGTCGCCGGAGCGGGCCGCCGACCTGCTGATCGGCGTCTCGCAGTCGCTCCAGCACGCGCACGGCCTGGGCTTCGTCCACCGCGACATCAAGCCGGCGAACATCCTGCTCGACGCGATCGGCCGGCCGTACCTGAGCGACTTCGGCCTCGCCCTGCACGAGAGCAATCAGCGCGACCACTGGGGCGAGCTGGCGGGGACGTGCCCGTACATGTCGCCCGAACAGGTGCGCCGCGAGGTCCACCGGCTCGACGGCCGGAGCGACCTGTGGGGCCTGGGGATCATCCTCTACGAGATCCTCGCGGGATTCCGGCCGTTCACGTCGACCAGATCGTCCGACCTGTTCGAGGAGATCGAGCGCCGCGACCCGAGGCCGCCGCACGAGGTTGACCCGACGATCCCGGCCGAGCTGTCGCGGATCTGCATGAAGTGCCTGGCCAAGCGCGCGACCGAGCGGTACGCGTCGGCCGCCGAGCTGATCGACGACCTGCGGCACTGGCGCGACGGCGAGCCGGCCCGCGTCCCCAGGCCCGGGGCCGACGCGGAGGCGGCGCGGGTTGTGCCGCAGGGCCTGCGGAGCTTCGAGGCGGGCGACGCCGACTTCTTCCTCGAGCTCCTGCCCGGCCCGCGCGACCGCGCGGGGCTGCCCGAGGGCCTCCGGTTCTGGAAGCGCCAGCTCGAGCGCGTCGCCCCCGACGAGCGGCTGGCGGTCTGCCTGATGTACGGCCCGTCGGGGTCGGGCAAGTCGTCGCTGGTCAAGGCGGGGCTGATCCCCCGGCTCGCCGCGCACGTGCTGCCGGTCTACGTCGAGGCGACGCCGGGCGAGACCGAGTCGCGGCTGCTCCGCGCCCTGAGGCTCCACGACCCCGAGATCCCGGGCGACGCGCCGCTGCCCGACGTCTTCGAGGGCCTCCGCGCCGCGGGGGGCATCGGCGGTAAGAAGGTCCTCGTCGTCCTCGACCAGTTCGAGCAGTGGCTGCACGCGACCGGGGGCCTGGACGACGGCCCGCTCTCCCGCGCCCTCCGGCAGTGCGACGGCGGGGGCGTGCAATGCCTGCTCCTGGTCCGCGACGACTTCTGGATGTCGATCACGCGGTTCATGAGGTGCCTGGAGATCCCCCAGGTCGAGGGCCTGAACTCCGCGGCCGTCGACCTCTTCGACCCCGGCCACGCGCGCAAGGTGCTCCGCGCCTTCGGCCGCGCCTACGGTGCGGTGCCCGAGGGGGAGCTCGCGCCGCGCAGGATGAATTCCTCGACCTGTCGGTCCGCGGCCTGGCGAGGGACGGGAAGATCGTCACCGTCCGGCTCGCCCTGTTCGCCGAGATGATGAAGAATCGGCCCTGGACCCCGGCGGGCCTGGCGGCGGTCGGCGGGCCGGAGGGGGTCGATGCGTCGTTCCTCGTGGAGACCTTCAGCGCCCCGGGGCGCCGCCGGCCCACCGTCAGTATGAGCACGCGTCGCGGTGCGTGCTCGCCGCGCTCTTGCCCGAGCACGGCTCCGACATCCGCGGACGGATGCAGCCGGTGGAGCGGCTCCGCGAGGCGTCCGGCTACGCCGGGCGGCCCGACGACTTCCGCGCCGTCCTGCAGATCCTCGACGGCGAGCTCCGCCTGATCACGCCGACCGAGCCCGACGGCCTCGCCGCCGCCGCGCCGGGCGCGGCCTATTACCAGTTGACCCACGACTTCCTCATCCCGTCCCTGCGGGCCTGGCTCACCGCGAAGCGGCGAGAGACGCCGCGCGGCCGCGCCGAGCTCCGGCTCGAGGAGCGGACCGCGCTCTGGACCGACCGCCGTGAGCCGAAGCAGCTCCCGTCGTGGTGGGAGTGGGTCGGCATCCGGGCGCTGACGCCCCGCGCCGAGTGGACCGACCCTCAGCGGCGGATGATGCGGGCGGCCTCGCGGCATCACCTGATCCGCTCGGGCCTGCTGGCGACGGCCGTCGCCGCCGTCGCGGTCGCGGCCCTGGGGGCCCGCTCCCTCGTCATGGACCAGTGGCACCGCAGCGACGCCCGGCTCCAGGTCCAAGGCCTCTGGGACGTCGGCTGGCGATCGCTTCCCGCGCACCTCGACCGGATGGGCACCCGGCCCGAGCTCTGGAGGGGCGAAGTCGAGCGTGTCGCGACTCGCGAGGATAGCCCGCCGGACCACAAGGCCCGCGCCTACCTCGCGCTGGCCCGCCACGGCGCCGTCGGCCTCGACTACCTGGCGGATCGCCTGCTCCTCGCCGACAGCGAGGAGCAGCCCGCGATCCGTGGCGAGCTCCGCCGCTGGCGTGCGCGGGTCGCGCCGAGGCTCTGGCGCCACGCGACCGACCCGGGGGCGTCGCCGAGGGCCCGGCTCGCGGCGGCCCTGGCGCTGGCCGATTACGAGCCCGACGACGCCCGATGGGACTCGATCGCGAGGCCCGTCGTCCGCCCGCTGCTCG
Organism: uncultured Planctomycetota bacterium; assembly: GCA_963819805.1. Taxonomy (GTDB): domain Bacteria; phylum Planctomycetota; class Planctomycetia; order Isosphaerales; family Isosphaeraceae; genus CAMFLR01. The sequence goes on along the minus strand of CAWFXY010000015.1, from coordinate 90,726 downwards.
AGACCGACCCGCTGCTCGTCAACCCGTGGGTCGACGTCCTGCGCCCGGTGCGGAAGAGCCTCAAGGCGCCGCTGATCGAGGGCGCGGTCGACCCATCCCTCGCCGAAGGCGCCCGGTCGCTGGCCGCCGGCGTGCTCGCGAGCTTCGCGAACGGCGACGGCGGCTACCTCGACGCCGACGCGCTGACCGGGCTGGTCCTCGAGGCCACGCCGGCGCAGCTCGCGATCCTCCTCCCCCAGCTCCAGCGGCGCCGCGACGAGCTGGTCGGCCACCTGGCCGAGGTCGTCAGCCGGCGCGTCCCGCTCGAGGCCGACGCGAAGAACGAGCACGCCATCGGGGGCCAGGCCAACGCGGCCGAGGTCCTCCGCAAGCTCGGGCGCGAGGAGGCATTTTGGCCGCTCCTGCGACACTCCGAGGATCCGAGGCTCCGCACCCGGCTCATCGACCGGGTCGCCATCGGATCGCCTGGCTGGGAGGCGCTACTCGACCGGGTCTCGCAGGAGACGGAAGGCTCGGTCCGGCAGGCGATCCTGATCGGCCTCGAGCCGATGAAGTCCGGCCTCTCCGAGTCCGACCGCCTTCGCGCCGCCGACCGGCTCGTCGCCCTCTACGAGGACGACCCCGACGGCGGGGTCCACGGCGCGGCCGAATGGGTCCTGAATCGCTGGGATTTCGGCGACCGGGTCGCCGCGGCGAAGAAGAAGCTCGCCGGCGCGCCGCGGGGCAAGCGGGGCTGGTACATCACCCGCCAGCTCCACACGATGATCGTCATCCCCAGGCCCGGCAAGTTCCTGTTCGGCTTCGCCGACCACGAGCGCGGCCCGGGCGATGAGAGCGCGGACTGGGGTCAGAACGAGCGGGAGATCAACTATACGTTCGCGATCAGCGCCCACGAGGTCACGCGTGAGCAGTTCGACCGCTACAGGGCCGACCTCCCGACGTCGGAGAGCTCACCCGAGCACGACTGCCCGGTGAATTTCGTGTCCTGGTACAACGCGGTCCGCTACTGCCGTTGGCTGAACGAGCAGGAGGGGATCGCCGAGTCGGAGCGGGGTTATCCGCCGATCGACGACATCGACTACGAGATCAGGAAGAAACTCCCCAAGGACTATCTCTGGCGCAGGGGATACCGGCTGCCGACGGTGGAGGAGTGGGAGTATGTCGCCAGGGCCGGCTCGACGACGAGCCGGTTTTTCGGGAATTCGACGGCCGACCTCGAGAATTACGCCTGGTGGTCGCGCAACGGCAACGAGCGGGTCTGGCCCGTCGGCCGGCTCCGGCCCAGCCCGCTTGGGCTCTTCGACATCTACGGCAACGTCCACGAGTGGTGCGAGCTGGTCTACTCGCCGAAGGACGAGCTCCTCGCCGGGCTCCGCGGCGGCTGCTACAAGTCGACCGCGAGATTCCTCCGCTCCGGGATGCCGGAGTGGATCGAGGTCTCCCAGGACTACAGCAATCACGGTTTCCGCATCGTGAGGGTCGAACCCGGGCCGTGAGGCGGCGGCCACGTCGCCGGCCGGGGACGACGAGGGACTTGCCTCGGGAGGTATCGACGTGGATAGCGCGCTCGGGATGTTGGTCGTGATCGCCCTGGTGGCTTCGGGATCGGCCCAGGTCTTCATGGCGATGGAGCTAAGGAGGATGCGGCTCGGGCTGGTGGCCAGGGAGGGGTACGGCGACGAGGACGAACACACGAGCCATCACTCCCCGACCTTCAGGGGCGTCGCGGGCTCGCCGGCCGGCTATGCGATCTACGTCTACCGCGCGGGCCGCTGGGAGCTGGAGGCCGACCTGAGCGCGCCCGGCTACGAGCCGTCGTCGCCGACGCTCCACGGTGCCTACGAGGGCCAGGTCATCAAGAAAGAATCGGCCCCTGCCCGATGAGCGTGGGCGGCGAGGTCGAGGCCCGGCGGGCCGCGCGAAGTCCGACCGCGGCCCGTCGAGGTCCCCCATGAGCCGACGACCCGAAGACTGCCCGTCCCGCGCGCCGCTCGGTCCCGACGACGGGCCGGGCCGCGCGGCGTGCAACGTCGTCGCTCGGATCACGGGTGCCGAGGACCCGGCGCTCGCCGCCGTCGGCCGCGACGCCTGCGAGGCGTGCTGCCGGAGCCTGCTGCCGGGCGAGGACGTCAACCCGGTCGTCGCCTCGCTCGTCTTCGAGGCGGCCGGCGCGATCCTCCGCGCCGGGGGCGTCGCGGGCTGCGACGCCGACCGGGCGCGGTCGGTCCGCGAGCGGATCGTGAGCCACCTGGGCGTCGTCCACGCCGCGATCGACGACCGCTGCTTCCCGCCCGAGGCTGTCCCTTCCAATGGCGTGGGGCGCACGGACCTGGGCTGGGCCGTCGGCGTGATCACGGCGCCGAGGCCGGCGCCGACGCTCCACCTGACGCTCCGCGGCCTCGAGGCGGGCGGGTTCGGCCCCGTGCGGATCTTCGCCGAGCCCGGCTCGTGGCTTCCGCCCGAGGCCGGCCGCCATCGCGTCGACGTCCACCCGGGCCGGCTGGGGAACTTCGCCAATTTCTACAATTCACTCGCGACGCTCTACCGCGACAACCCCGCGGCCGGATGCATTGCGCTCTTCCAGGACGACGTCGTCGCGGCGGCCGGGCTGAAGGCGTGGTGCGAAGCTGAGCTTTGGCCGCTCGAGTCAGGCCTGGTCTCGCTCTTCACGCCGAGGGCTCATGCCGGCGACCGTGCGGGCTGGCGGCTCCATTCGCCCGGATATTACCGAGTCTATGGCGCCCAGGCCCTGGCCTTCCGCCGCGACGTCCTCGAGGTCTTCCTCGCCGACCCGCACGCGCTGCGCGAGGTGCGCTCGGGCCGCAAGGCCGACGACGCCGTGCTCGCCGCCTGGGCCGCGCGGCGGGGGACGCCGATCGCCTATCACACGCCGTCGCTCGTCCAGCACATCGGCATGCTCTCGTCGCTGTTCAAGCAGGGCCCCGACCGCCGCGTCTTCGCCGACGCCGTCGCGAGCGTCGACAGGATCGCCGCATGGACCCCGCCCGCGCGGAGCCGCGGGCGCGTCGGACTCGTCGGGTGGAATACGCAGACGGGCCTCGGCTACCAGAACCACGACCTGGCCCGGCATCTCGGCGTCGACCGCTGGCTCGTCCCGCCGCATCCGTACTGCCCCGACCCGGTCGACGGCGACGCGGGGTGCCGGGTCGATCGCGTGGGCCGGCGCGTCGAGCCGGGCACGATCCGCGAGTGGCTCGCCGGGCTCGACTGGGTCCTGTTCGTCGAGCGGCCGTACATCGCGGGCCTCGCGCAGCTTGCGCGGCAGATGCAGGTCGGCGTCGCGTGCGTGCCGAACTGGGAGTGGCTGGGGCCGCGGCTCGACTGGCTCTCCTATGTCGATCTGATGATCTGCCCGACCCGGCACACCCAGGCGCTGGTCCTCGACTGGCGCCGGCGGTACGGCTTCGGCTGGGAGACGCGGCTCGTCCCCTGGCCGGTCGACGCCGATCGCTTCCGCTTCGTGCAGAGGGACCGATGCGAGCGGTTCGTCTTCGCCAACGGCTGGGGCGGCAAGCCGGGCCGGCGGCTCGACGGATCGATGACGTCCTACGGGCGGAAGGGGCTCGAGCTGATCGTCGCCGCCGCCCGCGCGGCGCCGCGGCTGCCCTTCATCGTCTACTCGCAGCATCGGAAGCTGCCGAGGCTGCCGCGCAACATCGAGCTCCGCCCCGCGCCCGACGACAACCGGCGGCTCTACGAGGACGGCGACGTCTGCGTCCAGCCGAGCCACTTCGAGGGCCTCGGGCTCCAGCTCCTCGAATGCCAGGCCGCCGGCATGCCGCTGGTGACGACCGACGCCCCGCCGATGAACGAGTACCGGCCCCTGGCGGCAATCCCGACGGTCGGGTCGGAGGTCATCCAGATCCACCTCGAGCAGCCGGTGGCCTCGAACCTCATGGACGTGGCCGAGCTCGTTCGCATCCTCGATGATCTGCACGGGTCGGACATCGCCGAGGCGAGCCGCCGCGCCCGGGCGTTCATCGAGCGCGAGCATTCGTGGGAGCGGGCGCTGCCGGCGCTGAACGACGGGCTGGCCGTGTACTGAGAGAGGCGGGAGCTCAGTTGAGAACCGCTGGGCCTCGGAGGGGTGCCTGGGGTCGTCCAAGCCGAGGTCCCTAGCCGAGCGAGAGCAGGGATGAACCGACGCGTCGAGGATTGTTCTTACAGGCATCTCGCAACAGACGGTGATGCCCGGTGCGGCCTGCTGGCGAGGCTGACGGGCGTCGCGGACGGATCGCTCTGCGACGTCGCCCGCGACGCGTGCGAGGCCTGCTGCCGGGGCTTTCCGCCTTCCGAGTCCGACCTCAACCCGGTCGTCGCGTCGCTGCTCTACGACCTCTCGTCGCGGATCGTGGGGCAGGGGGGCGTGCCCGGCTGCGACCGGGATTGGGCCGAAGAATTGAATCGCTGGGCCGCGCAGAGCGTCCCCACGGAAGAGGACTGTCGCGACGCGCCGCCGGGTGTCTCCGCCGGGGGCTCGACGCTCGACCGGATTGTTCCCGCGCCCCGCCGGCGCTCGGGCCCCGAGGTGCGGATCTGGTCCGTCGGCGTGACGACCGCGCCCGCGCCGTGCCGACCCTCGCCGACTGCCTGGCGAGCCTGGCCAAGGCCGGCTGGGATCGTCCACGGCTCTTCGTCGACGGCGACGTCACCGTCCCCGCAGCCGCTGCCCATTTGCCGCGGACCGACCGCCGGCCGCAGATCGGCGCCTGGCCGAATTACTACCTGGCCCTGGGCGAGCTCCTAATGCGCGATCCGGAGGCCGACGCCTACATGATTGTCCAGGACGACTCGCTGTTCGCCGACTTCGACGTCCGCGATTACCTGGAGCGCGTCCTCTGGCCCGGCCGACGGCCGGGAATCGCGTCCCTCTTCTGCTCGCGGGCCTACACGCGGCCCGAGCCTGGGTGGCGGGCGTTCGAGGGGGTCTGGATCTGGTGCGCGCTGGCCTTCGTCTTCCCGCGCGACGCGGCCCAGCGGTTCCTCGCCGACCGCGACGTCGTCCTCCACCGCTGGAGCAAGACCCGGCACAACCTGGCCGAGATCGACTGGCGCGTCGGCCAATGGGCGGCGGACCACGGCGTGCCGGTGTATTATCCGACGCCGAGCCTCGTCCAGCACATCGGCGAGGTGAGCTCGCTCTGGAAGGGCCTCCGCCTCCAGGGCGACCGCCGCGCCACATGGTTCGCGGGCGGCGGGCACCGGAATGATCGGGGAAATTAAGAATTTCGTTGTAGCGACGGCCTTCTCGATCGTCTAAGAATAAAGTCTTGCTGCCCGACGAACGTCATAGGGGCGGGGATTCGGGACGGACGCCGATCGGTCGAGACCTGGGGAGTGCTCCTATGACGCAGTCCGCCTCTGCGCGGATTCCGGATTCGCTCGGCGACGACGACGTCCAGGCGATCGACCAGTTGCGCGACGTCTATGCCCGGCTCCGGAAGGAGCTGGGCCGGGTGATCGTCGGCCAGCACGACGTCGATCGAGCGGCTGGCGATCTGCCTGTTCGCCCGCGGCCATGCGCTCCTGATGGGCGTGCCGGGCCTGGCCAAGACGCTGCTGGTCAGCAAGCTCGCCGAGACGATGTCGCTGAAGTTCAGCCGCATCCAGTTCACGCCCGACCTGATGCCGATGGACATCACCGGCACCGACATCCTCCAGGACGACGCCGACGGCCGGCGCGAGTTCCAGTTCGTCCACGGCCCGGTCTTCGCCAACATCGTGCTGGCCGACGAGATCAACCGGGCCCCGCCGAAGACGCAGGCGGCGATGCTCGAGGCGATGCAGGAGCAGAACGTCACCGTGCGTCGGCAAGGTCGTTCCAGCTCGAGCCGCCGTTCCTGGTGCTGGCCACGCAGAACCCGGTCGAGCAGGAGGGGACCTATCCGCTGCCCGAGGCGCAGCTCGACCGGTTCATGTTCCTGATCGAGCTGGACTACCCGTCGGAGGCCGAGGAGATCCAGATCGCCCGGACGACGACCGGCGACGCCCTGCCGACGCCTCGACCACCTGCTGACGCCGGAGGAGATCATCCGGCACCAGAGCCTGGTCCGCCGGGTGCCGGTGCCGGACCACATCTATACCTACGCGGCGCGGCTGGTCCGCAAGACGCGGCCCGAGCGACTCGACGGCGCCCGGCGTGGCTCAAGCCGCTGGTCTCGTGGGGGGCCGGCCCGCGGGCCGTGCAGTACCTGATCCTGGGCGCCAAGGCCCGCGCGGCCCTGCTCGGCAGCTACATGGTGCGGCTCGAAGACGTCCAGGAGGTCGCCGCGCCGGTGCTGACGCACCGCGTCATCACCACCTTCGCCGCCCAGGCCGAGGGGATCGACGCCAAGAAGATCGTCCGGCGGCTGGTCGAGGAGACGGAGGCCGAGCACTGATCGTCCTGAACGCCGGCAGGCCCGCCTCGGTCGAGCCGGCGGCCGATCGAGCCGAGACTCGGACCTCGACGCTCGGACTCGCGCCTCGACCGACGATCCCGAGGCACGCCGCTCGATGTTCCCCGACCGCCAGCCCCGGAGCTTCCTCGACCCCAGCGTCCTGTCGCGGCTGGCGGGCGTGCCGCTGTTCGCGCGCCGGCCGATGCAGGGGAGCGTCTCGGGCCGGCATCCCAGCCCGCACCGCGGGTCGAGCGTCGAGTTCGCCGAGTATCGCAAATACGTCCCCGGCGACGACCTCCGGCGGCTCGACTGGCGGGCCTACGGCCGGTCGGACCGGTTCTTCGTCAAGGAGTTCGAGGCCGACACGAACCTGCGCTGCTGCCTCGTGCTCGACACCAGCGGCTCGATGGACTTCGGCTCGACCGGCGTCACCAAGATCGAATACGCCCGGCGAGATCGCCGGCGCGCTCGGCTACCTGGCGCTGCAGCAGGGCGACGCGGTCGGGCCTGGCGTGCGTCGCCAAGGGCATCGTCCGCAACATCCCGCCGCGGCGCAACCCGGCGCACCTGATGGCGGTCTTCGACGTCCTCGAAGCAGGCCAAGCCGCAGGGCGAGACGCAGCTCGCCCCGGTGCTGCACGAGCTGGCCGAGACGATCCGCCAGCGGGCCCTGATCGTCATCCTCTCCGACCTGTTCGTCGAGCCGGAGCTGCTCCGCGGCTGCTTCCAGCACCTGCGGTTCCGCAAGCACGACGTGGCGGTGTTCCACCTGCTCGACCCGCAGGAGCTGGGCTTCGACTTCCGCCGGCCGATGCGGTTCCTCGACATGGAGGGCGGGCCCGTCGATCTTCGCCGAGCCGAACGAGATCGCCGACCGCTACCACAAGGCGCTCGGCGGCTACCTCGACGGCCTGCAGCAGGTCGTGCTCGAGTCGGCCGTCGACTATCACCGGGTCGTCGATCGACGAGGATTACGAGCAGGTGCTGATGCGGTTCCTGGTCGGGCGGACGCGGTCGCAAGGGGGTGCCGATGAGCTTCCTCCAGCCGATGCTCCTGGCGGCGCTGCCGCTGGTCGCGCTGCCGATCATCATCCACCTGATCAACCAGCGGCGGTACCAGACGGTCCGCTGGGCGGCGATGATGTTCCTGCTGGCGGCGAACCGGATGTCGCGCGGCTATGCCCGGCTCCGGCAGTGGCTGATCATGGCGTTCCGGATGCTGGCGATCGCCGGCGCTGATCTTCGCCGTCAGCCGGCCGCTGGCCGGCGGCTGGCTCGGCCTGGCCGGCGGGCGGCCGGGCCGATACGACGATCGTCCTGCTCGACCGCTCGCCGAGCATGCAGCAGACCGGGGCCGGGCGGCGGCGGCTCGAAGCTCGAGACCGGGCCGGCGCCAGCTCGTCGCGGACGCTCGACGACGCTCGGCTCGGCGCGGTGGGTCCTGATCGAAAGCGCGACGAACACGGCCCGCGAGCTCGAGTCGGCCGACGCGCTGCTGCAACTGCGCCGGCGCCGAGCCCGTCGAGCGCCTCGGCCGACATCCCGGCGATGCTCGCAGGCCGCCCGCGACTACATCCGGGCCAACAAGGCCGGCCGCACCGAGATCTGGATCTGCTCCGACCTCCGCGCAGAACGACTGGAACGCCGACAGCGGCCGCTGGCAGGCGCTGCGGGACGCGTTCCTCGAGTTCCCGCAGGGCGTCCGGTTCCACCTGCTCGCCTATCCCCAGACGGCGCCGCGGCAACCTCGTCGGTCCGGGTGACCGACGTCCGCCGGCAGAAGGCCGGCGACGGCGCCGAGCTGCTGGTCTCGCTCCGGCTGACCCGCGAGGGGGCGGCGACGGCGCGAGAGTCGGTCCCCGTGCAGTTCGAGATCGACGGGGCGCGCTCCGAGGTCGACGGTCGAGATGGCCGGGCCCGCAGGCCGAGCTGAAGGACCACCGCATCCCGCTCGAGCAGGGCCGCGAGCGGGGCTGGGGCAGGGTCTCGATCCCGGCCGACGCGAACCCGGCCGACAACGACTTCTAGTTCGTCTTCGACCGGCCCGCGCCGCGGCGGGCCGATCGTCGTGGCCGAGGACGCCGACGGCCGCCCGGCCGCTGCAGCTGGCCGCGTCGATCGCGCCCGACCCGGCGGTCGCGTGCACGGCCGAGGTCGTCGCGCCGCGACCAGCTGGCCGGCGGTCGACTGGGACGACGGTCGTCGCTGCTGCTCTGGCAGGCCCCGCTGCCCGAGGGCGACGCGGCGAAGCCGGTCCGGGCGTTCGTCGAGCGCGGCGGGCGGTCGATCTTCTTCCCGCCGCGGGCGCCGGGCGGCGGCGAGTTCCTCGGCGTCCGCTGGACGACCTGGGCAGGAGCCGAAGGCCGAGGTCGCCGGTCGAGAGCTGGCGGGGCGATCAGGACCTGCTGGCCAACACGCAGAGCGGCGCGGCCGCTGCCGGTCGGCCAGCTCCAGGTCCGCCGGAGCGTGCGGGCTGGCGGGCGAGCTGACGCCGCTGGCGACGCTCAAGGGCGGCGCGCCGCTGCTGGCCCGGGTCGACGACCGACCGCGGCGGCGTCTACTTCTGCGCGACGACGCCGGCGGCGGGCGATTCGTCGCTGGCGACCGACGGCGTCGTCCTCTACGTCCTCGTGCAGCGGGCGCTGGCCGCCGGGGCGGCGGTCCTGGGCAACACGCGGCAGCTCGTCGCCGGCGACGCCGCCCGGGCGACGACCCGACGACGTGGAAGCGGGTCGCCGGCGCCGACGGAGGCGATCTCGACCGAGTACGCCGCTCCAGCCGCGGCGTCTACGCCGTCGGGCGACCGGCTGCTGGCCGTGAACCGATCGGCCGGCGGAGGACTCGGCCCCGGTCCTGGCCGACGACCGCGTGGCCGACCTGTTCCAGGGCCTCGACTTCGCCCGCGTCGACGACCGGGCCGGGCAGCATCGGCTCGCTGATCCAGGAGATCTGGCGGCTGTTCCTGGTCGCGATGATGGTGGCGCTGGTGGTCGAGGCCGGCGCTCTGCCTGCCGAAGCCCAGGCCGGCGCCGGGCCGCCGCGGGGGCCCTGTCATGAGCGTCTCCCGATCGCTCACGTTCCTCTGGACGCCGTGGTCGGTCGCCGCGTCGGTCGCTCGTCGTGCTCGTCACGGCCGGGCTCTGCTTCGTCGCCTGGCGGCGGAGCGGCTACCGGCCGCGGGATCGGACTGCTCGAGCTGCTCCGGCTCGCGCTCGTCGCGCTGCGGCGCCGTGCTGCTCAATCAGCCCGAATGGGTCGAGGAGTTCCGGCCCGAGGAGAAGCCGGCGATCGCCGTGCTCTGGGACGCCTCGCCGAGCATGGAGACCCGCGACGTCGTCGCGCGCCGACCAGCCGACGGCCGCGGCGACGACCCGCCGCGAGGCGATCGCGCCGGTCGATCGAGCCCGTCGTCCTGGAGCCGGCTCCGCGAGCGGATGAACGTCGTCATCCAGCCGTTCTCGCGCCGCGAAGGCCGGGCACGGCACCGACCTGAACGAGCCGCTCGCCAGGGCGCCCGAGAAGGTCGCGAACCTGCGCGGGATCGTGCTGGCCTCCGACGGCGACTGGAACGAGGGCCCGCCGCCGGTGCAGGCCGCCGCCCGAAGCTGCGGATCAAGGGCGTGCCGGTCTTCGCCGTGCCGGTCGGCAGCCGCACCCGGCTGCCGGACGTCGAGCTCCTCAGCCTCGACGTGCCGACCTTCGGCGTCGCCGGCAAGTCGGTCCGCATCCCGTTCACGATCGACAGCTCGCTGCCGCGCGAGTACGTCACGACCGTCACGCTGCAAGACGTCCGACGGCGACGAGGTCACCGAAGGAAGTCCGCATCGCCCCGATGGGCCGGACCAGCGACTGGGTCGTCTGGAAGCCGAAGGCGACCGGCGACTTCACCGCTCACGCTCGACGTCCCCAAGCACCCCGACGAGATCGCTGGCCGACAACAACACGCTGACGCGCGCCGATCGCGATCCGCGAGGAGAAGCTCCGGGTCCTGGTCGTCGAGTCGTACCCGCGCTGGGAGTACCGCTACCTGCGCAATGCCCTGTCGCGCGACCCGGGCGTCGAGCTCTCGTGCCTGCTCTTCCATCCCGGGCCTGAGCAAGCCGGGCGGCGGCAACAAGGACTACATCAAGCAGTTCCCCGGCCGGGCTCGACGAGCTGTCGAAGTTCGACGTCGTCTTCCTGGGCGACGTCGGCGTCGACGACGGCCAGCTGACGGCCGAGCAATGCCGGCTGCTCAAGGGGCTGGTCGAGCATCAGGCGAGCGGGCTGGTCTTCATGCCGGGCTCGCAGGGCCGGCAGTTCTCGCTGCTGGACACCGAGCTCGGCGACCTCTGCCCGGTCGTGCTGGACCCGTCGCAGCCGGGCGGCTGGGGCTCGCGGACGCCCGAGCCACTTCGAGCTGACCGAGCTCGGGCCGCCGCAGCCTGCTCACCAAGCTGGCCGACACGCAGGACGACAACGCCGAGGTCTGGGAGGGCCTGCCCGGCTTCCAGTGGTACGCCGCCGGTGCTCCGGGCCAAGGCGGGCAGCGAGGTGCTCGCGTCCACAAGGACGCTCGAACGAGTTCGGCCGGCTGCCGCTCCTGGTCACCCGGACGTTCGGGGCGGGCAAGGTGCTGTTCATGGGGACCGACGGCGCCTGGCGGTGGCGGAAGGGGGTCGAGGACAAGTACCACTACCGCTTCTGGGGCCAGGTGGTGCGCTGGATGGCCTATCAGCGGAACATGGCCAAGGGCGAGACGATGCGGCTCTACTACGTCGCCCGACCAGCCGCAAGATGAACCAGACGCTCGCCCTGCACGCCAACGTGATGGAGCGCGGCGGCGAGCCGCTCCACGAGGGCGAGGTCACGGCGCGGATCACGGCCCCGTCGGGCAAGGCCGGAGCTGGTCCGGCTTCACCTCGGCCGGCGACGAGTGGGGCGTGTTCACCGGCCGGTTCACCGCCGAGGAGCCGGGCAAGCACAAGGTCGACGCTCGTCCTGCAAGCAGACCGGCGCGACGCTCGAGACCTCGTTCTTCGTGCAGGGCGTCGCGGCCGAGCGGGTCGGCCGGCCGGCCCGGCCGGAGGTCCTGGAGGAGATCGCCCGCGTCACGCGGCGGCAAGGTCGTCGAGGCCGACAAGCTCGACGAGGTCGTCCGCGTCGCTGGCCGAGCTGCCCGAGCCGCCGCCGTCGGTCCGCCGGGTCCAGCTCTGGAGCCATCCGGTGGTCGCGGGCGGCGCTGATCGCGGCTGCTGGGGGTCTTCTGGGTAGGACGGAAGGTCATCGGTCTTGTATAGTAGGACGGTTGCGTCGTCCGACGTGCATCGTCGGTATCCCGCGGTTCCTACGCGACGTGAGGTCGACATGAGCATCGCCCGGACGCACGAACGGTTGCAGTTGCCCGAGATCGCTCCGGCGAGCAGTTGCACGACTTCCGCCGCCGGGTCTGGACGATCAAGATGGTCGAGGCCGCCTGCGCGGCGGCGTTCGGCGTCGTCGCCGCCTACCTGCTGATGTTCGCTGCTCGACCGCGTGCTGGGACACGCCGGCCTGGCTCCGCGCGACGCCTGTTCGTCGCGGCGGTCGTCGGCTGCGCCGCGGTGCCCGCTGGCCGCTGCACCGCTGGGTCTGGCGGAACCGGCGGCTGGAGCAGCTCGCGCGGCTGCTCGCGCCGGAAGCACCCGCAGGATCGGCGACCAGCTGCTCGGCATCATCGAGCTGGTCCGCAACGACTCCGAGCAGGCCCGCTCGCGGGCGCTCTGCGAGGCGGCGATCCGCGCAGGTCGCCGAGGACGCCGCAGAGCCGCGACTTCCGCGACGCCGTGCCCGAGCCCGCGGCATCGGCTCTGGGCCGGGCGTCGCTGGCCGTGCCGGTCGTCGCTCGCGATCGGCCTGTTCGCGGTCTTCCCGGCCGCGGCCGCGCAACGCCTGGGCGCGGCTCCTCGCGCCCTGGGGCGACACGCCGCGCTACACGTTCGCCGCGCTCGAGCCGCTGCCCGACCGGATGGTCGTCGCCCACGGCGAGCCGTTCACGCGTCGCCGGCCAAGCTCGCCGACGGCACCGTCTGGCGGCCCGACGCGAGGCGACGGCCCGGCTCGGCGACCAGCCGCCGGTCGCCGCGCCGCTCGCGGACGGCCGCTACGAGTTCGAGCCTGCCCGCCGCAGATCGACGCCGGCTGGCTCGACGTCCGGATCGGCGACGCCACGCAGCGGGTCCGGATCGAGCCGACGCTCCGGCCCGAGCTGACCTCGGTCGTCGCCGACGTCACGCTGCCCGAATACCTCGGCCGCCCGGAGCGTCGCAGCGCAAGGACGTCCGCGGCGGCGCGATCTCGCTGGTCAAGGGGAGCCAGGCGACCTTCGCCGCCACCGCCAGCCGCGAGCTGGCAGCGGCCAAGGTCGACGGCCAGCCGCGCGACGCCCGCGGGGCCGACGGTCGACAGCGCCCGCGATCGCCGGTCGACGGCCCGCGCAAGATGGAGTTCCGCTGGCAGGACACGTTCGGCCTGGCCGGCAAGGAGCCGTTCACCCTGGCGATCACCGGCCGCGACGACGAGGCCGCCGTCGCTCGCCTGCGAGGACCTGCCGCGGCAGAAGGTCGTGCTCGACTCGGAGCTGCTCAGCTTCAAGGTCCAGCGCCCAGGACGATTTCGGCGTCAAGCGCGTCGGCATGGAGTGGCAAGGGCGTCGACAACCCGGTCGTCAAGACGCCCGGCCGCAGGGCGAGCGCATCCTGGCGGCGGGCGGGCACGACAAGGAGACGCTCGAGGTCGCCGGCACGTTCTCGGCCAAGTCGCTGGGGATCGAGCCGCAGCCGATCAGCGTCCGGGTCTTCGTCGAGGATTATCTCCCCGGCCGGCCGCGGGTCTATTCGCCGACGTACACGCTTCTACGTGCTCAACGCCGAGCAGCACGCCATCTGGCTCACCGAGCAGCTGAGCAAGTGGCACCGCCAGTCGCTCGAGGTCCGCGACCGCGAGATGCAGCTGCTACGAGACCAACAAGCAGCTGCGGGCCCTGTCGCGCCGAGGAGCTCGACCAGCCCGAGACCCGCCGGCGGATCGAGAACCAGGCCGCGGCCGAGCGGGCCAACGGCCGGCGGCTCTCGGGCCTGGTCGTCGTCGGGCGAGGACCTGGTCCAGCAGGCGATGCGCAACCCCGAGTTCGGCGTCGGCCACCTCGAGAAATGGGCCGAGATGCTCCAGATCCTCAAGGACATCTCCGGCAACCGGATGCCGTCGGTCGCCGACCTGCTCAAGCAGGCCGCGCCAGGCCGCCGAGCCGTGGCCGCGACCGCGCCGACCGACAACGGCGCCGATCGGCCGGGCAGGTCCGGGCCGGCGGCGCCGGGCAAGCCGTCCGAGCCGACGCCGAGAAGCAACCGAGCCCGAGCCGCCGTCCCGCCGGTCGTCGACCGCGAGTCGTCGCAGAACTCGCCGCACGAGAAGCCGGCCGAGCCGGCAAGCCCGGCCGCCCAGCAAGCCGCCGGCGCCGCTGCGCGCTGCCGGTGACGACCGCTGGCCGGCAAGCCGAGCGACAAGCCCCAGCCCGAGCAGCCCCGCCGAGCAGAAGCGATGGACGAGGCCGTCGCGCAAGCAGCAGGACCTGCTGGCCGAGTTCGAGAAGATCGCCGACGAGCTGAACCGCGTCCTGGCCAACCTCGAAGGGAGCACGCTGGTCAAGCGGCTCAAGGCCGCCTCGCGGCTCCAGTACAAGATCGGCGGCCGGATCGGCGACCAGGTCGGCGACACGTTCGGCGTCGCCGCGCCAGCAGGTCGGCGGCGACGCCGGCGAAGGTCCTCGGCGAGATGGCCGAGCAGGAGGCCAAGGGCAGCCAGGACGTCTCGCTGCATCATGGACGACATGCAGGCCTACTTCGAGCGCCGGCAGTTCGTCGCAGTTCAAGACCGTGCTCGACGAGATGCGGAAGCAGGACGTCATCGGCGGCCTGCGGCAGCTCGGCGACGACCTCAAGAAGGAGAACGGCGTCTCGATCGCCCAGTGCGAGTTCTGGTCGGACACGCTCGACCGCTGGGCCGAGGACCTGGTCGATCCGGCGTCGCGGCGGCACCTGCCCGGGCGCAAGTCGCAGCGACAGCCTGCCGCCGTCGATCGTCCTGGAAGTCCTCCAGATCCTCGAAGCCGAGGTCAACCTCCGCGAAGAGACCCGCGTCGCCGAGCAGGCCCGGCCCGGCGCTCGAGGCCGAGGAGTACAAGCAGCAGGCCGGCAAGCTCTCCGAGCACCCAGGACGGGCTCCAGGACCGGATCGACAAGGTCACGCGAGCGGATCCGCGAGCTGCCCGACGGCGAGAGCGAGTTCGCCAAGGAGATCGGCCTGCTCGGCGCAGGTCGCCGAGGTGATGGGCGAGGCGACCGGCATCCTCGGCCACGCCCGAGACCGGCGCGCCGGCGATCGCGGCCGAGACCGAGGCGATCGAGCTGCTGCTGCAGTCGCAAGCGGATCAACCCCAAGGGCGGCGGCGGCGGCGGCTCGACGCCCGGCGGCGGCGGCGGCGGCACGACCAACGACTCGGCCCTGGCCCTGGTCGGCGGCGGCGTGAACGAGAAGGAAGTCCGCGAGGACCGCGGCGTCTCGCAGGCGACCGGCGAGTCGGGGCCCGTCCTGCCCGAGGAGTTCCGCGCCGGGCTGGATGAGTACTTCAACCGGCTGGAACGGCCGGGCGGGCAATGAGGCGACCGACTGCGATTCGCGGGGAAAGCCCACTATGAGACGCCTCTGCCCGACGACCACCCCCCACCCTAACCCTCCCCCTCAAGGGGGGAGGGGACTCTTTGAACCCTCCCCCCTTGAGGGGGAGGGTAGGGTGGGGGGTCGGCACAACCGAGAGCCCCGGTTCGGGCACATGAGACGGCCCTTCCAATACGCGATCATGGCCGCCGTCGCCTCCGCGGTGCCGGCGTCGCCGCTGTTGCTCGCCCAGGTTCAGAAGGCCGACGCGCCGGCGCAGGAGAAGGAGGCCGGTGAGCGTCGGAAGGCCTTTGGCGAGGGGAAGGTTGTTGGGAAGACGGCGGTCAAGGTCGAAGTGAACGTCCTCCCCAAGAAGGCGATGATCAAGCTCGCGAATCCCGCGGTCGTGAGGGATGCCGCCGTCAAGGAGATCGTCGTCCGCCAGGCCCTGCCGGCCCAGGGCAACCTCGAGCCCCAGGTCCGCCAGTTCACCCAGCAGTTCCGGCCGGCGATGCGGGCCGAGTACTACTTCATCCGGACCATCTGCGCCCCGACGGCCGACCAGCGCAAGCAGATCGCCCGCGAGGGCGAGAAGGCGCTGCGGGAGGCGTCGAAGGCCTACGCCGAGGTGCAGGGGCGGCCCGTCCAGTTCCGCAACGGCCGGGCCTCGTACCCCGACCCGCGGAGGCTGATCGAGGACGGGATGGCCAGGGCCGTCGCGCCGCGGCTGACGCCCGAGCAGGCGGCGAGGTACAAGGCCGAGTCGGAGAAGCGCACCGCCGACCGCCGCGAGGCCGTCATCCGCACCCTGGTCGCCAAGCTCGACCAGGACCTGCTGCTCAACCCCGAGCAGCGCGGGAAGATCGCCCGGGCGATGGCCGAGCACTGGGACGACTCCTGGTGCCAGTCGCTCGAGACGCTGCTCTACGGCGACCAGTTCTTCCCGAGGCTCCCCGACGACGTCGTAGTCCCGAACCTCGACCCCAAGCAGCGGGACATCTGGCACGGCCAGCGGTCGAACCAGTCGTTCTTCTTCGGGTTCGTCGGCAACATGCTGCCGGAGGAGGATCCGCAGGAGGACCGGGACCTGATCGAGGCCCGCGTCGAGGCCGAGAGGGAGAATCCGCCGCCGAACGGCGCGAACGCGGCGAACGGGGTGATTCGCCGCGTGATGGCCGCCCCCGCCGTGCCGGCGGCAAAGGTCGCGGTGCCCGCGGTCAAGGTGGCGCCCGCCCAGAAGAAGTAGGGGCCCGGCCCCGCCCGGAGAGACCGCGATGATCCCGACCCCGACCTTCCTCCGACTCGCCTGGCCCTCGGCCCTGCTGGCGCTCGCGCTGGCCGCGCCGGCGGCCCACGCGCAGGGGTTCGACGACGATGAGGACGAGGTCGAGGCCGCCGGCGCGATGAATCCCCACATGTTCGTCTACACGGACGAGAACTTCGATCAGTGGGTCTTCGGCAACGGCCGCAACTACAGCACGTTCCGCAGCTCGGTCGACTCGCTGCTGTCGATGCAGGTCGAGGAGCTCGACCGCGCGTGCGGCCTGACCGACGCCCAGAGGGCGAAGCTCATGCTCGCCGGCCGGGGCGACCTCAAGCGGATCCTCGACGCCTACGACGACAAGAAGAAGAAGTTCCGGGCCACCGGCGGCGACCAGAACCGGATCAACGAGATCTTCCAGGACATCCAGCCGCTCCAGCAGGCGATCGCCGCCGGTCCGTTCGGCGAGGGGTCGATCTTCGCCAAGTCGATCGCGAAGACGCTCGACCCGGCCCAGACCGAGCGGTTCGAGAAGGTCGCCGGCGAGAAGCGGACCTATCGCTACCGCGCCCGGGTCGAGCTGGCCGTCAACCTGCTCGACGGCTACGTGGGCATGACCGCCGACCAGAGGCGGCGGCTCGTGAAGGTCATCGTCGACGAGACCCGTTCCCCGCGGAAGTTCGGCCGCCAGGACTACCAGGTCGTCATGCTCCTCGCCTCGAAGATCCCCGAGGCCAAGCTCAGGCCGATCTTCGAAGACGCCCAGTGGAAGAAGGTCCGCCGCCAGATGGACGGGGTCAAGGGGCTGGAGACGTATCTCAAGACCAACGGCTTCCTGCCCGACGAGGCCGAGGCCAAGAAGTGACGAGGCACGCCATGATCGCGCGAAGGATGCTCCCCACCCTGGCAATCGCGGTGGCGATCCCGGCCGCTTCGGCGCGGGCCCAGGTCCCCGGCGAGCGGTTCGGCGAGGTCGTCCCGCGCGACGTCCGCGAGATGTACGACCGCGGCCTGCAGTACCTCGCCAAGACCCAGACCGAGCAGGGCGACTGGGCCGGCGGGGACGACCAGGGGCCGGGCATCACCGGCATGGCGCTGATGGTCTTCCTCGCCTCGGGCGAGGACCCCAACTTCGGCCTCTACAGCAACAACGTCCGCAAGGCGCTCCGGAGCATCATCGACGCCGCAGGACGCCGCACCGGCATCATCGGGCACAGCATGTACCACCACGGCTTCGCCATGCTCGGCCTGGCCGAGGCCTATGGCGCCGTCGACGAGCGCAACCTCTGGCCCGACGGCAAGGGGCCGCGGTCGATCGGCCAGGCGCTCGAGCTGGCCGTCCGGGCCGCGATCACCTCGCAGAAGAAGAACCCGCTCGGCGCCTGGCGGTACTCGCCCGACGCCGAACGACGCCGACACGTCGGTCAGCGGCGCCGTCCTCGTCGGCCTGCTCGCGGCCCGCAACGCCGGGATCGAGGTCCCCGACGAGGCGATCGACAAGGCGATCGCCTACTACACGTCGATGACCTCGACCGGCGGCCAGGTCGCCTACTCCGGCGGCATGGGCGGCTTCGGCGAATCGCTGGCCCGCATCTCGATCGCGACGCTCGTCTACGCCGTCGCCCGGCGCAAGGACCTGCCCGCAGTTCAAGGCGACGCTCGACTACCTGACGCAGCGGCTCGAGCAGCCGGCGATGATGTACGCCGAGTACGCCCGCTACTACCAGGCCCAGGCGCTCTTCCAGGGCGACGTCGCGGCCTGGGAGAAGTGGAACAAGCTGCTCGTCCGCCAGCTCAAGCAGGCCCAGCAGGCCGACGGCAGCTTCCGCGGCCAGTTCGGCCCGGCGATCGGCACGTCGCTGTCGCTGCTGGCCCTGGCGCTCAACTTACCGGTTCCTGCCGATCTACGAACGCTAGGCGGTGCAAGACCATGAGTGAACACCAAGGCCGTTCGTCGATGGGTCGCCTCGGGCTGGCCGCCCTTGCCTGGTCGCTGCCTCGCCGCCGACGCCCCGGCCCCGCCGCAGAAGGCCGCGCTCCACCTGGCCGACGGCGGCTTCGTCGCCGGCGCGCTGAAAGATTCGGACAGGCCCGGCTCGATCCGCTGGGAATCGCGCGCCTTCGCGAGGCCGCTGGAGTTTCCGCTCGAGCGCGTCGGCTCGGTCACGTTCCCGCTGCCCGCGAGCCCGCCGAAGCCGGCCGGTGACCTCTGCTTCGAGCTGGCCGGCGGCGACGTCCTCTTCGGCGCGCTCGCCGGCCTCGACGACGACACGGCGACGATCGAGACGCCCCGCTTCGGCCGGCTGAAGGTGGCGAGGGCGAAGCTCCGCCGGATCTCCCGCTGGCGCGACGGGGCCGACGCGGTCTACCTCGGCCCCGGCGGCCTGGCCGGCTGGAAGGTCCCGCCGAAGGTCGACGCGATCACCGACGGCCGGCGGATCAACGTCGCGATGAACGCCAGGGCCGTGCGCATGCCCGGGGGCGTGCCCGCGCCCACACCCGCCGCCGCCCCGACGATCGCGGCCTGGCGCGAGGAGGGGGGCCAGATCGCCACCGACGTCGAGGGCGCGGCCCTCCGAGGCGACTTCACCCTGCCGCCCCGGGCGACGATCGAGATCGAGCTCTCCTGGACGAAGAAGCCCGACTTCATCCTCGCCCTGGGCGCGGAGGACACCGAGGCCTCGTTCAAGCGCGCCTTCCGCATCGAGGTCTGGGGCGACGATCTCGTCGCCTACCGCGAGGGCCAGCGCGAGGCCGACGTCGCCTCGATCCAGAAGGTCGCCGACGGTCCGGGGCGTGCCCAGCTCCAGGTCGACCTCGACCAGCCCCGAGGCCGGATGATCGTCTCCACGCCCGGCGGCAAGGCTCTCGCCGACCTGACCATCCCCGACGGCACGCCGCCCGCCAAGACTTACCTCCGCCTGGTGAACCTGCACGGCGACGTCCGGCTCGAGTCGCTCCGCGTCGGACGCTGGGACGGCGACCCCCCGCGCGACGCCCGCGCCGACCAGGCCCGCATCCACCGCGTCGACGGCTCAGTCCTCGACGGCAAGCTCCTCCGCTACGACGAGACGTCGAAGGAGTACGTCGTCCGCGAGGCGGGCAAGGACTCCGATTCGCGGGTCGCGGCCGACAAGGTCTCGCGCGTCTTCCTCTCGCCCCCCGCCGAGGAGGCCCCGCGGGGCGTCCGCGCCAGCTTCGCCGACGGCTCGCGGCTGAGCGGCGAGCTGAAGGCGATCGAGGACGGGGCCCTGCGGGTGGACGTGCCCGGCGTCGACGGTTCGGTCCGCGTCCCGGTCGCCGGTCTCCGGTCTCTGGCGGCGCCGCGGCAGGCGCCGGCGCCCGAGGAGAAGCCCGCATCGACCCCTCGGCTCGAGGGCGATGGCGTGTGGCTCCGCGGGCGCTGGTCGAGGGCATCGAGGACGGCGACGCGAGCTGCCTGGCCTGGAAGCCGGCCGGCGGCACGACGGCCGTCCCGCTCCGACACGGGTTCGCCGGCCGGGTCGTCTTCAAGGACCCGCCGCCGCCCCCGCCGAGGCAGACGCTGCAGGCGACCAGGCAGGGCGCGCGGGTGGTCGTGCAGCGGCAGGCGCAGCCCGCCGGCCTCGGTGCCCGGATCATCAACGCCCTGGCCGGCGACGGGCAGCCGCAGGCCCGGCCCTCGACATCCCCAGCGAGCACCGCGCCCTGGCGATCCACCTGCGGACGGGCGACGTCATCCCGTCGGAGGTCGCGCGGATCGACGAGCAGGGGGTCACGTTCAAGTCGGCCCTCTCGACGAGCACCTTCATCCCCCACGAGAAGATCAAGGCCGTCGAGCTCGCCCGCGACGAGCCGCCGGCGCTCCGCCTCAACAGGTCCAAGCGCGAGCGTCTGCTCACGCTGCCCCGGATGCAGAAGGGGAGCCCGCCGACGCACCTCGTCCGCTCGCGCAACGGCGACTACCTCCGCGGCCGGGTCGTGGCGATGGACGACCAGAAGCTCCAGGTCGAGGTCCACCTCGAGACGAAGGAGGTCCCGCGCGACCGAGTCGGGCGGATCATCTGGTTCCACGCCGACGAGCTCGATGAGGCCAAGGGCCCCGCGAAGGCCGCCGAGCCGGTCGACGCGACCCGCGTGCAGGCCGCTCCGCCGCGACGGCATCCGGCTCACCTTCAACGCCAACCTCATGGCCGACGGCGCGGTGACCGGCAAGAGCGACGTGCTGGGCGACTGCCGGGTCGCGCTCGACGAGGTCGACCAGCTCCTGGTCGGCGGCGCGATCGAACAGGCCGCGGCGCAGGTCGCCTACGGCCCCTGGCGGCTCCACGACGCGCACCCGAGCCGAAGATCCCGCGAGTCCGACGGCTCGTCGTCGGGCACCGAGTCGCCGCTCGTCGGCAAGCCCGCCCCCGACTTCACGCTCGAACTGCTCGGCGGCAAGACGTTCCACCTGGCCGACGCCAAGGGCAAGGTCGTCGCTCCTCGACTTCTGGGCGACCTGGTGCGGCCCGTGCCTCCAGGCGATGCCCCAGGTCGAGGCCGTGGCCGAGGAGTTCAAGGACAGGGGCGTCCAGCTCGTCGCCGTGAACCTCCAGGAAGACCCGAAGCAGATCAGCGCCATGCTCGAGCGGCACAAGATGCACCCGACCGTCGCGCTGGACCGCGACGGGGCCGTGGCCCAGAAGTACGAGGCCAACGCGATCCCCCAGACGGTCATCATCGACAAGGAGGGCAAGGTCGCCCGCCTCTTCGTCGGCGGCGGCCCCCACCTCGGCGACCAGCTCCGCGAGGCCCTCAAGGCCGTCCTCGAGGCGAAGGCCGACTGACCGTCCGTGCATTCGGGATCCCTGTAGCCCGTCCCGGTCTTGACCGGTTCTCATCGCTATGCTCAGGTATTTGTCGAACTCTCACGCCGACAGGTTAGTCTGTTCTCGGCCATGACTCGGCCGCACGGGATCCGTTCCTGACACGACGCCATGCCAGGATTCCCCTCGGGGGCATCCGCCAAGGAGTTCGCACCTTGTTTCACATCAATCAACATCTGAGGCTAACGTTACTCGTCCTGTCCCTCGCGACCGCAGCGTCCGGGACGGCTCTCGCCCAGGGGCTGCCGCCGGCGAAGGTCCGGGCGCTCTCTCCGCCGCCGATGTCGGGCGACCCCGTCCTGTACTGGAACGCGGTGATGCTCCAGGCGAACGCCAACGACTTCGATCCCGCCGTCGTGGCCGCCCCCCAGCAGAAGGGCCCGACGAGGACGTCTCGCGCCTTCGCGATCGTCCAGGCGGCGATCTACGACGCGGTGAACTCGATCGACGGGTCGGCCGAGCCCTATCTTGTGGAGATCCCCTTCAGCCGTCATGTGTCGATACCCGCCGCCGTCGCGTTCGCCGGCTACGAGTCGCTCTCTTCGCTGTATCCCGCCCAGAAGCCGCTGTTCGACGCTGCGCTGGCCCGGGCGCTGGCCGGGCTCGACGAGCGATCGGTCTTCGAGGGCTTCCTCGTCGGGACCGAATCGGCGCGGGCGATCTTGCACGATCGGGCCGACGACGGCTCGGCCGGGGGCGACGGGCCCTACACGCCGGTGGACGCCCCCGGGTACCACAAGCCCGACCCGATGCACCCCGACCAGGGCTTTCTCAGCGCCGATTGGGGCCAGGTCCGGCCGTTCGCGATCCATTCGGGCGCCCAATTCCGGGCCGGGAGCTTCGTCGGCGTCGATCCGGCCTCGCGGCTCCGGTGGCTGAAGAGCCCGGCGTACGCCGCGGCCTACGACGAAGTCTATGCCTACGGCCGCAAGGACAGCCAGGTCCGGACGGCCGAGCAGACCGAGACCGGGATCTTCTGGTCCTACGACGGCTCCCCCCAGCTCGGCACGCCGCCCCGCCTCTACAACCAGGTGACGCGGGCGGTGGCCGCCAGGATGGGCACGTCGCCCGTGGAGAACGCTCGCCTCTTCGCCCTTGTCAATCTGACGATGGCCGACGCGGCGATCACGGCCTGGAATTCCAAGTACACATACCAGTTCTGGCGCCCGATCATGGGCATCCGCAACGCCGCGACCGACGGCAATCCCCAGACGGCCGCCGACCCGACCTGGGAGCCCCTCGGCGCCCAGGCCGACAACAACAGCGGCACCAACTTCACGCCGCCGTTCCCGTCCTACACCTCGGGGCACGCGACGATCGGCTCCTCGATGTTCCAGACCCTCCGCCGCTACTTCGGCCGCGACGACATCGCCTTCTCCCTCCAGTCCGACGAGTTCAACGGCGTCACCCGGGACCAGAACGGCCTGGTGCGTCCCGCGAGGACGAGGACCTACCAGAGCCTCGGCCAGGCCGAGCTCGAGAACCACGACAGCCGGATCTACCTGGGCGTCCACTGGCGGTTCGACCAGGACGAGGGGCTCGTTAAGGGTGAGGCTGTGGCGAACTTCGTCTATGATCACATCCTGCGGCCCCGCTGAGTATCGTCGCCCCCGCCCGCCGACGGCGGGTGGCCCGGCAACGCCCTCCCGGCCCTTCGGCGCGGCCGGCGCCTTGAACCGGCCCTGCCAGACGTGGCCGCTCGACCGGTAATGGCGGAGGTGGCGGCGGACGTGGGCCGTCAGCAGCCAGTGCATCCAGCGGCTGAGGTCGCCGTCGCCCGGGGGCCAGACGACGAGGTGGAAGTGGTTGGGCATCAGGCAATAGGCGATCGTCCGCATCGGGACGCGGACCGACGCCTCGCCGAGCAGGGCGACGAACGCCTCATAATCGCCGTCGTCGTGGAAGACGCGGGCCCGCTGGTTGCCGCGGTCGAGGACGCGATAGCGTTCGGCGGCGTCGGAGGCCCGTGCGGTGCGTGGCAATTGGGAACATAGGCCCCAGATCGCCCGGACCCCGGCGGAACCTAGGAATGTCCCCGTTGGCCCCGGCCAATTCGTCCAGGTACCGGGGAATAATTTAGGACGACCCCGTTGCCGGCCTCGACGTCGAGCGCGATAATGCGAACGTCAGATTTTTTTAAGGAGAATTCAAATGCGTGAAGCATACGTTTTATGCTTAGTTGCTGTGATCGGTCTCGCCGCGGCCACTCCCGCGACGGCCGACTCGATCCTGGTGGTCGATTTCGGGGCGCAGTCCCTGGTCGACATCAACGCCACCACGGGGGCCGTCAACTTCACCGTCGCCGGCTTCACGAATCCCTTGGGGGTCACGGTCGACGGCAAGGGAAACATCTATGTCTCCACCCGCGGGGCCAATCCCGGGGACGCCACCATCGACAAGGTCGACCCGATCAGTCACACGTTCTCGGTCTTCGCGAGCAATAGCATCGGCTCGGGGGCCTCGCTGGATCGCCCGTTCCAGATGGCGACCGACGCCGCCGGCAACATCTATGTGGCCGACGGCCAGGCGTCGATCGCCGCCTCGAACATCATCAAGATCGACGCCACCGGCATGACCCGGACGCTCGTCTCGGGCGCCGGGGTCGGCTCGGGCCCGGCCTTCGGCAGCCTGTCGGGTCTGACCCTCGACAACGCGGGGAACCTGATCGCCTCCGCGCCGTTCGCGCATGAGCTCTTCAGCGTCGACCCGACCACTGGCGCGCGGACCTTGCTGTCGTCCTTGGGGACCTCCTTCTTCCCCGAGGATCTCGCCACGACGTCCCTCGGGCAAATCGTCACGATCAATGGATATATCAACACGCCCTCGATCTACTCGGTCGATCCCACGACCGGCACCCCCACGGTGCTGGCGGATAACAACGGCACGGGCTCGGGCCCGTTATTCGGGACGCTCCGGAGCGTCACGATCGGCGCCGGCGGGGCTCTCTATGCCACCGATATCCTGAATGCCCAGATCTTCCAGGTGAACCCCGCCAACGGCAATCGCACGATCATCGCGGGCAACGGCGTCGGCGGCACCACCTTCACCCAGCTCGTCAACGGCATCGCGTATGATTCCTTCTCGTATGCCGTCCCCGAGCCGTCATCCCTGGCGCTCGTCGGCGTCGGCGTGGTCATGGGCCTGGGTGCCTGGCTGCGGAGACGATTAGTCCCGTAGGCGGCATCGCCCGTCGTTCGCGGGCTCTCGATGGTGGGCGGTGCCAAGCCCGCGGGTCGAGAGGGCACCGCCTTCACTTCCCGCCCCCGGCCTTCCCCCTCGCCCCGGCCAGCAGCGGCGCCCGGAATGCCGAGATATACCCCCGGCGCCGCGCGCGACTCCCGTTCACCCGGCCATCCGGCCGCTCAGTGGAGGCCGAACGGGACAGGCCGAACGCAGGCCGAACGGGGACCTTCTTAATTTCCCCGGTAGACGGGGCAAGACGGATAAGATCGCAAGGCGACGGCTCCAAGTAAGCGCGTGGCCCGATCCCAATCGAGCGGGAGTTTCCGACGGCACCTGGCCCATCGGGCCATCGCGCGGCCTTGATTATCTCCGCCCGACCCGGTACAAAATTTGTTTGACCTTCCCGCGTGGGAACCCTCGCCCGGCGGGTCCCAGGTCAGCTCCTACCTCCCCGCGACGCCGCCGGCCGGCTACAATAGTCGGTGGTTCGCCCCGCCTGTTCGTGCCAGCCCGCGGCCTTACCGATACACCCGGATAGCCATGCCAGGTCCAGCGATGCCGAAGGTTCGGGCCTCCGCGACCGGTCGCCGACGCCCTGCCGGCGCGGCGCTCTTGGGGATTGTGACGATCCTGCTGTCCGGCCGCGCGGTCCAGGGGCAGCAGGCCTACAAGGATCCGGCCGTCGGCGGGCAGAGGATCTACAAGGAGCAGTGCGCCTCGTGCCACGGCAAGGCGGGCGAGGGATCGCGAGGATTACCCGCGGCCGCTCGCGGGCGACAAGTCGGTCGCCGCAGCTCGCGAAGCTCATCGCCAAGACGATGCCCGAGGACGACCCCGGGACGTGCGTCGGGCGACGGACGCCGACGCAGGTCGCCGCCTACATCTACGACGCGTTCTACTCGAAGACCGCGCAGGCGCGGAACAGGCCGGCCGCGGATCGAGCTGTCGCGGCTGACCGTCCGGCAGTATCGCAACGCCGTCGCCGACCTGATCGGCAGCTTCCGCGACGGCCGGCAACTGGGACGACGCAGCGCGGGCTGCGACGGCGAGTACTTCAAGGCGCGCCGGTTCCGGGCGACGGCAACCGCGTGATCGAGCGGATCGACCCCGAGGTCCGGTTCGACTTCGGCGAGGACGAGCCCCGACCCCGAGAAGTTCGAGCCCAACGAGTTCTCGATCCGCTGGGAAGGGTCGGTCCTCGCCCCGGAGACGGGCGAGTACGAATTCATCGTCCGCACCGAGCATGCCACGCGGCTCTGGGTCAACGACACCGAACCAGGCCGCTGATCGACGCCTGGGTGAAGTCGGGCAACGACACCGAGTACCGCGGCGACGATCTTCCTGCTCGGCGGCCGGGCCTATCCGCTCCGGCTGGAGTTCTCCAAGGCCAAGCAGGGCGTCGACGACTCGAAGAAGAAGCAAGCCGAAGCCGCCGAGTCAAGGCGTCGATCGCGCTGGAGTGGAAGCTGCCGCAGCGGGCCGCCGAGGTGATCCCGGCGCGGAACCTGTCGCCGGCAACGATTCCCGAGACGTTCGTCGTCGACGACGCCGTTCCCGCCCGACGACCGGAGCGTCGGCTACGAGCGCGGGACGTCGGTCTCGAAGGCGTGGGACCAGGCGACGACCGACGCGGCGATCGAGGTGGCCGACTACGTCGTCGGCCCACCTCCGCGAGCTGGCCGGCGCGTCCGACGGCGACGCCGACCGCGAGGCGAAGCTCCGCGAGTTCTGCCGGCAGGTTCGCCGAGCGGGCCTTCCGCCGGCCGCTCGACCGACGAGCAGAAGACGGCTCTACGTCGACCGCCAGTTCGAGGGCGGCCGCGACCCGGAGACGGCCGTCAAGCGGGTCGTGCTGCTGGTCGCTCAAGTCGCCGCGGTTCCTCTACCGCGAGGTCGGCGGCGGCGCCGGACGCCTACGACGTGGCGTCGCGGCTCTCGTTCGGGCTCTGGGACTCGCTGCCCGACCAGGCGCTGCTGCGACGCCGCGGCGGCCGGCCAGCTCGCCACGCCGCGAGCAGGTCGCCGACGCAGGCCGAGCGGATGGCTCGCCGACCTGCGGGCCCGGGCCAAGCTCCGCGAGTTCTTCCTCCAGTGGCTGCAAGGTCGACCAGGTCGCCGGACCTGGCCAAGGACCCCGAAGCGGTTCCCCGGCTTCGACGCGGCGGTCGCCTCCGACCTGCGGACCTCGCTCGACCTGTTCCTCGACGACGTCGTCTGGGGCGAGTCGTCCGACTTCCGCGCAGCTCCTGCTGGCCGATTCGCTCTACCTGAACGGCCGGCTGGCGCAAGTTCTACGGGGCCGACCTGCCGGCCGACGCGCCGTTCCAGAAGGTCGCGCTCGAGCCGGGCGAGCGGGCCGGGCGTCCTGACGCATCCGTACCTGATGGCGACCTTCGCCTACACGGCGACGAGCTCGCCGATCCATCGCGGCGTCTTCCTGGCGCGGAGCGTGCTGGGCCGGGCGCTCCGGCCGCCGCCGGAGGCCGTCGCCCCGCTGGCCGCCGACCTGCACGCCGGACCTGACGACCCGCGAGCGCGTCGCGCTGCAGACGAAGCCCGCAGGCGTGCCAGACGTGCCACGGCGATGATCAACCCGCTCGGCTTCACGCTGGAGCACTTCGACGCCGTCGGCCGATTCCGCGACCGAGGAGAAGGGCAAGCCGATCGACGCGACCGGGGCCTACCAGACCCGCGACCGGCGAGCACGGTCGACGTTCGACGGCGCCCGCGAGCTGGCCGACGTTCCTGGCCGGCAGCGAGGAGGCGCACGACGCGTTCGTCGAGCAGCTGTTCCACCACCTGGTCAAGCAGCCGATCCGCGCCTACGGCCCGGACCGGCTCGCCGACCTGCGGCGGTCGTTCGCCGAGAACGACTATCAACATCCGCAAGCTGATGGTCGAGATCATGGCGACGTCGGCCCTGACCGGCCGCGAAGCACGAACCACGACGGCGCACGAATGCCAGACACCGAGATCACCGACTCGATCCGCGTGCCCGACCGTGCCTCCCGGAGAAGATCGACGATGGCCCACGACACGCACCCGACGCGAGTTCCTCCGCGACCTGGGCATCGGCGCGGCGGCCCTGCCGTTCGTGCTGAACCTGCCCAGCCTGGGCTTCGCCAACCAGCGGCGGCGCAAGCAGCGGCTGGTCGTCATGTTCAGCCCCAACGGCGTCGTCCCGCCGACGTTCTGGCCCGACGAGGAGGGCGACGAAGTTCACGCTCAAGGAGAGCCTCAAGCCGCTCGAGCCGTTCCAGGACCGGACGCTGATCCTGCACGGCGTCTGCGACAAGGTCCGCGGCGACGGCGACAACCACATGCGCGGCATCGGCTGCCTGCTGACCGGCATCGAGCTGTTCCCCGGCAACATCCAGGGCGGCTCGCGACACGCCGGCCGGCTGGGCCAGCGGGCATCTCGATCGACCAGGAGATCAAGAACTACCTCCAGAGCAGACCCGGCCACGCGCACCCGGTTCGGCTCGCTCGAGTTCGGCGTGATGGTGCCCGACCGGGCCGACACCTGGACCCGCATGGTCTACGCCGGGCCGAACAAGCCGATCGCGCCGATCGACGATCCGTACCAGATGTTCGCCAAGCTCTATGGCCGGGTGAAGGACCGGGAGAGCCTCAAGAGCATCCTCGACGACGTGCAGGACGACCTCAAGAAGGTCGGCGCGGCGGTCAGCGCCGAGGACCGGCAGCTGCTCGACGAGCACGCCACGTTCGTCCGCGAGATGGAGCAGGAGCTGAAGGCGCCGGAGGCCGCGGACGTCGGCCACGCGGTGCCCGAGCTGGAGCCGGGCGTCAAGCAGCGAGAACGACAACATCCCGCAGCATCAGCAAGATGCAGATCGACCTGATGGTCAACAGCTTCGCCGCCGACTTCGCCCGCGTGGCGACGCTGCAGTACACCAACTCGGTCGGCGGCGCCCGGATGCGCTGGCTCGGCGTCGACGAGGGCCACCACGAGCTCTCGCACAAGCCCGACAGCGACAAGAAGGCGCAGGAGAAGCTGACCAAGATCAACAAGTGGTACTGCGAGCAGCTCGCCTACCTGGCGAAGCGGCTGGCCGAGACCCCCGAGCCGGGCGGCGGCGGCAGCCTGCTCGACAACACGCTGATCGTCTGGACCAACGAGCTGGGCAAGGGCAACTCGCACACGCTCGACAACATCCCGTTCGTGCTGGTCGGCAACGGCCTCGACTTCAAGATGGGCCGCTCGCTCAAGTACAAGCAAGCTGCCGCACAACCGGCTGCTGCTGGCGCTGGCCCACGGCATGGGGCACCGCATCGAGACGTTCGGCAACCCGAACTTCTGCGGCGGCGGGCCGCTGCCGAACTTGACCTGATCCGTTGGTAATCGCTCGGCAGTCCTCGTAGGGTCCGCTGTGCGGACGTCTTCCCGGGCTGAACGCCGGAGATGTCCGCAAAGCGGTGGGGCGGCATGGCCATGTCCGCGTGGCCATGGGGCAGGGGACCGCACGGAGACGTCCCTGCTTCTTGGGCGCAGTCTGGGCAATTGGGAAGGATCACCGATTCCGTCGTGAGGCCGAGCTCGTCGCATCCTCGGTTGGGCAACCTTTGACCCGTCTCCCCGGTCGGGGCGATGACTCGGAGTAAGGCGACCGGGTCGAGGATCGTCGATTTCGTGCATCCCGTGTCCGTTTCGCGCGCGGATGGCGATGACATGGCGTGGGGCGATCCACCGGCTCGAACGAGCCGAGCCCCGAGACATGATCCGCACGAGGTCTTCCCGGCCGCCGGGCGCGGCGCAGGGGGGATTCGATCCCCGTCCGCGCCGACGGCGAGGCCGAGTCTGACGAGGAATCTGTCGATGATCGCTGTGTCCTTCCCATTCCACCGCTTCCGATCCGGCCGGCCCTCGAATCGCGACGACGCGGGCCGACGCAAGTCCGGGCGACGCCTCCGGCCGGCGCTCGACGCCCTGGAGGGGCGGGCGGTCCTCTCGACCGTCACGTTCGTCGTGACCAATCCGTCCGACAACCCGGCGAACGTCGATCCGAACTCGCTCCGGGGCGTGATCCAGCGGGCCGACGCCGTGCCGGCCGGGACGAACGTCGTCATCGACTTCGACGTCAACGGCGGCGGCTACGCCGGGACCCTGCTCTCCGCGCCGCTCCCGGCGATCACCCGGCCCGTGACGATCGACGGCACGAGCCAGCCGCTCTTCAAGGGCGGCCCCGCCGTGGGCGGGGCGAATTACGTCATCGACGGCTCGGCGATCTCCGCCGGCGACGGCCTCGACTTCACGGCCGGGGCCTCGGGTAGCGTCGTCGAGGGCCTCTTCGTGGTCGGCTTCCGCGCCGGCGCAGGCCTCCATTTCTCGAACGCCTCGAACATCCAGCTCGTCGGCGACAACGTCGGGTTCCAGCAGAACGCGGCGACCCTCTGGGTCGAGCCGAACCGGGTCGGCGTCGAGTTCGACGGCGGCTCGAACGAGACGATCCGCAACGACACCATCGCGGGTAACTCGCTCGACGGGATCCAGCTCCTGGGGACCTCCAATAGCCTCGTTGCCTCGTCGAAGATCGGCATCGACCCGTACGGCGCCTACCCGACCGACTCCTACGGCAACCCGCTCGGCAACGGCGCCCGCAACCACTACGGCACCGGCCTCTACATCAACAACGGCGCCAACAATACCGTCACCAATAACGTCATCTCGGACAACGGGACGTATGGCATCCTGCTCGCGGGCCCCTCGGCGTCGGGCAACAGCATCACGGCCAACGAGATCGGCACCGACGCAGTCGGCGCCTACTCGCGACCCAACGGGACCGGCATCCGCATCACCGGCGGCGCCAACGACAACGTCATCTCGGGCGGCAACGTCATCGGCGGCAACTCGTGGGACGGCGTCGAGGTCGACGGCCAGGGGACGGACTGGAACGAGCTGATCGGCAACTGGATCGGCACGAGCCCCAACACGCAGGTCGGCATCCCCAACTGGAACGGGATCCAGCTCGTCGGCGGCTCGGCCTACACCTTCGTGATCAACAACACGATCTCCGGCAACTCCGGAGATGGCGTCTTCCTCGAGCAGACGCAATTCGATGTCGTCGAGCAGAACCAGATCGGCCCTGGCCTGTACGGCTCGCCCCTGGGCAACGGGGCCTACGGGATCATCCTCGTCGACGGCGCCTCGTACAACACGATCTACGCGAACAACATCCAGTACAACCGCTCCGCCGGCCTCGCCACCTTCGGCACCGGCTGGGGCAACGGCTACTATTACAACACCGTCGTCAACAACGGCGGCGGGGACATCATCTGGGACTGAGGCTCGATCCTCCGACGGCCGTGGAGGAGGACCGGGACGGCGGCGGGGGACATTTCTAGAAGGCCGGGGCGGAACGGGGTCAGGAACCTTGAATTCCAGGGTTCCTGACCCTGTTCCGTCCGGGCCTCTAATTTCGGGCGCGGTCCGGGTCATTTTGGAAGGCCATCCGCCGGAGCCCAGACGGATGATTCCGAGTGCGTGGGCGCTGGGATCGCCGCCACGTGATGGATTTCCATCAATCTGAGCCTTAGCATAACGAACACACCTTGAATGCAGGTTTGATCGAGTCCCCGACCAACGCGAGGAATTCCGACGATGGACGACAACTGGGAGAGTGCGACGAAGCCGACGCACATCATGCGGGAGGTCCTGATCATCCCGAAGCCGGGGCTGGGCATGCTGGCCCTCTCTCTGGGCACGCTGCTCGCGGGCATCGTGCTGTTCGTGGCCGGGGCGGGACTCGCGAGTCCGGTCGCGATTATCCTCGCGATCCTCTGCGGCCTCCTCGGCCTCTACGGCCTTGTCGGCCTGTTCACGGTCAGCCCGAACGAGGCGAAGGTCCTCCAGCTCTTCGGCAGCTACAAGGGGACGGTGCGCGAGCCGGGGCTGAGGTGGGTGAACCCGTTCTTCACGAAGCGGGGGATCTCGCTGCGGGTCCGGAACTTCGAGAGCGAGCGGCTCAAGGTCAACGACCTGGCCGGCAACCCGATCGAGATCGCCGCGGTGGTCGTCTGGCGGGTGGTCGACACGGCCGAGGCGCTCTTCCACGTCGACAACTACGACAACTTCGTCCACGTCCAGAGCGAGTCGGCCCTGCGGAACATGGCGCTGAGCTACCCGTACGACGCGCACGTCGAGGGCGAGGTCTCGCTGCGGAGCCACACGGCCGAGGTCGCCCAGCACCTGAAGACGGAGATCCAGGACCGGCTCTCGCAGGCGGGCGTCGAGGTGCTGGAGGCGCGGATCAGCCACCTGGCGTACGCCCCCGAGATCGCCCACGCGATGCTCCAGAGGCAGCAGGCCAGCGCCGTGATCGCCGCCCGGCAGAAGATCGTCGAGGGGGCCGTCGGGATGGTCGAGATGGCGCTGCAGATGCTCTCGCATCAGAACATCGTCGAGCTGGACAACGACCGGAAGGCCACGATGGTCAGCAACCTGCTGGTCGTCCTCTGCTCCGACCGCGGCACGCAGCCCATCGTGAGCGCGGGCAGCGCCGGCTAGGACTGTCTCGAATTCGGCCCCGGGCCGGGAACGGCACTCTCCCGCCGGCGTGCGCCGAATCCAGAGATCTTTGCGGGGGACAGATTTTCCTTGCAAACGACGACCGGCGGGCGTGTAATCCCGGTCGAGCTCCCCGCGGATCAAGCATGATCCGCGGGGCCTCGCCGCGGGCCTGGCATAGCCGGCTCGGCGCCGCCCCCCCCCCGGTACGCAAGCGCGAGGAGATGACGATGGATTTCTTCGAACGCCTTCTCGGGGCCTCCCCCGACGGCGGCGACGGCTCGCTGGAAGCGGCCTTCCTGCTCGTCCTCCTCGCCGGGGCCGCCTCGATGGCCGCCCTCACGCGATGGCTCCGGGCGTCCGCCCGGCGCCGGTCGGGGCTCTGACCCGATCTTCCCCGGGCCGCAGCCCGGAGACCGCGCCGCGCGGAAACGTCCGTGATGCGCCGTCGATCGGATCGGCAGCGCAGGGATGAACCGGCCCCGAATCCCGGTCCGCCCGCGCCAAGTGTCGACCGATCCGGCGGAGGCCGGGTGCCGGGCGCCGCCCGATACCCAGGGCCGATGAGCCTGTCAGGAAACAGGGCACCCCTTCCCCGGCACGCCCGAGAGGAGCGAAGAATCATGGCCAAAGAACATGAACATTATAAAGACCATCATGAACACGAGGAGGGCAAGGGCGCCCCGGATGTGGGCGACCTCC
Organism: uncultured Planctomycetota bacterium; assembly: GCA_963819805.1. GTDB lineage: Bacteria > Planctomycetota > Planctomycetia > Isosphaerales > Isosphaeraceae > CAMFLR01. Next base: position 58,134 of record CAWFXY010000015.1, on the reverse strand, counting down.
TCAAGATACTGATCGAGCTCCAGATCTCCCAGAACGGCCTGCTGGCGGGCCTGTCGCACCGGCTCGACACGGCGATCTGCGTGCTGGAACACATCTCGAAGCAGACTTGCGAGGCCCTGAACAAGGCCCACACGCAGACGTCCTTGCAGATGCTGATGAAGGAGTTCCTGGAGTCGATCCTGGAGCTGGAGAAGATCGCGCGCCCGGAGTCGGCCCTGGTCCACGAGAGGCTGGTCGCGGTGCGGAAGGAGCTCCTGGCCTGCTGCCCGCCGGAAGAGCCCGAGCCCTGCTGCGAGTACACGCCCTGCAAGCTCGACGAGGGCGGGGGCGGCACGGCGGTCTCCCACGCGGGCAGCGCCCCGCCGAACCGGACCTTCGGCGCGCCTATCCGCCCGCGCCGCGGAAATGCCCCACCAGGAACCCGGGGAACACCAACCCCGCGCCCGGATCCCGACCGGGCCGTTCCGCGGCTTCCTCAAGCCCGGCACCAATCTCAACGTGCTGGACATCAAGTCGGGCGGGGGTGGCGGCAGCGGCGACGACCCCGTCGTCTTCGGCCAGTACACCAACTTCGGCTCGATCGCTTCCCCCCTCGCCCCGCCCATCGTGCCCAACTCCACCACCGCCGCCGACATCAGCGGGGCCGAGAGCGGCAGCGTCGTGATGTCGAGCGGCAACTGGTACGCCGTCTACTCGACCGACTCGGGCAGCACGTTCACCTCCATCAACCCGACCACCGTCTTCGACAACACCGCCGACGGCGGCTTCTGCTGCGACCAGATCATTCTGTACGCGCCCAGCATCGACCGATTCCTCTGGCTGTTGCAGTACAGCTCCGGCGCCAACGGCAAGAATCGCCTGCGGATCGCCGCCGCGAGCCCCGAGACCGTCACCAGCAGCAAGTGCACCTCGTGGACCTACTGGGACCTGACCTCCGACGCGCTCGGCGTCGTCACGACCACCACCGACGCGACCCAGAAGAATCCGATCCACTGGCTTGACTATCCGAACATGTCACTTGGCAACAATTACGTGTATATCAGCATCGACAACGTCGGCAGCGGCGGGGCGTCGCCGCCGACGGGTGGGAGGATCGTCGTCCGCGTCCCCCTCTCGGACATCCAGGCCGGCGGCACGATCAATTACCGCTATACCGACTGGTCCAAGGCCGGCAATGCCTACTCCAGCCACGTCTCGCAGAACACGGGAGACGAGGCGTACTGGGGGGGCAACAAGAACAATAGCACGCTCCAGGTCTTCAACTGGAACGAGAACTCGACCTCGTACTCGTGGCGCGACGTCGGCGTGAACAACTGGCCGAACGGCACGCTCACGTCGACGGCGCAGGACGGGAATGACTGGCTCACGAAGGCCGCGAGCTTCCCCAACGCCGGCGTGATCGGCGCGACCCGGCGGATCAACGAGGTCTGGTTCGCCTGGATGGCCAGCAACGGCACCGGCGCCACGGGCGGGTTCAACTTCCCCAACGCCAACGTCCAGGTCGTGAAGGTCGACCCGACGAACAACTACAAGGTGCCTCGACCAGTTCTCGATCTGGAATAACAGCTACGCGTTCGCCTACCCCTGCCTGGCGACCAACGCCCAGAACGAGGTGGGGATCGCACTCGGATGGGGCGGCAGCGCGAACGATCCGAGCGCCGCCGTCGGCATCCTCGGCGATTTCGTGGTCTGGTATCCCGAGGCGAGCGCCCACGCCACCACGCGCTGGGGCGACTACGTGACGGCCCGCCAGGCCAGCCCGCAGACCAGCCTGTTCGCCGGGTTCGGCTACGCGATCATCAACGACTCGACCACGACCGTCGGCTACCGCTTCGACCCGTGGTACGTCCTCTTCGGCAGGAATTCCGTGATCAACCCGGGCGGCGGCGACAATCCCCCCCGTTAAGACCCCGGCGGACGGTGCCCAGCCTGCACGAGGATCGGCCGCCGCTCGCGGGCCGACTGGTAGATCGCCGAGAACATCGCCACGACGGCCCGCCCGTCCTCGCCGGTCACCAGGGGCGGGCGGCCCTCGATCGACGGACGCGAGGAAGTCGCGGATCTGGAGGGCGTGGTAGTGGCTCGTGGCGTCGACCGCGGCGAAGCGGGCGCGGTCCTCGGATTGGAATTCGGCGAGCAGGCCCTCCTCGCCGGGGATGGTCCAGACGTCATTGAGCGGCGGCTCGGCGATGGACGAGACGCCCGCGATGAAGGTGGCGCCGCGGTCGGTCTCGACGCCCACCGAGGCGCCGCTGGTGCCGTGGACATGCACTTTCGTGTAGAGACCCGGGCGCTGCGAGACGCTCGTGACGATCGAGCCCAGTCCGCCGTTCGCGAAGCGGAGCGTGGCGACGGCCGTGTCCTCGACCTCGACGCCGGGGTGGTTCAGGTTGGCGAACTCGCCGGAGACCTCGGCGACGTCGCCCATGAACCAGCGCAGCAGATCCAGCTGGTGCGGCGACTGGTTCACGAGGACGCCGCCGCCCTCGGTGTCCCAGCGGCCTCGCCAGGGGTCGGAGCGGTAGTAGGCGAGGTCGCGCCAGCTATACATCTGGAAGACGCCGAGGCGCCGGCGTGCCGATCTTGCCCGCGTCGATCGCCGCCTTCATCCGCCGGACCGGCTCGTACCACCGCCGCTGGCTGATGACGCCCAGCGTCGATGCCCGACCCGCGCGCGGCGGCGAGCATGGCGTCGCAATCGGCGAGGTTCGCCGCCATCGGCTTCTCGATCAGGACGTGCACGCCGGCCTCGGCCGCGAGGATGGCCGCCGGGGCGTGGAGCGGGTGGGGCGTGGCGATCGTGACGGCCTGCGGCGCCCGACTCGGCGAGCATCCGCGCGAGGTCGGTGTAGGGGCGTCCGCCGTAGCTCGACGCGAAGGCCGCGGCGCGGTCGGGCGAGGCGTCGCAGACGGCGACGAGCTCCGACTCGGGCAGGTCGCGCAGCGCCGCGGCGTGGATCGAGCCCACCTTGCCGCAGCCGATGAGGGCGGTTCGGAGTCGGGTCACGGGCGATTCCTCCCACGGGAAAATACCGGCCGCCGCTCGCGTGGACAACCCGTCGTCCGCGCCGGATAATCGCCGATCGGAGACGGTCCGGAGCCGACAGGGAGGGGACATGACACCGCTGACGATCCGAGAAATCCTCGCGGGCCGCGCCGCGATTGGCGACAAGGTGACGGTCGAGGGCTGGATCCGGACCCGCCGCGACTCGAAGGCCGGGCTCTCGTTCCTCGCGGTCCACGACGGCTCGTGCTTCGACCCGATCCAGGTCGTCGCCGAGGCGTCCTTGCCCAACTATCAGAGCGAGATCCTCCACCTCACGACCCACTGCGCCGTGCGCGTCGAGGGGACGCTCGTCGAGTCGCAGGGCAAGGGCCAGAAGTTCGAGGTGAAGGCCGATCGGGTCGAGGTCGTCGGCTGGGTCGAGAACCCGGATCATTACCCGGTCTCGGCCAAGCGGCACACGTTCGAGTACCTGCGGACGGTCGCGCACCTGCGGCCGCGCACGAACACGTTCGGCGCCGTGGCGCGGGTCCGCCACTGCCTCTCGATGGCCGTCCACCGCTACTTTCACGAGCACGGATTCTTCTGGATCCACACGCCGATCATCACGACGAGCGACGCCGAGGGCGCCGGCGAGATGTTCCGCGTCTCGACGCTCGACCTGGCCAACCTGCCCAGGACGAGCACGGCGGCGATCGACTTCGCGACAGGACTTCTTCGGCAAGCCCGCGAGCCTGACCGTCTCGGGCCAGCTCAACGTCGAGACGTACTGCCTGGCGCTGAGCCGGGTCTACACGTTCGGCCCGACGTTCCGCGCCGAGAACTCGAACACGACGCGGCACCTCGCCGAGTTCTGGATGATCGAGCCCGAGATCGCCTTCGCCGACCTCGCGGCCGACGCCGACCTCGCCGAGGACTTCCTCAAGTACCTCTTCCGCGCCGTGCTCGACGAGCGCCCCGACGACATGGCGTTCTTCGCCCAGCACATCGACAAGGACTGCATCAACCGGCTCGAGACGTTCGTCGCCGCCAGCTTCGAGCGGATGGACTACACCGACGCGATCAAGGCCCTGGAAGGTCGGCGAAGGGCGTCGAAGTTCGAGTTCCCCGTGAAGTGGGGCATCGACCTGCAGTCCGAGCACGAGCGGTACCTGACCGAGACGCTCGTCGGCCGGCCGGTCGTGGTGATGAACTATCCGAAGGAGATCAAGGCGTTCTACATGCGGCTGAACGACGACGGCAAGACCGTCGCCGCGATGGACGTGCTGGCCCCGGGCATCGGCGAGATCATCGGCGGCTCCCAGCGCGAGGAGCGGCTCGACGTGCTCGACGCCCGCCTCGACGAGATGGGCCTCTCGAAGGAGCAGTACGCCTGGTACCGCGACCTCCGCCGCTACGGCACCGTGCCGCACGCCGGCTTCGGCCTCGGCTTCGAGCGGACGATCATCTACGCGACCGGCATGGCGAACATCCGCGACGTGATCCCGTTCCCGCGGACGCCGGGGAATGCGGAGTTCTGAAGGCCGCCGCGCGCTCAGAGCGTGCCGAGGATCGCGATGATCGCGCGGGCCTGGGCGTCCGTGAAGGCCTGGCCGACCTGTGACGTGACCTGCGCGCTGAAGCTCTTGAGCGCACGGCCCGCGCCGTGGTGTCGCCCCGGCCCTCGGCCGCCTGGGCGGAGTCGAGCCAGCGGATCAGGCCCTTCGCCACGGCGTCGCTCTTGCTATAGAACGAGCTGAGGATGCGCAGCGACTCGTACGAGAACAGGAAGCTCGCGTCGCCCGTGAGGGTCGAGAGGTCGATCGGGGGCAGGGCGTCGATGTCCTCGCCGGCGGCGCCGAAGTTGAGGATGTCGGCGAAGGGCGCGGCGAAGCCGCTGTCGATCAGCTCGCGGACAGTCATGAAGCCGTCGGCGTTCGTGTCAATCTGCATGAGGAGCGTGGCGAGGGTCTCGGGCTTCAGCGCATAGGCGCGGACCTGCGCGAAGAGCTCGGGATGCGCCTCCAGGATCGGCGTGATCAGCTCGGCGGCGCGGGCGGTCAGGAGGGCCTGGGGCAGGCTGTACACGTGGTTGCGGGGCGGCGCCTTCATCGGCCCGGGCTTGACGATATTCCAGGGCCACCACCCCTTTTCGAAGCTGTTCGACCCGAGCCGCGAGTTCGAGGACATGACCGCGACGCAGTCCGGGGCCATGACGATGCCGGTGTCCTCGATCGTGTCGTTCGAATAGTTCAGCGGGGAGGCTCCCGCGCCCGCCCCGAGCCGGAAATCCCAGCTCGGCTTGACGTGGAGCTGGCCGGGATGGACCGACAGGATGAAATACCAGTATCCCTTGTCGGGCACGACCAGCGAGTCGTCCAGGTCCTTCTGAGCGTCGGCCGTGAGCAGGGGGCGGATCCGGTGGTCGGTCAGCGTGAGCGGATAGTCCCCGTCGTTTAGAATATGAGGTTCATGGCCTGGCAGATCGAGAGCGCGGTGGCGGTGTAGCGCATCCGCTGGGCGGCCGCCCGGACCTTCTGCACGGCCGGCAGGAGCAGGCCGATCAGGATCGCGATGATGGCGATGACGACCAGCAGCTCGATCAACGTGAAGCCCCGGCGCGGAAGGGGCGGCCGAGGCGGCATCCCGGTGTGTCATATCCGTCGCATCCATTATTAGAGGTAGGTGAGGGATGCGCATGCACCGCGACGGTCCCTAAGTGCCATATGACAGCAAATGAACGCGGTAAATTCCACAGAAATTTTAAGGGCAAAGTTCTTTTTTGCAAAGCATTCCGAATGGATGATTTTTTTCATCGCTTCTTGAAACCGTAGGACGCATGGTGTTCACTCTTGTGATTCTCGGAACGACACCATCCCGACGAAGGAGACCTCGATGTTGAGAGTCCTGCTGGCGACGATGGCGCTAATGCTCATGGCCGGACCGGGGTGGGCCCGGGCGGATTTGATCGCCAACGGCGGATTCGAGACGGGCGACTTCACCGGCTGGTCGCTGGCGAACGACGACGGGGCGAACCACGTCGATACCTTCAACCCGCAGGGCGGGTCGTACGCGGCCGCCTTCGGGCAGTACCAGGAGGACGGCCTCGTCTCGCTCAGCCAGGTGGTCGCGACGACGTCCGGCCAGTCCTACGCCCTCTCCTTCTGGCTCACGGCCGAGGATGGCTCCGGTGCCCCCGGCGAGTTCCGCGCCTCATTCGGCGGCCAGACGCTGCTCGACCTGGTCGACGTCGACCCGTTCGCCTATACGCTGTATACCTTCACCGTCGCGGCGACCTCGTCATCGAGCCTCGTCGAGTTCGACAGCTTCAATGACAATTCCTTCTTCGACCTCGACACCGTCGGGCTCGCGGCCGTCCCCGAGCCGTCTTCGCTCGTCCTCTGCGGGGTCGGCCTGGCCGGCGTTGCAGGCCGCTCAGCGCGTCGCCTCCGATGCCGTCCGCGCGTCGGCACTCCGGGTCGGTAGCGCCTCGCCGGCCCGGACCGGGCGGGATCCTTGACCGCGATCGCCCGCATCGGCTTGAATACGATCGAGCGAGTCGCCTGGGCACTGTTCCCGCGCGGTGTGAGGTCGCGATGCGCATCGGGATCCGGGTCGTCGTCGGCATGTCGATCCTGCTGCTCGCCCGGGAATCGTCGGGGGCCGAGAAGCCGACCTTCGTCGAATACCTCAAGGCCAGCGCCGTCCCCCGCGCCACGATCGACGGCTTCCTTCGCGGGCCGAGCTGGGCGCGGTTCGACCCGGAGCTCGGGTACGTCCTGGGGAACTACCTGCCGACCGACGGCATCGGCCATCAGCGCCACGATCTCGACCGTCGGGCCCGACGGGGCGCGGACGTCGTTCATGTATGCCGGCAAGAAATGCCGGATCAATACGTATGGCGACAGCTTCACGCAATGCCACCAGGTGAGCGACGGCGAGACCTGGCAGGAGTACCTCGCCGCGCACCTGGGCGAGCCGATCCGCAACTTCGGCATGGGCGGTTACGGGGTCTATCAGGCCTACCGGCGGATGGTCCGCGAGGAGCGGACCGAGCACGGCGCCGAGTACGTGATCCTCTACCTCTGGGGCGACGACCACATCCGCAGCCTCCTCCGCTGCCGCCACGCCGATCATCTATCCGACGTGGGACGACCAGGGCGGACGGATGTTTCACAACAATTTCTGGGCGAACGTCGAGATGGACCTCGCCACGGGTCATGTTCGTCGAGAAGGAGAACCTGCTGCCCACCGCCGAGTCGCTCCACCGGATGTCCGACCCGGCGTGGATGGTCGAGCATCTGCGGGATGACCTGGCGCTGCAGCTCTACGCGTTCAAGCTCGGATACATTCGCGACCTCGATCGCGAGCGGATTGGGAAGCTGGCGGCCCGGCTCGATGTGCCGATGGATTGGTCGGATGCCAGGACGCTCTCCGCGCAGGCGGGCGCTCTCCTCGATCGCTACTCCCTCCGCGCCACGCGGTTCATCCTGGAGAAATCCCGGGACTTCGCGAGGAGGGAGGGGAAGAAGCTGCTGATCGTGCTCTTCGACCCGTACCGGGCCCTCGGCGAGATGCGGCGCGGGGAGCCCAGGTATGATCAGGAACTGCTCGACTATCTCGAGCGCGAGAAATTCACCTACTTCGACATGAACGAGGTCCACCTCCGCGACTTCCGCAAGTCGGGACTGCCCTACGACGCGTATCAGAAGCAATACTTCATCGGCCATTACAACCCGCGCGGCAACCACTTCTTCGCCTACGCGATCAAGGACAAGCTGGTCGACTGGCTCGACCCGAAGCCGATCACCTACCGCGCGGTCGACCCGCGCTCGGTCGATTTCCGCGGATACCTTCCCGGCCGACCGTGAACGTGGACGTGCGCGTCAGCGGAGGCTGGTCGTGGTCGATCCCAGGCGGGTGGGGGCGGCCGAGAGGAGGGTCTCTGCCTCGGCGCGGAGCTGCGAGACGTCCGCGTCGGCCCGGGCCCGGTCGGGGTTCCGGGCGAGCCAGTCGAGGGCCTGGGCATAGCGCCGCTGCGCGGACTCCGGCTGATTCCGGCGATGGTGGACCATCGCCAGGATGAGCCAGTCCTCGGGGCCCCCGCCGCTCTGGAGCTGCATGGACGTCCCGATTGCCTCGGCGGCCGAGGTCCACTCGCCGGCGCGGTAGTGGGCGAGGCCGAGGGTCGTATGGAAGGGGCCGTGCGCGGGGTCGCACTCGACGGCCCATCGGGCGAGCCGGACGGCCAGGGCCGGGTCGTCGCGACGGCCCGGCGAGCCGTCGAGCAGCGAGCGGGCCAGGCCGTCGAACGGCTCGACGAGGGCCTTCGAGAAGCACGGGAGCCTGGCGCTCGGCTCGCCGAGCAGTCCCTCGGCGACCGCGAGGGCGCGGTCGAGCGAATCCCCCGCGTCCCCGGTCCGCCCGAGGCCCTCCAGCTCGCGGGCATATTCGCGGAGCGTGTCGATCAGCCCGGTGCGGAGCCAGATCCGCGAGCCGTCCTCGGCCGCGAGCCCCTCGTAGAGCCCGATGGCGCGGCGATAGTCGCGGTCGGCCCGGGCGTCTCCGAGGGTCATCCGGTAGAGGCCGGCCCGGCGCAGGGCCTTGGCGGCGAGCTCGCGCTGGCCCGAGTCGGCGGCGAACAGGCCCGCGACCCGGTCGTAGAACGCGAGGGCCGACCGGTAGACCCGCCGCTCCTCGTCGGTCGGCGGGCGCCCGGCGAGGCGGTGGCCGACGATCAGGGGGTGGATCAACTGATCCATCGCGGCGAAGGTCGACTCGAAGCCGATCCGCTCGCGGACCCGGGCCTCGCGGAGCGACGCCAGCGCCCGGTCCGTCTCCGTCTTGGACGCTCCCAGCGAGGCCAGCGCGGCGTCGGTCCGGGCCTTGGCCCGCCAGACGAGCGTCGAGCCGACGACCAGCGCCAGGGCGAGCACCGCGGCGGTCGAGCCGACCAGCGGGCGATGCCGCCGCGCCCACATCGTCGCGCGTTCCGTCGGGCTGGGCCGGCGGGCGAGGACCGGGCGGTCGTCGAGGAACCGCCTCAGGTCCGCCGCCAGCTCCTGGGCCGAGCCGTACCGCTTCGACGGCTCTCGCGTCATCGCCTTGAGGACCACGGTCTCGAGGTCGCGAGGGATGAGCGGGTCGATCTTGCGGGGCGCGACCGCCTCCTCGTTCAGGATCCGGTGGAGCAGCTCCTGCCGGTTTTCCGCGTCGAAGGCGGCGCGGAGCGTCAGCGCCTCGTAGAGCGTGACCCCGAGCGAGTAAATGTCGCCGCGGCTGTCGATGCCGTCGCGGTCGCCGCGGACCTGCTCCGGGCTCGCGAACCGGAGCGTGCCCAGGACGTCGCCCGTCCGGGTCGGCCCGGGGTCGTCCTGGATCCGGGCCAGGCCGAAGTCGGCGACCCACAGGTGGAGCTTGTCGTCCACCAGCAGGTTCGACGGCTTGATGTCGCGATGGAGCACGCCCACGCCGTGGGCATGGCCGAGCGCCTCGGCGGCCTGCAATCCGAGCCCGGCGACCGTCCGGACGTACTGGCGAATCTCCGCCCGCGAATCGGGCGACGCCGGGTCGAGGGCCCCGCGCCCGGGCCCGGCCTCGATCGGGCCGCCCCGCTGCCTGCGGTCGGCGATGAGGTCGGCCAGCGACCGGCCGACGATGAGCTGCATGGCGAGGAAGTGGACGCCCCGGTCGCACCCGACGCTGAAGATGGGGACGATGTGCTCGTGGTGGAGCAGCGCGGCGGCCTGGCTCTCGATCTGGAACCGCTGCCGCTGGCGGGGGTCGAGGGCCGCGGCGCTGGGGAGGATCTTCAGCGCCACGCGGCGGCCCAGCGAGAGCTGCTCGGCCTCGTAGACGACACCCATCCCGCCGCGTCCGATCTCGCGGACGACCCGGAAGTCGCCGAGCAGCGTGGCGGGGCGGACGCCGTCGGCCGGGGTTCCCTCCCCCGGCGAAGACGCCGATTCGTCCGCCGCCGACCGGATGAATTCCAGGCCGTCGATGCACTCGGCGAGCACGCCGGCGATCTCGCCGTGGCGTCCGAGGAATTCCTCTCGCCTCGGCACCCGGCCGGCCCGCCGATGCCGCAGGTATTCCTCGAGCGCGGCGACCACGCGCGGGTCGTCGAATCCCGACAACGGCGATGGCCGGGCCGGCTCCGGTCCGGTGGCCGGCGATTCTCGATCGAGATCGAACATGATCGGCCTCGCCCAGGCTCGGGCCCATTCGCCGTCGGTCGACCCACGACGCGGGGACTTCGGCTTCGTCCCCGATCCATCATACCCGGAATCGGCGATCGCGGGGCGCCGGAATCCGTCGGGCCCTGCGCGGACGGGATGCCCGATCGTTCAGGCGTCCTCCTCGACCTCCAGCACGCCGTCGGCGATCATCGCGTCCGCCTCCTCGAGCAGGGACTGCCGGACGCGGCGCAGCGGAGCATCCAGGCTCTCCGGGGGGACCAGCAGCAGGTGCCGCCTCGCGTCCGTCGGCCGCCCCAGGTCGCGGATGAGGACGGTCGCGAGCCTCAGTCGGACCTTGCCCGACGTCTCGGGATGGGCCCGGCAGAAGGCGCGCATCAGCGGGACCGACGCCGCCAGCTCGCCCCGTTCGTGCATGGCCTTGATCAGGCCCAGCAGGGCCTCGCGCGGGGGCCGGTCGCCGGTCGCGATCATCCATGACTTGAAGGCCGTCTCGGCCGTCTCGATGTCGCCCGACTCGATCGCGCGGCGCGTCTTCGCCAGCATCTTCGCGGCGCGCTCCTCGGGGGACTGGCCGGGCGGGACGCCGTCCGCGATCACGATCTTCGGCCGGCGCTGGTTCGCCTTGCTCAGGTCGAGCCGGGCCTCGCGCGACTTCCACGCCTCGCGGAGTCCCTTCCGTTTCTTCATGAGGGAGAAGACGTCCCACCCCTCGCAGTCGACCCAGCCGAGCTTCAGCAGCAAGACGCCGGCGACCAATCCCCACAGAGCGCCCGAGATGTGGAGCAGGCCCGACGACATCGGGTCGCCGCGGATCATGAACTGGAGGCCGACCGAGAGCGCCTCGAGCGCGAGCTGGATCAGGGCCAGCACGTAGATGCGGACCTCGAACTCGTGGGAGATCACGCGGAACCCGACGAACGCGAGAAACAGGCATGAGAGCTCATTCATCGGCGCCCAGATCATGCACATGGCCATCAGGCCGAAGATGATCGCCGAGGCGCCCAGGACGTACGACGGCTGCGACGCGTGCAGGTACGCCGCCTGGATCGCCGCGCCGTGGGCCGTGCCGATGGCGAGGTACGTCAGCAGGAACGCGAGCCAGCCGATCTTCCCCTCGACGATGATGCCGTAGCACCAGAGGAAGATCATGTTGCCGATGAGGTGGATGAAGTCGGCGTGAAGGAAGTTGTGCGTCAGCCACTGGAGCGGGCTCAGGCCCGCGGCCAGCTTCAGCGCGTAGGGCTCGGCCCACTCCGGCCCCATATAGCACCACGCGGCGTGCACCGCGACGTTGGTCGCGATCACGCCCAGGGTCGCGCTGGGGAAGTGGTAAATCGGGGCGTCGGTCGAGTACGGGATGATCACGCGTCGGCCCCCCTCGCCCGGCCGTTGTCGCATCAGCCCCCGGGTGCTGTCAATCTCGTGCTTCCCGGCCGTGGCGTGGATGCAGCATGCATGCGGGATCGGAACTATTTTGATTGAACGGCGACCCGGTCGGACGTATCCTCTCCTCTCCGCGTGAACGGGACTACGACGGTCCTCGGTCCCCCTCAACCGACGAATCACCCGGAGGAATGCCGCGATGCGCACCTTCACGCTGGGAGGCGGTACGGATCGCAAGGTCGTCACCGTCGAGGTCCGGGGCAACGTCCTGCGCGTCACCCAGACGAAGGCCGAGGGCGTCGGCAAGCGGGACGAGAAGGAATTCGCCGGCGAGGCCGAGGCGCGCTCGGCGGCCGAGCGGATGGCCCGCGAGCTGCTCACGCGCGGCTACGCCGAGCGGGCCGCGGCCCCGAAGGCGCGGCAGACGGTGCCCGCCGCCAGAAAAGGCGAACCCGACGGCCTCGACCTCGGCGCGCTGGCGGCCGCCGGCGAGGGCGTCGCCGCGGCCGAGCCGGTCCTGCCGCGGATCACCGCGCCGGCCGTCCCCGCGGCCGAGGCCGCGCCCAAGAAGAAAAAGAAGAAGAAATCCGGCAAGAAGAAGGCGGCGGCCGGGGGCGGCGACGGGCTCGACCAGCGGGTCCTCGCGGCCGTCGGCTTCGTGGGCGTGGCGCTCGTCTCCGTCGTCGGGTTCCTCGTCTACGAGGCCTTCCTCAAGCCGGCCTCGATCGTCGGCCACTGGGAGGGCTCGCGGCTCGACTTCGAGATCGGCCGGCCCATGGTCCACACCCAGTACCGGCTCATCCTCGACGACCAGCGCCGCGCCGAGATGACCCTCCAGGAGAAGTTCACGTCGAAGGGGACCTACTCGCTCCAGGGCGACCGGCTCAAGCTCGCGCTCAAGGATGAGGGTGGGGACCCGGACCAGGTGGAGTACAAGGTCTCGCTCGGCCGGGCGACGCTCGACCTCTTCGACCCGAAGAGCGGCAAGAAGATGGTCCAGCTCGTCCGGTTCCGCCAGGAGCCGTCGGTCGGCGGCGGCGGCGGGGCCCCGGCGCCCTCGGCGCCGAACGACGCCGCGGCGGGCCCGGCCGACAAGGCCGCGGACGAGCGGCTCGCCTCCGTCCAATTCTCACCCAAGGACGGCGCGTTCAAGCTCCGCCACCCCGCGGGATGGACGCCCGAGACCGGCAGCCGGCCCGACAACACGTATTCCTGGGCCCGCTTCACCAAGGACTCGGCGAAGATCCAGGTCTACGCCGACATCGCCGGCTCGCTCATGGCCGGCGCGAGCAATGTCCAGCACGAGAAGGGCAGCTCGCTCGCCCCCGTCCACGGCGCCCACGTGAATTACCAGAAGACCGTCTCGAAGGAGTACAGCGACTTCAAGGAGAGCGAGCCCACGCTCTTCGAAGGCGCGGGGCTCGGCGAGGGCCGGATCGCGACCTACACCGCCTCGGCCGGCGGCCTGTTCGGCGGCAAGATCCGCGGCTACCGAGTGACCCTGCTCAGCAACGACCGCCGCGTCACCCTCCTCTGCGAGTGCCCCGAGGGGGAATTCGAGAAGTACAAGCCCACCTTCCTCGCGGTCTGCCGGAGCGCCTCACGCTGACGGGTCGCGGGGCCGATCGACCCGCGACCTCCGGGCGGATGCGCCCGATACCCGGCTCGGGCCGAGCCTCGCCCTATCCGCGTCGGCGTCTTGTCTTCCCCTCCCCCCTTGAGGGGGAGGGCAGGGTGGGGGGTAGCCGGCGGTCGACCGTGCGCCTCGGCGGGCACGTCGGTCCCGCTCACCCCCACCCTACCCTCCCCCACAAGGGGGGAGGGAAAGATCGGCCGGCCTCGCCATCTGAAGAGAACAATCCCGCCCCAAATTGCGTCGGGGTGCCAGCGGGTTCGGAAACCGAACCCGTGAGCGACGGCCCTCGCGGCACGGGTTGAGGACAACCCGTGGCACCCGGCCGAGCCTCGCCCTGCCCGCCTCGGCGGCGGCTCTTTTCTTCACCCTCCCCCCTTGCGGGGGAGGGCAGGGTGGGGGGTCCGAGGCCGTGGCCATCCCGAAGAACCCCCCACCCTAACCCTCCCCCGCAAGGGGGGAGGGGAAGATCGGCCGGCCTCGCCCCTCGAAGAGAACGACCCCTCCCGGAGAACGATTTCGCCCCAAATTACGATGGTAGGGGTACGACTTCCGCGCGGACGTCGCGCCCCGCCCCCAACCAACGAAGGGACATCTCCGATGCAGCGTTCCGAGAAGCAGCGACAGGCCAGCCGTGAGAACGGCAAGAAGTCCAGGGGCCCCACCTCCCCCGAGGGCAAGGACGTCTCCAAGTTCAACGGCGTGACCCACGGCCTCTGCGCCGTGCACCTCATCCTCCCCGGCGAGGACCCCGCCGGCTCGAGACGCCGAATTCCAGGCCTGGGACAACGACTGGAAGCCCGCCACCCACACCCGCGCCGTCCTCGTCCGGCGGGCCGCGATCGCCTCGTGGCGGCTGAACCGGGCCGTCAAGGCCGAGGCCGCCTGGCTCGGACGCCGCGCCGAACTGGCCGGCGACGCCTTCGACTTCGAACGCTTCAACCGCGCCGACCGCGCCGTCTCCCGCGCCGCCACCGACCCCGGCGGCGCCCTGAGCCTGCTCGAGATGGACGCCACGGGCATCGACCGCATCATCGCCTCCTGCGGCGAGCTCGAGCGCGCCCTCGAGGCCGGCCCGACCGCCTGGGACCAGCCGCACTACCACCAGCGGCTCATGCTCGTGACCCGCCATCGCCTCGACGAGAACCCGTACAACGCCGGGCCGATCCCCAAGGCCTCGGCGCGGCTGCTGGCGGCGAACAACGCCGAGTTCGCGGACAACCCGTGCTTCGACTACGGCCACTGCGTGTTCGTCGTCCCGCTGCCCGAGGAGGAGCGCGCGGCGGCCGTCGAGCTGCTGAAGCGTGCGGTGGCCGAGAAGGTCGCAGCGGCTCCGCGAGCTCCGCGCCACGATGCCCGACCCGGCCGAGTTGCGCGCCGCGCCGTGGCGGCGGCGTACTGCGACGGTTCGGAGGAGGGGAAGCTGCGGCATCGCTACGAGATGGCGATCGATCGGTCGCTGCGGGCGACGATCCAGCAGCTGATCGCGCTGGAGAAGTCGGGGGCGGACCTGGGCGGTGCCGAGTCACAAGTCGATGATGATAAAGTAGATACGCCCGATGAGCCGGCGGAGTCGGAGGCCTCGGAGGCGGTCGCGCCGGGTTCGGTCGGCGCGGGCGAGGTCGGGTCGGTCCCGAGCCGGTCCGAGGCCCCGGTCCGGGTCCAGAAGGCCCCAAATCCGGCCCCGCCGCGGCGCGGCAGGCGCCGATCGCGGCGCTGAGATAAGTCGGTGTGAATCAAAACGGGTGTGCCCGGCGACGGGCCGCGCCCGGGGTGCGCGCTGGGGGCCGCGCGGGCCGGCGGGGCCGGATCGCCCTTCCGGTCCGCGGGCGGACTCCTTACCATCGGCCGGTGCCCCGGGGCGTCCCGGTGCCGGGCCCATCGTCACGAGTCGGGAGGCCTCGATGGCCGGGCGGGTTGACCCGTCGCGCGACCTGCGGCTCGGCCTCCGGGCCCTCGAGGGCCGCCTCGTCGACCGCGAGCAGCTCGTCGCGGCGGTCGCGGACTGGGCGAGCTCGCCCGACCGGACCCTGGCCGAGGTCCTGGTCGCGCGCGGCGCCGTCGCTGCGCCCGCGGCCGCCCGGCTCGAGGAGCAGCTCGCGGCGGAGCTCGGCCCCTCCGCCGACGGCCGCCCGGATGATCCCGATGCGACGAGGACCGTCGCCTTTGCCGTATCGTCACATGACGCCCAGGCCGAAGAGGTCGGGGGCGGGCGGTTCCGGGTCCTCCGGCCCCACGCGCGGGGCGGCCTGGGCGAGGTCTTCCTCGCCTTCGACCGCGAGCTGAACCGGACGGTCGCCCTCAAGGAGCTGCAGGCCCAGCCTCGCGCACGACCCGGCTCAGCCAGGCCCGGTTCCTCGCTCGAGGCCGAGGTCACCGGGCGGCTCGAGCACCCGGGGATCGTGCCGGTCTACGGCCTGGGCCGGCATCGCCGACGGCCGGCCGTACTACGCGATGCGCTTCATCGAGGGCGAGACCCTCCGCGACGCCATCGAGCGGTTCCACCGGCCGAGGCGGCGCCGGGTCCGCGAGCGGCCGGACGCTGGCGTTCCGGCGGCTGCTGCGGAGCGTCATCGACGCCTGCAACGCCGTCGCCTACGCCCACAGCCGGGGCGTCGTCCACCGCGACCTCAAGCCCGAGAACATCATGCTCGGCCGGTTCGGCGAGACGCTGGTCGTCGACTGGGGCGTCGCCAAGGTCGCTCCGCGAGCCGGAGGGCGAGGACGCCGAGGCGACCGCGCCGGGTCCCGCGGACGACCCGTCGATGACCCGGCCCGGCTCGGTCATCGGCACGCCGCGGTACATGAGCCCCGAGCAGGCCGCGGGCGACCTGGACCGGGTCGGTCCGGCGAGCGACGTCTACAGCCTGGGGGCGATCCTCTACTGCGTGCTCGTCGGCCACGGCCCGTTCCCCGACGGCGACGTGCGGACGGTCCTCGACCGCGTGCGGCGCGGCATCTTCCCGCGCCCGCGACGGCTCCGCCGCGCGGTCGACCCGGCGCTGGAGGCGATCTGCCTGAAGGCGATGGCGCTCGACCCGGCAGGACCGCCACGCCTCGCCGCTCGACGCTGGCCGAGGAGCTCGAGGCCTGGCTGGCCGACGTCCGCTACCGCGGCGAGCAGGAGCAGGCGCTGGGCCAGGTCGAGGGCTCGCTGGCCCGGCTCTGCCTCGAGCGGGCCCACAACCTGCTTCGGCCGGGAGGCACACGACGAGGGGATGCTCTGGCTGGCCCGCGCCCTGGAGAACGTCCCGGCCGATCCGCCGGACCTGGAGCGGGTCATCCGCGACGAGCCTGGGCGGCTGGCATGCCGGGGCGAAGCTGCTGGAACGGATCGCTCCGCCACGGCGGCGAGGTCCACGCCGTCGCGTTCTGCCCCGACGGGCGGACGGCTCGCGACGGCCTGCGGCGACGGCGACGGCGCGGCTCTGGGACGTCGCCACGGGCTCGGCCGCTCTCGCCCCCGCTGAAGCACGACGGGCCCGTCCGCGCCGTCGCCTTCAGCCCGGACGGGGCGATCGTCGCGACGGCGGGCGACGACGGGATGATCCGCCGCTGGGATGCCGTGACGGGCGAGTCCGTCGGCGAGCCGATCCGCGCTCGGCGTGCCGGTCCTCGCGCTGGGCTTCAGCCCCGACGGCTCGAGGATCGCGGCGACGCCGGGCGCGGGCGAGCCCTTGCCTCTGGGACGCCGCGACGGGCGAGCCGATCCGCGAGCCGGACCGGCACGCGGCCGGGCGTCCGCGGCGTCGCCTTCACCCCGGACGGCGCGACGGTCGCGGTCGCGTGCGACGATGGCCGTCCGCGTCCGCGACGCCGCGACCGGGCAGGCGCGCTCGGCGAGCCCCTGGCCCACGGCGCGGCCGTCCGGGCCCTCGCTTCGACCCCGACGGCCGGAGGCTCCTGACCGGCTGCCGCGACGGCGAGCGCCCGGCTCTGGGACTCTCGACGGGCGGGCGGTCGGCTTTCGCCCTATCACTCGGCGGCGAGGTCCGCTGCGTGGCGTTCCGGCCCGGCGGCGCGGCCTTCGCGACGGTCGTGCGACGACGGGACCGCCCGGCTCTGGGACTCGCCACGAGGGCCGGCCGATCGGCGAGCCGCTCGATCGCACGTCGGCGGGTCGAGTGCCTGGCGTTTCGCCCCGACGGGACGACGATCGCGACCGGCGGGCCCGACGGGATGGTCCGGCTCTGGTGACGCCGGCACCGGCCTGCCGATCGGCCCGCCGCTGGTGCACGGCGGGTCGGTCCGGGTCGTCGCCTTCAGCCGCGACGGCCGCCGGCTCGCGACCGTGCGGCTCCGACGGCGACGGTCCGCTGCTGGAAGGCCCCCGACCCCGTCGAGGGGAACGCCGAGCGGATCTCCTGCTGGGTCCGCGTCGCGACCGACCTGGAGTTCGACGACGGCGACGCGATCCGCCGCATCGACGGCCCGACGAGCTGGGATCTCCGCCGCCGCCTCACCGAGCTGGGCGGGCCGCCGCTCCGGTAGCCTTCTTCACCGACCGTCGCGTGGCGGCGTGCGGAGGTCGACGAGCTTCGCCCTCGGCGCCGGCTTCAGCGCGGAGAGGGCCGCGCCGATGCGGGTGCGGAGGGCCCAGAGGTCGCCGGGGCGGAGCCGGCCGTAGTGCATGACGCCCGCGTCCTCGCCGCCCGAGCCGGTGCCCTTGCGCTCGGCCGCCACGCCCAGCGCCTCGCGGACCCGCTCGCCCGACCGCCCAGCGCGGCTCGCCCGTGGCGATGGGCGTAGAGGGTCAGGTACTCGACGTCCTGCTGCCCGCGGCGGAACGCCTTGAGGCGGACCGAGGGGACCGGGCCCTTGTCGCCGGGGCGGGGCGGGTAGAAGAGCGAGAGCGGCGTCGGCCTTCTCCCACGACTCGGCGTCGCCGATCGTCTGCCAGGGGAGGACGCCGTCGATGCCGAGCGACCAGACGTCGAGCGACCAGCCGACGGGCTGCACGTTCGAGTCCTCGATCGCGTTGGCGCTGCCGTACTCGACGACGACCTGCCCTTGCGCCTCCTTGCGGTCGAGGACGATCCGCCGATAGCGGCGGAAGCGCCCCGCCGACCACGTTGTAGTCGAGCAGGCCGTCGAGCGACGTCGCGCTGCCACTCGGGCCGGGAGATGTCGGCGCGGAAGACGAGCTTGGCCCGGCCGGGGGCCCTGGAGACGCCCTCGTGGAAGGCCCGGCCGAAGTAGCGGAGGGCCCAGTAAGTCCTGGAAGTTCGCCGGCTCGTCGAGCAGCCAGGGGCACGTCCCGCGCGACCAGCCGTTGCGCTTGAAGTCGACCTTGCCGTTGAAGAAGCACTGGAAGAACGTGTCGTTCCAGCCCTTCGCGTTGGCGTGCTCGGCGAACTGCCGCGCGACCTCGACGAAGGCCCGGCGATACCGGTCGTGGAAGCGCCTCGTCGGCCCAGTAGTTGCCGTTGTAGTTGCCCTCCATCGGCGTCGGCCAGTTCTCGAGCATCGGCAGGTAGAAGCATTCGAGCGGCACGCCCTTGCGCGGCAGGTCGGCGAAGGCCGAGCCGTCGAGCAGCGGCCCGAACCGGCGGTCCCAGGCGTCCCAGTCGAGCGTCTTGCCGTCCCACCTCGGCGCGAAGCCGTCGGCGACGTTCCCGCGGTGGTAGTAGGGCACGCGGTTGAGGACCGTCCGGTGCTCGTGGGCGAGCCGGTAGTACGACCGCTCGTCGGCGCGGCAGGTCGTAGCAGTTCATCTCGGGCAGGAAGCTGAGGTGGTCGGGGAGGGTGAAGTCCCAGACGGTGAGCGTGACGTCGATCGTCGAGCGCCTGGTCGCCCGACCTGAGCGTGAGCGTGCCGGCATGCTCGCCGGCCTGCGCGTCGTGGGGGACGTAGAGCTCGGCGTGCAGGCTCTGGCTCGTCTGGCCCGGGGCGGATCGGCGGGCCGGGGCGAGCGGGACGATCGGGTCGGGCAGCGGGCCCACCCGACGCCGGGACGAGCCCGATAGCGGCCGAACTCGACGCGGGGTCGAGACGCCCTCGGACGAAGGTCAGCGACGGCGCGACGCCGATGCGACCGTCGCGGACGACGATCTGGAACGCGACGAACTCGTTCCGCGCCGCGTGGAGCCGGATGCGGTTCTCGCGGGCGTTCCAGAGGTGGTTTGCCGCGAGGTAGCCGTCGGGCGGGGCGGGAAGGATCTTGCCGCGGACCGGGTCGACCTTGTCGAGCTCGTCGATGATGGCGACCTCGGCGCCGCGGAGTTTGGGGTTCGTTCCTTTCGCGTCGGACGGCCTGGAATCGCCGGGCGGGCAAGGGCATGGGACGTCGGCCGGAGAGCTTGGCGGTCATCTCAGCCGGCAGGCCCGACGTTGCCCGCGGCGTCGACCGCGCGAATCGCCAGTCGAGCGGTCGCGCCCGCAGCGAGGTTGAGGTCGCGGAGGTGCATCCGGACGTGACCGCCGGCGGGGCCGGCCGTCGGGATCAGGTAACGCGGGACGGGCTTGCCGTCGACGGTCGCGACGAAGCCGATCGTCCCCGCCGGTCCGTCGTCGCGCGGGGTGCTCCACGAGACCCACGCCTCGCCCGCCGGCAGGTCGCCCGCCTCGACCTTCAGATCGCCCGGCGCGGCCGGCGGCCGACGGTCCTCGGCCCCGAGGCGGACGGTCAAATAGGGGGCGCTCGACCGGTTCGAATCCTTGCTGAAGACGAAGCGGTTCGGGAAGAGCTTGTGGGTGAACCTGTCGCCGTCGCGCGTCCACTCGGAGCCGGTGTCGTCGAAGAGGAGGAACCCCTCGCTGATCCCCGCGACGCGGGCGGCGACGACCTTCGGGTCGACCGCGATGGCCTGCCAGCCGTCGCGGTCGGGCGGCGGAGGCCTCGGGCTCGACCAGATCGTCCCGCCCTGGCCGAGGATCACGCGGCAGAGGTCGCCGCCGTCGAGGGTCCAGGGGATGTCGGGATGGACCCGGTGGTTGTGAGTCGAGCTGCCGGGCTGATGCTCGTAGTTCGTGGCCGTGCCCTCGACCCAGGGGGCGCCGACGGTGCTGACCGTGACCCGCTTGAGATGCGGGTCGCCGGCGCTCTTGAGGTGCAGGGTCGCCGACTGGATGACGCGGCCCTTCAGGCGCGACGTGTCGACGTCGATCAGGGACATCTCCTGGATCGACTTCGCTTTCAGGCGGGGTGCGCCGCCGTTGCTGCCGTCGGCCTCGGGGCCGACGTTCGAGAGCCAGGTGTCGCGGGTGACGTCGAGGCGGATGTCCTGGGCGGGAGCGGAGGATGCCAGGCCGAGCGTCAGGAGGGAGAGGCCGAAGCCCCAGACCCTCATCCCGCCGCTCCCGCGGCGGAATGTCCGCTTCGCCGCTCCCGCGGCGCCCGGATTCGTGCCGCCGAGCGGCCGGGGCGGCACTCCGCCGCAGAGCGGCGGAGCGAGTGTCGCCGCTCGTCATGGCTTGCCCTCCGGCTCGACGACAATGACCCAGTCGTGCCCGTGGCGCGGGGGCCGGCGGACGATCGACCCGGACCCGTCGGCCGTGAACCGGTCGCCGGGGTCGGAGGTCCCGGCCGAGGGGTCGAAATACGTCTCTCGGTACGATCGTCCGGGCGTCAGGCCGCGAATCAGGAGGGGCCTGGCGTCGAGGGCGTAGATGACGCGCGGGCCGTCGGGCAGGCCGAAGGCCAGGGGCGGGAAGGGCGGCCGGGGCGTGATCCCGCCCCAGGGGGCCGTGCCGAACGGGCCGAGGTCGGCGGCGGGGGGCCAGGCCGAGTCGTCGAACGTGACGTCGCGCCAGCCCGCCGCTTCCTCCTTGCCCGCCCGCCATCGCCGGCTCGTTTCGACGACGACGCGGACCACCGTCTGCTCGCTGGCGAGGTCCGCCTCCAGGCCGGCGGTCAGCCCCGCCGGGTTCAGCTTCACCGGCGCCGGCATGTTCTCGGCGCGGATGGCCAGGACGTTGAGGCCCTCGCGGAGGAAGTCCTTCACGTCGAAGACCTGCGGGTCGTTCCACGCCGCGCCCGAGCCGACCTCGCGGCCGTTGATCCAGGCCGTGAACCGGTCGTCCGCCCCGATCCGAAGCTTCGCGCCGAGGAGCCGGAAGTCCGGCCTGAGGTCGAACACGAACCGGAAGTACCGGGGCGCGACCGGGGCGTCCTTCGTCGCGTCCCCCTCGGGATACCAGATCCAGCGGCCCAGCCCGGGCGGCTTGCGGATCGAGGCCTCGTCCCACGCGACCCACTCGGGATGCGGCTCGAAGCGGTGCCAGGGATAACCCTCGAGGAACCGCTTGCCCGCGGCGACCTGCGCCGAGCCGGGCAGGTTCATCGACTCGTCCCAGGGGATCGTCCCGTAGTTGCCGCCGGTCGGCGAGTTGCCGTGGGGATCGCCCCGGCGGTTGACCTGCCAGATGCCGTTGGCGCCGTAGGTGTGGCCGGCCGCGCCGCCGGTCATGCCGATCCAGAACATCGCGCGGGTCCACTCGGCGGGGATGCGGCCGAGGAGCTGCTCGTAGCTCGCCTCGCCGTCGAGCACGGGCATCGTCGGCTTCGCCTCGTAGGAGTCGCGGACGGCCTTCAGCGTCACGAACGCGGCGTCGCGCTCGCCGTGGGGGGTCTGGAGCATGTCGAAGTCGAGCAGGGCGGGATCGTCCGTCGCGTGCCGCGCGGTGTACTGGTTGATGGCGGTCGGGTGGATCGTCAGCGGGCGGCGGAACGGGTCGGTCGCGCGGACGTACTGGATGACCTTCGTCCAGCCGTGGACGACCTCGCGGTCGTCGTAGGGGAACCCCTTGGCGAGATACCACGGCAGGTTCGCCTCGCCCGCGACGCACCACGTCACCGGCCAGGAACCGTAGCGGGCGATCAGGTATCGCCAGTGCTTCTCGGCCTTCTCGACGCCCATCCACGGCAGGAAATAGCCCCACATGCCGACGATGCAGGGGGAGAGGCCCTGGTCGACGAGGTGGCGGAGCTTCCTGTCGGCGGCGTCGAAGTACTCGGGGCGGATGCGGGCGTAGTCCTTCTCCCAGGGGAAGCCGGCCTCGTTGGCGCCGCGGGGGTCGAAGGGGGGCATGTCGGGATAGAGCCCGGCGACGATCTGGACGACGGTGAAGCCCTTCGCCTTGCGGTCGGCGGCGAGGCGGGCGAACTCGTCGGGGAAGTGGAGGCGGTGCGAGAGGCCCATCCACCAGGTGTCGCCGAGCCAGAAGAAGGGCGTGCCGTCGGCATAGGCGAGGTGGCGGCGGTCGTCGGCGACGCGGACCGGGCCGCGGCGGAACAGGGGGTTGTCGCCGGCGTACGGGGCGACCTCGACGCGGCCCTCGACGCCGTGGAGGCCGGCGTCGGTCGCGACGTTGCACTCGGATTTGAAGCGATGGCACGCCCACCTCGCCCGAGGCGTAGCGGACCTTCCACGACCGGCCGCCCGCCCAGAACGCGGGGACGCGGAGCGCGCGGCCCGAGGGGGTCTGGAAAATGACATCGAGCGTCACCGTGTTGAACGGGTCGGGATGATCCGCCCCGGCGGTGAAGCCGACCTCGACGGGGACGTTGGCCGTCGTGACGGCGTCGACCGCGCGGGCCGATCCGCACGCGAGGAGAATGGCCAGGGCCCCGATCGCCCGCCCGGTGCTGTTCATGGGGAATCCTCGCGTCGCCCCCGGGCGACATGTTCGCGCGTGAATGAGGTATGTCCTTGCTGACGACCCGGGCCTATGATAGAGTCCCGGATGGCCGGAGTCTCCGGCCTCCCGTCTCCGATTTCCGATCGAACCTCGCGACGAACGCGGACCCCATGCGGCCTCCGACCCGGACATGGCGGGCGATCCCCTGGCCCGGCGCCTTGCTGGCGCTCGCGGCGTGGGCCCTCGTCGCGCCGGCCGAGGCGCGGGCCGGCTGCCGCCATCCGGGCGTGTCGGCCTCGGGCCAGGCGTCGCTGCTCGACGGGCTCGATCGCCTCAGGCTCGGCGACGAGGCCCCCGCGCCCCTCCGGCTCCCCGCGGCCCCCGCACCTTGCAAGGGGCCGTCGTGCTCGGAGCGGGAGGCCCCGCCGCCGTCGCCGGGGATCACGACGCACGAGCTCGGCCCGCGCTGGGCCCTCGGGTCGATCGTGCCGCCTGGCGACCAGGCCGGCTCGGAGGCCGTCCCGCACGCCGACGACCGGCCGCGGCCCGTCCACAATCCCCTCGCCATCTTCCATCCCCCGCGCCTTTCCCGCTCCGTCCCGACCTCCTGACATCCTCGTAGGATGGGCCATGCCCACCCTACCGGACCCGTCGGCAGGTCCGCGCTCCATCTCCCAGGCCAATCCATCGTCCAGGTCGCTCGCGACGGCCGCCCCTCCACTGGGCTGCGCCGCGACGTCGGCCGTGCGCCTCACCTTATCTTCACTCGATCATTCCCGAGGGGGTCCCATGAGACACCATCGCCGCGGCTTCACGCTCATCGAATTGCTCGTCGTGATCGCGATCATCGCCGTCCTGATCGCCCTGCTGCTGCCCGCCGTCCAGGCGGCCCGCGAGGCGGCGAGGCGGATGCAGTGCGTCAACAACCTCAAGCAGATCGGCCTGGCGTGCCACAACTACCACGACGTCTGCGGCGCCCTGCCGGCGGCCGAGATGGTCTACAACGCCACGAGCCTCTCGGCCCTGAGCAACCTGCTCCCGTACATGGAGCAGACGAACGTCTTCAACTCGATCAACTTCTCGTTCACCTACAACACGCCGACGAACAACGTCCTGCAGAACGTCACGGCGCAGAACACGAGGATCAACACCTTCATCTGCCCGTCCGACGTCGCCGACCCGCACCCCGAATTCGGCGGCCAGACCAACTACATGGCCAACATGGGGAGCTGGATCGTCTGGCATGTCGGCCGTCGGGGCCGAACGCCGGCCTGCCGCCGCCCAACGGGGTCTTCTACGGCAACAGCGCGACGCAGGTTCGCCGACGTGACCGACGGGCTGTCGAACACGACGTTCTTCAGCGAGCGGATCCTCGCCGACTTCAACCCCGCCGTCGTCAGCCCCGATCGCCGACGTCTTCTTCTCGCCCGCGCAGCCGACGACGCTCGACGACGCGGTGGCGGCCTGCCAGGCGATCGACATCTACAACCCGGCCAACCAGTTCCCGCTGTTCATGGGCGCCCCCTGGATCAACGGGCAGCACGTCTTCCTGCACGTCACGCGCGCCGAACACGCGGTCGTGCGGCTTCTTCACCGCGCTCCGGGCGTGCATGCCGCCGAGCAGCCGGCACCCGGGCGGTGTCAACGTCCTGCTGGGCGACGGCTCGGTCAAGTTCGTCAAGGACTCGATCAACCTGCCGACCTGGCGCGCCCTCGGCACCCGGGCCGGCGGCGAGATCATCAGCGCCGACAGCCTACTAAGGAGGCCCGACGATCATGACACGACATCGATCCCTCGTCGCCGCGCTGGCCGCCGGCGCTGCTGGCGCGGCTGCTCGGGCTCGGGCGGCACCGGCCCCGTCGACGCCCCGAAGGCCCGCGAGGCCCTCGCGATGGTCCTCGACGGCTGGAAGCGGGGCGACATGCCCGCCTCGTTCGCGAGCGCCTCGCCGGCCGTGACGGTCCAGGACATGGACTGGTCGTCCGGCGCGAAGCTCGTCGACTACAAGGTCGACGGCGACGGCAAGGACGATGGCCAGCAGCCTCTACGTCCCCGTCACGCTGACCCTGCGGCCGAAGCAGGGGAGCGAGGTCAAGAAGACCGTCTCCTACATCGTCAACACCAGCCCGATCGTCACGGTCTTCCGCGGCCTCCACTAGGGGGCCGCGGGCCCGGAGATACGATTCATGACCCGCATTCACGACGGAGGTCCCATGTCTCCCGAATCGAAGCTGACCGCCCTGATGGTGCTCTGCGGGGTGCTCGCCCCGATCCCGCGAAGGCCGGCCCGCCCCGCGAGGGCGGCCTGGCCGCGCCGCTCTCGAACGAAGACGCATGGAAGCGTCTTCCCAGGGCCGTGAAGGGGGGAGGCCAGCCCCTGCCGGTCTGGGCGCGGATGCTCGCCGGCGACCTGCCGAGGAGCACCGCCGCCTTCCTCCAGCTCGACCTGGCCCAGCGGACCAAGAGCCCGGTCGACCCCGGGCTCCGCGCCGCGATGCGCTGGGTCGCCGCCCACGCCGACCGCTGCGCCTACGCCGAGGCCTACGCGGCGGCCGACGCCCGCCGCGCCGGGCTCGACGACGCGAAGATCGACGCCCTCGGCCGCGAGGGGTACCCCGGCTGGTCCGACGTCCGAGCGGGCCGCGCTCGAGTTCGCGCGGAAGATGACCGTCGAGTCCGACTCGGTGACCGACGCCGAGTTCGCCGCGCCTGGTGAAGGACTTCGGCGAGCGCCGGGCCGCGTCGATGGTCCTCCTGATGGCCTACGCCAACTTCCAGGACCGGATCCTGATCTGCCTGGGCGCGACGGTCGAGCCGGGCGGGCCGCTGCCGCCGGTCGACGTCGTCTTCGACCCGGCCGCGTTCACCAGCCGGACGACCCCGCCTCCGGCCTCGGCGCAGCGGTCGCCCCTGCCGAGGCCCACGGGCAACGACCTGATCGCCGACGACCCCGAGTGGGCGGCGACGACCTACGATGCGCTCCAGGATCGGCTCGAGGCCCAGCGGCGGAAGCCGACGCGGCTGCGCATCCCCGGGTGGGACGAGTTCGCCGGCGGCCTGCCCTCCGGTCTCTTCAAGAGGCCGAGCGACATCGTCTGGTATCGGATCGTCTTCGGCTACGCGCCCGAGCTGGCCGTGCCGTTCGAGTACTTCATGCGGACCGCCGGCAGCGAGTCGGTCGGGAAGTACGACCGGGTCTTCGGCCAGGGCCTGTTCTGGGTGACGACGAAGGCCGTGAAGTGCCCGTACTGCATGGGGCACTGCGAGATGAACTGGGAGGTCGCCGGGCTGACGAAGGGCGAGATCGCCGAGCGGAGCCGGCTGCTGTCCGGCGACGACTGGTCGAGCTTCCCCCCGGCCGAGCAGCGTGCCTTCGCCTTCGCGCGGAAGCTGACCGGGGCCCCGTGGTCGATCTCGGACGACGACATCGCGAGCCTCAGGCGCGACTTCGGCCCCGAGCGGGCCGTGGTCGTCGCGCTGAACGCCTGCCGCTATCATTACATGGTCCGGATCTCGAACGGGTTCCAGCTCCGGCTCGAGCGCGAGAACGTCTTCTACGACTACTACAACGCCAAGGCCCCGGCGGGCCCCGGCCCGTCGGGCGGGCGCTGACCCGGGGGATGCTCGGTCCCTCGACGGCTGATCGAACGCCCGACTCCTCGGAGATGAGACCCATGAAGATCCTACGATCGGGCCGGGGGCTGCTCCTCGCAGCCTCCTGGCTGACCTGCGCGGCAGCACCAGGCACGACCCGGGCGGACGAACCCCCGAGGCCGGCCGCGGCCCCCGGGGAAGTGCCCCCGGACGCGGCGGCCCGCGCGCTCGCCGAGGCGTGGCCCGACCGCCCCGAGTGGCTCGACATGTTCACCGACATCCTCCAGGGGAGCCAGCTCGGGCCCGAACGACGGCTGGTTCCGCAGGGCCGTGGCCCAGACCCGCTTCGACTGGGACGCGACCCGCAAGCGGTTCGACCGCGACGGCGACGGCCAGGTCGCGCGGGCGGAATTCCCCGGCGCCGACGCCGACTTCGCCCGCCTCGACCGCGACCGCGACGGCGCGCTGACCGCGCGCCGACTTCGACTTCTCGGCGCACGCCCTGGCCCCCTCGCCCGGCGCGATGATCTTCCAGCGGGCCGACCGCGACGGCAACGGCAAGGTCACCCGCGAGGAGCTCGACGCCCTCTTCTCGCAGGCCGACAGCGACGGCCACGGCTTCCTGTCGCTCTCCGACCTCCAGGAGGCGTGTCCCCATGCCGTCGACGGGCCGGCGCGGCCCCTCGGGCAGGCTCGCGGGGCCGTCGAAGGAGACCCTGGTCCGCGGCCTCTTCCGCCAGGAGATCGGCTCGCTCCAGCCGGGCCCGGCGCTCGGCGAGCCGGCGCCCGACTTCACGCTCAAGACCGTCGACGGCAAGGAGGAGATCACCCTCTCGAAGCTGATCGGCCCGAAGCCGGTCGTCCTGGTCTTCGGCAACTTCACGTGCGGCCCGTTCCGGAGCCAGGCGGGCAACATCGAGAAGCTCTACCGGCGCTACAAGGACCGGGCCACGTTCGTCATGGTCTACGTCCGCGAGGCGCACCCGACCGACGGCTGGCGGATGGAGAGCAACGACCGCGTCGGCGTCTCACCTCGCGCAGCCGCGGACCTACGACGAGCGCGTCGGCGTCGCCCGGACGTGCGGCCGGTCGCTCGGCCTGGGGTTCCCGATGCTCGTCGACACGATCGACGACACCGTCGGCGCCCGCTACAGCGGCATGCCCAGCCGGCTCTACCTGATCGACCGCGAGGGCAAGGTCGCCTACAAGAGCGGCCGGGGCCCGTTCGGCTTCAAGCCGGCCGAGCTGGAGCAATCGCTGGTCCTGCTCCTCCAGGACGACGCGGCGTCGCGTGCGGATCGGCAGGCGTCCCAGGGGAAATGATCACGAGGAGGATCGTCCGATGGCCTGGATCAAGACCGTGAGCCCCGAGGAGGGCGGCGAGCCGCTCCAGAAGGCCCTGGCCGACCAGCGTGGGCTCTATCCCAGGGAATACGCCGAGCCGGTCAAGGGGCTCGACGAGGGCATGCCGGGGATCGTCGCGTCGCACACGCTGATCCCCGAGGCGCTCTATCATGCCTTCTCGACCTTCGGCGCGCTCATGTCGCCCGACCTGCCGCTCCAGCGACGGCAGCACGAGATGATCGCCACGATGGTCTCCCTGACCAACGCGTGCCGTTACTGAATCGAGTCGCACGCAGAGTTTCTGCGTCGGGTCACCCTGGACGACGGGCTCGTCCGGGCGCTTCGCGAGGATTATGCGTCGGCGCCGATCTCCGAGTCGGAGCGCGCGATGCTCGACTACGTCATCAAGCTGACGAAGGACGCCACGAAGGTCCACCCCGGCGACCACGAGCGGCTCCGCGCCGTGGGGTTCGACGACCGGGCGATCCTCCAGATCACGCTGATCGCGTCGTGGTTCAACTACATCAACCGCGTGGCCGACGCGCTGGGCGTGGGCCGGGAGTGACCGAACCCTGCGGGCCTGGATTTCTCGCGCCGGATCGGGAACCATGTCCCTGCACTGTCCGCGAGACAGACGGGGACAATCCATGAGCTACGGCGGCTGGGGCGGCCCGCAGAAGCGCGACGAGCGTGTGTTCTACGAGAAGGCGTTCCGCCGCGAGGGGCTCGCGGAGTGGGACGCCCGCTGGCACGGGCTCTCGCCCGCGGCGAGGCGGGCGTACCTCGACGAGGTCAAGGGGCCGGTCCGGTCGTACACCGGGGCGGCGCAGCCGAGCGTGGACGCGGAGAAGTTCGCCGCGGAGCCCCTGAAGGAGCTCGTCGACTCGGGCTTCGTCGCGGTCGCGCCCGGCAAGAAGGAGGGGACGCGGCGGGTCTCGGCCAATGCCGACGCCTACGACTTCGCCGCCCGCCTCCGGGCGATGCGGAGGCATCAGCCGATCGCCGACGGGTCGGCCGGGGCCGTGGCGGGGTACATCGACGCCGTCAGCTACCCGGGGCCGTTCCTGAATGCCATCGCCCAGGTGCTCCGAAAGGCCGGGATCGACGACAACCTCACGGCCGAGGGGATGATCGGCCGCTACGTCCTCAGCCACCGCTGGCCCGGCTGGGTCGCCCGGTTCTTCAAGGGGCCGATGGCCGAGCGGGTGATCGATCAGGTCCGAAAGGCGGGCGGGCCGGTGTCGATCGTCGAGCTGGCCGGCCGCGTCAAGGGCGACGCCGAGGACGTGCGCACGGCGATCGACCGGCTCGTCGGCCATTTCGCGCTGGCCGAGGACCTCGACCCGAAGACGTGGGACATCGTCGTCGACCTGATGCCCGGCGTCCGCGAGGCGATGGAGCGGGCCGACCGGCCGAGCGTCCGGCCGCCCTTGAAGGTCGTCGAGGCACCGAAGGAGGTCGGGCCGGAGGGGGGGTTCGCGGTCCATGACGTCCGCGCGCTGCTCCTGGAGATCGCCAGCGACCCGCCGAGGCTCAGGCAGGACAAGGCGTTCTTCCAGAAGGAGATCGACCGATTCCTCGCCGCGTTCGACCTCTTGCCGGACTGGCTGGCCGAGTCGTTCGGCTGGCGGGTCCCCGACC
This sequence comes from uncultured Planctomycetota bacterium, assembly GCA_963819805.1. Taxonomy (GTDB): domain Bacteria; phylum Planctomycetota; class Planctomycetia; order Isosphaerales; family Isosphaeraceae; genus CAMFLR01. The sequence continues at coordinate 28,773 of CAWFXY010000015.1, read as the reverse complement.
GGCTCGGGGAGGCGCACATCTGGGCGCGGCTGATGAAGCTCGTCGCCGAGTCGGCCGACGGCAAGGCGACGCAGCTCGGGCTCTCGCCGAAGGGGGAGGAGTGGCTCGCGAGCCCGCTGGAGGACCAGTTCGCCTCGCTCTTCGACCTGCTCCGCGCCCGGATCTCGAAGGACGCCGTCTACAAGCCCGAGCTCTGGTTCTTCTACAAGGACGTGTTCGACCCCTACGGCTACAGCGACCGCGGCCCGAGCGACTTCCGCTTCCTGGGCGACAACGTGGCCGCCATGAAGAAGGGGGGGGCGTCGAGCTACTACGTCGAGGCCAAGCCCGAGGACGTCGACGCCCTCCGCGAGTCGCTCTACCGCGGCTTCTCCGCGCTCGCGACCGGGACGTTCTACGACGCCAGGAGCGTGGTCGATCACCTCGCCTTCGGGGATTCGAACCCGCTCCTGCTCGGCCTGAAGCAGGAGGAAGTCACCGTCTACCGGGGCGGCCAGCGCGTGCCGCCGCTGGAGGAGTATCGCCGCGAGGCCGCGCGGGGGATGCTCCAGGTCTTCATCGGCGAGCGATTGATCCCCCTGGGATGCCTCCGGGCGGCGATCGACGACGCGGGTAACCTCCTGGTCGCGCGGACGCCGCGGCTCGACGCCTACTTCGGGCGGAAGGTCGCGGCGGCCGACCTCGCGGGCATGGCCGGCGGGGAGTCGAAGGTGGTCGTCCAGCCCGATTTCAGCGTCGTCGTCATCGGCACGAGCCCCGCGCCGGCCGCGGCGCTGGCGCCGTTCTGCGAGCGCTCGACGCGGGGGAGCGGGCAGGGGGCGATGGTCCTGAAGCTCACGCGCGAGTCGGTCGTCAAGGCCGTGGCCAACGGCCTCAAGCCCGAGGAGATCGTCTCCCGGCTCGAGCAGTACGCCAGCAACGACGTCCCGGCGAACGTGCTCCGCGAGGTCAAGGGCTGGTCGGGCTGGGTCCGCCGGGTCGACTTCGCCACGATGGCCGTCCTCCGCTGCCCCGACGCCGAGACGGCCGACCGCGTGATGGCGGCGCTCAAGAAGGGGGCCGAGCGGGTCAACGAGACGATCGTCGCCGTCGACGGGCCGAGGCTCGGGACGCCCGAGCGCGCCAGGCTGAAGGACCAGGGCCTCGTCGTCCAGGGCGGCAACGAGCCGGTCGCGAAGCGCCCGGCCGCGAAGAAGAAGCGCCGGAGCCGCTGGTGACCGCGGGGCCGCCGACGGACCCTGCGGGCTGCGTCGATCCGGACGATCGCACCTCCTCTGACATTTTTAAGACTTGCGAGGCCAGTGTCCGTATGTCAGGATCGATGGGCCGGATCTCCTCGGGAATCCGGGCCCGGTCGACCCCGAAGGACGGGGGGATCGTCGGTCGAGTCTCAACCGCCGGGGGATTCCCCCCGGCGCTCATGTCGGGCGGCTCACATCGCGGGAGAGCATCATGGGACGAGTCATCTCGACGGGGCGGGCATTGGCCCTTGGCCTGGGGCTGGCCACGATGGCCGGCGGCCTCCGGGCGCAGACGCAGGAGCCCCGGCCCGAGGGCCGGATGGACCTGGACGAGGTCGTCGTCACGACACGCGGCGCGCGGGCGGGCGGGGCCGCCGGCGGCGGCGACAGCCACTTCCGCAACTTCAACGAGGTCGTGCAGGGGGCCGAGAAGATCGACGGCCTGTTCACCCTCCACAAGAAGGGCGAGCACCTCTACGCCGAGATCCGCAACGACCAGTACAACCAGCCCCTGCTGCTGCCGATCACCATCGCGCGCGGCATGGCGCAGGCCGGCTCGCCGGTCTACAACGGCTCGCTCGGCGAGGACATGGTCCTCGTCTTCAAGCGGGTCGGCGACAAGGTCCAGCTCATCCGGCGGAACATCCACTACAAGGCGTCGTCGTCGTCGCTCGACAAGTCCGTCAAGCAGAACTACGTCGACTCGGTCCTCATGGCGTTGCCGATCATCGCGATCAACCAGGGCGCCGGCGGCGCGGCGCTGATCGACCTCTCGGACATCTTCCTCGGCGACTTCGCCCAGCTCGGCCTCGGCGGCGTCGACCGCTCGCGGAGCGGCTGGCATCGCGTGAAGGGGTTCCCGCATAACGTCGAGCTGGAGGTCGAGCTGACCTTCACCGGCGGCCGGTTCGCCCGGTTCGCGATGGGCGACGACGGCGTGCCCGACCACCGCGGCGTCACGTTGATCGTCCACTACGGCCTGATGAAGGCCCCCGACGGCGGCTACCATCCCCGGATGGCCGACGACCGCGTGGGCCACTTCCTCAGCGCCTCGAAGGACTTCAGCAAGGCCGACCCCGACACCAGCTTCGTCCGCCAGATCAACCGCTGGCGGCTCGAGAAGGCCGACCCCAAGGCCGAGCTCTCGCCGCCCAAGAAGCAGATCGTCTGGTACATCGAGGACACCGTCCCGATCGAGTACCGGCCGTACGTCGAGAACGGCATCCGCGAGTGGAACAAGGCGTTCGAGAAGATCGGCTTCGTCGACGCGATCGCCGTCCGCTGGCAGGAGGCGGGCCGCGACGACTTCGACCCCGAGGACACGAACTACTGCACCTTCCGCTGGGTCACGAACGACAGCGGCGGCGCCATGTCGTGCCTGCGGGCCAACCCGCTGACCGGCGAGATGATCGACGGCGACGTCGTCTTCGACGCCGGGTTCATCCGCTACTGGAAGCAGGAATACGCCCTGCTGGTCGGCCCGTCCGAGTCGGTCATGGGCGACCGCCGCGTCTCGCCGCTGGCCGTGGGCGAGGTCATCAGCCCGATCCTGGCCGAGAAGATGGGCTACGGCCGGCCCGACGACTTCCTCTTCGGCCGGACCGATGCCGCCGCCACCGTCCCGGGCCGGCCGCTCGTCGAGGCCATCCCCGCCTCGATGGGCGCGCTCCAGTGGCAGCTCGGCCGCCAGCGCGCCGACTCGCTCAACGGCCTCTGCCGCGTCCACAGCGGCATGACCCGCGACTTCGCCATGGCCTCGCTGGCCCTGGTCGACGTCGTCGCGGCCGACAAGGACAAGGACGCGAAGGACAAGGATAAGGACAAAGACAAGGACGCCAAGAAGGACGCAAAGCCCAAGAAGCCGACCGACGACCTGCCGCGGGAGTTCGTCGGCCAGGCGATCAAGCACGTCGTTATGCACGAGGTCGGCCACTCGCTCGGCCTGCGGCACAACTTCAAGGCGAGCACGATGCTCAACAACGACCAGCTCAACGACACCTCGATCACGAAGGTGAAGGGCCTGGTCGGCAGCGTCATGGACTACAGCCCGATCAACATCGCCCCGCCGGGCCAGAAGCAGGGCGAGTTCTACTCGACGACGATCGGCCCGTACGACTACTGGGCCATCGAGTACGCCTACAAGCAGGTCGACGGCAACGAGGACGAGGAGCTGAAGAAGATCGCCGCCCGCGCCCCCGAGTCGGGCCTGGCCTACGCCACCGACGAGGACGTCTGGTCCAACGGCGACCCGCAGGTCAACCGCTGGGACCTCGGCTCCGACCCGTGCCGGTTCGCCAAGGACCGGATCGCGCTGTCGGAGAAGCTGATGAAGGAGCTCGACGCCAAGGTCGTCAAGGACGGCGAGCCCTGGACCCGCGACCCGCCGGGCCTTCCGCATCCTGCTCGGCCAGTGGGGCGACGCCGCGGTGCTCGCCTCGCAGTACGTCGGCGGCCAGTCGGTGGTCCGCCACCACAAGGGCGACAAGGGCGCGAGCGACCCGATCGTCCCCGTCTCCGGCGTCAAGCAGCGCGACTGCCTGAAGTTCCTCGTGGATGAGATCCTGAGCGACAAGTCGTTCCAGTTCTCGCCCGCCTTGCTCCGCCGCCTCGGCACCGAGAAGTGGTACCACTGGGGCAGCGAGTCGTACGGCGGCGACGTCGACATCTCGGTGCTGGAGAACGTCCTGGCGACGCAGAAGATCGTCCTGGGCGAGTGCCTGAGCGCCTCGACCTTGAACCGGCTCGAGAACCAGCAACTCCAGGCCGACGCGGGCAGCGACCCGCTCCGGATCGAGGAGGTCTTCCGCGCCCTGACCGACGGCATCTGGTCGGACGTCGCCGGCGTCGCGGCCAGGGACGCCAAGGACGCCAAGGCCGGCAAGGTCGCGCTGACGACCATGCGGCGGAACCTCCAGCGCGAGTACCTCCGCCGGCTCATGACGATGGTCCTGGGCCAGAAGTCGAGCAACTACGGCGACTCGTTCGCCTACCTGATGCTCTACAGCGGCGGCTCGTCGGTTCCGGCCGACGCCCGCGCCCTGGCCCGCCTCCACCTCGGCGAGATCGGCGACCGCATCGACAAGGCCCTCGCCGACAAGGGGGCCTCGATGGACGACACGACCCGGGCCCACCTCAAGGAGTGCCGCCAGCGGATCGCCAAGGTGCTGGAGGCCAACAGCGAGGTCCAGCAGCCCTGATCCTGCCGCGCACCACCCGTCGCCCCCTCACCCTACCCTCCCCCACGAGGTGGGAGGGTTCGGACTCCTCTCTCCAAGGTCTGGTCCCCTCCCCCCTCGTGGGGGAGGGTAGGGTGAGGGGGTCTTCGGGATCAGCCCAGGCCAGCCCGCTGGAGGACACCTCATGCCCCGCTCTCTCCCAAGTGCCGCGCTCTTCGCGCCTGGCCCTCCTCTCCCCATCCGCCCGCGCCGACGACCCCCCGAAACCCCGCCCCGGCCTGACCGCCCTGCAGACCCAGCAGGCCGTCCGGATCGCCGCGCCCGCCCTGGGCGACCTGCGCGACAAGGCCCCGGGCGCCAACCGCCCCCAGGCCGATCGCCGCGAGTTCGTCGTCTCGGTCGAGCGGCTCGTCGAGAAGGAAAAGCCCAGGCCCAACGCCAAGGCCGACGCCGCCGAGGCTCCGGCCCGCGCCGTGGTCACGAGCTATCGCTACCTCGACGACACGACGATCTACGCGACGGTCGACCTGGCCACGGGCCAGACGGTCGACGTCAAGACAGTCCAGCACATGCAGACCCCGCTCTCCGACGGCGAGTTCCAGGCCGCCAAGTCTCTGGCCCGCGAGCGGTCCAACGAGGTGAAATCTCTCTATCAGCAGTTCGGCGACCGCGTCGAGGCCTACTGCCAGTTCAGCCAGTACACGCCCGACGGCGAGGACCGCGTCCACCGGGTCGTCCACATGCTCTACCGGATCGACAGGCGCGACCTCAGCGCCCCGCGGCCGGTCGTCGACCTGACGACGCAGAAGGTGGTCGTCCCCCGGCCGGAGGCGGAACGGGCCGGGCCGTAGCCCCTGTGGGCCGGATTCAACTTGGCTAACCGGCGGGAGTTCTCTGTGAGCCTTCCCGGTGCGATCCGATCGCCGCTGGCCTGGTGGATCGGCCTGCCGATGCTCCTCATCGGCTGGACCGGCGGGATCGTCTATTTCGCCCGCTCGTGGGGCAGCCCCGATCGCATCATCGCGGGGCTGGAAGCCCAGTTCGCCAAGGTCGAGAGGGATGAGTCGCGGCCGGATCGGCCGGCCGTGGGCGTCGACCTGAACTCGATCCCGGTGGGCGACGTCGACTGGGGCGGCCTGTCCAGGCTCAAGGACCTCCGGAAGCTCTCCGCCACGGCCATCCCCGACTCCGGCCTCGTCCGCCTCGCGGGCCTGCCCGGGCTCCATGAGCTGCATCTCAATCGATGCCCGATCACCGACGAGGGACTGATCCACCTGAAGGGCCTCGCGAATCTCGAGGTCGTCGACCTCCGGTTCACCAAGGTCGCCGGCCCGGGCCTTTCCTCCCTCGCCGGCCTCTCGGGGCTGCGCGAGCTTTCCCTGGGCACGACGCCCGTGACGGGCGAAGGCCTCGCGACGATGGGTTCGATGCCCGAGCTTCAGACACTCAACCTTTCCTGGTCGGCCGTTGATAGCCCAGGCCTCGCTTACGTGGGCTCCCTGACCGGGCTTCGAACGCTCGATCTCAGCGAGACGCCCATCGACGACGACGGCCTCGCCCACATCAGGTCGCTGGCCGGCCTGGAGGTTCTGGGGCTGGGCGGGACGCATATCAGCGGCTCGGGCCTGCGTCATCTCGACGGATTGGTGAACCTTCGAGAACTCAGCTTGGTCGGGACAGCCGTGGACGACGACGCCCTCGCCCACATCGGCAAGCTGAAGGGCCTCGAAATCCTGCCGCTGGGTGGGACCCGCGTGACCGACGCGGGGCTCGTCCACGTCAAGGGGCTCCCGCGGTTGCGCTACCTGGGCCTGATGGGCGACGCGGGCGTGACCGACGCCGGCCTGGAGCACCTGACGACGATGACCAGCCTCGAAGAGATCCTCCTGATCGGGACCAGGGTCACCCCCGAGGGCGACTAACCGCCTCCGGCAGGCGTTGCCGAAGGCGAAGATCCGGTCGTTTTCCCGACCGGACCGGACGAGCCGACGCGGGTCAAGTAAGAGCATTTCCAATCCGTCGCGACGCACAAGGGGTTCGCCGCATGTCTCGCATGATCCTCCCGATCCTCCTCCTGGCCATACCCCTCTCGGGCATCCCGGCCCACGCCCAGGGCCTCCCCGACCCCCCGTCGCAGGAGACCGCCGTCGAGTTCGTCGTCGGCGACTCCGGCGGCGTCGCCCCGCGCAAGGGGACGGCCTGGAAGGTCCACTACGCGCGCGGGCTGCACAAGGGGCTCTACATCACGGGGGCCTGGTTCAAGCGCGACCTCGCCGAGGACTGGATCAAGGTCCTCCACGACGCCCGCTGCGCCGAGCTGTTCGTGCCGTATCACCAGTCGGAGTACACCCGGTTCTTCGACATGACCGGCTTCAGCTTCCCCATGGCCGAGGTCAAGGAGGAGGACGCCGGCACTAACGGCGTGATCCTGCCGCCGTTCCAGGGGGACCGCTATCCGACCGTCATCCGCGAGGTCCGCGACCGCGGGGTCGTCTGGAAGGACTACGCCAACGGCGTCCGCCGCGGCCGCGAGATGGTCCTCTGGGGCGGGCTCCAGGCCGGCAATTACATGTATCTCATGCAATACGGATTCCAGGACGACGGCACGATCACCTTCCGCGTCGGCGCCACGGGGCAGAACCTGCCGGGGTCGCGGCAGGAGGCGCACATGCACAATGCCTACTGGCGGGTCGACATCGACCTCTTCGACGGGGCCAGGAACAACGCGATGATGATGTCGCACAAGGAGGATCCGCGCGGCCTGCTCGCCGAGGACGACAAGCAGCCGTTCAACTCGGGCCTGGAAGGCGGGATCGACTGGGAGCCGAAGGAGTTCACCATGCTCCGGGTCGAGTGCGAGAAGACGAACGCCAACGGCAAGAATATCGCCTACGACCTGATGCCCCTGCGGATGGGCACGCGCGGCACAAGGAGCCGTTCACGCAGCACGACCTCTGGGTCACGCGCTCGCACCCCGAGCGGCCGACGGAGATGCTCTACGCCAACCTGCCGGCGATCGTCCGCGACGTCGAGCAGGTCGAGGGGGCCGACATCGTCCTCTGGGTCTCCTCGGCCTCGCACCACGAGCCTCGCGACGAGGACGGCAAGGGCAACCGCGCCCGGCGGATCTGGCAGTGGGACGACGGCTGGGAGGGCTCGGCCCTGGTGATGTGGAGCGGCTTCGACCTCCGCCCCCGCAACCTCTTCGACCGGACGCCGTTCTATCCCTATGCGCCGCGCCGGCGCCTCCCGCCGGCCGGGAACCCGGCGGCGCGGGCCGCGTCGGGGAATTGAGATCCTGTAGGGTCCGCTATTGCGGACCATCTTCCGTCGGGCCCCTTGCACGGGGATGGTCCGCAATAGCGGACCCTACGCTCGAAGGAGATAGAAGACGTAGCCGTAGCTAGTACCGTGGCGCCGGTAGAGGTCGACCTCGCGCCTGGTCTCATCGATCAGCGACTTCAGCGCGGCGTCGGCCGTCGGTCGCAGCGCGACGGCGCGGGCGAGCAGGGGCCTGTAATACTCGTCCGACCAAGCCGAGGGCGGGAGGGGGAACGTGTCCAGGACCTCCAGGCCTGCCGCCTCGGCGTGGGCTCGATTGACGGCGATCATCCCCATCGAGGGATACGCCGCGTCCCAGAACCGACGAGGCTCGTCGGGCGGGTCGTCGACGAGCCAGGTGCATTCCGAGACGGCCATCAAGCCGCCGGCCTTCAGGAGCGGCCGCCAGCGCCGGAGGGACTCGGAGAAGCCGAGGACGTAGGCCGACCCTTCCGCCCAGATCAGGTCGACGGAGCCGGGCGGAAAGCCGGGCGCGGCCAGATCGGCCCGGCGCGGCTCGATGAGGTGGGAGAGCCCCGCGGCCGCGGCGGACCGGACGAGCTGGTCGAGGAATGGCCCGTGGAAATCGACTGCGATCACCTTCGTACCGACCTCTCTCGCCAGGACTAGCGACGACCGGCCTGGGCCGCAGCCGAGGTCGACGACGATGGGATCGCTCGGCAACGCCGGCAGGCGGCGGAGGGCCTCGGCCGTGCAGGCGTCCGAGCCGGGGCCCTCGCGGGGCAGGTCCTGGTGCAGGAGGAACAAAGGGTCGACGGACATCGTTCTCTCCGTTGGGACGGGTCAACGAACGACACGAGAGCGACCTCGCGGGTTCGAGCCGGTGGGGCCTTGCCCGGGGCAGGGCCGGGTGGAGAAGCTGGGAACGTCGGGTTCCGGAGGGCTGTCGTCGGGGAGGATACGGCGATGCGGGAGCGGTTGCGAGCGGGCCTGGCCGGCTGGGCCGGCGTGGTCCTCCTGATCGGCCCGGCGGCCGTCGCGGCGCCGCAGGGCGAGTTCTACGTCTCTGAGGCCGGCAACTACCGCGTGCGGATGCCGGGCGTGCCGAGGGTCCAGCAGCAGCCCCACGCCGCGGGGGGCATGCCGCTGGTCATGAACATGGCCCTGGTCGAGGCCCCCGGCACGGGCGTGGCCTACGCCGTGGCCTATGCCGACGTGCCGGCGCACCTCGCCCAGGCCGGCAAGCTCGACGCGATGCTCGAGGGCGGGGCGCGGGGGATGGCCGCGAAGACGGGCTCGACGATCACCGAGCAGGCCCCCATCAGGTTCGGCGCCTACTCCGGGCTCGACGCCACGATGGAGGCGCCGCCGAAGGGCCCCGGCGAGCCGCTCGTCGCCCGGGCGCGGTTCCTGCTTGTCGGCAATCGCTTCTATCAGGTCCTGCTCCTCGGCCCGAAGTCGCGGAATCGGCCCGAGGACTTCGGGGCCTTCCGCGACTCGTTCTCGCTGCTCCGCGACCCCCCTCCGGCCGCCCCCGCCGTCGCGACCGCGCCGGCGATGCCCCCGCCGATGCCGCCGTCGCGGCCGATCGGGCCGAGGACCGCGCCGGCGTTCGTCGGCGAGTCGGGGCCCGACCCCGCGGGTCCGGCCGAGGCCGACATCCGCGTCGAGTACGACGCCTCGAAGGCGATCGACCGCATCCGCCCGGGAGGCTTCAACGAGAACCCGTTCCGCGACATCGCCCCGCCGGGCGGTGTGCTCGTAGGGGTCCGCGTCGGCTACGTCGACTCGTTCGGCGGGCCGAAGGTCGGGGCGATCCGGCCGATCTACCAGGTCGGGTCGGCGTACGCCGAGGGCGAGCTCGCCGGCAACCCCGCGGCCGCGCTCGGCGAGGCGCGGGCCGTGGCCAAGCCGGGGTACGTCGTGGCCGGGATCAACTACCGCGCCGGGCTGCTCGTCGACGCCGTCCAGCTCGCCTTCGGCCGGGTCAAGGCGGGCAAGGTCGACCTCCGCGACGGCTACCTCTCGCCGTGGCTGGGCGACCCCAACGGCGGTACCTTGATGCACGTCTCCGGCGAGGGTCGGTTCATCGCCGGCATCCTGGGACGATCCAACGGCCGCGAGATCAACGCCATCGGCCTGGCCGTCGTCGCGGGGCCGGTCAACGTCAAGGTCGCGGCCGCGCCGACGGGCTCCCCGACCACAAAGGCTGCGAGTCCCGCACCGGCCGCGAAGGCCGCGCCGCCGGTCGCGGCGCGGCCGATGCCCGCGCGGCCCCCGGCCCCGACGGCCGATCCCCTTCCGGTCCTCAAGCCGCCGACGATCGACCCGGCCGTGTCCGCCAGGGCGGCGAGGTGGCCCGCGCCGATCGCGCTGGCCGTGCCCTACGACGAGACCCGGACGACCGACATCCCCGAGGCCGAGGGAGACTCGCGCGAGGCGTTCCGCGACGTCGCCCCGCGCGGCGGGGTGCTGGTCGGCGTCCGCGTGGGATATGTCGAGAAGTTCGGCGGCGACAAGGTCGCGGCGATCCAGCCGCTCTACCAGGTGGGCCGGGGCTACGTCCCCGGCCGCCGCTTCGGCGCGGCGAGCGTCCGCGGCGGGGTGACGGTCATGGCGCGGCCGGGATACGCCGTGGCCGCGATCAACCTCCGCCAGGGGCTGATCGTCGACGCCTTCCAGCTCGTCTTTCAGCGGGTCGAGGCGGGCCGGCTCATCGCCGACGACTCCTACACCTCCGACTGGATCGGCGACCCGGCGGCGGCGGCCCCTCGACCGCCTCGGGCCGGGGCCGCCCGGTCGTCGGCCTCCACGGGCGGGCCGACGCGGGGGGTGTCCAGCGGCTGGGGTTGGTCGTGGCACAATGACGAAAGACCGGAGTGGACCGCCTGGCATGAAGAGCTCGATGCAGTGGGTTTGCTCGGCTGGTGGTCCCCTGATCGTTGCCCCCGCCGAGATTGTCCCTAATTGGCGGGGCGTGGAAGGATGGTATCCGTCGGTGGATGGGCCGGGGATGGCCGGCGAATCCGCCAGCGACTACGCGAGAGCCTGCGGCATCGACGGTTACCTGGGCACCCTGGATGTCGGGCCCGGCAGGGCGCTCATCCTCGGAGATGATCCGATGCAGACCGCCTTCGTCTCCAAGCCTGGGGGCGGCGTTCTCGTCCGTTGGATGCATGCGGATGACGAGGAGGACCTACGGAGAGCCGTCGACGTGATCCCGGAATCTATATGGAAGCCCACGCTCCACGAGGTCGAGGTCGCCCAGGAAGGAATCCTCGTCTTCGACTCCGCGTGGCCGGGGGACGACCTCCCGCCCCCTGAGGGTGGCCGGGCCGGCTTCCTGTGGATTCACATCGAGCTTCCCCCGGGCACATACCTCGTCGACACCGCCGATTACGAGCCCGACAGCTCGACGCGGTTGATCCTCCACCGGCTCCGAAGGCAATGAGCAACGGGTGGCCCCGGTTGTGAGGCAGGGGCGCCGACCCCAGGGCCGGCCATCCCCTCGACCGGCCGACTTTGTGATTCTACAATGAAGAGCCCCCACCGACCGGCCCCCGCCGGAAACCGCCGGGCCGGGTCGTGCCGCCCTCCTGCCTCCTCGGAAGTCCCGCGAGATGACGCACGCGACCGATCCCGCAAACCGCGCCGAGGTCCCGTTCGGGCCGACGTTCGTCCACCGGCTCTACTTCACCGACGACGTCCTCGGCCCCGACCGCGACGTCCTCGCCCGCGTCCTGGAGCCCTCCGAGGGACGCCCGGCGCGGGTGCAGTTCTGGCTCGACGAGCACGTCGACCGCGCCCGGCCCGACCTGCGCGACCGGCTCCGCGAGTTCGCCGCGTCCCATCCCGGGCGGATCGAGCTGGCCGGCAACGTGCAGGTCGTCGCGGGCGGCGAGGTCGTCAAGAACGACATCCACATCCTCGAGCGGATGCTCAAGGTCTTCCACGCCGCCGACCTCGACCGGCGGAGCTACGTCGTCGTCATCGGCGGCGGCGCGGTGCTCGACGCCGTCGGGTTCGCCGCGGCGATCGCCCACCGGGGCATCCGCCTCGTCCGGCTGCCGACCACCACGCTCGCCCAGGCCGACTCGGGCGTCGGCGTGAAGAACGGCGTCAACCTCTTCGGCAAGAAGAACTGGATCGGCTCGTTCGCCGTCCCCTGGGCCGTCATCAACGACGCGGCCCTGCTCGCGACGCTCCCCGACCGCGACTTCATCTGCGGCTTCTCCGAGGCGGTCAAGGTCTCGCTGCTCAAGGATGCCGACGTTCTTCGACACGCTCTGCCGCGACGCCGACCGCATCCGCCGCCGCGACCTGGCCGCCGCCTTGCCCGTGATCCGCGCCTCGGCCGAGTGGCACCGCGACCACATCACGCGGGGCGGCGACCCGTTCGAGTCGCGCGAGGCCCGGCCGCTCGACTTCGGCCACTGGTCGGCCCACCGGCTCGAGGCCATGACCGACTTCCGCGCTCCGCCACGGCGAGGCCGTCGCCATCGGCGTGGCGATCGACACGGTCTACTCCTCGCTCGCCCACGGCCTGCCGGCGGCCGACGCCGACCGCGTGCTCGCGCTGCCTCGTCGACCTCGGCTTCGCCCTCGACCACCCGATCCTCCGCGACCCCTCGGCGCTGTTCGAGGGCCTCGAGGAGTTCCGCCAGCACCTCGGCGGCCGGCTCACGCTGACGATGCTCCGAGGCCGTCGGCCGACCCGATCGACGTCCACGAGGTCGACGACGCGAAGATGCGCGAGGCGATCCGCCGCCTGGCGGGATACGGCCCGGCCTGGCCCGTCGAGGCGCCGGCGGCCGTCGAGGAACCCGCGGGCGAGATGTCGTTCGACGGCGGCCTCTTCGTCGCCGAGTGATTCACGGCAGCGCGACGTCGGGCCCCTGGACGTGGCGGACGAACGCCTCGGCCTGGCGGACGCCCCGCTCGATCCCGCGGAACCGGGCGACCTGCTCCTGGAGCGCGTAGAACTTCTCCGGCGCCTGGCTCGCATGCGCGAAGCACGCCGCGCGCTTCCGGGGCTCGACCCCGGTGATGTCGACGTACTGCGTCGGCGAGAACTGCACCGTGTCCTCGCCGTCGGAAACCTCGTAATAGTAGAGGCCGAACGACCGCTTGAGCCGGAGCCACGCGTCGTAGACGAGCATCGCCATGGCCCGGTGGTCGGCGTGGTTGTCGATCGGCCAGTGCGTGAATACGACGTCGGGCCGCTCGGCCTCGAGGATCGCGCGAAAGACCGCGTAGTGTGCGGCGTCGACGACCGCCGCACCGTCGACCTGCCCCGCGAAGAGTGGCCGGGCCTTGAGGATTGCGCACGCCTTCTCGGCCTCGGCGATCCGCCGGCCGCGGGATGCTTCCGGCGTGCCGGCCGGCTCGCCGTTGTTCAGATAGAGGAGGGTGACCTTATGGCCGAGGTCCGCATACCGTGCGACCGTGCCCCCGCAGCCGTACTCGGGGTCGCCGGGGTGGCCGCCGGTGATGAGCACGTGGAGCTTGCGACCGGCGTCTCGCGGCGCAGCCCCGATCGCGAGGGCACCCCCGAGCGTGGTCGTCTGGCCTAGCAGGTCCCGTCGCGTCATGGGATTCCCATTTGCGTTCGAGTTCCCGGGACGGGACGATTACCGCCACTTCGCGGCCTCCGCCGGCTCCTTGCGGGCGTCATACAGGTCGGCCACGCGACGACGGGAGGCGGCCACGCTCCACGCGGGCACGCCGGGGGCCTTGGCGATGGCCTCGGCGGCGGCGAGGAGGATGGGGGTCGCCTCGTCGAGCTTGCCCAGCCGGCGGAGGGCGTCGCCGTAGCGGGAGGCGACCTCGGCCGCGAGCCAGTCGCCGGCCCAGGTGCGGACCTTGAGGACGTCGCGGCACTCGCGGAGCAGGGGCTCGGCCGCGGCGGGGTCGGCGGTCGCCGGTCAGGGCGGAGGACAGGGCCGGCGCCAGGGCGTCGACCGTGCGGGGCGGGGCGGGCGAGGCGATGAGCATCAGCTCGGCGAGGTAGCGGGCCGAGTCGGGCCAGCGCTCCTGCTTGGCGTAGAGCCGGGCCAGGCCGCCGATCGTCCGCGCGAGGAAGGGCTTCTGGCTCGCGACCTTGCGGCGGTCGGCGAGGACGGCCAGGTAGCCCGCCTCGGCCTCGGCCCAGCGGGCCTGGCCCTCGAGCGCGGCGCAGAGGAGGTTGCGGGCCGAGAAGGTCCCGCCGTGCTCCGGGCCGAGCCGGTCGTTGCAGAGGGGAATGGCCTCGCGGAGGACGGCCTCGGCGTCGGCGAACTGGCCCGCGGCGAGCATGGCCCCGCCGAGGTTGCCGAGGTTCGATCCCAGCTCCGCGAACGGCGGGTCGGCGCTCCGGTGGCGGTCGACGACCGAGCGGAGCACGGCCACCGCCTCGGCCGGGCGGCCGGCGTTCACGAGCACGACGCCGAGGTTGTTGTCGATCTCCAGGGTCTTCTCGTTGCCGGGGCCTCGGGCCGCGTTGAAGATCCGGCTCGCCCGGCGGCACGAGCTCCACGGCGTCGTCGGCGCGGCCCATGTTCACGTAGAGCTCGGCCAGGATGTTCGCCGCGTCGCCCGTCTCCGGATGGTCCGGGCCGAGGACACGCTCGCATTCGCCCAGGGACGCCTTGGCCTGCGCCTCGAGCCCCGGCCTCGGGCCCTGAGTCGCGACGGTGAACAGGTAGCGGTTCCGGGTCGCCAGCGTCTCGGGGTCGGCCGGGCCGCGGAGGCGGGCGCGGATCTCCCAGGCGCGGCGGTAGTGCGGCTCGGCCTTCTCGAATACCGACAGATACTCATAGGCATGGCCGATAACCGAACGGACCTCGGCCTCGACCTCCGGCTGGTCGGCCAGGCCGGACCGGGCGTCGAGCCGGTCGGCGGCCTTGTCGAGGAGCTGCCGGACGGTGAGCTTGTCGCCGACCGTGTTGTTCACCGGGTCGGCCTGCTTGAGGAGGTCGTCGACGAGGAAGCGGTTGATCGCCTCGGCCTTGTGCCGCGCGGTGTCGGCGGCCTGGCGCTGCTTCTCGGTCTCCACGCCGGCCCGCCGGAGCAGTACGGCGCCGATCGAGAGCCCGACCACGGCCGCGACCAGGAGCACGGCGGCGGCGCTGACGAGCGTCCGGTGCCGCTTTGCCCACCGCCGGGCCCGGGCGGCGAAGGGCTCGCGGTAGGCGGCCACGGGCTCATCGGCCAGCCAGTGCTCCACGTCGGCGGCCAGGGCCTGCGCCGTCGGATACCGGTCCCTCGGCGCGAGGGCCATCGCCTTGAGGCAGACGGCCTCGAGCGCCCGGGGGACGTCGGCCTTCACCTGGCGAGGGCGGGGGATGTCGCCCTGCTGGATCTTCTGCTGCATCTCGGGCCAGTTGCTCCCCTCCAGAGGCAGCTTGCCGGTCAGGACCGTGTAGAGGACCGCACCGAGCCCGTAGACGTCGGAGGCCTGCGCGACGACGTCCCACCGGCCGGCGGCCTGCTCGGGGCTCATGTAGGCCGGGGTGCCGACGGCCGAGCCCATGAGCGTGTCGCCCGGCCCGCTGTCGCCGGACGGGATCAGGGTCTCGCCCGCCGCGGCGGCCCGGGCCTCCTCGGGCCGGCCGACGACCTTGGCCAGGCCCCAGTCGACGACCAGCGTCTCGCCGAACTTGCCGAGCATGATGTTCGCCGGCTTCAGGTCGCGGTGGATCACCCCCCGGCTGTGGGCGTACGCGACCGTCTGGCAGACCTGGTGGAAGGCCCGCAGCAGCCGGCGGAAGGCGATCGGGTCGGGCGGCCCGTCGTGGTACGCGGCGATGGCCTCGGCGAACGTCTCGCCCTCGATGAACCGCATCGCGTAGGCGGGCCGGCCCCCGGCCGCGTGCAGCCCGTAGACCGGCACGACCCCGGGGTGCTCCAGCCGGGCCGTCACTTCCGCCTCGAGGAGGAACCGCTGGCGGCGGTCCGGGTCATCGGCGTGCCGCTCCTGGAGGCACTTGATCGCGACCGTCCGGTGCAGCTGCGGGTCGGTCGCTCGGTACACCTCGCCGAGCCCGCCCCTCGCGTGCGGGTAGAGGCCTTCGAAGGGCCCCGACCAGGGCGCGGCCTCGACGGTCGTGGCCAGGTCGGACGGGTCGGGGCCGTCCCGCGTCGGGTCGCGTGGGGGGATCATGCGACATCCTCGGACGATGGGGCCGGCGTCGGGGGCGCTGCCCCATGCCGGGCATCTTCGCCGACGCGATGACGGCTCGCAAGAATGACTCACCGGCCGAGCCTCGCACGCGCGGCGCGGAAACGGCCATTCTCCGGGGGCGTGGCCCCGGATTCTTGAGGCTTCCCGCCGCAGGAAGTGAGGCGCGGCGCGGACCTTACTGGCGGCCGAGCGTCCACCGCCGGGCCCCGCCGTCCGCGCCGGTCGCGACGAGGCTCGCGCCCTCGGCGCCAAAGGCGAGCGAGGCGAGGGTGCCCTCGGCGGCCAGGGTCCCGACGAGCCGGCCGGTGTCGGGTTCCCAGAGGCGGACGACGCCGTCGCGGCCGGCGGTGGCGAGGAGCGAGCCGTCGGAACTGTAGGCGAGGGCCGAGGCCGGCCCGTCGTGGCCGGCGAGCTCGCGGCGCTCGACCTCGCGCGAAGGGTCCCAGATCCGGACGCGGCCGTCGAGCCCCGCCGAGGCGAGCGAGCGGCCGTCGGGGGCGAAGGCCAGCGCCAGCGACCGCGCCGACTTGGTCGAGAAGGCCCGGATAGCCCGGCCGTCCGACCGGCGGTACAGCCGGACAGCCCGGCCCCGCGCGGCGATGGCCAGCGTCGCGCCGTCTGGGCTCACGGCCTTGACGAAGCGGCGGCGAGGGCCGTCCGACGCCGGGTCGAGCCGCGGCGCGGACCGGCGGCGCCAGGCGTCGGCCGCCGCGAGGGAGGGGTTCAAGTCCGGGGTATCGGCGCCGAAGCCCGGCCCGGGCGAAGGCGGGAAGATTTGGAGGTTCATAACCTTATTGATCCGATTCGTGCTCATGAAGGCCCGTGGAGGAAGTGACCCCCCGGCAGGGGCCCGCGCTGGGGTCGTTTTTCGGGGTCGCGGGTTGCCGGGGGGCACGGGGAGTGGCTCGTGAGGTCCGGCCTGCCTCGGAGTTCGTGACGCGGGGGGCGAGGCCGCCTTGATGTGCGATGGGCCCATCATCCCTCGCCCCCGTGAAGGGAGATCCGAGGGGACGATGAGGTTCGCGGGAAGTCCCGCGCCCGCGTCAACAGCCGCGGCGAATCGCCGTCCCAACCTCAAGGGGGACGTCGATTCCTCGCAGATCTTACCTATCTCAATCGAGTAAGTCAAGTAAAAGCTCTCAGACCTGGCGTGGCCGCCGAGTTGGGCGAGCCGGAGGGGCGCGGCGGTTGCATAAGACGGTATAACAATGGGCCTGGGCCGGGGGCGTCTCCCCGGCGGCCGAGCGGGTCGAGGATCACCGGAGGTCTCCCATGGCGGAGCAGACGTCGAGCATCGTGGCCGTCTATCCGGACCACGCGTCGGCCGAGGAGGCAGTGCAGGTCCTGGTGCAGTCGGGCTTCGATCTGAAGCACGTCTCGATCATGGGCCGCGACTTCCAGGTGAGCGAGAAGCCGATCGGCTTCGTGACGACCGGCGACGTGGCGGCGCAGGGGGCGACGGCCGGGGCGTGGGCCGGGGGGATCTTCGGCCTGCTGATGGGCGCGGCGTTCCTGATCCTGCCGGGCGTCGGCCCGGTGATCATCGCCGGCCCGCTCTCGGCCGCGCTCCTGGGCGGCCTCGAGGGCGCGCTGGCCGGCGCCGCGATCGGCGGGCTCTCGGGGGCGCTGATCGGACTGGGGGTCTCGAAGGAGCACGCCCTGAAGTACGAGACCGAGGTCAAGGCCGGCAAGTTCGTCGTCACCGTCCGCGGCACCCCCGAGGAAGTCGCCCGCGCCCAGGAGATCCTCAAGGGCGGCAACGCCGAGTCGGCCGAGGTCTACCACCCGGTCGCCGTCTGACGGCACCCTCGCGGTCCTTCAAGCGGACGAGCGCGTGAACCCGACGGCTCGCCTCGGTCATCGCGCCGAGCGGACCTGACTTCCGGTCCGGACGCGGTTTTACCGACCGAAGCCAATTTTCCGGAAGCCCATGGCGTCCAAAGGCTTAAGTGGCCAAATCCGGGACGCCATCCGGACCGGAACCACCTTCGCGATCGTCCCGATCGAGCGAACCCAAGCTCGGAGGCGGCCCACCCGTCATGCGTCTTGTCAAAGACCTCACACCTATCATCGAATCGCGACGCCTGTCCGTTCTCCGATTCGCGGCCGGTTCGAGCGGACCCAGGCCGGCAAAGGGAGCGCGGCGGATCGGGATGTCAAAGATCCTTGCCCTATCATCGTAGTTGAGTGGCGGATCGTTCTGGAAAAGATCGCCGGACGGCCGTGGCTAGCGGGGCGGTCGGGCAGGATCAGGGTTGCAGCCGTCGACCGCCGGGTGGATCGTCCAGCGGTTCTGGGGCTGGGCCTGCGCGTCGCGGGTGGGCGGGTCGAACGTCTCGCCGAGCATTCCGCACCAGCGCCGGCGGTAGGCCTCGGCCGCCGCGCGGAACTTGGGGGAAGCCAGGCCCAGCTTCATGTCCGCGGCGAGCAGGCCGGCGGGCAGGTTCTTCCCGTTGTCGACGAAATTCGGGTCCCACTCGGGGTACTGGTCCGGGTCGTCGACGCGGACGATCACCTTCAGGGGGTGCATCTCCAGCCATCCCTCGTGGAAGCCGTCGTAGACGTGGGTGCCGAAGACGACGACCTTGTCGCCCGGCAAGAGCGGGCCGAGGGGCTTGTCGCCGATGTTGGCGTCGTTCACGTCGCCCGGCTCGGAGTTGAAGGCGGCGCTGGCGGCGACGTAGCCCCCGGCGGCTGCCCCGCCCAGGGCGCCGGCGATGGCCCCGATGATGGCCCCGATCGCGCAGCCGATCGGCCCGAACCAGCCGCCGATCTCGCAGCCGGCGGCGGCGCCCGCCGCGGCGCCCGCCGCCGCCCCGACGCCGACGGCGGCGCCCTGCAGGGCCGCGGTGTCGAGCATCGCCTTCCAGAAATCGCCCTCGGCCTCGACGTGGAGGGTGGACCGGCTCACCATCGCGCCCGTGGTGATCTCGGGGACGTCGCTCTCCGCCTTGGTCGGGGAGTAGGGGAGGTCGGGGTAGTGGACCGGCTGGATCAGCTCCGTGCCCTGGAAGTTGTCGAGGTAGATGTCGTTGGCCGGGGTCAGCTCGGTCAGCCCGTCGAGCGAGGGCCCCGGACCGGCGGGGGGAGGGCTCGGGTTGGCCGGGGTGGGGATCGAGTTGAGGAACGCGGCGTTCCAGGCCTTGTACAGGTCGCCGGGGCGGTGCGGCATCAGGCGGAGGTCGAAGAACTGGTCGTTGTCGAACGCCCCGAGCAGCGTGCTGACCTCGGGGTCCATCTCGACCGTGCCGACGGCGCACCGGTCGCCGGAGATGCAGACCAGCCGGTGGTAAAGCCACTGCTTCGCGACGGCGCTGATCGTCGCGGCGTACTGGACGGCGATGGCGCCGAACCCGATCACCGGCTGGCCGGCGAGGAACGAGGCGATCGCGACCCCGAGGCCCGGCGCGGCGTTGCCCGCGGCGAAACTGACGAGGTCGCTCTGGTTGAACGGCTTGTCGCCCGGCGTGAACGGGAAGCATTTCGTGTACTGGCGGAAGGCCATGCCGGGACTCCGTCGCGCGGGTCGGTGCCGGGTCAGGTCCCCTGGAAATAGAGCGTCACCCCGCCGGCCATGGCCCGGACGCCGGTCGGCGGGGTGGCGAAGGCGTGGACGTTGAATGGCTGCGTCCCGACGAACGAGCCGGAGGCGGGCTCGATCGAGACGGTGACGGTGATCTCAGCGCCCGCGTCGAGCCCGAACGCGGCGGGCGTGATCGAGACGTTCCACGCGGGGGTGACCGGGAACCGGCCGTAGCCCTGGGCCGCGAGGGCCCGATCCCAGCGGGCCCGGCTCTCGGCCAGCCGGCCGCCCCGGCGCGGCGGGGGCGGCTGATCGGAGCAGGGAGGCTGCCCCGGGATGGCGTACATGTCGACCTCGAGCTCGTACCGCCGGGCGACGGCCGCGCCGTTGCGGACCGGGAACGAGATCACGGCCGGCGAGTGGGCCTTGATCACCTGGGTGTTCATCTGCCCGAGGTTGTTATTGGGATTGGCGTCGTCGGGCCAGGCGAGCAGGGCCTGGAGGCAGTAGTGGCCGGGGGTCGACGGGGTCTTCCAGGTGAACTCGGCGAAGGCCGGGCAGTGGGGTGAGCCCTTCGCGCCGAGGTCGGTCTTGGCCGAGCCGACGGGCGTGCTCGTCGTGGAGACCCCGAAGGTGAGGAACGAGAGGTACACCGGCAGGTCGGGCGCCGGGGCCGTGTAGGAGTTGTTCCAGGCGCGGACGCGGACCCGGTAGTCGGTGCCGGCGGCGAGGCCGTCGGGCGTGACGGGGTTGCCGCCCATGTCGAAGAGCTGGAAGTCGGGGTTGTCCCAGGTGACGGCGAGCCCCTGCGCCATCAGGTAGTACTGGTCGTAGATCAGCGGGTCGGGCCGGCCGAAGACGCCGGGCGGGAGCTCGAGGCAGCACCCTCCCCGCTCGGGCCGGCGAAATCCGCACATGATCGCCCGCCGGAGCCCGCGGAAGACGGCCCCCAGCCCTGTCCCGAGCGCCGGCAGGGTCCGGATCAGCGCCATGAGCCCGGCCAGCCATTGCGCGAGGCCACTCTTGAAGCCGCCCATCGCGATTCGAGCCCCGGATGAGGAACGCGTCGAGGATTTCCAGATGCCCGCACTCTTACTTGGAAGAGGGTTCTAACGCATTTGAAGGCTAGTTTTCTACAAGATTCTTTCGCGCGATGGCGTATTTTCGCCCGGCCGGCGGCCGTGGAGATCCCGGGTGATCGGCCGAGGGCACGGCGGGTCAGGATCGGCGTCGAACGGCGGTCCGCGGCCGAGTAGGGCGGACATCGCATTCCATCGCCTGGCCCAGGACGGCGGGCGATGTCTACCCTATGAGACCTTCGACTCCGCCGCGACCCGTCGGTGCAAGGCGAGCGAGCCCTTGCCGTCCGTTCGACGAGGCCGTGCCGGCCGGCCGCCGATTTCAGGGCCATTCGAAAGCCTTCATTACGCACGCCGGGGCTCGTCGTGACCCCGCCCGCCCCTGCGCTCCTAATTTTTTAGGAATGCGCGAGCTTTTTCGAATCCAGACGTATCGGTGCGGTGTAGGGGCCGCACTATCCCCCACGCGAGCCGACGCCAGGTCGGCCTCGAAGGGTCTCCTCCGGCGAAGCCCGGGGGATCGCGACGAACTCCGACGCCCTCTCATGACCCGCCGTCGTGGCGTGGTCAGCGTCGAGGATCCGTACCCGGACCCTGTCCGGGGAGCCCCGAGGGCTCCCAATGCCATCGCCACAACTTTGGAGGTCCCTCTCATGTGGAAGCGAAAGCAGCGTAATTCTCAGGCCGGTCGCCCGGGACGGCGGCGGCCGTCGCGGCGGGCCCGCCCGCTCGGGCTCGCCGGCCTCGAGCCGCTCGATCGCCGGCTCTTGCCGGCGGTCACGGTCTCGTTCTCCGCCGCGCAGGGGATCCTGACGGTCCTCGGCGATGCGCAGAACAACACCATCACCGTCTCCCGCAACGCGGCCGGGTCGATCCTGGTCAACGGCGGCGCCCGGTCGATCATGGGCACGGCCACGGTCGCCAACACCAGGCTGATCCAGGTCTTCGGCCAGGCGGGCAACGACAACATCTCCCTGGACGAGACCAACGGCGCCCTGCCGGCGGCGAACCTCTTCGGCGGCGACGGCAACGACACCCTCACCGGCGGCAGCGGCAACGACCAGCTCTTCGGCCAGGCGGGCAACGACACCCTGCTCGGCAAGGGCGGCAACGACCTGCTCTTCGGCGGCGACGGCAACGACATCGCTGACCGGCGGCGCCGGCAACGACCAGGTCTTCGGCCAGGCGGGCAACGACCGGATGATCTGGAACCCCGGCGACGGCACCGACCTCAACGAGGGCGGCGACGGCATCGACACCGTCGAGGTCAACGGCGGCAACGGCGCCGAGAACTTCACGATCACGGCCAACGGCACGCGGGTCCGCTTCGACCGCGTCAGCCCCGCCCCCTTCTGCCTGGACATCGGCACGACCGAGAACCTGGTCGTCAACGTCAACGGCGGCGACGACACGATCACCGCCGGCAACGGCCTCGCCCCGCTGATCCACATCACCGTGGACGGCGGCGCGGGCAACGACACGCTGACCGGCGGCGACGGCAACGACATGCTCATCGGCGGCGACGGCAACGACACTCATCAACGGCGGCCGGGGCAACGACACGCTGCTCGATGCGGCGCCGGCGACGACACCTTCGTCTGGAACCCGGGCGACGGCAGCGACACCGTCGAGGGCCAGGCCGGCAACGACACGATGCTCTTCAACGGCGCCAACGTCGCCGAGAAGATCAACATCTCGGCCAACGGCAGCCGGGTCCGGTTCACCCGCGACGTCGGCAACGTCACGATGGACCTCAACGGCGTCGAGGGGATCAACCTCAACGCCCTGGGCGGCGCCGACACCGTCACCGTCAACGACCTGACCGGCACCGACCTCACGCAGGTCAACCTCGACCTGGCCGGCGCACCGGGCTCGGGGACCGGCGACGGCCAGGCCGACACCGTCATCGTCAACGGCACCAACGGCGCCGACACGGTCGACGTCACGGGCGCGGGGACCAGCTTCGCGGTCGCCGGCCTGCCGGCCGTCGTGGCGGTCACGGGTTCCGAAGGCGCCAACGACTCGCTCGTCGTCAACGCGCTCGGGGGCAACGACACCGTCAACGCCGCCGCCCTGCCCGCGGGCGTGGTCCAGCTGACGGTCGACGGCGGCGCCGGCAACGACACGATCGTCGGCAGCCACGGCGACGACATCGCTGATCGGCGGCGACGGCAACGACATCATCGACGGCGGCCGGGGCAACGACACGGCGCTGCATGGGCGCCGGCGACGACACCTTCGTCTGGAACCCCGGCGACGGCAGCGACACCGTCGAGGGCCAGGCCGGCAACGACACGATGGTCTTCAACGGCTCCAACGCCGACGAGAACATCGACGTCTCGGCCAACGGCAGCCGCGTCCGGTTCACCCGCGACGTCGGCAACATCACGATGGACCTCAACGGCGTCGAGGGGATCGACTTCAACGCCCTGGGCGGCGCCGACACGGTCACCGTCAACGACCTGACCGGCACCGACGTCACCCAGGTCAACCTCGACCTGGCCGGCGTCGCCGGCTCGCGGCACCGGCGACGGCCAGGCCGACTCCGTCATCGTCAACGGCACCGACGGCGCCGACCGGATCGCGGTCGCCGGGTCGGCGCCCGGCATCACGGTCTCGGGCCTGGCCGCCACGGTGCATCATCGCGGGGAGCGACGGGCCGAGCGACCAGCTCACGGTCAACGCCCTCGGGGGCGACGACACCGTCGACGCGAGCGGCTCTCGCGGCGAACGTGATCGGCCTGACCCTCAACGGCGGCGACGGCAACGACGTGCTCATCGGCAGCCCGGGCAACGACCTCGATCATCGGCGGCCGCGGCAACGACGTCGCCTTGATGGGCGCCGGCGACGACACCTTCGTCTGGAACCCCGGCGACGGCAGCGACACCGTCGAGGGCCAGGCCGGCGACGACACGATGCTCTTCAACGGCGCCAACGTCAACGAGAAGATCGACATCTCGGCCAACGGCAGCCGGGTCCGGTTCACCCGCGACGTCGCCAACATCACGATGGACCTCAACGGCGTCGAGGGGATCGACTTCAACGCCCTGGGCGGCGCCGACACGATCACCGTCAACGACCTGACCGGCACCGACCTCACCGCAGGTCAACCTCGACCTGGCCGGCACCCCGGGCAGCGGCGTCGGCGACGGCCAGGCCGACTACGTCATCGTCAACGGCACCAACGGGAATGACGTGGTCGCCGTCGCCGGCGATGCGAGCGGCGTCTCCGTGATCGGCCTCGCCGCCCAGGTGAACATCACGGGCGCCGAGGCCGCGAACGACCGGCTGACGATCAATGCCCTGGGCGGCGACGACGTGGTGGACGCCTCGGGCCTGTCGGCCGGCGCGATCGCGCTCACGGCCGACGGCGGCGACGGCGACGACGTCCTGATCGGCGGCGACGGCAACGACACGCTGATCGGCGGCGCCGGGCGACGACGTCCTGATCGGCGGCCCGGGCCAGGACATCCTCGACGGAGGGCCCGGCAACAACATCCTGATCCAGGATTGAGCCGGGATCGAGCCGGATCGGCCCCGATTCCGATGTTCCCCGAGAGCCGTAACGAGGGCCTCCTCGGCATTCTGAGGGTGCTTGCGAGACCCCAGGATCCGAGGAGGCCCATTAACCTCAGCCCGACATCCTCTTCCCGGGCGGTCCTCACGCCAGCTTCTTGAGGACCTCCTTCCCGTAGAGCTGGCGCATGATCGCCTGGGCCACGCGGTTGGTGGCGCCGAAGGGGAAGGGCATCGGGCGGCGGATGTCGACGATCAGGACGACGCGGTCCTGGGCGCAATGGTTGAAGACTTCATGCTCCCAGCTATCGTCGAAGAGCAGGCTCTCGGCCTCGCGCCAGGTGTAGTGCTGGTCCTTGATCCGGATCGAGGGCGGGTCCTGCTCGGGGACGAGCAGGCCGAGATGGTAGCGCAGGTAGCCGCGGTAAGGCCCTTCGTGGACCGGGATCGACTTGCCGGCCTCGAGGATCGAGAAGAAGGCCTGGAACAGGCCGGGGATGCCCCTCAGCAGCTCCGTCGTCCGCGGGCAGGCCGCGACGCCCGAGGCGGGCCAGTCGCCCATCGAGTGCAGGTAGAAGATCTTCCACGCCTTGTCCGGGTCGCCGGGCGCGGAGATGTAGGTCTGCAGCGGGTCGATGTCGTGGTAGCGGGGGATCGACGCCTTGTTCGGCAGGACCGCCATCAGCTCCTCGCGGATCGCCGGGAAGTTCCGGTCGAGCTCGCGGAGCTCGGGGCGGGTCGCGTCGATGTCGTGGAAGACCGGCCGCCGCCGGCCGCCGGTGTACAGGTCGTAGAACCGATTCAGGGGCTCCAGCAGCGCCACCAGGTTCAGGTCGTGATAGTTCAGTCCCATCGCTCGCCGATGCCCCCTCGGTGCTGGTCGCCATAGTTCGCCCAAACGGGCTATCTTGACTAGTCAGCAGAGGCCGGTCAAGACATTGGCCGATCGACGCATGTTGACGTGGCGGCTGCGGGGTCTCGTCGATCGCCTGCTGGTGCGGGATTTCCTTTGACTCTTAAGCGGGGGCACGGGACGATCGATCGGAGACTGACCACGGCTCGCGACGGGCCGGCGGAACAAAGGCTAAGGCGGCCACGCTCGCGAGCGATCGCGGGGCGTGGCCTTTTTCGTTTGCCTCCCGCCGTTGTCGCGATGCCTCTCCCGCGGGGAATCCCGCCCCTTGTTCCGATCAGGAGGACGCCATGTCCGCTCCCCGGAAAATCCTCCACCCGACCGACTTCTCGGAGCAAGCCGAGGCGGCCCTGGAAGTCGCCTACGCCCTGGCGCTGGATTGCGAAGGCTCTGTCGTTATCCTCCACGTCCTGCCGGACGCGGTCGCCGCCGGCGTCGAGGCGCTCGTGCCGGTCGACGTCGAGGCCGCCCGGGCCGCGCTGGCCAGGGTCGCGGGCGCGCCCGGCGGCCGGACCCTCGCCCAGCCCCTGGAATCGCACCTGAGCCAGGGCGACCCGGCCGAGGAGATCGTCCGGACGGCGGAGGAGCTGGGCTGCGACCTGATCGTGATGGGGACGCAGGGGCGGACCGGGCTCGCCCGGGTCCTGATGGGCAGCGTGGCCGAGAGCGTGCTGCGCGGGGCCGGTTGCCCGGTCCTGGTGGTGCGGTCGCCGGGCCGTCGACCCGGTCCGTTCCGGGCCCGGACGATCCTCCACCCGACCGACTTCTCCGAGGAGTCGCGCTCGGCGCTCCGTGAGGCTGTCGCGCTCGCCGGGGGCGAGGCGAGGGTGATCGTCCTGCACGTCCCCCACGCCGACGAGCCGCCGGTCTGGGTCTACGACCGGATGGCGGGTGGCGCGGTCGATCCGGAGCGGCTCCTGGCGCGAATCGCCCGCGAGACGGACCCGTTCCGCGCAGAGAACCCTCAGATCCTCTTCGAGCATCGGCTGGGCGAGGGGAATCCCACGGAGGAGATCCTCCGCACGGCCGACGCCGAGGGCTGCGACCTGATCGTCATGGGGACCGGGGGGCGTGGCGGGCTGGATCGGATCCTGCTGGGCAGCGTCGCCGAGGGAGTGATGCGCAGGGCCTCGTGCCCGGTCATGGCCATGCGGAAGCCGCACGGCGCGGGGGCCGCACAGGTCGCCGATCTCGGGAGATCGTCCCATGCTTGAACACGAGCGGACTCCGATGCTCAGGACGATCCTCATCGGCCTCGACGGCTCGGAGGAGAGCGGTGCCGCACGGGACCTGGGCCTCGGCTGGGCGGTGAGGAGCGAGGCCCGCGTCTTCGCGCTGGGCGTCGTCGACGAGGCCCGCCTCCTCGACGAGGAAGCCAACTCCCTCCCGGGGGGCCATCACTGGCACGCGGGGGGCGGAGCCAAGCGGGCCGCGACGCGGATTCGGATCAAGGAGGCCCTGCGCGAGTTCGATCGGCGATGCGCCGACGCCGGCGTCCGATGTCACGCGCTCGACAGGGTCGGGACCCCATCGGCGCAGATCCTCGCCCTGTCCCGGCGCTGCGACCTGGTCGTGCTCGGTCGGCGGACGCAGGCCGAGCACGGTAGCGGGACGCTCGCGGCGGTCCTGCATGAGTGCCCGCGGCCCGTGGTGGCCGTCCCGGCGAACCCCGCGGGCGGAGGCGCCGCGCTCGTCGCCTACGACGGGAGCCTGCAGGCCTCTCGCGCGATCTATGCGCTCGTCGCCTCGGGGCTTGCCCTGGGGAGGCCCGTGCACGTCGTCGCGGTCGACCGATCCGCGGCCGAGGCGTCGCACCGCGCCGGGACGGCCGTCGAGTTCCTCAAGTCGCACGACATCGACGCCCATCCCTGCCCGGTGGCGACCGAGCACGCGCCCGCCGCGGCGATCCTCGAACGGTCGCACGCGCTCGACGCCGGCCTTGTCGTGATGGGCACCTACGGCGAGTCGGCGCTCCGCGAGTTCTTCCTGGGATCGGTCACGCGGACCCTGCTCGCGGAGTCGCCCGCGCCGGTGTTCTGCTGCGGCTGACCGAGCCTCGCGCGAGGTCAGTAGTCCGAGAGCGTCTTCGGCGGGATCGCCACGCGGAGTGCGTTGAGCACGGCGAGGACGTCGATCACCTCCTGGGCGACGGCCCCGGCGACCGGCGGCAGGTAGCCCGCCGCCGCGACGAGCATCCCGACCAGGCTGAGCGCCATGCCCCCGACGGCGCTCTCCAGGGCGATCGAGCGCATCCGTCGGCTGATGTGGAAGAACTCGTCGACCTTCTGGAGCGAGCTGTCGAGGATCACGGCGCCGGCCGCCTCGGCCGTGATGTCGCTGCTCCCGCCGAAGGCGACGCCGACCGTCGCGGCCGTCAGCGCGGGGGCGTCGTTGATGCCATCGCCGAGGTAGAGCGTCCTCTCGCGGCGGGTCGCCTCGCGGACGAGCTCGAGCTTCTGCTCGGGGCTCTGCCCGGCATAGACCTCCTCGATCCCGACCCGCCCGGCGAGGTGGCGGACCTCCGACTCGCGGTCGCCCGAGATGATCATCACCCGGTCGAACCGGTGCCGCGGCCCCAGATGGCCGATGAACGGCGCCCCGTCGGCGCGGGGCAGGTCGCGGAACCGCAGCGTCGCGGCGTAGCGGCCGTCGATGAGCACGACGCACTCCAGGCCGCCCGCCACCGGCGGGAGCTCGCCCGCCACCGAAGGCTGCTGGGCCAGGAGCTTCTTTCGGCTGGTGACCTGGATGGCCCGGCCGTCGACGGCCCCCCTCAGGCCCTCGCCGGGCCGTTCGGAGATCGAGGTGGCCTCGCGGAGCGTCGCCCCCGTCCGCTCGGCGCCCGCGAGGATCGCGCCGGCCAGCGGGTGCTTCGAATATCGCTCCAGGCTGGCGACGAGCGCCAGGGCCTCCCCCTCCGAGAAGCCCGGCGCGGGGACGACCGCCTCCAGCTCGGGGCGGCCATAGGTCAGCGTGCCGGTCTTGTCGAAGATCGCCGTCCGGCAGGTGTCGATCGTCTCGAGCACGGCCGGGTCCTTGATGATGATCCCGCGCCTCGCCGCCAGGGAGATCGAGCCGATGATCGCCACCGGGATGGCGATCAGGAGCGGGCAGGGCGTGGCGACGACCAGCACCGCCAGGAATCGCCTCGCCTCCCCGCTCGCGGCCCAGGCGACCAGGGCGATCGCGACGGCCAGCGGCGTGTAGAAGGCCCCCAGCCGGTCGCCGAGCCGTCGCATCTGCGGGCGAGTCTGCTCCGAGGCCCGCATCACCTGCATGATCTTGGCGTAGCGGGAGTCGGCCGCGAGCCGGTCGGCGACGATCGTCAGGGCCGACTCGCCGTTGATCGACCCCGAGAGGACCGACGAGCCTGGTGCCTTGGAGATCCGGTAGGGCTCGCCGGTCAGGTACGCCTCGTCCATCACGCCGTGCCCCTCGACGACGGTGCCGTCGACGGGGCAGGTCTCGTGCGGGAAGATCACCAGGGTGTCGCCCACGGCGACGTCCCCGAGCGGGGTGTCGGCCAGTCCCGACCCCTGCTTGCGGTGGGCCAGCGCGGGCATGCGAGCCGCCAGGGCCTCCAGGACCGAGGAGGCGCTGCGGACCGCGTAGGCCTCCAGCGCCTCGCCGCCCGAGAGCATCAGGACCACGAGCGAGCCGGCGAGGTACTCGCCGAGCACCGCCGACGTCACGATCGACAGGCCCGCCAGCAGGTCCGAGCCGAACTCGCCCCGCAGCATCTTGAGGAGCAGGTCCCGGACGAGCGGCAGCCCCCCGAGCACCAGGCAGACGATGAGCGGGAGCTCGTAAACCGGGAGGCGGCCGACCGAGGCCCCGCCCGCTGCGAAGCGGAGCAGGAGATGCACCGCGATCGCGGCGAC
>CAWFXY010000014.1:0-624164 GCA_963819805.1 uncultured Planctomycetota bacterium | reverse complement strand
TCCTCCGCGAGCTGGGCGATTGAGTCGAGGTCAGAACTTCTGCCCGGTCCAGCCCGGCTCGAGCCGCCGCATCAGCGTCGCGTCGTCGCGGCCGCGCATGCCGCACTTCTCGTAGACCTCGTGGGCGCGGGCGAGCTTGTCGCGGTCGAGCGAGACGCCGAGGCCGGGGCCGGCGGGGACGGCCATCCGGCCGTCCTTGATCGGCAGCTTGGGGCCCTCGATGATGTCGGCGTCGTCGACGAGCCAGGGATAATGCGTGTCGCTGGCCAGGGTGAGCTGGGGGCACGTCGACGCCGAGGTGGATCATCGCGGCCATCGTCAGGCCCGCGTGGCTGTTGCTGTGCTGGCTCATCGTCCAGCCCGCGGCGTCGCAGACCGGGCCGAGCGCCAGGCAGCCGGCGAAGCCGCCGAAGTAGTGGAGGTCGCCGAGCAGGACGTCGATCGGCTGGACCTGCAGCGCCTCGGGCAGGTCTGCGAACCGGGTCACGCACATGTTCGTGCTCATCTTCAGGCCGGTCGCCTTGCGGACCTCGGCCATCGCGGCCTGGCCGCGCGACCGGGTCCTCGTAGTATTCCAGCGGCAGCCGCGGCCAGGCCCTTGCCGATCCGGATCGCCGTCGGCGACCGTCCAGCGGCGCGTTGGGGTCGATCCGCAGCGGGCGCGCCGGGCCCGAGCCGGTCGGCCATCGCCTTCAGGGTCTCGAGCTCGACGTCGGGGGCGAGCACGCCGCCCTTGAGCTTGAAGACGCGGAAGCCCCAGCGGTCGCGGAACCTCGCGGCCATCGCGGCCATCGCCTCGGGCGTGCGGACCTCGCCCCAGGCGTCGAGCGCGGTCCGCCCTTGCCGCGAGTCGACGCAGGTGCGGGTCGGCCAGGATCGATCGGGTGGTCGGCGGCGTAGCGATAGAAGAGGTACGCGGCGAACTCGACCGACGTCGCGGACCGGGCCCGCCGAGCAGCTCGCAGAGCCGGCGGCCCGTCGCCTTGCCGCAGGCGTCGAGGCAGGCCATCTCGATCCCGGCGTACGCGGCCGGCGACAGCGCCAGCAGCTCGCGAGCGAACCCGCGATAGGCGAAGGCGTCGCGGCCGACGATCACGGCCCGGGCCCGCTCCAGCGCCCGCGTGTTCCCCTCGCCGCCGGCCGTCTCGCCGATGCCGACGATCCCGCGCGTCGGTCTCCAGCTCGACGACGTTGCGGAGGAAATACGGCCCGTGGCAACCGCTCGCCGCCAGCAGCGGCGGGTCGGGCAGGGCGATCGGCGTGACCTTCAGCCCGGTGATCTTCAGCGGGGGCTTCGGCTCGGCGGCGAGCGCCGGGCCAGAGAGAAGACCGAGTGCCCCGAGTCGGAACCAGTCGCGACGGTGCAGGTGCATGGCGAGAGGTCCACGGCGGGTCCCGCGTGGTCAGCCCCGGCACTCTATCACGACGGCCCGTGCGGATGAATCCGCGGCCCGCCGGGCGGCTTGCCCGGCTCGTCGTCGACGTCGTCGATCACGACCTCGCCCGGCCCCTGATGATGGTCCGAGGGCAGGCCGTGGGGCTGGCGGCCGTCGAGGAGGTGGCCGACGTCGAACCGCTCGCCGATGTAGTAGCGGCGGACGTCCGGGTTGTTGAGGATCTGCTCGCGGTCGCCGTAGGCGAAGACCCGGCCCTCGCGGATCACGTAGCAGCGGTCGGTGACCTCGAGCGTCTCGCGGAACTGGTGGTCGGTGAGCAGGATGCCGAGGTTGTGCACCTCGACGAGGTTGCGGATCTGGTCCTGGATCTCGGCGACGGTCTTCGGGTCGATGCCGGCGAACGGCTCGTCGAGGAGGATCAGCTTCGGCTCGGTGATCAAGCGAGCGGGCGATCTCGAGCCGCCGCCGCTCGCCGCCGGAGACGCGGTTGGCCTTGGTCTTGCGGATGTGGGTCAGGCCGAACTGGTCGAGCAGCTCGTCCTGCCGGGCCTTGCGCTGCTTGCGGTTCATGCCGGGCGGGTCTCGAGGATCGCCATCAGGTTGTCTTCGACCGAGAGCTGCTTGAAGACGCTCGAATCCTGCGCCAGGTAGCCCATGCCCGGCCGGGCGCGCTGGTACATCGGCGAGCTGGCCGATGTCCTTGCCGTCGAAGAGGACCTGGCCGCCGTCGGAGTCGATCAGGCCGATCGTCATCCGGAAGCTCGTCGTCTTGCCCGCGCCGTTGGGCCCGAGCAGGCCGACGATCTCGCCCGCGGTTGACGTCGAAGCTCACGCCGTTGACGACCTGGCGCTTGCCGTACCACTTCTGGAGGTCGCGGACTTCGAGCAAGGCCATCGGTCGATCCTCCGTGATCGATGGGCGGTCGGTGGCGTTCTCGGAACGCCGGGCGGCTAGGGCGGCGCGAGTCGAAGAGCGGAGAACAAAGAGCAGAAGCCACAAGGCAGAAAGCACAAGGCACAAGGCAGAAGACGGAAAGCACAAGGCACAGGGGACAAGGCAGATGAGGACCGGTAATCTCGGCGTCGGGCTCCGTTCCGTCGGCTTTGTGCCTTGTGCTTTGTGCTTTGTGCTCTCTGCCTTCCTCCTACCTTCCGACCCGACGCCAAGCGAACTACCGAATCGGCTTCATCCGCTCGACATACGGCCGGAACGGGATCTGGAAGTCGGGCGAGAGCTGGATCTTGGGCCAGATCGGCACGCCGTGGGGCCAGTAGACGAAGAAGGCCCGGCCGATCAGGAGGTGGCGGGGGACCTCCCAGGGTTGCCGGTCCGGGTCCCAATCCCGGTCCATCGAGCCCCACGCCCGGCCGTCGCTGCTCCGCGGGCTGTTGTCGCCCAGCATGAGGAAGTTGTCGGGCCGGATCGCGTACGTGACGCCCTGGTTCTCCCTCGAGAGCAGCGGGCCGAACCTGGCCGGGTCGGACAGCACGTCGTACAGGTACAGCACCCGCGCCATCTCGCGGTTGCCGCCGGCCGGTTCGAACAGCGCGGGCGACTCGATCGAGCAGTCCGGGCGTCTCGGGTCCTGGGTATAGTAGATATCGCGCTTGAGGACAAGGCCGCTCACCCGCGCCGAGACGCCCCAGGCCGAGATCGACACCGGCTCGAGGTCGGCCGCCGTGGGGACCCGGCGGAAGTCGGGGCCGTCGCTGTACGGGACGCCGTCGCCGAAGGGGGCGCGGCCGTCGACCCAGAGCGTCAGCCGGTCGTCGACGTTGGCGAAGCCGATCGAGTAGCGGCCCGGGCCGGTGATCCGCGTCTTCGCCTCGCCCAGCTTGTTGTCGCCGTGGTAGAGGACGGCCGTCCCGTCCTTCGGGTCGATGACGCAGCGGTTCTTCACGCCGGCCTCGACCAGTTCCAGCGTGATCGTGCCGCCGTCGACCTTGACGATGTCCAGCTCGAACTCGACGCTCAGGTCGCCGACCCAGTCGGTCTGCCGCCAGGCGGCGGTCGGGTCGTCGTGGTCGCTGATGGTCGAGGCGTTGTACGAGTAGAAGTCGGTGATCAACGTCGGCTTCGCCGGCCGCGTCAGCGCGCTGGTTCCGCGCGATCTCGAGCCACTGCTCGGGGTCGGGGACGAGGTGGTGATACCGCAAGGTCCCCGCGGCGTCCTTCGAGCCGCCCGAGAAGGCGAACGTCGAGCCCTTCTCCTCGGACCAGCCGCCCGAGGCCTTCCAGCGGAGCCACTCGGGGTGGTCGGCCAGGAGCTTGGCCCGGTGGGCGTCGTCGTTCACGACGATCGCCATGGCGCGCATGCGGGCGAGCGGCTTGCGGGCGATCACGAACGGGTCGTCGCTGCCGAGCTTGCGGGTGAAGATGTCGCCGTGGAGGATCTTCAGCTCCTCGTCCGGCAGGCCGACGAGCCGCTTGATGTAGTTCTGCTCGGGCCGCTCGGGATAGTGGAAGACGACGACGTCCCAGCGCCGAGGGCCGCCCGAGCCGGGCAGGAACGGGCAGCTCGTAGGGGAACTTCATCACGAGGATGCGGTCGCCCTTGAAGCTGGGCGACTCGCCCACGGGCGCGGCCCAGCGGCAGTTGACGCAGAGCGCCTGCTCGCGCACCGCGCCGCGGGGTTGCCGCGGAAGAACGGCCTCGAGCTCCTCCGAGGAGTTGACCGTGTAGACCTCGCCGCACTGCGGGCAGGTGATCTCCTTGTGCCGGCCCATCAGGGTCGGGGCCATCGAGCCGGTGGGGATGACGAATGCCTCGGCGTCGAAGCCGCGGATCAGGATCGCCAGGATGACCGCGACGACGATCTGCTCGACGAAGTCGCGGAACGTCTCCTTGGGCTTCTCCTTGCCCGCGGGCGAGTTCGTCGGGGCCGGCGCGGGCGTCGGGGCGGGTCCGGGTCGGGCGGCGGTCGTGGTCATCAGTCCGGTTTCCTGCGGCCGTCGCGGCTCGGTCGGGACTCCGCTTCAGCGCCGTCACGTTGAAGCCTGGCGAGGAATGCGAGAGCGGAGAGCAGAAGGCTCAAAGCAAAATCAGAGGGGCGTTTCGGTCTCGGCTTTCAGCCTTTGAGCTTCCCGCCTCGGCCTCCTGCTTTGTGCCTTGTGCTTTTTGCTCTCTGCTTTTTGCCCTGTGCTTTCTGCCCCCGCGTCGCCGGGCGCCCGCCAGCCACGCCCACCTCAGAGACCCCCGGAGGGGCGTGGATGATTCATCGAATGTACCGGATTTCCCGGGGATCGGGAATCCGGCAGATCGTCCGGCCGAAGACCTGGAGGATCGCCAGCCGGCCCGGCAGGTGGACGAGGAACGGCTTGCCCAGGAAATCCCGCCGGCGGACGACCGGGCCGGTCGGCCAGAACCGCGAGTCGTTCGACACCGGGCTGTTGTCGCCCAGGACGAAGAACTCGCCCTCCTTGAGGAGATAGGGCACGTCCACCCCCGCGGGCCGGCGGAGCCCGCCGGCGAGGGCGCTCCGTGTAGTAGACGTCGCGGTAGACCTTCAGGTCCGTCAGCGCCGAGCCCGCCCCCGGGCACGCCGATCGAGATCGGCGTCGCGAACCGCCCGGGCCCGTCGCCCGCCGGGCCGTCGAGGTCGATCGGGTCGAACGCGAGCGAGCCGTCGATCGCCACCAGCAGCCGGCGGTCGATCACGCCGACCTCCAGCCGCTGCGACCGTCGCGGACCCGGCCGGCGAGGACGCGAGCGACCTCCGGACGTTCTCCGGCGCGATCAGCTTGCCGTTCGACCGGACCTCCGGCTGTGCCCGGCCGTCGACCGGCAGCGTCACGAGGACGAAGTCGGAGCCCGAGTCGACGCGGACGACCAGGCTCGGCGCGTCGGGCCGGGCCGAGACCTTCGCCTCGAGCATCAGGTCGCGGACCACGTTCTCGCCGCGGACGTCGCCGCCGTTGTAGGCGACGAAGTCGCGGACCGGCCCGTAGCGGCCGCGTGTCGGGGTCCCAGTGGCGATAGTCGATCCAGTCGACCGTCGGGCCGTCGGCCTTCGAGGGCTCGTGGACGAAGCCCGTCCCGTCGGCCTTCCAGCCGCTGGGCGGCGATCGAGCCGCTGTCGCCCGCGGCGGAACGCCCAGCGGGGGAAGCGGTCGGCGTCGGCGGGCACGAAGTTGTTGTCGTAGACGACCAGACCGCATCGCCCGGACCTCGGCCAGGTCCTTGCGGGCGATCTTGCCGTCGATGTAGACGTCGCCGCCGCGGATCTGGATCGCCTCGCCGGGCAGGCCCGACGACGCGCTTGACGTAGGCCTGGTTCGGCTCGGCCGGGCTCTGGAAGACCGCGACCTCCCAGCGCCGGGGCGGCCGGAGGTCGAACAGGTACTTCTGCACGAGCAGCCGGTCGCCGTTCGACGCGGCCGACCCGGCGAGCTCGAGCCCGTGCTGCCCGCAATTCGGGCAGACCGGACGGCCCGTCCGCCCGTGGTCGTCGATGCCGAGGACGATAGCGGAACCCGCAGTTCGGCGCAGACGACGTCCTTGTGGATGCCCGACGCAGCGTCGGCGCCATCGAGCCGGTCGGCACGATGTACGCCTCGGCGGCGAACGTCCGGAAGAGCAGGATCCCGAGGCTGAGGACGACGAGGAACTCGACCGTCTGGCGGACGAGCGCCGAGACGGCCTCGGCGGGGTCGGCCGCCGGGCAGTGTGGATCATCGGCGTCGGGACGACGGGAGGGGCGTCGGCCGGGATCGATCTCAGTGGCCATCGTGCCGACTGTTCACCCTCCGAGCCGCCGGACGCCTCGGGCTCATTCGTCGCTGTCATCCAGCACCGACAGGAACGCCTCCTGCGAGATCTCGACGTTCCCCACCTGCTTCATACGCTTCTTGCCTTCCTTTTGTTTCTCCAGCAGCTTCCGCTTGCGGGTGATGTCGCCGCCGTAGCACTTGGCGGTGACGTTCTTGCGGAGGGCCGAGATCGTCTCGCGGGCGATGACCCGGCTGCCGATCGCGGCCTGGATCGCGACCTCGAACTGGTGGCGGTCGATCTCGCCGCGGAGCTTCTTGACCAGCTTCCGGCCCCGGCGGTCGGCGTGGGCCCGGTGGACGACGATCGACAGGGCGTCGACCTTCTCGCCCGCGACCAGGATGTCGAGCCGGCAGAGGTCGCTGGCCTTGTAGCCGATGACCTCGTAATCCATCGTGCCGTAGCCGCGGGTCGCGCTCTTCAGCTTATCGTAGAGGTCGTAGATCATCTCGGCCAGCGGCAGCTCGTAGGTCAGGATGGCGCGGGTCGGGGTGATGTACTCGGTCTTGAGGTACGTCCCCCGGCGGTCCTCGCAGAGCTGCATGATCGCGCCGATGGACTCGGACGGCAGGATGAAGTTGACCCGCGCGATCGGCTCGCGGAACTCCTCGATGTCGCCGGCGTCGGGGATGCGGGTCGGGTTGGAGATGTGCAGCGTCTCGCCCTTCGTGGTGAGGATCTCGTAGGTGACGTTGGGCGCGGTCTGCACGAGCGAGAGGTTGCTCTCGCGCTCGAGCCGCTGCTGGACGATCTCCATGTGGAGCATGCCCAGGAACCCGCAGCGGAAGCCGAAGCCGAGGGCGTCGGACGTCTCGGGCTCGAAGGTGAAGCTGGCGTCGTTGAGCGAGAGCTTCTGGAGGGCCGTGCGGAGGTCCTCGAACTGGTTGTGCGTGGCCGGGAACAGGCCGCAGAAGACGACCTGCGCCGGCTCCTGGTAGCCGGGCAGGGCCTCGGTGGCGGGCCGGTGGGCGTCGGTGATCGTGTCGCCGATCCGGACGTCGGAGAGCCGCTTGATGTTGGCCGATGACGTAGCCGACCTGGCCGACCCCCAGCTCGTCGCAGGCGACCTCGCGCGGGCGGAACCGGCCGAGGCTGATGACCTCGTGCTCGGTGTCGCCCGCCATCAGCCGGATCTTCTGGCCGACCTTGAGCGCGCCGTCGATCGACCCGGACGTAGATGACGACGCCCTGGTAGTCGTCGAACTTCGAGTCGAAGATCAGGGCCCGCAGCGGCGCCTTCGGGTCGCCCGGCGGCGGCGGGACGCGGTCGATGATCGCGCGGAAGATCTCCGGCACCCCCTGCCCCGTCTTGCCGCTGACGGCCAGGACCTCGTCGGGGTCGATCCCGAGCGTGGCCAGGATCTCCTCGCGGATCTCGTCCGGCCGCGACGCCTGCATGTCGATCTTGTTCAGCGCCGGGACGATCGCCAGGTCGTTGTTGATCGCGGCGTAGGCGTTGGCGACCGTCTGGGCCTGGACGCCCTGGGTCGCGTCGACGAGCAGGATCGCCCCCTCGCAGGCGGCGAGGCTCCGCGAGACCTCGTAGTGGAAGTCGACGTGGCCGGGCGTGTCGATCAGGTTCAGCTCGTAGTTCTGGCCGTCGAGCGTGTAGTTGATCGCGACGGCGCGGGCCTTGATGGTGATGCCGCGCTCGCGCTCGAGGTCCATGTCGTCGAGGAGCTGCTCGCGGAACTCGCGCTGGGTGATCGCCCCCGACTGGAGCAGGAGCTGGTCGGCCAGCGTGCTCTTGCCGTGGTCGATGTGGGCGACGATCGAGAAGTTGCGGATGTATTTGGGGTCGAAGACCATGTGGGTTCCGGATGACGTGGGGTAGGAGTCCGCTGATTGCGGACGCATTGTCTTTGCACGGATGGTCCGCGATAGCGGACCCTACGGCATCATGCGATCGGGGTGGGAGAACGAGGTCGCGGTGGGCGATCCGCGCGCAGCCCGCGGCGCCGATGAAGCCGGCGTCGCCGCCGAGGCCGGCGTAACTCGATGCGGGTCTTGCGCGGCGGGGATCGGGAAGGCGATGCGGCGGATGTCGAGCGGATGGCGTCGAGGAACTTCGGCGCCCGCGGCGATCATCCCGCCGCCGAAGAGGACAGGTCGGGGTCGATCGTGTGCATCAGCGTCGACGGCGCCGACGGCCAGGTAGCGGGCCGTCTCGTCGCATCAGGCGGCGCGGCCAGCGGGTCGCCGGCCTCGGCCGCCTGGTCGATCGCCTGGCCGTCAGAGCTTGCCCTGGGCGTGGACGCTCGGCGCAGGACCGAGTCGCGGCTCGCGCCTCGAGCGCCTCGGCGGCCCGCTTCACGAGGGCCGTGGCCGAGGCGTAGGCCTCGAGGTGGCCCGTACATGCCGCACGAGCACGGCCGGCCGTTGTCCATCTGGATGATGATGTGCCCGCACTCGGCGCCGTGGCTGTGGCGGCCCTCGATGATCCGGCCCGTCGTCGATGATCCCGCAGCCGATGCCGGTGCCGAGCGTGAACATGACCAGGCTCGCGACGTCCCGCCCGGCGCCGACCCAGTATTCGCCGTAGGCCGCGGCGTTGGCGTCGTTCTGGAAGCACGGTCGGCTTGCCGAGCCGCTCGGCGAGCCGTTGGCGGATCGGCAGGTTGTTCCAGCCCGGGCAGGTTGGGCGGGTCGAGCAGCATGCCCCGCGCGGATGTCCATCGTGCCCGGCGAGCCGAGGCCGACGCCGGCGATGTCGTCCCACGCCAGGCCGCTCCCCTCGACGGCGATCCGCCCGGCCCTCGGCCAGGTTCTCGAGCCCGACCTCGGGCCCGCGCTCGGCCTCGGTCGGGATCGGCTCGATCGACGTGGACCTTCCGGCCCCGGTCGTCGACCACGCCCGCTCTTGATGTTCGTGCCCCCCAGGTCGATCCCGAGGAAGAACGGCGGCTGAGGTTCCTCGGCTCCCATCCACCGGCCCTCACGCCAAAGACCCAGGGTCGGACGGGCTCGTCCGATGCCTCGATTCCTCACCAGTTTATCGAAAGTTCGGCCTCCCGGTCAATTCGACCAGGGGCGGCGTGCCGCCCGGCCGCTGTGGGGTCGAGCGAACCCGAGACCCCCGGCGTCCGGACCCGAGACCCCGCGCCGACCGAACCCGAGCGTGCAGGTTATGTCCGTCTTCGTGCGGCTTCGTGTGGGAGGGGAACCCGATCGGGGGGGATGACCCCCTGCTGCTCCAGCAGCCAAAGCACCGGCCGATCGACCAGCAGCGGCGTCGGCAGCGGCTGGGGCGCGTCGTCGGCCTCCTGGGCGGCGTCGCCCAGCGCCGAGCAGGCGAAGAAGCGGTGGTTCGGGAAGGTCGAGCGCGACGTGCTCCAGGAACCCGGTCGCCCCCCACCGCCTCAGGGCCGACTTGACCTCCTCGTGCACCTGCTGGTCGAAGGCCCGGTCGGGCGGCGACGTCACGACCGAGCGGGCCAGGTCGTGCAGGGCCGTGCCGGGCTCCATCAGGCCGCCCCAGCGGTCGAGCTTGTTCAGGCAGATGCGCCAGGGGGACCTTCGATGGCGACCTGGGGAAGAAGGTCGCGAGCTTGCGGGCATCGCCCAGGTAGTCGGCGGCAGGGACGCGGCTCTCCTTCTCGGTCAGGCGGAGTCGGCGGTCGCGGGCGACCTCGCGAATCCGCAACGGGTCGATCAGGAACAGGAGGCCCCGGGCCAGTTTGAGGTACTGGGCCTCGCCGCGGAGCATGTCGATGTTCATCTCCCAGTCTTCGCCCGCGGTGTCGAAGAACGAGAGCAGGGTGCCGGCCGACGCCGCGGCGATCGCGGCGGGTCAGGCGATAGACCAGGGGCTGGAGGATACCGCGGTTGGTCTCGATGCTCGGCGAGGCCGAGTGGCTCCGGCGGTATCCGCCCGACTCGAGGTCCTCGCCGATGCCGAACTCGGTCCCGCCGTACGTCAGCTCGTGATACTCGCGGTCGTACCGCTCGCGGATCTCGTCGGTCAGCGGGTCGAGGATGAACCCCCGCTCGGGGCCGACGCGATGGTCGAGCTCGTGGAGCAGGACCGTCACGAACGTCGTCTTCCCGACCGACTGCGGCCCGAAGACCGCGATGTGCCCGGCGTCCATCGTCACGACCGAGTCGGGCAGGTGGGCGTGGCAGTGGGGGCAGAGGCGGTAGTCGGTCGGCTTGCCGCAGTTCTGGCACGGCAGCGAGCCCGGCAGGAGCATCCAGTCGAAGTAGCGACGAATCCCCCGCCGCTCGTCCTGCAACGGGTCGACCCACCAGGGACTCCGCAGGGTCGAGCCCGTCGTCATGCCGGCCGTCCACCGCGGCCCGTTGAGGGCCCGCGAGAGGATCGGGTCGTCGATCATCCGGGCGAAGTCGGTCTTGCAGTAGTGATCATTGCAGCGGAAATGCATCTGGCACGCGGCGAATCGCTCGAAGCAGAACGGACAGCGGAGGCGGCGGAGGGGGTCGAGGCGGGTCAGGAGGTCGAGGGCCATCGCGGGGCGATTCCGGAGAGGGGCGTTTTTCAAGGCGGGCCGGGCGAGGCGCGCGGCGACGCCCCCCGTATCATGGTGTGCTACCCGGCAAGACTCCGCAACCGAGCCGATCCCCGGATGACCGACGACTGGCCGCGCGACGAGCCCCTGACCCTCGACGGGGTCCACGCGCGCCGGGGCGGCGTCGAGGTCCTTCGCGGGATCAGCCTCGAATTCCCGCCCGGCAGCCGCACGGTCGTGATCGGCCGCTCCGGCTCGGGCAAGAGCACGCTGCTGCGGCTGCTTAACCGCCTGGCCGAGCCGTCTGCGGGAGTGATTCGCGTCGGATCGCGGCCGATCGCGAGCTTCCCTGTCACGTGGCTCCGGCGAAAGGTCGGGCTCGTGTTCCAGGCGCCGCGGCCGTTGCCCGGGCAGGTCATCGACAACCTGGCGTATCCCCGTAGCGTGGGAGCTGCCCACCGTTCCGAGGCCGAAGGACGGTGGGCGGTGCCCATGCTGCAGGAGGTCGGGCTCGATCCGTCCTGGCTCGACCGCGACGCCGCGGGCCTCTCCGGCGGCGAGCGTCAGAGGCTCGCGCTGGCCGTGGCCTTGCAGACCGATCCCGCGATCCTCGCGCTCGACGAGCCGACCTCGGCGCTTGACCCGGAATCGGCGCGTCGGGTCATCGACGTCCTCCGCGATCGCTCCGAGCGCGATGGCCTGACGACGATCGCCGTCACTCACAACCGCGAGCAAGCCCCGTGGCTCGGCGACCGGGCGGTCGTGCTCGACGCGGGCCGGGTCGTCGACCAGGGGCCGACGGCCGAGGTGCTCGACCGCGCCAACGGCTCTTTCTGGGCCGGGAGCGAGGCCCCATGACGGCCCCGGGATGGATCGGACTGGCCTGGGCGGCGCTGCCGGTGCTCGCCTGCATGGGCCTGCTCGCGTGGCTCCGGCTCGGGCAGGTCGGGCCGATGGCCGTGGCCTTGACGAGGCTCGTCGTCCAGCTCTGGATGCTCGGGATCGTCCTCAAGTGGATCTTCGCGGCGAACAGCCCGTGGATCGTGCTGCTGGCGGCCACGGTGATGCTCACCGTCGCCTCGCACACGGTCGGGACGCGGCAGCTCCGGTCGCGCTGGCTGATCCGGCTCGAGGCCCTGGTGGCGATGGCCGCGGGGATCGCCGTGCCGATGGCCGTGTGCGTGACGCTCGCCCTGCACCTGAGGCCGTGGTACAGCGCGGTGACGTTCATCCCACTCTTCGGCATGATCCTCGGCAACAGCGTCACGGGCGTCTCGCTCGCGGCCGAGCGGCTGGCGTCGGACCTGAAGGCGGACCGGGACCTGGTCGAGCAGCGGCTGGCCCTCGGGGCGACCTCGCGGCAGGCCGCGATGCCGGCGATGCGCGCGGCGGTCCGGGCGGGGCTGACGCCGGTGATCAACAACATGATGATCGCCGGGATCGTCGCCATCCCCGGAATGACCACCGGCCAGCTTCTCGCGGGGGCCGACGTGCTCGAGGCGGTGCGGTATCAGGTGCTCGTCTATCTCGGCATCACGTCGACGGTCGGGCTGAGCACGCTCTTCTTGCTGGCGATCCGATTGCGGCGGCACTTCACGGCGGCGCATCAGCTTCGCGAGGAGTGATCCCTCGTTCCGACGCTCTGCGTGGGAATGCGTCCCCGGACGCTCCGCGTCGTAGCGTGTTCCCCGGAATGGCCGCGGAGCGGCAGAGGAGGCGTCCCCACGCGGAGCGTGGGAACGAGTGTGCGACGCGGATCGCCCGGATTACACAATGCCGTCAAGCAGGGCTCGATCGACCTCATCCGCGGTGGGGAATCCGAAATCGACCCGATCCAGCTCCAGCGCCGCCGCCGCCGAGGCGCGCTCGGCGGCCAGCCTGATCAGCCCCTCCTCCGTCGTCCCCGGCGACCATCCCCCGTCCAGCAACGTCGTCACCAGCGTCGACGCGAACGCCTCCCCCGCCCGGTTCGTATCCTTCGGCGGCTCGCGGCGGGGGAAGGCGGGGATCTCGAGCCGGCCGGCGTCGCCGGTGGGCGTCGTGTAGCGGATCTCCGCCCCCCGCGGACCGTCCGTGATCGCAAGGATCGAGACCCGCCAGGCGACCTCCTCGCGGTCGGCGATCGACTCCCACTCGGTCCGGTTGCAGCAGAGGATGTCGATGTCCCGGGCGAATGCCGAGACCTTCGGCTCGGTATCCGTCGCGTTCCGCATGGCGGGCGCGAAGAGGCGGACCGCGGGCCTCGATGCCGGCCAGGGCCGCGGCGGCGCGGCGGTTGGTCATCGAGGCCACGACGAGGCAGGTCGCAGGGACCGGGGCGGTCGATCGGACCGTCATGCGAGCCCGCGTCGCGGAAGCCGATCGGCAGCTTGTCGCCGAATTCGCCGCTGGTGATGAGGAGCGTCCACTCGCCGATCCGGCCGGGGACGTGGGTCGCGTTGTGATCGATCCCGAGGCCGTCGAGCAGCTCGATCACGCGCCGGCCGATCGGCTCCGACTCGTCACCCAGGAGCAGGTGGAGCGTCCCGCCGAACGCCTTCGCGAACCCCGCCCCCATGCCGCCGAGGTCGTCGTGCCAGGCGATGCCGCGGAGTTCGCGGATTGAATGCCCGCCGGTCGGAACGCCCACAATGACCCTGCCCGTCGGACCGGGCCAGCCGGCGGGAGGGAGGATGTGCAGGTCGCCTTCCGCTAACCCCGCGATGAACAAATCCGCGGTCGGGGCGGCTTCGAGGTCCCATCGCCCTGGTTCGCTGCGGTCGACGACACCACTCTCCAGGAGCGGGCGGTCGACCTTGAGAACGCGATCGACGTAGGCGGGCCCGAACACGAGGGTCTTGCGCGGTGTCGGCACGGCATCGGTCCTGCGGGCGTATCGGCGGGGGACGTGCCGGGATTATACTGCCCGATGGACCATGGGCGATGCGGACGAAGGAGGCGGCGGTGGCGGCGGATGTGGATCTCTCGGTGGAGGACCTCGATCATCCGGTGGACAATGCGCCGGTGCGTTCGCTCACGCACAAGGGGCTGACGGTCGAGGGCTACTCGCGGGCGGCGGTGCAGACGTACTGGCGAGTCCCCGAGATGAAGCTCGGATTCGACCTCGGCGTCCAGCCGTGGTCATTCATGAGCACGCCCAACTGGTTCCTCTCGCACACGCACCTCGACCACGTCGCCGCGCTGCCGGTCTACGTGGCCCGGCGGCGGATGATGAAGATGGATCCGCCGACGATCTACGTCCCCGCGGGGTCGGTCGAGGCGATCGAACAACTCCTCCGCGCCTTCCAGAAGCTCGACCGCGGCGGCATGCCCGTGAAGCTCGTCGGCGTTCAGCCGGGCGAGGAGATCAACCTCTCGCGCGAGCTGGTCGTCTCGGTCTTCCCGACGAAGCACACGCTCCCCTCGCTCGGCTTCCTCGTCTGGGAGCGGCGGAAGAAGCTCCGGCCAGAGTACGCGGGCCTTACCAACGAGCAGATCCGCGACCTCCGGCTCTCGGGCGTCGAGGTCTCGGCCGAGGTCCGCATCCCCAAGGTCGCCTACCTCGGCGACACCGCGCCGCAGGGCCTGGACGCCTTCCCGGACGTGTACCGGGCCGAGATCCTGATCATGGAGATGACCTTCGTCGGCCAGGGCGAGCTGCCGCACAAGATCCACAAGTACGGCCACACGCATCTGGATGATTTCCTGGCGCGGGCCGATCGGTTCGAGAACGAGCTGATCATCGCCTCGCACTTCAGCACGCGGCTGCATCCGGACCAGATCCAGCGGATCGTCGAGAAGCGGCTGCCGGAGTCGCTGAGGGCGAGGCTCAGGGTCTGGCTCTGATCGCGGAGAGCGGAGAGCCGAAGCCACAGGGCAGAAAGCGCAAGGCAGAAAGCACAAGGCACATGACAGAAGGCAAGAACTAAGGGCGGGAACCGGAGGCCTCGTCTCCGTCCGGCGCCTTCCTTTCAATCTGCCTTGTGCCTTGTGCTCTCTGCTTTCCCGATACTACGACGAACGCGCCGCCGGCTTCCTGACCGGCCCGACGAGCGCGTCGAACCAGCGGCGGACCGACTCGGCGTGCCGCGTCACATCCCGGCGGAAGCGCGCGAGGGCCTCGCCGTTGCCGTCGGGGTGGCCGAGTCGGCGGACCAGGCGGGCGAGGCCGTCGTCGTCGTCGGGCCACTCGGAGGTCGAGCGGTTCTGGATGATCCGCAGGCGGCCCTCGACGGTCCGGTAGAAGTCGTAGGCCGCGCGGAGGTCGGACTCGGCCTCGCGCGGGAGGTGGCCGGCGCGGGCGAGCCACTCGAGCGCGTCCCAGACGTTGGGGCGGACGATCAGCGGCTCGCCCCGGGCCTGGCGGAGCCAGAGGTACTGGACGAGGAACTCGACGTCGGCCAGGCCGCCGGGGGCGCGGCGGAGGTCGTGGGGGGAGGCCGACTCCTCCTGACGCCGCCGCATGGCCAGAACGTCGCGGCGGATCGCCTCGGGGTCGACCTCGCGGCCGATGCCGGCGCGGATCGCCTCGGTCACCTCGTAGCCGAACTCGCCCGTGCTGTAGACGACCCGGGCCCGCGTCAGGGCCAGCCGCTCCCACGTCTGCGCGGGGCCGTCGAGATAGTCCTCGAAGGCGTCGAGCGTCACCGCGAGCGGGCCCGAGACGCCGTGGGGGCGGAGCCGGGTGTCGACCGTGTAGAGGCCGGCCCCGTTGCAGTGGTCGCCGAGGGCCCGGAGGATCCGGCGGACGACCTCCTCGACGAACTGGGCGTTCGAGACGGCCCGCTGGCCGCCGCGTGGTCGTGCCGTCCTCCTCGTAGAGGAAGACGAGGTCGAGGTCGCTGTGATAGTTCAGCTCGCGGCCGCCGAGCTTGCCCAGGCCGACGATCGCCCAGTCGAGCCGCTTGCCGTCGGAGGCGCCGACGGGGCTGGCCGCACCGCGCGGCGTGCCGGCGCCCACTGGTCCTTGGCGACCTGGATCACGATCGCCTCGGCGACGTCGGCCAGCTCGCGAGTCACCTCGCGGATCGGCTCGCGGGCCAGGATGTCCCGCGTGGCGATCCGGACCCACTCCTTGTTCCGGAAGCTCGAGAGGATCGGCGCCAGGTCCTCGGCCCCTCGGCAGAGCTCGGCCAGCTCTCCCTTGATCGCCGTCGTCGGCTGGGCCCGGTCGACGACGAGCGAGTCCATCAGGTCGTCGATCATCCCCGGGTTGTTGATGAGGATCTCGGTGAGGAACTGGCTGGTCGAGCAGAGCTCAACGAAGAGCCGGAGCGTCGGCGGATTGAACTGGAAGAGCTCCCAGAGCACCGCCTTGGCGCCGAGCGAGGCCGAGACCTTTTCCAGGTTGTTCAAGGCCATGTCGGGATCGGGCGCCTGG
Source organism: uncultured Planctomycetota bacterium (assembly GCA_963819805.1). GTDB lineage: Bacteria > Planctomycetota > Planctomycetia > Isosphaerales > Isosphaeraceae > CAMFLR01. The sequence goes on along the minus strand of CAWFXY010000014.1, from coordinate 608,173 downwards.
CAGACGGCCTGCAACAGCCGCGGGGCGATCGCCGCGAGGAAGTGGCGGCAGCGGGCCTGCGAGAGGAACGGGCTGTCCTCGCGGGCCAGGGCCATCAGGTTCTGGTAGGCCGTCTCGCGGTCGCGGAACGGGTACGGGGCGAGGGCCGAGGCGATCTGCTCGGCGTCGGGCTCGGGGTCGAGCACGAGGTCGATCACCGGGTCGGCCGCGGCGCCGGAGTCGTCGCGGAAGGCGTCGTGGAGCAGGTGGTTGAGGATCTTCCGGTTCAGATCCGTCTTGGAGCGATAGTCGCTCAGGAACCGCTGGGCCGGGCCGGTGCGGTCTTCCCAGGCGCTGGCGGGCAGGTAGCCGACGCGGATCGCCAGCTTGCGCTGCTCCTCGAGGTCGCGGGGCATGGCGTGGGTCTGGAGGTCGAACATCACCTGGAGGCGATGCTCGACGAGGCGGAGGAAGCGGTAGGTGTCCTCCATGATCCCGCGCTCCTCGGCCGTGAGGCAGCCGACGGCTTCGAGCCGGGCCATGGCCGTGAGGGTGTTGGCGTGGCGGACGTCGGCGTACTGGCCGCCGTGGAGGAGCTGGAGGAACTGGACGACGAACTCGACGTCGCGGATGCCGCCCCGGCCCGTCTTGACCTCGACCTCGGAGGTGCCGGCCGAGACGGTCCGGTTCTCGATCCGCCGCTTCATCGCCTTGATCTCGCCGATCTCCTGGCCGCTCAGGTAGCGCCGGTAGACGAACGGGCGGATCGCGGCGAGGAAGTCGCGGCCGAGGTCCGGGTCGCCGGCGATCGGCGCGGCACTTGATGAGCGCCTGCCGCTCCCAGGTCCGGCCGCTCGTCTCGTAGTAGCCGAGCGTCGCGGCCAGCGAGCGGGCGAGCGGGCCCTGGTCCCCTTCCGGGCGGAGCCTCATGTCGACCCGGTAGGCGAAGCCCAGCGGCGTGTGGTCCGAGAGCAGGCGGACGAGCTCGCCGCCGAGCCTCGCGAAGTACTCGGCGTTCGACACCGGCTTCGGGCCGTCCGTCTGGCCCTCGACGTCGTAGAGGAAGATCAGGTCGATGTCCGACGAGTAATTCAGCTCCTCGCCGCCGAGCTTGCCCAGCGCCAGGACGACGAACCGCGCCGGCTGGCCGTCCGTCGCGCCCGACGGGAGCGCCGTACTTCTCGTCGGCGTGGGCCCGGGCCAGGCGGTAGGCGGCCTCGACGCAGGCGTCGGCGAGGTGGGAGAGGTCGCGGGTGACGATCTCCAGCGGCATCTCGCGGACGATGTCGTTGTAGCCGATCCGCAGCAGCTCCCGCCGCCGGCAGCGGCGGATGACGAGCCTGGCCTCGTCGTCGGAGCCGGCATCGCGGAGCTCGGCCCAGAGGTCGTCGATGATCTTGCCCGCGTCGGGCCGGTCGCCGCCCGAGCGGAGCCAGCCGAGCAGCCACGGCCGGAGGATCACGAGGTCGCTGAAATACTGGCTCGTGCTGAAGAGCTGGACGGCGACCTCGGCCGTCCGGGGCGACTCGACCAGCGCGCGGGCCGCCGCGTCGGGGTCGGGGCCGGCGGCGAGGTAGCGCTCGATGTTCGTCAGCGCCATCCCGGCGTCGGGGCAGCGGGGCAAGAGGCGGCCGAGCTGCTCGAGGAAGGCGCCGGCCGTCGCATCCGACAGGCCGAGCCGCGCCACGTCGGCGAGGTCGCGGTAGCCGCGCTCGGGGTCGCGGACGCCGAGCCCCGAGAGCCAGACGCGCGCGCGCTCCGGGTCGTCGACCGGCGACCATCCGCCGCCCCTGCGCGGCCCCGCTCCGGCTGGCATGGCTGGGACTCGTTCGGACCTGCTCATCCAAGGGCCGAGACGGGAGAGATCCCGGACCCCTCCAGGATGCCCGGAACCGCCCGGCCCGGCAACGCCCCAGGCTGGGCTTTGCCGGACGCGCGGGTCGAGTATAGTCTTCGTAGGGAGCCGGAGGCCGGACGGAGCTTGTCCATGGAAAACGACCCGCGGCGGATCATCGCCTACGAGACCCACCCGCAGAACGACATGCCCCTCGAGGCCGCGCCGGTCGAGCGCGACTGGATGGACGGGTCGACCAACCGCTTCGCCTACCGCTGCCTGCCGCTGGCCATCGCCAACCGCGCCGGCTGGATTATCCGGAACCCGACGACGTTCGTCGCGGTCTGGAACGGCGGGCTCTCGATGAACGATACCCAGGTCAACTTCAACCCGAGCCAGGACACCTTCGAGTCGTACCAGACCTACACGACGATCACCCTGACCGCGCCGCCCAAGCCCGCCGAGCCGCTGAAGCCGCCCGACAAGCGGATCACCAGCCACTTCGGCAGCGGGGTCGTCACGTTCTCGATCCCGTACCTCTTCCGCACGCCAAAGGGGATCAACCTCTGGGTGAAGGGCCCCACCAACTACATCAAGGACGGCGCCCATCCCCTGGAGGGAATCGTCGAGACCGACTGGCTGACCGCCACCTTCACGATGAACTGGAAGCTCACCCGCCCGCGCATGCCGGTCACGTTTAAGGCCGGCGAGCCGATCTGCATGATCGTCCCGATCCCGCGCGGCCTGGCCGAGGAGCTCGACGCCATCCGCACGCCCATGGCCAGCGACCCGCAGCTCGAGGCCGAGTACCAGCAGTGGGTGCAGTCGCGGAGCCAGTTCATCTCCGAGCTCCCCCAGCGCGGCTCGCAGGCCAACAAGCGCGGCTGGCAGAAGCACTATTTCAAGGGCGAGACGCTGGGCGGCAAGCCCGTGGACGAGCATCAGACGCGGGTCGACCTGCCGGAATTCCGAAGGGTCGAGCGGATCGAGCCGAAGGGCTAGGTCGGACGCCGGGCGGAGCCGGCCCTACGCGATGAATGCTGCACGTGCCGCGCGATCGCCTCGACATCGAACGGGCTCAGGCCGAACCGGGCCGCGATCGACCGCTCATCGAGACCGGCGTTGACCAGCGGCGAGACCCGATCCGCGAAGGGCAAGAGCCGGTCCGCCAGGGCAGGCGGCGGCACGTGGAGGACATGCTCGGCCCAGGGGTCGCCGAGGTCGGCGAAGCCGGGGTCGAACCAGTATTCCCGGCCGCCTGAGGCGACCACGCCGAGGAGCCAGGCGTCGAAGCCGCACGCGATCAGCCGCGGCGGGCTGCCGGTCTCGTCGTCGCCCGAGGTGAAGACGGGGCAGTCGCCGTCGGGACAGCGATAGGCCAGGTCGATGCAGACCGTCTCGACGTTCGGGTTGCCCAGCTCGAACCAGCTCTCGGGCTGGACGACCAGGCCGGGCACGCGGGCGAACGGGATCATCGGGCCGATCGACGCGAGCGGGTGGATCAGCGGGCCTTCCGCGAACAGGCCGTCGGAGAGCCCGAGCCAGTGCTTCAGGCCGGCCGGCAGGGCGAAGCCGTACCGCTCTTCCCACGCCTCGAGCTCGGACGTCGGGGCCGCCGGGCGGCAGGAGTCGGGGAACGCCCGCGCGAAGGGCGCCGGGTCGGGCCGGCGCGGGGTCGATCCGCGCGAGGTCGTACCAGGCTTCCAGCAGCTCGACCGGCCGACTCGGCATCCCCACCGTCTCCTCGATCACCCCGGGGGCGTCCGTCTCCCCCTCAGCCGATGGCGCCGGCCACCTCGCGCGTCGCGACCCGACCGAACAGCGTGACCGCGCTGGCGTCCTCGACCTCCACCGGCAGGAACGAGCCGACCAGCCGCTCGTGGCCTTCGAACACGACGATCCGGTCGCACCAGGTCCGCCCCACGAGCTGCCGGAGGCCGGGCGCCGAGGGCTCGGCGTCCATCTTGCTGGGACCTTCGACGAGGACCTCGACCGTCCGGCCGACGAACGGCCGATTGTCCTCGGCGCTGATGCGGGTCTGGACGGCGAGCAGCTCGTTGTTCCGCCGCTTCTTCTCGGGCTCGGGCACGTCGTCGACGAAGAGCGTGTCGGCCTTGGTGCCGGTGCGGGGGCTGTACTTGAAGATGAAGCTGTTCTTGAACCGGGCCCGCTCGACGAGCTCGACCGACTTCTGGAACGACGCCTCGGTCTCGCCGCAGAAGCCGACGATGAAGTCGCTCGAGACGGCCGAGCCGGGGATCGTCTCGCGGATCCGCTGGAGCATGTCGTCGTAGAGCGCGACCGAGTACGTCCGCTTCATCTTCTTGAGGATCTCGTCGCACCCGCTCTGCGCCGGGACGTGGAGGTAGCGCGAGACCTTGGGCAGGTCGCGGACGGCCTCGAGCAGGTCGTCGGTCATGTCGTTGGGGAAGTTGGTGATGAACTTGATCCGCCGGAGACCGTCCAGGTCGTGGAGGCGATCCAGCAGGTCGGAGAGCCGGGCCGTGCGGCCGTCGGGCTCGGCATACTTGTAGCTGTTGACGGTCTGGCCGAGCAGGGTGATCTCGACGACGCCCTGGTCGACGAGCGCCGCGCCTCGTCGACGATGACGCCCGGCGGCCGGCTCTGCTCGGGGCCGCGGACGGAGGGGACGATGCAGTAGGTGCAGAACTTGTCGCAGCCCATCATGATCCGCACGAACGCCTGGTGCGGGTTCGGCCGCATGGCTCGGCTCGCGGAGCGGGTCGTACTCGGCGAAGCTCGACGTCACGGTCTCGCGCGACCCGGCGGTCCTCGCGCAGGCTGACGGCGAGCTGGGGCTTGCCTTCTGCCTTGGACTTGGACCAGCAGCTCCGCGACCTGCCCGAGCTGGCCGGGGCCGACGACGACGTCGACGTGCGGGGCCCGCTTGAGGATCGACGCCTGGTCCTTCTGCGCCATGCAGCCGAGGACGCCGATCGTGAGGTCGCGGCTTCTCGGCCTTGAGCCGCCTGATTCGGCCCAGGGCGCTGTAGACCTTGTCCTCGGCGTGCTGGCGGACCGAGCAGGTGTTGTAGAGGATCGTGTCGGCCTGGCCGATGTCGTCGGTGAGCGTGTACCCCTCGCCGCGGAGCCGGGCGACGACCAGCTCGCTGTCGAGCACGTTCATCTGGCAGCCGACGGTCTCGATGTAGAGCTTCTTCGCGGCGGGCGCGGGCGCCGGCTCCGACATCGTCGCGGGCTCCTGGTCGTCTCTCGACGGGTCGGTGAGGGGCGAGGGATCGGAGGACATCGTTCGATCCGAGCCTAGCATTTCCGCACCTACCCCGCTACGTCCCCCGGGGCGATCCCCGAGGGCGGCCCCCTCGATTCTGGGCGCACGCGACCGCCCTCGTCCCGCCGCCCCGCGGCGCGAAGGGGGCTTCGGGGAGGCGGCTCGGTCGGCGGCGACGAGAAATTACCGACCGAAGCCAATTTTCCGCAAACTCTTGTAAAATAAAGAGTTGTATTCAGTTTTTCGATCAAGGATTCGGCGGGGGCGGCCTCGGCGAGGACCGCGAGGTCGGAGCCGGTCCTGGCCAGGTTGTCCGGGGCCGAGGAGCGGCGCAACGAGGGGATCTCCTCCCCGGCGCACAAGGATCCGGCGCGACGCCCTGGCGATCCCCATGCAATGAGGCATGGCCGGGCCGGTGTCAAGGCGCGGAGACAGCGTGTCGATCGCCCCGGGGCCGACGTGCACGGATTCCGGGTTCTTCATGCCGGTTCGTGTCCGGTCCGGCAGGCGATGGCGATGAGTCGTTCAGACGCCGGCCGTGTCGCGGGCCTCGCAGGAATGGGCCCGAGGGAGCATGCCGGCCTCCCCATACCCGACCCGAGGCTCCCGGCCGCCCCGGCGAGGCCGATGGTCGTGCCGACCGCGCCCGGAGGCGCCCGCCGAGGCTCCTCCGAGGCCCGCCCGAGCCGCCGGCCGGTGGCGTCCACCGCCCGGTCTTCGACCGCCCCGGAACCCGCAGGAGAGAGACCTATGAAGACAGCCCGCATCAGCCTCGCCGCGATCGCCGTCCTGGCAGCCTGCCCGTGGTCTCCGCCCGCCCGGGCGCAGACCGTCACCGTCATCGGCCAGGCCTCCAGCGGAGGCTACCAGTTCACCAACTTCGACGGGCCCACCCCGAACGGCGCGGGCACCTTCATCAACGGCCTCTCGAACACCGGGACCGTCGTCGGCTTCACCACGCCCGACGGCACGACCTTCAACAACTTCACGGCCAACCCGCTCCTGTCCACCACGGCCACCGCGCTGAACATCAGTAATTCGACCGTCGCCATGGCCAACGGCGTCAACTCGGCGGGCACGATCGTCGGCACCGACGGCAACAACAACGCCTTCACGTTCGCGGGCGGGATGGTCACGAACACCTATATCCCGAACAACGGCGTCTCGGCGATCGCCTTCGGGATCAACGACAAGGGGGTCATCGTCGGTCAGTACACGACCCAGGCCGACACCACGCCCGGCTACGTCCTGAACGGGACGACGGTGACCACGATCAACGCCCCGTCCGGGCCCGATGTCGTCAATGCCCAGGGCATCAACAACAACGGGCTGGTCGTGGGCTTCTACGTCGGCACCGACGGTCAGGACCACGGCTTCGTCACGCATTACAACGCGGCCTCGCCGCCCTCGACCCTCACCGGCACGGCGATCGCCGACCCGACCATCCCGCCCGTCCCCGGCGAGCCCGGCGCGACGTTCGTCTTCTCGCAGATCCTGGGCATCAACGACCAGGGGATCGCGGTCGGCTACTACGGCGACTCGACCACCAGCCAGCACGGCTTCCTCTACAACACCACGACCGGCCAGTACACGTTCCTCGACGACCCGAGCGAGGCCTTCAGCAACGGCGTCGAGGTGACGCAGATCACGGGGATCAACAACGCGGGCGAGATCACCGGCTTCTACACCGACGCGAACGGGCTCGCCCATGGCTTCGTCGGGTCGGCCGTGCCCGAGCCGGGGACGATGGGCCTGATGGCCGTCGGCCTGTCGGGGATGGTCGGCTATACGGCCCGGCGGCGGATGAGGAAGGCCGCCGAAACCCGCGGCTAAGACTCCGGCCGCATCGGCCAGGCGTGGACGACGGCCCGCGTCGTCCCGCCGTCCCAGCTCACGACGAGGGTCGATCCAGGGCCGGCGTGGGCGGTCTTCACATAGCCGAGGATGACCGCTCGCGACCAGCTCGATGAGAAGCCCGAGGACGTGACCGTCCCCACCGCCTTGCCGCCCGCCTCGAGCGTGGCGCCTGGCGGGGGGACGACGTCGCTTTCGGCCACCGCGCCGACGAGGATCTTGTTGACGTGGCCCAGCGCGTCGAGCCGGGCCACGGTCTCCTGGCCGAGGTAGCAGCCCTTGACGAAGCTGATCGCCCGGGCGTCGCGGTTCACCTCCTGGGGCAGGTTCGCTGGGGTGACGTCCTGTCCGAAGAGCGGCGTGCCCGCCTCGATCCGCAGGGCGTCGAATGTGGCGGGGGCGAGCTCCGTCCCGCCTACCGCCGCGACCGCCTGCCCGAGGACCGCCGCGATCGCCGGGGCGTCGGCGAGTGCGGAGAGAATGGTCACCCCGCCAAGCCCCGTCGGGTCCTCACGGATGAGCCGGAGCGGGCGTTCCGGGGAGATCGGCATCAGGGCGGGCCGGACCTCCAGGTCTGTCTCGGGGACCGGCAGCCCCAGGCCCTCCAGCACCTCCCGCACGCGAGGACCGAAGAGGTGCCACTCGGCGGTCTCCGTCGAGACGTCGCGTCGGCGTCGCGTCCTCGAACATCCCGTACTTGCCCAGGTGGCCGAGGATCGCCTCGGCCGTCCCCGGGTCGGAGCGGATGAGCAGGCGGTCCTCCTCGGCGTGGACGAGCAGGAAAGCGAGCGTCCGGCCCTGCCCGTTCGTCAGAAAGGCCTCGGACCCGCGACCGGCGGCGAGCCGCTTGATGTCGTTCGTCGTCAGGTTGTGCAGGACCTTGCGCGCGGTCGGGGCCGGTCAGCTCGATCCGGACGCGGTCGGAGCGGTCGACCAGGGCGGCCGTGCGGACGGGGGCGGCGTAAGGGCTGGCGGATGCGTCAGTTGTCATCGGGCGTCCGCCTCGTCACCGGCCGTCGCGCGGGCCCGATCGGCCTGGCCGATCGTGGCGAACGACGGGGCCATCGCCGCGAGCCGCGCCGCCTGCTCGGGCCGGTCGAGCGGGATCATGCCCAGCTCGTCCACATCGTCGCCAGGCGCCGCCGACGCGAGGTAGACGTCGGCCCAGGCCAGGGCCTTCTCCCAGTCTCCGCGCGGGATCAGCTCGCTCCGGGCCGCTTCGGTGAGGGTCGCCAGGTCGAGCCGGGTCAGGAGGGCGACCTTGCCGCCCCGGCGGACGACGCGGAGGGCGTGGCGGAGGCCGTCGAGGAAGTCGTCGGCCGTCGCGGGCCGGCCCGGGCCGCCGAGGCCGGCGATCACCAGGTCGACCCGGTCGTCCAGCCGCAGCCCCCACGCCTCGCGGACCCGCTCCGCGCCCGGTCGCGCACGGTCCTCGGCTGGCCGCAGAGCAGCTCCGCCAATCCCGTCGCACCCGGCATCCCGCCGAGCACGAGCTGGCTGCCGAGGAGCCACGAGACCTCCATCGCCTCCTCGAGCCGGACCTCGGCCACGAGGTCGGTCGTGGTCGTCAGCAGCGGCGCACGGGCGGGCGGGGCATCGCTCAGGCCCGGGTCGATGACCGACCAGGGTCCGCGCAGGCCCAGGGCGTCGTCGGGACCGATCCGGCCGATCGGGACCACGCAATCGGCGTCGGCCAGCCGGCGATTGAGATAGATTCGCCGTCCGTCGGCCGTGCTGGCGAGGTAGGCGAGCGACTCGCGGTCGCTCGGGTCGTGGACGACCAGCTCGACCCCGGGCGGGCACTCCACGCCGGGCCGGCCGCGATCCCGCCCGTCGACGAGGGCAGCGATCGACTCAACGCCCACCTCGGCCAGGATTTCCGCCACGGTCGCCAGGACGAGCGATGCGTCGGGCAGCGTCAAATCCAGCGGGATCGCCACCCGGTCGCCCGGCACCACGACCTGCCGCAGCGGCGGGTAATCAATCGGCGCCTCCAGGGCCCGACCAATCCGCTCGCGCGGGTCGCCGTCCGGGGCCGAAGGCGGGGCGAATGCAGCGACGAGCCGGTCGGGCGGGGCGTCGAACTCGAGGAGCCCATCATGATATTCGACGCGGACTTGCATGGAGGGACAGGATCCGACTGCGGGAACGGGCCGGGAGACGCCGCGACGGCTTATCCTAGGCGCGGGCTGGGGATGGGGGCAAGGCGGGAGGAATTTGGAGTGCAGAGTGCGAAGTAAAGAGTGCGGAGTGAAAGGGGAGCCTCGGAGGTTCCAGTCTCACCACCCCTCGCGTTCCGCACTTTTCACTCCGCACTCTGCACTCCCCAGTCCCACCCCACGGACCCCTCGCAATCCCCGCGCCCTCCGCGGGAGGGTCGTCCCCTATGCCGGTTCGGCCGTAGAATGGGGATGACCGGCGCGGCGGGGGTGGGGAACCCTTGGCGGCCGGCCGGCGTCCAAGGTGGCTGATGGCTGGGACAACCGACGACCTCTCCCTGGTTGCGGAGTGCCGCGCGGGTCGGACGGACGCCTTCGGGGTCCTGGTCGAGCGATACCAGGATCGGCTCTACCCGACGGCCCTCCGGCTGACCGGCGCCGTCGAGGATGCGCTCGACCTGCTCCAGGAGACGTTCCTCCGCGCCTTCCTCAAGCTCAAGGGCTTCCACGGCGACAGCTCGTTCTACACGTGGGTCTACCGGATCATGGTCAACCTCGCCCTCACCGGCCGCCGTCGCCGACTCCCTCGCCGGTTCAAGACCGGCCTGGTCGGCGACGCTCCGGACTCATCGGAGGCGAGCGACCCCGGGTCTCACCTCGACCGGGCCGAGCGCGAGGCCTTGGTCCAGCGGGCGCTCGACCGGCTGGCGGTCGACCACCGGGTGGTCGTCGTGATGAAGGAGTTCGACGGGCTCCGCTACGAGGAGATCGCCTCGGCCCTGGGCGTGCCGCTCGGCACGGTCCGGAGCCGGCTGCACCGGGCGCGATGCGAGCTGAAGTCGATGCTCCGCGGGGAGTTCGAGGAACCCGACCGGCCCGCTCCGCCCGAACCCGTGCCGGCCGCCCTCGGGCCCGTCGACCCGAATCCATCCTCCGTCATCCTTCCCTACCGAGGCACGAGGCCGACGTCACCCCTGGCCTTCACTCCTCCGAACCAACATGAAGCCTGACGCAGACGATTCCTATCTCTCGGCTTACCTCGACGACGAGCTCGACGCCGGCGCGCGCGGGAGCTCGAGTTGCGGCTGGCGTCCGACGCCGCGTCGGCCGAGCGGCTCGCCGGCCTGCGCCCGGTCCACCGCGCGGTGGCCGGCCTCTCCCGGCCCGAGGCGCCGTGCCGGCTGGCGTCCGCCGTAATGGCCCGGGTCGCGGCGGCCCGGTCGGCGCGGTCGCGGCGGCCGGTGTACTGGGTGGCGACGGCGGCGAGCCTGGCGTTTGCCTTCCTGCTGGCCGACCGCTCGGGCCTGATCCCGCGGCGGGCGCCGGTGCCGGTCGCCGACCGGATCGTCCCGACGGTCTTGCCGCCGGCGCCCGTCGTCGCCGGTCCGGTCGAGGTCGTCCCCGCGCCCCGTCCCGAGCCGCGGCCGGTCGTCGTCGAGCGGCTCGGCCCGGCGCCCGACCTGGAGAGCGAGGCGCGGGCGCGGCTGATCGGCATGCTCGACCTGCCCGGCCTGGGCCGGATCGTGGTCCCAGCGGGGCTCGGCGAGCCCGACGCGGCGGGGCGGGTCGAGGGGCTGCTCCGCGAGTCGGCCCGGAAGAGGCCGGAGTATGTGCCGGATGACAGTCCCGCCGGGCCTGGGCGTCGACCCCGAGCATCCCGAAGGCGGCGAGGTCATGGTCGCGCTGATGGACGACCGCGAGCGCCGGGAGTTCCTCGCCCGGCTCGGCCGCGAGGACGTGCTCCCGCAGCGGGTGTCCGACACGCGGCTCGGCACGATGCTCGCGGATCTCGGCGGCCTGGCCCTGGGTTCGGGCCCCTCGGCCGCGGGGCTGAAGCCGCTGTCGCCGGAGGCGGCGGGGGTGGCGCTGCGGCATCGCGAGGCCGAGGATCATCATACCGGCGGGGACGTGGTGACCCCGCAAGGGACGTTCCCGCACGACCGCATGGCCGACGCGACCGTCGTGGTCGCGGAGCCCGCCGACGAGCCCGACGGCGGCTTCGTCGGCCCCCCCGCCCCGCCGGGCGCCCGCAAGGCCCGGCCGCGGCCGACCGGGCCGACCCCGGTGGTCATCTGGGTCCTGTCTCCGGGAACGGGCGGTGTGAAGGAGTGAGCGTCGTCGGTATCCTGGCTACCCGGGAGATCGGCCGCAAAGGCGAGACGCGGGAGGCAGGAGAGCGAAGACGTCCCGTGCCTCTGTTCACGGCTTTTCGCCTTCCGCGTTCCGATCGTCCCTTTTCGCGACGCGCTTCGTAGTGGACAGAGAACGGGCCGCGGGTCCGGCCGGGTCACGTCGAGGGGTCGCATGATCGAGGTCGCGGGCTTGACGAAGCGGTACGGCGACGTCCACGCCGTCCGCGGGCTGACCTTCTCGGTCGGCCGCGGCGAGATCGTCGGCTTCCTCGGCCCCAACGGGGCGGGGAAGACGACGACGATGCGGATGCTCACCACCTACCTCACGCCCACCAGCGGCCGTGCGGCCGTCGGCGGGCATGACGTGCTCGACGAGCCGCTCGAGGTCCGCCGCAAGGTCGGGTATCTGCCCGAGAACGTCCCGATCTATCCCGAGATGCGGGTCCGCGAGTTCCTTACCTATCGCGCGAAGCTGAAGGACGTGCCCCGCTCGAAGCGGCGGGCGGCCGTGGACCACGTCCTGTCGCGGTGCGGGCTGCTCGACTACGAGTCGCGGGTCCTCGGCCAGCTCTCCAAGGGCTACCGCCAGCGAGTCGGCCTGGCCGACGCGCTGGTGAACGACCCCGACCTGCTCATCCTCGACGAGCCGACGGCCGGCCTCGACCCGATCCAGGTCCGCGAGGTCCGCGGCCTGATCCGCGAGCTGGGCGAGCGGCACACGCTCCTGCTCTCGACCCACATCCTCTCGGAGGTCGAGGCGGTCTGCGGCCGCGTCATCCTGATCGCCCGCGGGCGGATCGCGATCGACGACCGGCTCGATCACCTCCGGCACCGGCTCGGCGATCGTCCTCCAGGCCCGCGGGCCCGAAGGCGCCATCCGCCGGGCGCTCGAGGCGGTCGGCGGGGTCAAGGGCGTGTCGGTCCAGGGGACCGTCGACGAGGCCACGACGTTCGAGGTCTACACCGACGGGGACGCCGACCTCCGCGAGGAGCTCGCCGCCAGGGTCGTCCGGAACGGCTGGTCCCTGCGGATGATTGACCTGCGGCGGTCGTCGCTCGAAGATCGATTCGTCCGCGCGGTGAGCGAGGCCGACGTCGGCGAGTTCGAGGCCGCCTGAGATGCGACACGTCCCCACCCTGCTGAAGCGCGAGCTGGCCGCGTACTTCCTCGGGCCGATGGCCTACCTGATGCTCCTGGCGTTCCAGACGATCGCCTGGATCAACTTCGACGGCATGCTCGAGTCCCTGGCGCACAGCCCGCGGATCTACTCGGGCGTGCCCGACCCGCTGAACTACTACCTCGCCGGCAGCCCGCCGTTCTGGATCGCCCTGATGGTCGCGCTGCCCGCCCTGACCATGCGACTGCTCGCCGAGGAGCGGCGCTCGGGCACGATCGAGACCCTGCTCACGGTACCCGTGACCGAGACCGAGGTCGTCGTCGCCAAGTGGCTCGCGGCGCTGATCATGTACCTCGTCCTGCTCCTGCCGTTCGCGATCTACCTGCCGTTCCTCTATCACCAGGGCAAGTTCCACTTCGACACGGGTCCGCTCGTCTCGCTCGCGATCGGCATGACGACGATCGGCATGATGTTCTGCGCGATCGGCGTGCTGTTCAGCGCGGCCACGCGGAACCAGATCATCGCGGCCGTCTGGACGTTCGTGGCGATGTTCGCGTTCCTCTTCGTCCCCCGCCAGCTCGCCGGCGCGATCACGGCGACCTCGCCGTCGCGGATGAAGTGGGCCGAGGCGATGCAGTTCGTCTCGGTGCTGCATCAGGCGACGACGTTCGGGCTCGGGCAGCTTGATCTGCGGATGGTCGCGCTGCATCTGTCGATCTGCGTGTTTGCGTTGGGGTTGGCGGTGAGCGTGTTGAAGTGGCGGAGGGGGGCGTAGGAGATGATGAGTCGAAAGCGGAACTCAGAAAGCGAAGTGCGGAATGCGGAGTGAAGAGTGCGGAGTGAAGAGTGCAGATCGGACGGCCGCTCTGTGTTCTCCGCACTTCGCTTTCCGCTTTCCGTCTTTCCCTGTTGGACCATGAAGTGAGCAACCAGGCCTCCCCATGACCCAGCGCCTGCTCGATATCCTCGGCCGCCCCGAATTCCTCGTCATCGGCGGGGCATTGGCCGCGTTCCTCGTCCTGACGTGGATCGTCCGCGGCGCGCCGATCGGGCAGTCGGTCCCGGCCGAATCGGGCGAGGCCCCGTCGGCGTCGAAGCGCGACGGGCTGGTGACGCTGGCGGTGCTCGGCTTCCTGCTCGTCCTCGTCGGCGCGTTCGTCGCCTTCCGCTACGGCATCCCCTGGTCGCTGCCCCTGTTCGCCGTCGGGATCGGCCTGGTGCTCTGGTCGCAGCGGGCGAGCCGGCCGTATCGCCACGCGAGCCCGACGCTGCGCCGGGTCGCCGCGTTCGGGGACGCCGCGCTGACGATCACGCTCGTCGGCGGCATCCTCGTCGTCGGCAACGTCGCCGCGTTCAAGTACGGCGGACGGCCGCTCGACTTCACCCGGGACGAGGCGTTCACGCTCTCGTCGCTCACGCTCGAGCCACGTGAAGTCGCTCGCGCGGCCGCTAAGGGTCACGCTCGTGATGGGCCAGGACCGCCGCTCGGCCCGGCATCGCGAGCGGGTCCGCCAGCTCGTGCGGCTCTATCGCGAGGCCAACCCGGAGAAGGTTACGCTCGAGGAGGTCGACCCGTACCTGCCCGCACATCGGGCCCTGTACGAGGACCTCGCCAAGCGCGTGCCCGACCTGAGCGTCGTGCCGGGCGACGCGATCGTCCTGGAATACGGCGGCGAGGGCGGCCCGGTCGACCGCTCGGTCCTCGCCGTGGCCGACCTCTCGCCGCGAGTCGCCGGGCCCGAACGGCGGCGCGATCGTCGCGACCTTCACCGGCGAGGACGCGATCACCTCGACCCTCGCCCGGTTCCGCGAGGGGAAGCGGACGCCGATCGGGTTCCTCACCGGCCACGGCGAGCCGTCGATCTCCGAGATGGACCCGCGGCTTCCGGGCCTCGGCCTGTGGAAGGCCCGGCTCGGCTCGCTCGGGCTCGACGCCGCCGAGGTCGACCTCTCCCGGGAGGACGTCGCCCCCGCGATCCCCGTGCTCGTGATCGCGGCGCCGAAGACGCCCCTGCAATCGCCCGAGCTCCCGCGGCTCGAGGCCTTCATCCGCCGCGGCGGCACGCTGCTCGTCCTGGCGAACAACGAGGACGTCGGGCTGGGCGGCGTGCTCGCGAAGCTCAACGTCGCCTACGAGAAGGGGACGATCGTCGACGAGCGCGTGAACCTCGGCTATCCGACCGACGTCGTCACGCCGCCGTTGCCGAAGGTCGACCACCCGCTCGTCGCGACGCTGGCCGGCGAATACTTCGTGGTCCCGGCCGCCTCCCCGCTCCAGATCATCGGCGCCGGCGCCCGGAAGCCCGGCGAGCCGACGCAGGGGCAGAACCCGAACCCGGCCATGGTCGACTTCCCGTTCCTCCGCACCAGCCAGGCGGCCCGGGCCGTGACCAACCGGACGGGCGGCCGGCTCGTCCCCGACCGCGCGAACGACCCGAAGGGGCCGTTCGTCGTCGGGATCGCCGTGTCGGAGCGGGGCGACGTGGCGGCCGAGGGGAAGACCCGGCCCCGCGCCGTCGTGCTCTCGAGCCCGCTGATGGCGGTCAATCCCTACTTCCCGTCGTCGAACGCCGACCTCCTGATGAACGCCGTCCAGTGGCTCCGCGGCAAGTCCGAGGGCTCCGGCGGCGTCGCCCCCCGCGTGCAGGCGCCGCTCGTCTTCTCGGCCGACCCGAATTTGCGGGTCCGGCTCCATCTCGTGCCGACGGTCCTCATGGTCGTCCTGATCGTCGGCTTCGGCGCGACGACCTACCTGGCGCGGCGATCCTGAACGCCGCGGTCCTCTCGAAGAAATCGGGCTCCTCTCCGATGAAAAACAGCGGATACACCGCCCTGATCGCCGTCTTCTTCGCCGGCCTGATCGGCCTCTGGTGGCTCGACTACGCCCGAGTCCCCGACCGCGACGCCCGCCGCCTGTCCGAGCCCCGCGTACTGCCCGAGCTCTGGGAGGCCCGGCCCGACGACGTCCAGCGCCTCGAGATCGTCGGCGGCCCGAAGCGGCTCGTCTTCGAACGCCGCCCGGGCAATCGCTGGCAGATGGTCGAGCCGCTCGACGTCGCGGCCGACCCCTCGCTCGTCGAGAACCTCGCGTTCAACCTGAAGATGCTCGAACGGGTCAAGGACGCCGGCAGGCTGGAGGGCGACGCCGCGAGCTTCGGCCTCGCCCCTCCCTCGCGGACGATCCGCCTCTACGGCCCGAGCGGCACCGAGCCGCTCGCCGCGCTCGAGCTCGGCTCGACCCTCGCCAAGAGCGACCGGCGCTACGTCCGCCCGGCCGGCTCCCGCGCCGTCGAGGTCGTCGAGTCCGCTCGCGTCTCCCCCGCCGAGCTGCCCGCCGAGTCGTGGCGCGACCGGATGCTCGTCCGCGTCGCGACGCCCGACGTCCTCTCGCTCAAGGCCGAGCGCGACGGCAAGACCGCGCTCCGCCTCGAGCGGAAGGGCGACCTGTGGAAGCTGGTCGAGCCCTTCGCCGTCGTCGCCGACGCGGGCAAGGTCGACGGCCTGCTCGCCGAGGTCGCCGGCCTCCGCGTGCCCGACGGCGGCTTCGTCGCCGACAACGCCCGCGACCTCGCGGCCTACGGGCTCGACCGGCCGACGGTCAGCGTGACCGTCACCCCTCGCGGGCCGAACGCGGCGCCGCAGACAATCCACATCGGCAAGCCCGCGCCCGTGGACGAGTCGAAGAAGGACAAGGTCAAGGGCGCCCGCTACTACGCCCGCCGCGACGACCAGGACGACGTCGTCGCGGTCGACGCGGGGATGCTCAGAGACCTCGGCGTGAACCCGGCCGAGCTCCACGCGAAGAAGCTGTCGGACGCCGACCCGACCCGAGTCGACGCCATCCGGCTCACGTCTGAAGGCGCCTCCGTCGTCGTCGCGAAGCGCCCGCGAGGCTGGGAGCGCATCGCCCCCCTGAAGGACCGGGCCGACGCGCAGGCGGTCGACGACCTGCTCAAGAAGGTCGCGACGGCCGAGGCGAGCACCCTGCTCGACCCCAAGTCGGCCCCCGACCCCAAGCTCGACCAGCCCTGGGCGACGCTCGAGCTCTGGCAAGACTCGGGCGCGAAGCCCGGCGAGGGACCGGAGTCGGCACCCGCGACCACGCCGGCCCTGAAGTTAAAGCTCGGCCGCCGCGACCCGCTCGCGAAGACCGTGTTCGCCCAGATCGAGGGGGACCCGGTCGTCCTCGCCCTGCCCCTGTCGTTCCTCGAAGGATGGACGTTCGGCGCGCTGGCGTTCCGTGACCGCCAGGTCGCCTCGGTCAGCCCGCCCCAGGTCGCGCGGATCACGGTGCTGAAGGGCCCGAAGGAGATCGTCGTTGAGTCGCCCAGGGACAACAACCCGACTCACTGGCGGATGGTGAAGCCCGCCGAGGGCCCCGCCGACCCCGAGACGGTCGGCCGCGCCCTGTTCGCGCTCTCGAACCTGCGGGCCGAGACGCTCGTGACCGACCGGGCCGAGTCGGACGCGCGGTACGGGCTCGACAAGCCGGTCCTCCAGGTGAAGTGGAAGACCCACGACGAGCTCGCCCCGCCGCCGCGGCGGACGATCGAGGGGGAGGAGACAACCCTGGCGATCGGCTCGGTCGTCCCCAACAAGCCCGACCAGCCGCGGTACGCGCGAGTCTCGTCGAGCCCGATCGTCTTCACCCTCGGCTCCGAGATCATCGCCCGCTTCGAGGCCGAGTGGCGCGACCGGCAGGTCCTCGCGATCGACCCGAAGGCGACCGACCAGATCACGCTCCGCTGGCCGTCGCTGACGCTGACCGCTCGCCCCACCACCGCGGCCAAGGACGCCGAGCGCGAGTGGTCGTTCGTCGACCTCCCGAAGGGCATGAAGGTCGAGCCCGAGCTCAAGGCGCTCGTGAAGAACCTGACCCGGTTGACGACCTTCCGCTACGCCCAGTACGCCGGCCCGATCGCGCCCGAGCTGGGGCTATTCCCGCCGAAGCTCATGGTCGAGGTCAAGCCCTCGGCGCTCGTCCGCCCGCCGGCGCTCCGACTCGGCGCGACGAGCCGTGATGGATACGTGTACGCCACGAACGAGGACTCGCCCTCGGGCGTCGTGTTCCTGCTGCCGCTGAGCAACTGGGCGCCGTGGATAAAGCCGCCGACGATCGAGGACCCGGCGAAGAAGGACGCGGCGAAGAAGTAGCCCGTTGGCTATAATGCTTGGCCAAGCATTCCAGTCCATCGGGAGCCCTCCGTTGCTGCGGATCGTCAAGTATCCCCACCCCGCGCTGCGCTACGAGTCGAGGCCCGTCACGGAGATCGACGACCGGCTCCACAGGAACGTCCGGGCGATGTTCGAGCTGATGTACGAGTCCAAGGGGATCGGCCTGGCGGCGAATCAGGTCGCGATCCCGCTCAAGTTCTTCGTCCTGAACCTGACCGCCGACCCCGAGCAGAAGGACCAGGAGCAGGTCTTCATCAACCCCGAGATCGTCAAGCGGCACTCGACCGACGAGGCCGAGGAGGGCTGCCTCAGCTTTCCGGGCCTGTACGCCAAGGTGAAGCGGCCCCGCAAGGTCCGGGTCAAGGCCTATGACCTGACGGGCAACGAGGTGACGGTCGACGCCGACGAGCTGCTCGCCCGGGCCCTGCAGCACGAGACCGACCACCTCAACGGTCGGCTCTTCGTCGACCTGCTCGACCCGACCCTGCTGTCGAGCGTCAACGGCAAGATCATCGACATCGAGAACGCGTTCCGCGAGGAGCAGGCCCGCGGCGATTACCCCGACGACGACGAGATCCGGCGCAGGCTCGACGCCTGGCCCGAGCACGGCCCGTCGGCCTGAGCCCGCGGAGGAACGCGCGATGAGCACTCCCCTGCGGATCGCCATGCTCGGCACCGGCGACTTCGCCGTGCCGACGTTCGAGCGGCTCGCCGAGTCGCGGCATGCGGTCATCGCGCTCATCACCCAGCCCGACAGACCGCAGGGCCGAAAGGGCGAGATCATTCCGGCCCGGATCAAGCTGGCCGCGGAGGCGCGGAGCATCCCCGTCGAGCAGCCCGAGAGCATCAACGCCCCAGAAGGCCTCGAGCTGGTCAAGCGGCTCGCTCCCGACCTTCTCGTGACGGCCGCCTACGGTCAGATTCTCTCGGGCGACGTCCTCTCCGTCCCGCCGCTGGGCGGGATCAATCTGCATGGATCGATCCTGCCCAGGTATCGCGGCGCCGCACCGGTTGCGCGGGCGATCCAGCACGGCGAGGCCGAGACGGGTGTCACCGTGATCCGGATGACGCCGCGGGTCGACGCGGGCGGGATGCTCTCATTCGCCCGGACCGCGATCGGGGCGAACGAGACGGCGGGCGAGCTCGAGGACCGCCTCGCCCTGCTCGGCGCGCCGTTGGTCCTGGAGGCGATCGAGGCCCTCGTCGCCGGCACCGCGACGATCCTGCCCCAGGACGCGTCGGCCGTGACCAAGGCGCCGAAGCTCAAGAAGGACGACGGGCGGATCGACTGGTCGCAGCCGGCGAGCACGATCCACAACCTCGTCCGCGCCATGCAGCCCTGGCCGGTCGCGTCGACGGATTGGGAACGGGCGCCGGGCACGGTCGTCCGGCTGATCGTCCACGAGACGCGCGTCGAGGACGCTCACGGAGAGCCGGGCCTCGTGATCGAGGCAAACGGCGATCGGCTCGTCGTCGCGGCCGGGAGCGGGGCTGTCCGGCTCGTCCGCGTCCAGCTCGAGGGGAAGAAGGCGGCGGGGGCCGAGGAGTTCCTCCGCGGCTACCGCGCCGAGGGGACCTGGATGCGGTCCTGATCGGTCGCCGACTCGCTCAGACTTCGGCGAGCTCGACCCTCGCCGGCTTCGCGAGGCTCCGCCGCTCGGCCACGCGATGGGCCAGGGCGTCCAGGCCGAACAGAAGCCCCGTGCCGACGAGGTCGGCGACGAGGGTCTTGTCGAAGAACGGGATCGCCGCCGTGTAGCAGGCGACGAGTCCGGCCCAGGTCCGTGGGTACAGGTTCAGCGGGCCGGCGATCCATTCGGCGAAGTTCGTCGTGAGGAAGAAGAGGCTTGATCCGGCCAGCGCGAGGGCCCCGAGCGAGAACGGCGCCGTCCACCCCCGGCGCGCCGGGCGAGGATGCCGAGGAAGGCGATGGCGACGTACGTCCCGTAGATCGTCAGGCGGCTGACGGTGAACGGGGCGCGCTCGGGCTCGGCGTGGCCCCAATCCAGGATGAGGTCCGAGAGGATCATCCCCGCGATCGGCACGGCCCACGCCCACCGCCTCGGCAGCCGCGCCCCGGCGTAGAGCGCCACGGCGCCGACGGCCACGAGGTTCCACTCGTGCGGCACGACCCGGCAGACGGTCACCAGGGCGATCAGAAGCAGGGAGGTCGTCATCGGTCGGGGCTCGGGAGGCCGGCGGACTCGTTCGCGGGTTCCACGCCCCCTAACTGTAGCCGTTGATACCGGGGCTTTCAACCGACGATCCCCCATGGGCCGCCGGCGAGATCACTTCGTACGCCCGCATCCGGTCGAGGCGGAATTCCTTCTCCCGGGCGTCGATGTGGCAGAGCGACACGACGTACACGACGCCCTCCGCGGTGGGCGAAGCGCCGCGGCGTGATCGTCCGCGGCGCGTCGCCGCGGGTTCCCCCCTCATAAACAACCCGGACCGGCCAGCCCCGCGAGACGGCCTCGGCCAGCCGCTCCCAGCCCCGCGGTGGCGGCGGCGGACCGCTCGGGTCGTGGATCGGGAAGACGGCCGGCGCCCGTTCCTGAAATCCGACCTCGCCGCCGAGCGAGAGCCACAGCGACATGACGCGCCGGCTGTCAGCAAGCGCCCGGTGCGGGCCGTATGGGTCGAGACCAAGGTGCCGGGCCAGGCCGTCGAGCCGGTGGCTCGGCAGGTGGGGCAATCCACGGCGTGCCAGTGCGAGGGTGTCGATCACGCCATGCCCGGGCATCGAGCGGCCGAGCCTGGCCAGTTCGGCCCCGAGGAAGGCGGCGTCGAAGCCGGCGTTGTGGGCGAGCAGCGTCGTCCCGGCGGGATCGCCGAGGAAGTCGAGGAACTCGGGAAGCACGGCCTCGGCCGGATCGGCCGTCGCCAGCACGGAGTCGTCGATGCCGTGGACTGCACGGGCCCGCGGATGGCACGGCCGCCTCGGATTCACGAGCCGCTCGAACGCCGCGACCTCGCGGCCTGTGCCCTCGAACCGCACGGCGCCGATCTCGACGATCCGGTCGTCCTTCGGGTTCAGGCCGGTCGTTTCGAGGTCGAAGGCGATCCAGGTGCGGTCGGCTGCGGCCATCCGTGGAATTCTCCGTCTTTCCGGGCCGCCGCTACGGTAGATGCGACGGTATGGAATCGGGCGGGACTTCGACCGTGATCTCGCAGATCAGCATCGTGTCGATGATGTTGAACTCCTCCCCCGGCCCGACTGCGATGGCGGTCCGCGTGCCAGGGCGGTAGGCGAAGAACTCGGGGTGGTCGATCCGGTGCGATCGGCCGTCCACCATCCGGATCGTGAAGGGATAGAACGGGGCGGCCTTGTGGACGGCCACAAGCTTCTCGGTCGTCATGCACCCCTCCTCGTCGTCAGCCTCGTCAAGCGGGTTCTCTTTCCTATCATACGTCAGGTCGGCCCGGCCGGACGAGCACTCGATGTCTTGCGGCATCCCCCTGGCGGCCGAAGAATGTCCGACATGAGCCGTCGCCTGCGCCCCGTCCTGCTCGCGCTCTCCGTCGCGTGCCTAACGGCCATGCCGGGCTGCGCGGGACCCATCCGGCGGCTCCGCGCGGCGCCGATCCAGGACGGCAAGCCGGAATCGCCGCTATCACCGGCGGAGATCGCCGAGCGAGTGACGAAGCTCGATCGCGCTGCACAACGACGAGCGTGCCAAGGAGAAGCGCAACACGCTCGAGGTCAGCCCCAGGCTGACGAAGGCCGCGCAGCGGCATGCCGACGACATGGCGAAGCGGAAGAAGATGGGCCACGAGGGGTCCGACGGCTCGGCGCCGGCCGATCGGATCACGGACGAGGGCTATCGCTACCGGCGGGTCGGCGAGAACGTGGCGTACGGGCGCTGGACGCCCGAGGGGCTGATGCACGGGTGGCTGGAGAGTCCGCCCCACAAAAAGAACATCCTCGGCAGCTATTCCCAGATCGGCGCGGCTTGCGCGATCGCCGAGGACGGCACAGCCTATTGGTGCGTCACATTCGGCCTGCCGCTCCGCCCATAAAGGCGGCCCGCGGCTGGAACCGGGGTTATGCTTGCCCATCGAGCGCGAAGCCGCGCGGCCCCCGCCGCGAGGCGTGACGATCGCGCCGGAAAGGATGCGGACCATGCGACGGTGCGCAAGACTCATCACGGCCCTCGCCGCGCTCGGCGCGGTGGGGATGCTCGGCTGCCAGGGCGGCACCGGCGGCTATCGCCGCGCGGCGGCGAAGCCCGAGCCGAGCCTGGCGGCGGCCGACGAGGGGGGCTCGGGCTTCGTCGTCTCGAAGCCGCCGCCCCCCGAGGTCGGCGTCGTCGAACGCCACCCCCTGCTCTACAAGCCCCGCGAGATCTACAACAGCGCGGGCAACAACAAGATCGTCAAGGTCGCCGGCGCCACGATCGTCGGCGTGCCGATGGGCATCGCCGGCGAGATCCGCCAGATCCTCGTCGGCACCCCGCAGACGCCCGCGCCCGCGTTCTGAGCAGGCCGCGCCCGGCCGCTTGCGAGATCGCGACGTGCCCCGTAATCTGAAATCCTTCGTGGGAGCACGGGCCGTGGATCGGCCCTCCTCGCGCGGGGATGCGGGGAGACGCCCATGAGTCGCGAGCCCGTCGAGTCGCCCCTCATCACGACGGCCGAGGCGCTCGACGACCTCGTCGCCCACATCCGCGCGGCGGGCCGGTTCGCGTTCGATACCGAGTTCGTCTCGGAGGAGACGTTCGAGCCCGAACTCTGCCTCCTCCAGGTCGCGACCGACGAGCGGCTCGCCGTGATCGACCCCCTGGCCGTGCGCGACCTCTCCGGCTTCTGGGCGGCCGTGGCCGACCCGGCGATCGAGGTCGTCATGCACGCCGCGGGCGAGGACCTGCGTATCGGCAAGATCAAGACCGGGCTCGTCCCCGCTCGCGTCTTCGACGTCCAGATCGCCGCCGGCCTGCTCGGGCCCGGCTATCCGCTCTCGCTCGGCAACGTCGTCAGCCAGCGGCTGGGCATCTCCCTGGCCGGCGGCGAGACTCGGACCGACTGGCGGCGCCGGCCGCTGAGCCCCGCCCAGCTCCGCTACGCGCTCGACGACGTCCGCTTCCTCCTCGACATCGCCGACGGCATGAAGGCCGAGCTGTCCGAGCGCGGCCGGACCGACTGGGCCGAGGCCGAGTTCGCCGAGTTCCTCGGCGCGATCCGCGACCGCTCCGAGGAGGAGCGCTGGCGACGCCTTCCCGGCCTGCACATGCTCAATCGCCGGGGACTGGAGACGGCCCGGCGGCTCGCCGAATGGCGCTACGAGGACGCCCGCCGCGCCAATCGGCCCCTTCGTGCCTTGCTCAAGGACGACCTGCTCATCGCCATCGCCAAGCGCCAGCCCGCGACCCGCGCCGCCCTCGTGGCCCTCCGCGACTTCAACCGGCCGCACCTGCTGAACCGCTCGGCCGAGATCCTCGACGTGATCGCCGCGGCCCTGGCCGTCCCGGTCGACGAGCTCCCCGTCCCGCCCGAGCGGCACGACGAGCGGCCGGGCGTGGCGATGGTCGTGAGCCTGCTCTCGGCCACCCTCGCCCGCTGCTGCGGCCAGTCCCGCGTGGCCGTCGGCCTGGTCGGCGGCGCCTCGGACCTCCGCGACCTGATCCGCTGGCACCTCGCCGGCCGCCCCGACGACCGCCGCCCCTCCCTGGCCCACGGCTGGCGCTGGGAGATCTGCGGGCAGACCCTGATGGACGTCCTCACCGGCCGCCGCGCCCTCCGGGTCGTCGACCCCGAGGCCGATGTGCCCGTGGCACTCGACCCGGTCGAGGAGTGAGCCCGTCCGCCGGCGGCGGGCCGGCCCGGGTTCTCGGGTTCGGCCACCCCGCGCCGAGCGAACCCGGCGCGGCGGCCGGCCGGGTCCCTCGGGACCCTGGCGCTGGCGCCGAGCGAACCCAAGAATGCAAGAAATGTACGGCTTCGGGTGCTTATGTGCGGCGTCAGGCGGCCGATCCGGCGTCCGCGGTGCGAAACGAACCCAATTCCCGCGCTGGGCCGCGGGCCGCCTCCCTGCGAAACGAACCCAATTTCCGAGCAGCACTGCGGGGCCTTTTCCGGCTCCCGGAGGGGTCTCGAAACCGTGTGCCCGGGGGGGAAAGGAAACGGACGACTGGCCGTCGCGTCCCTCACGACTGGCACATCCGGCGCCCTCACTCCGGAGGGGAAGCGAGACGATTCGCGAGTCCGCGAGCGTTGGGGAGAGGCCGGTGGCGAGTTAGAATCGACGCCATGAGCCTCGCCAGCCCTACGAGTACGCCGCGTCCGTCTGGGACGACGAACGTCTCCGCAATCAGGCCAGGGATACCTGGCGGATCGTCTTTGTCGAAGGCATCCCTATCCCGCCCCACGCGGGGAATTGATCGATCGGAGCCCAGCACGTGCGCCGGATCGTGAGCTGCTTCACCAACTGCTTCGGCCCCTCCGGCGTCCGCGCGGCGGTCGAAAGGATCGAAGAGACCGGGATCGACCACCTCGAGCTCGCCCTCCGCGGGCACAACTTCGGCGGGCTGGTCATCCCGGAGTCGGCCGTCATCACCGAGAAGGCCAGCGACGCCGAGGCCGCCGCGTTCGTCGACTTGCTCCACAAGCACAACGTCAAGGTCAGCGGCTGCAACGTGGGCGGCGCCGACATCCGCACGAAGGACGGGGTCGAGCTGACCGAGCGGCGGATCGCGTTCGCGAGGCGGTGGTTCGGCGCCGAGGTCGTCGTCTCGGGGGCGGGCCAGCCGGCGGACGCGGACGAGCGGAGGGTCGTCGTCGAGCACCTCCGGCGGATCGGTACGATGGCCGGAGACCTCGGAATCGTCGTCGCCCTCGAAACGCACAAGGGCCCGACCCAGAACGCCGCCGCGATGCTCGACCTCATGAACGACGTCGATCATCCGGGCATCCGGCTCAATTTCGACACGGGCAACATCGCCTATTACAACGAGGGCGTCGACCCGGCCGACGAGCTCGAGAAGGTCGCCCCGCTCGTGCGGAACGTGCACGTCAAGGACAACCGCGGCGGCTTCGAGGACTGGTATTTCCCGAGCCTCGGCGACGGCGGGGCGGTCGACTTCCGGCGGATTCGCGAGATCCTCGACGGCGTCGGATTCGCCGGGGCGTATACCATCGAGATCGAGGGAATCGGCGGCGAGCCCGAGCCGGGGCTGGAGGCGCGGGTCGAGCGGGTCCGGCGGAGCGTCGAGCACCTCGATAAATGCGGCTACTTTGAAAGTCTTCACCAATAACTCATGACTTTTCTCGGGCGTCCCAACTCTTGATGCGATAGACTCCGCGGCATCGGCGTCGTCGGCCAGGCCACGGGGAGATCGCCCATGAACGTGCATTTCACGTCCGAGATCGCCTGTCCACCCGCCCTCCTCTGGAGCTTCCTCGAGGACCCCGCCAAGCAGAAGCGGTGGATGAAGGGGCTCGAGTCGGTCGAGCGCGAGGGGGACGGTCCCATCGGAGTCGGCTCGGTCGCGACGCTCCGGATCAGGGAGGGCGGCCGGCTTGCCGAGTATCGTTCGCGCGTCGTCGAGCGCGAGCCCGACACCCGCCTGGCGGTCGTCGTGGCGGGCAAGAGCTTCGGCAAGGCCGAGATGCGGATCGACTACCGCCTTACCGACCTCGGAGGCCGGACGCTCCTCGACTACACGTGCGCGTTCGCGGGCGGCGGGTTCCTGATGAAGGTCATGATGACGCTCTTCGGGTGGTTCATGAAGAAGCAGCTCACGAGCTTCATGGGGACCCTGAAGCGACTCGCCGAGGCCGAGGCGGCCGAGGCTGTTCCCGTTCATTGACCGTTCGGGTCAGTCGATGCTCGTCGATGCGAAGGCGACCGGCCCGGCGGGGATCGTCCCCGGGTCGAACCGGCCGATCCAGTCGCGGGGCTCCGAGGGCTCGAGCCGATCGGTCCACCCGCACGAGCGGGCGACCCAGCCCACCAGACGGCGCGGGTCGACGGACCGTTCCCGCAAGGTCGCCAGCTTGATCGACCCGTCCCGCTTGGCGAGCCGACGCCCGTCGATGCCGACGACGAGGGGAACGTGGCCGTAACTCGGCGGTCTGCCTCCCAGCGCACGAGCGAGCAGGATCTGCCGGGGAGTGCTCGGGACCAGGTCGTCCCCGCGGATCACCTGGGTGATTCCCATCGCCAGGTCATCGACCACCACCGCGAGCTGATACGACGGGGCGAACGGCGAGCGGGCGACGAGGAAGTCGCCGCCGAGCCGGGCCGGGCTCGATCGTCACCGGCCCCTTGAAGAGGTCATGCCACGCGACGGCCACTCGATCGACGCGGAACCGCCAGGCGAACGGACGATCGCCGAGCCGTTCGGCATCCGCCGCCGAACGATGCGAGCATGTCCCCGGATAGCTCGGCCCCTCGTCCTCGGCGTGAGGGGCCGAGGCCGCCCGGGCGATCTCGGCGCGGGTGCAGGTGCAGGGGTAGACGAGGTCGTCCCGCGTCAGACGCTCAAGGGCCTGCTGATACGCCGCCATCCGCTCGGACTGGACGTAAGGCCCGGCGTCCCAGTCGAGGCCGAGCCAGCGGAGGTCGGCGATCGCCCCCTCCGTCGCGCCGGGGCGGACGCGGGTCGTGTCGATGTCCTCGATCCGGAGGACCATCCGGCCGCCGGCCGACCTGGCCGCGAGCCAGGCGATCAGGAAGGTCCGGGCGTGGCCGACGTGGAGGCCGCCGGTCGGGGAGGGGGCGAGGCGGCCGGTCGGAGGTTGAGACAGATCCATCGGGCGCCCGTTCGCCTGGTGCCGTGAGCCTTTTTCGGTTCTAATCGTACTGTATCAGAGGGGGGCCGATCGTCCCCGCCTCGGCGCGAACTCGAAGGGATGGCCGGGCGATGGACGCGGAACTGAAGCGCGACGCGCGGGGGATCGATCGAGAGGATCGTCCAGCTCCGAGACTCTCTTTGACCTGGGCGACAAGACCGCCCGCCGCGACGAACTCGACGCCGAGATGGAAGGCCCGAGCTTCTGGAGCGACCAGGAGAAGGCCAAGGGCATCATCGCCGAGCTGAAGACGCTCAACGCCGTCCTCAAGCCGTTCGAGGCCCTCATGCGCCAGGCCGACGACCTCGAGGCCCTCGATCGAGCTGGCCGAGGAGGACGGCGGCGACGACTTCGACGGCGAGATCCGCGAGGCGATCGCCAAGGCCACGAAGGACTTCGAGGAGTTCGAGCTCCGCTCGATGCTCGGCGGGCCCGAACGACCACTGCAACGCCTACGTCACCATCCACCCCGGCGCCGGCGGCACCGAGGCGTGCGACTGGGCCGAGATGCTCATGCGCATGTACCTGATGTGGGCCGAGACCCACCGGTACAAGGCCGACATCATCGACCAGGAAGACGGCGACGTCGCGGGCGTGCAGACGGTCACGATCCACATCAAGGGCGACTACGTCTACGGCTACCTCCGCGGCGAGACCGGCGTGCACCGGCTCGTGCGGATCAGCCCGTTCGGCACGGCCGACAAGCGGCAGACGTCGTTCGCCTCGGTCGACGTCCTGCCCGAGATCGACGACACGATCGACATCGTGCTGCAGGGACGACGAACTGAAGCGCGACGTCTTCCGCTGCGGCGGCCCCGGCGGCCAGCACCAGAACAAGACCGAGTCGGGCGTGCGCTACACCCACATGCCCACGGGCGTCGCCGCCGAGTCGCGCAGCGAGCGGTCGCAGCACAAGAACGACGCCCTGGCGCTGGCGCTGCTCAAGGCCAAGCTGATCCGCCTCGAGGAGGAGAAGCGCGAGGCCGAGTTCGCCAAGGCGTACGACGACAAGGCCGAGATCGGCTTCGGCAGCCAGATCCGCTCGTACGTCCTCCAGCCCTACCAGCTGGTGCAAGGACCTCCGGACCGAGTTCATCTCGACGAACCCCGGCAAGACGCTCGACGGCGGACCTCGACGGGTTCATCGACGCCTATCTCCGCGGATGAGGCTGTCGCGGGGCGAGGTCAAGAAGGCGTGAGCGAGAAGCGAACCGTTCAGGATCATCGAGGCGCGACTCCAACCGTCCACATCGAGCTGGGGGATGGGGTTCTGCGCTGTCCTTCGAACGGACGAACGATCGCTGGGTTCACGCCATCGAACGGCGAGGGCCCGGTTCGGGCCGGATCTGCTGTCATGCCATTCGCTCGAATGGGACGCGGACCGCGACGACCCCGAGCGGGTGATCAGCCCCGTCTTCCAGGAGTTGCAGCTCCATCGCGACTCGGACGGCAGGCCGCACGTCCTGCTCCTGGGGATGGCGGGGTCGCACCACTTCTCTGCGGACTTCTTCTGCGACGATCGCGACGGCGTGTCACGGATCTCGGTCGACGTCGCCGACCGCTGCCGGGCGCGGACGCCTCGTTCCGCGCGAGCACCTACGGCTTGCTGCTCGATTCGGGTCATCTGGTCGCGTCCGACACGTCGATGATCGCGTGGGACGACGGCGCAGGGCCGGCTCGCCCTCGCGGCAGGGCCGGGAACCTCGCCTTGCGACTGGCCGAGGCCGGCCGGATGGACCGAGTCCAGGCCCTCGCGGAGACTGGGGTCGCGAGCGCGACGCGACGATGGCAGTATTCTGGAGCCTTTCCCCGGCCGAGGCCTGATCCCTCGTTCCGCCGCTCACGCGGCGACTCCGGAATGGCCGCGGAGCGGCCGAAGGCACGACTCCGCCGCAGAGCGGCGGAGCGAGGCGAGGACGAGTCCCGCATACGAAACGCGCAGGAACCCTCGATGAACCACCTCCGACTCAACGACCCCGACGTCTTCGACGCCATCGTCGCCGAGGAGCACCGCCAGCGCGACGAGCTCGAGCTGATCGCGTCGGAGAACTACACGAGCGCCGCCGTGATGGAGGCCGTCGGGTCGGTCCTCACGAACAAGTACGCCGAGGGGCTGCCCGGCAAGCGGTATTACGGCGGCTGCGAGAACGTCGACAGCGCCGAGCGGCTCGCGATCGAGCGGGCCAAGCAGCTCTTCGGCGCCGAGCACGTCAACGTCCAGCCGCACTCGGGCGCGACGGCCAACCAGGCCGTCTACTACGCGGCGCTCGAGATCGGCGACACCGTCCTCGCGATGGACCTGGCCCAGGGCGGCCACCTGACGCACGGGATGAAGCTGAACTTCTCGGGCCGCTGGTATCCCACGATCGGCTACGGCGTCGACCCCAAGACCGAGCGGATCGACTACGACAACCTCGCCGACGCTCGCCCGCGAGCACAAGCCGAAGCTGATCCTCGCCGGCGCGAGTGCCTATCCGCGGATCATCGACTTCGCCCGGATGGCCGAGATCGCGAGGGAGGTCGGCGCGATCTTCTTCGTCGACATGGCCCACATCGCCGGCCTCGTCGCGGGCGGGCATGCATCCGAGCCCGGTGCCCGATGCCGACTTCGTCACGACGACCACGCACAAGACCCTGCGCGGCCCGCGCGGCGGGATCATCGCTGTGCAAGGAGAGCTGGGGCAAGAAGATCGACTCGGCCGTCTTTCCCGGCCTGCAGGGCGGGCCGCTCGAGCACGTCATCGCCGGCAAGGCCGTCTGCCTCGGCGAGGCGCTCCGGCCCGACTTCAAGGCCTACGCCGCGCAGGTCATCGCCAACGCGAAGACGCTGGCCGAGGAGCTGATCAGCGCCGGCTTCCGGCTCATCTCGGGCGGGACGGACAATCACCTGATCCTGATCGACATGACCTCGAAGGGCCTCACCGGCAAGATCGCCGAGGCCGCGCTCGGCCGCGCGGGGATCACGGTGAACAAGAACCTGATCCCGTTCGACACGCGCAAGCCCCTCGACCCCAGCGGCATCCGCATGGGCACGCCGGCCCTGACGACGCGCGGGATGAAGGAGGACGCGATCGGCAGGTCGCCGCCTGGATCGTTCGCGTGCTGGCAATCGCCCGAGGACGAGGCCCTGGCCGGGCGGCGTCGCGGGCGAGATCCGCGAGTTCGCCAGGGATTATCCGGTGCCGGCGGATACAGGCCTCGCGGCCAGGTGATCCCTACGGGAGCCGCGTGACCATCGCCTCACGCTCGACCCGATAGACGGCGAATCGCCCCTCCGTCTTGAGGAGACGGAGCGGGCCGCCCTCCTTCGGCCCCGAGGCGTCCGGCGCGGCGCGAGCACATAATCAGCCCCCTGTCCCTTCGCCAGCTCGGCAAGCCGCGCGGGCGAGAGCCGGCCATACGCGCGACTCGAGCCCGTGGCGATCGTTCAGATACGCATGGACGAACTCGTCCGTGCTCCCCGAGAAGCCGACGTGCGCCCGGAACCGGTCGGACCAGTCCTTCAGCCCCGCCGCGTGATAGGGGCTCGCCGCTCGGTTGAAGGCGACCGATCGCGCCGACCAGAGCCGAAACGTCTTCGGCCCCGGCGGCGTGATGAACCGCGCGTTCCTCGGCGTGTGGTCTCGCGCCCAGAGCCCGAGCCGCTCGACGTCGTCGGTCGGCGACATGGCGAACCGGCACCGCGCGGCCAGGGCCGTGGCGAGTGGGCCATCGGAACCGGTGAGGATTGGGACGACAAGAGCTGCCAGCGGCACCGACCCGCTCGCCGCTAGTGCGAAGCCGAGACGACGGCGCGTCCATCCACGGCGGACATGGGGGGATGCGAGTTGAACGACCAGTAATGCGCACCAGCGCGATCGCCATCGCGCGGTGACCGCGCTCGGTGTCGTGGCGGAACAGGAAAAGCAAGCCGCACGCGAGGACGAGCGCGGGCAGGATCGCGGGGACAGGCCGCGCTCGCTGACCGAGCAGCCCCCGTTCCACCCGTCGGAAAGGGTTGGGGTGAGGCGACCGCTGGACCGAGGCGAGACTTCGCCAGCGCACCTCACCGAGGGTCGCCGCGACCTCGAACGCCACCGCGACCACAAACGACCAGTCCCCCGTCAACCCGCCGGCGAGCACGAGCACGCGGCCGCGCCCGATCAGGTCGCCCCGTCGCCAGAGGGACAGGCACCGACCTGCTAATGCGATCAACGCCAGCCCCCGCGCGATCGTCGCCATCCGGAACGGCTGGAAGACGGTCACGCGCAGATCACCGACGACCTCGACGACGACGTACGAAAGGCCCAGCGCGGCGAGCAGGACGGCGAAGAGGAGGGCGAAGCGGATCGGGGCATTGCTCAGACATGGCCGATCGTCAGCCAGGTCGGATGACCGCGCCCCGCCCACCCGCCACCGCAAGGGGGGAGGGAAAGAGACGTTGCCCTCGGAGGCGCTCGGAAACCCTCCCCCCTTGCGGGGGAGGGTAGCGTGGGGGGTGATCCCGGCACGAAGGCCAGCCAACGCGACGCCCAACAGCGACATCCCCGCCACGACGACATACCCCCCCCACGCCAGCCACTGCGGCCTCCTCCACATCGACGGCACCATGTGCTGCGCCATCTGGAGCTCGACCCCGATCCGCCGGAATTCCTCGGCCGTCAGCCCCTCGAACAGGCGTCGGCCTTGCAGCAGATTCGGCAACACGCCCGGCAGCAGCGCCAGCCCCAGCACCGTCAGCCCGACCCCGGTCGATCGCCACGATTGCCCTGTCCACCGGCCCGCGATCGACCACGCGACCCATCCCGCCCCGACGAGCCCGCCGAGCTGGAGGCCGACCGTCGGATGCACGACGGCCGCCAGTCCGATCAGGAGCGACGGCCGCCACGTCTCGCCCTCGACCGCCAGCGCCAGCGCGACCCATCCCAGCGCGAACCCGATGAGCCGGTCGAGCAGCATCGGCTCGAACAGGTGGTTCGTCCCGACGTTCCCGGCCCGGGCCAGGAGCACCAATCCGACCGCGACCAGCCCCACGTTCGGCCCGAGGCCCGGCCAGACCGCCCGCGCGAGCCGCGAGACGCCGACGCACGTCAGCGCGAACGTCGCCGCGAACAGCGCGAACAGGCCGAATTCCAGCCCGAGCGGGCGGGTGGCGAGATCGAGCAGAGCGAGATAGCCGCGGTGGGGATTGAAGGCGTCGAACGCGCGGACGAATGGGTCATTCGCATACAGCGAAGGGTCCTGCCGGTGCAGGAGCAGCGGCAGCCGGTAGGCCTGATCGCCGTCGAGGCTCTGGTAGCCGCGGGCGGTCAGGTAGAGGCCGAACACGAGCCCGTAGATCGCCCAGCGCGGGACGTCGATCGGTCGCGACATCGTCCGAGCCCCCCGGCCCTTACGGCGGGCCGGCCGGGAGTCTGACGGGGGCGGGACGATCGGTCAACGCGAAGTTCGGCTCAGGGCTCGAGCTGCTCGAGCCCCCGGACCGCGCGGTCGAACTCGCGCGTGAAGTCGGGCGAGGCCGGGATCGAGGCGGGGCAGGCTCAGGTCGAGGCGGGGCGGGGCGTTCGCGGACGCGGCCTGCATCGGCCTGTCGGCGGCCGGGAGCAGGTCCTCGGGCTGGCCCAGCAGGCCCTTGCGGCGGACCTCGGCCACGATGTGCTGCACCGGGGCCGACGCCCAGACGCGGTCGGCGGGGTGGTACTTCGTCTCCCACTCGAGCGCGTAGGAGTCGCGGGCCTGGTGCTCGGCCCAGTCGATGCCCTTCACGCGATCGAGCGCGTTCCGCTGGAGCGCGGCCGTGGCGAACGCGACGACCAGCGGCGCCCTTGATCCCGCCGAGGAGGAACCCGGCGAACTGGTCCGTCCGGTTCTGCTCGACCTCGCCGAATGGACGCCGGCGTGCCATCTTCACGGCGAGGCTCGCCAGCCCGACCGTGACGACGTAGCAGAGGATGGCCGCGAGCCACCAGAGGAGCCGATCGAGCAGCTCGGGGCGGATCGTGGGGAGGTAGGAATTGACGTAAGGCCGGGCAGCGTCTCGGAGTGGGGCCGCGGAATAGACCGCGCCGATCAGCCCGCCCAGGCGGATCGCTTGCAAGACGAATCCGCGGAACCACCCCCGGACGCCCGCGCCGAGGATGATGAGCGCCAGAACGATATCCAAGCCCATGGCAACGT
The DNA here is from genome assembly GCA_963819805.1 of uncultured Planctomycetota bacterium. GTDB lineage: Bacteria > Planctomycetota > Planctomycetia > Isosphaerales > Isosphaeraceae > CAMFLR01. Next base: position 575,723 of record CAWFXY010000014.1, on the reverse strand, counting down.
GCCCCTCACGGTCGATCGTCGCGGTGCCTACTCGTGTGTTCGCCCGCCGGGGCCCGATCTTCCGGAGAATCGTCGGGCCGTATCCTGGGGTTTCGGCGTCGGGGGTCGCTTTACTTTAGCCTTTTTCGCGGGTGACGTCTCTGCCGGGTTGGAGCAACGTTGGGCGGGATGGGACGGCGGGAGAGCAGAGAGCAGAAGGCACAATCCGGGCAGAACGCATCCCGCGTCTCGCCTTCCGCTCTCTGCTCTCCGCTCTCATGCTTTGGGCTCTTTGTGACCTTTCCCCCTCCCGTCCCCCCAACGGACCTCACGGCAAATCCTCCAACGGCACGAACCGGAACGCATGCCCGCCCCACTCGGCGTCGGCCTTCGGGTCGGCGTTGGCGGCGGCGATGCGTTCGGCGGGATTCCCGGCGGCGTGCCGCTCGAAGACCGCGGCCGGCAACGCGGCGCGGCCTGCGGCGACCTCGGCGTCCGTCCACGACACCGGCTCCAGCAGGCGGCCGAGCACAGCACGGAGCCGGGCGCGATCCCGCGCCGCGTCGTCTCCCGCAGCCAGACTGAGCGACAGCAAGGCAGGCAGTTCCTCCCGCGCGACGAGCACGCCGAGCGACCCAGCCGGCAGGTCGGCTGTTCGCATCGTTTCCCGTTGACCCACCTTCGACCACGGTCGTTCGCGGTCCCACCGGACGACCTCGAGCGTATCATCCCGCCAGCCGACGACCGGGACGGCCATGCCGTCGGTCTTCACGATGAGCCGCGTGTCCCACGGCAGAGCGTCGGCGACCGCGACCCAGCCGAGCGGCTTGCGGTTGCCGACGCGGACGTGCGTCGGCGGACCGTCGAGAGGCCACACGTCGTAAACGTCGACCCACGAGCGGCGGGCGATCCGGTCGGTGGGCGAGGCGTCGGGGCGCGGCGAGACGGGCGTGTCGTCGTGCAGGAGCAGGGCCCGGCGGATGATCGGGCCGGCGACGACCTGCGGTGTCGATGAGGCGGGAAGGGGCGGCCCTTCGAGCGTCCGTTCCCATCGCGCCGCGACGGCATGGCGAACCGCATTGATCCAGCCCGCGCCTCGCCAGGCGACGAGGGCGAGGACCAAGGCGGCGATCAGGGTCGGCAGCGGATAACGGATCGGCGGGGGCATGGACCGTCCTACGAGGCCCTCCGACCGATCCAGCCGGGCAGGATCGCCATGACGCCCATCCCGAGCACCAGCGCCAGGAACAACCCCGGCCAGCCCGAGGCCGGCACGACCATGCCCGGGACGAACACGGCCGTCTCGCCCGCCGAGGCCTCCGGGGCCTTCGCGTACGCCACGCGGATCGGCCGGAGCGTGCCGTCGGGGACCTTGCGGTCGGTCTGGTAGGTGAGGCTGTACGTCGAGCCGAGCCGCTCGGCCAGCTCCTGGTAGATCGCCTTCAGGCCCTCGGCGTCGCGGGCGCGGTAGGTCTGGCCGCGGGTCTCGGCGGCGATCCGGTCGAGCGAGGCGTCGTCGATGTCGTTCCCCTCGCCCAGGCCGAGCGTGTGCACGGGCAGGTTCAGCCGCTTCGCCTCGTCGATCGGCACGTCGATCGCCTGGATGCTGTCGGCGTCCTGCCCGTCGGTCAGGGCGAGCACGGCGCGGCGCCGGACTGGGTTTCGAGCAGCTTCAGGGCCTCGTCGACCGCGTCGAAGAACCGCGTCCCTCCGAACGGCCGGAGCCGGTCGACGGCGGACTGGACGCGGGCCTTGTCGGTCGTGAACGGGCAGACGAGCTCGACGTCCGAGCCGAACGCGATCACCGCGACCCGCGACCCTTCGGGCAGGCCCATCGAGGAAGCTCCGCACCGCCCGCTTGAGCCCTCCGAGCTTGTCGCCCTGCCGCATGCTCCCGCTCCGGTCGACGACCAGCACGAGCGTCGTCGGCTTGCTGCTCACCGTGATCGGCGCCTCGAAGCTCGCGACGGGCCGGTCGCGTCCGTCCTCGGCGACGCGGAACTCGTCGGCCCGCGCGTCGCGGACGAAGGAGCCGTCGGGCTTGCGGAGCTCGAAGTAGACCGTGATGTCGGGGAACTTCGAGTCGTCGGTCTGCGTGACGACCACGCGCGGGGCGTCGGCCGCGGGAGCGTCGGCGAGGATCGCGATCGCGAGCAGGAGCGGGGCGATCATGGCGTGGCACTCGCGGCGGCTTTCCGATACGGCGCGATCCAGAGCGACGCGGCCGCCTTCACCGCGCCGATCGCGGCCCACAGCAGGGCGATGGCCAGCATCGAATGCGACCAGCCGCCGAGGACCGGTTCGACGATCCGGCAGGTCGCCACGAAGAGCGCGGCGACCGCGAAACCCTCTATCGCGGCCGAGGCCGCCGCGTACCCGGCTGCTTCGATGCCGGAGCGGCGAGCGAGGATCGCCCCGGTCGATCCGAACACCACCGCGAAGAGCAACGCAACGCGGAGCAGGTCGAGCCCGGCCGCGTCGGTGGCCATCGATCCGCACACAACGCCGGCTGCGAGTCGAATCACGACCGCCAGGGTTATGAAAGCAATGAGTCGCGTGACCGGCCGGATACGGGCCTCGCGATCTCGGGCCGAAGGGCCGACCCTCACCGGGGTCGCGGCCATCGGCTCGGCGGCCGCGCGGGCCTCGAGGACCAGCTCCACCCGCTTCGTGCCGCCGTCGCCGTCGATCCGCAGGGTCGTCCGGAGCGGCGAGCGCAAGGTCGCGGGGACGTCGATCTCGATCGGGATGTCGAGCGAGTCGACGACGGCGTGCGTCCGCCCCGCGAAGTCCCGCGGCGACCCTCGCCCAGCCTGCGGGCTCGACCTCGGCCCGGACGTGGAGCAGGCGATGGCCGACGTTCGCGACCTGCACCGACCGCACGATCGTCCCGCCGCCGGGCGTGACGCGGACGACCAGCCGCGAGGGATGGACGTCCAGCTCGGGGCGGGCGGGCATCGAGGTCGGCAGGCGGGCGAGCCACGCGTCGAGATGCTCGTCGGGCGAGGCATCGGGCGGCCGGTGGACGATGAGGTCGGGGCGGCCGATGGTCGAGAGCCAGACCGAGATTCGCCCGGAGGTCAACTCGTCGCGCACGTCAGCCCAGCGCTGGGCGGCGACGCGGAGGAAGTCGTCCCAGGTCCGGCAGGCCGTGCCGTTCTTCAGGACGAAGGGCTGCGACGGGGCGGCGGCCGGGGCGGTCGCGGGCTGGCCGTTCGCCTTCGTGACGACCTTGAGCTGCACGCCGCCGAGCTGGATCACGTCGCCCGGCGCGGAGCGGCAGCGACTGGCCGGGCAGGACGCGCTGGCGGTTGACGAACGTGCCGCCGGGGCTGTCGAGGTCGCGGACGGTGCAGGCCCGCCGGCGTCGCCGCGACGACGGCCTGCCGCGCGGCCATCCGGCGCGGCGAGTCGCCCTCCTGCTCGGCGAGGTCGATCCCCGCGGCGCCCGCCAGCGCGTTGCCGAGCACGACCTCCGGCCCGGCCAGCGCGTACGACCGCCCGGCCTGACGGCCCTTGACGACCTCGAGCGACCAGCCGTTCTCGCCCATCGGCTACCCTCGGTTGCGGAAGACGAGCCGCGTGCCGCCCAGCTCGATGATGTCGCCGTCGTTCAGTCGCTCGGGAGCGGACAGGAGCTGGCCATTGACCTTCGTCCGCCCCTGTGCGTCGAGGTTGCGCAGCGTGAATCCCGCCGGCATCCGACTCGATCTCGGCGTGCTGCCGGGCGACGGTCGGGTCGCCGAAGAGGCCGACCTCGGCGCGCTCGTCGAGGCCGAGGGCCGAGCGTGCCGCGCCGAGGAGGTAGCTCCGGCCCTCCTGCCGCCCGCTGAGGACCTGGACCCAGGCCCGCCGCAGGACCTGCTCGACCAGCGCCAGGCCCGAGCCCGAGCCCCGCGCCGAGCAGGACGATGCCGAGCCCCTGCCCCAGATCATACCGGTTGCCCATCGCCTGGCGGAGCGACTCGAAGAGGAAGCCGCCGACGAACCCGCCGAGCGCCGCCGCCGATCAGCCCGAAGATCAGCTTGCGGCCGCGAGCGGTAGGCGAGCCCCTGGCTGACGCCGATCCCCAGCCCGAGCACCGCCCACGAGACGGCCCGGCCGATCAGGCCGCCCTGGAACGTCCCGAGCACGACCTCGCCGAGCGACCAGGCCGACCGCGCCGCCGACCGCGCCGGCGAGCGCTCCCCAGGTGCGCCGATCGCGCGAGCTTGAGCCAGGCGCCGTCGCGGAACGGGCCGATCGCGTTGAGGAAGAAGCCGATCGTCCCGCCGATCAGCAGCGCCGGCCAGGGCGTCGCGGGTCCAGACCGACGAGGCGTGGACCAGCTCGACGTAGAGGTAGAGCCCGAACACGGCGCCGATCGCGCCGGCGAGGGCCAGGTCGTAGGCCTGGCGGGCGTTGGCGCGGAGGGTCGCGGCGTTCATGTCGAGCGTCCGCAGGGCGCGGCCCCCCTCGGCGATGATCCGGGCGATGTGGCCGAAGGTCGCCGACCAGCTCCCCGTGGCGGGCGAAGATCGAGCCCGCCTCGGTGCTGGCGAGCCGCCGGAGGTAGTCGAGGTCGGCGTCGCCCATGCCGATGGCGACGATCTCGATGCCCTCGCCCCGCGGCCGGCTCGGCCTGCTCGACGGCGCCTCGGCGGCGTCGGGGTAGCCGTCGGTCAGGATCACGATGTAGCGGGTCCGGTCGGCCGTCGAGCAGGTGCGCCGCGGGCCAGGGCCAGGGCGTCGGTCAGGTTCGTCGTGCCGTCGGCCTCGAGCCGGTTGATCGCGGCCTGGACGCGGCGGACGTTGTCGGTCGCCTCGGCCTGGAGCGTGACGTCGTCGGAGAACGAGATCAGGCCGACCTCGGTCGCGGTGAAGTCGCACTTGTCGAGGAACGCCCGCGCCGCCGACTGGGCCTCGATCAGCGGGTCGCCGGCCATGCTCGCCGAGACGTCGATCAGGAGGTAGATCCGCGTCGGCGTCGGCCGGCGCCGCGGCGGACCTCGACCGGCGGCGGCCGAGCCACGAGAGGTCGTCGGGGACCGGCTCGACGGTCATCGTCGAGCGCGTGCCCCGTGTCGCGCTGGATGGCCTCGACCTGGACGACGCCGTTGGCGTCGTACGACATGCGCGACGTCGACCGTCACCTCGGCGTCGGTCGGCTGGATGCCGGCGGAAGACGTACTTGCCGAGGATCGTGCAGTCGAGCGGCTCGGCGCTCTCGCCCTGGGTCAGGTAGACCTCGAGCCGGTCGTTCGCGCCGCCGTGGGTCGCGTGGAGGTACGACTTGGTGTTCTCGGCCGGGATCGGCAGGTTGCGGCGGATGATGATGTCGTTGACGTAGCGCCGACCCGTCCGGCGCTGACGGCGACGGCGCCCAGGCTGTGCGACATGACGTCGACGACCCGGCGGGCGCCCGGCGAGCGTGAACTTCGGCGTGGCGTCGGTCGGTCGACTCGACCCTCCTCGATCGCCGCCTGGATCGCCGCGCCGAGGGCGACGACCTCGTCGACGTTCACCCCGGCCCGCGGGTCGCTGGCCGGACATCTGCCTGACGTACGAGCGGACCATCGGCATCCGGGTCGAGCCGCCGACGAGCAGCACGCCGGCGAGCCGCGGCCAGTCGAGGCTCGGCCTCGGCGAGCGCCTCCTCGGTCAGCCGGCGGGTCCGGTCCATGAGCGGGAAGGTCATCGCCTCGAACTCGGCGCGCGTCAGCTCGTACGACTTCGCGCTCGTGCCGAGCTGGAGCGTGATCCGCGCGGTCGTGCGCTCCGAGAGCGTCCACTTCGCCTGCTCGCCGAGCAGCAGCACCTCGTTGAGCGCCAGCGGGTCGTCGAGCGGGTCGATGCCGGTCTCGGCGGCGAACTTCTCGGCGAGGTAGGTGGCGATCCGGTCGTCCCAGTTCTTGCCGCCGAGGTCGTGGTCGCCGGCCGTCGAGAGGACGGCGATCGCTCGGGCGTGATCCGGGCGACGGTCACGTCGAACGTGCCGCCGCCGAGGTCGTAGATCAGGACCGTCTCCTCGATGCCGGTCTTCTGCAAGCCCGTAGGCGAGCGCCGCGGCCGTCGGCTCGTTGATGATCCGCGCGACGTCGAGCCCCGCGCGCCTGCCGGCCTCGATCGTGGCCTTGCGCTGGGCGTCGGCGAAGTAGGCGGGGACGGTGATGACGGCCCGGTCGACGGGCTCCTCGAGCTGGCCTCGGCGTCGTCCTTGAGCCTGCTGAGGACGAAGGCGGAGAGGTCGGTCGCGTCGTAGTCCCGGCCGTGGAACTGGAGCGTGAACTGGGGCTCCCCATGTGGGGCTTGAAGAAGCTGGCGATCTCCTCGTTGCCGAGCCGGGCCCACTCCTTGGCCTCCTGGCCGACCGCCGGCGGGTCGCCCGCCGAAGTAGACGACCGAGGGCGTGACGTTCCGCCCCTCGCGGTTGGCGATCACCTCGGGCCGGCCGTAAGCGTTGCGCGCGGCGACCACGGAGTTGGTCGTGCCCAGGTCGATGCCGACGATGGTGGGCATGGGGGACCGGCCTTGGTGAGGAGAATCATCCGCCGCCCGGCGAGGTCGCCGCGGGCTGCGGGTCGACGTCGAGCCGGGAGATCATGAAGACATCGATGTGGATCGAGTGCTCGTCGTCCGTCATGACGACGGCGATCCGGCCTCCCCGATACGCGATGAACTCGGGGTGGTCGACCCGCGCTTCGCGACCATCGGGCGTCTGGATCGTGAACGGGCGGAACGGGCGCGCTCTGACGAGTTCGAGAAGTGCGGCTTGCGTCACAGTCGTGGGCTCCTCGATCGATTCATCCGGCGGCGTCCGCGAGCGCGGCCGATGGTATCTAACGCGGGCTACGCCGCAATCATAGTTCGCCGAGGACGGCCGGCGCGATCCAAGCCGCCGCATCGGGCTGGTCCTTCAACTTCGACTCGGCGATCAACCCCCCCGCCGTCACGAGCCCGGCCCCGAGTGTCATGGCGACGAACCACGGCCAGAGGTCCTCGAAACGCGTCAGGATGTAGTACGCCGTGTAGGGCGGGAAGAAAGCGTAGCCGAATCCGTAAAGCAGATCCTCGCGCCACGCGGCCCAGAGCCCGACGAAGTAGCCGGCGAGGATCAGCAGGCCGCCCACGCCGGCCAGGACGCAGGCGGCGATCAGCGTGCCGTTCGGGACGAGGAGCGCCGTCAGGCCAAGTCCCGCGAACAGGACGAGGGGTGCGGCGATCAGGACCCCGAGATACCGGGAGACGGACGCGCTCATGATCCTCGCGGCGCGACCGACGCTCCATCGTCGCCGAAAGCCGGGCGCTTCGTCCTCGCCGTCCGCGGCACCTCGGGATCGAGACCCGCGGGGACGAACGACAGAGCCCGCCACGGCCCCCGCCGCGACGGGCAGCGGCTCCGAGAGGTCGTAGCCCTCGGTCGCGATCGTGTCGTCGCCGTCGTCCGCGACGTTGGGGATCGACATCGAACGGCCGCAGTCCTTGCACCGGCCCTTGCGGCCGGCGAGCGCGGAGTCGACCGTGTAGCGCTTGCCGCAGCGGGGGCAGGAGAAGGCGATCGACATGGAGCCCGGCGCTATCGCGCTCAGGAGACGCTCAACAGCCGGAGCGCCGCCGAGCGCTCCTCGACCTGCTCGGCGTTCATCACGGCCTCGGTCTCGAAGTCGACGTCGATCGAGCCGCCGCCGGTCAGGTCGGTCGCGGTGACGTTCAGGCGGCCGTCGCGGTTGATCGCGAACTTGACGCGGATCGGGCTCCGGGCCGGCAGGCACGTCGGGGAGGTTGAGCGTGGCCGACGCCGACGTCCTTGCAGTCGGCCGGCTCGGGGCTGTCGCGCTCGCCGGCCATGACCCGGATGTCGACGCCCGCCTGGTTGGCGGCGTCGGTGCCGAAGTCGCTGGCGTGCTCCATCGGCACCTCGCCGTTGCGCGGGAGCAGGTAGACGACGACGTCCTTGTTCGTCGTCGTCCGGGCGACGACGCCCAGGCTCTTGCTCAGGACGTTGACGATCTGCGTGTTGACCAGCTCGCGGACCGGGCCGGTCAGCGTGAAGCCGAGCTCGCGCTCGATCTGGTCGAGCGCCTCGGCCACCTGCTGCCTCGGAGACGGCGGCCAGGTCGAGCTCGGCCGCCGTCGCCGTCGGCCGTCGGCCGTCGCGGGGGCGAGGATCTCCTTGACCTCGTCCTGGAGCGACTCCTTCAGGCCGAACAGGGCCGCGCCCTTGGCGACGGCCTCGTCGGGGTCGTAGCTCTCGGGCTCCATGCCGAACTCGGCGACGAGCCGGTCGCGGACCTGCGGCATCCGCGTCGCGCCGCCGACGAGGATGATCTTGTCGAACTTCGTGTAGCCCTTGGCCTCGGCGTCGGCGAGCATCTCGCGGGTCAGCTCGACCGTGCGGTCGAGCAGGTGCTTGGTGATCTCCTCGAACTTCGGCCGGTCCAGCTCGACCCGGGCCTGCTGGCCGGCGTGGGTGACGCGGAACGGGGCCTTGTCGCGCTGGGTGAGCGTCTTCTTGCCGCGCTCGGCCTGGAGGAACAGGTCGTTGAGGACCTCGGGGTCGTCGATCGGGTCGGACTCCTCGCCGGTCTGCGCGCGGAACTCCTCGGCCAGGTACATGACGATCGCCTCGTCCCAGAGGGCGCCGCCGAGCCGGTGGTCGCCGCCGGTGCAGATGACGCGGATCAGGCGGTCCTTGATCTCGATCATCGTGACGTCGAACGTGCCGCCGCCGAGGTCGTAGACCAGGACGGTCTGGTCCTCGCCCTGCTCCAGCCCGTAGGCGATGGCCGCGGCGGTCGGCTCGTTGAGGATCGCGCGGACGTTCAGGCCGGCGAGGCGGCCGGCGTTGGCGGTCGCCTCGCGCTCGTCGGTGCCGAAGTAGGCCGGGCAGGTGATGACGACGTCGGTGATCTTCTCCTCGCCGCCGAGGGCGATCTCGGCGTCGCCGACGACCTTGCGGAGGATGAACGAGGAGATGTCCTCGGGGCTGTAGGCCTGGCCCTCGTACTCGAAGACGAAGTGGGGGTCGCCCATGTGCTGCTTGACCCGCGAGACGACCCGGTGCGGCTCGACCTTGGCCGACTCCTTGGCGGTGTTGCCGACGATGACGTTGTCGCCGTCGAACAGGACGACCGAGGGGGTGATCCGCTCGCTCTCCTGGTTGGGCACGATCACCGGCTTGCCGTGCTCGTCGACGTAGGCGATCGCCGAATAGGTCGTCCCCAGGTCGATCCCGTAGACTCGCTTCAGGCCGTCGCTCACGGTCGCTCTCCTGGCCGAAAGGGTCGACCCGTGCCGCCGGGTCGGAAGACTGTTCGCCTGGACTGGAAGGATATTATAGCGAATCTGGACGGGTGACGGACGGCGCTGGTCAGGATGGCCAATCTGGTCCCCTCCCCCCTCGTGGGGGAGGGTTAAGGTGAGGGGGTCTTGAGGGCTGGCCGTGGCCGTCTCCCGGCCCCCTCACCCTACCCGCTCCCACGAGGGGAGAGGGTGAAGAGCCCGAACGAAGGGGCAACGGACGGATCGCGCTTCAAAGGCCCCGATCTTGCAGACACGGCCTCCTCATAAAGCCCGGCGCCACGGGAGACGGCGGCCGGACGGACCGGAGACGGAGGAAGCGGCACCATGCGGCTCAAGCAGATCTGGAACGAGTTCAAGAAGTTCGCCTTCCGCGGCAACCTGCTCGACCTGGCGGTGGCGGTGGTCATCGGCAACGCGTTCGGGCAGGTGGTGAACTCGCTGGTCAAGGACATCATCATGCCCCTGGTCAGCTACGCCGTGGGGCTGGCCGGCAAGGACGGGAAGCTCGAGTCGTACAAGCAGTGGCACATCGGCCAGGTCGAGATCGGCCCGTTCCTGGCCGAGCTGTTCCACTTCCTGATCGTCGCCCTGGCGATGTTCCTGCTCGTGGTCAAGCTCTTCGGCTCGGTGCAGAAGCTGCTCTCGCACGACGACGACACGCCCACCAACAAGGAGTGTCCGTACTGCCTTTCCCAGATCCCGTATAAGGCCGTGAAATGCTCGCATTGCACGGCGGACCTGGATCCGGAGGCGGAGGCGAAGCTGAGGGAGACGGTCGGCGCGGGGTCGCGGTGAGCCGGGGGTGTGCCTCGTGATTCTGGGGCGGTTCGCGGCGGCCCTCGTTCCGCCGCTCCCGCGGCGGAATGCCTCCTCGGCCGCTCGCGGCCATCTTCCGATCGGTCGCCGCGGAGCGGCGGGGACACTCCGCGGCGGGAGCGGCGGAGCGAGGCGCGCCGGACGTCCCGGTGCGAGAGCGACACCCGTGAGCCGGGACTTTCCTTGGTGCGGGACGACCCCTGCCGTAGACTGGCGCCGAGGTAGGAGCCCCGGCGATGCCCGAACCCGCCCCCTCTCCGCCCCGGCCACCCCGTCGGCGACGGCTCGCCTTGAGCCTCCGGGGGCTGATGCTGCTCGTCCTGGTCGCGGGTGCCTTGCTCGGCTGGAAGATCCACCGCGCAAGGGTCCAGAGCGCGGGCCGTCGCGCGGATCGAGGCGGCCGGGGGAGGCGTGGTCTACGACTATCAGTTCAACGGCGAACACCCGTACAAGACCGACGGGCGAGCCCCGCGGCCCGGTCTGGCTCCGGAGGTGGATCGGAGACGAGTTCTTCCAGGAGGTGACCAGCGTCTGGGCGGCCGGGCCGTCGTGGACGAGCGACGTTTTCGCCGCGGCGATCGACGACCTCGACCACCTCCTCGAAGTCGACGTGCGAGGAAGGGCCCTGAATCGCGTCCGACCTCGAGCGGCTTGGGCAGATCGAAGAGCCTCTCGGATCGTCGCCCTTGCCGATGCCGACCTCGACGACGACGGGCCTGGCTCGCCTGGCCGGCCGACGCGACTTCGCCGGTCCTGGACCTCGGCATCAGCCATCGGGTCACCGACGCCGGGCTGGCGAGCCTCGGCGGGCTCTCCGAGCTTCGCGAGGAATTCTGCGATCATCTCCCGCGGCATCACCGGCTCCGGCCTCGTCCATTTCCGGTCGGCCCTCCTCGCTGCGAGTGCTCCGAGCTCGGCAGTTGCAAATCGACGACGCCGGCTTGGCTCACCTGGCGGTGACGGGCTCCGAGGGCTGCGCACGCTCGATCTTGGGAGACAACCGGATCACTGACGCCGGCCTGGTGCATCTTCAGGGCCTCTCCGATCTCGACGAACTTGGGCTCGCGGGCCTCGTCGGGCCTGACCGACGCGGGACTCTGCCGGCTGCACGCCATGAAGAAGCTGCGGAGACTCGATCCTCGCCAGGACGAGGATCACCGACGCCGGGCTTGGCCGATCTGACGGCCCTGAAGAGTCTTGAAGAACTCGAACCTCTATGGCGCCAACGAATCTCGGACGTCGGGCCTGGCTCATCTCCGCGCCCTTCCGAGGCTTCGCTGGGTGGAGCTGGGCAGGACCGAAGGTCACGACCGCGGGTGTCGCCGCGCTGGTGAAGGCGAAGCCCGGCCTACGATCCTTCGTCTACCCGACGCCTTGCCCGCCTGCAAGATCAACGGCGAACGGCGACCGAAGGCGCCAGTGACCCCAAGCCCTCCGCTCGGGGCTCGATCTCACTCGTCTTCCACTGCCGCCGGCCTCATCGCCGGAATCGACCTAAGATTCGTCGGTCCTCGAACGTCATCCAGGGAAAGGCAGACTCGATCCCGCGCCCGGACTCCGCCGGGAACCGCCCGGATCGGTCCCACGTCCAACCGATCAGACGCCGCCACGTCCGCGACCCGTGCGAGGGAGGTCCACGCCATGCTCTCCAGGGCTCTCCGCCTTGCCTGCCTTGCCGTCCTGTCCACGATCACGACCCTCCCCGTGATGGCGCAGGGGATCATGATCGACCGGAGGCCCCACGTCCCGATCGACCGGGCGTACGAGATCCGCGAGGTCACGATCGACGCGAGGGTCCGCGACCAGGTGGCCGAGGTCCAGGTCTCGCAGACGTTCCACAACCCGGGCTCGTTCCGTGATCGAGTCGGAGTACCTCTTCCCGCTGCCCGGAAGAAGGGGCGATCCAGAACTTCGTGCTGCTGGTCGACGGCCGGAGCTGCCCGGCCGGCTCCTGCCCAAGGACGAGGCGCGGCGGATCTACGAGGAGATCGTCCGGACCAAGCGCGACCCGGCCCTGCTCGAATACATGGGCCGGGGCCTCTTCCGCACGAGCGTCTTCCCGATCCCGCCGGGGGCCGACCGCAAGGTCACGATGCGGTACACCCAGCTCTGCAAGCGCGACCGCGACGTCGTCGAGTTCGTCTATCCCGCTCGAGCACCCAGAAGATTCACCGCCAAGCCGATCCAGCGGCTCGAGCCTCGACGTCCGGATCGAGAGCCAGGACGCGATCAAGTCGGTCTACTAGCCCGAGCTACGACGCCGTCGATCCGCCGCGACGGCGAGCACGAGGCCAAGGTCGAGCTCGACGCAGCGCGACGTCGTGCCCTCGAGCCGACTTCCGGCTCGTCTACACCCTCGCCGAGGGGGCGCTCGGCGCGACCGTCCTGAGCTACCGGCCGAGCGACGGCGAGGACGGCTACTTCCTGCTCCTGGCCAGCCCCGAGGTCAAGCCGGCCGACGAGCAAGCCGCGGCCCAAGACGGTCGTCTTCGTGCTCGACCGCTCGGGGTCGATGGCCGGCAAGAAGATCGAGCAGGCCAGGAACGCCCTCGAGTTCGTCCTCGAACAACCTCCGCGACGACGACATGTTCAACATCGTCGCCTACGACGACCGCGTCGAGACGTTCAAGCCCGAGCTTCAGCGCTACATCTCCGCGACCCGCGACGAGGCCGAGCGGTTCGTCGACGAACATCCGCGAGGGGGGCAGCACCAACATCGACGACGCGCTCAAGACGGCGCTCGGGATGATCCACGACGACTCGCGGCCGAGCTACGTCCTCTTCCTGACCGACGGCCTGCCCACGGCCGGCGAGACGCAGCGAGATGGCGATCGCCGAGAACTGCCAGCAGGCCAACCAGCGTCCGCGCCCGGGTCTTCGTCTTCGGCGTCGGCTTCGACGTCAACGCCCGGCTGCTCGACCGGCTCAGCGGCGGCAACAGCGGGACGAGCGAGTACGTCAAGCCCGACGAGGACATCGAGGCGCACGTCGCGCCGGTTCTACGCCAAGATGACCAGCCCCGTGCTGGCCGACATCCGCATCGAGCTCGCCGGCACCGACGTCAACCGGACCTATCCCCGCGACATCCCCGACCTGTTCGAGGGCGGCCAGCTCGTCTGGGTCGGCCGCTATCGCCAGTCGGGCCGGACCGACGGTCCGGCTCGCGGGCAAGGTCGGCGGCGAGCGGCGGACGCTTCGAGTTCCCGGCCGACCTCGCCGTCGACCGGCGGCGGCTCGTCGTACGACTTCGTCGAGCGGCTCTGGGCCGTCCGCCGGGTCGGCTTCATCATCGACCAGATCGACCTGCACGGCCAGAACAAGGAGCTGATCGACGAGCTGGTCGTCGCTGAGCACGCAAGTACGGCATCCTGACGCCGTACACGTCGTTCCTGGCCGACGAGAGGACGAACCTGCACGCGTACGTCGACGAACTGCGGGATTTCGCCCACCAGAACCTCCACCAGCTCGCCGAGGTGCAGGGCCGGTTCGGCGTCGATCAGCGGGACGCGAAGCAGTCGTACATGAACGCGAGCAAGCCCTCACAGGCCTATGGCCAGCGCCTTGCGGGCGAGGAGGAGGCGCGGCTGAGGTCGTCGCTGGCCGCTGTCGCGCCCGCGGCAGGCGCGGCGCCCGCCCAGGCCGGTCGCCCGATGGCCACTCCTCCCCGGATGCGCCGGGGAATGGGCATGGGCGGGATGGGCGGCGGCATGGGTGGGATGGGCGGCGGCATGGCCGGGATGGGCGGCATGTACATGGGCGTCCACCGGTCCGACCTCGTCGCCAACGTCCGCCAGGTCGGCGGCAAGACGTTCTACCGCAAGGCCGAGCGCTGGGTCGACTCCGAGGTGAAGCCCGAGGACGACGCCAAGGCCAGGGTCGTCGAGCAGTTCAGCGACGAGTTCTTCAAGATCGCCCGGGCCCAGACGCCGGAGATGAACCAGTACATGGCCTTCGACGAGCCCGTGACCGTGAACCTCGGCGGCCAGGTCTACCGGTTCGACCCGCCGAAGGGGGCCACGCGGTAAACCGCTGACGAACAATCTGATCCCCTCCCCCCTTGAGGGGGAGGGTGAAAAGCGCGCTGACGGCACTCACTGCTGCTGCTGTTGCTGCTGATCCTGCATGATCTCGATCATCCCCATCTGCTCATCCGGATCGACCGCGAGCCAGACGTTGGACGCCGGCCCCTCGTCGAGCAGGGTCGCCTCGGAGGGCTCGACCTTGACGTCGACGGAGATCTCGCCCGTCGGCGTCGCCGGTGAAGACGCCGCGGGTCGGGGGCACGTCGGCGTAGTCGCGGCCGACGGCGACGCGGATGTGGCGGTCGGCGGCGATCAGGTCGTTCGTCGGGTCGAAGCCGACCCAGCCGAGGTCGGGCAGATAGGCCTCGACCCAGGCGTGCGTCGCGCTCCGGACCGAGCGGTCGTTGCAGTCGTCGCCGTGATAGAGATAGCCCGAGACGTACCGCGCCGGGATGCCCAGGCCGCGGACCAGGGCGATCATGATGTGCGAGAAGTCCTGGCACACGCCCTGGCGCGCCTCCAGGGCCTCGTCGATCGGCGAGTCGACGCGGGTCGTCTTCGGGGCGTACGCGAGGCGGTCGTAGAGCGTGTGGTTCAGGTCGCGCAAGGTCGTGAGCGGGTCGTGGCCGCGGGCCAGGCCGATCTCGGCGCGGAGGGTCTCCAGCAGGGGCGTCGCGACGGCGAACTTGCTCGGGGCGAGGAACTCCCAGTGGTCCTCGTCGCGGGCCACGGCGTCGAGCTCGGCCCACGCCCGGGCTCGAGGGCGTCGGGGATCTCGGGCATCGGCGTGAACTCGACGTTCGCCTCGGCCGTGATCGTCAGCTTCGCGTGCCGGCCGGGGACGTCGAAGAACGAGACGGCGTTGCCGAGCGAGTCGCGGTACGAGCCGATCTTGGCCCGGGGCGACGTCCGCAGGCGGAAGTCCCAGCACCGCTGGTGCCCCTCGCTCCGCGGGTGCATCCGGACTTCCATGTGGCTCTCGACGATCGGCGCCGAGTATCGGTAGCGGGTGACGTGGCGGATCGCGTAGGCCATGGTTTCGGGGGTGTCCGCGGGGTGCAGCGTTCACGATAGCAAGGACGTCGACTCTACCCCCCACCCTACCCTCCCCCGCAAGGGGGGAGGGTTTCAGACTTCGCTCGCTCCAGATAGCTTTACCCTCCCCCCTTGCGGGGGAGGGTAGGGTGGGGGGTTCCGGTTGCGAAGCCTCGCGGCGGCTCAAACCTCCAGCGCCGTCTCGACCGGATACGTGATGAAGTGCAGGTAAATCGCGGCGTGAATCTGGTTGCACTGCGCCGCGACGTCCTCCAGGTAGCGCGTGCAGGCCCGACCCGAGGATCTCGTCGATCTGGCCGAACGAGAGCGTGGCCCGGAGCCGGCCCGCAAGCCTCGCGACCCGGCTGGTCTTGCGCATCGCCGTCTCCTCGCCGATCTCGTCGAGGGCGTCCTGCACCCGGTCGGCCGCGAACCGGACGGAGTGGGGGAACTCGTCGCTCAGGAGCAGGAACTCGGCGATCCGCGTCGGGCGGAGGTCGGCCGTGTATTCCTTGCAGTAGGCCTCGAAGGCCGAGCAGCAGGCGAGCACGCCGACCCATTCGAGGTGCGCCGCGGCGTGGCGCGGGGTCGTCCCAGTCGTCGATGTGGCCGCAGTGGACGTCGAGCAGCGCGGCGGTCGAGGCTGGCGCGCTCGAGGTAGCGGCCGGCGTCGAGGAAGTGGTACGCCTCGCCCTGGCAGAGGGTCGAGTCGGTGATCCCCCGGAACAGGTTGATGCCGTCCTTCACGCCCTGGAAGAAGATCTGCGGCTGGCCCGACCAGATGTCGACCAGGCTCGCCCGGCGGACCTGGAAATAGAGCCGGTTCAGCCCCTCCCACATCTCCGACCCGATCAGCTCGCGGACCTGCCGGGCGTTCTCGCGGGCCGAGGCGATGCAGGCCGAGATCGACGAGGGGTTCTCGAGGTCGAACGTCAGGGATCGGCACACGGCATACGGGTCCGACGTCGTCCCCTCGGGCACCTTGGCGCGGAGGCTGGCCAGCGCCTTCTCCCACCGCGGGCCGGCCGAGTCGGGCGACTGGTCGAGCATCAGGTTCAGGTTTACGTCGACGACCCGCGCGGTGTGCTCGGCCCGCTCGAGATAGCGGCTCATCCAGTAGAGGGTGTCGGCGACTCGGGAGAGCATCGTTCGCTGCTTTCGTAGGGTGGGCATCGCCCACCGACTTTCATGACCCTGATGGTGGGCGGTGCCCACCCTACTCGAACAACACCCACGTATCCTTGCTGCCCCCACCCTGCGACGAGTTCACCACCAGCGACCCCCGCTTGCAGCGCCACCCGCGTCAGCCCGCCGGGGACGATCGTCACCGATTCGCCGAACAGGATATAAGGCCGCAGGTCGACGTGCCGCGGCTCGACCCGCCCGTCGATGAAGCACGGCGCCCGCGACAGCGCCAGCGTCGGCTGCGCGATGTAGTTGCGCGGATTGGCCAGGATGCGTTCGCGCGAACTCCTCGCGCTGCTTGCCGTGCTGTGCGGCCCGATCAGCATCCCGTAGCCGCCCGACTCGCCCACCGCCTTCACGACCAGCTTGTCGAGGTTCGCGAGGACGTGATCGCGCTGGGCGTGGTCGTTGAGCAGGTAGGTCTCGACGTTCGGCAGGATCGGCTCCTCGCCCAGGTAGAACTTGATGATCGCCGGGACGTAGGCGTAGACCGCCTTGTCGTCGGCCACGCCCGTGCCGATCGCGTTGGCCAGCGCCACGTTGCCGGCGCGATAGGCGTTGAACAGGCCCGGGCACGCCGAGCCGCGAGTCGGTGCGGAACGCGAGCGGATCGAGGAAGTCGTCGTCGACGCGGCGGTAGATCACGTCGACGCGCCGCAGCCCGGCGGTCGTCCGCATGTAGACGACGTTGTCGTGCGTCAGCAGGTCGCGGCCCTCGACCAGCTCGATGCCCATCTGGCGCGCGAGGAACGTGTGCTCGAAGTAGGCCGAGTTGAAGACGCCGGGCGTCAGCAGCACGATCGTCGGCTCGTGCCGGCCCGGCGGGGCGAGCGCGCGCAGCGTCGCGAGCAGGGCCTGGCCGTAGTGGTCGATCGGCCGGACGCCGTGGTCGCGGAACATCGTCGGGAAGATCCGCTTCATCACCTGGCGATTGGCCAGCATGTACGACACGCCGCTCGGCACGCGCAGGTTGTCCTCGAGCACGGCGAACCGGCCGTCGCCGAGGCGGATCGAGGTCGGTGCCGACGACCGAGACGTAGATGTCGCGCGCGACGTCGCAGCCCGCGCATCTCGCGGCGGATAGTGCGGGCAACTGTAGATCAGCTCGCGCGGGACGATCCCTTCCGTGAGGATCCGGCCGTCGTGGTAGATGTCCTTGAGGAACAGGTTCAGCGCCGTGATCCGCTGCGACCAGCCCGCGCTCGATCGTCGCCCACTCCGCGGCCGTGATGATCCGCGGCAGCAGGTCGTACGGGAAGATCTTCTCCGTGCCCTCCTCGCGGCCGTAGACGGTGAAGGTGATCCCCTGGTGCAGGAACGAGAGGTCGGCGTCCTGCTGGCGGCGGCGGAGCTCCTCGGGCGCGAGGTCGACCAGCCGCGAGTGGAGCTGGCGGTACGCCTCGCGCGGGCACGCCGTCGTGGTCGAACATCTCGTCGTACGGCCCGCCGCCGAGCTCGTACTGCGCGAACGGCGCCGGGAAGACGCAGGAGGCGGCCCGATCTTGCGACGGCTCGGGTCTCGTCATCCGCTCGACCGGGGAGAAATGTGTCAGGCCGGGCATGGTCGGCCTCCGACGTGGTGCTACCATTTTGGGCAGACTCTGCCCAATCTCGAACAGAAATCTGCGAGATCGGCCGGCGAAACGACCCGCCACCGACCCGAGGCAAACGCCGGGCCGTGCCGTAAGTTCAATCCTGCGCGGGCATTCATCGCCGCGTCGCGTAGACGCTGACGATCTCGGGCCGGATGACCCTTTCGCCCGAGCGGAATCCCTTGCGGAGCCGGGCCGCCACGCGCTTGGCCTGGTCGGTGTCGTCGGTCGGCACGGTGGCGAAGGCCCGCTGCCGGCGCGGGTCGAAGGCGTCGTCGTCGACCGTGAACGGCTCGACGCCCTGGCGGTAGAGGATGTCCTCGATCCCCTGCTGGAACCCCCGCATCAGCTCGATCAGCCGCGCCCGCGTCCTCGGAGGGCTCGGCCTGGGCGGTGACGATCTTGCCGATGTCGTCGTGGAGCTGGATCAGGTCGACGAAGACGGGCCGCATGACGTTCAGCAGCAGGTCATTCTTGTAATCCTGCAGCTCGGCGTGGAGTCGGTCGACGACCTTCTCTCGTGTCGACTCGGCGCGGACCTCGCGGTCGAACGCGGCGGCGAGCGCGTCGATCCGCTTGCCGAGGGACGTTGCCAGCTCGGAGACGGCCGCGAGGATCGGCGAGGGCGATTCGGCGGCCTGGACCTCGTTGGTCGCGACCGCCTCGATCATCGGCGCGGGCACGACGAAGGCGACCTCGGCCGGATCCTCCGGGCCGACGGCGTCGATCGGCTCGGGCGGGGGTTCGACGGGCGGGCGATCGCATCGACCTGGGTCGGTTCGGCGGGCCCGAGCTCGTCGGACGTCATGGCGAATCCCCTGCCCTCGATCGGATCGGTCCCGATCGGTCTTCGCTTCCAGGGCCCGAACATTCAGGGCCTTCCGATGATCCCGCCCGGACCGTACAATCACCCCGACGCGCCAGGCCTGTCGACGCGAAGGGAGCCGCTGATGACGCACGGCCACCGCCGGACCTCGGGAGGGCTCGCACTGGCCCTCCTGCTGCTGCTCGCACCGACGATTCAGGCCGCGGAGCCATCCCGGGCGAGACAAGAGTATGGCCCCGACCCCGCCACGCGTGCAACGGTCCGGCAAGGGCTACCGCTACCCCAAGGACGGCTGGATCGTCCTCCACATCGAGGGCGAGCCCTACGAGCGCGGCTACCAGCACGGCCGGCTGCTCGCGCCCGAGATCGTCGACTACGTCGACACCCTCGCCGCCAAGCGCAGCCGCAAGGACGACCCGACGAGCGCACTGGCGACCAGGTCCGCACGCTCGTCAATGCCCTGTTCCTCCG
Organism: uncultured Planctomycetota bacterium; assembly: GCA_963819805.1. Taxonomy (GTDB): domain Bacteria; phylum Planctomycetota; class Planctomycetia; order Isosphaerales; family Isosphaeraceae; genus CAMFLR01. Next base: position 556,514 of record CAWFXY010000014.1, on the reverse strand, counting down.
CCGCTACGATCCGGAATACCTCGAGGAGATGAAGGGCATCGCCGACGGCGCGGCCGCGGCCGGGGCCCGGTTCGAGGGGCGGCCGCTCGACCTCGTCGACATCGTCGCGATCAACTCCGACATCGAGATCGAGTTCCTCGACGCGGCCCTCGAGGCCACCGCCGACCGGCCTCGAGGGCCGAAGGTCTTCGCGCGAGCCCGAGGAGCCCCGCCCGCACGCCCCGCACGACGGAGCACTGCAGCGCCTTCGCCGCGACCGGCCCGGCCACGGCCGACGGCAAGATCGTCTTCGGCCACATCACGATGTTCAACCTCGCCTTCGTGCCGCTACTTCAACGTCTGGCTCGACGTCAAGCCCGCGAAGGGCCACCGCGTCCTGATGCAGACCTACCCCGGCGGCATCCAGAGCGGCATGGACTACTACTGAACGACGCCGGCCTGCTCGTCACCGAGACGACCATCGGCGCAGACCAAGTTCGACATCAACGGCGACGCCCTCGCCTCGCGGATCCGCAAGGCCCTCCAGTACGCCGACTCGATCGACGAGGCCGTCGCCATCCTCGAGCCACGCGAACAACGGCCTGTACACCAACGAATGGCTCCTCGGCGACACGAAGACCAACGAGATCGCCATGTTCGAGCTCGGCACGCACAAGACCAAGCTCTGGCGGAGCGGCAAGGACGAGTGGTTCGGCGGCACCGAGGGCTTCTACTGGGGCTGCAACAACGCCAAGGACCTCGACGTGCGGCTCGAGACGATCGCCAGCCTCGAGGGCAAGCCGGCCGACCGTCTGGCGTCCCCAGCGACCGCGACATCAAGTGGCTCGAGCTCTACCGAGAAGCACAAGGGCAAGATCGGCGAGCCGTTCGGCTTCGAGGCGTTCACCGACGCCCCCGCTCGCCGCGTTCGCCTCGCTGCGACGCCAAGTTCACGACCGCCGCGATGGCCAAGGAGCTGAAGACCTACGCCCTGTTCGGCCCGCCGCTCGGCAAGACGTGGGACCCGACGCCGTGGGACCGCGACCGCGGTGCCCGAACATCCGGCCGCTGGTCGGCAACGACTGGACCGTCCTCACCGCCGAGCCGCCGCCGATGCTCGAGAAGGGGACGAAGGCGGCCGTCGACCTCGAGGGCAAGACCTCGTTCGATGAGGCGAGCAATCCGGAAGGCGACCGGCCGCCGGCCTGGCACGGGACGATCCTCGCCAGGACGGACGCCGACACCTGGCTGGCCGCCGCGTTCGCCGACTATGAGCGGATCGTCGCGCTCGAACATGCCTACAAGACCAAGGCGAAGGACGGCAAGCTCTCGAAGGCCCAGGAGGAGCAGCTCGCCCTGGAGACGTACCGCCACGAGGCCGACCGCTGGCTCGCGACCTTGCAGCTCGGCCACGACGTCGCGCTGGACAAGACCAGGGCCGACCTGATGAGTCGCGGCTGGTACGCGATCGCCGCGGCCAAGGGCATCGACGTCCTGGCCGCCCTCCGGTCGGACGATGGGCGACAAGCCGTTCGTCGCCTTCATGGACGCCTTCGGCCGCGACCACGCGGGCAAGCCCGTCTCGACCGAGGAGTTCCTCGCCGCGGCCGAGAAGGCCCACGGCAAGCCGCTCGGCGCGGAGGTCCGCGACCTGATCACGAGGGCGGCCGAGCCCCAGACGCCGAGCTGGTCGGTCGACGCCTTCAACGTCGAGCTCGACCGGACCCTGATCGTCGACCGGCACCCGCAAGGACGTCGCCGCCCAGCGCGAGGCGGCCGAGCGGCTCCAGCGGCAGATCGCGCGGCGGTGGCCCAACATCTATGTGCCGATCAAGACCGATGAATCCGTCACCGAGGATGACCTGAAGACCCATCACATCCTGCTGGTCGGACGCCCCGAGTCGAACGCGGCCATGGCGGGCCTGATCGGCGGCGTGCCGGTCAAGTTCGGGGCCACGTCGTTCACGGTCGACGGCGACACGTTCGGCCACGCGTCGAGCGCGGTCATCGCCGCGGGGCCGAGCCCGAAGAGCCGGCGGCACGAGGTCGTCGTCTTCGCCGGCAACGGGGCCGAGGCGACCTGGCGGTGCGTCGAGTCGCTGCCCGGCCGGCACGACGAGGCGGCCAACGTCGTGATCCTGCCCGTCGGCTCGAAGGCGCGGTCCCTGGTGGTCCGGGCCGAGAGGAAGGACGGGCCGGCCGTGTCCCTCCGCGACGAGCGCGGGGCGCTGAGGGCGCGCACCGCCGGCGCGGCCCGGTCTCGGGCCTGGCCGATGATATTCTCGCTTATGGATCTCAGCCCGACGACCGGCCCCCGCCGCCCCCTCCGGCGGCCCGGGCCGGGGCCGTCGGGGCCCCGATCGGGCCCGCGACGGGCGCCGGGACCAACCCCGACCGGACCGCGCCGAGCGAACCCGGCGCCGCCGGCTCCTGCTGGGCCGGGGGCGGGACGGGCGTGGCCCGGTCTATTGACGTATCCTGTTTATCTTCAATGACTTCCGGTGAAGGAACCGCCTCGATCGCGCCCGGCTCGCCCTCGTCGCCGGACGCCCAGGCGTCGCCCCCCGCCAGGTCCGCCCCCGACTTCTCCAGCGCGATCAGCTGCTGGATCGTCGCCCTCAGCGACCGATCGATCGCCATCTCGTAGCGATGCCGCAGCTTCCCCTCCTCCGAACCGTCGCAATACGCCGCCGCGACGGCGCGGCGCGCAATTCGGCCGGGTCGGGCATCGTGGCGCGGAGCTCGCGGAGCCGGGCGAGCTTCTCGGCCACCGCACGCTTCAGCAGCTCGACGGCCGCGGCGCGCTCCTCCTCGGGCAGCGGGAAGATGACCACGCAGTGGCCGTAGTCGAAGCACGGGTCGTTCGGCGAACTCGGCGTTGTTCGCCGCCAGGCAGCCGCGCCGAGGCGCGGGGGATCGGCCCGGCGTTGTGCGGGTACTCGTCGAGGCGGTGGCGGGTCACGAGCATCAGCCGCTGGTGGTAGTGCGGCTGGTCCCAGCCCGTGGGGCCGGCCTCGAGGCCGCGCTCGAGCTCGCCGCAGGAGTCGATGACGCGGTCGATCCCGGTCGCGTCCATCTCCAGCAGGGACAGGGCGCCGCCGGGGTCGGTGGCGGCGCGGGAGACGGCGCGGTCGGCGCGGTTGAAGCGCTCGAAGTCGAAGGCGTCGCCGGCCAGTTCGGCGCGGCGTCCGAGCCAGGCGGTCTCGGCCTTGACGGCCCTGTTCAGCCGCCACGAGGCGATCGCCGCCCGCCGGACGAGGACGGCGCGGGTGTGGGTGGCGGGTTCCAGTCGTTGTCCCAGGCCTGGAATTCGGCGTCTAGAGCCGCGGGGTCCTCGCCGGGGAGGATGAGGTGCACGGCGCAGAGGCCGTGGGTCACGCCGTTGAACTTGGAGACGTCCTTGCCCTCGGGGGAGGTGGGGCCCCTGGACTTCTTGCCGTTCTCGCGGCTGGCCTGTCGCTGCTTCTCGGTACGCTGCATCGGGGATGTCCCTTCGTTGGTTGGGGCGGGGCGCGACGTCGCGCGCCGAAGTCGTACCCCTACCATCGTAATTTGGGGCGAAATCGTTCTCCGGGAGGGAGAGGCCGGCCTCTCTTTCCCTCCCCCCTTGCGGGGGAGGGTAGGGTGGGGGGCGGCCGGCGATCGGCCGCGCGCCTTTGCGGGCATGTTGGTCCCGCTCACCCCCCACCCTGCCCTCCCCCACAAGGGGGGAGGGTGAAGAAAGGAGCCCCGGTCAGCCGGCCGGGGGGTCGTGATCCGTGTGGGGCGGGCCTCCGTGCCCGCCGGGGATCGGCCCCGTCGGGCGGGTACGGCCCGCCCCACCCCGGGGCCCGCCTGCCGGCCGCATGGACCTGGATCGAGCGGCACCCCCGGCCGGGTGTCATATCCGGGCTCCCGGGCGACTTTCCGCTGGAATCCCGCGGCCTCTCGCCTAAGACTGGGGATCCATCGACGTGAAAAGGGCCGGGCATCTGGCAAGGTTGGGAGGAGGCGCACGTGGAACGACGGACTTTCGGGCGGCGGGCGATGGCGGCTCTGGTGGTGGTCGCGGGGATCGAGTCGCCGGCCGGTGCCCAGCAGCCGGCGCCGAGGCCGGCGCAACCGGAGGCGGCGAAGCTGCCCACGCGCGACGACCTGATCAAGGACGCCGAGGCGTTCATCAAGCCCCTGCCCCTGGAGCCGATCCCAGACGACCCGCCGCCGCACGAGGGGGCGATGATCGAGCTGTCGTACCGGGTCGAGCCGCCGGATATCGATCCTCGTGGAAGTCCTCGAGGCGCTACCGGGTCGGCCGATCACCGGGGAGAGGCTCGTGAAGCCTGACGGGAACCTGGATCTTGGATTCTACGGCGAGGTGAACGTTGTGGGCCTCACGGCGAAGCAGATCAAGGCGAAGGTCATCCTGCATCTCCGGCAGTGTCTCAAGGACCAGACGCTCGGCATCACAGAATATGACGAAATTGGGATTCCGCCGGGTAACTTGCAACGTCCCCCGGACCCGCTTCCGGAGCTTCCGCCACCCGAAGGGTTCGATGCGGTGCTGCCGCCGGAGCCGCCCGGTCGCGAGCTGTTCAACCTGAAGATCGACGGCGATCCGGCCAACGCCGGGTGGGGCAGCGGGATATCACGCTGCGGCTGATGCTCCCGCCGAAGGCCGGCGCACAGGCGGGCGATCCTCGCGGGATGCCCCCGCTCCCACCCAATATCGATCCCCGGGCCCGACCTGAACCCGAAACCGGCCGGGCCGAAGCCCGAGCAGAAGCCGGACGAGAAGGCCGAGCCCTGGCTGAGCACCGGGCAACGATACATCTACGTCCGCCCGCAGGATTCGCACCGCGTGTTCGTCGACGTCGCCGCTTATAACAGCAAGGTCTATTACGTCCTGGGCGACGTCGGCATACCCCGGACGCCTGCCCGACATCGGGCACCAGACCGTCCTCGACGCGATCCAGTTCGGCGGCGACCTCCTCCCCTCGGCCGACCCGAAGAACATCCGGCTCTTCCGGCCCGCCCGGGGCGGGAAGCCCGCGAAGGAGTATCTGATCGACTTCCGCGCGGTCGAGCGGGGCGACAAGAAGGCGAACCTCCAGATCTTCCCGGGCGATCGGCTCGTCGTCGAGCGGAAGGCCAACCTGCCGCCACGGTAAGCTCTGTCCCGCTGCCGGAACAATGCCGGCGGGTGCCTGGGGTCGAGCGGAGGCGAGCCCCCGGCGAGGGCCGACGTCGCTGGGGGCTCGCCTCCGGCTCGACCCCGGGCACCTAGGCCGGCAATCCCCGGCTCCGCTCACTCCGGCAGCGGCTTCCCCTTCGTCTCCGGCGCGAACGGCAACGCCATCAGGCCGATGAGGAAGAACGAGCACATCGCCACGCCCGCGTAGCGATAGGCCTCGTACTGCCGGCCGCTGAAGACGGCGGCCGAGAGGTAGCCGAGGGTCAGCGGGCCGAAGGCGGCGACGAGGCGGCCGACGTTGTAGCAGAACGACGTGCCGGTGCTCCGCAGCCGCGTCGGGAACAGCTCGGGGAAGTAGATCGCGTAGCCGCCGAACAGCGCGATCTGGCAGAAGCCCATGATCGGGATCATCCAGAAGATGTCCGTCACGTCGTCGAGGAACCAGAACGTGAAGGCCGTCGAGCCCATCGCCAGGATGAAGGTGACGAAGAACGCCGGCTTGCGGCCGATGTAGCGCGGTGACGTAGCTGAAGGCGTAGACGCCGAGGAAGGCGCCGAAGTTCTGGAGCAGCGACGTCACCGCGACCCAGAGGCTCACCCAGAACTCGACCTCGCGCGGCTGCAGGCCCTGCTCGATGTACCGCTTGCGGAAGATCGAGCTGACGAGGTCGAAGCTGAAGAAGCCGATCCCCCACAGGCCGACCACGCCCGAGAACGCCAGCAGCATGCCGACGATCGCGTTCCGCCGCCAGCGCGGGTCGCCGAAGAGCTCGGAGATCGAGCCGAGCTTGCGCTCGCCGGAGACCTCCTCGGTCTTGCGCGACGGCCTTCCACTTCTCGGGCTCCTTGAGCCGGCGGAAGATCGGGATGCAGAGCAAGGCGGGGGCGGTGCCGATGAGGAACATCACGCGCCAGCTCGACTCGAGATAGCCGGCGCGGATCAGCGAGCGCCGAGGATGATGCCGACGCACGCGGCCATCATGTTGCCGACGGCCGAGAGCGCCTGGAGCAGCCCGAGGGCGTACGGCCGGGCCCGCTCGGGCATGACCTCGGCGACGAGCGAGACGCCCGCGGCGAACTCGCCGCCGACGCCGAGGCCGGTGAGGAAGCGGTAGAAGGCGAAGTCCCAGACGCCGACCGACAGGGCGCTCAGGCCGGTGCAGGCGGAGTAGATCAGGATCGTCAGGAGCATCGTCTTGGCCCGGCCGATCCGGTCGCCGAGGACGCCGAAGACGAGGCCGCCGCTGGCCCAGCCGATCATGAAGATCATCGTGGCGAGGCCGCCGTTGAAGTCGCGCTTCGACTTGATCTCCTGCTGCTGCTCGGGCGTCGTCTTGCCGACGCTCGGGGATCAGCTCGCGCATCGCGGCGGGGCGGGCGAGGTTGAAGAGCTGCTGGTCCATCGTGTCGAAGAGCCAGCCGAGCGAGCAGACGACCAGGACGAACCAGTGGTAGCGGTTGAGCTGCTTGTACCAGGGGCCGTCGCCGGGCGAGGCGGGCGGCGGTGGGCTCGTCGAAATGCATGGAGAGGGCTCCGGGCTCGCGGGGTGTGGTGGGAGAAGATAACAGCGCCGGGGGGCAAGTCGATTTCCGAGCGGCCGGGCTTCGGGTTACGATCGGCCGGATGCGACGACACGCGCGATGGCTCGTGATGGCCGTGCAGGCCGCGCTGACGCTCGGGGCCGCTCGCGCTGATCCGCTCGGGCCGGGTGCCGCTGGGCGTGCCGGGCGAGTGGGAGTGGCTCCGGGTCACGGCGACGGTCGAGCCGGCGCTGGTGCTGATCGCGGTCGCGGTGGTCGGGGTCTATGTGGCGTATGCCGCGGTCGCGATGCGGGCGATCGGGAGAGGGAGCGGCCGCGGGCCTCTGGCTGGTCGGGCTGGTCCCGCTGGCCGTCACGGTGCAGATGGCCGTCCAGGAGGGGGCGCCGCCGGGGTATGGGCTCGAGAAGTGGGCGCTGGCGCTGATCCAGCCGGGGTCGAGCGGGTATTACACGGTCGCGCAGGATCGGATTCACGACCTGCCGGAGTTCGTCGCGGCGTATCCGGAGTGGATCAAGGGGCAGGACTCGCTCCACGTCGGCACGCATCCGCCGGGGCTGTTCGTCGCGAGCTGGGGGATGCTCAGGTTCATGGAGGCGCACCCGGGCACGGCCCGGGCGATCGCCGACGTGCTGCCGCGGTCGTTCCACGTCGGGTTCGACAGCATCGACCCCCGCCGACCGGCCCCGATGCCCCACCGCGCGGCGCTGGCGGCGACGGGGTTCGCGATCCTGGCTGCTTGCGCGATGACGTGCGTTCCCCTCTACTGGCTGGCGCGGCGGAACCTGTCGGCATCGGCGTCGTGGGCCGCGGCGGCGATCTGGCCGCTGGTTCCGGCGGGCCTGATGTTCCAGCCGGCGGCGGACGCGGCGTTTCCGCTGCTTTCGACGCTGGCATTCGCGCTGGCGGCGTGGGCGGGAGGGCGGTGGTGGATGGCCGTCGCGGCGGGGGTGGTGCTCGGGGTGGGGACGCAGTTCACGCTGGCGTTCTTTCCGGTGGGGTTGGTGGTGGGGATTGTGATGGTGGGGAACTGGCGGGACGGGGCTCGCGGTGGGGCGACCCCCCACCCTACCCTCCCCCACAAGGGGGGAGGGGAAAGCCACCGGAACGCCGAAAGGAATCAAAACCCTCCCCCCTTGCGGGTAGGGTGGGGGGTGAACCCGGCGGCCGGGCAGGCCGTGCGCGATCTCGCCTGCACTGGCGCCGGCTTCCTCGCCGTCACCCTCGCCTTCTGGCTCATCACCGGCGCCAACCCGTTCTCGATCTGGCGGACGAACGCGGCCAATCACGCGCGATTCTATGTCGAATATCCGAGGAATTACCTCGCCTGGGTCGTCGCCAACCCGATCGAGCTGGTCGTCGCGCTGGGCGTGCCGACGGCCGTCTGGGCGGCGATCGGGCTGCGATTCGGGCCGCCCGCGGCGTGGGCCACGGTCGCGACGCTCGCTTTTCTCACGCTCTCGGGTAAAAATCTGAGTGAAGTTGCGCGGCTCTGGCTCCCGCTGATGCCGCCGCTGGTGGCGTCGGCCGGGGCGGGGGCCGAGAAGGTCGGCGCGGGGGCTTCGGGCCTCGCGGCGACGCTCGGGCTGCTCGCGGTGCAGACGCTCGTGCTCCAGGCGACCATCCAGGTCGTGTATCCCGTCTCATGAACGCGGGGGGACATCCCTTGGACGTGATCTTTCGCTACGACCCGTTCGCCCCGATCCAGCCGCCGGCGGATCGACGACCCCGCGGCGGCGATCAGGGAGCTCGAGGAGGGCAACCAGCGCTATCAGCGCGTCGTCGAATACGTGCGCGGGATGTTCACCGAGGGCGCGAGGGACCCGCTCGTCATGCCGTTCGACCCGATGACGTTCGGCGTGGCGCTCGTGGACGGCATGTCGGTCGCCCAGGAGCCGTTCGGGCTCGTGCTCGGCTGCTCCGACGCCCGCGTGCCCACCGAGACCGGTCTTCGGCCAGGACTCGAACGACCTGTTCGTCGTCCGCGTCGCCGGGCAACGTGCTGGGCATCGAGTGCCTGGGCAGCATCGACTACGCCGTGGCCAACATGCCCAGCATCAAGGTCGTCATCGCGCTCGGGCACACCGGCTGCGGCGCGGTGACGGCGGCGGTCGACATGTACCTGAAGCCGACGGACTACCCCGACCTCGGCCTTTCGCACTCGCTGCGGACGATCATCGACCGCGTCATGATCGCCGTCCGCGGCGCGGCACGTGCGCTCGAGCGGGTGGGCGGCACGAAGGTCTCGCACGACAGCGGCTATCGCGCGGCCCTGCTCGAGGTGTCGATCTACCTCAACGCCGCGCTCACGGCGTTCGACCTCGACCGCCGCCTCGACCGGGACGAGCACCGGGGCGTGGCCGTCGTCTACGGCGTGTTCGACATCACGGCGCTCAGCATCCGGACCCGGCCCGAGGGCGCCCCGGGCTCCCCCGCCGGGCCGCACCTCTTCGCCGCGCCCCCCGCCAAGGCCGCCGAGTTCGACCAGCTCGCCTCCGAGCTGGCCCAGGCCGTCATCGCGCGGGGGGCCATCGACAAGGCATTCCTGTCGCACTGGTGAAGCGGGGCCGCGTCGCCGGCATGTGCGAGCGGCCCCCGCTCCGATCGGTCTCAGGCCGTCGCGGCCTTGCGGCGACGACGCCAGCCGTAGCCGAGCCCGGCGACGACGCCGATGCCGCCCAGGGCCAGCGACGACGGCTCGGGGACGGCGTTGAACCCCGTCACCAGGGCGCCGGTGTCGTTCGCCGTGGTGCCGGACTCATTAACATAGAGCCGGCTGGTGACCACGCCCGTGTAGTCGGCCCAGAAGAAGGACATGTACCCGCCCAGGGACGTCCCGCTCAGCGTCTCGACGTCCATCAGCAAGTTGCCGTTCGCGGGGTCGTAGCTGAACGGGTTGCCCGTCAGCGTCAGCACGAGCGGCATGTCGCCGGAGATGCTGAACGTCCCGAACAGCGTGTTGTCGGGCCCGATGTTGTCCGCGGGGTTGCCGCTGAGGCCGAAGACCGACGCCGACGTGGTCGACAGGTAGACCGCATAGGTCGCCGGGTCCATCGGGCCGCCGGCATTGTCCACCGGCCACTGGTAGAAGCTCAGGCTGTCGATCGTGATCGGACCCGAGAAGGCGGCGCTGCTGTAGACCTGCTGGTAGGTCGTCACACCGTCGGTCGGGCCGCAACTGAAGGGGTAGCAGTTGCCGCTGTCGAACGAGCCGATGATCTGCGCGTGGCCGGCGCTCGCGAACGCGGCGACGGCGGCCAGGGCGACGGCGAGGGCAAAGCGACGCATGGGGCGTGGACTCCGTGAGCGACGTTGCTGGATGACGGACCGTGCGTCTGCTCAACAGACACACATAACATCGTCCGTCATCTCATGGGTCCAAAGTAGCCGTCATGCCGAGACTATTCAAGCTCGGTCGATATGCTCGTTGCCATATTGCAACGTCCGGCCGCTGGAGGCGTCGTCCGCTCCGGCGGGAATCGGCGCAGGATGCCGCCACGCGGCCCGATGCGCCGGCTTCGGCATCGGGGTCGGCAGGAGCGGGATCGGGCTCAGATGAGGTCGAGCCGCCGGCGGGGGCTGCGGGCGCGGCGGCAGGCGGGGCAGAGGCCGGTGATGACGAACCGGTGGCCCGCCGAGAGGAAGCCGTGGGCCTGGCTCACCGACTCGCGGATCCGCCGGACCTCGTCGTCGTTGAACTCGACGATCCGGTCGCAGCCGGTGCAGTGCAGGTGGTCGTGCGACGGGTAGCCGTAGTCGTGCTCGTAGGCCGTCCGGTTCGTGAGCCGGAGCTCGCGGAGCAGCCCGGCCTCGACGAGCAGGCGGAGCGTCCGGTACACGGTCGCCCGGCTCACCTTGCGGCCGGCGCCGCGGAGGTCGGCGACGAGCTCGTCGGCGTCGAAGTGCTTGTGGGAGTCGAAGATATGGCGAACGAGCACCCGGCGCGGCTCGGTGAGCTTCTCGCCGCGGATCTCGAGGAACTCGCGGAACTTGTCCTCGGGACTTCCCGAGACCGCCAGCGGCGTGAGGGGGGCGGGCTCGACCACGGTCCGAGGGTCCCTTCCAGGGGCGGTGCCGCGCGGGCACGACGGCCGATCAATAATCGTTATTGTAGCATCGCGGCCCCCGGCCGGCCAGCGCGGGCGATCGGCCGCCGGTCGCACGACGATCCTCCGCGTCCCGTGCCCGGGACGCGTTCTCGTAGGGAGCGATCGGTAACACGCGGGTCGCGGGCCGATGCTCGCAGGTCAGGCCGCGGAAGGGCCTTCCGACTTTCGGCCCGGGCGACGCGCCAGGCGAACCAGGCCGGCGGTGCCCAGCGCCAGGAGGAGGCACGAAGCCGGCTCGGGCACGGCGTAGGTCAGGAAGGAAATCTGGTCGCTGCTGCCCAGCGCCGTGATCTCCCGCTGGATCTCGCCCGCGTAATAGGAGATGTAGATGTCGCCCGAAAAGTAGGGGGGGGAGGTGTTGCCCCCCGGCGGCGCGGTGGCGAAGTCGTTGATCCCGACCAGGCCCGTGTGACCGTCGATGGCCATCAGGTTCGCCGAGCCGGAGTCGCCCGTCCGCAGCAGCGCCTCGTTGGGGTTGGGAGAGTTGGTGTTATAGGTATAGGTGTAGGCGAGCGGCGTGTAGGTCGTGCCGTTTCCGCCGTTCACCTGATAGAAGTGGAAGCCAAGGTCCGCGGTCGTCGGGTCGATGTTATTCTGGCCGACGCGGTTGCTCTGCCCGTAGACGAAGATCGGCGCGTTGGCGAGGTCCACGGGCGGGTTCGCCGCCTGGACGATCGAATAGGGCGTGATCCCCGCGGCCGTGACGGGCGTCTTGAGGTGGATCAGCTCGAGGTCGCTATTGAAAGTCGGGTTGTTCGGATCCACGACCTCTTGCGCGGACTGGACCTGAACCGTCTGACTCGCCCCCGGCGAGGTGCCGTTCCCGGCGACGAACGTGAGCGAGCTGTTGACGGGCGGGAAGGAGTGATTCACCGAGAGGGCGAAGCTCGGGGAGATCAGGATCGCCCAGTTGGAGCCGTCGCTGGCGTTGATGTAGTCGGACGCGTTGCCGATCTGCTTGCCGATGCCCGAGAAGTTCAGCCCGGTGCCGATGAACTGGCTGCTCCCGTTGAAGCGGTCGTTGCGTTGGGGGCTGTAATCGAGAATCTGCAAGTCGGCCCGGGCAGTCCCGGCCGATGCACTGAGCAACACGATTCCCAGGGCGATGCAGCGTCGAATCATCGGTGCTTAACCCAGGAGATGCGGCCGGACGAGGACGCCCGCGATCGGGCCCGCGGCAGGCCGGTCAGAGGCCATTCATCGGGAGAATTCCCGGGACGGCCGCCGCATCATACGGGGGCGCAGACTGTTCCACAAGCAACGGTTGTCCGTCATCGCCCGCCCGTGATGCGAAAAAGCAACACGCCGGCTCAGCGGCTCGCCATTTCCGCGAGATCCGGGTGGTCCGGGCACGACCGGGCCGTTGAGCAATGCGTTGCTAACCGTCGACCCAGGGGTCGTACATCGAGGACCCTGAGGGCCTGGCGGGCCGGTCGGGCTTCGGCCCGCGGAGGGCGGTCTCGAGCCGTCGCGCGACCCGGCCGACGAGCTTGCCGAGGGCGACCGCGTAGTTCGGCCGGGCCCGCCATGTCGGTCGCGGCCGGCGGAGCGGCAGCCCCCCCTGGTCCTCGCAGACGAACGGCCAGCGCAGCTCGGCCAGCCAGAGGAGCTGCCCGCAGCAGGGGCACGGGGCGTCGCCCCCGGGGTTCGAGAACTCGACGCAGACGAATTCCCGGCAGACCGGGCACCGGCCGTAACGGCCCTCGGGCGTCCGCGAGGCCGGGCGCGGGTGCTCGACCCTGCGCCATCGGCCGAGCCTCGACAGCGAGCCCGGCAGGTATTCGACGCTGACCAGCGGCACCATCGTGATTCGCCCCCGCCGAACCGAGGAGGTCCTCCCGGGGCATTCGCTCGATTCTCGGCCTTATTCGCGGAGAAGTCACGCCCCAACTCGGACGCTGGTCGAATCGCCGGCCGGCCGGGTAAAATCAAGGGTTGAAATCGCGTCGCAACCCGTTGCGCCCCAACCTCGATCGCCTGGCCCACTTCGTCCATGCTCGACATCATCGAATCGCCCCCCTGCTCCGCCCGCCGCCCCGAGGCGAACGTCGCGGCGACGCTCCTGCCGATCCTGCCGGCCGAGCCCGTCGTCCGCCCGCCGCTGCCGGTCACGCGCAAGGAGATGGAGGCGCGAGGCTGGGATGAGGTCGACGTCGTGCTCGTCACGGGCGACGCGTACGTCGACCACCCGGCGTTCGCGATGGGCATCCTCGGCCGGGTCCTCGAGGCGGCCGGCTTCCGGGTGGCGATTCTCCCCCAACCGGACTGGAAGAGCGCCGACGCCTGGCGGACGTTCGGCCGCCCGCGCCTGTTCTTCGGCATCAGCGCCGGGAACATGGACAGCATGATCAACCACTACACGGCCAACCGGAAGGTCCGCAACGACGACGCCTACTCGCCCGGCGGCCGAATTGGGTTGAGGCCGGATCGTGCGACCCTGCCTTACTGTCAGAGGGCGAGGGAAGCATTCCCCGGCGTCCCGGTGATCGCCGGCGGCGTCGAGGCGTCGCTGCGCCGGCTGGCGCATTACGACTACTGGAGCGACACGGTCAAGCGGTCGATCCTGCTGGACAGCAAGGCGGATCTAGTTGTGTTCGGGATGGGCGAGCAGGCCATCATCGAGATCGCGCGGCGGCTGGCGGGCGGGGAGTCGGTCAAGGACCTGCGGGACATGCGGGGCGTGGCCTACGCGATGGGGGCGCGGGAGACGCCGCCGGCCGGTGCGATCGTCCTGCCGTCCTTCGAAGAGGTGAAGTCCGACAAGTACGCCTTCGCCCGCGCCACGAAGCTGATCCACCAGGAGACGAACCCGCTGAACGCGAAGACCCTGGTGCAGTTCCACGACCGCCAGGCCGTCGTCGCCAACCCGCCGATGCTGCCGATCAGCCAGGAGGACATGGACCGGATCTACGGCCTGCCCTACACCCGGCGCCCGCATCCGATCTACGGCAGCGAGGAGATCCCCGCGTTCGAGACGGTGAAGGACTCGGTGACGATCATGCGCGGCTGCTTCGGCGGCTGCACGTTCTGCTCGATCACGACGCATCAGGGGCGGATCATCCAGTCGCGCTCGCAGGAGTCGATCCTGAACGAGCTGAAGGCGATGGGCCAGGACCCGTCGTTCAAGGGCGTCGTCTCCGACATCGGCGGGCCGACGGCGAACATGTACCAGATGCGCTGCACTCGGCCGGAAGTGGAAGCGAAGTGCAAGCGGCTCTCGTGCGTCCATCCCAAGATTTGCAAGCTGCTCGGGACGGATCACGGCCCGCTGGTCGAGCTGATGAAGGAGAGCCGCGAGGTGCCGGGCGTGCGCAAGGTGCTGGTCGCCTCGGGCATCCGCACCGACCTCGCGCAGCTTTCGCCCGAGTACATGCAGCAGCTCGCCGCCCACCACGTCGGCGGCCACCTGAAGGTCGCCCCCGAGCACGCCGACCCCGACGTCCTCCGCCGGATGAAGAAGCCCGACATCGCCGACTTCGGCGGCTTCGCCGAGGCCTTCAAGAAGGCGAGCGAAGAGGGCGGGAAGCCGAAGCAGTACCTGGTGCCCTACTTCATCGCGTCGCACCCGGGCAGCGACCTGAACGCGATGATTGACCTGGCGATCTTCTTGAAAAGGAACGGGTATCGGCCGGACCAGGTTCAGGACTTCATCCCCGCTCCGTTTGATATCGCGACCTGCATGTATCACACGGGGATTGATCCTTTCACTGGAGAGGAAGTCTATATCGCCAAGGGCTTGAAGGATCGGAAGCTCCAGCGGGCCTTGCTCCAGTTCTTCAAGCCGGAGAATTACTTCGAGGTCCGGGAAGCCTTGCTCAAGGCGGGGAGAGCGGATTTGATCGGGTCGGGGTGCGATGCCTTGATTCCGGCCCAACCGCCGAAGGTCGCCTTGAAGGCGCGGATGGAGAAGGCGAATCAGACGCTGGGCGAGGGGAAGTACGTGCACACGATTCCGAACGGGGCGAAGTCGCCGCAGAAGGCCGGGTATCGGCCGAAGCGGAAGACGGCGAAGCGGCGGCCGCGGTGAAATTCGCCGGTTTCGGATGAGATCAGGGCCGGCCGGAGAATCCATGGGCCCAGTCCAATGATGGAGAGCCCTGCCCAGGTTATCGAGCCGAAAGAGCGCGGCGAGGCGCCGGCCGTTGTCGTTCTCGCAACGGTGCTCTTGTTCTTGATCGCGGCCTACGTCGTGGTGATGTCCGTCCTTCTGCTCCCCGTGGGCCTGTTCGTCGGGCCGCCGGTGATTTATGCGTCGACGCTGCATATTGTGGTGGCGATCCTCCTGGTCGCCTCGTTGACGGGACTCTGGCGACGCAGACGATGGGCGCGGTGGGTGGCGATCGGCCTCGGTCTCCTGGTTGCCGCGTCTCTCGCGATCGGTCTCCTCCTCTCGCATTCGGATGAGAATCTCGGAATCGGACCCGTATTATTCCTCTCGACCATTGCCCTGGCGTTCGCTGTCGCGTCGGGCTGCCTCGTGTCGCGTCCCGCGAGGACCTGGCTCGCACAATGAGACCTTTGCGCGACCGTGCTCAGTAGGTTAGGCACTGCCCCCTTCGTCGAATAAGGACCGTGGGCGGCGCCCACCCTGCAAGATCGATGGCAAGCCTCAACGCGCGCAAAAAGCTAGCCTTCGCGTTCGCCGCGATCGCCCTCAGCCTCGGCCTGCTCGAGCTATCGGCCCGCGCCATCGAGCTCGTCCGCGCCCGGCGAGGCGGCCCCGACGCCGCGACGGCCGTCGTTCGCCGGCTCCGGCCGCTCCGTTACGAGCTCGAGCCCGGCGCGGGGCTGCCGGCGAACGGAGAAGTCGCAAAAATCAACCCGGCCGGCCTCCGCGGCGCCGAGCCCGAGACGCCGAAGCGGCGGACGCGCGTGCTCTGCCTGGGCGACTCGTGCACGTTCGGCTACGCGCCCGGCGTGACCGACGACGCCACGTATCCCGCCGATCTTGGGCGGCGGCTCGATCCCGCACGGTTCGAGGTGATCAACGGCGGCATGCCCGGGTTCGGCTCGCTCGATAGCCTCGGCTTTTTGCTCCATAAAGGGCTCGCGCTCGAGCCGGACGTCGTCGTGATCCTCGCCGGCTGGAACGACTACGCCCACGTCCACCAGGTCGACGATCGACCGGCGCCGGCGAGCCCGCTCCGCATGCTGGAAGGTTCGGCGCTGGTGCGGCTCGCGAAGCTCGCGATGGCGAAACTTGTCAAGCCGAGGCCCGCCCCCTTCGACCCCGCGCGAGCGGGCCCGGCTCGCGAGCCTGCCTGTGACCGACGGCCGCCTCTCCGCCGCCGCGTTCGCGAGCACGCGGCGAGCCATCGAGGCCACCGTCCGCGCCTGCCGCGATTACCGCGCGGTGCCGGTCCTCGTCACCTATCCGAACTTCACCCGCGACGGCTGGGACGGCGTCGACTCGCTGACTGATGCCGAGCTCCGCCCGGCGCTCTCGGCGCTCGGCGAGATCGAGCTTTCGCCCGGAGCCTGGCGCACGTACGCGGCCACGACCAACGAGCTAATCCGCGAGGTCGCGGCGCGGCTCGACGTGCCGCTCGTCGAGGGGGACGCGATCCGCGACCCGGTCCTGTTCTTCGACCTGATCCACCTCGGACGGGGGGGCACCGCGATGCTCGCCGACCGCGTCGCGCCGGCGGTCGTCCGCGCGATTGACGCGAAAAAAGGTTCGACGCACGACGGCCCGTAGTCCGGTAGGATGGGCGCCGCCCTCCACTGCGGCGGGCGATGCCCAGACTCCGAAGACGGGGACTCAGACCATGCGCCGCGCCCTCCTCTCCCTGGCCGCCTGCGCCGCGTCGATCGTGATCGGTCCAGTAGCCCGCGCCGAGATCCAGGTCGGCGCCGCCACGCGCGTCATCACCCCCGACCCGCTCTTGCCCGTCTCGGGCGGCATGGGCGGGACGAAGCCGACGACCGAGAAGCGCGGCGAGCTGACGGCCCGCGCCGTCGTCTTCAAGAAGGGCGACGTCTCGGTGGCCGTCGTGGGCCTCGACCTGCTCGGCTTCCCGGCGGTGCTCGGCGACCGGGTCCGCAAGAAGGTCCCGCGGATCCCGGCCGAGAACATCCTCATCGGCGCGATCGCACACCCACAGCGCCCCGACTGCTACGCCTTCCCCGACGGCAAGGGCGGCCACACGGGCGACCTCAAATACATGGACTTCGTCTGCGACAAGGCCGCCGAGGCGATCAACGAGGCGATCGATAAGTTGCAGCCTGCGTGGATCAAGATCGCGACGGGCGAGGCGAAGGGGAAGATCGCCTACAACTACTACGCGCCCGACCTCTACGACCGCCGGATGGGCGTGATCCAGGCCGTGAGCCCCGACGGGAAGACGATCGCGACGCTCGTCAATTACGCGATCCATCCCGAGGTGCTCGGCAACGGCGTGGGCATCCTCAGCCCCGATTTGATCGGCCCGCTCTGCGAGAAGCTCGAGGCCGACGCGGGCGGCGTCGCGGTGTTCATGAACGGCGCGCAGGGCGGGATGGTCACGGCCGACAACCGCAACCTCGACGCTCCCAAGGACGCCCAGCGCGGCTACTGGAACGACGCCCGCCGCTGGGAGGAATGCCTGCGGATCGGCCACCTCATGGCCAGCGAGGCGGAGAGGATCGTCAAGGACGCGCCGATGCAGAAGGATCCCGCGCTGGCCTGCGACTCGCTCGTCGTCCGGTTCCCGGTCGATTCCCCGGCGATGTGGGCCGTCGTGACGATGTCCCCCCTGAAGTATCCCCACAACGGCGACCATACGGTGACGGCGCGGATCAACCTGGTGAACCTGGGGGACGCGCAGATCCTCACGATCCCCGGCGAGGCGCTGCCCAACATCGGCTTCTATCTCAAGCGGAAGATGCACGGGAAGCATAACTTCCTGTTCGGGCTCACGAATGATGCGTTCGGATATATCTTGACCAAGGTGGATTTCCAGAGCTTCCCGAGGTACGAGTACGTGTCGCGGACTTCGCTGGGGGAGATGACGGGGGAGATCTTGATCGAGAAGGCGCTGGGGTTGGTGGAGAAATCTCCGAGGACGGATCAGTAAGTCTTCGTGGGGTGGGCTCGGCCCGCCGTCTTCGGTTATAAAAGGTGGGCCGAGCCCACCCTACGAAGACGTCCGCACGGCGGACCCTACGAAGACTGCCGAGACCGATGAAACGCCGACCGCCCCCGCGCAAATCCGCCGCCCCGCCCGTCAAGCCCTCGCAGCGCAAGCCTTCAGGCCGGCCGCGGCCCGGGCCCGGGCCGACCCTCGACCCGCGGCCCGCTCGCCGCGACGGACCGATGCTCAAGTCGAGGACCCGGCCCAGGCCGCCCGAGCCGGTCGCGGCCGAGGGGGATCGCGCGGTGGCGAGCGTGGTCCCGCTGGAGGTCCTTGCGAAGGTCGCGGTCGACGCGGCGGTGCTCGTCGAGCGGGCCGTGCTCCACGACAAGAAGCACGCCGACCGGGCCCTCGCACACTTCCTGAAGGACCGCCGCGACCTCGGCCAGGTCGACCGGCTGTTCGTGAGCCAGGCGGTGTTCGCGCTGTTCCGCTGGAAGGGGTGGCTCGACCCGCTCCCGCTCGACCGGCCCGAGGCGCGGCTCCTGTTCGCGTGGCTCATCGACGCCCCGGCCGTCCACCCCGCCTGCCGCATCTGGGCCCGCGCGATCGGCCGCGACCCGACGCGGGTCTTCTCCCTCGGCGGCGCCCCGAACTGGACGGCGCGGGCCGAGGGGTGGAAGCGGATCCACGAGGGGATCGGCGTCACCGTCGACCCCTGGCGGCTCTTCCCCCCGTGGCTCCGCGAGGGGCTGCCGCTGCCGCCGGGCTCGGCGTCGCCGAAGATGAAGTACCTGGAATTGTTGAATGCCTTGCAGTCCCGCCCGCCCCTCTGGGTCCGCGCCCAGGGGCCGGAGCCGCGGAAGGTGTGGGACGAGCTGTCCGCGCTCGGATTGAAGCCCTGGGTCCACCGCCGGGTCGAGGGCGCGGCCAAGCTCGGGCCCGAGGCGAACGTCCACCACCTCGACCCGTTCAAGCACGGTCGGCTCGAGATCCAGGACCTCGCCTCGCAGGCCGTCGGCCTCGCCTGCGACCCCGACCCCGGCGAGCGGTGGTGGGACGCCTGCGCCGGCGCCGGCGGCAAGGCGCTGCACCTCTCGGCCCTGATGCAGGGGAAGGGGCTGGTCGTTGCGACCGATGTGAACGAATCAAAACTAAAGGAAACGGTCCGCCGCGCCCGGCGGAGCCCGTTCCGCAACGTGACGACGAAGGTCTGGGACGGCAAGCGCGTCGCGGGCAAGCCCGCGAGCTTCGACGGCGTGCTCGTCGACGCCCCCTGCTCCGCCATCGGCACCTGGCGGCGCAATCCCGACGCGCGGTGGACGATGGACCGCGAGGCGATCGCGCGGCTCGCCGAGGTCCAGGGGCAATTGCTCCGCTCCGCCGCCGCGGGCGTGAAGAAGGGCGGCTCGCTCGTCTACTCCGTGTGCACGCTCACCCCGGCCGAGACGACGGGCGTGATCCGCCCCTTCCTCGCCGAGCGGCCCGACTTCACGCTCGACCCGTTCCCGCACCCGCTGACGGGAGTCGCCACCGACGGCACCACGCTGCTCTGGCCGCAGGAGGCGGACAACGATGCGATGTTCATCGCGAGGATGATCCGGTCTTCGTAGTGTCCACAATGGCGGACCCTACAAGTCAGTTTGGCGCCGTCAGGTTCAGGACCGGCGCGCCCGTCGAGGGGGGGGTCACCGCGGCCGGCGCGGGCGTCGACGCGGGGGCCGGCGAGCTGAGCTTCGTCTGGATCGACTCCAGCGCGGCGTGGAGCTTGTGGACCGAGGCGTCGCACCCGTGGGGGTTGCCGGAGTAGGAGAACGACGTCGCGCGGAGCTTGCCCAGCGACCGCTCATAGACGACGACGTGGGTCGTCACGATGAAGTCGGTCGACGGATTGCCGCAGTGGCCCTTGAGCCGGTAGAGGTCGCCCTGGCGGAGGGCGTCGAGGAGGGGCTTGAGGGCGTCGGTGCTGATGTGGCGGATGCCCTCGCCGTCGATCACCGTGCCGTCGGCGAAGACCTCGAGGAACATGCCGAACTGGCCGCCGCCGTCGGACTTGCCGACGGAGACCCGCGTCACGAGCGGGTCGGCGTCGGTGGCGGGCCGGCTCACGCGGGGCTGGGCGGTGATCCGCGGGGCGGGGCTGTTCGAAGGCGATTCCGGCGGCGTCGAGGCCGGCGTGGAGGGGGAAGGCGGGGTCGCGTAGATCACGGCCGGCGCCGGGGTGTTCGACGAGGCCGGCTTGGCCGACGAGTCGGCGCTCGGTCCGAACCGGAAGAGCCGGGCGAGGCGGCCGCCGGGGGGCGGGTCGTCGCCCAGGCCGGGGCTCGTGGCGAGGCCGAGCAGGACAAATCCGGACGCCAGCGCGCCCAGGCCTCGACGGTGGTTCGCTCCCGACTGCATCGCCAGCCTCCTTGCTGGTGGGCCTTTCGCGGATCTCGGGTCGACCGCGGGTCACATCGAGACGACCCGGTACGCCTCCTCGACGGTCGACAGACCCTGCATAACCTTATCGACCGCGGATTGCCGCAACGTTTGCATTCCCAGCTCGACCGCCACGCGCCGCAGGACGTCCTTGGAGATCTGCTGGAAGATCAGCTCGCGGAGCACGTCGCCGATCTCCATGAGCTCGAAGATGCCCGTGCGGCCGAGGTAGCCGGTCTGGAAGCACGACTCGCAGCCCTGGCCGCGGGCCAGGCGGAGGTCGGGGTACTCGTCGCGGTCGATGCCGAGCAGCAGGTACTCCTTCTCGGTCGCGTCGACCTCGACCCGGCAAAACGGGCAGATCTTGCGCATCAGGCGCTGGGAGACGACGCCGAGGAGCGTGTTGGAGAGCAGGTAGCCGGGGATCTTGAACTCGTAGAGGTTGCCGATGGTCCCGGGCGAGTCGGAGGCGTGGATCGAGCTGAAGACGAGCACGCCGGTCATGGCGGCGCGGATGCCGATCTGGGCCGTCTCCTCGTCGCGGATCTCGCCGATCATGATGACGTCGGGGTCCTGGCGGAGCAGGGCCTTCAGGCCCTCGCCGAAGCCGACGTCGCCGCGGATGTCGACCTGCATCTGGTTGACGCCCGCGAGCCGGTGCTCGATCGGGTCCTCGATCGTCATGATGTTCCGCGACGGCACGTTGACGCGGCTCAGGCACGTGTAGAGCGTCGTCGTCTTGCCCGCGCCGACGGGCCCGGCCACGAGCACCGCGCCGTACGGCTTGTCGCAGAGCGAGCCGAGCAGCTCGGCCTCGCGGTGCGTGAGGCCGAGGCCTTCGAAGCGGAAGGCCTCGGTCAGCGACTCGTGGATCCGGACGACGACCTTCTCGCCGAGGATCGTCGGCGAGGTGGCGATCCGGAGGTCGCGCGAGCGGTCCTTGTGGCGGATCGTGATCCGGCCGTCCTGCGGCGTGCCGGCGCTCGACGATGTTGAGGTTGGCCATCACCTTGAGCCGGCTCACGACCGAGGTGGCCTGGCCGGCCTCGAGGTTCAGGACGTCGTGGAGCTGGCCGTCGATCCGGTAGCGGACGCGGGTGTAGTTCTCCTGCGGGTCGAAGTGGACGTCGGTGGCGCGGCAGTCGCAGGCGCGGCCGAGGATCTCGGTGACGAGGTCGATGGGCCCGGCGGTGGCGGCGATCTCCTTGAGCTCGCCGCGGACGTTCCGCTCGGCGAGCGCGAGGTCCGAGGGCGTCGAGGCGGCCGAGACCATGCCGGGCTCGGCGACCTGCGGCAGCTCGGTCTCCGCCACCGTGCCGTTACCGGCCGGCTCATGGTCGGCGACCTGCGGGAGCTCGGGTTGGACGTCCTCGACCAGGACGGGCAGATTCTCGTCGACCGCCTCCACGACCAGAGGCACGCGCTCGTTGACGAGCTTGGCGAGCTGGTCGGGCGGGACGAGCTTGAGCTTCAGCAGCGCCTGGCGGAGGTCGAGCTTGTGCTGCCAGCTATATTGCTGGACGGCCAGCAGTTGCGCCGACGTGATCAGGCCGTCCGTCACGAGCAGGGCCCCGAGGGCCTGTTCCGCGGCGGGCGAGAGGATCTCGGGATGGGTCGGCACGATGGGCACTCCGGGGACGAGCCTCTACGTCCGTCGCCCTCGAAGGTCCTACGTCGGATCCGGGGCGTCGTGTCGCTATCCCTGTTCCGGCATCGATTCTTCCCGATCGAGCGGCGGAAATCCAGCAAGGATTGGGAATTCGACCACGGGTGGATGATGTCAGCGAGGCCCTTGCTGCCAGAGCCCGATCACATTGCCCGCCGGGTCGCGGACCGTCGCGACCCACAGATTACCCTCGGCGTAAACTGCCTTCACGACGTCGCCGCCATTTGCGAGGGCCCGGTGTACCGCGTCATCGATGCGGTCGACAAAGAAATAGGGCAGCAGGCCTGGGTCACGCGAGATCGCGCGGCCGGTGACCCAGCGGCCGATGAGATGGCCGGTGCCGTCCATGAAGTGCGCGTTGTCGGCGCTCCGCCGGTCGAGATTCCAGCCGAGCACCTTCTCGTAGAACGAGCCCGACCGGGACACGTCGATCGCGGAGATCTCCAGATAGGAGAGCCCGCCGTGCCTCGCCAGGGTCGAGTCGACGCCGGGGTTATCCGCCATGGCAAGCTCCCGCACTTCAGACGCCTGGCCCACTGTACGAAAAAGCCGCGGCCGGCGACTCGCCGGGGGCTCGTGTGGATCTCACGAGCTCCCGGCGGGACGGCCGGCCGCGGGCGGTGGTCGGGTTGTGATTTGCGTCTTACCAGCCGCTGAGCTCGTCGATCATGCGATCGAGGGCCAGCTCGAGCTTCGCGGGCGTCTCGTACGTGCCCGAGGCGATCTGGCGGCGGATCTCCTCCACCTTCTCGTGGCGGATCTCCGGCAGGCGGCTGATGCCGTCGAGCATCTGGCCCAGCGGGCTGATCTCGACGTGGTCGCGGGGCGCTCCCGCGTGGACGGTCGAGCCGGCCTCCACGCTGAAGGCGGCCAGTCGCGGATAGATCGGTTGGGGGCCTTGCGCTCCCCCCGCACCATAAACTTCCATGTGAGCCTCCCCTTCGGTGTCTGGGCCGGCGTTTCCCAACGCCCGCCTGACCAATCGTTGCGAATCCAAAGGACGACGTGATTTTCCCGCCCGCGGAGCTTCCGAGAGACCCGCGCCAGCCCTGAGCCGGCGTCATTCTCCCTCGGCCTCCGCCGTGGGGCCCTCGACCGAGGTCCCGGGCGTCCACACCCATCTCATCGGACCGAAAGATGGGGCGACCTTAACTTTCCGCGCGGAAATCAGGCCCGAATTCGGCTCTTCGACGCAACTCCAAGGCTGCCCGGACGTCCCGTCATGAACGTTCGGCCACGGACCCGCCCAATCCGACTCTTCGGCGCGACCGGAACCCTTGCGGGAATTCCCTATCTTCTCATCCGCGGGTTGTTGTGCTGGGGCTTGAGCGCCTCGGAGATCCCCTGGGAGGTCTTGTCGAGCTGCTGGGTGAGCCTCATGACCTCCCGCTCGAGCGCGGCAATCTCCGCGCGATTCTCCGGGGTCATCGGCCGAGCCTGGAGGGCTTCGAGGGTCGCCACGGCGTCGAAGAGTTCCTTCGCGCCCTTCGCGAAGACCTGGGCTGAATCATAGGCGGCCTGGACATGCACGTCCTCGGGCGTCGGCTTGTAGAACGGGCTGAGCACGAACGGGTTTGCGAAGATCTTCTGGACGAGTTTGTCGGCCCAGTCGGTGGCGTCGCGGACGTTCGCGATCGTGCGCTGGAGGTCGGCCTTGTTGCGGACGACGATCGTGAGCACCTGCTCGGCGATCTGATCGGCCTGATACAGGACGCGGTCGACCCGGGCGCGGGTCTTGTCGAGGTTGACGATCAGCGCCTCGACCATCGGGCGGTCCTTGACGATGACGTCGTTGATCGTCGCCGTCATGTCGCGGACGTTCGACATCGTGCCGCGGATGCTCTCGCTGTTCTCGGCGAGGATGCCGTCGACGCGGCCGACGAGGCTTTGGAGCTTCGCGAGCGAGGCCTCGACGGCGGGCGCGGCGGCGTTGACGCGGCGGAAGATGTCCTCGATGTGCCCGGCCGTGCCCTCGACCGACGGGCGGACGGCCTCGATCGTGTCCTTCAGTCCGCCGGTGACGTCGTGGACGTTGGCCAGGATCGTCTTCACGCGGGGCGCGGCGGCGTCGACGACCTCGCGGACCTGGCCGATCGTGTGGCTGATGTCCTTACGCTCTTCCGGCCCCAATCCCACCTGCTGGAGGATCGGGTCGAACGGGCTCGACTCGACGCCCTGCACGACCTGGCCGGAGATCAGCCCGACGGCCGAGCGGCCCGACGAGATGATGTTGATCCGACTCTGGCCGGTGAGGCTGGCCTGGATCGTGATCTTGACGTCCTGCTTGAGCTTGGCGGCGAGGTCGTCCGGCACGGCGATCGTGACGCGCGCCTTGAGGCTGCCTTCGACCTCGGCGAGCGTCACGTCGGTCACGCGCCCCGCATCGATGCCTGCGATCCGCACGGAGTTGCCCGAGCGGATGCCCTGGCCGTCGCGGAAGTCGACCTCGATCTGCCGCCGCGTCGTGAGGAAGCCCGGTCCGTCGCCGGCCAGCACGAGGAGGGTGATCAACCCCCCGAGTGCGACCACCGCCACCAGGCCGACGCGGACCTCATGGCCCGCCGATCGCGTACTCATCGGCCCACTCCCTCGGTTGGCAATCGCGACATCCGTGTCGGTCTCACGTCAGGACGGGTCGGCTTGGGGGGACTCGAAGGCGGAAAGCCGAAGGCAGAGAGCAGAAAGCAGAAGGCACACCGGAGACTGAGGCATCGGTTCGCGCATCTGCTTCTTGCTTTCCGCTTTGTGTTTTCCGCTTTGCGCTCTCTGCTCTCTGCACTCCGCCTCGTGCTCTCCGCACTTCCCGGCCTACGACATGGGCGGCGCCAGCAGCGTCGGCCCGAACGCCGGCCCGGCGTGGTAGAAGAGCAGGAACCACGTACTGTTGCCGAGGAGGATCGCACACCCGCCGAGGCACGCCGCGCGGACCGCGACGAATGGCGTGTCGATCGGGTCGGGCACGGGGCCGTCGCCGTGGCGGAGGCCCTCGTAGCAGGCGAACCACGAGACCGACAGCCCGAAGAGCAGCCCTTTGAGGATCACGCCCGAGACGTCGCGGGCCCAGAGCATCTGGAAGAACATGTCCCAGAACGCCGGCCCGCGCGTGTTGAGCAATCCCGCGGCGACGAAGTAGCCCGTGGCGATCCCCACCAGGGCCCCCCACACGCCGAGGATCGGCCCCGCGATCACCGCGGCGATCATCCGCGACGCCGCGAGCCGCGCGGGCTCGACCGCCCCGCGCGGGTCGGTGTCGTGATGGGCCAGCACCTCGCGATCGGGAAGCCAGGACGGGTCACGGTCGAGCGCGTCGCGGTCGCGGCCGCGGAGCTCGGTCGTGAACAGCGCCGAGACGAGTCCGCCGAGGACCATCGCCGAAATCAACGGTCCGACGTTGCGGACCATGCCCGACGCCGACGACCGGCCCGATCCCGTCCATGAACGTCGCGCCGAAGTACGCCTGCATCGCCATGAACGAGCCGAGGCCGACGTGGACGATCGCGACGAGCGGTAGCCCGAACCGAAAGATCCGATCGAGGTGCCGCGCCACGGCCGGGGCCAGCGACGGCACCTCGCCGCGCGGGCGGACGATCGAGCGGAACGCCGAGATGCCGAGCAGCCCCATCCCGCCCAGGTAGTGGACGACGTCGAGGACAGTCCGGCCGACGAGGGCGAACGGACGGAGCGCGGGCGATGGGAGGTCGGGCAGGGCGTTCGCGTGGGACATTCCAGGGGGCCCTCCGTGGCCGTGTCGGTCGGTCGCGGCGCGGACTTTACTGTTTCCGCGACGACGTGACCAGCCCGCCTTGCGGCGACGCCGTGGGCCGGCCCCGGAGCTTCGCCTGCCACCACGCCTTCCACCGCGCCACGGCGGGCGCGCGCTCCTCGGGATCGGCCCAGGGGACGAAGCCGAAATCCTGACCCGTGCGCTTGCGGAGCCCGTTGTTCGCGTTCATGCGGACGACGGAGTCCTTGTCGTCGAGCGACTTGATCCACACGGGGATCGCGACCGAGTCGGGCTGGTCGTCCCCGAGCCCGACCGCCCCGGCTCGGACGACCGGGGCCGGGTTGTTCATCGCGCGAAAGTTGCGCGGGGTCAGCGCCCCGCAGCCGGCGATGTAAGCCATCGCGGCGCAGGGCGCGAGCATGCGCAGGGTGCGTCGCCACCTATCCATGGAGGCTATTCCCTATGAGCTGTCGTGCCAATCCGTGGCGCGGGCAAGCTAACGGATCGCGCCGGATCGGGCAAGGCCGATCGGGCCGGGGTTCTCGGGCGCCCGTTCAAACGTCCCGCCCGCCCCGGCGGACCTCGTTGACGAACTCATGCGCCATCCTCGCCGGCCCCGGCAGGCGGTATTTGCCCGACGTCGCGAGGACCAGCCTCGTGGCCGACTCGAAGTCGCACCGATGCCCGGGCGAGACGAACACGGGCGCGACGCGATCCCTGGTCCGCACGACCTCGCCGATCATCTCGCCCCGATCCGAAAGCTCCGAACGATCCCCCCTGCCCGGCCCCGGCTCGACGAACTCGCCGAAGAGCCGGCTCTTGGCGCACCCGACCGTCGGCCGGTCGAGCCAGAGCCCGAGATGGCTGGCGATCCCCATCCGCCGCGGATGCGCAATCCCCTGGCCGTCGCACATCACGACGTCGAACGGCGTCTTGATGCGTGTCTCAAAGACTTCCAGCAGCGCCGGGATCTCGCGGAACGACAGCAGTCCCGGCACGTACGGATACGTGATCGGCCGTACGACCCCGGCCCGCTCGATGACCTCGAACGTGTCGGCTCGCATGACTACCACGGCGGCGGCGAGATTCTTGTCATATTTGCCCATCGACACGTCCGCGGCGGCGATGACGTCCCCCTTCGTCAGAGGGGTCGAGGTGTCGACCTGATGGGCCAGCTCGGTCTGGAGCGCGCGGGCTTCCGTGGGGGATAGATCCCAGCGGTGGGGGATGGGCATGGCGAGTGACCTCATTCGCGATGCGGGAGCGACCTTACCTGCCGATACCCCGGATCGCCGCGGCCGCCCGGACGCATTCCTCGCGCGAGACGTCCAGGTGCGTACAAGCCCTCACCACCTGCGGCCCCAGGGCGCTGATGAGAACCCCCTGCGACCTGAGCCGCGACACGACCTCGGCCGCCGTCCCCAGCGCCGGATCGACGGCGATCCAGACCAAGTTCGTCTCGACCGGCCCCGACTCGAGCGACAGGCCTTCGGTCTCCTCTACCGCCGACGCTAACAGTCGAGCATTCGCATGGTCCTCGGCCAATCGCTCGACGTGATGGTCCAGCGCATGGACCGCCGCGGCCGCGAGGATTCCGGCCTGGCGCATGCCTCCGCCGAACACTTTCCTCAATCGGTGGGCCTTCCTGATCAGGTCGCGAGGGCCCGCGATCGCCGAGCCGACCGGTGCGCCCAGGCCCTTCGAGAAGCAGATCGCCACCGTGTCGAAATGGCGGCCCCATTCCGAAGCCGGGACACCCGAGGCGACCACGGCGTTCATGAGGCGGGCCCCGTCGAGGTGCATGGCCAGGCCGTTCGAGCGGGCCCAGTGGGAGATGGCCGAGACATCCTCCAAGGGATGCACGCGCCCCCCTGCCCGATTGTGCGTGTTTTCCAGGGAGACGAGGCGGGTGCGGACGTAGTGGCCGTCATCCGGGCGAATCTTCCCGTCTAACGACCCTCGCGTGACCATCCCGCCGTCCGACTCGACCGTCCGTGAGGTCGCCCCGGAGAGCCGGGCGATGCCGCCGCCCTCCCAGACGTAGACGTGGGCCGTGGCGCCGCAGACCACCTCGTCGCCGGGCACGCAGTGGACGCCGATGGCGATCTGGTTGGCCATCGTCCCCGACGGGACGAACAGGGCCGCCTCCTTGCCGAGCAATTCGGCCGTCTTGTGCTCCAGGGCGAGGACGGTCGGATCCTCGCCGTAGACGTCGTCGCCGACCTCGGCCTCGGCCATCGCCCTGCGCATGGCGGGGGTGGGCTTCGTGACGGTGTCGGAGCGGAGGTCGATCGGGGTCGTCATAAGTTCAGCCTCGTGGGGTTTGGAGCACCCAGTTTAGCCGTTTGCCCACTCGTGGGGCGATGGCGGCCGCTGGCCGCGCGGGATTAACATGGGGACTCCAAGAAAGGCCGGCCGCGGTGTCCTACCATTCCGGACACTCGCCGCAATAGGATGTACAATTGAGGGCCCGACGGCGGGCCGCAGACGGGTCGAACGGGGAGACGGGCCATGAATCCGATCGTGTTCGCCATGCGCCGACCGGTCACGACCATGATGCTGGTCGTGGCCCTGATCAGCGGCGGCCTCCTCGGCCTGACCAAGATGCGGGTCGACATCTTCCCGTCGCTGCACACGCCCAAGATCTACGTCTACCTCGACTACGTCGGCATGAGCCCCGCCCAGATGGAGGGGTTCATCGTCAACCAGCTCGAACTCTACTTCCAGTACGTCGACGGCATCTCGGACATCGACACGCGGAACATCCAGCAGGTCTCCCTCTGCGAGCTTTCGTTCTTCCCCGGCACCGACATGGGCCAGGCGATGGCCCAGGTCGTGGCGATGTCCGACCGCGCCATGTCGTGGATGCCCAAGGGGACGCTGCCGCCGATGATCATGCGCATGGACGCCGGCAGCGTCCCCGTCGGCTACCTCGTGATGGAGAGCAAGGAGACGTCGCTCGGCCGGATGGGCGACCTGGCCCAGAACATCATCCGCCCGCTCGTGCAGAAGTACGTCCCGGGCACCGTCGCGATCTCGCCGTTCGGCCCGAACATGCGGTCGATCCTGATCAACGTCAACCCCGACAAGCTCCAGCAGTACAACCTGAACCCCCAGCACGTCATCGACGCCGTGGCCAAGGGCAACACCGTCGTCCCGGCCGGCAACGTCTACATCAAGGACTCGATGCCGATCGTCGCCAACAACGCGACCGTCGTCGACATCCAGAAGCTGGGCAGCATTCCCTTGAGGCTTCAGCAGAACGTCTACCTCCGCGACGTGGCGAACTTTCAGGACGATACTGACATCACCTATGGATACGCGCTCGTCAACGGCAAGAAGTCGGTCTACCTGCCGATCATCAAGAAGGACACCGCGTCGACGCTGACGGTCGTGGCCGACATCCGCAAGTCGATGCAGCTCTTCCGCGACGTCGTGCCCAAGGACGTGACGGTCAACTTCGAGTTCGACGAGTCGCCCACGGTAATCGCCGCCGTGCGGAGCGTCGCGACCGAGGGCGTCATCGGCGCGACGCTGACCGGGCTGATGATCCTGCTATTCCTCCGCGACTGGCGGAGCGTGATCGTCGTCGTCTCGAACATCCCGCTGGCCCTGCTCGGGTCGCTGTTCGGGCTCTGGCTGACGGGGAACACGATCAACATCATGTCGCTCGGTGGCATGGCGCTGGCGATCGGCATCCTCGTCGACGAGGCGACGGTGACGATCGAGAACGTCCACGTCCAGATGGAGCGGACGCCGAAGCTCGCCTCGGCGATCCTCCACGCGGGCAACATCACGGCCGTGCCGCGACTGCTGGCGCTGCTGTGCATCCTCTCGGTCTTCATCCCCGCGTTCATCATGGGCGACCCGCTCCGGTCGCTCTTCATGCCGCTGACCCTTGGCGTCGGCGTCGCCATGATCTCGTCGTACCTGCTCTCGAGCACGTTCGTGCCGATCATGTGCGTGTATTTGCTCAAGCACAAGGGCCACGGCGGGGAGCAGAAGCGCGGGCTGTTCGACCGGGTGATCGGCGTCTACACGAAGGGCGTCAGCACGCTCGTACGCCTGCGACTGCTGACGGTGCCGATCTACATCGCGGCGTGCGCGCATGGTCCTGTGGGGGCTGGGATTGCAGGTCGGGACCGAGCTGTTTCCGCAGGTCGATTCGGGCGAGTTCGTGCTCCGGTTCCGGCCGCCCGCGGGCTCGAACTACGAGCTGACGCGCGAGATGGCGCTGAAGTGCCTGGAGGAGATCGAGAAGGAGGCGAAGCCCGAGAACATCGAGATCACGATGGGCTTCGTCGGCCAGGTCGCGCCGAACTTCGGCATCAACAACATGCTGCTGTTCATGCGCGGGCCCGACGACGGCCAGCTCCGCGTGGCGTTTCGCGACGGGAGCGGGATCAAGCTCGACGCGTTCCGCGAGCGGCTCCGCAAGGTTCTGCCCGAGAAGGTCGTCCCCTGGCTGGCGAAGCGGCTCGAGCAGGGCGGCGTTGCGAAGGAGGTCGCGCAGCGGCAGGCGAAGACGGCGACGTTCGGCTTCGAGCCGGGCGACATCGTGACCGAGGTCATGAGCTTCGGCTCGATGGCGCCGATCGCGGTCGAGGTCATCGGCACCGACATGGCGATGACCCGGCAGCACGCCGAGAAGGTCGCCGCGGAGATGAGGAAGATCCCCTACCTCCGCGACGTCCAGTTCGAGCAGACGCTCGACTACCCGAGCGTCGAGGTCGACATCGACCGCGAGAAGGCGGGCCTGAGCGGCGTGAACGTCGAGGACGTCGGCCGGGCGCTCATCATGGCCACGTCGTCGACCCGGTTCCTCTCGCCCAACTACTGGATCGACATCAAGACCGGCTTCGACTACCTCGTCGAGGTGCTCGTGCCGCCGGCGCGGATGACGAGGGCGACCGACATCGAGACCCTGCCGGTCGAGTCGGTGAACCCGCTCGTGAACCTGATGATCCGCGACGTGGCGACGGTGCGCCAGAGCGTCCGGCCCGGCGAGTACGACCGGTCGATGTCCCAGCGCTACCTGACGCGTGACGGCGAACGTCGAGGGCGAGGACATGGGCCGCGCCTCGGTCCAGGTCGCGAAGGCCATCGACGCCGCCGGCGCGCCGCCGCGCGGCGTGCGGGTCATCCCGATGGGCCAGCTCCCGCCGATGGACGAGATGTTCCAGTCGCTCGGGCATCGGCCTGGGCGTCGCCGTGTTCGTGATCCTCGTGCTGCTGACGGCCTACTTCCAGTCGCCGCAAGATGGCCCTGATCTCGATCGGCGCCGTGCCGGGCGTGCTCGCGGGGATCGCGACGATCCTCTTCCTCACGAACACGACGCTTGAACATCGAATCGTTCATGGGCTCGATCATGTGCCTGGGCGTCTCGGTGTCGAACTCGGTCATGCTCGTGACGTTCATCAACAACCACTGGCAGGAGGGCTCGAACTCGGTCGACGCGGCGATCAACGGCGCGAGCGACCGGCTGCGGCCGATCCTGATGACGGCGTGCGCGATGACGATCGGCATGGTGCCGATGGCCCTGGCGCTCGAGAAGGGCAGCGAGATGCAGGCCCCGCTCGGCCGGGCGGTCATCGGCGGGCTGGTGATGTCGACGTTCGCGACGCTGCTGATGGTCCCGCCGATCTTCGCGCTCTTGATCGGCAAGGCGGCGGCGCGGACGCCGTCGGTCTACCCGGGCGACGTCGACAGCCCGCACTACGACCCCGAGATCCTCGGCGGCCCGCCCGGCGCCGTCGCGGTGCATCCGCTGGCGAACGGCAACAGCAACGTCCACGACGACGGCCACGCGCCGAACGCGGCCGCGGAGTCGCCCCCCTTCCCCGGAGCCCACTGATGCGCCTCGCCCCTCGCCCGCGGCCCTCGCTCTGGATCGCGGCCGTCCTCGCCGCCTCGGGCTGCCACAAGGCCCCGCCGCCCGAGGTCAAGAGCGTCGCCACGCCGCCGACCGTCGCGCTCGTCCGCCCGACGGTCCGCACGATCGTCCGGACCGTCGGGCAGCCGAGCTTCGTCGATGCGTATGAGCAGACGCCGATCTATCCGAAGCTGACGGCCTACATCGAGAAGTGGGTGCTTGACATCGGCGACAAGGTGAAGAAGGGCGACCTGCTCGCGACCCTCTTCGTGCCCGAGGTGCGCGAGGACTACGAGACGAAGAAGGCCGACGTGGAGGTCGCGAAGGCCAAGATCACGATGTTCCTCAAGCAGGTCGACGTGGCCGCCGCCGAGGTCGCGGCGGCGAAGGCGCGCGTCTCGGAGGCGAGGGCGTCGCTCGCCAAGTTCGCGGCCATCGTCGAGCGCTGGGACTCGGAGGTGAAGCGGCTCCGCCGCGAGAGCGACCGGGGCGTCGTCTCGCCGCAGGTCCTGCTCGAATCCGAGAAGCAGCACAAGGCCGACATCGCGTCTTATGAGGCCCAGAAGGCCGCGATCGAGGCCACCGTCGCCGACCAGCTTGCACGCGAGGCCGGGCTGGAGCGGGCCAAGGCCGACGTCCTTGTGGCGCAGGCGCAGCTCCTCGCGGCGCAGAGCGACGAGCGGCGGCTGGCGGCGTGGGTCGGCTACCTCACGCTCACGGCGCCCTACGACGGGATCATCGTGGCCCGCAACGCCAACACCGGCGACTTCGTGCTGCCCGCAACCGGCGACCCCTCGGCCGGCCGCCACGCGCCCGACGTCTCGTCGGACCGGGCCGCGCCGATCTTCGTCGTCGCGCGGACCGACGTCGTCCGCGTCTTCGTCGACGTGCCCGAGGCCGACGCCAACTACGTGCCGAACGGAACGAAGGCGAGCGTGCTCGTGAAGGCGTTCCGCGACCAGCCGATCCGCGCCAGCGTGACGCGGACGTCGTGGGCGCTGAACGTCAAGAGCCGCACGCTCCGCGCCGAGATCGACCTGCACAACACCGACGCCCAGATCCTGCCGGGCATGTACGCCTACGGCGAGGTCATCATCGAGCGGCCCAACTGCAGGGCGCTGCCCGTCGAGGTCGTCACCTACAGCGGCGGCCAGTCGTTCTGCTACCTCTATGAGGGCGGCAAGTCGGTGCGGACGGAGATCCAGACCGGCGTCAACAACGGCGAGTGGATCGAGGTCACCAACCGCCGCGTCCGCTCGGCCGGCGACGGCTCGACCGAGGAGCCGTGGGTGCCGTTCGACGGCTCGGAGCAGGCGATCCTCGCCGACCTGTCGATCCTCACCGACGGCGGTCCGGTTCAGGTCGAGAAGCCAAACGCGAAGACACCCTGAGGTCGGCGGCTCGCTCGCCGTCCTTCTTTTCCGCCCTGTGCCTTGTGCTTTGTGCTTTCCTGCCTTCCCGACGGGAAATACACAAGGCACAAAGCACAAGGCAGATCGTGAGATAGGCCCTGGCGGACGCGCCGGGAACCCGATCGCGCCGGAAAACTTCGCCTGATCCTCGCGACCCCGACGAGCCGATGAATCCCGAAGGCCCGACCTGGCGGGGTCGGCCGTGTGGGTCGTCGCGCCTCGGTAGGCAGTCAGGGAGGGGGCATGGGGATCATGGGACGATCCGCCTGGGCCGTGATCGTCGGGGCCATCGCGCTGCTGGCCCGACCCGCGGCGTGCGCCGCGCAGATCCTGCCGGCGAGCCCCGACCCGGCGGTCACGCGTGCGGGCCGGTTCCTGTTGCCGGGCACGGCCGCGGCGGCGGCGCGGATCGAACGCGCCCAGGACCCCGCGCCCCTGCCCCCGGCATTGCCGGCGCCCACCCAGCCTCACGACCTGGCGTCGACCGCCGATCTCGACCCGGCGCCGCTGGCGCCCGGCGACCTCCAGTTCCCGATCAACCTCGCCACGGCGCTCCGGCTCTCCGACGCGCGGCCGCTCATCGTCGCCGCGGCGCAGGCGAGCGTCTGGGTGGCGGAGGGCCAGCTCACGCGCGCCAAGGTGCTCTGGGTGCCCGCGCTCAACATGGGCTTCGACTACATCCGCCACGACGGCGGCGGGCCCGACTTCAACAAGGGCATCATGACCGCCCCCAGCGTCAACTTCTTCTGGGCCGGCGGCGGCATGTGGCAGAACGTGCCGCTGACCGACGCACTCTTCGCGCCCTGGCGGCGCGGCAGGCCCTGAACGCGGCGCACTGGGAGGTGCAGCGGGCCAAGAACGACGCGCTGCTCCAGACCGCCGAGGCCTACTTCGAGGTCCACCGCGCCCGCGGCATGTACGCCGGCACCCTCTACGCCGTCACGCGCGGACACGAGCTGGTCGCCCGGATCGCCAGCCTGAGCCGCGACCTCGTGCCGAGGGTCGAGGTCGACCGGGCGCGTAACCTCCTGGCCGACCTCGAGCAGCGCGCCACCTCGGCCCGCCAGGCCTGGCGCACGCACTCGGCCGACCTGACGCAGGTCCTCCGCCTCGACCCCCGCGCCGTCGTCGTGCCGCTGGAGCACGACCACCTCCAGGTCACGCTAATCGACCCGGCTCGCACGCTCGACGACCTGCTCCCCGTCGCGCTCGACGAACCGGCCCGAGCTGGCGATGAACCAGGCGCTCGTGCAGGAATCGATCGCGATCCTCCGCCGCGAGAAGGCACGGCCGCTGACGCCGACGCTGATGATCAACGGCTTCCAGACGCCCTACGAGGCGATCCAGGCGGGCATCTTCGGGCTCGGGCAGAACAGCAGCCTGAACCAGTGGTTCGGCCGCTCCGACCTGAGCTATCAGCCGCTCTGGCAGCTCGAGGCCTTCGGGATCGGCAACCTGGCGCGGATCAAGGAGGCGCGCGGGATGCAGTCGGAGGCCGTCATCGAGTTCTTCAAGGCCCAGGACGGCATCGCCGGCGACGTCACCCGCGCCCACGCCGCAGGTCCAGTCGGCCGCGGCGCGGGTGGGCCAGGCCGAACGGTCGCTGCGAGAGTCGATCATCGCGTTCAACGGCAACCTCGAGGGCCTCCAGCAGACATCCCGGTTCGGCGACGTCCTCGTCCTCATCACCCGGCCGCAGGAGGCCGTGTATGCGCTCCAGCTCATGAAGCTCTCGCTCGACGAGTACTTCTCGACCGTCGCGGAGTACAACCGGGCCCAGTTCCACATGTTCCACGCGCTCGGCTACCCGGCCGCGAGGTGGCCGTGCTCCGTCCGCCGGGCGACGTCACGCCGGTCGACACCGTGCGGCCCGGCTACCTGCCGCCCGTCGGCTACGGGCCGCCGCCGGCCACGCGGTGAGCCCGAGGCACGTCGGGCGGCGTCCACCCAACGAAGATAAGAGTCGAAATTCATGCGTCATCTCATAAAAACATCGACGCTGCCCTTGCTGACCCTGGCCTGGGTGTGCGCGTGGCCGCCGGTCGCGGCCCGCGGGCAGGCACCGCCGCCGCCACCCCCGCCCGCCGGGCCGGGCTACCAGGGCTTCGGCCTCAAGTATCACCTGGGCTACGGCTACGGCGGCGACGCGATCGGCACCGGCCCGAACGGCGGATATCCGTTCTATGGCGGGCCCGGCTACCTCCACCCGGGGCCGCAGCTCCGGCGGTTCTGTCCGGAGCAGCCGTTCCCCTACTTCGGAGGGCCCGGGGCGCCCACGCCCGCCTGCCCGAACGTGTTCGGGCCGGTCGGACCGCTCGCCGTGCGCGACGAGGTCGCCAGGGAGCGGGATACGCCGAACGTCGGCTTCGGCGGCTACACGGGGTCCCTGCAGTATCCTGAGACCCTGTTCGCCCCGTTCGCGTCGGCGCCCTCGCAGGACGACGCCGCGCCCGGTGCCGATCCCGCCGACACGGCGCCGCTGCGCGACGGCGACCCGTTCGTCCCGCCCGCCCCGCGCGAGCCGATCAAGCCGCCCACGCCGGCCCGCGACCTCGGCATCGACGAGGAGGCGGCGGCCGAGGACAAGGGCGTCCGCGGCATCAAGGTCTCACGCGTCCATCCCGGCACCGCGGCCGAGAAGGCCGGGCTCAAGGTCGGTGACGTGATCCGCTCGATCAACGGCTACGCCACGGCCGAGCGCGGGAACCTCGCGTGGATCGTCGCCAACGCGGCGCCCGACAACGTCCTCACGATGAGCGTGCGCACGGCGGGCGACGGCAAGGACCGCACGGTCACGGCCCGGCTCCGCTGATCCGTCCCAGGGAGGGTCCGCCCGTGCGGCGACGCGAGCGCTCACGATTTCGTCCCCGCCTCGAGCGATTCGAGGCGAAGCAACTGCTCAGCGCCTTCGGCCCGACGGTGCGCGCCATCGACGTCACGCCCATCCCGACGTCCCCCACCGGTGTGCCGCTCGCGACCCGGTTCAACTTGATGAGGATCACCAACCCGACGCCGTTCAACGCGCGGCTCAACCCGCCGTTCCAGCAGGTGCTGGTCCAGCCGGGCCCGCCGCCGGCCGGCAAGCTCATCAACGTCTTCTTCGTGACGGTGCGGAACAGCACGGCGCAGACGTTCGACGCGAGCAGCGGCTTCACCGTCGGCCTGACCGGCGGCCACAACGCCTTCCCGATCCTCGCGGGGAACCAGCAGTGGAAGCCCGGCCAGGTCATCGTCTTCTACGCGCTGACCACGAAGTATTACCCCGTGAAGCCCGCCGTCTCCGCGGGCTTCGTCTTCGACTTCAACGGCTCGCCCGGCATCGCAATTCCCGGGCCGGGGGGGGTCTTCCAGCGGGTGCGATACAACCCCGCGACGTTCCCCGCGGTCCTCGATTACATCGTCCCGAACTCGCCCGGCACCAAAGGCCACCTGCTCGGCCTCCCCGACACGTCGATCTATGAGTTCACCGGGGCGAAGTATCCGTACAAGCCGACGGCCAGGCGCAGGGCATGACCCGCGCCTCCGACTCGACGCGGATAATCGTCACGATCGCGCAAATCGGATGATCCCGCGCGACGCGACGAGCCGATGACCCTTCGGGGTTGCGCGGTCCTCGCGGCGATCGCTCCCCGCGCGGAGGGAATGGCGTTCATGGGACGATCGGCCTGGGTGACGATCCTCGCGGTGGCCTCGCTGAGCTGCGGAGCCGCGCCGACGCCGTGCGCGGCCCAGGCGCCCGCGAGGCCTCGCGCCGACCGTGCCGTGACTCGGGCGCGATTCCTCCTGCCCGCGACGGCTGCCGTCGCCGCCCGGCTCGACCGCGCCCAGCTCGGCAATCCCCCGGCCCGCCCGGTGCCGAGACCGGCCCCGACCGTGAGCCCGTCGGGCGACCTGATGGCCACCGCCGAGCTCGACCCGGCGCCGCTCGAGCCGACGGAGCTGCCGCTGCCGATCAACCTCGCCACGGCCCTGCGGCTCTCCGACGCGCGGCCGCTGATCGTCGACGCGGCGCAGGCCAGCATCTGGGTGGCCGAGGCCCGGCTCACGCGCGCCAAGGTGCTCTGGATCCCCTGGCTCACGATCGGCTTCGACTACGTCCGCCACGACGGCGGCGGGCCCGACTTCAACAAGGGCATCATGACCGCCCCCAGCGTCAACTTCTTCTACGGCGGCACCGGCATGTGGCAGATGCTCAACCTCACCGACGCCTACTTCGAGCCGCTGGTCGCCCGCCGCGAGCTGGATTCGAAGCACTGGGACCTGCAGCGGGCGAAGAACGACGCCCTGCTCCAGACGGCGAACCACTACTTCGAGGTCCATCGCTCGCGCGGCAAGTACACGGCGACCCTCTACTGCATCTCGCGCGGGCACGAGCTCATCGGCCGGATCGCCGCCCTGAGCCGCGACCTGGTGCCCCGCTTCGAGGTCGACCGGGCGCGGAACTTCGTCGCCGACCTCGAGCAGCGCGCCACCTCGGCCCGGCAGGCCTGGCGCACCCACTCCGCCGACCTGACCCAGGTCCTCCGCCTCGACCCCCGCGCCGTCGTCGTGCCGCTGGAGCACGACCACCTCCAGGTGACGCTCATCGACCCGGCTCGCACGCTCGACGACCTGATGGAGGTCGCCCTGAGGAACCGGCCCGAGCTCGCCTCGCGCCGGGCGCTGCTCGACGCGGCCGAGGCGCGGGTCCGCCGCGAGAAGATGCGCCCGCTCCTGCCAAACGTCTTGATCGGCGGACTGTCGTCCCCCAACGAGCAGCTCCAGGCCGGCATCTTCGGCCTCGGTCAGAACAAGAGCCTGAACCAGTGGCGCGGCCGCGACGACCTGAGCTACCAGCTCATCTGGCAGCTCGAAGGCTTCGGCATCGGCAACCTGGCGCGGATCAAGAAGCAGCGCGGCGACCAGTCGCGCGCCGTCATCGACCTCTTCCGCACCCAGGACCGCGTGGCCGCCGAGGTCACCCGGGCCCACGCCGAGCTCCAGTCGGCGGCGGCCCGCGTCATGCAGGCCGAGCGGTCGCTCCGCGAGGCCATGATCACATTCAACGGCAATCTCGAGGGCCTCCGCCAGACCGAGCGGTTCGCCGACGAGCTCGTCCTGATCAACCGCCCGCAGGAGGCGGTCTTCGCCCTGCAGTTGATGTGGATCTCATTCGACGAGTACTTCACGACCGTCGCCGAGTACAACCGCGCCGGGTTCTATCTCTTCCACGCGCTGGGCTACCCGGCACAGGAGGTCGCGGTGCTGCACCCGCCGGGCGAGGTCGGCCCGGTCGACACCGCGAGGCCTGCGTACCTGCCGCCGGTCATGCACGGGCCGCCGCCGGCCGCGCGGTGAGCACGAGGCCTCAGGGATAAAACCGCGTGTCCGGATACGACACGCCGCCCGGATACATCCCGATCAACGCGTCGGCCCGCGAGATCGACCGGGCGTGGCCGTCGAGGTAGAGCACGTTCGACTGCCCGTGGCGGTTCCACGGGATCCACCGGTCCAGGACGATCGTCCCGAGCCAGATGTCGTAATCGTCCTGCCGCGAGTCGCCCGCGTCCGCCGTGTCCTGGAGGATCCCGAGGGCGTTCCGCTCGTTGTACGCCACGAAGTTCGAGCTGCCGATCTCGTTCTGGAACCGCGGGAACGACCAGCGTCCGTAGCGGATCGTCCTGTGGCTGAGCTGCGAGTTCAGCAGGTAGCTCGCGCGGTCGGCGATGCCGTCGATCGAGCCGTCGGCGTTGGCGTACGGCCGGGGGATCGAGGTGTCGGCCGGGCAGCGATAGATCCGCTCGTCGGCGACCTGAATGCCGCCCCTGGCGATCGCCTCGTTCGCGTACGCCGGGTTGACGAACGGCATGATCTTGTCCTCCCAGTAGATCTCCGCGAACGACTCGGCCGCGCCGACCTGCGACAGGCTGTCGGCGTCGAACGGGTGGTGGAGGAAGAACTGGCCGTTCCAGGCGTCGAAGTACTGCATGGTGCCCAGGCCGATCTGGTGCAGGTTCGACTGGCACTGCATCCGCCGCGCCGCCTCGCGCGCGTTCTGGACCGCCGGCAGGAGCAGCCCGGTCAGCACGCCGATGGTCGCGATCACCACGAGCAGTTCGATCAGCGTGAAAGCCCGGCGCGCCCCTCCTGTCTTCACTCCGCACTCTTCACTCCGCACTCCCTCCGGAGCTGGGCGTGGAGTGAAGAGTGCGGAGTGAAGACGGAAGTGCCGGGTCATGCGTGCCTCGTGGTCGAGAGGCCTGGTGTTACGAGCGACATTATCGTAATACCGCCGCCGTCCGCAATGTCCCAGCGCGGCAAAGCACGGAGCCGCCATCCCCCGGCGTGAATGCCGAGGGAGGCGGCTCCCTTCGCTTCATCAAGACCTGGACCGACCGGCGATCAGCGCGGCCCCGCCGCGGCCGAGGCGCCGGGCTTCGTGATCACGAACCGGTCCAGCTCCGTGCCGTCGGCCGCGAGCTGGCGGACGGTCAGCGTCGTGCCGTCGACGTCGGCCACGGTCAGCGAGTGGACCTTGGAGACGAACTTGTCGGTGAACTTCTGCCAGGAGTCGGGGTCGTCGTTCTGCTCGGGGTTGTAGAGGTGCTGCCCGCCGGCGCCGGTGACGACGTAGATCACGCCGTCGGGCGTGGTGTCGGTCTTGCCGTCGAACGCTCTTGTCGAGCGTCCAGCGGCCGTTGACGACCCGGCCGCGGAGCGTCTTGCCGTCGCGGCCGCCGAGCAGGAGCGTACCCTGCTTGTCGGGCACGAACCGCAGCGGGATACGACCGCTGGTAGTTGTGGACGTGGCCGTTGAAGACGACGTCGACCTTGCCCGCCTCGAGCGATCGGCGCCAGCAGGCGCATCTGCTGCTGCTCGAAGTGCTCGCGGGACGAGTTGAAGCCCGGGGTGGTGGAAGGCGACGAACCGCCAGGTGGCGTCCTTGGCGGCGGCCAGGTCGTCGGCGACCCACTCCTTCAGGTCCGCGTCGGTCCAGTCGACGTAGGGGTTGGAGTCGACGATCGTCCAGTGGGCGTTGCCGTAGTCGAACGAGAAGTTCGTCATCCGCGGGTAGGCGTCGCCGGCGGCCTCGACGAACGCCCTGCGATTCGCCTCGGAGGCCTTCAGCGCCGGGACGAACGGCCCGCCCTCCTTGCCGAGCGGGCCGTTGAGCGGCTGGTCCCAGTAGAGGAAATAGGCGAGGGCGTCGGGATACTTGTCCAGGTCGCGGGTGTCGGTGTCGTGGTTGCCCGGCGCGGCGACGAACGAGGGTCGAGCGGAGCAGCGGCACGCCGTCGGCGGAGGGATCGTCGGCGTTGTAGACGGGCCAGAACTTCTCGCGGTACTCGGAGATCAGGCCGCGCTCGTAGACGATGTCGCCGGGGATCACCACGAGGTCGGGCTTGGCCTGGAACGCCCGGTAGGCCAGCGGCTTCTGCTCGGGCGTGCCCGCGCCGCAGTCGCCGAAGGCCACGAAGCGGTAGGGCTGGTCGGCCGCCTTCGGCGCGCGGGCCTCGGCCGAGAAGACGACCTCGCCGCCCTTGAGCACGCGGTAGCGGAACGCGCCGCCCGGCTCGAGGCCGGTCAGCGTCGCGCGGTAGACCCGGTGCGGCTCGATCCCGTCAACGGCGACCCGCCGCGACGTCGGCGCCGTCGGCCTTCGTCCAGGGGCGATCCTGCCCGGTCTGCGTACTCGACCGACCAGTCGGCGTCGGCGTCGGCGGCGTGCCAGAGCAGCGACAGAGTCCCCGTCGCCGGCGCCGAGCCGATCTGGAGGTACGGCTTGACGACGAACGCCCCCTCGGGCGTGGCCGACGCGGCCGTGCGGACGTCCTCGGCGGCGAGCGCCGCGGCGGGGACGAGGATGAGCGTCGCGGCGATCAACAGTCGACTCGTGTTCGTCATGGATGTTCCTCCGGTGAGAAGTGTGCCTTCCACTTGGCGACTCAGTATGAGTCGGCCGAGATCACCTCGCCACCGGCGATCGTGCCGAGCGCCCGCCAGGTGAAGGGGTTGATCGTGTTCTTGATGAACCGGACCGAGCCGTCGGCCAGCAGCGCGTTCACGCCGCCGGGATGGTAGCTGCTGGCAGAGAGCGAGGCATACGTCGGCCCGCCGTTGTTCTCGTCGATGCTCACCCAGTCGAACGGGCCGCTGAACCCGGGGTATGTGACGACCGTGTTCGGCGGGACGGCCGTGGTGATGCCCGAGTAGTACACGCCGCCGTTTGTCCACCGCGTGTGCCCCGCCTTCTGCCCGAACCGCGAGGAGCCGGAGCAGGCGGACAGGAGCGTCGCGAGGGTCGCGACCGAGACGTCGGGAGTCGGGCACGGTCGTCGGCGACATACCCGCGCGGAGAGGTCGGCGCCGTGTAGCAGGCCCGCGCCTGGAGGTGGCCGATGTATCCCTCCGAGGCCGCCAGGGTGTTGCTCAGGCCGTCGGTGAACTGGGCGAGCGTCCGCGAGAAGTTCGGCCCGAAGGCGCTGCGGTTCACCGGGCCGCCGTTGGCCCAGACGTACCAGTCGCCCACCACCTGCCCATAACTCGCGGTCGCGTCGCCGGTGTTCAGCAAGGTCGCGTCGTCCCGCAACGGGCCCGGGTCGCTCGGGCAGAAGAAGAACTTGACGGGCGTGAACGCCACCGTCGTGTTCGGCGGGTCGCTGTACGTGCCCGAGAAGTTGATCGCGTTGTAGAGCGGCCCCAGCTCCATGAACGGGGCGATCCGCGCGTTCACGCTCCACGAGCCCTGCCAGACCGGCTTGGTCGCGGTCAACGACGAGTAGACCAGGATCGTGCACGGCGGGAACGCGCCGTTGGTGCTCTCGTAGTTGTGCAGGCCCAGCCCCATCTGCTTGAGGTTGTTCGTGCATGAGATCCGCCGCGCAGCCTCGCGTGCGGCCTGGACCGCGGGCAACAGCAGAGCGATCAACACGGCGATGATCGCGATCACCACCAGCAACTCGATCAGCGTGAAACCCTTGCGTCTCATGGTCTACCTCGGCGATGGGGTTGGTCATTCCGATCGGCGTCGACCAGACGTCGTGGGGTGCGTATGATAGCTGGGAGACAAGTTTGATTTTTTAAGTGCGCGTGAAACCTGCGCGAGGTTTTCCTTATCTTCGTCTCGGCATCGTCACCCGGTTGGCAATCCCAGGCCGGCCGGCCGACGGGGTGCCCGGCCGGGCGGTACGGAGAGAATTCCGCAAGTGCGTCGGCGCCGCCGCCGGTCGGCCAAGGCACGCCGAGAGAACGTCCGAATGTAAGTCCCACGTGGACTTTATGAAGATGCGCATGGGCTCGCTCGCCGGCTTCGGCCGCCGCGCCACTCGCCCCGGGGCCGTGGCGCGCACCTTGATCCGGAGGCCCGCCTTTGGCATAACCTTTCGGACGGCTGGACGGACGTCCGCCCTACCTGGAGGTCGCCCCGCTATGCCATCCGCGATCCTGCCGCAGCCCGGCCGGGCCCACGACGAGGATCTCGTGACGCTCCGCGACATGGTGATGCGCCTGCTCGACGAGAACGCGTGGCTCCGCACGAGCCTGGACACGCTCCGCGAGTCGAATTCGGACCTCGCGGCCCGCCTCGAGCGCGCGAAGGCCGTCGGCCGCGACCGGCCGCGCGCCCGCGACTGAACAACGTCGCCCGACGGCCCGCCTCAGCGCGGGCCGACGAACTCCTGGGCGAGCTTCTTCCCGCCCACGTCCGCGGACAGCTCGGCAGTGCGGCCGCCCAGGTCGAAGTCGCCGACTTTCGACGCGAATCGGCCGGCACCGGCCGGGTCCTTCGGCTCGGGTGCCGGGCTGAGATTCACCGCGCCGCGCCGTCGGGCCCGCCGATCTTCACGACGACGTCGGCGGGTGCCGGGCTCAGGGCGGACTTCATGTCGGGGGCGAGGAAATAGGCGACGATCGCCTTCGGCGCGCCGCGCCGCTGGCCCTTGGCCGGGGCATCCTCGGTGAACACCTCGGCGAATCCGGCCTCGCCCGGCAGGCCCACGAGGACGCCCCCGTGCGGCCCATTGGCCGAAGCCTGCCCGGTCGAGCCGTCTCCCGAGCAACCGGCGACGCCAGTCGAGGCGGCAATCGCCAGGAAGAGTCGCTTGATCATGAGTCCTCGATCCGTGATGCGGCGGCGGGTCGGGATCACTCCCGGCCCGCCGCCCGCGTTAAGGTCGGGTCCTATCCCAGGCCCGGGGATCAATACTGGTCGGCGCTCAGGACCTCGCCGCCGTTGCGGGTCGAGAGCATCTGGTACACGCCCGGCACGGCCGTCCCGTACTGCCAGACGTAGGGCGGATTCGAAGAACCGCTGCCCGCGATCACCCCGTCGGGATAGTAGTCGCCGTAGCTGCTCTTGTTCGCCCCGCTGATCGTCCAGCTATTGATCGTGTTCTTGATGAACCGGACCGAGCCGTCGCAGAACGCCATGTTCACGCCGCCGGGGTGGTTCCCCGCCGCGTCCTCGGGGTAGTAGTACGAGTAGTTCTTCGAGGTCGGCGCGTTCGGCGGGTACATCGTGCAGAACAGCGTGTCGTAGTACCGCGGCGAGTTCCACGAGCAGTCCGAGTTGATGTAGCCGTTCCCGGCCTTCTGCAGGGCGAACCGGCTGTGCTCGCCGAACAGGAACGTGTTGCTCGTCCCGTCGGTGACCTGCGCGATCGTGATCGTGCCCTCGTTGTAGATCGTCCCGTTGTACATGCCGAGCTCGGCGCGCTGTTGTACGTCGTGTTGTAGCCGAAGTCCCACGTCCCCGCGTTGCCCGCGTAGCTGGTGAAGTACTGGTACCACGTCCCCGCCGGCAGGGCCGTGATGTTGAACGTGTTGAACGCGGCCGAGGGCGTGGTCGACGAGATGATGCTCGGCAGGGTGCTCGGCTCGCTCGGGCACGTCAGGATGCTGAGCTGCACGCCGCAGATCGTCAGGTTCTCCCAGTTGCCCGAATTCAGGTTGAAGTTCACCGCGTTGTACATCGGCGCCTGCTCCGTGAACGGCAGCATGCGGACGAAGACGCTGTGGTTCTCGACATACTTGCACTTGACGACGCCGGTCGCACAGGTCGACGACGTCGAGCCCGGCGGGCCGCCGTTGAAGTTCGAGTAGGAGCCCGACGGGAAGCAGCCGTTGGACGACTCGTAGTTGTTCGCGGCCAGGGCGATCTGCTTGAGATTGTTCGTGCACTGCGCGCGCCGCGCGGCCTCGCGCGCCGCCTGGACGGCCGGCAGCAGGAGCGCGATCAGCACGGCGATGATGGCGATGACGACCAGCAGCTCGATCAACGTGAAGCCGCGTCGCGGCGCACGGAGGGCGGGGCAACTCATGGGGTTCTGACTCCTTTAGGGGGGCTCGGGGAGAGATGGAAGAGGGCCACTTTCCCACGGGGGAAATAGCTAAAGTCCGGCATGGCCCCCGCGCTCGTCCTCGACGACGGCGCTCTGACCACCCGGACACTAGGAGGTCTCGGAGTATAAAGACGTCGCGTGATGAAACCGTGAATGCAGTATGAATTTCCGGTTTCGTTCGCGGCGAGTCAGGCGAGGATCGGCTTGATCACCTGGCCGTGCACGTTCGTCAGCCGGCGCCGGATGCCGTTGTGGTAGTACGTCAGCCGCTCGTGGTCGATGCCGAGCAGGTGCAGGACGGTGGCGTGGAAGTCGGGCCAGGTGACGGCGTCTTCGGCGGCCTTCCAGCCGATCTCGTCGGTCGCGCCGTAGGCGATGCCGTGCTTCAGGCCGGCGCCGGCCAGCCAGACGCGTGAAGCCGTACTGGTTGTGGTCGCGGCCCGTGCCGACGACGTCGGCGGCCGACTGGGTGAACGGCG
Organism: uncultured Planctomycetota bacterium; assembly: GCA_963819805.1. Classification (GTDB taxonomy): domain Bacteria; phylum Planctomycetota; class Planctomycetia; order Isosphaerales; family Isosphaeraceae; genus CAMFLR01. The sequence goes on along the minus strand of CAWFXY010000014.1, from coordinate 511,770 downwards.
TCCGGCCGAACTCGGTCGTGAACAGCACGAGCGTGTCGTCGAGCAGGCCGCGGCGGCGGAGGTCGCGGAGCAGGCCGGCGACGGGCCGGTCGATCCGCAGGGCCTCCTGGCCGTGGTTCGGCCTTCATGTCCTCGTGCCCGTCCCAGTTGCGCCGCGGGCTGCCGAACGTGCCGCCGGAGAAGAGCTGCACGAACCGCACGCCGCGCTCCAGCAGCCGGCGGGCGAGCAGGCAGGCGCGGCCGAAGTCGGCCGTCTCGGGGCGGTCGACGCCGTAGAGCGCGCAGCGTCTCGGCCGGCTCGCCGTCGAGGTCGGTGACGCGCGGGGACCGACGTCTGCATCCGCGCGGCCAGCTCGTAGCCGCGGATGCGGGCGGCGAGGGCGTCGTCGCCGCGCGTGCGTCGTCGAGGTGGCCGGCGGTTCATCGCCGCGACCGAGCTCGCGCGCGGCGCGACTCGGCGCCCGGCGGCGATCGGCCGGGCCGGGAACAGGTCGTCGATCGGCTCGCCCTGCGGGCCGGATGACGACCCCCTGGTGCCGGGCGGGCAGGAAGCCGTTGGTCCAGTTGATCGCGCCGCCGGCGGGGAACTCGCGGGCGTCGGGGATCACGACGAACGCCGGCAGGTCGTCGGACTCGCTGCCCAGGCCGTAGCTCAGCCACGCGCCCAGCGCCGGGAACCCGTTGAGCCGGAAGCCGCTGTTCTCCTGGAACGTCGCCGGCGTGTGGTTCGAGGTCTCGGCGACCATCGAGCGGATCACCGTCAGCTCGTCGGCCACCTCGGCCAGGTGCGGGAACAGGTCGGAGATCCAGAGCCCGCTCTGCCCGCGCTGGCGGAACTCCCAGTCGGGCTTGCGGAGCCGGCCGACCTGGCCGAAGAAGACGTCGGGCCGCTCGTCGACGAGTCGAGCGACTTGCCGTGCGCGGCGATCAGGCCCGGCTTGTAGTCGAACGTGTCGACGTGGCTCATCGCGCCGCACGAGGCAGATGTGGATGGCGCGCGTCGGCCTTCGGGGGCGAAGTGCGGGCAGGGCGGGCTCGCCTCGCCGGGGACGCCGGCCCGGAGCGTGCCGTCGCGGAGCAGCAGGCGACGCGGCCGCGGCGCCGGCCAGGCCGTGGCTGCACCCAGGAGAAGAAGTCGCGACGGTCCATGGCAGCCTCGTTCCGCTCGTGCGCGCTTCGCTTCAATCGACGTAGAGGAACTCGTTGCTGTTGAAGATCGCCCGGGCCAGCGTCGCGGCGCCGAAGCGTCTCGACGACCTGCACGGCCTGCGCTGCGCTCGTCGGGCGTCGGGCGCCGGCCGAAGGCGAGCCGGTAGGCGCGCTCGACCTGCCGCGCCGGCGTCGGCGCCGGCCTCGCGCGCCAGCCGGGCGGCGAAGGCGTCGGCCAGGTGGAGGACCAGGGCGTTGTTCAGCAGCGCCAGGGCCTGGAGCGGCGTGGTCGTGACGGCGCGGCGGGGCGCGGTGGTCGAGGGGTCGGGGCAGTCGAAGGCGTCGAGCAACGCGCTCCGGCCGCCGCGGGCCCAGGCGCGGTAGAGCGTCCGGCGGTCGAGACCCGGGCGTCGACGGGTCGACCGGCGACGTAGAGGATGGCGGGCGTGCCCGGGCGCCTTGACGATGTCGTGGTCGCGGAAGCTCGGGCCCGCCGAGCCGCGGGTCGAGCGTGCCGGAGACGGCGAGCATCGCGTCGCGGACCATCTCGGCCTCGAGCCGCGTCGGGGCCTTGCGCCAGAGCAGGCGGTCGCCGGCGTCGACGCTCGCAGCGCCGCCGGGTCGGGCCGCGACGACTGGCGATAGGCGGCCGAGGTGACGATCAGCCGGTGCATCGCCTTGAGGCTCCAGCCGCTGCGCGACCAGCTCGGAGGCCAGCCAGTCGAGCAGCTCGGGGTGCGACGGGCCGGCCGCCGTTGAAGCCGAGGTCGCTGGGCGTCTCGACCAGGCCCGCGCCGAAGTGGGCCTGCCAGAGCCGGTTGACGATGACGCGGGCGAACAGCGGATTGCGCGGGTCGGTGATCCAGGCGGCCAGCCGCTCGCGCCGCTCGGCCTCGGGGGCGTCGGGCGGCAGGCCGAAGTCGGCGTCCGGCCCGGCCACGGCCGCGACGCCGCCGGCCGAGACGACCTCGCCGGGCTGCGCGGGGTTGCCGCGGAGCTGGACGTGCGTCGCCGCCGGCTCGCGCGGCGACGACGGCGTAGGCCTTGTGCGGCTCGGCCGCGCGCTCGACGACCGGAGCCGCTCGATCTCGCGCGAGGAGCCGCGGCGCGCTCCGCGCGGCGGTCGGCGGGCAGGGCCGCGGCGATCGCCGCGGGGTCGACGTAGTCGCCGAACGCGGCCGGCCGAGGCGGCGACCTCGGCCGGGTCGAGCGCCCGGTCGTAGAGCCGGGCCCGGACGATCGTCCCGGCGAGCATCCGGTTGCCGCCGGCCGGGGCGTGCCGGAGGCCGAAGACGACCTGCGCCTCGCCGGCCGGGAACGTCGACCGGGCCCGACGACTTGTAGGGCGTGCCATAGGGCTGGCCGTCGCGGTAGAGCCGCGATCGTGCCGTCCTCGGCGTAGGTGATCGCGACGTGGACCGGCCGTCGCGGTCGGCCTCGGTCTCGGCGTCGCCGCCGACGCTCTTGGTGCGGCGGAAGCCCTCGCTGCCGGCCATCCAGCGGCCGGGCTCCTGCTCGCCGAAGACGATCGCGTCGAAGACGCGCCCCGTCGGGCGGTCTGGACGCTGATCACGCCGCCGCCGCGCTGGTCGAGGTTGTCGAGCCGCACCCAGGCCTCGAGCGTCTTGGCCTTCAGGTCGCGCGGTCAGCGGGGGCGTCGACGGCGAAGCCGGTCTTGCCGTCGAGCCGGAGGCCCTCGGGCGTCAGGGTCGCGCCGCCCTGGAGCGTGACCGTCGAGCGCGCCGATGCGGTCGTCGGGACCGCGGTCGAAGTCCCAGGCCGCGAGCGGCGTCGGGGACCGGCTTCGCGGCGGCCTTGATCGCCGCGACGACCTTCGTGCCGCGCCGGGGCCTCGATGGCCGACGCAGCTTCGCGTCGAGCGTCGTCGATCTTCCGCGACGGCTCGGTCGTCTCCGGCGTCGATCGCCGACAGGTCGCGCTCGCCGTGGCGGACGCCGCCGAGGGCCGAGGCGAGGCGGTAGTACTCGACCTGCCGGATCGGGTCGAACTTGTGGTCGTGGCAGCGGGCGCAGTTGACGGTCAGGCCGAGGAACGTCTGGCCGACGGTGCCGACGAGGTCCTCCAGCTCGTCGCTGCCGGACGACCGCCTTCATGGCCTCGCTCATGCTGGTTCTGGCCCGACGCGTGTCGATAGGCGCCGGCGACGAGGAAGCCGGTCGCCTCGATCGGCCGCGGGGTCGTCGGGCCGGAGCACGTCGCCGGCGAGCTGGAGGCGGGCGAACTCGTCGTAGGGCAGGTCGCGGTTGAGGGCGTCGACGACCCAGTCGCGATAGCGCCAGGCGTTCGGGCGGAACTCGTCGAACTCGAACCCGTTGCTCTCGCCGAAGCGGGCCAGGTCGAGCCACCACCGCGCCCAGCGGACGCCGTACTGCGGCGACGCGAGATAGCGATCGACCAGCCGCTCGTAGGCGTCGGGCGAGCGGTCGGCGACGAACGCGTCGACCTCCTCGGGCGTCGGCGGCAGGCCGGTCAGGTCGAAGCTGAGGCGGCGGATCGAGCGTCCGGCGGTCGGCCTCGGGCGCGGGCGCGAGCCCGTCGGCTTCGAGCTTCTGGAGGACGAACGCGTCGATCGGAGTTGCGGACCCAGCCGGCCCGCGTCGACCGCGGGCGGCGTCGGCCGGCGGACCGGCTGGAGCGACCACCAGTCGCGGCCGGCGCGGCGGGTCGGTCGTGACCTGGTAGGGGTCGATCGGGTCGGTCCCCCAGGCCGCGCCCGCCGGCGATCCAGCGCCGGAGCGCGGCCTTCTCGGCCGTCGGGCAGCGGCGACTTCGGGCGGCATCTCGTCGGCCTCGACCTGCTCCCAGAGCAGGCTCTCGTCGGGCTTGCCGGCGACGATCGCCGGGCCGTCCTCGCCGCCGCCGAGCGCCGCGGCGCGCGCGCGAGAGGTCGAGCTTCCCCTTCGGCGTCGGGGCCGGAGTGGCAGTCGAGGCACCGCCGGGCCAGGATCGGCGCGACCTCGGCGTCGAAGGCCTTCGCGCCCACCCGGATCGCCGGCCCATGCCGGCGCGACCGTCGCCAGGGCGATCAGCAGGGTCGGGAGGATGGACCGAGACGTCATGGGCGGGCACCCGCGTCGAGCCGCGTTGTTAGCAAAATGGAGCGTATCCCGCGGACGCGGCCCGGGCCAGGGCGCAACCCCCGGCCGGGGAGAACGGGCTGGCCGCGAGCGTCGCCCGGCGCGAGAATCGGGGGAGCGTCCGCCCCGAACCGCGCACGGACCACACGCCCGAGGACCAGCCATGCCGGACCCGATCTCCCGCCGCGTCTTCACCGAGCTGGGCGCGGGCCTCGTGCTCGGCTCCGCATCCGGCCCGCCCCCGGCCGACGACAAGCCCGCCGCGCCGGCCGCGCCCGGCCCCGTCGAGGCGAGCTTCGAGCGCGACTACCCCGCGCCCGGCTTCAAGCCCTCGTGGAAGAAGCCGCAGATCGCCCGGCTGCTCGTGCAGGACTTCGTCATCTACGCCCACTCCGACCTGGAGATGACGAAGCAGCTCCTCGAGAAGGAGCCGATGCTCATCAACGCCGTCGATCGACTGGGGCGGCGGCGACTGGGAGAGCGGCCTGGGCGGGGCCTCGCACATGGGCCGCCGCGACATCGTCGAGTTCCTGCTCGAGCACGGGGCGCGGATCGACATCTTCTGCGCGGCCATGATGGGCCGGCTCGACGCCGTCCGGTCGTTCCTCGCCCTCCAGCCGAAGCTCATCGACGCCCGGGGGCCGCACGGCTTCAACCTCCACTTCCACGCCCAGGTCGGCGGCAAGGAGGCGGAGCCGGTCCTCGACTACCTCCAGTCGGTCAAGAAGATCGAGCTCAAGCCGAACCCGTTCCTCAAGAAGCCCGCCGAGTCGGCGAAGCCCGCGAAGTGACGCTCAGCCCCGGCCGACGAACGGCATCTTCGTGGCCATCACGGTCAGGAACAGCACGTTCGCGTCGAGCGGCAGGCTCGCCATGTAGACGCACGGCGCGGGCCGACGTGGCTCGACGTCCATCGTCGGCTCGACGGCCGATCGCGCCGTTGGCCTGGAGCACGCCGTCCTTCATCCGCGCGGTCATCTCGGTCGTCGGCGTTGCCGATGTCGATCTGGCCGCAGGCGATGTCGTACTTCGCGGCCGTCGAGGGCGGTCGACTTCGTCAGGCCGGTGATCGCGTGCTTCGTGGCCGTGTACGGGGCGGAGTTCGGCCGCGGCGTCGTGGGCCGAGATCGAGCCGTTGTTGATGATCCGCCCGCCCCGCGGCGTCTGCTCCTTCATCAGCCGGAACGCCGCCTGCGTGCAGAGGAACGCGCCGGTCAGGTTGACGTCGACGACCCGCCGCCACTGCTCGACCGTCAGGTCCTCGAGCGGGACCGGCGGGGCGCCGGTGCCGGCGTTGTTGAACAGCAGGTCGAGGCGGCCGAAGGCCGCTTCGGTCGCCTCGAAGAGGGCGCGGACGGACGCCGGGATCGCTCGACGTCGGCGGGGACGGCCAGGGCCCGCGCGGCGGCCGGCGCCCGCCTCGGCGATCGGTCTCCTCCAGCGCCTCGCGGCGCCGGCCGGCGAGGACGACCGAGTAGCCCTCGCCCAGCAGCGCCAGGGCCGTCGCCCGGCCGATGCCGGACCCCGCGCCGGTGACGATCGCGACCTTCCCGAGGCCGCTCACGGGTTCGTCCCGCGGAGCACGACGAGCGACTGCATCACGGCCGTCTCGAAGTCGCGGTGGATGCTCGCGGCCCGACGGTCTGGATCAGCAGGACGGCGACGAGCTTCTCGCGCGGGTCGACCCAGAAGTGCGTGCCGAACGCGCCGTCCCAGCCGAAGCTGCCCGCGCGAGCGGAACGTCCCGGCCGCGACCGGGTCGACGACCACCTCGACGGTCAGGCCGAAGCCCATCCCCTTCGGCCGCCCGGACTGGCCCGCGAACAGGTCGCCGACGTGGTTCGACGCCCATCAGCTCGACCGCCCGCGGGCTGAGCAGCCGCTTGCCGTCGAGCTCGCCGCCGTTGGCAGAGCATCTGGGCGAACCGGAAGTAGTCGGCCGCGGTCGAGGAGAGCCCGCCCGCGCCCGAGGTGTAGGTCTCGGGGAACCGGATGAACGACGGGATCTTCTCCAGGCCGTTCGCGGCCCTGCGGTGGATCGAGGCGAGGCGGTCCTTGCTGGTCCTCGGGGACGACGAAGAAGGTGTCGTCCATGCCCAGCGGCTCGAAGATCCGCGCCTTGAGGAACTCGTCGAACGACTGCCCGGAGGCGACCTCGACGACCCGCGCCAGGGCGTCGATGCCGGCCAGGCCGCTGTACCGCCAGCGCGTGCCGGGCTGGAAGTCGAGCGGGAGCCGCGGCGTACCGGGTCGCGCCCTCGGCCAGCGTCGCGCCCGCCCCGCCCGGCCGGAGCAGCTCCGGCGCGCGCTTCTTCTGCGCCGAGCCCGCCGCTGAGCAGGCCGGAGGTGTGCGTCATCAGGTCGCGGATCGTGATCTCGCGCTCGGCCGCGACGAGCTCGACCTCGCCGCTCCTTCTCGACGGCGACCTTCATCCCCTTGAACTCGGGGATGAACTTCGAGACCGGGTCGGTCAGGCCGACCTTGCCCTCCTCGATCAGCATCAGGATCGCGACGCCGGTGACCGGCTTGGTCGACGAGGCCATGCGGAAGATCGAGTCCGTGCGCATCGGCGTCTTCGACTCGACGTCCATCACGCCCTGGGCCTCGTAGTGGACGACGCGGCCCCCGCGGGCGACCAGCGTGACGGCGCCGGAGATCTTCTTCGCGTCGATGTAGCGGCCGGATGACCTCGTCGACGCGACGGAGCCGGTCGGGAGCCATGCCGACCTGCTCGGCGCGGCGCGGGGGAGCTCGCGGGGCTCGTCCGCGAACGACGAGGCGAGGGGTAAGGCGAGGAGTACGACGACGGGGAGATGTCGGCGCAGGAAAGCCAGTCTCATGGCGGTTCGAGCTCCTGACGGCGTGGGGCGGGTCGAGTCGATGCGGCGATCAATCCGGCGGGAGAGCCGCGGATCACAGCGGAAACGGCCCGCCGAAGGAAACATCCGGGAATTCTGACCGTTGGATGGGCGGAGGCTCGGGGTTCGACGTGGAATCCTCGGGCGCAAGCGCCGGCCACGGGCGGGCGGCGGCGCGCTCCCACTGGTCGCGGGCCCGGTCGAAGAAGGCCGCGTAGAGGCGATGCTGCTCGGCCATCCTGCGATTGATCGGATGACTGCCCTCCCGCGATGCTCGCCTCTCGAAATCGTCGGCACAATCCCTGGCCCGTCGTGCACCGTCCGCGCACCCGGCCGCCGCCCGAAGGAACCGCCGCCGCAGCCGCTCGCGTTCGATCCCGAGGCCGACCCCGAGCAGGACGGCCACGACCGCCACCGCCGCCATCAGCCGCCGGACCGTGAACCGCCTGCCCGTCCGTCGCATGCTCGGGCCTCCGGATGAGATGACCATCTTGCAGCCTCGCGGAAGCCGGCCGACGCCCTATCGACCCGCGGCGATCGGCGCGCTGTCCTATCGACGCTGCGGCTCCTTCGCCTTCCGCGACGGGTCGAGGATATCGTTGTCGTCGAGCCAGTCGCCGAGCCGCTGCGGCCAGCCCTTGACCGACTTCAGCTTCGAGCGGTTGCCCATGTTGAAGCCGTGCCCGCCGCGGGCGAGGATGTGGGCCTCGACGGGGACGCCAGCCTCGCGGTACTTCGTCAGCAGGGTCGCGATCGACCGCGAGGCGCCCCGGTCGTCGTTGGCGACGAGCAGGAAGGCGGGCGGGGCGTCCTTGGGGATCGTGTCGGGGATGCCGAGCGGGCCGGGGTAGATCTCGACGAGGAAGTCGGGGCGGCTGTTCAGCCGGTCGATCGGGTCGGCCGCGCTGGAGTCGCCGGCGCCGGGGGCGAAGGCGACCAGCGAGGCGACCTCGCCGCCGGCCGAGAAGCCCATCACGCCGACGCGGGCCGGGTCGACGCCCCACTCGCCGGCCCGGCTGCGGATCAGCCGCATGGCGCGGCTGGGCGTCCTCGAGCGGGTGCTTCTTGAGGTCGTAGGGCGTGCCCTGCTCGCGGCCGAGCCGGTACTTCAGCGCGAAGGCGGCGACGCCGAGGCTGTTGAGGTACTTCGCCGGGTCGACCCCCTCGCCGTTGAAGACGAGCAGGCGGTGGCCGCCGCCGGGGCAGATGAGCACGGCGGCTCCGGTGGCCTTTTCCTTGGGCGGCAGGAAGGCGGTGATCGACGGGTTGTGGATGTTGGCGACCCAGTAGTCCTTGGCCGTCTGCGGCTCGTCGCGGCGCGACTCGAAGCCGGGGGCGCCGTTCGGCCAGAGGGGGATCTCCTTCGGCTCGTCGGCGGGCGGGGGGAACAGGGCGAGGAGCAGGAGCGGGGCGATGGTCATGGGTGCGGTCCCGCGTGGGGTCGAGGAGAGGTCCGGCGCCGCGACCGCCATCTTACCGGGCGCCCGGCGGCGATCAACGGCCGGCGTCCCCCGGCGCGCACCCCGAGCCCGGCCCGCCGTCGGGCCCCGCTCAATCATTCACAAGCTTGGATCTCAGCGCGCCGTCCGCCGCCTTCTCCGCCGCCCCCGCGGCCGCGGGAGGCCCGTCCGGTCGCCCCGAGGCCCTCCCGAGGCCCCCAGACCGGCCGACGGCCCGGGTTCGCTCGGCGCCGCCGACTCCCCCGGCTCCGGACTGACGGGTGACGCGGACTCATTTTCCTTAACATCTTTCTTAACAACAACTTGAGACTCACGAACCTCGGCCGGCCGCGCCTTCTCCAACGCCGCCAGGTCCTTCAGCGTCGCCCTCAGCGACCGCTCGTGGGCCATCTCGTAGCGGTGCAGGAGCATGAGGGCGGGCGTCACGCCCGCGAAGGTCGCCCCGGGCTCGGGGGCGGGCCCGGCGTCGGGCTCGGGCCGGGCGGCCGCCAGCTCGCGGCGGAGGGCCCGCAGCGCGGCCCGTTCGTCGACGATGCCCCGGCGGAGCCGCGCGGTCGCCTCGCGCTCCTCGTCGTCCGTCAGCAGGTCATCGCCCATCCCCGTGTACCGGCAGTCGCGGTCGAGGACCAGGCGGTGCGAGGCCTCGGCCAGCGGCCCGGCCGCGGCGGCGTCGGCGTCGGCCCGGTGGCCCAGCAGCGGCATCAGCGCCGCGTGGGCGTCCTCGTCCCATTCGAGCTGCTCGGCCTCCGCGATCTCGTCCCACCGGCCGATCAGCCGGTCGACCCCCTCGGGCGTCGCCCTCAGCTCCGCGAGGGCCGCGGCAGGGTCGGTGCGGAGCGCGGCCTCGGCGTCGTCGAGCCGCTCGCCGAGCTCGTCGTCGACCTCGGCGCCGGCGCCGGCGGGCTGCCGGGCGTCGCGGCGCTCGGCGGCGAGCTCGAGGAGCAGGCCCTTCTCGGCGCGGACGCACCGCCTGAGCCGCCACGAGGCGACGGCGGCGCGCTCGACGAGGACGGCGCGCATGTGCCCCCCCGGCGGGAATTCGCCGGCCCAGCCGGCGAGCTCGGCGGCGAACTCGGCGGGGTCCTCGCCGGGCAGGACGACCTGCCCGGAGCAGAGGCCGTGCTTCAGTCCGTTCATCTTCGAGACGTCGATGCCCTCGGGGGTCTTGGGGCCGCGGGACTTCTTGCCGTTGGTCCGGCTGGCCTGGCGCTGCTTCTCGGTACGCATTGGTGTTCGCCCCTGTGTTGTGATCGTGGACGGTCGCCGCGCGCGACGTCGCGCAGAGCATCTGTCCCTTAGGATCGTGATTGGGGCGGGGATCGTTCTCTAAAAGCGCGCGGGGTGGGATCGACCGCGAGCCATTGCCGGCGTTTGGGCCCCGGCCACCCCCCACCCAACCCTCCCCCGCAAGGGGGGAGGGAAAGACCGGAGCCGGCGCGGAGGAGACGACGGGGTGGCAGGGGTTCGCTTGCGAACCCCGGTCCGGGGCCCTGGACGACCGGGGTTCGCAAGCGAACCCCTGCCACCCGAGGGCTCGAGACGAGCGTTTCGACCGAGCCGGTCTGACCCCGTCTTGATCGGCCCCCGTTTTGGAGGCCGGCACGCCGTTTGCTTATGGGGTACTATCCCGATGATCGCCCCGCGGTTCTTCGGGCGGACCTCCACGGTCGGAGGTGACTTGCCGTCGCCGTCCCGGCCCTGCTGTCGATCCGTGCGCGGCGTCCTTCTCACATCTTCCCGCGGGCCGCCGCAGCGGCGCCGGCCCGCGAAATCACCGCCGCGATCGCCGGGGATCGACCGATGAATCACCAGGAGGCCGGGACGAACGGGGACCTGCTGACCGCGACCGGGGTCGCGGGGCTGGACGACGTCCTCGGCGGCGGGCTCACCCGCGACCGGCTCTACCTCGTCGAGGGGAACCCCGGCGCGGGCAAGACGACGCTGGCGCTGCACTTCCTGCTGCACGGGGCCGAGCGCGGCGAGGCGGGGTCTACGTCACGCTCTCGGAGACGAAGGACGAGCTGGACGCCGTCGCGGCGTCGCACGGCTGGTCGCTCGACGGCGATCGACATCCTCGAGCTGGTCGCCCCGGAGGAGGAGCTCGAGCCCGACAACCAGTATCGCCATGTTCCAGCCGTCCGAGGTCGAGCTGGGCGTCACGACCAGGGCGATCCTCGCCGAGGTCGAGCGGGTCAAGCCGAAGCGGGTCGTCATCGACTCGCTCTCCGAGATGCGGCTGCTGGCCCAGAGCCCGCTCCGCTACCGCCGGCAGATCCTGGCGCTGAAGCAGTTCTTCATCGGCCGGGACTGCACGGTCCTGCTCCTCGACGACCTGACGTCCGAGTCGACGGACCTGCAGCTCCAGAGCATCGCCCACGGCGTGCTGAGCCTCGAGCAGCTCTCGCCGGAGTACGGCGCCGAGCGGCGGCGGCTCCGGGTCGCGAAGCTCCGCGGCCAGCAGTACCGGGGCGGCTACCACGACTTCGTCATCGAGCCGGGCGGCCTGCGACGTCTTCCCGCGGCTCGTCGCCGCCGAGCACGTGCGGGGCCGGCAGGGACGGGCCAGCTCACGAGCGGCATCGCCGGGCTCGACGCGCTGGTCGGCGGCGGGCTCGAGTACGGGACGAGCGTGCTCGCTGGTCGGGCCCGGCGGGCATCGGCAAGTCGACGCTCGCGCATCCAGTACGCCAAGGCCGCGGCCGACGCGGGCGAGCGGGCGGCGATCTTCGCCTTCGACGAGCGCACTCGAGACCATCCTCGGCCGCGCGGCCGGGGCTGGGCATGGACCTCCGCCCGGCGATCGAGGCGGGCCGGATCACGATCCAGCCGATCGACCCGGCCGAGCTCTCGCCCGGCGAGTTCGCCCACGCCGTCCGGCGCGCCGTCGAGGGACGCGGCGGCCTGCCGGCGGCCGACAGGTCGTCGTCATCGACAGCCTCAACGGCTACCTCAACGCCATGCCCGAGGAGCGGTTCCTCATCATCCAGCTCCACGAGCTGCTGACCTACCTCGGCCACAAGGGCGTCGTCACGTTCCTCGTCGTCGCCCAGCACGGGCTGATCGGCAGCACGATGGAGTCGCCGATCGACACGACGCTACCTGGCCGACACGGTCATCCTGCTTCCGCTACTTCGAGGCGACGGGCGAGGTCCGGCAGGCGATCTCGGTCGTGAAGAAGCGGAGCGGGCCGGCACGAGCGGACGATCCGCGAGTTCCGGCTCGGCGAGCGACGGGATCCGGGTCGGCGAGCCGCTCCGCGACTTCCACGGCGTCCTCTCCGGCACGCCGTTCTACCGGGGGCAGGACCGGCCCCCGCCGAGGGCCGGCCGATGAGTGACGAGCCGGCCGGCGACCTCGACGGGCGGATCCTGATCCTGGCCCCGACGGCGCGGGACGCGACGGCGTGCCGCGGGTCTGCTCGACGCGCTCGGGCATCGCCGCGGACGGTCTGCCCCGACCTCGAGGAGGTCTGCCGCGAGATCGAGCGCGGGGCCGGCGCGGCGCATCGTGACCCAGGAGGCGATCCTCGCCGACCGCAAGGGGTGCCTGGCCGAGGCTGCTCGCGGCCCAGCCGCCCTGGTCCGACTTCCCGCTCATCGTCCTGACGCCCGCCGGCGCGGAGACCCCGGCCGCCGCACGCGGCGCTGGAGTCGGTCGGGCACATGACGCTGATGAAGCGGCCCGTCGAGGTCGCCGCGCTGGTCGAGCACCGTCCGGGCGGCCCTGCGCGACCGCCGCCGGCAGTACGCAGGCGCGCGACCACTTCGTCGAGCGCGAGCGGCAGGCCCGGGCGCTGGCCGAGCGCGAGAACCGGTTCCGCACCCTCGCCGAGTCGATCCCCCAGCTCGCCTGGATGGCCCGGCCCGACGGCCACCTCTTCTGGTACAACCGCCGCTGGTACGAGTACACCGGCACCACGCCCGAGCAGATGGAGGGCTGGGGCTGGCAGTCGGTGCACGACCCGGACGTGCTGCCCCGGGTCCTCGAGCGGTGGAAGGCCTCGCTCGCCAGCGGCGAGCCGTTCGACATGGTCTTCCCGCTCCGCGGCGCCGACGGGCGGTTCCGGCCGTTCCTGACCCGCGTCGTGCCCTCGCGCGACGACGACGGGCGGATCGTCGTCTGGTTCGGCACGAACACCGACATCGCCGAGCGGGTCGAGATGGAGCAGGCGCTCAAGCAGGCCGACCGCCGCAAGGACGAGTTCCTCGCCATGCTCGCCCACGAGCTCCGCAACCCGCTGGCGGCGATCTCGAACGCCGTCCAGCTCGCGAAGCGGTCCGACTCGCGCCGACCAGCTCGCGACTGGGCGCGGCGAGGTCGTCGAGCGGCAGGTGCAGGCACCTGACCCGGCTGATCGACGACCTGCTCGACGTCTCGCGGATCACCCGCGGCAAGATCGAGCTGCGGAAGCAGCTCGGTCGACGCTGCGGCCCGATCCTCCGACTCGGCCGTCGAGGCGGCCCGCCCGCTCATCGAGGAGCGGCGGCACGACGCTCGTCGACGCGGTCGAGACCGGGCCCGCTGCTGGGTCGACGGCGACCCGACCCGGCTCGAGCAGGTCGTTCGTCAACCTCCTGAACAACGCCGCCAAGTACACCGAGCCCGGGCGGGCGGATCACCGCTGACGGCCTGCGCCGAAGGCGGCGAGGTCGTCATCGCGGTCGAGGACAACGGCATCGGCATCTCGCCCGAGCTGCTCGCCCGAGATCTTCGACCTCTTCGCCCAGGGCGACCGCTCGATCGCCCGGACCGAGGGCGGGCTGGGGATCGGCCTGACGCTCGTCCGCAGCCTCGTCGAGATGCACGGCGGCAGCGTCGAGGCCGAGAGCGACGGGCCCGGCCGGGGGAGCGAGTTCGTCGTCCGCCTGCCGCTCTGCCCGGGGCGAGCCGGCGGCGGCCGCCCGCGCCGCGGCCCGAGCCGGCGGCGGAAGGCCTCGCGGCGCATCCTGGTCGTCGACGACAACGTCGACCGGCCCGCGGGCTGGCGCGGCTGCTGGGGCTGCTCGGGCACGAGGTCGCACGTCGCCCACGACGGGCCCGCCGCCCTCGGCGCTGGCCCGCGAGCACCGGCCCGAGATCGTCCTCCTCGACATCGGCCTGCCCGGGATGGACGGCTACGAGGTCGCCGCGCGCCCTGCGGCGGGAGGGCTTCGCCGGGACGCCCTGATCATCGCCGTCACCGGCTACGGCCAGGAGGAGGACCGTCCGCCGCTCCCGCCAGGCCGGGTTCGACCACCACCTGGTCAAGCCCGTCGACATCGACGACCTCGTCGCCCTCATGGCCGGCGCAGACCTGAATCCTCGCCCCGCGGGAGACCACGAATGCCGATTGACTGGGGTGCAGCGATCGACCTATCCTAAGATGCCTACTGACCGGGCTTGAAGGGTGAAGACGGCCCAAGAGGGGCTGGTCCGGGCTGTCCGCCGCGCCGGCGCGTATCGTGCTCAGACTCCAGGGTTTAGATTCTCGCGACGTTCCCGCGAAACCGAGAAGAGGTGACGCATGCCTGCACTCCAGGAGCCGGCGGTCCAGGAGATCGACACCACGACGCTGCTCGGCGGCGCTGACGGCCCTGAAGAAGGGCGACTTCTCGGTCCGCCTGCCGCTCGACTGGACGGGCGTCGCCGGCAAGGTGGCCGACACCTTCAACGAGGTGATCGAGCTCAACGAGCGGATGGCCAGCGAGCTCGAGCGGCTCAGCCGGGTCGTCGGCAAGGAGGGCAAGATCAGCCAGCGCGCCTCGCTCGGCGACGTGAGCGGCTCGTGGGAGGACGTCGATCGACTCGGTCAACGACCTGATCGGCGACCTCGTCCACCCGACGAGCGAGACCGCCCGCGTCATCGGCGCCGTCGCCCAGGGCGACCTCTCGCAGACGATGGCCCTGGAGATCGACGACCGCCCGCTCCAGGGCGAGTTCCTCCGCACCGCCAAGACCATCAACAAGATGGTCGATCAGCTCGGCTCGTTCGCCTCGGAGGTGACGCGCGTCGCCCGCGAGGTCGGCACCGAGGGCAAGCTCGGCGGCCAGGCCGAGGTCAAGGGCGTCGCCGGCACCTGGAAGGACCTGACCGACAGCGTCAACTCGATGGCCGGCAACCTGACCGGCCAGGTGCGCAACATCGCCGAGGTGACGACGGCCGTCGCCAACGGCGACCTGTCGAAGAAGATCACCGTCGACGTCAAGGGCGAGATCCTCGAGCTGAAGAACACCATCAACACGATGGTCGATCAGCTCCGCTCCTTCGCCGCCGAGGTGACGCGCGTGGCCCGCGAGGTCGGCACCGAGGGCAAGCTCGGCGGCCAGGCCGAGGTCGAAGGCGTCGTCGGGCACGTGGAAGGACCTGACCGACAGCGTCAACTTCGATGGCCGGCAACCTGACCGGCCAGGTGCGCAACATCGCCGACGGTGACGACGGCCGTGGCCAACGGCGACCTGTCGAAGAAGATCACCGTCGACGTCAAGGGCGAGATCCTCGAGCTGAAGAACACCATCAACACGATGGTCGACCAGCTCAGCTCGTTCGCCTCGGAAGTGACCCGCGTGGCCCGCGAGGTCGGCACCGAGGGCAAGCTCGGCGGCCAGGCCGACGTGAAGGGCGTCGCCGGCACCTGGAAGGACCTCACCGACAGCGTCAACTTCATGGCCGGCAACCTGACCGGCCCAGGTCCGCAACATCGCCGAGGTGACCACGGCCGTCGCCAACGGCGACCTGTCGAAGAAGATCACCGTCGACGTCAAGGGCGAGATCCTCGAGCTGAAGAACACCATCAACACGATGGTCGACCAGCTCAGCTCGTTCGCCGTCGGAAGTGACGCGCGTGGCCCGCGAGGTCGGCACCGAAGGGCAAGCTCGGCGGCCAGGCCGACGTGCAAGGGCGTCGCCGGCACCTGGAAGGACCTCACCGACAGCGTCAACTCCATGGCCGGCAACCTCACCGGCCAGGTGCGCAACATCGCCGACGTGACCACGGCCGTGGCCAACGGCGACCTGTCGAAGAAGATCACCGTCGACGTCAAGGGCGAGATCCTCGAGCTGAAGAACACCATCAACACGATGGTCGATCAGCTCCGCTCCTTCGCCGCCGAAGTGACGCGCGTGGCCCGCGAGGTCGGCACCGAAGGCAAGCTCGGCGGCCAGGCCGACGTGCGGGCGTCGCCGGCA
The DNA here is from genome assembly GCA_963819805.1 of uncultured Planctomycetota bacterium. Lineage (GTDB taxonomy): Bacteria > Planctomycetota > Planctomycetia > Isosphaerales > Isosphaeraceae > CAMFLR01. The sequence goes on along the minus strand of CAWFXY010000014.1, from coordinate 496,039 downwards.
CCTGGAAGGACCTCACCGACAGCGTCAACTTCGATGGCCGGCAACCTCACCGGCCAGGTGCGCAACATCGCCGACGTGACCACGGCCGTCGCCAACGGCGACCTGTCGAAGAAGATCACCGTCGACGTGAAGGGCGAGATCCTCGAGCTGAAGAACACCATCAACACGATGGTCGACCAGCTCAGCTCGTTCGCCGTCGGAGGTGACGCGCGTGGCCCGCGAGGTCGGCACCGAGGGCAAGCTCGGCGGCCAGGCCGACGTCAAGGGCGTCGCCGGCACCTGGAAGGACCTCACCGACAGCGTCAACTTCATGGCCGGCAACCTCACCGGCCAGGTGCGCAACATCGCCGACGTGACCACGGCCGTCGCCAACGGCGACCTGTCGAAGAAGATCACCGTCGACGTGAAGGGCGAGATCCTCGAGCTGAAGAACACCATCAACACGATGGTCGACCAGCTCCGCTCGTTCGCCGCCGAGGTGACGCGCGTGGCCCGCGAGGTCGGCACCGAGGGCAAGCTCGGCGGCCAGGCCGACGTGCGCGGCGTCGCCGGCACCTGGAAGGACCTCACCGACAGCGTCAACTTCATGGCCGGCAACCTCACCGGCCAGGTGCGCAACATCGCCGACGTGACCAAGGCCGTCGCCAACGGCGACCTGTCGAAGAAGATCACCGTCGACGTGAAGGGCGAGATCCTCGAGCTGAAGAACACCGTCAACACGATGGTCGACCAGCTCAGCTCGTTCGCCGCGGAGGTGACGCGCGTGGCGCGCGAGGTCGGCACCGAGGGCAAGCTCGGCGGCCAGGCGCAGGTGAAGGGCGTCGCCGGCACGTGGAAGGACCTCACCGACAACGTGAACTTCATGGCCGGCAACCTGACCAGCCAGGTGCGCGGCATCGCCAAGGTCGTGACGGCGGTCGCCAACGGCGACCTGAAGCAGAAGCTGACGGTCGAGGCCAAGGGCGAGATCGCCGCGCTGGCCGACACGATCAACAGCATGATCGACACGCTGGCGACGTTCGCCGATCAGGTGACGACGGTGGCCCGCGAGGTCGGCGTCGAGGGCAAGCTCGGCGGCCAGGCGAGCGTGCCCGGCGCGGCCGGCACCTGGAAGGACCTGACCGACAACGTCAACCAGCTCGCCGCCAACCTGACGACGCAGGTGCGCGCCATCGCCGAGGTCGCCACCGCCGTCACCAAGGGCGACCTGACGCGCTCGATCAAGGTCGAGGCGCAGGGCGAGGTGGCCGCGCTCAAGGACAACATCAACGAGATGATCCGCAACCTCAAGGACACGACGCTCAAGAACAGCGAGCAGGACTGGCTCAAGACCAACCTCGCCAAGTTCAGCCGCATGCTCCAGGGCCAGAAGGACCTGCTCACGGTCGGCCGGCTGATCCTCTCCGAGCTGGCGCCGGTCGTCTCGGCCCAGCACGCGGTCTTCTACATCCTCGACACCGTCGAAGGAGCCGCCGCAGCTGACGCTGCTGGCCAGCTACGCCTACAAGGGCCAGGGCGCCGTCGGCAGCCAGCTCGCAGCTCGGCGAGGGCCTGGTCGGCCAGTGCGCGCTCGAGAAGCAGAAGATCCTGCTGACGAACGTCCCGCCCGACTACATCCGGATCTCCTCGGGCCTGGGCGACGCGGCGCCGCAGAACATCATCGTGCTGCCGGTCGTCTTCGAGGGCCAGGTCAAGGGCGTGCTCGAGCTGGCCTCGTTCGAGCGGTTCAACCCGACGCACCAGGCGTTCCTCGACCAGCTGACCGAGAGCATCGGCATCGTGCTCAACACGATCGAGGCCAACATGCGGACCGAGGACCTGCTCAAGCAGTCGCAGTCGCTGGCCCAGGAGCTGCAGAGCCGGCAGGAGGAGCTGCAGCAGACCAACCAGGAGCTCCAGGAGAAGGCCGGCCTGCTCGCCCACCAGAACGAGGAGGTCGAGCGCAAGAACCAGCGAGGTCGAGCAGGCCCGGCAGGCGCTCGAGGAGAAGGCCAAGCAGCTCGCGCTGACCTCGAAGTACAAGTCGGAGTTCCTCGCCAACATGTCGCACGAGCTGCGCACGCCGCTCAACAGCCTGCTCATCCTCTCCGACCAGCTCTCCAAGAACCCCGAGGGCAACCTGACGCCGCAAGCAGACCGAGTTCGCCAAGACGATCCACTCGTCGGGCAACGACCTGCTGATGCTCATCAACGACATCCTCGACCTGTCGAAGATCGAGTCGGGCACGGTCGTCGTCGACGTCGGCGAGCTGCGGCTCGGCGACCTGCACGGCTACGTCGAGCGGACCTTCCGCCACGTCGCCGAGGCGAAGGGCGTCGAGTTCGCGCATCGAGCTGCGACCCGACGCTGCCGCAGGTCGATCTTCACCGACGCCAAGCGGCTGCAGCAGGTCATCAAGAACCTGCTCTCCAACGCCTTCAAGTTCACGCAGCAGGGGCAGGTGTCGCTGACGGTCGAGCCGGTGCACGAGCGGCTGGAGCCCGGAGAACGAGGAGCCTGAACCGGGCGCCGACCGGTGCTGGCGTTCTCGGTCTCGCGACACCGGCATCGGCATCCCGCCGGACAAGCAGCAGATCATCTTCGAGGCGTTCCAGCAGGCCGACGGCAGCACCAGCCGCAAGTACGGCGGCACCGGCCTGGGCCTGGCGATCAGCCGCGAGATCGCGCGGCTGCTGGGCGGCGAGATCCGCCTGGTCAGCGCGCCCGGCAAGGGCAGCACGTTCACGCTCTACCTGCCGCAGACCTACGCGCCGCAGAAGTCGCCGCGCAAGCCGGCGCCGGCGCAGCCGCGCCGAGCCGACGCGGCACGACCGGCGCCGCGCCCGACGGCCGACGCCGGCCGCGCCGGCGCCGGATCGCCGAGCCGCCCACGCTCGTCAACGAGGTCGGCGACGACCGCGACACGATCCAGCCCGGGCGACCCGCTGCTGCTGATCGTCGAGAACGACCTGGCGTTCGCCCGGCTCCTGCTCGAGGTCGGCCCGCGAGAAGGGCTTCAAGGGGCTGGTCACCTCGCTCGGGCGCCGCGGCGCTGGCGATGACCCGCGAGCTACAAGCCCGACGCCATCACGCTCGACATCTGCCTGCCCGACATCGACGGCTGGCGCGTGCTCGAGCGGCTCAAGAACGACCTCGACCACGCGGCACATCCCGGTCTGCGTCATCTCGACCGAGGAGGCGCGCGAGCGGGCCGCTCAGCCTGCGGGGCGCTGAGCGTCGTCGACCAAGCCGATCCAGAGCCGCGAGACGCTCGAGCAGTTGCTCGACGACCATCCAGCGACTTCGTCGAGCCGCCGGATCAAGGACCTGCTCGTCGTCGGCCGACGACCGACGCAGCCGCGAGCGAGATCCTCGAGCTCGATCGGCGGCGACGACGTTCCGGGTCACCGTCGGTCGCCAGCGGCGGCGAGGCGCTCGAGCATCCTCGGCCAGCGAGCGGGTCGACTGCCTGGTCCTCGACCTCGACCTGCCCGACATGACGCGCCGACGACGCTCGTCGACGGCATCCAGCGCGAGCCGGCGGCGACCGACGCTGCCGGTGATCCTCTACGCCGACCGGCCGCCGCAGCGACGGCGACGACCTGCGCCGGAGCGCCTCGGCCCGTCGCTGGCCTTCCGCCAGGCCGGCTCGCCGGAGCGGCTGCTCGACCAGACCGCCTTCTTCCTGCACTCGCCGGTCGGCAAGCTGCCCGAGGCCAAGCGGCGGATGCTCGAGCAGCTGCTACCAGACCGACCAGGTGCTGGCCGGCAAGAAGGTGCTGATCGTCGACGACGACATCCGCAACATCTTCGCGCTGACCAGCGTCCTGGAGCGGCGCAACATGGTCGATCGTCTCGGCCGAGACGGGCCGCGACGCCATCGAGATCCTCCAGGCCGCAGCCCGACATCGACATCGTGCTGATGGACATCATGATGCCCGAGATGGACGGCATCGACACGATGCGGGCGATCCGCAAGCATCCCGCAGTTCAAGACGCTGCCGATCATCGCCGTGACCGCCAAGGCCATGAAGGGCGACCGCGAGAAGTGCATCGAGGCCGGGGCCTGGGATTACCTCTCCAAGCCGGTGGACACCGAGCAGATGCTGTCCGTCCTGCGCGCTGGCTGCATCGCTGATGACCGGACGTCCGGAGCGTCCGTGAGCCGATCGACCCGATCGACTGCGGACCGCGCGATGCCGCCTGGCAAACGGGACTGCCATGATGAACGACGAGAAGGTCAACATCCTGGTCGTCGACGACCTGCCGGAGAAGCTCCTGGTCTGCGAGACGATCCTCGAGGGCCTGGGGCAGAACGTCGTCACGGCCCGCTCCGGCCGGGAGGCGCTGCGGCACCTCCTGGACCGCGAGTTCGCCGTCATCCTGCTCGACGTCAACATGCCGGACATGGACGGCTTCGAGACGGCCGCGATGATCCGCAGCCGCCGGCAGACGGCGCACACGCCGATCATCTTCATCACCGCCTTCGGCGACGAGATGCACACGGCCCAGGGCTACTCGCTCGGCGCGGTCGACTACATCCTCTCGCCGGTCGTGCCGGAGATCCTGCGGACCAAGGTCGGGGTCTTCGTCGACCTGTACAAGAAGACGCAGCAGGTCAAGCGGCAGGCCGAGGAGCGCGTGGCGCTGGCGCGGGAGCAGGCGGCGCGGGCCGCCGCCGAGGAGGCGACGCGGCGCTCGGCGTTCCTCGCCGAGGCGAGCAACGTCCTGGTCCGACTCGCTCGACTACGAGGCGACCCTCCGCGGCGCTCGCGCGGCTGCTCGTCCCGTTCCTGGGCGACCTCTGCGCGGTCACCTGATCGGCGAGGACGGCCCGGCGCGTGGCGGACCGAGCTGGCCTGGGTCGATCGGACCCGGCCGAGCGGCTCGCCGGACGCAGTCTCGGCCGCCGCACCGAGCTCGACCCGCTCGCGACCTGATCCGGCGCGTGCTCGAGACGGGTCAGGCCGAGCTCCGCCTCGACGACCGCGGCCGAGCCGCGGCACGATGCCGCGCCGGCGCCGCGATCGGTCGCGGCTCGGCCGTGCCGGTCCCGAGCCGCGATCCGTCGATCGTCGTCCCGCTCGAGGCGCGCGGGCGGATCCTGGGCGCGATCGCGCTGGCGCTCGGCGCCGGCCGGCCCGCGGCTACGGGCCCGACGACCTCGGCGCTGGCCGAGGACCTCGCCGGCCGCGCCGCGATCGCCATCGACAACGCCCGGCTCTACCGCGACATCCAGGAGGACGACCGCCGCAAGAACGAGTTCCTGGCGATGCTCGCCCACGAGCTGCGCAACCCGCTGGCCCCGATCCGCAACGCCGTCGAGATCCTCCGGCAGCTCGGCCTCGAGGACGGCGACCTCCAGCTGGGCCAGCGACGTGATCGACCGCCAGGTCGAGCAGCTGGTCCGGCTGGTCGACGACCTGCTCGACGTCTCGCGGATCACCGGCGGCAAGATCCAGCTCCGCAAGGAGCCGGTCGACGTCGCCGCGGTCGTCGCCCGCGCCGTCGAGACCAGCCGGCCGCTGATCGACGCCGCGCGGCCACGAGCTCGACCGTCGACGCTGCCCGCCGAGCCGCTCTGGGTCGACGGCCGACCGCGTCGCGGCTGGCGCAGGTGCTGGCCAACCTGCTCAACAACGCGGCGAAGTACACCGAGCGAGGGCGGCGAGATCGCGCTCGAGGTCGAGCGCGAGGGCGGCGAGGCCGTCGTCCGGGTGCGCGACAACGGCGATCGGCATCCCGCCCGAGATGCTCCCGCGCGTCTTCGACCTGTTCACGCAGGTCGACCGCTCGCTCGACCGCTCGCAGGGCGGCCTGGGCATCGGCCTGACGCTGGTCCGCCGCCTGGTCGAGATGCACGGCGGCACGCGTCGAGGCCCGCAGCGACGGGCCGGGCCGCGGCAGCGAGTTCGTCGTCCGCCTGCCGGCCGCCTCGGCCAACGGCCAGCGCCCGCCGGCGCGGCCGCCCCGGCCGCCGACGACCGGGCCGGCCCCGACCGGCGGGCCGCGCCGCATCCTGGTCGTCGACGACAACCCGACGCGGCCGGACGCCTCGGCCGGCTGCTCGCGGCTGTCCGGCCACGAGGTCCGCACCGCCCACGACGGCCCGGCCGCCCTCGAGGCTGTCCGGACGCGACCCGGCCGGACGTCGTCCTGCTCGACATCGGCCTGCCCGGCATGGACGGCTACGAGGTGGCCCGGCAGATCCGCGGCCGCCCCGACGCGGCCGGCATCGCTCCTCGTGGCGCTGACCGGCTACGGCCGCGACGAGGACCGCGCCCGCTCGCGCGAGGCCGGCTTCGACCACCATTTCACGAAGCCCGTCGAGCTTGATATGCTGCTCTCGCTGATCGAGTCCCACGCCCGCGCCGGCGTCGGGGCCCCGATCGCGATGGGAGCGACGTCATCCGATACCTCGCCCTGACCGCCGTGCTGCTCCCGCAGCTCGCCCTGGCCCAGGAGAAGCCGAGGCTCCGCGGCCTCTGCGTCGTCGACCCCCGCGTCGCCTGGACGAGCGGCGCGGCCGGCACGGTCCTCCGCACCGTCGACGGCGGCAAATCCTGGCAGCGCAGGGCCGTCGTGGGTGCCGAGGCGCTCGACTTCCGCGACGTCCAGGCCTTCGACGACCGCACGGCCTTCGCCCTCACCATCGGCCCGGGCGAGTCGTCTCGCATCTACAAGACCGCCGACGGCGGCGCGACGTGGTCCGCAAGCCACGTCAACCGCGACCCGAAGGGCTTCCTCGACGCCATCGCCTTCTGGGACGGCCAGCACGGCCTCACGCTCGGCGACCCGGTCGACGGCCGGTTCGTGATCCTCACGACCGACGACGCCGGCGCGACCTGGCGCGCGGTCCCGGCCAAGGGAATGCCGCCGGCGCTTCCCAATGAGGGCGCGTTCGCCGCGAGCGGCACGTGCCTGGCGGTCCAGGGCGATCGCGACGCCTGGTTCGGCACGGGCGGCGGGCGCGTCTTCCGCTCGACGGACCGCGGTAACACGTGGACTGTGCACGCGACGCCGCTGCGGCCGGCGAACGCCTCGTCCGGGATCTTCTCGCTCGCCTTCCGCGACACGGACCACGGCATCGCGGTCGGCGGCGACTACAAGGACCCGGGCCGCTGGGAGGACATCGCCGCCCTCACCTCCGACGGCGGCCGGACCTGGCGCGTGCCCTCGGGGGCGGGCCCACGCGGGTATCGCTCGGCCGTCGCGTTCGTGCCCGGGACGAAGGCGACATTCGTCGCCGTGGGCCCGACCGGATCGGACCGGTCGATCGACGGGGGCGAGACGTGGAAGCCACTCGGCGACGTCGGCTTTCACGCGGCGGGCTTCGCCGATTCCTCCGCCGGCTGGGGCGTGGGCGACGACGGCCGCGTCGAGCGGATCGCGGTGGGCCGGTAAGCGTGGACGGTCCCGCCCTTCATCTCGGCGGTTTCCACGTCACGTTCGCTCTTCACTCTTCACTCCGCACTTCCCCTCACAGCACCCGTACCTCGAGATTCAGCCTCCCCGCGATCTCCCGGAGCCCCGCCTCCCACCTCTGCCCCGCCGCCTCCGGCGGCACGGCGACGTGGGCGGTCATCGTGAAGATCGGCACGCCGGAGTGCGGCGCCGGCGCGGTCTCCGAGTCCATCGACTCGATGTTGATCCCCCGCCGCGCGAGGTAGCGCGCGACCTCGTGGATGATCCCCTCGTGGTCGGCGCCTTCGACTTCGATTTCGCGGTGGGCCCAGCCGTCGTGCGCCTCGGCGTAGGCGCGGTCGGAGCGCGTCGTCGTGACCTTGTAGCCCTGCGCGATCAGCCGCGCCAGGCCGTGCTCGAGGCTCGCGAACGCCTCGGTCGACATCGACACGAGCATCAGCACGGCGAACTCGCCGCCGAGCCGCGCCATCCGGCTCGTCTCGACGTTGCCGCCGCCCTGGAGCAGCAGGCCGGTCACCTCGTCGACGATCCCGATCCGGTCGGGGCCGCTCAGCGTCAGGACGAAATTCATCGGCGCATCCCCACACCTCGGTCGCTTGAGCCACCCGCCCGACGGCCGATTATCGCACGCCCCGGCCGCCGGAGCGACCCGATGATGGACCGACGATCCGGCGCCAGTTAGCCTGATGGTCGGGGCGCCCGCCGACCGGTCGCGCACCGATGGAAGACCTTTCGCCCGGGACGATCCGATGAAGACCGCCGCGCCGCTCGTCCTCTGTCCGCTCGCCATCCTGCCGGCCCTCTTCCCGTCGGGCGCGGACCGGCCGCCGGCGCCGATCGCCGTCACGATCCGCGTCGACGCCTCCAAGATCGAGGGGCCCCTGCCGCCGATCTGGCGGTTCTTCGGCGCCGACGAGCCGAACTACGCCTACATGAAGGACGGCCAGAAGCTGCTCGCCGAGCTCGGCCGGCTCCGGCCCGCGCTCGGTCTACTTCCGGACGCACAACCTGCTGACCTCCGGCGACGGCACGCCCGGCCCTGAAGTGGGGCTCGACCGGCGCCTACGGCGAGGACGCCGCAGGGCAATCCGGTCTACAACTGGACAGATCGTCGATCGCATCTTCGACACCTACCTCGAGCGCGGCGTCAGGCCCTACGTCCAGATCGGCTTCATGCCGAAGGAGCTCTCGATCAAGCCCGAGCCCTACCAGCATCACTGGTCGCCCACCGCCAAGTACGATCAGATCTTCACCGGCTGGACCTATCCGCCGAAGGACTACGCGAAGTGGGGCGAGCTGGTCTACCAGTGGGCCAGGCACTGCGTCGAGAAGTACGGCCGGGCCGAGGTCGAGTCGTGGTACTGGGAGACCTGGAACGAGCCCAACATCGGCTACTGGCGCGGCACGCCCGAGGAGTTCCGCAAGCTGCACGACTACGCCATCGACGGCGTGCGGCGCGCCCTGCCGACGGCCCGGGTCGGCGGCGCCGACTCCGCCGGCAGCGGCGGCAAGTGGACCCGCGACTTCCTCGAGCACTGCCTCCGCGGGACGAACCACGCGACCGGCAAGGTCGGCACGCCGATCGACTTCGTCTCGTTCCACGCCAAGGGCGCGCCGAGCTTCGTCGACGGCCACGTGCGGATGGGGATCGCCAACCAGCTCCGGACGATCGACGACGGCTTCCGGATCGTCGCCTCGTTCCCCGAGCTGAAGGACAAGCCGATCGTCATCGGCGAATCCGACCCCGACGGCTGCGCCGCCTGCCAGGGGCCGCAGCTCGGCTATCGCAACGGCACGATGTACTCCAGCTACACGGCCGCGAGCTTCGCCCGCAAGCACGACCTGGCCGACCGGCACGGCGTGAACCTCGAAGGGGCCCTGACCTGGGCCTTCGAGTTCGAGGACCAGCCGTATCTTCGCCGGGTTCCGCGTGCTGGCGAGCAACGGCATCGACCTGCCGGTGCTGAACGTCTTCCGGATGTTCAGCCTGATGGGCGGCCGACGGCTCGACGTCCAGAGCTCGGGCGAGGTCGGGCTCGACGCGATCCTCAGCGAGCGGCGTGCGCGGCGCGCCCGACGTCTCCGCGCTGGCCGCGCTCGACGGCGACCGCGCTCTCCGTCCTCGCCTGGCACTACCACGACGACGACCTGCCCGGCCCGGACGCCGAGGTCTCGCTCGAGCTCGCGCGGCCTGCCCGCGCGCCGACGGCCCGGTCCTGCTGCACCACTACCGGGTCGACCGCGCAGCACAGCAACGCGTTCGAGGCCTGGAAGCGGATGGGCTCGCCCCAGCGGCCGACGCCCGAGCAGTACGCCGCGCTGGTCCGGGCGGGGCAATTGGAGCGGCTCGACCCTCCGAGCCGGGTTCGCGCCGAGGGGGGTAAGCTGACGCATCCGGGTGACATTGCCTCGGCAGGCGGTCTCGCTGCTGCAGCTCGACCTCCGGGCCCCCGCGGATAAGTCGTCCGACTGACCGACGCCCTTCGTGGTCCCGGTAAGACGGCTCGGGTGGTCCGGACAACTCGTCTGAGGCCGTCGGGATTTCCGCCCGCGCTCGTCCCAGTCCAGGGCAGGTGTCCATGCGAGGTCCGTCGACCGGCTCGTCGATCAAGCCTCGCCTGGCAGACGGCGTGCTTCGCATCTTCCCCGGTGGATGAAGGGCTTTTACCTTGCAAGACGCCGCGCTGTCACGACAGGATGTCTCCCAACCTCGGAGGGATTCCACACTCCAGATCGCTGCGCGGCCCGGCAAGTGCTGCAATGCGGGTGGACCGGGGTCTGGTCCGATACGCATCTCCCCACGCGCGGACCGACCGGCGTCTCGCATTCGCGCCGGGGCGAAAGCTGTCCGAAGAACTCTCCCCGACACGATAATCGGAGGCGTATCGATGCTCAGCCGTAAGACGTGCAGTGCGGTGGCCATCACCGCATCGATGGCGGCCGGCATGGCCTGGCTCGCCCACTCCGAGGAGCGCAGGCAGGTCCCCCAGCCCGCCGCGCCGCCCGACGCCGTCGTCGCCGCGCAGGTCCCGACCGCCGTGCCCGTCACGCGGCCCGAGCAGCGGAAGACGGCACACGACCTGTCCGACATCTTCGCTCAGAGCAAGGCAACTCCTTCCTCGGGGGCCCTGAGCGACCAGCCGGAACAGGGCGGCACTTACGGGTTCGACCTCTATAAGGACCCCGCGGGGGCGATGAAACCGGGGACGACCTTCGAGGAAAACTACCGGGCCGCCGTCGCCAACAAGCCGACGGTCCTGGCGCGGCAGCGTAGGCTGCTGGAAAGCCGCTACGACCTCGAGCCGAAGCTCGACCCTGGTGCCACGATGTCGCGGGGCAAGCCCCTCGTCGTAGGGCCGACGGCGCGCCTACCACAGGGGGCGAGTTGGGAGACGCTGGCCGCGATGAGCCCCGCGGAGATCCGGCGCCAGGATGCGTTTCCCTACAAGGCGCTGCCTCATCCGGCGCAAGGCGGAGGCCTGGGGGGTCAGGTCTTCCCTCAGATGCAGATCAAGATGTTCCCCCGCCTGGAGCGATACGACGTCGAGTTCGACCTCCCCGAAGCCTTCCTGCCCGAGTTTCCGCCCGCGATGTATCTCCAGAACCGGCCGGAGCTCGGCGACGTCTCCCGGGGCGAAGTCGTCTCGATCAACAATTACTACCGCCTGTTCAAGGACCTGTTGACGCCCGTGCAGCTCGACGGCTTACGCCTGCTGGTGACGCCGTTCCCCCAGGAGGAGTTCAATCCGACCGACGACCGCAAGAGTGCCGATCCCAGCCTTGGAGTGACCTGCCTGGACTGTCACGTCAACGGGCACACCAGCGGGCAGTTCCACATCAATCCCGACACCCGGCCCGAGCAGCGGCGCATGCGCCTGGACACGGTGAGCCTCCGCGGCCTCTTCAACCAGCAGATCCACGGTTCGAAGCGGAGCCTCCGCTCGGTCGAGGACTTCACCGAGTTCGAACAGCGCACCGCCTACTTCAACGGCGACGAGACCCACGCGATCAAGAAGGGCATGAACATCCTCGACCGCATCCAGGTCTCGCACATGGCCCAGATGCAGAACATGTTCGACTTCCCGCCCGCGCCGAAGTTGAACGTGATGGGCCGGCTCGACCCGGCGAAGGCGACCGAGAGCGAGCGCCGCGGCGAGGCGATCTTCAACGGCAAGGGCCAGTGCGCCTCGTGCCACCCGGCGCCCTCGTACCTCGACCAGCAGTACCACGACCTGCAGCTCGAGCGGTTCATCGCCGAGCCGCCCGACGGCCCGATCAAGGCCTTCACGCTCCGCGGCATCAAGGACAGCCCGCCCTACATGCACGACGGCCGCTGCCTGACGCTGGAGGACACCGTCGAGTTCTTCAACCTCGTGCTCGAGCTGAAGCTGACCGCCGCCGAGAAGGCCGACCTCGTCGCCTTCATGCGGCAGCTCTGAGCCGGCGGGTGGCAACTGCCGCGGCGGCCTTCAGAGCCTTGCTCGCGCGGGGCGGGCGGGGGATGATACCGGGCATCCCCCGGTCGCACCTCGCACCCCGACATGGAGCCGCACATGGCCGCCCCACGGACGCTGTCCCGCCGCGGATTCCTCGCCGCCGGCCCCGCCGCCGTCGCCCTCGCCGGCCTCGCGCCCGCGCTCGCGCCCAGCAACCGGTCTCGAGCGGCGACCCGTGGCTGGGACTGAAGGTGGGCATCGCCTCCTACACGTTCAGCCGGCTGCCGCTCGACGCGTGCATCGCCGGCGTCGTGCGCGTGGGTGTGAATTACGTCTCGATCAAGGACGCCCACCTGCCGCTGAAGAGCACGGCCGAGGAGCGCAAGGCGGTCGCCAAGCGGTTCCGCGACGCCGGGGTCATGCCGCTGAGCTGCGGCGTCATCACGATGAACGACAAGGAGGCCGACATCCGCAGCGTCTTCGAATACGCGCGCGACGCCGGCATCCCCACGATCGTCTGCAGCCCCCGGCCCGCCTCGCTGCCGATCCTCGACACGATGGTCAAGGAGTTCGGCATCCGGCTGGCGATCCACAATCACGGGCCCGAGGACAAGACGTGGCCGTCACCGATGGACGCCTGGCGCGCCGTGCAGCCGTTCGACGAGCGGATCGGCCTCTGCATCGACGTCGGCCACACCGCGCGCACCGGCCTCGACCCCGCGAAGGCGATCCGCGACTGCGCCCCGAGGCTGTATGACCTGCACATCAAGGACATCGCCAGCGACGAGGGCAAGTCACGCCCCGTCGAGGTCGGCCGGGGCGTGCTCAATATTCGCGCGATCCTGCGAGCGCTGCTCGATATCGGCTATGCGTACCATGTCGGGCTCGAATATGAGAAGGACATGAGCGATCCGATCCCGGGGGCGGCGGAGAGTATTGGATACATTCGGGGGCGCTGGGTGGGATGCGGTAAGGATCGCGAACGCGGGAAGGCAGAGAGCAGAGAGCACAAGGCACAAGGCAAGACGCGGCATTTTCTTTCGATCTTCCCTCCGGCGTCCCTGCCGGGCCGATGGCGAACCGCGCCTGTGGGAAAGCGACGTCGCTCGATTTAGACTATGGCCCATCGACACCGATCGCGGCCCCGCGAACCCTCGAGACAACCACGGTCATGCCCACGTCCTGGACGATCGGCTCCGCGGCGGATTGCGACCTCGTCGTTAGCGAGCCCAAGGTCTCGGGCCACCATTGCCGGCTGACCCGCAAGGGCGGCGGGTATGTGCTCGAGGACCTCGGCTCGACGAACGGGACGTTCCTCCAGGGCGTGCGGCTCACGGGCAAGGTGCCCGTCGCGCGGGGCGACGCGATCACGCTCGGGCTGACGACGCCGATGCCCTGGCCGGACGAGCAGGATGGCTCGTCCGTGATCCGGATCGGCCGCGAGCCGGACAACGACGTCGTGATCGACCTGCCGATGGTCTCGGGCCACCACGCGCGGGTGATCTGGGCGGGCCTGCCGGGCGAGGCGGTGATCGAGGACCTCGGGTCGTCGAACGGGACGAGCGTCGGCACGCCCGAGCGGAAGGTCACGCGCGGGCCGTTCACAGTCGAGGACACGATCTACCTCGGCTCGCACCCGCTGCCCGCGGCGTTCGTGCTGGCGAAGACCGACCCGTCGCTGGTGCCGTCGCTGGCGTTCGGCGGCGACGACATCGTGGTCGGGCGCGACGCCGGCTGCGACCGGGTGATCCACGTCCTGACGGTGTCCGGCCGGCACGCTCGGCTGAGGCGGCAGGACGGTCGGATCGTGATCGAGGACCTCGGCTCCTCGAACGGGACGTTCGTCAACGGCCGTCGGATCGACGGCCCGACCGACGTCCGCCCGGGCGACCTGATCGGCCTCGGCAGCCACACGGTCGTGCTGAGCACCGGGCCGACGGCCGCGCGGCGCGCGGAGGCCCCTGCCCCGACTGCGCCTGTTCCCCGTCCCGCCGTGGCGTGGTCGCCGTTCGTGCGGCCGCTCGTGCTGCTCGTCCAGGCGCCGGTGATCGGGCTCGGGCTCGGTCTGGCCGTGAGGGCGCCGGCATCGCTCCTGGCGTGGCTCGGCATCGCGGCCGTCTGGTTCGGGCTCTCCGACGCGGTGCTCGGCGGGATCGTCGACGGCAAGCGGATCCGCGAGGAATGGACCGCGGCGCTGCGCGAGAATCGGCGGCCTCGCGGGCCTGTGCGTCGTCCAGTGTGCCCTGTGCTGGGTGATGGCCGCGGCGGTCGCAGGGCTGAGGGGGCCGATGCTGCCGTCGGTCGGATTGCTCGCGCTGGCCGCGCTCGTCGGGCTGGCGGCGGGCCTGCTGATCGAGGCGCTCGCGCCCGGCCGGCGGTCGCGTGGGCCGCGCTGGGGCCGATCGTGCTCGTGCTCTGGCTCCTCGGCGGCGAGCGGCAGGCGCTGCCGGCGATGCATCCCGCGGCGCGCCGTGGCGAACGCGCTGCCGTCGCGCTGGGCGTTCGAGGGGCTGCTCGTGCTCGAATCCGACGCGCGGTCGGCCGAGGTCCCCGACCTGGCCGAGGGCTACTTCCCGGCCGAGACCCAGCGCACCGGGCCGCGCGGCGCCGCGATGGCGCTGGCGTTCCTGCTGGTCGGGCTGTCGGCGTCGGCGGCGTTCACGGCGAGGGCTTCGCGGCCTTCCGCGTGAGCTCGTCGATCCGCTTGTAGGCGGCCGGGTGGGCGCGCAGGTGGTTGTCGAGCGGCGAGGCGTCGGGCATCGGCTTGAGCTGGACGCGGCCGTTCTCGAAGCCGTTCCGCTTCGCGTAGCCCTCGAGCCGGCGGAGGAACGCGAGCGCCTCGTGCGGCGTGCGGCGGAGCTGGTGCGTCAGGCGGTCGTAGGCCCAGCGGTCGGCCTCGAAGTCCATCGCGTCGGGGTAGCCGAGCGGGAAGAGGAAGAGCGAGAACTGCGGCAGCGTGCCCAGGCTCGACTTGCTCAGGTCGGGGTCGTTCAGGCACTTGATCGCGTGCTGGAGCTCGACGTGCGCCACCTCGTGAGCGATGGCGAACTGGAGCACGAAGTCCTCGTCCTCGTCGTCGCCGATCAGGTCGAACAGGCCCTTGGTCACGTAGATGTAGCCGCCGGGGTGCGAGAAGGCGTTGGGATGGTCGGAGTCGAGGACCGTGATCGTGTAGGTCCGGTCCTTGCCCGGCAGCGTCTCGAGGATCGGCCGGGCCGCGCGCTCGGCGCGGCGGAGGTAGGGGCCGTCGGTCCAGGGGCGCTCGAGCTCGAGCACCATCGCATGGAGCGCCAGGCCGAGCCGGCGCTCGTCGGCGGGGCGGATGTGGGCGACGTCCCACACCTCCTTCATCCTCGGCGTGAGCCAGAACGGGTCGGGCGTCGACGTCGCGGGCGGCGGAGCCGGGGCCGGTGCGGCGTCTGGGGCGGGGGTCGGCGCGTGGGCCTTGGTCCGCGCGGGCTTCTTCCGCGGCTCGGCCCGGGCCACGGCGTGCTTCTCGGCCGGCCGGTGCTCGTGGGACTCGATCGGCTCGATCGCGGGCGCGCGGGCCGGCTCCGGCGGCCTCGTCGCGACCTCGGTCGGCGCCGGCGCCGGCGCGGCTCGGCGGCGCGGCCTCGCGTTCCTTCAGGGACGCGCGATACCGCGCGCCCTCCTCGCCCACCACCCAGGCGGCGACCGCTGCATACGCGGCGAGCACGACGGCCGCGATCACATACTTACCCATGAGCAACCGCCCTCGCGTCACTTACCCGGGTTGATTCCCTCGGCCATCATCATCTTCTGGATCGCCAGCGCCTCGTAGAGGCCCGGGTAGGCGCGCCGCTCCTCGGGGGTGGCCGAGGCGGCGAAGTGGAGCTTGTACTTCTGCATGAACTCGCGGAGGTCGTTGACCGTCGTGCCCGAGTAGCGGTCGATCTCGCCGAGCGCCAGCTCGATCTTGTGGCTCTCGAGGAGCTTGGCCATCGACCGCAGCTCCTTGATCCGTTCCTTCGCCTCGCGGTAGAGCTGCTCCTTGCCGTTGAGCGGGGCCGCGGCGAGGACGCGGTCGAGACCCTCGATGGCCTCGACGACGCCGCGGATGACCTCGAGCGACATCTTGCCGCCGATCTGCTGCTCGAGCGCCGCGTCGACGGCGCGCTCGTAGGCCCGCCGCGCCTGGTCGAACTGCGCGTCCTGCATCGCCACCGGCCACTTGCCCGTGCCGCGGGGGATGAGCCGCTGGAGCGAGAACTCCACGCCCTCGGCGTCGACCCGGAACGGCACGCGCCGGACGACGTCGGCCGGCAGCGGCACCTTGGCCGAGCGGTACGACGACTCGGCGATCTTCGGGTCGTTCAGCGCGTCGATCAGCGCGTTCAGCGCGTCGCCGTTCTGGAGGTCGCGCTCCTGCGGCGCGTTCTTGATCCGGTCCTGGATCGCCTTGCGCTTCTCCTCGTTGTGCTCGCGCATCGCCGCGCGGTAGCGGGCCTTGGCCTCGTTCTCGCGGGCGAAATACATCGTCACATATTCGTTCCAGCGTATCTCGGTGTTCACGTTGATCGAGATGGCCTGGGCCGTCTCGAGGTTGTACGCCCCCAGCCCGAAGGCCGCGACGCCGACGCCGCGGAGGTAGTCGCCCTCGGGGGTCGACCCGGCGCCGACCCAGTTGAACTGGGCATGCGCCAGAGGGGCGGACGCGAACAGGAGGGCGAGGACTTTCAGGGCGACTCTGGTCATGGCCATCTCTCCGCTCTCCACTCCGGACACTCAGAGCACCTTGAGCCGGAACCGCTGCTCGCCGATCTGGAACTGGACCATCGCCTCGACCGTGATCTGCGACATCCGCAGCCAGAGGCCGTTCGTGCGTCTTGTTGTGCTCGGCGTGCCAGTTGTCCCTGGGGCCCGCGGATAGAGCCGGACGTGCCGCGGCTCGCAGAACGGGTCGTCGGGCCGGCAGATCGGGCAGCGTCGGGTCGGAGCCGATCCAGTATTCGGGCTTGACCAGCAGGAGTGCGGTTGCCGATCTCGTTGCCGAGCAGCTCGGTGAGCGCCGGCGGCCGGAACGGGCTCGGGCCGTCGTCCCAGCCGCGGGTCTCGCCGCGTGTTCGGGGCCTCGGCGCACGTAGTCGGCCGTCGCGTCCTCGGCCGGCTGGGGCGCGTCGAAGCGATAGCGGCCGTTGCCGACGAGGAACTCGGCCTTGTCGGCGAGCACCGTCCTGCTGACCCGGACGAACATCCCGTGCGTGCTCTGGAGGTCGGTGACGACCCACCGGTGCAGGCCGCCGACCGACTGGATGCGTGATCTCGACGTGCCGCGACGACATCCGGCCGTCGATCGGGATGCGGAGGTCGCCCTCGGTCCGGCCGATGACGAACCGGGGCTCGCGGATGCGGATGACCTCGCCGTCGATCCGGCCGTCGTCGTAGACGGTCGAGCATCGCGACCGGCGGCCGGGCCGTCGGGCGGAACAGGCTCGTGGGCCGCGCGGGCGTGGGGGCGGGGGCCGGGGGCGGCCTGCATCTGGCCGCGGACGCCCGCGACCGCCTCGCGGACCTCCTCGTCCGACTCGATCACCGTGCCCGACCGCTCGACGCCC
Organism: uncultured Planctomycetota bacterium; assembly: GCA_963819805.1. Taxonomy (GTDB): domain Bacteria; phylum Planctomycetota; class Planctomycetia; order Isosphaerales; family Isosphaeraceae; genus CAMFLR01. The sequence goes on along the minus strand of CAWFXY010000014.1, from coordinate 478,622 downwards.
GGGCGCGGGGCGAGGCCCGCGCCCCCCTCGATCATGGTGGCGGATCGCTCGGGCGGCGACGCCGGGTCGGTCGGGCCTGGTCGGCTGCGGCATGGTGGTCCCGCCTGTCGTGAATGGGGTCGTTCGCGAGGCCGCGAGGGGGCGGCCTACTTCTTCGTCTTGGTCGTCACCTTGCCGATATTCTGCCGCTTGGAATTGTACGGCGTCGGCTTGAAGTATTGCGGGTCGGTCACGTTCTTGGCCGTGTTCACGCGGGCCATGGCCTTCATGAGCGCCTCGGACGGCCCGAGCTTCATCTGCACGCTCTTCGACTGGCGGAGCACCTTGAGGGCGTTGGTGACCTTGTCGTCGTGGCGCGACCTCGGCGTACGCCGCCTTGAGCCGGTCGACCGACGGGGTCATCTCGTCGTAGGCCTTGAGGAAGACCTCGCGCGCCTTGGCGACCTTGTCGAGGTGCCGCTGCTGGATCACGGGGCCCGCGATCGAGTTCCGCATCGCGTCCCGGTTGTTCTGGACCTGGTTGAAGTACTGCCGGAGCATCGGCCCCTTGCTGGTCGAGTTCGGCCCGCTGCGTACTTCGCGATCGTAGGCGTTGCGGTCGAGCTGGCTGTACATCGCCCGGTTGGTGTTGATCGCCGCCTGGGTCCCGGTCAGCTCGTCGTTCATGGCGGCGACCATGTACTTCTTCTGCTCGTTCTCCGCCCACTGGTTGAACAGCACGTCCAGCTCGTCGACGAGCGGCAGCACGCGGTTGAGCTGCACCTTGACCTCGTTCTCGACCTGGGGCAGCAGGAAATACTTCCCCTCCTGCACGAGCCCCTTGCCCGCGAGGACCTCCTGCGGCGTCGGGTCCGCGGCCGGGCGGCCGCCCCGCACAGCCCCGAGACCAGCGCGATTAACCCGGCCGCACACACGCATCGGATTCCCGTCATGGTCGTCCCTCCGCTGGGCAAAAGCCGCCGTACCGATCGCCGTCATTGCCTCGCCCCGCTCGCCGAGTCATTCGTCGACCCTCATGCTCTGCACCGTCACGCTCCCCTTGCGGACGAACAGCCCCACGGCGCCGGCCGGGTCGAGGTGGCGCGGCCCCTCGTGGGCGACGGTCGTCGTCCGGAGCTGCGCGTAGACCGTGCCCTTGTTCGCCTCGTCCATCGAGAAGATCATCCTGAAAGGGGCCTTCGGCTTGAACTCGACTCGGGCGTCGCCCCGCTCGGGCGTCGCGAAGTCGAGCGACTGCAGCCCCGCGTGGATCTTCCCGCCCTCGTCGACGATCCGCGACGTCACCCCCCGCCACCCGTCGGGCCCCTCCGCCGCGCGGAGGATCAGGTATGCCTCGGCATTCTCGCTCGCCGAGAGCTGGACCTTCAGGGCGCACTTCCTGTAATCCGACCGGCTCGTCAGCAGGAAATTGCCGCCCGGCCCCGCGTCGACCACGATGCCCCTGTCGCTCGCCGAGACCAGCGCACGGGTCGGCGGCGCGCCAGTTCTCGGTGTGGTAGGGCCTCAGCTCGGGCTGGAAGGCGTCCGGCGGCGCGGCCGAGAGCTTGATGAGCCCGGGGTGCACCGGGACGTTACGGATGTCGAGCGGCCGGCCCGCCGAGTCGGCGAGGGCCGCCGGCTTCGCATCCGCACGGCCCGGCGTCGCGCTCGCCGCGACGTCCCGGCCCGGACTCTCGAGCTCCTCGATCCGGATGTTCCGGAACCGCACGGTGCCCGTGTGCGCCTGGAACCCGACGCGGCCGGCGCGACGCATCAGCCCGGGCATGGCGTCCGGGTCATCCTTGAATTGGGCGAGGTCCTGGCGCAGCAGCTCCAGGCCATTCGCCCAGATGGTCACGATCTCGCCCCGCGCCTCGATCACAAATTCGTTCCACGCGCTCTCCGGCCCGAACTCGGCCCCTCGCGAAGGGGGTAGGTAATTGGCGTCCTGCTTGCGCCAGCGGAGCGAGCCGTTCCGGTTCGCGGGAGAGTCCCGTGTCGTGATGTTTACCTGCAGGATCGCCTGCATCGCCGCCGGGTCGGCCCTCAGGGCGACGCCGCTGTCCACGCCCCGGGGCGTCTGGACCTCGAACCGGAGGCGGAAGTCCGAGAAGTCCTCGTTCGACAGCAGGTACGACTGATTCCGCCAGTCGCCCGTGCCCGCCGCGACGAGCTGCCCGTTCCGGACGCTCCACTGGCTCGCGCCCCGGTCGGTCTGCCACCCCTGCAGGTCCACGCCATTAAACAGGGATCGCGGCCCGCCCTTCGCGGCTGTCGGGACGGCCGGCGTGGCCGCCACCGCGGGAGATGCTGCTGGCGACTCGGCGGGGCGGTCACCCGCGCCGGCCAGGGGCCGGCCCGACGCGTCGAGCTCCATCACCTCGAGCCCGCGGACCTGGACCTGCGTGTTCGGGTCGTGGACCTGGATCGCGAAGTGGCCGCGGGAGTACGTCCACTGAGGGTCGACCCAGTCGGCCGTCTGCTTGCCGTCGACCCAGATGCGGATGCGATGACCGACGGCCTCGACCTCGAGCGTGAACCAGGTGTTCGAGGGCACCGGGCTCTTCATGACTCGCTGGACGGCGCCCTGCCCGGCCTTGTAGAGCGAGCCCGTCTTGTGGGGGTCGCTATGCGTGGCGTTGATCTGGGCCTCGTACCCCTGCGGGAACCCCGGGCCCTTCTGCGCCGGAAGTAGAGGCCCGCGTTGCCCTTCTCGTTGACCATCACCCTGGCGCGGACGCGGAAGTCGGCGTAGTCGCCCCGCGGGCTGAACAGGTGCGAGAGCTCGCCCGAGCCGAGGAGCATCGTCGTCGCGGACGGTCCAGACCGCCCTCATGTCCGCGTCGCTGATCGCGCTTCGCCTTGTCCCAGGCCGACCAGCCGGCGATGTCCCGCTTGTTGAACACGGCCGCGTACCCGGGCGTGACGACGACGGGCGCGTCGTGGCCGCCGCCGGCCCAGTTCAGCGTGCCGTCGCCGCTCTTGGCCATGGCCCCGACATAGTTGTTGTCGAACGTCAGCGTGAGCGAATCCCCGGAGAGAGTCCCGCGCGTCCTGACCACCTGGTTGCTCGTGCGATCGGTCCGCTCGCGCCACGCGATCGATGCCCCGTCGACTTCCCCCTCGACTTCCACGCGATTGACGCCACCTTCCAGGGCGTGGCCGATGAACTTGGCCCCGTTCCGCTCGGTGATACGCAGCTCGTGCCTGACCGTCCGGGTGACGCCGGCGCCCTCGCGGTAGGTCCGCGTGCCCAACCAGGTCGACCCCGCCTGGAAGTGGTCGGTCGGGCCCGCCGGCTCGTCGTCCGCGGTGGACGGGCCGCCCGGCGGCGTGGGCAGGCCGCGCCAGAGGGTCTTGCCGTCGGGCGTCGTGACCTCGATGTCGCGGAACCGTGCGGTGTTGTCGTGGGTACCCAGGCCGACCCGGCCCGCGCTGAACTCGTCGTAGCGGCCCTGGAACATCAGCAGGCCGTCGAGGTAGCAGCGGAACTCCGGCCCGCGGACCTCGACGCGGACGTCGTACCAGCGGTTCAGGTCGATGTGGCCGTTCCGGCCCATGCCCTCCGCGCTGCCCCACTTGCCGCGGGAGACGAAGCAGACGTTGTCGTACGTGTTGCGGTAGTCGCCGACGGCGAACTCGCAGAAGTCCCGAGGGCTGGTCCAGTGGAACTTGGCCTTGAGCCCATGCGTCCCGCCGGTCGACATCGCCCGGAACTTGAAGTCGTAGTGCGACCAGTTGGGGTCGCCGAAGGCGAGCGTCGTCCGGCGGGTCTTCGCCGACTGGACGAGCTCGTCACCCTCGATCGACCAGGTGCCCCCGCGGGCCTCGGGCGGCGGCCCGGCGGTGACGGTCGCGGGCCTCGACGGGGGCGGCCAGGGGATGTCCGGCGCGGTCGGAGCGGCGTGAGGCGCAGCGGGGGCTGCCGAGGCGTTGGGTGTGAACTCGGCCTTGACGTCGTCGGCCTGCACCGTGAACGGCTTCTTGTCGGGCCCCTGGGCCTTGATCTCGCCCTTGGACGTCTTGATGTAGATGATGATCCCGAGCGCGACCGACGCGGCCGCCGACGCCGCCGCGACCATCGGCCACCAGTTCCTCGGCGGCTTGCCGGCGGCCTCGGCCGGCGCGGGCCTCGGCTCGGGCGGCGCCGGCCTGATCGCCAGGGTCGGCGGCTCGGTCTCCTTGAACTCGATCAGGCTCTCCCACGCCACGCCCTCGGGGCCGGTCCTCGAGGGCCGCTTCGCCGGCGCGGGGGGCGGGACGGCGGCGGCAACTTCCGTCGCGGGGATCGTCGGGGGCGGGGTCGGCGGCGGCACGGCGCGAGGGACCTCGGCGCTCGAGGTCGACGCCGGCTGCGCGCCCGGCTTGAAGAACTTCGTCAGGGCCTGCGCCACGTCGCCGGGCGTCTGGAACCGCCGGGCGGGGTCCTTCGCCATCATCTTCGCCACGAGGGCCGCCAGCTCCGTCGGCACCTCGGGCCGCACCATGTTCAGCGCGGGCGGGTCCATCGAGTGGTGAGCCTGGAGCAGCTCGTAGAGGCTGGTCGCCCGGAACGGCGCGCCGCCGCTCAGGAGGTAATAGAGCGTGCACCCGAGGCTGTAGATATCCGCCCGGATGTCGGCGGTCTGCGCGTTGACGATTTGCTCCGGCGCAATGAAGTCCGGAGTGCCGAGCATCTGGCCTTCGTGCGTCAGGCCGGCGTCGAGCTGGCCCTCGCTCGTCGCCTTCGCCAGGCCGAAGTCGAGGACCTTGACGATCGCCTTCTTCCCCTCGCGGGCCAGGATGAGGTTCGCCGGCTTGATGTCGCGATGGACCATCCCCCGCTCGTGGGCATGCTGGAGCCCGAGCGCGGCCTGGTACGTGAAGTAGCAGGCATTCATCACCGGCAGGGCGCCGCGGGACTTGATGAGCTTGGCGAGGTCCTCGCCCTCGACGTACTCCATCGCCAGCACCACGGCCTCGCCCAGCCTCATCGCGGCGTAGGCCCCGACGATGTTGGGATGGTGCAGCTTCGCGGCCGAGCGGATCTCGCGGAGGAACCGGTCGAGCACCCCCTGGCGCTTGACCAGGTGGCTGCCGACGACCTTCAGCACCTCCATCCGCCCCATCAGCGTGTTCTCGGCGAGGTAGACGACCCCCATGCCGCCGCGGCCGAGCTCGCGGATGACCCGGTAGTCGGGATGGTCGAGCAGCTCGCGCGGGGGGCCGTCGTCGGAGATGGACAACGAGGCCCTGCGCTTCGCGCCGGTCATCGACGACGAGGCGCCGGCCTTCGCGCCGCCGTCGCCGTAGGCCTCGCGGAGCCGGTCGAGGAAGCCGTCGCCCGACATGTCCGCCGCCCGCCGCCGGCAGTCGGAGCACCCGGCCAGGTGCGAGTCGACCGACGACGCCGCATCCTCATCGAGCGTCCCCAGCCCGTAGGCCTGGAGCGTCCGGTCAGTCGGATGCAGGGAGGCCGGGGCTCCCATCGTCTCACTCCCAGGACCCGTTCGGATCGGCCGCCTCGCCACCCACGTCTACCAGCAGAAAGGCCGGCGACGCCGCCGACCTGCCTCGAAAACAGGAATTCCTTCCGAGCACCCGCGGCGGTGGGCCGGCGGATGCAACTATCGATGCATGACGCCGTGCGAACGGACGCGGTCCGCACGAGTGTGATCCGGAACGTGGGGAAGGATAACAGAGCCCATCGTCGCGGCACACGTCTTTTCATTCAAGTGGGGCTGATTGCCGGGGTTGATGCCCCGCGTCAACGCGCCACTCGTGCCGCCGCTCCGGCGGCCTACTTCTTCGCCTTCGCCTCGGCCGGCTTGGTCTCGACGATCTCCTTGATCTCGACCCGGTCGAACTCGGCCCGCTTCATCCCCGGACCGACCGCCGCCAGCGAGAGCCTGGCGGGCGTCACGTCGTAGTCGAACCTCAGCGGGCGGCAGACCTGCACGTCGTTGACGAGGATGAGGAGCTCGCGCCCCTTCACGACGAGCCGGAGCGTGTTGTAGGCCGAACCCGGCTTGATCGCCGGATGGATGATCGGGCCGACCCGCGGGTCGATCTTCTGGAAGGCCTTCCCGTTCGGGTAGCGATTGGGCTCGACGAACAACTCGCCCTTTTGGTCGATCCTGACGACGAACCCGCGGTGCGGCTCGGCCTGGCGGACGACGCACGCACCCCACGAGGCCAGCTTCCTCGGGTCGGTGCTGAGGACACGGCCGACAACCTCGCACGTGCTGTCGGATGCGATCGGGTGGACGCTCTGGCCGAGGAACCCGTTGCCATGGTAGAGGAAGAACACGCCGTCCGACCGCCCGTGGCGCGGCTCATGCGGGGCTTTGGGGTCGGCCGGAAGTCCGCGTGTGCCGTCATTGAACTCGGCGACGAAATGGGCCGGAACGTTTGCGCCGGCCGCCTTCGCCGCCGGCCCCCGCGCGGGATCGGGTAGCTCCATCGGCTCGGCGACCGCCTCGTCGTCGGCCTGCGCCTCGGCCGGTAGCTCCTTCACCTCGATCTTGCGGAACCGCATCGTCGCCCCGGCCCGGCAGAAGAGGCCGATCGAGCCGGCCTTGTGCGTGTGGTTGGGGTCCCTGTACCGCGCGACCTCCTTGCCCGCGACGACGACCGTGATCGAGTCGTCGACCGCGATGATCTCCAGCCGGAACCATTCGCCGGGCCGGATCGGCGGATCGGACGCCGTGGCGACGTCGTGCCGCGTCGCGCACGTCCAGAGCTGGAGGTTGCCCGTCCGCGAGGCCGGGGACGCGGTGCCCGCAACGACGACCGCGTAGAACTCCCTCCCCGCGCCGTCCCCGTCGGACCTCGCCATGCGGAAGTCGACCGAGCCGTCGACGCCCTGGGAGAGCATCGTCTCCAGCCGGAGATGGAAGTTGGTGAAGTCCGTGCGCGTCGTGTTGAGCCCCGAATACTTCGCCGGTGCGGCCGACACGATGGCGCCGCCCTCGACCGACCAGTGGTGCTCGGGGCCCTTCGGCACCTTCCAGCCGGCGAGGTCCTTGCCGTTGAAGAGCGGGACGAAGCCGTCGGGGCTTGACGCCGCCGCGGTCTGGGCGGGGACGCTCGCCCGGAGCGATTCGACGTCGTAGGAGGCCTCGCCCAGTTGCTTCTGGACCTCACGGGCGCGGGGCACGAAGCCGGCGTCGGCCTGGATCCGGGCCCGCTCGGCCGGGTCTTCCCGGAAGACCGAGCTGTCCCTCACCGCCCGCGTCCAGGCCATCAGCCGCGAGGGGTCGGGCGACGGCCCGGCGCGGAGGGCGGCGACGGCCGCCTCGTAGTCGGAGATCAGCCCGTCGGCGACGGCCTTGAAGGCGTCGCCCCGGCGTTGGCCCGGGCCGGGTCGCGGAGCTTCTTGACGTCCTCCTCGAGCCGGCGGACCGCCTCGGCGGTCGTGATCCTCGGCGGCGCGGGCGGGCTCGACACCCAGCGCCCGTCGGCGAGGGCCGACCAGCCGGACTTGACGCCCTGCCGGACGTCGGCCCGCCGCTCGCCCAGACCCACCCAGATGCCCCCCTGTCCGCGGTACGGGTCGAACAGCTCGATCGTCCGCTCGTTCCGGCCCGACTCGCGGAAGTACATGATCCGCCGATTCGGCTCGTTCAGCTCGCGCCAGCGGCCCGGCTCGAAGTTCTCGAACGTCGTGCCGTCGCAGACCCAGACGCGGCGGTCGGCCGTGGCGGGCGCGGCGGCGGAGCCGTCCGACCACTCCTCGACGGTGATCGACTTGTACTCGACCCTGGCATCCCACGAGCACCCCAGCGCGATCCCCCCGGGCCCGCGGGGGCCGGCGGGGTCGATCGACTCGGCGACCTTCTTGCCGTTGACGGCCGTGACGACCGTATCGCCATAGACGTCGACCGTCAGGTCGAACCACTCGTCGACAGCGATGTCCGGCGCCGCGGCGGGGTACCAGCCGCCGGTGGCCGACCCGTAGCGATAATTCACGAGCTCGCCGATGCTGCCGGTGGGGATCGCCTGGCCCTCGGGCCAGATGCCGGCGGCCACGGCGTAGCCGTTGACGAGGTCGCCGGCGGCCGAGCGCCTCAGCTCGATCCAGCCGAAGCTCGGCGTCCGGTGCCGGAGCCGGGCGCGGAGCCGGAAGTCCTTCAGGTCGTCGCGGCGGAGGACCAGCACCCCCGGCCCGCCCGCCTTGCCCGAGCCCTTGCCCTCGAGCACGCCGTCGACGACCTTCCATTCGCTGTTGTTGGCCAGCAGGTCGATCCAGTCCCCGATGTCCTTGCCGTTGAACAGCGGCGCGGCCGGCTTCTTGACCGCCAATGCCGGCGCGGTCGCCTTGCCGAGCGGGGGATAGAGCTCGGGCAGCCCCTCGAACAGCACCGCGCCGTCGGGGGCGGCCACCTTGATCTTGCGGAACCTCGCCTGGATCTCGCCCGTGTTCAGGCCGATCCGGCCGCGGGTGTGGTCGCCGTGCGTCCCTTCGAACACCAGTTGGCCGTCGAGATAGCTCTTGAAATGGGACTTGCGCACCTCGAGCTTGATCGTGTACCACTCCCCGACGTTGATGCCGTGGCCCACCCAGTTGTCGGGGTTGTTCGCGCTGGCCCGGGAGCCCTTCGCGTCCGTCTCGAAGTACATCTCGCAGCCCTTGTTCTTGAACACGCCGAGGCCGAACCACGCGAAGGTCCGAGGGGCCGTGTGATGGAACAGGACCTCGATCCCGTGGCCGTCTCCCTCGACCTTCTGCGCCTCGAGCGTCAGGTCGTAGTCGGACCAGTCCGGGTCGCCGAAGATGACCCGCGCGCCGACCTGGTCGTTCGACTGGACCAGCTCGTCCCCCTCGATCGTCCAGCGGCCGTTGCCGACCCTCGCGCGGGGGACGGGCCCGACGACGACGACGGTCTCGGACCTGACGATGGCGCCCTGCGCCGAACTCGACGTTGTCCAGCCGCCCCTTGTCGTCGCCCTCGCCGTACTCTCCCAGGATCCACAGGCCTTCAAGTTTCGCGAGGACCTCCCTGATCTCCTGGTCGGTCGCCGCCGCGTCTCCGCCGCCGGGCGAGGAGAGCTTCCAGCCGCCGGTCGAGTCGAGCCGGATGCTGTAGTTCGTCCACTTGTTCGACCTGAGCCGCCCGAGCGTCTGCTCGTCGACGTGAAGCTCCTTGCCCGCGCCCTGAGGACGACGTACCGTACGGAGTTCTTCAGGTCGGAATGGCTGGTCCAGGCGTCATATTTCAGGAGCTTTCCGAGCTTGTCCGAGTGGTCGCCGCGATACTTCGCCGGTGCTTGCCAGAAGAAGAGCTTGCCGTTCTGATGATCCCTCGCCTCGAGCCAGGAGTTGTGGTCGTCGGACCCGATCCCCATGAACACCGTGGCCCCGGCGGTCCCGTCGTGATTCACGGTCGACCAACCTTCGGTCTCGCCGTCGTCGAACCGGGTCGCGACGACCCCCGGGGCCTTCGCGCCGGCCGGGGCGACGGCCGGAGCCGGCGGGGGGTCCTTTTCGATGCGCAGGTCGGCCTTGTAGCCTTTCCACTTGATGGTGATCGTGATGATGATCCCCATCAGGATGAGCCCGCCCATCGCGGCGGCGGCGAGGACCTTCGGCGACCGCCACGGCGGCCTCCGCGCCGGGCCCGCCGGCTCCGGCCTCGGGACGGGCTTCTCGGCCTTCGGCTCCGCGTCCCGGAAGTCGATCAGGCTCGACCACCGCGCCTCCGGCTTCGCCGGCGCGGCGGGCGGCACGGTCTCGGGCAGGGGCGTCGCGGCCGGGGCCTGCGAGGCGAGGGTCTTCTCCGTCCTCGGCCCGGGCCGGACCGCCCGCACCTCACGCGAAACGTCCGGCCTCGCCGGCTTGAGCGTCACGCCCCCCTTCTTGGTGAACGGCGCGAGCGCGTCGGCGACGTCGGCCGGCGTCCGGAACCGCCGCTCCGGGTCCTTCGCCATCATCTTCGCCACGAGCGCGGCCAGGCTCGGTCGGCACCTCGGCGCGGACGAAGTTCAGCAGCTTCGCGTCGATCGAGTGGTGCGCCTGGAACAGGTCGTAGAGGCTCACGCCGCGGAACGGAGGGCCGCCGCTCAGCAGGTAATAGAGCGTGCATCCGAGGCTGTAGATGTCCGCCCGGATGTCGGCCGTCTGCGCGTCGACGATCTGCTCCGGCGCGATGAAGTCGGGCGTGCCGAGCATCTGGCCCTTCGTGCGTCAGGCCGGCGTCGAGCTGGCCCTCGCTCGTCGCCTTCGCCAGGCCGAAGTCGAGGATCTTCACCACCGCCTTGTCGCCCCGGCGCGAGACCATCAGGTTGCCGGGCTTGATGTCGCGGTGGACCATCCCCTCCTCGTGCGCGTGCTGCAGGCCCAGGGCCGCCTGGTGGGCGAAGAGGCAGGCGTGGGCGACCGGCAGCGGGCCGCGAGTCTTGACCATCTTCGAGAGGTCGAAGCCGTCGACGTGCTCCATCGCGAACACGAGGCCCTCGCCTCGATCCGGAACGCGTGGTAGGCCGCGACGATGTTCGGGTGCCGCAGCCGCGCGACGGCGCGGATCTCGCGGAGGAACCGGTCGAGCACCTCGGGTCGCTCGGTGAGACTCCGGCCGATGACCTTGAGGACCTCCATGCGGCCCATGAGCGTGTTCTTCGGCCAGGTAGACGACCCCCATGCCGCCCCGGCCGAGCTCGCGGACGACCTCGTAGTCGGCGTGCCCGGCCAGGCCCGGCGGCAGGGAGTCGGGCGCGTGCAGGTCGAGCCCGCCGACCGACTGCGTCGGCATCGGCCCGCCGCCCAGCACCGACCGCGCCGAGGGCTGACCGTCGCGGAACCGGCCGAGGAAGCTGTCGGACGTCATCTCCGACGCCCGCCTCCGGCACGGCTCGCAGCCCTCGAGGTGGACGTGCACGGCCCCGGCCGAGGCGTCGTCGAGCTTGCCCAGGCCGTAGTCGCTCAGAGTCTGGTCGGTCGGATGCACGGAGGGGGGGGCATTCATCGGCCGGGCTCCGGGTCGTTTCAGCTTCGCCGCGCCATCGCCGCGCTCACAGGAAGAAAGGCCAACTTCGGCCTCGAACCTGCCCCGAAAACCTCAATCTACCCGAGAAGCTCCCCGGCTTCCTCCCTCAACCTCTTGAGCACCCGGGCCTTGGATCGGATCACCGCGTTCTCGGACATCCCCAGTTCCCCGGCCACTCGGGCCGCCGGCTGGCCTTCGAGGGCGAACCGGCGGAAGGCCTCCCAGGTGGCGGGGCTGAAGTCGGGCTGGACGACGGCCATGAGCCGCTGGGTCACGTGCCGGTCGTGCTCGCGGTCCCACTCGCGGGCGAGGTCCCCCTCGGGGTCGGCGAGCTGGTCGAGGAACCCCTCGGCCGGGTCATATCCCGACGCCCGGCCTCCGTTGCCGGCTCCTGCGGTGCGACCGGACCTTGTTGACCGTGACCTGCCGGAGCCACGCCCGGAACGAGCCCTCGCGGCGGCGTTCGAACCGGGGGATCTCGCGGACGAGGATGACGAACACGTCCTGCGCCAGGTCGTCGGCCTCGCCGTCGAGCCCCGGCACCCGCGCGAGCCAGCGGCGGATCAGCGGCAGGTACACCCCCTGGAGCCGCCCCCAGTCGGTCGCCTCGGGCTTCGCCACCTTCAGGCGATCGAGCAGGCTCAACGACGTGGGCGTCACGGGCGGTCACCGGTGCGGGAGGCAAGTTGGTCCGGCACCAGGATAACCGTCGGAGGTTCACGTCGGTAGATTCGAGGGCATCACTATCCAGCCCGGATCGGCTAAAATCGGGCCATCCCCGACCCGGAGGCAAGCCCGATGCGCGTTGCCCGCCCGCGATTCACCATTCGTCGGCTCATGATCCTGGTGGCCCTGGCCGCCGTGCTCCTGGCCGGCTTCGACGCGGCCGTGCGGCTCCAGCGGGCCCGCGTACGCCGGCAGCAGGTGCTGGCGGACCTGATGGCTCGGACCGCCATCGCCGCCCGCCAGGCGGCGTTCGCCCCGGCCCCGCCGGCCCCGGCCCGGTGAGGTTCATCATGCCCCTGCCCCGTGTGCGGTTCACGGTGCGGCGGATGATCGTCGCGGTGGCGATCGTGGCACTCATCGCCGGCGGCACTCGCCTTCATATCCTATCGCGAGAGTACAATCGAAGGGCGATGAGGTACGGCGCAATGTCGGCGATGAGTCGCCACCATCTCGGCGAACCGATAGTAGGGTACTACGCCGACTTGTCGGAGAAGTACGAACGCGCCGCCCGCTACCCCTGGCTGCCCGTCGCCGCCGACCCGCCCGTGCCGGATTGAAGTCAAGCCTCAACGCGTCGCCGCCGCCTCGCCACCGCCAGGATCGCCACCCCGACCCCAACCAGCGCCACGCTGCTCGGCTCGGGTGTGACCGCGTCCTGCGGCTGGAGTACGGGGCCGCCGTTCGGGCCGAGAACGGGCACAACGATCGTCGTGCCGTCGGGATTGAGCTGGAAGATCGCCGACGAGATCGGCGGGTCGGCCACGCCGAGCCCGCCGCCGCTGGCCGACGCCGACCAGAAGGCCGGCGAGGGGTCGTAGAAGCCGTCGGGGTTGCTGGCCGTCTGGATCGTCAGCTGGAACTCGGCCAGTAGGTGATCGGGCACGCTGGGCGTGGCCGGGTCGTGGCCGAACCCGACCGCCGACGCGAACCCGGCGCGGGCCAGGTCGTCCGACGAGAGCGCCGTCCAGACCGGCGAGTTCAGGTTGAACGAGCCGTCGGGATTGAGCGGCGACGCCGGGCCGGTCGTCGGCTTCTCGAAGGCCGAGAAGGTCGAGTTGGTGAACGAGACCACGTAGTCCGTCCCGCCGGGCTGGTCGTTGGGCACCTGGAAAAAGACGTCGAACGTGGCGTTGGCCGGCGTCAGGTGCAGGGCCGCGCTGTTCGTGTAGTCGTACATGAGGTAGAGCACGCCGCCCGCCTGCTCGACGAACAAATTGGCGCCGCCGGTGTTGCCCACGACCGGGAAGGTGAACTCCGTCACCGTGGTGCGGGTCGTGTCCCACTCCTGCGGACCGGTGAAGACGCCGTCGGTGACGTGCGGATTGGCGCTGAGGAGCGCCCGCGCCGTGCCCGCGGGAACGAGCACCGCCAGCGTCATCGCCGCAAACGTCCAAGCCCGGACCGAAACCGCGAGCCTCATCGCACGCATGGAGTCGCTCCCCGAGGCATCAGCCCCGTTGAAATTGAAGCTTTCGAACGAGAAATCAGAATGCGTCATTCCTACCAGACTGTCCTCGACGTACAAGCCCCTGCGCGAAAAAACTACACGGCGGAGATCGGTACATCTGGACACTCTCGGCGCGGCTGTCCTATCATGGTCTTCGGTCAGCGAGGGAGCGCCGAGCAGGAGACCGGACGGACCGATTCGACCTCCCCGGGAGATCCCCGCGATGGCCGCCTCCGACCCGGACGCCACGACGATCAGGGATGAGCAGACGGTCGCGCGCCCGCATTCGCCGTTCGTCCCCCCCTCGCCCGCCGAGCTCGCGGCGAGGCTGCCCGGGCTCGAGGTGGCGGAGCTGCTCGGCCGGGGCGGCATGGGGCTGGTCTACCGGGGGCGGCAGCCGTTCCTCGATCGGGCCGTCGCCATCAAGGTGATCCGGCCCGACCTCGAGGCCGACGACGACTTCCGCGACCGCTTTCTCGCCGAGGCGCGGACGCTCGCGAGGCTGCGGCACCCGTATATCGTCACGGTCTTCGACGCCGGCATCGCCGACGGGCTCTGCTACCTTGTGATGGAATACGTCAAGGGCGACACCCTGCGCGAGCGGCTCGCCGCCGGCGCGATCGACCCGCGCGACGCGCTCGACGTCATGCCCCAGGTGGCCGAGGCGCTCGAGCACGCGCACGAGTCGGGCGTCGTCCACCGCGACATCAAGCCCGAGAACGTCCTGATCGACCCGCGGGGCCGGGTCCGGCTCGTCGACTTCGGCCTGGCGACGCTCCTCCGGCCCGGCGCCGCGACGGGCGGCGACGGCCGCGTCGCCGGCACGCGCGGGTACATGGCGCCCGAGCAGATCAGCACGCCCGCCGCGATCGACCACCGGGCCGACATCTACTCGGCGGGCGTCGTCTTCTACGAGATGCTCGCGCGCGAGCTGCCCGGGCCCGACCGCGTGCCGCCGTCGCGCAAATCCGCGGCCGACCCCCGGCTCGACCCGATCGTGCTCCGCGCGACCGAGCACGACCGCGACCGCCGCTACCAGGCGGCGCGGCTGCTGCATCGGGATATCACCGCGATCACCCGCACGCCCGAGTCGACGATCCGCCTCGAGCGGCACGTCGCCGCCCCGCCCTCGGAGGTCTTCGCGGCCTGGCTCGACCCGGCGGGGATGGCCGACTGGTACGCCCCGGCCGACGACTACGGCCCGACCGTCGCCGAGCTCGACCCGCGGGTCGGCGGCCAGTATCGCGTGGGCATGCTCCAGCCCGGCAAGACGGAGCACCGGTTCGTCTCGGGGCAGTACTGTTGCGTGGACGAGCCGCGCGCCCTGAGCTTCACCTGGGACTGGCAGGTCCCCGGCGAGCCGGCGCCCGAGACCCAGGTCACGGTCGAGTTCCGCCCGTCGGGCGGCGGGACCGACGTCACGCTGATCCACGAGCGGTTCCGCGACGAGGCCTACCGGAACGGCCACGCCAAGGGCTGGCCCGGCTGCCTCGAACGGCTCGCGCGGAAGTTGCGCGCTGACGGGCGGGTCGCGGCCCGGTGGTGGCGCGAGGCCGATCGGCGCAAGCCGCGGGGGGCCGGGCGACCGAGCGGGGATCGGCCGCGACGCTCGGCCCGGCCGGCTAACCGCCTCGCAGACTCTCGAACGCGCCGCTGGCGAAAGCGAGCCCGCAGGCCGTGGCCAGCATGAGCAGGAACGCCACGCGGAGCGCGACGACGCCGCCCTGGAACCGCCGCTCGGCCTCGGGGTGGCCCTGCAGGGCGCGGAGGAAGGCGACCCGGCGGGCGATGCTGCCGTGCCGCCACGACCGCGCGTCGGGCTCGACGCCGTTCTCGGCCGCGACCGTCTCGAGCGCATTGACGCAGATCCGGATGCCGACCGGGCAGAGCGGGATCGACCCGGGCGGGCCCGACCCGCTCGGGCCCGCGTAGTGGCCATGCTCGCAGTCGTCCCGACCGCACGAGATGGCCCGGCAGCCGAACACGTCGGCCTGGCGCTCGAACCGCCGCGAGAGCAGGCCGAAGGCGAGCCAGTAGTACACGCCCACCACCGCGAGCACGAGCACCGACTTCGCCACCTCCGCGGCCGGATAGGCCGAGCCGCCGGCACCGAGCGCCGACGCGGCGAGGTCCACGAGCTGCCCGGCCAGCGCCATCACCCCCAGGCTGCCCAGGAAGAACAGCCCGAACGACGCAAGGTGGCGGTGCCGCACGTGCCCCATCTCGTGCCCGAACACGGCGGCGATCTCGTGCTCGTCCAGCGCATCGACCAGCGCGTCGCTAAGCAGCACGTACCGGAAGCCCGGCAACGCGCCGGTCACCACGGCGTTGAAGACCGAGCCTTCCGTGTCCCAGACGAGGATGTCGGTGAACCGGAACCCGAACCGCGCCGCCAGGGCCTCGAGCCGGTCGCGGAGCGGCCCGCTCGGCAGCCGACGGGCGGGCCAGGTCAGGCGGACGAACGCCGGCGAGATCACGAGCAGGACCGCCCCCATCGCCGCCATCACGCCGAGCTGCACGGCCGGCGTCGCCGCCGACTCGCCCAGCGCCCGCTTCGCGAGGTCGGCCCCGGCCCAGAAGATGACGACCGCCGGCAGGATCATCCCGAACGCCATCCGCGCCTTGCGGAGCAGATACGAGCCCGGCCCCGAGCCCGCGCCGACCATCTTCGACGCCCGCGCCGCGGGATAGAGGCCCCACCAGCCGAGCATCTCGGCGACCAGGAACGGCGAGAGGATCGTCAGTTCGTCGACGACGAACACGCCCTTGAGCCCCAGGCCGTTGCGGACGAAGTCGGGCCAGCCCAGCCCGTGGATCAGCCAGGCGAACACCGCGAGGTTCACCGCCTGCACGAGGTACGCCGCCGCCGCCAGCCCGCGCCGGGACGACGCCGTCGGATAGCCCCGCCGGCGGACGGCCGCGGTTAATCCCAGCCCCAATCCCATCGCCACGCTCGCCGCCAGGCCCAGGGCGAGCGCCGTCTCGGTCAGGCAGCTCGCCACATCCTCGACCCGCACCGGCGGCACGATCGAATCGGCCGCGAACGCGACGAAGAGGGCGATCAAGAGCGGCGCGGCGGGCATCAGCATGGGGGGACTCGGTCGCTGTGACGATCAAGACAAGAGGATCAACCGCCGATGACGCCGATTTACACCCATAAAACTCAAGAACATTTGATTGATATTCTATTTATCGGCGTAGATCGGCGTCATCGGCGGTTGATCCTCGTCGATTCTCGGCGCCACCAGCTCACGGCTCGGCCGACGCGCCCGAGACGATCACCTGCATGTCCAGGCTCGCCGGCGCCGGATCGCCCTTGACGGCCAGGGGCACGGGCACGACGAGCGCCCAGGTGTTCTTCTCCTGGTCGTTGACCATCTTCGGGTCGTCGGTCTTCGTCGGCTCGGTGGCCGCGAGGAGCTCGAGGCAGGCCGGGTGGGTCGTGCCGGCGGCCTCGGCGCTGCGCTCGTCGAGCGGCTTCTTGGCGAGGACCTCGGGCGAGGAGTCCTTCGCCGCCGGCAGGAGCAGGAAGTAGTCGCGGAACGGGCTCTTGCCCAGGTGCGCCCCGTTCTGGGGCTGGAGGCCGAAGCGGACCGTGTAGACGCCAGGCGGGATCGCCTGGTCGCGGAAGTCCTGCCCGTCCGAGGCGTAGCGGATCGCCCCGACGAGCGTCCCCTCGGCCAGCACCGGGAACTGGATCGTCCCGCTCGGCCCGCCCGGCTTGCCCGTGGCCGGCGTCGCCTTCCGCAGCCACAGGTCCGCGTACGGCTTGCCCGAGGAGTCGACGATCCGGTAGCCGGTCGGGTTCAGTTCGGTCCTGATCGCCGGCGCCACCGAGGAGGGCGGGGCCTCCTTGAGCACCTCCGCCTTGTACGGCCCCTCGGCCCTCGCGGGCGAGGTGGGATTGGCGAGGAGAGGGAAGCGATCAGCAGATAGCGGTGACGCATACGCCTGGTTGATCCTGGGTGCCGGCTCAGGTCGTGGGATCTTCGTAGGGTCCGCTGTGCGGACGTCTTCGATCGCCCTACCTCAGCGAATCGAAGACGTCCGCACAGCGGACCCTACGGGACGGCCGCTCAGAGCGCGAAGCTGCCGACCATGCTGCTCCGGGCGTTCTGGTCATCCCACCGCGTGTCGAGCCCCTGGCCGCGGAACGAGTTGTTCACGGTGTAGGCCGGCTTGACGTCGACGCCCTTCGAGAGCGGCGGGTAGGCCAGGATCTCGTTGCCGCACTTGTGGTCGTCCTCGTTGAGCGGCCGGGTGACGATCTCGGCCAGCCCGGGGGCCCAGAAGTAGGCCCGCGGGGCCTGGGGCATGGCGTGCAGGCCGTGCTCCTGGCTCGCCGAATCGGGCTCGTGCTGCCCGATGGTCATCGAGATGACGGAATCCCGGACCGCCACCACGTTCTTGAGCCGGTCGCCGCCGAGCGACTTCGCCATCGCCACGAGCGCCTCGCGCTGGGCGGGGGTGGCCTTCTTGTCGACGATCAGCACGGCGCGGGCCTGGTCGGGCTGGTCGGCGTCGAAGGTCGACGTCCCGCGGACGGCCGCGGCGACGGTCAGCCCCGCGAGGTCGACGCCCTGGAACTTGCCCTCGGAGACCTTCCAGGCGATGACGGCCTGGTGTCCGGTCAGGTAGACCTCGGCGTTGGAGAAGCACGGCCCGGTGAAGACGTCGTTGGTCCGGGCCTCGACATACTCGCCCCGGAGGCCCGCCGCGTCGGCCGTGCCGGCGGCCAGGATCAGGGCCCCGCAGAGCGCCGCCCATGTCTTGAACATCGCGTGGGACTCCTCTTCCGTACGTAACGGACCGGTGGGAAGCGTGGTCGGTGGCGGGGGCGGGCCGATCGGCCGGGCGTGCGGTGGTCCAGCCCGCCGTCCCGACCGCCGCCGCCTTCATCCGATGGCGGGACCGGGCCCGGCCTCGGCCGCCCCGGCGACTCCCTGGATTATCCGAGCCGGGCGCGGGCGAAGTCAATGGCGGAAGGCGCGGCGGCGCGAGGGGCCGCCGCGTCATCCACCCTCCCATGAGGGCCGGCCGGCGATCACGGACGGCGTCCGACCCCGGGCTCGACGGCCTGTCCGTCCTTCAGGCCGGCGGGCGCATCGACGACGACCTGATCTCCCTCGTTCAGGCCTTCGACGACCTCGACCCGCTGGCCGTCGAGCGGGGCGAACTTGATATGGGTCAGCGCGGCGCGGCCGTCGTGGACGCGGACGCAGTCGGCGGTATCGCCGGGCTGCACGGCCAGGAGCGCAGCGGCGGGGATCAACAGCCGGCGCCGGGCGGGCTCGAGCTCGAGGGCGACGGTCCCGTACTGCCCGGGGCGGAGCCGGCCGTCGCGGTTGTCGAGGTCGATCTCGGCGCGGAGCGTCCGGGTCCCGGGCTCGATCGCGTAGGCCAGCCGCGAGACCTTCGCCTCGTAGGTGCGGCCGGGCAGCGTGTCGAGCTGCACGGTCGCCCCGGCGCCCGGCCCGAGCTGCAGGGCGTCCCTCTCGGGCACGTTGACGACGACCCGGACCCGGTCGGCGCGGATGATCCGGACCAGCGGGACGGCCCCGGCCTGGTCGCCCGGCCGGACGAAGTCGCCGCGATGGAAGTTGCGACGCGTGACGACGCCATCGATCGGCGAGAGGATGGTCGCCTGGCCGGCGAGCCGCTTCGACCTGGCCAGTGCCGCCTCGGTCACCCGGAGGTCGGCCTGGGCCGCGACGACGTCGGCCCTCGCCTGCTCGACACGGGCGCGGGCGCCGAAGGACGTCGCCTCGGCCGCGTCGCGCTTGGCCTTCGCGGCCGCGAGCGCGTCCAGGGCACCCTGGTATTGCGACTGGGCCTCGTCGGCGATCCGTTCATCGACCGCCTTCTGCTGGACCAGGCCCTTGATCCGCTCGGCCTGCTTCCCGCGGTAGTCCCGCGCGGCCCCTGCCGCGGCCAGGTCGGCCTTGGCCGAGTCGAGCTGGGCGGCGTCGGCCCTGGCGGACGCCTCGGCCACGACGACGGCCGACTTCGCCTGGTCCAGCCGCGCCTTCGCCTGGTCGACCTTCGCCGCCGCCTGCTCGACCTCCGACATCAGGTCGGGCACCTCCAGCTCCGCGAGGACCTGCCCGCTCTTCACCGCGTCGCCGATGTCGACCCCCTGCGACTTCACGACGCCCGGCGACTTCGCGTAGACGTCGATCGACTCGAAGGGGAAGACCGACCCGGCCTGGTTCGTGGTCCGCGCGACGTTCGAGGCCGCGACGGTCGCGACGCTCACGCCGGGGCCGGCCGCCTGCCCCTTCGCGGGAGGGGCGGAGGCGGGTCCGTCGCCGGGTCGGGGCCCGGGGAGGGCGCCCAGGAGCGGGATTGCCACGACGCACGTCGCGGCTGCGGCCGCCGCGAGCGCGACGGCCGACTTCAGCTTGCTGAGGAACATGGCCCTGAGCACCTCCTCCACGAGCGCGGCGACGGGCCCCGAGGCCCCCGCCGCACGGCCGGCAGCGACCCGCATCGCGGCCCGGATCGTCGCGTCAACGAGCACGGTCGGCATCGCCTGCGCCCGGGCCGCCGCGGCGACGACCCCCGGCGCCAGGCCTCGGCGAGTCAGGCGTCCCCGGAGCCGGTGCCGGCCCCGTGCCAGGCGGGCGCGGACCGTCGCGGACGGCACGCGGAGCCGGTCCGCGGCCTCCTCGCGGCTCAGGCCCTCCAGGTCGCAGAGCACGATCGCCGTCCGATATTTCTCCGGCAGGCGGTCGATCTCCTCCTGGATCTCCGGCACCAGCTCGCGCGGGCCGTCGGCCCGGGGCGTGCGCTCGGCCCTCATGATCGCCCCCCGCCGCTCGACACCCGCCCGCCGCGTCTCCCCGCCCCGCGCCCGCCGCGCGACCCGGCGGGCCACGCCGTAGAGCCAGCTCGCGATCGACCCCGCCTCTCGGATCGTCCCGGCCTTCCGCGCCAGGATCAGGAACGTGGCCTGGAACGCGTCCTCGGCCGCGTGCGAGTCGCGGAGCTCGCCCCGGCAGACCCGGAGGACCATCGGCCCGTGCCGCTCGACCAGGCCCGCGAACGCCACCTCGGCGGCGTCGCCCCGCCCGAGAAACGCCGCGATCAATTCCCCATCCGGCCGCGCGCCGACCGCCCCGGCGACGAACAGGGCGTCGAATCCCCTCAGGACCGGCTCGTACCCGCGGCTCACCATGCGGATGGACCTCCGGCGACGACTGCCCCCTTTGTGATGGTAGAGGCGCGCCGGCCTTCCCGCGTTTCATTTCTCCTTCTTCACCGGCGGATGCCCCTCGATCGCCCCGATCAGGTCGGCCTGGGCCTCCAGCCCCTTCGCGTCGAACCAGGTCGAGTGCGTGAACACCGCCCCGGCGACGTTGGCGCCGGTGAAGTCCACGCCCTTCAGGTTCGCGTTCGTGAAGTCGGCCCCGCTCACGTCGGACTTCCGGAACGAGGCGCCCGTCAGGTCGGCCCCGACGAACAGCGACCCGCTCAGGTCGACCTCGTCGAAGACCACCCCGTGCAGCACGTTGCCCGAGAGGTCGGCGCCCGACATCGGCAGTTCCTTGTGGAAGACCGTCCCGTCGGGGATGTTCCCCGAGCCCAGGGCCTTGTCGGTCAGCCGCGGCAGGTGCCGATCCGCCAGGGCCTTGAGCACCGGGTGCTCCGGCGGGTCGGCCGCGCCCTCCCTGCCGATGCCGAAATAGACGAGCGGCAGGTTGTTCACCTTCTGATCGACGAGCATCGCGATCACCTTCGGGTCGAGCTCGCGGTAGTCGACCCGCACGCCCTGGAAGTTCGGGCCGATGTGGTGCGTCGGGTCGTGGAGGTCGACCGAGAAGATGACGCCGGACAGGTCGACCCGGTGCAGGTTGACGTCCCGGAAGTTCGCCCCGCGGATGTACGCGCCGTCGAGCCGGGCGCCGGTGAGGTCGGCCTCGCGGAGGTAGGCGAAGCGGAGATACGCCCCGCGGAGGTCGGCGTCGCGGAGGTTCGCCCGGGCCAGGAACGCGCGCTCGGCGTCCATCGAGCGGAGGTCGTCCCGCTCGAGGTCGGCGCCGACGCAGAGCGCGATCTGCTCGTTCTCGACCATCCCGCTCCCCTTCCAGCCGTCGGGGCGCTTCGAGACGATCTTGTTGCGGAAGTCGAGGAACGGGTTGAGCAGCGAATGCGCCAGCGTCCAGAGCATCGGCGACGCGTTCAGCCCCGGCGGGAACGTCGCCGGCACGCCGTCCTTCTCGGCGACCGTGATCGTCTTCAGCTCGTAGTTCCGCCCCGCGAACGCCGAGAGCGACACGCAATAAAGTCGCGATCGCCAGCGCCAGGCAGTTCAGCAGCAGGCTCGAGGTCGCCTCGGCGTACCGCGTCTTCTCGACCCACGACACCACGTCGATCGTCCCCAGCGCCACGACCAGCGCCACCAGCGCCAGCGGTACGAGGTCGGGCACGTGCTCGTGCACGCCGGGGAACAGGGCCCACGCGCCCGCGAACAGCGCGGCGACCCCGAGCACGAGCAGGCAGCGCGGGAAGCCCATGAGGAACCCGCCGAGCGAGACGTCCTTGATCCGCCACTCGTTGCGGATCATGCTCCCGCTCAGCACGAGGATCGCGCCGCCCAGGAACGCGGCCAGGCCCAGCAGCAGGCCGTGGTAGAACGAGAGCAGCCAGTCGTGCTTCTTCAGCCCGGCGATCCAGATCACCGCCAGCGTCAGCGGCGGCACCGCGTAGGCCACCAGCCAGTGGAGCACGAAGTTCAGCCGGTCGTTCTTCTCGTTGCGGATCCGCCGCAGGCTGTACCGGATGAACACGTTCACCGTCGACGGATACGCCCTGCGGTCGAGCGGCTCGCCGTCGGGGAAGTACGCCGGCAGGAACGAGACGAGCCGCCAGAGCGACTCGGTGTAGAGCACCTGGTACGCGTACAGGAGCAGCACGAGACCCGGCACGACGTAGGCGAAGACCTGCGGCGCCACGTCGGTCTGGAGCAGGGGCAGCGGCGTGGCCGACTGCGTGTCGTGCAGCGCGACGTTCTCGTCGCGGACCGACATCACCGTCAGGGCGGCGAACCCGCAGAGCAAGAGCAGCAGGCGATAGACAGACTGGAGGTACTGCGACGCCTGGGCCACGCCCTCGAGCTGCGTGAACTCTTTGAGCCCCTCGGGCAGCGCGGCCGAGCGGAGGTCGGCGCCGGCGAGGTGCTCGACCGAGAGCCCGACCGCCTCGCCGAGCTTGGCGTCGCGCAGGTCCGCCTCGCGGAGCACGGCCCCGTCCATCCTCGCGCCGGCAAAGTCGGCCCCAGGCAGGTCCACGCCGTCGAGCCGCGCCCCGCGGAGGTCGACCCCCGCGAGCCCCGCGCCCGGCATCGGCTGGACGTTCCGGAAATCGGCGCGGCGGAGGTCCTTGTCGCTCGCGAAGGTCGCCTTCGACCAGTCGCCCGTGAACGCCGGAGGGGCCGGCCCCGCCTCGGGCGGGTCGAATCGCCCCGGGGCCAGCCACTCGGCCTGCCACTCGTGGAGCCGCCGGAGCTGCTCCTTCTGCTCGTGCGCCAACATCCGACGGCTCCTCCAAGGCGGGGGGGTTCCTCGGGGACGGTCCGGCGCGACGACGCGGCCAAACGCGAGCGGCTCCATCGATCAGGCTTGATCTTCCAACGCCCGGCCCGCCCGATCAAGCCGCTCGGGAGCGGGGCCACCCGCGAGTTGGCGGCAAGTCACCATCACCCATCGCACCGTGAATGGCACGCGGCAGACGCGTGGCTATCCCATCAGGTCCAGGTCCGGCGCGGGCTTCGCGGAGGCCTCCACCGCGGGCCCGAGATCGAGCCCGCAACGCTTGCACCGATCGGATGGCCAGCTGTTCCAGCACGACCAGACAAACAGCCCCCCGCACTTCGGGCAGCGGAAGCCCATCAGCCTGAAATGGGTCACGAGGGAGCCGAGCCAGCACGCGCAGCATCCGACGCAGGCCAGCGACACGCGGGCGCGGCGCAGGATCGAATTGTCCTCGTCCCAGACGTCGGAGAGCGCCGGGAAGATTTCGAGGAGCACTGCGAATACGTAGACGACGAGGACGATCGCCGGCAGTCCCAGGAGCGATCGCCGGTAGCGACGGCGAAGGCGCCCATACTTCCGCGCGGTCTCGGTCAACGTCCCGGGGTCGACGTCGCCCACGCGTCCACCTGATCGGAAGTCGGCTCACCACGTCGCCGATTGGGTCTCCGACGTCGTCGGGTCCGATCATAACCATGCCGGCGCAACGTTACATCGAACGAGATCGGCCGCGCCGTGCGCAGTCCTCGTGCGGGGCGTGGCGAGCTCAGTGGGGGGCGAAGGCGATCTCGACGCGGGACCGGCCGGCGCCGGCGCGGCCGGCGACGCCGATCCGCGAGGGGTCGAGGCCGGAGCGCTCGGCCAGGGCGTCGCGGACCCGCAGGGCGCGGGCCAGGGACGGGTCGCCCGGGGCGCGGCGGTCGAGGTGAGGCGGACGGACGGGTCGCCCGCGAGGCCGGTGATGGCGACCGGGACCGACTTCGCCTCCGGGCTCGCGACCAGCGTGGCCATGTCGTCGACCCAGCGCGAGCCGGCCGGGCTCAGCCGGTCGCCGCCGGGGGCGAACAGCGTGTCCGTCGCGGCCGACAGGGCGCCGGCGGCCTCGTCGAAGGTCGTGCCCGGGTGGGCCGAGGCGAAGGCGCGGAGCCTCGCGGAGAGGCCCGCCGACAGGTCGCCGCCGGTCGCGGCCTGGGCCAGGCGGCGGTACCGCTGGAACTTGTCGACGAGGTCCTCGCGCTCGTCGATGTACCCCTGGACGCTCGTCTCGAGCCGCTCGTTCGCCCCCTCGAGCGCGGCGATCTTGCGGGCGTCGCCGACGGCCCGCTCCGAGAGGTCGCGGTTCTCCCCGCGCAGGCCAACGTCTGGTCGCGGAGCTGGGCGTTCTCGGCGCGCAGGGCCTGGGTGATCTTCGTGGCGTCGTCCAGGCGCGACCTCGGCACCACCGCGCAGCCCGGCGCCAGGATGAGGCCGGCGCAGGCGATCGCAGTCGTGCGGCGGAAGAGTCTGACCATGCGTTCCGACTCCATTCGGGACGGGCGGTCGCTTGCTCGCTGGGGGCGAGGAGCAGCAGGGGCAGAAAGCAAAGAACACAAGGCACATGCAGATCGATCGATGCTCGGGCCGAGATCGTTCCCTCGACGCTCGGCCGCCCGTCTCTCCTCCCCTGTGCCTTGTGCTTTCTGCTTTGCCTTTGCCTTTCCCCGCCCTTTAAGCCCCCCCGCGGCGAGGGGGCCAAACCAGCGTCACTTCGGGAAGAGCCCGGCCAGGGTGTTGATGATGCCCGAGGCCGGGCCGTTGCCGTGGTAGTCGTAGAGGTTCCGCATCAGGTCGATCGAGACGAAGGCGGCCAGCAGCGTGAGGATCGTGCCGACGCCGAGGAAGCCGACCCAGAGGCCGCCCCACTCGGCCGAGTCGCCGCGGGACGAGATCATCGTGCCGCCCGTGGCCGCCACCGGGGCGACGGCCGCGACCGGCTCGCTGTCGACGTCCCAGCCGCTCGAGGCGATCCCGCTGTCCTCGTCGGCGCCGAACTCGCCCGAGTCCTCCTCGTCCAGCACGGCCGGGCCCATCGCCGTGGCGGCGTTCTCGTCGACGTCTTCCTCGTCGATCGCGAAGACCTCGCTGGCGCTGTCCGACTCGTCCAGGTCGAAGTCGCTGGTCGCCTCGATCTGCATCGGTCCGGTCGTCGGACTCGTCCGAGCCGAGGGCGTCGACCTCGAAGTCGGTGTCCTCGAAGATGTCCTTCTCGCCCTTGCCGACCTTGGGCGGCGGCGTGGCCGAGAGCGGGCTCTTCGAGCCGGGCTTGACGGTGTCGGAGGGCTTCGGCTTGGCCGCGGGCTTGGGCGAGGCCTTGATGTTCGAGCCCGACAGCGGGCGCCAGCTCGATCGAGTCGGCCGAGAGGCTCATGCCCTCGATGCCGCCGAGGTTGATGCCCGAGTCGCTGGGCCGGCCGAGGTTGATGCCCGAGTCGGCCGGGGTCGAGGCCGTGACGTCCGAGTCGCTCGGCGAGCGGAGCGGGGTCGAGTCGAACTCGTCGCTGGCGTCGATGGCCGAGAGCTCGAAGTCGCTGCCGCTCTCGGGCTGGAGCGCGTCGATGACGCTCGAGGGCGTCAGCTCGAAGTCGCTGTCCGAGTCGCCCGGCGGCTTCTGGCCGGCGGAGACCTCGGCCGACGAGCCGACCATCGGGCTCTGGCGCACGGCGGTGTCGCCCGCGTTGGCCGCGGGGAAGCCGTGGCACCGACTGCGTCGTCGCTGACGAGCGTCACGTCCGAGTCGCTCGGCGCCTTGCGATGTCCGGGGCGAGCCGGACGTCGGAGTCGCTGGCGTCCTTCGGGCCCTCGGGCACGAGCCGGACGTCGGAGTCGCTCGGCAGCTTGCCGCCCGGCTTCATGCCGAGGATCGTCGAGCTCGAGCTGCCGCCGGCCGGCAGCGACATGTCGTCGACGACGACGTCCTTCTCCGGGTCGGAGCCGTGGGCGGCGACGTCCATGGTCGGCTGGCCGAGGTCGGGCTTGGCGGTGCCGAGCTGGAACTCGGAGAGGTTCAGCTCCTCGCTCTCGGAGACCGGGCCGGAGGTCTCCAGGTCGAGCTTCGAGAGCGAGAGCTCGGGGTCGGAGAGGGAGAAGTCGGGGTCGCTGCCGAGCCCGCGGCGGCGGGCCAGCTCGTCGACGTCGGCGACGCGGAACCGCCACGAGCCGCTGTCCATGAAGGCGCGGATCTCGCGGTGCTGGGCCTTCGCCTTGAGCTCCTCGGGGCCCATCCCGAGGACCCGCGCGGCCTCTTCAAGCGTGTAGAACTGGGCCATGGTCGACGTGCTCCTCGCCTTGGTCATCCGCCGGTCGCCCCGGGCCCGGGGCTCTGCGGCGGACCGGCCGTTCGGTCCGATTCGAGGGGGATCTAGTCGGAAACCAAGGGGCCGCGACGCTTCGCCCGCCGACCCCCGGGTCTAGTGCTTCGCCGGGACGTTCCGGATCATCGCCTCGACCGAGGCGACTTCCGGGGGGAGGTTGTTGTATTCCGAGAGCTTCAGGTCATAACGATACTGGCGTGCGGCCTCGAGCTTCACCGAGCCGGCCCGGGTCGACTGGGGGTCGACCCGGTAGATGGCGAACGACTTGTCCCGCGTGTCGATCAGGTACAGCAGCTGCGCCGAGCCCGCGGTCGAGGTGAAGGCGATCGTCCCGTTGGCCTCGGCCCCCGGTCCGGCCGCCTGGGCCGTCAGGTCGCGGCCCCCGGCCCACCAGGCCAGGGCCAGCCCGACGACGACCCCGGGACCGCCGTAACTCAAGACCCTCCGCCAGTCCGCACGTGCCATGTCCACAACCTCCGTGTCACGCCCCGGCCGACCACGCATCCTTCGGGATTGCCGCCCGCTACGTGCGGACGATGGCCCCGACGAGGTCCCCGTTCCCAACCAGTTTATCACATCGATGGAGCGACTCCGGGCGACATTCCGCGGAACCGCGGACTGCCTCCCGAGCCCGGCCGAGACGGGCGGGTAGCTAACCTATCTTACCAGAAGGCCAGGACCCGGCAAGATCATCGCCCGCGGCTGGTTCCAGCCTTCCCGAGGACCCCACCGATGAGCAAGCCCCAGCCCGAGCCCATCCGTCCCGAGGACGTCTCCCGGCTCGCCCGCGAGGTCGTCGCCGCCGACCGCTTCCCCCACCTGGCCACCATCGACGGCGACCGGCCCCGCGTCCGCCCTGTGTCGCCTGTGAAGACCGACGGGTTCACGGTCTACGTCGCCAACCTGAAGTCCTACCACAAGACCGTCGAGATCGCGGCGAATCCCCACGTGGAGCTGTGCTACCTGTCCGACTCGCACGACCAGGTCCGGATCGAGGGAGTCGCCGAGGTCGTGACCGACCGCGCCGTCCTCCAGGAGATCTGGGACGCCAATCCGCTGCTCCGCAACTACCTCGGCTCGATCGAGAACCCCGCGCTGGTGGTCTACAAAGTGCGTCCCGAGCGGGTCCGGTACATGAAGGAATGGGCGCTCGAATATCACGAAGTCCCTCTGGGCGGGCCCTCGTAGGGTCCGCTATTGCGGACCAATGGGGGGCGGGGGATAAATACGGTCCGCAATAGCGGACCCTACAGGAGTCGTCATGCCGTCCAAGCCCCCCGGGAAGAAGCCCGACTCGCCGAAACCCGCCCCGAAGCGCCCTCCGCTCGCCCCGGCCCCGGGCCTGCCGCCGGTCGGGCCCCTGCCCTCGGCCTCGGGCGACGTGAGCCTCGGCGTCGCGGTCGCCGGCGGGCGAGTCGGGCGGGACGGTCACGGCGCGGAAGGCCGGGCGGCCTGCGCGACATGGCGCTGGAGGTCGACCCCGACAAGGTCGGCGTCACGGCGGCGCTCCAGCACCTGGCCAAGGCGGTCAACATCGCCTTCCAGACCGACTACGGCGAGAACTACCTCGAATCGGTCTACCAGGCGGCGATCGTCCGCAGCGGCGAGGTCCACGATCGTCCACCAGGAGTACTTCGGCTTCGGCGACACCTGGTTCGGCCAGTTCGGCAGGCTCCTCCGGTCGCTGCAGCTGACCCTCGAAGGTCCCGACCCGGCCTCGCCCGAGGGGCAGCAGCGGATCGACGAGAAGGGCCCGGCGTCGATCCGGGGCATCCTCAACCTGATCGGCCGCAAGCTCGACCTCGTCGCCGAGTACGAGGACCGCGTCCCCGCCTACGTCGAGCAGATGTTCGACCGGCTCGAAGCCTCGGGCATCATCGTCGGCTGGGACCGCGACGACTGGGAGATCTGGACCACGACCATCGGCCTCGATATCCGGATCGGGTCGACGACCCGGAGAAACCGCAGAGACACGAGGGACACGAAGGCCGAGAGCGGAATCGTCAATCGACGTTCCCCACTGTGTCCCTCGCGTCATCGTGGTTGATTCTCCTAGTCTCCAGCGCCTTGATCCGGTCCGCCGCGGTCTTGGCCTGCGGCGGTGTCCGGGATAGTCCTTGACGATCTGCCTTGTAGGATGTCGAGCGCCGGTCGGGCTTGCCCGCTCTTCTCGAGGTTCTGGCCGAGGCGGAGCGTCGCGGCGCGGCCGCTGGCCTCGCGGCGGTGCTCGGCCTTGCGGCCGGTCGCGGCCTTGGTCTCGGCTCGGCGGCTCGGCGGTCTCGGCCTTGTTCGGCGGCCGGCTTCGGCGGCATGGCCTTGGGCTCGTCGTCGACGTCGCCGGCGAAGGCGTCGTCGAACTTGCTCACGCGAGGCGGCGGTCTTGGCGGCGAGTCCTTGCTTCGTCGGCATCGCCGCGGCCGCGGCCTTGGCGCTCAGCTTCGCCAGGTACTTCTCGGGGTTCTCGTTGAACTCGTCGCGGCAGCCCGTGCAGCAGATGGGGTAGGTCTGGCCCTGGATACGAGACGGTCATCGTCGCCGCGCCGCCGGTGACGATGCACTTGGGCAGGCTCGGCCGCCGACGCCGCCGGCCGCGAACGACTCGCCCTCCTTGGTCAGGCCGACCTCGATCGACGTGCGTGAACTGCGGCGCGCCCGGCTCCTGGCGGTCGACGCGTCATGGTGTAGCGGATCTAGTTGCTGTTGGCCCGGATCGACGAGCCGCTCCTTGCCCTCGGGCCGGTCGGTCCGCTCCGAGGGTCGAGCGACCTTGCCGGTCGCGGTCGAGCGACGCCGGTGAAGACGACCGGCTTGCCCGCCGGGCTCGGTCCGGCCTCGAGGATGTAGCTGCTCGTCGTCGGGTCGTAGCGTGAGCGCGCCCGTCGTCAGGACCTTGCCGCCCTCGACGGCCACGCGTCATGCCGACCGGCGTCCCCTTGGCGAACTTCCAGGCCCAGGTGTGCGTCTCGGGCCAGCCCTTGAACCGCTGGCGGGTTGGCCGTGGGGACGCCCTGCCCCTTCCAGCGGCCGACCAGGAACTCGAACGGGGCGAACGGCGCGGGGAGTCTCGCGGTCCGGCTCGTCGGCCGCGCGCCGCGAGCGCGATCAGCGTCAGGCCGCAGCCAGGACCGCCGCAACGACGACAGCCGGCCGGATCGCCGGCGGAATCGCACGAGCGCCATGCATCCGGGCCTTTCGAGTCAGCGCGAGCAGGGTCGAGACGATGCCGGCATGCAGAGTGCAGCAGCGCGGTGCGGGATGAGCCGCCGATGCAGCGTTCCGCAGCGCCTTGATCACGCCCTGCGGCCGGAGCTGAGGCCAGCCCGCGCCCTGGCTCGGAGTCGCGAGCTCGCCGGCGCGGCGTCGACGGGGCAGCGTCGAGTAGTCGATGTAGCCGATCATCATCTCCTCGAAGGTCTGGTCGCCCCAGCGCACGGCCTTGCGTCGGGTCGGGGTTGTGCGGGGTTGTCCTGTCGAGTTGTCGTAGTGGGCCAGGCAGTCGATCCGCGTCCCCTTGGGCAGCGCCAGGGGCTCGGCCAGGACGTAGTAGCTCTGCCAGCCGAAGTCGTAGGCCGGGACCGAGAGGAGCACCTCGGCGGGCCTGCCCGTCGGGGACGATCGTGTACTGGAAGTCCTTGCCGCGCAGGTGCATGTGCGGCATGAAGCTGAGCAGACGAGCGTCCTTCGGGCGGAACGTGACGCGATCGAGTCGGCGACCGGCCGACGTTCGTCCGGTCGCCGGGCGGGATCAGGAACTCGGTCGTTGGCGATCCCGCAGCGTGTGGGCCTCGTGCTCGACCGGGGCCTTGGCGAAGATCAGGCCGACCTTCGAGCGGTCGGTGCGGATCTTGCCGTTGGGCGTGTAGTGGATCTGGAAGCAGGATGTCGGACCCGGCGGGGATCTTCTTGGCGATCCCCGGCGGGTAGACCGAGGGCATGTCGCCCGGGCGCGTAGCCGCACGAGGTGGCTCGTCGTCCGGCCGGCGCCTGCCGCTTCGTGATCGTCGACGTAGACGATGATGTGGTGGACGACCGAGCGGTCGCCGGGCCGGGCCTCGGCGGCCTGGATCCAGCGGTCTTCCTTGAAGTTCGGTCGGCACGCGGATGAAGACGTAGTCGACCACGCCCTGGGCGGGCACGGTGTAGGGCTTCGGGCATCTCGATCACGACGTCGGGCGTGCCGATCGACCAGCCGTCGGCGAAACTTCGCCGGCGGCGGGCACCTTGCCGGGTCGCCCAGCGGCGTGCCCTGCTCGACCCAGGCGAGCAGCGTGGCCCGCTGCTTGGCGGCTGAGGCTCCGGTCGTTGGCGAAGTGGCCGTACCGCGGGTCGGCGTGCCAGGGGGGCATCCGGCGCTCGTCGACGACCTCGCGGATCATCGCGGCGTGCCTTGGCCGGGCGTCGTCGTAGCTCAGGAGCGAGAACGGGGCCGACTGGCCGGGCCGGTGGCACGACTGGCACTTGTCCTGGAGGATCGCCGCGACGTCCTCGGCGTACGTGACCTTGCCGACCTCGACCGGTCCCTCCTTCTTCTCGATCTCCGCCCGAGCCGACGCGATCTCGGCCCTCGGCGGCCGGACGCGGGCGACGTTCGGCGTGGCGACCTTGATCTCCTCGCGCTCGATCAGGCAGCCGGAGACCGCGTCGCGGCGATCGCGACCGGCTTGCCGGCGAGGATCGCGTCGAGGGCGTCGGCCAGGTAGTTCTTCTCGGCGTTGGGCTTGCGCTTGCCGACCACGTACTGGTCGTCGATCGCCCCGCGGTAGCGGATCGTGGCGCGGCCGTCGAGGACGACGACCTCGGAGGTCTTCTCGCCAGGGCGAGGTCGGCGACGAGGCCCTTGGGGTCCTTGAGCACGGGGAACGTGATCCCGAGCTCCCTGGCGTGCTTCGCGGCGTCCTCGGCCGACTCGTGGGCGTTGGAGTTGATCGCCAGGAAGACGACGCCCTCGGGCTCGTACTTCCTGGCCAGCTCGGCGAGCCGGGGGGCGTAGACGTCGCTGACCGGGCAGGCGGTGCCCGTGAAGACGAGGACGACGGCCTTCTTCTTCTGGGCGGCGTAGGCGTAGAGCCGGATCGTCTCGCCCGTGTTCGACTTGAGCGTGAAGTTCGGCATCCGCTGCCCGACGTTCCTGTCGACCGGCGGGGCGTCGGCCGCCGCCATCGCCGCGATCCCCAGGCCCAGCACGACCCGCCGCACGATCTGCGTCGTCATCCCTCGTCTCCTCCGTATGCCCTGGCCGCGTCGCCCTGTTCCGAGCCGACAAGATACCGGAGATTCTACCAAAACTGACCAGCGGGTTTCAGAATTCCCGGAGGCTTCACGCTCGCGGGCCACTCCCGCGGTGGTCGGCCGGTTCGAGGCCGGGACTCGCGGCCCCGGGCCGCTCGAAGCCGCACAAAGGCGAACGAAAGGCGTACGCTCGGGTTCGGTCGTGCACTCGGCTACCCGCCCGGTGGCCATCCCCGGGCCGAGCCGGACCCGCGAGCGATTGGACATCGGTCTGGCCAAATTGGGTGCCCGGGGGTAAGCTTTCATTAATGAGGGCGGAGGCCGGCGACTATGGTCGGCCGATCGCCCCGACTTGGCATAACGCGACGGGGTTACCATGCGTCTGGAGGCAGTGATCCTGCCCGAGCTGGGGACCGGTCCGGCCGAGCCGATCGTCGTGAGTCACTGGTACGCCGCGCGGGGGGATCGGGTCTGGGAGGGGGACCGGCTGGTCGAGGTGCTGGTCGGTCCCGCGACGTTCGACGTCCCGTCCCCGTCGACGGGTCGCCTCGCGGCCATTCATGGCCATGAGGACGACCGGGTGAGCCCCGGGGCTGTTCTCGGCCTCGTGGCCGTGGTGGAGGAGGACGGCGACGACGCGTCGCCGGGCCGGCCCTCATCATGACCGCCATCCACGAGCGATCCGCCGGCGTGATCCCCTACCGGGTCGTTGAGGAGGGGGGCCCGCTCTACCTGGTCCTCCACTCCGCGACCGTGAGGAATCCCCGCGCCAAGTGGGAGTTCCCCAAGGGCGGGATGGAGGCCGGCGAGTCCCCGCGCGACACCGCCGCCCGCGAGTTCACCGAGGAGACCAGCCTCACCGACTGGTCGTTCCGCGAGGGCTTCGAGCGGAGCCTGTCCTACACGTACTTGCGCCGGGGCCGGAAGGTCCTCAAGACGGTCACCTACTTCCTCGTCGAGGTGAAGGACGACCGCCCGATCGCCCGGTCGGCCGAGCACGTCGAGGACGTCGCCGGCCTCTGGTTCCACTGGGGCTCGTTCGAGCAGATCAGCCGGCTGCTCTATCACGCCAAGATCCGCCAGGTCTTCGCCGAGGCCGACGCGTGGCTCAAGGGCTCAACGGACGAGGCCCAAACGTGACCGGCCGCTTCCTCAGCCTCGACGGCCCCGACGGCGGCGGCAAGACCACCCAGGCCGCGCGGCTCGTCGAGTGGCTCAGGGGGAAGGGCCTCGACGTCGTGCCTTGCCGCGACCCCGGCGGCACGGCCCTGGGCGAGCGGGTCCGCTCGATCCTGCTCGACCGCTCGGCCGTCGAGCCGGTCCTCCGCGCCGAGATGCTCCTGTTCATGGCGAGCCGGGCCCAGCTCGTCGAGGAGGTCATCCGGCCCGCGCTCGAGGCCGGCAAGGTCGTGGTCTCCGACCGCTACCTCCTGGCGAACGTCGTCTATCAAGGGTATGCAGGAGGCTTGCCGGTCGAGTCCCTCTGGGAGGTCGGCCGGGCCGCGACCGGCGGGCTGATGCCCGACCTGACGCTCGTGCTCGACGTGCCGGCCGAGGTCGCGCGGGCCCGGGTCGGCGGGGCTCGCGACCGGATGGAGGATCGGACGGACCCGGATCGCATCCGCGCGGGGTTCCTCGAGGCGGTCCCGGCGTATCCCGCCCCGATCACGGTCATCGACGCCTCGGGCGACCCCGACGCGGTGGCCCGGCGGATCCAGGACGAGGTGGCGCATGCCCTGGCGATCGATCCGAGGCCATGACAGGGCCGTCGAGACCCTCCGCCGGACCATCGCCCATGGCCGGCTGCCCCACGCCTTCCTCTTCGTCGGTCCCGAGGGCATCGGCAAGCGGTCGTTCGCCGAGACCTTCGCCCAGGCCCTGCTCTGCGAGCGCGTGCCCGAGACGGAACTGAATCCCTGCGGCACCTGCCCGAGCTGCCTCCAGGTCGCTGTGGGAACGCACCCCGACGTCCATCGCGTGGCCCGGCTCGAGGACAAGCACGACCTCTCGATCAAGCAGATCCGCGACCTCTGCCTCGACCTCGGCCTCAAGCCCGCCGCCGGCCGGCGCAAGGTCGCAATCGTCGACGACGCCGACGACCTGAACGACGAGGCCGCCAACGCTTTCCTGAAGACGCTCGAGGAGCCCCCGCCGGGCTCGGTCCTGATCCTGATCGGCACGTCGCAGGAATTGCAGCTCGACACGATCGTCTCCCGCTGCCGGGTCCTCCGCTTCGACCCCCTGCCCGAGGCCGACCTCGCCCAGGTCCTGCTGGACCACCAGGTCACCGACAGCCCGGCCGAGGCCGCGAGGCTCGCGCACCTGGCCGACGGCAGCGTCGCCCGGGCCCGGGGCCTCGCCGATCAGTCGCTGAACGTCTTCCGCCGCGACCTGATCGACGACCTGGCCGACCCCCGCGGCTTCGACGCCCCGGCCCTCTCGCGGCGGATGGAGGCGTTTATCAAGGATGCCGGCAAGGAAAGTGCATCCCAGCGCGAGCGGGCGAGACTATTGATCGGCGAGCTCGCCCGGTTCTTCCGCGGCCTGCTCTGGCAGACGGCCGGGGTGGTTCCGCCTGCGCCCGACCCCGCCGACCGCCGGGCCGTCGAGGCCCTGGCCGCGCGTGTCGATCCCGAGGACGTGCTCGTCATGGCCGACCGCTGCCTCGAGGCCGATTACCACGTCGGGCGCAAGGTCTACATGCCGCTGATCCTCGACGCCCTGATGCACGACCTCGCGACGCTCATCAACGCCCCGGCGCGCGCCTGAACCACGGAGGCCGACCATGAGACGAATCGCGCTGATCGCATGCCTTATCGTCTCGTGGACGCCCGCCGACGCCGACGAGCCCCGCTCCAGGCCCCTGCCCATCTCGGCCCACAACTGCTATCCCATCGATGGCCTCGGGACCAATCGCCTGGCCGACGCCCTGGCGCTGGGCATCGACAACATCGAGATCGACCTCGGCTGGGACGACGCGAAGAAGCGGCTGATCGTCAGCCACGAGCCCGAGCCCAAGCCGGGCATCGACTACCCGACGTTCGAGGACTTCATCCAGCCCGTGCTCGAGTGCTCCGCCCGCCCCGACGGCGCCCCCTCCGTGCTCACCCTGGACTGGAAGACCGACAAGCCGGAGGCCGTGGCGAAGCTCAAGGCCTTCCTCGACGATCACGCCGACCTCTTCAGCTCGGCCCCGAAGGCCGACAAGAGCCCGATGACGGCCCGCAAGCTGACCGTTTGCTTCACGGGTAGCGCGAAGGCGAAGGCCGCCTATGACGACCTGATCCCCAAGGACGGCACCTACCGGGCGTTCGCCGACGTCGTCCACAGCCGCGGCTCCTACCTCGAGGACCCGACGGCCTACGCCAAGGAGCCGGCCTCGGCCTACCACCGCTTCCTCACCTTCGACTGGAGCGCCGTCGAAGCCGGCGGCCCGCCCTTCGCCCGCGAATGGACGCGCGAGGAGGCCGCGCGGCTTGAGGCGATCGTCAAGAGCGCCCACGCCAGGGGCTACCGCGTCCGGTTCTACTGCCTGAACTGCCGGGGGCCCGTCCTGTCGATCAACTACCGCTTTGCCAGCCCCGACGCCGCCCGGACCCGCTGGAACGCCGCGGCCGACGCCGGCGCCGACTGGATCGCCAGCGATGATTATCGGGAGATCGTCAGCGAGATGCGGAAGCGGTAGGCGAGCCGCTCGGGTTCCCATCCCCGCCCGGCGGGCTACAATTCCCATAGATGTCCGTCCGCGTCGACGTGCTCGGAGGACGCATGACCGGGCCCTCGTCGACAGCCCGACTCCTCTTCGCCTACGGGACGCTCATCCCGCACGATCCCACGTCCCTGCACCGGGAGGGCTGGTCCCCCGACGCCGTCCGCGGCCGGCTCTACGACCTCGGGCCGTATCCCGGGCTGGTCGACCTCGACGACCCGGGCGCGTCGTGGGTCGAGGGTTACGTCCGGCCGGTCACGGACGGGGAACTGGTCGACCGGCTCGACCCGTACGAGGGGGTCGAGGAAGGGCTCTATCGCCGCGACATGACGATCACCCGGGCGGGCCGGCCCGCCTGGATCTATACTTACGCCCGACCGCTGCCCGCGACCGCCCGCGGGCCGATCGGACGCTGGAGGGGGAACGATGACCACGAATTCCGCGACGGTCCCCATCCGTGAAGGCCGCACGCTGCCCGAGACGACCATCGGCG
The DNA here is from genome assembly GCA_963819805.1 of uncultured Planctomycetota bacterium. Taxonomy (GTDB): domain Bacteria; phylum Planctomycetota; class Planctomycetia; order Isosphaerales; family Isosphaeraceae; genus CAMFLR01. The sequence continues at coordinate 443,195 of CAWFXY010000014.1, read as the reverse complement.
GCTACCTGATCGAACGGCTCCATGCGCTGGGGGTCGAGGACGTCTTCGGCATCCCCGGCGACTACATCCTGACGCTCTACAAGATGCTCGAGGAGAGCCCGATCCGAGATCGTCGGCATGACCCGCGAGGACAACGCGGGCTTCGCCGCCGACGCCTACGCGCGGCTCCGCGGGCTCGGGTGCGTCTGCGTCACGTACTGCGTCGGCGGCCTGAGCGCGTGCAACAGCATCGCCGGGGCCTATGCCGAGAAGTCGCCGGTGATCGTCGTCTCCGGCTCGCCGGGCGTCCGCGAGCGCGACCGGAACCCGCTGCTCCACCACAAGGTCCGCGAGTTCTCCACCCAGCTCGAGGTCTTCGAGAAGATCACCGTCGCCTCGGCCGTGCTCGACGACCCGGCGACGCGCCTTCGGCGAGATCGACCGCGTGCTCGCCGCGGCGCTCCGGTACAAGCGGCCGGTCTACCTCGAGCTCCCCCGCGACATGGTCCAGGCCCGCTGGACCACGCCGCACCGCCCGCCCGCCGGCCTGCCGCCGAGCGACCCCGATGCGCTCCGCGAGGCCGTCGACGAGGCCGTCGAGCTGCTCCGAAGGCGAAGCGGCCGATGATCCTGGCCGACGTCGAGGTCCACCGCTTCGGCCTCCAGGACGACCTGATCGACCTGGCCGAGTCGGCGAACCTGCCGATCGCGACGACGATCCTGGGCAAGAGCGTGATCTCCGAGGGGCACCCCCTGTTCGTCGGCGTCTACGAGGGGGCGATGGGCCGCGACGAGGTGACGGAGTACGTCGAGGCGTCCGACTGCCTGCTGATGCTCGGCTGCTTCCTGACCGACATCAACCTCGGCATCTTCACGGCCAAGCTCGACCCGTCGAAGTGCATCGACGCGACGAGCGAGGACCTGCGGATCCGCCACCACCACTACCACGACGTCCGGCTCGACGACTTCCTCCGCGGCCTCCACGACCGCGCGCTGAAGCTGCACGCACCCGCCGATTCCGGCCAAGCCGCCGCGCTCGCGCGAGCCGTGGGTGCCCCGCGAGGACGTGCCCGTGACCTCGGCCCGGCTCTTCGCCCGGCTCGACCGGATGCTCGACGAGAAGACGATCGTGATCGCCGACATCGGCGACGCCCTCTTCGGCTCGGCCGACCTGACGATGAGCCGGCGGACCGAGTTCATCAGCCCGGCCTACTACACGTCGATGGGCTTCGCCGTCCCCGCGGCCGTCGGCGCGGGGATCGCGAGCCCCGAGTCGCGCCCGCTGGTCGTCGTCGGCGACGGGGCGTTCCAGATGACCGGCATGGAGCTCTCGACCGTCGCCCGCTACGGCCTGAACCCGATCGTGGTCGTGATGAACAACAAGGGCTACACGACCGAGCGGTTCCTGCTCGAGGGCTCGTTCAACGACATCCACGACTGGGCGTTCCACAAGATCCCCGAGGTGCTCCGCTGCGGCCGCGGCTTCGAGGTCCGCACCGAGGCCGACCTCGACTCGGCCCTCCGCGAGGCGCTCGCCAACACGGCGAGCTTCAGCCTGCTGAACGTCCACCTCGACCCGCTCGACCGCAGCCCGGCGCTCGAACGGCTGGCGCATCGGCTGTCGAAGATCGTCTGAGCCGGCTCAGATCGTCTCGCTGATGAGGACCGGCATCCGGGAGTTCCGGGTCATGATGCTGTAGTAGTGCGACGCCGGCTCGCAGATCATGTAGACGACGGCGGCCCCGTGCTCGTCTGCGACGAGCAGGCCGCGGATGCCCTGGCGGACGCGGTACCAGATGCCCTGGTCGAGGGCCAGCGTCGCCGGGATATCGACGAGGACGGCGTCGAGGTGGCGCCAGTCGCCGTCGTCGATCGAGGACTTCCAGGTCCAGCCGACCCTCGGCAGGAACCGGCTCTGGCCCGGGCCGTTGCCCCAGCGGACGACCCGGAGCTGGCCGTCGGACCAGACCGGCAGGCGAGGGTCGCGATGGCGATAGAGGAAGCGGAACTCCGCCTCACCCCCGCGCTCATATTTGAGTCGGTCGAGGCCGTGCCGCCCGATCAGCTCCGTGGGCAATTCGCTCCGTGCCAGGGATATCCCGTCGCACATGGTCGTCGGCGATCGCCCGGGCCTCCGCGTCCTCGATCGGTCAGAAGCACGCCTTGCCGCGGATGTCGCAGATGTCGTACTCGTTCACCGCGTCCCCGTAGACGTCGACCAGCGGCAGCGTGGCCGCGCTGCGGAGTTTGAACCGGCCGTGCCGGGTGTTGACGTCGCGTTTGACCCGGGCGAGCACCTCGGCGCGGGTCGAGGCCTCCGGCACGTCGAACAGCGAGAGCGGACGCTCGGAGCGGCGGGCCAGCCCCTCGGCGATCACCTGCATGTGCGAGGCCCGCACATAAGGCATCCAGGCCCGGCGGAGGCACGACCGGCCCGCCTCGAGCAGCCGCTCGAACCGGTCGGTCGGCACGGCGAGGTTGACCTGGCCGACGCCGGTCCGCCCGTCCTTGTACGCGAGCGTGACCGTCAGCCGGCCGGCGAGCACGGCGTGGAAGTCGAGCTCCTCGACGAGCCGCTCGAGGTTCCGGACCAGCCAGGCGAAGAGCAGCGTCGGTCGGTCGGTCGCAACGCTCAGGCTGCCGCCGCGCGAGAGGCTCTTGTGCATCGGCCGGACCGAGTGGATCGGCGCGGCCGGGTCGCCGTTCAGCTCGTGCCAGAGCAACTCGCCCGAGGCCGTCAGCAGCTTGCGGATGTCGCTCCGCCTGGCCCGGGCGAATTCCAGGCACGTCCTGATCCCTTGAGCCTCGAGCCGCCGGGCCCGTCGGCCGGCGATTCCGGTGATCGTCTTCACGGGCAGGCCGGCCAGGAGGTCGGCCTCCTCTGCCGGCTCGACGACGGCCCGCGCCCGGCCGGCTTGACCGACTTGCCGATGATCTTGGCCAGCGTCCGGCTCCGGCCGATCCCGACCGTCACCGACACGCCGACCTCCTTCAGGACCCGCTCGCGGTAGAGCGCGGCCGTCTGCTCGAGCGTCTTCCCGCCGAGCGGCTCGACTTCGAAGAAGAACTCGTCGATCGAGTAATACTCGACCTTCCGCGTCCGGTCCCGCGACCGCGCCAGGTCGCCGACGACCTCGAGCATCCGCCGGCTCAGCGTCTCGTACCACTGGAAGTCGCGCTTGATGTAGATGCCGTCCGGGCACTTCTTCAGGGCCTCCCAGATCGGCATCGCCACCGCGACGCCCGCGGCCTTCATCTCGTAGCTCCGGGCGATCACGCAGGCGCCCTGGTTGCCCAGGACCCCGACCGGCTTGCCGTCCAGGAACGGGTCGCGCGCACGCTCGGCCGAGACGTAGAAGCAGTCGGCATCCAGGTGTCCCACCCACATCCGGGTCTTCATGGACGGAAGTGTAGTATGCACAAACGGTCAGTTCAAGCGCGATTCGCGTGAGGATTCGGAGAAGGCGCGCCTGGTGACGGTCGTCGCGGATGGGTCGGCCGCGATGTCGCGGTGCGGTGGGTCTGGTATGATCCGGGGCATCGCCGGCCCCCGGACCGGACGCCGGCGCGGCGGACACTTCGAGCGTGAGGACGATGCCGAGCCCGGCGCGATCTCGATTCCTGCGCTACGCGGCCGCCCCGGCCGCGGTGGCGGTGGCCACGGCCGTGCGCTGGGCGCTCGACCCGTACATGGGCGGGCGCCAGCCGCTGACGGCGTATTACTTCGCGGTCCTGGTCGTCTCGTGGTTCGCCGGGCTCGGGCCGTCGATCGTGGCGCTGGTGCTGTCGATCGCGGCCGCGGTGCTGCTCGTGCCGCCGAGCGGGCGGTTCCACCCGGGGTCGGCGCCCGACCTGATCTGGATCGGGATGTTCGCGGGCGTCTGCTCGGCGATCGTGGGCTTCGTCGAGGCGGGCCGCCGCGCGAGGGCCCGGCTCGAGCGCGAGGCCGAGGAGCGCGCCGGGTCGAGGAGGCCCTCCGCGCCAGCCGGCAGCGGCTCCGCCAGCTGGCGGACACGATGCCGCAGATCGTCTGGACGGCCGTGCCCGACGGGTCGGTCGACTACTTCAACGCCCGGTTCCACGAGTACACCGGCCTGACGGTCGAGCAGGCGCTCGCGCCCGAGGGCTGGCGTGCCATCATCCACCCCGACGACCTGCCCAGCCTCTACGCCCTGCGCAACGAGGCGGTCGGAAGGGGCGAGGTCTTCGAGGCCGAGGTCCGGGTCCGCGACCGCGCCGGCGACTATCGCTGGCACCTGCTTCGGTCGGTACCGGTCCACGACGAGTCGGGCCGGCTGACTCGCCGGTTCGGCACGGCGACCGACGTCGACGACCTCAAGCGCGCCGGCGAGGCCCTCCGCGAGGCCGACCGCCGCAAGGACCAGTTCCTCGCGGTGCTCGCCCACGAGCTCCGGAACCCCCTGGCCCCGATCCGCAGCGCGCTGCACCTGATGGGCCACCTCGGCGGCGACGAGCCCGACCGGGCCATGGCCGAGAGGCAGGTGGTCCACCTGAGCCGGCTGGTCGACGACCTGATGGACGTCTCGCGGATCAGCACCGGCAAGATCGAGCTCCGCAGGCAGCGGGTCGACCTCGGCACGGTGGCGCGGCGGGCCGTCGACGCGGCGCGGTCGTCGATCGACGCGCGGGGCCTCGCGCTCGAGCTCGAGATCCCGCGCGAGACGGTCTGCGTCGACGCCGACCCGACCCGGCTCGAGCAGGTGCTCTGGAACCTGCTCTCCAACGCCGCCAAGTACTCCAACCCGGGCGGGACGATCCGGCTCTCCGCCGCGCGCGAGGGCGACGACGCGGTCGTCCGGGTCGCGGACACGGGGATCGGCATCGAGCCGGCGATGCTGCCGACGGTCTTCGAGATGTTCGTCCAGGCCGGCGACCTCGGGCACCGGACCGAGGGCGGGCTCGGGCTGGGCCTCAGCCTGGTGAAGTCGCTCGTCGAGCTCCACGGCGGCCGCGTCGAGGCCGCGAGCGCCGGGCGGGGCGAGGGCTCGGCCTTCACGGTCCGGCTGCCGGCCTCTTCCGCATCCGAATGCCCGGCGACGCCCGACCGGGACGGCCTCGCGACCCCGGGCCGGCCCCCGAGGCGGCGCGTCCTCGTGGTCGACGACAACGTCGACGCCGCCGTGAGCCTCGGCAGGCTCCTGACCAGGATCTTCGGCCAGGATGTCTGCGTGGCCCACGACGGCCCCTCGGCGCTTCGGAGCGCGGAGGAATTCCGGCCCGAGGTCGTGCTGCTCGACATCGGCATGCCCGGCATGGACGGCTACGAGGTCGCCCGCCGCCTCCGCGACCGGCCCGACTCGTCGTGCGCGACGCTCGTGGCGCTGACCGGCTGGGGCCAGGAGTCGGATCGCCAGAAATCGCGCCTGGCCGGCATCGACCACCACCTGGTCAAGCCCGTCGAGCCCGAGACGCTCCGCGACATCCTCGCCACCTCGGGCGAGGCCGGCGCCCTGGCGTGAACCCGATCGGGCCTCGCGGCGTCCGCCTACAGGCCCGGACGAAACGGGGTCAGGAACCTTAATGGGAGGGTTCCTGACCCCGTTTCGTCCGGGCCGCCTAGCGTCGCGGCGCGTAGTACATCACGCAGACGCCGACGAGCGCGATCGCCGCGCCGATCACGTCGAATCGATCGGGCCGGTCGCCGTCGAGCGCCCAGCCCCAGAGCAGCGAGAGCACGATGAAGAATCCGCCGTACGCCGCATAGACCCGACCGAAATGGCTCGTCTGCAGGGTCGGGACGATCCCGTAGAGGATCAGGACCACGCCGCCCGCCAGCCCCCACCAGCCCGGTCGGCCGTCGCGGAGCCACTTCCAGACGAGCCACCCGCCGCCGATCTCGCAGGCCCCCGCGAGCACGAACAGGGCGATCGACCGCAGCAACGGCGCCGGCGATTTCCCATCGATCGACCCCCCGCACGTCGTGCGATTTCGCGACCGAACTATACACGGCGAGACGATTTGGATCGCGACCTTTTTTCCTTGACCCTATACTGTTCATCAGTATACTTACGGCAGGTCTGGAGTCATGCCTCCCCGGAGTGGGAGGGCGACGACGCGGGCCCGGGGGAGGAGCCGCCATGAGCACACAACGTCGCCGGGAGGGCGAGGCCGTCGGCCTGCTGCCGACGCCGCGGGATCGGCAGTCGCCGGGGGGGCGTCCCATGAGCGTCGGGGGCCGGTCGATCGCCCGTGAGGACGTGTGGACGCTGCTCGCCGTGGCCTATCTCGGCGGGGACGGGCGGGGCGTCGAGCTCGGGTCGATCGTCCGCCTCGACCGGATCGTCCGCCGGCTCGCGGGCGCGAGGCGATCGCGAGCTGCGGCGGTCGCTGGGCCGCCTCCGTCACGCGGGCCTGGTGATCAGGTCGGGCGGCCTCTATCACGCGCCGGCCCGCGTCGCCGGCTTCCTCCGCGTGCGGACGCACCGCAGGGGCATCTGGCACGATCACCGCGACCTGATGCACCACCTCGGGATCGTCTGAGTCCCGGCGGTCCCGCCCCTCGCCACGTCCCCCATCGATCGGTTCCACAGGTCATGCGATCTCCCTCGGGATTTCGTGATTGATGCTTGACGGGCGCTCCGGGCCTCGCGATAAGGAGTCGGTCCTTCTGCCGACTCGGCGTTGCGATCGGAGCCTCCCCCCATGGACTCGTCGAATCCAGCCAAACAGAAGATCGCGATCCTCGGCGGGGGCGTCGGCGCGATGACGGCGGCGTACGCGCTGACGGAGTCGCCGGGCTGGAAGGACAAGTACGAGATCACCGTCTACCAGCTCGGCTGGCGGCTCGGCGGCAAGGGCGCGAGCGGGCGCGACGCCGCGAACGGCCAGAGGATCCTCGAGCACGGCCTCCACATCTGGTTCGGCTTCTACCACAACGCCTTCGGCATGATGCAGAAGGCGTACAAGGAATGCCTCGACCTGAAGCTCTCGCCCGGCTCGCCGTTCTCGTCGTGGACCGACGCGTTCAAGGGCCAGAACGAGCTCACGGCCATGGAATGGGTCGATAATGAGTGGAAGCGCTGGGACATGACATTCATGACGCTCCCCGGCCAGCCGGGCGAGGGCGAGGCGACGCTCGGGCCGTGGGATTACGTCAAGCTGATGCTCGGCTGGATGAAGGACAGGGTCGACGAGGAGCACCACCCGATCCGCGGCTTCTTCGACGCGGTCGGCGACGGCATCCACCTCGTGACCGAGGAGATCCGCACGCTCATCACCGAGCGCGGGCACGTGGTTCGAGAGCACCGAGAGTCACGGTCGAGGCGTCGTTCCCCGCAGGTCGGCACACAAGCCCGCCCCCGACCTGCACGCGGCGAATGACCTGGCCCAGCGGATGCACGAGGACCCGGCGGAGCAGAGCCCCGAGCACCGCGAGGCGCTGCTCGAGCTCGTCCACTCGTTCCACGGCCGGCTCCACGGCCACTACGAGAAGTCGTCCGAGGCCGACCGCTGCCGCCGCGAGTGGATCCTCTTCGACATGGCCACCGCCGCCGTCCGCGGCGTGCTCGCCGACGGCGTGCTCGACCAGGGCTTCGACGCCATCGACACCTACGACGGCCGCGAGTGGCTCGCCAAGCACGGCTGCCACGACGCGTCGTACAACTCGTCGATGGTCCGCGGGATGTACGACCTGGTCTTCGCCTACGAGCAGGGCGACATCAAGCGGGCCAACTTCGCCGCCGGCACCGCCGTGCGCGCGACGCTCCGCATCCTCTTCGACTACAAGGGGTCGATCACCTACAAGATGCAGGCCGGCATGGGCGACACGATCTTCAGCCCGCTCTACCTGATGCTCAAGAATCGCGGGGTGAAGTTCGAGTACTTCCACAAGGTCACGAACCTCGGCCTCTCGGCCGACAAGGACGGCCGTCGACACGATCGCCATCGACGTCCAGGCGAAGCCGAAGGGCGACTACAACCCGATCGTGACGGTGAAGGGCCTGCCCTGCTGGCCGAGCACGCCGCTCTACGACCAGCTCGAGAACGGCGCCGAGCTCCAGAAGGAGCTCGAGGCCGCGCACACCGACCTCGAATCGGGCTGGTGCCGGCACGTCGCCGAGAAAAAGGTCCTGCAGCGAGGGAAGGACTTCGACCTGGTCGTCCTGGGAATCTCGCTGGGCGCGGTCAAGTTCATCGCGCCCGAGCTGCTCGCCGCAAACGCGGCGTGGCGCGGACCTGGTCGAGAACGTGAAGACGGTCGAGACCCAGGCGTTCCAGCTCTGGATGTCGAAGGACGCGGCCGAGCTGGGCTGGGTCGCCCGAGAGCGCGCGATCGTCGGCGCCTACGTCGAGCCGATCGACACCTGGGCCGACATGACGCCAGGTGCTCGACAAGGAGGACTGGCCCGCGGGCGACGGCGTGAAGAACGTCTCCTACCTCTGCGCCGTCATCCCCTGCGCGCGCCGAGCCGCCGCTCGACGACCCGGCCTATCCCCGCAAGCAGGAGGACCAGGTCAAGGCGAACGCGATCGACTTCCTCAAGAAAGACGCCAGCGTCCTCTGGCCCCGGGTGGCCGACCCGGCCAACCCGCCGGGCCTCGACTGGTCGGTGCTCGTCGCACCCGACACGGCGCAAGGGCGAGACGCGGTTCGACTACCAGTTCTGGCGGGCGAACACCGACCCGACCGAGCGCTACGTGCTCTCGCTCAAGGGGACGACGCAGTACCGCTTCCGGCCCTACGACACCGGCTTCGAGAACCTGTACCTCGCCGGCGACTGGACCCACAACGACATCAACCTCGGCTGCGTCGAGGCGGCCGCGATGTCGGCCCTGATGGCATCGCGGGCGATCTGCGGCCATCCGCGGGTGATCTTCGGCGAGGACGACTTCGGCAGCGAGCTGTACGCCCATCCCTGAGGACTCCCGATGGCCGAGCAGCCGAGGCCCTACATCCTGCGCGGGGGCCAGCAGACGTACCCGCAGCCGTACGACATCGAGGGCGTGCGGTTCTACAGCTTCGTGCTCGATGCCGACTACACCGCGCTCGAGGCGTACATCGATCGCGTGCTCAACGGCCCGGCCGGCGGCGCGGTCGTGTACAAGCCGCTGATCGGCCGAGTGATGCTCGGGCTGATGGAGTCGACCCGGATCTGGGCGGGGCCGCCGGAGGAGCGGCTGTTCTCGATCCCCGAGCGCGACCTCGCGTTCTGGATCCCCGTCGTCAGCGTCCACAAGGTCGGGCCGATCGAGTTCGCGACGCGGCTGGTGTGGTACATGTCGTATGTGATCGTCGACGACTCGTGGGCCGTCGCCATGGGCCGGGAGGTCTACGGCTTCCCGAAGGAGCTGGGGAACTTCGAACAGCACCCGCCGGTCGGGCCCGGCGGCCCGGCGTCGACGTTCCTGGAGCGGCTCAGGGTCGAGACGCTCGCGGTGAAGGAGTTCGGTCCGCAGGCCGTGCCGTCGTTCCAGCCGCTCGTCGAGATCCGGAAGACGGGCGGCGAGCCCGACGCGGCGGCGCGGACGTGGGAGACGCTGGAGGAGGCGGCGCGGGAGTTCCTGGGCATCCTCGCCGGTGGCGACCGGGTGACGCTCCCCGGGCTGGGCATCGTCCACGAGCTGTTCGCCTTCTTCGAGCACCGCGAATATCCGCTTGATCTTCCTCAAGCAGTTCCGCGACCACGCCGACGGCAACCTCGCCTGCTACCAGGCGGTCGTCGAGGCGCTGGTCCGGGTCGGCGCGTTCCGGTCGGCGGGCTGGCTCCCCGGGACCTACGAGGTGGCGATCGAGTCATACGCGAGCCACCCGATCGTGGCCGACCTGGGGCTCGGCAGCGGCAAGCCGCCGGTGGTCGCGGCGGCCTATCTCGACTTCGACTTCACGATGGAGGACGGCAAGGTCGTCGCGGGCGGCTGACGCGGGGGCGGCCCGGGCGGACGTTACCGCTCGAAGCCGCACATAACTTGCACGCTCGGGTTCGCTCGGCGCCGGGATAGGGCCCGGGGACCCGGCGGGACCCGACTAGACGACCATCCGCGGGACGAGCGCGTCGGCCATCCGGGCCGGCTCCTTGATCTCGCGCCCGGCCATCCAGGCGACGGCATTCTCGACGATCGACCGCCCCTCGTCGCCCGCGACGAGCTCGCCCCGTCGCCAGCGGGCCGCCGCGGCGTAGTGGCCCATGTCGAGCGAGTCGAACGCGGTGGCGACCGACCCGAGCGCGTCGACGGCCGAGTCGGAGTCACCCCGGAACGCGGCGAGCCCCGCGCGGGCCAGCCGGGCGAAGGCCGCGGCCAGGGGGACCGACTCGCGGTCGAGGCGGCGGGCCTGACGCTCGACGTCCCCGAGCAGGCGCGGGACGGTCGGCCGCGGGCGAGATGCCCGCCAGCGCCAGCGCGGACCGCGCCCGCATCTCGGCCGCGACGATCCGGCACAGCTGGACGTGGAGGATCATGTTACTGCGGATCGCCGGCTCGTGCTCGATCTGCTGGCGGTACGCGGCCTGGGCGTCGCCCCGGTAGAGGTGAGCGGGGGTCGATGCCATCAGGCTCGTGAAGTGCTGGACGTGGTAGAACGTCCTCGACCACGGGCTGACGTTCCGCGCGATCAGCCGGAGCGGCTCGTCGGCCTCGCCCCGCGCCAGCAGGCCGAGCGGCTGGATGTAGCCGCCGAGGTTCGCCCCGGTGAAGAGGTCGCCCTTCTTCTCGGCCTCCTCGAGGATCAGCGCCGCGCGGCGGGACATCGCGGCGTATTCGCCCATCCACGACATGCACCAGAGCAGGAAGGTGTTGGCCTGGCCGAGCTCCCAGGCGGCGCCGGTGCATTGCTCGCGGAAGATCGTCGCGGCCCGCTCGCCGCGCTCGGCCCCTTCCTTCCAGCGGTGGGCGTGGAACGCGAGGACGCTGCCGGAGAGCTCGATGAAGCCGCGGACGTACGGCTCGTCGCACCGCTGGGCGACCTCCTTCGCGGCCTCGTGGAGGGCGAGGGTCCGGTCCCTGGTGGCGGTCCCCCCGTTGGCGTCGTGCGCGGCCTCCCAGGCGAGGGCCCGGACCAGGCGCAGGGGCTCTCCGGCCCGCAAGGCCAGGAGGAGGTTCCGCGACTGGAACGCCGGGGCGATGATCGGGTCCTTCGTCGCCAGCCCCGCGGCCACGGACCACGACACGTCGATCCCCTCCAGCAGCGACTCCGGGACATCCTGCGCCCGGCGTTCGCGATAGTCCAGGCCCCGGAGCCTGAGCCTGAGCCGGTGGGCGACCAGCGACGCCAGCGCGCCGAACCGGGTCCGCGGCAGGGCCATACCGACCCGGGCCAGAACCCCGCGGAGGATCGCCTGGCCCTCGTCGAGGTGGCCGCTCATGTAGTACTGGAAGGCCGCCTTGCGCTGGAAGTTGATCGACTCGCGGCGCTCGGCGCCCTCGGAGGCGGCGAGGTACTGCGCGGCGGCCTCGGGGCCGCGGCCGGCGTTGGCGAGGGCGTCGGCCAGCCGGGCGCGGATCTCGCGGGCCTCGGCGCCGACGGGCGGGCGGAGGAGGATCGACCGGCGATAGAGTCCCGCCGCGCGGTCGAAGGCGAGGGCCTCGGCCGCCTGGTCGGCCGCGCGGGCGAAGTAGGCCCCGGCCCTGGCCGTGTCGCCGGCCCCTTCCAGGTGCGCGGCGAGGGTCTCGACGTCGGCCTGCCCGGCCTCCTCGAGCGCCGAGGCCAGCCGCCCGTGCCAGCCCCTGAGGGCCTCGGCTCCGAGGTGGGCCACGACGGTCTCGCGGATCCGGTCGTGGTAGGTCTCGACCTCGTCGTCGAGCCGCGGCCCGGCCCCGCGGATCAGGTTGCCCGAGCGGAGCGCGGCGTCGGCGCGCGCCTCGGCCCCGCCGTCGGCCGCGGCCCTCGCGGCGCACCGCAGCGTCAGCGGGCGGCCGGCGACGGCGATCGCCTCGAGGAGCCGCCGCGATGCCTCGGGCAGCCGCTCGATCCGCCGCCAGAGGATCTCGTCGAAGTCGATCCGCCCCGACGCCCCGGCCAGCCCGCCGACGTCGCCCGGCGCGCCGGCCTGCTCGACCAGCTCGAGGACGAAGTAGGGATTGCCCCCCGACTCGCGCGCCGCCGTCTCGGCGAGCGCGCGGGCCTCGGCGTCGTCGCGGCCGAGGAGGCGAAGGGCCAGCTCGGTCGACTCGGCGGCGCGCATCGGCTCGACGACCAGCTCGCGGCGGTCGGCGCCGTCGCCCCGTTCCGACCACGCGCCCAGCAGGGTGCGGAGGCAGGGGCTCGTCCCCGCGTACTCGCTCCGGTAGGCGATCAGGAGCAGCAGCGGCGGCGGGTCGGGCGGCCGGAGCAGGTCGACCAGCAGCAGGGCGCTATCGACGTCGCCCCACTGGAGGTCGTCGATCGCCAGGACGAGCGGCCGCCGCGCAGCGATCCGCGTCAGGAGTACCCGCAGCGCGGCGAAGGCGCGGCGGCGGAGCTCCTGGGCGTCGAGGGCGGTCCGCTCGCCAGACGCCACGGCGACGAAGTTGAAGACGGGGAAGACCCGCGCCAGCGCCGGCGCGTCGCGCGGCATCAGCGCGGCGGCCTCCTCGGGCCGGAGCCGGCGGAGATAGCGGGCCAGGGCGTCGACCAGGCTGTCGAGCGCCTTGTACGGCACCGACTCCTGCTCGTAGCACCGGCCCGCGAGCACCACCGCGCCGTCGAGCGTGGGCAGCGTCTCGACGAACCGCTGGAACAGCGCGCTCTTGCCGGCCCCCGAGACGCCGTGGGCCAGGACCGTCACGTCGCGCCCCGACTTGACCGCGTCGTAGGCGTCCTTCAGCGCGGCCATCTGCGGCTCGCGGCCGACGAACGGCGTGCGGCGCGAGGCCGGGGCTCGCTCCCCGGGGGGAGGCTCGCGGCCGGGCTCGTGCCGAGCCGGCGGAGCACCTCGGGTCCGGTCGGCCGCTCCTCGGCGTGGCGGCGGAGCAGGTCCAGGCAGAGCGACTCGAGGTCGGCCGGCGCCGTCGGGTCGTGCTGCCGAGGCGGCGTGGGGTCGCTCGCGAGCTTCCGGCGGATCTGCCTCAGCGACGACCCGACGAACGGCCTCCGGCCCGCGAGCGACTCGTAGAGCATCACCCCGACGGAGTACCAGTCGGCCGCCTCGGTCAGCGGCTCGCCCAGCGCCTGCTCGGGCGCCATGTAGCTCAGCGTCCCGGCCACCTCGCCGGCCGACGACTCCGACCCGTAGTGCGACGGGGTCTCGTCGGCCCCGGAGTCCGGCGCATCGACGAAGGCCGGGGCCGCGAGCTCGGCGATCAGGCCGAAGTCGAGCAGGACGACGCGGCCGTCACGCGTCACCATCACGTTCGACGGCTTGAGGTCGCGGTGGAGCTTGCCGGCCGCGTGCAGGGCCTCGACCCCCTCGGCCAGTTGGCGGATCGCAGTTCGGAGCCGGTCGACGTCGAGCACCCGCGGCGCCCTGCGCTCGGCGGCCGCCCGGTCCCGCTCCGCCTTATCGCTCTCGTCGCGGGGGGCCTGCCTGGTCGACGGGAGCGGCTCCGCCGCGTTCGCGGGCGGGCCGATCGGGTCGGTCTGCTCCGGATCCCGCGCCGGCGCCGAGGGATCGTCGCGGACGGTCGAGATCGTCCCGTCGGCGACGGTCGACTCCTCGCCGGCCTCGGGTAGCCGGGGCCGGACGTACGCGAGGAAGTCGACGCCGTCCAGCCGCTCCATCGTGAAGAACCAGTGGCCGGACTCGCAGCCGAATTCGTAGAGCGTGACCAGGTTGGGATGGAACAGGTCGGCCAGCGCGCGGAATTCGCGCTTGAAGAGGTAGAGGGTCTTGCCGTCGGTCCGCGGCAGGATCTTCAGCGCGACGCGGGCGTCGCGCTCCTCGTCGAGCGCCTCGTAGACGACCCCCATTCCGCCCGCGCCCAGGGGCCTCAGCAGGAGGTAGGGCCCGAGCCGGCTGCCGGTCGACGGCCGTGCCGAGTCGTCGCCCGGGGGCGCCGCCACCGTCGGCTCGGGCGCGAGGAGAGCCGAGTCGCCGATCGAGCCCCGACCCCGGCCGGTCATCCCGGCCGTCGGGACGTCGTCCGCGGCCAGCCTGAACTCGAGATCGGCGCCCGAGCCCGGTTCGGCACCACTCGGGCCGGCCGGCGGGACGAGATGCGACAGGCTCTCGACCCGCGACGAGCACTCGGGGCAGCCGGAGAGGTGCCGTTCCAGAGAGGCGCGGCGATGCCCGTCGAGCCGCCCCTCGTGATAGGCGACCAGCAGGTCCGGAGAGAGGCATTGCCTGTCGTCGCCGCGCATCCGGGCCACCGTCCCCCGTCCCACGGACGGCATGCGTGGGGAGGTCTCCGCTCCGAGTCCCCGATCCCGACGATTCCTCGGGATCGCCCCGGGCCCCGGGGCGATCCCGACAAGAATACCACAAGGGTCGCGCTCCCTGTAGCTTGTCGGGCAGAGACTTCGGTCCATCGCCCGGCCCAGTGTGACGATCGGGCGTCCCCATTTCTCGTGGAAGCGGCCCCGCGATCCGCCGTCTTCCCAAACGCCGGAAGCCGTAGGATAATAGGGAGAGCGTCACGCCCCGCCCGCCGGGGCCCTCGGGTGGCGCCGCCCGCCGATCGACTCTCCCGCCCCCGCCCACCGAGCACGCAAGGCCCGCCCATGCGAACCGCGCCCTCGCCTTCCCTCGGCCTCGTCCTGCTGCTCGCCCTGGGCGGCCCGCGGGCGACGGCGGCGGACTCCGGGGATGAGCGGTTCGAGTCGAAGATCCGGCCGATCCTCGCCGAGCACTGCGTCAAGTGCCACGGCCCGGAGAAGCAGTCGTCCGCCCTCCGGCTCGACTCGCGCGAGGCCATGCTCAAGGGCGGCGAGGCCGAGGGCTCCGCACTCAAACCCGGCGACCCCGACGCCAGCCCGCTCATCCTGGCCGTCCGCCACGCGGGCGACCTGAAGATGCCGCCGACGCCCAAGCCCAGGCTCCCTGAAGCGGCCGTCCGCGACCTCGCCGACTGGGTCAAGGCCGGGGCCCCGTGGCCGAAGGGCTCGGTGCCGACCGCCGCGAGCGTGGCGAAGGCGGCGGAGGTCCACTGGTCGTTCCGACCGGTCAAGAAGGTCGGCCCCCCCGAAGTCGGCGACCGGCGATTCCCCGATCGACGCCTTCCTCAACGCCGCGATCGTCTCGCACGACCTGAAGCCCTCGCCCCGCGCCGACCGCCGGACCCTGATCCGCCGCGCCACCTTCGACCTGACCGGCCTGCCGCCCTCGAGCGAGGAGGTCGACGCCTTCCTCGCCGACGCCCGGCCGGACCACGAGGCCTTCGCCGCCGTCGTCGATCGCCTGCTGGCGAGTCCCCACTACGGCGAGCGCTGGGGGCGGCTACTGGCTCGACGTCGCCCGGTATGCCGACACGAAGGGATACGTCTTCCAGGAGGAGACGAAGTATCCCTACTCGTACACCTATCGCGACTGGGTCGTCGAGGCGTTCAACGAGGACCTGCCCTACGACCGGTTCGTCATCGCAGCAGATCGCCGCCGACACGCTCCCCAAGACCGACGACAACCGCCACCTCGCCGCGATGGGCTTCCTCACGGTCGGCCGGCGGTTCCTCCAGGACCAGAACGAGATCATCGACGACCGGATCGACGTCGTAAGCCGCGGCCTGCTCGGCCTCTCGGTCGCCTGCGCCCGCTGCCACGATCACAAGTTCGACCCGATCCCGAGCGAGGACTACTACTCGCTCTACGGCGTCTTCGCCAGCTCCGAGGAGCCGAAGGAACTCCCGCTGCTCCACGCCAATGCGACGCCCAAGGACGCGAAGGATTACGAGGCCAAGCTCGCCGAGCGGAAGAAGGCGGTCGACGCGTTCGTGGGCTCGAAGAAAGAGGCGATCCAGAAGGAGCTGCGCCGGCGGTTCGCCGATTACCTGGTCGCGGCCGAGGCGGTCGACTTCAACGCGCGTTCTGCGAAGTTCGACGAGGTCGTGAAGGCGACGAACCTCCGGCCCGAGGTCCTGCGGCGGCTGATCGTTCGCTGGCGCGAGCGGACGAACGCGGACGACCCTCGCCTGATGCCCTGGAAGTCGCTGTCGGCCCTGCCCACAGGCGAGTTCTCGGCGAAGTCGGCCGCTGCTGTGGCCGCGTCGAAGGGCAAGGCGCCTGAGCCGCTGGTCGCGGCCCTGACGGCGAAGCCGATCGGGTCGCGCCCCGAAGCCGTCAAGCTCTACGGCGACGTCCTCGCCCGCGCCCTGGCCGACCCGCACGACAGGTCGCTCGACGAGCTGCGCCGCTGGCTCGATGGGCCCGACTCGCCCATCCTACCCCCCGTCGACCGCGAGCTCCGCCGCACGCTCGACGCGAAGGACCGCGAGCGTCTGACGAGCCTGGAAAAGAAGGTCGTCCAGCTCGAGGCCACCCACCCCGGCGCCCCGGCCCGCGCGATGGTGATGGTCGACAAGCCGAGCCCGGTCGAGCCCCACGTCTTCCTCCGCGGCAACCCCGGCCGGCCCGGCAAGGCCGTGCCCAGGCAGTTCCTCAAGGTCGTCTCGACCGTCGAGCGGAAGCCCTTCAAGCAGGGCAGCGGCCGGCTCGAGCTGGCGGAGGCGATTGCCCGCAAGGACAACCCTCTCACGGCCCGCGTGATGGTCAACCGGATCTGGATGTACCACTTCGGCCGCGGCATCGTGGGCACCCCCAGCGACTTCGGACTCCGCGGCGACCCGCCGACGCACCCCGAGCTGCTCGACTGGCTCGCGAGCACGTTCGTCGAGAAGGGCTGGTCGATCAAGGCGATGCACCGGCTGATGATGCTCACCGACGCGTATGCACGTTCGAGCACCGCCACTCCGGACCAGTTACGCATCGACCCGACGAACACCTGGCTGGCCCGCCAGAACCGCCGCCGGCTCGACTTCGAGTCGATGCGCGACTCGCTGCTCGCCTCGGCCGGTCGGCTCGACCCCGCGGTCGGCGGCAAGCCCGTCCCGCTTGAGGTGGCGCCCTACCCCACGCGACGCGCCCTCTACGGCTTCATCGATCGCTACAACCTCGACCCGACCTACCGGACCTTCGACTTCCCCACGCCCGACGCCTCGAGCCCCAGGCGCTCGGCAACGATCGTCCCGCAGCAGGCCCTTTATCTCCTCAACAGCCCCTTCGTCTCCGACCAGGCCCGGCACCTCGCGGCGCGGGCGGAGGTCGTCTCCGGCTCGGTCGACGATCGAATCCGCGGCTACTATCACCTCCTCTTCGGCCGCGACGCCGAGCCGCGCGAAGTCGAGCTGGGCCGGAAGTTCCTCGAGATCCCATCGAGCGCGAGGCCCGACGACTTCCATTCCCCGTGGCAGTACGGCCACGGCGGGGTCGACGCGTCGAACCGCGTCGACTTCCGTCTCCTGCCCCACTGGACGGGCAAGGGCTGGCAATATGGCGCCAAGCTGCCCGATCCCAAGAGCGGCTTCGTGAGCATCCAGAAGGACGGCGGCCATCCCGGGCCCGACGACAAGCGCGCGGCGATCCTCCGCTGGGTCGCCCCGGGCGACGTGACGGTGGCGGTCTCGGGACAGATGGGCCATCCCGAGAAGCAGGGCGACGGCGTCCGGCTCCGCGTCATCAAGGGCGGGAAGGTCGTCGGCTCGTGGGAGGCCCACGGGGGGAAGGTCGACCTGGCCGTGGATCGCGTCGACGTGAAGCGAGGCGAGACGATCGACTTCGTGCTCGACTGCCGGTCGAACGACGGGTTCGACTCATTCTTCTGGGCCCCAACGATTCGCGTGGTCGGAAGCACGCCCGCCGGTCTGCGTGAATCCGCCTGGGACGCCCGCAACGACTTCCACGGCCCCGAGGCGCCGCCGCTTTCGCCCTGGGAGAGCTACGCACAGGCCCTGCTGCTGACGAACGAATTCCTCTACGCGGACTAGCAGGGCCCGCCGCGCGGACGTCGGCGATCCCTACCGAATCTGATGAGACCTATCAGCGTTAACACCAGGTCGGTCTCCGATTCAGGACCCGGTGGAGTGGAGCGATGCTGGGAAGACTCGCCGAGGTGCTGTCACGAGCCGATGTCCGTCGAGTCGACGGCGTCACGGTCCTCCGCTACGCGCCCGCCAGCGTCGTTGCCTGGTGCGGGATCGTGGCGCTCGCCCTTGCGCTGGCTCCGCTCTGCTGGCTCGCGGCGCGACGTGTCGCCCGGCGCTATCCCGCCGCGACGGGAGCAATCGTCCGGTGGAAGATCCTCTCTGGGATGGCCGCCGTGTTCTCCCTTGGCATGACCGTCCTCGCGTTACCCGGCGTCATTCGCAGCGAAGTCCGCATCTCCGACGCTTCCCTCACCCAATCGACCGGGATCTGGTCCACGCGCGTCCGCGAGTTCCGCCTGAACGACATCAGCGTGATCTTCCGGACGACCGAGCCCGGGGAGTTCGAAACCCGGACGGTCTGGTCGATCCGCCGTCGGGGCGGGACCAGCGAGCGATTCGAGCCCGGCGACCTCATCTCGCACAACGCCGAGCTGGTGGCCGCGGAGTTGATGGCTCGCAACGTGGTCGTCATCCCGGCTTCCTCACAACCGGCCCGACGAGAGTAATGGAATGGCTCAACCGGCGGCCCCCAGGCCTTGCAATGCCGCGATTCCGGGCGACCTCATCCGCGAGACACCAGCCCGAGGATCCTGGCCCGGAGCCAGGCAGGCGAGAGTCCGCGACACCGATAGAACCTGAGTTCCGAAAGGTCGATCAGATGCACGTTCCCCCGCACGACTTCCTCAGCCGCCGCGAGATGCTCCGCCGCTCGGGCATGGGGTTCGGCAGCCTGGCCCTGACCGGGATGCTCGCGGACTCCGGGATGCTGGGCGCGGCCGAGTCCTCGAACCCGCTCATCCCGAAGGCCCCGCACTTCGCCGCCGAAGGCGAAGCGGGTCATCCACCTGTTCATGAACGGCGGGCCGTCGCACGTCGACACGTTCGACCCCAAGCCCGAGCTGACGAAGTACGCACGGCAAGCCGCTGCCGGTCGAGCCTGCCGACCGAGCGGAAGACGGGCGCGGCGTTCCCGTCGCCGTTCAAGTTCAAGAAGTACGGCCAGAGCGGGCATCGAGGTCAGCGAGATCTTCCCGAACGTCGGCGAGTGCGTCGACGACCTCTGCGTGATCCGCTCGATGCACGCCGACGTGCCGAACCACGAGCCGTCGCTGATGCTGATGAACTGCGGCGAGGCCCGCCTGGCCCGGCCGAGCATCGGGTCGTGGGTCCTCTACGGGCTCGGGACCGAGAACCAGAACCTGCCCGGCTTCATCGTGATGTGCCCCGGCGGCTACCCGATCAGGAGACGCAGAACTGGCAGTCGGCCTTCCTGCCGGGCGTCTACCAGGGCGACGTACATCGACACGCCAAGCACACCGAGGTCGAGAAGCTGATCGCGCACATCCGCAACCGCTCGCTCGGCCCGAAGGCCCGCCGCGACCAGCTCGACCTGCTCCGCGAGCTGAACCGCGACCACCAGGCGCGCCGCCCGGCGAGGCCGAGCTCGAAGCCCGCATCCAGTCGTTCGAGCTGGCCTATCGCATGCAGATCCGAGGCCGAGCGACGCCTTCGACGTCGCGCCGCGAGCCGGAGCACATCCGCGAGATGTACGGCCCCGGCGTGCAGGCCCGGCAGCTCCTGATCGCCCGCCGGCTGCTCGAGCGCGGCGTCCGCTTCGTCCAGGTCTGGCACGGCGCAGGGGCAGCCGTGGGACAGCCACGACGACATCGAGGTCGAGCACCGCAAGCTCGCCGGCCAGTGCGACCAGGCCGATCGCCGCGCTGCTCAAGGACCTGAAGCAGCGCGGGCTGCTCGACGACACGCTGGTGATCTGGGGCGGCGAGTTCGGCCGCACGCCGACCGTCGAGCTGCCGACGCCCGGCGCGAACCAGGGCAAGATCAACGGCCGCGACCACAACCACTACGGCTTCACGATGTGGCTGGCCGGCGGCGGCGTGAAGGGCGGCCACGTCCACGGCGCGACCGACGAGTTCGGCTTCGCGGCCGTCGAGAACAAGGTCCACGTCCACGACCTGCACGCCACGATCCTGCACCTGCTCGGCTTCGACCACGAGAAGCTCACCTACCGCTACGCCGGCCGCGACTTCCGCCTGACCGACGTCCACGGCAAGGTCGTCAAGGAGCTGCTCGCCTGAGCCGGAGGATCGTGTACGACCGCGCGGGGAACTCGTAAGAGAACCTCTCGCCGGCCCCTTCGAATGTCCTGCGCGACGGACGGACGCGGTCGGGCGCCTCGGGGAGATTACGATCGGTCAGGTTCCCCGAGAGGCTCGCCGCCTCGGCCTTCGGGTCGACCGGCCCGAATCCATTGATTGCGATCGACGTGCGATGGGCCGAGTCGCCGGCATTGACGACCTTGAGGACGACGGACGAACCGGCCTCGTCGCGGGTCGCCGTCAGGTCGAGGTCGCGGCCGGGGCTCGTGACTTCCGAGTCGACCCGCAGCGGCTGATGCACCGCCGCGGCCATCTGCTGGGCGTAGTACGGCGGCATGCCCCAGACCTGGCCGCTCGTGAAGAAGAGCTGGCCCTGGTCCCAGCCGTTGTCGTTCTGCTTCCAGGGCTGGAGGCAGTTGGCCGGGCAGTCGATCAGGACGAAGTCGCCGTGCCGCTGGGTCGCGTTGACGATCCCCGCGTGGCCGAGGGCCCGCGCCAGGTCGTGCTTGCCCCCGTTCTCCTCGAGGACGCATGCCTTGAGCGTCGTCCCCGGGGCCCATTCCTGCACGAGCTTCCGCATCCGGACGAACGTGGCGTCGACCTTCGCCCCCTCGCGCGGGTCGTCGCCGCCGACGTGGACGTCCCAGAGCGCGGCCTTGCCGTTCAGCTCCTGGACGATCCGCTTCGAGATCGGATTGTCCGGCTCCCACCACGCCGCGATGATCAGCTCGATCTTCGGGTCGCGGGGGCGGATCGCGTCGTGCAAGAGCTTGAATCGCTCGATGTAATGCGCGTCCGTCTTCTCCTCGTTGCCGATCTGGAGGAAGCGGAGCCCGTACGGCTCGGGATGCCCGTTCTCGGCCCGGCGGCGGCCCCACTCAGTCGTGGTCGGGCCGTTCAGGTAGTCGACCAGGTCGGCGATGTCCTGCGGCGACTCCTCGAGGTGGATCGAAACGACCGGCTCGAACCCGGCGGCGCGGCAGAACTGGAGGAAGTCCTCGATGCCGAACCCGTTCGACGTGCAGGGATACCACCACCCCTTGTACTGCGGCCTCCGGTCGCGATCGCCGACCATCTCCTTCCAGCGGTAGCCGGGCGCGTTGACCATGCACCCGCCGTAGCGGAGCAGCGTCAGCCCCTCGGCCTGCAACCCGCGGGCGACGTCGCCGCGGAAGGGCAATCCCTTGAACAGATCATCCCCCGTGCCGGACAGGTAGACCTGATCGACCCAGACCTTCCCCGGGCCGTCGATCGTTAGAGCAAACCGCGCGTTGGTGTCTGTAGCAGTTGAGGCGAGGGCGAATTCGAACTTTGTCCAGTCGCTCCCGACCCCGGCGATCCGCTCCGCCGCGTACGTCCGCGAGCCGTCCGCGCTCTGCAGCGCGACCGTCACGGCACCGCCATACCCCTCCTGCCGGAGATGGACGCGCCCGGCGTACGTATGGCCCTCGCGGACGGTCAGGCCCCAGCGGTTCAGTCCGCGGTTGGCGATGCCGACGGACCCGCTCCCGCTCGCGCGCTCGATCCGCTGCGACCGCGCGGTGTTGAACGGGCGGTCGGCGTCCCAGGTGAACCGAGGGACGGCGTCGCCGGTGTGCGACGGCGTCCCACATCCCGCTCAGCCCCCGCTCGGCGTCGGCCTTCGGGTCGGCCTCGATCCTGAGCGGGGTCGTCCCCTCGATCCGCTCGACGACGACGTCGCGGAAGGCGACGTCCGAGCCCCACGTCCGCACGCCGACCTTCCCCTCGCGGATCGAGCCGTCGGCGTCATCGTAGAGGATCGCCGGCTCCCTGGCGTCGTCGACGAGGATGCGCAGCGTCGGCCCCTCCAGCTCGACCCGCAGCTTGTGCCACTTGCCCGGCTCAACCGGGACGGGCACCGATTTGAGCATCTGAAAATTATTGCGATGCCGCCCGAGCATGAGCCGATCCTGGCCGGGATACAGGGCAATCTCGTAGCCGATCCAGTCGTCGGCGCCGACGCGCGGGTCCTGCACGCGGACGATCAGGCCGCCGTTGCCCGTCGTGTCGCTCTCGAACCGCATCGCGCACGAGACGGCGCCGTCGGCGATCGTGGCGGTGTCATGGACGGCCTTCGCGCCGAAGTCCGGCTTGACCCGGAGCGCCCCCTCGCCGACCCCCCACGAGCCGCCGAACGTTGACCAGCCGAGCACCGGCGGCGACTTCGGCGGCTCCTCGAAGCTCTCGCCGAAGATCATCTGCGCGTAGAGGCCGCCGTAGACCTCGTGGTTCACGTCCTCGATGCACGAGCCGTACATCCACGGCGTGATCCGGTTGACGACCTTCGCGGCGTCGACCTTGATCGAGGAATCGTCGCCGGCACCGACGACCGCGAGCGCGAGCAGGACGGCTGTCATGGGTCTTCTCTCTATCGGGCCGTGTAGCCGCCGTCGACGGGCAGGATCGCGCCGGTGATGAAGCTGGCGTCGTCGGATGCGAGGAACGCGACCGCCGCGGCGATCTCCTCGGGCCGGCCGACGCGGCCGATCGGGTGGCCGGCGACGAGCATCGCCTTGAACGCCTCGGGGTCGCCCGACTGCCGGAGCCCCTCGGCCAGCAGCGGCGTCTCGATCGTGCCGGGGCAGACGCAGTTGACCCGCACGCCTCGGGCCGAGTAGTCCACGGCGAGCTGCCGCGTCATCTCGACGACCGCCCCCTTGCCCGGCGCGTAGGGCGCCTGCTTCGGGATGCCCGCGAGGCCCGAGATCGAGGCGTTGAGGATCACCGAGCCGTTGACCGGCGACTGCCTGAGCATCTGCCGGACCGCCTCGCGGGCGGAGAGGAAGACGCCCTTGGCGTTGACGTCGTTGACGCGGTCCCAGTCCTCGTCGGTCGTGTCGACCAGCTCGCCGGTGTAGGCGATTCCCGCGTTGGCGAAGAGGATGTCCAGTTTGCCGAACTCCTTGACGGCCGCCTCGACGCCCCTGCGGACCTCGGCCGACTTCGTTACATCCATCGGTGTCGCCAGCACGCGCTGACCCTGGCCCTTGAGCCGGGCCGTCTCCTTCTCCAGGAGCGCCGTCTGGTTGTCGGCCATGGCGACCGCCGCGCCGTCGCGGAGGAACCGCTCGACCGTCGCCAGGCCGATGCCCGACGCCGCGCCGGTGATGAGTGCGACCTTGCCTTCCAGTTGCCTCGCCATCGGACCTCCCTACCAGTGCATCACGTAGCCGCCGTCGACGTTAATAGTCTGCCCGGTGACGTTCCCCGCCCGCGGCGAGGCGAGGAAGACGGCCATCGCGGCGATGTCCTCGGGCGTCTGCCACCGGCCGAGCGGCACGATCGCCTTGACCTTTGCCCCGGCCCATTCCTCATAGCCGGGCCGCTCGCCCTCCGGCTGGCGGGCGGCCCAGGCCTCGTAGACCGA
This sequence comes from uncultured Planctomycetota bacterium, assembly GCA_963819805.1. Taxonomy (GTDB): domain Bacteria; phylum Planctomycetota; class Planctomycetia; order Isosphaerales; family Isosphaeraceae; genus CAMFLR01. The sequence goes on along the minus strand of CAWFXY010000014.1, from coordinate 419,701 downwards.
GCGGTTCAGCGCCGTCTTGATCATGCCCGGGCAGAGCGTGTTCACGCGGACGCCGTACGGGGCGAGGTCCTTGGCCGCGCACTGGCCGAAGTTGATCACACCGGCCTTCGAGGCGCTGTAGGGCGGGTCGGTCTGCGACCCGATCTGGCCGGCCACGGAGGCGATGAAGAGCATCGTCCCCTTGCGGGCCTCGGCCATCCTCGGTGCAAAGGCGTGGGCGACGTGCGCCGCGCCGGTCAGGTTCACCCGGAGGACGCGATCCCACGTCGCCGGGTCGACCTCCCAGAACGGGAATCCGAACTGGCCCGAGCCGATTCCCGCGGCGAAGACGACGTGGTCGACCGGGCCGATCTCCTCTGCCACGCGGCGGACCGCGGCGTAGTCAGTCACGTCGGCGACGAAGGACGACGCTCGTGCAATGAGCCCCGGTCCATCCACGTCGCGGTCGACGATCACCACGCGCGCCCCTTCCGCCGCGAACGCGGAGGCGATGGCGAGGCCGAGCCCCCGCGCCCCGCCGACCACGACGGCCACGTCCCCGGCGATCTCGAGATCCATCGCACGACTCCCGCAGGGGCGGCCGTTGCAGCCGCAAGGCCCCGGTTGTACCAGCGCCTGGCTCCGGATTGAAGCGCCTGGCGTCGACGGTGAGGGGTTCTCGGCGAGCGCATTCGCAGAACGACGGGGACCGTTCTCTCGATGGTAAACGCGTTCCTTGGCAAGTCGGCGATCGATCAGTCCGAGACCAGACACCGCAGCCGGGGCGCCCTGTTCCGCGCGGGACAGCACCCCGGCGAACAAAACTTGGCTGCTCGGGTTCGCTCGGCGCGGACGCTCGGGTTCGTCCGGGGCCGGGTCTCGGGTTCGCTCGGCGCCGGATCGTCGTCGAGCGGCACCGTCGTCGGCCGCTCGTCCGCGCCGTCCCACCCCAATAATCCCGCACGATGCCGCACATGTGCGGACAAAGGGCGTACGCTCGGGTTCGGTCGGCGCCGGGTGTTGGGTTCGGTCGGTGTCCCGACCTGGTCCCGCCCGCATCCCGTCCCCCGCCCGGCCCGGCACGCGGCCGGGGCGTCGGGTCCGTGGCACTGGCCGGCGCATCTGGCTAGAATCGTCGGATCTCCGCGGCTCACCGGCGAGGGAGCCCGCGCCACCCCTGCTCCATCCAGACGGATCGTGCCCCCGATGAAAGCCGTTGCCGTCCTGCCGGGCAAGCCGAACAGCGTCCACCTGCGCGACATCCCGGTCCCGAAGCTGACCGACCAGCCGCACCCGCACGTCTGCCGCGATCCCCGAGGGCCGGGCCGTGCTGGTCAAGGTGCTCCAGGTCGGCGTCGACGCCACCGACCGCGAGATCAACGAGGCCCTCTACGGCAACGCCCCGCCGGGCGGCGAGCACCTCGTCATCGGCCACGAGAGCTTCGGCCAGGTCGTCGAGGTCGGCGACAAGGTGACCGAGGTCAAGCCCGGCGACTACGTCTCCTGCACCGTCCGCCGGCCCGGCGGCTCGCTGTTCGACGTGATCGGCCGGAACGACATCACCAGCGAGGAGGTCTACTACGAGCGCGGGATCAACCTCTGCCACGGCTACCTGACCGAGTCGTTCGTCGACGACGCCGAGTACATCGTCAAGGTGCCGCAGAACCTCAAGCACCTCGGCGTCCTGTCCGAGCCGGCGAGCGTCTGCGCCAAGGCGATCGAGCAGGCGTACCTGGCCCAGCAGCGGCTCCAGGTCTGGAAGCCGAGGCGGGCGTTCGTGCTGGGCGCCGGCCAGATCGGCCTGCTCGCCACGATGATGCTCCGGCTCCGCGGCATGGAGGTCTACACCCTGGCCACCAAGCCCGGGCCCGCATCGCAAGTCGGAGATCGTCGAGGCCTACGGCGCGACCTACGTCAGCACCAAGCAGACGTCGCTGGCCGACCTGGCCAAGCAGGTCGGCAAGCCCGACCTGATCTTCGAGGCGACCGGCAACGCCGAGGTCTGCTTCCGCGCGATGGAGGTGCTCGGCCACAACGGGGCCCTGATCTGGACGAGCATCACCGGCGGCAAGCACGAGGTGACCGTCGACGCCGCCAAGATCAACCTCGAATGGGTGCTCGGCAACAAGCTGCTGGTCTCCAGCGTCAACGGCAACCGCCGCCACTTCGAGCTGGGCATCCAGGCCCTCTCGCACGGCGAGCTGACCTATCCCGGGCGTCACCGAGCGGATCCTCACCCACCCCGTCGACGGGCCTCGACCACTACAAGGAGATGATGCGGCTGCTGGAGGACAAGGAGGCGCTGAAGGTCTTCGTCAACGTCGCCGAGTGACGGCTGCGGCCGTCGATGGCACGCGGACTCGATCTCGTCGAACGTTCGATCAGCCTCGCATATTCGACCGACGTATCGGGAGTCGTCGATGAGCGGTTTGAACATCCGCAAGGATCCGTGCGAGCTCGATTTCCTCGTCGCTCGGGGCGCTCGTCCACCGGCTCGATCCGGGCGTGATCCCGTTCCGCAAGGCGCGGTCGCTCGAGATCCACGTCTCCGGCGGCGAGTACAACGTCGCCGCCAACCTGTCGGATTGCTTCGGCCTGAGGACCGGCATCGCGACGGCGATGGTCAACTACCCGATCGGCGAGCTGGTGCAGGCGCGGGTCCGCGAGACGGGCGTCACGCCGTTCTACAAGTGGTTCGAGCACGACGGCGTCCGCGGGCCGAACATCGCCACCGTCTACAGCGACCGCGGCCACGGGCGTCCGCCCGCCGGTCGTCTTCTACAACCGCGCGAACGAGGCCGGCGCGCTGCTCAAGCCGGGCGACTTCGACTGGGCCGGCGATCTTCGCCGGGGGCGTCCGCTGGTTCCACTCCGGCGGCATCTTCGCCGTCGCTCTCCGAGACGACCGCCGACGCTGATCATCGAGGGGATGCAGGCCGCCAAGGCCGCCGGGGCGATCACCTCGTTCGACCTGAACTACCGGGCCAAGCTCTGGGCCTCCGTCGGCGGCGCCGAGCGAAGGGCCAGCAGGTCATCCGCGAGATCGTCGGCCACGTCGACGCCCTGATCGGCAACGAGGAAGACCTGCAGAAGGGCCTGGGCATCGACGGGCCCGGACGTCCACGTCGCAAGTCGAAGCTCGACCCCGACACGTTCTTCGAGCTGATCGAGCGGGTCGTCGAGCAGCACCCGAACATCAAGCTCGTCGCGACGACCCTGCGCGAGGTCCACTCGACCAACCGCCACGACTGGGCGGCCGTGCTCTGGCTCGACGGCAAGCGGTACGTCAGCCCGACCTGCCAGCTCGACGTCATCGACCGCATCGGCGGCGGCGACGGCTTCGCCGCCGGCCTGATCTACGGCCTGCTCGCCGGGCCGATCGCCCGAGGAGGCGCTCCGCCTCGGCTGGGCCCACGGCGCCCTGCTGACCACCTTCCCCGGCGACGTCACCATGGCCAGGCTCGCCGGAGGTCGAGGCCCTCGCCAAGGGCGGCTCGGCCCGGGTCCAGCGCTGAGACGCCGAGCGAGGCCTGCCTAGCTGGAGGACGTCCGGAACGATGCTGACCGCCGAGGGATGCGCCGCGCGTCGCGAGCGGCTCTGGGAGGCCTTGCCCGCGGCGTGCGACGTCCTGATCGTGGGCGACCCGTCGCACCTGATCTACTTCGCCGGCTACGTGCCCTCGCCGTTCGTCTTCCGGACGGTCGAGTCGGCGGCCCTGCTCCTCCTGGAGCCGGGCCGGGCGACGCTGGTCGCCGACGACATGCTCGGGCCGTTCCTCGACACGGCCGTTCGCCGACGAGGTCGTCGCCCCGATCTGGTACGACGGCAACGCACTCGGCCCCGTACCGCCGGGGCCAGCTCGTCGCAGTCGGCGCTCGACCGCCTGGCGAAGATCCCGGGCAGCGGGTCGGCGTCGAGCTGGCGGGCGTCCCCGCCGGGCGTGGTCGAGGGGCTCCGCGCGGCGCGGCCGGGGCTCGAGATCGTCGACATCGGCCCGATCATCCGGCCGTTGCGGCGGTCGAAGGACCCCGACGAGATCGAGATCCTGCGGCGCTCGATGCGCGCCGGCGAGGCGGCCCAGGCGGCGGCCCTGGCCGAGATGCGAGCCCGGGATGACCGAGCTCGATGCCTACCTGATCGTCCAGAACGCCGCGATCGCAGGCGCTGGGCGAGCAGGCGATCGTCTACGGCGACTTCGCCTCCGGCCCGCGGACGCGCGACCGACAAGGGCGGCCCGCCGACCTCGCGGAAGATCGAGCCGGGCGACCTGCTCCTGCTCGACTTCTCGGTCGTCGTCTCCGGCTACCGGGGCGACTTCACCAACACGTTCGCCGTCGGCGGCGGCGCCGACGCCCCGCCAGCGCGAGCTGTTCGAGGCCTGCGTCGGCGGCCCTGCAGGCGGGCGAGGCCCGCCTGAAGCCCGGCACGCCGGCCCGCGACGTCGACGCCGCCGTCCGCGGCCATTTCGCGTCGCTGGGCCTCGAGCACGCCTTCCCCACCCACTCGGGCCACGGCCTCGGCCTCGGCCATCCCGAGCCGCCCTACTTCGTCCCCGAGAGCGACGAGACGCTCGTCGCCGGCGACGTCGTCGCCATCGAGCCCGGCCTCTACATCGAGGGCGAGGGCGGCATGCGGTTCGAGCGGAATTACCTCATCACCGCCGACGGCTTCGAGACGCTCTCGAACCACGAGATCCGGATCGAGCCGTAGGGCCGGCGTCTCGTAAAGGGGAATTTAGGCACGATTCATGCCTGTTTCAGGCCTCACGGCTAACATGCTCCGGGACCGGACGAACCCGGTCCGAAGACCGCGTTCCGAACGGAGATGCAGCCATGACGGACTGGACCCGCCGGGGCTTCCTCGGCACCGCGGCGGCAACCGCGGGGATCGTCGGCATGAACCTCCGAGCGGAGGCGGAGATGGGCGACCCGAGCTTCAGAACAACGTGCCCGACGAGCTGCTCGCCGGCGACGAGCTGCCGACGTTCAAGTTCGAGCTGGAGAAATCGGAGGGCAAGGTCATCGGCGGCAGCTACGGCAAGGAGGCGACCGTCAAGCAACTGCCGATCTCCAAGGGGATCGCCGGCGTCTCGATGAGGCTCGAGCCGGGCGCGATGCGCGAGCTGCACTGGCACGCCACGGCCGCCGAGTGGGCCTTCGTCATCGAGGGGCGGGTCCGGACCACGGTCATCGACCCGCAGGGCAACTCCGAGACCAACGACTTCGAGCCGGGCGACATCTGGTACTTCCCGCGCGGGCACGGCCACATGCTCCAGTGCCTCGGCGACGAGCCGTGCCACTTCATCCTGATCTTCGACAACGGCTACTTCTCCGAGTTCGGCACGTTCAGCATCACCGACTGGATCGGCCACATCGCCCAAGGCGCTCCTGGCGAAGAACTTCGGCCTGCCCGAGTCGGCCTTCGACGGCTTCCCCAAGGAGGAGGTCTACTTCGCCCGCGGCCCGGTCCCGCCCGAGGAGACCGCCGCCGCAACCTGCAGGGCGCGCTGCAGTCGCCGCCGGAGACGCACAAGTTCCGGATGCTCGCCCAGGAGCCGCACTCGATCCACAAGGGCGGCCGCGAGTGGCGCGTCGGCTCCGACCGGTTCCCGATCTCGAAGACCATCACCGGCGTGATCCTCGACCTCGAGCCCGGCGGCCTCCGCGAGCTGCACTGGCACCCGAACGCCGACGAGTGGCAGTACGTCATCGAGGGCAAGGTCAGCGTCACCCTGTTCGGCTCGCACGGCCGCTACCGGATCGAGACGCTCGACAAGGGGGACGTCGGCTACATCCCCCAGGGCTACGGCCACTCGATCGAGAACGTCGGCGACAAGGCCGTGCCGGATCCTGATCGGCTTCAACACCGGCCACTACGAGGCGATCGACCTCTCGCTGTGGATCGCCGGCAACCCGGCTCGACGTGCTCGCGACGAACTTCAGCAAGCCGCAAGCCGCTCTTCGAGAAGTTCCCGAAGGAGCGGGTCTTCATCGCCCCGCCGGGAGGTCCGATGGGTGGCCAGAAAGACATCCACTGACGGGAGGGCCCCGCCCCGTGCGAGACCCCGATGGCATCGACCGCCGGACCGACCCGGCGCTGGCCGAGGTCCGCGTGATCCGCATGGACGACGAAGGCTCGGCCGAGCGGTCGGACGTCCTGGCCGTCGAGGAGCCGCTGGAGATCCGCGTCGGCCTCGACGAGGACGGGCGCCGCGTCCGTCGGAGCGTCTCGATCACGATGCGAACGCCCGGCCACGACGCCGAGCTGGCCGTCGGCTTCCTGTTCACCGAGGGCCTCCTTACGGATCGCGAACAGGTCGCTGGAGTGATTCCGTGCGGGTCGGGAAATGCGGTGCGGGTCGACCTGCGGCCCGGTGTTGTCGTGGACCTGTCGCGGCTGGAGCGGCACTTCTACGCCTCGTCGAGCTGCGGCGTCTGTGGCAAGGCGTCCCTGGAGGCAGTTCGTGTCGCGTGCCGGGAGCGGCCTGAAAAGGGTCGGCCGGTCGTCGAGGCCGCGGTCATCCGCCGACTGCCGGCGTTGCTTCGACGGTCGCAGACTGCGTTCGACCGCACGGGCGGGTTGCATGCCTCGGGGCTGTTCGACATCGCGGGGCATCTGCTCGCGGTCCGAGAGGACGTCGGCCGGCACAATGCGCTCGACAAGCTGATCGGCGCCGAGTTTCTCGCGGGGCGGACACCCCTTCGAGACGCCGTGCTGCTGGTCAGCGGCCGCGCGAGTTTCGAGCTCGTCCAGAAGGCGGCCGTCGCGGGTATCCCGATCCTGGCGGCGGTGGGGGCGCCGTCGAGCCTGGCGGTCGAGCTCGCGCGGGAGCGCGGAATCACGCTGCTCGGCTTTGTGAGCGCCGATCGATTCAATGTGTACACCGACCACGGCCGGGTGATCCCCGGCGACGACGGGCGGCACCGGTCCTCGTAGGCCCCGCTGCGCGGACCCCTTCGGATCGAGGCCGTTGCCCTCGAGAGGTCCGCACAGCGGGCCCTACGAGGACCGGCCCGTCTGGAGGACGTCACGCACCAGCGCATCGAGCCCACTGACACAATCGATGCCCTCGGGCCTCCCGCCCTTGCGATCGAGGAGGATCGCGCGCAGTCCCGCGCGACGCGGACCGAGGACGTCGTTCTCCGGGTCGTCTCCCACACAAAGCACGCGGACCGGCGGCAGGCCGAGCCGCTTGCAGGCCGCGCGGTAGAAGTCGGGATGCGGCTTGCGGACGCCGACCTCGGACGAGATCACCAGGCTCGGCTCCTCCGCAATCAGATCCGGCAGGCCGCGGACGACGGCGCGCAGGCGGCCGTCGAAGTTCGATGCGATGACCAGGTTCAGCCCGGCCTCCCGCAACGTGGCGATCGCCGGACCGACATCGTCGAACGTCCGCCAGGCTGACGCGGAACCGAAGTGATCCCACAGTTCGGCGAAGGCCCGCTCGGGGTCGGGCAGGTCGGGCAGGACGTCGGCGACGATCCGCCGCCAGCGCCGATGCTCCGTCGCTTCGTCCGTCGCAAGGGGCCCGCCTCGCTCGTCGGATTCGTCGACGCGGAACGACCGCTCGAACTGCCGCTTCACGTCGCCAGCGTCGAGGTCAAGCCCCTGCCGGCGCGCCGCCTCGGCGTAGACCAGCGGCACCGGCGGCGACGGCTCGATCAGCGTGCCCACGGCGTCGAGGATCAAGCCTTCGATCTTATCCCTCATCGATGTCACCCCCGACCCGGCCGGACGAGGCCCGGCGTGACGTCGATCTCCAGGTCGGCGACATCCCCCGCGGCCAGCTTGTGGAAGGCGATGCCGGCCATCGCGGCGTTGTCGGTGCAGAGGGAGAGCGGAGGGATGAAGAGGCCGACACCCTCCTCCGCGGCCATCGCCGCGACCCGCTCACGAAGCCGCCCGTTCGCGGCCACGCCGCCGCCGATGCCGAGCCGCTCCAGACCCGTCTTGCGCAGGGCCTGGCGTGCCTTGGCGACAAGGATATCGATCACGGCCTCCTGAAAGCTCGCCGCGATGTCGGCGGTGAGCGGCGGCGAGGGCGGGCCGGCCTTCGAACGCGCGTCCTGGCCCTTCAAGGCATAAAGGACCGCCGTCTTCAGTCCCGAGAAGCTGAAAACGAGGCGGTCGTCGCGGAGGAACGAGCGGGGGAAGGCGAACGCCTTCGGGTTCCCCGACCTCGCCGCGCGCTCGATGCCGGGCCCGCCGGGGTAGCCGAGGCCGAGCAGGCTCGCGACCTTGTCGAACGCCTCGCCCGCCGCGTCGTCGATCGTCCCGCCGAGCATCTCGTTCTCGAGCGGCCCGCGGCATTCGAAGAGGCTCGTGTGACCGCCCGAGACGACCAGGCCGACGCAGGGATAGACGTCGCGGTCGGGATACGCGAGCTGGCAGGCGTAGAGGTGACCCTCGAGGTGATCGACGGCGATCAGCGGGATGTCCAGCGCCAGCGCCAGAGCCTTCGCGGCCGTCAGACCGACGACGAGCGCGCCGACCAACCCCGGCCGGGTCGCGACCGCCACCGCTCCGATCTCAGACAAGGTCACCCCCGCGCGGCGGAGGGCCTCGTCGATCACCGGGAGGATCTGGCGGACGTGCGCCCGCGCGGCGATCTCGGGGACGACGCCGCCGAACCGCTCGTGGAGGTCGATCTGGGACGCGACGACGCTCGCACGGATCGTCGGCACGCCGACCGCGGGTGGGCTCAGGCCTTCGAGCACGGCGGCGCCGGTCTCGTCGCAGGTGGTCTCGATCGCCAGCAGGAGGATCGACATCGGACCATTGCAACACGGACGACGCCGGCTCGACAACGGCATCCGAGCGTCGGCGTCCCCTCCCGCGTCAATGGAACTGGATCGTGACCCGCCCCGACGCGAGATGCTGGAGCGTGGCCGGCACACTTGGATTCTCGGGGACGAGACTCATGGTCAGCGTGCCGTGCCCGTGCCGCGCGGCATGGGACCCCGTACCGCTCACGATCGTGTACGCGAACGTCGAGGGCGGCGCGGAGAACCCGGGCTGGGTCGGGCCCACGAGGCTGAGGGTGACGGTCCCTCTCCCGTTCGAGAGCACCAGCGTGCCGGTCGCGTGGCCCGAGCTAATGAAACCGGGCGTGCCGAAATGACCCGTGAACTGGACCTGGCCCAGACCACTAACGCGGCCGGCGCCCGAGAAGGAGACGGCCCTGCCGGCGTCGGGGACGACGCTCGACTCGTCGTAATGGCCATGCACCGAGCCGCCCAGGGCGAGCATCGGGCGTGCGAGCATGACGGCCGCGGGGCCCACGCCCTGCGCCGAGAGGAGGAACCTCGACTCCATCGATTCGAGGACCGGACGCGCGGTCTTGCGGCGTCGCCTCATCGGGGACTCCTTCGGGTCTTCGGCCCGGGCGGTGAGAGGGTGGGGACGACCGCCCGAGGCGCGGACCCGAAGGCTCCGGCCGTCCCGCTGCCTGAGAGACACGGTGCGGGCGGCGCGCGGTGTTCGGTCCCGGAATCGAGATATCGGAATTCCGCCCGGCCGTATAGACGAATCCAGGCCCGTCCGACGCGCGCGGCGGGTCCGGCTTTTCGGGATTGGGGCGATCGGGTAGGCTTCGGCCCGACGGACCGGCCCTCCTTCACGGACGAGGATTCCCCACCGATGCGCCTCTTCATCTCCGCTGGCGAGCCGAGCGGCGACGTCCACGCGGCCAACCTCATCCGCGCCATCCGGAAGCGGTGCCCCGACCTCGAGGTCGTCGGCTTCGGCGGCCCACACATGACCGAGGCGGGAGCGAAGTTGCTTTACCCGCTGGTCGACCTCGCGGTGATGTGGTTCCTCCGCGTCCTGCTGAATATCCGCACGTTCTTCCGGCTCGCCGACCAGGCCCGCGATTACTTCGTCAAGGAGAAGCCCGACGCCGTCGTCCTGATCGACTACCCCGGCTTCCACTGGCACATCGCCAAGCGGGCCAAGGCTGCGGGCATCCCCGTGATTTACTATGTCCCACCCCAACTCTGGGCGTGGGCGGCGTGGCGGGTCAAGAAGGTCAAGCGGACGGTCGACGAGGTCCTGTGCAGCCTTCCGTTTGAGCCCGAGTGGTACAAGGCGCGAGGCTACGAGCACGCTTCCTACGTCGGTCACCCGTTCTTCGACGAGCAAGGCGAGCGGGCGATCGACGAGGCTTTCGTCGCGGAACAGCGCGACGACGATCGGCCGCTGGTGGCGATCCTGCCCGGCTCGCGGACGCAGGAGGTGACGCGGAACCTGCCGATCATGCTCCGGGCGGCCGAGCGGCTCGCGGGCGCGGTGCCCGACGTCCGCTTCGCCGTGGCCTGCCTCCACGAGCGGCATCGCAAGCTCGCGGAGGGGATCGTCACTTACTCCGACATAGCCGGGCTCGACGTGACGCTCCACGCCGGCAAGACGCCCGAGCTGATCCGGTCGGCATCGGTCGCGTGGGCGGTGTCGGGCTCGGTCGGGCTCGAGCTGATGCTCGCGGCCCTGCCGACGGTGGTTCTCTACAAGGTCAAGCGGTTCGACCTGTGGGTTGCCCGCTGGTTCATCAAGGCGAAGTTCATCAGCCTGGTCAACCTGCTGGCCGACGCCGAAGTGTTCCCCGAATACCTGACGCCCGTCGACGTGTCCGAGGAACTGGCCGGCTGGGCCGAGCGGTGGCTCTCGCGGCCCGACCTGCGCGAGGAGGCCGTGCGAGCGATCGCCGACCTGCGCAATCGCGTGGCGAAGCCCGGGGCGTGCGAGCGGGCGGCCGAGCGGATCGTGGCGATCGCCTCGCGGCCGTCGACGCCGGCCCCCCACTTCGGTCGCGGGGCGGCGCGGGGCGTACGGGACGACTCGCGGCGACTCCGATGATTCGAGCCCGACTCCCTGATAGAATCCCGCCGGGGTCGATCCAAGATCAGGGCGGGGAATTGGCATGCGAGTCGAGCGAATCGGAGTCGTCGCCCTCGCGGCGTGGCTCTCCGTGGCGGGCACGGCGGCGGGTCAGGGACGGGCGGCGCGGCCGAATATCGTGCTTATCCTGGCCGACGACCTCGGCTACAGCGACATCGGCCCCTTCGGCGGCGAGATCCGCACGCCGAACCTCGACCGGCTCGCCGCGGGTGGCCTCCGGCTCACGCAGTTTTACAACGGCGCCCGCTGCTGCCCGACCCGTGCCAGCCTGCTGACGGGCCTCTACGCCCACCAGGCGGGCGTCGGGAACATGAACGACGACACCGGCCGGCCCGGCTATCGCGGGCACCTCGTCGACGAGTGCGTCACGCTCGCCGAGGTGCTGCGCCCGGCGGGGTATCGAACGTATCTGGCGGGCAAGTGGCACCTCGGCCAGCCGGGACCGATCGCGCGGGGGTTCGACGAGGCGTACACCTTCCGCGGCGGGATGACGAGCTTCTGGGACCCGGCGCAGTATTTCCGCCTACCCCAGGGCCGAAAGGCTCGCTCGTATTCAGCGGGGCAGTTCTACGCCACCGACGCCATCACCGACCACGCACTCGATTTCCTTACTGAGTCTCGTCAGGCCGGCAAGCCGTATTTCCTCTACCTCGCGTACAACGCCCCACACTTCCCACTCCAGGCACCCGAGGGCGAGGTCGCAAAGTACGCCGAGCGGTACAAGGCCGGCTGGGACGCAATCCGGGCCGAACGTCACGAGCGGATGACGGAACTGGGCTTGCTTGGGCCGGGCTCACCGCTGACGCCCCGCTCCGGATACGACGGATATCACGAGGACGGCCCGCACGGAACGAACCCGCCGTGGGACTCCCTCCCCGAGCCTCGCCGCGCCGATCTGGCGCGGCGGATGGCGATCTTCGCGGCGATGGTCGACCGGATGGATCAGAACATCGGCCGAGTCGTCGACGACCTCCGCAAGAACGGCGAGCTCGACAACACGCTGATCCTTTTCTTCTCCGACAACGGCGCGTGTGCCGAGTGGGACCCGAACGGCTTCGACGGCAAGTCTGGGCCGGAAAACGTGCTCCACGAAGGTCCCGCGATCGCGGCGATGGGCGGCCCTTCGTCGTACCTGAGCTACGGCTCGGGCTGGGCCAACGCGGGGACCACCCCCTGGCGGCTCTACAAGCACTACACGCACGAAGGGGGCATCAGCACCCCGTTCATCGCCCACTGGCCCGCGGTGATCGACCGCAAGGGTGTGGTCGACGACCGCTCGGTCGCCCATATCATCGATGTGTTGCCGACCTTGCTCGAGGTCGGGACCGCGAGCTATCCGGAGCATGCCCACGGCAAGACGCCCGTCCGATTCGAAGGTCAGAGCCTGCTGCCCATATTTCGCGGCGTACCGTCAACCTCTCGGCGGCTCTTCTGGGAACACGAAGGCAACCGGGCTGTCCGCGACGGCAAGTGGAAGCTCGTCGCGCGGAAGGGCCGGCCGTGGGAGCTCTACGACATCGACGCCGATCGGGCCGAGTTGCGCAACCTGGCCACCGCCCAGCCTGATCGCGTCGCCGAGATGGCACGGCTCTGGGACGAATGGGCGGCGCGGTGTCACGTTGTCCCGTAGGGTCCGCTGTGCCGACCATCTTCCGTCGAGGGCTACGAACAGAAGATGGTCCGCACAGCGGACCCTACGAATCCCCGATCAGATATGCACCGACTCCCCCAGCCCCTGCCCCGCCGCCTCCATGACGGCCTCGGAGAAGGTCGGGTGCGGGTGCATGGCGTGGACGATGTCTTCCTCGGTCGCCTCGAGCTTCTTGGCCATGACCAGCTCGGCGATCAGCTCGGTCGCCTGCGAGCCGATCAGGTGGGCTCCCAGGAGCTCGCCGTACTTGGCGTCGAAGACGAGCTTGACGAACCCCTCGGTCTCGTCGGCGGCCTGGGCGCGGCCGCTGGCGATGAAGGGGAACTTGCCGACGCGGACCTCGTGCCCCGCCTCGCGAGCGGCCTTCTCCGTCAGGCCGACGCTGGCGACGCCCGGGTCAGTGTAGGTGCAGCCGGGGATGTTCGTGTAGTCGACCGTCCGGTCGGCGAACTTCGCCGAGCCGCTCGACGCAGCAGATCGCCTCGTGGTGCGCGACGTGCGCGAGCCAGGGCGGGCCGATCACGTCGCCGACGGCGTAGATGCTCGGGACGCTCGTGACGTAACCCTTCTTCGGGTCGGCCTTGATGTGATTCTTGACGAGCTCGACCTTCGAGCTTGTCGTCGAACAGGCCCTCGACGTTGCCGAGCACGCCGATCGAGACGAGCAGCTTCTCGGCCTCGAACGTCTTCGGCCCCTGAGGGGTCTCGACCTCGACCTTCACGCCTCCGGCCGTCTTCGTAACCTTGCCCGTCTTCGAGCTGGTGAAGATCTGAAGGCCCCGCTTGGTGAGGCTCTTCAGGAGGGCCTTGCTGACCTCCTCGTCCTCGCCCGGGAGGATGCGGTCCATCAGCTCGACGAGCGTCACCTTGGTGCCGATCGCGTTGTAGAAGTAGCCGAACTCCAGCCCGATCGGGCCGCCGCCGATGATGACCATCGACTTCGGCTGGGTCGGCAGGCTCATCGCTTCCTTGTAGGAGATGATCGTCTTGCCGTCGAACTCCGCGCCCGGCAGCGGGCGGGGGCGGACGCCGGTGGCGATCACGATCGACTCGGCCGTCACCTTCTTGTCGCCGACCTGGACCGTGTGCGGGTCGGTGACCTTGGCCGTGCCGAGCTTGGAGTCGACCTTGTACTTCCGGAAGAGGCCTTCGATCCCCTTGTTCAGGTTGCCCGCGACCGAGCGGCTGCGGCCGATCATCTGGCCGAAGTCCCACGTGGCGTCGCCGCTGTAGCCGAACGCCTTGCCGTGGCGGTTGATCAGCTCGACGAGGTGGGCGTTCGTGAGCAGGGCCTTGGTCGGGATGCAGCCCCAGTTCAGGCAGATGCCGCCGAGCTTGTCGCGCTCGACGCAGAGGACCCGCTTCTTGAGCTGCGCCGCGCGGATCGCCCCGGCGTAGCCCGCGGGGCCGCCGCCGATGACGACGATGTCGTAGTCGTAAGCCATTGAATCCTACCGATTAGGGCGAGGCCGTTTGAATTTGGCCGAGGCCAATGTTTTACCCCGCACCCTACCCTCCCCCGCAAGGGGGAGGGACTTGAAACTCTCCCCCTGCGGGACGGTAGGGTGGGCGTCGTGTTGAGTACTGAGCACGTGGCGTCTTCAGAGCAGCATCGACGCCGGCTCTTCGAGCAGGCCCTTGAAGGTCCGCAGGAACTCGGCGGCGATCGGCGCCGTCGACGACGCGATGGTCGGCCGTGAGCGTGACGGTCATCACCGTGCCGACGACGAGCGTGTTCCCCTCGACCACCGGCCGCTTCTCGGCGGCGCCGACGGCGAGGATGCCGACCTGGGGCAGGTTCAGGATCGCGTCGAACTCGCGGACGCCGTACATGCCCAGGTTCGAGATCGTGAACGTCCCGCCGGTCATCTGGTCGCTCGTCAGCTTCATCGGCGCGGGCGGCTTCGTACGAGCGTCTCGCTGCCGGTGCGGATCTCGCGGAGGCCGAGGGTGTCGGCGTTCTTGAGGACGGGGACGATCAGGCCCGTCCGCAGGGCGACGGCGATGCCGACGTTGACCTCGCCGCGGCGGGTCAGGGTCTCGCCGTCGAACGTGGCGTTGACGGCCGGGTGCTTGCGGAGGGCCAGGGCGACGGCCTTGGTGACGAAGTCGCCCACCGAGAGCTTGATCTTCTCCGTCGCGAGCGGCTTGTTCAGACGCTCGCGGACCGCGACGACGTCGTCGATCCGGATGTCGACCGTGACGTGGATGTCCGGGGCGACCTGCTTGGCCTCGATCATCCGGGTGGCGATCGTCGTCTGGACGCGGTTGAGCGTGGATGACGGTGTCGGCCACGGCCTGGCGGGACGCGGCGGCGGGCCGGCCGGCCGGGGACTTGGCGGGCGCCGAGCCCTTGGTCTTGAGGAAGCGCCTCGACGTCGCTGCGGACGACCCGGCCGCCGGGCCCGCTTCCCTGGACCTGGCCGATGTCGACCCCTCGCCGGCCGCGACCTTGCGGGCCAGCGGGCTCGACTTGACCCGGCCGCTCGCACCGTGTGCTGCGAGTTCGTGGGAGACTGACTGCTCGTGGCCGTGATCGGCCGACTCGCCGTTGGTCGCGGCGGAGGCGGCCTTGGCCGACTCGTCCGTCTTGGCCGCGGGGGCCGATCCCGCGGAGGCCGGCGATCGTCTTCGGGTCCTCGCCCTTGGTGGCGAGCAGGAGGACGTCCGCCCCGACCGCGATTTCCTCGCCGGGCTCGACCAGCGAGCTGGGCGACCGTGCCCTCGTCGAACGACTCCATCGGCATGACGGCCTTGTCGGTCTGGATCTCGGCGAGCGTGTCCCCTTCCTTGACCTGGTCGCCGACCTTGACCAGCCACTTGACCACTGGCCGCTCGACATCGTCGGGCTGAGCTTGGCCATTTTCACTTCGATCGGCACGGGTCTCGTCTCCAGGAGAGGGCGGTCGCAGAACATGGCCGGCGAAGATCGCGGCCGAGCCACCCGATGACGGACATTCATACCCGGATCAGCGGTAGCAGACGTCCTTGACCTGGGCGACGACCCGGCGACGTCGGGCAGGACGGCGGCCTCGAGCACCTTGGTGTACGGGATCGGGACGTCCTTGGCGGTGACGCGGCGGATCGGGGCGTCGAGCTCGTCGAAGGCGACCTGCATGATCCGGTCGGCGATGCCGGCGCCGAGGCCGCAGTACGGCCAGTCCTCCTCGACGATCACCGCCCGGTGGGTCTTCGCGACCGACGTCGAGCAGCGTGTCGAGGTCGAGCGGGCGGATCGTGCGGAGGTCGATCACCTCGGCGTCGATCCCCTCCTCGGCCAGCTTCTCGGCGGCCTTGAGCGAGCGTGACCGAGCGACCGCGAGTAGGTGATCAGGGTCACGTCCGGGCCGGGACGCTTCACGTCGGCCTTGCCGATCGGGACGAGGAAGTCGGGGTCGTCGGGGACCTCGCCCTTGTCGCCGAGCAGGTTCTCGTGCTCGATGAAGATGACCGGGTCGTCGGTGCGGATGGCGCTCTTGAGCAGCCCCTTGGCGTCGGCCGGGGTCGACGGGCATGATGACGGTCAGGCCGGGGATGTGGGCGTAGAGGGCCTCGGGCCGGTGCGAGTGGGTCGCGCCCAGGCAGCCGGCGATGCCCGGAGTTGCCCCGGAAGACGATCGGCACGGCGAACTGGCCGCCGCTCATGTAGCGCATGTTGGCGGCGTTGTTCACGAGCTGGTCGAACGCGACGTAGCTGAAGCTGAAGGTCATGAACTCGACGATCGGCCGGAGGCCGACCATCGCGGCGCCGATGCCGATGCCGGAGAAGCCGTTCTCGGAGATCGGCGTGTCGATGACCCGCTGCGGCCCGAACTGGTCGAGCATCCCCTGGCTGACCTTGTAGGCGCCGTTGTACTCGGCGACCTCCTCGCCCATGAGGAAGACGCGGTCGTCGCGTTCCATCTCCTCGGTCATCGCCGCGCGGAGGGCCTCGCGGTAATGCAAGCACGGCCATGATTCGCGGCTCACTCCTGCGGGATGTACGGGGCGACGGTGATGTCCTCGTAGAGCGCGTCGAGCGAGGGCTCGGGGGCGTCCTCGGCGAACTCGATCGCCTCCTCGACCTCGGCCTTGATCTTCTCGTGCATCTCCTCGAGCGCCGGCCTCGTCGATCCAGCCGCGTTCCTTGAGGAGCGTCTCGTAGAGCACGATCGGGTCGCGCTCCTTGGCCTTGTCGGCCTCTTCCTTGGTGCGGTACTTCATCGGGTCGCTCATCGAGTGGCCGCGGAAGCGGTAGGTCTTGGCCTCGATGAACGTCGGCCCCTCGCCGGTGCGGGCGCGGCTGGTCGGCCTCGCGGGTGACGCGGGCCATCTCCTCGATGTCGTTGGCGTCGACGAGGACGCCGGGCATGCCGTAGGCCGTGCCGCCGCGGATCGTCAGGTCGGTCGTCCACGAGTGGCGATGGAGCTGGGTGCCCATCGACATCATGTTGTTCTCGACGACGTAGATGACCGGCAGCTTCCAGAGCGAGGCCATGTTGAACGCCTCGTGCAAGCGCCCCCTGGTCCATCGCGCCGTCGCCGAAGTAGCAGATGCAGACCTGGTCGTCGCCCTGGTACTTGATGGCGAAGGCGACGCCCGCGGCCAGCGGGATGTGGCTGCCGACGATGGCGTGGCCGCCGAGGAAGCCCTTCTCGGCGTCGAAGAAGTGCATCGAGCCGCCCTTGCCCTTCGAGCAGCCGGGGGCCTTGCCGAGCAGCTCGGCCATCGCCTGCCTTGGGGTCCATGCCCCGGGCGAGGGCGTGGCCGTGGTCGCGGTAGGCGGTGATGACGTAGTCGTCCTCGCGCAGGACGCCGATCGAACCGACGGCGACGGCTTCCTGTCCGCTGTAGAGGTGGCAGAAGCCGCCGATCTTCTGGTTCTGGTAGAGCATGGCCGACGCTCCTCGAACCGGCGGATCAGGAGCATCTGCCGGAGCCAGCCGACCGCCTGGTTGCGCGTGACCGCGGGCTTGACTTCCGTCGTCTGGGCCATGAACGCCAACTCCTGATCGTTCCTGGGGCCGGTCGACCCGCGAGGCTGGGTCGGGTCGATTCCCGGCGCGGCGTTTGAGGGATACGCCCGCGGGGCGAGGGAGGCGCGGGGCGGGTCTTCGCTGGCCCGCGGCGGCACGGCCGGGGCCCGCCGCCCACGGGAGAGGTTCCTGAGGAAGTGATCTATCTTACCGAAGAGGCGTGATTTCAATCCAGGCGGGTCCGCGCGATTTCGGACGGGCGTCGGGAGGGGGCCGCCGGAGAGCCATGCGGGGCGATCAGCCCTTCGCGGCGAGCAATTGCCTCAGGACGTAAGGCAAGATCCCGCCGTGCTCATAGTAGCGGATCTCCTGGGGCGTGTCGATCCGCACCGTCGCCGTGAACCGATGCTCGGACGCCGTCGGTCGTTGGTGGCGACGACCGTCACCTCCCGGCCCGACTTGAACTCGTCGGCCAGCACGTCCGGCCAGCCCTTCGATCGCGTAGACCTCCTCGCCGGTCAGGCCCGAGGCTCTCGGCGTTGTCGCCCGCGCCGAACTGGAGCGGGAGGATGCCCATGCCGACCAGGTTCGAGCGGTGGATCCGCTCGTAGCTCTCGGCGATCACCGCGCGGATGCCCAGCAGCTTCGGCCCCTTCGCCGCCCAGTCGCGCGACGAGCCCGAGCCGTACTCCTTGCCCGCCAGGATGATCAGCGGGACGCCCTCGGCGCGGTACGTCTCGGAGGCGTCGAAGATCGACATCCCCTCGCCGTCGGGCAGGTGCCGGGTGACGCCCCCCTCGGTGCCGGGTGCGAGCTTGTTGCGGAGCCGGATGTTGGCGAACGTGCCCCGGACCATGACCTCGTGGTTGCCGCGCCGGGAGCCGTAGGAGTTGAAGTCGGCGACGGCCACCCCGTGCTCGATCAGGTAGCGGCCCGCCGGGCTCTGGACCTTGATCGAGCCGGCCGGCGAGATGTGGTCGGTCGTGATGCTGTCGCCGAGCACGGCGAGCACCCGGGCCCCGCTGATCTCCTCGATCGGCGGCGGCTGGGCGGGCATCCCCACGAAGTAGGGCGGGTTCTTCACGTAGGTCGACTCGTCGTCCCACGCGAAGAGGTCGCCCAGCGGCACCTCGAGCGAGTTCCACCGCTCGTCGCCCTGGAAGACCTCGGCGTACTCCTTCTGGAACATCTCGGCCCGGACCGACTTGCGGATCGTGTCCTGGACCTCGCGCCTGGGTCGGCCAGATGTCCTTGAGGAAGACCGGCTTGCCGTCCTTGTCGTTGCCGAGGGGTCGGTGTGGCAGGTCGATGTCCATCGTCCCGGCCAGGGCGTAGGCGACGACCAGCGGGGGCGAGGCGAGGTAGTTGGCCCGGACGTCGGAGTTGATCCGCCCCTCGAAGTTGCGGTTGCCCGAGAGGACGGCGACGGTCGACGAGGTCGTCGTCGTGGATCGCCTTGGAGATCTCGGCCGAGAGCGGGCCGGAGTTGCCGATGCAGGTCGTGCAGCCGTAGCCGACGAGGTTGAACCGGAGCTGCGTCGAGCGGCTCGGTCAGGCCGGCGTCGTTGAGGTAGTCGGTCACGACCTTCGAGCCGGGCGCCAGGCTCGCCTTGACCCACGGCTTGGTCGTCAGGCCCTTCTCGACCGCCTTCTTGGCGACGAGGCCGGCGGCGATCATCACCGAGGGGTTCGACGTGTTCGTGCAGCTCGTGATCGCGGCGATGACGACCGAGCCGTTCTCGATGTAACCCCTGGCGGAGCGGCCGGTAGGCGGCGGCCGGGGCCTCGGGGTCCTCCGCGCCGACGGCCGTGCCGCCGCCGCCCTCGCCTTCGAGGCGGATCTCGCTCTTGACGTCGGTCGTCGCCGCGACGGTGGCCGTGGCCACCTTGGGCGAGACCTTCGGCTTGGCGTCGAGCATCACCTTGAGCGCCTTGCGCCACGAGTCCTTGGCCTCGTCGAGCGGCACGCGGTCCTGGGGCCGCTTCGGGCCCGGCCAGGCTCGGCTCGACGCTCGGAGAGATCGAGCTCGAGCGTGTCGGAATACTCGGCCTCGGGGGCGTCGGGCGTGTGGAAGAAGCCCTGGGCCTTGGCGTAGGCCTCGACGAGCCGGATCAGCGGCTCGGGCCGGCCCGAGAGCTCGCAGGTAGCGGAGGGTCTCGGCGTCGATCGGGAAGATGCCGCAGGTCGCGCCGTACTCGGGGGCCATGTTGGCGATCGTGGCGCGGTCGGCCAGCGGCAGGTTGGCCAGGCCGGGCGCCGTAGAACTCGACGAACTTGCCGACGACGCCCTTGCGGCGGAGCATCTCGGTGACGGTCAGCACGAGGTCGGTCGCCGTCGCCCCCTCGCGGAGCGTGCCGCTGAGCTTGAAGCCGACGACCTGCGGCACGAGCATCGACACCGGCTGGCCGAGCATCGCCGCCTCGGCCTCGATCCCGCCGACGCCCCAGCCGAGCACGCCGAGGCCGTTGATCATCGTCGTGTGCGAGTCGGTGCCGACGAGCGTGTCGGGATAGGCGAGCGGCTCCGGGTCGTGCTCCTGGCCCGCGATGTCGGTCGACGTGAAGACGACGCGGGCCAGGTATTCGAGGTTGACCTGGTGGACGATCCCCGTGTCCGGCGGCACGACGCGGAAGTTCCGGAAGGCGTCCTGGCCCCAGCGGAGGAAGGCGTACCGCTCCTTGTTCCGGGCGAACTCGAGCTCGGCGTTGGTGACGAACGCCAGCGAGGTGCCCGGCCTCGTCGACCTGGACCGAGTGGTCGATGACCAGCTCGACCGGCTGGAGCGGGTTGATCCTCGTCGGGTCGCCGCCCATCCGCTTCATGGCGTCGCGCATCGCGGCGAGGTCGACGACCGCGGGGACGCCCGTGAAGTCCTGCAGCAGCACCCGGCTGGGCCGGAAGGCGATCTCGCGGCTGGGGATCGCCTTGGCGTCCCACTTGCCCAGGCCCGTGATGTCGTCGGCCGTGACGGTCGTCCCGTCCTCGTTGCGGAGCAGGTTTTCCAGGAGGATCTTCAGCGAGAAGGGCAGCCGACTCAGGTCGATCCCGTGGTCGGTCAGCACGCCGAGGCGGTAGTAGCGGAAGGTGCGATCGTCCACTTTGAGGGTCGAGAGGGCGTTGTAAGTGTTGGACATGGTAGGACCTTCGGGATGCGTTGCCCTGGGAGCGCGGGCCGTCGTCGCTGCGGGTGGAAAGAGGGGATTATACCTTGCGCCCCGGCCCCAGGGTATCGGCCGCCCGCGGCTCCCGTGGGGTCGGGTGTCGCTCTGGATCGTAGGCGCAGGCGACAGCTCTCGTTCCGCCGCTCCGCGGCCCTTTCCGATGGCTCGGATGGCCGCGGAGCGGCGGGCGATGGGGGCACTGGGGAGGGCGGCTCCGTCGCCGACGACCAGGAATTACCGACCGAAGCCAATTTTCCGCAAATCTTTTGCTCGTCAAGCTTTGTATGCAGTTTTTCAGTCTCGGATTCGACGGCGGGGGCGGTCTCAGCGGCCGAACGAGGGATCTCCTCCCTGCGCCCGGGATCGGTCGCGACACCCGTAGGGTCCGCCATGCGGACCATTTCTTCCCAGCGGTCGCCAGCGAAGATGGTCCGCATGGCGGACCCGACGAAGACCAACAGACACAAGAAAGGAGACGGCCCTAACGGAACAGCACCTCCCGCACCAGCGGGATCGGCAGGCCGCCCTGCGCGACGAAGGCGTCGTGGAACTCCCGGAGCGTCGCCCCCGGCTTCTTCGCCAGGTACTCGTCGCGGAGCTCCTGGATCTGGAGCTTGCCGAGCGTGTAATACAGGTAAGTCGGGTTGTAGGCCCCCCGGCGCGACTCCTCGAAGGCGTTGGCCGGCTCCTGGAAGCCCTTCTCGACGAACAGCTTGGCCCCCTGCTCGACGGTCCAGCCCTCGGTGTGCAGCTTGATCGCCGACGACGTAGCGGCAATCGCGGAGCAGCGCCTCCTGGAGCTGGGCCAGGCGGACCTTCGGGTCGCCGCCGCCGAAGCCCTCGTCGACCATCATCTGCTCGCAGTAGTGCGCCCAGCCCTCGGCGTTGCGTGCCGCAGACGACGAGCTTGCGGGTCTTGGTCGGGAACCGCGGGGCGTAGAGGAACTGGAGGTAGTGGCCGGGATACGCCTCGTGGACGTTGATCATGGCGACGACGGGCGGGTTGTAGAGCCGCAGGTGCTCCTCGGCGTGCTTGCGCGTCCCAGTCCTTCTCGACGGGCGTCACGTAGTAGAACGCCTCGGTCGCCTTCGTCTCGTAGGGGCCGGGGGTGTCCATCGACGCGAAGCTGCCCGAGCGGGCGTAGGGCGGCGTCTCCTCGATCCTGGGCCGGACCTCGGAGGGGAGCGTGACGATCCCCTTGTCGACCAGGAACTGCCGCGACGCCTCGACCGAGCGGCGGACCGAGGGGATCAGGTCGTCGGCCGTCGGGTGGTCGTCGGAGAGGGCCTTCATCACCTCGGCGGGCGTCCTGTTGGGGTCGATCTGCTTGGCCGTCGGCGACGAACGCGGCGTAGTCCTTCGCGAGCTGGGCCTCGCCCTTGGCGAGCAGCTCGGGCAGGGGATGCTCGACCAGCTCCTCGTACCGGAGCTTCGCCAGGAAGTTCTCGGCGCCGATGGCATAGCGGCCGTTCGAGCGCGGCTTGAGGTCGGATTCGAGCCAGGCGGCGAAGCTCTCGACGGCCGCGATCGACCGGCGTCGTTGGCCGCCTCGAACTCGTTCGAGCAGGCCCGCGTCGCCCGCCGGCCGCATCCCTGGCCCAGGTCGGCGACCGAGCCCTTGAAGAAGCCGACCGACCCCTTGGCCATGCGGATCGCCAGGTCGGTGAACTCCTTCGGCGGGTTCTTGACGTTCGCCCGCGCGGCCGCGAACACGCCGGGCACGGCCCGCTCGCGGGCGATGACCGAGCGGAGCCGCTCGGCGGCCGGGGCGAAGTCGCGCTTGATGAGCCCGTCGATCGCCCCGCCGGGAGCCTGACGTAACCCATCGGGTTCGTCTCCCAGGTCCGCAGCGTCTCGAGGTCGAGCAGCTCGGCGCGGATCTGGCCGTCGAGCATGCGGGCGTCGATCGCGTCGTCGGCCCGCAGCGTCGCGCGGTCGATCGCCGCGAGCCGGGCAAGCTGCTCCTTCAGCTCGACGATTCGCTTCTCGACGGCCGGCCTCGACAGGTCGTCGAGGTCGCGATCGTATTGGTGCAGCCCGGCCGCGGTCCCCTCGCTCGGGTGGGCCTGGAACCGGGCGGCGAAGTAGTCGTCGACGAACCGCGAGAAGTCCGAGGGCGCCCCGGCCGCGACGGCCGCGGCCCAGGCGAGAACCATCGAGGCAACGAGCAGCAGGCGCAAGGTCACGGCGGGCCTCCCAACGGATAGGGCGTCGTTGGGGTCCCAGTCTAGGCGCCGCGGGCGCGGATGCAAGCCGCGAGGCCGTCAGACCCCAGGGAGCCGGTCGAAGCCGGCCTGCGTGAAGTGGTGGTCGAAGGTCAGCGCCGACCGGAGGCCGAGGCGGGTCATGAGGATGAACGAGACGCAGTCGGTCAGGGAATAGGCCTGGTCGTGGTGCTGGACGAAGTAATCCCAGGCTTCGAGGAAGAGTTGTTCATCGACGTGGACAAGCCGGATCGTGGGGCTATTAAGAAGGTCCTCGCCGATGCGGACCGCGAGGTCATGAAGGCCTCGCGCACAAAAGAAGGTCGCCATCTCTTCGAAAACCAGCGAAGTCGTCACCAGCCCGACCGCGCCCGGCAGTGTTTCCCATTGGCGGAGAGCGGCTTCGTGGTTCTGGTCCCTCGCCGAGTGGAGGGCGACGGCGAAGGATGTGTCCAGAAACGAAGACGGCGTCACATCCCCGCCCCGTAACGATACTTGTCGAGATTCACCGACGCATCCGGCTCGAGGCCGTCGACCGGATGCTGTCCCCACCGCCAGATCGGGTCGGTCTTCGCCTCGACCCCATCGTCGCGATCGCTCCCCGACGATTCGAGGGTTGACCCGCTTCCATTCGCCCCCTCATTCCGTCGCGGATCGGCCTCGAACTGGATGACCAATTGATTTCCCGGCCGCGCGAAGACTTCGATTTGCTCGGCGCCGCCGAGGAGTTCCTTGGGGATCAACGCGCCTTCGGGATTGACCTTGATCGTCATGGCGTGGTCCTCGGTCCAGGGCGGCGTGTCTGTATCCGGTCTATCCTACCGACCGAGGCCTTCTCAGCGACAGCGTGGACACCGCCGGAAGCGCGCCAGTTCACCCGACGAACCGCACATCCACCCGCCCCGGAATCAACCCCGCCTCCGCCGCCCGATCCAGCAGCGCCCGCACCGCCTCTCGCCCCCGCGGCCCATAATCGACCGTCCACTCGTTGACGTACATCCCCACGAACCGGTCGGCCAGCTTCGGGTCGAGGTCACGGGCATACTTCAGGGCGTAATCCAGCGCCTCCTGGCGGTGGTCCAGCGCGTACTGGATGCTCGCCTTGAGCAGGCGGGCGATCTCGACGACCAGGTCCTCGCCCAGGTCCTTGCGGACGACGTTGCCGCCGAGGGGCAAGGGCAGGCCCGTCTGCTCGAACCACCACTGGCCGAGGTCGACGACCTTGTGCAGGCCCTTCGCCTCGTAGTAGAGCTGCCCTTCGTGGATGATCAGGCCGACGTCGACCTTGCCCTCGGCGACGGCCGGGAGGATCTGGTCGAACGGCATGACGGTCGTCTTCACGTCCTTGCCCGAGGCAGAGATGCAAGGTCAGGTAGGCCGTCGTCAGCGTGCCGGGGATCGCGATCGTCTTGCCCTTCACGTCGTCGAGCGTGGCGGGCTCGCGGGTGATGAGCATCGGGCCGTACCGGTCGCCCATGCTGCTGCCGGAGGCGAGCAGGGCGTACTTGTCGGCGAGGTGGGCGAAGGCGTGGATGCTGACGGCGGAGACCTCGAGCTCGCCGTTCAAGGCGCGGCGGTTGAGGGTCTCGATGTCCTCGAGCTGGTGGACGAAGCGGAGGCCCAGGGGGTTGTCGAGCTTGTCGTGGGTCAGGGCGTAGAACATGAAGGCGTCGTCGGAGTCGGGGCTGTGTCCGACGCGGATCGTGCGGCTGAGTCGCGGTGCTCATGGACGGGGCCTTCCCAAAGGAAACCCTCCCCCCTTGCGGGGGAGGGTAGGGTGGGGGGTCGGAGGCCGAGGCCATCCCGAAGAACCCCCCACCCTACCCTCCCCCGCAAGGGGGGAGGGGAGATTCACACGGCCACAACGAGGAGGACACTCCGCTCACTTCGACGGCGCGCCCGCCGGCTTGCCCTGGCCCTGCGGGGCGCCGGGGGTCGTCGAGGCGCGGGAGGTCATCTCGAGCGCGTCGAACGGGTCGACCGACGTGTCGTGCTCGACGTAGGCCATGTAGGCCAGGAACGGCGTGTCCTTGGGCACGGGGATGCCGAGCTGCTGGCAGGCGCGGGCGTAGCGCTTGACGATCAGGCCGGTGTCCTTCTGGTTGAGCTGGTCGTCGCGGTAGGCCTGGTGCCGCTTGAGCAGCGCGTCCCAGACCTTCAGGCCGTCCTGGAACTCCTGCACGGCCTTGGGGAAGTCGGCCGACTTGTAGGCCTTCGTCCCCTCGTAGAAGTGCCGCCGCGCGGTCACGCCGTCCTGCTCCATCTCGGCGGCGCAGCGGTCCTTCCAGTAGCGGTAGTTCATCTGGTCGGACCAGCGGTTCGCCCAGTGCTGGACGTTGGGATGCAGCCCGGCCATCTTCTTGACGTCGGTCGCGTCGTCGATCCGGATGTCCTGCTTGATGCTCTTGCCGTCGACGACGATGTCGTTGGGCTGGTGGAAGACGTGGCTGCCGAACTCGATCCACTCGTTCAGCGCCTTCTGCCACTCGTTCTGGGCGACGTCGCCGAACTGGGGCTCGACGCCGACCATGCTCTGCTTCTCCAGGTCGATCGCGTAGCGGGTCTGGGCGTGGGCCGGCATGGCGCGGAAGGCCAGGTCGTCGGGCCGGCCCTTCCGCTGGACCGGGGCGTCGACGTGGTCGATGACATCCTCGTCGACGCCCTCGACGAGCCGCTTCTCGCCCGCGTCGACCTTCTGGATCGCCCGGGTGAACCACCCGCGGGCGAGCTGGAAGTTGTCGTTATAGACCTGGTTGTCGATCGGGTCGCGCTTGAACGACTCGTCGGAGTCGTCGCGGAACAGCTTGCGGAGGATGATCGTCTCGTCGGCGAAGCCGAGCTTGTGGTAGTAGGTCCAGGCGGTGTCCCAGAGCAGGTCGGGCGACTTCTGGTTCTTGGACACGCCGTCGCGGAGGAACTTGATCCCCTTCTTGATCCACTCGTACTTGTCGTCGGGGGCGTCCCACTCGACGGAGACGTTGTAGGCGAGGTTCCAGCCCTGGAAGGTCCAGATCGAGAGGAAGTGGGGCTGGAGCTTGGTGATCATGTTCACCGTCGCCTTCAGCTTGTCCCAGTCCTGGACCTTCTGGAGGTCGCTGCGCCCGCATCCAGAGCACGTTGGCCGCGATGCCCCGGGCGCCGCCGAGCAGGGCGAGCTTGAGCATGAAGCTCCCCGGTGTCGACCTCGCCCATCGTCGCCTCGCCGAGGTCGCGCTTCACGGCCTCGGCGTGGAGGAACGCCTTGTAGGGGTACATCGCCACGAACAGGAACAGGATGCCCAGCGCGAAGACGATCTTCCGCTGCATGTTCGTCAGGTTGCTCACGCCGCCACCTCGCGATTCTTCAGGATGAAATATCCGGCGATGGAGAACGGCAAGGCATACGCCAGGGCGAGCAGGACGTTGCCGAGCATCGTCGGCCACGTCACGGCGAAGCCCTCGGCCACCGTGTTCGACACGTCGAGCGCGCTGAAGTTGGGGACGATGTAGACCAGCCGCGACATGCACGGGCATCGTCAGCGCGTCGAACGTCTTGGCGACGACCACCGAGAGCGTCGGCGTCAGGTCGCTCATCTGGTTGTCGTGCGTGACGAGCCGGATCAGCGACTCGAACGGGCCGCCGCCCAGGAGGCTCTGGAAGGCGATGTCGCGGAAGAACGAGAACGCCACCTGGCCCGCGACGAAGAACGCGAGCGTGGTCAGCAGCGCCACCGGCCAGCTCAGGAACGTGCCGGCGAAGACGCCGATGGCCGTCAGCACCATCGCCTGGAGCCAGATGCCGAACAGGCCCTTGATGAAGTTCAGGCCGAAGTTGCCCTTGTCCTTGCAGGATGAACAGGTCGCTCTCGCCCATGCCGAGATACTGCGTCGGGCTGATGCAGCGGATCTCGACCTTGAGCGCCCCGTTGCGAGCCGACGAGGTACGACGCCGGGACGAGCTTCTTGTTCGTGTAGTACTCGCGGATCGGGAAGACGTCGCGCCAGGGGGCCTGGACGATTCGCGGGTTGGGGTTCGTGACCTCGATCTCGGCGTAGACCGGCTCGCCGACGCGGCCCTTGGTCGTCCGGTAGATCGTGAAGGTCATCTCGAGCTGCAGCGGCGGCGAGTGCAGGTCGGCGGCCTTGCCGCGGAGCTCGTCGGCCTCGTCGGCCTTGCCGGCCTTCTCGGCGGCGTCGGCCTTCGACTCGTAGTCGGCCGCCTGGCGCTGGAGCCGCTGCGACTCGGCCCGGAACCGCTCGGCCTCGGCCGTGATCTTGGGCAGCTCGGCCGTGACCCGCGACCGCTCCGATTCGCTCGCCTTGCCCAGCGCCTGGTTCGCGGCGTCGACGCCGTATTCCAGCACGAGCGCCTGGTTCTCCAGGTACTCGATCGTGCTCGGGCTTGAGCAGCCGGTCGACCGGGATCCGCCGGTCGAGCAGCGCGCTGGGGGTCGTACGGGTCGGGGACGATGCCGTAGCTCCAGATCGCGGTGGCGGGCGTCGCCCCCTCGATGTGGCTCCGCGGCTCGACGTCCTCGCTCAGGTCCTGGCCGACGTCGATGCCCTTGATCTGCGGGTTGCCCCGCGAGTCGATGAACGTGAGCGAGCCCTTGATCGGCTCGCGGGCCGACATCCGCGTCCGGAGCTGCTCGGCCTGCTCGCGGAGCTGCGCGGCCCGCAGCGGGTCGCGGCCCTCGACCTCATCCGCCTGCCGCCTGGTCTCGATGATCGTACCGCGGACGTTCCGGTACAGGTACAGCAGGCTGATCCCGCCGAAGATCGCGATCAGGACCGTCACCATCGCCATGAAGCCGAGCATCCGGCCCCAGACCAGCTCCAGCCGCCGGACCGGCTTCGAGACGACGGTGTAGATCGTCTGCGACTGGATGTCCTGCGGCAGGCTGATCGGCGAGAGGACGGCGACCATGACGGTGATCAGCAGCGAGCAGAGGAGCATCAGCGTGCTGACGTAGAGCCGGCCCATCTCGGCCGGGCGCTGCTCGGGCGGCTGGAGGAACCAGTGGGTGAAGGCGAGGATCACGCCGAAGACGGTGAGCACGACCCACGGGGCCCACATCCGCCGGTTGGCCTCGACGACGCTGAGCTTGGCGATCGCGTAGAGCCGCCGCGGCCGGAGGCGCGGCGACCTCGATCAGGACCAGCATCGTGAGCCGCGCCAGGACGACCAGTCCCATGTAAGTCGCGGCGAGGCGGACAGCCGTAGACGATCGCGATCGGCCCCAGAGGATCTGGCCGTATCCGAGCCAGATCGACAGGACGCCGACGACCAGTCCGAGGACGATCGCGAGGTGGATCATGCCGAGGACGACCTGATCGCTCCGCCTGCCGAGCCGACCGATCGTCACCCAGAGGGCCCGCTCGATCCAGGCGAGCAGGCCGATGGCGAACGGCAGGCCGACGATCGCCGGCAGCGAGAGGCCGCCGAGCCCGAGGTCGACCACCGGGATCCGCTTGGTCGACTGGAGCACGCCGAGCGTGACCGCCAGCAGCAGGCCGATGACCGAGACGAGCCCGACGACGTCGAGCCACGGGGCCTTCGGGACGTTGCGGTCGCGGCGGGCGCCCATCGCCCAGGCGAAGATCCAGCCGAGCAGCGAGAACAGCCCGACGATCTTGACCGAACGTGATCACCGGGCCGAACGGCCCGTCGATCGGTGAAGCTCGGGTCGCCCCAGACGCCCAGCCAGCGGATCGTCGGGAGCGACCAGGCCGGCGGGCTGGACGGCCCCGCCTGGGCCCAGAGGAGCGAGGCGGTCGGAAGCGCGAACATGGCGGATGATGGCTCCTGCGCCGGATCTCGGATGGAGGGCTCGGATCGGGATTCGGGGCTCGAGACTCGGGATGATGGCTTCGGGTCGATCGGAGGAGAGCGGAAGGCAGAAAGCACAAGGCACAAAGCAGAGCAGAGAAGAGCAGAGAGCAGACGCGGTTCAGAGCCGACGGAACGGCGTCATGTGCCTTGTGCTTTCTGCTCTTTGCTTTCGGCCTTCCCCCTCGCGCAGCCGGCGAGGGGAAGCCGGGCTCAGGACGCCCGCGGCGTGCCCGCGAACTCGTCGGCCGTCGGCGTGGCCGGCTTGGCGGCGCCGTCGGGGTGGCGGTCGCCGACGCGGCGGCGGCCCGGGTGCAGGTCGCTCTCGCGGACGATCCGCAGGAACAGCTCCTCGAGCGTCGTCGTCGGGTGGTCGACCGCCACGCAGCTCGCCGCCGTGCCGCGCGATCACCTCGCGGATCTCGTCGAGCGCCGCCTCGGGCAGGTCGCGGGTCTTGATCTGCGTGACGTCCTGGACCGTCAGCAGGTCGGCGACCTTGCCCAGCTCCTTCAGCTCGCCGCGGTGGAGGATCGCGATCCGGTCGCAGATGTCCTGCATGTCGGCCAGCAGGTGGCCCGAGAGGACGATCGTCTTGCCCTGGTTCTTGCAGCTCGCGGATCAGGTCCTTGATCTCGGCCGTGCCGATCGGGTCGAGGCCCGAGGTCGGCTCGTCGAGCAGGATCAGCTCGGGGTTGTTGATCAGCGCCTGGGCCAGGCCGATCCGGCGCTGCATGCCCTTGGAGTACTCGCGGAGCTGCCGGTGCTTGGCCGCGTTCAGGCCGACCATGTCGATCAGCCGGCCGACCCGCTTGGTCCGCTCGGCCGCCGGAGATCTTGAACAGGCGGCCGTAGAAGTGGAGCGTCTCCTCGGCGTTGAGGAACTTGTAGAGGTACGACTCCTCGGGCAGGTAGCCGATCCGCTCGTTCTTGGCGACGTTGGTCGTCGGCTCGCCGAAGATCAGGGCGTCGCCCTCGGTGGGGAAGAGCAGGCCCAGGAGCAGCTTGATCGTCGTCGTCTTGCCCGAGCCGTTGGGGCCGAGCAGCGCCGAAGATCTCGCCCCGGTGCACCTTCAGGTCGAGGGCCTTGAGCGCCTGGACCTTGGGCCGGCCCCAGAAGTCGCGGTAGACCTTGCGTCAGGTTCCGGGTCTCGATGATGACGTCTGCGGCTCATCACGGGATGGCCTTTGAAGGAGGATGCCGCGTTCGGGGTCGGATCGGCGGGACGTCCGGCCCGGGATTCGGGATGAGGACGGATGGGGCCCGGCCGGGATGAAGAATACGGGACGGAGGACGAGGCCAGACGCCGGCCGGCGGTGCGCTCCCGACGAATACCCCGCCGCCGACGGTTCGGAGAAAAAATGCCCGGTCGGGGCATTTCTCCGGCGTCCGGACCATCCATGGTGGGAGGGGAGGAGTTCCGGGGGCCGCGGCCCCGAGGGATGATGCCGTGTTGGCACGTCCAAGCTTACGGGATGGCCCCCGGGAACGCAAGCAGCCCCGCGCCGTTTGCCGGGGCTGCCCGGACCGACGGCGCGGGGCGTGAGATCGCGATGCGGCGCCCCGAGATCAGGGTCTCAGACCCGAGGTGCCCGGGTTGATCGGCGGCGCCTCGACGCGGCCGTTGAACGACGGCAGCGGCCGGAGGACCCGGCTGCCCAGCGTCTCGTTGTACGGGTGCAGCGGCATCTCGGCCGACCCCGTCGGCGGACCGCCCGCCGGGTGGTCGCCCCCGCAATTCGTGTACGGGATGAACCGCTGACCGCGGGTCAGGTACGGGTTGTAATAGGTCGGGAAGAACATCTGGTCCGGCGGCACGGCGTGGTAGCGGGGGAAGTAGTAGTCGGGCGTCCGGTTGTCGCCCAGCGGCAGGCCCTGGCTGTAGTCGACCCAGCCGTAGCCGTCGGGGTTGCCGTTGCGGATAGCCCCAGCCGTAGCCGGGGCCGTCGACCATGATCCGCCCGCCGGGTCGGAACATGCTGTGGATCGGGCCGTCGTCCCCGTCGCCGGCGTACGAAGCCATCACGAGGATCACGACGACCGCGGTCACCATGCCCCACCTCCCTGTCTGCCCGTGGCGCGGCAGGTCCGCGCGGGCACGCTCGACCCGCACTCCCGCCATCGAGTCGAGTCTAGCCGCGCCGGGCGCCTCGCGGGGCGATTCGAACCTCGGCCGCACTTCCGATCCTGCCGGAAAGCGGTTACGATCCCGTTGACGCGGTCGTGCCGGGCGCGCCGGCCGGGCTCGCGCCATCGAATCGGGTCCGCCATGATCCTGCTGATCGACAACTACGACTCGTTCACCTACAACCTCGTCCAGCGCCTCGGCGAGATCGACCCGGGCCTCGACCTGCTCGTCGCTCCGCAACGACCAGATCACCCTCGACGAGATCGAGGCGAAGCACCCGAGCCACATCATCATCTCCCCCGGCCCGTGCACCCCGCACGAGGCCGGCATCTCCAACGAGGTCGATCGCGCCGCTTCGCCCCGACGATCCCGCTGCTGGGCGTCTGCCTGGGCCACCAGTGCATCGGCCACACCTTCGGCGCCAAGGTCGTCCGGGCCGACCGGATCATGCACGGCAAGACCTCGCTGATCCACCACGACGGCCAGGGCGTCTACCGGGGCCTGTCGAACCCCTTCGAGGCGACCCGCTACCACAGCCTGGTCATCCAGCCCGGCACCCTGCCCGACGAGTTCAAGGTCGTCGCCCGGACCGACCAGGGCGAGATCATGGGCGTCCGGCACGTGGCGTATCCCCTCGAAGGGGTCCAGTACCACCCCGAGAGCTTCCTGACGCTCGAGGGGACGAAGCTGCTGAGGAACTTCGTGGGGCGGTGAAGCTCGGCCCGAGGATCAGAGCCACATGCTGACGGTCGCCGAGGCCCTGGACGCCGTCCGCTCGCACGCTCGCAGCCGCTGCCGCCGTGGCCAGGTCGCGCGCTGAACGAGGCCCTGGGCCTCCGGCTGGCCGAGGACGTTGCGGCCGACCTCGACCTGCCCCCCTTCGACAAGGCGCTGGTCGACGGCTTCGCCGTCCGCTCCGCCGACCTCGCGGGGCCGGCCCGGCGTTACGCTCCGGGTCGTCGAGACGATCTTCGCCGGGCAGACGCCCGTCGAAGCCGCTCGGCCCCGGCGAGGCGACCGAGATCATGACCGGGGCCCCGCTGCCCGAGGGGGCCGACGCCGTCGTGATGGTCGAGAAGACGTCCCGGCCGGACGACGGGCACGTCGCCCTCTCCGGCCCCGTCGCCGCCGGGCCAGAACCGGCTCGTCCGGGCCAAGGAGATGACGGCTGGCGAGGTCGTCGTCGCGGCGGGATCGACCCTGAATGCGGCGAGGCTCGGCGTCCTCGCCTCGGTCGGGGCGGTCAAGTTCCAGGCGGTGCCGCGGCCGTTCGTGGCGGTCGTGTCCACGGGCGACGAGCTCGTTCCCTTCGACCAGGCCCCCGGCCCGGGCCAGATCCGCAACTCGAACACGCTCCTGCTCTCGGCCCTGGTCGAGGAGTCGGGGGCCGTCGCCCGGCCCTGGCCGATCGTCGCCGACCGCCACGCCGACTTGCGTGAGGCCTTCTGCAAGGCCCTGATGAGAGCCGACGTCCTCCTCGTCAGCGGCGGCGTCTCGGCTGGCCAGAAGGACCTCGTCCCCAACGCGCTGGCCAGTGTCGGCGTCACGCCGGTCTTCCACAAGGTCCGCGTGAAGCCCGGCAAGCCGCTCTGGTTCGGTGTCGGTCCCGCGCGAGGTCGAAAGCCCCGCACCCTGGTCTTCGGCCTGCCCGGCAACCCCGTCAGCGGGCTGGTGAGCTTCCTCCTGTTCGTCCGCCCGGCCCTGGCGATCCTGGCCGGGCGCGAGGACCAGGAGAAGACTCCGACCCTCCCCCTGGCGACCGACTACCGCCACGCCGACGACCGCGACGTCTACCGCCCGGCCCGGCTAGTCGACGGCGGGAGGACGGTCGAGCCCCTGATGTGGGCGGGGTCGTCCGACCTCCGCGGGGCGGCCGCGGGGGATGGATTCGCGATCTTTCCGGCCGGCGAGCGAATGTACAAGGAGGGGGAGCCGGTCGGGTTCCTCCCGCTCGATCCCTGGCGGCCCGGCGACCGATCGCCGTATCTATAGGAACGGGACGAGACCCATCGCCGAACCACGGAAAGGACGGGCCATGTCGTCGCGAGCCCTGGAGGAGCCGAAGGCCAGGGCGACGGGAACGCCTGGCCGCGCCGGGACGCATCCGGTCGTGCTGGGGGTCGGCTCGGGCGTCGCCCTCTGGTTCGCCTTCCCGCCGGCCGGCTGGAGCTGGCTGGGCTGGGTCGCGCTGACGCCGTTCTTCCTCCTGGCCGTGAGCAAGCGGTCGCGGGGCGCGGTCTACCTCGGGGCCTGGCTCGGCGGGCTGGCGTTCTGGCTGCTCGCGCTGAACTGGATCCTCTGCATCGACCCCTCGGCCGCCCTCGGTTGGGGGGCGATGGCCGTGGTCCTGTCGGCCGTCTGGCCGATCGCGCTGGCCATCACCCGCGTCGGCGTCGTGCGGCTCGGCCTGCCCTTGATGGTCGCCGGGCCGGTCGTCTGGGTCGCCACCGAGTACGTCCGCGCCTACATGTTCACCGGGTTCCCCTGGTACTACCTGGCGCACAGCCAGTGGCAGCACATCCCGCTGATCCAGATCGCCGACCTCACCGGCTCGCTCGGCCTGAGCCTCCTGATGGCCGCCACGAGCGCCTTCGTCGCCGACGCCCTGACGCTCCCCCTGCTCCGCCCGAGCCCGAAGGGGCCGCGGCCCACCCGGCCGATAGCGCTGCGGGCCGGGGCGCTGGCGCTGGCGATCGCCGTGACGGTCACCTACGGACTGGTCCGGATCAGGACCGCCGACTTCCCGGCCGGGCCGAGGGTCGCGCTGCTCCAGTCGAGCCTGATGCAGCGGCTCAAGATGGGGATGGAGCCGCCGAAGATCACCGACATCTACCTCGGCGCTGATCGACCGCGCCATGAAGGCCGGCGAGAAGCCCGACCTGATCGTCTGGCCCGAGACGTCGTACCCCTACGGCTTCGTGGCGATCGACCGCGACATCACGGCCGACGAGCTGGCGCGGCAGACCCGGGGCTACGACGAGAAGTCGACCGTCAGCGACTGGCTCAACAAGCGCGACGGCGTCGACGCGCAGCTCCACGGCTGGACCGATTCGCTGGGCATCCCGATGGTCCTCGGCTCGCTGACCTACGACTTCCGCCCGGGCGGCCTGAATCGGTACAACTCGGCGATCCTGCTCGAGCCCGGCAAGACGACCGTGCAGAGCTACCACAAGCTCCACCTCGTCCCGTTCGGCGAGTACGTGCCGCTGATCGCCACCTTCCCCTGGCTCGTGGCCCTGACGCCCTACCGCGACGGCCACATCCCCAGCCTCGCCTTCGGCGGCCAGCCCGACTGGTTCGACGAGGGGAACTACCGCTACGCCACGGCCATCTGCTTCGAGGACACCGTGCCCCAGGTCACGCGCCGGCTCTTCGCCGAGGTCAACGGGCGTCCGCCCGACGTCCTGCTGAACCTCTCGAACGACGGCTGGTTCGCCACGATGGACGACGACAACGTCGTCCATGGGACGTCGGAGCACGTCATGCACCTGGCGGCGAGCGTGTTCCGGGCCGTGGAGCACCGGGTGCCGCTGGCGAGGGCGGCGAACACGGGCATCTCCTCCGTGGTCGACGGCAACGGCCAGGTCGTCGCGAGCCTGCCCGCGGGCAAGGAGGACGTCCTCGTCGCCCAGGTCCCGCTCGACCCGAGGACCGGCCTCTACACGACGGTCGGCGACTGGCTGGGCCTGACGTGCCTGGCCGTAACGATTGGGCTGGTCCCGCTCGGGTTCTGGCGCCAGAAGACGATGGCGGTGAAGGGCTTGTAGCTCGGGGTGGGATGCCGAGCGAACCCGGCGTCCCGCGCCGACCGAACCCGAGCGTCCGCCTTTCGTTCACCTTCGTGCGAGTTCGTGCGGGAGGGGCCGGGCCGCGTTCTCCGGTTCGTCGGGACTTCACCGATGTCCATCGAGGTCGGATGGGCCGCACGGGCGGCCGCTCCGAAATTTAGACAGTTAGCCCATCTTTCCATTGCACCAAAAGTACGCGCAGCTTGCCCTTGGCCCGGAGATGGGGTAGGTTTGCAAGACACGCGATGGAGGCTCATCGGGGAGGTCTGCGCGCGGGGTCCATGCCGAAATGCGTGGAACTCGGGACAATGCGGGCTCGTCGAAGACCGGGCCTTCGTCACGTCCACGCCCCCTTGAGCCGCTCCTCACCCTCCAACGGCCCGGCCGCCCTCGGCGCGGGCGGGCCGATGAACCCTGATCCAGGCGGGATGGGACCATGACCTTCGCCGGCAAGATCCTCGTGATCGTCATCATGGCGATGTCCCTCGTCTTCCTCGGGATCTCGACGGTGGCGCTGACCACCGCGACCGACTGGAAGCGGGCCATCGGCGACCAGAACAAGGCGAACCAGGAGATCGAGGGCCAGCTCCAGAAGGCCGTCGCCGAGCGCGACGCCTTCAAGGGGAAGCTCGAGATCGCCCAGAAGGACCACGCCGCGGCCACCAAGCCGATCGAGAACCAGATCACCAACCTCAAGGCCGAGGACAAGCAGGGCCGCGAGGCGATCAAGAAGGGCCAGGAGACGCTGCTCCAGCACCAGTCCGAGACGAAGAACGCGCTGGAGGACACCAGCAACAAGAACAAGGACATCATCCAGCTCCGCGTCGAGGACGCCGCCATCGCCGAGCAGGCCAAGAAGTTCAAGGCCCGGCAGGAGGAGATCGACGCCGAGATCGCCAACCTCAAGCGGATGCTCGATGCGGTGAAGACGAATTCGTCGCAGATCAGCAAGTCCCACGCGACCCAATAGCTCTCGCCGCGGGCGGGGCTCCCCGCCCGCCCGGGAGCCGCGGACGTCCCTGTTTCCCCAGAACACCACGCTTGCCCACGGGTCATTGATGGGGTAAGTTTGCGAAGCCTTTTACGGGGTGGCCGGCCGGCCTGACTGACGGACCGCAGGGCGGCGCGAACGATCGGCGCGGAGGCTTGCCGACGGGCTCCCGTCCCCGATACGCTGGATCCGGCGGCCCTCTCGCGGCCCGCCGGGCGAAACAGCCCCCTCCTCCCGGACGACAACACGGACCGATCGACCGGCAACCCCTCGACAGTTGGGATGGGACCATGACATACGTCGGCAAGATCCTCGTGCTGCTGATCATGGCGATGTCGCTGGTCTTCCTCGGCGTCTCGGTCACGGCCTTCGTCACCGCGACCAACTGGAAGGAAGCGACCGCCAAGAAGGACGCCGATCTCAAGAAGGTCCAGGGCCAGCTCGCCACCCGCGAGTCGGAGAAGAAGGACCTCGAGGCCAAGCTACCAGACGGCTCCAGGCCGACCTGGCCGCGACGAACAAGAAGTACGAGGACCAGCTCGCCAACCTCCGGGCCGAGGCCGAGAAGGCCCAGGCCGAGCGGACCCAGCTCCAGACGGCGATGACCGACGCCAACACGAACTCGACCCTGGCCACGGCCGAGTCGCAGGCGCGGACCGCCGAGATGACCAAGCTCCGCGACCAGCTCAGCGCGGCCGTCGACGTGGGGAACAAGCTCAAGATCGAGCAGACCGAGAAGAACACGCAGATCCTGACGCTCCAGCGCCAGCTCGAGGCGTCGGACCGCTCGGCCAAGGACCTCCGCGAGACCCTGGCGCGGGCCATGACCCGGCTCCGCCAGCTCGGCGACTCGCTCGACCTGAGGAAGGTCGCCTCCAGCGGCGACATCCCGGCCGACGTCGAGGGCAAGGTGCTCAAGGTCGACGCCCGGAACCGCTCGATGGAGATCTCGATCGGCTCCGACGACGGCGTCTACACGGGCATGGAGCTGTTCCTCTTCCGGACCAGCCCGCATGCCCGAGTACCTCGGCAAGGTGAAGGTCGGCCTGGTCGAGCCCGACCAGGCGGTCGCCAACGTCATCGGCAACACCGTCCACGGCAAGAAGATTATGGAGGGCGACAATGTCTCGTCCACGCTCCGGTCGCACTAGCGCCACCCCCGTCGCCCGCACGGGCAGCCAGCGCTCCGTCGGCCGGACCACCGGCGGCCGGCCCGGGGTCTTCGTCCAGACGCCCAAGAGCGACATCTACGTGACGATGCTGGGCATCGCCCTCGGGGCGATGTTCCTCGGGTCGATCCTCCTGGTGCTGATCCTGGCCCGGTACGACTTCAAGGTGAAGGCCACCGCCCTGCCGGCCGCGAATGCGGCGGTCGCCTGGCCTGAAACGGCCTCCTCGTCTCGCTACCAACGGGGGCGAGGCTCCCGCCGATCCCGGGTGAATGCCCGGGTCGGCGGAAGCCTCGCCCTCCCGGTGTTTCGCGGCCTCGGGCCGGGCCGATTCGAGCCGAAAGGCGATGGCCGCGGAGCGGCCGGGGAGGCATTCCGCCGCAGAGCGGCGGAACGAGGTGGGGCTCGCGGTCAGAGCCCGGGAAAAGTATACTGTACACTTGTGATGTAGTGGACGTCCTGATACACTCCGTCTATCCGCTCGAATCGGGGACCTAGGCCCCGGGGCCGGGCGGGTGGCGGCGTCGGTTTACGGGCGTCGTCCGGCGTGGGGGAGGGGGCGATTCCCGGCGAACAGGGAGTGGGCCGGGGTCGTAGAAATCCTCCCGGAAATGATCACCACGTGATGGACAGCAGACCGAGCGCGGAGGGCGCCACCATTCGCACGTCCGATGCCTCGGGGGGGTACACCATGACGCAGTTTCCCGACCTGTTCGCAGCCCTCGCCGCCCCCTTCGATCCCCAGGAAGTCCGCGTCCGGTCGCAGGCCGGTCGGCAGCTTCACTACATCACCGCACGGACGGCCATGAATCGGCTCGACGACGTGCTCGGCCCCGAGAACTGGTGGGACGAGTACACGCCGGGCGAGAACTCGGTGATCTGCCGGCTCACGCTCCGCCTGCCGGACGGCCAGACGATCACCAAGGCCGACGCCGGCGGCTACGCCGGCATGCCCGACTCGGGCGACGACGACAAGAGCGGGTTCTCCGACGCCTTCAAGCGCGCGGCGAACAAGTTCGGCGTGGCCCGCTACCTCTACCGCGACGGCGTCCCCGCCTTCGTCCGCGAGCGCGAGCCGGCGACGGCGTCCGCCCCCGTTACGGCGAATGGGACGGCCAACGGAACTCACGAGCCGGCACCCGCGTCCAATACCGAGCGCGCCCCGCTCGTCCGCCCCGCGCGACCAGGCCCCCAAGACCGGGCGGGCGCTGTTCGCGTGGACGAAGGAACAGGAGCAGCGGCACGAGGTCGGCCTGCTGAAGTACCTCAATAGCTGGGCCAAGCTCCAGGACTTCCCCGGCCGGATGGTCGACTGGGACGCCGAGCAGGTTGGCCTGGGATATGCAGAGGCGATCCGCAAGCTGCAGGCGCTCGGCCAGGGCTCGTCCGAGGCCTACGAAGAGGCCCTCTCGAACTAAACGTTTCGGCCCCGGATCGCGACCAGGGCCGATACTCGATAGCCCCGCATCGGGAGACCGGTGCGGGGCTTTTTCATTGCGGATGAATCAACCGCAGAGGACGCAGAGGGACACAGAGAAAGAAAGATTGATCCGCCGATGACGCCGATGGCCGCCGATGAAGAGAATTCCAATGTTTCCCTCTTCATCGGCGGCCATCGGCGTCATCGGCGGTTGATCCTCTTCGTCTCCCTCTCTGTGTCCCTCTGCGTCCTCTGCGGTTAATACCGTCCCTCATGCACACTCCGCGTCGGCCTTGCGGCGGATCGGCCCGTATTCGACGCGGACCAGCGCCGACGGGTCGATGTGCTGCCTCGCGGCCTTGCGGACGGCGCGCGGGGTGACCGAGGCGATCCGGCCCGCCCAGGCCAGGGGCTCGTCGAGGGGCAGGCCCCAGTGTTCGAGCTCCAGTAATCGGCGGGCCCGCTGCTCGACGGTCTGGAAGTCGAAGACCCACGAGCCGGCGAGGTAGCGGCGGGCCGATTCGACCTCGTCGTCGCGAGAAGTCGCCCGCATGCATGGCCCGGACCTGCTCGAGGACGGCCTCCATCGCGCGGTCGGCCTCGTCGGGGCCCGTGCCGACGTAGAGCCGGAACAGGCCCGGCAGCCGGTCGGCCGAATCGGTCATGCCGCCGCCGACCGAGTAGGCCAGCCCGAGCTCGTCGCGGATCACCCGGCTCAGCCGGTCGGTGAAGCCGGGGCCGGTGCCGAGGATGTGGTCGAGGATCGCCAGCGCGTCGAAATCCTTGTGGGTCCGCGCGACGCCGAGGTGGCCGATCAGCAGGTGGACCTGCTCCCCCGCCCTCGCCACCCGGCGGAGCTTCGGCCGGGCCGAGCGGACGAGCTTCGGCAGCGTCGGCGGTCGGTTGATCCTCGCGGACCAGGCGCCGAAGTGCCGCTTGACGGACCGCTCCAGGGCCTTCGGCTCGAAGTCGCCGACGACGGCGAGGAAGCTATTCCCCGGCGCGAAGTTGCGGGCGTGGTGCGACGACGACGTCGTCGCGGGTCAGCCGCCCGACGTCCCGCGCCGACCCTCGCGGGTCGCGGCCGATCGGGTGCGGCGCCGTAGACGAGCGAGCGGAACAGGGCCTCGGCCTGGAACGCCGGGTCGTCGCGGTCGGACTGATACTCGGCCGCGATCTTCCGCTTGAGCCAGACGACCGACTCCTCCGGGAAGCTCGGCCGGATCGCCAGGTCCGCGAGCCACTCCACGGCCCGCTCCAGGTCCTCGGCCCGCACGCGGAGCGTCGCCCCCGTCGGCCCGACCTCGAGCGATCCGCCCGCGTCCTCGACCTCCGCGGCCAGCTCGTCGGCCGTCCGGTTGGCCGTGCCCTCCTCGAGGAGCCGGCCGGTCAGATACGCCAGGCCGGGCCTCGCCTCGCGCTCCTGGCCGGCATCGACGAACAGTTCCAGCGCGACGACCCCCTCGCCGGCCTTGCGCTCGGTGAGGAGGCGGAAGCCGTTGGGAAGCGTGGTCTTGCGGGGATGGTAGTCGGCGAGGGTCGTGACGGCGGCGGGGATCTCGAGCGCCAATGGACGATCGTGGCCGACCGTCGCCACGCGCCTGGCCGATTTCGGCCGCGCCTCGTGCGGGAGCAGGACCGTCATCGACCGCGCGGGCCTCGGCAGGCTCCAGCCGACGGTCAGGCCATTCTCGTCCAGATACGTCGAGGCGACGCGGCGGATGTCGTCGGCGTCGACCGCGAGCGCCGCGCGGTGCATGGCCTGCCAGCTCGGCCCAGTCGCCCCAAAGCGCGACGTCGCCGAGGCCCGAGGCCAGGCCGCCGACGTCCCCCTGCTCCCACCGCCAGGCCGCCTCGAGCCGATTGCGCGAACGCGCCAGCTCCTCCTCGGTCGGGCCGTCGTGCGGCGAGCTCGAGGATCGCGTCGAGGATCTCGTCCTCGACCCGCTCGACGGACACGCCCGGGCGTCGCCTCGACCTGGATCAGCAATTGCCCGCCGCGGCGGGCGTCCTCCTGCGAGGCGTCGACCCACGTCGCGACCTTGCCGCGCTCGACGAGCCGGTCCCAGAGTCGCGACCGTCGGCCGCAGGTGAGCAGATCGGCCAGCACGTCGAGTGCGGGCACGTCGCGATGGCTCATGGGCGCCGTGTGCCAGCCGAGCAGGCCGCGGGCGATCGACTCGGGCTCGATCAGCTCGAACGACCGCCGGCCGAGTCTGCCGGGGCTCGTCGATCGTCGGCTCGTCGCGGGCGATCTTGCCCTTCGGCAGGCTCGCGAAATGGCCCTCGATCCGGTCGAGCGCCCGGGCGGGATCGACGTCGCCGACGACGACCAGCACGGCGCCGTCGGGCCGGTAATGCGTCCGATAGAACCCCGCCAGATCCTCGAGCCCGATCCGCTCCAGGTCGTCGGGCCAGCCGAGGATCGGATTGCGGTACGGATGGCGGGCGTAGCTGGCGAGCAGGTGGGCCTGGTCGAGCCGGCCGAAGGGCGACTCCTGGTCGCGGGCCCGCTCCTCGATGATGACCCTGCGCTCGGCCTCGACCTCGTCCGGGTCGAACGTCGCGGCGAGCATCCGGTCGGACTCGACCTGGAGGGCCAGCTCCCACCGGTCGCGCGGGAAGGCGAACCAGTAGTGCGTCGAGTCCTCGCCCGTCTCGGCGTTGGCCTGCCCGGCCGCGGCGAAGGCGATCCGGTCGATCTGCCCCTTCGGCAGCCGCTCGGTGCCCTTGAAGAGCATGTGCTCGACGAAGTGCGCCAGCCCCGACCGCCCCGCGGGCTCGTTGAACGACCCGACGGGATAATAAATGTCGCAAACCACGACCGGGGCGTGCTTGCGGGGGAGCACCAGCGCCTTGAGGCCGTTGCTCAAGACCCGCTGGTCGACCGGCAGGTCGCCGGCCCAGGGGGAGGAGGGGCGTGCGGTGAATCGTCGGGCCATGGTCGCCCCCCTTTCGGTATGTCGAGACGTGGGCGGCGGGCTTGCCCTGCGGGGGCCGTCCGCCTGCTGGGTCTTATCGTCCCCGAGGGGGGGGCTGGACGCAAGATCATTGCGGCGGGCCTGCCCTCCCTCGTTACGACGCTCCGCGTCATGACGCGTCATCGGCCGTTCCGCGGCCATTCTCCGGACGACGCGGAGCGGCGCAACAGCGCATTACGACGCTGGGCGGCGGAACGAGTGGGCACGCGGTCACTTGCCCTTGGGCGGCTTCTTCAGCAGGTTGCCGAACAGGACCGCGTTGTCCGCCTTCGTGATCCAGCTCCACCAGAGCGACTCGCTGAGGCCGAGGACCTCGCCGTCCCCGGCCTTCGCGTAGGCGAGGAGGCAGCCGCCGAGGTCGGCGGGGCCCTCGACCAGGATGAATGTCCGGTTTACGTCCAGGACCTCGGTCGGGGACGGCCGGTGGAAGTGGAGCGCCTTGACCCCCTCGGTGAACGGGCAGGGGGCGATCGACTCCGGCCCGATGTCGAACTGGTTCCTCCCGCGCGGCTCCTCGTCCTTCATCCGCAGGCCGTAGGGGACCAGCATCTTATTGGCCTTGTCGACCGTCCCCATGAAAAAGTGATTCGCGGTCATGATGACGCGTCCGCCGCCCTCGACGAACCGCCGGAGCGCGGTGACGTCGCCGTCGGTGAGGCGGAAGACCCCCGTGCAACCGAGGAGGACGACGTCGAAGTTCGCGAGGTCGACCCCGTCGAGCACCGAGGCCCCGCCGATCTCCAGGTAGTCGACGTCCAGGCCGGCCGAGTCGACGAGCTTCCGCCAGGAGTCGAAGAGCGTCCCGTCGGACGTGGAGAACTTCTCGAAGGGCGTCTCGGCGACGAGCACGCGGGTCGCGCCGGCGACCCGGGGCCGGATCGACGCCCGGACGGGAACCTCGACCCGCTGCTCGCCCACCGTGATGTGGATCGTGCCCGAATGCTCACCGGCCCGGGTCGTGAGGATCGAGACGTCGACGTCGCAGAAGCCCTTGGTCTTGTCCCCGTACTGCTGCGTGCCGGCGTCGACCTTCGTGACGCGGACGAAGGCCGGGGGGTCGACCTTCGCCTTCTTGCCCTCGGCGTCCCTGGGCGGGACGAAGATTCGCACGCTGCCCTCGACCCGTGCGCGACGTGGACCGTCCCGAAGTCGAGCCGGTCGGGCTGGATCTGTGCGGCCGATTCGCGGGGCGAGGCGGCGACGAAAAACAGGAACAGCAGACGGAGTCGCCGGAACGGTCGGGCGATCATGGTCGACTCCTCGGATTCCAGTGAATCGAGCGGACCCACGGCCGGCCCCCATCGTGGCCGGCCGCGCGCGGGGACGCAATGTCGTCGGGGGAAAGGGAGCCGCCCTAGCTCGCCGGGAAGACCTGGTCGGGCGTGTTGTTGACGATGGCCGAGCCCGTCGACGTGAAGGTGCCCCGGTTGAAGACTCCGCCGCCGCCGTCCACCCCGGCGACATTCCCGGCGACGATGCTGTTGGTGAGAACCAGCGACTCGCCGTTCCAGATGCCGCCGCCGTCGCCGTCGTTGGCGGTGTTGCCGGCGATCGTGCTGGTGTCGATGGTGATCGGCCCCTGGTTCGCGAAAACACCGCCGCCGAGGCCGGGCGAGGCCGGGGTCACGAGCTCAAGGCCGGCGTAATTGCCGATCACCCGGCTCCCGCCGACGATCGTGATCGGGCCGGTCAGGGCCTGGGCGACGCCTCCGCCGACCACGACGTTGCCGTCGTTGGGAAGGGCGTCCTGCGCCGAGGTGATCGCGGCGGCCCGCGCGTTGATCGCGGCGGCGAATTGCTTGAGGGCGGTCTCGAGCAGCGGGTCGCCCAGGCCGGCCGAGAAGTAGCCCGGCGAGCTGGCGGCCGTAAGCAGGCCCTTGATCACCGCGCCGGTTTCGAGGTTCGTGAGGACGTTGCCGTCGACCTGGGCGCCGTTGGTGAGGATGATCCCGTACCTCTCGGAGAAGTTGACGATCCCGCCGCCGAGCCCCGCGGCCCGGTTGCCGTCGACCTGGCTGGCGCTGACGATGACCGGTCCCTCGAAGTTGGCCGCGATCCCGCCGCCCGGCCCGGTGTTCGTGTTGCCGTCGACCTGGCTGCCGCCGAGGACCGACGTCCCGCCGAGGAGCAGGACGATGCCGCCGCTGTACATCCCGCGGGTGAGGTTGCCGTCGACCTGGCTGTCGTCGACGGTCACGTAGCCGATCTCCTGGCCGATCCCTCCGCCGCCGAGGTCGCCGGTGTTGAAGTCATCGCCGCTGGAGGAGTTGCCGTCGACCGTGCTCCGGGCGAGGACGAAGACATTGCCCGTGACGTTGAACAGGCCGGCGGCGTCTCGGGCCGCGTTGCCGTCGACGTGGCTGGCGACGAGCGTCGCGCCCCGGTCGGCGTACACGCCCCCGGCCTGGCCCGACGCGCTGTTCGGCCCGAACGCCCGGTTGCCGGAGACGCTGCTGTGATCGAGGATGACCGGGCCCTGCGAGTAGACCCCCCCGCCGTTGCCGCCGAGCGCCCGCTTCGGCGCGCCGACCTGGACGGCCGCGTTGCCGATGACGTCCACGTACGACAGATTCAGGCTGGCGAGCGGATCGTCCGAGAGGATCGCGCCGCCGTTGCGATTGACGGCCACCCCGCCGGTCAACGTGAGGACGCCGCCCGGGCCCTGGCCGGCGAGGTTCACGGAGGCCGACTTCGCCGAGGCCAGGACATGAAAGATCCGCGAGTTCGGCGTGCCCTGCTGGATGGTCAGCGCGGCGCCCGAGGCGTTCTCGATGGTCAGGCCCGCGCGGATCGGCAGCTCGCCGGCGCGGAGGGTGATCGCGCCCTGGACCAGCGGCGTGATCTGGATCGTCGAGCCCGCGTTTCCCGGCCGGTTCGCCTGCGCGACGGCCCACCGGAGCGAGCCGGTCACGAGAGCGCCGCGCGGGTCGACCGC
Source organism: uncultured Planctomycetota bacterium (assembly GCA_963819805.1). Taxonomy (GTDB): domain Bacteria; phylum Planctomycetota; class Planctomycetia; order Isosphaerales; family Isosphaeraceae; genus CAMFLR01. The sequence continues at coordinate 375,633 of CAWFXY010000014.1, read as the reverse complement.
CGTCGTCACGTAAAGCGTGGACGGCACGGCCCGCTCCTCGAGGACATCCAGCGCGGGCCGAGCGCGGCGCCCCGCGTTCTGGCGGGCAATCGAACGGAGGCGGGGCAGGCCGATCATGGAGGCGACTCCCACGGGACCGAAGCGGAACCGGTCGAGTCGAGCGCTTTGGTCAGCCAGGCCCGGCTCGAGGTCCACGCGGATTATTACCCAAATTGCGTACTTAAACTATATTACCCATCTCCACCAATCGCAACAGGCCTCAGCCGCGAGCCGTAGCGCGATGGAGTTGATCAAGACGATCATTCGCAAGCTATTTAGAAAGAAGACTTTAGCGAAATCCACCGGAAAAACCATCGACCGTGTCGATCTCGCCAATCCTCGTTCGACGCTTTGGTAGAGCCCCGGGATCGTCCGGTCGAAACCGACCGGGAGCCGGGGTCGGGACCGAACCAAGAAGGGACGATGCGACAATGCGATACTTCTCGATCTCCACGCCCGACCCGAGCCAGGCCAACGTCCCCCCCACACCCGAGAAGATGGCCGCGATGGAGAAGCTGGTCGAGGAGTCGTTGAAGGCCGGCGAGCTGATCGCGACGGGCGCGATGCTGCCGCTGTCGCAGGGGGGCATGCGCGTCACCTGCTCGGCGGGCAAGGTCACCGTCACCGACGGGCCGTTCACGGAGTCGAAGGAGATGATCGTCGGCTGGGCGATCATCGAGGCGAACTCGAAGGAGCAAGTGATCGAGCTCTGCCGGAAGTTCTTCGAGGTGGGCGGCGACGGCCAGTGCGAGATCCGGCCGATCATGGGCGGGTCGGACGAGTACCGCCGGTCGAAGTAGTCGCGGGGATCGAGCCCGGTCATCCACTCGCGGAACCCAACCCGGAACGAGGTACGCCGATGCGATTCATGATGCTGATGATCTCCAAGGCATACGAGACGGCCGAGACGGGCGCCAAGCCGACGGCCGAGACGGGCGCCATGCCGACGGCCGAGACGTTCGCGGCGATGTTCAAGTACAACGAGTCGCTTCGCAAGGCCGGCGTCCTGCTGGCGCTCGACGGCCTGCACCCGCCCGCCGCTGGCGCCCGCGTCTCGTTCGCCGGCGGGAACGCAAAGGTGACCGATGGGCCCTTCGCCGAGGCGAAGGAGGTCCTGGGCGGCTACTGGATGATCCAGGTCAAGTCGCGGGACGAGGCCATCGAGTGGGCCAGGCGCTGTCCCGCCACGGAGAACGCGACCATCGAGGTCCGCCAGGTCGGGGAGTTCGCCGAGTTTCCCGACGACATCAAGGCGGTCGCGAGCAACTTCCCCGAATTGCGAGCGTGGAAGGCCGCGCAGTCGGGGTCTTGAGGCTGTCGCGAGTCGTCTCGCCCTCGCCTAGAGTCGATCCTGCCGATCTCGCGGTGCCCCGTTGGGGGCATCCGCAAAGCCTGAGCCCGGTCGGCCGCCGCCGCCCGGCCCCTCCACCCCCATCCCAAGCGAAAGGAGCATCGATGAAAACCCTCAACCTGCCGGCGCTCGCGCTCGTCGCTACGGCCCTCGCCGTGGGCTTCGAAGCTCGCGGTAGGCCCGTCCACGGCGATCGGGGCGAAGCCACGAAGAACGACGAAGGGCCGGCGTCACGCAAAGGAGATGAAGTGAGCAAGGACGCCCAGGGCCGATACGCCGTCGTGAACGGCCTCAGGATGTATTACGAGATCCACGGTACGGGCCGGCCGCTGGTTCTGCTCCACGGCGCCTTCGGGCTTGCGCAGGTCTATCCGGGCCTGGCCAAGGATCGGCAGATGATCGCCGTCGAGCTCCAGGGACACGGCCGCACCTTGGACATCGACCGCCCGCTCTCCGCCGAGCAGATGGCGGATGACGTCGCCGCCCTGCTCAAGGAGCTGAAGATCGACCAGGCCGACGTCTTCGGCTACAGCATGGGCGGCCTTGTCGCCCTGGGGGTGGCGATCCGCCATCCGGAGGTCGTGCGCAAGCTGGTCATCAACGGGTCCTACTTCGGCAGCCTGGACGATGCGTTCGAGCCCGAGGCGGCCCGGCAATTCAAGAGCCTGCCCGCCGACTTCGCGTTGCCGCCGCCCTTGAAGGCCGCCTACGACAGTGTCGGGTTCGACCCGAAGCGATGGCCGACGCTCGTCGCCAAGATCAAGGCGAGCGGCGTGGCGTTCAAGGGATTCGCGCGCGAAGATCTGAAGGCGATCAAGGTGCCCGTCCTGATCACGCACGGAGATCACGACATGATTCGGCCGGAGCACGTCGTGGAGATGTTCCGGCTGATCCCAAACGCCCAGCTCGCGATCTTCCCGGGCGCCGACCATTTCCTGATCCATCAGCACCCCGAGACGCTCCTGCCGGTTGTCGCCGCGTTCCTCGACTCGCCGATGCCGGAAGCGAAGAAGCCGCCGGCGCGATAGGCGCCGCGGGAGATGATGCCGCCGCACCCGGTGCGCCGGCTTGCGGCGGCGGTCTCTATCTGATCTGATCATCCGCGCGTGGTCGCGGAGAGGACGGGTCGTCGCGAACGTGGAGGCGAGCATGCTGCTCTACATCGGGATCGGCGTCATCGCCGTGATCGTCGCATTCGTGCTCCTCGTCGCATCACGGCCCGCGGCGTTCCACATCGAGCGATCAATCGCGATCGCCTCGCCTCCGGAGACCGCCTTCGCGCAGGTCAACGACCTGCACGCGTGGGCCGCATGGTCTCCGTTCGAAAAACTCGATCCAACGATGAAGAAGACGTTCGGAGGGCCTCCGTCCGGCACCGGCGCGACCTACGCGTGGGCCGGCAACGACCGGGCGGGCGAAGGGCGGATGACGATCGAGAAGAGCGAGCCGCCCTCCCTGATCGATATCAAGCTCGAATTCTTCAAGCCGTTCGTCGCGACGAACGCCGCGAAGTTCGCCTTCACCCCGACGCCCGAGGGCACGCGGGTGACATGGTCGATGGACGGGCGGCGGAACTTCATGATGAAGGCGTTCTGCCTCGTCCTGAACATGGACAAGATGCTGGGCGGCCAGTTCGACGAGGGCCTCGCCGCGCTCAAGAAGGTCGCCGAGGATACCCCGGCCGCGACCGCCGCCGGCTGACCTCGGCCCGCCTTGCACGCGCGAATTGAAGTTGGTCTGATCGTTGGCCATGTCGGCCACCGATGCCCATCGCGCGATCGACGCCGTCTGGAGGATCGAGTCGGCCCGGCTCATCGCCGGCCTGGCGCGGATCGTCCGCGACGTGGGCGTCGCCGAGGAGCTGGCGCAGGACGCCCTCGTCGCCGCGCTCGAACAATGGCCGGAGTCGGGCGTCCCGCAGAATCCCGGGCGCCTGGCTCATGGCGACCGCCAAGCACCGCGCCATCGACTTCGTCCGCCGGAGCAAGCGGCTCGAGCGCAAGCACGAGGAGATCGGCCGCGGGCGGAGCTTCGAGCAGGACGCCGGACGCCCCCGACCTCGACGACGACGTGGGCGACGACCTGCTTCGCCTGATCTTCACGGCCTGCCACCCGGTCCTCTCCACCGAGGCGCGGGTGGCGCTGACGCTCCGCCTGCTCGGCGGCCTGACGACCGAGGAGATCGCCCGGGCGTTCCTCGTCTCGGAGCCGACCGTCGCCCAGCGGATCGTCCGCGCCAAGCGGACCCTCGCCGAGGCCGACGTCCCCTTCGAGGTCCCCCGCGGGCCCGAGCTGGCCGAGCGGCTGTCGTCGGTGCTTCGAGGTGATCTACCTCGTCTTCAACGAGGGATACACGGCGACCGCCGGCGACGACTGGATGCGGCCCGCGCTCTGCGAGGAAGCCTTGCGGCTCGGTCGCATCCTGGCCGAGCTGGTCCCCGAGGAGCCCGAGGTCGCACGGCCTGGTGGCGATTGCTGGAGATCCAGGCCTCGCGCTCGCGGCGCGGGTCGGCCCCTCCGGCGAGCCGATCCTGCTGCTCGACCAGGACCGCGCCCGCTGGGACCAACTGCTGATCCGCCGCGGCCTCGCCGCGCTCGCGCGCGCCGAGGCGCTGGGCGGCGAGCCGCGGTCCGTACGCGCTGCAGGCCGCGATCGCCGCCTGCCATGCGCGGGCCCTCGTGGCCGGCCGAGACCGACTGGGCGCGGATCGCGCGGCTCTACGCCGAGCTCGCCCGGCTCGTGCCGTCGCCCGTCGTGGAGCTGAACCGGGCCGTCGCGGTCTCGATGGCCGACGGCCCCCAGGCCGGGCTCGACCTCATCGATGCGCTGACCTCGGAGCCGTCGCTCCGGGGCTATCACCTCCTGCCGGGCGTGCGCGGCGACCTGCTCGTCAAGCTCGGCCGCCACGCCGAGGCGAGGGCGGAGTTCGAGCGGGCGGCGGGGCTGACGAGGAATGCACGCGAGCGGGCGTTCCTGCTGGGACGCGCGCCGGGAGTGCACCGGCCGTGCGCGACGCGGTGACCTGTGACTCCCGGTCGGTCCTCGCCGGACGCACGCCACGTCCGGGAATGCACGGCCGGATGCGAAAGAGCCCGACACCCGGGTTCCCCCGGGGCCGCACGGTTCACCTTGGGATTAAGACGTCTCGATCGCCTTCTGCGCCGCCCGGCTCACCGTCAGCCCGTCCATCCCCGGGAGCAGCTCGTGGTGGACGATGAACCGCGAGTACTCGTCCAGGAAGGCCACGACGTAGTAGATCCGACCCCCGACCTGGACGTGCATCAGGTCGGTGCTCCACCGCTGATCGGGCCGGGACGCCTTCTCCTCCTGGGCCTTCTTCCGCCTGGTACGCCGCCGCCACGGACAGACCAGGTCCGCCGCTTTCAGGATGCGGTAGACCGTCGAAGGGCTGAGGTACGCCACGTCCTCGTCGACCATCCTCCAGGCCAGTTCCCGATGCCGCAGCTCGGGCGCTTGCGGGCGAAGGCGAGCACGGCCTGCTTCTCCTCGGACAGCGCCTCGTACGGCGAGACCGGCGGCGACGGCTCGGCCGGCCGATCCCCGGCCCACGCCTCCTCCTTGAGCCAGCGGTAGTAGCTCCGCGCCGCGACGCCCAGGGTCGCCAGCGTCTTCTTCGCCGGCCTACAGAGTTCGGGTCCTCGACCGCGAGCCCCTCGGCCGTCGCGGCGGCATTGAGATCGCGGTCCGCGGAGACGAGCGTAATCCCGCCAAGGCCGGCCGCGACCCACCGGCCGTTCAGCTCGAGGGCTGCGGCCAGTTGCACCGCGTCATACGCCCGCAGCGCGTGGGCATCGGCCAGCCGTGAGGCGGCGTCGAGCACCGCCGGCGTGATCTCGAGGATGAGATATCGGCCGACCAGGTGCCTGCGAAACCGGGTGAGGATCGCTCCGGCACGGAGTGCCGTTAGGCTACCGCCCTGCCGGCGGCGGGCCACGGCGGATGTCACCTCCGCCGCGGCGATGCGAGCCACGTAGATCTGGTGAGGCGTTCCGCGCCGGGTGAGGCTGCGGCCCCGCGGCCGTCCCGGCCTCCCGAACGTAACGCTTGACCAGCCCGCTCGAATCGAAGAAATGTCCCGCCACCTCAGCGCCGCTCGCGGATGATGGTTTCCGAGAGGGGTTCTCCATCGAGGGGGATCGGCAGATCCTCGGCGTCGTCTTCGACATCGGCGTCGGGGTCTGGGAGCCGGTTGATGAGGCCGTCGGCCAGCAGTTGACGGTTCAGCTCATCCGGCGTGATCGCGGTATGGGACGGCCCGTGTTCTCGTCGCCGCAACAGCAGCCGGGCGGCCTCGGTCATCGCCTCGTCCATCGAAGCGAAATGTCCGCTCTGTACCTCGGCGCGTATCGAAGCCTCGAGGTCATCGGGTAACTGGATCGTCATGGGACGTTGTCTCCTTCATCTTTCAGGCTAGCACGCGCGGTCGGACGTGCGAAGCGAGCCGCGCACGCCCTGCGCATCTTGACCTTGCGATCACCCGTCCAATCCCCGACAATGACCCTTCCGACCCTGCGCGGGGTCCGGGGTGAGCCGGGGGGGACCCGGGCAATGGGGGCTTGCGAACCTGGTCAGGGCGGGAACGCAGCAGCCATAAGCATCGTCCTCATGTGCGCGGGAGAACCTCCCCGGCTCTCCCCGGCCCCCGCATCGTTCGGGGTCGAATCGGCCCGACGGAGCGTGCCACGTGGCCCGGAGCCGAGCGAGTCAACCCACCAGCGCGACCCCTGACGCTCCGGGCGATTACACGGTCGTCGCCCGCCGCTACCGGCCCCAGCGATTCGAGGACGTGGTCGGGCAAGACCACGTGGTCCGGGCGCTCCGCAACGCGATCCGGCTCAATCGCGTCACCCACGCCTACCTGTTCAGCGGCACGCGGGGCGTCGGCAAGACGTCGGTGGCGCGGATCTTCGCCAAGTGCCTCAACTGCGTGAAGGGGCCGACCGAGGAGCCGTGCAACGCCTGCGACATCTGCCAGGCGATCTCGCTCGGCCAGGACGTCGACGTCATCGAGATCGACGGCGCCAGCAATAATGGCGTCGAGGCCGTGCGCGAGCTCAGGCAGAACGCCGGCCTCCGCCCCAGCCGCTCCCGGTTCAAGATCTACTACATCGACGAAGTCCACATGCTCTCGACCGGGGCGTTCAACGCCCTGCTGAAGACGCTCGAGGAGCCGCCGCCGCACGTCAAGTTCCTCTTCGCCACGACCGAGCCGGGCAAGATCCCGATCACCGTCCTCTCGCGCTGTCAGCGCTACGACTTCGCCGGGATCACGCCCGACCAGATCGCCGAGTCGCTGGCGGAGATCTGCAAGCGCGAGGGCGTCGCGGCCGACGACGACGCGTTGCGGGCGATCGCGCGGCGGGCGTCGGGGTCGATGCGGGACGCGCAGTCGCTGCTGGAGCAGCTCCTCTCGGTCGACGACCGGCTGACGGCCGAGGTCGTGCACCAGCAGCTCGGCATCGCCAGCGACGAGCGGACGCTCGACTTGCTCGAAGCCCTATCCAACCGCGACGCGGCAGCCGTCCTGGCGCTGGTCGATCAGGCCGTGGCGTCGGGCGTCCAGCCGCCGGAATTGCTGGGCGGAGCGCTCGACTTCCTCCGCGACGCGATGGTCCTGGCCGCCGGCGCGAACGCCGCCCTGCTCGCCGCGACGCCCCGGCAGCGGCCGAAGATCCAGGCGATCGTCGATCGCTGGCCGCTCGACACGATCCTGGCGGCGCAGCAGATCCTGGCCGAGGCGCGGATGCGGCTCCGCGGCAGCCCGCACGGACGGCTGCTCGTCGAGCTGGCCCTGGTCCGCGTCGCGCGGCTCGAGTCGATGACGGAGCTGGGCGAGGTGATCGCGCGGCTCTCGTCGCTCGAGGCCGACGGCGCCGCCGCGCCGGCGCTTGAAAAAAAAAAGCCGGTAGCCGCTGAGTCGATCCTGGCCGCCGCGATCCGCGACGAGCCTCCTGCCCCGCCGACTGCCGAGCCGGTCGCGGCCGGGCCCGACGGGCGGGTGCCGTGGGAGATCGAGGCGATCGCCGCGGGCTGGCCGCAGTGGGCCGAGGGGCTCGAGCCCGACCTCGCCACGAAGCTCCTGCGGATGGCGCCGGCGGCGATCCTCGGGCCCAACCAATTGGCGGTCGGCGTCGACCGTGCCTACAATTGGGTCGCCGACGCGTGCGAGGCGCCCGAGACCCGGGCGCGGATCGAGGCGAAGCTGGCCCACTGGCTGCAGCGGTCGGTCTCGATCCAGTTCGACCGCCCGGCCTCGCCCGACTCCGGCCCGCCGCGAGGCACCCTGTCCTTCGCCCGGGACGAGGCGGTCCGCGACGACCCGATGGTCCAGCAGGTCGTCGAGCTCTTCGACGCCCGCCCGGTCCGGGTCGAAGTGGACGACGCGGATGGGTAGGGAGTGGATCAACCGCAGAGTCACGCAGAGGGGAGAATCCCGTCGAATTAACCGCAGATGACGCAGATTTGCGCAGATAAAATTCGGGACCACTACATGATCTCTTCTTGATTATCTGCGTAAATCTGCGTCATCTGCGGTTAATCCTCTTCGATTCTCGCCTTCTCCGCGGTCCGCAACATCTTTGGGGAGGGATCGACGTGTTCAACAACCTCGGCAACCTCGCCGACCTGATGAAGAACGCGGGCAAGATCCGCGAGAACGTCGAGAAGGCGACCGAGGCCCTGGGCCAGCTCGTGGTCGACGGGTCGGCCGGCGGCGGCGTGGTGACGGCGAAGGCCAACGGCCGGCTCGAGCTGCTCTCGGTCCGGATCGACCCGAAGCTCCTGGCCGACGGCGACGTCGAGATCCTCGAGGACCTCGTGACGGCCGCGGCGAACCAGGCGCTGACCAAGGCGCGCGAGGCCGCGGCGAAGTCGATGGCGAGCCTGGCCGGCGGCCTGCCGATCCCCGGGCTCTCGGGGCTGCTCGGGCCGGGCCCCGGCGGCGGGGGGGCCTGAGATGGCGGCGGGCCGACTCGACGCGCTCGACCGCCTGATCGCCGAGCTCGGGCGCCTGCCCGGCATCGGCTCGAAGTCGGCCGAGCGGCTGGCGCACCACCTGCTCAAGGCCCCGCCCGACGAGGCCATCGCCCTGGCCGAGGCGATCCGCGAGGTCAAGGAGCGGGTCCACCACTGCCACACCTGCTTCCACCTGACCGACGCCGAGGAAGACCTCTGCACCATCTGCCGCGACGACTCGCGCGACGCGGGACTCGTCTGCGTCGTCGAGCAGTCGCGCGACCTGATGGCCCTCGAACGCGCGGGGACGTACCGGGGCGTCTATCACGTCCTGCTCGGCCGACTGGCCCCCTTGCACGGGATCGGGCCGGACCAGATCACGGTCGACGCCCTCGAGGCCCGCGTCCGCGCGGGCGGGGTCCGCGAGGTGATCATGGCGACCAACCCCAACCTCGAAGGCGACGGCACCGCTCTCCTCATCGCCACGCGCCTGGCCGATACGGGCGTGCCGGTGACGCGGCTGGCGCGAGGCCTTGCCTCGGGCAGCGTGCTCGAATTCGCCAACCGCGAGATGCTCGCCGACGCGCTGAGCGGGCGACAGAGGTTCTGACGGGTGCCACATGACCACCGTTGTCGACCGCGCCGGATCGGCGGAGCTCTGGCTGATCAGCGATTTCCCGATCGACGAGAGCCACCTCGGAGAGATCCGCCAGCTCTTCGGCGAGGGCACGTCCGAGGATGACATCGCATTCCGGCCGGGTCGCCGATGCTGCCGCTGGCCGCTGCGCGTGCCCTACCCGACCCGCGGCCCGACCTCGCTCTCGTTCCACGTCTTCCTCTGCGCCGGCTTCTTGAAGCAGCGGCGCAAGGTCATCGACCGGATCCACGCGCTCGGTTGCAACCTCGAGCTCTGCGTCCACGTGCCGGGCCTCACCGAATACTTCTCGATCGCGGCGGGAACCCTGCAGCAACTGGCCGAGCTCGACATACAATTCTCGCTGATGCCCCCGGGCGCCGAGGACCGGGCCGGCGGGGCCGGTGCGGCGGCGGACCCGGGCCTCTGATCCCGGGCCGTGAATCGCCTTCGGATCAATCCGCGACCGGTCGTCGGGATCGTCCCTCGCCGGCGCGGGCTTCGAGTGGTATATTATTTGCAGCACTGGGCCGAATCGCCAGAGTCTCCGGCGGCCCCGACGGCCCGATGCTCGACGCCTGATCATCCTCAATTCGCGGCGGAAACGGACCATGCGCCTCGATACTTCCCAGCAGATGCGGACGGACATGAAGCTCCGCATGGCGCCCCGGATGATCCAGTCGATGGAGATCCTGCAACTGCCCCTCATGGCGCTGCAGGAGAGGATCGACCAGGAGCTGATCGAGAACCCGATCCTCGTCGACCTCCGCGAGACGACCACGCCCGAATCCGAGACCGAGACCGACTCCGGCCCCGAGGCCGAGGCCGCGCCGACCGCGACGGAGACCGAAGAGTCTCCCACGCCCGAAGTCGACGGGATGGACGATGATTGGGATTACGGCGAGGGCCACCGCCCGAGCCGCGCGGCCCTCTCGGAGGAGGCCGACCGCAAGCACGACGCCATGCAGAACATGGCCTCGCGGCCCGAGTCGCTCCCCGACGACCTGGCCCACCAGCTCGGCTTCCTCGACTGCGACGCCAGGACCCGCGCCTGGCCGAATACATCATCTACAACCTCGACGAGAACGGCTTCCTCAAGCCCACGCTCTACGACCTCGTCCGCGACTACGCGGGCGACGTCACCGTCGACGACGCCGAGCGGGCCCTCGCCCTGGTCCAGCGGCTCGACCCGCCCGGGATCGCGGCGCGCAGCCTGAAAGAATGCCTGCTCCTGCAGCTGACGCCCGACATGCCGATGCGCGAGATCCTCCAGACGCTCATCTCGAACCACCTCGACGACATCGGACAGAACCGCCTGCCGGCGATCGAGAAGAAGACGGGATTTCCGCTCGACGTCATCAAGGAGGCGATCGAGGCGCTCGGCCACCTCAACCCGCGCCCGGCGCACGCAGCGCGTCGAGCTCGTCGCAGTACGTCCTGCCCGACCTGATCGTCGAGGCCGACGAGCACGGCGAGTACGCCGTCCGCCTCGCCGACGACCACACGCCCCAGCTGGCGATCTCGCGGCAGTATCAGCGGATGCTCAAGGATAAATCCGCCGATCCCGTGACCCGCGAGTTCATCCAGAAGAAGATCCAGTCGGCCCGGTGGCTGATCGAGTCGATCGAGCAGCGGCGGAACACCCTGCTCAAGGTCGCCCGGGCGATCATCGAGCACCAGAAGAACTTCCTCGACAAGGGCCCCGAGGCGATCGAGCCCCTGAAGATGCAGCAGATCGCCGACCGGGTGAGCGTCCACGTCACGACCGTGAGCCGGGCCGTCGACGACAAGTGGGTCCAGACGCCCCGCGGCATCTACCCCCTCAAACGCTTCTTCGGCGGCGGCACCACGACGACCGACGGCGAGGAGGTCGCGTGGGACACGATCAAGCAGAAGCTGAATGAGATCATCACCAAGGAAGACAAGCAGAACCCGCTCAGTGACGAGGAGATCGTCGACGAGCTGAGCAAGGGCGGCTTCCCGGTGGCGCGGCGGACGGTGACGAAGTATCGCAAGGCGCTGCGGATTCCGTCGAGCCGGCAGAGGAAGCAGTTCTGAGCGGGGCCGGGCATGACGACGTCCGTCTTGCGGGGCTGGATGCAAGCCGAGCCGTTCCGTCCTTTCCGGATCGGGATGGCCGACGGTTCGACCCACGACATCCGTCATCCGGACTTTATCGCCTGCGGCAACGCGGGCCACACGTGCGTCGTCTTCGGCGAGGGGGAGGAGCTGTCGATCCTCGACCTGCTCCTGATGACGGGGCTGGAAGAGCTCGGGCAGCCGGCCGACACGGGGAGCGGGCGCTGATTGCGCTCTTGGCGATCGCTGTAGACCATCGCGGGTGCCGCCGCCAATTGTCATCGAGTGAGGCTTAGATCGGCCGCAGGTCGACCCCGTACATTCTACGATTTGCCCCCTCGCCCCTCGCCTCGACCGTATAAACGACTCTTTCAGCCCCTTCGCTCCTCGCGACGAGCGACTTTGCGCTCACGGTTACATACGGCCCCTGATCGCTTTCGATCCAGTCGTCGTTGCCATGAAGATTCGCCCGGGTACGGAACTCACGGAACGCGGCGAGATCGTCGGGCACGATCTGAATTTGCCCGTTGCTCCAACGCTCTGCGACCCTCGCCGCAAATTCATACTGTTCGTTCATGGAGCATCGTCCTTTCTGTCTTCTTGTGATCATTTCAATCCAACCGCTTGATCCGAATATTCCGAAACTGCACCAAACTCGGCGGCCCGAGATACTTCCCGTCGCGATACCCACCGTGGTGCTGCAACGCGATCGGCCCCCGCTCGGGCAACCCCGGCAGCTCGGCATTCTCGAGCACCGTCACCCCATTCAGAACCACCGTGAGCCGGTCCTTCTTGACGGTGATCTCGAACGAATTCCACTCCCCGACCGGCTTATCCGCCTGGTGCTTCGGCGTCACTCCCGCCCGCACCGAGGCCGGCATCTTCTCGTCCATCCGGTAGCCGTAGACCTCGCCCGAGCCGATCGGCCAGCACCAGATATTCACCTGGGCGCGGCCCGTGGCGTTGTCGCGGATGAAGACGCCCGAGTCGCTGTCGGGCAGCGCGAGCTTGAGCGGCTTGCCGTCGACGCCCCGGGCGTGGGTGCCGTCGGGGAGGATGTACGGGATATTGGGATTGATATACGGCGTTTCCTTGATCCGCCAGTCGAGCTTCAGCGACGAAGTCGCCGAACGACTCGCGCGAGACGAGGTCCTTGCGGCCGGGGGCCTCGCTGCGGGCGTCGTAGTCGATCACGCCATCGACGACCTTCCAGTGGCCGTTGTCGCCGGGCGGGACGATCCACTTCGCGAGGTCGCCGCCGTCGAAGAGCGGGGTGAACGTCTTCTCGACGCCCTCGCGTGCCGTCGGCGATCAGGTCGGTGGACGTCTCGGCCTTCTTCGGCTCCTGCCCGAGGACAGGGCCCGCGGCGAGCAGGCAGGCGATCAGGGCGGGGAGGCGTCGGGGCATGGCGGTCGTCCTCGGGGTGGCGATGCGGTCGTGATCTTTCCCTCAATAATGTCCGGCCCGACCCCCGTCAACCGGCCGGCGGGGTCGGATAGAATGGGGACACGGGCCGCGACGAACCGGCTCCGAGGAGGATTCGCGCGATGGACCATCCGATCGATCGCCGGGCCTGGCTCCGGCTCGCGGCGGCGGGCCTGGCGTGGCCCGCGCTCGCCCGCGCGGGGGACGAGGCCGCGGACGTCGAGGCGAAGGCCCGCTCGGTGGGGCTGGGGAAGCTCGGGCGGTCGGAGTCGGAGCATTATCTTGCGATTGGAAATGCTCCCGAAGGCTTCCGCGACGAGGTCGTCGCCGCATGCGAGTCGATGGCCGCGGAGTTCGTCAAGCACTTCCGCGAGAAGGGATTCCAGGCGGTGGAGCTGCCGCCGGGACGGATGACGGTCGTCGTCCTCGCCGACGCGGATTCCTATGCCAAGTTCGCGGGCGGGGGCGGGGGCCTCGCGGTCGGCGGGCACTACGAGCCGGCGACGAACCGGCTCGTGATCTTCGACTATCGCTCGTCGCGCGGCGAGCTCGCCGCGAACGCCGACGCGGATCAACTCGTTCACGCTGAGCCACGAGACGAACCATCAGCTCGACTTCAACACCGGCCTGCTCGACCGCGCGGGCGACGTGCCGCTGTGCATCAGCGAGGGGCTCGCCGCGTACGGCGAGACGTGGCGGCCGAAGGCGAAGGACTCGATCGGCCAGGTGAACGGGCCGAGGCTCAAGGGACTGGCGGGGCAGACCCCCTGGATCCGCCTGGAGCAACTGCTCACCGAGGACAACCTGCTCGACGACGAGGCGACGCGCGACGCGGCCTATGCCCAGAGCTGGGCCCTGATCCATTGCTTCATGAAGGAGCCGGCCCGGACCCCGAAGCTCCGCGCCTATCTCGCCGCGATCAGGCCGAGGCGCGACCCGTCGCATCGGCTCGAGGACGCCCGGGCGCACCTCGGGGACCTCGATGCGCTCGACAAGCATCTGCGACGGTATGCGCGGAATCCGAAGGGACATTGACCGCGTCGACCTCCGGAAGGGTGATGCCTTGAACAATCCACGCCGAGCTCGCGGCGACCGCCGGCCCCTCGTCCCGCCGCTCCGCGGCCATCCGGATCGGACGACGCGGAGGGTCGGAAGACGGCACTCCCGGCGGTCGGGGCGGTCCGAAACGAAGCCAATTCCACCGACCTTTCTACGAAACGAAGCCAATTTCCCGCCCGCGAAACGAAGCCAATCCCCGATCGCCGAAACAAAGCCAATTCCGCTCGGTCCTCCGCCATTCGGCTTCGTGCGTCTGCGAGCTCTCCGAGCCGCTCGGGGGCGAACGAAAGGCGGCCGCTCGGGTTCGCTCGGCGCCGGGCCTCGGGTCCCGAGACCCGGGGAACCCCGGGGCTGCTCACACGAGTTCTCAGAGCCCGGGGACGAGAGCTCCCCTGCTCCTCGCCACGATCGTCCTGGCGACGGGCCTCATCGCCGCCGACGTCCCGCCGCCCGCCAAGGTCCTCGGCTTCCGCCCCGGCGACGACTTCCGCCTCGCCGCCTGGCCGCAGGTCGTCGACTACTTCAAGCAGGTCGACACCGCCTCAGATCGCGTCGTCGTCCGCGAGCTGGGTCGGACGACCGAGGATCGCCCCTACGTCGTCGCCATCGTCTCGAGCGCCGACACGATCGCGCGGCTCGACCACTATCGCGACCTCCAGCATCGCGTGGCCGACCCGAGACTGGCCGGGCCCGACCCGGTCGACGAGTCGAAGCCGGTCGTCCTCATCACCTGCTCGATCCACTCGAGCGAGACCGCCTCGACGCTGATGGCGACCGAGCTGCTCCACGACCTCGCCGCGCGCGACGACCCCGCGACGCGCGAGGTGCTCGACAACACGATCCTCCTGCTCGTCCCCTCGGCCAACCCCGACGGCGTCGACAAGGTCGCCGAGTGGTACGAGCAGACCAAGGGCCACCCGTGGGAGGGCGAGGGGATGCCCTGGCTCTACCACAAGTACGCCGGGCACGACACGAACCGCGACTGGTTCATGCTCAACCTCGTCGAGACGCGGATCCTCACGAAGTTGCTCTATCACGAGTGGTTCCCGACGATCACCTACGACGTTCACCAGATGGGCCCGAAGGGGGCCCGGCTGTTCGTGCCGCCGTTCTTCGACCCGATCAACCCGAACCTCGACCCGCGCGTGAGCCAGGGGATCTTCCTCATCGGCTCGCACATGGCGGCCGACCTCGCGGCGGCGGGGAAGAAGGGCGTCCTGACGAATGCGATGTACGACAACTGGTGGAACGGCGGCAACCGGACGACGCCCCAGCGGCACAACATGGTCGGCGTGCTCACCGAGGCCGCGAGCGTGCGGATGGCCTCGCCGATCTTCCTCGACCCGTCGGAACTCGGCGGCGCGACCCGGGGCTTCGCCAGCCACCGCCCCGCCGTCAACTTCGTCGACCCCTGGCCCGGCGGCTGGTGGAGGCTGCGGGACATCGTCGATTACGAGCTGATCGCCGCGCGATCCGTCCTGACGCTGGCCGCGCGGTATCGCCGCCCGTTCCAGGCGAACTATCGCGCCATGGCCCGCGACGCCGTCCGGCGCGGCAAGGCCGAGCCGCCGTTCGCGTGGATCGTCCCCGCCGATCAGCGTGATCCCGCGCGGGCCGCGAAGATGGTCGGCATCCTCCGCGCGACGGGCGTCGAGGTGCAGCGGGCGACATCCCCGTTCACGGCCGCCGGCGCGACGTACCCGGCCGGGAGCTGGATCTTGCCCGCGTCCCAGCCCTATCGCGCCCACCTGAAGGACATGATGGAGCGGCAGGTCTACCCGCCCCGCTTCGCCGCCGACGGCTCGGCCGAGCCGCCGTACGACGTGGCCGGGTGGACGCTGCCGCTCCAGATGGGCGTGCGGGCCGCGGCCATCGACGGGGCCTTCGCGTGCGAGGCGGAGGATGTCGATCGGGTCGAGCCGCCTCGGGGAATGATCGTGGGAGACAAGGACGCGGCCGAGTATCTCCTCGACGGCACGTCGGATGATCTCTACCGCGTGCTCAACGACCTCTTCCGCGAGGGGTTCGGGCGCGATCCAAGTGGTCTCCCGTCCGATCCGAACGCCATTCGACTCCTGCGAGCGACCCAGTACCAGGACAGCGAGTTTCAGGGCCGCGTGGCCATTCGGTCGACGCCTCGGGCGTGGGCTGTCCTCGATCGGGCGCTGGCGAGGAATCATGTTCGCCTGGTGGCCCGCAAGGACCCCTTACCGAAGGCTGTCGAGTTGGATGAGTATCTCAAGCCCAGGCGCCTCGGCCTCTATCAGCCCTGGGTCCCGAGCATGGACGAGGGCTGGACCCGGCTCGTTCTCGAGGAGTTCGGCTTCGCCTACACGACCCTGCACAACGCCGAGATCCATCCCGGCCGGCTCCGCGAGCGGTTCGACGTGATCCTCATTCCTTCGATCCCCGAGAACGTCCTCCGCAACGGCTTCGCGAAGGACGCGACGGCCCCGGCGTATGTGCGGCGGGCTCGGCCCCGAGGGGGCGGCGGCGCTCCGCGAGTTCGTCAACGAGGGCGGGACGATCATCGGGCTCGAGGACTCGTGCAATTACCTGATCCAGGAGTTGAGTCTTCCAGTGAGGAACGTGCTGGCCGGGCTCAGGTCGTCGGAATTCTACGGGCCGGGGTCGATCGTCGCGGCCGAGATTACGGAGTCGATCACGTCCCCGCGCGCGGCGCTGCCCGGAACGACGACGCCGTCCTCTGGGGCGTCCCGGACCGGCTCTCGGTCTACTTCGATCGGTCGCTGGCCTTCGAGGCTCCGGACGCGTACAAGATGACCCCCCTGCTCCATTACGCGGCCGATCACACCCTGGAGAGCGGCTGGCTCCACGGCGCCGGGAAGATCCAGGGCAAGACGGCGCTGGCGCGGGTGCGCGTCGGCGGGGGCAACGTCATCCTCTTCGGCTTCCCGCCCCAGCACCGCGGGCAGACGCGCGGGACGTTTCGGCTGCTGTTCAATGCGATCCTCCGGGGGTGAGGCGGGGTGCACGGTCGCTCCCCGGATGAAGCCGCGCCGGCGCGCCACTTGCTCGTCATCCCGGCACACCATCCGCCCGACGACGCATCATGAGGAGCGAGATCCATGGCCATCAGCGACACCCTCAGCCACGCCGGACGCGGCGTCGCCCCGCACGAGCACGACGAAGGGACGGTCACCAAGGCGATCGAGCACTACACGAGCCAGGTTCCGTCGGGGACGTACCTCAGCCTGGCCGTCGGGTCGATCGGCCTCTCGCTCACGCTCCGGCTGCTCGGCCAGAAGCACGCGGCCGAGTTCGTCGGCCAGTGGGTGCCCACGATCCTGATCCTGGGCCTCTATAACAAGATGGTGAAGGTCCACGGCTCGGAGTGATCCGGGTGTGCGATCGATCGGATTCGGCCCTCCTCCGAGCCTCGGGGGAGGGCCGTTCTTTTTGGTTCCGATGGCGCTTTTTCCTCAAGACCTAACCCGTTCCCTCACGCGAGTTCCCGACCCGGCCCCGCCGCACGGAAAGACTGCGATTCGGGCGGCCCGGGGTCCGATAGTAGGGGTTGGACCGGTCGGGCGGCCCGTTCGGGCTGGCCTCGTCGGACCTGGCCAGCAACCTCTGCGGCGGGGGACCAGCGCGAATGGATCGGTCGGACCGAGGGATCGCCGCAGCCGTCGACTCGGGGGTGCCGATGCAGGCCCACCTCGTCGGCGACGACCAGAGGATGCAGGGACTGGCCCGGTGGCTCGCCGGGCGCGGGGTCGAGGTCACCCGGGCGCGGATCGATCGCGGGCACCCCGCGATCGCGCGGCCCCGCGGCGACCCGGTGGCTCGTCTACGCGCCGGACGTCCCGCGCGAACATCCCGATCGCCTCGCGGCGCTCCGGGACGGGGTCGAGCAGGAGGACTATGCGTCCGTGATCCGCGGCCTGCTCCGGCGTGGGGTCGGGATCGCCGTGGCCGGCCGGCGGCTCGGGCGCGTGGCCGCCGCGATGATCGGCTGGACGCTCGAGCAGGCCGGGCTCGATCCGACGTTCCTCCTCCGGGGCGCGGTCTCGGGCCTGGGCGTCCCCGCCAGGGCGGGGCTGGGCCGGCATGCCGTGGTTGACCTCATCGAGTCGCCCGGGTTCGTCCTCGACGAGCCGCCCGGGCCGTCCATGGTCGTCTTGCTCGATGACGCAGGGGCGGTCGACGAGGGTGTTCTGGCAAACGCGGTCGACTGCGTGGGGCCCACCGGATATGTGCTGACGGGGCCCGGGATGCCGCCGCCTTCGCTCTGCAGCGGCGGGCGGGTCGCGTCGGTCTCCCTGGAACGCGGGAGCACGTGGTGGGCGGCCGACCTGCGCGAGGAGCGGGGCCGTTACCGATTCCGGGTGTTCCATCGGGGCCGGTTCGCGGCGGAGATCCGGCTCCAGGTGCCCGGGCGGGCGAACGTCCTGGGGGCCCTGGCGGCGCTGGCGGCCTGCGACCGGGCCGAGGTGCCGACGCGGCAGATCAAGCAGGCCCTGGAAGACTTTGCGGGGGTTTCGGGAGGATTCGCGTCACGCGGGAGCTATCGGGGTGTTACGCTAGTGGACGACGACGCGGCCGACCCGAGCGACGTGGCCGACGTGCTGGCCCTGGCCCGGACGGTCCACGGGCGGCGGCGGCTCTGGGCGGTGGTGGGGGCCTCGGGGCCGCCGCGTCCCGCGATCGCCGACGGCGCTGGCCTGGGCCGATCGCGTGCTGGTGCTGGGAGGTGCCGTCGACGCGGACGCCTGGTCGAGTATGCTAGGGGGGGCTGGGATCGCGGCCCGGGGTGCCGCGGACCTCGACGAGGCCCTCTCCGACCTGGACCGGCACCTCGAACCCGGCGACGTCCTGCTGACGCTCGGGTCCGGCGACGTGGGAACGATAGCCGATGCATTCCTTCGACGACTTCCGCGCGATCGTCAAGGCGGATGAGCCGCTGGCGCCCCTGACCTGGTTCCGGCTCGGCGGCCCGGCCGCGGTGGTCGCCCGCCCCCGCGACGCCGATGAGGCCGCCGGCCTGCTCCGCCGGGCCCGCGAGGCGAGGCTGCCGACCCGCGTGCTCAGCGGCGGCTCGAACGTGCTCGTCCGCGACGAGGGCTTCCCCGGCCTGGTGCTCCACCTCGAGAGCCCCGTCTTCTCCGACGTGACGATCGACGGCAACCGGATCGAGGCCGGCGCCGCCGTGCCGCTGACCGCCCTGATCTCCCAGACCGCCCGAGCGGGGCTGGCCGGGCTCGAGCTGCTCACGGGCATCCCGGGCACCGTCGGCGGGGCCCTCCGCGGGAACGCGGGCGGGAGGCAGGGGGCGATCGGCAACTTCGTGCAGAGCGTGACGGTCCTCGACGAGAACGGGACGGTGCGCACCCGGTCGCGCGACGAGATCACCTTCGGCTACCGCTCGACCGACCTCGACGAGCCCGTCATCCTCTCGGCCAGCTTCGAGCTCACGCCCGAGGACCCCGAGTCGGTCGTGAAGCGCATGCGGCGCGTCTGGATCATCAAGAAGGAGAATCAGCCGTACGGCTACCAGTCGTCGGGCTGCATCTTCAAGAACCCGTCGCCCGAGATTTCCGCCGGGGCCCTCGTGGAAGGCGCGGGATTGAAGGGGACGCGGGTCGGCGGCGCGGAGGTGTCGGACCGGCACGCGAATTTCATCGTCGCCCACCCCGGTGCGAAAGCGTCTGAGGTGCTCGAGCTGATCGAGGTCATCCGGCGGCGGGTGGCGGATCAGTCGGGGTATGAGCTGGAGTTGCAGATTCAGATCTGGTAGGCGGCGCCGCAGGCGGAAAGCAGAAAACATAGGGCACAAAGCAGAGAGCGGAGGGAAGCGTGCGGAGTGAAAAGGCCCGGCCGCGGCGGGACGGCTTTTCGCTCTGATCCATGTGCTTTGTGCCTTCTGCCCTGTGCCTTCCGGACGCCGACATTAAAGGCCGGAGCCATTCCGAGGTGATGGACCACCACGAACCCCCGCGGATCGGCCCGGACGATGGCCCGAGTCTCGGCCTCGGCTCGGCCGAGCCTCCGCGGCGCCGTCGCGGCGGTTCGTCCGGGCGGGTGATCCCGGGGCGCCGCGGAGGCTCGCGTTCGATCGCCTCGGCCGCGCGCTGGTCGCGTCGGTGGTCTTCGTCGGGCTGGCGGTCGCGGGCGGGTCGAGCGTGTCGCGGACGGTCGTGGCCTGGCTCCATCGCCGGCCGGAATACCGGGTGCGCTTCGACGACATCGGCCTCGATCCGGCCCCGCCGCCGTGGATCAAGGGCGGGCGCGCGGCCTTGCTGGACGCGATCCGCGACGATCGCAGGCATCTCGAATCGTTCTCGATCCTCGACCTCGACCTCGACCGGCTCCTGACCGACGTCCGCCGCAACCCCTGGGTCGCCCGGGCTGATCGAGCGTCGAAGTCCTATCCCGATAAGATCACCGTCGCCCTGGCCTATCGCGAGCCCGTCGCCCTCGTCCAGTCGGGGACCGGGCCGGCCGTGCCGGTCGACCGCGACGGCGTCGCCCTGCCGCTCGAAGGGCTCGACCTGGCGAAGGCCGGCCGCCTCGTAACCATCGAGGCCGAGCCGCCGGCGACTTCGCCGACACCGGGCCTGGCGTGGCCCGGCCGCGACGACGACCGCCCCGACAGGCCCGGCCCCCGGGCCCGCGTCCTCCGCGCCGCGAGGCTCGCGGGATATCTGAAGGCTTACCTCCAGGCGATCAAGCCGGGCGAGTGGTCTCCCGGCTCGGTCCGCATCCTCGTCCACGAGCCGAACGTCGGCCTCTGGGTCGAGTTCGACCGGACGCTGGTCCTCTGGGGCCGCTACGCCACGCTCGGCGGGCCGGGCGAGCCCTCGGATGACGAGAAGTGGCGCGGCTTGATCGCGGTCGCGCAGGCCGAGGGCGGCCTGGAGCCACTGAAGGCCGACGAGTATCTCGACGGCCGTGATCGGATGCGGGTGCATACGATCCGGTGAGCGCTCTGTCGGGCGATTGGCCGACACGTCCGGCGCTGGTAAGCTGTTGAGATGAGGAGGGCTCTCCGATGGAGACGCTGACGATCACGCTGCCCGACGATCGCGCCCAGTTTGCGCGGGACCAGGCCCTGCGCAAGGGTTTCGACACGGTCGACGCGTACCTCGACGCCGTGCTGAGCGGCATCCAGGCCCGCGAGACGAGCAAGAAGCGGCTCGAAGCCCTGCTCATCGAGGGCCTCGAGAGCGGTCCGGCCGAGCCGTGGACCAGCCAGGATATGGAAGACATCGAACGGGAGGTCCTCGATCAGGTCGACGCCGAGAGACGCGCTCGGTGAAGCGAACAATTCGCCGTCAGCCGCGGGCTCGACAAGATATCCGAGAGATCGCTCTCTATCTCGAACGGCAGAGTCCGCAGTCGGCTGGGCGCTTCCTTCGAGCCATCGATCAGACCTTCGCGCGGCTCGCGACCCGACCCGGTACCGGCACGCAGGTCTCATACGACAACCCCGACCTTGCTGAACTGCGCGTCTGTACCGTCGACCGCTTCAAGTCTCACCTGATCTTCTACCTCGCGAGGAAGGATCGGATCGAAGTCGTCCGCGTCCTCCACGGTGGACGCGGCGACATCGAGCAACGGCTCGTCGACTCGACCGACCCCAACTAAAGTCGCCATCGCCGGGACAATCCCCCCAATCCCTGTCCCATTAAGATGACGGGCCCGCAGGGCGCGGCGGTGAGGGCTGCGCCGAGACTGGGCCGCGATCGGACGCAAATCCAGCGATACGACAACCTTGCCACTCGCGACGGGGAGCCCCAGGACATGGCCAGCCGACTCGGCCCGACGTGGTTGAATCAGGTCAAGAGCGTCGCCGGGCCCACCCATGCGGGGCGGCTGAGCCGGTACGCGGTCCTGGCCGACCAGGTCAATGCCCTGGAGCCGGAGTTCGAGAAGGAGACCGACGCCCAGCTCGGTGCCCGGAGCCACGCACTGAAGCTCAAGGTCCGCCAGGGCGACTCGCTCAACTCGCCTGCTCGTCGAGGCGTTCGCCCTCGTCCGCGAGGCGGCCAAGCGGACGATCAAGCAGCGGCATTACGACGTCCAGCTCGTCGGCGGCGCGGCGATCCACAACCGGTGCATCGCCGAGATGGAGACGGGCGAGGGCAAGACGCTCGTCGCGACGCTGCCGGCCTATCCTGAACGCGCTGCCAGGGCAAGGGCGTCCACGTCGTCACCGTCAACGACTACCTCGCCCATCGCGACGCCGAGTGGATGACGCCCGTCTACAAGCTGCTCGGCCTGACCGTCGGCTGCATCCAGACCGGCATGCAGGACCCCGACCGTCGCGCGGCCTATGCCTGCGACATCACCTACGGGACGAGCAAGGAATTCGGCTTCGACTTCCTCCGCGACGAGCTGAAGCGGCTGGCCAGCTGGGCAACGACGGCGAGCGGAAGTCGTTCGAGGAGGCGTTCCTCGGCAAGGGCGGCGCGAACCGGGCGCAGATGCCCGTCCAGCGGACGCACCACTACGCGATCGTCGACGAGGCCGACAGCATCCTGATCGACGAGGCGCGGACGCCGCTCATCATCGGCGCCAACAACCAGCCGACCCAGGAAGAGGCCGCCGCCTACTACGGGGCCGACGAGCTCGCCGCCACGCTCGTCCGCGGCAAGGACTTCAAGTACGATCCCGCCGAGCGCAAGGCCGAGCTCAACGCCGCGGGCCGGCGCAAGGTCCAGGCCGTCGCCGGGCACTCGTCGTTCGTCACGCTCACGGTCGACGGCCTCTACGAATACGTCGAGCGCGCCCTTCGCGGCCAGATCGCCTACCTCAAGGACCGCGACTACGTCGTCCGGTCAACGGCGAGATCGTCATCGTCGACGAGTTCACCGGCCGTATGATGCCCGGCCGGCAGTGGCAGGACGGGCTCCACCAGGCGATCCAGGCCAAGGAGCGGCTGGAGGTCACGCTGGAGACGATCACGGCGGCGCGGGTCACGGTGCAGGACTTCTTCAAGCGGTACAAGAAGCTCGCCGGCATGACCGGCACGGCGTCGAGCGACGCGGCGCGAGCTGCGGCGGATCTACAAGGTCAACGTCTTCAAGGTCCCGACGAATCGGCCCGGCAAGCGGGTCTGGGTCACCGACCGCGTCTTCTCGACCGAGGACGAGAAGTTCCAGCGCCGTGGCCGAGCAGATCGTCGACTGGCACGCGTCGCAGGTGCCGGTGCTGATCGGCACGCGGTCGATCGAGAAGTCGGAGAAGCTCAGCGCGCTGCTGAACGACGGCGGGGATCGAGCACCAGATCCTCAACGCCAAGAACCACGAGATCGAGGCCCAGATCGTCGCCCAGGCCGG
Source organism: uncultured Planctomycetota bacterium (assembly GCA_963819805.1). Classification (GTDB taxonomy): domain Bacteria; phylum Planctomycetota; class Planctomycetia; order Isosphaerales; family Isosphaeraceae; genus CAMFLR01. Next base: position 352,766 of record CAWFXY010000014.1, on the reverse strand, counting down.
CCAGCCGGGCAAGGTGACGGTCGCGACGAACATGGCCGGCCGCGGCACCGACATCAAGCTCGGCGCCGGGCGTCGCCGACGATGGGCGGCCTGCACGTCATCGGCACCGAGCGGCACGAGTCGCGGCGGATCGACCGCCAGCTCGCCGGCCGCTGCGCCCGCCAGGGCGACCCGGGCTACTGCCAGTTCTTCGTCTCGCGTCGAGGACGAGATCATCGAGGCCTTCGGCGAGAAGCCCGCCGATCCGCCTCCGCAAGCGCTATCGCGACCGCGGCGAGCTGACCAGCCCCGGCTGGCGCCGGCTCGTCCTGACCGCCCAGGCGAAGAAGGAACGGCAGCACTTCCGCGACCGCAAGCTGCTGATGAATTACGAGAAGCAGCGCGCCGAGATGCGGAAGAACATGGGCCTGAACCCCGTGCTCGGCTGATCGGCCGGTCGCGCCGATCGTCGCGGTCGTGTCGATTGGTCAAGTTCTCACGGCGGGCGGTCCGAAGGAATCTCCATGGGGACGCCCTGACGTCCCCTGTCTCAGGAGGAGATCCCATGAACCGCGTCCGCACGTCGATCGTCAGCACGGCCGTGGTGGCCGCCGGCCTTGCGCTGGCCGCCCCGTCGTCCCACGCCCAGGACCCGCCCGTCGGCCGCCAGGCCCCCGGCATGGGCGCCACGCCCCCGCCCGCCGCGTCGGAGCCCGAGCGCGGTCCGATCCGGAGCTGGTTCCACAAGTTCCTCCACAGCAGCAAGACGCCCCGCTCCGGCCACTCGGACTGGTCGACCGGTCGTGACGACAAGCTCTCGAAGCCGTGGCTGCAGCCGCCTTCGAGCCACTGATCTCGGCGGACTGGCCGGGGCCGCCCGCGCGACGGTCCCGGCCGGTGCGCCGCATCGGCCACTGTCCATCTCGGGAGGCGCTCTCTCAGGGGATATGTTGAGTTTTTTTGAAAACTTGGAATAAGAATCTAGCAAGCACCATTATCTGCTTGACGGACCGGTCGGGCCGCGGTACGACCGGGGTCGCTACCCATCGCAGGGCGAAGCGGCCGGGGATTCAACCCCCCACCTCGGCCGTCTGGCGACACCCGGGGGCCGGGAGTCGGTCGGATGTTGAACCTCATCGTCTTGGGAACTGTCGGCAGCGACGCAGGGTACTGGGTCTATGGGCCTAACGGCTGGCATCACGTCGGCGGATGGGGCATCGAGTCCCTCGCCGAGGTGACGGCGGCGCTCCAGATCATCGCCGAGGCGCCGCGGCTGAAGACGCCGGGCCTCGCGGACGCCACGACCCGCGGCCTAGCCGAGTTCGTCCAGAAGCAACTGGCGGCGCACCTAAAGGAAAGCGGCAAGGAAGGCGCGATCATCATCGTCGGCGGATGACCGCCGTCGGGTCACACCTCCCCGGAGCGGCCGACCCCCGGGGAGGGTCCGACGACGTCCGACGGCACGCCGCCTGGTTCCACGAGCTCGACGCGTGGACGGAGTACTGGGACGTCTATCACCCCGAGACCCGGGGCCGGTTCTATTTCGGCGACGGGGCGGGAGAGGCCGGGCTGCTCACCCGATTCCTCCCGGCGGAACGCTACCCCGCCCCCTTCGTCGCCTGGACGCGGCACGCTCTCGGAGCCGGCCCCTATTCCGCCTTTGTCGACGAGATCCGCTCCCCGGACGTCGTGGCCGCCGTGATGGAGGTCGACGCGCTCCTCGCGCGCCTCTTCGCCGAGCACTACGGCGACCCCTCCGACCCGCGTGTCCGCGGCGACTATCTCGAAGGGATGTTCCTCTTCGCCGCCGACATGCTCCCACCGGCGACCGAGCGCGAGCTGCGGATCGCCGACGATGATCCGCGAAAGCGGACGGCCGGCCGCAACAACCTCGACAGCGACCTGATGTGGTTCGCCTGGGCGGTCCAGATCGAAGCGGCCCGCGCGATCGCCGGCGACGACGAAGGCCACGCGCAACGCGCCCTGTCCCTCGCGGGCGTGGCGGCGGGTTGCCCCGCCAACTTCGCCTGGCGCGGCCACCGCCGCACGCGGCCGGAATATCGTCCGGACGCGTCGACGGCCGCCATTCTCCGCGAGCGCGGGCTCCGCTGGGCCCGCGACTTCGACGCCGCCTCCGCGGAAGTCCGCGCGCTTTATCAGATTCGCGAGTGGGGTCACCCGGCCTGACGCCCACGGAGCGACGGCGAGCGAGCCGGCGACTCCGACGGATCACGCCCCCGTCACCGCCATGATCTTCTCCAAGGTCGCCTCCCCCGGCTCCTTCGTCCCCTTGCACTTGGGGTACTTGGCGCAGCCGAGGAAGAACCCGCGCTTGCCCTTGCGGACGAGCATCGGGCCGCCGCACGTCTCGCGCTTCACGTCCGCGATCACCGGCTTGGCCGACTCGCCCTGGTCGTCCACGGGAACCATGTTGCGGCACTTCGGCCGGGTGGCATGGCCACGTCCGCGTGGCCATGTGGGAGATAGCCCGGCCAGTATGGCCAGTCAAACGTGCCCATGTTACGCGGCCGCTCGGCCGCGCGTGGCAACCACCATCGGCGCCGGCGTTGCCTCGCCCGGCCCCGGTGCCGTGCGGGATGATCGGGCCCGCGAGGCGACGCCGAAAGCCCGGCGACCCGCGCAGCCGGCGAGGCCTAGCGTGCCAATCCCCAGCAGCAACGCCGAGGCCGGCTCCGGCACGGGCTCGAGTTGCACCGTCCCGGATGCGTAGTCGTCATACGCATTCAGATTCGCGTTCGCGAACACATTCGACCCGAACAGGTTGGCGGTCGCGGTGGAATTCGGATTGACCAGGGCCAGCACATTCGTGAAATCCAGGAACCCTCCGCTCTCCGTTGGTAGCGAGATCGACGAGAGATTCACGATGGTGAATGGACTCGTATTTGAATCGCTGAGGAATCCTTCGTAGGTCAATGTCGAGAGCGTGTCGGGGTCCTCGCCGGCCATGTCGTACGTGCCCACGGCCGTGAGGCCCAGGAGGTTGGCCAGGCCCTGCGAGATGATCGTGTACTGGGAACCGGGGTCGTACACCAGGTCGGTGGTCGTAACCGTCGTCGGGCCGCGGATCAGCGCGCCGTCGATGGTCAGGAGGGAATTGGCGAGGAGGGGATCCTGGACGGGCTGGCCGGTCGTCACGTCGTAAAGATTGATGATGCCGGGCGCATGGACCGGGATGGTCATGGTCGGGTTCGGCGCCGGCGCGGCCGAGTAGCTGATACCGCCCGTTGGCGTGCGCTTCTCCTGCGGCAATTCGGCGATGATATTCGTCCCGAACAGGCTCTTCACATCACCCGAGTCCTTAGGGGGATAACTGACGGGCTTTTTGTCGGGTGCAGTCACCGTGTCTCCATTATCCTTCCCCTTGTCATCCTTCCCCGTGGCCGACACCGTCAGTTGGATGGAGACAGACTCGGGATCCCCAAGTTTACCATCTACGCCCATGCCCCTGATATGGCCGTTCGGGTTCGTCAGGTCGGGGACCGGATCGCCGTTCGCATCCAGCAGTCCTAGCGCCTTGGCGTCGGCCTTTGAGAAATTTGTCCCCGAGGCCCCCGGATCCCATTTGATCTTCCTCTCGCCCAGGTCCTTGTCGCCGTTCTTGAGCCTCACGTCGACGAAATACTCGGGACCTTTCAATCCCGGGGGCGGGCCGTCGGCACGTGCCGCCACGGTGAAAAGGGCGAGGAACACCAGCGTGACGAGCACCCATGTCGACTTCATTGGATGGCCTTCCAGATGGAGATCGTCGATGCCGCGCATGAGCGGTATACGTCGAAGTCCGACTCTTAAGAAGCCAGGAGTCGGGAAATATGGGCTGGCGGGCGGCCACGGCCGCCCGCAGGGGTAATCCTCCCCTCAAGTCACGCCCCGGTGACGGCCATGATCTTCTCCAGGGTCGCCTCGCCGGGCTCCTTGGTCCCCTTGCACTTGGGGTACTTGGCGCAGCCGAGGAAGAACCCGCGCTTGCCCTTGCGGACGAGTCATCGGGCCGCCGCAGTTCTCGCAGGTCTCGGCCGACCTCGATCGTCTTGAGGTCGGACGCCGTTCGACGCGGCCGGGGCCGACGTGGCGAGCGTCGCCGAGCTGCTCCTTGAGGTCGTCGGGGATCGGCGCGGTGCTGCGGCACTTGGGGTAGTTCAGGCAGCCGAGGAACGCGCCCGCGACGACCCTGCTTCACGCCCATCGGGCCGCCGCACTTCTCGCACTTCACGTCGACCGTGACCGGCTTGACCGGCTTGCCCTTGTCGTCGACCGGCATCGTGTTCCGGCACTTCGGATAGCCGGTGCAGCCGAGGAACGCGCCCCGCGAGCCCTGGCGCAGGGCCATCGGGCTTGCCGCACTTGTCGCAGACGTGGTCGGTCTCGACGACGGAGGGGACGGGGTTGCCCTCGGCGTCGAGGTTGAACGACTCCTTGCAGCCGGGGTAGCCCGAGCAGGAGAGGAACGGCCCGCGCTTGCTCTCGCGGAGCATCAGCGGCTTGCCGCACTTCGGGCACTTGTGCTCGGTCTCGACGGCCGCGGCGCGGGGCCGCCCTCCATCGGGCGGGTGGCCTTGCACTCGGGGTACTTCGAGCAGCCGAGGAACTGGCCGGTCCTCGCTGAACTTCACCACCATCGGGGCGCCGCACTCGTGGCAGACCTCGGACGACGGGACGGTCACCCGCTGCATGCTGCGTCTCGGCCAGCTTCAGCGACTCCTGGAACGGGTGGTAGAACTCGTCGAGGACCTTGACCATGTCCTCCTTGGCCGTGGCGATGTCGTCGAGCTCGTCCTCCATGTGGCCGGTGAACTTCAGGTCCATGATCTTGGGGAAGTGCTCGACCAGGAGGTCGGTCACGATCATCCCCAGGTCGGTGGCGAAGAACCGCCGCTCCTTCTGCTCGACGTAGAGCCGGTCCTGGATCGTCTGGATGATCGGCGCGTAGGTGCTCGGCCGGCCGATGTTCTCCTTCTCCAGCGCCTTGATCAGCGTCGCCTCGGTGTAACGGGGCGGCGGCTGGGTGAAGTGCTGGGTCGGGTCGAGCGTCGTGGAGGTCGAGCGTCTCGCCGACCGTCACGAGCGGCAGCAGCTGATCTTCCTGCTTGCCGGCCGGCGGCGAGGACGCGGCGGTAGCCGTCGAACTTCAGGATCTTGCCCTGGGTCTTGAACAGGCCCTCGCCCGCCTCGACGACGACGTTCGTCACCGCGAAGACGGCCGGCGTCATCTGGCTGGCGACGAATCGGCGGTAGATCAACTGATAGAGCTTGTACTGGTCGATCGACAGCTTGCCCTTGATCGTCTCGGGGTCGAGCGCCAGGTCGGTCGGCCGGATCGCCTCGTGGGCCTCCTGGGCCATCTTGCCGGCGGCGTACTTGTTCGGCTTCGCGGGCAGGTAGCGGTCGCCGTACTCGAGCCGATCAGGTCGCGGACGCCGGTGAGCGCCTCGTCGGAGACGCGGAGGCTGTCGGTCCTCATGTAGGTGATGAGGCCGACGGGGCCGTCGCCGCCGACGTCGATGCCCTTCGTACAGCTCCTGGGCGACCTTCATCGTCCGCTTGCCGGAGAACCGGAGGCGGATGGCGGCCTGCTGCTGGAGCGTGCTGGTCTTGAACGGGGCGTCGGCCTTGTCGAGCTTCTCCGATCTCCTCGACGCTCTGGCACCGTGTAGGTCGGCGAGGCGAGGGCGTCGCGGATCGCCCGGGCGTCGGTCTCGTTCTTGGCCGAGAACTTCGCGCCCTTCCACTCGGCCAGCTCGGCCGCGAAGCGGTCGGCCTCCTCCGTCTTGCCGACCGGGCGAGAGCGCGGCGGTGATCTTCCAGTATTCCTCGGAGACGAACGCCCTGATCTCCTTCTCGCGCTCGGCGATCAGGCGGACGGCGACCGACTGGACGCGGCCGGCGCTGAGGTGCCGGGCGACCTTCTTCCAGAGCAAGGGCGATGAGCTCGTAGCCGACGAACCGATCGAGGAACCGCCGGGCCTGCTGGGCGTTGACCTTGTCCATGTCGATCGGGCCGACGTGGTTGAACGCCTCCTTGACGGCCTTCTCGGTGATCTCGAAGAAGAGGACGCGGCGGACGCGGTCGTCGGGGAGGCCGAGGGCCTCCTGGAGGTGCCAGGCGATCGCCTCGCCCTCGCGGTCGGGGTCGGTCGCGAGGTAGACCATGCTCGGCCTTGGCCGCCTCGCGCTTCAGCTCGTCGATCGTGCTCCTTCTTGGCCGGCATGATCTCGTACGACGGCCGCGTAGCCCTTGGTCGACGTCGAGGCCGAGCGTGCGCTTGGGGAGGTCGCGGACGTGGCCCATGCTCGCCTTCACGACGTAGCCCGAGCCGAGGAACTTGTTGATCGACTTGGCCTTCTTCGGGCTCTCGACGATCACGAGGCTCCGGCCCGATCGCGCCGGCGCGGCCGGGGCGTCGGCGGCCGCCTTCAGCCTGGCGGGCGACGCCTTGGGTGCGGCCTTCTTCGCGGGTGACTTCGTCGTCTTGCGGTCGGCGGACTGGGCAGACTTACGGGCCACGTTGTTATCCTATCCTGCTCGCCCCCGCTCGGTTCGGTCGATCCGTCGGGTGAAACGGGCGTAGACGTTTGGCGTTGTCCTCGCGACCTTTCCTGGTACACTACGGTTTGGGCCGGTGACCGGAGGCCGCGCCTTTCAATAAGCTAGCGTATCCGGCGCTGTCAAGGGGTGGGGCGGGCCGAGCTACGCTCGGAATGAGCCGGCTGGGGACGGAGGAGCGAAGGCAAAAGGCACAAGGCAGAAAGCAGATCCGGATCGAACGATGGCGGTGCCGCCCTTCTTTCTTCGTGCCTTGTGCCTTCTGCTTTTTGCCTTCCGCTCTTCCCCCGCTTACCTTTCCATTAGTACGCTCCCTCGCGCCGATTCGGCACGATCCTCATCGATCCTGGATACCACGAGCCCCCATCGAGGACGCCATGCCGTTCGCGGTCTTTCGCCGACACCAGAAGAAGATGCTGGCCATCATCGCGGTCCTGGCGATGTCGGGGTTCGTCCTGTCCGACAGCCTCTACCGCCTCTCGAACCGCGGCGGCCCGCGCGACGGCAACGTGGTCGTCGCCGAGCTCAACGACAAGCCCGTCTACCGCTCGGACGTGATGGCGATGCAGGAGCAGCGGGGGCTGGCCAATCGCTTCATGAGCGGGCTGGGCTTCGGGCCGATGCCGTTCGGCGGCTACTCGAACCGCGAGATGGTCGACGCCCTGCTCCTGAAGCGCGAGGCCGACCGGCTGGGCATCCCCGACACGCCCGAGTTCGCCCAGTCGTGGCTCAAGCAGATGACCGGCGCGCTACCTCGGCCTGCCGATGAACAAGGAGCTGTTCAACATGGCCATGGCCCAGCTCGGGCCCGACGTCGGCGGCTCGCAGGTGCTCGCCAGCCTCGCCTCGCAGGTCCGCCTCCAGGAGGCCGCGCGGATCGGCGGCGGCCCGCTCGTCACCCCGCTCGACGTCTACCAGGCCTACCGCGACCAGAACGAGCGCTCGAGCTTCCGCTTCGTCTCGTTCCCCGCCGCCAACTTCCTCGACAAGGTCGGCGAGCCGACCGACGCCGACATCCAGGCGCTCTACGACAAATACAAGGACGTCCTGCCCGACCCGGCCAAGGATACGCCCGGCTTCAAGGTCCCGCGCAAGGTCAAGCTCGAGGTCCTCACCGCCGACGGCCCCGCGCTGGCCAAGCAGATCCAGTCCAAGCTCACCGAGGCCGACCTGAAGGCGTACTACGACGCCCACAAGGACGACTTCGCCATCGTCGGCACGCTGCCGACCGACCTGTTCAAGGACGACCCCAAGGCCGCGCTCACGCCGCCGCGGTACACGCCGTTCGCGGCCGTGAAGGACTCGCTGGCCGGCTCGCTCGCCAAGGAGCGGGCGCAGGAGCAGATCACCGAGACCTTCGACAAGATCAGCCGCAAGGTCGACGACGCGGCCGACGCCTACCACCGCGCGGTCGACGAGAACGACGAGCTGAAGAAGGAGGGCTCGACGCGGCTCGTGACCGTCCCCGTGCCGCCCCCGCTCGACGGCCTGGCCAAGGAGAGCGGGCTCGGCCACGAGGTCACGCCCCTGCTCTCGTCCGAGCAGGCCAAGCATTACGGCCAGGTCGCCGGCGCGTCGCAGGGGAGCAACCCCAACGCGCGGGGCGACGGCAAGTTCGCCGACGTCGTCTTCGCGGCCAAGTCGCCGCTGTACGAGGCGCTCGAGTTCGTCGACCCCGACGGCCGGCGGTTCCTCGCCCGCAAGCTCGAGGACGCCCCCGCGCACGTCGCGCCGCTGGACGAGGTCCGGCCCGAGGTGGTCGCCGCCTGGCGGCTCGACAAGGCCCGGGCGCTGGCCGAGGCGGCGGCGAGGAAGCTCGCCGAGACGGTCAAGAAGGACGGCGCGAAGTTCAAGGCCGACATCGTCGAGGGCCGCCCCGTGCGGGCGATCGAGGCGGTCTCGAGGCTCCGCTCGGGCCTGCCGATCCCCGGCCCCGGCCTCCAGTTCGGCCCGCCGACGCCGGCCGAGCTGCCGCAGATCCCCGACGCGGGCGACGCGCTCCGCTCGGCCATCTTCGACCTCAAGCCGGGCGACGTGACCGTGCAGCCCGACGTGCCCGAAGGCGAACTACTACGTCGTCACGCTCGATCGTCGCGAGCCCGCGACCTTCTCCGGCCTCTACGGCCCGCTCGGCCTCTCGATGCCCTACTTCAACGAGGCCGCCCGCGACGCCAGCCGGGCCGAGCAGAAGGGCCGCCTCGAGGCGCTCCGGACCAAGGCCGGCCTCAAGGCCGACTGGGTGCCGCCCGACGAGAAGAACCGCGAGGGCGACGAGTCGAGCCGGGCGGGATGACCGCGGACCCCGCCGCCGGTCAGTCCTTGAGGAAGAGGTCCATCAGCTTCTGCCACCGACCGCGCGGCACGCGGTATTTCCGCTCCACGGGCTCGAGCGCGATCCCCGGCGCCGGCGACCCGTCGGCCTGCCGCGGGAGGTCGCAGGTCCTGACGCATCGATAATACTGGATATAAGAGCCGTTGACGTTCGAGTTGACGCCGGAGCTGGCGTAGAAGTCGCGATAGTCGATCGCGCCCTTGCGCCGGGTCCGGATCATCTCGCACAGGCCCAGGGCCTCGACGATCGTGAAGCCGCCGGCGATGAGCTTCCTCTGGAGGTCGTCGGGGTAGTACTCGACCTTGTGCTCGGGGTGGCTGAACGGGAAGTAGCCGGCGAGGTGGATCTCGGTCATCAGCCGGTTCGGCGTGTCGAGGCAGAACTGGCCGCCGGGCCTGAGGATGCGGTGGACCTCGGCGCACACGCGGTCGCCCTGCTCCTCGGTGATGTGCTCCATGCTCTGTCCCGACCAGACGAGGTCGACGGAGCCCGTCGCGATCGCGCTCAGGTCGTCCATGCTGCTGTACAGCGACGTGACCGTGCCGTACGGCGTCTCGACGTCGACCATCGCCTTCTCGCGGTACAGGTCGTGCCGGTCGTCGGGCGGCAGGTCGACGGCGATCAGCTTGTCGAATTTGTAGGGATAGCCGAGCCGATGGATCGAGCCCGCCGCGGCGCCGAGGTCGACGATGACCCGGGCCTCGGGCAGGTACGTCGCGATGAGCTTGGCCCGCGCGTTGTGGATCATCAGCAGGTGGATGTCGATCGCGTTGGCCGACGCCCAGCGCACGTATTCGGGCAGGTTGAACGCCGGGACGAGGCCATCGCCGTCGTCGAACGTCATGAGCGGCACCGACCCCCACCGGTCGTAGTCTGGGCTGTCGGGCCGGACGTGCTGCGGGCGTCCATCGAAGGAGATCACGCGCCGACGGAACATGGTCGAGAGGGTCTCCGCGAGGACGGTCGGCGGTCCGGCGCCGGGCGGCCGTGAGGCCGGAAGTCATGGTCGATTCCCGCCGAAATGGCAAGGTCGAAATCGCCGACCGGATGTCCGAAGGCCATGTCGCACGCGGTGAACGGCGGAACTGCGGCGGTTTGACCTATCCGCGAAGCCCCGCGATAATCAAGATGGCGACCGAGCCGGCCCGCCCCTCCTCGCGCCGGCTCAACGACGCCGCACCGGCGACGCGCCGAGCTTTCGGCCCCGTCCCGCCCGATTTCGGATCGATCGCCGCGGGGCCGCCGTCGGCCCGCGACGTGCGTCTTGTCCCCCATCGCCGGAGGGTCCCGCCCATGATGCCGCTCCACCGCGACGAGCCCCGGATCCTCGGCCCCCTGCCCGGCCCGAAGGCCGCCTCGTGGCTCAAGCGCGACGACGCCGTGATGTCGCCGTCGTACACGCGGGTGTACCCGCTCGTCGTCCGGCGGGCGAAGGGCTGCATGATCGAGGACCTCGACGGCAACCGCTTCCTCGACCTCACGGCCGGGATCGCCGTCACCGCCGTCGGCCACAGCCACCCTCGTGTCGTCCGGGCGATCCGCCGCCAGGCCGGGCGATTGATTCACATGTCGGGGACCGACTTCTACTACACGCCCCAGATCCGCCTGGCCGAGGTCCTGGCCCGGATCGCCCCCGGCCCGAACCCCAAGCGGGTCTTCTTCACGAACAGCGGGGCCGAGTCGAACGAGGCGGCCCTGAAGCTCGCCCGCCGGCACACCGGGCGGATGCGGGCGCTGTCGTTCCTCGGCGCGTTCCACGGTCGGACCTACGGGGCGATGTCCCTGAGCGGCTCGAAGCCCATGCAGCGCCGCGGGTTCGCGCCGATGGTCCCCGAGATCGAGCACGCCCGCTACGGCGACCTCGAGTCGGTGAAGACGCTCCTCCGCTCGACCTGCCCGCCCGACGAATTGGCCGCGATCTTCGTCGAGCCGATCCAGGGCGAGGGCGGCTACATCGTCCCCCCGCCCGACTTCCTGCCCGGCCTCCGCGCCCTCTGCGACGAGCACGGCATCCTGCTCGTGTTCGACGAGGTCCAGACCGGCTTCGGCCGCACCGGCAAGATGTTCGCCTGCGAGCACTGGGGCGTCGCGCCCGATATTCTCTGTCTGGCCAAGGGCATCGCCAACGGCCTGCCCCTGGGCGCGATCGTCGCCGACGCCAAGGTCATGGACTGGCCCAGCGGCAGCCACGCCTCGACCTTCGGCGGCAACCCGGTCGCCTGCGCGGCCTCGCTGGCGACGATTTCGCTGGTCGAATCGAGATATCGCCGCAACGCCGAGGTCCGCGGCGGCCAGCTTCGTGCCGGGCTGGAGGAGCTGGCGACGCAGCATCCGTCGATGGTCAAGGAAGTGCGCGGCCTGGGCCTGATGCTCGGCATGGAAGTCCAGCGCGACGGCAGCCCCGACCCCGACCTCCGCGACGCGATCGTCGACCGGGCCTATCACCACGGCCTGCTCCTCCTGCCGTGCGGGGCGAGCACCGTCCGGTTCTGCCCGCCGCTGTGCCTGACTTCGAGGCAGGTTGGTGTGGCGCTGGGGATTCTGGGGCGGGTGATGGAGGAGGTTGAGGGGTCGACCTTGGAGGAGACGAAGTTGTCGGCGATGAGTTGAGACGGGGCTCCGCTTTTCGTAGGGTCCGCTGTGCGAACGTCCGGCAGTCGATGGCCGCGAATCGAGGACGTCCGCACAGCGGACCTTACGGGACATTCATCGAAGAGACATATCGATGCCCACCACCCTCGAATCCCCCCCCGCCCCCGCCTTCAACTGGCGGCGCTTTCCGGAGACCGAGGCCTTCGTCGACGGCCTGATTGCCAGGGCCCTCGAAGGGAATGACTTCGCCGCAAAGCTCTCCGAACGTATGACGACCGAAACCAGCACCCGGTTCAAGGACTGGGTCGACCATCTGGTCGTCGCTGAGCAGCCCGGCCTGGCGCGGACGCTCGCGGGGCTCGGCTACGCGAGGCGGGCGGAGACGTACGCCGTCAGCGCCCCCGTCTTCCGTCACGAGGGCGGGATGTTCCCGATGATCGCCGTCGTGCCCGGGGGGGATGACGAGGTCCTGGAGGTCGCGATCAAGGTCGAGTCGATCGCCGACTTCTCCGAGGCCCACGACCTCGGGCTGGAGATCTACGGATACCCGCTCGGACCCTACCGCCTGGCCAGGTCGTGCGGCACGCCCACGTCGTTCGCGGTCGTCGAGCGGCGGGGGTATCTCGGGTTCGACCCGTTCTCGGGCGACATGGCCCGGATCGGCCGGATGGTCCCCCACGCGGCGCGCGACGCCATCGCGGCCCGGGAGGTCTGGCAGACCCGCCGGCGGCGGTTCGACGACGACGCCGAGGGCTTCGACGCGGCCGAGAAGGCGCTCGAACGCACGATCGAGCTGGCAGGCAGCCCCGACCTCGCCTGCCATCTCATCTTCGAGGTCGAGCGCGACTACTGGACCTCGCGAAACCGGGCCGCGCAGGTCCAGAAAGCTCGGCAGGATCGGCTCGGGCTGGGCTGGGCCAATCACGACCACCACACGTTCCGCTCGTCCCGACGCTTCTTCCCCCGGCTGATCGCGATGTTCGAGCGGCTCGGGTTCACGCTCCGCGAGCGGTACCACGCGGGCGAGAACGCGGGCTGGGGCGCGCAGATCGTCGAGCATCCGACGACCGGCGTCGTGATCTTCGCCGACCTCGACCTCGCGGCCGAGGAGGCCGATCAGGACTTCGCCCACGACGCCCTGCCCGACCTGCCGAGGCCGAACACGGTCGGCCTCTGGGTCGGCCTGCACGGCGAGTCGATCCTGGAGGCGGGGATGCACCACCTCGAGGGCCAGTTCGACTTCGACCGGCTCCGCGACAGCCTCAAGGCCGAGGCCGACGTCGAGACGATGAAGCCGTTCTCCGACTTCCCGTTCCTCCGCCAGGCCTTCACCGCCGGCCAGCGCTGGGCCGTCTCGAAGCATCGCGCCGATCGCTTGCTCTCCCTCGGCTGGATCGACGCCGACCAGCACGCGAAGTTCCTCGCCGAGGGGGCCATCGGCAGCCACCTGGAGAACCTCCAGCGCACCGAGGGCTACAAGGGCTTCAACAAGCAGGCCGTCAGCACGATCATCGCGGCGACGGACCCGAGGCTGCATTGATCGGGGGTGGGCTTTGGATGTCCTCGTCACCGATCCCTGGCTGAAGCGCCGGCTGCTCCGGGGCCGGCGAGCTCGGGACGTCGACCGCTTCGACGAGGTCTGGAACGGCGTCTACATCCTGGCAGCACCGTTTGATAACGACCATCAAAGGCTGGTCGCAGGTCTTTCCTTCCTTCTCCACGACGCCCTGGGCCGGACCGGCTCGGTCGACGTCAGGCTCAACATCGTCGTGAGCGATCGCGAGCACGGCTGGAGGCGGAACTATCGGATACCCGACGTCGCACTCCGCTATCACGACAGCGTCTCGAGAATCCGCGAGACCCACTGGCTCGGCGGCCCCGACTTCCTCATCGAGGTCGTCAGCCGCGGCGACCGCTCGCGGAAGAAGCGGCCGTTCTACGCGAAGATCGGCGTCCGCGAGATGATGGTCGTCGACCGCGACCCTTGGGCCGTCGAGCTGTATCGGCTCGATGAGGGCGAGCTGAAGCTCGTCGGCAAGTCGACGGTCGAGGACTCGCAGCCGGTCGCGAGCGAGGTCGTGCCGCTGGCGTTCCGGCTCGTGGCGGGCGATCCGACGCCGCGGATCGAGGTCGAGCATCGCGAGGACGGCCGAAGCTGGCTCGTCTGATGCTGGCTCCGGTGGAAGGCTCGCCGGGCCGGGTGGGCGTCAATCGAACAGGAAATCCAGGGAGCAATTCACGGCATTGTTCCACACCCCGACATTCTTTCCCTCGCTCTTGAAGTTCTCGACCACCGTATAGATCGCATTCTTGCCCTTGTGGAAGCGGAGGGTGTCCTCCTCCATCGACCACAGCCCGGCGGTCTTGGTGCCGTCCGGAGATACGAGAGAATAGGTGCCGTTCTCCTTGAAAAGCATCGTCATCGGGGGAAAATTGCTATCTACATACGAAAGTTTGTAGATTTTACCGGCCGGGGAATTCTCCCCGCCGGCGAACGCCGCTTCGGCTGTGACCAGTATCAGGGCGGGAACGGCGAGGAAGGCGATTCGGCGCGACGACATGGGACGCTCCACATGGCAAGAGAAGGGCCGTAGGCAACTTCGGCGCTCTTGAGAGGCCGGTTAATTCTTTGCGTCCTCCGGACCTGAGAAGGGCGCCTGCGGGTCGGTCGGAGCATCGGTCGCACAGCGTCTTTTGCCATTGACCGAATCCGCCCCCCGGCCTATCGTCTCGGCCGATTGCCGCCGGGACTTGAGCGTTTTTTCCCGGCTCACGCATCGGTTCACGGAGGGACCAGGCGATGATCGCCAGGGATAGCGGGCGCGGATGGCGTCGGATGCTCATCGTCGCGGTGGCGCTCGGGGGCTCGTCCCTCGTGATGGCGCAGCAGCCGCAGGCCGGGGGACGCGGGCCGCGCGGGCAGGCCCAGGTGCAGGCCCCGCAGCCGCCCGAGGCCGCCGAGCCGAAGGTCCGGCTCCAGCGGAACGAGCAGCCCAGGCTCGTCACCACCGCCGTGCCGGTCAACCCGACGCGACGCGATCGCGGTCGTCAACGGCGAGTCGATCACCCGCGCCCAGCTCGCCGACGAGTGCATCGTCCGCAAGGGGCAGGAGATCCTCGAGACCCTGATCGCCCGCAAGCTCATCGACCAGGAGATCCGCCGGCGCAAGCTCGACGTGACCCAGGCCGAGATCGACCGCGAGATCGACGACATCGCCATGCGGCTCGGCGGCGGCCTGAGCCGCGAGGCCTGGCTCCGCACCCTCGACAAGGAGCGCGGGATCAGCCCGGCCCAGTACGCCCGCGACATCATCTACCCGACCATCGCCCTCCGCAAGCTCGCCGCCGGGCGGGTCCAGGTGACCGAGCAGGACATGAAGGACGCCTTCGAGGCCAACTTCGGCGCCCGGCTCCACTGCCGGATCATCACCGTCGACAAGCAGCAGCAGGCGATCCAGATCTGGGAGGAGCTCCGGAAGAACCCGGAGGCCTTCGCCGCCCTGGCGAAGAAGTACTCGACCGACCAGTCGACGCGGGCCCTCGGCGGCTTCCTCTCCGAGGCGATCGCGCGGCACGCCCAGCCGCGGAGCGTCTCCGACCCGGCCTTCGAGCAGCTCGTCGACGGCGACCCGAAGGACAAGAACCCCGACCGCGCCCCCAAGGACGGCGACATCACCGGCCCGATCCAGGTCAACGAGATGGCCTGGATCATCCTCAAGCGCGAGTCGATCGACCCGCCCAAGAACGTCGACCCCAAGGACAAGCTGGTCCGCGAGGGGCTCCACAAGCAGCTCGAGGACGTGAAGACCAAGGAGGCGATGACCAAGGTCTTCGAGGAGCTGATGCAGGCCGCCGAGATCAACAACGCGCTGGCCGGGACGTTCAAGGAGGCCCGCGAGACCGAGCACCCGGCCTACCGCGAGGGCCTCGACGCGAACGTCAAGCTGATGGCCGGCCAGCCCGCCGCCAAGCCCGCCGCGCCCGCCGCCGCGACCGCCCCGGCCCGGGCGAGCGTCACCCCCACCGGCGTCTCCCCCGAGGTCGCCGAGCAGGCCAAGCGGCTCAGCCAGCCGATCGCCCCGCGGCCGCAGTGACGACGAGCGGTCCGCCCACAACGAACACGACCGGCGCCCGGCTTATCGCCCGGCGCCGGTCGCGTCGTTTATGGAGATCCGGTCGAGACCCGATGCGCCGGGGTTGATTCGGAGTGCTGGCTCGCGTCGTCAGGTCGTGCCGGGGCTTCCTTTCTATCGACGTTCCCCGGCCGCGACGTGCGGGAAAAATCGCCGAGGCCCCCGCGACCCTCCGAAGCCCGTGCGGCCGCGGGCCCCTCTCGTTATGATTGAACTCAGACCGGCCCTCGGCCCCCCTCCCGCGAACACGACGGACAGGATCGCCGCCGCGATGATCGACCACACCGCCAACCCGGACACGGCCGAGGGCTTCGACCTCGAGGTCGCACCCCGCGTCCGGGGGCTGCCGCCCTACCTGTTCGGCAAGATCAACGACGTCAAGTACCGCAAGCGCCGGGACGGCGTCGACGTCATCGACCTCGGCATGGGCAACCCGACCGACCCGCCCGAGCCGTGGGTCATCGACAAGCTCTGCGAGGCCGCTCACGACCTCAAGAACCACCGCTACAGCGTCGCCGCGGGCGTCTACAACCTCCGCCGCGAGGTCGCCGCCAAGTACGCGAATCGCTTCGGCGTCACCCTCGACCCCGACCACGAGGTCGTCGCCACGATCGGCTCGAAGGAAGGCTTCAGCCACATGTGCCTGGCCCTCCTCGGGCCCGGCGACACCGCGCTGGTCCCGGCGCCGAGCTTCCCGATCCACATGCACGCCGTCGCCCTGGCCTCCGCCAACGTCATCACGCTCGATGTCCGCGACCCGCAAGCCTTTCTGTCGAATGTCGCCAGGGTCTGCGAGAGCCTCTTCCCCCGGCCCAAGATCCTGATCCTCAACTTCCCCCACAACCCCACGGGCACGATCGTCGACCGGGCGTTCTATGAGGAAGTGGTCAAGCTGGCGAAGAAGTACCACTTCTTCGTGATCAGCGACTTCGCCTACGGCGACATCGTGCTTCGACGGCGTCGAGGTGCCGAGCTTCCTGTCGGCCGCAGGCGCGATCGACGTCGGGTGCGAGTTCACCACGATGTCGAAGGGCTACAACATGGCCGGCTGGCGGGTCGGGTTCGCGGCCGGGAATCGGAAGATGCTCGGGCGCTCAAGGCGATCAAGGGCTACTACGACTACGGCCTCTTCCAGGCCGTGCAGGTCGCCGCGATCGTCGCGCTGCGGCATGGAGAGGCCGGGCGGGTCGCCCAGGTGGCCGAGTACCAGCAGCGGCGGGACGTGCTGGTCGAGAGCCTCCGCCGGCTCGGCTGGAACGTCGAGACGCCCAAGGCCGGCATGTTCGCCTGGGCCGAGATCCCCGAGCCCTGGCGGTCGAAGATGGGCTCGATCGACTTCGCCATGAAGCTTCTGGAGGAGGCGAACGTCGCCGTCAGCCCCGGCCGCGGCTTCGGCGAGACCGGCGAGGGCTTCCTCCGGCTGGCCCTCATCGAGAACGAGCAGCGGCTCCGGCAGGCCGTCCGCCAGATCGGCCGGTGCCTCAAGCCGGAGAAGGCGCTGTCCTGACTCCCTCGCTCGGCCGCTCCCGCGGCGCTCTACTCGTTCCGCCGCTCCCGCGGCGGAATGCCTCCCCGGCCGCTCCGCGGCCATTCCCCGGTCGGCCGCCGCGGGACCGGCGGAGCGAGATTGGATGCCCCGAGCCGGAGGTGGTCCGTGAAAGCCGTGGCCATACCGCTTCTAATCGCCGTCTCGAGCCTCGCGCCGGCCTCCGCAGGCGATGCGCCCCCCGACCTGCAAGGCCGCTGGGCCCTCGTCTCGGTCGAGTCCGACGGCAAGGCCTATCCCGTCGACACCCCGGCCCGCTGCGAGATCGTCGGCGACCGGCTCCGCTACGGCGGCGCCGAGCTGGCCGTGCTGGCGGCCGACCCGTCGGCCTCGCCGAGGTCGATCGACCTCCGTTTCCTCGCGTCGGACCGGACCTACGAAGGCGTCTACGCCCGCGAGAAGGAGACGCTGAAGGTCTGCCTGAACCGGCGGACCGACGGCGTGAAGGAGCGGCCCCACCTCTTCTCGACCCGGGGCCGGGACGGCTGGCGGCTGCTGGTCTTCCGGCGCGTCGCCCGGGGCGAGCCCGACGACGGGGCCCCCGGCTTCGTCGGCGTCGCGCTCGGGGCCGATCCGGCGAAGGGGATCGTCGTTGAGGACTTCCTCGAGGACGGTCCCGCCGCGAAGTCGGGCCTGAAGAAAGGAGACGTGGTGCTCGCGATCGACGGGGCCGCCGTCGCCGACCTGAAGTCCGCGATCTCGGCCGTCCGCCGCGCGAGGCCGGGCGAGATGCTCCCCCTCCGCGTCCGCCGCGACGGCGAGACGAAGGAGATCAGGATTCGCGCCGGGGTCACCCCCTTCACGCTCATCGCCGACCTCGAATGAGGCGACGCCGATGCTCTGCACCTACTGCGACCGCCCGCTCGAATGTGCCGCCTGCCGGACCCCGTACCTGCCCCCGACCCAGGCCCACTACGACGCCCTATCCCGCCCCGAGGTCCCGCTGACCTGCGGGGAATGCGGCGAGATCCTCGTCTGCCACTGGTGCAAGACGCCGTATGACGGGATGGGCGGGGAGGGGGGCGAAGAATCCGAGCCTTGAGGCCTCGCGTCCGCGCCTACAACCGGGCGAGCTCGTCTCGATCGATCGTGCCGGTGTAAGACCATTCGTCGATCGGTCCGACGTCCGCCTTGCAGAGGGAAGTGACCCAGGCGTCGGCCGGCCTCCAGCGGAACTCGTGCGTGCCGATGTAGCCCGTCTCGACCCGGACGAACGCATCCTCCCAGTACAGCCGGCGGAGCAGGCCCTCGAATTTCTCGAGCCACTCGCTCAAGTACCGATCGAGCTGATTCTGGCAGGCCGCGAAGTGGAAGAGCCGGGCCCGGAAGGCGATCATGCCGATCATCGGGTCGTCGAGCGTCGGCCAGGCGAACATCGGCCGGCAGATCGGCGGCCACTCGTCGCGATCGGGGAGGGCGCCGAGGACCGTGTCGTTGTGACGACAGATGCCGTCCGCGACCTCATTCAGACGCGCCCGCTGTGCGGGGTCACCGCCCGCGGAGACGCCGGGCCAGGCTTCCTTGATATACCCGTGCAGGAGGCTCTGGACGCTCAAGGGTATCCCTCGCCGTGCAAAGAAAGATGTCAGGAACCGATTCATCCTAGGAATCGTGCAAAGAAAGGGCAAAGACAAAGGTGTCACGAACCGATCGTCCTCTGACACCTTTTCTCCACCGGTGACACCTTTTCTCCACCGGACAACAAGTTGTCCGGGCCACCCGGCGGAGGCAGTGGCTGGCGGCCGGGTGGCACTGGTGGCTCGCCGGGTGCCACTGGCGGGCCTTCCCGCCAGTGTCCGGGCGGGAGGCCCGACTGGTGGCAGGAGCCACCGGTGCCGCGCTTTTCCGAGAACGATCCCCGCCCGATTCACGATCCTAGGGATAGATGCTCTGCGCGACGTCGCGCGCGGCGAACCCCCAGGATCACAACTCAGGGCCGAACACCCATGCGTTCCGAGAAGCAGCGCGAGGCGAGCCGAATCAACGGGGCAAAATCCCGCGGCCCCACCTCACCCGAGGGCAAGAATGTCTCCAAGTTCAACGGCGTGACCCACGGCCTCTGCGCCGTGCACCTCATCCTCCCCGGCGAGGACCCCGCGGCTCTAGACGCCGAATTCCTGGCCTGGGACAACGACTGGAATCCCCAGAGCCACACCCGCGCCGTGCTCGTCCGGCGGGCGGCGATCGCCTCGTGGCGGCTGAACCGGGCCGTCAAGGCCGAGGCCGCCTGGCTCGGACGCCGCGCCGAACTGGCCGGCGACGCCTTCGACTTCGAACGCTTCAACCGCGCCGACCGCGCCGTCTCCCGCGCCGCCACCGACCCGGGCGGCGCGCTGTGCCTGCTGGAGATGGACGCGACACGGGCATCGACCGCATCATCGCCTCCTGCGGCGAGCTCGAGCGCGCCCTCGAGGCCGGGCCGACCGCCTGGGACCAGCCGCATTACCACCAGCGGCTCATGCTCGTGACCCGCCACCGCCTCGACGAGTACCCGCACAACGCCGGGCCGATCCCCCGCGCCTCGGCGCGGCTGCTGGCGGCGAACAACGCCGAGTTCGCGAACAACCCGTGCTTCGACTACGGGCACTGCGTGGTCATCTTCCCCCTCCCCGAGGAGGAGCGCGAGGCGGCCGTCGAGCTGCTGAAGCGTGCGGTGGCCGAGAAGGTCGCCCGGCTCCGCGAGCTCCGCGCCACGATGCCCGACCCGGCGGAGTTGCGCGCCGCGCCGTGGCGGCGGCGTATTGCGACGGTTCGGAGGAGGGGAAGCTGCGGCATCGCTACGAGATGGCGATCGATCGGTCGCTGCGGGCGACGATTCAGCAGCTGATCGCGCTGGAGAAGTCGGGGGCGGACCTGGCGGGGTCCGAGCCACAAGTGATGATGTCAAAGCAGATACGCCCGATGAGCCGGCGGAGTCGGAGGCCTCGGAGGCGGTCGCGCCGGGTTCGGTCGGCGCGGGCGAGCTCGGGTCCGTCCCGAGCCCCTCCCAGGAACCGATCGGCGGCCGGGAGGTGCCGATTACGGCGCCGGAGCGGGGCGGCGGGGGCGGTTTGCCGCGCTGAGATCAGCATTCGAGAATCAAAGAGGGTGTGCCCGAGGCCGGGCGGCGTCCGGGGTGCGCACCTGCGGAACGAGGGCTGGTGGCGAGAGCCACAAGCGCCAGCTGCGGCCCTACGCGGGAAGCCCTGGAACCCGCTAGGAGTCGGCCCGCCCCGTTTCCGGCGGCACATCCTCACCGGTCATGGTCCACTGCCACATCGCCATCAGGAACCGGCTCAGGCGATGGTCCTCCGCATACCACTCGATCGGCTCGCCGTTGACGCCTTGCCAGACGACCGGATCGGCCTCCCCGAGATCAGCCCTCCGGATGCCCCAGAAGACCACGCACTGATTCTCCTCCATGAAGACGAGCGTGTCGTCCATATACTCCAGCGCTTCGATCGGCCGCAGGCGGTTGTGATTCTCGTTGATCCAATGGCGACCGGCCAGGGAATAGTAGTCGAACAGGGCCGCGGGGATGACGAGGCCGGCCCGGGCCAGGGCGGCAAGCGTCGCCTCGCCCCCTAGGCCGTCGCTCGGGCCCGGGGCCTGGCCGAAGATATCGCGGAACCTACCGCTGTAATAGCTCTGGAACACGGGAACGCCCCGGTCGTCACGGCCCATGCCGCCCCGGGTTATCATGAGCATGCGTGTTCACCGACCGCGACGGCCCCCCCGGCCCCAGCGCCCCGTCCATCCGGCCGAAGATCATCCGGCCGGCGCTGGTCTGGAGCACGCTCGTGACGGTCAGGCGGATCGTCTCGCCGAGGTGCTGGCCGCCGCTGCTCGGTGACGACCATCGTGCCGTCGTCGAGGTAGCCGACCCCCTGCCCCGGCTCCTCGCCGCGCTTGATGAGCTTGACCGATCAGGCCCTCGCCGGGCAGGACGATCGGCTTCATGGCGTTGGCCAGGTCGTTGAGGTTGATGACCTCGACGCCCTGGAGCCGGGCGATCTTGTTCAGGTTGTAGTCGTTGGTGACGACCCGGCCGCCGAGGTGCTTGGCGAGGACGACGAGCCGCTGGTCGACCTCGCGGATGCCGGCGAGCTCGGGGATCTCGGCGTCGTGGATCTTGACCTCGACGCCGGCGAGCTTCTGGAGCTTGTTGAGGATGTCGAGGCCGCGGCGGCCGCGGTTGCGGCGGAGCTTGTCGGAGCTGTCGGCGATCCCCTGGAGCTCCTGGAGCACGAACCGCGGGACGATCATCGGCTGGTCGATGACGCGGGTCTCGGCCACGTCGGCGATCCGGCCGTCGATGACGACCGAGGTGTCGAGCACCAGCGGGCGCGTCCCCTTCACCTCCTTGGAGAACTCCATGTAGGGGATGATGAACCGGAAGTCGTCCTTGGTCTGGAGGAGGGTGCTGACGCAGACGTAGCAGATGATGATCGTCATCAGGCCGGTGACGGCCTTCTGCAGGCCCTCGTCGGTCGTCAAGAGGGCGAGCGAGGGCTCGATGGCGCTCTGGAGCAGGTCGCTGAGGAAGAGGCCGACGATCAGGCCGAGGTAGACGGCCGGAGATCGTCTGGATCTTCTTGCGCGGGGTGAACAGGTCGACGACGACGACGGCGATGGCCAGGGCGAAGACGCCGCCGAAGAGGAAGATCCAGCGAGGCCGTGCCGCCGACGGCCCTGGCGAGCCGGACGTCGAGCCCGGCGACGACGAGGACGAAGACGGCCCTGATGACCCACAGCAGCATGGCAATCGACCTTTCCACACCCGGGCCGGCGCCGGGCGTCGGGCCCGGGCTCGGCCGCCCGGGCCAGCTCGGTCGACGAGCCGGTCGTAGAATTCGTTGAGGCTCTCGACGATGACCTTGGTCTGGCCGAGGACGGGCATGAAGTTCGTGTCGCCGTCCCAGCGGGGGACGACGTGCCAGTGGAGGTGGCCGGGCAGGCCGGCGCCGGCCGACTTGCCCAGGTTCAGTCCGACGTTGTAGCCCTGGGGCCGCATCATCCGGTCGAGCACGCCCACGACCCGCCGCACGCGTCTCGACCGGGCTCGGTCAGCTCCGGGCCCTCCAGCTCGTCGAGCCGCCCCTTGATGCACGTAGGGGGCGACGAGTAAATGACCATTATTGTATGGGAACCGGTTGAGGACGATCGCCGCGTGCTCGCCGCGCCAGGCGAGCGAGGTTCTCCCGGTCGTCGCGGCCGGCCAGGCCCCGGCAGAGGAAGCAGCCGCCCTCGGGCTCGGGCCGCGCCGGACGAGTCCAGGATGTACTGCGCCCGCCAGGGGGCCCAGAGTCGGTCCATGAGCGTCTCGGAGGGGGAGACGTGCCCGCGCGGGTCGGGTTGCGACCCCGGCCGAGACCGGCCCCTAACCCGGCGGTTGCATGGATCTTAACAGGACCGGGCGGGGCTTGTCGCGATCCCAGTCCATTTTCCCGGCCGGGCGGCCCGCGTCGTGGACTAATTAAGGAGTCGGCGCTCCCAGACCGGGTAGAGCTGGGCCCAGGCCCGGCCCTCGACGCGGCCGGCCGGCGACGAGCTCCCAGCTGCGGGGGGCGAGCGGGTCGTCGGTCCGGTAGGCGACGAGCAGGTGGCCGTCGGGGACCGTGAAGGCCAGCGCCTTGGGCTCCTCGCCCGGGTGGAACGGTGCCAGGGGGAGCCGCCGGCCGTCGACCTCGAGCCGGCCGCGCCGACCAGGTGACCTCCTCGCCCGGCCGCGCCAGGACCCGCGCGAGCCGGCCGCCGCGCTCGCCGGGGCCCGGGGCGAGCCAGATGTGCTCGCCCGTGGCCGGGCAGCGGGCCCGGCCTCGGTAGGCCAGGCGGTCGACGGCGAAGCCCGACCGCGGCCCGTGCGACTCGGAGCCGGGCCAGGCGACCAGGGCACCGAGCACGGCGAGCGGCCCGTAGACCGCCGCCGCCAGCGCCAGGCGCGGCCGCGACCGTCGGCACCCGGCGGCCGAAGCCCGGGAAGGCCCACTGCGCCGATCGCGTCGGCCGCCGAGGCGACGTGCACCGCGTAGGCGAAGGCCAGCAGCGCCGCCCCCACCGCCGTCCCCCAGGCGAAGGCCCCGACGCCCAGCGCCGCGGCGTACGAGCCGCCGAGCAGGATCGCCCGCTCGCGCTGCCGCCAGAGCCACTGCGGCGCACCCGGCACCAGCATCGCCAGGCCCGGCCAGCGGCGGGCGAGGACGACGGCCGCGCCGCCAGCCGCCACGTTCCCCCGGGATGTCGGCATCGCGTTCACCCTCCCACGTCGCGGGACGGACCGGGCACGGGCCGGACGGCCCGGCCGTTGGGAGATTCGCGGCGTCGCATTGTCGTCCGACAGTTGTCCTGGAGAGACTATCCGGGCGGTGCGGGGCTGTCAAAGGCTCAGGCGGGGAATCTCGCCCTGCGGAGGGTTATTCTACGCAGACGCACGGACATTCGGAAGTATTCGGCGAGCGGGATCGATCGAGAGCGGGCCGGGAATCGCGGCGAAATGCCCCGAACCCGGACTGTCCCGGTTCGTATCATAGGGGTAAGGCCGAGGCAACCGGGCTTGACCCGCGCGCGGGATTGCTAGGATGGACGGTCTCCGAAACACGCGACCGTCACCGGTCCTACGCACGATGCTCATGGTGATCCGGTAGACTGCCCGACGGCCCTCGCCCCGCGTGCCCTCCGTCCGATTCGTCCCAGCCCGCCCCGTGACGGCGGGCTGATCTTTCCCCGGCCCGGTCCAGTCACGGCGTCCCCAACGGGACAGAGGGATGAAGCCCTCTGAGACGACGATACCGCCAATGGAAAACCTTCGCAACGTCCGCAACATCGGCATCTCGGCCCACATCGACTCGGGCAAGACCACGCTCACCGAGCGCGTCCTGTACTACTCGGGCAAGAGCCACGTCGATCAAGGAGGTCAAGGGCGAAGGCGCGAAGATGGACCACATGGAGCTGGAGAAGGAGCGGGGGATCACCATCACCTCCGCCGCGACCACCGTCCAGTGGCACGACAAGAAGATCAACATCATCGACACGCCGGGCCACGTCGACTTCACCGTCGAGGTCGAGCGCTCGCTCCGCGTCCTCGACGGCGCCGTGCTGGTCCTCTGCGCCGTGGCGGGCGTGCAGTCGCAGTCGATCACCGTCGACCGCCAGATGAAGCGGTACAACGTGCCCCGGCTCGCGTTCATCAACAAGATGGACCGCACCGGCGCGAACCCGGACAACGTGATCGAGCAGCTCGAGAGCAAGCTCGGCCTGACCACCGTCCCGCTCCAGATCCCGATCGGCGCCGAGATCGAACTTCGAGGGCGTCATCGACCTGATCAACCGCGAGGCCGTCTACTTCGACGGCGACAAGGGCGAGAACGTCCGCCGCGAGCCGATCCCGGCCGAGCTGCGTCGAGACGGCCGAGCGCGCCCGCCAGGAGATGCTCGAGGCGCTCTCGATGGTCTCCGACCAGATCATGGAGCTCCTGCTCGAAGAGCAGGAAGTCCCGCTCGACCTGATCCACAAGACGATCCGCGAGGCGACCGATCGCCCAGCCAGATCTGCCCGGTGCTGATCGGCTCGGCCTACAAGAACAAGGGCGTGCAGCTCCTGCTCGACGCCGTCACCGCCTACCTGCCCAGCCCGCTCGACCGCGAGATCTTCGCCAAGGACAACGACAACGGGATGGCCGAGGTCCCCCTCGCCGCCGACCCCGACGCGCCGCTCGTCGCGATGGCGTTCAAGCTCGTCGAGGAGCAGTTCGGCCAGGTCACCTACATGCGGATCTACCAGGGGACGCTCAAGAAGGGCACGTTCTACTACAACACGCCGCAAGCGGAAGAAGGAGCGGATCAGCCGGATCCTCCGCGTCCACGCCGACGAGAAGGAAGACATCGACTCGGCCGGCGCCGGCGACATCGTCGCCGTCATGGGCATCGAGTGCGCCACGGGCGACACGTACTGCGACGAGGGGACGAACTTCTCGCTCGAGAGCATCTACGCCGCCGAGCCGGTCATCGACCTGGCCGATCTCGCCGAACAAGCGGGCCGACCAGGACAAGCTCTCGAAGGCCCTGAACCGGTTCATGCGCGAGGACCCGACGTTCCGCGTCCACGTCGACAAGGAGACGAGCGAGACGATCATCTCCGGGCATGGGCGAGCTGCACCTGGAGATCTACGTCGAGCGGATCAAGCGCGAGTACAAGGTCGAGTGCACCGTCGGCATGCCCAAGGTCAGCTACCGCGAGGCGCCGACCAAGGTCACGCCGTTCAACTACAAGCACAAGAAGCAGACCGGCGGCTCGGGCCAGTACGCCCACGTCGTCGGCGTGATGGAGCCGCTGCCCGAGGACAGCCCCGAGCCGTTCGTCTTCGAGAACGAGGTCACCGGCGGCCGCATCCCGACCGAGTACATCCCCTCGGTCGAGAAGGGCTTCCGCGACTCGCTGGCACAAGGGCCCGGTGGCCGGCTACGAGGTGCTCGGCGTCAAGATGATCCTCGAGGACGGCTCGTACCACGACGTCGACTCGTCGGACATGGCCTTCCAGATCTGCGCCCGCGACTGCTTCCGCGAGACGTTCCGCAAGGCCGACCCGGTCCTGCTCGAGCCGATCATGAAGGTCGAGGTCGAGACGCCCGACCGAGTTCCAGGGGCCGGTCACCGGCACGATCTCCGTCGAAGCGCGGCGTGATCCTCGGCACCGAGGACCGCGTCGGGCTTCGCCGTGATCCTGGCCGAGGTCCCGCTCGCGGAGATGTTCGGCTACTCGAACGACCTCCGGAGCATGACCCAGGGCAAGGGCTCGCTTCAGCATGGAGTTCCTCAAGTACCAGAAGCTGCCGGGCTCGATCCAGGAAGAGATCGTCAAGAAGGCGCAGCTCGAGAAGGCCAACGCCTGATTTCGGGCTCCGGCGATGAGATCCAACGAAGGCCCGGTCATCTCGGAGTGGCCGGGCCTTTCTGCTGCGCGGAAGTGCGGAGTGAAGAGTGCGGAGCGAAGAGTGCCGGATCACGACGGCTCGTGCGATGGATTTGCATCCCGCACTTCGCACTCTTCACTCCGCACTCCCCACCCTCGACCCCCCAGGCTCCCACCCACGCCCGCGCCCGCAGCAGGTTGGAAAAATATGCTGGCGGCCGCGCCGGCAGCGCACGATAAGCGGGGCTTCCCGCCCTCTCTCGCGTGACGATCGACGCATCTCGCCGCGACAATCCGGGAGGAGAAGGGTCATGGCGCAGGCCGACATCCCCGCCGCTCGTCCGCGCCCGTCGGGGCGCATCTCGCCGTCCAGGCCGTTGCGGGCCTCGCCATCGTGGGCCTGCTGGGGTTCATCGGGGTCAAGGCCCGGTCGATCCTCGGCGAGTTCCGCCAGCTCCGGAAGGAGCAGGCGCGCACCGACCTCAGCGTCCCCGTCGGGTACATCGACGTCCACGCCGAGCTGAACCACGCCCGCCGGCCCGACGACTGGTGCCACCACGAGGGCGACCAGACCCTGCTCTGGTGCGGCTGGAAGGACGGGAAGCACGACTGGTTCCGGATCGCCCGCGGCGACCTCGCGACCGATCAGATCTCCGAGCCGATGGGCCGCGACGTGGTCCGCGCGATCGACCACCCGATCGTCGAGCGCGCCGGCGGCGAGCACTGGGCCAAGATCCCCACCGCCGCGCTCGTCGCCGGGCTCCAGGCCAACGGCGTCCGCGCCGCCTATCCGATCGTGATGCTCGCGAAGGTCGAGGTCATCAACGACATGCTCGGCGATCGGCCCCTGCTCGTCGTCTTCCGGCCGTTCGCGCCGGACTGGGAGGCGGTCGGGGCCTACGCGCCCGTGGTCGACGGCCGGCGGATCACCATGGGCCTCAGCGGCTACCTGCTCGACAAGAAGCCGATCCTCTACGACCGGGGCACGCGGAGCCTCTGGCACGAGCGTGACGGCACCCTCACAGCGGTCGCCGGCTCGCTCAAGGGGGTGACGCTCCCGGCCGTCGACGGGATCGAGACCCGGACCTGGTCCGACTGGCGGTCGCGCTACCCCGAGAGCCGGCTCGTCGTCGGCGCCGACCGGAAGAAGCCGCGGCCGGAACTCTGAGCCTCGCCCCGAAATAGCGAGATGGGGACGGGTTACGTCGAGCGCGTCGGCGCAACACCCTGCGCGGCCCCTTGACGCGGGGTCTGCGGGACATTACCCTTTCCCCTTCAATGGACTTACGTCAATGTCCCGGGTCGCCGTGCGCGGTGTCGCGGCGGGCCCGGACAACTCCTTTCCTCGGGCGCCCAGGGCGTCCCGGAGCGCAGGCGAACGATGTCCGATCCGCAAAAATACGTCTATTCGTTCGGCGGCGGCAAGGCCGACGGCAAGGCCGACATGAAGGACCTGCTCGGCGGCAAGGGGGCCAACCTGGCCGAGATGAGCGTCATCGGCATCCCCGTCCCCCCGGGCTTCACGATCACCACCGAGGTCTGCGCCGCCTACTACGAGAACGGCAAGAAGCTCCCCGAGGCGGTCCGTCCCGCAGATCGAGGCCGCCGTCAAGCAGATGGAGGCGCTCGTACGGCAAGAAGTTCGGCGACCCGGCCGACCCGCTGCTCGTCTCCGTCCGCTCCGGCGCGGCGCTCTCGATGCCGGGCATGATGAACACGATCCTCAACCTCGGCCTCACCGACGCCTCGGTCGAGGGCCTGGCCAAGAAGACCGGCAACGTCCGGTTCGCCTACGACGGCTACCGCCGCCTCATCGACATGTTCGGCTCGACCGCGATGGGCGTCGAGCACGAGGCAGTTCGAGCACGAGCTCCACGCGCTCGAAGGACGAGAAGGGCGTCAAGCTCGACACCGACCTCTCGGCCGACGACCTCAAGGAACTCGTCAAGCGCTACAAGGCCGTCTACAAGAAGCACGTCGGCGAGCGACTTCCCGCAGGACCCGAAGCAGCAGCTCATGCTGGCGATCAACGCCGTCTTCAATAGCTGGAACGGCAACAAGGCGATCGAGTACCGCCGGATCGAGCGGATCACCGGCCTGAAGGGCACCGCCGTCAACGTCCAGGCGATGGTCTTCGGCAACATGGGCGACGACTCCGGCACCGGCGTCGCCTTCACCCGCGACCCGAACACCGGCGAGAACGTCTTCTACGGCGACTACCTGATCAACGCCCAGGGCGAAGACGTCGTCGCCGGCATCCGCACGCCCGAGCCGATCGCCCAGCTCCAGGAGGAGATGCCCAAGGTCTACGAGCAGCTCATGGCGATCCGCGAGAAGCTCGAGAAGCACTACAAGGAGATGCAGGACATCGAGTTCACGGTGCAGGAGGGCACCCTCTACATGCTCCAGACCCGCACCGGCAAGCGGACCGGCACGGCGGCCGTGCGGATCGCCGTCGAGATGGTCAAGGAGGGGCTGATCGACGAGAACGACCGCCGTCAAGCGCGTCAGCCGCCGACAGCCTGAACCACCTGCTGCTGCCGCAGCTCGACCCGAAGGCGAAGGTCAAGCCGGTCGCCCAGGGCATCGCCGCCAGCCCCGGCGCCGCGTCGCGGCAAGGTCGTCCTCTCGGCCGAGGAGGCCGTCGCCCACGCCGACGAGCACCCGAACGAGCCGATCCTGCTCGTCCGCAAGGAGACCAGCCCCGAGGACGTCGCCGGCATGCACCTGGCGAAGGGCATCCTCACCTGCGACCGGCGGCAAGGCCAGCCACGCGGCCGTCGTCGCCCGCGGCTGGGGCAAGCCCTGCGTCGTCGGCTGCGAGGCGATGAAGATCGACGAGAAGGCCGGCACGATCACCGTCGCCGGCAAGACGGTCAAGGCGGGCGAGTTCCTCACGATCAACGGCACGACCGGCGACGTCATGATCGGCAAGGTGCCGACCGTCGCCCCGACGATCTCCGGCGACTTCGCCGACGCTCATGAGCTGGGCCGACAAGGCCCGCGACGCTCAAGGTCCGCACCAACGCCGACACGCCCGAAGGACGCCGCCAAGGCCCGCGAGTTCGGCGCCGAGGGGATCGGCCTCTGCCGGACCGAGCACATGTTCTTCGGCGAGGACCGCATCGTCGCCGATGCGGAAGATGATCCTCGCCGACGACGAGGAGGGCCGCAAGGCCGCGCTCGACCGAGCTCGAGCCGTTCCAGCGCGCCGACTTCGTCGGCATCTTCGAGGCGATGGACGGCCTGCCCGTCACCATCCGCCTGCTCGACCCGCCGCTGCACGAGTTCCTGCCGCACGACGAGAAGGGCCAGGCCGAGGTCGCCAAGAGCCTCGGCGTGCCCGCCGAGAAGGTCAAGCACCGGGTCGAGGAGCTCCACGAGTTCAACCCGATGATGGGCTTCCGCGGCTGCCGGCTGCCGATCGTCTTCCCCGAGATCGGCGACATGCAGGTCCGCGCCATCATCGAGGCGGCCATCGAGGTCAAGAAGAAGGGCAAGAGCGTCCTGCCCGAGATCATGATCCCGCTGGTCGGCACGGTCGAGGAGCTGATCCTCCTCAAGAAGCGGGCCATCGCCGTGGCCGAGGAGGTGCATGAAGAAGGCCGGCGTCGAAGGTCGAGTACCTCGATCGGCACGATGATCGAGGTGCCCCGCGCCGCGCTGACGGCCGACAAGATCGCCGAGGAGGCCGAGTTCTTCTCGTTCGGCACCAACGACCTGACCCAGATGACGTTCGGCTTCAGCCGCGACGACATCACGGGGTTCATGCCGACGTACCTGAAGGAGAAGATCCTGCCGATCGACCCGTTCCAGTCGCTCGACGTGAGCGGCGTCGGCCAGCTCATCGAGATGGGCGTCGCCAAGGGCCGCAAGTCGCGGCAGGAGAAGGCGCGGCGAGCACCTGAAGGTCGGCATCTGCGGCGAGCACGGCGGCGACCCGGACAGCGTCGCCTTCTGCCACAAGGTCGGGCATGGACTACGTCTCCTGCTCCCCGTTCCGCGTCCCGATCGCCCGGCTCGCCGCGGCCCAGGCCGCCCTGGCCGACGGCAAGGCGATCAGCCGCGACCGCTGATCGGGCGAGATCGAGCGTCACGAGTCCACGGCGAGGCCGTCACCCCTCGGGGTGCCGGCCTCGTCGCCTTGCGCGCGTCGATCTCGTGTGCGGCATGCGGATTCCGTGCCGGTTGCTTGCCGACCCGCGCCGGGCCGTGGTAGTCTAAGGAACAGATTAGGACTGCACGTCGCGCGATCGCCCGGCCCCCGAACCGTGGGCCCGCCCTTTATCCATTTTTCTTGCGGTCCTCTCACAGTCCCGCGATAACCTCATCGGTCGGATCGAGGTCGGGTCCGCGCACGGTCGCCGCGGCCCCGGCGTCGCCTTCGCCGCGTCGGCGAACCATTCCGGAGCCCCCTGGACGATGGCCAAGCTCACCCGAGACTGGACCGACATCCTGATCAAGCGCGGCGTCATCGGCCCCGACCAGCTGGCCGAGGCGAAGCGGATGAACGGCGTCGCGATCGAGGACGCCCTGACGAAGCTCGGCTACGCCGACGCCGGCGACATCACCAAGGCCAAGGCCGAGCAGTACGGGATGGACTACGTCGAGCTCGACGAGATCGAGATCCCCGACGACGGTCGTCGAGCTCGTGCCCGAGTCGCTCGCCCGCGAGAACGTCGTGATGCCCTTGTCCCAGGAGAACGGGATGATCAAGGTCATCATGCACGACCCGAACGACTTCGAGACGGTCGACAAGCTCCGGTTCGTCCTGAACCGCGAGATCGAGGTCGTCCTCGCGCCCAAGGAGGCGATCGTCGAGGCGATCAACATGTACTACGGCAGCTCCTCGAAGGAGACCGAGTCGGTCGACTCGATGCTCCAGGAGTTCACCGACACGGCGATGGACGACTTCGACGAGGGCGGCGGCGGCGGCGGGCTGGGGATGGGCAAGGCGAACATCCTCGAGGAGGGCGACGCCCCGATCATCAAGCTCGTCCACCTGATCATCCAGGAGGCCGTCACCGCCGGGCCTCCGACATCCACATCGAGCCGTTCGTCGACCGCGTCCGGATCCGCTACCGGATCGACGGCGTGCTCATGGAACGCGACTCGCCCCCACGGCGCCTGCTTGCATCGATCGTCTCCCGTATCAAGATCATGGGGTCGATCGACATTGCCGAGAAGCGGCGCCCCCAGGACGGCCGGATCAAGATCACGGTCGCCGGCAAGGACATCGACCTGCGTGTCAGCATCCTCCCGACCTCGCACGGCCAGTCGGTCGTCATGCGGATCCTCGACCGGGACAACATCAAGGTCGGGCTCCGCGACCTCGGGTTCGGCGACGACGACTGGAAGCGGTTCTGCCACCTCATCAAGCGCCCCAACGGGATCCTCCTGGTGACCGGGCCGACCGGGTCGGGCAAGACGACCACGCTCTACGCCGCCCTCAACGAGCTGAACCGGCCCGACGTCAAGATCATCACGGCCGAGGACCCGGTCGAGTACTACCTTCCCGGCGTCAACCAGTGCGAGGTCCGGGCCAAGATCGGGATGACCTTCGCACGGATCATCCGGGCCATGCTCCGGCAGAATCCGAACATCCTCCTCGTCGGCGAAATCCGCGACGAAGAGACGGCAAACACCGCGATTCAGGCGTCGCTGACGGGACACCTGGTTTTCAGTACGCTGCACACGAACGATGCGCCCAGTGCTATAACAAGACTGGTCGATATCGGGGTGCAGCCGTTCCTGGTCGCCTGCTCGGTCATGGCGATCATGGCGCAGCGGCTGGTGCGGAAGGTCTGCCCCAAGTGCAAGCAGCGATTCGAACCACCGGCCCACATCCTGTCGGGCCTCGGCCTCCGGCCCGAGCTGGCCAAGAAGGCCAATTTCATGCAAGGGCAAGGGGTGCACCTACTGCAACAAGACGGGCTATCGGGGCCGGATGGGGATCTACGAGCTGATGGGCATGACGAGCCAGATCCGCGAGATGACGTTCAAGGGGGAGTCGACCCAGGTCATCCGTAAAGTGGCCCGCAAGCAGGGGATGCACACGCTCTTCGAGGACGGGATGATCAAGGCGCTCAAGGGTCAGACGACCCTGGAGGAGGTGCTGCGGATCACCAACCGCGAAGTCGCGGGAGAGCCAGTCCGTTGAGTCGCCCGCCGTACGAGATCTCGACGCAGTGACGCGGCTCAGGCCGTGCGGGGCGGTGCGGATTGCGAGGCGTTCCGACGAGGGCGTCGGGCGGGGCCGGCGAGTCGGACGGGCCGATCGGGCGCCGTCCGAGCGGACGAAACTCAGGGCGCCATCGCTTGATTGGACGCCCGACCACCGAGATAATCCATCGAGTCACGGGCTCAGGCCTGGCCACTCAAAGCCAATCGCCCCAATCTCGTTTCGGTGGACACCTGGTCGACGAGACAAAGTCAACCCCCTGCGGCCGACGGGTCGGGGGCTGGGTTGGGAACCGGACGGGGTCGCTGGCGGGAGGGCTGAGACGGCCATGGGAACGCTGCTCATCGACAAGCTGCTCCAGACGGTCGTCACCCAGAAGGCGAGCGACCTGCACCTGACCGTCGGCACCCAGCCGATGCTCCGGCTGCACGGGCACATGCGGCCGCTGGCGACGAAGGTGCTCGAGCCGGCGGACACGTCGGCCCTGATGAAGAGCATCACGCCCGAGCGGTGCCAGCAGGAGCTGCAGGAGGTCGGCGGGACGCGACTTCGGGTTCGCCTTCGGCGAGATGGCCCGGTTCCGCGTCGCCGTCTTCAAGCAGCGCGGCAACATCGGGCTGGTGCTGCGGCGGATCCCGAACGAGTTCCTCACGTTCGAGCAGCTCGGCCTGCCGCCGGTCATCGAGCAGTTGATCCAGCGGCCCCGCGGGCTGATCCTGGTGACCGGCCCGACCGGCTCGGGCAAGACGACCAGCCTGGCGTCGATGATCAACTGGATCAACGACAACATGGACCGCCACATCATCACGATCGAAGACCCGATCGAGTACTTCCACAAGCACAAGAAGTCGCTGATCAATCAGCGCGAGATCGGCATCGACGTCCCCGACTTCCCCGAGGCGATCCGCCGCGCCCTGCGGATGGACCCCGACATCATCCTGGTCGGCGAGATGCGCGACCTGGCGACGATCCAGGCGGCGATCACCGCCGCCGAGACCGGGCACATCGTCTTCGGCACCCTGCACACGAACTCGGCCGAGGGCACCGTCAACCGGATCATCGACGTCTTCCCCAAGGAGCAGCAGGACCAGATCCGCACCCAGCTCTCGGTGGCGATCATCGGCATCCTGGCCCAGGCGCTGCTGCCCCGGAAGCCGAAGGGGCTGGTCGCCGCCTACGAGATGCTCGTCGTCACGCCGGCGATCTCGAACCTGATCCGCGAGAACAAGACGTACCGGATCGACTCGTCGATCCAGACCGGCCGCAAGCACGGCATGATCCTGCTCGACGACAGCCTGTTCAACCTCTGGCGGCAGGGGCTGGTCGAGGAGGAAGAGGTCATGGACAAGTCGCGCAAGCCGGCACGACCTGCAGCGAGCGGATCGAGAACTGGCCAAGAAGGGGATCTTCGACGACGAGGACGACGAGGAGGAGGAAGAGGAGAAGTAAGACGCGTGAATTCGTCCGGGGTCGCCCGGCCGGCCGTCACGACGGGCCGGCCCGGTCGACGTAACTCGGGAAGAGCCCAGCGAGTTAGACGGCCGGGACGTCTCCGGGGCGTCCTGCCCTCCCGGCCGGGTCGCTCGCGTCGTGCCGCGCCCGACTCTCGCCCCGCCCGGGGCCGTCCGTCCGATCTCGAATCCGAACCCGATCCCGCGACGTCAGCCCATCGGCCCGCGTCCAGCAGACGCGGCGGCCGCGACCCGGGAGCCCCCGGGCCGGTCACCCCGGAGAGGATGGTCCATCCATGGCGCGCCGACTCGGCACGATCCTGGTGGACATGGGCTACCTCGACGAGGATGCGCTCTGGAAGGTCCTCGAGGAGCAGAAGCGGACCGACAGCGAGCTGATCGGCAAGGTCGCGGTCCGGCTCGGGCTCGTCAACGAGGAGCAGGTGCTCAAGGCCCTGGGCGAGCAGCTCGGGATGAAGGTGGTCAAGCTCGGCGAGATGACGATCCCCGCCGAGCTGACCGACGCTGGTCAACGAGACGATGGCGACGGCGTTCAAGATCGTGCCGATCTCGCAGAACAAGAAGGACAAGAGCGTCACGGTCGCGATGGCCGAGCCGCAGAACCCGGCGACGCTCGACAGCCTGCGAGTCGTTCCTCGGCGTCGAGGTCAAGGGGGTGATCGCGGCCGAGGCGGAGGTGACTGGCGGCGATCGAGCGGCTCTACGCGGGCAAGCAGGAGTCGATCGAGGACGTCGTCAAGCAGATCGAGCAGGACAAGGGGCTGGCGGCGTTCCAGAACCGCAACGAGAACACGATCGACCTCGAGGCGATCGAGGAGATGGCCGAGGCCGCGCCGGTGCGCAAGCTCCTGAACATGGTGCTGCTGCTGGCGATCAAGGACAAGGCGTCGGACATCCACTTCGAGCCGTTCGAGGAAGAGTACAAGATGCGGTACCGGGTCGACGGCGTGCTCTACGAGCTGGTCCCGCCGCCGCGGCACCTGGCGCCGGCGATCTCCAGCCGCGATCAAGGTCATGTCGAACCTCGACATCGCCGAGCGGCGGCTGCCGCAGGACGGCCGGATCCAGCTCGCCATCGGCGGCAACTAGGTCGACATCCGCGTCTCGACCCTGCCGACGCTCTTCGGCGAGAGCGTCGTCCTGCGGATCCTCGACCGGACGGTCGTCCAGCTCGACCTGAACAAGATCGGCATGCCCGCCGACACGCTGGTGCTCTGGCGCGAGCTGATCCAGCAAGCCCAACGGGATCATCCTCGTGACCGGGCCGACCTCCTCGGGCAAGACGACGACGCTCTACGCCACGCTCAACGAGCTGAACAAGATCGAGGACAAGATCATCACGACCGAGGAGCCGGTCGAGTACGAGATCGACGGGCTGATCCAGGTGCCGATCAACCCCGACATCGGCGTGACGTTCGCCGCCTGCCTGCGGGCGATCCTGCGGCAGGACCCGGACAAGATCCTGGTGGGCGAGACCCGCGACCTGGAGACGGCCGAGATCTCGATCCAGGCGTCGCTGACCGGGCACATCGTCTTCACGACGCTGCACACCAACGACGCCCCGTCGGCGATCACCCGGCTCCGCGACATGGGGCTGCCGACGTTCCTCATCACGGCGACGGTCGAGGGCGTGCTGGCGCAGCGGCTGGTGCGGAAGATCTGCACCAACTGCCGGACCGAGTTCACGCCCAGCCCCGAGGTCGCGATGGAGCTGGGGATGACGCCCGAGGAGGCCGCGCACCAAGAAGTTCTTCTACGGCAGGGGCTGCGAGCAGTGCAACAACACCGGCTACAAGGGCCGGATGGGGATCTACGAGCTGCTCGTCATGAACGACAACGCTCCGCGAGATGGTCGTCGCCGAGGCCTCGCTCGACGAGTTCCGCGACGCCTGCCGCAAGTTCGGCATGCGGACCCTCCGCGAGTCGGGCCTGAAGGCGATCCACGCGGGGCTGACCTCGATCGAGGAAGTCGTCCGCGAGACCATGCTCGACGAGGCCTGAGTCGGATCGAGTCGAGCGCGCGAGCCGAGCCATCCGGCCGACGACCGAACCGACCGACGCGAGCGACGACCGCGACCGAGAGAGGAGCCAGGCGATGCCGACCTACCAGTACGAGGCGATGGACCACACCGGGCGCGAGGTCAAGGACACGATCGACGCCTCGACCCAGGAAGAAGCGCAGCAACTGATCCGCCAGAAGGGGTTCTTCGTCACCAAGATCTCCGAGCGCACCAAGGGCGGCGGCGCAAGAAGAGGACGGCCGGCCAAGAAGAAGAGCGGCCGGCGGAAGAAGAAGTCGTTCACGATCGGCAAGATCTCGACCAAGCAGCTCTGCACGTTCACCCGCCAGCTCTCGACCCTGCAGGACGCCGGCCTGCCGATCCTGCGGAGCCTGAAGATCCTCGAAGGCCAGTGCAAGCCGGGCGTGCTCAAGAACTCGCTGGGCGACGTCGTCGAGGACATCGAGAGCGGCCAGACGCTCTCCGAGGCCTTCGCCAAGCACCCCAAGGCGTTCGACCGGCTCTACTGCAACATGATCAAGGCCGGCGAGGCCGGCGGTGCCCTCGAGGCCATCCTCCAGCGCCTGGCCGACTTCAAGGAGAAGGCGCAGTCGCTCAAGCGGCGGATCAAGTCGGCCATGGTCTACCCGATCGTCGTCATCATCGTCGCCGTGCGTCATCGTCGGCTTCATCCTCTACTTCATCATCCCCAAGTTCGAGGCGATCTTCAAAGACTTCGGCGTCGACCTGCCGGGGATGACGATCTTCCTGATCAAGGCCAGCCACTTCGTCGATCAACTACTTCTACGTCGTCTTCCTCGTCGCCGCTCTTCGTCTGGATCTTCATCAAGCTGCTCTACCGCAACAAGACCGGGGCCTACATCTGCGACCGGATCCTGCTGATGATCCCGGTCATGGGGGCGATCGTCGAGAAGTCGACGGTGGCCCGGACGATGCGGACCCTGGGGACGCTGGTGCAGTCGGGCGTGCCGATCCTGGAGTCGCTGAACATCGTCCGCGACACGGCCGGCAACGCCGTCTTCGAGCGGGCGTTCACGCGGATCTACGAGAGCATCCGCGAGGGCGAGACGATCGCCCAGCCGCTCCGCGAGGCGCGGATCGTCGACGACATCGTCGTCAACATGATCGACGTCGGCGAGGAGACCGGCGACCTCGACACGATGCTCAACAAGATCGCCGACAACTACGACGAAGAGGTCGAGGCGCTGGTCGAGAGCCTCGTGAGCCTGCTCGAGCCGATCATGATCGTCGTCCTCGGCGGCATCATCGGGTTCATCGTCATCGCCCTGTTCCTGCCGCTGATCACGCTGATCAGCAAGCTGTCGGGCTGACGCCTCGCCGGGCGCCGCCGCGCGGGCCGGCCCGCCTCGCCACCGCGGACGGTCCGGGCCGCCGCCCCGCCCGATGCGTCGGGCCACCGACGGATCCGACCGCGACCGGGGCGCATCGCGCACCGGAGCCGGAACCGAACGACCAGGGAGACCCGACCGATGACGACGCCCGCCCCGAGAGCCCGACCGCGCCAGGCCGACGCCGACCGGCTTCACGCTGGTCGAGCTGCTGGTCGTGATCCTGATCATCGCCATCCTGATGGCGCTCCTGCTGCCGGCGATCAACGCCGCGGTCGTGGCCGCCAAGAACGCGCAGGTCGCGGCCGAGGAGCAGCAACCTCCAGACGGCCCTGGCCGACTTCAAGAACAAGTACGGCGACTACCCGCCGAGCCGGATCATCCTCTGCGAACCGCGTCGCGGGCGACGACCGCCGCCCCCTACGGCGCCACGGCGGACCCGAGCAGCTGGCCGGCCGGCGACACCCACGTCGCCGACCTGAACCAGCGGACCGTCGCGGGCCATGCGGAAGTTCTTCCCGAGGGCCGCGGCCTACTTCCCGACGAGCGGCACGGCGCGGCGTGAACATCACCTGGTCGTCCAGCACCGGCGCGAACACGAACCGACTACGTCATCCTCCAGGGCGACGAGTGCCTCGTCTTCTTCCTGGGCGGGATGCCGCAAGCGATCACGACCTCGAGCGGCACGGGATGGGGCGTGACCGGCTTCAACCGTGACCCGGTCGAATCCCGTTCGCCTCGCCGGCCAACACGACGAGCCGGACGACCCCCGCTGTTCGAGTTCGCCCCGCAGCGGCTGGTCGACCTCGACGGCGACGGGTTCCCCAGCTACGTCGACCCGCTCTCCGCGAACAACGTCCAGGCCGAGCAGCATCCCTACGCCTACTTCAGCTCCTACGGCAACAACGGCTACGACCCGAACGACGTGCAACTTCGCGAGCGGCGAGCTCGACGGGAGCGCCGACGACCAGCGGGACGCCGACAGCCTTCAGCCGGAACGTTCACCGTCAGCTTCGCGGTCGAACAACACGGCCACCCAGCACCGCCATCTCGGCCGCGCCGAACCCGTACACGCACCGGCGACGCGACCCGACCGGCTCGACGGTCTCCGTGGGTCAACCCGCAGTCGTTCCAGATCATCTCGGCGGGGCGCGACGGGCTCTGGGGCCTGGGCGGGGCGTACGACGCCAGCTCGACCTCGGGCCGGCTGCCGGTCTTCGCGAGCGACCAGACCGCCGTCACGCCGAACGACACGACCAACGCCGAGGCCTCGTCGCTTCGAGTCCGCGAGCGCGACAACATCACCAACTTCTCCGGCGGCCGGCTCGACTGAGCCGCCGCGGGGGCGACCGATAACCATACGTCAATTGTCCGAGGGCACCCGCCGTGGCGCGGGCCCGGGGAGCGAACCGACAGGCCGGGCCTTTTCGGGAGCGGAGCAGGCCAATGCGAGACGCATCGACGACCGCCCCGACCGCCGCGCGGCTTCACGCTGGTCGAGCTGCTGGTCGTGATCACGATCATCGGCATCCTGATCACCTTCATCCTGATCGCGGCCCAGGACGGCGATCCGCCGCGCCGAGGAGAAGGCGACGCAGTCGCTGATCGCCAAGCTCGAGTCGGGCGTCGCCGAGCGGCTCGAGGCGATCCTCCTCCGCCGCGCCGACATCACCGTCGGCCACTACGCGGTCGCGGCGGTCTCGAACACGACGGCGCCGTTCCCGCAGATCGTCGCGGCGACCCCAACTACATCCTGGTCAACGCCCTCAACTCCCTCGGCTACCTCTCCACGAACCAGACGATCATCAGCGCCGCGCGGGCCCAGGCCATCGCCCAGTACGACCTGGTCCGGGCCGAGCTGCCCGACGTGTTCTTCGTCCAGCTCGACCCCGGCCTCGCCGTTCAAGGGCCAGTACCCGATGAACTTCGCCGGGTCCGACTACCCGCTCGGGCTCGGGCAACTACCTCGTGCCGATCGGGGCGGCCACGGTCGCGGCACGGCCGCCGGGCCAGCCCGCGAACTTCACGCCCGGCGTCGAGCGACCCGAACAAGGCCACCGGCATCTTCGGGGCCTCGTTCCAGGCGGCGGCCGGGATCTACAAGAACCTCGGCTACCTGCCGCAGGGGTACGACGGGACGGACAACGACGGCGACGGGTTCGTCGACGACATGACGGAGGGCGTCGGCGCGACCCGCTCGTCGCCAACCCGTCGGACCCGAGCCGCAGATCCACCTCTCGGCCGCGATCGCGCAGCGGCTGAAGGCGCACACGCACATGACGGCGCGGTCGGAGATGCTCTACGCCGTGCTCGTCGAGGGCGGCGGGCCGCTGGGGAGCGTCTTCAACCGCGACGACTTCACCAACCGCGAGGTCCAGGACACCGACGGCGACGGCCTGCCCGAGTTCGTCGACGCCTGGGGCCAGCCGCTCCAGTTCTTCCGCTGGCCCATCTACTACAACAACCTGAGCAGCACGACCCTCGCCCCGACCGGTGCCAGCGGCTACCTGAACTACTCGGCGACCAACCCGCCCCCGGTCGGCTACGTCCAGAAGGGCGCCGACCCCTACAGCGGCCAGTGGGACAGCCTGACCACGCTGGCCCGCCAGGAGCCCCGCCAGAACGACCCGCTCGACCCGGGCCAGACGCTCATGGCGCCGAACTGGTGGTCGTCGTCGGTGAACACGATTCCGGCGACCTCGCCGTCGGGCGCGCCCTACAGCGGCAGCGCGGCCATCTTCATGACGCACTTCCACTCGCTGATCGACCCGCAGGCGACCAACGCCCTCGGCGGCGGGCTCGACGTGGGACCGGAGCGGGGCGTTCTCGCGGCGGTCGTTCTACTCGCGGTTCCTGATCCTCTCGGGCGGGCCGGACCAGGCGCCGGGCGTGTACCTGTTCAGCGATCCCCTGAGCACCCTGGGTAACGCCAGCGCGATCGCCCAGAGCCTCGTCCAGGTCGAGAACCAGGCCGGGCCGTTCGACCTCCAGGACCGCAGGCGCAGCCGCTCTCGTCGCAGATATCCCTCCCGGCGAGCTACCACGCCGCGACGATCAACCTGCTGACGAACGGGGGCGACGACATCACGAACCAGGGCATGGCCTCGCCCTCCTCGGGAGTCCAGTGACATGGGCACGCACCGGTCGAGACGGATGCCGCCGCGGGGGTTCACGCTCGTCGAGCTGCTGGTCGTCGTGCTGATCGTCGTCCTGGTCGGCGCGGCGACGATCAAGGTGGCGATCTTCGACCAGGGCGGCCGGAAGGTGAGCGAGGCGGCGCGGATGGTCCAGGCGTCGATCGTCGGCGCCCGCGACGCCGCCTTCCGCGCCAACGCCCCCCGGGGCATCCGCCTCCTGCCCGACCCGATCTTCAACGGCCTCAACGGCGGCGCCCTGGCCGCCAACCGGATGATCTCGATCGGCGCGGCGCCCGACTACAACGCGGGCCTGGCCAGCGTCTCGGTGGCGCCCGCGAATATCGTCCTGCCCAACGGGACGATGACGAGCGCCGTCGGCTTCCTGACGGTCACCGAGGCCAGTCGCCACCGCCGTCACGTCTGGGGCGGACGACCGTCCAGATCCCCAACGAGCCGACCTCCTGGTACTGGAACATCCGCCAGGGGGACAAGATCCGCTTCGGCGACTCGGGCCGCTACTACACGGTCGCCGGGCCGACCATCGTCGGCGCCTACGACACGACGGGGAAGATGGGCGGCACGACGGCGGCGCCCGTGCCCGCCAATCTCGACCGGTACGTCAACAACGGTCCGCAGGGGATGTGGTATTCCTCCCCGGGGTCCACCGCCGGAACCTGGGGCACCTACGAGGCCAACCCGATGCTGGGCACCGCCGCTGGGGACGTCGCCCAGCGCGACCGACTCACACTTCGCCGAGTTCCTCCTCGTCGTCAACGGCCAGGACGACGACCTCGACGGCTGGGTCGACGAGGGCTTCGACGGCATCGACAACGACGGCGACGGCATCATCGACCCGGGATTCAACGGCCAGGACGACGACGGCGACGGCATCATCGACAACCCGGCCGAGCTGCTCTGGAGCTACAACGCCGCCAAGACCCAGAAGAGCTACTTCGGCGGCGAGTACGAGCCCGAGTCGTTCGTGGGGAATGAGTTCAACTCGCTGAACATCAGCGGCAGCCAGACCACCGACAAGCCCTACACGATCGTCCGCCGCCCGGTGGTGACCGAGGGCGCCCGCGAGGTGATGCTGCCCGAGGGCGTGGTGATCGACCTGACGACCTGGAACGGGCTGTCCGCCACGCCGAACGGGACGCTGCCCGAGCGGTCGCGGCTGCCGGTCGACCCGTACTCGTTCTACGTCGACGTCATGATCGGCCCCGACGGCCAGGTGCTGACGGCCTCGGCCGGGCAGTCGGCCGGCGCGCAATCCACCGGCAGCACGACCAACTTCCCGACGTCGAACATGCCGTTCTATCACTTCTGGATCGCCGAGCGCGAGGACGTCTACGACCCGATGTTCGGGCTGACCACGTCAAACGTCCCCCAGGCGCAGGTGCCGCACAGCAACCCCGGTAACAACGGCACGCTCACGCCGCCCGTGGTCAACCTGCTGCCCATGCCGCAGGGGACGGTGGGCCAGTGGTTCGCGCCGTCGAACGGCGCCATCACCCCGCAGCCGTACGTCCCGCCCCAGGCCAACGGCCCCTACCTGAAGGGGGACATGCGGCTGGTGACGCTGTTCGTCAAGTCGGGGCAGGTGATCACCTATGACCTCGGGCCGTCGGACTTCGACCCGACGGACATCAATCAGCCTTACATGCAGGCGCAGTTCGGCATTAAGGAGGCGAAATGACCCGGCGACCCGCGGCGGCCCGGCGGGGCATCACCCTGACCGAGATCCTGATCTCGATCCTGATCATGGGCATCGGCCTGATCTCGCTGGCCACCCTGTTCCCGCTGGGGATGGTCCGCCTCCGCGCCGCCAACCAGCAGCACCGCTCGGGCCTGCTGGCCGAGACGCGCCACGGCCGACCTCACCACGCGGGGCCTGCTCTCGGCGCCCTACTTCCTGGCCTCGGGGTACTACTCGACGGCGGCCAATGGGTTCTACAACCCGCTGATCTTCGACGCGTCCAACCCGGCCAACCCGAACGCGGGCGGCCTCTCGGCGGGGGTGAACACCACGGGCGTGCCGTTCTGCTACGACCCGCTCTGGTGGTACGAGACCGGCAACACCCCGAACGCCGCCCTGACGACCGTCGGCGAGGTCCGGTTCGGCCAGGCCGTGTTCGTCTACCCCTCGGCCAATAACTTCGTCCGGAGCACCACGTCCGACAACGGCAAGCCGGCCGGCCACGGGCTCCAGCGGATCACGAACTTCGCCCAGACGGCCGGCTGGCCGCTCTTCAACCCCGAGCTGACGTTCGTCTCGCCCGACGACCAGGTCATGCAGAACAGCGACGCGGCGCCGCAGGTGCTCAGCGCCTCGGCGGGCACCGGCCAGAGCACGCTCAGCGGGGTCGTGCCCCAGTACTTCCAGGGGACGGCGACCGAGGTCGGCTACCTGCCGTCGAACTTCCGCAACGACCTCCGCTACACGTGGCTCTTCACCGGCTACCAGGTCGACTCGACCAACGCGACGAACTTCGTCGGCAACATCGTGGTGATGGACAGCCGGCCGTTCTCGCTCGACTCGGTCGCGTCGCCCACCGGGGGCGGGAACTCGCCGGTCGCGGCGGGCGAGATCGTCATGGAGGGGGTCTTCGGGTACAGCGCGAACGTCCAGGGCGGCTACGGCGTCGCGGCCGACCGGACCGTCCTGCTCCGCTGGCCCCAGGCGATGCCCGACCCCGAGATCAAGGTCGGGAGCTGGATCGCTGACGTCACCTACCAGCGCGCATCTCCGGCCTGAACAACTCGGGCGTGTCGTTCCTGCGGTGCAACTGGTACCAGGTGGCCAAGAAGGGCGAGGTGCAGGCCGACACCGACGTTGCGGGCTACCGGCACCTCATCGTCACCACGACCACGCCCATGAAGGACCGGACGCTGCTCAACGCCGGCGGCACGCCGCAGTACGTCAACGTCGCGCTGTTCATGCCGAGCGTCGTCAACGTCTTCCAGCGCGTGATCACGATCCGCAATTGAGGCCGATCCGAGGGGGCCCGTCCGCCATGCGACCGCGAACCGCACGCCGACCGACCGGACGCCGGGGCGTCACGCTGCTCGAGATGCTCGTCGTCGTGGCGCTGGTCGTCCTGATGATGCTGATCCTCGCCTCGATCTTCCAGGCGGCCACCGGCGCCATGACGACGATGCGGACCTACCAGGAGCTCGACGACGAGCTCCGCCTGCTCGACAACACGATCCGCGCCGACCTCGCCGGCACCACGGCGAAGATGACCCCGCCGAATGACCCGAAGCTCAAGAGCGGCTACTTCGAGTACGGCGAGAACGCCCCGGCCGACGCCCAGGGCGAGGACACCGACGACTACCTCGCCTTCACCACCCACGCCCGCGAGGGCCGCGTCTTCACCGGGCGGTTCTGGGTCGGGGGCAATATCGGCCTGCCGGGCAACGCCAACGGGCGCCGGGTTCGAACGCCAACGTCCAGCCGGTGACCACCACCAGCGACACCGCCGAGGTCATCTACTTCCTCCGCAACGGCAACCTGTACCGCCGCGTCCTGCTGGTCGTGCCCGAGCGGCGGGGAACGGTCTCGGTCTCGAACGTCGCCGCGAACGGCGTGTTCGTCCCCGGCGAGTTCCAGCCGAATATCATCGGAAACGGCTT
Organism: uncultured Planctomycetota bacterium; assembly: GCA_963819805.1. GTDB lineage: Bacteria > Planctomycetota > Planctomycetia > Isosphaerales > Isosphaeraceae > CAMFLR01. Next base: position 308,941 of record CAWFXY010000014.1, on the reverse strand, counting down.
CAACACTTCGGTGAGCGGCACGCGTGTACGTCGGCTGGTACGGCGTCAACGACATCTCCGCCCGGCCGAATGACGGGGCCGCCGGGCTCGCTACGAGCAATACGCCCATCCCCAACGACCTCGGTGACCTGAGCAATCGCGAGAACCGCTACGCCCGCCAGCGGTGCGGACGGGATTTCTTTGACGCCGTCAACGGCAACGGTGCGGGCGCGAGACGGGATCATCGACGACCTCAACGGCGACCTGATCCCCGACTATTACCCGACGCTCACGTGGACCCAGGTGGCCGCCGCCACCTCGGCGGAGTCCGGGGGCACCACGTATGCGCAGGGCGGCTCGCCCACCACGAACGGCGGCACGCCGCTGCTGATCAACGAGACGGCGGTGACTCGCTTCACCGTCCCGGCAAACGCCTCGGCGAACGACCTCTACGCCTTCCCGTTCATCTTCCCCGGGATGTACTCGAAGCCCGAGTCGGCCTCGCTCGACAACGGCGGCAACGGCGCGATCGGCTGGCTGCACGCGCTCGACACGAAGACCGATCAACGGCGTCCCCAGCGACCAGGGCAGCATCTTCAACCACGCCCCGATCGAGATCGGCGACAGCCTGCCGGTGCCGACGACCGGCAGCGCCAACCAGTTCCAGTCCTGGTTCGGCTTCCCGACGTTCCGCGAGACCGCGTCGATCTAGTGGGTCGACCCGGTGTATCTCGCCCACGTCCGCCGGCGGCGGGGCGGCAGCTCGACGGGCCAGCAGGTCCACGGCCTGCAGTCGCTCGCCACGGGCTCGATGCCGGCGGGCCCGTACAACGCCAACTTCCTGCCGGCGCTCGGCTCGATGCCGCCCCTGGGCACGCCCGGCGCGCCGGCCACGCCGTTCGGCTCGGACGGGGCGGGCAACCCGGTCATCGTCAACGGCACGACCAACACCAGTAACCCGTTCGTCACGCTGACGAGCGGCATCCAGGTCACGCAGACGACGACCGAGGAGCAGCTCAGCTACGTCTGGGACGACGACCTGATCATGACCGGCGTCCGGAGCTTCGACGTCAAGGCGTTCGACTACAGCGCACCGAGCTACAGCTTCTCCAACAACACCGCGACCCTGACCTACGGCGCCGACTACTACGACCTCGGCTACGCGTCGACCGACTACGCCGCGAAGTTCAGCGACACGACCTATCTGATGTCGAGCACCGGCAACGCTCAACGCCAACAACATCCCGGTCCTGCCCAACGGGAATCGGATGTTCGACTTCAACCAGAACCCGATCGGCTTCGGCCACGAGGGGCGGATGCCGCCGCTTTCGACCGACTTCCGGGTCGACCCGCAGCGGCCGGTCCTGAACAACGGCAACGCCAACAACGTGGGCGACGACAGCACGGGCCTGAACCGGATCAGGCGGGTGTGGGACTCGTGGTCGACCGACTACACCCAGGCGCCGGCAGGTCGACATCTTCCAGAACGGCTCGCTGTTCAACGCGTTCCCGAACGACCGCCCGGTCTACCCGTCGTATCCGCCGCCGTACCCGCAGGCGCTGCGCGGCATCCAGATCCAGATCCGGGTCGTGGACCCCAAGAATGAGAAGGTCAAGGTGCTGACGATCCGCCAGGACTTCAGCGACAAGCTCTGATCGAGTGATAAACCGACGGCCCCGGGTCACACCCCGTCCCGCCCCGCGTCATGACTCGGGGGGGCCGAGGGGCGAGGCGAGACGGACGGCACGAGAGAGACGGGGAGGAGACGCCCATGTTCTTCGGCGATCGCGAGTTGTCCCGGGCCCGGCGCCGCGGGGTCGTGCTGATCCTGATCCTCGGCATGCTCGCCTTGATGGCCCTGATCGGGGTCACGTTCGCGACGTTCGCCGGCCAGTCGCTGGTGAACACGCGGAACTTCGCCGCGGGCGTCAACGCGCCCAACGCCGAGCAGCTGATGGACTACGCGCTGTCGCAGCTCATCAACGACACGAACAACCCGCTCTCGGCGATCCGCGGCCACAGCCTGCTGCGGGACATGTACGGCAACGACTCGACGATGGGCCGGCGGTACGACCAGTTCCAGATCGGCGGCGCGGCCCTGGCGCAGGGCAGCGCGGCGGGCATCGGCTGCTTCCTCACCACCCTGCCCAACGGCACGCCGCTGACGATGCAGTTCAAGCAGGCGTCGCCGGCGAACGCGGCGAAGCCGTTCGACATGTCGTGGACCGCGTCGTACTCGACCAGCCCGGCGACGGGGCTGATCCAGTACACGACGAACATCCCGACGGCGGCCAATAACCCGGCGTTCTACGGGCTCGACTTCACCCGCTGGATCCTCCGCATCCCCGGCTCGGGCGGCGCCGTGGCGCCGATCTCCGGCACGGTCAACGCGACGTACGAGGTGATCGAGGACGACTACTCGAACTCGGTCGTCAACGGCTTCCACGTCTTCACCCTGGCGCCGGCCGACCCGATCGACTCGACGACCAACCTGGCGACGCGGGTCTACAACAGCCCGCAGTCGCCGCAGATCACCGGCATGCCGGCCGTGACCGTGCCCTCCTCCGGCACGATCACCCTGGCGCATCCCCTGGGCAACGGGGGCGGGACGGTGCAGTTCTACCTCGACGGCCGCTACATGCGGGCGTTCAACGGGCCGGGGATGACGGCGTACAACTTCGTCGGCATGCCGGACGGGACCTACGGCGGCGCCGGGCAGCCGCACAACAACGCGGGCTACGGGAACTTCCGGCTCAACGGCAACCTGCTGCCGCTGGCCTTCGCCCAGTACGGCAGCGACGGGACGAACCCGCCGAGCGCGGCCAACCCGCCTGCCGTGCCGGGGCCGGCGTACGGCGACCCGAGCGCCTTCGGCATGGACGAGGACTACGACGCCTGCGACCTGGAGAACTGGTTCCTGGCCCTGCAGTCGGCCGACGGCTCGGTGATGATCCCGTCGTTCCACCGCCCGGGCATCCTCACGCAGGCCGACTGGACGAACAACAACGTGATGTCGGCGGCGAAGATCCTCCGCCCCCGCGCCGCCGACCACTACACGGCGGCGTTCCCGGCCGACCCGAGCACGCCCGACGCCTACGGCCGGCTGACGTACGACGTCGACAACGACGGCGACGGCATCACCGACTCGGTTTGGCTCGACCTCGGCTACCCGGTGCTCCGCGACACGCGGGGCCAGGCATACAAGCCTCTGTTCGCCTTCATGGTCCTCGGCCTCAACGGCCGCCTGCCCCTGAACACGGCGGGCAACCTCCAGTCGCGCGACTTCCAGCGGGTCACCAGCAGCGCGACGGCCGCGCCGGGCGCCGGCGTCCCCAACCCCAACAACCTGCCGACCCCCGCGCCGTTCCAGTATGACTACTACCCGCAGAACTTCCTCGACGGCCCGACCTGGAGCCACGCGTCCCACCTCGGGTACTCGGTCAACGAGATCAACCCGCTGTTCGCGCTGCAGAACGCGCCGAACCTGGTGTACGGCCAGGGTACGTACGGGACGTCGTCGCAGTTCACGCAGTTCGACGTGCCGACCACGCTGCTCGGGACGATGGGCGACGTGACGGCCAACGGCGGCGTGGGCAACCCGCAGAACGCCCGGGTTCTAGGCACCGCGCCGTATCTCTACAGCGGGAGCACGGGCAATATCACGGTCCTGCCCGCGGGGATCAATCCGGGCGTCGGCATTGACGTCGTCCAGCTTCGCAACCTGCTGGCCGGGACGGTCCCTGCGGGGACGGGCAACCAGGATTCGAACTACTGGCTGGTCGGCGGCGCACCGGTGTATGTCCCCGACGGGATGTATGAGGCCAGCGATCAGGGTTCGAACGGCGTGGTGAATCGGACCGGGATCGCGGCGGTCCCCGGGCGGTGGGGCGAGCCGAACGCGATCCCGACGGTGCTCGACAACAACGGCGGGACCTCGCCGGCCAACGGCGGCAACGGCATGCCGGTGGTGAAGCAGACGACGACGCCGGCGAACAACCCGCCCAATCCGGCCTACGCGACGATCACCAGCACCTACCCGGTCTACGACAACCCGGTCCGCGCCGGCAAGTCGGCGGTCTCGGTCGGGACGCTCTACAACCCGAACTTCCCCACGTGGCTGCCGGTGGGCATCGGCGACTCGGGTGACGACGACTACGACGCCCTCGACTTCCCGTTCCCGCCGCACGTGAGCCAGACACCGACCGTCACGCCGCCCTACGCAGCCTCCATGGCCGAGGGGACGACGACGTTCGACGCCAACGGAAACATCACGGCGACGACGGGCGACATCTACGACGGCGCCTCGGCGTTCATGATGCCGGTGGAGCGGATCCGGCGGTTCTTCAGCCCGATCGACGCGATGGGCGTGGGCCGGGTCGTGTCGTACGAGGACTTCCCGCCCCGGAACGCCTACGACTTCGGCAACGGCTTCGACTATTTCGGCCGCGTGATGTACTTCCGCCACTTCCGCCCGGCCGGCCTGCCCAAGACGATCACGTATCCGGCCGCGACGCAGGCGAACCTCGCGGCCAGCTACCAGGCCATGTTCCCCAACACGGCCAACCCCACGCTGGCGAACATGTCGACGCAGATCGGCGACAACCAGCCGCTGAACCAGCCGGTGGCGACGGGTCCGGTGCCGTTCTCGTCGCTGGCCACGAACCCGCAGTGGGACACGACGACGAACATCTATCGCGGCTTCATGTCGGCCCTGTTCCCGATCCCGACCATCAGCAAGGGGACCCAGGCCGACAACAACAGCGACATGATGGTGGCCGTCGCCTCGGCGATGCCATACGACCTGGTCTATTACACGCCCCCGGGCAACCCCGCCCCGGCGCCGGTGTATGGCACGCCGCTGGGCTACGCCTTCGCCTCGGCCGCCGGCCAGCCCGCGACCTGGACGAACATCCCCCAGGTGCTCCCCGTCCCGTTCATCTCGACCACGAACCCCGCCAACCTGAACACCCCGGACGACCGGAGCCCGGCGACGATGTCGCTGGGCGTGAACTCGGGCCAGGGCCCGGTCCTGGTCGTGCCCGACCCGGTCAACAACCCGCTGGGGCCGGTCTCGAGCGGCGTCGCGACGGTCGTCAACGGCTACCCGACGTACCCCTCGTACCGCACGGTGACGAGCGGGGCGACGAACACGAACGTGCCGATGCCCGCGGCCTCGCTGAACAAGGACGAGGCCGACGAGATGGTCCCGCCCCAGTACGGCACGACCTCGTTCGACATGCCGTTCGGCCCGGCCGACCTCGAGTGGCTCTACCGGATGCACGACGTCGACGGCGCCCAGCTCACCAGCCGGCTGAGCAGCCTGGCGCCGATCAGCTTCATCAACCCGCAGGACGGCCTGACCCGGCGGCGGATGTTCTCGGTCGACGTCCACGAGACGATCGCGCCGGCCTTCGCCCCCGACAACCAGCCGCCGCTGGCCTACGACGCCGTCAACGGCGTCTTCGCCGAGCAGGCCAACGCCTACAACAGCCGGTTCACCGGCCCGTTCGCCGCCGGCACAGGCAACAGCGGGGCCGTCTGGCCGCCGAGCGCCTCGCTCACCGCGATCAACTACATCGACCAGTCCACCGGCGCGACCAGCCCCAACTACCAGAACTCGAACGCGATCACGCTCTACCCCAACCCGCTGAGCTACCCGCCGTCGCAGGGGATGATCGCGGGCCCGACCAACGGCACCTATACCACGCAGAAGAACGCGAACAGCAACACCTACCAGCTCCCGCCGATCGGCCAGCCGGCGATCGGCTCGCGCGACCGGAAGATCAACCTGAACTACCCGCTGCCGGTCTCGAACGACCCGGCCGAGCCGGTCCGGCAGAAGTGGATCCGCGAGACATATCAGTACTTCAAGGCCGTCCTGCCTCCTCAGGCGATCGACACGCCGCAGGAGCTGGCGCAGCTCAGCCAGTTCGTCGTCAACATCATCGACTTCCGCGACCCGGACTGCTCGTCGACCCGGTTCGTCAACACCGACCTGATGGTCCTTCCGGCGACCGCGACGGCGCACTCGCAGCTCCTCTTCGCTGACCGCGGCGTGCCGGTGTCGGCGTCGAGCCCGACGCAGTTCATCCACTACCCGTTCGACCCGACGATCTACGACGAGCAGGTGCGGGCCTACCAGCCGCGCTACGGCAACCCACTGGCACCGGGCAATGATGCGAACAACAATCCCTTCGTCATCGGGTTGCAATCGGACTGGTCGTCTAAGATGACGGTCTCGGCCGGTCCCCCGCCCGTGATCGGCGAGTTCCTCGTCCAGCACGGGATGGAGTTCAGCCCGCTGGCTCTGAACGAGGCGCTGGCCTATCAGTACCAGCCGGCGGCCGCGAACGGCCCCAACCCGGTCGCCCGGCTCGCGATCGAGGTGGCCAACATGCTCACCGACGACGGGACGGCCCAGGCCGGCGCCACCACGACGGACAACAGCGAGAGCGACCTGACCACGGCCATGCTCGACGGCTGGGACTTCGTCGTGATGAACGACGGCTACGGCTACGGCCGGCCCGACCCGATCACGGGCGAGCTTCCGTTACCGGGCCTGCTCAACGGCGGCACTTTCTACCCGACGAACAATAACCAGCCGCTGTGCGCTGCCTATCCGTCGAGCTCCACCGCCACGCCCGCCACACTGGCGGCGCCGCCGACGACGTTCCAGGCGATCATCTCGTCGCTGCCGTATCTCCAGCCCGACTACACCAAGACCCCCGCTACCCCTCCCGCGAATAACGGGTCTCCTCCCGCCCCTCCGGCGGCGAATTCCTGGCCGCAGAACGTCTTTGCGCTCCAGAGTCCGAACGCGGCCAACGCCGGCCAGTTCACGCAGCGCGCCATCAACGGCCTCCGCGATGGGGCCGCCGTCCAGCAGAATAATGCGAACCTTGCCAATGCCAATTCGGCCGGCGGCGGGTCGTTCTTCCAGTTCGGCTGGACGTCGTCGGCCATCGCCGCCGGCGAGGCCCCGGCGTTCCCGCCCAATGACGCCACGTTCCCGGTCGTCTTCGGCCTGCCGGTTCCCGCGGCCTACGCCAACCCGCCGGCAAACGCCTTCACCGCGGGCAACACGATCTGGCTCTGGGTCTACCTCCGCCGGCCGGCCAACCCGTTCGACACGCGGCCCTACGCCTACCGCGAGATGGTCACCGTCGACGCGATCCGGATTCCGTTCACGTATGCCGGCGGCGCCGCCAAGGTGTCGCCGTATTCGGTCCAGCGGCTCCAGCCGTACCGCGGCGGGCACCTCGTGCCGATCCTGCCGGGGGCCAACGGCATGGGTGCCGGCGCGAACAACCCCGTCCCGAACAACACCTGCTGGGGCTACTCCGAGCAGACGGCCAACGGCGACTACCCGAGCACCATCCCCCAGCAGGGCACGCAGGCCAACAACAACAGCGGCGGGGTCAACACGACGGGGATGACCGTCACGCTCAACGCCGGCACGGCCGTCATCCCCCACACGTTCGCCGTCTCCGGCAACAGCAGCACGAAGAACGGCACCAACACCCTCTGGGACGTCGCCCGCGACTACTTCGTCTTCAACGACCGCGACTTCGTGAGCGTGGCGGAGCTGACGCTCGTCCCGGGCTCTCCGCCGGGCCTGTTCACCAAGCAGTTCGTCGAGAACAACGACCCGTGGGACATCAACACGACGACCGCCGGCACCACGACCGTCGGCACTCCCCCGATGCCGCAGCCCTACACCAGCGCCCTCCAGCCGTCGAGCGGCGTGGCCTCGCCCGACCCGGTCGCGGCCCCGGCCTCGCCGACGAGGGACGCCTCCCCCTTCCCGGTGGCCGAGTCGCAGACCTATCCCTACCTGGTCGACAGGTTCTTCTACTCGGGCGCGTCGGTGGCGCCGCCGGCCAACAACCCCGGCAACCTGCCCTATCCGAGCCTCGTCGGCAACTGGACGGGCGACGGCTGGTACAAGCTGCTCGAGTTCGTCGAGGTCCCCAGCTCGGCCAACGGCGCCATCGGCGCGGTCGCGCGGGGCGACAACTTCGACTGGCTCCGCCAGGACCTCAAGCCCGGCCTGCTCAACCTCAACCTGGTCATCGACGAGGAGGTGTTCTTCGGGCTGATGGACGAGCTCAGGCTCAACGACGCCCTGAACACCTCCTACGCCTCGACCGTGAGCCTGCCGCTGGTCGTCACGCAGATCGACGCGTCCGGGTATCCGGTCGTCAATCAGGGCGCGACCGGCCCGCCGGGGGGCTACAACGGCTTCCACAACATCTCGGATGTCATCACGCTGGACCCGACGGGCGGCCCGGCGAACGGCGGGGTCGGCAACGGCATGGGCAAGCTCGGCCGGGGCTACACCTACTTCGACACGAAGGGTGCCGAGACCCACGGGATCAAGGCCGCCTTCGCGGACTTCCTCAAGCTCCGCTCCGGCGGGTCGGGCTTCCTGTTCGCGTGGGGCTCGGGCGCGACGGGCTCGGGGCCGGTACAGCAGTACAACGCGGTCGCGGGCGCCGGCAACCTCCCGGCCTGGATGACCGCCCTGCCCCAGCCGCAGCCGGGCCTGTTGACTTACAACCAGTACGGCTGGGTCGCCACCGGCGGCGGCACGCCCGTGGCCCGCGAGCGGCCGTTCCGCTCGTTCTCGGCCCGCGACATCAACGACACGATCCTCCGCCCGGCGACCCTCCCGCCGTCGCTCCTGACCTATCCCGGCAACGTGAACACGCCCACGCCGACCACGACCAAGCTCTACAGTTTCTTCCCGCCATACCAGTTCTTCGACACCTTCGGAAATCCCTCGTACGGCGGCGCGACGGTGACCCCGAGCAACCCGTCGCCGACGGCGGCCGCGCCGAACAACCTGAGCGCGGCCAACCCGCAGACGCTGTTCGTCATGGATCCGGGGCTCCGCAACCCGTTCTTCGACCAGCCGCTGCTCTCCGACCCGAACCAGATCCTCACCCAGCTCCAGAACCAGGTCCCCGCCCCGGTCCCGGCCCCCACGTTCAGCCAGGCGCTGGCCAACGCCTTCCAGAACTACGCGAAGCTGCCGCCGCTGATCCCGGTCCGCCGGCTCTTCGAGGTGCCCGACTTCTCCAATGGAACCCTGCCGCCGGCGGGCGTGAACACCAACCACATCAGCGGCGCGGCCGAGTACCTGTTCAGCCCCACCAACGACACGCTCAACGCCGGCCCGCCGGCGTCGCTGACGGGGCCGTACAACTACCTGCCGAACCAGGCGATCTACCACGAGCAGCTCTTCAACGCGACGGCGAACCTGATCCTCCAGCAGCGGAACATCACGCCGCCCGGCTCGCCGACGTTCCCCAATGCCCAGCCGATCACCCAGTACCTCGGCCAGGGCCTGCAGGGCGCCGCGACGAACGACAACCGCCAGCACCCCTACTTCCGCACCGAGCTGCTCCAGAAGGTGATGAACCTGACGACCGTGCGGACGCACCAGTTCGCCGTGTGGATCACGATCGGCTTCTTCGAGGTGCTCCAGCCGGGCTCGGCGGCGACGGGCACGCCCGACTTCCTCGGCGGCGAGATCGGGCTCGTGCAGGGGACGAACGTCCGCTTCCGCTCGTTCTTCCTGCTCGACCGCACCCGCGCCACCGGCTTCGACCAGTACGAGCCGGGCGACTTCCGCGACGTCGTGACGTACCGTCGCCGGATCGAATAAAACCCCCGGGGTCGCCCCGGCGGCGCAGACCCGTGAAGACGAAGGAATTCGCTTGTCCGCCGGGCCTTCCGCGAATTAGAATCGATGATGTCATCCACGTCCCGCCTTACCCGAAAGGATCACGCCATGCGGTCTCGTCGTCGTCGCGGTTTCACGCTGATCGAGCTGCTGGTCGTCATCAGCATCATCGGCGTGCTCATCGGGCTGTTGCTCCCCGCCGTCCAGGCCGCACGCCGCGCCGCCCGGCGCATGCAGTGCTCGAGCAACATGAAGAACGTCGGCTACGGCCTCCAGGGCTACCTGAACGCCAAGCAGTACTATCCCAACGCCGGCACGTTCCGCGAGATCCCCGGCACGACCGATGCGGTCGCGGATTCGACCGGCGCGTCTTCGGTGATCAACGGCTGCTTCACCGGCGGCACGTTCTGGTCGACGGCGACCTACGGCGGCAAGGGCAACGCTCGCCGGGAACCAGGACGCCGGCCCGCTCCGGAGCTGGGTCGTCGACATCCTGCCCTACATCGACGCCAACGACCTGGCCAACGCCTGGAACACCAACGCGTATTACCTCTCGGGCGTGTCGACCGACTCGGCCTCGCCGAGCAACCTGGCTATCTGCACGAAGGCGATCGGCGTCCTGACCTGCCCGGACGACCTGACGGTCCAGCCGGGCCAGGGGAACCTGTCGTACGTCGTCAATCTCGGCTTCCAGCGCTGGGTGGGCAACGCCGCGATCGGCTGGACCGGGAGCCAGACCGCCGGCGCCGACAACTCGGCTAGCGGCCTCCCCTGGGTGGGGAACATCGCCGACACGGCCAAGACGGGCGTGATGTTCCTGGGGACCGACAACGGCAAGCAGCCCTGGGACCGGCGGACCTCGGTGACGGGGATCGTCGACGGCACGAGCCAGACGATCCTGGGCGGCGAGAACCTGCTGGCCGGCGCGTCGGGCGGCTACGTCGCGGCCACCAACGGCACGAACACCAGCAGCCTCCTGACGACCTGGGCCTGCCCGCACCCGAACGCGATCGGGTTCGTCGCCTCGGACAACATCACCGTCGGCGCCTCGTCCGGCGGCCTGACGCCCCACCCGGCGTCTGGCACCGACGGCGCGAGCTGGGCCTACGCCAACTACCGGGGCAATATCGGCACGAGCCCCAGCTACGAGTACATCAACTACGGCGCCAGCAACGTGTCGACCGAGGGGGCCTTCCCGTTCCTGTCGAGCAACCACTCCGGCGCCGTCAACGTGCTGTTCTGCGACGGCAGCGTCCGGCTCGTCCAGGAGACGGTCGACGGCACGGTCTACTCGAAGCTGATCACCCCGGCCGGCAGCAAGCTGTCGCCGCTCTACCGGCAGATGCCGCTGGGCAGCGACGAGTTCTGATCGGAAGTCGGGAAGACGTGACGTGATGACACGCCCGCCGCGGGACGCCCGGTCCCGCGGCGGGCTTTCGTTTCCGCGGACCCTACGGTAGGGCCCCGGGTCAGAAAGTGTGTCAGGAGGCGGCCGGAGTGGGTCGGGGATCGGCCCCGAATGGCCGACCCGGCGGGCCAGCCCGGCGTGCGAAACGAAGCCAATTCCGGCCGGCTCCTTACGAAACGAAGCCAATTCCGGCCGGCGAAACGAAGCCAATTTTCCCCCGCCGAAACAAAGCCAATCCCGGCTCGCCGCATCCGTGCGTCTTTGCGCGTTGATTCGCGGACGCAGTCGAACGAGGGCGAACGGAAGTTGGACGCTCGGGTTCGCTCGGCGCGGGCGACTCGGACCCGACCGAGGCGGGGCGCCGGGTTCGCTCGGCCGGGGTATGGGGAACCCGGGGCTCCTCGCCCGGGTCCTCAGAGCTCCCAGACCCGCCGCCCGCCGAGGAACATGGTGATGAGGCCGTCCTCGCTCACCTTCAGGGTCGGCCCGTGGAACGAGGCCGAGAGGGCGGCGAGAGTCCGGGCGCCCTCCACCGCGCGGGCCACGCGCAGGGCCTCCGGGTCGATCCTCAGGATCGCGCCGAAGGTCAATAACCGCCCGTCGCGGTCGACGACGACGGCGCCGTCGATGCCGGCGATGGATTCGAGCACGGCCGGGTCGAGGTCGAAGAGGCCCTGGTCGCGGACGACGTGGTGCAGCGACCGCTTGGCCAGGCGGGGCGAGAGGTTGTCGGGGTCCTCGGGGTCGTCGGCGACGACGTCCTCGACGATCCGGTCGGCCGGGGCGATGAGCTGGGAGATCGACGACGACGGGTCGCGGATCACGACGAACAGGGCGCCCTTGCGGGCCTCGGCGAGGTTCAGCGCCACCTGGAAGAGGAGCGCGGCGAGGTCGCCGCCCCTGGCCTCGCCGACGGCCCGGCGCCAGATCGCGAACTTGGTCGGGATGTCGAGCAGCCGCCAGCGGGCGTCGCTGAAGGCGAACGCGAGGTGGCCGCCGGCGAAGAGCTTGATCTCCTGGGAAGGCGTGAGCACCATGCAGAGATGCCGACCCGAGCGGGTGGCCCGGGCGTGGCCGCCGAAGGGGCGGGGGCAGGGCGTGTCGGGCGGCCCGGGGCCCTGGACCGCGTCGGCCCAGCGGTTGATGTCCACGGCGCGGGCGAGATCGCCCTGGTGGTCGACGAGGTGGACCGTCTTCACCCCGTCGCAGAGCCGGTGGAAGCCCTTGATCGCCGTGAGCCGGATGTTGTACCGCGGGGCGCCCTCGGGGTTGACCCATCCGGGACGGGCCGGGTCGTGATGCGTGCCGAGCAGCAGGGCGCCGGTCGAGACGCGGCGGTTCTCGTAGGTCGACAGCGCGGCGACCCGCAGCGCCTCGAGCGCCGACGGCACGCGGAGCGGGCCGGGCGGGTCGAGGAACTCGGTGACGATGAAGTCCTCGAGGGCGAAGTAGAACGTCTCGATCCGCGGCCCGGCCTTCGGGTCGAACATGGACCGGAACCGCCCGTCGAGCAGGTGGAGGATCGTCTCGACGAGCCGCTTCTCGGCCGGCAGGAACGGCGTCGGGCTGCCGGGCTGGAGCAGGTAGCGGGTCTGGAACCACTCGATCTCGACGCCCACGCCGGTCGGATCGTCGATGAGCCGGTAGTTGGGCTTATGCGTGAGCCCCTCAGCGTGGATGGCGCTGCGATCGCCGCCGGTGTCGAGGACGGCGTCGGGGAAGAAGTGCTCGACGTGGCGGCGGAGCAGGACCTGGAAGAGGCCGATCACCTTGGAGAAGGACGTCGGCCGCGGGTGCATGGGGGCGGTCTTCTCCGGCATCGGGCGCCGCCTCCGGGGCCGGGTCGTTCGGCGGGGCGTCGCGTCGCCCGCTCCTGCCCCTATCGTACCGCGGCCGGCAACGCCGCGCCGACGCCACCCGGCCGCGCCGCGACCTGGGCGGCGCCGCGCTGGCGGGGGGCGTGTTCATAGTCGAACGGGAACGGACTGAGCTGATTCCTGCACCGGAACAGCCGGACCGTGCGGACGACCCGGCCGCGGCGGACGATCGGCACCTCGCCGGCCGGCTCGATCCGTTCGAACCATTTCATATAACACCACGGCTCCACGTCCAACGGCCCCAGGGCCACGAGCAGCCCGTCGCGGCCGACCCACTCGGCGGGGTCGCTCCAGTAGGCGAAGCTCCGCGCGTCTCCCGGGCTGTAGCAGACCACCGGCACGCCGCTGCCCCGCGTCGCGTAGCCGATGTGGCCGCTATGATACCACATGCTGGTGAACACAAATGTACCGGGCTCCAGCAGCCCGCGCCGCTCCATCTCCCGGCCGAGCTGGTCCCAGCCGTAGAGGTCGGCCGTGGGATCGACCTGGGCCAGCGACAGCTTCTTCGGGGCGAACCGCTCGATCGGGATGATCCCGAACCGGTACTGGACCGCGATCGACCAGCGCGAGCACGGCCGGCACCGCCGCGAGGATGACGCCCGTCTTTCGCATCCGCGCCGGCCTCGCCACGGCCCGCGCCGCCCAGAGCCGGCCGAGGAGCGGATAGGCCGAGAGGTAGCCCACGAGCGCCCAGTGCGGCAGGACCGGCCGGACGGCCGAGACGGCCGTGAACAGCGCCAGGGGCGTGATCGACTGGCTGAGGAAGAACCGCTCGGCCTCGCTCGCCTCGCGGCGGATCAGCCGCCGGACCGCCGCGACGAGGCCGACCACGAGCATCACCCAGATCCACGGCAGCAGGTAGGCCGCCTGGCCGCCGATCGCCGCGAGCATCGAGAGCGGCCGCAACCCGATCCCGCCCACCGCGCGGCCGCCCTGGAAGGCGAACGATGCCCAGTGGTGGGCCGCGTTCCATGCCAGGACGGGGGCGAACATGGCAACGCCGACCAGGGCCGCCAGGTAGGGGCCGGGCGTCTTCAAGATCCGCCGGGCCGACGGCGTCGAGCGCGAGGTAGGCCAGCCCGCCCATCGGCAGGAACACCGCGTGATACTTGCTCAGCAGCGCCCCGCCCCAGGCCAGGCCGACCAGGAGCCATCGCCCGAGACGCCCCGGAGTCTCCAGCGCGAGGCTGAGGCGGTCGAGCGTCAGGAGCCAGAAGAACAGGAGCGGCCCGTCCGGCAGGGCGAACGCGCCGGCGGCGGCCGTGTGGTAGGCCGAGGCGTTCATCGCCAGGGCCGCCCAGAAGCCGGCCCACTCGCCGAAGGCGCGGGCCGTGAGCCTCGCCAGCAGCCAGGTCGACCCCGCGAACAGGACCACGAACCCGAGCCGCAGCGCCCCGGCGCGGCCGAGCCGAGCAGCGTCGTCCCGGCCGACTCGACCAGGGCGAGCATCGGCGGGTGGTCGAAGTAGCTCCAGTCGCGGTGGACCGTGAACAGGTAGTGATACGCCTCGTCGTGCCCGAGCCCGACGGCCGAGGCCCAGCCGAGGCGCAGGCCGCCCGAGACGACGATCAGGCACAGCAGGGCGCGGCGTGCGGTCATCCCTGACCCCTTCGGCAAGACCCCATCGGCGGGTGGAATGATCGGGGACCACAGTCTAGCGACTCGCGGGATTGTGACGACATCAACTTGCGGCCGACCTTGTCGGGTCGGGCATCCCTTGATACCGATCCGCGCCCGACCGAAGCCTCCGCGGAAGGAGCCGCACGCCGATGTCGAAGTCCAAGCTCTGGTTGCGGCGGGGATTGATCGCGATCCTCGCCGTCGTCGCGTGCGAGCAGGCCTGGCGGCACGGGCACGACTACGTCTTCGCCGACCAGTTCGCCGTGGTCGACGCCGGCAAGGTCTACCGAGGGGCCTGGCAGAAGTCGTGGCCGATGCGGCGGCTCATCCGGTCCGAGCACGCTCAAGACGATCGTCGCCCTGGCCCACCCGCCCGAGCACGCCCTGTCGGTCCAGGAGAAGGCCCTGGCCGAGTCGATGGGCGTCCGCTGGCTCCACATCCCGATCGTCGACGAGCGGCGCACCGGCGACGTGAAGGGGATCTTCGACCCGATCGAGCGCGCGGCCGCGGCGATCGCCGACCCGGCCAACCAGCCGGTCTATTTCCACTGCCACCACGGCGTGAACCGGGCGTCGATGGTCCAGATCGCCTACCGGACGCTCCACTGCGGCTGGACCCTGGAGCAGGCCAACGACGAGATCTCCCGGACCTTCGGCCTCCGCGAGGTCAGCCACGGCCCCGACTACCGGCTGATGGCCGAGTTCTATCAGGAACGCGTCCTCCCCCGCCGTGCCGCCATGGCCCGCGCCGCCGAGCCGTCGGCCGTCCGGCTGAGATCGCCTAGGATGGCGATCGCCGCCATTCCCGAAATTCTCGGTCACAGCCCCCACGATTGTCGTACTATGGAGCGTGCGGTAGGGATACTGCGCCCTCGGATCGGCATCCCGTCTCGGGGGTTCCCCCCCCACGGCGAAGTGTGGTAGACTCCATGCTCAACCTCTTCAAGCCGAAGGACGGCGCGGCGCGTCTGACCCGAGGGGGTCGGATCGACCTCGAGCGCCGGTTCATCCTGGCCGAGAAGACGTCGCAGGGCTCGATGTCGAAGGTCTACCGCGCGCTCGACCGCCAGACGGACCAGACCGTCGGGCCTCAAGGTCCAGATCCGCGACAAGTGCGAGGCCGCCGCGTCCCGCTCGTCCGACGAGAAGCCTGGCGAGGGCGAGATCGGCATGCGGATCGTCCACCCGCACGTCGCCCGCACGCTCGACTGGGGCTACACGTACGAGGGCGAGCAGTTCATCGTCATGGAGTACATCGACGGCGTGAGCCTCGAGTACGTCCGCGGGGCGATCAAGCTCGGCACCCGCGGCAAGATGAAGCTGCTCGTCCAGGCCGCCGAGGGCTTCGCGGCCATCCATGCGGCGGGGTTCATCCACCACGATATCAACCCGTGTAATATCCTGATCAACAAGAAGAATCAGGTCAAGATCATCGACTTCGGCCTGGCCGTGCCCAACACCCCGGCGTTCCACAAGCCGGGCAACCGCACGGGGGCCCTGCCCTACATGGCGCCCGAGTTGATCCGCCGCGAGTCGACCGACGAGAAGCTCGACGTCTTCGCCTTCGGCGTCGTGGCGTTCGAGTTCCTCACGAACAAGCTCCCCTTCGGCGGCGGCGGCGACTCGATGGCGATGATCCGCGAGCGAATCAACAAGGACGCGCTCGACCCGGCCGTCGCGAACCCGAAGCTCTCCGAGGATCTCTGCTCCCTGCTCCGCAGGGCCCTGGCGAAGCGCAAGGAAGACCGGCCCTCGATGGCCGAGCTGGCGCGGAGGCTGGCCGACGTGCCGCCCGAGCGCGAGGCCGAGTCAGCTGTAGGGTCCGCCGACGAGCAGGATCCGCGTCGAACAGCGGACCCTACAGCTTGGACGCCCGCAGGACCCGCGGGTGCTGGGCGTGATCCCGCACGGTCGGCGCCACGGTGAACGAGGGCTGTGCCTCGAGCAGGGCCCGGACGTCGGCCTCCTGGTCCGACCCGATCTCCAGGAAGAGCTGGCCGCCGGGCTTCAGCAGCGGGCACGGCCTGCTCGATCAGCGGGGCGACGACGCGGAGGCCATCCTCGCCGCCGTCGAGGGCGAGATGGGGCTCGTAGTCGCGGACGCCCGGCTCGAGCATCGCGACGACATCGGTCCTGATATAAGGCGGGTTCGAGACGATCGCGTCGAACGGGCCGTCGGAAGCGACGGGATCGAGCAGGTCCCCGAGGCGGAAATCGACGCGATCCCCCAGGCCAAGGGCCTCTGCGTTCCGTCGGGCCACGTCGAGGGCGTCGGGGCTCAGGTCGATCGCGAGAACCGCGCGGTCTTGTGGGTCTGCGCACAGGCCAGTGCCAGGTACCCCGACCCGGTGCCGACGTCGACGACCCGCGGCGCCTCGATGCCCTTGAACGCGGCGAGGAACTCGACGACGACGAACTCCGAATCGGGCCGGGGGATCAGCACCGCGGGAGTGACTGTCAGCGGGAGCGAGAAGAACTCCTTGCGGCCGACGAGGTAGGCGACCGGGCACCCCTCGGCGCGGTTGCGGACGAGGTCGCGGAACCGGGCCGCGCTCGGCGTCGGCGATCTCCTCCTCGAACCGGGTGTAGAGCTGGACGCGGCTCCAGCCGAGGACCTCGGAGAGCAGGACCTCGGCGTCGAGCCGGGGGCTCTCCGACCCCTTGCGCTTGAGGAAGTCGGTCGTCCAGCCGATCAGCCGGTCCGACGCTCCATCGTTCCGCGACTTCGGAGTGCATCATGCGTCAGGCCTCGCCGAGTTGCTCGCGACGGTCGTGGTCGATCAGGGCTGCGGTCAGCGGGTCGAGGTCGCCCAGGATCACCCGGTCGAGATTGTACAGCGTCAGGCCGATCCGGTGGTCGGTGACGCGGTTCTGCGGGAAATTGTAGGTCCGGATCCGCTGCGAGCGGTCGCCCGAGCCGATCAGGGTCCGCCGCTGCTCGGCGCGCTCGGCGCGGGTCTTTTCCTGCCTCTGCTCGTAGAGTCGGCTACGGAGCAGCCGCATCGCCTTCGCGCGGTTCTTGTGCTGGCTCCGCTCGTCGCGGCAGACGACGACGATGCCCGGTGGGCACGTGGGTCAGCCGGACGGCGCTCTCGGTCTTGTTCTGGTGCTGGCCGCCGGGGCCGCCGGCGCGCATGACGTCGATCTCGATGTCCTCGGCGCGGATGACGATGTCGACCTCCTCCGGCTCGGGCATGACGGCGACGGTGGCGGCCGAGGTGTGGATGCGGCCCTGGGTCTCGGTCTCGGGCACGCGCTGGACGCGGTGGCCGCCGCTCTCGAACTGGAGGTGGCGGAAGGCCCCCTCGCCCTTGATGCCGAACGAGACCTCGCGGAACCCGCCCAGCTCGGTCGGGACCATGTCGATCGGCTCGAACGACCAGCGCTTCGTCTCGGCGTAGCGGCGGTACATCTCGTAGAGGTCGCGGGCGAACAGCGCGGCCTCGTCGCCGCCGGTGCCGGCGCGGATCTCGAAGATCATCGCCGCGTGGTCGGCGCCGGCGACCCGGTCGTAGAGTAGCGTTGCGGAGCGCATCGCCGACCTCGGCCTCCTGGGACTTGAGGACGGCGGCCTCGTCGAGGTAATACTGCTTCAGCTCGTGGTTCGATTCGGCCTCGGCCATCGTCTCGGCCTCGGCGATCTCGCGGCCGAGCTCGAGGTAGCGGCCGTAGGGCAGCGCGAGCTTGGCGAGCGTGCCCCGCTCCTTGGCCAGGGCCGCGAGCCGCGACGGGTCGACGGCCACGCCCGGGTCGAGCAGGGCGGCTTCGACCTCGCGGAACCGCTGGTAATCGGCCTGGAGCTTCTCGAACACGGTGCAGGCCTCGGCCGGTCGGACTCCCTTCAAACGACCCGCGGCCCGGCCAGCCGGAGGGATTCGCCCCGGCCGACGGGCCGCGTCATCTCTCGAAATCCGTCGCGCTAGGCCTGCGTGGCCGCGGCCTTGGCCTTGCCGTACTTGCCCTGGAACTTCTTGTTGAACTTGTCGACCCGGCCCGCGGCGTCGACGAGCTTCTGGTTCCCGGTGTAGAACGGGTGGCACTTGGCGCAGACCTCGACGGCGATCTTCGGCTTCGTGCTCCGCGTCGTGAACGAGTTGCCGCAGCCGCAGGTGACCGTGCAGTCCTGGTACTTGGGGTGGATTCCGTCCTTCATCGTCGCCTCGCCTTCGTTAAGCGATCGTCCGCTAATGTGTCGCGTGGGAAGGGCCACTGTACCCGATTTCGGCCCCGTCGAGAAGCCCCGCTCGGCCCGCTTTACTTCACGCCCAGCTTCTCCTTGAGGAACGCCTCGACCTGGTCGTAGGTGAACGGGTGGTCGGCGTCCTCGAGCGTGAACCGCTTGATCTCCTTGCCGTCGGGACCATACAGGAATACGGCGGGGATCGACGCCGATGTTCAGCTTGTCGAAGGCCGCCTCGGCCGCCTCGGCGAGGTAGTAGTTGGGGAAGGTCGCCCCCTTCTCCTTGAGGAACGCCTCGGCCGCGGCGATCTTCTTGGGCTGGTCGGGGTCGTCGAGGCAGAGCGAGACGACGGCCAGGCCCTTGTCGGCGTACTTCTTGTGCATCTCGACGACGTGCGGGAAGTTCTCCTTGCACGGGACGCACCAGGTCGCCCAGAGGTCGACCATGGTCAGCTTCGGTCCCTTGTTCGCGGCGATCTTCGCGATGAACTCGGCATAGGGGACCTTGACCAGCTTGACGTCCTCGTCGGCCGCGCTCGCGGCGAACGGGCCGAAGGCGAGCACGGCGAACAGGGCGGCGCGGGCGAGTCGGGGCACGGTCGTCCTCCTCTGCGGGGGCGGGAATCGGGCCGTCGGGAAATGAAGCCGCCGCCGAGGGATGGGTCGGCGGCGGCTCGGGGAATCAGTTCGGCTCGGTCCGGGGACGGGGTCGACCTTACTTCGACTTGCCGTAGGCGATGCCGCAGCCCTGAGCCTTGGTCTCGGGGGTCTCGACTTCCTTGCCGGCCAGCAGGGCGTCGACGGCGCCCTTGACGTAGTTCTTCGAGACCTTGGTCTCGTTCATGACGCTGTCGTCGAGCGCGCCGTGGTAGCGGACCTTGCGCTCCTTGTCGAGCACGTAGAACTCGGGCGTGCGGGTCGCGCCGAAGGCCTTGCCGACGGTGCCGGGCTCGTCGTACGCGTAGGCGTAGTTGTAGCCCTTCTCCTTGACGCGGCTCTTGATCGCCGGGATGTCGTCCTGGGCCTTCATGCCGGGGGCGCCGGTGCAGGAGATGCCGACGACCTTGACGCTCTTGTCCTTGAAGCTGTTGGCCAGGTCGATGATCCGGTCCTCGTTCGCGACGACGGCCGGGCAGTGGTTGGCGATGAAGACGACGACCACGACGTCTTCCTTGATGTCGCTGAGGGTCAGCGAGGCGTCCTGGCCGTTGACGACGGCGGGCAGGCCGTCGAAGCCCGGGGCCTTGTCGCCGATTTTGACGCCAGCAAAGGTCGGGGCGGCCATGAGGGCCACGATGGCCAGGCTCAGAAGCGACTTCCGCATCGGATCGGTCTCCTGGTGCTGGGGACGATGACGGCGTTCTCAATGACGATCTGTCGCCCGGCCGACGAAAACCTGACACGGCCGCGGGCCATCCCGCCTGCGTCCGAGCATGGTATCGTGGCCGTCCGGCTCCCGGATCGTTCGGGAGCCTCGCATAGAGACATAGCGTCGCGGCCCGAGGGTCGGGGCCGAGATTCCGCGTCCTTGAGCTTGCTCGCGATTATAAACGCGGGGAGCGGGCCGTCAACCGTCCGCTCGCGATGGCGGCGGCCGGTGGTTCATCCGGCGCTTGGCATGCGGAGACTATTCCGTCGAGCGGCATCGCGATAGACTCGGGCGAGGAGGTCCGCATGATCTACAAGGTTGCCCTCCACCGATCGGAGGAAGGCTACAGCGTCACCGTGCCCGGACTGCCGGGGTGCTGCTCCCAGGGCGCCACCGAGGCAGAGGCGCTGGAGAATGTCGCGGACGCCATCCGCGAGTATCTCGAGGTGGCGGCGGAATTGGCCGCCGAGGCCGAGGCCCGCGAGGTCGAGGTCGCCGTCTAGCCATGCCCAGGTTCCCCGGCGTCAACCACCTCGACGCGGTTCGCGCCCTGGAGAAGGCCGGCTTTCAGATCAGGCGCCAGAGCAAACACATCGTCATGACCGACGGTGTGCGGATCGTCACGATCCCACGCCACAACCCGTTCAACGCGTTCACCATGGGCACGATTGTGCGGGGTGCGGGCCTGACCAACGAGGAGTTTCGCAAACTGCTGTAACGGGCCGTCCCGTGTCGGGCGAATCGTCTCACGCCCGCCTCGCCGCCCAGCTCGCCGCGTTGGCCACAACCTGCCGGACGGCCGGGTGGAAGAAGACCGGGAACCCGTCGTGGCCCGGACGGAAGTAGGCGACGCGGCCCTTGCCGACCGTCCAGGTCATCCCGCTGCGGAACGTCTCGCCGCGGTCGAAGGTCGAGACCAGGACGACCGACTCGGGCTCGGGCACGCGGAACGGCTCGGCGAACATCGAGGTCCTGGGGATGGTGAACGGCCTGACGCCGCGGGCCAGCGGGTGGCCGGGGGCCTTCACCTCGACCCGCTCGGGCCGGCCGTCCTCGCGGAACCCGCCGAGCTCGCACGGGCCGCCCATCAGCTCGACGAACGGCTTGCTCAGGCACGACGCGTGGAGCGCCACGAACCCGAGCCGCCCTTCGCGGACCCGCGCCGCGATCGCACTGGCGCGGTCATCGGGCAGGTCGCCGTGGCGGAGCCGGCCCCACCAGACGAGCGCGTCCGTCGCGTCGAGCTCCGCGTCGGAGAGTCCCGCATGCGGCTGGCCGAGCCGGGACCGCGCGACCTTGAAGCCGGCCTGCCTGGCGAGGAAATCGCCGAGGGCGCCGTCGATATCGTGGGGGTAGACGGCCTTTGGTGCGGTCCCCTCGGACCAGACGCGGACGCGGATCGGCTTCCCGGCGTCGGCGCGGGCCGAGTCGCCCACGCCGATCAAGGCCGCACCCGCGGCCAGGCCGGCCGCGCGGTGCGCGAAGGTTCGACGATCGATCGAGGCCTCGGGGGCCGCTGAGGGGAGAGTGCTCATCGGTGGATGGTCGTCGCGGGGCGACGGTCGCACTGGCGGGTGGGATCGATCGGGGAGGGACTGCGGATCGACTTCTCATCATAGACACCGATGCCCGCCGCGTGCAAGCACCTTTCGATGCGGGCGGTCCCGCTCATCGGAGCCGGAAGGCGTGGGGCAGGAGATCGGCGAGCGTCAGCCGGCCCACGCGGTCGACGACGACCGGCGTCTCGGGCCCGGCGAACTCGGCGAGCACCTGCCGGCAGGCCCCGCACGGCATCAGGCCCTCGGGGCCCGAACCTTCGGGCGCGTCGACGCACGCGACCGCGATCGCGTCGAGCTTCCCCGCCCCGGCGAGCACCGCGGCGAACGCCGCCGTCCGCTCGGCGCAGATGGTCAGCCCATACGAGGCGTTCTCGACGTTCGCCCCCGTGAAGACCCGCCCGCCGGCCAGCACCGCCGCCCCGACGTGGAAGTTCGAGTACGGGCAATACGCCGTCCGCGCGGCGTCGCGCGCGGCCGCGAGGAGGGCGTCGAGGTCGACCATGAGCAATCTCCGTAGGGTCCGCTACTGCGGACCATCTTCCCGCGAAACCTTCGCACGGAAGATGGTCCGCAATAGCGGACCCTACGGGGGATCACAAATCAAGGCTCAGAACCGCTGGTCCGGCGCGATGTCGTCGCCGGGGTTGCGGCCGAGGAAGTTCCAGGAGATCTCGTTGGCCACGAGCTTGAGGAACTTCGCCTTGAACGAGAGCGGCGAGACGCCCGTCTCGATCAGGACCGGGTTGTTCTTGGGGAAGGTCGTCTTGACGGCGTCCTCGTACACCTGGTTCGCCTCCTTGGGCGCGGCGGTGTTGGGCTTGCCGTTCTCCTTCTTGGGGTGGGCGTACTCGGTGACGCGGAAGTTGACCTCGGCGTTCCCCTCGAGCATCTGCGGGCTGCGGGGGTCGCGGATCGAGAAGCCCTGGACCTCGAAGTAGACGACGTAGTCGGCCTCGAACGCCTTGGCGATCTCGCCGGCGTCGGACCAGGTCGGGTGCGCCTCGACCCAGTCGTAGACCTTCTTCGAGTCGACGATCTCGATCTTCTTGTGGCCGGTGCGGAAGATCGCCGTCAGCTCGCGATTGAGGTCGCGGTCGATCGACTGGAAGTCGGCCAGCGCGGTGGGGGCGGCCGTCGTGAGGATGACGACCTTCTTGCCCTCCATCGACGGGGCCTGGCCGGGGATCTGCGGGGCGCCGTCGCCGAAGAAGTAGGCGAGGGTCCGCGGGTCGCATCCGGCGAGGGTGAGCGCCCCGGCGGCGGCGAGGCCCATCAGGCCGAAGGCCGCCCGGCGCGTCCTTGCGCGAGGCTGGGGTGTCATCCGTAACGCCCTCCGAGTCGGGTTCGATTCGTTCAGATCAGCGACAGGGCCCGGCGGACGAGCCACGCGACCACGGCCACCGCCGCGACCACGACGGCCAGGGCCATCAGGGTCGCGCCGACCGGCCGCCGCCCCGGCGCCCGGCCCGTCGAACCGACGAGCAGCGAGCCAGGGCACGAGGCCCGCGCAGACGACGGCCGCGAGCAGGCCCGGCCGGGTTCGCCCGCCAGGCTCGGGCGGGCTCGCCACGGACGAGCCAGGCGAACGCGGTCGTCATGCCGCACGTCGGGCACGGCCTCCCCGTCAGCCTCAGGATCGCGCAGGGAGACAGTCCGAGTTGCTCGTGCGTGCCGAATCCGCGCGGGTCGGGCGAGAGCCGCCCGGCCGTCGCGATCAGCCCGATCAGGATGGCCGCCAGGGCGAGCAGGCCGACGCGAGCAGTCGCGCCCAGCCTGGGGGAGCCCTCCCCCGCCCGACGGTCAATCCCGCCCCCGGCGGTGATCCCGGGGGAGCGATCCTGACTCTGGGGAAGGTCCATGGTGACGTGTCGCCGGCACCCTACCCCACCCGGATGAACTGATCAAGCCCAGATCGCGGCCGCCCCTCCCAGGTCCCCCGACCTGCTGGGTCTCAGGTCCCGGCGCGCCGACCGAACCCGAGCCGGGGGGGGCCTTTTACGAAACGAACCCAATTCGGCACCGGGACGACCCGGGAGGGAAATCGACGTAAATCTTTATTATAACGATGTTTGCAAAAACCAAGCCGTCCCGGGACCGGCGGACACTCGTGCGCCAAACGAACCCAATTCGGCAGGCGACCGCGCACCGACCCCGGGCCCCCGGTGGCCGGCGGGCGTCGCCGCGAGTACGCTCTCCGGATGGGATACCGCACGCTCGCCGCCGCCGTCCGCGACCTGGAGGCGTCGGGCCGACTCCGGGTCATCGAGGTCGAAATCGACCCCCACCTCGAGGCCGCCGCCATCCAGCGCCGGGTGTACCAGGCGGGGGGGCCGGCGGTGCTGTTCCGGAGGCTCAAGGGGTCCGCGTTCCCGGCGGTCTGCAACCTGTTCGGGACGAAGGACCGGACGCATTTCCTCTTCCGCGACACCCTTGAGACCGTCCGCCGCCTGGTCGAGCTGAAGGTGAAGCCGCCCGCCGCGCTCCGGCGGCCGCTCCGGTACGCGGGCGTCCCGCTGGCGGCCCTGAACCTGCTGCCGAGGCGCGTCCGTCGGGGACCGATCCTGGCCCAGAGGACGACGATCGACCGGCTCCCGCCCATCGTCTCCTGGCCGGGGGACGGCGGCCCGTTCATCACCCTGCCCCAGGTCTACACGGAGGATCCCGACCGTCCGGGCCTCGCGAATTCTAACCTGGGGATGTACCGCGTCCAGTTGCTGGGCAACGACTACGAGGCCAACCGCGAGGTCGGGCTGCATTACCAGATTCACCGCGGCATCGGCGTCCACCACGCCGCGGCGATCCGCCGGGGCGAGCCGCTCCGGGTCAACGTGTTCGTGGGAGGGCCGCCAGCGCTGACGGTCGCCGCCGTGATGCCGCTGCCCGAAGGGCTGCCGGAGCTGTCATTCGCCGGCGCCCTGGCGGGACACCGCATCCGGATGGTCACGGCCCCCGAGAATGGCCTGCCGATGCCCGCCGAGGCCGACTTCGCGATCGTCGGCACCGTCGACCCGTCGCGGTCGAAGCCCGAGGGCCCGTTCGGCGACCACCTCGGCTATTACAGCCTCATGCACGACTTCCCCGTGATGCGCGTCGACGCCGTCTACCACCGCCCCGGCGCGATCTGGCCGTTCACGTCGGTCGGCCGGCCGCCGCAGGAGGATACCTCGTTCGGCGAGCTGATCCACGAGCTGACCGGCCCGCTCGTGCCGACGGTGCTGCCGGGCGTCTCGGCCGTCCATGCGGTCGATGCCGCGGGCGTCCATCCGTTGTTGCTCGCGATCGGCAGCGAGCGCTACGTGCCCTACGCCGCCGAGCGGCGGCCGCTGGAGCTGCTCACGCAAGCCAACGCGATCCTCGGCCAGGGGCAGATGTCGCTGGCCAAGTATCTCTTCATCATCGCGAAGGAAGACGCGCCCGACCTCGACATCCACGACGTCGCCGCCTTCTTCCGCCACGTCCTCGAGCGGGCCGACTGGGCGAACGACCTCCACTTCCAGACGCGGACGACGATCGACACGCTCGACTACTCGGGCCACGGGCTGAACCAGGGTTCGAAGCTCGTCGTCGCCGTCGCCGGGCCGAAGCGGAGGGAGTTGCCGACGGCGATTCCCGAGGGATTGCGGCTGCCTGACGGATTCACCTTGCCGAGGGTGGCGCTGCCGGGCGTGCTGGTCGTCGCGGGCCTCGCTCGGCGCGGCCGAGTTCGCGGCGATGTTCCGGCCGGATGACCCGATCGGTGCATTTCCGCTCGTGGTCCTCGCGAACGACAGCGACTTCGCCTCGCAATCGCTCCGCAACTGGCTCTGGGTGACGTTCACCCGCTCGGACCCGGCGGCGGACGTCGAGGGGATCGGCGCGTTCGTCGACCGCAAGCACTGGGGATGTCGCGGCCCGCTCGTGATCGACGCCCGGATCAAGTCGCACCACGCACCGCCGCTGATCGACGACCCGGAGATCGAGCGCCGGGTCGATGCGCTGGCCGCGCCGGGCGGGCCGTTGCACGGGGTCTATTGATCCGCCAACTCGTAGGCGGATTCCTCGCGAGTATTGCGGCTCGTCTGCTTCAACGGCCGGCGGGACAGCATCCCCCTCGCGTGCAACTCGAGCAGAACGCGATCGATGCGATGCAAGAGCCGCCGATGCTCGGGCAACCACCAGGGCACACCGAGTCGTTCGAGCACGCGGGATGATGTCCAGATTTTGATTTTCTGCTTCGGGTTGATCTCGCCACGGGCGACCGACAGCACCAACTCCGCTGGCAGCCTGCCGGGAGTCTCCAGATAGGGTTCGATCTCCGGCCGCATTGAACGCCTCGCGGAAGGCTCGACCAAGCCAGGCCTCTCGCAGACAGCCGCCGAGTTCGAAAGGTTCGGGCCTCACCGGGCTCGATGGACGGACTTTCCGCCGACGATCGTCCGCACGACGCGGACATTGCGCAGCCCCTCGTCGGGGCACGTCAGCGGGTCGGGCGAGACGAGGACCAGGTCGGCGAGCTTGCCACGTTCGATCGTCCCCTTCTCGCCTTCCTCGCAGTGCAGCCGGGCGTTGTTGATCGTGTAGAACCGCAGGGCCTCCAGCGCGCGTGAGCCGCTGGTCGGGGTTGAGCACGCCGGCGCCCTCGGTCTGCCGGGTGACGGCGACCCAGATGCCGAGCCACGGGTCCCACGGGTTCGTCGCCTCGATCGGGTCGAGCCGGATCATGTGGTCGCTGCCGCCGCCGATCGTCGACGCCGGCGTCGAGCCACTTGCGGTACGGGTGGAACCAGGCCATCCGCTCGGGGCCGAGGACCTTCAGCAGGGTCCGCGTGTCCTTCCAGAGCCAGGCCGGCTGGAGGTCGGCGCCGACGCCCAGCTCGCGGCAGAGGGCGAGGTTCGCGGCCGACGTGAAGTTGGCGTGCGTGATCAGCCAGCGCCGGCCGCGGATGCCGACGACGCGGTCGGCATGCGCGTAGGCGTCGAGCAGCTCGTCCATCGCCGCCTCGCCCGCGCAGTGGGCCGTCATCTGCCAGCCGCGGCGGGCGGCCTCCTCGGCGATCGTCGCCAGCGGGCCGGGCTCGACGAAGAGCAGGCCGCGGTAGTCGGGCTCGGTGATCTGGTAGGCCGGCCCGACGCCCCAGGGCGTCGCGCATGTAGGCCGTGCCGTTGAGCATGCCGCCGTCGAGGAAGAGCTTCATCGGCCCGATGCGGACCCAGTGGTCGCCGACGCCCGTCGGCCCGTTCGGCTCGCCGGCGAATCGTAGGCCGGCGAGCTTCTTCAGGGATTCGACGATCGCCGCCCGTCTCGCCGGGCGGGTTCTCGAGGACGCGCGTCGCGTTGACCCGGACCGTCAGCTCGCCGCGGTCGCGGAGGCCGCGATAGATCCGCAAGCGCCGCCGTGCTCGCCGCGCGGTCGGCGACGCTGGTGATGCCCTTGCCGTTGTAGAGCGCGAACAACTCTCTTGACCCGCTCGACGTCGGCCTCGCCGTCGTCGGCCGAGGTGTAGTCGGGCAGGCCCTTGAGCACCGAATAGGCGTTGCGGATCATCCCCGTCGCGCTCGCCCGTCGCCGGGTCGCGGACGACCTTCCCCGCGGGCGGGTCGGGCGTCTCGCTTCGTCACGCCGGAGACCTGCAAGGCCTTCGTGTTGACCATCCCCGCCGGCCCGGCCTGGTGGAGCACGGGGTGATCGGGCGCGATCGCGTCGAGCTCGGCCCGCGTCGGGAACCGGCTCTCGTCGAGCCGGGTCGGGAAGGCGTAGCGGACGACGATCCACGTCCCCTTCGGCTGGACCTTCGTACGTTCGGCGATGTAGTGCTTGATGTCCGTCAGCGAGCGATAGGACGGGATCGCGTGGTCCTTCTCGCTCGTCGCGGCGCCGAGGGGGTGGACGTGGCTGTCGTAGAGGCCGGGCAGGAGCGTGGCGCCGGCCGCGTCGATCCGCTCGGTCTGCGGGCCGATCCACGGGGCGAGTCTCCGCGACGTGCCGACCTCGACGATCCGGCCGTCCTTGACCGCGACGGCCTCGGCGACCGAGTCCTTCGCGTCGAGCGTGACGACCTTCGCGTTCACGATCACCAGGTCGGCGAAGGGCGGCAGGTCGGCCCGAGCTGGGGCGGCGAGGGCGAGCGTCAAGAGGAAGGTGATCCGCCAGTGGGTCATGAAATCTCCGTTTCAGCGGGATCGGGGCGGCCTGGGCCGGCGGTCGGCGTCCCAGAGGCGGACGCCGATATCCGTGCCGGGTTTCCTAACGTCCCGGACCTCGAGCTTGCCGCCGCTGTCGGCGCGGTCGTAGCTGACCGAGTAGACGGCCAGGCCGGTCGGGGTCGCCTTCCAGAGCATCGGCTTGCCGGTGAATGGATCGGGCGGGGGCTCCTTGAAGGCCGGGGCGAGCGGCTCGCCCGGCTTCGGCCAGTGGCCCTTGGCCCGGCGGAACCGCTCGAGGCCGACCGCGGTCTCGGCCGCGCGGAGCATCGCGCGGGTCCGCATGTGGCCCTGGGCTGCCGGGCTCACCGCCGGCAGCAGCAAATAGACCAGGGCGTGTCGGTCCCGCTCGGCCGCCGGCACGGCCTTCACGTCGGCCTCCCACTTGTCCCAGAGCGCCGGCTGCTCGGGCAGCGGCTTCCTGGCGATCTCGACGGCGAGATTGAACTGGTGGAGGGCGAGCGCCCGGTCGCCCTCGATGTCCGGCGTCGCCCGGTCGAGGCCCGGCGGGAGCTTGACGCCCGGGCCGGCCAGGTCGGCGACCTTGATCTTGCCGGAGGCGAGCTTCTCCATCACCTCGTAATTGACCGCCCGCTCGCCGCGCATGGCGTAGGCCACGAGCGGCTGCGCCGCCTCGTCGCCGAGCGCCGCCTGGGTGGCGGCCAGGGCGGTGTCGGTGACGGCGCCGCCGCGGGCGAGGATACTCTCGACCACGACGACGGCGACCGAGTCGATCGCCATCCGGACGAGCTGCGAGATCACGTACGGCTCCTCGCCGATCGACCGCGACACGGCGAGGATCGCGCGGGCCGAGCCCAGCGCCCCGTCGAGGTCGCCCGAGGCGGCGCGCGTCAGGGCGTCGAACTGGAGCATCCGGGCGATCGACCGTGCCTCCTGGGTGTGGGGAAGCAACGTCAGCAGCGGGTTGGCCGTCGGCGTCACCGGCAAGTTGCCGGAGGGATACTTCTCCAGCTCGCGCGCCCTGGCGATCAGCGGGCGATACTTCGCCTGTACGGCCCGGAGCGAGGCGATCAGCTCGGGCGGGATCGGCTTGGTGGGGTCGTCGGTGAAGAACTTGGTGACGGCGTCGTAGGCGCCCGCGGGAGTGTCCGGCCCCTTGCCGTCGGGCCGGAGGTCCTTCCACTCCGCGGGCATGAGCCGGAGGATCTCCAGGACGTGCGGCGCCGCGTCCTTGGCGGGCGGCAGCTTCGCGCGCTTCGCCTTCAGCTCGGCGGTCCTCCATCCCGGGTCGAGGCGGTCGGCCTCGGCCTCGGCGTCCTTGAGCGTGGGGATGTCGGCCGCGGCGACGAGCAGGGCGAGCGCGGCCAGGAGGGCCATCATCGGCCGGGAGTGCGTTCATGGCGTGTCTCGGGTGGGAGGGCGATGAGCAGCGGGCCGTCCGAGCGTAAACCAGCGGGCGGTGCCGGGCAACGGGCCCGGGCGTCTCCGAAGACCGCCGGACTGCGGTTGCCCGATTCCGAACGATCTGCTACGAATCCGCCCGGCGATCGCGCCGACTCGGCCCGGGGCGGTATGCGCATCGGGCCGGTTCCGCGCGTGGATCGCGGGGAGGCAAGGAGGTCTCCGGATGGTGTCCCCTCATTGTCGTCTGCGTCGCCTCCGGCTCTGCCGGCTGTTCGCGACGATCGCGGCGGTGCCGACGCTGCTCTGGGCGGCCCTGCTGGTCGTCGCGCCGACGGGCTGGGCCCGCGAGCGCGTCGCGCGCGAGTTCGAGGAGGCGACGGGGCGGAAGGTGGCGATCGAGTCGATCCGGCTCGGCCCGCTGGGCAACCTGCGCGTCCGCGGGATCTCGGTCGCCGAGCCGGCGACGCCGGCCGACCCGTGGCTCAAGGTCGCCGAGGCGCGGCTCGACGTCCACCTGATCCGCATGCTCTTCGGGTGCTGCCGGCCCAGCGAGATCGACGTCGATGGCCTCGACCTCCGCGTCCACCGCCGGCCCGACGGCTCGCTCGAGTTCGCCGACCTGCTCGCGAAGCCGAAGCCCCTCGATCGCCGCTCGTCCGGCAGCTCCGAGTCGGACACACGCAAGGCCACGATCCGGCTCACGGACGCCCGGGTCCACCTGCTCGACGACCCGGGCGGGACCAGCGTCGCGCTGACGGACGCGGAGGGCACGGCGACCTGGGACGGCCGCGTCGCGGAGGTCCCGCTCCTGCACGGCCGGATCAACGGCGGCTCGTTCACGTTCGCGATGCACTATGACCGCTCCGGTCTCGAGCCGGCGTTCCATGCCGAGCTGAGGGCGCGGGGCGTGTCGCTGGGGGCGGGCGGGATCAGGCCGCTCGGGATGTTCGCGCCGATGGTCGTGGCCGAGGCGGCCGACGCCCTCGACGGCCGGTGCGACTTCATGGTGACGCTCAACGACCACGGCTCCACGGCGGACGCGCTGCGGGCGAACCTCACCGGGCACGGCCAGCTCAAGATCGACCCGATCGACCTGTCGGGCTCGAAGGTCTACGCCGCCTTCAAGGGGGCGGGCCGGGCGCGGAAGATGACGCGGATAGGCTCGGTCGAGTCGCACTTCGCGATCAAGGACCGGAAGGTCGTGACCGACGACCTGACGATCACCGTCGCGAGGCTGCCGACGGTCCTCGCCGGCTGGACCGACTTCGACGGGCGGATCGAGTACGAGGTGAGGCCGGAGGCGACCGACGCGCGGCTGCCGGTCGAGGCGCGGAAGTTCCTCGGCGAGCTGAGGCGCGACCTCGGCGAGCTCGCCCACCTGCGGATCACCGGGACGCTCGACTCGCCCGAGGTCTTCGCCGGCTCGGTCGACGTGATGGGCGGCCGGCGGAGCCTGAAGGACGAGGAGAAGGCGCGCCTCGAGGAGGTGGGCCGGGTGCTCCGCGAGAAGTATCTCCGATAGGTCGGGCCCGACGAGCGAGGAACGTACCCGATGTCGGTTTCCCGTCGAAGACGACCCATCTGGACACTGATGGCCCTCGCCGCCGTCGGCTGCGGGACCGTCAAGCAGACCGGGACGGCCCGGACCGGCACCGAGCAGCTCCTGCTGACCAACGCCTACGACCGGGCCCTGGCCAAGGTCGACTTCCGCCCGCTGACGGGCGTGCCCGTCTTCCTCGACACGACGAACGTCAACGCCGTCGACCAGGGGTATGCCGTGTCGAGCCTCCGCCAGGCCTTGCTGACGCAGGGCGTGCTGCTGCGGCCCAAGGCCGAGCAGGCCCAGTTCATCGTCGAGGCCCGGATCGGGGCCTACGGGACCGACGCGTACAACTGGATGGTCGGCGTGCCGCAGACGACGATCCCGCAGACGATCGCCGGCATGCCCGCCGGGACGATCCCCGAGATCGCGCTGGCGAAGAAGACCGACCAGGTCGGCGTGGCCAAGCTCGCCCTGTTCGCCTACGACAAGGCGAGCGGCAAGGTCGTCTGGACCTCGGGCACGCAGCTCGACACCGCGACGGCCAAGGACATGTACCTCGGCAGCGTCGGCCCGATCCAGTCGGGCACGATCCGCGGCGGGACGCAGGTGGTCGGGATCAAGATGCCGCTGAGCTCGGAGGACGAGTCGGGTAAGCCCCGCGGCCGCTGGACCTGGCCCTGGCGGAAGAAGCCGGCCGCCGCGACGCCCCCGCCGGTCGGCGACGCCGCGCTCGACGACGCGCCGATGGCCGCGAAGTCGGACCTCGACGCGATCCGGCCCTGACGCGGCCCTACGACACGCGCCGCCGATCGGTTATAACGTCGCGATCATCACGGCCCGCGGCGCCCGCGGGCCTCACGGAGCGCGCACCGTCATGAGCCTGTCCCCGACCGACCTCCGGCAGTACATCCGCGACGTGCCCGACTTCCCCAAGCCCGGCATCCTGTTCAAGGACATCACGCCGCTCCTGGCCGACGTCGCCGCCTTCCGCGCGGCGGTCGAGGGGCTGGCCGCCGCGTTCCGCGGCCGGGGCATCGACGTGGTGGCCGCGCCCGAGGCGCGGGGCTTCATCTTCGCCGCGCCCCTGGCCCTGGAGCTGGGCGCCGCCTTCGTGCCGATCCGCAAGCCGGGGAAGCTGCCCTATCGGACGATCTCGCGGGAGTACGACCTCGAATACGGCCGCGACGCGCTGCACGTCCACGAGGGCGTCATCGCCGCCGGCCGTCGCGTCCTGCTGCTCGACGACGTCCTCGCCACGGGCGGGACGATGCGCGCCTGCCGCGACCTCGTCGGGCTCGCCGGGGGCGAGGTCGTCGCCCTTGCCTTCCTCATCGAGCTGTCGTTCCTGAACGGCCGCGAGGGGCTGGGCGACGCCGAGGTTTTCAGCCTGATCCGGTACTAAAGAGTCCAGCAAGTTGCCTTTTATATCAAGGCTTGCTTCGTTTATAGACGCAGTAGAGAAAGGCCTTGCCGCCCTTCGTGGAGAATTCCTTGGGCCTGTCCTCGCCGGGCCTGGCGAAACAGAGCCTCAGGACATCGCCATCGAGTTCATAAATGCCAGGGACCGTCTGGTCCGCGAAGGGCCCGTCCTGATCCCAGGTGTTTATCGCTTTGGGCTTGCGGGACGGCTCCAGCGTAATGATGCCCCGTCGCCGGACCGTCTCGCCTGCCCTGAGGGTCAGCTTGTTGCCCTTATATTCGGAGTTCCAGCCCTTGAAGCTTTCCGCGGGCACTGCCTCGCCGTCGGACTCCATCGCCGCCAGGACCCAAGTCCCTTGCAGCTTATCGAGGTCGGAATCGGCCGGGGCCCCAGCGTTCAGGAGCAGAGCGGCAGCGACGGCGAATAGAGGGGCCATTGTCGCGTCCCCAAAAGTGGATTCAAGTGGCAACGGGGCCTGATTCTACGAGGCGCCTTACGGCGAGTCGATCCCTGAACCATCGCGGTCCCCACCGGCTCACCAGATCGCACCGATCGAGAAGTTGAAGTACTGGAGCCGGTCCTGCGGCCCCTTCTCGACGGGGAAGGCCAGGTCCAGGGCGATCGGGATCTGCTTGAAGATCTGCGGGATCATGACCCGCGCCCCGGTGCCGATGCTGACGCGGTAGTTGGTGAAGCGGTAGTCCTGCTCGACCGTGCCGGTGTCGATGAAGAGGACCTGCTGGAAGTTGTCGTTGGCCGTCCAGGGGAAGCGGTATTCGACGGAGGTCAGCGCCTCCATGACGCCGCCGGTGTTCACCGTCATGACGTAGGGGCCGACGCCGCGGAACTGGAAGCCGCGGAGGCTGTTCAGGTTACCGGCGTAGAACCGCTCGTAGATCGGCGTGTCGCGGCTGGTGGCGCCGAAGAATCCGCGGACCGTCAGCACCCGCTTGCCCGAGCCGTCGGCCCGGCTGCCGGTGGTGAAGTACTTGCGGCCCTCGACCGTGCCCTTGGTGAAGAAGTAGGTGCCGACCGCCTGCTCCAGCGCCGTCTCGAAGTAGCCGCCGCCGGAGGGCAGGAACGGGTTGTCGCGGGTGTCGATCCGGTAGCTCGAACGGAAGGTCGACAGGGTCGTGTGGCCGGCCACGTCGAGCAGGGCCGCAGGCGCGGGGTACTTGAATCCCGAGATCGAGACGTCCTCGACGCGGAACGCGACGTCGGCGTACTGCTGCGTGCCGAACTGCTTGCCCAGGCCGAACCGGCCGCCCGAGCGCTGCTCGCGCCAGTCGTAATAGGACCGGTTCCACTGGTAGCCGTTGACGTTCAGGCCGATCGGCAGCTCGAAGAGGTAGGGGTCGCGGAAGCTGATGTTGTAGAAGTTGATCAGCGTGCCCGGCGAGAGGTCGATGCTGAGCTGCTGCCCGGCGCCGCGGAAGGCACGCTGCTGGCGGATGTCGTCCCAGCTCCGGGGGAGGCCGAGGATGTTGAAGTTGTTCTCGGTGAAGTTGACGTTGCCGTAGAGCCCGCCGAAGCTGCTGGCGCCGACGCCGAGCATCAGCCGCGACGTCGGGGCCTCGTCGACGGCGGCCATGACGTCGGCGTAGGCCTTGTTGGCGGTGAACGGCTCCTGGCGGTCGGGGCCGATGTCGGTGTTGATGTTGTTGTTCGGGAAGCCCGGGGCCGAGCCGGTCGGGTTGCTCGGGTCGTAGATCGAGCCGGCCGGGCCCTGCGAGGGCGGCCGGTTCTCGAAGTTCATGCCGCCGTTGCGGAACGGCCCGATGAAGCCCGGGCGATCGACCTCGCCGGGCGGCGTCGCCCGCCGCCGCGGCGCGCCCTCGAGCGCGGGCGGGAGCGTGTCGGGCGCGGGGCTGAACGGCCGGGTCGGGTCGCCCCCGAACGGGGCCAGCGGCGCGGCCCCGCCGCCCGGCGTCGTCGACGGAGGAGGCACGTCGATCGGCGGCAGCGTGTCGCCGAGCGGCGGCGGGCCCGGCGGCGCGGGGTCGTCGGGGTTCTGCATCCGCGCCCCGCCCATGTCGCCGACGGTCGGCATCAGCACGTCGGTGCCGAACGGCATGTTCGCCGGCCGTTCGTTGACCACCTTCACCTCGATCGGCTTCTGGTTCGGCTGCCCCTGGGCGCCGAAGTAGCCGGTCATGCCCAGCCGCTGCTTGAACTTGTCGATCTTGAACTGGCTGAGCCGCTCGCCCGGCATCAGGCCGGCCATGTTCGCCTCGCGGCGGAGCACCCGGTCCTGCGTCCGCTGGTTGCCGGTCCAGTAGAGCTGGCCGAGGATGTACTCGTCGCCCTCGTCGATCGTGTAGACGAGGTCGACCACGTCGTTCTCTTCCGTCACCTTGAACCTGGGGTTCACCTGGCACTTGATATGGCCGCGCGACTGGTAGCGTTCGAGCACCACCTTGGTGTCGGCCTTGACCATGACGTCGCTGAAGAATTCGCCCGAGTGGAGCTTCAGGCCCGCCATGAGCTCGTCGGTCTTCAGGACCTGGTTGCCGTCGAGGACGATCTTGCGGACCTTGTACCGGGGGCCCTCCGAGATCACGAAGGTCACGTCGCGGCGGCCCACGTCGTCGCCGGAGCGGACCGTGGGCACGACCCGGACGTCCAGGTAGCCGTTGGCCTGGTAATACTCGGCCAGGGTCTCCGCGTCCTGGTCGAAACCGCCGTGCTCGTAGTGGCCCGCGGCGTGGACGATCCCGAAGAGCGGCTGGCGGCTCTTGACCTTCGTCTGGAGCACCGCGTCGGTCACGAACGTGTTGCCGACGAAGTCGATGTTCCCGGTGCGGAACCGGGGCCCCTCGAAGATGCTGATGACGACCTCGCGGTCGTCGGGGTCGCCGCCCTTCAGCAGCTTGACCTCGGCCTTCTCGAACCCCTTCTCCTCGTACAGGCCCTTGATCTGCTTGACGGCCAGGCGTGCGCGGGTGTAGTTGGCCCGCGCGCCGACCTTCAGGCCGGTCGTCTCCTCGATCGCCTTGAGCCGGACCGCGGCGAAGGCGCTCTTGCTCACGCCGATGAACTCGACCTTGGTGAGCACCGGCATCTCGACGACCTCGAAGGTCAGGATCACGCCCTTGCCGTCGGGGGCGGGCGTGACCTTGTAGATGGCGTCGTCGAAGAGCTTGGTCTGCCGGAGGGCCGCGATGTCGGCGTCGGCGCGGTCGCGGCTGAGGGGGCGGTCCTTGCGGCTGAGGATCTTGGAGCGGATCTCCTCGGTCTTGACCGTCGTGTTGCCGACGATCCGGACCTCGCGGATGATCTGCCCCTCGACCTGCTCGGCCGCGCCGACGGCCCGCGCCAGCACCAGCAGCGCGACCAGGCCGATCGCCAGCGCGGCGAGGCCGGTGCGCGCCGGGGCGCCGGGCCGCGGGCTGATCGCGGCGGCGGTCGCGCTCGGTCGGGTCGCCCGGTCCGTCCTGGTTCCGGGCGGCCTCTCCATGGGGCCGCGTGTCATGATCGTGATTCGGTCCCGAAGACGGCCGCGACGGGCGCGACACGAGCCAGCGTCCCGCGCGCCGAGGGGCGCGGGGCCGGGCCATGCGGCTCGACGGCCTTGATATCCCGAACACAGAGGGCCCGCCGCCGCCGGGAGGAGATGCCCCGGCGCGACGAGTGGACCTCGCCCATCCTTGGGCGCGGCCGGATGTGTCTCCGAGGAGTGCGGGCCTTGTACCCGACCTAATGGGAAACGACAAGGCCGGAAGTTCCCGGGTCACGCCCCCGCTTCGCCGCCCGTCCCGGCGAAATCACCAGAGACGTTGGACGCCATAGGCGTCGAACTGCGCGTCCGCGCTGATGATCGGAATTCCTTCGACCAGGGCCTGGGCGATCAGCATTCGGTCGAACGGGTCGCGATGATGATGGGGCAGGGACGCCTGGACGTCGGCATATTCGATCGCGATCGGTAGGACCACCGCCCCCAGGTCGGCGATGGTCTTTTTCATCCAATCCCGATACGGCCGCGCGATGGCCAGTTTCCCCAGGCCGACTTTGATCGACACTTCCCAGAGGGTCGCCGCGCTGATGAAGATGTCGTTGCTCGGATCTCGCAGGGCCGATGCCGCGACAGGGCTTAATTTCGAGGGATCGTCAGTGCTCCAGACAAGGGTGTGGCTGTCGACCAGCGGGCTCACTCCATGTACTCCTTGAAATCATCCAGCGGCGCATCGAAATCGGGCGCCATGTAGAGGACCGTTCCCGGTTGGCCACCGAGCTTCCGGGGCGACTTGGTCGATGCCGTGACGCCCGTCAATTGGGCGATCGGCTTCTCGTCCCGGGTGATCGTGAGAACGTCCCCCGGCTGAAGCCCTTCGATCAGTTGGGCGAGATGCGCCTGCGCTTCTTCCAGGGTGACGGTTTGCACGGTCGCGACTCCTCGCGGGACCAGTTCGAGTCGTATCCCTTGTGGGAATTATAACGCCTCGACCCACGCCTCCGCCTCCTCCGTCGCCCGGTTCATCCTCGTCTCGACCTCGAGCCGCGCCGCCTCGATCGCATCCCGATCCGCATCGGGCGGGACGACCACGGGCGGCGGGACGACGCAGGCAGCCGCGGAGAACGGCCGGGGGACGGCGAAGCGATCCCAGCTCCTCGCCCGCCACGGGCGTTTGAAGGCCATGCCCGCGCCGACGATCGGCAGGCCCGTCCGGCTCGCGAGGTAGGCCAGACCCTGATGGACGTGGCGGCGGGGGCCGCGGGGGCCGTCGGGGGTGACGCAGAGGTGGCCCTGGTCGACCCTCGTGGTCATCTCGCGCAGGGCCCGGCGCCGCCGCGCGTGGTCGAGCCGCGGACGACGCCGAAGCCGAGCCGCTGGACGACCTGGGTGATCAGCTCGCCGTCGCGGTGGTCGCTGATGAGGATCTGCATCTCGGGCCAGGCCCAGAAGTAGGCCGGGAAGAGCATCACCTCGTGGAAGAAGGCGTAGATGTACCGCTGCCCGGTCCGGCGGGCGACCTCGGGGTTCACCATCGGGTCGGCGTAGCGGAAGTGGAAATGGTTGGTCCCGACGAGCCGCCGGACCAGCCACGAGCCGCCCACGCCGACGGCCCGGATCAGGGCCGGGTGCTGGATCTTCATCGGATGAGTGCCCTCCGTGGCGGGGTGGTATGCTTGGCGGGGCGTCGAGGGTGGCCCGAGCGTGTCATAGCCGAGGCGGGCGATCTCTCCTAGAGCGATTCCGTGCCACCCAAGGGGGGGCGGGCCATCCCGGCCCCGCGACCCGCACCAATCCGCACTGTTGCGAACGAAACGTCCGCCGCCCGAGTCGCCCAGCTCGGCGAGGCATGTTTAACATTAGGCAGAAGCCAAATCGCTGCTGGGGTTTACGGAAAATTGGGTTCGGTCGGTAAAACGGACGCTCGGCTCGCAGGCCATGATTCCCCGTCACCGGCCCGGAGGTTCCCGATGGACTCGGCCCCGACTCGGCAAGGACCGCGACGGCTGGCGATCTGGGAGATGTGCCTCCTGATCGCGGGGATCGCCGTGGGCTTCTGGCTCTTCGGAGTGGGCCAGGAGGGCCGGGGCAACGGTCCGTGGTTCGGCCTTCTCATCGGGGTGCTCGGCG
Source organism: uncultured Planctomycetota bacterium (assembly GCA_963819805.1). Lineage (GTDB taxonomy): Bacteria > Planctomycetota > Planctomycetia > Isosphaerales > Isosphaeraceae > CAMFLR01. The sequence goes on along the minus strand of CAWFXY010000014.1, from coordinate 271,170 downwards.
GGATGTCGCTCGTCGGACCTCCGATCCTGCTTTGGGAGCGCCGGAGACGACGGCGGAAGTGGGGGCCGGGCGAGCTGCTCTGGTTCTCCACCGGCATCTCGGCCTGGCTGCTCTGGCCGCCGATCGTCATCAGCAAGCTCCGGCCACCGGCCCCGCCGAGGATCGTCGACCCCGAGGCCATGGCCGAGGGATGCTTCCTGTATGGGACGCCGCTGATGGCCGTCTACGTCACCTCGGCCCTGCTGTGCGGCGGCTGGATTCGCCGCCGAGGTCGGAGACGGCGGCGTCTCTTCTCCTGGCGGGAGCGGTTTGGCCTCGTCCTCGGGGCGCTCTGGGCGGCGACCGGTCTGTGGGTCCTCTACCTGATCTATGGCGAGAAGTTGAGGTGACCCGCCCGATCACCCCGGCCACTCCCCGCTGAAGACCTCCGTCGCCGGCCCCGTCATGAAGACCGAGGCATCATCGCCCGGCCATTCGAGCGTCGAGGTCGCCGCCCGGCAGGTGGGCGAGGATCTTGCGGTCGGCCTTGCCCGTCAGCACGCCCGCGACGCACACGGCGCACGCCCCGGTGCCGCAGGCCAGGGTGATCCCGCTGCCGCGCTCCCAGGTCCGCATGCGGACCTCGCCGCGGTCGAGGACCTGGACGAAGTGGGCGTTGACCCGCCGGGGGAACGACGGGTGCCGCTCCAGCGCCGCGCCGACGGCCTCGACGGGGTAGCCCACGACGTCGTCGACGAAGACGACCGCGTGCGGGTTGCCCATCGAGACGGCGGTGACCCGGACGGAGTAGCCGTTGACGGTGACCGGCACCTCGATCGGCGGGTCGCCGGGGAGGGTCGTGGGGATGTCGGACCCCTGGAGGATCGGCGCGCCCATGTCGACCTTCACGCGCCGGGCCTTCTCGTCCTCGACCTCGATGTCGAGCGTGAGGATGCCCCGGCCGGTCTCGATCCGGACCCGCGACTTCCGCGCGATGCCGTGGTCGTAGACGTACTTGGCGACGCAGCGGATGCCGTTGCCGCACATCTCGGACTCGGAGCCGTCGGCGTTGAACATCCGCATCCGGGCGTCGGCGCGCTCGGTCGGGCCGATGAGGATGAGGCCGTCGGAGCCGATGCCGAAGTGGCGGTCGCTGACCTTCACGGCGAGCGCCGAGGGGTCGGCCGGCGGCTTCTGGTCGAAGGTGCTGACGTAGACGTAGTCGTTGCCGATCCCGTGCATCTTCGTGAACTTCATGGCGGGCTCCAGGGGCGCGGACGACGCCTACAAGGCTAACGCGGGCTCCGTCCCCGCCGCAACCCGAGGGCGCTGGGCTTGTCGCGGGGCCCCGCGGGTCCTACCGTAAGGGTTTAGAGCGGGCCGCGTTCGACCCCGAGACAGATACCGCCAGGTGATCGCATGTTCGGAGTTCCCGGCCCGACCGAGTTCGACGTCCGTTTCCGCCTGCTGGGCATCCCGGTGCGGGTGCACCCGCTGTTCTGGGCGATGGCGGCGATCCTCGGGTGGGAGCTGACGCGCGGCGGCGGCACGCTCCTGCTGGTCTGGGTCGCGTGCGTCTTCTTCTCGATCCTCGTCCACGAGTTCGGCCACGGGTTGACGGCCAGGGCGTTCGGGGCCGACCCGGCGGTCCTGCTGTACTCGTTCGGCGGGCTCTGCTTCCACGAGGGCGGGGGCATCCGCGAGTCGCCCTGGCGGCGGTTCATCGTGGTCGCGATGGGCCCCGGTGCGGGGTTCATCCTGATGGGGCTGGCCATCGCCTGGGGTTGCTACCGGTTCGGGGTCTCGCCGCTCGACGTCTGGAGCGGCCGGTTCATCCCGGGCTCGGGCTATGCGGGGGCCATGGTTTACTTCCTGGTCCTGATCAACTTCTCGTGGGGCGTGCTCAATATCCTGCCGGTCATGCCGCTCGACGGCGGCCAGATGGCCACGGCGCTGCTCTCGCTCCACAACCGCCGCGAGGGGCCGCGGCGGGCCTACGTCCTCTCGCTCGTGACGGCCGGGCTGGTGGCGCTCTATTTCGTGAACGAGCAACAGTATTTCAATGCAATCCTGTTCGGGATGCTCGCCCTGAGCAGCTTCCAGGTGCTCCAGAGCCTGCACAACCAGTCCCGCTACGGGAGCGGCTACGAGGACGAGGTCGACTGGTGGAAGCGCTAGCGGCGTCGCGCTGGGGGCTCTGGCTGGGGATCGGCCTGGGCCTGGGGACCGACTTCCAGATCGTCCGGGTCGGCGAGTCGGTGACGGTCCGCGGGCGGGTCGCGCGGTCGAAGCTGCCGGCCCTCCGGGAATTCGCCCGCCGCGACCTCGGCGACGTCGGCCCGTTCGCCGTCGCCGGGACGATCGGCCCCGGGCGGACGATCCGGTTCCGCTGGGCCGGGCGGCTCGGCGCGGCCGAGCGGCAGCGGGTGCGGAACGTCCTGATCGAACTCCTCAGGTGAGGGCCGCTTGCGGCAATATCCCGGGGCGCCGGGGCCTGGACCCTTCCCTTCGGCGGCCGGAGGCTGAACAATCGGAGCAATTGCCGCCCGGCGCCCTAGAATTTGCCGGGGACGCCCCCCTCCGAACGACCTTTCGAGCGACTCGACCCGGACCATGAGCCAACCCCGCAAGCCCCGCCGCCGCAAGCCGACCGTCCCCGCCCGCCGAGGGGGGTCGGACCTACCCGACGGCGTCGCCGACGTCGCGGCCTCGACCGGCCGCGCCCTGGTCCTCCCCGAGCGGCCCGAGGTCGTGCCCCCCCTGCCCGACTCGCTGCCGATCCTCCCCCTGCGCTCCGACGTCGTCTTCCCCCAGACGGTCGTCCCCCTCGTGGTCAACCGCGGGGCGGGAATCCGGCTGATCGACGAGATCAACCTCGGCGACAAGACGCTCGCCCTGGCCACCCAGCGCCAGCCCGACGTCGACGACCCGACGGCCGAGGACCTGTATCCGATCGTCTGCGTCGGCACCGTCCTCAAGATGCTCAAGTTCCCCGACGGCTCGACGCGGATCGTCTGCCAGGGCATGTTCCGCGCACGGCTCGTCGAGGTCGTGCAGACCGAGCCCTACCTGGTCGGCCGCCTGGAGCCGATCGAGGACGTCGTCGACGAGGGCGTCGAGCTCGAGGCGCGGGCGCATCACGTCAACCGGCTCTTCCAGCGGATGGTCGACCAGAGTCAGCAGGTGCCCGGAAGAGCTGCAAGTCGCCGCGATGAACACCCACGAGCCGGCGAGGCTCGCCGACCTGCTCGGGTCGAGCCTGCCGTTCTCGATCGAGGAGAAGCAGTCGCTGCTCGACGAGGTCGACGTCAAGGCCCGGCTCGAGACGCTGGGCGTCCTCCTCACCCGGCAACTGACCGTCCTGGAGCTGGCGAGCAAGATCCAGGCCCAGGTCGGGTCCGAGATCACCAAGGCCCAGCGCGACCACTTCCTCCGCCAGCAGATCAAGGCGATCCAGGAGGAGCTGGGCGAGGGCGAGCCGGATAATCCCGAGCTGGACGAGCTCTGGACGAAGCTGGAGAAGGCCAAGCCCCCCGACGAGGTGCTCGCCGAGGCCGAACGCGAGATCGAGCGGCTCTCCGGCATGCACCCGAGCTCGGCCGAGTACTCGATCGTCCGGACCTACCTCGACTGGCTCGCCATCCTGCCCTGGAAGAAGTCGAGCCGCGACCGGCTCGACCTCAAGCGGGCCCGGAAGACGCTCGACGCCGACCACTACGACCTGGACAAGATCAAGGAACGGATCATCGAGTACCTGGCCGTCCGCAAGCTGAAGAAGGACATGAAGGGCCCGATCCTCTGCTTCGCCGGCCCGCCGGGCACCGGCAAGACCTCGCTGGGCAAGAGCATCGCCAGGGCGCTCGGGCGCGAGTTCGTCCGGATCAGCCTGGGCGGCGTCCACGACGAGGCCGAGATCCGCGGCCATCGGCGGACGTACGTCGCCGCCATGCCCGGTCGGATCATCCAGGGCATCCGCAAGGCCGGCACGAACAACCCGGTCTTCATGCTCGACGAGGTCGACAAGCTCGGCAGCGACTTCCGCGGCGACCCCTCGGCCGCCCTGCTGGAGGTGCTCGATCCCGAACAGAACTCGACCTTCCGCGACCATTACCTCGACGTCGACTTCGACCTCTCGAAGGTGATGTTCATCGCCACGGCCAACATGCTCGAGACGATCCCGCCGCCGCTCCTGGACCGGATGGAGGTCCTCCAGCTCCCCGGCTACAGCGAGGAGGAGAAGATCCTCATCGCCCACAGGTACATCATCCCCAAGCAGCTCGAGGCCCACGGGCTCCGCGAGGGGCAGGTGACCTTCGACGACGACGCGGTCCGGCGGATCATCGCCGACTACACGCGCGAGGCGGGCCTGCGGAACCTCGAGCGCGAGGTCGCCACGATCTGCCGCAAGGCCGCCCGGCGGCACGCCGAGGGGGATCGCCGCAAGACGTCCGTCGACGACACGCGGATCTCCGAGTCGCTCGGCCCGGCCAAGTTCTTCCGCGAGGTCGCCGATCGCACGGGCACGCCCGGCGTGGCCACGGGGCTGGCCTGGACGCCGACCGGCGGCGAGATCCTCTTCATCGAGGCCAGCGGCATGCCCGGCAAGGGCTCCCTGACGCTCACCGGCCTGCTCGGCGAGTCGATGCGCGAGAGCGCCCAGGCGGCCCTGACCTTCCTGCGGAGCCACGCCAAGCCGATGGGCCTCGACTCGTCGCGGATCGGCAAGACCGACCTGCACATCCACGTCCCCGCCGGCGCCGTGCCGAAGGACGGGCCGTCGGCGGGCGTGGCCATCTCGGCCGCGCTCATGAGCCTCTTCCGCAACAAGGCGATCCATCAGGACCTGGCGATGACCGGCGAGGTCACGCTCACCGGCCGGGTCCTGCCCGTCGGCGGCGTCCGCGAGAAGGTCCTGGCCGCGCGGCGCGCGGGCATCACGAAGATCCTCCTGCCCCGGCACAACGAGAAGGACCTGATCGAGCTGCCGGCCGAGGTCCGGTCCGACGTGAGCTTCTACCCGATCGACACGCTCGACGACGTGGTGGAGCACCTATTCCCGACCGTGCGACCGAAGGCCTCGGCCGCGAAGCCGTCGCCGGCGCGGAAGGCGCCGCGTCAGATCGAGCCGCCCCGCAAGCGGACCCTCCCCGCGGCCCGCCCCCGGCCCGACATCGACAAGCGACCCCGCCGCACAGGCCCGGCCTGATCCCGATCCGCGAACTAGGCTTGCTCGCGAGGGCCTCACCTGAAGCCGAGGCCCCGCGAGAGGGCCCGCGCGATGGAGACGACCGGATCGCCCGACGCCTGGACCGCTCGCGACACGATCGCGACCCTGGGCTGGTTCGCGCTCGCGTTGCTGGCGCGATCGGTCATGGTCAGCCGGGTTGAAGGCGTGATCGAGCACGACCAGGCCATCGTCGGCCTGATGGCCCTCGACATCGCCGAGGGGCGCCGCTTGCCGATCTTTTTCGACGGCCAGCGCTACATGGGGGCGCTCGAAGCCTATACGGCCGCGGTCTTCGTGCGGCTGTTCGGCCACTCGCCGGCCTCGGTCGCGATGGCGCCGACCTTCTATTTCGCCGGGCTCGTCGCGGGCCAGTTCGCCGCCTGGCGGTCGTGGAAGGGCCGGGGCTGCGGCCACCTCGCCGCGCTGTTCACGCTGGCCTGCTCGCCGATGATGGCGATCTGGAGCGTGATCCCCCGCGGCGGCTACACCGAGGTGCTCGCCTGGGGCCTCGCCACGATGGCCGTCTATCGCTCCGTGACGCGTCCCGACCGGCCCCCGCTTGGCCGGCTCGCCCAGTTCGGCTGGGGGGCGCTGTTCACGTTCGGTTACTTCCTGAACCCGCTCTCGCTCGTCGTCTACGTCGCCGTGGCGGTCGACTGGACCTTCGGCCGGCATGGCCTAGACATCCGCCACGAGCGGGGCCCGGGCTGGCGCTGGCCCGACCGGCCGCGGGCCGGGCTCGCGTGGATGGCGCTGCTGGCCGGCGCGGTCGTCCTGGTCGCGATCGGCTGCCATGTGATTACGGACACGAACATCGAGCCGCGCTATGTCTTCCTGCTCGACCTCGTGCCGGGCCAGCTCGGCGCCGCGACGGGCATTTCGGTCGTGCTCGGGACGTTCGCCCTGGCCGGCTGGTGGACCGGACTGGCCCGGCGGGTGGTGTCCCGGCTGGCGAGGCACCCGGCGTTCATGCTCGGGGCCCTGATCGGCGTCGGGCCGTTCGTGATCTACGCGGCGCGTGTGAAGCTGGGCCTCTCGCCGCTCGAGCGCTCGCTGCCGGTCTGGGTCCGGCCGCCGTGGGCGATCGGCCCGAACGTGGTCGATGGCCTGGCCGCGGTCGGCCCGCTCTTCGCCGGCCAGGTCCGCGGCGGAAATGTACCGTATCTCTGCCTGCCGCTATTCCGGCTGCCCGAGATCGCCTGGCCGGGCGTCGCCGAAATGATGAAGATACTGACACCCGCCGTGGCGATCCTCCTCCTCGCCTTGCTGGCCACGGCGGCCCGGCGCGACCGCGCGGCCTGGCGCGAGCTCTGGGCCCTCCGCGGCGCCTCGCCCACGCGGCCGACCGTGCTGGCGATGATCGGGCTGGGGTCCTGCATCGGCCTCTACCTGCTCCAGACGTCGAGCCTCGACGGCTCGTCGATCCGCTACCTGCTGCCCGCGTGGCTCTTCCTGCCGGGCCTGGTCGCCTCGGGCCTGCTCGCCTGGCCGAGGCCCGCGCGGGCGGCGGCGGCCGGCCTGCTCGTGGGGGTCTGGACGCTCGGGCAGGCGAGCCTCGTCGCCGAGATGGGCCGGCCCGTCGTCGAGCGCCGCCTGGCCGACCGGCTCGAGGCCGAAGGCGTGCGCGGGATCGTCGCCAGCGGGGCGGTCGTCCAGGTCGTGGCCGACCTCTCGCGCGGCCGGGTCGGCGGGATCGAGTTCCGCTCGCACTGGCCGCGGCTCGGGACGCGCTACGCCGATCGCTTCGATCCCGCCGGGCCGATCGTCTGCGTCGTCGATCGGGCCAAGGCCGGCCTGGACGACGAGCCGGGCGCGCTCGTCGACCAGTTCCGCGCGAGCGATCCCGGGCGGGCCCGGCTCGTGGCCGAGGTCGAGGACTACCGGATCTGGCGGCTCGACGTGCCGCTCGACGAATTCCTCGGCGAGCCCGGCGACCCCTTGCCCGGCCGGGGCGACTCCGCCATCGTGTCCCGGTGAACGACACCGGACCCGCTGGAGCCATCCTCGCCATGACCGCGCCGATCGGCCCCTCCGCTGGGGCATCCTCGGCTGTGCCCGGATCACCCGCCGCGGCCTGATCCCGGGCATCGTCGGCTCGACCGACAGCTCACTGCTGGCCATCGCCAGCCGCGACGGCGCGACCGCCCGGGCCTGGGCCGAGGAGTTCGGCGTGCCGAAGGCCTACGGGTCGTACGAGCAGGTCATCGCCGACCCCGACGTCGACGCCGTCTACATCCCCCTGCCCAACGAGCTGCATCGCGAGTGGACCGAGCGGGCGGCCGACGCGGGCAAGCACGTGCTCTGCGAGAAGCCGCTGGCCCTCGACGCGGCCGAGGCCCGCGCGATGGTCGAGCACTGCCGGAAGCGCGGTGTGGTGCTCTGCGAGGCGTTCATGTGGCGGCACCAGCCCCGCGATGGCCGAGATCCGCCGCCGGATCGCCGACGGGGCCATCGGCGACGCTCCGGCTGATCCGCTCGTCGTTCTCGTTCCCGATCGACATGAACGACTGGCGGCTCGACCCGGCCCGGGGCGGCGGCGCGCTCTGGGACGTCGGCACGTACGGCGTGAGCACCGCGCGGCTCTTCGCCGGGGCCGAGCCCGAGTCGATCCACGCCACGGCGCGGTTCGGGCCGACGGGCGTCGACCTGTCGCTCGTCGCGGCCCTGAGATTCCCGGGCGGCGTGCTCGCGGCCGATCGATTGCAGCTTCGAGCAGCCGTTCCGCTGCTCCTACGAGCTGGTCGGCACCGAGGGGCGGATCGAGGTCCCCGACGCCTACCTTCCGCCCGACCGGCCGATCGCCCGCTACTTCGGCCCGAGCGGCTTCGCGCCGGGCGAGGCCGAGGAGTGGACGTTCGACGGCCGGAATCAGTATGCGTGCATGGTCGACGCCTTCGCCGAGGCGGTCGCGACGGCCGGCGCCGGCGGCGAGCCGGGCGAGGACGGGCTCGGGCAGATGATCGCGCTGGACGCCATCCTGGCCTCGGCCCGGTCGGCCTGAGCGATCGGCCGGGGTCTCGGGTCCAGGTCCGGCCCATCCTGCGCCGAGCGAACCCGAGCGTGCAAGAAGCGCGGCTTCGTGCGGAAACGTTCGCCAGGACACCGGTCGTACCGACCCGAGCCTCCAACGGATGGCCGAAGGAGCGACACCCGGCTCGGAGCCGACCCACTCGTCGCTCTCGGCCGAACGGCCCGCCCGATCGATCGCCGGGCGGGCCGTCGTTACCTCGATCCGATCGGGACCCGAGCTCAGCGCGGCTGGGTCGTGGCCGGCCGCCGGGATCACCGAGCCCGGCTGGCCCGGCTGCGGGAAGGTCGGGATCGGGGCGACCTGGGACGGGTTGGCGCCCGGAGTGGAGCAGGTTGCGGGCCGAGTTGGCCGGCTCGGGGACGCGGAGCCGGCGGACCTGGTTGAGCACCGATCTGGCGGGCCGACTGGGCCTCCTGCGGCGAGATCTGGCCGTCGTTGTTGGCGTCCAGGCCGCGGAAGATCGCGTTGGCGGGCTCGACGATCGCCTTGTCGAACTCGGCCTGGCTGATCTGGCCGTTGTGGTCGGTGTCGGCGGCGTCTGGAAGGCGGCCTGGGCGGCGGCGTTGGCCATGCCGATCAGCGCGGCGTTGACCTCGGTCGGGCTGAGCTGGCCGTCGCGGTTGGTGTCGGCCGAGGCGAACAGGCCCTGGACGCCCGTCTGGACGATCTGGCGGACCTCGCTCGCCTGGAGGTTGCCGTCATGGTTGGTGTCGACGCAGCGCTCGAACATCTGCTCGGCGTTGGCGGCCGGCGAGCCCGGGCGTCGCCGGCGACGGCGCCCTGGTTCTTCTGGACGAGGATCCGCATCAGCGGGCTGTCTGGCCAGGAACGAGTCGCGGGCCTGCCGGACCTCGTCCTTCGAGAGGACGCCGTCGCCGTTGGTGTCGGCCCGGAAGAAGAAGCCGCCGACCAGCAGGTTGCCGGCGTCGATCGCCTCCTTCTGCGAGATCTGGCCGTCGTTGTTCTCGTCGGCCATCTTGAAGAGCATCCGGCCGGTGTCCTGCAGATCGGACAGGCTGTCGATCGGCCCGGGGATGTCGCCGGGGCCGCCGGCCCGGCCGAGCGAGGCCGTCGGCGACCAGGCCCAGCCCCATCAGTCCCATCGTGCGCAACCAGTTCGCCTTCATGGACGTTACTCCTCCTCTGCCGGCCCGCGTCGGGGCCGCATCCGGGTCGGGGCGGTGGGATCGGCCGTTCCACCTGGCCGTCACGCCCCGAGAAGTCGCCGCCCGTCGGATGCAAGGCCGATGCCAGTCGCGTCTGCGAGCCCGCGTCACACCGCTCCGAGGCCCTTGCGCAGATTGCCTAGATTGATAAAGTTTCTGGATTTGTTTACGCAACCGGCAGACGCGGCCCCTTCCGCGCGAGCCGATCGGCCTGCGCGGCCGACGCGCGGCCTTGCGCAACGCACTTCCGGACGCGTGGATCAGCGGAACATCTGGCCGCGGCCGACGGCCGGGAAGGCGTCGCGGAAGTGCTCGATGGCCGGCGCGCGGCCCGACTCGGGCCAGACGACGGCGACGACGTCGAACCGGCCGGCGTGCTCGAGCAGGCGATGGCGCTTCAGGAAGTGGAGCGCCGCGAGGGTGAGCCGCCGCTGCTTCTCGGGGGTGACGGCCTCGGCCGGCTCGCCCCGGCGCCGGGACTTCACCTCGACGAAGACGATCGTGTCGCCGTCGCGGGCGATCAGGTCGACCTCGCCCTGGGCCGTCCGGTAGTTCCGGACGATGATCCGCATCCCGGCACGCTGGAGGAACCGCCCGGCCGCGCGCTCGCCCCGGTCGCCGAGCCAGCGCCTCCAGAGGTCGCGGAGCTTCGGCGGGCGGGGTGGGCCGGCCGGGGGATCGTCACTGGCCGACGTTGAAATGGCTCTCGATCTCCCGGGCCTGGCTGCTCCAGGCCCCGGACTTCGTGCCGGCGGCGTGCTCGGTGCGGAGGCCCGTCTCGAGGTCGTTCGGCTTCTGCGCGGTCGGCCTCCGAATCGTCCTTGCGGAGGCCGTTGCGCCAGTGCTCGCAGCCGAGCAGGCCGAGGCAGGCGGCGACCGTCACCGCGCCGAGCCGAGACAGTCGGGTCTTCATCCGTGTCAGATCCGGGGCGAGCCAGGTCCGTCCGGCCCGCGACACGAGGGCGCCGAGGTGCATGCGAGGGCGACCGCCCCCGCGAATGTGGGACCGGCGAATCTTGCCAGAACCCGGCGGGGTCGTCTAGCCGGCTTCCGGGTCGTCGTCGCGCCCCCAGCCCAGGAGTCAGCGCCGCCAGGCCGACGAGCGGCAGCAGGCCGACGATGAGGAAGACGGGCGCAAGCCCGCCGGTGGTGTCCTTGATCCGGCCGGCGATCGGCGTGAACCCGGCCGCGAACAGGTTCCCCAGCGCCCCGAGGATGCCGACGACCAGCCCCGTTCGCGACGGTGAGACCTCCTGGCAATAGGCGAAGTAGTTCGCCATGAACGCCGCCGTCCCCAGGGCCATGACGGCGAGCACGACGAGGACCAGCGAGTCATTCCGGATCGAGCCGACCGCCGCGCCCGGGGCAATCAGCAGGGTGCAAACGGCCATCACGACGACCCTCGCCCGCGACGCTCGGCAGGCCCCGCCTGGCGAGCCATCGCGACACAGCTCCGCCGCCGAGGTTCCCCGCGTCGGCCGCGAGGAACGGCAGGGCGCTGAGCAAGGAGCCGGCGAGGAACTCCAGTGCCGCGGTCGCTCCTTCAAGTAGGTCGGCAGCCAGTACACCAGGAAATGCCAGCAGACGTTGATCGACACCGAGACCGCTGCCAGGACCCAGAACCGCCGGAGCCGGACGACCTCGCCGAGGTCGGCGGCCGGGTTGTCGCGGCCGAGGCACGCGGCCGGCATCAGCGCGCGCCACGACGAGCAGGCCGACGATCAGCCCCGCGATCGCCCACCAGAGGGCCGGCAGCACCGTACGAGCGGAACCCGACCGCGCCGCCGACGACGGCCGCGACCACCAGACCGGCGAGCGCCGCCCACGCCGGGGCCGGGATGCGTCCCGACTGGGCGTCGCCGGTCGGACCCGAGGAATAAGCCGCTCGCAGCCCCGTAGGCCGAGACCCACCAGACGACGGCCCAGGCGAACCCGAGCGACCCGATCAATGCGAACGCCGCGCGCCAGCCGAGCCAGGCGGTCAGCGGCGCGACGATCAGCGGCGTGAGCACGGCTCCGACGGCCGCGCCCGAGTTGAAGATCCCGTTGCCCAGCCCTCGGTCGGCCGGCGGGAGGACCATGGCCGTCACCCGCAGCGCGCAAGGCCAGTTGAACGACTCGCCCACGCCCAGGATCGCCCGGAAGGCCATCAGGGCGCCCAGGGTCGGCGACCACGCCACGGCCATCGCCGCGAGCGACCAGCCGACGACCGCCAGGGCGTAAGTCCGGCGCACGTCGCCCCGGTCGGCCAGGAACCCCGCCGGCACCTGGAAGAGGGCATACGGCAGCAGGAACGCCGCCACGATCCAGCCATACCCCTCGTTGTCCGTGCCGAACTCGGCCTTGAGCCGCTCGCCGACGATCGCCACGGCCTGACGGTCCATGTAGCTCAGGGCCGTCGACGCAAACAGGAGCCAGCACAGGCCCCAGGCCCACCGGGGGACGGATAACGCCCGCGGCGGCACGTCCTCGGCGACCGTCTCCGGCATGCTCAATGGCGACCTCCCCCCGGCGGCGACGCGACCCCGCCCAACCATCCCAGATCGCTCGCCCGATCGCAACGGCGGTCGCGCGTCCCTCCGAGGCCGGGCCGGCGGGGCCCCCATCCCGCACGAGGCCGCACGAAGGCGAACGAAAGGCATCTCTCGGGTTCGCTCGGCGGGTTCCGCTAGCCTGGACCGAACCCGGGCGGTCTCGGGTTGGATGGGATAGACTCGGTCGTTTCGCGAGGGACCGGGGCGGGCGGAGGCCGGGCATTGGCGACGATCGAAGCGACCGGGCGGGCCGACCCTGGGGAAGTCTATCGCTCCAGGCTGGACGCCCGCCGGAGCGAGAGAGGCCGGCTGGGTCGTCACGAGGGGACGGTCGCGAACCTCCGTGTGGGGCTCTTCGCCGCGGCCGCCGCCCTGGGATGGCTCGCGGCGGGCGGGCGGGTCGCATGGGGATGGGTCGTCGTTCCCGTCGTCGGCTTCGCCGGCCTCGTGATCGTCCACGCGCGGCTGAAGCGGCGGATCCATCAGACCGAGCGGGCCGCGGCCTATTACGAGCGCGGGCTCGACCGCGTCGAGGACCGCTGGCCGGGTCGTGGCGAGGACGGGGCCCGTTTCGCCGACGAGGCCCATCCGTTCGCCGCCGACCTCGACCTCTTCGGCCGTGGCTCGCTCTTCCAGCGGATCAACACGGCCCGGACGCTCGCGGCGGAGGCGACGCTCGCCGCCTGGCTCAAGGCCCCGCAGGCCCCGGTCGAGACGATCCGCGGCCGGCAGGAGGCCGTCGCCGACCTCGCGGGACGGCTCGACCTCCGCGAGGAGCTCGACGGCCTCGGCGACGACGTGCGGGACGGCCTCCACGCCGACGCCCTGGTCGCGTGGGCCGAGGGGCCGGCGACCCTGGGCGACGAGTCGCTGCGCGGCGCGGCCGTGATCCTCGCGACCCTGGCCGCGCCGGCGTTCGCGGGCTGGATGTACGGCCAGGCCGTCGCGCTCGGGATCGTGCCGCCGATCGTGGTCGGGGAGTGGACCTTCGCCGGGTTCGGCCCCTCGCCGTTCTTCGTCATCGCGCTGGCCGAGATCGCCTTCTGGCTCGCCCTGCAGAAGCGGATCGAGCGCGTGCTCGGCCCCGTCGACAGCCGCGCGGCCGACCTCGATCGGCTCGCCGGCCTGCTCGGCCGCGTCGAGCGCGAGGACTTCGCCGCCTCGATGCTGATCCGGATCCGCGACGGCCTCTCGCGCCGGCGGCGAGCCGCCCTCGCACCGGATCGAGCGGCTGGCCCGGCTCGTCCGGCGGGTCGACTCGCTGCATAACCCGCTGGTCGGCCCGTTCGCCGCGATCATCCTGGCCGGGACGCGGCTGGCCTTCGCCGTCGAGCGATGGCGGCTCGACTCGGGCCCCGCGATCGCGGGCTGGATCGACGCGGTCGGCCAGGTCGAGGCGTTCGCGTCGCTCGGGGCCTATGCCTTCGAGAACCCGGACGACGCGACCCCCGAGTTCGTCGCCGAGCGCGCCCTGTTCGAAGCGGAGGCGCTCGGCCACCCCCTGATCCCGGCGGCCAGGGTCGTGCGGAACTCGCTCCGGCTCGGCGACGACCTCCGCGTGCTGGTGGTGAGCGGGTCGAACATGTCGGGCAAGAGCACGATGCTCCGGACGGTCGGCGTCAACGCGGTGCTCGCGATGGTCGGCGCCCCGGCGCGGGCCGCGCGGTTGCGGCTCTCGCCGCTGTACCTCGGGGCGACGCTCCGCGTGCAGGACTCGCTCCAGGCCGGTGCGTCGCGGTTCTATGCCGAGCTGACGAGGCTCCGGCAGGTCGTCGGCCTGGCCGGCGGAGAGCCGCCCCTGCTCTTCCTGCTCGACGAGATCTTCCACGGGACGAACTCGGACGACCGCCGCATCGGCGCCGAGGGGGTCGTCCGCGGGCTGATCGACCGCGGGGCGATCGGGATGGTCACGACCCACGACCTCGCCCTGGCCGCCATCGCCGACCGATTGTCTCCCCGCGCGGCCAACGTCCACTTCTCGGACCGGTTCGAGGACGGGCGGCTCGTCTTCGATTACACGATGCGGCCCGGGGTCGTCGAGCACAGCAACGCCCTGGCCCTGATGCGGGCGGTCGGGCTCGATGTCTGATCGGGGATGGTCCGGCGATCAAACGCCGACGGCCCCGCCGTGGGCGGGGCCGTCGTGGGGCGGGCGGGCCGTCCGGATCGTCAGTCCTGGACGTTGGCCTTGTAGGCCGTCCAGGAGGTGATGAACGAGAGCGGGTTCACCGGGGCGGGCGCGGCCGGGGCCGGCGTCGGGGCCTGGACGGCCGCCCGGACGACCGGGGCCGAGGGCTGGACCTGGACCGCGGCCCGGACGACCGGGGCCGGCGCGGTGTAGCGGTTCCCCGCCGAGGTCGGGCTCAGGAGGTTGAAGTCGGCCTCGGCGTTCGTCGAGCCGATGTTCACGTCCTGGCTGCTGATCGTCCGGCCGCTGGAGTCGATGGCCTCGACGTCGTAGCTGCCCGGGGCCAGCGGCATCTGGTACCCGCCGGGGGCGGCCGAGGTGGTCGAGCTGACCCGGCCGTTCGCGAGGTTGGTCGCCTTGATCACGAACCCGCCCTGGCCCTCGCCCGGGTCGTAGGCGCCGTTGCCGTTGGAGTCGCCGTAGACGACGCCGACGAGCTGGGGCTGTGCGTTCTGGCCCTTGGCGAAGTCGACGGTGACGACGGACCGGGGGTTTCCGGCCGAGTCCGCCGAGGAGACGATGCCGACGCCGGCGTCGCTGAAGGCGTCCCCGGCGGCGGTGCCGGGCTGCATGATGTTCCGGAAGTGCCCGTCGTCGGAGACGCCCCAGTCGAGCAGGAACGCCTCGATCGAGTTCTTCACCGACGAGGCGTAGGCGAAGGCGTCCTCGCCCTCCGACCCGGCGGCGCCGTAGCCGGCGTTCGAGATCCGGTCGCCGGGCGACGAGCCGTCCGAGCCGGTGTGGCTCTGGAAGTTGTTATTGAACATGTCCTGGCTATGGCCCTGGGCGGCGTTGCCGAGGGCGTCGCTCCAGGCCAGCGGCGGCTGGGCAGCGGCCGAGGAGAGCTGGGCCAGCTTCTGCTGGACGTTGACGTTGTAGTAGGTCAGCGTCGCCTGGACGTTGGGGTCGTTGGCGATCTCGCTGCTCAGCCAGTTCGCGGCGGCCTGGGGGTTGGTCCGCGCCAGGTTCATGAGCGAGAGGGCCTGCTGGGC
Source organism: uncultured Planctomycetota bacterium (assembly GCA_963819805.1). Classification (GTDB taxonomy): domain Bacteria; phylum Planctomycetota; class Planctomycetia; order Isosphaerales; family Isosphaeraceae; genus CAMFLR01. The sequence goes on along the minus strand of CAWFXY010000014.1, from coordinate 256,053 downwards.
GGCCGCCGTCGGCGCGGCCGAGAGCACCTCGCGGCGCTCCAGGCTCTCCAGCGTCATCGTGCGTCGGAAGGATGGCCGAGACATGCGACCTCCCTGTATGGGTGCGCCCGAGGGCGAGTATCCTGCGTCCTTGAAGGGCCCCAATCCTCGGGGCGCCCCGTCCGTAAGGCCTTCCGACTTGAGGAATTATTCTTGCGACTTCCTCGTCTCGGCCGGCGTGATGGCCCCTCGAAAAGCAAGGGCCGTGCCGTCGGGTTCGCGGGACTGCGCATCGCGGGGCGCGACGTCCGCCAACTGCCCGCGATCACGCGACTTGGGTCGCGACATTTTTGCGCCCCGACCGCGCATCGGGGAAAGCACCCGTTCGGGCTTGACCCCGAGGTCGTTCCGTGCAGCGGGGTGAAGTTACAAACCGGTGGTTTTTACAACCGGCAGGCCGGGAATAACCGCTCCGATCTTCCACTAAAGTTTGGGTTTAGACCGTCCGGGGCGAGAGCGACGGTCGTGCCCGGCGGATCGGTCCCGGAGACCCTGGCGGCGAGGCCGGGGCCCTTGTCAGACCCTCGTCTGGCTCGCTAGCCTGTCGGGTGGCAGGGGCGAGTCCGCCCGGCCCGCTTCTTTTTGGGGCGGGACGTCTCTCGAGATGGCCGCGCGGACGCGGCCGTGCGACCCGACCAAGAGACCAGACGCGAGACTCCGGGGGGCGGCGATGCTATCGGTTGACGACGCGACGGCGCGGGTGGCGAAGGCCGAGGCGGCGGGCGAGCTCTCGCATCCCGCGGCCGTCAACATCAAGCGCTGGCTGGCCGAGCCGCCCTTCGCCGCCTACCGCGACCGCCTGATCCAGGACGTCGAGGCCGGCAAGTGGAAGGTCCTCGACGACGCCTTCTACACCGTGCTCGAGTTCGGCACCGGCGGCCGCCGCGGCAAGATGTACCCCGTCGGCACCAACGTCCTCAACGACCGGACGATCGGCGAGAGCGCCCGCGGGCTGGCCGATTACGTCACGCAGACGAAGGGCCCGAACGCGCCCGAAGTCCTGCGTCATCGCCCGCGACACCCGCCACAACTCGCCCGAGTTCGCCGCCCGCTGTGCCCGGGTCCTCGCCGCGGCCGGGTTCAAGGTCTACCTCTTCCCCGAGCACCGCTCGACCCCGCTGCTCTCCTTCGCCGTCCGACACCTGAAGTGCGACGCCGGGATCATGATCACCGCGTCGCACAACCCGCCCGTCGGACAACGGCTTCAAGTGCTACGCCTCGACCGGCGGCCAGGTCGTCCCGCCCGACGACGCGGGCATCATCGAATGCGTCAAGGCCGCGTCCGATCGCGAGATCCCCGAGAAGGACTTCGACGCAGGCGATCAAGGACGGCTCGATCGTGCTGGTCGGCAAGGAGGTGGACGACGCCTACATCACGGCCGTCGTCGGCGAGTCGGTGGCCAAGGCCCGCGACATCGGCGATCGTCTACACGCCGATGCACGGCGTCGGCGAGACGATCTGTCGCCGCGGCGATGCTGGCCGACGGCTTCACGAGGCTCGAACATCCTGGCGTCGCAGCGCACGCCCGACGGCGACTTCCCGAACGTGCCCGACCACGTCGCGAACCCCGAGATCCCCGCGACGCTCGACCTGGCGATCGCCGGGCCAAGGAGACCGGCGCCGACCTCGTGCTGGCCAGCGACCCCGACGCCGACCGCATCGGCGTCGGCCTGCCCGTCACGGGCGACCCGTCGGGCGAGTGGACCACGCTCGACGGCAACCAGATCGGCGTCCTGATGGCCGCGTTCATCATGGAGAAGATGAAGGAGGCCGGCCGGCTCCGCCCGCAGGACTTACCTCGTCACCACGCTCGTCTCGACCCAGATGACCCGCGCCCTGGCGAAGGAGTACAACGTCCGGGTCGAGGACAACCTGCTCGTCGGCTTCAAGTGGATCGCCGTGGCGATCGACGAGCTCGGCCCCGAGGACTTCCTCTTCGGCTTCGAGGAGTCGCACGGCTACCTGAAGGGCACCCACGCCCGCGACAAGGACGCCGCCGTCGCCGCGATGATCTTCGCCGAGCTGGCCGCCGACCTGAAGGCGCGGGGGAAGACGGTGCTCCAGTACCTCGACGGCCTCTACCGCCAGGTCGGCTACTACGGCGAGCGGCAGGTCAACAAGGTGATGGAGGGCCGCGAGGGCGTGGCGCAGATCAAGGCGCTGATGGCCGCCTTCCGCGAACATCCGCCCGAGACCGTCGGCGGCCTGAAGATCGTCGAGACATACGACTACAAGACGCACGAGATCCGCAAGGCCGACGGCTCGAAATCGCCGCTGCCCAAGCCCTCGGGCGACCTGCTGATCTTCCACCTCGACGAGCCGGGCACGCGGTTCGCAGCGCGGCCTTCGGGGACGGAGCCGAAGATCAAGTTCTACCTGTTCGCCCGATCCGAGGTCGGCGACGACGGCCTCGACAACGCGATGGAGGGGCGCAGCACCGACTTGACCGAATGTCCACGGACATCGAACAATACATTCAGACCGCGGTCGGGTCGAAGCCGCCGGCCTGAGCCAGACGCCCCGGGGAAGGACCCCGCAATGCCCGACATCCCGAGCCCCGAGACACCGGCGACGACCGCGACGGTCGGCCCCGCCGAGAAGGTCCGCACGTTCCCGACGAAGCCGGGCGTCTACCTCATGAAGGACGCCCAGGGCCGCGTCATCTACGTCGGCAAGGCGAAGAACCTCCGCGCCCGGGCCGCGTCCTACTTCCACAAGACGGCCGAGGGCGACAAGCGGATCCGCGACTGGATCGGCGAGGTCGCCGACGTCGACTTCCTCGAGGCCGACAGCGAGGTCGACGCCCTACTGCTCGAAGCCCGGCTCATCAAGGACATCCAGCCGAAGCACAACGCCGACCTCAAGGACGACAAGACGTTTCCCTACCTCCAGATCACCACGGGCGAGGACTTCCCGCGGGTCAACTTCACCCGCGAGCCCGCTCGACCGCGGCGTGAAGCTCTACGGGCCGTTCCCCCGCGCCAAGAGCCTGCGCGGGGCGATCCAGGTCCTCCAGAAGATCTTCAAGTTCCGCACCTGCTCGCTCGACATCGAGGAGGACGACCCCCGCTGGCGCTGGTTCCGGCCGTGCCTGCTCGCACTCGATCGACCAGTGCACCGCCCCGTGCAACCTCCGCATCGACCGCGAGACCTACCGCAAGGACATCCGCCGGCTGCGGCTCTTCCTCGACGGCAAGAAGGACGCAGGTCCTCCGCGAGATGGAGGAGGAGATGGAGGAGGCGAGCAAGGCGCTCCAGTTCGAGAAGGCCGGCCGGCTCCGCGACGAGATGAAGGCCTGCAGACCCTGAACCTCCGCGGCGACCTCGAGCAAGCACGCCCAGCCCGAGGTCTTCTACGTCGACCCGCGCAAGGGCCTGAAGGGCCTGCAAGAAGGTGCTCGGCCTCGAGTCCACGCCGCGGACGATCGACGGCGTCGACATCGCCCACCTCGGCGGCACCGAGACCGTCGGCTCGCTCGTGACCTTCATCGACGGCCTGCCGTTCAAGCCGGGCTATCGCCGCTACAAGATCAAGAGCGTGGCGGGCGTGGACGACTTCGCCTCGATCCGCGAGGTCGTGAGCCGCCGCATCCAGAGCCTCCAGGAGCGCGACGAGCCCTTCCCCGACATCTTCCTGATCGACGGCGGCAAGGGCCAGCTCAACGCCGCCCTGGCCGCGTTCGAGGCGCTGGGCGTGCAGCCCGCCGACGTTGATCTCCCTGGCGAAGCGAGAGGAAGAGATCTACGTCCCCGGCCAGTCCGACCCGATCGTCCTGAGCCGCCGGTCGTTCGCGCTGCGGCTGCTTGCAATACGTCCGCGACGAGGCGCATCGGTTCGCGCAGCATTACCATCACATGCTGCGGAAGAAGCGGACATTGGGCGAAAATGAATGAGGTGGCTCACGTAGGTTGCGTGCCGCGCCCCGTCGCGAGCGGCTGAATTGGGCAAGGGGGTGGGCGATGGCGGGACATATCGGGAACGGTCGCGAAGGACCGCTCCACGACGAGCAGGGGCCGATCCCCGAGTTCCCCCCGGCCTCGACCGACGCCGAGGGCCGCTACATGCTCCCGAGCCCCGAGGAGATGAGGGAGCGGTTCGACGCCTACAGGCGGGCGCAACGGGTCCTCAACGCGATGCCGGAAGAGGAGGGCGAGGAGGAACGCTGGGCCGAGGCCATGCGCGCCCTCGGCGTGCCCATCGACCCCACCGAGACGGGGCGTTGACGCGTGGCCCGACTCATCGCGCTCGACTCCGGGCCGACCGGCCTCCTCACGGGCTCGCCCGGGCGACCGAACCATGCGCGGGCCGTCGCCTGGCTCGATCGGCTCCGATTGTCGGGGGCGATCGTCCTGCTCCCCGAGATCGCGGTCTACGAGGTGGGTCGCGAATTGAGGCGGATTGGCGCCACGAGCGGCCTCCGCCGCCTGAATGACCTACGCCGGCGGCCTCTCTATTACTTGCCGATCACGACGCCCGCGATGGAGAAGGCCGCCGATCTCTGGGCCGATGTCCGGCGGCGGGGCATCCCGACCGCCTCGCCGGATTCGCTCGACGCCGATTGCATCCTCGGCGCCCAGGCCCTCTGCGCGGCCGGGATCGGCGACGCGCTCACGATCGCCACGACGAACCCGATTCACCTCGCTCGCTTCCCGGGGATCGACGCAAGGATCTGGGATACAATCTCCTGATCGCCCCGCGATCGATCCGCGTTGAGAGCCGCATCACCCCATGATCCTCGTCTCCGCCCACGGCCTCGGCCGCCAGTATTCCGGCGACCCGATCTTCACCGACCTCGCGTTCGAGATCCGCGCCGGGGAGCGGATCGGCCTCGTCGGGCCGAACGGGGCGGGGAAGACGACCCTGATGCGCGTCCTCGCCGGGCTCGACGAGCCGGAATACGGCAACCTCTACGTCCGGCCGGGCATCCGGGTCAGCCTGCTGCGTGCAGGAGCCCGACTTCGCCGGGGACCAGACGCTGATGAGCGTGGCCCGATCCGGGCTGGCGTCGCTCGTCGAGCTGCAGCACGAGATGGAAGAGGCGGCCCGGGAGATCGCCGAGGCCGAGGACGAGCACGACCGCGAGCGGGCCACCCGGCGCTATACCGAGCTGCACGACCGGATCGAGCACCAGGACGCCTACTCGATCGAGCATCGCGTCGAGGAGATCCTCGGCGGGCTCGGCTTCGCGACGGCCGACTTCGGCCGCGCGGCGTCGACGTTCTCGGGCGGCCAGCAGTCGCGGCTGATGCTCGCGAAGCTCCTGCTCGCAGTCGCCCGACCTGATGCTGCTGGACGAGCCCTCGAACCACCTCGACATCGAGACGACCGCCTGGCTCGAGAGCTACCTGTCGCGGCAGTCGGTCGGCATGGTCATCGTCAGCCACGACCGCTACTTCCTCGACAAGATCGTCACCAAGATCTGGGAGCTGCTCGACGGCAAGATCGACGCCTATCCCGGCAACTACTCGCACTACTGGCGGCTCCGCGGCGAGAAGGCGAAGGTCCTCCGACCGCCAGGCCGAGCGGCAGGACGAGAAGATCGCCGACCTCGAGGCCTACATCCGCAAGTACGGCGCCGGCCAGCGGGCCAAGCAGGCCCACGACCGCGAGAAGAAGCTCGCGAGGATCGAGCGTATCGAGACGATGCGCGACATCGACGGCCCGCCCATGGGCTTCGGCGAGGTCGAGCGCTCGGGCGACCTCGTCATCGAGGCGCGCAAGCTCGCGAAGGCGTACGACAAGCCACTCTTCCAGGACTTCAACTTCACCCTCCTCCGCGGCCAGTGCGTCGGCGTGATGGGGCCGAACGGGGCCGGGCAAGACGACGCTGATCAAGACGCTGATCGGCCGCGAGAAGCCCGACGCGGGCGAGGCGAAGCTCGGCCACAAGGTCCTCGTCGGCTATCACGACCAGGGCCTGCAATCCCTACCGCCCGAGACCACCGTCGTCCGCGCCGTCTGGCCGGAGGACGACCCCGACTGGGTCGAGGGCGACGTCCGCGACCTGCTCGCCCGCTTCGGCCTGACCGGCGAGCAGGCGTTCCAGACCGTCGGCCAGCTCTCGGGCGGCGAGAAGGGGAAGGCGGCACTGGCCCGGCTGGCGGCGACGTCGGCGAACCTGCTCGTGATGGACGAGCCGACGAACCACCTCGACATCTGGTCGTGCGACGCCCTCGAGCGAGTCGATCCAGGAGTTCGAGGGCACGGTCCTCGTCGTCACCCACGACCGCTACTTCCTCAACCGCGTGGCCGATCGGATCATCGTCGTCGCCGACGGCCGGGCCCGGGTGATCGAGGGCGACTACGAGACCTACCAGCGGCTCGCCGCCCAGGAGGCCGAGGCCCTCGCGACGAAGGCAGCTCGGGCCAAGGAATCGGAGCCGTCGGAGGATGTCTCATCGACCAAGGGCGATCGTCGCAAGCGGAAGTTCCCCTACCGCAAGCCCGACGACGTCGAGAAGGAAATCGGCGCGGCCGAGGCCGAGGTCGCCGAGCTGGAAGACAAGCTCGGGATGCCGGCGACGTGGCGCGATCCGATCAAGGCGAAGGGGCTCCAGCAGCGGCTCGAGGACCTCCATGCCACCCTCCCGAAGCTCTATGAGCACTGGGAGGAGGCGCTCGAGCTCAACGCATGACCCTTCGATCGCCCAGTCCCCCGGGGACCAGGGGGGAGAAAATCCCCGCCCGACGAATCCCCGCCGTATAATTGGGAGGTGACACGCAAGCCCGACGGAAACAGACGTCCATGCCCGAGCCTCGCAAGGTCCTCGCCACCGTCGAGCGTGCCACCGAACTCTTCCGAGCGACACCCGGCCGCAAGGGCGGACTCGTCCGGCTCGATGACGCCGAAGACATCATGGTCGTTGGCGACCTCCACGGTAATGTCCCGGCCTTCCGCCGGTTTCTGGCCCTCGCAGGGCTCGACGAACACCCGAAACGGCACCTGGTCCTCCAGGAGCTGGTCCACGGCACGCGGATGTATCCCGACGACGCGGGCGACAAGTCGCACCAGCTCGTCGACGTCGTCTGCGCGTTGAAGTGCCAGTACCCCGATCGCGTCCATCTGATCCTGGGCAACCACGAGCTGTCGGAGCTGACCGACCGGCCCATCGCCAAGGGGGGCGTGGCGCTGAACGTCCTGTTCCGCCAGGGGATCGAGACCGCCTACGGCGACATGGTCCACGCGATCTACGGCGCGTATCTCGACCTGTTCGCCGCGCTGCCGCTCGCCTGCCGGACGCCGAATCGCGTCATGATCGTCCACACGCTGCCCGACGCGCGCGACATCGAGGGGTTCGACCCGGCCGTCTTCGACGCGGATACGTGGCCCGCGGAGTGGATGGCCCGCCGGGGCCCGGTCTATGCGATCACCTGGGGCCGCGACACCGGCCCCGAGGACACCGGGCGGTTCGCGGAGCGTGTCGACGTCGATCTCTTCGTCACGGGACACCAGCCCTGCGACGATGGCTACCGGCGGGCGAACGATCGCCAGTTGATCGTCGACGGCACCGATCCCTCCCCGGCGTGCTGCATCTTTTCGGCCCGCGACCCGATGACGATCGACGCGCTCGTCGCCGGGGTCAAGATCCTGGCGCCGCAGGAATAGGCGGCCGCGCTCAGGCGACGATGCCCGGCGTGAGGGCCTCGTCCGCGATCCGGCGATCGGGCTCAGCCGCGGCCTCGAGCGCCGAGGCGGAGCTCGTCGCCGGGGTCTCCGAGACCAATCGCTCCGGATGACGCGCGCTGGCCGCGACGACCCCGATCATCCGCACGAGGCCGCGGGCCACGGCGCCGAGCATCAAGATCAGGAAGACCCCCCGGACGGCCGGGACGATCATCGTTTCCAGGGCGTTCGAATTCATCGGTCTGGACCTCGTCGTGGTGTCCCGCTCTGGTCGCAGTCGGGTACGCCGGTTCTCGGGGGGTGGGTTCGAAGAGCCTGGTGCCCGGGGGTCGGCATTGCCTGCCCCCGGGCACCCGCAAGAAATCCGGTCTCACCCTCTCGGGCGATCAGTGCTTGCCGGCCGTGACGCCCTCCTGGACGGAGACGTGCTTGGCCTTCATCGAGGTGGACCCGAGGATCTCCTGGCCCGCGAGCTGCACGGCCGCGGTGTCCTCGGTGACGTAGCCGAGGATGCCCATCTCGGGGACGTCGAGGCCGTCGATCTCGACCGAGGCCGGCGTCCGGTTGCCCATCGTCTTCTCGACGACGAAGAAGAACAGCAGGGCGACGGGGAAGACCCAGAGGAGGTTGGCCCCGACGCCGATGATCTCCGCGACGAGCTGGCCGATGCCGCCGCCGTACAGGATGCCGAGCGGCGGGGTCGCGACGCCGTTGAGGCCGCCGCCGTAGGTGCCGTCGGCGAAGAGGCCGATCGAGAGGCAGCCCCAGGCGCCGTTGACGCCGTGGACGCTGACCGCGCCGACGGGGTCGTCGACCTTGAGCACCTTCTCGACGAAGAGCACGCTCCAGATGACCAGGATGCCGGCGATGCCGCCGATGATCACCGCGCCGATCGGGTTGACGAAGGCGCACGGGGCGGTGATCGCCACGGCCCCGGCCAGCAGGCCGTTGCAGGCCATCGTGGGGTCGGGCTTGCCGAAGACCAACCACATGTAGAACATCGACGTGAGCGTCCCGGCCGCCGTCGCCAGCATCGTGTTGACGGCGATACCGGCCGAGGCGGAGGTCGGTCGCGGCCAGCGTGCTGCCCGGCGTTGAAGCCGAACCAGCCGAAGGCCAGGATCAGCGTGCCGAGCACGACCTGGACGATGTTATGGGCCGGGATGGCGTTGGCCGAGCCGTCCTTGTTGAACTTGCCGATGCGGGGGCCGAGGATCAGAGCCCCGGCCAGGGCCGTCACGCCGCCGGTCATGTGCACGACGCTCGAGCCGGCGAAGTCGAGGTGACCGTTGCCGATGCCGAAGTTCGTGCCGAGGTCGGCCAGCCAGCCGCCGCCCCAGACCCAGCAGGCGAAGACCGGGTAGATGACCATCGAGAGGAAGAAGCCGAAGACGATGAACGCCGAGAACTTCCAGCGCTCGGCCATCGCCCCGGTCGGGATCGTGGCGGCGGTGTCCATGAACACCATCTGGAAGAGGAAGAGCGTCAGCACCGACGCGTCATTGGCGCTGCCGGAGAGGAAGAAGCCCTTCAGGCCGAGGACCTCGAAGTCCTTGCCGAAGAGGCTGAACTTGACGACCTGGTCGAGGATCGCCGGGCCGTCGTAGTAGGCGATGCCGCCGTAGTTGCCGAAGCCGAAGGCGAAGCCGCAGATCCAGAAGCCGAGCATGCCGACGGCGTAGACGATGAAGTTCATCGCCATCGTGTGGCCGACGTTCTTGGCGCGCGTCAGCCCGGTCTCGACCAGCGCGAAGCCGGCCTGCATGAACATGACCAGGAAGCCTGCGATCAGGGTCCACAGGACGTTGATCGAGATCTTGAGGAGCTTGACGTCCTTCTCGAGGGTCGCCTGGGTGACCTTGTCGCCGTCCTTGGTAAGCTTGCCGGTGGTGTCCGCCCCGGTGTAGCTGGCCCCGGTCGGGTCGGGGTTTGTCGGGGTGGTCGTCGGGTCCGGGGCCGCGGGCGTGGGGGCCGCGGGGGCGGCGGCCTTCTCATCGGCCTTGGCGGCCGCCACGTCGGCCTTGTCGGCCGGCTCCTCGGGCAGCGGCCCGGTCATCATCGACAGCATGACGGCGATGGCCGCCGCCATTCGACATCCCGTCCAACTCAAGACGCTGACCAGCATGCGGACGCTCCTCGCAACGACACTAGTGAGAGGACGGACCCTCGTCGGGCCCGCCGGGAAAGGGCGGCGGGACAGGCAGGCGCAGGAAACGAACGAGACGGCCCCGACAGCCGCGAACGGCGCGGAGAGATCGATGAAGCGGCCTTAACCAAAGAAACTCGCATGCCGCATGAGGCAGAAGCCGCGACGACAGCCCGCAAGTCGACCGAATCGGCGTGAAAATCGCCACTTACGTGCAGAAATCGGCTTCGAATCACAACCTCGCATTTGGCCCGGCTGCCCAACAAAAGGGCGTGCGCTGTCGGAAATCGTGCAGCGGCGAGGGCCCGGTCCGGGGGGCGTCCCGGCGCGAATCTCCGGCAGACTCGCGGCCGCGCCGGGGATTTCGCCCGGGTGTAGCGCCCGATCCTGGGCGATGGAGAGGAGATCCCTCGTTCCGTCGCCCCGCAGCCCTGGGGACCTGACCGGGGGATGGCCCGGTCCGGCTCGGATCCCGTCGCCATCGACGAGGCCGCTGAGGCCGCCCCGGCCGAATCCGGGGCCGAAAAACTCAATACAAATCTTTATCTAGAAAGGGTTTGTGGAAAATTGGGTTCGGTCGGTAATTTCTCGTCGTCGCCGACCAAGCCGCGCCTCCCCGATGCCCTCATCGCCCGCCGCTCCGGGGCGACCCGAGCCATCGCGAAGGGCCATGAGAGCGTTCCGCCGCGGGGCGGCGGAAGGAGGGCTGTCGCCTGCGCCTAGAATCGAGAGGTACACCCATTTCGCCGGGCCGGGGTCGCGGATGCCGGTCGGGGAATGACAGATGCATAATGGACATAACTCCGTGCCGGCGATCGACCAGGCTAGGGCCGGGTCCGGCCGCGAGAGTCGGGGCGTCCTGAAGATGAGGACAAGGCGACCCGGGGGGAGCCCCGGGCGTCGCACTCGCCCCGGTCGCCGGTTCAAGCCGCCCGGCGCCCGCTCGCGTCGATGGCGTGAACCACTTTAGCGAACGGGTCTCTCATGTCACAGCCGCCCCTGGACCTCGCCGAGTTCCTCAAGCTCCTGATCGTCATGCTCGGCGCGGCCAAGCTCCTCGGCTTCCTCGCGCAGAAGATCGGGCAGCCGGCGGTCCTGGGCGAGCTGATCGCCGGCGTCGTCGTCGGCCGGTCGGTGCTCGGGCTGATCGACCCCTCGATCGAGGTCTTCCGACTGCTCTCCGAGCTGGGCGTGATCATCCTGCTGTTCTCGATCGGACTCGAGACCGACCTGGCGGCGCTCATCAAGGTCGGCGCCGCCTCTACCGTCGTCGCGGTCGTGGGCGTGGTCGTGCCGTTCGTCCTGGGATATGGCGTCTGTCTCGCGATGGGCCACACGCAGATCGTCGCGATCGTCGTCGGCGCGGCCCTGACGGCGACGAGCGTGGGGATCACGGCCCGGGTCTTCGCCGACCTCGGCCAGCTCCACGCGCCGGAGAGCCGGGTCGTCCTGGGGGCGGCGATCCTCGACGACGTGCTCGGGCTGGTCATCCTCACGGTCGTCTCGAGCCTGGTCACCGACGGCGGGGTGTCGGTCGCGGGGGTGGCGAAGGTGACGGGCGTCGCCTTCGGCTTCCTCGTCGCGACGATCGTCATCGGGAAGATCGTCCTGCCGCCGCTCATCCGCCTCGTGTCGCGGATCCGGCACCCCGGCACGCCGACGATCTTCGCGCTGATGCTCGCCTTCGGGCTCGGCTGGCTCGCCCACAAGGCCGGCCTGGCCCCGATCCTCGGGGCCTTCGCGGCGGGCGTATTGCTGGTGGGTTCGCGCGAGAAGGCCGAGATCGAGCACGGGGTCGCGAGCCTGGGCCACTTCTTCGTCCCGCTCTTCTTTGTCGTGGTCGGCGCGGCGGTCGACCTCAGGTCGATGAACCCGCTCGACGCGGCGAATCACCGGGCCCTGGTCATCGCGGGCCTGCTGGCCGTCGTCGCCGTGGTCGGGAAGTTCGTCGCCGGCTATTCCCCGTTCTGGATGAAGGCGTGCAAGCCCCTGATCGGAGTGGGGATGATCCCCCGGGGCGAGGTCGGGCTGATCTTCGCCCAGATGGGCTTCAACTCGGGGATCTTCGACGCGGGGCTGTTTACCTCCGTCACGACGGTCATGATGCTGACGACCTTCATCACCCCGCCCTTGCTGAAGATGTTCTGCCTGCCCGCGGGGCCACACGACGCGCTCGCGATTGAGGACCTCGTCAACACGGCCTGAGACCGGCATTCGAAAAGACGTGGCCGCCCTTCCCCGAGGAGAGACGGGGCTAGGCGGCCTGGAGAGGAGGGTGGACGGGTCCGGGTCGGCCGCGGCGTCAGAACAGGAAGATGACGTCGAGGCCGTAGGTGAACTGGCTGTTCCGCGTGCCGGCGGTGTATGGCGAGACGAACTGCGACCAGTCGTAGCGGGCCTCGCTCCTGATCCAGAGCCAGCTCTGGGGCTTGTAGATCAGGCCGAGCGTCTGCTCGTAGAACCGGCCGCCGGTCGTCCCGGTGCGGACGCCCGACTGGTCCCAGAAGACTTCCGCCCGCCAGACGCCGGTCAGCTTGTCGGTGAGCTGGTAGAGGAACCAGTTGCCGAACGAATACCAGCCGACGTCCTGCCGCCGGAGCTTGCCGTTGACGAACGGGACGTTCTGCTCCCAGCCCTGGTCGGTCTCCATGACCTCGGTGAGCTTGTCGCTCCACTTGTGGGTCAGGACCGAGGTGAACATGTTGCGGTAGGCGTGGCTGTAGTACGTGTTCCGCACGCCGGCGAACTGGGGCGGCGTGACGGGCGTGCCGGTCGGCTGGATGTTCTGACCGGGCGGGATGAAGCTGGGGAACTGGTCGGGGCCCCACACGTAGGACACGGCCAGGTTGGTCTTGTCCTCGTTGAACGTGTAGTTGATGCCGCCGATGTAGCCCATCTCGTACCGCTGGTCGAACCCGCGGTCCCAGCCGTTGATCGTGCCGTTGTACCAGTTGAGCTTGTCGGTGACGTGGGTCGTCGTCATGACGCCCAGGTGGGTGAACGGCTGGCCGTAGTTGAACATGTAGGGGACCGAGATCAGCGGTCGAGAGGTCGCGGGCACCTGCTCGTATCCGAGGATCGTGTACCAGCGGCCCGCCTTGACGTCGATGCCGCCCTCGGTGACGAACGGCAGGTGGACCTCGCCGTAGAACTGGGCGGGGTCGTAGCCGCCGAAGCCTCGGACTTGGTGATGGTGTCGAAGTAGCCGCGGGCGTGGTTGAACGCCCAGTCGTTGCCGAAGAGGTTGTCGCTGCGGAAGCCGAAGTTGATCGTGTCGTTCTGCTCGAGCGGCTTCTCGAAGATCAGGTAGTACTGGTTCCCCATCCAGGTGTCGGCGAGGAAGTTCGGCGTGACGCCGAAGTTCTGGCCGTTGCCCCGGCCGTTGGCGTTGCCGGTGATGGTGTTCTCGATCCAGCCGTAGACCTTGACCTGCGACTCCTCCATGCCGAGCCACTTCATCAGGAGGGTGGGCTCGGGCTTCTCGGCGGCGGCCTCCTCGGCGGCCGTGGCCTCGGTCGGCTCTCCTCCGCCGGCCGCGCTCTCGGCGCGGGGCCGGGCGAGGTCTTCCATATTCCCTTCGCCCACCGGCGCCGCGGACGAATTCACCGGCGCGGACGGGGCCACGCCCGGGGCACCCGGGTCTGTGATGGTCGGGGGCACCGGCGACGGGGCCGACGGCTGCGTCGGCGTGACGTTCGGCACCGGGGGTGGCGGCGGCGGTGCCGGGACCTGGCCGCCGGCAGGCGCCTGGGCTCGGGCGACGCCGCAGGCGAGAACCGCCGCCAGGCAGGCAATCCTTGCATCGGGCCAACGAGGGCCTCGTTGGGATCTCATCCTCAGATCCTCCTGATTATCCGCTTCGATTCCGGTTGAAACACGGCTCGACCGTGCCAGAGAGCGCGATCACCGCCCGCGGACGCCTGGGCGCTCCGGCAGGAAGATGTGCGGGACGATCGCACTCCTTTATCGGATCGAATTAGTGCAGGATTGAGCGGTAGGCGCGGAATTATCGGACTGCCGCGAGATGCGGCGTGCGCGGGAGAATAGGGTTAATAGGGTGGGGCGCGAGCAAAAAGCCGGTCGGTCAGAGTCCACCTGGGCCAACCACCTCTCCCATGGTCGCCCTGGTTTGTCTGACCGACCGGCCCGGCTCTGGCGATGCCGCCGACCCACGTTCGGGGCCGGCGACAGTGCGGTGTGAGAAGGGCGAGCGGGGGGGTCGTGCGAGGCAACCCGCTCGCCCTTTGGCGGTAAGCCTGCCGGTTGCCCGGGGCCGTCGCCAGGTGGGGTGGCTTCTTCAAAATGGGTGTCGAGGACTCGGAGGTTCTCGCTACAACACCCTGGCCGATCCGAACCGCCGTTTATCTCGCCGTTCGTGATCGACGCCAGTTGTTAAGGCAAAGGGTATGCCACCTCGACCTGATCGGGCCCGACTGCGAACCGAGGTCGTTCTCTAAAAGATTATCTCCAAGGCGTTTACTTTTCTCGCCACGGCGGTCACAATTCCGTCCCGACGGAAAACACAGAGGCGATCCGGCCCGTCGTTCGTCGGGCGATTGACGAAATCCGAGGCATCCCGGCTTATCCCCTATGCAACGTCCCGAATCGACGCCAGTCACTGCGGGCCTGTCCGACGAGAGAGCGATTCCCGGGGAACTCGAACAAGCGTGCTCCGCCTGGGAGTCGACGGGCGACGAGGGACCGCTCCGACTCTGGCTCGCGGCGGAACTCGACTACGACGGCAGCCCGCGGCGGCTGCCGGTTGAGGCGTGGGGCCCCTGCGTCGGCCGACTGGCCCGGGCGATACGAGCACGGGCGGGCTGGTCGGCCTGGGTCCGGACGCGGGCCGGGGGGCTGCACCAGTGGCTGGTCCACGGCTCCAGGCCCGACGGCTCGCACGTCTTCGGCCCTCCCGGCCGCGATCCCTCGCGGGCCAGGGCCCTCGCCGACGCCGCGGGCCTCGCCACCGAGCCAGGCCTGAATTCGGTCCTCTCGCGCTGGTTCCCCGCGGCCTTCCCGACTCGACGCCGGCCGGCGCCTCCGCCTCAGGCCGCGATCTCCGACAACGACCGCGTCCTGGCCGTGCTCCGCGCCGACTGGGAGGCCCGAGGCGCCTGGGCGGCCGTCGACCACCGCGCGCTCGGCGAGGCCGCGCGGTTCGAGCTCGGAGCCGACGGCCGCCCCTGGCTGCTCGGACCCTGGCCTCATGAAGGGCTGCCCGAGCCCGACGCCCCGCCCCGGCCCACGCGGTGGGAGACCGGCCCGGACGCCGAGTCCCTCGAGTGGACCCTGCGTGCGGGCCCGCTCAAGGTCACGCGGACCGTCGTCCTGCTCGCCGACCTGCAGGTCGCCCTGCTCGCCGAGCAGGAGGACGGGCCCGGCCGCTCGCCCGCGTCCGCGCCTCCGCGTCCCCCTGGCCGACGGCGTCTCCGGCGTGCCCGTCGCCGACCTCCGCGCCTTGGCGCTGGAGCGACCGCGCTCGACGGCCCGTCTCATCCCGCTCTCGCTGCCCGCCCTGCCCTATCCGACCGACCGGGGCTCGTTCGCCGTCGAGGGTCGCGACGCGGTGCTCCGGCAGCCGTCGGCCGGTCGCCGCCGCTGGCTCCCTCTCCTGTTCTCCTGGGATCGACCCCCGACCGGGTGGCGGACCTTGACGGTCACGGAGAAGTCGCAGATTTGCCCGCCCGACGTCGCGTTCGCCGCCCGGGTCTCCTGGGGCACGGGCCGGGAAGGCCTGGTGATTTACCGGAGCCTGGGACGCCCCGCGCTTCGGGCCTTCCTCGGCCACCAGACCCGCGCTCGGTTCCTGATCGGACGATTCACGGCCGAGGGGGACGTCGAGCCGCTGCTCACGATCGAATGAACGGACCGGAGCTCAAACCTTCGGCGCCGCGGCGCCGCGATGATCCTCGGCAGAGACAGGCCAATATAGAGGAGCGCGAGGACCACGGCCGTGTAGCCCGAGTGCTGGTGCGCCTTCACCAAGTCGGCCCGCCCGCTGAGGATGAGCTGGCCGAGCACGAGCTGGCCGATGATCAGCAGCGCGGCGAGGAATCCGAGGGCGATCAGGAAGGGCTTCATCGCGGCTCCAGAATCCGGGTTCGCAATCCAATCCGATCAATACCGCGGCGTGGACGGGTCGACGCCCGTGGACCACGCGTCGATCCCGCCGTCGAGGTTGATCAGCCCGCCGATGCCGCGCGCGGCGAGCCAGCGCGCGACGACCATCGACCGCTGGCCATGATGGCAGTAGATGACGACCTGCCGATCCTCGGCGACCTCCGCGACCTCGTCCATGCGCGCGGGGATCTCGCCCATCGGGATCGCCAGCTCCACGACGCCGGCGTGCCTGGGGATCGTCGCCAGGTCGCGCTCGAACGGCTCGCGGACGTCGAGCAGCGCGACGGCATCGCCCGAGGCCATCCGGGAATTCAGGGCCTCGGGCGTGACGTGGCCGACGTGGCGGTGGGCGTCGGGCATGGGCTCACTTCGACCCCATCGGGACGCCGAAGTCGCCGAGCATGTTCCGCCAGACGCTGTGGATGTGGTTGGCGGGCACCTTGTCGCCGCCGTTCTGCGTGTTATTGAACTCGACGAGGAAGGTCGGGCCCTGGACCTTGTAATGGTGCGGCTGGTGCCTCTCGACGGCGCCGGCCCAGGCGAACTTCACGTTCTCGACCCCGGCCCGCTCGATCTCGTCGAGCCACGCCTGGCCGACCTCCGAGGGCATCTCCGAGGCATACGACTCGATCAACGCACGGAGCATCGGCCGCTGGACGTCGCTGAGCTGGGCGTAGGCGACGCCCTCGGGAGAGTCGGTCGGCGGCTGCGGCTTGTTCGCCGCGCGGACGTCGCCCGGGGCCTTCTCGGCGATGATCGCGACCTTCTTCTGCGAGTCGTCGAGCGCCTGGAGGAGCCGTATCGCGCGGTCCTCGAGGTCCGCCAGGTTCCGCAGCCCCTTCCGCGAGCCGGTCGTGACTTCCGCCGGGTTCGAGCCGAAGAAGGCGGGCGTGGCCGAGACGATCTTGCCGTCCTGGACGACGAAATTCAGCGAAAGGTGATGCCCCTCGACCCGCCAGCCCCACTTCCCGCGACCGCCGGGGTCGCCGAAGATCGTGACGAAGTAGTTCTCGGGGTCGCGGACCGGTCCGGAGCCCTTCTCGAGCTCAAGGAGGATCTGCTCGAGGCTCATGATCGTGGTGGCCTTGAGGAAGCCGTCGTGGCTCAGACCGGTCTGGATCAGGCCGAACGCCAGCTCGCGGGAGGCCTGGTTCATCGCCTTGAACGGCAGGCCCTTCCGCTCACGGGGGATGAAGTGCCAGTTGAGCCGCTCGGGGCTGTCAAACGGGAAGCTCGCCCGCGCCCGCGCGTCGTCGTCGAGCGAGGCGAGGAACCGGTCGGCGGCCGTGGCCATCAGGCTCCCCGACCGGTCGACGAACCCGCTCGCCACCAGGGCGAGGCCGATCGTCCCGACGGTCGCCAGGGCCAGGCTGGGCTTGATCCCGCGCATGTTTCGCTCCTCGCTCGACCAGGATTCGGTCCGACCCGCGGCTCATCCTACCGCGCGATCGCTCCGGGTCAACGCGGCGGCCGTCCATCCGCTCCGATCCGTTGCGACGGCCCTGCTACATTGCGATGATGGCGGGGCCGCCGCCCCGGGCCGGGACAGGGAGCCGAGACGGGGCGGAGCGTCGAGGGAATAGACGTGCGCCGAAGAGCCTGGTCCTCCGCCCTCGCGATCGCCCCGGCGGTCGCCCTCCTCTCGTTCGCGGCCGACGCCCCCAGGCCGGCCGAGGTTACGACCATCCTCAGGGGCGGCACCGTCGTCGACGGCACCGGCGCGCCCGGCAAGAAGGCTGACCTGGCCATCCGGGGCGAGCGGATCGTCGCCGTCGGCGAGATCGAGGCCAGGCCGGGCGACCGGGTGATCGACGCCACGGGCCTCGTGGTCGCCCCGGGCTTCATCGACCTGCACAACCACTCCGACAACCCGATCGTCGCCGAGGCTACGCGGGACAACCGCAACTACCAGGCGCAGGGCGTCACCACGGTCGTCACCGGCAACTGCGGCGCGGGGCGCTCGACGTCGAGAAGTATTTTGAAGCCATCAACAAGCATGGCGCCGGGACGAACGTCATCCACCTGATCCCCCAGGGCGACGTCCGCGAGGCCGTCCTCGGCACGACCGAGCTCAAGGCCGACGCCGCGCAGATGCGAGCCATGAAGCAGCTCGTCGAAAAAGGGATGCGGGCCGGGGCATGGGGCATGTCGTCGGGCCTGATCTACGTCCCGAGCCGCTACGCCGACACGCACGAGCTCGCCGAGCTGGCCAAGGTCGTCGCCGCGCACGGCGGGATCTACGCCAGCCACATCCGCGACGAGGGGGCGGGCCTGCTCGGGTCGATCCGCGAGGCGATCGACGTCGGCAAGGGCGCGGGCCTGCCCGTCCACATCTCGCACCTGAAGGTGACGGGCAAGAAGAACTGGGGGCTGACGAAGGACGCCTGCGCCGCAATCGAGGCGGCGCGGTCGGCGGGGCTGAAGGTCACGGCCGATCAGTATCCCTATGTCGCGTCGAGCACGAGCCTGTCGGCGATGGTCGTCCCGCACTGGGCCGCGCAGGGCAGTGCCGCCGACTTCGCGCGGATCGCCGACGACCCCGTGCAGGGCCCCAAGCTCCGCGCCGCGATCGAGGAGGAGCTGGCCGACCGCGACGGCGGCGCCTCGCTGCGGATCGCCCGCTTCGCCAAGGACCCGTCGATCGTCGGCCTCGACCTCGCGGAGATCGCGAAGCGCAAGGGGATGACCGTCCTCGACGTCGTCCTCGACATCCAGCGCCAGGGCGGCGCGCAGGCGATCAGCTTCGGCATGGGCGAGGACGACGTCCGCGACGTGATGAAGCACCCCTACGTCGCCACCGCCTCCGACGGCTCGGCCCATCGCCCCGGCGGCGGCGACAAGCCGCACCCGCGGGCCTACGGCACCTTCCCCCGCAAGTTCCGCTACGCGCTCGACGACGGCCTGATGTCGCTCGAAGCGGCCGTCCGGTCCTGCTCCGGGCTTCCCGCCGAGATCCTCGGCCTTCCCGACCGCGGAACGATCCGCGTCGGCAACGTCGCCGACCTCGTCGTGTTCGACCCCAAGACCTTCCGCGACGCCGCGACCTGGGACGAACCGACCCGCTATGCGACGGGCGTCAAGTATCTCTTCGTCAACGGCGTCGCCGCCGTCTCCGAGGGCAAGCCGCAGAAGGCCCGCCCCGGCCGCGCCTTGCGGCTCGACAAGGACGGCCCCGCGCAGACGATCCTCAAGGTCGGCCGGATCTGGACCGGCGACCCCGCGAATCCCCGCGCCGAGGCGCTGGCCATCCGCGACGGCGTGCTCGTCGCGGTCGGCTCGGTCGCGGAGGCCGAGCGGTTCCGGGGCCCGCATACCCGAATCATCGACCATCCGACCGGCTTCGCCATGCCTGGCCTGATCGACGCCCACGGCCACATGGAAAGCCTGGGGGCTTCGCATGAAGAGGTCGACCTCCGCGGCGTCTCCAGCCTGGACGAGGTCGCCCGCCGCGTGAAGGCGAAGATGGAGGCGGTGCCGGGCGATGGCTGGGTGCTCGGCAACAGCTTCGACCAGTCGCGCTATCCCGGCGGCGCCTTCCCCGACGCGAGCACGCTCGACGCCGTCGCCCCGAAGCGGCCCGTGCTGCTCCGCCGGCTGGATGGGCACGCCGTCTGGATCAACAGCGAGGCGATGCGGCGGGCGAATATCACGAAGGACGTGAAGGCCCCGTCCGACGGCCAGATCCTCCGCGACGAGGACGGCCATCCGACCGGCATCTTCATCGACGGCGCCATGGGCCTCGTCTGCAAGGCCGTCCCCGACCCCTCGACGGCCGAGGTCGCCCGCCGCCTCCTCGCGGCGCAGGCTGAGTGCCTGAAGTGGGGCCTGACGGGCGTCCACGACGCGGGCGTCGGCAAGGCGGAGATCGACGCCTACCAGATGATCGACCGCGACGGCCGGCTCAAGCTCCGCGTCTACGCGATGGCGAGCCCGCCGGCCGGCGGGCCAGGCGAAGTTCGTCAGCCGGCCCGTGCCCGCAGGGCTGGCAGGGGAAGCGGTTCCACATCCGGTCGATCAAGCTCTTCATCGACGGCGCGATGGGCTCGCGGGGCGGCCTGCTCTTCGAGCCCTACAGCGACGACCCGGGCAACGTCGGCCTCCAGCTCATCGACGAGACGACGCTCCGCGAGACGACGATCGCCGCCCTGAAGCACGGCTGGCAGGTGAACACCCACGCCATCGGCGACAAGGGCAACGCCCTGGTCCTCGACGCCTACGCCGCGGCCCTCCAGGCCGTCCCCGAGGCCCGCGACCCGCGGCTCCGGATCGAGCACGCCCAGGTCGTCCGCAAGTCGGACGTCCCCCGGTTCAAGTCGCTGGGCGTGATCGCCTCGATGCAGCCCTCGCACTCGAGCGACGACATGCGCTGGGCCGAGGCCCGCGTCGGCCCCGACCGCGTGCAAGGGGCCTACGCCTGGCGGTGGTTCCTCGATGCGGGCGTCCCGCTCGCCTTCGGCAGCGACTTCCCGGTCGAGATCGTCAACCCCTTCTACGGCCTCTATGCCGCAATCACCCGCCAGGACGAGCAGGGGTCGCCGCCCGACGGCTGGCATCCCGACCAGAGGCTGACTCTCGACGAGGCCCTCCACGCCTTCACCGCGGGCTCGGCCTATGCGGCGTTCGAGGAGAATAAGGTGGGGGTCTTGAAGGTGGGGATGCGGGGAGATGTGACCGTGGTCGATCGCGACCTGTTCGCGGTCAGGCCGATCGAGCTGCTGCATGCGTTGGTGACGGAGACGATTGTCGAGGGAGAGCCTGTCTACCAGTCCAAGCGACCGGAGTGAAATCGCCGATCGGGCGGCCCATCCTATGACCGGGACGAAGGCTCGACCCGTTCTAATCAACCGGCTATCCTTAGGTTGTCGTATCTGTCCACGATCCGGGGGTTCATCATGGTCACAGAACGCGACCTGGCGAGACTGCCCTATCGCGCCATGGTGGCCTTCGCAGTTCGTTGCGCCAGACGTATTAGACCGCTTTTCAAGTCACCGGATCCTCTTGAAGAAGAGGTGCTCGACGCAGCCCTTGCCGTTGCTGAGTCGTTTGCCAAGCGCAGAGTCGCCAAGGACTTCTCGCATAAAGCAAACCATGCCGCGCAAGCGGCCTCGGAAATAGCCAAAGCTGCCTCGGGTAGTCCGGAGAAGGTCGACTTCTCTGCTGCTCAGGCAGCTGCCTTCGCTGCCCAAGCGTCTGCCATGGCCCACAACGCGACGAGAAACTCTGCCTCCGACTCGGAAGCTCGCCAAGGACGAGCCGTCGCCATCTCCTCGGCATATTACATATACAACATCGCTGCGACGATTAGCCCCGAGACTGCCGCGGGTGCGCTTGATGACCTTCGTCGCCTACTTCCGGTCAAACCAAAGCAGCCCGGAACACTCGGCTCACTCATCGACCCCGGCGAGCGGGGTCCGCTTGGTCCGCTCTGGCCTCAAGGCGAACCGGTTTGGTTCCGTGATTCCGTAGGACTTGAATCTGCGTCGCCCACTGCTGCGCCAGATGCATCGCCAGTCACGTTCTATTTCGATATCACGGAATTCGACGACGAAGAGATCGCCGGCATTCTCGGTCGCCTCTCCGACCTCTACCGTTCGCTCGGGGGTGATGCCCTGGTTATCGAGCGGACCGAGACGCTAGATCCCGCCTCGGTCCTCGAACCGGAGGAGGTCTGACCATGGACGACCTCCCGTCGCCCTTCGACGGACGCAGTACGCCTGCCCGGCGCGAGGGCTTTGCAGGCTTTCAGGTCACGGGCAAGGATCCGGAACTCTGGAAGAAGCTCTGCACCGGCTTCCAGGCCAAGCTCTATCACCTTGTCGAGCAACTCGTGGAGGAGGACGCCGGCCTGAACTGGCTTCAGGAGCAGGCCAGGGAGTTCGGCTCGCTGACCCTGGAGTATGCCAAGGCGAAGCTCCGCAAGTCGGGTGTCGAAGTCGAGAAGATCGAGGCGGAGGCCGCTAAGCTGTTCGCCGAGCGGGAGAAGGCCCTCGCGGAGGCGCGAAAGACCCACGCCGAGGCGCGGGCCATCGAGGTCGGGACCGCGATCAAGGAGTTGCACATGGCTCTGGGCATGACCAAGGCCATGCTGATCGGCGAGAAGGGCAAGGCCGTCGTCGTGTTCGGCCAGCAGATCGACGCCATGCTCGAGGCGTTGAAGGTCGTCGCGGAGCAGGAGAAGGCATGACAGCGAACACTCCACCGCCCCGAGGCTCTCACTTCCCCTTGACCGTCTCCCGCCCCGGCCCCGGGTCGATCTTGAGCGAGTACTCCTTGCTCCGCGCGTCCTTGACGGCGAGCCGGCCCTGGACGACGTCGACCTTGCCGTTGTGCTTGATCCGGACCTTCCAGCGCGTGGGGATATTGGCGCCGTCGAAGCCTCGGTAGTAGTGGACCCACCAGCGGTACTCGCCCGCAGGGCCGAGGCCGAGGTCCTTGCCGCCGTCGCTCTTGGGCTGGAGCCAGTAGATGTTCTCGGGGCCGAAGCCCTCGCGGTTGTCGACGTCGAGCTCGCCGTTGTGGTTGCCCTTGGTGTCGAGCCAGTAGATCTCCTTGCCGCCGGGCTCGACGACGTGGAGGTCGAGGTCGGCCTTGCTGTCCCAGAGCAGCGTGAACTGCGGGTCGCCGACCTTCACCTCGACGCCGCGGATCGCCTCGCCGCCCTGGCCGAACTTCGCCAGGCCGAAGCCGTCGCCCAGGCCCGCGCCGGGGTTCTTCGCCTCGCGTCCCGCGAAGCCGGCGGCGGGGTTCGTCAGGGCGAGGTCGTCGGACTTCAGCGAGCGTGAAGGCCTTGTCGGGCGAGGCCGTTGGCGCAGGGGGCTCGGGGATCGTGATCGGGGTGTCGATCCCGCCCAGAGTATTCAGCCCCTCGGGCACGCCGAACTCGCTGCCGGCGAGGCGGGTGTCGATCGTCGGCGGGCCCTTCTTGGGCGGGCTGAAGACCCACAGGGCCAGGATGACGAGCAATAGCGCGTGGAGCGCGGCCGAGATGGCCCAGCCCTTGATGCCGGCCGGCGTGAGCAGGACGGCTTCCTCGACCGGCTCGTCGACATCCCCGTCCACCTTGACCCGCGGCGGCGCCGGCCGGGCGACGGGGACGGCCTTCTTGCCAGGCGCGCGGGGATTCGACGACATCGCGGCTCTCTCCCCCAGGGATCGCGCGCCGACCCTCCGTCCATCCCAGAGACGCCGATCCCGGCCGATGCATTCACCATAGCACGGCCGAGCGGCCTCGCGGAAGGCCCGGCGGGTCGGTTGCGTGAGGCGGGCGGTCCCGGTTACAAGGGCCCTGAGCACGACCCACGACCGGGATCAATCCAGGAGGTCGCCATGCGAGAAGCCCACGTCTCCCTGCCGGAGCTCGCCCTGATCGCCGGCACGCGCGCCGCGCTGGGGGCCGGGCTCGGCCTGCTGCTCGCGGATCGCCTGTCCGACGGCGAGCGCCGGGCCGTCGGGTGGACGCTCGTGGCGGTCGGCGTCGTCAGCACGATCCCGCTCGCGACCGAGGTCCTCGGCAGCCTCGCCGCCCCCTCGACGGCGGTCGGCCGGGGCCGGTGACGATCGGCCGGTTGCGGACGCGCTGAGGTCCGGGTTACAACGGGTGTTGAACACTAAGCCGACGCCCGCCGGGACTCTCCATGGATTCGCACGAACTCACGCGGCTGCTCGAGGCTGTCCGCCTCGGTACGGTTCCCATCGCCGACGCCGCCCACCGGCTCCGGACTCCCGCGCTCGAGGAGACCGGCGGGTTCGCCACGGTCGACCTCCATCGCCGCGTCCGCTGCGGCTTCCCCGAGGTCATCTTCGGCCAGGGGAAGACGACCGAGCAGGTCGTCGCGATCCTCGGGACGATGGCCCGTCACGGCCTGGGCGGGCTCGCGACGCGGATCTCTCCCGAGACCGGCGCCGCCCTCAAGGGTGCCTTCCCCGAGGGCGAGCACAACCCCGTCGCCCGGACCTTCCGCCTCCGCGGCCCCGATGACCCCGAGGAGAAGCTCGGCCGCGTCGTCGTCGTCACGGCGGGGACGAGTGACCTGCCCGTCGCCGAGGAGGCCCGGGTCACGGCCGAGGCGTGGGGATGCGACGTCTCGCTCGTGGCCGACGTCGGCGTCGCGGGCATCCACCGGCTGTTCAACCGGCTCAACTCCTTCTCCGGGGCCGACGCGATCGTGGTGGTCGCCGGCATGGAGGGGGCGTTGCCGAGCGTCGTCGGCGGGCTGGTCGATTGCCCGGTGATCGCCG
This sequence comes from uncultured Planctomycetota bacterium, assembly GCA_963819805.1. GTDB lineage: Bacteria > Planctomycetota > Planctomycetia > Isosphaerales > Isosphaeraceae > CAMFLR01. Next base: position 231,884 of record CAWFXY010000014.1, on the reverse strand, counting down.
TGCCGACGAGCATCGGCTACGGGGCCAACTTCGGCGGGCTGGCGGCCCTGCTGGGGATGCTCAATAGCTGCTCGTCGAACGTGGTGGTCGTCAACATCGACGCCGGGTTCAACGGCGGCCACGTCGCCGGCCTGATCGCCCGCCGCGCGGGGCAGGCGCGGGCCGCCGCGGATCAGTCTTCGTAGGGTGGGCACCGCCCACCATCACGGCGTCGAAGACTCGGGCTCGGGTGGCGCACCCGCCCGGCCCGATGTTCGGGCCGCTCGCGCTCGTCTGATGAAGTAGAGCAAGCCTGCGACGGCGGCAACCCCGACGATCAGCGCGACGCCCGAGTCTGTTGCGGTGAAGCGGAACATGAGTTGTCCTCCGCGTCGCCTTCCCTGTGGCGCCACGACTATAATCGAGGCCGCTGGCCGGGTGGCGTGCCATTTCCGAAAAATCCCCACCTTCACACCGAGTCACGATCCGGAGTTGCACTCATGGCCTTGCGTCGGATCGAGATGCCCCCACGCCTCCCCAAGCGGCCCGCCGATAGCCACAAGGGCATGTACGGCCATGTGCTCGCCATCGCCGGCGGCCGGGGGATGGCGGGGGCCGCGGCGATGGTCGGGGCGGCGGCGCTGCGGTCCGGAGCGGGGCTCGTGCGGGTCGCCTCGCCGAGCGACGTCCAGCCGACGGTCGCGCAATTTGAACCCTCGTACATGACCTACCCTCTGGCCCAGGACGACGAGGGTCTCGTCGACTTCGCCAAGGCGCGCGCGACCCTCGAACGCCTGGTGAAGGCGGCCACCGTCCTCGCCGTCGGCCCGGGGCTGGGGCAGGCGGAGGGGATCAAGGCACTCGTGCGCTGGGTTGTGGATTCGGTCGAGGTCCCGACCGTGCTCGACGCCGATGCCCTCAATGCCATGGCGGGCGGTTTCGACGTCTCCCGGTCGAAGCGGACGCTCGTCATCACGCCGCACCCGGGCGAGTTCGGCCGTCTCATCAACAAGTCAACGGCCGAGGTCCAGGCCGATCGCGAGGCGCTGGCGGCGAGCTTCGCGCGCGAACACAAGGTCGTCGTCGTGCTCAAGGGGAACGGGACGATCGTCACCGACGGCGAGCGGGTTTACGTCAACACGACCGGCAACCCCGGCATGGCGAAGGGCGGCTCGGGCGACGTGCTGACGGGGGTCACAGCCGCGATGCTCGCCCAGAAGCTGCCGCCGTTCGAGGCGGCCTGCCTGGCGACCTACGCCCACGGCTTGGCCGGCGACATCGCCCGCGACCAGAACGGCGAGGTCGGCATGATCGCCGGCGACATCGTCGACGCTCTGGCCGACACCTTCAGCCACCTGGATAGCTGAACAGACTTCCCCGAATCCTCACGTTGATCTGGCCCCGGCGGCGGGGCGGCCGCGTATAGTGGTAGGGACTTCGCCAGGGACGTGGATCCGCAGGGCCGTCAGCCGCGAGGAGGTCGGGGTGCCGTCACCGTCGCACGAGAACCCGCCGTCGTCCTGGACTTACCGCATGGAAGTGTCGCCGACCGGCCAGGCGCCGGCGGCCGTGACGCCCGGGACGACCGACCCGGTCGTGCTCCTGCACGCATTGGTCTCGATTCAGTCGCAGACGCTGGATGTGCAGCGGCAAATCCTCGAAAACCAGCGGCAGCAGCTCGAGCTCGCCCGCGAGGCGGCCCAGATCGCCCGCGACCAGCGGTCGCGCCAGGTCGCCGAGCTCGAGCGGTGGCAGAGCAGCCACGAGGGCGTGATCGATAACTGCCGCGAGGCGCTCGGCCAGCTCGAGACGGTCCACTCGGCGCTGATGGCCGACCTCGCCCGCTACGTCGACGAGAACCACGAGAACCTGGTCGAGGGCGACTTCTCGCTCAGCGACTTCGTCGACCGCTTCGGCCCGCGACTGGCCCACCTCAACACCATGCTCGCCGTGCTCCGGCCGCTGGCGGCCGCCCAGAAGAAGGCCGAGAGTGCCTGAGCGGTCTTCGTAGGGTCCGCTATTGCGGACCATCCTCGGCGGGGGCCCTCGCCCGAAGACGGTCCGCAATAGCGGACCCTACGCGATCACGAATTCCGCACCGCCTCGACGTTCGTCTGCGCCACCGTCGGCGTGACCTCCTGCGGCGGCAGCTCGGCCTGGCGGGCGAACCGCGACATGGGGCCGAGGCCGAAGCCGATCATCAGGAAGACGAGCCCGGTCAGGAAGAACCCGGCGTCGAGATAGTAGACGAACTGGTGCGACGGCGGGTTGTTGTGCAGATAGAAGTACCAGAGCCCGCTCCAGACCGTCATCACGGCGCCCAGGGTGATATACACCAGCGCGGTCGGGGCGGCCGACGAGGGCTTGCTCAGGATCGGCGGCATCGGATGGCCTCCGGGAGACATGCAACGGCGCCGGGCACTCCACCCGACGCCCCGGTCCGCCCCACTCGGGCGGGGATACGGCCGTCAGGTGAGCAAGTCCAATGCCGAATGATGGGTCGGCACCGGGTCCGAATCACGTCGTGTAGTCGGCATTGAGCCGGACGTACTCGGCCGTCAGGTCGCTCGTCCAGAACCGGACGCCGGCCGTGCCGTGGTCCAGGGCGAGCCGGATCGACGTCTCCCGATTGCGCTTGAGGTCGGCCGAAACGGCGGCCGCGTCGAACGGCTGCGGGACACCGACCTTGTAAAGCACGACGCCGTTGAGCCAGAGCGACAGATCCGCTTCCTCGAAATCGACCCCGCTGTAGCCCGCCGCCGAGACGATCCGGCCCCAGTTCGGGTCGGCGCCGTGGATCGCGGTCTTCACGAGCGGGCTGTCGGCCACGGCACGGGCGATCGCCAGCGCGTCGTCGCGGGTCCGCGTGCCCTCGACGTCGATCGTGATCCGATGGGTCGCCCCCTCGCCGTCGCCGGGGATCATCTTCGCCAGGTCGACGCAGGCGGTCCTGACCATCTCGGCGAAGGCGTCGAGGTCGGCCCCGTTGAGAGTCTGGCCGCCGGCCGCGCCGTTGGCCAGCAGGAGCACGGTGTCGTTGGTGCTCGCGTGGCCCTCGACCGAGATGCAGTTGAACGAGTCGTCGACCGCGGAGGAAAGGATACGCGCCAGGTCTTCGGCGGCGACCGCGGCATCCGTCAGCAGGAAGGCCAGCATCGTGGCCATCCTCGGCCCGATCATCGCCGCGCCCTTGCAGAGTCCGAGCAGGCGGATGTCCGTCCCGGCGATCTCCCCCTTGCGCGAGACGACCTTGGGATGAGTGTCGGTGGTCAGGATCGCGTCGGACGCGGCGTGGAAGCCCGACTGGGCGTGCGAGAGGTCGGCGAGGGCCCTGGCGACGCCGGCGTGGACCTTGTCCATCGGCAGTTGGTGCCCGATCACGCCCGTCGAGGCGACGAGCACGGACTCGGGCTCGCAGCCGAGGCCCTTCGCGACGGCCTCGGCCGTGGCGCGGGTGTTGGCCAGGCCCTCGGCGCCGGTCGCGGCGTTGGCGTTGCCGGCGTTGACCACGATGGCCCGGATCTTGTCCGAGGGGAGGAGCTTGCGATCCCACTGGACCGGGGCCGCGGCGATCCGGTTCGTCGTGAACGTCCCGGCCGCGGCGCAGGGCCCATCGGCCGCGAGGATGGCCAGGTCGAGGTTGCCCGACGGCTTGATGCCGGCCTTCACGGCGGAGGCACGGAAGCCTTTGGGAACGAATAGTGGCTGCGCGGCACTCAAGAGCGAGGACTCCAGTCCCGTAGGGTCCGTTATTGGGCCGTGTAACCACCATCGATGAACAACGTCGCCCCCGTCATGAAGCTCGACGCCTCCGAGGCGAGGAACACGACCGCCGGCCCGAGCTCGTCCGGCTCGCCCCAGCGGCCGAGGGGAATCCTCGCCTCCCAGACGGCACGCACGGCCGGGTCGTTCAGGAGCACGGTGTTGATCTCGGTCTTGAACGGGCCGGGGCAGAGCGCGTTCACGGTGATCCCGTGCGGCGCCCATTCCAGGGCGAGCGTCTTCGTCATCAGCGTCAGGCCGCCCTTGCTCGAGGCATAAGGCGTCCTGTCGGGCAGGCTGACCTCGCCGAGCATGCTCGACACGTTGATCACCCGCCCGGACTTCTGAGCCTTGAAGTGTCGGGCGATCGCCCGACAGCAGAGCCAGGGGCCCTTGAGGTTGGTGTCGATCACGTCGTCCCAGGCCGACTCGGGCAGGTCCTCGATCGGGCCGCGGATATTGATCCCCGCGTTGTTCACGAGGATGTCGACGCGCCCGAAGGCCTGCAAGGTTCGCGCGACCATCGCCTCGACGTCGGCCGGTCTCGCCACGTCGACGGCGAGGCCGAGCGCCCCGGGATTCCCCCCGCGGCGGCCTCGGCCGATTCGGCCGACCGGGCCGTGAGCACCACCGACGCCCCCGCCTCGGCGAGCGCCGAGGCCATCACCCGACCCAGCCCCCGCGAGCCGCCCGTGACGATCGCCACCTTGCCGTCGAGCCGGAACCGATCCAGGACGCCCATGCGACCCCCCCTCCGCCTCCTCAACCACCCCGGCGATCGTAACCGAGCCGCCGAGCGAACCCAAGCCCCGGCGCCGGGCGAACCCAAGCCCCGGCGCCGAGCGAACCCGAGCGTACGCCTTTCGTTCACCTTCGGGCGGCTGCGTGCGGCACTTCGCCGGCATCCAGGCCGCAAACCAGCCGGTCATCTTGCCGAGGAGGCCCAGCTTGCCGCCTGGCGAGACCTTGGCGATTACCCCTGACCGTTCCCGTCCTGATGGTTGTCCAGGTGCCGTGCATAACCTGCGTAGCGGGTGGGTAAACCTTGCGTTCTGGCGACTCTGAGGCTCTGGGAAATCTGGACAAAGACCCTGAAGACGCCAGGGACCGGCGGACGAAGTCTTACGGTGAATTGGCGTCTCCGTGAGGAAGCGGAGGTTCTTCACCACGGAGGCCGCGGGCCCGTTCCATGGACGGGATGACTCCCGAGGAGCATCCAGCGATGCGTAAGTTTCTGTCGGTCGCGCTCGTGGCCCTGGTCGGGGGGCTGTGGGTGGCCGATCATGCGTCGGCCAGCTACGGCGGCGGCGCTTCGAAGCGATGCTGCCCCGCCCCGCAGGAGTGCGGCGGGCACGTCGAATATGTGCTCCAGCGCCAGGTCTGCCTGAAGAACGTCGCCGAGACGGTCTACGAACAGCAGCCCGTCACGTGCGAGCGCACCGTCTGCGAGACGGTCATGGTCCCCAAGACCGTGACCTCGATGCGCACGGTCGTCGAGAACGTGATGCGGGAGATCCCCTACACCGTCCAGAAGCCGTGCTACCGGACGGTGATGACCCAGCAGCCGTACACCGTCAACGTCCCGGTCATGCGGACGGTCTGGAAGGACGTCACCTACACGGTCCAGCGGCCCGTGAAGGAGACGCACACCGAGATGCGGTCGTACACGGTCAGCCGGCCGGTGAAGGAGACCTACATCAAGACGGTCCCCTACACCGTCAACCGGCCGGTCCGCGAGACCACCTACAAGGACTGCGTCTACACCGTCTGCCGCCCGGTGCAGGAGACGATCCTCAAGAGCGTCCCCTACACCGTCTGCCGGCCGGTCTCGGAGACGATCTACAAGCAGGTGGCCTACACCGTCTGCCGCGCCGTCCCCAAGACGTGCTACCGGAGCGTGCCCTACACGGTCCAGGTGCCCGTGCAGACGTGCGTGATGACCCCAACGCAGTACACGGTCAACGTCCCGGTCAAGACGTGCGCCTACAAGCAGGTGGCCTACACCGTCTGCCGGCCCGTCAAAGAGACCGTGATGAAGGAGTGCCGCTACACGGTCTGCACGCCGGTCAAGCGGACTGTGATGCGGACGTGCACCTACAACGTCTGCAAGCCGGTCTGCGAGACGGTGATGAAGGAGTGCCGCTACACGGTCTGCCGGCCGGTGCAGGAGACCTGCATCAAGACCGTGAACGAGACCGTCTGCCGGACCGTCACCGAGACGGTGATGAAGGAGACCTGCGAGGAGGTCTGCGTGCCGCGGACCTTCACCAAGCAGGTCTGCCGCGAGACCGGCTGCTGGGCCACCGAGCAGGTCTACGTGCCCGGCAAGACGATCTGCAAGGACGGCTGCGTCTACCAGTGCCCCGGGACCTACGTCTGCAAGAAGGTCTGGGTGCCGCAGACGGTGACGGAGAACGTCACCTGCACCGTCTACGAGCGCCAGGTCGTCAGGAAGCAGTGCCCGGTGACGGTCTGCCGCCAGGTGCCCGAGACGATCACCAAGCAGATCCCCGTCACCACCTGCCGGATGGTCGCCCAGGAGTGCGTCAAGCAGATCCCGACGACCGTCACCCGCTACGTCAACGAGACCTGCACCCGCGAGGTCCCCGAGACGATCTGCGAGATGGTCCGCTCCGAGCAGGTCAAGATGGTCCCGGTGACCACCTGCCGGATGGTCCAGGAGACGTGCACGAAGACCGTCCCCTACACCGTCTGCACGATGGTCCCGAAGACCTGCACGAAGATGGTCCCGACGACCGTCACCAAGATGTGCGCCAAGACGTGCTACCGCAAGGAGGCCTACACGGTGACCGTCCAGGTCGCCGAGCGGGCCTTCAAGACGGTCCCCTGCACCGTCACCCGCATGGTCAAGGAGTCCGCCGTCAAGCAGGTCCCCTGCACCGTCACCCGCATGGTCAAGGAGACGGCCGTCAAGCGCGTGCCGGTGACGACCTGCCGGATCGTCAGCGAGACCTGCTACAAGCAGGTGCCGGTAACGACCTGCCGGATGGTCTCCGAGGTCAAGCACTGCCCGGTGCCGGTCACGACCTGCCGGATGGTCTCCGAGGTCTGCGTCAAGAAGGTCTGCGAGAAGGTCTGCGAGACCGTCACCGAGACCCGCACCCGCTGCGTGCCGGTGACGACCTGCGAGATCCAGACCATCAACTGCGTCAAGAAGGTCTGCGAGCAGGTCTCCCACCAGGAGCCGGTCACCACGACGATCCACTGCCCGGTGACGGTGGCCAAGAAGGTCGTCGAGACCAAGATGGTCTGCGTCCCCCGGACGATCTGCAAGCAGGTTCCGGTCGAGGTCTGCGTCAAGGTCCCGGTGATGGTCGTCTGCCCGACGCCGGTCCTGCCCTCGGCGCAGTTCATCGCCCCGAGCCCGCAGGCCATCGCCGGATCGCCGCAGGCCGTGACGAAGTGACCTGGTCGACAGGCTGTGATCTCAAACGAGGACGCCCCGCGACGCGAGTTGCGGGGCGTGCTCGTTTCGAAGGGGCCGACTGCCTCACTTCACGTCCTAGCCGCCTCGTACCAGCGGAGATTGAACTTGCCTGTCGCTTCGATGCTCACCCAGCGCGGTGGGAGGACGGGACTCTTGACCGAGAACGGCGGCAGACCTCCGCCGCGGTGGTAGAGCAGGTCGTCCTGGGCCGTGAACCGCCCGCAGCAGCGGAGAGACACCACTGTGTGACATCCGTCCGCATCTTGAACGGCGATGTCGATCCACTCCGGCACCCGCCCGTCTCGCCACAGGAAGTCCGCGACCTGTCTGGCCGACCAAGGGCCGTGATAATGCCAGTCTGGGAGAGAGTCACCCGGGAAGACGGCCTCGTCGCCGACTCGAGGGTTTCCATCGTAGGACTGGTTGGGGTAGACCCTGAATACCACCTCGTCCGGTAGCACGTCGCGGACATACTGGCGTGCGAACCCGACTGCGTGCCGTGCAGCCTCCTCTAGTCGCTCCTCGAAGGTCGTGCGATTCATGGGGCACCTTGACATCGGCGGGGTGGCACTGGTGGCTCGCCCACCAGTGCGGCATGGCTGAGGCTTGCGAGCACTGATGGGCGAACCACCAGTGCCACCCACCGTCCGGTCGATTGTGACGACGGTGGGCAATGCCCACCCTACGGGACTCAAGCCTTCGACAAGATCAGGAGGAAGAACGCGGCGGCGACTCCCGCGGCGATGCCGAGGATCACATACTGCCAGGTCAGTGCCAGGAAGCAGAGGCCCATGCCGGGCGCGGCCAACCTCCACTGCCGTTCCCTCGCCCAGGCGAGCGGCCCGAGCACGAGCCCGACGAGGGCAACGATCGCGGTCGCGATGGCGAATGACTTGGCCGCAGCCACTTCCTTCGCCGCGGCGGGGGCGTCCTCGACCGGCTTGCCGCCCCACTTGAACTTGAGGCCGTGCCACTCGATCGACTTCTGGCCCTGCATCCTCGGCTCGGGCGGGCGCTCCGGACGCTGGGCCAGCCAGGTCGGTCGCATATCCAGGAGGATCATGGGGATGATGGCGAGCCCGAGCGCCACGACCCCCGCCAATAGGGAGCCGCCCCCGAGGGCCCACGCCTCCTTCGAGGAGTCGACCTGCTGATCCCAGAGATCGGGCCTTCCAGAGTCCGACGAGTTCATGGGTGCTGATCGTAGCGGAACGGCGGAACGACTTCCCTCGGCGGCGGCAGCAAAGTCGGCTTCGATGGCCCCGCCAGCCCCAGGCTCGCCAGGTCGAACGGGTGCCGATCGAGCGCCGCCTGGAGCTCGGCCGCATCGATCGACTCCTGTTCAATCAAGAAACAGGCGACGTCTTCGAGCGCCATCCGCCTCCGCTCCAGGATCGCCCGCGTGGCCCGCTCGGCCTCGTCGATGACGCGGCGGACCTCCAGGTCGATCTCGCGGGCCGTCTGCTCGCTCCAGGCGTCGCTATTGGCCCCGCCGCCGGTCAGGAAGGGGCTGCGGCCCTCGTTCTGGTAGCTCACGCGGCCGATGGCGCGGCTCATGCCGAATTCGGAGACCATCTTGCGGGCGATCCCCGAGGCGCGCTGGAGGTCGCTGGTGCAGCCGTCGGAGACCTCGCCGTAGACGAGCTCCTCGGCGATCGTCCCGCCGAGCAGGGTCCGGATCGTGTTCTCGAGCCAGCCCTGGGTGTGGAGGAAGCGGTCGTCCTCGGGCCGGTACATCGTGTAGCCGAGCGTCCCCGATGCCGCGGCCGAGGATCGAGACCTTGTGGACGGGGTCGGTGTGCGGCAGGCTCCGGGCGACGAGGGCGTGGCCGGCCTCGTGGTAGGCGATCCGCAGCTGCTCGTCGGGGCGGAGGACGCGCTGTTTCTTCTCGGGGCCGGCGATCACGCGCTCGACGCCCTCCTCGAACTCGAGCCGGCCGACCTTCTGCTTGCCCTTGCGGGCCGCGAGCAGGGCCGCCTCGTTGACGAGGTTCGCCAGGTCGGCGCCGACGAACCCGGCGGTCATCGCGGCGATGTGCCGCAGGTTGATCTGGTCCTCGAGCGCGACCTTCTTCGCGTGGACCTTGAGGATCTCCTCGCGGCCCGAGATGTCGGGCCGATCGACGACGACGTGGCGGTCGAATCGGCCAGGCCGCACCAAGGCGGGGTCGAGCGTCTCGGGGCGGTTCGTGGCGGCCATGACGATCACGCCCGAGTTCGCGGTCGAAGCCGTCCATCTCGACGAGGAGCTGGTTGAGGGTCTGGTCGCGCTCGTCGTGGCTGCCGCCGGCCGTGCCGTTGCCGCGGGCCTTGCCCAGGGCGTCGAGCTCGTCGATGAAGACCAGGCACGGGGCCTTCGCGCTCGGCCTCGGCGAACAGGTTGCGCACCCGCGCCGCGCCGACGCCGACGAACATCTCGACGAAGTCCGACCCGGACAGCGAGAAGAACGGCACCCCCGCCTCGCCCGCGACGGCCCGGGCGAGCAGCGTCTTGCCCGTGCCCGGCGGGCCGACGAGCAGGACACCCTTGGGAATCCGCCCGCCGAGGGCCTGGTACTTCTCGGGCGTCTGGAGGAACTCGACGACCTCGCGCAGCTCGCTCGACGGCCTCGTCGTTGCCGGCGACGTCGGCGAAGGTGACGCGGACCTCGGCCTTGCCGTACTCGCGGTGCCGGCTCTTGGCGAACGCCATGGCCGACCCGAGCCCGCCGCCGCGGTGCAGGAGCATCCAGATCAAGGCGCAGGCCACGCCGAGCATCACCAGCGGAATGCCCACGGCCTGCACGAGCGATGGCCCCGGCTCGGCCTCGTACGCGGCGCCCTCGACGTGCTTATCCAGCAGGCCCGGCAGCTCGGCGTCGTTCTCCATGCCGATCCGCGACGCGCGGAACCGGGCGGGCTTCTCCTTCGAATCCGCGGCCTTCAGCTCGCCGGTGAGCTCGGACGTCCCGACGCGGACGGTCTTGATCTCACCGCGGACGAGGGCCTTCTTGAACGCCCCGTAGCCGAGGTCGCGGACTGGGGCCTGCTTCGCGAGGTAGAGGCAACCCAGGAGCGCCCCGATCGCGAGGCCGAACGCCAGCGTGAGCTTCCAGTCGGGCTTGAACGAGAAACGACGAGACGGGCGGTCCGATCGGCGCGGGGTCGAGGTGTCCATTCGTCGATGATCCGGGCGTGGACGCGCCGGCGTCGCGGCTGAGGGGAGTTCGCGGGACGTCGGCGTCCCGGGTGCCGCGTTGAGAGGCGCGAGGGGTGGGCATTAATCGAACGATCCGAGTGTAGCGATGGTAGCGGCGGGGCGTCAACGCGACCTGGCCGACGCCGTCCCGGACGGGCTCGACCATCGGTCTCAACCGCGTGCGCCGGTCGGACCGGGCCGGCTTCAGCCCGATCGGCGGCGGGCACCGGCCCGCGGGCGTCGGCCGGCGCTCGGGCCCGGCCAGGCCGAGGTGGGCCATGGCGGCGCGGGCCTCGACGCGGCGGGCCTTCGTCAGGTCGATCCGCTCGTCGGAGAGGTTCACCTCGAACTTGCGGTTGCCCGGCAACTGCATCGGCAGGCGGACCGTGAACGTGCTCCCCTGGCCCGAGCCGGCTCTCGCAGGTGTGACGTCGCCGCCGAGCAGCTTGGTCAGCTCGCGGACGATCGACAGGCCCAGGCCCGTCCCCTGGTGCTCGCGGGTCAGGACGTCGCCGGCCTGCCCCGGCTGGCCGGCCTGGCGGAACTTCTCGAAGATCTTGTCGCGGTCCTCCTCGGCGATCCCGATGCCCGTGTCGGCCACGGCGATCACCACGTTCCGCCCCTCGGCCCGCGCGTCGAGCGTGACCTTGCCGCCCTCGGGCGTGAACTTGATCGCGTTCGAGAGCAGGTTGTAGAGGATCTGCCGGAGCTTGCCCGGGTCCTGGCGCAGGAGCGGGATCGCCTCGTCGAGCCGGCAGTCCAGGTCGATCTTCTTCCGCTCGGCGATCGGCCGCGCCAGCGTCGCCAGCGCCTCGCAGACGTCGCGGATCGAGAAGTCCTCGGTCCGGACCTCCATCTTGCCGCTCTCGATCTTCGCCAGGTCGAGGATGTCGTTGATCATCCCCAGGAGCATCTTGCCCGAGGTCTGGATGTTCGACGCGTACCGCCGCTGCCGCTCGTTGAGGCTGCTCGTTGCCGGCGAGGACCTCGGAGAAGCCGATGATCGAGTTCAGGGGCGTCCGCAGCTCGTGGCTCATGGTGGCGAGGAAGTCGCTCTTGAGCCGGTTCATCTCGAACAGGGCCATGTTGGCCTGGGCCAGCTCGTCGACCTTCTGGTCGAGGTCGTGGTTGACGTCGCGGAGCTCCTGCTGCATCGCCACGAGGTTGTGGAGCATCCGGTTGAACGCGTGCGAGAGCTCCTCGAACTCGTCGCCGGTCTGGATCTGGCTGCGGATGTTGAGCTTGCCCGCGGCGATCGCGTCGGAGACGTCGCGCAGGTGCTTGACCGGCTTGACGATCACGTAGCGGACGATCGACGTACGAGGCGAACATCGCCAGGATCGCCGTCACCAGGGCGGCGCTGATCAGGATCGCGCGGTTGTTGTGGATGTCGCGGTTGGTCTGGTCCATCGGCAGATCCGGATCGCGACGGCGCAGGCGAGGTCGACCCGCCCTGGCCCTTCTCGGGGTCGTACGGCTTGATCTCGACGAGCCGGCCGTTCGACGCCTCGCGATACTTGTGGGCGTGGCAGGACGTGCAGCTCGGCTTGAACAGGACGGCCTGGATGTACTGGTACTCGCGCCCGCCCAGGATCCGGCCGACCTCCATCGGGGTGCCGTCGGGGAACGTGTAGGGCTTCTTCGGACGGCGTGCCGGCCTTCGACGGCCGACTCGGCGAACCGGGTCAGCGCCTCGCGCTCGAACGGGTCGACGTCGGACTGCTTCGCGTCGGCGAGCTTGATGATCCGCCCCTCGTGATTCGCAAGGTCGTCCGTCCGCTTGAGCGAGCGGTCGACCTCGTCGAGCAGCCGGGCCGAGTCGGGATTGACGGCCGTCTCGCTCTGGGCGTGATGTTTGAGGAGGATCTCGGGGGTCAGGCGGCGGGCGTTGCCGACGGTCTGCCCGGCGACGAGCGCCTCGGTCTTCTGGCCGTACCAGTAGAAGCTGAGCGTGACGAGGACGAGGATGCCGCCGCCGAAGATGAACCGGCACTTCCGCTCCAGGCTGGTCTCGCCCAGCAGGTGCTTGAAGGTGCGGTACGACACGGGATGCGCCCCTTCCGAGACGGGTCGTCGCGCGACGACATCACTCCGCGCCACGATACCCCAACCCGCCCGATCGGGCCAGACGGAGTTCGGGCCCGGCCGAGGCCGTTTCCTCCCGGCCTGACTTCTCGTCCCTCTCCCGTGAGGGTCGGCGGGTCAGCCGAGCTAACGAAAGCCATCGGCACGTGTGCCCGCTACCTCCTACCTCCCGAGGGCGAGGGTCGCCGCCGGCAGAACGACGGCCTCGCCCCGCGGACGCTGTTCATCCGCTCGGCTGGCAGCTCGGGCAGAAGTGGGTCGGCCGCCCGATCAGCCCGGCGATCTTCGTCTTCACGATCGGCCCGCCGCACGCCGGGCAGGGCTCGCCGCCGCGGCCGTACATCGCGTTCTGCGGCGAGGAAGCCGCCCTCGAGCCCGAGCACCGTCCGATACCCGGCGTCGAAGCTCGACCCCTCCGCCGCGATCGCCTCGCGCAGGACCGTCGCCGATCGCCGCGTGGAGCCGGTCGACCTCGGCCCCGGTCAGCGACGACGCCGGCCGCTCGGGGTGGATCCGCGCCCGGAAGAGGATCTCGTCGGCGTAGATGTTGCCGATCCCGGCCAGGACCTTCTGGTCCATCAAGGTCGGCTTGATCCCCCGCGCCGGTCCGCGCGAGCCGCGCGGCCAGCTCGTCGCGGCGTGATCTCCAGGGCGTCCGGCCCGTGCGACCGTCGCGAAGGCCGCCTCGGCCGCGTCGGGGTCGGGATACCAGGCGATCTTGCCCAGCCGCCGCGTGTCGCAAAACCAGACCGTCGCGTCCGGTCCGTCCAGGTGGAACGTCAGGCGGACGTGGTCGGGTCGGTCGGGCGGGACGAGCCAAAAGCCTCCCGTCATCCGCGGCTGGATGACGATAATCCCCCGGTCGCCGCCCAGCGCGATCACGACCCACTTGCCGCGCCGCGTCGACCCGCTCGACACGCGCGCCCCGCGCCCCGGCGCTCGAACTCCTCGGCCGTGCACCCCTGGAGCAAGAACGGGTCGTGGACCGTCAGCCGACCGAGCGTCCGGCCCGACCAGCGCCGGCCGCAGGCCCCGCACCATCGTCTCGACTTCCGGCAGCTCGGGCATCGCTCCACCTCTCCAGCTCCGATCGATTCTAGGGCCGCGTGGCTCGCCGCCCAACCGCCGGATCAGCCTTCCGGCCAGATTTCAGAATACGTCAGCAATTCTGTCAAGATTTTGTGAAGGTTCTTGACAGTTTGTGACGGATCTGAGAATACTTGTGCGGAAGGTCGTGCGCGAATCTCCGTCAGAAAGGCTGACATGCTCGCCGAGACCCGCCGCCGACTGCTGCTGGATCTGATCGCCCGCCAGGGGTTTCGCCACCCTGGACGAGCTGGTCAAGGCGCTCGGGGTCTCCGAGAGCACGGTCCGCCGCGACCTGGAGGCGCTCGACCTGGCCGGCGTCGGTCAAGCGGACGCACGGCGGGGCGGTCTGCGCGGGCGAGGTGCGGGCGATGCCCGCCCTCGAGGACCGGGCGGCGACGGCGGCGGCCGAGAAGCAGGCGATCGGCCGGGCGGCCGCCGGCCTGGTCGAGGACGGCGACACCGTCCTGCTCGACGGCGGCACGACGACCCTCGAGGTCGCCCGGGCCCTGCTCGGCCGGCCGGTGCAGGTCGTGACCAACAGCCTGCCGATCGCCCAGCTCCTGGCCTCGAGCAAGCAGACCGACCTGATCCTGATCGGCGGCTACGTCTACCCGCGGACCGGCGTGGCGCTCGGGCCCGCTGGCGATCGCGACGATGCAGGGCATCCGGGTCCGCAAGGCGATCCTGGGCGCGGGGGGGATCGTGGCCGAGGGGATCTACAACTCGAACCTGCTCCTGGTCGAGACCGAGCGGCAGATGATGGCGTGCGGCCAGGAGGTCGTGATCGTCGCCGACCACACCAAGTTCGGCCGGCTCTCGCTCTGGCGCGGCTCTGCGGGCTCGACGAGATCGGCGCGATCTGGTCGTCGACCCGGCCTGCCCGACGAGTTCCGCACGATCGCTCGAAGCGGCCGGGCGTGCACGATCCACCTGGCGCCCCGCTCGACCGACGACCGCGAACGGGCCACGACGCGCCGCCAACGGAGCTGCGAGGACCGAAGCATGAGCACCGCTCGTCGCCCCCGACCGCGACCAGGTCGAGCGGCTGGTCCGGTCGATCCTCGAGCAGCAGCTCGGCGCGAACGGCCGGCCGGCGGCCGGCCGGCGGCTACCGGCCGAACCTCGTCGTCGAACATCTCGGCGCGGCACTGCCACCTGACGCAGGAGGACGTCGACGTCCTCTTCGGCCAGGGCTACCAGCTCACGCCGATGAAGACGCTCTACCAGGCGACCGACTTCGCCGCGAACGAGACGGTGGCGGTCGTCGGCCCGCGGCAGCGGATGATCCCGGGCGTCCGCATCCTCGGCCCGTGCCGGCACGTTCAGCCAGGTCGAGCTGGCGTTCACCGACGCGATCAGCCTGGGCATCGACGTCCCGGTGCGGCTCTCGGGCGACATCGAGGGGACGCCCGGCTGCCTCCTGATCGGGCCCGAAGGGGAGCCTCGTGCTGCCGCAAGGGCGTGATCCGCGCCGAGCGGCACGTCCACATGGGGCCGAAGGACGCCGAGTACTACGGCGTCAAGCACCTCGACCGGATGAACCTGCGGGTCGAGGGCCCCTGCCCGACCACGCTGGAGGGCCTGCTCGTGCGGACCCACCCGGACTGGAAGCTGGAGGTCCACATCGACACCGACGAGGCCAACTGCTGCGACCTGCCGCACGCGACGAAGGTCGACGCTCGTCCAGGCCGTGAACCGCGAGTCCGGATCGATTCGACGATCTGACGCGGCATTCAGTGACCGCATCGACCGATCCGACCGAACGAAGGAGGGCCGCGATGGCCAGTTCGACGCTTGAAGCGCTCGGCATGATCGAGTGCAAGGGGTTCGTCGCCCTGGTCGAGGCCAGCGACGCGATGCTGAAGGCGGCGAACGTCGAGCTGGTCGGCTGGGACAAGATCGGCAGCGGCCTGGTCACGGCCTTCGTGGCGGGCGACGTCGCGGCGGTCAAGGCGGCGGTCGACGCCGGCGCCGCGGCGGCCAGCCGGATCGGCGAGGTCGTCAGCGTCCAGGTCATCCCCCGGCCGCACGAGGACCTCGGCGGCGTCCTGACCTTCACCAAGGCGGCGGCCCCGGCCGCCCGCCAAGACCTCCAAGAGCGACGGAGCCTGAACCCATGGCGACCGTCGCACGAAGCAGCGGCCCGCAGGGCGGCGCCAACGGCAACGGCTTCAACGGCGACGCCCTCGGCCTGATCGAGACCAAGGGCCTCGTCGGCGTGATCGAGGCGACCGACGCGATGCTCAAGGCGGCGAACGTCACGCTGGTCGGCCGCGTCGGCATCGGCGCCGCGTTCGTGACGACGCTGGTCCGCGGCGACGTCGGCAGCGTCCGCGCCGCCGTCGAGGCCGGCGCCGAGGCCGCCAGCCGCGTCGGCGAGCTCGTCAGCGCCCACGTCATCCCCCGGCCCGACGAGGCCGTCCTCCGGACGTTCCTCGGCTGATATCGCAGTCCGATCGCCGCGTCGGGCACGGAGCCCGCACCACACTTGAGACGAGGCACTCCGATGAACGGCAACGCACTGGGCCTGATCGAGACGCAGGGTCTCGTCGGCCTGATCAACGCGGTCGACGCGATGCTCAAGGCGGCGAGCGTCGAGCTGGCCAGCTCGATCATCAAGCTCGACGGCGGCCTCGTCAGCGTGATGGTCCGCGGCGACGTCAGCAGCGTCCGCGCCGCGGTCGAGGCCGGCGCCGAGGCCGCCGGCCGGGTCGGCGAGCTGAAGGCCGCCCACGTCATCCCCCGGCCCGGCGACGGCGATCGTCCGGGCCTTCGGCGGAGGACGGGACGCTGACATGAAGATCCTCGTCGCCAACCTCGGCAGCACCAGCTTCAAGTACCGCCTCTACGACCTGGGCGACCCGGCCGAGCCGCTGCTCGCGCGCGGGGCCGTCGAGCGGATCGGCTCGCGACAACGCCAAGGTCGTCGATCAAGCTCGGCCAGCGGCGAGGTCGAGATGGTCCGAGCCGATCGCCGACCACGGCGACGCCGTGCAGATCTGCCTCGACCAGCTCACCGACCCGGAGCTCGGCGTGCTCGAGGACGCCGTCCGAGGTCGCGGCGATCGGCTTCAAGGCCGTCCACGCCAGGGACCTCACCGGCGTGCAGCGTCGTCGACGAGGACGTGCTCGAGGCGATGGAGGCGTTCGCCGACGTCGCCCCCGCGCACAACCCGCCCTACGTCAAGGCGATGCGGATGCTCGGCGAGCCGGTTCCCGCGACTGCCGCTGGTCGCCGCGTTCGAGACCGGCTTCCACCGGACGATCCCCGAGGCCAACCAGCGCTACGCGATCCCCGAGGAGTGGGCGACCGAGCTACGGCATCCGCCGCTGGGGCTTCCACGGCGCCAGCCATCGCTACATCGCCGGCCGGATGGCCGAGCTGCTCGGCCGCGACGACCTGAAGATCATCTCCTGCCACCTCGGCGGCAGCTCGTCGCTCTGCGCGATCCGCGACGGCAAGTCGGTCGCGACGCAGCCTGGGCATGAGCCCGCAGTCGGGCCTGCCGCACAACAACCGCGTCGGCGACTTCGACGTCTTCGCCCTGCCCGTCATCCTCCGCGAGACCGGGCCTGACGCTCGACGAGGTCCTCGACGCCCTGGCCAACCAGCTCGGGCCTCGAGGGCTCAGCGGCGCGGGCCGCGACCTCCGCGACATCGAGGCCGCGGCCGACGCCGGCAACGCCGCAGGCGACGCTGGCGCTCGACGTCTTCGTCGCCTCGGTCCGCCACTACCTCGGCGCCTACCTCGTCGAGCTGGGCGGGGCCGACGCCATCGTCTTCACCGGCGGCATCGGCGAGAACTCGGTCCGCGATCCGCGACGGGCGTCTGCCGCGACCTCGACTGGTTCGGCATCGCGCTCGACCCGGACACGAACGCCGCACGGCCCAGGGCGAGCGCACGCGTCTCGGCCGACGGCTCGCGCGTCGCAGGTCTGGACCGTGCCGACGAACGAGGAGATCGTCGTCGCCCGGCAGGCCCGCGACCTGCTGCAAGCGGCAAGACGTCCTGATTCGCAAAGGAGACTCCAATGTTCGTCGCCCGAGTGACCGGCAGCGTGGTGGCCACCCAGAAGGTGGCGTCGATGACCGGGCACAAGCTGCTGACCGTCGAGCCCTACCGCGTCGACGAGAAGAGCCGCGACCGGCTCGTCCCGACCGGGCCGGACGTTCGTCGTGGTCGACACGCTGGGCGCGGGCCTCGGCGAGATGGTCCTGATCTGCCAGGGGTCGAGCGCCCGGCTCACGCCCGAGACCGAGAAGCTGCCGATCGACGCGGTGGTGATCGGCCTGGTCGACACCGTGGACGTCGGCGGCAAGACGATCTTCTCGACCCGCGACGATGACCGGACTCGATACCGACACGAATCCCGGCCCTTCACGCGACGGTGCCCGCCATGCAAATGACCGAAGACCTGATCCGCAGCGTCGTCCAGCAAGTCCTCTCCCAGATGGGCAGCGGCGGCGCCGGCGACCAACGGCACGGCCGCGCAGGCCCTCGGGCAAGCGACGGCGTCTATCCCGACGGCCGACGCCGCCGTCGCCGCCGCCGAGGCGGCCTTCCAGGCAGTTCCGGACGCGCCCGCTCGCCGACCGCAAGAAGGCCGTCGACTGCATCCGCGACGATCTGCGTCGAGCAGGCCGAGGAGCTCGGCCGGATGGAGCTGGACGAGACGAAGATCGGCCGGCTCGACCACAAGATCGCCAAGCTCCGCGACGCGATCCCGCTGCGTGCCCGGGCGTCGAGTTCCTCCGGACCGAGAACGTCTCGGGCGACGACGGCCTGACGCTGACCGACTACGCCCCGTTCGGCGTCATCGGCGCGATCACGCCGGTCACGCACAGCCTGCCGACCCTGGCCGGCAACGCGATCAACATGCTGGCCGCGGGCAACACGGTCGTCTTCAACGCCCACCCGTCGGGCGCGAAGATCGCCGCCGAAGGGCGTCCGCCGGTTCAACCAGGCGATCCGCGCAGGCGATCGGGCATCGACGACCTGCTCACGATCATCGACCCGCCGACGCTCGAATCGGCCGCCGCCCTGTTCGACCACCGGGGCGTCAAGCTCCTGGTCGTGACGGGCGGCCCGGCCGTGGCCCGGGCGGCGCTGGCGAGCAAGCGGCGGGCGATCGTCGCCGGGCCGGGCAACCCGCCGGTCGTCGTCGATGCGACGGCCTGCCTCGAGAACGCCGCGAAGTCGATCGTCGACGGGCGCGGCGTTCGACAACAACCTGCTCTGCATCGGCGAGAAGCAGGTCTTCGCCGTCGCCGAGATCTTCGACAAGCTGATGGAGGCCGTCGGCCCGCCACGGCGGCTTCCGGCTCAACGCCGCAGCAGATCGAGGCGCTGACGAAGGCGGCGTTCGCGACGGGCGACGACGGCAAGCTGCACGTCAACAAGGACCTCGTCGGCCAGGACCCGGCCGTGCTCGGCCAGGCACGCGGGCGTCGACGGTGCCCGAGGGCACGCAGATCCTCTTCGGCGAGACGGGCGCCGAGCACCCGTTCGTCGAGCACGAGCAGATGATGCCGTTCGTCCCGTTCGTCCGCGTGCCCGAACGTCGATCGCGGCGATCGCGCTGGCGAAGCAGACCGAGCACGGCTACGGCCACACGGCCGATCCTCCACTCGCGCGACACGTCGGTGATGTCGAAGATGGGCAAGGTGATGGACTGCACCGATCTTCGTCGTCAACGGCCCGAGCGCCGCCGGCCTCGGCCTGGGCGGCGAGGGCGTACCTGTCGTTCTCGATCGCCGGCCCGACCGGCGAGGGCGTGACCACCCCGCTCACCTTCTGCCGCCAGCGGCGGACGGCGATCGTCGGGCGGGATGCGGTTCGTCTGACGTCGATCACGGACATTCGAGGAGATCTCGATGCAGCTCGGCCGCGTGCTCGGCACGGCGACATCGACGGTCAAGCACCCGACGTTCCAGGGGGAGCGGCTGCTGGTCGTCCAGCTCGAGGCGGCCGGATGGCAGCCCGACGGCGAGCCGGTCCTGGCGTTCGACCGGCTGGGCGCGGGGCGGGGTGACGCGGTGCTCGTGACCAACGACGGCGCGGCCTTCAGGAGCATGCTCGGGCGCGACACGCCCGGGCCGCTGGAGCGTGATGGGGCTGCCCGACGCGATGACGCACGAACGCGGGCCATCGATGTCGACGCGGCCGTCCGCGGCCGTCCTGCGCGGAGCTTGGCCGGCGAAACGGTCGATCGAGGCACGGACGGGCGAGGTCTTCGCCGGCCGGTTGCTCGCGCTCCGGCCAGGCCGAGGCGCTTGCGACGGAGCGGTCGCAGGAAGTCCGGGTCGCGCCGGGGACGGTCGTCACGCCGCTCGCCGGCGACCTGCTGAAGCGGCGGGGCATCGCGCTCCGGGTCGTCTCGCGGACGGGAATCGACGGCGACGAAGGGCGACGGGCGAATGGGGGTTCGCGATCGACGGTCCGAGCTCGGGCACGGTCGGCGGCGATCCGGCGGGCGCTGCTCGACGAGCTGGGCCGAGGTCGGCGGCGCGCCGAGCGCGGCGCGCGTGGGTCGTCGCGGCGCCGGGTCGCGGGGCGCTGGTCCTGACGCGACGAGGCGTCGGTCGCGGTCTGGCGGGCGTGCCGGGTCGACGGGCGTCCGGGCGGCGACGGCCGCGACGCCGACGCGGTGGCGCGGGCCGTCCGGCGCCTCGGCGTCAACCTGCTCGTGGTCGAGCCGTCGGGCAAGTCGATCTCCTCGATGAAGGCAGATCGGCCGAGACGTTCCGCCGCGGCGGGCGCCCGGCAGCCCGGAATGGCCCGGAGGAGGCTGCCGATGAGGATCGCCGAGGTGATCGGCCGGGTCACGCTCTCGCGGCACCACCCGAGCCTCAAGGGCGGCCGGTTCGTGATCGCCCTGCCGATGCCGCTGGAGGCCCTGATCGAGGGCTCGCCGGCGCGGGGCGAGGAGGTGATCGCCTACGACGACCTCGGCGCCGGCCCGGGCGCCCTGATCGGCCTGAGCGAGGGCCGCGAGGCGGCCAACCCGTTCGGCAAGGCCAAGACCCCGGTCGACGCCTATTGCGCGTGCCTGATCGACCAGATCGACGTTTAAGAATTCAATCGTTCCAGCGACCGATACCCGAATCCCGACGAGGACGCGGCGACCATGGCCGCAGCAACAACCTCATGAGCGAGTGGAAGCTCCGCGAGCAGATGTGCGAGATCGGCCGGCGCGTCTACGCCAAGGGCTTCGCCGCCGCCAACGACGGCAACATCAGCTTCCGGCTCGAGCGAGGACCGCGTCCTCTGCACGCCGACCCGGGTCTCGAAGGGCTTCATGAAGCCCGACGACCTCTGCATCGTCGACATGGACGGCAAGCAGGTCGCCGGCAAGCGGAAGCGGTCGAGCGAGATCCTCCTGCACCTGTCGATCATGAAGGCCCGGCCCGACGTCCGGTCGTGCGTCCACTGCCACCCGCCCCACGCCACGGCCTTCGCCGTCGCCCACGAGCCGATCCCCAAGTGCATCCTGCCCGAGTTCGAGGTCTTCCTCGGCGAGGTCGCCATCGCCCCGTACGAGACGCCCGGCACCCAGGCGTTCGCCGACACGGTGCTCCCCTACGTCAAGGACACCGACACGATCCTCCTGGCCAACCACGGCACGATCACCTACGGCAGCGACCTCGAGGACGCCTACTTCAAGACCGAGATCATCGACGCCTACTGCCGGATCCTGATCCTCGCCAAGCAGCTCGGCACGGTGAACTACTACTCCGACGAGAAGGCCGCCGAGCTGATCAAGATCAAGCCGAACCTCGGCATCCCCGACCCCCGGCTCGACGCGGGCCTCGAGAACTGCGACCTCTGCGGCAACAGCCTGTTCCGCGAGGGCTACAGCGACTTCAAGCCCGAGCCCAAGGCGTTCATCCCGGCCAAGTTCCAGCAGCAGCCGCCGAAGCCGCAGCCGAGCGCCGACCCGTCGAGCCGAACGGCAGCTGACATGGACAGCCTGGTGCAGCTCGATCACCGACCAGGTGATGAAGGCCATGAAGATCGGCGGCGCGTCGAACGCGGTCGTGAAGCACGTCGCGCGGTCGAAGGATCGGCGGCGTTGAACGGCGTCACGGCGATCTCGGGAGGCGGAGCTGATCCCATGAAAGTCAGCATCATCGGCGGCGGCGGCCTGGTCGGCTCGTGCGCGGCGTTCGCCCTCCAGTGCGGCGGGGTGGTCAGCGGGATCGACCTGATCGACGTCAACGCCGACCTCTGCCGGGGCCAGGCGCTCGACCTGCTCCACGGCGCCTCGCTCGACGGCCGACCAGCGGATCCGGGCCGACCGGCTACGAGGCGATCCCCGAGAGCGACCTCGTCTGCATCACCGCCGGCCTGCGGCGCAAGCCCGACGAGAGCCGGCTCGACCTGATCAATCGCAACGTCGAGCTGTTCCTGAACATCCTCGGCCAGGTCAAGGCCGCCGGGCCTGAAGAAGGACGCGATCGTCCTGGTCGTCTCGAACCCGGTCGACGTGCTGACCTACCTGGCGACGAAGCAGCTCGGCCTGCCCTCGACGCAGGTCATCGGCCTGGGCACGCAGCTCGACTCGGCCCGGTTCCGCAGCCTGATCGCCGAGGCGCTCGAAGCTGCCGCCGACGCAGGTCACGGCGACGATCCTCGGCGAGCACGGCGACAGCATGGTCCCGATCTGGTCGGCCGCGCAGGCCGCGGGCCTGCCGCTGGAGAAGTTCCCCGGCTGGACGCGCGAGCACGGCCGACGCCCTGTTCGCCAAGACCCGCGGCAGCGGCGCCGAGGTCATCAAGCTCAAGGGCGGGCGCGGGGTTCGCCGTCGGCCTCTCGATCCGCGAGGTGGTCCACGCCGATCGCGCTCGACCAGAAGCGGATCCTGCCGGTCTCGTCGCTGGTGAACGGCACCTACGGCATCCGCGACGTCTGCCTCTCGGTCCCGACGGTCGTCGGCCGCAGGGGCGTCGAGGCGCAGCTCGAGATCGACCTCTGGCCGAAGGAGGTCTCGGCGCTGCAGCACTCGGGGCAGGTGCTCCGCGAGACGATCGACCAGGTCCTGAAGAAGAACCCGGCGCGCCGCGAAGTCGAGCGGCCCGGCCGCCAGGCCGCGCCGCGCGCCGAAGCCGGCAACGGCGCGGTCCGGGTGACGATGGGCTCGGGCGGCGGCGGCAATGGCGGCGGGGCCTCGCGAGTCACGATCTCCGGCCAGGGCGGCAAGGGGCGATGATGGATAAGTCGCTCGACCGCAAGCTCGCCGCGATCCACGCCGACCCGAACGCGCCGCGAGTTCATCCTCGCCGACGCCAAGGACGCCGACATGGCCTTCGGCATCGGCGCGCCGGGCCAGTCGCCCGAGGCGCACGCGGGCGAGGTCCGCTTCAAGACGCTCGAGGAGTACCGCGACCAGATCCGCGCAGATCACCCGGCAGGGGCTCGTCGACATCATGCTCATGTCGGCCAGCACGAACGACGCGCTGACGATCCGACGAGCGGCTCTTCGACGACTCGCACGTCACGCCGGCCGTCCGCGCCAACGACACGACCGACATCCACATCGCCCGCGGCTCGCGCTACGCCGAGCAGCCCTCGCGCCCGTTCCGCTCGGCCAGCCTCGACCACATCCAGTGCGGCCACCTCGATTGCGCGCCCGAGGAGCGGCACTCGGGGCCGAACCTCGGCCTGTACAGCGTCACGTTCAACAACGACCTCGCGCACGACCTCGCCACGCTCGAAGCGCTTCCACGCAGTTCCGCGAGGAGGCCGAGCGCAAGGGCTTCCGCTACTTCCTCGAAGTCTTCGACCCGAACGTGCCCGGCGCGGTCGCCCCGGACAGGCTCTGCCGCGCTACATCAACGACATGATCGCCCGGATGCTCGCCGGCGTCGCCCCGGCGGGCCGGCCGCTGTTCCTGAAGATGGTCTACCACGGCCCGAAGGCGATGGAGGAGCTGGTCCGCTACGACCCGCACCTCGTCGTCGGCATCCTCGGCGGCTCGGCCGGCACGACGCTACGACGCCTTCCAGCTCCTCGCCGACGCGCAGAAGTACGGCGCCAAGGTCGCCCTCTTCGGCCGCAAGATCAACAACGCCGAGAACCAGCTCGCGTTCGTCCAGTTCCTCCGCCTGATCGTCGACGGCGTGATCGGCCCGGTCGAGGCCGTGAAGGCGTATCACGCCGTCCTGGGCAAGCTCGGCATCGCCCGCATCGGTCGCTCGAAGACGACCTGAAGCTCCAGGCGATGAGCGATGAGCTACGGCGGGACGTCGACGAGCGTGACGGTCCCCGCGAAGCCGTCACCAGACGGGCACGCCTGCGCCTGCCACGCGCCGGCGAAGGCCGAAGCCCACGCCTGCGAGTGCCACGACGAGCCGGAGGCGAAGGCTGCGGCCGTCACGACCTCGGCCCTGGCCAAGCCTTCGAAAAACGGCTTCCCGACCCTGTCCAACGGCCATCCCGACTTCGCCCGGATGGACGTCGGCCAGCGCCTGGCCTATCACCGCGAGCGGCTGGGGCTGGGACGATGATCGGACGAGCGTCTCAATAGGGGCTCCCGAGCGAGCCGGGGATGCCCCCTCCCAGGACGTTCCGGGCGAGCCACAAGAGAAAGGCCGTCGCGATCCAGGCCACGCCCAACGCGCGGCCCGTCCGGTCGATCCAGCCCGGCTCGGGACGGCCGCGGCGGCTCAGGGCGAGGACGGACCAGGTCGTGAGGATGGCGTAAGCGGCCGCATAGGCCGACCGGATAAGGAAGTGCGTCGTGAGCAGGTCGAGGAAGCCCTGCGAGGCGACCGATCGGACGAACTTCGACCAGGTGTGGCCCATGTGGAAGCTGTGGGCGACCTGCCGGGCGAGGTAGTCGACGCCCTCGATCGCGACCGCCAGCAAGGCGATCCCGCACGCGGCCGCCCCCGGCTGGAGGGCGATCCGTCGGAGCGGCGGGCGCGGCGGCGTCAGCCTCGCGAGGACGAGGGCGAGTGTCGCCGCGAAGAGGGTCGGCAGCGCGAAGGCCGCGGCGGTCACCAGCCGGCGGGCGGTCGCGCCCGGCGTCCAGCCTTCGCGGTCGAGGTTCCAGAACCAGGCGTATCCCGCGTACTTCCACCGCGTCGCGGCCATCGCCAGCGCGACGGCACCCACGCCGATCATCGCGTCGAGCAGTGTGAATCGGCGGGGCGGAGTCGGCACGAGGTTGCCCCTCGTTACACTGGCGCCAGCGGCGTGTTGATCCACCGCCGCTTCTCGTGCGACTCGAGCACGGCGTCGGCGATAATCTGCGCATTCAGCCCGTCATAAAAACTCGGCAGGGCCTGCCGGCCCTCGACGATCGCCGAGACGAATTCCCACATCAGGTCATACCGGAACACCGTCGCGGGCTTGCTCTCGAAGAACGGCTTTCCAAAGCCCTCGAACGGCCACCCCGACTTCGCCCGGATGGACGTCGCCCAGCGGCTGGCCTACCACCGCGAGCGGCTGGGGCTGGGGCGGTACTAGGCTGTCGGACCCTGCTCGACGATCACGCGCTCACCGCCGCCGCGAGCGCCATTGCGCGGCGACGAGACCGAGGGCGCCCAGGCCGCAGAGGACCAGCGACGAGGGCTCGGGGACGGGCACCGTGCCGTCGCTGTAGAAGTGGTACGAGATGGGCCCCGAGGCCGACCCGCCGATGTCGGTCGACCCGGCGGTCCAGTCGAATCGGTTGACCTCCTCGGTTCCGGTCTCCTGGACGGAGGCCTGGGGATCCTGTGCGGCGGGGACGCCGATGTCGGCGAAAGGCGGGTTCAGCTCGCCGCCCGGCTGGCGGTCGGAGAAGAACTCGAAGCCCTGGACCTGGGTGCCCTCCGTGTCCGTGAATATCCCGAAGCGGATGAGGTCGGTGGCGGCCGGGCTGGCGTTCGGCACCTCCGCCACGACGAGGTCGCCGGCCGTGATCGTGCCGAAGACACTGGCCGGCAGGATGAACGTCAGCGCGTAGTTGTCGATCGGGCCCTTGTCGTTGACGTCCGTGCCCTGGAAGTGGACCAGGGTCGTGTCGAGCTTCATGATCGGGCCGTTGTCCGGGCCGTTGCTGACCCGGTAATAGCCGGCTCCGGTCTCGTCGGACCAGACGGTGATGTCGGCGCGCGCGAAGGACGTGGAAACGCACACGCACGCCGCAGCGATGGCGAGTTTCCGGGTCATGCTAGGGACCCTCGGGGGGGGGGCCGCCGATGGAAGGAGAGGTTCCACACGCCTTTGGAATCGTGATCACCCACGGGACCGAATGCAACAGAATTCCCCGAGGGCTTGGAATTGGGGCGCGGCCCGAACGGGCTCACGCCGGCGCCAGCGGCGTGTCGATCCAGGTCCGCCGCTCGTGCGATTCCAGCACCGCGTCCGCGATGATCTGGGCGTTCAGCCCGTCGTAGAAGCTCGGCACGGCCTGCCGGCCCTCGACGATCGCCGAGACGAATTCCCACATCAGGTCATACCGGAACACCGTCGCCGGCTTGCCCTCGTGCGGGTTGCGCGGGCTGCCCTTGGGCTTGAGGAACTCCTCCGGCACGGGCACCGGCGCGAGGTCCTGGCCGGTCTTGCCGAGGAGGATCGTGTTGGGCTCGTGCAGGCGATAGACGGCCGACGCCTCGGAGCCATTGATCTCGGCCCACTCGTGTCCGAAGCCGTCGCGGCCGTAGCCCTTCGCCAGCGTGGTGCCCTCCCAGACGCCCGTCGCGCCCGAGGCAAACTCGCCGATCAGGGACGACCAGTCGTCGACGTCCGAGGGCGGCACGGTCCTGCCGTCGGGCGTCGTCGTGCGAGGCGCGAATCGCGCAATCGCCCCGCAGACGCGGTCGAGCGGGCCGAGCAGGTCGAGGGCGAAGTCGAGGCGGTGGATCGTCATGTCGTAGAGGTCGCCGGCGCCGGCCTTGTCCTTGTATTGCCGCCAGCCCCAGCTCGTCTCGGGCCAGTCGAGGAACCGCTGCGAGCGGAAGTGGCGGGGCGTGCCGAGGTCGCCGGACTTCAACAGATGCCGCAAGTATTTCATTGATGGCGCAAAGCGATAAGTAAACGCCGTCATGTGGACGACGCCCGCGTGCGCGCGGCGACGTACATCTCGCGGACTTCGCCCTTGTTCAATCCCAGGGGCTTCTCGGCCATGATGTGCTTGCCGGCCCTCGCGGCGGCCAGGGCGATCGGCCTGTGGGTGAAGTTCGGCGTGGCGATGACGACGGCGTCGACGTCGGGGTGGGTCGCCACGCCGATCGGGTCGGTGCTGGCGATCGAGACGCCCCACTCGCTCTTGCGGCGTTCCAGGAGGTTCGGATCGGTGTCGGCGACTGCGACGAGCGCGGCCCTCGGGTCGAGCCGGATACCGGGAACGTGGTGGTAGTCGCTCACCGCGCCGGCGCCGATGATGCCAATGCGGACCTTGGGCTTGGACATCGTCCTGAGACCTCTCGATGCGGAAATACGTGGCGAGGCGCATCCGGGTGGCTGGGGTTGGCTTGCCAACCCCGGTCTTCGACCCGGCCCCGAACCGGGGTTGGCTTGCCAACCCCTGCCACCCGACGCCCCCAATCTAACGGCCCGGGCTGCCTGCGGCCACCGGGCGGGTCATTCCAGCCCCCGGCCCTTGAGCGACTCCTCGAACCGCGACCACGGCACCTCCTTGCTCGGCAGGTCCAAAACGTTCGGGTCGAGCGCGAGGTCGAGCAGGTACATCGTCTCCTCGAAGTTCGGACGCCGTCCCTCGGCCTGGCGCCTGGCGATCACGGCCGATTGACGGTCGAACTCGTCGGCGACGCTCAGCAGGGTCAGGATGCGCTCGCCGTGGCTGCCGTGCTCGACGTGAAGGTCGCGGCACGTCGGCCACTCGCGGAACTTCGCGAGGTCGGATCGGCGGATCAGGATCACGGTCGACGACTGGTGGCCGCCGAACGACGCAGGCTCGCAGACGGCGGCCATGATCCAGACGTCGTGCGGGAAGCTCCGCTCGCCGACCTGGCTGCAGACCCAGATCGCCAGCTCCTGGAGCAGGTACGAGCCCATCTTCCCGTCCATGGAGATCAGGCGATTGGCCGGGGTCGTGGCGACCGTCCGCTCCTGGAAGGCGTCGCGCGCCGCCGGGTTGGGGAAGATCTGCTCCAGCGGGTCGCGCCCGCACGTGCGGATGCGGAGCGTCTCGCGGCCCGAGGCGTCGCGGTCGATCACGATCTTCTCGATCGTCGCGACGTCGCGCGCGTCCCCCTGCTCGACCTGCCGCTGCTGGCGGAACTGGCGCCACTTGTGGCCGAGCCAGCCGAGCAGGCCGCCGATGATGACCAGGGCCAGCGAGGCGAAGATCCGCTCGGCGGTCGGACTTTCCAGGAAGTGGAGGAAGGCGTCCATCGGAGTGCCTCGCGGACTGTGACGTCGTCGTCGGATCGGGCGACCTTACCGGCCTCGGCCGCGCCGTTCAAGGGGCGCGAGTCCGCCGGCGAGGCCTGCCCGGTCGGAGGCTATTCGCCGCGCCGGCGCGAGATTGGGCTGATCCCGCCCGCTTGCACCGCGCCGGCGCGGCCACTATCCTGCCTGCATTCCCCACATCGCGATCCGACCGGAGCATTCCCCATGGCGACCGACAAGCCGATCCGCGTCGCCATCGTCGGCCTCGGCTTCGGGGCCGAGTTCATCCCGATCTACCAGGCCCATCCCGACGCCGAGATGTACGCCATCTGCCGCCGCAACGAGAAGGAGCTGGACGAGTGCGGCGACCGCTCGGCAGATCGCCAAGCCGCTACACCGACTTCGACGAGCTGCTCAAGGACCCCAACGTCGACGCCGTCCACATCAACTCGCCGATCCCCGACCACGCCCCGCAGAGCCTCGCCGCGCTCAAGGCCGGCAAGCACGTCGCCTGCACCGTGCCGATGGCCACGACGGTCGAGGAGTGCCGGCAGATCGTCGAGGCGCAGCGGCAAGACGGGCAAGGTCTACATGATGATGGAGACGGTCGTCTACAGCCGCGAGTACCTGTTCGTCAAGGAGCTGTACGACAAGGGCGAGCTGGGCCGGATCCAGTTCCTGCGCGGCAGCCATCAGCAGGACATGGACGGCTGGCCCGACTACTGGCCGGGCCTGCCGCCGATGCACTACGCCACGCACTGCGTCAGCCCCTGCCTGGCGCTCCTCGGCAAGCACGCCGAGCAGCGTCGTCTGCCACGGCTCGGGCCGCATCCGCGAGGAGCTGATCCCGCAAGTACGACAGCCCGTTCGCCATCGAGACGGCGACGTTCAAGATCCGGGACTCCGACGTCGTGCGCCGAGGTGACGCGCAGCCTGTTCGACACGGCCCGGCAGTACCGCGAGAGCTTCGACGCCTACGGCGAGCAAGAAGAGCTTCGAGTGGCAGCAGGTCGAGGGCGAGGAGCCGGTGATCCACACCAGCGGCCTGCCGGAGCCGGAGATCCCCAAGCGCGTGCAAGGTGCCCGACTACGCCCAGCCTGCTGCCCGAGCCGATCCGGCGGTTCACGACCAAGGGCGTCTACGACGCCGGACGAGGAGCAGCACCTCTCGTTCATCCAGGGCGGCGGCCACGGCGGCTCGCACCCGCACCTGGTCCACGCCTGGCTGCAGCGCCATCCTCGGCGAGCGGCCGGCCCTGCCCGACGCGGACGACGTCGGCCAACTGGACGATGGTCGGCATCTGCGCCCACCAGTCGGCGATGAAGGGCGGCGAGAAGGTCGTCATTCCGACCTTCTGAGCGGCGGCCGGGCGGCATGAACGCCGAAAAACCTGAGACGATCGACGCCTACAACGCCGGGTTCCCGCCCGAGGCGCGCGCGATCCTGGAACAGATCCGCGCCACGATCCGCGCCGCCGCGCCCGACGCGAAGGAGGTCATCAGCTACCGGATGCCGACCTTCATGCAGGGCCGTGTGCTGGTCCACTACGCGGCGTTCAAGAATCACATCGGGCTCTACCCGCCGGTCTCCGGCGACGCGAAGCTGGAGGCGGCCGTCGCGCCCTACGCCGGCGAGAAGGGCAACCTGCGATTCCCGCTGGACCGGCCGATCCCGTACGAGCTGATCGCGCGGATCGTCGAGCACAGGTTGAAGCAGGGCGAGGCGAAGAAGCGGCGGCCTTGAGGCCCGCGACGCCCCAGGGCCTTTCATGCGCCGGGGCCGATGCCCCCAGGGGTAGCAAGGGCCACCAGTGCCACCCGCCCGCCGTTTGCGAGCAAACCGCGGCCACACCGCCGCCCGTAGCCGAGGAGGGCGATCAGACCCATGGCGAGCATGCCGAGGCCCGGCGGTTCGGGGACGGGGCTCAGGTCGAATTGGGCGATTCCCGTCCCGGACCCGGTCGGTCCCTGTTCATCATTCCACGCGGCATAGGCCTCCTGGATCATTGAGTATGTATGACCTGCAACCAAGGTGAACGCGTATTGGTAGATCTTCAGTCCATAGTCCAGCACATAGGCATCGAGTTCACGCGAAATCGCGAAACTGCTGTTGTTGTCGTACAGCGACAGGTAACCGCCGGTGAACCCGCTGCCGACGATGTCCTTGCCGCCGAGTGTTTCGTTTAGCACGTACTTCTGGGTCGTATCGACCGTGAAGTCGACGGTGAGAAACGATCCGGCCCTGGAAATGTAATTGTCCCCGCCGAACGATCCGCCCCGGCCGTCGAGATCGGCCTCGAATAAGCCGTGCATCGTGGGACCGGAGAGGTCGGGGAGCAACGAGTTCTGGCTCGCGTGCACGTAGACCGATACGTCGCCGTTGACCCCGCTGTCGCCGAGTGTATTCCCGTAGGTGCCGGCACTGGCGGTGGAAGCCCGCAGTTCGGCCGCTCCGGCTCCCAGGTCAACGGTCGTCGTGCTTTCCCGGAACGGCGAACCCGCTGGATGGTCCGGATCCGGGGGGTATTGCAGGACGATCAGGTCCGTGCGCGCGTCCTGGATAGCCCCGGCGGTCACGACGGCGACCAGCGCGAACGCAAGAAACTTCCTCATTGATGATACGCCCGCTCGAACGTCGGTGGGCGAGTGGCGTAGGCCAAATTCTACGATGACACGTATGGACATGCAAGATCTACTAGAGAGAATTGTTGCGAGGATTTACGAACGGCCGGCTGATCCGAGGGGTCTGACCCCGATCTAGGACGCTCACGATGTCGGTCGGGGTGGTCGGCGGAAGAGGGGGAGGGAGCGGGAGGACGAGCCTGGCCAGCAGGGCACGCCGGGTGCCACTGGTGGGTCTTCCCGCCAGCGTCCGGGGCCGATGCCCCCAGGGGTGGCAAGAGCCGCCAGTGCCACCCGACGTCCCGAGCGCTAGGATCGCCCTCGGCGACGTGCCGCGCCGTAGCCGCCCAGGACGACCGCCCCCAGCGCGGTGATGGCCAGGCTCGACGGCTCGGGCAGCGGCGGCCCCGACAGGGCGACGATGCCGTAGTCGGCGTAGTTCCCGCCGTCGTTCGTCAGGAAGGCCGAGTCGACCCGGAGGTTGTCCCCCGCGTCGGCCCCGAACGTGGCCGAGTAGAGCTGGGAGGCCGAGTAACCGTCGCCCAGGCCCGTCGTGTAGAGCGGGTCGAACAGGGGGTCGACGCCCGTGGTGTGAGGCGGGGGCTGGACGTCCATCCAGGCGAACGCGCCGTCCGGCTCGCTCGCGGTGAGCCCCGGGATGCTGCCGGACGTCCCATACGATCCCAACCCGGTGAACCCGGAGGGCAAGCCGCCGGCGAATCCGAAGAGCGAGACCCCGTTCAGCAGGATGTTGCCCGCCGCCAGGGCGTCCGCGCCGGCGCAGTTGACCGTGTTGGCGACCTCCCAGATCAGCCGGTAGAACCCCGTCGTCGGGATCGTCACCGTCGACGTCACCCAGCCGGTCGTGCCGCTCGTGGTCCCGGGCACCTGCGAATACGAGGGCCCGTAGCTGATCCCGTCGAGCGGGCCGACGTTCTGATTGTCGAGATAGGCGGGGTCGGGGCTGAGCGCCACGCCGGGGGAAATCGACGGGATGTATACATTGTTACTGTTGGGGACGATCGTGTTGAAGCCGCCCGTGAAATCCGTGGAGGCCGTGAACAGGATCAGGTCCGCCTTCGCACCGGGCCCCGAGGCCGGCAGCGACGCGGCGATCAACAGCGCGATCGAGAGCCATCGAGACGTGGACATGACGACGTCCTCCTGGCCGGCCGACAGGCCGGCGGGTGCATCGGTCGGACCGAAGGCGCCGGGCCCGAGCGTCGGCATCCTCGCCGCGCCGCCTCGCCCGGAGTGGACGCCCGCTCGGGCGGCCTCACCCGAGGATAGCCAGGGATCGGCATGATTGCCAACCCCCGATTCGCTCGATGCGTTCGCGTCGGCCCGCCCGCCCGTCGGGTGGCATGGCCATGAAGACGTGGCCATGCAATCCGGCCGATTTGAGATCCAGTAAGATCCTTCCCCCATCCTATATGTGTCAATCCGCACGATAATCGTAACTGTCCTGGCCCTCTCAAAATCCAGGAATCAGGGCCGCCTGAATGCCACGGCCCGACGATCTCCGAATCGGCCGTCGACGAGTACCTGCGCGGCCATCGGCAGATCGGCGTCGCCTGCGCCGAGGCCCTGATGCCCCGAATTCCACGGCGCCGACGTCACCATCGATGCCGGGCTTCCGGCCTATCGCGAACGGCGGCGACGCCCGAGGCGTCTGCCGGCGACGAGCCCCAGGACGCCGATCCCGCAGAGGACGACGGACGACGGCTCGGGGACCGAGGTGATCTCGCTCGATCCGTCGCCGTCGAACGAGGTGTCGCTCGTCGCCTCCGCGACCCCGCGGTCGCTGATGGACCGCACGCCCGGGATGGGCGTACCGGCCATGTTCGTGCGCGTCAGCGTGGAGGTGATCCGGTCCCGGCCGTCCGGCGCACCGCCGGGTATCAAGGTGATCATCGACCGGTAGTACACCGGGTTCTTCCCGTTCTGCATCTGCTGGATGTAGCTCGTGTAGACCAGATTGCCGGCGTTGTCCCTGCCGACCATCGAGGGGTTGGCGGAATTGCCATTCTGGGACCAGACGATCGAGTTCTTCATCGTCCCCACCGTGTTCGACATCGTGAAGTCCACGGAGATATTGTTGCTCGCCCCCACGTTGATCGAGCCGGAGAACGAGTAAGGGGTGCCGTTCAAGGAGAGCGAGCCCTGGGTGAAGCTCCACGTCGGGTCGGCGGCGATCGTCCCGGTCAGCGAGCCGATCACGGGCTCGCCCAGCATCTGGCCGCCGAAAGTGGTGGTCCACGCGTCGCCTTGCGTGACCGAGTCGTAGGTGATCGAGAAGTTCGAGTCGATGTTGTTCAGGATCGCGAGCGACTGGACCATGAGGTCGCCGATCCCTTCCTGGACCATCTCATTCAACTGGCCGGGGCCGATCACGTCGGCCCGGGCGCCGCCGCAGAACGCCGCCGCGATCGCCAGCACCACGGACGGGTAGGCCCGGGACGGGCCTCGTCGGATCGCCATGGCTTCGTCCCTCCTCGGGGAGAACGAGGGTCGTCCCGGCGGCGCCGCGCGGGGCAGCCCGATCGATCGACCGTCCTCGGTCGGGCAGGGAAGCCTTTGTCACGAAATGGCACGCTCCGTCATTCCCTGCGCCTTCTTTGACGCTAATCGTCCCCGAGCCCAAGTCAAGGGAAAATAGGCCGTGTTCCAGGAATCACCATGATCCCAGGTCGTTTTCCCCCTTCGATTTGCGCCCTGCATGGCCGTGGTTTGCCAGTAACGCGTAGGTCGCACGGCCCATCCCCGGCCGCCCAGAGAGCTCGAGACTCGCCCCTCGGCGGACCGCCTCGCGGCGGATTCCGAGAACGCCAGCCCCCCAACTTAGGATCCTACGTGTATGCGGTCCGCGCGCAACGTCACGCGCGGCGAGGGTCCGCGATCACCACGGGGGCAACACCCATGCGTTCCGAAGCACAGCGGCAGGCCAGCCGGAACAACGGCAGGAAGTCGAAGGGCCCGATCACGCCCGACGGCAAGGACACATCCAAATTCAACGGCCTGACGCACGGCCTGCGGTCGGGCCACGCCGTCCTGCCGGGCGAGAGCGCCGCCGAGTTCAACGCCGAATTGAAGGGCTGGGGCGGCGACTGGCAGCCCGCCGGCCACACCGCCGCCGTCCTCGTCGAGCGGGCCGCCGTCGCCTCGTGGAGGCTCAGGCGGTGCGTCCGCGCCGAGGCCGGCCTCCTCCTCGAGCTCGCCGCCGAGAAGGCCGCCGAGGCGCGCCGCGACGACCACGACGCCGACGAGGTCCGCGCGCGGGTCAACCGCGCCGACGAGGACCTCTACGACGACCCGGCCGGGGCGGTCCAGGAGCTCCGGTCGTTCCCCGAGGGCATCGACCGGCTGCTCAGCGAGTGGCGCAAGCTCGAGGACGCGCTGGACGACGGGGCCGAGGCGTGGGACGACGCCCTCAACCGCCGCGCGACCAGGCTGCTCGGCCGCGACCCCGAGGTCGACGCGGCCGCGGCCGGGCCGCTGGCCGAGGACTCGGCCCGGCTGGCCGCGGCCAACGAGCTGCGGATCGAGGAGGAGGGCGAGGCCGGCCGCCTGGCCGAGCCCGGGGCCTCGGCGATGGTGGCGGCGCTGCGGCGGGGGATCTCGCGGCAGATCCGGGAGCTGCGGGAGCTCCGCGCGACGCTGGTCGCCCCGGCCGCCGGCGCCGAGGCCCCCGCCGACGCGAAGTTCTCGGGCGTCACGCACGAGCTGATGCTCATGCATCGGTATGAGATGGGCATCGAGCGTCAGCTCCGGGCCACGATCCGGGACCTGGCGGCCCTGCGGAAGGCGGGGATGGCGGGGGGGCCGGCGGCCGCTGTTGCGACGGAAGTCGTTGATGCCGAAGAGATTAAAGAGAAAGATGCCGAGCCCGAAGCCGGGTCCGGGTCGGCCTCGCCCGCGGCGCCGAGCGAACCCGAGCCTGTCGGCTTCGCGGGGCGTCCGGGAGGGGTCCGGCGGGGCCGGCGGCGGCGGTCGCGGTCGCCGAGGCGGCCCGGCGGGGGCCGCTCGGCGACCTGAGATCAGGATTCGTGGATCATTAAAGCACCTGCCCCGAGGGGGCCACGCCCGGGGTGCGCGCCTCAGGCGAGGTGCCGCTCGACCTCGGGCAGGAGGCTGGCGAAGTCGAGCCCGTTGGGGCAGGCCGCGCGGGCGGCCTCGAGGTCGGCGCCGGTCCAGTCGCGGGCCGAGGGATCCATCGCCGCGTACTGGCGGCGGGCCTCGGCGCGGATGCCGTGGTGCTCGTGGTAGGTGAGGAACCGGGTCAGGTTGCCCAGCTCGGCCTTGGTGCCCGCGGCCATCGAGCAGCGGCCGTCGCAGTCGGCGCACATGGTCGGGTTGGCGGCCAGGGCGGCGTCGCGGAGCTGCAGGATCTCGGCCGTCTTCAGCGGCTCGTAGCGGCGGGCGGCGTCGGCGTCCTCGCGGAGCTGCTCGGTCGTCTTGATCGAGACGCACGACCCGCTGATCCGCTCGTCGGTCCAGATCGCCTGCAGGAGGCCCTGGTACGGCGAGAGGCCCTTCTCCTTGAGCCACGGGGCGCGCTTGACGACCTCCTCGAGGACGTTGATCTTCGGCCGGCTCGGGAACTGGCCGGCGACCTGCTTCATCGAGATCAGGCCGACGCCCTTCTCGTGGCAGGCGTCGAGGGCCTTGTTCAGCGGCTCATCCTTGGCCAGCCAGGGGGTGTACTGGAGCATGATCGCGTCCATGAAGCCGCCCTCGGCCGCCGCCTGGATGATGGCCGCGCGGTCGCGGTGGTGGGTCGAGAAGCCGATGAACTTCGCCTTGCCCGACTTCTTGATCGCCTCGGCGACCTCCTTCATCTCCTTGCCCTTGGCGAAGTCGATGGCCGTGTCGAGGTCCATCTTGTCGCCGAGGCCGTGGAGGAAGTAGCCGTCGACGTAGTCGGTGCCCAGCGCGGCCAGACGCTCATCAATTCGCTTGAGCATCTCCTTGGGCGAACGGACCTCGTCCTTGGTGATCGAGGGTGATCTGCTTGCGGACCTCGGGCGCCGCCTCGAGCCACGCCTTGATGCCGGGCTCGGTCCCGTAGAGGTTGGCCGTGTCGAACGTCCGGACGCCCGCGGCGAACGAGAGGCGGAGCAGGCGGTCGAGCACGCTCCGGTCGCGAAGGGCCCCGGAGCCCATCTCGAGCATCGTGATCTCATACCCGGTCCTGCCCAGCTTCCGCTTCGGCAGCACCTTCGGGTCGGCGGCCTGGGCCGTCGCGCCGCCGGAGAGGGCCAGGGCCGAGGCGTCGCCGCCGCGCCGGCCTGGAGGAACGTGCGCCGGTCGGTATTCTGGGTCGCGTCGTGGGACATCGGTCTCGATCTCCTCGATGGGCGGATGGTTTGATAGTCATCGCCTGCCGCGTTGAACAACGGTAACACAATCCCCCCGCCCCCGGGAGCCCCGTCCGATGCGGATCACCTGGTACGGCCACGCGGCCTTCCTCATCGAGACCGAGGGCACGCGGGTCATCCTCGACCCCTACCGCTCGCCCGAATCCGGCGGCTACCTGCCGATCGACGAGCCGGCCGACGTCGTCGTCGTGAGCCACGAGAACGACAAGTACCACAGCCACCTCGGGCAGGTCGTCCCGCCGTTCGAGGTCGTGCGGGCCCTGGAGATGCCGGCCGGCGGGACGGTCGTCCGCGGGATTCGGTTCGAGGCCGTCCCCGTCTTCGAGACGCCCGAGCGGCGGCGGGCGACGAGGTCACGATCGTCCATTTCCGGGCCGAGGGGCTGCACGTCGTCTCGCTCGGCGACCTCGGGCATCGCCTGAGCGACGAGGAGCTCGCTCCGATCCGCGGGGCCGACATCGTCCTCGCCGCAGCGGGCGGGCCGCCGACGATCGCGTATGACGACCTCGTCCCGCTCCTCGATGCGATCGGGCCGCGCGTGGTCGTGCCGATGCATTACAGGATCGAGGGGAAGATCAACCTGGCGATCCGGCCGGTCTCGGAGTTCCTGGAAGCGATGTCGGGATGGCCGGTCGAGCGGGTCGAGGGGAGCATGTTCGAGGTCACGCCCGCGACGCTGCGCGAAGCGGCCAACGATCGTCTCGCTCCGGCCGGCACGCTGATCGGCATGGCCACGCCGCAGGCCGGCCGCCACCCTACCATCCCCCGCGAAGGGGAGGGTTTCTTGTCTTCATCTTCCGATATCAAAACCCTCCCCCCTCGCGGGGGAGACCCCCGATCAGACCTCCCGAAGCGCCGAGATGACGTCCATCCTCACGGCACGGAGCGCGGGGAAGAGTCCGCCGAAGACGCCCATGGCCATCGTCATGGCGAAGGCGACGGCCATCACGATCGGGCCGAAGCGGAAGTTGATCGTGACCTCGGCGAACGTGTTGAAGTTGCTCGTGCCGAAGGTCAGGGCGCTCAGCGGCAGCGTCGCGAGCAGGCCGACGATTCCGCCGAGCGAGCAGAGGAGGATGCGACTCGCCGAGGAACGAGATCAGCAGGTCGAACCGCGAGAAGCCGAGCGCCCGCATCGTGCCGATCTCGCGGGTCCGCGAGCGGACAGCCGCGTACATCGTGTTCGCCGCGGCGAACATGGCGCCGATCGTCAGGAAGATGGCGATCAGGGTGCCGGCCACCTTGAGGAACATGCTCGACTGCGACTGCTCGGCGAAGTACTTCGCCTCGGGGATCGCCGCGAGCTTGAACTGGGTGTCGTCCTCGAGCGTCTTGCGGATCTCCTCGAAGGCCGCCGGGCTGGCCGCGCGGAGCTGGACGCTCGAGACGCTGCCGCCTCGCGCGGTGTTCTGCTCGAGCTCCTTGCGGTCGACCCAGACCTCGCTCTCGGCGGCGCCGCCGCCCGCGGTGAAGATGCCGACGACCCGGTATTTCTCCTTGGCGCCGACGACGAGCTCCTCGCCGAGCCCCGCCCCCTTGAATCGCCTCGACATGTTCTTGCTGACGATGCACTCGCCGCGTGCCGGGGACGAACATCCGCCCCTGGCCTTCCTCGATCTTGAAGTCGGGCCGGAGCTCCGACGAGGCCGCGTCGACGCCGCGGACGATCAGGTTCGTCTTCGTCCCGTCGCGCCGCTCGACGACCGGGATGTTCAGCAGCTCGAGCGCCACGAGCGGCCTGCCCTGCTCGTCCCGCGCGATGCCCGGGAGCGTCGTGATCCTCTCGGCCGTCGTCAGGCCGAATCCGCTGTTGGTCTCGTTCGACGAGCCCTTGCGCAGGACGATCAGGTCGAGCGGATCGCCCGAGACCTTGAGGCTGTGCTCCAGCCCCTCGACCAGCCCGAAGAGGATGCACGACGACCAGACGATCGCCCCGGTGCCGAGGACCGTCAGGAGCGTGGTCACCCAGCGGACCCGGAGGTTCCGCACGTTGTATCTGAGCGGGATCATCGGGTCAGACCACCTTCCTGAGACCGTTGACCACCGAGAGCCGCGCCGCGCCGATGGCCGGCAGGATGCCGCTCACGAAGCCGATCAGGAGCGCCGCGCCAGGCCCAGCAGGGCCGTCGGCCACGGGACGAAGAAGAAGGGGAGCATCCCCGCCGTGTACTTCGAGATGTCCACGGTGTCGAACAGGAGCTTCGCCCCAGCGCCCCGAGCACGCCGCCGACCATCGTCACGAGGATCGACTCGGCGAGCACGAGGTTGATGACCAGCCCGCGGCTGAAGCCGATGGCCTTGAGCACGGCGATCTCCGTCGTCCGCTCGCGCAGGGCCATCGCCATCGCGTTGCCCGCGACGAAGATCAGCGAGAACGACGACGGCCAGGCCGATGTTGGCGATCATCCCGCGGAGGTCGCCGACCATGTCGAGGAACATCTGGTTGAACGCCTCCTCGCTCTGGGTCCGCGTGGGCGTGTCGCTGTTGCAGATAGACGTCGTCGATCTTCTTCGCCACGGCCGGCATGATGCCGGCCGACCTGCACTTCATGGAGATGATGCCCGCGTTGTCGATCATCTTGCTGCCGGGGGCGACCTTCCTGAACTCCTCGTTCAGGTACTCCCAGTGGAACAGGCACATGCGGTTGTCGCGCTTCTCGGGCGCGTCGTAGATGCCCTTCACGATGAGGTTGAGGTCGACGGGATAGCCGTCGCCCTTCAGAGGCAGGGCGTCGCCGATCTTGATCTTCCGCTCGTCGGCGAGCTTCCTGCCGATCACGCAGGCGGTCCGGTCGGCCTTGAAGGCCTTCAACTGATCGGGGGGGACCTTGTACTCGTCGTAGATGTCGAACATCGTGTCGGCCGTGACGCCGAACTGGGCGAAGGGCATGACCTCGTTGTTGTACTTGCCGCCGAACCACGAGAACGTCGTGACGGCCATCACGCCGTCCATCGCCCCGATCTCCGCCACCCGCGCCGCGGGGACGGGCTGGGCGAAGCCCTGCGAGCTCATCGTCACGAGCCGGTTGTACTCGCGGAGCGTCGCCCCGACCGCCTCGAAGGTCGAGATGTACGACAGGAGGATCATCATCAGGAACAGGCACATCGTCGTCGAACCGATCGTCAGCAGCGTCCGGACCGGGCTCCGGCGCAGCGTTGCGGAGGACGTAGCCGAGGAACTTCATGACGCGGCTCCGATCGGCGCCTCGCGCTGCATCTCGTCGCGGACGAGCTTGCCCTTGTCCAGGTGCAGGAGCCGCGTCGCCCGCCGCGCGGCCTGCGGGTCGTGGGTGACCATGACGATCGTCTTCTGGAACTCGCGGTTGAGCTGCTGGAGCAGCGACAGGATCTCGTCGGCGCTGGTGCGGTCGAGGTCGCCGGTCGGCTCGTCGGCGACGAGCAGGTAGGGGTCGGTCACGATCGCTCGGGCGATCGCCACCCGCTGCTCCTGCCCGCCCGAGAGCTGCCTCGGGTAGTGATCCTCGCGCCCGTCGAGCCCGACGATCCGCAGGGCCGTCATGACGTTCTCGCGCCGCTTCCGCTTCGACAGGTGCGTGAGCAACAGCGGCAGCTCGACGTTCTCGAACGCCGTCAGCACAGGGATCAAATTATAGAGCTGGAAGATGAAGCCGACGTTGTCGGCCCGCCAGCGCGTGACCTGGCCCTCGGACATCGCGCCGAGGTCCTCGCCGTGGACGATCGACCTGCCCCGACGTCGCCCGGTCGAGCCCGGCGATCAGGTTCAGCAGCGTCGTCTTCCCCGAGCCCGACGGCCCCATCAGGGCGAGGAATTCGCCCTCGTCGACGAAGAGGTCGAGGTCCTCGAGGACGGGGATGATGAACTCGTCGCGCTTGTATTGCTTGCTGACGTTCTCGAGGGAGATCGCGTGATTCGCGGAC
This sequence comes from uncultured Planctomycetota bacterium, assembly GCA_963819805.1. Taxonomy (GTDB): domain Bacteria; phylum Planctomycetota; class Planctomycetia; order Isosphaerales; family Isosphaeraceae; genus CAMFLR01. Next base: position 192,100 of record CAWFXY010000014.1, on the reverse strand, counting down.
ATCGGGCCTCCGGTTCTGCGTGTAGGGCATGTCCGACCCAGAGCGTGATTCGGTCGACACCCTTTCGTTCCCAAGCTCCGCGTGGGAATGCCTCTTCGGCCGCTCCGCGGCCATTCCCTCCGAGGTCGGACGACGCGGAGCGTCGGAAGACGCTTTCCCACGCAGAGCGTGGGAACGAGGGAAACGACGTCACTCCGCCACCTTCACCGCCTCCCCATCCTTCAACGTCTTCGGCGGATTCAAGACCACCGCATCTCCCGCCTTCAGCCCGCTCTCGACCCGCGCCAGGTCGTCGTTCGTGACGACCGTCTCGACGGCGACCTTGCGGACCGACTTCCCCGACTCGACCCGGTAGGCGAACGAGTGGCCGCCCTCCTCGACGATCGCCGACTTGGGGACGAACAGGTACGCCTTGCCCGCGTCGGGCGACTTGAGGGCCTTGTCGGGGAGGAAGTGGACCGTCGCCACCAGCTCCGGGAACAGGTGCTCGTCGGGCTCGAGGAACTCGACCATCACCTTGACCGTCCCGCGGGCGCGGTCGCTCATGGGGATCACCTGGCGGAGCCGGCCGCGATAGCGCTTCTCGGGCACGGCCGAGACCGAGATCTCCGCCGGCTGGCCGATCGCCAGGCGGGCCAGCAGCGACTCGGTCACGTCGGTCTCGACGTCCATCCGCCCGAGGTTCGCGAGCGTGACGATCTTCGACCGGCCGATGATCCCGCTGCCGGTGATCATCTCGCCGACCTCGGCGTCCTTCTTGACGACGGTGCCCTCGAACGGGGACTTGATAAACATGTTCTCCAGCATCACCTCGCTCTGCTTGAGCGTCTGCTGCTGGTATTCGATCTGGGCCTTGAGGCTGACGAGGTGCGCCTCGGCCTTGCGGAGGGCGGCGAAGGTCTGCTCTCGCTCCTCGACCGAGACCATCTGCCGCTCGGCGAGCTTCTCGGTCCGCGCCTGCTTGCGGGACTTCTCGTCGAGGTCGGCCTGGGCCTCGAGCAGGTCGGCCTTGGCCCGCTCGATGGCGGCGCGGCCCGAGGCGATCTGGGCGTCGATGTCGATGTGCTCGAGGACGGCGATCAGGTCGCCCTTGCGGACGCGCGAGCCCTCCTCGACGAGGATCTGCTCCATCCGCCCCGGCACCTTCACGCCGATGTCGGTCTGGTTCCGCGACTTGAGGTAGCCCTTGGCGCTGAGGAGCTTCTCGGCCTCGCCGGTAGTCATCGCCTGGACGACGGCCGTCGCCACCTCGGGCTTGGCGCGGATCTCCTGCCAGCGCGTGTAGCCGTAATACCCCCCCGCCCCGAGCAGCGAGAGCGGCACGAGCCAGAGCACGAGCGCGACGAACCCCGCCCCGCCGTCGCGCCGCCTCGGAGGCCGACGGGGCTCCTTCGCCGGCCGGGCGACTCCCTGGCCGCCCGGCCGCCGCGGTCGATCTTCAACGACGCCAGGTCATCGCGGAGCGTCGACATCGCCCGGCCCCCTCGTCGTGCCCGATCGAGCCCCCGAGATGTTCGCCGCGGAGGTCCCGCTATTCTCTTCGACGTGACATTGTGAAAAAAATAACAAAGTCGCCCCGAAGAATCCAGGCCGGTTTGCCCTGGCGATCGGAGACCTGATCGCGGGCGGCGGTTCGGAGCGCACGGCGGGAAGCGGAACCGACGGTGACTTTACCACGACCTGGGTGAGACAGCAATGTTCAAAATGTCACCGAATCTGACAGATGTCTGAAAAGCGAGGTAATCCAGGTCGAGGCCGTCCCGCGTCGCCGGACGGGCCACAAAACCGCCCTTGCGACGCGGCGTCTCGGCGGGCTACACTCTAGTTTTCCCGGCGCCGTCCGGGGCCTGGGATCGACGGACGAGACGCTCGCAAGGATCCGATTCGCCATGGCTCACAAGAAAGGTCAGGGGTCGAGCCGCAACGGCCGCGACTCGAACCCGAAGATGCTGGGCATCAAGCTCTACGGCGGCCAGCACGCCAAGGCCGGGCAGCATCCTCTGCCGCCAGAACGGCACCAGGTGGCACGCCGGCAAGAACGTCGGCATCGGCCGCGACTGGACGATCTGTTCGCCCTGTCCGAGGGACGGTGAAGTTCGACCAGGGCGGCCGGCGGATCAACGTCCTCCCGCTCGAGGCTGCTGAACTCCGGCGACATCGGCCGACTGATCCGCCGCCTGGGACGGCACCGCGATGTTCGTCGACCGGGTGACGATCTACGTCAAGGCGGGCGACGGCGGCAACGGCTGCCTGAGCTTCCGCCGCGAGAAGTACGTCCCCCGCGGCGGCCCCAACGGCGGCGACGGCGGCGCGGGCGGGCACGTCATCGTCCGCGCCGTCGAGGGCCTGACCAACCTCGCCCACCTCTCGTTCCAGCGGCACTGGAAGGCCGACCGCGGCGAGCACGGCCAGGGGTCCGACTGCCACGGCCGGGGCGCCGAGGACCTGGTCATCGACGTCCCCGTCGGCACGATCGTCCGCGACCGCGACCGCGGCCACGTCCTCCGCGACCTGAAGCGCGTCGGGCGACGAGGTCATCGTCGCCCGCGGCGGCCGGGGCGGGCACGGCAACACGCACTTCAAGTCGCTCGACCAACCGCGCCCCGCGGCAGGTCGAGAACGGGCCAGCCGGGCGAGGAGCGCTGGATCACCCTCGAACTGAAGGTGATCGCCGACGTCGGCCTGGTCGGCCTGCCGAACGCCGGCAAGTCGACCCTGCTCTCGCGGATCTCGCGGGCCCACCCGGAGATCGCCGACTATCCGTTCACGACCAAGTACCCGAACCTCGGCACGGTCCAAGCGGACGGACCGCTCGTTCGTCGTGGCCGACATCCCGGGCCTGATCGAGGGGGCGCACGAGGGCCACGGCCTCGGCCACGAGTTCCTCCGCCACGTCGAGCGGACGCGGCTGCTGGTCCACCTGGTCGACGCCGATGCCCGCCGACGGCTCGGACCCGGTCCGGCAACTACCGGACGATCCGCTAGGAGCTGGAGCAGTACAGCCCCGCGCTGGCCGCGCGGCCCGAGGTCCTGGTCGTGACCAAGATCGACCTGACCGGCGCCGAGGAGGCCCGCGACCGGATCGCCGCCGAGCTCTGCCGCGAGGTCCTGCCGATCTCGGCCGTCACCGGCAAGGGCCTGCCCGCCCTGATCCACCGGATCGCCGGCCTGCTGGATGAGCTGCCCGGCGCCCGACGAGCCGCCGCCGTCCCTGCCCGCGGTCCAGCCGCCGACCTCGGTCGACGTCCCGGTCGGGGAGACGTGAGCGTGCTCCGGGTCCTCGCCGACCTCGGCAACTCCCGGCTCAAGTGGGGCCGGGTCGCGCGACGGATGGCGGCCTGGACGTCGTGTCGCTGCCCGCTCGACAATCCCGCGGCCTGGCGCGACGCCTGGTCGCTCTGGAACCCGTCGGGCGGGCCGTCGTCGTGGGCGATCTCGACGGTCAACCCTCCGGTCGCCGACCGGCTCGGCGGCTTCCTCGACGCCCAGCCCGGACTCTCGGCCCGCTGGTTCCGCTCGGCGGCCGACGTCCCGGTCCGTCACGAGCTGGAGAGCCCGGAGACGGCCGGGACCGACCGGGCCTTCGCCGTCCTCGGGGCCCTCGCCGGCCGGGGGGCCGGCCCGGGGATCGTGGTCTCGTGCGGCTCGGCGATCACCGTCGAGCGGATCTCGGCCGACGGCGTCTGGCAAGGCGGGGCGATCGCCCCCGGCCTGCGGCTCGCGGCCGAGGCGCTCGACGGCCTGTCGAGCCAGCTCCCGCTGGTCCGTCCCGATCGCCCGCCCGCGGCATGGGGCCGATCGACCGTCCCCGCCCTCGAGGCCGGCGTCTTCTGGTCAACCGTCGGCGCGATCCGCGCCCTGGTCGCCGGCCAGGCCGAGGGCCTCTCGCCGCGCCCGTGGGTCGTCTGGTCGGGCGGCGACGCCGAGCGGCTCATGGGCCCGGCGGCCCTCGACCTGCCCGACGCCCGGCTCGCGCCGGCGCTAGTGCTGGACGGGCTCCGCGTCGCGTGCGAGGCCTGAGCCATGCGACCGCCCAGGGTGGCCGTGCTGACGGGCGACGGGCCGGGCGCGGTGGGCGTCGTCCGCCTCTGGGGCGAGGGGGCGCTGGCCGTCGCCGACGCCGCCTTCCGCCCCCATCGCGGCGACGGCCTGGCGACGACCCCACCGGGGCGGCCGCGCCTCGGCCGAGTGGGGGCCGGTGTCGGGGATGAGGTCGTCGCGATCGTCATGGCCGGCGACTCGGCGGAGGTCGAGATCCAGGGCCACGGCGGACCCGCCGCGGTGGCGATGGTCCTCGAAGCCCTTGTCCAGGCCGGCGCGGAGCGGGCGTGGGCCTCGGCCTGGGTCCGCCACGCGAGCGGGTCGCGGCTCCGCGCCGAGGCGACGCTCGACCTGCCCCTCGCCAGCACCCTGCGGGCCGCGGCCCACATGCTCGACCAGGCGAACGGCGCCCTCGATGAGGAACTCTCGCTGATAGCTAAGGACCTCGAATTCAAGCAGGGAACGTCCCTCGATCGACTGGATGCGCTGATCTCTCGTTCCGACCTCGGCACGCGCCTCGTGCCGGGCTGGCGGGCGGCGCTGGCGGGTCGGCCCAACGTGGGGAAGAGTCGCCTGCTGAACGCCCTTCTCGGATACGGCCGGGCGATCGTCGACCCGACGCCGGGGACGACCCGCGACGTCGTCGCGACCGCCACGGCCTTCGGCGGCTGGCCCGTCGAGCTCGCCGACACCGCCGGCCTCCGCGACCCGGGCGACCCGATCGAGGCCGAGGGCGTCGCCCGGGCCCGGGCCCAGCACCGCGCGGCCGACCTCGTCCTGCTGGTGCTCGATGGGTCAGAACCCCTGACAGCGGAAGACCATCGGCTCATGGCCGAGTACCCGGCCGCCCTGGTCGTCGCGAACAAGGCGGACCTGCCGGCTGTCTGGACCTCCGACGCCCTCGTCGTCTCGGCCGCGCGGGGGGATGGGATTGAGGGGCTCGCGGCCGAAATCGGCCGTCGCCTCGTGCCCGAGCCGCCCCCGGCCGGCTCGGCGATCCCGTTCCGGGCCCGGCACCTGCGGCGGCTCCGGCTGATCCGGCAGGCGATCGAGCGGGGCGATCTCAATCGGGCGAGCCTGAGCCTAAACCGTTGGTTGAGCGAGCGATAGGGATCCACTCCCGGATTCGATCCAATACCGGGAATCGACGTGCGAACATACCAGCGCCCACCGAAGGAGGTGGACCATGACTTACCTGATCGCCTTGCTCTGCCCTCCCCTTGCCCTGGCCATGGTCGGCCGCCCCGTGCGGGCCGTCCTGGCGCTGATCCTGCTCGGCCTGGCCGCGGCCACGTGGACCGCGGGGCCGGGCATCGGGGTGGCGGCCTTGACGATCCTCTGGGCCTGCCGGGTCGTCGGCGACAGCCGGGCCAAGCGCGAGCTGGACGGCTTCCTCGAGGTCTTCAACGAGGCGCAAGTCCAGCATCGATAAGACCTAGCCGCCGAGCGGCTTCGCCCGCCACACGACCTGGAGGCGATTGCCCTCCGGGTCGCGGAAGAAGGCCGTCTTCATGGCGGGCGTGTCGACCGCCGTGTCGGCCTCGAAGCACCGGCCCAGGCCTTCGAGCCGGTGCCGGGTGTCGGCCACGTCGTCGACGGTGAAGGCGACGTGGCAGACATACCGCGTGTCGCACGCCTCGACCTCCGCGTGCCGGCCGATGATCTCCAGGGCCGCGCCAGTGTCGTCGACCAGGAAGTACCCCGGCGGCGACCCCGCGCCGTTGTCGATGGCCAGGCGGAGGCCCATGACGTGGATGTAAAAGTCCTTCAAGGACTTGGGATCGGCGGCGAAGATCGCAAAGTGTTCCAGCCTGGCCATCGGCGGACCTCCCTACTTCGGGTGGATCGGAAGCCTGGCGAGCTTCATGACGGCCTTCCACTCGCCCGCGGTCACGGGCTGGATTGAGAGCCGGCTCCCCTTCTGGAGCAGGACCATGCCGCTTAACTCCTTGACCTCACGCAGTTTCTGGAGCGGAATCGGCGGGTCGATCGGCTTCACGGCGCGGATCGCCACCTGATACCAGGTCGGGTTGGCCGGGTCGCTCTTGGGGTCGAAGTGGTCGGCCTTGGGGTCGAAGGCCGTCGGGTCAGGATGCCCCTCGCGGACCACCTCGGCGACCCCCGCCACGGCCTTCGGGTCGACGCTGGAGTGGTAGAAGAGGACGAGGTCGCCGACCTTGATTTCATCGCGCAGCATGTTGCGAGCCTGAAAGTTACGCACACCGTCCCATCCCGTCGTCCGGTCGGGAGCCGCGGCCAGGTCGGCGAACGAGAAGCAGTCGGGCTCGGACTTGAACAGCCAGTACGCCATCGGCCTGGTCGCCCCTGGGGTCGCGGTCGGTCAGACATGTCGGCCAGTGTAACCGGGCCGTCGCGACGAGCAAGCCACCCCGCCTGGGTCGTACCAGCCTGGACGTTGGGACCGGTGTGCGGCCGTGGGCCGCTGCGCCGGGCGAACCCGGGCTCCGGCGCCGAGCGAACCCGAGCGACGGCTTTCGTTAGCCTTCGTGCGGCATTGTGCGGGTCGGGGCCGCACCGTTCGCACCGAATCGGCACATTGGCCTCGCTCGGCGCCGAGGGGACCGCCCGCCCCAGGTTTGGGTTCGCTCGGCGCCGGGAACGCCCGCGGAAAGTGGCTTCGTTCGGCGCCGGCCTGGGTCGTCGAAAGGCGAGCCAGTTCATGGTGTATCCTTCAGCGGTCGCCTTCCTGAACCCGGCGATCGCGATCACCCAAAGGCGAGACCGTTGGGCCCGAGGAAGGACCGCGCCATGGCTGTTCGAGCGATTCGGCGTCAGGCATGGGCTCGGAGACGTGGCTCGCAAGGGCGCCGGCCCGCGCTGGAGGCCCTGGAATCGCGGCAACTGCTGGCCGCGAGCATCTCCGAATATCCGACCGAGACGGTCGGCGGCAACCCGAGCTCGATCGTCTCGGGCGCCGACGGGAACCTCTGGTTCACCAATCCCCAGTTCCAGGAACTCGGTTCGATCAACTCGACGACGAAGGCGTTCCAGTTATTCCCCACGCCCGGCGTGACTCCCCGCACGATCGCCTCCGGCCCCGACGGGAGCCTATGGTTCACCGCGCAGGTGGACAGTTCCACGGGGTTCGTCGAGGGGCAGATCGGCGAGATCAATCTCAGCACGCACTCCATTCAGGAATTTCCCATCCCCGGGTCGACCTTCCCCACCGGCATCACCGCCGGGCCGGATGGCAATCTCTGGTTCGGCGAGGAAGATATCACGAGCGGGATGATCGTGAATGCGATCGGTGAGTTCAACCCCTCGACACACACCTTCGCCGAGTACGCCATCACCTCGCCAACCGCCCCGCAAAACATCACAACCGGGCCCGACGGCAACCTCTGGTTCACGACATCGGGCCCGATGGTCTGGACGATCAATCCGACGTCGCATGCCGTGTCGCAGTACGCCGTCCCGACGGCGTACGCGGGGATTACCGGGATCGCCGCCGGCCCGGACGGCAATATCTGGTTCACCGAGACCGATGCGAATCGAATCGGCGAGATCAGCCTCGTCACGCACGCCGTGAACGAGTTCTTCCTGCCCCAGCCCAACAGTTACCCTCAGGGCATCACCGCGGGCCCCGGCGGCGACCTGTGGTTCACGGATGGCGGGGCCGGCCTTCGCTCTCAGGGCGGCGTCTCCGCAATCGGGACCATCAACCCGAGGACGCACGCGATCGCCGTCGCCCCCACGCCATCGATCAACAGCTTTCCATCCGGGATCACGACCGGCCCCGACGGCCACGTCTGGTTCGTGGAGACGAGCGCGGATCAGGTCGGCGTGGTCAACAGCCCCGGTCTGGCGGACGGCCCGCGGGTCGTGTCGGTCGCGCGCCACGGAGTCCATTACGCACCGACGTCGCTCGTGCTCACCTTCAACGAGCCGCTCGACGCGTCGTCGGCCCAGAATCCGGCCAACTATCTCCTGGTCGGCCCCGCCGGGCAGCCGATCGCCGTCCGGTCGGCGACGTACAATCCGTTCGCCGACACCGTGACCCTCGCGCCGGCATCCCGCTTGAATCTGCTCCGGAACTATTACTTGACCGTGATTGGTACGGCCCCGAGCGGAGTCGCCGACATCAATGGCAATCTCCTCGACGGCGCCGGCAACGGGCAGGCGGGGAGCAACTTCGTGACGATCGTGGGCCGATGGAACCTGGCGCTCGCCCGGAGCTCCCGGGCCGCGCCGAAGCTCCAGCACGAGGCACTCCTCCAGGTGCGCGCCGCGGCTCATCGACGGGGATGATGGATCTGCGGAGGTGACGACGCCGGCCCCCCCGCGCGGGGCGGATCTAGCCATCCGCCCGACCGCGAAAGGTGTATCCCCCGCCCCCCGCCCGCGCACTACTGATTTAGGACTGGACGCCCCCGAGCGTGCGAGCCATCGCCGGGGGTGCCGCGCGGATCAACGCGCGATCCCGTTCGTGCGCGGAATTCGGGCCCGCCTCATCGTTCGGGGGATTTCCCGGGCGCGGGACCCGTTGCGCTTTGAATCGTTCCGGGAGGCGAGATGAACAGGGTCATTCTGTGGGCAGGGGTCATTGCCGCGGGGATCGTCGCGGCGCCGGCGCAGGCCGGCATTCTCGACGTCAGCGCCGTCATCGCCGACCGGGCGGACGGGGCCAACTTCGACTACACGATCACGCTGACGAACTCGGCGGCGAGCACCGACAGCGCGCAGACCTTCTGGTTCTCGTGGGTGCCGGGCCAGGATTTCATGCCGGTCGCCCCGCTCCGGGTCGAGCCGCCGACCGGGTGGACCGACATCGTCACGCACGGCGGGGCGGCGGATGGGTTCGCGATCCAGTTCAAGACGTCCATCGACGCGCTGGCGCCGGGGCAGTCGCTGGACTTCTCGTTCTCGAGCGCCGTGACGCCCGAGCAGCTCGCGGGCAACTCGCCGTTCCACACCACCCATCCCGAGCTGACGGCCTTCGTCTACCAGGGTCAGCCGTTCCAGGGCGACTTCGCGCAGATCCTCGTGAGCGCCGTCCCCGAGCCGTCGTCGCTGGCGCTCGGGGCCCTCGGGGCGATGGCATGCGGGGGCTTCGGGTTCCTGCGGAGGCGTGCCCGGCGCCGGGCGGTGACGGGTGCGGCGGTCGGGTGATCGAGGGGCGTCCCCGCCACCGGGGCCGAGGGCCCGGGAGGGCGGGGACGCCCTTGCTTCGCCCCGCGGGCCGGGGCATGCTGACCGTTGCCGAGCGGTGGGGGCCGTCGGGCGGTGGGCCGTCCGGCGGGGCGTCGCGGCAGGGTGACGGGAGGATGCCATGAGGGGACGTCGCGGGCTCGCGCTGGTGGAGCTGGTCGCGGGGACCGGGGCCGTGCTGCTGCTGGTGGCGTTGCAAGTGCCAGCGCTGACCAAGGCGCGCGAGGCGGCCCGGCGGGCGCAGTGCGTGAACAACATGAAGCAGATCGCGCTGGCGACGCACAATTACGTCGCCGTGAATGACAGTTACCCGATGAGCGCCGTGGTCGGCCCGGGGCACGGCAGCCCGCACGGGTGCTTCACGAGCCTTCTGCCGTACATGGAGCAGTCCCCGCTCTACAACACCTACAACTTCGACCTGGAGACCTGGCACCCCGCCAACACGACGACGGTGGGCGTGAAGGTCGCGGCGTTCCTCTGCCCGTCGGGGGTGGCGTCCGATCGCTACACCGCGGCCGACATCCGGACACACAAGGGCAAGCCGTACCCGGGCAAGTCGACCTTCGCCCCGGGAGTTTACGGCGCGAACTGGGGCGGCGTGCGCGAGGCGTCGGGGGAGGATGTCATGAAAATGTATCCCGACCCGAAGCAGCCGGCCTCGCACCTGGGCGTGATCCTCACGGTCGTCGACCCGGACGCGGCGAAGCCGACGACGAACATCAAGCTCAAGGACATCACCGACGGCACGGCCACCACGATCGCCTTCGCCGAGAAGCGCGATAGCTTCGGCTGGGCGGTCGGCGGCTGGGGCGGGACCGAGTTCGACGTGAACTCGACGATCGCCTACGACGGCGACGACGCGAAGCTCCGCCGCGTCTTCACCGGGTCGTATCACCCCGAGGGGCTGAACCTCGCCTTCGCCGACGGCTCGGTCAAGCACGTCAAGCCGACGGTCGACAAGGCGCTCTGGTACGGCATGACGACCCGGGCCGGCGGCGAGCCGATCCTCGACGAGGTCATGAAGCTGGGGCGGTAGCCCCGGGAGTGCCGACCCGATGGACGACGCCGCGATCCCCCCGGAGCGCGTGTTCGGGGGGACGCCGGAGTCGGCCGAGTTCCGGCGGCACGCACTACCGGGTCTACGACGAGGACGGCTTCGCCTCGTCGTTCGCGATCGGCCCGCCCGACAACGCCACGCTGGCGAGCGTCTCGGCCCGGCTCTGCGAGCACTTCCGCGGCACGGGCGGGACGGGCTACGAGTCGAAGGACCTGGTCGTCCTGCTCGGCCCGCGGATCGTCGCCGTCGTCCGCGGCGGGCCGGACGGGGAGCCGCGCGTGACGACGTTCGAGGATTGAGTCGGCCGTCACTCGACGACAGCCGCGAGCGCGAAGTCCTCGGCGGGTTCACCCGGCTTCGACTCGCCCGGCGGCGTCGGGTGCCCGTCCGTGAGGAACGCCGCGGCGAAGATCGTCGTCAGGGCAACGGCGGTCATCATCACGAAGACGTCGCGGAGCGAGCGGCCCAGCGCGTTGCTGAACGAGCGCGAGCACCTGGGGCGGCAGGTTCGCATGGGTCTCGGGGCGGAGGGCCGCGGCGACGTCGACACCTTGCACTCCCCCCGCGACCAGGCGGTTCGAAAGCTCATAGCCGAGCACCGCGCCGAGGAGGCCGACGCCCAGCGCGCCGCCCATCGTCCGGAAGAAGGTGACGGCGCCGGTCGCGACGCCCCGCCGGCCCCAGTCGACCGAGTGCTGCGTGCAGAGGATGAAGCTGAGGCTCGTCGGCCCGAAGCCGAGGCCGATGATGATCATGCCGACGAGGAAGAGCAGCCGGCTCCACTCGGGCCACTGGACTCCCGCCGCGACGCAAGCGACGCCCAGGGTGATGATCGTGCCGCCGACCATGGCGGTCGTGCGGAAGCCCATCGCGATCACGACCCAGACCGAGACGAAGACGCTTACGGCCCAGGCCGAGAGCATCGGCGTCATCGTCCACCCCGCCTCCGTCGCGGTGCCGCCGCGGACGCCTTGCACATAGAGCGGGATGAACGTGTCGAGCCCGAACAGCAGCACGCCGACCGCGAAGCTGCCGACGATCGACGCACCGATGACGCGGTGGCTGATCAGGTCGAGCGGCAGCATCGGGTCGGCGGCGTGGTGCTCGCGGATTACGAACGCGACGAGGATGACCGCGGCGATCGCCAGGCAAAGGCCCACGCGGAGCGCCGAGGCGTCATGGCCCTGGAGCACGGCCAGCAGGAGCGACGTCGAGCCGAGCGCCAGGAGGATCGCGCCGGGCCAGTCGATGGGGGCGGTGCGCTTGTGTTCGATCTTCTCGTCGACATGGCGGACGAGCACCCAGGCCGCGACGATCCCGAACGGGACGGTCACATAGAAGACCCAGCGCCACGAGAGCCGGTCCGTCAGCACGCCGCCCAGCGCCGGCCCGGCGAGGCTGGCGACGCCCCACACGGTGCTGAAGAGCGACTGGACGACCGCGCCCGTTCCTTCAGCGTGAACATATCGCCGATCATCGTCAGCACGATCGGCCCGATCGCCCCCGCGCCCAGGCCCTGGACGACCCGCATGGCGATGAGCATCCCCATCGAGTTCGCCTGGCCCGAGAGGATCGAGCCGACCGAGAACAGCCCCAGGCCGAAGAGGAGGACCTTCTTGCGGCCCCAGATGTCGGCGAGCTTGCCGTAAATCGGTGTCGAGACGGTTGCCGCGAGCAGGTAGGCCGAGAAGACCCAGGGGTAGATGTCCAGGCCCTTCAGGGCGGCGATGATGCTGGGCATGGCCGTCGAGACGACGGTCTGCTCGAGCGCCGTGACGGCCATCGCCAGGAGCATGGCGGCCGTGACCATCGTGCGGTCGAAGTGGGTCGATTTCCTCTCGATCGTGTCCGCAACGCTCATCGAGTCGTCCCGATCCTTGGTAGGGTCCGCTGTGCGGACCATCCGGCGCGGAGGCCCCTGGTCGAAGATGGTCCGCACTGCGGACCCTATGGGAGTTTAGGAGGTTCGTCCAGCCAGGGCTTTTGCAACCACCGTGCCCGTTGCCGTATCCGACTTCGCGACCTCCTCCGGCGTCCCCTCGGCCACGATCCGCCCCCCCTGCCCTCCGCCCTCGGGGCCGAGGTCGATCAACCAGTCGGCGCGGGCCATGATCGCTGGGTCGTGCTCGACGACGAGGAGTGAGTGGCCGAGGACGAGCAGCGATTCGAGGGCCTCGATCAGCTTGAGCGTGTCGGCGGGATGAAGGCCGGTGGTCGGCTCGTCGAGGAGGAACAGCGTCTTCGGGCCGGCCGACGCGCGGGCCATGGCGCTGGGCGTGGAGGAGAGATAGGACGCGAGCTTGAGCCGCTGGGCCTCGCCGCCGGAGAGCGTGGAAGTGGGTTGCCCTAGACGAAGGTAGTCAAGGCCCACGTCGAGCAGTGGCCGCAAGCGGGCCTGGACCTTCGGCCGATGTCGGAAGAAACCCATCGCCTCGCGGGCCGTCAGGTCGAGGACGTCGGCGATCGACTTGCCGCGGTATTCGACCTCGAGGACCTCGGGGCGATAGCGCCGGCCCTGGCAGTCGGGGCAACGCATCGTCACGTCGGCGAGAAATTGCATGTCGACGACGAGCTCGCCGCTGCCCTGGCAGTTCGAGCACCGGCCGCCGTCGACGTTGAAGCTGAAGGTGCTGGCGGTGTACTTGCGGACTTTCGCCTCGTGCGATGCGGCGAACGTCTTGCGGATCTCGTCGAAGACGCCGAGGTACGTCACCGGGTTCGAGCGCGGGGAGCGGCCGATCGGGGACTGGTCGACGAGGACGGCGTCGTCGAGCCTGCCGTCGATCGTCAGCTCGCGGAACGGGAGCGAGGGGAGCGGCTCGCTGGCGAGCCGGCGGCGGAGGGCCGGATAGAGCGTCTCTTCGACGAGCGTGCTCTTGCCCGAGCCGCTCACGCCCGTCACGACGCAGAGGACGCCCAGGGGGATCGTGACGTCGAGGTCCTTGAGGTTGTGGCCGCTCGCCCCGAGGAGGCGGACCGCGCCGGACGGCTTCCTCCGCTTCTTGGGGAGCTCGACCTTGAGGCGACCCGCGAGGAATGATCCTGTGACCGACTCCGGCGAGTTCACGATCGCCGCCGGCGTCCCCTCGAAGATGACGCGACCCCCGTCCTGCCCCGCGCCAGGGCCGATGTCGACGAGGTGGTCGGCGGCGCGGATGATGTCCTCGTCGTGCTCGACGACGACGAGCGAATTGCCCACGTTGACGAGCCCGCGGACGACCTCGATCAGCCGGCCGACGTCGCGAGGGTGGAGGCCGATCGAGGGCTCATCCAGGACATAGAGCGTGTTGACCAGGCCCGAGCCGAGCGCCGACGTCAGCGCGACCCGGCGCGACTCGCCGGCCGAAAGCGTCCGCGCGGGCCGGTCGAGCGTCAGGTAATCGAGGCCGATCCGCGCCAGATAATCGAGGCGAGTCCTGACCGGCGCCAGCGCGCAGGCGGGCGACTGGGTTGTCGGTGACGGGCAAGGTATCGAGATAGGAGAGGGCGTCGGCGACGGTCATCGCGGCGACCTCGGTGATATCCCGCCCGCCGAGCCGGATCGACCGCGCCTCGGGCCGGAGCCGCGTCCCCTCGCACGTCGGGCACGGGCTGTAGCCGCGCCAGCGACTCAAGAAGACGCGGATGTGCATCTTGTACTGTTTTGACTCGAGCTTGCGGAAGAAGCCGCGAAGGCCCGGGAAGCCCTGGCGCGGACGGCCCTCGACGACGATGGCCACTTGCTCGGGCGTAAGTCGCTCGAATGGGACGTCGGTCGGCAGGCCGAGGCGGGGGGCGGCCTGGATCATCTGCTGGGCGTAGCGGATGTAGGCGGGGGTGGTCCAGGGGACGATGGCCCCTTCGGTGAGCGTCTTCGACGGGTCGGGGACGATCCGCCCCAGATCGATCGATGAGACGCGGCCGAAGCCCTCGCACTCCGGGCAGGCGCCGAGCGGGCTGTTGTAGCGGAACAGGCGCGGATCGGGGTCGGGCGCGTCGAGTCCGCAGCTCGGGCAGCGACGTCCCCGATAGAAGGTCAGGGTTTCGCCCCCCTCGACGATGATGCGGCACCGGCCGAGGCCCTTGGCGAAGGCCGTCTCGATCGAGTCGACGCGACGGCCCGGGGCCTCGGAGCCGCGGGTCAGGCGGTCGACGACGACCTCGACCATCCCGTCGGACGGGCGCCGGGAGTCGGCGGCGTCGAGGCGGACGACCTCGCCGTCGATGCGCACCCGCGCGAATCCGTCCGTCCGGAACGACTCATACAACCCCGCCACGTCCGTCTCGGGGCCGACCTCGACGGGGAAGGCGATGAGGTAGCGGGCGCCCTCGGGTAGCTCGTCGAGCCGCCGGGCGACCTGGCCGGGGTCGGCCGGGTCGACGGGGGTCCCGCAGTTCCGGCAGACGACCTGGCCGGCGCGGGCGAAGAGGAGGCCGAGGCCGTCGTGGACCTCGGTGACGGTGCCGACCGTGCTCCGCGCCGACCGCTTGCCCTGGCGCTGGCCGACGGCGATGGCCGGCGGGATGTCGTCGATCGAGTCGGCGTCGGGCTTGTCGAGCCGCTCGAGGAACTGGCGGGTGTAGGCCGAGAACGTCTCGATGTACCGGCGCTGGCCCTCGGCGTAGAGGGTGTCGAAGGCGAGCGAGCTCTTGCCCGAGCCGCTGACGCCGATCAGGACGACGAGCCTGCGGGTCGGCAGGTCGAGGTCGACCGCCTTGAGGTTGTGGACGCGGACCCCGCGGAGCCGGATCGGTCGGGCGCCTGGATGGTCCCTCATCGCGGCGATCGTAACCGAGGGCGCGGGGGCGTCGCAATCGCGAGACAGCGGCGTGTCCTACCGTTGTTTCGCGGAAAGTCTCGTTGCAAGGCGGCGTCCCGGGACTCATGATAGAGTGCCGACCGCGACGTCGCACCCGCCGTCCGCCGCGCGACGGGACCGGGCCAGCCGCCGATCGTCCCCGCGTCCCGCCCCCCGTCCCCCAGGAATCGCAACCGCATGAGCGTGCAGGGCCTTCCGGCGGATCTCTCCGAGACCTCTCAGGAGCTCTTCGCCAAGGCGATGCTCATCCGCGCCGTCGAGCGCCGGCTGCTCGACCTGTTCGCGGAGGGGAAGCTGTTCGGGACCGTGCACACCTGCATCGGCCAGGAGTGGACGGGCGTCGCCGTGGCCGAGGCGCTGGAGGACGGCGACCTCGTCTTCACGAACCACCGGGGCCACGGCCACTTCCTGGCCCGGACCGGGGACGTGACGGGGCTGATCGCCGAGGTCATGGGCCGGAAGCGGGGCATCTGCGGCGGCCGGGGCGGCAGCCAGCACATGTGCTCGGGCGGGGTCTTCTCCAACGGCATTCAGGGCGGGATCGTCCCCGTGGCGGCCGGCCTGGCGATGGCCGAGAAGCTCCGCGGCACCGGCAAGATCGCCGTCGTCTTCATCGGCGACGGGACTCTGGGCGAGGGGGCGGTCTACGAGGCGCTGAATGTCGCGTCGAAGTGGGACCTGCCGCTGCTGGTCGTGCTGGAGAACAACCTCTACGCCCAGAGCACGCCCCAGGCGCAAACGCTGGCCGGTGACATCCTCGCCCGGGCCGCGGCCTTCGATATCCGCGCGGCCGAGGCCGACACGTGGGACGTGCCCGAATTGCTCGACGCGACGGCCCGCGCCGTCTCCTCGGTCCGCCAGGGCCGGCCGTTCTTCCTCAAGGTCGACACCTACCGCCTGATGGCCCACTCCAAGGGGGACGACGACCGCGACCCCGAGGAGGTGCAGGCGTACTGGGGCCGCGACCCGCTCGCGGTCTTCGCCGCCGAGAATCCCGAGGTCGCCGGGGCGATCGAGGCCGAGATCACGGCGAAGATCGACGCGGCGGTCGCCGAGGCCGAGGCCTCGCCGTTCGCCGAGGCCGGCTCGGGCGACCCGGACGTCTCCGATGCCCCGCTCTCCTGGCGTCCGACCCGGCTCGGTCCGCCCGAGCGGGCCGTCAACCTGATCCACGCCGCGCTGCAGCGCAACATGGCCCGGGACGAGCGGATCGTCCTGATCGGCGAGGACATCGAGGGACCCTACGGCGGCGCGTTCAAGGTCACGAAGGACCTGAGCCGCGAGTTCCCCGGGCGGGTCCGCAACACGCCGATCAGCGAGTCGGCGATCGTCGGCCTGGGCAACGGCCTGGCGCTGGCGGGCTACGTGCCGGTCTGCGAGATCATGTTCGGCGACTTCCTCGCGCTGGCCTTCGACCAGATCCTGAACAACGCCTCGAAGTTCCACTACATGTACAACGGCCAGGTCACGCCCCGCCTGGTCGTCCGCACGCCGATGGGGGGCCGTCGCGGCTACGGGCCGACGCACAGCCAGTCGATCGAGAAGCATTTCCTGGGATTGCCCGGGACGAGGGTCCTGGCGCTGCATCATCGGTACGACCCCGGCGCCGTCTACGACGCCCTGTTCGCGACGATCGACCGGCCGACGCTGGTGATCGAGAACAAGCTGCTCTACGGGACGCGGGTCTCGGATTCCGTGCTCGAAGGGTTCGCGCTTGAGCACACCGACGAGCCGTTCCCGACCACCCGGCTCCGCCCCGAGGGGCTCGCGCCCGACCTGACGATCCTCGCCTACGGCGGCTCGCTGCCCGAGGCCGAGAAGGCGGCGGACCGGCTGTTCGAGGAGCACGAGATCGTCGTCGAGGTCGTCTGCCCGACGCAGCTGTACCCGTTCGACCCGAGGCCGGTGGCCGAGTCGGTGGCCCGGTCGGGGCGGCTGCTGGTGGTCGAGGAGGGCCTGGCGTTCGCGGCGCTCGGGGCCGAGGCGATCGCGCAGGTCGTCGAGCGGGCGCCCGGGGCCCTGAAGAAGGTCCGACGGCTGGCGTCGCCGACGCACCCGATCCCGTCGTGCGGGCCGCTCGAGAAGGCCGTGCTGCCGGGGGCCGAGCACATCGTCGCGGCGGCCCGGGGGATGTTCGACCATGGCTGAGCCGTGCCTCGTCCTGGTGCCGAAGGAGAACGTCAACGACGAGACGGCGAGGCTCGTCGCCTGGTTCGTCGAGGACGGCGCGCACGTCGAAGCGGGCCGGCTGCTGGCCCAGGTCGAGACGAGCAAGGCCGTGCTCGACATCGAGGCCCCCTCCGCCGGCGTCGTCCGGTTCGCGGCGAAGGCGGGCGACGAGGTCGAGATCGGCGGCGTCCTCTGCCGGATCGGCGACGGATCGGAACCGATCGGCGCCCCGCTGCCCAGGGCCGAGGACCCCTCCGCGATCCCCGGCGCCGCCGACCCTGGCGCCCGTCGTCGAGGCGGCCCCGAGGGAGCTCGCGGTCGCCCCGAGCAACGGCCACGCCCACGAAGCACCTTCGACATCGGCCTCACCGCGATTCAGCCGATCGGCGCGCGAGCTCCTCTCGGCGCGGGGGCTTGACCCGTCGGCCTTCGCGGCCTCGGGGCTGGTCCGATCCCAAGACGTCCTTCGGCTCCTCTCGGATACCCTCCCCCCTTGCGGGGGAGGGAAGGGTGGGGGGTTGTCCGCCCCGACCGCGACTCCGACCCCCCGCCCTAACCCTCCCCCGCAAGGGGGGAGGGGACCGGATGCGACCGGCCCGGCGATTGTCGTCCCCGCCTCCGGCGTCGGCTTCCGCACCGAGACGCTTCCGCGGGCCAAGAAGATCGAGGCGAAGTACATCCGGTCGGCCTACGACTCGACGCTGGCCAGCGTCGTCGCCGTCGCCTGCCCGACGCGCGGCTTCCGCGCGAAGGCCGGCGATCTCGCCCCCGCGCTGATCCTCTTCGAGACGGCCCGGCTGCTGCGGAAATATCCGACGCTCAACGCGTTCCACCGCGACGGCACGATCAATACCTATGACGACGTGAACCTCGGCTACGCGATCGACGCCGGCCGCGGCCTGAAGGTGGCGGTGATCCGCGACGCCGACAGGAAGTCGGTCGACGCGATCGCGGGGGAGCTGCGCGAGGCGATCGTAGCCTACCTCGGCGACGAGCTGCCGGTCGAGTCGCTCTCCGGGGGGACGTTCACCGTCACCGACCTCGCGGGCGAGGGGGTCGCGTCGTTCCTGCCGCTGATCAACCAGGGCCAGTCGGCGATCCTGGGCGTCGGCGGCGAGGTCGCCGGCCATTATCAGCTCGTGCTCACGTTCGACCATCAGCTCTCCGAGGGCCGGCTGGCCGCGCGGTTCCTCAACGACCTGAAGGCTCGGCTCGCCCACCACGAGGGCGTGCTCGCGCCGTCGTCCTCGCCGTCGGAGATGCCCGCGTGCGCCCGCTGCGCGCGGACGGCCGGGGAGCTCGAGGAGCTGGGGATCTTCCTCGTGCCGACGGCCCGGCCCGGCGGGGAGTCGCGGCTGCTCTGCACCCGATGCCTCCGGGGCCGATGACATCGATGGACGCGACCCGGGACCAGCTCCGCGCGACGGTGGCCGACTTCTTCGGGGTCGACGCGGGGGGCGTCGGCGCGTCGTTCCCGCTCTCGGGCCGCCGGGGCGAGAGCTCGATCGCCCGCGCGGCCCTCGACGCCGCGATCCGCCGCCGGGTCGGTCGGAAGTCGGCCGCCGTCTACACCGCGGCGACGCTCGGCCAGATCGAGGCCGAATTGTTTCCCGATATCCGCGGCGACGGGGACAACCCCGCCCCCGGCCCCCGAATCGCCGCCCGCGGCGCGGTCGTTCGCGAGCTCCGCGGCCGCCGGGGGCGTCTCGATCGGCATCGACATCGAGTCGGTCGACGCGCTGCCCGAGGCCGACGACTGCTGGGAGCATCCGTTCTACCGCGCGACGTTCACGCCGGCGGAGATCGCCTACTGCGTGGCCCAGCCCTCGCCCCGGCCGCACTTCGCCGCGCGGTGGTCCGCGAAGGAGGCGCTGCGGAAGTGCGACCGGGCGTTCCTCGCCGTCCCGCTGGACGCGGTGGAGGTCGCGCGCGACGACGACGGCTCGCCGTCGCTCCGCCATCGCGCGGGCGACGGCTGGCGTCCCCTGCCCCACGCCCTGAGCCTGTCGCACACGCACGACGCGGCGGTCGCCGTGGTCGTCGCGCTGGCCGGGCCGGCCCGGGCCACGCCGGACTCCGAGCCGCCGGGTATCGCCGCCGGTGACCGAGGCCCCCGCGCCGCCTCCGCCCGCGGTCGCGGACTCGGCGGGCTCCTCCAGGCCGTCTTCCTCATGGCGGCCGTGGCGATGGCGGCGCTGGCACTCTACCGGACCTACGCCCATGGCCAGTGAGGCGACGACCCGCGTCGCGCCCGCCGGCTGGGCCGACCCGACGCCCGGGCGGCCCTTGCCATTCTGGTCGTCGCTCGGGGACGACCTGCTCGCGCACATCCCGCACGAGCTCCGGGGCGGCCCCGCATACGTTCGATTCTTCCGGCGGTTCGCGTCCGGCCTGCGCTCGCCCGGCTTCCACGTCACGCTGCTCTACCGGGTGGCCCACAGCCTGCGGCATCGCCTGGGCCCGCCGGGGTGGATCGCCGGGGCCCTGATTTACTGGTTCCTCCGCCACTTCTACGGCTGCACGATCTCGCCGAAGGCCCGGCTCCACGGCGGCTTGATCCTCCCCCATCCCCAGAACCTGGTGATCGGTCCGGGGGCCGTCGTCGGGCCGTTCTCGTGGATCTTCCAGGGCGTTACCATCGGCGGCGTCCCCGGCCGCGCCGGCCTGCCGCGGGTCGGCCGCTCCGCGAGGATCTATCCGAACGCCGTGCTCGTCGGCCCGATCGTGGTCGGGGACAGCGTCATGGTCGGCGCGAATGCCCTGGTCGACTCCGACGTCCCCGCCTACCACGCAGTCCGCTGCCACCCCGCGGATTACGACCCGATCCCCGACCATTTCCGGGACTAGCTTTGCGGCGTCGCCGACCGGGGCGTGACGGCCGTCCGTCGTTGACACTCGGCGGTCCCGGCCTTATAGTTCGACTAGGGAAATCGACGCGATTGCATGCACCCTTCTCTACGCGTCATCCCGACGTCGAGACGAGCCGCAAGGACGTGACGCTTCCGGGGCTTACGCCCCCGACCGAATCGAGTGGCCGCCCGGCCGCGTGACTGACCCGGGGAGGCGAAGCCGGTCCCCGGACTCGATACGCCCGACGGGCCCGACCCGAGCGAGAAGGCGATGGCCGACCCCGACCCGAGGACGTCCCCCGAGCGCTCGTCGGCGACCGGGCCCTGGCAGGCCGTGCCGGCCCCCGCGCCTGCGCCGGCCTCGGTTGCGGAGGGGGGCGACCCGCCGACGGTGCGGACCGGCAGCGGCTCGGCGGCATCTGGGCCGGGCGTGGGCCCGGGCAGCAGCTACAGCCGCGGCCCGCTCGGCGACGTCGAGCCGATGCCCCGGCCCGGCGATCGGCTCGGCGTCTTCGCGCTCCAGGACGCCATCGGCGTCGGCGGCATGGGCGCCGTCTTCCGGGCGCACGACGACCAGCTCGACCGAGCCGTGGCGCTGAAGGTCCTGCCGCCCGAGCACGCGCGCGACCCCGAGGCCGTGCAGCCGGTTCTACCAGGAGGGCCGCGCCGCCGCGCGGCTCGACCACGAGAACATCGCGCGGGTCTACACGATCGGCCAGGCCGGCCCGCATCACTACATCGCCTTCGAGTTCATCGAGGGGATGACGCTCCGCCAGCGCGTCGAGGCGGGCGGCGTCCTGCCGGTGGCCGACGCGATCAACTACACGCTCCAGATCGCCACGGCGCTGGTGCACGCGACCGAGCGGGGCGTCGTGCACCGCGACGTCAAGCCTTCGAACATCATCGTGACGCCGCAGGGCCGGGCGAAGCTCGTCGACATGGGCCTGGCCCGCCGCTTCGAGCGCGGGGGCGACGCCGGGCTGACGCAGAGCGGGCATGACCCTGGGCACCTTCGACTACATCAGCCCCGAGCAGGCCCGCGACCCCCGCGACGTCGACGTGCGGAGCGACCTCTACTCGCTGGGGTGCACGCTCTATTCACATGCTGGTCGGTCGCCCTCCGTTCCCCGACGGCACGGTGCTCCAGAAGCTGATCCAGCACCAGGAGGAGCCGCCGCCGGACGTGCGGGCGGCGAACCCGGCGGTGCCGCCCGACCTGGCGGCGACCGTCCTGAAGCTGATGGCCAAGGACCGCGAGCGGCGGTACCAGTCGCCGGAGGCGCTGGTCCGCGACCTGCTGCTCGTTGCCGGGGCGCACAACATCCGCTCGGTGAGTCCGGAGGGTCTGGTGTGGTCCGACGCCGCGCCGCCGCCGGCGTGGGAGCGGCACCTGGTCTGGGGCGTGCCGGCGCTGGCGTTCGCGGCGATCGCGGCGTTCCTCGCCTGGGGCGGCGCGGGCTCCGAGCCGGCGCCCGGGCGGCGCTGCCGGTCGAGGCGGCCCCGGCCCCGCAGCGGGTGGCGAAGGCGGCGTCCTCGCCGACGCCCGTCGCCGCTCCCCGCTCCGACGAGCGCCCGCGGCCAAGCCCGGCCCGGCCAGGCCCGCCCCGCCCGATCGCGCCGCGCCGCGGGACGTGATCGTCCGCGCCGCGGACGACCTCGGCCGCCTGCTGGCCGAGACGCCCCCCGGCACGACCCTTCTCCTGGCCGACGACGGGCCGTACGACCTCCGCCCCGGCCCGGCCCCGCTCTCGCCCCGCGACGTGACCCTCCGGGCTGGCGTGGGCGTGCAGCCGGTGGTCCGGCTGGCACGCGAGGCGGACCCGATCCGCCCGGCCCCCGCCCTGCTCGACCTCCGCGGCGGGCGGCTCGCCGTCGACGGGCTCGAGTTCCAGCTCGACTCCGACGAGCGCGACGCCCCGCTGGCCGCCGTCCGCGCCGAGGGGACCGAGCTGTCGCTGGCCCGCTGCTCGTTCCGCCGGGTCGGGACGCGGCCGGGCGCGGGCAGACCTCGGGCCTGAACCTCCGCGCCCCGGCCGAGGAGCCCGGCGCGAAGGGCCCGGCCGAGGTCGTGGTCGACTCGTGCCACTTCGACGCGGGCCAGTTCGAGATCCTGGTCGACGGCCCGGTCGACCTGACCGTCCGCGACGCGACGATGGGCCCCGCCCGGGTGGCGGCGATCGCGACGGAGAACCGGGGCACCTCGGGCCGGGCGGCCACGATCCGGCTCGAGCACGCCAGCGTGCGGCTCGGCGCGGGCCCGTTGCTCCGCGCCTCGGGCCTGCCGCCGGCGATCCGCCTGGCCGACGCGGCGGTGGCGCCGGCCGGCGAGGGCGAGGGCCTGCTGGTCGTCGCCGACGAGCCGGCCCGGCTCGACTGGCGGGGGCGCGACAACCTCTACGGCCGGGTCGGGACGTATCTCCAGGCCGGCGGCCGGGCGGCGGCGGGCTTCGCGGCCGTCCGGACGTTCGACGCGTGGGCCGACGACCCGTCGAGCGTCCGCGAGGCGAACTCGACGGCCACGGCCGCGCGGGTCTGGGCCGAGCCCGACCCGGCGCTGCTGGCGGGCCCGTCGAATAACCCGTCCCTGGCCTTCCGCCTCGCGGGCGCCCAGGGCGGGATCGGCCGCGTCGGCGCGCGGCGGGGGCCGCTGGGCGCCCTGGCCGCGTCCGCGTCGGCCCGCACGGAGCCCGCCGCGGGGACGGGGCTCGCCGAGGCCGTCGGTCCGCCCCGGCCCAGGCCCGCGGCAGTCGGCCCGCTCGCGAGGGCGGAGGCCGCGCCGGCGGCTGCGCGGCCGCCCGCCGAGGCGGCCCGGACGAGCCCGGGCGCGACCGAGCCGACCCCGCCGCCGATGCCCATGCCCATGCCGGTGAAGCCGACGGGCGACGACGATCCGTTCCCTGAGATGCCGATCATGCCGACGGCCGAGCCCGAGCCCGCTCCCCGGCCGCCGGCCGCGCGCCCCGCCGCGGCGAGCAACCCCGCGGCCCCGCCCGCCGTCCCGCGCGAGGCCGACGCGCCGGCGATCCGGACCGCCGACCAGCTCGTCGGCGCCCTGGCCCAGGCGGGGGCGCGCGGCGGCGAGACGGTCCGGCTGGCCGCCGACGCCGACCTCGAGATGTCGTCGTGCCAGCTCCGGGGCATGGGCTCGTGGACCCTCCGCGCCGAGCCGGGAAAGACCCGCCCGCGGATCCGCTTCCGCCCGCGACTGGGCGAGGCCCGGGCGCCCGGGTCGTGGCTCGCGTGGCTGACGCTGATCTCGGGCAGCCTCCACGTCGAGGGGATCGACCTGATCCTGCCCCGGGACGACGCCCCGCGGACCGGCGGCTGGGCGGCCTTCTCCGTCGGCGCGGGGACCGACCTGAGCGTGAGCAACTGCACGGTGACGATCGAGGGCTCGGAGGCGAAGTCGGCCGTGGTCGTCGCCCCGCCGGCCGAGGGCCGGGGCTTCGACGACGTCGAGCCCGAGGCGCCAACGACGACCATCCGGCTCAAGGAGAGCCTCTTCCGCGCCGGCGGCGACTTGGTCGACGTCGCGGGCGACCGGCGGATCGACCTCCAGCTCGACGACGCGGTCGTCGCCACGACCCGGAGCCTGCTCCACGCGCACGGCCGGTCCCGGAACCTGCCGGCCGAGCCGCTCAAGGCGACGCTCCGCCGCCTCGTCGCGCGGGTCGAGGGGGGGCTCGTGCTGCTCGAGGGCACGGCCGACGACCCCGAGCTGCCGCAGACGGAGGTCGTGGCGCGCGACTCGGCCTTCACGACCGACGGCAAGGACACGCCGCTGATCCAGGTCGAGGGCGGCGACGACCCCGAGGCGCTCCGCGACCGCGTCCGCTGGGACGGCCACGGCGTCGCCTACCAGCGGATCTCCCACTATCGCCGCGACCAGACGCTCCGCCCCGGCGCCCTGCCGACGACATTCGACCGCGAGTCGTGGGAGCTGGCCGTCGGCCGCCGCGAGTCGGCCCCGATCCATGGCGACGCCATCTTCGCCGCCGAGTGGGCCGCCCGACGGCCCGCCTGGGAGGCCCGGCCCGACGACCTCAGGCTCCGCACCGACGGCCCCGCCCAACGCGCCGGCGCGGGGCCCGATTTCCTGCTGATCCCCGCGCCGCCGGCGCGGTCATAGAGGACCCGGCATCTCTAAGCGGCCGGACCGAGTTACTACCGCAATCCGATCGGGGTGGCTGTGGTTTCCAAAGACACCCAGGAACTCGAGATCGACCAAGACCAGCCGCCTAGCGGCGCGGCCGGGATCGGGCGATGCGGAAGCCACCGTAGAAGCTCCGGCCCTCCGGGGTCGAGCTGATCCGGTCCGCCGATCGCATGTCCTTCGGGGATTCGAACCAGCTCCCGCCCCGGATCACGCGGGAGGAGGCCCACACGGGGCCGGCCGGGTCGTCGATCGGTGAGCGCTTGTAATAGTCCTCCTGGTAGGGGTCCCAGCACCATTCCCCGACGTTGCCGTGCATGTCATGGAGGCCGAAGGCGTTCGGCCGGAACTGCCCCACCGGCGCGGTGAACACATAGCCGTCGCGCCCCCGGATCCTCCCGAGGTCGGCCGGCACGCGGAGGCCCGCGGCCATGAGCGTCGCGTCGGCCACATTCCCCACGCCCGCCAGCGACTCGGGGTCGTCGCCGCTGGAATAGCGGGTCGTCGTCCCCGCGCGGCAGGCGTACTCCCACTCCGCCTCGGTCGGCAGGCGATAGCCGTCGCCCCCCGCGATCTCGACCGGTTCGAGTCGGTAGTAGGGGGCGATGCCCTCGGACTTGCTCAGCTCGTTGCAGAAGGTGACGGCGTCGTTCCAGCTCACGTTCACGACGGGGTGCCGATCGGTCTGGGCGAAGCCGGTGTACTTCCAGCTATATCTCCGGTTGCGTTCGAACCACCCCGTCGCCTCGTTGCAGCCCCAGCCCCAGCCGTCGCGGCCGGCGGCGCTCGGCCTCCGTCTTGAGGCCGGAGGCCCGGACGATCGTCCGGAACTGGCCGATGGTGACCTCGGTGATCCCCAGGTAGAACGGCCGGGTGATCCGGACGCGGTGCTGCGGCTGCTCGTCGTCGAAGTCCTGCCTCATGCGTGCGGGCAGCTCCCGCTCGTCGTCCCGGACGTTCGCGGGCGTCGTCCCCATCAGGAACTCGCCGGCCGGGATGAGCACCAGGGTGATGCCGGCCTTGTCCGTGATCGTCTCCGGCCGGTCGGCGGCCCGGCTCGTACTCGGGGCGAGCGCCGCGGCGCCCATCGCCAGGGCGAACGCCGCGAGCCTGAGCCAAGGAGACGTCTCGCGCCGCGGTAGTCGGTTGCTCATGGTCACCTCCCCCGCACGGCGTTCCCCGCGAGGACGACCCCGCGGCTTGACTGGGCTGGGCGTAAGTTTACACTGGGACGGACCCTCCGTTGTCCGCGGGGACCAGATTTCTCCCCCGGAACCGCCCCAATTTTTTCCGGTCGCCGACGAACCCCCGGCCGCGGCGGAACGTACCCGATGATGAAGGCCCTGGGTTCCGACCCCGCGAACGACCTCGCCCCGCCCTCGGACGAGGCGCTGATGAGTCGTTATCGCGAGTCGGGGCAGACGGCGGACTTCAACGAGCTGATCCGGCGCTACGAGCGCGAGCTGTACCGCTATCTCGCCCGCTATCTCGGAGACGCCGCGCAGGCCGAGGACGTGTTCCAGAACACGTTCCTCCAGGTCCACCTGAAGCGCGGGCTCTACGAGGACGGGCGACCCTTTCGTCCCTGGCTCTATGCGATCGCCACCCACCAGGCCGTCGACACCCTCCGCAAGGTGGGGCGGCATCCCACGGTCAGCCTCGACCAGCGTTCGGGCGAGCAGCTCGAACGACGCGGACCCCGGGGCCCTGATCGACCTCCTTGTCAACGAGGGGCCCGGCCCGCTGGGCGAGCTGCAGGAGAAGGAGCGTCAGGAGTGGGTAAGGAACAGCATCGAGCGGCTCCCCGAGACGCTCAAGCAGACCCTGATCCTGGCCTATTTCCAGGACCTCAAGTACCGCGAGATCGCCGAGATCCTCAAGATTCCCGTGGGTACCGTGAAGTCGCGGCTGCACGCCGCGCTGGCCAAGCTCGGCGAGATGGCCAAGGCGTCGCGTCGCGACGGGGATGGTTAGCCCGATGAACGCTTCCGAGATGCTCGACTATGTCCTCGGCCAGCTCGAGGGCGACGACGCCGAGCGGGCGGCCCGCGAGGTCGAGTCCGACCCCGCGACGCAGGACCGGGTGGAGCGGCTCGCCCGCTCGCTCGACCTGCTGCTGGACGACGGCGAGGACGCCTATGTCCCCCCTACCGGACTGGCGCGGCGGACCCTCGACTTCGTCGAGCGCGCCGCGCGGGAGCGACCGGCCGTGCTCGAACTCGCCCCGGCGCCGCGGCGGTTCCGGCTCGGCGACTTCGCCATGGCGGCCACGATCTTCCTCGCCAGCCTCCTGGCCCTCGCCCCGGCCGTCCTCCGCGGCAAGGAACGCTGGGGCCGCGCGGCCTGCCTGAACAACCTCCAGAAGGTCGGCGTCCGGCTCCACCAGTACGCGGCCCTGAATCACGCCTATCCGTTCGTCGACTCCGACGAGGAGGTCCCGCACGCCGGCGCCATCCTCTGCCGGCTCCAGGAGGCCGGCTTCCCGATCGACCCCCGCGACCTGAAGTGCCCGTGCAGCGAGTCGGGCTCGAAGCTGCACCGCGTGCCCCGGTACGCCGAGGTGGCCGCGGCGCGGAGGGCGTCGCCCGACGGGGAATGCCACATGCTCGACAACGACTACGCGTTCCACATCGGCCATTACGCCTCGCCCTTCGCCGCGGCCAAGGCGGGCCCACTCCGGCCCGACGCGGCGCACCAGGCGATCCCGATCGCCGGCGACCGCCCCGGCTTCGACCACGGCTCGGGCTCGGTCCACGCCGGCAACAGCCCCAACCACGGCGGCCAGGGCCAGAACGTCCTCTATGCCGACGGCCACGCCGGCTGGCTCGGCTCGCGCTGGGTCAGTCCGATCGACAACGACCTCTACCTCAACAACGACAACCGGCCCGCCTACGGCCTCGGGCCCGAGGATTCGGTCCTGATGCCGGCGGGGCTGCGGGTTAATTCGCGGTGATTGACCGGGCGGTCCGCGATAGCGGACCCTACGAAGACCGCGCCCGGCGACGGTCCCAGAGCAGGATGGCGAGCATCGACTTGGCGTCCTCGATCCGGCCGTCGTCGACCATCGCCACGGCCTCGGACCAGGGGACGACCACCGGCTCGAGCCGCTCGTCGGGCTGATGCTCCGTCGGGCCGGGCGTGAGGTCTTCGCAGAGGTAGAGGTACATCCGCTCGGTCATCACGCCGGGCGAGACGAGCCACTCGGCCAGGCGGCTGATCTTGCCGGCGACGTAGCCGGTCTCCTCGGTCAGCTCGCGCGGGGCGGTCTCGTCGGGGGATTCGCCCGCGTCGATCGTGCCGGCGGGGACCTCCCAGAGCGTCCGGCCGACGGTGTAGCGATAGTTCCTGAGCAGGCAGACGTGATCGCGGTCGACCATCGGCAGCAGGGCGACGGCGCCGCGGTGGACGACGACCTCGCGCTCGGCCGTCGAGCCGTCGGCGAGCTGCACGGATTGCAGGGCCAGGTCGATCTTGCGGCCCTGGTAGATGACGCGGCGTTCGGCGGGCGGCTCGTCGGCGTGCCATCGCGTCCGAGTCGACCTCTCCGATCGGTAATCGCCCAGCGCCGACTCGAACCGATCGAGGGCCTCGACCAGCGTCGCCTCGTCGACGGCGAAGCAGAGGCGGATGTGCCCCTCGCCGCCGAGCCCGAAGGCCGATGCCGGGGGCGAGGCCGACGCGGCGCTCGCGGACCAGTCGCTCGCAGAAGTGCGAACGAGTCGCGGAGGCCGGCCAGGCGCGGGAAGACGTAGAAGGCGCCCGTCGGCTCGGGGACGTCGATCCCGTCGAGGCGGCGGAGGCGATCGACGGCGATCGCGGCGTGCTTCGCGTAGCGGGCCTGGGCCTCGCGGACGAACGGCTCGCCCTCGAGCAAGCGCGACCCGCGCGGCCTCCTGGGTGGCCCCGGAGGCGTGGCTGACGACGAACTCCTGGAGGTACGTCATCGCTCGCGGCCAGCTCGGGCGGGGCGATCGCGTAGCCGATCCGCCAGCCGGTCATCCGGTAAGCCTTCGAGAAGCTCTGCACGACGATCGTCCGCTCGCGGGCCCCGGGGATCGTCAGCGGGCTCGGGGCGACCGGGCCGTCGAAGACGATCCGCTCGTAGACGCCGTCGGCGAGGAGCCAGAGGTCGTGCCGCTCGCAGAACGCGACGAGCCGGGCCCAGTCGTCGCGCGGTCGCGGTCCAGGCGGTCGGGTTGCTCGGGCTGGCCAGGGCGAGCAGACGCGTGTCGGGCCGGACGGCCGCTCGAGGCGGTCGAAGTCGAGCGCGAAGTGGAGGTCTTCGCCCGATCCGGCCAGGGCGAACGGGACCTCGATGACCTCGGCGCCCGTCGACGCGGATGGCCGCGGCGATGTTCGGCCAGAGCGGCGTCAGCACGAGCGCCGAGGTCGCCGGGCCGACGGTCGCCTGGCACGCGAGGTTGATCGCGACCATCCCGCTCGCGGTGACGACCACCTCGCTCATCGGGTCGACGTCGACGCCGTGGAGCCGATGGACCTGCTCGGCGATGGTCCGCCGCAGTTCGGGGTAGCCGGCGTTGGGGGTGTAGTAGGTGAGGTTCTCGGCGATCGCCGCGGCGGCCGGCGTCCTTGACGAAGTCGGGCGTCGGCAGCGTGTCCTCGCCGTAGAAGAGGCGGAGGGTGCCGGGATAATCGTCGGCGAGGTCGGCGATGGCCCGGATCTGCGACGGGGCGACCGAGGCGGCGGGGGCGAATCGCACGGGGCGTCCTCCGTTACGCGTGATCGGAGGTGGTCGATCGACCGGTCGCGGATCGTCAGGACCGGGCAGGGCGCCTCGCGGACGATCCGCTCGGCGACGGAGCCGAGCAGGACGTGGCCGAGGCCGGTCCGGCCGTGGGTCGCGATCACGATCAGGTCGATGCGCCGTGTCCTTCGCGTAGTCGACGATCTCCTCGACCGGGTCGCCCCAGCGGACGGCCGTCTCGACCGACGGCACGGCGCCCCAGGAGGGGTCGAGCACGCGGCCGAGGGCCTCGAGCGACTCGGCCTCGGTCTCGCGATAGTAGTCGGGCGGCAGGGCCGGGGCGATGACCAGGTCGGGTCGCCGGCGACGAGGTCGGGGGCCGTCGGGACGACGTCGGGCAGGACGTGGAGCAGGTGCAGCGTCGCCCCCAGCCGCTCGGCCAGGCCGCAGGCGTAGCGGAGGGCCTTCGCGGCGTGCGTCGCTGAAGTCCGTCGGGGCCAGGATCGAGCGGATCTCGAGCATGTCGCATCGCGCGATCTCGTCAGCCCCTCGCCGCGGACGAGGGTGTGGAACCGCTGGCGGAGGTCGTGCGTGATCGGGCCGGGCTTGCCGTTGCCGATCGGCCGGCCGTCGACTCGACGACGGGGATCACCTCGGCGGCCGTGCCGGTCAGGAAGCACTCGTCGGCCGTGTAGATGTCGTGGCGGTCCATCGTCCGCTCGACGACCGTGATGCCCGGCGTCGCGGGCCAGCTCGATCACGGCGTCGCGGGTGATCCCTTCGAGGATGCCGGCGTCGATCGACGGCGTGTGCAGCTCGCCCTTGCTGGACGACGAAGATGTTGTCGCCGGTGCACTCGGCGACCTCGCCCTTGTGGTTGAGCATCAGGGCCTCGAGGCAGCCGGCGTTGGTCCCCTCGATCTTGGCGAGGATGTTGTTCAGGTAGTTCAGCGACTTGATCCGCGGGTTGAGCGCGGCCGGGTGGTTGCGCATCGTCGCCGGCGGTGACGATCTTCAGGCCGTGCTCGTACAGCTCCGTCGGGATAGAGGCTGATCGAGTCGGTGATGATGATGACCTGCGGGTCGGTCGTCTTCCGCGGGTCGAGGCCGAGGCTGCCGGCGCCCCGGGTGACGATCAGGCGGATGTAGGCGTCGCGAAGCTTGTTGCGCCTTGAGGGTGTCGACGACGGCCTTGGCCATCGTCGGCCTTGGTCATCGGGATCGACCAGGTGGATGGCGCGGGCCGAGTCGTAGAGGCGGTCGACGTGCTCGGCTCGAGGCGGAAGACGCGGCCCGCAGTAGGAGCGGATGCCCTCGAAGACGCCGTCGCCGTAGAGCAGGCCGTGGTCGAAGACGCTGATCTTGGCGTCGGCCTTGTCGAAGAGCTTGCCGCCGATGTAGACCTTGGGGCTGCTCATCCGACGCGGGCTCCTGGCTGCCGAGCTGACGAGGCCACCCGGCGCGGGGGCGATTCCCCTTCAGGCCAGGCGCGGCGGCCCACTCCTCGATCCGACCCTCGGCGAGCCGAACGACCCGGTCGGCCTGCTGGGCGATGGGCAGGTCGTGCGTGACCATCATCATAGTGAGCCCACGCTCGCGGTTCAAGTCGCGGAGCAGCTCCAGGACCCCCTGGCCGCTGCGCCGCGTCGAGGTTGCCCGGTCGGCTCGTCGGCCAGCAGGATCTCCGGCCCGCCGGCCAGGGCCCGGGCGATCGCGGCGCGCTGCATCTCGCCGCCGGAGAGCTCGGAGGGCCGATGCGTCGAGCCGGTGGCCCAGGCCGACCCGCTCCAGCAGCGCCGGTCGCCTCGGCGCGGACCTTCTTCCGCTTCGGCCAGTAGGCGCCAGGCGCCGTGGCGGATCATGTGCGGGAGCATCACGTTCTCCAGCGCCGAGAGCTCGGGCAGCAGGTGGTAGAACTGGAAGATGAAGCCGAACGTGCGGTTGCGGAGGCCGTCGCGCTTGCGGTCGGGCAGGTTGTCGATCCGCTGCCCGTCGAGCTCGACCGAGCCGGCGTCGGGCGTGTCGAGCAGGCCGAGCACGTGCAGCAGCGTGCTCTTGCCCGAGCCGCTGGCGCCGACGACCGCGACGAACTCGCCGCGCTCGACCTCCAGGTCGACCCCGCGGAGCACCGGCACCTCGTTCCGGCCCTTGCGGTACGCCTTCGCCAGGCCGCTCGCCGCCAGGTGGATCGCCATCCGGCTCGTCTCCTTGGGGATTCGTTCGTGAGCATGCGGAGTGAAGAGTGCGGAGTGCGGACAACCGGGTCCGCTCGTCTCCGCACTCCGCACTCGTCACTCGCACTCCGAATACGTCACTCGAACCGCAGCGCCTGGACCGGCCGGAGCTTCGAAGCCCGCTGGGCCGGCCAGATGCTGGCGGCGACGGCGATGACCAGCGCCCCGCCGACGATCCAGGCGACCGTCGACCGGCTCGACCAGCGTGGGGATCTTGTCGAAGTAGTAGATCGTGTCGTCGAAGACCTTGCGGCCGGTGAGCCTGCTCAGCCAGTCCTCGATCTCGTTGATGTTCCAGACGAACAGCAGCCCGCCGAGCATCCCGACGCCGCTGCCGACCAGCCCGAGCGAGAGCCCGTAGCCGAGGAAGATCTCGCGGACGCCCGAGGTCGAGGCCCCCAGCGCCTTCAGCACGCCGATGTCGCGGGTCTTCTCGACGACGATCATCGAGAAGATCGCCAGGATGCCGAACCCGCCACGGCGATGATGAAGAACAGCAGGATGTTGAGGATGCTCTGCTCGACGGCGACCGCCGCCAGGAGCGGGCCCTGCTTCTGCTCCCAGGTCGAGACCTTGAACGCGCGTCGGGCTGGAGCTGGTCGAGCGCCCGTCTGGATCGCCACGGCCAGCTTGTCGAGGTCGACGCCCTTGCGGGCCTTGACCTGGATCTGGTTGACGGCGCCCCGGCCCGTCGCCGTCGCCGAGCAGCCGCATCTCCTGGAGCCGCTCGAGCGGGACGTAGACGTGAGTTCGAGTCGTACTCGCTCATCCCGCTCTTGAAGTAGCCGACGACCGTGAAGTCGTCGTACCCCGGCTTGGGCTTGGTCGCCCGCGGCGGGGAAGACCAGGCCGACCCGCGTCCCCGGCGGGGCGATCGCGATGTCGGCCCCCTTGCCGTTGGCGCCGGGACGATGGACGTGGCCGACCGCGAAGCCGATGATCGCGCCGAAGTCGGGGACGTCCGCCTCGATCTGCTGCTGGATCAGCCGGTCCATCGGCCCGTTCCCGGGCTCCTCGTCGAGGAGCCGGCCCATCGGCGCGGTTCCGCTTGACCTTCTCGCTGATCGTCGAACGACGGCGCCATCCGGACCGGCGGCTTGGCCTCGACCGCGTCCTGGTCGGCGAAGAGGAACTCGGCGAAGTCGCCGGTCTTGGCCCGCTCGCTCGGGTCGATGCCGATGATCTGGACCTGCCGGGTGATCGGGTGGCCGTTGATGGTCCACTTCATCAGGCCGAACGTCTCCATCGTCGCGCGCCATCGCCACGACGTCGTCGCCGGCCACCTGCTTGATCCGGGCCATCACCTCGTCCGAGTTCCGGAACCCGTCGAGGTCGTGCGACTCGACGACGACGTCGGCCAGGACGCCGTGGAGCCGGTCGCGCATCTTGTCCGAGAACCCGGCCATCACCGAGTTCACGACGATCATCGTCGCCACGCCGAGCATCACGCTGACGCACGCTCGCCAGCGCGATGTAGCGGTGGCGGAGATACCGCCAGCAGAGCAGGTACTTGTACATCGACGAACGCCTCCTTGCGTCCGACGGATCGGGGCGACGGCCGACGACGGCGGTCCGAGGATCCCCCGTGTATCAGAAAGGCCGAAGGCGTGCTAGGCCGACATCCGATACCGTCTAATCCCCCGCCTGCGGCCGGAGCAGCGGGAACAGGATCACGTCGCGGATGCTCGCCTTGTTCAGCAGGAGCATGCAGAGCCGGTCGATGCCCACGCCCAGGCCGCCGGCCGGGGGCATGGCGTGCTTGAGGGCGCGGACGAAGTCGTCGTCCATCGTCGCCATCGAGTCCTCGGCCTTCTGGCCGGCGAGCTGGCTGCGGAACAGGTCCTCCTGGAGGATCGGGTCGTTCAGCTCGGTGTAGGCGTTGGCCAGCTCCATGCCGTGGACGAACAGCTCGAACCGCTCGGCGACGGACGGGTCGTCGGCCTTGCGCTTGGTGAGCGGGCAGATCGCCGCCGGGTAGTCGATCACGAAGATCGGGCCGGTCAGGGCGTCCTCGACGAGCTCCTCGAAGACCTCGCTGACGATCACGTCGTGGTCCTTGCCGGCCGTCGGGAGGCCGATCGACTCGGCCTTCGCCGCGGACGGCCTCGCGATCGGACATCGGCACGCCGGCATGCTCTTGGAATAACGTCCGCATAGGTCCTGCGCGGCCAGGGGGGCGTGAAGTCGACGATCGAGCTCGCCCCAGGGGCGGCGGTAGTTGCCGTCGATCGCGTCGATCGCGCCGCAGATCAGGGCCTCGGTCAGGTCCATCATGCGCGTGGTAGTCGCCGTAGGCCTGATAGGCCTCCAGCATGGTGAACTCGGGGTTGTGCTTGGGGCTGATCCCCTCGTTGCGGAAGACGCGGCCGATCTCGAAGACGCGCTCCATGCCGCCGACGAGGAGCCGCTTGAGGTGCAGCTCGAGCGCGATCCGCAGGTAGAGCTCGAGGTCGAGCGCGTTGTGATGCGTGACGAACGGCCGCGCCGCCGCGCCGCCGGCGATCGACTGCATCGTCGGGCGTCTCGACCTCGACGAATCCGCGCTCGGCCAGGACCTTGCGGAACGCCGCGAGGACCTTCGTCCGGCCGAGGAACGCCTGCATGACTCTCGGGATTGCGAGAACAGGTCGACGTAGCGCTGGCGGGAGCGCTTCTCGACGTCGGTCAGCCCGTGCCACTTCTCGGGCGGGGGCAGCAGGCTCTTGCCGAGGAACGTCGAGTCCCTCGGCGAAGACGGTCAGCTCGCCGGTCTTCGTGCGGCCGAGAGTGCCGTCGACGCCGAGCAGATCGCCCAGATCGAGCTCCGCGGCGAGGGCCCAGCCGGCCTCGCCGACCTGGTTCTTGCCGATGAAGATCTGGATCTGCTCGGTCCAGTCGCGGAGCTGGAGGAAGTTGACCTTCCCCTGCCCGCGCCGGAGCATGATCCGCCCGGCGACGCGGACGCGGGGGCCGGGCGTTTCGGGGTCGTCGGGGAGGGGGAGCTGGCGGACGTCGGCGATGGCCTTGTGATCGTCGAAGCGATGGCCCCAGGGGTCGAGGCCCAGGGCCTCGATCTTGTGGAGCTTCTCCCGTCGCGCGGCTTCCAGGGGGTCCAGCGTCTCGTCGGCCATCTCCGCTCCTCGCAGGCTCCGCGACATGGGCATTCGACCCGATATCCTAGGGGGACGCTCGGCTTGAGCACAACGCCAACGGCTGTCCCCAACTTGTTCTTCGTCGAGATCCGCACCTCGGATCGCGCCGGGCTGGTGGCCTGGTACGTCGAGATGATCGGGCTGACCGTGGTGCTCGACGACCCGGCGGGCGACTTCTCGCTGCTCGCCGCCGGGCCGACGCGACTGGCCATCAAGGGTGGACTCCCCGCGATGGGCTCGGGTTCGATCGGGATGGCGTTCCAGGTGGAGGACCTGGCGGCGGCCCGGGCGAGGATCGTTCGTGAGGGTGTGATCGTCTCAGGGCCGAAGGATAGTCCTGAAGGATACCGCGCGGTGCACCTCGCCGACCCGATGGGCCACCCGATCCAGCTCTTCCAGTGGATCGCGAAGGATCCGCTCCCCGAGGCTTTGTCCTGAGATCGAAGATCGCCCTCTCTTGATGGGAGATGTCCGACACGAGACAGTGACACCCTGTGTGGGCCCGCCTAAGATCGGGCCGCCCTTTCGTGGAGATTCAATCCATGTACCTGCCCCGGTTCCGGGTCCGCACGCTGTTGATCCTCATCGTGCTGGCCGGCACCGCCATCGGTGGTTATGTACTTCTGTGTCGGTCGCTTGATTACCGCCGCCGAGCCAATTACTTCAGGGAGTTAGAACAACAGGCAGACGGGGTGCTCTCCGACCTCGGGGAGACGGGGCAACTCCCGGAGCTTCCGGGCATCACTCCGCCCGACGACGGAGGCGCCCACTTCCGCGCCGAGTTGGAGAGGGTGAAGGGGATGAGGGATGACTGGCGGCGGGCGAGACTCAGATACGAGCGGGCCGCACGCTACCCCTGGCTCGCCGTCGCTCCCGAGTGAGCCCGCCGTGCCCTTCTCGCGTGATTCACGTCAGGCGAGCGGGTCAGGTGAGCTTCTCCATTCTGAGCGCGTGACGGGCGATGAAGGCATCAGCCTCGGGTCGGCTGAAGAGGCCGGCCGTGGTGCCGACGGCCCGGACGCAGCTCGCTCCGACGGCGCTGGCGAGCTTCAGACAACCGATCTCATCCAGCCCCGAGAGCAGCCCCGCCGTATAGCCGGCGTCGAACGAGTCGCCGCCGCCCGTGCCGTCGACGAAGTCGACGGGATACGTGCCGAGCCGGGCCTTCAGGCCCTCCGAGACGATCACCGACCCACGGTCGCCGCAGGTGATGACGACCCGGCGGGCGCCCATCGCGTGGAACGCCTCGGCCTGGCGGACCGGGTCGGACTCGCCCAGGATCAGCGCCGCCTCGTCGGTGTTCGGCAGAAAGACGTCGGTCTCGGGCAGGACGGGGAGCAGGTGCTTCAGGTAGTCGCCGGGGCCGGGCGTGCAGACGTCCAGGAGCGTGACGGCCCCTTGCCCTCGCGCGCGGGCGAACCGCGCGGCCAGCTCGTGAGCGTCGAGGCCGGGGAGGATCAGGTAGCCGCCGAGGTAGACGGCCCTCGGCTTCAGGTCGATCAGCGGGTCGAGGTCCGCGGCCGTCAAGCCCTTGTTGGCGCCGAAGCTGTGGATGAAGCGACGGTCCTGGCCCTTCACGTTGACGATCAGCGTCTGGCTCGTGGCAGTGATTCGGGTCGACGGCGAGGCCGCGGACGTCAACACCCGCCTCATTCAACGCATCGGCCACGAACCGGCCGAAGGCGTCGTCGCCGACCTTGCCGCAGATGGCGACGTCGACGCCGAGCCGTGCCAGCGCCATCGCGGCGTTGGCGGCGCAGCCGCCGATGTTCAGCACGAGCTCGTCGGCCGCCACGAGCTCGCCGGCGGCCGGGAGGTGGTCGATCGGCGTGCTCAGGTGGTCGGCCACCAGCACCCCCGCGCAGACGACGGGCGGGCTCGACGACGATTCTTGCCTCACGGGCGGCAACGCTCCGGGCGATGCGATCGGGTCAGGGGATTTCCGACTCGGGCTCGTTCATCGAGACGGCCACGGCCTCGACCGGCGTCTCGGCCGGGTCGCCGGTCCGCCTGCCGATGAGCTCCTCGATCTCGCGGACCGAGAGGACCTCGCGCTCGATCAGGGCCTCGGTGACGCCGCTCGAGCTCGTCGCGGTTCTCCTCGAGCGTCCGGAAGGCCCGCTCGTCGGCCTCGCGGCAGATCCGGGCGACCTCCTCGTCGATCACCTGGGCGGTGTGCTCGGAGTGGTCGCGGACCTCGGACATCTCGCGGCCGAGGAACGGGTGCTCGTCGGAGGTCCGGAACGAGACGGGGCCGATCCGGTCGCTCATGCCCCACTGGGTGACCATCCGCCGGGCGATCCGGGTCACGCGGTCGAGGTCGTTGGAGGCGCCCGAGGTCAGGTCGTGATAGATCAGCCGCTCGGCCGCCCGGCCGCCGAGGAGCACCGAGAGCTGGGCGATGAGCTGGCTCTCGGAGACGCTGAGCTGGTCCTCCTCGGGCAGGAACTGGGTCACGCCCAGGGCCCGGCCGCGGGGGATGATCGTCACCTTGTGGACCGGGTCGGAGTTCGGCGTCTTCCAGGCGACCAGGGCGTGGCCGACCTCGTGATAGGCCGTCGCCCGCTTGTTCTTGGGCGAGATGAACTCCTCGCGCTTGGCGCCCATGATGACCTTGTCGCGGGCGGCCTCGAAGTCGGCCGAGTCGACCTTGTCCTTGTCCTCGCGGGTGGCGAGCAGGGCCGCCTCGTTGACGAGGTTCGCCAGGTCGGCGCCGCTCATCCCGACCGTGCCCCGGGCGATCCCGTCGAGGTCGACGTCGTCGGCCAGCGGGGTGTTGCGGGTGTGGACCTTGAGGATCTCCAGCCGCCCCTTCTTCGTCGGCAGGTCGACGGTGACGTGGCGGTCGAACCGGCCGGGGCGGAGCAAGGCGGGGTCGAGCACGTCGGGGCGGTTCGTCGCCGCCAGGACGATCACGCTCTCGCTGGGCGAGAAGCCGTCCATCTCGGTGAGGATCTGGTTGAGCGTCTGCTCGCGCTCGTCATGGCCGCCGCCGAGCCCCGCGCCGCGGACGCGGCCGACGGCGTCGATCTCGTCGACGAACAGGATGCAGGGGCTGCTCTCCTTGGCCGTCTTGAACATGTCGCGGACGCGGCTGGCGCCGACGCCGACGAACATCTGGATGAACTCCGAGCCCGAGATCGAGAAGAACGGCACCCCCGCCTCGCCGGCGACGGCGCGGGCGAGCAGCGTCTTGCCCGTGCCCGGCGGGCCGTTGAGCAGGACGCCCTTGGGGATGCGGCCGCCCAGCCGCTGGAACTTCTCGGGGTTCTTGAGGAACTCGACGATCTCCTGCAGCTCGGCCTTGGCGTTCTCCAGGCCGGCGACCTCGTCGAACGTGGTGCGCTGCTTGGACTTGTCGTGCCGCTTGGCGGGGCTCTTGACGAAGTTGCCCAGGATGCCGCCGTCGAACTGGTCGCGGGCCCGGCGCATCATGACGTAGATCAGGCCGAGGAAGAGGATCGTCGGCAGGAGGAACGTCATCCAGAGCAGGCCGCTGGCCCCCTCGGGGGGCAGCACCTCGATCTTGGGCTGGGCCGCGGTCTTGCCCTTGCGGTCGTTCAGGGCCTTGACCGTGTCGTTGACCGCCTCCTCGGTCTGCGGGAGGTAGGCGACGAACTTCGAGACCGTCACCTTGTTCTGGGTGCCGGGTGTCTCGTACGAGGCCTCCTTGCGGAGCTTGCCCTGGGCCTTGTTCCCCTGGATCGTCAGGGTCTCGACGTTGTCGGCCTTGATCTGGTCCTGGAACCAGGGGATGTAGTTGACCGTCACCTCGTTGTTCGGCTTGATCAGCCAGGTGATGAGGGCGACGACGGCGATCAGGAAGACCCAGAGCCAGGGGGGCGTCGGCGAGCGCCGGCGGTGCCGTTCGGCTTGCGACCATTCGTCGGCACGGTCGGCGCGGGGGCTCTTGGGGCGGGCGACTCTCCATAACGTCTCAATTCCCATCGGGATCACGGCCGGGCGGCGAGCCCTGCGCAGACGGATTCTCGCGATCTTAATACGTGGTAAATGGCATTGTAGACCAAGCCGCCGGAAAAGTCAGCGGAAGGCCGGGCGCAGGCGAGCCTTGCAGGCCGAGGCCCGCGCGGTGACGACCGCCTTAATGCGGCGGCTTGACCAGCTCGAGCCACTTCTCGCAGTCGATCGCCGCGGCGCAGCCTGAGCCGGCGGCGGTGATCGCCTGGCGGTAGTGGGTGTCGACCACGTCGCCCGCGGCGAAGACCCCCTCGACGTTCGTCGCCGTCCCGTAGTTGGGGAAGTCCGAGAGCCGGAGGCCCGCGGGGGCCTCGACGCCGTCCCAGGCCAGGGCCGTCCGGTTCAGCAGATAGCCCTCGGGCGTCATCGCGAGCTTGCCGCGGAAGATGTCGGTGTTGGGCCGATGGCCGATGGCCAGGAAGAGCGCCGTCGAACGGCACGTCCCGCGTCGAGTCGTCGGCGGTCGAGCGGAGCCGCACGCCGGTGAGGAACGGATGCGGCTCGCGCTCGCCGAGGTAGCCGTCGACCGCGGCGTTCCAGGCGTAGTCGATCTTCGGGTTGGCCGCGGCGCGGTCCTGCATGATCTTCGAGGCGCGGAGCGTGTCGCGGCGGTGGATCATCGTGACCTGCGACGCGTAGCGGGTGAGGAAGGTCGCCTCCTCGACGGCCGTGTCGCCCCCGCCGACGACGGCGACCTTCTTGTTCCGGTAGAGGGCGCCGTCGCAGGTGGCGCAGGTGCCCAGGCCGTGGCCCATGAAGAACATCTCGTCCTCGACCCCCAGCGTCTTCGCCGTGGCGCCGGTGGCGACGATCAGGGCGTCGGCCGTGTACTCGGCCTTCGGCGAGTCGGGGTCGATCGGGTCGGTCGCGGTGACGACGCGGAACGGGCGCCTCGACAGGTCGACCTCGACGACGGCCTCGTACCGGCAGTCGGCGCCGAACTTCTTGGCCTGGGCCCGCATCTTCTCCATCAGCTCGGGGCCGTCGATGCCGTCGGGCCAGCCGGGGAAGTTCTCGACGACGGTCGTCCAGGTGAGCTGGCCGCCCGGCTCCTTGCCCTCGAAGACGATCGGCGCCAGGTTGGCCCGCGCCGCGTAGAGCGCGGCCGTCAGGCCGGCGGACCCCGACCCGATCACGATCACGGCGGAATGCGACATCATCATCCTCGAACGAATCGCGGGCCGAAACGACCGAAGCGGGACCCGACCGCATGCTCCCATAATTCGGCGGAGCGCTCCAAGGGTCAAGCGGCGTCGGCGCGCGACCACCTGTTCCTACGACGGGCCGCCGAGTTTGTTCCCTCGACCCTGCCCCGAGGCGGGCGGGCGAATGCGTCGTTATCCGTACAGGAGTGCTCAGATCCATGCAATCCGGCCGAACTGCCCGAAACTGCCGGACGTAACCTACAGTCACCGTATGGGCGACCCCGCGGCGCCGCGGACGTCGGCGCGAGGAGCGGGCTCGATCCCTCGGCATCGAGGACGAACGCCATGCTGGTCTTGACGCGGAAGCTGATGGAGAAGCTCTACATCGGCGACGACGATCTGCGTCACGGTCGTGCGCCTGGAGGGCGGGCAGGTCCGGCTCGGGATCGAGGCCCCGCGCGAGATCGCCGTGGTCCGCGCCGAGCTGCGGGAGCAGCGGCGCGGCGGGATGCCCGCGCCGCAGGCCGCGACGGCCGAGGCGCCGGCGGTCGCGGCCGCGCCGGCCCCGGCCAGGGTCACGACTCGACCGGCCGAGGCTCCCGGAATCGGTATCCGACGCCGCGGACCGTCTCGATGAGGTCGGCCGCCTCGCCCATCTTCTTCCGGAGGCTCTTGACGTGGACGTCGATGGTCCGCTCCAGGACCACGGCGTCCTCGCCGATCGCGGCGTCCATCAGCTCGTGGCGGGTGAACGCCCGGCCGGGCTGGCGGAGCAGCGTCTCGAGCAGGCGGAACTCGGTCGGCGTCAGCGCCAGCTCCTCGTTGTTGCAGAGCGCCCGGTGGCGGTGGCGGTCGACGACGACCCCGTGGCATCGAGTAGACCGCCCCGGCCCCGGTGTCGTCGGCGCCCTGGCGGCGGCGCAGCTCGCTTCGTGATCCGCTGGACGAGCACCTTGGTGCTGTACGGCTTCGTCACGTAATCGTCGGCCCCGGTCGCGAAGCCGATGAGCTGGTCCGACTCCTCGGCCTTGGCCGTGACCATGATGATCGGGATCTCCCGCGTCCGCGAGTCGCGCCGCAGGTCCCGGCAGACGTCCAGGCCCGACTTCACCGGGAGCATCAGGTCGAGCACCATCAGGTCGGGCAGCTTCAGCTGCGCCTGGCGGAGGCCGTCCTGGCCGTCGTAGGCCGTCAGGACCTCGAACCCCTCGCGGGCGAGGTTGTAGCTCAGGACCTCGACGAGCGAGCGCTCGTCCTCGATCACGAGGATCTTCGGCTTGGCCATCGTCGGCATCGCTCCGTGGAGGTGGGTTCCGGCGGCGGCGGGTTCGCGGAGTTCGGCCGTTCGGGTCGTCATCCGATCCTCCCGGTGATGTAGGCTTCGGTCCGGGGGTCGCGTGGGATTGGTGAAGAGGCGGTCGGTCGGGCTGAACTCGGCGATGATGCCGGTCCGGTGGCCGTTGCCCGACCCCTCGTCGAGCATCAGGCAGGCGGTCATGTCGCTGGTGCGCCGGGCCTGCTGCATGTTGTGGGTGACGATGACGATCGTGTAGTCGGCCTTCAGGTCGTCCATCAGGTCCTCGACCCGCGCCGTCGAGATCGGGTCGAGGGCCGAGCAGGGCTCGTCCATCAGGATCACCTCGGGCTCGACCGCCAGCGTCCGCGCGATGCAGAGCCGCTGCTGCTGGCCGCCGGAGAGGTCGAGGCCCGACCTGTGGAGCTTGTCCTTGACCTCGTCCCAGAGCGCGGCCCGGCGGAGCGAGCGCTCGACCAGCTCGTCCATGTCGCCGCGGTAGCCGTTGATCCGCGCGCCCCAGGCGACGTTCTGGTAGATGCTCTTGGGGAACGGGTTGGGCTTCTGGAAGACCATGCCGATCCGGCGGCGGAGGCTCACGGCGTCGACGTCGGGCCCGTCGATCCGCTCGCCGTCGAAGGTGATCTCGCCCTCCATCCGCGCGCCGGGGATCAGGTCGTTCATCCGGTTGAAGCAGCGGAGCAGCGTGCTCTTGCCGCAGCCCGAGGGGCCGATCAGGGCCGTGATCTGGTTGCGGGGGATGGCGATCGTGATGTCGCGCAGCGCCAGCGACGGGCCGTACCAGACGGAGAGGCCCTTCGTCGCGAGCACGGCCTTGCCGGCGCCGACGTCGGCCGGGGACGGGGCGGGGGGATCGCTCGGCCTCGGGGGCATCGGCTGGGCCTCTCGGTGGGCCTGGGCCTCGGGGACGATCGGGCTCATGGCGTCTCAGCCTCGGGCGGAGCGGCCGTACCGGTTCCGGATCATGATGGCCGCGGCGTTCATCGTCAGGAGCATCGCCAGCAGGATCAGGATGCCGCCCGCGGCGACGACCTGGAACTTCGGGTCGGGCTCCTTGGCGTAGTTGTAGATCTGCACCGGCAGCGCGGTGAACCGGCTGAAGACGCCCTTCGGCAGCCGCGAGATGCCCGCCGCGGCCCCGATCATCAGCAGCGGGCGCCGTCTCGCCGATCGCACGCGACAGGGCCAGGATCGTCCCCGTCAGCATCCCCGGCAGGGCCGAGGGCAGCACGTGGTCGCGGACCACCTGCCACTTCGTCGCCCCGAGCGCCAGCGCGGCCTGGCGGAGCGAGATCGGGCACGGTCCGCAGCGCCTCCTGCGTCGCGATCACCACGACCGGCAGGACCAGCAGGCTGAGCGTCAGCCCGCCGGCCAGGAGCGACCGCCTTCATGCCCATCCCGCGGACGAACACCGCCAGGCCGAGGATGCCGTAGACGATCGACGGCACGGCCGCCAGGTTGGCGATATTCACCTGGATCGCCCGGCGGAGTCGGCCCGCCGGGGCGTATTCCTCGAGGATAGACCGCCGCGCCGACGCCGACCGGAATCGCCATCGCGAAGACCAGCCCGAGCAGCCAGAGGCTGCCGACGATCCCGCCGCGGAAGCCGGCCGTGCTCGGGGTCGATCGACTTGAGCGAATGGACGAGGCGGCCGAGCAACGCCCAGAGCCCTTCGCCCTCCTCGCCCTGCATCGCCGCGGCGAGGATCGCGAAGATGAGCACGCCGAGCACGACGACGCCGATCGTCGTCGCCAGCAGGCAGACCGCCCCGAAGAGCGGGCCGAGCCAGCGGCGGGAACGCCTCGGGACGAAGTCGGAGCCGGACGCGACGGTCACTGGTAGACCTCCCGGTAGCGGCGGAGCACCAGCCCCGACAGGAGGTTCAGGACCAGCGTGATCGCGAACAGCGACAGCCCGACGGCGAAGAGCGAGAGGTACTCGGGCGAACCCTCCGACGCGTCGCCGCCGGTGACCGCGACGATGTAGGCCGTCATCGTCTCGACCGACGTCAGCGGGTTGAGCGTGATCTGCGGCCGCGACCCGGCCGCGAGCACGACGGCCATCGTCTCGCCCACCGCCCGGCTGATCGCCAGGATGAACGACGCCACCACGCCCGAGAGCGCCGCGGGCAGGACGATCCGCGTCGAGACCTCGAACTTCGTCGCCCCCAGCCCGTACGCCGCCTCGCGGAGCCCGCGGGGGACGGCCGAGAGCACGTCCTCGCTCAGCGACGACACCATCGGGATCACCATCATCGCCGACGACGATGCAGGCGCTGAGCGCGTTGAACGTCTCGACCCGCAGGCCGAAGGGCGTCGAGCAACGCCTTCAGTGCGGGCGTGACGAGCAAGCAGCGCCAGGTAGCCGTAGACGATCGTCGGCACGCCCGCGAGCAGCTCCAGCGCCGGCTTGAGCAGGGCGCGGACGCGGCCGCGGGGCGTACTCGCTCAGGTAGATGGCGCTCAGGAGGCCGATCGGCAGGGCGATGATCGACGAGCCGAGGGCGATGACGAACGTCCCCCAGAGCAGCGGCAGGAGCCCGAACCGCGGGGGCGTGCCGTCGGGATCGAGCTTCGTGCCGAGGAAGAAGTCGACGGCCGAGACCCCCGGCCTGGCGAAGAACCGCGACCGCCTCGACGCCGAGCACGGCGACGATGCCGACGGTCGTCAGCACCGTCACCGCGGCGCAGGCGAAGAGCACGACCGCGACGACCGGCTCCTGGAGCATCGCCAGGCGCGAGTGCCCGGCCCAGCGGGCGCCGGGGGCGGCTTCGGATTCGGTCAGCGTCGCGGGCACGGGAGGGTCTCGGAGGCCTCTCGATCGTCTCGCTTCAGGCGGCCGTCCCGCCGGGGGCGAGCGCCTTCTGGTTCGCCGCCCGGTCCTCCTCGGTCGGCGGCACGTAGCCCGCCTTCTTCGTCAGATTCTCGATGTTGTCGAGGTAGTACTTCACGAACGCCGCCACCGCCGGACGCTTCATCGACGACTTCTTCACGTAGATGTACAGCGGCCGCGCCAGCGGCGTGTACGTCTTCTTGAGGATCGTCTCCAGGTTAGGCTCGACGGCCGGCGCGTCGTCCTTCGCCTTGATCGGGATCACCCGCAGCGTGTCCTTGTTGGCCGCGTAGTAGGCGTAGCCGAAGTAGCCGATGCCGTCGGTGTCGCCCGAGACGCCCTTGACCAGGAAGTTGTCGTCGGAGCTCGCCTGGATGTCGCTGCGCTGCTTGCCCTTCGCGGTGATCGCCTCGGTGAAGTACTCGAACGTGCCCGAGTCCTTGTCGGGCGTGTAGAAGATGATCTTCCGGTCCGGCCAGGCGGGGTTCAGGTCCTTCCAGGTCTTGACCTTGCTGTCGGGCTCGAAGAGCTTCTTGAGCTGGGCGACGGTCAGCTCCTTGACGAAGTCGTTCCCCTTGTTGACGACGACGGCGATCCCGTCGTAGCCGACGAGGAAGCGGGTCCAGTCGAGGGCCTGGGTCTTGGCCTTCAGCTCCTCCTCCTCGGTGGCGGCGCGGGAGGCGTCGACGACGTCGACCTCGCCCTTCAGATAGCGGCCGAAGCCGCCGCCGGTGCCGTGATTGCCGACGATGACGTTGACCTTCGGGTCGACCTCCGAGAAGGCCTCGCGCGCCCGGTCGCTGATCCGGAAGACGGTGCTCGAGCCGTCGACATCGACGGTGCTCTCGACGCTCCCGCCCCCGCTCGAGGACTTCGACGCGGTCCCGCCCGCCGGTCCCGCGGAAGGCGTCTCTTCGTCGCCGCCGCCGCAGCCCGCGGGCAGGAGGGCGGCCAGCAGGCCGAGCGTGGCGAGGGCG
This sequence comes from uncultured Planctomycetota bacterium, assembly GCA_963819805.1. GTDB lineage: Bacteria > Planctomycetota > Planctomycetia > Isosphaerales > Isosphaeraceae > CAMFLR01. The sequence goes on along the minus strand of CAWFXY010000014.1, from coordinate 147,542 downwards.
AGGCGGCGTGGTCCGGCCTGGGAGAGGGCGGTCGCGGTCATGGGGCGGCTCATCTCGGGTTAGGGGCGGTCGTCTCGAGGAATTCCAGCATCAGGGCGTTGAAGGCGTCGGCCTCCTCGACGTGGGGCATGTGCCCCGACTTCTCGAAGATGACCTTGCGGGCCTTGGGCAGTTCGCGGGTGAAATAGTCGGCCATGCCGACGGGGATGATCCGGTCGTGCCGACCCCAGACGATCAGGGCCGGCGGCTTGAGCCCGGAGAGGGGCGGATTCGGCACGATCGCGCCGGTCGGCGAGGCCGTCAGGGCGGCCAGGGCCTCGGCCGCGCCGTCGATCATCATCGGGCGGAGCTGGACCTCGACCTCCTCGTCGGTCAGGAACCTGGGGTCGTGGTAGGCCGTCTTCAGGCCCCGCTCGACGAGCCCGCGCGTCACCAGGGCCCGCGCCAGGGCCGGGGCGAACGCGGCGCCCAGGCTGAGGATCGGCGCCGAGGGCGGAGCCACGCCGCCCCTGGCCATCTCGCGGGGCTTCAAGGCCAGGTCGGGCGGCGCGGCGTCCACCAGGACGATCCCCGCGACCCGCTCCGGATGCAACAGCGCCAGCCGTGCGATCACCGCCCCGCCCATCGAGTTGCCCACGAGCACCGGCCGCTCGATCCCCTTCGCATCCAGGAACGCGAGCAGGTGATCGGTGAAGGCCCCGAGATGATACTGGCCGTCCCTGGGCTTGGCCGAGAGGCCGAACCCCTTGACGTCGATCGCATACGTCCGGAACCCCTTCGCGGCGAGCGGCTCGAGGTTCCTCCGCCACGAATAGGTACACGAGCCGAAGCCGTGGACGAAGACGATCGGCGGGCCCGATGTCCCGCGGGCGACGAAGTGGGTCTTGATCCCGCCGGCATCGACAAACTCGTCGGGCGGGGCGAAGTCCTCGACCCGGGGCGCGGGCCCGGTCGGGACATCCGCCTTCGGTGGGTCGCCCGCGGTCGCCGGGCGGGAGATCATGAGCGCGAACAACAGCGCGACCCGGGCGGGACGACTGGCGGCGAGATCGGCGGTAAGCACAGACATGGCTAGACCCCGTCACTCCCCGCGGGCACGGCGGAGGAGGCCGGGCAACCACGACGTCGCCCCGACCCTAACTCCCGAGCCCGCACGATGGTATCACGGCTCCATGTGGATTGTATGAAGGCCCACGCCCGCGGTCGACTTCTACGAGACGGAGGACGCGTGCGGCGCCGGTTGCGCGACCCGCTCGCGGGGCAATTGGACCGTGAACTGCGTGCCCTCGCCGAGCCGGCTGGTGACGGAGATCGTGCCACCGATCGCCTGGATCAGGTGCTTGACGATCGCCAGGCCCAGCCCGGTGCCGCCCATCTCGCGGCTCCGCGCCTTATCGACGCGGTAGAACCGCTCGAAGACGCGCGGGAGGTCGGCCCGGGGGATGCCGATCCCCGAGTCGGCCACCTCGATCGCGATCTGCTCGGGGCTCGCGGAGCAGGCGACGCGCACCCAGCCCCCTTCGGGCGTGTACTTCACGGCGTTGTCGAGCAGGTTGTCGAGGATCTGGCGGATGGCCTCCTCGTCGGCGACGACCGTGGTGGCGTCGTCGAGTGGCCCGAGGTCGAGGGCCAGCGCCTGCCCCTTCGCCTGCGCCCGGCCGCGGACCGACTCGACGGACCGGCGGACGGCCGGCCCCACCGCGATCGGCGCCGGCTCGAGCACGCCCATGCCCGCGTCGAGCCGGGCGAGGTCGAGCAGGTCGAGGATCAGCCGCTCGAGCCGCTCGGCCTGCTCCTCGATCCGGTGGAGGAAGCGGACGTTGACCTCGGTGTCGTGCAGGGCCCAGTCGAGCAGGGTCTCGGTGTACGCCTTGATCGAGGCGAGCGGCGTCTTCAGCTCGTGCGAGACGTTGGCGACGAAGTCCTGGCGCATCCGCTCCAGGCGCCTCAGCTCGCTCACGTCGTGGAAGACGAGCACGGCCCCCGCCGGCGGCGGCCCCGGCAGCCGGGCCCCGTGCACGGCCAGGGTCCGGGCGTGGGGCTTGGGGAACGGGTCGCGGCCGGTGAGCGTCACCTCGCCCGTGTAGACGCCGGGGCCGGAGAGCGCCGCCTCGATCGCCTCCTGGATCTGCGGGCTGCGGATCAGTTCGGGCAGGAACCGGCCCACCGATTTCGAATCGAGCCCGAACAGCGCGTCGGCGCTGGCGTTGGCGAACAGGAGCCTCCGCCGGGGGTCGACCGCGAGCACGCCCTCGACCATGCCGCCGAGCACGACGCGGAGCTGGAGCCCGTCGCGCTCGAGCCGGCCGATCCGCGCCTCGAGCGCCGGCACGACCTCGTTGAACCGCCGGGCCAGCCGGCCGAGCGGCCCGACCCCGCGGCTCCGGACCGGTCGGACCCGGCGCCCCGCTTCCAGGTCGTCGAGCCGCCGCCCCAGCGCCGCGACGATCGTGAGGCAGTGCGCCGACACCAGCCCGACGGCCCCGAGCGCCACCGCGCCGACGACCCAGCCGACCCAGCCCGGCATCCGATCCCCCCGAACGCGCCGATCGCCAAGACCAATGGGGATCAGTATGTCGGGCCGGCGCGCGCGGGGTCAAGCTGCGGTCTGATACGGAATCCATCGGATTCGGGATGTTTCCGAACGGGTGCCTGGGGTCGAGCCGGAGGCGAGCCCCCGGTCTGCCGGCCCCGGACTGGGGGCTCGCCTCCGGCTCGACCCCAGGCACCCGCAGGTCAGTCTCCCGAGGAGAACATCACTTCTTCCGCGCGGACTTCCGGGGGCGCGGCGGGGCGGCCTCCAGGCGCGGAGCTGCCGCGCCCGACCGGTCCACCGGACACCGCTCGCAGAACTCGCCGATGTGCGGCATCTTCCTCGCCTCCTCGATATCAGTGAATTCCCGAACATGCACCCCGTAATTCGGATCCTTTTGATCCGGCAACCGAGGGCACCCTTCGACGTGGATCTCCTCGTAGGGAGGGAGTCTGAGGACCGCGTAATGCGGGGCCCTCGGGATTGCGTCGGTCGACCGCTGGAACGATGGATCAGGGGGGGTGTCGGCCGGCTTCGCCACCGAAGAGGGCGCCGGCGGCGTTGGCCTCGGAGACGCCTCATCCGCGGGCGGTGACGGAGCAGCCTCCGCCGTGGGCTCGTCGACGCGTGGCTTGGCCGGCAGGGGGGCCGCTTCCTCCTCGACCGGCGGCTTGAGGACCGTGTGGATCTGCTCGGCCATCCCGCGGATCGGCGCCAGGATCGGCACCTCGCCGTCCGGGGCGACCTTCGCCGGGGCGCCATGTTTGGGCATGCCCATGACCACCATCGCAATCGTCGCCACCAGGGCCACGCCGGCGAGCCCCGCGAACGCGCGGCGCGACGTCCAGCCCGCCCCCTCGCGGCGGAGCCACTCGTCGAGGGCGTCGGCGAAGGCGGAGGCTTCCTGGTAGCGGTGAGACGGGTTGGTCGCCAGGGCCTTCATGCAGATCCGGTCGAGCTCGCGGGGGATGGCCCGGTCGATCGAGTGCGGGGTCGGCGGGGGCGTGTCGTGGTCGAGCTTCCAGAGCGGCGTGCCGCTCGGCACGTCGGCCGGGCGCCGGCCGCAAAGGAGCTCGTAGAGGATCACGCCCAGGCTGTAGATGTCGCTCCGCCCGTCGGCCCTGTGGGCGCGGCCGGCGGCCTGCTCGGGGCTCATGTAGGCGGGGGTGCCCAGCACGGCTCCCTCGGCCGTCAGCTCGCTGTCGAGGTCGAGCCGCCGGGCCAGGCCGAAGTCGGTCAGGTGCGGCCGGCCCTGGCCGTCGACGAGCACGTTGGCCGGCTTCAGGTCGCGGTGGGTGATCCCCTTCCGATGGGCATGATCGAGCGCCAGGGCCAGGTCGCGGACCAGCGCGACGACCTCGCGGATGCCGAGCGCCTTCTCGTCGCGGAGCTGCGAGAGGGTCCGCCCCTCGATCAGCCGGTAGGCGATCCAGAGCCGGCCCCCGTCCTGCCCCGCGTCGTAGAGGCCGACGATGTTGTCGTGGTGGAGCTTCGCCGCCGCGCGGGCCTCGCGGAGGAACCGCTCGGTGGCCTTGGCGTCGGGCTTGACGCCCTTGAGGACCTTCAGCGCCACGTCGCGCTCGAGCCTCGGATCGAAGGCGCGGAACACGTCGCCGTAGCCGCCCCCGCCGAGCCATTCGCCGAGGACGAACCGGCCCACGGTCGCCGGCGGCGGGGCCGAGGACGACTGCGGCGTGTGCTCACTCGTCGCCCACGACCGGGGCTCGGACGAGCCGCTCAACCCGATGCCCGGCGCATATTCGATCGGCGACCCGCACGACGGGCATTTGGCCGGCGACCGCGCGTCCCCGTCGGCCGACGCCTCGACGCTCGCCAGGCAGTAGGCGCAGACCAGTCGGATCGGGATGGGCATGGCGTCGTCCGGTGCCGGCGGGCCGCCCCTCGGCATCATGGCGGGGCGGGGTCGCGGGAACCCTAGGACAACAACCCGGCCCCGGCAAGCCGCCGCGAGTGACCCCTGGATCCCGGCGTTCGGGCGGGTCGCGATCCGGCACGTCCCCCACGGCGAGCGAACCCGGCGCGCCCCCTTGCTGGCTGCGCCGACCGAACCCGAGCGTCCAGGTTTCGTTCGCCTCGGTGCAGTCCGGTGTGCGTCTCCGTTTGGGCCTGGATCTCGGTCCGGGGTGCCCCAGATTGACACCGGCGGGGGCCGCAGTACGGACCGAAGCCAATTCAACGTAAAGTGTTTCCATCAAATAGTTTGAGGCGGATTCTCTGAGCCGGTCGGCCGGGATCGCCAAGGCCGGGCCGGCCCCGAAAACCGCGATTAACGCCTTACTATTCTTTGACTTGCGGAAAATTAGCTTCGGTCGGTAATGCGGCCCCGGCAGGGGGCGAGCGGGGCCGACGGGCCATCACGGCGGCCCAGACCCGAGCCGCGACCCAAACGGAGACGCTACCGGCCCGGTGCGGCGTCGAGGCGCACGCCGGGTCCGCGGAAAAGGATCAAAAAATTGGTGAACTTTCCGGCCGGCGGGCGTATCGTCGGGCGTGAGGCAAGCGGAGGCAATCTCCGCGGGTGGTCCAGAACGGGCGGGTCGACTTCAACGGGCGCAGAGCGCCGGGGGAGACGGGTCATGAATCGCTACGGTCGTCGCGAGTTCCTCGTGGACGTGGGCCGGGGCATGCTCGTGGCCAGCGTGGGGTCGACCCTCGCCCAGGACCTGGGCCTGGCGCCGGCCGCCCTGGCGGATGAGTCGAAGGCGCACCTGACGTTCGGGGCCATGGAGCCGCTCGTCGACCTGATGCAGGACACGCCCGCCGACAAGCTCCTGCCGGCCGTCCTGGGTCGGATGCGGGCCGGGACCGACCTCCGCGAGCTCGTCGCCGCCGCGGCCCTGGCCAACGCCCGGGCCTTCGGCGGGCAGGACTACGACGGCTACCACGCGCTCATGGCCCTGGCCCCCGCCTACCACATGTCGCGCGAGCTGCCCGAGGATCGCAGCGGGCCCTGCCGGTCCTGAAGGTCCTCTACCGCAACACGAGCCACATGCAGCAGATCGGGCGGCTGCGACCACGAGACGCTCCACCCGATCGACGCCGACGCTTCCCCGGGCAATCGGCCGAGCCCCGAGGCCCTCCGCGACCTGGCACGCCGCCAGGACATGGCCGGCACCGAGCGGGCCTTCGCCGCGCTGGCGCGCGGGCCGCTCGACGAGGCGTACAACGACCTCCAGTACCTCGTCCAGGACAACACGAACGTCCACCGCGTCGTCCTCGCCTGGCGCTCGTGGGCGCTGCTCGACCTGACGGGCAAGGAGCACGCCCACACGATGCTCCGCCAGTCGGTCCGCTTCTGCGTCGACGAGGAGGCGAACGTCCGCAAGTACAAGACGGCCGATGCACTCCGGCCGCTCCTGCCGAAGCTGCTCGACCAGTACAAGCTCGTCGATCGCGCCCGCCGGCGACCGCCGCCCGGACGACGCCTGGATCGACCGGATGGCGATGACGATCTACGCGTCGCGATCGATCGAAGGCGGCCGACGCCGTCGCCGCGGCCCTGGCCGAGGGGATCGCGCCCGAGGCCGTCGGCGAGGCGATCTCGCTGGCCGCCAACCAGCTCGTCCTCCACGACCCGGGCCGCAAGAAGGACGAGCCCGGGAAGCCGAAGGGCAGCGTCCACGGCGCCTCGGTCGGCGTCCACGCCTCCGACGCGGCCAACGCCTGGCGGAACATCGCCCGCGTCAGCAACCGCCGCAACGCGGTGCGCGAGCCTGATCGTCGGCGCCTACCACACCGCGGGCCAGGCGGGCGGACTGAACCCGCAGCCCTACCCGCTCGCCGAGCACCGCGAGTCGGTCCGCGACGTCGCGCCCGGCGACCTGCTCGCCGAGGCCGAGGACGGCGATCGAGGCCAACGACCAGGCCCGCGCCTGCGCCCTGGTCCACCGCTACGGCGAGCTCGGCGGCGCGGCGCGGCCGGTCGTTCGACCTGCTGCTCGGCTACGCGATCAGCGAGGACGGCGCCCTGCACGCCGAGAAGTATTACCGGACGGTCACCGAGGAGTTCGCCACGACTCGCCCGGCCTTCCGCTGGCGGCACCTCGCCGGCCCTGGCCCGCGTCACCGCGAGCGAGTACGGCCACCCGGCGCCGGGCGTCGCCGACGCGCGGCGGCTGCTCGGGGTATAGGCGGCTGGGTGGCTGGGGTCTCGTCCTCGAGACCCCGGCGCGACGGCCTGCGACACCGGGGTCTCGAGGACGAGACCCCAGCCACCCGGGCCTTTGGCGACCTATAGTTAGGCGCGATGGACTACCGTCTCCGCGTCCGCAGGCGCCGCAGCTTCGACGAGCCTGGGCACGCTCACGAATTGACTTTCACCTGCTACCGACGCTTCCGATTCCTGAAGGCGGAGCGGACGTGCCTCTGGTTCGCGCACGCAATTGACGGGCGCGACGTCGGCTTGACTTCGCCCTTTGGGCGTACGTCTTCATGCCCGAGCACGCGCATCTCGTCGTGCGGCCGCACACCGGCGGAGCTGGCGTCTCGTCGATTCTCAAGGCCATCAAGCAGCCGGTCGGCCAGAGGGCGATCGCGTACGTCGAATCGCACGCACCTGAATGGCTCCCGAAGCTCACGCGGACCCGGGGCGGTGCCGTGGAGCGGCTCTTCTGGCAATCGGGCGGCGGCTACGACCGTAATATCACTGAACCCGGCACCCTCGCCGCGGCGATTGCTTACATCCACGAGAATCCCGTCCGCCGCGGCCTCGCGGCCCGTGCCTCGGACTGGATGTGGTCCAGCGCCGGCTGGTTCGAAGCGGCCGGGAGCAACGGGCTCCGACCCGACCCGGTCCCCCTCGAATGGGTCGAGTAGAGCGCGCGGGTCGCTGGGCCCTGAAAAAGGCGGAACGCCGATCCGGGTGGCTGGGTCTCGTGTTCGAGACCCCGGTGTCGCAGGCCGTCGCGCCAGGCTCTCGAAGACGAGACCCCAGCCACCAAAGCGACGCCACCATCTTCAAACGAAACGGCCCTCCCCGCACATGGGGAGGGCCGTTCGACGATCGCTTGAGGATCGCACGGGGGGATCAGAGCCCGTTGCCGAACCCCGCCTCGCCGCGGTGCGGCTCGGAGGCGATCCCCTCGGGCGCCGATTCCCGCCGGGCCGCGACGTGCGGGCCGCGGAGGACCGAGCCGCCGTTGCGGTTGTGCTGGGTGTGGCCGCGGAGCGGGCCGCGGCGCAGGGGCGGCTCGCCGTGGCCCGAGGCCGAGGCCGCCGACGTCTCGACCGTCGCGTCGTATTCGCCACCGTCGAGGTCGTCGTAGCGCGAGACGTAGCCGGGGAGCTTGGATCGCTCGAGCTCGTCGGCGTACGACGCGAGCACGGCGCCCTGGATCTTCTCCCGGCACATCGAGTTGATCGGGTGCGCGATGTCGGCGTGCAGCTTGGCGCGGCCGTCGGCGTCGCGGATGGCGCGGTTCTCGTCGAGGCGGCAGCCGCACTGGGAGCAGAACCGGCTCCGCAGGTGGTTCTTGGTGCCGCAATGTCCGCAGCGATCGGTCAGCTTCCGCGACGGCATGGCCACGAAGAAGCCCTTGGCCCCCTCGATGATCTTCAGGTCGCGGATGACGAACATGTCGTCGAACGTGATGCTGCAGAACGCCTGCAGCCGCTCGTTGCTGCCCGAGTTGTCCTCCATGAGCTTGATGCGGACTTCGGTGATCTCCACGGTCGTACTCCTTTACGATGCGTGTTGCGAATCGTTCACGGCTCAAGGACGGCAGGTGACGACCCGGACCCGTCCTAGGTCGAGCGCGGCGATCCGCGCCGCGGCGACCCGCGCCGCGTCGGGGTCGCGGGCCAGGCCGAAGTAGGCCGAGCCGCTCCCGCTCATCAGGTGCCCGTCGAGGAGGTCGTCCCCCACGGTGGCCAAGGCATCCCGGACCCGGGTGAGGGCCGGGCACAGGGTTTCGGCTACCGGCTGGAGCCGGTTGAAGAGGCCTGCGCCGATCGCCCGGGTCTCGCCGCTCGCCAGGGCCTCCAGGAACGGCCCGATCGGCCGGGGCCTCTCGGGCGGAGTCAGGCGGCGGTAGACGTCGGCGGTGCCGACGCCGAGCGGGGGGCAGACGAGCACGAACGTCAGGTCGCCGGGGAGGGCACGCGGCTCCACCACATCCCCCTTGCCCCGGCACACGGCCGCGGGGCCGTGCCGGAAGAACGCCACGTCGCTGCCGATCGTCCCGGCCAGGGCGTCCAGTCGGTCGGGAGGCATCCGCAGGTCCCACAGGAGGTCCAGCGCCGCCAGCGTGCTCGCCGCGTCGCTCGAGCCGCCGGCCAATCCGGCCTGCGCCGGGATCGCCTTGCGAAGCTCGATCGTCGCGCCGCGATCCGTGCCCGACGCGGCCTTCAACGCCTCCGACGCCTTCACGACCAGGTTGTCACGCCCGGTCGGCAAGGTCGGGTCGTCGCAGCGGAGGGTGATCCGCCCCGACGGGTCGTCGGCGAAGGTGAGCGTGTCGTGCAGGTCGACGGCGACCATCAGCGACTCGAGGTCGTGATAGCCGTCATCGCGCCGGCCGTGGATCTCCAGGAAGAGGTTGAGCTTCGCCGGGGCGAGTGCTTCCACCGCGCCACCGGCGGCCGGTCGGACGATCATTGGACGATCGCCCAGCGCGCGCCCGCCGGCCCGTCCGCGCCGGGTCTGGGGAAGTCGGTCTCGCCCGCACGCCAGAAGCTCATCGTGGTGTCATCCCTGAGACGTCCGCCGCCCGTCGCGGTCGCTTGCCCGCGGGGACGGATGCGATTCCCTTCGCCCCGAGTCCCGTGCGGACGACCTTCTATCTCCTAACGAATTTCTCCGCAACCCGAAAAACGCTCAAGTCGGAAACCAAGTCGGACGGGCGACGGGAGTTGCGAAAAAATTACAAAGGATTGCTGTCCTCGTCGCACAACTGGACTTTCTTGCCATCGGAGTCGACGAACGCCCCGGCCACTTTATCCTTTGGCTCTCCCTCGAACCCATAGCCTTCGAGCTTGCTACCGCGAGTCACTTCGACGAATCGTGTCGGATGAAATTGGGGTGCGGCCTTCTTCAAGGCGCGCATGACGATGTCCGGGACATCGCCCTCCACAATATCCGTGGTCACGAAAGATAGTCCGCAGTCTGAGTCGGATTGCACTTCGACGTCCCGCCCTCGGGCGTCTTTGCCGGAGAGGGAGTAATAAGTCTCCCCGCCCTCGACGACCTCACGCCCGCCCTTGTCCCATTGGGCTCGCGGTACGGCCTCATCGGCGGCTTTGCGGAACGCCGCGGGAACTTCAGAGACCGGAATCTCGACCTCGTCATCGTGGCAAGACGAGATCGGGCCGAGAAGACTGGCCGACGTAATTGCCCAGACCGATAGAAGGGCGTGCATCTCATCCTCCTGTGACGGCCGAAGGTTTAATCCATTCTTCGACGCGATCGCCCCCGGTCCTTCAGCTTCCCCCGACCCATCGCCGCGCCTGCCCGCGCAGCTCGTCCGCCAGCGGACGCTGGCCGAGAGCCTCGTGGCAGCGAATGAGACCGTCGATGGCGTCATAAAGCGGCTGGTTCGCCGGGTGCTCGCGGGGCAGGATGCCCGTGAAGTTGCGCGGGATGGCCCGCTCGGCCAGCTCGAATGCGTAGCCGAAGTGGCCGCGGGCGAGCGACGGGTCGTTGAAGTCCTCCAGCGCGATCAGCCCGAGCGCGATGTGGACCCACATGTTGTCGCCGCAGCCCTGCAAGGCATAGCGCAGGGCGTCGCGGGCCCCCTCGGGGTCGCCCTCGCGGCGGAGCTCGATCCCCTCGGCGTAGTCGAGCTCCATCTCGTGGACGCACTTGGGATGGTCGAGCGCGAACGCGCGATCATCGAGCCGCTGGAGCCGGAGCCCGCCCTTCGGCTTCGGCTTGTTCCGCGGTCCTTTGTTACCGGCGGGGCGATCGGGCATGGCGGGGGCGCTCCGGGAAATCATCGGATCGACGTCCCCAGCATAATCCCCGAGCCCCGATCGCGTCAGCCGACCCGTCACCCCGTCCGGCCCGGCCGGGTGAAGAAATGTTCGATCGCCTCGCGGGCCTCGCGCGTCCGCGCCAGGCTCGCAAGCCCGGCGACGGCCACGTCGCGGGCGGCCTCGCGACCCTTGGTGAGGTCGGCCTCGATGGCGTCGAGCATGGTCTCGCGGGCGCGGCGGTGCTCGTCGTTTCCGGCTCGGACGCGCTTCCGGAGCAGGACGACCTCGTCGCGGCCCCACTCGGGCGGCCACGGGGCCGGCTCGATCCGGCCGGGGCGGGTCGCGAGGTGGGCCAGTTCGATGTCGAGCCGGGGCTCGGCGACGATCGCGTCGATCAGGCCGATCCGGTTCGCCTCGGCCTCGTCGATCGAGCGGCCCGAGACGAGCAGGTCGAGGGCCTTGGTCATGCCGACGAGCCTCGGCAGCCGCTCCAGCCCGCCCCACGCGGCGACGAGGTTGAGCTTCACGGCGGGGATGCCGAGCATGGCCACGGAACCTTCTACGACCAGCCGGTCGCGGCAGGCCAGGCGCCAGCTCGAGTCCGCCGCCCAGGCACGCGCCGTGGATGATGGCGACGGTCGGGATCGCCATCGCCTCGAGCCGGTCGAAGGTCTCCAGGCCGATCCGGCCGAGGCCCTTCAGCTCGACGGAGGAAAGGCCCCTTCGTAACGGATGCAGGTCCGCGCCGACGCAGAAGCCCTTCGGCTTGGCGCTGCGGATGGCCAGGAGCTGTGCCTCCTCGTCCTTCGCGACGGCGGCGACGGCCTCGCCCAGCTCGACGATCGCGCGGCGGTCGAGGCTGTTCTCGGCCGTCCCGGGCCGGTCGAGCCAGAGGACGCGGACGCCGTGCTCCTTGCGCTCGAGCCGCCAGGCATCGCCGAAGCGTACGTCGGACATGGTCGGGCCTCGCGCGGATCAATCGGGGCGAATCGCCATGATACCGGGGCGGCGGGGCTCGACCTATTCCTCGGGCCGGAGTCGTCCTAGAATTCCCTGGGAAGTGCGAGGACCGATCCAGGCACCCGGAACGGAGGTCGGCATGGGCATCGCGGCACCGGAACGTCCCCCGGCTCACGGCGGCATGAGCGAGGCCGAGCGGGCGAAGCAGGTCCGCCAGGCCGAGGAGCTCCTGTTCTCCGGGCCGAGCAAGGAGGGCTTCGCCAAGGCCCTCTTCCTCGGCGAGTTCCACGCCGGGCTCGCTCTTCCCCTATCCCGAGCTGCCCGAGGCCGAGCGCGCCGATCGTCGACCGGGCCGTCGCCGAGGTCCGCGCGTTCGCCGAGTCGAGCATCGACGCCGCCGCCATCGACCGCGACGCCGAGATCCCCCAGTCGGTCGTCGACGGCCTCGGCCGGCTCGGCGTGCTCGGCATGACCGCGCCGGTCGAGTACGGCGGCCGGGGCTTCTCGCAGTCGGGCTACTGCCGGATCATGGAAGTCATCGGCGGCCACTGCGCGAGCACGGCCGTCTTCGTCAACGCCCACCACTCGATCGGCATCCGGGCCCTGCTGCTGTTCGGCACGGCCGAGCAGAAGGCGCGGTGGCTGCCGGAGCTGGCGAGCGGCGCGAAGCTCGCCGCGTTCGCGCTGACCGAGGCCGAGGCCGGCTCCGACGCCACCAACGTCCAGACGACCGCCACGCCCAGCGCCGACGGCAAGACCTACATCCTCAACGGCACGAAGCGCTAGATCACCAACGGCGGGATCGCCGGCGTGCTGACGGTGATGGCCCGGACGCCCGACCCGAAGGGGGGCGAGACGAAGGATCACCGCGTTCCTCGTCACGCCCGACATGCCGGGCTTCGAGGTCGTCGAGCGGCGGATGGAGAAGGCGAGCATCCGCGGCACGGCCACCGGCCGGCTCGCCTTCCACGACATGCCCGTGCCGGCCGACGAACATCCTCGGGCCGCTCGGCAAGGGTCTGCGCGTCGCCCTGACCGTCCTCGACTTCGGCCGGACGACCTTCGGCGCGAGCTGCACGGGCGTCGCCAAGGACGTGCCTGCGGATGGCGACCGAGCACGCCCTGCCGCCGCCGCCAGTTCGGCCGGCCGCTCGCCGACTTCGAGCTGGTCAAGAAGAAGATCGCCTTCATCGCCGCCACGGCCTTCGCGATGGAGGCGACGACCTACGAGACCGCCGCCCTGATCGACCGCGGGGCCGAGGACTACATGCTCGAGACGGCCATGCTCAAGGTCTTCGCCACCGAGGAGCTCTGGCAGAGCGTCTACGACACGATGCAGATCTACGGCGGCTCGAGCTTCTTCCTCGACGAGCCGCTCGAGCGGATGATGCGCGACGCCCGGCTCAACACGATCGGCGAGGGGGCCAACGAGGTCCTCAAGGCGTTCATCGCCCTGGTCGGCATGCGCGACGTCGGCGAGGGCTTCAAGGCGACGCTGGGCGGCCTGAAGAATCCGCTCAGGACCCTGCCGACGCTCTGGCGGTTCGGCTCGGTCCGGATGCACCGGGCGATGACGACGCCGCACGTCCCGGTCGTCTCGGACTCGCTCCGTCCGCACGCCCACGCGCTGGGCCGGCGGGTCCGCTCGTTCGCGTGGGCGATCGAGCGGTCGCTCATGAGGCACCGCGAGGCGATCCTGGAGATGCAGTACGTCCAGGAGCGGATCGCCGACGCGGCCATTGCCCTGGTCACCTCGGCCTGCACCCTGGCGAGGATCGACCGGGCCTTGTCGAACGGCAGCGCGACGGACCTCGACCGGTCCTCGGCCGACCTCTATTTGCGGACGGCCGGACGCCGGTTCGACCGGGCGCTGCACGACCTGTCGCACAACGACGACGCCCGGACGACCGAGACGGCCGCGGCGGCGATGCGGGCGTTCGGCTGATCCGCCGGCCCTCCCCGGACCGCCGCGTCCGGGTCCGCCGAACGGACCCGGGGTCGGGTCCCGGGCGCCGAGCGAACCCGAGCGTGCAAGTTATGTGCAGCTTCGTTCGCCAGGGTTCGCCCCGAAGGGCCTCCTCGGACGAAACGAACCCAATCCGCGGTCGCGGTGCGCCGTCCGATCAGAACGGCGCCGGGACTTTGTCGGGCAGGACGGGGTCGGCCGCGGGGGTGCCGAGGTCGAAGAGGGTCGCGAAGCCGGGCGTGCCGGGCGTGCCGCCGCCGGCGATGACCGTGAGGCCGTCGCGGGTGAAGGCCAGCGCGTTGATCCATCCGCCCGCCTCGATCAGCCCGCGCGACTGGCGGCCCGAGGCGACCTCCCACACGCGCAACTCGGACAGGCTCTGATAATCCGCGGCCGGCTTGACCTCGGCGGCGAGGCCGAACCTGAGGTCGGCCAGGTTCCGGCTGATCGTGTCGAGGTACTGCTCGGCGCGGTTCAGGTCCATCCGGTCGAACTCGAGCGACACGGCCGCGATCGCCCTCCGCCCGCTTGCGGATGTTGAGCGTGTTGAGCTTGTCGGTCAGGCTCAGCTCCTGGGCCTTGAGCGCCGCGAGCGTCGCCTCGGCGGCCCGCAGCGGGTTCTCCGCGCCGCCGACCTCCGTGACCCCCCGCCGGGCCCACGCCTCGAGCTGCGGCTTCATCTCCTTCCACAGGGCGTCGAGGTCGGCCTGGGCCTCCTTCAGGTCCTTCAGCGGCCGCTGGACCGCCGGGTCGGCCAGGTTGCTGACCTTGTTCTTGATCGCCTTGTACTTCTCCTCGGCGAGGTCCCTCCGCTCGCGGGCCGCGGCGACCCGCTTGTCGCTGTAGAAGAGCCGGACCAGGTCGGCCTCGGTCGCCTCCCGCGCCTCCGCCGCCGGCTGGTCGGCCTGGAGCTGGGCGAGCTGCGCCTCGGCCTTGACGATCTCGATCTGCACGCGCAGCAGCTCGTTGCTGAGCTGGCGGTACTCCTCGATCGTGACCGTGTTGCGGTCCTTCGCCCCCGCCACGTCGATGTCGCCGTGGGTCTTCTGCAGCTCCTTGATCGCGTTCCGCTTCTCGTTGACCTCCCGCTTCTTGTCGATCTCCGCCTCCTCGAGCATCTTGATCTTCCGCTCGACCTCCGTCATCCCGTCCCTGGCCGCGACGTTGCCGCCGGCGGCGGCGAGCGACTTGCCGTCGGGCGAGAAGGCGACGGCGAGGACCTCGCACTTGCGGAGCGTGAGGATCGTCCGCCCGCTCTCGGCCCGCCTGATTCGGGTCGAGGAGGATGACGGACCGGCCGGCGCCGGCCGCGAGGGTCTTGCCGTCGGGCGCGAAGGCCAGCGCGGCGATCGGCTGGCCGTTGCCGGGCAGGGTCCGGACGCGGCGGCCCTCGGGCGTCCAGACCTCGATCGTGCCGTCGTCCCCGCCCGAGGCGAGCAGCTGGCCGTCGGGGGCGAAGGCCAGGGCGCGGACGGGCTTGCCCTGGTGGTCCTTCATCGTCGCGATCGGCGCCTCGTCGGCGGGTCTGTACAGTCGGATCGAGCCGTCCGAGAAGCCGACGGCGATGGTCCCGCCGTCGGATGAGAGGGCCAGCGCCATCGGGACGGGGATCCGCGCGGCGGGCCAGGACGCTGCGCGGCCTGCCGGAGCCCATGTCCCAGAGGAAGACCTCGCCCCGCCCGTCCTTGATGCTGGCGACCGAGGCGATCGTCTTGCCGTCGGGTCCATACGCGACGTCGACGACCGGCGCCGAGTGCCCCTTCAACTCGCGGATGACCCGCCGCGAGCCGACGTCGAGGATGCGGACGACGCCGTCCTCCGAGCCGGTGGCGAACGTCTTTCCGTCGGGCGAGGCCGCCAGGGCGAGCACGGCCGAGCCCTCGGCCTCGCCCTCGGGCCTGGCCCCGTCGGGCAGCGCGCGGCGGCCGACGGCGAGCCCGCCCGCACCGTCCCGCGGCGCGGTCGGCTCGAAGGGGTCGTGCCGGGCGTCGGCGGGGGGCGCGGCGGGGAGAGACGGCGCGGGGCGTCGGTTGCGTGGCCACCTCCGGCCTCGCGAACGGGTCGGCACCGGGCGTGTCGGGCGTGGGCCGGACCGGCTCGCCGGGCCGACGGGCCGCGCGGGGCAACGCCGGAAGCTCCGCGCGGCTCGGCGTCGCGGCCGATCTGCGGCATGGTGGCGGTCGGCTGGAAGAGGTCTGCGCGCCACGGTCTGGTCCGCGGGCGTCGGCACCCGCCAGAGGTTGATCGCCCCGTCCTGGCTCGCGGCGGCAATGGACTTTCCGTCGGGGTCGAAGGCGATCGAGGTGATCCTGCGGGTCGGGCCTTCGAGGGTGGCGAGAGGGGCACGAGAGGCGACGACCCATAGGCTCACCACCGCGGAGAGCCCGCGGCCCGCTGCGCCGGACACGCCGGTGGAGGCCAGCAGATGGCCGTCCGGCGAGAAGGCGAGGGCCGCGACCGCCGCCGCACCCGGCTTCTGGAGGGTCGCCGACGGCTTGCCGGTGCGGACATCCCAGAGGGTGATCGACCCGTCGCCGGCCCCGGTGGCCAGGGCCTCGCCGTCGGGCGAGAACGCGGCGCATGCGACGGGCTTGTCGGTGATCTGGAAGCCGTAGTCGGGCTGAATCTTCTGGCTTCGGGAGAAGGTCCAGAGCCCGCCGGCGCCGTCGCGGGTCCAGGCGAAGAGCTTGCGGCCGTCGGGGGCGAAGGCGACCCCGATGGCCGGGAAGTTCGCCCCGCCGAGCCGGGCGTTGACGACGCCCCTGCCCATCGAAAGGCCCGAAGCGACCTCGAAGACGGAGACGTGCCCGTCCTCGCAGGCCGTCGCCAGGAACTGCGCCGTCGGGCGAATAGGCGACGGCGTTGACGTCGTCGGCATGGACGAGAAAGCGGATGGGCCTGTAGGAGGTGGCGTCGTAGAGGGCGGCCGTCTCGTAGGCGTGGCGCTCCCCGCCTTCCAGGTCCTTCGCGCCCTGGGCCGACAATCCCACGGCGAAGGTCTTGCCGTCAGGGGCAAAGGCGACGGCGAGGGTCGGGTTGGGCGTGGCATTTAGGATCCGGAGCGTCCCCTTGTAGGGCTCCATCAGGCCGAGAAGGCCGCCTCCGCCGGCGGGATTCTCCCCGCGTTTCGTCCGGATGCGGCCCGCGATGGCGATCCGGTGGCCGTCGGGGGCGAAGGCGATCGAGAGGGCCTCCGCGGGCGGGGCGCTCGGGTCGCGATGGGACGAGCCGGGGAGCGTCGGCCTCAGATCATCCTGGCAGTATGGGGCCAGCGGGGGGACCGGGGAAACGACTGTCGGCGCGGTCCCATTTGGCGAGTTAATTCGCGGCGAGTCATCCGTCTTTCGGGGACGGGCGGCGAGGAACTTTCGGATGTCTTCCAGTCTCTCCCGTTGCCTCCAGGGTGATACGGCGATGGGATTCGACCCACCTCCCGGTCCGGCCGCGACGGCCGGCGCCTTGCCCTTCATCAAGTCGCCTCCCGTCTCGGCCACGGCCATCATCTCGACCTCAACCCGTCGGGCCTCCGCTTCGGCGCAGCCCGATCGGATGGTTTCCCGCCCCGCCCCTTTGCATGTTGGATCTGATCTCTGAGCGAGGCCAGCTCTGAGCCGAGTCGGTCGTATTCCCCATGGAGAGTGGCCAGCGTCGCGGCGTCGGGCATCACCGCTGGCGCCGCCCCTTCGGCGTGCAGGCTCGCGAGCTGGGTTTCGACCTCCCGGAGCCAGGCCTCATGCTCCTTGATCGATGCCTCGTATCCCGAGGCGCGGGAGTCGCCCTCATCGAGGCGGCCGGCGCTCGTCCTCTCCGCGCTGATCTGTCGCGCGAGGATCTCCCGCTCCCTGTTGAGCTTCGCGATGGCCAGGCCAGCGGACTCGACCCGGAGACGATCCACTCGCGGAGACGCCGGATCTCGGTTCGTTCGGACCTCTGACCCCGGCTCGAAGCCGACTTCGACCGTCTTCTTGCCCCCCCGCTCGACCGTGACGACCTCCGTCTTGATCTTGCCGCCCTTGGCCGTCTCGACCGTGTGCATCCCCGGCTTGACCCGCAGCTCCTGCGGCCCGGCGCCGGTGATGACGACATCCTCGCCGTCGACCTTCACCTTGACGTCGGGGTCGCTCACCTTGATGACCATCGTCCCGTCGGGCGTACGAATGCGGAGGACGGTCGCGACGAAGTCGGAGCCCGCCGCGCCGAGCGCGACCAGGCGCGAGCAGGCCGACGGCGGCGATGGCGACCCGGCGCCTGCGAGGATGCCTCGGGCGCTCGACCGGATAGGGAGGCTCGCCGCGCTTCGGCTCGCGGAGATAGGCCAGGCAGCGGCCGAGCAGGTCGGCGACCTCGGCCGCCGTCTGGAACCGATCGGCCGGGTCCTTGGCGTGCAGCCGGGCGACGATCGCCTCGAGCCAGTCGGGGACGTCCGGGTTGAGCTCGCGGATCGGCCGGGGCGTGTCGTCGCAGACGCGGCGGAGCACGGCCATCGTCGACTCGGCGCGGAACGGCGGGCGGCCCGTGCAGATGGCGTAGAGGACGCTGCCGAGGCTGAACAGGTCGGCGCGGTGGTCGACCGGCTCGCCGCCGGCCTGCTCGGGCGACATGTACTGCGGCGTGCCGGCGACGACGCCCGACTGCGTCAGGCTCGCGTCGTCGACGGCGCGGGCCAGGCCGAAGTCGGTGAGCTTGACCCGCTCGACGCCGTTCTCCAGCAGGATGTTCGAGGGCTTGATGTCGCGGTGGATCAGCCCCGCGCGTGGCGCGGCCGAGCCCCCGCGCGGCCTGCATGCCGATCCGCACGATCTCCTCGACCGGCGAGCGGGCCGGTCCGGTCGATCCGCTCCTGGAGCGACTTGCCGGCGACGTACTGCATGACGAGGTAGGGCAGCCCGCCCGAGGCGTCGACGGCGTGGATCGCGACGACGTGGTCGTGGCGATCGCCGCCGCGGCCTGCCCCTCGCGGGCGAACCGCCGGCGGGCCGAGGCGCTCGTGGCCAGCTCGGGGGCCAGGACCTTGATCGCCACGAACCGGTTCAGCGACGGGTCGAGCGCCTTGAGGACCACGCCCATCCCGCCGCGGCCGATGACGTCGACGACCTCGTACGGGCCGAGCCGGCCGAGGTGGGCGGGGTCGTCGGAGGGGGCGAGGAAGTCGAGGGGGTCGTCGGATTCGGGATGGTTGGGACGCGGTGATGTCGCATCGTGATCGGGCGAGGGGTCGGCGAGGAAGGCGCGGGCGCTCGCGCCACCATCGGGTGCCGGCGGCCATGCGGTCGAGGGTGCGGCGGCAGCCTTCGCACAGGGCGAGGTGCTCGGCCATCGCGGCCTGCTCGCGCGTCGTCGAGCCGGTCGTCGAGGAGGCGGCGGAGGCGGTCGGGGTCGCAGTCGCGGGGGCTCGGACGCATGGGCGTGGCCTCATCGGCGAGAGGCGGAAAGCCAGGCCACTAGGCAGACTGTCAGGAGGGGTCGCGACCCTCGACCTCCTCGATCGCGCGGCCGGAGCCGGGCCATGACGCGGCTCTTGGCGATGTAGACGGCGCCGACCGACTGCCCGAGCGCCTCGGCCACCTCCTTCGGGGGCCGGCCCTCGACGCCGGTCAGCCAGAAGGCCTGCCAGGTCGGCTCGCGGAACTCGGCGCGGACCTGCTCGGCGGCCCAGCGGAAGACGCGGCGGCGGTACTCCTCGTCGAACAGGGCCGACTCGGGGCCGGCGGGGGCGGGCTGCGATTCGAGGAGGCGCCGCATGTCGGTGTCGCCGCTGCCGCGGGGGTGGCGGTCGCGGGCGATGAGGAAGTTGACCATCAGGTTGCGGGCGATCCGGAACAGCCAGCCGCGGAACGAGCCGCGCGCCGGGTCGGGGTCCCACCGGTCGATCGCCGACGCCACGGCGCGGAAGACCTCCTGCGTCAGGTCGGCGGCGTCGGCGTCCTGCAACCCCTTGCGCCGGGCCAGGCGATGCACCAGCGGCGTGTAGATCTCGAGGAACTCCGCCCAGGCGCGCTCGTCCCGCGGGTCGCGGAGGCGGACCAGCAGGCTCGGCCGCGTCGTCGGCGAGTCGTCCATCCGGTGCCCTCCGCCGGAGATACACAGCCGGGACGGCCGGACCTTTCACGGATTGTCGCAAATCCGCGGCGGGGAATCGCTTGGAAAACGAATGGCGCCGGGCGGGGCGCGCCTGCTGTAGAATCGGCCCGCGGCCGTGGGCGTCGGATTCGGATGAATGTACGGGACCTGAACGATGAATCCGAACAAAGTGTTATGGGAAAAGGGCGATTTCACGCAGATCGCCGCGTTCATGCGGGAGTCGGGGGAGGCGATCGCCGCGTCGCTCGGGGTCGAGCCGCCGCTGCGGGTCCTGGACCTCGGCTGCGGGGACGGCACGACGGCGGTCCCGCTCGCGAGGATGGGCGCGGAGGTGGTCGGGATCGACGTCGCCAGGAATCTCGTCGAGGCCGGCAACAGGCGGGCGGCGGAGCTGGGCCTGAGCCGGCTGACGTTCCGGGAGGGCGACGCCTCGGATCTGCAGGGCGTCGGCGACGCTTCGTTCGACCTGACCCTCTCGATCTTCGGCGCCATGTTCGCGCCCGGCCCTTCGACGTGGCCCGGGAGATGGTCCGGGTCACCAGGCCGGGCGGCCGGATCGTGATGGGCAACTGGATCCCCAACGACCCCACGTCCTTCGTGTCGCAGTTGCTCCGGATCAGCTCGTCGTTCACGCCCCCGCCCCCCGAGGGCTTCGTCAGCCCGATGACCTGGGGCGTGGAGTCTCACATCGTCGAGCGCTTCGGCCAGGCCGGGGTCCCGCGCGACCAGATCGCGATGGTCAAGGACACGTACACCTTCATCTCGACCGCGCCACCCGGCGACCTCATCGAGTCGTTCCGGCGGTTCTACGGGCCGACCATGAACGCCTACGAGGCCGCCGAGAAGGCCGGCAAGGTGGAGGATCTCCACCGTCAACTCGTCGAGCTCGCCGAGGCCCAGAACCAGGCCGCGGACGGCGGCACGATCATCACCGCGACGTTCATGCGCGTGACCGTCCAACTCTGACGGCGGATGGGCCGCTAGCGCCGCCTGCGCTCCTCGTGGGCCGGCTCGGGGTGGGCAGTCGGCCGCGGCGCCTCGCGGGTCGGCCGGGCCGCGTGGTCGAGCGCAGGGTGGGCCGGCGTGGCCGGCGGCGTGTGGTGCGGGGCGATCGCGTCGGGGTGGACGGGATTGGGATGGTGCTCGGCGAGGACGGGCGAGCGGGCGAGCTCCGCCGGCCTCGGGCGGTCCTGGGCGGCCTCGACGCGGTCGCGGATCGCGACCTCGCGACGTTGCCGCTCCTGCCCGAACCGCTGGACCTGGGCCGCGTGCTCGACGAGCCGGCGCTGCTCGTTCGCCTCGACCCGCGCGAAGGCCGCCGGGTGCGCCGCGGCGAGCCGATCCAGCGGCGTGGCGAACGAGCGGCGGGCGTCGGCCACGCGGGCCATCTCGGCGTAGGTGTGCAGGGGCCGGGCCTCGACGTGATCGCGGCGGTAGAGGTACGCCTCGCGCTGCTGGACGACCCAGTTCGGGTTCGTCCGGGCGTACGTCACCGAGTAGTAGGCGAAGATCGGGTCGTAGCCGAGCCGGTTCTGGTGGAACGCGAACCAGGGGTAGAAGCCGAGGCCGACGTAGCCGCCCGCGTAGTAGTCGCCGAAGTAGTAGACGCCGTAGCTCGGCCGCACGAACAGGCTGGCCATCAGGCCGCCGACGGCGATGGTGATCGACGGCTGGTACACGTACGCCGGCTGGAGGTAGACGGGCTGGCTGTAATAGACCGGCGCGAACAGCACGCCGCGGGTCGCGAGCGGCCGGTCCCAGTAGCCCGGCACGAACAGGTAGCCGGCGGGCGACCAGACGTACTGCGCCGGGACCCAGACCCAGTTCGGCTGGGGCGGAACCCAGAACCCGGGCTGCCAGACGTAGCGCGCGTCGTCCCAGACCCAGCAGCCGGGCGACCAGACCGAGCCCTCGGCGGGCATCGGCGAGTTCGGCCCGGTCTCGATGCTCACCGGCGGCGTCGGGTAGTACTGGGCCGGCTCGCCCCGGGCCGGCGTCCACGAGCCGGGGGCCCACTGGTAGCCGCCGGGCACGTCGTGCCAGTAGCCGGGGTTCCACTGCCGGCCGGGCGGCATGTTCCGCCAGACGCCGCTGACCCAGAGGTAGTCCTTCCGCGTGTCGTCCCAGGCCCAGTAGCCGGGGATCCAGCGGACGTCGGCCCCCTCGGGCTTCTGGTCCGGCGGCCGCTCCTCGATCGGCGCTCGGCGGCTCCTTGGTGATCACCGGCCCCGGCTTCGGGTCGAAGACGACCGGCTGCGCGAACGACTCGTGCACCGGCCCGCGCGTCTGGACCTCCTGCCCCGCCGGCTGCGGGGGAGGCGGAGGCGTGTCGCCGGGGTCCTGCGCCTGGACGATCCCGACCAGGCCGCCCGCGACGAACAGACACACGAACCAGGCGGCCAGCCCTCGCGGCGATGCGGACATTGGTGACCCCTCCCTGGTGCCCGATCTCGTTCGTCGGTCCGGATTTCTGCTCTTTACTTCGTGCTCTTCACTCCGCACTCCTCACCGCCCGCCCCCCTCCGCCGTCGCGACCACCGCACCGGCCTCCTCGCGGGAGGCCACGGCCTCGGCGTTGACCTTGTGCCAGGCGCGCCAGGCCCGGTCGAGCTCGCGGCAGTCGTCGAGGCCGTAGTGGTCCTTCGAGGCCACGTCCCAGCCGCGGGCCATGCCGTCGCGGACGAACTTGAGGAACCGCGGCCGCCCGCCCATCTCGACGAGGAACCGCGAGACCGAATAGCCCTGGCCGTAGAAGCCCATCAGGTCGCGGGGATAGTCCTCGACCTTGAAGAGCCGCCCGAGCGGCAGCTCGCCGCGGCGGGCGAGCACGTCGTCGACGATCCGGTCGTGCCGGCGATGCTCGAGGCTGTCCTCGCTCAGGAGCGACGCCCCCTCGTCGGCCCAGCGGGGCATCGGCCCGCCGAAGTAGGCGGCGAAGACCGTGTGCGTGACCTCGTGCGGCAGGCCCGAGGCGAGGATGCGGTCGAGCCGGCCCTCGACGCGGATCTCCTGGTCGGTCACCCGGCCCCCGGCGAAGCCGAAGTCGGTGATCCCGCCCGCCTCGCCGCGGGTGATCGTCACGCGGACCGGGCAAGGCACCGGCCACGGCGGCAACTCCTCGCCCAGCCAGGCCTTCGCGACCGAGACCCGGCAGGCCTCGGCGCGGTCGGCGACCTGCCGCGCGATCTCGGGCGTGGGCGCCTCGACGGTGAAGTTGGTCGTCCGGTGCGACGCGCCCCCGAGGATCGGGGCGAGGACGAACGCGAGGATGGCCGCCGCGCGACGCGCGGTCGGGCCCTCGGGGCAACGACGAGCCTCCATGCTCTGCGGTCCTCCCTGATCGTTTTCGGTGGGGACGGTCGCCGCGCGGCCGGGTCGGGCCAGGTCCTTATGGCCCGTCGGCCGGCGAGGGCCCGGACTTTAGCAAATCTTCGGGGGGCTTGCGACCCGAGATCGAGCGCGGCGGCTCAGCCGAAGATCTCGGAGACGGCCATCGTCCACCCGGGCACCGCCGGCTCGGCGCCCGCGACGTCGCCCCTCGCGAGCACCGACGCCTTCAACGGCGCGTCGCGCTTGTAAACGCGGACGACGCCGTCCCGGGGGTCGACGTCCCAGACGACCAGCGTGCCGGCTTCGAAGTAATCGACCCGCTTCGCCGCCATGTCCTTCTCGGCGCCGGGGCCGTAGTCGTTCTCGCTGCCGGACCTCGACGGCGAACTGCGGCGGGCCGTCGACGAACCGCATCGGGTTGGCCGGGGGCGGGCCGTCGTAGTATGAGGCGTCCGGGGAGAAAGACTGCCGGCCGGAGCGGAGCTTGGGGACGGCGAAGCCCATGCTGCGGGTGAACGCTTCGCCCCGGCCCGTCGCCCGGATGTGGATCTTGAGGCTGAGGAAGACGTTACACGCGATCATGATTCGGTTCGTGCCCCACCGGCATGAATTGCACAATCCTCCCGTCGATCAGCTCCGCCTTGCCTTCGACCTTGAGGAGGTCGTCGATCGTTGCCGGCCGGGGGACCGTCGAGGGAGCGGTGCTCATGAGCGATACCTCCGGGTTCTTGACCTCCGCCAAACTATCCCGCAAACCCGTCCTGGACAAGCATGCGGGTCGAGCTCTCGATTCCGGGCGCCCGGCGCCTCGACCTCGCTCCGCGGCCCTCGGCGACCCGACCCGGAATGGCCCGGTCCGGCTCCGACCTCGTCGCCGTTGACGAGGCCGCCGCCGCCGAATCCGGGGCGGAAAAACTGAACACAAATCTATACATCGAATGGATTTGCGGATAATTGGCTTCGGTCGGTAATTCCTCGACGTCTCCGACCGGGCCGCGCCTCCCCGATGTCCCCATCGCCCGCCGCTCCGCGGCGATCGGAACCATCGGCGAGGGCCGCGGGGCGGCGGAACGAGGGCTGCCGCCCACGCACCGAATCGAGGGGGGCACCCCAAGCAAGCGTGGCCCGCCCATTTACGCGGATTGGCGCTTGACGGACCGCACCCAGGGTATCAAGATGATGTCAGCCGTTGGGCATGATCCGACGATATTGCCTTGGTGATGGGCCGCCGCCGGCCGTTCGAACCATGCAGCCGGGCAGGCCAGCCCGGTGATAACGCTCGTCGCCTCGCATGGTTGCGAGGAAGCGATAAGGACCCGCGAGGCCCCGGGCGCACGGTTGCGCGGCTGGGTGTTCGCCAGGATAGCTGGTCCCGTCCCCCCTACGCGGAGGCCACCTTGGACACCGATCGTAACCTGCTCTTCGGCGCGCTGACGGTGAACGCCGACCTCGTCGACGACGGCCAGTTGACCCAGGCGTGCACGGCCTGGGCGGCCGGCGAGGCCGAGACGCTGGCCGACGTGATGGTCGACCGCGGGATGATCACGTCGGCCGACCGCGCCGAGGTCGAGCGGATGGTCGAGCGCAAGCTCAAGAAGCACGGCGGCGACGTCGCCGGCACCCTGGCCGCCACGATCGACGGACCGACGCGCCAGGCGCTGACGCAGGTCGCGGACGAGGCGATCCAGAAGACGATGTCGATGGCCCCCGACCGGGCCGGGCACGTCGTCCTCTCGGCGATCAGCGTCAACCCGACCACGACCGAGCGGTACACCCGGACCCGCCTGCACGCCACCGGCGGCATCGGCCGCGTCTGGCTGGCGCGCGACGTCGAGCTTCGGCCGCGAGGTGGCGCTCAAGGAGATCCGGCCCGAGCGCGAGGGGAACGACGTCGTCTGGTCCCGCTTCCTCGAGGAGGCGCGGATCACCGGCCAGCTCGAGCACCCGGGCATCGTGCCGGTCTACGAGCTCGGCACCGGCGGCGACGGCGCCCACCCGTTCTACACGATGCGGTTCGTCAAGGGCCGGACCCTCAACGAGGCCGCCCACGACTACCACAAGGCGCGGGCCGAGGGGAAGGCCGACCCCGCTCGACCTGGCGGCCCTGCTCAACGCCTTCGTCGGCGTCTGCAACGCCGTGGCCTATGCCCACTCGCGCGGGGTGATCCACCGCGACCTGAAGGGTCAGAACGTCGTCCTGGGCGACTTCGGCGAGGTGATCGTCCTCGACTGGGGCCTGGCCAAGCTCGTCGACAGCCCCGACGTCGCGGGCGAGGACCTGGCGACCCTGCCCGACGACGGCAACGCCCGGTTCCAGACGCTCGCCGGCCGGGCCCTGGGCACGCCGGCCTACATGCCGCCCGAGCAGGCGGCGGGCCGGCTCGACGTGGTCGACCGGCTGAGCGACGTCTACGGCCTCGGGGCGATCCTCTACGAGATCCTCACCGGCCGGCCCCCGTTCGACGGGACGAAGACGGCCGACATCCTCCGCAAGGTCATCGAGGAGGCCCCGCCCCGCCCCCGCGCCGTGGTCCCGGCGACCGCCCCGGCGCTCGAGGCCGTCTGCCTCAAGGCGATGGCCAAGAAGCAGAGCGACCGCTACGCCTCGGCCGCCGAGCTGGCCGACGACGTCCGCCGCTACCTGGCCGACGAGCCGGTCGAGGCCTACCCCGAGCCCTTGATGGTCCGCGCCGGCCGCTGGGCGAAGAAGCACAAGACGGCCGTCGCGGCCGCCGCGGCGCTGCTGGTGACGGCGACCGTGGCCCTGTCGGTCAGCACCGTCCTGATCCGCCGCGAGCGGAACGAGGCCCAGTTCCAGCGCAACGAGGCCCGCGTCCAGCGCGGCCAGGCGCGGAACGCCGTCGACGACATGTACACCGAGGTCGCCGAGAAGTGGCTCGAGGACCGGCTCGACCCGGTCCAGAAGCAGTTCCTCGAGAAGGCCCTGGCCTACTACGAGACCTTCGCGAGCCAGGACGGCGCCGACATGCCCGTCCGGCTCGAGCGGGGCCGGGCCTACCAGCGGATGGGCGACATCCTGCTCAAGCTCGGCCGCCGGGACGAGGCCGAGAAGGCCTACCGCAAGGCCGCCGACCTGATCGGCGGCGTCGCTGCCGACTTCCCGGGCGAAGCCGAGCCCAAGCATCACCTGGCCAACGCCAGGGCGAGCCTGGGCGTCCTCATGTCCGACCGGGGTGACTTCTCCGACGCCGCGAAGCTCTTCGAGGAGGCCCGCGCGATCCAGAACCCGCTCGTCGCCGCCGGCCAGGCCACCCCGCGCGACCGGCTCTTCCTCGCCCGGGCCGACAAGGGTCTGGCCGAGGTCCACCGCAAGCGGGCCGAGAACTCCGAGGCCGCGCTCCTGTTCAAGGAAGCCTGCTCGGTCCTCGAGCCGGCGTCGGATTTCAAGGACGAGTTCCTCCCCGCCCGCAAGGTGGTGGCCGACTCCCGCGACCGCCTGGGCCTGATCTACAAGGAGACGGGGAAGTTCGACCTCGCCGCCGAGTCGTTCGACGCGGAGGCGGCGGCGATGGAGGCGGTCGTCGACGAGTTCCCGACGATGCCCGGTCCCCGCCAGGCGCTGGCGAATGCCCTGCGGAGCCGGGGCCTGGTCCAGCAGAAGCTCGAAAACCAGGGCGAGCAGGCGCTGGCGTCGCTCCGCCGGGCCGCCGAGTCGGCCGATCGGCTGACGAAGGACTTCCCGCTCCGGCCCGAGTACCGCCGCGACGCGGCCAAGTGCCACAATAACCTGGGCCAGATCCTCTACTTCCGCGGCGACCTACCCGCCGCCGAGCCCGAGTATCGCGACGCGGTGTCGCATTACGAGCGACTGATCGCCGAGGTGCCGGACGTCCTCCAGTACCGCCACGACCTCGCCCGAGCCTGTAACAATCTGGGCCTGGTCCTTCGGCTCGTCGGAAAGCCCGAGGAGGCCGGGAGGTTCTGCGAGCGGTCTGTCGAAATCTACTCCGACCTCGCGGCGCGCGCCCCCGACGTGCCGGAGTACCGCCAGGCCCTGGCCCAGGGCCAGATGAACCTGGGGGTCATGCTCGAGAACCTGGCGCAGTTCGAGCGGGCGGAAGAGCTCTTCCGCCTCTCGGAGGCCGGTCACGAGCGGCTCGTCGCCCAGTTCCCCGACGTGCCCGGGCACCGCGAGGACCTCGCCAAGGCCTTGCTGGGACGTGCCAATTGGCGGCTCAAGGGCGCGATCCAGCGGGACTCCCGGGCCTCGCGGACGGCCGAGGCGCCGCCGGTCCTCGCCGATCGGGCCGAGCGCGTGGCCTGGGCCGCCGGCCAGCTCGCCGACCGCCTCGGAGCGGCCCTCCTCCGCCGGCAGGCGGCGGCGCTCTATCGCCAGGCGATGGCCCTCAACGAGGGCCTAGTCGACCAGTTCCCGAAGAACCTCGATTATCGGGCGAACCTCGGCACTTGCCTGATCAACCTGGCCCTGGCCGACCCGGCCGACGCCGAGGCGCTCAACCGACGCGCCCTCGCGGCGTTCGAGGCCCTGGCGGTCGACCAACCTGACGTCGTCGATCATCCCAAGAGGATCGGCGTGGTCGCCGCCAACCTCGGCGAAGTGCAGCAGGCGGCCGGGCGCTGGGACGAGGCTGAGAAGTCGTACCTGAAATCGACCGCGGCGCTCGAGCCCCTCCTCGAAAAGAGCCCGACCGACGTCGACCTGAAATTCTATCTGGGGCGCACGCTGGCCGATCGGGGCAACCTGCGGCTGGCGCAGAAGTCCCCGTCGGAGGCGAAGGCCCTCCTCGACCGGGGCGTGGCCCTCCAGCGGACCGCCTTCGACGCCAGTCCCAAGGATTCCGAGCGGCGGGTCTACCTCTACGACGGGACGGAGTCGCTGGCCCGGACGAACCTCGCCCTCGGCGCTCACGCCGAGGCGGCCCGGCTCGCGGCCGAGCTGGTCCCGCTCGCCGACGGGCCGACCCGGGGCGGCCTCGACGCCCTGAGCCTGCTGGCCGGGTGCGTGTTCAAGGCCGAGTCCGACCCGGCCCTGCCGTTGGATCGCCGCCGCGAGACGGCCCGCGGCTACGTCGGCCGGGCCGTCGGGGTGATCCGCGGGGCGATGACCGCGGGCCAGCCCGTCGTCGGCCGGTTCGAGGCCGACCCATCGGCGAGGTACCCCGGCATGATGGTCGCCGGGGTGGCGTTCATGGCCGCGGGCCGGCGGCCGGGCCGAGAGGTCGACTGAGGCTCGATCCAGCGGCCCCGCCGCCGAAGGCTCCACGAAACCGAGGCGGCTCGACGAGGCCTCTCGGCCGTGGCGCTCTTCGTCGTCCTCGGAATGCCCCGGACGGTGGGCGGGGTGCCCGCTCGACAGGACTCACGGCGACACGCGGGGGGGATCGGTCGGAGGGCCGGCCGGTGGGCTCCGCCTCGGTCGCGCCGTCGGAGGCGAGGCCCGTTCTCGTCATCCGACCGGACGGCTACGAGGGCAATCTCTTCGAAAAGGGCGAGGCCGACCGGGGATTCGGTCGGCCTCGCGCGATCGTCGGGGTCAAGAAACGCAGCAGGTGTCGGCGGGCAAGATCCTCACACCGGACTCTCAGTCCACGCGCCGCCGGGCAGCCCGCCGGCGGAAGTAGAGGCCGCCCACGGTCCCGAGGGCCAGCAGCGCGATCGACGACGGCTCGGGGACCAAGGTGACCGGCTCGATATTCGGGCCGTAATTCGGATTGTCGTTGGGGTTGTCCATTTCCGGGGTCGTGCCCTTGAGCAGGTGGTCGACGTAGACGAACGTCAGGCTGCTCACCAGGGTGTCGGTGTCGATATCGACGGTGCCGATCTTCAGATCGGTGAAGAGGCCGCCCGTGCCGTGTACCGGGTCGTAGGCGGGCCCGTCGTAGTTGAATCGCAGCGTCGTGGCCGTCGAGTCCTTGAAATCGAGCTGGAAGTCCGTGAGGGTCAGCGCGTCGATCGCCAGAAGATTGCCGTATCCGGTGATCGTGAAGTAGTCGCCCGTCGTGAAGTATTCCTTGATGGTCGGCGTCGTCGCAAGGTTAACATACGGGACGAATTCCGGGTGGATATCATAAACCCACGGATCCGGCGCCGGCATCACCGTGATCGGCGGGTTGGCGATCACGCCGGTCTTGCCGGCGGCATTGACGTCCCTCGGCGACCCGAGGAGCAGGGCGCCTGCCCCGAGCAAGGCCAGAAGGCCCTTGTATCGCACGGATCGATTCATATGAGACCTCCCCTTCGAGGGTCCGCGACGGAGTCAGTTTTCCCCGGCTCTCTCCGCCGCGCGAAACTGTTCGGACGTCTCAGCCTAGCAAACGAGGATGAACGAGCCAAACGAATTCAAATTCTTCATGGTCGACGTTGGATTTTTGCAACATCTAACGTGACATAGTGGCGCGGCGGCCTCGCCGCGGGCGCCCTCCCCGCCGGGGCGCCGGCCCGCGGCGGAGAGGAGCGCTAAGTCGACGCCCGTGAGACGGGGATGATCTTCGGCGGGGGGCCGGGCGGCCCCGGCCCTTCCTCCATTTGTCGGGGGCTCGGCGGCCGGCCGGGGCTCAGACGGCCTGGAGGTTGATGTTGGTCTCGGCCAGGGTGGTGAGCTTCTCGTCGGTGGCCTCCTCCTCGTCGAGCGTCTCCTGGAGGAGCCTGGCCGCGTCGTTGAGCTTGAGGTGCTCGGCGAAGGTCCGCGACCGTGCCGTAGCCGGCCATCTCGTAATGCTCGACGCGCTGGGCCGCGGCGATCAGGCCGGCGTCCTTGACGGCGGGCTCGGCCTTCTCGGCGATCATCTCCGAGCCCTCCTCGACCAGGCCCTCCATCGCCTTGCACGTCTTGCCGGTCGGTTTCTCACCCAGGGCCTCGAAGATCTGCTCGAGCCGGGCGACGTGACCCTTGGTCTGCTCCAGGTGCTCCTCGAACGCGGCCTTGAGCTGATCGGAGTTGGCGGCCTTCCGCATCTTGGGCAGGGCCTTGATGATCTGCTTCTCGGCGCTGTAGAGGTCGCGCAGCTCCTCGACGAACAGGTCCTTGAGGGTTTCGAGCTTCTTCGCCATGGGTCGTCCTCCGGGGGGTGGCGGTGCGTGGTTCGATTCGAGCGGCCCGATCCCTTACCGCAATTCCCGTTCCCGCCCCGGGGCCTTGATGCCGGGCGCCGGCCGCGCGATGATCGGGCCGGGCCCGGCGCCGCCGGGCGTGCCCCGCGGAGGGACTGCGCGATGCGTGCCCGCCTGCTCTCGATCCTGGCGCTCGCCCTCCCGGCCTCGGCGATGGCCGCCGACGCGCGGCCCAACATCCTCTACATCATGGCCGACGACCACGCGGCCCACGCCATCTCGTGCTACGGCAGCAAGGTCAACAAGACGCCGCACCTCGACCGGATCGCGCGCGAGGGCATGCGCTTCACGAACTGCTTCGTCACCAACTCGATCTGCACCCCCAGCCGGGCGGCGATCCTGACGGGCAAGTATGCCCACATCAACGGCGTGCCCGTCTTCAACCGCTTCGACGGCAGCCAGCCGACCTTGCCGAAGTACCTCCAGGCCGCCGGCTACCACACCGGGATGGTCGGCAAGTGGCACCTCGGCAGCGAGCCGACCGGCTTCGACGACTGGAACATCCTGCCCGGCCAGGGGGCCTATCACGACCCGGTCTTCTTCTCGAAGGCGGGCGGCAGGACCCAGCGCACCGGCTACTGCACCGAACTCATCACCGACATCGCGCCTGAAGTTCCTCGACGACCGCCCGAAGGACAGGCCGTTCTTCCTGATGTGCCACCACAAGGCCCCGCACCGCCCGTGGGAGCCCGGCCGAGCTCCGCAGGCCGCGAGCTGGCGTCGCAGTCGATCCCCCTGCCCGAGACGTTCGACGACGACTACGCGACCCGCTCCGACGCCGCCCGCGAGGCGACCATGCGGATCGACCGCGACCTGAGGCCGACCGACATCAAGCAGACCCCGCCGGAGGGCCTGCTGCCCGAGGAGCTCAAGCGCTGGAAGTACCAGCGGTTCATGCAGGACTACCTCGCCTGCATCGCCTCGCTCGACGACAACGTCGGCCGCGTGCTCGACTACCTCGACAGGACGGGCCTGGCCGAGAACACGATCGTGATCTACACGTCGGACCAGGGCTTCTTCCTCGGCGACCACGACTGGTTCGACAAGCGGTTCATGTACGAGGAGTCGCTGCGGATGCCGCTGCTCGTCCGCTGGCCGGGCGTGGTCGAAGCCGGGCTCGACGTGCGACGCCATGGTCCTCAACGTCGACTTCGCCCCGACCCT
Organism: uncultured Planctomycetota bacterium; assembly: GCA_963819805.1. Classification (GTDB taxonomy): domain Bacteria; phylum Planctomycetota; class Planctomycetia; order Isosphaerales; family Isosphaeraceae; genus CAMFLR01. The sequence continues at coordinate 116,484 of CAWFXY010000014.1, read as the reverse complement.
GCTCGACGCCGCGGGCGTGAAGGTGCCGGCCGACATGCAGGGCCGGAGCTTCCTGCCCTGGCTCCGTGGCGAGACGCCGAAGGACTGGCGGACGTCGATGTACTACCGCTACTACCACTACCCGCAGGACCACAAGGTCCAGCCGCACTACGGCGTGCGCACCGATCGCTACAAGCTGATCTACTTCAACAAGATCAAGCAGTGGGAGCTGTTCGACCTGAAGGACGACCCGCACGAGCTCAAGAACATCTACGACGACCCGGCCCAGGCCGAGACGGTCAAGGCGCTCAAGGCCGAGCTGTACCGGCTCAAGGCCGAGCTGAAGGACAAGGACCAGTTCGAGGACGACCTGCCGAAGACGGGGGTCGACGGGCCGCCGGTGAAGTCGTGACGGCGCCGTGGCCGATGATGACCTGATGCGTCGCGCGATCGCCCTGGCGCGCGAGGCGATTGCGGCCGGGCAGATGCCCGTGGCGGCGGTCCTGGTCCGCGACGGGGCGATCGTCGCCGAGGCCCACAACACGGTCTGGCGCGACACCGACCCGACGGCCCACGCCGAGATGAACGCGATCCGCCGCGCGGCCTCCTTGCTCAAGACGGTCGACCTGTCGGGCACGACGATCTACGCGACCCTGGAGCCCTGCCCGATGTGCCTGGCGGCGATCCACTGGGCGAAGGTCGACCGCGCCGTCTTCGGCGCGGGCATCGCCGACTCGGCGGCCGTCGGCTTCAACGAGCTGGCCGTCCCCGCGGCCACCCTCGCGACGATGGGCGGGAGCCGGGTGGTCGTCGAGGGCGGGTTGCAGCGAGACGAATGCGTGGCGCTGCTCGACGAGTGGAAGCGGGCCGGGCGGGGCCGCAGCTATTAATTAGACGACTCATACGAGATACCCTCGTTCCGACGCTCTGCGTCGTCCCCCAATGGCCGCAGAGCGGCCGAAGACGCGTCCCCACGCAGAGCGTGGGAACGAGGAACCCCCAACCATCGAGCGTTCCATGAGACGGCTGATCTTCCTCCTCCTGCCCTGCACGGCCCTGGGCGCCGCCGATCGCCCCGACCTCGTCATCGCCGACTTCGAGGGCGACGACTACGCCGGCTGGACCGCCACCGGCACCGCCTTCGGCAAGGGCCCCGGCGCGGGGCACTTGCCGGGGCAGATGAGCGTCGAGGGCTTCGAAGGCCACGGGCTCGTCAACTCGCTTCAACGGCGGCGACGACGCCACCGGCACGCTCACCTCGCCGCCGTTCACGATCGAGCGGCGTCACCTCAACTTCCTCATCGGCGGCGGCAAGTATCCCGGCGAGACGTGCATCGACCTGCTCGTCGGTGGCAAGGTCGTCCGCACGGCCACCGGGCCGAACGACAAGCCGGGCGGCGTCGGAGCGGCTCGACTGGGCGTCGTGGGACGTCGCCGAGCTCGAGGGCAAGGAGGCCGTCACTCCGGATCGTCGACCTGCGCAAGGGCGGCTGGGGCCACATCAACGTCGACCAGATCGTCCAGAGCGACCGACGCCGCGGGGTCGTGCCGGCGGCCCGCGACTTCGTCGTCGACGCGCGTTACCTCCACCTGCCCGTCGCCAACGACGCCCCGACCCGCCGCGTCCGGCTCACGACCGAGGGGCGGACGGTCGACGAGTTCGACATCGAGCTGGCCGAGGGCCCGCCCGACTTCTGCGTCTTCCGCGACGTGACCCCGCAGCAGGGCCTGAGGCTCCGGGTCGAGACGTCGCTGCCGAGCGGTTCGAAGGCCCTCGACGGGATCGACGTCGCCGACGACCTCCCGGAGGCGGCCGCTCTCTACCGCGAGAAGGATCGCCCGCAGTTCCACTTCACGTCGCGGCGCGGCTGGCTCAACGACCCGAACGGCCTCGTCTATTTCGAGGGCGAATATCACCTCTTCTACCAGCACAACCCCTACGGCTGGGACTGGGGCAACATGCACTGGGGCCACGCCGTCAGCCCCGACCTCGTCCACTGGACCGAGCTGCCCGAGCGCCCTCTACGCCGCGGGCGTACGGCGACTGGGCTTTCTCCGGCAGCGCGGTGGTCGACCGCGACAACACGTCGGGCTTCGGCAAGGACGGCAAGCCGCCGCTCGTGCTGGCCTACACGAGCACCGGCCGCGGCGAGTGCATCGCCTACAGCAACGACCGCGGCCGGACCTGGACCGAGTTCGACGGCAACCCGGTCGTCAAGCACGAGGGCCGCGACCCGCGGCTGCTCTGGCACGCGCCGACGAAGCGGTGGGTGATGGCCGTCTACGACGAGGCGGAAGGACGCCAGTCGATCGCCTTCCACACCTCGCCCGACCTGAAGACGTGGACGTTCGCGAGCAGGATCGACGGCTTCTTCGAGTGCCCCGACCTGTTCGAGCTGCCGGTCGACGGCGAGCCCGACCGCAAGCTCTGGGTCCTCTACGCGGCCGACGGCCAGTACATGCTCGGCCAGTTCGACGGCAAGGCGTTCCATCCCGACGGCGGGCAAGCACCGGCTCTGGTACGGCAACTTCTACGCGGCCCAGACCTACAGCGACGCTCCGGACGGCCGGCGGATCCAGATCGGCTGGGCCCAGGGGATCGCGTTCCCCGGGATGCCGTTCAACCAGCAGATGACCGTCCCGTGTCGAGCTGACGCTGCGGGAGACGAAGGATGGAATCCGGATGTTCGCCCGGCCGGTCAAGCAGCTGGAAGCGCTGCGGTCGAAGGAGCATTCGTGGCGAGACATCAAGAGGGGCGATGATCCTTTGAAGGGCCTGGAGGGCGGCCACTGGGAAGTCCGCGCGGAGGCCGAGGTGGGGTCGAGCGGGGCGATGACGCTGAACGTCCGCGGGCTGCCGATCCTCTACGACGCGGCCAAGGCGACGCTCTCCGTCGGCAAGGTCTCGGCGCCGCTGGCGCTGACCGATGGCGTGCTTCGGCTGCATGTCCTGGTCGACCGGGGATCGGTCGAGGTCTTCGGCGAGGACGGGCGGGTGGCGATCTCGCACGGGCTGTCCGACGGAGATCGGGAACGGCCGCTGTCGTTGAAGACGTCGGGGACGACGATGAGAGCGCTGAGTGCCTGGGAATTGGGGTCGGCGTGGAAGTGAGCCCGTGGGAGATTGTCCATCCTCTGGTCCCCTCCCCCCTTGCGGGGGAGGGTGAAGAATCGAAACCTCCGCGTAGAGCCAAGGTCGTCGGCCGATTAGATTGGGCCGGAACGAACCGACGAGAGGACCCAGTCCATGCCCACCGACGCCACCCCCGCCCTCGCCCCCCCCGCCACCGACCACACCCCCGTCCCCTACGACGGCCCCTCGCGCGACGAGGTCCTGGCCCTCCGCAAGGAGTACCTCACGCCCGGCCTCGTCACCTATTACCGCGAGCCTTTGATGATCGTCGAGGGGCACATGCAGTACCTCTGGGACGACGCGGGCCGGCAGTACCTCGACGCCTTCGCGGGGATCGTCACCGTCTCGGTTGGGCACTGTCACCCGAAGGTCGTTGAGAAGGTCAAGGAACAGGTCGGCCGGCTCCAGCACACGACGACGATCTACCTCCACCCGACGGCCCCGCTCTTCGCCAAGAAGCTCGCCGAGCACATGCCCGAGGGGAGCGGGCTGTCGGTCAGCTACTTCACGAACTCGGGCAGCGAGGCCAACGAGCTGGCCGTCCTGATGGCCCGCGAGTCGACGGGCAACCACGACGTCATCAGCCTCCGCAACGGCTACCACGGCGGCACGCAGGCGACGATGGGGCTGACGGCCGTCGGGACGTGGAAGTTCAAGACGAATCCCGCGGGCGCGAACAAGTACGCGATTCCCGGCTACTGCTACCGCTGCCCGCTCGGGCTGACGTACCCGAGCTGCAACATCAAGTGCGCGACCGACACCGAGGAGATGATCCGCTACGAGACCTCGGGCGAGGTCGCGGCGTTCATCGGCGAGCCGATCCAGGGCGTGGGCGGGACGGTCGTGCCGCCGCCGGAGTACTTCGGGATCGTCTACGACATCGTCCGCAAGCACGGCGGGCTCTGCATCGCCGACGAGGTCCAGACCGGCTTCGGCCGGACGGGCACGGCGTTTCTGGGGCTTCGAGAACTGGGGCGTCACGCCCGACCTCGTGACGATGGCCAAGGGCATCGGCAACGGCGTGCCGCTGGGTGCGTGCGTCACGCGGCCCGAGATCGCCCGGACGCTCAGGAACCGCGTTCACTTCAACACGTTCGGCGGCAACCCCGTCTCGATGACCCAGGGCCTGGCGACGCTCGAGGTCATCGACGCCGAGGGCATCCAGGCCAACGCCCTGAAGGTCGGCAACCACCTGAAGGCCCGCCTGCTCGACCTCCAGGAGCGGCAGCCCTTGATCGGCGACGTCCGCGGGATGGGGCTGATGCTGGGCGTCGAGCTCGTCAGGGATCGGCAGACCAAGGAGCCCGCGACGACCGAGACGGCCGACGTCCACGAGCTCTGCAAGGACCGCGGCCTCCTGGTCGGCAAGGGCGGGCTCTACGGCAACGTCCTGCGGATCAAGCCGCCGATGTGCCTGACGGTCGACGACGCCGACTTCCTGGTCGATTGCCTGGACGAGGTGCTTGGATTGGTCGGATCAAGGAGGGGCCGATGACGACATCGGCGAAGCTGGTCGCGATCTGGCGGTATCCGGTCAAGTCGATGATGGGCGAGGAGCTCGTCACGGCCGACGTCGGCGCGAACGGGCTGGTCGGCGACCGGGCCTATGCGCTGCTCGACGCCGAGACCGGGAAGGTCGCCAGCGCCAAGAACCCGAAGGCCTGGCCGGGCCTCTTCGACTTCCGCGCCACGTATCCCGAGCCGCCTCGCGAGGGCGGGCCACTTCCGCCGGCCGCGATCACCCGGCCGGACGGTTCGAGGCTCGGCACCGACAGCCCCGACGCCGATCGGCTGCTCTCCGAGGCCGTCGGCCGCCCGGTCCGCCTCGCCTCGACGTCGCCCGAGGGGGCCCACATCGAGGGCTATTCGCCCGACTACGACTTCCTGCCGCCGCGCGGCGACATGATCTTCCTCCACTCCCTGCCCGAGGGGACGTTCTTCGACCTCGGGCCGGTCCACATCCTGACTACGGCCACGCTCGACCGGCTCCGCGGGCTCGTCCCCGGGGCCCGGTTCGAGGCCCGGCGGTTCCGGCCGAACCTCGTGATCGAGCCGGCCGAGGGCGCGGAGGGGTTTGTCGAGGACGGGTGGATCGGGCGGGCGGTGGCGATCGGCGAGGAGGTCCGGCTCGCCGTCACCGGGCCGACCGCCCGGTGCGTCATGACGACCCTGCCCCAGGGCGACCTGCCGAAGGACCCGGCCGTGCTCCGCGCGGCGGTCAAGGGTCATGAAGGCAACGTCGGGGTGTATGCCACGGTCGTCCGCGGCGGGCGAGTCCGCCGGGGGGATGTGGTCGCGGTGGAGTGAGCTCGATCGATGGGGTCTTTCCCCGGGCGACGGCGGGCGATCACAATGGGATGATCCGATCCCGTGATCCCGATGCCGGGGGAGCGATGCCGACGCCCTTATCCGACTCGTCTCGCGAGATCCGCGTCCGCTCGGGCGACCGCGAGGCGCTGGCGTCGCTTGTTCGCCGAGCACGAGGGGCGGCTCCGGCGCTGGGTCGACCGGCGGCTCGACCCGAGGCTGCGCGGGCGGCTGTCGCCGTCGGACGTGGTGCAGGAGATCTACCTCGCGGCCGAGGCGCGGCTGGACCACTTCGCGAGCGGCCCGAGATGCCGTTCGCCGTCTGGGTCCGGCTGCTCGCCGACCAGCGGCTGATCGACGCCCACCGCCGCCACCTCGGCGCCGAGGCCCGCGACGCGGGCCGCGAGGTCGGGATGGCACGGGGTGGCCCCGGCTCGTCGCGCCGCCGACCTCGCCGCGAGGCTCGCGGGCGGGCTCACCTCGCCGAGCCAGGCCGCGGTCCGCCACGAGGTCCACGAGATCCTCACCCGCGCCATCGAGGCGATGGACGCGCTCGACCGCGAGGTCCTCTCGCTCCGCCACTTCGACGAGCTGAGCAACGACGAGGTCGCCGCCCTGCTCGGCATCCCCAAGGGCACGGCCAGCAAGCGCTACGTCCGGGCGCTGGGGCGGCTGCGGGCCATTCTGGAGCAGGTGCCGGGGCTGCTGGATGAACCTTCGTGAGCCCGCGATGAGACCCGATCCACGAGACCGACGCCACCTCCTCCCGCGACCCGCTCGACGCCCTGGCCGAGGAGTTCGCCGAGCGGTGCCGCCGCGGCGAGCAGCCCTCGGCCGAGGAGTATGCGGGACGATACCCGGAGATGGCCGACGAGCTGCGCCGGCTCCTGCCGACGGTCGCGTTCCTCGAGGCGGGCCGGCGGCAGGGCGGGCGGGCCGGGGTCCGGTTCGGGCGAGATCGCCGGGGCGGCGGCCCTGCCGTTCGAGCGGCTGGGCGAGAACCGGCTCATCCGCGAGATCGGCCGGGGCGGGATGGGCGTCGTCTACGAGGCGATCCAGGAGCCGCTGGGCCGCCGGGTCGCCGTGAAGGTCCTGCCGGGCCGGGCCTCGGCCGACGGGAAGGGCCGCGAGCGGTTCCTCCGCGAGGCGAGGGCGATCGCCAGGCTCACGCACCCGCACATCGTCCCGATCCACGCCCTGGGCGAGCAGGACGGGACGCCCTACTACGTCATGCCCCTGGTCGACGGCGCCGGGCTCGACCGCGTCCTGGCCGACCCCGACGCCGACGTCCCCGCCGACCGCGCCCGCTGGGTCGCCGGGCTGGGCCGGCAGGCGGCCGAGGCCCTGGCCCACGCGCATCAAGAAGGCATCCTCCACCGCGACATCAAGCCGGCGAACCTGCTGCTCGACTCGGCCGGGCACGCTCTGGCTCGCCGACTTCGGCCTGGCCAAGCTCGCCGACGACCTCGCCCTGACCGGCACGGGCGAGCTGCCGGGGACGCTCCGCTACCTCGCGCCGGAGTGCCTGACGAGCGAGCCCGACGCGCGGAGCGACGTCTACAGCCTGGGCCTGACGCTGTACGAGCTGCTCGTCGGCCGGCCGGCGTTCGGCGAGACGGACCGGATCCGGCTGCTGCACCAGATCCAGTGGGAGCCGGTCGAGCCGCTGCGCGAGTCGATGCCCGACGTCCCGCGCGACCTGGAGACGATCATCCTCAAGGCGTCGGCGCAGGACCCGGCCGCGCGGTACGCCTCGGCCGCCGCGCTGGCCGACGACCTGGCCCGCTTCCTCGACGGCCGGCCGATCCTCGCGCGGCGGGCCTCGCGGTGGGAGCGGCTCGGCCGGTGGCGGAGGAGGAACCCGGTCGTCTCGGCGCTGGCGGCGCTGTCGATCGTGCTGGGGCTGTTCGGGGGCTACTTCTTCGTCCTGTTCCTGAGGGCCCCGCACCCGCGGCCGGGCCAGCCGCCGCCGCGCGCGGTCGGCGTGCCGCCCGTTCCGGGCCAGCCCCTGCCCGACTTCGACGGGCCGCCCGGCGACCCGCCTCCGCCTCCACCCCCGCCGCGCTTCAACCGGCCGCCGCCGCCCCCGCGCAAGGAGGGGCGGCCGCCCCGGCCCGGGCCCGGCTGATCCGCGAATTCCCGGGGCGTCCGGTCGACCGGATCGTCCCGGCGGCGTTTCCAGGGGAGACGACGACTCGCCCGACGGGAAGAGCCCCGGGGCGGGCCGCGACGAACCGAGGGACGACGCGATGAACGCTCTCCGCCTGCTCCGCCCGGCCTGGATGCTGGCCGCCTCGATGGCACTCGGGCTGACGATGGGCCGCCCCGACGGCGACGGCCCGCCCCGCCCGCCGGCCCCGCCCGAGCCCGGCGCCCGGGCCGACCTCGACGCCGACGGGCCCCGCGACGACGACCGCCCCCGCGCCCGGGCCGTCCGCGCCGCGACCGGGGCCGCGACGACGAGGGCCCGGGCGGCCCGCCGCCCCCGCCTCCTCCGCCGCCCCCGCCGCCGCCGTTCGGGCCGCCGCCGCTGATGGTCGCGCTCGACAAGGACCGCGACGGCGAGCTCTCCCGCGACGAGATCGCCGACGCCCCGAAGGCCCTCAAGACGCTCGACAGGAACGGCGACGGGGTCCTGTCCCACGACGAGCTCCGGCCGCCCCGCCGCGCGGCCCGGGACGATCGCCGCGGCGCCGACGATCGGCCCGCCCGCGACGGCCGCCCGCCCCGCCCGGGCCGTCCCGGCGGACCCCCGCCCCCCCGCGGCGGCGAGGACGACGAACCCCCTCCCCCTCGCGGGCCGAGGGATTGAATCCCCCTCCACCCCACGATCCTCGATCCTGGGCGGCGGACGAGCCCCCGGCGCGACGGCCTCGGCCCTCGTGCCGGGGGCTCGCTTTGTTCCAGGGGCCGGGAGAGCTCCCGTCGATTCTCGAGGACGCCGGTCGACTGGCCCACAGTCGCTGCGTTTCCGAGGGAGACGGCCCGGGCATGCGTGCGATCAGCCACGCGAGGGGCCGAGCAGATCGAGCCGGCGGCGGCCCGAGGCGAGGGTCGGGCGGGGAGTCCCCGCGGGCCCGGGGCCCGTCGTCGGCTCGCGGCAAAGGGGGGTGATCCGATGCGATGGTCGAGGTCCCTCGGTGCGATGGGCGTGATCGGCCTGGCCGTGGCCGGCGCGGCGCTGCTCGTGGTGGGGGCCGGGCCGCCCCCGGGAGGGCCGCCGCCTCCTCCGCCGCCGCCGCCCCCGCCGGCACGGGCCGGCCGTTCGCCGGGCTGCCGACGGCCGCCCTGATGCGGTGGAACGCCGGGCTCCAGCAGTTCCTCAACGTCGAGACCGTCGCCGGCGGCCTCGGGCCGGTGTTCACCGAGAACGCCTGCGTGAAGTGCCACGACGCGGCCGCGACGGGCGGGGCGGGCACGCGGCTGGTCACGCGGATCGGCCGCGTCGTCCACGGCCAGTTCGACCCCCTGATCGCCTTCGGCGGGCCTGCGCTCCAGGATCGGGGCATCGGCCGGTTCAACGGCGTGAACTTCGTCGGCGAGGTCGTCCCGCCCCAGGCGACGATCGTGGCGCACCGGCGGACGGTCCCGCTGTTCGGCCTCGGCCTGGTCGACGCCGTGCCCGACGCGGCGCTGCTGGCCCTGGCCGAGCACGAGCGCGAGGCGAGCCCGGCCACGGCCGGCGTGGTGAGCGTCGCCACCGACCCCGCGACCGGCCACGCCCGCGTCGGCCGGTTCGGCTGGAAGGCGCAGGAGCCGACGCTGCTGGCCTTCGCCGGCGACGCCTACCTCAACGAGCTGGGCGTCACGACCCCCCTGTTCCCGACCGAGAACTGCCCGCAGGGCAACTGCGCCCTGCTGCACGCCGACCCGGCGGCGACCGAGCCGAACGAGCCGGACGACGACGACATCCAGGCGCTGGCCGACTTCGCGACCTTCCTCGCCCCGCCCCCGCCCGGCCCCGTCGGCCCGAACGAGCGGGCGGGCGGCGCCTCTTCGCCCAGCTCGGCTGCGCCAATTGCCACGCGCCCACGCTCCACACCGGCCCCAGCCCGTTCGCGGCGCTGAACGGCGTGGCGTTCGCCCCGTATTCGGACTTCTTGCTCCATGATATGGGCTCGCTCGGCGACGGCATCGTCCAGGGCACGGCCGGCCCGACCCAGATGCGGACGGCCCCGCTCTGGGGCCTCCGGTTCGAGCCGAGCTACCTCCACGACGGCCGCGCCCCCACCGTCCAGGCCGCGATCCTCGCCCACGACGGCCAGGCCCGGGCCGTCCCGCAACGCCTTCGCCGGGCTGTCCGCCGACCCAGAAGTCGCAGCTCCTGGCGTTCCTCAACTCGCTCTGATCGGCGATGCGATCCCGTAGGGTCCGCTGTGCGGACCATCTTCGATCTGGGCCCTTGACGTCGGATCGTCCGCACAGCGGACCCTACGGGGCGCGCACCGCGAGCGTCTCGGCCCCGCCGGACGCCCTGTCTAATCGACGTTTATGGATTCAACCGGGCCGATCCGGCCCCCTAGGCCGCCGCCGCGACCCATCGCGGTCCCTCGGGATGCCGTCCGACCCTTGTCGGCATGATCGGATGTCCACAAGAATTGGCTTCGGTCGGCGTAAGCGTCTCTCGATCCGCCGAGGAATTGGCTTCGGTCGGCGCATCCTCGACATCCGCCGCAACGGACGACTCTCTTCACGATTTCCGGCTGCTCGCTCAGGTCCGCCCCCGACTTCGCCAGCGTCCTCAGCTCCTTCAGCGTCGCCCGCAGCGATGGGTCGTGGGCCATCTCGTAGCGATGCAGGAGCACCGCCTCCTTCGAGGAGTCGACGCAGGCCACGGCGATCGCCCGCCGCCGGAGCTCCGACGGGTCTTCGAGGCGGGCGCGGAGGGCCCGCAGCCGCCTGCGCTCGGACTCGGAGGCGCGGAGGATCGCGGCGACCGCGCGCCGGGCGTCGGCCTCGGCCAGCGGCTCCTCGTCGGGGTCGCTGGCGATGAGCAGCCGCGCCGAGGCCAGGCCCGCCGGCCTGGCGTGCCCCGGGTCGGCGTCGGGGAGGTGGCCGAGCAGGGCCATCAGCGAGGCGTGGTAGTGGCCCGCGTCCCACGCCGCCGGGCCCCCGGCCAGGACGTCGGCGATCCCGCCCCAGCAGCCGATCAGGTGGTCGAGGCCCGCCGCGTGCGAGCAGAGCCGCTCGAGAGCCGCCCGGGGGTCGGTCTGGAACAGCGCGACGGCCCGCGCGATCGCCTCGCGCTGCTCGTTATCGAACCGCCCGGCCGCAGCGTCGCCGAGCTCGCGGAGCCGGGCCGCCTCGGCGCGGACGCTCCGGCGCAATCGCCACGAGGCGGCCGCGGCACGCTCGCAGAGGACGAGGCAGGTGTGACTCTGCGGCTGCCAGTCGTCGATCCATCCTTGCCGCTCGGCCTCGAACTCGGCGGGGTCCTCGCCCGGCAGGAAGACCTGCTCGGTGCGGAGGCCGTGCTTGAGGCCGTTGAATCGCGTCTTGTCCTTGCCGGGCCGGGACCTGGGGCCGGTGGACTTCAGCGCGTTCCTGCGATTCGCGTCGATCTGGGCCTGGGTCGCCATGGTGGGATGCCTCGGGGATTGTGGTTCGTCGTCGACCGCGCCGGGCCCGGCGTTGGGCCCGAAATCTACCCCATAGGATCGTAATTCCGGGCCGTGGCGTTCTCCGATTCCGCGCACGGTGGCCCGCGGTGGCGGCTTGATGGGCGATCGTCCGGCCGAATACAACATGTCTGGATCACGGGCACCGGGCGGGCCGACCCCCAGGGGGACATGCCATGTCGCTCAAGCTCGATCCGTACGAGGCCCGGCCCGAGGTCCTCTCGCTCGCGCTGGGGCAGCTCAAGCGGCTCGACGACGCGATCGAGAAGGAGTTCACGCTCGTCAACGACCGGGTGATGTGGATGGTCGTCTCGGAGTCGTTCATCTTCGGCGCGTTCGCGACGGCGGCTGTTGCGTTCGACCCGGCGAAGAGGCCCCGCCCCTGGCTCGTCATCGCGCTGCTCATCGGCCTGCCGATCATCGGGCTCGTCATCGCGGGGTTCGCGCATCGGGCGATCCTGGCGGCCCGAGACGCCGCGGGGCGGCTCAAGGTCCAGCGCGAGCCGCTCGAGACGTACTTCCACATTTCCCTGCGAGTCCAGCTCCCGGCCCGGGGCTGGCCCACGGACTCGCAGGGGGACGTCCCCTCCCGCTATCTCGGGCCGGTCTTCATGATCTCGTGGTTCTTCTTCTTCGTCGTCCTCGCCGCGCAGCTCACCCTGCCGACCCTCGTCAGCTGGATCACGGCGATCTTGGTCGTGCTCTTCCTGGGCGGGGTCGTCTTCGTCGCGCGATTGTCGTTCACGCGGACGATCGCCCGATTGCAGAAGGAGGTCGACATGCTGGAGTCGCGCCTGCCCCCGCGTGGTGCGCCCGAGGCCGACGGCGGGACGACGCCGGCCGAGCCGGCCTGAGCCGCGCCGTCAGGCGATGAGCGACGCCAGGGCGGTCTCCTCGTCGTCGTACATCGGGACGACCGCGCCGAGCTGGATGATGTTGGCGCCGAAGCGGACCTGGGGGTCCATGTGGCAGATTGCCACACGCGTGCCGGCCTCGCGAGTGCGGAGGGCGAAGCGGTAGAGCACGGCGAACGCGGTGCTCGAGACGTAGCGCGTCGCCTTCATGTTCAGGAGCAGGCGGTCCGAGATGTTGGCGTCGGCCACCGATCGCAGGGCCGCGCCGAGCCGCTCGGCCTCGGAGGGCTCGGTCAGCTCGCGGGGCAGGATGTCGATGATCGCCACGCCTTCGACGAGCTCGGAGCGGATCTGGGCGAGCGGGGCGTCGGACATCGACGGGGCCTCCCTCGGGCGTTGGAAACCGGAGAGCCGAGTGAAGAGTACAGAGTGCGGAGTGAAGAAGACAGGACTAAATCGTGCGGCCTACTCCGCCGGCGGCTCGTGGCGGATCGAGGCCGAGTTGATGCAGTAGCGGAGCCCGGTCGGCGCGGGGCCGTCGTCGAAGACGTGGCCGAGGTGGCCGCCGCACCGCCGGCACGTGACCTCGGTGCGGATCATCCCGTGGGTCGTGTCGCGGTGCTCCTCGACCTTCTCCGGGTCGAGCGGGATCGAGAAGCTCGGCCAGCCGCAGTGGGCGTCGAACTTGCTCGAGGCGTCGAACAGCGGCTCATCGCAGCCCGCGCAGCGGTAGATGCCGGGCGTCTTCGTGTCCCAGTAGGCCCCCGTGAAGGCGCGCTCGGTGCCCTTCTTGCGGAGGATGCGGAACTGCTCGGGCGTGAGCCGGGCGCGCCACTCGTCCTCGGTCCTCGGGAGGTCGCTCATGGACTGATCCTCGCAATGCGACTGGATTTCCCGCGCACCGGGCGGTCGTCCCGTCTATTTTATCAGGGGTGTCGCGCCGATCCATCGGTCGAGGGAGTCGCCGCCATGACGCCGGTCGTGCAATCGCCGGGCGAGGGCGAACAGTTCGCGGTCGGTCCGCTGTCGATCCGGAGCCGCATCTCGCGCGAGCAGTCCGGCGGCGCGTTCGAGCTTTACGAGATCGGCCTGGGCGTCGCGACGGTGGATTATCACGTCCACCGGACGATGGACGAGACGATCACCGTGCTGGAGGGCGAGATCGAGTTCGCCATCGTCGACAAGACGTACCTCCGCCCCGAGGGCTCGACCGTCCTCATCCCCCGCGGCCTGCACCACGGCTTCCGCAACCGCGGGCCGGGGCGGGCTCGCGTCCTCGTCCTGTTCACGCCGGCGACGGATCAGGCCGAGTATTTCCGCGAGCTGGCGAGGCTGCTCGACGTGCCCAATCGGGATTCGGCGGCGATCAAGGCGCTGCAGAAGAAGTATGACCAGGAGCTGATGGGGGATGGGCCGTGGTGAGGGGCGGGGAGGCCGACGCGATCGATCCGGGCCTCGCGGACGACCCGCACGACCTCGGCCGCTTCGTCGAGGCCCAGCGGGACGTCTACGACCGGGCGCTCGCCGAGATCCGGGCCGGCCGGAAGCGGTCGCACTGGATGTGGTACATCTTCCCGCAATACGACGGGCTCGGGTCCAGCGCGACCTCCCGGCGGTACGCGATCAGGAGCGTCGCGGAGGCCGAGGCGTACCTGCGACATCCCGTGCTCGGGCCGCGACTCGTGGAGTGCGCCGAGGCGGTCCTCCATCTCGAAGGAAAGTCCGCGTCCGAGGTCTTCGGCCCGCCGGACGACATGAAGCTCCGATCGTGCGCAACGCTATTCGCTCGCGTGTCGCCCGCGGGGTCGGTGTTCGAGCGGCTCTTGCAGGCGTACTTCCCGGCCGGGCCCGACGGAGAGACGCTCCGCCTGCTCGGTATCGAGACGCAAGGTCACCCTCGCCCGGAGGAGAGGGATTGATGAGACGAGCGATCGTGGCGGTCATGGCCGGGTGCTGCCTGGCCGTGGGGGTCGGAGTCGCGGCGCGGCCGCAGGGTCCCGGCGCGGGCAAGAAACAGGGAGGCGTGATGACGGCACACGCGAAGGGATCGTTCGAGGTCGACATCGTCCCGCTGGCGGTCAACGAGAAGGCCGCGACCACCGGCCTCGGCCGGATGTCCCTCGACAAGACGTTCCACGGCGACCTCGAGGCGACGAGCAAGGGCGAGATGCTCACCGCCATGACGGCCGTGAAGGGCTCGGCCGGCTACGTCGCGATCGAGCGGGTCGACGGCAAGCTGCACGGCCGCGCCGGCACCTTCGCGCTCCAGCACAGCGGCACGATGACGCGCGGGGAGCCGCAGCTTTCGATCACGGTGGTGCCCGACTCGGGCACGGGCGAATTGACGGGGCTCGCGGGCAAGTTGACGATCAAGATCGAGGACAAGAAACACTTCTACGAGTTCGAGTATTCGCTGCCAGAGAAGCCGTGAACGTCGTTCTTGAGGACCATGCCATGGCGCGTCGCATCGCTTACACGAAGGTCGCCCCGGAGGCTTACAAGGCGCTCGCGGCGACCCGGCCGTATCTCGAGTCGGCGAGCATCCCGCCGCGGCTGCGGGCGCTCGTGGAGCTGCGGACGTCGCAGATCAACGGGTGCGCCTACTGCGTCGACATGCACTCGCAGGAGGCGAGGCACGCGGGCGAGACTCAGCAGAGGCTGGACTGCCTGCCGGTCTGGCGCGAGACACCGTTCTTCGACGCCCGCGAGCGGGCCGCGCTGGCCTGGGCCGAGTCGGTGACGCTGGTCCCGCAGACGGGCGTGCCCGACCCGGTGTACGAGGAGGCGAAGGCGCACTTCTCCGAGAAGGAGCTGGTCGACCTCACGCTGATCGTCGCCGTGATGAATGCGTGGAACCGGATGGCGATCAGCTTCCGGACGGAGCCCAGGCCCCGGGCCGAATCGTAGGGTCGGCTATCGGTCGCCCCCGATCCGGATGTAGTGCGACCAGGCGATGTGCGTCTCCTTCTCGCCCTCGGCCCGGCTGATGGCCAGGGTGGTCGAGGTGTCGGCCCGGTTCACGACGAAGATGCGGAGCGTGACCGGACGGCCCTTCGAGTCGTCCTGGACGGCGACCGACCTCGCCTCGCCCGGGCCGAGCTTCTCGGCGTAGAAGGCGATGACCTTGTCGATGGGGTCGGGCGTGGTCAGGACGGCCGCGCATTTGACGGACTGGAGACGGGGGTTGCCGCCGTCGCTCATCGAGGCGCCGTTCGGCATCAGGGAGTCGGGGTACTTCCAGTCCGAGAGGGTCTGCATGAGGCTGATCTGGCCCGGCGGCGCCGCGTGGGCCGTCAGGCCAGCCCGGGCCGCGAGCGCGAGCGCGAGGAACGGGCCGACGAGGGCGAGGGGCTTCGTGGCGCCACGCATGGGCTGGGCTCCCTGGAGGAGAGAGATCGGCCGGGCTGAGATGATGGTTCCCCCACTCAACGATCCAACCCGGGGGCTCTTAGGGGCCCGGCATCGGCGGCCGAAAATCACGCGCTGCCGCTGACGGCCTTCAGGTCGGCCCGCTGGGCCTCGTAGGTCTCGGAGAAGGCCAGGACCGTCGGGTCGGGCTCGACGCCCCAGGCGGCGCAGGCCTGGCGGTAGATCGCGGGCCACCAGTTCTCGTGCTCGGTCAGGCCCTGGTCGCGGACCGCTGCCAGTTGCTCAGGATCTTCGACCAGCACTTGTCGCCGTAGTCGAGGGCCTCCTTCCAGTTGCCGATCTGCGGGGATGTACCACTCGCGGCCGAGCGCGGCGTGCAGCACCTCGTCGGCCCAGTCGTAATCCTGGATCGTCGCCATCAGCGGGATCGCCCGAGGCGACGCCGACCTCCCACTCGTAGCGCTTGCCGGTCTTGGTCATCAGGCCCTGCTCGATGAAGTACAGCACCGCGTGGCGCTCGATCGGCGTGCACTCGGTGTTGAGCCGGAGCGACCAGTTGTGCGTGATCCGGGCCTCGGTCCAGTCGACGCCGATGGCGACGAAGCCGACCTCGCCCATCATCGCGTGCCGGGCCTCGTCCCAGAGCTGGCGCGACATGTCGCGGTAGTAGCCCCAGGGCTTGCCCTTCGTCTCGACGGATGATGCTCGCCATCATCTCCGGCACGTCGATCTCGCGGAGCCGCTTGAAGAGCATCATCAGCGTCTTGGCCGCGGCGGCGATAGTCGGGGTTGTAGAGGAACGCCTCGGCGTTGACGCCCTGGTTGTACAGGTCGCTGGAACCGCTCGTCGCGCCGCGGGACGGGGTCGTAGACGTAGGGCGTCGCCGAGTGCAGCCGCGTCGACCGGCTCGGCCCGACGGGCTCGCTCGGCGCCGTCGAGGCCGCCGGCGGCGGCGAGGGCGTCGTCGAGCAGCGTCGAGCCAGGGCGCCATCGCCGCGCGCGCCGCGTCGTCGACGAGGCAGGCGATGGCACTTCGCGCCGAAGGCGATCATGTCGGCCAGCTCGAGGCGGGCGAAGCGGCAGACGCGGACCGAGGGGGCATCGGTCAGCGGGTTGGTGTCGGCCATGTGGCGGGCCGAGGGCGCGCGTCGAGGCGCCGGCAGCGCGACCTCGTAGAGGCCGACGAGCAACTCGGCGGTCGTCGGGGCGGCGAGGATCTCGTCGAAGAAGATCTCCAGCGCCGGGTCGGGCACGGCCTCCAGGCCGAGCGGCGGCTCGCGCATCTCGCCGACGCGGGTCCGCAGGGCCTCGACGTGCTCGGCGCAGAGGTAGGCGTGGTGCGAGAAGCCGGTCTTCAGCTCGTAGATCGGCTCGGCGGTGATCCGGGCGGTGAAGATCTCGTGCAGCCGCTTGAAGGCGTAGTGATACCGCTTGAGCCGGGCGACGCACGCCTCGATGCCCAGGCCGGGCCGGGCGGCCTCGTCGAGCGTGGCCAGGCCGGCCAGGGTCGGGAGGCCGCGGTAGGACTGGTAGGCGTGGGGAGGGTTCATGGCCGGTTGGTCTCAGCAACTCTGAGGAAGGCGCCGCCGACCCTCAGATTACACAACGGCCGGGGGAGGGGGAATGGCCGGCGGATCGTGCGACAGGGCGCACGGAGGACATCGCATCCGCGAAAAATCTGCCCGCAACGGTCCTTTGTCACGGAAATTGCTACGCTGGTAGAGACTCAACCGGCGGCGACGGCTGCGCCGGCGTCCGCGATCGACCGAAGGGGGATCTGACGACCTTGTCCACCGAGCGCAAGCTGACGATCGGGTTCCTCGCCGCGCTGGTGGTGCTGGTCGCCAACGCGGCGGTGTCGTACTGGAATCTCCTGGATCTGAATCGCAAGGGCGAGTGGGTCGACCACACGCGGAAGGTTCAGGTCGCGATCAGCGACCTGGATTCGACGATCCGCGACGCCGAACTGTCGCACCGGAGCTACCTCCTGACCGGCTCGGAGGGCTGGAAGGCCCTGGCGACGGAGGCGATGGGGACGATCGGGCCGCAGGTGCACGGGCTGCGGGCGATGACGGCCGACAACCCGCGGCAGCAGGAGCTGGTCGGGCGGCTCGACGCGATCCTGAAGGATCGCGCGGCGACCCTCGCCCGCACGGCCGAGGCGCGGAGGGCCGGGCCGCTCGCCGACCCCGCCGCCGTGATCGGACGCGGCACCGAGGCCGACCGGCCGCTCGGGCCTGTCCTGGCGATCGAGAAGCAGATGAGCGACGAGGAGAACGCGCAGCTCGGCCCGGCGCTCGACCGCCTGGCGCAGGACCGTCCTGCGGTCGATCGCCACGTTCACGATCGCGACGGCGCTGGCCATGGCGCTGGCCGGCGTCGGCTACCTGCAGATCCGCCGGACCATGGACGTGCGGAAGCGGTCGGACGCGGTCCGACGCGAGGGTGAGGAGCAGGTCCGGCTGATCCTCGAGTCGACGAGCGAAGGGCTCGTCGGGCTCGACCTGGCGGGCCGGTGCATCTTCAGCAACTCGGCGAGCCGGCGGATGCTCGGCCGCGCGGGCGCGGACGACGACTCGGGCTCCGCCGCCATGATGGGCCGCCCGCTCGTCGACCTCGTCGGCGAGGGCTCGGCGGCGGCGCGGATCGCCGAGTCGCTCGCCTCGGGCGAGCCGGAGCACGCCGAGGTCGCGACGTTCCGCCGCGGCGACGGCTCGTTCCTGCCCGTCGAGTTCTGGACCCACCCGATCCGCCGCGGCGGCGCGCGGATCGGCGCCGTCGTGACGTTCGTCGACGTCACCTCGCGGCAGCGGGCCGAGGAGACGATGCGGCTCCGCGACCGCGCGCTGCGGTCGATCGCGCAGGGGATCTTCATCACCGACCCGAGGCGGAAGACCGAGCCGCTCTTCTACGTCAACGCCGCGTTCGAACGCATGACCGGCTACACGCTCGTCGAGGCGACCGGGAAGGACGTCCGCTTCCTCGCCGGGGCCGAGACCGACCCGGCCTCCATCGACCGGATCGCCGACGCCTACCGCCAGGGGGAGGAGTGCTCCGTCGAGCTCCGGCTCTACCGCAAGGACGGCTCGACGTTCTGGGCCTCGGTGTCGATCTCGCCGGTCGAGGACACCACCGGAAAGGTCGCGCACTTCGTGGGCGTGATGACCGACGTCACCGAGCGGAAGATCGCCGAGGCCGAGCTCCAGAAGGCGAAGGAGTCGGCCGAGGCCGCGAGCCGGTCCAAGAGCACGTTCCTGGCGAACATGAGCCACGAGCTGCGCACGCCGCTCAACGCGATCATCGGCTACAGCCGAGATGCTCCAGGAGGAGGCCGAGGACGCCGGCACGGCCGAGGCCGTCGCCGACCTGAAGAAGATCCACGGCGCCGGCAAGCACCTGCTCGGCCTGATCAACGACATCCTCGACCTGTCGAAGATCGAGGCGGGCAAGATGGACCTCTACCTCGAGACGTTCGACCTCGGCGAAGACCGTCGGCGAGGTCGTCGACACGATCACGCCGCTCGTCGAGAAGAACGGCAACGCGCTCGTGGTCGACGTCCCCGAGTCCGTCGGCACGATGCGCGGCGACCTGACGAAGGTGCGGCAGGCGCTGTTCAACCTGCTGAGCAACGCGAGCAAGTTCACCGAGAACGGGCGGGTCACCCTGTCCGTCTCCCGCGAGGCGGTCGACGGGTCGGACTGGGTCGAATTCCAGGTGAACGACACGGGGATCGGCATGACGCCGGAGCAGCTCGCGCGGCTGTTCCAGCCGTTCACGCAGGCCGACGCCTCGACGACGCGGAAGTACGGCGGCACGGGGCTCGGCCTGACGATCACGCGGCGGTTCTGCCAGATGCTGGGCGGCGACGTGACGGTCGACAGCAAGCCCGGCGAGGGCTCGACGTTCACGATCCGCCTGCCGGCCGAGGCGCCCGAGCGGCCGGGCGAGTTCCACGTCATCAAGGAGGCGCCCTGCGCCGAGGCCGACGACGGCGGGGGCAGCCTGGTGCTCGTCATCGACGACGACCCGACGGTCTGCGAGCTGATCCGCCGGACCCTCGAGAAGGACGGCTACCGCGTCGCCTGGGCCCACGACGGCCGCGAGGCGCTCGCGATGGCCAAGCGGCTCCATCCCGACGCGATCACCCTCGACGTGATGATGCCCGGGATGGACGGCTGGTCGGTGCTCGGGGCCCTGAAGTCGGACCCGGGGCTGGCGGAGATCCCGGTCGTGATGGTGACGATGATCGACGAGAAGCGCATCGGCTACTCGCTCGGCGCGGCCGACTACCTGACGAAGCCGATCGACCGCTCCCGCCTGCTGACGACGCTGGACAAGTACCGCCGGACGATGGCGGGGGGGACGATCCTCGTCGTCGACGACGACGAGGTCACGCGGGAGATGGTCCGGACGACGCTCGAGGAGGACGGCTGGACCGTCGTCGAGGCCGAGAACGGGCGGGTGGCGCTGGAGCGGATCGACGAGGCCAAGCCCAACCTGATCCTGCTCGACCTCATGATGCCGGAGATGGACGGCTTCGACTTCGCCGCGGCCCTGCGCCGGCTGGACAAGTGGCGCGACGTGCCGATCCTGGTCATGACGGCGATGGACGTCTCGGCCGAGGACCGGCTCCGGCTGAACGGGCACGTGCTGGGCATCCTCCAGAAGGGCAGCTATTCGCGGGAGGCCCTGCTGGAGGAGATCCGCCGGGAGATCCAGCACCACCTGAGCCGCAAGCCGGCGAAGGCGGCGGGGGCGTAAAGGGGGCGATCGATTTGACCTCGGGGAGCGTAGAGACGAAGGGTGCGGAGTGCAGAGCGCGGAGATCGGAGGACAAACCACATCGACCGGCCCGCCTGCCCACCCCGCGCGTTGACCTCCGCCTTCCCCCGTTCTGCCTTGTGCTTTCTGGCCTCTGCCTTCTGCTCTTCGCTCCCCACCTCCCAAGCCCGCCCCGCCCCGCAGCATCCGAGGACCGCGATGGCCAAGATTCTCCTCGTCGAAGATAATGAGATGAACCGCGACATGCTCTCGCGCCGGCTCGGGCGGAAGGGGTATGAGGTCGAGGTCGCCGTCGACGGCCGCGCGGGGCTCGAGCGGGCCCTGGCGGGCGGGTTCGACCTCGTCTTGATGGACATGTCGCTGCCCGTGCTCGACGGCTGGGAGGCGACGAAGCAGATCCGCTCCGACCCCCGGGGCGCATCGATCCCGATCATCGCCCTGACCGCCCACGCCATGCCGGGCGACCGCGAGAAGGCCCTGGCCGCCGGCTGCGACGACTACGACAGCAAGCCCGTCGAGTTCGACCGCCTGCTCGGCAAGATCGAGGCCCGCCTCGCCGCCAAGGACGCCGCCCCGGACCTGAGACCGTCCCCCTTCCCCCCGCGCCACGGACGAACGCCGCCGATGCCCAAGATCCTGATCGTCGAGGACAACCCCGAGAACTGGGACATGCTCTCGCGCCGGCTCAAGCGCCGCGGCTTCGACGTGGCGCATGCGCCCGACGGCCAGCAGGGCGTGGCGATGGCGCGCTCCGAGGCGCCCGACCTGATCCTGATGGACATGAACCTCCCCGTGCTCGACGGCTGGGAGGCGACCAAGCGGATCCGCGGCGCGGCCGAGACGAAGGCGATCCCGATCATCGCCCTGACGGCCCACGGCATGCCCGCCGACAAGGCCCGCTCGATCGAGGTCGGCTGCGACGACCACCACACCAAGCCCGTCGACCTGACGGCGCTGCTGGCCCAGATCGAGGCGCTGCTCGCGGGCCGACGGCCTGATGCCCCATAGAGCCGGTGCGCGGCTTACCTCCGGACGAGGTTCCCCGTCACGAAGCCGAGCAGCCCCGTCAGGCCGACGCCAAGCAGGGCCTGCAAGCCGGTCAGGATGTGCACGGAGACGTTCCGCGGCGCCATGCCGATCGGCGGGTCGCCGGGGGTCGTCATGGCCAGGAGGCTGAAGATCGCCAGGTCGCCCGGGTCGCGGGTGATCTGGCCCGTGTTCGTATCCACCACGCTGCCGGCCACGCCGTAGAGGATCGTGAAGGCGATGAAGACCAGGACCATCGTCCGGAGGATCCGGGTGATGCTCTCGCCGTAGTCGCAGACCCACTCGACGACGAGGTCGCTCGCGTAATTGCCGTAGCCGCCGAGGGCGCCTCGGAGGTCGCCGGCGAGCCTGGCGGCGCGGCCGGCGCGGAGGGCGTCGAACTTCTGCATCCGCCGGCGCCGGCGATAGGCCCAGCTCTCCGCCCCCGGCTCGCCCGCGGCGCGGAAGTGGCGCTCGAGGCCGAGGTACGCCAGCCGGGCCGCGTCGAACTCGCCCGCGAGCTCCTCGCCCAGCGCCTCGCCGAGCTGGTCGCGGTTGATCCGCGTCTTGTCCAGCCACGCCCCCCGCAGCCGCGCGCGAGCGAGCCGGCAGCCGGACAGGTCGAGGCCCTGGAGCCTGGCGTCGGTGAGGTCGGCGCCGGACAGGTCGGCCCCGGCGGGCACGGCACGCCTCAGGTCGGCCCCGCGGAGCTTCGCCCCGACCAGGACAGCCTGCCCGAGCGCGGCCCCGCGGAGGTCGGCGCCGGCGAGGTCGGCGTCGCGGAGGTCGGCCTCGCGGAGCGTCGCGCGGCGGAGGTCGGCGCCGGGCGCGACCAGGCCCGGGGCCGTGGCGCCCCAGAGGTCGGCGCCGCGGAGGTCGGCGCCCTCGAGCGCGGCCCCTTCGAGCTTCGCGAACCGGAAGACCGTGCCGCGGAGCACGGCGTCCTCGAGCAGGGCCCCGCGGAGGTCGGCCTGCTCGACGTGGGCGCCGCGGAGGTCGGCGCCGGCGAGGTCGGCGTCGCGGAGGTCGGCCTCGTCGAGCTTCGCCTGCCGCAGGTCGGCCTGCCCGAGCGACGCGCCCCGGAGGTCGGCCCCGTGCAGGTCGAGCCGCGCGAGCTTCGCGCGGCGGAGCCGGACGCCCCGGAGATCGGCCTGCTGAAGGCTGATCGCCGCGCCGGTCAGGTCGATCTCATCGAGGATGGCGCCGGCGCCCGCGTCGGCCGAGAGGTCGAGCTTAGATCCCGCCGCCTCGGCCACCCGCCCGAGGAGCCACTCGCGCCGCGCTTCGGGCGAGGCCGCGGCCAGGGGATCGAGGGGCTCGCGGCTGATCGGAGGGCGCTCCGGAGGGCATCACGCGCGCGGTCAGCCCCGAGGGCCTCAGAGCCCCCGGCCGCCCAGGTGCTTGCGCTTCTTGGGGTTCCGGCCGTGCCGCTTGGGACGACGCCCCTTGGCCACGGGCGAGCTGTCGGCCTTCTTGCGCCACTTGTGGCCCTTGCGATGCTTCGTCTTCGTCTTCATGGCAGGCGATATCCGTCCGGTCGGTCCGATCAGTCGCGAAAGGGACCATTGTGCGGAGTGCCGGCCGGGAAATCAACCCGAACCGGAGACGGCAGTCACCTCCGGGCGTCCCTCTCTATTCCGGGCGCTGGCGACCGCTCTCGTTCCGCCACACCGCGGCCCTTCCCGATGGCTCGGATCGCCGCGGAGCGGCGGGCGGTGGGCGGTGGGGGCTTTAGGGAGGCGCTGCTCCGTCGGCGACGACGAGGAATTACCGACCGAAGCCAATTTTCCGCAAATCCATGGCACATAGAGAGTTATATGCGGTTTTTTCGGCCCCCGGATTCGGCGGGGGGCGGTCTCAGCGGCCTCGCCGATGGCGACGAGGTCGGAGCCGGATCGGGCCCTCCCGGGTCAGGTCGCCGAGGGCCACGGAGCGGTGGGAGGCGAAACCGGCGATCCGGTCACATCGCCCCGGCCTGGGCCACCTTCCCCACCTTCTCGTACTTCGTCAGCGCCTCGCGGAGCAGCTTGACGAACTCGAGCGGCGGCATCGCCCCGCCGCGGGAGCCGAGCACGGTCCCGTCGGGGCTAAGGACGACGTAGTTCGGGTTGGTGATCTCGCTGGCGACCTTCAGCTCGAGTTGGAGGTTGTCCTCGGCGAGCTTCTCGCGGGCCTCGGGCGGAATCGAGTTGATCGGCACCCGGTCGGTGTAGAGCTGCACGGGGACGAACTTCTCGAGCATCGCCACGACCTCCTTGCGCGGGAAGACCGACTGCTCCATCTGGCGGCAGTTGGCGCAGTTGACGCCCGTGAAGTCGATCAGGATCGGCTTGTCCTCGGCCTTCGCCCGCTCGACGGCCGCGTCGTAGCTCAGGCCCCACGCCACGCCGTGGACGGCCGTCTGCTCGCGCTCGGCCTGTTTCGGGTCCTTCGAGGTCGCGTCCTTGGCGGAGTGCTGCGCGACGGCCGTCGTCGAGGCCTCGGGGGCCTTCAGGTCGCCCGCGTCGGGCGGGAGCAGCCCGACCACCTGCGTCCAGAGCCAGCCGTGCGGCGGCCGGCCGAAGAGCGCGGGCGTGAGGTAAAGCGCCAGGAACAGGAACGCCGAGCCCGCGACGATCCGCCCCGGGCCGACTTTCACCGCGTCGTGGTCGTGGTCGGTGCGGAAGAGGCCGAGCAAGTAGATCCCGCAGACGAGCGCCAGTACGACCCAGATCGCCAGGACCGTGTAGGCGTTGGTGATCGCGTCCTCGGGGACGACGAACGCCGTCTCGGCCGTGTTGAGGAACTTGAACGCCGCGCCGATCTCGACGAGGCCGCCCACCACCTTGACCGCGTTCATCCAGTCGCCGCTCTTGGGCAGCTTCGAGAGCAGGCCGGGCGAGAGCGCCAGGGCGAAGAACGGCAGCGCCAGGACGGCGGAGAAGGTGAGCATCCCGAGGATCGGATACAGATAGCTCCCCTTGGCCGCGATGAAGAGCAATCCGCCGACGACGGGAAATGTGCAGGTGAATGAGGTGATCGTCAGGGTCAGGGCCATGAACATCACGCCGACGAGGCCGCCGCGGCTCTCGCCCTGCGCCGAGGCGTTGAGCAGGAAGTTCGGCAGGCGGATCTCGAACAGGCCGAGCAGGCTCAGGCCGAAGGCGAGGAACATCCCGGCCACGGCGAAGTTCAGCCACGGGTTGTTCGCCAGCTTCGAGAGCGACCCGGCGCCGAGGACGGCGGCGAAGAGCACGCCGACGGCCGTGAAGATGCCCATGATCGCCAGGCAGTAGGTCACGGCCAGCCCGGTCGTCTTGCCCGAGCGGGCCTGGCCCTGCTTGACGAAGAAGTTGACGGTGATCGGCACCATCGGCCAGACGCACGGCATGACCAGCGCCACCAGGCCGCCCAGGGCGCAGGCGAGCAGGAACGGGACGAGCCCCGCCTCGGCCTGGCGCTCGATGTCGCTCTTGGCCGTGGCCGCGGCCGCGGCGTCCTCGCCCCTGGCCTTCATCTCGGCCATCGCCGCTTTGTAGGCGGGCGTGTCGCACTGCGAGGTCACCGCGGCCAGCCCGCCGGGGAGGATCTCGACCTCGGCCGCGGGCAGCGTCCACTGGCCCGGGGTGCTGCACTTCTTGTCGTCGCAGACCATGTACCCCGCCTGGACCCGCAGCGCCTTCTTGCCCGGCTCTAGCCCGGGGGGCACGGCCAGCGGGATCGACCAGGTGACTTCGTCCTCGTAATAGTCGAACGGCGGCGCGACCTTGGAATTCGGGTCGGGCTTGTGCGCCTCCTTCGAGGCCGTCCACTCGCCCTGCGCGCCAGGCCCGCGGTATCGAACAGGTCGAACCGGGTCGGGCCGACGTCCTCGGGCTTCTTTTCATATTTGTAGATATGGTACTTCGGCCCGAGCCTGGCCGTGACCTTGAACGTGACGGTGTCGCCTGCCTTCGCCTGCTTCGGCTCGACGCTCGCGGTCATCTCGACGCCCGGGGGCTTGATCCGAGCGGAGCTGTCCTTCTTCGCCGGCATCTTGGGCGGCGTGTCCGCCCCGGCCGTCTCGGCGGCCGGTTTTCGTCACCTTCTCGTCCGACTTCGCCTTCGCGCCCGCGTCGGCCGGCAGGATCGTCACCTCGGCCGGCGGCAGGGTCCACCGGCCGGGGACGCTGCAATTCTGGTCGGAGCAGATCATGTAGCCGGCCTGGACACGGACCGCCTTCTTCCCCGGCGCGGCGTCGGCGGGGACGACGACGGGGATCGACCAGGTGACGTCGCCCTCGTGGTACGAGACGAACGGCAGCGACGGGAACGCCGGCTCCTTCTTCTGGAGCGGCGGCGGGGCCGCGGTCCAGTCCCCCCGGGGCGTCAGCCCGGCCGGGTCGAACAGGTCGAACTGGGTGGGGCTGGGGCCGTCGTCGGGCTGGGTCTTGCTGTAGGCGTAGATGTGCCAGCCTGGCTCGACGCTGGCGGTGACGGTCAGCTTGACCGTGTCGCCCGGCCTGGCCTCGGCGGGGACGACCTTCGCGGCGAGGGTCGCCTGCGGGGGCCGCGCGACCTTGCTGTCCTTCTTGGCGGGCGCCGGCTCGGCGGCCCGGGCCGCCGGATGAACGACGGCGGCCAGGGCGATGAAGAGGGGCGCGATCCGCCGCGCCGTGATGAGGGTACGCATGAGCACGTGTCCCGTGGAGAGCGAGGCGATCGCCGCGCGGACCGGTCGCGCCCCGTCGCGGCGAGTTCCTTTGATGGTATGCGGATCGCGGATCGGGGACAAGCCGGGGAGGCGGCCCGGGCTCACCCGGCCCGGGTCGCGAACAGGTCCGCCAGCGGGAGGCGGAAGCCCGGCAGCACGTCGCCGCCGTCGAGCACGCCGCGCGAGGCGAGGTCGAGCCGGGTCGAGTCGGTCGGCGACGTATGGACGCGGACGCTCTTCGTCTTCGGGTCGACGATCCAGGCGAGCCTCGTCCCCGAGGCGAAGTACTCGCGGAGCTTGCGGGCGATCTCGGCCTTGGTGTTCGACTTGCTCAGGACCTCGACGGCCAGGTCGGGGGCGATCGGGGCGATCGGGCCTTTGAGGCGTTTCCCCTGAGGATAGCGCGCGCGGGCGAAGAAGCTGATGTCGGGCAGGCGGATCGACCCCGACACGATCCGGAACGGGCCATCGGGGGCGGTCACGAGGCCGAGCCCGCGCGGGTGGACGAAGTTATTGAGGAACATGATCAGGAGCGCCGCAAGTCCCGACTCCTCGAGTCCCATCGGCTTCTCCACCAGCGTGCCTTCGACGAGTTCGCAAAGGCCCCGTTTCCGATCGTTCGCCTCGACCAGGTCGCGCTCCGTGGCCGTGCCCGGCGTCGGGTGGAGACGGACGCGTCGGGCCGGGATGTTGCCCAGGCGGCGGAGCAGGTCGGCGACCGTCTCGGGCGGGTCGGCCGAGGGGGCGGGCTGGGACGGGCGGCGGCGAGGGGTCGTGGCGGTGGCCATGACGGGTCGGGCTCCCGGTCGTGAGGGGGGATCGAAGGTCATTTTAGCACGCCCCAACTCGGGTTGACCCCCCCGCTCTTCTCCCCTACGATCCCGCCCCGGGCCGCTGCCAACGCGCCGATCCCGCGCTCCGAATCTCTCGTCCTCCGGGTGGAACGCGCCCCATGCGCTATGCGATCGTGGCCGCCGTGGTCCTGTCGGGGGGCGTCGGCGCCTGGCTGATCCGCGAGAGCCAGCACAATCGGCTCGTCTGGGACCACTTCGACGTCGTGAAGCACGGCATCCTCTACCGGAGCGGCCAGCTCCGCGGCGAGCAGCTCGCACGAGGCGATCCAGACGTACGGCCTCCGCACGGTCGTCAGCTTCCAGGTCCCCGGCCAGGGGGTCGAGCACGAGCGGGCGATCTGCCGGAGCCTGGGCGTCGACTTCCTGAACCTGCCCATGCCCGGCGACGGGTTCGGCCGCGAGGACCAGTTCCGCGAGGTCCTCGCCGCGTGCGACGACCCGCACCGCCGGCCCGTGCTCGTCCACTGCGCCCGCGGGACGTGCCGGACCGGGTCGGCCGTGGCGCTCTATCGCTACGAGCGCGACGGGTGGACCGTCGAGGACGTCGACGCCGAGATGCGGCGGCAGTCGTATGCTCACGGGTATCTGCCGGGCTACGTCTACCAGATGGCCAGGAACAAGCCGACGCGCGACCTGTTCGACCCGGCGATCGTCCACGACGCGAATCTACCCCCGCCGCCTCCCCCGCCGAAGCCGCGCGAGATCATCCCGGACGTGGACGGGCTGCCCGTCGTCGAGGAGCCGACGCATGTCCGCTGACCCGATGTCCTCGGCCTCGCGCGCCTCGCTCCGCCGCCTCCGCGCCGACCCGGGCGAGTTCGAGGTCGAGGAGGAGGAATCGCCCGGGCGGCTGCTCGGGATGGAGCTCGTCTTCCTGCTCGCGGCCGTCGGGTTCGTCCTCGTCGGCGGCGGGAGCCTGGAGCTCGGGACGACCGAGGCGAAGCTCGGGCTCTCCGCGATCGAGCCGCTCGGCCCGTTCGGCCAGTCGCTCGGCGGCTGGGAGCCGGCGGTCTGGGTCGGGTCGGTCCTGCCGAGCCGGCTCTGGTCGGTCGTCGGCGGGGTCGACGGCGACGGGATCGTCCGCTGGCCCGCGGCGATCGCCGGGATCGTCATCGGGCTGATCCTCTGCCGCGCCATGAAGCGGGCGATCGGCGCCAGGGCCGCGGGGCTGCTCGCGCTGGCCTGGTTCGGCCAGCTCGCGCTGATCGACCGCTCGGCCGACGCGGGCGTCGACCTGATCGCGGGACTCGGCACGATCCTCGCGCTGAACCGGATGTTGACGAAGGGCTCGGGATGGATTGCCGGCCTGTTCGCGTCGTGGGCGTTCCTCGCCGGCGGATGGCCGCCGCTGGCGATGATCGTGCTGGCGACGATCGTCCTCGGCCGCCACGGGGCCACCTTCTCGATCAAGACCGCAATCCCGGTGATCGTCACGGTCGCCGGCTGGTCGGCCTGGGCCCTGATGACGACGAAGGCCCAGGTCTGGGCCGCCGCGCTCAGCCTGCCGCTGACGCAGGGCTCGGCGTGGACGATGGCCCTGGGCGTGATCGGACTCGGCCTCCCGTGGTCGCCGATCGCGGCGCTCGGATTGTCGAAGCGGGTCCGCGACGCGTGGGTCCCGCAGGGCAAGCCGTACGTGATCGGCTGGGCCCAGGTCGGCGCTGGCGAGCCTCGTCGCCGGGACCGTTATTCCAGGGCTGGCCCCGGCGGCCCGAATGACCGCCCTGGCCGGCATCGCGGTCGTCGCGGCGGCGTGCTGGGACGCCGTCCTCTCGGGGCCGCTCGCGGCCGGAGCCCGTCGCTGGTTCCACGCGTCAAACCTGACGGTGACGCTCGGCTGGTCGGCGGGTCTGCTGATCTGGGCGGGCTATCTCTCGGTGGCCGTCGGCTATTACCGGGCGACGGCGATCGTGCTCATCGTCCTGGCGATCGCGACGATGGTCGTGGCCGCGTCGGCTTCGCTCCTGGGCGATCGCAACGGGACGCTGGCCGCGCTCGTGCTCGTGGCGATCTCGCTCAAGCTCGCCCACTGGGGGCATCACGTGCCCGAGTGGAACTATCGCCACGGCCAGGGCCCCTGGGGCCGCGCGATCGGCCAGTGGGTCCCGCCGCGGACGAACCTCTACGTCCTCGACGCCTGGCCCTCCGACCTCGTCTTCGCCATCGGCAAGCCCGTCCGGCAAATCCCCAGCCCGATCCTCCTGCCCGACCTCCCCGGGGCGAGCCCGAAGTTCGTCCTGCTGACGGCGTCAGAGTACGAGAACTGGCAGGAGGAATGGCCCGGGCTCGTCCCCGTCGCGAACTTCCAGGACGAGTACGGCGGCGGCCGGGTCCTGGCGAGAACCGAGGGCCCGTTCTCCTGGCGGAAGCTGGCCGTCGAGGCGGCGGCCCACGACCGCGAGTGAAGGCCGCACTCCTCGGCGGCCCGTGGTACAATCCGGCCGAAGGTTCTCGACCGTCAGATTGGAGGGTTCGGGCCGGGATTGCCGGTTGACCGGGCGAACCTATCCGCACGAAGTCGCTCGCTTCTTGCACGCTCGGGTTCGCTCGGCGCAACGAGGCGGACCCGACACCCCACGATCCCGGCGCGACCGCGAGGAGCCACCGAGATGAAGACGCACGGTTCGGCCGTCTGGCAGGGCGGGATCAGGGACGGCAAGGGCGCCATCTCCACCGCGAGCGGAGCCCTCAAGGACTACCCTTACGGCTTCTCCAGCCGCTTCGAGGGCAAGCCCGGCACCAACCCCGAGGAGCTGATCGGCGCGGCCCACGCCGGCTGCTTCACGATGGCGCTCTCGCTCATCCTCGGCGAGGCCGGCCTCACGGCCGAACGCATGGAGACCCGCGCCGACGTCACGCTCGACAAGGTCGGCGACGGCTACGCCATCACCTCCGTCCACCTCACCCTGAAGGCGAAGATCCCCGGCGCCGACCAGGCCAAATTCGAGGAGCTCGCCGGCAAGGCCAAGTCCGGCTGCCCCGTCTCGAAGCTCCTCAAGACGGAGATCACGCTGGACGCGACCCTGGAGCCCTGACCCCGCGCGACTCCTTCTCCTCGATCCCGCCGATGCCGAACCGCCGGGCGAGCTCGGCCTCGACCTCGGCCAGGGGGACGTCGCGGCGGCCGAGCAGGACGAGCGTGTGGAAGAAGAGGTCGGCGACCTCGCGCACCAGGTGCGCCCGCCCCTCGTCGCCGCGCTCGTCGGCGGCCTCGACGACCTCGGCCGCCTCCTCGACGACCTTCGCCCCGATCGCCGGCACTCCGCCCTCGAGGAGCGTCACCACGTACGAGCGCTTCGCGGGCGGGTTCGCCTTGCGGTCGGCGATGACGGATTCGAGGGCGTGGAGGATGGAGGGGTCGGGCATCGGATCAATCGCTCCTCGGAAAAGGACCGCGCGTCCGGTCCGCCCACAACTCTATCGCGCCAGATCATCGTTGAGTATCGTGACCGGATGGCCGAGATCGAATCCGAATTCGGCATCCCCATCCCCGGCCGCATCCTCCCCGAGGCCGAGTGGGCGAGGACCGGCATCAAGCGCCTGCCGCCACCCGGGCCGCTCGACTGGCCGGGCATCTTCGGCCGGACGGCTCCGGTCGTGCTGGAGCTCGGGTGCGGAAACGGGAGGTTCACTCTCCAAAGCGCCCTGAATCGCCCGCAAATCGACCACTTCGCGACCGACATCCTCCCCGTCGTCATCCGCTATGCGACCCGCAGGGCCAACCAGCGGGGGCTGCACAACGTCCGGTTCGCGGTGCGGGACGCCGAGTCGTTCATGGCCGAATACGTGGCGGAGGGGTCGGCCGCCGAGGTCCACCTGTACCACCCCCAGCCGTACCACGACCCGATGCAGGCCCACCGGCGGCTCGTCACGCCGCGGTTCCTGGCCGACGTCCACCGCGGGCTCATGCCCGGGGGGCTGTTCGTCGTCCAGACGGATAACCCCGACTACTGGGCCTACATGACGAGCGTGTTGCCGGTCTTCTTCGACTTCGAGGAGCACCCGGGCCCCTGGCCCGACGCGCCGGAGGGGCGGTCGCGGCGGGAGATCCTCGCGAGGAGCCGGGGGCTGAGGATCTTCCGGGGGGTCGGCCGCGCACGGGCCGACCTGAGGCGAGAGGAGGCCATCGCGCTCGCGAAATCGCTCCCACCGCCGGACTTCCGGAGCCGGGGGCCGTGGTGCGAGCTCGATGAGGTCGAGGCCCGCGGCGGCTGACGGCGCGGGTCGACCGCCTGCGCCTGTCTCCAATCATGACCACGTGCGTTATCTGTTTTGGACGAGCCGTCCCCGGCGCTGTATCTTCATGAGGGAGGCCCCGCGAAGTCGCCGGGGATCACGGCTCGATCTCGCGGGCCTTCCACGCTCTCGATCGGATGCCGGTGCCGGTGGGAATCCGGTCCGCACGGACGCGCGAACGACGTCGTCAAAATCCTCTCCGATTCGCACTTGCGCCCGTCGCACGATTCCGGGGCCCTTCCCCATGCGTCCGAAGCGCATCCGCGCCCTGCGCCCAGGCTCGACCGGCTCGACGACCGCTGCCTGCTCTCGGCGACGCCGCAGGGGCTCTCGCCGCAGCAGCTCGCGACAGCCTACGGGCTGAACAACGTGATCTTCAACGTCTCGGGGTACGCCGTCCCGGGCGACGGGCGGGGGCAGACGATCGCGGTCATCGACGTCGACCACGACCCGTACATCTACGCCGACCTGGCGAAGTACGACGCCACCTTCAACCTGGCGACGCCGGCGCTGCACGACCAGGAGCTGCCCGGGCACAACTGGTTCAACGTGGTCGACCTGGCGGGCAACACGACCGACGACGGCTGGGCCGAGGAGGAGGCCCTGGACGTCGAGACGGTCCACACGATGGCGCCGGGGGCGAGCATCCTGGTGATCGAGGCGGCGTCGGACAGCCTCCCCGACCTGATCAACGCGATCAATTTCGCGCGGTACACGACGGGCGTGAGCGTGGTGTCGATGAGCTGGGGCGAGAGCGAGTTCCCGAGCGAGGCGGCGTACGACTCCTACTTCACGTCGGTGCCCTCGCACGTCGGCACGACGTTCATCTCGGCCGCGGGCGACAGCCCCGGCGTCGAGTGGCCGGCCTCGTCGCCGCACGTGATCGGCGTGGGCGGCACGACGCTGACCACGACCGCGTCGGGCGCCTACATCAGCGAGACGGCCTGGTCCAGCAGCGGCGGCGGCCTGAGCCAGTACGAACCCGAGCCGGCCTACCAGTATGGCGTCCAGTCCTCCGGGCGGCGGAGCGTGCCCGACGTCGCCTTCGACGCCGACCCGAACACCGGCCTGTCGATCTACGCGACCGACCCGTCGACCGGCCGGGGCACGTGGTCGGTCTTCGGCGGCACGAGCCTGGGTGCCCCGGCCTGGGCCGGGGTGATGTCGATCATCGACGAGGGCTACCTGCTGGCCGGCGTCCTGCCGAGCCTCGACGGCACGCGGTTCACCCTGCCGATCCTCTACGGCCACCCGTCGAGCATGTTCCACTCCGTGGCCCCGGCCTCCACTCGCCACGGCGCGACGGTCACTCTGACGACCACGGGCCTCGGCACGCCCAACGGCGTGGCGTTCCTCGAGAGCATGATCAATTACAGCCTCTTCGCATACAGCGGAGCGACCGGCGCGCGGGCGGCGCAGCCGGCCGCGACCGCGACGTCGTCGGTCGCCGCGCCGACGTCGACGGCCCGCACGATCGCGCCGGCCCTGACGGCCGCGACGCCGGCCGCGACGGCCGCCACGCCCCTCGGTCCCGGCCAGGGCCTCGGCACGCCGGCCGCGACGCTCGCCAACGCCCTCCCGTCCGGCGGCCCGTCCCTGCTCGCGTGGATGTCGGCGGTGGTCGACGCGGTGACGGGGCCGGCCCGGCCCGTCGCGTCCCCGGCGGACGTCGCGGTGTCGGACGCCCCGGCCGTCCTCGCGGCCGACGTCCCCGCCCCGCCCACGGCGGTCATCCCCGCGAGCCCGCCGGCACCGGTGCCGTCCCGGCCGGTGTCCTCCGGCCCGACCTTCCGCGTTCTCCCCGTCGTGACCGGCGTCGTCGCCCCGCCGTCGCTGATCGCGGCCGACCCGACGGCCCCGGCGCCGCTGCAGAACGCCCCCCGCCTGTTCGACGCGGCGCTCGGCGCGTGGGACGACGAGGAGTTCTCCTGGATCGGCTGAGCCCCCGCGCCGTCACTTCTCCGGGCCGAAGAGACTCAGGTCGATCGGCTCGTCGGGCGTGAGCAGGACCTTGCGGCGGACGCGCGCCAGGCCGTCGCGGAGCCCGTCGAGGTAGAGCCGGCGGACGGTCAGGCGCCGCGACCGCTCGGCCTCGGCCAGCAGCGCGACGAACCGGGCGGCGCGGCCCTTGGCCAGCGCGACCGCGCGGTCGGCCGCGGCGCGGGCCGCCTCCTCCGTGGTCCGCGCCTTCGCCCTCGCCGCGATCCGGACCGACTCGGCGCGGGCGTTCGCCTCGTTCCGCTTGCGATCGAGGTCGCTCCGCGCCGACTGCGCGGCCGCGAAGTCGGGCTGGACCTCCGCCGGCGGCTGGGCGTCGGTCAGGCTCACCCCCAGCACGGCTAGCCCGAGCCCGTAGCGCCGGGCCGACTCGCCGAGCATCGACTGGACGTCCGCGGCGATCGCCGCCCGGCCGTCCCTCAGGGCCCCGTCGATGCCCCGGCGCGCCAGCGAGCGTGCCAGGCACGATTCGGCCAGGCGGCGGAGCGTCCCCTCGCGGTCGTCGGCGGCCAGGACGAACCGCGCGGGGTCGGCCACGCGGTACTGGACCACGGCGCGGGCGTGGATCAGGTTGAGGTCGCCGGTGAGATACTCGCCCGCGCCGGGATCGTCGCCGGGCCCGGGCGTCTCGGCAAGGCCGATCTCGACCCGCCGGACCCGCTCCGTCTCGACCCGCTCGACCCGGTCCAGCCCGAGCGGCAGGCCCAGGTGCAGGCCGGGGCCGTAAGGGTTCGCGAGAAGCCGACCGAACCGGCGGACGACCGCCGACTCGCCGGGCGCGACCGAGACGAGGCCGCTGGCCAGGATCGCAATCGTCACGACGGGGATGATTCCGAGCGCGGCGCGCTTCACGGCTTCCTCTCCGCGGGCGAGGCCACCTTCTCGCCGGGCGAGCCCTCGGGCGCGGGCAGGATAGGCGGCGTGTCGCGGAGCAGGTCGTCGGACGGGCCCTGCGTCAGCAGCCGCAGCAGCGGGCTGGCCGACGAGAGGATCAGGGTCGCGCGGTCGTCGAGCAGGGAACGGTAGGTCTCGAGCGTCCTCACGAATTCATAGAACTTCGGGTCGCGGGCGTGGGCCTCGTTCAGGACGCGCATCGCCTCGGCCTCGGCCTGGCCCCTGATCCGCTCGGCGTCGGCGTCGGCCTTCGCGAGGATCGCGTCGCGCTCGCGGTCGGCCTGGCTGGTGAGGACCTGGTACTGCGCCTCGCCCTCGGCCCGGAGCGACGCCGCGACCTGCCGCCGCTCGCTCCGGATCAGGTCGAACACCGCCGGGCGGACCTCGAGCGGGTGGTTGAACCGCCGCAGCCGGATGTCGACGACCTCGACGCCCAGCTCGTCCCTCGCGCCCGGCGCGACGGACTTCACGAGATCCTCGGTCAGCCCGTCGAGCGACCAGACCTTCGGGTCGTTCGACGCGACGCTCGCGAGCTCCCGCGAGCCGAAGGCGTGGCTCAGCGCCGCCGAGACGCGCTCGTTCGAGGCGTGCCTCGGCCGCGTCGAGCGTGCCGGCCGAGCGGAGGAACTTCTCGGGGTCGACGACCCGCCAGGCGACGTAGCTCGCGACCTCGAGGTTCCGCTTGTCGCCCGTGATCAATTCCCTGGGCGGCGGGTCGAAGACGCGGAGCCGGCGGTCGATCGACCGCGACGACTGCCAGGGCCATTTCCCGTGGAATCCCGCCTCATCCGGCGCGTCGCCGTAGAGCGCCACGGGGCGGCCGAACTCGGTGACGAGGACGTATTCGGTCTCGTCGACGATCACGGCCGAGCGGAGCGCGAGCGCGACCAGCAGGCCGAGTGTCATGGCGAAGATCAGGAGCCGGCGGAGGCGACGCATGGGCTTGGGATCTCGCAGCCTTGGGGCCCTCATCGTAGCGGGTCCACGTAGGGTCCGCTATTGCGGACCATTCGGGGCGGTTCGTCGGCGATGGTCCGCAATAGCGGACCCTACGGGCTCACGGCCGCGCGGGTTCCGCGGGCGGTGGCGCGACGGCCGCCCTGAGCATCGCCGGGTCGCCGCCGAGCGGAAAATTGGGAAGGATCAGGTGTCGACGGCGAGCCTTGTCGGGGTCGAGGATCAGCTTGGGTTTATTGGACAACACCAGCGCGAGCGCCTCCCAGTAGAGCCGGTGATCGGTCAGCGCGGGGAACGCCGCCCGGGCGCGGACGAGCGCGATGAAGGCGTCGGCCTCGCCCGCGGCGCGGGCCGAGCGCGACAGGCGATCGGCCTCCGCGGCGTTCCGCGAGACCGCGGCGCGGCCCTCGGCGGCCTTCACCTGCTCGAGGCGATAGGTCGCCCCCTCGTTCGCCCGCCGGGCCCGGTCGCTCTCGGCGCGGGAGACGTCGTGGTAGGCGTCGACGACGGCAAGGGGCGGGTGGACGTCCTGGATACGCCACGGCGTCGATGACCAGGCCGAGACCGCAGGCGTCGGCACGGCGCTGGATCTCGTGCGAGCGTCGCCGCTCGGCCTCGCGGCGGCGGCCGGCGAGCAGGCCTTCCATCGGCCGCCGGCCCACGACCGAGCGGATCGACGACTCGACCAGCGGCCGCAGCGCCCCGTCGGCGTCGCTCGTGCGGAAGGCGTGGCGGCGGAGCGATTCGGGACCGGCCGTCGAGGTGATACTGGGCCGACGCGGCGAGCTCGACGAGCTGGCCGTCGCCCGTCATGACGAGCGCCTCGTCCTCGGCCCGGGCCAGCGGGTCGCGGCCGTGCGAGCCCTCCCAGCGCGATCCCGGAGACCGTGCCCGACGCCGACGGAGCGGAAGCCGACCTCGACGCTGCGCAACCGATCGGGAGCGAGCCGCGTGACCTTCTCGAACGGCGAGCGGCCATCGGAGATGCAGCCCCGGCTCGAGCGTGCCGAGGAAGCGGCCGTGCCGTTGCAGGAGGCCGACCTCGTCCGGGCCGATCGCCGTCCAGCCCGACGTCGCATAGGCGATCAGGGCCGCGAAGGCACCGAGCGCCGCGATCGCCCGCCAGCGCCGGAGCACGCCCATCGCCGAAGGCTCGAGGTCGACCCGGTCGTCGCACCGCCCGATCGCCCGGCCCGCGCCGACGAGCCCGCGGCCGGGGGCGGTGAGCCGCCAGTCGTCGCCGAACCAGAGCAGGCGCATCGCGTTGAGCAGGACCAGGAACGACCCGGCCTGGTGCAGCATCGCCGCGGCGACCGGCCCGAGGATGCCGAGGACCGCCGAGCCCATCGCCACGGCGTTCAGCCCGAAGGCGAAGACGATGATGTTCTGGCGGATGATCCGCACCGTCGCCCTCGAGAGCTTCACCAGGTCGGGCAGGACCCGGAGCGGCTCGCCCAGGACGACGATGTCGCCCGCCTCGGCCGCGAGGTCGGCGCCGATCCCGCCCAGGGCGATCCCGACGTGGGCTCGCGCCAGTGCGGGGGCGTCGTTGATCCCGTCGCCGACCATCGCCACGCGGCGGCCGGCGTCCTGCCGCTCCTCGATCCACGCGGCCTTGTCGGCGGGCAGCAGCTCCGCCTCGACGGTCTTGATGTGCATCTTCTTCGCGACCGCCTGCGCGGCGCTGGGCGCGGTCGCCGGTGAGGATGGCGACCTCGGTGATCTTCAGATGCTTCAGGTCGTGGACGACGTCGTGCGCCTCGGGCCGGACGGCGTCGCGGGCCGACGATCAGGCCGACGACGGACGGTCGAGGGCGACGATCAGCGGCGTCTCGCCCCGCGCGTCGACGGCCTCCAGCGCCGACTGCGACCTCCTCGCCGATGGCGACGCCGTGCTCCTCCATCAGCCGGCGATTGCCGACGAGGATCGCGCGCGAGGCGTCCGGGCCTTCGTCCGCACCGGGCCGAGACGCCCGCGCCCGGCAGCGCGGTCGACTCGGCGGCGGCGTGCGGTTCGATCCCGCGGTCGCTCGCCGCCTTGCGGACGACCGCCGCGAGCGGGTGCTTGCTCCCCGGCTCCGCCGTCGCGCCGAGGCGGAGGACGTCATCTTCCGTCCAGCCGTCCATCGCGACGACCGAGGCCAGCTCGGGGCGGCCCAGGGTAAGCGTTCCCGTCTTGTCGAACGCGAACGTGTCGCACCCGGCCAGCCGTTCGAGCGCGACGCCGCCCTTGATGAGGACGCCATGCCGCGCCAGCCAGGCCATCGCGCGCGAGGACCGTGGCGGGCGTCGCCAGCACGAGGGCGCAGGGGCAGGCGACCACGAGCACGGCCACGGCCCGGAACCAGACGTCGGGCCAGCCCAGGACCAGTAGCCCGTGGCGACCGTCGCGGCCGCGACGATCTCGACGACTGGCAGGAAATAGCGGGCGTACCTGTCGGCTGTCCGCTCGAGCGGGGCCTTCCGGCGCTGGGCGTCGGCGACCAGGCGGAGGACCTGGCCGATCGTCGACTCGTGGCCGACCGTCTCGGCCTGGACCTCGATCCGGCCGAACTGGTTGAGCGTGCCGGTGAACACCGGGTCGCCGGGGCCCTTGTCGATCGGGATCGCCTCGCCCGTCAGCGCCGACTGGTCGACCGACGACCGGCCGACGACGACCGGCCCGTCGACGGGGATTCTTTCCCCGTCGGCGACGATGACGAGGTCGCCGACGACGACCTGGCCCGCCGGGATCTCGACCTCTTCCGCCATCCCGCCGGACCCGCGCGAGCTTCGGCGCGTGCTCGAGCAGGCGGTGGATCTCCGTCTGCGTCCTCGCGAACGTGACGGCCTCGAGCACCTCGCCGACCAGCGCGATGAACACGACCTCGGCCGCGACGAACGGCTCGCCGATGATGAGTGCCGCCAGGCACGCCTGGGCCAGAGCGATGTCGGCGCCGATCCGCCCCGCGGCCAGTGCCTCGATCGCCCCGTAGACGATCCGCGCCGCGCCGATCAGCGCCGCGACCATCGCCAGCGATACGCCGAACGGCGCCCGAAGCGTGGTCCATCCCAGCCACCCGAAGATCAGGTCCGCCGCGAGCAGGACGCCGAGCGTCGTCGTCAGCGCGTAGAGCGAGCGGTGGTCGTCGTGATGGTGATCGCCGTGATCGTGGTGGTGGCCGTCGTCGCCGAAGGCGTGCGCGCGGAGGTGATGGAGGTCATCCGGGTGGAACTCACGATGCATCCGACCGCTTTCCTCGTCGCAACCGGTGGGATCATGGGCCAGTCGACCACGCTAAGGGCGACCCGGACCGGGGTCAAGCGACCGCCGCATCGCTCCACGCATCGACATCCCGGCACTCCATTTGCTTTTACGACTTCCCCGGGACAGGGGTGCGAGGCCGGGTCCATCCCCATAAGAGAGGAGCAATCTCATGGCACGGTCCAGTTTGCTGGCGTTCGGCCTGGCGGCGATCGCCTCGACCATGGCGGGCGCGCAGGTGGTGCAGGAGTCGCGGACGGTCCAGCAGCCCGACGGCGCGATCACCCAGACCACGACCACGGGCCCGGCAGGCATGCCGGCCGGGGAGTCGCGGCGGATCAGCCAGATCCTCGGGTCGAACGTCGCGCTCCAGGGGGCGCCGAATTACGGGCGGGTCGAGGACGTGATCGTCGGCCCCAACGGGGCGATCAGCCACGTGGTCGTCCGCAACAACGGCCGGTACGCGATGCTGCCCTGGAACGCGGGCAACTTCAACTATGGCCAGCGGGCCATCAACTACAACGTCACGCCCCAGGCGATCCAGCCGCTGTTCTTCGGGGCCAACGCGTGGCCGAACATGAACGACCAGGTCTACGCGAACCGGATGAACCAGGTCTTCCCGAACGCCGGCGTCGTGAACCGCGCGGCCCTGCGGCCGGTCGAGGGGGCGGTCCCGGGCGTCGTCGGCGGGCCGGTCATCCAGGAGAAGGAGAAGGTCAAGCCGAACGGCACGGTGAAGGTCAAGGATCGGATCCGCTGAGCCCGATCCGCCGGGCGACCGGGGCCTCACCGCGAGGCCGCGGCCGCCCGGACCGAACTCGGGGCAGGAGGCGCCGCGCTGGCAATCCGGCGCGGTTTTTGCCACCATCTTGGCATTCCTCGACGCCCCAACCCCGAGGACCGCACTCGCGATGTCGCCGCAAGTCCAACGGGAAGAAGGCGCGCGCCGTCGCGAGGCGTCGGGCCCGGGCGATCGCCTGCATGCACCCTATCGCGCGGCCCGGCGCGACGACCGAGCGGCTCGCTTCCCCCTGAGCGCGGAGGATTGCCAGGTCCAGTCGATGCCCGACGCCAGCCCCGTCAAGTGGCACCTCGCGCACACGACCTGGTTCTTCGAGACGTTCGTCCTCATCCCCCACGCCCCGGGCTACGAGCCGTTCCACCCGTCGTTCGGCTATCTGTTCAACTCGTACTACAACGCCGTCGGCGACCGCCTGCCCCGGCCCCGGCGCGGCCTGATGACCCGGCCGACGCTCGAGGAGACTCTACGCCTATCGCGCGGCCGTCGATCGTGCGATGGCGAGCTATCTCGACGCCGCCGGCGAGGCGCTCCCCGCGCGACGTCGCCGATGTCATCGAGCTCGGGCTCAATCACGAGCAGCAGCACCAGGAACTGATCCTCACCGACATCAAGCATGCGCTCGCGCTGAACCCGCTCCGGCCCGCCTATCGCGAGGATCTCGCGACGGATGCCGGGCGACGAGGCTCGGCTCGAGTGGATCGAGTTCCCGGGCGGCGTGAGCCGGATCGGGCATGACGGCGAGGGCTTCGCCTTCGACAACGAGGGGCCGCGGCATCGCGTCTACCTGGAGCCGTTCCGGATCGCCTCGCGGCCGGTGACCGTGGGCGAGTATCTCGCGTTCATGGAGGACGGCGGCTACGCGCGGCCGGAGCTCTGGCTCTCCGACGGCTGGGCCGTCGTCCAGTCGCAGGGCTGGGAGGCGCCGCTCTACTGGGAGCGAGACGGCGGCGAATGGTGGAGCGTTCACGCTGGGCGGGCTCCGGCGCCTCGACGAGGCCGAGCCGGTTTGCCACGTCAGCTACTACGAAGCCGACGCCTTCGCCCGCTGGGCGGGGGCGCGGCTGCCGACCGAGGCCGAGTGGGAGGTCGCGGCGGCACGGGCAGGAGGTCGCGGGGAACTTGCCTCGAGTGCGGACCATCTCCACCCGCGGCCGCGCCGCGGCGGCACGGGAATTGGCCAGTGTTTCGGCGACGTCTGGGAGTGGACGCGGAGCCCGTATACGCCCTATCCGGGCTCGCGGCCCGCGGCCGGGTGCGCTGGGCGAGTACAACGCGAAGTTCATGTGCAACCAGCTCGTCCTGCGCGGCGGCTCGTGCGCGACGCCCGGCGTCGCACATCCGGGCGACCTACCGGAATTTCTTCCCGCCCGAGGCACGCTGGCAATTCAGCGGCATCCGACTGGCGAGAGACTCGATGACCATCACGCATCGCCGCCCCGCGCGGCCACCACGAGCCGGCCGCCGGGCGCGACCGGTTCCTCCGCGACGTCCTCATCGGACTGAGAAAATCTCAGAAGGACGTTCCATGCAAATACTTTTACGACGAGGCCGGGTCGCACCTCTTCGACGAGATCTGCGAGCTCGACGAGTACTACCTCACGCGGACCGAGACTGGCCATCCTCCGACGCGCCACGCCGGCGAGATGGCCGCCGACGGTCGGCGAGGACTGTCGAGCTGATCGAGCTCGGCAGCGGCAGCGGCCTCAAGACGCGGCTCCTGCTCGAGCAGCTCGCGATCGCCGCGGGCCTACCTCCCGGTCGACATCTCGGGCGAGCACCTCTCGCGCTCGGCGCGATCGCTGGCGCGGCGGTTCCCCGGGCTCCGCGTCGATGCCGGTCCACGCCGACTTCACCGCTGCCGTTCGCCCTGCCCGACACGGGTGGCCCGAGGGCGCGGCGAGTCGTCTACTTCCCCGGCTCGACGATCGGCAACTTCGGCCCGGGCGAGGCCCTGACGTCTCTTGCGCTCGATCGCGCGGCTCGTCGGGCCGGGCGGGGGGCTTCTGATCGGGTTCGACCTCGACAAGGACGAATCGATCGTCGTCGCCCGCCTACAACGATCGCGCGGGGCGTGACGGCGGCGTTCAACCTGAACCTGCTGGTTCGCATCAACCGCGAGCTCGGTGGCGATTTCGACCTGAAGGCGTTTGCTCACCGCGCCGATCTACCTCCGCGACCGCGAGCGGGTCGAGATGCACCTCGTCAGCCTACGGCGGCAGGTCGTGCGTGTCGGGGGCGAGTCGTTCCGCTTCGACGAGGGGGAGACGATCCACACGGAGTACGTCGCACAAGTACACGCCCGGGCATTTCGCGAGGCTGGCGGCGCGGGCGGGGTTCGCGATGACGCGGGGCTGGACGGACGCGAAGGGGTATTTCTCGGTGCAGTACCTGGTGGTCCCGTAGGGTTCGCTATTGCGGACCATCCGCGGCACGAAGAGCTTCGCAATAGCAGACCCTACGAGAGCCTCAACCCCTTCGGCACGAGCCACCGCTCGGCGAGGTCGAACGCCCCCTGCACGGCCAGCGCGAGCACGGCGGCGGGGATGGCCCCTTCGTAGAGGATCATCGCGCACGTCGTCGCGGCGGATGCCGGTGAGGATCGGCTGGCCGAAGCCGCCGGCGCCGATCAGGGCGCCGATCGTCGCGGTGCCGACGTTGATGACCGCGGCCGTCTTGATCCCCGCGAGGATCGCCCGCGAGGCCATCGGCAGCTCGATCCGGCCGCAGCCGCGCCCCCGGCGGCAGGCCGAGCGCCTCGGCCGACTCGCGGAGCGAGGGCGGGATGTCGCGCAGGCCCGTCGCCGTGTTGCGGACGATCGGCAGCAGGCTGTAGAGGAACAGGGCGACCAGGGCCGGCTTCGCGCCGATCCCGAGCCACGGGATCATGAACACGAGCAGGGCCAGCGAGGGGATCGTCTGGATCACCCCGGTCGTGGCGAGGATGAACGACCCGAGCCTCGGGAGCCTCGCCGCCAGGATGCCGAGCGGGATCGCCACGACGATCGCCGCCGCCAGCGAGATCGACACGAGCCAGAGGTGCTCGCCGAGCCGCCGCAGGAGCCGCGCGACGAAGCCCTCCGACGTCACCTCGGGTGCTCGACTCCGAGCGTCTGCTGCGAGGAAGTCGGCCGCGACCCGGTCCTCGGGCACGTGGTCGAACTTGGCCCGGGCGTTCATGGCGGCCATGGCGGACGCGTCGATCCGGCCTTCGAGCCGTCCCAGGGCCGCGAAGGCCGCGGGAGCCCGGTTCGGCAAGTCGACGCGGTAGAGCCAGACGCACTGGTAGGACGGGAAGAAGCTGCAGGTCGTCGCGGAGGACGCGGAGGCCCCTGGCCCTGATCTCGGCGTCGGTCGAGTAGAGGTCGGTGGCCTGGATCTCGTCGGCGGCCAGGGCCCGATAGGCCAGGTCGTGGTCGAGCCCGCGGACGTCGCGCTGGGGGAGCCCGTAGCGGTCGCGGAGGCCGGGCCAGCCGTCGCCGCGTTCCATGAACTCGTTGCTGAATCCGAATTTCAGGTCGGGATGCTTCTTGAGGTCGCTGAAGTCGCGGATGCCCAGCCGCGCGGCCACGTCCTCGCGCATCCCGATCGCGTAGCTGTCGTTGAACCCGAGCGACCGGCTCATCCCCACGCCGCGCTCGGCCAGGGCGGCGCGCATCGACGGCCTCGTCCTTGATCCCCTTGCCCGCGAGGATCTCGCCGGCGATCGTGCCCGTGTATTCGGGATAGACGTCGATCTCGCCCGACTCGAGGCCGTGGAAGAGGACCTGCGTCCCGCCCAGCTCGCGGCGGTGGACGACGGGTGTGCCCGCCTCGCGGATCACCCGCGCGGCCATCTCGCCGAGGATCACCGACTCGGTGAACGTCTTCGAGCCGACGCGGACCGTCGGCGCGGGATCGGCGGCGAGCGTGGCCAGGGAAAAGACGAGGGCGAGCGATGTCATTCGGCGGGCTCTCGATGGTTCCGATGGGTGCCTGGGGTCGAGCGGAGCGAGCCCCCAGCGGCGACGGCCATCGCGCTGGGGGCTCGCTCCGCTCGACCCCAGGCACCCGTTACCTCACTCGGGCTCGGGCGGGTCGGGGGCGACGGGGAGGAAGGGGTAGCGGGCGGCGCGTCTGTATTTGGCACTCAGTGGCGGCGTAATGATCCCGCACTCGCTGGAATCGGGCCAGCAACTTGCGAAGATTCTCGGTGGTTTCGCCCTCCGGCGAGCCGAATCCGGGCTCACATCCGGGCCTCGGGCCGCCCTTGGCCTCGTCACTCGAGGACGAGGACACGCGTCCGATGCTCTCGAGTTCGTCCAGTTCCACCCTCGATCAATAGTACTCCGAGCCGACGACGAGACCGGCCGACCATCGCCAGAGCACTCCGCCGTAGACGCATAAGCGCCGACGATCGCCACCGCGACCATCATCCGCCGCACCGTGAACCGCACGCGGGCGGATTCGCATCGCCCGCCTCCTCGTCACCCGCCCGCCTCCCCCTCAAACTCATACGCCCGCCTCTGCGCCCCGACGAACTGCGTCACGAACGGATCAGCCGGCCTGTCGAGGAAGTCCCGCAGCGTCCCGCGCTGGACGATCCGCCCGTCGCGCATGAGCAGGATCTCGTCGCCGAACCAGGCGGCCTCGGCCAGGTCGTGGGTGACCATGACGACGGTCTTCTTCAGGGCGCGGAAGGCGGCGCGGAGGTCGGTCTGAAGCTCGGCGCGGACCATCGGGTCGAGGGCGCCGAGGGGCTCATCCAGCAGGACGACCCGCGGGTCGAGCATCAGGGCGCGCATCAGGCTGACGCGCTGCCGCTGGCCGCCGGAGAGCTGGGCGGGGAAGCGGTCGAGGCCGTCGGTCGGGAACCGGGTCAGCTCGGCCAGCTCGACGATCTGATTCTCGACCCGAGCCGAATCCCAGCCGAGGTGGCGGGCCATGAGCGCGACGTTGTCGCGGGCGCTGAGGTGGGGGAAGAGGCCGCCGTCCTGGATGACGTAGCCGATCCCCCGGCGGGCCTCGCGGACCGTCTCCGGCGTCAGCACGATTCCCGCCGACG
The DNA here is from genome assembly GCA_963819805.1 of uncultured Planctomycetota bacterium. Taxonomy (GTDB): domain Bacteria; phylum Planctomycetota; class Planctomycetia; order Isosphaerales; family Isosphaeraceae; genus CAMFLR01. Next base: position 72,716 of record CAWFXY010000014.1, on the reverse strand, counting down.
GCGACCGACCCCGAGTCCGGCAGCACAAGGCCGATCATCAGTCGCAGCAGCGTCGACTTCCCGCAGCCGCTCGGGCCGATCAGGATCGTCGTCCGCCCCGGCGCGATCGTCAGGTCGAGCGGGTGGAGGACGACCGCGCCGCCGTACCGCTTCGAGACGTCCTTCAGCTCGATCATGCCTCGACGATAACGCCCGGCGCGGGGGCGGGCAACCGGCTCAGTAGCTGTCCTGCGCGATCGTCTCGCCGCCCGCGATGGTGCCGAGGGCCTTCCAGGTCGCGGGCGCGACCGTCGCCTTGACGAAGCGGACCGAGCCGTCGCCGAGCAGCACGTTGACGCCGCCGGGGTGCCGGCTCGAGGCGGTCGAGACGATCGGGCTCTCGAAGTCGCTCGACCCGCCGAGGATGCACGAGACGCTATTGGGCGGCAGGAGGCTCGTGTAGCGGGTGTAGACGATGTTGCCGTCGCCCCAGCGATACCCGGGGCGCTGGAGCACCACGTCGAGGGTCGGCGACGTCAGCGGGTCGGCCGACGTGCACGAGCCGACCGTGTCGGCCGTCAGCAGGTAGTCGGCCTTCGGGTCGACGGGCCCCGGCTTGTGGATGCAGCGCTCGCTGAAGAAGGCCGTGTTCGACAAGTCCGTCGCGGACCGTCGACGGGCGGACGGAGCTCTGATACCAGAACGCCCCGTCGTTCTTCCCGCTGCCGTCGGGCGAGTCGCCGGGCAGGTTCACCGGCTGCGTCCCGGCACAGGCGCGGTAGTTGTTCGGCGCGAGGACGTAGGGGTCGGCCGTCGGCGTCGGCGTGTCGGACGGGCAGAGGAAGGTGGAGACGCTCGTCGCGAGCGGCGTCAGGTTCATCTTGCTCAGCGGGATCCCGTCCTCGACCCAGGGCACGCCCGAGAAGTTCAGGCGACGAGTAGAGGGTCGACGAGTCGAAGAACGGCAGGAATTGCGAATGCGCCGACCATCGCCCGATCGAGCCCGGAGGGCCGCCCCCGCCGACGCCGAAGGGATACACGAGGTGAGACGTCTCGTAATTGGCCAGGGCGATTCCGATCTGCTTGAGGTTGTTCGTGCATTGAGCGCGCCGCGCCGCCTCGCGCGCCGACTGACGTCGCCGGGATCATCAGCGCGATCAGGATGGCGATGATGAAGATGACGACGAGCAGCTCGATCAGCGTGAACCCGCGGCCATACGCCACCCGCGGCTTCTCCTCGCGGCGCGACGACCACCAGCGCCAGCCGAAGACTGCCGAGCTACCGACGCGCCACCAGCCCGATCGCCGCGCCGATCCAGGGCGTCCAGTCCCTCGGCGGCTGCTTGAGCCGGACCACGCGGTCGGCCTTGAGGCCGAGGCGCGGGAAGACGACCTCGATGGCCTCGGTCGTGTTGATCGGCTTGGGGATCGAGCGCCACCTCCTCGGCCGGCTCGGTGCCGATCTCGAACTTGCCCAGCTCGACGAGGTCGCCCGAGGGCTCGCCGTGCAGGAGGGTGAGCGTCGAGCCGACGCGCCGGGCCGCGAGCCGGCCGAGCGGGCGGCTGCCGGGGACCTGGGCGTAGGCGTTCTTGCCGTCGGGCGGGCGGATGAAGTAGCCGACGGCCTCGCCGCTCGGGCGCCGGGTGTCGAAGACCGAGACCCACGTCTGGCCGACGCGGAAGCCGAGCTCGACGCCGTTGCTCACGGCATAGTCGGGCATGCCCGGCCGTTCGCGGGGCTTGGGCAGGGCCCGGGCGTCGTAGGCGGCGACGATCTCGAAGTCGCCCTCGAGCTTCGCCTCGGCGACGAACCACATGGGCGTCCGCTTGTCCGACCCGCGCGGGATGATCGCGTGCAGGCCGTCGTCGGCCGTCTTCCACTTCCCGCCGGACTGGCCCGTCTTCGGCGAGAACAGCCAGCGGTCATAGCCCCACGAGCCGAAGGGCGTGTCGACCTCGTCCGCCGCGGCGGTCGTCGCGATCGTCAGCAGCACGGCGATGCTTGCCAGCCAGGGTCGGAGCATGATCGAGGCCCCCGCGGCCAGCGTCGGGGTCGACCGACGCCGAGGCCAGAGTACCACGCGCCGCGGCAAGGATCAACGACAAAAGTCGGACGGTCACTTACCGAAGCCCGACACCGCGGCCTTCTTGAAGGCGGAGTAGATCGCGCCGTTCTCCTCGCCCTTGTAGCCCTCGCGCTGGACCATGTAGACGAGGACGAGCTTGCGGCCGGGGTCGATCTCGAGGTTGGTGGCGTAGGCGCCGTCGTGGCCGCACGGGCCGGGGACGGCCGGGCCGGAGTCGCCGGGCGACTTCCGCGAGGTCGAGAAGCCGAGGCCGTAGCCGTGCTCGCCCTTGCCCTTGTTGATGAGGTCGCCGGTCTGCGTCGAGGTCATCTGGCGGACGGCGTTCTCGGAGAGGAGCCGCTTGCCGTCGAGGACTCCGCCGTTGAGGATCATCCGCCCGAACGCGGCGACGTCGGCCGCCGTCGAGTAGAGGCCGCCGGCCGGGTATGGGTGGCGGTTGGAACGGTCGGTCAGCGGATAGGTGAGCTGCGATGACGGGGGTCTCCTCGAAGCCGTCGTGATTCACGTCGGGCGTGTACGACTTCGCGATCCGCTTCTCCTGCGACTCGGTCGGCCAGAAGGTCGTGTCCTTCATGCCGAGCGGGTCGAAGAGCCGCGTCTGCATGAAGTCCTCGTAGGGCATGCCCGAGACGACCTCGATGATCCGCCCGGCCGTGTTGATGCCGGGGTTGCAGTATTCGTACTTGGAATCGGGCTCGAACTGGAGCGGCGAGAGGCCGTAGGTGATCGCGCCGATCTTCAGCGGGAGCGAGTCGAGCTTGCCCTCGAGCGGCGACCGGCCGACCAGGCCGCTCGTGTGCGAGAGGACGTTCCGCACGGTGATCGGATGGGCCGGCTTCTTCAGGACGAGCCGGCCCTCCTCCTTCTCGGCGACGACCATCTGGCCGCGGAACTCGGGCAGGTATTTCTCGACCGGGTCGTCGAGCCGGACCTTGCCCTCGTCGACGAGCATCATCAGCGCCGAGGCCGTCATCGGCTTCGACATCGAGGCGATCCAGAAGAGGTCGTCGGGCTTCATGGGCGTCTTCGGCGGCGACGTCGGAGTAGCCGACGGCCTCGACGTCGAGCGTCCGCTCGGGCGACGCGACGAGCACGACGGCGCCGGCGAGCTTGCCCTGGGCGACGAAGGGCTCGAGCGCGGCGGCCAGATGGGGCTCGGCGGCGGGTGCCGAGCACGCGGTCAGGAGGAGCGGCGCGGCCAGGAGGGCGAGCCGCGAGGGGCGTGTCGGGCGCATGCCATGAATCCCGGGGATTTTGTATCGGGTCCAGATCTCTTCACCCTCCGCCCTTGAGGGGGAGGGTGGGGGGGCCGGGGCCGAACCTCACGCCTCGGCAGGCTCGCCCTGGAGCGGTGCAGGGCGAGCATACTCGACGCGGAGGGCAGGCGACAGTTGCCGCACTTCCTCGAGCATTCGCGGCCGACCCCCGGGGGTATAGCTGTCGATCTGGGGCGCGGGGGCCAAACCCTCGTTCCGCCGCTCCCGCGGCGGAATGGCTCTTCGGCCGCTCCGCGGCCATCCCGCGGACGCCGCGGAGCGGCGGGGGATGCACTCCGCCGCGGGAGCGGCGGAGCGAGGTCGAGACGCCTGGTCTCCGGAGTCGAGAGCGATACCCCACCCTGCCCCTCCCCTCACGGGCGAGGGTGAAGAGAGCCGGACCCGATGGGAAGAGGCCCCCATCCCTTCCCCCCGCGCATCCCCCGGGCTATCCTCGGACTCCGCCGCCCGACCGAGTCCATCCCCCGCGCGACCCGCCCGAGAGAACCCGCCGATGCACCGCCTCGCCTGGACCCTCCCCGCAACCCTCCTCGCCCTCGGCGCCCACCGGCCCTCCGAGAGGCCGGCCACGCCGGTCGCGGCGGCCGTCGAGTCGACGCTGGCCACCGCATCCGACAAGGTCCGCCAGCTCGCCTTCGACGGCGACGACGCGACCTACTACGCCTCGGAGAACCGGCCGGGCGAGAAGGACTCCTTCACGCTGACCCCCGAGGCCCCCGTCCTCGTCAGGTCGGTCGCCGTCCGGACCGGCAAGCCCGACGGGTCCGACCGGCTCGAGGGCGGCAAGCTCGAGGGGTCCGAGGACGGCACGACGTTCCAGGAGCTGGCGACCTTCAAGGATGGCGAGGCCAAGGCCGAGCCGAGGGCCACGCTCAAGGTCCTCCGCATCAGGCCGGCGGCCGGCGCGACGCATCCGCTGGTCGTCCGCGAGATCGCGATCGACTCCGAGCCGAAGGTCGAGGTCTTCAAGTATCCGGTCGAGTTCACCGTCGACGTCTCGGACTCCCCCGAGATGCGCGACTGGGCCGAGAAGGCCGCGCGGACGTGCGAGGGCTGGTACGGCCGGATCAACGAGGAGCTCAGGAGCGACGGCTACCGGCCGACCCGCCGTGTTCGGATGATCCTCAAGAAGGGGATCGGCCCGCCGGCCTTCGCCAGCGGGGACCGGATCACGGGCAAGGTCGAGTGGTTCAAGGCGCACCCCGACGACGTCGGCGCGATGATCCACGAGACCTGCCACATCGTCCAGCGCTACCGGAGCCGGAACAACCCCGGCTGGCTCGTCGAGGGCGTGGCCGACTACGTCCGCTTCTTCAAGTTCGAGCCCGGCAAGATCGGCCCGATCGACGCCCAGCGCGCCCACTACGAGGGAAACTACCGCGTCTCCGCCCGGTTCCTCGATTATGTGACGGAGAAATATGATAAAGAGCTCGTCCTCAAGCTGAACAGGGCGATGCGCGAGGGGACGTACAAGGACGAGCTGTTCACCGACCTGACCGGCAAGACGCTGGCGGAGCTGGATGAGGAGTGGCGGGCGACGCTCAAGAAGTAGGGACCGGGAATCGTGCCATGACCGAGAGTCGGCAGCGGACGACGATCGCCGGGATCATGGTCGTGACGGCGGCCGCGGCGATCGTGCTCGCGGCCCCGCGGTACGCCGAGGAGCCGTGGTTCTGGGTCGCCGTGATCGCCTCGCCGTGGGCGCTGCCGTGGATCGTGACGCCGGTGGTCCTCCGCCGATCTCAATGGTCTCCCCTCGATCACGGCCACTGGCCGTTCGACCCATCGGGGCCCGAGGTCCCGGACGAGGTCGCGGAACGGTTGCGCGGGGGGGCCGCCGACCTGCTGGCGCTCGGCTTCGTCTCTCGCGGCGACTACCGGTCCAATCCGACGTCGCACGTCCTCGCCCAGTATGTCGGCCTGTTCGAGCGGCCCGGATCCTGGGAGGTCGCCAAGGTGATGGTCACCACGGTGCGGCTGAAGGTGAACCATCTCGCCCCGGGCGCGGGGCGTGTGGGCCCCGGCAGGCCGAGAGTCGACGCGAGGCTCGGCGTCCATACGACACTCGTCTTCCAGACCACGCTCGCCGACGGGATTGAGGTGGCCACCAGCGATAGCGGGCAGCTATCCGTCTGGCCGCGTCGTAAGGGCGTCGTGGGAATGGCCTTCCCCGAGGTCCGCTCGACAGGCGAGCTCTTCGAGATCCACCGGGCGATGGTCGCGCGTCAAGGCGCCCGGCCGGTGCGCGAGCTGCCGGCCTCGGACGATGCCCTGGTCGAGCATCTCCGCGCGACGGTCGAGAAGAACCGGGCGTGGCCGATCGCGCTGGGCCTCTACGAGATCGACGAGGCCCGAGGCGTCTTCCGCCCGACCTGGAAGGGGGCCTTCCGGAACGCCTGGGGTCGGCTCAAACCGGTCGGCCCGATCCGCAAGGCCCTCAAGCGCCGACACGCCCGGCGGGCCCTCCGCGAGCTCGTGCTGGAGGGCAGGCTCGCGGAGGAGATGATCCGGGCGTAGCCGGCCTCAGCCCTGGGCCGACGGCGCCGCCTGCGACGTCGGAGCCACCTGCGGCGCGGCATAGGCCGCCGGGGCGCAGGGCACCATCCGCGTCACGGGGCGGTAGCAGGTCTCCGTGACCATCTCGCAGACCGGGTACGGGACCTGCCGCGTGACCTGCTTCGGGACGCAGCGGATGTTCGTGATCGGGATCCGCTCGGTGATGACCTCGCTCTCCATCCGGCAGTTCACGACGGGGACGTCGATCGTCCTCGTCTCGGGGATCATCCGCGTCACCTGGACGTCGCGGACGACCGGGACGCGGGTGTAGCAGGTCTGGGCCACGGTCGCGCAGCCGCAGGCCGGGGCCACCTTGCCGCAGTGGCCGCACTTGTGGGCGGCGACCGGGACGGTCACATACTGGGTGGTCGGCTGGAGGCAGTACTCGGTCACCTGCGTCGTGGTCGTCTCGGGCCGGCAGACGGTCACGGTCCGCTGGACGGTTGTCCGGTCCCAGACCGGCTTGCAGACGGTCCGCTGCCGCTCGACGTAGGTCACGTCGACCTCGGGGGCCATGACCGTCTCGGTGACCTCGCGGAACGCCGTCCGCGTCACCATCCGGTTGACGGTGTACGGGACCATCTCCGTCACGCACTGTACCGCCGGCGTCGGCGCCAGCACGCAGGGCGTCTGACGGCACCTGTGGCATGCCTCGGCTGTCCCCGACGACGCGACGAACGCGAACGCCGCCAGAAGCCCACCCGCTCGGATTCGCATCGGTGTCAATCTCCCCGTGAGCCTGGTCAAATTGGTCGACAGCACCCGTCCCGGCAACCAACGCAACAAATCTCGGGCCAGGTCGAGTCTGCCGGATTGGGAATATAGGAAATGTAGGACGGATTTCCAATGGTGCACCGCGCCCGCGCGATGGATTTCGCGGGGCGAGCTTCCCGGGGAGGTCCGCAATAGCGGACCTTACGAGGGATGCTTGTCCTCGTCTTCCTCGTCGGGGACCGAGGCCAGCCAGTCGGCGAGCGCCTCGGGGGCGATCTCCTCGGTCGAGCGGTCGAGCGAGCGGAGGTCCGGCCGGCGGAGGGGGGTCGTCACGCGGCGGACCTGGGCGAGGAGGCGGAAGGCGATGTAGACCACCAGCGCGACGACCACGACGATGATCGTGACGTTCCACGAGTTCTTCCCGCCCGCGCCCGGGGCGGGCATGCCGGGGCCGGAGTCGCGCGGCTTCCACCGGAGTCGGCCGACCAGCAGGGGCGCGGCGCGGGGGGTGTCGCCGGCCTCGTAGCGGAGGAGCTTGAGGAAGTAGGCATCGACCGAGACGGGCTCGCCGAGGTTCTCGCCGATCGGCAGGCCCGGCGGGAAGTCCTCGACCATGACGACGTAGGGCAGCCGCTGGCTCTCGGGCGTGAAGAACCATGCCTCCGTGAGCCGGCCCTTGGGCGTGAAGGCCTCGGAGACCTTCGCGTGGGGCAGGACCTTGCGCAGCGTCCCTTCCAGGTGCACTGGCACGCCCCGGTAGAGGTCGGGGCGCTCCCACAGGTGGGTGTAGAAGACGTCGCGGCGGGCGTCCTTCGCGAGCTTCTCGGGCGAGGTCGCGCGGGCGCGGTCGAGCAGCTCCTTGTACGCGGCGTTGTCGCGCGGGCCCATCTCGGTCCGGTCGATCAGGCCCTGGAAGGCGAGCGACGTGTCGGGCTCGAGCGGCCTCGGGTCGGCGGCGACGGCCGCGGGCACCTCGGGCGCGGCCTTGGGCCGCGCGGTGTTGATCACGACGACCCAGCCGACGACCGCGAGCACCGCGAAGACGACCAGCCCGCGCAGCTCGCCGCCGCGGAAGAACGAGGCCGGCCGCCGCCCGCTCACGGCGGCGCCCCCTCGTCGGGGCCGAGCTCGGCGAAGGCGATCTTGTTCACCTTGTTATCCGAGAAGATGTTGATCACCTTCACCACCTCGGACCACTTCAGCCGCGGGTCGGTCCGCAGGACCGTCTGGTCGAACGGGAGCGTCGGGTTGTTGAACGAGCTCCTTGACCTGCGTGGCGAGCTCCTTGAGGTCGGCGACGTTGTTCTCGCCCAGGGTGATCTGGCCGAGCGAGCCGTCGGGGCTGGCGCGGAGGATGACGGGCAGGGTCTTGAGGCCGGCGGGCAGGTCGTTGTTCTGCGCGGCGGCGTCGGTGGCCGGCGCGTCCATCGACACCGCGGGCTGGGCCGGCAGCAGGTTCATCGAGAACTGCCCCTCGGCCGGGGCGGGGTGGTACGTCAGGATGAAGAAGGTGAGGAGCTGGAACGCCATGTCGAGCATCGGCGTGATCGGGATCTCGATCTCCTCGGTCTTCTGGCGCTTCACGCGTGGACCTCGCTCGGCTTGTGGCTGGGCCGGCCAACTTTGGGATTAGCAAGAGCGGAGTGCGGAGTGCGGAGTGCGGAGAGCTGATGTCCGATGAAGAGCAAGAGTCCGCGATCTCGTTCTCTGCCTTGTGCCTTGTGCTCTCCGCACTCCGCACTCCGCCTCTCCAAGCACCGCCCTACTCCCCCGTCATCGCCTTCAAATCAAACTTGCGATACCCATTCGCCTGGCACGACGTGATCAGCGAATAAATCGGCCCGAACTCGGCCGTCGCGGTCGGCGCGGATGACGACCCGCGTCGGCAGCCCGGCGGCCGGGTCGGCCTTCTTGCCGGAGAGCGTCTTCTGGTTGAGCCGGGCGAGGTCCGCCTCGAACTTGATCGTCTGCGCCGCCTCGCCGGTGCTCATGACCTTGCCGTTGAACCGGAGCTGTCCCTTGCTGTCGATGTTGAGCACCAGCCGGTCCTCGGCCGCGGCCTTGGCGCCGTCGTCGATCGGCCGGGCCGAGCCGGCGACCGGCAGCTTGATCGTCACGTCGTAGTTGTCGTTGCTGAAGTTGATCACGAGCATGAAGAACGTGATCAGCTGGAACACGACGTCGAGCAGCGGCGTCAGGTTCGGCTCGGCCTTCATACCCTGTTGCATCGACGCGGACATCGCTCACCTCCTCTCCGCTCGCGACGGGCGCCCCTCAGGCGGTCTTGGCCTGCTTGGCGGCGTTGAGCAGCGAGGTGATCGTCCGGTCGGCGACCTTGGCCGTCTCGAGCGTGATCTGGGCGATCCGGTTGCGGAAGAAGGCGAAGAAGAAGATCGCCGGGCACGGAGAGCGAGACGCCCTCGAGCGTGATGAACAGCGCCGTGCTGATCCCCTCGGCCACCTTGTCGGGCCTCGGCTGGGCGCCGACGGCGTTGGCGATCTCCTGGAAGCTCGCGATCATGCCCGCGATCGTGCCGACCAGCCCGATCATCGGGCCGAGCGTGCCGATGATCGCGAGGTAGCTGATCCGCGTCTCCATCATCGTCACGACCTCGTCCTGCACGGCGGCCATCGCCTCCTTCGCCTCGGCCCGGCCGTTCGGCAGGTTGGCGACGCCCGTCCGCACGAGCCGGGCGAGGAACGAGTCGTTGTCCTTGCAGGCGTCGTACGCCTCCTGGAACTTCTTGTCCTTGATCGCGACCTCGAGCTTCTCGACCAGGTCGGCCGGCACGGCCTCGCTGACCCGGAGCTCGAGGAAGAGCTTGATGATCAGCGCGACGAAGTAGACGGAGAGGCAGAGCAGGAACAGGCCGATCGGGCCCGAGGCGTCGATGGCCCACTGGAGGAGGTTGCGCTGGGACTTCTTCGAGGCCTCGGCGGGGGCGGCGGGCGCGTCGGCGGCCGGGGCCGCGGCGGGGGCCTCCTTGGCCTCGGCGGCCGGCTCGGCCTTGGCGCCGTCCTTCGCCTCCTGGGCCCGCAGGCCCGGGGCGGGCATCAGCACGAGATAGGCCAGCGACAGCGCGGCGAAGGCCGCCCAGGCCCACGGCCCCGACCGATCGCCGACCCGTTGAGAACGCGCGCCATCGACGAACCCTCCCCCGTCCGGCGCCGCGACTCGCGGCGCGGATCAGTGACCCCGGCTCCTCGTCCCGCCCGAATGTCCCGCACGCATCGCCATGATTGGCCCGGGCGATGGAAATCTGCGCCGATGCATCCAATATCGGAAGCCCCCGCCCGACTGTCAACGGGCCGGGGGGAACTTCGTGACGCGGCGCGAATGAAGGCGGGAGGTCCATTCAGGCTGAGGGAAGAGCGCAGAGTGCGCCATGATCGCACGAGCGAGAGACGCGAGGCTTTCGCACTCCGCACTCTTCACTCTGCTCTGTGCCTTCCGCCTTGTGCCTTCCGCCCTCAATTCCCCCCAGCCGCGCCGGCCCGCGCGCCGCGACGCTCGGCGGCAGCGGCAGGAACCGCGAGAGGAGCTGCGCCTCGGCCGTCACCGGGGCGAGGTTCTCGGTCGCGGTCGGATACAGCGTCTTCAGGAGGCCCCGCACGTTGGCCGCGCCGGCGGGGGCCTTGAACAGGGGCCGCTCGTTGGCGAGCAGGATGTCGTCGGGCGCGAACTGGTTGCGGAAGCCGCCGCCCAGCGCGATCTCGCCGTCGGGCGTCAGGGCGAACGTGAAGCCGAGGGCGCCGAAGGGGACATCGGAGTGGCGTTCGTTGATCGGTTTCGGAGTCCGGAACTTCATCTCCACGACCAGGGCGCGGAGCAGGTCCAGGCCGATCGTCCCCTGGCCGACGGTCAGCTCGCCCTCGACGTTCGCCCAGCCGAAGCCCTGGCCCGGGCGGTTGGCCCACTTCGCCTGCTTGATCGCCACGTGCGCCGACCCGCTCATCCGGTGGCGGGGGAACCGGCGCTCGAAGAGGGTCTTGAGGTCGACGTCGATCAGGTCGCCCGCGAACTCGGCCTGCCAGTCGGACGAGCCGCTCTGCCGGAGCGTGAGCGCCCCTGGACCCTCGCCGAGCCGCCGAGCCATGCGGCCGAGTCGAAGAAGGCGTCGAGCACCCGGGCCGGCAGGGGCACGCCCTCCATCGTCTTGAAGGCGACGACGGTCTCGACGGCCTCGGCCTTGCGGTCGCGGGTCAGTGCCAGCTCGCACCGGGTGCTGCCCTGCGGGTCGAGCAATCGATAGCTCGCCGAGAGGCTGGGCACCTTGGCGTCGGCCTGGAACGTCGCGGCGAGGTCGCGGAGGTCGAGCCCGAGCCCCTCGCCGAGATCGACCTTGCACCGTGAGGCCGCCAGGCTGACTCGCCGATAGTCCCCCTGCCCGGCCCCGGCGAGCATCGCCCCGACCTGCGCCATCGCCTGCCTCGGCCCCGCGGCGCGGAGCGAGAGGCCGTCGGCCTCGAGCGTGAGCTCATTCGCCCCGCGGCGGAGCCGGACCGACTTCGCCCGGGCCACCTCGACCAGCCCCCCGCGCCGGGGCTCGTCCTGGCGGAGCACGACGCCGCCGTAGAGGACCTCGCCCGGCCGGGGATAGCGGACGCGGTCGAGCGTCACCTGCATGCCGATCGACCGGCCGATCTCGACCTCGACGTCCCTTACGTGCCCGGGCCGGTTGATCCGCCAGGCCGTCAGGCCGACGTAGATGGTGGGCACCACCGTCGTGCCGACCAGGATCAAGGTCACCAGCGCCTGGCGCTGGGGGCGAGTCAGGGCTAACATCCGTGTCTCCCTTCGTCTCGGGTGTCGACTCTCGTGTCTACGAAGACGGCCCGGCTTCACCGTACCGGCTGGACAGCACGACGACGTAGCCATCGAGGTCCCGCAGCCAGACTTCCCGCTGGCTCGCACCCGTGTGGTCGTAGGGCGCCATGACGATCTCGGCGTTCAGCTCCTCGACCCGCGCGACGGCCGCGTCGAAGTCGTCGATCTCGAACCAGAGCAGCAGGCCGTTGCCGTAGGGCTTGGCGGGGTCGCCGATCGGGCCGTGATGGTGTTCGACGGTCGCGGTTGTGGAGCTGGAGGATCAGCGTCCCATCTTCGCGGACCAGGCGCTCGTATTCCTTGCCGCCGTGGTCGCTCCGGCAGCCGAGGAGATGCTGATACCAGCGGCTGCTCGCCTCGACGTCGGCCACCGAGATCAGGGGTTGGGGACGCATCCGTGCCTCCGTATGGTCAACTCGCCGCGCCGACCTCGAATGACGGGACGAGCAGCAAGTCGATGATCTCGACCGCATCGGTGTTCTTGAACACCACGGCGATCCGGCCGCCCCGGTAGGCGATGGCCTCGGGGTGCGTCACCTGGATCTGGCGGCCGTCGGCCGTACGGATGGTGAACGCATTGAAGGGCCGGGCGTCGACGAGGGCGGTGAGCTGGTCGGTTGTCATGATGTCCCCCTCCCCGTCCCGTATTCCCGCTCCAGGTGCTCCCGGTTCAACTCATGCATCGCCGCCATCGCCGCCTGGATCGCACCGAGGCTCGTGCCGACGTACTTCTCGACGACCGCCGCGGCGATCTCGAACGCGACAACGTTCTCGACGATCACGCTCGCCGCCGGCACGGCGCAGACGTCGGATCGCTCATACGAGGCCAGGCGAAGGTTCCTTGGTCGCCATGTTCACGGAGGGGCCGCGCGCCGCCAGGGTGCTGATCGGCTTCTTGGCGGCGCGGACGACGATCGGCTCGCCGTTGGACGTGCCGCCTTCGAGGCCGCCGGCGTTGTTCGTCGGCCGGCGGAAGCCGAAGCGGCGATCGTCGGGGGCGTGGTCGGATTCGTAGCGGATCGGGTCCATGACCTTCGACCCCGGCCGCCGCGCGGCCTCGACGCCCAGGCCGATCTCGACGGCCTTGATCGCCTGGACGCTCATCACGGCCAGGGCGAGCCGGGCGTCGAGCTTGCGGTCCCACTGTGCGTGGCTCCCCAGGCCGATCGGGCAGCCCGTCGACGACCGTCTCGACGACCCCGCCTAGCGTGTCGCCCGCCTCCTTGGCCGCGTCGATCGCGGCGACGATCGCGGGGTCGGCCTCGGGGTTGAGCGTGTAGACGGGGCTGGCGTCGCGGACACGCCAGGTCGAGCGACAGCGGCGGCGCGTCGATCCCGCCCAGCTCGCGGACGTAGCCGAAGACGGTGATGCCTATCTCTCGCAACAAGAGCCTGGCGAGCGCCCCGACGGCCACGCGCAAGGCCGTCTCGCGGGCGCTGGCCCGTTCCAGGACCTGCCGGATGCCGGTCTGGTAGTTGATCGACCCGGCCAGGTCGATGTGGCCGCCGCGGGGGGCGGCGGGCTCCTGGAGGCGTTCGAGCTTGGCGTCGTTGTTCACGAGCCGGATCGTGATCGGGCCGCCGGTGGTGACGTCGTGGTAGACCCCCGAGTCGACGATGATCCGGTCGGTCTCCAGCGTCTGCCGCTTGCCCCGGCCGTAGCCCCCCTGCCGCCGCTGCAGCTCGCGGTTGATGAACTCGTGGTCGAGCGTGACGCCCGACGGGAACCCCTCGACGATCGCCGTCAGGGCCGGCCCGTGCGACTCGCCGGCGGTCAGGTAGCGGAGCATCTTACTTCCAGGGGAAAGGCTGGCCGGTCAGGCGTTCGTAGGCGTCGATGTACTTCTCGTCGGGTCTTCGCGACCACGTCGTCGGGCAGCTTCGGGGGCGGGCTCTGCTTGTCCCAGCCGGTCGGTCTCGAGCCAGTCGCGGACGAACTGCTTGTCGAACGACGGCTGCGGGCCGCCGGGCCTGTAGTGTCGAGGCGTCCCAGTAGCGGGAGCTGTCGGGGGTGAGGACCTCGTCGACCAGCATGAGCTCGCCGGTCTCGACGTCGTGGCCCCACTCGAACTTGGTGTCGGCGAGGATCAGGCCGCTGTTCGACCAGGCATGGCTCGGCGGCCCTGCGATAGACGTCGAGATGCTCAGCAGCCTCGAGTCGCTCGGCCAGGTCGGTCGCCGATGGCCTCGGCCATCCGCGGCGAACGGGACGTTCTCGTCGTGGCCCGATCTCGGCCTTGGTGGCGGGCGTGAAGATCGGGTTCGATCCGGTCGGCCTCGACAGCCCCGCGGGCAGCGGCTCGCCGCAGACGGTCCCGCTCGACCGATACTCCTTCCAGCCGCTCCCCGAGAGATAGCCGCGGACGACGCACTCGAACGGGACGACCCGGGCCTTCTGGACGATCATCGATCGGCCGTCGAGAGTCCGTCGCGGACGTCGGCGTCCAGGTCCAGGCCGGCGTCGTCGATGTCGGTCGAGATCAGGTGGTTCGGGCACGCGCAGTGTCGGCGGAACCAGAAAGCCGCTGATCCCCGTGAGGACCCGCCCCTTGTCCGGAATCCCGTTGGGCAGGACCCGGTCGAAGGCGCTGATCCGGTCGGTGGCGACGAGGAGGAGGCGGTCGCCCAGGTCGTAGACGTCCCGGACCTTGCCGCTCCGCTTCGGGAGCCCCTCCAGGGCCGTTTCCAGCAGCGCTTCCACGACGTCCTCCGGGGCCGAAAAACCACCGTTTGGACTCTAAACCAAAGCCCCGAAACCGACAAGGCCGACGGCGCTGCGGCCGTCTCGTTCGACCTTAACGTGAGCGCGACCGCGATCTGACACTCGCTCCCCCCTTGCGGGGGAGGGTAGGGTGGGGGGTCGGAGGCCGAGGTCATCCGCGGCCCCCCACCCGAACCCTCCCTCACAGGGAGCCGACGGAGCGCGTCGTCGAAGGAGGAACCAGCTCCGCCGCGTATGAGCGGCGGAGCGAGCGGAGAGCGTCCCCAACGGACCCACCCGCGATGACGTATAACGAGATAACCCTCCCCACCGCCGCCGAGAACGTCGCCCTCGACGAGGCCCTCGTCGCGGCGGCCGAGGAGGGGTCGGGCGGGGAGGCGCTCCGGGTCTGGGAGCTCGACCATCGGGCGGTCGTGCTCGGGGCCTCGGGGCGGATGGCCGAGGACGTCGACCTCGACGCCTGCCGGGCGGATCAGATCGCCATCGCCCGGCGCTCCAGCGGCGGGGGGACGGTCCTGATCGGCCCGGGGGCGCTGAACTTCACGGTCGTCCTGCCGGTCGAGGCCCATCCGGATCTGAAGGCCGTCGACACGACCCAGTGCTACGTCCTCGAACGGACGGCCGAGGCGATCCGACACCTCGGCCCGCCCGCGAAAGTCCTCGGATCGGGCGATTTAACCATCGACGGCAGAAAGTTTTCCGGCAGCGCCCAGCGGCGGCTCAAGCGATGGGTCATGGTCCATGCGACGATCCTCTACGGGCTCGACCCGGCCACGATCGGCCGCTATTTGCGTCCGCCGACGCGCCAGCCGTCGTACAGGGAAGGGAGGGCGCACGACGACTTCCTGACGCTCCTTCCCTTGCCCCGCGCGGCGATCGTGGGGGCCCTGCGTTCCGCGTGGCCGGGCGGTCCGGCCGGATGGGCCCCGCCGCTCGAACTCGCGGGCCGGATGGTCGTAGAAAGATTCGGCCGTGCGGATTGGACCGAACGGCTCTGATTTGCCGATGACGGGGAGACTGCCGGGGCGCGCCGCCCCCTTCTGTTCTGGACCCTCGGGCCTATACTTTGCAGGGATGAGGGGGCGGAACGGGGTTGGGAAGAACCGTTCTTTCGGTATGATCGAGGGATCGAGGGCGGCGCGACACGCGGGCGCGCCGCCCCGGGGACGATGTCGGGCCGAAGCGATGGCCCGAGAGACACGGCCGTGTCGCAGACCGACCCGGCCCACGGGGACCTGTCACCCATGAATCGCTCGACGGTGGCCAGCCGGTATAATCTCGAGCTCATCGAGGACCAGTACCAGCGGTGGCGGGACGACCCGAAGTCGGTCGACGAGACCTGGCAGTTCTTCTTCGAGGGCTACGACCTGGGCCGGACCGGCGAGGGCCGCGCCCGCTCCGACGCCGACACCGACGCCAGCCCGGCCCAGGCGGCCGTCACCCGCCTGATCGACGCCTACCGCGAGCTCGGCCACTACCTCGCCGACCTCGACCCGCTCGAGCCTGACGCCCCGGCGCGAGTCGCACGAGCTGCTCGAGCTGTCCGCCTTCGGCCTGACCGAGGCCGACCTCGACCGCACCTTCGACACCAGCCTGGCCGACCTGCCCCTACGCCACGCTCCGCGAGCTGATCGCCATCCTCCGCGAGACCTACTGCCGGACGATCGGCGTCGAGTACATGCACATCCGGGACACGCAGGTCCGCCGCTGGCTCCAGGAGCGGATGGAGCCGACCCGCAACCAGCCCGCAGCTCGACCGCCAGCAGAAGCGGCGGATCCTGCTCAAGCTCAACGCCGCCGAGCTGTTCGAGACGTTCCTGCACACGCACTACGTCGGCCAGAAGCGGTTCTCGCTCGAAGGCGGCGAGACGCTGATCCCGCTGCTCGACGCGATCGTCGAGCGGTCGGCGCCGGTACGGCGTCCGCGAGATCGTCCTGGGCATGGCGCACCGCGGCCGGCTCAACGTGCTGGCCAACATCCTGGACAAGCCCTACGAGCCTGATCTTCGCCGAGTTCGAGGAGAACTACGTGCCCGACTCGGTCGGCGGCGACGGCGACGTGAAGTACCACCTCGGCTTCTCGGCCGACCGCGTCACGGCCGACGGCCAGCACGATCCACCTCTCGCTGACGCCCAACCCGAGCCACCTGGAGGCGGTCGACCCCGTCGTCGAGGGCCGGACGCGGGCCAAGCAGCGGCGGTTCGGCGACCGCGACCGCAAGCTCGGCATGCCGGTGCTGATCCACGGCGACGCCGCCTTCGCCGGCCAGGGGCTCGTGGCCGAGACGCTCAACCTCTCGCAGCTGCGCCGGCTACCGCACCGGCGGCACGATCCACATCGTCGTCAACAACCAGATCGGCTTCACCACCGCGCCGGCCGACGCCCGCTCGACGCCGTACTGCACCGACGTGGCCAAGATGATCGAGGTGCCGATCTTCCACGTCAACGGCGAGGACCCCGAGGCCGTCGTCTACGTGGCCGAGCTGGCCCTCGACTTCCGCCAGACGTTCGGCCAGCGACGTCGTCATCGACATGTTCTGCTACCGCCGGCACGGCCACAACGAGGGCGACGAGCCGGCGTTCACCCAGCCGCTGATGTACGAGCAAGATCCGCGACCGGCCGACGCGTCCGCGAGCTCTACACCGAGCAGCTCTGATCGCGGTCGGGCGAGCTGACCGACGCCGAGGCCGAGGCGATCGCCGAGACGTTCGAGCGACAAGCTGCAGGCGGTCTACGACGAGGTCCACGACCGGCGCCGGCCGCAGCCGCCCGGCCATGCACGGCTTCGAGCGGCCAGCTGGAAGGGCCTGACGCCGCGACTACTCGTTCGCCCCGGTCGAGACCGGCGTCGCCGACGAGACGCTGCGAGCAGATCGCCGAGGCGACTCGCGACGGTCCCCGAGGACTTCCACCGTCAACCCGAAGATCGCAGCGCATCTTCGACGGCCCGGCGCAAGGACGATCGACGAGCGGCAGGCCGGTCGACTGGGCGTTCGCCGAGGTGCTGGCCTTCGGCTCGCTGCTGCTGGAGGGCACGCCGGTCCGGCTGAGCGGCCAGGACAGCCGCCGCGGCACCTTCAGCCAGCGGCACGCCGTCCTCGTACGACGCCAAGACCGGCGAGCGCGTACATCGCCGCTGCAACACCTCGCCGGCGACCAGGCCGAGTTCTGCGTCTACGACAGCCTGCTCTCCGAGGCGGCCGTGCTCGGCTTCGACTACGGCTACTCGCTCGACGAGCCGAACATGCTGATCCTCTGGGAGGCCCAGTTCGGCGACTTCGCCAACGGCGCCCAGGTCATCATCGACCAGTTCATCGCCTCGGCCGAGATCGAAGTGGGGCCGCGCCAGCGGGCTGGTGATGCTCCTGCCGCACGGCTACGAGGGCCAGGGGCCGGAGCACTCCAGCGCCCGGCTCGAGCGGTTCCTCGCAGCTCTGCGCCGAGGACAACATCCAGGTCGTGCTACCCGTCGACGCCGGCGCAGTATTTCCACGTGCTGCGCCGGCAGATGAAGCGCGACTTCCGCAAGCCGCTGATCGTGATGACGCCCAAGAGCCTGCTGCGGCACAAGGCGGCGGTCTCGCCGGTGGACGACCTGGTCGCGCGGCCGGTTCCGCGAGGTGCTCGACGACCCGGCCGACCCCGACGCGCGTCCGGCGGGTCGTCGCTCTGCACGGGCAAGGTCTACTACGACCTGCGTCGACCAGCGCGAGGAGGCCGGCAAGGCGCGCGACGTGGCCATCGTCCGGCTCGAGCAGTTCTACCCCTGGCCCGAGCGAGCAGCTCGCGGCCGGCGCTCGGCCGCTACCGAGCGGCCAAGGAGTGGGTCTGGGTCCAGGAGGAGTCGCAGAACATGGGCGGCTGGACGTTCGTCGAGCCGCGGCTCCGCGAGCTGCTGGGCGATCGACGTTCGAGTACGTCGGCCGCGACGCCAGCGCCAGCCCGGCGACCGGCTCGCACCACGTCCACGAGCGCGAGCAGAAGGAGCTGGTCGAGGCCGCCATCGGCGGCCGAGATCGCCGCACCTGGTCTCGGCGACGCCGGCTCCGGCCGGCCGTCGCCCTCACGAGCAAGGAGTGAGCGACCGATGGCCGCCGTCCCGATCAACGTGCCCGCGCGTCGGCGAGTCGATCACCGAGGGCATCCTCGCGCGCTGGCTCAAGCCCGACGGCGTCGGCCGTCAAGGCGGGCGAGCCGCTCTTCGAGCTGGAGACCGACAAGGCGACGCACCGTCGTCCCCGCCGCCGCGGCCGGCGCGCTCAAGATCGGCGTCGCCCGAGGGCGACGACCGTCGCCATCGGCGCGATCGTCGGCACGCATCGACGCCGCGGCGCGCCCGCGCCGCGGCCGCGCCGGCCGCGGCACCCGCCGCGGCCGCAGGCCGCCGCGCGGCCGGCCGCGCGTCCGCGCGGCCGACGGCCGCCGCGACCGAGACGCTCGCTCTCGCCGGCGGTCCGCCGGCTCGTCGCCGAGGAGAAGCGTCGACCCCGGCCAGGTCGCCGGCACCGGCCGCGGCGGCCGGCTCACCAAGGGCGACGTCCTCGCCCACCTCGACGCCGCCGAAGCCGCCGCCCGGCCGCCGCCGCGCCCGCCGCCCCGGCCGCCGCCGCGGCCGCCGCCCGCGCCGCGCCCGGCCAACGGCCCGCGCGAGACGCGGCAAGCGGATGAGCGGGCTCCGCCAGACGATCGCCCAGCGGCTCGTCGAGGCCCAGCAGACCGCCGCGATCCTGACGACGTTCAACGAGGCCGACATGTCGCGCGGTCATGGACCTGCGGGCGAAGTACAAGGAGCCGTTCCAGAAGAAGCACGGCGTCGGCGCTCGGCTTCATGTCGTTCTTCGTCAAGGCGGCCGTCGAGGCGCTCAAGGCCTTCCCCGCCGTCAACGCCCGGATCGACGGCCAGGACATCGTCTACCACAACTTCTACGACATCGGCGTGGCCGTCAGCACCGAGCAGGGGCCTGATGGTCCCGGTGCTCCGCGACGCCGACCGGCTGACCTTCGCCGAGATCGAGAAGGCGCATCGCCGCCTACGCCGACCAAGGCCCGCGAGGGCAAGATCGCCGTCGCCGACCTCCAGGGCGGCACGTTCACGATCACCAACGGCGGCGTCTTCGGCTCGCTGCTCTCGACGCCGATCCTCAACCCGCCGCAGAGCGGCATCCTCGGCATGCACGCGATCCAGAAGCGGCCCGTCGCCGTCGACGACCAGGTCGTCATCCGGCCGATGATGTACCTGGCGCTCTCCTACGACCACCGCATCATCGACGGCCGCGAGGCGGTCAGCTTCCTGGTCCGGATCAAGGAGTGCGTCGAGAACCCCGAGCGGCTGATGCTCGAAGTTTGACCGGGGATGAATCGCAGAGAATCAACCGCAGATGACGCAGATAGACGCAGAGGAAAGACGAGAGTCCGATCCTCGTCTCTCTTCATCTGCGTCATCTGCGTCATCTGCGGCTGATCCTCTTCTGATCCGAAGGAGCATGCGGTGGCGGACCGTTACGACCTGATCGTGATCGGCGCCGGCCCCGGCGGCTACGTCGCCGCGATCCGGGCGGCGCAGCTCGGCATGAAGGTCGCCTGCGTCGAGAAGCGGCCGACGCTCGGCGGCACCTGCCTCAACATCGGCTGCATCCCCAGCAAGGCCCTGCTCGACTCCAGCGAGCTCTACCACCTGGCCCAGGCCAAGTTCGCCCGGCACGGCATCAAGGTCGGCGAGGTCGACCTCGACGTCCCCGCGATGCTCGCCCGCAAGGACGAGGTCGTCAAGGGGCTCACCGACGGCGTCGCCGTGCCTGTTCAAGAAGAACAAGATCGACGCCGTGTTCGGGACGGCGCGGCTCGCCTCGCCGACGTCGGTGAAGGTCAAGGAGAACGACGGCGGCGAGGTCGACGCTCGAGGCCAAGCACATCCTCCTCGCCACCGGCAGCGAGCCCGTCGAGCTGCCGTTCCTGCCGTTCGACGGCAAGACCGTCGTCAGCTCGACCGAGGCCCTGACCTTCGACAAGGTCCCCGAGCACCTCATCGTCGTCGGCGGCGGCTACATCGGCCTGGAGCTGGGCTCGGTCTGGAAGCGGCTCGGGGCGAAGGTCACGGTCGTCGAGTTCCTGCCGCGGATCGTGCCGCTGGCCGACGTCGAGATCGGCGCCGCCCTGCACAAGAGCCTGGCCAAGCAGGGGCTGGAGTTCCACCTGGAGACGAAGGTCACCGGCGCCGACGTCAAGGCCGGCAAGGCGACCGTCACGGGCCGAGACGAAGGACGGCAAGGCCGTCACGCTTCGACGGCGACCGCGTGCTCGTCGCCGTCGGCCGCAGGCCGTACACCGAGGGCCTGGGCCTCGACGGCGTCGGCGTGAAGTCGACCCGAAGACGGGCAAGGTCGCCACCGACGAGCACTTCCGGACCAACGTCCCGAGCATCTACGCGATCGGCGACCTGATCGACGGCCCGATGCTCGCCCACAAGGCCGAGGACGAGGGCGTCGCCGTCGCCGAGATCCTCGCCGGCAAGGCCGGGCACGTCAACTACGACACGATCCCGAGCGTCATCTACACCTGGCCCGAGATGGCCAGCGTCGGCATCACCGAGGAGCAGGTGAAGGAGCGCGGGCTCGACTACAGGTCGGCAAGTTCCCCTTCCTCGCCAACGGCCGGGCCAAGGCGATGGACGAGACCGAGGGCCTGGTCAAGATCCTCGCCGACGCGAAGACCGACCGCGTCCTGGGCGTCCACATCATCGGCCCGCGGGCGTCGCGACCTGATCGCCGAGGCCGTGACGACGATGGAGTTCGCCGGCAGCGCCGAGGACATCGCCCGGATCTGCCACGCCCACCCGACGCTCTCCGAGGCGGTCAAGGAGGCGGCGCTGGCGGTGGACAAGAGGGCGATTCACTTCTAAGGCGGGTCTCCATGCCGCGCCATAGCCTACCCGCCACGGGGCCGCCGGCTTCGACGGCCGAGCGGCGAGATCCGTCCGGCACATTGATCCAGAGGCGCTTCTATGGCTCCGATGGGCGCGCCTCGAAGAACATCGACTAGAATCACGATCACGGGGCCGGGGTGCCGCACGTCCACGATTGGGATTGGGCCCGGAATCCGCCCCTCGGGCCGGGAAGGCCCCTCGCCCCGGGAGAGTGAATCATGGCGAGCCGCGAGGGGTATACCGCCGGTTGGCTCGACAGTTCGATCCACGACTTCCTGATCGACCTGCCCCGGGCCTTCCCGAGCATGGCGACGGCGCTCATCACCACGATCGACAGCTCGCCGGACGTCGTCGGGCTCCTCGATCGGAGCCCCGAATTGCGCAGTATCAAGCCCATCGCGGAGCCCCTCGGCCGCGGGATCGTCGTCCCGACGCGGGCCCTCCTCGAGAGGGAGAAGACCCATCCGATCTTCTTTGGTTTCGACGAGGTCTGGTTCTGCCGGAAGCCGCCCCGCGCCCCCAGGCCGGATTCGGTCGGCTTGCTGTTCGGGCCGGGGAGGGCCCGCGAGGAGGAACTGGAGCGAATCGCACTCTGGATGGCCCAGAATGGTTGCTCGCTGGGACTCGGAGACGGTTTGGGGCTGAATTTCGTCATCAAGGCTAAAGGCCTTGTGCAGCACCTCCTGTCCCACACGCTGCAAGAGCCGTCGACGCGCGGTTGAGCCGACGCAGCGCTCTCTCGTCGGACGTCATGGCGCGCGGGGATCAGGCGGCCCCGACTCGCGTCCGTAGCGCCCGGCCTCGCGTATGGAGACCGACGATCTGCCCCGGCCGTAGCGTGTGCAGGTCGTAGGTCGTCCCCGAGTCGTCGGAGAACTCGACCTCGAAGGCCTCTCCGCCGCCGAGGACCTCGACGACCGCCCCGACCTCGCCGGCCGTCAGCCCGAGCGCCGGGATGTCCTGCGTCACCGCGACCGTGTCGAGCAGCTCGATGTGGGGGCCCATGATCGGCTCACTTCCGCATGACGACCAGACTCAGCCGACCGGACCATCGCAACGCCCATCAACGCGGCCCGGCCGTCACTCCATCGCGTTGTTCGCCAGGTCCCCGACCACCCGGGCGACCCCCTCATGGTCGAGGATCGAGGGTATCCTGCCCGGGCCGATGAACAGGGCCAACCCGTCCCGGACCGCCAGCGCATCCGGATGATCGACCTCCAGCCGCTCGCCGTTGACCAGTGATAACGTGAACGGGCGGAACGGGCTCTGGTGCTTGAACGTGCGGATCGTGGCGTCGAACGTCTCGCGGTCCACGGCGGGGCCTCCGGCTTGCAGTCGAAATCACTCCTTGAATCGTAGCCCAGGCTCTCCGATCGGGCAACGCGGCGCTCGCGGCAATCACCGCGACCATCCCCGTAAGGGCGAGGCTCGGCCCGAGCCCGGGTCTCGCCCCGGTCCGTCGGGATCGGGCGATCCCCCCACGCGGCGTCATACCCGGGCTCGGGCGGAGCCTCGCCCTCCCGGGACGCCTTCAACGGGCATTTTCCCAGAACGCCCCGCCCGTTTCTTACGAAGGTAACCCCTTGGGGAGAGCGTGCGCCCGACGTCCGGGCGCGCCCAGCGAGTCCGCATCGCACCGAGGGGGTCCACCGCCGATGGCCACGAAAGCGCAGATCGCCGCCAACCGCCAGAACGCCAAGAAGTCCACCGGCCCGAAGTCGCCCCCCGGCAAGGACAACTCCCGCCTCAACGGCCTCGACGCACGGCCTCCGCACCGACCAGCCCGTCCTGCCCAGCGAGGACCCCGCCGAGTTCAAGGCATTTATCGGCGCCTGGATGGACGACTGGAAGCCGACGACGATGGCCCGCGCCCAGCTCGTCGAGGAGGCGGCCGTCGCCGCCTGGCGGAAGCGGCGGTGCGTCCGCTCCGAGACCACCCGGCTCGGCCGCCGGATCCGCGAGTCGGTCGATCGCCGCCGCGCCCAGGAGGAGCAGGCGGTCGACAAGGCCGTCGCCGCCCTCGCCGACGACCCGCGCGCGGCCGTCGCCCGGCTGCTCGCGACCCGCGCCGGCGTCGAGCGGATGATCGGCCTCTGGTCCGGGATCGCCGAGGCCGCCACGCCGGAGGGCTGGAACGACGACCATGCCCACCACTTCCGCGTCATCTTCCTCTGCGGCCGGATGCCGGCCGACGACGAGGCGATCGGCCTGCGCGACGACTCGTGGCGGCTCTACCTCCGCAACGCGCCGCCGACATGATCGCCGACGACGACCCCGCGCCCTGGAACGACGCCGAGGCCGCCGAGGTCGCCGCCGGCCTCCGCGACCTGGCCCGCGGTCGGATCGCCGAGCTCCGCGACGTCCTCGACCGGCTGCCCGACCCGCTGCCCTCGTGGCTCGCCCAGGCCGAGGCCGACGCGATGCTCCCCCGCGCCGAGGACGCGCTGCTGCTCCGCTACGAGACCCAGCGGTCGCGGGAGTTCCACCGCGCCCTGGGCGACCTGACCCGGATGGCCCAGTCCGGGTCCGACCTCGTGGCCGTCGAGGAGGCCGAGGAGGACGTCCCGGCCGAATCCGAGGCCGAAAAACCGTCTTCAACCCCTTCCACACCAAGGACTTCCGAGGAATTGGCTTCGGTCGGTAATCCGCCGTCGTCGCCGACCGAGCCGCGGCCCTCGACGACGCCGGCGACCGCCGCCGAGCCCGGGCCGAGGGTCGCCGGGGCCGACCCGGGGCCGGGATTGGGCCTGAGATCCGCATGAAATTCCCACCTTTTTATCGGAAACGTGCAGGCCCGGAGGGGTCTCAGCCCTCGGTGCTGCCGAAGGGGGGCGGGGCTCGGCCACTCGATCCTCGCGAAGCCCTCACCCGACATTCCCCGAATTCGCTTCCCCCAATCCGCCCGATTTCGCTAAGATGCCCCCCACGGCCGTCGATGTTGCGGGGAAGCATCTCGGCTCGCCACGATGGCGGGGGCCGGCGTACAATCGGGACGCGAGACGGCCGGGACCACCATCGAGGGACCACCGCATGCGCCTCTGCCTGGTCGAAGACCGCGGCGCCGCCGCGCTCGAGCCGCTGACCCTGACCCGCGCCACGTTCGACCTGATCCTGGGTGCGACCGCGATCGGGTCGAAGATCGCCCGCGCCTTCAAGGTCGGCCCCGGCCCGGCCAGGCGGGGGGCCCTGGTCCGGACGATGCTGGCCGAGGTCATGCGGACCCGCGACCCGCACCTCACGGTCAACGACCGCGACTGGCTCGCCCGCGGCAACGTGCTCGTCGCCAACGGCCGCTGGGTCCCGCCGGGGGACCTGGAGGGGTCGGACTCCCTCGCCGGCCCGAGCTGGGTCGGCACCTGCGAGGGCCGGCCCGCCTGCGCGTGGGTCGGGCCGGGCGACGTGGCGCGATCTGGAGCCGAACGCCGTCGACGACTGGTTCGAGGACCTGGCGGGTCGCGTGGAATGCCGCGACGTCGAGGGCGAGTGGATCGACCGGCCGTGGGACATCGTCGCCAAGAACGCCGAAGCACCTCGTCCGCGACTTCGACTCCGAGGGCAAGGTCGGCCTGAGCAACCGCCACCTCACGAGCATCGCCCTGGTCGGGCCGGCCGACCGGATCTCGATCCACGAGTCGGCGCGGGTCGACCCGTACACGGTCTTCGACACGACCAACGGCCCGATCACCGTCGGCCGCGGGCGCGGTGATCCAGCCGTTCACGAGGGTCGAGGGGCCCTGCTTCATCGGCAAGGACACGCAGCTCTTCCGCGCGAACCTCCGCGGCGGCGTCACCCTCGGCCCGAACTGCCGGATCGGCGGCGAGGTCGAGGAGACGATCGTCCACGGCCACTCGAACAAGTACCACGAGGGGTTCCTCGGCCACTCGTACGTCGGCGAGTGGGTGAACCTGGGCGCGATCACCTCGAACAGCGACCTCCGCAACGACTACGGCGAGGTCCACGTGCCGATCGCGGGCGACCCCGTGGCGACGGGCCAGGCGAAGGTCGGCTGCTTCCTGGGCGACCACACGCGGACCGGCCTGGGCAGCATGCTCAACACGGGCACGGCCGTCGGCGTGATGTGCAACGTGCTGCCGGCGGGGCTGCTGCTGCCGAAGCACGTGCCGTCGTTCACGGCCGTGCTGTACGGCCGCGTGGCGCCCGGATTCACACTTGAACAACTATTCGCCACGGCAGAGATCGTCATGGGCCGCCGCGGCAAGGCGTTCACGCCGGCCGAGCGGCAGCTCTACCTCGACCTCTACGAGCAGACCCGGCTCGAGCGCGAGCGGGCGTTGCAGAAGACGAACGACCGGCGGGGCGATAGCTGGCCGGTGCTGATGGCGAGGCGATGAGCGAGGCGATCAGGCCGTCGCGGAATCCGACGGTCCCCTTCCTCGTCCCGCCCTCGCTGCCGAAGCGGGCCGAGGAGTTCGTCGACGTGGCCGGGTACCGGACGCGGCTGTTCCAGGCCGGCGAGGGGCCGCCGCTCCTGCTCATCCCCAGCGCGTTCCTGCGGGCTCCGAGCTACAAGGGGACGATCGAGGCCCTCGCCACCGACTTCCGGGTGATCGCCGCCGAGATGCCCGGCTCGGGCCTCTCCGCGCGGACGAGGCGGGCCCGGGGCTTCGCCGAGGAGGCCGACTGGGCCGCCGCGCTGCTCGACGTCCTGGGCCTGTCGCGGGCCCTGGTCGTGGGTCACTCCGACACCGGGGGCGTGGCGGCCTTGATGGGCGTCCGCCACCCCGACCGGCTCGACGGCCTGGTGCTCGCCGACAGCGTCGGCGCCCGGCCCGGCGCGACCTGGTTCACCCTCGCCCTGGGCCGGATCCGCGACGGCACGTTCGAGGAGTCCCGGCTCAACCTGCCGCTCGGCCCGCAGTCGCTCGCCGGCCTGTTCCGCCACCCGAGGAACTGGCTCTACCACGCCTTCTACCTGGCACCCGAAGACGAGCCGCTGGAGGTCGCCCCGCGGATCACCGCGCCGACCCTGCTCGCCTGGGGCCGCCGCGACCACACGTTCCCCCCCGAGTGCGCCGAGCGGCTCCGCGCCGCGATCCCCGACAGCCGGATCGTCTGGTCCGACAAGGGCAGTCATGATTGGCTCATCACGCGTCCGCGCGAGTTCGCCGACGCGGTAGTGGGATTCGCCCGCGAGCTGGGACTGCTGGGCGCCTCGCCGGCCGTTGCCGGGGGAGGCAGTCAGGCTCGGGACGCGTAGCGCCCTGCAAGGGCTCAGGCGAACGGCCTTCTGTCGTTTCCGTGGTCCAACGGCCGGGGCAGGTCGGTCCGACCCATCAGGAACTCGTCGATGGCCGCGCGCGGCGTGGCGGCCCTCGGCGATGGCCCAGACGATCAGGCTCTGGCCGCGGGTCATGTCGCCGGCGGTGAAGACCTTGGGGACGCTCGTCTGTCGATTATGCGTCGGACTTGACGTTGCCCATCCGGTCGAGCTCGACGCCCAGGCCGTCGAGCAGGCCCTTCTTCTCGGGGCCGACGAAGCCCATCGCGAAGAGGACGAGGTCGGCCTTGTAGGTCGTCTCGGTGCCGGGGATCTCGACGAACGTCATCTGGCCGTCGACCGACTTCAGCTCGACGCGGACCGTCTCCAGCGCCGTGACGCGGCCGTCCTTGCCGACGAACCGCTTCGTGTTGATCGAGTACTCGCGCTGGCCGCCCTCCTCGTGGGCACGACGAGACGCGGAAGACGTTCGACCACTGGGGCCAGGGGTTCGTCGGCGTCCGGTCGTCGGGCGGGCGGGGGACGATCTCGAACTGGTGGACGCTGGCGCAGCCCTGGCGGTGGGCCGTGCCCAGGCAGTCGGCGCCGGTGTCGCCGCCGCCGATGATGATGACGTGCTTATCCCTGGCGGAGATGAACGACTCGTCGGGGATGACGTCCCCCGCACCTCGCTTGTTCTGGAGCGGGAGGTACTCCATCGCGAAGTGGATGCCCGCGAGGTCGCGACCCTCGATCGGCAGGTCGCGCGCCTGGGTCGCGCCGCCGCAGAGGCAGACGGCGTCGAACTCGGCGAGGAGCTGCCTCGGCTCGATGTCGACGCCGACGTTGACGCCCGGCCGGAAGACGACGCCCTCGGCCTCCATCTGCTCCAGCCGCCGGTCGAGCCGCCACTTCTCCATCTTGAAGTCGGGGATGCCGTAGCGGAGCAGGCCGCCGATCCGGTCGGCGCGCTCGAAGACGGTGACGTCGTGCCCGGCCCGCGCGAGCTGCTGGGCCGCGGCGAGGCCGGCGGGGCCCGAGCCGACGACGGCGACGGTCTTCCCGGTCTTCACCTCGGGCGGCTTGGGGACGATCCAGCCCTCGTCCCAGGCGCGGTCGACGATCGATTGCTCGATCAGCTTGATCGTCACGGGGTCGTTGTTGATCCCCAGGACGCACGAGGCCTCGCAGGGCGCGGGGCAGAGGGTGCCGGTGAACTCGGGGAAGTTGTTCGTGGCGTGGAGACGGTCGATCGCGGTGCGCCACTGGTCGCGATAGACGAGGTCGTTCCAGTCGGGGATCAGGTTCCCGAGCGGGCAGCCCTGATGACAGAAGGGAATGCCGCAGTCCATGCAGCGCGCCGCCCTGCTCCTGGAGCTTCAGGATGGGAAACGGGTTATAGACCTCGCGGTAGTCGTGCAACCGCTCGGCGACGGGCCGGCGCGGGGCCGTCTCGCGGGGGATCTCCATGAAACCGGTCGGCTTGCCCACGGGCGGATGCCTCCGAAGATGAAGCGGGAAGATCATCCGCAGAGGACACAGATGGACGCAGATGATCAGATGGAGAACGATGAGTCGCTTGGTTTCGAGGCGACGGGTGGCGCCGAAGTTGAGCAGGAGCCCGCGCAGCGAGGCCCGTCGCCTTGAGGTAGTTGAGGACCTGGGCGTGCTCCCGCGTGGTCAGGGCGCGGAATCGCCTTCAACTCGACGATGATCTCGCCGAAGCAGATGAAATCGGCCCGATAGCCGCAGGCGAGGATCCTTCCCTTGATACTGGACCGGGAGTTCGACCTCGCGGACGAACGGGACGTCATCGCTCCATCAACTCGATGGCGAGGGCTTCCTGATAAACCGCCTCCAGGAAGCCGTGGCCCAGCTGGCGATGGACCTCGATCGCCGCCCCGATGATGGCGTATGTCTGCGGATCTCGTCCCTGAGTCATTCCCTCTCTCCTCATCTGTGTCCATCTGTGTCATCTGTGGTTGATTCTCTCCTCCTCAACCATGCACGGCCTGCGTGACCTCGGCGGCCTGGGCCTCGGCGGCGAGCTTCTGCTCGCGGAGGACGCGGCGGTAGTCCATCGGCATGACCTTGTGAACTTGCCGACGGCCCAGTCCCAGTCGCCCAGGATCCGCTTCGCCACGTCGCTGCCGGTGTAGCCGGCGTGCTGGATCAGGAGGTCGCGGACGAGCTCGAGGTCGTCGGGGTCCTGCAGGGGTTCGAGGTCGACCATCTCGAGGTTGCACCGCTGGCGGAAGTCGCCGTCCTCGTCGAAGACGAAGGCCGAGCCGCCGCTCATCCCGGCGGCGAAGTTCCGGCCGGTCGGGCCGATGACGACCACGGTGCCGCCGGTCATGTACTCGCAGCCGTGGTCGCCCGTGCCCTCGACGACGGTCAGCGCGCCGCTGTTGCGGACGCAGAACCGCTCGCCGGCGCGGCCGCGGAAGAAGGCCCGGCCCGCCGTCGCGCCGTAGAGGACGACGTTGCCGATGAGGATGTTCTCCTCGGCGCACGAAGGTCGAGACCTTGGGCGGGATAGACGATGATCTTGCCGCCCGAGAGGCCCTTGCCGACGTAGTCGTTGGCGTCGCCCTCGAGCGTCAGCGTCATCCCCCGCGGGACGAACGCGCCGAAGCTCTGGCCGGCCGAGCCGGTGAACCGGATCTTGATCGTGTCGTCGGGCAGCCCGGCCGCGCCGTACTTGCGGGTCAGCTCGCTGCCGAGGATCGTGCCGACCGTGCGGTTGACGTTGCGGATCGGCATGTCGATCTCGACCGCCTCGCCGCGCTCGAGCGCCGGGGCGGCCAGCGGCAGGAGCTGTCTGGTCGAGCGACCTGGTCGAGGCCGTGGTCCTGCTCGATCGACCCGCCGGACGGCGACCTCGGGGCCGACCTGGGGGCGGTAGAAGATCTTCGAGAAGTCGAGGCCCTTGGCCTTGTAGTGGTCGAGGGCCCGCTTCATGTCGAGCAGGTCGGACTGCGGCCGATCATCTCGTCGATCGTCCGGAAGCCGAGCTCGGCCATCAGCTCGCGGACCTCCTCGGCGATGAACCTGAAGAAGTTGACGACGTGCTCGGCCTTGCCGGTGAACTTCTCGCGGAGCTTCGGGTTCTGCGTGGCGATGCCGACCGGGCAGGTATCGAGGTGGCAGACCCGCATCATGATGCAGCCCATCACGACGAGCGGCGCCGTGGCGAAGCCGTACTCCTCGGCGCCGAGCAGGGCGGCGATCGACGACGTCGCGGCCGGTCTTCAACTGGCCGTCGGTCTGGACGACGATCCGGTCGCGGAGCTTGTTCAGGACGAGCGTCTGCTGCGTCTCGGCCAGGCCGAGTTCCCAGGGGATGCCGGCGTGCTTGAGCGAGGTGAGCGGGCTGGCGCCGGTGCCGCCGTCGTGGCCGGAGATCAGGACGACGTCGGAGTGCGCCTTGGCCACGCCCGCGGCGACGGTGCCGACGCCGACCTCGGCCACGAGCTTGACGCTGATCCGCGCCCGGGGGTTCGAGTTCTTCAGGTCGTGGATGAGCTGGGCGAGGTCCTCGATCGAGTAGATGTCGTGGTGCGGCGGCGGGCTGATCAGGGCGACGCCGGGGGTCGAGTAGCGGACCTTGGCGATCCACGGATAGACCTTGTGGCCCGGGAGCTGGCCCCCCTCGCCGGGCTTGGCCCCCTGGGCCATCTTGATCTGCAGCTCGTCGGAGTTGACGAGGTAGTCGCTCGTCACGCCGAACCGGCCCGAGGCGACCTGCTTGATCGCGCTCCGCTTGCTGTCGCCGTTGGGCAGCGGCTTGAACCGCTCGGGGTCCTCGCCGCCCTCGCCCGTGTTGGACCGGCCGCCGATCCGGTTCATGGCGATGGCCAGCGTCTCGTGGGCCTCGCCGCTGATCGAGCCGTACGACATCGCGCCGGTGGCGAACCGCTTGACGATCGACTCGACGGGCTCGACCTCCTCGATCGGGATCGACGTTGCTCGGGTCGACCTTGAAGCGCGAAGAGGCCGCGGAGGGTGCAGAGCCGCTCGTTCTGGTCGTCGACGAGCTTCGTGTACTGCTTGAAGATGTCGTACTTGCCGGCCCGGGTGGCGTGCTGGAGGCGGAAGACGGTCTCGGGGTTGAACAGGTGGTATTCGCCGTCGCGGCGCCACTGGTACTGGCCGCCCTCAGTCGAGCATGTCGGGCCCGACCTCGCGCTCGGCGTAGGCGCGGCGCGTGGTGGTGCAAGCGTCTCGGCGGCGATCTCGGCCAGGCCGATGCCGCCGATCCGCTGGCCGTCTTGTCGAAGTACTTCTCGACGAACTTCGCGTCGAGCCCGATCGCCTCGAAGATCTGGGCGCCGCGGTAGCTCTGGATCGTGCTGATGCCCATCTTGGACATCACCTTCACGACCCCCTTCTTGATCGCCTTGCGGTACTTCGCGACCGCCTCCTCGTGGTCGATGCCATCCTTGATGAAGCCCTGGCCGATCATGTCGTCGAGCGTCTCGAACGCCAGGTACGGGTTGATCGACCCGGCGCCGTAGCCGAGCAGCAGGGCGAAGTGGTGGACCTCGCGGGCGTCGCCGCACTCGAGCACCAGCCCGGCCTTGGTCCGCAGCCCCTCGCGGACGAGGTGGTGGTGCAGCCCGGCGGTCGCCAGCAGCGACGGGATCGGCGCGAACTTGGCGTCGACGCCGCGGTGCGAGAGGATGATCAGGTTGGCGCCCCGCTCGATCTCGACGGTGGCGCGGCGGAAGAGGTCCTCGAGCGACTGCTTCGAGCCCCTCCGCCCCCTCGGCCGCGGGGAAGAGCATCGGCAGCTCGGCCGACTTGAACCCGCGCCAGCCGCTGAGCTGCTTGAGCTTGGCCAGCTCGTCGTTATCCAGTATCGGCGTCTCCAGCGCGATCTGCCGGCAGCTCTCCGGCGTCGGCATGAGCAGGTTGCCCTCGCCGCCGGCGCCGGTGAGGACCGACGTCACCAGCTCCTCGCGGATCGCGTCGAGCGGCGGGTTGGTGACCTGGGCGAAGAGCTGCTTGAAGTAGTTGAACAGCGGCTGGGCGCGGTCGGAGAGCACGGCCAGCGGCGTGTCGGTCCCCATCGAGCCGATCGCCTCCTCGCCGTTCGACCCCATCGGGGCGAGGATGTACTTCAGGTCCTCGAGCGTGTAGCCGAACGACTGCTGGCGATGCAGGAGCGTGTCGTGGTCGGGCCCTGCGACGTGCGGCGCCTCGGGCACCTCGGCCAGCGGGACCATGAACTCCTCGAGCCACTTGCCGTAGGGCTGGGCCGTGGCGATCGAGTGCTTCAGCTCCTCGTCGTCGACGATCCGCCCCTCTTCCAGGTCGATCAGGAACATCCGGCCCGGCTCGAGCCGGCCCTTCTTCACGATGTCCTCGGGCGTCACGTCGAGCACGCCGACCTCGGAGGCCATGATGACGCGGCCGTCCTTCGTCACCCAGTAGCGGCTGGGCCGCAGGCCGTTGCGGTCGAGCACGGCGCCGATCGACTTGCCGTCGGTGAAGGTGATCGACGCCGGGCCGTCCCACGCCTCCATCAGGCAGGTGTGGTAGCGGTAGAAGTCCCGCTTGGCCTGCGACATCGTCTCGTGGTTCTCCCACGCCTCGGGCACGAGCATCATCATCGCGTGCGGCAGCGAGTAGCCCGACTTCACGAGCAATTCGACCGCGTTATCGAGGCACGCCGTGTCCGATAGCCCCTCGCGGATGATCGGCAACAGCTTGGCGACATCCCCCGGCTCGTAGAGGTCGGAGGCGAACAGCGCCTCGCGGGCGCGCATCCAGTTGATGTTGCCGCGGAGCGTGTTGATCTCGCCGTTGTGCGAGATCATCCGGTAGGGGTGGGCCAGCTCCCAGCTCGGGAACGTGTTGGTGCTGAACCGCGAGTGGAACATCGCCAGGGCGCTGGTCAGCAGCGGGTCGCCCAGGTCGTCGGCGAAGTAGAGGCCGAGCTGCTCGGGCGTGAGCATCCCCTTGTAGACGAGCGTGCGGCACGAGAGGCTGGCGAAGTAGAAGAACTTGTGGTCCTCGAGGCCCGAGACCTCGATGGCCTTCTCGAACCTCTTGCGGACGACGAAGAGCTTGCGCTCGAAGCGGTCGGGGTCGTCGTAGGGGGCCCCGACGAAGGCGTGGAACATCGCCGGCTCGACCCGCGTCGGCGCCCTCGCCCAGGGTCGAGTTGTCGGTGAAGAGCTTGCGCCAGCCGAGGAACTCCAGGCCCTCCTCGGCGACGATCCGCTCGAACATCCGCTGGCCGAACCCCTGCTGCGAGACGATCGGCGAGGCGAAGAACGCCCCGACGCCGTAGCGGCCCGGGGCCGGCAGGTCGATCGCGAGCGTCTGGCACCGCGCGGCGAGGAACTCGTGGGGGATCTGGATCAGGATGCCCGCGCCGTCGCCGGTGTTGTCCTCGCAGCCGCAGGCGCCTCGGTGATTGAGGTTCTCGAGGACGGTGAGGGCGTCGCGGACGAGTCCGTGCGACTTCCGCCCCTTCAGGTCGGCGACGAAGCCGACGCCGCAGGCGTCGTGCTCGTGCTGGGGGTCGTAGAGTCCCTGGGGGTCGGGTAGGCCGATGCTCATGAGGATCCACCCTTCTCGCGGCTGATCGTGCCTCGGGGCACGCTGGTTGATTCGATCTCGATCGGTTCGGTCGGGAAATCGGACCCGGCCGACGCGGGCCGGTTCGGGCTCGGCCCGCCGGGTCCGCCTCTTGTCGGGTCCCGGTGGGCTCTCGGATTCAGGTGCGGCGGCCGTCCGCACCGGCGGCGGCCGGGGCGGCGGATGGGGTCGCGTCGGCCCCGGCCTGGAGCATCCGCAGGAGCCGGGAGGCGGTCAGCCCCAGCGGCTCGCTCCGGCGGTGGACGATCGCCAGCGGGCGGCACAGCCGGTCGTCGCGGAACGAGACCGCCGCCAGCGTCCCGGCGCGGACCTCGCCCGCCAGGGTCGGCCGCGGCAGGATCGCCACGCCCGAGGCGATTTCCACCGCGCGTTTGATGTTTTCGATATTGTCGAACTCGAGCGCCACCTTGACGTGGACCTCGCGGAGCCGGAGGAAGCGGTCGATCGCCCGGCGGATCGAGAGGTCGGCGTCGAACCCGACGAACGTCTCGCCGTCGAGCTCGGCCACCGCCACCGAGCCCCGTCCGGCGAGGCGGTGCGACGGCGGGACCGCCAGCACCATCTCCTCCTCGCGCCAGGGGATGACCTCCAGCTCGGGCCACTTCCTCGGGAACGAGATCAGCCCGAGCTCGGCGTCGCCGGCCTGGACGCTCTCGACGACCCGCGTCGGGTGCAGGTACTCGACCCGGACGCTGGCCCCCGGATACCGCTCCTGGAACCTGCGGACGAACTGCTGGATGTGGTTGAGCCCCGCCGAGTAGATCGACGCCACCCGGACCGTCCCCACGACGTTCTGGTCGTCCTCCAGGGCCTTGACCCGGTTCTCCAGCTCCTGATACCGCCCGACCAGCTCCTTGCACCCCTCGTAATAGACCTTCCCGTGCGGCGTCAGCTGCAGCGGCCGCTTCGAGCGGTCGATCAGCTTCGACCCGAGCCGCAGCTCGAGCTGGTGCACCGCCTGGCTCGCCGTCGACTGCGAAACGCCGTTCTCCTGGGCCCCGCGCGAGAAGCTGGCCCAGCGGACGACGTCGCAGAAGATCTTCAGCGATTCCCATTGCATGGCGGCGCGGACTTCTCCGATTCTGAATACTGACCAACGGTCCTATCGGGAAAACCGATACTATACCGTGCGGATAAATCGCCCCGTCAAGGCCAATCCTCCCGGATTTACGGCCTGGGGGCGGATTGTCCGGCATGACGGGCTCCCGACCACCGGCCCACGCCGTCGTCGGCGGGAGACGTTGTCCCGGCGGGGATTTTCGGGAGGCTGGGCTTCCGCCCGGGGGGGCGTCCTGATACAGTCGGATTTTCCGCCTCGACCGGGCGTCGGGTCGGCATCGAGACGAAGGCGGGATGCGGCCGGCGGGCCGCGGGGAGTTCCGAGGGATGTACGCGATTTTCGAGGACGGAAGCCACCAGTTCCGAGTCCGCGAGGGGGACACGATCGTCGTCGACCGCCGCGACGGCGAGCGCGGCGCCGAGGTCGTCTTCCCCAAGGTCCTGCTGGTCGCCGGCGACGGCGCCCCGACCATCGGCACGCCGGTCGTCGAGGGGGCGAAGGTGGTCGCGACGATTATCGAAGAGTTCAAAGACAAGAAGATCATCATTCAGAAATTCCGCCGACGCAAGAATATGCGCAGGCGGAATGGGCATCGCCAGCCCCACACCCGGGTCCGGATCACATCCGTGGTCGGGCCGGCTTGAGCCAGGGTCGCCAGTTCTCCTGTCCGACCCGTCTTAACAGAACCGTCCCAGATCCCACATTTTTGGGGGTTTGGAACGGTTTTTGTTTGCCCGCGGGACCATTCCGCGAATCTCGGATTTCTTGATTGACGGCCCGAGCCCGCCCGAAGTATATCTTGCGTCCGATGGACAAAAGATCAATATCCGCCGGGCTGAGATCGCCCATACGACCAATTCTACCCAAAACCTTAATGTCCGGCGTCCACTGGCTTGTCGCCCGGGCCGTGGCACATTCAATGGGTCGGGCGACACATCGAGGATTACCCACCGGAGCCGTGGCCTCCAGCACACGATCCCGCGGGCCGTTCGCGAGCATCTCAGGGTCACCGATTGAGCACGCATGATCTCGGGAAGGACGGGACGCGCCGGCCCGCTGTATAGGCGGGCGGCGCGGCCACGAGATCGACCAGGATTCGGGCCGGTACGGCGGGACGGGATCCCGCCCGAGACGGCATAGGATCTCGAGCGAGACATCGGAGACGTTCCACATGACAACGGCAGACGATCGGGCGTTGGGCGTCAAGGACGAGGTCGAGACGCGGCCGACCCGAGGGCGTTCGGGCATGGTCGTGCCTCGGGTCTTCAGCACCGAGGGGGTCAGCCCGTTCGACCAGGTCGAGTGGGACCTCCGCGACGGCCGAGATCAAGGACGAGCGGGGCCGGGTCATCTTCCAGCAGACCGACTGCGAGATCCCCAGGGGCTGGAGCCAGCTCGCGACCAACGTCGTGGTCAGCAAGTACTTCTACGGCGAGATCAACACCGCCCGAGCGCGAGCACGAGCGTCCGCCAGCTGGTCGACCGCGTCACCCGGACGATCGCCGACTGGGGCCGCGAGGACGGCTACTTCGCCACCGCCGACGACGCCGAGCGGTTCTACGACGAGCTGACCGCCCTCTGCCTGAACCAGTACGGCTCGTTCAACTCGCCGGTCTGGTTCAACGTCGGCCTGTATCCACCGCTACGGGATCGACGGCCCGGCCAACAACTGGCGGTGGGACGAGGAGACCCGCTCGGTCGTCCGGGCCGACCGAGCGCCTACCAGTATCCCGCAGGGCTCGGCCTGCTTCATCCAGAGCGTCGGCGACGACATGGAGGACATCATGCGGCTGGCGACCACCGAGGCGATGCTCTTCAAGTTCGGCTCGGGCACCGGCACCGACCTCTCGACCCTCCGCTCGAGCCAGGAGAAGCTCTCCGGCGGCGGCAAGCCGTCCGGCCCGGTCAGCTTCATGCGGGTCTACGACGCGATCGCCAGCGTCGTCAAGTCGGGCGGCAAGACCCGCCGCGCCGCCAAGATGCAGACCCTCAAGGTCTGGCACCCCGACATCCTCGAATTCATCGAGTGCAAGACCAAGGAGGAGAAGAAGGCCCAGACGCTGATCGCCGTCGGGCTACGAGGCCAACTTCAACGGCGAGGCCTACAGCTCGGTCATGTTCCAGAACGCCAACCTCTCGGTCCGCGCCACCGACGCCTTCCTCCGCGCCGTCGAGGCCGACGGCGAGTGGACCACCCGCGCCGTCACCACCGGCCGGCCGATGGACACCTACCCGGCCCGGATGCTGATGGACAAGATCGCCGAGGGCACCTGGCTCTGCGGCGACCCCGGCATGCAGTACGAGGACACGATCCAGCGCTGGCACACCTGCCCGAACACGGCGCCGATCAACTCGTCCAATCCGTGCTCGCGAATACATGTTCATCGACGACTCGGCGTGCAACCTGTCGTCGATCAACCTGATGAAGTTCCGCCGCGAGGACGGCACGTTCGACGCCGACGGCTTCCGCGCGGCCTGCCGGATCTTCATCACGGCGCAGGAGATCCTGGTCGACCACGCGAGCTACCCGACCGACCGGATCGCGCCGAACAGCCACAAGTTCCGCCCGCTGGGCCTGGGCTACGCCAACCTCGGCAGCCTGATCATGGCCTCGGGCCTGCCGTACGACTCGGACGAGGGCCGGGGCCTGGCCGGCGCGATCACGGCGATCATGCACGGCCAGGCCTACCTGACCAGCTGCCGAGCACGCGGCGCACCTCGGGCCGTTCGAGGGCTTCGCGCTCAACCGCGAGCCGATGCTCCGGGTGATGGAGATGCACCGCGACGCCGTCGAGGCGATCGACCCGCTCGGCCCCGGCCGACCTGCTCGACGAGGCCCGCGCGGTCTGGGACGAGTGCCTCGACGTCGGGCCGCGAGCACGGCTACCGCAACAGCCAGGTGACGGTGCTCGCCCCGACCGGCACGATCGCCTTCATGATGGACTGCGACACGACGGGCGATCGAGCCCGACATCGCGCTGGTGAAGTACAAGCAGCTGGCCGGCGGCGGGATGCTCAAGATCGTCAACCGGACCGTGCCGATGGCCCTGCGGAAGCTCGGCTACGACGAGCCGGTGATCCGCGGCGTCCTCGACTACATCGACGCCAACGACACGATCGAGGGGGCGCCCGGGCCTGAAGGACGAGCACCTGCCGGTCTTCGACTGCGCGTTCGCCCCGCCGCAGGGGGGCCGGAGCATCCACTTCCGGGGCCACCTGCGGATGATGGCGGCCGTGCAGCCGTTCCTC
Source organism: uncultured Planctomycetota bacterium (assembly GCA_963819805.1). GTDB lineage: Bacteria > Planctomycetota > Planctomycetia > Isosphaerales > Isosphaeraceae > CAMFLR01. Next base: position 35,492 of record CAWFXY010000014.1, on the reverse strand, counting down.
TCGGGGGCGATCTCCAAGACGTGCAACATGCCGAGCGAGGCGACCGTCGACGACATCCGCGACGCCTACCTCGAAGGCTGGAAGCTCGGCCTCAAGGCGCTGGCGATCTACCGCGACGGTTCCAAGGGGAGCCAGCCGGTGAGCACCAAGTCCGAGTCGGACAGGCGACGCCGACGGCGAAGCCGCCGCGGCCGTCGCCCGAGCGCCGAGGCCTCGCCGCGCCCGATCCGGCGCCGGCCCGCGCGTCGCCGGTGCCCGGCCGTCGCCGCTGCCGGCGCCGGCCGTGCCAGCCGCGCCGCGAGCGGCTGCCGCACACCCGGCGGAGCCTGACGCACAAGTTCGACATCCAGGGCCACGAGGGCTACGTCAACGTCGGCTTCTACCCCGACGGCCGGCCCGGCGAGCTGTTCATCACGATGGCCAAGGAGGGCTCGACGATCGGCGGCCTGATGGACGTCCTCGGCACGTCGATCTCGATCGGCCTGCAGTACGGCGTGCCGCTGGAGGTCTTCGTCAACAAGTTCGCCCACAGCCGGTTCGAGCCGGCCGGGTTCACCAAGAACCCGGACATCCCGATCGCCAAGAGCATCGCCGACTACATCTTCCGCTGGCTGGGCATGGAGTTCATCCCCGGCTACCGCGAGGCCAACGCCCCGCAGCGCCCGACGCGACGAGCCCGAGCCGACGCCCGGTCGACGCCGGTCGTCAAGGTCAACGGCCACCGCACCGCGACGATCGCCGACCTCGAGCACGCCGAGGCCGTGCTCGGCACCCACGCCCCGACCGTCGCGGCCCAGCCCGTCCCGCCGTCCTCGCGCCGATGGTCTGGAGAAGCAGGACGAGCAGTTCGCCCACTTCCAGAGCGACGCCCCCGCCTGCGACAACTGCGGGGCCCTGACCGTCCGCTGCGGCACCTGCTACCGCTGCTTCAACTGCGGCAACAGCATGGGCTGCTCGTGAACCCGCGTTGACATTAGCGAAGATCGAGGCGGCCCGGGTCGACTAACCCGGGCCGCCTCATTTTCGGGCCGAGTCTGGCACGGTCGGGCACCGTGGGGAGCCAGGGGCCAGGCGGGGCCACGGACTGACCGCACGCGGCCCCGTGGCCCCGGGCGAGGCCTTCCTGACGGGTCATCGACGGAGGCCGGTCCGGTCGTGGTGGGCCTTGATGCGGGGCGGGGGCACGTCGCCCGCCGCACCGGACTCGACACGGGACCAGATCCCGTCGTCCCGCCGCTCCCAGCGGTAGGTGCCGATGTCGCCACTGTACATCCAGAGCCGGTCGCGGTCGTCCCACTGGAACTCCCACCGCATCCGATCGGACGCCCCCGTCTCCTCGCGGTGCAGGGGCTTGCCGGCCGCGTCGCGGATCTCGAAGGCGACGCACAGGTACTTCGTCATATCCGCCTTGTCCCGATTGACCCACGTCGTCGCGACGTATCGGCCGCTCGGCGATTCGACGCAGCCGGGCGCGGAATCGCTGCCAGGGCGCAGCCGCAGAGCAAGGCCAGGGGCGCGATCATGCGGAGCGGGATTCTCATGAGAACTCCGGGGCCGTCGGCGTGGGTTGACGCAGGCCGCGATTCGTCCGAGTCGGACGATGTTCTCCGGCGCCGTTCGGCCCCGCGCGCCCTGCCCAGTGGCGGGCATTGTGAGCCGGGTGGGGACGCGGTTTCTTAAGGAAGGACGTCGCACACCGCGACGCGGCCGACCTCACGGCCGTCGAGGATGACGGGGATCTCCGCGTCCGGCCCAAAGACCTCGTGCCGGCCGTAGCCGGGCGAGTCGGCCGGCCCGCTCGGCTCGGTGTGGACCTCGACCTGACGGTCGACGAGGTTGACGATCCAGTAGACCGTGACGCCCGCTCGGCCGTAGATCCGCCGCTTGCGCCGTCGATCGTCGGCGAGGCTCGAATCGGCGACTTCGACGACCAGGGCGACGTCGCCCGGCCCCGGCTGGCGATCTCGGTAGTCGCGCCGGCGACCGCGGACGATCATCGCGTCCGGTTCCGGTTCGCTCTCGGCGGTGGAGACTGGGTCTTCGATCACGACGTACCACCCGGCCGGGGTGATGCGGATCAGTTCATCCAGGAGCAGGCCCTTGGCGATCGTGTGCGGCGGATACTTGGTCCTCTTGGCGACGAGCCATCCTTCCAGCAGTTCAGCCCGATCGTTTGAGGTGAGGATGCCCAGGCGCGCCGCCTCGTGATACTGCTCGACGCTCAGGCGGGCGAGTTGATCGGAAGGCTCCGGGGAGGTGGGATGCCTCAGCCAGAGGATACCGTCACGCAACTCGACCGAGTCGTCGTCGAGGATGCCCGCGTCGACCATCCCTCGATACTGCTCGTCGCTCAGGCGATAGAGCCGATCGATGGGCACATCGTCTCGTGCTTCGGCCAATGCCGCGTGCGTTCCGACAGACATGCCCGCCCTCCTCGAAAACCCGATCGGCCCGCATCCATTATAGCCGGGGCGGGCCCGCGACCCGCCCCGACTTCGGCGGATCACCCCGCCGTCGGCCCCTCGGCCGGGGCCTTGCGGGCGATGTTGACCCAGGTGTGGACGTGCGGCGAGCCGTGGAAGTACCAGGCGAAGGCCGGGCCCTCCATCTTCCAGATGTCCCAGACGCCGTCGTTGCCGATGTCGCCGTCCTTGAAGTAGGTCAGGCGGAGCTTGTCGGCGCCGCCGCCCTCGCGGAGGCACTCCTGCACCTCCTCGGCGTCGAAGGCGCGGAACGGGCTGGTGAGCATCTTCAGCAGCGACTGGATCATCTGCTTCTGCTGCGGGTCGAGGTCGGCGACGGCCAGGCCGGTGTCGCCGAGCTTCTCGCCCTTGAGCCGGATCGAGCGCGGGGTGTCGCCCTCGGCCTTGGTCACGAGGGCGCGGGCCTTCTCCTTGTCGTCGAGCGTGGCGAAGATCTTGTTCGCCTGCGCCCACTGGAAGCCCCAGACGTTGCCCGAGTGCTTGGCGTCGTCGTTGCCGGTGCCGGTGGCGTCGTGGCCGTAGAAGATCGGCCCGCCGAAGGCCGCGCCCTCGACGCTGTTGCCGTCGGCGCGGAGGGTGTTGTGCCGGCCGGTGAGCACCCACTCGAACGGGCCGCCCGAGTCGGGCTCGCCGAAGACGGCGACGTGGTAGTTCTCGAACCCGCCCGCGTCCCCCTTCATCTGCCGCTCGAACCGCTCGTAGCCCTCGTCCGAGCAGAGGCCCTTGAAGATCTCCTTGCAGAGGGCCTGCTGCTCGTCGGTCAGGTCGGCGATGTCGGGGTCGACGATCTTCCAGTTGTTGTTCACCTGCTTCCGCTTGGGATGATCGAACGGGAAGCAGATCAGCTTGCGCTGCTCGGGCTTCAGCGCGCGGTAGAAGCGGGCGACGGCCGTCTCGGCCGGGGCCGAGCGGGTCGGGCCGACGTCGCCGGCCACGGCCCGGGCCGTCGGCGAGGGCCAGCGGCGAGCGTCGCGAGGGCCGCCGCGCCCAGGGTCTTGACGAATTCGCGACGCGAGACGTCGGGGCCGCCGACCGGGTGGGATCCTGCCATGGCCTGCCTCCTTGGCGAGGGCTGGGCGAACGGGGAGAGACCGCGGGGTCGCACGGGCGGCCCGTGTTTGACACTAATTGGATCGCCGGGGTCCGTCAATGAGTCGGGGGCGGCGGGGCGAGGTGCCGCGCAACCCGGCGCCCCATGCCGAGCGAACCCAGGCCCCCGCGCCGACCGAACCCGAGCGTACGCCTTTGGTCCGCATTCGTGCGGCTTCGCACGGGATGGGGCGAGGGGGACGCGAGGCGACGGCAAAACGGAGACGGCCGGGGTGGTCCCGGCCGTCTCCGCGTGCCTTGATCTGTATCGGACAGCGGCCGCCGGCGGCGACCGATAAGCGGGGGGAGAGCCGCGCGGCCGGGACACCCCGCGGCGCCCAGGCCTCATCGGTTACTGATCTGTACAACTAGCAGATGCCGTGCCGAAAGCCGGCCGCCGGCCTCAGCGCAGGGCGAACTTATGGATCTTGCCGTCGAAGGCGAGGATGTAGAGCTCGCCCTTCGCGTCCTCGCCGAAGCCGGCGATGTTCAGCGGCTTCGACCTGGACAGGTCGACCAGCTCGCCCGACTCGGCGGCCTTGCCGTCCTTGCCGAGCCGGACGCCCCAGATCCGCCCGGTCTGGAAGTCGCCGTAGACGTACACGCCGTCGAGCCCGGGGATCGCCTTGCCCCGGTAGACATATCCGCCGGTGATGCTCTGGCCGAAGTCCTTGCCGCTTCGGGTCGTCGTTGGGCCCGTGGGGATACTCGGCGATCGGCGGGCTGATCTTCGCCGACTTGTGGGCCTTCGCCCGCGGGTTGAACGGGTGGAAGCCCTCGCGGACGCTCCAGCCGTAGTTGCCGCCGTTGGCGATGACGTGGACGATCTCGTACTTGTTCTGGCCGACGTCGCCGGCCCAGAGCGTCCCGCCCTCGCGGTCGAAGCTGAACTTCCAGACGTTCCTCAGGCCGATGCAATAGACCTCGGGCGCCCAGTCGGCGAACAGTCGTCGGGTCGCGGAGCCGGGGGTTGTCCCTGGGGATGCCGTAGGGCTTGCCGGCCGAGGGGTGGTCGACGTCGATCCGGAGGATCGAGCCGAACCAGTCGGAGGGGTTCTGCCCGGTCGTCAGCGGGTCGTCGGCGGCGCCGGAGTCGCCGAGGGAGATGTAGAGGTAGCCGTCGGGCCCGAAGGCGATGCAGCCGCCGTTGTGGTTCTCGAACGGGTCCTTGGCCGAGACCCAGATCCGCTCCTCGCTCGAGGGGTCGGCCTTGCGCGGGTCGTCCTTCGAGGCGCGGAACCGCGAGACGACCGAGCGGCGGTCGCCGTCGTTGTTCCACGAGTAGTAGACGAAGAACTCGCCGTTCTCCCTGTACTTCGGGTGGAACGCCAGGCCGAGCAGGCCCTCCTCGTTGCCGCGGTTGATCGGGTCGGGGAGCTGGAGGAAGAGCTTCTTGTCGCGGGTGCCGGGTTCGTTCGGGAACGACTGGATCCTGGCCTGGTGCTGCTCGACGACGAAGAGCAGGTTGCGGCCGTCGTCGGGGTAGGCCATGGCGACGGGCCGGTCGAAGCTCAGGTTGGGGAAGGCGACCTCGGTCTTGAGCTTCGGCAGCGCCGCGGCGGCGGGGCCCGACAGGGCGAGGACGAGGGCCGCGGCGCCCAGGGCCAGGGGCCGGCGGCCCTTCAGGACGTCATTGCGGGGCATGGATCGATCGCTCCAGGTGTTCGGCGAGGGCCGTCGGGGCCCGGTCCGGGGGCGGACGCAGGCGACCAGTAAAATCGATCGCGCCCCGGCGCGTCAAACGGCGACGCGGTGAACTCGACGCCCGGCCGATTCGTAGCAAGGGCAGCGGGGCCGGAGCCGGGGCCCGCGGCGAACGTCCCGTCCGCCGCTTGACGGGCGCGGGACGATGAGGATAGATTGAGGTTTACCGATCTCTCCTTCGTGAGGCCCCTCCCCCGAACGACGCGCCGGGGCCGCACGATTGGGCGGGTCCGTCGAGGCCGGGACCAGCCTCGAGGCCAACCAGGCGCGGGCCGTCCGGGCACGTCTCAACCACCGGCCGACCCGCCCGAACCCTCTCCGCATGCCCGAGCGTCGCCCCGAGGGCGGACCGCGTTCGTCCGTCCCGACGGCCGGGCGTGTCGACTCGTCGGGGCCAGCACGGCCCCGGCACCCATCCGCCTCCCCCGCGGAAGGAGTCCATCATGGCGAGCCACACGACGCCTCAAGATCGGCCGAAGAATCACGGCTCGGCGACGCACCTTCCCCCGTCGCCCCACGAAGAGCTCGAGAACCTCGGCCTGGTCCAGCGCCATGCCGTCGCGGAGACCGACGCATCACCCCGATCACGACCACGAGCGCGAGGCCACGCCGACCAACGCCGGCGCCCGACGATCCGCCGGCCCGTGGCCTGAGCCCGGTCCCCGATAAGCCCCCTCCCGCGGCCCCGGTCGCCCCGCGCGACCCGGGCCGCGGTTTTCCTTTCGAACCCGCCGGCGTCCTTGCCCCTCCGACTAGGATGGCGTGTGGGGCGATCGGGGCATCAGCACAGGCGGGCACGGGACGATGACGGACGGGGAATCGGGGTTCGACGAGCGCGGCGGGGCCGACCCGGTCGCGTATTTCTTCCTGGCGATGATGGTCCTCACGACCTCAACCACCGCCACGGCCGCCAAGTTCGCCGTCCGCGAGCTGCCGACGGGGCTCGTGCCGCTCGTGCGGTTCGGGACGGCCGGGCTGGTGCTGTTGCCGCTGGTCTGGAGGTCGGAGGCGTTCCGCCGCCTGCTCCGGCTCGACTGGCGGAGGCTCCTCGTGGCGGCCGCGCTCTGCGTGCCGATCAACCAGCTCTTCTTCCTGAACGGCACCAAGCTCGCGCCGACGACCCACGTCGCCCTGATCTACGCCGCCGTCCCGCTCGTCGTGCTGGCGCTGGCGACGGCGATCGGCCAGGAACGGCTGACGCCCGGGCGGTTGTTCAGCGTCGTGGCGAGCGTCGCGGGCGTGGCCGTGATCGCGCTGGGGAACCTCGGCGACGTCTCGAACGAGAGCCGCGACGCGATGCTCGGCGACCTGCTCGAGGTCTTCGCGGTGATCGCGTGGGGCGGCTACATGATCGCCAGCAAGCCGCTGGTCGCGCGGTACGGGTCGCTGCCGACCCTGGCGGGGACGTTCCTCGTCGGCGCCGATGCTCGACCTGCCGATCGCCGTGGCGACTGGCCGCTGGAGCACGCTCGGGAACGTCTCGCCGACGGCGTGGATGGCGCTGGCGTACCTCGTGCTCGTGGCGTCGATCGCCGGGCTGCTCTTCCAGAACCTGGCGCTGGGTCGGCTCGACGCGAGCCAGGTCGCGACGTTCGGCAACCTCTCGACCCTGCTGACGATGCTCTGGGGCCACCTGCTCTTCGACGAGCGGCTGACGCCGGCCTTGGCGCTTGGGGGCGGTCTGGTCATGCTGGGCCTCCTCGGGGCGAGCCGGCCCGTCGGCCGGGCGGTGGTCTGCGCCCGAGCCGTCGGCCTGAGCGAGACCCCTCGGCATGAGCGACTTGGGCAGTGCGGCCCCCGGCGGCCTAGCCGTCTTCGTGACCAGCCACGGCTTCGGCCACCTGAACCGCGCCGTGGCCGTCCTCAACCAGATCCCGTCGTCGATCCCGATCACGATCCACACCGACCTCGCCCTGTTCGGCCACTGGCACGAGCGGCTGCAGCGATCGGCGCGGCTCGAGGCCCGTCCCGCCGACTTCGGCGCCTACAACCCGCCCGGCGACAGCCTCACGACCGACGGCCCCGCCACGATCGCCCACGCGATCCAGGCGCATCGCGACGCCCTGAGTCGGCTCGATGACGACGTCGCCGCCCTGCGTGAGGGGGGCTATGCAGCCGTTCTCTGCGATGCCCCCTCGATGCCGCTGGTCGCGGCCCGGCGGGCGGGCATTCCGGGCTATCTGCTCGCCAACTTCGCCTGGGCCGAGATCTACGAGGAGCACGCTGGGCCTCTCGGCAAGGACGCGATCCAGTTCGTTGCCTCGCTCCGCGAAGAGACCGCCCAGGCCACCGCGATCTTCCGCGCCGAGCCGGCCCTGCCGCTGACGGGGATGGCCCCGCTCGTCGAGATCGGCATGGTCGTCACGCCCGGGCGCGACCGGGGCGCGGAGCTTCGCGAGCGACTCGGCCTGGCGTCGGACGATCGGCTCGTCTACTTTTACGTCGGGCGGTATGGGCAGGACGGGCTCGGATGGGAACGGCTGGCAAAGCTGGGAGACCGGGGCATCCATTTCGTCGGGTTCCACCCGGCGTCGAGCCCCCTGGCCAACTTCCACGTCGTACCGGCCGAAGCGTGGACGGGGGCCGACCTCGCGGCGAGCTCTGACGTCGCCGTGGCGAAGGCCGGCTACGGCACGGTTTGTGAAGCGATTGTCGCGGGGACGCCCCTGGTCTATCCGCCGCGGACCGGCTTCGCCGAGCACGCCGCGCTCGAGCGGGCCCTGGAAGCCTGGGGCGGCGGCGTGCGGGTCGATCCGGACGACTTCCGCGGGCTTGCGGCTGGAGGCGGCGATCGACCGCGCCGTGTCCCTCCGCCCCGGGCCGCCCCCCTACCCGACCGACGGCGCCCGCCGCGTGGCGCGGCACCTGGCGGACCTCTTCGGCATGGACGTGGACTGACGGCCCATGAAGATCGTGATCCACCCCGCGGTCGAGACCGAGCGGCTCGACGCCCTCTATGCGGCGGCGCCGGGGGCCGAGCTGCGTCAACGCCTCGACCGAGGCGAGGGCCGTCGCCGCCATGCCGGGGGCCGACGCCGTTGCTCGGCAAGATCACGCCCGCGATGCTCGCCGCGGCCGACCGGCTCCGCTGGGTCCAGTCGTTCACCGCCAGCCTCGAGCACTACATCTTCCCCGAGCTGGTCGCCCACCCCTGCACCCTGACGAACATGCGCGGGCTCTTCGGCGACGTGATCGCCGACCAGGTGATGGGCTACGTCCTCTGCTTCGCGAGGAACCTGCACACGTACATCCGCCAGCAGGTCGAGCACCGCTACGAGCCGCTCGGCGGCGAGTCGGCGCGGGTCAGCAGCGCTGTCGGGCCCGGGCACGGTCAACGCGATGGACCGCGCGACGATCTTCCTGCCCGAGGCGACGATGGGGATCGTCGGCTTCGGCGCGCATCGGCTGCGAGATCGCCGAGCGGGCCCGGGCGTTCGGCATGACCGTCCGCGCCGTCGATCGCCACCCCGAGCGGGTCGACGGCCTGCAGCGACGTCCTCTCGGTCGCGGGGCGTCGACCAGCTGCCCGAGCTGCTGGCCGAGAGCGACTTCGTCGTCATCGCCGCGCCCCAGACGCCGGAGACGACCGGCCTGTTCCACGCGGCGACGCTCGCGCACATGAAGCGGACCGGCTACCTGATCAACATCGGCCGGGGCGCGATCGTCGTGCTCGAACGACCTCGTCGAACGCCCTCCGCGCCGGCCGGCTCGCGGGCGCGGCCCTCGACGTCTTCGAGGTCGAGCCGCTGCCGGCCGACCATCCGCTCTGGGACATGCCCAACGTCATCATCACCCCCCACACCGCCGGCTACTCGCCGGTGATCGCCGGCCGGCACCTGGCGACGCTCGTCGATAACGTCGGCCGGTTCGCGCGGGGAGAGGCCCTGAAGAACGTCGTCGACAAGGCGGCGTGGTATTAAGGAAGGTCCACCCATGCCCACCACCGTCCTCCGCGACAACGGCCTCTCCGCCCTCATCGCCGGCGAACTTGAATTGCTGGCCCAGGGCCTCCAGTTCACCGAGGGCCCGCTCGAGCTGGCCGACGGCTCGCTCCTGTTCCAGGACATCAAGACCGAGCGCACCTACGTCCTGCCCGCCGGCACCCGCGAGGCGAAGGTCCTCCGCGAACAGACCGGCGCCGCCAACGGCCAGACGTTCGGCCCGGGGGGCTGGATCTACTTCTGCGAGCAGAACGGCCGCCGCGTCTCGCGGATGAGGCCCGACGGGTCGTCGGTCGAGACCGTGGTCGAGGAGTTCGACGGCATGCGGCTCAATAGCCCCAACGACATCGTCGGCCACTCCAGCGGCCATCTCTATTTCACCGACCCGCCCTACGGCGCCCCGCCCGACCGCCCCCTGCACTTCCAGGGCGTCTACAGTCTTGATCCCGAGACGAACAACATCGAATTGCTCATCAAGGACTTCGAGAAGCCGAACGGCCTGGCCTTCTCCCACGACGAGTCGATCCTCTACGTCTGCGACACGGCCAAGTATCACGTCCGCGCCTTCCAGGTCGAGCCCTCCGGCTTCGTCGACCCCGCCACGGGCCGGATCTTCGCCGTCCAGGACCCCGAGACCCAGGGCGGCCCCGACGGGATGAAGGTCGACACGGCGGGCCGTGTTTACGTCGCCGTCGCGCAGGGCGTCTGGGTCTACGAGCCCGACGGCCGCCTCCTGGGGATCATCCCGACGCCGGCTCGCCCCGCGAACCTCGCCTGGCGCGGGCAGGACGGGGCGACGCTGGCGATCACGGCCGTCGACAAGGTTCACCAGATCAGGCTGAAGACCTCGGGCGTCCTGCCGCCGCTGCGGCCGGGGGCGTGAGCCATGACCCGCCCGCCCCGGATGACCGTGGCCCTGCTCATGGCCGTCGTGGCGGTCGCCGCGTTGGTTCTCGGCGCGGTTCACCGGAGAGAGATGAGACGGGAAGCGGACCGCCGCATCCGAAAGGCCACGTACCACGACATGGAGGCGCGCTCCTGGGACGATCCTGTCCACAAGGGCGTGAGCTGGGGGCTCCTCCACAAGGGCGCCGTCATCAGACCGATCCGTTCCCGGCCCGACCCTGAGGTCGAAGTGCGTGAGGAGGATCTCTGTATCCTGGGCCATCCGCCCTACGCGTCGGGCCGCTCCTACCGCGACCTCGGCCAGGTCAGTCCAGAGCGAGCGGCAGAGGTCACCAAGCTCATGGTGGCCTTCCACCGGGCGATGGCCGAGAAGTGGAGGCAAGCCTCACAATCCCCGGGGACGGAGGTCGAGGCCGACCCGCCACCGCCCGTGAACATCGACTCGGGACAGATTTGGATTATGTAACCCGCGGAACATGTTCGACGAATTGCTGATCGCCCACCCGACCGAGGCCCAGCCATGCGCATCGAAGGCAAGCGGATCAAGCGGACCCGCCTGATCCGAGGCGGCCGGTTCGTCGTCGCCGTCGAGGTTGAGATGGTCATCCCGCCCGATGGCCCGAGCGAGCCTTGCTACGAGGCCGAGACTGTCCGGTTGCTCAAGGACGTCGCCGAGCACGCCGGTCGAGGGGACCGGGATTGGCTCCAGCAGCAAGGCAAGGTCTACGAGCTGGTCGAGTCCGCCTGAGCATCGTCGCGACGTCCGCGCTGGCAGTTCCTGGCGCAATCCGTTACGATGACGACCCGGGCCGTTGGCGGGGCGAGGCCGTGCGGCCTCACGGTGGGGCACGTGCCGCGATGGATGCGCGGGGCGTCCGATCCTCTGTCCGGCTTATGATTTCCAGACGACCGACCGAGGCCGAGGCCGGTCATCCCGGGGAGATGCGCGTGGCGAAAGAGGAACCGATTCGCACCGAGGGCCGGATCGTCGAGGCCCTGCCCAACACCCAGTTCATGGTCGAGCTCGAGAGCGGCCACCGCATCCTGGCGCACATCGCCGGGAAGATGCGGAAGAACTTCATCCGGATCGTCCCCGGCGACCGGGTCACGATCGAGATCACGCCCTACGACCTGTCCAAGGGCCGCATCGTCTACCGCGAGCGCTGACCGATCTCCCCCATGACCCGCCCTCATTCCTCATCCCGAACGACGCCCCGCACGTCCGGCCTTCATCTAGGCGGCCCGGGACCCGGCCGTTAGGATGGAGGTCCAGCCAGCCAGGGAAGGAATCCCACCCACCCCCGAAGAAGGACCTCCGACCGTGCTCGAACGCGACGCCGCTTCGACCGCGCCCGCCCTTCCGGCCCCGCCCCGCGAATCGACCGACGCCCCCGCCGCCCCGAGGGCGGAGTGGGAGGCCCGCCACGACCTGGACCGCCACCGCGCCGAGACCGAGAGGCTCCGCGTGCTGGTCGAGTTCCTCGCCCGCCCGATCCACGCCCCCGGCGGCACCGAGCCCGACCCCGACATCGTCAGCGCCTACAACCTCGCCGTCGAGGCCGCCCTCGTCGGCATCCGCCGCGCGGCCGCGCCCGGGTGAGGACGGAGAGAATCAACCGCAGATGACGCAGAGAGACGCAGATAAAGAGAGAAGATTCGATTTTCTCGCCAATTTATCTGTGTCCCTCTGTGTCCTCTGTGGTTGATTCGTCTCCCGAGATTCCGCAGACCCAGCCCGGCGTGATCGTCGCCAGCCCCTCGACGACCGCCGTGGCCCCCGCCCCCTCCAGCTCGTCGCGGCGATAGGTGTGCGTCACCCCGACGGCGACCATCCCCGCGGCCCGCGCCGCCTCGAGGCCGGCGAGGCTGTCCTCGATCACCAGGCATTGGCCCGCGTCGAGGTCGGGCAGGTCCGCGCGGAGGCGATCCAGGGCGAGCAGGTAGCCCTCGGGGTCGGGCTTGCAGCGTGTCGGTGTCCTCGGCCGAGATGATCGCCGCGACGCGGTCGCGGCATCTCCAGCCGACCGCAGGGCGTACTCGATCTCGGGCCGGAGCGCCCCCGAGCAGATCGCGACCGGCCACCGGTCGGCCAGCGCGGCGCAGCGTCTCGGCGGCCGCCGGGGAAGAACCGCAGGCCCGCCTCGGCGACCTCGACGTAGCGGCGCGGCCTTGCGGGCGATCAGGTCGTCGAGCCGGGCGCGGTCGGCGTCGCTGGCCGGCGTCGGCCAGGGCGGCCTCGAAGCAGCCGCGGTCGTCGTAGCCGAGGTAGCGCTCGTGGTAGTCGCGCTCCGTCGATCGCCACGCCCTCCTCGGCCAGGACCTCGCGGAACAGCTCGAAGTGGACGTGCTCGTCGTCGACGAGCACGCCGTTGAAGTCGAAGATCACCGCGCGGATCGCGCATCGGCTCGCATCAGATCGCCTCCGGGCCGCGCTCGCCGGTGCGGATGCGGATGCAGTCGTCCACGGCAGGATGAAGATCTTGCCGTCGCCGATCTTGCCCTCGGGCCCGGTGCGGCCGGCCTCGATGATCGCGTTGATCGGTCGGCTCGACGAAGTCCTCGTTGACGGCGATCTGCAGCTCGATCTTGCGGAGCAGGTTCACCGTGAACTCGTGGCCGCGGTAGACCTCGGTGTATCCCTTCTGCCGGCCGAAGCCCTGCACGTCCATCACGGTCAGGCGGAAGACCTCGACCTGCGAGAGGGCCTCCTTGACCGCCTCGAGCTTCGTCGGCTGGATGATGGCGATGATCAGCTTCATGGGAGGCGCAACGCTCCGGGGCCCCCGGTCCGGACGACGATCGTGGACCGCGCGGACACCGTGACCGTCAGGCCGGACCGGCCGGGAGGAGCCGAGTCATCGCGACGGGCCGGGGGAGGTTCTGGGCTGCTTTCATTAGTGACGAGGGCCGCATCCCCGTCAACAAAAAAAAGGGCTCCGCCGCCCAGGGCCGCGCCTCGCGGGTCTAGCTCTTGACTCCGGGCGCCCGGCGTCTCGACCTCGCTCCGCGCCCCTCGGCCACCTGACTCGGGATGGCCCGGTCCGGCTTCGACCTCGTCGCCATCGCCGAGGCGGACGAGGCCGCCCCCGCCAAATCCTTGATCGAAAAACTGAATATAATTCTTTATATTACAAGGACTTGCGGACAATTGGCTTCGGTCGGTAATTCCTCGACGTCGCCCACCGAGCCGCGCCTGCCCCATCCCCCGATCGCCCACCGCTCCGCGGCGATCCGATCGATCGGGAAGGGCTACGGGGCGGCGGAACAAGGGCTGTCGCCTGCGCCAGAATCGAGAGATACACCCGCGCATCGCGCTCGATTTCGGTCCGCGCGGCACCCTCTCGGTCCGCCGCTCCGCGGCCCCCGGAATCGCCGAGGAGCGGCGGACCGGGTGGTCGGGAGCGGCCGGTATCGAGGGCGGGGACGCGGGCTCAGGAGCCGGGGCGGGACCGCGGGGTCGTCGGCTCGCCGGGCAGGGGCGGCGTCGGGCTCGGGGTCGCGGGCTTCGACTCGAACGGGCTGGGCGTCGGCGGGGCCGCAGCCGGGGTGCTGGCGGCGCCGGGAGCCGCGGGGACCGGGCCGGCCGCGTCGTTCACCGGGCCGAGCGTGGCGCCGGCCGGGGCGGACGTGACCGTGCCCGCGGGGGCCGAGTAGCTCACGGGGCCGGAGGCCATCCCGTAGACCCCCATGGGCCCGCCGCCGCAGTTCGGCCCGACGCAGGGGGTCGGGAAGTCGTCGCAGGTGTCGCAGTGGGCACACCCGATGGCGCCGGCGGCCAGGCCGGCGGCCGTCAGCAGAGCGCGAAGCCGCGTCATTCCGGTATCCTTTCCTGAGTAGTCGTCCGTGACGATCCAACGCGGCCCGCCCGGACTCATCGCGCCGGCGGCCGGCCTCGCTCCGATCCGGCCACGGCCGGGTCCCTTGGCACGATTGATCGGCCGCGCGACGGCCCGGCCTGTGCCGTTTCCCCGCCGAGTTCCCCCCGGCGCGGCGACTCGACCGGGCCAACCGGCAGAGTCGCGGAGATTCCCGCCGACGATCTATCCTCGCCAGGCGCCTCATCCTCCGGCGTCGCCGGCGACCGACGCCCGGGCCTTAGAAGGCCGGCGCAACTTGACGACCGCGAAACCGCGTCCTAGGTTCCCTTCGGCCCGACCATGCATCCCCGGCGACCCGACGACGGGCGCGGGAGGGCCGCGACCGACGCACCAGGAGGACGCACCGTGGCCCGCGCCATCCCGCGTGAGACGGGCGGCAATCCCACGCCGCTTCAGATTTACTTGGCCGACATCAACGACACCCCGCTGCTCACGGCCGAGCAGGAGCGCGAGCTGGCCCAGGGCATCGCCGAGGGCGACCCCTACGCCCGCGAGCACATGGTCCGGGCCAACCTCCGGCTGGTCGTCAACATCGCCCGCGGCTACCTCGGCAAGGGGCTGCGCGCTGGAGGACCTGATCGAGGAGGGGAACCTCGGCCTGCTCCGCGCCGTCGAGGGGTACGACGGGACGATGGAGACCCGGTTCAGCACCTACGCGAGCTACTGGATCAAGCAGTCGATCCGCCGCGCGGTGATGAACAACGGCAAGCCGATCCGCCTGCCGGCGTACATGGTCAGCCTGCTGGCGAAGTGGAAGCGGGCGACGGCCGTGCTGGCCGACCGGCTGGGCCGGCCGCCGACGAACGAGGAGGTCGGCAAGGCGCTGCGGCTCTCGAAGAAGAAGCTGGGGATCGTCGCCAAGGCGATCCGCGTCAACAACCTGACGCCCCACCCCGACGGCGACGACGAGGACGGCTTCGCCATCGACGAGGTCCTGACCGACGAGAAGTCGCGGCCGCCCGACGCCGTCCTGATCGAGCACGACGACCTCGACCGGATCTTCCGCCGGCTCGACCAGCTCGACGACCGCGAGGCGAGCGTGATCCGGATGCGGTTCGGCCTCGAGCCCTACGCGCCGATGACCCTCCGCGAGGTCGGCGAGAACCTCGGCCTGACGCGGGAGCGGGTCCGCCAGCTCGAGAACCAGGCGCTCAACCGGCTCATGAGCGGAGTCGATCCGGGCGGCAAGCTCGCCAACTGAGGCCTGAAATCAAGACAGCGAGGCCCCCGCGCGACGGGTTCACCGCCGCGCTGGGGCGCCGTCGTTTTCGAAGGCCGCGCGACATTTCTTGACCAGGGATCTGGACGATACGTCACGGGGAGCATAACCTTACATAGGAATCCGGTCGAGGCGGACCCCAACTGCACGGAGGCGACCCCGATGCTCCGACCGAAGGCTTCCCCAATGAGTCGACAGGGCCCGTCTCTCGACCGCGTGCGGCGTCCCGCCCTGTCCCCCCAGGACATGGCCTCGCTCCGCTGCCGCCACTGCGGCGGCTGGCGGCTCAAGCTCTCCTACCGCCGCCTCGACAAGACGACGACCCCCGGCACCGAGGCCGAGGCGACGCAGACGGTCTTCATCCTCCGCTGCGCCGACTGCGAGGGGTTCACGACCGTCTCGGCCTGAGCGCGGCCGATCATCGGCCCGACTCCATCCACCGGCGGTAGAGCGCGTCCCCCTCGGGCCGGTCGGCCACGAGGTAGACGTGGCACCCGAGCATCTCATCCTCGCTGTTCGGCCCGTAGCGGACGCGGCGCGGGGGGTTGAACGGGTTGCGGGGGTTGGCCGACGAGTTGTCGTAGACCGCCACGGCCTCGAGCTTTGTGCCGGCGGGCAGGCGGACGGGCTCGCGGAAGTGATACTGGCCCTGCCAGTTGATGTCCCAGTCGTCGAGCCGGAACATCCGCACGACCCGGCCGTCGGGCAGGGTCGCCGTCAGGGTCATCTCCCTCAGGAGGTTGTGCCCGTGGGGCAGCACGCTCTCGGCCGACGAGTCGACCGGGACGGTCCGCCGGGCGACGATCCGGTGCCTCGCGTCACCCGGGGGGATGTCGATCTTCGCCGAGCTGAGCGAGATCCGCCCCAGGATGCGCTCGGGCGGCCGGTCCGCGAAGTAGAGGCCGACGCTCGACCGGTCGACCTCCTCCTTGCCCGAGGCGTGGTAGTGGATCAGCATGGCGATGTCCGACCCCGCCTTGAGCATTCGGCCGACGCCGGGCCGGGGACGCCGGGGCGAGGCGCCCGGGTTCCACTCGCAGAGCGAGGGCTTGGGGATGTCGTTGCGGGCGTCGTAGGCGAAGCCGAGGCCGGGGTCGGCGGCGTCCATCTGCCGGCAGTCGGGCGTCTCGTCGACGAAGATCCGCGCATGGTGGACGACCTTCCGGTTGCCCGGCCGGAACTCGACGGCCGTAATCGCCCGGTCGCCGTCGGTCGATAGAGGCAGGACGAACCCGCGGAACACGTCGCCGCCGTCGGCCGGGATCGTGTAGGCCTCGGCCATCGTCAGCACGAGGTCGGGCCGGCCGAGGGCCCAGCCGTCGGGATACCTCGGCGCCGGGGGCAATGCGGACGGATCGCCCTGCGGGGCCCCGTCCTCGGCCCAGCGTTCGAGGAGGCCCCGCTCGCGGCGGGTCAGTCGGTTCTCGTCGAGGAAGTGCCCGTAACCGGGCCGCGCCTTCCACGGCGGCATCCGGCCCGACCCGACGACGTCGCGGAGGAACCCCGCCCGCTTCGCGGCGTCGGCGTGCGTGAGCAGCGAGAACGGCCCGACCTCGCCCGGCCGGTGACACCGACCGCAGTGGTCCCAGAGGATCGGCGCGACCTGATTGAAGGTGACCGCTTCGCCCTCGCCGACGACCGGCGCGGGCGTCGGCAGCGGGCACCCGAAGGCCGGATGGACGGTCCGGGCCGGCGTCTTGCCGTCGCGAGATCGCGTCGAGCACGTCGCGAAGATCGCGGGTCGACGGCCTGTCGCGGCGCTTGCCATTGAGGGCGTACGTGTCGTCGATCCGCCCCCGGTAGACGACCATTCCGCCGTCGTCGACGACGATCGCCTCGGGCGTCACCTCCGCCCCGGCGGCCTCGGCTAGTTCCTGGGTCGGGTCCAGCAGGATCGGGAAGCCGAGGCGATAGTCGGCCGCGTGCGAGGCGGCGACGCCGGGTGTCACGTCGGGGTCGGGATGGACGCCGAAGGTCGCGATCCCGCGCGGCTCGTACTCCTTCGCGATCCGCGACATCTCGGGCGCATAAGCGTTGGACACGGGGCACTCGGTCCCGAGCAGGAAGAAGACGACGGCCTTATGGTTCAGGGTGCGGAAGTCGTGGAGCGTCCCGCCCGTGTCGCGGAGGGCCAGGTCGGCGACGAACCGGGCGTTCTCGAAGGCGTCGGAGACCGGCGCAGCGTCGCGCTTCCGGGCGAAGGCCAGCGCAAACAGCCCGCCGGCCAGGACGACCAGGGCCAGGACGATCCGCCGACGCCTCCTGCGGCCTTCGTGGGGCGGGCTCTGCACACCGTCCGCGATCAAACGACGGAGGCCGAAGCCCGCCCTACGAGCGTTGGTGGGGCCCATCCCTGAGCGTCGCAGCACCATGGTGTTTCCCCCGCGCAGGCCGATCCCCGCCCGACTCGCGGCGGACTATCCCCGATCGCGCCGAGCCCGTCAATTCGGATCGCGACGACCTCAGTGCAGAGCGGTCCGCTTGAGGACCCCGCCCTTGGCGTCGGCCAGCGGATACACCACGACGAAGGCCGACGAGTCGTGCTCCTCGACGATGGTCCGGACCTTGCCGATCTCCAGCCGGGTCACGACGCAGAAGAGGATCTCCTGGTCGGCGCCCGAATGGCCGCCGCGACCCTTGTAGATCGTCACGCCCCGGCCGAGGACCTCGGTGATCGCCCGGCGGATCGCGGCGCTCCGCTCGGAGATGATCGTGATCGCGGTGTATTCCTCCAGGCCGTGCAGCAGGAAGTCGAGCGTCTTCGACGCGGCCATGTAGGTCAGGATCGAGTAGAGCGCCGGCTCGACGCCGAGGAAGACCGCGGCCGTCAGGAAGATCACGACGTTCAGGCCGAGGATCACGTCGCCGACCCGGAGCAGGTGGCTCCTCTTGCTGATCAGGAGCGCGGCGACGTCGGTGCCGTCGAGGACGGCCCCGCCCCGGATCGCCAGGCCGATCCCCGCGCCGATGAAGAAGCCGCCGAAGACGGCCGTGAGCAGCTTGTCGGGCGTGACGTCGGGGAACGGCACGACCGCCAGGCAGACCGACAGCCCGACGATCGCCGCGGCGCTGCGGATCGCGAAGGCCCGGCCGATCTGGCGATAGCCCAGGGCGATGAACGGGAGGTTGATCACCAGGATCAGGGCCGGCAGCGGCAGGTGGAACACCTCGGCCATGAGCATCGAGATGCCCGTCACGCCGCCGTCGATGAAGTGGCTCGACAGGAGGAACCCCTTCAGCCCCATCCCCGCCGAGAGGATGCCCAGGACGATGAGCGCGGCGTTCAGAACCTCGCGGAGCGGTCGTTTCATGGCGACGACCTTACTCCGCGGGCAAACGTCGGGCAATCGCCGCTGAGGGTCAGGGCAGGTTCCGCGTCCGGTACTGGACCTGCTGCGCCAGGCCGACGATCCCGCCCGGGGTGAAGACGTTCACGCCCGCTCCGAACTTGGCGTCGAGGGCCGCCACGATCGTGTTGGCGATGATCCCCTGGCCGACGGTGCCGACGTGCAGGCCGTCGGCGAGGAAGAACGAGTGGTAGTTATTGCTGGCGGTCGTCAGGGTGATCGTCGCCCCGCCGAACGAGGCGGTCGGGCCGGCCGTGGCCAGCGCCGAGGACTCCAGGGCGAGGTCGGCCACGGCGACGCGGGGCTGGGTCGCGGCGATGAGCCGGATATTGGCGTTGTAGACGTCGAGCGCGGCGTCGGCCCCGGCAACCAGGGCCTGCGCCTGGGGGGTGATCGCCGCCGCCCGGACGACCGGCAATTCGGCCAGGGCCGGCACGGTCGTGAGGACGAGCCTGGTCTTCGGATTGGCCGAAAGCAGGGTCACGACGGCCGTATCGAGGTTCGTCTGAGCGTTGGCCTCGACCGCGGCGATCTGCTGCGCCGCGACGGCGGGCGACGGCGGGTTCGCCGCGGCGGCCTGGAGGTAGTAGAGGAAGTCGTTGCCGCCGACGAAGATCGAGGCGTACTTGATCCGCCCGGCGGCGACCTGGCCCGTCAGCCCGGGGAGCTGCTGGGCGACCATCTCGCTGGACGTCGCCCCGTAGCGGGCCCAGTCGTTCGCGAAGCCCTGGTTCCTCGGCTCGCCCCGGCTGGCCTGATGGAACGCCCCGAAGTTGGCCTTCTGGGTGTACGCCAGGATTTCGACCCATCCTCGGGCGTGGGTCTGGTCGGGCGGGTAGAACTGGTACTCGTCGGTGTAGCTATCGCCCAGGGCCCCCACAGCCCCCAGTCCCTTGCTCAGGACAACCCGGCGTTCGAGGGAGTCGAACTCTATACGACGAAAGGCGTTGTGTCTTCTCATTGGGGTAGCCGCTCCGGGTCGGTTAAGCATGGGGGCCTCGGGAACTGGCCCCCATATTACCTAAAGACTCCATTTTATCAAGTCTTCGTAGGGTCCGCTGTGCGGACCATCTTCCGGTCACGGCCCGTCGAAGAGGTCCGCACAGCGGACACTACAGACTGCCAGGGTCGATGGCCTACCGCTCCAAGCTGCATCAAGGTGAACGAAAGGCGTACGCTCGGGTTCGGTCGGCGCGGGCAGCGTCGGCGCCGGGTTCGCTCGGCCCGGGCCCCCCGCCCGTCCGACCCCCCCCGGATCCTGAGGGACGCCCCATCCGGGGGGTCGCCGGTCCGCCGCTCCGATCGGAGATGGTCCCCCGGGGCGGACGCTGTGGGAGGAACTGCCCGATCCGGGGCAATAACGGGCGATGCGGCCCGAATTACCTGTGTCGAGGGGGTCGTCCGGGACGTCGGGCGGGCCCGCCGCCCCTCGGATCACGGGGGTCGCGATCGATCCGGCTTCTGGAGAAGGAGACACGAGATGGCTTGCTCGCTGATGGGTTGCTCGCTGATCAAGAAGGCGGTCGTCGGCACGGCGCTGGGCGCCGGGGCGCTGTACCTGGCCTTCGGGACCTCGGCCCCGAGCTACGTGAGGACGGCGTTCCACAGCTTCCGGAGCCACGCCAAGAACGCGGTGCCGGTGCAGTTCGACATCGACCGGGCCCGCGAGGAGATCGCGGGGCTGGCGCCGGCGATCCACGAGGGGATCGCGCAGGTCTCCGAGGCGCGGGTCGAGATCAAGAAGCTCGAGCGCGAGATCGCCGCGACGCGGGCGAACCTCGAGTCCGAGAAGACGGCGATGAAGGGCCTGCGGAACAGCCTGGAGACGGGCGACTACCGCCTGGCCGGCCCGGTCCGCTACACGGCCGACGAGATCAAGGTCGACCTGGCGCGGCGGCTCGACAGCTACAACGCCGGCAAGCAGACGCTCAAGGACAAGGAGGACACGCTCAAGGCCAAGCTGAAGACGCTGTCGGCCGCCGAGGCGCAGCTCAAGCAGATGGCCGAGGCGCGGAAGGCCCTGACGGCCAAGGTCGAGGGGATCGAGGCGCGGGTCCGGATGATCGAGACGACCCGGTCGAACCGCGACTTCCACTTCGACGACAGCGCCCTGGCCCGCGCCAAGCAGAGCATCGCCGAGCTCGAGCAGCGGCTCGACGTCATGACGACCCAGGCCGAGATCGAGGGCAAGTACGCCGAGACGGGCGTCCCCGCCGGCCTCGAGCCGGGCCGCGACGTCGTCAAGGAGCTCGACGCCGAGTTCGGGCCGCCCGCGAAGAAGGGCGAGGACAAGAGCCTCTGATCCCCGCACCCCGCCCCGGCCGCGAAGCCGGGGCGGGGTCGTCGTGTCGGAGTGCGGAGTGCGGAGTGCGGAGTGAAGACGAGGGAAGGCGGAGAACCGCGAGCTACGACCTGACGAGTTCCCTGCTCTGTGCCTTCTGCCCCGCTGCGTTCCGCTCTCCGCACTCTTCACTCCGCACTCCGAACCGACCCCATCGCTCCCCCAAGGCTCGAACCCGTTAAGATGGAAATGGAGCCCGCCCGCGACCTCGCGGGCGACGTGAGGTGGGACTCCCCATGGTCAAACCGGACGGCAAGGCCACCATGCTGGGACACTGGCGGATCGCGCTGCGGCAGGCGGAGGAGGCGGCGAAGGCGGGCCGGTACGACGAGGCGATCGCCCTGGCGTCGCGGCCGGACGTCGCCGAGCACCACCACGCGGCGAGCCTTCGCGGGCGGATGGCGCTGGATCTGATCGCCCGCGGTACCCGCCGCGCCGAGGTCGACGACCTGGCCGGTGCCGTCGAGGACTTCCGCCTCGCCGAGTCGATCGGCGCCGGGCCCGACGCCATCGCCTCGGCCCGCCTCAAGGTCGCCGACCGCGTGGCCTCGGAGGTCCGGATCGACCTCGAGGCCGGCGAGCCGTCCCGCGTCGTCGAGCGGGTCGACGAGCTGGCCCGGCAGAAGATCGGCGGCCCGGCCCTTCGGCGGATCCGCGAGGTGGCCGACGCCTGGCGGCTCGCCCTCGAAGAGGCCCGCCGCGGCGAGTTCGGTCGGGCCCACGAGGCCCTCGACCGCGCCGAGCGGCTCGCCGCGGGCTCGCCCCCGACTGCGCTGGCCAATGCCCGGCGCGACCTGGAGCATCGCCAGACCACGGCGGGCCCGCGGGTTGAGGCGCTCTACACCACTCTCGAAGCCGCGAAGTGGCCCGAGGTGCTGGCCGCGGCCGACCTCGTCCTGGAGGTCGTCCCCGAGCACCCCGCCGCCCGCCAGGCCCGGACGACTGCCTGGCGGCAGATCGGCGCGATCGCCCCGTCGGCGGCCGCCGCCTGGCCCAACCGCGCGGCCCGGATCGTCCCGACCGGCCTGGGCCTCGACCCCGCCCCGGACGGCGAGCCGTCGTCGCCCCCGACCCTCCAGATCGCCCGCCCCGGCAAGCCCGGGCCGGCGCCGCACGACCGCGTGCTGGCGAAGTCGGGGCAGGCCGGGCCGTCGGGCCGGTTCCTGCTCTGGGTCGACACGGTCGGCGGGTTCCTCGTCTGCCTCGATGACCGCGTCGTCCTCGGCCGCGCCGGGGCCGACGGGCATGCGGACGTGCCGCTCCTCGGCGACCTCGCCCGCGGCCACGCGACGGTCGTGCGCGACGGCGAGACGTATGTGATCCAGGCCGCGAAGGCGACGTTCGTGAACGGCCGCGAGGTCCAGACCGCCCCGCTCCGCCACGGCGACGTGATCCGCCTGGGCGACAGCGTGGAGCTGGAATTCCACCAGCCCAGCCCCGTCAGCGCGACGGCCCGGCTCGAGGTCGTCAGCCGCCACCGGCTGCCGCTGGCGGTCGACGCGGTGATCCTGATGGCCGAGACGTGCATCATCGGCCCGTCGGAGCAGGCGCACATCAAGGCCTCGAACGTCCCGGGGCCGGTCGTGATCTATCGTCAAGGGCCGGCGCTCGCCTGCCGGGCGCCCGGGGCGTTCGAGGTCGACGGCCGGACCTGCGCCGCCAGGGCCCCGATCACCTTGCAGTCGAGCGTGCTGGGCGAGGGCTTCTCCTTCAGCCTCGAGCCGCTCGGCTCGCGGTCGAGCCCGTGCTGAGGACCGAACGACATGGCCGTGATCAAGCACAAGACGTTCCGCTTCAAGATGTGGGATATGACCTGGGGCCGGCCGCGGGTCTCCTGGCCGGAGAGGCCGCGGCCCTGGGGGTTCTGGGACTGGCTCTCGATGGGCGTCTCGGCGCCGCCAACCCCCTACCAGCGGCTCCTCGGCCGGGTCGAGGACTTCGTCAACGAGATCGGGGCGGACAACGTCGTGTCGATCAACGAGACCAACGTGGGCTTCGGCGCGATGGTGACGGTCTGGTACCGCGTCGAGTCCGAGGCCTCGTACAAGCCGTACAAGGCCACCATGGCCGAACTCTGAGGCCTGCGCCGCATTCTCGACAATAACCGGGGGCGAAACCCTAATACCCTGTGAAAATCGCCCCCGGACCGCAGAGCCGGGCATCCCGAGCGGAGCGTGATTGCAATGACCGCGACGGCCCGAGACGAGAACCGCGCCCATCTGGACGAGACGATCGACCTCAGCCCGGGCCGAGAGCGGCCCGCGGGGGCTTCTCCCATGGACAAAGCGTCGCCCCAGGCCCCGTTCCGCTACACCTACGGCTCGGGCTCGCGGCCGGTCGACGGCTACACGATCAAGCGCGCCATCGGCCGCGGCGGCTTCGGCGAGGTCTACTACGCGACCAGCGACTCGGGCAAGGAAGTCGCCCTGAAGCTCATCACGCGCAACGTCGAGATCGAGCGCCGTGGCGTCGCGCAGTGCATGAACCTCAAGTGCCCGAACCTGCTGACGATCTTCGACATCAAGACGAACGACGCGGGCGAGACGTTCGTCGTGATGGAGTACGTCTCCGGGCCGAGCCTCGCCGGGGTGCTGGAGAAGTACCCCAAGGGGATGCCGCTGAACGAGGCCCGCGCCTGGCTCAAGGGGCTGGTCGAGGGCGTCGACTACCTGCACGACCACGGGATCGTCCACCGCGACCTGAAGCCGGCCAACCTGTTCATGGAGGACGGCGTCGTCAAGATCGGCGACTACGGCCTCTCGAAGATCATCTCGCCCTCGCAGGGGTCGGAGCACTCCGAGAGCATCGGCACCTGCCACTACATGGCCCCCGAGGTCTCGACCGGCAAGTACCACAAGCCGATCGACATCTACGCCATCGGCGTCATCCTCTACGAGATGCTCACCGGCGGCGTCCCGTTCGAGGGGGAGACCGTCGGCGAGGTCCTGATGAAGCACCTGACGACCCGGCCCGACCTCTCGCGGCTCGCCGAGCCGTACCGGACGATCGTCGGCGAGGCGCTGGCGAAGGACCCGGTGAATCGACCCAAGCGGGCCGAGGACCTGCTCGGCCCCGACGCCCCGACGAAGCCCCGCGACGTCCGGTTCATCGGCGAGGGGAAGGTCTCCCCGCCGGTCGAGCCCGAGGCCGGCGGCAAGTTCGCCTGGTTCGCCGCGCGGATCAAGCCGAAGGCCAAGCCCGCCCCCGCGGCTCCCCCGAAGGCTGAGGAGGAAGTCCTGCGGATCGGCGAGGTCGACCCGGTCTTCTACATCGGCCCCGAGACGCGCCCGCCCGGCGGGTTCGGCACCGGCCCGCGGCGACGCCCGTATGTCCCGCCGATCCGCTGGGTGAACAACGTCATCCGCCGCCCGGCCCCGCCCCGCCCCAGCCCCGCGCCGAGGGCCGCGGCGGCCGTCCGGCCGACCCCGCCCCCCGCGCGGCCGACGCCGCCCCCGCCCGTCGAGCCGCCTCGGCCCAGCGCGCGGGTCCGGGTCGCCGAGCTGGCGGGCTCGATGGTCAAGGCGGCGTTCGTCACCGGCCTGATCGCCGTGCCGCTCGCCCTGAGCCAGGGGAACCGGCCCGAGCCTCGGCCCGAGGTGATTGGTTTCCTGTTCGCCACGACCGTCCTCGGCACCTGGACGGCCCTGACGTCGTCGAAGCTCTTCGAGGGGACGCAGGTCGACTCGTCGGCCCGCCGGCTCATCAACCTGGTCCTGGGCGGGGGCGTCGGCCTGTTCGCCTTCGGGCTGGCCGAGTGGCTCAAGCTGCCGCTGCATCCGGCGTCTCACGGCTCGGCCTTCGAGGGCACGCAGGACGTCCTCGGCCTCGGCCCGGCGAACATGGTCCTCGGCTTCACATGCTTCTTCGCCGCAGCGTTCCTGGCCAACGGCTGGTGGAAGGTCGCCGACCGCGACCGACCCGGCCGCATCAGGGTCTGGCCGCTCATGACGTCGGCGGTCGTGGCCTACGTGCTCACGCCGCTCTGGCCGTTCCGCGAGCCGGTGCAGCTCGTCATCCCGGCGATCGCGCTCGTCACGCAGGTCGTGAGCCCGTGGAGCCGCCAGGCCGCCGCCTACGCCTCGTACACGCGGGCGAACAAGGCCAGGGTCGCGTGATCAATCAATCCTCCGTCCGCACGAATAACCCCGAGGAATGGACAGCGCGGCGCGACCTGCGACCGCCCGACCGGCTGAGGATGGGACGATCATGAAACGCTTCGCTCTCCTGGTACTCGTGGGCGTCCTGGCGGTGCATCTCGTCGGACGCCGGCATGTTCACCACTTCGGGCCCCGACCGGCCCGCGCCGCCGGTCGTGCTGGCCTCGTTCGGCGACCCCGGGTCGCCTTTCGTCCCCGACGAGCCCCCTGCCCGCCCGCGCCCCGGCCGCGAAGAAGGCCCGCCGTCGCGCCGAGCCGAAGCCCGCGCCGGCCCCCGCCCCCGCGGTCGAGGCGAAGAGCCAGCCCGACTGGTTCCCCCGCGACCGCGACGAGGAAGAGGCCCTGGCCAAGCCCGACGCCCGCGGCGTCCTCGTGCTCGTCGGCCCGCTCTCGGCCGACGAGGGGAAGGCGAGGAAGGCGCTCCGGGTCAAGATCTATGAGCAGGTCGAGAAGTGGCTGGCCGGCGACGTCGCCCGCGGCTGGGAGCCGGAGCAGGACGAGATCGACCGCATGACGCTCGCCACCTACGTCCAGCCGGTGGCCGAGAGCCTCTCCGACGTCTCCAAGGACCTCGACGACCTCTACACCGTCTACCGCGCCGGCGCCCGGCTCGACTTCTCGAAGGCCCGCCGCGCGGAGGTCCTGTCCTTCTACGAGCACGACCTCGTCCGCGAGCGGCTGGTCAAGGGCGGCGCCCTGCTCGCCTTCGTCCTCTTCACCCTGGCCGTCCTCGCCGGCTACATCCGCACCGACGAGTCGACCAAGGGCTACTACACCAACCGCCTCCGCATGCTCGCCGCCGCGGGCGTCGGCGCGGCGGGGGTGGTCGTCTACCGGATGCTGGTCTGATCCGAACCAAACGAGGAACGCGCCGATGCGACGGACCTTCTTCAACACGATCGACGACCTGGGCCACCGGGCCGACGACTGGATGAACCGCCATCCCGAGATCCCGCGGACGGTCGTCGTGGTCGGCCTGGCGGTGATGGCCCTGATGCTCTTCATCGCGGCCCTGCCCCTCTTCATCGCCCTGGCGGTCGTCGCCGTCGTGATCCTGTTCGCCCGGGCCTGGCTTCGCGAGTTCGCGTTCCTGATGGGCGTGGACGACACCGCGTTCCCGGGCCATCACGACAAGCTGATCTGGGCCCTGCTCCTGATCGTCCTGCCGCCGGTCGGCGTTTATCTCTTCCGCGCCACCGGCGGGCCTACTGGCCCGAGTCGGAGACGAAGTCGACCGCCGTGGCCGACGAGCTGGGCTGACCGGGGGGGGGCCTGTCATGGGAGCCTTCATCGTCGCCGTCGCAGTGGTCACCCTGGGCATCCCGACGGCCGGCTTCGCGATCCTGGCCCTGTTCGAGGGGTTCCCGAAGATCAAGCTCGGGCAGATCGCCTGGCTCGTGGCGATCCTCGCCTGGGTCTTCGCGTTCTCCACGGTCGGCTGGCAGGGGGAGGGCCTGGTCCTGTCCCTCGGCGCCGGGGCGTTGGTCCTGGTGTTCCTCCTGGTCTGGAAGCGCGAGCTCCGCCTGCTGATGCTCCGGTCCGACGACGAGTTCCCCGGGCGGTGGGACCGGCTCGGCTGGTTCCTCGTGATCGTGCTCGCCCCGGCCTTCGGGCCCTGGCTCTTCCGCTCGTACCGAAGGGCTCGCTGGCCCGAGCCGAACGCCGCGGCGCGACGGCCGAAGTCGAACCCGTGGGATGGCGAGGACGAGGCCCCCGCGCCCTCGCCGGCGGCAGCCGGCGTCGCATAAGACGACCTTCCGGGTCGCGGAGTGGGGATGGTAAATTATATGTACTATCCGTTCGCCGGCATCGTGGCGATCATCGCGGGCCTGATCGCGATCCCGACGCTCGCCTTCGTCATCCTCGCGCTGTTCGAGGGATTCCCGAGGATCCGGCTCGGCCAGATCGCCGGCATCGTGGCGGTCGTCGCCTGGTTCTTCGGGCTCATCAACGCGCCGGGGCCGTGGCAGGCGGAGGCCTACCTCTTCTGGTCGGTCGTCGGGCTGGTCCTGCTCTTCTTCGGCGTCTGGAAGCGCGAGGTAGGCCAGTTGATGTCCCGCCGCGACGACGAGTTCCCCGGCCAGTTCGATAAGCGCGGCTGGTTCCTCCTGCTCACCCTCGCCGCGCCGGCGGGCGTCTGGATCTTCCGGTCGTACCGCAAGAAGCGCTGGCCCGAGCCGAGCCGCGCCGGCCGGTGGGAGACGGCCCCCGGGCGGGCGAAGTCGAGCCCGTGGGACGACGACGAGGCCGACGCACCCTCGCCGGCGCGGGCCGGGGTCGAGTAGTATGAGACCCGGGGCGATGCGCACGCCCCGATCCCATCCGCCCGAGTCGAGGCCCTCGACCCGATGCCCACGACCGACGCCGAGGCGCTGCTGATCCGCCAGGTCCGCTCGGGCGACGCCCGGGCGTGGCAGCAGCTCATCGAGCGCTACGAGGGGCGGCTCATCGCCTTCGTCGACAGCCGGCTCCGCGACCGCGCGGCCAGCGAGGACGTCGTGCAGGAGACCTTCGTCGGCTTCCTCACGAGCCTGCCGCACTACGACGAGCGGCGCGACATGGAGGCGTACCTCTTCTCGATCGCCGCCCACAAGCTCACCGATCACCTCCGCAAGCAGGGCCGCCGGCCGATCGACCAGTTCGGCTCCGACGACCACGGCCGCCCGCTGGATGAAGTCCCCGGCACCGGCCGCGCCGCGTCGAGCATCGCCCGGAGCGACGAGCAGCGCGTCGCCGAGGAGCAGCTCCTCGCCGAGTCGATGGGCACGCTCGTCAAGGAGTGGCTCGCAAAGGGCGACTTCGACCGGCTCCGCTGCCTCGAGCTCCTGATCGTCAAGGGATGGGCGAACAAGGACGTGGCCAAGTACCTCGGCCTGACCGAGCAGGCCGTGGCCAGCTACAAGTTCCAGACGATCGGCCGGCTCAAGGAGATGGCCCGCCGCGCCGGGATGAACCTCGAACGCCTGGGCGAGGGCTAGTCCGATGGAACACGCGGTCGAACGCGACGACGTCCCGATCGACGACGAGACCCTCCGCTCCGTATCTCACCGACGCCCTGCCCGCCGAGCGGATGGCCCGCGTCGAGAAGGCCCTGCGCGACTCGTCCGAGCTTCGCGAGCGCCTGGAGTCGGTCCGCCAGGGCCGCGAGGACGTCGGCCTCCACTCGCTGGGCGCGATCTGGCGCCGCTCGCGACTGACCTGCCCGAGCCGCCAGCAACTTGGCAGCTTGTTGCTCGACGCCCTGGACCCCGATCTGGCCGAGTACCTCCGGTTCCACATCGAGGTCGTCGGCTGCCCGTACTGCGAGGCGAACCTCGCCGACCTCAAGGGCAAGACCGAGTCGACCACCCCCGCCGCCCGCTCGCGGCACGCGCGGATCCTCCACTCAAGCCGGCATCTCCTGCCCGAGGATCGCTCCTCGTAATCGCGGCCTCGCAACGGGATGACGGGCCAAATGCTCAGTCCCCGGCAGTAGCTACGTTCGCGCCGAGCTTCCGCCGAGGGGCGAGGTACTCGGCCACGCCCTCGGCCGCCTCGCGATGGCCCTCGGGCGACCAGTGGGTGTCGTCGGGCAGATAGGGCAACGCGCCACGCGCCGCCGCGGAGCGGAGCCGCGGGGTCAGGTCGAGGTAGCCGATCTCGGGCGAGATCGACGCGATGGCCTCGCCCAGGGCCTCGGGCAGGTCGTCGACGGGCCAATCGCGGCAGGGCGAATCCGCGTCGAAGGTGCAGAGGTCGCGATAGACCCGGAACTTGGCCGGGACGAACGCGACGACCAGCTCGATCCCGCGGCGGGCGCAGAGGGTGTGGGCCTCCGCCAGGGTGTCCCGGACGGCCTCCATCGCGGGCGAGTCGCGGCGCGGGGTCGCGGGCAGGGCCTCTCCTTCGTGGACGCCGCAAGAGAAGTAGATATCCCTCACCGTGCCCGAAGCGTCGGCGAGCCGCCCCGTCTGCGGCCCCGCGGGGCGGGTCGGCTCGGGCTGGAGCCAGTTGCTGATGGCGAACGCGAGCAGGTTCCGCGTCAGGCCCCGGCCATAGCGGGAGCGCGAGGCGGGCTCATGGAGGGCGCGGCTTGCTCGCTTGCGGTCGTCGTCGTACGTCGCGGCGTCCTGGAGGTCGTTCCCCTCGTAGAACGCCCAGACGACCGCCCTCGGGTGCAGCGGCAGGCCGTGGCGGCGGAGGACCTCAAGCTCCTGCTGCGGCCCGTAGCCCGTCCGCCCGAGGTTCGCGACCGGCTCGCCCAGCCGCTCGGCGAGCCGGGCAGAGACGAGGTCGGTCTCGGCGACGTGCAGGCCCTCGACGAACGAGTCGCCGACGATCACGACGCCCGCCTGATCGAGATCGACGGGGTTGCGGAAGCCGTTCCGATCGAGCCGGAGGTCGCACGCGTAGACCGGCGGCCTCCCCTCGGCCCGGAGCCGATGCAGGTCGGCCCCGCCGAACCGGAGCCTGGTCTGGCGATGGCCCTCGCGGACGTAGACGAGGTCGGGGTCAGGCCGGTTGCCGGGACGGTTCCACGGCGGCGTCGGCGTGGCGAAGACGGCCCGATAATCGATCATCCCCACGCTCGCCGGCAGCTCCAGCACGGCCACGCCGGCCAGCAGCGACGCCGTGCACGCGACGAAGCGGACGGCCCGCCCCCTCGGGTCGCGCCGCGAGACCAGGAAGTACGGCCCCCACGCGGCGAGATACGCGGCCGGGATCAGCCCGAGCAGGTGCTCCGGCGTGAGGTCGTGCGCGCGAAGGCCCGCGCGGATCGTGAGCCCGAGCATCGCCAGCCATCCGGCGACGAAGGCGATCCGCGCCGTCCTTGCGCACCAGGTCCGCATGCGGAGATTAGTAGCGGGTGGCGCCGGGCTGTCAACGCGGGTCTTCGTAGGGTCCGCCATGCGGACCATCTTCGGCGACGGCCCTCGACACCGGATGGTCCGCATGGCGGACCCTACGGGGACTCCTTCTTCGCCGGCTCGGCCTTCTTCGGGGCCGAGCCTCCGACCGGCCCGACCCGCTTCACATCGGCCCCGACGCCCTCGACACCTCTCCAGCGCGAACTGCCCCGGCTCGACCGCCGCGAGGTCGCTGGCGATCTCGGCCGCCGTGGCCGCGAACTTGAACGAGCGTGCGGACGCGTCCTTGTCGGAGCCGACGGCGGCCTGCCAGCCGGCCAGGTCGCGCGGGGCGTTCGGCGCGGGCAGCTCGCCCGAGGCCGAGACGACCACCCAGGCGCTGCCCGTGACGTCGTAGAGATTCCCCTTGCCGAGCCACTTCAGGC
Source organism: uncultured Planctomycetota bacterium (assembly GCA_963819805.1). GTDB lineage: Bacteria > Planctomycetota > Planctomycetia > Isosphaerales > Isosphaeraceae > CAMFLR01. The sequence goes on along the minus strand of CAWFXY010000014.1, from coordinate 5,155 downwards.
CCTTCGTCCACCCCTCGGCCGACTCGCCCTTGCGAGGGGTCCAGGCCAGGAGCGCCCGGGCCTGGACGGCGACATGGTCGAGCGAGACACTCAGCGGCGACGAGACCGGGAAGTCGACGACCTCGAGCAGGCCGCCGCCGCGGGCCGTCACGCGGTCGAGGGCGAGCTTGCAGCGGCCTTTTGTCGCGGCCGCCGCCGAAGGCGACGCGGATCGCCCAGCCCGGCGCGCGGTCGGTCTCGGCCGAGTGGGCGAGGATCGATTGCGTGACCGTGGCGTCGAGCCCCGTGAAGCCGGTGATGTCCAGCGCCCGGTCGAAGCCGGCGAACAGGCAGCCGTCGACGGACAACTTCGTCCCCTCGAGCTTGACACCTCGCGAGTTGCCGCTGCCGCCGGCGGCGACGAACGTGCACCGCTCGAGCGCGACCGGGCCGCTCGCCTCGATCAGGGGGATCGGGGCGGCCATCGCCTGGTAGTTGGCGACGATCCGGAGGCCCTTGAGCCGGACCGAGGCGTTGGACAGCGTCTGGAGCCAGGGCTTGCCGCCGACCATGTCGACGACCACGACGGGCTCGGGCCCGTCGGCCGCGCGGATGACCACGCGGCCGCGAGGAAGGCGGATCTCCTGCGTCGTCGAGACGCGGATCGGCCCCGGGCCGCTCAGGACGACCTCGCCCGACCCGCCCGCGGCGATCGCGATCGCCTCGGCCAGCGTCGCGACCGGGCGCAACGGGCCGCCGACTGACACGGCGATCGGCCCCGAGGCCTTGCCCGGGCTCTCGGGCGCCTCGGCGACCGGCTCGTCGGGCTCCTCGCCCGCGATCGGCCGGTCCTCCAGCTTCTTCCGGCTCGCCGCGACGACCGCCGCGATCCCCGCGACCGCGGCCACGACCACCAGCAGCCCGATCGCCACCGGGGCCAGCTTCCGCGCGCGGGGCGGTAGCGCCACCTTCCGGCGGGGCTTCGGTGGGGCAACCGATGCCTCGGGCTTCGGCTCGGCCTTCGGCTTGCTCCGGGGCTTGGCCGCCGTCGACAACGCGGCGCTCAGCGGCGCCTCGGGCCCGATGTCGAGCGCGAACAGGGGCCCCTCGGGGTCCGAGCCCGACCCCAGGAGCGGGCTCGCCTCGGCCACGGCCGGGGCCGGCGATGCCGCCGTCGCCACCGCCGGCACCTCGGTCGCCGGCATGATCGAGGGCGACCCGGGCGACGACCGGAGACCCGACGACGAGGCTGACGACCCGGAGAAGCCCGGCGCCGGCTCGGCGTACGGCTCCAGCGCCTGCGCCGCCTCGACGGGCGTCGCGTACCGCTCCTCGGGCCGCTTCCGCATCATCCGCCGGACGACCTCGACCAGGCCCTCCGGCACCTCCCCCTCCGGCGCGGTCAGCGGCTCGGCGTCGTGGAGCTGGTGCGCGTAGAGCTTCTCCGGCAGGCTCGCGCATCGGGAACGGCACGCGGCCCGAGAGCATGTGGTAGAGCGTGCAGCCGAGCGAATAGATGTCGGTCCGCGTGTCGACCTCGCGCGAGTGCCGCGCCTGCTCGGGGGAGATGTAGTCGAACGTGCCGACCGTGGCGCCGTCGCGGGTGACGTTCGCCTCGTCGGCCAGGTCGATCGCCAGGCCGAGGTCGGTGAGCTTGGCGACGCCGTCGCGGGTGACGAGGATGTTGGCCGGGTTGACGTCGCGGTGGATCAGCCCCTTCTGCTGGGCGTGCTCCAGCCCGAGCGCGACCTGCCGGGCGAGCCGCGCGGCCTCGGGCCAGGCGATCGACCCCCGCTCGGCGATGAGCTGGCCGACGTTCTTGCCCTCGATGTACTCCATCACGAGGTAGCGGATGCCCGTCGACTCGCCCTCGTCGTAGATCCGCACGAGGTTCTCGTGCTGGAGCTGGGCCCCGACCTTGGCCTCGCGCTGGAACCGGGCGATCGCCCGCGGGTTGTTCATCCGCTCCTGGGAGAGGACCTTCATCGCGACCCGCCGGCCCGAGCCGCGTGTCCTTGGCCAGGTAGACCCGGCCCATGCCGCCCTGGCCGATCAGGTCGAGCAGGAGGTAGCGGTCGATCTTGAAGCCGGTGGCCCGCCCGGCGAGGAGCTGCTGGGCCTGCCAGAGGGTGAGCAGGCCGGCGTTGACGGCCTGGCGCGCGAGCCGGCGGTCGACGGCGTCGGCGCTCCGCTTTTCCTCGGGGATCTTCTCCCAGCAGCCCCGCACCGCCTCGTCGTCGAGCAGCCCGCTCTTGACGGCGAAGCGCCAGAACCGCGACGCCTGGGGGTCGACCATGACGGGGCTCACCTGGCGAGGCGGGCAGGCCGCGCGGCGGCCCGGCCCGCGCCGCAGACGCGGCGTTGACGGGTGACGGCCCGCGCGCCCGGGGCCGCGCCGGGCCGTCACCCCCACTCTAGCACCCGCCTCGACGGCCGGACAAGCCGCGGCCCGCGTCGGTCGCGGATCGGATCGGGCCGTGGCGGGGGTGCGGGACGTCGGGCCAAGGCCCCGAGCGGACCCGGGCCCCGGCGCCGAGCGAACCCGAGCGTACGCCTTTCGTTCGCCTTCGCGTGGCTTCGTGCGGGACGGGGCCGGGGAGGCGCGGCCTTGGACCGACCCACGACCGCCACGTCCGGGTCGCGACCACACATCCAGCCGCCCCACACGACGACGGGCGGGACGTGCCCCCTTTGAGGAGCCCGCCCCGCCCGCCGTCACTTCGCGTCGCGCTCACGCGCGGATCAGCCCCCCGGGCGGGGGCGAGCGCGGGGGGAAAGTGCGGACGAACTGGTGTGGGCGGCCGTCCCCGCGCTTGGAGCGGAGGCGGAGCCCATTCGGGCAGTGCGGGACCCGGGTCGAGCGGACATACCGCCACAAGGGCGATACGCCTCGTCCCGACCACGGAGCCACCCCACCGCCGGGGTACGACGCTCCGATCGCATCAGTGAGATTACCACACGACGACTCGCCGACCTCATCCAGGCATTCGTCGCCGACGTCGCCGGCCTCGACCGGGGGCTCGTCCACGGCCGGCGGCTCGACCTCGGCCGCAACCTCCTCCGCCAGGGCGACGACGGGGCCGTCGACCTCGGCCTCGGGCTGGGTGCCCGCGGCGAGGTCGGGGTCGTCGGTCGCGCCGGGTTCGGGGTCGCGGATCGGGTCGGCCTCGGCCCCCTCTGCGCTGGGGGCGCCAAGGGAGGGGCGGGATCCGTGGTCGGGCGTGACGTCATGGCCGAACGCCGAGGACTCGGCGCGGGCGTCGTCATCGAGGGGCCATCCCACGACAGCGGGCTCGGGGTCGCGGGCCTTCGGGCGCGGGGCCTTCGGCCGGGGTGGTTTCGAGGTGCGGATGCTCAAGCGCGGCCTCCGTCGGGGCGTCGTGGGGCCCGGGGTCGGCTGAGGGCCGATCGGGCGCATCGAGGCTGGGCACGGCGTCGGCCTCCGCCGGGGAGGGCGAAGACATGGGCGTGCCCGGGGGCAGAGTGCTGTACGGCCCGGATTCTCCGGTCGGGCTGCCTGGCTCGACGCGGACGAACTTGCCGGGCGCGACCTGAAGCCAGGCCGCGGGGACCGGTTCGATCACCGCTTTTGCCTTCCTCGACCCTCGCCCCTTGCCGCCGCGCTTGGCCTTCGGGGCCGGCGCGGCGCCGTTGGAAGCGGAGGGATCGCCCGAACCCGCAGACTCGGCCGGGTCCGTCGCGCCGACGGAGGCCGAGGCCCCCGACGACGCCGACCGCGGCCCGGCCGGGTTGGTCGCGCTGACGCGCCGGCCGGCGGGCTCGAGCAGGAGGAAGGCCATCAGAGCCAGGTACGGCGGGACGAGCCACCACGCCACCGAGGCCACCGCCGCGCTGGTGCCGAGCACCAGGCCCCACACGAACACGGGCATGGCCCACCCCTCGCTCGCGCGGGCAGTGGACGTCCGTCCGAGGTCGGGTTGGCTCGCGGGTCCGGCCTTGGTGTCGAGGGCGTCCGTCCTCACGGTGGTACCGCTCCGGTCGATCCGAAGGCGCACACTCTCTGCCAGGAGGTAGGCTTGACGCTTCCGCCAGGCCTTCCCCCTCCGTCCTCTATCGGACAGGCCGCGGGCCTTCTGGCGAGTTTACGGGCCTTCCGCGAGGGCAGCCCCCCTGCCCGTTCGTCGCCCGCGGGATGACCCGGAAACTCCCCGCGATCATCAGCGAGCGGTCCCGGAATCCGGCCGCCGACCGACTTGGCCGGCGCATAGGAAGCCGAAGAGCGCCGCGGCGGGCGCGATGTTCTGGTGGATGGTGAACTCGGCATTCATGGGCGAGCACCGGTTGTCGAACCATCGCTCGTTGCCCGGCCAGGAGTCGATCGGCGGGTACAGCGTCTTGTTCGGCCAGTCGGAGTCCCAGGGGCCCTGGCCCTGGTCCTCTGCTTGAGCCAGGGGCCGTAGGGGATCAGGCCGGGGTGGAACTGACCCCGGCCGTTGTACCAGGCGTCCATGTGGAAGACCTGCCGCGGGTGCCGCGGGCCGACGCCCGTGACCCAGACCAGATTCAGCGCGTTGCCGCCGAGGAAGTAGTCGCACGTCGTGTAGAGCGAGGCCAGATAGGCCGGGCCCGCGCGGGGTCGCCGGCCCGGGTCAGGGTGGAGGCGACCGCCCCCTCGAGCAGCCAAGGCGTCGTCTGCTGCCCGACGAGCATCGGCATGTACCAGTTCCCGCCCCAGCGCATCGCCCGCCGCGAGGGGGTCTCCACCGCCGCATGGTCCGCCGTGGCCAGCAGCGCCGCGCGGATGCGGCGATGGGCCGCCTCGTCGGGCCGGGCCGGGCCGCCGCCGAGGGCGTAGACGATCGGCCCGAACCGGCGGTCGTCCCAGACGAGCGTCGTCGCCGTGATGTCGGCGGTGTCGGCCAGGAGCTGTCGCTCGTACGCCCGGTCGCCGGTCAGGCGGAACAGGGCCGCGGCGGCGTAGGGCGCGGGTCGCGGAGCGCCGGCTCCGCCTTCGCGTCGTCTCCCGGCGCGTGTGACCGCGGGCCCAGGCGTAGGCCTCGGAGGCCTCGAGCGCCAGTCGACGCCCTCGGGATCCTTCGCCCCGATCATCCTGAGGGCATGCGCAGGTGGGCCGCGGCCCCGGCGTAGCGGTAGGTCGACCAAGGGTCCTCGCCCGACGCGGCCCAGGTCCGGTCGGTGTCCTCCCACGAGCCGC
>CAWFXY010000013.1:0-211671 GCA_963819805.1 uncultured Planctomycetota bacterium | reverse complement strand
TGAGAGGTGGATGGGATCACTCGCGCGCGGATGGTGGCATGGCGGTCGCCTCTTCGTTCTCACGGCGCACCCACACAAAGTATTCGAACCAAGCCCACGCGATGCACAGTGCCCCAATCACGAGCGTGGCTGTTAGTTGTCCGTCATTGACAGCGCCTATCCTCCAGACGGCGTAGTAGGCGATCGACAAGCCCACCACGACGAGCGGTATCCTGACGAATCGGCACTGCCGGTCGAGGCGGACTCGACGAGCAAAGTCCTCTCGCCAAGCGTCGGGCGAACGAACCCGCCACTCCGCCGACACCGTGGCCCTGAGCGCTCTCCACCTATCGAGTTCAAGCCGGGGCTTAATGCGCTCCCCGAAGGAGGATCGGAGCGAATCCGGGTCGAGCCGGGAGAGTTGATCCCAGGGAATGAAGCGCAGGCGGGAGCCGTCCCACCGGAATTCGGCGACTCCGAGGTCGTCGATCTGGTAGCGTCGGCGCCATCGGCGAGAGTTTATCTCTGTGGCCATCGACGGCAAGCCGTACGATTCGAAATGGATCCAGTCGACCGGAGTGTCCGACCTAGCGTTTCGCCGATTGCACAGCGGCTTGCCACACAGCTCAATCACGGGGCTTAGCAACAGGATCGGATGAGCAACAGGGACTTAGCAACAAAGCGACCTCGGTCAGGCAACGTCCACCACCCGATGGTCGATCGAATGCCTCCGCCCCAGCGGCGACTTCAGGTCGAACACCCCCAGCCCGAAATTCGCGGCCAGCGGGATATGCTGCGGCTGCCGCATGTCGAACCCCTCGCGCTCCGCGTCGATCGCCAGCTTGCCGACCGAACCCACCGGCGCCAGGCCCATGGCCTTCCGCTTGGCGTCGACGATCCGCCACTCGACGTGGTCCATGGCCACGGGGTCGGTTGCGAAGAGCAGGGCGTTGTACTCCCAGGCCCAGCTCGGGTTGTTGCCGAACGGCCCGCCCTGGTAGACGCCGCGGATGCCGTCCATGATCTGGAGGACGCACTTCTTGCGGATCACCGGGTGGGCGACGACCTGCGGGATGAACTGGTTGCAGGCGTTCGTGTCCGACGTGCTGTGCGACCGGGCGACGTTGTTCACCAGGCCGTGGCTCATGTTCTTGAGCGCGCCGGTGACGCCCGCCGAGCCGTGGTCCTTCACGACGGGCAGCATCACGAGCTTGTTCACCCGGCGCGTGACGACCAGGCCCAGGTGCGAGCGGAGGTTGCGGTCGTCCTTGGGGTCGTGGCCCTTGTGGACGAGGTTCATCTCCATGAACTCGTCGGGGTCGTAGCCGGCGATCGGGTCGTCGCCCGGGAAGGTCATCGTGAGCTGGGTCTCGTCGTAGCCGCCGGGCGTCAGGCCGCCCCAGCGGATGCCGGCGGGGAGGATCTCGGGGATCTTCGCGGCGATCAGCTCGTGCTTGTAGCGGTCGAGGACGAGGATGTCCCGCGTCTTCACGCCGGCGGACTTGAGGCCCTCGATCACCTCGAGGATCAGCTCGTACGACGTGTGCGCTGAGGAAACCCGTTCGGCACGACCTTGATGCCGACGACGTCGCCGGGCTCGAAGAAGCTCCGCCAGGCCTCGGTGCCGTCGTCGGCGCCGGTCAGCTCGGTCATGCCGCGGGCGAGCGTCGTCTTGACGGCCTCGCGGTTCTTCACGCCCTTCTGGATCATCCCCTTGTTGCGGGCCTCGACGACCCGGCCGGGATAGGGGCCGGGCACGCCGAGCGGGCCGGAGGGGCGAGCGATCTTTTCGGCGGCGGAGGCGTGCGAGCCCAGGAGGGCCCAGGGCAGCAGCGGGGCCGCCGCCAGGAACTCACGGCGCCTGAGGCCTCCGCACGGTCGGGGTGTGGTCGCCATCGGTCGAGGTCCCTCGGGCCGGGGTTTCGTCCCGCCCCATTATGAGCCCTAATCCGAAACCCGCGACAGCGGCTGGATCGCCGGCGAGAGCAGGGCCGTGAGCCGCTTCGACTCGCGGCGGCGGTTCAGCAGCCAGTGGCCGCACGGGACGAGCACGGGGCGGACGAGCGTCGGCGTCGATCGAGATCCCGACCACGAGCGCGAAGCCCAGTTGCCGGAGCGAGCTGAGCGGGCTGAACAGGAAGCACGCGAAGCTCACCGCCGTGATCGCCGCGGCCGAGGTGATCAGCCCGCCCGTCTGGCCGATCGCCCGGCTAATGCCGGCGCGGAGGCCGAGCACGCCCGTCTCCTCGCGGAGCCTCGCCATCAGGAAGACGTTGTAGTCGACGCCCACCGCCACCAGCAGCACGAACAGGAAATAGGGCACCTTCCAGTCGAGCCCCTCGGCCCCCAGGAGGGTGACGAACACGAGGTGCGTCACCCCGAGCGCGAAGAGGTACGTCAGGATCATCGTCGCGACCAGGTTGAAGCACGCGAGCGGGTCGCGGAGCGCGAAGATCAGCACGATGAACACGCCGATCGGCACGACGAACCAGGTCTGGACCTGGTCGGCGTGCGTGAGCGTCCGCGTGTCCTCGGCCCCGGCGTTGACGCCGGTGATCAGGGCCTCGACCTTCAGGTCCTCCTCCTCGCCCAGGTAGTCGCGGAGCCGGCGGCGGATCTTGGCGACCTCGTCGAGCGCCTCGGGCGAGAAGACCCGGTCCGACTGCGTCGACGTCGATCCGCGCGCGGTGGCCGTCGGCCGACATGTAGTGGGCGAAGCTCTCCTTCAGCTCCGGGTGCTCGCGGACGGTCTCGTCGTTGATCAGGAGCTGGCTCAGAGCGCGGCGGCCGACGGGGTCGTGGAGGATCGTGTTGATCTCCCGCCCGGCGCGGCGGACGCCGTCGGCGATCAGGCCGGCGCCCTCGGCCGCCTCGTGGAGCTGGGCGACCATCGTCTCGTTCGGGTCGGCCGGCTTCGCGGACTCCTTCCCCGCGGGAGCGGCCGGCTTCGGCTTCGTCTTGGGCTCGGCCGGCTTCGGCTCGTCTTGGGCTCGGCCGGCCTCGTGGACGCGCCCGGGAGCGACTCCAGCGCGGGCAGCAACCCGGGCCGGGCCGAGCCGAAGATCGCCGAGGCGGCCGACGTCAGGCCGGTCGAGAGCGCGTCGCGGGCGGCCTGCTTCTCCTTGTCGGGCGTCAGACCCGGCGTCGGCGTGATCGCCAGGCCGGTCTTCCGCTCGAGCCAGAGCGCGGCCTGGAGCTTGGCCACGCCCTCGGTCAGCCCCTGGCGGAGGCGGTTCGCCCCCTCGGCGATCCGGTCGAAGCCCTGGTTGACCTCGCCGAGCCGCGACGACAGCCGCGCCCGGTCCAGGGGCGCCGTCGAGCCGAGCGGCTGCGTGGCCGAGCGGACCTCGTCGAGCCGCCGCTGCCGCGAGAGCAGCCGGCTCACGTCGTCGACCAGCGCCAGCCCCTCGGACGTCCGCAGGTCCTTGTTGGATTCGAGCACGATCGCCAGCGGCGAGGTCATCCCCGAGCCCAGCTTCGAGACGACGAACCGGAGGTTCTTGACCGACTCGGTGTTCGGCGGCATCTCGGCCAGGGTGTCCTGGAGGAACTCCGTCTGCGTGCCGAGGATCGCCACGGGCACCATCACGACCATCGTCGCGGCCCAGTACCACCCCGGCGCCGCCATCACCTTCTGGCCGACCGTGTCCCAGAACCCGCTCGAGGCGCGGGTCATGCCCCGGAACGCCTTCGGCCGGTACCGCGCCAGGATCACCAGCAGCGACGGCGTCAGCGTCAGCGTCGCGACGACCGTCAGCGCCAGGCCGACGGCCACGCTCGGCCCGGTGCTCGAGAAGAGGCTGAACTTCGTCGTCCCCATCAGCAGGAAGCCGATGATGACCGTGCCCGCGCTCGTGAGCAGGGCCCCCATCGACCGGCGGAGCGTGGTCCGCATGGCGCCGGCCGGGTTGGCCGGGTTCCAGTTCTCGGCGTAGCGCCACGAGATGAACAGGCAGAAGTCCGTCCCGCTGCCGAAGAGGATCGCGACCAGGAACAGCTCGACCAGCGGCGACGTCGCCCACCCCGCCTTCACCAGCCACGCGAGCAACCCGCGCGAAATGACCAGGCTGATTCCGATCGTCGCTAGCGGGACGAGCGACAGCCAGAATGACCGGTAGACCGCCATCAGGACGAACATCAGCAGGCAGACCGTGGCGAGCGCCGCGCGGTCGAGCGACGTCTGGACGTCGGCCATGTAGTCGCGGCCGATCACGGCGTCGCCGGTCCATTTCACGTCGAGGCCGGGCGGGGCCGGGATCGCCGCGGCCTTCTTCTGCATCCAGGCGACGATCTCGGCGGCCGTCGGCGAGACGAACGCGGTCGTCAGCTCGGCGACGACGAGCTGGGTCGTCCGGTCGGGGCTGATGAGCCGCTCGGCGACGCGCGGGTCCGACCTCGGGCCGAGGACCCGGGCGATGTCCTTCGGGCGGTCGGGCGCCGAGAAGGCGTCGGCGAGCCTCGCGGCGTAATCGTGGTCGGCGGGCGTGAGGCGCGACTCGCGGACCAGCGCAACCACCGCCATCGACTCGTACGACTGGTCGGGCCAGGCCTGCTTGATGATCGCCTCGGCGCGGCGCTCTCGGCGCTCTTATCCAGCAGCAGCGCCTCGCTCTCGGCCGTGAGCCGCGTCAGGTCGGGCGCGGCCAGGCCGACGACGATGGCGGCGACCAGCCAGGCACACGCGACGGGAAACGGCCTGCGGGTGACCACCCCTCGCAGGGTGTCGAGCGTCATGAAAGGCAACTCCGGGCGCCCGCCGGCCGTCCTCGGCCCTGTCGCCTGTCGCAGCCCCCGGGAGGGCCCATCCGTGCAGGCGGGACGTTGTCGACCAGTCCTCCTGGCGAGGGCGGTCCGACCGCGCGCCGGAACGACTCCACCGACGGCGTCGAATCCGAAAAGGCTAGCACCTTTCCCGAGCCACCGCAAGCAGTTCGCAATTCCGGGGGCGACGGCGAGCTCTTCCCCCGCCGGGCGGCGGGATCTCCACCCAACCTCGCTCCGCCGCTCCCGCGGCGGAGTGGCCGCCTCGCCGCTCCGCGGCGTCTTCGCCCGTCTCGGGAGGCCGAGGCTCCCGCCGAGCCGGGGTCGGCCCCGTCCGTCGGGGCTGAGGGCCGCAGAGCGGCCGAAGGCGCATTCCGCCGCGGGAGCGGCGGAACGAGGGCGGGCCGTCCCGGCGGTCAGCGTGAAGGCGGCGCGACGTCGATGTACCGCCCCGGCCGACCCTCGGCCCAGGGGTGATACGCGTTGCAGAAGTCGATCCGGTCCCCGATCGGCGGGTGCGACGACCGCCAGAGCACCGAGAGCCAATCCGGCCGCGGGTTCGACAGGTTCTCGTGCTGGAGCTTCACGAACGACGTCGCGGCCGAGTGGTTCGTCCGGGTGATCTCCAGCCCGAACCGGTCGGCCTCGTGCTCCATCGCCCGGCTCACCGCGAGTTGGACCGGCGCCCCGACCAGGTTGAACGCGTTCAGCAGCAGGATCATCAGCGGCACCGAGGCCACGTCCGCCAGCCGGTCGAATCCGAACCGCGGCGAGAATCGTCTTACCAGGGCACGGCCCGTACGATCCACCAGGAACAGGAGCACGAGCGAGCCGACCGTCGCCAGCGCCACGCCCCAGGCCACGTGGTTCAGGACGTAGTGCCCCATCTCGTGGCCCATGACGGCCAACGTCTCCTTCTCGTCGAGCCGGTCGAGCAGGGTGTCCCAGAGGACGATCCGCTTCGTGCCGAAGAGGCCGGTGACGTAGGCGTTGACCGTCTTCGTGTCGCGGCTCATGTCGACCTCGAAGACGCGACCGCCGTCGATCCCCGCGCGCTCGGCCAGCGCGAGGATCTTGGCCTCGAGCGCGGGGTTCTTCATCGGGCCGAAGTCGTGGAAGAGGGGATCGATCCAGATCGGCTTGACGATCGCCCCGCCCACGGCGAACGGGAGCGTCAGGAGGCCCAGCCAGAGCCACCACCGCCTCGGGCTCCGATCGAGCAGGAGGTACGGCACCCACAGGAAGAGCACCGCGACCACGGCCATGACCGCGAGCCCTTTGAGGCCTTGCTCAAGCCAGCGGGCCGGACTCTGGTTCGAGAGCCCGTAGTGATGCGGGCGGACGTAGCCGAGGTAGTAGTCGATCGGCAGGTCGATCAGGAACTTGAGGCCGAGGTAGACCAGGGCATAGACGGCGATCGTCACGAACCAGGCGAGCCGGGGCCTCTGAGGCGACACGACCCGCCGGGCCAGCCTCTGCATCCGACCCGACAACCCCGAGAAGAGGATCACGGCGGGGACGAGCAGCTCCCACGCGTGGACCACGAACCAGAGGACCACCCCGCTCCGGTAGTAGTCCATCGCCAGGGGCGAGGCCTCGGGCACGGCGACGGGTGTGAGCTCGGCCGGGTCGTAGGCGGTCCCGGGGGGCGAGGCCGTACCGATCGTCAGGGCGAGCAACAGCCAGGTCATCGCGGGGCCTCGGCGTTCGATCGGCTCATGGGGAATCCCGTGGGGTGCCTGGGGTCGAGCCGGAGGCGAGCCCCCAGGGCCAGGGCCACTGCCGCTGGGGGCTCGCCTCCGGCTCGACCCCAGGTACCCATGTTAGATTGTCGCCGGATTCGGAATCAGGAGATAACGTGTGGTGCCTCGCCAGCGGCAGGCGGCGGCGTCTCGTTCTCGACCGGGATCGGATGCCCGTTGGCCCAGAGCGCCGCCAGCGCGACGCCCAGGAGGATCGCCACGACCCAGCCGGCGATCGCCAGATACGTCCCCCACCGCGCCCGGGCGACGATGGCCGCGGCCCTCTCCGAGTCGCCGGTCGCCTCGAGCTGCTCGGTCCTGGCCGCGATCGTCGCCTTGTGCCGGGCGATCTGCTCGTTCGCCTCGGCGAGCTCGCCGCGGAGGTCCTTGGCCAGCTTCGCCTCCGAGGCGTTCTCCTTCGCCCGCTCCTCGGCCTTCGTGAGCTTCGTCGTCAGCGCCTTCTCGTCCTCCCGGAGCAGCTTCACGTCCTGCTCGAGCTTCGCGGCGAGCGAGGCGAAGCTGTCGGCCCTCGTGCGATAGTCGTCCAGGTCCTTGAGCGACTTCTTGTACGACTCGATGAGGCTCCCCGAGCTCGCCGCGCCCGGCTCGGAGCGCTTGAGCAGGGCGTCGAGTGCCATGCGCTGGGTGGCGGTGTTGTCGCGGAGCGTGACGCTGAGGTCGTCGACCTTGTTGGCCTGCTCGCGGAGCTGGTTCGTCAGGTTGTTGATCCAGAGCACGGCCGCGAGCCCGAGGACGCCCGCGAGCAGGCCGACGATGGTGCCCAGGGCCGCGACGCTGGCGCGGTCGGACGCGGGGGGGGACTGGTACGAGGGTCGAGAGAGCATGGCGATCAGCTCCGCCTCCAGTCGGGGGGAGAGGCCACCGCCGCCGCCGTCGGCGTTCGGGATGCCCTCCAGGTCGTTCACCAGCCGCGCCAGGTCCTGCCGCCGGTCGCGGTCGGCCGTCAGATAGAAGCCGCCGACCTGGTCCAGGGCGTCGTCCCGCCAGCGGAAGAACCCGCGGGTCTGACGGATCGGGTCGACGACGTAGGCGACCTGGAGCGGCTGGTCGAAGAAGTTCCGGTGGATGAACAGGTCGTGACTCGAGAGGAAGACCCCGAAGTCCGGGTGCGTGTGATACCACCCCACGATGTCGAGGTCCGGATGCAGCCGGTCGCGCTCGCGGGTGATCTCCTCCCACGAGTCGTGCGTGTACGTGAAGCTCGCCTGCGTGTTCTCGTAATGCTTGGCCTCGAGAGACTCGGTGACCCAGACGAACGGCTCGCCCGTCTCGTCGTCGACGCACTCGCGCCCGAGCAGGATGCCGCCGAGCTCGACGGAGACGTCGCGTAGGGCGTGCCTCTCAATCGCGTCGGCCGGCTTCTTGTCGAGGAAGACCGGCAGATCCCCGGGCCCGGGCACTTCATAGGCGACGCACGCAAACCGGCGGTCGCGATCGGGCCGGCGCATCCGGACCGGCTCGCGGTAGCGGACCTCGCCGAAGACGATGTCGTCGCCGTCGCTCAACGCCTCGGTTCTCCCGTGGTCTCCGCGGTCCCGTCGGCGGGCACCCTGATACTATCCGCGACCCGCCGGCACCGGGCAAGCAGTCCCGGGAGGGCGAGGCTCCCGCCGAGCCGGGCAACAGGCCGGTCCTGCGGGCGGTCACTCGTTCCCGACAGACCACGCGTAAAGCCCGGCTCGGCGGGAGCCTCGCCCTCCCGGAGAATCTGGAGCAAGTTGGGCCGAAGCCTTGACAACCTCCGAATGCCATGTATTATACCGTCAGGTTAATTAGCCAACTGGTATACCACGATGACCACTGACCACCTGAGCACCACCCTGGCGGCCCTGGCCGACCCGACGCGCCGCGCGATCCTCTCGAGGCTCAGTGCGGGGGAGGCGTCGGTCAAGGAGCTCGCCGAGCCGTTCACCATGACGCTGCCCGCCGTGACCAAGCACCTGAAGGTGCTCCAGCGCGCCGGGCTGATCTCGCAGGGCCGGCGGGCGCAGTGGCGGCCCTGCCGGCTGGAGGCGAAGCCGTTGCGCGAGGTCGCGGAGTGGGTCGAGCAGTACCGCAAGAACTGGGAAGAGAGCTTCGATCGGCTGGACGAGTACCTCAAGGAAATCCAGGAACGGGAGAAGTCGAATGACCGCAGCGAACCGTGAATCGGCCGCCGTCGCCACGATGCCGCCGACGTCCTCGACGTCCGGCCGCGAACTCGTCGCCACCCGCATCTTCGACGCGCCCGCGCGCTCGTCTTCAGGCTCTGGACCGACCCCGAGCACGTCGCCAGGTGGTGGGGGCCGCGGGGGTTCACCATTACGACCGACTCGATGGACGTGCGGCCCGGAGGCGTCTGGCAGTACGTCATGCACGGGCCCGACGGCACCGACTTTCCCAACCGGATCCACTACACCGAGGTCGTCGAGCCCGAGCGGCTCGCCTACGACCACGGCGGCAGCGCCGAGGGCGAGCCGGTGAGCTTCCAGGTGACGGCCACCTTCGAGGATGTCGGCGGCAAGACGAAGCTGACGCTGCGGAGCCTCTTCCCGACGGCCGAGGCGCTCGCGTTCGTCGTCGAGAAGTACGGGGCCGCCGAGGGCATGGTCCAGCACATCGACCGGCTCGCGGAATTCGCGACGGAGCAGGCCGGGACGAGGACGAACGCCCTGACCGTCTCGCTGCCCTCCGACCTGGAATTCCGCCTGACCCGGACCTTCGACGCGCCCCGAGGCCTCGTCTGGGAGGCGATCACGAAGTCCGAGCACGTCGTCCGCTGGTTCGGCCCCCGCGGCTCGAAGGTGAGCCAGTGCGAGCGCGACTTCCGCCCCGGCGGCGCCTGGCGGATGGTCCTGGTCACGCCCGACGGCAAGGAGAGCCCGTTCAAGGGCGTCTACCGCGAGATCGTCCGGCCGGAGCGGGTGGTCCAGACCTTCATCTACGACGTCGACTTCATCCGCGACTTCGAGGCGGTCGAGACCTTGACCCTCACCGAGACCCTGGGCAAGACCACGCTCGCCGTCACCGTCCGCCACAAGACGACCGAGTCGCGCGACGGGCACCTGTACTCCGGCATGGAAGGCGGCGCGGGCCAGTCGTACGACCGGCTCGAAGAGCTGCTCGCGACGATGTCGTGACGGCCGATGCGGCAGGCACGCGCCTTCCGCCTCTCCGGGTGGCAGGGGTTCGCGAGCGAACCCCTGCCACCCGACGATCCCTTGACAAATGTCGTTTCTCGTGTTGACATGCCCGTCGGAGTCACATGGGTCGATGCGGGCGATCGCGCCGCGTCGCCGACGTCTCAACCGGAGGAACGATCGTGGACCATCGCACGAAGTCCCGGCTCCTCATCCTGGCCGCCATCCTGGCCGTCGGGCTCGCGACGTCGACCCTCGCGAGGGGGCTGCGGGCCGACGACGCCAAGCCGTCGGACCTGGCCAAGAACCTCGTCGGCACCTGGGCCCTGGCCGGCACGCCCGACAAGCCCGAGGACCCGCCCGCGAAGGGCGGCCGGCTCAAGTTCTTCACGGGCAAGTGCTGGTGCATCACCGACGCCGGCGCCGACGGCAAGGTCGTCTTCCACCACGGCGGCACCTACACGCTCGTCGGCACGCAGCTGGACGAGACGGTCGATTACGCCAACGACAACACAGCCTCCCTGATCGGCAAGACGCACAAGTTCACGATCAAGGTCGACGGCGACGTCTACACCCAGTTCGGGATCGACAACGAGTTCACGGAGCGGTGGGTGCGGGTGAAGTAGGACGTGCAGGAAGTCGCTCGCCGCGGCCGTCACACTTCGTCGTCTGTGATCCCACCCTGTTTCCCCGAACCTGGGTCAACCCGGAACGGGATGTGGCACGAGATTTCGAAGATGAGCGCGCCGATGAGCCCGGCGGTCAGGCCGACCCCCACGTGACCCGTGAGGGTGTGGACCACGTCTAGCGGACTGACCTCCGCCAGCGCGAAGTAGAGCCCGGCGGCCGCCAACCCCATCAGCGGTCCGCATACCAGTGAGACGACAGCGAGCCGGCTGTTGCCGGAGCGGCCACGCCAGGCGCGGGCCAGGCCGAACGCCGTCGCCAGGACGAGGATTACGACCAGGAACTGAAAAAGGAGCAGTCCGGTCGAAGGCACGACGATTGGCGTCACCGTCGACGGCCCTCCATCAGGACGCCGCGATCCATCCTGCGTGGCCATCGGCCAGCCGGAGGAAGACCGACTCGGCCTCATTATCGATGCGGACGACGTCCCCAGCCGGAATCCCTAGCCTCTCCAGCGGCAAGTCGGCCAGCTGTGAGCCCTCCTCGACGGCGCTCACGATCTCCGGCCTCGCCAGCGCCTTGCAGTTCGGGCAGGTCGCCTCCGATGTCTTCACCGCCGTCCTCGGCCGGTACAGCTCCATTGACCACCCACACGTAGGGCACGCCACCGACGTCACCACGTCCCGCTCCAGCGGCAGGACGAACGGCCCCTCGTTCGACCTTCCGGCCTCGATGAAAAGCTGAGCAACCGTCGTCTCATTCCCGAACGCCACTCGCACAGGCTCCGGGTACGTCTCGTGGCTCAGGCACTCCTCGCGACGGGGCAGCTTCGTCGAATAGAACTGGTTCGCCACGCCGTTGAACACCAGCGCCGAGCCGGCGGCGACGGGCATGCCGTGGATGATCTTGAGGGCCTCCTGAACCTCCAGGGCACCCATCATCGACGCGATCGTCGGCGCCGTGGGGACCTTGCCCTCGAGGATCTGCTCGCGGGAGAGCAGGGGGCAGCTATAGCGGAGGTTGAGCAGTTGATAATCCCGCTCCGTCATCGCGCATTCATAACAGGCGGAGTCGGGCGGGACGAAGACCTTGACGACGCCCTGGATCTCCTGGATGCCCGAGTCGACCCACGGCGTGCTCACCTTCCAGCACTGCCGATTGACCCAGAGCCGCGCCTCGCGGTTATCCAGGCAGCCGATGACAACGTCGACGTCGGCGAACAGGCCGAGGCCGACGTCGTTGATGACATCGCCTTTCCGCCAGTGGAAGGCCACCTCGGGGTTGATCTCGCGGGCGCGTTCGGCCGCGACCTGGGCCTTGGCACGGCCGCCGTCGCTGGCGCGAAATAAGACGGAGCGCGAGAGGTTGGAGGTCTCGATCGCGTCGCGGTCGATGACGTAGGTCGTGCCGACGCCGAGCAGGGCGAGGTTCTTCAGGACCTCGTTGCCGAGCGCACCGGCGCCGACCACGAGGACCTTCGCCGCCGCGAGCTTCTCCTGCCGCCACCAGGGGATCAGCCGTAATCGGCTGTAGCGGTCGTCGTCGTCGACGAGGAAGGTCAGCGGGGCGTCGTCCATCGCGGCCTCGGTCCTGTGGGGTGGGCTCCGCCCACCGTCCGGGCTCGATCCCCGGTGGGCGGAGCCCACCCTACGAAGATCAATCGATGAAGATCACATCGTCCGCCGGCGCCGGCGCGACGATCGGCCGGTCGGCCACGTCGCGGGGGCGGAGGTCGATCTCCATGTCGAGGATCGCGATCGACTCGGGCCCGGGCCTGGCCACCTCGGGAACCGGCGCCGGGTGCGGAGGCTCCGTGCGGCCCAGCGCCACGCGTTTATCCCTCAAGGCCCGCCCGTCGATCGGGAACTTGAACGTCGTCTGGTTCGCGGCCCAGAGGGCGGCGTCGCGGTTGTAGGGGCTGCGGATGTCGTAGTTCTGGAACCGCGCCATGTCCCAGAGCATCACGCAGAGCTCGTCCATCGACAGGCTCGGCACCCAGTGCGTGCCGTAGGCGCCGAGGCAGACCATGCCGATCTCGGAGATGTTCGGGTGGTAGATCGGCGTGATCCAGCGCAGCTCGGGCATCGTCCGCGGGTACGAGGCGCCGAGCTTGATCTCGACCTCGTGGAACTCGCGGACGACGACCTTGCCCTTCTCGCGAGCCAGGCTCCTGCCGCGGAAGCCGAGCAGGAATTGCTGGGGCGGGTTGCCCGCGGAGCGGAACTGGAAGACCGAGCTCTCCCCGCGCAATGCCTCGAGGGCGGCAAGGTCGGACTTGAGCCGGCGGATCCGCGGCGACTCGTAGGCGGCCATGGCGGATCAGCCCCGGCCCGCGACGACTTCGGGGTAGACGATCAGGTGATCGCCGTTCTGGACGTTGGCCTCGACGAGCGTCTGGCTCTCGAGCAGCCTGCGCCCGCCCTCCTTGTGGTCGAGCGAGTAGCTCATCGGCTGCCCGTCGGGGCTGGTCGTGGGCAAGCTCATCTTGGTGATGATGTTGGGGAGGATCCGGGCGACCGGCACGCTGAAGGCGATGACCGCCTTGACCGACTTCGCCCCGGTCTGGTCCAGGAAGGTCACCTGGATTCCCGTCGGGTCCGCATTACCGCCGTACGACATGATCGGTGTCCCTCCTCTGATCCCAATTCGTCGGCGGGCGGACGTTATTGACCCGGCGCCGGGCGATTTCCCTCGGGGTCGAGGTCATTCGATCAAACGCCTCCAGGATAACTGTCCGAGGCCGGCGGGGCCAAGACCCTGGATGGAATGAGCGGCCCGGCCTCGGCTGGGAATCCGGGCCATCCGTCCCGGTCCAATCATTCTCGCGTGCTTCCTCAGGGCTCGGGCGGGTCGGGGGCGACGCGGAGCCAAGGGTAGCGGGCGGCGCGGTCGTACTTCTCGCTGAGCCGCCAGTAATGGTCCCGGAGTCGATAGCCCCAACTCCGATTAGTTCGATAATAAATCACTGCGGCATTGTGCCCGTGGCTACGGTAGTCCTCCGCGCGAATCCTGTACTCGCGGGAGAGCTGATACATCCGCATGCTCCAGAGGATGAGTGCGATTATCGCCACCGCGACCATCAGCCGCCTTACGGTGAACCGCACCCGCGTCCGGGTGGCCGGCGCAGAGCGCAGCGGTGCCCCGGAATCGGAGGCCGACACCCCCGGGGCACCGCTGCGCCTGCCGGCCACCCGCCCCGAATGGTCTGGATCCGCGATCAGGAGGCCGTGCCTCGTCACGCCGGCACCCCCTCCTTGCCATTGCACCCGAAGATCGAGCACCCGCCGATGAATTCCCAGCAGTCGCGGTGGTGAGGGGCCTTGCAACGCGCACAAAGCGTCCGGGGACCATCTTCAATGAGCTGGCCGCAGACCTTGCACAGCGGCGGCCCGGCGTCTTCGGGCGCAGCGGGGCCGGCGGCGATGACGGAGACCCCCTCGGCCATCTTCACCGAGACGCCCGAGACGAGCCCGTCGTGGATCACCAGCGCCTCGCGGACGGCTGCCGACAGGGCGTCGAACTGGGTCGCGAGGTTGCGATCGACCTGGACGAGCAGCCGCTCGGGGTTCACCGACACGAGCATCCCACCCGGCGGCGCCAGCCGCTGGAGCAGGCCGATCGACTTGCGGACCTCGCCGCGGAGGAACTCGCGGGCCATGTCGGGGTCGTTGGCCTGGACGATGAAGGCGCGGTCGAACGGGTCGTCGGTCGTCCGGACGGGACGCGTCCCCCTCGGCGGCTGCGGCGGCGCGGGCGCGCGGCGGGGGCCAGCTCCATGCGGAACGGAAGCCCCCGGCCGAACCGGATGACCACGCGCGTCCTCGGCGGCGACGGCTGCCCCGGCACCGGCGGCGCCAGGCCGACGCGGACCGCAGAGCCGTTGTAGCTGAAGCTCACCGTCGGCGGGTCGCTGAGCCCGCGGTTCTCGTACCGGCCCCGGTACTTGCTCGCCAGCCAGCGATACGCCCGGTACCGCCGCCCGGTGAGCCAGGAGACCGCCGTCGCGCCGAAGCGGACGAGCAGGTACAGCGGCAGCGCGAACAGGGCGAGGGCGATCAGCTCGAGCATCGATGTCGGGGCCGCTCGTCGGTGTCCTTGAACAATTCGTCCGGCGCGATCGCCATGCCCGAGTCTACGGCCCGACCGCTTGCCCGGCGAGGGGCCGCCGGGGCGGGCCCAGCGCCGATGCCATCTCCGCATCCGCGGTGCAGAAGGCGGCCAGGCTATCGCGAGGAATCTCGCACCACCGCGAACTTTTTCGATCCACTTCCGTTCGCTTTCGTGTGCCGCGCCGGGTTGCGCAACGTCGACGATTGCTCACGGCTACGAACGTGACCCGACGTCGGGAAACCCAGCGGTTCTCGCCGAAGGCCGCGCGGGGCGGTTGTCGAGGATTGTTTCAAGGATTAAGGGTTGACGGCGGCGTGTCTGGTCCGTATTTTGGCCCTCGATCGGCGAGGGCCGCATGGCACGCAGTTGTCTGCGGTCCTCCCGGACCACGACAGGTTCTCCGCAATCTCCCTCCTCTTCTCCGACCGAGAATCCTCGAGATCGATCCGGCGTCGCCCCCAGCGTCCCGGATACCGTTCGCAAAAAATTAGGTGAGCCGCTATCCGGTGGGCACGAAGCCCATCAAGCCGGGTTCGGTCATCGTGTCGAGGGGGTGTCTCCCGGCGTCCGCGCCGGGTGTGTGTCCCCGTGTCCCGCCGGCTCATCGACCCGCGTCCGTCCCCGGCATGAGGCCGCGGCGGCGCGGGTCGAGATCGGCCGGGCCCGCCTCGGAGCGGTCTCTCACGGCATCCATCCTCCATCGCTCATCGACTCGAGAGACAGCGCTCGCGAGGGCAACGCGGCCCGGGCATGGCGGCCCGGGCCGCGTCGTTTCGAAACGATGGAACGAGTGAAGGCGGGGAGAGCAGAAGGCAGAGAGCACAAGGCACAAGGCACAAAGCAGGAACCGGACTGAAGCCCGGAAGACGGGTCGGCCCCACGCTTACCTGCTTTGTGCCTTGTGCCTTGTGCCTTGTGCCTTCCGCCCCCCCCCAGTCCATCCAACTCGGCAAGTCCAGGAGAGAAGCGAAGCCCGAGCCGAGGATCAAGGCTCAGGCATCTCTCTCGCCCCGCCCTCAAGCCGGCGCTGGAAGAACGTGCCAGGCGGCGCGTCGGCGCTGCTGGCCCGGAGCGAAAGCGCGGGCGAGGCCTCGCCGGGCTTCGCCTTCGCCTTGTCGACGTCCTCGAGGCCGGCGACCCGCACCGCGAGGCGGTCGAGATACGCGCGGGTCTGGGCCTCATCGCCGAGGAGGCCGAACCGGGCATGCACGCGCATCCGCGTGTCGTCGGATTCGGGGCTGACGCGGACGACGGCGCGGTGGCCCTTCGTGTCCTTCCCCTCGAAGACGACCGTCTCGCCCTCGCGGCGCTGGGCGACGCCCGTGACGTTGAGGTCGACCTCGAGGACCTTGCGGGCCGCCTCCAGGAATCCCGACGACGCCGGGAACACCTGCGAGCCCCGGCCGCCGATGAAGTTCTGCCCGCCCGTGGCCAGCGTGTTGACCGAGCCGAAGGGCGTGACGGTGTAGCAGCCGCCCGCAAAGACGGCGAGCGCGGCCGCCGCTAGGCGGAGGCCACGGAGCGGTGCGCGGGTCGAGCCCATGGCGCTGTCCTTCCCTGGGGTCGTTTCGCGGGGACGATCCTTCGCCCCCGCGCGGGAGGGTAGCGGGGCGGGCGATAGGGGTCAATGCCGGTTGATCATCCGTCGCAATTGCCCCGGGGCGATCCCGCCTGTTAACCTGGGTCGAGACGGAAGGGACGCCCGAGCATGCGCCGGTTCACCTGGATCGAGTGGAATCTCCAGAAGATCGACGCCCACGGCCTCTCGGCCGACGAGGTGGAGGCCGCGTTCGACCGGGTGTACAGCCTCAAGAGGCGGCGAGACGGCTCCTTCCAGATGTATGCAGAGATACCCTCCGGCCGCCGGATCTGGGTGATCTGGCGCTACGACCGAGAGGACGACGAGATCCCGGACGTGCTTGGCGAGCCTGCGACGTTCGTCATCACCGCCTACGGATAGGCCATCTCATGCCAAACCCGACACCCGACCTCCGCAGCGCGCACCGGCGGGCGCTCGACGATCTGATCGCGGCCGAACCCCCGCTCCCGTCGCCGGACCTGCCGACCGGCGCGGCGCCATCGGCGGTCGAGGCGCATCTGCCGACCCGGCGCCCGCTGGCCATCGAGGGTGTGGTGGAGAATGGCGTCATCCGCCCCCTCGACCCGGGCGTGCGGTTGCCGGAACACTCGCGCGTCATCATCGTCGTCAACGAGCAACACTGACGGCGAAGTCAGCCCGACCCCCGGGGACCCGGTTGACCCTCCACCAGCCACGGCGACATTCGAGTCAGGGCATCTTGCCTTTGAGCGTGCGGACAAACCGGTCCAGGAGCCCCAGATTCTCCGGCTCCTGACCCCGTCTTGTCCGCCCGGAATGGGATCGTCAGCGACGCAAGGCCGAGCGGCACGTGCGCATGGCGCTCTCCTTCCCTAGGGTCGGTTCGCGGGGACGATTCTTCGCCCCCGCGCGGCCCGGTCAATCCCGATCGGAGGTCCCGCGGCGACGGCGGGCCGCCGCGGCCAGCCCGACCAGGCCGACCGACGCCAGGGCCAGTCCCGTCGGCTCGGGAACGAGGGCGGCGTTATTCTGGTAAGTGAACGTCCCGGTCAGCCGCGCGGGGTTGGTGCCGCTGTACTGGGTGAAGCTCGCGGAGAACGTGCCGACCGCCAGCGCGCCGCCCTGGGATGGGTCGTGGAAGAAGGTCACGTAGTCGATCTTGAAGCTGCCCGTCAGCGTGTTGGAGCCGCGATTCTGGAACGAGACATCGAGCCCCGGGTGACCCGCCGCCGCGAACGCGGTGCGCTGGGCGTCGGTGTAGGTGCCGGGCGCGAGCGGCAAGCCGAGCTCGGCGGTGGAGAACTCGACGGTGGAGAAGACGTTCGTCGGCGAGCCGACCTGGTCGAGCACGAACGTCACGTAATCCGGAACGCCCCCCGCCAGCGTGCCGCTGATCTGCGCGGAATTCGCTCCGTAATAGAGATTCGTGTAGGTGACGTCGGCCGTCGTGCCATTGAGGATGAAGTTGCCTGGCTGACCCTCGAGGGTGAGATGCGCTGTGGCCGAGTAGGCCGCGCAGGCGTCGCGCGGCGCCGAGGCCCAGGCGAGTGCGAGGAGGACGACGACGAGACCCGACTTCGGGAGAGACCGACCCATGAGGCGCTCCTTTGCGTGAGAGGCAGGAGAGGGCGAACGAAGGGTCAGCGGCGAAGGCTAGCAAGCGGAGGACGGCCGCGTCCAGGGTCAATCCTTTGTTGTTGATTCCTGTAAACAAGTGGGTTTGATGATGCTCGTGTGAGGGGTTGTGACAGAGGCTGTCGACCCGCGGCTGGGGCAGGGTTGACGAACCTCCGGGCCGGCGAACCGTATCAAAGTGAGGTGCGCGGGGTTGCGGCCACGCATCGCGGCGGTCATCCGCCCGCGCCGGCCGCACTTGTCGACGGGCCATCTCGCCCCTATAATCACCATTTGCGTCAGGGCCCACCCCGTGCGTGGAACGGGTGGGCCAATCCTCCAACACCCAAGGCAGACCAGGCAGGCGCCGGGCCCGACCACGCCGGGCTCGGGACGACTGCGATCCGGGACGTCACACGCCGCCCTCGGGAGGCTCCGACGGCCCCGGGTTCCCCTCGTCCCGCCTCGGGCGCGGGGTCGACCGGAAGAACCACAAACTCCATGGTAGATCGCAACCTCCTCCGTGAATTCGACGTCACCGACGACGAGCTGGCCGTCTGTCGGCGGCGACGCCGAGTCGAACGACTTCGACCGCTTCCTCGGCGACGGCCAGAGCTTCGAGATCGGCGGGATCGTCTCCGGCCGGGTCATCGAGATCGTCGGCGACCAGGTCGTCGTCGACGTCGGCTACAAGTCCGAAGGCCTCGTCGCCGCTCAACGAGTGGGAGGACGAGCCGCCGCCCCAGCCGGGCGACGAGGTCGAGGTCCTGCTCGAGGGCATGGAGGACGAGACCGGCGAGATCGTCCTCTCCCGCAAGAAGGCCCACCGGCATGCGGGCCTGGGAGATGGTCATCTCCAAGTACCACGAGGGCGACGTCGTCACCGGCAAGGTCACCCGCAAGATCAAGGGCGGCCTGCTCGTCAACATCGGCGTCAACGTCTTCCTGCCCGCCAGCCAGGTCGACATCCGCCGGCCGCCGCGACATCGGCGACTACATCGACCGCGACCATCGAGTGCATGATCCTCAAGATCGACGAGGGCCGGCGCAACATCGTCGTCTGCCGCCGCAAGCTCATCGAGATCACCCGCGAGCAGCTGAAGAAGAAGCTGCTCGCCGAGATCGAGGTCGGGCCAGATCCGCAAGGGCATGGTCAAGAACATCGCCGACTTCGGCGCCTTCGTCGACCTCGGCGGCATCGACGGCCTGCTGCACATCACCGACATGTCCTGGGGCCGGATCAACCACCCGCAGCGACATGGTCCAGATCGACGAGCAGATCGAGGTCATGGTCCTCCACGTCGACAAGGACCGCGAGAAGATCGCCCTCGGCCTCAAGCAGAAGACGGCCAGCCCGTGGGAGAACGTCGCCGACAAGTACCCGGTCGGCAGCCGCGTACACGGGCGAGGTCGTCAACGTCATGAGCTACGGCGCCTTCGTCAAGCTCGAGCCGGGCATCGAGGGCCTGGTCCACATCTCCGAGATGAGCTGGACCAAGCGCATCAACCACCCGAGCGAGCTGGTCGCAGATCGGCGACAAGATCGAGGTGCAGTGTCCTGGGCATCAACAAGGAGAAGCAGGAAATCTCCCTGGGCATGAAGCAGACCCAGCCCAACCCGTGGGACCAGGTCGCCGAGAAGTACCCGCCGGGCACGATGATCGAGGGCACCGTCCGCAACCTGACCAACTACGGCGCCTTCATCGAGATCGAGGAGGGCATCGACGGCCTGCTGCACGTCTCCGACATGAGCTGGACCCGCAAGATCGGCCACCCCAACGAGGTGCTCGAGAAGGGCGAGAAGGTCACGCTGCGAGGTCCTGAACGTCGACCAGGAGCGCAAGCGGATCGCCCTGGGCCTCAAGCAGATGAAGCAACGACCCGTGGGAAGACGACATCCCGGGCCGCTACGAGCCGGGCGACGTCGTGAAGGGCAAGGTCACCAAGCTCACCAACTTCGGCGTCTTCGTCGAGCTGGAGCCGGGCCTGGAGGGCCTGCTGCACATCTCCGAGCTGGCCGACCACAAGGTCGACAGCCCCGAGGAGGTCGTCAAGGTCGGCGACGAGATCGAGGTCAAGGTCCTCCGCGTCGACCGCGGCGAGCGCAAGATCGGCCTCTCGCGCAAGAAGGCGCACTGGACCAAGGAAGACGGCGACGAGGAGGGCGGCGAGTCGCGCCCGCGACCGCCGGCGCCCCCAAGGCCGACGCGAAGGCCGCGAACCCCGAGCTCAAGGGCGGCCTCGGCGGCGGCGGCCCGCTCTTCAGCCTCGGCGGCGACGCCCCGGCCGAGGAGACCCCGGCCGAGGAGGCTCCCGCCGAAGAGCCCGAGGCGGAATAAGCCCCCTCGGTCCGATCGCCGTAAGACCCGACGCCCCCGGCGGAACCGTCCGCCGGGGGCGTTCTCACTTCGAAAGGCCCCGACCTTCTCAGGGTGGCAGGGGTTCGCTCGCGAACCCCGGTCGGGCGATGCGGAGCCCACCGGGGTTCGCGAGCGAACCCCTGCCACCCGGCCAGGCCTCGCCCCGCGAAATCGGCCCGACCCTCGTACGTCGCACACCACGCACAACACTCAAATCTTCCAGATCACCTATCCTACCAGAGCTTGTCAAGTCGGCTCCGTACCTCCGACGATACCTAGACGCAGGCCATGAGCGGGACGGGCGTTTCCATGCCGGTCGCGTGTCAGGGCGTGTGCGGGGAGGGTATCCCGGCGGCCTCGAGGGAGGTTGAGCCGTCGCCGGGACGAGGCCCGAACCCGATCGGATCGGAGGCCCGGGAGCCCCGAACCGACCCGAGAGGCCGGCGCCGGGGCGAGGAAGCCCTTCGCGCGTCGGCGGAGGGGGTCGGTCCGCCCGGGCCGTGCCCGTTCGACCCGGTTGCGGACCCACTCGACGACCGACCGACGCGAGGATCTTCATGGCCCGTATTCGCCGACACCGCCGCGACACCGTGCAGAGTCCCCTGGAGACCTATCTCCGGGAGATCAACGAGGTGGCCCTGCTCACCGCCGACGAGGAGAAGATGCTCGCCCGCGCGATCGCCGCTCGGCGACAAGGCGGCGCGCGATCGGATGGTCCGGGCCAACCTCCGGCTCGTCGTGAACATCGCCCGCGGCTACGTGGGCAAGGGCCTGGCGCTCCAGGACCTGATCGAGGAGGGCAACCTCGGCCTGCTCCGCGCCGTCGAGGGGTTCGACCCCGCCGTCGGCACCCGGTTCAGCACCTACGCGAGCTACTGGATCAAGCAGTCGATCAAGCGCGCCCTGGTCAACACGGCCAAGCCGATCCGCATCCCGGCCTACATGGTCGAGCTGCTCTGCAAGTGGCGGCGGATGGCCGCCGACCTGCAGGACCAGCTCGGCCGGCCGGCGACGGTCGAGGAGATCGCCCGCGCCCTGGAGCTGCCCAAGAAGAAGCTGGCGATCGTCAAGAAGGCGATCAAGGTCTACAACCTCGTCCCGCAGACCGACCAGCCCGAGAACGGCTGGAGCCTGGGCGAGATGCTCATGGACGAGCGGACCCGGGCCCCGGACGTCGAGATGGTCGAGGCCGACAACCTCAAGCTCGTCATGCACCGGCTCGACGAGATGGACAAGCGCGAGGCCACCGTCCTCCGCATGCGCTTCGGCCTCAACGACGCCCCGCCGAAGACCCTCAAGGAGATCGGCGAGTCGCTCGGCCTGACCCGCGAGCGCGTCCGTCAGATCGAGAACGAGGCCCTGGGCAAGCTCTCGGCGACGTTCCTGGCCGATTGAGCCGCGCCCCGGTCATGCCTGCCGTTCGCTTTCCAGTTTGTGCCTTCTGCTTTCGCCGCCACGTCAATCGCCGTAGCCATCCACGGTGCCCTTCCGAAGATGCGCGTCCGCGGCGGCCCGGGCGGGTCCACCGGGATGGGGACGAACGGGAAGCGGGCGGCGAGCCGGTACTTCTCCGCCAGGTCGTCGTGATACTTCTGACGTACGGGGTCGCCCCCGAAGAGCATGTGCTGTCCGCCTGCCTCATTGTCGTGGAATCTGGAAATCTTCAGATATTCTTTTGACATCCTTCGCTGATCGATTTCCCACGCGGTTGCTGCCGCGACGACCGCAACCAGGACCATCGTCCGTCGGGTCGTGATCCGCACGCGTGGAATCCGCATCGCCTGACATCCCGACCAGGAATTCCGGTCGATAACGGCAATCGGCTCTCCGGTCGAGCCTTGTCTGCCGTCTGCTCTTTGCTCTCTGCCTTCTGCCTTGTGCTTTGTGCCTTGCGCTTTCATCTTCAAGTCAAAAAGCACAAGGCACAAAGCAAAGAGCAACGGGCGCCGGACCGATTCAACGGGCCCATGCCCGCAAAATCGCGGGCATGTCCCCCATCCCAGCACGCGCCACGCCCCGACAGGGATCGCCCCCCGGCCCTCAGGCCGAGGGTGCCTCCAGCTCCTCGCGGGCGATCCGCCGGAGGCGGCGGAGCAGGCCCGCGCCGCCGCAGGCGATCAGGACGACCAGCGTCGTCGGCTCGGGGATCGGAACCGGCGGCGTCGGGAAGTAGCCGCGGATGTTGCTGGCGACCTTGCCGCCGGCGAAGTCCTGGCTGAAGCTCCCGTTGAACGTGCTCCACCGCTCCGCCGTCAGCCGGAGGTACGCCTCCGACCCGAACACATTCGCGAGCAGGCCGCCCGTGATGCTGACGTCGAGGTCGAACATCGACGCCCCCTGGATGCTCGTCGGCGCCGCGGCCAGGTTCAGCGACCCCATCGCCGTCGGCGTGCCCTCCAGCAGCAGCCCGCTGTAGGTCTTGCCGTTCAGCGTGACCTGGCCGTACAGGTCGTACGAGTTCTTGGCGGCCTGGTTGACCGTGCCGTCGGGGTTGAGCGTCACGTTGACCATCTGGGTCCGCTCGCCCGCCGGGTCGGCGACGACGTCGTACTGGGCCGAGCTCGACGTGCCCATCGCCAGGGCGTACGGCGTGTTCTGGACGGCGAAATTGCCGGTCGCGGCGGAGTAGCTCATGGTCCCGCTGACGTACCCGGCCGAGAGGTCGGGGAACTGCGAGGTGTCCGTCGGGTGGAGCAGGGCGGCCCGCGAGGCGGGGGCCGAGAGGGCGAGGGCAGCGAAGGTCGTGCCCAAGGCGAGGGCGAGGCGGTGCATCCGTTCCATGGTGTCTCCCTTGGTGCCGGCCGATGCGTGGTCGTCCCGTGGTGTCGATTCAGATCGAGCGGATCGGGACGGTGTAGCTCAGGGCGCGGCGTCAAAATCCCTTTTGACTCGGTGGAACCGGCGTCCTCCCCGGCCGCGTGAGACGACGGGGCCGGGCCGCCCGGCGTGGGCGGCGGTGGGGGGCCGATTCGGGGTACGTCAACGTGGCGCTGGGACGTCGAGGCGACTGGAGGTCGGCCCCCGGCGTTCGGAGCGTCCATTCCGGGCTGGTGCGGATCGATGGGGTGGATCAAGGCGGAAGGGATGGCTCAGACCATCCGGAATCCGTTCCGAGTCATTGCCTGCTCCCGATGCCCTCGGCCCGCCCCCGTCGTCGGCGGGCTCGACCCCAGGCATGCGGCCCCCTCCGTCGACCGTGACGGATGGGCCCGGAGCGTCGGTGTTGTAACCGGGGGCCGCGGGGGGCGTCAACCCGGAATGGCGGGATTTTTCCGGGGCGGTTTTGTTGCCACGAAGGGAGGCACGTTTCTGATCCCCTCCCCCCTTGCGGGGGAGGGTAGGGGTGGGGGTCCTTCGGCGTGGCCCCGTGGGCCCCCGGTTGCGAGCGACCGGGGTGCCCGAGGCCGAGGGGTCTCAGCCCTGCCGCCGCCCGCGGCGGACGCGGCCGACCACCAGCGCGGCGACGGCGCCGAAGGCCGACAGACCGAGGGTGCCCGGCTCGGGGACGGCGTTGATCGTCAGGTTGTCGAGCGCGAAGTACGTCCCTTGACCGTTGTAGCCGTGATTCGTCCCGCCCGTGGCGATGAACTCGACCGAGTCGACTGCCTGGCCGCCGAACGTCTCGAAGCTCGGGCCGCTCGTGTCCACGGTGAACGTCTTGTCGAACACCGCCCCACCCAGGAGCGTCCCGATCGCCTCGATCTGGAGGCCGTCGTTCCAGGCGCCGGTGAAGTAGCCGCTGTTGAGCGTGAAGGTCGACCCGGCGGCCACCGACATCGTCGCGGGGTTCCCGCCGGGGTTGAAGGCGACGTAAGCGGGCGAGACGAGGCCGTTCTCATATCCGCTCGGGATGAGACCCAACTGGGAAGCGTTAGCGACCCAGAAATTCGACCAGACCAGGCCGCCATATCCGACCGGAATGCCCCGTGCGTCCAGCGTGGTGATGGAGTCGAACGTGAGCAACTCGGCCCGGGCCAGCGCGGGGGCGATGAGCAGGGTCGCCGCGGCGACGGCGAGGCTTACGGTCCGGCGCATGGGAGATCCTCCTGGTGTGGCTTAGCGATCATCGGCCGACATGACCCGGGCTCACGTGGCCCCCGGTCGTCGGCGACGATGATCGTGGACCGCGCCGACCGAAACAAGAGCGGAGATTTTTCGGAACCCTATAAACCCGTTTCATGTTGAAAAAGAACAACAACCGCGGGAACGGGACCAGGCGGGTGGCCCCGGTTGCGAGCGACCAGGGCCACCCGCTATCCCTTCTTGGCGTGGAAAGGGGCCCCCCGCCGCCGGTGCCCGCCTCCCGGGGGGGCGAGGCTCCGCCCGAGCCCGGGCATGACGCGCGGTGCGGGGGTATTGCCCCATCCCGACGGATCGGCCCGAGACGTGCGCTCGGGCGGAGCCTCGCCCCCCCGGCGTCGGCGTCTCTTCCCTCCCCCCTTGCGGGGGAGGGCAGGGTGGGGGGTGGCCGGGGATCAGCCGCCCGCCTCAGCCTGCGTTCGCGCCGCGCTCACCCCCCACCCTGCCCTCCCCCGCAGGGGGGGAGGGAAAGATAGCCGGCCTCGCCCCTCGAAGCGAACGATCCAGGCTGGCCGCGTTCCGGGAGGGCGAGGCTCCGTCCGAGCCCGGGTATCACGCCCGGACCGCGGGGTGTCGCCTCATCCCGGCGGATGCGCCCGATAGCCGACTCGGGCCGCGCCGTCCCCGCGTGGGCGTCTTATCTTCCCCTCCCCCTTTGAGGGGGAGGGTAGGGTGGGGGGCGAGCGGGACCGACATTCCCGCCAGGGCGGGCCGGGGTGCCACTGGTGGGTCTCTTTGCGGCGCAGGAACATGGTTGACGGGTGGCGCAGGGACCTGGTTGACACTCCGACGTGGTACGGTCGCCCTCGGAAAGCGGGTGAGCCGTGCCCTGGAAGGTCGACCCCGTGCCCGAGCAGAGAACCGCGCTGGTCCACACCGTCCGTGCCGCGGGCCTGAGTGTCGCCGAGGCGGCCCGCCGATACGGCGTCAGCCGCCAGACCGCCCATAAGTGGCTCGCCCGCTTCGACAAGGACCCCTCCCGGCCCCTGGCCGACAGGTCGCGCCGGCCGGTCTCCTGCCCCCGCCGCACCGCCGACGACACCGAGAGCGCCGTGCTCGAGGCCCGCGACCGGTACGGCTGGGGGCCACGCATGCTCCGCGCCGTACTGGCGCGCGAGGGCCGGCCGCCGGCGCCGGCGCGGACCGTCGCCGCGATCCTGGCCCGCCACGGCCGCACCCGTCCGGCGCCGCCGCCGGGCCCGCCGCCGCGGCGGTTCGAGCGGCCTCGGCCCAACGAGCTCTGGCAGCTCGACTTCAAGGGGCCCGTCGAGGTGGCCAGGCGCCGGCACGCGCCCCTGTCGGTCCTCGGCGACCACTCGCGCTACCTGCTCTGCCTGCGGCCCTGCGCCGACATGACCTTCGCCACCGTCGAGGCGGCCCTCCGGGACCTCTTCGGCGACGTCGGGATGCCCGAGCAGGTGCTCTGCGACAACGCCTTCTCCACGGCCAAGAACAGCTGCGTGGGCCTGACGAGCTTCGAGGCCTGGCGGATCCGCCTCGGCATCCGCCCGGCGCACGGCCGGCCGTTCCACCCTCAGACCCAGGGCAAGGTCGAGCGGCTCCACGGCACGCTGGAGGCCGAGCTCTGGCCGCGGGCGCTGCGCCCGAGCACTTCGCGGCCGACCTGGAGGCATTCCGGCCGGTCTACGACGCGGTGCGGCCGCACGAGGGCCTGCGGCAACGAGCCGCGTGCGCTGCCTCTCGGCGGCGGACCTGCGCCGCGATACGATGCTCTGAGCCCGGCACCCGGTGTCAACCATGTCGCTGCACCGGATGTCAATAATGTCACTGCATTGCACAGAAGTCCCACCAGTGCCACCAAGCGGGAAGGGCCTCCGGCCGTCAGGCGAAGAGCTCCTTGACCGACCTTGCCGCCGTCGACGATCTTGATCGGCCGGCCGAGCGGGCTCATGTTCTCCTTGGTCGGGTCGATCTTCAGCGACGTGGCAGAAGCTGGTCAGCAGGTCGTTGACGGCGACGGGGCGGTCCTTGACCTCGGTGCCGTCGGCGATCGAGGCGCCGATGACCTGGCCGCCCTTGATGCCGCCGCCGGCCAGGGCGACGTTGAAGACGCGCGGGAAGTGGTCGCGGCCGGCGTTCGGGTTGATCTTCGGCGTCCGGCCGAACTCGCCCATCCAGACGACCAGCGTCCGGTCGAGCATGCCCCGTCGCCTTCAGGTCGGCGACGAGCGCGGCGAAGCCCGGGTCGACCGTGCCGGCGAGCTTGGCCGACGCGGTCGTGCGTTCTGCTGGTGGGTGTCCCAGCCGTTGGAGCGGACCTCGACGAACGTCACGCCGGCCTCGACCAGCCGGCGGGCCAGCAGGCAGCCCTGGCCGAACGGGGTCTCGGCCGTAGGCGGCGCGGAGCTTGGGGTCCTCGTCCTCGAGGTCGAACGCCTTCATCCGGGGCGAGAGGACCATGTTGGCCGTCTGCTGGTAGAGCGCCGTGGTGGTCCTGGACGCGGTCGCGCGCCGCCGGTCTGCGCGAAGCCCGAGCGCTTCGAGCGTCTGGAGCAGGCCGAGCCGGCGGGCGAACCGGCCGCGTCGGCACGGCCGGGACGACGTTCGTCGGGCGGCTTGCGCGGGTTCTGGACGAGGAACGGCTCGTAGCGCCGACGCCGAGCATCCCGGCGCCGATCGGTTGCCGCCGCCGATGCTGACGATGTGCGGCAGGTCGAACTTCGGGTCGCCCAGCTCGGCGGCCGACGACGCAGCCGAATGCTCGGGTGCTTGACCGTGCCCGAGGGGGCGTAGCCGGTGTGGAGCTGGTAGGTCGCCCGCTGGTGGTTGCCTTCCTTGTTGGTCATCGAGCGGATCAGGGCGATGTCGTTCATCACCTGCGCGGTCTTGTCCCAGCCGTTGGCGATCTGGATGCCGGGGACGGCGGTGTCGATCGCCTTGGTCTCGCCGCCGTTGGCGGTGGCCGGGCTTGGGGTCGAACGTCTCGAACTGGCTCGGCCCGCCGGCCATCCAGAGCAGGATGCAGGCCATCTGCCGCTTGCGCAGCTCGTCGGCCTGGACGGCCATCAGGTCGGTGAAGCTCGACCGCCGACGAGCCCCGCCGCGCCCAGGCCGACGCCCCGGAGGAACCCGCGGCGGCCGATCACGCCCTGGCCGTTCATCGCCACCTTGACGATCGTCTTCGTCGGTCATGGTCGTCGGTCCTTCGCTGTGATCGCCGTGGGCGTGTCGGACGCGACGCTTCGGCAGCTCGGGGATCGACCTCGCCCAGCGATCGGCTCAGCGCCGGCTGATGAACTCGGTCGAGTTGATCAGGCTCCAGAGGATGTCCTCGAAGCGCCTCGCGCGCGGTTGCCGACCGATCTCGAGGTAGCGGCCGCAGATCTGCTGACCTCCTTGGGCGTTCGGCCGGCGGGCGAGGACGCGGAGGTAGAGGGCCTCGAGCGCCTGCGCGGTTGTCGGGCGTGGTCGACTGAGGATCTCGCCGAGCATCGTGTCCTTGCCGGCCGCGCATGCGCCCGGTTGACCTGCGGGCTGTTCATCAGGAAGAGGGCCTGCGGGATCGTGCCGAGGACGTCGTCGTTGGGGGTCGACGGGTCGACGCCGAAGAGGTGCGTTGAACTGAGCCGCTCGCGCGGCCGCTTCGTGGCCGCCGTCGGTCGCCGTCAGGTCCTTGGCCAGCCGGCCGCCTGCTTCGCCGGCCGCCTTGCCTGTGGCCGTCGGCCCTCGCCCTGGCCGCGCCGCCGGCCGGCGGCCGCCGATCGGCAGGTCGAGGACCTGGGCGAGCGCGTCGAGGATCTGGTCGGCGCGGAGCCGGCTCGGGCAGTTGGAGGCGAACGGCGTCCGGCCCGCGGCGGTGTTGGTCGAGCGGATCTCGCGCTGGTAGGCCCGGGTGTTCAGGATCGTCCGGAAGAGCCAGCGGACGTCGTAGCCCCCCTTCTGCCACTGCGACGGCGAGGGCGTCGAGCACCTCGGGGGCGTTGGCCGTCCGCGTCGGGGCCGAGGTCGTCGACGGGGTTGTAGAACCCCTCGCCCATCAGCGCGTACCAGACCCGGTTGACGAACGCCTTGGCGAACCAGGGGTTGTCCTGCCCGGTGACGTACGAGGCCGCCAGCGCCCGCCGCTGCGTCGGACGGTCAGGCCGCGGGACGGCTTCGGCGCGTCCTCGGCCGAGGAAGAACTTGGGCGCGACCGGGATCTGCTTCTGCGGGTCCTTCAGGTCGGGCATCGTGTAGCGGGGCTTGCCCTGGCTGGCGACGACCTCGAAGACCGGGCGGCCGCCGGCCTCGGCCTCGGGTCGCCCGGCGCGACCGCGACGCCGGCGAAGAAGGCGGCGAACTCGTGGAACTGCTGCCGCTTCCAGGGGTCGGTCGGGTGGTCGTGGCACTGGGCGCACTGGATCTGCACGCCCAGGAAGACCCGCGAGACCTCGCCGGCCAGCTCGACCGGCTGGCCCGTCTGCGGCCAGCGCGAAGACGACCGCGCCGTTCTCGTCGTTGCGGCCCGTCGGCGGTGATCATGCTCGGTGGCGATCTCGTCCCAGGGCCGGTTCTTGGCGAGCTGCTCGGCCAGCCAGTCCTCGAAGCTCGGGTAGCGCGACCTGGTCGGCGTTCTGCGTTCGGTCGCGCGGAACTTGATCACGTCGCGCCAGTAGCGGGCCCAGTTCGTCGGCGAAGTCCGGGGCTGTCGAGCAGCGTGTCGATCAGCTTGGCCCGCTTGTCCTTGTCCGTGGTCGTGGACGAAGGCCCGGATCTCGCTCGGGCGTCGGCAGCTTGCCGGTGACGTCGAGGTAGACGCGGCGGACGAACTCCTCGTCGGTCGTCACGGGCGGGACGGGCGTCTTCGGCCTTGGCGAGCGCCTGCTCGACCAGCGAGTCGAGGCCGGCCGGGTCGAGCGACGGCGGGCTGATCGTCTTCTTGGGCCGCTCGGGCAGGGCTCGCGGCCCTGGCCTTGCCCTTCCCCTTGGAGTCGTCGTCCTTGAGGGCGGCCTGGAGGTCGCGGATCGCCTCGGCGACCTGGCGGGCCTTCGCCTTATCGGCCGCCTGGCCACCGTCGGCCTTCGCGCGGCCCGCGCCTTCTTGGCCGCCTTCGTCTGGGGCTCGTCGGCCCCGAAGGCCGCGGCGACCAGGGGGGCCGCGACCAGGATCAGGGCGATCGACCGCGTCCAGCGGGGTCGGTCGGCGATTGCGGTGGTCATGCCCGGCTCGTCCTTTCTCGACTCGATGGCTCGTCGCCCCCGCGGCGTCCCGGTGTGGCGCCGCTCACGGGGGACTGAACACCCCAGCCGCCGTGAAGTTCCGCCCGTTAGCCAAGTCTATGCCGCCGGCCGCGGGGGGCCGAGCAAACGGAGTCAGGAACCGGGCTGAGAAAACGGTGTCAGGAACCGGTTCGCGGCGAACCGTCCTGACACCGTTTTCTCAGCCGACGGGCCCGCCCTCCGGGAAGAGGCGGCCTCAGATCACGATCGACCAGACCATCACCGCGATCACCACCACGCTCGCGGCCGCCAGCAGGCCGCCCGGCATGAACTTCTTCGAGAGCGACGCGCGATATCCGAAGAAGACGAACAGGACGACCGCCAGCAAGAGCGCCAGGGCGTAACCGCCGTCCTCGTTGTACCGGTCGGAGATGAACACGGCGGCCAGGGCGATCAGGCCGCTGACGACCCCCGCGATCAGCGAGGCCTTGCTCCTGGCCTTCACGAATCCGATCACGCCGCCGACGATCAGCAGCACGGCGTAGATGAGCAGGACCACCAGGCCGAGGCGAGGATTCAACATCGAGGAGATCTCGGTTTCGGGGGATCGGATCGCAAGACGACCCTGAGCCATGGGTTCGGCCCGGTGTCGCGTCGTCCCACGGTATGACGAGCCCCGCCGAGCGTCAACCGGCCGGACGCGAAGCAGGCCCGGAGGGCTTGACGTCGCGCACGCGAGATCTATAGCAGAGGGAGGCGTGCCGGTTTATCGTCCGGCCCGTGACTCGATCATCGGAGGGTCTGAATCGATGCGCCTCGTCCTTCCCGCCATCACCTCCATGCTCGTCGCGACCATTGCCTTTCACGCGGATGAACCGAAGCCGGCCCGAACCTCGAAACCCGTCCCGCCCAAGGCGGCCGACGGCGACGCCCCGCTGCCCGAGGGTTGGCCCGCGGCGACGAAGCCGGCCGCGGTGGAGATCAAGCAGTACCCGGCCTATCGGAGCGCCGTGGCTCGAGCGAAGGACGTGGCGAACTCCGCCGACTCCGCCGATACCGTTCTCTTCTTCGCCCTATTCGGCCACATCAGCCGGAACAAGGTCGAGATGACCGCACCGGTCGTCAACACTTATGCGCCCGCGATGGTCGAGGACCCCAAGGCCAAGGGTCCGATGACGATGGAGTTCCTCTACCGGACGCCCGACCAGGGCAAGACCGGACGTGGCCTCGGGGCGGTGGTGGTCGAGGACCATCCCGCCTCGACGTACGCCTGCCGGGGAGTGCAAGGGCCGATGACCGCCGAGCGGCTCCGCGACGAGATGGCCGCGCTTCGGGGCTGGCTTGACGAGCACAAGGCCGAGTGGGTCGCGGACGGCCCGCCGCGGCGGCTCGGCTACCACGGGCCGATGACGCCCGAAGCCGAGCGGCTCTGGGAGGTCCAGATCCCCGTCAAGCCGGCGAGAAAGCCGGGTGCCGACCACGCCTCGAGTGCTCCCCCGTCACCCGGCTGATCACCGGCCCCAGTGGGCCACCCAGCCCAACGCCTTGCCCGTATAGGGCCGCGCCCGGGGTATTGCCCGGGCGAGCTCCTCGGGCACGACGAGCGTCCGCTCCTCGACCAGCCGCAGTCCCACCGACGCACCCGAGGCGAGGTAGGCCTCGACCGTCCGATGGATCGTGCGGATCGGCCGGCGGCGGCCGGTGGCGGGGTCGATGAACCGCGCCGACTGCCCCGCGGCCGTCCGGTCGGGATGCAACGCCGAGAGCAGGCAGCGCCCGCCGGGCTCCAGGATGCGGGCGACCTCCGCGAGGCTGGCGTCCAGGTCGTCGATGTGTTCCGCGACCAGGCCGAGCACGGCCACGGTGAACGTCGCGTCGGCGAACGGCAGAGGCCCGGGAAGCGCGAGCTGTAGCCAGTCGACCCGGCATCCCGCCAGCTTCGTCCGCGCCCGCTCGAGCATCGCCGGGGTCAGGTCGGCCGCCACGACGGAGGCCCCGGCCTCGACCAGCCCCCGGGTGTGCCGCCCGGTCCCGCAGCCGAGGTCAATCGCCCGCCGGCCGCGGAGCTCGCCGAACCATGCCGCCATCGCCGGGCCTTCCAGCGCGATCAGGGGGTTGCCGTCCGTGTCATAACAGTCGGCCCACAGCGTGTAGCCGGCCTGCACGGGCAGCTCGTCGTCCATGTCCATCCGTCGACCCACCTCGGGGAGTTCTGGAACAGATGTCCAGTCACCCGGGGATTATGACGGATGCGGCGGGGAAGTCCAGGGAAAACGACGCGACCCCGGCCGAGGGCGGCCGGGGTCGCGTGGGGATCGGCGTCGATGGGGCGTGCCGCCCTCACATCGGAGGGGGGACGGCGCCGGGTGCGGGGGCGGGGGCGACCGTGCCGGGGGGCGCCGCGGCGGCCCCGGCCGCGGGGCCGGGCGGGACGGCCGGGCCGGGCGCGGGGGCGCCGGGCGGGTTGATCGGGTTCGGGTTCGGGACGTCCGCCGGCGGGTTCAGCGGCGCCGCGCCCGGAGGGGCTCCGCCCGGCCCGGCACCCGCCGGGATCGCCGGGATCGGCGCACCCAGGGCGTTCGGGCTGAATCCACCGGTGCCGGGGCCGATGCCGATCGGGACCGCCGGGGCCGTCATCCCCATCGCCGACATCTGGGCCCGCTGGGTGGCGGCCTGGGTGTTCGCCCAGGGGAAGTCGGGGCCGGGCGCGAAGTACTGGACGTCGTCGCGCATATACTTGCCCGAAGGCAGCGTCATGCCCGCGTATTCGACCTGGCAGCCCGTGGCCGGCAGCAGTCCGAGCACGGCCGCGCCCGCCAGGAGCGTGAGGCGCCGGCGGTTCGGCCGCAACGGCGACCCCGTGCGAGGGGACAACATCGGTTCCACCCTCCGTGGTTGAGCGCGGCGGCCGGCCTTATCGACCACCGACGGCGAATTCCATCCTGGATCGATACCCCCGCCCCGCGCCCGCCTGGCGCGATGGTCGGGGATTCATCACAGGCATGGAATCGGCACGATCGGCCGGTCAAGGCCAATGATTCCGGCAATTCGGGCGGAAGGGTCCGACTTCGGACGCCCCGCGGTCGTCACAGCCCGGCCCGCCGGTCCCTCGCTCCGCGGCGTCCGACGGCACCGGGGGATGGCCGCGGAGCGGCCGGGGGGAACACTCCGCCGTGGGAGCGGCGGGACGGGGGGCGGGACGAGGGAAGATGCGGCCAACCCTATCGAGAGGGCACGCGGCCATGATATCGATGCATCCATAGTACCTATCTTTTTTGCAAGTCTTTCAAATCCTGGGTTTATTTCTTGACACGTATTTGGAGGAGTGCTGGGATGACCGTTCAGATCAACCGAGTGGGGTGATGGACCGGCTGGGTCGGCGAGCACCCGGGGAATCCCGGACAAGGCGTGGCTTCGAACGACGAGGCCTCCTTCTTCGGGGTCGCCTCCGGGTTTCGGGATATGTATTCCAGCCCATCGAAGGGAGACCATCGCCATGCCAGTCGACGCCATCATCACCCTCAATCAGCTCCAGTGCATCCAGCAGGACCGAGGCTCGAAAGGGTCGTCGGCGTACATCTGGCCGGCCATGGTCGTGATCGATCTGAGCCCATTTCTTGTAACCGTCGTTCCACCTCCCGGCGATCCACGCGTCGTGATCAAGGCCGACATGCAGGCCGGCCAGACGGCTGATATTCCCCCCGAGGTCGGCGTCCTCTCGCGGACCCTCGACAGCAGCGACCTGACCCAGCACATCGTCCTTCTCATCATCGCCCTGTGGGAGGAGCTGGATACGCCCGAAAACGTTGTCGACGCCGGGTACCAGGCCTACGACTCGGCTCTCGGCCCGGCCATTCAGGCGAATCTTGCCCAGCTCGGCTCATCCAACCCCTCGGACGTGAAGGCGGCCAAGGCGGCGATCAACGCGGCCGTCAACAATGCCGTCACGGCGGCCGTCGAGAACGCCCTGTCGGCGTGGCAGAAGTTCGAGATCTGGCTGGGCAATTTGCAGCTCGACCACCTCATCGACAGCTCCTCGCAGCAGATCACCTCGGAAGGCAAGGTTACCGCGAGCTTCGGCGGCGGCACCCAGAACCCGTCCAATTCCTGGACGATCACCGGCACATTTCAGTTCGCGCCGCCGAAGCCATCGACGGTCGTGCCTGACGTCTTCGAGCTCTCGGGGACCCTTGCATCAAAGCTGCTCCGCGCGGCCGGGCTCGTGCCGCACTTCGCGAACAGCGGCTCATGGGTGCAAAGCCAGGAGCCAATCGCCGGCAGTGTCGTGGCCCCTGGCACCACGGTCAGAATGACCCTACGATCCGGGCCACTGCCCTGACGCCCCCCGGTGCGGGCCCTTGACGGAATGCGTCGCCGCAGCGTCCCGGGGGCCTATCGTTCCGTCGCTCTTGACCCTGCCGGGTAATGCTCCCCCCTGCGCAGAAGTCCAAAACCGCCCCGGTGCCGGCTCTGATCTCAGCCCCGGTTGCGCGTTTCCACGCTCAAATGGAACGTCGGGCCGAGCAGGCCCTAACCGTGCCCATACCCGCGATCGAACGCATCCAGGTCGCGGAGGTGGGCCGAGAGGGTGGTGCGGAAGGTGTCGGGGTCGATCGTCCAGCGCGGGGCGTCCTCGGTGTGGCGGTGGCAGTGCTCTTCGAACAGGCGATGGAGGAACTTGAAGAGCTGCCGGGGGGTGCGCAGGTGGCCGAGGGCATCCTTCAAGGCGTCGTCGCCGATGCCATCGTCGATCATCTGCCGGAGCCGAGGGCCGTGCGGGCGCCGTTCTCGGAAGGGGACGGGATCGAGCACGCCTGGAGACGGTCGGTGGCGAGGTCGTACAGCGACGGGCCGGTCCAGCGGAGGGGCTTGATCAGGTTCAGCTTGTCGGGGCGGGCGCGGTCGTAGAACTCCTTGTCTTCCTTCTCGAGGTAGTACGCCAGCTCGATCGGCAGGAGGAGCTTGGCGCCGATGCCGGGATGGCGCAAGAACTTGTGGTCGAGCAGCGGCCAGACCAGGGCGCGCATCTTCCGCGGGTCGCCCTCGATGAGCTGGGGCTCGTCCACGCGGTCGACGAGGACGACGATCCCGGCGTAGCCGAGCGTCTTGAGCACCGCCTGGAACTTGCGGAGCAGCTCGTACCGCTCCTCGGCCCCGGCGCGGCCGGCCGAGGGGAGGGGCTGGCCGCCCAGCTCGCTCGGCTTGAACCAGAGTAATTCCCACCGCAGCGCGGCCGGGTCGCGGCTCAGGACGCGAAGTCCGCTGCGGATGCCCCGCGCCCGCCACTCGGCCCGTGCCAGCCGCCAGCCCCAGTACACCCAGCCCGCGACAATCGGGATCAGGAGATAGGGCAGCAGGCTCCAGGTGCGCAGGCTCGGGAAGATGGCGAGCAGCGCGATGACGAACAGGGTGGTCCCGATGCCGATCTGCAGATCGCGGCGGCTCCAGAGGGGCCGGAAGCCCGACCGGCGGCGGAGCCGGTTCCAGCGCCGTTCGATCGGCTCGCCCGTCGACGAGTCGTAGAGGGCCGCCAGCAGGAGGAGGTCGCGGCGGCGGTCCTCGCTCAGGGCCGAGAGGTCGACGCGCTCGGACGTCAGGCCGTCGACGAGCTTCGTGACCCCCAGCGCCAGGATCGCGTCCATGTGGTCCTGGAGCCGCCACGATTCGAGCGCCTTGCCGAGGCCCTGCGCCCTCGCGGCGTCGCGGAAGTGGTCGAGGAACGGGTTGAAGTCGTCGTACGAGATGACGAACACCCGGGCCTCGGGGTGCTCGCGGTTGTAGGCCTCGAATTCCTCGGTCGCCTGGAGCCGCAGGGCCGTCTTGCCGCTGCCTTTCTCGCCGAAGACGAGGGCCGTCGACGGCTCGGCGGGGCTGCCGAAGAACTTGTCCCAGGCCGGGTGGTGGATCGTCTCCAGACAGGCCCGCTTGAAGACGGCGTCGGTCTGCGCGTCCTCCTCGCTGAACGGGTTGGACCCGATGCCGTGATGCCGCAAGAACTGGTCGATCTTCATCGGCCGAAACGCCCTCTCGCCCGCGGTGATGCCTGTCTCGTCTGACCTTACGTATACCCGATCGCCGCGGCCCGTCGCAATCGCCGCCGGTTGACGGGCCGTGCCTCTGCCACTATCATGTCGCGATCTCGACATGATCCTGTCCTCAGGGCCCGGCCATGAGCAAGTCGCGAGGGTTCACGCTGATTGAGCTGCTGGTCGTCATCGCGATCATCGCCGTGCTCATCGCCCTCTTGCTCCCGGCCGTCCAGGCGGCGCGCGAGGCGGCGCGGCGGATCCAGTGCACGAGCAACCTCAAGCAGATCGGCCTCGGCGCTGCACAACTACATCAGCGCCAGAACGTCCTCCCGCCGGGCCGGATCAATACCCACGTCAAGGGCGCCGGCGACTGCTGGGGCCTCTACGCCCAGATGCTCCCGCAGCTCGAGCAGCAACAGGTCTTCAACGCCTGCAACTTCAGCCTCGCCCCCGACACGCCCGACCCGGCGAACACGACCGTCAACGTGACGTTCCTGAACGTCCTGATCTGCCCGAGCGACTCGCCGCCGACGTTGATCATCGTGAGCAACTTCCCGCACGCTTCGCACAACTACAACATGAACGTCGGGTCGCAATACCCGGTCGTCGCGAACATCGCGGCGGCGAACATGCCCTCGCCGGCGTTCACGGGCACGCCCAACGGGCCGTTCTACGAGAATTCCCGAACGAGTCCGGCGGATTTCACCGACGGGATGTCGAACACGGCCGCCGTCAGCGAGACGGTCCGATCGCAGCAGACCTCGACCTACGCCAACGACCCGCTCAACGTCTTCCTGATCACGGGCAATAACAGCACGAGTGGCCCGGCGATCGCCTCCGACGCGGATTACGCCTCGCTCTGCCTGTCGCCTGCCGTCGACCACGACGCAGTTCCAGGCGACCAAGGGGGTCCGCTGGTACTACGGGGCGCCGGGCCACTCGATGTACAATCACCGGCGGCCGCCGGACGACAAGCAGCCCGACTGCCGCGGCGGCCTGCCGCACAGCATCCGCTCGGACCCGCTCTGGAGCTGGCTCTCGCTCAATGTCGCGGCGAGGAGCAAGCATCCCGGGGGCGTGGACACCCTGATGGCCGACGGCAGCGTGAAGTTCATCAAGGACACGATCAACGCGATGACCTGGCAGGCCCTCGGCAGCCGCAACGGCGGTGAGGTCGTCTCGGCCGACGGGTATTGAAGGATTCGGATTCATGCGCCTCGCCTGGCTGTTTGCCCTCGTCCTCGTCGCCGGCTGCGGATCGAAGCCGGCCCAAGTGCCCCTGCGAGTGGCCGCTGCGAGCGACCTGCAATCGGTCATGCCGATCCTGGCCTCGCGATTCAAGGCCGACACCGGGATCGACGTCGAGGCGAGCTTCGGCGCCTCGGGCCGGTTCGCGGCGCAGATCAAGCAGGGGCGCCGTTCGACCTCTTCCTCTCGGCGAATCGGTCGTTCGTCGATGACCTGGCGAAGTCCGGTGGCGATCCGGCCCGATTCGGTCAGGCCGTACGCGCGAGGCTCGCTCGTCCTGGTCGTCAACAAGCTCTTCGACCCGGGCGTGAAGGGCCTCGACGACCTCGCGGGCGACAAGATCAAGACGGTCGCCATCGCGAATCCCGAGACCGCCCCCTACGGCGCCGCGGCGAGGCAATTGCTCGAGCGCGCCGGGCTCTGGGAGAAGGTCAAGCCGAAGATCGTCCAGGGCGAGTCCGTCCGCCAGGCGCTGGAGTTCGTCGAGTCGGGGAACGCCGAGGTCGGGTTCGTCGGCAAGGCGATCGCCGACGTGAAGGCCGTCCGGTCGATCCCCCTGCCGCCGGACGGCTATGACCCGATCGTGCAGGCGCTGGGGATCGTCGCGGATTCGAAGCGGGGCGACGACGCCGAGCGATTCGCCGGGTTCTTGCTCGGGCCGGTCGGGCAGGGGATCTTGAGGGACTTCGGCTTCCTGTCCGTCGGGGCCACGCCCTGAACCCTCCGGCCGAGACCATGCCCGACCTGTCCCCGTTCCTGCTCTCGGTCCAGTTCGCGGCGATCGGCCACGCTCGGGATCGTCGCGCTCGGCGTGCCGACGGCGCTCCTGCTGGCCCGCGGGCGATTCCCGGGGAAAAGCGCTGGTCGCGGGCCTCCTCCTGCTCCCGCTCGTCCTGCCGCCGACGGTCCTCGGCTACGTGCTGCTCCAGGTCCTCGGCCGCGCCGGGCCGCTGGGCGGCTTTCTCGAGAGGTCGCTGGGAATCCGCCTGGTCTTCAACGGCGTCGGGGCCGTGATCGCCTCGGGCGTGGCCGCCTTCCCGATGTTCCTCGTGCCGGCGCGGTCGGCGATCGAGGCGGTCGACCCGGCGTTCGAGGACGCGGCGCGGTTGCTCGGGCGCGGGGAGTGGTCGGTGTTCGCGAGCGTCACGCTCCCGCTGGCCTGGCGGGGGCTGGTGGCAGGGGCCGTGCTCGCGTTCGCGAGGGCGCTGGGCGACTTCGGCGCGACCCTGATGGTCGCCGGCGACATCCCGGGGCGGACGCGGACGGCCTCGCTGGCGATTTACGATGCGGTCTATGTCGGCGACACGGCCCGCGCGGGGTTCTATGCGGGGCTCGTGGCGGTCGTCTCGGTCGCGGCCCTGGTGCTCGCCCAGCGGACGACGCGGGGGGCGCGGCCTTGAGCGGCGACGTTCGAGGCCGAGCTGGAATGGCACCCGCGCGGGGCGTCGCCGTTCCGATTGGCGGTCGCCTTCGGGCTCGAGGCCGAGTGCGGCGTCCTCTTCGGCGCGTCGGGCGCGGGCAAGTCGAGCGTCCTGCGGCTGATCGCGGGGCTGGAGCGGCCGATTCGCGGGCGGGTCCGGCTCGGGGATGACGTGCTCTTCGACTCGGCCGCCGGCGTCGACCGCCCGCTCCGTTCGCGCCGGGTCGGGCTGATCTTCCAGGACGACCTGCTGTTCCCGCACCTGAGCGTCCTCGGCAACGTCCGGTTCGGCCTCAAGGGCTGGATGAATGGCGAGGCGAAGCGCAGGGTTGACGAGGTCGCGGCGCTCTGCGGTATCGGGCATCTCCTCGATCGCGATCCCGCGACCCTTTCCGGCGGCGAGCGCCAGCGCGTCGGCCTGGCGCGGGCGCTGGCGCCGAGGCCGAGGCTCCTCCTCTGCGACGAGCCTGTCTCGGCCCTCGACCTGGCGGCGCGGCACGTCCTGATCGACCGCCTCAAGGCCGTCCAGCGGGCCGAATCGATCCCCGTCCTCTACGTCACCCACAGCCCGCCCGAGGCGATCGCGCTGGGCTCGCGGCTCTTCCTGCTCGACTCGGGCCGGATCGTCGACGAGGGGCCGCCTCTCGACGTGCTGGCGCGGGCGTCGGGCGTCGGGCTCGAGGGGGTCGAGAACCGGTTCGCGGCGACGGTCGAGCATCGCGACGACGGCGCGGGCGAGTCGGTCCTCCGCCTCGAGGGCGGCCCGCTCGCTGATCGTCCCGAGGCTCGACGACCCGGTCGGCACGCCGGTGACCGTCCGCGTCCGCGCCGACGACATCCTGCTCGCCCGCGGTCCGATCGCCGGCCTCAGCGCGCGGAACGTGCTGGCGGCGACGGTCGTCCGGCTCGTCGAGCACGGCGCCGAGGCCGAGGTCCTCGCGCGGACGGGCGAGGCCATCTGGATCGTCAGCGTCGTCGCCCCGGCGGTCGCGGCCCTGGGGTTGTGCCCGGGTGCGGACGTGCACATGATCGTCAAGGCGCGGAGCTGCCACGTCGCGGCAGATCCGGAATAGGACAAGACGATTCAACCGCAGATGACGCAGATGGCCGCAGATGAAGAGAAGATCGAATCTTAGTATTCTCTCTTCATCTGCGGCCATCTGCGTCATCGGCGGTTCATCTCCCCTCCTATCTTCGACGACTATGCAACCCCTCGACGCCAAGATCCACCTGGCCTTCGCCTTCGACGTCGGCTACGAGATCGACCTCGACCGGGCGCGCCCGCTCCTGGCGGCGGAGACGGGCGGCCTGGCCAGGCGGAGGAGGACGCCGGAGTCGATCCAGTATCGGCCCGCGCCGCTACGGGCGAATCTCGACGCCTCGGGCCTGGCGCTGCCCGGGCGGCGTGGCGACGGCCGGGCCGCCGCGGGCCGAGCTGAGCGTCTTCGACTTCGGCGCGATCTCGCTCCTGGTGACGTTCCCCGTCCGGCTGGACGAGGCCGCGATGCTCGCCCTGGCCGAGGAACTGGCCGACCTCGGGCCGCTCGTCGCGGCGGCGCGGCTGGTGGTCGATGCCCTGGCTCGAGCGGATCAGGCCGCTCGTGGTCGAGTTCGAGCTGAGCGCGTTCAGCGAGGAATACGTCGTCTTCGAGCTCGGCGAGCGGTCGCCGGAGTGGTTCGAACGTCACCGCGAATGGATCGCGGGCCTGGTGCGGCTCGAGTCGGGGCCGCTGAGCGAGGAGGAGGTCGCGCGAGGCGACGCGGCTGAGCCTTTCGTACACGCCCACCGACCGCGTGACGCTCGACTGGGCGGCCGGGTTCATCGCCGACAGCGTCTGCGCCGACACGCTCCAGGTGATCGAGTTCGCCAACGTCCAGCTGCTCGAATTCCGCCACATCGACGACCGGCTCGACGACCGCCTGGAGGCCGCCTACCGGCTGATCCGGCCC
Source organism: uncultured Planctomycetota bacterium (assembly GCA_963819805.1). Lineage (GTDB taxonomy): Bacteria > Planctomycetota > Planctomycetia > Isosphaerales > Isosphaeraceae > CAMFLR01. The sequence goes on along the minus strand of CAWFXY010000013.1, from coordinate 171,893 downwards.
GCCGCAGCGTCGGCGGTGGGGCATCTCGTGGCGGGCGCCACTCCGACGCCGTGCGGAGCGTCCGCGAGCTGGAGATCGAGGCGACGAGCCTCTTCGAGCGCGCGGACAACGCCCTGAAGCTGATCGGCGACCAGTACCTCTCGCGGGTCTACGACCTGGCCCAGGACCGCTTCCACCTGCCGCGAGTGGCAGCAGTCGATCCGCCGCAAGCTCGAGACGGTGGGCGACGTCTACGACCTGCTCGTCCAGCAGGCGGGCGGGACGAGGATGGAGGTGCTCGAGTTCGTCGTGATCGCGCTGATCGCGCTGGAGATCGTCCTGGCGATCGTCCGGCACTGAGCGGGCGGACAATAAGCTCGAATTTATCCACCGCTCACGCGCGGTTTAGGGAAGATGGCTAGGATATCGGCCGTCCCCGCGGATCTCCCGATCGCGTCGATCGAAGAGGGGCGGGGAGATACTCTCCAAGGGAGACACGCGATGACGCTCGGTACCCTGGTGAAGGCGGCCGCCCTGGTCACGATCGGCGCGCTGGGCGTGGCCCGCGGCGACGAGGAGAAGATCTCGCATCGAGAAGCTGCCGGCCCCGGTCAAGGCCGCGATCAAGGCCAGGTTCCCCGGGGCCGAGCTGAAGGGCGGCCGCGAAGGAGTCCGAGGAGGGGGAGACGATCTTCGAGGTCCTGCTGACCTACAAGGGCGACCTCTACGACGTCGCCGTCGAGCCGAGCGGCGAGATCGAGGAGATCGAGCGGGCGATCCTCGTCGAGGCGCTGCCCTCGGCCGTCGTCAAGGCGATCAAGGCGAAGCACCCCAAGGCGAAGATCGAGAAGGCCGAGGAGGTCACCGACGAGGACGGCGAGGTCTTCTACGAGGTCACGATCGAGGTGGGCGAGAAGGACATCGAGGTCGCCGTGACGCCGAAGGGCAAGATCAAGGAGGCCGGCGAAGAGGAAGAGAAGGCCGAGAAGAAGGCCGAGAAGCATGAGAAGGCCGAGAAGCACGAGAAGGCCGGCAAGCACGAAGAGAGGACGATGACGACCACGAGAAGGCCATGAAGAAGGGCGAGAAGGGCGAGCAGCACGAGAAGGCCGGCAAGCACGAGGAAGAAGAGGACGACGAGCACGAGGAGCGCACGAGAAGAAGGCCGAGAAGCACGAGAAGAGGCCGAGAAGCACGAGAAGAAGGTCGAGAAGAAGAAGGCCGAGAAGGACGACGACTGACGGACCGAAACGGTCCGCCCCGGGCTCGTCGAGGGCCCGGGGCGTTCGCGGCGGAGTCGAGGGGCCATGAGCCTGCGCATCCTGGTCGTCGAGGACGAGGCCGAGATCGCCGACTTCGTCGTGCGCGGGCTCCGCGAGGAGGGGTTCGCCGTCGAGCACGCGGCCGACGGCGAGCGACGCCTGGCATGCGCTGCGGGTCGAGACTGGGACCTCGTCGTGCTCGACTGGTGGCTGCCCGGGCGGGACGGCCTGGAGGTGCTCCGCGAGTTCCGCGCAGGCGGGCCGCGAGACGCCCGGTGCTGTTCCTGACGGCCCGCGACGCCGTGGCCGACCGCGTCCGCGGGCTCGACGGCGGGGCCGACGACTACCTGTGCAAGCCGTTCGCCTTCGACGAGCTGCTGGCCCGCGTCCGCGCCCTGGGCCGCCGCCGCGAGCGGCCCGCCGGCCTCGCCGATACTCGAGCACGGCGACGTCCGCGTCGACCTGGCCGCCCAGCGCGGCCCGCGCGCCGGCCGGCCGCTCGACCTGACGGCCAAGGAGCTGGCCCTGCTCGTCTTCTTCCTGCGGCATCCCGGGCCAGGTGCTCTCGCGGACGCGGATCTACGAGCACGTCTGGGACGAGCAGCTACGACGGCCTCTCGAACACGCTGGAGGTCCACGTCATGGAGCTGCGCCGCAAGCTCGAGGCGCACGGGCCCGCGCGTGATCCACACGCTCCGCGGCCGGGGCTACGTGCTCGACGACCCGTCGACGAGCGGGGGCGACGCATGAGCCTCGACCGGCGGCTCTCGGCGTTCTTCCTGGCGGCGCTCGCGGCTGGTGCTCGTCGGCTTCTCGGCGGCGCTGTACGTCTCGGCCTGGTACTACCTGCACCGCCAGGTCGACGACCGGCTCGACGCGGCGCTGGCCGTCCTGGCCGCGGCCGCCGAGGTCCACGCCGGGGGCCGTCGAGTGGGAGCCGCACGAGCGCGAGCTGCCGCTGGGCCAGCGACGCCGGCGGCCGACCGGCTCCGCTGGATGGTCTTCGACGACCGCGGGCATGTCGGTCGATCGCTCGGCCAACCTCGACGACGCCGGGCCGACCCGCGGACTGGTCGCCCCGCCCCGGCACGACCGAGCTGCCGGCCGAAGCTGCCGCGACCGGCAGGGGCGACCCTGGCGGATCCGCCAGCGGCGCGTCGTCCCGCCCGAGCCGACGGCCCCGGCCGTCCCGGGCGGTCGACGGATTCGGCCCGCGGAGGCGTCTTCCCCTCGATCGTCCTGACGGTCGCCGCCCCGGTCGGCCCGGCCGAGGCGACGCTCGCGGCGCTGGGCTGGTCGCTCGCCGGCCTCTCGCTCGGCGTCTGGCTCGCGGCCGCGGCGCCTCGGCCGACGGCTCGTCGCGTCGGGCGCTCGTCCCGCTGGCGCGGCATGGTCGAGTCGGCCCGGACGCTCGACGCGGCCGACCCGGGCTGGTCGCTCGCCGAGGCCGGCACCGGCGACGAGCTCGACGACCTGGGCCGGGCCTTCAACGACCTGCTCGCGCGGCTCCACGTCGCCTACGAGCGGCAGCGGCGGTTCACCGGCGACGCCTCGCACCAGTTGCGGACGCCGCTGACGGTCGCTCATCGGCCAGATCGACGTCGCCCTGCGTCACGAGCGGCCGCCCGAGGAGTATCGCCGCGTGCTCGGCCTCGATGCCGCGGCCAGGCGGGCAACCTCGCGCGGATCGTCGAGGCGCTGCTGTTCCTCGGCCGCGCCGACGCCGAGGCGGGCCTGCCCGACGTCGAGACGCTCGACCTCGCGGCCTGGATCGCGGCGCACGTCGCTCAGCACGCTCACGGCCGGGTTCGATTCGGCTCGACCACGACGGACGGCCCTCTGAGCGTCCGCGCCCACCCGGCGCTGCTCGGCGAGCTCGTCGACAACCTGCTCGACAACGCGGCCAAGTACGGCGACGCCGGGGCCCCGATCATCGTCCGGCTCCGCGACGAGGGAGAAGTCGCGGCGCTTTCCGTCGAGGATCGCGGGCCCGGGATCGACCCGGCCGAACTTCCGCGCGTCTTCGAGCCCTTCTTCCGATCGGCGCAGGCGCGACGGCTCGGCCGGCCGGGCGTCGGGCTGGGCCTGGCGGTCGCGCGGCGGATCGCCACGGCGCTGGGCGGGACGATCGGCGTCGAGAGCGAGCCGGGGCGGGGGTGTCGGTTCACGCTCGCCTTGCCGAAGGCGAGGCAGGCGACGCCTATTTCTGACGTCGAAACGGCGTGTTCCCCCGGCCACCCCCCACCCTACTCTCCCCCACAAGGGGGGAGGGTATCAGAAGTCCCCTCCCCCCTTGTGGGGGAGAGTAGGGTGGGGGGTCCTTCCGCCGGCGCAGTCTGCCCACCCACCGCCGCAACGGAGGCTGGTCAGATCATCCCCGATCGTCGATGATAATCATCCCCCGAACGACCTCACCCCCGAAGAGAAGGTCCAGGCCGATGCGACGCGAACCGATCCTCGCCGCCGCCTTGCTCGCGCTCGCCGTGTCCCAGTCCGGCTGCTCGCCGACGACGAAGGCCAAGGATGCGACGGCCGCCAAGCCGCCCGCGCCGGCCAAGGTCGAGAAGATGCCGGGCGAGGCCGACCTGACGACCATCACGCTCACGCCCGAGGCCGAGTCGCGGCTGCGGATCAAGACCGTCCCCGTCGAGGCGAAGGACGTGGTGCGGACGCGGAGCGTCGGCGGCGAGGTCGTCGTGCCGCCGGGGCGGACGATCCTCGTCTCTTCCCCGATCGCCGGGACGCTCTACGCCCCCAAGGAGGGCCTGCCCTCGCCCGGGACGCCGGTCAAGAAGGGGCAGGTGATCTTCAACCTCGTCCCCCTGCTCACCGCCGAGGCCCGCGCGACGATGACCACGACGCGGGTCGAGGCCCAGGGCCAGGTCGAGCAGGGCGAGAAGCAGCTCGCCCAGGCCAAGATCACCCTCGACCGGGCCGAGCGGCTCCGCCAGCAGAACCTCGGCGGCGCCGGGCAGGTCGAGGACGCCCGCTCGGCCTACGACCTCGCCGAGGCCACCCTCCGGGCCGCCACCGCCCGGCGCGACGCGATCGACTCGGCGATCAAGGGGGCCGAGGGCGGCGCGCTCGACCCCGTGCCGATCGCGGCCGAGGGCGGCGGCCTGCTCCGCAACCTGTTCGTCGCGCCCGGCCAGAAGGTCGCGGCGGGGGCGACGCTCTTCGACGTCGTCAACCTCGACCCGGTCCACGTCCGCGTCCCGGTCTACGTCGGCGACTTCGCCAAGATCGACGACTCCCGACCCGCCGAGGTCGGCGACGTCGCCAACACCCCCGGCGCCCCCGCGAGGCCCGCCCGCCGCGTCGCCGACCCGCCCGCCGGCGACCCGCTCGCCGCGACCGTCGACCTCTTCTTCGAGGTCGAGAACAAGGACGGCGGGCTGCGGCCCGGCCAGCGCGTCGGCGTCACGCTGCCGCTCAAGGGCACGAGGTCGGGCCTGGCCGTCCCCCGCGCGTCGCTGCTCCGCGACATCGACGGCGGGACGTGGGTCTACGAGTCGCTCGACAAGCACAAGTACGCCCGCCGCCGCGTCCGCGTCGAGGCCGTCGTCGGCGACGTCGCGAGCCTCTCCGCCGGGCCCGAAGCCGGGGGCGAAGGTCGTCACCGACGGGGCGGCGGAGCTGTTCGGCGTGGAGTTCGGCGGTGGCAAGTAAGACAAGACGATTTAACCGCAGATGACGCAGATGGACGCAGATGAAGAGAATCAATGAGAGATTTTCTCCTTCTTCATCTGCGGCCATCTGCGTCATCTGCGGTTGATTTATCTTCTCCGGACGGATGGCTCCCATGATGAACTGGCTCGTCGGTACGTCCTTGCGGCTCCGGGTGCTGGTGCTGGCCCTGTCGGTCGTGCTGATCGTCGTCGGCATCGAGAAGGCCAAGAACGCGCCCCTCGACGTGTTCCCCGAGTTCGCGCCGCCGCTGGTCGAGATCCAGACCGAGGCGCCGGGCCTGTCGACCGACGAGGTCGAGGCGCTCATCAGCGTTCCGCTCGAAAACGCACTCAACGGCACGCAGGGGCTGAAAACCTTGCGGTCGAAGTCGGTGCTCGGCCTGTCGTCGGTCGTGATGATCTTCGCCGAGGGGGCCGACCTGATGCGGGCCCGCCAGCTCGTGCAGGAGCGGCTGGCGATCGAGGCGACGCGCCTGCCGGTCGTCGCCAAGCCGCCGGTGATCCTCTCGCCCCTGTCGTCGACGAGCCGGCTGCTCAAGATCGGCGTCTCGTCGAAGGTCCTCTCGCAGATGGACCTGACGACGCTGGCCCGCTGGACGATCCGGCCCAAGCTGATGGCGATCCCGGGCGTGGCGAACGTCGCGATCTGGGGCCAGCGCGACAAGCAGTTTCAGGTGCTCGTCGACCCCGACCGGCTCAAGGCGAACGGCGATCACCGTCGATGCGGTGACCAAGGCCGTCGCCGACGCCTCGGCCGTCGCCGCGGGCGGCTTCATCGACGGGCCGAACCAGCGGATCGCCGTCCGCCACCGCTCGCCGATCAACCGGCCTGAGGACCTGGAGGCGATGCCCGTCGCCATCCGCAACGGAGCGCCGATCCGCGTGGGGGACGTCGCCGAGGTCAGGATCGGCTTCCCCGCGCCGATCGGCGACGCCGTCATCACCACGGCGTCGTCCGGCGACGAGGCCGCGAAACCCGACGCGAGCGACGACGGCATGGGGCTGCTCCTGATCGTCGAGAAGCAGCCGACCGGGAACACGCTCGAGGTCACCCGCAACGTCGAGAAGGCGCTCGAGGAGCTCAAGCCCGGGATGAAGGACGTCGAGATCGACCCGACGATCTTCCGGCCCGCGACGTTCATCGAGCGGTCTCTGGAGAACCTGTCGGAGGCGATGTGGATCGGCCTGGGGCTGGTCGTGGCGATCCTGGTCCTGTTCCTGTTCGACTGGCGAACGGCGATCATCAGCCTGATCGCGATCCCGCTCTCGTTGATCTCGGCCGTGCTGATCCTGCTGGCGATGGGCGTGACGATCAACACGATGGTCCTCGCCGGGCTGGTGATCGCGATGGGCGAAGTCGTCGACGACGCGATCATCGACGTCGAGAACATCGTCCGACGATTGCGATTAAACCGCGCCGCGGGTTCGCCCGAGTCGGCGATGACGGTCGTGTTCAAGGCGTCGATCGAGGTCCGCTCGGCCGTCGTGTTCGCCAGCCTGATCGTGATCCTCGTCTTCCTGCCGATCTTCTTCCTCGAAGGGCTCTCGGGCTCGTTCTTCCGTCCGCTTGCGCTCACGTACGTGCTGGCGATCCTCGCCTCGCTCCTGGTCGCGCTGACGGTCACGCCGGCGCTCTCGCTGATGCTCCTGCCCGGTGCGGCCGACCGGCATGCGGAGTCGCCGATCGTCCGGATGCTCAAGAAGCCCTATCGGGCCATTCTGCCCGCGCTGACGCGGAGTCCGATCTGGGCGATCCTCATCCTCATCGGCGCGTTCGCGTGGACGGGTTATGCGGTCATGGGTCTCGGCCAGGAGTTCCTGCCCGACTTCCAGGAGAACGACTTCCTGATGCACTGGGTCGAGAAGCCGGGGACGTCGCTCGAGGCGATGCGCCGGCTCACGGTCCGGGCCGCCCAGGACCTGCAAGGCCCTCGAGGGCGTCCGCAACTTCGGCTCGCACATCGGCCGCGCCGAGGTGGCCGACGAGGTCTACGGGCCGAACTTCACCGAGCTCTGGATCAGCGTCGACCCGACGTTCGACCACAAGGCGACGATGGCGCGGATCCAGCACGTCATCGACGAGTATCCGGGGCTCGTGCAGAAGGACGTGCTGACTTACTTGAAAGAGCGGATCAAGGAAGTCCTCACCGGCGCCGGCGCGACGATCGTCGTGCGGATCTTCGGGCCCGAGCTGGATGCGCTCCGCCTGAAGGCGGCCGAGGTCGCCGGCGTCATGGGCAAGGTCGAGGGCGTGACGGCCCTCAAGGTCGACCCGAACATCACGGTCCCCCAGCTCGACATCGAGGTCCGGCCCGAGGCCGCCGCGCGGCTCGGCCTGACGCCCGGCGACGTCCGCCGCGCCGCCTCGACGCTCCTGAAGGGCACGAAGGTCGGCGAGCTCTATCAGGGGCAGAAGGTCTTCGACGTCGTCGTCTGGGGCGCGGAGAAGGTCCGCGACGACGTCTCGAAGGTCCGCAGCCTCCTGATCGAGACTCCCTCGGGCGCACAGGTGCCGCTGGGGGACGTCGCCGACGTGACGATCGTGCCCGCGCCCAATGACATCAAGCGCGAGAAGGTCTCGCGAAAACTCGACGTGGTGTGCAACGTCTCGGGACGCGACCTGGCGAGCGTCGCCAAGGAGATCGAGCAGAAGGTGAAGAGCGAGGTCAGCTTCGACCTCGGCTACCACCCCGAGTTCCTCGGCGAATACGCCGCGCTCCAGCAATCCCGCCGGCGGCTGGCGATCCTCTCGGCGCTTCTCGCTGGTCGGCATCCTGCTGATCATCTACCTCGACTTCCAGTCGATCCGGCTCACGGCCCTCGTCTTCCTGACCTTGCCGTTCGCGCTGATCGGAGGGGTCATGGGGTCGATCCTGACGGGCGGGGTCCTGTCGCTCGGGAGCCTCGTCGGATTTGTGACGGTCCTCGGGATCGCGGCGCGGAACGGGATCATGCTGGTCAGCCACTACCGGCATCTCGAGGAAGAGGAGGGCATGCCCTTCGGCCAGGAGCTGGTTGTCCGCGGCTCGGAGGAGCGGCTGGCGCCGATCCTGATGACGGCCCTGGCGACGGGCCTGGCGCTGGTGCCCGCTGGTCGTCGCGGGGAACAAGCCGGGGCACGAGATCGAGCACCCGCTGGCCGTGGTGATCCTGGGCGGGCTGGTCACGTCGACGCTGCTGAACCTGTTCCTGCTGCCGCCGCTCTATGCGGCGTTCGGGCGGCGGAGCGGATCGGCGGGGCAGGGCGGGTCGGTGCGGAACGCGGAGGTCTGATCCGCCGGACTCCTCGGCAGGCCCGGGAATCGCTTCCCGTAGGGCGGGGCGGGTCCGCGCACCACTGTCGGCCGCACGGGCGGTGGGCGGAGCCCACCCTGCGAAGAGCCATGCGCACGCGTCGAAGATGCGTCTGGTCCGCTACGATCGGACCAATCCGTGCGGGCCTCGCAAGAGGCCGATGGGCCGCGATTTCGGGCGAGCGGCTGTGGGCCGCCGGAAATGGGGCGGACGATATAACGGTCGGTCAAGCCTGCCTCGGGGCCTCGGTAGGAACCGGTGGGTCGGGGTGGGGTCTGTCCGAGGGATGCGTCGTGGCCGCGTCGGGCCGCGACGGCGGACCGGCCGGGAGTGACCGAGGCCCGTCAGAGTCGGGTCGAGGGAGCGAACGGCCGGCGTCGCCGTGTGCGGGCCGAGTCTCGCGCCGGGACCCGGCACCGACGTGCCGGGCCGTCCCGACGCTACGGAGGTAACAGGAAGTGAACATCATCACGACCCGCTTCGGCCCGATCCAGGCGTCCGAGTCGGAGATCATCCGGATCCCGGACGGCCTGGTCGGGTTCCGGGCCTTCACGCAGTTCGTCTTGCTCCCCGACCCCGAGGTGGCCGGCCTGACGTGGTTGCAGAGCGTGACCGCGCCGGAGCTGGCCTTCGGCCTGATCGCCCCGCCCCTGGCGATCTCCGACTATCGGGTGGAGCTCCGGCCGGGCGACCGGACGGCGCTGGAGCTGGACGAGGAGCGCCGGCGCTCACCTACGTGATCCTCAACCGCGGCGAGGGGGGTGGCCTGACGGTCAACCTCCAGGGGCCGCTGGTCTTCAACCCGGCGCGCCGGCTCGGCCGGCAGCTCGTGCTGACGTCCAGCCGCTACGCGGTCCGGTACCCGCTCTCCGGCCAGCCCGCACCCACGCTGCTGCCCGTCCCGTCGCCGCTCCGCGCGACGGCGTGACGGCCATGCAGCCGACGCACCGTCGACCATCCCCGAGCCCCGTCGTGGTTTCCGAGCGCCCGGGCAGCGTGACCACGGACGGTCACGGTCCTCGTTGGCAGGAGGAAGGAGCCCTACGATGCTAGTCCTGTCGAGACACCGCGACGAAAGTATCATCATCGGCGATGACATCGTCATCACGGTGGTGGACATCCGGGGCGATAAGGTCCGGTTGGGGATCGCGGCCCCCATCGAGATCTCCGTGCACCGCCAGGAGGTGTACGAGGCCATTCAGCGCGAGAACCGGCAGGCGAGCCGCCTGGAGCCCCAGGAAGCCCGCCAGGTCGAGAACCTCACGCCGCCGATCCGGCGCGACGTCCGTCGCCCCCGGACCGACGGGTTCTGAATCGGCCGCGCGGGGCTTCCGCCACCGAGGCCCCATCGCCCCCGATGACACCCTTGATCGTCCTCGACGGCGCCCCGCCCCGGCTCACCCGGGGCCGGGGCGTCTCGTTGCGCACGGTCGGTTGGAGCGAAGAGCGAGAGCCGCGATCCGGCGGAGTCATTCCACTCCGCACTCTTCACTCGCACTCCCGGTCACGGTAACTCGATGACGTCGTCGTCCTCGACCTCGACGATCTCGTCATCCTCAATCAGCAGCTCATGATCATTGAGCTTCATCGGGATCGAAGTCGTGGCGGCCGCGGGCTTCATCGCCAGCCGCCAGTCGTCCGAATCGGTCCCGTCGGCGACCGGCACGGGGGCCGGCTTTACCACGGGAGTGCCCAGCGGCGAGGGTTCCGCGAAAACCGGCTTGCGGCGCCGTGCCGTTGACCGGACGCTTCCGCGGCCGCTCCGAAGGGGCAGGGGCATCATCCGGGCCGAGGTAGACGCGGAATTTCTGCGAGCCGAACGCGATCCGGTCGTCGGGCAGCAGGGCGGCCCAGCGGATCCGCTGGCCCTTCACCTTCGTCCCGTTGGTGCTCGCCAGGTCGCGGAGGATCAGCAGCCCGTCGGTCTTCACCAGCACCGCGTGCCGCTTGGACAGGCTCGGGTGGTCGATCTGCACGTCGCAATACTCGCGGCGGCCGACCACCGTCACGTCGCGGACGATCTGGATCGGCGGGCCGCCGTCGAGCGGCACCAGCTCGGCTTTCATGGTCGGACCGGACCCCTTCGGACGAACCGACTTCCGCACCAATTTCAATCTATCCCACGCCTCGGAGACCGACAAGGCGGCGTCGGCGATTGCATGCAATTATTCGCCGTCGAATCCGTCAACGTCGACCGATCCTCGGAGGCCGATCGCCGACGAGGGCCGGATCGTCCTCGATCCAATAAATTGCTTGGCGCTCGAGCGGCCGCCAGGCCCGACGCTTCATCGCGGCTGAGCCGGTGCCAAGACGCTTGCGGAATCTCCTGCCGGGACCATCCAAGTGCCTAGTCGGCCATCGGGCGTGCATGTGCCTGGTTCGATCGGCGCGGGTCGGGTTCGGCGGCCGCGTCGACGGATCGCCGAGTTCCTCGGCGATGGACTTTCGGCCGGGGCCAGTCCGATCAAGCAGATCGAGAAGGATCCATGCGAGCCCGAATCCGCGTGGGATCGAAGGAGCCAGGCGGTGCCGTAACATTCAACAGGCATTCACGTAAGCGACGGCTGGCGATCATGCCGTGAATCATCTCGACGTGTGAGTCCGCGGGGCAGACGCATCGTCGAGCTCCGCGCCTTGGCCATCTTAACTCCCGCGGACATGCCGGTGAGACTCTGCGGATTCGGGGGGGAGGAGACGCCGCGTCGGAGCGTGCCGGGTGATGACGGGGCCCTGGGACTTCGTCATCATCGGCGGCGGCGCGACGGGCTTGGCGTGGCGGTCGACGCGCGTCGCGGGATACGAGGTCTTGCTCCTCGAAGGGGACGACTTCGGCAAGGGCACGTCGAGCCGGAGCACCAAGCTGGTCCACGGCGGCGTCCGCTACCTGGAGCAGGGGAACATCTCGCTCGTGATGGAGGCCCTCAAGGAGCGGGGCCGGCTCCGTCAGAATGCGCCTCATCTCGTCCGCGACCTGGCGTTCGTCGTGCCGAGCTATGACTGGTGGGAGTCGCCGTTCTACGGGCTCGGGCTCAAGGTCTACAACGTCCTCTCGGGGAAGTACAAGTTCGGACCGTCGCGGCATCCTCTCGCGCGAGGAGACGATCGAGCACCTGCCCGACGATCCGCACCGAGGGCCTCCGCGGCGGCGTCGATCTACTACGACGGCCAGTTCGACGACGCCCGGCTCCTGATCAACCTCGCCCAGACCGCCGCGGAGCACGGCGCGACCCTGCTCAACTACGCCCGCGTCACCGGCCTGACTCGCGACGCCGACGGCTTCATCGACGGCGTCGACGCCCTCGACGTCGAGACGGGCGAGTCGTTCCACGCCCGCGCGAAGGTCGTCATCAACGCCACGGGTGCGTTCTGCGACGCCGTCCGCAAGCTGGCCGACCCGGCCGTCGGCCCCGATGATCGCGCCGAGCCAGGGGATTCACCTCGTCTTCGACCGCTCGTTCCTGCCGGTCGACCGCGCGATCATGATCCCGCACACGAGCGACGGCCGCGTCATGTTCGCGATCCCCTGGCACGGCCACACGCTCGTCGGCACGACCGACGTCCCGCTCGACGCCCCGAGCCTCGAGCCGCACGCGACCGAGGCCGAGATCGACTTCATCCTCGAAACGGCCCGGCGCTATCTCACCCGGCCGCCGACCCGCGTCCGACATCCTCAGCATCTTCGCGGGCATCCGCCCGCTCGTCCGCGCGGGGGACGCGAAGAACACCGCCGCGCTCTCGCGCGACCACACGATCCACATCGACGGCTCGGGCCTGCTGACCATCGCCGGCGGCAAGTGGACGACCTACCGGAACATGGCCGAGGACTGCGTCGACCAGGCCCTCGTCCTGGCCGAGCTGCCCGAGCGCCCGTGCGTGACCGCGACCTTGCCGATCCACGGTCACCACGACGACGCCGAGCGGTTCGGCGACCTCGCCGTCTACGGGTCCGACGCCCATTTGATCCTGGAATTGGCGCGGGCCGATCCCTCGCTCGCTGACCGGCTCGACCCGGCGCTGCCCACGATCGGCGCCGAGGTCGTCTGGGCCGCGCGGCACGAGATGGCGAGGACCGTCGAGGACGCCCTGGCCCGGCGCTCCCGCGCCCTCTTCCTCGACGCCCGCGCGGCGATTCGCATGGCCCCGCGCGTCGCGGAGTTAATGGCGAGGGAGCTCGGTCGGGACGAGGCCTGGCAAGCGGACCAACTGGAGGCGTTCACGAGCCTCGCGAGGGGCTACTTGCCGGCCTGAGCGCCCCTGCGCGCGGCCAGTTCACCGCGGACCCAGGCGTGCAGCTCGCGGAGCCAGTTGGGAAGGCCCATCGTGTCCCGACGACGAATCCAGTCCTCCACCTCCGCCCTCTTGAGGAACGGGAAGCTCCGGCTCACCTGGACTGGCTGGTAGCCGCCCTGCGCGTCGAGCTCGAGGAATGCGAGCACGCCGTCGTCGAGCCGCCAGATTTCGGGGACACCGATCGCGGCGTAGATCGACGCCTTGCTGAGCGAAGACCGCGAGACGTCGACCTCGACGACGAGGTCCGGGGGCGGATCGCTCGCGAGGTCGAGCGTCTTTTTTCCGCGGACCCTCGCCTCGTTGGCGATGTAGAAGCACTGATCCGGCTCGATCCCGCGGTCCAGGTCTTCGCGAGCGAATGTCGTCGTCCCGCCCCCTTCCATCAGGATGTCCAGCTCGGTCGCGATCGCCACGATCAGGAGGCAGAGATGGAGTGAGCCTTGTTCGTGCTCGTAGGATTGCGTCATGATTTCGAGCATGCCCCGGTCGAAAGTCAGGCGCGCACGATCGCCGGCCCGGTCGAGGTCGGCCCGCAGGGCCCGGTAGGTCGCGAAGCTCACCCCGCGGAGCACGATCCCGGAAGGGCCCTTCGCCTTCGCGGGCGGCCCCGCCGGCGCACGGCCATATCCGCCGGCCTGACGGGCGCCTCTGCGGTCACGGAGACAGTCGCCATCGCGGTCCCTCCCCTCTACAGTCTACCCCGGCCGCCGGTAGAGCGTCGCCGTCTCGACCCGGACGAACCCGAGCGACTCGTACAGGCCCAGCGCGGGCAGGTTGGTGGCGCGGGTCTGGACGTCGATGACCTCGTTCCACTGGCTGCGGGCCTTGCGCATCACCTCGCCGACGAGGTGGCGGCCGTAGCCCTGGCGGCGGACGTCGGGGGCGACCTCGACGCCATGGAGGCCCAGATGGACCCGGCCGTCGACGCGGCCGAAGCCCGCCATCTCCCAGGTGCTGGCGCGGGCGAGTTCGACGTCGCCGTCGCGGGCGAGCAGGCGGTACAGCGTCGGCCGGAACGGGCCGAGCGCCGCCGACTCCCACCAGCCGTCGGTGATCGCGTCGTCCAGCACTTCCAGCCGCGTCTGGCGGCGCAGCACCACCCCCTTCGGGTCGCGCGGCTCGGGCTGCGCGAGGTCGGCCTGGAGCAGGACCGTGTTCGCCACCGGCTCGAATCCCGACCGCTGCGCCGCGCGGTGGAAGGCGACGTGCGACGAGAGTATCCCGGCGCATTCGCTCCCGCCGTAGATTCCCCAGTAGAACGGGTTGACCGGCGTCTGGCCGCCCGCATAGATCACCTGCGCCCCGCGGTCGCGAAGATACGCCTCGGCCGCCTCCATCAGCCCGCGCTCGAGCGTCTCGTCATCCCGCTCGGGATCGACCACGAGCATGGCGATCGTCCCCAGCTCGCGATCCTCGGCACGCGGTCGTTCGCCCGACCCGGCCGGGCCGAAGCCGGCGTGGGCGAAGCCGACGGCGCGGCCTCCTTCATCCTCGGCGACGACCAGGCCGGCCGGATCGAACGTCGGCTTGTCGACGATCATCGCGTCGAATTCGTGCGCCCCCAGCGGCACCGCGACCCCCAGGGACGGCAGCCCCCGATTCCAGAGCCCCGCCAGGGCGGGGGGGTCGGTGTTGCGGAACGGGCGGTAGCGGGTCACCAGGTTCTGGGGGCTCGGACTGGGTTTCGTCGCGTCAGTATCGTCTCGGCCCGTCGTCCGGGCCGGGAGTTCCTGCTCGATCTGCAGGATTGGAGACGGCACAAGGCCAATCAGGAGGACGCACACTCCCTGTCCGTCTCCGCTCTGTGCCTTCTGCTTTTTCTGCCTTGTGCCTTATGTCCTGAGCGTGCCCCTCTCCCGGCCTCCGCCTGGCGGACCGTACGATCGCGATACTAGCCGACGCGGACCAGCACGTCGTCCCCCTCGACCTTCACCTCGAAGACGGGCTGGATGATCCGGCCATTCAGGGGCGTCTTGCCGGTGCGGACGTCGAACTGCCAGCCGTGCCACGGGCAGGTGACGGTCGTCCCCTCGACCGGCCCCTCGGCGAGCGGGCCGCCCTGGTGCGGGCAGATGCCGTCGATCGCCGAGATCGCGCCGGCGACGTTGAACAGGGCGTAGATCCGCCCGTCGTGCTCGACCTCCTTGGCCGAGCCCGGGGGCAGTTCGGTCAGCGACGCCATCTTGACGAAACCCGCCATCCCGACAACCTCCGCGCTCGCCCGTTCACCTTCGACCGCCAACGAACTCCGCCCCGCGCCGGGCGCGGCCGGGTGCCGAAGCCGCTCCGACCGAGAACGCCAGTTTAGCACGACCGGTGCGGCTTCGGGAACGCTCAGGATTGCCGGATGTCTACACTATCCAGGGATTGGAGACCGGCGATGCGAGCGACGGCAATGGCCGAGCGATACGACCTCGTGGTGATCGGCGGCGGCATCGGCGGGCTCGCCACGGCGGCGCTGGCTCAGCGGCGAGGCCTGCGGGTCGGGCTGCTCGAAGCCCATACGAAGCTCGGCGGCTGCGCCGGCTATTTCGACCGTGGCCCGTTCACCTTCGACGCCGGCGCCACGGCCCTGGTGGGCGTCTCGCCAGGCGAGCCGATCGGCGACCTCCTCGCGACACTCGGCGTCGAGTTCGACGCCGTCCGCTCGCCGAGCTATCGCGTCCACCTGCCGGATCGGACGCTCGACATCACGCCCGACGGGATGCCGAGGTTTCCGAAGCGTGCCGACGCCCAGCGCCTGTTCTGGCGACTTCAGGCGGCGGTCGGGACGAGATTATTCAAGGCGGCCGGCGACATTCCTCGGCTTCCTTTACGGTCGCTGGGCGACCTGACCCACGACCTCCGCATCCTCGGGCTCTCGGGCATCCTCGCCGCCTCGACGTGGGCCCTGACGACCCTCGACGTCCTTCGCCTTTTCGGCCTCGATGGCGACGTGCCGTTCCGCTCGCTGATCGCGATGCTCCTCCAGGACACCGCTCAGGCCGGCCCCGAGACGGTCCCGTTCGCCAACGCCGCGGCCTGCCTCCAGGCCTATCGCCTGGGCATGAGCCGCCCGCGCGGGGGGATGGCCGCGCTGGCCGACGGCATCGGCCACCGCTTCTCGCTGATGGGCGGCGACCTCCGCACGGCCGCCCTCGTCGATCGCGTCGAATCGGACGGGGCAGGGGGATTTGTCGTGCAGACCCGTCGGCGGGAGCGCCTGCTCGCGAGACAGGTCGCCTTTAATCTCCCCCTCGACCGCGCCGCGGCCCTGCTCGGGCGCTCGCTCGACGGGACGCTCGGCCGTCGCCAGGCCAGGTCGCGCGCCGCCTGGAGTGCCGTCACGGGTTACCTCGCCATCGACCGCGCGGTCGTCCCCGACGACGCTCCGCTTTTCCACCAGGTGCTCCAGGACTACGACCGCCCGATCCATGACGGCAACAACGTCCTGATCTCGCTCTCGCTCCCTGAAGACCCCGGCTATGGGCCACCCGACGTCCGCGTGGCGACCCTCTCGACCCACACCCGGCCCTCCGACTGGTCGGCCCTTAATCGTGACGACTACGCCGCGAAGAAGGCGATCCATCGCGACCGCCTCCTCTCCGCCCTGCGCCGCGCCCTGCCCGATGCCCTGTCGGCCCTGCGCCACGCCGAGTTCGCGACGCCCCGGAGCTTCCGGCGCTACACGCGCCGGACCGACGGCCTCGTCGGCGGCCCGCCGGTCTCGCGGCGCAACAGCACGTTCCTTGCGGTCGGCTCGGATGTCCTTGGGCCGGGACTCTGGGTCGTCGGCGACTCGGTCTTCCCGGGGCAGGGGACGATGGCCGTGGTCCTGGCGGCGATCCGGGTGGTCGAGCGAATCACGGGCGAATCGTGGTCGACGATGAGGGCCGATCCGCCGCCCGACGGTCGTGTCGCCGCGTCCAGCGGCGGCGGGCCGCCAGCAGCCCGAGGGCGACGGCGGTCAGCGCCAGCGACGACGGCTCAGGGGCCGTCACGATGCGATCGAAGCTGAAGCCCAGGGGGCCTACGTCCAGGGCGCCCTTGATGTAAAGGAGGACTCCGTCGTTGGGCGAAGCCGGGTCGGAGAACGACGTGGGGAACGGGAACGGGAAGGCCGTGACGCCCGTGGCCTGGAACGTCGCATTATCCAGGGTGACGAAGCTGAAGCCGGCCCCAAGCCCGCTCGTGAGGTCCAGCTCGAACAGGACGGGAAAGGTGATCGTATACCCGGACGGCCCGCCCGTCACGGTGCCGGCCGTCGTCGTGTTGTAAAGGTTGTACGTGTCGAACGTCCCGGGGGCGAAGGGGTCGGGGAAATCGCTGCCCTGGAACATCGAGGTCACCGAGGCCGTCCCCATCGTCGTGTCGATGACGAAGTGCTGCGTCCCGGTCGAATGGAGGGGGAACGTCCCGCCCAGCGGCGGCGAGAAGATCATCTGGTCCGCGGTCGAATAGGTGTCGAAGCTATACACGTCGGCACGGGTCGCGGTGCCGTGCCAGGACGCCGCGAGGAGTACGAGGGCGGGCAGGATTCGTCGCATGGGGGGTTCCGGTCTTCGAGGGATCTGGGGGGAGTTTCGGGGAGGACCGCCCTCCCGTCCTTGCTCGGCGATCGGGCCGGGATCGCCCCGTATCGCATCCCTGGCGGAGAGTCCCTGGGGAAGTCGGAGCGATCGCGTACGATCACGGTGCGGCGTGACCGGGCGGACGGGGCCATCCCGCACGTTTTGACGCCCCATCCGATCGAAGGCGGAGTGATTTTGTACGGAGGACGCCGGCCGCGTGCAAGGAGATTCCGACCTCCCTTCAATCGATTTGGTTCGCTGATACCTATCTTCTCAAGAAATTCAAACTTTCGCGCTTTCGGTCCACGTCGCCGGGGAACTCCTGCCATGCTCGACGCCCTCGTCATCGCCCCCCACCCCGACGACGCAGAGCTCGGCCTCGGCGGGACGATCGCCAGGCTGATCGCCTCGGGCTGGAAGGTCGGTATCCTCGACCTGACCTCGGGCGAGCCGACGCCGCTGGGCTCCGTCGAGGCCCGCCGCGCCGAGACGGCGGCGGCGAATACCGCGATCGGCAACCCGTGGCGGGAGAACCTCGGGCTGCCGAACCGGAGCCTCGAGCCGACGCTGATCCATCGCCGGGCCGTTGCGGAGGTCTTCCGCAGGGTCCGGCCGAGGTTACTCTTCGCGCCGTTCTGGGAGGACGCCCACCCCGACCACGCGGCGGCCACGAAGCTCGTCGAGGACGCGCGGTTCTGGAGCAAGCTGTCGAAGTCCGACCTCGCGGGCGAGCCGTTCCACCCGGCGCGGGTGCTCTACTACTTCAGCGTCCACCTGAAGATCGTCGAGCGGCCGAGCTTCGTCGTCGACATCTCGGACTTCGCCGAGGCCAAGCGCACCGCCCTGGACTGCTACAGGACGCAGCTCGTCGACAACCAGCCGGCCGGCCGGCCCGGGGTGATCGACGCCGTGTTCGACCGGACGCGGTTCTGGGGCCACGTCGCGGGCGTCCAGCACGCCGAGCCGATCGCCAGCCGCGAGCCGATCGGGCTGGCGAACCTGGACGGACTGCTGCTCTGACGGCTGTTACGGCTGGGACTTCGGCTCGCCCTTGAACCGCGAGTCGCGGAGCCGCGACGAGCCGCGCGTCGGTGCCGCCTCGGAGGGCTTGGGGGCCGCCGCACCCTTGGTCGCGCTCGCCGCCGCATCGGGCCGGCCGGGGCCGCCGAAGCCGCCCGGTCCGCTCAGCTTCGACGGATCGAACGGCTCGCCGAGGAGCTTCTCGAACCGCGCCCGCTGCTTCTTGTCGAGGACGCGGAGGATCTTCGCCGTCGTCGCGTCGTGGATCTGGTCCGAGCTGTCGCGGAACTTCGTGAACTCGCCCCGCATCCGCTCGCGCTCGGCCTGGCGGCGCTTGGCCTGGGCTTCCGGGTCCTCGGGTTGGGCCTCTCCGGATCGCGGCTTCGCGGCCTCGACATTCGCGCCGCGGCCGCCGCGCATCGCGAAGCCCTGGCGGACGAAGAGGCCGATCTGCTGGGCCTTCGCCCCATTGAGGATCTCCTGGATGTCCCCGACCTGCTCGGGGCTCAGGTAGATCGCCTCGGCGACCTCCGGCCGCGCGAGCGCGGCGATACCCTCCATCTGGAGCGCGATCTGGTTCAGCCGGGCGTACTGCCGCTTGTCGAGGATCTTCGCCAGGCCCGACTCCCCCTCGCGCGTGAGCGTCGACATCAGCTCGATCATCGCCATCGGGTTCGGCGGGGGCCCGGGCGGAGGGCCGCCCTCGGGGGGCGGGCCGGGCAATCCCGGGGGTGCGCCGTCCGGGGCGTCCGGCTCGCCGGCGTTGCCGCCCTGCGCCTGCTTGCGGAACATCGACTCGCCGCGCTTCCTCAGGCCTTCGCCCCACTCGCGGAGGTCCTTGAGCTGGCCCTCCGTGAGCTTGAGCTCCTTCTGGACGGGCGGCATCATCAGGAGCATCGTCTTGGCCATGCCGAACTGGGCCATCCCCGAGCCCATGCCGCCCCAGCCGCCCATTCGCGTGAAGCGGGCGGTGTCGCCCAGCGGGTTGAAGGCTCCCGGGGGGGGCGGGGGTGCGTCTGGGCTGGCCTTCGTCTCGGCGGCCTCGGGCCGCGACTGGGCGATCGCCGGGGAGACCGAGACTGCCAGCGCCAGTCCAAGGGCGAGTCGTCGCAACGGAGCGGTCATGGCAAGGCTCCTGCCGGTTCGGGCCTCGACGACGAGGCCGGGGAGGGCAACCCGTCGCGATACCCCGGCCGGGGCACGCGGGTTTCATCGCGGTCGGGCCGGCGATTGACGCCCGATCCGGGGCATCGTACGATCGTCCTATCGCCGCCGGTAGGCCCTCCCTCCGCGAATCCGTCCCTACAATCAGGAGCTGAACATGTCGGGCGTCAATCGTCGGACGTTCCTGGCGAGCGCGGGCTCGGGCGCCGCGGCCCTGGCGTTGGGGTCGCCCGCGCGGGCCGCTCGGGCCCAACGACCAGATCCGGATCGCGGTCATCGGCTTCCACGGCCGCGGCAAGTCGCACATCGCCGCATTCGCCAAGGACAAGCGGACGACCGTCGCCACGCTCTGCGACGTCGACAGCCGCCTGTTCGACGGCCACGTCGGCCCTCGTCGACGCGGCCGAGGGGCAAGGCGCCCGAGTGCGTCCAGGACCTCCGCCGGGTGCTCGACGACAAGGACATCGACGCCGTCTCGATCGCCACGCCGAACCACTGGCACGTCGCTGGCCACCGTCTGGGCCTGCCAGGCGGGCAAGGACGTGTACGTCGAGAAGCCGGTCAGCCACAACGTCGTCGAGGGCCGGAAGATGGTCGAGGCCGCCCGCAAGTACGGGCGGGTCGTCCAGACGGGCACGCAGAGCCGCGTCGTCGAAGGGCGTGGCCGGAGGCCGTCGAGTTCCTCCGCTCGGGCGGGCTCGGCGAGATCTACCTGGCCAAGGGCCTCTGCTACAAGCCCCGAGGCTCGATCGGCCACAAGGACGACGGCACCGTGCCGGCCGGCGTCGACTACAACCTCTGGCTCGGCCCCGCGCCCGAGCGGCCGTTCAACCCGAACCGGTTCCACTACGAGTGGCACTGGAACTGGGACTACGGCAACGGCGACATCGGCAACCAGGGCATCCACCAGATGGACGTCGCCCGCTGGGGCCTCGGCAAGGACGACCTGGCCGACGAAGATCGTCAGCTCCGGCGGCCGGTTCGGCTACAAGGACGACGGCGAGACGCCCAACACCCTGATCGCTGCCTATCGCTGGGACGACTGCGAGCTGATCTTCGAGGTCCGCGGCCTCGCCGACCAACGCCGAGCAGGGCGTCAAGATCGGCAACATCTTCTACGGCACCGAAGGGCTTCCTCGTCGTCGACGGCGACAAGTGGCAGACCTTCCTCGGGCCCCCGACGCCAAGTCCTTGAGCCCGGCCCCAAGGGCGAGCGGCGGCGGCGACCACTTCGCCAACTTCATCGAGGCCGTCCTCGCCCGCGACCCCAAGAAGCTCCACGCCGAGATCGAGGAGGGCCACCGCTCCAGCGCCCTCTGCCACCTCGGCAACATCGCCTACCGGCCGGCCGGGCGCTGAACTTCGACCCGAAGAGCCGAGACCTTCTCGGGCGACCCGCAGGCCAATGCCCTGCTGACGCGCGAGTATCGGTCGCCGTTCACGATGCCGGAGAAGGTCTGAGGCCTGGCGTCGGGATCTGAGACTCCGTGGGGGATGCCCCCGGGGTTCCCCCGCGCCGAGCGAACCCGGCGCCCCGGGCCAGGCGGACCCGAGGCCCCGCGCCGAGCGAACCCGAGCGGCCGCCTTTCGTTCGCCTTCGTGCGACTCGACGAGTGCGCCGACGTGCGGAGCTGAACGGTGGCGAACGGACCGGGATTGGCTTTGTTTCGGCGGCCGGGGGATTGGCTTTGTTTCGGGGGCCGGAATTGGCTTTGTTTCGGCAAACGGCCGGCGGGATTGGGTTCGTTTCGCACCCCGGCGTCGCCCGCCAAGTCGGTCCGGTTCGGCGCGAAGGCCGGGCTCGATCGGCCGCGATCGGTGGGCAGTCCGCCGACCCGCTCCAGCCCCCTTCACACACACCTTCTTGAGATCCACCCCCCCCTTGCGGGGGAGGATGGGGGTCGCCAGCGTGGCTCAATCCGAAGCCTTCGCACGACGCGCCTTCCGCGCGGCCGCCGCCAGCCCGACCGCCCCGATCAACCCGAGTGCCAGCGACGACGGCTCCGGCACCGCCGTGATCGTGATCGTCGCCACGAGGTCCTCGGGCGAGATCAGGTGCGAGATGTCGTACCCGCCCGGCGTGGCCTTGCCGAGGATGCTATTCAGGTACGTCGTCAGGTCGGTGTTCCCGCCGAAGACGAGCGAGGCCGTCCCGTTCTCGGCCACGTGGTCGGTCGCGTTGTCGCCCACGATGAAGGCGGCGCCGAAGTTGATGTTGTCGGCCTCCGTGCCGGCGTCCCACACGTTGCGGCCGAAGACCTGGATCGTCAGCGGCCCGTTGAAGTGGCCCGCGGCGTCGAAGAGGGCGAAGGCCTTCGGGTCGGCGTTGCCCATGAAGAAGTCGTTCGAGGGCACGACCATCGCGCCGAAGCTCAGGTAGCGGTCGGCCGTCGGATTGGTCACGTCGAGCGTGCCCGAAATCGTCAGACCGGGCGTGATCGGCGTCGGACCCACGACCGTCTGCGAGCCGTGGCCGAGGAACGCGGCCTGGAGCGCCGACGGGTCGCCCAGCTCGGCCACCGACTCGATCGGCTGGCCAGTCTCCGCGCCGCCGTTGGTGAACGTCGAGAACGTCCCGTCGTGGGCGCCGAACCAGACCTGCGACAGGGCGAAGCCGCCGCCCGGCTGGTCGTTCTTCACCGTGATGTGGAGCAGGTCGGCCGAGGCGGGCGATGCCAGCGCCAGCGCAAGAATCGGAGCCAGTGCGCCGAGCCGGGCGCGCGAACGAAACGTCCTCATCGTCCTGTGATCCTCCTGAAGAGCCGGAGACGGAGCCTCCTTCTTGATCGGCCGGCGGCCGACGTCGGTGCGATTAGTCGCGGCGCTCGTCGCTGCCTGACAGAGAATCCGGGCAAGAATCCGGGCGCGACCGACGCGCGAGGAAGCGCGCGGCGAAATCGACGCGCCCATCGAATAAGTCGGCGCGACCGGTCGTCCTATCGACCACGTTCCTCATCCACCCCCGGCAACGCCCCTCGAGGAGTCGAGACGATGCGATCCATTGCCCGTGGACTGGCCCTGGCGGCGACGCTCACTCTCCACGCCGGCCAGGCGCACGCGCAGGGTCCGGTCGACGGCGGCTCGAAGCGGCTGGTCCTCGTCGAGCTCTACACGTCGCAGGGCTGCGACATGTGCCCCGAGGCCGAGCGGCTGCTTGGCACCCTCGGCGAGCGCGACCCCGGGGTCGTGCCGGTCGCCTTCCACGTCGACTACTTCAACGACCCGTGGAAGGACCCGTTCTCGGACGCCCTCTACAGCCAGCGTCAGATGGCCTACAACACGCTCTACAAGGGGCCCAAGAACGCCGACTACGGGCTCTACTACACGCCGATGGTCATGATCGACGGCCTCCAGCCCGTCAACGGCCGCGATCCCGAGAGCGCCGCCGCGGCGATCCGCCAGGCCAGGTCCCGCAAGCCCGAGGTCGCGATCACGCCGACGCTCGACCTCAAGGACGGCGGCCGGTCCGCCGACCTCACGATCAAGGTCGCGGGGCGTTCGGCGCAGGTCGCGGGCCGGGACCTCCTCGTCTGCGCCGTGCTCCGCGACGACAAGGTCGTCACGCAGGTCGGCTCGGGCGAGAACGCCCACAAGACCCTCACCGCCCGCTTCCCCGCGCGGGCGACCAAGTACAAGTTCATCAAGCTCGCGCAAAAGTCCGACGCGAGCGTGGACCTGAGCTTCGCGCTCGACCCGTCCTGGAAGATCGAGCGATTGGACCTTGTGATCTTCGTCCAGGACAAGCAATCCGGCGCGATCTACCAGGCGGCTGCGATCCCCTGGAAGGCCGACTCCAAGGCAATTCGTGCCGCCGCTGCGAAGTGAGACGCCCGAGCGTTCTCACCCGCCCGCCTTCGGCCCCGCCGCGGCGGCGTACGGGCTCTTGGGATACTCCGCCTTCAGCCGGTCCAGCACCTCGTCGGCACGGTCGTCGCGCTTCAGTTGCCGCCAGACCTGGACGATCTTCGCCAGGGCCTTGGGATGCTCTTCCTTGTCCTTGAAGAAGAGCAGGTCGGTATGTAAGTAGGCGTACAGGGCATCCTTGGGGCGGTTGGCCGCGAGCAGGCAGTCGCCCAGGGTATTGTAGGCGAGGGCCTCGGTCGTGGCGTCCTCGGCCGGGGCGCCGGCGATCACGCCGCGGACGAGCGCCTCGGCCTCGGCGAACTTCTTGAGCCCGACCAGGCTCTCGGCCTTCGCGAGCTGGGCGTCCCGCCGCTTGGTCGAGCCCTCGGGGGCCGAGCCGATCATCTGGTCGAGCTCGGCGATCGACGCGGCGTGGTCGCCCTTCTTGCTCGCGACCCGGGCGCGGAGGACCGCCGCGCGGTCGGCCGTGCCGGGGATCTTCGCGAGCTGGTCGATCGTCGGGCCGACGGCGTCGAAGCTGCCCTTCTGCATCTGGAGCTTGGCCAGGGATTCCAGCGCCGGCACGGCGTGGCGGCCGTTGGCATTCGTCTTGAGGAACGTCGTCAAGAGCGCGATTGCGGCGTCGGTCTTCGCCGGGTCGGTCAGGCCGAGGTCGGCCGTGACGCTCGCCTGGTGGAACAGGGCGTCGGCGGCGATCAGGGGCTTTGTGTCCGACTCGGCCGCGGCCTTCTTGTAGAGGTCGGCCGCCTCGGCGAGGTTCCCGGCCGACTCCCGCGCCGCGGCGAGGTCGAAGGTGCCGGGCCGGCCGTCGTAGCGGATCGAGGCGATCTGGTTGACGGGCACCGCCTGCGTCCCGGTCCCCACGCGGACCGTGACCTCGGTCGGCGTCTCGGCGGTGATGGTCCCGCGGATCGCGCCGCCGGGGACCTTGAGCGTCGAGTTCGGGATCAGGTTGATCAGGTCGGCCCGGGCCGAGGAGGCGAGGGCCAGGGCGATCGTCAGGGCGAGGATGCGTCGCGGCATGGGTTGGTCCTGGCTCTCCGAATTTCGACGACGGCTCTTAACCGGTGGGAAGGAAAGCAGAAAGCAGAAAGCACAAGGCAGAGAAAGAGAAGAGTTTCTTCGTATGCGCCCTCTGTTTTGTGCTTTCTGCTCGCTGCCTTCTGCTTTCCGCTTTCCGCTTTCCGCTTTCCGCTTTCGTGATCGTGATCGTGAGAGGCAGGCGGTGCCCGCCCGACAGAACGTCATTTCAACTGCCCGAGCAACTCCTGATACCTGGCCTTCATCGCCGGGTCGCCGACCTGGGGCGAGAGCCGCATGACGCCGGCCAGGGCCTGCTTCGCGCGGGTCGAGTCGCCGCTCGCCTGGAGGGCCTTGGCGGCCTGGAACCAGGCCTCGTAATACTCGATAGGCTTGGGCCTCATCGGGCCGAGCCGCAGCAGGGCGAGGTTCTCCCAGTACTTCGTCGCGGCGGCCCACGTCCCGCGCTTGGCGGCCGCCTTCGCCGTGAGCAGATAGCCCTGCTCCATCTGGGCCTCCAGGAGCCGGCGGTCCTGCTCGATCACCCGCTTGAGCAGCTCCTCGGCCTCGGGCAGCGACCCCTTCTGGCGGAGCGCCGAGACCTGCCGGATCTTCACCAGCAGGATCCGCTGCGTGGCGCCGGGCCTGGCGAGGAACTGCGTGTCCTCGCCGTAGACCTTGAGGATCTCGTCGAAGATCCCCGACGCCTCGTCGGCCGCGCCGAGCTTGAGCAGGTTCGAGCCGGCCCACATGAGCGACTCGTACGTCTGGCCCGACTTGCTCGCGGCCAGCGCCGAGAGGAACTTGCGATACGCCGCCTGGGTCCGCTCCAGGGCAGCCGTGTTGTTCTTCTTGCGGAGGTTCTCCATCTCCTTCTCGAGCAGCCGCCCCAGCTCGAAATAGAGCTGGGCCCGGTCGCTGCCGGCGCCGCCGGAATGCTCCAGCGCGTTCATGTCGGCCAGCGCCCTGTCGACCTGGCCGACCGCGACATTGGCGCGGAGCCGGATCGCAAGAATCCGGGCTAGCGCCGAGGCGACCGTCGGCGACTTGCCGGCGATGCCCAGGGCCTTGATGCTCGGCTCGACCAGCTTCAGGGCGTCCTCGGGCTTACCGACCTCGATGTCGATCGTCGCCAGGTCGCAGGTGTTGCCCACGAGCCCGAGGTCCGCATCCCCCGCGCCGGCGCCCTTGCGCGTCTTGATCGCGGCCTGATAGGCGCCGATCGCCTTCTGGACCTCGGCGTCGGCCTCCTTCGAGTTCGCGTCCTTGTCGCGGAGGACGAGCGACCGTTTCCAGTGCGCGTCGCCCGCGAACCCCTGCGCATCGGCCCACTTGGGCGAGGCCGAGCGGACGGCCTCGAACCACTTGATCGCCTCGGCGTACCGCCCGCTCCCCAGCGCGATCTGGCCGGCGGTCATCCGGCCGATGTCCCCCTGGTCGGCGTCGGGCCAGGTCTCGGCCGCGTACTTGCCGAGGTCTTCGAGGCGGCGGAGGTCCCCCGGCCAGTAGCTCGGCCGGCCGTTGGCCCCGGCCTCGTTGTAGGCGTCGACGAGCGACGCGTTGGCGATCTCCGTCGCCTTCGCCGCCCACTCGGCCCCCGGGTAGCGGCGGGCGATGTGCTCGGCGAGGACGGCGGCCTCGTAGTAACGCTTCGTCATGTAGCAGCAGAAGGCGAGCGTGTAGCGGGCCTTGTTCAGCTTGTCGAGCGGCTCGACGCCCGTGCCCTTCTTGAGCGCGACGCGGAGGATCGCGATGGCCTTGTCGTACTCCGAGGTCGAGATCGCCCCGTCGGCCTGGCCGACCGCGTCGTCGAATTTCAGCCCGGCGATCGACGCGGCGTTGATGGCCACCTTCGGGGCGTGCTTCTGGAGGAGCGCGAGTGCCTCGGCCTTGAACGGCGAGTAGACGCGGACGACGTCGGCGAGGACGTCGGTCGCCTTCTTGACGGCCCGCTCCGAGTCGGCCGGATTCAGGTCGGGGAGCTGCGCGAGGATATCCTTGGCCAGCTCGAGCCGAACACCCAATCCTTCGTAGCTCCGGTCGTTGGGGAAGATCCGCATCCAGTTGGCGGCCTCGTCGGCGGCCAGGGCGTACTGCTTCCGCTTGCCAAGGACGATGATCCGAAAGTAGTCGACCTGCTTCTGGAGCCGGCGGAGCCTCGGGTCGCCGTGCTGGAGGAGCTGGTCGTAGATCCCCATCGCCGCGTTCAGGTCCCCGCGCTCCTCGAAGCACTTCGCCTGCCACATCTGCGCCGTGATCCCGGCCATCTGGGTCCGGTAGCGCTTGTAGATGTCCTCGAACGTCTTGCCCGTCTTGTCGAGGATCTCGGTGCGCTGGGGCGAGCCGGGGGGGTACGTCTGGGCTTCCTCGTAGTCGACGACGGCGCGCTGCAACTCGGCGTTCATCCGCGCCGTGTGGACCCGCTCCTTCTCGGCCTTCATCGGGTCGCCTTCCGCGATGAAGTTCGGATAGAGCTTGAACTTCGAGTCGAGCCGCTCGAACGCCTGGTTGTACGAGTCGCGGGCGCTGCCGAAGAGGCCGCGGGCCGAGACGAGCTTCGTCTCCTTCTCGGCCGGCGTCTTGGCCTCGTCGGCCTCGATCGTCGCGTTCCGGCCCCGCTCATAAAGCAGGTGGGCCAGGTCGACGAGCGCCTCGACCGTCTCGGACTTTCCGGGATTGGCCTTGATGAACGCCTCGAGCCGGTCGCGCGCCTGGTCGAGCTGCCGCTTGGCGACCTCGGGGTCCGAGCCGTGCGTCGCCGCCTCGGTGAGCGTGCGGCCTTCCTCGTAGTCGAGCTTCGCCTTGACGTCGGCCGGCAGGTTCTTGTCGGCGCGAAGCTCCGCCAGGTAGTCGAGCGCCAGGTCGTAATACCCGCGCTCTCGCAGCCCCTGGACGAATCCGATCGCGAATCGCGGGTCGTCGGCGGCGCGTGCGGCGGCGGGCGCGATCGCCCCCAGCGCCGCGAGGGCCAGGGCCATCGACAGGGCACGCCTCGTCATCTGCGGCGGCTCCATTCCGAATTCATTGGAATCGACGGCCGCCCCGCAACCCCCGGGACTCGCGCCGTCCGATTGTCCGCGAGCGTGGATGGGCTCGATGTCTTCAATCTACGGCCGCGGTTCGGGGGGCGTCAAGCACGGCGAACTCGACGTTTCGCGGGCCGCCGGTCTTGATCGGGTCGCGGGTCCGTTCGAGCCCCGGGAGCGTGCCGGGCGGCGGGGCGATCCGCCGTCCGGACCCGGGCTCCGGCGCCGACCGAACCCGAGCGGCCGCCTTTCGTTCACGTCGGCGCGGCTTCGTGCGGCGCGGGGGATGCCGGACGGCGGACTGTCTGGCATCGGATTGTCGAGGAGCCCCCTCCATCGTCTGAGGCCGAGCCAGCCTCGTTCTCGGAATCCGCGGCGCCGGGTCGTCTCGCCGCTCAGGGTGATTCTTTCCCCTCTGCCTTCTCCCCGTCCGGCCCGTCCTGGCGGACGAGGGTCACGACGGTCGTTGTCCGGATCGACCGGGTCTCGCCGCCGGCGTTGGCGGACTCGATCTCCTTCGTGATCGTCAGCTTGCCGGCGACCCACTCGCGGAGAGCGGGGTCGTAGGTCTGGACGCCCTTGACCTCGCTACGGCCGGACTTGATGTCGGCCTCGCCGAACCTGCCCGCGAGCGTGAGCGTCCCCGAGACGTCGACCTCGATCGGCCCGCCGGGCTTCGCCGCCGGCCGCTTGGCATAGTGGAGTGTCCCCTTGGGCACCTCGTGCGAGAAGAACCGGGGCTTGATATCCCACTCGGCCTTGTCCCTGGGGAACTTCGGGGAGAAGGCCCGCAGGATGTCCACGTCCAAGCCGTCGAAGCCGGCCCCCGCCTTCAATTCACGGCGGATCTCGCCCCCCTCGTCGTCGAGCGTGAGGACGGCGAACGGGGCCTCGAACTGGTCGAGGGTGGAGACCAGGTCGGGCTTCGTGGTCGCGCGGTCGGTGACCGTGGCCTGCCCCTTGGGGGGCTGGTGGACGAACGTCGACCGGGTCATCTCGGTGCGGTTCGTCTCGCCGCTGTTCCGCGACGTCGTCGTGTGGATGATCCGGTCGACCGCCAGCTCGACGCGGTCGCCCTCGCGGGCGGCGCGAAAGTCGTACGACATCGAGTACAAGCTCCCGCCCGGCCCCGTGCGGGAGTTGATGAACTTGGTGTCGGAGGCGATCGTGAGGCGATAGAGCGTGCCACCGACCATCGGCTCGGCGCCGAGGACCGTCGTCGCGCACGCGAGCAGTCCGAAGGCCGCCGAGACGATTGAGGACCCTCGCATCGCCGCCTCCTCTCCGCACGGGTCCGTCCCCAAGGTCACGACGCCTTCTTCTTCCCCTTCGCCGCCTTCGTCGAGGCATTGCGCCGGCTTAACGTGTACGTGACTGGCCCGTCCGCCTTGAAAGTGACACCGTTGGGCGTGACGGCCTCGAACCCCGCGGTCACGACGAGCCGGCCCGAGATCCAGTCCTTCGCGGCCGGGTCGTAGGTCTGGCGGCCGGCGACCTTGTACGCCCCGCGCTTGATCTCGGCCAGGTCATGCTTGCCCTCAACCTTGAGGAAGCCGGTCACGTCGACCTGGACGAGGCCGTCCTTCGACGTCTCGTCGGCCGCCCGCTTGGCGTAGCGGAGGGCCCCGGTCGCGGTCTGATTGCGGCCGAAGGCCATGACGACGGGGGCCTCCCACTTCGTCTCACCCTCGGGGAACTTCGGGTGGAAGAGCCGGGCGAGGTCGAGCGGCGTGGGCCTCGACGACCGCGCCGTCCTGCTCCTTCTCCTTGCGGGAGACCTCGCCGCCGTCGGGGGCGAGCTCGATCCGTGCCAGGGGCGGGTCGAACTGCTCGAACACGCGGAGCATGGCCGGCGGCGCCTGGTCGCGCTGGAGGTCGACGTCGCGGTCGGCCCGCCGCAGGATGAACCGGGAGCGGCTCATGTCGAGGAAGTCCATCTCCTGACCGTTGGCGAGCACTCGCAGCGCGAAGCGGTCGAGCGCCACGTCGACCCCGCCCTCGCGCCGGAGCACGCGGTAGTCGAACTCGGCCGTCGTCCGACGGACCAGCGTCGGCCCGAGCGAGGACGTGATCTTCATGTTGCCGTCGACGGTCACGCGGTAGGCCGTCGGCCGCGTCGGCTCGTCGGCCGCGGTGATCGCGAGCAGACTCCCCACCGCAAGCAGAGTCGCCAGGCGTCGTCGCATGGGCGCGTCTCAGTTGAAGTTGACGAACTGGAGCGGGTATTCGGGCCCGTTCTCCTTCAGGTAGGCGATCACCTGCTGCAACTCGTCGATCTTCTTGCCGGTGACGCGGACCTTCTCGTCCATGATCTGCGACTGGACCTTCAGGCCGAGCCCCTTGATCTGCTTGACGATCTTCCGCGCGTCGTCGCCCTCGATGCCCGAGTGGAACGTGAGGGTCTCGCGGACGGAGTCGTGCGTCGCCTCCTCGATCTTCCCGCGCTTCAGGGCGTTCACCGCGACGCCGCGCTTGGCCATCTTCTCCTTGAGGATCTGGATGACCGTCTCGAGCTGCCCCTTGTGGTCGGCCAGCAGGGTCAGCGTATTCTCCTTCTTGTTGTAGTCGATCGAGGCGCGCGTCCCCTTGAAGTCGTAACGCACCGCGATCTCGTGCTGCGCCTGGGTGACGGCGTTGTGCACCTCGACCTGGTTGATCTCGCTCACGACGTCGAACGCATGATTGTCGGCCACGGCTCGGGCTCCCGCTTCGGATTCGAATTCGGTCGGTCTTACGATATGGCTTCGGCCCGACGATCGGTCATTATAGCGGGATCGGACCCGAGGGGGAGAATCGAGGGGCATGACGCACGAGCCGCAACTTCGCCCCGCCCCGAGATGGCCTCACGCGATCGCCACGCTCGCCTTCGCCGGCCTCGCCGCGGCGACCGCCCTCACGCGCTCGACCGCCCCGGTCGTCCTGGGCCGCTATTCCGCGAGCCTGCTCGTCTATCAGATTCTCAACGTCGTGACGCTGGGATTGCTGCTCACTCCCGCTCGCTGGGAGCGGGCGCGATGGGCCGGATATGCCCTGGCCGTCGCCTCGACCTTCCTCGCGCCGATCAACGAGGCCGTCCGCCAGATCCCCGGCATCACGGCGATTTTGCCGGCCGTTCGCCTGCTGATCGCGTGGTCCTTGATCGTGGGCGAGTTCGACCGGTTCCAGCGGGGAATCATAGCTCGCCGCGCGATCCTCGCCGTCGGCTTCGCGCTGGCGGCTTTATCGCTGCTCGACCTCACCCTCTGGGCCTGGGTCGCGTCGACGTCGGGATTCGACGAGGACTACGAGGGCTATCGCGATCGCTACTCTCTGGAGCAAGTCACGCCGGACGACATCGTGCTCGTGGGCGACTCGTTCGTCTGGGGCCACGGCGTGAAGAAGTCGGAGCGGTTCGGCAACGTCCTGGAGGACCTTTACCGGAGCGAGGGCCGGGGGGTCCGCGTCTACAGCCTCGGCGTCCGCGGCGCGGGGATGGAGCGCGACCTCGAATCGCTCGCCCGCGTGCCCGAAGGCCGTCGCGCCGGCACGGCGATCCTCGCGTTCTATCCCAACGACCTCGGGCCTCGTCCCGGGCCGCGATCGCGATTCCTCGGCCTGCTGGAGCGCGTCACGGGGACCCTCGGCCGGTCGAGCCTGGCCTTCCGCGGGCTGCACGACATCCTCGGCCGGGTCGAATCGCCGAGTCTCGATCGCTATCACCAGTCCGTCGTCGACGACTATCGCCGCGACGATCCTACCTTTACGAGTCGCTGGACCGAGCTGAACGCCGCGCTCGACCGGTTCGCCAGGCTCGCTCAACCACGAAGCTCATCCCGGCCGCTGCTCCTGATCGTCCCATTGATGGTCGACTTCCGAACTTATCCGCTCGAGAGCGCCCACGAGGAACTTCGGCAGACGGCCGAGGCGGCTTGGCTTCGACGTGCTTGACCTGCTGCCGGCCTTCCGCGATGCGCTGGGGGATGGGAGCAACTACCGCGTCCATCCCGGGGACAACCACTTCGATGCGCGGGTCCATGCGCTGGTGGCCGCGCTGATCAAGGAGCGCCTTGACGCTCGGGATGGGAGCCGACCCTGATGCCAACGGTCTTCGCCGTTCTGATCGTCGTGCAGTTCCTCGCGGTGGCGCTGCATGACCTGGTCCACATTCCCGGCTGGTCGCACGGCCGCCAGGTTCGCGCGGCATTGGGGCCGACCAAGGTGTGGATCGCGACGCTGATTAACAGCCTGTTCCCTGGCCTTGCCGCCGCGTTCGCGCTCTACTACTGGCGGAGGCCGGCTCCCGACTTCGCGCGGGTCTACTGGGTCATCTACTGCGCCGTGACCGTGGCTTCAGCCATCGCCATGTGGTGGATCCCCTACGTCCGGGGAACCGATGAGAGAACGAGGGCGCTCTATTCAAGGATGTACGCCGGCACCCACCAGGTCCTGCCTCGCGCGGCGAAAATCCCCGGCCGAACGCGCTCCATCTCTACTTTCATGCGTTGTTTATCATCAATTTGATCCTCGCTGTGGCCCTCCTCTGGGGTGGGCCGAGCCGACCCTAGCAGAGCCACTTCGCCGCCAGCGCCTGGAAGAGCGGGTCGAGGTCGACGTTGCCGCCCGGAGATGATCGCCCCGACCCTCAGCCCGCGGACCGGCAGCGAGCCCGTAAGCACCGGCGCCACCGCGACGGCCGACGACGGCTCGATGATGACCTTGAACCGCTCCCAGACGAACCGCATGGCCTCGAGGATCTCGGCCTCGGTCGCCGTGACGATCGCGTCGACGCGGCCGCGGATGATCGAGAACGGCCGTTCGCCGAGCGAGGTCCGCAGGCCGTCGGCGACGGTCTTCGGGTCGTGCGAGGGCTCGATCCGGCCCGATTCGAGCGAACGCTTCGCGTCGTCGGCCCGCGGCGGGCTCGGCGCCGACGACGCGGGTCGAGGGCGACCGGCCCTTGACCGTCAGCGCGGTCCCCGCGAGCAGGCCGCCGCCGCCGACGGGGCAGATCACGACGTCGAGCGGCCCGGCCTGGTCGAGCAGCTCCCAGGCGGCCGTCGCCTGGCCCTCGATGACGTGCCAGTTGTCGAACGGGTGGATCAGCGCGTAGCCGTGCTCGGCGATCAGGCGGTCGACGGTCGCCTCGCGGTCGGCCAGGGTCGGCTCGCAGGGGACGACGGTCGCGCCGTAGCCCTCGGTGGCGGCCCGCTTGATCGCCGGGGCGGTCCTCGGCATGACCACGCAAACGGGCACGCCGACGATCTGCCCCGCGCGGGCCAGGGCCTGGGCGTGGTTGCCCGAGGAGTGGGTGACGACGCCGCGCTCCTTCGCGGCGTCGTCGAGTTGCAACATCGCGTTCAACGCCCCGCGGATCTTGAACGCGCCGACCTTCTGCAAGTTCTCGGCCTTGAGCACCACCGACCCGCCGCAGAGCCCGTCGAGCGTCCGCGACGAGAGCAGGGGCGTCCGGTGGATGTAGGGGGCCAGCCGCTCGGAGGCGCGGCGGATCGCGTCGAGGTCGGGGGCCGGCGTCGAGGCTGGGCATGGGCTCACTTGATCGGGCTGTAGTCGGTCGGGTCGAGGAAGACGGACTCGACCTTGTCGACGATCTTCCCGTCCTTCTCGCTCGCCTCCCGGGCGGCCTTCCAGTCGGGGTCGGCCTGGAAGGCCTTCCACGACGCCTCGCGGGCCTCGCGGCTCGGGTAGGCGAGGATGTAGACCAGCGTGTCGGGCTTGTCCTGAGGCGTCCAGTAGCCGACGAGCTCCATGCCGTGCTTCACGAACAGCTTGTTCGTGTGGTCGCGGAACCGCGCGTTGAGGGCGTCGAGCCGGCCCGGGTGCGTGTGATACGTCCGCATCTCGAACAGGCGAGGGCCCGGGGCGGACGTCTTCGGGTCCGCGGCGTGGATCAGGGACGACGCGGCGAGCGGGGCGAGCAGGGCCAGTGGCAGCAGGCGGATCATGGGAGCAGAGTCCTCGGGGACGGGTCGAGTGAACGGGGTAGGGGCCTTTATAAGAGGCAAGCGCCGCCCGCTCAAGGGACCGGGGCCGGTCTCGGGGCTCCACGCCGGGAAGTGCGCGGTCGGTTCCACAAGCCTGGATTCTCGACGCCCGCGGTCTGTTACATTGATTGGCGATGCTACGCATCCCACTCGGACGTGGACTCCGCCCATGGCCTAACGGACGCCGTCCTCCTCCCTCGGAGTCGCCCGCCATGCGTCCCAGCCTCGCAGGACTCTCGCTCGGACTGGCCCTCGCGCTCGGCCTCGCCGCCCCCGCGTGGGGCCAGGCCACCAGCACGAAAACGAAGTCGCAGGCCCCCAAGGCCAAGGCCGCGAAGGTTGACCTAAACACGGCCACGGCCGAGGAGCTGCAGGAGCTGCCCGGGATCGGACCGGCCCGAGCCGCCGCCATCATCAAGGCCCGCCCGTTCAAGACCGTCGCCGACCTCAAGGACGTCGACGGCATCTCGACCCGCGTCTACGACGAGCTCGCCCCGCTCGTCTCGGTCTCGGCGGCCTCCTCGACGGCCAAAAAGTCGACCGCGCGGGACACGATGAAGCAGGCCGAGGCCAAGACCAAGGCCGCCACCAAGGAGATCGTGACGCCGGGCAGAAAGGTCGACCTCAACACCGCGACCGCCGACGAACTTCAGGAATTGCCAGGCATCGGCCCGTCGCGCGCGGCCGCGATCATCAAGGCCCGGCCGTTCAAGGCCGTGGCCGACCTCAGGGACGTGGACGGCATCTCCACCCGCCTGTATGACGACCTCGCCCCGAGGGTCACCGTCACCGCGTCGACCGCGAGGAAGCCCGCCAGAGAGCCGATGAAGAAGGCCGAGAGCAAGGCCAGGACCGCGGGCGGGGCACCGACCACCGGCAAGGTCGACCTGAACACCGCGACCGCCGAGGAACTCGAGGAACTGCCCGGCATCGGCCCCGCGCGGTCCGCGGCGATCATCAAGTCTCGGCCCTTCAAGACGGTCGCCGACCTCAAGAATGTCGAGGAGGTGCCCGCCAGGGTTTATAACGCGATCGAGCCCCGGCTCACGGCGAGCCCGCCCGCCGTCGTCGAGACGAAGACGGCGGCCAAGAAGCCGATGGCCAAGGCCGAGTCGCCCCGGGCCAAGGCCGCGGCCAAGGAGGCCGAGGAGGAGGAGCATCCGGCCCAGCAATCCCGCAAGAAGGCCGCCCTCGCGCCGGGCCGGAAGATCAACATCAACACCGCAAGCGCCGAGGAGCTCCAGGAGCTCCCCGGCATCGGCCCCGTCCGCTCCGAGGCCATCGTGAAGGGGCGGCCCTACGAGACGATCGAGGACGTGATGAAGGTCGACGGCATCAAGGAGGGGATCTTCGGCTGGATCAAGGACCACATCACCGTGAAGTGAGCCCGGCGGGGCCGGCCGCCCCGGCAACTCTTGCCCAGCCGTCACGATCCCCGGGCCCGGCGGCTCCGGCCGTTCCGGGCCTTGCGATGCCCTCGAAACGTCGAGCCTGGCCCGTCGCCGTGCCGATCCCATAGCGGTCCGAAGGCGAGGGCCGCGGGCCTCGATGGATCAGCAGACCACGGAGGGCGAGACAATGGGCTTCCTGGCCGGTCGCGTGACGTACGTGCGGTATCGGGTCGGCGGCGAGGGCCCGCTTCCGTTCGGCGAGGACATCCTCGAGAAGGCCCGCGCCCACGCCATCGGCAAGCACGGGGCCGGGCAGCCGGCCGACGGCGTCGCGGTCGGCTGGGCCGGCGGCGACCACGTCCTCGACACGACGATCGACCTCGGCAAGAACGTCGTCAACGACGCCCTCCACATGGCGATCCGCGTCGACACCGACAAGATCCCCGCCTCGCTCCTCCGCGCCTACACGAAGATCGAGACCGACGCCCGGGCGTCGATGAACCCGAGCGGCTACCCGACCAAGGCCCAGCGCCAGGAGGCCAAGGAGGCCGCCCGGCTCCGCGCCGAGGCCGAGGCCGCCGACGGCCGGTTCCGCAAGAGTGCCTATTATCCCGTGCTCTGGGACGGCCAGCAGAACGTCCTGTACGCGGGCGCGACGTCCGCGAGCGTACTGGAGCGTCTGCAGACGCTCTTCCGCGAGACCTTCGACCGCACGCTCGACCCGATCACCTCGGGAAGCCTGGCGCACTTCATGGCCGAGACCCGCGGGGAAGGGCGGGCCGTCGAGGACAACGGACCCGTCGCCTTCGCGGGCGAGGGCTCGGTCGGGTCGACGGTCGCCTGGACCGATTCGGACGCCTCGAGCCGGGACTTCTGGGGCAACGAGTTCCTGCTCTGGCTCTGGCACCGGCTCCAGAACGAG
Source organism: uncultured Planctomycetota bacterium (assembly GCA_963819805.1). Classification (GTDB taxonomy): domain Bacteria; phylum Planctomycetota; class Planctomycetia; order Isosphaerales; family Isosphaeraceae; genus CAMFLR01. The sequence continues at coordinate 136,441 of CAWFXY010000013.1, read as the reverse complement.
GGCGACACGATCACGCTTGCCGGACGACTCCGAGGCGACCGTGATGCTCGCCAAGACGCTCGTCCTCGATTGCCCCCGCGGCGAGAACGGCCGCGACCAGCTCACCGACGCCGGCCCGACCCGCCTGCCCGAGGCCTTCCGCGCCCTCCAGTCGGGCAAGCTCCCGCGGAAGGCCGGCATGATCGTCGTCCGCCACGGCCTCCAGTACGAGCTGACCCTCCAGGCCGAGACCCTCGCCGTCACCGGCGCCGCGCTGCCGAAGGCCGAAGGGAAGGGGCACCACGAGATCCACTGGGCCCGCGTGGACAGCCTCCGCCATCTGGTCGAGACGCTCGACCTCCTCTACGACGCCTACGGCCGTCGCCGGATCGGCCCCGAGTGGAGCGACAACCTCGGCCGGATCCGGAGCTGGCTCACGGCGGCGTGACTCGTAGGGTCCGCCATGCGGACCGTCTTCGGTCGAGGCCATCGGCCCGACGATGGTCCGCATGGCGGACCCTACGATCAGACTGCCTTGAGGCCGAAGACCTTCGCATAAACGTCGAGCTTCTCGCCGAGCGACGGCCCCCGCGGCCCGCCCGCGTTATGGACGAGGGTGAGCAGCGTCACGTCGTCGTCGGCGGGTCGGCCGCCGCGGTGGCGCTCGACCTCGGCGCAGCAGCGCGGGGCCGATCCGGTCGGGCGCGGCCGGGTCGAGGCCGCGGGCGATCGCGATCAGGCCGTCCTCGCCGAGCAGGCGTCCCGACTCATCGCCCGCCTCGGTCAGCGCGTCCGTGTAAAACACCACGACGTCGCCCGGCCCGAGGTCGACGGCGAACTGGCGGTAGGGCGAGTCGTCGTCGATGCCGAGCGGGAAGTTGCCGGCCACGCCGGGGGCGTGGTCGAGCCAGTCCCACTGTCCGCTCGCGGCCCGATACCAGAGCGGGCGCGGGTGCCCGGCGTTGCAGACGGTCAGGCGGCGGAGGTTGGCCAGGTACGTCGCCACCACGGCCGTCGCGAACCGGAGCGACTGGGCCGACTCGCCGAACTCGCGGTTCAGCGCCTTCACGAGCCGGGTCTGGCTCTTGGTGTTGATGTTCTTCCGCATCTGCTCGCGAAGCGCGGCGGAGAAGTCGGCGACCTTCGCGCCGTGGCCCGAGACGTCGGCGACGACGATCCGCGTGATCAGCCCGCCGCCGCAGAGCGAGACGTAGTAGACGTCACCACCCCGCTCGTCCCCCTCATACGGACGGCTGTAGACCCAGCCGTCGAGCCCCGGCGTGCTCAGCGACTCCTCGACGGCCCGGCTGCCCCCGCGGATCTCCATGCATCGCATCGCGAGTCCGGGCGGCAGGTGGTGATCCTCGGTCATCGGGACTCCCCGGGGGCCACATCGGCCGAGTTGCGTCCGCTCCACTTTAAGCAACGTGCTGGGATTTCTCCAGCAGGGCATCGGGCGGGTCGTGAGCCGGTTCGAGGCCCGGCCGCCCGGCCCCGGCGCGGGTCCCGAGAACACAGGGCCTCAGTCCCGGATGGTGGCGGGTGCCCCTGGACCGGCCGGTCGAGGGCGGTTCGAGGTCGGGCCCCAGGTCTCATCCCGCACGAAGCTGCACGAAAGCGAACGCAAGGTCTACGCTCGGGTTCGGTCGGCGCCAGGGCTTGGGTCCGCCGAGCGTAAACGGACCCACGACCCGAGGGCGGGAGCACGCATGCTCACGGCGCACCGACGGCGCGGGAAGTGCATCAAGGTTCACTGTTCGCACCGAGCCCATCCCGGCCCGGGCCCCCGCCCGATGAGGATTCCATGAACCACCCGACCATGCACTCGAGCTTCACCGATCCCCGATCGCTGCCCGAGGTCCTTCCGCCGGGCGAGATCGGGGGCGACATGAATCAGCGCGGGGGGCTGGTCGATATCCTCGAGACGGAGCCGCTGAGCAAGATCGACGAGGCCCTGGAGGAGACCTTCCCGGCGAGCGATGCCCCGGCGTATACCCAGCCGGGCGTGTCGCTCGGGCCGCCGCCGAGGCGATGATGGGGCCTCCTTGTCGCCCCGGGGGTGCCGATCTCGACGGATGGGAAAGGGACTCTGCGCACGTACGTCCCGACCCCGGCGCCGTCGATGGGCAACTACCGCCAACACGTGGCCTTCGCCTCGAGCCTGGGATGCGGCTACGCGGCGGCGGCCTATTTCCTGGCCGGTCTGCACTGGCTCTACGGGTCGGTCGCGGCCCTGCTGGCGACGCTCGGCGGCCTGCTGCCCGACCTGGATTCGCCGTCGGGCGTCGAGATGAAGGGGTTCACGGGCATCCTCGGCGTGCTCGGGGCGCTGGCGGTCTGGCAGGAGGTGGGGAAGGTCCACCCGCCGCCGGCCTTCGAGCTGCACCTCTGGATGATGGTCGCGACCTTCGCGATCATCCGCCACGGCCTGAGCCGGACGGTCTCGCACCTGGCGGTCCACCGAGGCATCAGCCACAGCTTCCCGACTCTGGTCGTCTGGTCGGAGCTGATCTACCTTCACTACCCGTCCGAAAGCCACCCCGTCCGTCTGATGATGGGGGCGGCCGTCGGGCTCGGGTTCTTCTCGCACCTGCTGCTGGATGAGATCTGCAGCGTCGACCTTCGGGGCGCCCGGCTGAACAAGGCGTTCGGGACGGCGATGAAGATGTGGGCGCCGTCGGTCTGGTCGACGCTGGCGATGTACGGGCTCCTGAGCGGCCTGACCTATCAGGTCATCCAGCAGTGGCCCGACGACCCGCTCGGCACGAAGGTCGAATTCCGGATGCCCGAGTGGCCGGCGAGCTGGCCGAGGCCGAGCTGGCTGGGGCTCTGGAGGAATGACCCCCGCGACCCGAAACCGCGGCGCGATCCGGGCGCATCTCCCGGGCGCAGCAGGATTATCGCCCCGAGCCCCGGCGACTCCGACGGACTGTCGGACTTCTCGACGCTGCCGCTACCGGGGGTCGATTCGCGGGCTGGACCGCCGGCGCGACGTGGCGGCCGGGCACGATAGCAGGACGCGGGCCTCTGTCCGGGGAGCGGGACGATCGAGGCGTCGCGGAGCCGGCCGCCGGATTGGCGCGGCGGGAATCTCCGCGATCCGTATAATCCATCGAATCGACATCGCCGGCCGGGCGGCCCGAAGGATGATCCCCGGATCGATTCACACCCAATCGTCTCAACGTCAGGGAGAAGCGTTCGATGCGACAGCGCCTCCGCACCGGCCTCCTGGCCGTCCTGGCCCTGGCCACGACCCGCGCGGCCGACGCGCAGCAACCCGCGCCGGCCGTCGCCCCGGCGGCACCGGCCGCGAAGGCCGCGACGCCGCCCGGGCCCGAGGTCCTGAACCAGACCCTCGCCACCGTCAACGGCCAGCCGATCACGCGGGGCGAGCTCATCGAGTTCCTCAGCCAGTATCCCGTCCCCCGCGGCGCCGAGAACGAGGCATATCAGCGCGCCCTCGACGCCCTCGCCAACATAAAGCTGCTCGACCAGTTCCTCACCAAGCAGCGCGTGGCGGTGACGCCCAAGGAGCTCGACGACGAGGTCGCCTCTTACGAGCGGCGGATGAAGGCCGAGGAGCAGCGCGACCTCAAGACGGTCCTGGCCGAGGGGGGCCATGACGTGGATTGGCTCAAGAAGAAGATGGTCCCCTACGTCGCCTTCAACAAGTATCTCACCGCCGCCGCCACCGACGCCAACCTGCAAAAGTTCGCGGAGCAGAACAAGGACCTGTTCACCCGCGCCCAGGTGAAGGCCAGTCACATCTTCCTGGCCGTCCCGCCCGACGCCTCGTCGGAGGTGAAGGAAACGACCAGGAAGAAGCTCGCGGCGATCAAGGCCGACATCGAGTCGGGCAAGATCAGCTTCGCCGACGCCGCCAACAAGTACTCCGAGGACGATGCCAACAAGGGGGCACCCAACGGCGGCGACCTCGGATACTTCACCCGCGAGGGGCAGTACCTCGACTCCTTCGCCGCCAAGGCCTTCTCGATGCCCGTCAACACGATCTCCGAGCCGTTCGAGACCGAGTATGGCGTCCACCTGATCCTGGTCACCGATCGCAAGCCGGGCGAGCCGTTCGACTTCGCCCAGCAGAAGCCCGCGGTGCTCAATCGGTACCGCGCCAATATCCAGGAGCGGGCGATCTCCTCCGAACGGAAGACGGCCAAGATCGACATCAAGCCGATGCCCGCCGACCTGTTCCCGCCCGCCCCGACCCAGCCGCCGACCCCGGCCGCCGGCGAGTCCCCGGCCACAAAGTCCGCCGCCCCGGCGAACTCGCCGGCCCCGCGCTGAGAATCGGTCGTGACTTTCCGGGTAACGCGGGCGTCCCTGCCCGCCCGGAGACGGCTTCGTCGGCCGCGGCCGGGCACCCGACGCGGAGATCGACCGCTTGGATGGAGGGAGGATTGCTCGATTCGGGCGACCTTCCTCCGTCGGCGTCCCCACCGGGCGAGCACGGCTTGGGCGCGTCGATCAGCAGACGCTGCGGCGCACGCGCGTCGCTGCGCTCGGCAGGCTGCCGTGTAGATTACGTGATCTTTCTCACGTCTTTTGATGAATCCTCTTGCGACGGCGCGGTCGCGTTGTAGACTGCCGGCTCGTTTTCCGTCCAGCCTCTCTACCGGAGACACGAGCCGATGCACATCCAGCGGTCGCACCGCCTCGCGCGGGGCCTCTTCGCCCCCGCCGCCTGCCTCGCCGTGGCGCTTTTGGCCTCGCCCGCCCGCGGCCAGAAGATCGGCGACGTATTCTACATCGAGATGGAGAATCACAACTTCTCCCAGCCGTCGACCCAGACCTCGCCCCAGCAGATCCTCAACAACCCTGCCGCGCCGTTCATCAACGGCCTGATCACCGCGGGCAACCCGAACGCCGCCCAGGTCTCGTGGGCGAGCAACTACACGAACGTCGCCGCGGGCGTGCACCCCTCTCTGCCGAACTACCTCTGGCAGGAGGCCGGCACGAATAACGGCGTCTTCAACGACAACCAGCCCTTCGGCCCCGGCGGCGCCAACCAGGGGAACGCCCCGAGCCTCAGCGGCCTGCTCCAGACCGCCGGCATCGCCTGGAAGTCGTACCAGGAGGACATCGACCTGGCCAAGAACGCCCAGAACCAGGTCACGAACACCGTGCTGCCCCAGAGCCAGTGGACCGTCCCGCTCAACAACATCTCCGGCACGTCGCCCGCCTACACGAACGCCTACAACGGCAGCAACCAGTACAACTTCGCGACCAAGCACGACGGCCAGCTCTACTACAACGCCACCAACGGCGGCAACGACACGAGCATGTCCAACCCCGAGATCCCCCATTACGCCCCGCTCCAGCAGCTCGCGACCGACCTCGCGAACAACACCGTCGCGCGTTACAACCTCATCACTCCCGACCAGTACAACGACCAGCACACCGCGCTGGCCAACGGCTTCACCTACAACGGGACGCACTACACAGGCGACGCCGCGGCGATCGCCCAGGGCGACAATTTCCTCTCGATCCTCGTGCCGCAGATCATGGCCTCGCAGGCCTACAAGAACAACGGCGCGATCGTGATCTGGTGGGACGAGACCGAGGGCGGCGACGACGCGAGCCGGACCCTGGGCGAGATCGTCCTCTCGCCGCTGGCCAAGGGGAACGCCTACGACAGCACGCTCAGCTACACCCACTCGTCCGACTTGAAGTCGCTTCAGGAACTGTTCGGCGTCTCGGCCCCCGGCGGCGGGTTCCTCGGCGACGCGAACTCGCCCGGCACCAACGATCTGTCGGACCTCTTCCGGCCCAACGCCGTGCCCGAGCCGTCGTCGATGGCGCTGCTCGGCCTTGGCGCCGGCTTCGGGCTCTTCAAGCTGGCGCGCCGCCGTCGCCGCGGCTGACCGACGGCGCGGCATCGAGCGACGAGGCTTCGGGGCCCCCCGCCTGACCCGCGGAGGGCCCCGCGGCATTTCGAAGCCCCGTGCGGACCGCGATAGGCCGTCCTGGCGTACGGGAATCGATCCTTGAGCCCGAGCAGCGGCCGCTCGACCAGCTTCCATGAGATTTCGGCGACACCGACGCACGCGCCGACCTTCGCCACGTCCATGATCCACGGCGCCACCTTCAGTCCGATCGCCTTCTGGACCATCGGCGCGAAGATCAGGACGAACGGGTGATAGAGGTAGATCCCGTAGCTGATGGTTCCCAGCCGCACGAGTCTCCGGTCGCGGAGCGGTGCCAATTTCGGACTGCCGTCGGTGTGCAGCACGAGACCGACCATCGCGAAATAGATCCAGCACGTGGCCCCCGTCTGGACCGCGAAGGAGCGGATCGCCCACATCGCGGGGATCGGCCCGTCGAGCCGGTCCATCAGAGGGCAGCCGACCTGGCGGATGAGTAATGCCAGCAGGCCGACGACCATGAAGGCCCGCGCGAACGCCCGGCGATGGGCCTCGACACGCTCGCGATCGAACAGGAGGTCGGCGAGCAGCGCACCGAGGGCGAGGCCGTCGCAGCGCGTGAGGAGCATGTGGCGATGGAACCCATACGTCCGCATCGCCGTCGGGACGATCAGTAAGGGAATGATCCCCCATCGAAGTCGCTTCCGCCCCAGCAACACGACCAGGAGCGGCCAGAGCAGGTAGAACTGCTCCTCGATGGCGAGCGTCCAGGTGTGCGTGAACAGCCGGCTAAACGGCGGCGTCTCGCCGCCCCAGTAGCCGGGCACGAACTGGAGATACGCGGCGTACCAGCCGATCCCCGCCATCGACTCGGGCTTCTTCAAGAGCGGATTCACCAGGACGCAGGCGACGAGCGCCAGGTAATAGATCGGCCAGATCCGCAGCGCCCGCCGCGCGTAGAACGCTCCGAAGAATCCGGGCGAGCGGCCCTGCTCGAGAATGATCGTCGTGATCAGATATCCCGACAGGACGAAGAAGAGGTCGACGGCCGTCCCCAGCGCCGGCGCGCTATCCACGAACCGCATGTGGAACACGACGATCACGAGCGCGGCGATGCCGCGGAGGGCGTCAAGCTCGGGGATGCGCCGCATCGGGCCTCCGTGCCCGGGGGATTGACGGATCGGCATCCGTCGGCAAGAGTCGAGGAGGAAAAGATAGCGTGCGCGGTCGGGCTTGCCTACGTCGAAAACCGTGACGGGAGGTGGACTATGCGCCTTCGCTTCGGGCTCCTCATGTCGTTGGCCGCCGGATCGCTCATCCCGTCGCCGGTCCGGGCGAAGGTCGCCGCGGTCGCGTTCAAGGACCTCGTGGCCGGGAGCGAAGTCATCGTCGTGGCCCAGGTGACGAAGGTCGAGGCCGGGGGCAAGGACCAAGACGTCGCGACCGCCCGCGTCATCGAGGTCTGGAAGGGCTCGCCCGGGGCTGTGGTCCGCTACCTGGCCTCGCCGACCTGGACGTGCGACATCTCCGACGCAAAGGAAGGCGAGAGGATCGTCCTGTTCCTGGCCAAGTCGAAGGATTCTCCGCTCCTGACCATCGCCCACTCGGGGCGGGGACGGATGCCGCTGCGGGAGGTCGAGGGCAAGTCGTATGCGACGCTATGGACCATCGACGTGATCCTGCTCGACGGCACGCCGACGATCCCCGGGCCGGAGCCGGATATCTCGTTCATCCGGTCGATCGAGATCGGCACTCTCAAGAAGCTGGTCCGACGTCCGAACCCATGAAACCCCGGCCCGAATCCTTCGGGAGCCGGCCGATCTCCCACGCCACCATCGCGAACAGCGCCAGCGCCAGAACCATGTGCCACCCCACGCCCCGAGCCATCTGCGAGGCCGACCCCGCCAGCGACACGACGGCATACCCCCCAACAATCCAGGGCCGATCGATCAGGAACAGGCAGGCCGGCATCGTCCAGAGGAAGTAGTGGTGCCAGCAGATCGGGGTCGCCCCGAGCATCGCGATCGACGAGAGGGCGAACATCCCGATCAACGCCCGCGATGGATCGAGCCGACCCGCCGCGCGGGCGGACGCGAGCCAGGTCATCGCGATCCCAATCAATACCGTCCCCCACATCGCCCAGATTAGGCCGAGCGGCAGCCGCGCCGCGATGGGGACGTCCCGCGACCGATACCCCTCGGGCATTGCGCCGAGGGTCCGGGCCAGGACGATCGGCAGGCTCTCGTTGTTCGGCCGGAGGTCGCCGCCGCGGGCGACGAGGTGCCAGGGCTTTTCATTCCGGCTGATCCACTCGGCCTGGTCCTGGAAGCCGCGGATCGCCTCCTCGGGCCCGACGGCCATAGCGACGAGCCCGAACCCCGCGACGATCGTCGCCGCGATCCCCGCGAACACTCCGATCGAGCGTGACCACGTCAGTGCCGTGGCCCAGTGAATTGCCGGGAGGATCTTGATCAGCCCGGCCATGCCGATCAGGAGTGATCCGACGAATCCGCGCCCATCCTTCACCGCCACCAGCCCCCACGCGACGAGCGCGAAGTTGATCGGGTCGCTCTGCCCGAGGCTCAGGGCGTCGATGAAGAATGGTGCGACGGCCGCCCACGCGAGGAGCTGCCGTCGCGGACGGACGCCCGTCAATCTCGCCAGCGCCCACGGCAGCGATCCGACCGCCGCGAACGAGAGCGCGGCCCAGACCGTCGCCGCCGTGCCGATCGACCGGCTCGCCAGCGGCGCGAGCAGGACGTGGAGCGTGATCGGATACCGTGGCTGCGAGTCGACGCGGAGGTGGCCGCCCATCCAGAGCAATCGCGCGGCGCCGTAGAAATACTTGAAGTCGTTGCCGCGATTCGTTCCGCGGATCACGACATAGGCGAACAGGGCGACGACCGCGGTGACGGCGAGGGCTCGCAGGGCATAGCGGGCGCGATGACGTCTGCCCATTGCCCCCTCACCTCTACCCTCCCCCACAAGGGGGGACGGAGTCAGAAAACCCTCCCCTCTTGTGGGGGAGGGAAGGGTGAGGGGCAGTCCCGGCATCATCCTTGACCTCGTCGGAGTCGCCGCCGTCGTCTCCATCCCGGCCGCGTACTCTAACCCCAGCCCCGATTTCGATCCATCCGAGTCGCCCTTGTCAGCGCCGCTAAAATGCCGGCGACGAACCGCCTCGCCACGCACCACGAGGAAACTTACCGATGGAGCAGCGGAAGTTCGGCAAGACCGACATGACGGTCAGCGTCCTCGGCTTCGGCGGCGCCGAGATCGGCTTCGAGCGGGCGTCGGACGACACCGTCGAGCGGCTGCTCGGCGACGCGCTCGACGCGGGCCTGAACGTGATCGACACGGCCGAGTGCTACATGGATAGCGAGGAAAAGATCGGCCGGGCCGTCTCCCACCGTCGTGGCGACTTCCACCTGTTCACCAAGTGCGGGCACCCCGAGACGCCCGGCGTCGGCGACTGGCGTCCCGAGTCCCTCCTGGCCAGCATCGAACGAAGCCTCAAGCGGCTCAAGACCGACCGCGTCGACCTCGTCCAGCTCCACAGTTGCTCGCTCGAAGACCTGAAAAAGGGCGATGTGATCGCCGCGCTCCAGACAGCCCGCGACAAGGGTCAGACCCGCTACATCGGCTACAGCGGCGACGGCCAGGCGGCGAAGTTCGCGATCGAGTCGGGCGTCTTCGACAGCCTGCAGACCTCGGTCAATATCGCCGACCAGGAGGCCATCAAGCTGACCCTCCCGCTGGCCGAGGCGAGGGGGATCGCCGTGATCGCGAAGCGGCCCATCGCCAACGCCGCGTGGCGGTATGGCGCCCGGTGCGAGAACGACTATCATCGCCCTTACTGGGAGCGGCTGAAGGCGCTGAGATACGGCTTCCTCGCCGACCCCCGGCAAGCCGCCGCGACCGCCCTCCGCTTCACGCTTTCCCAGCCGGCCGTCTGCACCATGATCGTGGGCACGACGAAGCCCGGACGCTGGCGCGAGAACGCCGCGATCCTCGACCAGGGCCCGCTGCCGCAGGACCAGGTGGACGCGATCCGCGGGCAGTGGTGGGAGGTTGCGGAGCCGTCGTGGACTGGGCAGACGTGAACGTACATCCCGGTGGGGCCGGCGGCGGCCGGCTCTATGGATTATCCCAGGTCGCCCAGATCCAGCCACCCGCGCTCGTGGAGCGCCACGAACCGCCGATACGTCTCTCCAATCCCCTCAAGCAGCGGCGTCCTCGGCAGCGGCGCGAACCGATCGGCCAGCCGCGCGTCGTCGAGGTCCGGCGCGATCGGGAGCTGGCGATCGCCATGCGTGACCAGCTCGGCCGCCTCCGGTGCCACGGACCGCAGCGTCGCCAAGAACTCCTCGATCGGGACGACCGCGCCGCGGACGTTGTAGGCCTCGGCCCCTTCGAAAGGTGCAACCAAGGCGCGAAGGAAAGTCGCCGCGACGTCCGCCACGTATTGCAGGTCCTGCAGCCCGCCGTAGCTGATGTGATACTTCCGCCCGGCGGCGACGGCCTTGATCGCCTTCGTCGGCTCGCTCGTCACGCCGAAGTCGCGGCCGACGCCGTAGACCGTCCAGGGTCGCAGGCCGACGCTCGAGATGCCCCGGTCGAGCCAGTAGACCCGGGCGTTCAGCTCGTTGCAAACCTTGAACGCGCCGTAATGGGTAAGTGGGGCCAGCCGAACCTCGTCGCGGATCGGCGCCGCAACCCCCGCCTCGGGTGGCCCGTGGACGGCGGCCGAGCTGGCGTAGACGACCCGCTGGACCTGATCCTTCAACGCCGACGCGGCCTCGAAGACGGACAACGTGCCGAGGACGTTCACCCGCGCCCCGAGGATCGGATTGTCGCGGCAGACGGGCACCTGGAGGCCGGCGAGGTGGAGCAGGTGAGTCGCCCCGGTCGATTCGACCGCGGCTCGGAAGGCGGCCGGGTCGGAGACGTCGCCGGGCAGGTAGCGGATGCGCCCGCGCTCGTCCGGCTCGATCAGGAGGTCGATCCGGTGGGTATCCTCCTTGAGGTCGAAGATCCAGACGTCCTGGCCCTCGTCCAGCAGTTGCCGGGCCACCCAGGCCCCGATGCAGCCGTAGCCTCCGGTCATTAAGACGCGCACGGTCCGCCCTCCTCGCCTTCGACGGTAGAGGAGGGCCAGGCTACTTCCTCCGGGCGAACTCCGTCGAGGGGGATGCGGGCCGTTTCCGCTCCGGCTCGTCGGGCCGCTCGTAGGGGAACGTCAGCTCGGCCGACGGCCGCGTGTCGGCCTTGAGGACCTTCGCCATCTCACCGAGAGCCGCCCGGTTGATCTCCTCGGTGTTCGAGGCCACGCAGTCCCGGGGGACGATCACGTGGAAATCGCGCATATAGGCATCATTCGCCGTGAACAGCACGCAGATGTTCGCCGCGATCCCCGTGACGATGACCGTCTGCACCTGGAGGTAGTCGAGCAGGACGTCGAGCGTCGTCGAGAAGAAGCCCGAGTGCTTGGGCTTGAGCACGAAGTAGTCGTCCTCCTCGGGCTCCAGGAGCTCGACGATCTCCCGCCCCTTCGACTCGGGCCCCGTCGCGTGCTCGACGATCTTCTGGAGGTTCGACTGCCAGCGGCCGAAGTTGTCGTTGACGTAGATGACCGGGACCTTGGACTCCTTCGCGCGCCGCTTCAGGTCGGCGATCCGATCGGCCATCGGCCGGGCGAAGCGGAGCAGGTCGGCGGCCTCGGGAAAGTCCAGGTCGTTGATCACGTCGATCAGGAGGAGCGCAACGTCGGCCTTGTCGGGGGCGCTGCCGTGGAGGTCGGGGTTCTTGGCCGGCATGGTCGGTTTCCCTCGGGAGAGCGAGGCCGACAAGACGCGATTCCCGTACCACGCACCGATTTCGTCCCCGGTATGAAGTTTTTGACGGACGGTCATACCGGGCGTAATATGGAGGCGGCTCGACCAACCCCGCCCGGCCGCGAGGCGAAGGCCATGCACATCCCCGACGCCGTGCTCGATCCGCGGACCGTCGCCGCGACGAGTGCGATAGCCGCCCTGGGCCTGGGCTATTGCGTGTCGCGGCTCCGGGGCCAGCTCCGCGACCGGACGACCGTGCTGATGGGGATCACCTCGGCCTGCGTTTTCGCGGCGCAGATGGTGAACTTCCACATCCTGGTCCTGCCCATCTCGGGCCACCTGCTCGGCGGCGTGCTCGCCGCGGTCATGCTCGGGCCGTGGGCCGGGGCGTGCGTGATCGCCACCGTGCTGGTCGTCCAGTGCCTGCTCTGCGGCGACGGCGGCCTCACGGCGCTCGGGGCTAACTTCGTCAACATGGGACTGATCGGCTCGGTCGTCGGCTACGCCATCTACGCGCCGATCCGCCGCGCCATCGGCGGCCACCGGGGCGTGCTGATCGCCGCGATGGCCGCGGCGTGGTTCTCGGTGATCCTCGCCTCGGGCGCGTTCGCCGTCGAGCTCGCGGCCTCGGGGCGACGGGCCGACTTCCTCGACGTGCTCGGCTGGATGGTCCTGGTCCACGCGGCGATCGGCCTGGGCGAGGCGATCATCACCGGCCTGGTCGTCCGCTTCGTGCTCCAGGTCCGGCCCGACCTGATCCACGGGCCCGAGGCCGAGGCGCCGCGGGCCGTCCGCTTGGGGCAGGTCGGGTTCGCGGGGCTCGGGATCGCCCTGGCCGTGGCGATCTTCCTGGCGCCTTTGGCCTCCGAGTTCCCCGACGGGCTCGAGGCGGTCGGGGCGCGATTGAGCTTCATCGACGGGGGGCATTCGCCCGCGCCGATCGTGCCCGCGCCGATCCCCGACTACGCCATGCCGGGCGTCGACTGGAAGCCGATGGCGACCGCGACGGCCGGCGCGATCGGCACGCTGGTCGTCTTCGGCGTCGGCCTGGCCCTGGCCCGTGCCCTCGCCGCGGGGAAGGGGCCCTCGTTCGGGGTCGCCCCGGATGCGGCCTGACCTCGCCGCGCTCGAACGCCTGGCCGAGTCGGACGGGCCGCTCCATCGGATCGACGCGCGGATCAAGATCGTCGCGACGCTCGTGGTCGTGGTCGCGGTCGTCGCCACGCCGCCCGGGCTCCCGTGGGAGCTCGCGATCGAGGCGGCCACGCTGGCGCGTGATCGTCGCCATCTCGCGCGTCCCGATCCGTTACATCCTCACCCGATGGCTCGGGTTCCTCGCCCTGGTCGCGTTCCTGGCGGCGATGGTCGCGCCGGCGCATCCGGATCGGGGCCGGCTCGGCTGGTGGGCCGTCTGGGGCGCGATCCTGGCGAAGAACAGCCTGGCGTTCGTCGCCGTCCTGACGCTCGCCGCGACCACGCCGATGCGTCACCTGCTCGGCGGCCTCGGGAGGCTCGGGATGCCCGCGATCCTCGTCTCGACGCTCCATTTCATGACCCGATACCTGCACGTCCTGGCCGACGAACTGGGCCGGATGACCCTGGCGCGACGGTCCAGGACGTTCCGCCGCTCGGGACGGCTCGATTGGGGCCTGCTCACGGGGCTGATCGGCATGCTGCTCGTCCGCTCGTTCGAGCGTGGCGAGCGGGTCCACGCGGCGATGCTCGCCCGGGGGTGGGACGGGACGATCCGCATGCTGGATGCGGGGGGGCTCGGGTTTCTTCGGTCGCTTCCCACGACCCACCCCCCACCCTACCCTCCCCCTCAAGGGGGGAGGGCAAGGACCTTGGGGGCGGCCCGGAAGAAAAACCCTCCCCCCTTCAGGGGGAGGGTAGGGTGGGGGGTGGTCGGGCATGACCCCGAACGATGCCGCCCCCGCCGTCGTCGCCGACGGCCTCGGCTACCACTATCCCGACGGCCGCCGCGCCCTTGACGGCGTCTCGTTCTCGATCGCGCGGGGCGAGAGCGTGGCCCTCGTCGGCCCCAACGGCGCGGGCAAGAGCACGCTCCTGCTCCATCTCAATGGCCTCCTGCCCGACCGCGGCCGCGGGCACGGTCATCACCACGCGGCGAACGGCCACTCCCACGGGTCGATCCACATCGACGGCATCGCCGTCGACGACCGCAGCGGCCCCGAGATCCGCCGCCGGGTCGGCCTCGTCTTCCAGGACCCCGACGACCAGCTCTTCAGCACGAGCGTGCTGGAGGACGTCGCGTTCGGCCCGCTGAACCTGGGGAAGTCCCGCGCCGAGGCCCGAAGGATCTCGCTGGAGTGCCTGGCCCGCGTCGACCTCGCATGCGCCGCGGACCGGCCGCCGCACCACCTGAGCTTCGGCGAGCGGAAGCGCGTCTGCCTGGCGGGCGTGCTCGCGTGCCAGCCGACGGTCCTCGCCCTCGACGAGCCGACGGCCAACCTCGACCCCCGCGCCCGGCGACGGTTCCTTGCCCTGATCGGGTCGTTCGCCGCCACCAAGCTCATCGCCACCCACGACCTCGAGATGGCGCTCGACCTCTGCCCGCGCGCGATCCTCCTCGACGCCGGCCGGGTCGTCGCCGACGGCCCGACGCGCGACCTCCTGTCCGACGAACCCCTGCTCGATCGCCACGGGCTGGAGGTCCCCCTCAGCCTGAGGCTGCGGTCTCCGTAGGGGAATGCTTGCATTTCTCCGCCGACATGTTACAAATGTCGGACGGTGGGCTTCATGAGCGTATCGACGTCGGAGCGAACCGAGACGCGGCGGCTCCAGGTGGGCCTGGGCGACCTCGCGCTCTGGGTCGTGGGGGCGGCGGTCTACTTCGCGCTGGTGCGGGCGGCGAACGGGTTCTGGATGGCCTGGATGGCCCCGCCGATCCCGCCGATGCTGGACGTCCACCGGGTCGCCGGAGTGGCCCTGCTGATCCCGGCGATCTTCATCGCCCTGCGCCTGCCGCTCGACGCCGCGCGGAGGTCGAGGGCCGTGGGCGCGCGAGGCTCGGCGTGTGCCGGGGCCTGGCGGGTCGCCGCGGCGGTCGTGCTGGTCGGGCTGGTCCTGCTCGACTCGACGCAACTGGCCGAGGTCGACCCGCGCAAGTCGTACAACATCAACGGCATGTACCGCTCCCCCTGGCCGATGAAGCTCGCGGCGCTCGTGCTGACGATCGGGACGATCGGCCTGCTGCTCGGCCTCGTGCCGGCGCGGCCGGCGGCGGCGCGCACGCGGCGGCGCTGGGTCGCGGCGTCGGTCGTGCTCGCCGGGGTCGCCGGGGTCGGTCTGCTGGGGTTGTGCGGCGAGGCGCACATCGCCTACCTGATCCTGCTCGCGCTCGACGCGGTGGCGCACGCGATGACGCGGCCGGGTCTGGTGGCGGGCGTCTCCCGGTTCGGTGTCCCCCCCGCGCCGATCCTCCTCGACCGGGGGCTCTGGCCCTCGCTGGAGCATCGGCTCGCGGCGGGCGGCCTCGCGGCGTCGCTCGCGCTGGTCGCCTGCGGC
The DNA here is from genome assembly GCA_963819805.1 of uncultured Planctomycetota bacterium. Classification (GTDB taxonomy): domain Bacteria; phylum Planctomycetota; class Planctomycetia; order Isosphaerales; family Isosphaeraceae; genus CAMFLR01. The sequence goes on along the minus strand of CAWFXY010000013.1, from coordinate 121,224 downwards.
CTCGCGGCGCACTGGCTGGCGTGCGACCTCCAGGATCCCGGAGGGCGGGATCGGCCCCGGTCGTGGGCCGGGCTCCTCTACCGCGCCGCGACGGCCGTCGCGGCGTGGGGGACGGGGGCCTACATGCTCCTCGGCGCCTTCCCGAGGCTCCACGAGCCGGTGCTCGAGGGCTTCCGGTCGATCCTCAGCCCGAGCTGGTCGCTGGCGATCGTCGCGGCGCTCCTCGCCCTGGCCGCCGGCCTGTCGGCCCGGGGCGTGGCCGGGCCCGCCGAGCCCGACTCGTCGGCCGGCCCGACCGCGCCCGCGTCCGGGCCGGCCCTGGTCCGCCGGCTGGCCCTCGGCATCGTGAAGGGTGCCCTGGTCGTCGCGCTCGTGCTCACGATCCTCGCGGCCCTCGCGCGGCTCCGGGGCGTGACGGCCGGGCGCCCCTGGTGGTCGCCGTTCTCCCTGGCATTCCTGGTGGAGGCCCTCTCCAGGCCCTTCGACTGCGCGACGACGGATGCCATCTACCTCGATGCGCGGACGGCGCCCGAGGTCGTCGTGCTGCTCGGCGCCGTCGCCCTCCTGGTCGTCCTCTTCGTGCGCTTCCTCTTCGCGACGGGCGAGGCCCCGATCGACCGAATCGCCCGCGACCCCCGCCTCGTCGGCCGCTTCCTCGGCGCCTCGCTGACGCTGACCGGCGTGATGCTCACGCTCATGCCCGCCTTCTTCCTGGGCGGGATGGCGCTGCTGCACTTCGCGCTCAAGGCCTATTATCCCTGAGCCGCCGTCATTCGAACTCGAGCCCGAAGACCTTCGCCTGGTTCAACTCGACCCGGAGCGTGACGGCCTGGCCGGCGGCGATCCCGAGGTCGTCGCCCCCTTTCCACGTCACGCGCGACCAGGCCCTGTCGCCGACGACGGGCACGCACTCGGCCAGGCTCCGCCCGTTCTTGCCGACGACCTCGACCTTGACCCATCCCGTCCGACGCGTGACGGCGTTGATCTTCAGCGTCTTGCCCGGCGCGATGAGCGGGATCATCGTGAACTCGCCCCGGTCCTCGGCCTCGACGGCGACGAGCCGGCCCTTCGGCCAGACGGCGTAACCCGTGCCGCCGACGACCTGGCCGCGCGGGTACTTGTGGGGGAAGTTGTGGGCGAGATACGGCAGGGCCCAGTCGCCGTCGGGCAGCTCGATCAGGTCGGGCGTGCCCCAGACGCAGCCGCCGTTCCACTGGCCGAACGGCCCGGTCCGCAGCAGGTCGCCGCCGGGCACCCAGTGCCAGACCTTGCCGTCGTGGCTCGACGCCAGCGCGACCCGCGTCGAGTCGTCGATCGACGCGTTCCAGATCGTCGGGAACATCAGGTGCTGGTCCGGTGCCCCGGGGACCGTGGTCCGACAATTCGTGTAGAGCTGCTCCGAGGGGAGCATATCGGGCGTCGGCTCGAGGATCATCTCCGACGGCGGAAAATGGCCGAAATCACGCGACGCCGTCCTCCCGATCGCCCGCCGGCCGAAGCCCGTCCAGCTATTGCGAATATCCGTCGGAAGCCGCTCCGCCCGCGGGCCGATCGACCAGGCTCTTGTATAAAGTACATATTCTCTTAACTTACTATCATAATATCCCGTGTTCCAGGTGTCGGCGTACTCGACGACGATCGGCTCGGCGAGGGTCGTCCAGTGAATGCCGTCCGCCGACACACCGCCGCGGAGGCAGGCGACCTCGCCGTTCTCGCCCAGGTGCAGCGTCGCGCGCGGCTCCCAGCCGTCGGGCCGCTTCGCGCGGAAGGCGTCGAACTTGGCGCGGGTGAGGGTGCCATTCCAGAGTCCCTTGTACCGCTCGGACGGGCGGGCCGAGGGGTCGATAAAGACCTGGTAGATCCCGTCCTTCACCCCGGCGTCGAACTTGAGAGCGGCCTTCTTCTCCCAGTGGATCGGCGTCCTTCGACTCGTAGTAGTCGGAGTCGGTCCACCCTTTATACAGGCCGCCGTCCTGCACGATCATCCGATGCGGCCGCTCAAACGGCCCAATGACGCGCGGCTTCTCGGCGGCGATCCGGATGCCCCGCGGCGCCCTGATGGCCACGTGGTGCGCACCGTACGGGCCCTCGTTGCCATCGACGTACACGCTCTTGCCCGCGTCGTTCCGCCAGTCGAGGTCGCCGGGCTGGATGTAGTACCAGTTCGCGAAGACGACGCGCTTGCCGGCCAGTTCATAGGGGGCGCCGGGGACGGGACGGCGGGTGGTGACGCCTTGGTGGAGTGTTCGCTCCGGAATGGCCTGCGGCTGCGCCTCGGCAACGATTGACCAGAGCAGGAACAGCGCCGCGCGGGGTGTCGATCGGATCGTCATCGTGCGCACTTCCCCGGGTTTTCATCTGGCATCGGCGGATCTTGGGGTGGCCCGGACAATTCGTTGTCCCGGCGGCGAAGCCGCACGAGGCGCGGCCTCGGGGAGGCCGGCTCGGCCGCGGCACTCCGCGACGCCTCTTGTTGCTCCGCGACCCGGACAACGAATTGTCCGGGCCATCCAGGTTCGCGTATCGAAGATTCGCCGAGGATTATTCCCTTCATTCACGGCGCGAACCCGTCCCCTCGACCAGTCTGAGCCTACGGCCCGCCGCCAGCCCGGTCCACACTTCCTTGCGCCCCGACGGCCACGCCACCTCCAGCCGATCGACCGTCGCCGCCCCCCCGAGCCCCAGGTGAACGCGCCGGTCCGACGACGACAGATAGCTCCCGCCGCCGATGACTCGACGGACGAGCGTCCGATCGCCGATCGTCGCCCGCACGACGGCCCCGTTCGCCGCACGATTCGAAGGTGGCTTGCCGACCAATCCCAAAGTCAATCCCGGCGGAGTCGCCGTGACGTTGTGGAGCACCAGCGCCGGGCCGTCGAGGACGCCGACCACGGCGTCGGGCCGGCCGTCGTCGTCGAGGTCGCCGACGGCCAGCCCGCGGCCGAGGATCGGGCGGGCGAAGGCCGGGCCGGCGGTCGGGGCGGCGTCGACGAAATGGCCGCCCGCGTTCCTGAGCAGGGTCATGCGCATGGCGAAGGGGTCGCCCAATCGCTCGCGGTCGAGGACGTGGCCGTTGGTCTGGAGGAAGTCGAGGAGGCCGTCGCCGTCGAAGTCGGCCAGGGCGAGGCCGAAGCCGGTGACGCGGCGGGTCAGCACGTCGAGTCCGAGCCGCGCGGTCGCGTCCTCGAATACGCCGCGCTCGAGCGCGGCGAAGGCGATCGTCGTGCGGTCGATGAAGTTGCCAACGAGCAGCGTGTCCCGGCCGCCGACCTCGCCGAGGGCCACGCCCATGCCGGCCAGCGGCTTACCGCGGCCGTCGAGCGCGACGCCCGCGGCCACGCCGACCTCGTCGAATTGCAGGCCGCCCCTGTTCTCGAAGAGGAAGCACGGCTTGCCGTCGTCGGCGACGAAGACGTCGAGCTTCGAATCGCCGACCAGGTCGGCCACGACGACTCCCAAGCCACGGCCCTTGCTTCTGGCGATACCGGCCTTCTTGCTGACATCCGTGAATGTCCCGTCGCCGTTGTTGCGGTAGAGGCGATTGGCCTGAGACGGGAAATCGTCCGGCGCCGCGAAGTCGCGCTTGCCGTCCGGGGCCGCGATGAAGGGGGCGGTGGTGGGGTCGAAGGCGAGGTAGGCGGCGACGAACAGGTCGAGGTCACCGTCATCGTCCAGGTCGGCGAAGGCGGCGGCCGTCGTCCAAAGGTCGCAGGCGAGCCCCGCGCGGTCGGTCACGTCGGCGAATTTGCCGCCGCCGAGATTTCGATAAAGCCGCTGCCCGCGCCAGCCGCTCACGAACAGATCGTCCCTCCCGTCGTCGTCGTAATCACCGACGGCGCAGCCCATCGCGTAGGCAGGCCCCGGCGGCGGGTCGGGCAGGGGAGTGAAGGTGCCGTCGCCTCGATTGCGGAACAGCGCACCGGGCGGGTCGGCGCCGTCGCCCTCGATCGGGCCGCCGTTGCAGAAATAGAGGTCGAGATGGCCGTCGCCGTCGATGTCGATCATCGCCACGCCGCCGCCCATGACCTCGACCATGTCGTGCTTGCCGCGCGAGCCGGTGTGGAACCGAAAGACGACGCCCGACTCGGCGGCGACGTCGCGGAAGGCGATCGGCGCCGGGTCGGCGGCGAGGACGGCGAGGAGCAGCACGGCGGGCATCGGGCGCTCACGGAAAGTTCATTGGACAGGGCGCGGGGTAGCCTCCATCATACGGCCTTGACCATGGTCGATCGCGTCCCGAGGGAGCCGCCCCGATGACCCGTCGCATCCTCGCCCTGACCGTCGTCATCGCGGCGACGATCACCCTCCCGCTCCTCGGCAAGCAATCCGACGGCGAGAAACCGCTCTACGCGGGGCCGACCGACCGCGGCTTCCTCCTGCCCAACGGCTGGACCATCACGCCCGGCCGGCGACCAGGTCACGCTGACCGACCTGCCGCTGAACATCGTCCCCCTGGCCGACGGCAAGCACGCCCTGGTCGCCACCAGCGGCTACAACGCCCACGAGCTGATCGCTCGTCGACCTGACGAGCAAGAAGGTCGTCGACACGGAGGCCACGGTCCGCCAGAGCTGGTTCGGCCTGGCGCTCGACGCCGAGGTCGGGGCGAGGTCTGGTGGTCGGGCGGCGGGCGGCGACCTGATCCACGCGTTCGAGCTCAAGGGGCAACGAGCTGACCCGGACCGGCCCGTCCGAGCCCGAGCCCGCCGAGGCCGCCAAGGCCCGCGCCGAGGCGAAGGAGCGCCGAAGGCCGAAGAAGCCAAGCCCGACATCCCCGAGGCTCCGAAGGCCCGCCCGACTTCGAGGCCGGCCTGGCCCTCGACCCCGACGGCAAGACGCTCTACTCGCTCGACATCGACGCCGGCACGCTCACCGCGATCGACTCACCGACCGACCAGAAGCCCGGCCGCGCCGCCAGGTCGGCGTGCGGCCCTATGACGTGGTCGTCGCCCGCAACGGGTCCAGAGCTCTACGTCTCCGACTGGGCCGGCCGGGCCGTCCTGGCGGTCGACCCGAGCGACCTCCGGGTCGTCGGCGAAGATCGCGCGTCGGCGAGCATCCCAACCAGATCGCCGTCCATCCCGAGGACGACCGGCTCTTCGTCGCCTGCGCGTCGAGCAACTGCGTGTCCGTGATCGACACCAGGCGCGGCATCGTCACCGAGACGATCGTCACCGGCCCTCTTCCCCAGGGCCCCCGAGGGCAGCACGCCCGACGCCCTGGCCGTCGCGCCCGACGGCGAGACGCTCTACGTCGCCAACGCCGACAACAACTGCGTCGCCGTGATCGACATCGCGACGCCGACCGAGAGCCAGGTCAAGGGCTTCATCCCGACCGGCTGGTATCCGACCGCCGTCGCCGTCACGCCCGACGGCAAGACGCTGCTGGTCGGCGTCGGCAAGGGGAACCAGACGAAGCCGAACCCGATCGACGCGAGTCGACAAGACGAAGACCGGCCGTCGACGGCCCGACGACCGGCGCCGGACGCCTGCCGTTCCCCTACATCGGCACGACGCTCTCGGGCGCCCTCTCGATCGTCGCCGGTCCCCGACGACAAGGCGCTCGCCGCCTACACCGAGACGGTCTACCGCAACTGCCCCTACTCCGACAAGCTCCTGACCGACGCCCCGTACCCGCGCGAAGACGGCCATCCCGACGAAGGTCGGCGACCCGTCGCCGATCAAGCACGTCATCTACATCATCAAGGAGAACCGCACCTACGACCAGGTCTTCGGCGACATCGCCCGAGGGCAACGGCGACCCGTCGCTGGTGATGTTCGGCGAGAAGGTGACGCCCAACCACCACAAGCTGGCCGAGGAGTTCGTGCTGCTCGACAACCTGTACTGCAACGGCCACGTCTCGGCCGACGGCCATCCCTGGTCGACGATGGCCTACAACACCGACTACATCGCCCGCAACTGGGCCCTGACCTACTCGCAGCCGCGCCGGGCGTCGACGACGACGACGACGGCGACCTGGCGAAGGCCCCCTCGGGCTACCTCTGGGACGCCTGCGCCCGCGCCGGACCTGACGCTATCGCAGCTACGGCGAGTACGGCCGGCGCGTCAGCCAGCCCGACGGCACGTTCAGGATGGAAGGGCGCGTGCCGGGCCTGGTCGGCCACATCTGCCCCGACTTACGGCGTGCCCAAGGCCCAGGGCAAGGCGGTGCGCGACACCGACAACGTCGACGTCTTCCTCGAGGAGTTCCGCGAGTTCGAGAAGGACGGCACCCTGCCGCGCTTCATCGTCATGAGCCTGGGCGAGGACCACACCACCGGCACCACGCCCGGCACGTTCACGCCCGCAGGCCTGCGTCGCCAGCAACGACCTGGCGCTCGGCCGGCTGGTCGAGGCGGTCACGCACAGCAAGTACTGGCCCGAGACGGCGATCTTCGTCATCGAGGACGACGCCCAGAACGGCCCCGACCACGTCGACGCCCACCGCACCGTCGGCCTGGTCGATCAGCCCCTACACCAAGCGGCAACGTCCTCGACAGCACGCAGTACAGCACCGTCAGCATGATCCGCACGATGGAGCTGATCCTCGGCCTGCCGCCGCTGAGCCAGTACGACGCCGCGGCCAGGCCGATGTTCGACTCTTCACCGACAAGGCCGACCTGACGCCCTACACCCACGAGCCGGCCCGGATCGACCTCAACGCCGTCAACACCGCCACTGGCCTACGGCGCCGAGCGGTCGAGCAAGATGGACTTCAGCGAGTACGACCAGATCGACGACTTCGAGCTGAACGAGATCCTCTGGCGCGCGATCAAGGGCGAGGACGCCCCGCTGCCGCCGGCCGTCCGCCGGGCGATCGCGTATCGGCCGGCGTCGCGGTGACGGGAGTCCGCCGGACCTGCGCGATTTGTGTGGTTGACACGCGCCTGATAGGCGATAAGATAAGTTGGATGATTCCCCTTTCGAACTCGGGGCCACGATGAGGCGAGGCAGCCTGACACGACTGGTCCAGCACCTCGGGATCACGCTGGTGATCCTCGAGCTGGCCCACGTTCCGCTGCCGGCCCCTGAGTCGCACGCGCACCGGCACCCCGGACGGACGGACGAGACCTGCGCGAATCACGGCTCTCCGCTGCACTGGCGCTGGGCCGCGCTCGACCCGGACGAGGCGGACGACGAGGAGGCGCTCGACCTCGCCGCGGGCCAGCTCGACAAGCGCCCGGATTGCTGCGGCCGTCCGAAGGTCGACTGCGACGTGGCGGCGACTCCGCGGGTCCGGCCGCACCACCAATACGTCCGCGGCCATTCCAAGGGGCTGCACAAGTCGTTCGCGGGCCGCTCGACGTTCGTCGGGCTCGCCGACACCCGCGCCGCCGGGTTCCACCCGCTGACGAACGACGCCTCACGGGCCCCGCGTGCCGCGATGCTCCAGCGCTGGCGCTGCTGAGTCGCGCGGGCGGCCCGTGATCACCGGCGCCAGGCGTCCGCGCCCGGCACCCTCTGCCTCCGCGAGCCGTCGTGCGAACGCCGCACGCCGCCGCGCAGGACCGGTCGATCGCGTCGCCCGCCCGCGGGGCCGTCGCCCCCGGACGACCGGGCCTCGTGAGCATGTCACTCCCCCGCATGCCGGGCCCCGCCGCCGGGGTGCGACGGTCTCAATCCGCATCGAAGCGCCGCGCCGTCTCGCCATCGGGACGGGCGCGGGCCAGGCCGTCAAACGGTTCGGTGAACCATTGGACCTCGCGACTCTTCCTACGGTTGCCGCGCAACCGAGCAGGTGATCCATGCCTTCCAAGACTTCTCCCGCGCCCCGGTCTTCCGACCGACAACGGGGCCGCGATTTACTCGCCCGCCTGGGCCTGGTCGCAGATTGGTCGACGTCCCCCGAGCCCCGCGGGGGCCTGTCGGCTCTCGCGATCGGGTGGAACTCCCCCGATCGCGGCCGCGAGCTCCGGGGGCTCGACGCCGAATGGGAGACGCGGCGGATCTTCTGACCGTCGGTCCGACCGCCGTTCTCCGCAAGCCTGGTCCCGGCCCGGGGCCCCTGGCCGCCGTATTGGTCCACGGCGGTTATGCCTCGGGTCGGGGCCACTTCGTTTTCCATCGGAACCCGCCCCGTCATCGCCCGCGGGCGGTCGCCGGCCGGCGGCGGTGCCGCGCAACGCCGAGCGCCGCGATGCCGCCGAGGCCGAGCAGCGCGGCGGCCGCCGGCTCGGGGACCGGCGTCGGGGCCGTCAGCACGCGGATCTCGTCCACGTTGTCGTGTGTGTTGAAGTGGAGCGTCAGCGTCTTCAGGTCGGCCGAGAGCGTGAAGAAGTCCTGGGTCCGGCTGAGCTCGAGGCCCCGGCTTTTGTCGCCCCCGGGATACTTCGTCCCGGGAGCGCCGAGCGGGTCGTCGGTCGCGCTGAGCGAGGCGCTCAGGACGATCACACCCAGGATCGGCGTGCTGAACGTCACAGAGGCCACGTACGTCGTGGGGGGGCTCGTCGTGTCGGTGTGGAAGAAGTAGCTGTCGACCTCGGTGCCGGCGGCGATCGTGCCCGCCACGAGCGAGGCCTCGTTCTTGAACGTACCCTCCGCAGTGTCGTCCACGTTCACGGCCGTGGCGAGCGTGAAGTCACGATGCTCGGCGAACGTGTTGATCACCAGGTCATTCGGCAGCTTGTTCGGCTTGACCGAGGGCGGCGGTGAGATGATCTGGATCATCCCGCTCTCGGCCGCGTAATCCGCGCGGGCCACCCCGCCCCATGCCAGTACCGCACACGTCGCCAGGAGTCGCAGGGAGTCCCGACTCCCCGTCGTCTTCGTCTTCATTATCATGGTTCTCGATGGGGACTGCGTCGTGGTGCCCGGCCGAACCGACAGCGGCGTCGCGCCGCCGACTTCTCCGTCCTCCGGGCGTGACTGATAGATTACCCAATTAAACACCCGTCGGGACAGAGAATCTCGTCGAGATCGATCGATGATGGTTTTTATAAACGGAGAGCCGGTCCGGAAGAACCTGGGGCCGGCAAGGTTGCCGACGAGCGGTGCGCCGCCTCAGGCTCGCCCGGAATGTCGGCGAGTCGGGCCGGCCCGGATATAATCTGCGGAGTCGGAATTGCACGGCGACCCGGGCGGGGCGACCCGCCGCCCGAGGGAGGCAGCCCGATGTCCACGACACCCGACCGACGGACCTTCCTCAAGGGCGCCGCCGCGGCGACCGCCCTGGCCGCGAGCCGGCCCCGTGACGCGGGGGCCGCCGAGGAGTCGGCCTACCTCTGCGTGACCTGCGGCACCCAGTACCCGCCCTCGACCGCGCCTCCCGAGCATTGCCCGATCTGCGAGGACGAGCGGCAGTACGTCGGGCTGAACGGCCAGAAGTGGACGACGCGCGAGGCGATGCAGGGCAAGTACAGGAATACCATCAAGGAAGAGGAACTCGGCCTGTACTCGATCAACACCGAGCCCGCCGGCGTCGGGATCGGCCAGCGCGCGTTCCTCGTCCGCACGCCCGCGGGCAACGTCCTTTGGGACTGCGTCGCGCACCTCGATGACGCCACCGTCGCCCGCCTGACCGAGCTGGGCGGGGTGGCCCGGATCGCGATCTCGCATCCGCATTACTACACGACCATGGTCGACTGGAGCCGCGCCCTCGGAGGCCCGCCGATCCTCATCCACGAGCTCGACCGCCCCTGGGTGATGCGCCCGGACCCATGCGTGAGCTTCTGGTCGGGGGATTCGCACGACCTGGTCGGCGGCCTGAAGCTGATCTGCACCGGCGGCCACTTCGAAGGCTTCCAGGTCCTCCACTGGCCGCAGGGCGCCGACGGCCGCGGCGCCCTGCTCGCGGGCGACCAGCCGCAGGTCGCGATGGACCCGCGGTCGGTCAGCTTCATGTACAGCTATCCCAATATGATCCCGCTGAACGCGCCGGCGATCCGACGGATCAGGTCGACGCTCGGGTCGTACAAGTTCGACCGCCTGTACGGCGCCTTCCCCGCGCGGGGCAAGGGCGTCGTCGCGAGCGACGCGAACGGGGTCGTCTCTCGCTCGGCCGATCGGTATCTGAGGGCGATCTCGGGCTGAGCCGAGCCACGGTCACTCGCCGCCGGCGCGGTCCCTGCTGGACGTCTCGAACCGCTTCTGGCCCGCGGTGTTCCGGCCGGTGCCGTACGGGGTGGGGTTCGACTCGGCCTGCTCCGCGATCGGGCCCGGGTCGGGGGCCCAGGCGTAGGGGGCGATCCAACGCCCGATCCTCGGGTTAGCCGTGGCGTCGAGCAGCGAGTGCTCGTCGCCGAGGATGTCGTGGATGTCGTGCTCCTCGTAGCGGCTCGCCAGGGGGCCGAGGCGGTCGAAGTCGCGGTTGGTCAGGCCGATCCGCCCGATCGCGCGATGGTGCCCGCTCTTGATCAGGCCGGCGTAAAAGAGCAGCGACTCGTCCTTGCGGTTGTAGAGGTTCAGGAAGCCCTTCGCCGCGTAGAGCGCACGGTCGTACTTCTTCCCCGGGTCGAGCCAGTCGTGGTCGCTGGCGGCGGCGATGATGACCCCGTGGAGCTCGAGGTCGGGCCGGCTCGTCGGCAGGCAGACACTCGGGCTGGTGCGGCCCGCTCGAGAGCGACCCGCCGCCGAGCAGGTGAAGCGCACCCGGCACGACCCGTCCGCCGTAGCTCTGGCCGAGCAGACAGACGCGGCTCGCCGCGGGGAATGACTGGACGAACCGCGCGAGGTGGTAGGCCGCGATGTAGGCCCGGCGGCCCTTCTCGTTGACGTCGAGGACGTCGTTCCGATAGATCCTCTGGCTCGGCCAGTCGAAGGCAATCACGACGGCGTCGGGCGTGAGGCAGCGGTGGTGCTGGAGCCACGAGTGGCTCCACATCAGGCCGCCGACGGCCATGTCGGGCGTGGTCAGGCTGCCCTGGACCTGGATGAAGACGGGCCGGCCCGCGGCCTGGGCGAACAGCTCGGCCGGGTCCCGCGGGACCATGTCGCCGCGGTCGTCGAACTGCATGATCTTCAGGTCGGCCCAGGGGTCGGAGCCCATCTCCTGCGGGCACTCGCGGGTGCTGACGTACCAGAAGGCCTCGAGCCGCTCGGGGCGGGGCCGGAAATGGTCGAGGAAGACGAACGGCCAGCCGGTGCGTGCGTCGAGGGCGCCGTCGAGGAAGTTCTGGTCGCCGCTCTGGCTGATGCCGGGGCCCGCCGCGCCGGGGTCGAAGATGCCGCCGGGCCTCGGACGCGCGCCCCTCGGGGGCGAACCCGGGGCGGTGCCCCGCCTCGACCCCTCCGGGGCGCGGACCGGCAGGGGGAGCACACGACTCATCCCGCCCAGCAGCGCGCCGCCCGGTGGGGTGCCGCCGGGTTGGCCCCCGCCCGCGGACGGCGGCTCGGCGGCGGGGATGGAGGACGACGGGGCCGTGGGCCGTGGCACCTGCCCCGGCGCGGGCGGCCCGACCAGCAAGGTCAGCCCGATCGCCAGGGCGAACCCAATCCGACCACGCCCCGCACGCGCCCGATCCATCCAGCCCACCCCTTCCGGCATCCTGCCGGGGACCCCACGAGGCGGGGGTCGCCCGCATCCTGCCTCCTTTATCGATCTTGCGGGCGTGCGGGTTGATCCTTTCCCATCACGACTGCCCCAGCGTCACCGGCACGTCGACCTCGCGGCCGCCGCGGACGACGGTCACGGTCACCCGGTCGCCGGGGGCGTGGGCCTCGACCTCGGTGAGCAGGTCGTCGACCGAGGTCACGGGCTTGCCGTCGATGGCGACGATCACGTCGGCCGTCTCGGGGTCGAGCCGGCGGACCACGCCGAAGCCGGTCCGCATCAGCTTGACGCCGGATCGGCCGGATGCCCGCGCGGTCGGCCGGGCCGCCCTCGGCCACGCCCAGGACGAGCAGGCCGTCGCTCGTGGCGATAGACCCGCGTCATGCCCAGGTCGGCGCGGATCACCCGGCCGTGCTCGATCAGGGGGCTGGAGGATCCGCGCTGATCGCGTTGATCGGCACCGCGAAGCTGATCCCCGCCGACTGCCCGACCTGGCTGAGGATCGCCGTGTTCATGCCGATCACCTCGCCCCGCGAGTTCAGGAGCGGCCCGCCCGAGTTGCCCGGGTTGATCGCCGCGTCGGTCTGGATGATCCCCTTGATCATCCGCCCGTTCTTGGCCTTGAGCGAGCGGTCGAGGCTGCTGATGATCCCCGTCGTCAGCGTCCGCTCGAGCCCGAACGGGTTGCCGAGCGGCCAGCACCTTCTGCCCGACCAGCAGCTTCGACGAATCGCCCAGCGCCACCGGCACGAGCCGGTCGGCCGGCGACGCGGACCTGGACGCACGGCCACGTCGTTCGAGGCGTCCTTGCCGACGACCTCGGCGTCGTGCGTCGAGCCGTCGAAGAGCGTCACCTGCACGGTGTCGGCCCCCTCGACGACGTGGTAAGTTCGTCAGGATGTGCCCCTGCCTTGTCGATGACGAACCCCGAGCCGGTGCCGCTGGAGGTCTCGTCGCCGAAGAAGCCCGGCCGCCTCGGCCGCGGTCGTGATGTTGACGACGCTCCGGTTCGACGGCCGCGTAGACCCGGATGTTGACCTGCTCGTCGGCGTCGACCCGTTTCAGGAGGTCTTCGGGCAGGCTCGGCGGCTGGATCGGGGGAACGGCCGGCGCGGCGGGCGCTCGACCGCGCGCGGCCGCGGATCTGGGCCGTGGGGCTCTCCCTGGCCTTGCCGAAGAGCAGGGCGGCCAGGCCCAGGGTCACCAGGATGGTCAGCAGGTGGCTCGCGGCGGGTTTCCAGCTCGACATCGGGTGGTGCCTCCGACTCGTCCGGGCGACGGCCAGGTCGCCCCGCCGACATTCTATCAGCAGGGACGGCGGCCCAAGGCCTCCTGCCGGGTCGCCGAGCGAACCCGAGCGAGTGCGCCGAGCGAACCCGAGCGTACGCCTCTCGTTCGCCTTCGTGCGTCCCCGTGCGGGATGAAGGGGCCGGCGGTCGGGCCGCCCGACAGGTCCCCGCGCTGGGTGCCACGGTTCGTCCCCGGGGAGCCGCATTCACAGGCCCCCGCTCGGGTTCGTCCGCGAACCCGTGGCAGCCCTCGGCCGAGGTCCGCAATCTCTGGTCGGAAAGACCGGGCGAGCCTTCGGCGTCTGGACTCGGGCCGCGCGGCGCGACACAATGAGCCGCGTCGGGCCGCCCGCCCGGGCGCATCGCCGCCCCAGCACTCTCCCGCCCCGAGGAACCGCGCCGATGGATCGTCTCGCCCTGCCCGCGCGCTCGGGTGATCCTGGCCGCGGGCCTCGCTCTGCATCCCGGCCGCGGCCCGCGCCCAGGTCAGCCCCGAGGAGTCGGCCGGCAAGCTCAAGCCGGCCGAGGGCCTGGAGGCGACGCTCTGGGCCGTCGGAGCCGATGGTCGTCAACCCGACCAACATCGACGTCGACTCGCGCGGCCGGGTCTGGGTCACCGAGGGGCTCAGAACTACCGCCTACACGCGCCGGCAACAAGTTCCCCAGGGTCGAGGACGCCGACAAGATCAAGATCCTCGAAGACACCGACGGCGACGGCAAGGCCGACAAGATGACCGTCTTCGCCGACAAGATCTTCCCCGTGCCCGATGGGCATCGCCGTCGAGGAGCACTACGGCAAGGACGGCAAGTACACGGGCTGCCGCGTCTTCGTCGGCAACAGCCCCGACCTGCTCGTCCTCGAAGACACCGACGGCGACGACAAGGCCGACAAGCGCTATCCGCTCCTGACCGGCTTCGGCGGGGTCGACTCCGACCACGGCGTGCACGGCATGGTCCTGGGCCTCGACGGCAAGCTCTACTTCACCCACGGCGACGGCTGCTGCTCGGTCCAGCAGGACCACTCCGAGCGGCAGCAGAACTTCGACGTCGTCGACAAGAGCGGCCGGCACGTCTCGTCCGACCAGCTCGCCAACACGCTGCGGGTCAACCGCGACGGCACCCAGTTCGAGATCATCTGCGACCGCCAGCGGAACAACTACGAGACCTGCCTGAACTCGTTCGGCAACATCTTCACCAGCGACAACGACGACGACGGCAACCGCGGCTGCCGCGTGATCTGGGCGATGGACGGCGGCCACTACGGCTACCACACGCCCGGGCAGCCCGCGGCACTGGGGCGAGGACGTGCCCGGGCAACGTCCCCAAGCTCGTCGGCACCGGCAACGGCAGCCCGTGCGGCATCATGGTCTATGAGGGCGAGCCTGCTGCCCGAGCGAGTATCAGCGGCGGCGTCCTCGAGGTCGACGCCGGCACCCGGCAGGTCAACTTCTTCCCGATCACGCGCCACGGGGCGGCGTTCCGGACCGAGTACAAGGTCTTCCTCGCGCAGCGACGACCCCTGGTTCCGGCCCGTCGACGCTGACCGCCGCGCCCGATGGCTCGGTCTTCGTCGCCGACTGGTACGACGCGGGCGTCGGCGGCCATGCCTTCAGCGACCAGACGACCGGGCGGATCTACCGGGTCGCGCCCAAGGGGCACAAGACGCCAGAAGCGTGAAGGCCGACTTCGCGACGCGTCGACGGGCTGATCGCGGCGCTCAAGTCGCCGAACGTCGCCACGCAGGACGCGGCCCGCCGCGGGCCTGATCGAGCGAGGCGAAGGAGCCGAGCACGCCGCGAGGCCGTCGCGCGAGCTGGCCGTCCACGAAGGCGAGCCCGATCGACCGGGCCCGGGCCCTCTGGGTCCTGGCACGCGATCGAGGGCGACGCGAGCGCGCCGGTCGCTGCCCTGCGAGGACCAGGCGACCCCCGGATCCGCGAGCAGGCCGTCCGCATGCTCGGCCGCGACTGCCGCGAGAACGGCAAGGTCGAGTACACGAAGCCCGAGGCCAAGCAGCCGCCCGCCGCGCCGAGGCCACCTCGACGCGCTCCTGCCGCTGGCCGACGACCCCGACGCCGGGCGTCCGCCGCGAGCTGATCCTGGCGCTTCCGCAACCTGCCGACCGACAAGGTCGGCGAGGCCCTCAAGACGCTGGCCGCGTCCTGGGACGGCCAGGACCGCTGGTATCTCGAGGCGCTCGGCCTGGCGCTCGAGAACCGCGAGAGCGCGTTCCTCGCCGAGCTCTTCGACGGCACGCTCTTCGGCGACCTCGACCTCGAGCGAGACGGGCAAGGACGGCAAGGTCGCCCTGCCGCCGTACTTCCCGGTCGATCGCAACGAGGCGTTCATCCCGGCGGGCACGCCCGACCTGCCGGCGACGGCGCTGAGCAAGTACGCTCGGCCTGGCCTGGCGGCTCCATCGGCCGCGAGGTGCTGCCGCTGCTCGGCCAGGATCCTGCCCGACGCTCGACGCGCCCGAGCTGCAAGCAGGCCGGCGACGACGTCCTCGCGCCAGATCAACGACCCGCGAGGCCGCCGTGGTCGCTGGCCGAGCTGGTCGTCGCGAGGCCGACGACCCCGCTCGCAAGCGGCAGCTGCTCGCGATGCTGGCCCGGAAGCTCGGCGGCGACTGGAACGCGCGCCCGGAACGACGCCGCAGGTCGTCGCGGCGATCGAGCAAGCGCTGGACGACCCGAGCTCGCGGCTCGCAGGGGATCGAGCTGGCCGCCGCGACCGCGCGACGGCCGCTACGCGGGCGACGCTCGATGGGCTTCGCCCAGGACGCCAAGGCTGCCCGACGAGGTCGCGCGTCGCCGCGGTCGAGGCGATCGGCACGATCGGCGCACGCCGAAGGCCGCGAGTTCCTCGACGGCCTGGTCGCAGCGGTCCGAAGGGCAAGCCGAGCGCCGACCCGGTCGCCGAGGCCGCGGTGCGGGCGCTGGCCCGGCGTCCGCGACGCCGCGAGCCGGCTGGCCGACCTGATCGCCGGCACGCGACTATCCGCTCGGCCTGCGCCGCGAGGCGCTGCGGACGCTCGCCCGGCCGAGGGACGGCGGCGATCGCAGGTGCTCGAGCTGGCGCAAGGCCGGCAAGCTGCCCGACGACCTGAAGACCGAGGCGACGACGCTCGCTGCACGCCGACGCCCGACCGGCGGCGTCCGCGACGAGGCGGCCAGGGTCCTGCCGCTGCCGAAGACGGCCGGCGGGCGCGCCGCTGCCGCCGATCGGCGAGCTGATCCGCCGCGAGGGCGACGCCGAGCAAGGGCCGCGACGGTCTTCTTCCGGGCCGGCACCAACGCCTGCGGCGGCTGCCACCGCGTGCAGGGCCGGGGCCAGTGGATCGGGCCCGACCTCTCGACGATCGGCACCAAGTACGGCAAGGACGAGCTGCTCCGCTCGATCCTGAACCCGAGCGCGGCGATCGGCTACAACTTCCGCTCGCTCGTCGTGGCGCTGACCGACGGCCGGGTCGTCACCGGCCTGCCGGTCGAGGAGACGCCCGACCGGCTCGTGCTCAAGACGGCCGAGGGCCAGCGGGTCGCGGTCCGGCCCGGCGACGATCGAGGACCGCAAGACCAGCGACGTCTCGCTCATGCCCGAGGGCCTGGCCCAGACGATGACCGACGCACGAGCTCGTCGACCTGCTCGCCTTCCTGACGACGCTCCGCGAGCCGGTGAGCATCGTCGGCCAGTACCACGTGCTCGGGCCCGTCGTGAGCCCGACGGTCGCGACATCGACCCGACGGCAGGTCGACCTCTCGCGAGCGTGCGCGGACGACGGCAGTCGCTGTCCTGGCGCCGGCTCGACGCCAACGCCGAGGGGCTGGTCGACCTGTCGGCGATGGCCGGCGACGGACGCCGGCCAAGGTCGTCTACCTGACGACTCCGGTCACTCGCCGGCCGAGCAGAAGGCCCGGCTCGTGCTCGACACGCCGGCGAGGCCTCGGCGTCTGGCTGAATGGCAAGCCGTGATCGTCGCTCGAACCGGCCGCGAAGTCCGACGAGCCCGCGCGACGGCCGACGTGACGCTGCCCAAGGGGGACGAACCTGCTCGTGATCCGGATGACCGGGCGGGTCGCAGCGGGTCAGGCCACGCTCGTGACCACGTTCGTGGCGGCGCAGCCGCGGGTTTCGGTGATAGTGGCGGCGATCAGCCTAGCCTGTCGCGCGAGGTGGGAGGGCACCAGAAAACCCTCGACCCCTTGTGGGAGAGGGTAGGGTGAGGGGTTCCTCGGCGAAGCAATGGCCTTCCAGAATCGAAGACCCAACCCGTGCCGACACCGCCCGTCGCCGTCGCCATCCCGTGCTACAACGAGGCGGCGGCGATCGGCACGTGTGATCGCCCAGTTCCGCGCGGCCTTGCCCGAGGGCGGAGATCGTCGTCTTCGACAACAACTCGACCGACGGCACGGGCGACATCGCCCGCGAGCATGGGCGTTCGGGTCGTCGACGGTTCCGGAGCAGGGCAAGGGCCACGCCGTCCGGGCGGCCTTCGCGAGCCTGGCCGAGCGATCGCGACGCGGTCATCCTCGTCGACGGCGACGGCACCTACCCGGCCGAGGCCGCGCCGCGGCCTGCTCGCGTCCGGTCCTGGAGGGCACGGCCGACATGGTCGTCGGCGCCCGCCGGCCGGTGGCCGGCGCCGGGGGCGATGTCGCCGGTCCGGGGCCTGGGCAACGTCCTGATCCGCTCGGCGTTTCGCCTCCTGATCGGCCCGGGCAACCGGCGACCTGCTCTCCGGCTATCGCGCCTTCAGCCCCAGCTATCCTCACTCAGGTCCACCTCCAGTTCGACGGCTTCGAGATCGAGACCGAGCTGGCCAGCGAGGCCGTGACGCGGGGGCTGCGCGTGGTCGAGGTGTCGGTGCCGTACCGCCCGCGGATCGCCGGCACGGTCAGCAAGCTGAAGGCCTTCCGCGACGGCCGGCGGATCCTGATGATGATCCTCCGGCAGAGCGTCCGACTGAGGCCGTGGCGGCCGCTTGGGGTGGTCGGCGTCGGGCTGCTGGCCGTGTCGTTCCTGGTCGGCTCGACGCCGCTCCTGCTCGTGGCCGGGACGATCCTCGTCGCGGCGGTGCGCCCTGGCGGCGTGGTCGCCGGGTCGTAGGGTCGCTGTGCGGACCTCCGGACGCGCAGGGCCTCGGACCGAGATTCGGCCGCATCCGGCCGGACCCTACGCCTTCGGCAGCCGGTCGCTGACGCGGGCCAGGGCCTGCTCGATCTGCTCCCAGGTGACGGGCTTCTCGAGGTAGCCGTCGACGCCGGCCTCGCCGATCCGGCGGCGGTTGACGATCGTCACGTCGCCGGTCAGGGCGAAGATCGGCAGGTCGCGGGTCCTCGGGTCGGAGCGGAGGGTGCGGACGGCCTCGATGCCGTCCATGCCGGGCATGTTGACGTCCATCAGGACGACGAACGGGCGCTCGCCGCGGGCCAGCTCGACGGCCGCGCGGCCGTCGCTCGGCCTCGAGCACGCGGTAGCCGAGCCCGCGGAGGACCCGGGCCAGGGCGCGGCGGCTCGGCTCGTGGTCCTCGGCGACGAGGATCGGGCCGCTCGCCGGGGTGATCGACAGCGTCGGCATGTCGTGGTCGGTCGGGGCGTCGACGAGGTTCGAGGCGGGCAGCGACAGCGTGAACGTGCTGCCGCGGCCCGGGTGCTCACCAGGAGGATCTCGCCGCCGAGCAGGGCGGCCAGGCGCCGGCAGATCGCCAGGCCGAGGCCCGTCCCGCCCGACTCGCGCCGGCCCTGGCCGAGCGTCGCGAACTCGTCGAACACCCGGTCGTGATCCTCGGGCGCGATGCCGACGCCCGTGTCCTCGACGCTGATCCGCAGCCGATCGCCGTCGCGGTGGCCGTAGAGGCGGATGTGGCCGCGCTCGGTGTAGCGGAGGGCGTTCGAGAGCAGGTTGGCGAGGATCTGCTTGAGCTTGCTCCGGTCGGTCGCCAGGTGGAGGCCGGCCAGGCCGTCGGGCTCGAAGCGGACGTCGAGGCCCTTGGCGCGGGCCTGGGGCTCGATCGACGAGACGCACTCGGCCAGCGTCGGCTCGAGGGCGAACTTCGAGACCTCGGCCGGCGTGGCGCCGGCGTCGATCCGGCTCAGGTCGAGCAGGTCGGAGAGCAGGTCCAGGACGTTGCGGACCGAGTCGCGGATGACCCGCAGGCTCTCCTGGACCTCGGGGTCCTCCTCGTCCTTGACCTGGGTCTCGAGGAGCTGGGCGGCCAGGAACACGGCGTTGAGCGGCGTCCTCGCGTCGTGCGACAGCGCGGCCATGAGCCGGCTCTTGTGCTCGGATTGACGCCCGAGCGTCTCCTCGAACTCGACCCGCTCGGTGATGTCGGCGCACGAGCCGAGGTAGCCGAGGAACCCGCCCTCCTCGTCGAAGTAGGGCGCACCGCGGTCGGTGACCCAGCGGTAGACGCCGTCGCGGCGGAGGATCCGGTAGGTCATCTCGAACGGCCCGCGGGCCTCGAAGGCGGCGAGGTAGGTGGCCACGCACCGCTCGTAGTCGTCGGGGTGGAGGCCCTCGGCCCAGCCGTCGGCCGACTCCTGGGCCAGCGTCCGGCCGCGGAACTCGAGCCAGGTCGGGTTGAAGTAGTCGCACCGGCCCGAGGCGTCGGACCGCCAGATCATCACCGGCGCCTGCTCGGCGATGGCCCGGAACCGCGACTCGGACCGGGCCAGCTCGGCGCGGAGGCGGGTGCCCTCGGTCACGTCCTGGGCCACGACGACGGCGCCGGCGATCGCCCCGGACGCGTCGCGGAGCGGCGAGGCGTTGGCGAGGATCGACCGCTCCTCGCCCGCGACTCGCCAGACGATCTCCTGCTGGGAGACCTCCTCGCCGCGGAGCGCCCGCAGGCCGGGCTGCTCCTCCGATGCCAGCGGGCGGCCGTCCGGGCCGTAGACGTCGTAGTGGGCCCGATGGTCGTGGAGGTTGACCCGGTCGACCGTCTCCGACGCGGAGAAGCCCTGGAGCCGCTCCGCCTCGCGGTTCAGCGCGACGACGGCCCCGTCGGCGTTGATCACCCAGACGCCGACGGGCAGGTTGTTCAGGACCGTCTGGAGCTTGCCCCGCTCGCTGTCGACCGCGACCCGGCGGCGGTCGGCTTCGGCGAGGATGGCCTGCGACTTCTCCTGGCTCTCCTCCTGGAACCGCTGCACCGCCTCGGCCGCGGCCTCGTCGAGCACGGCGTTGACGGCCCCGGAGGCCCGCTCGATGGTCTCCAGGTCGGACCCGTGCTCGCGCGCGTGGGCGAAGGTGGCCTGGAGCAGGGCGGTGCGGAGGTGGCCGATCTCGCTGACGACCTCCGCCACGTCGTACCCCTGCTTCCACCGGACGCTCCCGTGCTTCCGCCCCGCGTCGTCGACGCTCCGGGGCTCGCCGCGGAGCCGGCCGGCGATCCGCTCGAGGATCTCGGGCACGTGGTCGACGAACTCGGCGTAGGAGAGCCGGTGCGAGTCGGGGACGTCCCCCTTCCGCTCGACCGCGGCGCGCCAGACGGCGATGATCGCGTCGGTCTGCTCGTCGATGTGATCCGCCAGCGCGGCGGTCTGGCTCATGGGACTAGCTCGGGTGAACGGAAACCGGCGACGTCGCGCGGGGCGGATGTCGGGCGCTGGGGGTCGCCCGGGGGGAAGGAGCATCGTGAGAGGCTAGTATCGTGAAACCCGCTCGGCCAAGTCAAGCGCGGCGGCCGCGTGCCGCGCGGGCCGTCTCCTTCCCCTGCGGGCACGCGATTGCCGGTCCCCGCGGCGAGGGACGGTCCCGGGTCCCTCCCCCCGCCGAGCGAACCCGGCGCGGCGGCCGGCCGGGCAGGCCCGCGACCCGACCGACGGCGCCGAGCGAACCCGAGCGTGCAAGAAATGTTCGACTTCGAGTGCTTGGGTGCGGCGCCAGGCGGGCGGACCGACGCCCGCGGCGCGAAACAAAGCCAATTCCGGGGCGGGCCGCGGGGCCGCTCCTGGCGAAACGAACCCAATCCCGCGGGACCCGAGGGCCGCCTCGATTGCGAAACGAGCCCGATCCCGCGCCGGGCCCCGGAGTCGTCCCGTTCGTCCCGCGCAGGCTCGAGCGCGGTACGCGCCCGCTTGTCGGGGAGGGGTATCGTGGCCGGCGACCCCTTGCGGGCGTCGCGTGGGCTTGTCGCCCCGCTCGCCCCCACCCTACCGCCCTTCAAGGGGGAGGGGGAAACATCCAAGGAGCGAGGAAGGATGAGGATCGAGCCCTCGACGGCCCGGCGTCCTCGGTTGAAGCGCGGGGCTGGGGGGGTATAGAATCGGGGAGATGCCGGCCTTATCCCGCCGTGAATCCCGCCCGCCTCTCCCGACACCCGACGAGACGCCGACCATGAGGATCGCCCGCCCCCGATGGGCCCGGCCCGCGCTGTTGGTCGCGATGCTGGCCCTCGCCTCGCCCGCGCTCGGCGCCCTGCCGAAGGTGCCCGAGGGGTTCAAGATCCGCCTGGTCGCCGCCGTCCCGGCCGTCACGTTCCCCTGCCAGCTCGCCACCGCGCCCGACGGCGCGCCTGTTCGTCGCCGAGGACCCGATGGACCAGGTCGGCCCGTACGAGGCCGACAACGGCCGGATCCTCCTCTTCCGCGACGGCAAGGACCCGGTCGTCTTCGCCGAGGGCTTCCGCGCCATCTTCGGCATGGCCTGGCACGACGGGGCGCTCTACGTCATGAACATGCCCCGGCTGACCGTCCTCCGCGACACCGACGGCGACGGCAAGGCCGATCAGTCGCAAGGAGCTCTTCACCGACCTCGGCCCCAAGCCGACAGCCCGGCGGCCTGAACGACCACATCGTCTCGGGCCTCCAGTTCGGCATGGACGGCTGGCTCTACATCTCGGTCGGCGACAAGGGCGTCCCCGGCGTCCACGGCCCCGACGGCCGCACGGCCCAGCTCAAGGGCGGCGGCGACCATGCGCTGCCGGCCCGACGGCACGGGCATCGAGGTCTTCTCGACCGGCACCCGCAACCACCTCGAGCCCAACCTCGACGCCCGCGACAACCTCTTCACCTACGACAACACCGACGACGGCGACGGCTGGTGGACCCGCGTCACCCACCACATCGACGGCGGCTACTACGGCTACCCCTACGACTACCACGACCACAAGGACCGGATGCTCGACCGGATGGCCGAGTACGGCGGCGGCTCGCCGTGCGGCGGCGTGCTCTACAAGGAAGACGCCTGGCCCGAGAAATACCGCGGCCTCGGCCTCTGGGCCGAGTGGGGCAAGTCGCACGTCGCGGCGATCCGCTTCGAGCCCAGCGGGGCCAGCTTCAAGGTCGCCGAGTACATCAAGCTTCGTCGAGAAGCCCGACGGGCGAGGAGTTCCGCCCGATCGACCTGGCCCTCTCGCTACGACGGCAAGACGCTCTACATCGCCGACTGGGGCATGGGCGGCTGGGGCACCAAGACCGAGAAGGTCGGGCGCGTCTATGCCGTGACCTACGAGGGGAAGGTCGAGACGAGGCCGCGCGGGCAAGGATTCGGACCCGATCGAGGAGCAGATCAAGGCAGCTTCGCACCCGTCGTTCAACGAGCGGATGCGGGCGCAGGCGGCGTTGATCAAGAGCGGGAAGAAGGCGCGGGACGCAATCGTGCAGACGCTGACCGGCGGATTCGCGGAGCCGGTCGCCGCGAGGCACCTCGTCTGGGTCTACGCGGCCATACAGCGGGACCTGAAGGAGGAGCCCCGCGAGCTGATCCCCGTCCTCGCCGGCAGCCCGTCGGCCGACGTGCGCGCGCAGGCGGCTCGGGCGATGGGGATGAGCTACACGGCGAAGGACGGCGCCGCTCCGATGAAACTGCTAGCCCAGAAGGCGCGAACAGACGCCGACCCCGCCGTCCGGCTCCAGGCAATCATCGCGCTGGGTCGGATCGGCGACCGGATCGCGACGCTCGACCTGCTGTCGATTCTCGCTGACAAGGACCCGTATCTCGCCTTCGCGGCGCGGGTCGCCCTGCGGCGGTCGGCCGACTGGAAGGTCGTCGCCGCAGGCCTCGCCTCGTCCGACCCGCAGGTCCGCGCCGGGTTGCTCGCGACGCTGGAGATGCAATACAGCCTCGACGCCGTCGATCTCCTCACGCGCGCCGCGAGCAACCGATCGGCGCCTGCCGCCGAGCGTGCCAGGGCCCTCACCTATCTCTCTCAGGCCCACCGCAAGACGCCCCCCTGGGACGGCCAGTTGGTGGGGCACCCGGCCGACGCAGGGCAAGCCGCCGGCGAAGTCGGTCGCGTGGGAGGGGACGCCCATCGTCCTTCGAGCGATCCGCGACGCGCTGGCCGACCCCGACGTCCCCGTCCGCCTCGCGGCCGTCGATGCCGTGAAGGAGGCGAACGACCGCGAGGCCCTGCCCAGGCTCCGCGAGCGGTTCGCCGTCGAGCCGGACGAGAAGGTCCGCCGCGAGATCGCCTCGGTCTTCGGCGCGATGGACGACAGGGCCGCCCTGCCGCTGCTGATCTCCGCGCTCCGGCACGCGACCGTGCCCGAATCCGTCCGCGAGGCGAGCCTGGTGAGCATCGAGGCGATCGGCACCGACGCCGCGATCCAGGCCCTCATCGACCTGCTCCGCGAGCCCGGCCTCAAGCCCGACCGCCAGGCGCGGCTCGATCGCTTCACTCGGCCGGTTCAAGGCCCGCGCGGCCGTGCCGACGATCGTCGCGATGCTCACGAACCCCAGCCCGAAGGTCCGCGCCGCCGCGGCCGAGGCGCTGGGCAAGATCGGCGACACCGTCCGCGACGCCCAAGGTCCGCCCGCTCCTCAAGGACGATTCGCTCGACGTCCGCAAGGCCGCCATCGCCGCGGTCGCCGCCCTGAAGGACCGCGAGTCGATCCCCGCGCTGATCCTCGCGGCCGAGTCGGAGCCGACGCGGTACGAGGCGACGATCGCGCTGGCCTCGATGCCCGACATCCGCTCGCTGCACATCCACCTGACGGGCCTGGGCGACAAGAGCCCGGACGTCCGCAAGGCGTCGTCGTCGGCCCTGATGGCGATCCGCGACGAGGCCCGGCCCGCCCTCGAGCGCCTGGCCGGCCGCAAGGAATTGCCGCCGTCGGCCCTGCCCGAGCTCCGCAAGATCTACGGCGCGATTCGGCCGATCACGGACTGGAAGGTCGTCGGCCCGTTCAAGGCCAACGAGCGCCCGCCGTTCCCGGTCAACCGCCCGGTCGACACGGCGAAGCCGATCATCCACGACGGCAAGCCGCTCGCCTGGAAGTCGGTCAAGGCGGAGGGGACCGAGGGCGAGGTCGACGTGAATCGCCTTCTACCCGGGCGGCGATCACAAGTCGGTCTTCGCCTACGCGGAGGTCGACAGTCCCACCGCCCGCCCCGCGCGGATGGCCGTCGGGTCGGACGACACGGCTCCAGGTCTGGGTCAACGGCAAGTCGGTCTTCCGGCACGACGGCGACCGCGGCTTCACCGCGGCCCAGGACGAGTTCGACATCAACCTCGCGAAGGGGAAGAACCGGATCGTCCTCCGCTCCGGCAACACGTCGGGCAACTGGCAATTCTCGGCCGGCGTCTCGGCGTCCGACGACCACGCCTTCCTCCAGGGCCCCGCGTCCGGCGGCTTCGACCCCGACAAGTTCCGCGCCGAGGCGCTGAAGGGGAAGGGCAAGGCCGAGCGCGGCAAGGCGCTCTTCTCCGACCTCAAGGGCGTGGCCTGTATCAAGTGCCATGCGGTCGCGGGGCAGGGCGGTGCCGTCGGGCCGGAGCTGGGTGGCGTCGGAGTCAAGTATCCGAGGGAGGAGCTGATCACCTCGGTCCTCTACCCGTCGCAGCGGATCTCCTCGGGCTACGAGCCGGTCATCCTCGCCACGGCCGACGGCCGCGTCGCTGACCGGCATCCTCAAGAGCGAGACGCCCGAGGCGATCGAGATCGAGGACGCCGAGGCGAAGCGGATCAAGCTCGCCAAGGCCGACCTCGACGGCCGGAAGACGAGCGACGTCTCGCTGATGCCCAACGGGCTGGCCGAGGGGCTGACGCCGAATGACTTCGCGGACCTGATCGCCTATCTCGAGACGCTGAAGGACACGTCGGCGCTGCACGGTCCCGGCACCGCCGCTCCGGCGAAGCCTGGCGGTCGTTGATCGGGTCCTCGATCGGAGCGCCTCCGATGCCGACCAATCCCCCGCGCAAGCTGACCATCGCCGACGCGATGATTGCCTGCGCGGCGGTTGCGGGCTGGTTCGCGATCGTCCGGGCGAGCCTGCCGGTCCGCGACTTCCCGCCGAGGATGGCCGGCCCGTTCGGCCTCGAGGCCATGTTCCTCGCGGCGCTCGGGACGGCGACCGCGGCCCTGCTAGCGATGCGGCTGCTCCCGCCCCGTCCCCCGATCCACCGGCTGGCCTTGCGGCCGGGTTTCGCCGCATGCCTCACAGCGGTCGTCGCGTGTGCATTGGTTGGGGGGCCGGCCGTCGTCTACGAAGCCCTCCACGGGAACTGGAGCCCCGTCGGCCTCTTGCTGGGCTTCGCTCATTGCCCGGCATTCGCGGTCGCCGGAGCCTGGCTGATCCTCGTGCTGGGCGGACTCTGGCGACCGGTCCCTTCGGACTGGCTCGATCGCGCGGGCCGGGCCGCGGGAGTGACCTGGATCCTCTGCCCCGTGGCGTTCTGGATCGCGATGTACTTCATCCTCTATCACACCTGAACGGCGGCGGGCGGTATCGTCTGTGCTGCAATTCCAACTGGAAACCGACACACCCGCAACCTGTTCGCAGGACCGAGCCCGCCGATGTCCCAAGACGAGCCCACCACCAACGGCCGCCCCCGCCGCGAGCGAAGCACCCGATACCCCGGCGTCCCCCTCTCCGACTGCGTGGAGCTGGCGAAGTTCATCGAGTCCCGCGGCCTCGACGGCCTCTCGGCGCCCGACATCGCCTCGGCCCTCGGCTACAAGAACATCAAGACCAACACCTTCTCGGCCCGCCTGAGCGCCGCGAGGCAGTTCGGCCTGCTGACGCTGGCCAACGACGGCTACTCGCTGACCTCGCTGGCCAAGGCGATCCTCCATCCGGTCGATCCGTCGGACCTGCCGAGGCTCTATCGCCAGGCGCTGGTCGCGCCGCCGATCTATGCCGAGCTGGTCGAGCGGCTGGGCGACAAGCGGGTGCCCGAGGTCGCGATCCTGGGGAACGTGCTCTATCACAACCACCAGATCATCGCCTCGGCCAAGGAGTCGGCCGCCGAGGCGTTCCTGGCCTCGGCCCGGTTTGCCGGGGCACTGGGTGATGACCACGTCCTCCGCCTCCAGGGCCAGCCCGCGCCGGCGACTGTCGCGGTCTCCGAGAAGGCTCCGGCAATGAAGCCGAAGGCCGACGTCCGGATCGACCTCCGGCTCTGGGGCGATGACGAGGGGAAGGTCATCCGCGTCCGCGCCCCAGAGTCGATCACGGCCGGGAGCTTTGAGCGGCTGCTCCAGGCGCTGAAGCTCCACGTGCGGATCGGCGGATGACGCCGGGCTTGAGGCCCCTGGACGACCCCCGGGGCCTCGTTTAGCATCGGTCGGCCCGGCGTCCGCCGGCCGATCCCCCATCACTGAGTGCGCGAGCCACGCATGTTCCACGCCGGACAGGACGAGCCCGCCGGTCCCGATTCGCACCCCGTCGCCGAATCGACCGCGCGGTGGGCGCGGTTCACGTTCGTCGTCCTGTTCGTGATGAACCTGCTCGATTACACCGACCGCTGGGTCCTCTCGGCGGTCCTGCCGCGGGTGCAAGGTCGACTTCGACCTGAAGAACTACCAGGCCGGGCTGCTGCTGACCTATTTCCTCGTCAGCTACTCGCTCGTCAGCCCGGTCATGGGGTGGCTGGGCGACCGGACGCGGCGGACCTGGCTGCTCGGCGTCGGCGTCGGCGTCTGGAGCCTGGCGACCGTGGGCACGGGGCTGGCGCGGAGCTACGGGCACCTCGTGCTGGCGCGGAGCTTCCTCGGCATCGGCGAGGCGACCTACGGCGTCCTCGCCCCGACGCTCTTGATGGACCTCTTCCCCCGCGAGAAGCGGGCGCGCGTGATGTCGGCGTTCTACCTGGCGATGCCGCTGGGCGGGGCGCTGGGGATGGGCCTGGGTGCATGGATCGCCAGCATCACCGGCTCGGGCGGCTGGTCGTTCTTCGTCGTCGGGGCCCCGGGCGTGGTCGCGGCGCTGGCCGCCCTCGTGCTGCCCGAGCCGGTCCGAGGCGCGAGCGAGGGGGTCGACCCGAAGCGGCTCAAGCAGCACGAGCGGGCCGGGGCGACCAAGGAGGACTACATCGACCTGATGGTCAACTCGTCCTACACCTACTCCGTCTTCGGCATGGCGATGTACACCTTCGCCATCGGCGGCCTGGCGGCGCTGGCTGCCGACGTTCCTGATGAAGACGCGGGGGATCGACCCGAGGTCGCCGCGGGCCGCGACATCGGCCTCGTGACGGCCGTATCGTCGATCGTCGGCATGATCGCCGGCGGCTGGCTGGCCGACCGGCTGGCGAGGACGAACCCCCGGGCCCTGTTCCTCGTGCCGGGCGTGGCGATGCTCGCGTCGTCCCGTTCATGCTGGTCGGGCTGTTCGCGACGTCGCCGGCCGATGATCTTCGGCGGGATCTTCCTCGCCGAGATGCTGATGTTCATCAACACCGGCCCGTGCAACGCGGTGATCGCCAACGTCGTCGCGCCGAACATGCGGGCGGCGGCCTACGCGGTGGCGCTCTTCGCGGTCCACTTCCTGGGCGACATCTGGTCGCCGCCCCTGATCGGCTACGTCGCCGACCTCTTCGGCGCAGCCCGACACCATGGCCAGCCCGATCGGCCGGTTCCTCAAGTCGATCGGCGCCGTGCCGGTCGTCGGCGAGACCGGCCGGCCGCGAGAACATGGTCGCGGGCCTGCTCGTCGTCGTCCCGGCCGTCGTCCTCTCCGGGGTCGTCCTGCTCGCCGGCGCCCGGCACCTGCCCCGCGAGATGGCCCTGATGCTCGCCAAGCTCAAGGCGGCGCCGGCGAAGGATGTCGCCGTCGTCGACTGAGCCCGCCGCGCTGGCGGAGCCCGGCTCGATCCCCTATAAACGACCCAAGGCTCGCCGTCCGCGAGCGGACCACCCCACCCGAGGAAGCTGCCTACGATGTCCCAACCCATCCGGATCGCCGTCAGCGGGGCCGGGGGCCAGATCGGCTATGCCCTGATCTTCCGGATCGCCTCGGGCGGCCTGTTCGGGCCGGACCAGCCGGTGTCGCTCCGCCTGCTCGAGATCACCCCGGCCCTGCCGGCGCTGGGCGGGACGATCATGGAGCTGGAGGACTGCGCCTTCCCCCTCCTGGCCGACGTCAAGGCGAGCGACAAGGCCGAGGTCGCCTTCGAGGGGGCCGACTGGGTCGATCCTCGTCGGCGGCATGCCGCGCAAGGACGGGATGAGCCGCGCCGACCTGATCCGCGCCAACGGGCCGATCTTCACCGGGCAGGGCAAGGCGATCAACGACGCCGCCGGGCCCGAACGTCCGCGTCCTGATCGTCGCCAACCCGTGCAACACGAACTGCCTGATCGCCCGGTCGCACGCCCCGAAGGTCCCGGCCGACCGCTGGTACGCCATGACCCGGCTCGACCAGAACCGCGCGGCGTCGCAACTGGCGATGAAGGCCGGCGTCCCGGTCGGCGCAGGTCAAGCGGATGGCGATCTGGGGCAACCACAGCGACACCCAGTATCCCGACTACAAGAACGCCACGATCGGCGGCAAGCCGGCGACCGAGGTCATCACCGACGCCGCGCTGGTTCACCGAGACGTTCATCCCGACCGTGGCCAAGCGGGGCGGGGCGGTGATCAAGGCGCGCGGGGCGTCGTCGGCCGCCTCGGCGGCGAACGCGGCGATCGACAGCGTCCGCTCGGCCTCGATCGCCACGCCGTCGGGCGACTGGTTCAGCGCCGGGGTCGTCTCCGACGGCAGCTACGGCGTCCCCTCCGGCCTGATCTACAGCTTCCCGCTCACGAGCGACGGCAAGACGTGGAGCGTCGTCAAGGACCTCCCGATCGACGACGACGCCCGGACGCGGATCGACGCCTCGGCCCAGGAGCTGGCGTCCGAGCGCGACACGGTGAAGGACCTGCTCGGGCCGGCGGCCTGAGCGGGAGGGTGCGAAGGAAGGCACGAGCTACAAGGCAGAAAGCACAGAGCGGAAAGCGGATAACGCCAAGCCGGTCCCGACATCGGGCTCGTCTGTTCTCGCATTGTGCTCTGTGCTTTCTGCTTTCTACCGTCTGCCTTTCCGCTCTCCCTGCCTCCGCCCCGACGGTTCGCCTTGACCGTCCCCTTGCGACCGGGTAACGTCCGCCCCTGAAATCCCAGGATGGGTACGCAGCTTCTCGGATGTGCGCCGCCCGCGCGGCGCGCTCCTGGGGGCGGCGTTGCGAATCAAGGAGGAGAGCTCTCCATGCCGTCCCACGACCGTAGGGCCGCTGCACGCCGTCGTGCCTGGGGCCGTGGCCCCATGATCCTCCGGTTCGAGCCGCTCGAGGGCCGGCAGCTCCTGGCCACAGCCACGGCCGCGCTGCCCGACCTCGTCGCCACCTCGTTCAGCTCGACGACGACCGGCGACTGGGACGGCGCGATCCAGGTGAGCGGGACGATCGCCAACATCGGCTCCGCCGCGCTGCCGAATGGCACGGTCGCGGCCATCTACGCCTCGCCGACGAACGCCATCGGCGGCCCGGCCCTGCTGCTCGGGACGGTGCCGATCAACGCCGGACTGGCCCCGGGACAGACCGAGCCGTTCACCACGACGGTCGTGCTGCCCCCCTCGCCGCTGTCCGGGATGGGGATGAACTCCCAGCTCTTCATCGACCTGGACCTCGACCCGCAGAACTTCGTCGGCGGAGTCGAACAAGGGGAACAACCAGGGGCAGGGGCTGGGCCTCGACGAGTCGATCGTCTCGATCACGCCGCAGCCGATGGCGAACCTCGTCGGCACCGCGTTCACCGTCGCCCCGAGCACCGCGGCCTGGGGCCAGACGGTCTCGGTGACGGCGCAGATCAAGGACAACGGCCAGGGCCCCGCGCCGGCCACCCGCGCCAGGATCGTCCTGACGCCCGATGGCCAGGCGCCCGGCGGTTCGCAGGACATCACGATCGGCAACATCGCCGTGCCCGCGCTCCTGCCGTTCCAGACCGTCAACCTCGTCCAGCAGATCACCCTGCCCGCCACGCCCCCGACCACGATCGGCAACTCGGGGACGTACTACGTCTCGATGATCCAGGACGCCGACCACGCGACCAGCCCGTACGTCGGGCAGGTGACGATGCAGGGCGTCGGCCTCGACGAGCAGACGATCGGCATCCCGTACCCCACCACCACGACCCCCGTGTCGACCACGACCACGACCACCACCTCGGCCGGCACGTCGACCTCGACGACGACGACCGCGACGACGGCCATGCCCGACCTCGCCCCCTCGAACGTCAGCCTGCCGGTCTCGACCTACAACTGGGGCCAGGGCTACGTCATCCACTCCGCGGTCGAGAACCTCGGCCAGGCCGCCGTCGGCGCCGACGACGATCGAGTTCGTCCTGACCAACGACGTCGACAACCCGACGCAGGGCTACTTCCTCGGCTCGTCCGTCGTCCCCGCCCTCGCGCCGGGGGCCGTGCAGGACATCGCGCAGACGATCAAGTTCCCAAGCCGGCTGCCCGTACGGGAGCAACGTGCCGGCGCAGCAGCTACGGGCGGATCATGGCGATCGTCGACCCGGAGAACATCATCAACGAGAGCACCAAGAGCAACAACGACATCCAGTCGGGCCCGATCACGCTCCAGCTCCTCTGGGGCAACGCGGACTCGATCGTGCCGACGTCGCCCCCGATCCGCACGAGCCAGCCCACGGCGACCACCACGACGACCGCCGTCCCGACGAACACGACGCCGGTGATCACGGCCAAGGACGCCCTCGCCCAGGCCAGGAAGGCCAGGCGCCAGAGCACCGCCCAGGCGAAGTCGAATTCGACGGGCTGCCGCGGCGGCCATCGCCGCCGAGCTCCGCGCCGAGAGCGCCGCCGCGGCGAAGGCGCGGGCCATCAAGGCCGCGCAGGCCGCGGCCAAGAAGAAGAAGGGCAACTCGGTCGTCCGGACCCTGATCAATTACGAGAACACCAGCAGCCACGGCGTCGTCTCGCTGCTCAACAAGCTCAAATGACCCGCGACGGATCGGAGCCGCCGGGACGGCGCGTCCCGCATCCGGCAAAGATCACGCAGGCCGGACGGTTGACGCAGCCTTTCGTCGATGGGTTGCGTGATTCGCGACGGTCACCGAGGATCCGAACGCGCCCTCACAATCTATCTAACCGCAACATCTTACGGACAACCGTCGGTCGTCGGCCGGGCGCGAAGAAATCTTGAGAGAAAAGCGGAAATAACTGGGCGATTTATTGAAGACCGGCAATTTCGTGGCTATGCTTTGGCAGTCGCGTCGAGCCGGCCGTCCCCGACTATGTACGGGATGGCCGGGTCGAAGGCGAAGCGAGGCCGGCGCCCCCCTGATCCGCCGCATTGACCGCCGGGACTCCAGGAGCATCGTTGATGTCCTTCGACCGACGGCAGGCACGCCCGTACGATGAGGAAGCCACGTCGGGCCCGCTGGTCGAGGCGTGCTACGTCCCGCAGCGTTACGAGCCGAACTACCCGTACCCGCTCCTGGTGATGCTGCACGCCCGCGGCGGGCGACGAGCAGCAGATGGTCCGGTCGGCCTCGGCGATGAACTGGCGGAACTACGCCGCGCCTGAGCCTCCGCGGCCCGGAGCGGGTCGTCCGCCGGGGCGAGCCCTTCGGGCTTCGGCTGGGGCCCCGAGTTCGCCCGCCGCGACCGCGCGGTGGGGCCGGGACCGGCGACGGAGACGGGCGACCTCGCCGCCTTCCGCCGCCGGATGGCCGAGGAGTCGACCGACCCGATCGACGTCCTGGAGGACGCCGTCTTCGCCGCCGTCCGCAAGACGCGGCAGACGCTGCACGTCCACTCCGAGCGGATCTTCCTCGTCGGCTCCGGCGAGGGCGCGGCGGTCGCTTATCGCCTGGGGCTGACTTATCCCGAGCGGTTCGCCGGGGTCGTCGCGATCAACGGCTGGATCCCCGGCCATTTCCGCCCGCTGGGGCGGCTCAAGGCGTGCCGCGAGCTGAAGGTGCTGGTCGTCCACGGCGAGTGGAACGCCCGCGCCCGGGTCGAGACGGCCCGCCGCGACGTCGCGACTCTCCGCGCGGGGGGCCTGAACGTCGCGTTCCAGACCTACCCGTGCGCCCATCGGATCACGTCGCCGATGCTTTCGGACGTCGATACGTGGCTCATGAACCAGTGCGCCACGACCCTGATCTGATCGACCGTCCCGACTCGGGTGAGCCCGGTTCCCCCGCGGGGGCGCGGCGGTTTAGAATGATCCGGGAGACCCTCGCCTCTCCGGCCGTGGTGCGGGCGACGTAGGCCGACGGCCCGGGGGTCGCCGCATCCTCGCGCCGGGGACCGGGTCGGATGTCCGAGACGTTTGCCTGCCCCGAGTGCGGGGGCGAGGTCGAGCTGCTCGGCGCCGCGCCGGGGCGTGAGGTCCAGTGCGCGCATTGCGCCACCTGGCTCGAGGTCCCGTATCTCCCGCGCGGCGGCGTCTGGACCCGTCCCCGGTTCCGACGAAGCCACGCGGCCTGGGTGATCCCGACGGCCTGGGCGGGCGTCGGGCTGCTCGCGGCGATCGTGGCGATCGCGGCCTGGTCGAAGGTCTCGACCTCGCGCAGCCACGCGGCGCGCGACGCGACGCTCGAGTCTCTCCTCGCCTCGGCCGGCGCGGCCGAGAAGGCCGGCCGACCCGACCGGGCGCTCTCCGAGATCGAGGCGGCGCTGGCCCTGCTCCGCCAGGACGACGCCGGGTGCGGCGAGCAGCTCCAGGAGCTCACGAGCCGGCGCGACGCCCTGTCGGTCCGCGAGGCCGAGGCCCGGATCGCCTCAGCGGCGAAGGCCGAGCCCGACGCCGCCGTCGGCGACCTGCTCTCGCTCCAGGCCCGCGCGGAACGACCGGGCGCTCGAGCCGCTCGTGCCCGCGATGCTCCGCGCGGTCGACGCGGCGAGGCGTCGCCAGGCCGAGGCCGCGCTGGCCGCCGCGCGACGCGCCCTCGACGAGGGCCGTCCGCTCGACGGGCTGGCGGCCGGGGAGCGGGCGCTGGCCGTCGCCGACAAGCTCCCGGGCGAGCCGTCTCGAGCCATCGCCGCCGACGCCGAGGCGCTGATGGCCCCGGTGCTGGCGCGGCGAGGCGTCGTCGTCGTCCAGCTCCCGGGCAAGTTCACCCTGGGCTCGGAGGCCTCGTACGACTCGGCCCTCGGCCCGATCGTCGTCGACGCCCTCCGCCGCCGCGGCTTCGCCCCGCGCCCCGCCTCGGGGCCCGCCGCCGCGCTCTGGGACCGCCACGCCCCGCGCCGGCTCGAGTTCCACGTCGCCGAGTCGCGCGGGGTGCTCTATCTCGAGTCCCAGAACCGGATTACGCAGATCATCACGACGCTGACCCTGACCCGCGGCCGTGAGACCCTCTGGCAGGGCGCCGTCACCGCGCGGACGCAGGTGCCGCTGCCCGCGCTCTCGGCCCACGCCTCCACCCGGATCGGCGTCGCCAACCGCGATCTCGACATGGAGCACAGGCTCTACGAGAACGCCCGGGCCTCGACGCTCGACCGCGTCGCCACCCAGCTCCGCGGCCTTCCCGAACCCTGAGCGAGCCGACCCGCGTCGTTCCCGGGGCCCCCTGAATTGGGTTCGTTTCGCGCGCTGGAGCCGACACCAGGACTCTGGTCTTGAATCGCAACTCTCTTATAAGGAAAGAGTTCCGTCATTGCGTCCCGGCGTGAGCGACCGGGAAATTGGGTTCGTTTCGTACGGGCCAGGCTCCCGTCTCGGGTTCGGTCGGCGCCCTGAGGCCCGGCCCGGGTCACTTGAACTTGTTCACCATCCCGTCCACCGCCGCGACCAGGCTGACGCCCAGCCCCTTCTGGCGGATCTGCTCGAGGTCGCCGCGGCAGGCGAAGAGGGCCTCGACGATCCTCGGGTCCCACTGGCCCCCGGCGCCGGTCCGGAAGATCTCGTCGATCTTCATCGGCGTCAGCGGGCGGCGGTAGGGGCGGGTGCTCGACATGGCGTCGAACGAGTCGGCCACCGCCAGGATGCGGGCGACGAACGGGATGTCCTCGCCCGTGATCCCCTCGGGGTAGCCCGTGCCGTCGTACGCCTCATGGTGCGACGCGACGCCGGGCAGCAGGTGGTGGAGCTTCTTGAGGTCGGAGAGGATGTTCACGCCGATCTTCACGTGAGCCTGGATCTTGCGGTACTCGTCGGGCGTCAGCGGCCCGGTCTTCTTGAGCACCTCGTCGTCGATGCCGATCTTGCCGACGTCGTGGAGCAGGCCCATCAGGTAGAGGTCGCCGCGCTGGTGCGGCGGCATGCCCAGCTCCTCGGCGATCCGCACGGCGATCCGCGCGACCCGCTCGGAGTGGCCCGAGGTGTAGGGGTCCTTGGCGTCGATCGCGGCGGTCAGGGCGCGGATGATGCCGAAGAGCATCTCCTTCAGGTCGCGGTAGAGCCGCCCGTTGGTCCTCTGGGTGCCGATCAGCGAGGCGACCGGCTGGAGCAGCTCGACCTCGCCCGCGCCGAAGGCCCGGCCGTCGACCGGGTCGACCGCCACGACCCAGCCGGTCGTCGATTGCGACTCGGCCGCGACGACCGCCACCCGGTGCGGGCCGCCCGACGCGTTAGGCAGCATGGCGCCGTTGGCCAGGTGGACCGTCTGGTCGAGGTCGGCGGGGATGAGCGCCCGGTAATCGCGCGACCGCATGCCCGCGGCGTCGCCCGCCACGACGATCGGCTCGCCCGATGCGCTCGGGACCCACGCGACGGCCGCGACGTGGAGCGCGGCGCGGACCGCCTTCAGCGCCAGCTCCTGGAAGTGCTCCGGCGCGTCGGAGATCCGCATCCGCCGGATCAGCCGGGCCGTCAGCACCCGCTCGCCCCCCTCGGCCCGCGTGGCCGGGGCAGCCGCGCCGCGCGCGGGAACGCCTCGCCCCGCAGGTCGTCGGCGATCGCCTGGCCCCAGGCGCGCAGGGCACGCTCGGGGCACCGCGGGCCCCACGGCTCGCCGACGCCGGGCTCGCCCGCGAAGCCGACGATCGCCAGCAGGTCCGACCCGCCGGGCCGCGGCGCGGGCAGGCAGAGCCAGAACGGCCCCTTGTCGCGGCCGGGTCGCCATGCGACCACTCGCCCGTGCCAGAGCACGCCCGCCGCCAGGGCCGCCGTCAGGGCCGCGTCGGCGTCGGGGAACGCGAAGTCATCCAGCCCGATCCGGGCTCGCCAGGCCATGGTCGCCGGGTCGAGGAGGCCCACCGGCGCCGAGAACTCGCGCGCCAGCCGCATCGCCATCGCCTGGTCTTCGGCCTCGCTCGCCGCGGGCGAAGGTCTCGGAATCGCCAGGCTCGATCCGTTCATCGGATGCAGTTCCTCCGGTGAGGTCGCGGCCCCGGCCGGCGCCGCCCGAGTAACCTAGGTCACGGATGGCCGAACGCCAAACGCCACTCACGCCGACTGGACGACCCCCCGAGACGTGGCGTATAGCCCCGTTGGGAGGACCCGCCGGCGGGTCGCTCCGGGGAGCGGTCGGGGAGGGTGAAGCCGATGAGCGTGAACGCCTCCCCACACCCCTCCGCCGCCGGGCGAGACGACGCCCTGTTCGACGACTGGAACCCCGAGCTCGCGGCCGACTCGCTCTCGGCCCGTCCCGTCATCGACAGCCTTGTTTGGGACGTGTCGGCCGCCGGCGCCGGCCGCGCCTCTGGGGTGGCTCGGCGCGCCGACCCGGGCTTCGCGCTCGAGGATCCGGCACCGCCTGCCGCGAAACCGGCGGCGAGCGACGGCCACACGACCCGGGCGGTCGCGAGCCCGGAAGAGCCGCTTGTTTTCCCCAGGCTCGGCGAGGCGATCGGCGGATTCCGGCTCATCGGCGAGCTGGGCCGAGGTGCGTTCGCGCGCGTCTATCTCGCCCACGAGTCGGCGCTGGGCAACCGGCCCGTCGCCCTGAAGGTCTCGCGGGCCGAGGGGGACGAGCCGCGGGTCCTGGCCCGGCTCCAGCACGCCCACATCGTGCCGATCCACTCGGTCTGCGACGACCGCGCCACCGGGCTCCGGCTGATCTGCATGCCGTACCTCGGCGGCGCGAACCTGGCGCAGGTGCTCGACGCGGCGGCATCGCGGACCGGACGATCCTCCGGCGGGCGGAGCCTGATCGATGCGCTCGACCTGGTGGCCCGGCCCGGGCCCGCGGGCGAGCCGTCGCGGGCCGAGGCCCGCTGTGGTGCCGCGCTCAGGGACGTTCCGCCCGCGCCATCGGTCGGTTCGCGTGGCTCGCTTCTGGCCTCGCTCCGCCGCTCGCTGTTCGGCCCGGTGGCGACGGCATCGGCCCCGGCCCGGGACGCGGCGGAGCTCGATCGCGCGGATGACGAGCGCGCGCCAGCCCGCCCGGCGGTTCCTCCGCGGGTCGGACCTGATCCACGCCTCGGTCTGGATCGCGGCGAGGCTCGCCGAGGGCCTGGAGCACGCCCATTCTCGCGGCCTTCTCCACCGCGACCTGAAGCCCTCGAACATCCTCGTCGCCGCCGACGGCACGCCGATGCTCCTCGACTTCAACCTCGCGGCCGAGTCCGTCCCGGACGTCCGCGACGACGGCGCCCGGGCCATGATGGGCGGGACGCTCCCCTACATGGCGCCCGAGCACCTCGACGCCTTCAACCCCCGCGGCTCGACCGCGCCCGGGGCGGTCGACGAGCGGTCGGACATCTACGCGCTCGGGCTGATCCTCTTCGAGATGATCGCCGGCCGCCCGGCCTTCCCCGAGCCGCCCGAGGGCCTCGAGCTGATCGACCTCCTCGCGTGGCTGACGGCCCAGCGCCGCGCCGGGGCACCGTCGCTCCGCGCGGCCGAGCCGCGGGTCTCGCTGGGGCCTCGACGCGATCGTGACCAGGTGCCTCGAGCCCGATCCGGGTCGCCGCTACCGCTCGGCGGCCGAGCTCGCGGAGGACCTCCGTCGCTTCCTCGACGACTTGCCCCTCAAGTTCGCACCCGAGCCGAGCCCCCGCGAGCGGCTGGCCAAGTGGGCGCGGCGGCATCCGAGGGCGTCGTCGATCTGGACGATCGCCCCTCTCGCGACCGTGATGATCCTCGGCGTCGGCGCCCTCGCCTGGACCAAGGCGGGCCACCTCCGCGAGGTCGCCGCCCGTCTCAACCTGAGACGGTTCCGCGAGGCGTTCCACGAGTGCCAGTTCCTGCTCAACACCTCGGGCTCGGGTGGTCTCGATGACCACCTTCGTCGGGGCGTCGAGCAGTCTCATGCGCTGATCGACCGATTCGGCGTCGGTCGCCGAGGCGACTGGGCGGGCGGCTACTGGGTCGCTGCCGCTCGCGCCCGAGGAGCGCGACGCGCTCCGCCGCGACCTCGCCGAGCTGATCCTCCTGGAAGCACGGGCCCGGGTCCGGCTCTCGCAGTTCGAGGGGACCGAGGACGACCGCCGCCGGACCCTGGAGTGGGCCGTCGCCTGGCTCGACCGGGCCGAGGCGCTCGACCCGTCGCCTTCCCCCGCGCTCTTCGCCGAGCGGGCCCGGTATCGCCACGCCCTCGGCCAGGCCGAGCTCGCCCGCCGCGACCGGCAGCGCGCCGAGACGACGCCCGCGGCCACCTGCCGCGACGAATACCTGCTCGGCACCGCCGAGCTCGCCGACGGCCATCCCGACCGCGCCGAGCGTCGGCTCCGCCGCGCCGTGGCGCTCGACGCGAGGCGGTTCTGGCCCTGGTTCGCGCTGGGTCTCTGCCACTTCGATCAGGGGCGGTACGCCGATGCGGTGGGCGACTTCAACGTCTGCACCGTCCTGATGCCCGAGTTCGCCTGGCCGTTCGCCAACCGGGGGCTCGCCCTCGCCCGCGCCGGCCGCCTGCCCGAGGCGATCGACTCGTTCGACCGGGCGCTGGCGCTGAGCCCGACGTTCGCCGAGGCGTACGGGACGCGCGGGCTGGTCCTGCTCGAGGCGGGCGAGACATCGCGGGCGGAGCGGGACCTGGCGCGCGCGGTCGAGCTCGGCCGTCAGGACGTGGCCGTCCGCGCCGGCCTCGCCGAGGCGCGGTGCAAGCTCGGCCGCCTTGCCGAGGGTCTCGCGATCTACGACGAGCTGATCGCCTCTCGCCCCTACGACGCCCGCCTCCTGGCGGCCCGGGGCATGGCCCGGCTCGCCGCGGACCCGAAGGCCGCCGAGTCCGACTTCCGCGCCGCGGTCGGCCATGACCCGCGCGCGGCCCTCGCGCACTTCGGGCTCGCCAGGATCCATTTCCGAGCCGATCTTCGGGCCGCCCATGAGGACGTCGAGCACGCCCTCCGGGCCGACCCCGCCCACCTCGACTCGCTCGAGCTCCGCGCCCTGATTCGTGCCCGCCTCGGCCGCGCGGACGCGGTCGATGACGTCGACCGCCTGCTCCAGTCGCCGACGCCGGGCCGGCTCTACAACGCCGCCTGCGCCCTGGCGGTCCTCTCTCGGTCGCAGCCCGCACACGCGGGCCGTGCGCCTGGACCTGCTCCGCCGCGCGATTGAGGCCGGCTTCCCCGCGCCGTCGGCGCGGGACGACCCCGACCTCGCCCCGCTCCGCGACCGGGCCGAGTTTCGCGCCCTGGTGGGCCTGCCGCCCGGCAAGACTTGAAGCCGTCGCGTTCGGGGGGTTCTCCTAGGGTCCGCCATGCGGACCATCTTCGCCCGATGGCCCCACAGGGGACGGTCCGCATGGCGGACCCTACGGGAGAACGGCTCTAAACCCCGATCGGCTCGAACGCGGCCTCGCGGGCCGCGATCTCGACGGCGCGGGCGTCCGGGCGATCGAGGCCCTCGGCATAGGCGATCAGCAGGGCGAGGTCGGCCACGCGGTTGATCCGACGGGGCAGGCCCTCGGCCGCGCGATGGAGGGCGGCCAGGGCGTCGGCGTCGAACAACGGCTCCCGCGCACCCGCGGCACCCAGCCGGCCACGGACGTAGGCCGACGTCTCCGATCGCGTGAGTGCATCGACCGCGGCCCGGGCCGTCAGGCGTTCGGCCAGGGCAGGGGGAATGGCGAGCGTCAGGTCGGGGCTGCCGACGATCAGCAGCGCCAGGTCGGGCGAGCCGTCGGTGTCGAAGTTCAGCAGCAGCCGGAAGGCCTCGAATGTGGACGGGTCGTCGATCAGATGGGCCTCGTCAACCACCAGGAGCGGCCGACGGCCGCGGAAGGCGGACTCGCGGAGCGCCCGCCGGACCCGCCGGAGCGAGCCGGATAACCCGCCCTCGCCGGGGGGTGCATCGAGCTCGTCGGCGAGGAAGCCCAGCAGGTCGCCCGCGGGGAGAGCGGGGAAGACGAGGTGGATCGCCGGGGCGCCGAGGTCGCGCGCGAGCGTCCGCGCGAGCAGCGTCTTGCCCGATCCGGACGGCCCGCAGAGCAGGGCGGGGCCGCGTCCGTGCTCGAGGCCGAAGCGGAGGCGCCGAAGCACTGCATCGTGGCTCGGCAGCGCGACGTAGGAGTCCGGGCGCGTCGAGTCGCCGAACGGGCGCGGCGATAGGCCGAAATGGGACTCGTACAAGGGCGGCCACTCCCTCGGTCGCGATCGGCCCCGGTCAGACGAACGTCTCGGCCATCCCGAGCAGCGGAATGCCCCCCGCCTCGAGAACCTCGCGGGCGCGGACGACGGCGCGCTCGCCGGTCAGGGCCCGGTGATGGACCAGGACCGCGGCGTCGACGGAGCGGTGGAGGACCGCGGCGCTCAGGCCGGCGAAGAGCGGGCTGCCGTCGAGGAGGATCAGGTCGTATTCGCGGCGGAGCCGGGCCATCGTGCACGACCACGCCGGGCTCGCCACGAACTCGCGCGGGGCGGCCACCGAGGCGCGGAGCGGGAGGACGGAAAGGTGGTCGTCGGGGGCCTCGACGATCGCGTCGGCCAGGGCCTTCCCGCGCTCGATCACGTCGTCGAACCCGACCCGGGGCCGCAACCCGAGCTGGCGGGCGATCATCGGGCCGCTCAGGTCGGCGTCGATCAGGAGCGTCCGACCCGGCCGCCGGGCCAGGGCGCGGGCGAGGGTCAGGACCAGTGTCGTCCGCCCCTCCGCCCGGTGGCAGCTCGTGAAGAGCAGGACCTTGATCCCCCGGGCCTCGCGGACCTCGAGCAGGGCGTCGGCCAGGCGGCGGAATCGCTCGCCGTGCTCGCGCTCGAGGGTCCGGACCGTCGCCGGCCAATCGAGCGTCGCCCCGTCGCGGGCCGGCTCGACGACGAAATGAGGCGCCGGCGGGGTGGCCGGCGCCTCATTCGAGGCACCTCGGCGTGCGTAGGCACGGGCCAGGGCCCGATCAACGTCCTGCATGCTCGGCCTCCTCGGGGCCGTCGACCGGCAACAGATAGTCGTGGAAGACGACCGGCACGTGGGCCGACGCGATCGAGACCTCGTCCAGCGGGGCAGCCGACGCGATGCGGATGACCTCGGGCTCCGGCCTCATCGACGCCCCGGCCTTGCGCTCGATCGGCTGCGCACCACCGAGGGCCAGTAAGAGGAAGCCCACCGGCAGGACGCTCATCATCGTCAGGCCGGCGAAGCGGACCTCCTTGCGGAGGCGACGCCGACGCCGGGCCGGCCCCGGCCGGCGGCCGGCAGCCTTCATCTTCGGCACCTGGATCAGGATCGGCACGACCGACCGGGCGGCATCACTCGTCGTCCGCGATCGACCGGCGAGTTCAAGAGTCGTGGTCATGGCTCGTGTCCTCCTCCAGCTTGCACGGAAGCGAGCCGTTGGGTTTTGGGGTCTGGGAAGATGATTGGACTGGATAAACCTGGCTGAGTTCTCCGTCCAGCTAAAGTGATCGGACGGCGTCCCGGTAAACTTGAACGGGCGTGACGGAAATTAG
Organism: uncultured Planctomycetota bacterium; assembly: GCA_963819805.1. Lineage (GTDB taxonomy): Bacteria > Planctomycetota > Planctomycetia > Isosphaerales > Isosphaeraceae > CAMFLR01. The sequence continues at coordinate 80,501 of CAWFXY010000013.1, read as the reverse complement.
GAAATAGGAAAATTGGACGGTTTGCGAAGGATGTCGGACTGGCGAGACCTGTCCTCCTGACGGTGTCGCGTCCGCCGCCACCCGGGTTGGGCCGCCGGCCGGATGGACGCCGGAAGGAGGTGGGGCAGGGCGTCGACCGAACCCGGCGCCCCGTGCCGACCGAACCCGAGCCTTCGCGCCGACCGAACCCGGGCGTCGTCTCCCGTTCGCCTTCGTGCGGCTTTGTGCGGGACGAGGGCGCCGGGGCTCGGGCCGACCGACGCCGCCCCGCGCCGGCCGAACCCGATCCTCACGGCCGGGGGACGGGCCCGCGACCCACCGGAAGAGAGCCGCTTCATTCAAGCGGGAGCCGACCTGAAACGAACCGGCCCCGCGTCGATGACTCGACGCGGGGCCGGTATGGGGCAGGCAATCATTCGGAGGGGCAGGGGAGCCGTTCAGCGACCTCCGCCGAACAGCCCGCGGAAGAGGCCCCCGCGGCGGGGCGGCTGGTTGCCCGAGACGAAGTTGGCGTCGCCGGTACCACCGCCGTAGGCATAGCCGCGGCCGACCTCGTACTGGCCGACGGGCCGGAACGTCGGCGGGGTCGCGGCGAGCATCCGGCCGGCCGCCGCCGTTGGCCAGGTCGAGCGCCCGGACGTTGGCCTCGGTCACGTACGGGTTGTGGCCCTGCCAGCGGCGTCTCGACCACCTCCAGCAGGTTGAGCGGGGCGAACATCGCCTCGCCGCCGACCGAGATCCAGTCGGCCAGCGTCGGGTTGGTCTCGTCGACCTTGCCGTCGAGGCCGTAGACGAGGATGTACTCGTACTTGATGACCCGCGGCTTGTCGTCGTCGCCGTTGAGGCACGAGCCGGAGTTGGCCGTAGAGCTCGACCTCGAGCCGGACCGATCGCTCGCCCTTGCCGGGGACGGCGTGGTAGGTGGCGGTGTACTTGCCGATGCCCGTGGTTCCAGACCTCGTTGGCCGTGCCCCGCGGCGGGAAGGCCGCGGAGGTTGCCCAGCAGGTTCTGCCGCTGCCCGCGGATGTGCTGTCTCGAGCATCGGCGTGGAACCGCGGGACGAACCGGTCGGTGCCGTCGAAGCCGGGGCGGGGCGGGCCGGGCGGGATGTCGATGGCGTAGTCGCCGATCCGGTGGTTGTAGTGGTTCTCGCCCAGCTCGGCCCAGAGGGCCTTCAGCTCGTCCTGGGTCATGCCCGAGCCGGGGGCGGGGATCGGCTCGTTCAGCAGGATCGAGGCGACGGCGCCGCCGAGGCAGTGGCCCGGCCAGCGCGTGGATGTCCGGTTCTGGCTGTTCGGCCGCCTCCCAGCTCGCGGGCCGAGGTGTCGAAGATCTGGTCGTACTTGAGCAGCGGCGAGGGGGTCGCGTAGATCGTGCCGTCCGTGCCCCGCGCAGGTCAGGTCGTCATAGAGGTTGGGGAACCAGGTCGAGTCGTCGCCGGGGGCGACGGGGGTCTCGAGCAGCCCGTTGGGGCCGGCGCGGACGATGTCCTGGCCCGGGGCGATGTAGCCGCCGGGCGTGGCGACCAGCTCGTCGTCGCCCGCAGGTCTGCATCGTGTCGACCCGGCCGTTGCCGCCGGCCCAGGGCTCGTGGATCGCGTCGGCCTTGGTCGGCCAGTAGTAGAAGTTCCAGGGCTTCCGCGTGCTCTGCGCCGACCTGGACGAAGCGTCGTCTCGACGGTGTACGGCTTGTCCTTCTCCGGCTCGGTCGACCTTGAAGGTGTACCAGCCGTGCTGGTCGTTGCCGACCTCCTCGCCGTTCCTGCGCTCGCGGCCGTCGGGGCCCTTGATCGGTCTCGACCTTGCCCGACGGTGGCCTTGACCGTGAGGACGCCCCCGAACTTGGTCGGGACGTAGACCCCGAAGTATTGCTCGCCTTTCTGGCCCGTCAGCGATCCCCCGAGGGGGACGGGCTGGACCTGCTCGTCGGCCACCGCCCGGGGGCCCGAGGTCGCGGCCGTGACCGCGACGATCGCCCCGGCCACCGCTGCCGACGAGCCTGATGCCGATACGCATGCTGCCTCCCGAGAACCGGTTGATGTGACGCCCGCCGCCCCCGTCCCCGATACTCCGCGGCGATCCGCGCAGACTCGCCAGAGTATCGAACCTGTCGAGGTACCCACAATGGTTCGGCAAGTGGAAGGCCGGTCTCGCTGACATTTTTGCACGACTTCGTGCCCATCTTACACGGACTGCGTCAGAGCCCCTAGAGCCCTCACAGGGCGGCAGAGTCCTCGATTTTTACAAAGAGAGTCAATCTGCGGTGACGATGGGTGCCGATCAATAGCCGTGGCCACCCCTGGGGTGGAGCGCCTCGGCCGGCCATGAGGACCGACCGAGGGGCTTCCGCCGCTGTCCCGAGGCCAACGTGTGTCGGGTCTCCCCGTTGTGGGTTGGGGGAACTCGGCCGTCCGAGCGGGTTCGCCCGGTCCGGATGGCCCCCGACAGGGACGGTGGTGTTGGTGTCGGCGATCGGACGCTGTCCTGAATCGACCATGCCGAGCCGACAGGGATTTCATTCACGACTCGATCGAGACGTCGACCCGTCTAGACCTCCCACCAAACCAGAGGACATCGCGATGACCAGCGCGGTTCTGATTCTCGCCCTCAGCGGCGTGAGCCAGTTGTTCCACCACAAGGCAGAAGCGACCTACGCCACGCCCCAGGCCCCCAGCAAGGTGGCGCCCGCCCCGCAGGCGCCGGGCAAGTCCCTGCCGGCCGCTGCAGCGCCGAGCAAGGTCTCCCCCGCCCCCCAGGCCCCGGCCAAGGTCGCCCCCGCGCCCCAGGCCCCGGCCAAGGTGTCGCCGGCCCCGCAGGCGCCCGGCCAAGGTCGCCCCGGCGCCCCAGGCGCCCGCCAAGGTGTCGCCGGCCCCGCAGGCCCCGGCCAAGGTCGCGCCCGCCCCGCAGGCCCCGGCCAAGGTGGCGCCCGCCCCGCAGGCGCCCGCCAAGATCGCCCCCGCGCCCCAGGCCCCGGCCAAGGTGTCGCCGGCCCCGCAGGCGCCCGCCAAGATCGCCCCGGCGCCCAGGCGCCCGCCAAGGTGTCGCCGGCCCCGCAGGCGCCCGCCAAGGTCGCGCCCGCCCCGCAGGCGCCGGCCAAGGTCGTCGCCGGCCCCCCAGGCCCCGGCCAAGGTCGCCCCGGCGCCCCAGGCCCCGGCCAAGGTCGCCCCGGCCCCCGCGCCGCAGGCCCCGATCAAGGCCGCCCCGCAGGCCTGACCTGATAACCCACGCGGCAGGGGCGCGCGGTCTTGGCCGCGCGGTCCGGCCGGATCGCCGAGCGGCCGTCCCGACGAGCTCGGGGCGGCCGCTTCGCGTTTCGAACCCCGCTACCGACCCGCTAGGAGCCGGCCGGCCCCGTCAGCCGGGCGAACTCGACCATCCACTGGGGGATGACCGCGGCGATCGGCCCGGTCAACGGGATCAGTCCGTGGCCCCGCGCCAGGGCCCGGTGGTTCATGACGCTCCGGCCGCCCACGAAGATCGGCACCCCGCGGATCGCGGCGAGCTCGCGGAACCGCTTGTTGATGCTCCGCGACAGCACGAACGAGACGCCGACGGCGTCGGGCCTCCACGCCTCGACGGCCTTGCGGAGCTCGGCCACCGGCAGGTCGACCCCCAGCACGAGGGCGCGCCAGCCGGCGAGCTCGAGCATGAGGCCGAGGATCGCCACGCCCCCCTCGTGCCGCTCCCCCTGGACCGAGGCGATCACGGCGCCGTCGGCTCGGCCGGACGTTGGCCCGGCGCGCGTCGTCCAGGGACCGGCCCAGCGCCGGAGGATGACCCCGCTGGCGAGGTGCTCCTGATAGACCGAGATAACGCCGCGGAACCAGCGCTCGCCGATCTCGACCAGCGCCGGCTCGAGCACGTTCGCCGCGAGGTCGGCCGGGGCGAGCCGGGCGGCGAGCGTGGCCAGCCGGGCGTCGCCCCCGCAGAGATCGCCGCGGCAGAGCTCATCGACCAGCCCCAGGTCGTCGGCCTCGGCCCCTTCCGCCGCGCCGGCCGAGGGCGGGGCGTCGATCTCGAGCCGGCCCGACCGGAGGTCGGCGATCAACTCGCCGATCGGCCGGCCCGACCGCGCCAGCTCGGCGATCCTCCGCAGGGCATGGACCTGGTCGGCCCCGTACCGCCGCTGATTCGACGCCGACCGCTCGGGCCGGGGATACCCGTACCGCCGCTCCCAGACGCGCAGGGCGTGGCAGCTCACGCCGGTCAGCTTGGAAACGGCGGCGATCGAATACTCGGCCGGGCGGGGCTTCGCGGCCATGGAACGCCCCCAGCAGCCAATCGCCTGCGTCGACCCCCGCGTCATGTTCGCAGGTCGCACCTGCGTTCGCAACGAGCAACACCGGTGCGATTTGCGGCATCACGCGATGATGATTGTTCGCAGCAGGGTACTCATTCGCGTGGAAATGTCTTATGTTCCGAAAAATGACCTAGCCTTGTGTCATTGGGGATGGGTGGCGCCTCCCCATTGATCGGCCTGCGCCCCGCTCGCGAGCCGGGCGTCGTGGGGTCCTGCGCCGCCCGGAAGGCGGCCCGGGACGCGATCCCTCCGCCCGATCCACGCTCGTCACAGAGGAAGGCATCCATGACACGCGACGAACGACCGAGAAGAGACCGCCGGCGACGCGGCACCGGTGCGCGGGGCCCGCCCGCTCGTCGACGGGCTGGAGGACCGGCTGCTGCTCTACGCGGCCACCGGCGGCGCCTGGCCCCATCCCGTCCTCGTCACCTACAGCTTCGTCCCCGACGGCACGGACATCGCCAACTACGGGAGCAACCTCTTCCAGGCCTTCAACGCCAAGTGGTCGACGGCGACCTGGCAGGGCGTGTTCCAGGAGGCCGCGGCCATCTGGGAGCAGGTGGCCAACGTCAACCTGGTCCAGGTCGCCGACAGCGGCCAGCCCTCGGGCGGCGGGCCCGACGAGCAGGGCGACCCCAACATGGGCGATATCCGGATCGGCGGGCTCCCCTCGTCGGTGATGGGTACCGGGACGCTCGGCTACACGCTCCTGCCCCCGCCGATCAACGGCTCGTCGGCCGCCGGCGACATCATCATGAACACCAGCCAGGCCTGGCAGATCAACAGCAACTACGACCTCCTGACCGTGGCCATCCACGAGTTCGGCCACGCCCTCGGCCTGGGCGAGTCGGCGGTGCAGGCCGCCGTCATGTACGGCACCTACACCGGCATCAAGCAGTCGCTGGCCGGCGACGACGTCGCCGGCATTGACTCGATCTACGGCGCCCGCCAGGCCGACCCCTACATGGCGTATTTCGGCAACTCCTCGCCGGGCAGCGCGGCCGACATCACGCCGTTCATGAACTCGCAGGGCCAGTTCAACTACGGGTCCTTCGACATCCAGAACCCGAACCAGGCCGAGTGGTTCAAGGTGACCGTGCCGGCCAGCTCGACCGGCTCGATGGCGATCACGATGCAGGCGGGGGGCCTGAGCCTGCTCAGCCCGGCCGTCGCTCTCTACAGCCCGTCGCTCGTATTCCTCGGCTACGCCGGGACGTTCAACGTCTCCAGCAACACGGCCACGCTGAAGGTCAACGGTGTCGCCCCGGGCCAGGTCTACTACATCCAGACCTTCGGCTACGGATACGCCTGGAACAGCGACGGGAACTACGGCCTCCAGGTGAACTTCAGCTCGAGGTCGCTCCCGCCGATCGCCTCGCCGGTGACCACCACCCTGGCGCAACCGAGCCAGGGCGGCGGCGGCCAGTACGAGTCGATCGGCCACGGCAGCAAGCCGTTCGAGCCCTGGGTCCGCCGGCTCGAGGGCCAGGACCACGGCAACGGGAACGGGCCCGGACCCCATTCGACCGACACGTCCACGACCGCCGCCACGAGCCTCGGGGACATCATCCCGCTCGTGCCCCCCGGGGACAACTCGGGTTCGTCCGTCACCATCAGCCTGACGGTGCCTACCGGGCCGCTGAAGCCGGTCAAGCCGTCGCTGCCGGCCTCCGGCTTCTACGGCTCGAACTGACGTTTGCGTTGCCGCCGGGCGACACGGCCCGGCGGCGACGCCCCATTCCACGACGGTCCGCCCGGACGGGAACTAAGCTTCTCACGGGCGGCGCAACGTCGGCGACACGCGATGCGACCGCCCGGACGGCCACGATCCGCCCGGCCCTAGAACGCAAAGCGTTGCGCCATGAACTCCCCCCATCGCCGCCGCGGACGAAGCTTCGCCGCACGGCGGGCCCCGCGATTCGACCGCCTGGAGCCGAGGCTCGCCCTCTCGACCGCGGGCTCTTCGGTCGTCGTGGTCGTCGGCTCGCCCGCCCCGGGCCAGTCCGCGGTGCCGACCGTCGTCGCGACCGACCCGGCCTACGGGGCGACTCTCGCGCGGGCACCTTCCTCGATCACGCTCACGTTCGACCGGCCGATCCTCGGCGATTTCTCCTCGGCTGATTTCCGCCTGGATCGCGTCGCCCCCGACGGCACCGAGGCCGCGATCAGCTCGGGCAGCGGCCTGGGAGAGTCCCTCGGGAGCGATCCATTCGAGCTCGTCATCACGCCCGCCGTCGCACTTGGCCCGGGCCATTACCGGCTCGATCTCGTCGGAAGCTCAGCCCTCGCCGGTTCGGGCGGCGTCGATCGTGCGGTGGACGACTTCACCATCGGCTCGACCGGGGTGAGCCTCGGCGCGGCGGTCGACCTCGGCTCGCCCGTCTCGAAGGTCGTGACCGCCTCCGGCTCCCTTAACCTGGCCAACGAACCTTCGGCGGCCGACCTCTACCGGGTCGAATTGCCCCAGGGCCACTTCTGGAGGCTCGGCGCCGAGGTCGACGCCGAGCGACTCGGCAGCGCGCTGCTCTCCACGCTCACGGTCTACAACGCCCAGGGCCAGGCGATCCCGAGCCGGGTCGACTGGCTGCCGGGCGAACCCAACGATCCGTACCTCTTCCTCGGACTCGACCCGGGCGTGTACTACATCGGCGTCTCGGGACGCGCGGACCTACCGGCAGGCGCCAGCCCCAAGGGCGGCGCGTTCCAGCTCCAGGTCGTCGCCGACCCGGCCGATGCGGCCACGACGGTCGTGTCCTCCCAGCTCAACTACGCCGACCCGACCGCGGCGATCCCGACCGGCCTGACGCTCCGCTTCAACGGCCCGCTCGACGAGACGGCGATGGCCGGGAACCCGTCCCGTCTGATCCAGGTAGTCGACGCCTCGGGGCGCGACTGGTCGGCCGACGCCGTGGCCTACGATGCGTCGAATTCGTCGGTCACGTTCGTCTTCGAGGGGCAACTTCCGCCCGGCCTCTACTCGGTCCGGCTCGCGGGGCAGGGGGGCCTCGTCGACCTCGTCGGCAAGGCCCCGGTCGCGCCGGGCCTGCCGGCCGGGACGCTCGCCGACTTCACCGTCGCCCCAACTGCCGCGAGGCGGGGCCCGGACGATTATGGGCCCGTCTTCATGCATCAGCTCCGGGCGGGACTTTCGGCGACGCTGCAGCTCACGCCGGGCGAGGAAGTCACCTATCGCTTTGTCCTGACGGCGGAGGCCATTTACGACCTGGAGACGACCTACACCGGCTCCGCGCCGACGTTCACGGCCCACGTCGGTGGCGCCTCCGTGTCCCTGGACCCGGGCACAGGGGGACTCGCGCAGAATCACGTCATCCACCTCAAACCGGGCGTCCTCACGCTCGACGTCAAGGCCGGGCCGCTCGGAACGACGATCGACTGGTCGTTCTTGCTACAGACCGGGTCGTACGACCTGCTCCTCAACAACGGCGTCGGTCAGTCGTCGGGCCTCGGACTTCGCCTCGTCGCGCCGAGCTTGCCCGATCCCCAGCCGGCGCCCGCCCCCTCCGGATCCGGACCGGTCGACGAGCCGACGGCCGCGGCCGCAGGGCCCGCCGCGTCCTCAACGCCCGCCTCGGCAAGCACTGGTGTCCCCGCCGCACCTGCCGGGTCAGTGGGGTTCTCCCTCGGAGCGAATGTGGCGCTCGTCGGCCATCCCTCGGCGGTCGAGAACGCGGTCGCGGTCGTCGGGCCGGTCACGCCGAGCGGGATGACGGCGCTGACGACGAGCGTCGCCGGCATCCCGCAGGGTCTGACGGCCGGGTTCGGCCGCGGTTCGCAGGCCGCGCGGAGCCTGAACTCCGGAGCGATCCAGGGACTCGTCGAGGTGGCCGAGGCGCCGGACCTGGCCGCCGACGCCGCTCCCGGCCTGCCACTCCCCATCGCCGACCTGCCGCCCCTGCCAGAGGTGCCCGGCCCGATCGACGTTCCGCAGTGGAGGCTGATGGAGCGCCTGTCCGACATGCTGGCCAGGTTGGCCCCGTCGGGGCCGCGCTCCCCGGCCAGGGCGGGCGCCGCGGACCGCGACGACGTCGCGCTTGCCGAGGTGGACGGGGCGGCGGACGTCCCGGTGCCCGAGGGGGAGGGGGCCTTCGAGTCGGCCGACGTGTCGGGCCCGCTCGGCCTGAGCGTGATGGTGGTCGCCGGGGTGCACTACGGGCGTCGACTCGGCGGCCGGCTCGGGCGGCGGAAGGCCATCGCCATCGACCTCCCTCAGGCCCCGTTCCCCTCCGGCCCGCGCCGGCCGACCACCTGAGCGGCGGGACTGCCTGCCGGAATCGCGCTTGCCTCCCTCGGCGTCCGGACCGACAATCCCCGTGGGCCCCGGGACCCCGGAGCTCTCGGTTGCGCGGAGGAGGGAGGCCGCCCATGTTCGTGCTCCGCCCGAGACCGACTGACCTCGCGAGCGGAATCAGCCGGCGTCGCTGGCTCGAGCTGGGCATCGGCGGCGGAGCCCTCGCGTCCGCGTTCGCCTCGCCGGCCGGCGCGGCGACGGACTCTCGGGCCGGCGGCCCGCCCGGTTTCGGCCGGGCGAAGTCGTGCATCCTCATCTACCTCTTCGGCGGCCCGAGCCACATCGACATCTGGGACATGAAGCCCGACGCCCCCGACGGCGTCCGCGGCGAGTTCAAGCCGATCGCCACGAACGTCCCGGGCATCCGGATCACCGAGCACCTGCCGCGGCTGGCGAAGCGGATGGACCGGCTCGCGATCGTCCGGTCGATGACCCACGGCGACGCCTCGCACGGCTCGGCCTGCCACACGATGATGACCGGCCGCCGCCCCCGGGCCCTCGGCGAGGTCGGGCCGACGCCCGAGGACTTCCCGAGCTTCGGCTCGGTCCTGTCGAAGCTCCGCCCGCCCTCGGGCCCGCTGCCGCCGTTCGTCGCGCTGCCGTGGACGATCTCGACGAGCACGAACCTCGTCCCGGGCCAGGACGGCGGCTTCCTCGGCCAGTCGTACGACCCGTTCCGGATCGCCGCACCGGCCGCGACCTACGACTTCTTCCCGCCCGCGCTGGCCGTCGACAAGACGCTGAGCCCCGAACGGCTCGACGCCCGCCGCGCGCTGCGACGGGCGCTCGACGGCGATCGATCGGCCCTCGACGCGCAGGTCTCGCTCGACAACGGCCTCGCTCTACCGCCGCGCCTTCGACCTCCTCGCCGCGCCCGAGGTCGCCCGCGCCTTCCGGATCGAGACCGAGTCGGCCCGGGTCCGCGAGAAGTACGGCATGAACGCGTTCGGCCAGAGCCTGCTGCTGGCCCGCCGGCTGGCCGAGGCGGGCGTGCCGCTGATCACCGTCTACTGGCCCGATCGGACCGAGCCCGAGGCGTTCATCAACAACGGCGTGAAGGACAACGTCGCCGTCGCCGCGTGGGACACCCACGGCCACAAGGTCGGCGCGACGCCCAATTTCCCGATGCTCCGCGACAAGAACCTGCCGCCGCTCGACATCGCATCGTCGGCGCTGCTCGACGACCTGGCCGACCGCCGCATGCTCGACCAGACGCTGCTCGTCTGGACCGGCGAGTTCGGCCGCTCGCCTCGGGTCAACCCCGACGCCGGCCGCGACCACTACGGCAACGCCTTCTCCCTGATGCTCGCCGGCGCCGGCATCCGCGGCGGGTACGTCCACGGGTCGACGGACAAGATCGGCGCCTATCCCGCCGACCGACCCCGTCTATCCCGCCCAGTTCGCCGCGACGCTCTACCACGCCATGGGCATCCGACCCGACGCCGAGATCCGCGACGGCCTCGGCCGGCCGTTCCGCGTCGCCGAGGCCGACCCCGTCGCGCCGCTTTTCGCCGGCTAGACGCGCAGGCCACGGTGGTCGGAGCCCGCCCTACGAAGCCTCTCCCGGCTCAAGCGGGGATGGTACGCGGCTCGGGGTGAGATTGCCCCGGAAGTGAGGCCGCGGGATGGCATCGGCCGCCGGATCGGGCCGGCCCGCCTGAAGCTGGCCCCGCTCGAGGATACCCCGCGATCCGCGACCAGAGGGGCGGGATCAGCAGCAGGGGGGCCGTCCCCAGCAGGCCGAGGGGGAGCATCGGGCTCTCGTCGTGTGAGAGGAGCTGGTGATACGGTCGGGTCGAGTGGCAATGGTGGTCGGCGTGCCTGGGAAGTTCGAGCAGGAGGAAGCGACTCGAGATTCGGTCGGTCTGCCACGAGTGCGCGGAGTCGATCCGCGACGCTGCGGCGCGCTCGAGCCCGTAGTGCTGGAGGTAGTTGACGACCTGGAGCAGCACCACGCCGATCGCGCCCTGTCTCAGGTAGGCCCCGAGCGCCCGATTGCCGAGCGAGACGCCGATGAGCACGACGATCGCCGCCTGGATCAGCGTGGCCACGACCACGAAGTTCCCCGGCCCGAACCGCCACCGCCCCGCGCGGGCGAGCCGCGAGGACTCGATCCGCAGGGCGGAGACGAACTGCTGCGGCAGCGATCGCACGAGGAAGACGTAGACGTTCTCGCCCGGCCGCGCAGTCGACGGGTCGCGCCGGGTGCCGACGAGCTTGTGGTGCCCTTGCACGTGCTCGATATAGAAGTGGGAATAATTGACCAGCAGCAGGTTCCAGAGCCCTGCCGCCCGCCAGGCGCGGCCGCGGCGGTGGATCAGCTCGTGGGCGACGACGATGCCGGAGAGTCCGGAGTTCAGGCCGGTCGAGAGCGCCGCGTCCGAGACGCGGTATCGGCCCAGGGTCCCGTGGACGACGCCGTAGAGCAGCGTGGCGACGGCCAGCGTGTTCACCAGGACGTGGAGCGCCAGGACGAGGTCCGGCGTCCAGCGGGCGCCTCGGGGGGTGGCGTCGGGTCGTCGCGGACGAACCAGTCGGCCACGCAGAGCGACGCGATCAACCCCGTCGCGGCGAGCGTCCACGGCCCGCCCTTGAGGTTGCCCGCGATCGCGAGCATGCCGGGCAGCAGCCCCAGAAAATAGCCGGTGAACCCGAGACGCGGCATCGATCGCCCCGGAGAGCTTGTTACCGTGGATGGGTCGAGCGCGCCAGATCAAAGCGTGTTTGGCGAATTCCGGCAAGTCGAATCATCGGCGTCCCGGCTCAGGCCGAGGCTTCGGCCCGCTCGTAGACCCTGCGCCGCCGGTCGAAGCCCCGCTCCTGGACCGCCCCCGAGTGCCGGAGGCAGTACGCCAGCCGCTGTGCGAACGCGACCGGCCGGCCGAGCCGGCGGGCGCAGTCGAGCGTCGTAAAAGGCCCCTCCAGGGCCGCCGGCACGAGCGACCAGAGGTCGTCGGCCGTCCGCAACGTCGCCGACGAGATCACCTCGACGAGCCGGCGGTCGACCACCCGGTAACCCCGGCGGCGATCGACGCGGACCTCCTCGATGCCCACGCCCACGACCTCGATCGCGAGCCGCGGGTGCGGGAAGACCCGCGCGAGGCCGACGAGGTCGTCGAAGACGTCGAGCAGGTCGCCGCGTTTCGGGCTCCGCCGGCTCGATCGGTCGGGGCCGTCCGCGCGGTCGCGGCGGATGATCCGCCGCTCGAGGATGACGGGCTTGATCACGCGGACCCGATGCGCCTCGAGGAGCGTCGCGAGCTTCCCCTTGAGCAGCCCGAGCGGCCCGGCCTGGACCTCGATCAGGCACCCCTCGGCGTCGATGGCGTCGGCGCGGAAGCCGGCGACCCGGACCTCGGCGCGGCCGCCGCAGTCGGGTCCGTAACGGTCCTTCAACTGCCGATGCAGGCTCGATTCCATTCGAGGCGTCCATCCCTGGAGTCAGAGGTCCCGATCAGGCCGGCGGCAGGGGCTCGACGCCCAGGTCCCGGATCGTCGCCAGGGCCCGGAAGTCGACCCCGCGCGCGGCGAAGGCGGCCGAGGCCCCCTCGAGCCGGTCGAGCAGCGCGACGACCCGCACGACCCTCGCGCCCATCGCCTCGACGGCCTCGACCGCCTTCAAGGCCGAGCCGCCAGTCGTCGCAACGTCCTCGACGACGACAACCTCCATCCCGCTTTCGACCGGCCCCTCGACGAGCTGGCCGGTGCCGTGCCCCTTGGCTTCCTTCCGGACGAGGAACCCGCGGAGCCCCGGCCGCGGCCCCGCGCCGGCCGCGGCGAGCGTCGCGCCGACGATCGGGTCGGCCCCCATCGTCAGCCCGCCGACGGCCGCCACGCCCGGCAGGTCGGCGATCGCCTCCAGCACCCCGGCGCCGATCAGCGCGGCCCCCTCGGCGGAGAGCGTCACCTTCCGCCCGTCGACGTAGTAGTGCGACGTCCGGCCGCTCGCCAGGGTGAACGTCCCGGTCCGGAGCGCCTCCCGCTTCAGCAGGGCAATCAACGGCCCCCGGACGCCCTCCGCCATCGTCCCACCCCCTGGCTCGATCCCGTCGCCTCGCGCATGACCCCGAGAACCTACCAGACCGAGGGCTGGGGTCCAACAGGCAGCCCGAGCCGGTCTCAGGTCCCGGCGAACCCGAGCACGTGCGCCGAGCGAACCCAAGCGGCCGCCTTTCGTTCGCCCTGGTGCGGCTTCGAGCGGGACGGCCAGGCCATCCAGGGCTCGAAAACTCATCCAAATCGTTCAACTGAGACCGCGTCCTGGCCCGAGACTGGCCGCAGGATGATGGTCCCTGAGCGTAACCGTCGAAGAAAATCGCGAGACTTTTTAGAACATCCTTGATAGACGATACTCTCCCGACTATCATCAAATCGTTCAAACCGTCCAGGGAACCCGACCAGTCATGCCCGACCCCGACGTCCTCCTGAAGACGCAGCAGGTCGCCGACGCCCTCGGCATCAGCGTGAGCACGCTGAAGCGGTGGGTGGACGCGGGCCAGCTCGCGGCGTCGCGGACGGTCGGGCGCCATCGGCTGATCCCGCTGGGCGAGGCTCTCAGGTTCGCTCGGAAGAGCCGGCTGTCGACGGCGGGCCTGGAGCGGCTGGCCGGCGAGGGGCCGCGGGCGGTGGCCGGCGTCGATGACGCGGTCCGCGAGCGGCTGACTCTGGCCCTGCAAGCGGGCCGGCGGCGCGAGGCCCGGCGGCTGATCCTGGACGCCCACGCGGCGCTGGGCGACGGCGCGAGGCTGGCCGACGAGCTGATCGGGCCGGTCATGCGGGCCGTCGGGCACGGCTGGAGCGTCGGCGACTGGGACGTCTACCAGGAGCACCAGGCCTCGCAGATCGTCGCGACGGCCGTGAACGACCTGATCGCCCGCACGCCCCGGGGCGGGGACACGCCCGGGCCGATCGCCCTGGGGGCCTCGCCCGAGGGGGACCACTACACGCTCGCGACCCTGCTGGGCGAGCTGACGCTCCGCGAGCTCGGGTGGGACGTGCGCAACCTCGGCCCGAATTTGCCCTTGCGGTCGCTGGCGCGGGCCGTGGCCTTCCACCGGCCGCGGCTCGTCTTCCTGGCGGTCATGCACGTCGTCGACCCGATCGGGTTCCTCGACGGTCATGCCCAGCTCGCCGAGGCCGCGCGCGAGAACCACGCGGCGATCATTCTCGGCGGCCGCGGGTTAACGCCGGAGCTCCGGTCGCGGTTGGAGCATCACGGCTTCGGCCCGCGGATGGCCGAGCTGGCCGAATTCGGGCGTCGGCTCCTTCCGGCCGCCCGCCCGCCCGACAACGACCCCGGCCTCGACCCGGCTTCGAACAACTAGGCTCGCGTCTCGACGAACAGGAAGGGGACAACCGATGCGCACGACCCGGCGGGACGGACTCGGCGAAGATTGGGCGACACCGGACGGCGAGGTGACCCGGCTCCTCACGGCGGCCGAGGAGCGGGCGCTCCTCGCCGACCTGGCGACGTGCAAGGCGAAGCTCGCCGGGGCCCTGGCCTCGATCCGCCCGGCCGACAACGTGCCCGACGGCGGCGACGACCCGCAGGGGCTGGCCCAGTACATCGCCGAGTTCTACGCCAAGAACGGCGACGGCCCGGCCGAGGCCCGCCTGGGCGCGGTCTTCCGGCGCTACGCCGAGATCCGCGGCAAGCTCGCGATGGCCAACATGCGGCTCGTCGCCCACGTCGCCAAGCGGTTCCGCGACCGGGGCGTCGCCCATTCCGACCTGATGCAGGACGGCTTCTGCGGCCTGCTCGAGGCGATCGATCGCTTCGACACCTCGCACGGGACGAAGCTGGCCACGTACGCGACCTGGTGGATCCGCCAGTCGATGCAGCGGGCCGTCGCCGGCGGGGCGTACCCCGTCCGCCTGAGCCCGCGGCACCTCCGCCAGCTCGCGCAGAACCAGGACGAGCTCGACCGGACCGGTCCGGGCGAAGGCGGCCGGCGCGATGATCCGCCACATCCACACCGCGACCCGGCCGACACTGTCGCTCGACGCGACGATCGGCGACGAGACCCACTTCAGCCTGCTCCAGACGATGGGCGTCGCCGAGGTCGACCGGACCGACGACATCGACCGCGGCGAGGCCGTCGGCCGGCTCATGGCCACGCTCCGGCCTCGCGAGCAGGAGGTGCTCGCCCTCCGCTTCGGACTGAGGGGCAGGGCGCGGCACTCGCTGAGCCAGGTCGGCCGGGCCCTGGCCGTCTCGAAGGAGCGGGTCCGCCAGATCCAGGACCGGGCGCTCGAGAAGCTCCGCGAGGTGGCCGTCGAGGACGACCTGGTCGACACGCTCGCCGCACTCTGAGGCGACGGGCCACGCGTCGGGTTGCGACCGGCCGAGAGGCCCGCTAGGTTAGGGTGAGCCGGGACTTCCGCACGCCGTCATGGCGTGTCTGCGACGTCCACGTCGCGTCCCCGCGAGTCGCAGGGCCCGCCCATGACGATCGACGTGGCCTGCCCCGGTTGCGCGAAGTCGTACTCGCTGCCCGCGACGCAGGCCGGCAAGCGGGCGCGGTGCAAGCAGTGCGGGCTCGAGTTCCGGATCGAGCTGGCCGAGCGCCGAGCCGAATCCGCCGGAATCGCCGACGCGGATCTCGCGCGAGACCGCCGCCGCCGCTGAAGAAGGCCGCGGCCGGCGTCGTCGCTCCGGCCGGCGAACGAGGTCGTCGTCCAACCGCCGCCCGCCCGCGCGTCCGAGCCGCCCGGAGACGATCCCGGTCGCCTGCCCGTTCTGCGGGTTCCATTACGAGGTCGACGCCTCGCTCGGCGGCAAGCGCGGGCGGTGCAAGTCCTGCCGGGAGATCTTCCGGCTGCCCGAGGTCGCCGCCGCCGTGCCGACGCCCGACGTGCCGGTCGCCCGGATCGCGCCCGCCGCGACCGCCGCGACGGCCCCACAGCCGGCCCCCGCGGGCCTGTCGTTGTCGCTGCCCCCGGGCGGGCTCGGGCCGCTGCAGGTGGGGCTGGTCGCGGTGGCGGCATGCCTTTCGGTCGTCGGGATCGGCGCCTGATCCGGGCCATCACCCACGGCGGAGAAGCCGCCCGGCCCGCCCCGGCCCGGCCGCCGGCGCCGGTGGTGCGCGGCGGCGGGGGCCAGCCCGGCGTTGCCCAGCCCGTCGCGCCCGCCGCGGCGGCCCGCTTCGAGCCCTTCCCCGGCGAGCCGCCGGCGGGTCCCGTCCCCTGCGTGGATGTGCTACTGCCCGATTTCCCGGATGCCGACGGCCTCGCCGGCGAGGCGATCCGGGCGCGGCTCGAGACGATGACCGACGCCGGGCCGCCGGGCGTCTTCAGGTTCCGGTCGGCCCAGTCCGGCCGCGCGGGCTTCGGCGTTCGGCTCGGGCCGGTGGCCGATCCCCAGGCCTTCGCCCGAAAGGTCCATTTCGGGAGGACCTCCGTCCAGGGGCGGAGGATCACCGTCGTCGACGTCCGCGCCGACCCGGCCGACCTCGCCGAGGCCCGGGCCCAGCGGATGGCTCCCTGATCCCGCGGAAGAACCCGGCAGGGCCTGTTTCGCCATCGGGCTTTCATGTAGCCTCATGGCGACGCGAAGCCCCTCTTATCGAGTCGAGGCCGGGCCGCCCCCCACCCCGCCCGATGGTCCGTCGGGAGACAAGTCGATGCCCCGCCTCGCCGCCCGCGTGGCCGGCGCGATCGCCCTCCTCGGGGTGCTCGCCGGCCCGCTCGTCGCCCGTTCCGCCGGGATCCCTCGCCCCGAGCACCCCCGGCCCGACGCCGTCCGGCCCCACTGGGCCAACCTCAACGGGCCCTGGGAGTTCCGCTTCGACGCCAAGGACGAGGGCCTCGCCGCCCGGCTGGTTCGAGCCCGGCGCCGCCGGGTTCGACCGGACGATCATCGTCCCGTTCCCCTGGGAGAGCGAGCTCTCGGGCATCCACGAGCCCGAGGGGCCCGAAGGTCGGCTGGTATCGCCGCACGTTCGACGTCCCCGCCGACTTCCCCAAGGGCGACCGGATCTGGCTCCGGTTCGGGGCCGTCGACTGGCGGGCCGACGTCTGGGTCAACGGCAAGAAGGTCGCCGAGCACGAGGGCGGCTACACGCCGTTCGAGGCCGACGTCACCGACGCGATCACGCCCGGCAAGCCCGCGCGTCGTCGTCGTCCGCGCCTTCGACCCGACCGACCCCGAGCTTGCCGACGGGCAAGCAGGTCGGCTGGTACACGCCGACCTCGGGGATCTGGCAGACGGTCTGGCTCGAGTCGCGGCCGAAGGCCTACATCGCCGAGCTTCGACGATCACGACCGAGGTCGACCCCGCGTCGGCCACGTTCGCCGTGTCGACGTCGATCGGCGTGCGCCGGCGGCGAGCCGATCACGTGCCGAGGACCCGACGCTTCGACGAACGGGCCGCGATCGGCAGCGTCGACGATCGCGTCAAGGCCGCAGGACGTTCCGCGCGACCTCGAGCTCACGCTCGACGTCCAGGACGCCAAGCTCTGGACGCCCGAGACGCCCCACCTCTACGACGTCGACGCTCGAGCTGCAGCGACGGCCGACGAAGGTCGTCGACACGGTCAAGACCTACTTCGGCCTCCGCACGATCGCCCGCGGCAAGTACGGCGACGAGCCCTTCGAGCGCATCCTGCTCAACGGCAAGCCGATCTACCTCCGCGCGGCGCTCGACCAGTCGTTCAACCCCAAGGGGATCTACACGGCCCCCGACGACGACTTCCTCAGGCGCGACATGCGAGATCGCCAAGTACCATCGGCCTGAACGGCCTGCGCATCCACATCAAGCCCGACGAGCCCCGCCGGCTCTACTGGGCCGACAAGCTCGGCCTGCTGATCCTCGAGGACATGCCCAACACCTGGCGGCAGAACGCCGAAGGCCCGCGCGGCGTGGGAAGCAGACGATGCGCGAGGTCGTCGCCCGCGACCGCAACCACCCGAGCATCATCGCCTGGGTCGCCTTCAACGAGACCTGGGGCCTCGGCGAGCCCCGAGCAGTACAAGAAGGACAAGGACACGCAGGACTGGGTCGAGCGGATGGTCGCCGACGATCCGCAAGCTCGACCCGACCCGGCTGGTCGAGGACAACTCGCCGTGCAACTACGACCACGTCGAGGACACGGACCTCAATAGCTGGCACTTCTACATCGACGACCACGACGAGGCGCGGCGGCACATCGAGGACGTCGTCGCCGAGACGAAGCCGGGCAGCGCGTTCAACTACTGCCCGGGCCAGAAGCAGTGGACGCGCCCCGCTGATCAACTCCGAGTACGGCGGCGTCTCGGCCGGCGGCGGCGACCGCGACATCTCCTGGGGCTTCCGCGACCTGACGACGCTGCTGCGCCGGCAGCCGAAGATCCAGGGATACGTCTACACCGAGCTGACCGACATCGAGTGGGAGCATAACGGCTTCGTCAACTACGACCGGACGCCCAAGCAGTTCGGCTACGACGCCTTCGTCCCCGACATGACGTCCAACGAGCTGCAGGGGGCCGACTTCGTCGGCTACGACGGGCCGCCGGCGATCGTGGCGAAGCCGGGCGAGACGATCACGGTGCCCGTCTTCGTCAGCCACTTCTCGGACCGGACGTTCCAGCCCGAAGCTCCGCTGGTGGGTCGACGGCTACGACGACCGGGGCGACATGATCATGGCCTCGTCGCCGCAGAGCGTCCCCGCGACCTGGAAGCCGTACGACGTGACCGAGCAGGAGCCGATCCGCGTGAAGGTGCCCGACCGGCCGTTCGTCGGCGCGCTGGTCCTGAGCCTGCGCGACCCGGAGAACCACCGGTTCGCGGCGAACTTCGTCAACGTCGTCGTCAAGCCCGAGAAGCCCCTGCCCGCGCGGGTCGAGCAGGCGGGCGGCGAACGACGCGGTGCTCCGGTTCGCGCCCGAGGATTATCGCCAGGCAGTCGTGGACCCGCGTCGGCTCGCCGCCCGCCGGCAAGGTCTACGGCTACGGCAAGGGTTTCTTCGAGTACCGGATCAAGCTGCCCGAGGCCGTCGTCAAGGCCGGCATCGAGACGATCCGGCTCCAGTTCGAGGTCGTCCGCGAAGGCCGAGCGGCAGAAGGTCGACTGGCCCGAACGGGCGAACCGGCAGGACTACCCGCAGACCGACGAGCGGAAGTGGCCGTCGACGCTGGAGGTCTCGATCAACGGCGGAGTCCGTGCACAGCGAGGAGCTCGAGCGACGACCCGGCCGACGCGCGGGGCGTGCTCTCGCACCTGGCCCGGGTCGAGCACGGCAGCTACGGCGAGCTCGTCGAGGAGCAGGTCCCGGCGAGCCCGGCCGTCCGGCCGCACTGGCCGCAGGGCCGCCCGCTGGTCATCCGCCTGGCCGTCCCCGACGACGCCGAGCACGCCGGCGGCCTCTGCGTCTATGGCGCGGAGACGGGCCGCTACCCGTTCGACCCGACCGTGACGATCCACACGCGCGACCCGCTGCCGCAGGGCCTCGGCGTCGCGCCCGACGCGCCGGTGGCGACGGAGGTCGCCAAGTCGCGCGAGGTCCCGATCGTCGCCGCGGGCGACGCGACCCGGGGCCGGCCGGCCACGTGGTCGTACACGACCGAGCAGCCGCCGACCGGCTGGGACGCCCCCGCGTTTGACGACGCGGCCTGGCGCCGCGGGCCGGCGGGATTCGGGACGCCGGAAACGCCCGGGATCCGGGTCCGCACGGCATGGGATTCGCCCCGCATCTGGCTGCGGACGCATTTCGACTCGCCCGCCATCGGGCAGGGGGACGTCCTTCGACTCCACCTGTTCCATGACGAAGACGTGGAGGTCCGGCTGAACGGGACCGTCATCTTCCGGGCCCGCGGCTATGTGACCGACTACCTCGACGTCGCGCTCGACGACGCGGCGAAGGCCCTGCTCCGCCCGGGCGGCAACGTGCTGGCGGTCTCCTGCCGCCAGTCGGGCGGCGGCCAGGGAGTCGACGTCGGCCTGACCCTCTCCCGCGCGGGCGACTAACAGCGGCCCCGAGCCGTGATGCGGCGGTCGTTCTCCCGGGCGGGGGACCGACCGATCGATCAGAGGTCGCCGTGATCCGGGACGAGGTACTTTTCCCCCTCGCCCGTGAGGAGCCAGTGGGGATGCGCGCGGGTCACTTCGATGAACCGGAGGATCGCCTGCGCCGGGATGGTGCAGCCGTCCTCGTAGTTCAGCACCGTCCGGAACGGGACGCCCAGCGCCCCGGCCAGGAGCGGGCCGCCGTTCTCGCCGTAGAGTTCCTCGCGGATCTCCCGGAATCGCCGCGCCAGGTCGGTCTTGATCGCCTGCCAGTCGGACTGTCGGGGGGAGGTTTCCATGCGGGCTTCCGCCGGGACAGGGGAGGATGCGCCCCCGGGGGCGGCCGCAAGGTCCCCGGGATCGCGCAGGACGCCGTGTGGATACCCGCATCCTATCCATGCCCGGGCGGTCGGTCCAGTCGCTTGCGAGCTATTTTTCGCGGACACTAGACGTCTGCATGAAAGAGTATGCGGCGCCTCCGCTTTTTAAGAGGTAGCAGACGATGGATGCGGGTGCGGGGGAGGCCTTTCTCGGAAGGTTGGCGAAAAAAAAGAAAAACCGTGTCGCGGCCGTCGTGCGATTCCGGTTCACCGTCGTGGCCGGGGGATGGCGGCCCGTGATGAGGACCCCCTCCCCGATCTCCCGGGCGGACAGAAGCGGCCCCGTACACGACGAGGTGCACGTGTTTCCAAGTCAGGAGACGATCAGCGTCTTGGCCGATCGGCTCGAGCAGGCCTACCTCCGCCGCTACCCGGACTGGAGCCCCGCGCGGACGTCGCGGGGGGTCTGGACGGCGGCGGCGGCGGCGCTCTCGATGCTGCATCGCAACGTTCCGTCGGTGCCCGTCGACCCCGAGCTGTTCGTCGCGGTCCAGCCCTCGCGGGCCTGGGCCGACCCGTGGGCCGACCTCGCGCAGGAATCATCTCTAAGGCGCTATCGCCGCCACGTCCGCCGGATCATCGCGCAGCTGCGGGACGAGATCCGCGACGAGGTCCGCGCGGCCGAGCGGCGGCTCCGCCGGGGGTCGACGCTGGCGGCCGTCATGGCCGACTCGGGCGGCCGGTTCTCGGCCCTTGGCCGCTACGTCCTCGCCCGCCGCGCCGGCCAGGACGAGCTGGCCGAACGCCTCCGCCCCGAGGCGGAGCGGCAGCATCGCTCGTGCCCCCTCTATCAGCAGGCGTGTCGCTCGCTCCTCCCGAATGACGCCTATCCCTTGCCCCGCCAGTCGGGCCTGCTCCCCGGCCTGGTCATCCCGGCCGGCGTCGAGCTGCCCTGTTTCAGCATGAACTGAGTCCCGATCGGACGAGGCGTCGTCCGATCTCGAAGGAATCCGGGCTCACCCGGCCGTCCGGGCGGCGCCCCCCGTCCATCCGCAGAATTCAAGGCCGTGCCCATCCGACCCCCCGAATCGACGACGCGCGTTCCGCACCCCGCTCCGCGACCTCCACCCGCTCGAGGACAAGGCCCATGCGAGCACGCAGCTACCGTCCCTGTGTCGACTTCCGCCCGAGCATCGACATCCTGATGCCGCGGATCGCCCCGTCCGACATCACGACCATGCTGCTTTCTGACCCCCCGCCCGCCCCGACCTCGCCCACGCCCGACCCCGTGATCCCGCCCGCGCCCGTCTGGACCGGCCCGACCACGGTGCCGACGACGCCCCCCACCGCGACCCCGGATATGCCGACCGTGGGCTGCTGAGCGCATCGGCCGCCATCGCCGACATCTGTCCGCGACAGCCGCCCTCGACGGGTCGCCGGCTAGTCCCCCGCATCGCCCGCTCGTCAACGGCTCGCGAGGCCCCCGCCGATCCCGGCAAGCGGTGGGACGCCGACATTCCGTCCAAGTTGCCGGAACTCCTCGCTTTATCCCGAGCGGACTGCGTGGTAGTATCACTACTACGTGGCGGGAGATCCTCCGCCGAGTCGGAAGGACCAGCCGATCGTGCGGCCGCGAGCGCCGTCGTCCCTCCTCCTGCCACGTGGGAGGTGCGCGACCATGGACTCGTCGTCCGAGCCCGTCGGGGAATTGAGCGTCTTTGCGAAGGCCCAGGCCGGCGACCAGGCGGCCTGGGTGGCGCTGTTCAACGAGTGTTATCCGAAGGTTCAGCGCGTCGTCCGCCGGCGGATCAACGGCCCGCTCCGCCGCTACATCGACTCGACCGACATCGCCAGCGACGTCTTCGGCGAGCTCGCCGAGAAGGCGTCGCGGTTCCGGTTCGAAACCGTCGATGACGTGAGGAATTTCCTGCTCGACGCGGCCCACAAGCGGGTCGTGGACGAGCACCGCCGATTCCTGGCGAAGAAGCGCGACTCGCGGCGCGAGACGCCGCTGGGCGCGGGCCGGCCCGGCGACGCCGCGTGGGCGATCTCCTCGGGCGAGCCGACCCCGAGCCAGCATGCCGTCGCGCACGAGACCGACGAGAAGCTCCGCACCGCGACGGCCGACGCGGAGGGGCGCCGCGTCATCGAGCTCCGCCGCGAGCATCACAATAACGAGGAGATCTCGGAGATGACCGGCTGGTCACTCCGCAAGGTCCAGAGGTTCCTGGAGCGCCTGCGGCCGACATTCGTGAACTGATGCGGAGGCGACGATGAGGACGCTTGCGCCGTCAATCGGGATCGCGAGCGAGCTCGACCCGGTCGGGAGGGTCGTCCTCGAATTCGAGGAGGCCTGGCGGAGCGGCCCGCCGCCCCTGGACCGGTTCCGCGCCCGCTTCGGCGCCGCCGACGTCTCCTACGGCCTGGCCGAGCTGGTCCTCGCCGACCTCCGCAATCGCTTCTCGCGGGGCGAGCGCCCCGCCGCCCGCGAGTACCTCGGGCGCTACCCCGAGCTCGCCGCCGAGCAGGGCCGGGCGCTGAGCCTGATCTACGAGGAGTATTGCCTCCGCACCGAGGCGGGCGAGGCCGTCGATCCCTCCGAGTTCTGCCGGGCCTACCCCACCTGGCGCGACTCGCTGGTCTCGCAGCTCGCCTATCATCGCGACCTGAGCCGGGCCGTCGAGCGCGACGAGCCGGACGACGCCCCCGAATACCCCGGCCCCGGCGACCGCTTCGGCGGATTCGAGCTCGAGGCCATGCTGGGCAGGGGCGGATCGGCCCACGTGTATCTCGCCCGCTCGGCCGCGCTGGGCGGCAAGCCGTTCGCCCTGAAGATCTCGGCCGACCGCGGCGTCGAGCCGGCGATCCTCGGCCGGCTCGATCACCCGAACATCATCCCGGTGATCTCCTCGGTCGTCGACCCCGCCACCGGCCTGCGGGGCCTCTGCATGCCCTATCGACCGGGCCTGGTGCTCGACGAGATGATCCGCCGCCTCCGCCGCGATGGCGCCCCGCCGCGCCGGGCCCGGGCGGTCCGCGCGATGGTCGACGCCGAGGCCGCTCCCCGCGAAGGGGACGGCGACCCGCCCGGCTGGTCCGACTTCCCCGGCGATGGCTCCTACGCCGACGCCGTCGCGTGGATCGGCCTGAAGATCGCCCAGGCGCTATCCCACGCCCACTTCCGCGGATTCCAGCACCGCGACGTGAAGCCGGAGAACGTCCTGCTCAACGGGCGCGACGGCCCGCAGCTCATCGACTTCAACCTGGCGCACGACCCCGCGCTGGCCGGCGCGGCCCGCTCGGCCCACCGGGGCGGGACGCTCCCCTACATGGCCCGCGAGCACCTCGAGGCGTTCCTCGACCCGCGCGGTGGGACGCGGTGGACGGCCGCGCCGACCTGTTCTCGCTCGGCCTGGTGCTCCGCGAACTCCTGACGCTCGAGCCGCCGGCCCGCCCGGCCGACCGCCTGCCGCTACCCCGCGCGATCAATGCGATGGTCCAGGCGCGACAGGCCGGGGGGCGGCCGACCCGCGAGGCCAACGCCCGCGTGCCGCACGCGCTGGCCGCGATCGTCGCGAAGTGCCTGGCGGCGTCGCCGGCCGGCCGCTACGAGTCGGCCGCCGACCTCGCCGCCGACCTGGCCCTCTACCTGGGACGCCGGCCTCTCCTCTACGCGAGGAACCCGTCCCGCGTTGAGGTCGCGCTCAACGCCATCCGCCGCGCCCGCGTGCCGCTGGCCGCCGCGGCCGTCGCGGTCGCCATCGCCGTCCCCTGCCTGAGCCTCCTCCTCGAATCGCGCGGCGCGTTCGATATCCGGGCCAGCTCGGACACGCTCCAGCAGCTCGAACTGGCCGTCGTCGACGAGGCGGCGCACCGGGACGCGGAGGCCGACCGGAAGATCGCCAGGATCGGCGGTCGCAGCGATGCGATCGACGGCCTCAAGGCGACCGTCCGCCGCCATCCCGACTCGGTCGCCCTCCGGCTCGGCCTCGCTCACGCCTACGAGACGGCCCTCTGGCACGACGAGGCCGCGAGCGAGTATCGCGAGGTCCTCAAGCGCGACGACTCGCGGATCGCGGCCATCGCCGGGCTGGCCAGTGTCGAGCGTCTCCGCCACAACTACGGCGAGGCGGTCAAGCAGTACGGCGTGGCCATCGAGCGGGCCGAGGCCCTGCCGCCCGGCCCGGAACGCGATGCGCTGCCATACTACCGGAGCTACCGTGCGCTCGCGCTGATGCTGCTCGCTGATGGGAACTTCGATCGAGAGAAGTTCGACCTGGCCTCCGCCGTCTACGAGCGGGCCCTCCAGGACCTGGAAAACGTCGTCCCGCCCCGAAAGGGCGGCCAGCTCGACGATGCGCTCCTGATCGGCCGCGAGCATTACTCGGCCCTGGCGCTCTTCGGCCTCGGTCGTTGCGAGCTGGGCGCCGCGCGCCCGGCACGGGCCGTTGAATGTCTGCGCGGCCCTGGGGCACGCCGTCACGGCGAACAAGCTCCGTCAGGGCGGCGACCGCGAGCTGAAGGCCAAGGTCGAGAACGCGCTCGCCGAGGCGCTCAAAGCCGCCGGCCTGCCGGTCGCCGATCTCGCCCACTGACCGCCGAGGCGTGACCGCGAGCGACCATGACCGACCTGATCAGCGAACTCTGGGAGGGCCTGCGCGACGCCGGCTTCCCCGAGGTGATGCTCTACCTCGCCGACGGCACGGCCAGCCGGTGCCACTGGGACAACACGGCGCTCGTCGGCGACGTCCGGGTCGCGCTGCTGGGCGACCAGGAGCGGAACATCGTCCGCATCCTCCCGCTCCGCGACTGCGCCGGCATCGGCGTCGCCAGCCCCAAGGGGACCGACTCGATGAACTTTCGCTCGGTCGTGCAGGAGCGGCTCAGGGCGCGGTTTTCTCCCGAGAGTCCGCCGGGATGATGCGCGCCGCGTCGCCCCTCGGGTGGAACGCCGCGTGGACCTGGCGGAGCCGGCTGAGCTCGACGCGGGTGTAGATCTGCGTCGTCGCGATCGAGACGTGGCCGAGCATCTCCTGCACGACGCGGAGGTCGGCCCCGCCGGCCAGCATGTGGGTGGCGAAGCTGTGCCGGAGCGTGTGCGGGCTGACGTGCTCGGGAAGCCCGGCGCGGCGGGCGTGGACCTTGACGACCCGCCAGAGCCCGACCCGCGAGAGCGGCCGGCCCGACCGGCCGACGAAGACGGTCTCGGTCTCGGGGTGGCGGCGACCAGCGCCGGGCGGTCCCGGGCCAGGTACTCCTGCAGCGCCGTCGCGGCGCGCGAGCCGAGCGGGACGACCCGCTCCTTGTCGCCCTTGCCCACGCACCGGGCCGTCCCGCGGTCCAGGTCGAGGTCGCGCGGGCCGGAGGCCGACCACCTCCGAGGCCCGGCAGCCCGTCGCGTACAGCGTCTCGAGCGCCGCGCGGTCGCGGCGGCCCATCCGGGTCGAGGCGTCGGGCGCCTCGAGCAGCCGCTCGACGGCCGGCGGCCCGAGCACGCGTCGGCAGGCGATCCCAGACGGCCGGGGCCACGAGCAGCTTGGCCACGTTCTCCGTCAGCTTCCCCTCGAAGATCAGGAAGCGGAAGAACGTCGAGAGGCTCGCCAGGTGCCGGCCGATGCTCGTCGGCGCCAGGCCCGAGCTGGTTGAGGTGGTCGACGTAGCCCGCGAGCGTGGCGATATCGACCTTCGCCAGCGGCCCCGGCGCGTGTTCCTTCCGCCAGCGGACGAACCGCGCCGTGTCGGCCCGATAGGCCGCCAGCGTGTTCGGCGAGACGCCGCACTCGGCCATCAGGTAGTGCAGGAACGGCCCGAGCGGGTCGCGGTCGGGATCGGGGCGGACGGAAGGTCGAGGCATGGGCTCTGGGACCTCTCGCCGGGTTCTCGGGTCCCCTCGCTGGCGCCGAGCGAACCCGAGCGTGCAAGGAAAGTTCGGCTTTGGTCGGGATGGTTCGCCCTGAGGCCCTCCGATCCGGGCCCTCGGCGGCGCAGCCTCCGCCTCCCCCGCGTCTCGCCCGGGCTTCCCGACTTACTGGTTCGCCCCCGCCGCGATCGGCTCAACCCGCGTGATCCGTCCCTTCGGCCGGGTCCGGTCGATGTTCAGCGGGCTGCCCTCGGGCGTCTCGTCGGTGCCGACGTTGCCCACGGTATCGGCGACCTGCACCCGGACGTAGAACCGCTGCGGCGCGGTGGGCGGGAGGGTCCAGACGTACCGCCCACTGTTCTCGACCGGCGGCCCGATCGGCCGCCACTCGGTGTCGCCCTCGCGGCGCACGGAGATCGTCACCGGCCGGGCCCCGAGGTGGAGGTCGCTGGCGTGCCAGGTCAGGGCAATCTTGCCCGCGTCGGGCCCGACGCCGACCTGGACGCGGTCGAGCTTCACGACCGGCGGCGTGCTGTCGACCTCGACGAGGTACTCGGGCGCCTCGCCGGGCTCGGGCGGCGAGTCGCCGAGCTTCGAGGCCGACCGGGCCACGAGCTTGAGCCCGAAGACGCCCTCGCCGCCGAGCGCGACCGGGAACGGCGGCTTGCGGTCGGGATCCTGGGCCAGCGGGCTCCAGGTCCGGCCGCCGTTCTGCGTGACCCACAACTCGACGGTCGCCGGCCCGCCGGGCCCGGCGTCGGCGACCTCGTACTGGAGGTTGAACTTCGGGCTCGGCACGAGCTGCGGCCTGCCGCCGGGCTCGGGGGCGGCCTCGGCCGAGGCGACGTCGGCCCGGGACGGGACGTCGAAGGGATTCGCCGGCGCCTGCGCCGGTCCGGGAGCGGGGCTAGGAGCCGGCGGCCTCGAGGCCGACACGCCGCTCGGGAACTGGGGCAGCCCATCGACCTCGGTCGACGCGAACATCCCCACCGGCGACGGCTCGGCCGGGCCTTCACGGCCGATCGCGGGGTTGTCGGGCGTCCCGTCCGGCAGGACGACCATCATGTCGTGGACGTTCTGGGCCCGATCGGCGACCTGGGCCCGCACGCGGACCGGGCCGGCGGTGCCGGCGTCCCACGTGGCCTTGCCGGCCGGGTCGACCGGCGCCCGCACGGGGACCTGACGCCAGTCGCTCGCACCCACGGCCTGGAACTCGAGCACGAACGAGCCGCGGTCGAGCGCCTTGTCGTCGCGGATCTCCCACCGGACCGACGCCAGGCTCCCGCGCCGGCCGTTGGCGGCCAGCACGATCGAGGGCGGCACCGTGTCGACGATCACCTTCATCTTCGGCTCGATCGCCGAGGTCACCGGCGGATAGAGCTTGCCCTCGGTGTCGAGCGTCTGGACCGCGAACCAGAACTCGCCGTCCTGCGGGGCCCGATAGGCCAGCGCCCGCTTATCGGGCGTGGTCCGGCTGACGACCGGCTTCCAGGTCTGGCCCTGGTCCTCCGAGACGCAGAGCAGGACCTCCTTGATCCTTGCCCGCTCCTCGGGCTCGATGTTGAACGGAATGCGAAACGCGCGGCTGTTGTGATAGATCACCTTGACCGACGGCGCCGGATCGGCCCCGGAGGCGGCGAGCCCGGGCGCGAGCAGGCCGACGCCAAGGGCCAGGGCCCAGCCCCGCCCGGCGCGTCCGCGTCGCACCCCCGCCGTGCCCGTCGGCCTCACGTGATCCTCCTTGATCCGGCCCGAACTCGACGCCGCAACCTCTTGCCGCGGCTCGTTCTCCGTCGCTCGTCGTTCGCGCTCGTTCTCCCCGAGTTGCCCCGCCGACGCCCGGCCGTGACGCGGCCGATCCCGAGACCCTGTCCCGAGATATCGACCCGGCCGACCCTGCGGCTTGAACCGAAGCGGCCGACGACGCGGATTGTGCGGACCGCGAGGGCCGGAAGACCGCTATTTGACGAGCTTCAACGTCAAAGTCGCGTCGGTCGTCTGGTCGAGGTCGGAGGTGCCGTTGTTGATCGTCGTCACGGCCGACTGGCGGATCGTGGCCGACTCGAGACGGCCCGCGGCCTGGTCGAAGGTGAACTTGCCGGTGCCCTTCTGCTCGCTGATCTTGACGGTGATCTTCGCCTCGGGCGCCGGGGTCAGCGCCGTATCGAGCATGGCGTCGATCACCGCCAGGGGGGCGACCTCGGTGAGGGTGTATTTGATCTTGAAGGCGATCTTGAGCGGGCCGCCCGACAGGTTCAGGTCGGCGTCCCACGTCGCGCCCTTGTCGACCGGCTCCTTCGGGAGCTTTGGCAAGATCTGCGCGAGGATGTTCTTCACGCCCGCGGCCGAGAAGAAGCCGCCGGCGTCGGCGACCTCCAGGAGCGGCGACCCGGCCAGCGCGGCCGAGGCGCCGTCGGGCAGCTTGACGTCGAGGATCTCTCCCTGCGGGCTGAGCTTGATCGTGAACGGCTTGCCGAGGATCGCCTCGTAGGCCCTGGCCCAGACCTGATTCGCCGGGGCCTCCACGGTCTTCTTGTCCTGCGAGTCGTAGACCAGCGACAGGCCGGGCGCGGTGACCTTGGTCCGGGCGCGGTCGAGCGTCTGGGCCAGTTCGATCGAGCCGTCGGGCGCGACCGAGACGACCTTCCACGCCAGCTCGACGTCCAGCTCCGCCCGGTTCGACAGCTCCTGACCCTGGGCCTTGACCTTCACGTCGAAGGTCTGCGAGAGGGTGTATCTGAGCGTCTCGCCCGCCTTGGGCGCCCACTTCAGCGTCTCGGCCCCGCGGGCGTCGGCGACCATGAGCACGGCGGCGACCAGCGCGAGTTGCGCGGGGACGGTGCGGCGGGACATCGGTCGAGCCTCTCTGAGGGCGATCCTTCGGGTGGTGCCCCGGTCAGCCTAGCCCGGCCAGGTGAGGCCCGCAACGGTGCACCGTGCCGCTCAGAAGATGACCGGCTTGCCGAGCAGCCGGCGGATGACCGTGAGCTGGCCGCCGTGCATCAGCGTGTGGTTCGCGACCAGCAGGAACACGTCCCCGAGCGTCGGCGCGAACGAGGCCATGTTGCCCTTGGTGGGGCGGTCGAGGTCGGCGTCGGTCAGCCCCTCGAGCGCGGCCACCACTGCCGAGCGAGTGGCGTCGAAGAGGGAAACATAGGCATCCTTGGTAAGGAAGCCGTCCGGCCCGTCCTTCTTCGCGCCCTCCTTGCCATACAGCTCGACCGATCCGGGCGGCAACTCGGGGAACTTCGCGTCGGGGAGCTGCTCCTCGATGAGCATCTTGTCGCCGACGATCACCTGGCCGACCTGCCAGGCCGCGTGGTTGGCGGCCGGGACGGGGCGGACGAACATGTCCGCGTCCGTGAAGCCGTCGAGGTACATCTTGAGGAGCGACCCCGTGCTTTCGAGGGAGGCCTTGATCGCGCCGATGCCATTCATGAGAAAGTCCCCTTGGGAACATCGGAAACTCGAATCCCGCTCACTCGCCCCGGTGGCGGCGGACGATCGCCGCGAACTGCGACGCCAGGTCGCGGAGCCGGCCGAAGTCGCCCGCGGCGACGGCCTTCGGGTCGACGAGCGACCCGCCCACGCCCAGGCAGCACGCGCCGGCCTGGAGGAAGGCCTGGGCCGTCGTCAGGTCCACGCCGCCCGTAGGCATCAGCCGGACCTGGGGCAGCGGGCCGCGCAGCGCCTTCAGGTATTGCGGCCCGCCGACCTCGGCCGGGAAGATCTTCACGATGTCGGCCCCCGCCTCCCAAGCGGTCAGGACCTCCGTCGGCGTGAACGCCCCCGGCATGACGACCTTGTCGTAGCGACGACACAGGCGGATCACCTCGACGTTGACCGTCGGGGACACGATATACTCGGCCCCCGCGAGCAGGGCCGCGCGGGCCGTCTCGGGGTCGAGCACCGTCCCGGCGCCGAGCACGACGCGGTCCTCCAGCTCGTCGCGGACAGTCCGGATCACCTCGACGGCGTCGGGCACGGTGAACGTGATCTCCGCCGCCGTCACCCCGCCCTCGGCCAATGCCCGGACGACCTGGGCCAGCCGCTCGCCCGACTCGGCCCGGACGACGGCGATGATCCCGCCGTCGAGGATGCGTCGCAGCGTCGTCTCGCGGCTCATGGCAATCTTCCCCATCGCTGTCGAAGCGACGCACACGTTACGCCGATGGTGTGCGGATGTCAACGGGTTTGCCGCAACGCCCTCTGCTCTTCGCTCGTCAAATCCCGCCACTCGCCCGGCGCGAGCCCGCCGAGCGTGACAGGTCCGACGCCGACCCGCACGAGCCGGAGCGTCGGGAAGCCGACGGCCGCCGTCATCCGCCGGACCTGGCGGTTGCGGCCCTCGCGGATCGTCAGCCGGAGCCAGGCGGTCGGGACGTTCTTGCGGAACCGGATCGGCACCGGCCGGTCGGGCAAGTCGGGCGGATCGGCGAGCAACTCGGCCTCGGCCGGGCGGGTCGGGCCGTCCCGGAGCACGACCCCGCGCCGGAGCGCGTCGAGTGCCTCGGGCGTCGGGACCTTCTCGACCTGGACGAGGTAGGTCCTGGGATGCTCGTACCTCGGGTCGATCAGCCGGTGGGCGAGCCGGCCGTCGTCGGTGAGCAGGAGCAGGCCCTCGCTGTCGCGGTCGAGCCGCCCGACGGGGTAGAGACCGGGCAGGGGGATGTAGCGCTTGAGGGTCGCGCGGCCGGCCTCGTCCGTGAACTGGGCGAGGACGTCGTAGGGCTTGAAGAAGGCGACGGTGCGGGGCATCCCTCAATTCGGCGACTGGTCGGGCGTCGGGTGCGACTCGTTCGTCGGCTCGACCTGGGGCGGGGCCTGGGATTCGGCCGGGGCCTGGCCCTCGGCGGGCGGTTCCTGGCCGGGCTCATCCTCGACGCGGGCCTGCCAGAGCTGCTTGAGCTGGCCGAAGCTCCGCAGGGGGACGCTGCCGGCCAGGGCGTCCTTCGAGAGGGGGGGCGGGGGCGGGGCGGGCTTCGAGGGGCGCGGCGGCATCGCGGGCTGCGGCGGGCGCTGGGAGCGGTCGAAACGGCCCTGGCCGCCGCCGGGTCCGCCCGGCCGGGGGCCGCGGTTGGGCGGGCCGCCGGGCCGTCCGCCGCCGCCGGCCGCGCCGCGGGTCGGGATGCGGTCTGAAGGGCGACGATCGCCTCCTGGCCCGGCTCCCTGGCCCTGGCCCGTCGCCGGTCCGCCCTGGGGAGATCCGGCGGGAGGGGCCTGGAGTTGCGGCGACGGGGCCGAAACCGGAGGACGGGGCGGACGCCCGCCGCCCTGACCCTGGCCCTGGGCCGGCCCGCGACGCTCGCCGCCGCGCGGCTCGCCGCGGCCCCGGCCGCCTCCGCCCCCGCGCTCGGGCCGCGGGCGCTCGGTGCCGGGCTTGACCATCGTCAGCGAGACCCGCTTCCGCTCGCCGTCCACGCCCAGGACCCACACGGTGACCACGTCGCCGAC
The DNA here is from genome assembly GCA_963819805.1 of uncultured Planctomycetota bacterium. Classification (GTDB taxonomy): domain Bacteria; phylum Planctomycetota; class Planctomycetia; order Isosphaerales; family Isosphaeraceae; genus CAMFLR01. The sequence continues at coordinate 49,275 of CAWFXY010000013.1, read as the reverse complement.
GCTCACCACGTCGTGCGGGCTCTTGATGTATCGGTTCGCGAGCTGGCTGATGTGCACCAGGCCCGAGTCCTTCAGGCCGATGTCCACGAACGCGCCGAAGTCGACGACATTGAGGACCGTCCCCTTCAGCTCCATGCCGGCGGTGAGGTCCTCGAGCTTGAGGACGCCGGTCTTGAAGATCGGCTTGGGCAGGTCGTCGCGCGGGTCGCGGTCGGGGCGGGCCAGGGCCTCGAAGATGTCGTGCAGGGTCGGCTCGCCGACGCCCAGCTCGGCGGCCAGGGCCGGCAGGTCGGCCTCGTTCATCTTCGCGTGCAGCTCGGGCAGCCGGGCGCGGTCGGTGAGGATGTCGGTGGAGAAGCCGAACTTCTCCAGGACCTTGGTCGCGACCTCGTAGCTCTCCGGGTGGACCCAGGTCTTGTCGAGCGGGTTGGCCGCGCCGGGGATCTTCAGGAAGCCCGCGGCCTGGGTGTACGTGACCGGGCCGACCCCCTCGATCTCGGCGAGCTGCGAGCGGTCGGTGAACGGCCCCTTCTCCTGCCGGCGGTCCACGACCCGCCGCGCCGTGAGCTGGTTCAGGCCCGAGACGTGCCGGAGCAGCGGGACGCTCGCCGTGTTGAGGTCGACGCCGACGAAGTTGACGCAGCTCGAGATCACCCCCTCGAGCGACTCCTTCAACTGCTTGGGGTTGACGTCATGCTGATACAGGCCCACGCCGATATTCTGCGGCTCGATCTTCACCAGCTCGGCCAGGGGGTCCTGGAGCCGGCGGCCGATCGAGACGGTGCCGCGGAGCGTGGCGTCGAAGTCGGGGAACTCCTCGCGGCCGACCGTGCTGGTCGAGTAGACGCTGGCGCCGGCCTCGTTGACGATCACGTAGGCGAGCTGAGCGAGCTGGGCGTCGGCGGCGTGCGGCCTGGGCGGCGGGGGCGGTCCCTTGGGCTTGGGCGGGCGCTGTTCGCCCTTGGGCTTGGGCGGGCGGCCGCCGCCGGGGCGGGGCAGCGGCTTGCCGGCGGTCGCTTCCTTGGCGCGGGCGAACTCCTCGGTGATCTGCTCGGGCGTGGCCGGACCCTCGGGCGCGGCGGGGGTTTCGGGGGTCGTCGACTCGGCCTGAGACGTTGCCTCTGCGGCGAGCTCGGGCGTCGTCGACTCGGCCGGTGCCGGGGGCTCCGCGGCCGTCGCTTCCCCGTTCGTGTCGCGGGCGGCGGGGTTCGCGGTCGAGTCGTCCTTGGCCAGCACGTCGGCCTGGTGCGCCTCGGCCTCGGGCGCATTCGCCTCGGGCGTGGACGACGGCGGGGGCGTGTGATGCTCGTCCGGCGACTCCGGCCCCTCGGCGGCGATCGTCGGGGCCTCCTCGTCGGCCTCGGACGAGCCGCCGGAGAGCGGCGGCAATTCCTCGACCGGCGGGACCTCGTGGTGGTGCGCCTTGCCCTCGGCCGGCGCCTCGTCCGACTCGGACCGGGGCGGCGTGAAGGGTTCCGGGCGCGGATCCTCTGGAGGGGCGGCGAACGGCGCGGTCTCCGGCGGCGCGGCCGCGGCGGGATAGTCCGTCACGGCCGCGGGGATCGTCGTCGAGGTCGTCGGCGCGTCGACGGGCGGCTCGATCGGCGGGACGATCGTCGCGGCCGACTCGTCGACCGCGGCCGGCGCCGCCGGGGCCGCGGGCTCGGGGCCCATCGAGGTCACGCCCGGGTGCGTGTGGAAGAACGTCCCCTCGGAGATGATCTCGGCGACGAGCTCCTCGGTCTCGCGGCAGGCCGTGCCGTTGCCGATGGCGACGACGCCGACCTTGTGCTTGCCGACGAGCTCCTTGAGCACCTGCTTCGCCTCGTGCCGCCGGTTCTGCGGCGGGTGCGGGTGGATCACGCCGTGCTCGAGCAGGTTGCCGTGGTCGTCGAGCACCGCGAGCTTGCAGCCCGACTTCAGGCCCGGGTCGATCGCGAGCACCACCTGCTTCGCGATCGGCGGCTGGAGCAGAAGGCTGCGGAGGTTCCGGGCGAACACGTCGACGGCGTGCCGCTCGGCCGCCTCGGTCAGGTCGCGGCGGACCTCGCGCTCGATGCTCGGCAGCAGCAGGCGGTCGAGCGCGTCGACGGCCGCGGCGCGGAAGGTGTCGGCCTGCGGGTGCCCTTCGAGCGGCAGCTCGCGGAAGACCGCCCCCTCGACCTCGGGCCGCGACACCTCGAGCTTGACCTTGAGCGGCCCCTCCTTGTCGCCCCGGTTGATCGCCAGGACGCGGTGGGGCGGGATGTGAGCGATCGGCTCGGAGTAGGCGAAGTAGTCGCGGTACTCGAGCCCCTCGCCCTCGGGGATCGAGTCGGCCTTGGTCGTGACGACCTTGCCGGTCTTCCACACGACCCGGCGCACCGAGTCGCGGACGTTGGCCAGCTCGCTGATCGCCTCGGCCAGGATGTAGCCGACGCCTTCGAGGACCTTCTCGACCGACTCGAGCCCCTTCTCGGCGTCGACGTACCCGGCGGCCGCGGCCTGGAGGTCGGTCAGCGTCTCGTCGCGGTGCCAGATCTGGACGGCCAGGGGCTCGAGCCCCTTGTCGCGGGCCTCCGACGCCTTCGTCTTCTTCTTGGGCTTGTAAGGAAGATAAAGGTCCTCGAGCCGCTTCGGGTTCTCGGCGCCGCGGATGGCGGCGGCGAGCTCGTCGGTGAGCTTGCCCTGGGCCTCGATCGCCTTGAGGATCGTCTCCTTCCGCTCGGCCAGCTCGCGCAGGCGCCGACGCGGACCTGGATCTCGCGGATGACCACCTCGTTCAGGCCGCCCGTCCGCTCCTTCCGGTAGCGCGTGATGAACGGGACGGTATTGCCCTCGTCGAGCAACTGGACGACGCTCTCCACCTGAACGCGCCGGATCTGGAGGTCCTGCGCGATCCGGCCCAGGTCGACCTGAATCGGGTTGTCCATGATGAAGGTTCACCTGAAGGGAGAACGGCGACGGCGACGGCGGCGGAGGGCCGGGAACGACCCCGCCAGGCGGCCTTTCCGGCGGGTGCCGCGGGGGGCGCGCGGACCATCCCGGGCTCCGGCCTTGGGAGGAGATGGCCCACTCTAGAAGAACGCCCCCCGCACTGTCAAGCGCGCCGAACCGCACCGAACCGCCCGACCAGACGGGGGTTCGGTGGCCTCGCGCGGCTTGTCCGCGCCCGGCGTCGCGGGTATCGTCGGGGCGCGTGACAACGCCCCGTCGCGACCCGGCCACGCCCCATGCCCGACCGCCTCGACTCGCTGGCCTACACCCTCGCGCGATACCGCGAGCGCACGCCCCGGCTGGGCTTCCCGGGCGGCTCCCCGGGGGAGATCGCCGCCTGGCGGTCGCGGCGCGAACGAAGCTCGTCGAGCTGCTCGGCGGCTTCCCGGCCGCGACGGTCCCGCTCGAGCCGGAGATCGGCGCGCCGATCAGGAAGCCCGGCTACACCCGCCGCACCGTCGTCTTCGCCACCCGGCCCGGCATGGCCGCGTTCGCCCACCTGCTGACGCCGGACGAGTTGAAGGGCCGCGCCTCGGCCGTCGTCTGCATCCCCGGCCACGGCCGGGGCGCCGACGACCTTGTGGGCCTCGACGCCGAGGGGAAGGATCGGCCGTACAAGGATGGATATCAGCACGACTACGCGCTCCAGTGCGTCGAGCGGGGGCACGTCGTCCTGGCGCTCGAGCCCCTCGGCTTCGGCCACCGCCGCGACCCGGCCGCGCGGAGGTCGGGCCCCGAGGCGAGCAGTTGCCAGCCCGCCGCCGGGGCGGCGCTCATGCTCGGCGAGACCCTGCTCGGCTGGCGGGTCTGGGACGCGCTCCGCGCGGTTGACCTGCTCGCGACGCTCCCCGAGGTCGACCCGACCCGGGTCGCGATGATGGGCATCTCCGGCGGCGGCACGATCACGCTCTACGCCGCGGCGCTCGACGATCGGATCAAGGTCGCCGTCCTCTCCTGCTCGTTCTGCACGTTCCGCGATTCGATCTTCAGCGTCGCGCATTGCATCGACAACTACGTCCCCGGCATGCTGAACTGGTTCGAGGCCGCGGACGTCGCGGCGCTGATCGCCCCCCGCTACCTGTTCGCCGAGGCCGGCCTCGACGACGACCTCTTCCCCGTGGCGGGCGTCCACAGGGCCCTCCGCGACGTCGGTCGCGCCTTCGCGGCGCAGGGGGCCCCGGGGCATGTCGATCACCACGTCTTCGACGGCGGCCACGTCTTCGACGGATCGAGGGCGCTGCCGAGGATGAAGGAGTGGCTGGGTTGAACCGCGAGGCGTCGCGCGGCACCATGGGGCCATGAGATCTGCGCCCGAGCCGTCCAAGCGAGAGAGCCAACCATGATCGACGAACGGTCCCCGGAGCCGACGGCCGCCCCTCGTCGTCCCCGATTCACCGTGAAGGGCGCGATCGCCGCCATCGCCGCGCTCGCCGCGCTCGGCTGGGCGTTCGCCGTGATCCGCGACAGCCGCGAGGTCCACACCTGGGCCCGCAAGCTGAAGAGCAGCGAGATCGACGATCGCCTGGTCGCCGCCCGCGAGCTCCGCTACTACGCCAAGACGCCCGAGGACCTCGACGTCTCGGTCGCCGCGCTGGTCCGCTCGCTCGGCGACGCGTCGCCCCGGGTCCGGGGCGAGGCGATCGGCTCGCTGGGCGAGGTCGTGCTGAGCACGATCCGGTCCCCGGCGGGCGCGCCCGCCGCGCGGTCGGCGAAGAGCCTGCGCGAGGCGACCGACGCGCTGATCGCCGCGGCGCGGGACGAGGACCCCGCGAACCGCGAGATGGTCATCGGCCTGCTCGGCGCCATCGGCCCCGACGGGCCGTCCGACCCCGCGCCCGCGGTCATCGCGTCCTTCCAGGACCCGGCGCCCGGCGTGCGCATGGCGGCCCTGAAGTCCGCGGGCTCGCTCGGCCCGAAGGCCGACCCGGCGATCCCGATCCTGCTCAAGACGGTCGCCGGCGACGACGCCAAGGCCCGCGCGGTGGCCGCGCGGTCGCTGGAGAACGTCAAGCCCTCGCCCGCGGTGGTGCCGCTCCTGATCGAGTCGCTGAAGTCTCCCGACCGCGAGACCCGCATCCGCGCCGCCACGGTGCTCGGCCACATCGGCCCCGGCGCCGCAGCGGCGACGCCCGACCTGATCGCGTGCCTCAAGGAGGAGTTCAAGACGCCGCTGCCCCAGCCCGCCGGCCGAGGCCCGGCGGCCTCCTACGACCCCGGCTCGGCCGCGGCGCGGTGCTGGCCCAGGTCGCGCCCGAGGCCGGTGCCAGCCCGGAGGCCCTCGCCGCGCTCACCGACGCGCTGCAGACCCCCGACGACGCGCGGCACCAGGCGATCGCCTCGGCCTTCGGCGTCCTCGGTAGGAAGGCCGTCCCTGCCGTACCCGCCCTGATCGCCGACCTGAAGCGTGCCAAGCCGAAGGACGCCTACGCCGGCCAGGTCGCGCGGGCGATCTCGCAGATCGCCCCCGGGACGCCCGCGGAGGCCGAGGCCATCGCGGCGCTGGCCGAGGCCCTGAAGTCCGAGTCCGACCCCACGCGCCTCGGCGCCGCCTGGGGCCTCGGCGAGTTCGGCGCCAAGGCAATGCCCGCCCTCGACGCCCTCCGCACCGTCATGGAGAAGGACAAGTCCCCCCGCGTCCGCGACCAGGCGGAGGAGTCCGCGGAGATGATCAAGCCGACCGAGACGGCGGCGGCGAAGTGACCGAAGAATCCGGAGCCGATCGGCATGGGGCTTGGGGGCGAGGCTTGCCCCCGGGCCCGCTGTCAGGCTAAATGATGGCGCGGTCGAACACTCGACCCGCGCCTTCCCGCCACCGCCGCAGGCCCCGAACGCTCACGCGAGGACAACACAACATGCTCCTGATCGGGACCGACGACGGCATCTATCGCTGGGCCGAGGGGAACAACTGGCCGGTCTTCCACGGCCTGCAGGGGCGTGGGGTGGTCGGACTGGCGTCGCCGGGGGCCGGGTTCCTCGCGGCGCTCGATGGATCGCGGGCCTCGTCTGGGAGAGCGGCAACAACGGCCAGAGCTGGCGCGAGGTGCCGCTGCCCGACGGGCTCGGCAGGCCGACGGCCATCGCCGTGGGCGGGACGCCCGCGTCGATCCTCCTGGCCGGGAACGGGCCGGGGCTGTATCGGCGGATGCTCGGCTCGACGCTCCGCACGAGCTCGCCGCTGGAGCTGGCCCGCCGGGCCGCGCCGAGGATCGCCGAGCGGGCCATGACGATCGTCCGGAGCCGCACCGGCGGCGGCACGGCCGTGGCCGCGCCGCCGAAGCGTCCGGCGACCGCTCGACCTCCGCGGCTGGACCCGGCTCGGCGCCCCCAAGCTCGCGACCCCGCGCGAGGTCACGACGATGACCGCGACGCTGGAGGCGTGGTACGCGGCCGTCGCCGGCGAAGGGCTGTGGGCGAGCACCGACGGCGGCGCGAACTGGGTTCGGTCGGAAGGCCTGCCGGCCGACGTCCGCGCCGTCCGCGCCGTGCCGGGCAAGCCGGGCCACCTCCTCGCGGCCACGTCCGACGGCGTCTGGTTCAGCGGCGATGGCGGCAAGGCGTGGGAGTCGCGGAGCAAGGGCCTCGAGGCGGCCCCGGACGTCCACGCGGTCGAGTCATGCCCCGACCAGCCCGATTTCCTCCTCGCCGGCGCGGCCCCGGCGAGGCCTGCCTCGGGCCCCGCGCCGATTTTCGGGCTGTATGAGAGCAAGGACGCCGGCAAGTCGTGGGTCCGGGTCCTGCGGAGCTTCCCCGAGAACCCGCGTGACCCGATCGCCGACATCCGCTTCGACCCGACCCTGCCCGAGAACGCGGCCGTCGCCTTCCAGTCGGGCGAGATGTGGGTCACCCTCAACGGCGGCGACTACTGGCAGCCCTTCGTCCGCGACATCCACGCGGCGCGGGTCCTCTGCCCGGTCCTCTGACGGCGTGGGGTCCGCACGGCGGACCCTACGAAAACGCCCGTCCCGCCTTTTCATGTAATAATTGCCCTCGGATGCGCACGAGCCGCCGACCGACCTCGAAAGATTGAACAGCCGAGCGATCGTCCCCATCTCCTCAATCGGCCCGACTCCAACGATTTCCGATTTTGCGCGTGACAAACCGCCCGGTCCCGGCGCATGAATTGCGTTGGGCCCCTCGTCTCTCCCGACGCGCCCGCCCCACATCCTGCTCACCCGAGACATATCCAGAGACGGAGTCCGGGCCCCCATCGCGGGGGTTCGCGGCGTCGCGCCAGGACGGCTGGTCCCCCCTAGGAATCAGGGAGTCCTGCCCATGAGCGATCTAAGCGACCGCCTCGGCCGGGCGTTCGAGTTCGCCGCCGGCCAGGTCAAGGCGACCGTCGAGCGCACGCCCGACTATGCCCCCTGCTACACCCGCGACGGCCGCTGGAAGCACGGCGGCCACGCCCGGGCCGACTGGTCGTCGGGCCTCCTCGCGGGGATGATGTGGCGGATCGCCTCGCGCACCGGCTCGACCCGCTGGCGGGCCTGCGCCGAGGACTACAGCCGCCGGCTCGAGCCCAAGAAGCACGACCGCGCCCTGCATGACCTCGGCTTCGTCTTCCTGCCCACGTACCTCCCCTGGTTCCGCGCCGACGGCGACCCGATCGTCAACGACGTGCTCGTCACCGCGGGCCACTCGCTCGCCCACCGGTACAACGCCCGCGGCCGGTTCCTCCGCTCGTGGGTCGCGCCGGCGAGCACGCGGATCGACCTGATGATGAGCGTCCCGCTCATCCTCCACGCCGCGATCGAGACCGGCGACGAGCTGCTCTACGACCAGGCCGTCGCCCACTGCCGGACCGCCGAGCGCACGCTCGTCCGCCCCGACGGCGGCACGGCGCAGGAGGCCGTCTTCGACCTGGAGACGGGCGAGTTCCTCGGCAACGCGACGCCGCTCGGCTTCGGCACCGAGACGGTCTGGGCCCGCGGCCAGGCGTGGGCGATCAACGGGTTCCTCTCCGTCTATCTCTACACGAACGACCCGGCCGACCTCGCCGTCGCCGAGCGCTGCGCGGACTACTACCTTTCGCGGTGTCCCGACGGCCAGGTCCCGCCCTGGGACTTCGACGTCCCGCCCGGCCCGGCCCATCTCGACGACACCTCGGCCGCCTCAATCGCTGCCTCGGGCCTGCTCGACCTCGCCAGCGTGACGGCCGACCCCGCCCGCGCCGGCCGCTACCGCGAGGCGGCCCGAGCCACGCTCGACACCCTCTGCACCGACCGCTACATGGCGTGGTCGGTCCCCGACTGGGAGGGCGTCGTCCGCCACGGGGTCTACCGGTACCACGAGCGGAGGGGCATCGACGAGTCCCTGATCTGGGGCGATTATTACTTCCTCGAGGCCGTCGACAAGGCGTTGCACGCGGCCTGAGTGCACGCCTAGAATCGCGGCACCATCCGCGACCTCGGCACCTCGAAGGACAGCCCGATGCACCCCGACGACGCCGGCGACGACGACGAGCCGCTCCGCGCCGGGGCGTCCCCCGAGGACGCCGAGCACGACCCCGACGACGTACCGCCGCCCAGCCTGCACATCGTCCACCAGGACGAGATCGACGAGGAGCTCGACGAGGAGGAGGTCGACGAGGCCCCGCGGACCGTCCTGATCACGGCGCGAACGGCAACATCGGCCGCAAGCTCCGCGAGGCCTGGGCGGGCGTCTATGACCTCGTCCTGATCGACCGCCAGGCCGATCCCCGCGACGACGAGATGATCGTCGCCGACCTCGCCAACTGGGACGAGTCGTGGGTCGCCTACTTCGACGACGTGGACACGGTCGTCCACCTGGCGGGCAACCCCGACGACGACGCCCCGTGGGACGCCCTGGTCGGGCCCAATCTCGACGCGCTGGCGAACGTGTTCCACGCCTCGGCCTTCGGCGGGGTCGAGCGGGTGATCTTCGCCAGCTCGAACCACGTGATGGGCCGCTACCGCGACATCGGCGACATGCCGATCACCGTCGACCTGCCCGCCCCGCCCCGACGGCCCCTATGGCGGCACGAAGCTCGTCGGCGAGCGGATGGGACGCAGCCTCGCGTCGGCCTTCGACCTCACGTTCATCGCCATCCGGATCGGCTGGGTCCAGCGCGGCGAGAACCGCCCGGAGACCCTGCCCGACGACTGGTCGCGCGGGCTCTGGCTCTCGGACGACGACCTCGTCGACCTGTTCGAAGCCGCGGTCGAGGCGGAGCTGGGCGACCGGACGTTCCTGGTCGTCAACGGCATGTCGAACAACCGCGGCATGCGCTGGGACCTGACCGAGGCCAACGAATGGCTCGGCTTCGAGCCGGCGGACGACTCGGGCGAGGAAGGGCTCTGATGTAGGGTCCGCTATTGCGGACCGTGTTCATCCGACGGCCGTCATCGAAGATGGTCCGCAATAGCGGACCCTACGAGGAGGCGGATTCGACGCGATCGGACCCCTCGACGCCGTCGACCGCGTCGCGCCAGACGTCCCGGGCTCGGCGGCCTTCGTGCCGGGCCTGCTCCTCGAGCAGCTCGCGCTGGTGGAGAATCAGCCGCGTCAGGTAGTCGCGGGCGTCGCTGACGTGGGTCAGGAATCCCGACATCAGCTCCTCGCCCTCGAGCGTGCCGTCGGCGAACCGGTCGAGCGCCTCGCCCTTGAGGCGGCTCAGCTCCTCCTGGAGCCCGAGGAGCGTGCCGAGGTCGAGCGTGGCCGCGCGCTCCGTCTCCATCGCCCGCCGCTCGATCGCGGCGACGCGGACGATGTAGGCGCCGAACCCCTCCTCGCGGCGGCGGCGGAAGCGGCGGCGGAGCCACTGGCCCAGGAAGAACAGCCCGCCCACGAGCGCCGCGAGGATGCTGACCTCCTTCTCGAGCAGGTCGATCACGTCCCCCGCGATCGCCGGCGCGTTGCGGCGGAGATAGGCGGTCGTGCCGTCGTGCCACGGCAACTCGGGCGGAAGGTCGAGCAGCTTCGCGTCGATCGCCGGCTGCACGGCCTGCGCGAACGGCGACCCGTAGACGACCTCCAGGAGCCGCTGGATCGCCTCCGCCGGCACGCCTTTCCTCGCGACCAGAAGCAGTCGCGTGCCGAGCGTCGGGATGGCCGTCGGCGGCACGCCGGGCTCGACGCGATAGGCGAACGACGGGATCTGGGCCTCGTAGACGTTTCGCCGATCAATGCCCGTGCCGGGCAGGTCCGTCTTCGGATCGGAGTCGTCATCGATCGCGCCGAGCGTGAACGCCTCGAAGAAGGGCAGCGGCACGAGCCGGAAGCCATGCGTCCCGACGAGATGTCGCGCCACCGGCGAAGGGAGGGTCGAGACGGTGAACACGGCGTCGGGAAGCCTGGCGCGATCAGTCTCCGCCTGCAGCGCCGCATAGCCCGCCGTGCTCGCGACGAAGTCACCGGGCTTCAGCCCGGCGAAGGCCATGACCTCGGTCGCCAGGCGATTCGTCCCGCTGCCCGTCTCGCCCAGGCCGACGACCTTGCCGCGGAGGGCCGAGAGGCGCCGCGAGACCTCGTCGTGGAGCTCCTCCTTCACCAGCAAATGCAGCGGCTCGACGTGCAGGCTTGCCACCTGCCGGAGGTTCGGCCGGTCGGCCAGGTCGAGCCCGCCCTGCGCCAGTGCCGCGTCGAGCCGGCCGGCGTCGACCTGGCGGAGCGCGTCATCCGTGCCCGCCGTCTCGACGATCTCGATGAGGATGGCCCGCAGCGCCGCTTCACGTCGGAGGGCCTCGGCGATCCGGTATCGCTCACCGGCCGACCGGCCGGCCGTCAGACGGAGGCGGACCGGGCGATCCTTGGGAACGTGGAGCCAGAAGTACGCCGCCAGGCCCAGGGCCGCCAGGCCGAGGAGCGCGAACGCGCCGTCGCGAGCCGTCTTTCGCCACCGGAACCCTTGCGCCATGGCGGATGCACCCTCGCGGGAAGACCCGGGCCCGTGAGCCCTGGTACCATCCCGCCCCAGTCTATTCCGCCGACGGGCTCCGTCATCAGAAGGAAGACAACGCTTTCATCTTTTTTTCTCGTTCGGTCTCGATCGATCAGAACGAATCGGACGAGACGATCTCGCCGCCCTGGCGGGTGGCGAGGGCCTGGAAGATCGCCAGGGGCCGCTTCTCCTTGATGAAGCGGACGCTGCCGTCGGCGAAGACGAACTTGGCGCCGCCGGGGTGGCGGGACCAGAACTGGTCGGCGTGGGCCGGCTTGGAGTTCGGGCCCGTCGAGCTCGCCGGTGTGCGAGACCACCAGGGCGTCGCCGCCCTCGGGCGACGAGGCCGTCCTCGGCCTGCAGCTCGGTGATCGGGACCGCCGCGTGCGTCACGGCCCCGGTCCAGGTCGCCCGCGAGAGGTTCTGGCTCTTCTCGCCGACGGCCAGGGTCTGGCTCGTCCCGTCGGTGATCTCCGCGATCCGCGACCGAGCGGTTGCGGAAGAAGAGCCCGTCGCCGTTGTCCCGGCCCGGCGGGTCGTCGGTCGGGCTGTACGGGTAGAGGCTCGACGGGTCGCCCGTGCCGAAGCAGCCGACGTAGTTCGACGACGCCACGTCGCAGATCGCGTCGCCCGGGGTCGTGTTGCTCGTGCTGTCGTCGACCACCGTGAACTGCGGCCGGAACGAGGCGTCCGACGGGCAGATGAACGTGCTGATCTTCGTGAGCCGGGCGGTCTGGTTCGCCGGGCACCTCGATCGCCGAGGACGAAGTTGATCGCGTTGAAGAGGGCGGACTGCTCGATCTGGGCGAGGATCATCGCGGCCCAGCCCCAGCCCGGGCCGGTGTTGTCGCCGTGCGGGGTCCGGCCGCGAGATCATGCCCGGCGGGAACGCGCCGATCGCGTCGTGGTAGTTGTGCAGCGCGAGGCCGATCTGCTTCAGGTTGTTCGCGCACTGCATCCGCCGCGCCGCCTCGCGTGCGGCCTGGACGGCGGGCAGGAGCAGCGCGATCAGGACGGCGATGATCGCGATGACGACGAGCAGTTCGATCAGGGTGAATCCGCGGACTGAGGTCCGACGCATCGTGGAGGCTCTCCGGAAGCGCGGCGACGCACGGACCGCGAGGTCCGGCATCGTCGGGCCGCTTCGATCAGGGACGTCACGCTCGAGTCGAGGATGCTCCCGGCCGTGGCCCGCACGGTGCGGTACCGAGGGCCCGGAGGCACTCCGACGTCGCGCGATCGTCGCGGTGTCAGGGAAGGACGCTCGGGACGGAGGGCCGTCGCGGCGACGTAGCGACCGCGAGGCAAAGGCGAGCGTCAGGCTTCCGGAGGGTCGTCGAGGCGGGAGACGAACCCGGCGGGGAGCCGCGGGGTTTCCGACCCGCGCGGAGCCGCGACGAGGGGGCGGGTGACGGCGGCGGGACGGTCAGCAGTGCGGCCATCCGGCCGACCGGCCGCGACGAGGCCGGCGCGGGCAGGTCGGGCGTCCCGCACGGGGCCGACCGGGCGCACGGGGCGTCGGGCGGCTTCGGGGCGGGGATGCTCGGGGCCTCGGCCTTCGTCGGGGCTTCGGCGGGTGCGTGGGCGTCCGACGGGCAGCAGCACGCGGCCCCTTTGCACCGCTCGGCGCAGGCACAGTGGTGTCCCGACTTGCCGTGCACCGAGGCCCCCGCTGGGGCCGACCAGGCCAGCGCCATCACGGCGGCCGCCGCCGCCAGGAGGCGTCGGGCGAGGGTCGCGGCGGCGAGGGGCGTGGCTCGCGGGCTCAAGGTCCGGGGCACCTGGCTGGGGTCGGTCGGACTCCGTCGGCCTCCTTGCCCGGCGGACGGGGCGCGCCGGGGATTCCGCCTCCCGGCCTCGCGCCGCCGACCATGTTGGTGGGACGCCAGGCCGCCGTCAAGGGCCGGCGCCGGATTCCGCGCGGGGCTTGGATAGATCGGCGGCTTCCGGGAGACTACCTCAGCGGGACGATCGGAGGTCGCGACATGCGGGAGATCCAGGGCGGACAGGCCCTCGCCGGGCTCCGCACGCTGTTCGACGTCGGGGCGGTCGGCGACCTGACCGATGGCCAGTTGCTCGAGCGGTTCGCGAACCGCCCGGGCGAGGGGGCCGAGCTCGCCTTCGCGGCACTGGTCGAGCGGCACGGGCCGATGGTCCTCCGCGTCTGCCGCGGCCTGCTCCGCGACGGGCACGAGGCCGAGGACGCGTTCCAGGCGACGTTCCTCGTCCTGGCCCGCTCGGCCCGGTCGATCCGCCGTCGCGACTCGGTCGGGGGCTGGCTCCACGGCGTCGCCCGGCGGGTCGCGTGGCGGGCCCGGCTCGCGGCCTCGAGGCGCCGGGCGGCCGAGCGCCGGGCCGCGGCCGCCCGCCCTGGCCTCGGGGACGCCCCGAGCTTCGACGACTCGGCCGCCGCGATCCACGAGGAGATCGCCCACCTGCCCGAGCGCGTATCGCGCGGCGGTCGTGCTCTGCGACCTGTCGGGCCTGACGGAGGGCCAGGCGGCGGCCCGGCTCGGCTGCCCGGTCGGGACGATCCGGAGCCGGCTCGCCCGGGCCCGCGGCCGGCTCCGCGCCCGCCTGGCCCTCCGGGGCGTCGTCCCCACAGCCGGGCTCCTCGGCGCGGCCTCGCTCGCCGAGGCCGCGCCGGCCGCCCTGGTGACGTCGACCGCCCGAGCCGCCGTGGCGCTCGCGGGCGGGAGCCCCGCGATGGCCGGGATCGTCCCGCCGTCACCGCTCGCGATCGCCGAGGACTTCACGAGGACCCTGCTCATGACCACGACCGCCCGGATCGCCGCCGCCGCGCTCGTTCTCGCCACGGTCGGCGCCGCCGCGCTCGGCCGCCCGGCCTCGGCCCGGCCCCAATCAGCCGACGAGGACGCGCGGCGCACGCTGATCGAACACCAACGGACGCTGGGCGATGCCCTCGTCCGCCGCGACGCCGCAGCGGCCGACCGCATCTTCGCGTACGAGATGATCGGCACCGACCCCGGCGGTGGCACCTGGACCAAGACCGAGTACCTGGACCGGATCGGGACGGATGGCTTCGGCGTCACGTCGTGCGTCCTGGTCGGCTGCCAGGTCCGCGTCTTCGGCGACGCGGCCGTGGTGATCGGCCGGAACCAGGTGGTCGCCAAGGTGAGCGGGATCACCTCACATTACGAGACGCGGTCCACCAACACGTACATTCGCCGGGGAGGCGTCTGGCAATGCGTCGCCTGGCAGACGGTCGTCCTCCCGGGGCCGGCCCCCGCCCGGGGTCGGCCCGCCCGCCCGGCCGAGCCCGGGACCTTCGACCGCCCGTGATCATTGGCGGCCTCAGCCCGCCGGGACAGCCCCGCCTGTCGCCAGCCGGGGCAGGATCGGCACGGCGGGCTCCGCCGAATCCGGCACCGGCCGCCCGGGCCCGATCGCGTCGAGCACGGCCTGTATCTTCAACTCCAGCTCCGTCGTGATCGCCCCCGTCGCCAGCCGCGGCCTGGCGAAGCCCGCCATCCGCTCGCCGACGTCGATCGGCTCGCCCAGCCGCACGACCGCCCGGCGCATCGCGTACGGCTCGGGCTCGATCGCCAGCACGTCCTGCTCGAACTTCCGTCATCGTCTCCGCGATCCGCTCGACCGTCGGCGCCTCGCGGAGATAGTCGCCTTGATAGCTGAAGAGCTGGACGGCGAGGAACACGTCGTACAGGTCGCGGCGGAGCATCGCGGCACACTCGGGCGTCGTCGCCGGTTCGGCCAGCTTCTCCAGGCAGGCGTGGCGGATCTCCTTCACGCGGACGGGCACCGTGTCGTCGCGCCGCTTGCCGAAGTGGCGGTCCTCCAGAGAGTCGAGGACCGCGTCGCGGAGCGAGCGGATCCGCTCCTTGAGCGTCCCCGGCCGCGTCGCGCCGAGGAGCTCCATCTCCTTGAGCCCGAGCATCGCCTCGGCGTAGGCGTGGATCCGGTCGACGAGCCCGTTCTCGGACCGCGGCCACCAGCCGAACCGCGACTCGAGCCGCGCCATCGCCTGTTGCAGCGCCGGCATCGGGTCGGCCCCGTCGAGGAAGCGGTACTTGATGCCCATCGGCACGATCCACACCGTCTTCCCCCGCTCGCCCGCGCGTTTCGCCGCGCTCGTGGCGACGGCCGCGGCGCCCTCGCGGAGCGGCGTGAGCCGGTCGTTGACGTGGTAGATCTCCCCCTCGGGGAAGATCACGAGCGGGTCTTCGCCCTTGCCGAGGATCTCGACGGCCGCCTTGAACGCGCGGAGGTCGGTGCCGTCGCGGTCGACCGGGAAGTCGCCGACCCTCGGCAGCAGGAACCGGCCCCCGCGGCCGTTGGTCTGGAAGATCTGGTACGCGGCCATGAAGTAAAGGACGCGGCCGAGCGTCCGCCCGAGCTCGAGCATCACGCCCGAGTCGGCGTCGTCAGGATGGTTGGGCGTAATCAGCACGCCGTCGCCCCGGCCGAGCAGGGGGGTCAGATGCCCCAGGCCCTCGAACTCGACCGACGCGACCTTGAGCCGCTTCAGGTAGACCCGCCGGCGCATAGAGCCGCCCGACCCAGAGCCAGAACCGCCCGACCCTCGGCGGGATGAACTCGTACTCGATCCCTTCGCGGAGCTGCAATCGGTCCACGCGCGGCGCCTCCGGGGGGGATGGAGACAGTGCGGATTCGCCAGAGTTCCGGGCGACCTCGCCCGCTCAGGGTTGCCGCGACGACTGGACCAGGAACACCGTCAGCAGGAACGCCACGAACCCGAACACCCCGGCCTGCGTCGGGTTCTTCTGCACGACCGACACCAGGGCCAGTACGATCGACAGCAGCAGCCCCCCGCCGATCAGCGCCCGCTTCATCGTCCCCGACGACGATCCCGGATACTCGACGCCGTACGGCAGCATCCCCGGCGTCGGCGTCGGCCTCGCCCACGGCGGCGCGGCGTGATTCGTGCCGGAGCCATTCACGGGCGGCGTCGATGCCGGCCCGGTGGCGAAGGTCCCGATATAGAGCACGTCGTCGACCGCCTCGGCCCGGGCCCGCCGCTCATACGGCGGCCGCGACGCCTTGCCGCACGACGGGCAGCGGAGCCAGTCCTGCCACTCGTCGACCGCGGCCTCGAGCATCGCCCCGCACCGGGGGCAGGGGTAGGTCGTGACGTAGGCGATGTCCGGGCTCACGGGAGGGTCTCGGGGATGAAATCGGTGGCTCACAGCGGCTCCGATGGTAGAGTGCCACGCATCGCACTACAATAGTCTGATCGCCGATCGATCGCGGAGGTCGTTGTGGAACGCATCGAAGCTGTTTTTGAGGGTGGCGTATTCAAACCCTTGGGAGGCGTCTCCCTTCCCGAGAACCAGCGCGTCCGGCTGAGCGTCGAGCGTATCTCCTCCCCGGACCCCATGGCCTGGCTCGAACAGGTCCGAGAGCATCACCGCCAGGTCCTCGAACGGCGCGGCCCATTCCCCGACAGCACGGCCGATATCGCAGAGGATCGCGACCGCGATGTCTGACCTCGCCGTCGATAGCTGCGTCGCGGCGAAATGGATCATTGCCGAGGCCGACTCTGTGCAAGCCCTCCAGGTCTTCGACGACACCGTCCGAGCCGGCGGCAAGCTCGTCGTGCTCGACCTCGCCCTGGTCGAGATCACGAACGTGATCTGGAAGCGATTCCATCGCGGCTTGGCCTCGGCGGTCGAGACTGAGACGATGTTTTCCGACCTTCTCGGCCTGCCGTGTACGGTCGTGCCCGCAGCCCGATATCTCGCACGATCCTTGCAGATCGCGCGGAGTCATGGACGCTCCGTCTACGACGCGCTGTTTGTCGCCCTCTCCGAGGATCTGGGCTTCCCCGGCGTGACGTCCGACGTGCCCCTATACCGCGCCGTCTGCCCTGACTTCCCGAACATCCGGTTGCTCCGCGACTGGACGACCGAAGACGAGGGGCTCATTCCATGAGCGCGGACAACACTGCGGCGCCCCGCCTCGAAATGCGTTCCATCACCAAACACTTCGGCGGCGTCCATGCCCTCGAAGGCGTGACCTTCCGCGCCTGGGCCGGCGAGGTCCACTCACTCTGCGGCGAGAACGGGGCGGGCAAGAGCACGCTCATGAAGATCCTCGCCGGGGCGATCACGGACTTTGACGGGCAGATCGTCCTCGACGGAAAGCCCGTCGCCTTCGCCGGGCCGCGAGACGCCGAGGACGCGGGCGTGCGGATCATCCACCAGGAGCTGAACCTGGTGCCTGATCTGACCGTGGCTGCGAACATCTTCCTCGGCCGCGAGATGACCGGGCGGCTCGGGCTCGTCGACAATCGCGCGATGGAGCGCAGGGCCCGCGAGATGTTCGGGCGGCTCGGGACGCCGATCGACCCGCGGGCCCGCGTGGCCGAGCTGCGGATCGGCGACCAGCAGATGGTCGAGATCGCCAAGGCGCTCGATGTTCGACGCCGCGATCCTGATCATGGACGAGCCGACGTCCGCCCTGTCCGACGCCGAGGTCGCGCGACTCTTCCGGGTCATCAACGACCTGAGGAAGGCCGGGACGACGGTGATCTACATCTCGCACAAGATGAACGAGGTGTTCACGCTGTCCGACTCGGTCACGGTCCTCCGCGACGGCCGGTTCGTCGCCACCGCCGCGCGGGCCGAGACCACGCCGGCGCAGGTCGTCCGCTGGATGGTCGGCCGCGAGATCGCCGGGCTCTCGTTCGAGGCCAACGACGTGACGGGGCGGCTCACGCTGAAGGTCGAGGGCCTCTCACTACCAAGCCGCCCGGGCAGCGGCCGTCCCTCATTGAGCGGGCTCGACTTCCAGGTCCGCGCGGGCGAGGTCGTGGGCGTCGCGGGACTCCTCGGCGCGGGCCGGACCGAGCTCCTGGAGGCCCTCTTCGGCGCCTCGGCCGAGCCGCCGCGCGGGACGATCCTGCTCGACGGCCAGCCCGTCCGCTTCCGCCGCCCCGACCAGGCGATTGCCGAGGGCGTCGCGCTCGTCACCGAGGACCGCAAGACGCTCGGCCTCTTCGACCGGATGACCGTCGCCGAGAACATCACGCTCGCGAGCCTGGGCGACGTGACCTCGCGCGGCCTCGTGAGCCGACGGGCGGAATCGGCGGCGGTCCGTCAGGCGATCGCCGACCTCGCGATCAAGACGGCCGGCGGCCGCGCGGCGATCACCAGCCTCTCGGGCGGCAACCAGCAGAAGTGCATCATCGCCCGCTGGCTGCTGACGAATCCGCGGCTCCTCCTGCTCGACGAGCCGACCCGCGGCATCGACGTCGGCGCCAAGGCCGAGATCTACGCGCTGATCCGCCGCCTCGCCCAGGCCGGCATGGCGATCCTGATGACCTCGAGCGAGCTGCCCGAATTGCTCACCGTCTGCGACCGCATCCTCGTCCTCTGCGAGGGCCGGCTTACGGCCGAGTTCCCGCGGTCCGAGGCGACCGAAGAGGTCATCATGCACGCGGCGACGCAGTTCCTCGACCGGGCGACGGCGTGAGTAGGGTCCGCTATTGCGGACCGCCTTCGATCTCGGCCTCCCGAGGACGACGGTCCGCAATAGCGGACCCTACGGGGGCGTCACTGCTTCACCGGCTCCGGCAGCGCGTCGGCCGCGACGTCCCCGACGTGCAAATCCCCATAAACGACCCGGTACTTCTCCGAGCCTTCGGGCCTGTACCAGAAGATGATCTTGCCCTCGTCGCCCAGCTTCGCGCCGTCGGCCTTGTATCCGTAGCCCTTCACCCCGCTGCTCGAGCGTGAGCACGCGGCCGATGAGCATGACCCGCTCGAGGTCCTCCGGGCTGTACTTGCGGTTCGGCATATCCTTCTTATCCTTCGGGAACAGCGACGCGAAGGCGTCCGGGTCGTCGAGCCGCTTCGGGAAGGCGCCTTCGTGGAGCTCGGCGTAGGCGCGGAGCAGGCGTGGGACGACCTCCTCGGGCTTCGCGAACAGGGTGCCGCCGTTGATCGTCTGGAGGGAGTAGCCCGCCGGCGGCTCGGTCCGGAAAAGGGCGTCGTCGAGGGGAGGGTCGAGCCGGAAGTCGGTGAGGGTTGCCTTGACCTCCTTGTCCCCGATGCGGGCCACGACGTCGATCCGGAGCGGGAGCCGGGTCTTCGGGTCGACCCAGGCGAGCACCGGAAGCCCGTCCTGCACGACGCGGTACCCTTCGGCCTCGACGTCGCCGATCCGCTCCTTGCCTGCGGGCTTGGCGTCCTTGCCGGGGAGGTTCCGGAGTGATTCCACGGTCTTGGTGACGAAGTCCTCCTTGGGGTTCGCCATCTCGAACACGATCGCCGACTTTCGGGCCGGGTCGAGGGTGAGCATCCGCCCGCGCGTCCCGTCGAAGACGGTGGTAGAGCCGCCCTCGGCGACCTGCGTCTCCATCCGCATCGACTTCGGTTCCTTGAAGAACAGCTTCATCTTCATCGGGTTCATCGCCGGGGGGCGCCCTCGACCGTCGAGATCGAGTTGTAGGTGAGGGTGTGTGCGTCGTGGAGCTTCTGCGCCGCCTCCGCGAACGCCGTGGCCTCGGCCACCGGCGACCTCGCGACGTAGAACAAACCGCCCGCGGCGACCACGGCCGCAGCGATCTTCAGGGTCGAGATCATCGTTCTCCTCCAGGTCCAGGGGACGACGTCCGGTCGCCCTTCCGCCGCACGCGCGACGGCCAGGGCCCGGGCCAGGGATTCCTCCGACGGCCCATCCGGCATGGGGAGGCCCCGCAGTGCGGCCTCGGCGCGGGCGAGCCGGTCGTCGGGCGGGATGTTCGCGCTCATGACCGCTCCTCTCCGCAGCCCGACGGGCACGAGCCTGCCAGCAGTTGTCTCAGCCTCGCCCTCGCCCGATGCAGTAAGACTCCCACGGCGTCGGTCGACGCCCCGAGGTGCTCCGCGACCTCGCCGTAGCTCCAGCCTTCGAGCGCGTGTAGCGTGAACGCCTCGGCCTGCCTGGGCGGGATCCGCCCGAGCGCCGCGCGGAGCGACTCGGCGAGCTCGGCCTCCTCGGCGGACTCGACGGGCGAGGGCGACGCCCCGCCGATCGTGTCCCAGTCCGCCACCGGCTCGAACGCCCCGCGCCGCCTTCTCTTTCGCAATCGATCGAGCGCCCGTGCCGTCGCGAGGTGCTGGAGCATGGCCGTCCAGCACCGGACTTCCTCGCGCCGCGCGATCCCCACGGCGACGACCAGCGCCTCCTGGAGGCACTCATCGGCGTCGGCCCGGTTGCCGGTCAGCCGATACGCCGACCGCCACGCGGCCGGGCCGTCCCGGTGGAGGATCTCTTCCCAGTCCGGCATGCTGCGCCTCCGGCGACTCGGGTCGATTCCACCATCATGTCGCCTCGGCTGGCGGTTTTCTTACAGGGAGCCCGAAAAGTCCGGGCGGGATTCCCGACCTCCGGAGCGAATACAGCACGTCGAGTTGGGCCGATTTGCGAGGGATCGCCCCGCCCTCCCCGGCCAGTGCGCCCCGGGGCGACCTGGCCATTTCTCTTCATCCTGAAGTCTGTATGATGATATCCACCGCACCAAGATTTAAGCGATTTCAAAAATCAATATGGATACTTCATGTCCGCACCCGACGATACACAAGTGCCGGATTCCGACCACGACCCCGCGCGGGACAAGGAGCGCACCTACCCGGTCTGGATGAGGAAGGGTTCGCCGGGCTTCATCACCCGGTGGGGCAATCCCAAGTGGAAGGACAGCATCGGCGACGGCCTGGCGGCCACGCTGTCCGAGGAGGACGGCTATCGCCTCAACGACGGGCCGACCGGCTCCGAGGCGAAGGACGTCTGGGGAGTGACGCTGGGGTAGGGCGGAGGAAAGGCGTCAGGGGCCGGATTCACGGCGAATCGGCCCCTGTCACCTTTTCTCTGCGGCCCTATCGATTGGAGGCCGCCTCGGTTTTAGTGTGACTGGCGTACCAGTCGCCACAAGTGCAACGGTCGGGGTTGGCGAGGCTCCTCATAAAGGCCGTGCAGTCACAGGACCTGCAGCGGCCGGGGCCCTCGAGCGAACCTGGCGCGTGCGCATGGACGGACGCGCCGGCCAACGCACCGCAGGCGAGCACCGACCCCGCCAAGACGGCTGCGCCAGCGACGGCGGTCCACCTGATTGCTCCACGTCGAGTCATCCCGGTCATCGTCGATCCTCCATCCCGTGAAAAGCCTGGATGCGTGCATATTTCCACTCTTAGGACATCTATGAACCGTCCCTCATCCTAAAATCACGTAGATCATCCGTCAAGTGGCAGCAGCTCTCTCGAGGTTGGAGACGGAGGATGGGGGCATTCCAGGATGCCGCGGGAATAAGCGCCGCGCGAATTCCCTCGATCGGACCTGCGCGACTGGCACGCGATCTGCTAAATCCGCCTGTAGGTTCCGAGGCCGATTCCACGGGACTAGATCCGGGAGCACGACCATGCCGAAAGGCGACAAGTCGAAGTACAGCGACAAGCAGAAGCGCCAGGCCGAGCACATCGAGGAGGGCTACGAGAAGCGCGGCGTGCCGGACAAGGAGGCCGAGCGGCGGGCGTGGGCGACCGTGAACAAGGAGACGGGCGGCGGCAACAAGTCGGGCAGCGGCCGGGGCAAGGCCGACACGAACGTCTCGAGCAAGAAGGGCGGCAAGAAGGGCGGCGCCGCCTCGGCGTCCCGCTCGGCCGCCGACCGCTCCGCCTCCGCCAAGAAGGCCGCCGCGACCCGCAAGCGGAACGCCGCGGCCAAGTCGAAGAGCTCCTGAGCCGTCCATCCGCGCCGGCCCCGGCCGACGCCGACACGCGTTTCCGGGGTCGGTGACAGGTCGTGAGGACGGGCCATGCGCCCGCCTCCGCAGGCACGTCGCTGACCGGCGGTCGTCCCCGGCGGCGGTGCGGAACGAACCCAATCCCGCCCCCGTCCCGCTACGAAACGAACCCAATCCCGGGTCCGCGGGGCCTGCGACGGCCGGCAGGTTAGAGGGGTCGCGTCGGATGTTCCGGCGAGCCAGGCTAACGGAGCCGAGCGAAGCCGCACGTAACCTGCACGCTCGGGTTCGCTCGGCGCGAGGAGGGGGCCGACCCGAACCCGAGACGGTCAGCCGTCGGAGCGGCCGGGCCAGGGGGCGAAGGGGGTGAAGGCGACGACCTCGCCGCCGTGCCAGGGGCCCTGCCCGGGCGGGAAGAGGGCCAGGCCGTCGGCGAGGGCCAGGTCGGGCAGGTCCGGCGTGCCGAAGGCCACCGCGGGCCGGGCGCGGAGCCGGCCGTCGGCCCCGGCGTGGAGCGTGGCCGGGACGGCCCGGAGAGACCCGTGGGTCGCCGGCTGGGGGGCGTCCCAGATCGTCCGGAGCGGGGACTCGTTCGGGGACTCCTCGCCCTGGAGCCTCGCCAGGAGGGGTAAGACCAGCAGGCTCGCGGCCACGACCGCGGCCGTCGGGTCGAGGGGCAGGAGGACGACGTGAGTCTCGACCCGGCCGTCGTCGTCGCGGACGACCCCGTGGCCGACCCCGGGCCCGCCGCCCGGCTCGATCGCCGGGCCGGTCGAGGTCGGCTCGAACCCGACGTCCTCCAGGGCAAGGTCGCCGTCGTCTCCAAGCCGGCCGAGGACGAGTACGAGGTGGGCGCTCAGGGCCCGCTGGAAGGTCCGCGGGAAGTCGGCCTCGGCCACCGCGCCGAGGTCGTGGACCATCCCGCCCGCGCCCAGCAGGAGCGAGCCGACGGCCAGGTTCGCCGCGTTCCGCTCGTGGTGGAGGACCGGGGCGTCGGCCGGGCTGATCAGGTGCTCGCCCACGGCGACGATGGCGACGCGGACCCGCCGGTGGCAGAGCGGGTGGACGCACCCCTGGGCCGCCAGGAGGGGGACCATCGCGGGCCGGAGCCGCTCTCCCGCGCCGGCCAGGACCTCGCCGGCGGCGAGCGTCGCCCCGCGCTTGACGACCGAGCGGCCGGACTCGACGGGGCGGAGGACCTCGACCACTCGGGCCGGTCCGTCGGCCGGGTCGGGGCGGACGGAGAGCACGTCGAGCACGGCGTCGGCGCCGAGGGGCATGGGGTCGCCGGGCTCGACGGGCGCGGCCTCGCCCGGCTCGATCTCGTGGCCGTCGTCGGACCAGGGCCGGGCCACGCGGAGCAGCGCCCCGGGCGTCGCCTCGGCCGCGCGGATGGCGTAGCCGGGCCCCGAGGCGCGGTCGAAGGGGGGCAGGTCCACGTCGGCGACGACCGGCTCGGCCAGCACGAGGCCGACGGCCTCGGTCAGCGAGACCTCGATCGCCCCGACCGGCCCGGCCGTCTCCAGGGCCGCGGCCACCGCCTGCTCCAGCGGCCCCGGCGCCGCCGACCGATCCGACCCCTGACGCCGCAGCGGGATTCCGATCCGCATCGATTCGTCCCTCGCGATCCCCGGGCCCGACCGCACCCCTTCGGCGGTGCCCCCAGACGTGGTCGGGCATTGTAGCGAGGCGGCCGAAACGTCCAAGGCCGATCGGCGCACCACCTTTGGCCTTGGCCGATTGACGGGGGCGCCTATAATTCCTCTTACGTTGCACGACACCCCGCCGACGCCGCCCGGCCCCGCACGGACGCCGAGAACCGCAGCATGGGCCGATTCGCCTGGCGCAACCTCCTGACCCGCCCGCTCCGCACGGCGCTGGCCCTGGTCGGGCTGTCGATCCCGGTCCTCGGCGTGCTCGGCCTCTTCAGCATCTCGGGGGGCCTGCGGAACCTCGTCGGCGACACCCTGAGCAAGATCCAGGGCATCATGGTCCTGCGGGACAACGTGCCCAGCCCGGTCTTCAGCGACCTGCCGGCGGCCGACGAGGCCAAGCTCAAGGCCGTGCCGGGCGTCCGGGTCGTGGCGCCGGAGGTCTGGCGGATCGCGCCGCCGATCAACGGGACGCGGACCTTCGCCAAGAACGTCGGCCAGATCCTGGGCGGCGACAAGGGCCAGGCGTTCAAGAGCCTGCTCGACACCCCGGTGGTCCAGGGCCAGGACATCCCCTCCCACCACCGGATCCGGAGCGGAGTCTACCCGACGTCGCTCAAGGAGAAGGGCGAGGGCCGGTTCCTCGACGAGCAGGACGCCGGGACGAACCACGTCGTCATCAGCCGGACCCTCTCGAAGGACTACCCCCGCCGCGACGGCAAGCCCAGCGGCCCGGGCGACCACCTGCAGATCGGCGGCAAGGACTTCGAGATCATCGGCATCTACGACACCGGCTCGATGTTCCTCGACGTGGTCATCGTCATGGACATCGCGACGGCCCGGAAGCTCATCGGCATCTCCGAGGACCAGGTCTCGAGCTTCTACGTCGAGATGGACGACCCGTCCCAGAACGACAGGGCGGCCGAGGCGATCGAGAAGGCCCTGCCCGACGTCGACGCCCGGAGCATGAACGAGTTCGCGGCCAACTTCGGCATGCTGATGGGCCAGCTCGACAAGTTCCTGCTCATGACGATCAGCCTGGCGCTGCGTGGTCGGGATCGTCGGGATCGTCAACACGATGCTCATGAGCACGACCGAGCGGTTCGTCGAGTTCGGCGTCCTGCGGACCCTCGGCTGGTCGAAGGGCAACGTGCTCGCCCTGGTGACGGCCGAGAGCGCCCTGCTCGGCCTGCTCTCGGGCGCGATCGGCTGCGTGCTGGCCTACGCCGGCGTGGCGATCGGCAACCAGTTCATCGAGGGCGGCCTCAAGCTGACCATGCCGCCGTGGCTCATCGTCCTGGGCATCGGCATCTCGCTCGTGACCGGCACGCTCGGCGGCCTGTATCCCGCCTGGCGGGCCTCGAAGCTCGTCCCGATGGACGCCATCCGGCTCGGCTCGCGATGACGGCCGGTGCCCGCCCCCCTCAGCCCGTCCTCCGGACCCCGCCATGCCCCGGCATCCCAGCAAGGAGATCAACGCGGAGGTCGAGCACGCCCTGTCGCTTGGCTGGACGCTGATCTCCCCGTGCTCGCATGCCTGGGGTATACTCAAGTGCCCGGCAGGTCACAGGCAGGGTTGCCGGATTTCCGTCTGGTCCACCCCGAAAAAGCCCGAGAAATTCGCCCGTTGGCTGCGCCGAGAGATCGGCAAGTGTGATCACTGATCCTGGAGTTGCTATGAGCTACGAATTCACCGTGATCCTTGCCGGGTCTCCGGCCGTCGAAGCCATCGCCGACGCGGTCTATGAGGCCGGGTGCGACGACACGTTGTTGCACAGCCGCGCTGGAACGACTTACCTCGAATTCGATCGCGAGGCCCCGTCATTAGCCGATGCGGTCGCCTCGGCCGTCCGGGACGTGATGAAGGCCGGATTGGCCGTGGCGAAGATCGAGATGGCCGCGGAGCCCCAGCCGGCGTGACCGCCCCATGAGGCCGACCACTTCGCGTGACCACCCTAGTTACTTCTCGCGGATCATCACGGATGCCGAACGCATGATCGAAGTCGCCGACGTCAGGAAGTCGTACAAGAGCGGCGACCGCACGGTGGAGGCCCTCCGGGGCGTGACCTGCCGGATCCCCCGGGGGCGGTTCGCGTTCATCGTCGGCCCGTCGGGCTCGGGCAAGTCGACGCTGCTCTACCTGCTCGGCGCCCTCGACCGGCCGACCTCGGGGCGGATCGTCGTGGCGGGGCATGACCTGACGGCGATGTCCGAGGCCGAGACGAACGAGTACCGCCGCGACAAGATAGGCTTCATCTTCCAGGCGTTCAACCTGATCGCCAACCTGACGGCGCTGGACAATGTGGTCGTCCCGTTCCTCCCGCGCGGGGTGACGCCCGACCTGAAGGAGCGGGCCGCCGACCTGCTCCGCCGGGTCGGCCTGGGGGACCGGATCGACCATCGGCCCTATCAGCTCTCGGGCGGCGAGCAGCAGCGGGTGGCGATCGCCCGGGCCCTGGTCAAGGACCCCGACGTCATCCTCGCCGACGAGCCGACCGGAGAGCTTGATTCGAAGTCGGGCGACGAGATCTACCGGATCCTCCACGGGCTCCAGGCCGACAAGGAGACGACCATCGTCGTCGTCACCCACGACCGCCGGTTCATCCGTCCCGACGACATGACGCTGGAGATCCAGGACGGCCACCTGCTCAACGGCGAGCTAGACCCTCAGCACAACCTTTCCGAAGCCGAGGTTTGACCGGACCCGCTCGTGGGCCTTGGCGACCTCTTCGAGCGGATACACCCGATCGACCAGCGGCCGGACGAGGCCCCGCTCGAGCCAGGGCACGACCCGCTCGGCGAACGCCCGCGTCGCCGCGGCCTTCTCCTCGAACGGGCGGGATCGAAGGGCCGTGCCGACGATCGTCAGCCGCTTCCTGAGCACCAGCCCCAGGTCGATCGTCCCCACCGACCCGCCGAGCAGCCCGACGACGACCATCCGGCCCTTGACGGTCAGCGCGTTCAGGTTCCCCTCGAGCGCCGGCCCGCCGAGGTGGTCGATGACCACGTGGACCCCCGCGCCGGCCGTGGCGCGGGCGACGGCCTCGGCGAAGTCGTCGTTGGTCGAGTCGATGGCGACGTCGAGCCCGAGGCCCAGCTCCTGGGCCTGCGCGAGCTTGTCGAGCGTCCTCGACGTGCCGAACACGGTGCAGCCCATCGCATGGGCGAGCTGCACCGCGGCCGATCCGACGCCGCCCCCGACCGCGTGGATCAGGACCCGCTCGCCGGGCCGGGCGCACGCCCGCGACTCGAGCGCATCGTGGGCCGTGATGAAGGCCTCGGGCACCGCCGCGGCGCCCTCGAAGTCGAGGCTCGCCGGGATCGGCACGGCCATCCGCGCGGGGACGACGACGTATTCGGCCTGGCATCCGCCGGAGGCGATCCCGAACACGCGGTCGCCGGGCTTCAGCCCCCCGGTCACTCCCGGCCCGAGCTTATCGACCTCTCCCGCGTACTCGAGCCCCGGGATATCGGCCGGCGCCCCCTCGGGTGCCGGGTAGTGTCCCCTGGCTTGCATGAGGTCGGCCCGGTTCACCCCCGCCGCGCGGATGCGGACGCGGACGTGGTCGGTGCCCGGCTCGGGCGTGGGGACGTCGCGGAGGTGAAGGACCTCGGGGCCGCCCACGCCTTCGATCACGACCGCCTTCATCGGCCACCCCCGTTGCAAGTCGGCACCGGCGCATGCCATCCTGGCAAGACCTACCTTAGCCCTCACAGGAGACGCCCGCCATGACCTCTCCGGCCCGGCTCCTCGCCCTCGTCCTGCTCGCGGCGTCGCCCGCCCTCGCGGCCGACCTGCCGATCGCACTCCACCCCGACAACCCCCACTACTTCCTCTTTCGCGGGAAGCCGGCCGTTCTTGTCACCTCGGGCGAGCACTACGGGGCCGTCCTCAACCTCGACTTCGACTTCATCCCCTATCTCGATGAGCTCAAGGCCCGAGGCTTCAACCTCACGCGGCTGTTCTCGGGCACCTACCGCGAGGTCCCGGGCTCGTTCAATATCGAGGCCAACACCCTCGCCCCCAAGTCCGGCCGCTTCCTCGGCCCCTATGCCCGCTCCAAGACCCCCGGCGCCGCCGACGGAGGGGCGAGGTTCGACCTCGACCGCGCGAACCCCGACTACTATCCGCGCCTGAAGTCGTTCGTGGCCGAGGCCGGCAAGCGGGGGATCGTCGTCGAGTTCGTCGCTCTTCTGCCCGTTCTACGAGGACAATCTCTGGGCGGTCAATGCGTGGAACCCGCGGAATAACGTCAACGGCACACCCGGCGTCCCGCGGACCGAGGTCTACACGCTCAAGCATCGCGGCCCTGGTCGAGCGTCAGCGCGCGTTCGTCCGCCAAGTCGTCACCGAGCTGAACGGCTTCGACAACCTGTACTACGAGATCTGCAACGAGCCCTACTTCGGCGGCGTCACCCTCGACTGGCAGGCCACGATCGCCAGGGAGATCGATGCGACCGAGGATGCGCTGCCCAATCGGCACCTGATCGCCCAGAACATCGCCAACAACTCGGCGAAGGTCGACGACCCGAACCCGCTCGTCTCGATCTTCAACTTCCACTACGCCCGCCCGCCGAAGACCGTGGAGATCAACTACGGCCTGGGCAAGCCGATCGGCGACGACGAGACCGGCTTCGACGGCACGGCCGACCTCGCGTATCGCTCGGAGGCCTGGCTCTTTCTCCTGGCCGGCGGCTCGATCTTCTCGAACCTCGACTACTCGTTCACGCCCGAACATGAGGACGGGTCGGCGAAGGTCGTCGCACCCACCCCCGGCGGCGGCGGGCCGGCGTTCCGGTCGCAGCTCGCCTATCTCAAGCGGTTCGTCGAGGGCTTCGACTTCGTGAAGATGGAGCCCAGCGACGACGTCCTGCTCGGCGGTGTTCCGGTCAAGGGCGCGGCCCGGGCCCTGGGAGCGAGAGGCCGCGCCTACGCGATCTACGTCAAGGGCGGCCCGCAGCAGGCGATGACGCTCGACCTCGCCCTGCCCCCGGGCGAGTATCGCGTCGAGTGGCACGACCCGGCCGCGGGCAAGGTCATCGCGACCGGCCGTGCGCTCGCCTCGGGCATACGGACGTCGGTCAAGGCGCCGCCGTTCCGCGAGGATATCGCGCTGAAGCTCACCTTCGAGCGATAGGCTGTCATCCGGGGCTCAGGGCGACTTGGGAGGCTCGGTCCGCGCCCGGGCCACGATCACCTTCAGGCCGTGGAAGGAGTCCTCCTCGATCTCCGCCCCCGGGAAGAGATCCGCCCCGCGTCCCGCCGTGAAGGTCGTGCGCGTGAACCAGTCCGGCTCTCCGATGTAGACCCACGCCCGGCCGTTGATCTCGCGGCGGAAGACGGTGTCGTCGAAGTCGCTGAGATAATACGGCTGGGGCACCACCCGCTCGACGACGCGCCCGCCCGGCAGCTCGGGCCTGGCCGAGGCGAGGACGAAGGGGGGGCCGACGACGATGTGGTCCGCCGGCCGCGTCTTGCTGACGAGATAGTCGCGGGTCTCGGCGGTGTCGACGAGCAGGACCGGCCCGCGGTCGAGGCGCGAGGCGATCAGCAGGTTCGTCAGGGCGAAGGCGGAGAGGACCGCCAGGGCCACGCGCCGCGGCCCGGGTCGGCGGAACGGCCAGAGCATCCAGGGACCGAGCCCGAGGACGTAATAGAAAATGTAGCCGAAGCCCCGCAGGGCGTCATAAACCTGGACGAACGCGACGGCCAGGGCCGCCGTCAGGACCGGCGACAGCAGGCGACGGCGCGAGGGCCAGGCGGCCCAGGCGGCCACGATGAGCAGGCCAAGCGCCGACATCGCGACGTTGAAGACGACCGTCGGCACGGCCACCTTCGAGGCGACGCTGGTCACAAGGATCTGCAAGGTCCCCAGCGACCGATAGTTGCCGAACCTGATGTGGGGGAGCAACTGCTCGCGGAGCAGCGACGGCCGGACGAACCAGGCGCATCCGAGCCCGATCAGCGCCGCGAAGGTCAGCGGGCCCGCCCACCGGGCCGGTCGCAGCCCGGGCTCCTCCGGATTCGCGTCCGTCTCGACGGCCTCGACGCGGGGGAAACCCAGGAGCCCGAGCCCCCAGAAGCCGAGCGCAAACACCAGGCCCGGGTGGATGATCGGCAGCATGCCCGCCGCGAGCCATTTCCACCACGGCCAGCGCCAGGCCGGGCCGGGCGCGGGCCAGAACGCGAGCAGCAGCATCCCGAATCCGAGGACCGAATAGCGCTGGAGGTAGATCTCGATCAGGAACGCGCGATTCGCCACGAAGGCCGAGGCGAGGAAGGCCGACGCGGCCAGCGACCGCAGCCCGAAGACCTTGCGGAGCGCCAGGACGTAGAGCGCCACGCAGAGCAGGTCGATCGCGACCAGGCCGGCAAGGTAGGAGAGGCGGTCGACGCCCAGCGCCCAGAACCAGGGAATCGGGCCGACGACCATCCAGGGCGCGTTGAGCAGGTAGTCCCGGTCCAGGCCCATCTGCAGCCCGAACTGCGGCAGCGCGAGCCGGCCCCGCTCGACGAGGTTCGCACCCGGGAGCGCATAGGCCCCCCAGTCGAACCACTCCAGCTTCGTGAATGCCGCGACGACCGTGATCGCGAAGAGGACGCCGCCGATCAGGAGTGCGAGGGCCCGATCGAGGATCGTCCATCCTCCCCCCGCGAGCGCGACCATCCGTCGGAGGAACCGCGCCAATTCGGCGGATTTGCGCGGATTCAATCTCCGTCTCCAGCGGGCCGACTCCGAGCCGCGACGAGGCGACCGACTCTAGCCTTCGCGCCCGCCCGCATGCAAGACCCGCCGTGCCCGCGGAGCCTCAATGGTCGTGGTGCGGGCCGTGCCCGTGATGATGCCGGTCGGGCAGGGGGGCGGTCGAGGTCAGCACCAGCCGGCCGGTCTCCACGCCCTTCGTCCCGATGAGCGAGTCGGCGAGCTCGCGGACGAGCCGGGCCGTCCCTCGCAGCAGGATCACCTCGAGGCACCGCTCGGCGTCGAGGTGGACGTGCGTGGTCGTCACGACGTTGTCGACGTGGTGGTGCTGGAGTTCGGTCAGCCGCTCCGCGATCCGCCCAGCATGGTGGTTGTACACGAGGGTGACCACTCCCATCGCCGCGCTCTCGTCGCGGGCGATCGTCTCCTCGATCAGGGCGTCGCGCATCAGGCCGCGGACGGCCTCGCTTCGGTTGGGGTGGCGATGCTGCTCGCGGTAGCGGTCGAACCGCCGGAGCAGCTCGCCGCCGATCGCGACGCTGAAGCGGACGAGGGGCTCTTTCATGGCGGATCTCCCCGGAGGCGCGACGGGTCGAACTCCATGATAGGGAGAAAGCGTAAACCCCGGCCACCCGGCCGGCTCAGCGGGGAGACGTCAGTAGCCGATACGCGAGCGCCAGCCCGACCGCCCCAATCCCCACCGCGACCGCGATGGCGAACGACCAGATCGACGGCTGGAACGGCTCCCCGCGGAGCAGCCGCCGCAGCTCCCTCGCGTGGAGCACCGCGGCGACCAGGCTGATCCCGACGCCGAGGACGACGATCGCCACGCCGAGCTGGATCGAGATCTCATGCTTCCCGGCCGGCACCTGGCCCGGCGCGCGGATCTCGTCCAGGAACAGCGCGAACCGG
The DNA here is from genome assembly GCA_963819805.1 of uncultured Planctomycetota bacterium. Lineage (GTDB taxonomy): Bacteria > Planctomycetota > Planctomycetia > Isosphaerales > Isosphaeraceae > CAMFLR01. Next base: position 18,411 of record CAWFXY010000013.1, on the reverse strand, counting down.
GCGACGACGAAGCCCAGGCCCATCGTCGCCAGGCCCGTGCGGACCCAGGCGAGCAGGGTCCGCTCGGCCGCCATCCACACCTGCGGATTGACCGGCTCGCGGTCGCGAGGGGGCTCGCTCATCCGACCTTCGTCCAGGCCCCCTCCTCCTTCGAACTCTTCACCGCCGCCTCGATGAAGGCCATGCCGGCGACGCCGTCCTCGATGCCCGGGTGCTCGAAGGGCGTCGGCACCTTCTCGCCGAGCTTGGCGCGGATCTGCAACTGGAGCGTCATGTGGAGGTTGGCGAGCGCCTCGTGGAAGCCTTCGGGGTGTCCCGACGGGACGCGGATGTACGGCTTGATCGAGGCGGGGAAGTAGCCGTATTCCGCCCCCAGCCGGTAGAGCCTCACCGGCTGGCCGCCTTCGAAGACCTTGAGGACGTTGTGATCGGTGATCGACCACTCGATCGTCCCCTTCGTGCCGGAGACGCGGAAGCCGTTGTCATTCTGCGCGCCGATGGTGATCTGCGACGCGGCGATCGTGGCGATGGCGCCGCCGTCCAGCTCGGCGAAGACGGTGAAGTCGTCGTCGAGCGCCCGGCCCTTCACGAACGACGTCAGCCGGGCCTGGACCCGCTTGGCCCCCTGGCCGCCGACGAACCGGACGAACTCGTAGGCGTGCGTGCCGATGTCGCCGCCGCAGCCCGAGGCACCGGCCTTCTTCGGGTCGACCCGCCACGAGGCCTGTTTCTGGCCTTCGAGTCCTCGAGCTTCGTCGCCAGCCACCCCTGCGGGTACCACGCCTCGACCTTGCGCACCTCGCCGATCGCGCCGTCCTGCACGAGGGTCCGGGCGAACATGACCATCGGGAAGCCGACGTAGGTGTACGCCACGACGAACGGCGTGCCCTTCGCCTCGACGGTCTTCTGGAGCCGTTTGGCCTCGTCGAGAGTCGTCGTCAATGGCTTCTCGCAGAGCACGCCGATGCCGGCCGCGGCCGCGGCGTCGGCCGGGCCGAAGTGGGCGTCGTTGGGCGTGACGATCGTCACGTAGTCGATCCGCAGGCCGACGGGCAATTTCGCCTCGGCCGCGATCATGGTCTGCCAGTCGCCGTAGCCGCGCGTCGAAGAAGAGCTCCCTTGCCGATTCGATCGACTCGTCGGGCTTGCTCCGCAGGGCGCCGGCGGTCAGCTCGGCCGAGTTGTCCATGAGGATCGCGCGGCGGTGCGGCGCCCCGAAGAAGTTGGCCGGCCCGCCTCCTCCGACCATGCCCACTTTCAACTTGCGCTGGCTCATCGCGTCGTCCCCCTGGCTCGATCGGTGCTGGACATGGACCGGAAAACGGCCACTATAGCCCGCCCGCCCTCTCCCGCAAGGGCCGACCCGTGAGGGGCCAAGGCCCGCCCCGCAAGCCCCTGGCGGACCGCCGCCCCACTTGCCATCCTATTGGCGACCCGCGAAGGACCACGCCCATGTCCCGCATCAGCCTTACCCTCGCAGCCCTGCTCGCCTTCGCGGCGTCGGCCCAGGCCCGCGCCGATCGGCCGCCGAACGTCGTCCTGATCCTCGCCGACGACCTCGGCTGGGGCGACGTCGGCTTCAACGGCCGCAAGGAGTGGGCGACGCCGAACCTCGACCGGCTCGCCGCGCAGGGCACGACGTTCGCCCGCTGGTACACCGCGGCCGTCGTCTGCGCCCCGAGCCGCGCGGCCCTGATGACCGGCAAATACACGATCCACGACGGCGTCTCCCGGAACAACGATGACCTGCCCGCCTCCGAGGTCACGATCGCCGAGGCCCTCAAGGCCCGGGGCTACGCCACCGCCCTCTTCGGCAAGTGGCACCACGGCACACCCAGGGCCCCGTCGAAGGACTCCGTCCACCCGATGGACCAGGGCTTCGACGAGTTCTTCGGCTTCACCGACGCCAAGCACGCCTGGGAGCAGTTCCCCAAGGAGCTCTGGCACGGCCGGGAGCTGAAGCCCGTCTCCGGCTACGCCAACGACCTGTTCACCGACCGCGCCGTCGACTTCCTCGAGCGCCACAAGGACGCGCCCGTTCTTCCTCTACCTGCCCTACATCGCAACCCACTTCCACATCGAGGCCCCCGAGGACGAGGTCGCGCTGCACCGCGGCAAGTTCCCCGAGGCCGACCCGGCGAACCCGCTCAACGCGACCTACGCCGCGATGGTCACCCGGCTCGACCGCAACGTCGGCCGGGTCCTGGGGACGCTCGACGCCTGGGCCTCGCCGACGACACGATCGTCATCTTCACCAGCGACCACGGCGCGACGTTCGAGCAGGGCAACAAGGGCACGAGCAACTTCCACGACAGCAACCGTCCGTTCCGCGGCCAGAAGCGGACGCTCTGGGAGGGCGGCATCCGCGTGCCGGGCGTCGTCCGCTGGCCGGGCCACGTCCCGGCCGGCGTCGTCTCGCGCGAGGATCGTTCACAACACCGACATCCTGCCGACCCTCCTGGCCGCCGTGGGTGGCTCGCCCGACCCGGCCTGGAAGGTCGACGGCGTGGACCTGCTCCCCGCCTGGACCGGGCGCCGCGCAGTCTCCCGATCGGACCCTCTTCTGGGAGTGGCGGTCCGAGGGCGGCGACCAGCTCGCGGCGATGCGGGGCAACCTCAAGCTCGTCATCACCGGCGGAACGGCGGCCCGAGCTGTTCGACGTCGAGGCCGACCCCGCCGAGCGCCGTTCGCTGGCCGCGCAATATCCTGACGAGGCCAAGGCGCTCGAGGCCGCCTTGAAGGCCTGGCTTGCCACCGAACGCGAGAATCCGCGAGAATCGCCCGGCCCGTCGCGGCCGGCCGCGAAGGCGAGAATTGCCCGTTGAATCCCCCCGGAGACGACAAATGAACCGCCTGCTGATCGGCCTCTCGATCGCCTCGCTGTCCGTCACGCTCGCGAGGGCCGACGACTCCACCCCGTCTGGCGACCTGGCCAAGCTCCAGGGCGTCTGGACGGCGATGGTTGGCCCCGAGCGCCAGATCCCGATCACGCTCGAAATCCAGAAGCAGAAGGTGACCATCACGGGCAAGCGACCGGATGGCGAGGACTTCTCGCTCAAGGGCGAGTTCAAGCTCGACGAGAAGGCCAGCCCGAAGACGATCGACTGGGTGAAATTCGTCGGCCCGCAGGGGAACGAGGCGCCCGAGAACCTTGGAATCTACAAGCTCTCCGACGACACGTTCACCGTGTGCTCGGGCGGCCCGGGCAACGAGCGGCCGACCGAGTTCAAGAAGGGCGACGACGGCCCGCCCCAGCTCGTCACCTTCACGCGGAAGAAGGATGAACCCAAGACCGCCGACGCGAAGGACGACCTGACCAAGCTCCAGGGTGATTGGAAGACCATGATCGGCCCGAACAAGGACCGGCTCGTGGCGTTCGCGATCAAGGACAAGTCCATCGCCTGCAAGTACACGACCGACGACGGCCAGGTCCTGAACTTGAAGGGCGAGATCTCGCTCAACGAGTCGGCCTCGCCGCGGACGATCGACTTCATCAAGTTCAAGAACGGCGGCGAGGACATGGACGACAGCCTCGGCCTCTACAAGGTCGAGGGCGACACGCTGACGATCTGCGTCAGCAGCCCCGGCGACCCGCGCCCCACCGAGTTCAAGGCCGGCGACGGCGGCGAGCACCCCGGGCTCTGGACCTTCACGCGGACGAAGTAACGGGACGCCCGATCGGGAGTCACGCCGATGATGGTCCATGCTGCCGCCGTCCTCGCGATCCTCGCCCTCGCCGCGCCCGACGATAAACCGGGCGTGAAGGACGGCGACGCGACGAAACTCCAGGGGGCCTGGGTCGGCAAGGCGGGCCCGGCCGAGGCGCGGATGGACGCCCGCGCCGAATTCCAGGGCAACTCGCTGACGCTGACCTTCGGCCGCGACGCCCAGAAGCGCGTCGGCCGCGGCACGTTCAAGCTCGACGAGGCGGCCAAGCCGAGGGCGCTCGACCTCGTCGACTTCCGCATCCCCGAGGACGCACCGCCCCAGCCCTCGCCGCCGTTCATCTATGAGCTCGAGGGCGACACGCTCAAGCTCTGCGGCGCCGGCGCCGCCGACCAGCCCCGGCCGACGGAATTCAAGTCGACCGGCAGCGGTGCGACCCGTACCGTGCTCATCGAGCTGACCAGGGAGCGGCCGGCGAAGTGAGCCATCGGCCGCCCGATGCGAGAGGAGGGACTCGAACCCTCACGCCTTGCGGCACAGGAACCTAAATCCTGCGTTCCCGTCTTGAATCGGGCATTCTGACAGCAGTTAAGTCCTATGAGGCATAGTTTTTACGTCGCTGGACTCGAATGAGGAATATGTCGATACGTTGACGAAAATCGGCCGACATTCTTACCAAATTCTTACCAAATCCAGTCGACCATTCGCCGGTCGACGCCCGGCTCAGCTCACCGTGCTCGGGTCGGATTCTTCGATGGATGGGCAAGGGCGAGATGCGGTGCTCCGAACTACTCCACGCTCCGCTGACCGAGTTCGGGTGATCGCGCGGACCTCCCTGCCTCGGTGCCGTGGAACGGGCCTCACCCTCCGTCTTGATAGCCCGACTTGGGGGCAGGGGGTTGCTTGAGGCCGAATCGCTTCCATGTCTGGAGCGGGTCACCTGCACGTCGAGTCATCGCCGGCCCGCCTCCCGCGGCACGGCCGATCGCCCCTACAAGCCCGACAAGGGCCGGGGACTCGCGACGGCACGATCGGACCGCCCGGCGTCAGCGCTCGTAGAGCTCCAGCGGGAGGCCATCGGGGTCGGCGAGGAAGGTGAACCGCTTACCCGTGTGCTCGTCGACCCGGATCGGTTCGACGGAGACTTTCTTCGCCTCCAGCTCGCGGCACGCCGCGTCGATGTCGCCGACCTCGAACGCCAGGTGCCTCAGCCCGCACGCCTCGGGGTAGCTCGGCCTCTTCGGAGGGTCGGGGAACGAGAACAACTCGATCTGGGCACCGTCAGGCAGCCTCAGGTCCAGCTTGTAGGAACTCCGCTCCATGCGGTGGACCTCGGAGATGATCTCCAGGCCGAGGACGTCCGCATAGAACCTCTTCGACGCCTCGTAGTTCGAGGCGATGATCGCAGCGTGGTGAATCCGAAGGGGCATCATGGCCTCACCAAAGGTGTGGTAGATGAGCACCGGGCCGGGCCATCTTCACCCGAGCGGATGCGTCAACGACGCGTACCCCGGGCACGTCCGCTCGCCGGGCCGAAGGCCTTGCGAGGCGACTTGCGAGCCTCATCCTCACCGGACGACCAGCCACGGGATAGCCAGACCGATGGCGACGAGGATGGCCGCATGGTCGGCGGTGACCTCGGGCCGGATGACCCGGCTCATGGCATCGGCCCCGTGCTGCGAAGCTTCTCTCGTGCCTTCATGGGGATGTGCCCTGGCGGGTTCTTCCCATCGCCGTCGGGCGGGGTTAACACACGGTGACGTCCCGGGCGGGCTCAACTCTCCACGACCACGCTGCCGTGGAGCACTGACGTGCCCAGGACCAGAGAAGAGGCGTGCGCCCTAGGCACGGAATCGGAGCGATATTCCCGTCCCTCGCCGACCGCCGGGGCCTCCTCCCAGGCGGCGGCGCGCAGGCCGGCCAGCAGGCCTTCCACGTCGTCGGCCTCGGCTAGTTTGGCGGGCTCGCCGGCCTCCAAGGCGTCCATCACGACCCCGCTAAGCAGCCGGCCCCAGACCTTCCGGCACGTTGAGGGCTTGTCGAAGATGTCCACGGCGACGACCTGCGGGCCCACGGCGACGGCGACGCCGCTCGCTCCCTCGACATACGCCAGCCGCTCTCGGAACTCTTCCAGGCGGCCCCGGTGTGCCTCGTACGTGTCCGCCATCGCCGCCGTCTCCGACGCCGATCCGAGGGCGTCCATCTGGCGGCCCACTTCCTCCCAGACGGCCCCCTGGTCCGACGTGTGCCCATGACCGGCCTTCAGGGACCGGGCGACGGACTCCTTGAGGTGCCGCCTCAGCTTGGACGACGAGTGCGTCCCGCCCGACGAGAAGTGCTTCGTCCGGTAGCGCCACCGGCCCTGCTCGACGCAACTGACCGGGATCGGCGTCCGGCTGCGGGCGGCGACGAGGACCGAGGTGTTCAGCACCCGGTTCTGTTTGGCCCCCCGGAGTTCCTCGCCTTCGAGGAAGAGCACGGCCACGTCGCCCGTGTTGCTGACGAGGAGCGTCGGCACGGAGCCGGTCTCGCCGACCTCCTCGACAGTGACAGTCCCGGCGGCGATCGCCTCGTCGGCGAGGAGGTATTCGGCGGGCTCGACCGGGGGCGAGAACAGGGGGAAGACCGAGAGGGCCTCGTAGCGGATCGGGGCACCGACACGGGCTTCCGGAAGCGTGGTCATGACGGGCGGCTCCTTCTGCGACCTCGAGGGGGAAGAAGTATCGTGGCGACACCCAGGCCCGGACGGGGGTTCGGGCGGGGAGCCGGCTTGGCTCGTCATGACTGCCGGCGGGCGGCGACTCTGAGCTCGGGGGATTGCCCGGATCGGTCCCTCTGTCGAATCTAACCGAGGCGTGGCGTCGGGGCGACCGTCCGTCTGATTGGCGACAATCATTTCTCCCGGCCAGCGACAATTAGAATTCCCGGCCCCTGAGGTCCGGTAGGCTGACCCTTTTCGGCTCCCTTATGACGGAGCGGAGGGATGGTCACCGATCGCCTGTTCAGGAGGCTGCGGAAGTTGCTCCAGACCGAAACCACCTTGGCCAACGCCGCCGACAAGGCAGGCCTCGACGAGAAGACGGCGCGCAAGTACCGCGACTCGGACCGGCTCCCCAGTCAACGGCAGATCCCCCATACCTGGCGGACCCGGCAGGACCCGTTCCAGGACGTCTGGCCCGAACTCCTGGAGAGGCTCCGGCTCGATCCCGGGCTCCAGGCCAAGACCCTGTTTCTCGACCTGCAACGCCGGTTCCCGGGCCGCTTCCCCGACGGGCAACTGCGGACCCTTCAGCGGCGGATCAAACAGTGGCGGGCCCTCGAGGGGCCGCCCAAGGAGGTGTTCTTCGCACAGGACCATCAACCCGGTCGCCTCTGTGCCTCGGACTTCACGCACATGGCCGAGCTCGGCGTCACGATCGCCGGCGTGCCGTTCGACCACCTGGTCTATCACTTCGTGCTGACCTACTCCAACTGGGAGACCGGCACGGTCTGCTTCTCGGAGAGCTGGGAGAGCCTGGCCGAGGGGTTGCAGAACGCCCTGTGGGAACTGGGAGGGGTCCCTCGGCGGCACCGCACCGATCGGCTGAGTGCCGCGATCAAAGCCGACTCCGACACAGAGACGTTTACCCAGCGATACCAGGCGATGCTGTCCCACTACGGCCTGGAGGCCCAGGCGATCCGACCGCGGCAGGCGCACGAGAACGGCGACGTCGAGCAGAGTCACTATCGGTTCAAACAGGCCGTCGACCAGGCCCTGATGTTGCGCGGCAGCCGCGAGTTCGCCGACCGCGGCTCGTACGAGGCGTTCCTCAGGAGGCTCATGGCCGGGCGCAACGCCAACCGCAAGGAGCGGTTCGCCGAGGAGCGGGCCGCGCTGTCGTCGCTGCCGGCGCGGCGGCTCGAGATGGGCCGACGGGTCAAGGTACGGGTCGACGCCGGCAGCACGATCCACGTCGGCGGCAATACCTACTCGGTGCCGAGCCGCCTGATCGGCGAGCGGGTCGACGTCCACGTCGGGGCCGAACACCTGGAGGTCTGGCATGGGGCCCGACGGGTGGACCGGTTGCCGCGGCTTCGTGGCCGTGGCCAGCGGAGGATCGAGTACCGCCACGTGATCGACTGGCTGGTCCGCAAGCCGGGGGCGTTCCCGGAGTATCGCTACCGCGACGCGATGTTCCCGACCAGCCGGTTCCGGATGGCGTACGACGCGCTGGACGAGCAACGTCCCGGCCGGGCGGTGAAGGAGTACCTGGAGATCCTCCTCCTGGCGGCGAAGGAGGGTGAGAGCGCGGTGGACGAGGCGTTGCGGCTCTTGCTCGACGGCGGCTGGCCGCCGTGCGGCGCCGCGGTCGCCGAGGCCGTGCACCAGGGTCGGCGGCCGCCGGCGGTGACCGACGTGACGGTCATCGATGTCGATCTGACGATGTACGACCGGCTCCTGGGGCTGGGGGAGGGACATGAGCACGGACACGACGGACATGAAGGCGCAGCTCACCCGGCACTTGAAGGAGCTGCACCTGCCGGCGATGCGCGCGGGCTCCGAGGAGATGGCGCGGCAGGCGGAGCAGGAGTCGCAGAGCTACGAGCGCTACCTGCTGGGGCTGACGGAGCGGGAGTGTCTGGCCCGGCGGGACCGTCGGATCGAGCGGCTGCTGCGGGAGTCGCGACTGCCGCTGGAGAAGGGGCTCCAGACGCTCGAGCTCAAGCGGCTGCCGCCGAAGGTGGTGCAGCAGGTACGGGCGCTCCTGGACGGGACGTTCGCGGACCGGTGCGAGAACGTGCTGGCGTTCGGGAGCCCGGGTTCGGGGAAGACGCACGTCCTTTCATCGATTGGACAGGAATTGATTCGATTAGGTCGACGGGTCTACTTCCGTAACTGTGGCCTGATGGTGCAGGACCTGCTGGCGGCCAAGCGGGACCTGAAGCTGAGCCGCGCGTTCAAGAGCCTCGCGCGGTACGAGGTCTTGATCCTGGACGACCTGGGCTACGTGCAACAGAGCCGCGAGGAGATGGAGGTGTTGTTCAGCCTGCTGGCCGAGCGCTACGAGCGCGGGAGCGTGATGCTCTCGAGCAACCTGGCATTCTCGGGCTGGGAGGCGATCTTCAAGGACGCGATGATGGCGGCGGCGGCGATCGACCGGCTGGTCCACCATTGCGTGATCCTTGAACTCAACGTCCCGAGCTACCGGGCCGAGCATGCCAAGAAAGCTCGACAGACGACGACCACGGTGTGATCGCGAACGGCCGATGGGTCCGGGAAGAATAGTTGTCGTCAGACGGGAAAAACAGTTGACGCCAATCATCCGGGTTCGAGGCAGGCGCCGCCACGACCGTCCATGCACGATCGCCTCGATATTCATGCGGCCGACACCGCACCGGTGGGCCAGCTCGCCGATCGCCTTTCCCTCGGCACTGGGCCGACGGATGTCGATGACGTCGCCCTCTCGCCGATATAACATGGTGATCTCGACGATCCACGACTGGGCGGCCCTGCACGAGGCAGCTCGGCCTTCCTTTCCCTGCCGCAGGCATCGAACAGGCCGGTCCCGGTCCCGACCAGCGGGCGGAGCACGGCCCACCGCCAACCCGGCATCGGTCCATCCGACCCCGTACCAGTCCGAGGAGGTGAGGGAGTGACCGCACCGCCGTACTTCGAAGACCTCGCCGTCGGGCAAACGTTCGGGACCGGCACGGTCACGGTCGATCCCGACATGATCAGAGCGTTCGCCACCGAGTTCGACCCGCAGCCGTTCCACCTCGACGAGGAGGCCGCCCGTGCCAGCCTCTTCGGCGGCCTGGTGGCGAGCGGTTGGCACACCGCCGCCCTGACGATGAAGCTCCTGGTCGAGGGTGAGCTCAAGATCGTCGGCGGCCTGATCGGCCTGGGAGCCGAGGAGCTCCGCTGGCCCCGTCCCGTCCACCCGGGCGACGTCCTCCGGGTCGAGTCCGAGGTGCTCGACCTGAGGCCCTCGAAGTCGCAGCCCGACCGGGGAGTCGTCCGGGTGCGGAACACGACCCTGAACCAGGACGGCGAGGCGGTGATGGTCCAGGTCGTCGCCATGATCGTGCCCAGGCGGACTGCGTGAGGGCGGTAACTTCGGCGGTCCGTCAATCGAGACGCACCGGCCCGGGGACGCGATGCCGCCTCGGTGTGAGGTCGAGGCCTATTGAACAGGCTCAGTTCCGCCCGTCACGATCCGCTCAAGCTCGACGATCAGGGGGATCTGGCCGGCGTTGACCTTCCGCTTCGCCGCCTCGGGCCCGAAGAAGCCCGCCCGATCGACCTCGGGGAACTCCGTAAGCCGCCCGGACCTCGGCGGCCACTCGATCGTGAAGGTATTGCACGAGATCGCCTGCGGGTCGCAGTCTCCCTCGAAGGCCCAGGCGTGGACGACCTTGCCCCCCTTCTGCTTGACGGGCGACACGGGGATGAAGGGGCCGGTCGGGATGATGCCAGTCTCCTCGCCGAATTCACGGATGGCAGCGGCCAGGAGGTCCTCGCCCGGCCCGACCTCGCCCTTGGGGATGGACCAGGCCCCCTCGTCCTTCGTGCGGAAGAAGGGGCCTCCGGGGTGGACGAGGAGGACTTCGAGGGGACCGCCGCAGCGGCGGAACATCAGCAATCCGGCACTCACTCGGGACGTCGGCACTTCGGGCGCTCATCGGGCAGGAGGCCGGGCCCCGCATCGTCCGGGGCTTGTCCTAAAGGATTGTACTCCGGCTCTCCGGGCTACTCGGTCGATCGTCCTTCCGACACCGGCAAAGATCCGGGGCGACATGTCCTCCCCCGGCGGCACAGGACGATTGACGTGTGCCGTGGGAAGGCCGGGGAACGACAATGGTTGAAGCGAGAGAGCGCCGTGCACGGCCCGCCGTTCGTTGCGACCGTCGATACGGCGTTCACCAGAGCCAGCGGACGAAGTCGACGATTCCCCCGATGACTGCGATCAAGGCGGCGGCGAACTCAACGACATTCCCCAGGCCAGAGAACCGATTGGAGCCGAGATGAAAATGCCCAAGGATCTGGCGATGATGGTGCTGGCCGTCTGGCTGATCCTATTCGGCCTGTTGACGGCCCCGTTCCTGAAGATCAGCTTCGCCCACAGCGGGGACGTGCTCGCCGTCCTGGCGATCGCTGCGGGCGTCCTCCTCTTCATGAAGCGGTAGCGCCAAGAGGCCCGAAGGGTGAGGGTAACGTCCACGGCCCCACGAGTCCCTCGGCTCGGACTAGGACGGGCAGATGATCTCGCACATGGCGAGGATCCAGCAGGCGAACCGTAGTCTCGTCTCCCGGCGTAGATCCTTGAAGCCCATGCCCGACAGGTCGGGAACGATATCGCTACCAAGCGCCTGGATCTTGAACAGCCGCAGCCCGTAGAGCAGGCAGGTCGCAGCGTATTCGCGTTGCCAGGCGATGTCGGGCATGGGCTTGCGTCCCGGGTCGGCCTGCGTGGACTCGAAGTTCAACCGCCCGAGTCGGATCAGCTCGTGTGACAAGAGGCCCCAGTAAGGGAGTCGCCCTAGGTCCTCGGCCGGCCGGTACTGGACTGGCGTGCCCGACCAGCCTTGGGCCCACACGTCTCGCTCGCGCCCAACGGCCCCGGCGTAATCGGTGAAGTTGTCCACCTCGCCGGGGAGCATGCGCAGGCTCGCTTGCAGGGCGGCGAGGTCTATGAAGACCGGGCCGCGGGCCGTGTGGCGATAGTCGATCATGATCGTCCGCGGCGAGCGACCAGTTTCCTCCGGCGAGTAGCAGGCGGCCCAGAAGGGGCGATCGCCCCGGCGATCGAAGGCGATCGAGACGTCGTGCGGGTCGACGTCGAGCAGTAGGTTGCCGGCGTTCAGGTCGCCGTGGATGATGCAGGTGTGGCTGGCGATCTCGCGGACCTGGGCCGCGATCTCGGGCACGGGGCGTAGCTTGATCGGCACGCCGGCCTCTTCGGCCAGTCGCGCCACGGCGCCGAGCTGCTCGGCGACGCGGACCTTGTGCGTCTTCTCGAAGAACGTCGCGAGGGCCGCGGGGTGCTCCTGCGCCTCGACTTGCCGGTACCACTCCCGGCTCTCGAGGGAGAACTCGTGCCGGAGGTAGATGATGGTGCGCAGGTCCTCGGCCTTGAGGAGGTCCTCGAGCGGCTTGATGTCGGCCGCGCCGCCGCCGGCGAACGAGTAGCAGACGGCTCCGATCGTGTCCCCCAACTGGCTGCTGAGCATCTCGACCCGCCGCACGCTCGACCGATAGAACCGCACGTAGAGGTGATAGCGTTCGATCTCCTCGTGCATTTCCGACCGGGGCCCGATCTTGAGCACGCAGACGCTGCCCCGATGGCCCCCCCCGCCGGTTAGCGGCACGCACCGCAGTACGGTCGAGCTGCTGCGGCCGCCCGTCAGCTCCTTCAGCTCGAGCGCGTCGATCTCGGTCGGCGCCCGCCGCCGCTTGGCCACGTCGCGCACCATCGCCAGGTTTTTGAGCGTCTCGGGCGCGAAGAGCCGGTCGAGGACGTGGAGGATCTCGGCCCAACGGGGCAGCGGGCCGGACGTCCGGAACTTGCCGATGATGGCGCGGACCAGCGGATGCTCGTCGGAATCGACGGGCTCGGCCCCCCGGCCGTCGTCCACGCGTAGGGTCACGCGATCCGGCGGGAGGCAACTGATGAGCCGCTCGACGAGTTCAGCGTAGTGGCAGATAGTGCGGGTGACGAACAGGTGCGCCAGAGGCTCCGGGGGCAGGAGGTTCTGGTACAGGTACTCGGCCCCCTCGGCGTCGGTCTCCGGGTGCATCGTGATCAGGACGCGCAAGCAGCTCGGGCGCAGGTCGCGGACCTTCTGGAGCACCTCCATGCCGTAGCCGGGGCTCAGGTCGTGGTCCGCGACCACAGCGTGGTAGAAATTGTCGCGGACCTTGGCGTTGGCGAGCCGGACGGTGGTCGCAAAGTCGAGCTCGACCTCCGCCTTGGCTTGGAAAACGGCCTCGATCTGCTCCCGTAGCGTCTGCTGCGACTTCGTCCGATTGTCCAGTAGGTCGTCGACGATGAGGATGCGGAGCGGGTGGTGCGTCGTCATGGCCCCTCCCCCTTGGGGATCTCGATCACGACCTGGAAATACGGCGGCGAGGTCGCGGCCTGCTTGCGGATGTTCGTCCCGTAGCGCCGCAGGAACAGCTCGCCGTCGAGGTGACGGCGGACGGTTGCCCCGGCGAGCAGGGCGCCCCAGTGCGGCCGATCCGCGCCGCCCAGGGGCCGTCTCCCGTACTCGTCTAGGTTCCGTATCACTGACTGATTCCCCGAGTGGGCCTCGAACGGGTTGCCGACGATGACCTCGATGTACAGTACGCCGCCGCGTTGCCGGTCCTTACAGGTGATGCGGATGTGCCCGCCAGGCACTCGGGGATACTGCTTCCGGGCGTTCGATAGGACCTCGCCCAGCGCTATCTGGAACGACGCCGAGGCGCCTGCCTCGGCGAACGGCTGGCACTCGAAGAGGCCGCGGTCGTCGCTGAGGGTGCAGGCGTCGGTCAGCTCCATCCGGTCGATTACCTCGACAATGACCTCCCGGAGCCTCCGGTTGGGCCTCTCGGCCGAGTCCGGCGGCGACGACTCCACCTGCCTTGTGACGACAGTCAGGGAGCGCAGGATCTCGCCGTACCGGTTGTCCTCCGGGGTGGGGATCAGCTCCATGACCATCTGGCGCAACCGTTCAGCGTGGTGCTTAAGGCTGCCCATCGGCGAGCTGACACTCAGCAGTCGCTCGTTCTCGTCGCGGCCGAGCTCGAGGAGCTGGCCGATCTGGGCGGCGACCGCGTTGACGAACATCCGCGTCGTGGCATACGCGCCTGGATAGACGCTCTCGACGTTGACCGTCCCCATCAGCCGTCCGGACGAGAACACTGGCGAGCAATAGAGCGACCGCAACGGATCGCGCCTCCCCCGGGCGCGCACGATCGACTCGAGGCCCGGGTGCTGCTCCGCGAAAGCCTGTCTGACGTCGGGGACGTCGCACGGCTTGCCGGTGCGGGCGACCCACGAGTTGGCGCTGGTCTTCCAGTCTCGATCCACGTCGAACACGTAACCGTCGTCGTCCGGCTGGTCGGCGACACCCCGCGCGGGGACCGGGAAGCGGCACGTCCGCACGAGGTACCGGCCGTTGACGGTCAACAGGCGCAGCGAGACCGACCGGGATCGGGTTAGCTGGTAGAGGCCCCACAGCGCGTCGGCCACGGCGTATTCATGCTGCGTGGCCTCAACCGGCAGGGTCCGGTTCAGGTCGAGCCGGTCGTCGTAGCGGGCGTGGTCGGCCGTGCGGAGCTTGATGTTCTCCCGCCACTGCGGGTCAAGCGGGCGAGGGTCGGCGACCTGGGAGCTGGCTAAGGCCCGGAGCAGGTCCGTCGCCTCCCGCAGCCGCAACCAGTCGCGGTGGGTCCGCAGGTGCGTGCCGATCGCGCGAGCGCGTTGAGGTCGAAGGCGCTGAAACCCGGCGGTCGCGAGCCTGACTTCTTGAGATAGATGACGGCCAATACGTCCCGCCGAGTGCTCTCGAATCGGCGGAATACGATCGGGAACGCCAGAGCTGAGTTCGTGGAGCCAGACTGACGATCGGACGGCTGGACCACGAACGGCTGCCGCGACCGGAACGCTCGCTCGCACGCGAGGGGGAACCAGGGGTCCAGGAGAGGACGTTCGCCCAGCACGATCGCGTCGTCGAAGTCGAGGCCGACTCGATCCCGGCGCAGTCGGATGAATGCCCCGGACGAGCTCTCCGTCGTCGAGATCGCCACTTTCAAGGCCGCCTCGGCAAAATGTCCGTAGCGTTGGTGTCGCCACTCCAGCGGCATGGCAAACGACCGATGCAAGTCGTCGTCTTCCAGCGTGATCTCGACCCGCCGGCTGTTCTCCTCGCAGACCCGCTCGATCATGAGCTGCTGGCGCGTGATCACGGGGAGCGTGCCGTGCACCATGACGGCGAGGGACTGGACTCGCTCGGCCGAGAGGGACCGTGGTGGCTCGGCGGGGTCCGTCACGAGCACGAGGACGACCGCGGCGGCCCGTACTTGAGGCGCCGGGACCGAGTGCAGCCAGATCGCTCGGCCCTGCCCCGTGCGGCAGGACGGGTCCGCCGCCAGGCCGAGGGCGTCCGCTAGGCCGCCGAAGGTCGTCATCCCGTCTAGGTTCGACAGGTCCGGCGTCCGGGCACCGCCGCCCGGCCTTGGGGCGTTCCTGAGGGACTGACGGAGGTCATCGCCGAGCATGTCGGCCCCGGCGCTGATCAGCAGCGAGTCGAAGATCCGATCGTCCATGACAACCAGCAGGACGGCCTCCTCCGCGGCGGCTTCCTCTCGGATTGGTTCCAACGCCGCGCGGATCGAATCCGAGTCGCAATAGATCCCATGCATTAACAGATCACCAGGTCCCCACACCTGAGGTTCCTTACTAAGTATCTATCGGGCATAGGTCCCACATCTTCAATGCGAGATTGTACAGGAGCCGGGCCCCCCGGAGATAGCGTGTCTCGGCATCGGGCGAGTGACGGCGGGTGGCATCCTAGGTAGTGCATCCTGGTTTCTGTAAATTCCCCGCCGCTCGTGGCGGGGATCGGGCTTGAAGCGGCGGGCCACCGCCGGTCCCTTGGAAGGTGCCAACCAACACCAAGGGAGACGACCGACGATGACCCACCAGATGCAGACTACCGCCCTCGACGAGATCGGGGAACTCCTCGGCCGAGCACGGATTCGACGGCCTGGCCGACGCCCTCCGCGTCCTGCTCAACGAGGTCATGAAGCTGGAGCGGGCCGCCGCCCTCGGGGCCGGCCCCTACCAGCGGGCCGAGGGCCGCACCGGCCACGCCAACGGCTTCAAGCCCAAGACCGTCCAGACCCGGGTCGGGGCCGCTCACCCTGGCCGTGCCCCAGACCCGGGGCGTCGAGTTCTACCCCTCGGCCCTGGAGAAGGGCGTCCGGAGCGAGCGGGCCTTGAAGCTGGCCGTCGCCGAGATGTACGTCCAGGGCGTCTCCACCCGCAAGGTCGCCGCCATCACCGAGAAGCTCTGCGGCCTGGAGGTCACCACCGCCCAGGTCAGCCGGGCCGCCGCAGGCCCTCGACGACGAGCTGGAGAAGTGGCGGGGCCGGCCCGCTCGGCGAGACGCCCTACCTGATCCTCGACGCCCGCTACGAGAAGGTCCGCCACGGCGGCTAGGTCCGCTCGTGTGCGGTCCTGGTGGCCATCGGCATCGACCCGGAGGGCAGGCGGTCGATCCTCGGGCGTCAGCGTCTCGCTGTCGGAGGCCGAGGTCCACTGGCGGGACTTCCTGGCCGTCGCTCCAGGCCCGGGGCCTGCACGGCGTCAAGCTGGTCGTCAGCGACGCCCACGCCGGGCTCAAGCCGGCCCTGGACGCCCGGCTGACGGGCGTGCCGTGGCAGCGGTGCCAGTTCCACCTGATCGAAGAACGCCCTGGCCTTCGTGCCCAAGCCCGCGATGCGGAAGGAGGTCGTGGCCGAGCCTGCGGGCGGTCTTCGACGCCCCGGACCGGCCCGAGGCCGAGCGGCAGCTGGAGATCTGGCCGTGAAGAAGTACCGGGCGACGGCCCCGAAGCTGGCCGAGTGGCTGGAGGCCAACGTCCCGGAGGGGCTGGCGGTCTTCGCCCTGCCGCCGGCGCACCGGCGGCGGCTGCGGACGATCAACATGCTGGAGCGGCTCAACAAGGAGCTGAAGCGGCGGACGAGGGTGGCCGGGCTGTTCCCGAACGAGGCGTCGGCGCTGCGGCTGGTCAGTGCCGTGCGATGGAGATCAGCGAGGAGTGGGAGACGAACCGCAAGTACCTGACGATGGAGCCGGACTGACCCGCCGCCTTCAGCCCGGAAATTTACAGAAACGAGGTTGCACTACCGCGTCGTACATCGGCGGCAGGTCCCTTCGCGCGGAGGAGGCAGGGGCCATCGGGGGCGGGAGGGCTCCGCTCGGTCGCGGAGACCGAGTGGGCAACGCCAGTATGAGCCCGCCGGCGCCGCCGGCGCAATGATAAACGAGCCGAATCCGTCCCCGCCCGAATCCCGGTGGGCCCCTGCCCGGCGTGCTGTTCGATGATCCGGCCGTCGCGAGGCGGAGCCGGGGGCCTTCCTCGTCCCGGGGTCGCCTCGACACACGTCTCTTCGGACCTCCACGGGGTATACCCGGATCATGGCACGCGCTGACCAGGGCCTGGCTCTCGCCGGCCTTGACGGCGCCTGGGAGCCTCTACTCCAGGAGGAGCGGCTTCCTGGAAGGCTCGGAGTGCTAAGAAGCACCACTTTCAACATTTACGAGGAATCGCTTAAACTGCTATGCCGCAGTCGCATAGGACCTGGTGCACGGAGGCACGGCGATGGCCGCTCAGTCCCGGATGGATGTCGCGATCGAGGTCAGTCCCTTGACGGTCCTGGTCCGGGGGGTCCTCGAGTGGGCCTGCCCCGCGCCCTTCCTCGAGAAGCTCTTCGACGACCGGTGTCGCCCCGGGCAGTGGAACCATAAGCTGGGCATCTCCGCGATCACCTGGCTGATGCTCACCGTCGTCTCCGGTGCCCGGCGCAGCGTCTTCGCGGCGTTCCGGTCGGACCGGGCGAGCGAGGCCCCGACGATCTTCGCCTCGGCGGCCGCCCTGTACGCCAAGTACGGCCGCATCAGCCCCGATTACACCACGGCCGTGGTCCGGGAGTCGGGGCGGCGGATGCGGGCCCTGTTGACCGACGCGGGCGTGAAGGGGCCCTTCGGCTGGGAAGGTTACCGGGTCACCGTCCTCGACGGCACGGACCTGGCCGGGACCGAACATCGCCTCAAGCCGCTGCGGTCGATCGAGGCGGCCGGATTGCCGGGGCGGTACGTGGTGGCCTACGACCTCGCCAGCGGCCTGGTCGTCGACGCCGCGGCCGGCGAGGACGCCTACACGTCCGAGCGCGAATTGGTGCGGGGCCTCCTGGCCGACGCCGCGGCCGACCAGCTGTTCGTGGCCGACCGGCACTTCTGCACGACCGAGATCCTGTTCGCGATCATCGACCGGCGGGCCTCCTTCGCGATCCGGCAGCATCCGTGCCTGCGTGGCGTCCGTCGAAGGAAGCCGAGGTGGTCGGGAGGGTGGCCGCCGGGGAGGTCCGGGAGCAGCCGATCGAGGTCGAGGACACGAGCAGCGGCCGACGGCGGGCGATGCGGCGGATCGTCCTGAAGCTCGACACCCCGACCGACGACGGCGACACGGAGATCGTCCTGCTGTCCAATCTGAAGGGGATCGATCCGCTTCGGATCGGCGAGCTGTACCGGGACCGCTGGGCGATCGAGCGTCATTTCTCGCTGGTGAAGTCGGTGCTCCACGGCGAGATCGAGGGCCTGGGTCGTCCTCGGGCGGCCCTGTTCGCCATGGGGATGGCGCTGGTCGCGGCCAACGCGACGAACCTGGTGAAGCAGGCATTGCGGTTGACGCACGGGGAGGCGGAGTTCGAGAAGCTGTCGGGTTATTACATGGCGGACGAGGTGGCGGCCAACTACCGTGCCGTCGACGTCCTGGTCGCCGAAGCCGAGTGGCGAGCCCTGGGGAGCGAGCCGTCCGGCGGGTTCTGGAGATGGTGCCGGGGCGTGGCCATGTCGGTGCGGATCCGAGCCTTGCATAAACACCCCCGCGGGCCGAAGAAAGCCCGGCCGCGCCGCGCTCGGGTAAGGATCGTCACCACTATTCGACGTATCGTCTTCTGAAAGACGAAGAAACGTAAATGTTGAAAGTGGTGAGT
>CAWFXY010000012.1:0-1097202 GCA_963819805.1 uncultured Planctomycetota bacterium | reverse complement strand
TCGAGGCGGCGCCACCCGGAGGAGCGGGTCGCGGTCTGGTCCGAGGACGAGGCCCGCTTCGGCCAGAAGGGCACGTTGACCGGGGTCTGGGCCGAGCGGGGCACGCGGCCGACGGCGCCGAAGCAGACGGCCTACGGCAACCTCCACGACCCGACGGCCGTCTGCCCGGCCAGCGGGCGGGCCGAGGGCCTGATCGCCCCGCGGCTCAACGCCGCCGTGGTCCAGGTGTTCCTGGACGGGCTCTCGGCGACGATCCCCGCCGGGACGCACGTGGTCCTCGTCTGGGACGGGGCCGGCTACCACGTAGCCGAGGCGCTGCGGGTGCCGGCGAACCTGACGGTCGTCGGCCTGCCGCCGTACTCGCCTGAGCTGAACCCGGTCGAGCGGCTCTGGCTGTATCTGCGGCAGCACCACTGGTCGAACCGGGTCTACGAGGATGTCGACGCGGTCGAGGACGCGGCGATGTCCGGGTGGCGTGCGGCCTGCCTGGACCCGGACAAGGTCAAGAGCATCTGCCGATGTGAGTACCTCGACCCAGGAAGTTGATTCCTGGGAACCGTATCAGCCGGATCCGGACGCCGGCCGCGATCAATCTGGGGCCCCGACCAGGACAAACGCCGCCCAGTATCGGGGGTCTGCGTAGGGCTTCGCATCCGGCTCCCGCCGCACCACCTCCCTGCGTACCACCGAACCGCGCGGCAGCGAGTCCAGGTTGTTGGTGACCTCCTCGCCGCTGGCGTTGCGTAGCCAAGCCTTTGCCTCCGCGAGAGCCTCGGCCTTGGGCAAGGCAGCAGCCAGGCCGGGGCGACGGCCGAGGAGGTTCTGATAGAATCGCGTCATCAGCAGGGCCGTCGCGTCGTCGTCGACTTTCCAGAGGCTAAGGAGCAAGCTTCTGGTCCCCCTGGCCAACAGTGGTTGGGCGAAGCCGAGGTAGCCTTCGCTGCCGGCCGCGAGCCCCAGACCGCTCTCGCAGGCCGAGAGGACGACGAGATCGGCATCCAACTCCCAAGCGCTGACCGATTTGCTCGGCGGTGATCCGGCCGTCGGCATCGAGGTCAAGCGGATCGTTCGACTCGGGCTCGGGGGCCAGGAGCAGCGACGAGCGGAACGCGCCCGGACGTCGCAAACGCCGTGTGTCGCGAAGTGGAGGTAGCGGAAACCCTTGAGCTCGCCCGATCCGGCCATCGACTGGACCCGGGACTCGCGGGCCTGCTCGCCTACGAGTTTCGTGACCCCGTTCATGGGGAAAAGCATCGCAATCGCCTCAACCTCTCTCCGCGTCCCTGGGAGACGATCGAGGGGCGCGGACCTCATCGATAGAGCCTCGCGAATTGCATCGCGGCGAGACTGCACCACTTCCCTCGAGTGCCGCCCATCAAATGTCACGTCGAGGGAGCCGGCCTGGAGCAAGACGTCCCTCGTGCTCCCCTCTCGCCAGACGCGGACGGGCACGCTCATCACGCCGGCGTCGGGAGGGACGATTTTGAGGTCTTCAAGGCTATTTAGGGTCGCTTGCGAGTACGTCATGAGGACGTCACCCGCCCGGATACCTTTGAGATCTGCGTTGCCATTCGGGACGACATTGGCGATGGCGAGCCCCATCTCCGGGGCCGCCGTCATGGGCGCCTCGGATTTCATCTCCGCATAGGCTGGATCCGCGACGGCCAGGAGCGTCGTCGATCGGCCGCGAGGGAAGGACCTCTTGGCTGTATAAACGAACATACTTGCAGATGGTGAATATGAGACAGCGATCCGGCTCCACACGGGATCCGGTTGCGCTGCGATCAGCGCCTCGATGGGCACTCCGGCGACCCCTGGCGAATTGACGATAACAAGCCGTTTGACGCCATCGAGATGGGACTTGAGCGGATCCAATCGTACGCGCGCGAGCGCCTCGGCCATCGAGAGCGCCCTTCCTGTCGATGAAGTCGGGTCAAGCTCGATCCGAAGCTGCTTTGTCAAGAGGTGTTCTTCTTCCGTCCAGTTGCCACTGGTGGATGAACCGGATAGATGAACCCATACCGGTTCCCCAGTGCGTCTGACAATACACGCCCAATGATCGTCCTTCGTGTCGAGCCAACCGAGAAGAACGGTCCCTTCGCTCAGAGAATGTTGTACCTCTTCCAGCGTGGCGTTCTTTCCGACCAACGGGCCGTACTTGCTCTTGAGCTGAGCTGTCAGCTCGGCCAATTCGCGTCGGAGATCGCTCGCGCGTTTTTTCAGGTCGTCGAGAAGCCCCTCCTGCGCCTGTGCGAGGACGTTTAACCCTAGCAATGCGGAGATGCGTTCATCGGTGGCCTGGGTCTGAACAAGGAGTTCAGCCTCTGCCTCCCGCTCTTCCGCCGTTGTCGGACGTGCCGCCCGTCCAATGACGTCATCGGCGAGTCCTCGTGCTAGCGATTGTTCCCAACGGATCCAGGCTTCGCGACCAGCACCCGCTCGAGCAAGCGATGCGGCGATTCGTCCGAGTGTGGAATTGGGATAACGATTGGTCAGCGACGATCCCAACCCCATTGCTCTGCCTCGCTCGATACACTCGGCGGCTAGCCTCCATGTACGGAGTTCTTCTTCCGATCGGCCTTGCGCGAGTAACGTCTGCGCCAAACCATCATAAAAGAAAGCCAGTATTGCATCAGTCCTATTGCATGTCTTGGTCTTATTGGCAATTGCCCGGCGACACGTTGCCTCCGACTCGGCGTACCTCCTCTGGAACATGAGGGAACTGGCGAGATCCAGGTAGAACTTTGCGGTGTCGGGGTGGTCCTCGCCCTGCTCTCCGATGCGGATCGCCAGGGCCCGGCGATACATCGCCTCCGCCTCGGCGCCCTTCCCCTGGTTTAGAAGAATGTCGGCGAGGTGGGTGTAGTCCATGGCGAGGGCGGGGTGGCCCTCGCCGAGCGCCTTGATGCGGATCGCCAGGGCCCGGCGACACATCGACTCCGCCTCGGCGTTCTTCCCCTGGGACATCAGGCAGTTGGCGAGATGTTGGCTGTTCGCGGCGGTCGCGGGGTCATCTTCGCCGAGCGCCTTGGTGTTGATCGCCAGGGCCCGGCGAAACATCGCCTCCGCCTCGGCGACCCTCTCCTGGGACAAGAGGGCGTTGCCGAGGTTGTGGTAGTTGGCGGCGGTGTACCGGCTGTCCTCCCCCCGCGCCCTGATGCTGATCGCCAGGGCCCGGCGGCACATCGCCTCACCCTCATCACGCTTCCCTAATGAAAGGAGGGCCGAGGCAAAGTGGAAAGAAGCCGCGGCGGTCTCGGGGTGGTCCCCGCCCCGCACCCTGGTGTAGATCGCCAGGGCCCGGCGATACATCGCCTCCGCCTCGGCGCCCTTCCCCTGGGACATCAGGCACTCGGCGAGATAGTGGCAGTGCGCGGCGGTGTCGGGGTTCTCCTCGCCCCGCGCCAGGATGTGGATCGCCAGGGCCCGGCGGAACATCGCCGCCGCCTCGGCGTGCTTCCCACGGTGCAGGAGCGAGTGGGCCAGGTTGTTGTAGGCCGAGGACGTGTCGGGGTGGTCCTCGCCCCGCTCCCTGAGGGCGGTCGCCAGGGCCCGGCGCAGGGCCGCCTCCTCCGCCTCGGCGTCCTTCCGCTGGGCCCTGAGGGCCCGGACCAGGCCGTCGGAGTTGGCGGCGGTGTGCGGGTGGCCCTCGCCCTGCGCCTTGGCGTTGATCGCCGCGGCCCGGCGGTACAACGCCTCCGCCTCGGCGTGCCTCCCCTGGGACATCAGGGAGTCGGCGACTCCGTGGTAGTTGGCGGCGGTGTGCGGGTGGCCCTCGCCCTGCGCCTTGGCGTTGATCGCCGCGGCCCGGCGGTACAACGCCTCCGCCTCGGCGTGCCTCCCCTGGGACATCAGGGAGTCGGCGACTCCGTGGTAGTTGGCGGCGGTGTGCGGGTGGCCCTCGCCCTGCGCCTTGGCGTTGATCGCCGCGGCCCGGCGGTACAACGCCTCCGCCTCGGCGTGCCTCCCCTGGGACAGCAGGGCCGAAGCAAGATGGTGATAGCCCGTGGCGGTGTCGGGGTTCTCCTCGCCCCGCGCCAGGATGTGGATCGCCAGGGCCCGGCGGAACATCGCCGCCGCCTCGGCGTGCTTCCCACGGCGCAGGAGCGAGTGGGCCAGGTTGTTGTAGGCCGAGGACGTGTCGGGGTGGTCCTCGCCCCGCTCCCTGAGGGCGGTCGCCAGGGCCCGCGCAGGGCCGCCTCCTCCGCCTCGGCATCCTTCCGCTGGGCCCTGAGGGCCCCCTTGCCGTCGCCGTCGCGGACGGGCTTGTCGTCCGTCCGCTGGGAGTCCCTGGTCTTCCGTTCCTGGACCTTGGCCGCGAGCCGCTCGGCGGCCCGGGCCTTCGGGTCCCAGTCGCCGGCGACGATCTTCGCCAGGGGCTCGTCCATCATCATCGGGTGGCCGATCCAGGCGATCTTGCCGTCGCGGACGACGAAGGCGCGTCGGGATGCCATTCTCCTCGGCCGCCTTCATCCAGGTCCTGGCCATCGCGCCTTCGTTGGGGTTGCCGCCCGGGACGCCGTCGAGCGCGACGCGGTAGTCCATCTTGTCGCCCATCTCCTTGACGAACGGCTCGACGAGCTTCGGTGTCCTGCTCCCAGACGTCGACGCCGATGAAGCTGACGCCCTTGTCCTTGTACTTGTGGGCCAACTCGGTCAGGTGCGGGATGCTCGCGCGGCAGGGGCCGCACCAGGTCGCCCAGAACTCGACGACGTAGGTCTTGCCCGGCTCGAACGCCTCGACCTTGTCTCCCTTGACCCACTCCGAGACGGCCAGCGGCGGCGCGGGGTCGCCGACGTTCAGGATCTCCTCCGCCGAGGCCCGCGAGGAGGCGAGGCAGGCCGCGATCGCGATGAGGTGCAGCCGCATCGTAGGGCTACTGCTATTCTTCAGGGCCGCGCATGACGAGGCAGCGGCGACCAAGTTTCTGGCGCCCTCCGGACAGGATCCCGCGAACCGCCGAAGAGCGAGCGGAAGAGGGGAGGGCGCATCATTCACCTCGATCCCGAATCTGAATTCGAAGCTTCGGCTACTTGTGGACCTTCTCGCCGGCGGCCTTGACCGGGAATGCGACCGCTCTCACGAGCGTGACGTCCGGAACGCAGCGGAGCCGATCGCAGAGTCTGACGAAGGCCGCTCCGCCCCCGTCTCTGCGGCGGATCTCGCCGCGCACGAGGCCAGAACTCGATGGCTGATGGTTGCCGTCCGCGGAATCGTAGACCGACAGCCCCAAATCGTTCATCCGGGACCAGACCAGGCCGCCAGGGACCTGGGCCCTCCATGCCGCGTAGTCGGGCAGCGGGTGTTCCGAGGCCACGATCACGAATGCCTGGAGCCCGTCGCCGTCGGTCAGGCCGAAGTAGTCCGACGGGTCGGGCGGGAATTCCAGCTCCGACCGCGGCGAGGGGGAGGCGTGCCAGTCCCCCGGCAGGCAGAGTTGATCCTTGCCATCGGGGTTCAGGGCAATCAGGTAGGCGTAGGCAGGCTGGTTGAACGTCACGCGGACGCGGACGAGGTCGTCGAGCCGGGGCGGCGCCTCCGCCACCGTCTTCGTCGTGAGTGACTCGAGCGGGACCACGCGCCTTCCGTCGCCCAGCTCCCGGAAATGATCTACGGCGACCTCGTGCGCGAGCGCAGCCGACACGGGGGCGGCTGATATCCCCGGGGTGACCGAGCTCGACGGACCTGAGTATCGCGGCAAGGAAACGACCCCGAGGATCGCGAGGCCGCACGCGACGATCGCCCCGGGTCGGGCCCAGCGGGAGCCGGCGAGGAGCCCGCGTGACTTCGGTGACCTCGCGGGAGCCGACAAGATCACCTTCCCTAGGGTATCGGCGAAGTCCGCGGCCGTGGAGTACCGATCCTCGGGAACCGCCGCGAGGGCCCTCATGCAGACCGCCTCGAGCGGGACTGGGATAGCGGGGTCGATCTCGCGAGCCGGCCTGACCTCCCCGTTCTCTGCCTGCTCGAGGACTTCGCCCAGCGATGCGCCCTGGTGAGGACGTTCGCCGGTTATGAGCTCGTAGAGGACGCCGCCGAGCCCATAGACATCCGCCCGGTAATCGATCCGATTGGACTCTCCGCGCGCCTGCTCTGGCGCCATGTAGCGGGGAGAGCCGCACCGGCCGCGGAGCCGGTCGCTGCCGAGGTGGCAGGCCAGACCGAAGTCGACGAGCCGGGGCGTCCCGTCGAGGTGGAGGATCACGTTCTCAAGTTTGATGTCGCGATGGATCAGGCCGCACGCGTGGACGGCCGCGACGCCCTCGGCCAGCTGTCTCACAATGAGGACCGCCCGCTCGAGGTCCACTGGCCCGTCGCGTCGGAGCTCCGAAAGGTTCCGACCGGGCACGTATTCGACGACCAGGAACGCCTCGTCGTCGACCCACTCGACGCCATGGCAGTCGGCTACGTAGCGGCTCCTGACCCGCGCCAGGGCCCGGCCTTCCTCGACCTCCCCGGGCTCCCCTCGATATCGCTTGAGCACCACGTGGCGTCCCAGGTCCGGGTCAACGGCCTGGTAAGCATCCCCCTGACCGGTCTCCTCCGAGAACCGTCGGAGGACCTGGTATTTGCCGATCCGCATCATCTCGGGCGGGTCGCCCACTGAAACGAGCGAGCTCCCCGCAGGCGGTGGGATCATGCACGTTCGACCGACGTCGAGGAAGCGCTCGCGCTGGCGGCATTGTCGTGGTCGAGCAGGCGTAGCACCTCCTGCTTCAGGGCAGGATCGTCCGAGCAAGCAGTCTCCAGAAAGGGGCGCCTTTCCAACGCGGCGAGGTCGACGGCGAGACCGTAAAGCTCACGTCGTCGCTCATGGCGTCGGGCGTCTATGGGATCGGGAGGGCTCATGGAGCCTCCGTCGGGCTGAGACGGTCGTGTAACCAGGCCCGGGCGAACTTCCAATCACCGTCGATAGTCTTCTGCGAGAAACCCAAGGAGTGGGCGATCTCTGGGTGCGACATGCCCAAGAAAAACCTGAGGCGGACGACCATGCTGGCGCGTTCGTCCACGCCTGCGAGAAGCTCAAGCTCCTCACTCAGATCGGTCAACGGAAAGCTCAGGCACTCGGCAAGCCGGTCGAGCACGTCGTCGAGGCTGTGCCGTTTCAGCTTCCCGCCGTGTTTCCAGGACTGCTTGCGACGATGGTGGTCGATCAGCAACTGATGCATAGCTCGGCTTGCCGCCTTCAGCAAAAAGCCCTGGTCAGGAGCCGAAGCCAGGGTCCCTTCTTTCCGGAGGCGGAGCAGCGCTTCACTCACCAGGTCGCTCGTCTGCCAGGTGTGTCCAGGGCGTTCCCTGCGCAGCCGACGGCTGGCGATTGTCCTCAGATCGCGATAGAGGATGCCGACGAGTTGGTCCTCGGCGGCACGATCACCCTCTAACGCCCGGCTAAGCAGGTCCGACAGGTCGTCGTCGGGCTGCGGTTGCATGGTCGCTCTCGAGAAAAGTGCGAGACGTGTTAGGTGGACTGGCCCGAATTATCGCAGATCCCTGATGGAGGGGTAAATGAAATACGAGTGAGGCTAGTTTTTCCGAGGTGATGACACGACGGTGTCGATCCCTTCACACCGTGGCGGACACGGTGGTCCTCGCTCCTGGCGAGGCCTCGCCGTGGCGAATGGCGAGATCGATTCGTCGTACCGGATTGTCGCCGACGGCACGCCTTCGGCGGCCTCGAAGCCTTGGCATACAGCTCGACGGAGTGCCTGACCGACCCCATCCAAGTCCGACGACGTCGCCCAAGTCGGCTGCACTCCCGATCGTCGTATCTCGCCTTTAGAGGCGCGGCAAGGACAGGCGTGATTCGGGATCAGGTTGGAGGCCATAACCGCGGCTAAGCCAACTCCTACGCTGTGCGGGGGCATCACCAGGCATAACCAAGACCCCGAACAGTCGCTTTTGTGTTACGCACAATCGTTTGCTGGTGGACCGTCCGCCAGCTCATTTCGTCCGAACCCGCAAGAGGTGAGGCATCCCATGCGTTTCAAGATCGGGCTCTTCGCGTCGCTCGGCGTCGGTCTCCTGCTCTTCGTCGCGGCGCAGGCCCCCCGACAGGCACCACGATGGGGCCAGGCTCCTCGGCAACCGGCTGAACGTCAACGGCAGGCATGCGATCCACAACACCGGGACCCACACGGCCCACGCCCACGTCGTCAACGGGCGGATCCGGGACGTCAGCGTCATCCACAACCAGTCGGGCGCACCGGTGCAGGTGCGGCGCTACCGCGACGCCGTCCGGCACTTCCATGCCGGCCTCGCCCCGCGCAACAGCCTGCAGTCCGCCCTCGCCAGGGCGAGTGACCCGGGCTCCGAAGGGATTACCCTCCGCACCGTCAAGCACCGGGCCACCCCAGATCGCGGTCTTCATCGGCTTCGGCTTCGTCGAGTTCGGTCAGCTGATCATCCTCTGGTTCCCCCTGGAGCTCGTCAAGGCGGCCGACTTCAACTGCATCCCCTACGGCCCCTGATCCATCCGATCAGGCTGCGACGGGCCGGCCCGCATGGCCACGACCTCGTGGCCATGCTCGCCGGCGAGGCATCGAGCGAGGCCGTCGCGTTTAACGCCGCCTCCAGCAGGCAGGATTTCCAATCAAGCCGTTGAGCTATCGGGCCAGCCCGTCAGCGGCATTTGCGTCAGGGCCTGTGGCTGGTGGCGAGCCGGTCTCCTCCCCAACACGAGCTACCACCATGAGCGACTCCACACCGACACGCAGACGCCGAGCCCGGACCGCAGCACGGGCCCGCCGCGGCCGATCGGCAGTTGAGCCGCTCGAGGACCGCCGGCTGCTGGCGACCTTCACCGTCAACAGCACCGCCGATATCCTCAGCCCTCCGGCGGGTATTGTCACCCTCCGCTCGGCCATCCAGGCCGCCAACAGCACTCCCGGGCCGAACACGATCAATCTCTCCGTCGCCGGCACCTACCGGACCACGACGATCGGAACGGCCGCCGATAATTCGGCGGGCGAGCTCGCCATCACCGGGACGAGCAACCTGACGATCGCCAACGCCGGCGGCGACATGACGATGACAAGGACGACCTCGATGGAGTGTTCGACATCAACCCCGCCGGCTCGTCGACGCCGTCCACGGTCACGTTCCAGGGCGTCACCATCTCTAACGGCGTGACTTCGGGCAATGGAGGCGGCATCGACGTCCATGGCGGCGCCGGTGTCGTGCTCAATGATGCGAGCATCTCACGAAACGAGGCCTCTGTGGGAGGCAACGGAGGACATGGCGGGGGCATCGCGCTCGAGGCCGGCAGCTCCGGCTCGCTCACCTTCGACAATTCCCGGGTCGAAAGACAACGTCTGCGACGGACCAGGCGGTGGGATCGCGGCCGGAGGAATAGGTGCCGTCGCGATCGGCACGGGGAGCTCCGTCACAGCCAACAGGTCCGAGGGAGATGGAGGCGGGATCTGGATCGATCGTCGCCAATCACGCCTTCGCGGGTGACGGGGGCGGGGTGTTCAACGGGGGTTCGGGCCAGGTCTCGATCACGGGCAGCATCCTCCGGGACGACGCTCAGCGTCCAGAACGACCCTTCCGGAGGAGATGGCGGAGGCTACGCTGACGGCAGCGGCCCGGGACGAGAAGGACACGAATCCTGCCGCGAAGCTCGTTGTGCTGAACAGCTTCTTCCTCGACAACACCGCGGAAAGCAACGGCGGGGGCATCGCGACGTCGGCCGTCTCGGTCGTCGTCACGAACTCGACGCTCGAGGGCAACTCGGCGCTACTCGATAAGGGGGGGGGGGATCTTCGCGAACAATTGCACCACCGTGAGTGTCACCGATTCCACGATCGACAAGAGCAGCGCGGCCTACGGAGGAGGCCTCGAAGTCTACGGCGGCAGCCTGTTCCTCGAGGGGAGCACCCTGAAGGAGAATTACGCCGACAACACCGGGGGGGCGTTCGACGCGTCGGCGGGGGGGGCGCTGGGAGGCGCAAGCACGCCGGTGACCGTCTCCATCCGGGCGACGCACTCTCGTCGACAACGTTACGTTGTCCAATGGCAGCGGTGGCTTCGCGGGTCTTCCAGGGTTCGGCGGCGCCATCAGCCAGAATGCCGGCACGCTCGAAGTCTACGACTCACAGTTCACCGGCAACTCGTCCAGCCAGGGTGGCGCGATCGAATTCGATCCGGACCCGGAGCTGTTGCCCGAGACGAACACGACCCCTTTGTCCATCCTAGGTACCACGTTCGACTCCAATCGGGCCATCCTCGCAGGAGGCGCCATCGACATCGAGGTCGACGGTCTAGGTGCACTCCTGATCAACGACACACTCACCCGGAACGCCACGGGCCTTCAGGGTGACGCCGGCGGTGGAGCAATCCAGTACGTCAACGACGGGACGAGTGGGGCGCTGACGCTCCAGGACGACACCGTCAATGGCAACGCGTCCTGGAACGGAGGGGGCATTTACGAGCATGGTGGTTCGATTGACATCGATAACACGATCGTCGCGCAGAACACTGCCGTGAGCACGGGCCCAGACTTCGCCGTCGATGGCGGCGGAACCATCAACGACAAGGGTGGGAACCTGCTCGGGTCGACGGCGGGTACGGGCGGGGATTTCGGCCCCGGGACCCTGATCGGCAACCCCAGCCTAGGTCCGCTCCAGGACAACGGCGGATATCAAGCCGGCACCCGGCGGACAGCCAGACCGTCCAGACCGAGGCGCTACTCCCCGGGAGCCTCGGCTTCGCCAAGGGCGTCGCTTCCGGCGCCTCTTTGCTCGACGAGCGGGGGTTTCCCCGCCCCGTAAGCGGAGCTTCCTCCGTCTCCATCGGCGCCTACGAACCGCAGTACGCCGCCGGCGCGAGCCCGAACCAGATCTTCGTCGAGAACCTCTACGAGGTCCTGCTGAACCGTCCCGCCGAGCCCGGCGGCCTGGCCGCCGCCACCAACGCCCTGAACGCCGGCGTGTCGCCGACGAACCTGGTCCGGGCGATCGAAGGCTCGCCCGAGTTCCTCGGGCGCGAGGCGGACTACGTCGGCCACCGCTACCTCGACCGGTCCTTCACCGCGGCCGATCGCGCCAACGTCGTCTCCTACCTCGGCTCCCACACGCCCGAGCAGCTCGCCGCATTCGTCGTCGGAACCCCCGAGTTCTACAACGACTACGGCGACAACAACGCCGTCTTCTTCGAGGGGGTCTACGCCGACGTCCTGGATCGGGCCGCGATCGCGACGGAGGTCGATTTCTGGGACGACATCGTCGCCAACGGCACTTCGAGGGCCGGCACCGCGGCGCTGTTCCTCGGCTCGACGGAGTATCTCACCGACCTCGCCGAGTCCTACTTCGTCTCCTACCTCGGCCGGGGCCCCCAGCCGCCGGACGTGGCCGCGTATATCGCCGCGGCCCAGGCGGGCGTGTCGAGCCTGACGCTCGGGTCCATCGCCCTCGGATCCCCCGAGTCCTTCGCCAAACGAACCTGAGTCCGGCGGCCGGGATGGTGGTTCGCGCCGCCGGCGAGACCGAACATCAACGAACGAGAGAAATGCCCGGGACCTTGCAGCTTTGGAGTCACGTCGATGCGACGATTGCGACTGGCCTTGATCTCTGCAGCCCTGATCCCCTCGATGACGATCGCCGCGAGGGCCGACCTCGAGCTCGTCTTGACCGGTACGTTGAACGATGGCGCTACACGATCGGGACGACGACCGTCGTGGGGCACGCGGCGTTTACCCTGGAGGCCCTGTTCGACCCGACGTCCGGGAACGCGAGCGGGATCGGCTTCGAGTTCCCGACCACGTCTGTCACGATCGACGCTTCCGGCATCGGCGATTTCCAGGCGGCCCCGGGTTCCGGGCTGAGCGTCTACCTGGCGAATTTCGGCGGCCAGTATCTCGCCGGATTGGACAAGGGCGGCTTCGCCCTCGAGCACAGCGCCTACGGGACCTCGACCGACGCGTCGTTCTCGGCCGCCTCGCCCGCACCCACGACGTTCGACGACTGGGCCCAGACCCTCTATCTCGGCACCGACATAACCCTGGCCGGCGGGGAGGGCACCTTCTCCTTCACGGGCCTCGCGGGCCCGATCCTCACATCGATCGTCATCCCGAACGCCGTGCCCGAGCCGTCGGCCCTCCTGCTCGTGGGCGTGGGCTTGACGGGCCTTATGACGACCATGCGACGGCGCCGGGAAGCCGTCAGCTACTTGCCTTCCGGTACTGGAGGAGCCTGCGCGTCTGCGGACGGATGATCAGGCTGCTCCTCGCCGCGTGCTCAGACGATCCCCGGACGGGCGGGGGCCCAAGCTGGGGCCCCGTCCGTCCGGCGATCGAGGATGTGGCGTGCAACCGCGACCCAGTGAATCGGCGTGATCTCCGGCCCGGGCGGGAATTCGATTCCGTCCTGTCCCGACACGACAGGCGGTACCCACCCCGGCAAGACACGAGGACGACCCAATGGTGAGGTTCATCTCGGCGGCGTTGATCGGCTTGCTGACCCTGCTCGGAGGCCCCGCGATGGCCCTGGGCGGGCGGGGCCCGAGGACTCGGTCGTCCGGGTCTTCGCCTCGATGCGGCTGCCCAACCCGATCCGGCCCTGGGCCAAGCAGAACCCGGTCGAGGTCATGGGCACCGGCGTCGTCATCGACGGCAAGACGCATCCTCACCAACGCCCACATCGTCCTCTACGCCGGCGAGGTCTTCGTCCAGGCCCAGGGGGAGCGACCGGGTCGACGCCAAGGTCGCCGCGATCGGGCCGGGCATCGACCTGGCCACGCTCCCCCTCGAGGACGAGACCTTCTTCGAGAAGCGGCCGCCGATCCCCCGCGCCGACGCGGCGGCCGGCGCGCAACGCCGCGGTGGTCCTCCTGGGCTTTCCCGTCGGCGGCAGCGGGCCTGGCGAGTCACCCGCGGGGTCGTCTCGCGGATCGACTACGCCCCGTACAACGACCTGACCGAGGGCCTGCGCATCCAGGTCGACGCCGCCGTCGACCCCGGCAACAGCGGCGGCCCGGCGCTGGTCGACGGCAAGATGATCGGCCTGACGTTCGGCCAGCTGGCCGTGCCAGAACGTCGGCTTCGTCATCCCCAACGAGGAGATCGACGCCTACCTCGACGACGTCAAGGACGGCCGCTACGACGGCAAGCCCCGGCTCATCGACCACTTCCAGGCGCTCGAGAACGAGGCCCTGCGGGCGAAGCTCGGGCTGGCGCGGTCGGACCGCGGGATCATGGTCCGGCGGCCGGGACGGAGCGATCCCGTCGTACCCGCTCCGCGAGGGGGACGTCCTGACGCGGGTCGGCGACGCGGCGATCGACAACGAGGGGATGGTCGACTTCGACGACGGCCTCCGGCCTCCCGTTCACGGCGCTGATCCCGCGGCTGGCCAAGGGCGGGACGGTCCCCGTCCGGCTGATCCGCGACGGCAAGCCGCTGGAGGTCGGCCTGCCGGTGACCCGCGAGGACGACCGGCTGATCAAGCCGTACCGGGGCCAGTATCCCGCCCTACTTCGTCCACGGCCCGCTGGTCTTCTCGCCGGTCGATCGACGAGGCGGCGTCGCTGCTACGTGCAGGGGAACCCGTTGGCGATGCCGGGCAGTCCGATCCTCGTCGCGAGCGGCGACCGCGTCGCCTTCCCGGGCGAGGAGCTGGTCGTGGTCACCGTCGCCGATGCTGGCACATCAGATCGCCAAGGGCTACTCGCGACCCGTTCGGCCAGGTGGTCACCGACGTCGACGGGGTCAAGATCAAGAACCTCGCTGCACCTCGTCGAGGTGCTCCGCGACGGCCAGGGCGAGTTCGTGACGATCCGGTTCCACGGCGAGGTGTCCGAGACGCTGGTCTTCCGTCGCAAGGCGATCGAGGAGGCGACCGACGCAGCTCATGGCCGAGAACGGCATCCCGAAGCGGGGGTCGGACGACGTGATGGCGGTCTGGAGGTTGAAACCCGCCACCCCCCGATGATCGGCGAACACTCACGATCGCGGAGTTCCGGCACCCCTGGACTAGGGGTCGCGTCGAGCGACCCGGTCTCGCCCCTTTGGCGGAGGGAATGAACCATGAAAATCGATCCCAAAGAGCAGGCGAAGCTCCCTCGCGTCGACCCCCCGATCCCATTCCTCAGCAACGACGGCCGGTTCCGCGGCTGGAAGGTGTCCATCCCTGGCCGCCACACCCTGGCGACGCCGGCCGTGTCGGATGGCCGCGTCTTCCTGGGCGGCGGCTTCGGCAGCTACGACTTCTATGCATTCGATGCGGCCGACGGGCGCCTCTCCTGGCAGTACCGGACTTCGGACGATGGACCCACCGCGGCGGTCGTCGACGACGGTCACGTCGTGTTCAACACCGAGAGCTGCGAGCTGGAGGTCCTCACGGTCGACGGGGCGGCGGTCTGGAAGAAATGGCTGGGCGACCCGCTGATGAGCATGCCCGCCGTCAGCCAGGGACGGATCTACATGGCCTACCCCGACAGCAAGGCCGGCCACCAGCATCACCTCGCCTGCTTCGACCTCCGGACCGGGCACGAATACTGGAAACAGCCGATCGAAGGCGAGATCATCACGGCTCCCGTTCTCGCCGAGGGTCACGTTCACTTCGTAACCCTCGAAGGGACCCTCTATCGCGTCCGCCAAGAGGACGGCCACATCGACTGGAAGGAACCGCGAAACGCCACGTCCTCCCCGGTCGTCTGGGAAGGGGAATGCTACTTCAGCCAGCGCGAGGCGGTCGCCGAGGGCGACCCCGCGCAGGGGGGCGTTTACCAGTCGGAACACCTCGCGGCTCGCAAGCTCAAGGACGCGGCCTTCCGACAGTACCGGGCGACCTCGCGCAAGGCGGACTACCTCGACCATCTCAAGCGGATGCGAGGTTCACCGCGTTACGCAGCCAGCGCCGGCATGGACGCCGACGTCGGATTCGGCGTCGCCAAGGGAGGCGCCAAGATGTACCAGGCGATGGGCAACCTGGGCCACGCCCAGGTTCACTCCGTCTGGGCCTACCAGGGCTCCAAGCCGTTCGTCTCCAGGGGGCGGCTCTTCGCCGCGCACGGCGACACCGTGAGCGCCGTCGACCCACGCTCGGATCAGGTCTTCTGGAAGAAGACGATCGGGCCCGCGCCGGGTGAGGGCGAGGAACTCCTCGATAGCCCGCTGACGCCCCCCGCGATCGTCAACGGCAAGCTCTTCTTCGGGTCGGTCCATGGCGCGGTCCACTGCCTCTCGGCGGAGACCGGCGAGGAGCTGTGGAGCGTCCCGGTTGGCGAGCCCGTGATCTTCCAGCCCGCGGTGGCGCATGGGCGCGTCTACGTCGGGACCGACTCCGGGAGCCTGATCTGCTTCGAGACGGGCGACCCGGGCGACGACCGCTGGCTCATGTGGGGCGCCGACGGGGCCCACAACGGCATCCTCCCCTGAACCGGAATCGGCGGGCCGTTGCCCTCGATGGTCAGCCTTCGAGGTAATTCCGTATGCGCGTCGCCCTGCCTTTTACAAGCTTCGGTCCGCTATGTCGACGCTTCCTTGGGCAACATTATGGCGGAGCACGCCGCCGTGAGTCGTGCGCCACGCGTCGCCGTCTCCTGGTAACGCCGCTGGACGTGTGCCCGTGGGGGCGAGCACCCGCCGAGGTCGAATTTCAGCGACGGCCTCGTCCGGATGCGTACGGGCTCGGCGAGACGTCCTACGATCGCCAGCCTCACCGGGCGACCGCCTCCAGGAGCCCGATCACCGCGTCGCGGACCTTCGGCTCCGCCCCGACCTCCAGGCAGCTCGTGCGCGCACGCCAGGTCGTGTAGCCGCCGAGGGTGTGCTGCGCGGGCGGCGGGATGTAGCCCGTGGCGCCGTTCGCGAGCTCGATCACGAAGGTCGGCCGCAGCGGGCTCCGCCGCTTGATCTCCAGACCCGTCTCGGCGTAGACCTCGTTCGGGATCGCCCCGATCCCCAGATCGCCCACCCGCAGCGCCTGCAGCACCAGCTCGGCGTCGCGCGGGCCCTCGCCCAGGAGCACCGTCTCGCGGGTGTAGATCTCCTCCAGCTCCCTCGGGGCCCGGCGTGAGCCTTCGCCTGGGGTGAAGGTAGAGGGAAGAGCCTCCGGCGGCGGATCGCGCCCAGTGCGGAAGTCTACGATCCCCACGGGGCATATCGATCCGCCCCTACGACGTCGGAGAATCCTCCCGCGCCGACGTCCGGGCAGCCCGTGACCCGGCGAAGAGGCCCGTGACCGTCAGATGCGAGAGCGAGGCCTGGGCCTCCGCGAGGACGTAGGGGTCTGTCTCGCGACGGACGGCCGCGATCAGTGCCCTCACGACCGCCGGCCGGGCCTGGCCGCTGAAATGCATCAGCGCGCGAACGATGATGATCCGCTGCCGCGGCGACTCGGCACGCGGCAGCGCCGACGCCAGAGGGCCGACGGAGAACGGGCCGATCTCTCCCAGAGCGTGCAACGCCCTCTGGACGACCTCCGGATCGTCCTCGCCGAGGATCGTGACCAGCCGGCCCACGGCCCTCCTGGCGGCCAGGACGGCGCGATCGACCTCGTCCGGCTTCGCCCTCTTCACTTCCTGCACGATCATCGCTGGACTCCCTTGAATATTGACCGAAGAGCACCCGGATCTCCCCGGGGCTGTTCGTCTTGCAGCCCATCTTCGTCATTTCTCGTCCTGACGCTCGGCTCGTTCTAGGGGCGGACTCACCGGGTGACGCGGGTGTCGGGACGACCTGAGGCGCCCGTCCCGCGACGACAAGATGCCGCCGCGCGGGGTGGTTTGAACGGGATCAGGTCGCCAGCCTCGTCGGGACTCTCGCCCGCTATGTCACCGGCCGTGGCCTGCGTATCGTCGCCGCGGGAGTCACAGTCGCCACCGGAAACCGCATGCTTCGCAACCGCGGATCCCGATGAAGTGGTCGAGACCGCGTCGACCTCGACGGTCGTCGGCAGGAGTCGCCTGACCGTCGCCAGCGCCGTGATCGCCGCCAGCAAGTCGCGGTGCGACGCGTCGGCCCGCTTGCGGGCGAAGTTCGCCTGCGCGAGCGAGCGCCCGCCGCGCGGGCCTCCATGGCGTCGGCGTGATGGGCCCTGAGCCACAACGCCGCGACCCTCTCGGCCAGCAGGCGCTCCAGCGGCGACGCCCCCGGGCCCGCGAGGTCGTCGATCAGGGCGTCGGCCTTCCGCGACAATGCCTCCCCGAGCCCGAGGTCGGTTCCGGCCACCAGTTGGATTGCGGCCGCCCGCACGTGCGCCGCCAGATCGCCGTAACGGTCCCAGATCTCGGGATGGGCGTCGAGCGCCGCTCGGAGCGCCGGGATCACTGAATGGTCTCCGCCGCGAGCCCGCTCGAGCAGGAGGCGGATGCCCGCCTCGGCGATCTCGCCACGCCCGCCTCGGACCTCATGTTCGGACACGTCTGCGCCTCCATGCGCCGCGGTCGTGCTGGTGATAACCCGCGACCGTGAGCGTCGCCGCGACCATCGTCCTGCAGGCAGCGTCCAGGGCCTCCAGCGAAGAGTCGAGGGGCTCCAGCCGGGCCCGCTCGGCGAGGATCGCGTCGGCCTCCGCCGTCCGGCGGGCCCTGGCCTCGGCGTCGAGGCGGGCCGCCAGCTCGGCGACGATCCCGCGGCCGAAGTAGGCCTTGACGGATCGGCCGCCCTCACGGGACGACTTGTAGTAGTAAACGCCGCCGTATCGATGCTCCCAGCCCATCCTGCACCTGTTCTGCACGGAGCGGCCTGCGCTTCTCGGTCGGGTACGATCGTCGTCGGGGACGGCCACGCGGGCCTGTGTTGGCCGATGATACGCGAGTGCGATGCCGGGACAAAATCGTCGATAACGCCTGCAGCACCCTGGACCTTCCCCATTCACGCCAAGCTCCGTCGGGGCGTTGGGACGACATCGAGGGACGCCGCAATCATATGGGTCCCGGCGAGGATCGGGCGACCGTCGCCCTCCCCGTCGGCGACGTTGCCGCTCGACGCCGACCGGCCAACCGCCTTCGCCGACGCCTCGGCGATCTCCTCGCTCACTTCGACTGCCCCGGAGACCGGCGCGGCGGCCCCCTCCTTGACGCCTCGCTCGATCTCCGCCAGGCGCCCCGCCAGGGCCAGCCAGCGCGGCCCCGTCGCGGGCGTGATCGGCGCCGTGGCCATCGCGACGAACTGGCGGATGTCGTCCGCGAGCCGGGCGGCGGCCTCGCCCTCCGGGAGCCGGCCGAACACGACGTCGACCGCCACGGGTCCCAGGGTGAATCCGACCAGCCGCGCCGCGAGCTCGACGTCGCCGGCGGCCTCTCCGCGGTACAGCCTCGGTCCGAAGACCGTGGCCATGATGAAGTCGATCGCCGACAGGTACGGCCCGACGTCCCAGAACAGCCGACAGAAGGACTCGACGACGACGCTATCGAGCCCGACGATGGACGCGATGGCCTCGTCGCCCTGGCCGCCCAGGGTCCGGGCCTCGAGCTCGAGGCGGAGCCGGGCGTCGCCGAGACTGAGCTTGTAGGCCGCGACGACCGGCTCGTCGATCGCCGAGACGCGCGGGTGATCGAGGTCGCCGGCGAACCGTTCGACGGCCGCCAGGACCCGCCGGGCGCGGCGGACCCAGGCGTCGTCGATGCCTCGGGCCCGGAGCCTGCCGTAGTGAAGTTCGCGGGCCCGTGCCGACCGCCAGTTCGGCGGCCGACACGGGTGTCGTGGGTGGTATGCCAGAGGCCTCACGGCCGGCCTCCCCCGCCGCCGCGGCGGCCCTCGCCCCCTGCCGGCATATCCACCTCGGGCGGCGAATCCGCGGGCAGGAGGGCGTGGGCCGAGCCCACCCCGAAGGCCACGATCGCGACGACGCAGGCCGGCGGAGGGATCCTCGCGATGTCGGCGGCCACGCGCGGGAGCAGCGGGCCGAGGGCCTCGACCGCCCGGCGGCGGGGCGGCGTGAGGACCACGAGGTCCGCACCTTGGCCCCGGACCACGCTCGCCGGGATCGCGTTGTCGCCGAGCCGGGCCGCGACCAGCCGTGCGAGGGGGTCGAGCCGGTCGATGATGAGCGCCACGGGGTCGTCGACCCCGGCGCCGATCGCCCGGCCATGCACCGTTTCGATCCGGCCGGCCTCGTCGTCGATCACCCGGTTGTGCATCCCGAACCGGCGGCGCCGGTCCTCTCGGATTCGGTCCATCGGACATTCTCCCGTAAGTGGCCTGCCATCCTCCGCGTCGACGCCCGCCGGGCTGCGCCGGGCCGGGCCGACGGCTACCCCATGCCCCCTCACGATCGGGTGGCCGACGCCGGAACCTCGCGGCCCCGGCGCCGAGCCCGAGCGATGCCCGTCCGCTCAGTCGTCATCCCCGCAGGGAGTGAGCTCGAAATCGACGAGCCGTTCCCGCAGGTCGGCGGCCTGGATGCCGAGCCATTCGGCGGCGTCCTCGAACTCCGCCAGCAGGCGGCCGTCCTCGCCCTCGGCGCCGAACGCATCCGAGTCCAGCGAGGCCCACGAGGCCAGGACGCATGCGGGACTCGGCGACGGGGACGCAGAAGGCGCGGATCGCGTCCGCCTCGCCGTCGACACAGCGTAACTCTCGGCCGGGCAGGCCTTCACCCCCTCGATCAGGACGCGCAGGAGCGTGCTGTGGGCCCGCAGGCGCGCTCCGCAGCAGGCGCACGGCCCCGGCGAGCGCCCCGGGGCGGTCTTCACCCGGGGCCACGGCCTCGGCCTCGATAGCGGCGAGGGCAACAGCGACGGCCGCGGCGGGTGCCAGCCCGGTCACGATCGGTGATGCGGGCCCGGGTGTCTCCGAGTACTTCATCGGGAAATCTCCTGACATGTGTCTCGGTCCCTCAAATCGAACGACGAGTCCTCGCTCGGGTCGCTGCTGCTGCCTTGGACGACGGGACTCTCGCCACTGCCCACCGACGTCATTGCGCCGGCATCGCCAGCCGTGATCGTCGATTCCGCGGCCGGCGTCGCGTGCCGGCTCTCGCTCACGCCCCCGGCGATGGGGGCTCCGTCGGCCGCCAGCGGCGACATCTGGTTCCCTGCCCGGCGCGTTTGTCCCGGCACGGGCTGCATGACAACCGTGGCGGAGCCATCGGCGACGACGACGACCCAGAAGTGGGTTCCCTCGAGGGGCACGGCAACGCACCGCGCGACCTCGGATTCGGGGTTGAACTGGTCGGCCATGAGCGTGCGTGGCACGCCCCAGGTCGTGACCGGCTCGAGGCCGGCGTGGGCCGCCGCCCGCAGGTAGGCGGCGACCGCGTCGGGGCCGCCGGCGGAGCGCTCGGCGATCTCCCGCGCCGTCGGGTCGCGGACGTCGAGCACGAAGACCGCCCCCTCGTCGGCGCCCGCGGCGAGGGTGCTGTTGTAGCATTCCGTTCGATCTGGGGTAGCATCGCCGCGAGGAGCTGGGCGTGGGCCATGGCATTCGCGATCGGCACGGATTGGTCCTCGTATGGGTCGGGTGTGATTGATTCCGGGCGACGATCCGAGGGGAGGCGGTGCCCGGGAGTTGATTCGCCTCGTGTCGCTCACGCGTCGGCCCCCCCGAGCCCCGACCAGGAGCCTCCGGCCGTACTCGGCCACGCACACTGCGTCGGCGATGCCGTCGTGCGGCACCCGCGATCGCGGGGTCGCCAGCAGCGGCACGCCCGGGAATCTGCGCGAGACGAAGGCGATCGCGGCCGCCACGACCCTCGCGCGACGATCCACGCGTCGTCGAACTGTCGAGCCCGGAGCCGGCCGTAGTGAAGTTCGCGGGCCCGCGCCGACCGCCAGGATGGCGGCCGGAACGGGTTTTTCGGGTGGAACGGAAGCCTGGACACGAGCGTTCTCCCTCGGGATCGAGATCGACACGACGGCGTCAGGCCGCCGCGTCGCCGGGCGGATCGTCCTCGTCCAGCAGCTGGACCGAGGCGTCGCCCTCGGCCACGACCACCACCTGGCGCTCCACATCGCCCGCAGCTCGACGTCATCGGCCACGAGGGGGCGGATCCGGTGGAGGGCCGCGACGACGCGGCGGCGGGGCGGGGCGATGACGTGGAGGTCGCGGACCCGCCCGGCGACGTGACGGCCCGGGAGTGTGGAGCGCCACGGGTCCATACCCAAGCCTTCGGCGACCAGGATGCCGACGCCCTCCAGCAGGTCGACGACCACGGCCGTCGGGTCGCGGACCCCGGCCATGGTCGCCGCGGCGAGGGCGGCCTCGATCCGGTCGAGCTGGTCGGCGACGATCTCCCTGTGCCGCTCGAAGAAGCGGGCATTTCTCACCGGATACCGGCCCATGTCTCAGTCCTCACCCGTGTAACGAGCCCGGAGCCCGTCTTTACCATCAGAGAAGGTCGAAACGCCCCGGCCGCCGTTGCGACGCGGGGCGCGGTCAGTTCATCTCGCTCTACCGGCGGCGCGGCCGCACGCCGAAGCGCGTCGCCCAGGGTCGCGATCAGGGCCTCGTCCGCCGCGGCGAGGCGGTCGGCCGCGGCGGCGACGCCGCCGACAGCCCCCTCGTCCCGGCCGCCGTTGTCGGCCAGAAACCGCTTGGCCTTGCCAAGGATCCCGGCGATCGTGCCAACATTCAGTATGAACGCCATCCCGGAGATCGCATCAGGGAATTCGGCTGTGACCCGCTCGAGATCGCAGGCCGCCGCGGCGACTCGCAGACTCTCGAGCCGCGTCGCGAGCCCGGAAAGTTCGGCCTCCAGGGTCCCGGTCCCCGGCGCCCGGCGATCCGCGCCTGCCGGCCAGGGGATGTCGCTGAGGGTCTGGAGGGTCTCGCGCAGGGCATTCAGGAGCTGAACGATCGGTCCGGACAGGGCCGGCTCCGCGGTGACCTTGGGCGCGGCGGATGTCTTCCTGCGTGCGGCCATGGGCTGGACTCCTCGAATTCGTGGCCTCGGGTCGTGATGGGGGCAGGTCACGTCGGCACGCCCGGGGCCGGGATCGGCCCGTCCAGGGCCTGCCGGGTCGTTCGAACGGACGTCACTCGTCGCGCGGCAGCGCCGGCGTGGGGAACCGCAATCGCCAGGAGGCGCGGAGGGCCTCGACCGCCCTTCCGACGCGCCTGGCGGCGGCCCGGGGCGCGGGCGACGAGCTTCTCCTGCACTTCCTCCTCGGTGTACCAGGCGAGGAGCCGGTCTCTCGCGAGGCTGACCGCCTCGACCAGCAGGTCGGTGTTCTCGAGTAGACATTCCATCGCGTCGATCAGGTCGGGGTGCGCGCGGAGTTCGCCGGTCTCGCAGGCCTCGGCGGCGGATCGGATCGTCCCGAGCCGGGCGCGAGGCCGGGGAGCTCGGACACCAGGATCTCGAGCGAGCTCTCGATCTCGCCTTGCCTGTCGCCCACCTCGTCGGCGACCAGCCAGAGCTCTTGGACATCACCCTCGACGTCGGCCAGGGCCGTCGCGAGGATGCCGATGGGATCAGGCCCTGACTCCTCTGCCACGGCCTCGCGGACGGGGACGGTCTTCTGCTTGCGATTGGCCATCGGTCGTATTCCTCGGGTTCGGGGGGATCGTCATCGGGGGACATCCGATTCGGACGGGCGAGGCGGTCGGGGTCGGCGCGGGCGGCCCGGTCCGACCCGGCGCCGGCCGGACGTCGTCCCCTCTGCCACCGTGATGGGAGCCGGCATGTCGGCCTCGACGCCGATCACCGTGACGCCGTCCGAGACGACCATGCAGCCGGGGGTGGAGAGGCTCAGGACCGCGCGGGCGGCCTCCGGTGCAGACCGGCACCAGCAGGGCCGCGGCCTCCCGCCGCCCCGCGGCGACGAGCATGATCGCCCCCAGGTTCTCGCCCGCCTCGGAGCGGCCCGGGAAGGCGATCCGATGGGAGCCCATCGTGGCCCGCACGAGGACGAGGGCATCCGACCGGCTCGCGTCCAGCACGAACACGCACGGCTCGGCGATCCCGGCACGGGCCGCGGCGCGGAGGTGCCTGTCGACGAACGGGCGGCACTTCGCGAACAGGCGAGGTGACGCGCGCGTGCGTCCGCGTGGTGGGGGTGACGACTCCTGCGGGCACGACCCGTGCGCGTCGGTCGGACGCGACCCGGCCGGGATTTCCGGCCGTCGATGTGGTCGCGGAGCGGGGCGACTTTCTTCTCCCGGCCGGTCGCGGCGGAGCCGGCACGCCCGGGGTTGTCGTCAAGCGGCTGACCCTGATCTCGGTTCATCGCGATTCTCCAGGCTCCATGGGGGCGGACGTCGCGGGCGGCGCGACGAGGGTTGACGGCGCAGTCGCGGGCTTCCGCGAAGCGGTGAGGGCAGGAAAGACGGCCGCGGGCGTGGTCCGGTCTCGGTCTCGAGGCCCACCGCGACGGCCCGCGGCGATCTCCGCCGGGTCGTCGGCCGCGAGCAGACTCACCTCCAGCCCGCTGCCGGGCCGCCGCTGCACGGAGATCAGCCCGGCGGACTCGAGCCGCCGGACGCCCCGGCGGGCCGACACGGGGCCCAGGCCGAGCTCGGCGGCCCCGGACTGGTTGAATCGGACGGTCCGCCGACCGGTGGCGCCGGCCTTCTGCCAGAGGACCAGCGCGACGGCCAGCGCCTTGCCCGGCAGGCGGCCGGCCCGGTCGAGCCAGGGCCAGGGGATCGGCCCCTTCAGGAACCGCTGGCCCTGACGGTGGCGGGGAGGGCGTGAGGACGGCCTCGGCAGCCCCCGCGGCGTGCCGACCAGGCGGAGGCGGTCGGGGTCGGGCGGGTGGGGCCATAATTGTCTCCTTAAGAAGAGAGAAGAAAGAGATACAAGAAATAAGATTGGGCGGGGGTGGCGCCGGCGCCAGGAACTTCCTGGCGCCGGCGCCAGGTGCCCTCAGCCGGCCCGATCCAGCAGACGCATGACCCGGTCCCACATCCCCCGGCCGCGCTCGTCCATGTAGCGATCGGGCCAGGCGACGACCTTCGGCTCGTCGGTCCGCAGCGCGAACCCGTCCAGGACGACCTCCGACGCCTCCCGCATCGCCGGCGGGTCTCGTCGGCCACCTCGTGGATCGCCCCGGCCGGCCCCTCGATCAGCAGGGCGTCGTGGACCGGGGCGCAGACGCGGATGCCGCGCTCGGTCGCCAGGCAGCAGGCCAGCCGGAGCATCTCCGCCCCGTTGGCCTGGCACGGGAAGTTCCGCAGGCTCCGCGGGTTGGCGTCGGCGCCGACGCGGACGGTCCAGCCGAAGACCGTGTGCAGGCTGCCGCGGAGCATGGCGTGGGCCTCGGCGGCGTCCGACCACCGCCAGAACGCCGGGTAGGTCTCGCGGTGCAGCCGCAGCAGCTCGCGGGCGACCACCGGCGGCCGCCCGATCCGCCGGGCCAGCGACACCTCGCCCATGCCGTACTGGACGCCCAGGACGCAGGCCTTGAACAGCTCGCGCTCCGCGCCGTGCGTCGCCTTGGTGCCGCCGGCGGGGATCCGGCCCGGCCTGCTTGCCGAAGGCCAGGTAGGGGTCGCCCGAGCGATACGCCTCGCGTCATCGCCGGGTCGCCCGAGAGCGCCGCGGCGATGCCGAACTCCTGCTGGCGACCAGTCGACGTAGGCGACGGCCCGGCCCTCGCCCGGCTTGATCAGGCCGCGGAGCCAGGCCGACGGGCCGAAGATGAACCGCGTGTTGCTCGGCTGGTTCCGGCCGGTCTTCGAGCCGAAGGCCGACAGGAGGTAGCGATTGCGGCCGTCGCGGCCGACGGCGAGGTCCGTCGAGCCGCATCTTGCGACAGGGCGTGGCGGAGCTCGCGCATCAGCGCCGACCCGTGGGGTGGGCGCGGGCCATCTCGCGGAAGGTGTCGTCGTCCAGGGCGAGGGCCCCCGACTCGAGGCGTCGGCCAGGCGATGCCCTCGCGGGCGAGCCAGGCCCTCCACCGGTCCGCCTTGAAGGTCATGCCCGTCGAAGACGCCGTAGTCGCGGTCGACCTCGGCGATCAGGTCGCCCTTGATGCCGTCCCAGCCCGCCCTGAGCCGCGCCAGGGT
The DNA here is from genome assembly GCA_963819805.1 of uncultured Planctomycetota bacterium. GTDB lineage: Bacteria > Planctomycetota > Planctomycetia > Isosphaerales > Isosphaeraceae > CAMFLR01. The sequence goes on along the minus strand of CAWFXY010000012.1, from coordinate 1,072,314 downwards.
CTCGACGTCGATCGGCACGCCGTCCCACTCGATCCGGGCGGCGGCGGCCATGTAGCGGCCCCGGAGCAGGGCGCGGGGCAGGTCGAGGTCGTCGGCCATGGCGGGCAGCAGCCGGGCGAGGGCGTCGACGTCCTCCTGGCAGTAGTCGAGGATCGCGCTGCGCTCGGCGTCGGAGCAGGGGCCGCCGCGCAGGACGAGGTCCCGCATGGCGGCCTTCTCGGCGGCGTCCATGGCGTCCAGGCCGTAGTACAGCAGTGCCCCGAGCAGGCCGTTGCCGTGGGGCGGGGCCAGGCCGACGGTCGCGGCACTGGAACTCGGCGAAGAGGTCGAGGATCCGCGCCGGCATCGGCCAGCCCAGGGCGCAGGTGGCAGCCGAGCTCGGCCGACGCGTAGTAGGCGACGAACAGGGTGTCCGGGCCGATGCCGGTAGGGCGGGCAGGCGGCGGCCGAGCAGCTCGGCGCCGAAGAGGCGGACGAGCCGGTTGGTCCGGAGCTCGCGGGCGACCAGGCAGAGCGGCACGGGCCGCTCGCCGTCGGGCGCCGCGAACTCGAAGTCGACGAGCCAGACCTCGCGGTAGGGGGCGAGGAGAGACACGAGGGCGCCCGTGACGAGCACCCCCGCGGTCGAGACCAGGCGTGTCATAGTTCCCCCCGGAGCCTGCGGAGGACCGGGTGGTCCATGGTGTCGATGTAGCGGTCCTTGAAGGCGACCTTGAGGATCTCGGCCAGGGACTTGTCGGGGAACGCGGGCTCGGCCGTCGTGCCCGGCGCGGCGACGACCTCGTAGGCCCCCAGGTTCATGTTGGCCTGGACGCGGACCCAGGTGGTCCTGGCCAGCTCGGCGGCCTCGAGCGCCGAGCGGTTCCAGTCGTCGATCCTGCCGTCGGGGCCGGGCAGGCGGATCGGCCAGAGGAAGAGGACGCCCTGGCGGGTCACGGTGGGGACGAGGAGCTTCGCGCAGAACGTCGACTCGGTGGCCAGGGCCGCCCAGAGCGACCGGGCGACCAGGTAGATCTCGCGGTCCTCCTTCATCTCGATCACCGCGTCTCGAGCCAGGAGTCGCGGTCGTGGTGGGTCCGGACGAAGTGCTCCTTGGGGGGCTTCCGGACGGGCACGGTGATCAGGATCTTCTTGACGCCGAGGTCGAGCCGCGAAGTCCTGCCCCAGCCGGAGCTCCTTGGGTCGAACGGGTCGGGCGCCCCCTCCGCCGTGGCGCGGCGCCGCGGGGGGGATTTCGGACGGCCCGGCACCGCCGGCGCCGGCCGCGGACGGCGCCGCAGGGCTCCCGGCTCCGAGGTGCCGGGTCGGGGGTCGTCGGGGTCTCCGCGGCGGACGCGGAATCGTGGTCGTGGGTCATCTCGGGTCATGGCTTGTCTCCGTGGTCGTAGGTCAGTCATTTGGTCGCGAGGGCCGGCGACCGGCTCGCGAGGTCTCAGAGCCCGAGCCGATCCAGCTCGCGTTCGACGGCGAGGGGCGCAGGCGTGCGCCGGTGAAGTGGCGGCGGTTGGCGACCCTGTGAATGAACGGCCTTGCTGAGCCGCGGAAATTGCCGGGACGCTGGCCCGGCGGTTCGCGGAGGGCTGCCGCCCGCACCTCTACCGCCCCGATTAAGCGATCTCACGGGGAGCGAAGCGGCGAGTTGCTCGGGACGCCCTACGACGCGTTGGACGCCCGACCGGGAATGGCAACCTCCGTCGCGCAGGAGCCGCCAGCGATCGTTTTCAGATCACGTCCGATCGACATCCACCCGCGTTCGTCCAGGGCTTTGATGATGTCTGGGATCATGGACGACGGGATCATCCGCCGGCCCGCGACACGCGGCGGCTCCCCGAGAAGCCCCAGCTCGAAGAGCCGATTGATGCGCCAGGCCTGAATACCCAGCTCGTCGCCGAGTTCGCCGGTAGACCAGTCTCTGACTCCGTCTGGCATCCGATTCCTCCTTCCGCGAGCTCTTATGCCCACAGCGGGAGGATAACACTGGACAGCCAACCCGTTGGTTGCGCAAGCCGGTTCGGCGCGCCCGTTAAACTTGAGATATCTACATACTAAGTCATGTGGCTGTTGTTGTGTGCGATCAAGTTATCCACCAGCCTGGCCGTCCTCTGGGAATTCGTACCTGCATGCGAGACAGGGCTAGCAGATACCCCGGCTCGGACCTGTCTTCACTTCGGCGATGGATAATAAAAGCGTTCTTGGAATTGGGGAGACGGTGCTCTTCCCCGCATCCCCTTGTCAGTGGTCATCGATTAGGGGCCGGAGTTTCCTACGGAGCCGAGAGAAATCCGCCGAGAGATACCTCCAGTCGCGATCGCTGTTCAGAACTCCTATAAACTCCTTGCGACTGAGTGTCGTCATCGGACGCTCCGCCAATGCCCACAGGCACTTAATGAGTCTTGGCTGATCCAGAGGAATCGGCCTGCCGAAGATCGTCGGCCTATCGGGATCGAGGAACAGTACAGTCTCGGGGAGCGAAATGCCCCGTAGCAGGCGCCGGACCGATCCGTCGAGGCGTGTCACCGGGAGGTGACAGGACCTATAGGCCGCACGAGCAAACGGCTCCATTAGAGCACCAAAACTTGTGCGCACGTCTTCAATGCTCGATGATAGAATCGCCGCTTCGCTTGTCGGGAACAACTTCTCGACGATACGTAATATATTATTGAGACATAAATAAATGTCTTGAGAATTTGAGTCGATTATGGCGTGGCGGTCTTCCCTAAAGAGTCGGGTCACCATCCTGCCAAGTTCGTGCCATTGATGTTCCTCGTCATCCTCGTCCAACAGACTTGACGACAACTCCTCAATCCGCCACCAAGCTGGATTCTCGTCGCCCGAGGGGTACCACCTGTACTCGAAGCGAATACGCTCGCGACCAAATAACTCCGCAAATTGGTTGATTACAAATGATTTTGTATCTTTATGGATACGAAAAACTGCCATGCTGAGCGCCACGGCGGACCGCCGTTTCAACTTTCCGCGACTCATCAGCAAGCCAATCGCTCGATAGAACTCGGCGACGCCCGATTCGAACTTGCTCAATGTCTCGAAGAATCCCGGAACGTCGCCAAGGACAGCTCGGCTTTCGAACTGCCCCGCACGGTATCGAAGCACCTCGTCCTGACAACCGAGTACGTACGCCGCCCAGTACGTCGAGTCCCGCCTTTCCATGCAACACCCCGACCTGTCGAATACCACACTTCGCGTGTAGATCGCGAGCCTGCAAACCAGGCGCAACCCACGTTCGGTGATCCACCTACTATCGTCAATCGCGGGAATAGTCGCAACGTGTCGTATGGCCCTGGGTGGACGCGGCCTGTCGACTACGAGGTCGAGCGGGATCTGACCAATGACAGTCCAGGAAGCCGCGAAAAGGCTCGAGGTCGGCCAGAGCACCATCTACGCACTCTGCGCCGGCGGTCGACTTCGCCACTCCCGCATCGGGCTAGGGCGGGGGACGATCCGTATCAGCGAGGAAGACCTGCTGTCCTATGCGAATTCCCGTCGATCCGAGCAACCGATGTCTGCTTCGGTCGGTCTTAAGCACATCAAGGCTCGCGGGGCCTGATCGAGCGAGCTGCAGCCCGTAAGTGCTCACGCCGCTCGCGGAGGTGCCCATAGTGCGACGAGATCATCTTTGTGTCGGCGTGCCCAAGCAGCTCGGCGACCGTCGCGATCGGGACCGCCCGCTCCAGGGCGTCCGTCGCCCACGTGTGCCGGTAGCTGTAGGCGACCACCCCGCGTTCGAGGCCGAGCCGCTCGCGGAGGCGGCGAAAACGGCAGCGGATCGCGTTCCGCGTCCACGGGTTGCCGTCGGTGTTGCGGAAGAGCGGGCCGTCGCGGTGGAGAGTCGATCAGGCGCATGCACGTTTCGACCAATCGTTCCGTCAGGTAGACGACACGCGGCAGTCCGGTCTTGGACCGGTTCTTGTGCCGCGCAGGATCCAGGGCGCCACCGTCGAGGTCGACGTCGTCGGCGGTCACTGCCGCGATCTCTCCGGGCCTGGCGCCCGTCTCCTGCAGGGCGATGAGGAAGTCGCGGAACTCGCAGTCGGGCACGGCCTCGAGGATCGCCTTGCGTTGCTCCGCGGTCAGTGTGGCTTCGCGTCGGCCCATCGGGGGCCGCTTCTGAGCGATCGGATCGGGTTATCAGGGATGTAGCCTTGCTCCACGGCGCAATTAAGGGCCGCCTTGAGGACGGCGATGGCACCGCGCCGGGTGCTCGCCGACCAGTCGTGGTCTTCGAGCCAACGGTGGACGTGGAAGGGCTTCAGACCGCGACGCGGCAGCGCCGCCGTAGCGGTCGCAGAAGTCCTGGAGTCGGAGGTCGATTCAGCTCGTAAGTGGCCGGGCGCGTGATGACGGCTCGAGTATCCTTCGAGGTAAAGGTCGCAGGCCAGGGCGACCTGGATCGTCGGCCCGCGGGCCGGCGCCCGTGTGTCGAGCCCCTCCTCGGCCATCAGGCGGTAGAAGCGGCGATGGGCCTCGGGCCTCGTCCTTGCCGAGGCTGACCTGGCGCGGCCGATCTGGACGTACCAGGCGTTCTTGTCGGTGCGGAACCAGGGCTTGGGCTGACGCATGGCGAACCCTCTCGGCCAGTGGAACCACGGGGTGGGCCGAAAGGCTCGCTTCTGCGCCCCCTCGGTCAGCGGCAACTGGCCGGGGGGGTTCACTTCTGCCCGTAAACTACTGCCCTTGGCGGGCATTCGCTCGTCGTAAGTCCAATCGGGGCGGCGGGATTTGAACCCACGACCTCTAGACCCCCAGTCTAGCGCGCTAGCCAAACTGCGCTACGCCCCGCGGATGTCGTCCGGGTGGCTACTCGGCGACGAAACGTCATTGTAGAATCTCCGTCCGGGGTGTCAATGCGGCTTCCCGAGGCGAGGGTGGCGCCGTGCAATATGCGGATCGGCTCGTCGAGGCGGTCAGGAAGGCGGAGAACCCCGTCTGCGTCGGGATCGACCCGAGGCCGGAAGACCTGCCGCCGGGCCTGCTCGAAGCGTTCCCGGGCGATCGCGCCGGGCGTCGCCGCGGCGATGGGAGAGTTCGGCAAGGCGGTGGTCGACGTCGTGGCCGGCAGGGTCGGGCTGGTCAAGTTCCAGGCGGCATTCTACGAGGCTTACGGGCCCGAAGGGATGGCGGCGCTGGGGGAGACGATCCGCTACGCCAGGGGCCGCGGGCTGCTCGTGATCCTCGACGGCAAGCGGAACGACATCGGCTCGACGGCCGAGGCCTACGCCCGGGCCTACCTCGGCAAGGTGCCCGTCGGCGGGGCGTTCTTGCCGAGCTGGGATGCCGATGCGATCACCGTTAATCCTTATCTGGGCACCGATGGCATCTCGCCCTTCGTGAAGGTGGCGGCGCGCGAGGGGAAGGGGCTGTTCGTCCTCGTCCGGACCAGCAACGCCTCGGCCCGCGAGTTCCAGGACCTCGTGGCCGACGGCAGGCCCGTCTATCGCCACGTCGCCGACCGCGCTGGCCGGCTGGGCCGCGCCCATCGCGGCGGGTCGGGCTACAGCCTCGTCGGGGCCGTCGTCGGGGCGACCTACCCGGCCGAGCTGGCCGAGCTGCGGGCGGCCCTGCCGGGCGTCCCCTTCCTCGTCCCGGGATACGGAACGCAGGGGGGCTCGGCCCCCGACGTCGCCCCGGCCTTCGACGCCGACGGGCTCGGGGCCGTCATCAATAATTCGCGCGGGTTGATTTTTGCATATAATCAATTCCAAATATAAGACGACGTTTGCGGGCAACTGGCAGGGGGCCGTCGAGGCGGCCCTGGCCGACATGGTCGACGACCTCGCGGCCCACACGCCCGCGGGAAAGCTGCGGCCTTGATCCGGAGGCGGGCCATGCCGATCGCGCTGGTGATGTTCTCCAAGATGCTCGGCGAGCTGCCCGTGGACGAGGCGGCGCGGCGGATCAAGGCCCTCGGGTTCGAGGGCGTCGACCTGACGGTCCGGCCGGGCGGGCACGTCCTGCCGGAGCGGGTCGGCGAAGGACTTGCCCGAGGCGATCAGGACCATCCAGGGCGAGGGACTGTCGGTCCCGATGATCACCACGGCGATCGCCCGCGCGGGCGATCCGCACGCCGAGGCGATCCTCGCGACCGCCGCGTCGCTGGGCATCCGCCGGGCGAAACTGGGGTACTGGAACGCCCCCAAGGGCGGGCTGGCCCAGGCCATCGACCGGGCCCGGCGCGAGCTGGACGGGCTCGAGCGACTGGCCGAGTCGTCGCACCTGACGCTGGGCGTGCACAACCACAGCGGGCCCGGCTACGTGAACTGCGAGCCGATGACGATCTGGACGCTGATCCGCGACCGGAACCCGGAGCACGTCGCCGCCTACTTCGACCCGGGCCATGCGGCGGTCGAGGGCGGCTCGGGCGGCTGGCGGCAGGCGCTGGAGCTGCTCGGGCCGCGGATCCGGATGGTGGCCGTGAAGGACTTCGCCTGGACGTCGGAGCCCGGCCGGCCCAAGGCCGTATGGAAGGAGCGGCTCGTCCCGCTGAAGGAGGGCCTCGTCCCCTGGCCCGAGTTCTTCACCTCGCTCGCCGCCCTCGGCTTCGACGGCCCCGTCTCGCTCCACAGCGAGTACAAGGGCCCCCATAGCTGGCGCGACCTCTCGACCGACGCCCTCCTCGCCCAGACGGCCGACGACCTGGCGTTCGTGAAGAGCCTGATCAAGTCCTGATTGGCTTTCGCCGTCGGGCCGATTGGGTTCGGTCGGCACAAAGACACTGCGGTTCCCGATCGCGCCGAACTGGGTTCGGTCGGCGCGATCGCGTCGGGCCGACTGGCTTTGCTCGGCGCATCGCCGGATCGGGTTCGGTCGGCGCGCCGGACCCCTAATTGGGTTCGGTCGGCGGCGCGGGCACGACGGGCGAATGGCTTCGTTCCGTCGCCGCGACCCGTCGATCGCGGCCCTTCGGGTGAACGAATCCGATCCGAGACACACATATCTTGCATTTTGGCTTTGGTCGGTGCGCGGGAGGGCCGTTCGCGAGACCGGATTGGCTTTGCCTGGCGCCGGGGCCACGCCCGCGGCGTTGGGTTCGTTCGGCGCGACATCCCGGCCGGCGTTCCTCGTTGGGTTCGCTCGGCGCGTTCGCGGGCCGCGGCCCGGCGTGTCAGATCGCTTGTCTTCCCCTCATCCGCGATGTCAAAGAGCTAGCCATAGGATCGTAATTTGTCGAGTCGGCGTTCTCCGAATTCGGAGCCCGGGGATGACCCGGGCGCCTCTTGCCCGGGGCATCCGCGTCGATGGCGATGGCAGCCGGCCGCGACCGCGCGGCTGCCGGCCGCGATCACGGCCCGGGGGTGACGACGGTCAGGGGGACGTGCCCATCGTTGATGATCCGCTCTCCGCCCGCGGCGACGACGAAGGCGACATGATGCTTGGGCCTGAGGCTGTGCCTGACGACCAGCGGGTGGGTGTTGAACGCGATCTCGAAGTCGCCCTCCTTGTCGGAACGATTCTCCACCTCGTCCTTGTCCCCCGCGTGCAACTCCAGCGAATTCCCGGGATGCAGCGTGTGGTGTGCCATGGCTTGCTCCTCCGCGATATGACGCACGGTTTCGCCCTTAAGCTAATGACCCGTGTCGTCCGCTAACCGGACAGGAATTCGCCAAGTTCGGCAGGGTGGGAATCGCCCACCGTAGGTCACTCAGGGACCGCATCGACGCGATCACCCTCACGAGCACGAGCGAGACCGCCACGGCGCCACATGGCGGCATCGCCCGGCCGCCGGGTCCCGTCGGCCGGTCAGCGACAGGGCACGGCGGATTCTTCTGGCCACGCGTGGACGGCAAAGCGCTGAAGGGGCACGAGTCGGTGTCATGGTCGTCGTTCGTTCAACGCCCCGTCGACGGCGTGGCCGGCTGCTCGGCCGCGAGGACGTCGAGGTTGCCGGCGTAGACGCGCTCGCTGCCGTCGAACGTCGGCCAGTCGTTGGTGTTGGCGCCGGGGGCGTACTTCTTGAGGACCTCGGTGCGCGTGTCGTCGGAGGGGCCGATGATGACCGGGGTGCGGACCGGCTTGCCGTCGACCTCGAGGTAGACGAAGTAGTTCTGCGTGCTCTGGAAGCCGATGGCGTTGGACGGCAGGGTCCAGACCTGCTTGCGCTCGATCGTGAGCGTGACGGTGACGTACCAGCCGGGGTGGAGGTGGCCGTCGGCGTTGGGGACGTCGATCTCGGTCTGGAGGGTCCGGGTCGACGGGTTGAGCGAGAAGCCCGAGCGAACGACCTTGCCCTCGCGGGTGGCGCCGGGGATCGCCTGGAAGCGGATGAGGGCCGTGTCGCCGTCCTTGACGAAGAAGGAGGCCAGCTCGGGCACGCCGATGAAGACGCGGACGGGGTCGATCTGCTCGAGGACGAAGAGCGGGTGGACTGCGTGCCGCTGCCGGCGCCGGGCTGGAGGTAATCGCCGGGGCTGACGTTCCGCACGGTGATCACGCCGTCGTAGGGGGCCTTGATCCGTCCGTACTCGACCTGGACGCGCGCCTCGCGCTCCTGGGCCCGCGCGACCTCCAACTGGGCCCGGGCGGCCTCGACGTCGACCCTGGCGCGGTCGCGGTCGGCGACCGCCTGGTCGCGCGAGGAGTTGGCCTCGGAGACGGCCGCGACGGCCTGGTCGCGCACCGCCATCGCCTCCTCGAACTGGCGATAGGTCTCGTCGCGGACCTGGACGTCGAGCACGCGCTGCTTGACCAGTTCCTCGAGCCGCTTGTACTCCGATTCCCAGCGGGTGTAGCTGGCCTGCGCGCGCTTGACGCCCGCCTCGGCCGAGACGATGCGGGCCAGCGCCGTCTCGACCTTCGCCTCGGCGGCACGAGGGCGCTCTCGGCCACGCGGATCTGGACCTCGGCCCGCTTCACCTCGGCCGACTTCTGGCCGTGCTCCTCGACGTAGTCGGGGATCCACATCTCCAGCAGGACGTCGCCCGTCTTGACGCGGTCGCCGATGTTGTGCAGGTATCGTCCGACGTATCCCGCGATCCGCGAATAGATCGGCGTGGTCTCGAAGGCCTGGATCGTCCCCGGCTGGACCACCGTCATCCGCAGGTCCCGGCGCTCGGGCCGGATGATCTGCGTGCCGGCGGTCTTCCCCTGCTCGTCGGCGGGGGCCTTCCTTGTTCGCCGTCTCGCCGGACGCGCCGCAGCCGGCCGCGAGCAGGAGTGCCAGGGCGATCGAGAACGTCGCCCGCTCAGGATTTAGCGTCGGCATCGGGTCGGGCCTCCGGTTGCGGATGGGGCGCGGCGTTCGCGGCGTCGGTGCGCGGGCTCGGCCTGGTGTCGGCCGTCGACCTCGTACGGATGGAGATGGATCGGGTCGTAATGCGTGCTCGCCGGGTCGTCGGGGTCGAGCGAGGGGGACTGGTTCGTCGCGCGGCCCATCAGGAGCGAGAAGACGGCGGGCAGCACGAGCAGCGTGGCGAACGTCGCGAAGGCCATCCCGCCGATGACCGCGCGGCCGAGCGGGGCGTTCTGCTCGCTCCCTTCCTCGAGGCCGAGCGACATCGGGATCATCCCCGCGGTCATGGCGCAGCGCGGTCATGATGATCGGGCGGAGCCGGCCCTTGGCCGCGGTGATCGCCGCCTGGTCGGCCGACATGCCCTCCTCGAGCCGGTGGCGGTTGCCGAAGCTCACGAGCATGATCGCGTTCGAGACCGCGACGCCGACGGCCATGATCGCGCCCATGAACGACTCGATGTTCAGGGTCGTGTTGGTGACCCAGAGCGCCAGCACCACGCCGCAGAGGACCGCGGGCACTGACGCCACGGCCGTCAGCGCGAGGCGCGGGGCCTGGAAGTAGGCGGTCAGCATGATCAGGATCACGACGACGGCGACGGCCAGGCCGATCTCCAGGCTGCGGAACATCTGCTTCATGGGCTGGACCTGGCCGCGGAGCTCGATCTCGATCCCTTTGGGCGGCGTCCCGGCGTCGCGGATCGCGCGGTTGATCCGGTCGATCACGCGGCCGAGGTCCTCGCCCTCGACGTTAGCCGTCAGGCTCAGGAAGCGCCGCGAGTTGTACCGGTCGACCTCGCCGGGCATCGTGCTCCGCATCACGGTGGCGACGTCGCGGACGAGCAGGGGCGGGGTCGGGTTCGAGGGCGAATCCGTCGGCGCCGCGGCACGCCGCCGGTCGTCAGCACCTGGCTGCGGGCGTTCGCCTGCGGAGACAGCGGTACGAGACCGACGTCGGTCGCCGAGGTCAACTTCAGGGGCGGGACCTCGACCTGGACCTGGTACGACGTCCCGCTCGCGTCGTCGCGCCAGTAGACCCGCGACGTGTAGCGGCTCGAGTAGGTGGCCGCAATCAGCGAGTTGCCGACGTCGCGCGCCGTCACGCCGCTGAGGCCGTGGTGCTCGCGGTCGATGGCGACCTGGACGGTCGGGTAGTGCAGCGACTGCTGGACCTGGACGTCGCGGAGCGAGGCGATGTCGTCGAGCTCGCCGCGGACCCGGTCCATGTAGGAGCTCGAGTCGGCGAGGCTCCGCCCGCTGACGACGACCTCGATCGGCGCCGTGGCGCCCAGGCTCATCGTCTCGGCGATCAGGTCGCCGGGCTCGAAGGCGAAGACGAGGTCGCCGAGCCTCTGCTCGATCTGCTCCGCGGTGAGGCCCAGCCTCACGTACTCGCCCCGGAGCCATGCGCCCACCTTTTTCGGCAGGGCGTCCCGGAGCTTCTCCTGGAGTTCGAAGACACCGATCGTGTGCCCCTTGCGCAGTCCGATGCGGAGCAGCCCGTCGTCGGGGCCGCGGCTCCAGAGATAGGCGGCGTTGATGGCGAACTGAGGCGGCGTCGCTCCCACGTAACCCATGGTGATATCGACGTTCTCCGGCCCGGCCTCCTCGCCGATCACGTCGAGCGTCTTCTGGCGCGACCTGCCGGGTCAGCTCGAACTGCGTCCCCTGCGGCGGGCGGACGCGGAGCTGGAACTGGCCGGCGTCGACCCTCGGGAACAGCTCGCGGCCGAGCTGCCCGCCCACGACGACGATGACCGCGGCGGCGGCGATGAGGTACGCCAGCACGACGATCCGGCGATGGGCGACCGACCAGACGGCGACCTTTTCATAGCGATCCTGGAACCGCGCGAAGAACCCCGGCCGCCCGCCCGATCCGTCATGGCCGTGCGTGCCGTGGCGGTTCTCGAGCAGCCAGACGCTCAGCACCGGGACGAGCGTGCTCGACAGCAGGTACGACGTGATCATCGACGCGCCGACGGCCAGCGACAGCGGCACGAACAGCGCGCGCACCGCCCCCTCCATGATGAACGACGGGATGAACACCGAGAGGATGCACAGGAGCGCCAGGAGCCTCGGCACGGCCGTCTCCATGTTCCCCTGCCGCACCGAGCGCGACATGGACGGAGTGTGCTCCATCTGCGTGTGGATGTTCTCGATCTCGACCGTCGCCTCGTCGACAAGGATGCCGATGGCCAGCGCCAGCCCGCCCAGCGTCATGATGTTGATCGTGTTGCCCGTCAGGTTCAGGACGACGATCGACCCCAGGAGCGCCAGCGGGATGTTGAGCACGACGATGATCACGGCCCGCAGGTCGCGCAGGAAGAGCAGCACCATCAGCCCCGTCAGCCCGGCCCCGAGGGCCCCTTCCACGCCGACGCTCTCGATCGCGCGGTAGACGATCGGCGACTCGTCGAACTCGTAGGCGACCGTCACGTCGTCGGGCATCGCGGCCTGGAACCGGGGCAGGTTCGCCTTGACGGCGTTGACGACGCTGAGCGTCGAGGCGTCGGTGCGCTTCACGACCGGCAGGTAGACCGACTTCCGCCCATTCACGAGCGCATAACCGACGGGGACGTCGGTCGCGTCGGCCACGGTGCCGACGTCGCGGATGTAGACGTTCTGGCCCAGCTTCAGGGGGACGTTGCGGAGCTCCTGCGGGTCGAGGACCGTCGCGTTGGTCGGCACCATCGGGAGCTGGTCCTTGATGGTGACGTTGCCCGAGGGCGAGACGTAGTTGCCGCGGTCGAGCGCGTCGACGACGTCCTGGGGCGAGAGGTTGTAGGAGCGGAGCCGGTCCGGGTCGACGCTGATCACGATCGAGCGGATGTTGCCGCCGAACGGGGGCGGCGACGCGATGCCCGCCAGGCCCGAGAACATCGGCCGGACCCGGAACAGGGCCAGGTCCTGGAGCTCGCCCACCGTGCGGGTCTTGCTCGCGAAGACGAGGTAGCCGACCGGCAGGCTCCCCGCGTCGAGCCGGATGATGTGCGGCGGCAGCGCCCCGGGCGGCATCACGGCCAGGGCCTTGTTGCAGAAGGCGACGGTCTGCGCCGTCGCCTCGGCCATGTTCGTCCCCTCCTGGAAGTACACCTTGAGCATCGCCATGCCCTGGATCGACCGCGACTCGACGTGCTCCACGGCGTTGACGTACTGGAGGAAGAGCTCATAGACGTTGGTGATCAGGCCCTCCATCTGCTTGGGGTCGAGGCCCCCGTAGCCGTGGAGGATATACAGGACCGGCTGGTTGATCGCCGGGAAGATGTCCTTCGGCATGCGGACGATGCTGTAAATGCCGCCCAGGCCGAGGGCGAGCACCAGCATCATGACCGTGATCGGCCGGCGGAGCGCGAAGACAATGGGGTTCATCGTGGCCTCGGCTGGCGGGACCGGGCGTGCGGTCCGGCTGTCGGCCGCATCCCTCGGCTGCGGACGGCGGCCTCGGGGGCATCTTCACCTATGTTACGCGCCAGGGCAAAGGCCCCGTGGCGTCGCTTGGCCGACGGGGCGCCGTCAGCGAGCCCGTGGCAGGCCGCCCGGCGCGTCGGCCGGCGGCGGGGGCGGGGTCGTGAACTGCCGCGTGACCCACTGGGCCGGCTGGCCCATCGCGCGGAACAGCTCGAACTGGGCGACGTTGTACTCGTTGACCGCATAGGAGTACTGAGAGTACGCGGTGTTGAGCGCCTCGATCGCCTGGACGACCTCCTGCGGGCGGACGATCAGCCGGAGCAGCTCGCCGGCGGGCCGGGTCGTCTCGCGGAGCCCGATGAAATTCTTGTCGGCCGACTCGATCGCCTGCCGCACGCCCTCCTCGGTCTCGACGACGCGGACTCGGGCCGTCTGCGAGCCGCGCGACGGCCTGCGAGACCTCGGACTTGCACCCGGTAGACGGTCCGCGTCAGCTCGATCGACGCCAGGTTCTGCTCGGCGCGCCGCTGGCGGATCAGGCCGACGTTGCCCAGCCCGCCATTCTGCAACTGCCAGACGGCGGCGAGCTCGATGTCGAACCGGCCGCCGTTGGAGCCCATCGAGCCGTTCGGGCCGGCGGAGAAGTTGCCGCCGGCGAGCTGCCCGGTGCTCGTCGCCGGGCTCGTCACGATCAGGTTCGGCAGGAACGGGCGGCTCTTTTCCCTCCGAAGCAGCTCGTGGGCGGCGACGAGCAGGTCGCGCCGCGAGGCGAGCTCGGGGCGGCTGTTCAGGGCGACCGGGATCAACTGGTCCGGCGTGGAGTCGGCCGAGATGAGCGTGACCTGGAGGAACGGCGGCTCGACCGGCTCGAGCAAATCGCCCGGCTCGAGCAGGAGGACCTCGGCCAGCCGCGCGCTGGCGACCCGCCAGTCGCGGATCGCGACCTGCTGGGTTTGCCTGAGGCTCTGCAGCTCCGTCCGCGCCCGGTTGATCTCCAGGGGCGCGATCAGGGCCGGGGCCAGCCCCGTCGCGAACCTCACGAGCATCTCGGCCCTCGCGATCGCCGCGCCGATGCCGAGGAGCCGCCCGCGCGAGGCCTGGAGGTCGAAGAACGTCTGCGACACCTGCAGGAGGGCGTCGTTCCTCGCCGCCTGGAGGTCGGCGCGGCGCGAGGCGACCACCTGCCGCGCCGCCAGCGGCGCGAAGATGGCGTCGGTCAGTCCGACCGAGAGGCTCGGCCCGCCGCCCGCCATGAGGCTCTGCCGGCCCTTTATGAAATTGTTGCCGGTGAAGAGGTTCTGCTGGACGCCATCGTGGCGGAAGTAGTCGACGCCGGCGTTGAGGTTCGGAATCCAGAGCGCGTTCGCCTGGAGGAGCAGGGCGAGCGACTGCTCGACCTGCGCCGTCGCCGCGGCGATATCGAGCGGCCGGGCCCCCGCGAGCTGCATCGCGGTCGCGAGGTTGATCGGCAGGCCCTGCGGCACCTGCGCGTCCATCCCGCCGACGGGCAGGCCCACCCCGGCCGGGCCCGGAATCGGCTGCGGGGCAGGGGGTGGCTCCGGCCGGCCCGCCTCGTCGGGCGGCGGCGGCGGCCGATCGACCGGTGATGACGGCGCGTTCCGGCCGCCCAGCGCGGGCGGCAGCGGAGCCGTCTGTGCCGATGCGCCACGACCGGCAAGCGCCGCCCACAGGGCAATCGGCAGCACCAGGCGGCGAACGCGGCTCCGACGCATGATCTCCTCCGCATCCTGCGGACGGCCTCCGCCAAGCCTGGCGGGCCTGGCAGAGTTTGACGGCCTCGGAAGTCTGGGATGATCAGCGCGTCATGTTAACTATCGGCCGGACGAACAGGTCCCGCGTGAATGAAACTGCCCGGGGTTTGGCCGACTGCGACGGGCGGCCCTCGCCGGCGACGGTGCGCGGCGTGGATCCGAGCTCGGAGAGGACGCGCTCGAGGTCAACGAGGTCGACCGGCTCGACGAGATGGCCGTCGCACCCGGCCTCGCGCATCCGCGCCCGGTCGCCGTCCTGTCCCCAGCCGGTGAGCGCGATGATGATCACGGACCGGCCCCACGGGCGCTCGCGGATCCGGCGCGTGGCCTCGAAGCCGTTGAGCCGCGGCATGCCGACGTCCATCGGGATGACCTCGGGCCGGAACTCCTCCGCCACCTCGAGCGCCTGTAGGCCGTCGTGCGCGGTGCGGGCCTCGTTGCCGCGGAGCTTGAGCACCCGGGCCATCGAGCGGGCGGAGTCGCCGTTGTCGTCCACGACGAGGATCCTCCGGCCCGCCCCGCGCGGGGGCGGGTAGGCGTCGAGCGGCGGGCGGCCAGCGGCCAGCGGCCGGGGACGGGACGGCGCGCGACGGGAGCCGGACGGTGAATTCGCTGCCGCGGCCCACGCCGCCGCTCGCCGCCATGGGCGAGGATGCCGGAGACGGCCCCGTCGGCGTCGCGCATCGGCTGGAAGACGAAGACGAGGACCCGCTCCTCGAGCGCGCCGCGGCCGCGCCGGAGCATGACCCGGACGTCCGTGCCCACGAACGGCTCGCCCGTCTCGTAGACCCGGTCGAGGATCTCGAAGAATCCCTGGCCCTCGGCCTCCGGGAAGGCCTCGCGGACGGGCTTGCCGATCAGCTCCCGCCCGCCGGCGAGCTGGCTGTACCGGTCGTTCACGCGCTCGAACACGTGGCCCGGTCCGCGGAGGACGGCCAGGAACGACGGCGCGAGGCGGAACACCTCCTCGAGCCGCCTCCGCTCGGCCTCGACCTGGGCGAGCAGCGTGCGCTGGGCCTCGGCCTCGCGCCGGCGGGCGGTGACGTCGCGCGAGACGGAGAGCTGGTTGAGCCCGCCGGCCCCGTCGGGCAGCGGCACGGCGGTCGTCTCCATGTTCCGGCGGGTCCCCCGGAGCCCGATGATGTCGAACTCGATCGACCCGCGCCTCGCCGCGGCAGACCCGCTCGTTGAACGCGCGGTAGGCGTCGCGGTGCTCCGGCGCGACGACGTCGTAGACGCACCCGCCGAGCACGCCGGCCTCGCCGTCCGCCTCCAGCATGGCGAGGCCGGCCGCGTTCATCTGGTGCAGCGTGCCGTCCGGGCCGACGAGCTTGACGCACTCCGGGGTGGCCTCGACGATCGCCCGGTAGCGGGCCTCGCTCGCCCGCTGGGCGTCCTCGGCCCGCTTCCGCTCGGTGATGTCGCGGGCGATCTTCGACGCCCCGATGACGCGGCCCTCGTCGTCGCGGATCGGGGAGACCGTCAGCGAGATGTCGAGCCGGCGGCCGTCCTTGGCCACGCGGACCGTCTCGAAGTGCTCGACCCGCTCGCCGCGGCGGAGCCGCTCCAGGATCGCGCGCTCCTCGTCGTGCCGCTCCGGCGGGATGATCAGGGTGATCGGCCGGCCGACGGCCTCCTCGGCCGTGTAGCCGAAGAGCCGCTCGGCCCCGGCGTTCCACGAGCGGATGACGCCGTCGAGCGTCTTGCTGACGATCGCGTCGTCGGACGACTCGACGATGGCCGCCAGCCGCGCCTGGGCCTCCTCCGCCCGCTTGCGCTCGGTCACGTCGCGGAAGACCAGGACCGCCCCGACCGGGGCCCCGGCCTCGTCCCGCATGGGGGCGGCGCTGTCGTCGATCGGCCGCTCGGTCCCGTCCCGGGCGATGAGGACCGTGTGGTTCGCCAGGCCCGACGATCGTCCCCTCCCGCAAGGCGCGGAGGGCGGGGTTCTCGACCGGCTGGCGGGTCTGCTCGTTGACGATGCGGAAGACGTCCGGCAGCGGGCGGCCGACGGCCTCGGCCTGCGGGCCAGCCGGTCAGGGCCTCGGCGACGCCGTTCATGAACGTCACCCGGCCCTCGGCGTCGGTGCTGATCACGGCGTCGCCGATGCTGGCGAGCGTGACCCGCAGCCACTCCGACTCCCTGCGCAGCGCGTCCTCCGACTGGCGGAGCGCCAGCGGGACGGCTCCTCCAACCGTCGGTGCCGCCGGGCGAAGCCGTTGCTCTGGATCGTCCCGGCCCGCCATCACTCGTCCCCGGCCCTTCGCGACGTCCGGGCGCGGGTCCCGTCGGTCGACCCGGCGCGTGCCGCGACCGGCCGCGGGGCCCGGGGGATGATGCCGATCGGCTCGCTCGGGATCGTCATCTGTGGCTTGATTTCCGCGATCGAGCTGGCCGGCGCTGGGCCGCCCCCAGGACGCCGGCCGGCTCCGACCGGTCGGACTCGCAAGGTGCGTAAGTCCCGAAATGCCGGTCCGACCATTCTTGGAAACGATCGTCCCAACAAGCTTATCGGACGACAGGCCAGCCCTCAACCGAAAGACGCCCGGCGACGGCACGCCGGCACCGGCCGTCGGCGGCTTTGAAGTGCATTCAATAGGATTCGAACGGCGGCCCTCGCCCGCGCCGCGGTCAGGCGAATGTCACGTTGGAGATCGTGATCGGCCCCGACGGCCGGTCGAGGACGCTGATCGAGAGGACGTTGTCGACGACGGTGACCTTGCCGCGGACCCTCACGCACTGCCACTGCAGCAGCGCGTGGTTCGCCGCCCCCGAGGCGACCTGGCCGCCGTTAGGATTCCGCTGTTGATCGTCTCCTCGCCACCTTCGGGTCGTGCGGGAGCGGCTTTGCCTAGGCTCACGGGGTGGGTCGATGCCCTCTGGACGACGTCGGGCGGCGAGACGATGACCTGATCGCCCCTGGCCGAGGCCCCGGCGTCGAGGGCCCCGCTATTGAAGGTGATGTTCGAGATGGCGATCGGGCCCGAGCGGTCGCCGGCCGGGGCGTCCGAGGTCGTGTCGACGGCGAGCGTGTTATGGACGACCGTCACCGGCCCGCTGACGCTGACATTGTTCCACTGCAGTCCGTCGTCGCCGAACCCGCCGCTGCTGAACTGGGCCTGCTTCGCGATCCCGCTGTTGTTCGACGCGTTCACGAGCACCGCCCCGCGCAATTCGGAGCCGGCGCCAGAGTCGGCGGGCGTCGCCGCGGTCGGGGCCGAGACGGTCACGAGCGGCCCGGTCGCGGGCACCTTGAACGGGAACCGGATGTTGCTCAGGACGATCGGCCCGGTCGTCGGGCCCACGCCCATGATCTTGATGATGTTATGCACGATGACCAGCCCGCGCCCGTGCTCGATGCCGTTCCACTGGAGGAAGACGTCGGACCCGCTCGCGGGGGCGAGCTGCTGGTCGGTCAGGATACGGTCGTTCGGTGGCGTGAGGGTCCTCGCGGTCGCGGCCTTCGTCCCCATCGTGGCCGAGTTGTCCCCGGGCGAGACGACGAGGTAGGGCAGCACGGCGAGCCTTCGCGCGGTCCGCGGCGAGATCGGCACGCCGTAGGCCACGTCGGAGACCGAGATCCCCGCCAGCTTCGAGCCCTCAGGGTGGACCGAGAGCGAGTTGTGCACGATCTGCACGTTGCCGCCGACGGCGACCTTCTGCCACTGGAGTCCGTCGTCGCCGAACCCGCCCGCGTTGAACTGACCGCCCTGGACGAGCCCGCTGTTGGTGGCCGCGTTCACCAGCGGGTAATTCCCCGGGTACGGCAGCGCGATGACGCCCGGGCCGTTGAGCGGGACCGGGAAGAACGGGCTGAGCGGGCCGGTGGGCGCGGGCAGCGGGCTCGTCAGCGAGCCGTCGTTCGCGACGACCGACGGGCTGTCCGCGACCGGGGTCAGCGGCCCGGGCGCCGGTTGCGGGGGCGTCGCGGCGACGCTGGGGAACTGGATCCCCTGCACGGTGATGAACCCCTGGCCCGCGTTCTGCGGCTGCACGGTCAGCGAGTTGTGGACCGCGCTCACGCTGCCCTTCACCGCGACATTCTTCCACTGCAGCCCGATGTCGCCGAACCCGCCGTCGTTGAACTGGGCTCCGGAGATCTGGCCGCTGTTCGTCGCCGAATTGGTGTAGGTCGTCTCGAACGGCGCGGTCGTCGCGGCGACCGGATCGCTCGCCGCGGCCACGGCGCTCGCGGGCGACGCGGTGCCCGTCATGGTCGCGCCGAAGACGCGGTTCTGCACGGTGATCGGCCCGTTCTTGTCCTGAAACGGGTTGATGAAGAGGGTGTTCGTCGAGGTCCCCACGGTCCCGCCGATCGCGACGTTCGACCACTGGAACCCGATGTCGCCGAATCCGCCGTCGTTGAACTGAGCGTTCGTGATCTGGCCGGTGTTCGTGGTGAGGTCGATCAGGGTCTGCCCCGCGACGGAGGCCGCGGGCGGCCGCGCCGCGTCGCTCGCGATTGCGGGCGTGGCCCCGGTCGCTACGGGGCGGATGATGTCGTCGTCGAGGCCGATGCCGACCGTCCCCTTCACGGCCACGTTGCTCCACTGGATGCCGACCCGGCCCGGGTACTGGATGTACTGGCCATTCGGCTGGAGCTCGAGGGTGCCGAAGCCGCCGTCATTGAACTGCGAGTTGAGGACGAGGTTCGTATTGATCGCCGTCCGGGGAAACCTCTTCGCCGAGAACGGGGGCGGAGTCCCCTCATTGTCGGACCCGCCGACCGTCAGCCCGCCGCCGAGCGCGACGCGGTCGAGCTGGAGGCCGACCGTCCGGAAGCCCTCGTTGTTGAACTGGCTCCGCGCAATCAGGCCGGAGTTCACGGGGTAGGGCGAGGGTACCTGTCCCGCCGCGGACGTGAGCGGGGTGACCAGTTCGAAGTTGATCGGCCCGTTCGAAACCACGTCCCGGAGCTCGGCCCCGACCGGCACCTTGGGCCCGAAGGGCTGGTACTGGCTCGCGATGATCTCCCCCACGTTCCCGGGGAGCTGCGCCGCCAGCAGCCATCGCGGCTCGAGTCCGTCGAGCCCGTTCGGCACCACTCGCCTGCAACCTGTGCGGCTCATCGCTTGGCTCGCCTCGTCGTCGGGAGTTCGGGCAGCGGACACCCGCGCAGCGAGCGCCCGGCGCATCGCCACGCGTCCCCGACGTCGGGGATTCATGGAACGCCTTCGACGGATCGTTGCGGGGTCGAGCAGCCGAAATGCTCAAGATTCCCCGCCGACGGGCCGATTCGTCCGTCTCCCCGGGTTGGATGAATCCCGCGGCGCAAGCGGGCAAGCGCGAACCGACCTGCAAACGTCCTCACTCGTTGAGGAATCGCTGGGCCCGGACGTCGAACGGACCGCGCGTCGTGATCCGGAACTCGGGGATCACCGGCAGCGCCAGGAACGACAACGTCCCGAACGGCGCCGCGAGCGGGCAGCCGAGCGCCCGCGCGGCGGCGTGGACCTCGTCGAGCCCTCGGCAGACCTCGTCGGCCGTCGCCGTCGAGAGCAGGCCGGCGACCGGGAGCGGCAGCAGGGCGCGGACCTCGCCGTCGATCGCCGCGACGAACCCGCCGCCCGAGTCGGACAGGGCCCGGGCGCAGCGCGAGCATGTCGCGCGGGTCGGTCCCGGCGATCACGAGGTTGTGCGAGTCGTGCGCCACCGACGACCCGATCGCCCCGCGCCGCGTCATCCCGAACCCCGCGACGAGCCCCAGCCCGATCCGGCCGCTCGCCCGGTGCCGCTCGATGCTCGCGATCGGCACGACGTCGCGCGCGGGATCGAACGCCCAGGCCCCGTCGGCGAGCCCGACCTCCATCGTCTCGAACCGCGTGACGATCTGGTCGGGCACGATCCGGATGACCGGCTGCGTGCTCGTCGACAGCGGCAGCCGAAACGCCGACTCGTCGAGCGGCGCGATCCGCACGGTGTTCTCGGCGACGAGCCGGCTCGGCGGATGCTCGGCAAGGTAGCGGCCCTCCCGCGCGACCATGCGCCCGGCCTTGGCGACCATCCGGACATGAAAGTCCGAGAGATTATCGACCACGGCCAGATCGGCCCGATATCCCGGCGCCACGGCGCCGCGGTCCTTCAGTCCATAATGCCGCGCGGGGACGAACGAGGCGTGCCGCACGGCGACCTCGGGCCGGACGCCCCCGGCGACCGCGCGGCGGAGCAGGCCGTCGAGATGGCCGAGGCGGCGGAGGTCGTTCGGGAAGACGTCGTCGGTGACGAGGCACCAGGACTCGTCGATCTCGCCCGAGGCCAGCAGCGGCAGCAGGTCGTCGAGATTCTGCGCCGGCGACCCTTCGCGGACCTGGACGAGCATGCCGAGCGCGGCCTTGGCGCGGGCCTCGGCGGCCGTCGTCGACTCGTGGCACGAGCGGATTCCCGCCGCGGCATAGGCGCCCAGCGCGAGCGGGTCGAGGCTCGGCGCGTGGCCGTCGACGGGCCAGCCGAGGTCGTGAGCGGCGCCGAGCTTGGCGAGGACGTCCGGGTCGCCGTTGAGCACGGCGGGCACGTCCATCATCTCGGCCAGTCCCAGCACGTGCGGCCGGCCCAGGAGTTCGCGCACCTCCGCGGGACCGATCACGGCGCCGGCGTCCTCCCAGCTCGTCGCGGGCACGCACGACGAGGCCATGAAGAACAGGTCGAGCGGCAGCCCCTCGGCCGCCTCCGCGAGCCGGTCGATGCCGGCGACGCCCGAGCACGTTGCCGATCTCGTGCGAGTCGGAGACGACCGCCGTCGTCCCCATCGGCACGATCAGCCGCGAGAGCTCGGCCGGCGTGAGCAGCGTGCTCTCCAGGTGCATGTGCGTGTCGATCAGCCCCGGGATCACGACCTGCCCGTCGATCGCGATCGTCTCACGCGCCGTCCACTCGTGCGGCCCGACGCCCGCGATCCGTCCGTCGACCACGACGACGTCCGCCGTCTCGACAGTGCGCGTGAAGACGTTCACGACCCTCCCGCCCGTGAGCAGCAGGTCGCCCGGCTCGCGGCCGAGGGCGACGCGGATCCGGCGGGCGATGGCCGCGGGGTCGGAGTGGGATTCGTCCATGGTCGTCCTCGCTCAATAGGCCCGGCACAGGCCCGCGCGCTTCCACTCGTCGAACAGCGCGGCGCACTCCTCGCGGAGCAGTCCCCCCTCGACCACGAGCGGGCTGCCGCCCATCCTCGCCAGGTCGGCGGCGGCGACGTGCAGCTCGCTGAAGCCGGCCGCGTCGGCGTCGTCGATCGTGGCGCCGAAGACGACGCGGTCGAGCTTCGCCCAGTGGATCGCCGCCAGGCACATCGGGCACGGCTCGCACGTCGAGTAGAGCGTGCAGCCCGACAGGTCGACCGTGTCCAGCGCCTTCGCCGCGCGGCGGAGGCAGTTCACCTCGGCGTGCGCGGTCGGGTCGGTGTCGCGCCAGAGCGTGTTGTGCGTCGCCGCGACGACCTTGCCGTCCCTGACGATGACCGAGCCGAACGGCGATTGCCCCGCGGCGATCCCCTCGCGCGTCGTCTCGATCGCGCGCCTCATGAATTCCTCCTCCGTCATCGATCCATCCTCCTTCATCGAACACCCGTCGTCTCGCCGGCGCCGGCGAGCTGGAGCAACACCTGCTCCCCGGTCGCGGGCAACCTGAGGCCGACCCCGCGCCCGGGCGCCGCGTATCGAAGGCCGTCCTTCACCGCGGCCCACACGCTGATACCCAGCACGAACGGCGGCTCGCCCACGGCCTTGCTCCCGAAGACGTTGACCGGGTTCGTCGCGTCGAGGAAGTCGACCCGGAACTCGCGCGGGACTTCGTGAACGCCGGGGATCTTGTAGTTCGAAGGCGAGCACGTCAGCAGCTCGCCGGCCTCGCCGTATCGCAGCTCCTCGGTCAACGCCCAGCCGAGCCCCTGGACGAACCCGCCGATCGTCTGGCCGACGGTCGATGGCCGGATTGATCGACCGGCCGAGGTCGAGCAGGATGTCGACGCGCGTCACCTTCACCGAGCCGGTCAGGCGGTCGATGAGGACCTCCGAGACGGCCGCGCCGTTCGTGAAGTAGAGGAACGGATTGCCCCGCCCGGTCTCGCGATTGAAGTCGACGCCCGGCGTGGCGTGGAAGCCCCGGGCTCCGAGGTCGACGCGCTCCTCGTAGGCGAGGCGGACCAGCTCGGCGAACTCCAGCGCGACTCCGGGCCGTCGCAAGTCGCGGGCCTGGCCCTGCTCGAAGCGGATGGACTCGGGCGAGGGCGCGAGGCCTTCGGCGACGTCTCGCCAATCGCCGCGCGGCGACGTCGGCGAGCCTGCTCGCGCAAGGTCTCGCAGGCGTGGAGCGCCGCGAAGCCGTTCAGGTCGGTGCTGGCCGAGGCCGCCGTCGGCGACGTGTTGTTGTTCTTCTCCGTCGACGTCGTCATCACGCGGACGGCCTCGGCCGGCAGGGCGAAGGCGTCGGCCACGAGCTGGCGGATCTTCGTGTAGAGGCCCTGGCCCATCTCGGTCCCGCCCGTCGAGACCTGGACGGTGCCGTCGAGGTAGATGTTCACGAGCGCATTCGCCTGGTTGAGCGTGCGCCGGGTGAACGAGATGCCGAACTTCACGGCCGTGAGCGCGAGGCCCCTGAGCCGCGTCCGCGACGAGGCGTTGAAGGCGGCGACCGACTCGCGGCGACTCCGATAGTCTGACGAGGCTTCGAGGCGGTCGAGCACCTCCGGCAGCGTGTTGGGAGCCGGAATCACCTGGCCGTAGGGCGTGACGTCGCGGCCCGCGCCTCCGTAGAGGTTGCGCCGGCGGACGTCGAGCGCGTCGAGGCCGAGCTGCGCCGCGATCTCCTCGATGGCGCACTCGATGGCCGCGATCCCCTGCGGGCCGCCGAACCCGCGGAACGCCGTGTTCGAAGGGAGGTCGGTCCGGCAGACGGTCCCGCGGATCGTGACGTCCGGGATGAAGTAAGCGTTCTCCGCGTGGAGCATCGACCGCTCCATGACGGCCAGCGAGAGGTCGAACGAGCAGCCGCCGTCGGAGTAGAGATCCATCTCCAGCGCCGTGATCATCCCCTCGCCCGTGAATCCGACGCGGTAGCGGGCGAGGTACGGGTGGCGCTTGCCGGTGGTCTGCATGTCCTGGGCGCGGTCGTAGACGATCCGCGCGGGACGGCCCGTCCTCGCGGCGACGAGGGCCGCGAGCGCCGCGGGGTGGGCCGCCTGCGACTCCTTGCCGCCGAAGCGCGCCGCCCATCCGGCGGCACTCGCAGACGACCTTGTTGTAGGGGAGGCCGAGCACCTTGGCGACGACGCTCTGCACCTCGCTCGGGTTCTGCGTCGACGACTGGACGACGATCTGCCCGTCCTCCCCCGGCACGGCCCGCGCAGCCTGGGGCTCGAGGTAGAAGTGCTCCTGGCCGCCGCTGCGGAACTCGCCTTCGAGGACATGCTCGGAGTTCGGCGAGGGCCGACGCCGCGTCGCCCCGCGCGATCGTCCGCGTCGGTCCGAGGAACTGCCCTCGCGTGATCGCCTCGTCGATCGTGAGCACCGGATCGGTCGGCTCGACCTCGATGCGGACTGCTGCCTTCGCCTTGCGCAATGCCTCGCGCGACTCCGACGCGAGCAGCACGACCGGTTGGCCAACGTGACGGCATTCGTTCTGCGCCAGCACGTCCTCATCCTCGACGATCGGGCCGAACGCCTTCGCGCCCGGGATGTCGTCGGCGGTCAGGATCGCAACGATGCCCTCGACGCCCCGCGCCGCTTCGAGGTCGATCCGGACGATCTTACCCCGCGCGACCGGGCTGCCGACGAAGTCGACGAACAGCTCGCCCCGCGTCGGCGGGATGTCGTCGACGTAGACGGCCTGGCCGGTGACGTGCGCCCGCGCCGACTCGTGCGGCATCGCTGGCGCCCGCAACGGGCCACGGCCCGGCGTCGCCCGGAACCGCGTCGCCGGGGATCGGCCCGGCCCGGCCGTTCGTCGCGGGGCTAGGCATGGGTCGGCTCCTCGACGTCGACACCGGCGCAATCGAAATAGAACTTCAGCAGGACATTCTCGGCGAGGATCAGCCGGAAGTCGCGCGAGCCGCGGACGTCGGAGATCGGCTCGATCTCGCCCCGCGCGACCCGCCCGGCCTCGCGGAACGTCGCCTCGTCGAACGGTCGATGCGCGAGGAATGCCTCGGTCTCGGCCAGTCGCAAAACCCGCGGCCCGACCCCGGCGAACGCGATCGCCGCGCCGGCGATCCGGCCCGCATCCTCGCGAACCCGGACGGCCGCGCGGAACGTCGAGATGTCCATCTCCTTGCGCTTGGACACCTTGTAGAGCCGCACATGCTCGTCGCGATCCGGGGATCGGCACGATGACCCGGGCGATCAGCTCGTCGGGCGCCAGCACGGTCTGCCGATAGCCGGTGAAGAAGTCGGCGATCGGGACCGACCGGGTCCCCCGCGGGCTGACCAGATCGAGCGACGCGCCGGCGACGTGGAGGAAGCCGACGGCATCGGAGATCGGCGAGCCGTGAGCGACGTTGCCGACGAACGTGGCGACGTTGCGGACCTGCGGCGAGGCGAACGGCCGGGTCACCGCGACGAGCCCCGGCTCCTCACGCGCGGCGAATTCCGCCAGGTCGGTCCACGTGACGTTCGACCCGATCGAGACCGCGTCTGCCTCCCGCTCGATCCGCCCCCACTCGGGCACGCCGGCCAGGCTCAGCAAGGCCGGCGGATCGTGACCACGGCGGAGCTTCCACACGCCGAGGTCCGTTCCTCCTGCGATGACGACCGCCTCGGGATGCTCCGCCTTGAAGGCGACAGCGTCGGCCGCGATTCCGGGCCGAAAGAAGGTCGTGACCGTCGTCCGACTCGATCCGGATCGGCTCGGTCGAGAGTCGCTCGAGCTCGGGAATCAGGTCCCGCTCGGGATACACCGAGGCCAGCCGATCGACACCCTCACGCGCGGCGGCGCGGCCGGCTTCGAGGATCGGCAGGTAGCCCGTGCAGCGGCAGAGGTTGCCGGTCAGCGTCTCGGCAAGCGCGTCGTCGTCGGGTTGCGGCGTCGGACTCGAACAGGCCGCTCAGGGCCATCACGATCCCCGGCGTGCAATAGCCGCATTGCGACCCGTGATGGTCGATCATCGCCCTCTGCACGGGCGTGAGCAGGCCGTCGCCGCCGAGTCCCTCGATGGTGACGACATGCGCGCCGTCGACCAGGCAGGGCGTGAGCAGGCACGACGTCGCGGCCCGGTAGCGGATCGCGCCCGAGAGCGGCCGGCCGACGAGGACGGTGCAGGCGCCGCAGTCGCCCTCGCCGCATCCGACCTTCGTGCCGACGAGGCCGCACTCCTCGCGGAGGAAGTAGGCCAGCGGGCCGAACGCCATCGCGGGGGCGACGCGATGCCTGCGGCCATTCACGAAGACGACGACGTCGTGTCGCATCCGAGCGGTCACCGGGCCGACGGGCGGGACTTGCCGCGGGCGATCGGCCGTGGGAGAGTGGGCGCCGACCGGGGAGGGGACACGCCTAGGCTAGCGCCGGGCGGCTCGCCCCGTCAAGGAGCCACCGCGGAGGTCGCCTCCCTTGACGAGCCGCACGACCCGCGAGCCCGCGACGTCGCGCGACCTCGCCGCGCTGGCCGACGAGGTCCTGGCCCGCTGCGACGTCCTGGCGGCCGAGACCGAGACGCCGGGCAAGCTCACCCGGACCTTCCTCAGCCCGCCGATGAGGCGGGTCATCGAACACGTCTCCGGCTGGATGCGTCAGGCGGGGATGGACGTCGCACGTCGACGCCGCCGCGAACGTGATCGGCCGCCGCGAGGGCCCGGCGCCGGGCGTCCCGGCGATCGTCATCGGCTCGCACCTCGACACCGTGCCCGACGCGGGACGATATGACGGGATCCTCGGCGTGCTGCTCGGCATCGCGGCGGTCGAGTCGATGGGCGCGCGCGAGCTGCCGTTCGCGCTGGAGGTGGTCGGGTTCTCGGAGGAGGAGGGCGTGCGCTACCGCGCGCCGTACCTCGGCAGCCTGGCCTGTTGCGGGCGGTTCGACCCCGCGCTGCTCGACCGGGTCGACGGCGAGGGCATCACGATGGCCGACGCCTTCCGCGGCTTCGGCCTCGACCCCGCCGCCGTCGGAGCGGCCGCGCGGCCGACGGGCTCGATCGCGGCCTATGTCGAGGTCCACATCGAGCAGGGGCCGGTCCTCGAAGCGTGGGGCCTGCCGGTGGGCGTCGTCGAGGCGATCGCGGGCCAGAGCCGGCTGTGGGTCTCATTCGACGGCGAGGCCGGCCACGCGGGGACGACGCCGATGGATCGCCGCCGCGACGCCGCTGCCGGCCGCCGCCAAGCTCGTCGCTCGAGGTCGAACGCCTGGGCCACGCCGTCGATGGCCTTCGGGGCACGGTCGGATCGCTTGCGCGCGGAGCCGGGCGCGTCGAACGTGATCCCCGGCCGCGCGACGCTGAGCCTCGATGTCCGCCACGCCGAGGACGCGATCCGGGAACGCGCCGTCGCCGACCTGCTCAGCTTCGCTCGGTCGACTGCCGGGCGGCGCGGCCTGACCTTTCACGTCGATCGCGAGGAGCATCACCGCGCAGTCCCGACCGACCCTCGCCTGAGCGATCGCCTCGCCACGGCCGTGCGCGGCGCGGGCGTCGAGCCGCGCCGGCTGGTCAGCGGCGCGGGCCACGACGCGGCCGTGATGTCCGCGGTCGCGCCGGTCGCCATGCTCTTCGTGCGCAGCCCCGGCGGGATCAGTCACCACCCGGACGAGTCCGTACTGCGGGCGGACGTCGGGCTCGCGCTCGACGTCCTCGTCCGCTTCCTCGCGGATCTCGCCGATGATCCGCCGACCGCGGGAGGCGCGTGATGGACCCGTTCGGCACGACTCGGAGCCGCGTGGCCGCCGACCATGCGCTGATCTGCCCCGATAGCTTCGTCTCGGCCCCGCTGGCGGGCTGGCGGGGCGCGAGGGGCGTCGTCCTGGTCTCGCCGAGGATGGGCGCGCGGTTCGCGAGTACCTCGCCTCGATCGAGCCGGGGGCCCGCCTGCGCCGGCCGCGGCGGGCGTCGAGCGGGTCGTCTATCGTCCTCGAGGGCGAGCGTCTCGATCGACGTCGACGGTCGCGCGACGGCGGCGCTCGAACCGGGCGGCTTCGCCTATCTGGCCCCCGACTCGGGCTCGACGATCCGGTCGGACGGGCCGGCGCGGCTCTGCGTGTTCGAGAAGCGATATGTCCCGCTCGCCGGCATCGCGCCGCCCGCGTCGTTCGTCGGCTACGGAACGCGACGTCGCCCGGCGAACCGTTCCTGGGCGATCCCGACGCCAGGCTCCAGCGTGCTCCTGCCCGACGACCCGGCATTCGACCTGGCCGTGAACATCTTCACCTATCAGCCCGGTGCGACGCTGCCGATGGTCGAGGTCCACGTCATGGAGCACGGCCTGCTGATGCTCGAAGGGCAGGGGGTCTACCGGCTGGGCGACGCGTGGTATCCCGTCCGCGAGGGGGACGTGATCTGGATGGCGCCCTACTGCCCGCAGTGGTTCGTGGCGATGGGCAAGGGCCCCGCGCGTTACCTCTATTACAAGGACGTGAACCGCGACCCGCTGGCGGCGGCAGGATCGATGAGCCTCGGCCGCGATCGACATCGACGCCGCCGGCCTCGCCGCCGAGCTGGAGGAGCTCGCCCGCTGGAGCGACGCCGAGCCCCCGGCCGTCACGCGGGTCGTCTACACCGAGGAGGACCTCGCCGCGCGGGCCTGGCTCAAGGAGCTGTTCGCCGAGGCCGGGCTGACCGTCCGCGAGGACGCGATCGGCAACACCTTCGCCCGCTGGGAGGGGATTCGCGCCCGACCTGCCGGCCGTCGCCACGGGCTCGCACATCGACGCGATCCCGCGCTGCGGGCGATGTACGACGGCACGGTCGGCGTGCTCGGTGCGCTCGAGGCGATCCGCGCGCTGAAGCGCGCCGGGTTCCAGCCCGCCCGCTCGATCGAGCTGGTGCATGTTCACGAGCGAGGAGCCGACGCGGTTCGGCGTCGGTTGCCTGGGCAGCCGGGCGACTGGCCGGGGCGCTCGACGGCCGAGGCCCTGGCCGCGCTGCGGGACGCCGAGGGCCGGACGCTCGACGAGGTCCGCCGCGATGCGGGGTTCCTCGGCCCGCTCGAAGGCGTGCGGCTCGCCGCCGGGCCATTACGCGGCCTTCGTCGAGCTGCACATCGAGCAGGGGCCGATCCTCGAGCGCGAGGGCGTGCCGATCGGCGTCGTCGACGGCGATCGCGGCCCCGGCGGCGCTGCGCGTCGAGCTCGTACGGCGAGGGCGGCCACGCCGGGACGGTCCTGATGCCCGAGCGGCGCGATGCGCTCTGCGGCGCGGCCGAGGTCGTCCTGGCCGTCGAGGCCGCGGCCCGCGCAGTCGGGCGGCGCCGACTCGGTCGCCACCGTCGGCGTCTGCCGCGTCGAGCCCGGGGCGATCAACGGCATCCCCGTCGCGCGTGACCCTGGAGATCGACGTCCGCGACATCGACGCCGGACCGCGCGACCGGGTCGTCGCGCGAGATCCGCGAGGCGATCGGCCGCGATCGCCGGCGGCACGCGGCCTGCGGGCCTCGGTCGAGCACGCTCAACGCCGACCCGCCCGCGCGATCGGCGGCCCGCGGTGATCGAGTGCGATCGAGGCGTCGTGCCGCGACCTCGGCCTGCCCGCGCCGGCGGAT
Organism: uncultured Planctomycetota bacterium; assembly: GCA_963819805.1. Taxonomy (GTDB): domain Bacteria; phylum Planctomycetota; class Planctomycetia; order Isosphaerales; family Isosphaeraceae; genus CAMFLR01. The sequence goes on along the minus strand of CAWFXY010000012.1, from coordinate 1,043,225 downwards.
GGTCAGCCGCGCCTATCACGACGCGCTGTTCATGGCCCGGATCGCGCCGACCGGCGATGATCTTCATCCCCTGCCGGGACGGCTTCAGCCACCGGCCCGAGGAGTACAGCAGCCCCGAGGAGATCGCCGCGCGGCGTCGCGGTCCTGGCGCGGACGCTCGCGCGGCTCGCGTCCGATGAGACACCCATGTCATGAACGCAACATCAGCCGCGCCGGAGCGTGCCGGTGATCGAGGCCGTACGGCTCGTCGGTCGCGACGAAGATCTCGTTGGCGTTCTCGAGGCCGAACGGGCTCAGGTCGACGAGGAGGCGATGCTTGTTCGGCATGGTCAGGGTGATCTCCTCGACCTCGGGCGCAGGCGTCGAGCGCGGCCTCGCCCATCGCGTGCAGGGTCTGCTGGACCGACAGGCTCGTGGTGCGTGGCGAAGGTCTCGCAGCAGGCGCGGTGCGGATGCGGGCGTGGGCCTCGTCCCAGTCGACCGGCGCCGTCGCGGCGTAGAGCCAGCGGGCCTGGACCTCGGTGGCGAAGATCCGGTCGGTGACCTCGGGCAGGGTCGTGTAGCGGTCGCGGAGGAAGCCCGACGAAGCCCGAGCCGGCGGTCTTGAGCACCAGCAGGTCGTCGAGGCCCGACTCGATGCGCAGGCCCTTGCGGTCGCGGCGGACGCGGGCCGTGCGCGCCTCTCGCGTCGCCGCCGACGAAGGCGTGGGGATGCTCGGCGCCGTCGACCGCGATCCGCCGCCAGGGCTGCTCGACGAGCCGGACCGTGGCCGACTCGACGTGGGCGTGCGACTCGACGAAGTGGCCCGGCGACGACCGCGGCGAAGTCCTCGATCGCCTCGGCCGGCCGGCCCTGCGGCCAGCGCGTAGACGACGTTCTTCATCGTGTCGGTCGCGATGATCCTTCGAGTTGTCGCCGAGCGTGTACGAGGCGGCGAAGTCGCCCTCGAGCCGGATGTCGACGGTCAGCTCGCGGACCTCGTGGCGGTCGGGCCGGCGGGTCACGCGGGTCAGGCGGACCCGCGACTTGCCGTAGGCGTGCGACGTCAGGACGGCGGGCATCGGCGGGGCCTCCTCGCGCGGGTTCGTGGTCGGCGGATCGCCCGGCGATGATACCCGAGGAGCGCACGCGGAGGCGTGAGCCGCATGAGCGCCGACGCGTGGACCCTCCGGAGCCGCCGCGTCGTCACCCCGGCCGGCATCCGCGAGGCGGCGATCGCCGTCGCGGCGAGAGGATCGCCGCGGTCGGCGCCCACGGCGATCGACCACGGCGCGTGCCGCGTGATCGACGTGGGCGATCTGGTCGTCCTGCCGGGGCTGATCGACACGCACGTCCACATCAACGACCCGGGCCGGACCGACTGGGAGGGGTTCGACACGGCGACCCGCGCCGCCGCCGCGGGCGGGATCACCACGCTGGTCGACATGCCGCTCAACAGCGACCCCGTCACGACGACGCCCGAGGCCCTGGCCGCCAAGCGCGAGGCCGCCGCGGGCCGGCTCCGGGTCGACTGCGGCTTCTACGGCGGGATCGTCCCGGGAAATGTCGATCAGATCGAGCCGCTGGCCGACGCGGGCGTGCTGGGGTTCAAGGCGTTCCTCTGCCACTCGGGGCATCGACGAGTTCCCGAACGCGACCGAGGCCGACCTCCGCGCCGCCATGCCGATCCTCGCCCGGCGCGGCCTGCCGCTGCTCGTCCACGCCGAGCTCGTGCCGCGGCGACGCGACGGGCCGATGGACGCCGCCGACTCGCGGAGCTATGCCGCCTGGCTCGCCTCGCGGCCCGCCGCGTGGGAGGTCGAGGCGATCCGGCTCCTGATCGCGCTCTGCCGCGAGACGCGGTGTCGCGTCCACGTCGTCCACCTCGCGTCGGCCGACGCGCTGCCGATGATCGCGGCGGCCCGCGCCGAGGGGCTGCCGCTGACGGTCGAGACGTGCCCGCACTATCTCACGTTCGCCGCCGAGGAGATCCCCGACGGCGACACCCGGTTCAAGTGCGCCCCGCCGATCCGCGAGCGCGAGAACCGCGAGCGGCTCTGGGAGGGCCTGCGCGACGGCCTGATCGACACGATCGGCACCGATCACTCGCCCGCGCCGCCGGAGCTAAAGCATCTCGACAGCGGCGACCTGTCGCGGGCGTGGGGCGGGATCGCCTCGCTCCAGCTCGCCCTGCCGGCCGTCTGGACCGAGGCGCGCCGCCGCGGGTTCACGCTCGACGACGTCGCCCGCTGGATGGCCCGCCACCCCGCCGCGCTCGTCGGGCTCGGGCGCGCAAGGGGGCGATCGCCCCGGGCTTCGACGCCGACCTCGTCGTGTTCGATCCGGATGCGAGCTCGTCGTCGACGCGACGTCTCTGCATCACCGTCACCCGGCCACGCCGTACGACGGGCGCACGCTCCGCGGGCGCGTCGTGGCGACCTACCTGCGGGGCCGCGAGATCGCGCGCGAACGGTCTCATCGAAGGCGAGCCCTCGGGCGCGTGCGCTCGTCGCGGCCTGCGCCGGGGCTCGACCGGCTCAATGGCCTGGCCGCGATCGGACGCCCGCGCCGAGCTCCTCCGCTGCTGCGGCTCGACGCGGTGGGCCGACCGCATGGCCGGCCTCCGGCCGTTCGCCACCGAGGCCGACCTGTTCGACGCCGCCGAGCGGATCTGGAAGGCAGCTCGACCGATGCGGACTGGCTCGAGGCGTTCGCCGCCCATCCGAGGATCGGCGACGTCGACGCCCTCCGCGCCAAATTCGCCGCGACCGCCGCGTGGGCCTCGGGCGAGCAGGCCGGCGTCGCGGGCGCGTCCGAGTCGACCCTCCGGGCGCTGGCCGAGGGGAACCGCGATTACGAGGCGAAGTTCGGCCACATCTTCATCGTCTGCGCGACCGGCAAGACGGCCGATGAGATGCTCGGCCTGCTCCGCGAGCGGCTGGCCAACGAGCCCGACGCCGAGCTGGCGGTCGCCGCGGCCGAGCAGGCGAAGATCACCGCGATCCGGCTGAGGAAGCTCCTGTCATGAGCCCGATCACGACCCACGTCCTCGACCTCACGACCGGCCGGCCCGCGGCGGGCATGGCCGTCGCCCTCTCGGCCCGCGGCGGCGACGGCAAGTGGTCCGAGCTCGCCCGCGGCATCGACCGACGCCGACGGCCGCATCCCCGGCCTGCTCGCCGCCGATCGCCCGCTCGACGCCGGGGTCTACTCGCTCCGGTTCGACACGGCGGCCTACTTCATCGGCCGGGGCCTGCACACGTTCTACCCCGAGGTCGTCGTCTCGTTCCGGGTCGACGTCGCCGGCGCGCACTATCACGTCCCGCTCCTGCTCAGCCCGTTCGGCTACTCGACGTACCGGGGGAGCTGACCGCGCAGGCGCGCCGGGCCGCTCACGGCTTCTCGAGCGCGGCCCTGGCCCGCTCGCGGCTCTCGAGGCGGAGCTTCTCGAGCCGGCTGAGCGGCTTGGTCGCGCCGGCGGCGGCGACGGCCGGCTTCGCGGCGGGAGCGGCGGTCTTCCTCGGCGGCAGCGGGGCGTCGACGCGGAGCCGGCCGGTGCCGAGGTTGTGCGACGATCGGCTCGCCGTCGCGGGTGATCACCACCTGGCAGAACAGGTTCTTCGCCTCGCCGACCGGCGTGGCCGGGTCGGTCTTCAGGTGGAAGACGACCTCGGTGCTGTCCTTCGTGATCGTCGGCCGGCTCGGCCGTCACCTTGTTGGGCAGGCCGACGAGCGTCACCTTCGCCTCGCCGGGGAAGTCGACCGCCTTGTTGACCTTCACGGCCAGGTCGACGTCCTTGCCCTGCTCGACGCTCACCGGCGCGAACTTGAGCGTCAGGAACTGCGGCGCGACCGTCAGCTTCGCGAAGCCGCGAGGAGACCGTGAGCCGGCCGGCCCCGGTCCGCGGCGGGCCGGCGGTGCCGGGGGGCGGCGGCCGGGCGGGGGCTCGATGTAGGTGCCGTTGACGACGATCTTCCAGGTGGTCAGCGCGGCGCCGTTGTTGGCGTTCAGCGAGGATCGGCGCCTCGTCCTTCCCCTCGGGGATCACCGATGCTCCGCCTTCGAGGAGACCCCCGGCGGGTTCCACGGCAGCGACGACCGCGATCGGCGCGGTGAAGCCGGGCTTCCGCTGGGCGACGACCTTCAGGTCCATCGTCCCGCCGCGGACGATCGGCACCTTCGGCTCGACGACGTCGATCGTGAACGGCGCCTCCTCGGTCACGGCCACGGCGAGCGAGTCGACCGTGCGGGTCCAGAACGGGACGTTGTTCTGGCCGAGGACCAGCTCGGCCGTCGACGTGAACTCGCTGGGGATGTCGAGCTTCGAGTCGACCGGCTTGCCGGTGACCGTGGCCAGGGTCGCGGCCACGGGTGCGTCGGCCGCGGCCGAGAAGAGCACGGGCATCGACGGCGGTGCCGGCGGCCATCGTCGTCGGCCTCGAACGTCACGCCCGCGGGCAGACCCGAGGCGGACAGGTCGACGCGCGCCGCCGAAGTCGGCGCGGGTGGCGTTGATCAGGATCGCCTGGCGGTTCCCCCGCGGCACGGCCACGGCCATCGTCCGCGTGCCCGCGGCGGAGCGACTCGTTCGGCGTGCTCAGCGTCGAGCCTCGGCGCGACCGGGCCGATCTCGACGCGGTAGACGTAGTCGGGCCCGCCCTTCTTCAGGTGGTCGGTCACCGAGACGACGTACTCGCCGTCCTTCGGGGCGGTGAATCGGATGTAGCTGTCGGGCCCGCCGCGGTCGTCGTTGCCGCCGACCCGGCCGCCGCCCTTCGCGGCGATCGACAGCACCGAGTCGAGCGGCGAGCGGATCTGCCGGGCGAAGACGCGGACGTCGTACGCCTGGCCCTTCTTCGCCTTGAAGACGTAGAGATCCACGTCCCCCGGCGCTGCCGATCACGCCGTTGAGCGCCACCGGCGGCGCGAACGGCGTGGCCTTCGCGTGCGGTGTCGTTCGGCTCGGCCTCGATCGTGTTGCCGAACGGGCTGAGGCGGAACGCGTTCGGGATAGGGGGCGGTCCCGCGCTCGTCGCGGGCGACCAGGCCGAAGTCGCGGTCGAGCGTCGCCGGGAGCGTCAGGGTCGTCGTCCGTCTCGCCCAGCACGTCGCCGATCCAGCGCACCGTCACCGCCTCGCCGACCTTGCCGCCGGCCGGGACGGTCGCGGTCGGCCGGGGGAAGTTGCCGACGTGGAGCCGGTAGAGGCAGTTGGCGTTGCCGGCGTAGGCGCTCTCGCGGGCGACGATGATGTAGGTGCCGTCCTCGGGGGCGACGACCGAGACGAAGCCGTCCTGCCAGATCAGCGCCGAGTCGTCGCTCGACTTGCCAGCTCGAACCGCCGCGAGTCGAGGATCGCCACGTACGGGTCGAAGAGCGTCAGGCCGAGCCGGATGCCCTCGACCTCGACCGTGATCCGCTCGCCCTTCCTCGCCTTGACCGCGTAGTAGTCGACGTCCTCGTTGTCGGCCACGCCGTTGACGGTGACGTTCATCGCGATCGGCTGCGGCCGGGCGAAGTCGTTGTTGGGCTCGACCTCGGTCACCTCCTTGCAGGACGCCGACGCTGAACGTCTTCAGCGGGCTGATCCCCGTCGCCGTGCGGAGCCGGAAGTCGTGCAGGCCGAGCGCGGCGTCGGGCGCGATCCTGAAGGTCGCCGTCACCTGGCCGTCCTTGGCCGCCTCGAGCTTCGTGACCGTGATCCCGGGCTGATAGAAGAGGATCTCCCGCGCGTCGGCCAGCCGCTGCCCGGTCAGCGTCACCGCGACGTCGGTCCCGCGCCGGCCGCCGACGGGCTTCATGCCGCGGACCGAGGGGTTGACGGCCAGGGCCGGCGCGGCGAGGAAGATCAGGCCCAGCAGGGCGGAGAGGATCGGTTTCATGGTTCGCGAGGGGGCCGAGGGCCAGGGGCGGGGTCGGTTCGACCGTCGGGTTGCTGAACACTGATTGAACAAGAATCCGCCGCCGCCGTCCAGCGAGCACCGAGATGGGCCGTGCGTCAGTTTGGCCGGCGATCGCGGGATCCGGGTGGCCCGTACAACTCGTTGACGGACAAAGCGGGGTCAGGAGCCGTCGATTTCAGGCTCCTGACCTGCTCTGTGGAAAACCTGGGAACCTCGAGGCTGGGTGCCTGGGGTCGAGCCGAAGGCGAGCCCCAGGCAGCCCCAAGCCTTCCGAGCCAAGGTTTTCGACAGGGCACTCCTGCCACTGTTTTCCCGGGCCGGCAGAACGATTTCGCCCCGAATTGCGATCCTAACTGGTATGGAGGCCGCGCGACGTCGCGCACGGCCAAACGGCGGCGCCACGAACCCACCAACCAGGGGAAAGCACCCATGCGTACCGAGAAGCAGCGCGAGGCGAGCCGAATCAACGGCAGGAAGTCCAAGGGCCCCATCACGCCTGAGGGCAAGGATGTCTCCAAGTTCAACGGCGTGACCCACGGCCTCTGCGCCGTGCACCTCATCCTCCCCGGCGAGGACCCCGCGGCTCTGGACGCCGAATTCCTGGCCTGGGACAACGACTGGAATCCCCAAAGCCACACCCGCGCCGTGCTCGTCCGGCGGGCCGCGATCGCCTCGTGGCGGCTGAACCGGGCCGTCAAGGCCGAGGCCGCCTGGCTCGGACGCCGCGCCGAACTGGCCGGCGACGCCTTCGACTTCGAACGCTTCAACCGCGCCGACCGCGCCGTCTCCCGCGCCGCCACCGACCCGGGCGGAGCCCTGTCCCTGCTGGAGATGGACGCCACGGGCATCGACCGCATCATCGACTCCTGCGGCGAGCTCGAGCGCGCCCTCGAGGCCGGGCCCTCGGGCTGGGACCAGCCGCACTACCACCAGCGGCTAATGCTCGTGACCAGGCACCGCCTCGACGAGTACCCGCACAACGCGGGTCCGATCCCCAGGGCCTCGGCGCGGCTGCTGGCGGCGAATAACGCCGAGTTCGCCGAGCGGCCGTGCTTCGACTACGGCCACTGCGTGGTCATCTTCCCTCTCCCCGAGGAGGAGCGCGCGGCGGCCGTCGAGCTGCTGAAGCGTGCGGTGGCCGAGAAGGTCCAGCGGCTCCGCGAGCTCCGCGCCACGATGCCCGACCCGTCCGAGTTGCGCACCGCGCCGTGGCGGCGGCGTACTGCGACGGTTCGGAGGAGGGGAAGCTGCGGCATCGGTATGAGATGGCGATCGATCGGTCGCTGAGGGCGACGATTCAGCAGCTGATCGCGCTGGAGAAGTCGGGGGCTGACCTGGTCCGGTCCGAGTCGCAAGTCGATGAAACTAAAGAAGATAAGGATGATCATCCGACGAGGTCGGAGTCCGCGGAGGCGGTCGCGCCGGGTTCGCTCGGCGCGTCTGAGCCCGGGTCGATCCCGACCGGGTCGGAGGCCCCGATCCGAAGCCCGAAGGCCCCGAATCCGGCCCGGCCGCGGCGCGGCAGACGCCGATCGCGGCGGTGAGATAAGTCGATCTTAATCCAAACAGGAGGGCCCGGCACCGGGTCGCGCCCGCTCTGCGCGCGGGGGGCGGATCGCGGCTCAGTCGCGAGGCGCCAGGTCCGGGTGCTTCGCGGCCCAGTCGAGGTACTCGCGGATCGATGTAGAACGCCTCGAACCGGTAGAGGCGGCCGTCGTCCTCGACGGAGGCCGATCGAGTCGAAGGCCCACGAGTCGCCCGTCCGCTTCATCCAGGCCGCCAGCTTCGCCTCCATCCGGTCCCGGAGCGCGGCGTGCGCCGGGTCATCGGCCAGGTTCTTCATCTCGTAGGGATCGTCCTCCAGGTCGTAGAGCATCCACGGGCCCGCCTCCGTCCGGGCGTACATGACGCTGTCGGTGCGCACGCCCCGCCAGGGGCGCGGGGTGCCGTCGCCGGCGAAGGGGACGAAGATCTGGAAGAAGGCCGAGTCCGGCCCGCGGTCGGTCCGGCCGAGCACGACGCCCGAGAGGTCGCCGCCCTGCATCGCCGCCGGGCACGGGCAGGCCGCAGAGGGAGAGCAAGCGTCGGGGCCAGGTCGACGTGGGTGAGCAGGGCCTCCGATCGTCCGGCCCGGCTGCGACCTTCGCGGGGTAGCGGACGATGCCGGGCACGCGGATCGACTCCTCCCAGGGCTTCCGCTTGAGCCGCCGGCCGTGCGAGCCGAGCATGTCGCCGTGGTCGGACGTGAACACGACGATCGTGTCCTCGGCCCGGCCGAGGTCGTCCAGGGCCTGCATGAGCCGCCCGACCTGCTCGTCGACGGCGGTGATCGCCGCGTAGTAGGCGGCGATCTCCTTGCGGCCGGCCCCGGGCACGCCCTCGACCCAGTTCGGCCGCATCGTCAGCGTGGCCGGGTCGTAGAGCTTCATGAACGGCTCGGGCGCCCCGTAGGGGTCGTGCGGCGGGCCCATCGACACGACCAGGAAGAACGGGGCGTCGCCGGCCTCGCTTGAGGAACTCGATGGCCCGGTCGGTCCAGACCTCGGGCTCGAACCGGTCGCTCGACGATCGGCCGGTCGGCGTCGCGGAAGTAGATCGGGTGGAAGTGGTCGTGGCTGCACTCGTTGGCGGCCCAGAACGCGAAGCCCTGCCGCCGCGGCCCGGGCGGGACGAAGCCGGGCAGCCGCGGGCCGCCGTCGAGGTGCCACTTGCCGATGAAGCCGGTGCGGTAGCCCTCGGCGGCGAGGATCTCGGCGAGCGTCGTCTCCGACTCCCGCAGCCGCAGGTCGTTGGCGACCATGCCGTTCCTGTGGGCGTACTTGCCCGTCAGGATGTTCGCCCGGGCCGGGCAGCAGACGGGCGTGTTGGCGAACGTGTTGCGGAACAGGACGCCCTGCGCGGCCAGCCGGTCGAGGTTCGGCGTGCGGACGTCGCGGGTTGCCCATGCACCCGAGGTCCTGGCCCCGCCACTGGTCGGGCAGGATCAGCAGGATGCTCGGACGGCGGTCCGCGGCACGCGCGCTCCCGCACGCTGTGAGGACGGCCGCGAGCACGATGGCGAGGGTCCGCGCGACGGCCATGCCATGCCTCCCATGATCCGCCGGGGCGGGGATCGACGCGGGTCGCGACGGACCGAGTTCTACCGAAGGGCCGCCGCCGACGCCAGGGTCCCGCGCCCTTGAATTGTCTGGCCGGTTTCCCGCCGCCTCTGGCCATAGATATCTCGGACATGCCCGCTTGCCTCGGGACCACGCGCCCCGTAGGCTCTCGGGTCGGCGAGGCGTCATTGCGGGACGTTCATGTGCCGGTCCGAGTCCCGCGAGGCGTTCGCCGCACGTCGAGAGTCGCTCATGCCCTACTCGGTCTTCTACCGCCACAGGCCGTACCGGATGATCTCGTACGGCGTGAGCCCCTACGCCGAGCTGGCCCGCTGGGTGATGGACCGGCGCGGGGCCGAGTACCGCGAGGAGTCGCACGTCCCGCTCCTGCATTTCCTGCTCGTCCGGCATACGGATGAGCTGCCGGGGCTCGTCGTGCCGGAGGGCCTGCTGCCCAACGCCCGCGTGATCCTCGACTACTGGGAGGCCCGCAGCATCCCCGCCGAGCGGCTCGTCCCCGACGGCGACCCCGACGTCGGCCCGCTCGCTCGACCGGTTCTACACGAAGACCGGCCTGGCCGTGCGGCTGTGGGCCTACTCGTACATGCTGCCCGAGCGCGGGCCGATGCTCCGCACCTGGAAGCGGGGTGCGCCGGCCTGGGAGCGGGCCGTCGCGACGGTGTTCTACCCGCTCATGAAGTGGATCATGACGAAGGGGATCGGGGTCACGCCGACCTCGGCCCGGGAGTCGATGGTCGAGATCGACGACGCCTTCGCGCTCGTCGCCGACCGCCTGAAGGACGGCCGGCGCTACCTGACGGGCGACCGCCTGACGGCCGCCGACGTCGCCTTCGCGTCCCTGACCGGCCCCGCGCTCTTCCCCGACGGCTACGCCGGCGCCCTGCCGACGCTCGACGAGGCGCCGGCGGCGATGCGCGCGGACGTCCTCAGGCTCCGCGCGACGCCCGCCGGCCAGTTCGCGCTCCGGCTCTATCGCGAGGACCGGGGACATGCCTGGACCGACGGCGTGAAGCCGGCGACGGGCATCGCGGCGTTCTTCTCGCAGCTCTTCAGCGCGATCGCGTTCAATGCGGGCGTGCTCCGGTTCGCGTTCGGGCTCCTGCGGCGGTTCAAGCCTGTCTTCGTGTTTGGCCAGACGGCGCTGGTGGCGCGGCATGCCGACGTGGTCGATGCGTTCGAGCGCGACACGGAGTTCACGATCGCCGAGATCAACGGTGCGCGGATGGACCGGATGCACGCCCCGTTCATCCTGGGGTGGGACCGCGGGCCGCAGTACGACCGCGAGGCCGGCATCCTCCGACGGGCGATGGGTCCCCCCGACCTCGCGACGATTCGCGCGATCGTGGCACGCGAGGCGAAGGCGCTCGTCGACGAGGCCGGGAAGGGGGGCCGGCTCGACGTCGTGACCGGGCTGTGCCGGGTCGTGCCGACGCGCGTCGTGGCCCAGTTCTTCGGGACACCGGGGCCTAACGAGCAGGCGATGATGCGCTGGTTGCGCGTGCTCTTCTATGAGGTCTTCCTCAACCAATCCGACATCCCCGAGATCAGCCAGGCCGCCGCGGGCTATGCCGACCAGTTGCGCGACTATCTCAACGCCCTGATCGCCCGACGAAAGGCCGAGCTGGCCTCGGGCTCGCCCGGCCCCGACGACTTCCTGACCCGCCTGCTGCGGATGCAGTCCGGCCCGGGCGACTCGCTCGACGACGACGGCGTCCGTCGCAACGTCACGGGCCTGATCGTCGGCGCCGTCGACACGACCTCGGCCGCGCTGCGCAGGCGATGGACGTCCTGCTGAGTCGCCCGAAGCAGCTGGCCGCGGCCCAGGCCGCGGCGAAGGCCGGCGGCGAGGCGACGGTCCTGCAATACGTGCTCGAGGCCCTGCGTTACAACCCGCAGGCGCCCGCCCTGCTGCGGTTCTGCCGCGGTGGCGCGACGGTCGGCGGGACGGCGATCCCGGCCGGGACGAAGGTGCTGCTCGGCACGCTCTCGAGCATGTTCGACCCCGCGGCGTTCGTCGACCCGGGCACGTTCCGCGTCGACCGACCCGTGGCCTCGTACCTCCACTTCGGCCACGGCATGCACTCCTGCTACGGGCGGCCGATCAACCTGGTCCAGTTGCCGGAGCTCGCGATGGCCCTGCTCCGGAAGGACGGCCTCCGCCGGGCCTGGGGCTCGGCCGGGCGGATCGCCTACGACGGGCCGTTCCCCGATCGACTGGTCGTGGAGTTCGACGCATGAATCCCGCGACTTCTCCGCTCGACGAGACGACCACCCAGTCCGGCGCGACGATCCGCAAGCCGATCGATCCCGCGCGGCTCGCCGACCTGCGGACGCTGCTCACGGCGATCGGCGATGACGTCACGGGCAACCCGCACGTCCCGTTCACCCAGTTCGCCGCGGTCCACTTCATGACCTGGTTCGTCGTCGACGCCGACGACGTGACCGGCCCGCTCCTCTTCTTCGAGCTCAACGTCGACGGGCCGGTCGAGTCGGCCCTGGGCGAGATCGTCGCCAAGGCGCGGGCGGGCATCGACCTGATCTACGGCCACTGCACGGGCTACCCCGCGGGGGCGTCCGATCGGCAGGTCATCGACTGGCTGCTCAAGGACAACATCGGCTACGACTGCTACTACATCGGCTGGCGCGGGCTGAGCCGTCGACCGCATCCTCGCCGAGCGCAAGCTCCGCATGACGCTCGAGGGCGTCCTCGACGCGAAGGGCGACGCCGCCCTGGCCGCGATGACGCCCGGCGCCGTCCGCAAGATGATCCAGGATCACGTCCGGTCCGCGCCCGACCTCGTCTGGGCCAGGACGTTCCCCCGCGGCCGTTCCTGGTCCGGCACGGCGACGCGATCCTCACGGCGCTCGAGGTCGTGGCGGTCGTCCTCCTGCTCGTCCTTCTCTACTTCGGATGGCCCTGGTGGGATCTCGGGGCCCTCGTCGTCATCGCCGGGCTGGTCGCGTTGCTCCGGTGGAAGGAGTCGACCGACTTCGTCGCGGACGCCCAGCCCGACCACTCGCAGGTCCAGGACGTCGCGAGCCTGGAGAACCGCGTCGTGCAGAACCACTTCGCGAGCGTCGAGCCGGTGAAGCCGGGCCTGTTCCGCATGGTGATCCTCAAGGCCGTCCTCTGGCTCATCCATTTCCTCGCGGCCGTCTCGCTGAACAAGGGGAACCTGTCGGGGATCGCGACGATCCACTTCGCGGCTGGGTCGTCATCGACGGCGGCCGGCGGCTGCTCTTTCTGAGCAATTACGACGGGAGCTGGGAGAACTACCTCGACGACTTCATCGACCGCGCGAGCCCCGGCCTGACGGCGATCTGGAGCAACACCGTCGGCTTCCCGCGGAGCTATTTCCTGATCTCCGGCGGCGCGACCGACGAGCTTGCGGTTCAAGACGATCACCCGCAAGAGCCAGGTGCCGTCGCTCGCCTGGTACAGCGCGTATCCCGACCTGAGCGTGCAGAACATCGAGGCCAACGCCGCGATCCGCGAGGGCCTGTTCGGCCCGATGGACGCGAAGGCCGAAAAGGCGTGGCTTGCGCTCTTCTGAGCGGGCCCGCGGGAGGACTCGACATGGCCGCCGCGACCGCGCCGACGATCGACTGGGACGACGTCCAGGGGATGGTCCTCAAGGGCTTCGGCAAGCATCCGTACTCCGCGAACCTGCTCCTCCGCATCGACGACGCGGCCCGGGCCCGCGCGTGGCTCGCCTCGGCCGTCGGGGCGCGTGACGACGGCGCAGAAGGCCGTGGCGCGGGGCGACGAGCCCTACCTGAACGTGGCCGTGAGCCGGACCGGCCTCGCGAAGCTCGGCTTCAGCGAGACGACGCTCGCCACGTTCCCGACGGCGTTCCTCGAAGGCATGGCGTCCCCGAACCGCCAGAACATCCTCGGCGACGACAACGCCAGCGCGCCGAGCGACTGGACCTGGGGCGGCCCCGGCAAGGAGGTCGACGCGATCGCGATGGTCTTCGCCAAGACGCAGGCCGGCCTCGACGCGGCCGTGGCCGCCGAGCGCGCCGCGCTGGCGGGGCTCTCGCTCGTCGTCGACCCGATCGCCACGCAGCTCTGGCCCGACGAGCGCGAGCACTTCGGCTTCCACGACGGCATCTCGCAGCCGGTCATCGAGGGCAGCCCTCCGCCCGTCCATCCCCCGGCCGCCGCCCCGGTCGACGCGGCCTACGGCGACACGAACGTCATCAAGGCCGGCGAGTTCCTGCTCGGCTACAACAACGAATACGACGTCCTGCCCGACGCCGTCGACCTGCCGGCGGGGGCGGACCCGAACGGGATCCTGCCGACGTTCACGACGCCCACCGGCGCCCTGCCCGACCTCGGCCGCAACGGCACGTACCTGGTTGTCCGCCAGGTCGCGCAGGACGTGCCGAAGCTCTGGAATTATCTCGACGCTGCGACGAAGGATTCGGGAGGACAGAGCAATCCTTACGAGCGTGAGAAGCTCGGGGCGAAGCTCATCGGCCGCTGGCCGAGCGGCGCGCCGATGGCGGTCACGCCCGAGAAGGACGACCCGTCGCGGGCCGAGGAGAACCAGTTCCTCTACAAGGCCGTCGACCCCTCCGGCCTCGGCTGCCCGTTCGGCGCCCACACCCGCCGCGCCAACCCTCGCGACACGCTGGGCGACGACCAGGCCGAGGCCCTGAAGCTCACCAAGCGGCACCGCCTGATCCGCCGCGCCCGGTCGTACGGGCCCAAGGTGGACGACCCGCTCGACGCGAGCGACGCGCGGGAACGCGGGCTGATGTTCATGGCCATCAACGCCAACATCGAGCGGCAGTTCGAGTTCGTCCAGCAGACGTGGATCGGCGGCCCGTCGTTCAACGGCCTCTACGACGAGCGCGACCCGATCTTCGGCCAGCCCGGCGGCCCGCCGTCGGGCTCGATGACGATCCCGCGCACGCCCGTGCGGCGGTCGCTCCACGGGCTCGGCGGCTTCGTCACCGTCCGCGGTGGCGCGTACTTCTTCCTGCCGAGCCTCAAGGCTCTGAAGTACCTGGCATCGACGCCGGGCCGGTGAGGCCCACGATCAAAGCTCCGGCAAGGCCCCGCGCTTGACGGCGCGGACCACGGCGACGGCGCCGGCCGAGAGCAGGCTGAAGGGCGTGCCGATCATGAAGAGGATCGACCAGAAGTAGCCGTTGCGGACCCCCGCCGCGTCCATCCCCTGCTGGTCGGCCATCGCCTCCTTGCAGCCCGGGCAGGCCAGGGCGTCGGACGCGACCAGCAGCACCAGGGCGACGGCGAGCACAGGCAGCAGCGACTTGACGGTCCGCATGGTCATGTCCCCTTCCAACGGCATTCTAAGCGCCCGCCATCGGCGGGGGAATGGGAAGCTGGTAGAGCATCACGTAGATCACGACGCCCGTGATCGAGACGTACATCCAGATCGGAAACGTCACCCGGGCGATCCGCGCGTGGGCGTCGAACCGCCGCCGCAGGGCGCGGGCGAGGGTCATCGTCGCGAGCGGGACGACGCCGAGCGCGGCCAGGGCGGTGTGCGAGATCAGGATCGTGAAGTAGGCGAACCGCGCCCCGCCCGTGCCGCGGAACGGGACGCTGCCGACGTGGTAGTGATAGACGAGGTAGCAGCCGAGGAAGACGGCGCCGACGATCGTGCCCGAGATCATGCAGACGGCGTGGGCCTTCCAGCGGCCGGCGAGGATCATCGACAGGCCGATCGCCAGCAGCAGGCCGCACGTCGCGTTCAGCGTGGCGTTCACCGCCGGCAGGGCGCGGACCCACGGCTTCGCCAGCCCGCCGCGCCGTTTGGCCTGGTCGACGAGGGCGTCGATCGCCTCGGGGTCGCCGCTCGAGTAGACGCCGACGACCCTGCCGCGGTCGACCAGCGCGAGCCGGTCGGAGTGCGCCACGGCCTCGGGGCCGCCGTCGCCGGGGGCGACGGGGAGGTGGAACTCCTGGAGGATCAGGTCGTAGATCCGCGTCTTGTCGCCGGTCAGGAACCACCAGTTCAGGCCGTCGAGCCCGCGCGATTTGGCGAAGTCGGCGAGGACCGCGGGCGTGTCGTGCTCGGGGTCGACCGAGATGCTGACGAACCGCACCGGCGCGTCCTTCAGCCGCCCCGCGCGGAGGCCGCGGAGGGTCTCGACGATCCTCGGGCACGACGACGGGCAGCGCGTGAAGATGAAGGAGGCGACCCAGACCTCGTCGGCGAGGTCGGCGTCGCGTGACCGTCCGCCCCGACCGCTCCGTCAGCGTGAAATGCCCGAGCGGGAACGCGCCGTCGCCGAGGTCATACCCTGCGCGGGAGAACCGCGGGGTCGACGGGACGAAGCCGAGCGTCAGCCCGGCCGCGACGAGGATCGTGGCGGCGACGATCGCCAGGCCGAGCCGATAGGAGGCGAGCACGGGAGGATCTCACGAACGCAGGGCAGACACCAACGATCAGTGCGGCGCACCCTGCCGCGGCGTCTCCTCGGCCTTCCCCCCCGGCACCATCTCCGAGAGCGTCGGCCGCGGCGCCACCGCTGAGGCGGCGGCGCCCTCGTCGTCGGGCTCGTTGATCTCCGTCACCGGCTGCATCGCCACGTCGGGGATCAGGGCGCAGACGAAGATCGTCGCCAGGATGCCCGCCGGGACGAGCATCCCGTAGACCCACTTCCCCTCGTACTTCAGGTGCATGAAGTAGAGGCCGACCAGCGTCGCCTTGATCACGGCCCAGGTCATCAGCCCGAGCACCAGGACGATGAACCACTCCTTGTACCAGTGGGCGTAGAAGTATTCGATGAGCGTGAAGACCAGCAGCGAGAGGAAGACCTTGATGTAGGTCCTCACGTGCCCGCTGTGGTCGTCGCCGTGGGCGTGGTCGATCTCGGCCAGGGTCGGGTTGTGAGGGGACGTTTCCACGGCTCTACTCCTCGCGTTCCGACTCGGGTCAGATCAGGTAGACGACGGTGAAGAGGATGATCCAGACGAGGTCGACGAAGTGCCAGTAGAGCCCGATCAGCTCGACCGGGCTGTGGTGCCGCCTGCGTGTAGGCCCCGCGGAGCGACTGGATCAGGAGGCACGTGAGCATCACCACGCCGCCCGCGACGTGCGCCCCGTGGAACCCGGTCATCGTGAAGAAGCACGACGCGAACAGGCTGACGCTCGGCCGGAAGTGCCCGGTCGCGCTGATGCCGACCGGGAAGATGTGGCCCTTCATCAGCATGTAGTATTCGTAGATCTGCACGCTGAGGAACGTCGAGCCGATCAGCACGGTGAAGAGCAGGTAGAGCGTGAGCTTCGCCTTGTCGCCCCGCTCGATCGCCGCCAGGGCCAGGACCATCGTCACGGACGAGCAGATCAGGATGAACGTGTTGACGGCCGTCAGGTCGATCGAGAGCGGGTTGGTCGCCGTGTCGTAGGGCAGGGGCCAGTTGTAGACCTTGACGTCGGGGTCGCTCGCGAAGCCGACGGGCACCTGGTTGGGCGGGTACTTGTTGCTGTAGGCCGTCGACGGGCTGCCGGCGCGGAGGACGATGTAGGTGCCGATCAGGCCGGTGAAGAACATCACCTCGGTGGCCAGGAAGAGCCACATCGCGACCTTGCCCGGCGAGACCGGAGGGCCCTGGACGCGGGGGACGGCGGTGGCCATCGTCCCTCGGTCGACCGGGATTGCGGCGGCGTGTGCCATCGTCGGGGTCCACCTTCCTTACGAGGAGTCAGCGATCCGGTCAGGCCGGCATCGGGTTGAGCAGGAGCAATAGCAGGACGGCCGGCAGGTAGAAGATCGACGCCCGCAAGAGCCGCCGCGCCGAGGCGTCGGAGACGTCGCGCCAGAACCGGACCGCGGCGATCAGGTAGAACAATCCCAGGCCCAGCGCCCCGGCGAAGTAGAACGGCCCGGCGATTCCCACGGCCGCCGGCAGCAGGCCGACGGGGATCAGGGCGAGGGCGTGGATCACGGCCTGCCGGGCCGTCAGCGCCCCGGTCGGGTCGACCGAGGGGAGCATCCGGTGGCCGCCGCGGGCGTAGTCGTCGCGGTGGATCCAGGCGATCGCCAGGAAGTGGGGGAACTGCCAGAGGAAGAGGATCAGGAACAGCGACCACGCCTCGATCCCCAGCCCACCCGTCGCCGCGGCCCAGCCGATCACCGGAGGCAGGGCCCCGGGGATCGCGCCGACGGCCGTGTTCAGCGTCGTCCGCGGCTTGAGCGGCGTGTAGACGCAGACGTAGAGGAAGAACGTCGCAGCGGCGACGAGGGCCGCGGTCGAGATTCGCACCGACGGCGAGCATCGCCACGCCGACGGCGCCGAGGATCGTGGCGAACGCCGCCGACTCGCCGGCCGAGACCAGGCCGAGGGGCAGGGGGCGGCGGGCCGTCCGCCGCATCCGGGCGTCGCGCGACCGCTCGAGCACCTGGTTCCAGGCGCTCGCCGCGGCGGCCACGAGCGCCGTGCCGAGCAGCGCCACCAGAAACGTCGCGAGCGAGGACGTCCCGAGCCACGTCGGTGGATAGACGGTCGTCCGCGCCGAGCAGGAAGCCGGTGGCGACGGTCACGAGGACCATCACGGTGATCCGCGGCTTGGTCAGGACAAGGTACGCGGAACCGCGGCGGGCGAGCGAATCCAGGACGGCCTCCGGCAGGGCGTCGGTCAGGCGGGACGAGATCGGGACGGCGGTCTTCATGAGGCCACCACCCCCAGCCCGGCGGGCCACTCCGCCGCGACCGACTCGGCGGCCGGCTTCCCCTCCGGCACGCCTGCGGCGTGCCCGAAGGCCCGCACCACCAGAACGACGGCCGCGCACAGGAACAGGGCGGCGTTGGCCTGGTGCCCGGTGCGGATCAGGGCCTGGGCCGTGCTCACACCCCGCGCGATCCCGTCGAACGGCCGGAGGATCCACCACGCGGCGATCCCCAGCACGAGCTGAATGCCGAGCGTCATCTCGATCGCCCGGAGCGGCCCGAGCAGGCCGGGCACTTCGGCCTTGCGGCGGCGGACGGCCACGATTGTCGCGGCGACGATCGCGACCACGAGCAAGGCCGACCCGGCGTGGCTCATGAGCGGGGCGGGCGCCGGGTAATGCCGGAGCCAGGCGCCGAGCGCGATCTGGAAGTACGCGACGATGAGCGTCGCCGCAACCAGGGCCTTCAGCCGCCCGTCCCCAGCGACCGGCCGCCGCGCGGCGAACCACGACCGGGCCGTGACCGCCGCCAAGCCGACCATGAACGCGAAGAAGGCCTGCCCCGTGCAGCCGTGGATCATCGCGAGCGTCGTCGAATTGTTCCGGACCCGCATGCCGCCCAGGACCCCCTGGGCGACGACCGCGATCAGGGCGAGGACGCCGAGGGCCTTGACTGACCTGCGGCGGTCGAAGGCGAGGAAGTCGAGCATCAGGACGATCGTGCAGAGCCCGACCGCCGCGCCGGCGAGCCGGTGGATGTGCTCGACGCGGACGCCGAAGGCGGCCTCGGCCAGGTCGTAGGTGAACATGTTCTGGCCGAACGTCGTCGGCCAGTCGGGCACGGCCATGCCGACGCGATAGGTCGTCACCAGCCCGCCCGCGAACACGAGCGGCCAGGTGAGGACGGCCGCGAGCACGGCCGCCCAGTGGGGCGCGGCGCGGTAGGCCGGGGCCGCGGACTTCGCCGTGATCGGGGTGGATTCGGGGTCCATGCGTCACTCAGGCCATGACCGGGTCGAGCGGCCCGGCCTCGGCCGGGCGGGGCACGGTCTGCGGCAGGAAGTCGTCGGCCACGCCCGGCACGCTGTACTCGTACGGGGCGTGGTAGACCGTGGGGATCCGCTCGAAGTTGAAGTACGGCGGCGGCGAGGTCGTCGTCCACTCGAGCGTGTTCGAGTGCCACGGGTTGTCGCGGCGCCTTCGGGCCGGCGAACAGGCTGTAGAAGAAGTTGTAGGCGAAGATGATCTGCGTCAGCCCGAGGCAGAACGCCGAGATCGTCATGAACTGGTTCATCCCGACGATCCCCGCCCCGCGCAGGTACTCGTAGACCGTCGGGTCGGCGATCCGCCGCGGGTGGCCGTGCATCCCGACGATGTGCATCAGGAAGAACGTGCCGTTGAAGAAGAGGAACGTCAGGAAGAAGTGGATCTTGCCCAGCCGCTCGTCCATCATCCGGCCGAACATCTTGGGGAACCAGAAGGTGATCGCCGCGAAGATCCCGAACGTGCTGCCGCCGAAGAGGACGTAGTGGATGTGGCCGACGATGAAGTAGGTGTCGTGGATATGCATGTCGACCGGGGTGGCCGCCATGAAGATGCCCGACAGGCCGCCGATGATGAACATCGCCACGAACGCGAGCGCGTTGAGCATCGCCGTCGTGAAGTGGAGCCGGCCGCCCCAGATCGTGCCCAGCCAGTTGAAGACCTTGATGGCCGAGGGCAGGGCGATCATCATCGTCGAGAGCATGAACGTCGCGCCCAGGGCGGGGTTCATGCCCGACTGGAACATGTGGTGGCCCCAGACGATGAAGCCCAGCCCGGCGATGCCCGCGATGGCGAAGACCATCGGCTTGTAGCCGAAGAGCGGCTTGCGCGACGAACGTGGCGATGATGTCCGACACGAACCCCATCGCCGGCAGGATCATGATGTAGACCGCCGGGTGCGAGTAGAACCAGAACAGGTGCTGCCAGAGCAGCGGCAGCCCGCCGCCCACGACCGCCGGCCCGTTGGCCACGACCCAGCCGGCCGGGCTGAAGAAGTTCGTCCCGGCCGTCCGGTCGAGCAGCTGCATCACCAGCGCCGAGGTCAGCACCGGCAGCGCGAACGCCTGCAGGAGCGCCGTGATGAACAGCGCCCAGACCGTCATCGGCATCCGGAACATCTTCATGCCCGGGGCGCGGAGCATGATGATCGTCGTGATGTAGTTGATCGAACCCATCAGCGACGAGATCCCGACGAAGAGCAGCGCGACCAGCCACCAGGTCTGGGCCTCGTAGCGAGCCGGGCGTCGAGGTCGTGGCCGTCGAGAGCGTCGGGTAGCCCGTCCAGCCCGCCTCGGGCGCGCCGCCGTCGGCGAGGAAGGCCTGGGCGATCGCGATGAACGCGAAGCGGCATCGCCCAGTAGCTGAACATGTTCAGCTTTGGGAACGCCATGTCGCGGGCGCCGATCATCAGCGGGATCAGGAAGTTGCCGAACGCGCCCGTCAGGAGAGGGATGATCACGAAGAAGATCATCACCGTGCCGTGCATGGTGAAGAGCTTGTTGTACCACTCCGGCGGCATCGGCGTACCCGTGCTCGGAGAACGACGGGATCAGCCGCGACAGGATCGGGATCGGCTTCCAGGGCCACGCGAGCTGCCAGCGCACGGCCATCGCCAGCAGGCCGCCGAGCACGAAGAAGATCAGTCCCGAGAAGAGGAACTGGATCCCGATGACCTTGTGGTCGTGCGAGAAGACGTACTTGAAGAGCGGATTGGTCGGCGCGGGGTGGATGTGGTCGTCGTGACCGTGGTCGTGGCCGTGCGCGTGTGCGCCGGCCGCCGCGCCGGTGTGACCGTTCCCGCTTGCCGCGTGCTCGGTGTTCATGGCTGGCTCGTCATCTCCCCTGCGACCCGTTGGCGACCGCGGCGACCTGGTCGCGGGACTGTTCCTTCAGGGCGGATTCCATCCACTCGTCGAACTCGCGCTGGGTCTCGTGGACCGTGACGTTCCCGCGCATCTTGTAGTGGCCCCACCCGCACAGCTCGGCGCAGACGAGCTCGTAGTGCCCCGCCTGGTCGGTGTCGAACCAGACCGGGATCGTCAGCCCCGGCACGGCGTCCTGCTTGATCCGCAGGGCCGGCAGGTAGAACGAGTGGAGCACGTCGGACGACTTCAGGTAGATCAGGGCCATCTTGCCCTTCACGAAGTGGAGGTCGTTGACCATGTGCAGGTCGTCGGTCGTCTCGAGCCGGCCGTCGGGCCCGGGGTAACGCATCACCCACTGGAACTGCCGGCCGGTGATCTCGCGCCAGGGGCGGGACCTTGGGCTGCTCCGAGCGGAACTTGACGCTCGCCCACGTGCCCATCTGGTAGAGGGCGATGAAGACGAGGATCGCCGCCGGGATGATCGTCCAGATGACCTCGAGCCGCTGGCTGCCGTGGAAGTAGCTCGCCTTGCGGTCGGAGGTCGGATCGTCGGCGAACCGGTGCATCGCCCAGACGAGCGCGACCTGGGTGCCGATGAAGACGAGGCCCGTGATCCAGAGGATGATCACGAACAGGCTGTCGATCTGCTTGCCGGCCGTCGAGGCCGGGTGGAGGAACGACTGCGACGCGTCCGGGCCCGCGGGCAGCCACCACTCGGCGGCGAACGGCGCGTAGAGGTAGACGCCGACGCTGAAGATCGCGGCCGCGGCGAACAGGAAGCTCCAATAACGCACGGGTCGGCTCCGGGTCTCGGGCGCTTGCGGAGGGCGTCTCGGTCGGGGGGCGGTTCGCGATTCGTCTCGATCAGTGCGGGGCCGAGGCGACCGTGGGCGAGCCGCCGCCGACGGCCGATGCCGCGGCGGCCGGGGCGGCCATGGGGCCGCCCGCCTTCTTCTTCAGGGCCTCGGCGTCGGCGAGCAGGGTCGGGTCGTACGGCAGGGCGAGCACGAAGTTCACGACGTCCCACACCTGCGCGTCGGTCATCAGGTTCGAGTGCGCCGGCATCTTGGCGCCGTTGATCCCCTTGGTGATCCGCCAGTAGAGGTCGATCGGCCGCCGGCCGCCCTTGTAGACGCCCAGGTTCAGGTTGGCCGGGCGGAGCGGGTTGCCCCAGTCGTCGAGCGACCCGGGGTTCCACGCCGTCTTCATCCGGGCCTTGAACTCCTTGAACTTCTCCGAGTCGAGGCCCGCCCGGTGGTCCTCGTGGTGCTCGCCGGGCTTGATCGCGAGGGAGGCTTCCTCGTCCTCGACCTCCAGGAACCGCTCCTCGATCGCCTTGTCGAGCAGGGCCTCGGTGATCGGCACGCCGCCGTAGAAGCCCTTCTGGAAGACGATCTTGTCGAAGAGCTTCTTCTCGATGAAGCTCGACCCGTTGCCCATGGCGTAGATGCCGTGGCAGTCGGTGCAGGCCGTCTTGTTCTTCTGGTTGTTCGGCCCGGTGAACTCGAAGCCGAGGAACATGTCGCGCCCGCGGAGCACGCTGTCGCGGGACGGTGGCGTCCGGCGGGCCGTCGGGGCGACGACGAGCGTCTCGGTCGCCTTCCAGTTGTTCATCACGTTCGCGGCCAGGTCCTTGACCGTGTCGGCGGAGAGCAGCGACGGGTCGTCCTTGTCGGCGATCTTCGCCTCGTCGATCAGCGCCAGCTCGGTCTCGCCCCGCATGCTCAGGAAGACCACGTAGTCGATGACCTGCTCGATCTCGACGCCCGACATCAGCGCCTCGAACGCGGGCATCGACGTGCCGTGCAGGCCGTACTTGATCGTCTTCTTGAGGTCGTCGCGCGTCGGCTTCGGGTTGCTCGGCGCGACGGACGTGAACTTGAACCGGCCGGGCCGGTAATCCCGCGGGCGGGGATAGAGGAACGCGGCCGTCGGCCCGTCGCCGCCGCCGTCGACGCCGTGGCAGTGGAGGCAGTAGCGGCGATAGAGCCCGTAGCCGCCGCCGATCTGCACCTTCTCGCCCGTCTGCGACGAGACGTAGGTGAGCGGCTTGAGGTTGCCGTCGACATCCTCGTAGTTCGCCAGGTAGCGGCCGCCCTCGCGGAGGCCCGAGTCGGCGGGGACCTTGATCACGGCCGGCGAGGGGCCGTAGAGGTCGGCGAGGGCCTTGGTGATGGCCCCCTGGAGCTGGGGCTTGTCCTTCAGGTCGGTCGCCACCCGAGGGTTCGGCGCGTATTCGACCGTGCCGGCATTGAAAGAGTCGCAGCCCACCACGGCCAGCGAACACCCGACGACGAATGCGAGGCGAAACCGCGACGTCACGCGTCCATCCTCCCCACGCGGGCTCTGAACCGACCGACAGGGCGACCCCGGGCGTGCCCGGCTCGGGCCGGGTCCGAGAACGGCGATCGCGATGGTCCGACGGTTGCTGGGCGAACGGGCCATCCCGAGGGCGTGTAGCGGGGTCCACGCCACCGGAGACGGGGGGCCATTCTGCGGCCTGAATTCCACCCCGTCAAGCCTCCCCCGACCCCGCAGAGGTATGGTAGCCACCCCCTTTGGACCTCACAAGAGACCCCACCATTTCGTTCTTTTCGCCCTTTTCGTAAATTTCAACGCGATTGAAAGAAGCCCATCCCGGCGGGCTCGGAGGGACTGCATTTCCCGGGCACATCCGGCCGATGGCTAGGGAGTGAAGACGACTCGCCGAACCCGCGTCCGAACCCGGCCGGAGCCGATGGGCCGGCCCCGGTCGCGGTACGGCTACGACCATCGCTGGTGGGGCGAGGCGCCGCCGGCCACGATCGAGGCCCAGGCGGAGGCCTCCTACTGGTCGGCGACCCGCCGGCCGTTGCCCTGCCTGATCTTCATCCTGCCGATGCTCGCGGCCTACGAGATCGGCGTGGCCTGGCTCGGCGGGCCCGCCGCCGACACGTCGCGCACCGGGGCCGACGCCTGGATCCGCCGCGGGCTGACGTCGCTTGGCCTCACCGACCGCCTGTTCCTCCCCCTGGCGCTGTCGACCGTCCTGCTTGGCTGGCAGGCGTTCGACCCGAGGCGGTGGCGATTCCACCCGGGCGTCCTCCTCGGCATGGCGGCCGAGAGCCTCGCTGCTCGGCGATCGCCCTGATCGGCTTGAGCAAGCTCGTCGACCTCGGCTTCGCCCGCCTTGATGGGCCCGGCCTGCTCCAGGCCAGCCCGGGCCATCCCGCGGCCCCGCTGATCGGCTTCCTCGGCGCGGGCCTCTACGAGGAGGCCCTGTTCCGCCTGACGCTGATGCCGACGTTCTTCTACGGTCTCCGCCTGCTCCAGACGCCCATCCTGGCCGCGAACACGCTGGCCGTGACCGGCTCGGCGCTGCTGTTCTCGCTGGCCCACCACGCGGGCTCGCCCGGCGAGGCCTTCACCTGGTACGCCTTCATCTTCCGCTGGCTGGCGGGGGTCTTCTTCGCCTGGGTCTTCGCCGCGCGGGGATTCGGCGTCGCGGTCGGCACGCATTCTGCCTACGATATCCTCGTCGGCTGGCTCGACCTGGCGACGTCTCTGACGCCGGCGGCCCCGGGACGATCGTCGCGTGCGGATCATCCAGCTGTCCGACATCCACGTCTGGCGCTATGCGCTGCAACCCGCTCCGCCTGATGAGCAAGCGGGCGGTCGGGATCGTCGAGCCTGCTCGCCGGCCGCGCCAAGAAGTTCCGGCTGGAGCGGCTCGAGCGAGGTCGTCGAGCGAGTCCGGCGCGCTCGAGCCCGACCACGTCCTGATCACCGGCGACCTGACGACGACGGCCCTCCCCGCCGAGTTCGCCGACGCCCGCGCCGCGCTGGCCGCCGCTGCTGGCCGACCCGGCCCGTGCGACCGTCATCCCCGGCAATCACGACCGCTACACGACCGGCTCGGTCCGCAACGAGCACTTCGAGGGCGCCTTCGGGGAGTTCACGCCGAGACAGGCCTTCCCCTGGCTCCGCCCGATCGACGACGAAGACGGCGATCCTCGGCCTCGACGCCACCCGCTCGCACCTCTCGCCGACGGGCCGGCTGCCGCGTCGCAGCAGCTGGACGAGGCCCGCTCGCTCGTCGCCGACCCGGCGACGCGCCCGCCGCGCCTGATCGTCGCCTGCCACTACCCGGTCGTCGCCCCGCCGGTCTATGCGGCCGAGCTCGCGGCGAAGCGGATGAAGAACGCCGCGGACGTCCGCAGCCTGGCTCGCGACGCTCGGCCGCCACGTCTACTGCTGCGGCCACGTCCACGCCGCCTGGGCCTACGAGCCCCCGGAGCTGGCGCGACCAGCCTGAGCCTGAACTCCGGCGCCCCGCTCCTCCGCGACCCGACGGGCCTCCGCCCGCCCGGCTTCCTGGAGATCACGCTGCACGACTCGGCCGTCTCGGCCGTGCACCACGCCTGGCTCGGCGAGGAGTGGGTCGTCCAGCCGCTCTTCCAGGACCCGCAGCTTCTTCCCGACGCGAGGCGGCGGCGGTGGGGTAGGCTAAGCCTTGTGCGTCCCCACTCGCACCAGCGCCCGGGCGCGGGAGACGGCTCGGGCCTTCTCGGCCTGCTCGGCCTCGCCCGCAGCCTTGCGGCGCCTGGGCCTGCTCGAGTTCGCGGGCGGCGGCCGTGGTGTCGATCGCCTCGGCCGCCGTGGCGCGGTCGGTGAGGACGGTCACGACGTCGTCGCGCACCTGGGCGAAGCCGCCATCGACGAAGTAGCGCTTGAGTCGCGCCGTGCTGCTTCGTCCGCAGCTCGCCGTAGCCGAGCCGGCCGATCAGCGGCGACCGGCCCGGCAGGACGCCCAGCTCGCCGTCGTACAGCGGCAGCGCGACGAACTCGACGAGCTGGTCGAGCAGCGTCCGCTCGGGCGTGACGACCACGCAGTGGACGAGGTCGCTCCGGCTTCTTGCCCTCGGCATGCGAATCGTGGTCGGCGGTGGCCATCGGGCCGGGCTCCGATCGTTGGGTTCCGGGGCTCGTGGTCAGCGGGCCATCTTCTTGGCCTGCTCCTCGGCCTGCTCGATCGGCGCCGACGTAGCAGGAACGCGCCCTCGGGCAGGTGGTCCCACTTGCCGTCGCAGATCTCCTTGAAGCTCCGGATCGTCTCGGCCAGCGGCGTGTACTGCCCCGCCTTGCCGGTGAAGACCTCGGCCACGAAGAACGGCTGCGACAGGAACCGCTCGATCCGCCGGGCGCGGTGCGACGACCATCTTGTCGTCTTCCGACAGCTCGTCGACGCCGAGGATCGCGATGATGTCCTGCAGCTCCTTGTAGCGCTGGAGGATCGTCTGGACGCGGCGGGCGACCTCGTAGTGCTCGCTGCGCCGACGTACTGCGGGTCGAGAATACGCGAGGTCGAGCCGAGCGGGTCGACCGCCGGGTAGATCCCCTTCTCGGAGATCGACCGCGGCAAGCACGATGAAGGCGTCGAGGAAGCCGAACGTCGTGGCCGGGGCCGGGTCGGTCAGGTCGTCGGCCGGGACGTAGACGGCCTGCACCGACGTGATGGCGCCGCTTGGTCGTCGAGGTGATCCGCTCCTGCAAGCGCACCCATCTCGGTGGCCAGCGTCGGCTGGTAGCCGACGTTCGACGGCATCCGGCCCAGCAGCGCCGAGACCTCGGAGCCGGCCTGGCTGAACCGGAAGATGTTGTCGATGAAGAGCAGGGTGTCGGCCCCGGTCGAGTCGCGGAACCACTCGGCGTTCGTCAGCGCCGAGAGGGCCACGCGGAGCCGGGCGCCGGGCGGCTCGTTCATCTGGCCGAAGAACATCACGGTCGAGTCGATGACCGACTTGCCCGTGTCGCCGATCTTCGTCTCCTGCATTTCGAGCCAGAGGTCGTTCCCCTCGCGGGTCCGCTCGCCGACGCCGGCGAAGACGGAGAAGCCGCTGTGGACCTTGGCGATGCGGGCGATCAGCTCGGTGAGGATGACCGTCTTGCCCAGCCCGGCGCCGCCGAAGAGGCCGATCTTGCCGCCGCGGACGAACGGGGTGAGCAGGTCGACGACCTTGATGCCGGTCTCGAAGACCTCGGTCTTGGGCGAGAGGTCGTCGAACGCCGGCGGGTCGCGGTGGATCGGCCAGTGCTCCGTGGCGTGGCACCGGGCCCGCGGCCGTCGATCGGCTCGCCCAGCAGGTTGAAGACGCGGCCGAGCGTCTCCTTGCCGACCGGCACCTTCACCGGGCGAGCCGGTGTCGACGACCTCCATCCCGCGGACCAGGCCGTCGGTCGAGCCGAGCGCCACGCAGCGGACGCGGTTGCCGCCGAGGTGCTGCTGGACCTCGCCGACGAGGTCGATCGTGACGCCCTTCTCGTCGGCCTCGATCTTCAGGGCGTTATAGATCTCGGGCAGGTGCCCCTCGTCGAACTCGGCGTCGAACGTCGAGCCGATCACCTGGGCGATCGTGCCGGTCGCGGTCGCGGTGGCCATGGGAGGAATCCTCGGAGAAGAGATTTGAACCGCAGAGATCGCAGAGTACGCAGAGTCATTAAGAGCCAAATCTCGACTGATCTCTTCATCTGCGGCCATCTGCGTCATCTGCGGTTGATGATCCGTGCTTATTCCAGCGCCGCGGCGCCGCCGATGATCTCGGCGAGCTCGCGGGTGATCTGCGCCTGGCGGGCGCGGTTGTAGAGCATGGTGAGCGACTTGACCATCTCGTCGGCGTTCTCGGTCGCGCCCCGCATGGCGACCATCCGCGCGATCTGCTCGCTCACGGCCGCGTCGAGGAAGCACTTGAAGAGCCGGACCTTGAACGAGACCGGGACGATCTCCTCGAGGATGCTCTTCGCGTCGGGGACGAACTCGTAGGGCGCCGGCTCGTACTTCGTCGGCCGGCGCGGCCGAGGCCGCGGCGGGCTTCGCCTGGCGGACCGACTGCACGGCGTCGCCGACGTGCTCGGCGGTCATCGGCAGGAGCGTCTCGACCCTCGCCTCCTGCCGCGCCGCGGTGATGAACCGCGTGTAGACGACGTCGAGCCGGTCGATCTCGCGGTTGATGAACATCGAGATGTAGCTGTCGGCCAGGGCGTCGACCTCGCCGAACTGCGGGCGGTCCTCGAAGTTCGTGTAGGTCGCGTCGGCCGTCGATGCCGCGGAACCGGAAGAAGTTGATCCCGCGCTTGCCGGCGATCTCGAGCCGCACGGGGATCGACTCGGTCTGCAGGTCCTGCAGGTCCTGCGCTCGCGACCCGGAGCACGTTGCCGTTGTAGCCGCCGGCCAGCCCGCGGTTGCTCGTCAGGACGAGCACGAGCGCCCGCTTCGGCTCGGGCCGGGCCTCGAGCAGCGGGTGGGTGACCTCGCAGGTCGGTCTTGCCCAGGTCGGCGACGATCTCGGCGATCTTCCGCGTGTACGCCTCGGCCTCGGTCGCCCGGTCGAGCGCCTTCTTGAACCGCGCGGTGGCGATCAGCTCCATCGTCCGCGTGATCTTCTTGATGTTCTGCACCGCCTGGCGGCGCTGGACGATCGCTCGGGCCTTGGCCATGACGGGTCTCGGGGCAGGGGATCTGTATCAAGGAGGTCAGCCGGCGCGGCTCAGGCTCCCGCGCCGACCGCGGTGGCCTTCGGCGCGGCCGGGGCCGTCGGGCGGAAGGTCGCCTTGAACTCGCTGAGCGCCGACTTCAGCTCGGCGATGATCGGGTCGGTGAGCTTCTTCTCCTTGAGCATCCGGTTCCGGAGCTCGGCCTTCACGGTCCGCATGTATTCGAGGAACTGCTCCTCGAACCGCGCCGACCTCCTTGACCGGGACGTCGTCCATGAAGCCCTCGCTGCCGGCGAAGATCGCCATCGCCTGGTCGATCTCGTGCATAGCGGCTGGTACTGCGGCTGCTTGAGCAGCTCGACCATCCGGTAGCCGCGGTCGAGCTGGAGCTGCGTGGCCTTGTCGAGCTCGGTGCCGAGCTGGGCGAACGCCTCGAGCTCGCGGAACGCCGCCAGGTCGAGCCGCAGGCCGCCGGCCACCTTCTTCATCGCCGGGATCTGGGCCTTGCAGCCGACGCGAGAGACCGAGATGCCGACGTCGACCGCCGGCCGCACGCCCGCGGCGAACAGGGCCGGCTGGAGGTAGATCTGGCCGTCGGTGATCGAGATCACGTTCGTCGGGATGTAGGCCGACACCTCGCCTTCGAGCGTCTCGATCAGCGGCAGCGCCGTCAGCGAGCCGCCCGAGGTGGTCGTCTTCACGACCTTGTGCCCCTGGGCGTAGTGCTCCTTGAGCTCGTGGTTCGGCCTCCTCGAGCCCCGGGACGCCGACGTAGACCTTCCTTGTTGACGCCCGAGTCGTCCGTTGATGACTCGCGTCGGCCGGGGTCGATGTCGGGCACGATCACGTACTTGTTCGGCGAGCTTCGCCGACCGCTCCAGCAGCCGCGAGTGGGCGTAGAAGATGTCGCCCGGGTACGCCTCGCGGCCCGGCGGGCGGCGGAGCAGGAGCGACAGCTCGCGGTAGGCGACGGCCTGCTTCGAGAGGTCGTCGTAGACGCAGAGCGTCGCCTGGCCCTTCTCGTACATGAAGTACTCGGCCATCGCGCAGCCGGCGTACGGGGCGAGGTACGACAGCGGCGCCGGGTCGCTCGCGCCGGCGACGACGACGATCGTGTAGTCCATCGCGCCGTGCTTGCGGAAGATCTCGACGATCCCGGCGACCGTCGACTCCTTCTGCGCGATCGCGACGTACACGCAGATGACGCCGCGGCCCTTCTGGTTGAGGATCGTGTCGATCGCGATCGCGGTCTTGCCCGTCTTGCGGTCGCCGATGATCAGCTGGCGCTGGCCGCGGCCGATCGGGGTCATGGCGTCGATCGCCTTGATGCCCGTCTGCATCGGCTCGTCGACCGGCTGCCGGTCGGCGATCCCGGGCGCGTTCGACTCGACCAGCCGGGTCTCGGTCGGTGACGATCGGGCCCTTGTTGTCGATCGGCTCGCCCAGCGCGTTGACGACGCGGCCGACCAGCGCCTCGCCGACCGGCACGCGGAGCAACTCGCCGGTCGGCCGTGACCGTCTCGCCCTCGTGGATCTGGTGAAGTCGCCCAGGACGATGACGCCGACCGACGACTCCTCGAGGTTGAACGCCAGGCCCTTGACGCCGGCGTCGAACGACGACCATCTCGCCGTTCATGACCCCGGCCAGGCCGTGGACCCGCGCGATGCCGTCGCCGACCTCGAGCACGCGGCCGACCTCGGACCGGACCACCTCGGACTGGAACTGCTCGATCTCGCGCTGGAGGACCGAGGTGATCTCGTCGGCGTTAAACTTTGCCATGGGTCTTTCTCTCGATGAGGCGGTCGCGGAGCCGCTTCGAGCCGGGTCCGGACCGAGGCGTCGTAGACGTCGTCGCCGACCTGGACGACCAGGCCCGCGATCAGCGAGGGGTCGACCTCGGCGGTGAGCACCGGGGTCGCCGCCGATGAGCGCCGGAGAGCCGGCCCTCCAGGCGCCTTGCGCTGGGACTCGTCGAGCGGCACGGCCGACCGGACCGTGACCGGCCGCCGGCCCTGCCTCCGGTCGAGCTCGACCCGGGCCTGCGCGACGATCGCCGCCAGCAGGTCGAGCCGGCCGTAGCGGTTGAGCACGCGGAGGAAGTTGACGACCGTCGGCAGCGCCCGGCCCTCGAACAGCTCGACGAGCACGCGATCACGGTCGGACGCGGTCATCGTCGGGCCGGTCATCAGCTCGGCGAACCGGGGATGGCCGTGGACGACGTCGGCGAGGACCGCGTCCAGCTCGTCGAGCACGGCGCCCGGCGTCGTCTCCGACGGCCCCGAGCAGCGCCTCGGCGTAGGTCCGCGACAGGTCGGCCTTGGCCTCGTCGAAGACGGTGCCGGCGATCAGGTCGGGGTCGGGGCGGACCTGCTCGGTCATCGACGGCCCCCCTGGCGGCCGTTGGCCGTCGCCGGGCAGCTCGGCCATCGCCGCGTCGGCCAGCCGGCGCTGATCGTCGGCGGCCGAGGGTCTTCGAGAGCACCTTGCCGGCGACCGCGACGGCCAGGTCGGCCGTCTTGGTGAAGATCTCGTCGAGCGCCTGGTCGCGGGCCGTGGCGATGTCGCGCTCGGCCCGCTCCGGGACGCCTCGGCCTCGGCCTGGGCCTTCTGGACGATGCCGTTCGGCGATCGCCTCGGCCTCCTTCTTGGCGGACTCGATCATGGCGCGGACCTGCTCGGCGGCCTTGGCCATGTTCTTCTGGTTCTCGGCCAGGAGCCGCTCGGCCTCGTTGCGGGCCTGCTCGGCCTCGAGCAGGCAGTGCTCGATGTGCTCCTCGCGCTCGTGGAGCGCCTTCATCATCGGCTTCCACGCGAACCGGCCGAGGATCAGGAGCAGGATCGCCGAAGACGACCACCGTCCAGATCGCCAGCGGCGCCTGCGGCTCGAGGATGTTCGGCTGCTCGTTGCTGCCGTGGCCCGGCGCGCCGTGCCCGGTGATCGGCTCGGGCGTGGCCGAGACGTAGTCGACGCCCGACGGGCCGTGGGCGGCCGCGGCCATGCGCGTCCTTGGCCGGGGGCTCATCCGCCAACGCACGGGCGCCGCCGCGAGAGCGAGGGCCAGGGCGAAGAGCCCGAGGGCCGGGGGCGATAGCCTGGTCATCGAAGAAGACCTCGCGATCCGGTCATTCATGGGGACTCGATGGGCGGGCTGCCCGCCCGGACCGCCGCGCGGGCCCGGGGCGGCGGCGTCGGTCGGACCGGGCCGCCTCGCCGGGGATCAGCGCGGGAAGCCGATGACGATCAGCGCGAAGAACGTCGCACCTTCGATCAGCGCCGCCGCGATGATCATCGCGAGCTGGATGTTCGCCGCGATCTCGGGCTGGCGGGCCATGCTCTCGACGGCCGCCCTTGGCCAGGTTGCCGATGCCCATCGCCGGCGCCGATGATCACCAGGCCGACGGCGATCTCGCGGAGGTTCGAGAACGGGCCGGCCACCGGGGCGACCGGGCGTGCCGGCCGGCGGGCGTGCCCTGGGCCGAAACCGTGGCCTGCGCGACGAGCATGACGGCGAAGGCCAGCATCAGGGTCTTGACGAGCTTCATCGGTCTAACGGCTCCCTGGGAGGAACACTGGTGCGAAACGGCGGTGCTCGGGCGAGGCGACGGACGCGTCCGACGGAGACGACGCCGCCTCGGCGACGATCAGTGCGGGTGGGCCGCCGACCCGATGAACAGGGCCGACAGCAGGGTGAAGATGTACGCCTGGAGGAACGCCACGAGCAGTTCGAGAAAGCTCAGGAGCACGACGCCGAAGATGCTCGCCGGCGTCACGATGTACGAGAGCGTCCCCTCGGCCACGAGGATGAACCCGAGGATCACGCGCCAGGACGACGTGCCCGGCCAGCATGTTGGCGAAGAGCCGGACGGCCAGCACGAAGTGGCGGATCAAGCAGGCCCGCCAGCTCGATCACGAACATCAGCGGCCAGAGGAAGACCTTGAGCAGCGGCGGCACGTCCATGCTGCGGCACGAGCTTGATCCAGAAGCCGACGACCCCGCTCGCGCGCATCCCGGCGTAGAAGACCGCGCACGAGCGTCACGATCGCCAGCACGGCCGTGACGTTGATGTTCCCCGTCGCCGAGGCGCCCGCCGGGCATCAGGCCGAGCAGGTTGTTGAACAGGATGAAGAAGAAGACCGTCAGCAGGTACGGCACGAAGTCGTCGGCCCCGTGGCCGCCGATCGACGGCCGGGCGACCTTGTCGCGGATGAACAGGACCAGCGCCTCGAACGCGTTCATGAACGCGCCCCGGCTCACCGGCCGCTTGGCGACGTGCCGCGCCAGCGGGATCATGATCAGCGATGATCAGGACCGCCGCGACCACCTCCATCACCATGAACCGGGTGATCTGGAAGTGGTAGCCGCCCGGGCAGGACGATGTCCGGCAGCTCGACGGACCGTGCCCCACGGCAACTCGATGGTGGGGTGGTCCATCGCGTGTTCGAGCGGGTTGTGCCCTTCAGCCATGGTCAGCCGATCCCGATTGCCGATGCGTTGGACCCGTCGGACGTCGACTCGCCGGCGGCGCCCGGCCCGGCCCGGCGAGTTCGCCTGGCGTCCTCGCGGGCGATCGCGAGGAGGTGGACCATGCCGGCGACGAACCCGAAGACGGCGCCGACGATCGTCAGCAGCGACCCGGTCCCGAACCGGCGGTCGAGATACCCGCCGAGCAGGGCCGGCAGCGCGAACTCGAGGCCGATCGAGGTGACACGCGTCGCCCAGCGGACGCCCAGCGAGACGAGCGAGTCGCGGCTCGGGCCGACCCAAGGTGACGATCCCCCTACGCCGACGGCCCGGTCGACCCGACCCGGCCGCGGTGCGTCTGGGAGATTTCGGACGACCCTCGCCCTCGCGGAAGACCAGTTATACCCGCGCCGAAGGGCCGTGTCAACAACCTGCCCGGTGAATTCGAGAAATTTTTCACAAAGTCGGCCGACGCTGAAGCCCGCGTCGGACATTTCCCGCTCGATCCGCCGTTCCTGCGGCGGATGCGCCTCGGCCGCTCCGCGGCCGGTGCCCCGGGATGCATTGAGCTACGTCACGTGCGGCGAGCTCGTTACATTCGGTCGGTGTTTTGGAGCAACGTCCGGTTACAGCGGATTTATCGTCACGCGCGACGCGGTCGATTTTGTCGTTGACAAGTGTCGCCGTGTCTGTTATCTAGTACGAAGCTGCAAGCTCCGCCACGATACAGACTGACATCGCGCCGGTGCGGGGACTGTATGACAAACCCTTGTGCTCCGAGCCCGACCGAGACGTGAAGGCGGCGTCCGACCGTGTGATGCGGGAGGACGGCCGCCTTTTTCGTTTCCGGGCGGCGTGGCGGAGGGCGGGTCCCGTGTCGTCCCTTTGGAGGTCCGGGTCGTGACCCCAGTCCGGCCGGCATGGAGTCGCCCGGATCGGACCACTCACGGAGGAATTCCCGCGATCCTTAGTCCCGCCCGCGCGGGCCGAGCCGGCCCGCAGCCCGCGGGCGGAGACGGAGTGGCCCCGCATGACCGTCGACTCGCTCAAGGACTGCAATAAGAAGATCCTGGCGCGGATGGCGAAGGAGCAGGGCGATCGTCGGCTGGCACGCGATGCGGAAGGATCAGTTGATCCGCGCGCTGACGCCGCCCTCGGCCGCTCGAAGAAGGGCCAGTCCAAGGCCGCGCCGGCCAAGCCCGCGCCCGGCCGCCAGCCGGCGCCGCCGACGCCTCGGCCCGGCGGCCCCGCCGCCCGGCCGCTGACGGTCGTGCCCGCCCCGGCCGCTCGAGCACGCCTGCGTCAAGGACCGGATCATCGTCATGGTCCGCGACCCGTACTGGCTGCACGCCTACTGGGAGCTGAGCCGGACGACCCTCGCCCGCGCCCAGGCCGCCCTCGGGCAGGAGTGGCACGCCGCCCGGCCGATCCTCCGGCTGATGGACGTCTCCAGCGAGGACACGACCTCGGCCTCCGAGCGGCACGTCCGCGACATCGAGATCCACGGCGGCGTCAACAACTGGTACATCGACGTCGACGACGCCGCCCCGGTCGTTCCGGATCGACATCGGCTACCTCGCCCGCCGCGGCAAGTTCTTCGTCCTGGCCCGCTCCAACGTCGTCACGCACCCCCAAGGCCGGCGTCTCCGACGTGCTCGACGAGAACTGGTCGAGCGTCCAGGAGCAGTTCCAGAAGATCTACCACCAGTCGGGCGGCGTCGAGCCGGCTCGGCCGTCTCGAGCGACCTCCGCGACCTCTTCGAGGAGCGGCTCCGCCGGCCGATGCACAGCCTCTCGCTGCAGAGCCTCGGCACCGGCGCGCTGCCGCACGCTCGGCCGCGACTTCCACTTCGAGATCGACGCCGAGCTGATCGTCTACGGCGCGACCGAGCCCAACGCCCGGTCACGCTCCAGGGCGAGCCCGTCCAGCTCCGCCCCGACGGCACCTTCACCGTCCGCTTCAGCCTGCCCGACTCCCGCCAGATCATCCCGGCCGTCGCCGCCAGCCCCGACGGCATCGAGGAGCGGACGATCGTCCTGGCCGTCGAGCGCAACACCAAGGAACTCGAGCCGATGATCCACGACGGCAACGAGCTCTGAGCCGGTCGATCCGGCCCCGATCCGTCCCACCGGACGCCGCGCGACCCGACGCCCGGGCCTCCCGGGGCCTCGGGTCCGCGGCGTCCGGCCTCTGCCGCTGCGAAGTTGCCGATCCGAACGCTCCCTGGCCGTCGATCGTAGGATAGGTAGCGAGTTCGACGCAGGACCGTGGACAGTGGGACCACTCCTCCGGAGGAGAGATTCTTGAGCAAGGACATCACACCCATCCTGGACGGCTGGGATTACGACTCGGACGAGCTGCAGGTCCGGATCGTCGCGGCGATCGACGGCGCGGACAAGATCCAGATGCGCATCGACCTCGGCCTGATCCAGATGGAGCTGACGGGCCGCCCCGACGGCGTCCGCCCGATCGGCTTCGACTCGCTGCTCGACTACCACAAGGCGAAGGCCGCCAAGGCGAAGGGCGACTACCCGCTCGACGCCGAGGCGTGCGCCGCCCTGATGCGCGAGGGCGTGCAGTATTACCACCGCTACCTCGCGGCGTTCCACCTCGAGCGGTTCGACCTCGTCGCCCGCGACACGGCCCGGAACCTCGAGCTCTTCGCCTTCGTCCGCGAGCACGCGGCGCGGCAGCGGGACCGGGTCCAGTTCGACCAGTACCGCCCCTACGTGACGATGATGCACGCCCGCGCCGTCGGCCTCGCGGCCCTGGCCCGGGACGACCACCGGCCGCCCTCGAGGCGATCGACGAGGGGATCGAGGCGCATCCGCGGCTTCCTCCGCGAGTACGACCAGGTCGAGAACGAGGCCGAGTGCATGGAGCTCGCCTTCCTGCTCAAGTGGCGGAAGGAGGTCGACGGCGAGCGCCCGGTCGGCCCGGTCGAGCGGCTGGAGCAGCAGCTCGCGCGGGCCGTGGCCCTCGAGGAGTACGAGGAGGCCGCCCGGATCCGCGACCAGCTCCGCCGGCTCGGCGGCGAGGAAGTGGCCGACCGCGGCACCGCCCGGGGCGTCTGAGCACGGCCCGGCCGCCCGGAGGTCGCCCCTCGGCATCGCTTCGGCGAATTCCGATCGGACGGCCTTGCGGCGGGCCGGCGCGCGGTCTATAGTTGGTCCTGTCCGGCCTCGGTCGGACGTGCCTCTGCCATGCTCGTTAGGGGTGATCACTTTTGGCGAACCAATGAGCACCCGATGGGAGCCGATTCACGGCCATGCGGCTTGTCCGCCTAGGCCTTAGGTGCCCACTTGAACTGCGGGTTCTCAAAAGCACGCCGACGGCATTGCGGTGGAGGCAATATCCCGGCCCGCCCGCTCCTCCGAACCCTCGGAGGCGCGGGCGGGCCGGACCTTTTCGCCGGGACTCGCCTCGGTCGACTTCTCGTCAGAGGTTCCGCCCCTAAGATCGACCGTCGTCGATCGTCGTCTCCTTGAGGCATGACCAGGCCCGGGAGCATCGACCCATGTCGAAGCGGAACATCACGCTGGCGGTCGCCGGCCTCGCGGCGCTCCTGGCGTCCACAGCGTTCTCGACGACGGACCGTCGCGAGATGACGGCGGAGCGCCTCGGCCGCGACCCGGCCGCTTCGATCGAAGCGCTCGACTATTGCATCCAGCGCCGGCTCCACGACTTCGAAGGCTTCGGCCTTTCCCGACTTGTCGAC
Organism: uncultured Planctomycetota bacterium; assembly: GCA_963819805.1. Classification (GTDB taxonomy): domain Bacteria; phylum Planctomycetota; class Planctomycetia; order Isosphaerales; family Isosphaeraceae; genus CAMFLR01. The sequence continues at coordinate 1,007,011 of CAWFXY010000012.1, read as the reverse complement.
GTCCCGCAGCACCTCGATCGGTTCGAGCCGGAGACGTCCGACGAATCCGCGGCCGTGGCTCGGCTCCGCGACTCCGGCCGGGTCGTGGCGATCTTTCTGGGCGGACGCGGCCTGCTCGATCCCGCTCGCGACGCGGACAAGGAGCCGCTCGGCGCGCGGACGTTCAGCCCGCCCGTCGACGTCACCGGCACCGGCGGTCTGACCCTCCCTGCGGCCGCCCCGCTCCGCGCCCTCGGCCGGAAGGCCCTCGCCGCGTCGCCCGCCGGCGAGGCGGTCGCGGGCGCCGTCGGACGCTGGCGGATCGACGTCCGACCCGTCCGGGCCGATCGACAGGCCTGCATCGATTGCCACGCGCCGAGGACCCGCGACCTCCGGATCGGCGACGCGCTCGGCGTCGTGGTCTACGCCTCGACCGATCGCTGAATTCCCTGCTGATGATGGACGACCCCCGCGCCGCGAAACGCACGCTTCGAGACGCCCTCCGCGCCCGCATCCTCGCGATGCCGACGGAGGACCGCGCGCGAGGAAACGGCCCTGCTCGAACGCCTGCCCGCGCTTCCCGGCTTCCGCGAGGCGAGGACCGTGCTCCTCTACGCCTCGGCCTTTCCCGAGGAGTTCGACACCGGCCCGATGCTCCGCCTGGCCTTGGACCTGGGCAAGCGGCTCCTCTGCCCCCGCGTGATCCGTCCGGAACGGCGATTGGGACTCTTCGAGATCCGCGACCTGCCGGGCGACTTCTCGCGGGGCACGCTCGGCATCCCCGAGCCGCGTGCGGGCCTCGTCGAGGTCGACCCGAAGGAGGTCGACTGGGCCCTCGTCCCCGGCCTCGGCTACGACCCGCGCTGCTACCGGATCGGCCGCGGCGCCGGGCATTACGACCGGCTCCTGCTGGAGCTCCGCCCCGACGCCCCGCGCTGGTCGCTCTGCCTCTCGAGCCAGTGGGTCGACGTCGCTCCCCGTCGAGCCCCACGACCAGCCCCTCGACGGCGTCGCCGACCCGGTGCGGACGGTCTTCACGGGTCCGCTATTGCGGACCATCCAGCTCGGAGGCCGTCGACTTCGGATGGTCCGCAATAGCGGACCCTACTCCTCCTTCACCTCGACGGCCGGCGGCTTCGCATAGGCCGCGTACGCCGCGGGCAGATTGGCCGAGGCGGTGTCGCCCGTGTGGAGGATCACGCCGGTAGCCGAAGCGGATCGACTCGCCGGCCGGGATCGTGTAGTCGCCCGGACGTCTTCATGCCGAAGTCGTGCCACCCGAACGGATTGGCGGCGAAGAGCCCGTAGGTCCGGACGTGCCAGGTCGTCGGGTGGCGGAAGCTGGCGGGGTGGTTGAGGATCGCGATCCCGACGGTCTGCCCGTCGACGGGCCCGGTGTAGTCGACCCAGGGCGACGGCTTGCCCCAGGCCGCGGCGTCGGTGAGGCCCTCGGCGTTGGTGATCTTGCCGCCCGTCTTCGCGTCGACGTCCATGCTCGAGGCGACCCGGACGCCGAACATCCCCTCCTTGGTGTCGCCGAACGTGACGGGGCCGTCGGTGGCCTTGAGCGTGATGTCGAAGTCGAGGATGCGGGCCTTGTGGGCGTCGTAGAACGGTGACCTTGCGCTCGTCCTTGCAGACGAGCTTGCCGTCGGGCCCGAGCCAGTCGTCGGTCGTCCGGAGGATGCCGATCGCCGGGGCGCCGCGGATGACCTGGCGTCATGGTCGGGACGATCGACCCGTGCCCCTTCGCCTCGGTCCAGAAGTCGACGCCGTTGACCTTGCCGTGCGTGAACCACATCGACCGTTGGTGGGGATGGTCGCGCTTCTCGCCGGGGACGTCTTCCATCGGGAAGGCCCGCGTGAACCGCTTGCCGGTGGGGCCGATCAGGGGGAAGTAGAAGGGCTTGGGGCCGGTCCTGGAGACGTAGGTGGTGAAGGGCTGGTCGTCGAGGCTGACGTCAATGGCGCCGGACTCCTCGTTGAACTCGATCCCCCGCGGCCGCGGCGCGGTACCCGGCGGGAGGAGGGCCTTGTAGATCGCCGCGCCGGAGGCAGGGACCTTGTCGAGGACCGCGGCCAACCGTGCCGTCCGGCCCTCGTAGAAGACGGAGGCGGGGAACGTCCGCGACCCGTCCTCGGACTGGAGCAGATAGAAGCCCTGCGGGGGCCTCATCGGCATCGGCACGACGATCGGCGTCTCGCCGAGCGCCGTCCCCTGGCCGCGGACCGTGAGCGTCGCGAACACGATCACGGCCCGCCGAGGCGAGCCCGCGAACGCCCCGGGCAGCAGGGTCGAGGCCAGCCCGATCAGGCCGAGGCGGATGGTCGCGTTCATCATCGAGGGGCTCCGCGGGCGAGGGTTTGGCGTGCCTCGTTCCTAATCCCACCCGCAGCGCGATGCAAGGGGGCAACGCCCCGCCCGATTTCGCCAATTTCTCGCTCGACTTTCCCTGCCGCGCGTTTACGCTCTTATGCCGTCGGAGGCATGGTTTGCTGGTTGAGTGGAGACCGGATCGATGGCGATCGCGTTCACGTGCGCGTGCGGCAAGGCGTTGCGGGCCCGCGACGAGGTCGCGGGGAAGAAGACCAAGTGCCCGCAATGCGGCGCCATCCTCCTGATCCCCGAGCCCGAGGGCACGGGCTACGAGCTGGAGGAGCCGGTCGCCCCGCCGGCGCCCGTGCGTCAGCGGTTCGAGGATGACTCGGCCTTCCGCCCGCCGCCGCGCGCCGGCTCGCGGCCTCGGGAGATGGCCGAGAGGCCCGAGGACGCGGGGTCGAACACGCTCCTCGAGTACGCCTATCTCCTGCTCGTCTTCTCGCTGATCCCGCTGATCGTCTCGCTCCTGGGCGAGGACAAGATGGACATCGACGCGAGCGGATCGACGCAGACGATGGAGCAGGCCACGCCCGAGGAGCAGGCCCGGGCCATGCCGGTGCTCGCCCGGCTGGCGGCGGGGCAGCCCGTACGAAGCCGGCGAGCTCCTCGCCGCGCATGCCCGGACGGCAAGCTCGCCGGCGCCCACCTCGCGCACGACTCGACGACCCACTGGGTCTACGCCGGCATCGCCACGGCCGCCTTCCTGATGCTGATCTCGCTCTTCTTCTCCGTCGAGCGGGTCAACCCGGTCTCGCTCTTCCTCGTCGGCCTGTTCACCGGGACGGTCGGGATCGTCTTCCTGCTGGCCGTCCAGCTCTGCTCGCAGCTTCGCATCGGCCGGATTCACGGCCGGGGCATCTTCATGCTGATCGTCCTGCTGCTCGTCGTTCATCGGCTGGTCCTACCGCTCGGCGCTCGACCCGGACAGCAACTTCCTCCTGAGCGCCTTCGGCTTCACCTTCGGCGTGGGCCTGTGCGAGGAGTTCACCAAGGCGATCCCGCTCTTCTTCTACTTCAAGCGGCACGCCGAGATGGGCTGGCGCGGGGCTTGCCTCTGGGGGCTGGCCTCGGGGATCGGCTTCGGCGTCTCCGAGGGGATCATGTACGCCTCCGACCACTACAACGGCCTGAGCGGGCCGGGCATCTACCTCGTCCGGTTCATCTCGTGCGTCGGCCTGCACGCGATGTGGTCGGCCTCGGTCGGCATCGCCGATCGCGCGGAACGTCGACGCCTACGAGGAGGTCCACGACTTCTGGACCTTCCTCCTGTTCATGCTCCGGATCATCGCCGTGCCGATGGTCCTGCACGGCTTCTACGACACCCTGCTCAAGCAGGACATGAACGGCTGGGCCCTCGTCGTGGCCCTGCTTTCGTTCGGCTGGCTTGTCATGCACATCGAGATGGCCCGCGCCAGCCATCCCCACGCGGGGACGGGGCGAAGGAAATACGCGTACTGAGGCTCGCCGCCCTCTTCACTCCGCTCTCGTCACCGGTCCCGCTCCGCGTCCCGCCGCGCCAGCCTTGCGGCCTGCCTCGCCTTCGCCGCGAGGTCGCGGATGTGGTCGTCCTCCGTCTCGGAGAGGAGCGGAGGCACCGGGCGGGGATGCCCCTTGCCGTCGAGCGCAACGTAGACCCCGAACCCCGCGCCGACCTTACGCGGCCGCGGAAGCGACATCGACTCGGCATAGACGTCGATCCGGGCTTCCATCGACGTCCGGCCGACGTAGGTGATCTCGGAGATCAGCTCCACCCGCTCGCCGACGTGGACGGGGCTCAGGAACGTGAACCCGTCGATCGCCGCGGTCGTGACCACCGGCCCGCCCGCAATGGCGGAACGCGGCCAGGGCCCCGCACTCGTCGGCCAGCCGGAGGATCACCCCGCCGTGGACCGACCCGAACGGGTTCGCCTCGGCCGGGCCCGTGATGACCGCCAGCGACGAGCGCGAGGCCGACGCCGGCCTGGGCGATTGGTGCGGGTCGTGGGGTTCCATGCGCGACGGCTCCTCGGCTCCGACGATGGCCGACGACTCGGGCCGCGGTTATCCTACGGGCAAAGTCCAACCCGGAGCAGGGGCCTCCCTCCGCGATGATCGAAGATGACCTGTTCGCCATCGTCGACGCCGCCCTCGAGCCGCTCGGCGCGACGCCCGAGGACGGCGAGGAGTTCCGCACCCCTCCGCTCGACATCCTCCGCTATCACCGGCGACCGGTCCGCCTCCACGCGGTCCCCTGGCTCGGCCGGGCGTGGAGCGTGGTCGCGATCGCGCGCCAGCCGATGGACGTCGGCCCGAAGATCGGCGCGGGGTACGCGACGCTCATGGACCGACTCGCCCGCGCCGCGGCTTCGCGGTTCCCGCCCGGCCGCGACGGCCGCTGGGGCGCACTCGGCCTCACCGCGCTGGTCCTCACGCCCGAGCCGATCGGCCCCGACGAGGACGCGGCCTTGCAGAAGGTGCTGACGCCCGTCCCCCGCACCCGCGTCGTCCCGCTCGGCCTGATCCGCGTCAACCTCGGCCAGGAGGCGATGTCGCTCGCGCTCACCCGCCCCCCCGGCGGCCTCTTCCCCGAGCCCGAGGCCCTGGCCGACGCTCTGACACCGAAGCTCCGCCGGTTCGTGCCGCTGATGGAGATCTGATTCCGATCACTGCAGGAGCCACAGCAGATGCGGCAGCGCCCGGCGGAACGGCGGGTCGTGCCGCGACGATTCCAGGGCCGCCGCGATCCGCCGCGGTGCGTCGAGGTCGGGCACCTGGACCACGCGGGGCAGGGCACACACGCGGTCCGAGCAGACCTCGACGCGAAGCTTGTCCCCGCACCCCCCGGGCCTCGCCAGCCGGAGCGAGGACGGGCCGTCGCCTTCGGCCAGCTCGAGCGTGGCCGCGCAGAGCGACGCCGCGGAATCCGCCTTCGCCAGGATGCTCACTTCAATTTCATGATCGCCGGACCGGAACGTGGCCTCGAGTCGCCCCGGGCCCGACGACCGCCGCACGCCCTCCCAGCCGAGCTGGCCGGCGAGCCACGCGGCGAGCCACACGGGCAGGCGGGGCATCTCGCCGGCCTTCGGCGTCGTCGCCTCGATGGTGACGGAGCGGATTCGAGACAACGCCCCCGGCCCTTCGGGCCCGTCGAAGAACTGCGCGATCAGCTCGCGCCAGCCGGTCAGCGCGAACCACGCCGAGTCGCGGGAATAGGGGTGGATCTCCGGGTCGAGCCCGAGCGCGAGCGCCCCGGCGTCGGCCCCCGGGTCTGTCAGGTCGAGCACGACGCGCGTGGCGTCGCGCGCGAGCTCGCGGAAGAGGGCCTCGTCCGGCCTCGGGTCGCCGGTCCACCAGAGCACGACGGGCAGGTCCGCCTCCAGGAGCGGCCGGACGGCGCCGGGCAGCAGGTCGGTCGCCGCGGGCCCGGCGGTGAGGACGATCCGCTCGGAGCAGACCTGCGGCATGCCCGGCGCGGGCAGGTGACAAAGCGCCGCGACCTCGGCCGCCACCTTGCGCTCGCCCGACTCGACGCGCCCGAGCACGATCGCCCGGCTCGGGAACCGCGCCACGACCTCGTCGAGCGCCACGCAGATCCGCCCCGCGCACGCCTCGTCGGTCTCGACCACGAGGTTCGCCAGCACGACCCGGGTGACGTTGGGATGGTCTAGCTCCGGCCCGCCCGCCCGCTCGGCGGCGGGGCCCCAGAGCCTCGTCAATTCCTCCTCGATCCGCGCCGGCTCGACGGGTATGCCCTGGCCGGAGAGGAAGGCGTCGGTGGCGGCTTCGGGCATGGATTCGGCCTCCGGTCGACTCAAAGCCTCCGCCACTCAAACCCGTCGCGCTCGATCAACCTGTCGGCCTCGGGTGGCCCCCACGTCCCCGCAGGATACGCGACCGGCGGAGAGACGCCCCGCGACCACGCCGAGAGGATCTGATCGACGAACCGCCACGAATTGTCGACTTCATCGGTCCGCGTGAACAGCGACGGGTCGCCGAGCATCACATCCAGCAACAACCTTTCATACGCCTCGGGCGGCGGCGAGGCGAAGGCGGTGCCGTAGCGGAAGTCCATGCGGACCTCCTGGAGCCGCCGCCTCGAGCCGGGCACCTTCGCCTGGAAGGCGAGGCTCGCTCCCTCGTTCGGCTGGATCCGGAGGACGAGCAGGTTCGCGCCGCCGGCGCCTTCGGTGTCGGCCTCGAAGAGCGCGGTGGGCGGGGTCTTGAACTGGATGGCGATCTCGGTCGCCCGCTTCGGCAGCCGCTTGCCGGTGCGGAAGTAGAAGGGGACGCCGGCCCAGCGCCAGGTGTTCAGGGTCAACCGCAGCGCGACGAACGTGTCGGTCTGCGAGCCCGGCGGGATGCCCTTCTCCTGGAGGAAGCCCGGCACCTCCTTGCCCTGGATCGACCCGCTGGCGTACTGGGCGCGGACGACGTTCGCGGCGACGTCGTCGTCGGTCCAGTGCGGCAGGGCGCGGAGGACCTTGACCTTCTCGTCGCGGACGGCGTCGGCCGAGAGGTCGACGGGCGGCTCCATCGCCACGAGGCAGAGGAGCTGCATCATGTGGTTCTGAACCATGTCGCGGATCGCGCCCGCGGTGTCGTAATAGGCCCCGCGGCCCTCCATGCCGACCTCCTCGGCCACCGTGATCTGCACGTGCGCCACGTGCCGCCGGTTCCAGACCGGCTCGAACATCGAGTTGCCGAATCGTAATGCGAGGATATTCTGGACCGTCTCTTTGCCCAGATAGTGATCGATGCGATACGTCTGGGCCTCGTCGAGCACCCGCGAGATCTCGCGGTTCAGCGCCCGGGCCGACTGGAGGTCGCGGCCGAATGGCTTCTCGATGACGACGCGGGTCCAGGGGCCGTCGGCGTGCGCGTCGGCGATCAGGCCGGCCTCGCCGAGATGCCCGACGATCGTCGCGAAATACTCGGGCGCGACGGCCAGGTAATAGAGCCGGTTCCCCTTCGTGCCGTGAGTCGCGTCGATCTCTTCAAGCTTGGATTTCAGCTTTGCGTAGGCCGCGGCGTCGTCGAACGTCCCGCCGGCGAAGAAGAGCCGGGGCGCGAACTGGGGCCAGACGTCTGAGAAGCCGTCGCCGACGGCCTTCTCCAGCGTTCTCTTCACCTCTTCGCGGAACGTGGCGTCGTCCCAGTCGCGCCGGGCGTAGCCGACGATCGCCGACTCGGCCGGCAGGTGCCCGGCGCGGGCGAGCTTGTACAGGGCCGGCATCAGCTTGCGATGCGTCAGGTCGCCCGTCGCCCCGAAGAGGACGATCGCGCAGGGCTCGGGCGCCCGGGTGCGCGGCAGGCCCTCGCGGAGGGGGTTGGCGTCGGCCGTCGGCTCGCTCATGGCTGCGGCTCCGTCGCGGGCGGCGTCGCGGCCCGGGGGGAGGGGCCGACCGAAGTGTAGGGCCAGGGCGAGGGCCGATCAAGGGGACCGGTCGCATGCCGCCCCCGCCGGCGCGCACCCGGGCGCGGCCCCCTCGGGGTAGGTGCTTTAATGATCCACGAATCCTGATCTCAGGTCGCCGAGCGGCCCCCGCCGGGCCGCCCCGGCGACCGCGACCGCCGCCGCCGGCCCCGCCGGACCCCTCCCGGACGCCCCGCGAAGCCGACAGGCTCGGGTTCGCTCGGCGCCGCGGGCGAGGCCGACCCTGACCCGGCTTCGGGCTCGGCATCTTTCTCTTTAATCTCTTCGGCATCAACGACTTCCGTCGCAACAGCGGCCGCCGGCCCCCCCGCCATCCCCGCCTTCCGCAGGGCCGCCAGGTCCCGGATCGTGGCCCGGAGCTGACGCTCGATGCCCATCTCATACCGATGCATGAGCATCAGCTCGTGCGTGACGCCCGAGAACTTCGCGTCGGCGGGGGCCTCGGCGCCGGCGGCCGGGGCGACCAGCGTCGCGCGGAGCTCCCGCAGCTCCCGGATCTGGCGCGAGATCCCCCGCCGCAGCGCCGCCACCATCGCCGAGGCCCCGGGCTCGGCCAGGCGGCCGGCCTCGCCCTCCTCCTCGATCCGCAGCTCGTTGGCCGCGGCCAGCCGGGCCGAGTCCTCGGCCAGCGGCCCGGCCGCGGCCGCGTCGACCTCGGGGTCGCGGCCGAGCAGCCTGGTCGCGCGGCGGTTGAGGGCGTCGTCCCACGCCTCGGCCCCGTCGTCCAGCGCGTCCTCGAGCTTGCGCCACTCGCTGAGCAGCCGGTCGATGCCCTCGGGGAACGACCGGAGCTCCTGGACCGCCCCGGCCGGGTCGTCGTAGAGGTCCTCGTCGGCGCGGTTGACCCGCGCGCGGACCTCGTCGGCGTCGTGGTCGTCGCGGCGCGCCTCGGCGGCCTTCTCGGCGGCGAGCTCGAGGAGGAGGCCGGCCTCGGCGCGGACGCACCGCCTGAGCCTCCACGAGGCGACGGCGGCCCGCTCGACGAGGACGGCGGCCGTGTGGCCGGCGGGCTGCCAGTCGCCGCCCCAGCCCTTCAATTCGGCGTTGAACTCGGCGGCGCTCTCGCCCGGCAGGACGGCGTGGCCCGACCGCAGGCCGTGCGTCAGGCCGTTGAACTTGGATGTGTCCTTGCCGTCGGGCGTGATCGGGCCCTTCGACTTCCTGCCGTTGTTTCGGCTGGCCTGCCGCTGTGCTTCGGAACGCATGGGTGTTGCCCCCGTGGTGATCGCGGACCCTCGCCGCGCACGACGTTGCGCGCGGACTTCATACGAGTAGGATCGTAAGTTGGGGGGCGGGCGTTCTCGGAAACCGAAAACGGGGGTCGGACGCCTGGCGAATGCGGTCGGGTTTGCTCCGTCGAAGGACTTGAGGATGGGTCGGCGTGCCTGGGGTCGAGCGGAGCGAGCCCCCAGCGAGGGCCCTCGCCACTGGGGGCTCGCTCCGCTCGACCCCAGGCACCCAGAGGCTCCGATCAGGGTCTTCAAAAGAAAAGGTCCGCCCCCTTGGGTCGTGGCCGGGTGGCAGGACCACGGCGGGGTGGCAGGGGTTCGCTTGCGAACCCCGGTCCGCAGGCCCTGGAAGACCGGGGTTCGCAAGCGAACCCCTGCCACCCCGCCGCGAGACCCCGGCGGCGAAGGCACCGGACCGGGCTCTCGCGGACGAGACCCCAGCCAACCGGATGAGCTTCGGGCTCAATCCAGCGCCACCGTCACCGTCTTCAGCTCGGTGTAGTTGTCGAGCGCCTTCTCGCCGAGCTCGCGGCCGAGGCCGCTCGCCTTGAAGCCGCCGAAGGGGGCGGCGGCGTCGAAGACGTCGTAGCAGTTGATCCAGACCGTGCCGGCGCGGATGCGCTCGGCGATCGTGTGGGCCTTGCTTGATGTCGCGGGTCCAGACGGCGGCGGCGAGGCCGTAGTCGGTCGTGTTGGCCCGCTGGACGACCTCGTCGATCGTCCTTGAACTTCAGGACCTGCATGCACCGGGCCGAAGATCTCCTCGGTGGCGATCTTCATGTCGTCCTTCACGTCGGCGAAGATCGGTCGGCTTGATGAAGTAGCCCTTCTCGCCGAACCGCTCGCCGCCGGTGACGCACCGGGCCCCCTGCGTGCTTGCCCGTGCTCGATGTAGCCGAGGATCTTGTCGAACTGGGTCTTGTCGACCTGCGGGCCCTGCTCGGTCGTCGGGTCGAACGGGTCGCCGAGCTTCGCGCTTCTCGGCCTTGCTGCGCCGAGCCGCTCGACCATCTCGTCGTAGACCTTGTCCTCGACGAACAGCCGGCTGCCGGCGCAGCAGCACTGGCCCTGGTTGAGGAACAGGCCGAGCATCGCGCCGTCGACGGCCGCGTCGAGGTCGGCGTCGGCGAAGACGATGTTCGGGCTCTTGCCGCCGAGCTCGAGGGTGACGCGCTTGAGCGTCTCGGCGGCGTTCCGCATGATGATCTGGCCGACCTCGGTCGAGCCGGTGAAGGCGATCTTGTCGACGCCCGGGTGCTTGCACCAGGGCGTCGCCGGCGGTCTCGCCGAAGCCGGGGACGATGTTGATCACGCCGGCGGGGAAGCCGGCCTCCATCGCCAGCTCGCCCATGCGGAGGCAGGACAGCGGCGTCTGCTCGGCGGGCTTCATGACGATCGTGCAGCCGGCGGCCAGCGCGGGGCCCCACTTCCAGGCGACCATCAGCATCGGGAAGTTCCACGGGATGATCTGCCCGGCGACGCCCGACCGGCTCGCGTGCGGGTGTAGCAGAAGTAGTTGCCGCGGACCGGGATCGTCTGGCCGTGGATCTTGTCGGCCCAGCCGGCGTAGTAGCGCAGGCAGTCGATCACCAGCGGCAGGTCGGCCGTGGCGGCTCTCGCTGATCGGCTTGCCGTTGTCGAGCGTCTCGAGCTCGGCCAGCTCGTCGATGTTCGCTCGATCAGGTCGGCGAGCTTGTTCAGCAGCCGGCCGCGGTCGCGGGCGTCCATCTTGCGCCAGGGGCCGGAGTCGAACGCCTTGCGCGCGGCCTTGACGGCGAGGTCGATGTCGGCGGCGTCCCCCTCGGCGACCTCGGCGATGACCTCCTCGGTCGCCGGGTTGATCGTCGCGAACGTCTTGCCGCTGTGCGCTGTCGACCCACTTGCCGTCGATCAGCATCTTCGTCTGGAAGGTCTTGCGCGCGGGCGCCTCGGTTCGGTGGCGGTGGCCATGATGGTGTGCTCCTTCGGGATAGGGAGGCGGGTCGCCCGACCCTCGGCGACGGATGCCGTCCCGTTGCGGCTCATCTTACGGGGCGCCGGCGGCGGGGGAAAGGAGGGGCGACCAATCGGCCTTCTCACGCCTGACCCTTCCTGGTGTAATCCCACCCTCGGCATCCGGATGGACCCCTTCGACTCCAGGGACGGATTCCCACCATGACGAACGACCGAGCGTCCGACGCGAACCTCGCAGGCCCGAACCACCACCTGCCGGCGCTCGACGGGCTCCGCGGGCTGGCCGTCGCGTTCGTCCTCGTGTTCCACGTCTTCCAGGCCGAGCCGGTGCCGGGCTCGGGGCTGGCGAGGCTGGCGTACCTGTCGACCCGCGTCGGACAGACGGGCGTCGACCTGTTCTTCGTGCTCTCGGGGTTCCTGATCACCGGCATCCTTTACGACACGAAGGGCACGGCCGGCTACTTCCGCAACTTCTACGGCCGGCGGAGCGTGCGGATCTTCCCGCTCTACTTCGGCGTGCTGATCGTTGCGACGATCGTCCTGCCGATGATCCTCGGCCACCGCGTCACCGACGCCAACCCGTGGGCGCTCTGGACGTTCACGGCGAACCTCGCCGGGACGTTCGGGCACGAGCCGAAGACGTTCGGGCACTACTGGACGCTGGCCGTCGAGGAGCAGTTCTACTTCCTCTGGCCCGCCGTCGTCTTCGCGCTGGCGAGGCCCGCGCTGATGCGCGTGTGCGTCGGCTGGATCATCGGCTCGATCCTCGTCCGCGCGGGGCTGCTGAACGTGGGCCTGCCGGTCAGCTCGTTCACGCTCGGCCGGCTCGACTCGCTGGCGATGGGCGGCCTGCTTGCCCTGGCGGCACGCGGGCCGCTGGGGATGGCCGGCTGGAGGGACCGCGCGTGGGTCGCCCTGGCCGGCATGGCCGCGGTGATCGGCCCGCTCTACGTCATCAAGACGGGCTCGCACGAGGCATGGCTCCAGTGCGTGAAGTTCACGCTACTGGCCTGCCTGTACGGCGGCGTGCTCGTGCTCGCCGTGACAGCTTCGCCCGACGGCCCCGTCGGCCGCTTCTTCCGCACACCTGCCCTGCGGACGGCGGGGCGGTACAGCTACGGGATCTACGTCCTGCACCCGTTCCTGATGGACCTGTTCCACGCCGACTGGGCGAACGCCCTGCTCGCGCCCCTCGGCGAGACGGCGGCGATCGGCGTCCGCTCGGCGATCATCATCGCGCTGTCGTTCGTCGCGGGGTCGCTGAGCTATCACCTTTTCGAGAAGCACTTCCTCACGCTCAAGCGGTATTTCGAGTACGAGACGCGGCCGTCCGCCGTTGAGGCCGACGCTCCGGTCGGGATTCGCGGCCTGGCCGCGAAGGCCTGACCGGCCGGAGAACGCGGCGGGGGACCTACCCCGCGCGATCGGCGACGCCTCGTAATTCGCCAGCAAATCCGCCGGGTCGCGATAGATCGCGACGCACCCGGCCGCGCGGAGATCGGCCTCGGGGAATCCGCCGCAGAGGACGCCGATCGTCCTCAGACCCGCCTTGCCCGCGGCCTCGGCGTCGTAGGGCGTGTCGCCGACGACGATGACCTCGTCCCTCGGGATCTTCCCGAGCTTCCCCAGCGCGGCCTGGAAGATATCCGGGTCGGGCTTGGATCGCTCGGCGTCGTCCGAAGATGTCTTGTCGTCATCATCGATGAGGTCGTCGATGCCGGCGATCTTCTCATAGACCTCGACCTCGTCCTTCTTGCCGGAAGACGCCAGCGCGATCCGCTTGCCGTCGGCGAGGATGCGCTGGAACAGCTCGCGCACCTTGGGAAACGGGCGGACCTGGGGCAGGTATTTCTCCTTGAAGAGCTCCGATCGCTCCTTCTCGATCTTCTCCTGGAGCCGGTCGAGCTCGCGCCTTCGAGAGGAACACGGGCAGCAGGTGATCGCCGCCCTTGCCGATCTGGCGGCGTACGTCCTCGAACGCAACGTTGTGACCGTACTTCGCGAGGATCTCCTGCCAGGCCTGCGCGTGGAGGTCGACGCTGTCGAGCAGCGTCCCGTCGATATCGAAAATCACGGCCTTTATCATCAGCGGCTGGCTCCGAGTTTTGCGAGCTACAGCCTCGATGGCTATTCAAATCGTGTGCCGGCCGCGGTGAAACGGGCGGATCATGTGATCGGAGCGTGGGCGGGGACCGGTACAGGTGCCCGGCAATCCGGGTGGCGCGAGCGCGGCTCGGGCCGAGGTCACGGGCCGACTCGCGCCGCGATCCGGTGGCCGAGCCGGATCATCGGCCTCTCGACCAGGTAGAAGCTCGCCACGGCGCAGGCGAACGAGGCGATCCAGTTGAACGGGAGTCGCTGGATCGGGAACGCCGGTGACTGAAACCAGCCCGTGAGGAAGAGCTGCTGCCAGAGATAGAGGCTGTAGGACAGCCGCCCGATCCAGCGGAGGGCGGGTATCTCCAGGAGCCGGCCGGCCCACGATTCCGGATGCAGCGCCGTCCCGACCAGGATGACCGGGACGAGTAGCGCGACGTAGAGGGAGATCATGGGGACCTCCAACCCGGCCAGGATCGACCCGAAGAAGGCGGATGCCAGAAGCGTCCAGGCGGCGGGCGAGAGCCATCGGGCCAGACGCTCACGCCATGCGGGCTCCGCGACCAGCAGAGCGATCCAGCATCCCAGGAGCAGGGCATCGAGTCGCGCATCTGTCCGGAAGTAAGTGCCGGGCGTGTTGATCGGGACGTACCGGGCGAAGAGCTGGTATCGCGAGTCGACGGCACGCCAGCCGGCGATGAGCAGCGAGGCGAAGAAGGCGAACCGGCGGGCAACCTTCGGGCCGCCGGCCGAGATCAGGACGACGAAGAGTCCCGGCCAGAGCAGGTAGAAGTGTTCCTCGACGGCCAGGGTCCAGAAGTGGGCCGTGTAGGGACCATAAGAGGCGGGCCTGTAGTAGTTGCGACAGAAGAAGACGCAACTCAGGATCTCGGGCACCTCGATGGCCAGGATGCCCGCCACGCCCAGTGCCGCGACCACGGCCAGGTAGGCGTAGTACGGCGGGAAGATCCGGAAGAAGCGCCGGACGTAGAAACCGGCCAGGCTGACCTTCCCCGTGCGACGATGCTCGGAGATCAGTCGAGAGCAGATGAGGAAGCCGCTGAGTCCGAAGAAGAGGTCGACGCCCCTCGCTCCCTGGTGGGACGCCGCGAAGATGGCGGGGCTGGGCAGGATGCCCGCCGGCCCGAACAGTTCCGAGGCCGAGTGGCTGGCCATCACGGCGAGTATGGCGACGGCGCACCAGCCGTCGAGCGTCGGAATGTACTCCGAAACCTTGACGCCGGGGTGACCAGAGGGGGCGGCCTTCGCGGGATCGAGCATCGCGCGTGCTCCATCGGCGGCATCCGCGCCCCGATCGCTTTGCCGGTGACCCGCAGACTATCCGGGCAAAGACGCTCGGGTGAGGGCGAGGCCCATCGCGACGGCGGCCGTGAGGAATATCCCATCCAGGATGCCGAACGGGCGGCAACGGCAGCCTGGCTCAACGGGTCAGCTGGAGCTCGGGCCCGGCTCCTTCCGATCGAGTGAAGCCACATCGCCCTCCCTGATTCTGCTCCCGAGCCGTTTTCACCACTTATCAATCGGCCCCGACGGCACCGGCACCCGCGGCTCGAAGTGCCCCGGCAGGGGAGACGCGGGACCGTGCGCGCGGATCGCATCCACAGTCTCGTCGAACAACCGCACGCTCGCCAGGTTGATGAGGCGGTGCGACAGCTCCTTCTGCGGGCGGATCGCGTGGGTGTACCACTTCACGAGCTTGCGGAACTGGAGGCAGGCGTGCCAGTCGCCGCGACGCTGGACGAGGCCGTGGAAGTGGTCGACCATCACGTCGATCCGCTCCTCGAACGTCGGCTCGGGCCCGGGCTGGCCCGTCGCGGCCCATGACGCGAGCTGGCGGAAGAGGAACGGGTTCGAGAGGGCGCCCCGGCCGATCGAGATCGCCGCGCAGCCGGTGTCGGCGAACATTCCCGCGGCGTCGGCCAGCGTGCGGATGTCGCCGTTGCCCACGATCGGGATCGACGCGACGGCCTCGACGACGGCGCGGATGCCCGCGCGGTCGACCCCGCCCTTGAATCCCTGAGCGCGGGTCCGGCCGTGGACGATCACGCCGGCGGCGCCGACCTGTTCGAAGGAGCGGGCCAGGGCGGGCGCGGTCAGGTTGTCCTCGTCCCAGCCGAGCCGCATCTTGACCGTCACGGGCGACGCCGACGGCCTCGACCACGCCCGCGACCAGCCGCGTCGCGGCGTCGGCCTCGCACATCAGGGCCGAGCCGCCGCCGGTCTTCACGACCTTGCTGACCGGGCAGCCCATGTTGATGTCGACGGAGGAAGCGCCGTTTTCGACGGCCCAGCGCGCCGCGCGTTGCATCTCGTCGACGACGTGGCCGTAGATCTGGATCGACATCGGCCGGTCTTCGGGGCACGTCTCCGCGAGCTCGAACGAGCGCGGGCGCCTCTCGAGGATGGCGCGGGCGTTGACGAGATCCGTCGTCACCAGACCCAGACCGCCCAATTTGCGCAGAGCGAGGCGGTAGGCGAGGCTCGTGTAGCCCGCCATCGGTGACAGGAAAAAGCGGGATGGCAGCGGCAAACCGCCCAAGTCCATCGGCTCGTGGACGATCGGGGGAGGGGGCGGGATCGGCGGGGCGCTGGCGTCCTTCAATGTCATCATCCGTGGCCCGTCGAATCGGGAGAAAAACCGGACGCCGCTGTCCCGCCGGGCGGCCTCGGGAGTAATCTGTCGGGCGACGGAGGCCGCGACCGGCCGCCCGCCTCGCGGACTCCGTCCGTCATCTCCGACGGGACCCGGACCAGTCCCATCGGCCCGAAGCTCACCGCGCGTCACGACTCGGGGACGGGTCGGGAGGTCGTGTCTTGATCTCGATCTTAACCGAAGGCGCCATGCGCCACGAGGGGGGCTCGCACGCCGTGAGGAGCGACCCCGAGGCCGACGCCGAGTCTCGCGTGCTGACGACGGCCGCCGGCCGCGACCTGCTGGCGGAGGTCGCCCACGCCCGGCGGCCCTCGCCCGGCGACGTGGCGCGATGGCGGAAGTCGTACGCGGCCGACGAGGTCTCCGCCGCGATCCGGCTCGTCGCGACCCGCCGCCGGGGCCTGGCCAAGTTCGCGAGGGCCGAGGCGATGTGGCTCGACCCCGTCGGCCTGGAGCAGGCGACCGGCGAGGCCGTCGCCCGCCACAAGGCCGCGCGGTTCGCCGGGTCGGTCGCGTTCGACCTCTGCTCCGGCATCGGCGGCGACGCGCTGGCCCTGGCCGAGGTCGCGCGCGGCGTGGTCGCCGTCGACCTCGACGAGGGCATGGCCCATCGCGCCCGCTGGAACGCCGAGGTCCACGGCGTCGGCCACCGCCTCGCCCCCATCCTCGGCCGGGCCGAGGCCGTGGCGATCCCGCCCGAGGCGCTCGTCCACATCGACCCCGACCGGAGGGTGACGGGAGACGGGCGCGCACGGGCCGTGGAGGATTATGTCCCCGGCCTGGCGTTCCTCCGCCAACTGCCCGCGCGGTGCCGCGGCGGGGCGATCAAGCTGGGGCCGGCGAGCGACTTCGCCGCCGCCTTCGGCGACCTGCCGGTCGAGATCGAGCTGACGAGCCACGCGGGCGAGTGCAAGGAGGCGACCGTCTGGTTCGGCGACCTCGCCACGCCCGGCGTCCGCCGCCGCGCCTCGCGTCCGTCGGACGGTGCGAGCTGGACCGATCGCGACGCGCGCGAGTCCTCGATCGCCCCGACGGCCGACCGTCCCGGCCCCTGGGTCTTCGACCCCGGTCCCGCCCTGGTCCGCGCCGGCCTGCTCGACGGCTTCGCCGTGGCCCACGGCCTCGCGCGGATTGGGGGCAGCGACTTTCTCACCGGCCCGAGCCGTGTCGCCTCGCCGTTCCTGGCCCCGTTCGAGGTCGACGAAACGTTGCCCCTCGACCTCAAGCGCCTCCGCCGCACCGTCGCCGACCGCCGCCTCGGGCCGCTCGAGATCAAGACGCGCGGGGTGGATCTCTTGCCTGAAGACGTCCGGAAGACGCTGCGGCCCGACGGGCCGAATCCCGCGACGCTGCTGCTCGTAGGGGGGCGGGGGCCGTCGATGGCGATCGTGGCGCGGAGGGGCTGAGGCCGCTCCCCTCACATCGTCCGGTCCACCGCCTCCGCCACCCTCCGGCACTGCGCCATCATCTGCGAGAACACCGCCGGCGTGATCGTCTGGGAGCCGTCGCTCATGGCGTGCTCGGGGTCGTCGTGGACCTCGATGATCAGGCCGTCGGCGCCGGCGGCGATCGACGGCCTTGGACATCGGCGACGACCAGCCTGGCCTTGCCCGTGCCGTGCGAGGGGTCGACGACCACCGGCAGGTGGCTCTTGTCGTGCAGGTAGGGGACGGTCGCCAGCGGCAGGGTGAACCGCGTGTGCTCCTCGTAGGTGCGGATGCCGCGCTCGCAGAGCATGACGTTGCGGGTTGCCGCGGTCGAGGATGTACTCGGCGGCGAGCAGGAACTCGTCGATCGTCGCGCTCATGCCGCGCTTCAGCAGGGCCGGCTTGCCCGAGTCGCCGACGGCCTGGAGGAGCTGGTAGTTCTGCATGTTCCGGGCGCCGATCTGGAGGACGTCGGCATACTTGGCGACCATCGGGACGTGCTCGGGGGCCATGACCTCGGTGACGATCGCCAGGCCGGTGGCCTCGCGGGCGGTCGGCGAGCATCTTCAGGCCGTCTTCCTTGTGGCCCTGGAAGCTGTAGGGGCTGGTCCGCGGCTTGAACGCGCCGCCGCGGAGGCCGGTGGCGCCCAGGCCCTTCAGGGTCTTGGCGATCGCGACGATCTGCGCCTCGCTCTCGACCGAGCACGGGCCGGCGATGACGGCGACCTTGACGCCGCCGACCTCCAGGCCGCGGGCCTTGACGACGGTCCGCTCGCTGGTCAGCTCCGACGAGGCCCGCTTGTAGGGGGCGAGGATCGGCAGGACCTTCTCGACGCCCTCGCCCGGCTCGAGGGTCTCGACCAGGCCCTCGCGCTCCTCGCCGATGGCGGCGATCACGGTGCGCTGGGTGCCGCGGATCACCTGGGGCGAGATGCCCAAGGACCTGGATATGGGCGACCATGTGGTCGATCTGCTCGGCGGTCGCGTCGGGCTTCATCACGACGATCACGGTGTCCCGTCCTCCAACATGGGCCTGATGGCGGGGCCTGGCCGGGAGACGTTCCCGCCATCCGACCCCGGGCTGTTCAAGGCAAGAACCGCAGGAATTCCGACGGATTCACTCGACGAAAAAAGCCCCGAGACCTGCCGGCGGGCAGGTCTCGGGGCTTGGGTGGATTCTCTGGGAGATCCAGCGGAGAGAGTTCTAGGAACCGCCCCCGGCCCGACGACCTGCGGTGAGCCCGGTAAAATACCAGGCCCGCCACCAGCCGCGGGTGCTAAACGAGCCGTAATAGGCTGCGTTGTGGAGGGACAAGGCTCTCGACTCCGACGATCGAATCGAACGATGGCTTGTATGGTGGAGACGGACCAGGCCGAGCTTGAGGGCCCGGCCTGGCCCGAACTAGCCAGAAACCAGCTAGGAGTGCGGCTGCCCGACGGGCAACCCGTCGGCTGCCGTTAGGCGAGCCGCCTCTGGTTGTCACTACACACGCGATCACCTCCTTTGCGACAAGACACCCCGGTCCCGCGGGAGTCCAGCCTCGAGCGGGAGCGGGCTCTAGTCCGTCGTGCCACGATCGCACGACCCGAAGTCGACCCCGCGTGTGTGCGTGGCCGACAATTCCACTATAGCCATTCGGGTCGGTCGATCAACCGGGAAAGCCGGCTCGGGGCGGATTTTCCGGGACGTCTCGCGACCGGACCGCCCCCTGCTCGACGGGCGGGGCCGAAACCCGCCGCAGCACCCTTGTTTCCCGGATCGGAACAAGATATTACCTTGGTTTCCCGATGAACATCTAAGTGAGGAATTACGACCAATGATGTACGCTCGAATTCGTGCGTGCCGAGTCGCAATCTCCCGGCTCGGTCTATTGCGGGGTCATGGCGGGGTTTGCCGCCACGTCGAGGGCCGACATGTTCTCGGTCACGAATCTCGTGACCGATGACCAGGGGGTCAATTCGGCCAAGATCACCGATCCGTTCTTGAAGAATCCCTGGGGAATCTCGCACTCGGCGAGCAGTCCGTTCTGGGTCTCCGACAACGGCACGGGCGTTTCGACGCTCTATAAGGTCGACCCGAATACCAACGCGGTCAGCATGCAAGGCCTGGTGGTCACCATCCCTGGCTCAGGGAACCCGACAGGGCAGGCCTTCAACTCCGCCAGTGGCTCGGGTGCGTTCAACAAGGACAACTTCCTGTTCGTCAGCGAGGACGGGACCATTTCGGGATGGCGCGGCGCCCTGGGGACCGCGGCCGAGATTCTTCAGCTACCCACCGCTAGCAACGTCTACAAGGGGACCACCCTGGAATCCACGGGCGGCCACAGCTATCTCTTGTCGGCGAACTTTCACACCGGGAATATCGACGTTCTCAAGGGGGACGCCAGTGCACCCGACTTGGGCGGGACGTTCACCGACCCGGCGACCCCCAACCACTACGCCCCCTTCAACATCCAGTTCGTCGGGAACCGGATCTACGTGACCTACGCCCTGCAGGGTGCCGGGAACGACGATGCCCCGGGCGCCGGCCACGGTTTCGTGAGCGCGTTCGACCTGCAGGGCGACTTCCTGGGACGGATCGCCACGATGGGGATGCTCGACTCCCCGTGGGGGCTGGCGATCGCCCCGACGTCGTTCGGGAGCTTCGCGGGCGACCTGCTGGTCGGCAACTTCGGCGACGGGACGATCAACGTCTTCAACCCCGACCCGAACACGCCCGGCTTCCTGGGGCAGTTGCTCGGGACCGACGGCAAGCCGATCGTGATCGATGGCCTCTGGGGCCTGATCCCGGGCAATGACGGGAGCGGCGGCAGCAGCCAGAAGATCTACTTCTCGGCCGGCCCCAACGGCGAGTCGAATGGCCTCTTCGGCGTGATCCAGCCCGTTCCCGAGCCGGGCTCACTGGTCCTGTTGCTGACCGCCGCGAGCCTGCTTGCCGGGCGGCGTGTGTGGAAGAACCACCGGCGGCCCGACACCGCTCGCGCCCTGTGATTCCCCGCCGGCCTCGACCCGACCGAGGATCGCAGAGGCTTGCCGCGCCAGGACTTCGAGCCGGGGGTCGCCGGTGCCACAGGTGGCCAGCGAGGCCCGATAATACGCGAGGACATCGGCCCTCGGGGCGTTGAACGTCGACCAGACGGGCTGGCCCTCCTCCAGGTCCAGGGCGATGCTGGCGAGGTTGTGCAGCTTGTCGGCGAGGATGACGGCCTTTGTCGCAAGGGTCGCCGATTTCAGGGTTTCCAGGTGGTCGCGCTTCCGGTGGGCCCAGGGGCGCTTCCGGCCGTGGGAATCAAGCTTGATCTCCGAACAGGCGGCCACGGTCTCGGCCACCGAATCGCCGAATTCGGATCGGATCTCATCCAGCGTGATCGACGTATCCTCGACCAGGTCGTGGAGCAGTCCCGCGACGACAACTTCCTCGTCGAAGCCCGCACGGTCGAGGATCATCGCGACGGCCATCGGGTGCTCGATATAAGGGACCGGCGATCCCTTGCGAACCTGGCCCTCGTGGCCCTGGGCGGCGAGGCGAAGGGCGCGTTCGAGGGCGGGGGACCAGCCGGCGCCTCGGCTCATCGCGGCGTCCTTGGACCCAGCTTGCTCGGCGCGACCCGTCCCGACTTCCGCGCGGCCCGGGTCCGCCGCTCCTGGCCGTACCGGAAGCACGCGGGCAGCCAGATGGCGGCGTAGCCGATCAAGGCGATCGGGGCGCAGGCCTCGCCGAGCCGCCGGCTCCGCGCGTCGTTGCTGACACCGGGGATCGGGTGCGTGCCGATATACCAGACGCCGGCCATGCCGAGGCCAAGCACCAGTACAGTCCAGACCGCCGACCGGATGACGAGTCGCCGTACGTCCATCGCAGCCTCGCGAGGAGAGGGATCGGGGTGAGACGGGTGGAGGCCGAGTCTATCCCGCGCCCGGTCCGCGATCCAGGCCCGGGCTCACTCCGCTCCAGCCGGCACGTCGAGCCACGGCCGCCACGCCGCCCGACGGCACGCCACTTCCAGCGAGGCGGCCCGCTCGGCGTCCGCAGCCTCGCGATCGCAGTCGCGGTCCTCGGCGGCGGCGCTCACCTCATAGGTGTGGGCCGCCTTCAGGAGGCGCCACCGCTCCTCGTCCTCGGCCGATACCGCCTCGCTCCAGCGCTGTTTCGCATACTCGCGGGACAGTGCGGCGACCTTCCGGGCGAGGTCGGCCCTGTCGAGATGGCGGGCCTTCGACGCGGAATAGGCCAGCGCGCGGCGGCGGCAGCTCAGGGAGCGGCGACTGAAGTCCGCGAAGACGAGGGCCGAGGTGAAGATCATCGCGATGAACGCGGTCCTGAAGATCGCGGGGCCTCCGATTCGCGGCATCGATCTGCGCTCCGGGTGAGACGGGCCGATCATATCCGGTCCGGACGGTCCTGCTCCAGACTCCGATCGGACGATGAACTCGTGCCCACCGGTCGCAACCGCCTGCCCAGGCGCCTCGTTCGAGCTTGACGGCTTCTCCGCGAACCATTACGAGAAGGCACGGCCCGATCGCCCGAGGCGGTCGGCGGGGAGGACGCCTGCGCCCCGACGCGCCCCATGACGAGCTTCGAGCCCCGAACGGAGTCGGACCGATGCCGAAGGCCCCGCCCCTCCTGATCGCGACCCTGGCCATCGCCGGTTCGTTCCTCCAGGCGACCCCGGCCCGCGCCGCCGATGAGGCGGCCGTGCTCGCCGACGCGACGCGGATGCTCAACCAGATGGCCCGCGACCCCAACACGGGCGTGCCGCTGGAGTTGCTCCGACGGTCCGAGGGCGTAATCCTCGTCCCGAACATGCTGAATGCGAGCTTCGTCGTCGGCGCCAAGTTCGGCCGGGGCGTGTTCCTCGTCCGCGACAGCAAGGGCCGCTGGGGCAACCCCGTGCTGATCGACGTCGCCGGCGGCAGCTTCGGCCTCCAGGCCGGGGCGCAGGCGACCGAACTGCTGATGGTTATCCGCAAGCAGGACACGGTGACTCGGCTGCTCGCCGGCAAGGGGAAGGTCACGCTGGGCGTCGACGCGGGCGTGGCCGCCGGGCCCTCCGGCACGGCGCTCGGGGCCGAGACGGACATCGAGCTGCGTGCCGAGATCCTCAGCTACGCCCGCAGCCGCGGGCTGTTCGCCGGGGCCTCGCTCGGTGGTGCTCGCGTGTGGGTGAATCGCTCGTCGAACGGCCTCTATTACGAGAACTTCGCCGCGACGACGTACCAGATCATCGAGGGCGACAGCGTCTCCGTCCCGCTCGACGCCGCCAAGCTCAAGGCCACGCTCGCCGCCCTCATCGACCCGCCGGCCGAGGACGACGAGGTCGCCCCCGTCGACCGCAAGGTCTCGCGCTCCTCGCGCACGAAGCGGAGCACTGACGACGACGCGATGCCGAGCAACCGCACCGCGGCCCGCAAACGCCGTCCCACCTCGGACGACCCCGACGACGACCCGCCGCCCCGAGTTGCCCGCCGCAAGTCGACGGCCCCGCCCGATGATTCCGACACCGCGGCCCCCCGCTCCTCGACACGCCGAAGCCGCCCGGCCAACGACGACGGCCAGCCCGTCGACGACGACCCGCCGCCGCGGCCGAAGCGGAGGACGCCGCCGCCGTCGTCGAAGTCGACGAATCCGGACGATGCGCCGGACTCGCCGGGCGGCGCAGCGTAGGGCCCGCGTCATCGCCGAGAGATTTCCGGAGGGCGAGGCTCCCGCCGAGCCGGGCATCGCTTGCCCCGGCTCAGGCGGGAGCCTCGCCCGCCCGGGCGTATCTTCCTCGCCCGTTGTGGACCGCCGACGCGCCGGCTATCCTGCCGGCGTCCCGAGTTGTTCCACACCAAGAAATAAGTGATACTCACATGATCTCTCGCGGCGAGCTCCGGCGCCTCCAGGCGCACAGCGACTTCCCCTCGATCTCCCTGCTCGCCCCCACCCACCGGACGGCTCCGGCGAACAAGCGGGATCGGATCGTCGTCAAGAACCTCGTGACCGAGGGCCTAGAAACGGCTCGACGGCGAGTTCAAGAAGCGCGAGGTCGCCAGGCGTCGTCCAGAACCTGACGAAGCTCGTCGACAAGATCGACTGGGACCACTCGCTCGACGGCCTGGCGCTCTTCGCGAGCAAGGACGTCGCGACGGCCGTCGACCTCCCGTTCACGGTCAAGCCCCGCGTCGTGATCGACGCCACGTTCGCGACCCGCGACCTCGTCTTCACCCTCAACCGGGCCACCCGCTACCGCGTGCTCGTCCTCACCGAGAAGCCGACGCGGCTGTTCGACGCAACGACCAACGTCCTGACCGAGGTCACCACGAAGCCCTTCCCGATGGTCCACAAGGGACCGGGCGGTGCCAGTCCGGCTGCCGGGAGGGCAGGGGATCAACCGGTCGGCCGTCCGCGACGAGTCGCACCGGCAGTTCTTCCGCCAGGTGGACGAGGCCCTCGCCGAGGTCCAGAAGGACGACCGGCTGCCGCTCGTGGTCGTGGGCGTCGACCGCTACCTGGCGTTCTTCCACGAGGTCACGCAGGACCCCGACGCGATCGTCGGGGTCGTCGAGGGCAGCCACGACAACCCGAACCCCGCCGCGCTCGGCAAGCTCGTCTGGCCGGTCTTCAAGTCGGGCTCGACCCTGCGGCGGACGCAAGGCCCTCGTCCGGCTCAAGGAGGCCGTCAGCATCAACCGCCACGCCTCGGGGATCATCCAGGTCTGGCGCGCCGCGTTCGAGAAGCGAGTGCAGATCCTCCTGGTCGAGAGCGACTACTCGTATCCGGCCAACCTTTCGCCCGACGGCAGCCTGCTGGTTCCCTACGAAGGCAAGGGGCCCAAGGCGTTCGACGACGCCGTGGACGAGGTGATCGAGAAGGTCCTCGCCGACGGCGGAGAGGTCTTCTTCTACGAGCCGGGGGTCCTCGACCTGCACCAGAAGATCGCGGCGGTGTTGCGGTATTGAAACCGAAGGGGGCCGTTCTGAGACCGGGTTGCTCTGGCCCGGACGCCCTCTCGGAAACGCCACCGACCCGGTGGATTTCGTAGGACGTCGGGCACCCCGCCCCCGGCCCGCACGGGGCCGAACGAAGGCGAACGAAAGGCGTACGCTCGGGTTCGCTCGGCGCCGGGTCTCGGGTCCGCTCGAGACCCGACCCCAGACCCCAGACCCGCGGACCCGCAAGCCCCCCGACGGCGCGTACCGACCCGGGATCGGGAGGGGCCGCCGCTGGCCAAGTCGGCCGCATCCCCGCGATAATCGATCGAATCGATCGAGACGGTGTTCGCGGGGCCGGCTTGATGCACATCGGCAAGCGGAGCGTCGGCGGGATCGTCCTGGGCGGGCTCGGCCTGGCGCTGGGGCTGTTGATGGTCTATACCCTCGCGTTCGAGGGGGCGGGGCGGCGTGCCTATCGGCGGTCGCCGTCCGGCCGGATCGAGGTGCCGGTGTTCTTCCTCGAGCGGTCCGAGTGGCGGATCTTCGCGAGGGGCGTCGCGGCCTGTACCGAGCCGACGCGGGGGCTCGGGCGGATGATCGACGAGGACGATGACGTGCTCATCGTGGAGACGCCGAGGAACCGACGCCGCGTGCGGTTCTCCTGGCACGGGCTCCGCGGCGAGCGGCAGGCGCGCGACGAGGTCCGCAAGGCCGTCGAGGCCGACGCGCCGGTCGCCGTGATCGGGGCGTCGAACACGGTGACGACCCTGGCGCTGGCGCGGGGCCTGCATCGCCTGGACGGCGACCAGAAGCCGCTCCTGCTCGTGCCGTGGGCGACCTCGGTCGAACTCCTCAAGGAGTATCCCGGGCGGACGTTCCGGTTCTGCTCCAACAACCGCCGGCTGGCCTCGTTGCTCGTCGATTGCCTCAGGGCGCGGCCGGGCCGCGAGGGGCCTGGGCGCGTGGAGATGGTGGTGGACCGGCTCGACCCGTACTCGGTCGACCTCGCCGACTGCTTCCGCGGCGAGATCGCGCGGGCGTTCCCGCAGGCCGAGGTCCCGGCCCAGGTCGATGAGACGGCGACCTCGCCCGGGCCGCGGTTCTCGGGCCGCGGGCCGCTGCCGACCGAGTCGGACCTCCGACACGCCCGTTCGATCTGGCGCACGGTCTCCGACGACCCGATGCGCGAGACCCTGGTCGTCCTGCCGCTCCAGAACGATCCCGCGCGGCGGATGCTGCTGGCCCTGAACGCGGCGGGCCCGGGCCGGCACGAGGCCGAGAAGATGCCGCTGACGGTCGTGTGCGGAGACGCGGTGGGTCCGACGACCCTCGCGTGGTTCGCCAACCAACTCGCGTTCCCGGTCTGGGGCGCCTCTGCCGCGAGCAACCACGCGGCCGAGCGCGGGCTGCCCGAGGACGTCATGGAGCAGGCCGAGACCGTCGCGGCGCTTCTGATTGCCCTCGACCGCCCCGGTCCCGCCGAGACCTCCGACGGCCTCCGCCACGCCCTTCTGCACCCCGAGGGCGGCCAGCCCCCCGCGCCGTTCGGGCGGGCGCTCGCCCTCTCGCCTTCCGGCGAGCGGCTGGGGTTCGAGCCGGGCGAGGTCTTCCAGATCCGGCCCGATGCGCCCGAGGTGTTCGCCTACGCCGAAGGCCGCTGGGACGACCCGAGGCCCGTGGGGCCGGGAGGTGCGCCGTGAACGTCACTCGCAAGGCCTGGTCGTACGTCGAGGGCCTCGTCGCGATCGTCGGCTGGCAGGGCCTGATGAGCGGGCTGATCGCCCTGGCCGCGTTCGGCTACGGGCTGGGGATGCTCTACCGCGAGTACGACCGGCCGGGGCAGATCGAGCACGAGGTCCTGCACAACGTCCTGGCCAACTGGGCGCTCGCGCCCGACTACCTGGGCAAGAACCTCGTCGACTACGCCAACGACTGGCGCGAGGCGCCTGAGGCCGCCCGGTCGGTGCTGCTCGACCGCGTCCGCGGCTCGCTCGCGCAGCTCGGCGAGGCGCTGGAGCGGCACGACAACCAGTTCCCGCTGATTAACGTCGTCGGCCTCAATCTCCGCCGCGGGGACGAGGCCGTCGCGCGCTGGAGCCCGCGCTATGCGCCGGCCGCGTCGGCCGTCGAGATTGATACCATCCCCGTCGCAGTAGCTGCGGGAGGCTCGCCGCCGCTCGACCTCGTCGTCCGCTACCAGGTCGCGGCCGAGGTCGACTCGGTCGTCCAGGCCAACGAGCGCTATTACGACCGGATGATCGGCGCGCTCATCGGGCTGTCCGGCGCCTCGCTGCTCTGCTTCGGCACGATGGTCCTGCACGTCTTCGACCTCCGCGACCGCGTGGCGCGCGAGGCGGCCCAGGAGGCCACGCTCGACCTGGCCGACCGGACGTGCCACGAGCTGGGGAACGTGGCGTTCGTCGTCTCGAACGAGCGGCGGAACCTGGCCGGGCACATCGAGCTCCTCGAACGGTTCCTCGCCGAGGAGCCCGCCGCCAGGGCGGGCGCCGCGCGCACCGCCGGGCTCGACCCGGCCGAGGCGGCCCGGTTCGACCAGGCCCTGCGGCGCGAGTACGCCGAGCGCGGGATCGCGCCGGACTTCGAGCTCAAGCAGAGCGCCGCCATGGCCCGTGACGTCTGCCGGCAGATCGCGGCGTGCTCCGACTACATCTCGCTCACCGTCCGCGAGCTCGACGGCTTCCTCAAACGCACGGAGCTGCCCGTCCTGCTCGGCCCGATCTCGGTGGAGGGCGTGCTCGACGAGGCGGTGACTCTGCTCGCGCCCCGGCTCGAGTCGGCCGGCGCGCGGGTCGAGCGGCCCGCGGCGCCGGACGGGCCGATCCGGGTCGCGGGCGATCGCCGGCTCCTGACCCACACGCTGGTCAATCTGTTGAAGAACGCGGTCGAGGCGGCCGCGGGGGCCGGGATCGAGCCGGTGGTGACGCTCTCAGCCCGCCGCGACGGCGCGACGGTGTGGCTCGATGTCATCGACAACGGCCCGGGCATCGCCGAGTCGGATTGGCGGCTGATCTTCGAGGAGGGCTATTCAACCAAGGGCGCCGGCCGCGGTCAGGGGCTGGCCATCGTGCGCGACTCGGCGCGGCTGCAGGGGGGACGGATCGAGGTGTCGCCGCGAGTGGGCGGGGGGACGGTGTTCTCGGTCGGGCTGCCGGCGGTAGGGCAGTGAGGAGTGCGGAGTGCGGAAAGGGAAAGGCAGAAGACGGAACGGCAGAAAGCGGTAACGGATCGGCGTTTACGATCCCGCGCGGATCTTTTGCAGGGCGACTTCCGACGTCGGCTTCCCACTCCCCGGCGACGGCCTCGCTCCGCCCCCGGCTCTCAGGTCCTGCATGCGGCTTTCCGCACTCCGCACTCTTCACTCCGCGCTCACCATTTTCCCCCTATTCATTCGCCGAATTACCCCCAAACCCCATCCGCATCTCCGTTTCCGCCACCCCCACACCTCAATCCGTGCCCCCGTGAGATCCGCACAAATCCGTGCTCAATCGGCGATAAGGTCTGGACGATTCCGTACGATGTACCGTAGAAAGGACGGTCGACAGGCCGCGCCTTGCCCCGGCGGCCCCGTGAATCATCGTAAGTTGAAGCCACGCCTGGGTGCCCGCCAAACTCTCCCGCCCTGGGCGATTTTCCCCGACCCCGCCGTCCGTTCCTGAGGACGGACCCGCGGTCGATGAGCCCGCAGGAAGGTATCGTCCGAAGATGGAAGAGCCCGTCCCCATCGTTCGATCCGTCGAGCCGCCCAGGCCCGGCCGCAAGCGGCTGGCCGGCACGACCATGGCCCTGGTCGTCGGCCTCGCCGCGCTGACCGCGTCGGCGAGCGAGTCCGACCTCGTCCACAACATCCAGCGCTACTGCGCCGTCTGCTGGCGGAACGCCCGGCTCGACCCCGGCCTCTGGGACGACTGCACCCAGGAAGTCTGCTGCCGACTGCTCACGAAGGCCCGCGACGGCCAGCTCGACCTGAACCTCGTCCTGGCCGACGACACCGACGAACGCCGCGAGTTGGTTCGGGCGATCGACATGGTCCGCAAGCGGGTCCAGCGGGCCCGCCGCCACGCCGTCCTCGACGACCAGGGCACCCCCGGCCCCGACCTCGACCGGCGGCATCGCGAGCGGCAGGAGCTCGGCGAGATCCTCGAGGCCGCCCGCCGCGCTGTGCTCTCGCCCCGGCAGGACCAGATCGTCGAATTGTGGACCCGCGGCTGGAACGTACCGGACATCGCCGAGGAGCTCGGCCTGCCCGTCGCCCGCGTCAGCGACGAGAAGTACAAGGCCCTCCGCAAGCTCGAACGGCACCTGGCCTCGGAGCGGGACGAGCTGGAAGTCGGCGCCGCCTGATTCCCGCGAGAATGCGGCGAAAAAGGTGTCAGGAACCGATTCGCCGCGAATCGGTTCCTGACACCTTTTTCGCCGCCTACAAGGCCCTGATCGCCTCCAGCACCGCGCCGGCGTGCCCGTCGACCTTGACCTTGGGGAAGACCTTCCGGACGACCCCGTCTCGGTCGATCACGAATGTCGTCCGCTCGACGCCCATGTACGTCTTGCCGTACATGCTCTTCTCCTTCCAGACGCCATAGTCGTTGCAGACCTTGGCGCCGACATCGGCGAGAAGCGTGAAGTTCAGCCCATGCTTCTTGATGAACTTCGCGTGCGACTTTGGATCGTCTGGGCTCACGCCGAGCACGGTCGCGCCGGCGTTCTCGTAGTCGGCACGGGCATCGCGAAAGGCGCAGGCCTCCGTCGTGCAGCCCGGGGTGTCATCCTTGGGGTAGAAATAAAGGACGATGGGCTTGCCCTTCAGCTTCGAGAGCGTGACGTCCTTGCCATTCTCGTCGGGTAGGGTGAAGTCGGGGGCTTTCTGACCTTCGATCATAAGGCGGTCCTCTTTCTCGCGCGATTCGGGTGCGAACAACAACGGTGCGGTTGTAGATCGCGTCGAAGACGTCGGCAAGGCCGATGCGTGGAGTCCGCGCGAACGGGCCGATCGGCGGCGCGGGGCCGGGCAGTTGGCCGGCCGGCCGTCGGCCCCGTCGACGCCCGTCAGCCGGCTCCCGCCGACCTTACGACGGTTTCCGCGAACCGGGGCGCGCCCGGGTCGTAAGAAAGGCAGGACTTCGATCTCACGCGGCGCGGTATATCATTCGCGACGAGTCGACCGGCGCGGACCCCCAGGCACGGCGATCGAGGCGGCGACGATGGGTTGGATCCCCCACCTGATGATCCTCGACGACGACCCGCGGGTCCTCGAGTCGCTCGTCCCGAGCGTCGTCGACGACCTGGCTCGCGGGCTAGCCAAGAGCAAAGAGGTTGGCCAGGCCCTTCGGCGCGGGGATCCGGGCAGCGGGTCGACCATCCACATCAAGGTCTCGGCGCACGGCTACGAATCGAAGCGGCTCGCCGACTATCGCTACCGGACGCCCCACCACGCCCATCTACACCTCGTCCGCGAGCGGGGGGGCGGATTCGACCTGGCGCGGCGGCTGCTCAATGAGCAGCTCTTCGCCGTGGTCGTCTCGGACCTAAGGTTTTCGGACGATGCCGGCGGCCAGCGCGCCGGGCAACTGCTCATCGACGAGGCGACGCGCGTCCACCCCGAGCTCGAAGGGCTGCTCTATTCGGCCTATCCCCGGCCCGAGGAGTTCCCGGCGGAGCGTTTCGTCCGCAAGGTCGACGACGGCGCGGCCACCTCGAGCCTGGCCCAGGCGATGGTCGCGGCCGTCGAGCGGCACCTGGCGCAGCCGGCCTTGGCGGCGTTCGCGACGGCGCTGGCCGACCTGGGGATCGTCTACCAGTCCGAGTCGTTCGGCACGACGCTCGCGCAGCTCTTCGACCTCGCCCGCCTCTTCGGCCCCGAGCCGGCCAACGGCGCCTCGCGTCTGCCCGGCCGCGGCCGGCGGCCCCTGCAATGCCTCCTGCTCGACGGCGAGAGCGGCACCGGCAAGCGCGGGCTCGCCGAGCTGTTCCACCGGCGTCCGAGCGGCGGAAGGCGCCGATGGTCGTCGCCTCGTGCAACGAGCTGACCAACGAGACCCTGCTCCGCTCGACCCTTTTCGGCCACCGCCGCGGCGCCTTCACCGACGCCCGCGACGACCGCCCCGGCCTGGTCGTCTCGGCCGGCAGGGGGATGGTCCTGCTCGACGACTTCCACCGCCTGCCCACCGCCGGCACCGCCGATCCTCCACTCATTCCTCGAGGACGGCGAGTATTCGCCGGCTCGGCGAGGAAGAGATCCGCCGGCACGCCGAGGCCGCCGTCGTCCTGACGGTCGAGACCGAGCCCTGGGCCGAGCGGCGGCGGTCGGGCGAGCTGCCGCTATCGTTCCTGGCCCGCGTCGAGCGGCTCCCCCTGTCCGTCCCGCCCCTGCGCGAGCGGCCCGAGGACATCGAGGCCCAGGCGCGGTGGATCGTCCGCTCCGCGTCGCTGGAGGTGGGCGCGGCGATCGAGCTGGCCGACGACGCCATCGAGGGCCTGAGGTCCCACCCGTTCGCCGACAGCAACAGCCGCGAGCTCCGCAACGTGATCGAGCGCGCCGTCGTGCGGCATAAGAGCGAGCTCGACGTGCTGACCTGGGCGAACCTCCAGCCCTACCTGGCCTCGGGCGACGCTCCGCCGCGGAGGCCGAGTGTCCCCCTACCCTTGCAGCCGCCACTCTCCTACGCCCCGCCCCTGAACGACTGGCAGCGTCGGGTGCCGCGCGCTGGCCGTGAAGCTGCTGGCGAAGGGCGCGAAACTGGAAGAGTCCGAGGCACAGGAGCTGGCCTCGCGGCTGTTCGACACGTCGCTGCCGCCCCTCTGGGCCGGCGGCGAGCACGCCCGCACCCGCCCCGACGGCGCCCCGCCGCTGCCGTGGCCGCTCTGGGAGGACCTCTGGCGCTGCTTCGCCATCGCCCACCTCGGCGGCCCGACGCCCGCCGAGCGCGTGCTGGGCATCCCCGCGAACACGCTCCGGCAGTGGATCAGCGACCACGAGTCAAGATAAAGCGACACGTGTTGAGCGGCGGAACATCCGGCGCTCATCGATTTTTCGCTTGAACCCGCGGCCGGCCTCCCGCACGCTCCAGTGACCGGGGACGCCGGGCCGGCCCTCCGCCGGCCGGTCGCCCGACGGCCCGGCGGGAGCCTCACCATGCAAGACCTGATCCAGTCGCTGTCGTCGGAGACGGGCACGTCACCCGACATCATTCGCAACGCCCTGGGCGCCATCTTCAGCTTCCTGAGGGCGCACCTCGACCCGGGCCTCGTGGACACGATCCAGTCCCACGTCCCCGGCGCCTCGGAGCTGCCCGGGGCCGACGAGGCCGAGGCCGACGGGGGCAAGGAAACGGGCCTGCTCGGGACGCTCACGAAGGCGGTCGGCAAGGTACTCGGCGACACCGCCGCGGGCGGGCTCGACCTGATCACGCACCTCTCGAAGACCGGCCTGAGCCTCGCGACCATCACGGCCATCCTGCCCAAGGTCGTCGCGTACCTCGAGGCGCACCTGCCGCCCGAGCTGTTCGAGCAGATCAAGTCGCACCTGCACCTGCCGGCGGCCGAGCCGGCGGAGTGAGTGCGGCGCGGGCCGGTCACCGCGCCGGGCCTGTGGTCTCGGATTCGCGAGTCGGTCGAGGGAGGCCGTCGACGGCCTGCCCCGCCCGGTTCCGCCCTCCGAGGCCTCTCCCATGCACGGCATCGCGCTCGGCTTCCCCGCCTTCGTCCGCGTCACGCACTGGTTCAACGTCCTGTTCCTGACCATGCTCGTCCGCAGCGGCCTGACGATCCTCTCGGAGCACCCTAAGCTCTACTGGAACAACGGCTGCCGGCCCGGGAGCGAATGGCTCAGGTTCACGCGGAAGTCCATGCCCGCCGATCGGCTCTGGGCCTCGACCGACGAGGTCGAGGAGTTCTCGCCTTGGATCGCCCTGCCCGGCGGCGCCCACAGCCTGGGCCTGGGCCGGTACTGGCACTTCACGAACGCCTTCGGCTGGCTGACAGCGGGCGTCGTTTACCTCGTGGCCCTCTTCGCGTCCGACCAGTGGCAGCGACTCGTACCGACGTCGTGGGCGCTCGTCCCGGACGCGCTTCAGAACTTCTTGACGTACTTGAGCTTCCGCCTGCCGCCGGAGGGGACCCCGGCCAACCCGCTCGCCCCGTACAACGCGCTGCAGCAGCTCACCTATTTCGCGGTGGTCTTCTGGCTCGGCCCGCACATGATCCTGACCGGCCTGGCGATGTCGCCGGCCGTCGAGAGCCGCGCCCGGTGGTATCCGAAGCTCTTCTTCGGCCGCCAACCGGCG
This sequence comes from uncultured Planctomycetota bacterium, assembly GCA_963819805.1. Taxonomy (GTDB): domain Bacteria; phylum Planctomycetota; class Planctomycetia; order Isosphaerales; family Isosphaeraceae; genus CAMFLR01. The sequence goes on along the minus strand of CAWFXY010000012.1, from coordinate 974,646 downwards.
CGGAGCTTGCACTTCCTGGGCGTGGCCGCCTACCTTGCGTTCCTCGCGATCCATATCCTGATGGTCGTCGTCCACGGCACGGCCCGCGAGATGACGAAGATGACCCTGGGCGAGGGCCAGGAGGGCCGCGCCGCGCTCGGCCTGGCGTTCGGCCTGGGGATCGTCGCGGCCGTCGTGCTCGTCAACGCCGCGGCCACGGTCGCCTCGCACCGGGCCAAGAGGTCGGTCCACGCGCTATTGTCGTTCCTCACCGACGGCCCGCGCAGGCTCCTGTTCCACCACCTCGCCCCGGTGGAGAGCTACCCCGAGTCGGCGATCACCGCCACGTTCCGGATGAACGGCTACCCGCCCCTGGCCCAGTACCCGAAGGCCCGCGACGACGTGTACATCCGCCTCAAGGAGGATGACTTCGCCGACTGGCGGCTCGAGGTGGGCGGGATGGTCGGCGAGTCGCTGGCGCTCTCACTCGACGACCTGCGCGCGATGCCCCACCAGGACCAGGTCACGATGCACCACTGCATCCAGGGCTGGACGGCGATCGGCAAGTGGGGCGGCGTGCGGCTCTCAGAGGTCCTCAATCGCTGCAGGCCACTGCCCGGCGCGCCTACGTCGTCTTCCGCTCGTACCAGCGGCACGAGGAGAGCGGGAGGCCCTACTACGAGGTCATCGACCTCGAGACCGCCACCCAGCCGCAGACGCTACTCGCCTACGAGTTCAACGGCGAGCCCCTGCCCATCCCCCACGGCGCGCCGCTGCGGGTGCGGGTCGAAAACGAGCTGGGCTTCAAGATGGTCAAGTACCTCCGCGCCATCGAGCTCGTCGACGATTACCGCAAGGTCGGCGACGGCTGGGGCGGCATCCGCGAGGATACGCAGCAATTCGACATGTCGGCGCACATCGAGCGCGCGGTTGCGTCACCCGTCACACCACCTCGGTCAGCTCCGGCTCCGCGTTGTAGGCCTTGATCTTGCTGTGCCAGGCGCCGTAGCAGAAGTAGATCACCAGACCGATCGCCATCCAGATAATCAGCCGCATCCACGTGTCCCGCGGCAGGCCGGACATGAGGAAAACCGCCGAGGCCGCACCCAAGGGCGCGGTCACCCAGACGCCGGGCGTCTTGAACGGCCGGTCGACCTCGGGCTGCGTGATCCGCAGGACCAGCACGCCCATGCACACGACGGCGAACGCCGCGAGCGTGCCGATCGAGACCAGCTCGCCCACCACCTTCAGCGGCAGCACGCCCGCCAGGATCATCACCACGCTGCCGGTGATGATCGTCGTGATCCACGGCGTGCGAAACTTCGGGTGGACCTTCGCGACGATCGGCGGGAGCAGGCCGTCCTTCGACATCGAGAAGAAGATCCGCGGCTGGCTCAGGAGCATCACCAGGATCACCGAGCTGAGCCCGGCGATCGCCCCGAGCTTGATGAAGGGCGAGAGCCACTTCATGTGGATCGCGTCGATGCCCACTGCGATCGGGTCGGGCACGCCGAGCAGCTTGTAGTTGACGATGCCCGTGAGCACGAACGCCACGAGGATGTAGAGGATCGTGCAGATGACCAGCGAGCCGAGGATGCCCCTCGGCATGTCGCGCTGGGGGTCGCGCGCCTCCTGGGCCGCGGTCGAGACGGCGTCGAAGCCAATGTACGCGAAGAAGACGACGCCGGCCCCCCGCACGACGCCACTCCAGCCGTACTCGCCGAACTTGCCGGTGTTGTCGGGGATGAACTTCCCGCCCCAGTTCGACGTCGAGACGTATCCGATGCCGGCGACGATGAAGATCAGGACGATCGCGACCTTGATGATGACGATGACGTTGTTGACGTTCGCCGACTCCTGCACGCCGATCACCAGGAGCGCCGTCACCGCGGCGATGATCAGCATCGCCGGCAGGTTGAGGATGCCCGTCGCGTGCGGGAGCGCCGAGGGGTCGATCCCGCCCGCGGCGAAGGCGTGGGCGATCTTGTCGCTGAAGACGGTCCAGCCGACGGTCGGCATGTGCAGCTTGTCGGCGATCTCGAGCGGCACGTTGATCAGCGTCGCCCCGGGCGAGGCGATCCACTGCGGCGGGATCACGATCCCCAGGTTCCGGCTCAGGAAGCTATTCACGTAGCCCGACCAGCTGATCGCGACCGTCGTCGCCCCCAGCGAGTATTCCAGGATGAGGTCCCAGCCGATCAGCCACGCGACGAATTCGCCCATCGTGGCATACGCATAAGTATATGCAGACCCGGCGACGGGGACGGTGGAGGCCATCTCGGCGTAGCAGAGCCCGGCGAAGGCGCAGGCGATGCCGCCGAGGACGAACGAGAGCATGACGGCCGGCCCGGCGTTCTCGGCGGCCGCCTCGCCCGAGAGGCTGAAGATGCCGGCGCCGATGATGGCGCCGATGCCGAGCGTCATCAGGTTGGTCGCCGAGAGCGTCCGCTTCAGCTCCTTCGTTTCGGCCTCGGCCCGGAGCGCCGGGATCGATTTGCGGGCCCAGAGATTCATCAGACCGGCTCCTCTCGTCGGGATCGTCGGGAAGGGTCCATCGGTGGGGACGTGACGGCGTCGGACGTCCGGAGAGGAGGTTAACGTCGGCGCGGAGAGGTGTCTCGGCGTGGAGACGAGGTCCTCCATCCTACCGCCCGACCCACCCTCCTTCGCAAGGGGGCAGGGCGGGCGGCGTCCGCCCCACGCTCAGGGCAGCTCCATCACCTCGATCTTGCGGATCTCCACCTTGCTGCCCGGGTCGTGCTGCTGGAACGCGAAGTGACCCTCCTTGTACGTGTTCTTCGGGTCGACGTAGTCGACCGTGGTCTTGCCGTTGACCTTGATGACGATGTGATCGCCGACCGCCTCGATCTCCTGGGTGAAGAACGTGTCGGGTGGGACGAGCATCTCGAGCACTTTCACGTGATTATACAGCGATCCCGTCTTCACCGGGTCGCGGTGCGTGCTGTTGACCTGCGCCTCGTACCCCTTCGGGAAGCCCGGGCCCTTGGCGGTCCGGAAGTACATCCCCGAGTTCCCCTTGTCGTTGATCTTCACCTCGGCGCGATACTTGAAGTTCTTGTAGTCGCCCCGCGGGCTGAACAGGTGCGACGCCGGGCCCGAGCCCTTGATCACGCCGTCCTCGACCTTCCACTCGCCCTCCGTCCCATCGGCCGTGGTCCAGCCGCCGAGCGTCTTGCCGTCGAACAGCGACACCCACTTCCCCTCGCCCGGCGTGTCGTCGCGCGGCGCCGCGGCCGCCGTCGCGACCAGCAGCCCCAGGCCGATCAACAGTCCACGTCGCCTCATCGTCGTCCTCCCCCCTTCGCTCTGGTCGTCCGTCCTCTTCGCTCCGCCCGCGTCACTCTTCAATCCCGCGCACCCGCCTCAGGGCAGCTCCATGACCTCGACCTTGCGAATCGACACCTTGCTCCCCGGGTCGTGCTGCTGAAACGCGAAGTGGCCCGAGGTGAACGTCCGGTCGAAGTCATGGAACTCGAACAGGAGCTTGTTGTTCACCCGCACGCGGATCGTCGTCACGGTCTTGCCGCGGTAGTCCTCGTCCTTGGCCTCGACCTCCTGAGTGAACCACTCGTCGGGCGGCGGCGGGTTCGAGGTGTCGAAGAGGTGGACGAAGGTGTAAATCGAGCCGGTCCGGATCGGGTCGCCGTGCGTGGAGTTGATCTGGCACTCGTACCCGTCGGTGAACGACGCGCCCTTCTTGGTGCGAAAGTACATGCCCGAGTTGCCGTGGTCGTTGATCTTGATCTCGGCGCGGAACTTGAAGTTCTTGTACTCGCCCTTGGGGCTGAAGAGCATCGACGGGTAGCCCGACCCGACGATCGCGCCGTCGACGACCTCCCACTTGCTCGCCTTGTTCGGGTCGAGCTGGATCGACTCCCACCCGCTGAGCGTGGTGCCGTCGAACAGCGAGGTCCACTCGCCGGGCGAGTCGGCGCCGGTGGCCTTCTTGTCGTCGGCGCAGGCGGAGACGAAGGCGGCGGCCATCAGGCCGCAGGCCAGCAGGGCGGCGTGTCGTTTCATCGTGGGCATTCCTCGGTGGGGTGCGTTCGCCGCGGCGGGATCGGCGAGCGACCCGCAGGCTTGGCGAATCGTAATGGAGCGGCCATCATAATGCCAGGACCCGGCCGGGCCGGGCCTCCGTTCGCGACGCCGCCCCTCAGGGCGCCACCGCCATGCCCGAACCGCTTACCGCCCCCGAGGCGATCCTCCGCCGCCGGGCCGTCCGCAAGTTCGACCCGGGCCGCCCCGTGCCCGACGACCTGCTCGTCCGCATCCTCGGCCTGGCGACGCACGCGCCCTCCGGCTACAACCTCCAGCCCTGGCGGTTCCTCGTCGTCCGCTCCGAGCGGAACCGCCAGCGGCTCCGCCTCTGCGCCTACAACCAGCCGAAGGTCGGCGAGGCGCCGGTCGTCGTAATCGTGCTGGGGTATTTACGCGGCTATGAAACCGACCTCGGCCCGATGCTCGACCGCCGCGTTTCCCTGGGCGGGATGACCCCCGAGGCGGCGGCCGAATCCCGCGGCCGCGCCTCGGCCGCGCTCGCGAAGCATCGCGACCTTGCCTCGTGGGCGAACCGCTCGGCCATGCTGGCGGCCGCCACTCTGATGATCGCCGCCCAGGGCCTGGGCGTCGACTCGGCGCCGATGGAGGGCTTCGACGCCGCGAGGATCAAGCACGAGTTCGGCGTCCCCGACGACCACGTCGTCTGCTGCCTCGTCTGCCTGGGCTACGCCCTCGAACGCGACCCCTTCCCCGGCCGGTTCGACCTCGAACACGTCTGCTACCAGGAGCATTTCGGCCAGCCGTGGACGCTGGGCGAGTCGCCGGGGGAAGCGTGACCGCGAGGACGCTCCCTCACGCGGACGCCGATGTCCGACGTCCGCCTCCTTTCGTCGCCCGACGCGCCGCATTACGATAGCCGTCGAATTCCCTCCTAGAAATCCCACCGAGGCCCACCCCGATGCGCCGGCCCATCGTCGCCCTCTGCCTCTTCGCCTCCTTCGCGGCGGCCCAGGAGCCGAAGAAGTCGTCCCCGCCTCCCAGCGCCACCGACCCGGCCCCTCGGGGGCAGGACGGCTGGTGGATGAAGGCGCACGAGGGCTTCCTCGAGGCCTTGAAGCCGGGAACGGCCGAGGTGATCTTCATCGGCGACTCGATCACCCAGGGCTGGGGCGGCCCAGGCAAGGCCGTCTGGGACCGCTACTATGCCCCGCGCAAGGCCGTGGGCCTCGGCATCGGCGGCGACCGCACCCAGCACGTCCTCTGGCGGCTCGACCACGGCGAGCTCGACGGCATCGCCCCCAAGGCCGCCGTCGTGATGATCGGCACCAACAACATCTCCGAGAACTCCCCCGACGAGATCGCCGCCGGCATCAAGCTGATCGTCGCCCGCCTCCGCGACAAGCTCCCCAGGACGAAGGTCCTCCTCCTCGGCGTCTTCCCCCGTAGCCCCAAACCCGACGCGACCCGCGACCGCGTCCGGGCCGTCAACGACGCGATCAAGTCGCTCGACGACGAAAAGTCCGTCAAGTACCTGGATATCTCGTCGAACTTCGTCAACCCCGACGGCACGATCTCGAAGGAGATCATGCCCGATTATCTCCACCTCAGCCCCAAGGGCTACCGCCTCTGGGCCGAGGCGATCGAGCCGACGCTGTGGGAGTTGATGGAGGGGAAGTGACGGAGGCCTGAATTCCAGCCTGGAGGATCTCAGCCCTGGCTGGGCCCGGTGGCTGGCGACCGGTGGCACCCAGGATGACCGCGTCGAGGTCCGCCACTTTGACTTTCCAGGCGAGGTGACGCTTGCGCGCCGGCCCGATCGGGACGACGTGGCGTCAATCTCCTCAATAGGAAAACGGCCTCGCACAGAGAAGTTGGAGGTCCGATGTACCGCGCGGCGCTCGATCTGATCCCTCTCTGGCTTTTCCTGCCGCTGGCGGTCGGCTTCGGGATGCTCTCGTTCGACGGCGGATATCGCTACGGCCGATGGCGGCGCTCGCGGGCGTCGGCCGAGAAGGACGCCCCGATCGCCTCGATGGTGGGATCCATCCTCGGGCTCCTCGCCTTCATGCTCGCGTTCACGTTCAGCCTGGCAGCTACGCGATTCGAAGCGCGCCGGATATCCGTCCTCGAGGAGGCCAACGCGATCGGGACGACCTTCCTGCGGGCTCGCCTCCTGTCCGAGCCGCAGCGGTCCGAGATCCAGGACTTGCTCCGCGAGTACACCGACCTGCGGGCGAACGGCATGTCGGAAGCGAGGATCGCCGAGGTGATGACCAGGTCCAAGGAGTTGCAAGGGCAGATCTGGTCGCGCGCGGTTGCCGTCGCCGACAGGGATCCCGCATCCATCATGACCGGGCTCTTCGTACAGTCGCTGAATCAGGTGATCGACTTGCATGCCACGAGGGTCTATGTGGGCCTCCGCAGCCGCATCCCCCTCAGCATCTGGCTGGTTCTCTTCGGCCTAACGTTCATCGGCATGGGGTCGGTGGGCTACCAGGCGGGGATCTCGGGGGCCAGGCGCTCGCCCGAGATCACGACGCTGACGGTAGCCTTCGCCACGGTCATCTTTCTGATCGTCGACCTCGACCGGGCCCAGGAAGGACTCTTGCGCGTGAGCCAGCAACCGATGATCGACCTGCTCAAGACGATGCAAACCGCACCGCGATGATCGCCTCCGACCGGCTTCGAAGCCCCGGATGGTGGGCATAGCCCTCCCTACGAGAACAAATCCCCCGCCCCCTTCTTCGGCGAATCCCCCCACATCGCCCGCTCATCCGCGAACGGATGCCCCGGCGCATCCGCACTCGGCTTCGGCATCGCCTGCAAGATCGCCGAGGCCAACCGCAGGTCGGCGGCCGTGGTGATCTTGAGGTTCATCGGCGACCCCGCGACGACATGCACCGGGTGACCCACAGCCTCGACGAGCAGCGCATCATCGGTCGCCGAGCCGGAGACTCGCGAACGATTCGCATAGGCATTCATCAACAGATCGCGCCGGAACACCTGCGGGGTTTGCGCGCCGTGCAACCCACTCCGGGAAACGGTCTCGATGATCACCCCATCATTACCGGCCCGCTTGAGGGTGTCAGCCACGGGCACGGCCAGGATGGCCGCGCCATACTCAATCGCCGCCGAGAAGACGGCGTCGACCAGATCGCTCGTCAAGCAAGGGCGGGCCGCGTCGTGGACCGCGACGTAATCGCACGACGGGTCCGCCGCGCTCGAGGGCGTTGGCGATCGAGTCGGCACGCTCGGCGCCGCCTTCGAGGACTTGGATATTCAAGAACGCCACGTTCGGCCGGTAGCGCCGCTCGAACAGCTCGCGGTCCTCGGGAGCGATCGCGAGGAGGATCTGCCCGACGTCGTCGCGGTTCACGAACGGCTCGACGGCGCGGAGCCAGACGGCGCGGCCGTCGAGGTCGGCGTAGATCTTCTTCTGCTTCGGGTCGCCGAACCGCGTCGAGCGCCCGGCGGCCGGCAGGATCACGGCGAAGCGAGGCATCGTATCCTTTCCCCTTCGCCGGGCCCGTCGCCGTCACAGGACATCCGGGTCGAACGGAATCAGGTGCGGGTCCGGCAGGGTGTTGTCGTGGACCAAGACGTCGTGGAGCCCGACGAAGAATGTCCGGCTGTGGGCGACGTCGAGGTTGAACACCGGGACGACCTCGCCCGCCGTCGCGGAGACGACTTTCGCCCGTCCGCCCAGCGTTCGCAAGGGGTCGCCCGCCTTCAGGTCGCGCGCCATCGCCCAGCCCCGGCCGGGGAGCCAGAACCGGTGATAGGTGCTCGCGACCACCGTCTCGCCGCTGTCCATCGCCACGCGGACCGTCGCGCCGGGCGGGTTGTGGTGGACGGCCATGATCGGCTCGAAGCTGAGGGCCCCCGTGGCGGCGTCCTGCGAGAGCACCTGGTCGCCGACGCGGAGCGTCTCGATCGGCCGCTGGCCCTCGCGGGTCCGCACGGGCGTCCCGGCGACGAAGCAGCTCGTGATCCGCGGCGGCGGCAACTGCGGCGAGGCGCTCTGGAGCAGCACCACCTTCACCGGCGGCTCGTAGCGATAGCCGATCTTGTCGTAATACCACCGGTGCCACCCGTCCTCGTCGTCGTCCTTCAGCGCCGGTGCGCCGGCGACCTCGCGGAGCACGGCCGCGACGCGCCCGTTGGTCGCGGCGTCGCGCAGGTTCGTCTCCTCGATGTCGCGGATGTCGGCCGCAAGCCGCTCGCGGGCGGCCGCGGCCTTCATGTTCGCCTCGGCGATCATGGCGACCGTCCGCGACTCGATCGCCTCGATGTCGGCCTCCCGCCTCACCGGCTTCTCGCCACCCATCCGGTTCAGCTCGCGGCCCGAGGCCACGACGGGCAGGCCGTTGCCATCGTAGCCGACGTAGCCGAAGAAGCTGGTGCCCAGCCGGAACGGCGCCGGGGCGTCGTAGGTCCGCAGCATCTTGAAGCGGGCCGTCTCGACCTCGAGGGCCCCCGGTCGGCCCGGGCCGCCGACATCCTGGACCAGCTGGTATCTCATCGGTGCGTGGATCTGATCGACGAGCGCGGCGCCGTAGTCGCGAAGGTGCCGGCCGCGGAGCGCGCGGGCGGCGGCGGCGCGGACGGGGTCGGACGGGCCGAAGACCGCGATCGACGCCAGCCTGATCGTGGTCGACGGCGCGTCGATCTGCCCGAGCAGCGTGACGAGGTGCGCAGGGGCGTCTGCGAAGTGGGCGAGGGCCGCGGGCACCGCCCGAGGGTCGTCGATCTCGGCCAGGCGACGCTCCGCCTCCTCGCGATGCTTCGGCTCGGCGACCCAGCGGCGATACTTCGCGAGCAGCGGCCCCCAGTGCAGGTCCGCGTGCTTCTGCGCGTTGGCCTCCTTCTGCTCCGCGGCGATCTGCTCGTGGCTCAACCAGCGGCCGTGGTGCGGCACGTAGCCCAGGTGCTTCCAGCCCGAATCGAGGTACGGATTGAGCACGACGGCCTGCGTGAAGTGCGCGGTGGCCTCGGGCTTGAGCCCGTTCTCCTCGCACCAGACGCCGAGCTTGATGTGCTCCGGCGCGAGCCGCGCCCTGACCAATCGCTCCCGACGCCGCCAGATCTCGGCGCGGAGGCGGTCGCCCCGCTTCTCGAGTTCCTCGATCCGCGCCCGGACCGACTCATCGACGTCGCCCGGCTCGGCTTCGATCGCGTCCCGTCGCCGATTGTATTCGGCGAGCGTCTTGGCGAGGGCCTCGTCGGAGCCGATCGACCGGCTCACCGCGTCGGGCGTCACCCACTCGCCCTTGTGCTCGACCAGCCCCAGCAGCCCGCGGGCCGCGGCGTTCTTCGGGTCGGCCCGGACGGCCTGCGCCAGGTGCTCCTCGCGCTCGGAGCCGAGCCCGTGGGCCTCGCACCAGAGCGCGAGCTTCACTAGCGACGGAGGATCGACGCCGGTCTTCGCCTTTGCGACCTCGTATGCCGCGCGGTCGTCGTCAGCCCTGGCCGAAGGTTCGTTCGCGCAGAGCACGGAGCAGACAAGCCAGAGGATAAGCATGGTCCAACTCCCCCGGGCGATGTTGTGGTTCTCCTCCTTTCATTCGATCCAACCCCCCCGAAGGGTTCAAGTGAAATTCGCCTCCCGTGCCTCCGCAGTCTGCCTTAGACTGGTCGAGGAATGTTCAGCATCCTGAGGAGGCTCCCGCGATGGATTGTCTCGGCCCCCAGTGCGCGGCGATGGTGCTCGACTGGCTCAAGAATCGGGCAGCGGGATCGGACGCCGGCGCCGCCGCGCCGGTCAGTTTGTTCGCGGCACAGGGGACACTCTGGACCTCGGCCCCCTACCAGGACGACGCCCCCGCCCTCCGCTCGCCCGCCGAGTGGGCCGGGGCGGTCGAGCACCTCGAATACGCGATCTTCCGCCGCTACCAGAACACCCTGACCCGCGCCGAGCGGACCCGACTCGACAACACGATCGAGAACACCCTGTTCAAGATGGACCGCTACCTGGCGCTGCTCGACGACGCCGAGCGTGTCGTGCTCGACGGCGAGCTGCATACCCTCCGCGAGGCCGTCGTCCGCGGCAAGGAGCAGGCCGACCGGCTCCGCCAACAGGGGCGCCGGGCCGACGCCAAGTTGGCGCAGCTCGACACGCTGACGCCCGAGGGATTCGAAGAATTCGTCGGCGAGCTGTTCGAGGCGCTCGGCTTCGAGGTCGAGGTCGTCGGCGGCGCGGGCGACGAGGGCGCCGACCTGCGCGTCTGCCGCAAGGACCTCCGCGCGATCGTCCAGTGCAAGTACAGCAAGGGCAAGGCCGTCGTCGGCTCGCCCGAGCTCCAGAAGTTCCTCGGCACGATCCACCACACGGGTAGCCACAAGGGCTTCTTCGTCACGACGCGGACCTTCTCGCTCGCCGCCGAGCGGTTCGTCGCCGAGCACCCGATCGAGCTGATCGACGGGCCGCGGCTGGTCGAGCTCGTGCGCGAGGCCGTCGGCCCCGGCGCCGATCGGGAGCCGGCGCCGGCGTGGTTCTGAACGTCGCGGGACCAAGCCATCCACGAATCCTCGCCCCTCGACCGCATCCGCGCACTAAGATCCTGAAGGATCGCGGCGCGGCAGTTGCAGATGTCCTCCGGGCGGCCGAACTCCACGGCCGGCAATGAACGGGGCTCGCCGAGATTCGTCGTTGACTTTGTTGCTTGACCGGGCCTGCACGACGGATTAGCCTGGCGACGACTCGCGGCGGGGATGCCGCGGGGGCACGTCGCCCGATCACGTCCACGCCCGTTCAAGGAGGGACCGGAATGGCACGCTGCCACACGGACGAGACGCTGCAGAGCCTCGAGCTCCCCGACGAGTTCGAAGACCTCGCCGGCCTGCTCGATATCGACCTCAAGGCGATCGTCTCGGCGATCTCCCGCCGCGCCAACGAGCGGCTCCTGCTGTCTCGTCGCGAGCACCGGGCGCTGCAGGTCGAGCTGTGGAACGGCCTGGCCTCGGCCATCAACGACGCCGTCGCGCCGCTCTCGGCCGACCTGCGCTGATCGGCTCGGGACCGGCGCGGTGTCCGCCCGATGAAGTTCGCCCTCTCGCGAGGTCCGCGCGTTATCCTGGAGTCGACGCACGCTACCGGAGTTCCGCAAGGGCGGGGCTCTCGCTGAGCCGGGATTGGGCCGGTCTATCGGCGGCTGGGTCTCACGAGCGTGTCGCGTGCCTTCGCCGGCTCGGCGGGAGCCTCGTCCTCCCGGCATGCCCGTCCCGCGGAAGGCCCGGTCGAGACGTGCAGGACAACCCCATGGCCTCCCGCTGCGCGCCGTCCGATTAATCGACCTGATGGCGCTCGTCCTGGTCGCGGGCTTCATGTCGAGCCTGTTCCTGCCCGCGATCAATCGAGCGGGCCCCCTCGCGCGTCGAATGCAATGTTCCAGCAACCTCAAGAACGTGGGCCTTGGCTTGCAGGGCTACCTCAACGCCAAGGGCCGCTACCCGAACGCCGGCACCTTCCGCGAATTCCCCGGCACGAATGACCCGTCCTCGTCGACGATCGCCGGCTGCTTCACGACCGTCACCGGCGTCCCCTTCATCCCGCCGAGACAGCCCGCGAACGTTGCCCCCGACTACGGCCCGCTCCATAGCTGGGTCGTCGACATCCTCCCTTATCTCGACGCGAACGACCTCGCCAACGCCTGGGACCACGACAAGCGGTATGCCTCGACGTCCGCCGTCGCCGGGAACCCGAGCAACCTCGCGATCAGCAGCAAGTCGATGGGTGTTCTCGTCTGCCCCGATGACGTGACCGGCGGCCCGGGTGGTGGGAACCTCTCGTACGTCGTCAACGGCGGCTTCTCGCGCTGGGTCGGCGACCCGACGATCGGCTGGACCGGGACGGCGATCGGAGGAACCGACACGCGGACCGGCCCCGACTGGGGGATCGACGTCGCCGCTCAGACGGGCGCGGTGTTCCTCGGCACCGAAACCGGCCGCGCGGCGTGGGACCGGCGGACGACCCTGAAGTCGATCACCGACGGCACGGGCCAGACCATCCTCGCCTCCGAGAACATCCGCGCCGGCTTCTCGGCCGGCTCGGCGGTCGTCGGCGGCATGGTGACGAACTGGGCCTGCCCGCATCCGAACGCCGTCATGTTCATCGCCTCGGACCGGATCTGTCCCGGGGGAAGGTGCGCAGGAAGCTCGGCGCCGCCCTCGCTTTCGCCGGCCTTCGGCCGCGAAGGCGACGCGTGGGCGATGGCGAACTCGCCAAAGTCAAACCCCTTCGAATCCATCAATTACGGCGCGATGCACCCCATGTCCGAGAGCTTTTTCCCGTACCCTTCGAGCGGTCACCCGGGCGGTGTGAACGTCCTCTTCTGCGACGGCTCGGTCCGCTTTGTCCGCGAGACGATCGACGGGACGGTCTACGCGAAACTGATCACGCCGGCCGGCACCGCTCTGCCGCAGGAGTACAGGCAACTTCCACTCGACAGTGGGTGCGAATACTGAAAGGGACGCTGACCCGACCATGCCCCGTATCCTCCTTGGCGTCACCGGCTCCGTCGCCGCGATCCGGACCCCGGAGCTCTACCGTGCGCTGGTCGAGGCGGGGCACGACGTCCGCATCGTCGCGACCGACGCGGCCCTCTACTTCTTCGAGCCGTCCGGGCTGGGAGGGCCATCACGGGAAGCCCCGCCACTCCCGCCCGGCCCGCTCCACCGCGACAACGACGAGTGGCCGCCGGGCGGATACCATCGCGGTGACCCCGTTCTGCACATCGAGCTCCGCAAATGGGCCGACGTGCTGATCGTTGCGCCCCTCGATGCGAACACGCTGGCGAAGTTCGCGCTCGGCCTCTCGGATAATTGCCTGACGTGCGTCTTCCGCGCGTGGGACTTCGCCCGGCCCGTCGTTCTTGCGCCGGCGATGAACACGCTGATGTGGGAGAGCCCGATCACGCGTCGGCATCTGGAACAGATCCTCACCGACCGCGGCGACGGCCGCGCTCCGGGCCGGCTGGACGCTCGCCGAGGCCGACGCCGTCTTTGCCCGTCACGCCCCGAGGATCGTGCTCGTCCCGCCCCAGGCCAAGCGGCTCGCCTGCGGCGACGTCGGCCTGGGGGCGATGGCCGAGGTCGCGGCAATCGCCGAGGTCGTACGGGGCGTGCTGGCGACTCCTTGAGTCGACTCGGGTCGGAGATCCGCGGGACAAATGAGGAAAGCGATAAGGGATGGGTCAGCTTCCCACATCGTCGCCCCTACCGTCCGCCCCCTCCATCCCCCGCTCCGATGGCTTCCGCCGCCGCCCCGCCCCGCAGCTCGACCACCGTCCGCACGAGCAGCGCGAACAGGTACGGCACGGCGACGAGCGTGAGCAGCCCGACCGCCGAGGTCATCGCCGGCCCGCCGCCGGTGCTGTAGGCGAGCGCCGCGATGAAGGTGGCGACGAGCAGCGCCCCGACCCGAGCAGGATCCGTCGCGCCCGGGCGGCGGAGCGGGGCGAGCCGAGGTGCTCGGCCAGCCGCCGGAGGAACCGCACGAACGCGAAGTAACCGAACAGCGCGGCCATCACCGCCACCGGCGCCAGCTCGGCGTCGGTCGTGCTGGCGAGCCGGCCGACGACCAGCGTGACAAGCACGATCGCGTCGCACGCGAGTGCCATCACGATGAACGGCATCGCCCCCGACCCGGGCGGGACGCCCAGGCAGAACGCCTTGCCGGCGGCGCCGAGCACCAGCGCCAGGACGTTCAGGCCGAGCAGGACCAGCATCACTTCGGGATGGCGCCGGTTCAGGTCCATGAGCACCGCCGGGAGTTCCCGGCCCGGCTCGACGAACTGGGCCAGGGCCACGCACCAGCCGACGGTCGCCACCGCCGACGCGGTCAGCCCGAACGCCACCAGCCGCAGCCCCTCGGCCACGCGCCCGAGGCCCTCGCGCCCGTCCTCACTGGCCTCGTCCATCGCCCGCTCCTCGACCCCGCACGCCCGCCTCGGCCTCGCGGCCCCATCATAGACCAACCCCCAGGGCCCCGCCATGCCCGGGGGTACCCTCGCCCTTCGTTGATCGGTCGGGAGCGGGCGGAGGCCGGAGCGGGGCCGTCGGGAGGGGGTCGGCGGTCCGGGTACGCGGGGGCGCGACTGGCCTTTGCGCATCCGGCCGTCCCGGATAGACTCCCGGCGATTCTCACCGCCGAGGGGGGCTGCGCATGCGACGGATCGCCGTGCTGAACCAGAAGGGCGGGGTCGGCAAGACGACCACGACCGTGAACCTCGCCGCGGCGCTGGCGAGCGAGGGCAAGAAGACGCTCGTCCTCGACCTCGACCCGCAGGCGCACGCCACGCTGCACCTGGGGCTGCTTCCGGGCCGCTCGGGGCCGTCGCTCTACGAGGTGCTGACGCAGGGGATGCCGATCGCCGAGGTCCGCCGCGAGGTCGCGCCGAAGCTCTGGATCGCCGGCGGCCACATCGACCTGGCCGCCGCCGACTTCGAGCTCAGCGGCACCGTCGGCCGGGAGGTCATCCTCCGCGACGCGCTCGAGGCCGAGGCCGGCGATTACGACTACGTGCTCATGGATTGCCCGCCCTCGCTCGGCGTGCTCACGCTCAACGCCCTGTGCGCGGCGCGCGAGGTCGTGATCCCGCTCCAGGCCCACTTCCTCGCCCTGCACGGGCTGTCGAAGCTCCTGGAGACGATCAACCTGGTTTCGAAGCGGATCAACCGCGATCTGAAGGTCTCGGGCGTGGTCCTCTGCCTGTACGACTCGGGCACGAGGCTCGGCGGCGAGGTGATCGACGACCTGGACAAGTACTTCGACGGCCGGCGGAACGCCTCGTCGCCCTGGGCCGACGCGCGGGTCTTCCGCACCCGGATCCGCCGCAATATCCGCCTGGCGGAGTGCCCGAGCTTCGGCCAGTCGATCTTCCAGTACGCCCCCACGCAGCCGGGGCGCGGAGGACTACGCGTCGCTCGCCGCCGAGGTGCAGGGCCACGCCCCGGCCGCGCTCTGGGCCGCGGGCGAGAGGGCCGCGGCGGAGTCGGGCGACGCCTCGGCGGCCTGATCGGGCCCGGCGAAGGGCAAGCCGAGCTTGGCGGCCCGTCGCGGAGCAGCTCGCACCAGGAATCCCAGCCTGCTTGTGGATCAGCGCGCGACCGTGCCCCGTCGCCGCTGGCGGCCGTTTCGCGTAGAATGCCGCCATGAAGGACGGGTGCGACGAGGCCGGGCCGGCGGGCCTGTGGGTCGGGATCGACGAGGCGGGCTACGGGCCGAACCTGGGGCCGCTGGTGATGACCGCGGTCGTCGCCCAGGGCGGACGCGCGCCCGACGTCTGGGCCGACCTCGCCGCCAGCGTCTCCCGCGCCGGCGGTCCGGTTGATAGCCTCTGGATCGACGACTCCAAGCTCGTCTACGCCGGCCGCAAGGGCCGGGGCCGGCTCGACGCCGCGTGCCTCGCGGCCGTCGAGGCGACCGGTCGCGAGAGGCCCGCGACCCTGGCCGGGTTGCTCGAGGCCGTCGGCGCCGGGTCGCTCGCCGAGGTCGAGCTGACGCACTGGGTCGAATGCGACCCGCCGCTGGCGAGCGACGGCCCGTCGGCGTGCCTGCACTGCGAGCACTGGCGGATCGTCGAGGTCCGCTCGGTGGTCGTCGGCCCCGCGCGGTTCAACGCCGAGCTGGACGCGACCGGCTCGAAGGCGATGGTCCACTTCCGGGCGTTCGCGAGCCTGCTCGGGCACGTGTGGGGCCTGGTGCGGGAGGAGGCCCCGGCGTCGGTCCTCTCCGACAAGCACGGCGGCCGGCACTACTACGCGGCGGCCCTCTCCGACGCCATCCCCGACGCGTGGCTCGACCGCGGCGAGGAAGGGCCGGAGATGAGCCGGTACACGCTCCGATCCGGTCCCCGGCGGCTCGACCTGAACCTCTGCCCGCGGGCCGACTCCGGCGATGGTCTCGTGGCGCTGGCGTCGCTCGTGAGCAAGGCGATCCGCGAGTTCTGGATGGACGCCTTCAACGCCCACTGGACGGCCCGCATGCCCGACCTGAAGCCCACCGCCGGCTACCCCGGCGACTCGGCGCGGTTCCGGGCCGCGATCGAGGCGGCGTGCCTCGAGCGCGGGCTGGAGCCATCGGTTTGGTGGCGGGCCCGGTAGAATGTCTCCGTCCTGGGAGGGCGAGGCTCCTTCCGAGCCCGGGTCATACGTCCGGCCCGGTTAGTGCCGGCCCGTCCCGACAGAAGGGACCGAGACCCGGGCTCGGACGGAGCCTCGCCCTCCCGGGGACAGCCCCGATCCGCCGCCCTCCGACCGGAGCCTCCCTCATGTCCGAGCCCGTCCCCGCCCCCGAGGGCACCGGCCCCGCGGGACTGCTCCTGAGCCGCGACCTGATCTTCACGTCGAAGGTCACGGGAACCGCGCGGATGCTCGGCCGCCAGGTCCTGACGGCCGGCAACGCCGCGCTGGCGCTGGCGATGATCGAGCAATGGAAGCCCCGCGCCGTCTTCGTCGACCTCGCCGCGGGCGACCTCGTGAAGCCCGAGGCGATCGTCGCCTACCGCTTCGCCGCCGGCCCCGGCGACGACCTTCGTCGCCTTCGGGTCGCATGTCGATACGGCGGGATTGGCGGCTGCCGCGGATGCCGGCTGCGACCCCGTGATGCCCAGGAGCAAGTTCTCGGCCGAGTTGCCCGAGCTGATCCGGCGGTATCTGGGGGCGGAGCGGCCGGCCTGAGCCCATGGGCCGGGCTTCCCCGGGTGTCGACCACTACCCTCCCCGCAAGGGGCAAGGGTGAAGACCTTCTGATCCGGGACAAAGGAAAACCCTCCCCCCTTGCGGGGGAGGGTAGGGTGGCGGGTCGTGAGCCTCGTCACCACGTGGACCCGAGGGAAGCGGTGCCCGCCTGCTCAGCGGGTCCGCTCCTTGCGGAGGGCTTCCAGCTCCTGGAGGACGCGGTCGAGCCTACGATCCAGGGCATCGATCCGTTCGGCCGACGAAGTTGGCGGAGGCGGACTCGTGCTCGGCGCCGCGGTGTAATCGACGGTGACCTTCGCCTCGTCGACCGTCACCGCCGCGGCATCGGGGCTGGGGGCCGAGGCCTTGAGCCGGAGTTGCTCGATCAGCCTGGTCCGCACGCCGGCCGGCGTCAGTCCGACGACCTTCAAGTTCTCGAAGGGACCGAAGCGGACCGTACCGTCCAGCTCGACGACTCGAACCCCCGTGAGCAGCCGGCAAGAAAGGGCGGACGGTCGGCGTTCGTATTTCGAGGCGATCGCCCGGCTGGATCAGCGCGTCGGCCGGCTTTGTGATGGGCGGGCTTTTCGCGCCGTCCGAAGGCCCGCGGGGCATGAACGTGGGCGAGTCGTCCACGAAAACGGAACCGCTCCACGCTGGGTGAATCCAGTGATACTTCTCCTCTTGCTCGTCCCACCCGATCAAGCCAAGTGCCCGGTCGATGAGAAACTCGCGGAGGTGTTCGATAACCTTGACCTTCGCCTCGCGTCGAGTGAGGCCGGCGACCTTGAGGTCCCCATAGAAGCCGAGGCTGATCGTCCCATCGGGGCGGACGACTCGGTCGCCGCTGATCGGCCGGCCGGGCAAGGCTTCGAGCACCTCGATCGAGAGGACGTCTCTGACCGCGATGCGGCGGGTCTCGGGTGGCTCGGGCGGGGGCGGCTTCTCGCGATCGGCCATCGTGCGCAGGGGCGGCAGGTAATCCGGGGGAGGAGGCGGGCCGGCCTCCAGCCTCTGCAACGTGAGATCCTCCGCCCCCTTCGGGAGCGGCGGCAGTCCCAGGTGGCCGCTGCGAGGACGTCCATCGGCCGATTCCGCCGGTGCAGCCCCGCCCGGAAGCGGTGGCAGCTCCGAGCCGCCAGGACCGATCTGTGCGAATGAGTCCGCCGATCTGGGTACGTCGCTCCGAGCCACCGGCGCCGCCCACCCGCCGGCCTTGAGCAGGAACACCCCCGCCAGGCCCGCGCCGGAAATCGCCGCGCCCGCCACGAAGGCCGCCAGTCCGACCAGCACGAGCTTGTGCCTCATGATCGCCCCCACGACCTCCCTCGCCAGGACCGCGGCATTGGCCGAGACGCTCGCCTCGCCCGCCGCGACGGTCCCACCGGCAAGCCGCGTCACCGCCGCCACGAACCTCTCGCCCAGCCTCGCTGCCGCGGCCGCGTCGGTCGCGGCCAACCCGCCGATTGCGCCGGCCGGGGTCACGAGCCCGCGGCGCCGCAGGCGGGACTTGAGCATCTCCCGACCCCTCGCCAGCCGGCCGCGGACCGAGCCCTCGGTCCAGCCGAGCTGGCCGGCGGCCTCGGGCTGGGTGCAGCCTTCGAGGTCGCAGAGGACGATCGCCCGGCGGTACCGCTCGGGCAGGCGGTCGATCTCCTCGTCGACCAGCGCCACGACCTCGGCCCGATCGGGGTCCTCCGCCGCGGCGGGCGGCTCGATCGCGAGGCTCGAACCCTCCCGCTCGCGGCGCGTCGCCGCCTTCGGCCCGCGCCCGGACCGCGACCCGTCGGGCGACGCCGTGGAGCCAGCCACCGAGGGCCTCGCCGTCGCGGATCGACCCGGCGCGGCGGACGAAGACGAGGAAGGTGGCCTGGAAGGCGTCCTCGACGTCGTGCGGGTCGCGGAGGGCCCTGCGGCAGACCGCCAGGACCATCGGCGCCGTGGCTGGCGACAATCGCGGCGAACGCCGCCTCGTCCCCCGTCCGGGCGAACCGGCGCAGGAGCGAATCGGGCCCGCTCGCCGCGGCCGTCCCCCCGTCGAAGATCCGCCGGACCCCGTCGAGGACCGCGGCATGTTGACCTGTCGCCATCCGCCTGGGCTCCTCGTGTGGCCTTCACCCTATGTTCTGCGGGGAGTGGGCCGG
The DNA here is from genome assembly GCA_963819805.1 of uncultured Planctomycetota bacterium. Taxonomy (GTDB): domain Bacteria; phylum Planctomycetota; class Planctomycetia; order Isosphaerales; family Isosphaeraceae; genus CAMFLR01. The sequence continues at coordinate 955,822 of CAWFXY010000012.1, read as the reverse complement.
ACCGCACGCTTTTTCCGGGCGATTTCTCCAGGGTCCCCGCCGACCCGGCCCTTCCCCCCGGACGAGACCGGATGGGCCTGCCCCTCCTGCGAAACGAACCCAATTTCGCCGGCCGTCGCTACGAAACGAACCCAATTCCGCCCGACGAAACGAACCCAATCGCCGGCCGGCGGAGCGAGGCCGATCCCGTTTTGTCCGCTCCCGTTTGGCTTCGTGCACCCTGGGACCGCACGAAGCCGCACGCGGGCGAACGAAAGGCGGCTCTCGGGTTCGGTCGGCGCCAGGCGTCAGGCCGACCCGACGGCTGGGGTCGGGTGGCTCGTCGCGGCGACGGACGGCGCTCAGGAGGCGACCGGCCCATGGCCCGCGAGGGCCCGGAGCCAGATCGCCGACGGCCACGGCCCCCGGGTCGGGATGACCGAGGGCGCGGTCGCCGAGGTAACTGGAACGGCCGCGGCGGGGCGGGAGCCCGGCGGTGGCCTCGGCCCCCCGCTCGGCGGCCTCGGCGGCCTCGGCGAGGGCCGCTCGCCAGGGCCGGCCGGCCTCCAGTCCCCCGGAGAAGGCCTCGGAGGCCGGCACGAGGGCGTCGAGCATCGTCCTGTCGCCGACGCCCGCGCCGCCGACCTCGCCGACCCTCGCGCAGCCGGCCTTGAAGGCCTCGCCCCAGGCGGGCGGATCGTACGAGGGGCCGGAGGCCAGCCGCTCGGCCGCCGCCAGGACGAGCACGGCGTAGAGCGGGCCCGAGGTGCCTCCGAGCGAGGATTGGAGGATCGCCCCCAGCCTTCGGAGGGCGGCGGGCGGGTCGTCGAGGGGGAGGGTCGGCAGGGCGTCGAGCACCGCGCGAGAGCCACGGGCGAGGCTGAGGCCGAGGTCGCCGTCGCCGACGGCCTGGTCGAGGACAGTGAGGCGGTCGGTCGCGGCGATCAGGGCCTCGGCCACGGCGCGGAGGCGCCGTCGCGAACGCCTTGCCCGCGGGCGTGCCCGGGGGCATGGGCCTTGGGAATTCCCCGGTCATCGCGGTCGGGTCGGGCAGGGGGGAGGCGTCGCGGGCCCGGGGTCGGGAGGCGGCGTTGGGCCAGGCGGGTGCGTCGGTCGGGGCGTCGAGCCGGGCGAGGCGGGCGTCGTCGACGAGGAGGACGGAGAGGCTGACGCCGGCCATCTCCAGGGCCGAGAGGAACGTTCCCGCGTAGGCCCGCTCGACGTGCAGCCCGAGCGATTCGAGCACCTCGATCGCGGCCCGGGCGACGATCGCCAGCTCCATCGTCGGCGTGGCACCCAGGTTGTTCACAAGCAGCGCGACCCGCGAACCGGGCCCGCACGCGAGCCGGTTGAGGATCTTGCCGAGCAGCTCGGTCGACGATCGCGTCGGCCGGCCCGATCGCGGCCTTGCGGACGCCCGGCTCGCCGTGGATGCCGAGGCCGAGCTCGATCTCCCCCTCCGCGAGCGAGAAGCCCGGCTTGCCCGCCGCGGGGACGGTGCAGGGCGAGAGAGCGACGCCCATCGTGGCGACCGCCGCGGCCGCCGCGCGGGCCTCGGCGGCGACCTCGGCCAGGCTCGCGCCCGACTCGGCCGCGGCGCCGGCGATCTTGTGGACGAAGATCGTGCCCGCCAGCCCTCGGGCCCCGCGCCAGGGCCGACGAAGCCGCCAGCGCCGCGTCGTCGGCGACGACCACGATCTCGACCGGAATCCCCTCGGCCCGCGCCAGGTCGGCGGCGAGGCCGAAGTTGAGCCGGTCGCCCGTGTAGTTCTTCACGATCAGCACGGCCCCGGCCGGCCCGGCGACGGCCTTGATCGCGGCGAGCACGGCGTCGGGCGCGGGCGAGGTGAAGACGTCGCCGGCGACCGCCGCGCTGAGCATCCCGCGGCCGACATAACCTGCATGGGCCGGCTCGTGGCCGCTGCCGCCGCCGGAGATCAGCGCGACCCGGTCGGCCTCGCGTCGGCCCGGACGAGGACGGTGCGGCCTTGGATCCGCCGCAGGCCGGGATAGAGGGCGACGAGGCCCTCGACCATCTCCTCGACGACGGCCTCGGGGCGGTTGATGAGCTTCTTCATGGCGGATGGACGTCTCGTGGGGTCCGCCATGCGGACCGTGCTGGCCGTCGAACCTCGGATCGTCCGCGTGGAGGACCCGACCCGGGCGCGGGCCGGGTCAGGGACCGGGCTAATGGAACAGCGTGAAGCCCCCGTCCGGCCTCGCGACCACGCTCGGCAGACTCCAGACGGGGATCCCGCCCTTTACGCGCCCCGCAATCTCCGCCGGCCGGCCCTCCGGCGTAAACAGCCGCCAGGCGAGGTCGCCGCCCTTCTGCCATCCCGTGCCCTCGGTCCACGCGAGGAGGACCGAGCCGTCGGGGGCGACGGCGAGCGACGGGTGCTTGCGGTTGCCGGGCCGGCCGGGAGGGGAGACGGGCTTCGACGTGTCGGAGACCCGGGCGAAGTAGACCTGCCCGGCCGTCTCCCACGCGGCGATGGGGCCGTCGACCGACTCGGCCAGGGCGGCGCTCGACATCGGGCAGGCGGCGACCCGCCATGGGTGGACGCGCCGAAGGTCGAAACGGCCGGTCTCGCCGCGCGAGGTCGCGAGCATCAGGTCGCGCTCGACGCCGTTCTCGGCCGAGCGGAAGAGGATCGAGAGCCTGCCGTCCACGTCGACCAGGGCCCGCGTCGCGCAGCACGCGCAGGCGCCGGTGGGGCGGTCGAGGGCGGGCTGTTCGGTGCTGAAGGTGGCGCCGTCGTCCTCGGAGCGGGCGACCCAGAGCCTGCGGTTCGACTCGCCCGGCGGGTCGTTCACGCCGCGGGCGTGGAAGGCCACGAAGACCCGCCCCATGCCGTCGGCCGCGACGGTGCCGCCGCCGTCGAGGCCGGTGGTGACCCGGGAGAGGCTGCGCTGGGGCTCGAAGCCGTCCTCGGCGGGCCTGAGCCTCGCATAGAGCATCGGCGCGGGCGCGGCCGGCGTCGACCCGTTCCAGGCGACGTGGACCTTGCCCTGCTTGCCGATGGCGATCTGGCCGCCGCGGATCGTGCCGGTCGCGATGGCGCTGCCCGTCTCGCTATTGACGCGGACCGGCAGGACGAAGCCGGTCGTGCCGGGGTTGCGCTTGACGTAGTAGAGGTCGCCGTGGGACGGCTCGCCGCGGAAGAAGATCAGGTGGATCGTGCCGCGGCCGTCGATGGCGGCCTGGGGCTGGAGGCCGTCGTCGGGGGCGCGGAGGATCTCGACGCGGCCGAGGCCCTCGTCGTCGGCCCATGCCTGGCCCGCCAGGGGCAGCAGCGCGGACGCCACCAGCGACAGGACGACACCGCGCATCGGGCCGGCTCCGAGGGTGCCGCGGCCGTCGGGACGATCGGTCCTCGACGGCCGCGTTCACCCAGGATGCCCCGGGATCAGAGGCTTTGCAAGAAGGCGACCAGGTCCGCCCTTTCCTCGTCGGTGATGCCGACGTTGAAGCGCGTGTTGTAGAAGTCGACGGCGGCGCCGAGATCGGTGGCGAAGCCGTTGTGGAAGTAGGGCGGCCGGGCGGCGAGGCCGCGGAGGACCGGGCCCTTGACCTTGTTGACGTCGGCCCACTTGCCGGTGATCAACGCGCGGCCGGGGTCGGTCGTCTGCACGGTCGCGCCGGTCGAATTGTTCTTCAAGGTGTAGAGCGGCATGCCCGCGCCGCGGCGCGAGGCGTCGCTGAGGCCGATGTCGATCGGGAAGGGGACCGAGTGGTTGCCCACGTTGGGCGTGTCGTGGCAGGTCGTGCAGTGCCCCTGGAGCACGGTGATGCCGAGCTTGTCGTTGAGCCCCGCCACGCCCGAGATGGCGATCGGCTTCGTGTTGAACACGGCGGCCCCGCGCGCGATCGAGGCCCGAGCCTTCTCGCGGCTGCCGGCCCAGCCGTCGAAGAGGCTCATCACGTCCGGGTTGAAGGCGTTGCCGAAGACGTCGCCGCCGAGGACGTCGTTGATCGAGACGTAAAAATCAACCTGCGAGAGCACGACCGCGCCGCCGAACGCCCCGCGCACGTCGAGCGGCCCGGCGTGATCGTCCCTCTGCTGGGCCGTCGCGAGGTTCAGCTCGAAGTCGACGATCTGCTGGAGCGTCTGATCATCCGGGGCCGAGGCGGCCTGGGCGTGACCGGTGGTGGCGTCGGCCGCCTGGTGCATCAGGTCCTGGATCAGGTTCGCCGGGTTCTGGGCCAGCGTGCCCGCCGTCGTCCCGAACGGGACGACCGTCTCCCGGGCGTCCCACATCACGCCCGTGAGGAAGCGGAGATTCGTCGAGGGCAGCGGCCGCCGGAACAGCGAGAGCCCGGCGGCGGACGCGTGCTTGTACGGGTCGTCGACTGCGACCAGCGAGAACTCGGCGCCGGCGGGAATCGGCAGCTCGATCCGAATCACGCCCCGTTCCAGGAGCATGCTGTAGGCCTGGCGCCGGCGGTTCTTCGTCGAGACGTCGGCCGTGGGCGAATTCGACCCGTCGACCGTGCGGAAGATCGGGTCGAGCCCGTTGGTCCTCTCGAACCTGCGTTGGAGCTCGTCCGGCGAGATCGTCCACCCGTTGGATGGGACGTGGCACGAGACGCAGGAGCGGCCGTTGGTGCCGAGGCTCTGGAAGAACGGGTTGGACTCGTCGAGCGTGCGGCCGTTGGTCGCGAGCGTCCGCAGGACCCCCGTCGGGTCACGCGAGTCGAAGACGGTCTGAGACCGGAAGTCGGGCTCCTGGGCCCAGGCGGCGGTCGCGCCCCAGAGGAGTCCGGCGAAGGAGAGGACGACGAGGGCCTGGGCCGTGGAGTGCGGCCGGCGCGATACCGTGAGCATGCGATCCATGACGAGATGCCTCCGGCGGGGGGGCCCGGCGGAAAACCGCCGGCACGCCTCGGGTGCGGGGGAGGGTCAACGACGATCAGCGCGACCGCGCAGGCGCACGATCTCGGCACTTCGGCCGATCGTCAGCGCCGGCTGAGTCGAGGGTCTGGAGTCTGCGCCCTCGCACGCGGGCCCGAACGAGACGGCTGCTCTCAGGCAGATGGCCACGCAGGCCACCTGTGACGGACAAAATACATCCTATTGGGTTTCGCGTCGATCCATAGCAACGCGATTGTCCTCTTTTTGATCGTTTCCCGGTCGGCATCGCCGGCGCAGCCGCCTCCCGAGATTAACGACGGCTCGTCGGCGCACAACGCCAGGTCCGACGAGGCGTGCACGCCGCGATCAGGCGGAGCCAACCGCGCCGGACCGACCCGAAGAACCGGACAGGCCGGGAAGGACGCCGCCGCTCCGCATCAGCGATGGCCCGACCGAGGTCCGCGAGCTCGGCCACGAGGCCCAGCAGGCTCCCGGGTCTCGGCGACATCACCTGTCGGGCCATCGGGACGTTGAAATAGAGCTCCAGCGACACCCGCGGCCGCGTGACCGGTGTGGGGCAGAGCTCGCTCCCGCATCGAGGGCAGTGACGGCCGCCGGGCGGACACGGTTGCCCGGGCGGGGCGGGGTCGCGGCAGAGTGGGCAACGCAGGGAGACCTCGCGCGGAGGCGTGTCAGACCGACACCAGGTCCTGCGCGTTCTCGTCCACGAGCGACAGCAGCAGCGACCGCGACTTGTCCCGCGTCTCGCCGATGGCCGTGACGTAGACGGCCGGGTCGTCCTTGACGGGGCACTCGTGCTCGCAGATCCCGCAGCCGATGCATCGCTCGGGGTCGATGAACGGGCCGCTTGAGCTGGAGGGTCGAGCCCCAGCGGTCGGTGACCTCGACGTTCCGCGTGAAGATCGCCTTCGGGCTGACCGGGCAGACCTCCTCGCAGACGACGCACGAGGTGTCCATCGCCCAGGGCAGGCAGCGGCCCTGGTTGTAGAACGCCGTGCCGGTCTTGATCGGCCCCTTGGCCTCGAACGGGCCGACGCCGAGCTTCTCGGCGATCGAGATCTCGCGGATGGCGCCGGTCGGGCAGACCTGCGAGCAGAGCGTGCAGTTCAGCTCGCACCAGCCCATCTTCGAGATCATGATCGGGGTCCAGAGCCCCTCCAGGCCCGCCTCGAACATCGCCGGCTGGAGCACGTTCGTCGGGCAGACCCGGATGCACTGGTCGCACTTGATGCAGCGGCGGAGGAACTCGTCCTCGGCCACCGACCCCGGCGGCCGGATCACCGCGCGGCTGAAGTTCTTCCGGACCCCGCCCGAGAGCCGGGCCATCGGGAAGAAGAACAGGCCGAACATCCCCGCCAGCATCAGTTGCCGCCGGCCGACCTCCGGGTACGTCACCTCGCTCGCCTTGCGGGGCAGGAAGCGGAACGTCAGGGCGTCGTGCGGGCAGTCCTCGATGCAGTTGAGGCAGACGAAGCACTCGCTCTTGCGGAGGTCCTTGTGCGGGTCGGACGCGCCCTCGCAGTTCTTGATGCAGAGGTCGCAATCGGTACAGCGCACCGGGTCGCGGTCGATCCGCCAGAGCGAGAACCGGCTGAAGATCCCGAGCAGCGCCCCGAGCGGGCAGATCGCCCGGCAGAAGAAGCGGGGGATCCACCAGTTGGCGACGAGGAACCCGATGAAGATCAGGCCGACGACCCACGCCTGCCAGTATTCGCGGGGCTCGGTGTAGATGCTCTCCGAGGCCATGTGGACGGTCGGCAGGACGCTCGTCGTCATCGACCGGACCGTCAGCGCGATCGGGTCGAGCAGGCCGATTTGCAGGGTGCTCTTCCTGGCCTTGTTCTCCTCGGCGGCCTGGGCGAAGCCGGTGCCGACGGCGTCGAACGAACGCGAGACGCCCATCCGCATCAGGCCGAGTATGACCACGACGCCGACGGCCGCCAGGATCGCCTTGCGCGTCGAGGGCGTGACACGGCTCGCCAGGAACCGGCCCGCCAGCTTCGACAGGGCCGCGACGATCCCGACCGCCACCAGGGCCGCGACGAACGCCTCGCGCGCGGCAAAGCCGCCCGAGGGGACGGTCGATGCGGCGTAGGCGTGAACGATCCGCCGGGGGCGTACCAGATCGTCGGGATGATCCAGAGCCCCGCCATCGCGATCATGGCGGCGAGGATGTAGTACTTGATCGCGTAGATCTTCTTGTATCGGTTGACCTCGATGAGCTGCTTGGTGTTCCGCCGGTTGCCGATCCAGCCGAAGAAGTGGTGGAGGATGCCGAACGGGCACATCCAGTTGCACCAGACCCGGCCGAGCATCATCGTGATCGCGATGACGATCAGCCCCCAGACGAGGTTCCGATAGATCGTGTGCGTCGTCAGCGCCGTCGAGACGGCGACCAGCGGCGTCGCCTCGAGGAAGAGCGACACCGGCCACCCCTTCAGGTAGCGGAGGTCGGTGATGACCAGGAAGAACAGGAACAGGCCGAGGGAGAGGACCTCGTAAGCCCGGCGGATCTTGACCATATTGGAGATCCTCAGGCTCGGGGTCGACCTTTGCGTTTCCGCGTCTCCGGGCGCCAGAGATCGGCGTGGGCGAGCAGGCGGGAGAGCGGGAGGACGAAGCCGGGGAGGAGGGATCGACTCGTACGACTCGTCCTCGCGGACGACACGCTCAACAGGACCGGCGGGAGAAACGGCGTAGACCATCATTTTACGCTCGAAGCGGTCGATAACCCAATACTCGGCGACCCCGATCTCTCGATATTCGGCCCGCTTCTCCTCGTAGTCGCGGATGACGTCGCGCTTCCCCGGGGAGACGAACTCGATGACGATCGTCGGAACGTCCTGCTCCGGGTCCGGCCTGCGTCCCAGCCCGGTCCAGATCGCGCGGTCGCAACGGCGTCGCTCGACCGCCGTCAGAATGGTCTGCTCGGGCAGCGTCACGTCGATGACGGAGCCCTGAGGGTGGTGCTCCTGATGGCTCACGAGGAGATAACCGAGATACTGGTTGGGGTCGACCTCCGCGTTGCCCGGGGGCGGCGTCACGACGAGCACTCCTCGAATCAACTCGTAGCGGTAACGACCGACGAAGCGGGCGGCGTCGAACTGCTGGGGCGTGAGCAGCAGTCCGGCGGAGCGGGGGCCGAGCCGCAGCGGACTCGAGACGACGGCCTTGCCGCCGCCGGCCTCCCCGGAATCCAGATCGGGCGCCATCGGCTGGTTCATCGGGGGCTCGCGGCTTGGCCGTCGGGTCGGAGGCCCAGGTGATCCAGGGCCCAGGGGTAGATGTCGTGCCAGATGTGGACGACGTAGGGGCCGTCCTCCCCCTTGTGAGCCACCATCAGGACGACGTTCGGCTCATCCTCGAAATAGCCATGCTCCGTCTCGTAGGAGCCGATCAGGGTGAGGTGCTTCTCCGAGGCGAGGATCATCCGAATCTCCAGCCGTTCGGGGTGGTCCAGCCGGTCGGGCAGCGAGACGCGGAGGGTCGTCCCTTCGTGGTCGAGGTCGATCGTCCGATACGGGGAGAGGGCGGGCCCGCACTCGTGTTTGTGCGTGAGGATGTCGAGCCAGGGCCGATCGTCCCGTCCCGCGCTCACACCCCGATCTCCCTCGTCCACTGCGGCCGCCAGTCCGACGCCGCGAAGCCGCGCTCGGTCATCTTGGCCATCGCCTTGTCGAGGTAGAGGATGTCGGACCGCTGCTTCTCCAGGAGCTGCGTCACGCACCAGCTGTCGACGGCGATGCCGTCGGTGCCGACGACGATCGTGTCGGACCGCTTCACGTCGTTGAGGCTGCCGCCGGTCGGGCCGTTGCGCATCAGGAGCTTGCGGCCGTCGGCGATGACCAGGGTCGGCCGCATCATCAGGGCGAAGTCGGAGATGATCCCGTGGATGTTCTGGTGGAACTGGTTCCGCGGGTTGCCGAGCAGGCCGTACCAGTTCTTGAGGGTGACCGTCGCCTTGCAGAGGTTGTGGTCCTTCACCGGCGAGATGCCGATGACCTTCGTCGCCTCGCGGAACGGGCGGTAGAACATCCGCCAGGTGTTCGTGATCGTCTCGCCGCCGACGTAGAGGTGCTCGAAGTAGCTGTCCTGCGGCATCATCAGCTCGGCGCCGGCCTTCTGGGCGGCCTCGCCGACCTTGGTCTTGAAGAAGCAGCTCTCGGGGTTGTTGATCGGGTTGTCCGCCACGATCACCTTGCGGGCCCCGGCGCCGAGGCAGAGCTTGACGACCGCCGCCACCGTGTCCGGCTGGGTCGTGGCGGCGAGGTCGGGGTTCTTGTCGAAGGCGACGTTCGGCTTGATGACGACGACGTCGCCCCTGGTGATGAACTGCTGACGCCCCGGTCGCCGCCCATCTCGTCGAGGGCGGCCTTGATCATCTTGAGGGCCTGCTCCTCGCGTGGCGCTGGAACTCCTCGTCCTTCGAGGCGAACGTCGCCGGGTCGAGCGGCGACGAGCGGACGACGACGACGGTCGGCTTGCTCGGGTGGAGCTCGACGCGCGTAGTCCTTCAGCTTGACCGGGGGCGGCGGCTTGACGCCCTCCATGCCCCAGCGGTCGCGGAGCGAGCACGCCCGCGCCGACGGCCCCGCCGGCCACGGCCGCGTAGCCGCCGACCTGGCTGAGGAACTGGCGACGGCGTGAACGGCTCGTCGGCCGGGTTGTCGCCGCCGAGCCGTTCCAGGTTCTTCTGCTGGGTCCGGGTCAGTTTCTCGCTCATCGCGGACCTCGCGGGTCAGGTGCCGGCGGCCGGGGCTCGCGTGTCGGGCCGGGTCGCCGGATGCGTGCGGAGCGGGGCGGGGTAACGGGGCGTGGTCGCTCTTCTCTATTCGCCTTCGGCAGATTCTTCGGCCGACTTCGCCGGCTTGTCGCCGGACTCGGACTCGAGCGGCGGCAGCGCGGCCGGGCAGGGCCTTGAGGAGAGACTTCGGCGAACGCCTCGGTCTTGGCCGGCGTCGGTCCCGCCGTTGGCGCCGCCGATGATGTTCCCCTTGCGGAAGACGGTGTCGACCAGGCCGATGTTGGAGCTGACGGCGAACTGGTCGGCCCCCTCGACGGTCGGGGTCTTCACCTCGGCCCCGTCCTGCTTGGCGTTGGCCAGGTACTTCTCGAAGACGGCCTTGGCCGCCTCGGGCGTCGGGTAGGGCCGGAGGAAGCCCTGCCAGGTGGCGTCGCCCTCCTTGTAGTCGGCCATGAAGACGTCGGTCAGGAAGCTGTAGCCGAAGACGTCCTGGGCGACGTACTTCGGCTCGCCGCGGCCCTGGCCCGTGGGCAGGAGCGCGAAGAGCGTCTCGGGGCTCGACACCGGCTTGCCGCCCGCCGGCGACCGAGGCGTCCGGCTTCTGCTTCGCGGCGATCCGCTTGGCCATCTCCAGCGAGAAGGCCGCGAACTTGGCGTCGTCCTTGGTCGAGACGATCTGGGTGTAATACGGCCCGGCGTGGAAGAGGAGCGAGCCGGCCGAGGTGTAGCCCTCGGTGCCGACCGGGACGAGCTTGATCTCCTCGGGCTTCTCCGAGCCGTACTTGCCCATCGCCTTGAGCGGGTTGGCCATCTCGAAGATGTAGAGCTGGACCTCGTTCGACTCGTCGCCGGCGGGGTGGTAATAGGCGTAGGCCATCCCCTTCACGTCGTACTGGATGAAGCTCTCGGCGCGGCCGTCGATCTTCTCGAACAGGTTCTCGGCGTTGAACGTCTCCAGGTGCTTCGGCCCCGACTTGCCGACGACCCAGCCCGCCGGCACGTCGAGCCAGCGGGAGCATCGCGGCGATCGGCTTCTGGGGTTCGGGGACGCTCGCCAGCTCGGCCTCGACCTCGGGCTTCGTCAGCCCGCCGCCGGCCGGGGCCGCCGTGGCGGGACGTTGCCGATCGGCGAGGAGCCGTCGGGACGTTGACGGCCGCCGCGGGCACCGGCGCGGTCGACGCGTCAGCCGGGGACCACGTTGGCGGCACGGCCGGGCCGCGGATGTCGGCCGGCGGGGCGGTGAAGTCCATGAGCTGCTGCGGCCCGTCGAGCCCGACCGAGCGGCGGACGCCCGCCAGCCGCTGGAGGACGTCGGGGACCGTCTGCGCCACCGCCGGCGACGTCCCCGCGACGGCCCGGAGGGCCAGCATCGACTCGTCGAGCTTCTTGACGTTGTCGACGAGGTTCTTGCGCACGATCGGCCAGCCGCTCCTCCTCGGCCTTCACGCCCGCGTCGGCCTCCTTGAGCGAGGCGTAGCCGCGGCCCTGCTCGAGGAGCGACCACGTCTTGTTCGGGTCGAACTCGTAGCGGTTCTTGTCGAAGTCGGCGCTCTTGATCACCAGGGCGGCGAAGATCGCGGGGATCGCCATCACGAGGGCCATGCCGCAGCAGATCGACCAGAACGCCGGCCTGAGCATCACCCGGCCGCGGCGGGCCTCGAACCACTCCATCCGGCCCGAGCACGGCGAAGGCGATCGGCGTGCTCGCCAGCGCGATCAGCGCCGCGCAGAGCGCCGAGGCCTTGATCGGGTCGTTCTGGAAGATCTCGCCCAGACGGCTCAGCACGCGGACCCCTCCGATCCAGGGCGATCGCTCCCCGCACCCGTCGGCGCGGGGTTCAACATCGGTTGCACCGGCAACTCCGCATTATAGCGGGACCGGGAAGGCCCGGGCAATCGACTCACGCGAGCGCCGGCCCTTCGAAAGAGGCGACGAACGTCCGCGCAAGGGCACACGAGGGGCGCCGAATCGCGGGGCCGCGCTCGATGGCCGATCTCGATCCGGGGTTACGACTTGGTCGCGGGCGCGTCGGACGACTTGCCCTTGAGCTCTTCCTCGACCTTGTCGAGCAGCACGAGCGCCGCCGCCTCGTCGACCTGGGGCGTGCCCCGGACGATGGCGGTGCATCCCACGGCCTCGGGCCGGATCTCGACGAGGACCCAGTGGCCGCCGGGACCCTTGCCGCGGAGCGAGCGGACCCGGCTCTCGACCGAGCCTTCCTTCTGGAAGAACCAGCGGCCCCGGTCCTGGTCGATCGCGAAGTCGCCGTCGCCGATGCCCGAGCTCAGGTTCCGGAACAGGGCCTTGGCCACGACCGCCCGGTCGGCCGCGAACTTCCGCGAGACGTCCCCCGGCCCCGCCGGCGCGAACCGGCGGCCCGCCCTTGGGATCGACCTCGACCGCGGCGTATTTCAGCGGGTCAACCTTCGTCGACTTGCACCCGCCCGCCAGGGCGACCGCGAGCACTCCCACAGTCAGTGCGATCCTTCGCATGGCCTGGCCCCCGCAATCGTCCCGATCCGGTCACGGACCCGATGGCCGCGAAGGATAACGGGAGTCGGCCCCCCTGTCGATGTCAGCACGGGGGCCGGCCTCGGGTCGTCCCGGGTCCCCCTCGCCGTGCCGACCGAACCCGAGCGTGCAGGTTACGCGCGGCTCGGTGCGGCCCCGTTCGCCCCGACGGGCCGTCGCACTGACCGAACACAGGGACCAAGGTCGAATCAATGACCGCATGCATGGAGCACCGGTTCCTCGGCAAGTGACCGATCCGGCTCGCTCAGACGAAGAGCGACTCGACGAACAGCTCGGCGTCGAACGGCTGCAGGTCGTCGATCGCCTCGCCCACCCCGATGAACTTCACGGGCAGGTCGAGCGCCTGGCGGATGGCGACCACCACGCCCCCCTTGGCCGTGCCGTCGAGCTTGGTGAGGATGACGCCGGTGCAGCCGATCGACTTCGTGAACGCCTCGGCCTGGCGGATCGCGTTCTGGCCGTTCGTGGCGTCGAGGACGAGCAGGGCCTCGTGGGGCGCCCCGGGGATCTTGCGGGCGACCACGCCGCGGACCTTCTCGAGCTCGCGCATCAGGTGGGCCTGGGTGTGCAGCCGGCCGGCCGTGTCGACGATCAGGACGTCGACCCCGCGGGCCAGCGCCCGGTCGCACGCGTCGTGGGCGACGCTCGCGGGGTCGGCGCCGGGGGCCCCCTTCACGATATCGGAGCCCGACCGCTCGGCCCAGATCGTGAGCTGGTCGGCCGCGGCGGCCCGGAAGGTGTCGCAGGCGGCCAGGAGGATCGACTTCCCCTCGTTCTTGAGCCGCTGGGCGAGCTTCGCGATGGACGTCGTCTTGCCCGCCCCGTTGACCCCGGCGATCAGGTAGACCGTGGGTCTGGTCGGCGCGACGGCCAGCGCCCCGCTCTTGGGGTCGGCGAGCAGCCCCTTGAACTCATCCTTGACGAACGCGAGCAGGTCGTCGCCGGCCGTCTGGTCGGCGAACGCCTCGCGGACGCGGTCGACGATCTGGCCCGTCGCCTTCACGCCGACGTCGGCCTGGATCAGCTTGGCTTCCAGTTCATCGAGGAAGTCCTGGTCGACCTTGCGGCCGAACCAGGAGCGGACGTCGAACAGCCGGGCCGTCCTGGCGAGGCCCTTCTTGAAGCGGGAGAGGAGGTCTTTGAGGGCCATGTCATTGCTCAGGTCGCGGTCGGGAGATCGTGGGCCATGAGCCTGACCATCTGTAGCCGGGATCGGCTCGCCCACGTCGAACGACGTTTACGGCCCGGTTCAAGGGGACCGGCTCGGAGCATCGGCTCGCGCCGATTCCCGGGAGCTGGCTCACTCGGTCGGTCCGCCGTCCGCCAGGGAGACGAACGTCCGATAAACGCCGCTCGCGAAGATCATCGGCCGAAGGCGGCTCAGGATCGCGTGCGCCTCCCGTCAGTCGAACATCCGGCCGCACGGCCTCCGAGCCCTCGGCACGCGGTCGAGAGGTGATGGCCCCCGAGACCATCGTCCATACCAGGCTGTAAGTGAGAATTGCGAGGCCGCGCGACCTTGACCGCCGGTCCCCGCGTGCAGGTCGCCTGGAGCCAGATCGTCGTGCGATCGGCTCGCCGGGCGCGACTCTCGGCCGTCGGCGGGACCGATCAGGAGGCGGTCCCGGGAGCACATCGCCCGCTAAAAGGGCCAGGCCGAGAAATACGCCCCGACCTCGTAGCCCGACAGTAGCGGAGGGGAATCGCCAGGGCCGCGACGATCGCCGGGCTGTCGGGCCGCGACCTCGAACTTCGCGTACAGCCGTCGAAGGACGCGGTACCGATCCATCCCGGCCTCGGCGATCCTGCGCTCGCTCCGCGGTCTCGCTGTAGACCGACGCCGGCGAGGCGGCGTCCTGCCGACTGCCTGGCGGATAATCGACGCGAAGTCCTCCCGAACGGGTCCGTCCACGGCCGGCGCTGATCGGCCATCGCGGCGAGCTCCGAGCCGCGCTGTGTCCAACTCCCCCCGAAAACGGCACGTGTCTCGGTCGACCGCACCGCCGGTGATAGGGCGGCGAGCGCGCAGAGCACGGCGACGATCGCGATCACGATCGCCGTGTCCGCAAGTGGAGGCGGAGCCTCGGGAGCCGTCGCATCGAGGAGGTTGCCATGACGTTGACCGTCGCGGTCGAAGGTCTCGGCGGAGGTTGATCCGCAAGAAGGCTCCTGACGGGAGTCGAAGCCGCTCCAGATCCCCGGCCGGCGTCGCGATCGCCCCGACCCACCGCCCCGGCCGATCCGCCGCATGAAAGTCGGACCCGGCGATCGGCACCAGCCCCATCTCCTCGGCCCAGCCCCGCCAGCGGAGACCGCACCTGCGGTCGATCCCGGGCCCGGCGACCTCGATCGAGCCGAGGCCGCCTTCCGCCAGCTCGGCCAGGACCGATTGTCGCAAATCGTACGGCGGATGGGCCAGACCGGCGACGCCGCCGGCCCCGCGGATCAGGGCGATCGCGTGCCGCCAGTCGAGCCGGGGCTTGGGGACGTGGCCGGGGCCGCCGTCGCCGAGGTAGCGGGCGAAGGCGTCGCGGGGCGTGACGGCCTGGCCGGTCCGGACGAGCCAGTCGGCCAGGTGCTTGCGGCCGATCGTGGCGCGGGGGAAGGCGTCGCGGATCGCCGCGAGGTCGATCGAGCAGGCCGAGGCCGCGGAGCCGGTCGGCCATCGCCTCGATCCGCCCGGCGCGGCCGGCGCGGAGGTCGGCCGAGGCGGAGAGCAGGGCGGGGTCGTCGTCGCGGACGAAGTGGCCGAGCAGGTGGATCTCCTTGCCCTCGCGCTCGGCCGTCAGCTCGATCCCGGCGATCAATTCGATGCCCAGCCGCTCGGCCTCGGGGCGGGCGACGGCGATGGCGGAGAGGGTGTCGTGGTCGGTGATCGCCAGCGCCGGCCAGGCCGACCGACGCGGCTGCGCGGACGACCTCGCCGGGCGAGCAGGCGCCGTCGGAGTGGGTCGTGTGGACGTGGAGGTCGGCGAAGCCGGCGAGGGGGCGAGGCGTGGGCCTTCACGACGAGGCCCTCGCCCGGAACCCCTCACCCTAACCCTCCCCCACCAGGGGGAGGGGACTCGGATCGAACCCTCCCCCCTGGCGGGGGAGGGTAGGGTGGGGGGTCGGGATGCGGCCACGGCTCAGCCCTCAGCCGGCTTCGGGAGTCGGCTCCGCGGGCTCGGGCGGCCCGCCCGCCTTGCGGGCCGCGTCGGTCGTGAGCACGCGGTCGAGGATGCCGTTCACGAACCGGCTCGACTGGGCCGTGCTGTACCGCTTGGCCAGCTCCAGGGCCTCGTTGATCGCGACCTTGGCGGGGACGCCCTCGTCGAAGAGCATCTCGAAGGCGCCGAGGCGGAGGATGTTGCGGTCGATCGCGGCCATCCGGTCGAGCCGCCAGTTCTCGGCGGCCTCGGTGATCATGGCGTCGATCGCCTCGCGGTGCTCCTTCACGCCGGCGACGAGCCCGCGGGCGAAGTCGCAGAGCCTCGCGTCCTGGAGCCGGCGGTGGAGGAAGCGGTCGATCTCGGCCTGGGGTAGGCCGGGGTTCTGCTCGACCTGATAGAGCACCTGGAGCGCGACCTCGCGCCCCCGGGTCCGCCGCTGGTGCCGCGCCGGCTGCGGCTTCGCGTCGGGGGCTGGCGCCGGCCGCGGCGCGTCGGACGGTCGGACGGCCTGCGGCGCCGCGACGGCCGCCGGCGTCGGGACCTCCTCGACCGGCCGGAGGCTCGCCAGGCGGAGGCCGATGAGCCGTTCCACGGTCTCGGCCTCGACCGTCCCGCCGACCTTGATCCCGTAGACGTTCAGGAGGATCTGCGCGCCCTCGGGCCGGAGGTCGTAGACGACCTCGCGGTCGTCGACGACGTCCCGGAGGAGATAGCCCGACCCCTCTCGCCCCTGGAGCAGAACAGGCATAGCAGCCGCCTTCGCCTCGCCCGTCGGCCGGGCCCGGACCGCATCCCAGCACGCGGACGCCCCTCCAGATCATATGCCGGACACCACCGCCTGGGGAAGCCCTCCCGCGGGCCGTGCGGCGCCGCGTTCCGGGGCTTGACTTCGCGGGCGGGCGGGCTCATACAGGGAGTCCGCCTCGAGCCGGTCCCGCCCGTCGGGACGGGGTGCCGTCGCCACCCGTTGAGAGTTTCGCCGATGCCGGAAGCGCGATCGACCGAGTCGGCGGCGGGACAGGCCCGCCCCGATCGCTCCGGCCGCCCTCATCGCACTGCTGCTGCTGGTCCAGGTGCCGGCCGCCCTGTTCATGTCGTCGCGGAACTTCGGCATGGACTTCCAGCCCGTCTACCTCGGCGTGCGCATGGCCATGGCCGGCGGCGACCCGTACCGCGTCGCCGCGATCCAGGACGCCTTCGACGCTTACCATGCCTCGGGGGCGCCCCGGATCCGCCACCCGAGCAATTACCCCGACGACTGCTACTACCCGCCGCAGCTCCTGCTCCTCGTCGCCCCGCTGGCGCGGTTGCCGTGGACGGCGGCCGTCGTCGGCTGGCTCGCCGTGCAGATCGCCGCGACGACGGCCGTCGGCTGGCTCATCGCCCGGTTCGGCCGCGAGGACGACCCGCCCCGCCCGGCCGTCACGGCGTGGGTCGCGGTCGCCGTCACGCTCAACTGCATCACGCTGCTCTGCTACGGCCTGGGCCAGATGACGCCGATCGTGGCCGCGGCCGTCGTCGTCGGCCACGCGTTGACGCGGAGGGGACGGACCGCCCTCGGCCTGCTCGCGTGGAGCCTCGTCGGCATCAAGCCCCAGCTCGCCATCGCCTTCCTGGCGCTGGCGCTCTATCTCGAAGGGCCGCGGCGGACGGCGGTCATCGTGGCGCTCATCGTCCTGGCCAACGTCCTCGGCTGCGTGGTCCTCGGCGGTCGGCTCGGCATGCTGGCCGACTACGCGCGGTTCGTCGTGGCGACGCAGGGCCGGCTCGCGTTCAACCGGGCGGAGTCGTTCCATCTGGTCTCGTGGAACCACGCGGTCTACGCCCTGACGGGGCGGTCGATCGAGCCTTCGATCGGCGTCATGCTCGCCGGCCTCGCGGCCTGGGCCGGGCTGCTGCACCTCCGGCTTCGCGCGGCGGGGTCGCGGTGGACCCCGGCCTATGCCCTGGCCGCCGCGGCGCTCGGCGACCTGGTCTGCGCCCGCGCCCACGGCTACGACATGATGCTGCTCGCCCTGCTCACGCCCTGGCTCCTCACCCTCCGCGACGGCCGTCGCCGCGGCGTCGCCGCGCTCGCCGTCGGGCTGATCGCGATCGCGCTGGTTGTCCCCAACACGGTCATCGAGGGGGCCGTGCATCGCCTCGCGCTCCATGGCCCGCTGCGCGAGCTGGTGCTCAGCTATCGCGGCTGGATCGTCCTCGGCCTCGCCGCGTGCCTCGTCCTCGCCCCTCCCGAACCCGCCGGCGTGCGGTCAGAGCTCGCTCGCGACGACCAGCCGGCGTGAGGCCGCCCGCCCGAGGTGGGAGTCGACGGCCCGCTTGAGGAAGTCGTCGAACCCCTTCGTCGCGACCTCGTCGAAGCCGTGGCAGGTGATCGTCACCTCCTGCGCCGGGCCCTCCTCGCGGACCTCGACCCGCGGGGCGTTGCTCAGGACGGGCGTCGGCAGCTCGTGGAACGGCTTGAGGCCGAGCGAACGCTCCAGCGCCGCGAGCTTGAACGTGTTGCGGCGGACGCTGAAATCCAGACGCAGCGTCCACTCGTTGCAGGTGTGGGCGCGGAGGAACGGCCGGCCCCTGTCGGATTTCGACGCGACCTTGACGACGCACCGCTGGCCCCAGTCGGTCGCGGCGAAGTCGCCCAGGGCCTGGACGCGGTCGACGACCCGCTCGACGATCCGGCCGTCCCACCGCGCGGGCGCTCCGACCGGCCGTTCTGGCCGACGGTGTGCCAGGCCCGGCCGTCGACCTCCCAGGGAGCCTTCGATGGGGCCTCGTCGGCCTCGGGGATTGCGGGCTTCCCCTTCGCCGCCTCGATGATCTTTCGCGCCGCCTGCTTCGGGTCGAACGTCGGCCGCTCCTCGCGAGGGCCCGCGGCGAGCACGCCCTTGAGGATCTGGCCGGTGAGGCTCGCCTTGACCTTCGCGACCGCCTCGGGCGGCCCCGCGGCGACGACCTTACCGCCCTCCGCGCCCGCCTCGGGGCCGAGGTCGATGAGCCAGTCGGCCGTCTTGATGACCTCGAGGTTGTGCTCGATGATCACGACCGTGTTGCCCAGGTCGGCCAGGCGGTGGACGACGGCGAGCAGCTTCTTCGTGTCGTCGAGGTGCAGGCCGGTCGTCGGCTCGTCGAGGATGTAGAGCGTACGGCCCGTGTCGGGCCGGGCCAGTTCGGCCGCGAGCTTCACGCGCTGGGCCTCGCCGCCGGAGAGCGTCGGCGCCGACTGGCCGAGCGGCAGGTAGCCGAGGCCGACGTCGTGCAGGGTCTGGAGCACGCGGCGGATCTTCGGGACGCTCGCGAACAGCTCGAGCGCCGCGTCGACCTTCATGTCCAGCACGTCGGCGATCGTCTTGCCGCGGAACGTGACGGCGAGCGTCTCGGGCGTGAACCGGCGGCCGTGGCAGGCCTCGCACGTGACCCAGACGTCGGGCAGGAAGTGCATCTCGATCCGCCGCTGGCCCGCCGCCCTCGCACGCCTCGCACCGGCCGCCCTTCTGGTTGAAGCTGAACCGGCGCGGCGAGTAGCCGCGGACCTTCGCCTCGGGCATCCGGGCGAACAGCTCGCGGATCAGGTCGAAGACGCCCGAGTACGTGGCCGGGCGTCGACGTCGGCGTCCCGCCCAGCGGCGTCTGGTCGACGCTGATGACCTTGTCGACCTGATTGAGGCCCTCGACCTCGTCGTGCGCCCCCGGCGTGGCCTGGGCGCGATGGAGCTTCTTCGCCGCGGCCTTCCAGAGGATGTCCTCGACCAGCGACGACTTGCCCGACCCCGAGACGCCCGTGACGACCGTCACGACGCCGAGCGGGAACGCCACATCGATATCCTGCAAGTTATGGTGCCGCGCGCTGCGGACGACCAGCGCCGGGCCCTTCTTGAGGTCGACCTTGCGGCGGTTCGTCGGGATGGGGATCGCGGCCTTGCCGGCGAGGTAGCGGCCGGTCAGCGACTCGGCGTTCTGCTTGACCTTGCTCGGGGCCGCCGCCGCGGTGATCTCGCCGCCGAGGTCGCCCGCGCCGGGGCCGAAGTCGACGAGATGGTCGGCCGACTCGATCACCTCGCGGTCGTGCTCGACCAGGACCAACGTGTTGCCCAGGTCGCGGAGCCGCTTCAAGGCGCCGAGCAATCGCGCATTATCCCGCGGATGGAGCCCGATCGTCGGCTCGTCGAGGACGTAGAGCACGCCCGTCAAACCGCTGCCGATCTGGCTGGCCAGGCGAATCCGCTGGCTCTCGCCGCCCGAGAGCGTCGGCGTCCCGCGGGCCAGGCTCAGGTAATTCAGCCCGACGTCGACGAGGAACCGGAGCCGCTCGCGGATCTCGCGGACGAGGTCGCCGGCGATGTGCTGCTCGTCCTCGTTCAGGTCGAGCGTCTCGACGAATTCGAGCGCGCGCCCCAGGCTCCAGTTGTTGATCTGGTCGAGCGTGAACCCGCGGAACGTGACGGCCGCGGCGTCGTCGCGAAGCCGGGCACCCATGCACGTCGCGCACGGGACGTCGTCGACCATTCCCTGGAGCTTGAACCGGTACAGGAACGAGACGCGCGACGCCTCCTCGATCGCCGGGAATAGCCCCTTGAACTGGAACGAGTAGCCGGGCTCATTCTTCGAAGCGGGGACCGCGAACCAGCGGTCGCCGGCCCCATGCAGGATGACGCGGCGGAGCCGGGCGTCGAGGTCGTCGAACGGCGTGTCGAGGTCGAGGCCCAGCGCGTCGGCCATCGCCCCGATGGCCCGGGCGAAGCCTGGGGTTGATTTGAAGTCGGGCCACGCGACGACGGCGCCGCCGCGGAGCGACTTGCGGCCATCGGGGATGAGTGCCGCGGGATTGGCGCCTTGCTGGACACCGAGCCCCTCGCAGCCCGGGCACCAGCCGATCGGGCTGTTGAACGAGAAGTGGTGCGGCGACAGCTCCTCGAAGCTCCGCCCGCAGGTGTCGCACGAGCGGTGCTGGCTGTAGCGGTCGACCGGCCAGTCGGCCTCGTTCGACTCGTCGCCGACGTGGGCGACGTTCAGGACGCCCTTGCCCAGATCGAGCGCCGCCTCGACCGAGTCGGCGAGCCGCGAGCGGGTCGCCCGGCGCACGATCGCCCGGTCGATCACGACCTCGACCCGATGCTTGCGGCGGCGGCTCAGCTTCGGCGGGCGAATCGAGGTTCGTCGAGACGCCGTCGACGCGGACGCGCGTGAAGCCGGAGGCTCGCAGCTCGTCCCAGAGCGCCGCGTAATCCTCGCCGTCGCGGCGCTCGACGGGGGCCATGACGTAGATCCGCGAGCCCTTCGGGCAGGTGGAGGATCTTCTCGACGATCTCGTCGGCCGACTGGGTGCCGATCGTCGTGCCGCACTTCGGGCAATGCGGCTGGCCGAGGCGGGCGAAGAGGATCCGCCAGTAGTCGTGGATCTCGGTCACGGTGCCGACGGTCGACCGCGGGCTCTTGCTCGTCGTCTTCTGCTCGATGCAGACGGCCGGCGACAGGCCGGTGATCTGCTCGACCTTCGGCTTCTGCAGCGGGGCCAGGAACTGGCGGGCGTAGCTGGAGAGGCTCTCGACGTAGCGTCTCTGCCCTTCCGCATAGAGCGTGTCGATCGCCAGCGAGCTCTTGCCCGATCCGCGACGGCCCGCTGCACACGGTCATCTTGTGCCGCGGAATGTCGAGGTCGACCCCCTTCAAGTTATGCTGCCGCGCCCCTCGGACGGAGATCGCCGCCAGGCCCGACTCGGACGACGACTTTATCGCTTTCTTCGCTTCGCGCTTTCCTCTGCCTTTCGCTCTTCCGATCGCCGGGCCGAGCACCCGCTTCAAGGCGTGCCCCGTCGGGCTCTCCGGAATCGCCGCGATCGCCTCCGGCGTCCCCTCCGCGATCACCCGCCCGCCCGCCGCGCCCCCCTCGGGACCGAGCTCGATCACCCAGTCGGCCGTCTTCACGACGTCCAGATTGTGCTCGATCACGACGACCGTGTTGCCCAGGCTCGCGAAGCCGTGGAGCACGCCGAGCAGCTTGCGGACGTCGTCGAAATGGAGGCCGGTCGTCGGCTCGTCGAGGATGTAGAGCGTCCGGCCCGTCCCGCGCTTCACCAGCTCGCGGGCCAGCTTGATCCGCTGGGCCTCGCCGCCGGAGAGCGTCGGGCGAGGCCTGCCCGAATTTCAGGTAATCCAGGCCGACGTCGTGGAGCGTCTGGAGCATCCCGCGCGATCTTGGGGACGTTGGCGAAATGCTCCAGCGCCTCCTGGACGTCCATCTCCAGCACGTCCGAAATACTCTTCCCCTTGAACCGGACGTGCAGCGTCTCGCGATTGAACCGCTTCCCCTCGCAGACCGGGCAGGTGACCCAGACGTCGGCGAGGAAGTCCATCTCCAGCCGGTTCGAGCCGTTCCCCTGGCACGCCTCGCACCGGCCGCCGGGGACGTTGAAGCTGAACCGGCCGGGGGCGTAGCCGCGGGCCTTGGCGTCGGGCAGCTTGGTGTAGAGGTCGCGGATCAGGTCGAAGAGTTTGATGTAAGTGGCCGGATTGGAGCGGGGCGTCCGGCCGATCGGCGACTGGTCGATGTCGATGACCTTGTCGAGCTCGTCCACGCCGTCGATCCGGTCGTGCGGGCCGGGCTCGCTGACTGGCGTCGCCGTTGAGGTCGCGGGCCAGGGCGTCGCGGAGGACGTCGTTGACCAGCGAGCTCTTGCCCGATCCCGAGACGCCCGTCACGCAGACGAACAGGCCGAGCGGGATGCGGACGTCGATCCCCTTGAGGTTGTTCTGCCGGGCGCCGACGACGGTGATCGCCCGCTCGGTCGGCGGCCTCCGCTCGCTCGGGACGGCGATCGCCTGCTTGCCGACGAGGTACTGTCCGGTCAGGCTCGCCGGCGACGCGGCGAGGTCGGCGATCGTCCCCTCGGCGACGACCTCGCCCCCCTTCACGCCCGGGCCGGGGCCGAAGTCGACGAGGTGGTCGGCCGCGCGCATCGTGTCCTCGTCGTGCTCGACGACGATGACGGTGTTGCCCACGTCGCGGAGCCGCTGGAGCGTCTGGATCAGCCGGTCGTTGTCGCGCGGGTGCAGGCCGATCGAGGGCTCGTCGAGGATGTAGAGCACGCCGACCAGCCCCGCGCCGATCTGGCTCGGCCAGGCGGATCCGCTGGGCCTCGCCGCCCGAGAGCGTCGGGGCCGAGCGGTCGAGCGTCAGGTAGTGCAGGCCGACGTTGGTGAGGAAGCCGAGCCGGCCGCGGATCTCCTTGAGCAGCTCCTCGGCGATCATCCGCGAGAGCGCGTCGAGGGGGATTGAGGCTGAACCGTCGGCCAGGCCGTCGAAGAACCGGGCGGCGTCGCCGATCGGCAAGGTCCCGACCTCGACGAGCGTGCTCCCGCCGACCCGCACGGCCCGGGCCCGCGGGTTCAGGCGGGCGCCGCCGCAGTCGGGGCAGGTCATGCTCTTGAGGTAGGGCTCGAGCTGCGGCCTTGGTCGGGCCGCCGGCCGCGCCCTTGTACTTGTCCATCAGCTCGTTCGCGACGCCCGGCCAAGTCTGCTTGTGGGCCCAGGTCCGGCCCTTGCCCGGGAAATGCGCGACGATGATCCGGTCGCCCAGGCCATTCAGCCACACATCGCGCCACTTCGGGTCGAGGTCCCGCCAGGCCCCCTTGAGCATCGCCCCCCTGGGCGGCCCATTCTTGTCGGCCTCGAGGTTCTTGGCGACGCTCTCGAAGAGGTGCCGACGCCACTTGCCCATCGACTTCACCGGCCCGAGCGGCTCGATCGCGCCGGTCCAGACCGAGAGCGACGGGTCGGGGATGAGCAGGTCGGGGTCGAAGACGTGGCGGACGCCCAGGCCGTCGCACGCCGGGCACATCCCCTGCGGGCTGTTGAAGCTGAACAATTGCGGACTGGGCGGCTCGAAGCTGATCCCGCAGTGCGAGCACGCGTACTGCGACGAGAGCAGCAGGTCGGGCTGCCCGTCGATCGCGACGATGACCGTTCCCTCGCCCAGCCGCAGTGCCGCCTCGACGGCCTCGGCCAGCCGCGGGCGGACCGCCGGGCCCATCTTGAGCCGGTCGATCACGATCTCGATATGGTGCTTGATCCGCCGGTCGAGCGAGAGCTTGTCCGTCAGCGAGGCGACCTGCCCGTCCACCCGCGCCCGCACGTAGCCGCGCCCGCGACATGTCCTCGAAGAGGTCCTTGTATTCGCCCTTCTGGCCGCGGATCACCGGGGCGAGGACGAGGAAGGCGGTGCCCGTCCGGCAAGCCGGCGATCCGGGCGACGATCTGCTCGCGGGTCTGGGCGGTGATGGGCCGGTCGCACTTCGGGCA
The DNA here is from genome assembly GCA_963819805.1 of uncultured Planctomycetota bacterium. Lineage (GTDB taxonomy): Bacteria > Planctomycetota > Planctomycetia > Isosphaerales > Isosphaeraceae > CAMFLR01. Next base: position 932,240 of record CAWFXY010000012.1, on the reverse strand, counting down.
ATGGCCCTGGCCGACGCGGGCGTAGAGGACGCGGAGGTAGTCGTTGATCTCGGTGATCGTGCCGACCGTGCTCCGCGGGTTCCGGCCGCCGGTCTTCTGCTGGATGCGAGATCGACGGCGACAGGCCGTCGATCTTGTCGACGTCCGGCTTCGGCATCTGCCCGAGGAACTGGCGGGCGTAGCTCGACAGCGATCTCGACGTATCGCCGCTGGCCCTCGGCGTAGAGCGTGTCGAAGGCCAGCGAGCTCTTGCCCGAACCGCTGACCCCCGTGAAGCAGATCAGCGACCCGCGCGGGAGGTCGAGGTCGACGTCGCGGAGGTTGTGCTCGCGCGCGCCCCGAATGCGGATGTCCGTCGTCGCCATCCTTGCGTGATCCTCGCCTCGCTCGGGCGTCCAGGGGTCGATGTCGGTGCGCGGCCCGCGAGGAGACTAGTATACGCGTGTCCGTACCCGGATGTCGAGCCGAGCCCGGCCGGCGCCACGTCCCACACGAAACCGCACCGCGATGGACCAAAGGCGTACGCTCGGGTTGCTCTGAAAATCCCCGTCTTCTGGGCGGGTGTTCACGCGGCCTCGGGCCTCCGCCGCTCACGATAGTCGGTCCGCTCGCTGAGCAGGTGGTAGGCGATCACCAGCAGCCTGTGCCCGACCGCCACCAGGGCCTTCTTGCTCCCCGCCCGCTTCGACCACCGCCGGTACAACACCCCGAAGATCGTCCCCTTGGCGTGGACCGCCGCCCAGGCCGCCTGCACCAGCGCCCTGCGGAGCCACCGGCTCCCCTTGGTCGTCCGGCCGCTCCGCCGCTTGCCGCCGCTCTCGTCGTTGCCCGGGCACATCCCCGCCCAGCTCGCCAGGTGCCCGGCCGTCGGGAACTTCGTCATGTCGGCCCCGACCTCGGCCACGATCACCTCGGCCGACTGCCGCCCCACCCCGGGGATCGTCATCAGCCTGCGCCTCCGCCTCGGCGAAAGGGCGCATCGCCTCCTCGATCCGCGCCGCGTACCGCTCGATCAGGCCCTCGATCTGGCGGAGCTGGTCCATCAGCGCCCCGAGCAGGAACCGGTGATGGTCGGTGACCCGCCCCTCCAGCGCCCTGCGGAGCGGGATCGCCTTCCTCTTCAGGCTGCCCCGCGCCTCGCCGGCCAGCTTCGCCGGGTCCGACTCCCCCTGGATCAGCCGCGCGATCATCGCCCGCCCGCTGACGCCCAGGACGTCGGTCGCGACGTCGCCGAGCTTGATGTTGGCGTCCTCCAGGACCTTCTGGATCCGGTTGGCCGTCGTCGCCCGGTCGCCGACGAGCCGGGCCCGCTGCCGGGTCAGGTCCCGCAGCTCGCGCACCGGCGCGGGCGGGACGAAGCTGGGCGCGAGCAGGCCGTGCGCCAGCGGCTGCGCGATCCACTGGGCGTCCTTGACGTCGGTCTTTCGCCCCGGCACCCGCTTGATGTGCCGGGCGTTGACCAGGATCGGCTCGAAGCGGTCCCCCAGCAGGTTCCAGACCGGCTTCCAGTAGACGCCGGTGCTCTCCATGGCGACGCGGCGGACCCCCAGCGACGCGAGCCAGTCGGCCAGCTCCAGGAGGTCGGCGGTGGCGGTGGCGAAGGTGCGGACCTGCTCGCTCACGGCCCCGTCGGGGGCGGCGAGGCGGGCGCAGGCGACGACGGTCTTCTTGTGGACGTCCAATCCGGCGCAGCGGTCGAGGAGGATCTCCATGGTCGGGGCTCCCGGGTGGCGCGGCCCGGCGGGGCGGCCCCGGCGCGTAGAGCAGCTTGCTCTGGGTGCTCCCCGGCGGGGCCGGGGGCGACAGGTCGGGGTCCGACGTGGGGTCGGTCGGGGCCCGGGCCAAGTTCGCTCGCGGGCTGATCGCACCAGACACGAAGCCGGCCTCGGCCCCGCGGGCCGCCCCGGGGCCAGGATAGCCGCAGGCGGCCCACTTTCATGGGTCGGGGTGTGGCGAAGCCACATGACAGTTCGCTCGGCGCTCCTCACCCCGCCCCGGGGCCGGGACGGACCCACGGACCGCCGCCCGGGCGTCGAGCTTTGAAGGCCCGGGCCGGGTCAGGACCCGTCGGCGTCGGCGTCGACTCGCCCGTGCGCGGCGGAGAAGTGGAGGCGCCAGCTTCGCGAACGACGGGAGCGTCCGCTCGGAGACCTCGGGCCGGCCGCAGACGCCGAACTCCACACCCGCCTCGATCAGGAGCCGGAGGACCTCGGGGTTGCCGAACGGCCCCTCGAGCGTGGGGAAGATCAGCCGCGCGTGGGCCCTCTGGGCGTGGGCGATCGCGCGGGCCAGCTCGGGACGATGCCTCCACCGGACGCCGCGGATGTCGCGATAGCTGCCGATCACCTCGGCGTCGTAAGCATGGGCGTAGATCCGGACGGCCGCGGCCTGCTCCTCGAGACCCAGGCCATACCGGGGGTCCGAATCGTCGCGGTAGTACGCGATCAGCTTGCCGCTCATGGCTCGCCAGCCCTCGAAGCCCGAGGCGGGGCTGCGCATCGGGCCATTTGGTCCCCGTGAGGCACCTCACATTATCCCTGGGCCGTCCGCGCGAGGCAACCCCGTCGCCGGCCCGTGCAGCGGCGTTGTCGCGACCGGCGCGGCCGGCTAAGCTGGGGTCCGTATCCCCGGCACGCCCCTCCAAAAGGATCGCCCGTGATGGTGACGCCCGCCCGCCGATGGCTCGCCCTGACCGCGCTCTGGGCCGCCCTGGCCTCGGCGTGGCCGCCCGCCGCGAGGGCCGAGGACGTCCCGCCGCCGGGGGCCGTCCGCGTCGAGTCGAGCGAGTCGTTCCTGCACTGGATGGCGCGGGCCTCGGGCAAGCTCGGGCTGCTCCTGCTGGCGATGTCGTTCTATCTGATCGCGCTCATCGCCTGGATGGCGTTCGAGTACCGCCGTTCAGTCGCCGCCCCGCCGAAGCTCGTGGCCGACGTCTCCGACCTGCTCGCGGCCAAGCAGTACACCGAGGCCTACCAGAAGGTCGCCGCCGACCCGTCGTTCCTCGCCCGGGTGCTCGCCGCCGGGGTCCGCAAGCTCCCCTCCGGCCTGCCCGCGGCGCAGCGGGCGATGGAGCTGACGCTCGAGGACGCCACGATGGCGATGGAGCACCGGACGACGTACCTGGCGACCGTCGGCACGCTCGGCCCGATGATCGGCCTGGTCGGGACGGTCTACGGCATGATCGAGAGCTTCCGCGTGATCGCCACGGCGGGCGCGTCGCCCCAGGCGAGCCAGCTCGCGGGCGGGATCAGCACGGCCCTGTTCGCGACGCTGGAGGGCATCGCCCTCTCGATCCCCGCGATCTACTTCCACGCCGTCTTCCGCAACCGGATCGCGCGGCTGTCGCTCGAGGTGGCGCTGGCCGCGGAGTCGCTCCTGGAGCAGTTCGCTCCGGGCGTCCGGACGCCGCATCCGTTCGCCACGGCGGCCGTGAGCCAGCGGTCGATCCCGGGGCCGAATTCCTGACCTGAGGGTCGGCGGAGGCAGCGGCCATGGTGCGGCGAGGACGGAGGGGCTCGGACGGCTTCGTCGCGCCCAACCTCACGCCCCTGCTCGACGTCGTGCTCCAGCTCATCACGTTCTTCATGATGCTGATCCACTTCGGCTCGAAGGTCGAGGGCGAGTCGGCGTCGATCCGCCTGCCGATGGCCCCCGCGGCGCTGCCGGGCGGCGACCTCGGGCTCGACCGGCTGGTCGTCTCCGTCGATGCCTCGGGCAAGCTGCTCGCCGAGGGCGGTTCCTACGACGAGGCGTCCGCGGAGGCCTGGTGGGTCGAGCAGGCGAGGGTGCGGCGGGCCGGCCGGTCGGCACTGGGGGCGGGTAGGGAGGAGGAGCTGCCGACGCTGGTCGTCGTCCGGGCCGACAGGGCGGCCTCGTACGGGGCGGTGCGGCGGCTCCTGGCCGCGGCCCAGGACAAGGGGTTCGCCCGCTTCACCCTGGTCGTGCTGCGGGGGCCGAATTCATGACCTCCGGCGCCGGGTTCTGGTCGGGGACGTCGCGGCGGGCCGGGCGAGGGCGTGGGGCGCCGATCGAGGTCCAGTTCCCGGTCACGCCGATGCTCGACATGGCCTTCCAGCTCCTCGCGTTCTTCGTCCTGACGTTCCAGGCGCCGACGTCCGAGTCGCGTCTCGACCTGTATCTGCCGGCTACGCCCGCGGCCCTGCCGGGCTCGGCCCAGGGCCGCGCGACCGAATCGCCGGGGCGGCGGTTCGACCTCGACCTGGAGAACGACCTCGTCATCCGCGCCCGTGCCGACGACGTGGGCGACCTGAAATCGCTGGCCCTGAACGACACACCCGTGCCCGACCTCGCGGTCCTTTCCGATCGGCTCGGCCGCTACGCCAGGGTCATGGGAGCCAGGCCGCTGAGGGTCAGGTTGCTGGCCGACGACCGGCTCCGCTACGAGGACGCCGCGCGGATCGTCGCCGCGTGCACGGCGGCGGGCGTCGCGTCGATTCGCCTGGGCGATCCGGGCGGGCCCGGCGAGGCGGTCCGACCCTGATCGGTTCGATCGAGCGGCATCGTGTTTCCGCGGGGCAACGTCCCCAGGCCGGGTCGCGCCGGCGCATTTTTCTATGGACCTCCGAGGTCCGGTCCGGTCCAATTCAGGCGTCTCGGCGAGTTGACGCGGGGGGATCGTCCCCGATACCCGAACCTCTCTCCGTTCGACGTCGAGGACCAGCCATGGCGATCACGTATCGTTGCCCGGGATGTGGTAGGGAGGACGTCGCCCCCGAGGAGATGGCGAGGCACCGGCTCCCGTGCGCCGGGTGCGGCGCGGTGATCCGCCTGCCGAGCGTCTCCACGGAGAGTTTGCCGGGCCAGGCGATCCGCTTCCGCTGCAGCGGCTGCGGCAAGGCCCTGACCGCACCCGCCCACCTCGCCGGGAAGAAGGTCACCTGCAAGGCCTGCGGTCTCACGGGGATCAAGATCCCGGCTAGGCCGGCATCGACCCCCTCGGCCCCGGCCCCGGCGAAGGCTCGTCCCTCGTCCGGCCCTGAGCCGTTGAACGCCGGGCCGGCCGCGGTCGACATCTTTGGTCTCGACGAGGCTCCCTCTGCGTCGCAGCCGACGCGGGCCGGCGACGACCTCTTCGCCGACTCCGGGGCGAGCCCGACGGTCGCCGGGGCCGCGTCGGAGGAGTCCCTGCCGCCCCGGAACAAGATGTTCGAGCCGATGTCGGCCGAGAAGAAGAAGAAGGTCCACAAGCGGGCCGACAAGATCAACAAGGAGAAGCCCTCGTTCGCCGGTGCGGGCATAGGGGTCTCGTTCGGGACGATCATCGCCATCACCCTGTTCGGCTGGCGGCTCTACCGGATCGGCCACCGGGTGACCCGGGCCATGGACGACGATCCTCCGGTGGCCGCGGCCGGGTTCGAGCCCGGCGAGAAGTTCGACCCGAAGGCCGTGGCGGCGGAGGACGACCGGAATGTCGAGCGGATGCTCAAGGAGCCCGGCGCGGCCGAGGCCACCGAGTGGCTGGACGCGGCGAAGCACCCCAACCACGTGGTCTTCGAGATGGGCAATGACCGGGCCGCGCCATGGTCGCCGGCTTCTACGAGCGCGGGGCCAAGCGCGTCTCGGTCCTCGACCCGAGCACGGAGGGCAATGCCGTCATCACCACGATGATCGCCGTCGAACTGCCCTCGGAGCCCGACAAGCGGAAGCAATGCCTTGCCTGGGAGGTCCAGTATCTTGAAGGGGAAGACCCGACGACGGACGTCGGGCAGAAGTACCTGCTCATCACGACCGACTAGGCCGGTCCGAGACGTTGTGAGACATCAGATTTCCGGGGGATCGGCCGGGCCCGGGGCCGTGATCCGGGCCACTGGTCGCGGCGGTCACTCCTCGCGGGCTGGACGCTCGCGGCGATGGCCGGCGAGGACGGCCCGCTGGGCCTCGCCGACCTCGAGGCCTATCGCGCGGCGATCGACCCCGCCAGCCCCGGCGTGCCCGCACCGGCGCCGGCGGCCTTTCGCGACCTCTGGGACCGCCCGGCCGAGTTCCAGGGCCGTCGCGTCGCCGTCGGCGGGCGGGTCGAGCGGGTCTTCCATCAGGGGGCCTTCGGCAAGTTCCCCGCGCTGGCCGAGGTCTGGGTCGTCGACGCGGCCACCGACCCGCTCTGCCTCGTCTTCCCCGAATCGTCCGATCATCCGGCGCCGAAGCCCGGCGACCGCGTCCGGTTCGACGGGACGTTCCTCCGCCGGATCCGCTACCGGGGGGGCGACGTCGACCGGTTCGCGCCCCTGGTCGTCGGCCCGGGCGCGCCTCGAGTCGAGCGTCCGGCGCTGATCGGACCAGCCGGGGTCGCGATCGCCCTTCGAGGGGGTCGTGGTCGCGGTGCTCGCCGGGATGGTCGTCCTCGCGCTCTTGAGGGCCCATCTTCGCCGGCCGATCGGGCCGCCCGATCGTCGATCGACCCGCCGCCGGAGTTCCACGACGGGCATCCCGCCGGCTACGATGGTGAGGTTGGGGTGGACGAGTCCGGACGAGGTTAGCGCATGCCCGGCGGTAAGACAGAGCTCGGCCGCACGCCGATGACCGACCCGCGGTCGTTGGCGGTCTCGCTCGCGATCAATGGCGCGCTGCTGATCGGCGCGTCGGTCATGGCGCTGGGGGTGGTGCTGCCGACGCAGGAGCGCCCCGAGCCGCGCGTCCTCCGCGGCGAGCTCGAGCCGACGGACAACCGCGCCGCCTACGAGCCGGGCGGGGGATCGCCTGGCGAGCTGGGCGGGGAGGGGATCGAGCTCTCGGCCGAACGTCGGCAGCCCCAGGCTCCGACGCGCGACCCGGCGGCCGACGCCCTGCTGGCGGAGGTCCTGCCGACGCGGCCGAAGGCCGAGCCGTCGCAGACGCTGCCGGGGCCGTCGACGAGCGGCCTGGGCCTGATCCGAGGCCTCGGCGCCGGCGGGGGCGGAGGCGAGGGCACCGGCTCGGGCGGCGGGGTCGGCCGGGGCGTCGGGCCGGGGACCGAGTTCTTCGGCCTCCGCGACCGCGCCGGGTCGTACGCCTACGTGATCGACTGCTCCGGGAGCATGGACCTCCACCTCGGCTCGACGCGGGGCAGGAACGTGCTGGACGTCGCCAAGCGCGAGCTGCTCGCGAGCCTCGACCCGCTGCCGGGCGACGCCAAGATCGGCGTGATCTTCTACAACCAGAACCCCACGGTCTTCACCGACCCCGCGGGCCGGAAGGAGCTGATGAGCGCCTCGGCCTCGAACAAGGCGCGGGTCCGGCGCGGCTCGAGGAGGTCGCCGCCCGTCGGCGGGACCGACCACCTGGCGGCGCTCCGCGCGGCGTTGGCCATGCATCCCGAGGTGATCTTCTTCCTCACCGACGCCGACTTCCTCGACCGTGCCGGCGCCGAGGCGATCCGCCGCGAGGCCGGCAAGACGCGGGTGCTGGCCGTCGAGTTCGGCGTCGGCTCGTCGCTCAGCGGCTCGGACCCGCTCCGACGCCTCGCCGAGGCCACGGGCGGTTCCTACAAGTACATCAACGTCTGGTCGCTCCGCGGCGGGGCGACCGGCCCGACCCGGCGCTGAGCCGACGGTTGCGTGGATGGGCGAGGTCCCCCCCGGCTGTTCGTACTAGACCCTTTCCGGCCGCGTCGCGGTCGTGTTTAATCGGCGTAATTCCGCCGGCCGGGGGTCAACGTCACATCCGCCGGCCGGTCCCTCGAGGTACGAGCATAGTTCGCCCCGAAGGCGCGGGCGGCCCGGCGAGTCCCGGCGCCGGCGCCCCAGGGGGTTCTCTCCCCGTCCAGGCACCCACGAAGTCGGAGGCGTTCTCCCATGAGATGGATGCGATTCCTGGCGGCCCTCGCGACCGTCGCCGCCGTCACGGCCCTGGCCGCCCCGATCGCCGAGGCGGCCGGCGTCGCCGCGGCCCCGGCGCCCCGGCCCCGGCTGCGAACGCCGGGCCCAAGTCCTTCGAGTACTTCAGCTTCCTGAACGACCCCCAGTACGACCCGATGGAGCGGATCGCGCTCTGGGTCGTCCTGGTCGTCGCCGTCGCGGGCCTGGTCTACGCCGGCATGCTGGTCGGCCAGGTGCTCGGGGCCGACCAGGGGACGCCGAAGATGCGGGAGCGTCGCCGAGGCGATCCGCCAGGGGGCCAACGCCTACCTCGGCCGGCAGTTCCGGGCGATCATCCTGCTGGTGTTCCTGATCACGGCGATCGTCTACTTCGCCACCGGCGGCGAGCAGGGCCAGGACTACGTCGCAGCTCGGCCGGGCCGCGGCGTTCTTCGTCGGGGCGACGTTCTCCTGGCTGGTCGGCTTCGTCGGCATGAGCCTGGCGGTCCGGGGCAACCTCCGCGTCGCCGCCGCGGCGCGGACCAGCTACGGCGGCGCCCTCCAGCTCGGCTACCGCACCGGCACGATCACCGGCATGCTCACCGACGGCCTCGGCCTGCTCGGCGGCACGCTCATCTTCATGGTCTACGGCGAGCACGCCTATGAGGTCCTGCTCGGCTTCGGCTTCGGCGGCACGCTGCTGGCGCTGTTCATGCGGGTCGGCGGCGGCATCTACACCAAGGCGGCCGACGTCGGCGCCGACCTCGTCGGCAAGGTCGAGGCCGGCATCCCCGAGGACGACCCGCGCAACGCCGCGACGATCGCCGACAACGTCGGCGACAACGTCGGCGACTGCGCCGGGATGGCCGCCGACATCTTCGAGAGCTACGAGGTGACGATCGTCGCGGCGATGATCCTGGGCTACGCCAGCTTCGGCCACAAGGGCGTGATCTTCCCGCTGCTGGTCCGGGCCATCGGCGTGCTCGGCTCGATCATCAGCACCTACACCGTCAAGGCCGGGCCCGAACAGCACCAGCGACGAGGCGCTGCACTCGGTCCACCGCGGGTTCATCCTCGGCTCGATCATCAGCGTCGTCGGCTTCTTCGTGCTCGGGCTCGGCTACCTGCACTTCGACGACGACTACTATCGCCGAGTATCCGCAGGCGCTCGGCGGCTACCCGGCTCGACCCGGACTTCGAGGCCGCCAGGACGAGTTCGAGGCCGACCAACGCGGGCCTGCGCAAGGGCGAGACGCCGCGATCGAGCGCACGGCACCGAGGGCTTCCGCGAGCTTCGTCGAGAAGTACGACGGCGACGATCTTCGCAGAGCCAGCTGCCGATCTGGGCGAGCTTCGGCATCGACGGGCTCGACATGCGGCCGGCCTGGACCTGCCTGATCGGCATCATCCTGGCCATCGCGCTGAACAAGGTGCACGAGCTACTACACGCACACGCAGTACGAGCCGGTGAAGTCGCTGGCCAAGGCGTGCCGACCGGCCATGCGACCAACATCATCCAGGGGTTCGCCGTCGGCTACGAGTCGGCGGTGGTGGCCACGGTGGTGATCGCGGTCGCGATCCTGCTCTCGGTCCTGATCTACGCCGGGGCCGAGCCCGATCTTCGTCGCCTACGGCGTGGCGATGTGCGGCATCGGCATGCTCACGCTGACCGGCAACACGATCAGCATGGACGTCTTCGGCCCGGTGGCCGACAACGCCAACGGCATCGGCGAGATGGGCTACGACCGCGAGGAGATGGGCGAGGAGAACTACAAGCGCGCCCGCCAGATCCTCGCCGACCTCGACGCCGTCGGCAACACGACCAAGGCCGAGACCAAGGGGATCGCCATCGGCTCGGCGGTGATCGCGGCGGTGAGCCTCTTCGCCAGCTTCATCGCGGTGATCGCCGTCGGCAGCGAGGACGAAGATCGGCGAGATGACCACGCGCGCAGTACGCCGGCGAGGCCGGCAAGCTCTCGGTCGCCAAGCCCGAGGTGTTCATCGGCATGCTGATCGGCGGCGTCGGTGCCGTTCCTGTTCAGCTCGATGCTGATCCGCGCCGTCGGCCGCGCGGCGTTCCTGATCGTCAAGGAGTGCCGCGTCCAGTTCCGCGACAAGGAGATCTGGGCCGGCACCAAGAAGCCCGACTACGGCCGCGTGGTCAACATCTGCACGGCCGCCGCGCAGGGCGAGCTGATCGGCCCGGGCCTGCTGGCGATCCTCATGCCGATCCTGGTCGGCATCTTCCTCGGCCCGTACGCCCTGGGCGGCTACCTGGCGGGCATGATCGTCGTCGGCCAGCTCCTGGCCGTCTTCATGGCCAACGCCGGCGGCGCCTGGGACAACGCCAAGAAGACGATCGAGGACGGCATCTACGGCGGCAAGGGCTCCGAGGCGCACAAGGCGGCCGTCACCGGCGACACCGTCGGCGACCCGCTCAAGGACACCGCCGGCCCGGCCCTGAACCCGCTGATCAAGGTCATGAACATGGTCGCGCTGCTGGCGATCGTGCCCGATCCTCGGCCGCGCGGCGGACGGGCCACAACTGGATCCTCTACCTCGTCGGCCTGATCGGCATCGCCGCGCGTCGCCTGGGCGGTCTGGCGGTCGCAAGACCGAGAGCAAGGAGCTCCGCGAGATGGAGGCCGAGCTCGGCGGCTCGCCGCTGGCCGAGTCGAGCCTGGAGCCGGTGGGACACTGATCGATCGGTTCGTGCGGGGGCGCGATCGTCTCGATCGCGCCCCGCATTCTGCGCGATCACGGGATCGAGGAGTGATCCTCGGGGCGGGGCGCTTCATCGGGATCGAAGTAGCGATCGAAGTGGATGAAAAGCACCCGCGAGAGTCGGAAGACGAACGGCACCAGCGGCAGGAACGCGACCCAGACGACCAGCACGGCCCAGTGCAAGGCCATTTCGCGATCAGCCAGACGATCAGCGTGCCGAGCGCGATGATCGGGATGCCCATGGCGTAGCTGAAGTACATCGCGCCCGGTGAAGTAGCCCGGCCCGCGCTCGAACTTCGTGCCGCAGACGGGGCACGTCGGGTTCATCCGCCATCGCGAGGCGAAGATGCGGCCCTCGCCGCACTCGGGGCAGAGGCCGCGGAGCATCGTCCCGAGGCGGAGGTGGTGGGGCATGATCGGCTTGGACTTCAAAGAACCCCCCACCCTAACCCTCCCCCGCAAGGGGGGAGGGGATCAGAAAAACCCTCCCCCCTTGCGGGGGAGGGTAGGGTGGGGGGTGGTCTTCCGCCGCGTCATCAAAGCTCCCACCCCTTGCGGTACGCCGGGCGGATGTACTCCTCGGCCGCCGAGCAGTTCAGGGCCTTCATGTTCGGCCCGTCCCACTCGATCTTCTGGCCGGTCCGGAACGCGAGGACGCCGAGCAGGACCATCTCGGTGAGCGGGCCCGAGTAGCTGAAGTTCGAGCACGCCGGCTTCGACGGGTCCTTGCAGGCCCGGGTCCAGTCCTTGTACGAGTTGCCGCCGGGCACCCGGGCGATCGTCTCGGGCGGGTTCTTGAAGCCGGCGAACTTCTCCTTGGGCAGGAGGACGTGCTTCCCGCCGTAGTCGTCGGGGACGTAGACCTTGCCCTTCTCGCCGACGATCAGCGCACCGCCCTGCTTGACCTCCTCGCCCTCGAACAGCTCGGCCGGGGGCTTCTTGCCGCCGTCGTACCAGGTGAGCTTGAGGGCCGGCATGTCGCCGCGCTCGGGGAAGCTGTAGCGGAGGATCTCCCACTGCGGGCCGTTGTCGGGCTTGTGCGGCTCGCCGCCGACGACCTCGACGGCCGTCGGATACTTCAGGTCGAGGGCCCAGAACGAGGCGTCGAGGATGTGGCAGGCCATGTCGCCGAGGGCGCCGGTGCCGAAGTCCCACCAGCCCCGCCAGGCGAACGGGTGGTAGATCTGCTCCTCGCTATCCTTCTTGCCGTTCACGCCCTTGATGACCTTGTTGGCGACGAACGGCCGCTCGGGCGCCGGGCCGAGCCAGAGGTCCCACTTCAGGTAGTCGGGGACGGGGTCGGAGCCGGTCGGGCCGGTCCTTGCCCTGCGGCCAGATCGGGCGATTGGTCCAGGCGTGGACCTCCTTGACCGGCCCGATCGCGCCCGAGCGGACGATCTCGACGATCCGCCGCGTGTTGTCGTTGCAGTGCCCCTGGTTGCCCATCTGGGTGGCGACCTTCATCCGGGCCGCCGCCTCGGTCAGGGTGCGGGCCTCGAAGATCGAGTGCGTCAGCGGCTTCTGGCAGTAGACGTGCTTGCCCAGGCGGATCGCGCCCATCGGCCGCGGGGGCGTGCGAGTGGTCGGGCGTGGAGACGGTGACGGCGTCGATCGACTTGCCGAGCTCGTCGTAGCAGCCGGCGATAGTCGTTGAACCTCTTGGCCTTGGGGAACTCCTTCGCGGCCTCGTCGAGCCGGCGGTCGTCGACGTCGCAGATCGCGAAGATGTTCTCGCCGTCGTACGTGACCGGCACCTTGCTGTTCCGTCCGCCGCCCTTGCGGCCGGCGGCCCCCTGCATGTCGGACTGGCCCTTGCCGCCGACGCCGATGCAGGCGACGTTGAGCTTCTCGTTGGCCTCGTACGCCAGCGCCTTCGCCCCCGACCGCGCGAGCCAGAGGCCCCCGGCGGCGAACGTGCCGGTCTGCTTGAGGAAGTCGCGACGATTCGATCCCTGGCTCATGGGCGTGGTCCTCGCGTCGGTGGGATGGGAAGGCGGGACGGACGGTGCCGTATGCCGGAGCGTATCGGGGCGGCGGGTGCCGTTCCAGGGGCAAGGCACGCTTTCCGGACAATTGTTGAACAACGCTCCGGCGCCGGTTAGCCTTGGGGCGGGGTCGGCCCGCCGGGCCGTTGCGTCATCGTCGAGGGAGGCCGGGGTCATGACCGAGCACGTCGAGTCGCGCCGGGCGTTCACGAGGCATGCGCTCCAGTCGCTGACGGCCGTGGCCCTCCTCGAAGGCCTGGCGTCGCACCGGCTCTTCGGGGCCGACGTCCGGCCGATCATCGGCGACTGGCTCGACGAGCTGAACACGATCAGCCGCGACGTCCGGGACCACAAGATCAAGGACGTCGAGTTCACCCGCTCGCTCGAGGGTCTCTATCGCCGGGTCGACCTCGACGCCCTCCTCAAGTCGCTCGACTTCGACCGGATCGCCGCGCGAGGTGAACTATCCGGCGATCGGCGCCAAGAGCCTGCCCGGCGACTTCAACAAGGTCTCGGGCCTGCCGACGAGCCTGGTCTTCGGCCGGCAGATCTTCGCGATGAAGCAAGGGCCGCTCGGTCGTCCCCCACGGCCACGACAACATGGCGACCGGCTTCCTCGTCATCAAGGGCAACCTCCGCGGCCGGCATTACGACCGCGTCGAGGACCACAAGGACCACTACATCGTCCGACCCACGATCGACCGGAGCTTCGCGCCGGGCGAGTTCTCGACCGTGTGCGACCATCGCGATAATGTTCACTGGTTCACCGCGGAGACCGAGACGGCGTTCATCTTCAACGTCCACGTGCTCGAGACGAATCCGGAGAACCCCAAGCCGCCGGGGCGGGTGTACGTCGATCCGGTCGGGGAGAAGCTCGCGGGCGGGCTGGTCAAGGCGCCGAAGGTGACGTACGGGCAGGTGAACCGGATGTACGGCTGACTTCTCGCTCCGCCGCTCCGCGGCGGAGTGCAGCCCGGCCGCTCGGCGGCCATTTCTGACCAGAAGCCGCGGAGCGGCGAGGCGGCCATTCCGCCGCGGGAGCGGCGGAACGAGGGGGATCCAACGACCACGGTCCGGACGAATCCATGAAGACGACCGCCTCACGTCGCGACTTCCTCGCCACCTCCGCGGCCCTGCTCGCCGCGCCGATCCCGCGACGGGAGTCGACGAAAGTCGTCGTCTGGGACGAGCGCCAGCCCGCCCAGAAGCAGGCCTACGACGACTTCCTCGGCAACGCGATCGCCGCCCACCTGCGGACGCAGCCGGGTCTGGACGTCAAATCCGTCGGCCTCGACGACCCGGGGCAGGGGATCACCGACGAGATCCTCGACCAGGCCCGCGTCCTCATCTGGTGGGGCCACGTCCGCCAGGGCGAGGTGAAGCCCGAGGTCGGCCGCAAGATCGTCGAGCGGATCAAGGCGGGGACGCTCTCGCTCGTCGCTCTCCACTCGGCGCACTGGTCGACGCCGTTCATCGAGGCGATGAACGAGCGGTCGCGGCTCGACGTCGCGAAGTCCGCCCCGGCCGGCGCCGAGGTCCGCGACGTGCCGCCGCCCCAGCGGCAAACCGCTGCCCGAAGCGCGACAGCCGCGTGACGCCCTACGTCGAGCCCCGCAAGTTCCCCGACGGGACGATCAAGCTCGACCTCCACCTGCCCTTCTGCTGCTTCCCGGCCTACCGGACCGACGGCAAGCCGAGCCAGGTCCGCGTCCTCAGGCCCGACCACCCGCTCGCCGAGGGGCTGCCGTCGACCTTCGAGATCCCCCGGGAGGAGATGTACGACGAGCCGTTCCACGTCCCCGAGCCCGACCTCGTGGTCTTCGAGGAACGGTGGCCGACCGGCGAATGGTTCCGGAGCGGGATGGTCTGGACGATCGGCAAGGGGCGGGTCGTCTACTTCCGGCCGGGTCACGAGACGTTCCCCGTCTACAAGCAGGCCGAGCCGCTGAAGGTCATCGCGAACGCCGTCCGCTGGCTGGCGTCGAGCCCGGCCTGAAACCTTCGAGGAACCGACCGATGCCGAACCGTCCGATCACGCGCCGCACTCTCCTCCGCGGCCTCGCCGCCGGCGTCGCGGCCCCGGCCGCGTTCCGGGCCTTTGGCGGCTCGCCGAGCGAGACCGTCCTTCATGCCAGCTTCGGCGCGTCGGGGATGGGGATGTCCGACATCCAGTCGCTTGACCGCCAGCAAGCACCTCAAGCTCGTCGCCGTGGCCGACGTCGACCTGAAGCGCACGGCCGAGGTCAAGAAGACTGTTCCCCGAGGTCCGCGTCTACCAGGACTGGCGCGAGCTGCTCGACAAGGAGAAGGACCTCAACTCGGTCAACGTCTCGACCCCCGACCACATGCACGCCCCGATCACCATGCGGGCCATGCAGCGGGGCCTGCACGTCTACACCCAGAAGCCGCTGACGCAGACGATCTACGAGGCCCGCCAGCTCGCCCGAGTGGCCGCGAGGAGAAGGGCTCGTCACGCAGATGGGCATCCAGATCCACTCGCACCCGGTCCACCGCACGGTCGTCGCGACGATCCAGGCCGGGGCGATCGGCAAGGTGAAGGAGGTCCATAGCTGGAGCGGCAAGGACTGGGGCGACCGCGGCCCGCGGCCCGACCGCGCACGACCCGGTGCCCGACGGGCCTGAACTGGGACGTCTGGCTCGGCGTCGCGCGCCGAGCGGCCGTTCCTCGCCGGCTACTACCATCCCGGCGAGTGGCGGAAGCGGCTCGACTTCGGCACCGGCACCTTCGGCGACATGGGCTGCCACATCCTCGACCCGGTCTTCGGCGTCGCTGGCCCTGACGTCGCCCACGGTCGGTCCGGTCCGAGGGCGGCGCGCCCAACGCCGACAGCTGGGGCCTCGACTCGCAGGTCCACTACGTCTTCCCCGGCACGAAGTACACGACCGATGACCCTGACCCTCACCTGGTACGACGGCGCGAAGCGGCCGCCCGCCGAGGTCACGGTCGCTGATCGGCGACCGCACGCTGTCGGACCAGGGGTCGATCTACATCGGCACCGACGGCGTGCTCTACTCGCCCTACATCGACGCCCCGGTCCTGCTGCCGGCCGAGAAGTTCGCCGGACTACAAGCTGCCCGAGCCGGGCGGCGACGACCATTACCTCCAGTTCGTCGAGGCCTGCCGCGGCAACGGCAAGACCTCGGCCCCGTTCGACTACTCCGGGCCGCTGACCGAGTCGGTGCTGCTCGGCTGCCTGGCGACGCGGTTCCCGGGGAAGACGCTGGAGTGGGACGCCGCGGCGATGAAGGTCGACGAACGTCGAGGAGGCGAATCGGCTCGTCCGCAAGCGGTATCGCAAGGGGTGGGAAGTCGAGGGGCTCTGACGAAGTCGTCAGGGCAGGAGCTCGGCGACGGCGATCCGGGCCACCTCCACGCCATCCAGGACCAGGGGCACGTCGGCCCCCGACGGGTAATCGTCCCGGCGGCGGTAGTCCGGCGACGAGTCGGGGCCGGTCGGCTCGGTGTAGACCTCGACGCGGCCGTCGGGGATGTTGACGATCCAGTAGACGGGCACGGAGGACCGGGCGTAGAGCGCCTTCTTGACCACATGGTCTTCGTGGAGCGACGAATCGGAAACCTCGACGACGAGGCCGACGTCGGCCGGCGTGATCCGGCGGCCCTTGTAGTCGCCCGGCTTGCCCCGGACGAGCTTGGCGTCCGGCTCGGGCTCGCTTCCCGATTCCTGAAGGGAGATCGGGTCACCGATCATGACGAACCATCCGGCCGGCTTTACCTCGTGGAATACCGCGTTGACCTGGGCCGTGGCGATCATGTGGGGCGTATTCTTCGTCATCTTCTTGACCAGCATCCCCTCGATCAGTTCGACCCGGCTATCGCTCAGGACGCCCGCCTCCGCCAGCCGGTGGTACTCCTCCAGGCTCAGCCGATAGAGGCGATCGATCGGAGGGGCCACTGATCGGGGAGGGGCGCGGGTTCGATAGCGGCCGGCGTCTCGACCGGCACCCGCGACGGCCCGGGCGGGGCGGATGTCGTGGCGGTGGACATGGGTGGATCTCCCGCGAGGTCAGTCCGGGCGGCTCAGAGGGGCCGGCACCCCATCCTTCCAATGTACCCTCCGGGGCGGCCCATGCAACGCGAAGGCATGGCCTGGTCGGGGCCGTTTCATTCTCCGGGGGGGAAGTGCGTTTCTGATCCCGTCCCCCCTTGCGGGGGAGGGTAGGGTGGGGGGTCGAACGCCGAGGCCAGCCCGACGAACCCCCCACCCTACCCTCCCCCGCAAGGGGGGAGGGAATCACGCTCCGCCGGAGGGAGACAGAAGAACTCTCCGGTGGAAGCGGGGACGGAGAAGGCCGCATCCGTGGAGAACGGAACGGCCCTGCTGTCCCGCTGGCCGCTTTCGAGGCTGTAATTCCCACGGGCCTTCGGGAAACTGCGGTTGATCGAATCGCCCCGGCCGGGTCCAATCACCCCGCGCGGCCGTCACGGACGGGGGTCGCGCGTCTGCACCGTCCGTCGGCATGAGTCGGCGCGGCGGGTCCGAGGGGAAGGATTCCCGCCCCATGCCCGAGGGTTCGCGGGCCGGCCGGAGGCTGGCCTTCGGCATCACTTGCTGGTGCTCCCTGCTCGCCCCCGGCTGCGCGACGATGCGCCACCACGCGCCGTTGGTCGACCTGCGGCCCTGCACCGACGGTTACGCGACCACCGAGGACGGCTGGAAGCTGGGCGTGCGGATGTATGAGCCCAGGCACGCCGACCCGGGCAAGCTCCCGGTCGTCCTCTGCCACGGGCTGGGCCTGAACGGCACCTTCTGGACGATCACCGAAGGACCACCTGGCCCAGCAGCTCAACGACCGGGGCTATCGCGTCTACGTGGTCGACGTCCGCGGCTCGGGCGCGAGCCACCGGATCGGCACGCTCGGGCGGGTCAACCAGTTGCTCCGCCAGACCCCGCTCAACGAGATGCGCGAGTCGCGCTGGACGGTCGACGACCAGGTGAAGTACGACATCCCGGCGATCCTCGACTTCGTCCAGAACGAGACCGGCGCCGACCGCGTGAACTGGGTCGGCCACAGCCTGGGCGGGATGATCATGCTCGGCTACCTCGAGACGACCGACCGCCCCGAGCGGGTCGCCAACTTCGTCGACATGGGCGGCGTGACGACCGTGGTCGCCCGTCGCAGTCGCGGGAGGAGATGCTCAAGGCGAACCGCGGCCTGCGCGTCCTGCTCTCGGTCTTCAGCACCGGCCGGATCGCCCGGCCGATGATGTGGGGCCGGCTGCCGGGGCTCGAGCGGATCGACCAGTTCTACTACACGACCAAGAACGTCGACGACGAGACCGATCAGCCGGTTCTACGGCTACACCCTGGAGAACCCCGGGCTGGGGCGCCCTGAAGCAGCTCGACAGCTACCTCGCCACCGGCCACATGCTCTCGGCCGACGGCCGGTTCGACTACGCGGCCAACCTGAACCGGGTCACCGCGCCGACCCTGATGATCGCCGGCGAGGGGGACGTCATGGCCGACATCCCGTCGTCCCTGCTGACGTTCGACGGCCTGAGCAGCGCCGACAAGACCCTGCTCCGCTTCGGCAAGCGGGACGGCCACGTCGACGACTACGGCCACTGCGACCTCGTCTGGAGCCGCCACGCCCCCCGCGAGATCTTCCCGCCCCTGATCGACTGGCTCGACCGCCGCCAGCCCAACTCCTCCCCCGCCTTCGGCTGGTACGACCGGCCCCTGCCGAGCCGCCAGCGCTGACGCGGTCCGGACGCGAGGCCCGGAATTGGCTTCATTTCGCGCTCTCGGTACCAAGGTCAATTCGAGACGTAATCCAATGCGGCAAAAGAATTTGCGCGGATAATCCTGCCGCGATCGATGGCCGAAATTGGGTTCGTTTCGTAACGGCGGGCCCCAGTTCTCGGGTTCGGTCGGCGCACGTCTCTCGGGTCCGGACCCGACGCCTCGGGTCCTGAGGGCGCGCGGAAACGCCACGCCCGGAGAGCCGGGCGTGGCGTCCTGGAGGTCTCCGGCGGGCCTCCGATGACTACTTGGCGAAGTTCAGCCCGGGGAACTGCGAGTTGTCGCCGACCGCCCGGAACGTCATGTGATTCGGGTCGGCCCAGCTCACCTTGCCGACGATCGGCGGGATGTTCTCGGGGACCAGGGTGAGGATGCCGTTGGCGAAGGTCGACGTGCCGCTGAACTGCTTCGCCTGGCCCTTCAGGTTCAGGTCCCAGCGGAACGTCCCGCCCGGCTGGATCGAAAGGGAGATCGAGGTGTCGGCGTTCGGCTTCGCGGTCCAGGTGCCGTCGATCGTGGCCCCGTCCGGGACCGTGGTGTTGATCGGCGGGCTGTTGGCGGGCGCGACCGTCGTCGTGGGCAGCGTGATCGGCGGCGGGGTCGAGACCGCCGCGCCGTGGGTGCCGGCGGGAGGCTGTGAGGCCGCGTCGATCTCCTGGAGGAGCTTCGCGGCGACCGCGTCGGTCGGCTTCAGGGCGACCACCTGCTTGAGCTGGATCGCCGCGGCGTCGATGAAGCCCTCGGTCAGGTACTGATACGCCAGGACGAACCGGCTCGTCGAGGACTGGGGATTGGCCGTCGTGTAGGCCTCGAGCCTGCGGAGCTGCGCGGTGTAGACCTCGGCGTTCGGATAGAGGCCGATCAGCGTCGCCCAGTCCCAGCCCGGGCCGGCCGCGAGCACCGCGTACAGTGGCGCGGCCGCGTCGTCGTAGCGCCCCAGCGCGAAGAGGCAGAGGGCCCGGAACTCGTGCAGCGACGTGTCGTTCGGGTTCAACGCCAGGGCGGAATCGGCCTGCTGGAGCGCGAGGCTCACGTCGCCGCTCTTGAACGAGTCGCGTGCCTGGCTGAACAGCGCCCCCGCCTGGTCGGTCGCGGACTGCGCCGGCGCGACGGCGACGGTGCTGATCGGTTGCGAGTAGTCGTAGGGCACCGTCGCGTAGCCGGCGGTGACATACGGATTCACGTAGGTCGTCGAGGCGTAGGTCGTTCCGTAGCCATAGGCCGGATAGCCCCAGTCCGAGTAGCCGTAGCCGCCATATCCTCCGTACCCGCCATAGCCGAGTCCGTATCCACCGTAGCCGCCATATCCTCCGTACCCGCCGTACCCTCCATACCCGCCGTACCCGAACCCGCCGTAGCCGAAGCCGCCGAGGCCATATCCGAGGAGCAGCCCGAGACCGAAGCCACCGAGTCCGTATCCGCCGTAGCCGCCGTACCCGAGGCCGCCATAGCCGATGCCGTATCCACCATAACCGAGGCCGTATCCGCCATAGCCTCCATACCCGCCATAGCCTCCGTACCCGCCATAGCCACGACCGTAGCCGTATCCGCCGTAACCGCGGCCGTATCCGCCGTATCCGCCGTAGCCGCGACCGCTTGCGTATCCGCCGAAGCTGCGGTATCCGCCGTACCCGCCGACGCCTCGGTTGAACGAGCCGTTCGACACGAAGGTCGACCGGTTGATGTTGTTGATTCGATTGCCGTTGAAGCTGCCCTGGTTGCCGAAGCTGCGGTTGCTCGCGATGCCGGTATTGCCGAAGCCGCGATTGCCGCCGAACCCCGTGTTGGCGAAGCCGCGATTGCCGGCGAGCCCCGCGCCACCGAAGCCGCGATTCGCGCCCGCCAGGCCGGTCGCGCCACCGAAGCCGCGATTGCGCCCGCCAGGCCGGTCGCGCCCGAAGCCGCGATTGCGCCCGCCAGGCCGGTGTTGCCGAAGCTGCGACCCGCGCCTCGAGCCGCCCGCACCCATGGCATTCATCGGGGCCCGCGCAGGGAATCCGCCCCGACCGGCCATGGCGCCACCCATGCCGACCCCGCCGCAGCCGCGTAGCCGCCCGCACCGACCCCACCGAAGCCGCGGGCACCGGCCGCACCGACCCCGCCGAAGCCGCGTGCGCCTCCCGCCATGGCCGGGGCTCGCATGGCCGTCGACGGGGCTCGCACGCCCATGGAGGGCGCCCGCATCCCCATCGACGGGGCCCGCATCCCCATGGAGGGCGCCCGCATCCCCATCGACGGAGCGCGCATCATTCCCCCGCCGCCGCGGAATCCCCCGCCGCCTCCGCCGCCGCGGAAGCCCGCCCCCGCCGCCGCGGAAGCCGCCGCCGCCGCCCATGTGCCCGCCGCCGCCGCCCATGTGCCCGCCGCCGCCTGCCCGCCGCCGCCGTGCCCGGCCCGGGCGAAGGCGGTGGCGGTTCCCAGGGTCAGGGTCAGATAGCGCGCTTGCCGCGGCGATCAGGACGATGGGGCGACGCATGGCTGCCTCTCTTTGGATTCGCGGACTGGCCAACGTTCCATAAAGCAAACGATGGGCCGCGGCCGGTCGGGGCGCTCGCGCCGGATCCGGCCCATCTCTTGATCTGTTCTTCGAGGCCCGGCCGCGTCTTGTGCGGGATGCCCGGAACAGCAGGCGGCTAGCGTGGCGGCGACGCTCAGGAATGTCCTACAACATCAGAGTTTGCGTATTATTTTTCTTCTTCGCTCGGAAGAAGCGGCGACGGCCGCAGCCGTGCCGGGATGGGACGTTCCTGGCGTAAAGGGGACATTCCTGGATTCGAGCATTAGGAAGCCGGGCGCGAGGCGCCGGGCGGGTCGCCGGGGCGCGGCGCCCCGGTGCCCGGCCGGGCTCCCGGGTCGATCACTTCGTCGCCGGGTCCTTCTCCTTGACGCGCGTCTCGTTGACCTTGTGAAGGACCGCCCATTCGTCCCCCTTCTTGCCGAGCACGGTCCAGACGACGTGGTCGTCGTCGAGGAACTCGATCGTCTGGCGGAACGGCGTGGCCTTGTCGCCGTCGTACGAGGTGAAGACCGACGTGTAGACGTTGTCCTTGGCGGTCATCACGCCCTCGAAGAGGCCCCCCTTGGCGGAGACGCTCTGGAAGACGACCGCCTTCTTCTCGGGATGCCAGTAGACGCCGCTCTCGTAGACGAGCTGGTAGCCGTCCTTGCCGGAGAGGTATGACTTGATCTTGAGCAGCTTCCTGTTGAGGCCCCAGTCGTAGACGACGCGGACCTTGAAGTCCCCCTCCGACTCCCAGGCGCCGCCGACGAAGCGGGCGAACGGCCCGAGCGGGTCGGCGGGCTTCGCGTCGTCGGCGGCGCGGGCGGGCAGGACGAGGCCTGTCAGGGCGACGAGGGCGAAGAGGCGGCGATTCATGCGGGTCTCCAGTCCGGCCGCGTCCGGCCGGATCAACGGGGGGAGGCGACCGGGGCGACATCACCCCGGCATTCGGAGAGTCGGCGACACAGGAAGCGGCGCTCGGGACCGGTGCAGGCCGAGTCGAGCGCCGCGCGGTAGGCGTCCTCGGCCTCGTCGCGACGGCCGAGCTTGTGCAGGAGATCGGCACGCGTCGCGGGCAGGAGGAAATACCCCTCGAGCGCGGTGGTATCGATCTCATCGAGCGCGGCGAGCCCCGCGCCGGCGCCGTCGACCTTGGCGATCGCGACGGCCCGGTTGAGCGCGACGACCGGCGACGGCGCCAGCGACAGGAGCAGGTCGTAGAGGGCGAGCAGGCGCGGCCAGTCGGTCGAGGCGTCGTCGGCCGCGACGACGTGGACGGCCGCGATGCCCGCCTGGAGGTGATAGACGCTCAGCTCGTCGCCTTCGGAGGCGCGGTCGAGGTGGTGAAGTCCCCGGTGGATCAGGCCCCGATCCCACCGCGAGCGGTCCTGGTCGGCGAGGAGGATCAGGTCCCCGGCCTCGTCCTGTCGCGCGGGCAGGCGCGAGGCCTGGAGGAGCATCAGCGCAGAGCAGGGCATGGCACTTCGGCATCGCCGTCGCGCCGTGGCACGCCAGCCGGTCGGCGAGCCAGATGGCCTCCCCGCAGAGGTCCTGGCGGATCAGGGAGTCGCCGCCGTGGGCCGAGTAGCCCTCGTTGAAGAGGAGGTAGACGACCTGGAGCACCGAGTCGAGCCGGCCGGGAAGTTGCTCGGGCGGCGGGATCTCCAGCGCGATCTCCCGATCGCGGAGGAACCGCTTGGCCCGGACGAGCCGCTGGGCGATCGTCGGCTCGGGGGCCAGGAAGGCGCGGGCGATCTCGGGGACGCTGAAGCCGCAGGCGGCCTTGAGGGTCAGGGCGACCTGCGACTCCGGCGAGAGCGCCGGGTGATTGCACGCGAAGATCATCGCGAGCTGCTCGTCGCCGAGGGAATCGCCGTCGCCCTCGGGTCGACCGAGATGGACCAGGTCGGACTCGGCCACGGCCAGCTCGCGCTGCTTGCGGCGGAAGACGCCGCGGCGGCGGACGAGGTCGAGCGCCTTGTTGCGGGCCACCTGAATGAGCCAGGCGCGCGGGTTCTCGGGGACGCCGTGGTACGGCCAGAGCCGGAGCGCCTGGAGCATGGAGTCCTGGACGACCTCCTCGGCCAGGTCCAGGTTCTCCAGCCCGAGTCGCCGGCTCAGGCCCGAGAGCATCGCCGCCGCGTGGTGGCGGAACAGGTGGTCCACCAGCGTGTGGACCTCGGGCGGAGGGTGTGGGGTCACGTCTCGGGCTGGCCCATGAAGTCGACCTGGCGGAGTTCGATCCGGCCCATCGGCAGGTGGGGGCAGTCGGAGGCGAGCCGGACGGCCTCGTCGTAGTCGGCGGCCCTGAGGACGAAGTAACCGCCGACGATCTCCTTGGTCTCGCTATACGGCCCGTCGACCGCCGTCACGCGGTCGCCCTTCAGCGACAGAGCCTTGCCGCCGTCGTCCGTGAGCTTCTGGCCGCTCACGAGCTTCCCCGCCGCGGCGAGCTTCCCGGTCCAGGCGTTGTACTTTTCCAGGATCGCCTGGATCTCCGTGGGCGAGAGCGTGGCCATGTGGTTCGGTGTCGAGTGCAGGATCAGCATGAACTGAGGCATCGTCTCTTCCTCTCTTACGTGGGAAGGGTTTAGGTCCGTTCTGGCCGAGGTCGCCCGGGGCATTCCGCGGCCCCCGTCGCGTCCACGTCACCCACAGGACGAACGGGCCGGACGGGAATCGACACCCTTCCTTCGGAAACCTGGATTTCGTGGCGATCGACGCCAGCTCCATCTTCGGAGGCGCCGGTGGGACTTTCCAGGAAGGACCGGCGGATCAGGGTCGAATGAGGGCTTCGCGCGGGATCGGCGGGCAGAATTCGCCGACTTCCTCGCGGCTCCACCAGGCCTTCGCACCCGGGCCCGTGAAACGATACAGGTAGAGCCGGGCCCTGAGATAGCGCGGCGGAGCGTCGTCGAAAGGATGGGAGTCCAGTAGCCTCAGGACCTCGCGCGAGCCCTCGAACAGCCGCCGCTCGAAGGCGAGGAACCAGGGCGCCCGGCGGCAGTCGCCGGCGAGGGCCGCGAACCACATCTGCCAGTCGAGCCGGGGCAGGTGGGGGATGCAGAATCGAGGCGGCCGGTCGACGTCGCCGGGCTTCCAGCGGAAATGATACGCGGCCCACGTTTCGCCGTCGTCGCTGCCCTCGAGCAGGATCTCGGGCCGCTCGGTCGTCATGACGGCGAAGAGGCCGTAGGAGTTCGTGCTCCGCAGCGGCGCGACCCAGCGCCGGAGGGTCTCGAGCGGCCCCGGGAAAATGACCGTCATCCCCGAGGCGTCGACCGTCTCCATCGTCGTCACCGCGACAATCGCCGCCGCGGCGAGCGCCAGCGGGGTCCGGCACCACCGGGACCGGGGCGAGGGATCGACGGGCGTGACGTCGCGGCGCCGCCAGTCGCGGTCCTCGACCAGCGAGAGGCAAAGCACGATCGCCAGCAGGTTGAAGAAGCCATAGTTGCCCGTCGCCATGATCGCGACCTGCAGGCCGACCATGCTCCAGAAGCCGACCATTCGGAGCCGTCTCGGGCCGAAGGCGAAGAACGGGGCGATGAGCTCGGCCCAGAACAGGAACCCGACGGACGCCTCGTGGAACCACGGCGGGAGCTGGTGCATGTACCAGCTCGTCCAGGCGGGCAGCGGCTGGGTCTCGTAATGGTAGCGCATCGCCTCCCAGGCGCGCCAGGCCTGGTCGCCGCTGACGAGCTTCACCAGTCCCGAGAGGAACATCAGGCGGAACAGGAGCCACCGAATGAGCCAGACCACCAGCCGCGATGGCTCGCCCCGCGCGTGGCCGAGCCAGAAAACCCACGGGGCGAACAGGAACCCGAGCAGGCCCGCCTCGAGGAGCAGGCTGTCCCACTGGTAAGCCGAGGAACGGCGAGCCGACGGACGTCAGCGACAGGTAGGCGACCCAGAGATAGGCCAGGCAGGCCGCGGGCAGCACGCCGACGACGAGCGCGAGACTCGCCGCCACGCCGCCCCAGCAGAGGGAATGAAGGGCGCTGTCGGAGCCATCGAGCCAGAGGAGGGTCGGGACCTGCCAGTATCGCTCGGGGCCGAGGGCCGAGCCGACGCGGTCGAGGAACTCGCGGGCCGGCAGGATGCCCCGGCTGCCGATCAGGCCGTCGACCTGCACGGCCAGCGAGCCGAAGGCCGCGAGGTAGACCAGTCCCAGGCACCGGAGGAAGATCGCACGCATTCTCGCATAGCGCGGTCGCTGGTCGATCGAGCCCCAGAGGATGCGCACGACCCGGTCGGCCGCGCCGCGGTGGCGGGCGACGAGACCATACGCGGTCTCGGCCGCGCCCGCGAACGCCGGCGCGTGCTCGTACAACCGGAGGAGCCCACGCTTCTCGCCGACGACCGCGTACAGCCGCAGGACGGCATGCATGCCGCCGACCGCCCGGCCGTCGGGCTCGATGAGCCAGACCTTTTCCTTGAACCCTTCGGGGCCGATCTCCGGGAACCGCGCCGCTTCCTCGCGGGCGGGCCGGTAGTCCACGCGCTCGCCGGTGATCGAGCGCCAGCGGCGCACCCACTGCCGGCAGAAGCCGCAGTCGCCGTCGAAGATCACGAGCGGCTTCGAGGGACGATCTTCGACCCGGAGCTCGTTCGGGCTGGGCAAGGGCGGCACCTCCTCGCTCTGTTCCGGAATGAGCCCGGGCAATTCCCGCGCCGCCGGTCGGTTGCCAAGGGACGGAAACCGGGCCCATATTAGATCGAGCCCCCGCGCCGTGACGTCAACGAACCCATTCGGACTCTCCCATCGATGTCTCCTCTCCACGCGATGCCGGTGATGCTCGGGGTGCTGGCGGTGCTGGCGGTCGCCTATCGCTACTACAGCGCGTTCCTCGCGGCGCGGGTCGCCGTCCTGGACGACGCCCGCGTGACCCCCGCCCACGCGCATTACGACGGTCAGAATTTCCACCCGACGAACCGCTGGGTCCTCTTCGGTCACCACTTCGCCGCCATCTCGGGCGCGGGGCCGCTGATCGGCCCCGTGCTGGCGATCCAGTTCGGCTATGTGCCGGGCCTGTGCTGGCTGGTTGTGGGCGTCTGTCTGGCCGGGGCGGTTCAGGACATGCTGGTGCTCGCCGCGTCGGTCCGCCGGGGCGGGCGGAGCCTGGCGGGGATCGCGCGCGACGAGGTCGGGCCGGCCGCGGGCACGGCGACGGGGATCGCCATCCTTTACATCATCGTCATCGCGCTGGCCGGGCTGGGCATCGTCGTCGTCAAGGCACTCGGCGGCGAGCGGGTGCCGATGAAGGCGGGGACGACGCTCGTGTTCCCCGACGGGCAACGTGGGCATCAGGCCGTCGACGCGGTCGGGCAGGCGTTCTACGACGTCCCGCCCGGGACGGGCTACGTCTATGGCGAGACCCCCGACGAGTCGATGACCTTCCACGAAGGCTTCCGGCTCTCGATCCCTCGCGGCAGCATCATCGAAGCCGACCCGCGCGGCGTGATGTCCCTCGGCCTGCCCGAGAAGGCCGAGCGGCTCGTCCCGGGCAGCTCATGGGGCACGTTCACCATCGCCTGCACCGTGCCGATCGCGCTGGGCGTGGGCTGGTACATGTACCGCTTCCGCAAGGGGAAGGTCGTCGAGGCGTCGATCCTCGGGGCGATCGCGGTCCTCGGGGCGACCGTGGCGGGGGCCCTGGTCCCGGGGTCGTCGCTGGAGAAGTATTTCTCGTTGACGCGCGAACAGACGATCTTCGCGATGGCCGCCTACGGCTTCGTCGCGTCGATCCTGCCGGTCTGGCTGCTGCTCTGCCCGAGGGATTACCTGTCGAGCTTCCTCAAGATCGGCACGATCGCGCTGCTGGTCATCGGCGTGATCGTGGCGAACCCGAAGTTCGAGGCGCCGCCGATCAACCCGGTGTTCGCCTCGGGCGGCGGGCCGTACTTCAGCGGGGCGATCTTCCCCTACGTCTTCATCTGCATCATGTGCGGCGCGATCTCGGGGTTCCACGCCCTGGTCTCCTCGGGCACGACTCCGAAGATGATCGACCGCGAGCGCGACATCCGGATGATCGGCTACGGCGCGATGCTGATCGAGGGCCTCGTCGGCATCGTCGCGCTGATCGCGGCGGCGTCCTTACCCAACGCGATGTACTACGACATCAACATCGACCTGGCCAGGCGGCCCGCGTTCCAGCAGCAGTTGAAGGCCCTCGACGCCGACCACGACGGGGGCGAGCTCGTCCAGATGGAGAAGGACGTCCAGGAGTCGCTCCACGGCCGGACCGGCGGCGCGGTGACGCTGGCCGTCGGCATGGCGCGGATCTTCTCGAAGGCGATGCCGGGCATTCAGGGGCTCGTCAAGTACTGGTACCACTTCGCGATCATGTTCGAGGCCCTGTTCATCCTGACCACGATCGACACCGGCACGCGGATCGGCCGGTTCATGGTCCAGGAGTTCCTCGGCCGCGTCTGGAAGCCCCTCGGCGATCTCGACTGGCTGCCGGCGTCGATCCTGGCGACGGGGCTGGTGACGTTCGGCTGGGCCTACTTCATCTACACCGGCTCGGTCGAGACGATCTGGCCGATGTTCGGGATGGCGAACCAGCTTCTCGCGGTGATCGCGCTCGCGGTGGTGACG
Organism: uncultured Planctomycetota bacterium; assembly: GCA_963819805.1. Lineage (GTDB taxonomy): Bacteria > Planctomycetota > Planctomycetia > Isosphaerales > Isosphaeraceae > CAMFLR01. Next base: position 904,854 of record CAWFXY010000012.1, on the reverse strand, counting down.
GCGGTGCTCGTGAACTCGGGCCGATCGCGGTACGCGGCGGTGACGCTCGTGCCGATGACGTTCGTGCTGGCGACGACCGCGACGACCGGCTATCTGGAGATCACCGGGAAGTTCTACGGGATGACGAAGGTGCCCGCGACAGCGCTGCGGGGCTGGCTGAACATCGGCCTGACGGCGATGCTGCTGGTGTGCGCGGCGGTGATCCTGGCCGGAGTCGCGCGGCGATGGCTCGTCGTGACCTCGGAGCGCAAGCCGGACGCGCTGGCGGAGGTCTGAGGCGACCTCAGGGGGCGGCGAGCCCGGCACGCGGCCGATGGAGGTCGAGCAGGGCTCGCCCCAGTCGTTCCGTGAAGGCCGCGCGTCCGCCGGGATTGAGGTGGGAGAGGTCGAGCAGGGCCGACGGGGGCATGGCGTCGCGGAAGTCGAGCACGGGGGGCGCGTCGGGGCCGAACGCCCGACGGAGCGCCTCGCGGAGCGTGGCGAGGAACTCGGGCGGCGTCACGATACGCCGCCGCTCCGCCTCGGGGACGAGCAGGATCACGACCTCCGAGCCGGCGCCGCGGAGCATGCGGACGTACTCGACCAGATGGCGGCAATTCGCGCTGTCGGCCGAGTAGGACTCGGCCTCGAAGATGTGGGCCTTACTCAGCCCCGCGAACTGGTTGTCGTTGATCCAATCCGGCATGTGATCGCCCTTGGCCCACCCGGGCGTCGCCGACCACGGGTCGTCCATCGGCGGGCCGAGCGAGTCGAGGTTGTAGCCCAGCGCGGCGAAGAGGGCGAGCCGGGCGTCGAAGAGCACCAGCCTCGACCACCGGCCGATCCGGGACCGGTTCGGCAACAGCCGATTGAGCGGCACCAGCAGGAACGACTCCAGGTCCTCCTTCGCCAGCATCGGGTGGTGTGCGGCGACGTGCTCGCGGAGGGCGGCGAGGTCGGGGCTGATGGGGTCGTCGAGCACGTTGATCCGCGTGGACATCGGGGCGGGCCCGATGCAGATCAGGGTGAGCTCCGGCCTCAGGCCCGCCCGGAGGGCCAGGTCGGCCATCCGCGCGTTGTCCTCGATGGAGGCGCCCACGCCCGAGAGGCTCAGCCAGCGCATCGGCCGCGATCCGCCCATCGCAGGCATCAGCGCGGGATCGACGCCCCATTCGAGGGATGACGAACCGATCAGGATCCCCAGCCGCTGCCCACCCGGCGACTCGCCGCGCTCGCGGAGCTCGCGCAGGACCCCCCCGATCCGATTGAGGTTGCTCTTGAACCCAACGACGTCGCAGAGCGAGTCGGAGTCGGGGAGCCAGCGCGGATGGCCGGCGACGACCGGCGAGAGCGGCAGCCCGCCCGCGATCACGGCCAGCATCACCACCAGCAACGCAGCGAGGGCGCCTCGCAACCGGCGTGGATCGAACACGATCAGAAGCCCTGATAGAGGAACATGGCACCCTGCTGGCCCAGGTAGAATACGGCAATCAGCCGGACGGCGATCCAGCCGATCCGGACGGCCAGGCGGAGGTCGGCCACGGCGGAACGCGCCTCGTCGTTCGGTTGGTCGTTCGGTCGGTCGTCGGCCACGTCTCGACTCCTGCGGTTGATCAGTCCGATCGCTTCCGATCCCGGATCAGGTCCTCGTCCGCGGCCTGTTCGACCAGCTCGACCAGCACCCGGTCGGCCCCCAGCAGCCAGGCGATCCGCCGGCCGCCGAAGGCCACCGCGGCGACCGGCTCGCTGATCACGAACGACCCCCGCTCGCCAAGGGCGCGGCAGGCGCCCTCGATGTCGTCCACGGCGTACGCGACATGGTTCAGCGGCAGCCCCTTCTTCACGGCGAGGGCGAGCTTGCTCTCGGCGCCGTCGGGGGCGACGAGCTCCAGATAGGTCGTGTCGCCCTCGAGTCGGAGGAACTGCACGTAGGCCGTCTGGGTCGGGTCGTGGATCACGTCGGTCACCGCTTCGTAGCCGTAGTCGGCGACGTACCCTGGGGCCGCCGCGGCGATGTCGCCGACCACGATCCCGATATGATGGAGCCGGTATCTCATGGGTCGCCCAGGTCGTCCCTCAGTGCGAGGCGGTCCACGACCAGCCCCAGTCGGAGAACTGCACGGCCATCGCGAAGGCGATGTACTCGAACGTCACGACGACCATGACGGCCCGGATCCACGGGTTGGCCATGTACGCCGCCAGCCCCTTGCGCTTCAGCCGCTTCGTCAGCGCGGCGCGGTAGAGGTTGCAGACGACGAGGCCCAGGGCCTGGAGCATCCCCCAGGCGAGCATCGGCACGCTCAGCCCGTGCCAGAGGCCGACGAGGAGGAACGAGATCGTGAAGGCGACGCGAGGCGACCAGCAGCGCGTGCGAGCCGCCGGTGCGGCGCATCAGCGCGACCTGGAGCGGGATGAAGACGTTGCGGCGGACGAACTGCGAGAGCGAGATGTGCCAGCGGTCCCAGTAGTCGATCACGTTGCGGGCGAGGTAGGGCCGGTTGAAGTTCTCGGGCGTCGCCACGCCGATCAGGCGGCCGACGCCCACGGCGATGTCGCTGTAGCCGCTGAAGTCGAGGTAGATCCAGAGGTAATTGAACTGGACCTCGAGGAAGAAATACGCGCCCCTGGCGCGGAAACCGGTCAGGAACAAGGACTCGACCAGGTTGGCGAGGATGAACTTCTTGAACAACCCCGAGGCGATCCGGTCGAGCGCACCGACCGACTCGCGGAACGTCGGGGGCGGCGGCACCGCCGGCTGCGCCACGAAGTCGTCGTACGCCTGGATCGGCCCCGCGGCGATCATGTGGAAGGGCAGCAGGTAATTGACCAGGGCGCAGAAGCTCGGCGGCGGGTGCCTCCGCTCGGAGACCGCGCGGCCGACGTCGACCAGCCGCAGCGCCACGTACGAGAACCCGATCACCGCCAGCGCGTTCAGCAGGGGAGACCTCGCGGGCACGATCGCCCCCGGCAGCTTGTGGGCGACGAACAGGCCGAGCACCGCCAGCCCGAGCGGCAACGCCGCGAGGCCGCCGAGCCGTCCCACGACCTTGAGCCCCGCCCACGCCCCGAAGAGGAGGGCCAGGACGTACGGCATGTCCTGGCGGAGCAGGAGCGCGAGGAATCCCAGATTCAACGCGGCCAGCGCCCACGACCGCGCCCGCGGGCTCGTCAGCGGGCCGACCAGCGCCAGCGCCAGCGCGACGACCCACCAGAACTGGACGCTGTAGAGGTCGACCGTCGAATCGCTCATGGAACGTCGATCCGTGCGCTCACAGGGAAAGGCCCGACGGCATCGTCCGGCCACCCTGGCAGAGCTCCGCTCCGAGAGCGCCGCGGGCCCGGCGGCGGGTTCGCGATCGTGTGTAGCATAATGGGACCGATCGACGATTGGGAAGGCCGAACTCGATGCCCTCCGGTCGTTGTTGCACGGAGTCAACCCACGCCCGCAGCCCCGAGACGCGATCGGACCATCGCTCACCCGTCCCGGGAACGAGCCGGGCGGCGGGGGTTGACGATCGTCCAGCCCCGGCGGAGGGCCAGGCGCTTGAGCATCCGGTGCGGGTGGACCGCCACGGGCCGGCCGACCCGCTCGAGCAGGCGCGGTCGCTCCAGTTGTCGGCGTAGGCCGCGGCGTCGGCCAGGTCGATGGCGTTGGCCTCGGCCCAGCGGCTCGCCCAGTAGAGCTTCCCCTCGCCGTAGCACGGCGGCCCCTCGCCCAGGCCGACCAGCCGGCCCCGCTCGTACCGCACGGGCGTCGTGAGCGCGTCGGTGCAGCCGAGGAAGATCGAAAGGGGTTTGATCACGATCTCGGGCGACGACGAGACGAGCACGACGGCCGTCCCCCGCTTGCGGAGGCCGTTGAAGTGCTCGACCACCCCCTCGAAGAGCCGCGGCTTCACGTGATCCTTGAAGTTCTCGTAGGCGATCCGCTCGAGCTCGACGACGGGGATCTTGGCGATGTTCTTCAGCCCGAAGGCGATGAGCTGGCCGTAATCGAGCCGGCCGAGCTTGTGCTGGAGCCCGTGATACGCGGCGCGGAGGACGAACGACCGCTTGATCAGGCCCATCCGCCGCATGATCCGGGCGAAGAGATAGCTGGTCGTCTCGGCCAGCAGGGTCCCGTCGACGTCGACGAACGCGACGGCCGGCGCGGTCTCGTACTCGGGCCAGGGCGTCACGGCTCCCTCCCGCCGGCGGCGACCCGGCGGCCGAGCCCGTCGGCCAGCGCGCGGGCCCGCGAGGGGTCGCCGGCCTCGGCGATCACCCGGACGATCGGCTCGGTGTTGCTGGCCCGGACGTGGGCCCAGGCGTCGGGCCAGTCGAGGCGGAGGCCGTCGTGGCGGTCGGCCTCGGCCTCGGGATGGGCCGCGGCCAGCGCCTCGAAGATCGGGCCGGGGTCGCCACCGCCGCGCGGGTAGGAGTCCTTGACCATCGCGTAGCGCGGCAGCGCGTCGACCAGCGCCGAGAGCGGCTCGCCCGTCGCCGCGAGCAGGTCGAGCACCAGGGCCATCCCGACGAAGCTGTCGCGGACGAACCCGACCCGCGGGTCGATGACGCCTCCGTTCCCCTCGCCGCCGATCACGGCGGCCAGGGCGAGCATCCGCTCGACGACGTGGATCTCGCCGACGGGCGTCCGGGCGACCGGGCAGCCGAGGCGGACGGCGACGTCCTCCGTCGTCCGCGACGTCGAGAGGTTGAGCACGACCGGCCCCTTCTGCTGGGCCAATCGATGCGACGCGGCCAGCGCGAGCGTCAGCTCCTCGCCGATGTAGCGCCCGGTCTCGTCGACGATCGCCAGCCGGTCGGCGTCGGGGTCCTGCGCGAAGCCGACGGCCGCCCCCGCGGCCGGGACGATCGCCGAGAAGCTCTTCAGGTTGGCGGCGGTCGGCTCGGGCGGGTGGTCGTAACGGCCGTCCGGGGCGGCCGCCCAGGACGATCGGCCTGCAGCCGAGGTCGCGGAGCAGCGCCTCTCCCATCCGCCCGCCCGCGCCGTGGCAGGCGTCGAGGACGACGGTGAACTCGCGGCGGCGGATCGCCTCGACGTCCACGGTCATCAGGACGCGCGTGAGGTGCGCGGCGTCGGGGTCGTCGATCGGGTGGACCTTCCCGAGTCGGTCCCACGGAGCCCAGCCGAAATCCCCTCCCTCGAACCGCGCGAGCACGTCCCTGCCCTCGGCCGGGCCGAGGACCATGCCGGCGGGCTGGAAGAACTTCAGGCCGTTGTAGGCGGGCGGGTTGTGCGAGGCCGAGATCTGGATGCCGCCGACGGCCCCGCGGTCGGCGACGAGCCGGCCGATCGTGGGCGTGGCGACCGGCCCGGCGAGCAGGACGTCGTGCCCCGTCGCCGTCACGCCCGCGAGGACGGCCGAGAGGAACGTCGGGGCGGTGGGCCTGCCGTCGTGGCCGACGACGATCGGCCCGGGCTCGCGCCCGAAGCGTACGCCGCGGCGAACCTTACGACGTCGGCCGGGTCGAGCCCGTCGCCGACGACCCCGCGGAGGCCCGAGATGCTCGCGATCCTCGTCGGCATGCCTCGCGAGCCCCGGCCGGGAAAGAGAAAGGCCACCCGGCTCGGGGTGGCCTCGTCCGGGATGGGAGAATACACCCGATAGGATTCGAACCTATAACCTTCGGTTCCGTAGACCGATGCTCTATCCAATTGAGCTACGGGTGCCCTCGGCGATTCGATGATAATCGACCGACCGGCGGAGTGGAAGACCCAGGCGCCGGCGAGCTCACGTGCGGCCGGCGAACGACTCGGCCGAGCCCAAGATCAGCGCCGCCAGCGCCTGGTCGGAATAGCCCATCTGGGCCAGATGGAGGCAGGCGGCCGCCTCCGACGGCTGCGGCAGGCGGCCGAGGTAGGCGACGAAGTCGTCGGAGATCACATCGGCGAAGTAGGCGGGGAGCGAGAGGAAGACGTTGACCATCGCGGCCCGCGACAGGCCCGAGCCGAGCGCCTGGCCCCAGCCGGCCACCTCGTCCGGCTCGGCCGCGCGGTCGTAGACGGTCTGGTAGAGGGCCTCGGTGATGCCGTCCTGGGTCTGGTAATCAAAGCCGAATTCCTGGGAATTGATGAAGATCGCGGCCGCCTGCTCGGCGGTGTGGCCCGAGCCGAGGTAGTTGGCGATGTTCGTGACCTCGGCCGGCGAGGGCGCCCGGCCGAGGTAGCGGCGGACGAGGAGGTTCGCCTCCCGATTCAGGTATTCGGTCGAGCCCTCGAGGATCTGGACGAGCCCCGCGGGCGTGCCGCCGTTCTTGAGGAAATTGGCGCCCCCGGCGAGGCCGCCGGGGTCGGCGACGCGGTTGAGGAGGACCTCGTAGACGTTCTCGACGAACACCTGGTTGGGCGTGGCGTTCGAGGCGTACTTCGGCTCGTAGGCGCCGATGGAGGGCTTGGCGGGCCGGCCGAATCCGCGCTCGTCGTTGCCCGGGACGCCGGCCCCGGCGACGCCCGCGCCGAAGGCCGGGCTGCCCGGGAGCAGCGCCTGGGTCTGGACGACCTGGCTGTCGGAGGGGGCGCCGGCCCGCAACCCGCCGTTGTCCACGAGCGGGCCGAGCTTCGGGTTGGCGACGATCGTCGCCGGGCCGAACTTGCCCCCGGTGTTGAAGTCCGTGCCCAGGAGGTTGCCGCCGCCGTCGGTGAAGACGCCGCCGGCGTAGAGGTAGTCGGAAGCGGTGCTGACGGCGGTATTTCCGGCGATGATCGTGTCCTTGACGGCCAGTCCCCCGGTGGCCTGGTCGACGCCGCCGGCATCGGCCATGGCGGCCTTGTTGCCGTCGATCGTGTCGCTCGTGAGCGTCACCAGCGAGCCGTTTCCGCCCGCGACCGTGATCGCGCCGTCGAGGTCGCCTGACGACGTTATTGGCGATCGTGTCGTTGAAGACCGTGTTGTTCGCGGTCGTCGCCTCGAGGTCGAGGGCGCCGCCGGCGATGGCGGCGCGGTTGGCATCCATCGTGTTGTCCGCGAGCGAGAACGTCGAACTCAACCAGGCCGCTCCTCCGTAGGAGGCGGCGTTGGCGGTGAGCTGCGAGAAGTCGACGATGACGGTCCCGCCGTCCGCGTACAGCCCGCCGCCCTTTGAGCCCGACCGGTTGTCGCGGATCAGGCTGCTGAGGACCGTGACGCTGCCCGTCGTCGCGCCGACGAAGGCGACCCCGCCTCCCATGCCGAACGCGACGTTTTTGGCCAGCGTGCAGCCCGTCACGGTGACGGTGGCGGCGGTCGTGTCGTACAGGCCGCCTCCGTCGACGAAGGCTGAGTTGTTGACGACCTCCGAGTCGGTCAATTCCATCGACCCGGTGAACCCGACCTGCGTGCCGCCCCCATTCTGCTGGGCCGAATTGCCGCTGATCGTGGTGTCCATGATCATGGCATCGCCGATGTTCTCGTTCACGCCGCCCCCGGAGAGTCCGGCGCCGTTGTCGAGGACGAAGCAATGGGAAAGCGACAGGCCTCCCGCATCGATCGATGACACGCCGCCGCCGTTGCCCGCGGCGAAGTTCTGCTCGATGATGTCGCCCTTCAGCGTGAGATTTCCCGGACCGGCGGTCTCGATCCCCCCGCCCGACCCGGAGCCGGCGCGGTTATTCCGGATCGTGGTCGCTTCCACGCTTCGAGTCACCCGCGGGAGGTAAGATCCCGCCGCCGCTGAAGCTCGCGCGTGTTGTCGGCGATGACTGTCCCCGCGGAGAGTGTGATCCCGAAGATGCTGGAGCTGGCGATCCCCCCGCCGCTCGACAGGCTCCGGTTCGAGGCGATCTTGCCGCCGAACATGCTCGGCGTCGCCATTGCCGCCTCCACGTCGATCCCGCCGCCGTTCCCGGTCGCGGCGTTGCCGATGAGAGAGGTGCCTTCTAGCAGCAGTCCGAGCCGCCGTGGGCGTCGATGCCTCCGCCGTTCGGGGAGGCACCGGACGCGAAGCCGCCGGTGATCGTCAGGCCGAATAGCTCGACCTCGAAGATTCGCGGACGAATTCGCCGGGTTGAGGTCGAAGACGCGGTTCAGCCCGCCGCCGTTGATCGTGACCGTGCCGCCGCTCGTGTTCTGGATCTTCAGCAGTCGCCGGCGTCGGCGATCGCCAGCTCGCCGGCCGAGTTGTCGGTCGCCGAGCCGACGGTGGTGAGCTTGTACGTTCCGGCGAGGGGCATGTTGATGGTGTCCGTGCCCGGAGAAGCGTTGGAGGCCTGGATGGCCGAGCGGAGCGTGACGACGCCCGCCGGGGGCGAGAGGATGTCGGCCGTGCTGTTCACGGTGAAGACGGTCGGGACGACGCGCGATTCCAGCGCCTCGATGATCCGAGGCGTACGGCGGCGGCGGGGGGGGCGGCTCATGGCGGCTCCGGGGGGGAAGTTCGGGCGGCGGCCGGTGGTGTGTCGACTCGCCCCGAGATGTTCTGCGTGCACATCGCAGAGATATCTCTCGATCATGGACCCGACCGCGTCGGTCCGCAAGGAGCGAGTCCGCCCGCGCCGCGGGGCGATCGCCCCGAATGCCGAACGGCCGGGCCCGGTCGCCGGCGAGTCGTCCCACCCGCGCCCGACAGGGCGACGCTCCGCCCGAGCCGGGGCTGACGCCCGGACCGGGGGGTGTCGCCCCATCCCGATGGATCGGCCCCAGGGCACGGGCTCGGGCGGAGCCTCGCCCTGTCCCCGCCTCGGCGCGGCTCTTTCTCACCCTCCCCCCTTGTGGGGGAGGGTAGGGTGGGGGGTGCCGGGATCAGGCCGCCTGGCCGTTGCCCGCCGCTAACCCCCCACCCTAACCCTCCCCCACAAGGGGGGAGGGGAAGATAGGCCGGCCTCGCCCCTTAAGAGTACGACCCCTCCCGGAGAACAATCCCGCCCCAAATTGCGATGGTAGGGGTACGACTTCGGCGCGACGTCGTCGCCGCCCCAACCAACGAAGGGACATCTCCGATGCAGCGTTCCGAGAAGCAGCGACAGGCCAGCCGTGAGAACGGCAAGAAGTCCAGGGGCCCCACCTCCCCCGAGGGCAAGGACGTCTCCAAGTTCAACGGCGTGACCCACGGCCTCTGCGCCGTGCACCCCATCCTCCCCGGCGAGGACCCCGCCAAGTTCGAGGCCGAGCTCCAGGCCTGGAACGACGACTGGAGGCCCGCCACCCACACCCGCGCCGTCCTCGTCCAGCGGGCCGCGGTCGCCACCTGGCGGCTGAACCGGGCCGTCAAGGCCGAGACCGCCTGGCTCGGACGCCGCGCCGAACTGGCCGGCGACGCCTTCGACTTCGAACGCTTCAACCGCGCCGACCGCGCCGTCTCCCGCGCCGCCACCGACCCCGGCGGCGCCCTCAGCCTGCTGGAGATGGACGCGACCGGGATCGACCGCGTCATCGACTCCTGCGGCGAGCTCGAGCGCGCCTCGAGGCCGGCCCCACCGCCTGGGACCAGCCGCACTACCACCAGCGGCTCATGCTCGTGACCCGCCACCGCCTGGACGAGTACCCGCACAACGCCGGCCCGATCCCCCGCGCTTCGGCGCGGCTGCTGGCGGCGAACAACGCCGAGTTCGCGAACAACCCGTGTTTCGACTACGGCCACTGCGTGGTCATCTTCCCGCTGCCCGAGGAGGAGCGCGCCGCGGCGGTCGAGCTGCTGAAGCGTGCGGTGGCCGAGAAGGTCGCCCGGCTCCGCGAGCTCCGCGCCACGATGCCCGACCCGGCCGAGTTGCGCGACCGTGCCGTGGCGGCGGCGTATTGCGACGGCTCGGAGGAGGGGAAGCTGCGGCATCGCTACGAGATGGCGATCGATCGGTCGCTGAGGGCGACGATCGGGCAGCTGATCGCGCTGGAGAAGTCGGGGGCGGACCTGGCGGGGGCCGAGACAGAAACCGAAGAGCCACAAGAGGATACGTCCGAAGAACCGGAGCCGTCGGGCGGCGAGTCGGCCGAGGCGCCGGGTTCGGTCCGCGCGACTGAGCCCGAGTCGATCCCGACCCGGCCCGATGCCCCGGTCCGGGTCCAGAAGACGCCGAATCCGGCCCCACCGCGGCGCCGCAGACGCCGATCGCGGCGTTGAAATAAGCAGGCGAGAATCTCAAGAGGGGGGCCCGGCACCGGGCGGCGCTCGGGCTCGCGCAGGGGGTCGGGGCGGGGTCTCGGTCCGACCGGGGCAGGGCCGTTGCGTCGGGCGGAGGGCGTCTGCATAATGACATCTTTCGGAAAAGGCCCCCGCCGGCCCGCGAGCGACGGGGGTCGGTTCGTCGACGGCGCGAGGCGAGGTAGCTCAGGAATGTCGACACCCGCGATGATCGAGGCGCACGGCCTCCGCAAGCAGTTCGGGAACTTCCTGGCGGTGCGCGACGTCAGCTTCTCGGTGCCGCAGGGGCAGGTCGTGGCCTTCCTCGGCCCCAACGGGGCCGGCAAGACGACCACGATGCGGCTCCTGACCGGCTTCGTCGCCCCCACCAAGGGATGGGCGGCCATCGCCGGGATGGACGTCCAGCAGAACCGGATCGAGGTCGCCCGGCGGCTCGGGTACCTGCCCGAGAACGGGCCCCTGTATCCCGACATGACCCCCATCGGCCTGCTCAAGTTCTTCGGCGCGGCCCGGGGGATGGCCCCGGCCGAGCTGAGGCGGCGGATCGACACGGTCGTCGAGCAGTGCTCGCTGGCCTCGGTGGCCCAGAAGCCGATCGGGAAGCTGTCCAAGGGCTACAAGCAGCGCGTCTCGATGGCGCAGGCGCTCCTGCACGACCCCGACGTGCTCATCATGGACGAGCCGACCGGCGGCCTCGACCCGAACCAGATCCGCGGCGTGCGGAGCCTGATCCGCGAGCTGGGCAAGTCGAAGACGATCCTGGTCTCGACGCACATCCTCCAGGAGGTCGAGCCGATCGCCTCGCGAGTCCTGTTCATCCACGACGGCCGGATCGTCTTCGACGGCCCGCCGTCTGGCATGCACGCCGACGGGAAGACGCTCGAAGAGACGTTCTACAAGTTGACCGCGCAGCCGGTCTGAGGGCCGTAGGGTCCGCGATTGCGGACCATCTTCGATCGAGGCCGTTCACCGGATGGTCCGCAACAGCGGACCCTACGAATGGAATTGAGAGAGCGACGGACATGGGAAAGAAACCACGCAACCGCAAGCCCGACCCCCGACCCGCGCGCCGCGAGCGGGCCGGCCGCGTCCACGATGACCCTCGAACCGCCCCCGCGGCCGCAGGCCCCGGCCGCGAAGACCGGCCCGGCCTTCCACCCGCACGCCGTCTGGGCGGTCTTCGCGAGGAACTACCACGCGTACTTCAGCAACCCGGCCGGCTACGTCTTCATCGTGCTGTTCGTCGTCGTCAGCGCGATCGTGGCGTTCTGGCGGCCGGTCTTCTTCGCCAACAACCTGGCGAGCCTGGGCACCCTGAACGAGTGGATGCCCTACATCCTGATGATCTTCATCCCGGCGATCACCATGAACGCCTGGGCCGAGGAACGCCGGCTCGGCACGGATGAACTGCTGCTCACATTGCCCGCTCGCGACGCCGAGGTGGCGCTCGGCAAGTTCCTGGCGGCGCTGGGCATCTACACGACGGCCCTGCTGTTCTCGCTCAGCCTCGTGGCGATCCTCTTCTGGCTCGGCTCGCCCGACCTCGGCGTGATCGTCTCGACCTACGTCGGCTACTGGCTGATGGGGATGATGCTGATCGCGATCGGCCTGGTCGCGTCGGTGCTCTCGTCGAACGTGACGGTGGCGTTCATCCTCGGCGTCGTCTTCTCGGCGGTGCCGGTGTTCGCCGGGCTGTTCGGCCTGCCGTTCCACCAGAACGAGTACCGGCGGGCGATCGAGGACCTGTCGGTCCCGAGCCAGTTCCGCGACTTCGGCACGGGCGTCGTCCCGCTCGTCGGCCTGGTCTACTTCGTCGGCCTGGCGGCGGCCATGCTCTACCTGAACATGGTCCTGCTCGGCCGTCGCCACTGGGCGGGCGGCGAGCGGAGCCAGGGGCTCTGGATCCACATGCTGACGCGGGTCGTCTGCGTCGTCGTGGCGCTGGCGGCGGCGGAAGTGCTCGTGACCCGGTATGCCAACGCCCGGCCCGACCTCAGCTCCGAGGGGCTGCACCGGCTCTCGCCCGAGTCGCTCAAGCTGATCGGCGACATCCCCGCCGACAAGCCCGTCTACGTCGAGGCGTACTACAGCGAGGACGTCCCCCGCGAGCTCGTCCAGACGAAGATGGACCTGCTCAACAAGCTCCGCGAGTTCGCCGCGGCGAGCAAGGGGCGGATCCTCCTGAACCTCGTCCCGACCGAGCTCTACTCGGAAGAGGCCCGGCAGGCCGAGAAGCAGTACGGCATCGTGCCGAAGCAGGTCCGCAACGCCGACGAGGCCAAGATGGGCACGGCCGAGGTCTTCCTCGGCGTGGCGTTCACGTCCGGTCCTGAAGAGGTCGTCGTGCCGTTCTTCGACCCGGGCCTGCCGGTCGAGTACGAGCTGGCGCGGTCGATCCGGGTCGTGGCGAGGGCGCAGCGGAAGAAGGTCGGCGTCCTGCAGACCGACGCGAAGCTCCTCGGCGGTTTTGACTTCCGCTCGATGGGCCAGAACCAGGAGTGGCCGATCGTCTCGGAGCTGAAGAAGCAGTACGAGGTCAGCTCCGTCGTCGGCCGACGCGCCGATCCCGGCCGACCTCGACGTCCTGCTCGTGGCCCAGCCGTCGAGCCTGACGCAGCGGCAGATCGACAACCTCACCTCGCACGTCAAGGCGGGCAAGGCGACGCTGCTCTTCGTCGACCCGTTCCCGGCCGTCGACCCGCAGCTCTCGCCGGCCTTGCCCAAACCGCAGCCCGGCGGGATGTTCGGCGGCCAGCCGACCGAGCCCAAGGGGAGCCTCGACCCGCTGCTCGACCTGCTCGGCGTCGACTGGCCGCAGACGGAGATCGTCTGGAACCGGTACAACCCGCACCCGCAGTTCGCCGAGATCGCGCCCGAGATCGTCTTCATCGGCAAGGGCGGCGCGGGCTCGCGGGCGTTCAATCCCGACCAGCCGGAGACGTCGGGCCTGCAGGACCTCGTCATGCCGTATCCGGGCCTGATCCGCTCGAAGTCGGGCGGCGGCGACTTCGTCCCGCTCCTCCAGACCGGCGACGACGGCGGCACGCTGAGCTGGAACGACCTGGTCGAGCAGGGCCCGTTCGGGATCTCGAACTTCAACCGGCGGCCCCGGCGCAGGCTCTCGGGCATCGGCTACACGCTGGCGGCCAAGATCAAGGGCAAGCCGCACGGCCGCGCCCAAGCCGGCCGACCCCGCGAAGAAGGACGAGAAGCCCGCCGAGGCCTCGGCGCTCAACGCGATCGTCGTCGCCGACCTCGACCTGATCTCCGACACCTTCTTCCGGCTCCGCGCGCGAGAAGGTCGAGGGGCTCGACTTCGACAACGTGACGTTCGTCCTCAACTGCGTCGACTCGCTGGCGGGCGACCTCTCGTACGTCGACCTCCGCAAGCGGCGGATCATGCACCGGACGCTGACCCGGCTCGAGGAGCAGACGAAGGACTACGTCGCCCGCGCCGACAAGGACACGAGGGACGCCGAGGAGGAGGCCGCCGAGAAGCTCAAGGAGGCGCAGAAGCGGCTCGACGACTCGATCGACGCCCTCCGCAAGCGGACCGACCTCGACCCGCAGACGAAGGAGATCCGGCTCCAGACGCAGCAGGCGAAGGAGACGCTCCGGCTCAACGTCGAGCGGTCGAACATCGAGGACGCCAAGCGGCGGAAGATCGCCGACAGCAAGGCCGAGATGGAGACCCAGGTCCGGCGGATCCAGACCGGCGTCCGCGCGACGGCCGTCCTGCTGCCGCCGCTGCCGGCGCTGATCCTCGGGGCCGTCGTGCTCGTCATCCGGCTCGGGCGGGAGAACCGCGGGGCGAATCCGAATCGGCTGGCGTGATCCGGGCAACACGAAAGGCAAACGTCGCGATAGGACGGACCACACCATGAGCCACGAACTGAAGAAGACCCTCATTTTCATCGCCGTCGCCGTCCTGCTGATGGGCGCGGCGGTCGTCGAGTATCCCCGACCGCAGGAAGGACGAGGCGTTCAACGACGTCGGCACGAAGTTCTTCCCCGACTTCGTCGACCCCGACGCCTGCACCAGCCTCGAGGTCGTCGACGTCGACAACGACACCGGCGGTCGTCACGCCGTTCAAGGTCCAGTTCAAGGACGGCAAGTGGACGATCCCGTCGCACTACGACTACCCGGCCGACGGCAAGGACCGGCTCGCCAAGACCGCGACGGGCGTGATGGGCCTGACCAAGGACACGATCCGCTCCGACCGCGTCGAGGACCAGGAGGCGCTCGGCGTCATCGACCCGCTCGACCCCAAGGCCTCGCGTGAAGGGGCGCGGCAAGCGGGTGACGCTCAAGGACGCCTCCGACAAGGTCCTGGCCGACTTCATCATCGGCAAGGAGGTCAAGGGCCGCACCGACCAGCGGTACGTCCGCGTGCCCGGCCAGAAGCGGACCTACGGCGTCAACGTCAAGGCCGACCTCTCGACCCGGTTCGCCGACTGGATCGAGACGAACCTGCTCAAGCTCGACACGGGCAAGGTCCGCACGGTCGCGTTCGACTCGACCAAGGTCGACACCGGCGGGAGCCGGCGGCAGCTCGTGCCGGGCGAGGTCGTGACGGTCGACCGCAAGGACGCCTCCGACCCCTGGACGATCGACGGCAAGCCGATCCCGGAGGGGAAGGAGCTCGACACCGAGAAGCTCTCCGCGCTGACCAACGCCCTGGGCGACCTGAAGATCGTCGGCGTCCAGCGCAAGCCCGAGGGCCTGACTCGCGAGCTGAAGGCGAGCGGCGACCTGAAGGAGCTGCGGAGCCGCGAGGCGTGGGTCTCGCTCGCTGCAGCCAGGGGTTCTATCCCCGACGAGCAGGGCAAGCTCCTCTCCGAGCCAGGGCGAGGTCATCGTCTCGACCGACGAGGGGGCCGTCTACACCCTCCGCTTCGGCGAGGTCGTCGATCGCCGGCGGCGAGTTCATCGGCCGAGCCCGCCAAGAAGGACGCAGGCCAAGGACGGGAAGCCGAAGCAAGGCCGAGGCGGCGTCGAGAGCCGGTACCTGATGGTCACGGTCGCGTTCGACCCCAAGCTGCTCCCGCCCTGCCCGAGCCCCGACGCCGGCAAGCCGCTGACGATCCCCGACGACGTCTTCAAGCGCGACCCGGGCGAGCCCCAGTACGAGCGCCGAGCAGAAGGCCGCCAAGGAGAAGGCCGACAAGCGGAAGGCCGAGGACGACAAGCGGATCGCCGAGGCCGAGGCGAAGGTCAAGGAGCTCTCCGACCGCTTCGCCGCCTGGTACTACGTGACCCCGGCGACAGCTTCCGCAAGATCGTCCTGGACCGCGCCGGACCTGATCCGCGACAAGCCGGCCAAGCCCGCCGCGCCGGCCCGACCGGCCCGGACTTCCCCGGCGGCTTCCCGGGCGGCGGCGGCCTCCCCGGGCATCGAGGCCGGCGCCTGTCATCCCGCGGCGTCGGCGTGAGCCGAATCCGACGATCGCAGTCAGCACCGTCGCGATCCGGCGCCTGTCCGGATCGGGTCGGCGGACCGGAGCCCGTTGCCGGTCGCGGCCCGGCGGACCGCGTGCCGTGCACTGGGCGTCGCTGAATTGCGCAATCAGCTTGCCGTTCGATCGGCCGATGCGGTCGCGCCGAGCGGTCGGAGCATGCCAGCACGGGGTCGGAGTCGCGATGGGGTCGAAGTCGGCCAGTGCGGCTCGGGGCGGATGCGTCACGTGCTCTCGGCCCTGGTCCAGAACCAGCCGGGGGTCCTGGCGCACGTCTCGGGCATGTTCGCCTCGCGCGGGTTCAACATCGACAGCCTCGCCGTCGGCGAGACCGAGGACCCGCACCTCTCGCGGATCACCGTCGTCGTCATCGGCGACGACCGGATGCTCGAGCAGATCCGCAAGCAGCTCGAGAAGATCGTCACCGTGGTCAAGGTCGATCGACATCTCGCGCGAGCGACTACGTCGAGCGCGACCTGATGCTCCTGAAGGTCGACGCGACCCGCGAGCAGCGCGGCGAGATCCAGGGCGCTCGTCGAGATCTTCCGCGGCCGGGTCGTCGACGTCGGCCCCGAGCAGATGATGATCGAGATCTCGGGCCAGGAGTCGAAGATCGAGGCGTTCATCGAGGCGGTCCGCCCCTACGGCATCCGCGAGCTCGCCCGGACCGGCCGGATCGCCCTCGTCCGCGACAGCCACGTCTCCCGCGACGAGGCCGATGAGGACGAGGACGAGGGGGCGGTCGTCGGGCATTCGAGCCTCTGAGCAATCCCGCGAGCGACGGTCCGCGCCGCACTGCCCAGACCCGCGACCCTTCCCGGCCACTGGGGAGGGTTTCTGTCTTCCTCCCGAGACCCGGGACCCCTCACCCCTTGCGGCGGAGGGTAGGGTGGGGGGTATATAGGTTACGAGCCGGGGGCGCGACCCCGCCATAAGTTCAAGCGACGCAATCTCCACCACACCCCGATCGCCGAAGCCATCCAGCCAAGCCAGGAACCCGCGATGCCCGCCACGATCTACTACGACCAGGACGCCGACCTCGGACTGCTCAAGGGCAAGACGATCGCCATCATCGGCTACGGGAGCCAGGGGCACGCCCAGGCCCAGAACCTCCGCGACTCGGGCTGCACCGTCGTCGTCGGCCAGCGGCCCGGCTCGGCCGAACTACGACCAGGCCGTCAAGGACGGCTTCAAGCCCGTCAGCGCCGCCGAGGCGGCCGAGGCGGGCGACCTCGTCAACATCCTCCTGCCCGACGAGGTCACGGCCGACATCTACAACCGCGACATCAAGCCCAAGCTCCGCCCCGGCAACCTGCTGCTCTGCTCGCACGGGTTCAACATCCACTTCGGCCAGGTCGTCCCGCCCGAGGGCGTCGACTCGGCGCTCGTCGCCCCGAAGGGGCCCGGGCACCTCGTCCGCAGCGAGTTCGTCAAGGGCGGCGGCGTGCCCTGCCTGATCGCCACGTCGGACACCTGCACGCCGCGGCGGCAAGGCCCTCGCCCTGGCCTATGCCAAGGGCATCGGCGGCACGCGGGGCGGCGTGCTCCAGACGACCTTCGCCGAGGAGACCGAGACCGACCTGTTCGGCGAGCAGGTCGTCCTCTGCGGCGGCGTCAGCGCCCTGGTGAAGATGGGCTTCGAGACGCTGATCGAGGCCGGGTATCAGCCCGAGAGCGCCTACTTCGAGTGCCTGCACGAGCTGAAGCTGATCGTCGACCTGATGTACCAGGGCGGCCTCAACTACATGCGATACAGCATCTCGAACACGGCCGAGTACGGCGACTACACCCGCGGCCCGCGGATCGTCAACGAGCAGACCCGGGCCGAGATGCGGAAGATCCTCGGCGAGATCCAGTCGGGCCAGTTCGCCCGCGAGTGGATCCTCGAGAACAAGGCCGGCCGCCCCGGCTTCCTCGCCACCAAGCGCCGCGAGCGGCAGCACCCGGTCGAGCAGGTCGGCGGCGAAGCTGCGGAAGCTGATGACCTGGATCGACTCGAAGGAGGTCTGATCGGCGCCGCCGGGGGGCTGGCCGCGAGGGCTGAAGAGAAGGCAGAATACAGAAAGCAGAAGGCAAACGGTGGGGCAGGGCCGTGCACCTGTCCGCCGGACCTCCTGGCTCTCTGATCTCTGTTTTCGCCTTTGATTCTCCTGAACGAGCACGAGATGGCCGACCGCTCGCGGAAAGTCGCCGAGAATATCGCCGGGCGATTCTACGTCGATGAAACCTGCATCGACTGCGACCTCTGCCGCGAGACCGCGCCGGGGAATTTCGTCCGGCAGGACCAGCGGAAATACAGCTTCGTCACTCGCCAGCCCGACGGCCCCGCCGAGGTCGCCGCGTGCCGCGCCGCGATGGAGGAATGCCCCGTCGAGGCGATCGGCGACGACGGCGAATGAAGATCGTCGGCCAGGAGCCCGCGATGGACACCCAGCCCCGGCTTGAATTAACCCCTCAGACGTTCACCCTGCCCGGCGCGATACTACATCGATCCCGACCACTACCGCCGGGAGATCGACCGCGTCTTCGGCCGGATGTGGTTCTGCGCCGGGCGGGCCGACGAGATCGCTGCGGTCGGCGACCACGTGCTCCGGACCCTCGCCGATGAGAGCGTGATCGTCGTCCGTTCGTCCGAAGATCGGATCAACGCCTTCTACAACGTCTGTCGCCATCGCGGCACGCGGATCTGCGAAGGCCCCGGCCACTCGCGGCGGCTCCAGTGCCCCTATCACGCCTGGACCTACGACCTCGACGGGCGTCTCGTCGCCGCGCCTCACTTCGAGGAGGGGGAGCAGTTCCGTCGCGACGATTTCGGCCTCGTTCCGCTCGGTTGCGACGTCTGGGACGGGCTCGTCTTCCTCAACCTCTCGGGCGCCCACGTCCCGCTGGCCGATCAGCTCGGCGACCTACCGAGTAA
Organism: uncultured Planctomycetota bacterium; assembly: GCA_963819805.1. GTDB lineage: Bacteria > Planctomycetota > Planctomycetia > Isosphaerales > Isosphaeraceae > CAMFLR01. The sequence continues at coordinate 886,445 of CAWFXY010000012.1, read as the reverse complement.
GTTCGCTGCCTGGCGGATGGGAGAATTGAGACGAGGCGCCCGCGTTGTCTACGACGTCGCGGCGAACTGGAAGTTGATCATCCAGAACTATTCCGAGTGCCTGCACTGCCCGGTGATCCACCCGGCCCTGCAGAAGGTGTCGCACTACCTGAGCGGCACGAACGACCCGGCCGGGCCCGAATCGACCTACATGGGCGGTCGGATGGACCTCCGGGACGGAATCGCCACCATGTCGTTCACCGGCGAGGCCCGCCGGGCGAACCTGCCGGGGCTGGACCACGACGCCTGCCGCCATGTGTCGTACTACGCCGTCCTGCCGAACCTCCTGCTCAGCCTCCACCCCGACTACGTGATGACCCACGTCCTCTGGCCTCGGGCCGAGGGCCGTACCGAGGTCGTCTGCGAGTGGCACTTCCACCCCGATGAGCTCGCGAAACCCGGCTTCGACCCCTCAGACGTCGTCGAGTTCTGGGACGTCACCAACCGGCAGGACTGGCACGTCTCGGAACTGACTCAGCTCGGCATGAAGTCGCGATCCTATTCACCGGGGCCGTACTCGGAGCGCGAGGAATTGCTCCACGCGTTCGACCGGTGGATCGTGGCCCAGGACGGTCAGGAGTGAGCCGCCTAGCAATAGGATCGCCGGACCTTACGGACGAGCCCGGCGAGCTGATCGGCAACCTCGGCCCTGTGCGTCAGGAAGCCGATATGCCCGGCATCATCGATCGTCGCATAGCTGGCGCCGGCGATCGACTCGGCGAGGGCACGCTGACGCGACGGCGGGACCACGACGTCGCGCGAGCCGGCCAGGACCAGCGTCGGGGCGTCAATCCGCCAGAGGCGCTCGGCGACGTCGAAGTCCTCGAGCATGCGCAGCCGATGGGCAACGACCGACTGATCGGTCGTCCAGCACTGCTCGACGATGAAGTCGGTCATCGGCCCAGGCTCGGGCTTACGCCCGTGCAGCAGGTTGAAGAACTGGTTGAGGAACGGGCTGTCGGCGGGCAGCGGGTAACGCTCGCAGACGTGACGCGCGATGTTCGTGCCGAGCGACGGCCGGAACCGCGCCTCGGCTCCCCATACGGCAAGTCCACTGATCCGGCCCGGATGCTCGACCGCGTACTCCAGGGCGAGCGCACCGCCGAATGAGACGCCCATCAGGATCGGCCGTTCCAGCCCGAGACGGTCGATCGTCTGAGTCAGGTCATCGACGTGCGCCGTGATGTCGGGAGCCGGGTTCCTCCCCAGGAAACCAGTGTCGCCTCGCAGACTGGGGAGGATCACCTCATTTCGCCTCGCCAAGCGTCGTGCCAGGGCCATGAGCAACCCTCGGCCACCGGCCAGGCCGGGGATCAAGACGATGGGCTCGCCTCGGCCGATGCGGAGGACGTCCGCGCCGGCATGTCGGGAATCGAGCGACGGAAAACGATCTTCGAGGCCCCGAACGGATGCCCAGACCCTCTGTCGGTTCGCCGCGATCCGCATGAATCCTCCGAAGCCACTAGTCGCCAAGGGTGTCCGAGCCTAGTTGGTGCCGGAGTGTCAGGCACGATTCATGCCCGACCGACTGCGAGCGCGACAGAACGCGTTTCGGTAACGAAACACATCCGTGAACGGATCGGGCGCGAGCCCTTCATTCGCTAAGCGATCGTTAGCGAAATCGTCACGGACAGCTCATGGTCCGGAGAATGGGCAACGCAGGCGATCTCTGACCGCGCCGTCTGGTAGAAACTGGCGCCATCAGGCGCCGAAGGCCCGTGCCTCGCATTAACCTGATCGATCTCGCCTCCTCAGATTCTCTGGATTGACATAATGCGAGACGATCGACTGACGATCTAGAATGGTGAACCGCCATTTGCTGTCAGCGAATAGATCGATGCGATTCGTCGACGATTTCCTTGCGTTTCGCTAGCGAGCCGCTAGGCTAGTAGGGGGCGAGGCAGCTCCCGATCTTCCTTGATCAGGCCGTCTCGCGCTTGGCCATGCTCCCTCGAGTCGACACCATGAACTCGCTGCCAAGTCCACGATCGGGCGAGGGCGGGCGGGGTGCGTCCGGCGTGTCCCGGCTGCCCCGATCGCCGGGTGGCCGATGGGCCAAGCTGGCCCTGCTGGCCGCGATCCCGCTCGTCTACTCGGCCGCGGTCCTCTACGCGGTCGGCTGGTCGGGGGACATCGGGCTGAGGTGCATCTTCGGGACGCTCGTCAAGGATGCCATCCCGGACGGGTACGAGTGGACACCCGAGCGACCTCATCAAGGCGATCGGGTCGTCCGGATCGGTCCGCAACCGATCCGGCACTATACGGACTATGTCCACGCCATCAGGGACCTCCGGTTCCAGGCCGGCCGGTCAGTCGAGGTGGCGTGGCAGCGCGCCGGCGAGGGGCCGGAGATTACCGCGACCGCCTTGGTGCGCCACCGCCCGCTCGGCACCTACCTGACGTCGGTCGTCTGGTTCGTCCAGGAACTGGTCATCTTCGCCCTGGGGGCGTGGGTGTACCTGCGGCGGCCCCGCGACGACTCGGCGCGGATCTTCTTCTGGATCTGCATCGTCACGGTCGGGGCGTACATGGGGGGCTACCACTGGACGGAGATCGTCGCGGAGCCGGCGCTGATCTATCCGTTCGTGCTCTTCGCGGTGTTCGTGCCGGTCGTCAGCCTCCACTTCGCCCTCGTCTTTCCCAGGCCGAACCCGACCTATCTGCTCCACCGCCGCCTGGTCCTTGGCACGATCTACGGCCTGGCCCTCGCGGACATCGCCGCGCTCTGGGCGGTCATGTTCCGGTCGAAGTGGCTCGGCGACCACGCGCCCGAGGGGGTCGACTCGGTCCTGGCGTTCCTCAAAACACTCGCCTATGCGTCGATCGGCCTTGCGTTCATGTTCTTCACGCTGTTCTTCGCCTGCCTGCTCGACAACTTCTTCCGGCGGACCCGGACGAGGGCCGAACGGAACCAGGTGCGCTGGGTCCTGATGGCGACGATCGGCTCGGCTCCGCTCATCGTTTATTTGCTCTGGATGGCCTGGCTCGACCCGTCGCGGCTGGGGCGGACGAGCACGGCCTGGCCGATGTTCATCGCGTCGCTCTTCTACACCGTGGCCTACGCCCTCTCGATCACGCGGTACAAGCTGATGCAGGTCGAGGAGGTCCAGCGGGGGATGGTCTACCTGCTGGTGAGCGTCGCGGCCGGGGTGCTCTATTCGGGATTCCTCGTGCTCGGGGCGCTGGTGATCGGCAAGCGACTCCTCGACCACCAGGTCTCCACCGGCGGCCTCGCGGCGGGGGTGACGGCCATCGCGTTCCTGATCCTCACCGGCGCGATGCGGGGACCGTTCCAGAAGGCGATCGACCGGCGGTTCTACCGCGAGAAGTACAAGTTCGACCAGGCGATGCGGAAGATGAACCTGGCCGTCGGCAGCCTCGTCGACCGGGCGACCCTGGGCCGTCGGCTCCTGGAGGCGGCCTCCGAGGTGCTTCACATCGACTGGGGCGCGATCTACCTGGCCGACCCCGAGGGTCCGGACTACGAGCTGGTCGCCTGCCTCGGGCCGTCGCCGGACGAGCCGCGGCTCGGCTCCGAGAACCCGCTGGTCGAACGCCTCGAACGGTCGTCGTCGATCCGCGTCCCGCACGCGATGGCCCTCGCCGGCACCTCCGACCCGGCCACCGACGCGATGATCGCGCTGGGAGGAGAGGCGGCGCATGCGCTCGAATCGGACGGCTCGCTCGCCGGCCTGCTCGTGCTCGGGCCCAAGCGGAGTGGGCTGCCGTACGAGGACGAAGAGCTCGCGTTCCTGGGCGCCCTCAGCTCGGTCGCGACGCTGGCCCTGCACTCGGCGACGATCCAGCAGACGCTCGAGTCGCTGAACGGCGAGCTGCGGTCGAAGGTCGAGAAGATCGCCGATCAGCAGCGGCGGATCCTGATCCTGCAGGACCAGCTCACGGGCCGCGCCGAGGCGTCAGGGAGGGCCGCGGTGGTCGACGCGGGGCCGGGCGAGGCGGTCGGGTCGCCCTCGGCGTTCGAAGCAATCAAGGGGACGGGTGCGGCCGTGCGCCGGATGATCGAGATGGCGCGGAAGGTCGCCGCGAGCCCGTCCGCCGTGCTCATCCGCGGCGAGAGCGGCACCGGCAAGGAGATCCTCGCCGAGGCGCATCCACGCCGCGAGCTCTCGGGCCGGCCGGGCGTTCGTCAAGGTCCACTGCGCGGCGCTCTCGCAGAGCCTGCTCGAGTCGGAGCTATTCGGCCACGTGAAGGGCTCGTTCACCGGCGCCGACCGCGACCGCATGGGCCGGTTCGAGCAGGCCGACGGCGGCACGCTTTTCCTCGACGAGATCGGCGACATCAACCTGGAGGTCCAGACCAAGCTCCTCCGCGTCCTCCAGGAGATGTCGTTCGAGCGGGTCGGCAGCTCGACGCCGATCTCGGTCGACGTGAGGATCATCGCGGCGACGCACCAGGACCTCGAGGCGTTGATCCGCCAGGGACGGTTCCGCGAGGACCTGTTCTATCGCCTGAACGTCATCCCGCTGCGGACCCCCTCGCTCCGCGAGCGGCGGGAGGACATCTTCGAGCTGGCGGTCCACTTCCTCGGCCAGCACGCGGCGCGGGCCGGCCGACCGGCGACGCACCTCGACCCGGACGCGGTCGAGGCGCTGGTGGCCTACGACTGGCCGGGGAACGTCCGCGAGCTGGAGAACGTGATCGAGCACGCCGTCGTCCTGTCCGACGGCCCGGCGGTGACGGTCGCCGACCTGCCGCCGGAGGTCCGCCAGCCTTCGGGCTCGCGCCGGCGTTCGCGCGATGCGTCTGAGCCTGCCGGTGGCCGCGCCGGCGGGCATCGCCGGCCCCAGGCGGGCCCGCGGCCTGCCGGCTCCCGAGGACTCCAGCGACCTCGACGGCGAGCCGGACGCGTTCGAGCGCGCCCAGCTCGTCGACGCCCTCGACGAGGCCCGCGGCAACAAGAGCGAGGCCGCCCGGCTCATGGGACTGGCCCGGAGCACCTACTGCAGCAAGCTGAAGAAGCACGGGCTTCTCTGAGCGGAGTGCGCGCGACCTCAATGCTCGCGAAGGAATGCGCTCGACGTCGGGCCTCGGTGGTATAGTGACGCGAACAGGGGCCGGGCCCGGCGCTCCTCGCCGGAGTCTCGGTCCTCGATCCGGGGTCGTGCCGTGTTCCGATCGATCGCGCGAAGCTCTGGCAGGTCGCGCGCGGCCCGGGTGGCGGTCGCGATGGCGTCGGTCCTCGCCGCGTGGATGGCCATCGTCGCCGCCACCTTCGGCTGGGAACGGGCGACGCTTCAGCGCGACGAAAACGGGCTGACCACCGCCGCCGGATCGCCGAAGAAGCTGACCCGGAAGCTCGAGATTCCCGGGCTGGCTCGGCCGCCCACCGTCAATGCCGGGGCGTCCGAATTGGCCGCAGACGAAGAGGTAATCGGTCTGGTCGCCGGCGGACGACCGCGTGCCTATCGACTGCAGGGCGCTCGAATATCCGCCCTGGCACGTCATCAACGACGTCGTGGGTGACGTGCCGATAACCGTCGCGCATTGCGACATCAGCGGCTGCACGCGTGCCTACTCCGGCGACACCGGGTCGGGGCCGCTCGACGTGTCGCAGGCGGGGCTCATCGACGGCGAGATGATCCTCGAAATCGCCGGCACGGCCATCGTGCACAGGACGGGCCGACCGCTGGACCCTGCCTCAGCCGCCGCCGCCCAGCCGATCGAGGGTCACGAATGGACGCGGACCACGTGGGGGGAGTGGAAGGGCCAGCATCCGACGACCGACGTGTTCGTCGGCCTGCCGGGACGCCGGCCCGAAGGACGGCAAGAATGAGATCACGACGCTCGTGAGTTCCAACCCGGCGGCGGTCGCCGGCCCGCCGCCCGAAACGAGCCCGCAGTTCGGCTGTGCCGGGCTGCGTTACATGGCGACCTCTCTTGATGATGCCTGCGGCATCGATTTGCCGCCCAAGTAGTCGCATCGGGCGGCGCAGCCCGGTCCCGGCCGGCGGCCGAGGACCGGGCTGCATCCGGTCTGGGCTCAATACTGGTCCGCCGAGATCACCTCGTTGCCGGCGCGGGTGCCCAGGCCCCACCAGACCTGGACCGCGACCGTCCCCTTGACGAACCGGACCGAGCCGTCGGCCATCAGGACGTTCACGCCGCCCGAGTGTCGGCTGCTGGCGGTCGCGGCGGCGGCGTCGTTGACCCACGAGTTGTTCGAGTCGTCGCAGCTCCAGAGGTTGGGCGGCATGACGTGGTTGTACAGGCCGGTCTCGGGGTGGCCGTCCCACCACCACTCGCCCTGCGAGATCGCGCCGCTGGTCGCGAGCTGGGTGCCCGGAGTATTCGGGCCGCTGGCCCGGCAGCGGGTGAAGTAATCGGTCGGGTCGACGTCCTGCCAGGTGCCGTTGGCGTTCTTGCCCGTGTTGACCGGGACGCTGGAGATCGCCGACGTGGGGGTGAGCGGGTCAATGACGGCCTGCTGGTCGCCGATGCCCTTGACCTTCTCGGAGTAGCAGGCCGTGTCGCTCAGGCCGTCGGTGATGTCGCGGAAGCCGACCGGGTAGTTGTTGTTGTTCACCGAGAAGAACAGCCCATTGCAGGCGCCGTGGCCGTTGTTGTCGAAGAACGCCTCGGGGGCGGTGCCGGCGTTGCCGCAGTAGTTCTGGTGGCCGTAGCCATTGGTGAGGCGGTCGATGTCGGACGGGCAGTTGAGCAGATTGAGGTTGATCCGCATCGCGGTCGTGTTCGGGGCGAAGCCCGGGGCCGCGGCGTCGCCGCTGTTGACGAAGTTGATCGAGTTGTAGAGCTGCGTCTGCTCGATGTAGGGCAGGAGCATCACGCTGCACGACCAGTCGTTCCAGCCGGTGCCGAAGTGGCCGTCGGGCAGGCGGACGGACGACGTCGTGGTAGTTGTGGCAGGCGATGCCGATCTGCTTGAGGTTGTTGACGCACTGGGCCCGACGGGCCGCCTCGCGGGCCGCCTGGACGGCCGGCAAGAGCAGGGCGATGAGGACGGCGATGATCGCGATCACGACGAGCAGCTCGATCAGCGTGAAGCCGCGCGAACGTCGAGGATGCCGCATGGTCCGAACCTTTCGTGAGAGGTGGGAGGCCGCCCGGTCGTCCACGGTGCCGACGCAGACTCGCGTCCGCCGCGACCGCGACGACCGACTCATGATCCGATAAATGACCGTTGCAACCGATCGTACCGGAATCGGCTCGGGCCACACGCGCATGAGACGCCTCTCCCACGTATGGGAGTCTTGACCTGTCGTCGGCTTCGGAGGTCGGTCGCCGGAAGAGAAGTGCCCCGCCAGGAGACCAAAGCCTAATCAGGAAATCAAGGGGGATCCACGTCGCTCCACTTGAGTCTTAAACCCTTCGTGCGTCGGAGGCAACGCACGGCGCCATGCGTGGGCGAACCCCGACTCGCGTGCAAGCCGTGAAGCGAGAATGCCGCCCGAGTCAGGGCCGTTTCCTGATCCAGTGGTCGGTCATCATCATGCCGCGCGCGACGTCGCGGCGCGGCATGTGGCAGGCGATGCAGCCGTCTCGCGGCGAGGTCGGGCAGGGGGTCTTCGATGGGCCCGAGTGGCATTTGAGACAGACGGCCTCGTAACGGGCCGTGTCCGCGGACGTCCGGTCATGCGGGTCGTGGCACGTCGTGCAGCCGATCGCCGCACCGCTCTTGAGGAAGCAGGCCGATTGCATCAGGCCGACCGGCTGGTGGCGGACGAGCGCAGGGTTGTCGACCCTGATATTGGCGGGCGAGACCATCTCAGGCACGCGATGGCACTCGCCGCAGGCGTTGATCTCCGCGGCAGGCGACGATCGGCCCGGCCCCAGCGGCATCGACAGCGAAGCGCGGCCTGCACCGCGCCGGGCCAGCTCGACATGGTCGCGGCCCGGTCCGTGGCACCGCTCGCATGACACGTCCGGGATCATCGTCGCCGTGTCGAGCCGGAACGGGCCGCGGTCCGACGTCGTCGTCGCGTGGCAGGCGAAGCACTTCCGCGTGTTCTCGGGCGAGTGGTAGCGGCCGTGGTCGGTGTTGCCATCCGCATGGCCGGCCAGCGATTGACCGGGAGTCAGGCCAGGACGGTCGGCGTGCGCGAAGGCCGTCAGCCGGTGCTCGAGGAGGCGAGGATTCGCCGGGTCGCGGTCGACGAGCGTGCCGAACGTCACGGCGTGCCGGCCCGACCCGAACGCCCACTCGACGGCCATTCGTCGGGCGTCGTCAGCCTCGCGGCGCGTTGTTGTGAATCTGGTCTGCTTCGCGAGAAAACGTCCAGGAGACTCCCGGGCGTTCGGGGTCGGGCGCGGTGATGCCGTCGAGCTTTCGCGCGACCTCGGTCGCGGCGGCCGGGCGGAGCGTATGGGCGTGGCCGGACCGCGCGTGGAGCGACGACTCACCCGGGTGGCACTCGCGGCACGTGCGGTCGCCGACATAGGGCGAGGTCGAGCCGCTCGCCCGCCTCGTCCTCAGCCACCAGCCCGCTCCGACCAGCACCGCGAGCAGCGCGATGCCGATGGCCACGACCTCGCCGATCGACGGCGGGCCGCGGCTCGGCTCGGGTTGGTCCCGGAGTTCCGGAGCATCCAAGGCGATATCCCCCTCGACGACCCGCTCCAGCCTACCACGAAGGCAAGGCGCCGGGCTCAGCGGCGTCGTGCGATCGCGTGGAGGGTCTCGTCGAGCTTCGAGAGGAACCGCGAGCGGTCGGCCTTGGAGAACGGCGCGGGGCCGCCGCCGAACTCGCCGGACTGGCGGAGCATGTCGAGCAGCGCGCGAGTCGCCAGGGCCTCGCCGATCGCGTCCTCGGTGAACACGTGCCCTTTCGGCCCGAGCACCCGCACCCCCTTCTCCAGGCAACGTCCGGCCAGGGGGATGTCGGTCGTGATCGCGACATCGCCCTCGCCGATCCGCTCCACGATCCAGTCGTCGGCCGCGTCGAAGCCGCCCTTGACGAGCACCCCCTCGATCAGGTCCTCAGCCGGAACCCGGATCGAGGTGTTCGCGACGACGAACACCTTCACGCTGTGACGCCGTGCGACGCGGTACACCTCTTCCTTCACGGGGCAGGCGTCGGCATCGACGTAAATGGGCATCGGGACGCCGTCCAGCTCAATGCCGGAAGAGAAACTCTTTCGAGTTGATCAGCACCCAGCCCAGGTCCTCGATCGCCTGTCGCCGGTCCTTGGCGCTTGTCAGGTGCTTCACGGCGGCGGCCATCTCGGTCGAGTTGGGGTCGCGGGCGAGGGCGACGAGGTAGAGCTCGCGGGTGATCTCCTCGGGCGACTTGCCGCTCTTCGCGAGGGTAGCCATCCGGCCATTGTCGTCGCGGAGCTTGCCATTGACCGTCGCGCCGCCGATCAGCTGCAGGGCCTGCGAGAGGTTCGAGTCGCTCTCGCGCTCGCACTCGCAGGCGAGCTCGCGGGCCGGGCGGCCGAAGGTCTTGAGGAACGGGTTCTCCATCTTGCCGTCGGGGATCTGCGTGGCGTGCATGCCGGTCGGCAGGCCCTCGAAGGCCGTCGTCGTGCCGGTGACGGCCGAGATCGCGTCGAGCAGGACCTCGGCCGGCAGCAGCTTGGTCGCGGCGTGGGAGAAGTAGAGCGAGTCGTTCGCGTTCAGCTCGTTCGTCCGCGCGCTCAGGGCATACGTCCGGCTCGTGAGGATCGAGCGGACCAGGGCCTTCAGGTCGAAGCCGGACTTCACGAACTGGTCGGTGAGGCCGAGCAAGAGCTCGTCGTTCGACGAAGGGTTCGAGTCGCGGAAGTCATCCACCGGCTCGACGATGCCCCGACCGACCAGGTGATACCAGACGCGATTGACGAGGCTCCTCGCGAAGAACGGGTTGTCGGGCCCGGTGAGCCACGAGGCGAGCTGGGCACGGTGGTCGCGGACCTTCGGATCGTCCAGGACCGGGCCGCCGAGAGCCTTCGGCTTCATGGCCTTGCCCGAGCGCGGCTGCGTGACCGAGCCGCCTCCAGAGCGCGAAGATGATCTCGTCGTCGGGAAGCGAGCTGGCCTTCCGCTTGACGCCGGAAAAGAAGGCGGCAAAACCGTAATAATCGTCCTGAGTCCACCGCTCGAACGGGTGGTTGTGGCACTTGGCGCACTGGATCCGGACGCCCAGGAAGAGCTGCGCGGTCGTCTCGACGGCGTTCTCGGGGTCGCGGCTGACCCGGTAGTAGTTCGCCGCCGGGTTGGCGAAGGCCGACCCTTCCGCGGTCAGCAGCTCGCGGACGAACCGGTCCATCGGCGTGTTCCGCTCGATGTTCGCCTTGATCCAGCGGGTGTAGACGTTCGCGCCCTTCGACTGGATCAGCCGCCCGTTGGCCCGGAGGACGTCGGCGAACTTCAAGGCCCAGAAGTCGGCGAACTCGGGCCTCGCGAGCAGGCGGCCGACGAGCTTCGCGCGGCGGTCCTTCGACTCATCGGAGAGGAAGGCCTTCACCTCGTCGGGAGTCGGCAGGACGCCGATCGTGTCGAGGTAGGCGCGGCGGACGAACTCGGCGTCGGTGCAGGGCTCCGACGGGCTGATCCGCATCCGGTTCAGCTTGGCGAACACCGCCTTGTCGATGACGTTGTCCTGCGGGACGTCGGCGACCTTGAAGCCGGGGACCTCGACGAGGTGCGTCAGGCGGACGTTCGCGACGAGATCGAGGTAGTGGGCGATGACGGCGACCTCGCCGCGGTTCTTGAACGTGACGAATCCGTCGGCGCCGACCTCGGCGATGTCCGGGTTGGACGAGTCGTAATAGCAGGTCGGCGTGGCGTCGCGGCTGGAGCCGTCGGCATAGTGGACGACCGCAACGACCTGCTGCGTCCTCGCCGGGGCATTCAGCACGCGCGAGCCGGGCAAGAGCTCCAGGCGGACGGCCTTGGGCGGTGCGCCGTCGTCCTTCGCGCCCTCGGCGATCCAGTCGTGGATGTATTCGTGGCTCTTCGACCCGCGGACGAGCCGCAGTCCGCCCTCGTGGGCGATCAGGCCCAGCGGCTTCTGGAGGACCACGCTCGCGTCGGGGTCGAGCGGGCTGATCCGCCGGCCGGCGGCCTCGCGGCTCAGGGTCATGTAGTCCTGGTCGGGCAGGTAGCCGCGGAGGCTCAGGCGGAAGCCGCCCTTGCCGGTCGGCGTCCCGTGGCAGGCGCCCGTGTTGCATCCGGCCTGGCTGAACGAGGGGATCACGTCGTTGCGGAAGCTCACCGGCGCGGGAGCGTCCAGCTTCGAGACGACGACGGTGGTCTTCGCCTCGACGCTGCCCTTCCTCGCGACGATCGTCGCCGTCCCGTTGGCCTTCGGAGTCACCTGTCCTTTGCTGGAGACGACCGCGATCGCCGGGTCGAGGCTGACCCACTCGACGAGCCGTGTGAGGTCGCGGAGCGAGCCGTCAGCGTCGCGCGCCGTCAGGATCAACTGCCGCGTCGCGCGGCGGCCGATGAGTGTCGAAGCCTCGGGAGTGATCGCGACCGACGCGGGCGAGCCGATCGAATCGACCGGGCGATCGGCGGCGAAGGACGTGGTCGAGGCCCCGAGGGCCGTGACGCCGAGTGCGATGGCGATCGCCCCGGCGGCTCGACGGTGATTCACCATGAGTCGCTCCTTCGCGTGGTCGACGCCGCGGCGGGTGGCTGCGAGGGCCCGCCGGGCTCGAGCCGGCGGGCGGCAGGGAGGGTTGCAAGGAACCGACGCGGCGGCCGAAAGGCGGAGCCGGCCCCGCGAGGTCCCATCGCTCAACAGTGGCAGAGGACTCAATAAAAGTCAAACAATTTCGTACGGCCAACGGACGATCCGACTTGCGTTCAACTGGCATTGCTCGAACGCATTCCCGTCCGCCTCACGCGTTGTCGGGGACGACGACGGCCGTGTTGGCCGAGCCGCCGTCATCGGCGTCCTCGGAGGCGACGTTGAGGATATATTGCCGCCCGCCCGTGCCGGAGTGTTTCAACGCCTGGAGATGGATCGTGAAATCGTAGGAATAATACCGGTTAATGGCGTACGCGGACGGGATCGAGACCTGCTCGGTGTATTTGAACCCACTGCTTGGGTTCGCGAAGACCGTGACGGGCGCCCCGAATGGAGAAATCGTCGGGGTGGCCAGCAGCGTGAGCGGAGAGGGTAGACCCGGTTCATCCTGGCGGTACTGGTCGGTTACCTGCGCGACGACGTCGGCGGGGCCCCGACGGGCGTTCAGCCGCCGGGCGATGATCAGCTTCTCGTAATCCGGGATGGGCAGGTCCTTCGCGCCGACCTGGTAGATGCCCTGCGGCGAGATCACGTAGTCGCCATTCGCCATGACGAAGCTGCCGTCCTTGTTCTGCTCGAGCGAGCCGGACCAGATGAACCCGTACGTCTCGGGGTACTTGAACCCGGGCAGCGTCACCGAATAGAGGCCCAGGCCGGCGTTCAGGACGGGGACGGGGACCGACGCCGACGGTGGTGTGATCGTCGGCGGCGTGTACTCGACGATCGTGTACGGGACGGTGACGGGCGTCTTCGAGCCCTGGACGATGGCCGTGTACGTCATCGGGACGCCGGTGGCGACGGGGGCCGTCGATGTCGGGTCGGGCAGGGGCAGCTGGGCGAGCACGCGTGCCGTGTACGCCGGCTTCGGGAAGACCGAGTAGGCCCCGTCGAGGGTCATCGCGTAGGTACTGCTCACCCCGCCCGAGACGCGGATGGGCACGTAGCGGCCGTCGGAGGGGAAGAGGACCTTCGGGGAGGCGACGACGGCCGGTATGGCCGGGCCGCCGCCCGGGGGGGCGAGGACGCCCATCGTGATCGCGTTCAGGCGACGAATCTCAAGACTTGTGATCTCGGGCCGGCAGCCCGTGCGCGGCCTGGCGGCGCGGCGCGGCGCGACGGATCCGTCCCCGTGAGCAGGCGCCATAACGCGCTCATCCGGCCTTCCTTCCCTGGGCAGCCGAGGCGCGCGACCTCATGTTGCGCGGTCGCCGACGATAGATCGCCGCACCGCTTCGGTCAACCCGACTTCTCGCCACGGCGGTGGACTGGCCGCCCGCCGCGGAGCCTCGCCGATTCTTCGCGCCGGCCACACGGGGCCTTCAATGGCCGACGCTATAAGGATTGGGCCCTCGTCGATCTTCCAACCCCATCACCGAGGTGCACCTTGAGGCGACGCTCGCCCACCACCGCACGACGTCACGGCTTCACGCTGATCGAACTGCTCGTCGTCATCGCGATCATCGCCGTGCTCATCGCGCTCTTGCTCCCCGCCGTCCAGGCCGCCCGCGAGGCCGCGCGGCGGGCGTCGTGCATCAACAACTTGAAGCAGGTCGGCCTCGCGATGATGAATTTCGAGAGCGCGCGGGGCATCCTGCCGCCGACTTGGGCCATCTCGTCGCCGCTGCTCAAGCCACCGTACCAGCCCATCGACCTGACCTCGCTCCCCTCGAACAATCCCAACTATCAGCCGCCCTGCCCGAGCCAGGTCGGCGAGGTCTGCAACAACGCGATCGACGTCCAGGCGTGGCCGGCCCTGATCCTCTCGTTCGTCGAGCAGTCGCAGATGTACAACAGCCTGAACATCGCCCAGCCGTTCTCGGCGCCCGTGAACACGACGATCGTCGGTACACAGCTCAACTTCATGGTCTGCCCGTCCGCGCCGCCCTACCGGCTCGCCCCCTACACCGACGCCCTCTCTCAGGCCTTCTACGGCAAGGGATGGACGGTCAACCTCGCCGCGGGCGACTACTCGGTCGACGACGGGGTCTCGGACGGATGGATGACGGTGAATAACGTCCCCCATCCGGCGGGACAGGACACGCTCGGCATGCTGAAGGGGAACATCGCGCGACGGATCGCCGACATCACCGACGGGACCTCGAACACGATCATGGTCTCCGAGGATGCCGGCCGACCGAACTTTTACCTGCAGGGGAAGCAGTACGGGCAGGGGGCCGTGATCCCCTGGTATCGCGGCGGCACGCCGATCGACCTGTCCAACGAGGGCTCGGGCGCCGGCTGGGCCGACTATAACAGCGAGTTCTACACCGACGGCGACGGCAGCAATCAGCACACGAATTTCAGCAGCAACAATGAGGTCTACTCGTTCCACGCCGGCGGGGCGAACCACGTCTTCGGTGACGGCTCGGTCCACTTCGTCAAGGCGACGACGGCGCCGACGGTCTTCGTGGCGCTGATCAGCCCCAATGGCGGCGAGGTCATCTCGGCCGACCAGTACTGAGTCGGATCAACCGCGCCCTGCGCTTGCGAGACCACCATGGCTGTCGATCTCAGCGGGACGCCCCGGCGCCGAAGCGCCGCGGCGTCCCTCGCGTTGCTCGCGCTATCCGCCCTCGTGCCCGCGTGCGATCCGGGACGACCCGCGCCCCGCTACGCGGCCTATCCGGTCAAGGGCACGGTGCTCTTCCAGGGCAAGCCCCTGGCCGGGGCCCTCGTGAGCTTCCACCCCGTCGATGAGTCCCACTTCGGCAAGGACATCCCCCGGCCCACGGGCCGCACCGACGACGCCGGCCGCTTCCAGCTCACGACGACCACGGCGGACGATGGTGCGCCCGCCGGCTCCTATCTCGTGGCGGTCGCCGCCCTTTCCCGCCCCCAGAACGAGGGCAGCGTGCTGCCCGACCCCAAGGCCGTGCTCGCGAAGGCCGACGTCACCAAGGGCCGCTTCCTCGACCCGAAGAAGTCCGGACTCAAGGCGGAGGTGAGAGAGGGCGAGAATGATCTGCCGCCCTTTGAATTGAAGTGACCCGACGGGCCATCGCGTAGGGCTCCGGGTCTGCCATTGCGTTTTCTCCGAAGTCGGAGGACAATGCCGCGGGCTGCGCGAGGGAGAGTGCGCGGCCCGGCATCGGTGCGAGAGACGCCCATAGAGCGTTCGGCAAGGAGGCATTCACCATGACGCGCTGGTCCATCGACCGTCCGTCGGGCCGTGGGATTCCGTCGGCCCGGCTCAGGCAGGTCCTCAAGGAAGCAACGTTCGTCGGCGAGGGCGACTGGCAGGTCTCGGGCCTGTCGACCGACGCGGGGACCATCGAACCCGGCCAGGTCTACGTCGCCCTGCACGGCCCGGGCGGAGACGGGCATGAGGCCGTCGGCCAGGCCATCAAGCGGGGCGCGGCGGGGCTCGTCGTCGAGAGGTCGTGCCCCGAGGCGGGCCGGCCCCAGGCGATCGTGCCCGACGCGAGTGTCGCCCACGCAAAGCTCTGCCACGCCCTCGCCGGCGACCCGGCCGAACGGCTCGACGTGGTCGGCCTCGCCGGCTCGCGCGAGGCCGGCGAGATCGCCGCGAGGCTCCGCGCGATCTTCGCGGGGGCCGGCGAGAAGTTCGGGGCGATCGGGGCGGATAGCTGGTCCGACGGGGCCGACGAGCTGGCGGTCGGCCCTGGCCCACTCGACGCGCCGGCCGTGGCCGAGATGCTGGGGGCGATGGCCGCGCGTGACTGCGTGGGAGCCTTCATCGAGTTCTCGCCCGAGTCGCTCCGCGGGCCGGCCCTCGAGGGCCCGGCGTTCGCGGCCGCCGTCGTCACGGGCGTCCGCGACGCCTCCGAGGACGACCTGGATGCCCGCGAGGCCTGCCGGCGGACGTTCGCGAGGCTCGTCCGCCGCGTCCGCCCGGGCGGGTTCGTCGTGATCGACGCGGACGATCCCGATTCCGAGATCCTGGGCGCCGTCAATCTCGACGCCGAACGGGTCTCGATCGGCATCAATCGCCCGGCCGACCTCCGCGCCGAGGTGATGCTCGTCGGTCCCCTCGGGGTCCGGTTCCGCCTGGTCGGGATGGGGCTCGATGCGACGGTGACGCTCCGGTCGGGCGACTTCGACACCGTCCGCCACTCGCTGGCGGCGGCGGCGACGGCCCGGCATGCCGGGATCGACGAGGCGACGATCGTCGCCGGCCTTGAGTCGGTCGGCGGCGGCCCCGGTCGCCCCGAGCGGGTCGAGGAGGGGCAGCCGTTCGCAGTCCTGGTCGACAGCTCGCGGACGCCCGACGAGCTGGCCTGGGCGCTCGATGCGGCCCGTCCCTCGCGGCCCGGCCGGGTCATCTGCGTCGTCGGCTCGGAAGGCCATTCCGACCGCGTCGAGCGCTGCCGGCTCGCCGGCGTGGCGGAGGCCGGCGCCGACGTCGTCATCTTTACCTCAGACAACCCGCGCGGCGAGGACCCGGGGCGTATCCTCGACGAGTTGCTCGCTGGCACCCGTCGGCCGGGACGGGCCCGCGCCATTGCCGACCGCCGCGAGGCGATCGAGGCGGCGCTGGCGCTGGCCGCGCCGGGGGATGCCGTGGTGATCGCCGGCAAGGGCGGTCACTCGTTCCAGATCATGGCCGAGTGCGTCGTCCCGTTCGATGACCGCGACGTCGCGGCGCGGCGTCTTCGCGCGGCGCGGCCGACTGCGCGGCGGACTTCGGCGTGAGGCGATAAGCCCGGGCTCAAGGCTAATCGACCCCCGACCCTACCCTCCCCCGCAACGGGGGAGGGTATCTTTTTCTCTGACGGATCAGAGCCTCTGCACCCTCCCCCCTTGCGGGGGAGGGTACGGTGGGGGGCGTCCCAGCGGCAGCCCGGTACGTCGGGTGTATCACCCTTCCCACTGAAGGAAATCTTTACAAACCCGCCTTTGAGGCTCCCGAAGGTTCTGCTAGAGTCCGCGGGCCGATCCGGGCCCAGGTCGGGTCGGCGGCGGCCGGGAGGGTCGCCGGGCGCGACGCATGGAGGTGGTCGGCGATGCCGAAGTGGCCGGTCCGGGTCAAGCTGATCGCCGGGCTCAGCCTGGTCGTCGGCATGATGCTCACGCTCCTCGGCGGCTCGATGTTCGGGCTCGGGGCGTTCCACGACGGGATCACGACGCTCACCGACCAGATCCGCGAGCTCGGCGGGGCGAAGGACCTCTCCGACCGCGCCGTCGTGCTCGAGGCCCCGCGCCGGGCGACCCGCAATCCGAGGCCGTGCTCAGGCGGGCCGTGAGCGACACGCGCGCCGCGCTTGGCGTTTACTTCGACGAGCTCAAAAAGAACGCCAGCCGCGGCAACCGCCTCGACGACGGCCACGAGGCGGCCGAGCTGGCCTTCAAGGTCGACGCCGACCTCACCGCGATCCTCGCCACGCTCGACCCGGGTACGCCGGCCCCCCTGAAGCTCCCGGGGACGGCGGGCTATTTTCACGAGAACCCGAAGGTCGCGGCTGCCCACGCGCCGCTCGCCGACCGCGCGGCCGACCTCCGCGTGCGGATCGACCGCGTCAACCACCGGGTCATGCAGCTCCCGACGATGCTCCACCGCGACTTCTACGAGATCCTCGTCGCCTCGCGCAAGCAGTACGACGCCGCGCAGATGATCGTCTGGACCGCGGCCGGGCTCGTCCTGGCCATGCTCTTCGGACTGACGTGGCTCCTGCACCGCTGGATCGTCTACCCGATCCGCCTGCTCGAGCGCGGGGTCCGCAGGCTCGCCAGCGGCGACTTCGGCAGCCGGATCGCCCTGGCGACCGGCGACGAGATGCAGGCTCTGGCCGAGGCGTTCAACGACATGACCGAGCGGCTGCGCGTGATGTACGAGGACCTCGAGCACCAGGTCGAGGAGCGGAGCCGTCAGCTCGTCCGCTCCGAGCGGCTGGCCGGCGTCGGCTTCCTCGCCGCGGGCGTCGCCCACGAGATCAACAACCCGCTCGCGTCGATCGCGTTCTGCTCCGAGGCCCTCGAGAACCGCCTCCGCAACTTCGTCGACGAGTCCGACGGCGGCGACGCCAAGGTCGTCCGCCAGTACGTCCGGATGATTCAGGAGGAGGCCTTCCGCTGCAAGGCGATCACCGAGCGCCTGCTCGACTTCTCCCGCGTCGGCGACATCTCGCGGGTCCGGACCGACCTCGCCGGCCTGATCCAGGCCGTGGTCGAGATGGTCCGGCACATCGGCAAGTACCGCAACAAGACGATCGTCTTCCAGCCGCGCCACGCCGTCCTCGCCGACGTCGACCCGCAGGAGATCAAGCAGGTCGTGCTGAACCTGGTGGTCAACGCGCTGGAGTCGATGGAGGCGGGCGGGACGCTCCGGGTCGACCTCCGCCACGCCGGGGGCATGGCCGAGATGACCTTCGCGGACGACGGCTGCGGCATGCCGCCGGAAATCCTCGAGAACATCTTCGAGCCGTTCTTCACCAAGCGCAAGGGCGGCAAGGGCACGGGCCTGGGCCTGTCGATCACCAACCGGATCGTCAGCCAGCACCACGGCGAGATCGACGCGGCGAGCCCCGGCGAGGGGCAGGGGGCGACGTTCACCGTCCGGCTGCCGGTCCGTCAGGCCGCCGAACCCGTCAAAGCCGCATAGCGACGTATCCGATACGAGACGGGCCAGCACGGACGCGCCAGGCCGATTCCAGGAGAGCCGACCGATGGAGAAGACGCCACAAGGTGGACTCCGCATCCTATTCGCCGACGACGAGGCCCACCTGCGCGAGCTGATGCAGATGGAGCTGCCGAGGCTCGGGCACGAGGTCACCGTCTGCCCCGACGGCACGGCCGCGATCCGGGCCCTGGAGAAGGGCTCGTACGACGTCGCGCTGCTCGACCTCCGCATGCCGGGCCTGACCGGCATCGAGGTCCTCGGCAAGATCCGCCAGCTCAGCCCCGAGACGCAGGTCATCATCCTGACCGGCCAGGCCACCGTCGACACGGCCGTGCAGGCGCTCCGGCTCGGGGCGTTCGACTACCTGACCAAGCCGTGCAAGTGGGCCGAGCTGGAGGTGATCCTCAACCGCGTGGCCGAGCGGCGCGACCTGGCGAACAAGGCGTCGGCCTTCGAGACGCGGCTCAAGGCGGTCGAGGGGACGCCGCTGATCGTGGGCGAGTCGCCCTCGATGCAGGGCGTGCGCCGGCTCATCGACACGATCGCCCCGACCGACGCCGCCGTGATGATCCTCGGCGAGACCGGCACCGGCAAGGAGCTGGTCGCGCGCAACCTCCACGACAAGAGCAAGCGGGCCGCCCACGCCTTCATCCCCGTGAACTGCGGGGCCCTGCCCGAGAACCTCGTCGAGAGCGAGCTGTTCGGCCATCGCAAGGGGGCCTTCACCGGGCGCCGACGTGCACCGCAAGGGGCTGTTCGAGGTCGCCAACGGCGGCACGCTCTTCCTCGACGAGGTCGGCGAGCTCGACAAGAGCGTGCAGGTGAAGTTGCTCCGGTTCCTCGAGTCGGGCGAGATCCGACGAGTCGGCGAGAACGACCCGTTCCGCGTCGACGTCCGCATCCTCTGCGCGACGAACCGGAACCTGCGCGACATGATCGAGGCCGACACGTTCCGCGAGGACCTGTTCTTCCGGCTCAACACGTTCGAGATCCACCTTCCGGCCCTCCGCGAGCGGAAGTCGGACCTCCCGGTGCTGGCCCAGCACATGCTCGCGCGCTACGCGGCCCGTCGCGGCGGGCACGCGCCGACGCTCACGCCCGAGGCGATCGAGCACCTGTCCGTCGCACGACTGGCCGGGCAACATCCGCGAGCTGGCCAACGCCATCGAGCGGGCCGTGATCCTCTCGGGCGGCGAGCCGATCCGCCCGGAGCACCTGCCGACGCAGATCCCGATCCGCCGCTCGACCGCCTCGTCCGGCTCGCCCGCCGTCGCCGGCCCGCACTTCGCGATCCCCGACGGCAGCCCGACGCTCCGCGACATCGAGATGAAGTACATCCAGGTCGTCCTCGAGAAGCACAACGGCAACAAGCCCGCGGCCTCGAAGGAGCTGGGGATCAGCCTCAAGACGCTGTACAATAAGATCAACCAGCTCCAGCAGAGCTAGTCGGCCCGCGGGCCGGGTTCACCCGCCGGGCGACCCGGCGAGGTCGAACATGACCGACGAGGCGCAGGGGCCTTCGGCGGACCGGACCGGGCCCAACGGCCAGTTCACGATCTTCCACGCCCTGATCCTGGCGATCGTGATCTTCGCGATCGTCATCCCCGCCCACGACGGATACAAGGCCGACGGCGTCCGGGGCCTCCTCTTAGGGCTGCTCGGGGGCGTCGTCCTGCTGGCGCCGATCGCCCTGGTGCTGGGGACGGCCGGCGTGATCGTCTTCCTCGGGACGATCTTCGGGGCGGCCTGGATCGGCGAATGGGTCACGAGCCGATGGCGCAGCCGGTCTGCGGAGGCGACCGAGACGCTCCCGGCCCCGCCTCAGCCCGACGACGAAGGCTCGTAGCCGAGCACGCCCGCCCAGAGCCGCTCGTAGGCGTCGACCACGCGAGCCGGGCGCGAAGTGCGTCTCGACCCGGGCGCGGCCGGCCTCGCCGAAGCGGCGGAGTCGGTCGCGGTCGGAGGCGGCGTCGATCGAGGGCCGCGGCGAGGGCATCCGGGTCGGCCGGCGGGACGAGCCATCCGGTCTCGCCGGGGACGACGAGGTCTTCCGTCCCCTCGACCGCCGTCGCCACGACCGCCCGCCGCGCGGCCATCGCTTCAAGGACGACGTTCGGCATACCCTCCCAGAGCGACGGCAGGACGAGCAGGTCGGCCGCCTTCAGGAGCGCGGGCACGTCGTCGCGGCGGCCGAGCCAGCGGACGCGGCCGGCGAGTTCGGGCGACGCGACGGCCTTCGTCACGAGGTCTCGGTCGGGGCCATCGCCGACGAGGGCCAGGTGCCATCGAGGGTCGGACCGGATCACCTTCGCGGCGGCGTCGAGGAGCACCTGGAGGCCCTTCTGCCCGTCGAGCCGACCCACGAAGAGGGCGAGCGTAGAGCCCTCGGGCACGCCGAGCGCGGCGCGATCGGCGGGCTCGGCGAGGTCGAACGGCGCGGGGTCGACGGCGTTGGGGATTACGATCAACCGCTCGGGGCTGATCCGGCCGTGATCCCGGGCGTGCCGCATGACGCCCTTCGAGACGCACACCGAGCCGAGCGCGAGCCGCGATGTGAGGCGGTCGAGCCCGA
This sequence comes from uncultured Planctomycetota bacterium, assembly GCA_963819805.1. GTDB lineage: Bacteria > Planctomycetota > Planctomycetia > Isosphaerales > Isosphaeraceae > CAMFLR01. The sequence goes on along the minus strand of CAWFXY010000012.1, from coordinate 865,542 downwards.
GGTGCCAGCGGTTCCGACGCTCGGCCACGCGGAGCCCGCCGACGACCCACGGCCGACCGGCCAGCGGGGCGGCGAGCCGGCTCGCGACGTTGGCGTGGAACAGGAAGCTCTGGACCAGCTCGGGCCGGAGGCGGCGGAGGACCTCCGCCAGCCGTCGGACCGCCTGGATCGGCCGGCGGCGATCGACATCCGAGGCAGACGATCTCGATCCCCGCGTCCCGCAACGGCCCGGCGAGCGCCCCTTCCGTGTCGAGGCAGACAACGGACGGCCTCCATCGGCGGCGGTCGAGCCCGGTCGCCAGCGCCACCAGGGCCCGCTCGGCGCCGCCGACGTCGAGGTCGGTGATGACGAGCGTAATCGGCACCGGACGGTCGGGCCAGGGCCGCCGCGGGGCGGTCGCGAGCCGGCGGGCCAGGGGTTGCATCGGGCGACGACGCCGGGGTCAGATGGTGGGATCAAGGGCACGTCGCCCCGGTGTCTCCCATTCTTCCCGCCAGGCCCGCCGCGTGCAAACCGACGCCTTCGATTTCGACCTGCCGGACGACCTGATCGCCCAGCATCCCGTCGAGCCTCGCGACGCCTCGCGGCTGATGGTCGTCCGGCGCTCGTCCGGCACTTGGGAGCATCGCACGTTCCGCGACCTGCCAGACCTGCTCGCGCCCGGCGACGTGCTCGTGAGGAACAACACGAAGGTCGTCCCCGCGCGGCTCGTCGGCCATCGCGAGGCGACGCGAGGCGCGTGGGAGGGGCTGTTCCTTCGCGTTCTGCCCGGCGGGTCGTGGGAAGTCCTCGGCAAGACCCGCGGGAGGCCGGTGCCGGGCGAGTTCGTCACCGTGGGGACGGGGCTCCGGATCGAGCTGGTGAGCAAGGACGAGGCCGGGCGATGGGCCGTCCGTCCCGACTCGGACGAGGACGCCGGCGCGCTGCTCGATCGCCACGGGACCGTCCCGCTGCCGCCCTACATCCGGAAGGGCGTCGAGGGGCCGGGCGACCGGGCGCGGTATCAGACGGTATTCGCCGCGGTCGACGGCTCGGTCGCCGCGCCGACGGCCGGGCTCCACTTCACCGACGAGGTCTTCCGACGCCTGGATGAACGGGGGATCGATCGCGTCGATGTGACCCTGCACGTCGGCCTCGGCACGTTCCGACCGATCGAGGCCGAGCGGGTCGAGGACCACACGCTCCACGCCGAATGGGCGAGCCTGGACGCCCGCGCGGCCGAGCGGCTCAATCGGGCAAAGAGCGAGCGCGGGCGGATCGTCGCCGTGGGCACGACCTCGGCACGGACGATCGAGACCGCGGCGAGGCTCGGGACGATCGAGCCCTTCGAGGGAGAAACGTCCCTCTACATCAAACCCGGCCATGCGTTCCGCGCGGTCGACGCGCTCGTGACGAACTTCCACCTGCCCCGCAGCAGCCTGCTCGTGCTCGTCGCGGCGCTGGCGGGGTATGAGCTGGTCCGGGCCGCGTACGCCGAGGCGATCCGCGAGCGGTATCGGTTCTACAGCTACGGCGACGCGATGCTCGTCCTGCCCTGATCGGTCGGCCGCGGGGGCTCACTCGGGCGGCTTCGGCGAGTCGGGCGGCCTGGCCGGCTCGGGCTTCTTCGCTTCGGCCTTGGGCGGTCCCTCCTTCGGAGGCTCGGGAGCCTTTGCGGGCTCCTTCGGCTCAGCGTCGGCGGGTTCGGGCTTGCCCGGGGGCTTGGGCGTGAAAACGATCCTGCCGTCCTTGACCTCGATCGACTTGAGCCGGCCGATGGCGTCCTCGGTGTCCTCGTCGATGTCCTCCGCGTAGTTCTTGCCGCGGACCGACGCGAGGAAGGCGTCGGGGACGCGCTTGCCCTTCGTCTCGAGCCCGACGATCATCACGACCGGATGCCCGTCGACGATTCGGGCATCGATCGTCGCCGTGCCGTTGAGATACTTGCCCTTGAAGAGGGCGCCGAACGGCATCCGCTCGATGGGGAAGCTCACCTTGCCGCGGATGTTGCCGTCGACCAGCTCGACCGCGGCGATCCCGCGGAACTCGGGGACCGAGGCGATCAGTGCGTTAATCTCGTCGGCCGTCAGCTCGAGGGGCTCGGTGGCCGTGCCGGCGCCGAGCGATTTCGAGAACGTCCTGATCCGGGCCTTGATTGCCTCGACCTCCGCGGGGGGCTTCTCAACCACGGGAATCGGCGCGGGCGAATCCTCGGCGAACTTCGTGACGAACTGGTTCGCCTCCCGGTAAATCGCCCAGCCCCCGAGGCCGATGACCAGCAGGATCAGGCCCAGCAGCACGGCCGAGAAGATGCAGCCGTAGAAGAGACACCCGCGCTGCCTCGATTGGGGCTCGTAGGGGAACGGCGATCCGCCGTCGGGGAACTGGTAAGACATGGTTCCTTCTGCCTGCCTTTCGTCCGGAACTCAGACCGGATTCCGCGGCCGGAACCGCTTCGTGAGCGCCGCATCGAGGCCGTCGGGGACCTCGAGTCCTCGGCTGAAGAGGGCGTGGTTGAAGTCCGCCGGATCGTCGAACGTGTCCTGGTGGCCCGTCGGCGCGTGCCAGGTGATGTAGCGGACGACGTTCTGGAAGTCGACGTACGCGATGGCCAGGCTGTCGTCCGCGTAGACCCACGCGGCGACGATCGGCTTGGACGCCGTGCCGGCGACGCGGAGCGTCGGCGTGAGCATCTCAATCTGCTTGTTCCCGCGCATCCCCTGGACCGCGACCTGGCCGGCCGACCGGCCTCGGATCGAGGGGATGACCGCGAGCCGGTAAGGGCCGAGCGGGACGTGCTTGTGCCCGGCCTTGCCGGGCGTGCGCATCGCGGCGATGGCCTCCTGCCACAGGCTATGGAGCTCGCCCTGGGTCAGGCGGACCGGATCGGGATTCACCAGGCGGACGAGGCCCCGCGAGGGCGCCTGGTCGATCGACATCTCGTAGAGACTCGAGGCGGCCATGCCGGCCGTAAGCCGCTCCTCCGGGTCCACCGGCGCGCCGGGCTCGGCGAAGACGTTGGCGTCCGGCTCCTCGGCGAGGAAGCCCGCGACGTCGGCGTCGATCTCCTCGACGACGCGTTTCGGCACGACCGTCTGGACCGCGCGATCGAAGTGATTCCCGGCTTCCGGAACGTGCAGCGTCTTGAGGACCTGATCCCAGACGACCTCGGCCCCCGAGCGAAGCCGGCGCTGCCAGAGGGCCCGCTCGATCAGCGGATACACGACCTCCGGCCAGAGCAGGGCGCTGGCCGGATCCTTGCCCGCGCTGGTCGTGGCGTAAGACAGGACGGCCTGCCGGAAGTCGGGCCGGTCGCGCCAGACGTCGGCCACGCGATTCCAGCGCTCGACGAGCTGGTCGTCGATCTCCGTTCGGCCCGGGGCGATCTTGCGGAGGTCGTCGAGGACCTGCGGCATCAGCCCGGGATTCAGGACGCCCTTCTCGTCGGTCAGGTGCTCGCGGGCATAGGCGCTCGACTCCTGGAGCTTGCGGCGCACCGCTCTCAAGGCCTTCCGCTTGGGCGTCGAGTCGCGCGCGGCGAGGTACTTGGCCACGACCACCGGTGAGAGCTTGGGCCGCACGTCGGGCCGCGAGTCGAGCAGCTCGGCGGCCGAGCTGAACGCCTCATCGCTCGACCCCCGGACCGACAGCCAGGTCAGTGCGAGCAGCAGGCGGGCGCGGTCGGCGTTGAGCGGGTCGAGCGGCCTGCGGCGGAGGAACCCCTTGCGCCGGGAGCCGCCCAGCAAGTAGGCCAGGTAATGGCCGGCGAGGTAGCGCTCGTCGGGCGTGAGCGTGACCGGGTCGGCGAGCACGTCGGCGATCATCCGCTCGGCCAGCGCCTTCTGGAGCTCGGGCACCGAGCCCGAGGGCGGCGTGGCCGCGGCCACCCCGGCGGGCGCGGCGAGGCTGTCCGTCGGATTGGCGATCATCGTCGCGGCCGTCAGGTCCCCCTCGACGCGAGGGATCGATGCCACCTGAGGCTGTTCGCCCCGCGGGACCGCCGCCGCGACGCCGAGGGACGGCTGAGTCGCCAGCAGATCGCGGATGAGGGCCGAGACGGCCGCGCCCCGAGCTCGGCCGGGCGTCGGGCGACTTCGCCATGAGCCGGAGGATTAGCGCCTCGACGGCGGGTGGGATCTCGGGGTTCCGCGACCGCGGCGGGTCCGGCGTGGCGTTGGCGTGGCTGGCGATCACCGCGTACGGCGGGCCCGAGAACGGGGTCGAGCCCGTCGCGCACTCGTAGAGCATCACACCGAGCGAGTAGATGTCAGAGCGATGGTCGAGCCTCTTCCCCTTGGCCTGCTCGGGGCTCATGTACGTCGGCGTGCCGCGGATGACCCCCGAGTCCTGCGAGTCGGCCTCCATCAGGACCGACAGGCCGAAGTCGGAGAGCCGCGCCGAGTCGGTCTTGGTCAGCAGGACGTTGGCCGGCTTAACGTCGCGGTGGATCACGCCCTGGTGATGGGCATAATCGAGCGCGTCGGCCACCTGCGCCAGGATGCGGAGCTTGCCGGCGAGGTCGAGGACCTTGGAGCGCCGGAAGAAGCTCGTCCCGTCGACCTCCTCCATCACGAAGTAGTAGAGCCCGTCGGCCTCGCCGAAGTCGTAGATCCGCACGATGTGCTCGTGGACGAGCCGCGCCAGGATCTGGGCCTCGAGCCGGATCCTGCGGCCGACCTCCTCGCCCGTTCGGTCCTTGAGGACCTTGATCGCGACCGGTCGGCCGAGGACCAGGTCGGTCGCCCGGTAGACGGCCCCCATGCCCCCCCGGCCCAGCTCCTTGTCGAGGGAGAACCGCTGGTTGAGGGTGGTCCCGATCACGACTCGCTCCGATACCCCGCACCGCCGCGGGCCCTGGGAAGATATGGCGGCCCTTCATCCTAAAGCCCGCGTCGCGGCCAAACAACGTCCATGCCGACGAATCGCCACGGTGCTCGCTTGCCCTGAAGGCGGCCGGCGCCGATCATGGCGGAGGAGCGAGTCCGTGCGGACCCCGCGGGGGACCAACCATGGCAGACGGCGACCGCCCGAGGATCACGATCGGCCAGTGGATGGTGACCATCGCCATCGTCGGCTTGATCATCGCCGTCGTGGCCAACCCCGGCTCGGCGCGGGGGGTGTCGATCACCGCGGGCTTCCTCGGCATGGTCTTCCTCGCCGTGGTCGCCGCGATGGCGGCGGTCGATTTCTTCCTGGGCATCCGCTGCCCGCGGTGCGCCAAGTGGACGATGGGCCGGACCTCGATCACCTCGTTCCGCGACCGCTTCTTCCGCTGCGCGACCTGCGGCGTGCGGGCCCGGCGGGGCCTGTTCCGCGGCTGGGAGGACGCCTCCTCCGCCGAGTTCGACCGCTTCTACAGCCGCAAGCGGCCCGAGAACCCCTGGACCGCCCCGCCCGGCGTCGAGGACGAGGACCTCGTCTACTCCAAGACCCACGTGAACCTCCTCCTCAACAAGAAGCGGCGCAACCCCGACGCCCCCGACCAGTGGACCGCCCGCCCCGGCGACACCGGCGGCGGATGACGGGGTTACTCCCCACCGGGGACAACGCCGATCGGACCCTGAACCCATGACCGCCCGAACCTGCCTCGCCGCGGCCGCCGTCCTGCTCCTCGCCGCCGACGGCCCCCAGCCCGGTCGACGCGCCGACCAGGCGGCCTTGAAGCCCTTCGCGAGCCTCGTCGGCGAGTGGCGGGGCACCGGCCAACCCCAGCGCGGCAGCGCCAAAGGAGCCTGGACCGAGACCGGCGGATGGGCCTGGAAGCTCACTCCGGAGTCCGCCGCGCTCGAGCTGACCGTCGCCAGGGGCAAGCTCCTCCGCTCGGCCACCCTCCGCCCCGGCAAGGGCCCGCACGAGTTCGTCCTCGACACCGTGCTCGCCGACGGCTCGAAGCGGTCCTTCGCAGGCACTTATGTCGAGAAGAAGCCCCTGGTCCTCTCCGCCGAGGGCCCCGAGGCCGACGGCCCTCGCCGGCTCGTCCTGACCCCCCTCCACGACACCCGCTTCCTCCTGCTCTTCGAGGGCAAGAGCGAGGACGGCTCCGGCCTCCGCCGGCTGGCCGAGGTCGGCTACACCCGCCAGGGCGTGGCCTTCGCGGCCTCGGGCGAGTCGGGGCCGGTCTGCATCGTCACCGAGGGGCGGGGGACGACCCAGGTGAGCTACAAGGGCAAGACCTACTGGGTCTGCTGCTCGGGCTGCAAGGACCTGTTCAACGAGGACCCCGAGGCCGTCCTCGCCGAGGCCGCCGCGCGGCAGAAGGCCAAGGCGAAGTGAGCCGGCCCTCGCCGACCCCACCGCCCATGCCCGCCCCGACGCCGTCCCGGCCCCTGGACCCCGCGGGGGTGGCGGTCGCCGTCTTCTGCTGCCTGCTCTGGGGCGGGAACTCGGTCGCGACCAAGTTCGCCATCGCCGACCACGCCCTGCCCCCCCTGGGAGGGGCGGCGCTGCGGTTCGTGGCCGCGCTGCCGGTCGTGGCGTGGGTCTGCTATCGGGGCGGGACGGGGTTCGGAGTGGCCCGGCGACACTGGCCGCTCCTGGTCCTCAACGCCGCCATGACGGCCGTCCAGATCGCCACCTTCAACTGGGGCGTCAGCCAGAGCGAGGCCGGCCGGTCGTCGGTCTTCATCAATGTGCATCCGCTGATCACTGCCCCGCTGGCATGGCTCGTCCTGGGCGAGCACCTCGGCCCGCGGGGGTGGCTCGGGCTGCTGACGGCCGCGTCGGGCGTAACGGTCATCCTCGCCAGGCAGTTGCAGCTCGGGGGCGGGCTCGAGGGCGACCTGGTCGTGCTGGTCTCGGCGGTCGTCTTCGGGGTCCAGACGATCGTCCAGAAGCTCACCTTCCCGCAGATCCCGGCCCGGACGCTCGTGTTCGCCCAGTCCTGGATCGCGCTGGGGATGGTGACGGTGACGAGCGTGGTGTTCGAGGGGTTTTCGGGCTATCACTTCACGGCGGCGTCGGTCGGGGGCGTTCTGTATCAAGGGCTTGCGTCGTCGGGCCTGTGCTTCAGCCTCTGGCTGATCCTCCTCGCCCGCTATTCCGCTGGTCGGCTGGCGACGATCGCCTTCCTGACCCCGCTCTTCGGCATCGCCCTGGGCAACCTCCTGCGCGGCGACCGCCTGACGCCCCCCCTGATCCTGGGCGGCGGCCTGGTCGGCCTGGGCATCTACCTCGTCGCCTCGGGCAAGCCGACCGAGGTGGCCTAGCCCGGGGTCTCGGGTTCGCCTCGGCCCGACTCATCCCGCGGACCGAACCCGAGCGTGCAAGTCACGAGCGACTTCGTTCGGTTATGTTCATCTCACTTGATGGAATTTCCGACATAAACCCCCCAGCCTGCCGTTCGACCGAGGGCCGGGACGAGGCAAATTGGGTTCGTTTCGCACGAGGGACAGGCCTTGCACATTAACCCCGCCGCCCGTCCGAATTAGGCGTCAAAACAGTGAATAAAACTCTAGGCAGTGAACTTCCCCGGGCATTCGGGCAAGGGATCGCTATCGAAACTTTGCGGTTAGAGCGATGATGCCAACAGGCAAGTCAGGACCGCGCGGTTGCGCGACGGGGGCCGCGATTCCGGGACGCTCACAGGTATCGGGCGAATTCGTTGACGATGCCGTCCACAAGGCCAGCGAGTTGATGGACCGTTTCGATCAGCGGCCCCGCCGTAATGATCTGCGGCTCGTTGAGCGTTACTCCAAGGGTGAACTTCATTTTAGGGTCCGGTTCGTCGTCAGGAGATCCGATGAAGAGTTCGTCGCCGACCTTCAGCGGGCATTTGGTGTCGGCCACCTCCAAAAAGGCGGTCAAGTCCGTGAAGGCGGACACTTCGGGCCAGTTGCGACTAATCGGAGACTTCTTGAATCGAGTGTGCATGTAGGTGCCTATGTCCACGCTGCCGTACATCGATCCGACAGCGATCAGGTCTCGGTGCTTGGCGAGGTTATTCAATTCGTTGAGCACCCAAAGTTGATGCCCCTTCCCTCCCTGGTATGGTTCGAGTGCGTCCAGGGCCGGGATGACGGGCTCGTCGGCTCGATTCCCTCTACTTTTCGCTTATGCGCAGATATATATTCTGTCATCGTCTTTGCATCGCGGACGATGGGAAAATAGACGTGACGTCCGAGACTACCAGGGGTGTGTTTTCGGTGAAGCCGGAAAGCCAAGTGATCGAGGACCGAGACCAAGTTGGCGAAGACATCGCCCATGATCTGTGTGACCTCACCGGGGACAGGCTCGACATGAGTTACGTAATAGATCAGTTTTCGCGTATCAGGATCGCGCTTGGTTCCAACTTTGTACGGGTTGGAATCGTGGAAGGTGCGGACTGTGGCATCCAGGTCAGAGACATGCTTTTTGGCCCGTTCGATTTTCGAGCGGATGCCGGCTAGCAAATCTGGCGATGGAGAGGACATGGGTGTGTTAACTCACCACGTGCGCCCAAGCCGTTACCCTCCGACGCTGGGCGCCTGAAAGAGAGACGTAGCCCTTTGACGGTAGCTAGGAGCGGATCGCCCGGCAAGCGTCAGACGCAGGCCGACCCTTCTCCATCATCATCCCGCGTTGCGATCGGGTCCGCCTCGACCGAAGCATCATCGCCCCCCAGAACTTCGCCTCGATCCCGAGCTCGATTTATCGAGCTGGCCGCTGGAGTGGGTCGTGGCCGAGGGGGTCAGGACGCCCTCGTTCCGCGTCGAGGCGATGAAGCTGACGAAGGACAAGTCGGCCCTGGTCGTCAACGAGACGCTCACCCTGGCCGGCCTCCCGCCCGAGGCCTTCGCCTATCGCCTGGGCAACCGCTCGGCCCTGGAGTGGGTGATCGACCAGTACCGCGTCACGACCGACAAACGCAGCGGCCTCGTCTCCGACCCGAACCGCAAGGACGACCCCGAGTTCATCGTCCACCTCGTCGAGCGCGTCGTGCGGGTGAGCGTCGAGACGGCGAGGATCGTGGCGGGGCTGGCGGGGGAGGGGTGAGGGCGGCGCCGCGGGCTGGCCCCTCTGGAAACCGTCCCCGCTTGCGGGGGAGGGTAGGGTGGGGGGTTCTTCGGAATGGCCTCGGCCTCTCGACCCCCCACCCTACCCTCCCCCGCAAGGGCGGAGGGGATCAGAAGAGCTGCCGCGGCGAGGCGTTCTTTACTCCGGCTCACGGGACAAGGATGGCCTCCCTTTCGATCTCCTCCCACATACCGGGCCCCAGGCTTTTCACGGTGAGGAGGTCCACGCGTCTCTCGAACAGGTCCTCAAGGTCCACCTTCAGGCCCATGAAGTTGTCGAACGTAGTTGGGCCCTCGAACGTGACGAAAACGTCCACATCGCTCCCCTCCCGGTCGTCACCGCGGGCCATCGAGCGAAGACGGCCAGCGTCTTGACGTCGTTCTTCCGCCGCAGCGTGGGGGCCTCGGCGTTCAGACGGTCGAGGATGGCCTGGCGAGTCACGGCTCGGCTCCGCGGACGGTACGTGGGACGCGGCGGTGAGCTCGATCCGCTCATTTTCGAACGTAACCCGGTATCCGAGCCCGGGCAAGGGCGACCGACTGGCGGGGCCTTCCGCCGTGCGCCATAATCGGCCTGGGGTCGGTTCATCACGACAGCTCGCGCCCGGAACGGGCACGCGAAGGAGGCCCGCCATGCGAGGGACGCTCCGCCGTCGGCAGTTCTTGCAGTCCAGCTCGGTCCTCGGGCTGGCGGGGCTGGGGGCGATCGAGGGGCTGGCACGCGTCACGCCCGCGAGGGCCGACATGGCCGTCGGGCCGGATGCGGTCCGGTTCCGGCCCGAGATCGAGCCGGTCGTCCGGTGGATCGAGGAGACGCCGCGCGACCGGGTCTTCGAGGTCGCGCTGGCGCGAGCTGAAGAAGGGGCTGTCGTACCGCGACCTGCTCTCGGGGCTGTTCCTGGCGGGCATCCGGAACATCAAGCCGAGGCCGGTCGGGTTCAAGTTCCACGCGGTGATGGTCATCAACTCGGCCCACCTGCTCGGCCAGGCCTCGGCCGTCGACGAGCGGCTGCTGCCGCTGTTCTGGGCGCTCGACAACTTCAAGAACTCGCAGGCCCAGGACGTCAAGGAGGGCGACTGGACCCTGAGCAAGGTCGACGAAGGCCGCGTGCCGAAGCCCCGCGCGGCGCGCGAGGCGTTCGTGAAGGCGATGGACGCGTGGGACTCGGACGCGGCCGACGCGGCGGTCTCGGGCCTGGCCCGCGGCAGCGGCGCGGCCGAGACGATGGAGGCGTTCTGGCGCTACGCCGTCCGCGACCAGCGCGACATCGGCCACAAGGCCATCTTCGCCATGCAGTGCTGGCGGACCCTCCAGGCCATCGGCTGGCAGCACGCCGAGCCCGTCCTCCGCTCGCTCGCCTATGGCCTGCTGGACCTGCAGGGCGACAAGCGCCCCGTGGCCGTCGGCCCGTACGAGGCCAACCTCGCGAACATCAAGAAGGTCCGCGACGACTGGCAACAGGGCAGGGCGGATGCCGGCGCGACGCGCTCCTTGCTCGCCACGCTCCGCCAGGCCGACGCCGAAGCGGCGTCGGCCGAGGCCCTCCGGCTGCTCAACGACGGCGTCGCCCCCGGCTCGCTCTGGGACGCCGTCGTGCTGGCCGGCAACGAGTGGCTCGTGAAGAACCCGGGGATCGTCTCGCTCCACGCCGTCACCGCGGCGAATGCGCTCCATTATATTTTCAACAACAGCGGCGACGATGCGAACCGTCGGCTCGCCTTGCTCCAGGCCGTCGGCTGGATTCCCGCGTATCGCGATCGGATCAAGGTCGCGAAGGGGGCCGGGCTCGACGCGATGGAGGCGGAGTCGGTGTCGGCGAAGGGGGACGAGGGGGTGGTCGAGGTCTTCGACGCCGTGACGAGCGACCGCGGGCTGGCCGCGCGGAAGGCGCTGGGCTATCTCCAGGCCGGCGGCACGCCCGACCGGCTCTTCGCCGAGGCGCGGCGGCTGATCTTCCACAAGAGCCGGGATGCTCACGAATACAAGTATGGCGCGGCGGTCTGGGAGGAGTGCCTGCTGGCGAATGACTCCCAAGTGGCAGGCGCCGCTCGCGGCGGCGTCGCTGTCGTACGTCCCCGGGACGAAGAGCGCCCGACAGCCCGCTCATGAAGCGGGCGAGGGCGGCGGTGGCGCAGGTGCTCGGTTGACGAGGATTCGTGCCGCGGTCAGAAGCCCTTCTTGAGCTCCTTGTACGCCGCGACGGCCATGCGGTCGCACGCCTCGTTCTCGGGGTGGCCGTTGTGGCCGAGGACGACGGTGACGTCGACCTTGTGGCGGCCGAGCAGCTCGTCGATCTTCTGCCAGAGGTCGAGGTTCACGACGGGCTTGAACTGCCCCTTCTCCTTCCGGCGCCAGCCCTGGGCCTTCCACTTGGGCATCCACTCGGCGATCCCCTTGCCGACGTACTGGCTGTCGGTCACCAGCTCGACCCGGCACGGCCGCTTGAGGCTGCCAGCCCCTCGATGACGCCCATCAGCTCCATCCGGTTATTCGTCGTCGCCGGCTCGGCCCCCGAGGCGTCGCGCGACCTGGCCGCTCGACGGGTGGTGCGAGGATGTAGGCCCAGCCGCCGGGACCGGGATTGCCGCTGCAGGCGCCGTCGGTGAAGAGGCGGACGAAATCCGTGGCGATCGTGTCGACAGGCATCGGCGATCCGTCGCTCAAGCCGATCCCGTAGGGTCCGCGATTGCGACCTTCTCGAACGAGGGCCATTCGCGATCGGGAGGTCCGTAAGAGCGGACCCTACGTGATCGCGAGGGCCCAGGCTATCCGCCGAGCCCCGTGTCGTCCAGGTCGATCAGAGCCTTCGGCTCAATACTTCCGGACGACCCCGACCAGCACCCCCAGGATGTCGACCTTGTCGCGATAGATCGGCTTCATCGTCTTGTTGGCGGGCTCGAGGCGGACGCGGTTCTTCTCGCGGTAGAACCGCTTGAGGGTGGCCTCGCCGTCGTCGTCGCGGACGGCGACGATCTGGCCGTCGCGGGCCTGCTCCTGGCGCTGGATGACGACGAAATCGCCGTCGGCGATGTGCTCGTCGATCATCGACTCGCCGGTGACCTGGAGGGCGAACTTGTCGTCGGCCCCCTCCCACTCGGAGAAGCTCGAGCTCCTCGTCGGTCTGCTCGATCGCCTCGATCGGCGAGCCGGCGGCGATCCGGCCGAGGAGCTTCACGCCCTGCTGCGGGGCCGAGGTCGGGTCGTCGAGGAGCTGGATCGCCCGCGACATGTTCGGCTCGCGGTGGATCAGGCCCTTCTTCTGGAGCGCCTTGAGGTGGCACATCACGCCGTTGGGGCTCTTGATCTTGAACTCGGTGCCGATCTCGCGGACCGTCGGGCCGTAGCCGCGGCCCTGGATCTTGCCGCGGATGAACTGGTAGATCTCGCGCTGCCGCGGGGTCAGTGCGTCGAGGTCGGCCATGGGACTGCTCTCCGGAACGGGGTGGGGCCGGTCCATCGACCCTGGGCCATGCATCACGATCGCTCGCGGCCGTCCGCATGGACACCACGACACGGACGATCACCAACTGACCCTTTGGCGGCTAATGTACACAGGTCGCCTAGCGCACGCGAGAACATTTTTCGAGAAAATTTCCGACACAGCGTTCGACCGTTGCGGATTCTGCGACGTGCTCGCCAGTTTGCGATAAAGCGGCCGACTGGTCGCAGCCCTCGATCGGACCCTCGATACTGAGGCATCCGACCATGTCCGACCGCCGTCCGCGTCCTGGCCATCCACGCCCATCCCGACGACGTCGAGTTCCAGTGCGCGGGGACGCTCGCGCTGCTCGCGCAGGGCGGGTGTCACGTCACGATCGCGACGATGACCCCCGGCGACTGCGGCAGCGCCGAGCACGACGCCGAGACGATCGCCGCGATCCGCCGGGCCGAGGCGAAGGCGTCGGCCGACCTGATCGGGGCCGAGTACCTCTGCCTGGAATTCCGCGACCTGGCGATCTTCGACGACGACGAGTCGCGCCGACGGGTCGTCGAGTGTCCTGCGGCGGTCGCGGCCCGACATCGTCCTGACGGCCCCGCCGGTCGACTACATGTGCGACCACGAGACGACGCAGCCGGCTCGTCCGCGACGCCTGCTTCGCCGCGCCGATCCCGAACTACGTGACCCGGCAGTGGGAGCCCGCCCCGCCGCTGGCCAGGATCCCCCACCTCTACTTCGTCGACCCGATCGAGGGGCACGACCGCGACGGCCGCCCGGTCGGCGGTGCACTTCCACGTCGACGTCACGTCGGTCTTCGCCGACGAAGCGGGCGATGCTCGCCTGCCACGCCAGCCAGCGGAACTGGCTGCTGAAGCAGCACGGGATCGACGAGTATCTCGACAGCCAGGCGAGCTGGGGCAAGGCCCGCGGGGCCGAGGTCGGCGTCGACTACGCGGAGGGGTTCCGGCAGTACCTCGGGCATGCGTACCCGCAGGACAACTACCTGCTGCAACTCCTCGGTCAGGACGGGCGCGGGGCGTCGCTGGGCGGGGTGGTCGTGTGATCGGTCCGATGGACTTGACGGTGCCGGCCTCGCCGACCGAGACTGAAACGGCGTCGTGAGGTGTCCGTGCCACTCGGGACGAAGAGCTGTGGAGGGTCGCCATGCCGCCGATCTGGGTCGTGACGGCCTCGCTCCTGTTTCCGGGGATCGTCAGGGACGGGCAGGAGATCAAGTTCGCCGACTGCCCCGCGGCCGTGCGCAAGGCGCTCCAGGCCGAGGCGAAGGGGGCCCACATCCAGGTCGTCACCAGGGAGGACGAGGACGAGGGCACGGTCTACTGGGCCGACGCGGCGATCGGCGGCAAGATGTATTCGATCGGCGTGCTCGAGGACGGCACGCTCACCGAGATGAACCTGGCCGTCGACGACGGTGATATCGCGTTCGAGCGCTGCCCCGGGGCGGTGCAGGCGACGTTCCGCGAGGAGGCGTTCGGCGCAGAAGGTCGAGTCGGTCGGCCGGGACATGAGGTACGGCGTCACGGTCTACGAGGCCGTGGTCCACCGCAAGGACAAGGCCTACGAGCTCGTCGTCGCCGAGGACGGCACGCTCGTCGAGAAGGTGCTGGTGATCGACGACGAGGATGTCGAGCTCTCGGGCTGCCCGGCGCCCGTGAAGGCCACGCTCCAGGAGCACGCCAAGGGCGGTACGATCCGCGACATCACCCGGTCGAGCGGGATCAGTCATCCCACCTACGAGGCCGAGATCGAGATCATGGGGAAGGTCTACGCGATCGAGGTGGCCGAGAGCGGCCTGCTGATCTCGAAGTCGCTCGAGGCCGCGGCGGAGTGATTCGACGGGCGGGTCCGCGGATTCAGCGGATCGACAGCGCCGTGTTCAGCTCGCGGATCGCCACCGTGACGTGCCCGCGCGCCCGGGCGTGGCCGGTCGTGTTCGATCCCTGGTTGGCGAGCTGCATGTCGATCCCCTGCAAGGTCCGCAGCGACTGGCCCATCCGCGCGTCGGACTGGGCCTGGGACATCGGCTGGCCCCGCCGGCCGTTCGCGCCGAGGTTGTCGTTCCGGCCCATCGCGAGGTGTTCCGCCCGTTGTTCATACCGGACGCGAAGCCCGTGCCCTGGTAGATCATCGACCGGTGCGAGAGCTGGCGGATCGCCATCGAGATCGAATGCATCGCGCGGACGCGGTGGCCCTGGTAGTCGTGATCGATCCGCGCCAGGCTCGACGTGCACCGACCGGAGCCGCGAGACGACCGCACGGTTGTTCCCCTGCGAACGGCCGTAGCCGTAGCCCCGGCCGTAATAGCGGTTGCGGTAACCGTGCCCGTAGCCGTAGGCCCGATAGTTGCGGGCCCACGTGCCGGTGCCGTAGGTGTAGCCGTTGCCATTGTGGCCCATCGCGCCGGACGACCCGAGCGCGGCGGCCGAGCCGACGACGCCCGCCGTGTTGCGCGACGGATTGACGCCGGTAGCCGGGCTCGCGGCCGCCTTGGCGTTGCGAGACGCGCTCATCGACGCGTTCGGGGAGGCGTTACCGGCCCTGGTGTGGGACGTGTTGACCGCGGCGACCCCGTTCGCGGACGCCCCGTTGTGATGCGCCGTCGAGGACGTGGCGTGGTTCGTGCCGTTGTTGTTGTGATGGACCTGCGCCGACTTCGCGCCGTTCTTGTGGGAGGGGGCCGAGACATGGGGCATCTTCGGCGCCTTGAACGTCTGCGGCTTGCCGCCTCCCCCGTGATGACCCGAGGAGATATGCGGCGCCCTCGGCGCATGTCCACCGCCGTGCCCGCCCCGGCCGCCCTTCGCGATCGTCCCAGGCACGATCGTCAGGCCCGCTGCGAGGGCCACGATCCACGACGCGTGAAGCCAGATCCGTCGCGTGTTCATGGGGAGAGTCCGCCGCGTTCGAGCCCGGACAGGCCCGGGGGGAAGGTCAGTTAAGGGAACTAACCTCCGACGTCGGCGGAAGTCTCGCGGATTCCCCGTCGGGGCCACCGGACCGGGTCAACGCTTGCGGGTCTTCTTCGCGCGGTCGAGATATTCGGGGATCAGCTCGTCGAGCTTGCCCCGGGCCTTCGTGCTGGCCAGCTTGCCTTCGGCGTCGACGAGGAAGACGGCCGGGATCGAGCGGATGCCCCAGGAGCTCGAGAACTCGCTCTTCCAGCCGTCTCCCTGGTAGAACTGGGGCCAGGGGACCTCGTTCGACTCGACGAACTGCGCGAGCTTGTCGAGCCCGCCCTCGTCCCTGGGCTGGTCGAGGCTAACGCCGATGAACTCGACGCCCTGGCGGCGGTATTTCTGATACAGCTCCTTCATCTTGGGCAGCTCGGCGACGCACGGGCCGCACCAGGTCGCCCAGAAATCGATCACGACGACCTTGCCCTTGAGACCCTTGATCGAGACCGGCGTGCCGGTGGTCGCATCGGCGAAGGCCAGCTCGAACGGCTTGCCGATCCGGCCCGACGCGTCGCCCGCGCCCGCCGCCTTGGCTGCGCGGATCTCGCGGATCTCCTCGGCATAGGGGCTCTTGGGATAGGCGTCGAGGATGCGGGCGAGCAGCGTCTCCTGCTGGGGCGATTCGGGCAGGCTCCCCGCGATGTCGGAGAGGAGCATCGCCCCGCGCTCGTCCTTCGGGTCGCGGCGGATGAAATCCTCGACGCCCGGCAGCGCGGCGGCGGGATTCCGGCCGCTCTTGCGGATCGCGAGCGTCGCCTTGACGAACGCCGCCTCCCTGAGCAGCCCGTCGCTTCCGCCCTTGGCGAGCACCTCCCCGACCTCTTTCTGGACCCCCTCGGCCTTCTTCGGGTCGGCGAGGCGAGCCTCCCACCGCGCGGCCATCAGTTTGGGGACCCGCTCGTGATCGGCGTGAGTGCGATAGAGCTCCAGCGCCAGCTCTTCGCGCCGAGTTAGGGCCTTCTGCCGCTTGGCCCTGGCCTCAAGGAAGGCGCGCTTGGTCTTGGCCTTGCCGAGATCCGGTAGCGTCGCGACGGCGTCGTAGTCCTTGAGGATTGCCTCGGCCGATCGGTCCTCGGCGAGGACCGCCGTGGCGACGACGAGCAGGCCGGCGAGGAAGAGGGTCGCCGGGCGAGTGCTTGGGGATTGGAGCATGGGAATCCCTCCGGGGAGGTGAGCGATTCCGAGGTCGGAGTCTTCGGGGCCAGGAGCGAGATAGCGGCCCCAATACTATCCCCGCACATTTCCTGCCGCGAGGCCTGCGTAGGCATCCTGCCATCGTGGGCCGTGCCTCGTCTCACCCGTTCTGGGAGCCACCAGAGCCATCCGCCGGATATGGGGCGCTCGCGAACGGCGCGACGAAAGCCGGGACGGCGAGAAGGTCTTCGCGCTCCAGGTCCTCGTAGTCGGAGAGGATCTCCTCGTTCGTCATGCCGGAGCTGAGCAATTCCCGGAGCGTCTCGACCGGATAGCGAAGACCGCGGACGCACGGCTTACCATGGCAGATGGCGCGGTCGATCGTGATTCTAGAGAGCAGGGTGTTCATGTTGTCTCAGTCCTTGGGGAGATCCCATTCTGAGAGGCTATGGTCGCCGGTTTGGTAGAATTGCCGAAGCAATTTAACAAATCTCAAAAAATCCGCATTTTCATTGGCCAACCGATTAGCGACGTTCCAGTCGACATCCGGACGCTCCGCGCTGGGATAATGATCTCACTATCCGCAGGACTCTCTTCGTCAAGCTTGATTAGACCAATGCCATGTAGACCGGCAAGTATACGCAATTCCCCTTCCGCAGCCTGGATCTCGGATGCAACCAGATAGCCGTAATTTGCCCAGGATGAGTTACTGACGGCCTGAAAATACGCCTCGCGGACATTTGAACGATTGATCCGAGATTTGACCTCGAACGACCATAGTTTTGTCTTCCGATCGGCTATTTGTTTCACGCAGTCCCTGATCTCGGTGTGCCAGTCGGCGCTCAAATCCTGCAGCCCGACGAGGTCGGGAAACAGCCAGTGGTTGCCACCGCGGCCCCGGCTATTCTGAGACCGCTTCTCGTCGATCCGCTTGCTGTAAAGGTTCAACTCGCGCCATAGGTATTCACTGAGCAGCGGATAGAGGTTGCGCTCCGCTTGTTTGCGATAAAGGTCCTCGGCATCCATGTCGAGCGACCCGCCGATTGCAGCTACCTCGGCCTCATCCGTCAGTGGGCTGTAATAGTACTTGCGTGGCCTTCCATCCGTCGTCTTCAGTTGGGACCACCTCTTCTCCATCTTTGGCCGTTGGGAACCGATCTCGGCGACCAGCTGCTGAACGAGCGCGGCGTCTGTATCGAGAGGTATGAAGTCGCGCTTACTCCGGTTCTTCTTTTCTCGACATTCTTCTGCATGGTTCTCGAAGACCCACGCCGCGATCTGGCGTGCAGTGAATCGCTCTTCTGGATGCTTGCTGAGATAGTCGAACACAGTTTGGGCGAGATTGAGTTGCATAGATAAATATTCAACGCTAATGGATTGACCCGAAATCAAGGCGACACATAGTCGATCAATTGCGCCAGCAGACTCCGCAAGTCCTTCCGATGCACGATCCGGTCGACAAACCCGTGCTCCAGCAAGAACTCGCTCGTCTGGAACCCCTCCGGAAGCTGCACCCGCACCGTCTGCTGAATGACCTTCGGCCCGGCGAACCCGATCAAAGCCCTGGGCTCGGCGAGGATGATATCGCCCGAGCGAGGCGAAGCTCGCGGCGACGCCGCCCATGGTGGGGTGGGTCAGGACGCTGATGTAGAGGCCGCCGGCGGCGTTGTGGCGGCCGATGGCTTGAGACACCTTGGCCATCTGCATCAACGACAAGATGCCCTCGTGCATCCGGGCCCCGCCGCCCGACCCGGAGACGATGATGATCGGCAAGCTCCTGGCGGGTCGCCTCCTCGATGGCCCGGGTCAGCTTCTCGCCGACCACCGAGCCCATGCTGCCCATGATGAACGAGCTGTCGGTGACGCCGAAGACGACGCGGATGCCCTTGATGAAGCCCTGGCCGACGACCGCGGCCTCGCTCAGGCCGGTGCGCTCCTGCTCGGCCTTGACGCGCTCGGGGTAGGGGCGGCGGTCGTTGAACTCGAGCGGGTCGCCGGGGCGGAGGTCGGCGAACCACTCCTCGAACGTGTCGGCGTCGAGGATCTGGTCGATCCGCTCGGCGGCCGAGACGGTGAAGTGGTGGTTGCACTCGAGGCAGACGTACAGGTTCTCGACCACCTGCTTGGTGACGAGCGTGGCCCCGCAGCGGTCGCAGCGCATCCAGACCCCTTCGGGCACGCGCTTGCGTTCGAAGTGGCCGTCCCAGGGGTTCGGTCCGCCGCTCTTCCGCGCCATGGTCGACGAGACTCCCGCGGCCCGCGAGGCGCGGGCCGGATCGGCGACCGAGGGACGCCCGGCCGGCTCGGCCACGGTCCGGGTGCCGGTGGTTCCTTCCATCTTACTCACCCCGCGTCGCCATTGCGGCCCCACTCCGGGGCCACGGTGATCGTCTCGTAGCCGCCGGTCGGCACGTGGTCGTCGAGCTGGACGTGCGGGTCGTTGCGGAGCAGCGCGGCGATGAGCTGCGCGATCGGCTCGCACGCGACCAGGCCGATCGCCTCGTCGCGGTGCCGCTTGACGAGCGGCTTGATGGCGGCCTTCACGCGGTCGATGGCCTCCTCGCAGTCCTCGCCCTGCGGCGGCTGGACGGCGAAGGGGTCGTCGGACCACTGGCGGAAGACCTTCATGTGCCGGCGGCGGATCTCGTCGACCTGCAGCCCCTGCCAGAGCCCCTGGTCCAGGTTCCGCAGCTCGTCGACCCGCCGCGGGCGCAGGCCGAGGGCCCGGCCGACGGCCTCGGCGGTCCGCAAGGCGCTCTGACTCGGCCCGCAATACAGCGCCGCCAGGTCAAGGCCGGCGAGCTGCTCGGCGAGGGTGGCGACCTCGGCGCGGCCGCGGTCGCTCGAGCGGGAGGTCGAGGCAGCCCTGGACGCGGTTCTGCTCGTCGTAGACGGTCGCGCCGGGGCGGATGAGGACCACCTGGGTCATTCGGGGTGCGGCGGAGGGGCAGGGGGCGCCGATCCGCGGCCTCGTTCGGTCCCGCGGCGCGCCCCTTCGGCCAACTCGGCCAGGGCCGCCGCGTAATTCCTGTCTTTGCGGAACACCGCCGACCCCGCGACGAGCTGGTTCGCCCCGGCGGCCACGGCGTCGGCCACGGTCGTCGGGTTGATCCCGCCGTCGATCGAGATCGACAGCCTCGGGTGGCCCGCGCGGAGGGCGCGGACCTTGTCGAGCACCGAGGCGTCGAACTTCTGGCCGCCGAAGCCCGGCATCACGCTCATCACCAGCACGTCGTCGACCTCGTCGAGGTACGGGAGGATCGCCGAGAGGGGCGTCGGCGGGTTCAGGCAGAGCGAGGCCCGGCAGCCGGCCGTCGCGGATCCGCCGGAGCAGCCGGACCGGGTCGGGCAAGACCTCGATGTGGACGATGATGACGTCGCAGCCGGCCTTGACGAAGTCGTCGAGATAACGCCCGGGGTCGGACATCATCAGGTGGGCGTCGAACGGGAAGTCGGTGACCTTGCGCCAGTCGGCGATCACCGGCGCCCCGTAGGAGAGGTTGGGGACGAAGTGGCCGTCCATCACGTCGAGATGGACGCCGACCACGCCGGCCGCTTTGAGCCGATCCAGCTCGTCGGCGACGTGGGCGAAGTCGCAGTTGAGGAGCGACGGCGTGACGAACGGCCGGGTGGCCGCGTCCCACGCGTTCAGCCGCGCGGCTCGCGCCGCGGGTGAGGTCTGATCCGCCGTCATTCCTGGTCCACTTTCTCGGGTCGCGCAGCCCGCCTCGGGGCGGGTGCAGCGACCGTCTATCCGAGCGTATCCGATCTGTTAACGATCGGGTATGACCTTCAAGGAGTTGAACGATTTCCCTTCGAGCGACTCGAGGAACGCCCCGCCGCCGGTGGAGACGTGGCTGACCTTGTCGGCGAAGCCGAACTGCTCGACCGCCTCGGCCGTCTCGCCGCCGCCGACGACCGTGACGGCCTTCGACGCGGCCATCGCCTCGGCGATCGCCCTTCGTCCCGGCCGCGAACGGCTCGTCCTCGAACTTGCCCATCGGGCCGTTCCAGACGACCGTGCCGGCGTCCTTGATGATCGTCGCCGTAGAGCTTGATCGTCTCGGGCCGATGTCGAGGCCGAACCAGCCGTCGGGGATGTCCGACCCTTCGACGACCTGCGTCTTCGCGGTCGCCTCGAGCGCCGTCGGCGACGAGGTGGTCGACCGGCAGCACGAGCTTCGGCCCGGCCAGCTCCAGCAGCTCGCGGGCCTCGTCGAGCTTGTCGGCCTCGACGCGGCTCTTGCCGGTCTGGTGGCCCTGGGCCTTGAGGAACGTGTAGGTCATCGCCCCGCCGACGAGCAGCTTGTCGATCCTCGGCAGGAGGTTCTCGATGACGAGGATCTTGTCGGAGACCTTGGCCCCGCCCATCACGGCGATCATAGGGCGGCTTCGGCTGGCCGAGCAGCGTGTCGAGGATCTGCAACTCCTTCTCGACGAGGAAGCCGATCGCCCGGTCCTCCGGCGGGAACTGCTCGGGGACGGCGACCATCGAGGCCTCGTCGCGGTGGCAGGTGCCGAAGGCGTCGTTGACGTAGGCGTCGGCCAGCCCGGCCAGCTCGGCGGCGAAGGCGGGGTCGCCCTTCTTCTCGCCCTTGTTGAACCGGACGTTCTCCAGGACGAGGATCTCGCCGGGCTGGAGGGCTGCGGCGAGCGGCCTTCGGCCGCGGGCCCGACCGTGTCGTCGGCCTTCTTGACCGGCTTGCCGATGCAACTCGCGCGAGCCGGGCCGCGACCTTGTCGAGCTTGAACGGGGCGTCGGCGGCCGGGTCGCCGGTCGGCCGGCCGAGGTGGCTGACGAGGATCAGGCTGCCGCCGCTGGTCGAGGGCGTACTTCAGGGTCGGCAGGGCGGCCTGGATCCGGCGGTCGTCGGAGACGTCGCCGTCCTTGCGTCTGGGGGACGTTGAAATCGACCCGGACCAGGACCTTGCTGCCCGTTCAGGGCGAGGTCGCGAATCGTCTGCTTGGGCAAGGGGATGGTCCTTGAATGCTCGTAGGAGTCCGCGCACGCGGACCATGCTCCGATGCGGCCAGGCCATCGCTCGGAGACGGTCCGCATGGCGGAGCCTACGGACAGGCGCGGATCGCTCAGCCCAGCTTGGCCAGCATCGAGATCAGCTCGGCCGTCCGGTTCGAGTAGCCCCACTCGTTGTCGTACCAGGAGATGATCTTGACCATGTTGCCGCCGATGACGGTCGTCCAGTCGGACGCGAAGATGCGACGAGTGCGGGTCGCCGATGATGTCGCTGGAGACGAGCGGGTCGGTCGCGTACTCGAGGATGCCCTTGAGCGGCCCCTCGGCGGCGGCCTTCGATGGCGGCGTTGATCTCGTCCTTGGTCACGTCCTTCTTGAAGAGCGACGTCAGGTCGGTGATCGAGCCGTCGGGCACGGGCACGCGGAGGGCGTAGCCGGTGAGCTTGCCGTTCAGCTCGGGGATCACCTCGCCGACGGCCTTGGCGGCGCCGGTCGTGGACGGGATGATGTTGATCGCCGCGGCGCGGGCGCGGTAGGGGTCGGAGTGGATCTGGTCGGCGACGCGCTGGTCGTTCGTGTAGGCGTGGCAGGTCGTCATCAGGCCCTTCTCGATGCCGAAGGTCTCGTGGAGCACCTTGGCCATCGGGGCCAGGCAGTTCGTCGTGCACGACGCGTTGGAGATGATCCGGTGCTCGGGCTTGAGCGTGTCGTCGTTCACGCCGAGGACGATCGTCGCGTCGAGCTTGTCCTTGGCCGGGGCGCAGAGGATCGACCCGCTCGGCGCCGGCGTCGATGTGCTTCTGGAGCGACTGCCTTGTTGGTGAAGAAGCCGGTCGACTCCAGGGCGACCTGGCACGCCCAGGGCCTTCCACGGCAGGTTGGCCGGGTCCTTCTCCTGGGTGATCTGGATCTCCTTGCCGTTGACGATCAGGCGACTTCTCGCCGGCCTCGACCGTGCCGTCGAACCGGCCGTGGACGCTGTCGTACTTCAGCAGGAGGGCCAGGTGCTTGGCGTCCGACAGGTCGTTGATCGCGACGATCTCGAAGTCGCTCGGGCTTGGCCGCCATGACGCGGAAGACCAGCCGCCCGATCCGACCGAACCCATTGATGCCGACGCGAACCGCCATTCGTGCCACTCCCGGCTTGTTGGAGAAGATCGCCTTGATCGGCCCGCGGCCGAAGGCCCATCGGGCCGGAGAGTTACGTCCCACGACCCGGGACGACTCCCTCGCTCGGTCCGGCCTCGTGCCGTCCTGCGCCTAATCCTTTGGTGGCGCGACCGAAGGGGGCATTATAGGTCGCGGCGGAATCCGGTGTCAACGCGGCGCGGTCTGCGAACCCGCCCGCGGCGGGCCTCCCGGCTCGCGTGCCGGGCGAAGGTCTGTGATCCCGGCCACCGCCTCGGTGAGCGACCGGGGCGGTGAACGACGGGTGGCCGTCGATCGCCAGGCGCGGAGGCTTCTCCGCCGCAACGTCGGCGGCCCCCGCTCCCGGCAAGCGTCGGCGGCGGGGGCCGCGACTTCGATTTGACGGGCTATGCCAGCCTCACTGCGGGCTGCCCGGCGGCGGCGCGGTCGGCGTGGCGTGGAGATGCTTGTCGTCGATGCCCTGGAAGATCTGCCCGGCCGCGCTCGCGTCGGGGACGCCCGTCGCCCGGGCGATCGGCTGCTCGCCGGGCCGGCCGAGGAGCTTGTCGCGGGTCGCCCTCAGGGCCCCGTAGAGCTGGCCATAGGCCCTGCGCACCTCCGGCGTGGTCGACGGCCCGAAGCGGAGGTTGTAGGTGTGCATGAAGGCGATCAGGTTGCCGGCCGTGGTGTCCTTGACCTTCGAGAGGTCGGCGAGGATCGCGTCGACGTTGGGCTTCTCGAGCATCTTCGAGAACCCGGCCAGGCCCTTGACGTAGCTGGTCGCCTGGAGGTGGTCGGGCTGGCGGCTCGCCGGGATGACCTCGGCCACTCGCTTCGAGAGGGCCGCCGACGGCGCCGCGGACCTTGGCGATGGTGTCGCTCGTGAGGTCGCCCTCCCTGTCCTGCGGCCAGGGCGTCGTCGACGGCCTTGATGTAGGCCTTCCGCTCGGCGTCGAAGTCGTGGCCGCGGAGCACGAGCGGCCAGGCCTTCTCGTCGGTGAGCTGATCGAGCGCGATCGTCACCGCGTCGGTGTTGTCGCGGAACGGGACCTTGCTTGATCAGGTTGGCGTCGATCCTGGCGTTGGCCATCCGCAGCGACGAGCCGTCGAGGATGCTCGGGTGCGAGAGCTCGTCGAGCAGCGCGTTCAGCGCCGCGCCGTCGTCGATATCGCGCCTCGGTCGGGTTGGTGCGGATCTGCTCGGCGATCTGCGCGATCGCCTCCTGGTTCTTGTCCGTCGAGGAGCTTGTGCTTGGCGTACCGCATCCGCTCGATCCGCCCGGCCTCCATCGAGGACAGGTACATGTACTGGTTGATTCCCATGAGTGTGTTGGCGTTGATCGAGTTGGCCTGGGCCGTGTCGAGGTTGTACACGCCGGCGCCGGCGGCGAAGGCGCCCATGCCGCGGGCGACGCTGCCCTGGATCGTGTCGCCGCCGCCCCAGCCGCCGAAGCCGCCGCCGCCCCAGCCCTGGCCGTAGGGATAATACTGCGACCTCGCCTCGAGGGCCGGCGGGGCCAGCAAGGCCGCTGCGCCCAGGATGAGCAACCGATGAGCTCGGAGCATGGGGGTTCTCCTCTCGCTGTCGCTGGATCGTTCGCGCCGGGGGATGTCCGCGGGCGTCACCATCCATTATATAGGGCAAGCGGCGCGCATGGGCCACGGGGCGGCGGACTTCGGCGCGAGGTTTCCGGTCAGTCCTCGATCGGGATCAGGTCGTCGAGCGGGTCGCGCTGCGCGGCCGGGCGGGCGGGCGGGGGCGGCGGCGCCGGGGCCTGGTCCTCCAGGCGGAAGAGAAACTGGGCGATCGCGACCTCGTCGCCCGGCCGGAGGACCGACTCCTCGACCACCCGGCCATTGACGCGGACGCCGTTGCGGCTGCCCAGGTCGCGGATCAGCACGCGGTCGGAGGCCGTCGCCAGGCAGCAGTGCCGCCGCGAGACCTGCGGGGCGTCGATGCGGACGTCGCATTCGACATGGCGGCCGACGAGCAGGACCGGGCGCTGGAGCGAGATGACCGGCGCCGACGCGGGGCCGAGGCTCAGAGGGACGAGTCGGGCCGACATGCGGCGGAGGCCTCCGGCGGCGGGACGATGTCCCGATCGCTCTCCATCTTCAGGATGACCTGCACCTGAAACTTGTCGGCCAGGCCCGCCGGCAGCATCCCGCGCACGGCGGCCGCCAGCGGCTTCTCCAGGTCGGCCATCGGCGCGAACGGCGACGGCGATCGGCGGCCCGCTCCCGTCGTCGTGGTCGCGGAGCACGCGGGCGTGCCGTCGGCCAGCGTCATGTCGTGGCCGACCCCGCTCTCGAGCCGGTAGCGGATGTGGGCGATCGACAGCTCGTCGCCGGGGCGGAGCCGCCCGACCTCGACACGCTGGCCGTTGATCCGGACCCCGTTCGTGCTGCCCAGGTCGCGAACGACGACCTCGCCGTTGTCCTGGGTCATGCAACAGTGATGGCGCGAGACGCGGAGCGAGTCGAGCCGCGCGTCGCACTGGGGGTGACGTCCGACGACCACCATCGTGCGGTCCAGGGGGATGTCGGGCCCTTCATCCAAGGCCACCAGGCGAGTGGGCATGGAGCCGTGTCCCCGAATTAGGCCATTGACCCGCCCCGACTCATACCGATCCCCTGCAATTGCCATGCGAAGTGATCCGCCGGAAGATCGGTTAATCTTAGCAATTATAGCCCGATGATCGCGGGACTGGCTACTGGCATCCGCCGGAATCGCGCCGGACCGAACGGAATGACCGGCCGAATTTCCCAGAGAGAGGTGACGGCGGGCCCACCGCTCGGCCCTGACCTGCGAGGCCGATGTTAGTCATGCCAGGTGTGAAAGTCGATCGAATTTCTTGATCCGACTGAAATCCGCGAAGTCGTGACGGGCGCCCGAGACATGGGAAAAGGCGTGCGTGACGTCGCGACGCCGGCCTTTCCTGTTACTCGTCCGGGGTGTAATCGGGACACCGGTCGCAGGCCATGACTGCCTCGGCCCCGAGCCTGTCCAGGGCCTCACGGAGTGCCGGGGCCTTCGGGTCGTCGGGGCCGACGGTGGAAATGGTGCAGAGTTCGTGCCGTTCGCACGCCCGGACCCAGCGGCGGGGACAGGCGCAGTCGAGCCGATCCTTCACCGGGCCCGAGGTGAATACAGTCGATATGCTGCCTCGGGTCGGGCGATTCGAGCAGAATGAATCCGAAGTTGGCGAGATCGGACCACCTGGCGCGGCGTGCGTCCGCCTCCTCGGGCGCGGCGGGGGCGGGAAGACCCGCCTCGATCTCGCGCGATGGTCCGCCGGCCGTCGACGAGCTGCAGCGCCCGATCGGACCGGGCCTCGAGCTCGCCAAGCGCCCCGGAGGCCGTCCGATGGGTCACGCGGCCTCGCGCGGCGGCCGGGTCGGGGTTGAGGCCGGCCGGGGCCGAGAGCCCCGTCGCATGCGGGACGAGGCGCGAGCAGAGCGGCGGGGTCGGGATCATCGGGCCAGGCCGGGAGGTGCGGCTCGAAATCGGCCGGGCAGGCGTGGATGGTGTAGCCGTCGGGGTGCCGCGAGGCATCCAGGGCGTCCTTGAGCACGGCGAGGTCGGCCTCCGCCAGGCCGGCGACCCGGTCCCGGAGGCCGCGCGGGGATCTCGGGGCCGAAGATCCGGTCGGGCCGCCACGGCGCGCGGTCGGCGACATACAACGCTCGCAACCCCGCCCGCTCGACCGTCGCCCTCGCCCCCTCGAGCGTCCACTCGTCCGGCCCGTCCCCCAGGTAGCTCGCGGCGAATCGCTCGAGGCTCGGGAGGTTCGGCCCGTGCCGCGCCGCGTCGTATCTGCGGATCGGGTGCTCGGGCCGGAGCGCCCGGAGCAGGTCGAGGCCCGCCTGGGCGCGCTCGACCGGCGACGACCCCGCCGGCGCCAGCGCGTCGACCGCGCGGCGGAGCCTGCGGGCCTGCTCACGGCCCTCCTCCCCGGGCAGGGTCGCCATGAGCAGCCCCTTGCCGTCCAGCGCACGGGCCAGGGTCGCGAGGATCGCGTCGGCGTCGTCGAACCCGCCCAGGACCCGCCGCGCGACGACGAAGTCGAATTCCCCCCACGCGGCGGGCAGCGGCGTCGTCAGGTCGTGCTCGCGGAACTCAACCCCGCCGATCCCGCTCGCCTCGGCCCGCTCTCGGGCGATCGCCAGCGACTTCGGGGACACGTCGACCCCGACGACCGTCGAGCCGGGATTGAGCCTGGCGAGCATCAGCGTGCTCAGACCCGTCCCGCAACCGGCGTCGAGGATCCGCAGGCCCTCGGCCCGTCGGAAGACGAACTTGTACCGGTGCCAGGCCCAGCGCATAGTGCAGCGCATCGTCGAGCAGCTCGAGCTGCGCCGGGCCGATCGGCACCAGGGCCGGGGAAGGGTCGGGGAAGGCGTCGTAATGCTCGCGGGTCGAAGGGGCCATGCTCGGTCCTCTAGCTTCTGCTCGTCACGCTCTTCGCAGGGTCCGCTGTGCGGACCTCCCTCCGGTGGCGGCCGTGGCCGACGGGGTCCGCACAGCGGACCCTACGGGGATCGATCGCATTCGTGATCTGCCCCGTCTCCCGCAACCACGCCACCGCGTCCGCCAGCGACTCCGTCACCGGCCGCGGCGTCAGCCCCAGCTCGGCCAGGCTTCGTGAGGCGTCGAAGTGCATGGTCCGCCGCGTCAGGCGGACGCCCGTGACGGTCGCCTTGGGGGTCTTGCCCGTGACGTGATCCGCGACCCATTCACTAACGTACGCCACCGCGAGCCCAATCGGATACGGCACGCTCCACCTCGGGACGGCGACACCCGTCAATTCCGAGAGAATGCCAAGCAGCCCGACGAGCGTGAGGTTCTCGCCTCCGAGCAGGTAGCGCCGGCCGGGGCGGCCGCGGTCCATCGTGCGGACCAGGCCCTCGGCGACGTCGCGGACGTCGATCAGGTTGAGCGTGCAATCCATCCGCGCGGGCAGCTTGCCCAGGCAGAAGTCGCGGATCAGCCGCGAGGGCGGCGACATGCCGCGGTCGCCCGGACCGACGGGCATGGTCGGGTTCGCGACGACGACCGGCCAGCCCGCTCGGGCGCGGGCCATCGCCTCGTTCTCGGCCTCCAGCTTCGACCGGCAGTACGGGCCGACGGCATCGTCGAGGCCGACCTCGACGTCCTCCGCGATCGGCCCCGTCTTCCGGGCGCACGTCAGGATGCTCTCGGTGCTCGTGTGCAAGATCCGCTCGGCGCCGGCGGCGCAGGGCCGCGTCGAGGACGTGGATCGTGCCCCGATGATTGACCGCCGCGAACTCCCGGCGATCGCGGACCCAGAGGTTCGGGTTGGCCGCGAGGTGGTAGACGACCCGGGCCCCCGTCATTGCCGTCGCGACGGCCTCGCGGTCGCGGATGTCGGCGCGGGCGACCTCGATTCCCGGCGGCAGGTGACTGACATCGGCGCCCGGCCGCTCGACCACGCGGACGCGCTCGCCGCGCTCGGCCAGCGATCGGACGAGGTGGCTGCCGATGAACCCCGCGCCGCCGGTGACGATCGTCGTCGCGTCCATGCGTCCTCCTCAATCCTGGTCGCAAACCGTCTCAGCGGGGCGGCAGCACGGTGTAGAGTTCATGGGCCGGTCCCATCGGCCGGGGCGGCGAGAGCACGCCCGCCGACACCAGCCGGGCGAACCGGGCGGGGGTCACGTAGTCGGTGTACCCGTAGTTGCCGGGCGAGCGGTAGCGGGCGATCTCCGACCAATCGACGTAGACGTGGGTGATCCCGCGGCGGG
Source organism: uncultured Planctomycetota bacterium (assembly GCA_963819805.1). GTDB lineage: Bacteria > Planctomycetota > Planctomycetia > Isosphaerales > Isosphaeraceae > CAMFLR01. Next base: position 837,153 of record CAWFXY010000012.1, on the reverse strand, counting down.
CGAGCTCGTCGCGGACCGCCTCGGGCGACCGGTCGCGGTCGATCGACTCGAACATGTCGCGGTCGAACACGGTGTTATAGACGACCGGATGCGTGACGTGGAAGGCCTGCGCCTGGCCCACGAGCAGCGGCCTCGCCCCGGTCGGCAGCTCGGCATCGAGCCGGGCGAGCGGCGGGTTGATCATCCGCGGGACGCCCGTCTTGAGCACGCGGAGGTCGTCGGTCCAGCGGTGGAGGCCGACCGCGTCGGTCGAGATCTGCGCCGCACTCGTCACGATGCAGATCGGCCAAGATCAGGCCGACCATCGAGGTCCATGCCCGCCCCCGCGTCCAGTCGGCCCCGAGGCCTGCGAGCACGGCCAGGCCGGGCAGCAGCGGCAGCCAGAATCGGTCGAGCCGGTGGGTCAATAACCACCACGTCAGGAAGAGGTAGAGCACGTACCCGCCGATCGCCCGTGCGGCCCGCCGCGAGCCCGGCCGGAGGAAAGCGAGCGGGGCCAGGGCGAACAGGGCCGGCGACTGCCAGTCGGACCGGCCGGCGACCTCGAGCACCGACGCGACGAACGGCCCGGCTTCGATCGGCTTTGGCCCGTGGGCGTGGACCCACTTCGCCTCGCGGGCCTCGTCCCAGTCGCGGCCGCCGAAGACGCGGTAGCCGAGGGGATAGACGGGATTGCCGGTGTCGACGACGTTCTTGGCCAGCCAGGGGCCGATCACGACCGCCACGCCCAGGCAGAACGCGACGGCCGGTCGGCTCGACCTCGCCTTCCAGGAGGCGGCCAGCGCGACGACCCCGAACGGCACCACCGCCGAGACCAGCGCCGGATACTTGATCGCCATCGCCCCGCCCGCGAGCAGGCCGACGACGAGCCAGTCCCTTCCACGCCGTTCACCCCACGCTATCCCCGCGGCCCAGACGAGCGCTGCGTGATAGTAGCAGAGCGGACCCTCCACGTACGGGATCGCGGCCAGCCGGTAGACCCAGGGCGTGGTCAGGTAGACGACGGCCGCCACCCACGCCGCGCGGGGCGAGCCCCAGCGGTGGGCCGTAAGGCCGACCATCAGTCCGGCCATCGGGGCGAACGAGGCGACGACGAGCTGGCCGGCGAGCGCCCCCGTCCACCAGTCGCCCAGGAGGTGCATGGCGAGCAGGTGGAGCATCTCGACGCCGAACGGCATGCTCGTATAAACATTATGCGGAAGGAAGCCGATCCGCCCGGCGAGGAAATACTCCTTGGGGCCTTCGAGGTGATACTCGATCGCGTCGAAGTCGATCGTCGGCAGCATCGCCCCGAGCGCCATGACGACGAGGAATGGGCCGACGATGAGCAGGAATCCCACGGTCGCGACGAAACCGGGGTGCCACGGGTTCGTCGGCGAACCCGTGTCCGCCGGTCTCCGCCCACGAAGGACGAAAACAGACTCGGCCAGGATCGGCACAACCAGCCCAACCCGCGCCGTCCAGTGCGTGAGCAGCCCCGCACGTCCCATCAATCGCGCAAACAGCCCGAGCCCCGTCATCCCGAGCCCGAACCCGACGCCCGTCCGCTCGAGGCGCGACCATCGGCGATGGAGACCGAGCAGCCCGCAGAACCAGCAGCCCAAGCGCCACGCCAGAGGCGACGATCAACGCGGCGGCCAGGACGATCGGCACCCGCTGCGGCAGGTTCTCGACATGACTGAGGTCCCCGATCGCGCTGCCGAGAAACGAGTCTCGCCAGCTCAGGCCGGGCAGGACCGCCGGGAAGAAGTGCCAGAGAAAGTACGACCGCGCGATCAGCGGGTCGCCCGGCTTTGCCGCCGAGTTGGCGTTGATCAACGGGACATTCAACGCCCAGGCGAGCCACGCCAGCTCGACCACGACGAGCGCGACCACGATCGCGGGCCTGACACCCGGGGCGCGGCTCAAAGCTGGGGCCCGACGAACCAGGGCGAGAACTCGTCCTCGCCGATCCCGTCGCGCTCGCTCTTCGTCCGCTCGCCGCCCGCGACGGCCAGGATCGTCTCGAACATCCGCCGGCCGGCGTGCTCGACCGACTCGCCTTCCAGCACCGTGCCGGCGTTGAAATCCATGTCGTCGCTCATCCGCTCGTACATCGGCGTGTTGGTGGCGACCTTGATGCACGGCGTCGGCTTGAGGCCGAGCACGCTCCCGCGGCCCGTCGTGAAGACGAGCACGTTCGCCCCCGAGGCCACCAGGCCGGTCGTGCAGACGGGGTCGAAACCGGGCGTGTCCATGAAGTGCAGCCCCGGCTTGTCGACCTTTTCGGCATAGCCGACCACGTCGACCAGCGCCGCCGTGCCGGCCTTCGCCAGCGCGCCGAGCGACTTCTCGTAAATCGTGGTCAGCCCGCCCTCCTTGTTGCCGGGCGAGGGGTTGTTGTTGATCTCGGCGCCGAAGACCTTCGCGTACCACTCCCACCACTTGATCCGCTCGACGAGCTTCTCGCCGACCGCCCGCGAGACGGCCCGGCGCGTCAGCAGGTGCTCGGCGCCGTAGATCTCGGTCGTCTCGCCGAGCACCGTCGCGCCGCCGTGGGCGATCAGGAGGTCGGACGCGACGCCGAGCGCGGGATTCGCGGTCACTCCCGAGTTGCCGTCCGAACCACCGCACTCCATCGCCAGCACCAGCTTCGACGCCGGCTGCTCGGTCCGCCGGTACTCATTGGCCGCGGGCAGGAGCTTGTGAACGGCGGCCACGGCCGCCTCGACGGTCTTCGAGATCCCGCCCTGCTCCTGGATATTCAGGAACGTCGGCCGCGCCTTCTCCGCCGGCTTCCCGTTCGGCCGGCCGATCATCACGAGGTCGTGCGAGTCGATCAGGTGCTGGGCGAACGTCACCTCGCAGCCGAGGCCGACGATGACGTAGGCCGCGACATTGGGATGGTTCGCGAACCCGGCGAGCACGCGGTCGATGACCTGATGATCGGGCCCGTTGAACGGGATGCCGCAGCCGACCTTGTGGGTGACGGCGAAGACGCCGTCGACGTTCGGATAATCCCGCTTCCAGGCTCCGTCGCGGAACCGGTCGGCGACGAACCGTGACGTCCCGGCCGAGCAATTCACGGTGCTGATGACGGCGATGTAATTCCGCGTGCCGACGCGTCCGTCGGGGCGGAGATATCCCGGGAAAGTGCGGCGGTCGGCCGCCGTCTCGGTCGGCGGGACGGCCGTGCTGTAAGCGTAGTCGCGATCGAACAGGTCGGCCTTGGTGTTCTGGACGTGGACCCAGCTCCCGGCCCTGATCGGCCGCGAGGCGAAGCCGATGATCTGGCCGTACTTGACGACCGGCTCACCCTCGGCGATGTCGGCGAGCGCGACCTTGTGGCCGAGCTTGATCGGCTCGCGGACCTCGACGTGCCGCTCGTCCAGCTCGAGGAGATACCCCGCCGGGATCGGCCGCGCGGCGACCGCCACGTTGTCATCGCCGCGGAGCAGGACCGCGCGCCGCTCGTCGGCCGCCGTGGGCATGAGAAGAATCCCTTCTGAGGCCTAAATGTCCCGGTAAACATCTCGCCGATTTCCGATCGCCACTCGATCGTGACGACCCGCCGCTCGTCATCGATCGAGAAAAGGATTCGATAATCGCCCGACCGGACCCGGTAAATGTCTCCTGGCCGGACAACTTTTCCACCCGGTGGTGGCGAGCGATCCTCAGCGAGGCCGAGGATTGCCCGATCGATCCTTCGCGGCGGACTTGCGATCCGCCTTGGCGATCCTGTCGACGGCCCGGGCCGCTGCGGGCTGCACCTCAATCTCGTACTCGGGCCGGTCGCTTCTCGTCGTCACGGACGAACCCCAAGCTCCGGCGGACCTGCTCGAATGGGATGGGCTCGCCCGACTCCTCGCGCGCGGCCGCGACCGCTTCCAGGTCGATCCGATCCTCCAGTTCGCGGACGAGCTTCTCCAGCAGCCGGAGGTCCTCGATCGGGATGACCGCCGCGGCATCCTTGCCCCGCCGGTGAATCACGAACCGCTCCCCAGCGTACTCGGCCCGGTTCAGCACATCCCCCAGGGCCTGCTTCAGTTCGACGACGCTCAATCGCTCGGTCATGCGATCACCCCAGAGCGGACGCGGACAGGACGTGGAGGCGGCAAACGGCCCGGGCGAACCCGAGACGGAGGGCTCGCGTCTCTCATGACCATGATAACCCTGATGGTCGTCCTGGTCAACGAAAGGCTTCACTCGGCTTGACCGGAGCCGGATCATTGGGCGAAGAAATTCACCGGGCATCGGTCCCGAGAGGCCGGAGGCCGTCCATGCTCAAGTGGCTGATCCGCCGTCGCCTCGACGCCTTCGACCGGGCGTTCGGCTATGACTCGTCCTACGCGCGCGCGATCCTCGACGCGGACGAGGGGGCCTTCCTCAGGTTCGCCCGGCTGATGGGTGTCGCGTCCTATCGCAAGGACGTCCCCGCCGACGCGTGGTACGCCGCGAAGATCGTCGCGGCGGCGTCCGAGGACTGTGGGCCGTGCACGCAGCTCGTGACGACCATGGCCGAGCGAGACGGCGTCCCGCCCGACGTGCTCCGCGCGATCCTCGAAGGGGACGAGCGGGCGATGCCGCCCGACGTCGCGCTGGCCTGTCGATTCGCGAGGGCGACGCTGGCCCACGACCCCGAGGCAGACGGACTCCGCGAGGAGGTCGTCCGGCGGTGGGGCGAGCGCGGGCTCGTGTCGCTCGCGTTCGGGATCACCGCGGCGCGGCTCTTTCCGACGGTGAAGTACGCCCTCGGACACGGCCGGGCGTGCCGCGGGTGAAGGTGGCGGGCTCGGCCGTCGACGTGGCCAGGCCGCAGCTGGCCTGAGGGCGGCCAACCCGGCCGCAGGGCCCGGGTCCGATGGCGTCGATTGTATCGACCGCCGCCGCCCTTCTTTCCGCACGGAGCCGCACGGAGGCGAACGGAAGGCGTACGCTCGGGTTCGGTCGGCGCGGTGTCTCGGGTCCCGGCGACCCAAGGGCCCGCGCCCCGGTTGGCCGGGGCCCTGGACCGGTCTCACCGCGCCGATTATGCTGTCCGCCGGTCGTGAAGAGCCTCCCGCCCGCCGGCCGAGGACCGCATGCCGTCGCACATCCTGACCGACGTCGCCAACGACCTCTGGGTCGACCATTTCGACTTCGCGACCGGCCCCTGCTCGGTGACGAAACGGACGCTCCGCGGAGGCCGGCGCGAGGGCGTCGACCTCATCCGTCTCGACAACGGCGCCTTCTCGGTGGACATCGTCCCGACGCGAGGCATGGGGCTCCGGCAGGGGAACTACAAGGGGACGCGGATCGGCTGGACCTCGGCCGTGACCGACGGGCCGGTGAACCCCAAGTTCGTCAACCTGATGGCCTGGGGCGGCCTCGGCTGGCTCGAGGGCTACGACGAGATGCTCGTCCGCTGCGGGCTCGAGAACATCGGCTCGCCCTATCAGGAGACGGTGTCGAGCCCCGACGGGACGAAGCGAGACGTCCTCTACGGCCTCCACGGCAAGATCGGCAACATCCCCGCGCATTACGTGGCGGTCCACCACGACGAGGCGACCGGGTCGATCACGGTCGAGGGGCACGTCGACGAGTCGAAGCCGTTCGCTCCTCAGATCCGGCTGGCGACGAAGATCACGACGGCGCCGGGCTCGAACAAGCTCACGGTCCGCGACGAGTACATCAACCTCCGCGAGTCGCCGAGCGAGATGCAGGTGCTCTACCACTGGAACTTCGGCACGCCGATCCTCGAAGGGGGGGCGCGGGTCGTCGTCCCGATCAAGACCGTGCTCCCGCGCGACAAGCGGGCGCAGGAGGGGATGGATCACTTCGATACGTACATCGCCCCCGAGCCCGGATACGCGGAGCAGGTCTACTTCTTCGAGCTCCACGGCGATGCGAAGGACGGCCGGACGACCGCCATGCTCCGCAACCGCTCGGGGGATAAGGGCGTGGCGCTCCGCTATTCGCTGGCGGCGCTGCCGGCGTTCACGGTCTGGAAGAACACGGCGGGGCTGAAGGAGGGCTACGTCACCGGGCTCGAGCCGGCGACCAGCTACCCGAACGCCAGGCCCTTCGAGAAGGCTCGCAACCGCGTCCTGACGATCCCGCCGGGCGGTTCGCACGTCGTCGAGACGACGCTGGAAGTGCTCGACAGTGCGGAGGGCGTGAAGGCGGTCGAGGCCGAGATCCAGGCCCTCCAGGCGAAGGGGGCGCCGACGGTCCACGCGCGGCCGGTCGAGCCGTTCGCGCCGGAGGGTTGAGGGTGCGATGGCGACGGTTCGCGACCGGGATGGTGGTCGTCCTCGTCGCGGCCCTGTCGGTCGGACTGAATACGGGCTTTACCTCGCCACCGCGATTCGACGGCGCAGGGTATTCCGTCCTGGCCCTGTCCTTGATCGAAGGGCGAGGCTACCGCGAGATCGACCGGCCCGACGCGCCGCGGCATGCGCCATTTCCCGCCGGGCTATCCGCTGGGCCTGGCCGCGCTGTGGAAGGTCTTCGGGCCCTCGGTCGTCGCGGCTCATGTGTTGTCGATGGTCTGCACCGTCGCGGCGAGCTGGCTGGCCTGGCGGTGGTTCCGGCGGATCGAGCCGCGGGCCGTGGCGGACGCGCTCGGGATCGCGCTCGCGGTCAACTGGATGTGGGGGGCCGTGGGGGGGGCGATTCAGTCGGAGGGTTTGTATTTAGTCTTGAGTATGGCGGCGGTCAATGTGGCGAGGGCGCGGGGCTGGCGGGCGAATCTGGGGCTGGGGGTGTTGCTGGGGTTTTGCGTGCTGACGAGGCATGTGGGGATTGGCTTGATGGTGGCTGTTCTGATCGATCGGCTGCTCCTGCCTTCCTCGGCGACGTCCCACCCTGACGCTCCCCCGCAAGGGGGGAGGGGACTTCAGAGCGGTAGAAAAGACCTTCGGGACGTCGCGTGCATCGCTCTCACTGCCGCGGCCGTCATTAGCCCCTGGATCTACTGGCTCGCGACGGTCCGCCGAAACACGCAGGTCGCGCTGCTCGATGCGCCGGGGCTCGTGCCTCGCGTTGCGTCGCAGGCGCTCTTTTACGCTCGGCGTATCCCCGATGCCCTGACAGGGCCATTCGTCGAGGTGGCGACGGTCTTCTCGCGGTCGCGGACGATCGGCGTCGCGGCCACAGGGATCGCAGTCGTCGTTTCGGCCGTCGTCCTGATCGGTCTCATCCGATGCGCGAAGGACACGCGACGGCGGCTGGCGGGTCTCGTGCCGCTGGTCACGCTGCCGCTCTTGCTCGTCTGGCCGTTCACCGAGGCGGGGCGGTTCCTGATCCCGCTGGTGCCGTTTCTGTTGGTGGGAACGGTGGAGGGACTGGCCTGGACTCTCGGGCTGGTCCTCCCGGGCCGGAGGATACGCACTCGGCGGCTCGCCTCGCTCGCTCGTCCTCCTCGCCGCCCTCCCCTATCCGGCCTACGCCATCCTGACTCATCGCGCCGAGGCCCAGCGCCGATCCCACGCCGATTTCGACGCCGCCTGCACCTGGATCGCCCGGGAAGCGAAGCGTCCCGGCCCGGTCTTGACCCGCCACCCCGGCGAGGTCTTCTGGCAGACGGGCCGACTGGTCACCTTGCCCGTTTCGGACGATCCCGCTTCGCTCGTGAAGCAGGTCGAGGACGACAGGATCGCCTACATCCTGGTCGACTCGGACCGCTTCGCGAACGCCCCGCCGACACCCCTGGCCCGGCTCGTCGCCGAGCGGCCGGACATCGCCCGGCGCGTTTTCGGGGACAAGGTCGAGGTCTACGAGGTCACGCGCGATAGTGGGCCTTGACCGTCGCGACCGCCTTCCGCCATCGGGCGAGCGTCGATTCCCGCCAGCCGCGGTCGCGGCCGGGCTCGAACGGCGTGCCTCCGGCTTCGAGCAGCGCGGCAGCCGACGCGGCGTCCGAGAACAATCCAACACCCAGGCCCGCGAGCAGCGCCGCGCCGAGGGCCGTCGACTCGACCTGCGGGCTCCGTCGCAGGGGCAGACCGAGGAGGTCGGCCTGGAACTGGAGGAAAGGGTCGGAGCGGGCCATCCCGCCGTCGACGCGGATCTCGGTCAAGGGGTTCGGGCAGGTCGGCGTTGATGGCGTCGATCAGGTCGGCGACCTGGAAGGCGACGCCTTCGAGCGTCGCCCGGGCCAGGTCGGCGACGGTCGTGGCGCGGGTCAGGCCGAAGATCGTCCCGCGGGCGTCGGGCTCCCAGTGCGGGGCGCCCAGGCCGGTCAGGGCGGGGACGAAGAGGACTTCGGACTGAGGGTCGGCCTTCGTCGCCATGACGTCGATCTCGGGCGCGGCCCCGACGGCCTTCAGGCCGTCGCGGAACCACTGCACGGCCGCGCCGGCGACGAAGACGCTCCCTTCCAGGGCATACTGAGGTGGGCCGTCGCCGAGCGTGGCGGCCAGCGTGGTGATCAGGCCGCGTCGTCGAGGGGACGACGCGGTCGCCCGTGTGGGCCAGCAGGAAGGCCCCGGTCCCGTAGGTGCACTTGGCCTGCCCGGCCGACAGGCAGCCCTGGCCGACGAGCGAGGCCTGCTGGTCGCCCGCCACGCCCGCGATCGGGAGGCCGTCGGGGAGATACGTCAAGCCATGCGTCCGGCCGAACTCGCCGGCGCTCGGGAGGATTTCGGGCAATATTCCGGTCGGGACCGCGAAGAAGTCGCAGAGGTCATCGGCCCAGGCGAGCGTGCGGAGGTCCATCAGCAGGGTCCGCGAGGCGTTCGTCGCGTCGGTGACGTGTCGCTCGCCCGCCGGTCAGGTGCCAGATCAGCAGGCTGTCGACCGTCCCGGCGGCCAGCTCCCCCGCCTCGGCCCGTTGGCGGGCCCCCGGAACATGATCGAGCAGCCAGGCGATCTTGGTGGCCGAGAAGTAGGGGTCGAGCACCAGCCCGGTCCGGTCGGCGATCCAGTCGCGGCGGTCGCGGTGCGCTCGCAGAACGGGGCCGTGCGGCGGTCCTGCCAGACCAGGGCGGGGCCGATCGCCTGGCCGGTCGCGCGGTCCCAGACGATCGTCGTCTCGCGCTGATTGGTCAGGCCGATCGCCGCGATCCGGTTCGGGCCGACGTCCGCCTCGGCCAGCGCGGCGACGACCATCGGGCCCGACCGAGTCGACCAGGTGCTTCGGGTCGTGCTCGACCCAGCCCGGGTTCGGGTAGGTCGGCGGGACCTCGACCTGGCCCTGGCCGACCGGCCGGAGCCGGCGGTCGTAGACGACGGCCCGGGTGCTGGTGGTGCCCTGGTCGATCACGAGCAGGTGGTCGCGTGCCATGGTCGGGCCTCCGCTCGCTCGGGTTCGTTCTTCAAAATGACGTTTGCCTCGCGGGGACGTCGGCGGCATCCTATCACAGGGACGGATGCGCCGCGCGGACCTGACCTCTGTCTCGTGCCCTGACGCAATCCGGAGGAACTCGCCGATGATCGACCCGATGATTCTCCCCATCGCCGCCCTGGCGATCCCGCTGGTCATCGCGCCGGCCAAGATGGCGTTCAGCCACGCCGCGAAGCTCCGCGACCTCGAGCACGCCGAGAAGATGCGGGCCCTGGAGCTCGGCCGCTTCAACCCGGCCGACGGGGAGTGGACGACCCACGCCCGCATCGGCGCCGGGGTCGGGGTGGCGGTGCCGATCGTGGCGATGATCGCGGCCATGATGGCGACCCTGGAGGTGGGGTTCCACCAGGAGATATGGATGTTCTCCGGCATGGTCGGCACAGCCGCGGTGATCTCCGGCGCCTGCCTCGCCGCCAAAGCTCGTCCCGACTTCACGGGCGAGACCGCCGCCAAGCCCGTCTATGAACCCGACGCCTTCGACGTCGTGGGCACACGAGGCTGAGCGACTCGCATCGTGATGGTTCGTCCGAGGGTCGACGCAAGAGGAGATTCGCATGTCCCCCGAGCAGTTCGCCGCCGGCCCGCTTCTCCTCCTCGGCGCGATCGTGATCGCGACCCTCGTGTTCCTGGGGATGATCGCCGGATTCATGCGGTATCCCAGGGCCGAGGCCGAGCGCGCGCGGCTCTTCGAGATGGGCTATTACCTGCCGAGGCGTCCGTCGCGCTGGCCGCAGGCGGCCTTCTGCACGGCGCTCGGGCTGGGCGTGCCGATCGTCGCCCTGACGTTCGCCAGCACCGGCGAGTCGACCCCGTGGGTCGACGTCTGGATCATCGCCTGCATCATCTCCGTTTCCGCGATCGTGGGGGCGACGATCGTCGCGTCGATCGTCTTCTTCCGGCCGGAGCCGTCAAGCAAGCCCGAGCCGCTCGTCGCGACGAACGCCAAGCCGGCGGTTAATCCCGACGCCCTCGATTTCGCCGGCCGGATGGCAGACCACTGAGATTCGCCCGAGGCCCGCGCCGCCCAGACGGCGAGCAGCGGCTCGATCGGCAGGTGGAACCGCGCCGAGACGATCGTCAGCGCGTGGAACGTCGCGATCAGGCCGACGGTCAGCAACGTCGGCCCGAGCCGGCGGCGGACCTCGGCCGGGGCGAGGATCAGGCCGAGCAGCGCCAGGCCCGTCAGCCCGGCGTGGCCGATGCGATACAGCCGGTTCCGCGTCTTCGGGTTCGTCTCGTCGAACAGGACGAAGTAGCGGAGCCTGCGCAGGCAGAGCGAGCGATAGCGCCCGGCCTGCCCCTTCAGCTCGGAGAGGGCGCGGCGGAAGAGGATGCGCGAACGCTCGGGCTCGGAGACGGCGCCGAGAATCTGGTAATCCGCCCTGGTCAGGGCAATGTCGTCGATGTATCCCGCCTCGTGCCGCGCGGCCCAGAGCGTGGCGTTGAGCTGGCGGAGGTCGGTCGCGTCGCGATTCAGCGCCGTCTCGACCGAGGCGCGGACGACCTTGTCGGTCCCCTGGCTCTGCCGGCAGTTCCCCTGCCAGAACGCGTAGCCGAACGTGCTCTTGATCGGGACGAATTCGCCGTGGACGACCGCATTGCGGATCATCCAGGGGGAGATGCCGATGGTTGCAGCGAGGGCCATCGCTCCGAGGGCCTTGAATCGGCAGTCGGCCCGACGGGAGATCGCCCACCATGCCGCCGGTGCGACCAGCCCCAGGATCGGGTCGGTCAGCATCAGCGCCGCAAGCCAGAGCCCGACGACGAACGCACCGCGAACGGTCCGAACTCCAAAAGCTCGCGCCAACGTCGCCACAAGCAACACGGCAGCCAGCCCGGCGACCTGCACGTGCGTCGCGGCATAAACGAGCGTCGGATGGACGGCGACGACGAGCCCGCTCGCGATCGCGACCGAGGTCCGACCCGGCGCGACCGACCGAGCCAGCCGGATCGTCTCCGCCACAAGCCAGCCGCCGAGCAGGGCCTGTGCGAGTTCGAGGATTAAGAGGGCCCGTGGCGTCTCGACACCGCCGATCGCATAAACCGCCGCAACCACGAACGGATACAGCGGCGCCTGCTGCGACGTCGGCCCGTCGGCCCCGAGGAACTCTGACGGAGAAGCCGCGTCCCGCCAGAAGGTTCGCGGCGATCTCGCCGTGCTCGAACGTGCTGTGCGGGACGAGGTGGCTTTGCAGCACGACGACGGCCGCGACCCGCGCGGCGACGCCCAGCGTGACAATGCTCCAGAACCAGCGGCGGTCGGTCATCCGTGCCGACTCCCCGTCCGGAGCGGGCCGGGCCGCCCGGATCGGCCGCGGATTGTCGCCCGAGTGCCGGTTCTTGGCAACCCGGGCGCAGGCGCGAAGTCCCCGCGACGGCGCCGTCGCGGGGGCTCGCTTGGGAGGACGACCTCGACCTCCCCAGTTCTTCTTTAGTAGTTGCCGGTCAGGCGATCACCTGGAGGCAGCTCGGCCGGCGGCGTGGCCCGGGGCGCTGGGCCGAGGCCGAGCGACGACGCTTGCGGGCAAGGCCCTTGACCGCCTCGGGAGCGTCGGCCTCTTCCAGCCGGCGGACCGCCCGCAGCTCGATCTTGCGGACCCACTCGCGGGTCACGCCCAGGCGGCGGCCGACCTCCTTGAGCGTCATCGGGGCGTGCCCCTCCAGGCCGTAGCGGAGCGCGACGACCATCCGCTCGCGAGGCGTCGAGCCTGGCCAGGCGGCGCTGCAGCAGCTGTCGCTCGTCGTCGGCCTCGAGGCCGGCGCCCGGGCGACTCGGATTCCGCGGCCGCGTCGTCGGGCGTCCACCCGAGTCCGTCCTCGGCGAAATCGCTCTCGAGCTGGAGCCTGCCGGCGAGCTTCGCCTTCCGCACGAGCTCGAGCTGCGCGTCGGTCAGGCCGAGCTGGACGGCGATCTGCTCCTCGGTCGGAGCCTGTCCGAGCTCGCGGGCGAGCGACCGCTCGGCGCGGCGCCATTTCGCCAGCAGGTTGACCATGTGGGACGGCAGGCGGATCGTCGCCGTCGTGTTGGTCAGGGCGTGGCGGATCGCCTGCTTGATCCAGTAGCTCGCGTAGGTGCTGAACCGGGTGCCGAAAGCGGGGTCGAATTCCTCGGCGGCGCGGATCAGGCCGAGGTTCCCCTCGCCGATCAGGTCGTCGAGCGAGAGGCCGCGGCCGACGTAGTCGCGGGCGATCCGCACGACGAGCCGCAGGTTCGACTGGATCATCCGCGTCCGAGCGCTCGCGTCGCCGCGGGCGATCGCCGCGGCGAGGGCGGTCTCCTCGGCCGCGGTCAACAGCTCGCCGCGCTGGATCTCTCCGAGGTAGAGGTCGAGGATTGACGAAGGGCGGGATGCGGTCGCGCTGGGGTGTCTCATCATCGAGGTTCCTTGTCCGCGAGGTGATCTCCAGGTCCCTGGAGGCTTCCCGACTGAACGATGACAGGAAAGCATGTCATCCAGTGTTGCCGCCAACTACGCAACATTGAGCAGGGCGGCCGTCGCGTTAGTAAACCGCCCGCCGAGGTGATTGCCGCGACGACGTAGCGTGGTGGGTTGGCGGGTCGCCGTCGGCTCTGGCCCGTCGTCGGGAGGGGGATGACATGCCGTTGGCACCCCTTAAGTTGCGCTGTCATAGGATTTCCGACCGACTTTCCGGCGGATTTTTTTCCGAGAGGAAGCGTTCATGAAACTTCGCGTAAATCGCCAATTCTACGCCATTTACCGAAACAGAACGGCTCGACGCGATGCGGATCAGCAACCGAAAAGAGAAGAAGAAGTCGCTTCCCACTCGTTTGACCGGACGGTACGGCTATAATAGGTGCCGTCTCAGGACAGACGTGCGGGACGGCGGATGACGCCGGGCCCGCGGGCGACGACGTGGTCGCACCCCCGGGTCCGGGGGTCGCCAAACCGGGGGAAACGATGGACGACATCGAATTCGCCGGGCTGATCGCGCGGGTCAAGGAGGGCAACGAGGAGGCGATCGGCCGGCTGATCGAGCGGTTCGGCCCCGAGGTCCGCATCATGGTCCGGCGACGGCTGCCGGCGCGGCTCAGGAGCCAGTTCGACACGGTCGACTTCACCCAGGTCGTCTGGCAGAGCGTCATCACCGATTGCCGCGACCGGGCCGAGCCGTTCCAGGACGCGCGGCACCTGCTGGGCTTCCTCGCGGGCGTGGTCCACAATAAGGTGGCGCACGAATACCGGCGGCGCACGCGGACCCGCAAGTACGACATCGGCCGCGAGGAGCCGCTCTACGTCCGCCGCGGCGACCGGGTCGTCCCCCGCGAGCTGCCGGCCGACGACCCGACGCCGAGCGAGGCGGTGCAGGCCGGCGACCGGATGGACCAGCTCACGGCGGGGCGGTCGCCGACCGAGGTCCGGATCATCGAGCTGAGGCGCGAGGGGCTGACGATCGACGAGGTCGCCGCCCGGCTCGAGCTCCACGAGAAGGCCGTGCGGCGGGTCATCGACTCGCTCCGCTCGCGCGTGGAGGCCCCGCCATGGCGATGACGATCCCCGCCCCGCGCGCGGGCTTCGAGGGCGACGGCCCGTCGGAGCTCGAGGACGTGCTGGCCGACTTCGAGGCCGCCTGGCGCTCCGGGCTCGAGCCGCGCCCGGAGGACTGGCTGGGCCGACTCGATCCGAAGCGGTCCGCCGACGCCACCGAGCTGATCTACGCCGCCTTCTGCATGGCCGAGGCCGACGGCGTCGATCCCGACCCGGCCGAGTACCTCGCGCGGTTCCCCGACCATCGCACGGCCCTCGCGCGGCTCTTCGAGCTCCACTCGCTGGCGACGTCCGACGAATTCGCCCAGCCCACGCCCGAGCTGCCCGGGGTCGGCGACGAGATCGGGCCCTACCGGCTGGTCCGCGAGCTGGGCCGGGGCGGCTTCGCGCGCGTGTTCCTGGCCGAGCAGGCAGACCTCGGCGGCCGACACGTCGTGGTGAAGGTGACGAGCCGGCCCTCGCCCGAGCCCATGCTCCTGGCCAGGTCGCGCCATCCGCATATCGTCGAGGTCCTCTCGGCAGCGACGGCCGAGGGCGGGGCGCTTCAGGTCGTTTCCATGCCCTTTCTCGGCGGTGCCACGCTTTCGGCGGTCAACGCGGCCGGCGGGCGGCCGCGGTCGGGGCGCGACCTGCTCGCGCGGCTCGACCGGGCCTCGGCCGCGGAATATCCCACGGGCGGCCTGCCCCGGCCGGCTCGCGAGCTGATCGCACGGCTCTCCTATCCTCGCGCCCTGTCGCTGGGCGTTCGCCCGGCTCGCCGAGGCGCTCGACCACGCCCATCGCCGGGGCGTCGGGCATGGCGACGTCAAGCCGTCGAACGTCCTGATCGCGGCCGACGGCGTCCCGATGCTCTTCGACTTCAACCTCGCCGTCGATCGCCGGAGCGAGGCGGGCGCTGCGCCGCCCGGCGGGACGCTCGCCTACATGTCGCCCGAGCGGCTCCGGGCCATTGCGGAGGGCGGGGACGTCCGGGAGCCGATCGACCTCCACCGGGCCGACCTCTACGCGCTCGGGCTGGTCCTCGTCGAGACGCTGACGGGCGTCGCCCCGGCCATCCCCGCGGCCGGGGCCGGCACGAGGGGTCTGGCCGCCGCCCTGGCCGAGTCGCGAGCCGGCGGGGTCACGGCGTTCCCCGGCTGGAAGGCGCTCGAGATCCCGCCGGGACTGCGTCCGATCCTCGAGAAGTGCCTCTCCGCAGAACCCTCGGACCGCTATGCGGAGGGTGTCGCGCTGGCCGAGGACCTCGACCGCTGGCGGATGGACCTCGCGCCGGCGGGCGCGCCCGACGGCCCGTGGCCCGCCCGCATGGCGCGGTGGGGCGGCGCCGCAAGCTGCCGATCGCGGCCGCGCTGCTGACGCTCATCGGCGCCGTCATCGCCTCGGCCGGGGCGGCCACGTCGTTCCGGAGCACGCTCCGCGACGTGGCGCGGGGGAAGTACAGCCGCTTCGTCGACAAGGACGACCTCGGCCTGTTCGGCTTCCGGCCGTTCGGCTCCTGGAGCCCCCGCGGCGGCGACCCGGCCGACGCGGCCGGGCGTAAACTTAATCAGTACAACGTCATCGAGGATGCCGCCTGGCGCCGCCGCGACGACGTCGCGAACCTCGACGACTCCGACCGGGCCGACCTCGAGCTGTTGATGGTTGAGCAGGTCTACCGGCTCGCCCGCGCCTGGGCCGACCGGCCGGCCTCGGAGGTCGATTGGAAGCGGGCCCTGGGCCTCGTCGAGCGCGAATGCGCCGCCGTCCCGGCCTCGGCCCTGGCGGAGTTGCGCAGCGACCTCTGCGATCGACTGGGCATGCCGAGTCCGGCCGTTGCGAAGTCGCCCCCGCCGCCGGCCTGGGTCGAGGCGTACCTGCTCGGTGTCGCGGCCGAGCCGCTGCACGCCCGCAAGGCGCTCGGCCACTATGAGCGGGCGATCGCCGAACGTCCGGACCTCCTCTGGCCCCGCTACCGCGCCGCGGTCGCTGGCTGCCGGATCGCACTGTACCAGGCGGCGACGAGGCACCTCCGCGCCGCGATCGCGCGCCGTCCCGACAACCCCGCCTTGCACACCCACCTGTCGGCGATGCTGCTCCTCTCGGGCCAGGCCGAGGAGGCCAGCGAGGCGTGCGACCGGGCGATCGAGCTCGACCCGGACTTCGCCGAGGCCTACCGCAACCGTGCGATCATCGACGACAAGCTCGCCCGCAGCGACCTCCGGCAGGCGGACGGGCATCGCTTCGCGCTCCTGACCCGATTCCTGGGCCCGGCCCAGGCCGAGAAGCTCAGCCTCCAGTCGTTCCTCCACGCGATGCTCGGAGGCCGGCCGGGCGAATCGGCCCGCGGCGGAGAGCTCATCCGCAAGGTCGCCGCCGCCGACGGGGCCGACGCGGACGTCCGAGTCCTCGAGGCCAATGCCCTGGCCGCCACGCCGGCGCGGCGGGGCGAGGCCCTGGCGCTGCTCGACGCCGTGCTCCGCGAACAGCCCAGCCACCTGGCGGCGCGATACAATCGGGCCGTCATCCTCCGCGAGGCCCGACGGCCCGAGGCGCTGGCCGAGTACCAGGCGGTCGTCGACGACCCGCGGTTCGAGGAGATCTATCGAGGCCAGCCGGGCGCGATCTGGGCGTTCGCGGTCATCGCGAACGACCTCGTCGGCCTCGGACGGCTCGACGAGGCCAGGACATTCGCCGAGCGTGGCGTGGCCGAATCGGAGCGCACGGGGCTCTGCCGGCCCGAGGCCTACTACGCGCTGGCACGCGTCCACTCCTCCGCGGCGCCGGCCGATCCCGCGGGCTTCGACCTTGCGCGCGAGCAGCTCCGCAAGGCCGTCGACCTCAAGCCGGAGCTGAGCGCGACATATGCCAAGGACCGCCTCTTCGCCGGCCTCCGCGAGGCGCACCCGACCTTCCTCAAGCCCTCGACAACGTCTGGCGATCGCGATTCGACCGGCGATGGACGGCCGGGGCCAGGGCAGTCGCCCTGACCCCGTCCGCGAAGTCCCGCGGGAGTTCTCCGCCGATCAGCAGGGTTCGACAGGGCCGCCGGGGTTGGTCGGCGGCGTCGACGGGTCGCTGGGGTCGCCCGGGTTGGTGGGCGGATAGGTCGGAACGTCGTTGGTCGTCATGCTGCACACCAGGACGGTGTGGGCGGGCACCGCCATCGAGGGGCTCAGCTTCCGCTCCAGGAGCTCGGGCGCGTAGCGGGGGTTGCGAATCTTGCGCATCGGAGGTCTCTTTGTGAAGGTCCAAGTGCTGGTCTTTTGACAGGTCGAACGCGCGGCCGGCAACGCTATGGTCGTAAATTCGGGAGACTTTGTTCTGTATACGGGATATTTATCGCAATAATGGGACGAAGAGCGCATGGACTCGCCTCCCGCCGCGGATGCAGCGCTGTGGTCAGTCGACGCCTTGATGTCGGGGCGTGCCCGATTGCGGCCGACGCGACGGCGACGGCGGTCGATGTCCGCCGGCGCGGATCGCCGTGGCAGGGCGCGGCCCCGGGCGGCCGGCGACCTCATCGCCGGCGGCGCCTGATGTTAGGAGTGTAGGTCGCCCTGCGGCGCGGGGCGAGAAAAGCCGATCAGGCGAGCGCGGGCGAGCGGCGACGGGCGTTGACCAGGGCGCTCACGGTGCAGCCCGAGCAGCCCCCGCCGTGAGCGTCCGAGCCCGACCCGCATCCCCCCGACCCGCAGCCCCCGCCCTCCGAGCCACAACTTCCACAGCCATGACCGGCTTCTTCGGGTTCGGCCTCGGGCTCCGGATCAGGGATGTCGCGGCCGACGGCCTCGAAGACAACGTCGAATCCGCACGCGACGCGGAGCGCGGCCCGGAGGCCGGCGAGGTCGAGCCGGTGGGGGCCGAGGTAGTGGACCACGGCGCGGTCCTCATCGAGCAGGGGCTCGACGTCGATCGGCTCGATCGGCCAGGTCCCCTCGCCGAAGACCCGGAGGCATGCGTCGAAGCGAGCATGCCGCGTCGCCTCGGCCCGGCGTGCCTGCGCGAGGTCGTCCGGCGCGGCGGGGCGGAGGATCTCGGCGCCGTCCGCGGCCTCGACCGTGCCGGCGTCCGCGACGACGATCCCCAGCTCCGTCCCCCGGCGGGTCGAGAGGACGACAGACTGGCCGCGATCGTACGGGATCGACCCCGCGACGAATCGGCCGACCTGGCGAGCGAGACCGTACTGGACGTGATAGGCGCGGGTCATCGGGGCAGGCCGTCTCCGTGGGGGGATGTCCCCAGGGTACCTCGGACCGGGCGACCCTGGCAAGGTGATCGGCGTCGCCGCCCGGCGCCGATTGGGTTCGTTTCGTCGGGGTCTCGGGACCCCGTCGTGGCGCCGACCGAACCCGAGCGTGCAAGTTGTGTGCGGCTTCGTGCGGTCTCGTTAACCGTTCAGGCGGTTCAAGCCGCCTGGGAGGGCCGATCGGCGCCGGCGGCTTCCGCCCGCCCCGCGCTCCCAGCGGAGGGATGGGGCTCTATAATCTGTCGGGCGGGACGGGGCCCGGAGCGCGGACATGGGGCGATCGCGGTGCACGATGAAGGTCGAGGGGCTCGATTGCCCGGTCGAGGCCGGTGCGCTCCAGGATGCCCTCGCCGGGACGGCCGGGGTCGACCGGCTCGACTTCGACCTGATTCACGGCACGATGACCGTGCATTATCTCGATGAAGCCACCGGCCCCTCCGAGCTGCTCCGCCGAGTCGCCCGGACCGGGATGACGGCCCGCCCGATCGAGGAGACCCGGCCGGACGAAGGCCGATCGGGCCGGCTCCGTCGCTGGCTGCCGACGCTCGCGGCGGGCTCGGCGTTGCTCGTCGGATTCGTCTTGCCGTGGCTCGGGGCCGACGCGCGGCTGTCGACCTTTTTCTACGCCGCGGCGATCGTGGCGGGCGGGATCGACCTGTTCCCGAGCGCGATCCGCTCGGCCGCCCGGCGCCAGCTCGACATCCACGTCCTGATGGGCCTGGCCGTGCTCGGGCGCGGTCGCCCTCGGCCAGTGGGACGAGGCGGCGACGGTCGCGTTCCTGTTCGGACTGTCGGAATCGCTCGAGGCGCTGAGCGTCAACCGGGCGCGTTCGGCGATCCGGGCCCTGCTCGAGGTCGAGCCCGACCGCGCCGAGCGGATCGCCGCCGACGGCTCGGTCGAGACGATCGCCGCGGGCGAAGTCCGGCCGGGGGATCGGGTCCGCGTCCGGGCGGGGTCGCGCATCCCGGTCGACGGGACGGTCGCGACCGGCCGGTCGAGCGTGGACCAGAAGGCGATCACGGGCGAGTCGAAGCCGGTCGTCCGCGAGCCGGGCGATGAGGTCTTCGCGGGGACGGTCAACGGCGACGGGGCCCTGGAGGTCGTCGCGACCTCGGCCCTCGGCGACGCCCTGATCTCGCGGATCATCGAGCGCGTCCGGGCCGCGCAGGCGAACCGGACGCCGATCGAGCGGTCCATCGGACGGTTCGCGGCCGTCTACACGCCGATCGTCGTGGCGCTCGCCGTGGCGATCATGGTCGTGCCGCCGTCGATCCGCCTGATGACGGGCCATTCGCCCGAATGGGCCGCGTGGGTCGGCCGTGGGCTGATTGCGCTGGTTGTGGCCTGTCCCTGCGCGCTGGTGATCGCGACGCCCGTCGCCGTGGCGAGTGCCCTGGCCTCGGCGGCGCGGCGGGGAATCCTCATCAAGGGCGGCAGCTACCTCGAGGAATTCGGCCGCCTGCGTGTCCTGGCGTTCGACAAGACGG
The DNA here is from genome assembly GCA_963819805.1 of uncultured Planctomycetota bacterium. GTDB lineage: Bacteria > Planctomycetota > Planctomycetia > Isosphaerales > Isosphaeraceae > CAMFLR01. The sequence continues at coordinate 817,628 of CAWFXY010000012.1, read as the reverse complement.
GGACGCTCACGCGGGGCGAGCCGGACGTCGTCGAGGTCGTCGCCTCGGGCATGGGCGGGGGAGACGAGCTGCTGAGGATCGCCGCGGCGCTGGGCGAGCAGGGCGGGCACGTGCTCGGCCGGGCGATCTCGCGGCACGCACGCGGGCTGCGGCTGGACGTGCCGACGGCGGAGGGCTACGCGGCGGTGCCCGGGCTGGGCGCGTCGGGGCGAGTCGACTCGGTCGAGTATCACATCGGCAGCCACCGCTTCCTCGACGAGGCCGGCCTCTGCCCGCCCGATTTCCACGCCCGGCTCGGCTCGGCCGAGAATGAGCTGGGAACCTCCGTCGCCCTGACGGCCGCGAGCGGCCCGCTCGGCTGGATCCGGCTGGCCGATCGCGCCCGTCCCGAGGCGGCCGCGGTGCTCGCCGACCTCAAGCGGCTGGGCGTCCAGACCGTCATGCTCACCGGCGACAACCCGGCCGCGGCCGAGGCCATGGGCGACCAGGTCGGCATCGCCGAGCGCCGCGCGGGCCTGCTGCCCGGCGACAAGGCCGACCTCATCACCGTCCATGAACGCCGAGCGCGGCCCGACCGGGATGGTCGGCGACGGCGTCAACGACGCCCCGGCCCTGGCCGCGGCGCGGGTCAGCGTCGCCCTGGGCGGCATCTCGAGCCCGGCGGCGATCGAAACGGCCGACGTCGTCCTGATGGCCGACGACCTGACCAACCTGCCCTGGCTCGTCCGCCACAGCCGGGCGCACGCTCCGGCTCATCAAGCAGAACATCACGCTGGCCCTGGCGGCGAAGGCTGTGGTGTTGGTCCTGGCTGTTTTCAACCTGGCGACGTTATGGATGGCGATCCTGGCCGACGTGGGGACGACGGCGGTGGTGACGGCGAATGCGCTGAGGTTGCTCAGGCCGAAGGCTTGAACGTCGCCGCCATGAACGCGAGCGGGCGGGGCCCGTCGGCCCCGCCCGCGTCGAAGCTCTACTACTCTTCAAGTGAGCCGGCTCACTTGATGAACAGCATCTCGCGATACGTCGGCAGCGGCCAGAGGTCGTCGGCGACGATCGTCTCCAGCTTGTCGCCGGCGGCGCGGACGGCGGTCATCGCCGGGATGATCGCGTCGCGGGAGTGCTTGGCGTGGGCGAGGGCGTCGCCGTCGGCGTGGTGGCCGACGGCCGTGTTCGAGCGTCGACGGTCGCCGTCTGGAACTCGCCGATCGTCGCGGTCAGCGTCTTGAGCAGCGCCGTCTGCGCGCCGGCGCCTCGACGCCCGGCCGCCTTGGTGGCGCCGACCGCCTGCGGCCACCTCCGCCTGGTAGCGCAGGGCCGCCGGCAGGATCATCGTCTTGGCCATCATGCGTCGTCAGCCGCGCCTCGATGTTGACCGTCTTGACGTAGTTCTCGCAGCAGGATCGTCGAACCGGCTCTGCAGCTCGCGCTCGCTGTAGACCTTGTACTTGGCGAACAGCTCGATCGAGTCCTTGCGCGATGATGACCGGGCAGCGCGTCGACCGTGTTCTGCAGGTTCGGCAGGCCGCGCTTCTCGGCCTCCTTGTGCCATTCCTCGCGTGTAGTTGTCGCCGTTGAAGATGACCTTCTTGCTCTCCTTGATGATGCCCGGCAGCAGGTCCTGGATCGCCTTGTTCAGGTCCTTGCCGGCCTTGACGGCCTTCTCGAGCTGCGTGGCGATGTAGTCGAGCGACTCGGCGACGATCGTGTTCAGCACGCGTGTTCGGGCCGGCGATCGACTGGCCGAGCCGACGGCGCGGAACTCGAACTTGTTGCCGGTGAAGGCGAACGGGCTGGTGCGGTTGCGGTCGCCGGCGTCGCGCGGCAGCTTCGGCAGCACGCTGACGCCGATCTCCATGAAGCCGCCCTGCTTGGTGCTCTTGGCGCCGCCCTTCTCGAGCTGGTCGATCACGTCCTGGAGCTGGTCGCCGAGGAAGATCGAGATGATCGCCGGCGGGGCCTCGTTGGCGCCGAGGCGGTGGTCGTTGGCCGGCGCTGGCGACCGACGACGCGGAGCAGCTCGGGGTACTTGGCGACGGCGCGGATGACGGCGACGCAGAAGACGAGGAACTGGGCGTTGTCGTGCGGCGTGTCGCCGGGGTTGAGCAGGTTCTCGCCGGTGTCGGTGGCCATCGACCAGTTGTTGTGCTTGCCCGAGCCGTTGATGCCGGCGAACGGCTTCTCGTGCAGCAGGCAGCGCAGGCCGTACTTGTCGGCCGATCGCGCAGCATGATCTCCATGATCAGCATCTGGTGGTCGGTGGCGAGGTTGGAGTTCTCGAAGATCGGCGCGATCTCGTACTGGCTCGGGGCGACCTCGTTGTGCCGCGTCTTGACCGGGCACGCCGAGCTTGAACAGCTCGGCCTCGGCCTCGGCCATGCAGGCCAGCACGCGCTCGGGGATGGCGCCGAAGTACTGGTCCTCCAGCTCCTGGCCCTTGGGCGGCTTGGCGCCGAAGAGGGTCCGGCCGGCGTTGATCAGGTCGGGCCGGGCGTAGTAGAAGTTCTTGTCGATCAGGAAGTATTCCTGCTCGGGGCCGACGGTCGTGAAGACCTGCGTGGCCTTCGGTGCCGAACAGCTTCAGGATGCGGAGGGCCTGGTTCGAGAGCGCCTCCATCGAGCGGAGCAGCGGCGTCTTCTTGTCGAGCGCCTCGCCGGTCCAGCGAGCAGAAGGCGGTCGGGATGACGAGCGTGGTGCCGTTGGGGTTCTCGAGGATGAAGGCCGGGCTGGTCGGGTCCCAGGCGGTGTAGCCGCGGGCCTCGAAGGTGGCGCGGATGCCGCCGGAGGGGAAGCGACGAGGCGTCCGGCTCGCCGTGGACCAGTTCCTTGCCGCTGAACTCGGCGATCGCCGTGCCGTCGCCGGTCGGGGCCAGGAAGCTGTCGTGCTTCTCGGCGGTCAGGCCGGTCATCGGCTGGAACAGGTGCGTGTAGTGGGTCGCGCCCTTGCTCGATGGCCCAGTCCTTCATCGCGGTGGCGACGGCGTCGGCGATGCTCGGGTCGAGCGGGGCGCCCTGCTTGATCGTCTCGCGGATCGCCTTGTAGACCTTGTCCGGCAGCTTCTCCTTCATCACCTTGTCGGAGAAGACATTCGACCCGAACTCCTCGCCGATCCCGTTCTCCCGAGGCGGGACGCGGCTCCCGTTGGACTTCCATGCGGTCACTGAGGCGACGGCCGACTGACGGGCGTTGGCATGGCCCATGTGTGGTCTGACTCCCAAGCCATGAGATAGGTGAAGTGAGGCGAGCGACGTCCCTGGGGACCGCGAGATCCGGCCGAGCCCGCGCCGCCGCTCGCGCAGCGACGACGAACGCCGAGCCGCCCGGGGTCCGGTCGTGGCTCGTCGAGGCAGGCGACATCGCCCGGGGGAGAGCCGGGAAGCAGGCAATAGGGCGGCGCGGACCGATCGGTGATCGGTCACGCCTGGCCATTGCTCTGCGTCGCACCGCGACGGAAGACGCCGGTCCGGGGGGGGCGCGACGGCCGGCGATCGGCCGGCCCGCGCCCCTCCTCTCGTCCGGGGCCGGATTATACCCGGCTCGCGCCGTCACATGCTAGTAGGCAGGAAGCCGGCCGGCGCGGTTCGCTCACTTGCCGAGCTTCGCCAGGGCCTCGGCCGGCTTGGTCTCGACGTCCTTCTTGCAGCCTCCGCAGCAGACGAAGACCGCCTGGTCCTTCACCATCACCTTCACGGGCTTGTCCATCGAGCCCAGGTGCTCGCCGCTGACCGGGCAGAGCTTCTGCTCGAGCGCGATCTTGCGGTCGGCCTCCGACTCGATCTTGCTGATCTCGGCGATCTCGCCGTCGGAGAGCTTCGTGCCCGCGACGTCGAGCGGCTTGGCCGGTGCGGCGTCGGCCTTCTTCTCGGCCGGCTTGGCGTCCTCGGGCTTCAGCGGGCCCTTGGCCCCGGGGCCGGGGTACGGCGGCAGCTTCTGAGAGTCCGACGGCGCGGGGGCCGTCGTCGAAGACGAGCTGTCGCAGCCGACGAACGCGACCAGCATCAGGGCAGGAAGGCAGAGCGAGCGCATCGGACTCATCGGAGCCTCTCTCGTTGTGGCGGTTCACGACGCAGCCGAAGGCCCGGCCGTCGTCGTTCTCGCGGATTGTAGCGGCCGGGTGGGGTCCTCGCCAGGGTGGGCTCGCCGAGGTGCCGACGCTTAGCCTCCGAGGCCCGTACCGTCCGGTGACCCGTCGATCACCGCGGGCGACTCGACCGGGATCCCCTTGTAGATCAGCCGGCCGTCCATCGCCCACAGCTTTTCGGTGAACGCCTCGCCCGTCTTCGAGCCCAGCCGGGCCCGGGCGGCCAGGTTGACCTTGCTGTCCAGGTCGTCGGCGAACGACACGATCAGCGCCTCGACGGTCTGGGGGAGCACCGGCGAGCCAAAATCGCGCCGACCGTGGTGTGCGAGGATCGCGTGCTCCAGAAGCAGCAGTGTCTCCTCGGGGAAGCCCTCAATCTGCCGCGCGGCGTCGCGAACCATGTCCCGACCCAGGACGATATGGCCGAGGAGGTGGCCGCGGATCGTGTACTTCGCCTCGAAGCCCTCCTGCACAAGCTCGGCGAGCTTGCCGATGTCGTGCACGATCGCCGCGGCGAGGATCAGGTCCTTGTTCAGGGGCGGGTTGAGCTGATGGTAGTAGTCGGCGTAGTGCCCGGCCAGGAAGGTGCAGACCCGCGTCAGGCTCCAGACGTGCTCCAGCAGGCCGTGCTTGTAGGCGTGGTGGAGATTCTGGGCCGCTGGAAGCTCCGTGAAGAGCTCGCGGTTGTCGTTCAGCAGCGTGCGGATCAGCTCGGCCAGGTGCCGGTCGCTGAAGCCCTCGATCGTCCGGCGGATGTAGTCGCGGTAGACGTCGACGGGCACTTCGCTCGTCGGCATCAGGTCTTCGAAGCGGTACCCCTCGGCCTCGTGCTCGGGGCCGGCCGGCTCGACCTTGGTGAGGACGAGGTTGTCCGGGTACTTCGGGTCGGCGGAGCCGGTGATGCGATAGGCCTGGCCGACGCTGCAGGCCTTGATCGTCTCGTACAGCTCGACGTTGCACCAGACCTTGGCCGAGCGGACGACTTCCTTGGCGCGGAAATGGCAGTCGAAGTAGGGGTCGTTCTTCTTGGTCAGCCGCGTCTCGCGCTTGGCCAGGATCGCAAAGCAGACCCCGGCCCGGCCGACCGTGAGGTCCGACAGGTGAAGAACGTCCTCGGCCACCGTCGCCATGACTCGCCCCCAATCGCCGGGGCCGCGATCCGCCGGGCCCTTGGGCAACCATAGCACGCGTTCGTCGCGGGGCCTCGCGACGGGTTGCTAATCATCTGACGACTACGATGCAAATCTATACCGGGAGACGGACTTCTGAGCAATAGTGGTCAAAGGTATACAATTGCCTGGGCAACCGGTGCGAACGGCGCTTTCCGCGGGGGTTTGCGGATCGTGTAGGATGGACGGGCGTGCTCGCCGGGCCGTGTGCCCTCGACATCGGGAGAGTCGATGCCCTTGCCACCTTCGATCGTGACTCTGACGACGGATTTCGGCGGCGGTGGCCCGTACGTCGCGGCGATGAAGGGGGTGATCCTCCGGGATGCGCCCGGCGTCCAGCTGGTCGACGTCAGCCACGTGATCGCGCCGCAGGACATCCGGCAGGGGGCGTTCGTCCTGGGGAGCGCCTGGCCGTGGTTTCCGGCCGGGACGATCCACCTTGCGGTGGTCGACCCGGGGGTGGGGACGGAGCGGCGGCTGATCGCGGCGAGCGTGGCCGGGCACTGGTTCGTCCTGCCGGATAACGGCCTGATCGGGCTCGTCGCCCGGGGACGGACGATCGACGGCCTCTGGTCGCTGGCCTGGCCCGACGACCGGCCGGTCTCGCGGACGTTCCACGGCCGCGACCTGCTCGCGCCGGCCGCCGCGCACCTGGCCCGGGGCGACGACCCGGCCGACCTCGGTCCCCCGTGTGACCCGAGGGGCCTCGTCTCGCTCGACTGGCCCGAGCCGGTCGCGATCGGCGACGACGAGATCGGCGGCGAGGTCGTCTTCCGCGACCATTACGGCAACCTCGTGACCAACGTCCCCGCCGCCCAGTTGATCGGCCCGGGTTGGGGCCTGGAGATCGCCGGCCGGTCCATTCCGAGCCTCGTCGGCACCTACGGCGACCGGCCCGCGGGCACGATCGTCGCACTTGAAGGCAGCTCGGGCCTGGTCGAGGTGGCCGAGGTCAACGGCGACGCGGGCCGCCGCCTGGGCGCGGGCCCGGCACGGCCGTCACGTTCCGCCGCGAGCCCGCCCGATGAGCCGGCCCGACCTGGCGACCCTGCGTGCCTGGGACATCGCCCACGTCTGGCACCCGTTCACGCCGCTGGCCGACTGGGCCGACTCCGAGCCGACGGTGATCGAGCGGGCCGAGGGCTGCTACCTCTTCGACACCGAGGGCAACCGCTACCTCGACGGCGTCAGCTCGCTCTGGTGCAACGTCCACGGCCACCGCCACCCGACGCTCGACGCGGCGATCCGCGACCAGCTCGATCGCGTGGCCCACTCGACCCTGCTCGGCCTGACCCACGCGCCGGCGCATCGAGCTGGCCCGCCGGCTCGTCGAGCTGGCTCCGGAAGGACTGACGCGCGTCTTCTTCTCGGACGACGGGGCGACGGCCGTCGAGGTCGCGCTGAAGATGGCCTTCCAGTACTGGCGGCAGAAGCCCGACCCCGAGCCGAGGCGGACCCGCTTCATCGCGCTCGGCGACGCCTATCACGGCGACACGCTCGGCGACGTCAGCGTCGGCGGCGTCGCGCGGTTCCATGCGATGTTCGGGCCGCTTGCTCTTCCCGTCGCTCCGGGCCCCGGCGCCGCATTGCTATCGATGTCCGCTGGGGACGACTCGCGAGCAGTGCCGGATCGACTGCCTGGGCGAGGTCGAGAAGCTCCTGAAGGCCCATCCGGGCGAGATCGCCGCGGTCGTCGTCGAGCCGCTGGTGCAGGGGGCGGCGGGGATGATCGTCCATCCCGAGGGGTATCTGAGCGGGCTGCGCGAACTGACCCGGCAGGTATGGGACGCTCCTGATCGCCGACGAGGTCGCCGTCGGGTTCGGTCGGACGGGGACGCTGTTCGCGTGCGAGCAGGAGGGGGTCAGCCCCGACTTCCTCTGTCTGGCCAAGGGCCTGACCGGCGGCTATCTGCCGCTGGCCGCGACGTTGACGACCGACGCGGTCCATTCCGCCTTCTACGGCCGCGTCGCCGACGGGAAGACGTTCTATCACGGCCACACCTACGGCGGAAATCCGCTCGGCGCGGCCGTGGCCCTGGCGAACCTGAAGGTCTTCGACGATGAGGACACGCTCGAGCGGATGCGGCCGAAGGTCGACCGGCTGGCCGGATGGCTCGCGGAGCTGGCCGATCATCCGCTCGTCGGCGACGTCCGCCAGCGCGGGCTGATCGCGGGCGTCGAGCTCGTCGCCGACAAGGAGAGCAAGCGGTCCTTCCCCTGGGAGCGGCAGCTCGGGGCCGAGGTCTGTCGCCGGGCGAGAGGCCACGGCCTGTTCATCCGGCCGCTGGGCGACGTGATCGTCATCATGCCCCCGCTGGCGATCTCGACGGAGCAGCTCGACGAGATGCTCGCCATCATCGGCCGCTCGCTCGACGAGGTGACGCCGTGAGCCAGGCGATCCCCGGGCTCTTCGTCGTCGGGACGGACACGGGCGTCGGCAAGACGCGGATCGCGGCGGCGATCGCACGGCGCTCTCGTCGGCGAAGGGCGACGCGTCGGCGTCCTCAAGCCAGTCGCCACCGGGGCGGTCCGCGAGGGAGACGGGTGGAAGGTCGGACGATGCGGACGCGCTGATCGAGGCCATCGGCACGGACGCGACGACCGCCGAGGTCTGTCCGATCGCATTCGCCGAGCCGCTGGCGCCGCCGGTGGCGGCCCGGCGGTCGGGCCGGCTGCTGGGCGCCGACGAGGTCGTCGAGACAACCCGTCGCCGCGATCCACGCACTGGCAGACCGAGCGCGGTGCCGAGGTGATGGTCGTCGAGGGCGTCGGCGGGCTGCTCTGCCCGCTCGCCGAGGGGATGACCGTGGCCGACCTCGCCGTCCGGCTCGATTATCCGCTCGTCATCGTCGCGCGACGGGGATTGGGGACGCTGAACCACACGCTGCTGACCGTGGAGGCCGCCGTCGCGGCGTGCGCTTCGGGTCGCCGGGGTGATCCTGAACGGGGCCGATCTGACGACCGACCCGGTGGCCGAGGCGACGAACCCCTCGGAGCTGGCGCGGAGGCTCGGTGCGGTGCCGATCCTGGCCGACCTGCCCCACGAGCCGGGCGGGGGGTCGGCCTCGGTCGTTCTCGGTGGCCTAGACTGGTATAATCGGGCGAGCCGATCCCGGCTCCCGTTCCCGCCGACGTGATCGAGGCCGCGCCATGGCCACGCCTTCGAGCGACGCGATCCGACCCCTGAGCGCCAGCGATCCCGACGCCGTGGCCGTGCCGCCGCTGCCGGGCGCGTCGCGCCGCGATGCCGAGCCGCGCGAGCCGTCGGCCCTCGACGAGGCGGCGGACGAACCGCCTCCGCTCGCCGAGAGCACCAGCGGCGAGCTGGCGATCGGGTCGGGCTCGGCGACCTTCGACGTGCCCGCCGGGCTGATCTTCGCCGACCCGATCGTCCGGGCGCTGTCCGAGTCGTCGCAGGAGGCTTCGCCGCCGACGTCGGCGGAGTTGGCCCTGCCCGAAGCGGCGAAGAGCGTGATGTCCTCCTCGACCGTCTCGCCCGACCCGCTCGCCGCGTTCCGGCTCGACGACGCTCCGTCGCGGGCGGCGAGCGCGGGCACGCCGCCGGCCGCCGGGACGAGCCGCGAGGATGTCGAGATCGAGTACGTCAACGGTCCGAACTGGCCGATGGTCGTGCTGGCGAGCTACGCCAGCGCGGTGACGCTCGCGCTGGTCTGGTGGGTGGTCGTCCCCGCGCTCCGCGGTCGCAGCGACGTCGACAACTTCTCGGCGCCGAAGCCCGCGGCCGTCGGCACGCGGCGGGCCGATCGCTCGCGCAAGGTCGAGCCCGCGCCGCCCATCCCGGCCGACCACGTGACGACGCTCGGCAAGCCGCTCGTGGTCGGCTCGCTCGAGGTCACGCCGCTCGACGTCTCGCGGACCGACGTCACGCTCCGCCGGACGGCGCTGGCGGGCGAGGGCGAAGAGAAGGAAGGGGGCTCGGGTGCGATGGCCCTGCGGCTCCGGCTCCGCAACACGTCGGGCGACGCCGTCTTCGCCCCGCTCGATGAGGCCTACCTTCGCGACCGCGACGACGGCCTGTCCGAGAGCTTCGTCGAGCTCGACGGCGGCGGCCGCGTCTACCTGTACCCACTCCCGGTCGACAGCGAGTGGTCGATCGTCGGCCAGAATTTCCCGGACCTCAAGCCGGGCGAGGCGAAGGAGACGCGGGTCGTGACCGCCGCCGACTTCCCTTCGACCTCCTCAGGGATGACCTGGAGGCTCAAGCTGCGGACCGGGCTGAACGCTACGGCCGTCGTCGGGCTCAAGGTGCCGGGGTCGGATTAGGTACCCTTCATGGACGATCGGCGAGACGTCGCGACGGATCGCCCTCGCCGATGGAGGCGGCGAGCCGCGATCGTCGTCGCCGCCCTGGCGCTCGTCCACCCCGCGGCCCGCGCCGGGGCCCGGCTCGACTGGCGGCTCGACCTGCTCACGCACTTCTCGGTCGCGGCCTGGATCGTCACGCTCGCGGCCGTGTCGACCCTGGCCTCGGCCCGGCGCCGCCGGTTGGCCCTGGCCTTCGCGGCCCTCGCCCTGATGCAGGCCGTGCCGATCTTCCGGTACGCGTGGCCGAATCCCGTCCGCGCGTCGTCATCGGCCCCGAGGCTCCGGCTGCTCGTCGCCAACGTCTTCAAGAACAATCGCGACTACGAGGCCATCGCCGCACTGATCCGCCGCGAGCGGCCCGACGTCGTCGGCCTCGTCGAGGTGCTGCCCCACCTGGTCGCGGGGCTCGAAAAGACGGGCGTCCATCGCGACTACCCGTATCGGTACTATCACCCGGTCGGCGTCCAGGGCCTGGCGCTCTGGTTCCGCGAGCGGCCGGCGAGCGTCGAGGAGCCGGCGATCTTCGCGCCGAAGGGAAACCCGGTCTACCGGGCGACGGTCCGGCTCGGCGGCCGCGACGTCCGGCTCTGGCTGGCCCACCCGCCCAACCCGATCGGCGACGGTCACGAGCGGGCGAATCCCGACCTCCGGGCGCTCGGCCTGGCGGTCGGCCAGGAGCGGGGCCCGCGGATCCTCGCCGGCGACATGAACCGGACCGAGGGCTCGCCCTTCTTCGCCGACTTTCTTCGGGACAGCGGCCTCCGCGACAGCCGGCTCGGCTATGGGCGTCAGCCGAGCTGGCCGGCGTGGTCGTTCTACCGGATCCCGATCGACCACGCGTTCGTCTCGGACGAGCTCGCCGTCGTCGGCCGCCGGCTCGGCTCGGCGATCGGGTCGGATCACTTGCCGTTGATCCTGGACGTGGCCTTCGCCGAGCCGTTCCCGGGCGTCGAATCGACCTCCTCGGCGAACCGGGCAGCCCACCAGCCGAGCTCCTCGGAGGGGCCGGCGGGGTCGGCCGAGAACTTGGAGCGGTCGACGGCTCGCAGGTAATCCACGACGCGACCGGCGACCGCCCCGCCGAACCGCTCTTCCAGCTCGGACGACGCGGCCACTTCCTCCGTCGTCCTCGATCGCCACGTCGTCCCGAACGCGCGGACCAGCGCCGAGCGGACGAGGTCGGCCGGCTCGGCCACGGTCGGGGCGACGCCATTGGAGCTCGACTGGTGACGAGGCCGCCGCGACCGTTGCGCGGGCCCGCCTTCGTCGTCTCAGCAGCACGATCACGGCCAGCACAAAGACCGACCCCAGCACAGCCGCGGCCCACGGCCAGAGCGGTGCCGACGGCCACGGCTCCGGGCCGAGATTGGGGCGGGGCAGGACGATCGGAGACGTCGGCTTCATGGGTCGAGACGGCTCACAGCTTGCCCCTGGCCCGCGCCCGCTCGGCGAAGAAGCGGATCAGCGGACCGATCGGGTCGTCGGTCGTCACCAGCTCGAACGGCGTCAGCCCGGCCGAGGCGCAGAAGCGGCGGAAGGCGACTCGCCGGGCCTCGGCCGCGCGGGCGTAGGCGTCGCGGACCTTCGGCGCGCTCGTGTCGACGAGCCGGCGCGAGCCCTCCTCGGCGTCGACCAGCCGCGCGAGCCGGGCGTCGGGCAAGGCCTCCTCGCGGGGATCGATGACCCGGCAGGCGATGACGTCGTTGCGCCTGGCGACCCGGTTCCAGGCCGGGATCGGCTCGGAGCCGGCGTCGAGGAAGTCGCTCAGGACCACGACCAGGGCCCGTCGCGCCCGGCGGCGGAGCCGGGCGATCCCGACCGCCAGAGCCGTCCGTCGCGAGGCGGCGGGGGTGACGATCAGCGTGCGGACGAGCCGTGCCAGGTGCCGCGGCCCGCCCGCCGGGGCGAGCTCGGCCTCGACGCGGTCGCTGACGAGGATCACCCCCGCGCGGTCGCCGTTCTGGATCGCCGCCGTCGCCAGCAAGGCCGCCGCCTGCATGGCGCGGTCGGCCTTCGACCGCCCCTCGGGGCCGAAGCGGAGGCTGGCCGAGACGTCGACGATGAGCTGGAGCGTCAGTGCCCGCTCCTCGACGAACCGGCGGACATAGGGCCGCCCCTGCCGGGCCGTCACGTTCCAGTCGATGTGCCGGACGTCGTCCCCCGGCTCGTACGCCCGCAGCTCCGAGAAGGCCAGCCCCGTGCCCGGCCGGGCGCCCAGGTAGGCCCCGGCGAGGTCGGTGACGGCCCCGCGACGGACCCGGAACCGGAGCCGCCGCGCCTGGCGGACGATCGCCGCGGCGTCGGCGGGCGTCGGGCGGTCGGCGGGGTTGCGGCGGTTCGGTCGGATCATGACGCCCCGGCTCTGCTGGAGACCCTTTCCTCGGGGTCGCTCGGCCCCCTCGATCGCGCCGAGCGAACCCGAGCGTGCAAGAAATGTTCGGCTTCGATCGGCTCGGTTCGCCCCGAAGCCCCTCCGATCCGGGTCCCGATCACGCTGAGGTCCGGATCAGGTCCGAGGTCGGCTCCGACTCGACGGCCCGTCCCGTCCTCCTCGCCCGGTCGAGGGTCCAGCGGATCGTCACTTCCCACCGACGCGAGGCATCGGCCCTGACGACCCAGTGCGGCGTCACACTCGACGACTGATAGACGCCCTCATACTGCGCGACGTTCAGGCTGACCGTCTCGACCGGGAAGCACCAGACGCCGCCGGGGACCGACCACGACAGGTCCACGCCCAGGTCGAGCCACTCGTCGGTCAGGCTCAGCCCCGTCGACTCCGCGAGGTCGAGGCGGGAGTCGAGCATCCCGAGCCGGCCGCCATTCGCGTCGGAATAATACCGGTCGTCGGCGTGCCCGGCCATGCCCGCGACGTTGAACTCGACGGCGAATTGGATCGGCACGCCCTCGGGCAGCTCCTCGAGCACGTAGTGGACCTCCAGCGTCGGCGACCCTTCCTCCATCCGGATCGTCTTGCGGGCCTGGATCGCGTGGCCGTCGGCCCAGCCGGGGCGCTCCATGACGAGCTCGACGCGGTCGTCGTGGCGGATCGCCCGGGAGAGATAGGCACCCGTGGCGAAGTCGCCGCGCTCGACGTCACGGCAGGCGATCAGGTCCTCGAGACGCACATCGAGCGGATAGACGTGATCGACCAGCGCCTTGCGGGGATGCCGGTCGTAGACGAGCCGCTCGTTCAGCCCCTCGACCCGCTTCGACGACTCGTACGGCCCCCCCGCGCCCGAGGCGACGCCCGCGTGGTAGGCCTCGGGCCGGCGGTCGAGCGTGGCCAGGACGTTCACCTTGTTGTGGCGGACGTCCAGCTCGTAGACGTGCCCGCCCTGGGCGGGGCGGACGAGCGCGACCAGGCGGTCGTTCTCGAGCTTCACTTCCTGGCGGGCGTCGAGGTTGTAGTCGGCCACGTCGAGCGCCACGCGCGGGCCTTCGATCCCCTCGGCCTCGTCGAGCAGGTCGTGCGAGGCGATCAGGTGGTGATAGATCGCGTTGCGGAGGTGCGGCAGGTAGAGGCCGCCGAAGGCGCCGTGCCAGTAGGGGCAGTTGCACTGGCCGCGGTAGAGCTCGTCTCGGGCCGCGTCGAGGAGGTCCGGGTCGGCCTTGCCGGCGATGGTGAGCGCGGCCAGGCGGTCGGAGATCGCGAGCATCCGCGCGTACATCTCGTCGGTCTCGGCGTACCGCGCCTTGAAGTTCCGCCAGGCCCCGCCGCCGCGGACGAACGGCCGCAACTGGTCGCCCGCCGGATGATGGTCGAGCCGGCCATACGCGTCCTTGAAGGCGACGAGCTTCGGCGTCGGCAGGGCCCACTCGGTCATCTCGCGGTACGACGAGTCGGGCAGGTAGACCTTGCCCAGCGGCAGGGTCGTGTCGACCGTGTTCGCGAAGGTCGTCACCTGGAGCCACTCGCGGTTGGCCGAGAGCATGTCGCAGAACCGGCGGAGCCAGCCGTGGACGAACACGTGGTTGTGCGACTCGGGCCAGACGCCGAACTTCTCGCCGTCGTCGGCGAACACGACGGTCGAGCCCGGCCGCTGCTCGGCGATCTGCCGGAGGTAGAGGTAGCTCTCGTGCGGCTCCTGGTACGGCATCAGGTAGCGGAGCCGCTCGACGCCCGGGAAGACCTTGAGCAGCCGGCCGTGGTCCTCGGTCAGGTAGTAGCCGAGCAGCTCGTCGTCCGAGAGGCCGGCGCGGTGGAAGTGGAAGTCGTCGAGGAACGACGTACTCGACCCCCGCCTCGGCCAGGTCGGCCGCGAGCGGCTGCTCCCAGACCCGCTCGGCGAGCCAGGCGCCGCGGACGTCGGCCCCGAGGTTTTCCTTGAGATAGTCGGCATACGTCGCGGATCTGCCCGATCCGGTCGCGGCGGGGGATCATCGTCAGGATCGGCTCATAAAACCCGCCGCCCAGGATTTCCACGCGCCCCGCCTCGACCAGGCTCCGCAGCCGTCGCACATAGCCCGGCTCGTGCTCGACCAGCCACTCCAGGAGCGGCCCCGAGGTGTGGAGGACGAAGGGGATCTCCGGGTAGTCCTCCATCACGTCGAGGAACGGCCCGTAGCTGAGTCGATAGGCCTCGTCGAACACCCCGTCGAAGTTGCCGACGGGCTGGTGGTTGTGGAGGGCGAGGATCAGGCGGACGGCGGGCATGGGGGCGTATCCTCGAAGGGGTCAGCCGTATCAGAAGTCGGAAAAATGTGGGAGGGCGATCAGCGCCAGCGCGGTGACGATCCAGGCGGCCCCGACGGCGATCCCGAACGTGTCGATCCAGCCCCGCTCTCGGCGGAAACGCCCCGCGAGGAGAAGACCGATCCAACTACCCGCGATCAGCGTGCCGCCGTGTTCCACGATCATCTGAAGATAATACGTCGGCTGCAGAGGAAAGGAGGAAATCATCGAGGCCACGCCGAACATGAGCTCCATACGGAACTGCGCGAGCCAGAAGTGCCGACCCACGGCCAGCAGGCCCACGCCGATTGAGGCGAGGATCGTCATGCACGAGGCGACCGCACCGGGCTGCCTCCGCACTCGCCGGAGCGACGGCCTGGGACGCCTGAGACGTACCGCGAGCGCGGCCCACGCCAGCGTGACGAACCAGGGCAGGCCCCACTTCTTGAGGTAGAAAACGATCTCGGAAGACCGGGAGCCACCGACCAGCCAAATTGGAAGCTCGCCGACTTGCCTCGAGGTGCCCAGGGCGACCGCCGCGGCGATCACCAGGATCATCCCGTCCCCCACGTTCGGCCGGCGGCATGAACTCGCCTGCATGTGGGCCTCGATCGCGGGGAACCGTCCTCGTAGGGTCCGCCGTGCGGACCATCTTCGGTCCATAGTTGGTCAGAGCAGATGGCCCGCACAGCGAACCCTACGGGGACCTCAAACCGCCGCTCGCCCGACCCGCCGCCTCCGAACCTCATCATAAAGCCCCAGATAATCCCGCCCCACCCGATCCCAGCTCCAATCGGCCTGCATCCCCGTGCGGATCAAGTGAGCCCAGGCCGTCCGGTCGGGCCAGAGGTCGAGAGCCCGTCCGATCGCCCTTCCCAGCGCATCGGCCGTCGCGTCCTTGAAGGCGAAGCCCGTCGCCGTCCCCTTCGCCAGCGCCTCCGGCGTCGCGTCGATCACCGTATCCGCCAGCCCGCCCGTCGCCCGCACGATCGGGACGGTGCCATAAGCCAGGCTGTAAAGCTGGTTCAGCCCGCACGGCTCGTAAAGGCTGGGCATCAGGAAGAGGTCGGCCCCGGCCTCGATCTGGTGGGCCAGGGGCCTCGAGAACTCGAGGAAGACGCGGAGCTTGTCCGGGTGGCGGGCCGCAAGGCCTTCGAGGAGGCCGTGATAGCGCGGCATGGCCGACGCCGAGGACGACCATCTGCACGTCCTTCGCGAGCAGGTCGTCGGCCACGTCGATCAGCAGGTCCCACCCCTTCTGCGGGTCGAGCCGGCCGATCTGGGCGAAGAGAGGGACCTCAGGGCGAACCGGTAGCCCCGCCCGCTACTGAAGCGCGGCCTTGCAGGCGGCCTTGCCGACGGGAAAGGTGTCGGCGTCGTAGTTCGCGGCGAGGTGGCGGTCGACGCGCGGGTTCCAGGCCGTCGGCGTCGATGCCGTTGACGATCCCGTAGAGGTCGTGCCGCCGGGCGCGGAGCAGGCCGTCGAAGCCGCAGCCGAACTCGGGGCGTCTGGATCTCGTGGGCGTAGGTCGGGCTGACGGTGCTCAGGACGTCGGAGAAGACCAGGCCCGACTTGAGGAAGTTGATCCGGTTGTGGAACTCGAGCTGCCGCCAGTTGAACAGCCGCCAGTCGAGGCCCGGTCAGCGGCATGTCCCAGTGCCAGAACGAGCCCTGGTAGGCCATGTTGTGGATCGTGAACAGCGTGCCGGTCGGTCGCGAACTCGGGGCGTGTCGCGGTAGAACTCGTCGAGGTAGACGGGGATCAGGCCGGTCTGCCAGTCGTTGCCGTGGATCACGTCGGGGCGGAGGTCGAGGGCGCGGATCGTCTCCAGGACGGCACGCTGGAAGAAGATGAACCGCTCGCAGTTGTCGACGTAGTCGGCCCCGTCGCGCTGGTAGAGGCCGGGGCGGTCGTAGTAGGCGGGGCGGTCGATCAGGTAGACGGGGACGTCCGAGCCGGGGAGCGTGCTGACCTGGACCCGGCCCTCGACGACGTTGGGACCGATCGGGATCCTGAGGATGAGCCCGCTGTCCGTGAGCGGCAGGCCGGAGTCGCGGGCCTGGCGGTAGCAGGGGATGACGAGGCTGGCCTCGACGCCGAGCCGGGCCAGGGCCGCGGGGCAGGGCGCCGGCGACGTCGGCGAGGCCGCCGGTCTTGGCGAACGGGACGGCCTCGGACGCGACCAGGACGACCTTCATCCGCCGACCCCTCCCGACCGGGACAGCCTGGCGCTCGTGGAGTGTCTCGGTTCGAGCGTTTCTGGGTGGCAGGGGCTCGCTTGCGAACCCCGGTCCGGGGCCCGGAGACCGAGGTTCGCAAGCGAACCCCTGCCACCCGGACAGCCGGCGTTCCCCGCACGGAGGGATCGTTCAAGCTAACCGGTTTCACCGTCGCGGACAACGGCGGCCTCCCGGCCTCGCGGGGAGCCGAATCGCCCCGGGTCCGCCTGCTTGACAGCCCTCGCGGCGATGCGCGAGGATGCGCCTGCGCGGACCCTAACGCTTGCGAACGTCACGACCTGGGGATCGGCGTCCCGTCGCCGGTCCTCGTGCTATCTCCGGGAGTCGAGTCCCATGCGGATTGCCCTCGACGCGATGGGCGGCGACTACGCGCCCGGCCCCATCGTGGCCGGCGCCGTCGAGGCCGTTCGCGACCGCGAGGACCTGACCGTCCTGCTCGTCGGCGACAAGTCCCGGGTCGAGGCCGAGCTGGGGAAGTTCCCCGACGCCCACCTCGACCGCCTGCCCGTCATCCACGCGAGCCAGGTCGTCGGCATGGAGGAGAAGCCGGTCGAGGCCCTCCGCAAGAAGCGGGACAACTCGATCTCGAAGTCGTGGGCGCCTGCTCGCCTCGGGCGAGGCGAACGCCGTCGTCTCGGCCGGGAACACGGGCGCGATGGTCGCCTCGGCCCTGATGAACGCGAAGATGTTCCTCCCGGGCGTGCGCCGCCCGGGAATCGCGGCGATCTACCCGTCGCACCGCGGGCCGGTGGCGATCCTCGACGTCGGCGCGAATCTGAACGCCAAGCCCGAGGATCTGCACCAGTACGGGATCATGGGCGCGATCTACGCCGAGCACATCCTCGGCGTCCACGAGCCGCGGGTCGGCCTCCTGAACGTCGGCTCCGAGGAGGAGAAGGGGACCGACCTGATCAAGGCGGCCCGCGAGCTCTTCGCGAATGGGCCGCTGGCCGATCGATTCGTGGGCTACGTCGAGGGCCGGGACATCTACGAGGGGAACGCCCGGGTCGTCGTCTGCGACGGGTTCGTCGGCAACGTGCTGCTGAAGTCGGGCGAGGGGGCGGTCGACTACCTGTTCTCGGTGCTCAAGCAGGAGATGGCCAAGCTGCTGCCGACGCTGCCGCCCGAGGCGGGCCTGGGCATCGGGGCGGGGCTTAAGGACATCAAGGCGCGGTTCGAGTACCAGGAGTTCGGCGGCGGCCCGCTGCTCGGGCTCAAGGGGGCGTGCCTGATCTGCCACGGGTCGAGCCGCGAGCGGGCGATCAAGAACGCCCTGCGCGTCGCCGGCACGATGGCCGAGGAGCGGGTCAACGCCGAGTTCGTCGCGCAGCTCACCGCCGCGCTGGCGGCGAGCGAGGGCGACTCGACGGAATCGAAGTGACGGGGGCGAAGGGAGTCCGATGGCGAAGGTCGCGTTCCTGTTCCCGGGCCAGGGTGCCCAGGCCGTCGGCATGGGCAAGGGGCTCTACGACGAGCTGCCCGCCGCCCGAGCGCTGTTCGACCGCGCCAGTGACCTGCTCGGCTTCGACCTGAAATCGGTCTGCTTCGAAGGGCCCGCCGAGGCGCTGGAGGCGACCGACGTCAGCCAGCCCGCCATCTTCGTCGCCAGCCTCGCGGCCCTGGAATCGCTCAAGGCGACCGATCCCGACCTCGTCGCCAGCGCCGCGGGCGCGGCGGGGCTGAGCCTGGGCGAATACACGGCCCTCGCCTTCGCCGGATCGATCGACTTCGAGACCGGGCTGAAGGTCGTCCGCCGCCGCGGCCAGGCGATGCAGGCCGCCGCGGTCGCCGTGCCGAGCGGCATGACGAGCGTGCTCGGGCTGGATGAGGCCGCGATCGACGAGCTGTGCGCCGCGTCGCCCCCGCGGGGCGGCTCTGGAAGGCGAACCTGCTCGGGCCCGGCAACATCGTCGTCTCGGGCGAGCGGCGGCGCTCGACCTGGTCGAGGAGGTTGCCACAGAGCTGGGCGCGTCGCGAGTCATTCCGCTCGCCGTCGCCGGCGCGTTCCACTCGCCGATCATGCAATCTGGGGCCGAGAGCCTCGATGAGGTGCTCGCGGACGTCGATTTCCGGCCGCCCCGGATTCCCGTCTATTCGAACGTCGACGCGTCGCCGCACGACGACCCGGCCGGCATCCGGGCCAAGCTGATCGCCCAGGTGATCGGCGAGGTCCGCTGGGAGCAGTCGATGCGGCGGATGCTCGCCGACGGCTTCGACACCTTCTACGAGGTCGGCCCCGGGCGCGTCCTGACCGGCCTGCTCAAGCGGATCGACCGCAAGACCCCGTGCACGAGCGTTCCCGCCCGCTGAAGCGCGGGTCGACCTCATCGAAAGGAAGGACCCAGCATGGCCGACGCAACCCCCAAGCCCGGCGTGACCGTCGACCTCGCCGGCCAGGTGGCCCTCGTCACCGGCGCGTCGCGCGGGATCGGCCGGGCGATCGCCTTGCAGCTCGCCCGCTCGGGGGCGAGCGTCGCGTGCGTGGCCCGGACCAAGGAGGGTCTCGCGACAACCCTCGCCGCGATCCGCCAGGCCGGCGGCACGGCCGAGGGGTTCGCCGCCGACGTCGGCGAAGACGGAGGACGTCAACCGGGTCGTCGAGGAGGTCGAGGCGGCCTTCGGCGGCAAGATCCAGGTGCTCGTGAACAACGCCGGCATCACGAAGGACGGCCTCTTCCTCCGCATGGAGGACGACGCCTGGGACGCCGTCGTCGACACGAACCTGAAGGGCACGTTCCTCTTCTGCCGGGCCGTCGGCGCCCTGATGATGCGCCAGCGGTACGGCCGGATCATCAACATCACGAGCGTCTCGGCCCTTCGGGGCAATCCCGGGCCAGGCGAACTACTCGGCGAGCAAGGCCGGCGTGATCGGGCTCACGCAGACGATCGCCAAGGAGCTCGCCTCGCGAGGGGTCACCGTCAACGCCGTGGCGCCCGGCTTCATCACGACCGACATGACCGACGTCCTGCCCGAGAAGGTCAAGGCCGAGGTCAAGGAGCGAATCCCGGTGAAGCGGCTCGGGCGCGCCCGAGGACATCGCGGACCTCGTGACGTATCTCGCGAGCCCGTCGGCCAGCTACGTCACGGGCCAGGTCATCGCCGTGGATGGTGGGATGACGTGTTGAGGGCTGCGGGAGAATAGGGAATCTGGGTCGAGGCGAGGCGGCAATCCTCGGCTGTCCTTATGGACAAGGGGGCGTAGGGCTGATAATTTGTGGAACTTCACGAAAGCCCCACTGCGCTTCGGTTCATGCGCCGGGGATGATCGTCCGAACGTATTCCAGAGTATCGTCAGACTCCCCCGGGCCGGAGGACGTCCGTCCGGCGGGGTCTCTTGCCCTGAGTTCAGTCGACGCGTCTCCAGTGGAACGGGGGCGCGTGGGGAGGTTCGCCCGTGTCCGTGGAAGAACGCGTGATCGAGATCGTCAGCGAGCAGATGGGCGTGGCCAAGGACCAGGTGACGCGCGAGACCGACTTCGTGAATGACCTCGGCGCCGACTCGCTCGACACGGTCGAGCTCGTGATGGAGTTCGAGGAAGAGTTCGACATCACGATCCCGGACGAGGAGGCGGAGAAGATCCGCACGGTCGGCCAGGCGATCCAGTACATCGAGGAACACACGAAGTAATGCCGCGCCGCGTCGTCATCACGGGCCTGGGCGCCGTCACCGGCGCTGGGCACGACGCCGGAGGCGCTCTGGTCGGGGCTCGTCGAGGGCAAGAGCGGCGTCGCGCCGCTGACGCTCTTCGACACGACCGACTTCAAGGTCCACTTCGGCGGCCAGGTCCACGGCTGGGACGGCCCCGCTCGCTTCGGCGTCAAGGAGGCCCGCCACCTCGACCGCTTCGCCCAGTTCGCCCTGGCGGCGGCCGAGAGCGCGGTCATCGACTCGGGGATCGACTTCGAAGCTTATCCGGCCGAGCGGTCGGGCGTGATGATCGGCTCGGGCATCGGCGGGCTCAACGAGTTCGAGACCCAGCACTCGATCTGCATCGAGCGGGGCCCGTCGCGGATCAGCCCGTTCACGATCCCCAAGCTGATGGTCAACGCCGGCAGCGGCCACGTCTCGATCCGCTGGGGCCTCCAGGGGCCATGTTCGGCGGTCGCCACCGCGTGCGCGTCGGCGGCCAACGCGATCGGCGACGCCCTCCGGTTCATCCAGTCGGGCCTGGCCGACGTGATGATCACCGGCGGCAGCGAGGCCGCGATCACCCGCATGGGCCTCGGCGGCTTCGCCGCCCTGCGAGCCCTGTCGACCCGGAACGACGACCCCCCGCGCCAGCCGGCCGTTCGACCGCGACCGCGACGGCTTCGTCCTGGCCGAGGGGGCGGGGATCCTGATCCTCGAAGAAGAGTCGATCGCCCGGGCCCGCGGCGCGAAGATCTACGCCGAGCTGCTCGGCTACGGCATGTCGGCCGACGGCTCGCACATCACCGCCCCCGACGAGCAAGGCCGGGGCGCGGCCCGGGCCATGAAGCTCTGCCTGTCCGACGCCGAAGCTCGACCCGGCCGACGTCGGCTACATCAACGCCCACGGCACGAGCACCGAGCTGGGCGACCTCGCCGAGACGAAGGCGATGAAGACCGTCTTCGGCCCGCACGCCGGATCGCTCCAGATCTCCAGCACCAAGAGCCAGCTCGGCCACCTGCTCGGGGCCTCCGGCGGCGTCGAGCTGGTCGCCTGCGCGAAGGTCGCTGGAGACGGGCGTCCTGCCGCCGACGATCAACCTCGAGAATCCCGGCGAAGGGTGCGACCTCGACTACATCCCGAACGTCGCCCGCGAGTCGCGCGTCGATCATGTCATGTCGAACAGCTTCGGCTTCGGCGGGCACAACGCGAGCCTGGTGATCGGGCGGTATCGGCCCTGACGGGTCGCTCCGGGCGAACGGGCAGGCGTCACTTCTGGACGCTGATCACCCGCCCGTACACTTTCTCCTCCGGCGTCCACGCGTTAGTCCCCCCTCGGTTGTTGCCGATCAGGAATTCGAAGTGGGACGTGCCGTCGTCCCGCTTGTGCACCCTCACCCCTTTGACGAGGTGGGTATAGTAATTCCCGCGGACCTTGCAGAACACCGCGCTGCGGAGTCCCTGGCCGGGCAGGACGGTGGAATAGTCGGCGATCGGCTCGCAGGTGATCAACTCGCGATGGCCGATCAACCCTCTCATCGAGTTGCCTGATTCGCGATATTGGACCGTCTCGCCTGCCAGCAGCTTCTGGATTCGATTTTCTCGGCTCATGGATGCGAATATAGTCCTTCGAGGTCGCCACGCTCAAGGCTTAGAGGATGACCGGATGTTGCCCTTCGACCTCCTCGCCGACCGCACGTCCGACCTCTCCCCCGACGAGATCCGCCGCTACGCCCGCCACCTGATCATGCCCGAGGTGGCGATGGACGGGCAGAAGCGGCTCAAGGCGTCGCGCGTCCTCTGCATCGGCACGGGCGGCCTCGGCTCGCCGCTGACGCTGTACCTGGCCGCGGCCGGCGTCGGCACGATCGGGCTGGTCGACTTCGACGTGGTCGACCTCTCGAACCTCCAGCGGCAGATCATCCACACCACGCCCGACGTCGGCCGGCCCAAGATCGTCAGCGCCGAGGAGAAGCTCAAGGCGCTCAACCCCGACCTCGTCGTCAACCGCCACGAGTTCGCCGTCGACAGCTCGAACGCCCTCGCGCTCTTCGCCGACTATGACGTCATCGTCGACGGCACCGACAACTTCCCCACGCGCTACCTCGTCAACGACGCCTGCGTCCTGACGGGCAAGCCGAACGTCTACGGCTCGATCTTCCGGTTCGACGGCCAGGCGACGGTGTTCTTCCCGCCGCACGGGCCGTGCTATCGCTGCCTCTACCCCGAGCCGCCGCCGCCCGACCTGGTGCCGAACTGCGCCGAGGGGGGCGTGCTCGGAATCCTGCCGGGGTTCATCGGCGTGGTCCAGGCGACGGAGACCGTCAAGCTCCTGCTCGGCGTCGGCCGGCCCCTGATCGGGCGGCTGATGATCTACGACGCCCTCGACATGACCGTCCGCGAGATGAAGGTCCGCAAGAACCCGAAATGCCCGATCTGCGGGCCGAACCCGACGATCAAGGAACTGATCGACTACGAGCAATTCTGCGGCGTCCGCGGCCAGGAGGCGCCCGCCGACGCCGACGCCGAACGAGATCACGCCGCTCGACCTGAAGGCTCGAATCGATCGGGGTGAACGTCCCTTCATCCTCGACGTCCGCAACCCCGAGGAGATCGCCATCTGCCGGATCGCCGGCTCGACGGTGATCCCCCTGCCCGCGCTCGCCGAGCGGCTGGGGCGAGCTCGACCCCTCGGTGCCGATGGTCGTCCACTGCAAGAGCGGCGCCCGGAGCGCCAAGGCGATCGCCCTCCTCAAGGGGCACGGCTTCACGCGCCTGACGAACCTCTCGGGCGGCATCCTCGGCTGGATCAAGGACGTGGACCCGAGCCTGCCCGCTTACTGAGCCGACCGGCGATTGGGCTTGAGAGGAATCCGGGGGTCTGGTAAGAATCCCGCGCCCGATAGGACGCAGGGGGCGTCTCACGCGTTGCGCCCGCGCATCTCGACTGGTCGCCAGCCCGGCAAGGAGGCCCCTGGCATGAACCGCCGAACGCTCTTGCTCCTCTCGACGATGCTGGGCGGCCTGGCCCCGCTGAAGCTGCTGGCGCAGGAACCCGTGCCCCGGGCCCGGAGCCGCCGCGACCTCGACGACGCCCCGCGCACGGCCCGCCGATCGCGCGACGATGACGAGGCCCGCGACGACCCGCCGCCGGCCGCGGCCGAGCGCGACGACCCGCCGCCCAACCTGCCGGCCGAGGCCGGGCAGCAGTGGCGGACGTTCGACATCGCCAAGTACACGGCCCTGCCGCACAAGGAAAACAACCCGCAGAACAGCATCGTCGACTGGATCTTCCGCCGGACCAGCACCGCCCCCTGGCACGGCGAGAAGCTCGCCGTGCTCTCCGCCGGCCGCTCGAAGATCCGCGCGTATCACAACGCCAAGATCCTCGACCAGGTGGCCGAGGTCGTCGAGCGGTTCGCCGACGCCCAGAGCGACTTCCTGTCGCTCACCGTGCGCGTCGTCGCCACCGTCGACAGCCGATGGAGGTTCGCCGTCTACAAGCGGCTCAACCTGCTGGGCACCGGCCGCCAGGGGCAGCAGGTCTGGACCCTCCGGCCCGAGGACGCCGACGATGATCCTCAACCAGCTCCAGATCGCCACCGGGCTGCGGGAGCTGGCCAAGGAAAAGTTCGAGATGATCAACGGCCAGGTCGCCAAGCTCGAGACGACCGTGAAGCGGCCGTACACCGGCGGACTCGAGCGCGACGGGGCCGAGGCCGGGTTCCAGCCCAGGGCCGAGGACCTCGTCCGAGGGGGTCGTGCTCCGGATCAGCCCGCTGCTGGCCTACGACGGCGACACGCTCGACGCGGCGATCGAGCTGACGACGAACGACGTCCGGTCGCTGCACCAGACCCGCATCCTCGCCCCGCGCGAGGTCGGGCCCGGCGAGGCGCGGATCGACGTGCCCGAGGTCTCCGAGACGCGGCTCAACCAGACGATCCAGGCTGGCCGCTCGGCCAGACCGTGCTGATCTCGGCGGGCATCCAGCCGGGCATCCTCCAGGCGAACAAGGCGGGCCTCTTCAACATGCGGATTCCCGGGCACGGTCCCGACCGGGACCGAGGTGCTCGTCTTCCTCGACATCGCCCTGGGCGACGACGCGGGCGGGCGGCGGGGCGACTCGGCGAAGCCTCGGCGTTGAACCGGGTTGTGCCGATCCGGACTTTGGATGGGCCGTGCCATTCATGCGAGGACCCGTCCGGGACTCGCACGGGCCTCGTCGGCGGAGTATAACTAGGGCGTCGGACCTCGCGTTATCCTCCGAGCCGAGGCGGTCGCCCGCACATGTCGTCCCTCCCCTCCGACCCGGCCACGGAGGCGTCCCCTCGCCCACGGGCCTCCTTCACCGTCCGCAGCCCCTACTTCGCGCTGGCGGTCCTGTTCAGCATGAACCTGCTGAATTACGTGGATCGCTACGTCTTCTTCTCGGCCGGGCCGCGGATCACCAAGGAACTCGACTTCGACGACGCCGAGTTCGGCGCGCTCAGCGTGTCGTTCATGGTCGTCTACACGCTCGTCTCGCCGCTCGATGGGGTGGCTGGGCGATCGATACAACCGCAAGCGCCTGCTCGCCTTCGGCGTGGGCCTCTGGAGCATCGCGACCGTCGGCACCGCCTTCGCGCGCGGTTTCTACGACATGTTCTTCTGGCGGGCCCTGCTCGGCGTGGGCGAGGCGAGCTACGGGATCATCGCCCCGGCCTTGCTGGCCGACCTGTTCACGCCCGAAGCGGCGGGGACGGGTGATGGGGGTCTACTACCTGGCCCTGCCCCTGGGCGGGGCGCTCGGGCTACCTGATCGGCGGCCACTTCGCCGAGCACGGCGACTGGCGGCACGCCTTCTGGGTGGTCGGCCTCCCGGGGCTGTTCGCGGCCTGCGCCGGGCTGATGATGCTCGGACCCGGGCCGGGGAGCCTCCGAGGGGAGGTCGCAGCTCGGCAAGGCCGACCGGCCCGGGCTGCGCGGATTACCTCGCGATCCTCAAGACGCCGAGCTTCCTCTACAACACCGCCGGACAGGCCGCCGTGACGTTCGCCATCGGCGCCTATGCGGTCTGGGGGCCGACGTTCTACCACCGGGTCCGCGGGATGGGCCTGGCCGACGCGCGGGCAGCAGATCGGCAAGCTCTCGGCCGTCGCCGGCCTGCTCGGAATCGGGCTGGGGACCGTCGCGGCCGACGCGCTCCGCAAGCTCACGAAGCGCGCCTACCTCGCTCTGGGCGGCGTTCGCCGTGGCGGTGGCCGTGCCTTGCGGCACGCTGGCGCTGCTCGAGCCCGACCGGAGCCGGTCGCTGGTCTATCTGTTCATCGCGTCGGTGATGATGGCCTCGGTGCTCGGGCCGTGCAACACGGTGACGGCGAACGTCGTCGCCGCCAACCGACGGGCGGCGGGGTTCGCGCTGTCGATCTTCCTGATCCACCTCTTCGGCGACATCAGCTCGCCGCTGCTCATCGGCAAGATCTCGACGCTCTTCGGCTCGCCCTCGGTCGCCGACTCGCAACTCGGGCACTTCTTCGAGGTGATCGGCGCCGAGCCCGTGATCGTCGACCGGGTCCCGTCCAACCTGACGGCCGCGATGCTCTCGGTCGTGCCGATGATGGTGCTCGGCTGCATCTTCTTCGTGCTCGGCGCGAGGCACCTGCCCGACGACATGGAGCGGGCGCGGCTCGAACGGGGCGGGGATGAAGCGCTGGAGGACGGATTCGTTCCGCATTGAGACCGGCGGGGCCGGCATGCCGACCCCGCTCGGCCCGCGGTCAGTTCGCCCTGGGCGTGAGGCTCGGCGAGCCGGGCAGGGGCGGGAGCGAAACGGTCGGCTCGCCGCCGACGAGCTGGGTGACCAGACGGCCGGCCGCGGTCCGGACGGCGGGCGAGCTGTCCTTGTCGGCCATCTCGCGGAGCCGGACGCGGAGGTCGGGCGAGTCCTTGCCGGTCATCGCCTCGACGGCCTTGGCCCGGACCGTCTCGTCCGGGTCGTGCGAGAGCCGGAGGAGCCAGACGACCGGGTCGAGCTCGTCGTGGTCCTTCACCAGGGGGATGACCGAGGCCCGCATCTCGGGCCGGGGGCTGGCGATCAGCCGGCCGAGGGCGACCTGGTCCTTCGAGAGGCCGCGGGTCTTGAGGATCAGCTCGGCGAGCTGGGGGATACCCGGCTCGGGGTCGTGGAGCCGCTTGAGGATCATGTCGTCCGTGAGCAGGTCCGGCCGCGCGGCGAAGGCCACGAGCACCTGGTGGCGGACGTCTCCGCTCTGCGGGTCGTCGAGGTAGGCGACGGCGGGCGCGGCCAGTGCGTCGACCGGCGACATGCCGAGGGATGCCACGGCCGCGGCGCGGGCCCGGGGGTCTCGGTCGGCGAGCCGGAGGAGGACCGGCTCGTGGAGGTGGTCCTTCCACTCGCCGAGCTGCCGCTCCTCGAGCGGCGTCATCGGCCGGCCGGGCATCCACGACCAGAGCCGGCCGACCGTCATCAGCGCCGAGCGCGGACCTCGGCCGAGGGGTCCTTCAGGCCCGAGTTGATCAGGTCGTACGCGGGCAGGAGCGCCCCGAGCCAGACCGGAGGTGCCGGCTCCACCGCAAACCTGGCCATGATCGGCGCCACCGCTCCGACGGCCGCCGCGCGGGCCCCGGGAGTCGTGTACTTGAGATAGCCGGCGCGGAGGCCGACGACGACGCCAACCCAGTCGGCCCCCTCATCGTCGGTCAGGCCCTTCGGCCGCTCGTCGGGCTTGGGCTCGAGCCGCTGGACGAGGGCCGAGAGCGAGGCGATGTCGCTCCGCTTGAGCCCCTCGGTCAGGGTTGTCAGGGCCGTGTCGGGACCGATCGGAGCCGCACTGGCCGCCGTGGTCGCCCGCTGGACCTTGCCGCCGCGGGCCCGGAAGAGCACCAATCCGCCGGCCAACGCCGCGAAGCCGATCAGGCCGGTGATCACCCACGTCGTCCGACGTCGTGCCGTCATGGTAAGTTCTGCCTCCGTGCAGGTGAGAAGCCGTAGAGCGCTGCGGACCCCCGGGCGCGACATGATAGTCGGACGCCCGGACCCGGCAAGGTCAATTGGTCGGAGGCCAACCCGTTCGCACATCTCGCCCAGACCGCCCAGAGCGGACGGGCGTCGAGGCGCGCGAGAATCTCCTCGGTCGGTCGTCAGGAATCCCTCGCCGGAGGCCGATCTCTAAGAAGCGGACGTCCGGGTGCCGAGGAGGGGCCCGGCGCGCCTGGCCGCGACGCCATCGGAAGGAGTCCTCATGACGTCACGCGTCACTCGCCGACGATTGGCGACCACGCTCCTGGGCCTCTGGGCCGCGTCCGCGATCCCGGGCGGCCGCCGAGTCCTCGCCGCCGGGCCGTGGCGGGTCGACCCGGCGCAGGTGCTCCCGCTCGACCGGATCGCGCCCGAGCACCGCGGCGAGGTCTCCGAGGTCATCCGCGACCACACGATCCACCGCAAGGGCAACCCCGACACGTTCCCCTGCCAGTCCGCGATCTACCTCAGCCTCGTGAACGAGCCGGCGATCACCCTGGCGCTCTGGCAGGACCTGGCCGACTCGCCCGTCCGCCTCCGCCAGATCGCCCCGGGCCGCTACGAGGGGAGCGACGGCAACGGCGCCAGCGCGACGTGGGAATTCGTCCACCGCTCGCCAACCCTCCACGTCCTGCTCTGCCACCTCGACTACACGAGCCCCCGCGGCAACGCCCACCTCGAAGGGCGGATCGTCCTGATCGTCCGGTCGGGCTTCTTCCGCGAGTCGAGCGCGCGAGCCAGTCGTGCGCCACGACGTCGAGGCGTTCGTGAAGGTCGACTCGAAGGGGTGGAAGACGCTCGCCCGGACCGTCCGCCCGCTCCTGGAGAAGGTGCTGGAGGACCAGGTCCAGGAGGCGGGCCTGTTCGTCTCGCTGATGGGACGGCTCGTCGAGACCTACCCGAACTGGGCGTGCCAGGTGGCGACGTCGAAGTCCGTGGCCAGCGCCGAGGCCAAGCAGAGCTTCCGCGAGGCCGTCATCGCCCACAAGCGCAAGGACGCCGACCCGGGCCGGCCGCGCGTCGTAAACGAGACGGCCCAGGCCGCCCCGCCCCCCCGGCGCCGGTCCTGAGGCCGCCGACCCGGGCGCCGATCCCGCACGAGGCCGCACGAAGGCGAACGAAAGGCGTACGCTCGGGTTCGCTCGGCGCCCGGCGCCTGGGTTCGCTCGGGTCTCGGGCCGCCGCTCCGGGCCCCAAACCGACCGCCGGTCCGGCCTACTTCACGAACCCCAGCGGCAGCCGAAGCACCCCCGCGAAGAACCCCACCGCCGCGTCGCCGACGGCCACGCCGCGATCGGGCGTGATGCTCGGGTTGGCGACCGTCCCGCCGACGCGGAACTTGAGCAGGCGGTTCGAGAGGTAGTTCGCCACGCGAAGCCGTGCCTCCTCGTCGCGCGCGGCCACCTGGCGAAGGCCCGGGATGAGGCCCATCAGCGCCTCGCCCGTCTCGGGGATGATCTGGTTCGTGTTGACCAGGACGACCAGGTCGACGGCCCCCGCGAGCGTGACGACGCCCGTCCCGTGGATCTGGAGCACCCGGCCTTCCAGGCGGAGATCGTCGACGAGCAGCCGCCCATCGGCGATCGTGGCCCGCAACCAGCCCTTCTCGAACGCCCCGCCCTGCGCCGCGCCAGGAAGCGGTCGAGGGCGCGGATCACGGGGATCTCGCCGATCGAGGCGTCGTGGAGCCCCAGCCCGATCGTCCCGCGATAGCTCCGCGGCGCGGCCGGATCGGGCCCGCCGAGCGCGACGCGGCCGTTGACCTTTCCCGACCCAGGCCGGGCCTCGGCCGAGCCGATCCGCATGAGCGACTCGACATCGACGTCGGCGAGCGTCATGTCGAGCGCGAACGACTTGTCGAGCCCGGAGCGCAGCCACCCCGAGCCCTGCACGCGGCCGCCCGCGAGCGTGGCCGACCAGCGATTCAGGCGGACCGTGCCGCGGCTGTCGGCCGGGTTGTACGTGAACTCGGCCGGCAGCCGAAGGTCGGCGATCGCCACGCCGGCGAGCCTCGCCTGCGTCACCGAAAGCTCCGCGCTGCCCGAGAGCGTCTCCTCCATCTCCCCGGATAGGCGGAGCGTGCCAAACCCCTCGGCCCGCTTCGCCAGCCACGGGGCGAAGGCCAGGACGCGCGACAGCGCGGCGCGGTCGATCTCGAGCCGGAAGGCGGCCGTCCGCGGTCCCCGCTCCGGCGTCGCGCCCCACCCCACGCCGCTGGCCACGCCGCCGAGCAGGTCGCCCCGCAGGTCGTCGATCCGCCACCAGTCCGCAGTCCGCTCGAGAATGCCGCGCAGGTCTCCGATTGCGAAGCCATCGCCCCAGCGGAGGTCGCGGACCTCGACGAATCCGTGGGCCGCCACCGCGCCCGGGTCGGGCCGAAGGGCCCTCAGATTGGCGTCAATGGCCGCACGCCCCTTCAATTCGGCGGGAACGCTGTCGACACCGAGCAGGCGAGCCACGTCGGCGGGCCCGAAGCCCGCGGCGCGGATCTCGGCGTTCGCCGGCTTCTCCGGCGCCGGGCCGCCCAGGGGGACGTTCCCCTGGAACCGAAGCTTGCCCACCGCCCCGTCCGCCGTCAGCTTGTACTCGATGACCTCGCCCTTGCCGCGGATCGTCGCCGCGACGGTGCCCACCGGCACGCCCTGGACCGTGAGATCCGCCGCGCGAAGCGTCAGGTCGATCGCCAGCGCCTTCGGGTCGGGCGGGATCGTCGCGTCGAGCTTGCCGCCGGCCGTCCCGGTCAGTCTGAGCTCGCCATGCGTCAGCGTCTCGGCGAGCTGTCCGGTCCGGATGTCGGCGAACGTCGCGTCGACCCGAGTCGGCCGGCCGGGCGTGGAGGGAACCGTCGCGCGGCCGACGAATCGGCCCGAGAGCGGTTCGGCGGTGATCGGATCGACCACGACGTCGCCGCCCCGGGTCGTCCAGTTCGCCGCGACCTTCCCCAGTGGGATCGATTCGATTGTCGCATCGCGAACCGTGACCCGGCCGTCGCTCGTGATCGCCATCGGTCGGAGCGTCCCGCCGAAGCGTAACGCGGCCGTCGACGACTCCCGACGCGGTCACCGGCCGCGGCAGCCGCGGGATCAGCGCGAGCACGCGTTCGATCGCCCATCCCTTGACGTCGAGCTCGCCCGAGAAGCCCCGCGTGCCGGCCAGGTCGAGGGCGATTCTTGCGCTCAAGCGGGTTGCCGCCGAGCTTCGCGGCGAGGTCGGGGAGGTCCAGCCGTCCCCGCTCGATGGTGAAGCGCGTCGCGACCTCGTCGAGCACGGCGTCGCGATAGCGGGCGCGGTCGCTGTCGATACGCCCATGGACGGACCACGCCGTCGGCTCTCCCAGACGGGCGACATCGCCCTGCGCCTCGAAGGTCGTCGAGATCCGCCCGCCCACGGGCGTCGGCACCGGGAAGAACGGCGCGGCCAGCTCGCTCAGCGGCAGCTCGCGCGCCTCGAGCTGGGCGGTGAGCTTGCCCGGAGGAGACAGCTCCGCGCGGAGTGTCCCGCGGAAGGCTCCGGGCAAGACGGGGGCGTCTGGCTTGGGCGCCGGCGTCGCCGGAGGCGGAGTTTTCGCCGTCCCGCCCGGCCGCTCCACGAGCTGCCCGCTCAGCTCGGCGAGCTCGAGCACGCCCTTGATCAGCGCGAACTGCGCGTCGAGCCGGCCCAGGTCCACGCCGCCGATCGACGCCCCCTTAAGCGTGGCCTTGCCGCGGATCGCGTAGTCCTTCAGGTCGGCCAGGTGCCCGAGCGGGATCGTCGCGACGGCCTTCAGGCTGAGCTTGCCGGCCAACGGGACGGGCGGCCTGATCCGCGTCGCCAACTCGAGCCGGGCGAGGACGGTCGCGAGGTCCACGTCGTCGAGCTCGATGTGGCTGGTGATCGACTGGGGCAGGTGGAACCTGGCCTTCGGCTCCTGCAGGGCGATCAGGCCTTTCAGGGTCGGCCCCGCCCACCATCTCGGAATCGTGGGCGGCGCCCGATCCCAGGGGAGACTTGGTGTCGTATCGCACGTCCCTCCCCTGCGCATGCATCGCCAGGCGGAGCGACTTGATCGGGATGCCCTGGAGCACGGCCCCGTCGATGACGGCATCGCCGGTGGTCCCCGTGAGGTCGGCGCCGTCGGGCGTCATCGCGACGACGAGATGGGCCTTCCCGGTGAGCTTTCCCGACGCGCCGACCTCGGCGAGCTGCCACGAGGGCGGAGTGCGTGCCACGTCGATCCCCTCGAGCGTCAGCGCGAGGTCGAACCTCGGCACGGCGCCGCGGAAGTCGAGCGTGCCGGCGGCGGAGATCGTGCCGGAGAGCGAGCGGCCCGAGAGGTTCTGAATGCGGACGAGGCCGCCATCGACGGTGATCCGCCCGGTCGTGCCGTCGGTTTCGATGCCGAGGGTCGGGAACCGTGTCGTGGCCCCGCGGAACGTCACCTCGGTCAGGACGTGCAGCGGCGTCGGGGCTCCTTCGGTCACGGTGAGCGACACGGCGACGTCGACCGGCCCGGTGGGGACGATGTGTTGCCAGACGTCCGGCGGGACGAACGGCACGCTCGACCGTCGCGCGGGGTCGGCGACGAATCCCGGGCCCGATGCAAGACGGGCCGAGCCGGTCTTGAAGTGCGCGTCGAACCGCCCGCGGACGCTCCACGTGCCCCACTCGGGGTCGTGGCCGTCGAGCTCGAGGTCTTCGACGTCCTCCTCGCGATGGAGCCCGCCCGAGATGCCGCGGACAGTCAGCGGCGGCCGGCCCCGCTGGTCGATCGTGACCTCGCCGTTTTCGATGGCGACGTCGGGCGTGGCCGTGGCGGTGCCGCTTCCCTGGAACGGGCCCTTCGTGAGCAGGTCGCCCCTCTCATCGAACCGCAGGGCGATCTTCGGCCCGCGTAGCTCGACCCGCCCCGGCGCGAGCCGGCCGCGGAGCAGTCCGCCGATCGATAGGTCCGTGTCCGACCGCGTCGGCCGTCAGCCAGGCCGGCGAATCGGCGCCCGGGCCTTCGCGGAGGGTCAGGCCGGTCACGCCGGCCGAGCTCCACCCGAGCCACCAGCCGTCGAACTTCGCCGGTCCGTGGAACCTCGCCCTGAGCTCCCGGCCGATGACCGCCGGCACGACCCAGGCGCGCACGACCAGACCGACCACCAGCGCGATCGCCAGTCCGATCACGACGCGCAGGACCCGGCGAGTGGCCGGTTTCATGCGGGGGTTCTCCTCGGCCAGGGAGGCTGGCGAACGCATCTTCTCCAGCACTCACCGTGCCGCGACGGGCTTCCCCTCCGCGTCGATCACGCGGACATCCAGCCCGAGGCCCTTCAGGGTGGGCTCGATCGCCTTGCGATCGCCGACGACGAGGATCGTCCGGTCGCCCGGCCTGGCCAGGTCGGCCAGCACCTTTCGCACCTGGTCGGCCGGCGTGTCGCGGACGTGGGCGAGGTAGCCCGCGAGGTAATCGTCCGGCAGCCCGAAGAGCACGATCGGCACGATGGCGCCGGCGATCGAGTCGGGGTCCTCGAACGACTCGGGGAACGACCGCATGAGCGCGTCGCGGCCCAGCTCGATCTCCTCGGGCGCGAGCGGATGAGGGCCCGCGACGCCGTCGAGCTCGGCGAGCATCTCCTTGAGGGCGGGGGCCGTCACGTCGGCGTTGACCGCCGAGTTCGCCAGCCAGACCGAGCCAGTCTTCCGGTACGAGAAGCTCGACCCCGCGCCGTAGGTGTATCCGTTCTTCTCGCGGAGGTTGCGGTTGAGCCGGCTGAGGAAATCGACGCCGAAGACGTGGTTGCCGATCTGCGCGGGATAGTAGCGCGGGTCCTTCCGCCCGACCCACGTGCCGGCCGATCCTGAGCACGCTCTGCACGGCGCCGGGCTTGTCGACGAGGTGGACGACCGGCTTGGTCCCGAGGAGCTTCAGGTCGTCGACGATATATTCGCCCTTCGGCAGCCCGCCGTCCGGTCCCCGACGATCCCACATTCCGACGGTCCGCTCGAGCGTCGCGACCAGCGCATCAGGGTCGACGTCGCCGACGATCACGAGCGTCGACTCGTTCGCGTAGAAATGGTGGTCATGGAACGTCTTCACGTCATCCAGCGCGATCGACTTGACCGTCTCGACCGTGCCGTCCGCCGGACGTCCGTACGGGTGCGAAGCACCGTAAAGTAAGACCCGGAAGGCGCGGCCGGCGAGCCAGTTGACGCTGTCGGGGCCCTGGATCAGCCCGGCGACCTGGAGGCCACGCTCGCGCTCGAAGTCGGCGGGGGCGAGCCGGGGTGCGGCGTAGATCGGGGTGAGCAAGGCCAGCGCCGGCTCCAGGTTCCGCGACAGGACGTCGAACGAGAGCGTCGTCTCGTCCAGCCCCGCCGAGCATCCGTAGCTCACGCCCAGGACCTCGAGGGCTTCGGCCAGCTCGTTCGCGGTCTTGTCCTTCGTGCCCTTGGTCAGCAAGGTCGCGGTGAGGTCGGCCAGGCCCGCCTTGCTCGCGGGATCGTCGGCCGTGCCGGCGGGCATGAGCCAGCGGCCCGTGACGATCGGCAGGGTCCGCCACGGCACGATCAGCACCTTCACGCCGTTCCTGAGCGTCTTGCGGATGACCGTCGGCGGCTTGAACAGGCCCGGTGCCGCGGCGTCCGGCATCTTCGACCAGTCCGGGCCCGGGGCGGGCGAACGCTCGGCGATCTCCGCCTCGGCGCGCGGCCGAGGCTTCCGGGCCGACCTGGACGGCCTTCGCCTTGGCCTCGCCCGGCTTGAGCGGCACGACGTCGAGGACGACCTTCTCCGGGACGAGGTACTTCGCCGCGACCCGGGCCACGTCGGCGGGCGTGACCGTGAAGTAGCGGGCGATGTCGCGGCGGTAGTAGGCCGGGTCGTCCTTCTCGGCGAAGCCGATCGCCAGCACGAAGGCGCGGCCCTGGGGCGACGTCAGGCGGCTGTACGTCCGCTTCTCGAACTTCGCCAGCGCCCGCGTCAGCTCCGCCTGCGTCGGCGGGTCGGATTTGAGGCGGTCGATCTCGCCGGACAGGGCGGCTTCGACCTCCTTCAAGCGTCTTCCCCTCGGCGGCCGTCGCCTCGATCGTGAAGAGGCCGCCGATCTCCTTGGTGTCGCTGTCGGCCGAGACGTCCTTGGCCACCCGCGTCTCGCGGACGAGGGCGCGTTCGAGGCGGGAGGCGTCGCCGTCGGTCAGGACGTGCGCGAGCAGGTCGAGCGCCGGCGAGTCGGGGTGGTCGTCGGCGATCGGTCGGCCAGGCCCAGTAGACGCGCGGGAGGCTGACGCGATCGGCCTGGACGAGCTTCGCCGCGCGCGAGGCCGGCTCCTCCGGCTTCGGCCGGCCCGGCGTCTTGCCGGCGGCGAGCGGGCCGAAGTACTCGGCGATCCACCGCTTCGCCCGGGCCGGGTCGAAGTCGCCGGAGAGGCAGAGCGTCGCGTTGGCCGGGTGGTAGTACTCGAGGAAGAACCGCTTCAGGTCCTTGAGCGACGCGCCGTTCAGGTCGGCCATCGAGCCGATCACCGACCACGAGTACGGATGCCCCTTCGGGAAGACGCTCGCGAGGATCGCCTCCTCGGCCAGCCCGTAGGGCTTGTTCTCATACGACTGCCTGCGCTCGTTCTTGACGACCTCGCGCTCGGTGTCGAACTTCTCCTGGTCGAGCGCCGAGGGGAGGAACGCGAGCCGCTCGGCCTCCAGGTAGAGGGCGCGTTCGAGGTAGGCGGTCGGGCACGGTCTCGAAATAGACGGTCATGTCCTCCGTCGTGAAGGCGTTCGACTGGCCGCCGGTCTCCTGGAGCGGGATGTCGTAGTTCGGCACGTTCTTCGTGCCGCGGAACATCATGTGCTCGAAGAAGTGCGCGAACCCGGTCCGCCCCGCCCGCTCGTCCTTCGACGCCGACGTGGTAGGCGACGCAGACCGTCACTCGCGGCACGGACGGGTCGCGGTGGAGCACGACCTTCAGGCCGTTGGGCAGGCGATAGGACTCGATCGCCAGGTCGGGGACGGTCGGCTCGGCGGCCACCGCGAGCGCGGGGACCAGCGCGAGGAGCAGGGCGAGTCGGTGGGGCATCGTCGGGCGATCCTGGGGGCGAGGGTGACACGGGTCCGTCCCGTCGGCCGCATTGTGCCACGGGTCGCGGGCCCGCGGCAACTCGGCCGCGGGGATCGGCTCCCGGGGTCAACTCGGCCCTCAGCCCTTGGACTGGGCCTTGACATAGGCCTCGTGCCGCCGGGCCATCTCGTCGGGCGACACGTCCTCGACGTGCGTGGCGATATACCACACGTTGCCGGCCGGGTCCTTCACCGCGCCGTGGCGGTCGCCGTAGAACTGGTCGGCCAGGGGCGCGACCAGGGTAGCGCCGGCTTCGAGGGCGCGGGCGTGGGTGGCGTCGGCATCCTCCGTGTAAAGGTAAATCATGCAAGGCATCGGCTGCCACTCGCCCCGGGTTTGGCCGATCATGACGACAGAGTCGCCGATCCTCAGCTCGCCGTGGCCGATCGAGCCGTCCGGGCCGCGCATCAGGAACATCTCGACGGCGCCGAAGGCCCGCTTGAGGAACTCGACCTCCGCGGCCGCGTCGGGCACGGTCAGGTAGGGAATCACCCGCGGATAACCGTCGGGAATCGGCTGAACGGCCATGATCTGTTCTCCAGGCATGTTCCAGGGTCAGAACCTCAGACTTCGATCCGGACGCGTGCCAGAACGACCGTCACGTTATCCGGCGCGCCGTGGCGGAGCGCCTCGGCGACGAGCTCCTCGGCGGCCGCGGAGGGCGCGGGCTCGCGGGCCAGGACCGCGGCGATCGCCGCCTCGTCGACCGGCTCGGTCAGGCCGTCGGAGCACAGGAGGAGGACGTCGCCGTCCTGGAGCTCGACGCGGCAGATGTCCGGGTCGACGCCCTCCGCCGGCCCGCCCAGGACGTTCGTGACGACGTTGCGATGCGGGTGCGCCGGGCTTCCGCGGGGGAGATCGTGCCCGAGTCCACGAGGCCCTGGACGAGCGTGTGGTCGCGCGTCCGCCGGGTCAACTGTCCGCCGCGGTACAGGTAGGCCCGCGAGTCGCCGGCGTGGACGACGTGGGCGGTCGGGCCGACGAGGTAGGCCATCGTGAGAGTGGTCCCCATCCCCTCGAACCGCGCGTCGGCCGCCGCCCGGTGGAGGATGATCCGGTCCGCGAGCTCGACCGCCGATCGCAGCTCGCGGTGGATGGCCTTCTCGTCGATCCGGGAGCCGTGGAGGAACGAGCGGAAACCCTCCTCGAAGAAGCCGCGGAGCGCCTCGACGGCCAGCGTGCTGGCGTGCTCGCCGCCGTCGACTCCGCCCATGCCGTCGGCGACGAGCAGCAGGTGGCCCGTGCTCCCTCGGCGGCCGTCGTCCGCGTCGGACAGGCTCGTCGTCTCGACCGACACGGCCCGACGCAGGTGGGCGACGAGGAAGTGGTCCTCGTTATTCTGCCGCTCGAGCCCCGGGTGCGTCTGGGCGGCCACGTCGAGCCTGACCCTCGGCCGGAGCGGATTCGGGCCGAGGGCCGTGAAGTCGCCGGTCGTGTCGCTGCTCGGGTGGTCCATCGTCGAGGCCCCGGGGGGATCGGGCAGGCGTTCGGCCGAGATTATCCCAGCCGGCGCCCGCCGTCACATGAATTCCCCGCGAGGCCTCGCTCAGCCGACCGGCTCGGCCGGCTGGGCCTGGCCGACGCCCGCGGGATGCGGGCCGCGCGGGGGCGCCGGCGCGACCGAGAACCGGATGCCGATCCGCCGCGTGAAGTTCACCCAGGCGTCGAGCAGGGCATAGAAAACCGGCGTCACCAGGAGCGCCAGGACTAGCGAGAGCGACTGCCCGCCGATGATCACCTTCGCCATGCTCGCCCGCGCCGCCGCTCCCGGGCCCCGGCCCAGCGCGATCGGAATCATCGCGGCCACGAGCATCACGGTCGTCATCAGGATCGGCCGCAGCCGCGTGTGGTTCGCCTCGACGATCGCGTCGTGACGATTCATGCCCTTGGCGCGAAGCTGATTCGTGGCGTCGACCTGGAGGATGCCGTTCTTCTTCACGATCCCGATGAGCATGAACAGCCCGAACATCGCGTAGATGTCCATCGGCGAGTGGAGCATCACGAGCGAAAGCAGGCCGAACGGAATCGTCACCGGCAGCGACATCAGGATCGCGATCGGCTGCGTCCAGCTCTCGAACTGCGCGGCGAGGATCAGGTACATGAAGATGAACGACAGGGCCAGCGCGACCATCGCGTAATAACCGGTCTCGGCCAGCGTCTTCGCCTGCCCGGAGAAGACGGGGGCGTAGCCGGGCGGCAGGTTCATCTCCTTGAGGATCTCCTGCGTCTGCTGCATGGCCGTGGCGAGCGGGACGTTCTCGGGGTTGCCGAGCACCGTGACGACCCGCTGCCGGCCGAGCCGCTCGATCTCCGTCGGCCCGCGCCGCTCGTCGACGTGCGCGACGCTACGGAGCTTGACCAGACCGGCGTTGGGGGAGGGCAGGGTCATGTCGTAGATGTCGCCGGGCGAGTCGCGGTCGGAGGGCCGGGCGCGGAGCCAGACGTCGTATTGCTCGTCGCCCTCCTTGAACTTCGAGATCGCGGAGCCGCCGACGAGGATGCGGAGCGTGCTCGAAATCGTGCCGACGGGAATCCCTAGGTCGCTCGCGGCCTCGCGGTCGATGGCGACCTGGACCTCGGGCTTGCGGAGCGACAGCGTCGTGTCGAGGTCGCGGATGCCGCCGAGCTTGGCGAGCCTCGCCTTCAGCTCGTTGGCGTACTGCTCGAGTTTCTGCAGGTCGGGCCCGGCCATGTTCACCTGGAACGTCTGCGGACCGTCGGCCGCTCTGGAACGACGAGACGTCGTTGACGCTCGTCCGCAGGTCGGGATAGTCGAGCAGGATGTCGCGGGCCTGCTGCTGGACGTCGAACTGGCTGAAGTCGCGCTTGGTCAGGTCGACCATCTGGACGTAGATCGTCCCGCGGGTGACGTCGCCCTCGCCCTTCGTGTTGCGGCCGGCGAAGACCTCGCCGACGGTCGTGAAGACGTGCTCGGTGCCGCGCAAGCCCTTGCAGAGCCGGCCCTCGATCTCCTTCATCACCCTGTCCGTCCGGTCGAGCGTGTAGCCCTCGGGCGCGATGATCGAGACCTCGTACTCGCTCTGGTCGTCGCGCGGGATCAGCGCCACGCCCATCACCTTCGCGATCGGCCCGGTCGAGAGGATCACGCCGATCGTCAGCAGCACGATCAGGGGCTTGAGCCGGAGCGACCACCTGAGGAACCAGCCGTACGACCCGTCGATGATCCGGTAGAAGAAACCCGACTTCGACTTCGCGTGGCCGGCCTCGCTCGTGCTCGAGCTTGAGGAAGCGGCGCAGAGCATCGGCGTGAGCGTGAACGAGACGAACAGGCTCATCGCCACGGCGAAGGCGACGGTCAGCCCGAAGCTCGATGAAGAACCGGCCGACGATCCCGCCCATGAAGGCGATCGGCACGAAGATGACGATCAGCGAGAGGCTCGTCGCCAGCACCGGCAGCGCGATCTCGCGCGTGCCGACCCGCGACGCCTCCATGCCGTCCATCCCGTCCTCTTCCATGTGCCGGAAGATGTTCTCGTGGACGACCACCGCGTCGTCGATGACGATGCCGATCGCCAGGATCAGCCCGAGCATCGTGATGTTGTTGAGCGTGAACCCCATCGCCTGCATGAACAGGAACGTGGGGATGATCGAGGTCGGGATCGCCAGCGTCGCGATGACCGTCGTCCGCCAGTCGCGGATGAACATGAGGATCGTCGCCGAGACGAGCACCGCGGCGAGCAGGAGGTGGAATTTCACCTCCTCGATCGACTTCTCGATGAAGCGCGACTGGTCCTTGATGACGACCGATCTCGATGTCGGGCGGCAGCGCGGGCGGATCTCCTCGAGCCGCGCCTTGATCGCCTCGGCGACCTTGACGGTGTTCGTGCCCGACTGCTTCTGGACGACCAGGCTGACGGCGTCCGACGTCGTCGAGCCGGGCGGTCGAGTCGGGGCTCCTCGAAGGAGTCCTCGGCCTTGCCGATGTCGCGGATGCGGACGGGGTAGCCGCCGCGATTGGCGACGATCAGCCGGTCGAACTCGGCGGCCGTGTTGAGCCGGCCGAGGGTGCGGACGACCAGCTCGCGCGGGCCCTGGTCGATGCGGCCGCCGGGCTCCTCGATGTTCTCGCGCTCGATGGCGCGGCGGACGTCGTCGACCGAGAGGTTGTAGGCGACGAGCTTGTTCGTGTCGAGCGTGATGTTCATCGCCCGCGTCCGCCCGCCCGACGAGCGCGACGGCGCCGACGCCGTTGACCGTCTCGATCCGCTCCTTGATCCCCTTGCGCGCGATCTCGGTGACCTCGCGGAAGTCGCGGCGGCCGGAGACGGCGATCGTCATCACGGGGATGGCGCCGGTCTCGAACCGGTTGACGATCGGCGTCTCGGTGCCGTTGGGCAGGGTCGAGAGGATCGACTGGACCTTGTCGCGGACCTCCTGCGCGCCGACGTCGCCGTTCTTCGAGAGCTGGAACTGGACGGTGACGGTGCTGATCCCCTCCTGCGTCGTCGACCGCATCTCGTCGATGCCGGAGACGGTGTTGATGATGTCCTCGATCGGCTTCGTGACGGTCGTCTCCATCTCCTCGACGCCCGCGCCGGGGAGGACGGTCGTGACGGTGCAGACGGGGAAGTCGACGTTGGGGAACAGGTCGACGCCGAGCTGGCTGTAGGCGAACGCCCCGAGCACGACGGGGATCGCCACGAGCACCCAGGTGAAGACCGGGCGATTGATGCAGACGTCGGAAATCGTCATGGACGGACCGGGGTTAGGGGATGGGGGCCGGCTCGAAATCGACGCGGTGGGTCTTCGGGTCGACGTTCGGGACGAGGATCCTCGTGTTCACTCGCTTCCCTACCTCGAAATGAAGGGTGGGGGTGCTCGACGGATCGATCGCGACGATGCACTCGTTCGGGAAGACCTCGACGACGGTACAGGACCAGAAGGGCGGGCTGACTGGGATGGAAAAGAACCTTTCCGACACGCAGACGGTCAGGCCCTTCATCGCACCGAGATCGCGGCCGAAATTGACGCGCCCCGACGATTGGCGAGGACCTCGACGACCCGGCCTTCGATGGCGCCTGGGAGCAGCATGGGGGACCACTTCGTCGGCAGAGTCCGCGTCCCGAAGTTGCGTGAGATGGCTGTCTCATCCTCTTTGCGGAGATAGGCGAGCCGTCGGAGGGCATCGAACGGCAGCCCCAGGTTCACGATGTTGCACACGTCCCGTTCCCGGCCTTCGGGGACGAGGACGAGCCCTCCGCCCCAGTGGATCGGGGTGAACTTCGTGGCGAAGCCCCTGGCCTTTGGGTCCGCATCGGGGCGTTCCGGCGTCAGGATCAGATGTCCCGTGCGGAACTCGGCCCGGCCCCGGTTCTTCTCGATTACGACCGTGCCCATCGAGGAGAATGTGAAACGCCCTTCGGGGGTCACTTCCAGTCGAAAGCAGGGAGCGATCCAGTCGTCGTAGAAGTGGTAGGAGCCGGCGATCGTCGCCATCGTGTCGGCGAGCCTCCCCTCGCCCATCGGCAGGATCGCCAACGAATCGTCGGGTCGCTCGTCGCCCATCGCCAGGACGGCCGCGAGCAGCAACGCGGATCCCATACCGATCACGACTCCACTCCTTTCCCTCGTTCCCACGCTCCGCGTGGGGAAGCCTCTTCCGACGCCCTGCGCCGTCCGGGCTCGGAAGGCGAATGACCGCGGAGCGGTCGAAGATTCGCTCCCACGCCGAGCGTGGGAGCGAGGGTTGACCTCAGCCGCGAGAGCCAGTGTGGGGCGCGGCCTCGGCCGTCTTGGCCGCCGGGGCGGGGGTGGCGTTCAACTCGCGGACGACCACGGGCACGTCATCCGCAAGCTGCGACTGACCGGTCGTGACGACCGTCGCCTGGGAGGGCAGCGCTCCGATGACCTCAACCCAGCCCTTGCCTTCCAGGCCCGTCTCGACGGGGACGGCGCGGGCCTTCATCGCATCGTTGACGAGGAAGATCTTGGTGATCCCGACCGAGCGGACGACCGACTCGATCGGGACGGTGGCCGCCTTGTCCTCGCGCTTGACGACGATCGCGGCCTTGGCGAAGCCACCGGGGCGGAGCTGGCCGTCGGGGTTGGGGACGGTCGTCTCGACCTGAAACGTCCGGCTCGTCGTGTCGACCGAGGGGTTGATCCGCGCGACCTTGCCGAGGAACGTCCGCGTCGGGTGCGCGGCGACCGAGATCCGCACGTCCTGGCCGACCTTGACCTCGTCGGCGAACTGCTCGGGGACATTGGTCCAGAGGCGGAGCGGATCCTCGATGACGAGATCGGCGACCGCCTCACCATCCTTGAGCATCTGACCCTGCGAGGCCTGTCGCTTCGAGACGGCGTAGGTGATCGGGGCGGTCGAATCGAGCAACGGCCGCCTCGGGAACGGGACGCGGATGGTCATGTCGTCGCGCTGGACCTTCCGCATCTCCAGGGCGATCCGGCTGACGATGGCGTTGGCGAAGATCCCGCGGGCGTTGAGCTGGGCGTTGGCGAGGGCGGCCTCGGCCGTGTGCTCATCGAGCTCGGCGTTCTGGTAGTCCTGCTGCGTCCCCGCGCCGCGCTGACGCAGCGAACGCTCCCGCGCGAAGTTCTGCCGGGCCTTTTCCAGGGCGAAATGGGCCTGGACGACGGCCGGGACCTTCGAGACATCGAAGCCCTGGCGCGCCTTCTCGATGGCCACCCTAGCCTGCTCGACGACGGGCACGCCCGGGCGGTCGAGCTTCGTTTCGGGGAGCGCGTGCAGGCCGACCTGCTCGAGCTGGGCGATCAGGCTCTGCTCGGCGTGGAGCACGGCCGCGTCGTCGTCGGTCCGGTCGAGCTCGACGAGGGTCTCGCCCGGCTTGACGCGGTCGCCGAGGTCGTGGAGGACCTTCAGCACCCGGCCGGTCCGCTTGGCGCCGACGGTCACTTCTTCCCAGCCCTTCAGCGAGCCGACGACGTCGACCGAACGCTCGACGGTTCGCCGCTCGATCGGCGCGACGGTCACGGAGACCGGCCGCGGCGCCGCGGATTTCGGACCCTCTTCGGCCGCCTTCCTGGCGTTGCAGCCGAGCGCGGCCGAGGCCGAGAGGGCGGCCAGGGCGATGCGCCACCGCTTGGTCATCGCTTCGACTCCTTCTGACGCGCCATCGGCGCGAACCCTTCGAGGAGGTCGGAGAGCATCGCCCGCGCGTGCCCCGGACCGTATTCCGCCGCCACCGGAGACCGGCAATCCGGCTTGGGATAGAGGAATTCCATCATGTGCATCATGATCATCCCCCAGACGGCCGCCGCGAACCGGTCGGCCCGGGCCGCGTCGACCGCCCCGGCGGCGACGACGCGGTCGACCGCCTCCTGCATCGTCCGGCCCAGCTCGTGGCCGAACCTCATCAGCTCCTCGGCGAGGCTCGACCGGTGCGGGCCGAACTTGAGGGCGTAGTAGAATCGGCCCCGGTCCGGGTCCTCGCGGATGAACTCGAAGTGGGCTTCGAGCTGCGCCGCCAGGTTCGCCACGGGGTCGGACGTCTCATCGAGACAGGCTTTGAGCCGGGCCGAGAAGGCGGTCATCGGCACCGTGAGCAGGGCCTGCGCCAGGCCTTCCTTCGAGCCGAAGTGGTAATAGAGCGTGGGCTTCGTGACCCCGGCCGCCTCGACGATCTCGCGGACCGACGTGGCGTCGTAACCCCGCTCCGCGAACAGCCGCGCGGCCGCCCGTGCGATCTGCCGGGCGACCTCCCCCTCGGTCCTCTCCGCTGACACGACGGCGCACATAATCGAGCCTCTCGTATATACCGAACGGTAGGTATTATGAGCCTGCCGATCAATTCGTCAATGGCAGTCGTCGAAAATGGCCCAGCGTCGCTAAGCTGGAGCGGTTACCTCGAACCGACCATCCCTCGCGAGCCCTGACATGAACTTCCAGCGCGAGATCACGCCGGCGATCGTCATCGCGGACCAGCCGACCGAGGCCGACCTGGCGGCGCTGAAGGCGGTGGGCTTCGTGGGGGTCGTGAACCTCCGGACCGACGGCGAGCCCGACCAGCCGCTCTCGACCGAGGCCGAGGGCGAGAAGGCCCGCGCCCTCGGGTTGGATTACATCCACATGGGCATCGGCTCGGCCCCGCTGCTCGAGATGGAGGTCGACGCCGCCTGCCGGTTCATCGACGAGCACGCGAAGCAGGGCAAGGTGCTCGTCCACTGCCGCAAGGGCGGCCGGGCTGCGGCGATGGTGCTGCTCTACGAGGCCCTCGAGCACGGCTGGACGCCGGCTGAGGCCGCGGCGAAGGGCGCGGCGATGGGGCTCGAGGTCGGCGGCGGCCTGCGGACGATGGTCGAGACGTATCTCGACGACCATCGGAAGGTCGAATAACGAGCAGCGGCGGCCCGAACTGCCGCACCCAAAACCGGCACGAAGGCCGAGATGCGTCCCAAAATCTCATGCGCAAATCGACGATCCATGGGCTGATGACGGTCATTGTCATAATCGGGTGCGTCATGGCCATCTTCCTGCCGGAGTTGAGAGACCCTGCGCGATACCAGTACACGTTCGTCGTGATGGCGATTGCGACACCGGTATGCCTCATCAGCTTCGCCCCGACGGGGCTGATCCTCCTGCGGAACCACCGTCGCCGTCAGAAGGGCCTACCCGTCA
The DNA here is from genome assembly GCA_963819805.1 of uncultured Planctomycetota bacterium. Classification (GTDB taxonomy): domain Bacteria; phylum Planctomycetota; class Planctomycetia; order Isosphaerales; family Isosphaeraceae; genus CAMFLR01. The sequence continues at coordinate 773,796 of CAWFXY010000012.1, read as the reverse complement.
GCCAGTCAGACATCGGGAAGCTTGTTTTCATCTTCCTCCTCAACGTCGTCTTGTGCCTGGGCGGCTTGTACCTCTGCGCCGTTCTAATGAGTCGAAGGTAATCAACGTGCCATCGAGCGTCCGACGCATCCCGTCCGATGCGGGTTGGGGGCGAGCAACAGGGTGCCCCGGTGGCAAAGGCTTGCGTATATGTGAAACAAATCTCTCGCAGCATCGGCTAGCCGCCGCACGAAACCGCACGAGGCCGCACCAAACCTGCACGCTCGGGTTCGGTCGGCGCGGTCACTGGGACCCAAGAACCCGACCCGGGCGCCCCGGACCGACGGACCGACTTGCCCTGGGGTCTTGTCAACGTGGAAGGCCCGCCGGTAGTCTGGGCCTCGTGTCGGAGACACATCCCACCCTGAGACGGGCACCCCGAGGTATGGAGGCCGCGCCATGGCATCGACCGGCGAGGCGGTGCAGGTCCGCGACGGCGAGGGGGAGGAGGTCCGCGACTTCCTCCGCCGGATCCACGACGGAGACGAGGACGCGGCCCGCGAGCTGCTGACTCGCTACGAGGCCGAGGTCAGGCTGGTGGTCCGGCGGCAACTGCCCCGGCTGCTCCGGTCGCGGTTTGACTCGCTGGACTTCCTCCAGAGCGTCTGGGGGAGCTTCTTCCACCGGGTCCGGACGACGCCCACCGAGTTCGACGACGGCCGGCACCTCGTGGCGTTCCTGGCCCGGGCGGCCAAGAACAAGGTGATCGACGAGTACCGCCGCGCCGGCAGCCAGAAGGGCGACATGAGGCGCGAGGAGCCGCTCTGGGCCGAGGGCGGCCGGCCCAAGGAGGTGGCCGCCCAGATCGAGACGGCCAGCCAGGTCGCCGAGGCGCACGAGGCGTTCGTCAAGCTCCGCGACCTCGTCCCCGAGGACCGCCGGGCCCTGCTCGAGCTCAAGGCCGCGGGGCTCTCGAGCCGCGAGATCGGCCAGCGGCTCGGGATCAGCGAGAGGACCGTCCAGCGGGTCCTGGAGGACCTGCGTCGCCGCGTCGCCACGGAAGGCTGAACCATGACCGAGACCGAGGGAGCCTCCTCGACCCGGACCTGGGACGGGGCCGCGTCGCCCCGCGCCGGCGGCTGGGTCCGCCAGTTTGAATCGGCGTGGAAGGCGTCGCGACGGCGGCGCCCGCCCCGAGCCCCGCGACTTCTTGCCGACCGAAGCCGACGAACGGCCCGCCGCTGCTGCTGGCGATCCTCCGGGCGGAGATCGGCCTGCGATGGGACGGGGGCGAGCGCGCGACCGTCGAGCGGTATCGCGAGCGCTATCCCGAGCTCGGCCCCGATGACCTCGTCGCGCTGGCCTACGAGGAGTTCTGCCTCCGCGAGGAGGCCGGCGACGCCCCGGTGCCGGCCGAGTACGACGAGCGGTTCCCCGACCTCACGCCGAGACTTCGCCGCGTCTTCGACATCCACGACCTCGTCGGCTCGGGCGGCTCGGCGGCCTTTCGCGCCACGGCGACGCCGGAGGTCGCGTTCCCGGAGTCGGGCCAGACGATCGCCGGATTTCATCTCAGGGAAGAGCTCGGACGCGGATCGTTCGCGCGGGTCTTCCTGGCCGAGGAGCGGCAGCTCGCCGACCGGCCGGTGGCGCTGAAGGTCTCGCGGAACGGCTCGCGCGAGCCGCAGACGCTGGCCAGGCTCCAGCACACGCACATCGTCCCCGTCCATTCGACCCGGGTCGACCCGGCGACGGGGCTGCATCTGCTGTGCATGCCCTATTTCGGCCGCGTGACGCTCGAGCGCCTGCTGGCTGAGCCCGGCGCGAAGACGGCCGCGACCGGGGCGGACGTGCTGGCTGCGCTCGACCGGATCGAGCCGCCGTCCTCGCCCGACGTGCCGGCCGCCCGCTCCACCTTCGCGCGGCTGCCCTATGCGCGGGCCCTGGCGTGGTGGGGCGCCCGGATGGCCGAAGCCCTGGCCCACGCCCATGAGCGGGGCGTGCTCCACCGCGACATCAAGCCGTCGAACGTGCTCGTGACCGCCGACGGCCTGCCGATGCTCCTCGACTTCAACCTGGCGCGCGACCCGCGGTCCGAAGCGGCGGGCCCGTCGCTCGGCGGGACGGTGGCCTACATGGCGCCGGAGCACCTCGACGCACTGGCCGAGGGAGACGACGAGCGGGTCGACGGCCGCGCCGACGTGTTCGCGCTCGGCGTCCTGCTCTTCGAGGCGCTGACGGGCCGGCGGCCGTTCCCGGCGCCAGTCGGTGCCTCGTCGGTGGCCGAGGCGCTGCGGCACGCCGCCGAGGCGAGGCGGAGCGCGTCGCCCGCGATCCGCGAGACGCACCCCGAGGTGCCGGCCGCCATGGAAGCGGTCGTCCTCAAGTGCCTCGCGGTCGACCCGGCGGATCGCTACCGCTCCGCCTCGGCCCTCGCGGCCGACTTGCAGGCGGTGGCGGAGGACGACCCGCTCCGTCACGCTCGCGAGCCGTTCGCGAGCCGGGCCCTGCGATCGACCCGGCGGCACCGCTGGCCGATCATGCTCGCCGCGCTGGTCGGGCTGGCCTGGGCGATGCTGGCGCAGTCGCTGCTCCGCGCGAAGGACGACCAGCGACGGCTCGTCGGCACGCTCGGAGCGCGGATCGCGCAGGCGAGGAATCATCTGCGGACTGGCCAGTTCGAGCGGGCGATCGGTGCGCTCGAAGAGGCGGCGGCTCCAGGCTCGCGGCATTCCCGATGGCGAAAAGCAGCCGCCGGTGGTTGCCCTGATCCGCGCGGCCGAGACCGGTCTCGGCGAGGCCAGGGCCGAGCCTCGAGGCGTCGCGCCGAGCCGCTGCCCTCGCGGCGGCCGTCGACCGGGCGCTCGCTCGATCCCCCGCAGCTCACCGGGCCAGGACCGCGACGACTTCCGGACGTTCGACTACGCCCTTGCCCCGTTCTTCGCCCGGGCCAGGGGCCCGGCGACGGTCGTCGAGACGGAATGGATGGCGCGGCTCGATCCCGCGCGGCGCGGGCCGCGTCCGCGGCGACGCCGAGGTCCTGCTCTTCGCCCGGGCCCTGTTCCAGGCCCGGTCCGATCGGCGGTTCGCCGCGTCAATCGTGCGGCTTGGCGTGGCGATTGGCGGCGACCGCTCGCCCTGGGATGCGCTGGATGCCTGGCTCGCCGACCCGTCGGACGTGATCGAGCCGCCGACCGCGGGCGAGGGCGCGGTCGTCGCGCACATGCACCCTGCTCGGTCTGCTCTGCGAGGCCCAGGGCCGGCCGGCCGAGGCGCTTGCCTGGCTCCGTCGGGCCGATCGCCTGGGCCCGGGCCGGCCCGGGCTCTCGGCCGCGATCGCGCGACTCTGCATCGCGACGGGCAAGCTCGACGAGGCCCGGGCGTTCACGCAGAAGGCGGTCGAACCCTCCCGGCCGAACCAGGCGCCCTGAGGCGCGGGCGGCTTCTGCGGGATCTGCGGCGAGAATCCGCCGACACAATCGGCCCTCCGGCGAGAAATTCGCATGGGGAGGACAACCGCCGGGCGCCGCGGCCCGTATACAATGAAAACGTACCCCCGCGGCAGATGTCTGGTCGCACGCGGAGTCTCACCTCGATGAAATCGTCACGCGTCCGATGGATCGGCGTCGCCACCGCCGCGACCGCAAGCCTGGCCGGCTGGTCGGCGGCCGCGTGGGCGCAGCTCGCGGCCGACCCGAATGCGGCCGCCGCCCGCCAACCTCGACCCCCCGCCGGCTTACACCGCGCCGGCGCAGACGGAGACGCAGGTCAAGCCGCTGACCGAGGGCCCGCTCCACGAGGCGTTCCTCTCGAAGGCGAAGGACCGCGAGCCGTTCCACGTGCCCAAGGGCCCGCCCACGCCGCTCGTCGAGCGGCCGGCGGTCGACCCGCCGAGCGAGAAGGCGCAGTGGATCGAGGGCTACTGGGACTGGGACCCGGGCCGCAACGATTACGTCTGGGTGACCGGCACCTGGCGCGTCCCGCCGCCGGGCCGGCTCTGGGTCAACGGCTACTGGAAGCGCGACGACCAGGGCTGGTACCACGTCCCCGGCTTCTGGAGCGACCGCCAGACCGACCGGATCGACTATCGCAAGAACGGCCCGCCCGCCGACCGGCCGGCCGAGGACATCGGCGAGTCGCCGGGCGCCGACCACTTCTACGTCCCCGGGCGTCTGGGCCCCCGACGGCGACGGCGTGGCCTGGCGCAAGGGCTTCTGGGCCAAGGCCCAGCCGGGCTGGTCGTGGGTGCCGGCCCAGTGGGTCCGGCAGCCCGAGCGGCTGGGTCTTCCAGGAGGGTTACTGGGACCGCACCCTGGAGGACCGCGGCACGCTCTTCACGCCCGCCCAGGTGACCGGGAACGCCGCGAACAATCAGGCCAATAACGCGCCGATCTACCAGCCGATCTCGCAGGTCTCTCCCCAGGACTACGGCCTGCTCTACGGCGCCTTCGGCCGGCCGAACAGCTACTACGACGGCTACCCGGGCGTCTACTACGACCAGTACGGAAACTACTACGGATACGCCTCCTACGGCACGCTCGGCGCCTACAACGGCTACCTCGACTACCCCTATCTCGGCGGCTACGGCTACCCGTACGTCACGAACTACGGCTACGGCTACCCGCTGCTTTACGCGCAGCCCTGGTACGGCGGCTACGGATACGGCCTGGGGTACGGCGGGTACGGCGGCTACGGCTATGGAGGCTACGGCGGCTACGGTTACGGAGGCTATGGCGGCTATGGGTATGGCGGCTTCGGCGGCCTCGGATTCGGTTATGGCCTGCTGAGCGGCCTGTTCCTCGGCTCGTACTTCGGTGGCTACGGCTACCCGTTCTACGGCGGCTTCGGCTTCGGATATCCGTTCTACGGATTTGGCTACGGCGGTTTCGGCTGGGGCTATGGCGGCTGGGGCTACGGCCGTGGTCATGTGGGCGAATAACGGCTGGGGCCGCTGGGGCTGGGGCAACCGCTGGGGGAATGGCGGCTGGGGCCGCGGCGGCTGGGCGAACGGCGGGATCGGTCGCGGCTCGCCGTTCTTCCCGGGCAATCGAGGATTCGGGAACGGCTTCGGCAACAACGTCGCGTTCAACCGCGGCAACAACTTCGGCTCGCTGAACGGCATGGGCAACCGGGCGATGGGCGGCCTCGGCAACCACTCGGTCCTCGCCGGTCACGGGGGCCTCGGCCGGGGCGGGGCGATGGCGCCTCCGGCGTCGCACGCGTACGGCAATCCGTTCCATGGCGGCAATGGCGATGGGCGCCGGTGGTGCCGCCCGGGGTGGGCTGGCGCACTCGGGCTGGAACACCGGGTTCAACGGCGTGCACCAGGGGGCGACGACGCATACGGTCTCACGCCCGGCCTTCCATCAGGGCGGCGGCCTCGGCGGGAACGGGGGCATGGCCGGCACAATGGCCTGATGGGCGGCACCGGCGGGGGGCTGGGACACGTCGGCGGGGCGGGCCTCGGGCACACCGGCGCCGGCCTCGGCGGCGCACCCGGGTCTCGGCCATGCCGGGGCCGGGCTCGGGGCCGGCGGCCACGTTGGCGGCCTGGGGGCCGGCGGGCCTTCCGGATTCGGAGCGGCTCACGCGGGCGGCCTGGGTGGCGGCTTCGCCGGCGTGCGCCCACATGGGCGGCGTGGGCGGCGGCTTCGGAGGCGCGCCCCACATGGGTGGGATGAGCGGCTTCGGAGGGGCCCCGCACATGGGCGGTTACGGGGGAGGCTTCGCCCCGCATATGGGAAGCGTCGGCGGCTTCGGCGGCGGCGCCCATATGGGCGGGCATGGGCTCCATGGGCGGCATGCACATGGGCGGCATGGGCGGCGGCGGCATGCACATGGGCGGCATGGGCGGCGGCCGGCATGCACATGGGAGGCATGGGCGGCGGCATGGGCCACATGGGCGGCGGAGGCCACATGGGCGGCGGAGGCGGAGGTCACCGCTGATTGATGGCGGTCCGCAAATGACGACGGGCCGTTTCATTCACCGTCGAGGATCCCCGGCTCGGCTCAATGGCGGAAGTGGCGGCGGCCGGTGAGGATCATGGCCAGGCCGTGCTCGTCGCAGGCGGCGATCGTCTCGTCGTCGCGCTTCGAGCCGCCGGGCTGGATGATCGCGGTCACGCCGGCGGCGGCGGCGACGTCGGGGCCGTCGCGGAACGGGAAGAAGGCGTCGGAGGCGAGCACGGCGCCCCTGGCCCGTCTCGCCGGCCTTCTCGACGGCGATCCGCACCGAGTCGAGCCGGCTCATCTGCCCGGCGCCGACGCCGACGAGCTGGCCGCCCCTGGCCAGCACGATCGCGTTCGACTTCACCGCCTGGCAGACGCGCCAGGCGAAGGCGAGCGACGCGTGCTCCTCGGCCGGTCGGCGGGCGCTTGGTCGCGACCTTGCCCGACGGCCGGGTCGGGCTCCAGCGCGTCCCAGTCCTGGACGAGCAGGCCGCCCTCGATCCGCCGGAGGTCGAAGCCCGGCGGGCGGCGGCGAGTCCGGGCCGATCGGCGCGCCGAGGTCGAGCAGGCGGACGCTGTTCTTCCAGGTCGGCTTGGTGGTCAGCAGGGCGAGGGCGTCGGCGTCGAAGCCGGGGGCGACGATCGCCTCGATGAACCGGCCGGGCGCGCAGAGCCGCTCGGCCGTCGCGCGGTCGACCGGGCGGTTCAGGCCGACGATCCCGCCGAAGGCGCTGACCGGGTCGCCCTCGTAGGCCAGCTCGAACGCCTCGGCCAGGTCGTCGGCCGACCGCCGCGCCGCAGGGGTTGTTGTGCTTGAGGATGACGGCCGCGGGCTCGGCGAACGAGCGGATCAGCCGCAGGGCGCTGTCGAGGTCGAGCAGGTTGTTGTACGAGAGCTCCTTGCCGTGCACGGACCGTGGCCGTGGCGAGGTTCGGGCCCGGCCGTGCCGGGCTCGACGTAGAAGGCGGCCCGCTGGTGCGGGTTCTCGCCGTAGCGGAGCGGAGCTGCCGGCGTCGAAACGACGCGGAGAAGCGTCGGCGGGAAACGGCCGGACTGCGCTCGGCGAGCTCGGCCCGGCCGAGGTAGTCGGCGATCGCCCGGTCGTAGCGGGCGGTCTGCTCGAAGACGGCGCGGGCCAGCGTCGCGGCGGAACGCGAGGGTCGTCCCGCCGTGGTCGCGGAGCTGGTCGATCAGGGCGCGGATACTGGTCGGGGTCGGTCGACGACGGCGACGTGCGCGTGGTTCTTGGCCGCGCCCCGGATCAGGCTCGGGCCGCCGATGTCGATGTTCTCGATCGCCTCGTCGAACGTCGACGCCGGGCCGGGCGACGGTCGCCTCGAACGGGTACAGGTTCACGACCACCAGGTCGATCGGCTCGATCCCCTGGGCCTCGAGCGCGGCGAGGTCGTCGGGGACGTCGCGGCGGGCGAGGATGCCGCCGTGGAGCTTGGGGTGGAGCGTCTTGACCCGGCCGCCGAGGATCTCGGGCTGGCCGGTGTAGGCCGAGACCTCGGTCGACCTCGAGGCCCGGCCTCGGCCAGCGCCGTGCGCGTCCCGCCGCTGGCGAGCAGCGCGACGCCGCGCGACGGCCAGGGCCTGCGCCAGGTCGATCAGCCCGCGCTTGTCGGAGACGCTCAGCAGGGCCCGGCGGATCGGTCGGACATCGTCCATCGCTGCGGGTCCCCGTGGGCTCCGTGGGAAAAAGAACGTCGGGCGGCACGGGCCCGCCCGACGAGGCTCGAGTTCGTCATTATGCCCGCGAGGGACGGCGGGCGTCACTCACTTGGGCATCGCGTCGGCGCCGGGGGTGCCTGGCGTGGCGGCGCCGGCCTCGCCGGCGTCGGCGCCGGCACGGGCGCGGCGGGGATCTTCGGCGCGTCGTCATAGCCCTCGGGCGGGACGTAGCCGAACGGCTTCTCGTTCGGGATCGCGGAGCATGAACGGCTTGACGGCGCCGGCCTCGCGCATGCACACGAGCATCCCGAACTTGTTCGCGATGTACATGCGGTCGTTCGACCGATTGGTCGGCCCGAACTGGAACTCGCGGAGATTGAGCCCGGCCCGCTCGTGGGTGGCGCGGGGGTCGTAGATCATCGCGCCGGTCTGCCGGTCGACGATGAACATGTCCCCGTCGATCGACTCGAGGTAGAGCCGCTTCGGCGTCACGCCCAGCAGCGGCCCGCCGAGCGTGGAGATCGTCCACTTCGACTCGCCCGAGTCGGCGTCCACCGCCGAGAGCATGCCCTCGATGTTCACGACGTAGATATCCCTCGCGGCCACGAGCGGCTCCTGGCGGATCGGGGCGCCCGTCGGGAAATTCCACTTCGTCTCGCCGGTCCAGAGGTCGAGGGCGTACAGGCTCTTGTCCTCGGACGGCACGAGCAGCGTCCGCACGCCCAGCGAGTTGAGCGGCGCCGAGATCGGGCCGGCGGCCTTCCAGCGGAGCAGGGGCCGCGACACGTCCGCGCAGGGAGACGTACACCTTGCCGTCGGTGCTGGCGAACGCGACGACCCGGCCCGCCGGCTCGGGGCGGGACGAGACGTCGTCCTGCGTCTGGAAGTTCCACAGGGCGTGCGCCGGTCTTGGCGTCGTAGCAGAGCAGCTTGCCCGCGCGGAGGCCGACGTACACGTGGTCCTCGTCGCAGGACGTCGGGCTGGCCGGCAGGTGCTCCATCGTGGCCGTCCACTTCACGCGGCCGTCGGCCCGGTCGAGGGCGGAGAGCAAGTTCGAGTTGGTGACGAACACCGTCGTCGAATTCGACGAGGCCGGCTGCGCGTCGACCGAGAAGTTGCCGAGGTTCGACGACCACATCCGCCGGCCCGACTCGCCGTCGAAGACGTGGAAGTTCGCGTGGTTCGTCTGGACGAAGACGAGGTCCTTGCTGATGCTCAGCTCGAGGACCTTCTCGCCCTTGTTCGAGAGCGGGACGATGTTGTACCAGTGACGCTCGAGTCCGAGCCGGGCGAGCGCCCGCTGCGGGGGTAGGTGGTCGTTCGAGAGCGGGACCTGCGCCAAGGACGTGCCGGCCGCGAGGGTCAAGCCGATCCAGGCCAGGGCGAGTCGACGGGTCATAGCCCGATCCTTTCCATTGCCGGCGCGGACGATCTGCAAGGAGGCATGGGATTGATTCATCCTTGCCGACGTACGATGCCGCGTCAAGTTGGGTCGTCCAGGAACACGGGGTAATCCGGCCCTTCGGTCAACGGCTCGGTCGGGACTTCCGACTCTGCGGGCGATTCCTCGGCCCACGCCGCGGATCCCGCGACGCCGTTCTCCGTCGCCGGCTGAGACGACGCGAGGCACACGGGGCAGGCGTCGGCGATCCCTCGATACGGCTTCGCACAGCGCGGGCAGAGCCCGGCACTGCGGCGGAGCGTGCCAAGCGACGCGCGGAGGCTCGCCCCTTCGACGCTCCTCGGGAACCGCTCGGCGACCCGCGCCGCCAGGTCGGCCACGTCGGGTCGGACCGTGCCTCCGCGGAGCCGGCGCATGATCAGCGCCAGGAACCACTTGACGACCTGCGCCTCGATGTCGGCCAGTGCCTCGGCCGTCAGGAGGGCGGCCAGCCCGGCGTGGATCTCGAGCACCCGGTCCGGATCGCTGACCTCCTGCGCCGCCTTCAATTCCTCGCGCAGCGCGTGGCCGGCGGCCTGCCTGGCCGAGGCGAGCTGGCCCGAGTAGCGCGCGGCGTCGGGATGGTCGGGATGCGCGGCGAGCATCGCCTCGGCGTCGGCCCAGCGGCCCTCGGCGATCGCGGCTCCCACGGTCGCGAGCCCGTCGACTCGTTCGGTCGCCGATCGTGGGGCGCGACTCGAGCGCCACGGCGATCCGATCGAGGCGATCGAGCAGCGCGGTCCAGTCGGGGCGTTCGGCCGTCGGTGCCGTGGATCGGCCCAGGCTCCAGCAGGTGAGGCCGTATGCGACGAGGACCGCCAGGGCGGCCAGACCGGTCGCGACCTGCGCCGCCGCGTCATTCCACGGGACGACGAGCGCGATCGCGGCCACCGCCAGGAGTGCCGGGACGAAAAGGCTGCGGCGGTCAGATGGGACGGCCATGGCGCTCGAAGGGATGGGGGTTCGTGCCTCATCCGATTCTACGCTCGGGCCGCCGCCCGGAAAACCGGAGGGCCGCGCCGCGGGGATAAGTCCCGCGGAGCGGCCCTCGACGGATCGGGTGGATTCGTGCCGATCAGTTCTCGAGCGGGTTGGCGACCCGGTCGAGCGCCACCGGCTCCTCGACCAGCGACTCGTCGAGGAGATACTGCATGAGATAGGCGTCCTCGCCCGTGTCGCCGAAGTGCTCGCGGACCACGTCGGTGGCGCGGAAGCCCTGGGCGCGGTAGAAGAACTGCGACGCCAGGCCGGTCTCGCGGACGTGGAGCACGATCCGGGTGCGGCGGTGGCTCGAGAGCTTGCCGACGAGCTTCGCGACCATCTGCTGCCCGACCCCCTGGCGGCGGAAGTCGGGGTGGGTGGCGAAGTCGAGGACGTGGAGCTTGTTCTTGTGCAGCTCGTAGATCATGAACCCGACGACCTGCTCGCCGACCTCGGCGACCATGCCGATGCAGTTCCGCTGGCGGAGGACGCGGAGGAACTCCTCCTCGCACCAGGGGAAGTCGAAGCTGGCGTGCTCGATGGCGAGGACCTCGGGCATGTCGCGGCGGATCATCCAGCGGATGTGCACGCGCACCTGCGTCTTCGGGGTGGGGACCGTGCTCATCGAGCCTCCTTCCATGGATCGATCGGTACGGACGACGGCCGGGCCCCGCTCCGTGGGCGGCCGAATCGATCAGACTGTCCCGGGTCCTTCGTCGTGCGGCGAGAGCGGCCTGGCGGGGTGTTGCCCCGGGCCGTCGGTCGGTCCGGCGAGTCGCCTCCGATCCCCGAAACCCCCAAGGCGAGGCGGATTCTAGCGAAGCCCCCCCGGCCTGCCAAGGTCGCTTCTCCTGCCCGACGAGGACGGGCCGGGGGCGGCCGGCGAGGCCCTCTCCGGGCCGTCGCCGCCCCTGCCCGCAAAGCTTATATCGGCCGCGCCGGGTCCGATCGTGAGGATCGTATCGATCAGAACCGCCCGAACGCGTAGCGCGGGTTCGCCGCGTCGAAGTCGGCGTCGCCGAGGCCGATATCGGTCTTCAGGTCGGAATACGTGTATTCCTCGACCAGCTCGGGCTCGGCCCCGGCCGACTTCGGCCAGTCGTAGGCCTCGAAGCGGATCGGCAGGCCGAGCTCGTGGTCGATGAAGACCTTCACCTTGTGGAACGAATAGAGGCCGGACACGCGGGGGTGCGACGCCTCGATCATCGTGCAGGCCCGGTCGGCGACGCGGGCGTGCTCGTGGATCGTGACGACCGTGTTGCCCGGGTCGAGCTCGATCGCCCAGCGGTCGCGGAGCATGTCGATCAGGTTGCCGAGGCCGGCGTCGGTGATCGGGTGGCGATTCTCGTCCATCGCGAGCGACCCGCGCGGGTCGAGGAGCATCGTCCCGGCGATGAGCCGGCCGAGGCCGATGTCGTGGTAGACGATCTTGCCGTTGTGCTTCGAGGGCTCGAAAATCGCCTCGCGGCCCGGGTCGGGGGCGACGAACTTGATGTAGACGGCGTACGGCTCCGTCCGGACCCGCATGTCCATCACGTGCGGACGGATCAGCTTGCCGTCGATCCGCTCGCGCTTGTGGAAGACGCAGGCGTAGTCGCGGAGCGCGCGGTAGCGGGCGGCGCATTCCGCCATCGCCGCCTTCGCGCGCTCGATCGCGGCCGCCGCGTCGTCGTGCTTCGACGGCGCAGTCGGTGAGATCTCCCTCGTCGGCAGCGAGGCGAGGATCGCGGTCGGGCGCGGCTTCGGCGGGGCGACCGGCTCGTCGTCGACGGCGACCGGATCGGCCTCGGGCCCGTCGGCCGGAACGACCCCGTCCGCCGAGGCCCCCGCGAGGAACCTCGGCGACGGCCCGCCGGCCCAGCGGACCACGATCGCCGAGGCCGCGACCAGCGCGATCCCGACCGACGCCGCGACGCCCCAGGCCGGCAGGCCCTGGCGCGATCGCGCTGGAGTTTCCAATTTCATCGGGGACGACCCTGTATTTCGAAAGCGACCGGCGATCGCGCGGTCGGCGAGTGTTGGGGTGCATCCTGATTGGGCCGTCGTCCGACGGCTCGACCCGCGATCCTTCGCGGGCCGGGGGCGAGTGCGGCTCCTGACGCTCCTCCTCTTGAGTGTGTCGGGACGCTGCACCAAACTCAAGACAAGCAAGTCGCGGGCCGTAGTTTTCCGGGACCAATCCCGCGGAATGCGCAAGCTGGACCGGCGCCTGGCCGGCCCGCGTCGGCGTCGGCCATGCGGACCGGGTCGCGAAAGTCGCCCTCGGTTCGCCGAAGCTGGCAAGGATTACAAGACGCCGCCGGGTCGCCGCGGCTTGCAGACGGTCGCGGTCGAGGTCACGATGGACACGGGCCGAGACGCGCATCCGGAGGTGAGAGAATGGCCGAGTCGGACCTGATGGTGCAGGCCGTGGAGTCGGCCCCGTTCGCGCAGAACGCGTACGTCGTCTGGAGGCGGGGGGGCCGCGAGGCGCTCGTCGTCGACCCCGGATTCGACGTCCCGGCGATCGTCCGCGTGCTGGATCGTCACGGCCTCACGCCCGCCGCGATCCTCAACACGCACGGCCACGCCGACCACATCGCCGGCAACGCCGAGATGAAGTCGCGGTTCCCCGCGGCCCCGCTCGTGATCGGTCGGAACGAGGCGCACCTCCTCTCCGACGCCTCGGCGAACCTGAGCGCCCCCTTCGGCCTCGCGCTGACGAGCCCCCCCGCCGACCGGCTCGTCGTCGACGGCGAGCGGCTCGAGCTGGCCGCCCTCTCGTTCGAGGTCCGCGAGATCCCGGGCCACAGCCCGGGCTCGGTCGTATTTGTCTTCGACGAGTTCCGCCCGGCGGTCGTCATCGGCGGCGACGTCCTCTTTGCAGGGTCGATCGGCCGGACCGATCTCGGAGGCGATTTTCCCACGCTCGCCTCGGGGATTCGATCGAAGCTCTACTCGCTGCCCGACGACACCGTCGTCTGGCCGGGCCACGGTCCGAGCACGACCGTCGGGGCCGAGCGGCGGAGCAATCCGTTCGTCCCCGGCCTCGCGGAACCATGACGATCTGGGGCATCGCCGACCTCCACCTCTCCTTCGCCCACCCCGAGCGTCGCGAGCGGTACGCCGCGCGCTGGCTCGACCACGCGAACCGGATCGAGGCCGCGTGGCGCGCGGCGGTCCGGCCCGAGGACCTGGTGCTGATCCCCGGCGACCTCTCGATGGCCGTCAAGCACCGCGACGTCCAGCCCGACCTCGCCTGGCTCGACCGCCTGCCGGGCACGAAGGTGATCTCGCCCGGCAATCACGACCGCTGGTGGAACTCGGCGCCGGCGATCCGCCCGATGCTCCGGCGCTCGATCCTGGCCGTCGAGGGCGACGCGGTCGCGACGCACGGCGTCATCGTCTGCGGCGCCCGGGGCGTCCCGCCGCGCGAACCCGACACCCCCGAGGCCCAGCGGCGACAGGTCCGCGAGCTCGATCACCTTGATCGCGCGCTCGGCTCCGCGCGAGCCAGCTCCGAGGCCGCACCGATCTATGTCCTCTGGCATTATCCTCCGTTCGACCAGAACGGCGTTCCCGCCCCGTGCGTCGCCCGGCTCGAGGCGGCGGGCGTGACGGCCTGTGTCTACGGCCATCTCCACAGCGAGGGCGACTGGGCCGGCGCGGTGCAGGGGATGGTCGGGACGGTCCGCTATCACTGCGTCGCCGCCGATGCCGTCGGCTTCCGCCCCCTCCGCCTCGCGTCCCCGCCGGATGAGTGACTCGAAACTGTCACGATTGCAACGCCGACTTCCCTTTTTTTCAAAACGTTGGCCAGCTGGGCGGGCGCACTCGCGCGGATCGGGGCCCAATCGGTCCCGCGGAGCCATTCCGCGCCCGCAAAGCGGGAAAAATCCGCCCAATCCGCAGCCCCGACCCGGCTTTCCCAGCATCGGCACGGCACGTGCAAACGAGCACGGCCCGGATGGGCGACACGACCAGGAGTTCGACCTCGATGGAAGGGGAACGGCGATGTTGGTCTTGAGCCGGAAGCTCGGCGAGAAGGTGGTCATCGGCGAGGGCATCGTCCTGACGGTCGTGAAGGTCGACCGCAACCAGGTCCGCCTGGGCATCGAGGCGCCGAAGGACGTCCAGGTCTATCGCGAGGAGATCGCCCCCTCGCGGCGCCCGGCGGCCGTGGCCGTCTGAGCGGCGGCTAGGTCGGCCATGCCGACCTCAAGGCACGGGCGACGACCCCGGCCGTCGCCCGCGCGTCTAGCCCGGCGAGCGAGCGGCATCGCGCCAGCGGCTCGGCCGTGACGGGGCCGTCGTAACCGCCGTCCAGGAGTGCCTGGAGGATGCCGCGGTTGTCGATCGCCCCGTGCTCGCCGGGCAGACCTCGCTCGTGGTCCTCGATGACGGCCCTCTCACCCGACGCGCCGGCGGGAAGGTCCGCGACGTGAACCCACACGATCGACGCGACCCGACCGCCGATCGCCTCGTCGAGGCGCTCGTTCGAGGCATAGAGATGGAACGTGTCCAGGAGGAGCCCGACGTTGGCGTGATCTGATGCCAGAGGATTGAGCACCGGGCCGAGGTCGCCCAGCCGCGTGACGAAGGGAGGCGTCCGGCCCGAGCGGAAGCGTTCCACGCCGATGGCCTCCAGGCCGAGTCGCATACCGTAACGTCCGAGGGCCTCGGCGATCGGGCCGAGGCGTTCGAGATGGAACGCGACCGTCGCCTCGCGGGACATCTGGTCGGGAATCTCGGGAAGGACCCAGGTCGCCGTCCGGAGCAGGCCCAGGACGGAGGCCGCGTCGAGGAGGCGGGGCAAAGCCGCAAGGTCGCGGCGGAACGCGGCCTCGTCCCCCTTCCATGAGACCGGCATCGGGAAGGCGCCGCCGACGAGGCCGAGGTCGTCCATCCGGCGTCGCAGTGCGGCCGGACTCTCGCCGGCCTCGAGCAGGTCGCGGATGAGCAGGTCGACGCCCGCGAATCCCGCCGAGGCGGCGATCTCGATGGTCTTCGTGGCCGTCAGCGACAGCCCGACGGCGCGTGCGTTGAAGCTCGGGAACATGGCGGCCTCGACCCCCGCGACGGCCGCCCGGCGACACGCTTTGCGCCCCTTGGCGCGGCCCGGGGGAACTCCGACAATCGGACGTCCCGGGCCAGTCTAGCGTCCCGGCCCGCCTCGGGTCACGCATCGAGGGCCTTCATGCAGTCGACCTGGATCGAAGCGGCGGCCAAGGGCCGCAACGGCGGGCCCGTCCGTGCGGGGGTATGGGCGGCCGTGGTCATCGGGACCCACCCGATCGAGGACGGCCAGGAAGTCTGGCTCGAGGTCATCGCCAACGACGAGCCGCTCGGGGCGCTGCCGGCGTACTGGACCGAGAACAAGGGCGTCAATAGCTACTGGCACGTCCCCATCCCGCCGCAGGGCGTCGGCGTCCGGGTCCAGTATCGGTCGGGGGCCCGCACGCGGGATTCCGGGGCCGTGTACGGCCCGTACCAGAATACGATCGTCCGGCCGAACCTGCCCGACCGCACCGAGTCGCCCGAGATCGTCGCGATCGGCCCCGAGGGGCTCGTCGGCAACCGGATGATGACCGTGCGCGTCGACGGCCGCGGCTCGACGCAGGACGTCTACTTCCCCACGGTCGGCCTCCACTCCGACGTCCGGCCCGCCGAGGGCGAACTGCCGCAGAGCCGCTCGCACTTCCGCGCGATCGTCGGCGGCCTGGCGATCCGCCGGCGGATCGACTGGTTCACCGAGCGGCTCGCCTGGCAGGTCTTCCAGCATTACCAGGGCGCGACGAACCTGCTCGTGACCGAGCTGACCTGGCGGCGCGGGCCGGTCCGCGTCCTGATCACCGACCTCGTCGCGATGGGCGGCGTGCTCCCGCAGACGGCCGGCGGCACCGAGTCGCCGGGCCAGTATCTCAAGCGGTTCCGGATCATCAACGACGGCGCAGAGGACATCGACGCCCTGTTCGGCCTGTTCGTCCAGACCGAGGTCAACGGCGGCGTCGGCGAGCCGGGCCTGAGCTGGCACGACGGCGTCCACGCCCTGCTCGCGACGAACCGCGGCCATGGCCACGCCAACCGCAAGCTCGCGCGCGACTCGACCGTCGAATTCGCCATCGCGCTCGACGGCGGCGGGCCGGCCGAGTGCGAGCCGACTGGCGACAAGGAGGCACTACTGCACCGACCGGTCCGCCTGCCGGCCGGCCAGTCGGTGACGGTCGACCTGCTGGTGAGCGGCGCCTTCACGGGCTGGAGGGGCGACCCGGGCACGTTCCAGCACTGGCTCAGCCCGGCCCTCGACTGGTTCCGCTCCGTGGACCTCGACCACGTCGAGCAGTCGACGGCCCAGGAGTGGGACGCCTTCATCGAGCCGGCCCCGAACATCCATTTCCCCAGGCCCGCGTACGCCGTCAGCCTCCGCCGCTCGACCCTGGCCGCGGCCCTGCACGCAGACGCCCGCTGGGGCGCGATCGCCGCCGGCTTCGACCGCGGGCTGAACGCGTATTGTCTGCCCCGGGTGGCCCTGTGGGCGGGCGGGGCCTTCGAGCGGCTCGGCCACGCGGCGATCGGCCGCAAGGCCTTCCAGTGGCTGGCCGGCACCAAGGGGCAGAAGGGGCCCTATTCGTACTGGTTCCAGAAGTACACGATCGACGGCTACCCCGAGTGGGAGACGCCGGCCGTCGACCAGACCGCGCTGATCCCCTGGCGGCTCGAGCAGCACTACGAGCGCACCGGCGACGCCGAGTTCGTCGCGGCCTGCTGGCCGATGGTCGAGCGCGCCGCGGCCGTCTGCGGCGGGAACTCGGGGCACCCGGGCCTGCGGATGATCGAGGACCTCTCGCTCGTCAGCTCGGCCGGCGTCTGGGACAGCCGCTTCGGCGCGTTCCTCTACTCAAATGCCTGCGTCGTCGCCGGTCTCCGGGCGGCCGCGAGGCTGGCCAGGGTCGTCGACCGCGAGGAATCGGCCGCGGGCTGGTCGGCGCTGGCCGATCGGATCTGGAACGAGGGCGTCCTCCAGGAGCCGGTCGCGGACCGCCGCGGGCCGGGGATGATCGACCCGGAAACCGGCCGGTTCTTCGACGCCCGGCGGATCTCGACCCTCCGCGGGCTCTGGACCGACCGGCCCGAGTACCTGATCGAGCACTCCGCGGCGCTCGACATCAGCCTGCTCGGCCCGGCCGTGCCGTTCGGCCTGCTCGAGGCCGGCGACCCCCGGCTTCGCCGCTGCGCGGAGGGGATCTTCCGCCACAACCTCTTCGCCGGCGAGTCCAATCTGCTCACGCTCTGGGCCGCCGACCCGGCGCGGCCCGGCGCGGACGTCGGTGCCCGGCGAGGGCCACAAGATCGACCTGTCCCCGCTCGCCTCGCTCTGGATGGCCCGCTACCTCCTCCAGCTCGGCCGCGAGACCGGCGAGGGCCGGCACTGGAACCTCGCCGTCTCGATGCTCGACGGCATCCTCGGCCGGCTCAGCTCGCTCGGCCTGGCCGTCCGCCCCGCGCCGCGGCCGAGCGACCCGCCTCGCCAGGGCCTGGGCGCCTCGGGCGTCTGGGAGCTGCACGCGACGCTCATCGAGACCATGCTCGACCTCGCGGGGCTCGACTACAACGCCCCCGCGCGGCGAGTCCGCCTCAGCCCCGCGATGCCGGGGTCGTGGCCGTCGATCGGCACGGGCCAGAAATTCCCCTGCGGCGAGGTCGTCTACCGGCTCGACCGGCCCGTCGGCGGGACCGTGCACCGGCTCGGCGTCCGGGCGCGGCTCGACCACCCGGTCGTGCTCGACATCGACCTGACCTGCCCGGACCTCGACGACCTCGGGCCCTGGAGCGCCGTGCCGTCGGCCCCGGCCCCCAGCCTCGATCGCCGGACCGGCCGGCTCCGCTGGTCGGTCGAGCTCCCCGCGGGCGAGACCGACCGGCAATGGACCTGGGGCTGACGCCCGGCCGCGCTCACGTGCCGAGCGGCGGCGGCTCGCGGAGGAACTCCTCGCGCTGCCGCGACACCTCGGCCTCGTCGGGGCGATCGGCGTACCAGATCCCCCGGAGCCGGCCCCGGACGATCACCCCGCGCTCCAGGTCGTGGCCGAAGAGGGCGTAGCGGATGCCCCCGACCGTGGTGTCGATCTCGCGGCGGATCGCGTCGTCGGGGTGGATCATCTCCAGGTAATCGCGCGGGCCGACGGCCTCCGCGTTCAGCTCGGCCAGCACGCTCGGGAACGAGGCGTTACCCGGCAGGGGCAGTGTCGAACCGGCTTCGCGGAGTCGCTCGACCGAAGCGGGGTCGGTGTCCGGAAGCTCTTCGATGGCGGAGCCGCAGAAGCCAGCTCCCCACGTGGATCTCGACCGATTCCAGGTCGCCGACCGTGAAGGCCTGGGCCTGGACCTCGAGGTCGATCGTGTCCTCGCCCCGGGGCGACCACGTGGCGCGGACGCGGAGCGAGTTCCAGTCCGCCGGAGCGTAGGCGGCCTCGACCCGATCGAACAGGACCTCGTGGGCGATCAGGCTGTCGCCGCCGAGGGCCGACGGCGTCGTTACGACCGGCCGCGGAGATCCCGTTCAGGGAGAGCACCGGGCCAATCGCTGACTCGTCGCAGCGAAGTCCGGGCAATGGGCCGTCGACCGCCAGGGTCCAGCGCCGGCCCGCCCAGGTCCGCCCGTATCGCTTGCCCTCGGCTCGCCAGCGGCTCGTCATGATCCAGCCCCGTTTTCCGAGGCGTGTGGCAACGAAAAACCCCGACGTCCCGTAATGAAGTGGGACGTCGGGGCCAGTACGGAAAGAGGGCGAATGATCGAAGCCGACGCTTCGGCCGTTCGGAGAGGCGTTGAAGCGGATCGCATCACGAACGACACAATGAGGATAGCCGACGTTCGTCGGCTGTCAAGTATCGTCCCCATTTTTTTTCGCGGAACAGTGCGCTTTATTTCAACACTACGTCGGACCGCACGATTCGGGACACGGAAAATTCGTGCGGCCCCGGAACAACGACGCGGGGGAACTGGTAATAGCGCGCCTCTGCGGAGCTTGGGTCGATGAGGAACCCCGGCTCTTCGCGGACGCGGACCCGCACGCGACCTCGGCCGGCGTCCTCGACCGCGCGGATCGTCCAGCCGTGGACCGAGCCGTCACCGTGGCCGATCAGGAGCGCCCGGCCCTCGGCGCCCGCGAACAGGTCGGGCGATCCTTCGACCTCGAACCATCCCCGGCCGTCCGACGCGGGAGATCGTCCGGCGGCCAGCACGCGTCCCGAAAGCCTCGCCTGGCGGATCTCGGCGCCGCCGACGGCCCCGAACGTCCCGCCCGCCAGTTGCATGCCGGCCGGTGAGAGCCGAAGGGCCAGCCCATCGGTCGTCGCCGCGTGCCCGTCGGGCAGGATCACGGACTGAGGCGAGCCCGGCCTCAGGTTCACGAGCAGGTACTCGGGCCCGTCGGCCGTCTCGATATAGAGCAGGACCTTCCCGTCGATCGACCCGACCCGCCCGACCCGGCGGAGCGGAGCGATCCCCGGCCCGATCGGCTCGAAGACGGTGACGAACGTCGACCGGAGCGTCGACCCGTCGCCCGAGCGGCGGCGAAGGATGAGCGACGAGCGGCCCTCGCCGGCCTCCGCGTCGATCGTCGCCGTCTTCGAGCCTGACCGGGACGGGTCGGGGCTCAACGCGGTGAAGGTCGTCACTGGCACGTCGCCGAACACGTGCAGCCGCACGCCGGGGCGGCCGGGCTCGAGGAGGGTTGCCGCGGAGGGAGACGTCGCCTGACCCTGGGCGAGCCGCCGGAACTCGCCATAGGCCTGGACGAACCAGCGGCCGTCGTCGGCGAGCGAACCGGGTAGATACGGGATGCTCGGCGGGAGCAGCGACTCGGGCCCGGGCCTCATCTCGCGTCGTGGTCGACCACCGCGCCGATGACCCGGGCGGGGCGTGGAAGAGCTGGTCATGCTGAAGCCCGCCGACCACCTGGAACACGGCCACGGCGTACCGCGACTGCGGGCCGGCCGCGGCGACGACGACCTGGCGATAGCGCGTGGTCGAGCGCGGATAGGCGAGCGGGTCGTCGATCGCGACGACCTGGAAGTCGGGGTCGGCCGCGTAGTAGAGCAGCTTGCCTCCGGCGGCCGGGTCGCGCGCGGCCGATGGGGACTCGCGCTGGTTCAGGCCGTCGACGACGACCGTGTTGTGGCTGGCCGTGGCGAGGTCCCAGCCGTCGCGGGTCGGGGGCAGGGCGTCGAGGTCGTCGAGCACGGCCTGCCCGGCGACGGAGACCCGCAGCGCCTGGCGCTGGAAGTGGGGAGCGCCGAGGCTGCCGATCGCGCGGACCTCCAGGTCGAGCCCGTCGCGGTCGCCGCCGACCGAGAGCCTCGCCAGGCCCACGCCGCCCAGGAGCGAGGGCCTGCGGACGACCGCGGCCGTCTCGGGCGCCGGCCAGGATGCCAGCTCGACGTCCTGCGGACGGCGTTCGAGTCGCGAGGCCGCGCCCGCCTCGCGGGCCAGGTCGAGCATCGGCACGGCCGCATCACCGGCGAGCCGCTCGATCCAGCCGTCGAGCTGGCCGAGGACTCGGCGATGGGCCGTGTCGTTCCCCTGCCGCCAGTAGCCGTCGTGGAAGAACCCGCGCTCGGCGAACGCGGCGACCCGCGAGCCGGCGTCGTCGAGCAGGGCCTTGTCGTCGAGCAGCCGGCCGACGGCGAACAGCCCGCGATACGCCTGGAGCGACTGCTCGTCGAACTCCTCCGTCTGCCTGCGGACGAACTCGGCCGCGGCGCGGAAGAAGCCGTGCTCGATCGTGCGGACCGGGTTCGGGTCGGCGAGCAGGCGGCCGACCTCGTCCCAGACCGGCTCGTCGCGGACGAGGGCGTGGGCGATCACGAGGTTCGTCGGCACCTCGAGGCTCCCCGTCCACTCCCACTTCCCCGTCCGATAACCGCGTCGATACGGCGGCTTCAGGTCGGCCGGCTGGAGGAACTTCGGCCGGCCGGGCTGGTCGAAGTGTGTCGCGTAGGCGGGATAGACCTGGGCGAACCGCAGCAGGATCACGGCCGCGAACCGGGCGAGATTGACGTCCTTCTTCCCGGCGAGCTTTCCCTCGTGGAACCGGATCGCCGCGTAGAGGGCGGCCTTGGCCAGGGCCTCGCGGGCCTCGTAGTCGCGCTTGGCGTCGAGGAAGAGCAGCTCGTCGGGATACGTCTGCGAGGCCTCGGGGACGACATGGTACGGATAGTGATGGGTGACGCCGCGGAGGACCTCGACCGTCTCCTCGGGGACCTTCTTCGTCTTCTCGTCCTTCGCCGGGACGTCGTCGTTGGGGAATGACCGGCCGCACCGGGTGCAGGTGACGAACTTCGGCCGGGTCGCCGACCAGACGAGCGGGTCGGCCGCCTCGTCGGCGTCGCAGGCCGGGCAGCGGCAGAAGCGGAAACCGGACTGGGTCGGGACGAGCGCGGCGAGGTCCTTGGGGCTGAGCGCCAGCAGGGCCTTCGTGTCGGGGTCGTCCCAGAACTTCGCCTCCCACTCGTCGGGAAGCGTGAACTTCGCGAACGGGCCCGGGCCGCGGTCGGCCGCCTGGGCGAGGGACGCCGCGATGAGGACGAAGGCGAGCAGGCGAGGGGCTCGGGTCATGGGCGGGCTCCATCCCATCCGACGTGTGCTGAGTCTTACCGATCCGGGGGACAGGCCATCCTGGGTGCCTGGGGTCGAGCGAAGCGAGCCCCCAGCAAAGGCCGTCGCCGCTGGGGGCTCGCTTCGCTCGACCCCAGGCACCCGCATGCGAAAGCATCGCCATCCACCGGATCTGGTATCAGGCGCCGTGCTCGGGCAGGCGGACGAGCTCGGCGTCGCGGGCGTTGGGCCGGAGCGCAAAGAGGCCGACCTCGCCGATCACCTCGCCGTCGGCCAGCACGAGTCCCTCGCGATGGAGCCGGGCCCGCGTCAGTTGCGAGGCCTTGTGGGCCTCGCAGGCCAGGCCGTAGTTCTTCAGCTCCCAGCTCGTGCCGTCGCTCCACGACGCCGCGACCTTGTAGCTCGCGGGGCTCGTGCAGCCCTCGGCCGAGCAGGTGGGCTGGTAATGGAAGGTCAGCGTCTCCATCGCCGTCTCCTCACGTCGCGGGACAGCCATCCTCGCGTCATCCTAGCGGAACAGGCCCGAGTGGTGAAGCGATCTCGCCCCGGGCGCGGGGATGGTCATCAGTCCCTCCTCCGGGACGCCGACCGTCCGCGTCCGGCCCAGCCGCCAGAGCAGGGCGGTGAGGGCGCAGACGACGGCGTCGAGCTGGTGCTCCGACGCCTTCGGATGACGCAGCCCGGGGACCAGCGGCCTGAGCGCCCGGTGGATCCGCCGCCGGCCGTCGGGCGTCTTCTTGCCCTCGGCGGGCAGGCCGAGCAGGCGGAGCGTGGCGAAGGGATACACCTCGAGCGGCTCGTAGCCGAGGCCCGCGAGCGCGGTGGCGATCCGCTCGCCGCGGCGGGCGAGGACCTTGATCAGGGCCGTGGCGAGCGTCGGCACGCCCATCCGGCCCAGCTCGCGCTCGAGCTGGCGGCTCCGCGTGCCGGGGTCGTGGCGGCACCGGCAGTCGTCGTCGAGGCAGCAGCGGCCCAGCGGGCGGGTCAACGGGGCGTTGATCGCGACCGTCCCCCACCGCCCGGCCTGCATGGCCAGGGCGAGGATCTCGTCGTCCGGCCCGGCCGAGGTCAGCAGCTCGAGCCGGCCGCCCCGGAGGATGGCCACGCCCGTCTCGCGATGCGGCACGCCGGCCAGGTCGATCCCGACGCAGACTCCCGGCCTCCTCCGACGTCGCACCGATGCCTCCAGTCCCTGGGGCTCCGTTTCCTTCGGATGGGTCCACGATAGCAGGCCGTCCCGCACGACGGCCAGGGGCGGCTGGCGGGCCCGCGTCAGGGTAGGTTGGGATCCCCTCCCTGCGCCGACCGAACCCGAGCGTACAGGTTGCGACCGGCACGGTGCCGCTTCGTTCGCCTTGCGAGCCGGGGGCGCCGGACGGGGGACCGGAGACGAGACAGCCGCCATCCGCCGCACGAAGCCGCACGGAGCCGCTCGTAACCTGCACGCTCGGGTTCGGTCGGCGCACGGAGGGGGTCCCGAGACCCCGACGAAACGAACCCAATCGGCCCCGATGGCCCGGGCCGATCCCGCTTGTCCGATCGGGCCCGATCGGCTAGTGTCCCGCGAATCGGCGGCCCTTCGGCCGTCGTCCCGCGGGGGCAAGGAGGCGGACCGCGATGGGTGGGCCCGATCGGCCGGCCTGGTTCGTCGGCGACCTCGGCGACCCCTGGGTCGTTGCGATCGCCGACCGGCTACCGAGCGCCTTCGGCCGCCGCGACTGCAGAGGCGAGCTGCCGGAATCGTGGATCGGCGAGGACCCGCCGCCGTCCGTGGTCGTCATCCATCGGCCGATCCTCACCGTGCTCGACGCCCAGCGCATTGGCCGGCTCCGGGCCCGGGGCGACTCGGCCTGCCGCACGATCCTCTGCGTCGGCCCGCATGCCCGCCACGACGACCTCGTGCGCACGGCCCGGCTCTTCGACCTCGTGCTCCCCGAGGCGACCGCCGCCGAGACGATCCGCCGCCACGTCGAGCCTGGTCGGACGCGGCCGGCCGGGCGGACGACCGTGCAGGTCGTCAGCGGCCTGCACGACGTCCGCGGCGTGCTCGTCGACGTCTGCCGGGGCGTCGGCTACCGGGCCGAAGCCACCGACGACCGCGACGAGACGCCCGCCCGGGGCGTCGTCGTCTGGGACGTCCCCCTGCTCGACCCACGCTGGCCGGACCGGATGGCCCTGCGGGCGAGGACGGCGAGCGTGGTCGCGCTGCTCGGCTTCGCCGACCGCGAGACGGTCGCGACGGCCCGCCGGGCCGGCGCGACGGCCTGCCTCGAATGGCCGTGCGACCTCGACGACCTGGCGTATGTCCTCGACCGGATCGCGGCCGGGCCGCGGGCGGATGCGGGCCACGCCCTGCCGCCGAACCCTGTGTCGGCTCGCCGGTTGGAGCAGGCCGAGGTAGCCGGGCCGAGGCGTCCCGCCTAGAATTGGGAACACGCCTTGCGTGAGCGGCCCGGGGCCGTTGACGACGGAACGCGAGCCGCCCATGAGCAGCCTCGAGGCCCAGCCCAAGATCGCCCCCGCGCGGGGTCTGAAGGACCTGACCCGTCAGGTCCAGCACGCCGAGGGGTTCCCCGGGGTCCTCGCTTCCCTCAAGAACGGCCGGAGCGCCACGATCGACGGCGCCTGGGGCTCGGCCGGCCCGCTCGCCGCCGCGGCGCTGGGGCTCCACGCGACGTCCACCCTGCTCATCGTCCTGGCCCACGTCGGCGACGTCGACGACTTCCGCGACGACGTCGGCACGTTCGCGGGGATCAACCCCGAGGTCTTCCCGGCCTGGGACAAGCACCCGACCGAGGTCGCCCCCGGCGATGAGGTCTTCGGCCGCCGCCTGCGAGTGCTGCGGGCCCTGCGGTCCGACGCCCCGCCGAGGATCATCGTCGCCCCGATGCAGGCCCTGTTGCAGCCGGTGCCGCTGCCCGACCTGCTCGATCAGGGGGCCCGCAAGGTCCGCGTCGGCGACACGATCGCCGTCGAGGAGCTCGCCGGCTGGCTCGTCGACCGGGGGATGACGCGGGTCGAGGTCGTCGAGGTCGCCGGCGAGTTCAGCCTCCGCGGCGGCATCCTCGACGTCTTCCCGGTCGACGGCGACGCCCCGATCCGCATCGAGTTCTTCGGCGACGACGTCGAGTCGATCCGCCCGTTCGACCCCGAGTCGCAGAGGTCGCTCGGCCAGTGGACCGAGGCGGTGCTGAGCGGCGCTCCCGCCTGGTCGGCCGAGGGTCTGGGACATCTCACCGACTATCTCCCCGACCGGTCCTGGGTCGCCCTGGTCGAGCCGAACGACCTCCGCGAGGAGGGCCGCCACTACCTCGGCCGGCTCGACGACAAGGCCGGCATCGACACGGTCGAGAAGGCCTTCGCCCGGCTGGTCAAGTTCCCCTCGATCACGCTCTCGACCATCGCCGCCAGCTCGCTCGAGGCGACCGCCCACCTCCGGGTCGAGAGCATCGAGCGGTTCTCGGGCGAGCTGCAGAAGGTCAAGGCCGAGCTCGACTCGGCCGCGGGCAAGGACCGCGTCCTGATCGCCTGCCACAACGAGGCCGAGGCCGAGCGGCTCCGCGAGGTCTTCGCCGACTCGGAGATCGCCCGGAGCGGAAGGCTGGAGCTGACGGTCGGAAGGGTTCGCGCCGGATTCCACATGATCGACGCGCGGACGCTGGTCATCGGCGACCACGAGCTGTTCGCCCGGACCGACGTCCGCCGGCCGGTCACGCGGAGGCGCTATGAATCGCGGGCGATCGACAGCTTCCTCGACCTGAACGAGGGCGATCTGGTCGTCCACGTCAACCACGGGATCGCCCGCTATCGCGGCCTGCACGCTGGTCAACCGCTCGGCCGACCACGACGAGGAGACGCTGCTCCTCGAGTTCGCCGAGGGGGCGAAGATCTACGTGCCGGTCGCCAAGATCGACCTCGTCCAGAAGTACGTCGGCGGCGGCAAGGCCGAGCCGTCGCTGTCGAAGATCGGGTCGTCGGCCTGGGAGAAGCGGAAGAAGCGGGTGGCCGAGGCCGTCGTCGACCTCGCGGCCGAGCTGATCGACATCCAGGCCGCCCGCGCCAGCCAGCCGGGCATCGCCTATCCGGCCGAGGACTCGCACTGGATGGCCGAGTTCGAGGCCGCGTTTCCCTACGAGGAGACGCCCGACCAGCTCTCGGCGATCGAGGCCCTCAAGCTCGACATGGCGAGGCCCCGGCCGATGGACCGGCTCGTCTGCGGCGACGTCGGCTACGGCAAGACCGAGGTCGCCATGCGGGCCGCGTTCAAGGCGGTCGACGCCGGCAAGCAGGTCGCCGATCCTCGTGCCGACGACGATCCTCGCCGAGCAGCACCACCGCAGCTTCTCGCAGCGGATGGCCGAGTTCCCGTTCACGATCGAGGTCGTCAACCGCTTCCGCCCGAAGGCCGAGATCAAGGACGTCCTCAAGCGCACGGCCGCCGGCGCGGTCGACATCCTGATCGGCACGCACCGGCTCGTGCAGAAGGACGTCACGTTCAAGGACCTCGGCCTGGTCGTCATCGACGAGGAGCAGCGGTTCGGCGTCGAGGACAAGGAGTGGCTCAAGTCGCTCCGGGCGACGGTCGACGTCCTCACCCTCTCCGCCACGCCGATCCCGCGGACCCTGCACATGAGCCTGCTGGGCATCCGCGACATCTCGAACCTGGAGACGCCGCCGCCCGACCGCAAGGCGATCGAGACCCGCATCCTCCGCTGGGACGACGAGACGATCAAGCGGCGCCATCCACCGCGAGCTGAACCGCGACGGGCAGGTCTACTTCGTCCACAACCGCGTGTACGACATCCGCACGATCGCCGACCGGATCCAGGCGATCGTGCCCGAGGCCCGGATCGTCGATCGCCCACGGCCAGATGCCCGGCGAGGCGCTCGAGCGGACGATGCTCGCCTTCCTGCAGCGACGAGTCCGACATCCTGGTCGCGACGACGATCATCGAGTCGGGCCTGGACATCCCGAACGTCAACACGATCTTCATCAACGAGGCCGACAAGTACGGCCTGGCCGACCTGCACCAGTTGCGAGGCCGGGTCGGGCGGTACAAGCACCGGGCCTATGCGTATCTCCTGCTCGAATCCGACCGCGCCGGCCACGCCGAACGCGGTGAAGCGGCTCAAGGCGATCGAGGAGTTCACCGAGCTGGGGGCGGGGTTCAAGATCGCCCTGCGGGACCTGGAGATCCGCGGGGCGGGGAACATCCTCGGGGCCGAGCAGTCGGGGCACATCGAGAGCGTCGGCTACGAGCTCTATTGCAGCCTGCTGGAGGCGGCCGTGCGGTCGCTGACGAGGCAGCCCGACAAGGGGGCGTACGACTGCTCGATCGAGCTGGCCTGGCGGGCGTACCTGCCGAGGGACTACGTGCCGGGGCACAAGGTCAAGGTCGAGCTCTATCGCCGGCTCGGGCGGGTCCGGTCGCTCGAGCTGCTCGCCGACTTCCGCCGCGAGCTGGTCGACCGGTTCGGGCCGATCCCGGCGGCCGGCGAGAACCTGCTGACCGAGGCCGAGCTGCGGATCCTGGCCGAGCACTGGGGGATCGCCCGGATCCACGTCGAGGACGAGTACGTCGTCCTGACCTACCGGAGCGCCCGGCGGATGGACCAGCTCGCGCGGCACAACCCGGGCTGGTTCCGGGTCGTCGACGAGCGGACGGCGTACATCCCGCTGGAGGAGAGGCGGCCGAAGGCGGCGGCCGTGGCCGCGCTGGTCAAATCGCTCTTGCGGGTTGGTTGACTCGCGGATAGCTTGTCGCGGCCTCTCTGGCAGACCGGCTCTAAAACGCCTGCGCGCCGGCCGCCCCCGAATTCGCACCTCGCCCCCCACCCGCCGGCCGACTCGACGCACGACGGGGGTGGAGGGTGACGATGGATCGTCGGCTCATCGCGGCCTTGGTGTGCCTGTGCCTCGCCGGCTGCGCGATGTCGCGTTCGCAGATGCCGGCCGGCAAGCCGGCGCAGCCGATCGAGATGGGCGAGGTCGAGACGTTGCCCCCGGCGGGCGACGTCGCTGGTGAAGACCTACGCCGAGCGCGACGCGGCGACTCGGCGGGCCGGCCAGGCGCCCGCGATGGCCCCGGACGAGGCACCGCGCCGCGCCGCTGCCGCCGGGCCGACCCGCGCCGTTCGCGGGCCGGACGTCCACCGCGCCGCGGACCCAGGCCGACGCCCCGAGCCGCGCCGCCCCGCGCCCGCGCCGTATGCCGATCAGGTGCCGAGCGGCCCGCGGCCGCAATCGCCCTCGGCCGGCTCGACGCCCGTGCCGGCCCCGGCCCCGGCCACGCCAGAGCCGCCCGCACCGCCCCCGCCGTCATCTCCCGCGCCGCTGACGCCGACGACGGCGATCCAGGCCCCGGCGCCGGGGCCTGAGCCGATTCCGGGGGCGCCTCCGTCGCCCTTCGTCGACTCGCCCGCGCCCAAGGCGACGGACGCGCCGGCCGACCCCGAGGTCCGCCAGACGTCGGGCCCGCCGCCCTCGACCCCGCCGGCGGCCAAGGCGGCGAAGACCGACGCCTCGCCGACCGCGGGCAACAAGACGGCGGCGACGGTCGGCACCGAGGTCATCACGATCCGCCAGGTCTACGCCGCGCTCATCGAGAAGAAGGAGCGGTACGCCGAGATCTGGCGGCAAGGGGAACCCGGCCGACAAGGAGAAGATCTTCAAGATCACCCTCGAAGGACTTGTCGACCGCGCCCTGCTCGTCCAGGCCGCCAAGAAGAAGATCAAGGACATGAAGGCGTTCTACAACGACATCGACCGGGTCTGGACCGACACCGAGCTGCCGCCGCTCCTGCGCGAGCACGGCGTGTCGAACATCCACGAGCTGAAGCGGAAGCTCGCCGGCATGGGCCGGTCGCTCGACCAGATGCGCGAGGACTACCGGCTGAGCACGCTCGCCGCGAGTTCATGGGCGTGCAGATCAAGGACAAGCTCCACGTCTCGCTGCCGGAGATGACCAAGTACTACGACGAGAACCGCGAGCGGTTCCGCCGCCCGGCCGAGGTCGTCTGGCGCGAGGTCGAGGTCGACATCCGCAAGTGCCCGAGCCGCGCCGAGGCCCGGTCGCGGGCCGAGGCGATCCTGGCGCGGGCCCAGAAGGGCGACGACTTCGCCAGGCTCGCGAAGGCGGCCAGCCACGGGCCCACGGCCAAGGACGGCGGGCGCTGGAAGACCGCGCCGGGCGGCAGCTCGAACCCCGACATCAACGCCGCGCTCGCCTCGCTGGCCGCGGGCCAGACCAGCGGCATCATCGAGGCCCCCGGCTCGTTCCACATCGTCCACCTCGACTCGAAGCGCGAGGCCGGCATCGCCCCGTTCCACGAGGTCCAGGACCAGATCAAGGAAGACCTGATGATCGAGAAGGGGAACAGGGCGGCCGAGGAGGTGCTCACGAGCCTGCGGTCGAAGACCCTTATCACCACGATCTTCGACGGCCCCGACCGCGACCCGAGCGCCGTGCGGACCGGGGCGAAGTCGGCCAATCGCTGACCTCGTCGGGGGTGGCATGGGTTCGCTCGCGAACCCCGGTCGTCCAGCCACCGAGACGAGTCGACTCTGGATGTGACGACGGCCGATCGCCACCCCGGATTGGCTCCCGGTTGCGGCCGCCGCTGGCGCGGGGATAATCGGCCCATCCCCCCGCGCGCCGATCCGGAGCCCGCCATGATCCGCCTCGGCATCGTCGACTTCGACACCAGCCACGCCGTCGAGTTCACCAAGCGGCTCAACCACGTCGACATCGCCGAGGACCAGTGGGTCGACGGCGCGACCGTGGTCGCGGGCGTGCCGGGGACGTCGCAGATCTCGCCCGGCGTGATCCCCAAGAACACCGAGACGCTCCGGAAGTATGGCGTCGCGATCCTGAACGACCCGGCCGAGCTGTTCGGCAAGGTCGACGCCGTGCTCGTCGAGTCGGTCGACGGCTCGGTCCACCGGGCGCGGGCGATGCCGTTCCTGGAGGCGGGGATGCCGACCTACGTCGACAAGCCGTTCGCCTGCTCGCTGGCCGACGCGAAGGCGATGGCCGACGTCGCGATGCGGAAGCACCTCCCGCTCATGTCGAGCTCGAGCCTGCGCTACGCCCCCGAGGTCGTCGCCGCGAAGGACCCGAACGGGCCGCTCGGCGCGATCGTCGGCGTGACGACCTACGGCCCCTCGCCGACGCACCCGCGGAACCCCGGGATGTTCCACTACGGCATCCACCCGGCCGAGATGCTCTTC
Source organism: uncultured Planctomycetota bacterium (assembly GCA_963819805.1). Lineage (GTDB taxonomy): Bacteria > Planctomycetota > Planctomycetia > Isosphaerales > Isosphaeraceae > CAMFLR01. The sequence continues at coordinate 743,944 of CAWFXY010000012.1, read as the reverse complement.
ACCCTGATGGGCCCCGGCTGCACGCGATTGACCTGCCTGAGCACCCCCGGCGCCGAGGTCACGACCGGCGTCTGGGCCGACGGCCGGGTCGCGTCGATCCGCGGGATTCGCGACGGCAAGCAGGACTACGGCTTCACCGCTCTTCGGCTCGAAGGCCGTGAAGACGCAGGGGGTGAGCACGACGTACATCTACCGCGAGCTGCTGAAGAAGATCGTCGGGATGTTCGAGACGAAGGAGGCCCCGATCGACCTCCGCGAGACGCTGGAGATCGTCGCCTTCATCGAGGCGGCGAAGCGGAGCGCCGACGCAGGCGGGGCGCCGGTCGAGATCAAGGTCTGATCAGGGGTTGGCCGCGGGCGCCGGCGCCTGCTTCGCCAGCTTCTCGAGGAAGTCGACGACCGACGGGTCATCCCACCGCGCCGAGCCGATCTCGGAGGCGACGATCTTGCCGTCGGGGGCGATCACGTAGGTGGCCGGGATGGCGTCGCTGCTGAAGACCTCGGGCACGCCGTCGGCGCGGAGGACCGTCCAGCCCTTCAGCTCCTCGGACGCGACCTTGCGGACGTTGTCCTTCGCCGGCTCGGCCGTCACGGCCACGAAGGCCACCCCCTTGAGCCGCGGATTCTCGGCGAGCCGGACGAGTCCCGGCATCTCCATCCGGCAGGGGCCGCACCAGGTGGCCCAGAGGTTCAGGACGACGGGCTTGCGGGCGAACTCGCCGAACGAGACGGGCTTGCCGTCGAGGTCCTGGAGCTTCCAGCCGTAGTCGGCCGGCAGGGTCGTGCCCGTGCCCTCGAGGCGGGGGACGCCGAGCGTCTCCGTGCCGGTCCTCTTGGCGAAGAAGGCGAGGTAGACGCCCCAGAAGACGGCGAACGCGATTCCGACGTAGAGCCACGTTCGGTCGCGCTTCGGCGGGGGCAACGGATCATTCATGGCGCGGCCCTCCGGGCGGTCAGTCCTCTTCCTTGCCCCGCGTCTCGGCCACCGGCGCCAGCAGGTTCTCGACCGGGGCGTAGTCGTCGGTCAGGATGATCCCCCGCGCCAGCTTCGCGATCCGCTCGACGTGCTCGGGGGCGAACGGCCTGGGCTCGAACAGCTTGTCGCTGGCGAAGAACCGGGGGTCGTCGTCGCGGCCGCCGAGGTCCTCGATGTCGAGCGGGGCGTTCGAGACGGCCACGACGAACGTCTCGCGCGAGCCGCTGCCGGGGACGTCGTCGGTGCCGAAGATGTAGACGTGCTTGAAGGTCTTCCGCGCCGTCTCGACCCAGGCGCCGAGGAAGCCGGTGTACCGGTCGGCGTGCCTCCGCTCGGCCTTCTCCAGCCGCGCGCGGTCGGCGTCGGTCGGGCTGTCGAGCTTCTTGAGCTGGTTGTCGACCTTCTCCTGGATCTTCGCGTCCGACTCGTAGACGTCGATGATGTTGATCATGTAGACGCCGTCGTCGGCGAGCATGCCGGCGACCTTGTCGTTGAACTCCTTCGTCGTCAGGTGCCACGGGACGGAGAAGTCGTTGAAGGCGTCGCCGAAGATCAGGTCGTACTTCCTGGTCTGGTTCCGGTTCACGAAGGCCCGGGCGTCGCCCAGCGTGGTCGTGATGTCCTTGTCGGCCGGGGCCGATCCCAGGCCCAGGGCGTTCTCGTTCGCCCGCTTGATCGCCGGGTCGATCTCGGCGACGTCGGCGAGCGTGCCGGGGTAGAGGTTCTGCATGTAGCGCGGGAAGGTGTAGGCCCCGCCGCCGAAGAAGAGGGTCTTGAGGCCGAGCTTGTCGAGGCCCTTCTGGCCGATCCGCTTGCCCTTGGCCTTGGCCGCGCGGTCGGCGACGAGGGCGTAGATGTGCTCGTACGGGTAGTCGAGCTGCTCGGGGTGGCCGAGCGTGAAGTAGCCGTGCTCGAGGTTGTCGAGCACGATCGTCCGCTTCTGGCCCAGCGCCACGGGCTTGTTCGTGACCTTGATGTAGTAGTAGTCGCTCTCGTCGACCCACGCGAGGCCGTAGTCGTCGATGTTCGGGTTGCCCTGCTCCTCGCGGATGCCCCACGACAGGCCCATCGACGCGAGCTTCGGGAACGTCTTGCTGAAGCCGGGGATGCTCGGCACGAAGGCGATCACGCAGAGCCCCAGCGGGATGCCCGCCCAGGCCGCGTGCCAGATCGAGCCGATCAGGGTCGCCGACAGGGCCAGCACGCAGGCGATCAGGAGGATCACGCCCTTGGTGCCGACGACGTTGATCAGGAAGAACCCGGTCAGGAACGTGCCCAGGATCGAGCCGACCATGCCCCACGCGTAGACCTGGCCGATCGCCGAGCCCGTCCGCTTGCTGGCGCGGACGCGGTCGACGGCCAGCTTCGCGACGATCGGGCTGACCGTCCCCAGCGTGAGCGACGGGATGAAGAACTCGACCGCGACCAGCACGAGGACCCGCCACCACCACGAGTGGCTCTTCATCTCGTAGATGGCGTTGCTCAGGGCGAAGTCGTGGGGAAAGATCAGCTCGGCCGGCTCGCCCTTGCCCCAGTGGCCGATCGGGTTGGTGATCCACCAGGGCGGCGGGTTCTCGAACAGGAGCACCGACAGCACGGCCGCCGAGGCGATGGCGAACAGCCAGCTCGCCTGCGTCTCGCGGCTGATCCGGTTGGCGATCTTGCCGCCGAGGTAATTCCCCAGGCTCAGCCCGCCGAGCAGGACGCCGATCACGCTCGTCCAGCCGTAGATGCTCGACCCGAGGTGCCGCGTCACGAGCCGGCTCGCGGCCATCTCGAAGGCCATGAACGCCGCGCTGATGAGGAACGAGAGCAGCGCCAGGTCGCCCAGCCTCGGCCTCGGGGCCGCGGGCGAGTCGGCCATCGCCGGGGACTCGTCGGCGATCGACATCCGCCTCGCCTGCATCAGCCGCACGACCCCCACGCCCGCCAGGAGTAGAGCCGCGGCCTGGCCGGCGAGCATCAGGTAGTTGATCGGCACCCCGCCCACGTCGATCGACGGGACGTTCAGGGACCGGACCAGCGGCGCGATCGACCCGAGGCCCAGCACCGCCCCGGCGGCCAGCCCCAGCCCCAGGCCCAGCGCGTCGCCGATCAGCAGCCCGCCCAGCACCGCCAGCACGGCCGAGACGACCGTGACGACCACGGACACCGGGGCGTAGTAGAGCAGCAGGAACCCGGCCAGGAACGTGCCGACGATCGACCCGACGGCCCCAAGGAAGTAGACGTCGCCGATGGCGCTGCCGGTCTTCTGCGACTGCTCCACGGCCATCTTGGCGACGACCGGGCCGATCATCCCGAGCACGGTGCCGGGGATGAGGAAGTCGAGGACGATCAGGGCGATCGTCTTGAGCCAGGGCACGGCCGGCGTGTCGGGAATCATCCCGCCCAGCGAGTTGACCCAGAGCGACGCCAGCATCAGGCCCGCGCCGAGGGCGTAGAGCGGCCCGACGGCGCGCCTTGGGTCGACGCGGTCGGCGAGCCGGCCGCCCAGGACGTTGCCCAGGCAGATGCCGCCGAGCATGATCCCGATCACGCTGTTCCAGACGATCAGCGACGACCCGACGTGACGCGCGACCAGGCGGCCCGCCACCAGCTCGAGGATCATGATGCACAGGCTGCTGAAGAAGGCCAGGCTATAAGGAAGCAGCCGCGCGGCGAGGCCGTTCATGCGACGGGGACCCCGGGACCGATGAAGGAAATAGAGGACCGATCGAGTGGCCCTACCTTAACCCAGCGTCACCACGGCCACAACGACCCAGGCCCGCCCCCGATGTGGCCGGAAAGCCACGCGGAATCGGCCCGTTTTGACAGGCCCCCGAACGCGGCTTAGGGTTCCTTCGGCGGCCTCTCAAGCCCGGTCGCCCGACCCACCTCGGAGCCCCGCCAATGTCCCGCCCCGCGCCCGCCCGCCCGAGTCTCGGTGACGTCGAGATCGCCTGCTCCGCCTGGGCCGTCGCGTCGGCCGGGATCGTCCTCGGCGGCCCGCCGCTCTGGGTCGCGCTGGTCGTGCTGGCGATCCCGATGGCCGCCTTCGTCGCCGTCGGCCACCTCGCGGGACGCGGGGCCGTGATGGCGTGCGTCGCCTCGGCGCTGGGTGCGGGGATGGTCTCGGGTGCGGCTGGGGCTTCGGCGTGGGGCGCGGTGGCTGTGTTGGGGTTCGTGGACATCGCGGCCATGGTGGGCGGCCTCGCGGCCGAGCGGATGGCGCCGGCTGCCGAGGCGGCCGTGCCTGCCGGCGAAGGGACGTGGATGACGGTGGTCGTCCACCACGAGGCCACGGCCGACATGCCCCGGCTCGCCCCCGTGGTCACGCCTCGGGGCATGCCGATGGACCGGACCCGGCGCCATGCCCGCCCGGGTCGGCCGCAGCGGGCGGGGCGGACGGCCTGAGCCGAGCCCTCTTCACCCTCTCCCCTTGTGGGAGAGGGTAGGGTGAGGGGGTCGGGGAGGAGCCGGGGCCCTCGCCGAAGACCCCCTCACCCTAACCCTCCCCCACGAGGGGGGAGGGGACCAGAAGGGACCGCCGCAAAGGGATTTGACGCCCCACCCCGCTTTCCGCTACAGTCCCCCCGCCCACCAGGACCGGCGGGGGAGGGAGCCCCCGCGCCCTGAGGCGCATCCCGGATCGAAGCGGGCGCCCCTCGCATGGAAGCCGCGTACGCCCAGCGCTATCGAGCCCTCTGGGACGGCCACTGGTGGTGGCGGTCCCGCGAGGCCCTGCTGCTCGCCGAGATCGGCCGGCTCGCCCGCGCGATCGACCGCGCGCCGGATCCTCGACGTCGGCTGCGGCGACGGCCTCTTCTTCGACGCGCTGGCCCGCTTCGGCGAGGTCGACGGGCTCGAGCCCGACGCCTCGCTGCTGCACGATCCCCGATGGCGCGACCGGATCACGGTCGGCGGGCTCGGCGCGGGCTTCCGTCCCGACCGGACGTATGACTTGCTGCTGATGCTCGACGTCCTGGAGCACATCGAGGACGACCGGGCGGCCCTCGATTCGGCCCTCGCCCTCACGCGGCCCGGCGGCGTGCTGCTGCTGACGGTCCCCGCCTTGCCCTGGCTCTGGAGCCGCCACGACGAGGCCAACGCCCACTTCCGCCGCTACCGGCCCGCGGGGCTGCGCGGCGTGCTGGAAGGGGCTGGATTCGAGGTCGAGTCGGTCCGGTTCTTCTTCGCCTGGACGGTCGCGCCGATGCTCCTCCGCCGCTGGCTCGCGCCGGCCGGCGACGGGGCGGCCGACTACGACGTGAGCATCCCGCCGCCGGCCGGTCAATCGCCTGCTCGCGGCCTGGTCGAAGGCCGAGCACGCCCTGGGCCGGGTCGTGCCGTGGCCGATCGGCAGCTCGCTCCTGGCCGTGGCCCGGCGTCCGAACCCGGAGAGGCGTGGCGTCGGCATGGGGGCTCTTCCCGATGCGACCTGACCCTCCCCACCCCAATCCCGGCCCGCATGTCCGGCCCTCCACAGGCCGCCCGGCCCTCTCGGTCGTGGTCCCGCGTCTTCGACGAGGACGAGGTCCTCCCCGTCCTCGTCGGCCGCCTCGCCCAGACTCTCGACGAGATGGGCGTCGAGGCCGAGGTCCTGCTCGTCGACGACGGCTCGCGCGACCGCACGTGGGCCGAGGTCGTCAAGGCGCACGTGACCGACCGGCGGTTCCTCGGGCTCGCGCTGTCGCGGAACTTCGGCCACCAGGTCGCGATCTCGGCCGGCCTGGCCGAGGCCCGGGGCGAGGCCGTGCTCGTCATGGACGGCGACCTCCAGGACCCGCCCGAGGCGATCCCCGCGCTCTGGGCCCGCTACAGCGAAGGATACGACGTCGTCTATGCGATCCGGGCCAGCCGGCCCGAGGGGCCGATCAGGCGGCTCCTGTACTGGGCGTTCTACCGAGTGCTCGGCCGACTCGGCGTCCATCGCCATGCCCAGGGACGCGGGCGACTTCGGGCTCATGTCGCGCCGGGTCGTCGACCTCGTCAACGCCATGCCCGAGCGGCGGCGGTACGTCCGCGGGCTCCGGGCCTGGGTCGGGTTCCGCCAGGTCGGCGTGCCGATCGACCGGGGGGCCAGGCATGCGGGACGGCCCAAGTACACGCCCGCGCAAGCTGCTCTCGCTGGCCGCCGACGGCCTCGTCGGCTTCGGCGAAGGGCCGCTCAGGCCGGTGGGCGCGATGGGGGCCGTCGCGGTGGTCCTGGCCGCCTTCGGGGCGGTGCTCGGCGTCGTCCTGGCGGCCTGGCGAGGCTCTGCCGGGCCGGGCTGGGCGTGGGTCGCCCTCGGACTGGTGTTTTTCGGCGGCGTCCAGTTGCTCTCCACGGCGATCGTCGGCGAATATGTCGGCGCGGATCCTCCAGGAGGTGAACGGGCGACCCCTCTACGTCGTCCGGCATCGGCTCGGGCTCGGAACACCCGGACCGGTCGCACGGCGGAACGGAGTGCCGGCGTCCCGCACCCACGACCCCACCTGACCCCGCCCATCCCGCACCCCCCGATGATCCTCTGCGTCACGCTCAACCCGTGCCTGGATAAGACCCTCGAGACGCCCCCCTGGGGCCCCGGCGACAACGTCCGCGGCGCCGCGAGCCGCGAGGTCGTCGGCGGCAAGGGGAACAACGTGGCCCGGGCCCTCACGCGGCTCGGCCGCGCGGCCCGGCCGGCGACCTTCCTCGGCGGCTTCGTCGGCGCCCACTGCGACCGCCTGCTCCGCCGCGACGACGGCTTCGACCCGCTCGTCACCCTGACCGACGCCCCCACGCGGGAGATCCTCACGGTCCGCGGCGAGGACACCCCGGCGACCGCCTTCTTCGACCCCGACCCGGCCATCACCGGGGCCGAGGCCGCCGACCTCCTGCACCGGGTCGAGGGGGCCCTGACGGCCGGCGGCGTCGAGGCGCTCACGCTCTCGGGATCGAGCCCGGCGACGGCCACCGACGAGCTCTACAGCGAGATGATCGCCCTGGCCCTGGCCCGCAAGATCCCCGTCTTCCTGGATACGTACGGACCTCCGCTCGACACCATCTGGGGCTTCTGGCCCGACGCGATGCAGCTCAACCGCCGCGAGGCGGGCCTGCACCTCCGCAAGCCCCGGCCGACCGACGCCGACATCATGGGCCTGCTCCGCCGCTGGTCGGGCCACGGGGTCAAGGTCGCGGTCGTCACCGACGGCGCCGACCCGGTGCTGGCCCTGGTCGACGGCCGGCCCTACCGGGCCTTGCCGCCTGAGCTTGTGCCGGTCAACCCGATCGGCTCGGGCGACTGCCTGCTCGCCGGCCTGGTCGACGCCCGGCTCCGCGGCCTCGGCCCCGAGGCCACGCTCCGCCACGCCATCGGCTGCGCCACGGCCAACGCCCGCGTCTGGGACGCCGGCGCCATCGACCCCGCGACCGCCGCCCGCGACGCCGAGCAGGTCGAGGTCGAGGCCCTGTAGGGTCCGCTATTGCAGACCCCGTTTTGTCCGCCGATCAGGGTCTCGGCCCGTCACCCGCCTTGCCCAGCAGCACCGCGTCCTGAAACCCGGTGATGCCGCGGGGGATGTGGCGGAGGACGTCGAACGAGGCGCCGAATATGGCGCGGGCGTGCTCGGGCGTCTGGTACGAGGCCTGGTACCACTCGGGGAACAGGCCGCGGACGGAGTCGGCGCGGGCGAAGACGAAGCCCTCGTCGCCGAGGCGCGCGGCTCGCGGGCTCGAGGCGCTCGGCGCACGACGGGCCGTGGAGGGTGAGCAGCACGACCCCACCCGGCCGCGTGACCCTCGCCAGCTCGGCGGCCCAGGCGGCCTGGCGAGTCGCGTCGAGGTGGGTGAAGACCGAGATCGCATAGACGAAGTCGAAGGCGCCGTCGGGCGCGTCGAGCGGGGGCAGGTGGCCGTTGGCGGCGAACGAGGCGTACGGCAGATGCGCGCGGCACCAGGCGATGGCGCGGGCATCGATGTCAGTGCCATGCAGCCGCGCGCCGGGCCGGCGCGGCCGCGGACGAAGCGGAGGACGCGGCCGCAGCCGCAGCCGAAGTCGAGGATGTCGGAGAACGACCCGAGGTCGCGGCCGATCGTGGCCAGGGCCGACGCGATGTCGCGCGCGACCCCCTCGCCGACCTGGAGGAAGTGCCCGAGCCGCACCGAGCCGTCGACTCGGTAGCGGAGGAACGGCGGCGGCACCGCGCCGGCGACGGCCCGCCGCGTCGGCCGTTCGGCCACGCCCTCGACCAGGCACCGGGCCCGCATCCACTCGCGATGGCTCAGCGTCACGGCCTCGACGACCGGACGGGGCAGGTGCGGCCGGATCGTCCGCCAGGTCTTCCGCACGTCCATCCCACAATCCCCACGTCCGGGACAGTCCCGCGTCCCTCGCCCCGCTCGGCGACCGCCCCCCTATCTTTCGGCCGATCGTCGCCGCCGTCTTGATCGGCGCGACCGGATTCGCGGCGGGGCGCGGCGGGGACGATAGCCGTCTGGTAGGGTGGGCTCCGACCACCTTCGGAGGTTCAAAGACGGTCACCCTGCGAGGACCGGGGATCGCGATGGATCCGAGAGAACCTGGCTTCGGCCCCGCGACGGCCACGTTCGTCGTCGTCTCGAGCATGATCGGCACGGGCGTGCTGACGACGTCCGGGTTCACCGTCTTCTTCGTCGGCAGCAATCAGCTCATGCTCTGGCTCTGGGTGATCGGCGGCGTCGCCGCGATCTGCGGGGCGCTGGCGCTGGCCGAGCTGTCGGCGATGATGCCCCGGACGGGCGGCGACTACGTCTTCCTGACCGAGGCCTACGGCCCGCTCGCGGGGTTCCTCTCGGGCTGGGTCTCGTTCCTGATCGGCTTCGGCGGGCCGATCGCGCTCTCGGCCCGGGCGGCCGCGAAATACGTCATCGCGCCGATGGGCCTGACGACGAGCGCGGGCCTCGTCGAGTCGCTGCTGGCGACGGCCGCGATCCTCGCGTTCGCCGCGGTGCATGCGTCGGGCCGGAGCCGGACGATCCGCGTTCAGGGGTCGATGACCGTCGTCAAGCTCGCGATCCTCGGCGCCCTGGCCGTCGCGGGGATCGCCGCCGGCTGGGGTCACTGGGCCAACCTCGACGACCGGCCGCCCCTGACGCGCGGCGTGGCGGTCGCGATGGCGTCGTCGTTCGTTTATATCTCTTATGCGTATACCGGATGGAACGGCGCCTCGTACCTGGCCGGCGAGGTCGACGAGCCGCAGCGGCGGCTGCCGCGGGCGATCCTGCTCGGCACGGGGCTGGTGACGGCGCTCTACCTGGCGCTAAACCTCGCGTATGCCCTGGCGCTGCCGGCCGGCGAGATCGCGCGGATCGTCCGCGACCCGTCGAACCACCAGGGGGTGAACGCCGTGGCCCCGATCGCTCAGATCGCGGCCGAGCACCTGATCGGCCCGAGGGTCGCCGGGCCGCTGTCGGTGGCGATCGGGCTCACGCTGCTTGCGTCCGTGAGTGCTTATATCTTGACAGGACCGCGCGTCGCGTATGCGATGGCGCGGGCCGGGCAGTTCCCCGAGATCGCGGGACGCCTGTCGCCGCGGTGGGGGACGCCGGCGATCGCGACGGGATTGCAGACGGCCTGGGCGCTCGTGCTGCTCTGGGCCGCGCCGCTGGAACGGATCCTGACGTACGCGGGCGTCGGCCTGGCGATCTTCTCGATGTTCACGGTGAGCGCCGTGTACGTGCTCCGGTGGCGGAGGCCCGACCTGCCACGGCCGTTCCGGACGCCCGGCTATCCCGTCGTGCCTGCGATCTATCTCGCGACGACGGGGCTGCTCGTCTGGGCCGTCGTCCGGGAGCGGCCGGAGGTCTCGGCGTACTCAGTGGGGAGCATCCTGGCGGGGGTGCCGGTCTATTACCTGTGGCGAGCGCGGACAGGGGCCGCGTAGGGTCCGCTACTGCGGACCATCGGCATCCGCCAGCCCATGCCAGAAGATGGTCCGCAATAGCGGACCCTACGGGAGTCGGGCCTGCGCCTTGTAGAGCTGGGCCTGCTGCCAGTCGCCGAGGCGGTCGTAGTAGCCCGAGAGCAGCAGGCACGTCTCGGCGTGGCCGGGGTGGTCGATGAGGACCTTCCGGGCCCAGCGGACGCCCTCGCTCTCGAAGCCGTGGCCGAACATCCAGCGGGCGATCTCGGCCTGGAGGTGGGCGTCGGTCGGCGAGTCGGCCAGGCGCGCCTGCAGGTCGTCCAGGGCGCGGCGGTCAGCGGTGAGCCGCGTGAATTCGGCGTGCTCGCGGGCCGACTCGTCGTCGCGTCCGAGCCGCTTGAGCGCGAGCGAGCGCTGGTAGTGGACCGGCGGGTCGAAGGGCGTCTTCGCCAGGGTCCGGTCCAGGTGCGCCAGCGCGGCGGCGGGGTCGTTGCGGCGGAGGTCGATCTCGGCGCGGGCGAGGTTGGCGGCGGCGTTGTCGGGGTCGAGAGCCAGTGCGCGATCGAGATGCCGCACCGCCGCGTCCTCGTCGCCCAGGCCGATCGCGCAGCGGCCCGCGCCGGCGTGGGCGGGGGCCGAGTCGGGGTGGTCGGCCAGGTAGGCGTCGTAGGCGTCGGCGGCCTCGCGGTCGCGGTGGGCGCGGGCGAGCTCGTCGGCGAGGCCGAGCCGGGCCTCGGCGTGCTTCGGGTCGCGCTTCAGGACCTCCCGGTAATCGGCGACGATCACGTCGGGCTCGGCATCCGCGCGGCGGTTGGCCTCGGCGCGCCAGTAGGGGGGGCGAGGGTCGCCGGGATCGTCCTTCGCCCACTTGGTGAGTACGGCGAGGGCGTGGGGGAAGTCGTACCGTTCGAGATAGATCCGCGCCAGGGCCTCGTCGACCATCGGGTCTTGCTCGCCCGAGGCGAACGCCCGCGCCAGCACCGGCTGCGCCTGCGCGGGCCGGCCGAACTGGGCGTCGATCAGGGCCTGGAGGACGGCGAGCCCGTCCTCGGGATAGCCGAGCGCCCGGGCGCGGGTCAGGCCGTCGGCCACGTCGTCCCGGCGGCCCTGGGTGAGGGCGACCCTGGCACGATAGAACTGCGCGGCGGCCGAGTCGGGCCGGAGCTTCAACCAGCGGCCGACGGCCTTCCAGGCGTCGTCATAGCGGCCCGCGGCCAGGGCGCGGCGGACGTCTCGCGCGGCGGACCAGGCGGGCCACTCCCAGGCGACGAAGCCGGCCGCGGCGAGCACGATCAATGCGGCGATCGCGACGAGCGTCGGCCAGCGCCGGAGCGAACGCGCGAACCCCATCGGTCCCGGATCCTCCGTGCGACAGCGATCCCGCGCGGCGGTGGCCAGGCCAGGCGCGGCGCCGCCCGACTACTTCGTGGCGCCCTTCTTCTTCAGGCTTTCCTGCATGTCCTTGTAGCCGGGCATGTCCTCGGCCTTCAATTGACCCGGCGTCACGTTGGGCGGGGTCTTCTCGATCTCGGCCGTCCCGCTGCCGCAGCCGGGGACCAGGACGATCAGCGGGCCGGCGAGGACGGCCGCCGCAAGGCAGGCGCAGAGCGATCGCATCGTGGACATTCCCTCGTTGGTAGGACAGGAGGACGGGCGGGGCTCGGCGATGCCGCCCCGCCCTCGCGGCCGGGGCCGGTCAGTATGCGTTGGCGTCGACCACCTCGCCCAGGTTGCGGGAGCCGATGGCCCACCACGTCTGCAGGGCGATCGTGTTCTTGACGAACCTGACCGAGCCGTCGGCGAAGCAGATGTTGACTCCGCCGGAGTGGTTGCTCGTCGGCGAGGCGCTGCAGAAGCTCCCGCACCAATCCGTGGGGTTCTCGGAATTGTTGTAAGTGCACCGGGGGGTGTTCGGGGCGTTGACGTGGCTGTAACCGGTGTTGGGGACCGCCGTCCCGACGCCGAGGTTCCAGTGGCAGCCGACGTTCCGGGTCCCGAGCGATTGGGTCGTGCCGGGGATGTTGGCGCACTGCGTGCGCGAACGACTGCGGCGTTCGTGCCGCCGTTGACCGGGTCATCGGGCGTCAGGGTCATCGAGATCGCGAACATGGCGCGGACGGCCCTCTGGTCGCTCCGCAGCACCTTGTTGCCGTAGTTGTCGCCCGGGTCGTTGATCCCGATCAGTTGCTCGCTCCACATCGCCGTGTTCGACGTCCCGTCGGTGATCGACTGGGTGCCGACCGGGCCCTTGTTGTTCGAGTTGCTGTACCAGCCGGTCTGGTTGGAGGCCATCCAGTTGATGATCGTGCCCGACCAGGCGCTGATCGTGGCGGGACCGCCGACATTCCCCTTGTAGTTCAGCGGCGCCCACGGGCTGGCCGGCCGGGCCTGCGACGTTCTCCGACGGGCAGAGGAACGTGGCGACGGACGTGAAGCCCACGGTTTGATTCGCGCCGTTGGTCATCTCCAGATTGAAGTTCGAGCGAATTCGCACATCGCGTTCTGCTCCATGTACCCGAGGATCGAGTCGCCCCAGGACACGGCCCAGCACCCGTTGCAGCTCTGATTGTTGTTCTGGATCGCCCCGAACGGGAAGACGCCCTGCGACGAGAGGTAGTTGTGCGCCGCCAGCCCGAGCTGCTTGAGGTTGTTGACGCACTGGGCGCGGCGGGCGGCCTCGCGGGCGGCCTGGACGGCCGGCAGCAGCAGGGCGATCAGGACGGCGATGATGGCGATGACGACCAGCAGCTCGATCAGCGTGAATCCTCGACGCAAGCGCATCGTGCGACACCCCCCAGGACTCGGGACGACGGAAGAGATGATGGCCCGCCGCAAGGCTGCCATACCCGGCCGGATGATTCAATAGAAAATACAATTGAAAACGCCGGTTCGTTGGGCGGCACCATGCATGCCATGACGGTCGGTGGCATGCGTAGAGGTATCCCGCTCGGGCGGCTCAGACAATGAGTGAGGAGGGGGCCGGTGCGGGGTCTGGGGACCGGCCCTGAACATCGCGTCGATCGGTGGCCGGCCCCGGGCCCCGCGTCTTTCGGTCTCGGCGGCCCGCCCCGCCCAGCCGGCTGTCCGCCGAAACAAAGCCAATTCTCGGCCGCCGAAACAAAGCCAATTCCCCGGCCGCCGAAACAAAGCCAATCCTGCTCCGTCCGCCGCCGTTCGGCTCCGTGCGTCGGCGATCGCGTCGAGCCGCACAAGGGCGAACGAAAGGCGTACGCTCGGGTTCGCTCGGCGCAGCGGACCCCGGGACCGCCCGACCCGGGGCGCGGGTTCGCTCGGCGCGGGGGAACCCCGGGGCTTCTCCCACGGATCCTCAGTGCAGCAGGTCGCGAAGCCGGCGGGCGAGGAGGGGGGTGAAGCGGTCGCGGCCCCACTGGTTCGCGTGGGTGAGGTTGAGGAACTCGTCGTCGTTCAGGACGTCGTTCAGGTCGAGGACCGGCGGGGCCTCGGCGCCCAGGGCGTGCTCGAGGACTTGCCGGGTGAGGCCGCGGGCGCCCGGGGGCGTCTCCTGGCGCATGAGCGTCGACTCGGGCAGGACGACCACGACCACGCGCGCCCCGGTCGCGCGGGCCGCCCGGACCGTCGCGATCAGCTCGGCCGAGGCGGCGGAGTCGACGGCGTAGGACTCGGGCGCGAAGAGGTTTATGGACCGGAACTGCTCGGCCTGGCTCCTCGCCTGCTCGGGCGTCATGCGGGCCGACAGGTCCAGGTCGATCTGCTCCCACGCCGAGGCGGCCGGCGCCACCGCCGCGCCGGGGTCGCCGCCGAGCCGGGCGATCAGCGCGGTCTTGAAGAAGAGGATCGACCGGCGGACAACGTGCTTGACGTGGTACCGCGACGAGACGATCCAGAAGTGGTCCTTGATGGCCTCGCGGAGCGTGGCCGGCCGGCGGGCGTCGCCCTCGGGCGGGCCGGGCGACGGGTGCGCGGCGAGCATGATCGGGTTGAGCGCGACGATCACCGAGGCGGGCCGCAGGCCGCTCGCCGCCATCAGCCGCGCGAACTCGGCGGGCTTGTGCATCGTCCCGCCGAAGCCGTTGGTGACGATCCAGCGGTAGCCGGGGGGGCCCTTCTCGGTCAGGACGTCCGAGTTGATCGCCTGCGCCGCGGTCGACAGGCCGATCACCACGCCGATCTTGCCGACGCGCCGGGCCGCCTCGGGCTTGGCCGCGGCGAACTGCGAGGCGGCGCGCTCGAGGAAGAGCCAGTCGTACGTGTCCTCGTCGCGCGGGAACCAGCGGGCGGGCGACCCGATCGTCGCCCCCAGCGCCGCGTTCAGCAGGGCGAGGGCGACCGCCAGCGACAGGACGGTCGCGACGGCGGCACGGCAGCGGCGGAAGTCGAACATCGGTGCCAATCCCCCCGCGCAGGCCCGGCCCGGTCAGAAGCCCTGGTAGAAGAACTTGACGCCGCCCGTCCCGAGCAGGACGACCAGCGCGATCTCGAGCGCCGCCAGCGTGATCCGCGCCGCGAACTTCAGGGGGGTGATCGTCCCGGCGACTTGCGGTTCGTCCACGAGCGTCCTCTCAGTGCGAGCCGGGCCAGGGGGCCGAGATGATCCAGACGGTGACGGCGACGAACTCGAAGGTGATCACGCGCGCCGCGAGGCGGATCCAGGGGTTGGCGAGGTAGCGCTCGACGCCGCGGCGCTTGAGCCGTTTGGTCAGCGCGAAGCGGTAGAGGTTGCAGGCCACCAGGCCGAGGCCGTGGAGCAGGCCCCAGATCATCCAGCGGATGTCGATCGCGTGCCAGAGCCCGCAGATCAGGAACGAGGCGAGGAACGCCACGCTCGCCACCGCGAGCTGCGCCCGGCCGCCGGTGGCCCGCATCATGGCGAGCTGGAGCGGGATGAAGACGTTGCGGCGGATGAACTGCGATAGCGTGATGTGCCACCGCTCCCAGTAGTCGATCATGTTCCGCGCCAGGTACGGCCGGTTGAAGTTCTCGGGCGTGGCGACGCCCATGAGCCGGCCGGCGCCGACGGCGATGTCGCTGTAGGCGCTGAAGTCGATGAGCAGCCACAGGCAGTTGACCTGGAGCTCGAAGAAGAAGTACCCCCCGCCCGCGCGGAAGTTCGTCAGCAGGGCAAGCTCGATCGCATTGGCCAGGACGTATTTCTTGAACATCCCCAGCGCGATCCGCTCGACGCCGGCCAGGGACGTCGCCAGGTCGGGGGCGGGGGGACGGGCGGCTGCGCGGCGAAGTCGTCGTACGACTGGATCGGGCCGGCCGCGAGCATGTGGAACGGGATCAGATAGTTCACCGTCGCCGCCAGCCCCGGCGCGGGGTGCCTGCCCTCGAGGACGGCGCGCGAGACCTCGTAGAACCTCAGGGCCACGTACGAGAAGCCGACGGCGATCAGGATCGGGTTGATCCGCGCCGGGCCGATCTCGCCGACGATCTCGGGCCGCTTGTGGATCAGGAACAGCGCGAGCGTCGCCGAGCCGCCCAGCGCCGCGAGGAACGCGCCGCGGCCCGGGCCTTTCGCAGAGCCGCAGGTAGAGCCAGGCGACGCCGAGCCCGCCCGCGACCCACGCGGCATTGACGCCGAGCAGGGCGACGATGACCCCGAGGTTGATCGCCGCGCCGATCCATCGCCGCAGCGCCGGGTTCACGGCGGGCACGAGCAGCGCGATGCCCGCGGCCAGCGCGATCCAGAACGGGGGGCGGAAGAGGTCGATGGTCTGGCTGGACATCGGGGCTCGGAGGGGACTCGGGCGGGTGAGGTCGTGGGCGATGCGGCCGAATGCGGTTCGAACAGATTAAGGGCGGAGCGCCCGGAAGTTCCAGCCCACTTGAGGCGGACGTCGTCGCGGAGGAACATCGCCCGGGCGCTCGGGGGCGACACGCCGGCCATCTCGGCCTCCGCGGGGACGGTCTGCTCGACGAGGCGGAATCGATCGTCCTCAGAGCTGCGTCTGCGCGATCTCGATCGCCCGCAGAAGCCCCCGGGCCTTGCTCAACGTCTCCTCGTACTCGGTCGCCGGGTCGCTGTCGTAGACGATGCCCGCGCCGGCCTGGACGTAGGCCGTCGTGCCCTTGAGGACCAGGGTCCGCAGCGCGATGCAGGTGTCCATGTTGCCCGTATAATCGATATAGCCGACCGCCCCGGCGTATGGGCCGCGGCGGTGCGGCTCGACCTCGTCGATGACCTCCATCGCCCGGACCTTCGGCGCCGCCGAGACCGTGCCCGCCGGCAGGCCGGCGCGGAGGGCGTCGAAGGCCGTCTTGCCGGGCGAGAGCCTGCCCGTGACGTTCGACGTGATGTGCATCACGTGCGAGTACCGCTCGACCGTCATCAGGTCGGTCAGCTTCACGGAGTCGTACTCGCAGACGCGGCCGACGTCGTTGCGGCCGAGGTCGACGAGCATGATGTGCTCGGCCCGCTCCTTGGGGTCGGCGAGCAGCTCGGCGGCCAGGGCGCGGTCCTCGGCCTCGTCCTTGCCGCGGCGGCGGGTGCCGGCCAGCGGGCGGACCGTCACCTCGCCGTCCTCGACCCGCACGAGGATCTCGGGCGAGCAGCCGATCAGGTGGAAGTCGTCGAACGTCAGGTAGAACAGGAACGGGCTCGGGTTGACCACGCGGAGCGTCCGGTAGATGTCGAACGGCGCGGCGGTGGTCTCGAGCGTGAACCGCTGGCTCGGGACGACCTGGAAGATGTCGCCGGCCTTGATGTACTCCTGGCAGCGGCGGACGACCGCCTCGAACTGGGCCTGCGTCATGTTCGACTTCGGAGTCGAACGTCGCGGGGACGGCCGTGTCGATGTCGGGCAGGGTCGGCTCGGGACCGGGCGTGGCGAGGCGGTCGACGAGGTCATCGATCCGGCGGCAGGCGTCGGCGTAGGCCGCCCGCGGGTCGACACCAGGGCCGAGGTGGGCGTGGGCGACGACGAGCACGGTCTTGCGGATGTGGTCGAAGAGGACCATCCGGTCGTAGAAGGCGAACGAGAGGTCGGGCAGGCCGCGGTCGTCGGGCGGGGCGTTCGGCAGTCGCTCGATGTAGCGGACCGAGTCATACGCCGCGAAGCCGACGGCCCCGCCGGTGAAGCGGGGGAGATCGGGGAGGCCGATCGCCGTGTACTCGGACAGGAGCGATTCGAGGTCGCGGAACGGGTCGGCGCTGCTCGAACGTGCGGGAGGATTCGGGACGGGCCGTCGGGGTGATCGTGACCTGCTTCCCCCGGGCTTCGAACCGCAGGAACGGCTCGGTGCCGAGGAAGCTGTAGCGGCCGACCTTCTCGCCGCCGATGACGCTCTCGAAGAGGAACGAGGGGCCGGGCCGCTCGATCCGGCGGAAGGCGGAGACGGGGGTGAGAGCGTCGCCGACGAGCTGGCGGTAGACGGGGACGAATCGGGCGTCGCCGGCCCGGCGGGCGAAGTCGTCGAAGGCGGGCCGGTGCGGGGGCATGGATGAGAGTCTCGGGATCGGCGGAGTGGGCATGGCCCACCGTCCGGGATGGCCTCACTTCCGCGACGGCTCACCGATCTTAGCAGGCCCGCGGGGCGTCCGTACAGGCGTCGAGGGGGCTAGCGGGCCCCCGCACCGAAGCCGGGCCATGTCAAGGGATAGCGACGCCGCGGACCGTGACGGCGCCGGGCGCGCGGGGGCCCCTGGGTTGCTTGACAGGCCCCCCCGCGTAACTACAATGAAACTGACCACGAGCACATCCCCCGGACGCCGGTGCGACGCGGGAGGTTCGCCGAGGCCCAGCAGTCCCGGGCGAGGGCGTCGGCCGACCGCCGTCGGGTGGAGGAGGATGGGTGATGAAGTGTAACAAGTGCGCGAAAGTCGCCACTTTTCATATAACGGACATCGAGAAGGGCAAGCCGCACGAGTTCCACTTCTGCGACGAGCACGCCCGCCAGCACCTCGCCCCGGCGGCCGAGTCGCCCGACAAGCCGGCCATGAGCGACCTGGCCAAGGCCCTGATCGGCGGCGAGGCCACGGGCGAGCCCGAGGCGCTCGACAAGCAGACCTGCCCGGTCTGCCAGATCAGCTTCGGCGAGTTCCGCGCCACCGGCCGGCTCGGCTGCCCGCACGACTACGAGGTCTTCCGCGACGAGCTGATGCCCCTCCTGGAGAACATCCACGACGAGACCCGGCACAGCGGCAAGGCCCCCCGCCGCGCCCGCGCGACCCGAAGCAGCAGACGATGCTGATCCAGCTCCGCAACGACCTGAAGCGCGCCGTCGCCGCCGAGGACTACGAGATGGCGGCGCGGGTGCGCGACAAGATCAAGTCGCTCGAAATCGAGCTCGGCCGCTAGCCGGCGGCTCCTTCCCTCCGGCTCGGGTGGCCCGCCCATGACCTGCCAGCGCTGTGCCCAAGAGGCGACCGTCCACCTGACCGAGTCGGTCGATGGCGAGCGCCGCGAGGTCCACCTTTGCTCCCGCTGCGCCGGCAAGGCGGGCCTCGGCCCGCCCAAGGCGGTGCCGAAGCTCGGGCTGGAGGGCGTGGTCCAGGCGCTGATCGTGGCGCACGTCGGCGAGCTCGTGGGCGAGCTGGCCGAGCTCTCCTGCCCGGTCTGCGGCATGCGGTTCATGCAGGCCCGCTCCGACGGCCGCCTCGGCTGCCCGGCCGACTACGAGGTCTTCACGAAGGGACTGCTCCCGCTCATCTCCGACCAGCACGGCGCGACCCGGCACGTCGGCAAGGCGCCCCGCCGCGGCCGGCCCTGGATCGCGGCCGACACCGCCCGGCTCCGCGCCCGCGCCGAGCTCCGCGACGCCATCGCCCTGGAAGATTACGAGCGGGCCGCGCGACTGAGAGACACGCTCCGCCGGGCCGAGACCAAGAGCTGAGTACCGAAGGACCACCGATGGACGTCAAACGGATCAGGACGATGCTCAAGCCGCAGAGGTTCTTCCCTTCGACGTGCGCACCGCGAGCGGCGAGAGCTATCGCGTCCGGAGCCCGGAGATGGCCTGGATACCGCCCGAGGTCGACGTCATGCTGGTCTATGATCCGGACCAGGGTATCGTAATGATCGATATTGAGCAGGTCGTCGAGTGCGTCCGCCCGATCACCAGGCGGCGGGCGAGCGATCGCGGACGCCAGAAGGATTCCTGACCGATGAACCTCGACGACCTGACACGCACCTCCGGCGAGTGGCTCCGCGGCACCGGGCCCGAGAGCGACATCGTCATGTGCTCGCGGATCCGCCTGGCGCGGAACCTCAACGACTTCCCGTTCATCAACCGCGCCAGCCGCTCCGAGAAGGCTGACATCGAGGCCCACGTCCGCAGCGCGATCGGGGCCGGCGGCGAGAGCCTGGCGTACTTCGAGCTGAACCAGCGGTCGAAGATCGACCTCCAGTTCCTCGTCGAGCGCCAGCTCATCTCCCGCGAGCTCGCCTCGGCCGACTACCCGCGCGGCGTCGCGATCGGCCCGCACGAGAACATCTCGATCATGGTGAACGAGGAGGACCACCTCCGGATCCAGGTGATGCACTCGGGCCTCTCGCTCCACGACGTCTGGGAGCGGATCAATGCGCTGGACGACCAGCTCGAGGAGAAGCTCCGCTACGCCTTCAGCGCGCAGCTCGGCTACCTGACCGCGTGCCCGACGAACGTGGGCACCGGGATAAGGGTCGGCGTGATGCTCCACCTGCCGGCCCTGGTGCAGACGAAGCAGATCGACAAGGTCTTCCGCGCCCTCCAGAAGATCAACCTTGCCGTCCGCGGCCTCTACGGCGAGGGCACCCAGGCCTCCGGCGACTTCTACCAGATCTCCAACCAGCAGACCCTGGGCAAGAGCGAGCTCGAGCTGATCCGCAACCTCACCGAGGTCGTCCCCCAGATCATCGAGTACGAGCGGACGGCCCGGCAGAAGCTCGTCAGCGAGCGGCGTCAGCATCTGCACGATCAGGTCAGCCGCGCCTACGGCGTGCTCAAGACGGCGCACACGATCTCGAGCGAGGAGACGATGCTCCTGCTTTCGAGCGTGCGGCTGGGGATCAATCTCGGGTTGATCGACGACCTGGAGATCCCGACGGTCAACGAGCTCTTCATCCAGACCCAGCCGGCACACCTCCAGAAGATCCAGGGCAAGCCGCTCGAGGTCGACGAGCGGGCCGTGGCGCGTGCGGCCTACCTGCGGAGCCGGCTCACGAACGGGCGGCCGAGCGAGGCGAATTGATCGCTATGGGGTCGGAGCCGGAGGCGCGGGGTTTCCGGCCGGCTCGGCGAACGTGAGCCGGCTCGTGCGCGCGAAGATGTACGCGTCCAGCGAGAACCGGTTGATCGCGGGCGCCGAGAGCACGACCAGTCCCACCAGCGTCGGCGCCACGAAGACGCAGAGGACGATCGAGAAGATGCCGGCCTCGGGACCGAACCCGCGCATGACCGGGTTGAAGCCGGGCGAGAAGGCCATTCCGCCCGCGACCAGCAGATGGAAGGTCAGGAGCAGCGGCAGGAACAGGGTGAGGCCGCAGGCGCAGAGGGCGCAGATCGTCGTGAAAATCCCGAAGACGAGTCCCGCGCCGATCGCGGCGCACGCGTAGGGCAAGGCCGAGAACAGGACCTCGATGCCCGGGACGAAGCCCTGCGACGACGGGGGCCTCATGCCGGTCCAGCCGCCGAACGGGGATGCGCTGGCCGTCATGATCGCGGCCAGGCCGAAGTTCAGCAGGCCCAGGCCGACGGCGAGCCGGAGGAAGAGGACGAGGCAGGCCAGTACGACCCCGCCCGGCGCGGGGAACGCCAACCCCTGGGCGGGCGGTTCGGGCCGAGGACCGAGGCTCATCGTGAGACCCTCCGCGTGCGGTAACAGGCGGCGAACCGTCAGCCTAATCCACGGCCCGCATCTTCGCCAGGATCGGCCCGACCAGCTCGTCGGGGACGAAGCGGTGGAGCGACTCGGACCCGCCGAACTGGGCGACCTGCTTGATCAGGCTGCTCGAGACGTGCGAGTACTCGCCGTCGGCCATGAGGAAGACGGTCTCGACCTCCGGGTCGAGCCGGTTGTTCGTCAGCGTCATGCTGAACTCGTACTCCATGTCCGAGAGCGTCCGCACGCCGCGGAGGATGATCCGCGCCCCGATCCGCCGGACGAACTGGACGGCCAGGCCGTCGAACGCCTCGACGTCGACGTTGTCGAACGGCGCGACGACCTGCCGCGCGAGCGCGACGCGCTCCTCGATCGTGAACAGCGACCCCTTGTTCGGGTTGATGCCGATGCCGACGACGAGGCGGTCGAAGAGCAGCCGGCCGCGGCGGATCACGTCGAGGTGGCCGAGCGTCAGGGGGTCGAACGTGCCGGTGAAGACGGCGGTCCGCTCGGGGTCGATCGGTCGCATGGGCGGAATCCCCGCGGTCATCGGGCCTGGAGGGTCTCGGCGAGCCGGCCGAGATCGTCGTCGTTGTTGTAGACGTGCGGGCTGATCCGGACCCGCCCGCGACGGTGCGCCAGGATGACGCCGCGCTCGCGCGCGCTTGCGCACGAAGGCGGCCAGGTCGACGCTCGCCGGCCTCGAGCGCGACGATCGCCGGACAGGTCCTCGGGCCGGGACGAGCCGACGATCCTCCAGCCGGCGCCGCGCGCCACCTCGCGGACGGCCTCGGCACGCTCGAGGATCCGCGCCGAGACGCGCTCGGGGCCGATCTCGGTCAGCAGCTCGAGGCTCGCGCCGAGGGCGTGGATGCCCGGCATGTTGAACGAGCCGCCCTCCCACCGCCCGGCCGTGGGCTTCAGGTGCAGTCGAGACGGTCGGCGTGTTGTACGAGCTGACGACGCTGTGCCAGCCGACCCCGAGCGGCCGGAGCCGGTCGATCCACTCGCGGCGGACGTAGAGCAGGCCCGCCCCCTCGGGGCCGAGCAGCCACTTGTGGCCGTCGGCGGCGAGGAAGTCGATCGGCGTCCGGCCCACGTCGATCACGTGCGGCCCGAGCCCCTGGATCGCGTCGACGAAGAACGCGACGTTCCGCTCGCGGCAGAGTGTCGCCGAGCGCGTCGAGGTCGTTGCGGAAGCCCGGACGCGAACTCGACGTGGCTGATCGTCACGAGCCGCGTCGTCGCGTCGATCGCCGCGGCGATGTCGTCGACCCAGATCCGGCCCGCGCGGGTCGGCACGGTCCGGAGCGACGACCCCGCGGCCGGCGAGGTTCATCCAGGGATAGATGTTCGAGGGGTACTCCTCGGCCGCCGTGACGACGCTGTCGCCGACCTTCCAGGGGAACCCCTCGGCGACGAGGCCGATCCCGTGGGTCGTGTTGGCGACGAACGCGACCTCGTCGGGACCGGCGTGGATCAGCGCGCGCGGCCGCGCGGCGGACGTCCTCGACCTTGGCGTCCCACTTGGGCCAGCCGACGTCGCCCTGCGCGAGCTGCTCGTCGGCCCAGGCCACCAGCCGGTCGCGGGCCCGGCGGGGCAGGGGGGACACGGCGGCGTGGTCGAAGTAGGCCCACCGCTCGGCGACGGGGAACTCGGCCCGACGGATCGCGTCCCAGTCCATCCCGTCACCTCGGTACCCGGCAAGATCGGCCCGCGAACGCGGCCCCGTCGAGAGGATCGATCCATCCTACGGACGCCCCTCGCGGAACGCCAGAATCAGGCCCTCGACCTGCTCGTCCGCGTGCCCGGCCGAGGCGACCACGCGGAGCCGCGCCGTCCCCTCGGGCACGGTCGGCGGGCGGATCGCCGGGACGAGGAAACCACGACCGACGAGCTGCGCCGCGAGCCGCATAGCCGCGTCCGGGTCGCCCACGATGACCGGGACGATCGGCCCGGTCGAGGGAAGGACGTCATATCCAGCACCGACTCAATCCCTCGCGCAAGCGTTCCCCGAGTCTTCGTGCCCGATCCCGCCGCCACGGCTCGGCCAGGCTGATCCGCAGCGCCTCGCGCGCCGCGGCGACGGTGGCCGCCGGCGCGGCGGTCGAGAAGATTAGCGGGCGGGCGTGATTGATCAGCCAGTCGACCAGCCTTCGCGACCCGGCCACGAACCCGCCGACCGAGCCGAGCGCCTTCGAGAGCGTGCCGACCCTGCACGGTCACCCGATCGGCGACGCCCAGCTCGGCCGCCGCGCCCCGGCCGTCCGGCCCGAAGACGCCGGTGCCGTGGGCCTCGTCGACCAGCAGCATTGCGCCGTACGCGTCTGCAAGATCGGCCAGGTGGCCGAGGGGGGCGAGGTCGCCGTCCATGCTGAAGACGCCGTCGGTGACGATCAGGGAACGGCGGAAGCGGCCGCGATCGGCGTCGAGCAGGTCCGCGAGATGGGCCGCGTCGCCGTGGGGATAGACGCGAATTGTCGCGCCCGGAGAGCCGGGCGCCGTCGATCAGGCAGGCGTGGTTGAGCCGGTCGGAATAGAGGACGTCGGGCTTGCCGACCAGGGCCGCGATCGTCCCGAGGTTCGCGGCGTAGCCGGTCGGGAAGAGGACGGCCGCCTCGGTCCGCTCGAACGCGGCGAGCTCGGCGGCAAGGGCCTCGTGCTCGAGGGTCCAGCCCGTCACGAGCGGCGACGCTCCTGAGCCCCAGCCGTAACGTCTTGCGGCCTCGACCGCCGCGGCAACGACGCGCTCGTCCGCGGCAAGGCCGAGGTAGTCGTTCGACGCGAAGTCCACGAGCGGCCCGGCGGCCGTCCGGAGCGAGCGCCCCAGGCCGCGCGCGGACCAGGCGGCGGACTCGTCATCGATCCAGGCGAGCGGGTCGGCCATGGGCCGTTGCCTCAGGCGACGCCCGAGGCCTCGCCGGCTGGCAGCGGCGAGAGGCCGAGCGTGGCGAAGAGCGCGGCGTCGCTGTCGACCTCGGGGTTGGGGGTCGTGAGCAGCTTGTCGCCGGCGAAGATCGAGTTGGCCCCGGCGAGGAAGCAGAGCGCCTGTTCGGCCTCGCTCATCGCGATCCGGCCCGCCGAGAGCCGGACCATCGACCGGGGCATCAGGATCCGCGCGGTGGCGATCGTCCGGACCATCTCCCAGATCGCCACCCGGGGCCGATCGGCCAGCGGCGTCCCCTCGACGGCGACCAGGGCGTTGATCGGCACCGACTCGGGCGGCTCGGGCAGGCTCGCCAGCGTGTGGAGCAGGGCGATCCGGTCGTCCTCCGTCTCGCCCATGCCGACGATCCCGCCGCAGCAGACCGTGATGCCCGCCTCGCGGACGTGAGCCAGCGTGTCGAGCCGGTCCTGATAGGTCCGGGTCGAGATGATCCGGTCGTAGAACTCGGCGGACGAGTCGAGGTTGTGGTTGTAGGCGTCGAGGCCCGGCCTCCTTCATGCGGCGGGCCTGGCTCTCGGTGACCATCCCCAGCGTGCAGCACGCCTCCAGGTCGAGCTCCTTCACGCCGCGGATCATGTCGAGCACGCGGTCGAACTGCGGCCCGTCCTTGACCTCGCGCCAGGCCGCGCCCATGCAGAACCGCGTCGCGCCGTCGTCCTTCGCCCGCCTCGCGGCGGCGAGGACGGCGTCGACGTCCATGAGCGGCTCGGCCTCGACGCCCGTGTGGTACCGCGCGGCCTGGGGGCAGTAGCCGCAGTCCTCGGGGCAGCCGCCGGTCTTGATCGAGAGCAGGACGCAGACCTGCACCTTCGACGGGTCGTGGTACTCGCGGTGCACGCCCGCCGCGCGGACGATCAGGTCGAGCACGGGGGTCCGGTACAGGGCGGCGACCTCGTCGAGGGTCGGCCGCGTGAATGACTCGATCATCGCGGACATTCCAGCTAGGAGCGACCGAGAGAAAGCGATTCAACCGCCGATGACGCCGATGGCCGCCGATGAAGAGGAAAAGCGAGATCTCTTACTCTCCTCATCGGCGGCCATCGGCGTCATCGGCGGTTGATCTCTCCGGATTCGTTTCTTGATCACCGCCGGGCCGACTTGCAGAGGACGAACAGCGCCGCGGCGCCGAGCATGCCGGTGGCGACGTAGCCGGGGACGGGGTTGCCCTCGTCCGTCGCGGCGGGCGCGTTCGGGTCGGGGGCCTGGCCGCGGGCGGCGGCGGGCAGGGCGAGCGCGGCGAGCACGGCGACGGCGCGGAGGGAGCGGGCGAGTCGTGTCATCGGCGGCGGTCCTTGAGGGGCTTCGGCCGCCTCGGGGCGGCGTCGGTCATCGGCAGCCATTCGCGCAGCGGGCGGACCCTGCGGCGGAACTCGGCGCGGGCCATCGCGACGGCCTTCCACGCCGGTCCCCGCGAGCGGAGGTGCTGGACGTAGTCGTCGAGCTCGACCGCCCAGAACCGGTACGACCGGCCGCGGAACTCGAACGCGCCGTCGCCGGGGGGCAGCGGGAACGAGCGGCAGCGGCTCGGCGTAGGCGAAGGCGAGGATCGCGCGGAAACCCGGCCCGAACATCTCCTGCCAGCGCGCCAGGCCGTCGAGGTCGTCGGTCGTCACCCAGTTCTCCCAGGGACGCCGGCCCCGGACGTCCTTGCCCTTCTTCCCCTTCACCTCGACGACGAGATTCGGTCCCAGACGAGGATACAGCAGGAAGTCGGGATTTTTGAGGCCCTCGTCCCCGAAAAACGACCGCTTGGCCTCGTCGACGGCCACGCACGGCACCCGCAGCGTCCGGATGAACGCCTCGAACGCCGCCTCGTAGTGGTTGTGCCGGTTGGCCATCGGAGGTCTCTACGCGGTCCCGTTCAACCCGCCGATCTGAGTCACGACCGGCGCCGCCGCCTTCTTCCGCCTGCGGGGCGGCAGGATGGCCTCGGCATATTCCCAGATCTGCTCGGGCGACTCGAAGACCTTCTCGAACAGCCAGTCGTCGTCGTACTCGCAGTTGTCGGTCGTGTACTCGGAGCAGATCTTCGGGCGGCTCAGGTAGATGGCGCAGCGGTCGTCGCGCGGTGAGGTACTTGCACTTGCTCATCACGACGAGATACCACGTCCCCTTCTCGACGTAGACGATCGTGTTGCCGTGGGCGAGATACCAGCGGATCGAGTCGAAGTCGTCCCAGGTCGTCGGGCGTGTCGATCGGCAGGGAGAAGTAGCGGCAGCACTTGCCGTAGCAGTGGTCGCACAGGCACTCGCCGGCCTTGAGGTCCTCGCGGCGCGATCTTGCGCTTGCGGCGGGGCTTCGCGGGCGGCGGCGTTTCGGTCGTCGGCACGGGCGATGGCCCCGGGGTGGTCGAGGGGATCGGACCGGGCCATCATAACCGGAAGGCGGCCTCGCGATCGAGGGCCGACCGGAGCGCGGCGACGTGGGCCTCGGTCGCGCCGCAGCAGCCGCCGAGCAGGCGGACGCCGCGGCGGAGCAGGGCGGGGACGTCGGCGGCCAGCTCGGCGGGGCTGACGGCCTGGGCCTCGGGATGGGACGCCGCCGGCTTCCAGAGGAGCGGGGTCGAGGGGATCGCGGCCGACAGTTCGACGATCCAGGCGAGCGCCGGTCGGGCCGGACGCAGTTGATGCCGACGACGTCGGCCCCGGCGTCGACGAGCCGACGGGCGGCGTCGGCGACCGGCTCGTCGAACGCGAAGAGGCTGACGACGATCGGCAGGTCGACGGCGCCGCGGATCGTCGCCCAGGCCGCGAGCGCCCGGCTCGACCGGTGCGTCTCCAGGATCACGCCGTCGACGCCCGCACTCGGCCAGGATCTCGGCCTGGTCCCGGCGCGGAATCGCCGGCCGTCGGGCCGATCGAGCCGAGGACGAACCGCTCGGGCCGGCGGCCTCGCGGGCGAGCGCGACGGCCGGCGGTTGATCGCGGCGACCTCCGTCGCGCCGCCGAATCGGTCGAGCCAGACAGCATTGGCGCCGAAGGTGTTGGTCAGGAGGGCGTCGGAGCCCGGCGGCGACGTCGCGCATGTGGACATCGAGGACGATCTCGGGATGGACGAGACTCCAGAGGGCGGGATCGTCGGCCCGACCCCCGGGATCGGCGGCGAGGAGGCGCGTGCCCATGCCGCCGTCGAGCAGCAGCGGCCGATGCGGCCAGCGCGGCCAGGCAGCCGGCTACTCACGGTCCCGCGGCCGCTTCTTGATCTTGGCGCTGACGCGGACGAGGAACCGGTTCTCCTCGTCGGTCAGCGACGACTTGCCGTGGTGGTGGAGCTTGTCCAGGATCTCGTCGAGCCGGCGGTCCTCGGCGGCGAACTGGGCGGCGCGGCGCTGCTTGCGCTGGTCGGACCGGCGGCGGCGCCAGCGCTTCAGGGCGCTCTCGCGGTGGGGGCG
The DNA here is from genome assembly GCA_963819805.1 of uncultured Planctomycetota bacterium. GTDB lineage: Bacteria > Planctomycetota > Planctomycetia > Isosphaerales > Isosphaeraceae > CAMFLR01. Next base: position 717,001 of record CAWFXY010000012.1, on the reverse strand, counting down.
GACCTTGGCCGTGCTCGCCTCGAGGCTCGTGTACCCCTCGGAGAAGTCGTAGCCGAAGACGCCCTCGTCGAAGAAGCTGCCGTCCTCCATCATCCGCGCCTCGGCGCGGACGAGGGCCTCGATCAGCACGGCCAGGACGATGAGCGTCATCGAGTCGGCCCGCTGGTAGAACGCCAGGCGGAGCACGCCGACGACGCCGAGCAGCCCGGCCGAGCAGTGCGCCAGCCACGGGGCGATCATCGCGTCCCGCGCCTCGCCCAGGCCCGGCCGCGCGACCGTGGCGCGGACGATCCGGCCGCCGTCGAACGGCAGCGCCGGCAGGCAGTTGGCGCAGAAGACGACCCAGTTGAGCCAGCCGAACCAGCCGACGAGCCAGACGAGCGTCAGCGGCACCGCCGGCGGCGAATCCTTCACGCCCAGGAGCGCCGGGGCGCCCGAGTCGGGCCATTCGCCGAACGGCTTGAGGACCATCTGCGCCCCGAGCAGCCAGAGCGCGACGAAGGTTGCGACCGCCAGCACTCCGCTCATGACCAGCCCGCCCGCGGCGACCCGCGGGCTCTCGTGCGACCGCCCGCGCGAGGGGCCGACGAGGTTGCCGAGCGGCCAGAGCATGACGTCCTCGGCCTCGGAGTCGGCCCAGGCCGCCGCGATCAGGTGCCCGGCCTCGTGGAGCAGGAGGACCACGAGCCAGAGCGCCAGCCACGCCAGGGTCGGCCAGAACCGGGGCGTGTCTGAGGTGATCCCGACGAGCAGCGCGAAGACCGCGAAGATCACCAGCGTGCAATGCACCCGCACGCGGGTCCCCGCCCAGCGGCCCAGGTCCAGCGACCAGGAGAACAGATCGGTCATGAGCGGCCACCCGTGGCGGGACGGATTCGTACGGAGGGTGGGAGAGGCCATCCGTGCTGGGCTCGTTTCCTCAAGTTTATCCGCGCGGGCCATGGGGGACAATCCGTGGGGTCATGCTTGTGGGTGCGGGGGTGGCAGCTGGATAGCGGAGTGAAGAGTGCGGAGTGAACAGTGCGGATGGTCAGGGCCGCCGGGTGGCAGGAAGCCGAGGACGCCTCTGGCCGGCGACTCCGACTTGTGCCCGGTGTCTTTCCGTGGCTCTTCACGCTCCGCTCCGCACTCCGCATCCCTCCCGCATGACGCCCCGCGGCCCGGGTGCTAGACTCGTGGAGACGACCACACCCGGAGGCGACCCCCGTTGCAGGCCCCGACCGACGTCCTCGTCCCCCTCGGCCCGCGGACGTACACCGTCCGCGTCGTCAGCGACGCGCCGGGCGAGTTCGGCCCATTCGCGAGGCAGGCGCTCGACGCCTCCTGGGCCGGCCGGTCGTGCCGCCGGGCCCTGATCGTCACCGACGCAAACGTCGAGGCATCGGCCGGCCCGTCTCGCGATGGGCTGGAGGCGGTCGGGATCGCGACCGAGACGGCCGTCCTGCCGCCCGGCGAGGCGACCAAGTCGTTCGCGTCGGCCCAGGCGCTCTGGGACCGGCTCGTCGCGATGAAGGCCGACCGCCACGCCTGCGTCGTCGCCGCTGGGCGGCGGCGTGATCGGCGACCTCGCCGGGTTCGTCGCCGCGACCTACGCCCGCGGCGCTGCCGCTGCTCATGGTCCCGACCACGCTCCTGGCGCAGGTCGACAGCTCGGTCGGCGGCAAGGTCGGGATCAACCATCCCGGCGCCAAGAACATCATCGGCGCCTTCCACCAGCCGGTCGGCGTCTGGATCGACACGGCGACCCTGCGCGACCCTGCCGATCCGCGAGCTGCGGTGCGGGCTGGCCGAGGTCGTCAAGTACGGCGTGATCCTCGACGCCGACTTCTTCGCCGAGCTCGAGGCGAACGCCGACGCCATCCTCGCGCCGGAGCCGTCGATCCTCCGGCGGATCGTCGCCCGCAGCTGCCGGCTCAAGGCCGACGTCGTCGCCAGGGACGAGCGCGAGGAGACCGGCCTGCGGGCCGTGCTGAACTTCGGCCACACGATCGGCCACGCCATCGAGGCCGTCGCCGGCTACGGCGGCGCGTTCCAGCACGGCGAGGCCGTGGCCGTCGGCATGGTCGCCGAGGCGCGGATCGCCGAGCGGCTCGGGCTGGATCGACGCCGAGCGTGACGTCGCGGCTCGTCGCCCTGCTCGAGCGGTTCGGCCTGCCGACCGCGGCCCCCGGCCTCGATGCCGACGCCCTGATCGACGCCATGGGCCGCGACAAGAAGAACCGGGGCGGGCGGGTCCGGTTCGTCCTGCCGCGGCGGCTCGGCCACGTCGAGCTGACCGACGCAGCCCGAGCCGAGGCCGGTCGTCCGCGACGCGCTCGCGACGACCTCCGCGCACGCGGAGTCGCGAGCCGAGTCGTGACCGACGACGAGCTCCGCGACCTGATCCGCCTGACGATGGTCCCGGGCGTCGGCCCGCAGACCTGCCGGGCCCTGCTCGAGCACTTCGGATCGGCCGGCCGCGTGCTCGACGCGCCGATGAAGCGGCTGCAGGACGTCGCCGGCGTCGGCCCCAAGCTGGCCGAGAGGATCGCGCGGGCCCGGCGCGAGTTCGACGCCGAGGCCGAGCTGGCGCTGTGCCGGCGAGCACGGACGTCCGGGTCGATCGCGCGGGGCGATCGGACGGCTATCCCGCCGATGCTCGCCGAGATCCCCGACCCGCCCAGCCTGCTCTACGTCCGGGGCGACGTTCGAGCCGCGCGACCCGCTGGCCATCGCGATCGTCGGCTCGCGGCACTGCACGCCGTACGGGCTGCGGATCGCCGAGCGGCTGGCGGCGTCGCTGGCGCGGGTCGGGCTCACGGTCGTCTCGGGCCTGGCCCGGGGCATCGACGCGGCGGCGCATCGCGGGGCGCTCCAGGCGGGCGGGCGGACGATCGCCGTGCTCGCCAACGGCCTGGCGCAGATCTACCCGCCCGAGCACGAGGAGCTCGCCCGCGAGGTCGCCGCGGCCGGGCGCGGTCGTCAGCGAGTTGCCGATGCGCCAGGAGCCGCTCGCGGGGCTGTTCCCGCAGCGGAACCGGATCATCTCGGGCCTGAGCCTGGGCGTGGTCGTCGTCGAGGCGACGCCCCGGAGCGGCTCGCTCTCGACGGCCCAGCACGCCATGGAGCAGAACCGCGAGGTCTTCGCCGTCCCCGGCCCGGTCGACAGCCTGGCGAGCCGCGGGCTGCCATCGCCTGATCCGCGACGGCGCCCGGCTGGTCGAGACGGTCGACGACATCCTCGAGGAGCTCGGCCCGCTCGTCCGCGAGGTCCGCACCGCGCCCGACGAGCCGGCCGGTCCGCCATCCGGCCGAGCTGACGCTCTCCGACCAGGAGCGGTCGCTCCTCGGCCGGCTCGACGACACGCCCGACGGCCGTCGACGAGCCTGATCGGCGAGCACCGGGCTGACGGCCTCGCAGGTGATGGCGACGCTCAGCGTCCTCGAGATGCGCCGGCTGGTCCGGCGGCTGCCCGGGCAGATGTTCGTGCGGACCTGATCGGACGCAATTCCCGATGGTGGCCTGAGGCGCCGGCCGGACCCGAGCCGCCCCGCCGACCGAACCCGAGCGTCCGCCTCCCGTTCGCCTTTGCGCGGCGTCGTGCGGGACGGCGGCACCGGCGGTCGGGCCACCCGGCGATGCCCGGCGCCGACCGAACCCGAGCGTACGTCTTCCGTTCGCGCTGGTGCGGCTTCGTGCGGGACGGGCCCCGCCCGCGACCTCGAGCCGCCCGCGATCGGTTTGTCGGGGAGCACTCATCGTCTTCGGGAGTGGAGGCCGCGTCATTCTCCGAATCCGCGGCGGTGTGCAGAACCGCCCCGGGTGGACCGGGGCGTGAGGCCGGGCCTGAAACTGACCTTCGACCCATTGTCCGACCAAATTTGGTAATCCGCGTCGGCGTGGTAGAGTAACCACGTGGGTGCGCCCCGAAGCACCAACCGAGCAGGCCGCGTGCTGTCTCTCCATGCGCGCTGAAATAACGGCTTGCGGACCGTCCCGGCCGGTCACCGTAGGAACGACCGGCCCTCGCGCATAAGGAGTTGCGACGAAACGGTTCGGAGCGATCCGACGATGAAAGACCGATCCACCAGGCGTCCTCTCCGCAGAGGCGCCCACTTCGATAGCCTGGAGACGCGCGCTCTCCTGTCGCACGTATCCCCGGCGGCCGTCGCGGCCCACGCCCTGCATGTCCAGCAGGCGGCCCTGATCCAGCAGCAGCACATGGCCGCCGCCCTCGCTAACCACCCCATCGCCCCCGCCGTTACCGGCGAGATGGGCGGCGGCGGGTTCCAGCCCGTCCAGAACACGTACACCGATTCCGACATCTATTCGAATTACATCGGCGGCAGCATCGGCCTGCAGGCGTTCGTCGACGGCCTCTACATCAACGTGCTCCACACCACGCCCGACCCCATGGGCGAGACGTTCTGGACCGACCACCTCGAGACCGGCTCGGTCACGCCGTACACGGTCGTGAGCGAGTTCCTCATCGCGGCCGGGGGCTCGCAGCTCCGGCCGTCGCACCCGCCCACGAACATCTACACGAGCTACCTCGGCGGCAATGTCGGCGTCACCGCGTTCGTCGACGGCCTCTATTACGACGTCCTCCAGCGCGCCCCGGACCCCGCGGGCGAGGCCGCCTGGGTCAACGCGATCGAGGGGCCGTCCCAGCTCCTCCCGGCGAAGGTCACGTTCACGTTCCTCGCCTCGCCCGAGTACCAGGGCTATGTGAACGGCTGAGCCGGCTGAGCGCCTTCGAAAACGATCGGGCCGCCGGGGCGAGTCTCGCCCCCGGCGGCCCGTCGTCGTTCAGCTCTGGTAGGCGCCGATGGTCGGCTTGACGGTCGTCGGGCGCGTGTTGCCCCGCGCGTCGGTCGCGGGCGCCCCGGTCGAGATCCCGGCGGCGATCAGCGGGCTGCCGGCGAGCGGGGCCTCGGTCAGCAGGCCGAAGTGGACGGCGAGCGTGCCCACCTGCGGGCCGCCGTTCGTGTTGAGCGGGCCGAGCCTGGGATTGCCCGTCAGGGTACCCATGCCGAAGCCCGTGGCGCCGGCCAGCGTGCCGATGAAGTTGCCGCCGAGGTCGGTCACGGGCGAGCCCATCGCCGTGAAGACGTCGGGCCCCTGGCCGCCGGCGTTGGTCAGCGCGTCGAGCGCCACGACCGTGTTCTCGAGGAGGAGCTTGCCCGTCTCGTGATCGTCTACGCCGCCGCCCTCGAACGCCGAGTTCGAGTTGACGGTGTCGTTGATCAGGAACAGGTCGCCGGCCCCCGCGGCGTTCACGCCCCCGCCGGAGCTGGTGGACAGGTTGCCGGCGATCGTGTCGTTGATCAGATAGGAGTAATTCTGCGTCGCGACGAGGCCCGTGCCCAGGAAGTCGAGCCCGCCGGCGTTCACCACCGCGCGGTTGGCGAAGAGGACGGAGCCGACGAGCCGGAGCGTCGTGCCCGAGAACTCGACGCCGCCTCCGTTGTTGCCCGCGGCGTTCTGGAGGAACTCGGAGTTGTTGACGTTCAGCGCCCGACGACCTGGTTAATTCCGCCGCCGTTGCCGATCTCGGAGTTGCCGGCGGTGTTGCGGAGGAAGAGCGTCTGGATGACGTTGACGGTGCTCGCGACGTTCGTGCCCATGCCCCCGTTGGGCACGTCGATGCCGCCGCCGTTGCCGTCGGTGCCGCCGTTGAGGCCCATGGCCTTGTTGTTGTCTACCAGCGAGAGCGAGATGTTCAGCGTCGTGGCCGTGTCCTCGATCCCGCCGCCGTTGACGCCGGCGTTCCCGTCGATCGTCACGTCGAAGAAGCCGATGACGTTGTTCGGCACGAGCTGCGCCGGCGAGTTGACGTTGCCGGCGAGGACGCCGCCGCCGTTGCCCTGGGTCGTGTTGTGCAGGATCGCACTGTCGGTGATGATCGTCAGCGGCCCGCCCTCCTGGATGCCGCCCCCGCCGGCCAGCGCGGCGTTGTACTGGAAGAGGGAATTGCCCTCGACCGTCAGGTTGCCCGTGTTCCCCGAGTCGCCGAAGCCGCCGCCGGCCGAGCCCGAATAGTTGTTCTCGACCAGGTCGGTATTGAACACGACGTTGCCCGAGCCCGCATTGCCCACGCCGCCGCCGACGCCGGCGAAGGCGATGTTGCCGCTGATGACCGTGCCGCTGATCGTCGTGTTGGCGGTGACGCCGTCGATCGCGTCGAGCCAGAGGCCGCCGCCCTGGTTGGTGGTGGTGTTGCCGATCAGGTACGTGCCGGCGTTGATCGCGATCGTCCCCTGCCCGTCCTCGTCGATGCCGCCGCCCGCGTCGCCCGCGTGGTTGTCCTTGATGACGCTCGAGTTGACCGTGAGCTTCCACGGGACGTTGGTCACGTTCTCCATCGCGATGCCGCCGCCGTCGGCCGTGGCCGTGTTGTTCTGGACCGTCACGTAGTCGAGCTCGAGGCTGGCGTTGCCCTGGTCGCGGATGCCGCCGCCCGAGCCGGCCGCCCCGTCGCCGGGCGAGGCGAAGCCGTCCTCGACCGCGAAGCCGACCATCGTCACCTTGAACGGGGCGTTCGTGCCGGTGTCGGCCGGGTTGATGTCGAACACCCGGTCGGTGCCGTCGCCCGAGACGGCGGCGATTCCGCCGCTGGCGTTCTGGATCGTCAGGTTGCCGCCGCTGGGCAGGATGTCGAAGTCGCCGGACTGGTTGTTGTCCTCGCCGGCACCGAACACGGTGATGTTGTAAGTGCCGGGCACGGTCAAGTTGATCGTGTTGCCGCCGGGCGTGGAGTTGGCCATCGAGATCGCCTGGCGGAGCGAGAGCACGCCGGGGCCGAGGTTGAAGCCGTCGGCCAGCGTGTTCACGTTGAACACGGCCGGCGTCCAGCGCTCCTCGAGCAGCTCCATGCCGAGCTTGGCCCGCCGCCGGGCGCACTGGGGGCGGCGGCGATCGAGCGAGGAGAAGACGCGGGTGAGTGCGGATCGAACGGCCATGATGCGGTCCTCTTTCGGGGGAGTAAAATCGGTGGATACCTCGAAGAGGCCACACGCCCCCTCGGCTGATCGTTGAGCGCAGGCCGGCCCGGGCGCGTGCCGGGAGCGCCGTTGCCCGCGTTGCTTCGCGATATCGCCCGCCGAACGGGGGACGCGGACCGCCACCGCCCGCGCCCCTGGCGTGGACGCCCGGATCGTCCCGGGCCAGACGTCGTCGCCCGCCTCTAGTGATCGCCGGCGACTCGTCTCGGCCGGGGCCGGCGGCCCCGGGGCCTCGCGTTCGTCACCCCTTCATCGCCTTCCGCGGTCCGGGCGGACACAAACCGCGCGATCGCGGCGGTTTTTTCCCCGGTGCGGCCCAAAGTCAGGGCCTCGAACATGTTGAACCGATGTACCCGGCGGGTTAGTCTGTGAGCCGTCACTGTCTCCGGGCGCCGCGGCCGAGTCGTGTGGGTCGGCCGCCGCGTCCGGGATTACCGGGAAACCTCCCATGAGCGAGCCGCTGGAACCTGAAGACGCCCTGCCGCCCATCGACCCGGGGCCGGCCCCGCCCCCTCCCACGTGGAAGCACGACACGAAGCCGCCGTTCAAGCCCTCGCCGCTGCCGGGCATCCTGACCGGGCTGGCGCTGGGCGCGGTCCTCGTCGGCGCCGGCATCATCCTGGCGCAGACGTTGCCCAAGCCCGAGCCGGCGCCCGCGCCCTCGGCGGCCGCGCCCGCGCCCGCCGACGTCAAGACCGAGGCGGCCGCCGACCCGGTCGCCGCGCTCGCGACCCGCGTCGACGAACTGTCCAAGAAGGTCGACTCGCTGCCCAAGCCCGAGCCCGCGCCGGACCTCAAACCGATTGAGGCGAAGCTCGACGCCCTGGCCAAGAAGGTGGACTCCGCCGCGCCGCCCGACACGAAGGCCGCCGAGGAGAAGGCCGCCCAGGCCGCCGCCGCCGCGTCGGCCGCGCAGGCGAAGCTGGATGCGCTGATGAAGGCCGTCGACTCGCAGAAGGCCGACCTCGCCGCGGTCAAGGACCAGCTCAAGTCACTCGCCGAGGCCCGGCCGACCCCGGTCCCGGCGGAGACCAGGCCGGCCTCCGCCGCGCCGATCGAGAACCCGGGCGTGAACGCCGAGTTCGCCAAGGCCGTCGACCTCTTCAAGAAGAACCAGTTCGCCGCGGCACGCGACGCTTTCGCGAAGCTCCAGGAGTCGACGCCGAACGACCCGCGCGTCTGGTACTACGGGGCGCTCAGCAACGGCTACGCGACGAACGTCTGGAACGGCGACACCGAGCGGATGGTCCTCAAGGGCCGCGAGCTCGAGAAGGCCGGCGGCGACGCCGGGAAGATCAACGCGGCCTTCGCCGACCTGCCCGCCGCCACCAAGGGGTGGCTCGACGCTTACCGGAACCGCTGAGCCCTCGACGCGGATCGCCCCCTCCTCTCCCGGGGGGTGCCGCGGCAGCCAGGAAGCGCGAGCGCAGAGCAGAGCGCAGAAGGCGTAACGAAGCCGCGAGAATGGCTTCGGCGGGCGATGAGGCCCGTGTCAGGCCGAGGGAGTGTGGCGCGGGCCGGGTCAGTGAGCGTCGTTCGGGCGCCGCCAGATCCAGGTCCAGTGCCGGTCGGACGAGGTCGCGACGTCGTCCGGTTGCAGGCCGCGCGCCGCGACGAATTCGCGGCATCTCCTCGAGCGTCAGCGCCGCGCCAGCGACGCCGCGAACAGGTCTCGGGCCGAGTCGGCCTCGTCCGCGGCGTAGGCCTGAACGAGCGCGGTGATCGACTCCGCGTCCTGGGGTCGGCGGAGGTCGCGGACGAACAGTGTCCCACCCGGGGCGACGAGGCGGACCATTTCCGCCAGGGCGAGCGTCGGGTCCGCGACGTGGTGGACGATCGAGTTCGAGATCACGGCCTCGAACTGGCCGTCGGGGTAGGGGATGCCCTTGGCGTCGACGTGCTCGAGCTTGATCCGGTCCGAGAGGCCGGCCTCCTCGACGTTCGCCCGCGCCCGGTCGAGCATGTGGCGGGCGAGGTCGATCCCCAGGACGTTCGCCCGTTCGTCGGCGCGGCACAGCGCGATCGGGATCCGCGCCGGGCCGGTGCCGACGTCGAGGATCGCGCCGCCCCGGCACGGGCCGTGGGCGGCGAGGAAGTCGGCGACGAAGAGGTCGTTGACCGGCGTGTGGTCCATCGCGTCGTAGACACGGGCCTCGTCGGGCGTGTCCATCGTCTCGGGCTCGAGAACGCGCGGGAGCACGGCGGTCGGTCCCTCCGGGTCAGACCTTGGCCATGGCGATCGCCTTGGCCGCGGCGTCCAGGCAGGCGCGGATGTCGGCGATCGGGTCGGACGGGTTCTCCTCGTACTCCAGGGCCATGCAGTACGAGTACCCGTTCTTCGCCAGGGCCTTGAACAAGGCCGGCATGTCGAGGTCGCCCTGGCCGAGGATCGTGAACGTCTCGGCGCCCTTCACGTCCTTCAGATGGACGCCGTAGATCCGCTTGCCGAAGACCTCGACGGCGCGGACGGGGTCCTCGCGCGAGCGGAGCAGGTGGCCCGTGTCGTTGCAGCAGGCCGATCTTCTCGTGGTGGTCCTTCACGGCGGCGTAGACCTTGTCGATCTTGTCCCACCGCGAGCCCGGCCCGTGGGGGTGGATGCCGATGGCGACGCCGTACTCCTCGCAGAGCTTGTCGAGGCTGTCGAACGCGTCCGGGTCGGGGTCGGCCGAGAGGTAGTCGACGCCCGCGGCGTGCGCGAACTCGAAGAGCTTGCGGTTCTGATCCGTGTCCTTGGTGAACCGGCTCACGCCGAACCCCGCGAGGTCGACGCCGGCGGCTTCGCACACCTTCTTCATCTGCTCGGCCGTGGCGGGCTCGGGCGGGACGTGCTTCGAGTAGGCCTCCCAGTAGTGCAGGCCGAGCGCCTTGGTCTTGGCCAGGGCCTCGTCCCGCGAGAAGTTGCGGAGCGAGTAGCTCTGCAGTCCCATCTTGAACGGCCCGTACGGCGAATCGTCCTCGGCCCGGGCCGGCCGGCCGAGGGCGAGCGCGCCGAGCGCGGCCGCGCCGGCGGCGAGGGCTTCGCGACGGGTCAGACCGCGGGAGAGGTCGCGCGACATGTCAGGGCTCCGGGCGGGTCCAAGGTGCGATCGCCGGGCCGCTCGGGGCGGCCCGGAGGACGCCCGAACCTAGCCGAACCGCCGGCGGGACGCCAGACCCCGGCGGCTGGGTAACGTGGGGCTACGGGGAGTGCGGAGTGAATAGTGCGGAATGCGGAAAGAGGGACGCCGCGAGGCCCGGGCCATCGTTCTCGATCATGTCACGCCCGGTTCTGATCCCCTAACACACTTCACTCCGCGCTTCGCACAGCACCTCCTCGCCCGACACGCCATGCACCCTTGAGGCTCCCCAGCCCCTCGGGTATCCTACAACGGTCGGTCGCCGTTGATCTATCCACATCCGTCATGGGAGCCGTCCCGATGCACATCCCCTCGGACAAGCCCCTCGGCATCCTCCGGCCGCTCGGCGGCGGCGACCCCGCGCCCTGACCAAGGAGGAGGTCGTCGTCGGCCGCCGGCCCACCTGCGACGTCTGCCTCGACTTCGACAACGTCTCCGGCAAGCACTGCGTGCTCCGGTTCATGAACGGCTTCTGGCACGTCCGCGACCTCGGCAGCTCCAACGGCACGTTCGTCAATGGCACGAAGATGATGAGCGACCAGGTCCTGATGCCCGAGTTCGAGCTGAGCATCGCCGGCCACCTCTTCACGATCGACTACGAGCCCCACGGCCCCCAGAGCCTGACGGAGACGCACGGCGTGCTCGACGAGGAGCTCGTCGACACCCGAAAGCGCACCTCGCTGATGGAGCTCGCCGGACTCGACACCGACGACAAGCCCGTCAGGGCGCGCCGGCCGACCAAGCCCCCCGCGACCATCGAGCGGCTCTCCGCCGACGAGGCCGACTTCGACGACTCCCTGCCCGAGACCTTCAAGAAGCCGGCGCCGAAGAAGAAGGAAGAGGGTCCTTCGGACGACGACTTCTTCAAGCTGATCGAGGAAGAAGTGAAGTAAGGCCGCGAGCGCCCCGGGGGCAGCGGTCACGGGCTAGCGGATCAGCGTCTCCAGCGCCTTGTCCAGCGCCGCGCCCCTCAGGTCGAGCCGGACGATCTTGCCGTCGGGATCGACGAGGAAGGTCGCCGGGATCGAGCCGACGCCGAAGTCCTTGACGAGGTCACCCGCGCACGTCGCGTTGTGAATCTGCGTCCACGGCAGCTTGCGGACGCGGACGAAGTCGGCGACGGCGCCCTTCGTCTCGTCGAGGCTCACGCTCACGACGCGGAAGCCCTTGTCGCGATACTTCGCCTCGGCCGCCTGCACGCGGGGCAGCTCGGCCAGGCACGGGGCGCACCACGTGGCCCAGAAGTCGATGAGGACGTACTTCCCCTTCAGGTCGTCGAGCCGGAACGCCTTGCCGTCCAGGTCCGTCACCGACACCGACGGCGCCGGGCGGCCGACGCGGTCGAGCCGGGCGAGGTCGTCGGCGACCTTCTGGCGGAGCGACGCATTCTCGCCGCCGAACTTCTTGAGCACGATCGTGTAGACCTCGCGCGCGGATTCGATCTCGCCCGCCGATGTCGCCGCTCCGGCGAGGTTGTCGGCGAAGTTCGCCGCGAACTCGACCTGCTCCGACCCGCCCAGGCCCTCCATCAGCGCCTTGAAGCTGGCGACGGCCTCGCCGAACGCCCCCGCCTGGCGCGGCCCATCGTCGCGATGATCTGCGCCAATGGGCGGACGGGGCCGTCGGGATACTCCTTCAGGTACGACCGCGCGATCGCCTCGTTGTCGACGAACCAATCGTGCTCGATGACCTTGTTGAACAGGGTCAGATAGGCCTGGTCGATGTCGTCGGGCTTCGGCGTCTTGCCGAGGTAGGCGACCAGGTCGCGGATCAGCGCGCGGTCGTGCGTGGCCTGGATCTCGGAGACGCTCCTGGGCTCATCGGCGAGGCAGGACGAGGCCGAGGTCGAGGCACGAGCGCGGCGAAGGCGAGGGAACGGGCGAGGGGGGTCATGGGCGACCTTGTTCTTCGAAGGTTGATGGTTTGGCCGGGGACGGGGCATGGCTTACCGCGGCGCCGCAACACGCTCGGCGGCCTTCCGCCCGGCCGCGAAGTGCGGCGCCGGCACGGTCACGACCCCGCCGATCATCTCCGCCCAGGCCGCGCAGCAGCCGTCCTTCTCGTGGCGGTCGAGAAACGCCGTGCGTCCGCGGCGGCCCATCTCGAGCGCACCCTGATGGTCGTTGGCGAACCCCTCGATCGCCGCGACGAGCGAGTCAACGTCCCCCAGGCGGATCGTCGCGCCGCAGTCGGCCCAGCGGATCGTGTCGGCGCTCTCGCAGTGGTCCGGGCCGACGAACAGCGTGGGACGGCCCGAGGCCATCGCGCCGTAGAGCTTGCCAGGGACGACGATCCCGGTCATCTCCTCGCGCATCGAGATCAGGTGGACGTCGGCCGTCGTGAGCGAGGCGTGGAGCATCTCGCGCGGGAAGTATTTCAGGAAGCGGATGTTGCTCAGGCCCTCCGCCGCCTGGACCGAGCGGACCTCGGCGAGCCTGGGGCCGTCGCCGACGTACAGGAACACGACGTCGTCGCGGTGCTGGAGCCGGCGGGCCGCCTCGAGGAATTCCCCGAAGCAGTGGGCGAGGCCGAGGTTGCCGGAGTACATCGCGACGAACTTCCCCTCCAGGCCCAGCTCCTCGCGGAGCGGGTGGTCTTCGCGGGGCATCGGGTAGATCTCGTCGCGGCGGCTCCAGACCGGGATCATCGCCAGCCGCTCGGGACGAACTCGCTTCGCGGCGAGCCGGTCCATCATGTACGGGCCGAGCACCACAACCTTGTCGGCCTGGCGGTAGACGAAGTCGCTGAGCCACGCCAGCAGCCGGACCACCGGCTGGCGCGGCGACATCCGCCCCAGCGCCAGGCTCGCGTCGGGGTGGAGGTCCATGCTCCAGTAGACGTGCCGCGACCCCTTGACGTGGCGGAGCAGCGTCCCGATGAGGCCGATGATCGGCGGCGTGGTGAGCGTCGTCACCACGTCGAACCTCGGCAGGAACAGCCCGAGCCAGAAGGCGCGGAAGTAGAAGCTGAGGTAGTCGGTCATCCGCGTCAGCGTGTTCTTGCGGCCGAGCGCCGTCGCGTCGACGCGGTGGATCGTGACGCGGTTGTGGATCTCGTTGCGCGCGGGCCGGGCGCGCGCCCTCGCGGTAGCCGCCGCGCGAGCAGACGACGTGGACGTCGTGGCCCCGCGCGGCAAGGCTCTCGGCGAGGTCCGTGAGGTGCTGCGCCGTCGAGGCGTGGTCGGGCCAGTAATACTGGTTGATGAACAGCAGGCGGCGAGGAGGGGCGGAGGATCCGGCGTCGATCCGGACCTGGCCGCGTCGTGCGGCCTCGTCCGGGGGACGGGGGGATTCCTGCGTGGCCACTCCTTCGGCCGCAGCGGACGCGCCCCGCACCGCTTCGAGCTGGTGCGGGCCGGTCCAGGTCCTCCGCCAGGTCTCTACCATTTCGCGTCGGCCTCCTCCTTGTTGGCCCTGTACCACGCGATCGTCTTCGCCAGGCCGTCCTTCAGCGAAGTCGGCGGCGTCCAGCCGTCGAGGACCCCCTTCATGCGGGTCACGTCGAGCACCTTCATCGCGGCCCCGTCGGGCTTGTCCGCGTTCCAGACGAGCTTGCCCTTGTAGCCCGTGGCGACGCGTCATCGTCTCGGCCAGCTCCCGGATCGTCGTGCCGACGCCCGTGCCGATATTCAGCGGCAGGCTCGCGTCGTCGTACGTCTCGGCGGCCATCACGATCGCGTCGGCGCAGTCCTCGACATAGATGAACTCACGGACCGGCTTGCCCGTGCCCCAGACCTCGATCGACGGCTTCTTGGCCATGTCGGCCTCGACCCACTTCCGCACGAGTGCCGCGACGACGTGCGAGCGGTCGGGATTGTACGAGTCGCCGGGCCCGTACAGGTTCGTGAGGATCAGGTGGATCGAGTCGAGCCCGTACTGCTTCTTGTACGCCTGCGCCTGCACGGCCATCATCTTCTTGGTCAGGCCGTAGTTGATGACCGACGCGTGGCACGGGCCGGCCCAGAGGTCGGACTCCTTGAGGTGCCCTTCGAGGTAGCCGGGATAGCTGCACGCCGTGCCGATGGCGACGAACTTGCCGACCTTCGCCAGCCGCGCGGCCTCCATGAGGTTCGCGCCCATGACGAGGTTCGAGTAGTACAGCTTCGCCGGCTCGGCGATGTTGATCCCGATCCCGCCGTAGTACGCCGCGGCGTGGAACAGGACGTCGCAAGGGTGCTCCAGCAGGCAGCGGAGCGAGGCGTCGAGCGTCGTCAGGTTGTAGTCGCGCTGCCGCGGGACGAAGACCTCGGCTCCGTATGTCTCGAGCCGCTTGACCAGGTGCTGCCCGAGGAACCCGGCGCCGCCGGTGACGGTGACGCGCTTGCCGGACCAGAAGCTCTGCATGGTGTCGATCCTCGCTCTCGAGCGTGATTCAGGGGAAGAGCATTCGACGTTGCCAGAATCGCTTCGACTCGGCGCACTCAGCGGCTGACTTGCCCATCTGGCGGATCATCTCGCGGTGCCACTCGGCTTCCTCGGCCCACGACGTCGGCTTCCGGAGAAGGGGATAATACGCCGGAGAAATAACCCATCGACGATGTTCGGAGGGGCCGTAGTCGGAATGGCCCAGGTTCTGGAGGCAGATCGTCAGGTGCCACTCATGCAGCTTGACCAGTTCGAGGCGGTCCGACTCTTCCTCCGTGTAGTGATCACGAAACGATCTGCTGCGAAGCTCGACTCCCCCACCGATCATCAAGGCGATCGCCGCAACGATCCCGAGGAGAAGCCGGATCGTCAGTCGGATGCGACGCCGGGTGGCCCGGACAACTTGTTGTCCGGGTCGCGAAGCGACAAGAGGCACTTGCTTTGTCTGCATCGCGTGGCTCGGTGCTGCCGGACTGCCTCTTGCGGCTTCGCCGCCCGGACAACAAGTTGTCCGGGCCACCCGAGTGGCCATGTCTTCCGCCCCGGACATGGCCACGCGGACGTGGCCATGCCACCCGGGTCGAGGAGCGATGACGGCCTCAGACGTTGGCGAACGGGTTCTGGAACTCGATGAGATTCGCCGCCCTCACCAGCTCGGCGACGCCGCGGTCGAGGTCGACCGTCGTCTCGAAGCCCTTGGCGCGGATCTTCTCGTACGAGACCTCGTAGTTCCGCTGGTCGGCGTCGGTGCCGACCTCGGCGAAGTGGAGGTAGTAGTTCACGTGCTTGAGGATCTGCCGGGCGACGTCTTCCTTGGTGAAGTTCATCGACTCGTGGCCGACGTTGTAGACGTCGTCCTTGATCGTGTCCCACCGCTCCAGGGCGAACATGATCGACCGGGCCATGTCGCGGACGTGGACGAAGGTCCGCTTGAAGCCGCCCTCGTAGACGATCAGATTGCGGTTCTTGACGGCCTGGTAGGTGAAGTCGTTCGGCATCAGGTCGAGCCGCATCCGGTTCGACACGCCGAAGGCCGTCGCGTAGCGATACGCGACGGAGTTGCCGGCGTTCAGGACCAGCTCCTCGGCCGTCGCCTTCGTCTCGCCGTAGAGCGTGATCGGGGCGCGGGGGGTGTCCTCGTTGCAGACGTAGTCGGGGATCGAGCCGTAGATGCTGCCGGTCGAGGCGAAGACGAACTTCTGGTCGGCCTTCCGCGCGGCCAGGACGGTGCGGGTGCCCTCGACGTTCGTCGCCTGCGCGACCTGCGGCTCCTTCTTGCACGCGGGGTAGCCGACGATCGCCGCGAGGTGGACGATCGCGTCCATGCCCTCGACGGCCTTCTTCACGCCCGCCTCGTCGCAGACGTCGCCCTTCATGCAGCTCGAAGAACCGGTTCTGGCAGCAGGGTAGGAGCCCGTGTCCGCCGAACTTCAGCGCGTCGTAGACGCGGACGCGGTGCCCCTGCTCGAGGAGCATGGGGACCAGGGTCGAGCCGACATAGCCGGCTCCGCCGGTGACCAGGATTCGCATGGCGTTCCCATCCTTGGTGAAGTCTGGACGTGCCCGGGAGGTCGCGAGTCTTGACGGGATCGTGAGTCTTCGGCGGTCGAGGCACGCGACGATGGGACGCTCCCGGGCCCCCGTCCTGCGTGGTTGTCCTCGACTCGCGGTGCGCTACGCGAAGTGACCCCTCTCACGGCGACAGGTCGACCGGTTGCATGCACTCCGTAGCACGTCTCGGCGACCCGTCGTCGGCCTTGCGGGGCGTCACTATCGGGGAGAAGCGGTGACCTGTCAACGCCAGCTTGGTGGGGGCCTGGTCCTCGCGGACGGGCACCCTCCTGGTGTCGGAAAACGGCGCCGCGGGACGACGGGCTCCGGCCCGGCCACGATCGCTAGGAGACCGGCTCGCCGACCCCATACGCGGCGAGCCACGCGGGCAGCATGTAGAGGAGCAGCCAGGCTCGCCAGGTGATCCCCGTGAGTCCGTTGGGCCAGACGACCCGGTCGCCCGCGACGAAGAACACGACGAGGAGCACGAAGGGCAGGTGGATCAGGACGCGATAGGCCCGGTAACTGGCCCGCTCCACCCGGCGATCGACCCCGCTCTGGAAGAGCGACTGGACCACGATCACCTGGACCGCCAGCAGGGAGGCGATCCCGACGTCCGCCGCGCCCCACCATTTCGGGAACGCCCCCGTGTCCTTCGAGAGGCCCGCGGCCACGGGGAAGACCGACGAGACGGCGAACACGGCCGCCGTCGCGACGGCCAACGCCCGCCCCCGCCGCGGGCGGGGCGAGGTACCGTCGCGGGGCAGGTCCGGCGTGCTCGACCTGGACATGGGGAGACCCAAGGTGGCCGAGACATCGAAAGGCGGCTGCGCGGTCGGCTGTGCCGGCGGATTGTCACGCGCGGCCGGGACGGTCAATCGCCCGTCACGACCCGTCCCCGACCCCGAACTCCGGGTCGTCCGGCCTGATCTCGACCTCGGCCCACGCGGCGACGCGGCGGCCGGCTGAGTCGGTGCCGACGGCCTTGAAGACGAGCGGGCCGTCGCCGGGTCGGACGCCTTCGAGCCGGATCGGTCCGGAAGCAAGCTTCGCGCCAACGCCGAGCGCCGAGGTGCCGAAGCGCCGGGCGATGCCGAGCATGTCGAGCCCCGACCGGCGGAAGACCTGGTCGCGAGCGTCGGCCGGCAGGCACGAGCGGCTCCCACGCGATCGCGCCGAGTCTCACGGGAGTCGATCCCCGCGACGCGACCCGGGCCCGGACGGCGACGGCCCCATCGCCGCCGGGCGTCGGCCGGATCTCCAGATCGAGCCCGCCGAGGTCGTCGGGCAGCGGGACGACCGTGACCTGCAACTGAGCCGAGGGCGGCCCGTCGACCTTCACGTGAATCGCGCCGCGATCCGAGCCCTCGACGATCGCGTAATGCGTCGAGGTCCCGGCCGCCGACCACTCGTCCTTCGGCCCATCGGGCTTCACTCGCGCCGAGCGCGGGCCGGCGAGGACCCAGTCTTCGATCGTTCCCCGCGGGTCGAGCGACCGATACTGACCGGCGACGGCCGCGTCGGCGGAGGGGTCCAATCCGCTGAGGAACAGCGCGGTCGTCCACTCGCGATAGAGCGCGGCGAACGGGCGGCCGGTGGCGGCCTCGAGGTTCGCGACACCGCGGAGGTCGGAGCGGATCAGCCGGTCGAGCACGCCCTCGCCGTGGCGGTCGACGCACCAGCGGAGGAACAGGTAGGCTCCGCCGCGGTTGCCGTGGCTCCGGAAGAGGTCGGCTGCGTAGTAGTCCTCGACGACGAGGCGGTACTTCTCGGGACGCGAGAGGAAGGCGCTCACACGATAGTCGAGGTTCGTCCGCGAGAAGCCGTGCGCGTCCTCGACGAGGTGGGCGAGGCCTTCGTCCAGCCAGCCTTCTTCCTCCGGCCGCGGGCGCTCTTGCAACCCGTTCGGGAACGCCCGACGGCTGAAAACGACGGCATGCGCATATTCGTGGGCTAGCACGGTCTTCAGGTGCGGCCCCGGCCGGAGGGCGGCGCTCAGGTACATCATGTCGGAGCGGTTGCCGAACGGCGTCTCGACCGAGCGGTCGAAGTCGGCCCCGCGGACGAAGCCGTCGACCTTGTACCGGCCGCCTGCGAGCCTCGTGAGCCAGCTCGAGACGAAGATCGTGAACCGACCGTCGCCGTCGACGTCGGCGGCCGTGCCGAACCGCCGCTCGGCCAGCGGATACACCCGCTCGTCGAACGTCGCGACGACCTCCGCGACGAACCCCGGGGCGAGCGATCCCTCGTCCTTCGCGTCGACATAGACCTGAACGCGATTCCCGACCCCGGCCAGTCGTGCGTCGACGCCCAGGTAGTTGCTCGCGCTCGCCACGTCGCCGTCGCGGACGAGCAGCGAGAACCGCCGCGAGGGCCAGGGCGGCATCGCGGAGACGGGCGGCGGCGCCGCGATCGGCCGCGAAGGTCTCGGGGCGCCGCGGACCCGGCACGTCGGCGGAGATCGGCAGCGGGCGTGCCTCGGGCGCGGACTTCGAAGTTGCGTCCAGCGCGATCGGGAACGGCCCGGCCTCGCGGGCCAGGGCCGAGACGATGACGAGCGTCTTGGAGCCCGGCCCGGCCGTGACGAGGTCGAACTCGGCACGGCCGGCGTCGACGGCGACCGGCGTCGGCTCGGAGGCCAGCGCGGGGGCGGCGATGACCGCGGCGAGGGCGAGGGCCCGGAGCGGTCGCCCGGGCGGGCGCGCGGAGGGGTCGAGCATTCCGCGACGTTCCCGAAGGCGACCCCGCCGACCCGGACCGCACCCGGGTCACAAAACCGGCCGGCGATGACCCTTCGATCGGCCGGGTTGACCCTCCGGCTTGAACCGTAAGGGACGGCGGGGTGTCGCCGATTCCGCGCCTGCCGATTCAAGTGATCGGCCGGATTCGCCGACATGGCCGGCGACCCGCGGATTTGACCGCCTTCGTGCGGCTCGCTTACGATGAGAGGCCGAACAGGAGCGCCGCGGCCGACGTACGCTCGGGGTGGGGGATGGTCCGCATGGCGGACCCTGCGAAGGGCCGAACGCGAGGATGAGCCGGATGCGAGGTCGGAGCCGTGGGCTGGTGGTCCTGGCGCTGGGGCTGGCGGGATGCTTCGGGTCGGAGACGCCCCCGAAGGAGGTCCCCAAGCAGCCGTTTCGCGGGATGAAGGTCGTCGCTGGGCTCCTGGGCGACAAGGGCATCCTCCCTGGGCTCGAATCGCAACGCGGGGAATGGGCCGCGTCGTCCGGCGCCGATCTGACGTTCCGCGAAGTCGACGCCGAGGGCATCAAGTCCGTCGACGTCGTCGTCTTCCCGGGCGAGCGGATGGGCGAGCTCGTCGACGGCGGCGTCCTGCTCGCGATCCCGGACGATGCGATCCGCCCGGCTCCCCCGCCTGCCGAGGCCGAGGGAGCCAAGGACGGCGCGACGCCCGAGCCGACGCCCGACCCGTTCGCGTTCAAGGAGATTGTCCCGGCCTATCGCGACGTGGTGACGAAGTATGGCGACAGGCGGTACGGCCTGCCGCTCGGCGGCACCGGGCTCGTGCTCGCCTTCCGCCGCGACGCCTTCGACCGCGCCGAGAATCAGGCCGCGGCCGAGGACGGCCGGGATCAAGCTCGAACCGCCGAGGACATGGGACGAGCTCGACGCCCTGGCGAAGTTCTTCCACGGCCGCGACTGGGACGGCGACGGCAAGTCCGACTCGGGCATCGCGCTGGCCTGGGCGGCCGACGCGGAGGGCGTGGGCGACACGACGTTCCTCGCCCGCGCAGCCAGCCTTGGGCAGCACCGCGACCAGTACTCGTTCCTGTTTCCCTCCGACCGGATGGAGCCCCGCCTGACCTCGCCGCCGTTCGTCGAGGCCCTTCAGAAGCTCGTCGACCTGACGAAGTTCGCCCCGCCCGGTGCGGCGAAATTCGACGCCGACGCCGCGAGGAGTGCCTTCCGGTCCGGCAAGGCCGCGCTGCTGATCGATCGGGCGGAGCGGGCGTCGACGTGGAGCGAGGGGAAGGCCGTCGGCGTATCGGCGCTGCCGGGGTCGGAGCGGGTCTACAATCCCGACCGCAAGGCGTGGGAGAGCTCGACGAGCCTTAACCGCCCCGCGTACCTGCCAAACGGCGGGGGCTGGATGGTGGGAGTCGTCGCCTCGACGCAGCACCGCGAGGCGGCGATCGACCTGGCGAGGTACCTGGCCGGGCCCGAGGTGACCAATCGGCTCCGCGCCGAGCGGGCGTTCCCGATGCTCGCGACGCGGACGCCGCAGCTCGCGGCGGGCCTGCCCGACCCGAAGTCGGCACCCGGGGTCGAGCCGAGGAGCTGGTCAGACGCCGTGGACCGGACGCTCCAGGCCGTGCGGGTCGTCGTGGGGCTACGCATCCCCGGGACGGAGGGCTACCTGGCCGACCTGACGAACGGCCGCGTCGCCGCCGCGAATGGTACGCCGGCCGAGGAGGCCCTCAAGGGCGTCGCCGAAGCGTGGGACGCGCGGACGAAGGCGCTGGGCCCGAAGCGGCAGCTCTGGCACTATCGGCGGAGCCTCGTCCGGCTCGTCACGACGCCCGATCCGCCGCCGCGCGGGGAGTGAGGAGCGGCGATGGACGAGCACGAGGACGAATCGCCCCTGGGCGGCGTCGAGACCGAGCTGAAGGAGCTCCTCGGCCTCTTCGACGCCCCCGCCTTCGCCCGCCGCGGCATGGACGTGGAGCACGCGCTGGCCCGGCTCGACGCGCGGTGCCGTCGCGAGCGGCAGGTGATGCTCGAGATGGTCCGGCTCCGGCTCAAGCAGTGGGCAGGCGTGGCCTCGGGGCCGGAGACGGCGGGCGAGGTCTTTGCCGGGCCGATCGACGGGCTCTGGAATCTCGCCGACGCGCCGGCCCCAGCCTGGTGCGATCGCGCGGCGCCGCCCCGCAAGCTCCGGTCGGCCGCGCGTGAGCTGGTGGCGAGCGTCGAGCGGTTCAACCGCCGCTGGGTCCGGTTCCTCGACGGTCTGAATTATGAGCCGATCAACGCGCTGGTCGAGCGGTACAATCGCTACTATCTGCTTGAAAAGGAGTGCACGCTCCGCTCGGCCCGCCTGGCGGCTCGCCACTTCGAGCCGAAGCCGCATGTCTCGGGCGAGACCCTGCGCGAGCGGCATCCGGCGCTGCCGGTGCCCGAGCTGAAGCCATGAACCGACGGAGACTCGCCGTGCGTCACGACCGTTCGCGCCTCGCCCTCATGCCGTTGCTCGCGCTGCTCTGGCTCGCCCCGGCGACCGCCCAGGACGGGAAGCCCGCATCGCCTCTCGCTTTCGAGGTGACCTTCACCGACGCGGTCGCCGCCGGCCCGATCTCGGCCCGGGTCTACGTCATGCTCGGCCCGCCGCTCTCGCAGCGCGAGCCGAGGACCGGCCCCGACTGGTTCGCGCCGTCGCCGTTCTTCGCGGTCGAGGCAAGGGACTGGAAGCCGCGGCGAGCCGCTGAAGGTCGACGCCGCGGCCGCGGGCTATCCGGCGAAGCTTGACGCGCTCAAGGCCGGGAGATACAGGGCCCAGGCCGTCGTCCGGCTCAACCCGGATACGCACGGGCTCGACGGCGAGGGGAACGCCTACGGGGCGCCGATCGTCGTCGATCTCGACCCGGCCGTGGGCGGCGTAAAGAAGCTCAAGGTCGATGAAATCGCGCGAGCGAAGCCGTTCAAGGAGACCGAGCGGATCAAGCTCGTCACGCTGCCGAGCCCCCTCCTTTCCGCCTTCCACAAGCGGCCGATCGCCCATCGCGCGGCCGTGATCCTGCCGGACGATGACCGGTCGATCCGGCGGCCCGTCCTCTACATCGTGCCCGGATTTGGTGGAGACCACACGATGGCCCGGGCCGTCGAATCGGGCCCGCGGTTCGGCTACGCGAAGGAGATGATCCGCGTCGTCCTCGACCCCGACTGCGGCACCGGCCACCACGTCTTCGCCGACTCGGACTACAACGGGCCGCGGGGCGAGGCCCTGGTCAAGGAATTCATCCCGCACATCGAGAAGACCTTCAACGCCGCCGCCGAGCCCGGGGCCCGGCTGCTCAATGGCCACTCCTCGGGCGGCTGGAGCACGCTCTGGCTCCAGGTGACGTACCCCGAGTTCTTCGGCGGCACGTGGTCGACCAGCCCTGACCCGGTCGATTTCCGCGACTTCCAGCAGCTCGACATCTACAAGGATTCCAACTTCTTCAAGTTCGCCGACGGCTCGCCCCGCCCGGTGGCGCGGCGGGGTAACAAGGCGATGGTGTTCAACGAGCCGTTTTCGAAGATGGAGGAGGTGCTCGGAGACGGCGGCCAGCTCGCGTCGTTCGAGTTCGTCTTCTCGCCGCTCGACGAGAATGGGCGCCCGAAGCGGCTCTGGGACCGGGTCACGGGTACCGTCGACCACGACACGGCGAGGGCGTGGGAGAAGTACGACATCCGCCTGATTCTCGAGAAGAACTGGCCGACTCTCGGGCCCAAGCTCAAGGGGAAGATCCACGTCGTCATGGGCGACATGGACACCTTCTACCTGGAAGGCGCGACGAAGCTGCTGAAGGCGTCGCTGGAGCGTCTGGGCGGCGACGCGTCGGTCGAGCTGGTGCCCCGCAAAGACCACAGCTCCGTGCTTACGCCGGAGCTGGCCGCGCGGATCGATCGAGAGATGCGGGCCGCCGTCGCGCGATATCTGCCCGAGCCGGCGACGGTCCCGTAGGCGTCATCGCAGGTTCGGCAGCCGTTCGAGCAGCTTGCGCACGCCCTCGTCCGTCACTTTCGTGTCGATGACGACGAGGGTGTCGAGCCAGGGCATGCCGATGAGCGTCTCGGCCGATTCGTCGGTGATCTTCGTCTTGCCGATGTTGAGGACGCGCAGGCTATTCATCTTGGTCAGGGGCGCCAGGCCGGAGTCGGTGATGTCGTCGCCGTAGAGGTAAAGGCCCTGGAGCTGGGTGAGGGCCGTCAGCGCGGGCAGGCAGGCGTCGGAGACGCGGGTGCGGCTCAGGTTGAGCCACTCGAGGTTCGTCAGCGCGGCGAGCCGCACGGCTCCGGCGTCGCCGATGTCGGTCGACGTGAGGTCGAGCCGGCGGAGGCCGACCAGCGAGCGGAGCGGGTCGGTCCCGGCGTCGCCCACGCGCGTCCGAACGAGCGAGAGCGACTCGAGCTTCGTGAGGCCCCGGATGGCCGCCAGCCCGACGGACGTGACCTTGGTGTCGTTGAGGTTCAGCGTCCTCAGCGTCGTCAGCCCGCCGATCGCGGCGAGCAGCCGGTCGCCCGCCTCGGTGCCGCTGAGGTCGAGCGAGACGAGGTGTTGCGCGTTCCTCAGCCGCTCGAGCCCGCGGTCGGTGACGCGCGCCTTCGCCAGCCGCAGGGTCTCGAGCCGCGGCATCTCGGCGAGGTAGCCGAGGCCGAGGTCGCCGAACGGGGTGCTGCGGAGGTCGAGCGTGCGGAGCTCGGGCAGGCCCTTCAGCTCGCGGAGTGCCGACTGGGTCACGTGCGTACCGCCGAGGTCGATCGACTCCAGGCGGACCAGGCCCCGGAGCTGGACGATCCCGAGGTCGCCGATGCGAGTGTCCGCCACCGACAGGTCGCGGAGGTTGGTCAGCCTCGCGAGCGCGGCCATGCCCTGGTCGTTGAGCCGGGTGCTGGCCAGGTCGACCGACTCGAGCCGCGCGAGGCCGGCGAGATCGACGTCGTCGAAGCGGGGGCTCAGCGTGCGGAGATAGGCGAGGTCGCCGGCGGTCGGTCCCGTGGCGGGCGGGCTCAGCCCCTGGGCCGCGCCCGGGGCCGCGGAGCCGAGCAACAGCGCGAGCGACAGGGCGAACCGGCGGGCGAACGACAAGGCAACCTCCCCGGAGCAGTCGATATCGGGGCGAACCGCGACCACCATCATCGCGGGCCGGTGATTTCTTGTCAAAGGACGCATGAATGACGGCGGCAGACAAAGATCCGGCGCGGCGAGAAGCAAGACAGTACGGCAAACTCGACCCGCATTCCCACGACCCCGCGCGCTACCCTCCCGCGGCCCCCTGGTTAGAATGGAGATCCCGCGACCGCGGGACCGGGAGGACCGCCGCGATGCCCGTGCTCGATCGCGAGGAATACATCGAGCAGGTCGTACTTCTTCCACGCCTTCCGCGAGCGCGTCCTCGACGGCATGCCGGCGCAGGAGGTCCTCGCGCGGGTCGGCGAGGAGATCCTCTCGACGACCAAGCTCCCGCTGGCCATCTCGTTCCTGGCCACGCGACATCAAGGGCCACGGGCCTGATGGCGCCCGCGATGGCCCGGCTCGGTCACTACTTCACGCCGTTCCAGACCCACGTCATCGGCCAGGCCGAGGACGGACGCGAGCCGGTTCTCGATGGACCAGGCCCTGCTCGATCCTCGAGCGCGAGGCGAAGTTCAAGGCCGACGGCCCGACGCCGGCCGGGCTGTTCGTCTACCAGTTCGAGGCCGTCTCGCGGAACCGGCTCGGCTACGCGCCAGGGCCTCGACGCGATGGCCGCCGACCCGTTCTACGACGAGGACTGGCGCGACTACATCCTCGCCCTCGGCGCCCGGCTCGGCGACGTCGACTTCGCCGACCTGATCTACGTCCGCTCGGCCTACTTCGTCACCGAGCGGCGGCGGAAGGACCCCGACTTCGTCCCCAAGTATCCCGACCCTCTTCGGCGAGAAGGAGGGGAAGATCGCCCGCGCCAACCGCGGCCGCGATCCGCTCTACCTCTTCTCCGCCCTCCAGCGCCAGCTCGGCTACCCCGAGGTCCCGCGGCCCCAGCGGCCCGACGAGGCCGAGGCCCGGATCGCCCTGCTCGAACTGCGCGTGACCCAGCTCGAGAACCGCCTCAAGGCCGCCGAGGCCGACATCCACAACGACGTCGACCTCTCCCAGTTTCAGGTGAAGCCCGAGGACACCGCCGGGCCCCCCCAGCGGCTGGGGCGTCGCGCGACCCGGAGTTCGACTGACCACCCGCCAGGGACTCATCGATGCTGCGCCTTGCCTCGGTCGCCTTACTCCTCGCGGTATCTCCGTCGATCGCCGCCGGCCCGCTGAAGTTCGAGCGGATCGTGATCGACGACCACTTCCCGGGCGGATATCAGGTCGAAGTGGCCGACGTCAACGGCGACGGGAAGCCCGACATCGTCGCCCTGGGCGGCTCGACGCTCGCCTGGTACGAGAACCCATCCTGGAAGAAGCGGGTCATCAGCGACAAGGCCCACACCCCGGACATCATCAGCAGCGCCACGGCCGACCTCGACGGCGACGGCAAGGCCGAGATCGCCGTCGCCTACGACTTCGCCATGAACGAGCCGAAGCGGGGCAAGCTGCTGCTGGCCGTCCAGGGCAAGACGCCCGACGAGCCGTGGACATTCCGGCCGACGGGGGATTACCCGAGCATCCACAGGCTCCGCTTCGGCGACCTCGACGGCGACGGCAAGCTGGACCTGATCGTCGCCCCGATCTTCGGCCCGAAGGCGAAGCCGCCGTCGTTCGACCAGGACCCCGCGACGCTCGGCGTCCTCCTCGCCGCCCGGACCAGCCTGATGGGCGAGCTCCCCAAGGAGCCCTCCGCCTCTCTCCTCGCGATGGGCCTGGCCCGGGTCCGGGTGATCCACGCGATCGAGTTCGTGCCGGCGGGCAAGGGGCTGGTGATGCCGTCGGTCCTCCTCGCCGGCAACGGCGGGGTCGAGCGGTGCTGGCTGAAGCCGCCCCGATTCCAACAGCTGATCGGACACGACTGGGTGATCCCGGGCGCTCCGGGTTCGGCCCCGAAGAAGGGTTCGAGCGAGGTCCACCTCGGCAAGCTCGCCGACGGCCGACTCTTCGTCGCGACGATCGACCCGTGGCACGGCTCCGAGGTCGCCGTCTGCGTCGGCACGAAGCCCGGCCAGCTCTTCGGCGGCGGCGACATCCCCCGGACTGTCCTCGACGACACCCTCGCCGACGGCCACGCCCTCTGGGTCGCCGACGTCGACGGCGACGGCAACGACGAGGTCTTCGCCGGCCACCGCGGCAAGGATGCGCCGCGTCTCCGTATATCGGTTCGACGGGAAGGATTGGACCCGAACGGTGCTCGACCCCGGCCTCACCGCCCAGGATCTCCGCGGCGGCGATATCGACGGAGACGGTACGCCGGACGTCGTGGCGATCGGCGGTCGGTCGCACAACGTCGTGTGGTTCCGGCCGGACCGCGCGAGATAGCTCGATCGAACCGCGGCCGCTCTGTTCGATGGACTCCGCGATTTCGCCGTTCGTGATTGACGGGGCCGGCTGGCCCTCCCTATCGTGAACTGTCGCGGCGTCGCTGCCCCGGATTGGGCCGCGCGTACGGGTCGGGGACGGGCGCGAACATTGATGGGGAACGTTATGAGAAGTTGTGTGAGAAGGGTCGGTGCGGGTCGGGGACCGGCCCGATCGTCCGCGATCGGCGGCCAGCCCCGGGTGCGAAACGAAGCCAATCCGGCCGTCAATCCGACGAAACGAAGCCAATTCCGGCCGGCGAAACGAAGCCAATTCCCGTGCCGCCGAAACGAAGCCAATCCCGCTCCGTCCGCCCCCGTTCGGCTTCGTGCGTCGGCGGCGCGTTCGAGCCGCACAGGGCCGAACGAAAGGCGGCCGCTCGGGTTCGCTCGGCGCGGGGGAACCCTGGCGCTCCTCACACGGATCCTGAGCGGTCTCGCCCGCGTTGGTCTCGCCACCTTCTTCGCATCCTGCCTGGCCGGGCCCGCGCCGGCCGCGGACCGGCCGGCCGACGCGATCGTCAACGAGATCGAGTCGATTCCGGCTCCGCAGGACCCGGTCCGAGGCGGCGATCACGCAGAAGCGGCAGGCTGCGCTGGTCGGGGAGCTGCTCAAGGCCCATCCCGACGACCCCCGGCTCGCGACGCTCCTACCCCCGCGCTGGATGATCATGGCCACGGCCGGGAAGGCCGACGAGGCGCTCGCCGAGATCGACGCGCGGCTCGCCGCCGCGAAGGACGAGACGCAGAAGGTCGACCTCACGTTCCTCAAGGCGCGTGTCGTCCTGATCCAGAAGCAGTACGAGCTCGAGGACGCCGTGCCCGCGATCGATGCCTTCCTCTCGCTCGCCCCCAAGGACCCGCGCGGCGCGATGCTCCTGTTCACGCTCTACCAGGGCTCGCGTTCGACGGCGAAGAAGGCCGCGCTGGAGGAGCGGATCCTCAAGGGTTACCCCGACTCGACCCAGGCCCGCGCCATCACCGGTCCGCGGCGCCAGAAGGAGGCGATCGGCAAGCCGTTCGACCTGGAGTTCACCGACGCCATCAAGGGCGGCACCGTCTCGATCAAGGCGCTGAAGGGCAAGGTCGTTGTCGTCGACTTCTGGGCGACCTGGTGCGGGCCGTGCATCGCCGACCTGCCGCGGATGAAGGCGATCTACTCCGAATACAAGGACAAGGGCGTCGAGTTCATCGGCGTCAGCCTCGACGCGCCCAAGGACGGGCTCGCCAAGGTCAGGGCGTTCGTCGCCGAGCGCGAGATCCCCTGGCCGCAGTATTACCAGGGGAACGCCTGGGAGAGCGAATTCTCCCTGTCCTGGGGCGTCACGGGCATCCCCTGCGTCTTCGTCGTCGACCCCGACGGCAACCTCTACTCTACCGAGGCGGCGGGCCCGAACCTCGAGCCCGTGATCAAGCAGGTGCTGGCGAAGCGTGAGAAGGGGCCGGCGGTCGGAGGGCCGTGAGGGCGGTCCGGTCGTCGGGCGGAGCCGGGAGGACTCATCATGCGATCGACGGACCCGAAGCGCGCCCCAATCCAGACGTCGTCTTTGGCGGGCGAGACGGGTGTCATCCGCGCCCCTCGCGGCGCGGCGATGAGCGCGCCGCCGAGAGCAATCCGCGCCCGACGGAGAGCGGCGCCGGCGGACGCCTGGCGCAAGGGCGGCCCCGGAGCCGGATCCGCCAGCCGCGGATGGGCCCCTGACCTCTACGACCGCGCCCGCGCGTGCCAGCCCTCGCGGACCAGCGGGGCGTGGTCGTCCCACGCGCCGTGGCCCGGCCAGCCAGAGGCGAGGCGGTCGCTGATGTCCTCCCACGACTTGCCGTAGAAGTCGGGGTTCTCGTAGCTCTCCCATCCGTAGCGGTACGCGTGGCGGACGTCGTCGTACGCCGCGTCGCCGCTCCGGGTCGACTCCCAGTGGCTGCGGAAGTGGGGCTCGACCTCATGGTAGGTGAGCGACGGCGCCCCGTCGCCCATGGCGAGGCCGGCCATCGACCCGACGCCCACGCCTGGCGAGGCCGCGGCCTCGGCGACGGCCCGCTCCGTCAGCCGCGGCGACTTCGGCGGGGCGTCCTCTGCCGTGGCCGCGACGGCGCGCGATTCGGCGTCGCCCCCGCCGTTCGCCGCGAGGATCCGCCGGGCCTCCGCGGCGCGGTCGTCGGCCATCTGGACGGCGACGAGGATCGCGCCGCGCTCGAGGGCATCGGCGTAGAAGTCGGCGTACTCGGCGGGGATGCCGTGCGCGGTCATGGCCCCGATCATCCCGCCCGCGGCGGCCCCGACGGCCGCGCCCGCCAGCGCGGCGGCGATCGGCCCGGCGGCCAGGATCGGGCCGACGCCCGGGATCGCCAGCGCGCCCAGACCCGCGAGCAGCCCCGCGACCCCTCCGACCACGCCTCCGCCGGCGACGGCGCCGAGCATCCCGTCTTCGGCCTCCGTGTCGGAGGCGACCTCCGCCGCCATCGAATGGTCGCGGGCCACCACGCTGAGGTCTTCCGGCGGGAACCCCGCGGCCTTCAGCGCCTCGATCGCCAGGTCGGCCGCGTCGCGCGTGTCGAACAGTCCGACGACGGTCGTCATCCGAATGTCCTCCCTTGAGAGCCAGGGCTCGATCTTCCCGAGCGACGCCACCCGCACTTCTCATTGTGCAAACCGGATACCTCGCGGGAAACAAGCTTCCGGCCGGTCTTGCTGGCGGCATGGGTCGTGCAAGCTGACTTTGCGGCCAATGACCGCCGGAAGCCCCTGGGTCGGGCCGGCGCAGGCCCTGAAGGCGGCCCGGAGGCCCCGGCCTGCCGGGCCCGAACTCTCCTCTCTCGAGGGCCACAACATGACGAAGCATCGACTGGTCTGGATGACGGTGGCCGTGACGGCGGCTGGGCTTGCGTTCGAGGCGACCCGCGCCGAGGCTTGCCACGGCCGGCGCCGCTGCGGCGGCGGTTGCGGGGGCGGTGGCTACGCCGCCTACCCGTCCGGCGGCTGCTACGGCGGCGGCTACGGCGGCGGCTACGGCGGCGGCTACGGCGGCGGTGGGATGGGCTACGCAGGGGGGATGGGTTACGCCTCGCCCCAGGGCGGTTACTATTCCGCATCGCAGATGGGCGGCTATGGGGGCATCCCGGGTTACATGAACGGTGCGCCCGCCGGATATCACACGGCCGGCTACGGCGCCCCGGTCTACGGGTCGTACACCCCGGGCGGTGCCTATGCACCCGCCGGGAGCTATGCCCCGTCCGCGTCCTATTCGTACTCGGCGGGCTCGGCCGGTGTCGTCCACGGGGCGGTCCCGCCCGCCCCGACGGTCGGCGGCGCGCCCGGCGCGACTGCCCCTACCACCACGGTCGCGCCGCGCCGCCCGCCCCGGCCCCGCGCTGATCGGGCCCGGTCGCGTGCCATCCCCGACGGGGATCGCCCGGACGGACCCGGCCGATCCCCCTTCGTGGGCCGGACCGCGTCGATCGAGGCGATACCGATCCCTTGATCTCAGCATCATTCCTCAACTCGTCGCCCGGCTTGACAGCGCCCCCGGCGGGACTATGATAGGACTTTCCGACCTCGCTCGGTCGGGCCTCATTCGCACTCGCCGGAGTGGCGGAATTGGCAGACGCGCTAGCTTGAGGGGCTAGTGAGCTAACCATGCTCGTGCAGGTTCAAGTCCTGTCTCCGGCACTCGCGATCGCACGCCTTGCCGCAAACCCACTCACCAGGTTGGACGCGACCTGAGCCTGAGTGGGTTTTCGCGTTGAACGGGAGCTGGCGACGAGGCCGTCGCGATCGACGAAGAGGAGGCGATTCAGAGCCCGGACCATGCCGCGCGCCGGAACTACAGGTTGTTTGTATATGAGATGGCGATATCTCAAAGGTTTGCCTCGATTTCCGCTCCTCGAATTTCCGGTATGATGCTCGTCAGTCTTCAGATCGCGCCGGCGGCGGGGGCAGCGAGGATGAGCAGTGACGGCACGGCGCCCGCGGCACCGGCGCGGATCGAGTCGCTCGACCAGTTCCGCGGATACACCGTCGCGGGCATGTTCGTGGTCAACGCGCTGTCCGGCCTCGCGGCCGTGCCGGCGGTGCTCAGGCACCACAACACGTACTGCAGCTACGCCGACACGATCATGCCCCAGTTCTTCCTGGCCGTCGGCTTCGGCTTCCGAATGACCATGCTCCGCCGGCTGGCCCGATCGGGGCCGCGAGAGGCCTATGGGCATGCCCTGGGCAGGGTCGCCGGCCTGCTCCTCCTGGGGTTCGTCGTCTACCACCTTGCCGGAGGCGCGAAGACCTGGGAAGAGCTGAGGCGGCTCGGCCTGGGCGGCTTTCTGCGGACCGCGTTTCTGGGCGAGTATTTCCAGACCCTGGTGCACATCGCCGTGACGTCGGCCTGGGTGCTGCCCGTGATCGCGGGCGGGGCCGGCGTCCGGCTCGCCTGGCTGGTCGCCTCCGCCGCGGCGCACCTCGCGATGTCGCGGTGGTGGTACTACGACTGGGTCATGACGCATCGAAACATCGACGGCGGCCCGCTCGGATTCCTCACCTGGACGATCCCCCTGCTCGTCGGCTCGTTCGCCTTCGACATGGTCGCCTCGGCGCGCCGGGGTGTGCCGGCCCGGCTCCTGCTAGTCGGCGCCGGGCTGATGGCCCTGGGCTACGGTCTGACCTGCGTCGACGGCCGGCCCGACTCGCCGCCCTTCTTCGCGCCGACGGGGCCGGTCGACGTCCTCACGATGAGCCAGCGGGCCGGAAGCGTCAGCTACCAGACCTTCGCGGCCGGGTTCGGGCTCGCGGTCTACGGGCTGTTCTACCTGGCCGCCGACGTCGGACGCCTCCGCATCGGTATGTTCCGGACGCTCGGGCGCAACGCGCTGGCCGCCTACATCCTCCACCCGATGGTCGTCTCGGCGGTCTCGCCGTATCTGCCCAGGGACTCGCCGGGCTGGTACGTCGGGGCGGCCTGCACCGCGGAGTTTGGCCTGACCTACGTGTTCCTGCGCTACCTCGAGGAGAACGAGCTGTTCCTCAAGCTCTGACGATCGCCCCACCGGGTACGCGGTCAGCTTCCTTGAACTCGCCGCGCCTGTGCCGGAGAATCGCGGACGGGTCGGCGAGGGTGTCATGAGCGGAGATGGACATGAACCGCCTCAGCGTTGGGCTCGGCGTCGCGGCGTTCGTCATCGCGGGATCGTCCACCGGCTGGTTCGGCGCCCGAATGACGCGAGCGGCTGGCGAAGCGCCGCGGCCGCTCCGGGTGGTCGGGACGCGACGTCGTCAACAGCCGCGGCGAGCGCGTGCGGCTGCGGGGCGTCAACGCGGCCTGCCTCGAATGGACGAGCGACGGCGAAGGGCACATCCTCGACACGGTGAAGACCGCGATCGACGACTGGCACGTCAACCACGTCCGCCTGCCGCTGGCCCAGGACCGCTGGTTCGGCAAGGCGCCCGAGCAGAAGGACGACGGGCACGGCCTATCGGGCCCTCGTCAAGCAGGTCGTCGACCTGTGCGCGGTCGCAGGCTGCTACATCGTCCTCGACCTGCACTGGTCGGACGCCGGCGAGTGGGGCAAGCAGATCGGCCAGCACGTCATGCCCGACCGGAACAGCGTGGCGTTCTGGAAGGACGTCGCCGCCGCCTACAAGAACCATCCCGCCGTGATCTTCGACCTCTACAACGAGCCGCACGACGTGAGCTGGGACGTCTGGCTCAAGGGCGGCAAGGTCACCGAGAAGGACCGCCGGGCGAACAGGCGAGACGACCTATCGAGGCCGTCGGCATGCAGGCGCTGCTCGATGCCGTCCGCGCCACCGGGGCGAAGAACGTCGTGATCGTCGGCGGCCTGGACTGGTCGTACGACCTCGTCGGGCTTCCTCGACGGGCGGCAGCTCGCCGACCCCGACGGCAACGGCGTGATCTACGCGAATCACGCCTATCCGTTCAAGGGCGACACCGTCGAGAAGTGGATCGCCAAGATGGAGAAGGCGACGAAGACGCTGCCGGTCATCGTCAGCGAGTTCGGCAGCGACCCGCAGGGGCGGCGCGGGCCTGACGGGCGAGCAGTGGGTGCGCCGGGTGCTGCAGGCGCTCGAAGACCACGAGTGGGACTGGACCGCCTGGGACCTGCACCCCGCGGCCAGCCCGTGCCTGATCTCCGACTGGAAATACACGCCGACGCCGGACTTCGGCGCGCTGGGTCAAGCAGGCGACGCTGCTCGGCACGCCGCCTCGCCCGACAGCGCCGCCGCCCGCAGCAGCCGCGCCGGCGAGTCCCGTCGCGAGCCGCGTCGGGATCTTCGAGGAGCCACGGGACGTCGGCACCGTGCTCCATCCCGGCTCGGTCGCGTTCGACGCGGCCAAGGCGACCTACACGGTCGCCGGCAGCGGCGAGAACATGTGGTTCGACCAGCGACGCCTTCCACTTCGCCTGGAAGAAGGCGTCGGGCGACCTCTCGCTGGCGGCCGACGTCGCGTTCGTCGGCGCAGGGCACCGACCCGCATCGCAAGGCGTGCCTGATGATCCGCCAGAGCCTCGACGCCGACTCGGCCTACGTCGACGTCGCCCTGCACGGCGACGGCCTGACGTCGCTCCAGTTCCGCGAGGCCAAGGGCGCGGCCACGCACGAGGTCCAGGCGAACGTCTCGGCGCCCGAGGCGGCTCCGCATCGAGAAGCGGGGCAAGTACGTGCCTGATGTTCCTGGCCGCCGAGGGCGAGGAGCTCGCAGTTCTCCGGCGCGGCGGTGCGGATCGCGTTCGAGGAGCCGTTCTACGTCGGCCTCGGCGTCTGCTCGCACAACAAGGACGTGACCGAGAAGGCGGTCTTCTCGAACGTCGAGCTGGCCGCGCCGCTCGCCGCCGCCGTCGGGCCGGCCGGTCCTCTACAGCACGCTCGAGACGCAGGCGATCTCCTCGACCGATCGCCGCGTCGTCTACGTCACGCCGACGCCGGATCGAGGCGCCGAACTGGCTGCGCGACGGCCAGACGCTGATCTTCAACAGCGGCGGCCGGATCTACCGCATCCCGGCGACCGGCGGCGAGCCGCGAGGCGATCGACACCGGCTTCGCCACGCGCTGCAACAACGACCACGGCGTCTCGCCCGACGGCACGCATGCTGGCGATCAGCGACCAGTCGCAGGGCGACCGGCAGTCGCTCATCTACACGCTGCCGGTCGCCGGCGGGACGCCGAAGCTCGTCACGCCGACCGGGCCCGTCGTACTGGCACGGCTGGTCGCCCGACGGCAAGACGCTGGCCTTCTGCGGCGAGCGCGGCGGCGAGTTCGACATCTACACGATCCCCGCCGAGGGCGGCGCCGAGACGCGGCTGACGACCGCCAAGGGGCTCGACGACGGCCCGGAGTACTCGCCCGACGGCAAGTCCATCTACTTCAACTCCGACCGCACCGGCACGATGCAGATCTGGCGGATGAAGCCCGACGGCAGCGAGCAGGAGCAGGTCACCGTCCGACGAGTTCAACAACTGGTTCCCGCACCCCTCGCCCGACGGCCGGTCGCTGGTGTTCCTCTCCTACGAGAAGGACGTCGCCGGCCACCCGGAGAACAAGGACGTGACCCTCCGCCGGATGACGCTCGCGCACCAAGAAGATCGACGTGCTCGGCCGGTTCTTCGGCGGCCAGGGGACGATCAACGTCCCGTGCTGGTCGCCCGACGGCCGGCGGATCGCGTTCGTGACCTACCAGATGGTTCCCTAGCCTGCGCCGCGTTTGACAGCCCTGGCCGGGCCGGTCAGGATTGAGGGCGTTCTCAGCCGCACGATCCGCGTTCGCGAGGCGCCCATGTCGATCCCGGGCGGGGAAGTCGGCCGCCGCGACCTCTTGCGAGCCGCCGCGCTCGGGCTGGCCGGGGCCGCATCGGCGAGCCGTTCGCCGCGATCGGCGGATCGGGCGGATCGGCGAAGGCGGTGATCGTGCTCTGGCTCTGGGGCGGACCGAGCCACCTCGACACCTTCGACCTGAAGCCCGACGCCCCGCTCGAGTACCGAGGCCCGTTCGAGCCGATCGCCACGAGCGTGCCGGGCGTCCGCGTCTGCGAGCTCCTGCCGGGCCTCGCTCGCCGGGCCGACAAGTTCGCGCTGATCCGGTCGCTGCACCACGAGTCGAACGACCACGGGATCGCCGGGACCGATCGGGCTGACCGGCGCGATCTCGGGCGCCGTCGGGCTCGACGGCAAGTCGCAAGGCGACGCGCTGCGGCCGAGCATCGGGGCGATCGTCGGCCGGCTCCGGCCGGCGCGGGCCGGGGCGCTGCCGCCTTACGTCATCCTGGGCGACCCGCTCCACCAGGGCCTGAAGCGTGTCGTGGGCGAGGGAGGCGGGACGCTCGGCTCGGCCTGCGACCCGTTCCGGCTCGACTACGAGCCCGGCCGCGGCGCTGAAGCTCCCCGACGTCGTCGCTGCCCGAGTCGGTCACCGCCGCGAGGCTCGGCGCACGCTGGGATCGCTCCGCGGCGGCCTCGAGGCCGCGGCCCCGTTCGCGGTCGAGGCCGGGCCGCCCGCGCGGCTCGAACGGCACTACGAGCTGGCCCATACCCTGATCGCCTCGCGCCAGACGACTGGAGGCGCTCGACATCGACCGCGAGCCGGCCCGGACCCGCGAGGCCTACGGCCCGCACCGCTTCGGCCAGTGCTGCCTGATCGCCCGCCGGCTGGTCGAGGCCGGCCTGCCGTTCGTCCAGGTGAACTGGAGCACGCACGTCGAGTGCCCCGAGGACGCCGGCGACGGCGGCTGGGACATGCACGACCGCTACTTCCAGATCATGCAGGACCGCCACGGCTGGATGTTCGACCGCGCCCTCTCGGCCCTGCTCGACGACCTGCAGGACCGCGGCCTGCTCGACTCGACCCTGGTCGCTCGCCGTCGGCGAGTTCGGCCGGATGCCGAAGATCAACGACAGGGCCGGCCGGGAGCACTGGAACAACTGCTACTCGGCCCTGATCGCCGGCGGCGGCGTGCAGGGGCGGGCGCGTCGTCGGGCGCGTCCGACCGCCGGGGCGAGCAGCCGGCCGACCGGCCCGTCACGCCGGCCGACCTCAACGCGACGGTCCTCGCCCGGCTCGGGATCGGCGCGGCGGAGCTGACCTCGCTGAGCCTGGCCCCGCTCGGGCGAGCCGATCGGGGAGCTGTTCTGACGTGCGCGCGCGGCCCTGCTCGGACTCGCCCTGTTCCCATGGTCGGGCGACAGGCCTGCTCCCGAGCGGCTCACCCACGACGGCCAGGTCAAGCGGCGGCCTTCGTGGTCGCCCGACGGCAAGCGGCTCGCCTTCGCGCGGCACGAGTCGGGCGATACGCACATCTGGCAGTACGTGATGGACGCCGGCAAGCCGGAATCCGCGCGGAGGGTCACGAAGCGCGAGACGCCCGACTACGACGGGGCGTTCACGCCCGACGGCAAGCGGCTCGCGCTGGTGACCGTCGCGCAGTCGGGCACGCAGGGCAACCTCGACGTGGCGCTCGTCGCCGCCGAGGGGGGCGAGCCGAAGACGATCGTCGGCGACGTCGGCGGCAAGCTCGCGCACGCCGAGTGGCCGTCGCCCTCGCCCGACGGCAAGCGCCTCGCGTACACCTCGACGCACGAGGGGAACCAGGAGGTCTACGTCGCGAAGATCGACGGATCGGACCCCGTCCGCCTGACGCAGAGCCCGGGCGTCGATGCTCACCCGTGCTGGACGCCCGACGGCCGCTCGGTCGTCTTCGCGACGGACCGCTGGGGCGGCCTGGAGCTGGCGATCGTCCGCGACGACGCGACGGGCCTGAAACGGCTCACCCACAGCCCCGGCCTGGACGACTATCCCGCGGTCTCTCCCGACGGCAAGCGGCTCGCCTTCGTCTCCAACCGCGAGGGCAACCTCGAGGTCTACGTCTCGGCCCTCGACGGCGCGCAGCCCGCTGAACCTCTCGCGCAATCCCGGCGTGGACACGATGCCGACCTGGACGCCCGACGGGCGCGGCGTGACGTTCGTCTCGTCACGCTCGGGCGGATTCGACCTCTATACCGTCGCGGTGGCGCGGTAGACGATCATTCGCCCGCCGGCAGCGCGAAGGCCACGAAGGCGTCGCCGGCCTTCGTCTTCAGCTTGCCCGCGCCGCCCGCCGCGACGACGACGTATTGCCGGCCGCCGGCCTCGTAGGTCGCGGGCGTCGCGTAGCCCCCCGCAGGGAGGGCATGCTCCCAGAGGAGCTCGCCCGTGCGCTTGTCGAAGGCGTGGATCCGCTCGTCTTTCGTGCCGGCGATGAAGACCAGGCCGCCGGCCGTGACGATCGAGCCGCCGAACGTCTCGGTGCCGGTGCGGGGGATTCCGCGCGCCGTCAGCTCGGGATGTTCGCCCAGTGGGACGCGCCAGGCGAACTCGCCAGTGTTGAGGTCGATCGCGTTCAGCTGGCCCCAGGGAGGCTTGATCGCGGGGTAGCCCTCGGGATCGAGGAACTGGACATAGCCCAGGTGGCCGTACGGCCCGTGGCGGGACGGGGTCT
This sequence comes from uncultured Planctomycetota bacterium, assembly GCA_963819805.1. Classification (GTDB taxonomy): domain Bacteria; phylum Planctomycetota; class Planctomycetia; order Isosphaerales; family Isosphaeraceae; genus CAMFLR01. Next base: position 680,299 of record CAWFXY010000012.1, on the reverse strand, counting down.
CGCCGGCCATGGCCAGAGTGATGATGTTCGGCACGTTGTTGGCGTTCACGTAGAGCAGCCCGGTCGTGGGGTCGAACGATGCGCCCGACCAGGTCGCGCCGCCGTGGAAGCCGGGGATGACGACCGTCCCCTGCAGGCTCGGCGGGTTGAACGCCGGCCCGCCGCGGACCTCGCGGAGCCGCGCGAGGATGGCCGCGCGGTTCGACGAGCCGATGTCGGTGGCGTTCGACGCGTCGAGCGACTGGGCCGCGAACGGCGGCGGCTTCACGGGGATCGGCTGCGTCGCGGCGGCCCGCTCGCCCGGGACGTCGGAGGCGGGGACGGGCGTCTCGCGCACGTCGAAGAGCGGCTTGCCCGTCTCGCGGTCGAAGAGGAAGACGTACCCCGTCTTCGTGACCTGGGCCACCGCGTCGACTCGCCGGCCGCCATGCGTGACGGTGACGAGGTTGGGATAGGTTGGCAGATCGTGGTCCCAGAGGTCATGGTGGAGCGTCTGGAAGTGCCAGACCCGCTTGCCCGTGCGTGCGTCGAGGGCGAGCGTGCAGTTGGCGAACAGGTTGTCGCCGCGTCGGTCGCCGCCGTAGAAGTCGAACGCGGCCGACCCGGTGCCGGCGAAGACCAGCCCGCGCTCCGCGTCGACGCTCAGCCCGCCCCACGCGTTCGCGCCGCCGCGACCTTTCCAGGAGTCGCCCTCCCACGTGTCGTTGCCGAACTCGCCGCGATGCGGAACGGTGTGGAACCGCCACGCCTCCTTGCCCGTCCGGACGTCGAACGCGCGTATGTCGCCCGGCGCCGCGATATCGGGGCCCTCGCCCGTGGCCACGCCGATGATGATCGTGTCCCGCCAGAGGACAGGGGCCGACGTCGGCCCGTAACCGAGCGCGGCGACCTTGGGGTCGAGCTCCGCGCGGAGGTCGCGGATGCCGCCGGCGCCGAACGCGGTGTCGAGCTTGCCCGTCTTCGCGTCGAGCGAGAACAGTCGCCCATCGGACGTCCCGTGGATGATCCGCCGCGCCCGGCGGGTTGGCCGTCCGACCAGTAGGCGCAGCCGCGGTTCACGCCGCCCGAGGTCGGCTCGTGGCGCGACTTGTGGTCGCGGAGCGGGTCGAAGGTCCAGAGTTCCTTGCCGCTCGCGGCGTCGAGTGCCACGACGCGAAGGTATGCGGTCGTGATATACATCACGCCGTCCACGACGATCGGCGTGCACTCGATCGTCCGGCCCTTGCCGCCCTTGAGCTCTCCGGTGTGATAGGTCCAGGCTGGCTTCAGCCGCGCCACGTTCTCGCGGTTGATCTGGGCGAGCAACGAGTACCGACTGCACCCCGGGTCGTTCCCCACGCCGCGCCAGTCGGACTGCGCGAGGGCCGGGTGAGCGGCCGCGAGGAGACAGGCGGCGACGAACGGACATGGACGCATCGCTGCGCTCCCATCGTTGGCGGCGAGTGGCGGCACGGGGCGGGGAACGGCGCCTATTGTAGACGACGCGACGCCGATCCCGCGCGGCCGCTGTATCACGGCTCGAGGCGCTGGAACGAGGAGAGCAGCGCGTTCAGCACGTCGGCCTTCGGCGGGTCGCAGAGGCGGAGCGCCGCGTCGATGCGGACGCCGTGGCGCTCGTTCTCGGAGAGGGGGCTGCCCGGGTAGTGCGGGGACACCGAGGCGTTGCCGGGCCGGAAGCCGTCGGCCACCGCGAGGCGCTGGATCGGCTCGGTCATCAGGAACGCGAGGAACTCGCCCGCGGCCTTGCGCTGGGCGGGGCCGCTCCAGGGGACGTCGAGGATGTAGTAGGGGTGGTCGTTCCAGATGTTCGGGTCGGGATAGACGACGCGGAGGACGCCGTCGTCGCCCCAGTGCTCGCGGGCCAGCGTCATGTACTCGACCGCGAGGTTCTCGTAGACGAGCAGCCCGTCGTACTGCGACGGCCCGCGCTTGACCATCTCCTGCATCAGCGTGCCGGTGCTGTGGGTCAGCTTCCCGCCGTGGCGGGTCAGCGCGCGCTCGAAGCTGCGGAACCACTCCTGGAACTCGGGCCGGGTGACGTCGGCGAGCGTCAGGTCGCGATGCTTGCCGGCGAACTCATACGCCATCAGCACGAGCGCCAGCATACCGCTGTTCGACTGGTTCGGGTGGGCGTGGCCGAACTTGAACAGGCCCCACTCGGGCTTGCCCGCGATCGAGCCCCAGCCGCCGGGCTCGGCCATCGCCTCGCCGATCGTCCGGAACGTGACGGTCTTGTACCGCCGCACGAATTCGTCGTACCGCTTCTCCCAGAGGACGAACACCATGGGCGTGAGCGCCAGGTCCTGGGCGCGGCCGATCGGCGAGCCGCCGTGGCGGACCGACCACTCGTGGACGAACACCTCGCGATAGGCGCTGCTCGCCGGCGACCAGACGTGGATCGGCGTCGGCTTCTCGCCGGCGAGGATCGCGTGGGCGCCCTCGACCGAGCCCATCCCGATCAGGTTGATGTGCGACCGCGCGCCGGCGGGCGTCTTCTCGAACTCGCGGAGGGCCGCCTGGAGCCACTTGGCCTTCTCGGTCCCGTACGCGATGTTGATCTCGACCGGCGCCGGCGGGGCGAGATCGGCGCCGCTCGGCACCGGGTCCGGTCCGGGGTCGCGGATCATGCCCGTGTTCTCGGCGCGGCGACCCGGGCCCATGATCCAGAAACCGCCACCCAGGAGCAGCACGAGCAGGCCGACGGGCACCATCGACCGGAGGACCGACCGCCGCGGCTGGACCGCGAGGTTCGTCGGCGACGACGGTCCCTCCCACGCCGTCTGCTGGGTCGCCGCGATCGACGGTTGGAGGCGGGCCGACGGCATCGCGACCGTCGCGCCGAGGGCGAGATCATCCGACGTGGCGCAGGCGGAGACGGCTGGGTCGGGCGCGCGGGCGACGGCCCGGCCGCGCTCAGGATCGGGAACCGGCCCGAGAGGCGGACCAGAGACGTGGTCTGGCATGCCTCGCACCGGACCCGGTCGCCTTCCTTCGCCTCGCCGAGCGGGACGGCGGCGTAGCAGTTCGGGCAGAGCGAGACGCCCGGCATCATCGCCGTCTCCGACTCGAGGGCGTCGGGCGGGACGGTCTTCGGGATCTCCGCCAGGATCTCGTGAGCCATCTCGGCGCAGGACGGGAATCGGTCGGCCGCCGACTTCGCCAGGCCTCGCCGGACCGCCTCGGCCGCGCGGCGGGGGACGCGGGGCAGGAGGTCGGAAAGGAGCGGCAGCTCGACCTTCGTCTGGTTCACGATCGTGGCCGACGGCGAGGGCCCGGCCATCAGGTTGTGGCCCGTGAGGACCTCGTGGACCGTCAGGGCGAGCGCGTACTGGTCGGACCGGCCGTCGGGCGGGTTGCCCATGACGATCTCGGGGGCGACGTAGCCGGGCGTGCCGAGGAGGAAGCCGGGGGCCGTCAGCGAGTTGTCGCGCCAGGCGTCGTCGAGGTCGGACGCGAGGGCCTTGATGATGCCGAAGTCGCCCAGGAAGGCGTTGCCGTGGCCGTCGAAGAGGATGTTCGCCGGCTTGACGTCGCGGTGGATGTGGCCCTGGGCGTGGACGAAGTCGAGCGCCCGGGCCACGTCGGCCAGCCAGCGGTGCAGCGACTCCGGCGGCATCGGCCTCGGCCCGCCCTCGTCGGTCGGCGCGAGTCGGTCCTTGAGCGTCCCGCCCGAGAGGTACTGGAGCACGACATACGGGCTGCCCGCGTCCTCGCCGACGTCGATGACCTTGACGACGTGCGGATGGCTCAGCTTCACGAGCGAGCGGATCTCGCGGTTGAACCGCTCGAGCAGGTCGGTCCGGTCCATCGACGGGTCGGCAGCGACGGGGAACTTGATCACCACGTCGGTGCCGAGGTTGCGGTCCTGGGCGCGGTAGACGAGCCCCATGCTGCCCGCGCCGATCCGCCCGACGATCCTGTACCGCCCGCCGGCGAGCTCCATCCCGAGGCGGTCTTTCTGGTTGTCGACCAAGCTCGGGCCCTCCGACCGGGACGCGCCACCCTCGGTGCGGCCCCGGATTGACGCTAGCCGATCTCGCCCCCGCCTGCAAAGCAATCCATGATGCCTCTAGCTGTCTTGATGGGAGTGAAGATTCCGTGAAGTCCGCGAGGAAGCGGGCCGGCGGCCCTCCGTTCAACAAATGAACCGAGAGGCTCGACTTCGGGCGCCGTCGCTGGCACACTCGACGCATTCGGAACCGACGGCGCGGCCCGCGGCGGGTCCTCCGCAAGATTGCGAGCCGTGACGCGAATCCCCCTCCGAGCCGGTCGCCGCCTCGACCGAGTGACATCGCACCGCCCGGACCCCTCTTCGGGAGTCGAATCGCCATGCCGATCGTCTTCGCCCTCAGCACCACCGCCACGATCCTGATCGGGTCGGGCGCGGTCGTCGTGCTGTTCCTGATCTTCGCGGTCGGGGTGTACAACACGCCTGGTGACCCTGCGGAACCGCTACAAGAACGCCTTCAGCCAGATCGACGTCCAGCTCAAGCGGCGCTACGACCTGATCCCCAACCTGGTCGAGACGGCCAAGGGCTACATGAAGCACGAGCGCGAGACGCTCGAGGCCGTGATCAACGCCCGGAACTCGGCCGTGACCGCCAGCCAGCGCGGCGGCGGCCAGCCCGGGCGACCCGGCGGCGATGAGCGGCCTCGGCGCGGCCGAGGGCCAGCTCACCGGCGCCCTCGGGCCGGCTCTTCGCCCTGGCCGAGGCCTATCCCGACCTCAAGGCCAACCAGAACATGCTGGCGCTCCAGGAGGAGCTGACCTCGACCGAGAACAAGGTCGCCTTCGCCCGCCAGGCGTTCAACGACGCGGTCATGGTCTACAACACCCAGCGCGAGACGTTCCCGAACAACGTCGTCGCGGGCATCGGCGGCTTCGCCCCGGCGCAGCTCTTCGAGATCGAGTCGCCCAAGGAGCGCGAGGCGCCGCGGGTGCGTTCTGACCGAGCGCGGGTCGGTCGTTCTCGATGGACTTCTTCCAGCACCAGGAGACCGCCCGCCGGAAGACCGGCCTGCTCGTCTTCTACTTCGCCGCGGCGGTCGTCCTGATCGTCCTGCTGGCCTACGCCGTCGTCGACGGTGATCCTGTCGTTGCGTCGAGCGATTCTGACGGACCGGCGCGCGCCGCGAGCATCGTCGCTCTGGGATCCCGGCCTGTTCGGCGTCGTGGCGGCGGGGACGCTGGCTGCTGATCGGCGGCGGCAGCCTGTACCGGATCGCCTCGCTGGCCGGCGGCGGGCACACCGTCGCCGAGATGCTGGGCGGGCGCCCGCTGCTCGCCCGAGACGGCCGACCCCGACGAGCGGAAGATCCTCAACGTCGTCGAGGAGATGGCGATCGCCTCGGGCACGCCGGTGCCGCCGGTCTACCTGCTCGAGCAGGAGGACGGCATCAACGCCTTCGCCGCCGGCTACACGCCGGGCGACGCCGTCATCGGCGTCACCCGGGGCTGCATCCGCGACCTCACCCGCGACGAGCTCCAGGGCGTGATCGCCCACGAGTTCAGCCACATCCTCAACGGCGACATGCGGCTCGAACATCCGGCTGATGGGCGTGCTCTACGGCATCCTGCTGCATCGGCATGACCGGCTGGATCATCTTCCGGAGCACGGCGAACTCCGGCCGGTCGGCGGACGCCGCGACGACGACCGCAAGGGCGGCATCCCCTGGCCGCTGATCGGCCTGGCCCTCTACGTGCTCGGCTACGTCGGCGTCTTCTTCGGCAACCTGATCAAGGCGGCCGTCAGCCGCCAGCGCGAGTTCCTGGCCGACGCCTCGGCCGTGCAGTTCACCCGCAATCCCGACGGCATCGCCGGCGCCCTCAAGAAGATCGGCGCCCTGGCCGAGGGCTCGCAGGTCCAGGCCCCCGACGCCGAGGAGGCGAGCCACCTGTTCTTCGGCGACGCCGTCGGCCACCTCTTCAGCGGCCTCGCCACCCATCCGCCGCTGGTCGAGCGGATCCGCCGGATCGATCCCTCGTTCGACGGCGACTTCTCCGACCGTGCGGATCGAGCCGCCACCGGCAGCGACCGACGAGGCCGCGGCCCGGCCGACGCTCCGCCCGCGGGTGCCGCACCCGGCGCGGGGATTTCGGCTTCGATCCGGCCGAGATGGTCGCTCGCATCGGGACCGTCGACCCGCGGCAGCTCGCCTATGCCGTCGGGCGTGCTGGCCGCGCTGCCGGGGTCGCTCAAGGAGATGGCCTACGAGCCGTTCGGCGCCCGCGCGATCGTCTATGCCCTGCTGGTCGACCTCGAGCGCGAATCGGTCCGGGCCGAGCAGCTCCGCGGCTCGCCGCGTGCGCCGATCCCGCCGTGCATCGGAAGGTCGAGGCGATCCTGCCCGAGGTCGCTCCGACTGCCGCGCCGACTCGCGGCTGCCGCTGGTCTCGATGGCCGTGCCGGCGCTCCGGCGGCTCTCGCGCGACCAGTTCGCCCGGTTCGCCGCCTGCGTCGACGCGCTGGTCCAGGCCGACAACCAGGTGAGCCTCTACGAGTACGCACTCCGCCGGCTCGTCCTCCGCGCCGAACCGGGGGGCGGCCGGCCTTCGCGCGCGGTCTACAACGCGTCGGCCCCGCTCGCCGGGGCGGCACGGCAGGTCCTGGGGACGCTGGCGATCGTCGGCAGCTCGAATCCGGACGACGCGGCGCGGGCCTTCGCGGCCGGGGCCCGCTCGCTGGGATGGCCCGAGGTCGACGCCACGCTCTACGCGAGCGACCTGGACCTCGACTCGCTCGACCGCGCGCTCGACGACCTCGCCGCGGCCGCGCCGGGCCTGAAGAAGCAGATCCTCGCGGGCTCCGCGGCGTGCATCGGGGCCGACGGGAGGATCACCCTCGAGGAAGGGGAGCTGCTCCACGCCATCGCCGACTCGCTGGGGTGTCCGCTCCCCCCGCTCCGGTCGCTGGCCGGGGCCGGTCGCGGGGGCGCGGACGTCACGGCCTGAGCTAGGCCGGCCTGCTTCAGGTCGCCGCCGCCGTCGTCATCCGCCGGCCGGCGCCGATCGGGAAGCCATCCGGGCCGTTGTCCCACGATTGGGTCTGGAACGCCACATAGACGGCGCTCCAGGAGTCGGACGCCTCGTCGTGGAGCCAGAGGGCGCCGTCCTGGTGCCGGCCGTTCTCGTTGCCGTGATTGTTCGGGGCGTTGCCCTGGTTCATGTGGATGTTGTGCACGCCGTCGTCGGGCGAGAAGCCCCACGTCGGGTCGGGCTTCTTGCTCGGATCGTAGCGATGGCCGAAGGCGAACGCGGTGACGCCCGCCTTGCCGACGGCCTTGCCGACGAGGTCCATGATCGCGTCCGACCCCCCGCCGTGCCGCGCCGAGCCGGGATTGTACAGCGGCAGGGGCGTCATGTCGGACCGGGTCACGAGGCCGTCGGACACGTAATCGAGCCGGAGCGGCGAGCCTTGCGCGAGGCTGGAAACACCTTCGCCAAGGCCCTTCAGGGTCGCGGCGGTCTTCGGCGTGAAGCGCTGTTTGATCGCGTAAAGGACGCGGACGTCGGCGACGTGCGGGTCTTCCGAGACGATATTCACCGCGACGTCGAACCGATGGCCGCCGGCCACGATCAGCAGGTGATAATGCGGGCGCGTGTGGCCGCCGATCGGGAACGGCTTGGCCTGGAGCACGCGGCCCTTGATCAGCGCGTAAGGGATGGTCGCCATGGGATTCCTCATCTCTAATTGTCGAGGATCAGCGCCCAGCACGTGATGGCGCTGGAGATCGTCGTCCAGTAGCCGAACTTCTCGTAGATCTGGCCGGCCTTGGTGCGGGTCTGCGCAGGGTCAGCCCGGTCGCGTCGATCTGCGGGTCGGAGGCGTTCCGGACGGCCGTCCATTTCGGGGCCGACGAGCCGAGGCCGTCGACGACCATGCCGAGCACGGCATCGCCCATCTCGACGGCCGCGCCCAGGCCCTCGAGGCCGAAGTGGTCCGTCGACTCGTCGAAGGCGAAGAAGTCGGTCGTCACCACGTCGGCGATCGCGATGCCGGGCGCGGCCTTCGTGAAGATCGTCGGCGGCCGCTTCGCCGGCGGCAGGTGCGACAGGTTGGCGGCGAAGAGCTTCTCGGCCTCGCCGAACGAGGTCGTCTTGAGCTTCGAGCAGTTGTAGACGGCGTCGTGGAACGGGGCCGACTTGAACCGGCCCTGGCAGTCGAACCGGACCGAAGGCGCGACGGCGACGTCGCCGAGCTCGATCCCCGCGCCGATGCCGCCGGCCGTGCCGGTGGTGATGACGAGCTTCGGCTTGACCTCGGCGATCATCTGGGCCCAGAGCTTGGCGATCGGCATCTTCGGCCCGTCCTGGCTGAAGTGCAGCTCGGACTTGACGCAGAGCACCCGCTTGCCGGCGATCGGTCGTCGGGAAGTAGCTCGCGAGCCGGTGGCTGTCCTGCACGGCCGGCGCGCCGGGGCGGATGATCGGGACGTATTCCTTGGTGAAGTTATGAGTGTAGGGATACCACGCGGTGTTGCTCGGCTGGCCGGGCGTCAGGAGGTCGGCGAGGCATTTCGCCTCTTCGGTCGTCCAGGTGACGACCAGGTAATCGGCCTCGGGCAGCGGGCTCGTGGGCGCGGGCGTGCGGGGCAGGGGGGCGGGCGTCGGGGCCTTGCCCGAGGGCCACGGGATCGGCGATCGCGACTGTGCCAGCATGATCTCCGCCGCCGGCAGCGAGTGCGGCGAACGGGTACGCGGATCGGCCGCGTCGAACTGGATGATGTGCCGCGCGAACGCCTCGCCGCCGGCCAGCGCGGCCGACGCCGCGCCCGCGACCTTGCGACGGTTCGCGATCTTCGTCGCCCGCGGCGTCGCCGCGCGGGCCGAGAGAGTCGGAGTGCCCTTGCTCATGATCGTGGACCTCCCCGGTGAGAGTGGCTCGGACGCTGACTCTTGGCGCGTGGCAGCGCGCCGGGGGCGATGGCGTTGGAGGGAAGCGGGAGGCGGAGAACAGAAAGCACAAAGCACAAAGCACATGTCGAACAGCAGAAAATCGAGGATCTGTGCCTTGTGCTTTCTGCCTTCTGCTCTCCGCTTTCCCCGTGTTTCTCACCCCGGGGCCGGCCGCCGACCGGCCCCAGGGATCGTCCCCCGGCAGCGGGGGAACGCGGGAGAGGTGGCGCGAGTTACGCCTTGGCCGCGACCGGGATCGGCGCGGCGGCCGGCGTCGTGTGACCTCCGACGAGCGGCCGGAGCGCGGCGAGCAAGGCCGTGCCGTCGGGCGTGCCCAGGCCGGTGCAGGGGTCCCAGCCGGCGGCGGTCTTGTAGTCGCCGTTGTTGCCGAGCGTGATGTCGTGATAGGCCTTCGCCGAGGCCTTGATCTGGTAGAGCAGCCGGGTTGACGAACCCGACGTTCGTGCCGAGCGCCTGGTTGATCCGTGCGATCAACGCGGCCCACAGCGGCGCCGAGGCGCTCGTGCCGCCGATCGGCGGGAACGGGTCCGGCTTGGCCTTCGGGTCGGGGAACCACTGGCCGTCGACGAGGACGCGATAGCCGCTCTCCTGCGCCGCGTCGGCGGCGACGTCGGGCACGCCCCGGCCGGGGCCGCCCTTCGGGTTCACGGCGTCCTGCTTGACGACGCCGTCCTGGTACGACGGCATCGGGAAGTAGCGGCTGATGCCGCCGCCGGTGCCGACGTTCGCCTCGGGGTGCCAGGACTCCTCCTTCGGGGCCCGACGAGTCGATGACGTGGGTGCCGCCGCAGGCGAGCGCGAACGGGCTCGACGCGGGGAAGCTGACGTGGGCGTGGCCATCCCAGGGGCGCTGGGGGTCGTCGGCGGGCAGGCAGGCCGAGGCGTTGTCGCCCGACGCGACGCACACGGTGATGCCGAGGTGCGCGGCGGCCTGGAACGCGTCGTTGAGGTTGTCCTGGAACTGCTTCTGGAGCCGCGCGGCCTGGCCGCCGACCGAGCCGGGCTCGAACTCGGGGCCGCCCCAGCTCAGCGAGAGGATCGTGTTCTTGGCGTTGGCGTCGTGGATCGCCGTGGTCACTCCGAGCAGGCACTGCTGGTCCGACCCATCCTTGATGAAGTACATGACCATCTTCGCCCCGGCGCGGCCGAGCCGACGACCTCCATGTCGAGCAGGACCTCGACGTCGGGCATGTCCGGGTCGTCCGGCGCCGGCGTGTTGGTGGCGCCGCCGGGCGACCTTGGCCACGGAGATCGACGGCGGGCTATCGACGCCGGCCTTCTGGAAGTAGGCGTCGAGGTCCTGCTGGCGGAAGCCGCCGCCGAGCTCGACGATGCCGACCGTCTGCCCCGTGCCGTCGGTGTTGGCGGGGAAGTTGTACATCGCCGCCAGCTCGTTCGGGAAGAACGCGGTGACCGCGCCCGGCGTCTGGAAGGCGGCGGCCGGCGTGGCCTCGGCGGCGGCCTTCATGCCGGCCGCCGCGGCCGGGCGGCGGATCGCGCCGCAGCGGAACATCGGCCAGACGACCTGGCGGTTGTCGAGGCCGAACACGCCCACGACGATCCCCTTGAGCTCGTCGGGGATCATGATCGTCCCGTGCCGCCCGCGATACCACGTGTCGTCGGGCAGGCGGTGCGTCCGCAGCTCGACCTGGAACGCCTTCGAGAACGCCGCGGTCGTCCCCTCGAGGATGACCGTGCGTTCGGCCGGCAGGACCGACTTGACGGCCAGCCCGAAGTGCTTGGCGAACCCCTCGACAACCTTGACGTCGTCGGGGTCGGCGCCGTGCTTGGCGGCATACTCGGCGTGCGACATGTGCCGCCCCGGCCTCGGCGGCCCCGGCGGCAGCGGCGTCCGGCGGCGGACGCGGACCGAGACCTGGAACGTCTCGTCGCCCGGCGTCGGCTCGCCCACGCTCGCGCCCGGCGCGGGGGCCTTCTCGCTCCCCGGCAGCCCGACCCACTTCGAGAACGACTCGCTCGCCATGGTGGCCTCCCTGGGTTGCTCAACCACGAATCGAATCGAGATGCTCCTCGCAAAAGCATCTTACTGACGGAGATGGCCGAGCGGCCTAACAAACCGGACATTTCTTGCAATGAAAGGCCAGGCAAGGCAGGCAGCCTGCGGGCTCCGAGTCGCGTTGGCGGATGCCGATCGCACCTCAGCGAACGTCGGCGCCGGAGCGGACGCGGCCCGGGTCCGGGCATGCTCTTTCGCGTTGACGTCTACTTATTTCAGCGCCGCGATCGGCGTCTGCGGCGCCGCGAGGAGGCCGGATTCGGGGCCTTGTGGACCCGGACCGGGGCCTCGGGCCGGGTCGGGATCGACCCGGGCTCAGGCGCGCCGACCGAACCCGGCGCCTCGGCCTCCGGAGGTTCGGCCGAGGCCGGCGCTTCTGTCGTATCTACTTTGATCTCATCGTGTTGCGTATCATCTCCGGGCAGGTCCGCCCCCGACTTCTCCAGCGCGATCAGCTGCTCGATCGTCGCCCGCAGCGACCGATCGATCGCCATCTCGTAGCGATGGCGCAGCTTCCCCTCCTCCGAACCGTCGCAATACGCCGCCGCCACGGCGCAGGCGCGCAACTCGGCCGGGTCGGGCATCGTGGCGCGGAGCTCGCGGAGCCGCTGGACCTTCTCGGCCACCGCACGCTTCAGCAGCTCGACGGCCGCCTCGCGCTCCTCCTCGGGCAGCGGGAAGATGACCACGCAGTGGCCGTAGTCGAAACACGGGTTGTTCGCGAACTCGGCGTTGTTCGCCGCCAGCAGCCGCGCCGAAGCGCGGGGGATCGGGCCGGCGTTGTGCGGGTACTCGTCGAGGCGGTGCCTGGTCACGAGCATGAGCCGCTGGTGGTAATGCGGCTGGTCCCAGGCGGTCGGCCCGGCCTCCAGGGCCCGCTCGAGCTCGCCGCAGGAGGCGATGATGCGGTCGATGCCCGTGGCGTCCATCTCCAGCAGGGACAGGGCTCCGCCGGGGTCGGTGGCGGCGCGGGAGACGGCGCGGTCGGCGCGGTTGAAGCGTTCGAAGTCGAAGGCGTCGCCGGCCAGTTCGGCGCGGCGTCCGAGCCAGGCGGCCTCGGCCTTGACGGCCCGGTTCAGCCGCCACGAGGCGATCGCGGCCCGCCGGACGAGGACGGCGCGGGTGTGGCTGTGGCGGGTCTCCAGTCGTTGTCCCAGGCCTGGAACTCGGCGTCAGAGCCGGCGGGGTCCTCGCCGGGGAGGATGAGGTGCACGGCGCAGAGGCCGTGGGTCACGCCGTTGAACTTGGAGACGTCCTTGCCCTCGGGGGAGGTGGGGCCGCGGGATTTTGCGCCGTTGATTCGGCTCGCCTCGCGCTGCTTCTCGGAACGCATGGGTGTTCGGCCTTGGGTTGTGATCCTGGAGGGTCGCTGCGCGCGACGTCGTGCGCAGCATCTATCCCTATGATCGTGATCGGGGGCGGGATCGTTCTCTCCAGAGCGCGAAGCCGGCTTATCTTCCCCTCCCCCCTTGTGGGGGAGGGCAGGGTGGGGGGTGGCCGGTGAGAGGCCGCTAGCCTTTGCCGGCACCTCGGTCCCGCTCACCCCCCACCCTGCCCTCCCCACAGGGAGGGTGAAGAAGGGAGCCCAGGCACCCATTCGAGGGCCAGAGATCCTGGACAGAGCCTTGCCCGGCCGCGGCCAACCGAGCCGAAGCCGGCCCGGGTCGCGACGACCGGCTCGCCGGGCGCCACCGCCGACCCGGCGAGCGTCCGGAATTCCTTCCTCGACCCATCCGGCGCAGGTCATGCACAACAAAGGCACAACAACCCCCCGCGGCCCGGGGTCGCGACTGGACGTGGCCTAGGGGGATGGACGATACGAGGAGAACGGGCCGAGTCGCCTTGCCCGGGTCGGCCCGGCGGGTTACGATCCCCGGGCCATCCGCGGGGGAGGGCCTGGAGTCAGGGCCCGGCGTCCCGATCCTTTCATGGAAGAGAGGACATCGCGTGGTCGCAACGGTGGATCAGCTCGCGGCGCTGGTGCGGGGCCGCGTGGTCGGCGACGGCAGCGTCGCCATCCGCTCGGCACGCCCCGTCGACGAGGCCGGGCCGGGGGACATCACCTTCGTCGAGAGCGAGCGGTTCGCCCGCCAGCTCAAGGCGTCGCCCGCCTCGGCCGCCATCGTCGGCCCGCACTTCCGGCCGCCCGACGGCGATGACCGCGATCGAGGTCGACGACCCGATCACCGCCTTCCTGACCGTCCGCTCCCACCTGGGCGAGGCCGCCCGGCCGCGGTGGACCGGCGTCCACGAGCGCGCCTACGTCGCGCCGGACGCGATCCTGGGGGCCGATGTGGCGATCTATCCGCTCGCTTACGTCGGCGACGCCGTCGAGGTCGGCGACGGCTCGACGATCCACCCCGGCGCCGTCGTCGGCGAGGGCTGCAAGCTGGGTCGGGATGTGGTTCTCCACCCCAACGTCGTCCTCTACCCGGGCGTGGTGCTCGGCGACCGGGTCGAGGTCCACGCCGGCACGGTCCTGGGCGGCGACGGGTTCAAGTATCACACGGTCGACGGCCGCCACGTGAAGGTGCCCGCACACCGGCCGGGTCGAGGTCGGCGCCGGACGTGGAGATCGGCTCGAACTGCACGGTCGACCGCGCGATGTTCGAGGCGACGACGATCGGCGAGGGGACGAAGATCGACAACCTCGTGATGATCGGCCACAACAACCGGATCGGCCGCCACAACCTGCTCGTGCGGCCAGGTGGGGATCGCCGGGCAGTTGCAAGACGGGCGACTACGTCATCCTGGCCGGCCAGGCGGGGATCAAGGACCACACGGAGATCGGCGACCGGGTCATCGTCGGCGCGCAGGCCGGGGTGCATCGAAGCGTGCCGCCGGGGCAGCACGTGCTCGGCTCGCCGGCGATCCCGGTCCGCGAGCAGCGGCGGATCTTCCAGATGATCGCCCGGCTGCCCGACATGCACCGGCAGCTGCGCGAGCTGGCGGCGCAGGTCGCCGTCCTCGCGGCGTCGCCGAATGCGATGGATGAGCACGGCGAGCACGACGACCCGACGGGGTTCTGATCGCGACGCGCCTGACCGGGACGAACCGATCGGTGGCCTCTCTCTCGACGAAGATGACCCGACATCCGCAAGCCGACCGCGCCCGACCGCGCCGACACCATCGGGCTGCTCGCCGGCAGCGGCCGGTTCCCGATCCTCTTCGCCGAGGCGGCGAGGCGGCAGGGGCTGCAGGTCGCCTGCGTCGGCATCCGCTACGAGGCGCCCGAGGTGCTGGCCGAGCTCTGCGACTCGTTCCAGGTCGTCGGCGTCTCGAAGCTCGGCGGGATGATCCGCGCGTTCAAGCGCCGAGCGTGCCCGGCGGATCGTGATGGCGGGCAAGGTGACGAAGAACGTCATGTACACGCCCATGCGGATCGTCCGGCTCTGGCCCGACGTGCCGCATGCTCCACTTCTGGTTCAACACGCTCCGCGCCGACAAGCGCGACGACTCGATCCTGCTCGGCGTGATCGCCGAGTTCGAACGGGACGGGATGTCGTTCGCCTCGGCCCTCGACTATTGCCCGGAGCTGCTCGTGAACCACGGCATCCTGACCCGGCGGCGGCCGACCGAGGCCGAGTGGAACGACGTCCGGTTCGGCTGGGGCCTGGCCAAGGAGATGGGCCGGCTCGACGTCGGCCAGTCGGTCGCCGTCAAGGAGAGCGCGGCGCATCGCCGTCGAGGCGATCGAGGGGACCGACCGCTGCATCGAGCGCGCCGGCCACGCTCTGCCGCTCGGGCGGCTGGACGCTGGTGAAGGTCGCCAAGCCGCAGCAGGACATGCGGTTCGACGTGCCGACGGTCGGCGTCTCGACGATCGAGAACCTGCAGAAGGCCGGCGCGAAGGTCCTCGCGATCGAGGCCGGCAAGACGATCGTCATCGACCAGCCCGACGTCGTCGCGCTGGCCGACCGGCTCGGGCTGGCGATCGTGGCGGTCGAGGCTTCGGAAGTCGCGGCCTGATCGGCGCGGGCCGGTTCTTGACGCCGCCCCGGCGCCGCAGATAATTAGACGGATTTCAAAATATCCGCCCCCGGCCGGCGAAGACCCGATCGGAGGCGCGGGGCGTGGTCATGAATGAAGCCTTCAAGGCGCTCTCGGACCCGACCCGGCGGGAGATCCTCCGGCTGCTGTCGAGCGGCGAGAAGACGGCCGGGGAGATCGCCGACCGGTTCGACATGACCAAGCCGTCGGTCTCGCACCATTTCTCCGTCCTGAAGGACGCCGGCCTGATCCGGAGCCGGCGCGAGGGGCAGCAGATCTTCTACGCGCTGAACACGACGGTCGTCGAGGACGTCGCGGCGCGGATTTTGGACCTCCTGGGAGGGCGCACCAGACCGGGCGAAGGCGGATGAATCGGACCTACTGGACCTGCGCGTTCGTGCTCGTGGCGGCGGCGTTCGCGGCGAGCCTCTGGTTCTATCCGCGGCTGCCGGACCGCATCCCGATGCACTGGAACTTCCGCGGGGAGATCGACGGCTGGGGCTCGCGCTCGTCGATCTGGCTCACGCCGGGCGTGATGCTCGGCCTGCTCGGCCTGTTCGCGATCCTCCCGGCGCTGTCGCCGAAGCCGTTCGACCTGGGGAAGTCGCGCTCGGTCTATCTCTTCATCATGGTCCTGATGATCGGCCTGTTCGGCTACATTCACGCCCTGATCCTCTGGGCCGCCCTGGAGCCGAGGATCGACGTCTCGCGTGCCCTGGGCGGCGGCGTGATGCTGATGTTCGCCTTGATGGGGAACGTGATGGGGAAGATCAAGCGCAACCTCTACATGGGCGTGCGGACGCCGTGGACCCTGGCGAGCGAGCGGGTCTGGTCCGACACGCACCGGGTGGCGGCGTGGTGGTTCGTCGGCGCGGGGCTCGTGGGGTTCGTGCTCTGCGTCGCCGGGCTGCCGGTCTGGATGTCGCTCATCGCCCTGTTGCCCGCGGTCGTCTGGCCCATCGTCTTCTCGTACCTCCGCTACAAGCAGCTCGAGCGGAGCGGGGAGTTGCCCGACGACACGGCCGCGGCGGCGTGACGGGAGCCTCAGCCCTCGGCCCGGAGGCTCGAACCGATCGCGGGCCATTCCTCGTCCAGGACGCTGAAGTAGACGCTGTCCCGCGCGCTCCCGTCGGGCATGACCATGTGCTTGCGGAGGATTCCCTCCTCGACGGCCCCCAGCCGCGCGAGCGCCGTCCGGGACTGGACGTTCGACGCGTGCGTCTTGAACTCGACGCGGCGGACGCGCCAGGTCTCGAACGCGTGGCGGAGCATCAGCCGCTTCGCCTCGCGGTTGATCCCTGACCGCTGGGCGATCGGGGTGAGCCAGGTCGAGCCGATCTCGACGCGAAGATGCGCGGGGACGATTGCCATGAATCGGGTCGAGCCGACCACACGACCGGAGCGCGCGTCGATCGTCGTGAACGGCAGGGAGACGCCGCGGGCCAGCTCGTCGAGCGCCCGCTCGACCCAGGGGCGAAAGGCGTCGGCGTGCCCCAGGTCGTCGGAGAACCAGCGGAAGATCGCGGGGTGGGAGCCGGCCTCGGCGAGGGCGTCGACGTGTTCGAGGCCGAGGGGCTCGAGCCGGGTGAGCCGGCCTTCGAGGACGATCGGTCGGACTTCGAAGTGGGGCATGATCAGGTCCCGGGAGCCGGTGGTCCGTTGGACGACGGAGGCTCGTCGGGCGGCTCGGGTTCGTCCGGCAGGCCGAGTTCCTTGATCCGCCGGTAGAGCCGCGGGCGCGAGATGCCGAGCAACTCGGCGGCGCGGGACTTGTTGTGGCGGGCGCGGGCGAGAGTCTGTTCGATCAGCCGGCGCTCGACGTCGACCAGGGTCGCGTCGAGCGAGACCGGCGCCGGGGGGGGCGGAGGCAGGTAGGCGCCGCCGAGGTGGCCGCGGATGGCGGCGGGCAGGTCGGCGGCGGCGATCCGGTCGTCGGGGCCCGTGCCGTGCGGCGGAGTCGACCACGCGGGCCAGCTCGCGGAGATTGCCCGGCCAGTCGTAGGCGACGAGGGCCTCGATCGCGTCGGGAGCGAACCCCGCGCGCTGGCGGCCGCCGCGCTGGTTGGCGCGCTCCAGGAAGTGCTGGGCCAGCACGGGCACGTCGTCGAGCCGGTCGCGGAGCGCGCGGAGGCGGAGGACGAGCGAGGTCAGGGCGTAATAGAGATCGGGCCGGAGCCGCTCGGCCCGGAGCGCGGTGTCGGGGTCGTCGGCGGTCGTCGCCAGGACCCGGACCCGGCCGTCGAGCGCGCCGGCCAGGCGGCCCTGAAGGTCCCGCGGCAGCTCGAGGACGTCGATCAGGAGCAGCGTCGCGCCGTCGGCCAGGGCGAGCCGGGCGGCGGGCCGATCCCCGTCCCCGTCGTCGTCCTCGGGCCCGAACAGGTGGCGTCCGAGGGTCTCCGGCGGCAGCGCCGCGCAGTCGAGGGGCAAGAGCACCGCGTGCCGGGTCGGTCCCAGCGCGTGGATGGTCCGCGCGACGGTGCGCTTGCCCGTCCCGACCTCGCCGACGATCAGCGCCGACGCGCCCGATGCGCTCGCCGCCTTGACCTGGTCGAGCAGACGGCGGTGGGCGGGGCCGCGGCCGATGAGCGAGTCGACGCCGAACCGCCGGGCGAGCCGGGCGCGGACCTCGAGCAGCTCGGCGCGGAGCCGCTGCGACTCGGCGTCGGGCGCGTGCCGCTCGTCGGCCGTCTGCCGGACCAGCCCGAAGAGGCCGAGCAGGCCGCCGTCGTCGCCGTGGAACGGCCAGAACTCGACCCTGCGCCAGCGGCGCTCGCCGCCGGCGTGGAGGAACAGCGTCATCGCGCCGGCGGGCCGGCCGGCGAGCGCCTCGGGCGGCGGGTACAGGCTGCCGCCGAGGCCCTCGAGGTCGCCGGCCCGCGTCGGCCCGTGCGGGCGGCACACGAGCCCGATGATCGAGTCGGCCGCGTGCCCGGTCAGCTCCTCCATCGCGCGGTTCACGCCGAGCACGCGGCGATCGGGGCCGAGCACGAAGGCCGGCTCGCGGGCATTCATCACGAGCGCGTCCAGCCGGAGGCTCGCGGCGCGGGGCGAGGACATGACGGGGACGCGGTCCTGATCGGACGGGGTGGGAGAGAGATGGCGACCCGTCGCCGGGCACGCGGGCGGGAGGGCCGCTCGACGTCCGTCAGGATGACCGGGCCGGCGCGGCGAGGCAAGCGAAAACCGGCACGGCCGGGCCGCTCGGACGGAGGGCTCGGAAGGTGAAGAGCGGGAAAGCCGAGAGCGGAGTGCCGAGTGAAGAGTGCGGAGTGAAGATCAGCTCCGCGTTCTTCGCACTTCGCACTTCGCACTTCACACTTCGCTCGGCATTCCCCGCAGTCGGGGCGCCCCTTCAACCCCCGTTGAAGCAGCTCCACGACCACACGACCTGCCCCAGGATCAACCCCTGGGCCTGGCCGCTGTCGACCTCGACGGGGACCAGCGGGTGCTCGCGGCTCGGCTGGTTGGGCCGGAGGATCAGGTGCCGGCCGCTGACGTCGAGCCAGCGAATCATCGGCGTGCCCTCGCTCACCGCCGCGACCATGCGGCCCTGGAGCCGGTCGGGATCGGTGACGGCGCGGTCGACGGCGACCACCGAGCCCGACGGCAGGATCGGCGCCATCGCCTCGTCGGTCAGCCGGACGCCCACCGTCTCGCGCGGGTGCGGCAGCCACTTGCGGTAGGCCAGGATGTGCCCCTCGACCCGCGGCTCGGTCGACTCGGGCCGCCGCGCCAGCTCTGAGAGGCTCACCAGGCTGATCGCCACGAAGTCCGACATCATGTCGCCCGGCAGGTTCTCGGGCGCCACGAACACGACGTCGTTCGGCTCCTGCTCCAGCTTCTCCAGCCCGCGGCGTATGAGCTGGATCGGCGACAGGTCGGCGAGGACCGAGTCCTCCAGCCCGCTCCGGTACTTCGGCCCCTCGCCCGAGAGCAGCCAAAGCGGGTTGGCCCCGGTGTGGTCGATGAAGGCGAGCAGGACCTCGGCCGGCACGGTCACGCCGGTCTCATAGTTGTACCACGTCCTCGCCGGCAGGTTCAGGCGACGGGCTAGCTCGGGACCGCCGTGGTCGCCAAATAATTCCTGGCGGATCTCCCGCAGTCGGCGCGAGAGCGAGGCCTTGACGTTCACCCGGACCTTCGACGTCTTTTTTCTGGCCACGGCGGTTCAATCCCGGTTCGGGACGCCCGGTGGGGATCCGGGGCGATGTCCAGGGAGGGTGGGTCTCATCGGATCCCCAAGAGGAGTCGGATTGTCTTAGACAAACCGGCGCGCGCGGTCAAGGAAAAAAGGCACGGCCACGTGCCTTTCCCCGCTCCATCGACCGCACTTCTCCTGGGTCCGTCGCCGATCTAACGTCAGATCTTCGGCCCCGGTGACGCCCGGTGGCCTAATTACGACATGCAGAGCCCTTTTCCCAACGCGACGTCGACTTTACTCAACGTCCCCAGAGCGCCCCGCCTCAGAAGATCCCCAGCTCATCCCGCGCCGCGTCGGTCATGCGGTCTTGCGACCAGGGCGGGTTCATGACGAGCTTCACGTTCGCCTTCTCGACGCCCTCGACCTTCTCGAGAGCCGCCACGGCGTTGCGGAGGATCTCCGGCCCCGCCGGGCAGGCCGGGGTCGTCAGCGTCATCTCGACATCGACCTCGGGCCCGCGCGACTGCACCGTGTAGACCAGCCCGAGGTCGACCACGTTGACGTTCAGCTCGGGATCCTTGACCGTACGAAGCGCGTCGAGGATCGCATCTTGCTCGGCCATGGCCGTCCCTCTCTCTTTGTTAAGGATCGCCCATTAAATCACTCAAATCAAGCCGCCGTCAAGTGTCCCGAAGCCCATAATAAGTGCTGAATCGATGGGAAGAGAACGAGCCGACGTGGGCGCCTTTACCTACTTCGCCGCGGCGCCCTTGGCCGCGGCCCTCGAGGGCTGCGTCGCCGGGGCGAGAATCGACCGGAGCTTGCGGACCTTCGGCACGATGAAGGCCTGGCTGTAGTCCTCGTACGGATGGTTGCGGAAGTAGTCCTGGTGATACATCTCGGCCGGGTAGAACGCCACGAACGGCACCAGCTCGGTGACGACCGGCTCGCGGAACGTCCGCTTCGCCTTCATCTCCTGGTTGACCTTCAGCGCGGCCTTCTTCTGCTCGTCGCTGTGGTAGAGGATGATCGACCGGTACTGGGTGCCGAAGTCGGGCCCCTGGGCGTTCGGCGTCGTCGGGTCGTGGGTCTTGAAGAAGACGTGGAGCAGGTCCTCGAAGGTCACCCGGTCGGGGTCGAACTGGATCTGCACGACCTCGGCGTGCCCGGTCTCTCCCGAGCAGACCATCTGGTACGTGGGGTTGGGCACGAGGCCGCCCGAGTAGCCCGAGACCACCGACTTGACGCCCGGGATCCGCTCGAAGACCGCCTCGGTGCACCAGAAGCAGCCGCCGCCGAAGGTCGCGGTCTCGGTCCGCGGCGGGCCGGCCTTCTTGGGGTCGGCCTTGGAATCGCCGGCCTTCGTAGAGTCAGCCTTGGAAGAGTCGGCCCTGGTCGCGTCGGCCTTCTCCGGGGTCTGGGCCCTGGCAGCGCCCCCGAAGGCCAGCGCGGCCGCGCATCCGAGGGAGATCGCCAGCAGGCGTGCGGTCATGACTCGGCTCCTCTGCCTCCACGGGGGGGCGGACAGTCCGCGCCACTTGCCGGGGATCGATAGATTGTATCGATGTTGGACAGGGGTTCGAGTAAAAAGCGCGGCGGCATCGCCCCGCATGCATCGAGGCGAACGCTCAACCGGCCGATCCCTCGGCCCGCGCGATCAGGGCCCTGGACACCTCGCCCTTGAGCCGTGCCAGCACTCCCGAGAGGCCGCGGACGCGGAGCATGCCGAGGATCTCGGGCAGGCCGATCCGCTCGATCAGGTCGCGCGGGACGGACAGGACCTCCTCGGCCGTCGCGCCGTCGAGCCCCTGGACCAGGAGCGAGACGAATCCCCGGACGGTGGGCGCCTCGATCGGCGCGTCGGCGTGGAGGCGGACCCTGTCCCCCTCGAGGTCGACGAAGAGATAGACGGGCGACTGGCACTCCTCGACGCGATGGGACGCGTCCTTGTGCGCCGCCAGCCGGTCGGGCAGGGGGGGAGGGTCTTGGCGAAGTCGATGAGGATCTCGATCCGCTCCTGCCGGTCGGCATCGGCGAGGTCCTGCACGATCGAGTCGAGCGCGGCGGGCACGGCTCAGGCTCCCTTGGCGATCGGCGCGCGGACGAGGTTGCCCCACTCGCACCACGAGCCGTCGTAATTCCGCACGCGGGGATAGCCGAGCAGGTACGTGAGCACGAACCAGGTCAGGCTCGACCGCTCGCCGATCCGGCAATAGGCCACGACGTCATCGCTCGGCTTCAGCCCGACCTCGCCCTCGTAGATGGCCTTCAACTCGTCGGCCGACTTGAACGTGCCGTCGTCGTTGACCGCCCGGCCCCAGGGCACGCTCTTCGCGCCCGGGATGTGGCCGCCGCGGAGCGAGCCCTCCTGCGGGTAGTCCTCCATGTGCGGTCTTCTCGCCGGTGAACTCCTTCGGGCTCCGCACGTCGAGCAGCGGCTTCCCGCCCTTCGAGTGGGCCATGACCTCGTCGCGGAAGGCGCGGATGGTCTTCTCGTCGACCTTCGCGGGCTTGTAGTTCGTGGCGGGATACTTCGGGACCTCGGTCGTCGTCGGCCGCTTCTCGTCCATCCAGAGCTTCCGGCCGCCGTTCATGATCCGGCAGTCCTTGTGGCCGAAGAGCTTGAACGCCCAGAGCGCGTAGCAGGCCCACCAGTTCGACTTGTCGCCGTAGAAGACGACGGTCGTGTCGTTGTCGATCCCCGAGCGTGCGCAGATGGCGGCGAACTTGTCGGCGTCGATGTAGTCGCGGATGAGCTGGTCCTGGAGGTCCCCCTGCCAGTCGATCTTGACGGCGCCGGGGATGTGGCCCATGTCGTAGAGCAGCACGTCCTCGTCGCTCTCGACGATCCGGACCTTGGGGTCCTTCAGGTGCTCCTGGACCCAGTCGGCGGAGACGAGGACCTCGGGGTGAACATACTCGGCCATGTCGGTCGGACTCCAATCGTGGTCGTGTGGAGAGATCAGTGGTTGTCGAAGGCTCGGTCCTCGAACGGCTCCGCGCTCGTTCCGGCGTGGCCGAGCTTCTCGGCGACGGCGTTGCGGAGGGTCTCGCGGACGGGGTCGAGCGTGATCCGGTCGTAGACGTTGGCGAAGAAGCCCTCGACGATCAGGCGGATCGCCGTCTCGCGGTCGACGCCGCGGGCCTGGGCGTAGAAGATCATGTCCTCGTCGACCCGCCCGGCCGTGGCGCCGTGGGTGCAGCGGACGTCGTTGGCCTCGATCTCCAGGCCGGGGATCGAGTCGGCGCGGGCGGCGTCGGAGAGGATGAGGTTGTCGTCCTTCTGATACGCGTCGGTCTTCTGCGCGTCCTTCTCGACGCGGATCATCCCCTTCCAGACGACGCGGGACTGGTCCTTGAGCCCGCCCTTGTAGAGCAGGTCGCTCCGCGTGTTCGGCGCGATGTGGTCCTGGCGGGTGAAGTAGGCGAGGTGCTGCTTTCCTGTGGTGAACATCACCCCATTGACCTGCGCCGAGGCCCCCTGGCCGGTGAGCGCGACCTCCTGGTTGACCTTCGCGAGCCGCGACCCGAGCCCGCCGACGGTCCACTGCAGGGTCGCGTCGCGGCCGACCAGGGCCCGCTCGCGGCTGAAGTGCCAGGCGGTCTCGTCCCAGTTCTGCACGTTGACGAACCGGAGCCGCGCACCCTGGCCGACGAACAGCTCGACGGCCCCGCAATGGAGGCTCGCCGACCCATCTCGCCCCCGCGCCGTCGTCTCGCGGACGAGCGTCGCCTCGGCCCCCTCCTCGAGGATCACGAGCGTATGGTCGAAGTCGACCTTCCCCTTGCCGGCGAGCCCGACGAGGCTGAACAGCGGCGCCTCGACCGTCACGCCCCTGGGCACGTAGAGCACCGTCCCGCCCGTCCAGAACGCGGCATGGAGGGCCGAGAGGGCATCGGCGTCGGCATGGACGGCGTCGGTGAGCAGGTATTTCTTGACGAGCTCGGGATGCTCCTTGACGGCCGTCGCCAGGTCGAGGAACACGGCCTTGCCGAGCTTGCCGGCGTCGGCCTTGCGCGTGACGGTCGCGTTGATCTGCTCGATGCCGGTCGGGTAGTGGGCGCTCAGGCCGTCCCAGACCGGGGCGAGAGCGGCCTTCTCCTCGTTTGACGGGGCGGCGTTCGAGTCCGGGGCGCGAACTGGCTGAGCTTCAGCGCCCGGATGTCGGTCCGCCGCCACTCCTCGTCGCGGAGCGTGGGCCAGGGGAGCGAGCGGTAGAGCTTCGAAGGCCTCCTTGCGGCGGGCGCGGAGCCACTCGGGCTCGTCACGACCCTTGAGGAAGGCGTCGAAGGCGGCCTCGGAGAAGCCGGTCGCGGGGGTGGAGGCTGTGGCGCTGCTCATCGCGGGGCTTGATCTCTTCGTGGTGCGGAATCCGGGTCAAATGACGGGACCGGACGATCAGGCGAGCTTGCCAAGGCGCTCGTCGATCCTGGCCTGATAGTTGGCGACCATGTGGTGGGCGATTCGTTGCTGAAGCTGGCCCCAGACCTCGTCCATGAGTGTGAGGTCGAGCACGCCGTCGACCGCCCGGCCGGCGAAGCTCTTCACGACGGATTGCGCCGGGTCGCCCGAGGCGGCCTCGAGCAGCTCTTCGGCCAGGCAGTGCGTGTAGGTGTTGGCGATCAGGCTGACCGTCGGCAGGAGCGGGACGAGGTCGAGGCCGTCGACGTAGCGGGCGATCCTGCCGGGGAACTCCTTCTGGAACGCCTCGGCCGCGACCTGATTGCCGACCATGGGGGCGCCGAAGGTCGTGACCTGGAACACCGAGATGAAGTTCTGTTGGAGCCGCCACGCGGCCAGCAGGGCCAGCGAACCGCCCAGGCTGTGGCCGGTGATCCAGAGCGGGCGCTCCTTCGCCTTGATCGCCGCGTCGACGGCCGCGAAGAGCGGGTCCCAGACTTCAGCCAACGCCGACATGAACCCCTTGTGGAACCGCGCCCCGACGCCCGCGGCGGCGAAGTCGGTGCCGATCCGGCCCTCGGGCAGGATCAGGAAATTGTCGGCGTTCGTGAGCAGCCAGTCCTTGAGCCCGTCGAGGGTCGTCGGCGCCTCCGATCCGCGGAAGGCCACGACGACCGCGTCGTCGCTCTCGGCAACGTACGCCTGCGTGTTGTCCACCGAGATCAGCTTCGCCTCGAGGCCGAGCCGCGACCGGAAACCCTCCTGGGCGGCGGGCTCGGGCAGATAGGCCAGCTCGCAGGCGATCGCGAGGAATCGCGCGTTGGCGGGGCCCGCGGGCTGGGACTGATCCAGGGTCATGCTCATTGCAGGGCCCTCCGACCCGGTTTCGCGTCCTTCCACGACTGCACGGCCTCGCGGCTGACGCCCGTGCCGCGGAGGTCGAGCTGCCTGAGCCCGTCGCGAGTCGCCAGCGATTCGGCGAAGCCTTTGTCGCTCACCTTGGTGTTCCTCAGCCGCAGGCTCTCCAGCGCCGGCAGCCCCGCGAGGACGACGAGCCCGGCATCCGTGATGCCCGAGTCGTTGAGATCCAGCTCGCGGAGCCGCTTCATCTCCTTGAGATGGTCCAGGGTCGCGTCGGTCACGTCGGGGTTGGCCATCTGGAGCACGACGATCTCGGGCTTCTGCCTCAGGAGCGAGTAGTCCTTGCGATCCCAGCCGGTGAGCGTCACGTGCGTCTCGCCCTCGACGATCGTTTCCCTCGGCCCGAGGTCGACGGGCGTCAGCCTCGTGTAGAGCGGCGGGAACGACGCGACGGCCAGTCCGAGAAACAGCGTCGTCAGCGGAATCCAAGACTTCTTGAGGTGCTGGGACGCGAACACGAACGCCATCGGCGGGAAGACCAGCGAGGACAGGCCCCACCACCAGCGGACCCCGAAGGCGACGACGATCAGCGCGAGAAACCCGAGCAGGGCGACGGCGAGCCCGCCGAGGAAGACGTAGGGGAAGATGTTCTCCATGCGTCCGTCGCCCCGTCTATGGGCCCACCGCGATCCGGCCTGACGTCAGCCGACCGACCCCTCCATCTGGAGCTGGATCAGCTTGTTCATCTCGACGGCGTACTCCATCGGCAGCTCCTTGACGAGCGGCTCGATGAAGCCGCTGACGATCATCGTCGCGGCCTCGGCCTCGGAGAGGCCGCGGCTCATCAGGTAGAAGAGCTGCTCCTCGCCGATCTTCGAGACGCTCGCCTCGTGGCCGACCTTGACGTCGTCCTCGTCGATCTCGATGTACGGGTACGTGTCCGACCGGCTCTTGTCGTCGAGGATCAGGGCGTCGCAGACGACGTTCGACTTCGAGCCCTTCGCGCCGTCGGCGATCTTGAGCAGGCCGCGGTAGCTCGCCCGGCCGCCGTTCTTGCTGATGCTCTTGGAGATGATCCGCGAGCTGGTGTAGGGCGCCTCGTGGACGACCTTGCCGCCGGCGTCCTGGTGCTGGCCCTTGCCGGCGAAGGCGATCGAGAGGATCTCGCCGCGGGCGCCCTTGCCGCGCATGTGGACGGCCGGGTACTTCATCGTCAGGCGGCTGCCGAGGTTGCCGTCGACCCACTCCATCAGGGCGTCCTCGTAGGCGACGGCCCGCTTGGTGACGAGGTTGTAGATGTTGTTCGCCCAGTTCTGGATCGTCGTGTAGCGGCAGCGGCCGCCCTTCTTGACGATGACCTCGACGACGGCCGAGTGCAGGCTCTCGGTCGTGAAGATCGGGGCGGTGCAGCCCTCGACGTAGTGGACCTGCGCCCCCTCCTCGACGATGATCAGCGTCCGCTCGAACTGGCCCATGTTCTCGGCGTTGATCCGGAAGTAGGCCTGGAGCGGGATGTCGACCTTCACGCCGGCCGGGACGTAGACGAACGACCCGCCCGACCAGACCGCCGTGTTGAGCGCGGCGAACTTGTTGTCGGCGGTCGGGATGATCGTGCCGAAGTACTCCTTGACGAGGTCGGGATAGTCGCGGACGGCGGTGTCGGTGTCGGTGAAGATGACGCCCTTCTTCTCGAGGTCGTCGCGGAGGCTGTGGTAGACGACCTCCGAGTCGTACTGGGCGCCGACGCCGGCGAGGAACTTCCGCTCGGCCTCGGGGATGCCGAGCTTCTCGAACGTGTTCTTGATCTCGGCCGGCACGTCGTCCCAGGTCTTGCCCTGGCGGTCCGACGCCTTCATGAAGTAGCGGATGTCGTCGTAGTTCAGCTCGCCGAGCTCGCCGCCCCAGAGCGGGGTCGGCTTCGACCAGAAGACGTCGAGCGCCTTGAGGCGGATGTCGCGCATCCACTGCGGCTCGTTCTTCATCTCGGAGATCTGGTCGACGATCTCCTTGTTCAGCCCCTTGCCGCTCTGGAACGAGTAGTTGTCGACCGAGTCGTGGAAGCCGTACTTGTACTCGTCCTTGATGCCCTGGACCTGGGCGTTGAGGTCGGTCGTGTCGGTGGCCATGGGAGGTTCATCCTTCTCGAAGAGTGCGGTGATTCGTGATGTCGCGATGGGCCGTCAACGCGGCGTGGCCTCGATGCTCGCGGCGGGCACGGGCCCGGCGGCGACGAGCGTCTTCCGCTGGGGGTCGACCATCAGGTTCAGCCCTTCCAGCGTCCGGGACCCGAGCCGATCGAGGTCGCCCGGCTCGGCGAAGACGACCTCATCGATGGTGAAGCGGCCCTCTAAGTAGAGGATGGCGAAACCGATGCCCCGCGTGATCCTTCGACCGTCGTCAGTGACAAAGATTTGCTCCTTCTCTCGGGCGAACATACGGCGCTTCGAGGAGCCGGGCGGGGGCCCATGTGTGCTTGCTTCCGGCGTCGACGAGCAGGCTTGGAACGACCACGGCACGCTCGCGGTCGTCGATCGGAGCAATCACGCAGCTCGTGTGAAAGGTCCCCATCGGGGAATCGCCTCGATTCTCAAGCTCGGCAAACTCAGTCGGACTCGTTTCCTGTCGCGGACGACGACTCGGCCGGCGATCGAGCCAGGCCTGGAGGGACGGCCCGGATTCCATCGACCGTCGCCCCAGCAGCATGCCCTCGACGCTGATATCCTCGTCGAGGTCCGGCCAGTGCACGCCATACCCCGCCCCGATCCGCTCCCAATGAGCGCGTTCCTGCGGCGTCCCCTCGCGGAGGCGGGGGAACCAGTCCAGGGGCGCGGAGACCGACGCCCGTCGTCGAGGTCGAACGTGAAGGTCGACCGCGAGAACCGGACCGATTGGACGGTGGGCACGCTCAACTCAACCTGGGAAGTAGGCATCCCACGCGTCCCTGAGGGCCCCGGCATGGTCTTCGACGATCTTCCGGACATCGCGTAGTTCCTTGGCCGGATAGCCTCGGTTGTGCGACAGGTGGACATCGGGATCGAGCCAAAACTTCGCGTCCGCCCCATCCCGCGCGACATGGATGTGCCTGGCCTCGACGCCGTCCGCCGCATAGAAATGCAGCCGGTACGGCCCGATTCGGAGGACGGTCGGCACCGGCCCGCCCCCCGCTCAGAACGCCGCTCTCCGCCTTCGCCTCCAGCTCGTCCTCGTCCTTCGCCGCCTCCGGATACTTCGCCCGGACCCAGTCGTACCCCTCGCGCTCGAGCGCCTCGACCAGCTCGGGCCCGCCGTTCTCGACGATCTTGCCGCCGAAGAGGATGTGGACGAACTCGGGCTTGATGTACGTCAGGATCCGCTGGTAGTGCGTGATGACGAGCACGCCGGTCCCGGCCTTGGCCGCGACCTTGTTCACGCCCTCCGAGACGATCCGCACGGCGTCGATATCGAGGCCGCTGTCGGTCTCGTCGAGGATCGCGAACGCCGGGCGGAGCATGGCGAGCTGGAGGACCTCGGCCCGCTTCTTCTCGCCGCCGGAGAAGCCCTCGTTGAGGTAGCGGCGGGCGAACTCCTGGTCCATGCCCAGCTCGTCCATCTGCGTCGCGGAGCTCCTTGCGGAACTCGCGCATCGGGATCAGGTCGTGGCCTTCCTTGCGGTCCGGGGTTGCGGACGTTCGTCACGGCGTGGCGGAGGAAGTTGGCCACGGTGACGCCCGGGATCGACGTCGGGTACTGGAAGGCGAGGAAGAGGCCCGCCTTGGCCCGCTCGTCGGCCTCCATCTCGAGGATGTCGACGCCGTCGATCGTGGCCGTGCCCTCGGTCACCTCGTAGTTCGGGTGGCCCATCAGGGCGTAGCTCAGGGTGCTCTTGCCCGAGCCGTTGGGGCCCATCAGGGCGTGGACCTCGCCCTGGCGGATCGTCAGGTCGACCCCCTTGAGGATCTCCTTGCCGTCGATGGCGACATGCAGGTTCTCGATCGTCAGAACCTTGCTCATCGGTGCGGGTTCCGCCCTCGGGTTGTAGGCTCTCAGCGTGAGTCGATCCTCGCGGCCGGTTCACGCGGGCACGGCCGGCGGCGAGGGGCTTGGCTTCGAAGTCGCACGAGCGGTGGCCGTCGAGCCGGCACTGGCTCAGCCGCAGGCCGTGGCCGACGACCTTCTCGAACATCTTCCGCTCCATGGCGCAGACCGCGCGGTCGACCTCGGCCAGGGCGTAGTAGGGGCACGAGTGCTGCTTGAGGACGGGCAGCGCCGAGCCGTCGGTCGCGGGTGACCTCGGCCTCGATCCCCCGGTCGTGCAGGATCGTCCCGAGCTGCGACGAGCCGGCCCTCCCACTCGTCGCCCTGGAGCTGCGACGCGGTACATCTCGGCCAGCCGCTCGGTCACGCGGCCGAAGAGGAAGCGGCGGAGCTTGCGGTCCGCCACCGTGCTCATCAGCTCGTCCCAGAGCACGACGGCCAGGTCGGCGTAGTTCTGCCCGAGCCGCGTGTAGCGTCTCGGTCGCTGGCCGAGTACGTATGCTTCGGCCGGCCCCGGCCGCCGGACTCGGCCCGGCGCTCGACCAGGCCGGCGTCGACCAGCCGCGTCAGCCGGTTCCGGATCGCCGTCGCCGTCACCCCGAGCCGGCTCGCCATCTCGGCCACGGTCAGCGGCCCGTCGCGGCGGATCAGGTCCAGGAGCGGACGGTCGGACGACTCGGACATCGG
The DNA here is from genome assembly GCA_963819805.1 of uncultured Planctomycetota bacterium. Lineage (GTDB taxonomy): Bacteria > Planctomycetota > Planctomycetia > Isosphaerales > Isosphaeraceae > CAMFLR01. The sequence goes on along the minus strand of CAWFXY010000012.1, from coordinate 651,270 downwards.
CCGAACTCCTTGCTGCAAAACAAGCTCGGCCGAGCTCCTCGCCCGGCCTGCCCTCGCCTCCTCATTGTAGTGCAATCCGGCCCCCGGCGTCCATCGCGCACGGCGATTTTTCGCAAAAAAAAGTGCGAAAAGTCGGAGTGATCTCGGGCCGGCTCGGCTCAGCGGGCCTTCGTCTTGACGTCGATCCACGCCTGAGCGAACGCCACCTTCGACTCAAGGACGTCCTCGACGTGCTTCGCCGGGGGCCGGTCGCGATAGGGGGCCAGGGCCACGTGGCGGGAGGGCCCGTCGGGCCTCGGGCTGAGCATCAGGTCGGCGACCTCGTTCGTGAGGGCCGCGGCGCCCTTGCCGTCGAGGTGGATCGTGTCCATAAACCGTCCGGGACCGTAGCCGGCGGTCCGGCGGCCGTCGAGGACGACCATCCTGGGGAACCGCCGCTCGAATCGGCGGACCATCTCGCTGTACTGGGCATCGGCGCCCGAGGCGTCGGCGACCGCCTGGAGCTCGGGGCTGATCGGCATCACGAGCCAGTAGACGGCAATGTCATGCTCGGTCGCCAGCCGGAGGAATCGGTCCATGTAGACGAGGCGGGTCGGGTCGTAGACGAGCGAGGTGAAGTCGCCGTTGGCCGGCGATGGATCCGGGGCGGGGCGTCCGCTCGTGGGCATGACGTAGGCGCCGCGGTTGGCCTTGAGGTTCCGGTAGGTTGCCGCCAGGCGGAGCACGTCGTCGACCGGCTGGCTCTCGCCCCGGAAGCCCGTGGCGATGGCCGCGCGGATGTCGGGGCGGGCCTGCACCGACGCGAACACCTTGCCCAGCATGATCGCCCCGAAGAGGTCGCCGTCGCCCATCGTCCGCCAGAGGTCGATGGCGTCGCCGACGGTCGCGAGCTCGGGCCACGACCGCCGGCGGAGCAGCTCGTGCCCGGGGTTGAGCGCGACCTGGTGCGGCATGAAGTCGACGACCACCGCCTTCGGCCTCGCGCCGGCGTCGAGGACGCGCCTGAGCAGGAAGTACGACGCCGAGGGCGTCCCCGCGTGCAGCGCCAGGTTATAGGCCTTGCCGCCCAGCCGTTCCTCGAAGACCTGGGGCACGAGCGCGAACTCGACCAGGCTGTCGCCGAAGCAGAGCACGTCGGCCTTCAAGGCTTCGCGCCGCGCCGCCGAGGCCTTGATCCGCCACGACTCGGACAGGTCGCTGTCGAACCGGTGCGTCCGGCCAAGCCCCATCTCGACCAGGACCAGGAGCGCGATCATCCCGAGCATCCCCACCGGGCAGCTCGGGCCCTTTCCCAGTCGCGACGACGCATCCATGCGGCGCACTCCTCTTCGCTATCTCGCCCAGATCCCCGGCGCAGGCCCTCCTGGCCCTTTCCGGGGAGTCTTTCGCGGCACTCTATACTGTTTCGGTTTCCGGTCGGCCATCCTGAATTTCGGCACTATCTTCGCTCCACGGAGGTCCGGCCCGAAGACCCGCGAGTCGTCGCCGGCAAACGCCGATGAAAAGCGATGGCCCAGAGCCGTTGCCCTCTACGCCCGGTTCTGTTCTGCTTAATATTCAACAAAAGGCCAACTGAAGGACCACCGAACCGGATCATTACGCGACCGAGGGCGGGAGAAGACTCGATGCTGAGCCTGCATGGCGGGGCGTACCGCGGCGACTGCGACGGCGTGACCCGTCGCGACGTGCTCCGGATCGGCGGACTGGCGATGGGCGGGCTCGGCCTGCCGCAACTGCTCCGGGCCGAGGACGACGTCGCTCGCACGACCGGCGCGAGGCCGTCGCACAAGGCCGTCATCATGGTCTTCCTGGCCGGCGGCCCGAGCCAGTTCGAGACCTTCGACCCCAAGCCCGACGCCCCGAGCGAGATCCGCGGCGAGTTCCGCGCGATCCCGACGGCCCTGCCCGGCGTCTCGTTCTGCGAGTATCTGCCTCGGCTCGCCCGGATCATGGACAAGGTCGCCCTGATCCGCTCGATCACCGACCTCCGCGACGAGCACGACGCCACCGTCTGCCTGACCGGCTACTCCCGCGACCAGAGCAAGCAGGACGGCGGCCGGCCCAGCCTCGGCGCCGTCGTCTCGAAGATCAACGGCCCGACCGACCCGGCCGTCCCGCCCTTCGTCGGCCTCACGCCGAAGACGATCCACGCCCCGTGGGGCAACCCGGGCGTGCCCGGCTACCTCGGCCTGGCCCACGCCCCGTTCACCCCGAACGGCCCCGAGCTGGCGAGCATGTCGCTCCCCCGCGGCTTCCCCCGCGCCCGCCTCGCCGGCCGCAAGGCCCTGCTGGCCGCCTTCGACCACCTCCGCCGCGACGTCGACGCCACCGGCACCCTCGAAGGCCTCGACGCCTTCACCCGCCGCTCGTTCGAGATCCTCACCTCGAGCCGGATGGTCGACGCGCTGGATCTCTCGAAGGAAGACCCCAAGCTCCGGGCTCGCTACGGCATCGGCGACATGGAGCCGTGCGACGACGGCCCGCCGTGCTGCATGGACCACTTCCTCATGGCTCGTCGCCTCGTCGAGGCCGGCGTCCGCGTCGTGACGATCGGCTTCGGCCGCTGGGACTTCCACTCGCGCAACTTCCCCCAGTCGCGCGGCCGGCTGCCCAAGCTCGACGTGGGATTGTCCGCCCTGATTGAAGACATCCACGATCGCGGCATGGAGAACGACGTCACCGTCATCGCCTGGGGCGAATTCGGCCGGACGCCTCGCGTGAACGCCCAGGGCGGCCGCGACCACTGGCCGTCGCTCTCGTGTGCCCTGCTTTCCGGCGGCGGCCTTCGGACCGGGCAGGTGATCGGCTCGAGCAACCGGCTGGGCGAGGTGCCGAGGGATCGGCCGGTGAAGATCCAGGAGGTCTTCGCGACGCTGTATCACGCGCTCGGGATCGACCCGGAGACGACGTTCACGAATCCGGTGGGGAGGCCGCTTGCCGCTGCTGGATCTGACGAGGCCGATGGCGGAGTTGATCTGAACGTCGCGGAAGCCGCGAACATCTTTTACGACCCGCGGAATTGACTGTCGGGTATTTCATGTCTACGGATCGTAAGAAGAAATTCAAGGCGAAAGAAGAGAAAGACCTTCGAGCGAGGGAGAAGAAGGTCGCTTCGATCTTCCGCGTGTTCCAGGTCATGGGAATCGAACGCTGCTTCGCTGATGCGCCGAAGTCGGTCTTCGAGCCCTTCCTGGACCTTTACGGGCCACCCGCAGTCGTGGCGATTGATCCATCCGCGGAAGGAGACGCGGATATCGAGGCGATGAGGCGAGAGCTCGAACGTGTTATCAAGAAGGTCCAGCGCGAGGACGTTCTTGGACGTCCCGTCGAGTTATCGATCGAAGATTACTTCCGCGGTTATCCCGCCGTACACCTCGGAATGAGCATGCTTCCCAGGGCCCTTGGGTCTCGACGGTGGAACGAGCGCGGCGAAACGCTCAGAGTCCATCTGTCCAAGGCCCGGGACGCCCTTCGAGACTTCGACGAGATGTGGTTCCACGGCGCCGTCGGCATGCTCCTGGGCCAGCTCGGAGCGGTGGCGAGCCGGAGCTTCCGGATCGACGAGAGAGTTGTCGACGTCAGACTCGACCGCCCCGGAGGGGCCAAGTCACCGATCCGAGTGACGCTCGCTCTTCACATCCCGAAGCAATCGAAGGTTTCCTACCGCGGCTCAGCGTGGAGCGTGTTCCCCTGCACGACCTATTTCTCAGTCCCACGCAACGAACCCCTCATCTGGAACTGTGAGGAGCTCGGCATCGAAGGGCCTCGCGTACGGCTGCCCGTCTACATCGAAAAGCATGCTCTCAGGAGACTCGACGAGAGACTCCCGTTCACAGGTCACAGGAGTGTTCTGCACAAGATCGCCATCGATGCCCTCGAACAGCCGCGGGGTTTGCATGAATCCCGCGGCGGTTATCTTGTCGACGTCGAAATGGGGCCGCACAAGGTTGGATACCTGGTCGCCCATGTCCTCCCGCAGATGATCCTGGTGAAGACGTTCCTCACTTTGACCATGCAGGGCACGCCCGAGTGCAAATTGTTGCGCGAAAAGCTGGGGCTTCAACGTGCCGATGTCGAACGTTACAAGCTCGACGATTTGAAGACGCTGCTCGCAACGGATATGTCCAGGGATCCGCTCCTCGCCAGAGTCTTCTCGGAGTGCGGCCTTGGTCATCTCTTCTCTCTCTTCGATCCGGAAGACTGTACGGACTGGGTCTCACTTCACGCCGCCGACTTCAAGAGGCGTTTTGCAATTCAAGAAGCGACGAATGGCTTCCAGGTGGGACAGAAGTTGATGCGCTGGAGTCCCCAACCCGTTCAGGAATAATGTGGCCAGGAGAATCCGCGGTTCCGACGGTGGATCGCGCCAGCCGCTCAATCCCCCAGCGCCTCGTAAGCCGCCTTCACGAAATCCGGCTGAATCGTCGTCGCCGCCGGGAACACCTGGGTCATCAGGACCCCGATCAGCTTCTTCTCGGGATCGACCCAGAAGATCGTGTGGAAGAACCCGCCCCAGCCGTACGAGCCGGGGGACATCGGCGTCTGCGACTTGCCCGCGGGCGTGACGACGCCGAAGCCGAGCCCGAAGCGGTCGCCGTGGATCGAGCCGAGGGTCAGCGGGAAGCCCGTGATCTGGTTCGTCGTCATCATCGCCACCGTCTCGGGCTTGAGGATGCGGGCGCCGTCGAGCTCGCCGCCGTTTAAGAGCATCTGGAGGAAGCGGGCGTAGTCGCCCGCCGTCGACGTCAGGCCGGCGCCGCCCGAGAAATAGGTGCGCGGGCCCTTGTAGTGATAGGTCGACGAGTAGACGAGCGTGCTCGCCTTGATCGGGGTCTCCGGCGCGCGGGTCAGGGTGTGGTCCGGGCCGGACTGGTAGAGCACGGCGAGGCGATCGACCTTCGCGGGGTCGAGGAAGAACGCGGTGTCGTTCATCTTCAAGGGCGCGAAGATCCGCTCGCGGAAGAACTCGTCGAGCGGCTTGCCCGAGGCGACCTCGACCACCCGGCCGAGGACGTCCGTCGCGAGGCTGTAGCTCCACGACGTGCCCGGCTCGAAGAGGAGCGGCTGCGCGGCGAGCAACCGGGCGCCGTCGGCGATGACGCCCTCGGTCTGCGAGAGGCCGTCGCTCACGCCGGCCTTCGCGTAGATGTCCTTGAGCGGGCCGTCGAAGAAGCGGTACGAGAGGCCCGACGTGTGCGTCAGCAGGTGGCGGACCGTGATCGGATGCGTCGCGGGCTTGCCGTCGAGGAGCTTCATCGACTGGAATTCGGGGATGTACTTCGCGACCGGGTCGTCGAGCGCCAGCTTGCCGTCCTCGACGAGGATCATCGCGGCGACGCTCGTGATCGGCTTGGTCATCGACGCGATCCGGAAGATCGCGTCGGTGCGCATCCGGTCGCCCGCCTCGCGGTCGCGCATGCCGACGGCCCGCGAGTAGCCGACCTTGCCGTCGCGGATCAGCAGGGCGACGGCCCCGGCGTACTCGTTCCGCTCGACGCCCTGCTTCAGTCGCTCGTCGAGCTTCTTGAGGCCCTCGGCGGTGAATCCGTCCGACTTCTCCTGCGCCTGGGCCGCGCCGTTCGACGCGATCAGGAGCGAGGCCACCAACGCCATCGGGATCGCGGCGCGCGATCATGATGAGAGACTCCCCGGGTGAGGGCGCGGTTCCGCCGTGAGGCGATCATCATGACGACCGCCGTCGGCCTTCGCCAGAGGATCTTCAGACCGCCGCCACGGCTTCGGGCAGCAAGCCCACGGCCTCGGCCGCCGCGATGACGCGGCGCGCCGTCGCGTCGTCGAGCGACCGCAAGGGCGGAGGCAGCATCCGGTCGAGCAGGCCTCGGTGGCGGCAGAGGACCTCGAGGCAGGCGAGCATCGGCCCGAATCCCGTCGTCCGCGCCACGCGGCTGAACTGCGACTGGAGCCGGAAGGCACGCTCGGCGTCGTCGGAACGGGCGGCGTCCCAGATCGCCACGGCGAGCTCCGGCACGGCGTTGGTCAGGCTCGACACGAAGCCGTCGGCGCCGAGGTCGGTGGCGTTGGCCAGGAGGTCGGTGCCCTGGAGGTAGCGGAAGCCCTGCCTCGTCCGCTCGGCGACCGTCCAGTCGAGGGTCCGCGTCAGGGTCGAGACGACGTCCTTGCAGCCGACGATCCGCGGGTGGTCGGCCAGCTCGCGGAGCTGGGCGAACGAGAGCTGGTTGCAGACCCAGGGGGCGTTGTAGATGACGAGCGGCTTGGCGAGGCGGTCGGCGAGGTCGGTGAAGTAGCCCATGACCTCGGCCGGCGTCATCGGCTGATACCAGGGCGGCAGAGCGGCGTAGTAGTCGTAGCGGAGGTCGTCGAACCGCTCGGCGCGTTCGAGGGTCCGGGCCGTGCCCATGTCGGAGACGTTCAGCACGAGCGGGACCCGGCCCGCGGCGACGGTGGCGACGGCCTCGGCGACGACGTCCCACTGCTCGTCGCGGAGCAGGTCGAACCGCGCGGTCGTGCCGAGGACCCAGAGCCCGTGCACGCCCGCGCGGAGCAGGTGGTCGGCGAGCCGCTCCAGCGCGGCGACGTCGACGGAGTCGTCGGCCCGCAGCGGCGTGGGCAGCGGCGGGACGATCCCGAGCAGGGGCGGCGGTTCCATCGGGCAGGGCTCCGGGGCGGTCTCGGCGGCGGTCGGCGGCGAGGCTCCAGTATGGACGAAGGAAGGGCGTCGTCCAAGTGGCGGAGTCAAGAGTGCAGAGTGAAGAGTGCGGAGGCCGGACATCGGAGAGCCGACGGAAGAGACCGCACCGAGGGGGCTGGCCCTCCAGCGTCGCCGCTCCGCACTCTGTCACTCTGCACTCCGCTCTCCCCGCGCTCTCCCAACGCTTCAGCACCATCGCCGAACCCCGGTTCCGGTCGCACCCGGCGGGGCAATCCGCGCAATTCTTCCGGGTTTCCTGATGGTCGGGCCGACCGGCTGGCCGATGAATACCGAGCCGGGACGGAGGCCGCGGCGACGACGCGCCCCCCGCCGGCCGTCACGTCCATGCCCGGAGCAGGCCCAATGACGGGCCGGGCCGGGTTCGCACGGAGGAGGAAATCCGCATGGCCACCGCACGTCTCCGCGTGTTCCCCCACCCCGAGGACGAAGTCTACGAGGAAGACCACGCGCCGAGCGTCCCGGTCCGGCTGGCGGACCTCTATCCGCTCCTGGCGCAGGCCTATCGCGATAACTTCGTCTGGCTCCGCGACTTCGAGCAGGACGACCTGCTCGTCAGCCGCGACCTCTACGAGGTCATCCGCGCCTTCTCCGATTGCCGCCCGTCGGCCTGAGGCAACATCGGGCGGCTCACGGCGGGGTTGGCCCCTTGTCGCCAGGACGCCCGGGCGTCTAGTGTGGGGAGGACCGTTCCCCTCCTCGCCCGCCGCCCCCCGCGGGCTCTCCCCGGGCCGAGCGAAGCCGATGAGCCGCACCGTCGAGTCGCAGGACGCCTTCACCATCGAGCGGCGCGGGGAGCATGACGATCGTCACCGCCACCCCCGCCCTCGAATCCGTCGGCATGGGCCTCGAGGACCTCGCCGCCACGGTGATCATCGAGCCCCTCAAGGGCATGGACGAGCCGGTCGTCATCTTCGACCTGTCCCAGGTCAACTACTTCGGCTCCGTCTTCCTCGCCGTGATGATCCGCTGCTGGAAGGTCGTGCTGGCCAAGAGCGGCACCATGGCCCTGGCCGGCGTGTCGTCCCACGCCCGCGAGCTGCTCCACGTCACCGCGCTCGACACCGCCTGGCCGATCTACGCGGACCGCCGCGAGGCCGTCGACGCGCTCCAGGACGATTGAGCCGATCCGCCCGCGGACCCCGCCGGGAAGCCGCGTCGACCCTGCGCCGGACGTTGACAGTCGGCCCGACCGGGCCGATGATGATCTAAGGTTGGATGCCGATCCCGCCCCGATCGCCCGCCGAGGGATGCCGTGCGCCGGAGCCGTCATGGGTATCTACGACCGCGAGTACTATCGCGAACGGACACGCGGCTCCGGCTGGTTCACCGGCACCACGCCGGCCTGCAAGTGGATCCTCATCGCCAACATCGTCTGCTTCCTCCTGCCCCGATTCCTGCCCGACGACAGCGTCCTGATCCGCTGGTTCGCCGCCTACAGCAACCTCATCTTCGAGAAGGGCCAGGTCTGGCGACTCGTCACCGCCACGTTCCTGCACAACCCCGACAACATCTGGCACATCCTCGGGAACATGCTGTTCCTGTGGTTCATCGGCCGCGAGATGGAGGCGTTCTACGGCACGAAGGAGTTCCTCTGGCTCTACTTCTCCGCCGCCGTCGTCAGCACCCTGTGCTGGGCCGTGGTCGACTACGCGTCCTCGCCCAACAACTTCATCCCGATGATCGGCGCCTCGGGCGCGATCATGGCCGTCGTCTCGCTCTACACCTTCTACAACCCGCGGCGCGAGTTCATCCTCTTCATCTTCCCGGTGGAGATGTGGCTGCTGCTGACGATCTACGTCGTCAGCGACCTCTGGGGCCTGCTCGCGACCCGCGGGGGCTCGCTGACGGCGTTCGCGGCGCATCTGGGCGGCTTCGGCTACGCGATCGCCTTCTGGTCGTTCGACCTCCGCCTGAGCCGGCTCAAGGCGCTCTTGCCGACGGGCCGCCCCCGGCTGCGGCTCGTCCACCCCGAGCCCAAGCGCGAGGCCCCCGCCGCGCGGCCGACGGTCGGCCGCGACCTGGTCGGCCGAGTCGGCCGTCCTCGGCCCGGTCGGCCCCGACGGCCGTCGTCACCGAGGAGCAGCTCAACGCCCGGCTCGACGAGATCCTCGTCAAGATCGCCCGCGAGGGCCGCAACAGCCTCACCGACGACGAGAAGCGCATCCTCGAGGAGGCCAGCCGCCGCGCCCGCAGCAAGCGGAGCGAGCGGTTCTGACATGCCCATCCTCGTCCGCGACGCCCGCCCCGACGACCGCGACGCGATCGTCGCCTACAACGCGGCCCTGGCGCTCGAGACCGAGCACAAGACGCTCGACCTCGACGTCCTCTCTCGCGGCGTCACGCGGGCCCTCGCCGATCCCGGACGCCTCCGCTACTGGGTCGCCGAGGACCCCCACGCCGGCCGCGTCGTCGGCCAGGCCGCCATCACCCGCGAGTGGAGCGACTGGCGCGACGGCGACATCTGGTGGCTCCAGTCGGTGTTCGTCGACGAGGCCTATCGCGGCCGGGGCGTCTTCCGGTCCCTCCTCGAAACGATCCGCGCCGCGGCCCGCTCGACACCGGGCGTGATCGGCCTCCGGCTCTACGTCGAGGCCGCGAATCACCGGGCGCAGGCGACGTATCGGGCCCTCGGGCTGGTTCCGGAAGGGTACGAGGTTTACGGGGACCTCTGGATCGGACAAGAGGCGCCGCGGCCTGACGCCGCGGGGTGAGTCCACGGCGAACTTCGGCGCATCCGGAACCGCGACCATGCAAACCGTGAAGTACATCTACTGGGAAGAGGACGGCGGCTGGCTCGGCTACCTGGAGGAGGACCCGGACTACTGGACCCAGGGCGAAACCCTCGCCGATCTGATGGAACACCTCAAAGACCTGTACATCGACCTGCATGGCAACCTGATCCCCGGCGCCCGTCGGGTCGGCGAGCTGACGATCTCATGAAGCGGGTCGACCTGATCCGCGCCGTCGCGAGATCAAGTAGCATATGGCGAAGCGGATCATCCGCGTGCTCGCGGACTCGGACGAGGACGGCGACGAGGCCGTCCCCTCACACCGAATCCATCGATTTCGCGATGAGTTCGGGAGGGTGCCTGGGGTCGAGCCGGAGGCGAGCCCCCAGCGCGGGGGCCGGCAGACCGGGGGCTCGCCTCCGGCTCGACCCCAGGCACCCAAAGCTCCGTCTTCCACCGGATTCCGTATGAGACCCTTAGCCGCGCCCTGCGCCCTGGCTGAGGTCAGCCCACCGCTCGAGCAGCGCCAGCGCCTGCCCCGTGTCCACGGCCTCGCCCGCCAGCTCGACGCCCTCGCGGAGCGAGCTCACCCGGCCCGCGACGAGCAGAGCGGCCGCCGCGTTCGCCAGGACCGCCCAGCACACCGGGCCGTCCTCGCCCTCGAAGAACGACCGGAGCAACGCCGCACTGCGGACCGGTCCGTCCACGCGAAGCGATGCGGCGGGGACGGGCGGTAAGTCGAAATCCTCGGGCGTCCAGGTCCGCGGCTCGATGTGGCCCGACTCGATCCAGAGGACCTGCGTGGCCCCGCCGAGCGTGACCTCGTCGAGCCCGTCCTCGCCCCGGACGACGGCGGCCCTGCTCGTCGTGCCGAGGCGGACGATCGCCTCGGCCACGAGCGTCTGCTGCCGCTCGCCCGAGACTCCGACGATCTGGAACTCCGGCCGCGCGGGGTTCGCCAGAGGGCCGACCAGGTTGAACAGCGTGCGGAACGGCAGCTGGCGGCGGACGCCGGCCGCGTGCTTGCAGGGCCGGGTGGAAGCTCGGGGCGAAGAAGAACGTCACGCCCAGCTCGGCCAGGCAGCGGCGGGTCGGCTCGTGGGTCGGCGTCGATCGCGACGCCCAGCTCGCCCAGGACCTCGGCGCTCCCCGAGTTGCCCGAGGCCGAGCGGTTGCCGTGCTTGGCCACGGCCTGCCCCGCGGCCGCGACGACGATCGCCGAGGCCGTCGAGATGTTGACCGTGTTCGCCCCGTCGCCGCCCGTGCCGCAGGTGTCGATCCAGGGGCCGGCGGGCCGCCGCCGGGCCGTCGTCCCACGGCTCCATCCGCTCGCGGACCGCACGCACGGCGCCGGCCAGCTCGGCGGATGTCTCGCCCTTGATGCGCAGCGCGGTGAGGAACGCGGCACAGGGTCGCGTCGGGCACGCCGCCGGCCATGACCTCGCCGACGGCGGCGAACGACTCGTCCTCGGTCAGCGAGTGCCCGGCGGCGAGCCGGCCCAGCGCGCGTTCAGGGCCCCGGCCGCGCTCAAGGCAGGCGGACCTTGAGCGACTGGAGGACGCCGTCCGTCGCGCGGTGCAGGCCGATCTCCAGGTGATCCTGCCGCCCGCCCGCCCCGAGGCCCTTGACGGCCTCGTCGGCCGAGCGGATCGCCCGGCCGCCGATCGAGTGGATCACGTCGAGCGGCTTGAAGTAGGCCGCGAGCGGGCTGTCGGGCTCGACCTTCGTCACGACGGCCCCGGCCAGGTTCGCCGGCAGGCCGAGCCGCGGGCCGGTGGCCGTGTCGAGCGTCACCAGCTCGACGCCGAGCACGGCCGAGGTCTCGGCCGAGGCCGGGTGGTTGGGCCGGCGGAGCAGGCCGTTGGGCGTCGGCAGCGGGCGCGAGGGCCGGGGCGGCAGCGCGGCGATGGCCTGGTCCTTGTCGCCGATCGTCACCTTGACGACGAACTCCTTGCGGTCGCGCCAGAGCACGATCTCGGCCGCGCGGCCGATCGGGGCCATCGAGACGAGGTTGATCAGGTGGTTCAGGTCGGCGACGTCGACGCCGTTGAACCGGAGGATCACGTCGCCGCCCCGCAGCCCGCTCGAGCGCCGCGGGCGAGGCCTTGTCGACCGTGTCGACCATCGCCCCGCGCGGCCGGTCGAGGCCGAGGGAGACGGCCGTGTCGTGGTCGAACTCGAGGCCGAGCCTCACGCCCAGCGCCCCGCGGCTGACGCGGCCGCTGGTGATGAGGCTGTTCATGATCCACCGCGCCAGGTTGATCGGGATCGCTGAAGCCGACGCCCTCGTTGCCGCCGCCGTTGGAGAGGATGGCGATGTTCAGGCCGATGACCTCGCCCTTCATGTTCACGAGCGGGCCGCCCGAGTTGCCGGGGTTGATGGCGGCGTCGGTCTGGAGGAAGTCCTGGTTCTCGACGCCCGCCTCGGCCAGGTCGGAGTCGTGCCGGCCCCGGCCGCTGATGATCCCCTGGCTCACCGAGTACGTCAGCCCGAACGGGCTGCCGATGGCCATCACCCAGCTGCCGACGGCCACGCGGTCGCTGTCGCCGAGCCGGGCGGCGGGCAGGTCCTCGCGGCCGAGCTTCATCACCGCGACGTCGGCCCGGCTGTCGGCCTTGAGCCACTCGGGCTTCAGGGCCCGGCCGTCGTGCAGGTAGATCTGCACGTCCTCGGCCGCGGCCGTCGCGACGACGTGGTTGTTCGTCAGCACGTAGAGCCCCGGCTGCCCCTCGGCCCGGACGATCACGCCCGAGCCCGTCTCCTCGAACTCCTGCGCGTGCCGGTCGTCGTCTGGCCGACCTTGTGGGCCACGATGTGCACGACCGACGGCGAGACGGCCTTCGCGACCAGCTCGAACGTCCGGTTGACGTGCTCGAACAGGGCGAACTGGCGGTCGAGCTCCGCATAGACGCCGGGCTCGGTCCGCGCGGGGGCCTCGGACGCCGGCGCCGGGGCGCGGGCACGGCGGCGAGCGGCCGGCCGCGGTAGGCGTTCAGGTTGAGCCCGAGCAGCAGGCCGACGAGCAGCGTCGCGGCGAGGGGCCAGGGGGAGGGCTTGCGGGACATGGTCGTCCGTTCTCCTCGCCGAGGACGAGGGGTGGGCGAGACGCATTGGGCAGAGGCCCGGTGCGCGGCGGGAGAGGCGCGTACCACGCGCTTCCTGATGGGCCAGTATATTTTGCGGGGGAGGCGAAGTCAAAACGGGCCGGGGCACCCGGCGGGGGCGGGAATCGTTCGGGGGGGCGCGCACCGGGGGCGCGGCCGGGGCTCCGGACCCTCCTTACAGATTCACGTCTGCTGATCTCAGCGCGGCGTTCGGCCGCCGCCGGCGCCCTCGGAGGCCCGGGAGGGGGCCTCCGGGCCGCCGATCGGGGCCGCGACCGGCGCCGGGACCGACCCCGACCGGACCGCGCCGAGCGAACCCGGCGCCGCCGGCCCGGGCGAGGCCGAACGGGGACTCGGCATCTCGGCGCCAACTTCTTGTGTAGAAACTAGCTTCAGACTCGCGTCCTCCGGACGTCTCACCGTCCGTGCTGGACTCCTCCCTCGCCCCCGCCAGGTCCGCCCCCGACTTCTCCAGCGCGATCAACTGCTGGATCGTCGCCCGCAGCGACCGGTCGATCGCCATCTCGTAGCGATGCCGCAGCTTGCCCTCCTCCGAACCGTCGCAGTAAGCCGCCGCCACGGCGCGGTGCGCAACTCGGCCGGGTCGGGCATCGTGGCGCGGAGCTCGCGGAGCCGCTGGACCTTCTCGGCCACCGCACGCTTCAGCAGCTCGACGGCCGCGGCGCGCTCCTCCTCGGGCAGCGGGAAGATGACCACGCAGTGGCCGTAGTCGAAACACGGGTTGTTCGCGAACTCGGCGTTGTTCGCCGCCAGGAGCCGCGCCGAAGCGCGGGGGATCGGGCCGGCGTTGTGCGGGTACTCGTCCAGGCGGTGGCGGGTCACGAGCATGAGCCGCTGGTGGTAGTGCGGCTGGTCCCAGGCGGTGGGGCCGGCCTCGAGGGCCCGCTCGAGCTCGCCGCAGGAGTCGATGACGCGGTCGATGCCCGGTCGCGTCCATCTCGAGCAGGCTGAGGGCGCCGCCGGGGTCGGTGGCGGCGCGGGAGACGGCGCGGTCGGCGCGGTTGAAGCGTTCGAAGTCGAAGGCGTCGCCGGCCAGTTCGGCGCGGCGTCCGAGCCAGGCGGTCTCGGCCTTGACGGCCCTGTTGAGCCGCCAGGTGGCGACCGCGGCCCGCTGGACGAGGACGGCGCGGGTGTGGGTGGCGGGCCTCCAGTCGTCGTTCCAGGCCTGGAGCTCGGCCTCGAACCTGGCGGGGTCCTCGCCGGGGAGGATGGGGTGCACGGCGCAGAGGCCGTGGGTCACGCCGTTGAACTTGGAGACGTCCTTGCCCTCGGGGGAGGTGGGGCCCCTGGACTTCTTGCCGTTCTCACGGCTGGCCTGTCGCTGCTTCTCGGAACGCTGCATCGGAGATGTCCCTTCGTTGGTTGGGGCGGGCGCGACGTCGTGCGCGGAAGTCGTACCCCTACCATCGCAATTTGGGGCGAAATCGTTCTCCGGGAGGGATCGTTCTCTCCGGAGGTCGAGGCCGGCCGATCTTCCCCTCCCCCCTTGTGGGGGAGGGTTAGGGTGGGGGGTTCTTCGGGCTGGCCACGGCCTCCGACCCCCCACCCTAACCCTCCCCCACAAGGGGGGAGGGAGAAGCGAGGAGCGAGCGGCCCAGGCGATTCCGGGCGCGGCGGACCCGACGGAGAGCCGCCGGAATCCAGGAGAAACCGCGCGAACGGGCCGGGGGGAAAAAGAAGAGGCCGCCGGTCATCCCGGCGGCCTCTCCCGAATCGGTCGATCGGCCCGCGTCTTAGCGGCCGGTCTCGCTGAAGTCCATCTCGATCTCCGAGAGGTTCACTTCCGAGTCGTCGTCGGTGCCGTGCGACTTCTCGTAGACCTTGGCGTAGCGGGTGTCGTCGGCCGAGCGGCCGTACGGGTTGCCGTTGCGCCGTTGGTCCGCTGGCAGTCGATGCAGCTATTGGTGTAGGGCAGGGCGTTGAGCCTCGCCTCGGCGATCTTGCCGTTGCAGAACTCGCACCGGCCGTACACGCCCTGGACGATCCGCTCCAGCGCGTGCTCGATCTGGCCGAGCTCGCGACTCTCGATCTCGACGAGCTGGGAGCTGATCTCGTCATTGGCGGTATCGACCGCGGCGTCGACCGAGTCGCCGACGACGTTCGCGGCGTATTCGCGATAGGCGTCCATGTCCCCGGCCAGGGCCTTCCGGAGCGCATCCCGGCGGGCGACGAGTCGCGCATGTAAGCGGAGGAGAGCGTCTTTCTTGGCCATTGTCACACCTCCTGGTGTCCATCCCGGCGATCGACGCGTGCCGATGGCGAGCCGATGGACCGTTCTGCGTGCCGAGCTGCGACCCCGATCGGATGAAGGCGGTCGGATGTCCGGCGATGAATGAAAGGATCGGGCGGAAACACCTCGCTCGACGTTCTGGGCCGGGCGGGTGCCCGGCCTCTGCTGGGGACTGGGGTGTAGGGCCGTCTCTCCGTGAAGCACATTATGCGCCGCCGTCGAGACCCGCCCGCCCGAAATCCCCGGGCTCCCTGGTATACGTGGCACGAAGACAAGAGTTTGCCGAAATCCACCGATTTTTCCGGCCCGGGCCGCGAGGGCCCCCACTCTTCGGGAGATCTTCCCCGAATTCCTTAGACGACCGCGGCGAGAGACGAGTTCCTACACGCCCGCCGCGAGGCCAGGCCCGGCATCCCCCAGGACGCCCGGCGCGCCGGTGACATTCGCTCGACACCACCGTCCTCGTGGCGTCCCATCCCGACGTCTCTACGCCGACCATGCCCTCATGTGTCGGCACAAAATCGCGGAATGCGCCGGTTCGACAGCGTCGGAAGCCGCCGGGTTCGGGCGTCCCGTCCCGCCGGCACTCGAACCATAGGCCGCGATGTCAAGTCTGTCGCGAAGATTCACGGCAGCGAGTACGACGCGACCACCTCGGCCCGCCCCGGACCCCGGGGCCGGGAGATGACCACGATGAGCTGGCGGCGGCCCTGGAGGTAGGTCCACTGCTCGACGGTCGCGTCCTGGGTCGCCTCGCGGGCGATCCGGGTCGGCTTGCCGAGGTTGGCGCGGACCTGCTCGGGCGTCTGGCCGCGGAGCGTCTCGCCCTTGCCTCGCGTGGGGGCGGGCTCCTCGGGTGCGGCGGCCGTCTTCGAGGGCTCGGGGTCGTACCACTCGCCCTTGTCCGACTTGCGGAAGCCCATCCGCCGCAGGGTGTCGAGCGTGCCCTTCGCCTCCGGGTCGGCCCTGAGGGCCGCCTTGAGGAGGTCGCCGGCCGTGGCGCGGTCGCCGAGGAGCCGGTCGTACTGGCCGGCGAGGATCACGTGGCCCTCGGTGTCGCTCGGGCTCAGCCGCTTGCGCTGGTCGGTGAGCCAGGACTGGATGACGGCCGTCGCGCGCTCGGGCTGGCCCGCCTCGCGGAAGTCGTGCGCGAGCGATTCGACCTCGGAGAGCCGCAGGGCCGCCGCCTTCGTCTCGGTGCTCGCCAGCGCGTGCTCGCGGAGCCTCGAGGCGACGAGCGGCCGGTCGGGCAGCCGCTCGCGGGCCTCGTCGGCCAGGGTGCGCGACTTCGACGGGTCGTCGGCGAGCTTGCGGTCGAACATCCGTTCCAGCGCGTCGGCCAGCAGCGTCCGATCGAGCGCGGCACGGACCGAGTCGGGCGCCCCGCGATAGGCCGCGAGCGGGTTCGTCTTCATCCGCGCCAGCCACTCGGCGAGCCCGTCCATGGGGCGCGGGGCGGTCGAGCGGGGCAGGGCGGCGGCGATCTCGGCGGCCACCGCCTCGAGGTCCGCCGCCGACTTCGCGGCCTCCAGCTTCGCCCGGAGGGCCCGGTGGAGCAGGCCCGCCGCGATCTCGTCGCTCAGGCCGTTGGCGCGGGCCCGCTTGGCCAGGGCGCGGTCGTCGGCCCGGGGGCTGTCGGCCTCGATGAGCAGGGCCTCGGTCTCGAGCTCGTGGGCCCGGGCGGCGAGGGCGTCGTCGCCGAAGTCCTTCGCCCGGCGGAGGGCCCAGTCGGCGAGCCGGGACCGGCCGGCGAAGTCGCCGGGGGCGAGCCGCTTGGCGTCGCGATTGAGCCGGTCGAGGTCGGGCGGCATCATCTCGAGCGTGGCGACGTCGAGGTAGAGCTGGCGGCCGTCGACGCGGAGCATGCCGGTCGCCTTCGCGGCCGGGCCGCGCGGGGGGTGCTCGGTCCGCAGCTCGGGCGGCAGGCGGAGCACCACCGGCGTCCGCTTCAGGATCAGCTCGTCGAAGATCTGCTGGCCCTGCGGCGTCCGCCGGCCCGACGACGAGAAGAACCGCACGCGGTCGTCGACGACCACCTCGCGGCCGATCAGGTCGGCGTCCTTGGCCAGCTTCGCCGGCTCGACGGGCGTGGGCGCGGGCGCCTGTGCCATCGTCGCGAGCGCCAGGAGCAGACCCGTCATGGCATGGGCTCCGCGGCCTCGGCGTCCTTGTCCCAGCCGGGAAGGTGGGACATCGCCCGGGCGTGGGTCATGAACGCGCCGCTGTCGGGATCGAGGCGGACGACCCACTTTCCGCTCGGCGCGTCGAAGCGGATCGACTCGAGCCGGGCGCCGAAGGTGACGACGTCGCCGCGTTTGGGACGGGCCTGTTCGAGGAGCTTGAACCCCTTGAGGTCGAGCCGGCCGGAGCCCTCGGGGCGGGGGCCGGGGCCGTAGTAGATCGGCCAGTCGATGGCGTAGGCGGAGTCGGGCTTGGCCGGGTCGGGGACGTCGGTGACCTCGGCCATGAAGATGTCGGAGCGGCCCTTGTAGATCGCGTCGAACTGGGCGGGCCAGGCGTCGGGCGGGTTGAACTTGGCGGCCTCCTCGACGAGGTCGCCGAGCCCGCCGCCCTTGAAGTCGGCCAGCAGCGCGGCCTCGCGCACACCCTGGACGATCGCCTCGGCCCCCTCGACGTCGCCGCCGAGCGTCT
This sequence comes from uncultured Planctomycetota bacterium, assembly GCA_963819805.1. Taxonomy (GTDB): domain Bacteria; phylum Planctomycetota; class Planctomycetia; order Isosphaerales; family Isosphaeraceae; genus CAMFLR01. Next base: position 633,841 of record CAWFXY010000012.1, on the reverse strand, counting down.
CGACGGCCCGCGCGGCCTCGGCGAGCACCTGCTTGGCCGTGGCGAAGTCGCCCGCGTCGAGCGCGTCCAGCCCCTTGATCCGGCCGATCTCGACGACCTGCGGCAGGTTCTCGATCCGCCGCTGGCGGAGCCGGAGCGTGACGGTGCCCGCGACGATGGCGATCACGGCGACGAAGATGAGCCCATTCTTGTGGCCGCGTGCCCATTCGGCGAGCCCGGGCCGCTCCTCGATCGCGATCATCCCGGGCGGGACGGGCGCGGGCTCGGGCTCCGACTTCTTCTCGCGCGGGGCGGCGTGAGTCTTCGGGCCGGGCTTCCGCCGGTGTGGCTTCGGCGGCTCGGCGGGGGCCTCGGGCTCGCGGGGGGGTTGGTCCGGCTCGTCGGCGTCGACCCACTCGATCTCGGCCTCGGGCTCGGCGTCGGGCGGGGCGGGCGAGGCGACGGGGCCGTGGCGCGGCTTCGTCGCGGCGTGCTCGGCGCGGGCCCAGGCGACCTCGGCGGGCGAGGGGGGATTCTCAAGGACGAGCTCGTCCGGCTCCGCCTGCCGGGCGGACCGCCTGGTCGCCCCGGACCCCGACCTGGGCGGCGCCGGCTCGGGCAGGGGGCTCCGGGGGAGGACGAAGATGCCCTGGTCGCACTCGGGGCACCGCAGGGCCTGGTATCCCTCGGTCCTGTGGCCGTGGAGCACGTGCCCCTCGGGGCAGGCGACCCGGTAGACCTGCGTCCGGACCGGCCCCGACGCCGGCCCCGTCCCCAGCACCCTCCGCGCCCGGTCGAACAGCCCCAAGGACCATCCCCTCCGATTCGAGACCCGTCGCGCCGACGACGATTGTCCTAGCCCCTTGTCCGATTATGGCGAGCCGGACAAGACCCGGTCAACCGGGCGCACTTGCGGAGGACGCGTACCCGAGGCGCTACCTCGCCGGACCCGCATGCGTCGCGTCGACCCGCCTCATTACGAATTCCCTGGAGGAACGACCCATCTCCGATCGACGGCGTCGGGGACGGTGGGACTCGCGGTGCTCCCGCGAAGCGCGAAGGCTGCACGGATCGAACGACGATGCACAGGTTATCGACATCCCGTCGGACGCGGCGTCCTGGCAAGGCCGGACGGCGGGCGAAGCGGCCCGCCGTGGTCTCGGGGATGGAGTTCTCGGACAGCCCGCAGCCCGGCGGCCGCGAGCCCCGGCTCAAGGAATGGCTCGGGCTGGCCTACGCGGTCTCGGTTCTGATCATCCGATCACCGCGCTGGCTCTTCAAGGCGTGAGCCGCGGATCGTCCTCACTGCGACTTCCTCCGCGATGACGACTTCTTCGCCGGGGCGGTCTTGGCATCGGCCGTGGCGTTGCCGTCGGCGGCGGCCGCGGGCCTGTCGGCGACGGGGACGACGGTGACGTCGCCGCTGTCCATCGCGACGCGGACCTCGTAGCCCTGGCCCTTGCCGTTCTTGCCCTGGACGGCCAGGGCGTTGACGCCGAGCTGCCTGAGCTCGAGCCGCTGGGTCTTCTGGGCCCGGAAGCCCGCCAGCCGCGGGTCGTCCTGGGTCTTCTCGAGGATCGCCGCCAGCGCCTCGGGGGGCATCTGCTGGCCGCCCAGGTCGTAGCGGACGACCATCACGACGCCGTTCTGGTTCGCCTCGGCCGTGACGGCGCCGCCGCTGGCCTCGTCGCGGCCGTTGACGACGTACGTGGTCACGCCCGCCGCCTTCTCGGTCTTCGACCCCTGGATCCGCATGCCGGGCACGGCCATCTGCACGGCCTCGGCGATCTCCGGCGGCAGCGCGCCGGGCTTGCCCGTGGCCTCGGCCACCTTGCCGGTGTCGGCGTGGATCGCCACGACTTTCACCGACTGGACCTTGCCCTCGGGCGTGACGTCGACCTGGACCGGGTCGCCCTCGCCGTTGGTGCCGCGGAACTGGAAGACGTGATCGAGCTTCCCCTTCGAGGCGAGGAAGACGTCGGCCTCCTCGACCGACCCCGGCCGGAACCCGCGGAGGGTCGCGTTCTTCTTCCGCTCGGCGTCGAGACCCTTGGTGACGGCCCGGGGCACCGACTTGGCCGTGGCGGGGGTGCGGGTCACGAACGAGACGAGGCCGCCCTCCTCGGTCGTCTGGACGACGACCAGGGCCCCCTCGGGGTTCCTGCCGACGAGTCGGTAATTCTTCGACTTATCCTGGTACGCGCGGGTGAAGCTCGCGCCCTGCGCCGCGTCGCCGGCCTTGGCCTTGACGGCGGCGGGGACCTTGTCGAGCGCGACCGACTCCTCGTCGGCGTCCTGCACGTAGTCCTGCGCGAAGGCGGAGGCGACGATCGCGGCCGCCGCGGCCGCCGCCAGGAACGCCCTGATCGCGAATGGTCGCATGTCTGTCTCCTGGGAAGGGATCGGGGCTGGCTGAGAGGGGAGTCCCGGCCGATCCTATACGCTTCATTGTACGGACTCGGGCCGGGTTGGGACTCGGTGTTCCGGCGATTTCTTCCGGCCCGCGGCGTCATCCGCGGCTTCGTTGTTCCCCTGGCCGGGCCGCATTACGATCAATGACGCGTCGCATCCGGGCAAGCTTCACGGCGTATACCCGATGTCCCTCTTCGTGCAGCAGGTTCGGGTGAGCCGGAAGATCGACGACGAGCGGCCGTGGACGGCCTCGGCGGCCGTCGGCGTGGCGTCGGCGATCGCGCTCTACTTCATCGTGAAGCTGCTCTGTTTCGGCCTGCTGGCGATGCTCATGGGGGCCTTCACGTCCCGAACCGCGCTCAACTCCGCGATCATCGGCTTCTTCGCGGTCGTCGCGGGCATCCCGTGGCTGGTAGCGCCGCTCGTCGGCCTCTGGCGCGGCAGGAACTGGGCGTGGTGGCTCTCGGCCACGACGGCCGCCGGCCTGCTCGCGCTGGCCCTCATGGCCCATTTCGGCGTGTTCCCCGACGTGCTCGCGGCCGAGGCGACATGGCTGGACTGGTTCGTCGGCTATCCCGTGGCGATCGCGGTCGGATCGCTCATCGTCCTGGCGCTCCTCGGCACGCCCGCGACCCGGCGCTGGCTGCTGCTTTGCTATCGGCTCCGGGCGCAGATCGACACTTGAGGCGCCGTCCGGGGGCCTTGCCGGGCTGGCTCCGACGCCCAGCCGACAAAGGTCGCAGCCGAAGCGGCGGCGAGGCTGGGAACGCGCCCCGCGTAAGGAGGAGCGCTGGCTCGCACTCTTCACTCGGCGCAAGCCGAGAGCAAGTGAACAGTGAAGAGAGGGCTTTGCCCGGCATTGATTGCCCGGCAATGAATAACCGGGCAGGTGTCGACCGCACGCCGCCTCATCCGGACTCAGGCGGATCGGGGATTACTTCTCAGCGCCCTACTCAACCACAATCACGAACGGCTGCCCGTACAGTTCCTTCCAGGTGGCCTTCTGTTCGTCGGTCAGTTCGGCGACGGATTTCACCAGGGCCTCGGCCTCCACCGCCAGCCGGCCGGCGATCTCCGCCCGGCGGTCTTTCCCGTTGTTGCGGGCGTTTCCGCTCAATGAGGCTTTCTTCTCCCGGTCGATCGCTTCGAGCCGCGCCTTTTGGTGTTCGGTCAGCTTCAACGCTAACTGAACGTCGTTTGCCTTGAACGCGACGGTGCCCATCTGCTGGATCTGGATCTGCTCGAACCGCTTGACCTGTTCAGGTCTGAGGATCTCGGCCAGCCGCTTCCGATAGGCCGTGAGCCAGGCTCGCGGCGAAATCCCTTCTTTCCGCAGCTTCTCCAGCTCGACCGAGAGGTCGTCGAGCTTCTGCGCCTGCTCGGGGGTCGCCTTCAACTCGTCCTGGATGCTCTTGATCCTGAGCATTCTGGTGGTGCCGCCGAGCCCCTGACCGGGACTGTACGTCCCAGGACTCTGCCCGCGCGAGTGGCTAACACCCAGGGTCAAGACTGCCAGGGTAAAGGCGAGGCTGAAAACCTTCTGCATTGCCGAGGCTCTCGGGTGTACCCTCAGGGAGAAGCCGGGCGAACCGGTGCGATTCTAGCCACACCGGACAGCCCGCTCCCGTCAAATCCGGAACTTCCTGGCGGCGGAAGACCGGGCAACCCGATCCCATTCTCGCGCGCGGGCAAAAGCCGGGTAAAGTCGTGAACAGAGCGGACGGATGAAGCCCGGAGGCCTCCGTCAGCGATCGAGGATCGTCGGCATCGGCGTTTGCCGGCCCGGGTCCTCGGCGAGGATCTTGTTGAGCATCTTGTCGTAGAGCGAGCCCCGGCCGAAGGGGCCCTGCCGGTAGTCCGACTGCTCGGGGTAGAGCTCCGTCAGGAGCCGCACGCCGGACCGGCGGTCCCTGCGGACGTTCTCGAACTCCGCGCGCTTCTCCTCGACCCGGTCGAAGAATCGCTTGAGGTCGCCGTTGCCCGCGATCCGCAGCCGGGCCTGCTGCGCCGGCGTCAGTCTGTTGAAGCGCGCCGCGCGCTCGATCTTCTGGACGAGCATCGTCTCGAGCCGCTCGTGCCGGATGGACTCGTCGTCGGTCTCGCCGAAGATCCAGCGGTCCAGGTTGTCCTTCGCAAGCACGCGCGAGGGCGGGCCGCCCGGCGGGTCGTCCCGGTCGTCGCGCTCCTCGGGGTCCTCGTAGCGGATCGCGAAGCCCTGCGGCGGCTGGGCGACTTCGCGACGGCGCGGCGCGTCGTCGGCGGCGGGAATCTGCCGGATCGCCTCGATTAGCCTCGCCTTCCTCGCGGCGTCGGCCTCCGACTGCTTTCGGGCCGCCTCCGTCGCCCGGTCGCCCGCCTGCCCCCGGGCCGAGCCGGGCCCGACGACCGCGACAATCGCGACGAACAACGCGAGGGCCGTGCTTCCGCGCCGGGTCCGCATCATGGGCGATCCTCCCGCCGCCGATCATATCGCCCCGGGCCGGGAAATTCGCCCGAATTCGCCGCCCGGCTCCAGCGCCCGAAGCGGCGCAGGTCAACCCCGAACTCGAATTTCCTCGATCCGGCCTCGGCCTCGATCCGGGGTCCGTGGTATGTTTCGCGCGCCTGCGCTCCGAGGTCGAGCGCGGGCCTGCGGCTCCCTCCGTCGCGAGGTGGACAGGCATGGACGGCGAACGTCGCTTCGCGGGCCGGTCGCGCCGGTCGTCTCGGTCGCACCGACCGGACGTCGAGGCCCTCGACGGGCGGCAGCTCCTCTCCGGTTTCGCGGCCGGCGCGGCCGGACATAACGCGTTCCTCCTGCACGCCGAGCAGGTCGCGCTCGGGGCCGCCACGCACGTGCCCCGTCACGGGTCGCACGGCGGGACGACGTCCGGCGGCGGGGCCCGGGTGGTCTCCAACATCACCTACACCGTGCCCGGCATGGCGCCCGAGAAGCTCGACCTCTACCTGCCCGCCGGCACGCCGCCGGCCGGCGGATGGCCCGTCATCCTCGCCTTCCCCGGCGGCGGCTGGCGCTGGGCGAGCCGGCAGCAGTACGGCCAGCAGGTCGCGGTGCTGACGAAGGCCGGCTTCGCCGTCGCGGGCGTCGACTACGCCTATGCCGGCAGCACGCCCAACGGCAGCCACACCTGGCCCGTCCCGCTCGAGGACGCCCAGCAGGCCGTGCGCTGGACGCGCGAGCACGCCGGCGCCTTCCACATCAATCCCAACGAGATCGTCGCGATGGGCGACTCGGCCGGGGGGAACCTCGCGCTCCTGCTCGGCACGTATCCGAGCGGACCCGTCCAGGCCGACTCGCCCCCGAGCGGCCCGTCGGCCGACCCGAACCCCGTCTCGGACAAGGTCCAGGCGATCGTCGACTTCTACGGCCCGACCGACCTCACCGCGCTCTACAACCAGAGCCGCTCCGCCGTCCTGCCCTACTTCGACACCTACCTGGGCGGCACCCCGACCCAGTACCCGGGCCGCTACGCCGCGGCGTCGCCGTCGACTTACGTCAACAGCACGACGCCCCCCACGTTGATCGTCCAGGGCCTGGCCGACGACACGAACCTGCCGAGCCAGTCGACCTCGCTCGACGCGGCGCTGACGAAGGCGGGCGTGCCGCACCAGTTCATCACGATCTCGTGGGCCACCCACGGCTTCGGCCTCGACCTCGTCGGCTTCAACCTGACCGGCGACGTCGCCAACTTCCTCGACGCCGCGCTCAAGGGCGCGCCGATCCCGGAGACGCCGGCGCGTCCTTGACGATGGCGGCAAGAGCAACCACGGGACGATCATCGCGGGCAGATCGCGTCGAAGCTCGCGAGGCTCGGCGTCGAGCCGCCGGCCACCGACCTGGTCTTCTGGGCGTTCCCGCAGTTCCCGCAGGGCGCGTGACCGCCTCGACGGCGAGTCGTCCCGGCCGTTACGATGGTCCGACCGGCCCGCCCTCGGCCACGGGCGGACGGGTCATCGACGGGTGCGTTCATGAAGCCAGAGGCATTTGCGGCGCTCAGCGAAGACATCCATCTCCTGGGCGACCTGCTCGGCGGGGCGATCCGACGGTTCGCGGGCGAGGAGGCCTTCGCGCTGGTCGAGGAGGTCCGCGCCTCGGCGAAGGACCTCCGCGGCCGACCCGTCGCCCGAGGCCGCTCGCCGGCTCCGCGACCGGCTCGGCGAGCTCGGGCTGGACGACTTGCGGACCCTGATCCGCGCCTTCAGCATCTACTTCGACCTGATCAACCTGGCCGAGCAGCAGGCCCGCGTCCGCGCGCTGCGGCCGCGTCGGTGCGCCGACGGCGACGTGCCGATGCACGAGAGCCCCGAGGCGGCCTTGCAGGGGCTCAGCGAGCGGGGGACGACGCCGAGGACGTCGCCGAGCACCTGGACCGCGCCCTGATCTGCCCCGTCTTCACCGCCCATCCGAGCGAGGCCCGGCGGCGGACGATCCTGGGGAAGCTCGCGGCGATCGCCCGCCAGCTCGACCGCATGGAGACGACCCAGCTCGCCCCCGCCGAGCGCGATCGCGGCCATCGCCGAGATCGCCGAGGAGGTCGAGACGCTCTGGCTCTCCGACACCATCCGCCGAGTCGCGCCCGACCGTGCAGGACGAGGTCCGCCACGGCCTCGAACATGGTCGAAGAGAGCCTGCTCGAAGTCGTCCCCCGGGTCTACCGGAACTTCGAGGCCGGACTTCGGCGGACCTACCCCGGCCGCGACTGGCGGTCCCGCCGTTCCTCCGCTTCGGCTCGTGGATCGGCGGCGACCGCGACGGCCACCCGGGCGTCTCGCCCCGCGCCACCGCCGAGGCGATCCGGCTCCAGCAGGAGAGCCTGCTCGAACACTACCTCGCACCGGATGGACGACCTCTGGCGGCGGCTGAGCCACTCCGACCGCTTCAGCCCGGCCGGGCGATGCGCTCCGCGAGTCGATCGCGCAGGACGCCGGCGCTCTTCCCGGACGTCGCCATCGCCGCCCGAGCACGAGCCGTACCGGGCCAAGTGCCGGATGATCGCCGCCAAGCTCCGCCGGACGCTCGACTACGTCCGAAGCGTCCAGCCGAGCTGGGCCGACGAGGCCGCGCCGCCCGCCGCCGGGCGTCTATCTCGGCCGCGACGAGCTGCTCGACGACCTCCGCTGATCGCCGACGACCTGCGCCAGGCCGGGGCCGCAGGCCGCGGCGACCGGGGCCGTCCGCGACATGATCCGCCTGGTCGAGGTCTTCGGCGTCCACCTGCTCACGCTCGACCTCCGCCAGCACAGCGCCCGGCACGTCGCGGCGCTCGACGAGATCTTCCGCCGGGCCGGCGTCTGCCGACGACTACGCCGAGCTCTCGCCCGACGAGCGGTTCGACCTGCTGGCCCGCGAGCTGGAGCAGACCCGCCCGCTGATCCCGACCCACCTCGCCTACTCGCCCGAGACGAACGAGGTCGTCGAGACGTTCCGCACCGTCGCGGCGATCCTCGAGCAGCAGTGCCCCGAGGCGCTCGACACCTACATCATCAGCTCGACGACCGAGCCGGCCCACCTGCTCGAAGTCCTGCTGCTGGCCCGCGAGGCCCGGCTGTTCCGGCCGGCCGAGGGGGTCAGCCGGCTCGACATCGTGCCGCTGTTCGAGGCGCTCGAGCCGCTTGCAGACGGCCTCGGCGATCATGCGAGCGGCTGCTTCGGCCTGCCGATCTACCGCCGCCACCTGGAGCTGCGCGGCGACCTCCAGGAGGTGATGATCGGCTACTCCGACAGCAACAAGGAGAGCGGCTTCCTCCAGTCGGCCTGGGCCCTGTACCGGGCGCAGCAGCGACCTGGTCGAGACGGGCCGCGAGGCCGGGATCACGATGCAGATGTTCCACGGCCGCGGCGGGGCGATCGGCCGGGGCGGCGGGCCGGCCAACCGGGCCATCCTGGCCCAGCCGCGCGGGACGGTCGACGGCCGGCTGCGGATGACCGAGCAGGGCGAGATGATCGCCGACCGCTACGGCCACCCCGGCATCGCCGAGCGGCACCTCGAACAGGTCGTCCACGCCGTGCTCCAGACCAGCTTCGCCCGACGAGGCCGACCAGCCCGACCCCGCCTGGGCCGAGGTCCTCGACCGCCTCGCCGACGCCGGCCTGCCGGCACTACCGCGTCCTCGTCTACGAGACGCCCGAGTTCCTCGACCTACTTCGAGCAGGCCACGCCGATCGAGGAGATCGCCCAGCTCAAGATCGGCTCGCGCCCGGCGCGGCGGGGCGGCTCGACGGCGCTCGACCAGCTCCGGGCCATCCCCTGGGTCTTCAGCTGGATGCAGAGCCGCCACACCCTGCCCGGCTGGTACGGCCTCGGCAGCGCGGTCGAGGAGTTCCTGGCCGAGAGCCCCGACGATCGCTGGCGACGCTCGCAGGAGATGTACCGCCGCTGGCCGTTCTGGCGGACGCTGATCGACAACGCCCAGATGATCCTCGCCAAGGCCGACATGACCATCGCCCGGCTCTACGCCGACCTCGTCGACGACCGGCGCTGGCCGACCGGATCTTCGGCCGGATCGCCGCCGAGTACGCGAAGGCCGTCGACGTCATCTGCCAGATCACCGGCCAGGCGGCGCTCCTGGAGCAGATGCCGATCCTCGAGCATTCGATCCAGCGGCGCAACCCGTACGTCGACCCGCTCAGCTTCATCCAGCTCGTCGCTCCTGAAGCGGCTCCGCGCGGGCGAGGGCCCGCGCGAGGAGCTGCTGACCGGCGTGCTCGAGAGCATCAACGGGATCGCGTCGGGGCTGAAGAATACGGGATAATGCCGAGGCGTTGCACGGGAGATCGCCCGCGGCCGCGTCCGACCTGAGAGGAGCCCGACGATGACCAGCATGCGGATCGTGACGACCGGCCCCGAGGGGATCCCGGGCGCCGTCGGCCTCGAATTCGGCCGCGGTTCGGCCGTCGACGACGACGGCAACAGCATCGAGGTCTACAACCCGCTGCCCTGCCCGGTGCCGCCGTCGGTCTCGATCGTGGCGGGCCGGGTCCACGTCTCGCGATGGGTCGGCGAGGCCTGGTGCGTGCTGACGGTCGGGTGCAAGGTGGTCGGCGCGGACGCGGTCTGATCCGCCGGCGGGCCTGCCGAAACGGCCCCGCGCGCCGCATCCCCCTGGCGGCGGGCGCGGCGTGCCCCAATAATGAGTGCGCACCTCCTGCGATCCCGGCCGCCGCCGTCGTCGCCGGCCGCTCCCCCCTGAAACGAGGGTCGCCCCCATGTTCCGCACGCCGATTCGGCGCGCCCGCTCGCGCCGCCGTCGTCTGGCCCTGCGCACTCGAGTCGCTGGAGCCTCGGCTCGTCCCGGCCGTCTTCACCGTCAACAGCTTCGCCGACGTCCTCAACCCGCCCGCGGGCACGGTCACGCTTCGCTCGGCGATCCAGGCGGCGAACACGACGCCGGGGCCGAACACGATCAACCTGCCGTTCGCGGGGACGTACCAGGCTCACGACGATCGGCACGGCGGCCGACAACACGGCCGGCGAGCTGGCGATCGCCGACTCGGGGGACCTGACGATCCGAAATACGAGCGGCGGCGCCGTCACCGTTTACGGGGGCGGGCAGAATCGCGTCCTCGACGTGGACCCGGCCGGGTCCGCCATGCCGTTCACCGTCACGCTCCAGGGGCTGGTCATCACCGGTGGACTGCTCAGCCTCAACGAGGCGGCGCGGGCATCGACGTCCATGGGGCGGCCAACGTGACTTTGATCGGCTGCCGGGTCACCGGCAACGTGGAGACCTATCAGGCCAGCGGCGCCGGCATCGGGATGGCGCCTGGCAGCACCGGGTCGCTGACGCTCGCCGCCACGCAGGTCTCCGGGAACGCGACGGCGGGCGGCGGGGGCGGGATCGCGGCGCTCGGAGCGGGGTCGGTCACCGTCGGGCCCCAGTCCTCGATCACCGGCAACACTGCGCTGGGGGCCGACGGGGGCGGGGGCATCTACGTGAAGGGGTCCGCGCTCAGCGTCACGGGGGCCATCGTCAGCGGCAACCGGGCGCTCACCGCCGGCGGCACGCCCGGCCCCGGAGGCGGCATCGAGAACGCCGGGGGCGGGGCGGTCGTCATCGCCGGCAGCGTCGTCCGGGGCAACTCCGCCACAGGCAACGGCGGCGGCTACGCGGACGCCGGAATCGCCTCGCTGACCGTCACCGACAGCTTCATCCTCGACAACGCCTCCCCGGCGTCGGGCGGCGGCATCGCGGCGAGCGGGCCATCCATCACGCTCACCAACACGAGCGTCGCCGGCAACGTCGCCAACTACGGCGGTGGCGTCAACATCGCCGGCACCGGCACCACGCGCGTCACCGATAGCTCGATTCGTCGGCAATACGGCCACCCAGTCCGGGGGCGGGATCTACGATGACCACGCCGCGAAATTGATCGTGTCGGGATCCACCCTGGCGGACAACCGCACCGGTCTGAATAGCGGCGGCGGCCTCTATGCGATCTCGAACGGCGACGTGACGATCAGCAACAGTCTCTTCCGCGACAACTCGGCCGGCTTCCTCGGCGGTGGGCTCCTAGCCTCGCAGGGAACGATCGAGATCGCCGCCTCCCGGTTCACAGGCAACGCCGGCACGCAGGGCTCGGCGGGCATACCTCGCGAACACGTTCTCGGTCACCGGGAGCACCTTCGACGCGAACCGGTCGGCAAGGCGGCGCCGTGGACGTCTACAACCAGCCGGGCGACTCGCTGACGAACTGCACGATCGTCGGGAATACGTCGGGCAAATGCTGCCTTGGACATCTTCGGCTCATCCACCGGGACGCTGGCGATGACCGACGACACGATCGACGGCAACACCGCTTCCGGCGCGACCGGCGGCGGCGTGGATGCCGGCATCGGCACCGTGAACGTCCAGGACACGATCATCGCCGGCAATACCGCCGCGGGGTCGCCCTCCGACTTCTACTACACCGGCGGCACGGTCAACGACAACGGCGGCAACCTGCTCGGCACGACCGCCGGCGACGGCGGGAAGTTCGGCGCCGGCACGATCGTCGCCGACCCGAAGCTCGGCCCGCTCGTCGACAACGGCGGCCACGTCGCCGGCGCCCCCGCGGACAGCCAGATCATCCCGACCATGGCCCTGCTCCCCGGCAGCCCCGCCTTCGGCAAGGGCGTCGCCGCCGGCGCGCCGACGACCGACGAGCGCGGCTTCGGCCGGCCGTCGAAGCCCTCCATCGGCGCCTACGAGCCGCAGTACGCCTCCAACGCCACGCCGAACCAGGTCTTCGTCGAGAACCTCTTCGAGGTCTTCCTCAACCGGACGGCCGACCCCGGCTCGCTGGCCGCCGCGACGAGCTTCCTCGGCGGCGGCGGCACGCCCACGGCGCTGGTGCAGATCCTCCAGTCGGGCACCGAGTACCTCGACGAGCAGGCCGCGGGCCTCTACCACCGCTACCTCGACCGCGCCCCGTCGGCGGCCGAGATCGGCGTGGTGGCCGGTGCCATGGCCGGCGGGCTGACGCCCGAGCAGCTGGCGGCGATCCTCGTCGGCTCGCCGGAGTTCTTCGGCGACTACGGCGGCAACAACGAGGCCTTCGTGCAGGCGACGTACGCGACGGTGCTGGGCCGATCGGCCGGATCCGGCGAGGTCGCGGGATGGCTGCAGCTGGTGGGCAACGGGGCGCCGCGGGGCTCGGTGGCGGCGCTGTTCCTGTCGTCGCAGGAGTACCTGACCGACCTGGCGCTGCTCGACTTCGCGGCGTACCTGGGCCGGGGCCCGTCGCCGATGGACCTGGCGAACTTCGTGAGCGCGGCGAAGGGCGGCTACCCGAGCCCCGGGCTGGCGGCGATCGCCTTGGGCGGCTCGTACGCCGTCCGGACCTGAGCGGCCGACGCGTCTCCGGCCGGACGCTTTCCCTTGATCCGGCGGCTCCTCGTGGCGTTGTGCGGACGTCTTCGATCCCGGCCGATTTCCCGGACGTCCGAAAGCAGCGGACCCTACGAAGGATCGGCCCGGCCCCCGACCATGGAAGGCCGACGGAACTTATTTCGTGGTGATGCGATCATATAACTCTCGCGACGGCCGGTCCCCGTCCTCGATCGCCCGCCGGAGGCTCGCCTCGGCGGCGACGCGGTCGCTGCGGCCGAGGTGGACGAGGGCGAGGTTGTAGAGGATGCGCCCTCGGGCCTCGGGGGCGGGCGAGGTGGCCAGGGCCGCCTCGAGGTCGCGCGAGGCCTCGGCGTGGCGGCCGCGGCGGTATTCGAGGACGCCCCGGTTCAGCGCGGCGTCGGTGAACTCGGGGCGGAGGTCCAGCGCGGGTGTAGTCGGCCCGCGCGCGCTCGGGCTCGCCGAGCGCCTCGAAGACGACCGCGCGGTTGAAGTAGCACTCCGGCGTGCGCGGCGCGAGCGCGACGCAGACGCTCAGCGACGTCGCGGCGTCCGGTAGCCGGTCCAGGCGATAGGCGCAGACGCCCAGGAAGAAATTGGGCCAGAACTCGCCGGGCTGGAGGTCGACCGACCGGCGGAACTCGTCCTCGGCGCGGGCGTGCTCGCCGGTGCGGAGGTAGGAGCGGCCGAGGTCGTAATGCTCCCACGCGGTCCGCGGGGTCGGGACCGGCAGCGCGGCCAGGCTCGGCGCGGCCGAGGGACCGGGCGTAGCCGACCAGGTCGCGGCGGAGCGCGGGGCCGGGGCCGAACTGGCCCTCGGCGTCGCGGAGGATCGTCACCGCCTCGTCGAGGATCGCCTCGCGCCGGCCCGCCGGGCGCGCCCGGACGCGGAGGTCGGCGGCGATCGTCGCGAGGTCGAGGAAGTCGGCGCGGATCTGCCGCTCGAGCTCGTCGTCCGGCGGGTCGACGCCGGCGCGGGCGAGCAGGCCGCGCGAGGCCCAGACGTCTTCCACCCGCCGGGAGAGTGCCTCGGCCTCGGCCGGCGTGGGCGGGGTCATGCCGTAGCGGAAGCGGAGCAGGTCGACGAGGCCGTGGAGCGTGGCGGCGGCCTGCTCGGCCTTGATGGACTGGAGGCTCGCGGCGATGGCGCGCTTCCGCGAGTCGCCGTCGGGCACGCCCTCGGCGAGCCGGAGGCCGCGGCCGAGGCGCGCGGGCCGCCTCGGCGTATCGGTGGGCCGCCGCGAGCTCGCGGCCCTCGGCCAGCGCGTCGTCGATCAGGGCGGACTTGCGGATCGACACGAAGGCCATCGCCGAGCCCGCCGCCAGCACCGCGGCGACCGCCGCCGCCTGGAGCAGCCCGCGCGTCAGCGCGGCCGGGCGGCGTCGCCGCCACTTCCGCCAGCGCTCGCGCAGGCTCCGGTTCGGCACGCCGCGGAGCGGCTGGTCGTTCAGGTGCCGGCGGAGGTCGACCGCGCAGCGACGCGGCGTCGGGGTAGCGGTCGGCGGGGTCGCGGGCCAGGCACTTCCGGACGATGTCCGACAGGCCCGGCGAGACCCGCGGGTTGCAGCAGGTGCAGCGGCCGCCGCGACGCGCGGGCCGGCCCGTCGCCGCCGAGCGTCTCGTAGAGCAGGAGGCCGAGCGAGTAGATGTCGGAGCGGCCGTCGACGCGCGTGCGGATGGCGTAGCCGCGGCGGATCGCGTCCATCGCCTCGACGCTGCTCGGGCGACATCGACTCGCGGGTGCCGCCCAGCCGGTCGGGCGCGGTCGAGCGCCGGGGTCGATCGGGCCGCGCGCCAGGTGGAAGTCGAGGAGCATCGGCTGGCCGTCGGCCGCGATCAGGACGTTCGACGGCTTCACGTCCAGGTGGACCAGCCCGCGGTCGTGGGCGTACTGCAGCGCGTCGGCCAGGCAGGCCGCCGATCCAGCAGACCGCCGGACGTAGGACGCCTGCGCCAGGTAGTTCGCGGAACGGGCCGCTCGGGCGGATACTCGCGTGGCAGGATGGCCCGGGAGCGGCCGCAGCGGTCGAGCGCTCGAGGATGTGGCGGCCCGTGCGCTGATCGGCCGGGACGTCGCGGAGCGCCGTCGAGGATCCGGTCGAGCGTCGCGCCGCCGAGGTAGGGCATGCCCAGGACGCGGAGGTTGCGGTCGGGCAGGACCTGCTCGAAGTAGAGCGGGACGATGTGCATGTGCTGGAGCCGGGCCAGCGAGAGGTGCTCGTCGTGGCCCAGCGGCGTGATCTTCAGGACGACCGGCCGGTCGGCGAGCGAGCGCTGGCTCGCCAGGTAGGTCCGGCCGTGGGCGCCGCGGCCGAGCTCGGCGAGGAGCCGGAAGTCGCCGAGGTCCTCGCCGACCTCCGGGAAGTCGGCCTCGGGCGGAGGTCCGCAGCAGCCGGTTGGCAATCGAGCAGCAGCGCCAGCTTGGAGCGCCAGCGCGGGAAGCGGCGGAAGATCTCGGCCGAGACGGACTCCTCGCCCGCCTCCTGGCGGAGGCAGACCTCTTCGTAGATGAGCCGGACCGCGTCCTCGTCGCCGAGCTCGGGATGCCGGGCGAGGAACTCCTCGGCCGGGGGCCGCTCGCCGCGGCGCCAGGCGGCGGCCATCTGCCTCGACGTGCCGCGCGTCACGGGCCGACTCGCCGGCGTCCGGACCGGCGGCCAGACCTGCGACGGATCGGGATGACGCCATGGTGCCCCTCAGCCGGCCGGTCCCCGCGGCCCGCCGCGGCCGGCTCTGCTCGCGGCGAAGCGCGGCCGCCAGGTCGTAGAGGATCGCCGGACGCTGCTCGCGTGCAGGCCGGTCCGCGCGGCGATCTCGGCGAGGGTCAGCCCCTGCGCGCTTCAGCCGGAGCAGCTCGTGGTGGGCCGGCGGGCAGAGGCGCGAGCATCCGGTCCCAGAGCTCGTTCTGCTGCGCGATCTCGCTGGGCCGGGGCGCGTCGCGAGGCGATCGCCTCGGCCGGCGAGGCCGTGGGTCAGCGGCTCCTCGCGGTCGAGCGCCCGGTTGTGCTTGCGGCAGCGGTCGAGGAACCGGTTCCGCGCCAGGCGGGCGAGGAACGCCTGGAGCTGGCCGCGGTCGGCGAAGTGCCAGCCGGCGTCGCGGACGCCCTCGAGGACGTCGGCCCAGACCGACTGCACGACGTCCATCGAGTCGAACTTGGCCCGCAGCGGCGGGCGGAGCTGGCGGCGGACCAGCATCCGGAGGTACGGCTCGTAGATCCGGAAGACCTGCTCCGCGGCGGCCTCGTCGCCCACGTTCAGGTGCTCGAGCAGCTCGTCGAGGTGTGCGGCGCTCATCGCTCCTCCATCGCCCATCCCCGGGGCAGCCCCGGCAGCCCCGGCGGGCCGGCGTCGCCGTCCGCCTCAGCGTCCTCGCCCGCATCGTCCGCCGGCCCGCGTGCGCGGCGGCGCGCGGCCTCGAACACCGCCACCGCGCCGGCCGCCGCCATCAGGTTCGGCAGCAGGCTCGCCGTCACTTCCAGGTTCGAGAACATCTCGCCGAGGTCGCCGACCTCGCCGAGGAACCGGTCGATCGTCCGCTCGAGCGCCACGCGGTCGAACGGCGAGAAGCTCGCGAGCAGGTCGGCCCCACGCGCGAGCGCGGCCTCGACGTCGGCGATGGCCCCCTCGATCACGCCGGCTTTGTCCTCGGCGCTCGTCCCGCCCGACGGCTCGCCCGCGTCCGCCAGGGCAGAGTCATTGCGGGGCGTTTCATTGCCCGCGAGGCCAAAGGCGCGGGTGGGCGCGTCCGCGACGGGCGGGCCCGGTCCGACCCGGGAGCCGAGCTCGCCGAGTAGGCCGGGGGCGGTGCCGGACGCCGCGACGGGTACTGTCCCGAAGTCCTCGCGGCCCCGGGGCGGGCCGAGCCACTCGCCCCTCGGCTCGATCATCACCGGGCCGGGCGTCGTCGGTCCGCCCGAGATGGTGAGCAGGTCGACGTCGGGGTCGCCCACTCGGGGCGAGTCGGCTCCGTCGGTGTGGAGCACACCCGCAAACGGGGCCGGCTCGCGGAAGAAGACAAAGGGCGGGGGGAGCTCTAAGGGCCCGTCCGGGCCGGGGCCGTGCTCGACCAGGAACTGGGCGAAGCCCTCCGGACCGGTCGGGCCGCCCGCGCGGAACTCGACGCGGCCGGCGATCGCGAGGTACGGTGACACGCCGGGACCACCGGCGAGTGCGGCCGTCTCGGTCGCTGGGGCCTCCGCGGGCGCGATGCCGTACGCGATCGCCTTCGCGACACCCGCGAGCGTGACGCGGCCGGCCGCGAGGTCCGGGCCCGAGCGCGGTCGCCGTCGTTGTCGAGATCGATGTCGTGGCGATGGCCGCCGCGTCCGACGAGACGATATCGGCCAGTCCGGCGCGAATGTCGGCGAGCGTGCCGGCCGGGGCCGTGGCCTCGATGCGAGCGACGTAGTCCGCGCCGACGCCGGCCGTCGCCAGGTCGTTCTTGATCTCGAACACGGCGCTCAGGACGGCGGGCGGAGGTCCCGGGTGCGGGCCGCTGCTCAGGAGCTGCCGGCCTTCCAGGGACTCGAAGACGTGCGTGCGCGGACGCCTTGTGCGCGCGGGGCGGGGCGCATCGCCGGGCTCCGTCCGGGCCATCCAGAGCCGAATCCGATCGAGGAAGCGCATGAAGTCACCTTGGCCGTGCGATCCGTCACACAGTCGGGGCACCCCCGCTTGACTGTCCGCCCCGCGGCCTCGACGAGTCGTCCCCCGATCTTGCAGATCACTTGCTCAAGCGTCAAGGGAGCGCACATCGCCCCCAGTTTCTCTCGTAATCCGCGACCCCGGCACGACGGATTCCCGCCACGACGTGATCGGCTCGTGCACATCGGACGCGGCACAGGGAGCGTGGCGCGAAGTCCATTCGTCAAGACGCTATCGGTATCGCCTGGGCCGATTGGCCTGGGCGTCGTGGGAGGGAGAAATGGCTCGGCGCGCCCTCTCACGCGCCGAGCCCGGAAGTGCCGCACGTCGCGACGTGCAACCCAGCCACGAGTCAGAGCGGAATCGCCGCCGGGGAGCGCGCGCGTTTTTCCCGCCAGTCCGCGCCGGCGCGCTTTCCCCGGTCCACCCCGCTTATCCGGTCGGTGCCGGGCCCGGCGTCGGGCGGCGGCCGGCCTCACCCGGGAGTCCGCGAAGATGCTCGTCCTAAGTCGCAGGCTGCACGAGTCGATCCTCCTCGGCGGCGAAATCCGCGTCGTGGTCCTGGCCGTCCGCAACGGCCAGGTCCGGCTCGGCATCGAGGCGCCCGACCGCGTCGGCATCATCCGCGAGGAGCTCGTCCTCCAGGCCCCCGCCGACGCCGAGGCGCCGCCGCCCGCCGGCTGACGCGGGACGGCCCTCGCGCACGACCCGCCGCCGATCCAGGACGGAAGTCACGAATCTTTCAATATCGCCCGTCGTCGGCATTCGATAATTTAAGCGGCCTGTATTCAACGACGCTCGGGTGGCGTATATCTCTATCGGGCGACTGGACCAAGCTCGATCGAACCGGCGACGAAGCCGCCGAAATCCCGCGAGATTCCAGGGAAGCGCCCCGAGGTTTGTGGCGTCGGTCCGCGGGCCGGAACACTCGCGAACGCGCCGCGATCCTCATCGGTCGCCTTTGATCGCGCCGACTGCATGTCTCCGCGCGATCCGTGTCCTATGTTGCTCACGGGAGTCGTGACGTTCCCCACACCCTGGCGGCCATCCCATGGACCTGCACACCGTCGGTCGAGTCCGGCACCCCGCCCACGCCGAAGAGGTCACGTTCTGGGAGCCCGGGTACGCGTGGCTGGCCGGCGGGACGTGGCTGTTCTCGGAGCCGCAGGTTGATGTCCACACGCTCATCGACCTCGCGTCGCTGAACTGGCCGTCGCTCCGGGCCTCCGACGAGGGCCTGGAGATCGCCGCGACCTGCCCGGTCATCGAGCTCGACCAGTTCGCCGCGCCGGCGTCGTGCGGCTGGAAGGCGGCGCCGCTGCTCCGCGAGTGCTGCCGGTCGTTCCTCTCGTCGTTCAAGATCTGGAACCAGGCGACCGTCGGCGGCAACATCTGCATGTCGCTGCCGGCCGGGCCCGATGATCTCGCTCACCGCCGCGCTCGAGGGCGTCTGCACGCTCTGGCCGCGCGGCGGCGCGCCGAGGCGGATGCCCGTCGTCGAGTTCGTCACCGGCAACCACGAGAACGTCCTCGCGCCGGGCGAGCTGCTACGGTCGATCTTCCTGCCCGCGCACGCGCTGCGGAAGACTTACGCGTTCCGGCGGTTCACGCTCACGCACCTCGGTCGGTCCGAGGCGCTGCTGATCGGCACGCGCTGCCCGGAGCACGGCGAGTTCCTGCTCACGATCACCGCCGCGACGCTCCGCCCGATCCCGCTCCGATTCGACGCGGTGCCCGACGCGGCCGAGCTGCGCCGCGCGATCGACGACGCCGTGCCGCCCGACATGTACCTCGACGACACGCACGGGTCGCCGGCGCACCGGCGGCACCTGACGCATTACTTCGGCGAGCAGATCCGCTCGGAACTCTCACGCTGAGCGACTCGAACCGGGGACCCGCCATGAGCTATCGGATCAACGGCAAGTCGTTCGCGGCCGAGCCCGACCCCGGCCAGTGCCTGCGGACATTTCTCCGCGACCTGGGCTGGTTCGGGGTGAAGAAGGGATGCGACGCCGGCGACTGCGGCGCCTGCACCGTCTGGCTCGACGGCAAGCCGATCCACAGTTGCCTCCTCCCCGCGTTCCGCGCCGAGGGCCGCGAGGTCACGACGCTCCAGGGCCTCGCGACGGACGGCACGCTGCACCCGATGCAGCAGGCGTTCCTCGACGCCCAGGCGTTCCAGTGCGGCTTCTGCGCGGCGGGCATGATCATGACGTCGGCGAGCCTCTCCGACGAGCAGACGCAGGACCTGCCGTTCCACCTCAAGGGCAACCTCTGCCGCTGCACCGGCTACCACGCGATCGAGGACGCCATCCGCGGCGTCGCGTCCGTCGACGAGGACCGGGCCGGCCACGCCTGCGGCGCCAGCCTGCCCAACCCGCACGCCGCGGAGATCGTCACCGGCAATGCGCACTACACGATGGACTTCGTGCCGGAGGGGATGCTCCACCTCAAGGTCGTCCGCTCGCCGCACGCGCACGCGAAGATCACGGCGATCCGCAAGGAGAAGGCCCTCGCCGTGCCGGGCGTCCACGCCGTCTTCACCTGGGAGGACGTGCCGCGGCGGCCCTACACGACGGCCTGCCACGACGACTACCACGTCGACCCCGACGACACCTACATGCTCGACAACGTCGCGCGGTTCGTCGGCCAGCGGGTCGCCGCCGTCGTCGCCGAGACCGAGGGCGCCGCGGAGGAGGCCTGCCGGCTGGTCGAGATCGATTACGAGGTGCTCGCCGGCCGTCTTCGACCCCGAGCAGGCCATGCTCCCCGGCGCGCCGCAGATCCACGGCGGCGAGGAGATCGACTCGCGGATCGAGGACACGGAGCGGAACATCTTCAAGAAGATCGCACGGCGAGACCGGCGACGTCGCCCGGGGCTTCGCCGAGGCCGACGCGATCTACGAGGGCACGTTCTTCCTGCCCAAGATCCAGCACGCGCACATGGAGACGCACGGGACGATCGCCTGGCGGACGCCCGACGGCCGCGTCCATGTCCGGACGAGCACGCAGGCGCCCTCACATCGTCAAGAACAAGCTCGCCTACCTGTTCCGGATGTATCCCGCAGCAGATCCACGTCTTCTCCGAGTTCGTCGGCGGCGGGTTCGGCGGCAAGCAGGAGATGCTGACCGAGGACCTCTGCGTGCTCGGCGGCGCTGAAGACGGGCCGGCCCGTGAAGTGGGAGTTCACGCGGTCCGAGGAGTTCACGTCGGCTGTCTCGCGGCACCCGATGAAGATCACGATCAAGCTCGGCGCGAAGAAGGACGGCACGCTCACGGCGATGCAGATCCACACCGTCTCGAACACCGGCGCCTACGGCAACCACGGCGGCGAGGTGCTCGCCTCGTCGCTCGGCTCGTCGATGGCCACGTACCGTTGCGCCAACAAGAAGGGCACCGGCTACGCGGTCTACACGAACACCGTGCCCTCGGGCGCCTTCCGGGGCTACGGGGCGTCGCAACCCGCGTTCGCCATCGAGTCGGCGATCGACGAACTGGCCCGCAAGCTCGGCATCGACCCGTTCGCGTTCCGCCGCAGGAACATGATCCAGGCCCGCGACCCCGTCCACAGCATCTGGCCGTTCGCGGGCGACGCCGTGATCGGCAGCTACGGCCTGGACCAGTGCCTCGACCTCGTCGAGCAGGCCCTCGCCAGCGGCCGGGGCGAGACGAAGCCCGAGGGCGACGACTGGCTCGAGGGCCGCGGCGTCGCCATCCACGGCCAGGACTGCGCCCCGCCTACAGAGCACCGCTCGGAATCGCACATGACGCTCAGGCCCGACGGCACGTATCACCTCGCCGTGGGCGCCGCCGAGTTCGGCAACGGCATCCGCAACGCCCAGCGCCAGGTCGCGGCGACCGTCCTCAACGCGCGGGCGGCCTCGGTCGCCATGGACTTCGTCGATACCGATCTCCAGCCCTACGACACGGGCACCTTCGCCAGCACCGGCACGAGCGTCGCCACGCTCGGCGTCCAGCGCGCCGCCGAGGCGCTGCGCGACAGCCTGGTCGACCTGGCCAGCCAGCTCACGAGCGTGCCCGTCGAGCAGTGCCGGCTGGACGACGGCCGCGTGCGGTGCGGCGAGCGGTCGATGACGTTGAAAGAGCTCCACGCCGCCGCGCCTCTGCCCGAGAAGCTCCATGTCTCGCGCAAGGTCTACGGCACGCCCCGCTCGACGGCCTTCCTGGCCCACGGGTTCCGGATCGCGGTGCATCGTGTGACGGGCGAGATCCGCATCCTCCAGAGCGTCCAGGCGTTCGACGCGGGCAAGATCATCAACCCGATGCAGGCGCGGGGGCAGGTCGAGGGCGGCGTCGCGCAGGGGATCGGCACGACGCTGTTCGAGCGGATGGTGATCGACGACGCGGGCCGAATCGTGAACCCCACGTTCCGCAACTACCGGATTCCCGCCTTCGCCGACATCCCGCGGACCGAGGTTTTCTTCGTCGAGACCCACGACCGCTACGGGCCGCTCGGCGCGAAGCCGATCGGCGAGGCGCCGATCATCCCGGTCGCCCCCGCGATGGCCAACGCCCTGGCCGACGCGACCGGCGTCCGCATCGCACAGCCTGCCCCTGAGTCCCGACCGGATCTTCGCGCAGCTGGCCGAGGTCTGCGGAGGCGCCGACATTCCATGAGCTCACCGGCCGTCCTGATCGCCACCGCGAGGATCCGCCCCGGGAGCGAGGACGCCTTCGCCGCGTGGAAGGGCCGGCACGACGCGGCCGTCGCCGCGTTCCCCGGCTTCATCAGCAGCGACATCATGCCGCCGGACGGCCACGACGATCGGTGGACGATCCTGCTGAACTTCGACACGAGGGACCACCTGGCCGCCTGGCAGCACTCCGGCGAACGCGCCGGGCTCGTCGCCGAGCTCGCTCCCCTGATGATCGGCGGCGACCTCGGCGAGATCATGCAATCCGAGTCGCCCGACGCGGCCAGTCCCGGCTCGACGGCCACTCAGGTCATCTTCTCAAGGATCCGGCCGGGCATGGAGGCGGGCTACCGCGCCTGGGCCGCGCGGATGCAGCAGGCGCAATCGCGCTATCCCGGATATCGGGGCATGTACCTCCAGCCCCCAGCGGCCGGCGGTACGCACTGGATCACGATGCTCCGGTTCGACACGACCGAGCAGCTCAACGTCTGGCTGGCCTCGCCCGAGCGGGCGGCCATGCTCGACGAGGCCCGGCCGCTGGTCGAGGGCGAGGAGCTGCTCCGGCTCGCGACCTCCTTCCCCGGCTGGGTCCGCATCGATCCCGCGACAGGCAAGGGGCCGCCGGACTGGAAGACCGCGCTGCTCGTGCTCGTGGGAATCTACCCGATCGTCGTGCTCGAGCTGCTCTACTTGAACCCACTGCTCACCGGCCTGGCTCCCGCGATCGGCATCTTCATCGGCAACCTGCTGAGCGTGGCGGCGACGAGCTTCTTCACCATGCCGCTGCTCGTCCGCGCGTTCGACCGGTGGCTCTTCGCGAACACGAAGGAACAGAGCCGGGCGAATCTGAACGGCCTGGCGGTCCTCGCCGCGATGTTCTCCGCGGAGTTTGGGTTGGTGGCGCTCTTGCTCAGGACGCAATCGCACTAGAATCGGTTTCTTCCAGGCGTGGCGTCCCTCGTAGGGTCCGCTGTGCGGACCGGCTTCGGGTATCGGCCTCCGAGCGAAGATAGTCCGCATGGCGGACCCTACGAAGACGAACGGATCCGAAGTCGGGACAGGGACGTGCGGTTGTGAACAATCAGTCACATCCAGATGCTATCAATCATTGACCACACGGGAGCCCGTCCCATGAGCCGGCGAACCTCCAGGCATCTCGTCCTCCTAACGCTCGCGGCCGCGGGCGGCCTCGCCGCGATGGCAGAGGCCGACGACGTGCCCGCGTACCTCCGCAACGTGGTCGCCCCGCTGCCGGCGACCACCCCGAAGGCCGTGGCCGAGCGCGACGCGCTGGCGCTCGACGACCAGATGCAGGTGATCTACGCGAGCTCGCTCGAGACCTACCAGAAGAACCTGCTCGCCACGAGCCCCGTGATCCTCGGCCTGTTCTCGAATCAGGGCGGCGAGTTCTACCTCTACCGCCCGGGCCAGCCCGTGCTCCGGGCGCCGCGGGTGCCGATCGGGTACGAGATCACCAAGTCGTGCGGCCACAGCGCGATGGCCGTCTATCAACTCGTCGTGCCGTACCTCAACAACCCCGGCGACCCGTCGTGGCGCCGGCCCATGGCGCAGTACCTGGCGCTCCAGGAGGCGACGCTCGCCGGCTTCGACGACATCGACCTGCCGGAGGACGCCAAGGAATCGAGCAAGACGCTGCTGAAGAATAACATCGCCTTCATGAAGCAGTGCCTCGCCGACGGCACGTTCACCGCCGAGGGCCTGCGCAAGTTCACCGCAGGCCAGCGCGGGGCGATCGAGGGCGTCGTCGAGTACGCGGCCCGAGCTCAGGCCTCGCACTGGATGAAGGTCATGGCCGAGTGGAAGGCGCTCGTCGGCAAGGACTGGGACAGGACCTACGGCCTGACGAATTCGCTGTTCGTCACGCGGACGAACAACATCCTCTTCACGATCATGGCCCAGTTCTTCGGCCGCGAGGCGTTCAATGATCGCCTGATCCTGGTCGAGACCACGAACTTCACGACCACGCCCGAGCAGATGATCGAGGAGCTGGCGCGGATCGTCTCGGACCGGGCGCTCGGCCGCCTGTTCTTCAACAACTACTTCCTGATGGACACGGAGCTCGTCTCGAACGAGATCGAGCGTCCGGCCCGGACGCCCGTGCCTCACGGGAGTTCGCGGGTGTCGTCGTCGTTCACGGTCATCGCGGAGGAATGCGCGAAGCTCGGGCTCAAGCCGCTGATCCCGCCCCTGGCGCCGTTCCACTCGCACCAGTGGCCCTGGCGGACGGACGCCAGCGAGGGGTCGGGGCCGAAGACGCTCCGCGAGGCGCTCAAGGACACGAACCCCGACGGGGGCCATTGACGACCCGCGTCAGAACAGCGTCAGCACCTGGAACGTGATCGTGAACGCGTTGGGCAGGTTCGCGCTCACGCCCGGGTTCGGGATGTCGGTGATGGCGGTCTGGAAGTAGACGCCGCTGGTCACCTCGGCCTGATAATAGGCCTGCAGCATGAGCTGGTTGGGGCGGATGGGCAGGGGGCCGGTCACGTTGGGGAAGAAGACGTGGCCGGCCTGGTCGCCGCGCGTGAGGAACGTCCAGGCCAGGCCCGCGCCGAAGGTGTCGTTGGGGCGGTCGGGGACGAGGCCGAAGGCGGTCAGCCCGCCGCCGACGTACTCGCCGGGCGAGCAGCGCGTCGGAGTTGTTGGCGCCGAACTGGTAGAAGCCGCTCACGCCGCTGCTGTCCTCGTCGGGGTGGCGAAACCAGAGCCGCTGCGAGCCGAAGAAGTACGTGCCGAGGGCGCCGTTGACCGTGCCGCCGTCGAATGAGTTGAGCTTGCCCGTCTGGCCCCAGACGCCGACGCCGAAGTTGCCCGGCTTGCGCTGGGGGCCGACGCGATAGGCGGTGCCGACCTCGCCGATGTGGAAGTAGTAGCCGTTGAAGTGCGGCCCCTCGAGGCCCGTCTGCCGCCCCCTGGCGAGGTTGCCGTCGTAGAAGCCGTAGCTCATGTAGAATGCGTCGGTCGGGGCCAGCGTCGTCGTGATCCCCGTCGCCGAGTTGTAGTAGCCGGGGATGACCCCGAGCATCGTCGGATTGACGAACACGGGCGTGTAGAGCAGGCCCGAGACGGCCGGGATAGCGGCCGTGGGGTCTGTGACGGGCACGGGCTTGATGACGTTGTTGAAGTCGTAGGTGGGCACGCTCTTGCCGATCCGGAAGATCAGCCGGTCGTCGAAGAGCGACTGGCGATACCAGAGCTCGTAGAGCTCCTGGCGCATGAGCGGCGGCGGGCCTTCGAGCGAATTGAAGCCCGGAAAGGCGCCGGCGAATTCGTTGACGGCGCCGCCGCTGAACTGGAGGAACTCGGTGCCGAACGAGGCGCCCGACCACTCGAACATCTTCTCCATGTCGAGGTTCAGGTCGATCGTGGTGAGGCTGCTGAACCCCCACCGCCCGGGGTTGCGGCCGCCCGAGAGGATGCCGCTGGCGTCGCCGACCCAGATGCCGCCGAGTCGGATGCCGGATTCCTCGTCGATCCCGAGCAGCCGGCCGAGGGCGCCGTTGCCGGTGACGATGTTCACGGCCGCCGGGTTCGCGCTGGTCGGCCCCGCCCCGGACCTCGGCGGTCCGTTCGCGGCGGCGGATGCGTCGGCCCCCGCGGCCGGCGTCGTCGCGGTCGGGGGCGGCGAGGCTGGCGGAGTCGGCGGGGCGCGGTCGGGCTCCTGACCGTGCGACCCGCTCGCTCCCAGGGCCAGGACGGAAATGAGCCCGAGGACTGGACCGAGTCGCATCGCGAGGCCCTTCGAGGCGAGACCGGCGACGCCCGGACCTCCGGCGCCATTCGCCTCATCGTCGCCGCGATGACGTCATCGTCCCTCGGCGGACCCGGCCGTTCCAGCCCCCTGTATCGATCGGGCCGGGCGCCTCACTTGAACCGATTCCGCGGGCGGCGTGGAGTTGGAGGGGTTCGGTCCGGCATGTCACCCGAATCCCGCGAGCGATTCGACCGGCACCGGCGGTCCTTGCGCAGGGCTATACCAACGACCGCGATGCCATGCAGTGGAGACGACCGGGATCGAACCGGCAACCTACGGCTTGCAAAGCCGTCGCTCTCCCAATTGAGCTACGTCCCCGGGTGCGACGGACGCGAGGTCCATCCGGCCAATATCGTATCGCGGGCAGGCGATGAATCCAACGGCAATCGTCAGCCGTTGCGGACCCACTGCTCGGCCGTGATCATGGCGCGGGCGCGGGTCGGGTGGGGCAGGACCTGCCAGCGGGGCTCGGCGCCGGCGGGGTGGGTCGAGCTGTCGATCCACTGGCGGATCATCGACGGCGACTGGCTCACCATCGCCGCACGCCGCACCGCCCCGTTGCCCAGGGCCTGCTCGAACATCACCGCGTAGTACGGCAGGGCGTCGAACTGCCGGAGCTTGCCGAGGTGGGCGCCGACGTCCTTGCCGAGCTTGCCGAGGTTCGTCCCGAACGCCTTCTTGAAGATGGCGAGGTGGTCGGCGGGCGAGCGCGGTCTCGAACGGGGCGAGCTTGCTCATCTCGCGGACGTAGTCGAGGAAGTCGTCGACCCGCTTCAGCGCCAGGTGATAGGCCAGCGCCCACGAGAGGGCGTAGTCGGTCGGGGTCAGCTCGGTCCGGGTGACGAGGTACTCGACCAGCGGCTGCTTCGGGTCGCGGGCGATGACGTGCGACTTGGCGCCGGGCACGGCCGTGGAGAGCGGGTCTTCCAGGTCGCGCAGGGTCGCCATGTGGATCAGGTTGACCTGGCCCAGGCCCGACCACGTCGGCGTGCCGTTCCGCGCGATCTTGGTCGAGGCGCAGTATTCGGCCAGGCCCTCGACGAGCCAGAGCGGCCAGCCGGAGAGCCGCTGCTGGACGCCGATGTTCTGGAGGATCTGGTGCGTCCCCTCGTGCGCCACGGTCTGCGGCTTCCGCAGCGCCGAGACCTCCGGGGCCGTCTGGTCCTTGTGCGACTTCTCGAAGAGGAAGATCCGGTTGCTCAGCATCTCGTAATAGGCCTGCACCTCCGAAGCGATCCGCTTGTGGCGGCGGAACTCGTCCTCGGTGTTGAAGATCACGGCGACGAGCGGGAACTCGGCCTCGTGCACCGGCACGTCGCGGCGGTTCAGGGCGCCGGCCAGTCCCGAGTACAGGTTCTCGAGCACGCCCGCGCTGGCCTGGGCGAACGACTTCGTGCCCTGATAAAGCACGACGTAGTGGGTCGTCGTGATCGCGTGGAAGCCGGCGAACTCGCGGGCGAGCAGGCGGTCGCGGAGGGCCTCCTTGGTCGTGGGCACGAACGGGCTGTCGGTGTAGATCAGGCCGTCGGGCTCGGCGACCTGGCCGTCGGGCAGGAGCACGGCCGTCCGCTCGCCGTCCTTGCCGAGGATCCGCGCGACGACCGGCTGGCCGTCCTCGTCGCGGACCATCACGCGGCGGGCGTCGGATCGGGGAGCGGGCGGAAGTCCCGCCAGCGCCGCCGGCCTGGGCGGCGGCGGCTTGGCCGGGCCGGCGCCCTGCGGAGCCTGGACCGGAGCAGGGGGGGCCTGGGGCGAGCGGTCGGGCACCGTCGGCGCCGGACGGGCCGGCGCGGCGACGCGGACGACCGAGGGCCTCGGCGGCGCCGGCGGGTCCGCGACCACGGTCGGCGCGGGCGGCGCCGGCGGGTCCTCGTGCCGGGCCGCGGGCGCGGTCAGGGCGAGCAGAGCCGGGGCCTCGCCCGGCAAGGGCGCCAGCGGCCGCGGCGCCTCGGCCGCGACGATCGGCGGCGTCTCGCCGATCGACGACGCCACGACCCGCAGCGCCGACGCCGCCAGCAGCAGCGTCGTCACCGTCAGGGCCGCGAGCGGGATCAGCTCGAGCCCACGGCGGCGGCCCGGGATGTCGTCGATCACGGAAAGGGCGTCCTGGCCCGCGGGGCCCTCTCGATGCGCTCCCATCGCTTCGCCTCCCCCACCGGCCGAGAGTCCGACGCTCCTTCCTACGATTCTTCCCGACCCGTCGGGACGCGACAAGCACGAATCTTTTCGTTCCGAGCGAAGGACGTCCCAAGCCCAGGATAGGTCGCGGAGATCGCGGCCGCCCCTGGCATCGGTCCGATCGGCGCGGCGATGATGTTGCGCCGGGGGACATTGGGATCCCAACGACCTCACCGTCCGGGGCCGACGATGAACGACGCGGGGAAGCGGGTCGGGCGGGCGATCGAGGCGTTCATCGAGAACCCGGTGACGATCCTCGTGAAGGGTCTGTTGCTGTTCTTCATCGGCCTCTCCGAGGCCTCGCGGACGTTTCACGAGGACCTGATCCACAAGCAGGTCCGGGTCGGCCACGGTCTGATCCTGATCGGGTTGTTCTCGATCCTCGAGCGCTGCCGCACCTGCTCGGAAGCCTCGAAGCGGGCACGCAATACGTCAAGCTCCGCCAGCAGAAGCGCGGCGCAGGGCTCCGACGGCGAGCGGGACGCGCCGGTCCCGCCCGACGTCGCTGGCGACTGAGAATCCGTGTTGCTCTGTTGGATACCTCAACTCGACCCCAGGAACCCAGACCCGAGGTGCCCAGGTCTTCAACAACGGAGCAAATCCGTGTGACAAGCCCCGAGATACCCGGCCCTGGGGCGGCGCCCCAGCGCCGGGCGGACCCGAGGCCCTCGCGCCGAGCGAACCCGAGCGGCCGCCTTTCGTTCGCCCCCGTGCGGCTCGGTGAGCGCAGTCCCACGAAGCCGAACGGCGGCGGACGGAGCGGGATTGGCTTTGCTTCGGCGGGCGGGGAATTGGCTTCGTTTCGCAGGCCGGAATTGGCTTCGTTTCGTCAGATGGCCGGCCGGATTGGCTTCGTTTCGCACCCCGGCCTCGCCCAGGGATTCGGGTCCGTTCGCCGCGATCGCCGACGTTCGGGGCCGGTCCCGGCCCCCTCCTCATACACCTTCCGACTCCAAACACTCCCGACGCCTGTTGTCGTCGTCGAGTCCGGACACGACTGGGGCCTGTCGGCGCCGCGGCGGGCGGTCTATGATGCTCCCGGAACGTCCCGAGGAGGGGCCCGTCGCGGCCCGACCCTGCGGGGCCGGCCGCGACGCCTGCGGCCGACAACCCAACTCCGGAGCCTCTCGACCATGAAGATCGGGCCATTCCCCCTGCTGGCGTCGCTCGGGCTGGGCGCCATGCTCGGCTTCGTCGGGGCGACATGGGTCGTCTCACGACCCTCGGAGGCCGAGGAGCCGTCCGCCCGTCCCGCGAATCCTGCGGCCTGCCTGACGGAAGCACCGTCCGTCAACCTGCTGATGGCCCGCGCCGAGCCGGCCGCGAGCCGGCCGAGGCAGGCCCCCTCGGGCAAGAAGCCGAACATCGTCTTCATCATGGGAGACGACGTCGGCTGGTTCAACATCGGCGCCTACCATCGCGGGATCATGGCCGGGCGGACGCCGAACCTCGACCGGCTCGCCGTCGCAGGGCATGCTCTTCACCGACTACTACGCCGAGGCGAGCTGCACGGCCGGCCGCGCCAACTTCATCACCGGCCAGCTCCCGATCCGCACCGGCCTGACGACCGTCGGCCAGGCCGGGTCGACCCTCGGCATGCCGGCGAAGGCGCCCGACGATCGCCACCGCGCTCAAGGCGCATGGGCTACGCCACCGGCCAGTTCGGCAAGAACCACCTCGGCGACCGCAACGAGTTCCTGCCGACGGTCCACGGCTTCGACGAGTTCTTCGGCTACCTCTACCACCTCGACGCGATGGAAGACCCCGCGCACCCGAACTACCCGCCCGAGCTCAAGGACAAGGTCGGCCCGCGCAACATGCTCCACACCTGGGCGACCGACCGGGACGACCCGACCGAGCGAGCCGCGCTGGGGCAAGAGTCGGCAAGCAGAAGATCGAGGACGCCGGGCACGCTCTATCCCAAGCGGATGGAGACCGTCGACGACGAGATCCTCGACGATGACGTTCAAGTTCATCGACAAGGCGAAGGCCGAAGGCAAGCCGTTCTTCGTCTGGCTCAACCCGACGCGGATGCACGTCGTCACGCACCTCTCCGAGAAGTACGAGGCGACTCGGACGCCCGAGAACGGCTGGTCGGTCTACGAGGCCGGCATGGCGCAGCTCGACGACATCGTCGGCTCGGTCATGAAGAAGCTGAAGGACGACGGGCTCGAGGACGACACGATCCTCGTCTTCACCACCGACAACGGCGCCGAGAACTTCACCTGGCCCGACGGCGGCCAGACCCCGTTCGCCGGCGCCAAGGGCACGGTGATGGAGGGCGGATTCCGCGTGCCGTGCATCGTCCGCTGGCCCGGCAAGATCCCGGCCGGCACGGTCGAGAACGGCATCATGTCGGGCCTCGACTGGTTCCCGACCCTCGCTCGCCGCCGCGGGCAATCCCGGGATCGTCGAGGAGCTGAAGAAGGGCAAGACCCTCGGCGAGACCGAGCTACAAGGTCCACCTGGACGGCTACGACCAGCTCGACATGCTGACGGGCAAGGGGCCCTCGAAGCGCAAGGAGATCTGGTACTTCGCCGAGACCACGCTGGGTGCGGTGCGGATCGGCGATTACAAGTATCGCTTCATCGACCAGCCCCAGGGCTGGCTGGGCAGCACGGTGAAGCCGACCTGGCCGATCCTGACCAACCTCCGCCTCGACCCGTTCGAGCGGACGGGCATCTCGGGTTCGCTGGCGTTCTACAACTGGTATGCCTACGAGTTCTGGCGGTTCATCTTCGTCCAGCAGGAGGTCGCGAAGTTCGCCGAGACGTTCGTCGAGTTCCCGCCGATGCAGAAGGGGGCGAGCTTCAACCTCGAGGGCGTGAAGGAGCAGGTCCGGCAGGCGGCGGAGGCGCATCCGTCGCATTGAGCCGGAGTAACGATCAACGGCCGCCGGACTCCCGCTTTCGCTCGACGCGGCGCGCGAACCGGCGGGCGTCGATGACCCGCCTTTTGTGCAGCCCTCGCGCGACGGCCTCGACGCCGTCGTGCGCCTCGACCTGGAATGTGACGACGGGCCCATCCACGGCGATCACCCGGGCCTTGCACGTCACGGTGAACCCCTCGGGCGTCGGGGCGAGGTGCTCGACCTCGAGGAACGTGCCGACGCTCCGCTCGAAGTCTTCCAGGCACGGCTCGATCGCCCGCCGCGCCGCGTATTCGAGGTGGGCCACGAGCCAGGGCGTCGCGAGCACGGCGGGCATCAGCTCGTCGGCGAAGCTGATCCGGTTGCTCGGGCCGACGACGATGCGCTCTTCGGCGGCCATGCCGATGCGCGGGTGTGATTTCATGACGTTCTTCCGGGCGGGATCGAGGGACGAGGCGCCTTCGAGCTAACCGATATTCCCCCGGCGAGGCAATCCCTCGTTCCCACTGGGAGCCCGGGAACGAGGGGACTGCGGATTGCCCCCGAAGCCCGATCTCCCTAAACTGAGAGGAGATCAAGGACCGTCGCCACCGAGGCCCCCATGCCGCCGATCCAGCTCAACCGACGACGCTTCCTGGGCGGAGCCGCCGCGGCGGGCTGGGCGCTCTCGCACGGGCGGGTCGGGGCCGCGACGCCGTCGGGGCCGGTCCGGGTCGGGCTGATCGGGCTGGGGAACCGCGGGACGTCGCTCCTGCGGACGTGCCTGGAGGTCCCCACAGTCGAGGTCGTCGCCCTGGCCGACGCCGAGCCCAAGCACCGTGCACGCGGGCAGGGGATCGTCGAGAAGGCCCGCGGCCGCCGGCCCGACGCGGTCGACTCGGCCGAGCGGCTCCTGGGGCGCACCGACCTCGAGGCCGTCGTCGTCGCCCTGCCCTGCGACCTGCATGCGGATATCTATGAGAAGGCCCTCCTCGCCGACAAGCACCTCTACGCCGAGAAGCCCCTCGGGCTGACGGTGGCCGAGTGCGACCGCCTGATCGCGGAGTCGGCCCGCCGGCCGGCCCGGGTCGTCCACGTGGGATTCCAGCGGCGGTCGAACCCGCGCTATCGCGATGCCATCGCCGCGATCCGCCGCGGCGAGCTCGGCGACCTGCTGTCGGCGACGTCCGCCTGGGTCAGCTCGAACGGCCCCGTCTCCGGCCACGAGGGCTGGCTGGCCCGGCGCGAGGCTCGGGCGACTGGATGGTGGAGCAGGCCGTCCACGTCTGGGACGTGCTGCACTGGGCGACGGGCGACGTCCCCTCGCACGCCTTCGGCTCGGGCCGCCGCGACGTGTTCCCGGGCCATCCCGACCGCGACGTCACCGACGACTACTCGGCCCAGCTCGTCTGGCGCGACGGCTTCACCGCCGCCTTCTCCCAGAGCTGGGTGGCCCCCGCCGACGAGGCCTTCACGGGCGTCTCGCTCCGCCTGATCGGCCGCGACGCCGGCCTCGACTTCGCCACCGGCGCGCTGACCTACCGCGACCGCAAGACCCCCCGCCAGTCGATCCACCCCGGCGCCCAGCCCGACACCCCGCGGTCGCTGCAGGCCTTCTTCGACGCCCTCCGGACTGCCGAGCCCTCGCCCCCGCCCGTGAGCCTGGCCGACGCCCGCGAGGCGACGATCACGGGGCTGATGGTCCGCAAGGCGGTGGATGAGGGGCGGGTGGTGACGAGGGCGGAGATTTCGTAATCCTCAGGCGCGTTCGGCGGCCGCCATCTCGTGCGGATTCGGGCGACGTCGCAGGCTCAGGAACAGCGCGCCAATCGCCAGCCCCTGGAACGCCACCAGCGGCACGAACTGGAGCCACTGCCACGAATCCGGCAACGCCTTGATCGCCTCGGGCCGGGCCATCATCGCGAGGTTCCACGCGAACCGGTTGCCGAAGACCCAGCCGGGCAGCGGCTCGCCGCGCCAGAGCGGCAGGACGGCCTTCATGAGCGGCTCGGCCAGCGGGTCGATGACGCCCGGCGGGACCTCGTCGATCGGGTTCGGAACGCGGGCGCCGACGCCCTGGAAGAGGAAGATCACGACGCCGCCGACCAGGGCGAGAATGGCCGCCAGCGCCGTCGCCGCGCGTCCGCCGACGGCGAGTAACCCCGCCACCGGGAGCATCGCGAACGGCAGCATCGGCACGAGCAGCCGAGGGCCCGTCGACCAGCCGCCGGACCACTCGGGATAGCTCAGGTTCACCAGGAACACGGCGACGATCACGAACGTGCAGACGATCCCCATCCCGAAGAATCGCCGCACCATCAAGGCGATGAGACCCGGGATCGTCAGGACCACGATCGGCGCATACCAGAGAATCCCGCGCACGGGCCTGATCGTCAGGTCATCGAGCCGCGACCAGTCGGCCGGGCGAAGGCCCAGCGGGTTTGCGGCCGAGTGGACGCGGGCGAACTGCTCGGTCGCGTGGAAGAAGTAGCCCATCCGCCAGGGCGAGCCGAAGGCCGTCGTGTTGTAGGCGAGCAGGAACAGCGTGGGGAAGAGAGCCCCGAAGGCGAAGGCGAGGATCGTTCGCCAGGGGCGTTCGTGACGGAAGGCCAGGGCGATCGCGTATAGGCCGAGGATCGCCGAGACGGGGGCGACCTGCAGCTCGACGGTGCTTGCGAAGGCGGCGAGGAGGCCGGCGAGGAAGAACGTGCGTGAGGATGCCGAGCGCGAAGACTCCTCAGGTGGAACCTGGTCCGGTCCAACAGCGCTCCTCCCCGAGCGTGGCGAGTGCCAAAGGAACGCGAACGCCCCCAGCAAGCAAACAGCCGACAATTGATGCCCGTGTGCCAGCGTCGCGTACGCATAGGCCGGCGTGGCCAGCCCGTAGGCCAGGCCGACGAGCGCCGCGCGGCGCGGGCCGCAGCCGAGGTCGGTCGCCAGCGACGCCAGCAGCGCGCCGCAGAGCGCGGTGGTCAGGCCCGACGTGAACAGCGTCGCCGCGTAGTCGGCCGGCCAGCGGGCGATGCCGGGCACGTCGCGCGGGTGGTCGGGCCAGCCCATCAGGCGTTTCAGGACCCCGTAGGGCACCGCGGCGACGAACGAGTAGCCCGGCAGCTTGTCGGAGTAGGAATGCCCACCGAATGCCGCGCGATCGCCGGTCTGGTCCTCGAGGCCGTCGATGCGGACGGTCCCGCGATCGACGAGCGAGTAGGTGAGCATCAGCCGGCTCGCGGTGTTCCAGTCCCGCGCGTGCCAGAAGTAGCCGTAGCTCGCCCAGAGGATCAGGAAGACGCCGAGCGCGGGGCGTCGCGATCCGGCTCGCTCGAGATCCTCGACCATCGACCCCCCACTCCACCCGCCCACTCAAGGAGCGAGGGTCTCAGATGTCTCGATCCCGCGGCGATCTTCACGCTCCCCGCTGGAGTCGGAGGGCAGCGGGAGTGGGCCCGGTCGCGGTTCGGCGGCCGGGGCCGTCGCCCGGCCGAGACGGAAGGGCGCCGTCAGGGCGGCCGACCCGAGCAGGACGGCCCACGGCTGGATCGAGAGGTAATAGCGGTCCCACGCCAGCGGCAGGAACGCCGTGACGACGGCCGTCGCCACCGCGGACGCCGCGAGCACCGCCCACGCCGTCGCCGCCTCACCCCGCCGGAGCTGGTCCCGACCTCGAAGATAGGACACCGCCGCCCCCGCGGCAACGATCGGGAGCCAGATGAGCGCGGGCCAGTCCTGCCGCCAGTCGTAGCGCCGCGTCGAGTCGGAGTGCCGCGGGCCCAGCGGCGAGAACCGGCCGAAGCCCTGGACGACGACGGCGAGCA
Organism: uncultured Planctomycetota bacterium; assembly: GCA_963819805.1. Lineage (GTDB taxonomy): Bacteria > Planctomycetota > Planctomycetia > Isosphaerales > Isosphaeraceae > CAMFLR01. The sequence continues at coordinate 599,704 of CAWFXY010000012.1, read as the reverse complement.
GCTTGTCGACCGGCGTGACGAGGGCGTCGTCGGGGAATTTCTGCTGGCCGATGGCCGAGACCTCGACGCGATGGTCCTTCACCAGCGTCGCCCGCTCCCAGTACGACATCGCCGCCGCCCGCTCCATCGTCGGGGGGATCGGGTCGGCGGGACGGGCCGTGAGGATCGGGTTGAGCCCGGTGAACGTCGCCAGGGCCAGGGCGCCGGCGGCGAGCGTCGCCGCCGCCAGGCCGAGCTTTCGCGGGATCGACACGCCCTTCAGGCCGAGCCCGAGCGCCGCCCACGCCGCCAGGATCATCCCCGCGAGCGTCCCGTTCAGCTTGGACAGGACCGCGAGGCCGACGAATACGCCGGAGAGGAGCGTCAGCACCAGCGCCGGCCACCAAGGCCGCGCGCGGTCGGTCCAGCGCGCCCAGGCCGCAAGCCCGAGGGCCAGCGCCACGAGCGCCATCGCCTCGGCCGGCACGTCCGACATGGCCCGCCGCGCGTGGAGGTAATAGAGCGGGCTCGCCATCAGCAGGGCCGCCGCCACCAGCCCCGCGGGTCGGCCGAAGGCGAGCGTGCCGATCGCGTAGATCGCCACGCAGCCGAGCGCCTCCAACCACGACCATCGGCAGCCGCGCCGTCGTAAGCGAGGCCCTGGTCTCGAACCGGCGCGCGGTGTTGTCGTACCACGCCGCGGCGGCCGACGGTGTTCCCCGCGGAAATCCGCCCGCGCGGAGCGACAATCCCACGAGATACTTCGCCCCCGGCGGTAGGTCAACGGCCGCGTACGTGAGCCAAGCAGGGTCGTCGCGGCGGCCTTCGAGGAAGAGGTCGGCGAAATACGACTGGGCGACGTAGGCCGACTCGTCGGCGAAGTGCGGCTCGTCGGCGAGTCGATATCCGAACACGCCGCACGCCACCACGAACACGCCGAGCCCCCACGGCGCGTGGCGCGGCGTTGGCTGGGCGGGATCGGTGGTCGGTGACGCGATGGACATCGTCTCCAGCCTAGCCGATCCGGGCCCGGTCCCAAAAGCCGGGCTCACCTCCGGCGTCAGCCGGGCGAGTTCAATAGCGCCTCGATTTCCGGCAGCAGGTCGTTCGCGATGATCGTGTACCCCTGCGCATTGGGGTGGCCCAGATCGGGGTTGAAGTTCGCGGCGATCGAGCCGGTGGTCGGGTCAATCAGCGACGGGCCCGGGTCGACGAAGGCGATGCCCCGCGCCGCCGCGTAATTCGCCAGCGCGGCGTTGACCTGCTTGACCTCGGTGCGGACCGGGCTGGTCGGGCCGAAGCCGGGCAGGACGCCCTCGAGGAGGATCCTCGTCGACGGCGAGCGGGCCTGGATCTCCTGCACGACCGCCTCGATCGCCGCGACGGTGTAGGGCACCGGCCTCTGGTCCATCACCAGGTCGTTGATGCCGACGGCGACGACCGCGACCTTTGGCGAGCCGACGAGCTCGCCGTTCTCGATCCGCCACAGCAGGTTCTCGGCCGTGTCGCTGGGGATGCCGAAGTCCTGCGCCAGGAGCGGGGCGATCCGCTGGGCCCAGACCTGCGAGCCATACCAGTAGGCGAAGTTGTACGTGATCGAGTCGCCGTAGAAGACGACGTTCGCCGTCTGCGCCTGCGCTTGCTGGGCGAAGAGCGCCTCGTTCGCCTTGATGTTCGGGTCGGTCCGCTCCGCGGGCGAAATGACGTACGGCGGGACCGAGACCGAGCCCGGGGGCGGGGAGAGGATGTTGCTGATTGTCGGGACGAGATCGTTCGCGACGGTCGCGTAGCCTTGCGGGTTCAGGTCGACCAGGTTGGCCTGGAAGTTGGCGAAGATCTCACCCGAAGGGTCGGTCAGGGACGGGCCCGGGTTGATGAACAGCGTATTGTCGGCCGGCGCGAATGCGGCGAGCGCGGCGTTGACCCGCGCGATCTCGGCGCGGATCGCGCTGGTCGGCCCCGACGCCGGCAGCAGGCCCATGAGCACGATCTCGGTCGACGGCGAACGCGCGTGCAGCACCGTGGCCACCGACTCGAGGGCGCCGACGGTGCTCGCGACGGATACGCCGTCGATCAGGTCGTTGATGCCGACGGCGACGACGGCGACCTTCGGCGAGCCGACGAGCTCGCCGTTCTCGATCCGCCAGAGCACGTTCGCGACCGTGTCGCCGGGCAGGCCGAAGGCCTGGGCGCCGAGCGGGGCGATCGACTGCGCCCAGGCCGCCGAGCCGGCTCCGTAGGCGAAGTTATAGGCGAACTGGTCGCCGTAGAAGACGACGTTGTCCGTCCCCGCCCGCGCCTGCGCGGCGAAGAGGGCGTGGTTGGACACGCCCGCCGGGTCGGTCCGCTCCACGGGGGCCACCAGGGTCGACGGCTGCGGGATCGGCGGCGGCCCGGCGAATGCCGGGACAACGCGCGACTCCAGGTCCTCACAGCCGAGGACGCGGCGCGGGCGGCGGTGGTCCATGGGGCGATCCGTCCCTGCGTGATCCCTCGGCCTCGATCTCGCGGGGCCGAACGCCTTCCGGGTCCCTCCCGGGAGCGGTTGCATCAGTGTGGACCGCGAACCGAGACGGGGCAAGGCGAGTTCGTGCCGCAGGTGTACGCATGAAGATCGTTGTAGCGGCTGGCCCATCCGGGTCGGTTCCCCCGGTTCGGGGGCTTCGGCGACGGGCGAGGCCCGGCCTCACCCCACCGACGCCTGCGCCCGCGCGACGAACTGCGGTGCCCCGGCGAACTGCGCCGCCACGTCGGCCAGGTCGTTCCTGAACTCGAGCGCCGAGACCACGGCGGCCGCGCCCGCCTGGGTCATCGGCGACGCCCAGAACTGTGCATAGAAGCCCCGCGCGGCGTGCACGCCAGCCTCGGGCGAGTGGATCATGAAATACACCGTGGCCCCCCGGCTCGCCCCCCCGGTGTACGACTCCCACGACGCGAGCTCCCCCGCGCTCGGCACCCGGCCGAGCAGGTCGGCGAAGACAGCCTTGATGAACGAGGCGTTGTCGGGATGGAGCGCCGTGAACTCGGGCGAGGTCAGCATCAGGTACGTCACCTGCTCCGCCGACTCCCTGGTCTGCATCAGCGAGACCCACGCCGCGATCTCCGCCGGCGAGCCGGCGCGGCCGAAGTAGGTCTCATAGTAGGAGGCGATGAGGTCGGACTCGTACTCCGTCGAGTGGAGCAGCAGGCCCGCGAGGGCCGACAGCGACCCGCCGTTCTGGAGATACGACGTGCCGTTCGCCAGGCCCGTCGGGTCGGGCGCGCGGCGGAGGATGAGGTTGTAGAGGCCCGTCACCTCGGCCGCGGCGAGGCTCGGGTTGTGCGCGCCGAACGGGTTGGCGAGCAGCGGGAACGGCAGCACCGCGGAGCTCTGCTGGACGTACACGGCGACGTTCTGCGTCACCTCGCCCCCCGTCGTCGCGACCGGCACCGGGCTGACGACGTCGCCGGGCAGGAGGATGACGCGGAGGTTGAACGCGCCGATCGGCACGTTGTCGATCGTGTAATTGCCGTTCGCGTCGCTCACGGTCGCCGGGTCGCCGGCGTCGAGCTTGCCGTCGCCGTTCAGGTCGACGAACACGGTCCGCCCCTCGAGTGTCGGGCCGGAGCCCGGGGGGAACGCGGCGACCGACACGTTCCCGGAGATCGCCGACACGTTTGGCGGGATGATCGTCGCCCGGCCGAGCACGCCGAGCCCTCCGACGAAGAGCTCGCCGTCCAGGCCCGAGACGATCGCGTTCTCCGAGTCGGAGTTCGTGCCGTTCGAGTAGCTCGTGATCTTTTGCGTCTTGACGTTGATCTCGCCGACCGTCGTGCCCGGCCCGCCGCCGGTCACGGCGAAATAGATGTTCCCGTCCGCGCCGGTCGCGAGCTGGCGGGGCGAGGGGCCGCCCGAGCCGTAGGGCGCCGAGGCCGGGAAGACGGTGATGGCCCCGGTCGACGGCACGAGCCGCGCCGCGGCGTACTGCGACCCGCCGACGATGTACCAGACATTGCCGTCGGGCGTGAACGAGAACCCCCCGACAGGCGCCTTGGCCGCGGTCGCGGGGATCGTCTCGAGCATGTGCGTCGTCAGGTCGATCACGCCGAACCCGCCGAACTCCTCGAACCAGAGCTTGCCGCCGGGCCCGACCTGGAGGTAGCTCGGCTGAGAGGTCGCGGTGGCCAGCGGGAACTCGGTGATGTTCTGGGTCGTCGGGTCGTACTCGCCGATCTTGCCGACGGCCGTCTCGGTGAACCAGATCGTGCCGTCGTTGGCGACGGCGATCGACGAGGGCCCGCTCGACTTCGTCGGGATCGCGACCTCGAACCGCTTGAGGTTCGCCGGGTTGAAGACGCCGATCGAGTTCGTCCCCGGGTCGGTGAAGTACAGGTCGCCGTCGTGCCCGACCGCGATCCCCTGCGGGTTGCTGCCCGGGATGCCGAGCCCGAACTCCAGCGGGCTCTTCATCGCCGGGTTGAGCACGCCGAGCTCGCCGGAGTTGCCCGTGAACCAGATGTTGCCGTCCGGATAGACCGTCATCCCGTTGATCTGGGTCGAGGCCGACGCGAGCGAGTCGTTGACGATCGTGACGGCGAGCAGGTCGCGCCGTTCAAGACCCTCGAACATCGGCCGCCGTCCTTCGCGAACTGCGCATCTGACCTCGTCGACTCGTGCATCTCGGATGATTACGCCTCGGGTACGATGCTGCATGGACGGGGTGACCCCGGCCAGGCGCTCGCAAGCAACGCGTCCATCAGCACGGGCCGACGGGAGCCCCGCCGAGCGGCCGGCCTCAGCCGACCGATGCGTTGCGCGCGCGCGATGAACTGCGGCCACGAGGCGAAGAGCGACGCGACGTCGGCCATGGTCAGCCCGCCCGCCAGCGCGTTCGACCACGTTGGCCTCGCCCGTCGGGTCGGCGGCCCTCGCCCAGAAGTCGGCGTAAAACCCCTGCGCCAAGCGAGCCGGCCTCGGGCGAATGGATGACGAAGTTCCCGAACGACGCCCGGCTCGCCCCGGTCAGGTAGGCCTGCCACGCCGTGATCTCGGCAGGGTCGCCTGCCGGCCCAGGACGTCGCCGTAGAGGGCCTGGACGAACGAGGCGTTGTCGGAGAACTTCGCGTCGAACTCGGGCGAGGTCAGGAACTGGAGGTGACCTGCTCGGCCGAATAGCCCTGCCTGCATCGCGCTTGACCCAGCCGGCGATCTCCGCCGACGACCCGGCGCGGTCGAGGTAGATCGTGGTAGTACGAGGCGACGAGGTTCGTCTCGTACTCCGTCGATTGAAGCATCGAGTCGGCCACGACCTGGAGCGACCCGCCGCCCTTGAGATAGCTCGTGTAGGCCGCCAGGCCCGAGGGGTCCGGGGCTCGGCCGAGGATGATGTTGTAGAGGCCCGTCGACCTCCGCCGTCGACGACGTCGGGGTTGTTCGTGCCGAACGGGTTGGCGCGGGAAGCGTCAGCGGCAGCACGCGCTGGAGGCTGGAGGAACGCCCTGATCTGCGACTCGAAGGTGCCGCCGACCGTCGTCACCGGCGTCGAGGTCGTGAAGTCGCCCGGATACGCGGCCACGCGCACGTTGTACGTGCCGACCGGGACGCCGGTGATCGCGAAGTTGCCCTTGGCGTCTGTCACGCCGGAGGGATCGCCGGGGTCGAACTGCGCCGTCCCCCTTCAGGTCGACGTAGACGGTGCGGCCGGTGAGCGGCGTGCCAAAGTTGAAGTAGGGCGTGCCGGCGAGGGCCTCGCCGTAGATGGCCGACTGGTTCGCCGGCAGATCGTCGCCCGGACGAGCTCGCCGATCCCGCCGACGTAGAGCTGGCCGTCGGGGGCGGAATCGATCCCGTTCGAGCGGCGGAGCCCCGAGTGAGTCGCGAGGATCGTACCCGTCGCGACGTCGATCTCGCCGACCCGTCGTGCTTCCGACCGACGACTCGGCGAAATACACATTCCCGTCGGCCCCGGTCACGGCCTGCTGGGGAACGGGACCACCAAAATCAGAACGACACCGTGTTTCGGCGAGAGCGTGTAGACGCCGCTGGACGGAAGAGCGTCGCGGCGGCGTACAGCCCGTTGCCGTTGGAATAACGCGGGCGGCGGCCACGTAATGGATGACCCCGTCGGACGTGAAGCTGAATCCGCCGGCCGGCGCGAGGGGCGCCGGAGGGGTTGAACGGGATCGTCGCGATCGCCTTCGTCGTCGGGTTGATTGACGCGAACGCGCCGCTCTCGAGGAACCAGAGGCTGCCGTCGGGCCCGAGCTGGATGTCCTTAGGGTTCGTGCCGGTGCCCGACGAGGGATACTCCGTGATCGTCTTGGTCGCCGGGTCGTACTCGCCGATCTTGCCGACCAGGTATTCGGTGAACCAGACCGTCCCGTCGTTGGCCACGGCGATCGACGTCGGGCGGCGCTGTTGGCCGTGGGGATCGGATACTCGACGAACTTGAGCGTCGCCGGGTTGAAGACGCCGATCGCGTTCGGCCCGGGTCGGTGAAGTAGAGGTTTCCGTCCTTGCCGACGGCGATCCCCAGGACGGCCACGCCGACCGCGAACTCCTCCGGTAATCCAGGCCGACGAACTGGCCGGACAGGGGCTGGTCCACCCCGATCACCGACGGACTCTGGATGGTGAACCAGATGTTGCCATTCGGATAGGCGGCGACCCCCGTGACCTGCGCGTGCCGAGGCTGGAGGGTGATGTCGGAGATCGACACCGTCAGCAGCCTGCGCGACTCGAGCCCCTCGACCGCTGGCCGCCGACGTTTCCGACCGGACCTCGCACGGAGCGACATGGCTGGTCCTCACGGAAGTGAGACACGTCCTGCGTCAACGCATGGAAGGATGGATCTCGTCTCCCGACAAATCTACAAGGCATCGACTTCCGGCGAAAGAGCCGCCCTGCCGGACAGATGGTCGGCCTGCCGCGGGCCGGGACGCCCGAGCGGACCCGAGACCCGCGCCGACCGAACCCGAGCGTACGCCTTTCGTTCAGCTTTGCACGGGATCGTGCGGATGGACGCCCGGGGGGCATCCGCGTGCGACCGTTGCTCCCCGGCGCGGAAGATGCACCGGCGGGACGGGCGAGGCTCCCTATTCTCGAAAGGATCCTCCCAAATCACCCAGAGCGCGCATCGGCGTCAGTTTGCCTTTTTCTCCCGCTTTATAGGATTGCGACGATCGCAGACTACGGAACAGCACAGCGAGAGCGACGCAGCCCCAAGGGGAATCTGGCGATGTGTGGGATCGCAGGAGCGGTGGACCTCAACGGGTCGCGGGAATTCTCCGGACGTCGCCTGCTGGCGATGACCGGGTCGATCGCCCATCGCGGGCCCGATGACGAGCGGATTCACATCGAGCCCGGCGTGGCGCTGGGGGCGCGGCGGCTCTCGGTGGTCGACCTCGAGAACGGCCGCCAGCCGATCGACAACGAGGACGGCACGGTCTGGGTCGCCTACAACGGCGAGCTCTACCAGTATCCCGAGGTCCGCAAGGACCTGCTCGCCCGCGGCCACACGCTCAAGACCCGGTGCGACACCGAGGCGTGGGTCCACCTGTACGAGGACCACGGCGAGGGCATGTTCGAGCGGGCCCGCGGCGACTTCGCCGTGGCCGTCTGGGACCGCAAGTCGCGGACGCTCGCTGCTCGGCCGCGACCGCAACGGCGTCTGCCCGCTCTATTACGCCGAGCGCGACGGCTGGCTCCTGTTCGGCTCGGAGGTCAAGGCCCTGCTCGCCTCGGGCCTGGTCGCGAACGTGCCCGACCCGAAGGGCATCGACTACTTCTTCAACTTCTTCTCGCGCCGGCACCACGCGGACGTTCTTCGAGGGGGTGAAATCGATCCCCCCGGGCCACTTCCTGCGCATCCGCGACGGCAGGGTCGAGCTGCGGAAGTACTGGGACCTCGACTTCCCCGACGCCGGCCAGGAGCGCCGGCTGAAGGACCCGACGCCGCTGGTGGACGAGCTGCTCGACCGGCTCCAGCAGGGCGTCGAGCGGCGGCTGCACAGCGACGTGCCGGTGGTGAGCTACATCTCGGGCGGGCTCGACTCGACGACGGTGCTCGGCCTGACGAGGCGGATCCAGGGCCACGCGATGCCCTCGTTCACCGCGAGGCTCGAGGGCTCCGGTCCCGACGAGGGCTCGAAGTCGGCGCAGTCCGCCAGCGTCCTCGGCTCGCCCTTGACCACCGTGCGGATGACCCACGCCGACACTCGCCAACGCCTTCCCCGAGACGATCGAGGCGGCCGAGGGGCCGGTGCTGGACACGAGCGCGGCCTGCATGATCCGCCTGGCGCAGGAGGTCCACCGCCAGGGGTACAAGGTCGTGCTCACCGGCGAGGGTGCCGACGAGGGCCTGGCCGGCTACCTCTGGTTCAAGACGCAGAAGGCGATCGCCCATCGCGCGCAAGCTCGGGCTCAACGGCGCCATGAAACTGCTGCGGAAGCGGTGGGCCGGGACGAAGTCGGGCGGCCTGCGATCGGCCCCGCCCCTGCGCGGATTCGGCGGCGTTCGGACCGGCCAGCAGGAGGTCTACGAGCTGATCGGCCGGTCGCGGGGCGTCATGTACAGCCCCGGGATGTGGGACACGCTCGGCGACCACAGCGCCTACGACGACGTCGACATCACGAACGAGCGGATCGGCAAGCTGGGACCCGCTCAACCAGTCGCTCTACGTCGCCTACCGGGTGATGCTCTCCGGGCATGCTCATGATCGCCAAGGGCGACCGGGCCGCGCGGCATTCGGCGGTCGAGGGGCGGTACCCGTTCCTCGACGACGACGTGGTCGCCTTCTGCGCCTCGATCGCTCCCGAATACAAGCTCCGCGGCTTCACCGACAAGTGGCTGCTCCGCCGGGTGGCGGCGAAGATCCTGCCGGCGGAGATCGCCGACCGCAAGAAGACGATGTTCCGCGCCCACTGGTCGGAGACGTTCCTCGGCCCCGACCGCCCGGCGTGGGTCGACCAGCTCCTGAGCCCCGAGTCGCTCGCGCGCGCACCGGCTACTTCGACCCGGCGGGCGTGGCGAAGGCCCGCGGCCGCCTGCCCGAGCTCGGCCGGCTCTCGCCGAAGCGGCTGGTCTACGACGCGGGCGTGACCAGCGTCATCTCGACCCAGCTCTGGCACCACCTCTACTGCGGCGGCGGCCTCTGCGAGCTGCCCGCGTGGAGTCCACCCAGCCTGTCGCTCGACCCGGCGCCGGAGGTCGCCCTCGCCTCGTAGGGCGGGCCCGGCCCGCCGTCGTCCCGGCCTCGGATCGCGGGCGAGCCCCGCCTCCGGGAGCCCACTGCCGTCCCCCGGAACAGAGAATCGGAGAGACAACTCGATGAGCCTGCAAGCCGCCGCCCTCGCCGCCGGCAAGCTCGGGAATTGGGACAAGAAGGCGTCCGTCCGCGTGAAACCCCGGCGCATCCTGATGCGCGAGGAGGAGGAGCGCGGCAAACTCTACTTCTCGCCCGAGCTGGTCCCCGTCTCGCGCCATCCGCTCGTCGCCCAGTTCGGGCCCGCGGCGGTCCGTGAGATGCAGATCTGCCATCTGTACAGGTACCTGGATTTCACGACGCTCCTCGAGCTCGACGTCATCGGCGCCGTCTCCCGCGAGATCGCGCTGGGGCGCATCGGCTTCGAGATGCCCGACGTGGTCCGCGCCGAGGCGTTCAAGCTCTGCACGGACGAGGCCCACCACGCCTACTTCTCCGACGACGTCAAGCGCCAGGTCGCCGCGGCCACCGAGGTCGCATCCCGGCCCGCTGGCCACCCCGGCGTTCCTGAAGGCCCTCCGCGCCCTCCAGCGCGACCTCCCGCCTGAGGCGTCGGCCCTGGGCGAGATGCTCTTCACCGTCGTCTCCGAGACCCTGATCTCGAGCATCCTCTGCGAGATCCCCAGGGACCGGCGCGTGGTCTCGGTCGTCCGCGAGATCGTCGCCGACCACGCCGAGGACGAGGGCCGCCACAGCGCGTACTTCTCGCAGTTCTTCGGCCTGCTCTGGCCCCAGCTCAGCGACGCGCAGCAGGCCGCCGTCGGCCCGCTCCTGCCGCACTTCATCCTCGCCTTCCTCCGCCCCGACGAGGACGCGATCCGGACGCGATCTGAGGCGCCTGCCGCTGGAGCACGACCAGGTCGAGGCCGTCCTCGCCGAGACCTACCCCCGCGAGTCCGTCGTCCGCAACGCCCGCGAGGCCGCGGCCGTGACCGTGCGGCTGCTCGAACACCGGGGCGTGCTCGACGACCCGCGGATCGCGCGACGAGTTCCGGACGTGCGGGCTGCTGGCCTGATTTCCTCCCTCAGGCTTGACAGCCCCCGTTCGGTCGTGTATCTAACCATCTGGTTAGCTAACCTCGTGGTTAGATGCGAATGCCAACGGACACCCTGAGCACCACCCTGGCCGCGCTGGCCGATCCGACCCGACGGGCGATCCTTGCCCGTCTCGCCGAGGGGCCGGCGACGGTCAAGGAGCTGTCAGCGCCCCTGCCCATGAGCGGGCCGGCGGTGGCGAAGCACCTGCGCGTGCTCGAGAACGCGGGGCTGATCGCGCGGGGCCGCGACTGCGCAGTTCCGCCCCTGCACGCTCGAGGCGAAGCCGCTCAAGGAGGTGGCCGAGTGGGCCGAGGGCTATCGCAAGTTCTGGGACGCGAGCTTCGAACGGTTGGACGCGTATCTCGAACGCCTCAAGGCACGGGAGCACGATCATGGGCGAGGCGAATAGGCCCGGCGTCACGTCGTACGCGACGCCATCGGACACGCAACTCGTCGCGGTCCGCGTCTTCGAAGCGCCGAGACCGGTCGTCTGGGACGTGTGGAATCTACCCGAGCACCTGCCGCACTGGCTGCTCGGCCCGCCGGGCTGGACCATGCCCGTCTGCGAGGTCGACCTCCGCCCCGGCGGCGCCTGGCGGATCGTGCTGGCGCCAGGCCGACGGCACCGAGATGGAGATGACGGGCGTCTATCGCGAGGTCGACCCGCCCGCGAGGGTCGTCCGCACCGAATCGTGGGGCCCGGGCTGGCCCGAGACGATCAACGCCGTCGACTTCACCGAGGCCGACGGCAGGACGACCGTCACGATCACCGTCACCTACCCCTCGGTCGAGGCCCGCGACGCCGCACTCGCCACGAACATGAAGCAGGGCATGGACATGAGCTTCGCCCTCGCCGACGAGTACCTGCGCACCTTGAGCTGAGCGAACGAGCCGTCGGGAGCGCCGTCACGCTATCGCTGGTATCTCACCCCATCCAAGGAGACCCGCCATGATCGAGACCCCCGAGGTCATCCAGACCGAATCGCGCCCGACGGCCTTCATCCACCTCACGATCCCTCGCGAGGAGATCCAGCACGTCATGGGCCCGGGCCTCCAAGAGGTCAGGGCCGCGGTGGCCGCGCAGGGCGTTGCCGCGGAGGGGCCGTGGTTCACGCACCACCTGAGTTTCGACCCCGACCGGTTCGACTTCGAGATCCACGTCCCCGTCTCGGCGCCGCTGGTCACCGTCGGCCGCGTGACGGCGGGCGAGTGGCCGTCGATGAAGGTCGCGCGGACGGTCTACGTGGGCCGATACGACTGGCTGCCGAAGGCCTGGATCGAGTTCAACGGCTGGCTCCACGACCAGGGCCTCGAGCCCGCCGGGGACCTCTGGGAAGTGTACGTCTCCGGCCCCGACAAGAGATCCAACCCGGCCGAGTGGCGGACGGAGTTGTACCGGCCGCTGGTCGATTGATCAGGCTGTTGCGTTCTCGATGGCCGTCTCCATCCGATCCCGACGCGGGAACTTCCACAGGAGCCCGGCGAGGAGCACGACCGCGAGCGCCAGTGGCAGGACTCCGCCCATGTACCAGTAGATCGCCGACTCGGTCATCGACCCTACGACCAGAAGTGTACAGGCCCTGCCGCTCGCCGTCTGGTATCGGAGGAAGGCGAGGAACCGCCGCTCGGCCGCGGGCCCGGAGTCGATCGCGGCGCCGACGCCTGGCCACGAAGTGAACGCGAGCAAGCCATAACCGATCGCCGCGGGAAGTGCCCCGTACCGCGCGACCATCGCCAGCACGCGCTCGGGCACCGGGGTCATCCCCAACGCCCTCAGCGCGATCGCCGCGCCGAGGGTCGCCGCGGCCGCGGCCGACAATGCCGCGACGATTGCGCGGAGCCGTGCCAGCCTCGCGTCGTAATCGACGCCCGCGAGGAACAGGGCGTCGGCCGCGGCGTCCTGCCGCTCTTCTTCCGCGGTCGGATTCGTGGACATGGTTGCAACCCCGGCAGTGTCTTGCCCGACGGTGAAGGGTGGGCGGCCGTCGCGGCGACCCGATCCGGCGGCGGCGATAAAATTGTAGCATAAATTCTTGAAGGAAGATTGAATTCACTTGACATTCCGCCGCCCCGGCCTCAGAGTCATTCGAGTTTCCATGCGCATGGAAGTTTGAAACATCCGATATCGTGCGGCTCCTGGCGATTTGAACGCGTCCGCTTGCGGAGGGAACGGTCATGGCCGAGCGGAAGGACGTCGCCGGCGACGAGATGGTCGTCACGCCGGGGGGGCCGCGACGCAGGTCGCTGGTCCACAAGATCGATCCGGGCGAGATCGTCCGCACCGGCGAGGACGGCAAGCTCGTGGTCGTCGACGAGGAAAACCGGGTTCTCCGCGACATCACTCCCCCGTCGACGGAGCCTGGCCCGTTCGGAATCGGATGGATCTGCAACACGAGCTGGGGCGTGCCCGCCGGCGCGACGGTCACGTCGTTCGCGACGACCTGGACCGTGCCGCTGGCGCCGAAGACGCAATCGGGCCAGCTCGTCTACCTGTTCAACGGCGTCCAGACGATTGTCGGCGGGACGAACCCGGCCACCGCCGGCAACCACATCCTCCAGCCCGTGCTCCAGTGGGGGGCGTCGAAGGCTGGGGGCGGGAACTCCTGGTCGATCGCGAGCTGGTTCGTGGGTAACAAGAACCAGGCCGCCCTCATCTCGGCTCTGACAAGCGTGAACCCGGGCGACACGCTGGTCGGCGTGATGACGTACCACCCCAGGTCCCGGTTCCTCCCCCCACACTACACCAGCGCGTTCCAGGGCTACCCGAGCTCCTCGCTCGCGGTCCAGATGCCCGCTCCCTACGCCTGCTTCGAGACGCTCGAGGCCTACGGGATCACCGCGTGCTCTGACTATTCCTCGTCGGTGTCGACCGTCATGGGCTCGATCAACCTCCAGGTCGACAACGCGACCCCGGACCTCACTTGGAGCGTGTCTGACGTCGTGATCGACTGCAATCAGCACGCCATCGTCAACGTCGACGGTGCGACGAACGGCGAGGTGGAGCTCTTTAACAGGCTCCGGCGCCCGCTGCCTCCGCCGGTGAACTGCCCGCAGCTGGCCGTCGAGATCAGCGATCTGAAGCGGTCGATCCTGACGCTCGAGGCGTCGCCCCCGACCCCAGGAAGCGAGGCCCGGCTGCACTCCCTCGAGCTCGAGCTTGCGGGCCTGCAGCGGATCTACGCGGCCGACTGCCCCGGCTAGTCCAGGCCCTCGCTATCGCTCCAGGATCGCCGGCCTCGGCAGCGTGTAGCCCTTGACCTGCACCTCGATCTTGGGCCAGTGCTGGGCCTCGGTGACGACCTCGTAGCCGCGGTCGTCGACGACCACCGTGTCCTCGGACCGGGCGGAGTTCGACCGACGGGCTCCAGCAGACGGCCGTGCCGTGAGCCAGCCGCTCGGTGCGGTCCGGGCGGAAGACCAGCTCGCGCGGGGCGTAGCCGATCTGGGCGCCCTGGTAATCGAGGGTCCACTCGTGCGGGTGGTCGAACTTCTCGTAGATCCGCTTGGCGCGGCGGAAGACCTCGGAGATCGGCTCGCCGGGGCGGGAGAAGTAGATGCAGGTCGCGTCGACCATCGTGGCCAGCGTGTGGTCGGCGCGGAAGTCGTCGTCGACCTTGCCGAACGAGACCGTCCGCGTGACGGCGGCGCAGAGGCCGTGCCGGCGGCCGATGGCGGCGATCGTGGCGCGCTTGTGGATCGGGGCGGCCTTGAACGTCGGCTGGCGATAGCGCTCCAGGCGGTCGTCGCCGGCCACGCGGAGGCTCACCGGGCGTCACGCCCTCGCGGATCAGAGCCGGTGCGCCAGGTGGCCGGCGACGTCGGCCTCGGTCTCGCCCGGGTGGAAGTTCCGGCAGGTCGCCTCGACGGCCAGGGCGAGCGTCCGGCCCGAGCTCCCGGAGCCGCTGCCGCTCGACGGGGCTGAAGCGGATACCGCAGCGCGCCGCAGCTCGGCGGCGGCGTCGACCAGCCCGGCGTGCGGGCAGTCGGTCGCGATCCGCTTCGAGCGGCAGAGGTCGGCGAGGATCGCGTCGGGGTCCTCGGTCCAGGGCCGCTCCTTGAGCTGGAAGCCGAGGCCGGCGACCTCCTCCTCGAACAGCCGGGCGCTCTGGACGTTGTCGCAGAAAAGCGAGCGGCACTTGCGGTTGACGAATAGCCAGGCCGTCGCCGCCTCGGTCGCGTTGTCGACGCGACAGGTCGCCGCCGGAGGTGAACCAGGCGAGCGAGTCGGCGCGGCGGAGCAGGACGGCGTCGAGGCCCGTCTCGATCGAGGTAGGCCACGAGCCGCTCGTGCTTGGCCTGGACGTCGGCCCGGCGTGCGGCCAGGGCGGCGTCCCCGTGGTCGGCCGCGGGGTCGGCCATCGCGGGCATGCTGTCGGTCGAGGGGAGGTCCTCGGCCGTCTCGGCCACGCGGTCGCTCGTGACGACCTCGCGGTAGGCCGTGCCCCACTCGCCCGAGTCGCTGTCGACGCGGGCCGGGAAGGTCGGCAGGACCGTGCCCAGGTGGAACTCGCCGGACGCCATCGCGGGATCTCCGACGGGCCCCGCTCGGCCGAGGGGGCCGGCTGACGGCCATTCCCTTGGCATCGCGGACGGATGCGGGCCACGTCGCCGCGACGGAGGGGGGCCGGCCCTGGGCGGACACGGGCCGGAGTCGGGGCGGCGCGATCGGACGGCTATGCGTGACTGTTCGATGCGGAACGGAGCTGGACGCTTCGAGACGGGTGCTTCTGCCAGTATCGTTCCAATCCGCGCTGCGAATTGCAAGCCGTGTCCGAAGGATTTCCCCCGATCGGGGTTGGGGTGGGAGGGGCGTTGACGTTTGTCGGTGGGAGCAGCTTGCTCTTCCTGAGGCCGCTCCCGTCGGTACCCTCCCCCTCGAGGGGGAGGGTACCGAGGAGAGACTGCCGAGTCGTCAGGCTCACGGCGTGTTGGGCTTCTCGTCGGTCAGCGTCTTGACGATGTGCTCCAGCACCTCGTAGGGCGAGTAGCCGACGTGCTTGTAGCGGACCTTGCCCGCGCGGTCGATGAACAGGGTCGTGGGGTAGCCGGAGAAGTCCGGGATGCTCTCCTCGACCTTGTCGTCGCCGATCACGAGCGGGTAGTTGATGCCCATCTCCTTGGCGAACGTCTCGATCGTCTCCTTCACCTTGCCCGGCGGCACGCGCTCCTTGTTGATGCCGACGATCTCGAGGCCCTTGTCCTTGTAGGCGTCGTGCAGCTTGACGAAGTGGGGGATCTCCATCCGGCACGGCGGGCACCACGTGCCCCAGACGTCGACGATCACCACCTTGCCCTTGAAGTCGTCGAGCTTGACGGGCTTGCCCTCGAGGTTCGGCAGCTCGAACTTGAACGGGAACGGCTGGAAGGACGCCATCTCCTTCTTGACCTCGGGAAGGAGCTGCGCGGTCATCATGTCGTCGCGCTCCTTCATGGCCTTCCTGGTGGCCTCCTTCGCCCGTTCGACGACCTTGGTGAACTCGGGGCGGCCGCGGAGCGACTTGAGGTCGTCGTCGCTGGCGATCTTCTTGTCGTCGCCGAATCCGACGTCGACGGCCTCCGTGAGCGAGGCCATCGCCTTGTCTGGCTGGTTGTCCTTGGCCAGGGCGCAGGCCTCGTTGTAGAGCGCCTGTGAGATGTAGACCCGCTCCTGCGGGTTGGGCTTGTTCCCGGCCAGCTCGCGGAGCTTCCGCGCGTGCTCGGCCGACGTGAGGAACATGGCCGACTGGTCCTTACCCTCCTTCATCTGCTGGGCGCGGATCTGCGTGGCCAACGTCAGGAAGAACAGCGCCTGGCGGTTCTTGGGGTCGAGCTTCTTCGCCTGCTCGAACATGGCGGTCGCGGCCGTCAGCTCGTTCTTCTGGGCGAGCTCCAGGCCGCGCTTCACCGCCTCCTCGGCCGTGGCCGGGGGCTTCTCGTCCTTCTTGGGCTCGTCCTTGCCATCTTTCGGCGGGTCGTCGCGGAGGGCCAGCAGGCCCGCCTCCCTCGTGCGCGCGGTGGGGGCGCCGACTCGTCGACGACGGAGAGCCGCGTCGGGTCCTCGCTGCAGCCGAGCAGGGCCAGGGCCACCCCCGCGACTCCGATCAGTCGGCGCTTCATCGGCAATCTCCATCCATCCGGACGACTCTGAGCGATCCCGCTCGCGACCGCCCCGCGACGTCCGCGGGACGGGAAACCCCTACTTCACCCGATCATCGGTAGGGAATTCAATGGGATACCCGCCGGAGCCGCGCGATCGCCGGCCCGGCAGCCGGCCGGACGGAACTTGCTACCCCAAGCCCTCGCGGGCGCCGAGCCGTGTCGAGCCGCCGGCCGGGCGATCCCGCGCAACAGGCCCGAGGCTCGTTGCGACTCGCGGGCCAATCTGGTCGGTCGTGATCCGTCAGTGACTCACCAAGAGCTTGCCGGTGATCTTGACCTTGTTCTGGTTAGTGCCCGCGTAACTCAGGCCGTCGGGTGAAACGAGACAGGTGTCGACCCAGTAGCCGCCCGGTGCCTGGGGATTCTTCCATCGCAGAACGAGTCGGCCATCGGAGTACGACCAGCGGTGTTCGCCGCGTGGGTCGTTGATCCCGCCGCCGGAATAGAGTGTGTTCGTGCCGGGCGCCTTCTGGCCGGCGGCCTGATGGCTCCATCGGGCGATGATCCGGTCATCGATCAGCCGCCGCAGATCGTCAGGAATCGGCGACGACCCGAAACCCGTGACAACCCTGGCTCGCTCGTCTGCCAGGGCCTTGAGGTAATCCGTAGTTGGGCTCCGCGTCGACGCGGAGAAGGGAATGAGGCCGTGCTTTTCAAAGGCGTCCCTTTCCGCCGTCAGGCGCGACACGACCGGAGGGGGCTGGCCCTTTCCTGCCGCGGCGTTCCGTTCTCCATCCTGGATCGACTGATCGAGACTGGCCAGGAGCTTCGCGCGCGCCCGGGCCGCCGCTTCCTCGTAGGTCCGGCGAAGCGTGGCGACCTTGGCGGAGGCCAAAGGCGGTCCATTCGCCGGTGCGTTCCCCGGCCCGGCCGGCGTCGCGGGCCCGGAAGCACCGGCAACGTCATAGACCCGCACCGTGCCGGCCAGATCGCTGACGCCGAGCTTTCTGCCGTCGCCGGAGAGTGCAATTCTCATGGCGGTAAACTTCATCAAGCTGTTGTAGCCCGCGGGGTGGTCCGGGTCGCTCCCGGGTCCGTATGGCTCGTCGGCCAGGCGGATCCAACGCATCACTCGGCCGCTCGCGACGTCCCAGAGCACGACGTAATTCTCCCGCGCCTTCGGCTTGGGGAAGATGGGTTGATAGACGAAGTGCGCGGCCGCCCTTGAGCCGTCGGCGCTCAGGGTCATATGGGGTTCGAACCAGCCGTCGGGCTGGTCGTTCGGCCTTATCCCGGGGGGCGGCGCCTGATAGCCGGGCTGGAGCCGGGCCGCCAGCCCCTGCGGGAAGGGCAGATTCGAGGAGCCCCGCCACTGGCCGCCTGCGGGGTCAAGCAACCCGATCGCGCGATCCGCGCGAACCAGCAGCGATGTTCCTCGGGTCGGCCACAGGAGGGCTCCGTCTCCCAGCCCCATCGACTCGAAGACCACCTGGGGAACGCTTCGCCCATCCTCGAGGAGAAGCATCTTCAGAGACTTGAAGGTGCCCTGAGGGCGGTTCGACCGTGTACCCGACTGGTCGGACGTCGGCCCGCCGGATCCCGACGAGAAAAGCGCGAGTTTCTTGCCGTCGGGCGAGAAGGCAAGCGAGTCTGACCAGCTGATTCTCCCCTGATGTGCAACCCCGGGGAGCCGCCACTTCACCTTGTGGTTGGACGTGTCCAGGACGATCACCTCTCTCACCGTCATCGAGCTTAGAGGTAGCCCTCTTACGCCCGTCCCGCCTTGAGGTGTTCCCGCCGAACGCAGCGGCGTTCGACCGGGCAATCGCCCCGGGGCTCTTGCCGGTTTACCCTCCGGCATTTGTTGTTTGGTCGTGGCCGTCCCGTTGAGAACCTCGGTGTTGAAGACGACGGCCAGGTATCTTCCATCGGGCGAGAGAGCAACCGCTGAGTAGAGGCCCAGGTGAGGCGGCGGGCCCGAGGTATCGATCGACCTTCCGCTGGCCACGTCCCACACCTGGTAGGCGCTGTTGGGCGTTACGACCAGCAGTGGGGCTGGGAGCATTTCGACTCCCCGTCCTACACTGTTTACGTTTTTTGCTCCCTCCTGGCCGTGGCTCACGGTAAGCAGTGACCTGCCGTCTCCCGAGAACTCCACGTAGTTGAAATCGCCCCCCGGGAGCCCGAAGGCGCTGACCTTGGTCCCGCCTTGCACGTCCCAGACGGTGACTTCGCCCGGGACGGTGACGACCTGGCCACCCTTTCCGACGGTCCAGTTCACCCGCGCGGCGGCCACGCGATCGCCGTCGGCCGAGAGGGCCAGCCAGTTCAAGGGGTATCCCTTGCCCTGCACCGTTGCGATCGGCTGAGGCCCCTGCCCGCGGGCCCCCACCGCGAAAAAGGCGAGAAGCCCCGCCGCTAAAGACGCGCGGATCAGCTTGTTCTTCATCCGTGGACGCCCCTGTCGCGCATGGCCGCGTGCAGTTGATAAAGGAGGGACCATTGGGCCGCCAGATTCTCTGGCCCCGTCTCGGGCTTCGCCAGAGGCTGCTCCGCGAAACAGTCGCACCGGGGCCTCGAGGAGCGAACCTGTGCCCGGAGGTTGCCATCGGCTCGCAGCAGGCCGCCCGCCCGGACGGGACTTGACTCGCCCGAAGGACGCGGGTTAGCGCCTGCCCTTCGCGGCCGGATCGGCACGTGTTATGATCTTCTCGACCCGCCTCTCCTCACCCGGCCGAAGGAGCCCGATCATGACCCGAACGGCGACGTTCCGCGTCCTCGCCATCCTGCTGCTCGCCTCCGCGTCGGCCCGCGCCGAGTCGCGGACGATCGCCCGCTGCGGCAAGGGATGGCTCGAGGAGGTCGACGGCTACCGCGTGCTCCACCTCAAGGGCACCCCCTACGAGATGGGCTACCAGCACGGCGCCCTGCTCAAGGACGACATCCGCGAGGGCGTCCGCTTCCTGTTCGACGTCAAGGCCAAGGAATTGAAGGCCGAGGTCGCCGGCATCAAGGTGCTCGACCCGAAGAAGGTCATCGCCGGCATCGCGCGGAACCAGCGGAAGTTCGTCCCCGAGCGGTTCCACGCCGAGCTCCAGGGCATGGCCGACGGCGCGGGCATGACGGTCGAGGACGTCATCGGTCGCCAACTTTATCCCCGAGATGTTCCACTGCTCGGGCTTCGCCCTGTCCGGGTCGGCCACGAAGGACGGCACGCTCTACCACGGCCGGATCCTCGACTACGGCTGCGACTGGCGGCTCCAGGACCACGCGGTCCTCATCGTCGCCGAGCCCGAGGGCAAGATCCCGTTCGTGAACGTGACGTACGCCGGCTTCGTCGGCAGCGTCACAGGTATGAATGTCGAAGAAGGTGTCGATCGGCGAGATGGGCGGCCGCGGACTGGGCCACTGGGAGGGGGTGCCGATGGCGTTCCTGCTCCGCTGGGCGCTGGAGGAGGCGGAGACGCTCGAGAAGGCCGTGGCCGTCTTCCGCGACAATCCTCGTACGTGCGAGTACTACTACGTGATCGCCGACGGCAAGACGGGCAAGGGCGTCGGCATGGTCGGCTCGTGGGACCGGTTCGAGACGATCGCGATGGGCGAGCGGCACGAGCGGCTGCCGGTGGCCGTGAAGGACGCCGTGCTCCTCTCGGCCGACGACCGGTACAAGGAGCTGGCCCGCCGCGTCCAGGCGGGGCACGGCACGTTCGACGCCGAGAGCGCCCGCGCACCTCATGGACCGGCCGGTGGCGATGAAGTCGAACCTGCACAGCGTGCTCTTCGAGACGACCACGACGCGGTTCTGGGTCGCGAACGCCTCGAAGGCGGGCGAGCCTGCGGTGACGCAGCCGTTTCACGCGTTCAGGCTGAGCGAGCTGCTCGAGCATTCGCCGTCGACCTCGGCGCCGGCCTCGCCGTGCCCGGCCGGGCCGGGCGCGGCGACCGTCGGGCGCGCTGATCGTTCCGCCGGCTCGTCCCCGTGGCAGGCCT
Organism: uncultured Planctomycetota bacterium; assembly: GCA_963819805.1. GTDB lineage: Bacteria > Planctomycetota > Planctomycetia > Isosphaerales > Isosphaeraceae > CAMFLR01. The sequence goes on along the minus strand of CAWFXY010000012.1, from coordinate 579,377 downwards.
GCCGAGGTCGGCGGAGTGCCACGGCGTTAACCCGCGGGCGACGGCGTCACGCAGGGTGTTTCTCTTGCGTGCGGCCCGCCGTCCGGTTAAGATTGAATTCGCAATCACACGCGCCGCAAGGTGTTGGGTTCTTGGGGGATGCCCTGATATGCAGACGCAAGACCAGGCCGGGATTCGTCCGCTGGAATCGGGAGAAGATCTTGATGAGACGCGGCTCGAGGCCATCGGCTTCGTCTTCCACGGGGTGATCCCCGTCGAGGGCGCCAAGAAGGGCGCCGTCCGTGCGGGGACGAACCTCCTGCACTTCTCCCGCTGCTCGAAGCTCGACCGCGCGGGCGAGACCGAATCGAAGATCTGGTTCCGCACCGCCCGCATCGCCAAGGAGCACCTCGACGGCGCCATCGGCGACGGCCGCTGGAAGTGGTGCAAGGCCTGCGAGCGCGAGATCACCCAGAAGGTGCTCAACGAGCGCTGATCGCTCGCCCGGCCCGATCGCGGGGAAGAATGCGCGGGGATCGTCGTCACGAGGCGTCCCCGCGCCCATTGCCAGGCGGGTGCAATCCCATCCGCCCGACCCCGTCGTCAGCCCCCCCGGACGTGGTCACGCAGACGTGGCCACGCGACCCGGGGCGGCCCATCGCGCGACGGCTCAGAACGCCCCGGCGTCGATGACCTCGTTGCCGTTGCGGGTGCCGAGGCCCCACCACGCCTGCAGGTTGACCGTGTCCTTCACGAAGCGGACCGAGCCGTCGGCCATGCAGACGTTCACGCCTCCGGGGTGGAAGCTCGTCGGCGGGGCGGTCCCCCAGGGGTCGAGCCCCCAGGAGTCCACGGCGTTGCCCGAGGCGCAGGCCTTGGTGTTCGGCGCCGCCAGGTGATTGTAGACAACGTAGTTGACGTATGCGGGATATCCGTAGAACCAATCCCCGCGCACGCCGCCCGAGCCGGCGAGGCCGGGCTGGATGTTCCGGCACGCGCTGATCATCGCCATCGCCGTTTGCAACTGCGCCGCCGGCGCGGCAGTCGGGCTGCCGGTCGGTGCGCCGCTGACGCCGTAGAAATGCACGCGCTTCCAGTTGTTCGGGTTCTGGTCCTGCGAGTAGACGACGCCGGGGTTGCCGTTGCCGGTGACGACCTCGCTGAACAGCGCGGTGTTGCTCGTGCCGTCGGTGATCGCGGCGATCTTCACGACCGTCGGCCTCGTGCCCGGCGGCGTGCCCTCGGGCCACGAGACGTCCGAGGCGGTGAAAGTGCCCGAGTAGCCGGTCATGGCATACGGGCCGCCGACGTTGCCGACGTAGTTCGAGATCGAGACCTGGCGGACCTTGGCGTCCGACGGGCAGGCCCACGAGCCGACCTGGGTGTTGAAGACGGTCGTGTTCATCGAGTACAGCCCGCAGCCACTGCCGTTGCACTGGACGGGGCCGACGTTGTACGCGTTCCAGAGCGCCGACTGCTCGATGTACGGCAGCAGGCTGAGGAACCCGCTCGGGCCCCAGCCCCAGTTGTCGGCCGGCGAGGGGTACATGATGCCCGGTACGAGCGCGTCGTTCGAGCTGATGTAGTTGTGCATCGCCAGCCCGAGCTGCTTGAGGTTGTTGACACACTGGGCCCGTCGGGCCGCCTCGCGCGCGGCCTGGACTGCGGGCAGGAGCAGGGCGATCAGGACGGCGATGATCGCGATGACGACCAGGAGCTCGATCAGCGTGAATCCGCGGGACGTTCGGCTCTTCATGAAGGGCTCTCCTGAGTAGGGTCCGTGGGGCTGCGACCGCGCGGACGGCGAACCGTCCCGACTCGATCGGGAGAGGAGCGGGGGTCTCGATGGGCCGGAGAGGGTCGGACGTCGTGGGCGTCGCAGACGGACGCGGTCGGATCGGACGGGAGAGGTGATTACTTCTTGGCCGCGGGCCCGCCAGGCGCGGCGGGGCCCCCGGCATTGGTCCCGCCGGCGCTCGGCGGCATGCCGGTGTGGCCGACGGGGGCCGTGCTGGTCCCGCTCGAAGGCGCGGTGTCGCAGCCGGCGAGCGTGACCGTGCTCAGGACGCAACCGAGAGCGAGGGCGGCGAACAGACGACGAGACATCCGGACTCCCTGCGAAATGGAGGAGGGCGGAAAGAAGGCCGTCTCGGTCGGTGAATTGATCAGTCGCGCGGGGACTTCAGCAGGACGCCGGGAGAGGCGATTGGGGGGCGGTCGGGGAGAGGTGGACGCTGGCAAGAAGGCCCGCGGTCGACCGTCCGACCGAGGCCGGAGGTATGATAGCGCGGCCACCCCCGCGACGCAAGGAAAAAGCCCGCGCCGTTGGCTTTTTTGGGCCAGTCGCGGCCGCACGTCGCGGTCTGGGCGAGTGCAAGGCTCATCCGAGCCCCGCGCCTGCCGCGCTCGCCTCGAGCAATCGCAGCATCTCGATGCGCTGAAGCCTTCGCGCACGCAATTCCTCGGGACTGCCCGGCCTGGCGGACGAGCAGAGCTCGATCATCCGCATCGGGTTCCACGACGGGTCGCCCGCGGCCAGGGCGACGTCGGCGAACACCGGGTGCTGGCCGACGCGGCGGGCCCAGTAGGCGGCGTTTCCGAAGTCGGGCTCGCGGCGGTGGGCGATCTCGTGCCAGTAGGCCGACGTCCACCGCTCGCCGAGGTCGTCGGCCTGCTGGGCGGCCTCGTGTGAGGCGTCCCAGAACTCACCCACCTGGAGCAGCCCGGCCGCCAGCGCGAGCCGCACGGCGCGGTCGCCGCCCGGCATCGCCGGCGCCAGGGCCGGCTCCGACAGCGCGGCGAGCAGCTTCGGCCGCCGCGGCCTCGATCGCACGAGCGGCAAGCCGGGTGAATCGTCGGGCCCCAGCGCGTCGGCCGCGACCGCCGCGACCACGTCGGCCGGCGCGATCCCGAGCGACTTCGCGAGTGCGTCCCAAGCCTCGCCCTCTTCGAGCCGGGCGATGACCGCGGCGACCCCGACCCCGCCCACCGACGGCCCGCCGTCCCCGAATGTCACGCGATCCCACAGGCGGCTCATGGTCGGGCTCTCCCCGAGGTCGAAGCGAGGCTGGCCACGTCCGGCCGCGCCGATCATACTGGACGCGACGTCCTCTCGACCAGAACCGGAGGCCACTCCGATGCCGGGCGACCCGCCGTTGACCCTCCTCGAGCGCCGGGAGATTGAGGCGCGGATCGTCGGCCCGCTCGTCCGCGGCTTCATCGACTCCATGGGCCGCGACGCCGCGGTGGCGGTCGTCCGCCGGGTGATCTCCGACCTGGCCCGCGAAGTCGGCGCCGACCTGGCCGCGCGGCTCGGCGACGCCTCGCTCTCCACCTTCGCCCAGGTCCTCGACCTCTGGCGCGGGGCGGCGCGCTCGAGCTCGACGTGCTCGAGCAGACCGACGACCGGCTCTCGTTCAACGTCACCCGCTGCCGCTACGCCGAGATGTACCGGGCCCTGGGACTGGACGAACTCGGCGGCAGCCTCTCATGCTGCCGCGACTTCGCGCTGGTCGAGGGATTCAATCCCGAGATCGAGCTTGAGCGCACGCAGACGCTCATGGAAGGCGCAACGCATTGCGACTTCCGCTTCCGGACCAAACCCGACCCCGGCCGCGCCTTGATCCTCATCCCCACGCTCTGCGTGGGAATGCGCCTTCGGCCGCTCTGCGGACATCCCCAGGTGGAACGCGACGCGGCCGACCCGCCGCTCAGATCGGAAACAGGTTCTTCAACTCTTCCCGCGCCTTCGCGCTGCCCTTCGAGGCCTTGATGAGCGGGAAGGTCATCATCTTGCCGTCGACCTCGAGCGTGAGCTGGCCGGTGCGGATCACCGAGGTCGCGACGCGGACGTAGCGCGTGGTGCCGTTGGGCAGCCAGACGTGGATCTTCTGCAAGTTCGGCTTGAACGTGCGCCGGGAGATGCCGGTGCACTTCGTGCCGACGCCGCCCAGGTACTTCGCCTTGCCGCGCGTCGTGATGTGGTTGCCGAACGACGTCTTCTTGCCGCTGACTTCGCACTGCCGTCCCATCGGACCGCTCCTGTCTTCAAATCCGGTCGTCAGACCTTCTGCTTGGCCGTCGGGTTGTGCGGCTTCGACCGCTGGACGTTGCCACATTCCTCGACGAGGTCGCACACCTTGTGCGGCGGGACGGCGAGCTTGCACTGCGGGCAGATGTTGAGCGCGGGGGCCGTCAGGGCGTCGTGGCTCCTGCGATTACCCTTGGCTGACTTCGACTTGCGTCTCTTTGGTACGGCCACGCCCGTCTCTCCCTGCCCGTCTCGGTGGTTCGAATGCGGAAAGGGAGTGATTATCCAAATCGCCGCAGGGCTTTGCAAGGCCAGTCGGCCGGCTTGCTCGGGCGGGACAAGTCCGGTCCCCGCTTGACAGGCAAGTCGCGACTTGCCTATCGTCTCTCCATGTCGGATGTCTTCGAAGCGCTCACTGCGCCGGCGAGGCGGGCCATCCTCGACGAGCTGAGCGAGCGGGACGGTCAGTCGCTGTTCGAGCTCTGCGCCCGGCTGACGATGAAGCATGGGCTCGGGCTGACGCGGCAGGCCATCTCGCAGCACCTCGCCGTCCTCGAGTCGGCCGGTCTCGTGACCGCCGAGCGGCGGGGGCGATGCAAGTTCCATTTCCTCAACACGGGCCCGCTCGAGGCCATCGCGCAACGATGGCCCACGCCGGCCAAACGAGGCGACCCGCCATGAAAATCGTGTATGCGAGCATCTTCGTCGACAACCAGGACAAGGCCCTCGCCTTCTACACCGACGTGCTCGGCTTCGTGAAGAAGACCGAGGTCCCGTTGGGCGAGCACCGCTGGCTGACCGTCGTCTCGCCGGAGGCGCCCGACGGAACCGAGCTCGTACTCGAGCCCGACGTGCACCCGGCGGTCGGCCCGTTCAAGCGGGCGCTGGTGGAGGACGGGATCCCCATGAACTCATTCGTCGTCGCCGACGTTCACGCCGAGTACGAACGGCTCAAGTCGGCGGGCGTCCGTTTCACGCAGCCGCCGCTGACGATGGGGCCGGTCACGACGGCCGTGCTCGACGACACGTGCGGCAACCTGATCCAGATCGCTTCGCCGAATTGACGCGGCGAGATCCTGCGGCGTCAGGACACGTGCACCGCCGCCGCGGGCATCAGGTTGCGGAGCCGCTGGAGCAGCTCGGGCAGGTCGACGGGCTTCGTGATGAAGTCGGCGGCGCCGGCCTGGCGGGCCTGCTCCTCGGCCTGGGTCGTGGCGTCGGCCGTGATCGCCACGATCGGCACCCCGGCGGTGTCCGGGCGGTCGCGGAGCCGGTGGATCAGCTCCAGGCCGCTCATGACCGGCATCATCAGGTCGGTCAGCACGAGCTGGGGGTGGAACTCGTCGAGGCACGCCAGGGCGTCCTGGCCGTCGTGCGCCTCGCGGACGTCGAAACCCTGGAGCCGGAGCAGCCGGCCGAACGCATACCGGAGGAAGGGCGCATCCTCGACCAGCAGGACTTTGGGCATCCGTTCGTTCGTCGTCATCACGATCCACCTCCCGACCCCGAGACGAGGTCCCCTCGCCGGGGCCCGGCCGCCGACCCGGCCGGATGGGAGGAGCTGCGCCCCGTTCGAAAGCCCGGGCGCCCTCCCCTCCGGCACCGTTGTATCGATGAAGGATGGCCCCCGCAAGTCTCATCTTGAAGGTTGCATCCGTTAAATTATTCGTGGAAGCAAACCGCGGGCCAATCGCGTCGCCGCGATCTCCGATCAAGCCCGGGCCGGCCCCGATCCGATGAGAAGGGGGTGGGCCCGCGCCGCCGGTGGAGGGCGCGGGACGTGGGGAGTCTCGCGCGATGGACCGCTGGCTCGGGCCGGTCCGGTGGCTTGCCTGGGCGTCGCTGGCGGCCGTCGCGGCCGTGTACGTCCAGGCCGAGACGACCCGGCTCGGACCGCCGAGCGGCGTGGTCGGCTATCCCGACATCATCTACCGCCGCGCCCCGGACGGCCGCCGCCCGCGGCTCGACCTCTACCTGCCCGCCCACGGGCAAGCGCCGGCCTCGGGCCGCCCGGCCGTCGTCGCGATCCACGGCGGGGGCTGGCGAGGCGGCACCAAGAATACCTACGGCCGGGAGGTCGCGAAGCTCGCCCGGATGGGCTACGCGGTGGCCTCGGTCGAGTACGTGCTCTCCGCGCCGGGACATCCCACCTGGCCCGACAACCTCGACGATGTCCGCGAGGCGGTCCGCTGGGTCCGCGCCCATGCGACCGACTACGGCATCGACCCCGACCGGATCGCCGCCCTCGGCTCCTCCGCCGGCGGCCACCTTGCCGAATTGCTGGGCACCCGGGCGCACGGCGACGAGCCCGCGTCGCGCGTGCAGGCGGTCGTGAACCTCTACGGCCCGTCCGACCTCGCCGGCCTGTTCCGCAGCCCCGGCGCCGTCATGCCGCTGCGGATGTACCTCGGCCGCGACCCGAAGGACATCCCCGAGCGCTACGACGAGGCCTCGCCGATCTCCCACGCCTCGGGCCGTTCGGCGCCGACGTTGATCATCCACGGCGAGGCCGACATGCTCGTCCCGGTGGCGCAGTCGCACGCCATGGCCGCGCGGTTGAACGAGGCGGGCGTGCCGTCGCGCGTCATCGTCGTCCCGCGCACGGGCCACGCGTTCGGGCTGAACGTGATGGGGAGGGACCTCGTGCCGGAGATCGCCTCGTTCCTCGAGTCGGCGTGGCCGCCGCGGGGTGGCGCGCGGTCCTTGTAGGTCCGCACGCCGCGCCCTACGAAGACCGTGGCGGATTATGCTACGCTGACTCGACACCGGAGCGAAGGCCACCGGAACAGCCCCGAGAGTCCGCGCCGTGAAGGTCCTCGTTCGCCCATGACCGTCGCCCTCCGCCGCCCGCGCGTCCGCGCGGCCGCGAGCCTGGTGCTCGCGATCGTCGCCGCCCCCGCCGGTTGCGATCGCGGACCCGAGATGAGCCCGGCGACGCCGGCCGGCGCGGCCAGGCCGGCCGACCCGCCGACGTCGCCCGCGCCGCCGATCGTGCTGCGGGCCGGGATCTCGGAGCTCGAGCCCGGCGCGACGATGCCCACCGCCGCGGGGCAGCAGATCTACCTGCCGATCCACGGCCGGGTCTCGGGCGAGGACGGGCAGGCGATCCGCCTCACGGTCAACGTCGTCGTGTTCAACGCCGACGAGAATCGCCCGATCCTCGTTACGCTGGTCCGCCAGCGCGACGCCGACGGCAAGACGGCGCGCGAGTACCTCCGCGCCCCGCTCCGCCTGGCGCCCAAGGCGACGCTGGATCTCGTGGTGAAGTCCCCCGAGATCGCCGGCCCGGCCGCGAGCCTGCTCGTCGAGTGGGCCGCCGACCGCCCCGTGGCGCCGCCGATCGTCGAGGCGGTCATGATCGGCACCGTCGGCTCGCAGGGGATCTCGTTCACCGAGCGCGGGCAGGTCCTCGAGGACCACCAGAAGCCGGCCGTGCCGCCGCGGTGAAGGCCGCCCTACCGTCGCGCCCGGCCCACCTGCATCACCGCCCCCACCGCCCGGTCCTTAGGCCCGATCCACGGGGGGATGAAGCCCAGCGGCGTGAACGGCCGATTCACCTGGTAAATGCGGACGACCTGCCGCGAGCCGACCAGGCGTTCGAGCGGATTCTTGCCCGCGTAGTAGGTCGGTACCGTGCGCAGGGGCGGGAAGAATCGGGGTGCGTCGTACGAGAGCGTGGCGACCTCGCGGGCGTCCGCCGGCTCGATGACCACGCGCGGCTCCTCGGCGACCTTGTTCTCGACGACGGCCAGCCAGTCGCCCGGCGCGAAGGTGTCCCGGCCCGGCGCGAGAGGCGTCAGGCCGGCCTGCTCGGCGTGATAGCGGAACCCCCAGCGGCCGGCGAACCAGCGTGCCTCGCCCGGCCCGGCCGCGGAGTTCAGCCGCGCGGCCACGTCCCGCGCGGCGCGGCGGTCGACGACCGACTCCTCGTAATCGATCGCGAAGTAGAACAGCCCGAGCGCCACGCCGAACGCCGACGCCCATCGCGCGGGCCCGGAGCGGGCTTGGCGCGGTCCGCGACGCGAGCCGAACGACGAGCATCGACGCCGCCACGATGATGCCGAGCACGCGCCGGACGGCCGAGTAGGGAGACAGGACGAAGCAGCCGGCGACCTCGAGGAGGAGCCAGAGGACGAGGAAGAGGTCGTCCGGACTCGCCCGCCACCCTGCGTTTCCCCTGAGAGAAGGACCCTTTTGATTCCGCTCCCCAAACTCATCAACATTCCCTCCCCCCTTGCGGGGGAGGGTAGGGTGGGGGGCGGCGGTGGGAGCGGCCCTGAGCAACCGCCCCGCCACCATCGTCAGGTTCAAGAACACCAGCCCCCCCAGCGGCAAGAACACCGCCTGCGGCCCCAGCCCCACCGCGATCGCCACGATCCCCGCCACGACCAACGCCCCGACAGCCCTCGCCGCGCGTGGCCGACCCGAGCCCGATCAGCCCCATCACCAGAACCCCCGGCGCGACGCCGCCGAGGATCGACACCAGCGCCCGCGCCCCGTTGATCCGGTCCATGAGCGGCGGCGAGCCCTTCCTCTCGGAATGGAGCAGGAAGTGCGACCGGCCGTATTCGTGGGCCAGCCACGCCTCCCACCCGCCGAAGACGGCGGCCGACGCCGCGATGGCCACCGCCCCCAATGCCCATCGCCGATGCGTCAGGGCATAGAGCCCGATCGCCGCCGGCGCGAGCAGCCCCGTCCACTTCGTATTGATCGCCGCGCCCGCGAGCAATCCGGCCGCGAGGGCCAGTCGCCACGACTGGCGATCGCATGCCCCGTGCGAAGACCGCCAGCCCCGCCAGACCCAGGCGCCAGTGCGGGCACGTCGAGCATGAAGTTCTGCCCCGGCAGGATCGCGGGCGAGCACGCGACGAGGCACGCCAGGATCGCTTCATAGCCCCGCGCGAACCGCCGGCCCAGCGACCACGTCGCGCCGACCAGCAGCAGCGGGAACGGCGCGAGCCAGAGCTTGGCCAGGGCGACGTTCTCGCCGTGGACCGCGATCGCGCGCGACCAGTAGTAGGGCAGGAAGACGGGCGCCAGGACGTCCATGCCGGGCTTGGGCGGGAACCAGTAGTCGACGACCTCGCCGCCGTAGGGGTCGCCGGGGTGGGCGGCGATCTGGGCGGCGTACATGTGGTAGACGGCGTCGTCCATGTGGATCGGCTTGGCGGCGTTGAGCAGCGTCATCAGCGACGCCAGGCCGACGACCCACGCCCAGGCGACGAGGGGGCGGGGGAAGGGCTCTCGGTCATCGAGGCGGGCCTCCGTGCCGTGATCTCGCGTTCGGGATCGCGCCGCACCTTAGAGGAGACGGCGGATTTAGGCAAGGCGGGCCGGGGTTAGGACGTGCTCCGGTCGGGCGCCTGCTACCCCTAACCGGCCGCCGCCCTCACCAGCTCGGCGACGCGCTCCCGATCGACGACCGCCAGCCGATCCGCCCCCGCGCACGCGGCCCCGCGCACCGCGAAGAGGTCGGGCCCGAGCGGGGCCAGCCGGCGGATCATCGCGAGGTCCAGCCGACCGGCCAGGGCCACGATCCGCCCGGACGCCTGGGCCCGCCCGATGAACGCCCGCCACGAGAGATCGAGAGCCCCCGGGCGCGACTTGTCCCAGGTGTCAATGAGGACGCCGACGCAGTCATGGATCCCGAGCGCCTCGACGAGGACGGCCTCGGGCCGCGGGGCGTCGGCGGCCCACCAGTCGGAGTAGACCACCGCGATCCAGGGCGGGCCGGGCGAGGACTCGCGGATGTCGCTGCCACCTCCGCGCCCAGTCGCGCCCGGCGCGGGCCAGGCCGAGCTTGCGATAGGCCAGGCCGGCGCCCTCGAAGCCGCCGTCGTCGTCCCACTCGGCCAGCTCGCCGAGCGCGACCGAGACGGGCGTGGACGCGGGCACGACGTCGCGGACCTCGCGCCAGACGTCGCCCGAGGCGCGGCCGAGCGGGCCGCGCGAGGGCTCCTTGACGTCGACGACGGTCGCGCCCCCTTCGGAGGCCGCACGGGCCTCGTCGGCCGATCGGACGCTGACGAGCAGGCCGGCCACGCGGGGTGCCTTGGGTTCGACTCGGGCTCAGTTCTCGTTGATGTCCCGGATGCCGCCCGGCGGGATGCTGGCGATCTGGAGGATCGTCTCGGGCGCACGGGCCAGGCCGAGCGACTCGAGCACGAGCACTCCGTAGGGCGACTGGCGGTAGGTCTGGTCGCTGTCGGAGCGGGCGAGCCGGCCGCGGTAGGCGGTGCCGGCGAAGTCGACGCGGATCAGCGGGCGGTCGGTGCCCTGACTCCGGCGGATCGTGGTGAGGTGGTCACGGCACTGCTCGAACGTCATCGCAAGGCCTCCGTGATGATGACTCGCGCGTCGTGGCGCGTCCGCGGGCCTCCTTGACCGGCGGGGCCCGCTCCCGAGGGAGAAGACTTCGTTGATGATGCCTCGGACACCGAGGCGGGTCAACCCGGACAGGGAGCGTGCCGTATTTTCTCAGGGAATCGGCCGCGCGGGTCGTGCGGATGAGCTTTTCGACTCCGGATCACGCCGCCGACGGCTCCGCGCCCTGCGCGGCCAGCTGCCGATCCACCGCCGGCCAGACTCGGTCGGGCGTGAGCTCGGCCATGCATTCGAGCCGGTCACACCGCCGTACGAAGCTCGGGGCGCACCAGACGCAGCTCCGCACCGCGACCGCGTTCGGTCCAAAGGGACCCGTCCGCGCGGGATCGGTGCAGGTGTAGACGCCCACGACGGGAGCCCCGGCCGCCGCGGCCAGATGGAGCGGGCCGGTGTCGTTCGACAGGAAGCAGTCCGCACGCGACGCCACGGCCGCCAGCCCCGGCAGCGTCGTCTTGCCGCACAGGTCGAGGCAGGGCAGAGGAGCCGAGCGCGGCGACCAGCTCATCCACGAGCGGCCGATCCTCCGGCGCACCGACCGCGACCAGCGCCCGCCCCGCGCCCGGCGACCGCCCGCCGCGCGACCTCGGCGAAGCTCGACGGCGGCCACCGCTTCGTCACCCACCGCGCGCCGACGTTGAGCACCAGGATCGGCCGCGGAACATCCGCCAGCAGGGCCGACGCGGCCTGCCTGTCGGCGTCCGAGATCACCGCCGTGAATCGCGGCTCGGCCGCATCCGCCCCGAACGCCGCGGCGACCTTCATCAACCGATCGACCGCGTGCACCGACGTCCCGCCGGTCACGATCGCATGCGTGTAGAAGTGCCTGGCTCCCTCGCGTGCCTCGGCCAGGCCGACCCGCCACCGCGCGCCGGAGGCGAGCGTCATCAGACCCGAGCGGAACAGGCCCTGGAGGTCGACGCACGAGGTCGAACCGCCTGCTCCGGAGCTCGCGGACGAACGACGCGAACCGGGCCAATCCCGCCGGCCCGAGGCCCACGCGGACCCGGTCGAACGGGATGACCTCGTGGAGGTCGGGATGCCCCTCGACCAGCCCCCGCAGCCCCGCGTTGACGACCCAGGAGAACCGCGCCTCTGGCCATCGCCCCTTCAGCGCCGCGAGGACTGGCAGCGCATGGACGACATCCCCCAGCGAGCTGGGCTTGATGAGGCACACGGTCCTCGGTTCGATCCGGTCGAGCCGCACGGTCATCGCGGGCGAGGACTCCGTTCCCCGGGGTGGATGGGGGATGGTACGGGATTCTCCGGGGGGGGGCAACGACAAGTTGGGGGTTGTGGCCTTCATGGGCGGGCATTGGGGAGGTAGAATAACTCATGGGAGCGGTATCAAGGGACGACCCCGATGTCTCGGAGGCACCCCCATGAGCGAGGTCATCGTGAATCCGGCTCCTGACCTCGCCGAACGCATCGAGGATGCGTGGCACCGGGAGCGTCGTGCCTTCACCGGGCTTCTCCCGACGCTGATGACCTCCCATCGAGGCCAGTACGTCGCCGTCCACGGTGGAAACGTGGTCGTGAGCGGCCCGGACAAGCTGGCCGTCGCCAGGCAGGCGTACGACCGGGTCGGATACGTGCCCATTTATGTGGGTCGCGTCACCGATGCCGCGGAACCGCCGGTGCGCATCCCCTCTCCACGATCCGTTCGGTGAAGGGGTGCGTCTGCGATGGTCCGCTACAACTACAACCAGCAGGTCTTCCCGCCTGCGCCATTCGTCTACGTCACCGTCAACCGGCCCGACGGCCCCGCTTCGGGGGTACTGCTGCCCGCTCTGCTCGATACGGCCGCGGACAGGTCGGTCATCCCCTATTCGGTCGTCTCCAGCCTGCGCCTTGTCCAGCTCGACGAAACGCCGATCGTCGGATTCGGTGGCCACGTCACGACCGTTCCCACCTATTTCGTCGAGGTCCAGATCCGCCATCTAACGGCGAGGGAGGTCGAGGCGGTGGCGAGCCCCGACGAGCCGTATTGCTTGCTCGGGCGCGATATCCTCAACGGCCTGCGGATCTCCCTGGACGGGCCGGGGTTGACGATGGAGATCGAATGAGCGGCCGGCTCGCGCTTCACTCAGTCGACTTCGCGGCCTCGGCCGGGGCGTCAAGGATCTGGTTCAGTCATGAGAAGCAGCTGGACGATATGCACTTCCTCGCCCTCGCCGGCGATGTGGGCCGTGCGGCCCCCGGTCGTGATCATGATCGTCTCGGGGTGGCGGATGACGTAGTTGTCGCCGTTGGCCATCTTGACCATGAAGGGTCGAAACCGCTGTGCGTTGATGGAGATCCTCAGTCGTTCCGTCGTCACGATCGCCCCCTGATCGGCTCGCTCGCTAACAACTCTTTCATGCGTCGCGAGCCGAACGAATTCCAGCCCGGGTCCTCACCAGCCCGCACGATGTCGACCTGACGAGACGTCCATGATGCTCAGTCTCGCCCTCGCCCTCCTCATCCCGCCCACCACCGGCCACTCCACGTTCCGCCCCACCCCCGCCGAGGCCGACGTCCCGGCCGCGTTCCGAATGGAGGAGGCGACGTTCCCTTATGAGTCGCAGCTCCTCCGCGCGACGCCGAATTACACGGTCGAGGCCGTCCGGTTCCCCTCGCCCGTGACGACGGCCGACGCCGCCAACAACACGGTCCACGCCGAGTACTTCCGCCCGAGCGCGCCGGGAAAGCGGCCCGCGGTCGTGGTGCTCCACATCCTCGGGGCCGACTTCGCGCTGTCGCGGTACGTCGCGGCGAGGCTGGCCGACCGGGGCGTGGCGGCGATGTTCGTCAAGCTGCCGTACTACGGCGAGCGGAGGCCGGCCGGCGACAAGCGATTCCTCTCGGCCGACATCGAACGCTCGGTCGGATCGATGCGCCAGGGCGTGCTCGACGTCCGGCGGGCCGCCGCGTGGCTCGCCGAACGGCCCGAGGTCGACGCCCGCCGCGTCGGCGTGGCGGGGATCAGCCTGGGCGGGATCATCGCGGCGCTGGCGGCGTCGGTCGACCCGAACATCCGCGAGGCGGCGATCCTCCTGGCCGGCGGGGAGCTCCACGAGATCCTCTGGGCGATGCCCGAGGGCGGCGAAATACCGCAAGCTCTGGGTCGACTCCGGGCGGACGAAGGACGACCTGAAGACGCTGACCTCTCCCTTCGACCCGGTCACCTACGCCCATCGGCTCAGGGGCAAGCGGGTGATGATGATGGCCGGGAACGTCGACGAGGTCATCCCGCCCGCGTCGGCCCGCGCCCTCTGGCACGCCGCGGGCGAGCCGCCGATCGCGTGGCTCGACTGCGGCCACTATTCGGCCGCGGGGTTCCTGCTGCCGGCGATCCGCCGGACGGTCGATTTCTTCGCCGACGGGCCTTGAGCCCTGGCCCCCGGTTTGCGTTACACTGCCAGCGGCGGAACCCACGTCTCCGATGAGGGTCCAGTCATGGCCACGAAGACCGAAGTCTCCAGGACGACCGGCCGCCTGAACGCCGGCCAGCGGCTCCACTGCGTCTCGTGCAACTCCGAGGTCGAGATCATCCAGCCCTGCACCTGCCACCCGCCCGCCATGGTCCTCCGCTGCTGCGGTCAGGACATGAAGCCGACCGTCGGGCAGGACGTGCACGTCAGCGGCGAGTGATCGCAGTCAGCCCGTCCCTTTCGGGTACTCCCGGGCGCCGGCCCTTGGCGTTGCGGAGAATCCCCGCTTGCGAGTATCCTCCCGCCACGACGGTCCTATCGATCGGTTCGACCCGGAATCGGCCCGGCACGAGGTGAAGGGGATGGCGGCCCAGGTCACCAGCGCGTTCCTGTACGTCCACGACATCGTGAAGTCGTACGAGTTCTATCACGAGATCGTCGGCGCCGAGATCGGGGCGATCCACAAGGCGGAGGAGAACGGCCCGATCACCCTGGCCCTGCTGCGGATCGGCGGCTTCACGCTGATGATCCACCCCCAGGACGCGCACGCGGCCGACTTCGTGAACAACAAGCCGGGCGTCGGCCTCCACCTCCAGCTCCGCGTCGACGACATCGACGCCTTCCACCAGCACTGCCTCGACCAGGGCGCGATGCTCAGCGTCTCCGGCGAGCCCGTCGACCAGCCCTGGGGCTGGCGCGAGTTCGCCCTGAAGGACCCGGACGGCTACGTCTGGTCGGTCTATCAGGACAAGTCGGGCGGGCGGTGGAACTGAGCCCGCACGGGTGCCGCATTCACGGCCCGACCGGCCCGCCCTCGGCCGCGGGGCGCCGTCGACGGGCTTCGCCGCGCGCGGCTTGACGGTGCCGCCGAAGAGGAAGTAGACGCCGACGGCGACGAGGAAGATACCGTAGAGCCGCTTCATGTCGGCCGGGCGGAGCAGGCCCGTCAGCTTGGCGCCGAGGAAGGTGCCGAAGAGCAGGCCGGCGGCGATCGCCAGACCCCAGCTCACGCGAAGCTCGCCGCGGCTCCTGTACTCGATGACGGCGAAGAGCGCCACGGGCAGCAGCTGGGCCAGCAGCGACGTGCCGGTGGCCGTCTTCTGGTCGAGCCCGAACGCGAGCATCAGCGCGGGCACGATGATCAGCCCGCCGCCGATGCCGAACATCCCGCCCACGACGCCCGCGCCCAGGCCCACGCCGATCATCGCCAGAATCGCGGAGATCCCCGTCACGGCCGCCCCTCCTTCCCGACCGCCATCGCCACCACGGCCGCGCAGCCCGCCAGCGCGGCCGTCTCGACCCGGAGGATCGTCGACGCGAGCGAGACGGGACGATACCCGGCCCGCACCGCGGCGTCGACCTCCTCGGGGGCGAATCCGCCCTCGGGGCCGACCGCGATCGCCACGCCTCGCGCCACGTACAGCCACGGGCCGATCGGACCGCCGAGCGGGTCGGCGATCAGTTTTGTGGACATCTCTGAACTCGACGATCCGAGCCACGCCTCCCATCGCGTGGGCTCGTCGAGGTCCATCAGCCGCGACCGGCCCGACTGCTTGCAGGCCTCGACGACCCGCCGGCGGAGCCGGTCGATCTTGGCACTCCTCGGATCGACCGCCGAGCGCCGGGCGATGATGGGTACGAGCCGCGCGACGCCGAGCTCGGTCGCCTTCTCGACGAGCCAGTCGAAGCGGTCGCCCTTCGGCACCGCCGCGGCGAGGACGAGGGGGAAGTCGAGGTCACGCATGCCGGGTCGGATATCGGTCACGACCAGCTCGACGCGGTCGCGATCGATGAGCGAGACCTCGGCGTTCGCGATCAGGCCCTTCCCGTCGAAGAGCTCGACGGTCTCGCCGACCGCGATCCGCGAGACCCGCGCGAGGTGCTTCGCCTCGTCCCCGACGAGGGTCGCTCGGCCGTTGTGCCAGCCTTCGGGGCAGTAGAACCGCTCGGCCACGGGCCTCAGCTCCCCGCTGGCGACGCCTTCCCGGGGCGGACCGCTCAGGCCGCACCCGGCCCGTTCTTCGACGCGGCCTCCGCGGGCGCCTGGGCCGTCGCGGGGTCGGCGACCGGCCGCTGGCGGAGGATCTCGGCCATCTGCACGGCCAGCGTCCGGAAGTCGCGCGGGTTGGTCGGGGCGTACGCGAGGTGCACGTTCTCGTCGGAGGCCGGCGCGCCGGGGTCGACGGGCATGCACACCTGGTGATTGTTCAGGTTGTACACGCCGTAGAGCACCTCGATCTCCCACTTGCCCGGCCGTCTCGACCTCCATGCCGGAGGTCGAACGCCGCCTGCGCCGCGTTGAGGCAGACGGCGGTCTCGATCAGGGCCTCGCGGTAGCCGGGCATGGTCGCGCGCGTCGTCGCCCCAGACTTCCTTCAGGCCGTTGGCGGCCTCGCGGACGGCGACGAAGATCCGCTGGAGGATCGCCCGGAGCATCGGCGAGGTCGACTTCGACCAGAACTTGAGCGGCTGCAGGTAGGCGTCGACCGCCGCCGTCACCGCGCCGCAGCCGCTGTGGCCGAGCACGACGATCACCTTGACGCTCTCGCTCAGGGCGTTCGAGGGCGAAGTCGATCGAGCCCAGGCACTCGTCGCCCAGCACGTTGCCGGCGACGCGGATCACGAACAGGTCGTTGAACCCCTGGCCGAAGATCATCTCGGTCGGCACGCGGGCGTCGGAGCAGCCGACGACGACGGCGAACGGCGCCTGCTTGGGCATCTCGCCGTGGCGCCGGATCATGCCGACTTCCAGGCCGTTGCACTGGACGACGTACTGCGGCTCGCCCGACGAGAAGGTGCTGGTCCGGCAGCTCTCCATCCACTGCGAGAACATCCGGTTGCCGTCCTCGAGCGCCTTCCGCGCCGCCTCGGCGTCGGGCGGCGGCGGCTTGACGCTCGGGTTCTTGGGGTCGAAGCGATAGACGTAGTCGATCGTCTTCATGACTCGGCCTCAGATGGAGGGACGCTCGACACCGCGCGGCCCTGCGGGTGGGGCTGGAGACGACCCCAGCATATCCCGGCCGGCGGACGCGGGGAACCCCACCGAGGACGCGGGGGCACCACGCGAAGCTCCCGGGCCTGTGCCCGGCGGACGGCCCGCCAGGGGGCGATTGGGTTCGTCTCGTCGGGGCGGGGCGGGGATTGGGTTCGTCTCGTCGATCGAAGGGGCGTCTCGGGGCCGATCGGCGTCCAGGGCGCGTGATCGGCGTCGGGGATCGCGAGGCAGGTGATCGAAGCGGAACGTCGCGGAACGGAACGGACGCGGGTGACCGCATGAACGCGACGAGGGCGCATGCTTGGGCCCCGCGTGGCCGGGGCGGTGCGCAGCGGTGCCCGGCCGCCCGGCCTGCAGAGACTGATCGGGGGTCCGGGGTGCCTGGGGTCGGCCGAAGGCGTCCGCACAGCGGACCCTACGCCAGCGCCAGCTCCGGCCGCCGCCTCGCCAGGGCCCGGCGCTGCTGGCGGTTCAGCCGGCGGGGCGGCTCGACCGGCGCCGGGCTCGCCGCCGCCGGCGCCGGCAGGGCGCGGGCTTGCCGACGACGAGTGTCGCCAGCGTCACGCCCGCGGTC
The DNA here is from genome assembly GCA_963819805.1 of uncultured Planctomycetota bacterium. GTDB lineage: Bacteria > Planctomycetota > Planctomycetia > Isosphaerales > Isosphaeraceae > CAMFLR01. The sequence continues at coordinate 562,005 of CAWFXY010000012.1, read as the reverse complement.
ACGGCCCGCGAGGGAGTCGGAGCCTCGGGGCGGTCGGCCGCGCGGCGGCAGGCGTCCTTGAGGACCTTCGCCGCCGCGTCGAACCGGCGGCGGCAGGCCGCGGCGTAGCGGCGGAGACGGCCCAGCGGGCGGTCGGGCTCGACCTCGATGCCCGCGCACGTCAGCTCGCGGTCGGCCGCGTCGTGCTCGGAGACGACGCCCTCGCGACGGGCGCGGAGCCGGGCGATCTCGTCGCGGATTTTGGCGAGCCGGTGGATCGGGCCCATCCCGAACGCGGCCTGCGACTCGGGGACGTCGAGCGGCGAGGGGCCGTCGCGGAGCGCGGGGTCGACGCCGAGCAGGTCGGAGGCGTGCGCGCGGTGCTCGTCCGCCCACTCGCCGCCCGACTTGACGAAGCGGGCCAGGGCCTCCCAGCGCTCGATCAGCCAGTCGCAGCCCTGGGGCGTCATCTGGAGCTTCCGGCTGACCAGCGACGGGCTCCGGGCGAGCCCCCGCGCCAGCTCCTCGGCCGCGATCCGGCGGTCGTCGTCCCAGGAGTCGGCGGCGCGGTCGACCATCCGGGCGCAGGAGGGCGACGTCCTCGAGGTTGCACCGCTCGATCCGGACCGACTCGCGGACCATCTCGCGGAGGGCGAACTCCTCGTGGGGCAGGCGGGCGGCGTACGACCGGCGCCACTCGACGAGCCGCTCGGCGACGGCCTGCTCCTCGGCCTCGGGCAGGACGAGGCCGCGGCCCGAGAGGCCGTGCCTGACCGAATTTCGGCACGACATCGCCTTGCCTGGCGGGGTCTTCGGGCCGGTCGACTTGAGGGCGTTCGCCTGGTTGGCGGCGATCTGGGCGGGCGTGGCCATCGCGGGGTCCTGGTACGTCGAGGTGTGGATCGGACGGTCGGGGCCGCGCGCCCCGCGATGAGTATCATCGTAATTACGGGGCCGATCGTTCTCCGAATCCATGCGGACGAGACCACGGCCGCCCAGTCCCGAGCACCTATCCGGGCCGCGGCGGGCGGACTCGTCCGGGGGTGCCACGGGTTCGGGGACGACTTCCTGGCACCGTCCCCAGACGTCGGTCGAAGGGAGGACCGGGCCTGCACGGCGTGCCGGGTCCGTTGACCGGCCGAAAGCCCCCCCCTAAGATCGGGCCTCGTCTTCCGATGGCGCACTCTCCCCAGGCGGAGCCCCGACCATGACGGCCGAGACCGGCGGCGGTTCGATCCAGAGCGTCCTCCACGAATCCCGCGTCTTCCCGCCGCCGCCCGAGTTCGCCGACAGGGCCCACATCGGCAGCCTCGCCGAATATCAGCGGCTCTGGGACTGGGCCAGGGACAACCCCGAGGACTTCTGGGCCGAGGCCGCCAAGGCGCTCGACTGGTCCAAGCCCTGGTCGAAGGTCCTGGAGTGGAATCCGCCCCACGCGAAGTGGTTCGTCGGCGCGACCCTGAACGCCGCCGCCAACTGCGTCGACCGCCACTGCACGGGCGCCCGCAAGAACAAGGCGGCCCTGATCTGGGAAGGCGAGCCCGGCGACCGCCGCGATGCTCCGCTATGACGACCTGCGCCGCGAGGTCGCGAAGTTCGCCAACGGGCTGAAATCGCTCGGCGTCAAGAAGGGCGACGTCGTGGCGATCTACATGCCGATGGTGCCGGAGCTCGTCATCGCCGTCCTCGCCTGCGCCGGATCGGGGCGCCGCACACGGTCGTCTTCGGGGGATTCAGCTCCGAGGCGCTGGCCGGACGGATCCAGGACTGCAAAGCGAAGGTGCTCGTCACCGCCGACGGCGGCTATCGCCGCGGCAAGGTCGTGCCGCTCAAGGAGAACGCCGACGGCTCCGTCGGCGCGTGCCCGACGATCGAGAAGGTCGTCGTCCTGAAGCGCACCGGCCACGAGGCCGAGATGCTCGCCGACCGCGACGTCTGGTGGCACGAGCTCGTCGAGCGACGCCTCGAGCGACTGCCCGCCCGAGCCCGTCGACAGCGAGCACCCGCTGTTCATCCTCTACACCTCCGGCTCGACCGGCAAGCCGAAGGGCATCCTCCACACCACGGGCGGATACCTCCTCGGCACGACCGCGACGACGCGCTGGGTGTTCGACCTCAAGGAGGACGACGTCTACTTCTGCACCGCCGACGTCGGCTGGATCACCGGCCACTCCTACGTCGATCTACGGGCCGCTCTCCAACGGCGCGACCGTCGTGATGTACGAGGGCGCGCCGAACTATCCCGACGAGGGCCGGCTCTGGAAGATCGTCGCAGGATTACGGGGTGAACATCCTCTACACGGCACCGACGGCCATCCGCGCCTGCATGAAGTGGGGCGAGCAGTGGCCGAAGCAGTACGACCTGGGCACGCTCCGCCTGCTCGGCACGGTGGGCGAGCCGATCAATCCCGAGGCGTGGATGTGGTATCACCGCGTGATCGGCGGCGGCCGCTGCCCGATCGTCGACACCTGGTGGCAGACCGAGACCGGCGCGATCATGATCGCCCCGCTGCCCGGCGCGACGCCGACCGTGCCGGGCTCGGCGACCCGCCCCTTGCCGGGGGTCGTCCCCGACATCGTCACGAAGGACGGCAAGTCGGTCGGCCCGAACCAGGGCGGGTTCCTGATCATCCGCCAACCGTGGCCCTCGATGCTCCGCACCCTCTACGGCGACGACGACCGCTACAAGCAGACCTACTGGAGCGAGGTCCCCGGCGCCTACTTCACGGGCGACGGCGCCCGCCGCGACGAGCACGGCAACTACTGGATCATGGGCCGCGTGGACGACGTGCTGAACGTCTCCGGCCACCGGCTCTCGACCATGGAGGTCGAGAGCGCCCTGGTCGGACACGACCACGTGGCCGAGGCGGCCGTCGTCGGCAAGCCGGACGACCTGAAGGGCGAGGCGATCGTCGCCTTCGTCACGCTCGAATCCGGCCGGACGGCGAGCGACGAGCTGAAGAAGGCGCTCCAGGCCCACGTCGTCAAGGAGATCGGCGCCCTGGCCCGGCCCGACGACATCCGCTTCACCGACAGCCTGCCCAAGACCCGCAGCGGCAAGATCATGCGCCGGCTGCTCCGCGACATCGCCGCCGGCCGCGAGAGCACGGGAGACACGTCGACGGTCGAAGATTACGCGGTGCTGGCGAAGCTCCGGGAGGAGGACGAGGCGTGAGGTACTCTGCACGCCGCTCGGGACGGATTCTCGGGGCTGGCCCCCCTGGTGCAACGGTATTGCCACGCGCCGTACGGTGAACCGCACGCATCGAAGCTCAGTCGGTGGTGACCTCCACGGGCCGCCGGCGCTCGATCACGACCCGGTAGCGGCGATGCCACAGGCCGCCCAGGGCGGCCAGGGCGAGCTCCGGCACGGTCGCCACGGACATGACAATCGCGACGCCGGCCATCAATCCGAACGGCATGGCCATCTCGGCCAGCGGGTTCAAGGGAGTGGCCACGAGGTCCAGGACGTGCCCGCACTCATCAGGAAACCGGGCGATGAGCCCGAGATACACCAGCAGGACGGCGCCCCGGCCGCCTCGAAGCCTGCCAGGAACACGCAGGACATGCCCCGACGGCGCCGCTTGACGAGCAGGACGAGGCCAATCATCAGGATGTTCAATAGCGGCAGCCCGCCGAAGAAGAACAGGCCGAGCCGGACGTCGCTGTTGCCTCGCAGACCCTCGCGGAGCACCAGGCAATCGCCCGCCGCAAGCACGGTCAGCGCCATCACATCGGAGATCGTCACGCGGGGCAGGGTCACGACGCAAGTCTCCTCGACGGGCCCGCCCGATCATAAGCCGTCGGATCCCAGGCGCTGCGGAATCGTCAGTACCCAGCATTGCCCGTCAGCGAACGGTCGGGTCCGTAGGCGTCGGCGGAGGCCCTTGCGGGACGGGTCGGCGGTCGGCGCGGGCCGATCGGATCCCGTGGGAGGGAGAGGCTCCTACCCGCTCGGGCTTGGCATCACGTGTCGCTCGGGATGATCGACGGGCCGCCCCGCCTCGCGCGCTCGACCGCCGGGTGGACCCAGGGGACGCGGTACGGTCGCGAGAGCAGGCTGGTCGCCTCCTCGTCGGCCATCACGGCCATGGCGGCCGGGCCGAAGGCGAGAGAGCGGCCGAGCTTCATCGAGAGGTTCGCCAGGATGCAGCTTGTCGTCGAGACGTACCCGTGCTCGATGTCCGCCACCGGGCGACCCCGGTCGCCGATGCATTTGAGGAAGTCCTGCATATGATGCCGGATCGCCGGCGCGACGTGCTTCTCGAGGTCCTTCTCGGTCTTGTCCTCGGGGAACTCGTCGAGCTCGTACTTGACGTCGACCTTCGTCGGCGAGCCGCCCCGCGGGGTGAAGACGTAGCCCATCACGTTCGCCTCGAGCGTCCCCTTGTCGCCGTAGAACGTCGCGCCCCAGGGGAACTTGGGCGAGGGCGCGTCGCCCCACGTCCGGTGCTCCCAGACGACCTGGACGTCGCCGTGGTCGAACGTCGCGGCCTGGGTGTCGGCGATGTTGGCCTTCGCCTTCTTGTCGACGAGGATGCCGCCGCCGGAGCTCACCTGTTTGGGCCAGCCCAGGTTCATCATCCAGCGCACCATGTCGTACATGTGAATGCACATGTCGCCCATGATCCCGTTGCCGTATTCCATGAACGCCCGCCAGCCGCGGGGGTGGACGATGGAGTTGTACGGCCGCATCGGCGCCGGGCCGGTCCAGAAGTCGTAGTCGAGGTTCTCCGGCGGGGCCGAGTCGGGCGGGTTCGAGTTGTTCCGCATGTGCCAGTAGCAGTAGATCTCGACCAGGCCGATCGTGCCGAGCTTGCCCTCGCGGATGATCCGGTCGCGGGCCTCGACCAGGTGCGGCGTGCTCCGGCGCTGGGTGCCGACCTGGACGACGCGCTGGGTGCGGCGGGCGGCGTCGTGCATCGCGTGGCCCTCGACGACGTCGACGGAGATCGGCTTCTGGACGTACACGTCGGCCCCGGCCTCGACGGCCGCGATCATCGGCAGCGCGTGCCAGTGGTCGGGCGTGCCGATGATGACGATATCGAGGTCCTTGGTCGCGAGCATCTCGCGGTAGTCGTGGAAGACGCGCGGGCGCCTTCTTCGAGGCCTGGCGGGTCGCGATGAGCTCGGCGGCGTCGGCGGCCATCTTGCGGTCGACGTCGCAGATCGAGACGACGTCGACGGGGGCGACCTGGATGAGGCGGAGGAGGTCGCACTTGCCGTACCAGCCCGAGCCGATCAGGCCGACCCGCTTGCCCGCGCCGACCTCGGCCGCGAGCGCCTCGGGATACCGCAGCGCGGCCGACGCGGCGAGCCCGCGCCGGCCATGAGGAAGGTCCGACGATTCATGGCAGATTCCTCCAGGCACTCTCTAAGGGCACGACTCCGGGCCCGTTGACTGTATCGGGCCGGCCGTCCGGCCGCGAGGGGATAGGGGCGCGGTCCGGGGATGGAGCGGTAGGAAGCGGGGGAGGGGAAGGCACAAAGCACGAGGCACAAAGCCAGACGCGCGGCCCGGTCGGGTCGCGAGGTCCCGAGCCCCAATCAACGCGTGCATCCGTGTCCCGGGAGGAAGTCCGAAAAAAATCGGAAGTTTTCCTGAGAACAAACCCGCGGTGCGAACACTCTTATAGGTAAGCGGTCGCCGCGAGGCGGCCGGAGTGACGGCGACCGGCCACGGCCCTGGTCCCGCCCGCGATCCGCGCGGGCCCGGCGGCGGGATAGCCCGGTCGCGGACGGGGGGCGGCGGGCGTTACTTGGCCTGTGCTCCCGCGGAGACGGCCGGGGGGCGGAAGGTGCGGGCGGCGACCGGCCGGTCCGGCAGACCGGCGCGGTGGGTTCGGCCTGCGCCGCCTCCGGCGGTGAGTCCGATCCGGCAGGGGAGCCGACCGATGAGACTTGCCCTCCGCATGCTGACCCGGCCGCTGCTCGGGGCGGCCCTGGTCGCCTCGGCCTCGGCGGTCGCCCTGTCGCGGCTCGCGCCCGAGCCGCGCGGCCCGCGGGTTCGCACGGCCGCGAGGTACGCCCTCGTCAGCCCGCTCGGCGCCGAGGCGTTCGGCTCGGGCTCGGTGTGGCTCGACGCCGAGACCGGCCGCACCGTCGAGGCCGCGCCGCCCGAGGGCCAGAGGCTGCGGCACGCGAGCGTCTCGCCCTGGCTCGACGAGTCGGGCCGCCCGCAGGTCATCGGCCGGGCCGTGCGGCGGCCGGACTACGACGGGCCCGACCTGCTCGCGCTGGCCCGCCTGAGCTTCCCCGACGGCCGCGTGCTCGACCGCGTCGCCGTCGACGTCCTGCCCGCGAGCCCGCCCTGCTGGTGGCCCGACGCCCGCGGCGCGGGTCATCTTCGGCGGCGGCGACGGCCGGCTCCATCGCTTCGACTTCGAGCCCGCCGACGGCGCGACGCCCGAGGACCGGCCCCGCCCGCTCGCCTGGGAATGCACCCCGCCGGGCGCGGGCCGGACCATGCAGGTCTGGTCCCCGTGCTGGCCCGACGACCCGCGGTTCGCGAGGATCATCCTCGCCGCGATCTCGCTGCCCCCGCCCGCGTCCTCGCGCATGGGGATGACGCCGGCGCGGATCTGGTGGCTCCGGCTCGACGACGCAGGCGATGCGATCATCGACGCCGGCCCCGTGTTCGACCCCGGCGCGATCCCGGCCGGCCGCGCGGTCGCCGCGCCGTCGGTCGCGACGACGGCGGACGGCGAGCTGCTGCTGGCCTATTATCTCAACGTCGAAAACGGCTCGTGGGACCTGTACCTGGCCCGGCTGACGTTCGACGAGGCCGGCCGCCCGCGCGCTGCGCCCGAGCCGCCGCGGAGGCTCGCGGGCGACTGCCGCCCGTTCGTCCCGGCCGCATTCTCGAGCGACGGCCGCTGGGTCTCCGCCGTGCAGCTCGACAGGGACGGGCGCGGCATGGTCCTCCGCCTCGACCTCGCCGCCGACGAGACGCCCGACCCGCCGCCCGCGGCGGCCCTGCGGCCCGCGGCCGAGAAGTGGGGGCCGATGGCGACGCTCGTCCGGTGCTGCTGGAGGCGTGCCTGGCGATCGCGACGGGCGAGGCGCAGCCTTGACGGACCCGGTTGCGTCCCGCCTCATCAGCCGGCGCGATGCGGTCGATAGCGGCGCTTGACCGCGTCGTAGAAGGCCTCGCCCGCCAGCTTCGGCAGGTCGGCCTTCGTCAGCGCGCGTCCCGCGCCGTCAGCGCGTCGCGGAGCGAGTCGCCTTCCCGCAGGGCGAATTCCACCCTGGCGGCGATCGCGTGTGCGGGGTCGTATGCGAGGCCGTCGTCCCGCATCAGCCGCAGCTCGGTGTACTCGTGCGCGAGCACGAACGGCAGCTCCCCGGCGGCGACGCCGTGCTCGAGCCAGATCTCGCGCCTCGGCACCCACGGATAGACGTGTCCATGCCCGCCCTCCACGTAATCGGTCCGGTAGACGCAGCGGACATAGCAGCCGTCGACGAGCCGCGCGGCGATCGGACCGGTGGGGTCGGGCAGGGTCAGATAGTCGCCGACGTAGACGTCCGCCGGCGTCGTCCGGTGCGGCCGGCCGCCGCGGTACTTCAGCCCGGTCATCGCCTCGCGCAGGGCCGCTCGGCGTCGAGGCCGGCCTGGTAAGCCTTCTCCTCGGCGAGGCCCTCTTCGAGCTTCTTCAGGTGCACCATCGCGTCGACGAGGCAGAAGATCCCCTCGGCCTCGAATGTGCGGCTGTCGACCCAGACCTCGCCGCGGGGGATGAGGTTGGGAAAGTCGCTGTGGATCGCGAAGTTGGTGAACTCCTCGTCGTGCCGCGTGCAGCTCCGGACCTCGAAGGCGTCGACGGCGAAAATGCCATAGCCGCGCAGCGTCGTGATCGGGGTCTTGGAACGGATCGGGACGCGTTTCGGCTTGCTCACGGCCGCGTCGCCTCCGGCTCGAACCGCTTGCGGAAGACGACCATGTCGTCGCCGTCGGCGTAGTAGTCGGCGAGCACGGCCGCGGTCTCGTAGCCGTGCTTGAGGTAGAATCGTCGCGTCGGCTCGTAGTGGGGCAGCGACGAGGTCTCGATCAGCAGGAGGCGGCCGCGGGCCTCGCGCACGTCGTTCTCGATGTGTCGCATGAGCCCTCCGCCGAGCCCGCCGGCCTGGTGCCGTCTTGTCGACGGCGATCCAGTAGACGTACCATGTCCGGTCCGTCATGGCGGCCGGCGCGTAGTAGGCGAAGGCGACGATCTTCCTCGCCCGCTCGTCGCAGACCGCGCGATGCCCCTGCGACGGCCTCTGCGGCGTGGAAGTCGTCGAGCACCTCGCGGAGCGCCACGAGCTCGCCGGGCTTGAAGACGCCGGTGCCCTGGGCGATTTCGACCAGGGAGGGGGTGTCGGCGGGGGTGATAGGGCGGATCATGGGTTAGGCTCCGGGCGGACGCCGTCAGAATACCCGGGCCCGAACCGTCCTGGGAGGGCCGACCTGGCAGGCTCGCGCGGTCGTCAAAATCCGTTCCGCAGCAGATGCTCATGGCGGAGTCCCGCCCCATGCCCACCCCCCGCCTCATCATCGACGGCCGCCGCCTCACCGCGGCCCGCACGGGCGTGGGGCGCTACCTCGAGACGCTCCTGCGCGACTGGTCCGCGACCGGCTGGCCGCTCGACGAGACCGTGATCGTCCTCCAGCATCGCGAGGGCGTCGCCAGCGTGCCGCACGATGCTCGCGTCCGCGTCGAGGTCGTCGGCGCGGGCCTGCCGGGGATGGCCTGGGAGTGGCTCGGCCTCGGACGCGTGCTGAGGCCCGGTGATCTCCTCTTTGCCCCGACGAATCTCCTGCCGGCAGGCTGGCGCGGGACGTCGGTCCTGGTCGTCTTCGACACGCTCCTCGAGTCGGTCCCGGAGACCTTCCCCGCGCGGTCCGCTGGCGGTTCCGCCCGCGGTACCGGGCCTCGGCGCGGCGGGCGACGCGGGTGATCGTCCCGTCCGACTCGACCGCGCGCGACGTCGTCCGCCACTACGCGATCGACCCTTCGCGCGTGCGGACGATCCACCCCGCGATCGGCCGCGAGTTCCGCCCGAGGTCGCCCGGAGACGGGATGATCGTGGCGGCGCGGTGGGCCGCGGGCGTGGGCGAATCGCCGTATTTCCTCTTCGTCGGCAAGCGCTCGCGGCGGCGGAACGTCGCGGCCGTCGTCGAGGGATTCCTCCGTCATCACGAGCGGTTCCCGGCGCACCGTCTCGTCTTCGCCGGGCCGGCCGGCGGCGTCGCGGTCCCGGTCCATCCCGCCATCGTCATGGCCGGCCACGTCGCCGAGGACGTGCTGCTCGGGCTGATGTCCGGCGCGGTCGCGTGCCTCTACCCTTCGGACCACGAGGGCTTCGGCCTGCCGCTCGTCGAGGCGATGGCGAGCGGATGCCCGGTGGTGACGCTGAGGAACAGTGCGCTCGTGGAGTCGGGAGGCGACGCGGCGATCTATCTCGATCGGGCGGAGGCCGGGGAGATCGCGGCCGTGCTCGGGCGACTCGCCGAGGATCAGGCTCACCGGGACGCCCTCGTCCGCTCGGGCCTGGATCAGGCCGGCCGGTTTCGAGGGCCGGCCTTCGCCGAGGCGGTGCGCGACGAAATCCAGCGGGCCGCGGGACTGGTCCCGTCCGCGCCCGACGGATAGGCTATCGCCCGTAACCTGCCGATGACATGGAGCCCTCTCCCGATGCCGACCCACCCCCTCTCCGCCGACCTCCTCGAAGAACTCCGCCGCTACAATACGCCGACGATCGCCAACGCGATCGAGGTCTTCAACCTCAGGCCCAGGCACGTCGGTTTCCTGCCCCACAAGATCCGCTGCCTGCTGCCCGAGGTCGGGCCGATCGTCGGATATGCCGTGACGTCGCAGACCCGCGCGCTGCCACACGACGGGAGCGAGCCGCCGCCGGACCTGAACGCGGATTATCTCCGCTACGTCGCCGCGCAGCCGGGGCCGAAGATCGCCGTGGGGCAGGACCTCGACGAGCCGCCGGGGCTGGGCGCGCAGTTCGGCGAGGTCAACGCGACGATCCACAAGAAGCTCGGCTGCGTCGGCCACGTCACCGACGGCTGCCCGCGCGACCTCGACGAAGTGGCGGCGCTGGGCTTCGGGCTGTTCGGGCTGAACCCGGCCGTGAGCCACGGCTACGTCCGGCTCGTCGGCTTCGGCAAGCCGGTGAAGCTGGCCGGCGTCGAGATCCAGCCCGGCGAGCTGATCCACGCCGACCGCCACGGCGTCTGCCTCATCCCGCTCGACGTCGCCCACCGCGTGGCCGAGGCCTGCCGCACGGTCGAGGAGATGGAGCGGCCGCTGCTCGAGCACTGCCGCTCGGACGCGTTCGACCTCGAGGAATACATCAAGCTCCGCGCGGCGGCGAAGGCGAAGATCCGCGAATGACGCCCCGCTCATCGATCAGGCCCGCGGCTGCGGCGGCGTGACCTGCTCGTAGCGCCGGTTGCGGAGCAGCGCCTCGTCCGGGCGGAGCGAGTCGAGCCGTTGTCCGTCGGCGAGCCAGCGGCCTTTGCGATATTCGAAGAGGGCCGTCGCGTGGCGGGCGGCCGGCTCGTCGAACGGGACGGCGTCGAACTCGACGCCGATCAGGGCGAGGAGGCGGTGGGTGCGGCGGTCGCGGGCCCAGCGGACGTCGTCGTGCCAGTGGGCGTCGTCCCAGCGGGCGGCCTCGGGCGGGTCGATCCGGCCGAGGGCGCCGAGGAACCGGGCCTCGAGCCACTCGCGCTGCTGGCGGAACTGGACGCGGGCCCGGTCGAACCGGACCGCGTCGACGGCGTGCCTCACCGGGCCCCGGGCCACCAGCCAGGTCGAGAGGACCAGGCCGAACGCGGTGCCGCACCAGAAGAGCCATCCCGTGGTCATGACCGGTCGAGCCCCCGCTCGGACGGACCGCAGGGCGGACTTCTCTTCCGCCCTGTGCCCATCATAGGATCGGCAGGATCGCTCGGACAAGATCACAGCGAAACTCCCGCGAGGATTGTGCGAAGGGGAGGCGATGGCGCGAGCACGCAAGAAGGACGACGCGAAGTCGAGGTCGGCGACCGTGACTCTCCCTCGATTCGGCGCCCACATGTCGATCGCCGGTGGCCACGACCGCGCGGTCCGCTCGGCGCAGGCGGTGGGCTGCCGGGCGCTCCAGGTCTTCACCAAGAGCAGCAACCAGTGGCGCGCCGCGGCGTTGACCGACGCCCATGTTACAGCGTTTCGGACGGCACTGGCCGAGGCCGACGTCGGCACGCCCGTCGCGCATAACTCCTACCTCATCAACCTGGCCAGCCCAGACGACGCCCTGTGGCGGAAGTCGATCGACGCGATGGTCGTCGAGCTCGAGCGGGCGGAGGCGTTGGGCATCGAGGACGTCGTGTCGCACCCCGGCGCGCATGTGGGATCGGGCGAGGAGGCCGGGCTGGCGAGGATCTCGGCCGCGCTCGACGAGCTGCACCGCCGGACACGCGGCCTCCGCGTCCGGATCGCGCTGGAGACGACAGCCGGGCAGGGCAGCTGCCTCGGCTGCAGGTTCGAGCACCTAGGCCGGATCATCGACCTGCTCGCCGAGCCCGAGCGTGTTTCCGTCTGCGGCGACACCTGCCATATTTTCGCCGCGGGGTATCCCTTGGAGACGCCAACGGAGTACGATGAGACGATGGATGCCCTGGAACGGGCCGTCGGCGTCGGACGATTGCGCGTCTGGCACCTGAACGACAGCGCCCGGGAGCGGGGCAGCCGAGTCGACCGCCACGCCGGGATCGGCCGGGGCAAGATGGGCCTCGAGCCGTTCCGCCTGCTCGTCAACGACCCGCGGTGGCGCGGCGTGCCGATGGTCCTCGAGACCCCGAAAGGACTCGAGGGCGGCGAGGAGCTCGACGCGATCCACCTCCGCACCCTGCGGTCGCTGGTCGCGAATGGATCGGACCGGGGGCGGTAGCACCATGGCCAAGACGCACCACAACGGCAACGGCGCCGCGGCGAAGCGGGTCGTGGGGGACGGTTCGTCGCCGATCCCGCCCGACCCGAGCCTCTTCATCAACCGCGAGCTGAGCTGGCTCGAGTTCAACGAGCGCGTGCTCGAGGAGGCGCGCGACCCGTCGGTGCCGCTGCTCGAGCGGCTCCGGTTCCTGGCGATCTCGGCGTCGAACCTCGACGAGTTCTTCGAGGTCCGCGTCGCCGGCCTGCAGGCGCAGCTCTACGACGACCTGGAGCCCCAGGACCCGCCGCCCGACGGCATGAGCCCGCTCGCGCAGCTCAACGAGATCTCCAGGCGCGCCGCATGACTTCGTCCACCGCCAGTACGACACATGGCACCAGGAGATCAAGCCGGCGCTGGCCGACCACGGCATCTTCCTGTGCGACAACGAGGACCTGACGCCCGACCAGCAGGCGTATCTCGACGAGTACTTCGACAGCCAGGTCTACCCGGTGCTCACGCCGCTGGCGATCGACCCTGGCCACCCGTTCCCGCACCTGCACAACAAGAGCCTGAACCTGATCCTGCGGATCGAGGCCGAGAACGAGGACCCGCCGCGGCAGCTCTACGCGGTGCTCCAGGTGCCGTCGGTGCTGAGCCGGCTCGTGCCCCTGCCCGAGCTGGGCGACGGCAAGCGGCGATTCATCCTGCTCGACAAGGTCATCGGCCCGCGGCTGGATGCGCTCTTCGGCGGCTTCCGCGTCGCGGCGCGGGCGTCGTTCCGCGTGACGAGGAACAGCGACCTCACGATCCAGGAGACCGAGGTCAAGAGCAGCCTGCTCTCGACCGTGCAGGAGAACCTCCGCCAGCGGAAGTGGGGCGCCGCCGTGCGGCTGGAGATCTCCGACCGCGCCGACGAGGGCTTCCTCGCCCTCCTCCAGACCAGCTCGGCGCTCGACGTCGAGGGGCGCGACGTCTATCGGGTCGGCGGCCCCGTCGACCTCACGGCGATGACGCTCCTCTGCCGGATCGAGGGCTTCCGCGAGCTCAAGGAGGCGCCGTTCGAGCCGCAGATGCCCGCCCAGTTCGCCTCGTCGCGCCGGAGCGTCTTCGCGGCGATCCGCGAGGGCGACGTCCTCGTCCACCACCCGTACGAGTCATTCAGCTCGGTCGTCGAGTTCATCGAGCAGGCCGCCGACGACCCGAACGTGCTGGCGATCAAGCAGACGCTCTACCGGACCGCCGACGACAACCCGATCATCAACGCCCTGGCCCGCGCGGCCGAGAACGGCAAGCAGGTGACGGCGCTCGTCGAGCTCCAGGCCCGGCTCGACGAGGAGAACAACATCGTCAAGGCCCGCGCCCTCCAGAAGGCCGGCGTCCACGTCGTCTACGGCATGGTCGGCCTCAAGACCCACTGCAAGGCCGCGCTGGTCGTCCGCAAGGAGCACGACGGGCATCCGCCGCTACGTCCACCTCGGCACCGGCAACTACAACCCGACCACCGCGCGGATCTACACCGACCTGAGCCTCTTCACCTGCCGCCCCGAGTTCGGCGACGACGCCAGCGCGCTCTTCAACCTGCTGACCGGCTACTCGCAGGGCTACGCCTGGAAGAAGCTCACGGTCGCCCCGACGGAGCTGGCCGATCGGCTCATCACCCTCATCGACCGCGAGCGGCGCCATGCCGAGGCCGGCGAGCCGGCGCGGATCATCGCCAAGATGAACGCGCTGGTCGACCCCACGGCGATCTCGGCCCTGTGCTCGGCCTCGCGCGGCGGGCGTGAAGATCGACCTGATCATCCGCGGGATCTGCTGCCTGCGGCCGGGGCTGCCGGGGATCTCGGACAACATCCGGGTGATCAGCATCGTCGACAAGTTCCTCGAGCACTCGCGGATCACCTATTTTCAGAACGGCGACGCGCCCGAGGTCTACCTCGCCTCGGCCGACTGGATGCCGCGGAACTTCCGGCGGCGGGTCGAGATCATGTTCCCGATCGAGGACCCGCGGCTCCAGAACCGGATCGTCGACGGCATCCTCGGCGTCGTCGCTGATGGACAACGTCAAGGCCCGCGTGCTCCAGCCCGACGGCACCTACCGCCGCTGCCCGCCGGCCAGGCCGGGCGAGCCGTCGATCCGCTCGCAGGTCGAGTTCCAGAACATGGCCCGCGAGCTCTCCGCCGCCGACCCGATGCGGCCGGCCAGCACTCCTTCGGTCGTGGCGACGAGGCTCTCGTAGGCTTCGCCATTGCGGACACTACGATAGGCCGTCCACGAACCACGCCGGCCTCGCGACCGTCTGACCGACCGTCTTCCACGACGCGACGGCGCCCGCCTTCACGGTCGACGCCACTGGCGGCGGCGGATCAGTCGGCTTCGCCACCGCGGCGGGGCCCGCGGGCACGAGGGCGGTCGTGACCGCGGCCGACTTCGCGGCCGTGCTCGTCCACGAACCGAGCAGCCCCACGGCGCCGAGACTACCGACCGGCGCCTCGAGCGGCACGTCGTGCAGGTTCGCGGCGCCCGCCCTGAAGGTCCGGGCCGCGACAGTCAGCGGGTTCAGGACGATCCAGGTCGCCGAGCTCGGCAGGAAGATCGCGGGCTCGGTGTGGCCGATGCCGTCGTAGTCGCCGGGGACGGGCACCGACCAGTAATTCGTGCCGCCCCAGTTAAAGCTGCGGACGAGGTTGGTCTGCGGGTTCCAGATGTACCAGGTCGCCGAGCCGGGGATGTAGACGGCCAGCTCGGTCCGGCCGATGCCGTCGTAGTCGCCCGGGATCGGGATCGACCAGAAGTTCGCCCCGCCCCAGGAGACGCTCCGGGCCGTGTTCGTGACGGGGTTGAGGATCGTCCACACGCCGGTCGCGGGCGTGAAGAACGCCATCTCGGTCCGGCCGATCCCGTCGTAGTCGCCGGCGACGGGGATGACCTTCTGCCCCGGCGTGCCGAAAACGACGGTGCGCGAGGTGCCGGTGAGCGGGTTGGGGATCGTCCACGTGCCCGTCGCGGGCGTGTAGTAGGCCATCTCGGCCCGGCCGATCCCGTCGTAGTCGCCCGGCGCCGGGACGGTCTGCCCGGCCGCCTGTCCGGCCCAGGCGTAGGTGACGGACCAGCTCGCCGGGTTGACGATCGTCCAGAGGCCGATCTGCGGCGTGTAGAGCGCGATCTCGGACCGGCCGGTGCCGTCGAAGTCGGCGGCCGGCTCGTCCTTCACGGTGAACTGGAGGGCCGCGCTCCAGCCGCTGGGGGCCCCGGCTGCGTTGTAGGCGAGGACCTGCCAGGAGTAGGTGTGCCCCACGAGCAGCGGGGCGGCGGGCACGTACGAGGTCCCGGCGACCTTCGCGAGCGGGACGACCGACGTGTGGACCCCGCCGGTCTGGTCGACGATCGAGATGCCGTACGACGTCGCCCCCGCCACGGGCGTCCACCGCAGGGCGGGCAGGGTCGTCGCGACCGTGCCGTTCGGGGAGGCGGGGCTGGGCGTCGTCACGGGGGCCGGTGGCAGGTTGATATTGAACGTCTGGTTCGCCGAGGCCGTGCCCGCGTCGCCCCAGGCGTCGACGGCCGCGACCGTCCAGCGATAGCTGTCGCCGTTGGTCAGCGCGGTCGGCGGCGCGTACGACGTACCGGAGATCCCGACGATCGTCACCGGGGCCGTCCCTGCCGTGACGTCGGTCAGTGTCAGGGTATAACTCACCGCGCCCGGGACGGCGGACCACTGGATCGTCGGCGTCGCCGTCGTCAGGATCGCCCCGGAGGCCGGGCCCGACGGACCGGGCGCGGAGAGGGGGGCGACCCGGAACGCCCAGAAGGCGCTCGCCACGCCGTACGAGCCCGGCGCGGTCTGGACTTGCACCGACCAGAGGAACGTGTGGCCGTAGGGCAGCGGCGATGTCGGCGTGAAGGACGTGCCGGTGACGATCGCCTGCTGGACGATCGCCGTCCCCGGGTTCGCGGCGTCGACGATCGTCACCGCGTAGGCCGAGGCGCCCGCGACGGCCGACCAGGTGAGCGTCGGCTCGCTCGGGCTCACGGTCGAGTTGTTGGACGGCGAGGTCGGGTTGGGCACGCCCGCCGTCGGCAGCGCGAACCCGAGCGGGGTCGACGCCTGGCCCGCCGACGACAGGCCGGTCAGCGACGCGACCTGCCATGAATAGGCGCGGCCGGGGGCGAAGATCCCGGGGCCGGGCGTGTAGGACGTCGCACCGGTGACGACGACGTCGAGCACCTTGCCGCTCGTCGCCTGGTCGTACGCCACCAGGTGATAGGCCGTGGCGCCGGCGACCGTCGACCAATGGAACGACGGGGCGGCCGCGACGGAGCCGGTCGGCCCGACCGGTGTGGGCGCGGGGATGTTGCCGCTGAGCCCCGCGGCGATGGCCGCCGCCTGGGGTGTGCCCAGGCCGGTCACGAGGTCGTACCCGGGGCCGGCGGGCTTGCCGTTGGAGCCGGTGGTGACGTCGTGGAAGCTGATCGGGCCCGCCTTCTGATCGAGGGCGTAGAGGGCCGTCGCCGCTGCCTGGTTGCCGAGCGTGCCGAGCCCGAGCGCGGCCAGGCCCTGGTCGGCGATCGCGACCAGGGCGCCCCAGCACGGCGTGGCCAGGCTCGTGCCACCGACGTCGATCCAGTCCCACGAGGCGTCGTACGAGTCGTAGACCGCGACGCCGGTGCCCGAATCCATCGCCACGTCGGGCGTGGCCCGGTAGGTCGCGCTCTGGGTCACGACGCCCTTCTGGTAGCCCGGCTGGAGCTCGTAGGGGCTGACGCCGCCGCCCCCGGAATTCCAGCCGGTCTCCGCCGCGTAGTCGCCCTGGGCGTCGAGCGCCGCGGTGAACTGCGTCCCGCCGACGGCGAGCACGTTCGGCGACGCGGCCGGGTAGTCGCCCGGCGACCCCGTGTCGCCGGTGGCCGCGAGGAAGGTCACGCCCTGGTGGCCGGCCGGGGTCGAGTAGACGTAGTCGTCGAGGTACTCGTACGCGTATTCGGGCGAGCCCCAGCTCATCGACACGACCGAGACGCCCGGCTGGGCGGCGGCCCACCGGACGGCGGTCTCCAGGTCGTCGCCCGCCGAGGCGGCCTCGACCAGGAGGATCTTCGCCCCCGGCGCCAGGGCGTGGGCCCACTCGACGTCGAGCGAGATCTCGTAGCCCCAGTCGCCCTTGGGGGAGTTCGCCGGCGGGTTCTGCGAGCCGTCCTGCGCGACCACCTGGAAGGAAGGCGGGTCGGGCAGGCCGAACTGCTGGTCGAAGGCGTGGAGGTCGGACTTGATGTTCGGCTGGTTGTAGGCGTCGACGATGGCGATCGTCTGCCCCGTGCCGTCGCCGACGAGGCCGCCGCCGAACCGGATCGCGTCGAACCCGTAGGCCTGCCGGACCTGCGCCGGCGAGAGCCCCGCCGGCGCCGCCGAGCCCGCGGGCGCGGCGCCGGGCGAGACGGTCTCGATCGGGACCGTGGCCAGGAACGGCGATCCGGCCCCGGGGAGCGAGAGCAGCGCCCGCCCTTCGAGCGCCTCGACAAGCGGGGCGGCTCGCCGGAGTCGCCCGCGGCGGGAGTGGGACGATGCCTGTCGCCTGGTGCCGCTCATCGACGCCCAACCCCCGACGGCGTAGGGATACGAAGCCGCGCCCGGTTCGGGGGGAGCCCCGTCGGTCACGCGCGTACAACGAACGTGGACGCGGCGGGTGCCGCGTCTACACGCATTCATCGTTCTGTGCGGGCCCGTTTCAGGGCCTGATCGCCGACGTATCCCTACGCGTTCGGACCGGCCCCCTCGCCGATCGCGCAACTATGGCGCGTCGACCAATGTGCCAGTCCGGGCCCGCAACCGCAATCGTCAATCGTCAAATCGACACGAATGCGGAGAGAGAGATCCGTCGAAGCCGATCATCGGCCGCGGTCGGATGCTCCAATCCAAGCGTAGGCCATACCTTCCGCGTCGGCGCAACGTCGCGCAACATGTCTCCGAAAAACAACACACGCGTCGACTCGCCGCCGCGGGCGAGTCGCCGATGGGCCGCCGGGCCGGCGCGGCCTGGTGACGGGACGCTCGGGTCAGGAGGCGCCGATCTCGAGGATGCGGAGCCGGCGCGTGCCGCGGGGGATCGGCACCTCGACCTCGTCGTTGACCTTCTTGCCCAGCAAGGCCTGCCCGATCGGACCGGTCGTCAGGATCTTGTTCTGGTCGTAGTCCTCCTCGCCGAGGCCGACGAGGATGTAGTCCTCTTCGTCGTCGAAGGTGAGGTCGAGGACGCGGACCTTGGTGTAGATCACGACGCGGTCGGTGGGCAGGGTCGAGCGGTCGACGATGAAGGCGCGGGCGAGCTTGTCCTGGAGCTCGTTGATCCGGGCCTGGAGCATGCCCTGCTTCTCGCGCTGAGCGTCGTACTCGGCGTTCTCGGAGAGGTCCCCCTCGCCGCGGGCCTGGGCGATCGCCTCGGCGATCTCGGGCATCTCCTCGTTCACCATCTTGTCGAGCTTGGCCTTGAGGTTCTCGTAGCCGTCCTTCGACATGGGGATTCGGTCTGCGGTCATCCGTTGCGGCTCCCGAGGTCGGACAGGCGCGGGCGGGCCGGGTCGATGCGACTGCGGTCGAGCTGACCGGCCGGCCGTCTCGTGCACGTGGCGACGTGATGGTTTGGCGGGCGTTGTCCCTTCGGGACGATGTTCTCAAAAGCACGCCGCGACGCCGGGGTCTCCCCCGGAGTCGCGGCCGCGATCCATCGAACAAGACTAGTCTGGACCGCCCCGGCACGCAAGCCCAAGTCCCTTGCCGAGCCCGCCTTCGAACCTCACGGCCCGGCCGGCCGGGCGGCCGCGGCGGGGCCGGTCAGGGCGAACGAGTTGAGGTAGGCGTCGCCCGGGGCGCCGACGACCTTCGCCTTCGGGCCCGCGATCAGCACCTGGTAGATCCGCGGCCCGGCCAGGTAGGCCCGCGCCCGGACGAACCGCGGGCGGCCGTCGAGGCCCACCGAGTCGAACTCGAACTCCCGGCCCGGCACGTCGCCCAGCCGGATCGGCCGCTTCGCGACGAGCGTCCCCTTGCCGCTGATGATCGAGCCCTTGACCAGCTCCTCGAGCCCGGAGTCGACCTCCTCGGCCGGCAGCGGCGCGGGGCGGTCGATGTAGGAGACGAGCCGGCGGACGTCGTCGGCCACCAGCACGAACAGGTGGGCCTCGATCACGCCGTCGGGCGCCTGCTGGACGATCGTCCGCTCCTGCGGCTTGCCGGGCATCGCCACCCGAAACCGGCCGGCGGGCGGACTGAAGACCTTCGTCGGGGCCGCCTTCGTCACGGCGCCGGGCTTCGTGGTCAGGGGCGACTCGGGGCGGGCAGGCGGCGGGGGGGCGGGCGGCCTCGCCTCGGCCGGGAAGAGGGCGAACGACCGGAAATAGACCGGCGCGACCCGGGCCACCTCGTTCCCCGGGCCGCGGACGATGACCGAGTAGAGCCGTAGCCCGGCCAGGTAGAACCGGGCGCGGCAGGCGTGCTCGTCGCCGTCCTTGGCCTGGTACGTGAAGTCGAACTCCTTGCCGGGCACCTCCCCGAGCTTCACGTCCGACTTCGACTGGAGCACCGCGCCCGGGATTCCGCCCACGCCACCCTGGACGGTGCGCTCGAGGACCTTGTCGGGGGCGAAGTCGGGGACGTTGGGCGGATAGTCGCTGTACGAGACCTGGAACGCCAGCTTGCCGCGGGTCGAGGCGAAGGCGCGGCCCTCGATCGGCCCGAAGGGCGTGTCCATCTGCTGCGGGCGGCTCGTCGGCTTGCCGGGCATGTCGATGCGGAAGCCGCCCTCCTTCGACACGAGCCCGCCCCCGCCCGGGGCCTGGAAGGCAAGCGTTGCGGATGCCAGGACCAGCGCGAGCGCGGCCATCCCTGTGACTCCCGGCCCGTTCGCGGCGGTCAGGGTGAGTTCACGGCGAATGAGTCGAAAAAGGCGGTGACGGCCGGGCCGGCGACTCGGTCCTTGGGGCCGTTTGCGAGGACCTGATAGATCCGGCCGTTGGTGAAAAACGTCCGGGATCGATTGTATGAAGCCGCGCCGCCGGGCCCCGGCGCGGTGAACTCGAATTCCTTTCCGGGCGCGGCGCCGAGCGTGATGTCCTTCTGGCTCACGAGCGTCCCCTTGGTGCTCTTGACGGAGCCGTCGACGACGCCGGCCAGCCCGTTCTTGGGGTCCTCGTTCTTCGCCTGCTCGGGCATCTTGGTGGCGGTCACGAGGTAGGTGACCCCCTCCGCCCCCGGCGGAGTGACGAAGACGAAGACGTCGATCGGACCGACCGGCGACGGCTGCGAGATCTTTTGCTCGAGCGGCTTGGACGGGAAGGCGATGCGGAACTGGTGCTCTTCGGAGACGAACGGCCGGGCCGCGCCGCGCCGCGCGTGCCGGCGGGACGGTCGCCGGAGGGGCGACGGCCGGCGGCTGGGCCGCCCGTGACATCCCGGGCCGGTTCGCCCCGGCCGGCCGCTTGGCGATGCCGGGGGCGCCGAGTCCGGGACGCAAGCCGGAGCCCGGCGCGGCGCTCTTGGGCATGGCGGGCGTGGCCGCCGCAGGCGCCTCCGACGGGGCCGACGAGGTGAGGGCGAACGAGCGGAAGTAGGCATCGGCCGCCTGCGAGACCTCGCGCCGCGGCCCCACGACGATCAACGAATACACCCTCGAGCCCGCCAGGAAGAGCTGGCACTTGCCCAGGCCTTCGGCGCCGTTGGGCCTCGGGAGCGTGAACTCGATCTCCTTGCCCGGCGTCGAACCGAGTTTGATATCCGTCGTCCGGATTACCTTGGCGCCCTTCATCCCGCGTACGGTGCCCGTGATCGCGTCGTCCAGCACCTGGGCCGGCTTCGCGCGGGCCATGTTGGTCGGCGGTTGCTCATTGCAGGCCGCGATGTAGACGATGTCGCCCTTGCGCGACTGGACCAAATGCACTTTGACCGGACCGTTCGGGGACGCGACCTCCTGCGTCGTCTCCGTGGGCGGCGACGGCATCGCGACCCGGAAGCCGCCCGCCTTCGATTCGAACGGGTCGGTGGGCGTCTGGAAGGCCAGCGCCGTCAGGAGCAGCAGGGCGGAGGGGGCCATGAGAGGGGGGCTCCTTGGTGCGATGGCGGGCGATGGGTCGCGTGCCTTGCTACTCGTGCCGCAGCGCCTCGATCGGGTCCATCGTCGGCGGCGCGCTTGGCCGGGTAGAGGCCGAACAGGATGCCGATGCCGACCGAGATGCAGAACGCGAGGATGATCGAGAACGCCGTGACGACCGGTCTCCTGCTCCGGCACGAAGCCGGTGGATGATCCACGGGATGCC
This sequence comes from uncultured Planctomycetota bacterium, assembly GCA_963819805.1. Taxonomy (GTDB): domain Bacteria; phylum Planctomycetota; class Planctomycetia; order Isosphaerales; family Isosphaeraceae; genus CAMFLR01. The sequence goes on along the minus strand of CAWFXY010000012.1, from coordinate 540,818 downwards.
GACGCCGATGGCGACGCCCAGCATGCCGCCGACGCCGGAGAGCACGACCGTCTCGATCAGGAACTGCTGGGTGATGTCCCGCCGCTTCGCGCCCAGGGCGCGGCGGATGCCGATCTCGCGGGTCCGCTCGGTCACGGTCGCCAGCATGATGTTCATGATGCCGATGCCGCCGACCATCAGCGAGATCGACGCGATCGGCGCCGAGCATGATCGCTGAACTCGCGCGCCGTCGCCTGGGCGCGGAGGATCAGGTCGTACGGCACGATCAGCTCGACGTCCTTCTTGGGGTGGTGGGGCGCGACGGCCGCCTCGACGATCCGGGCCGTGGCGCGGACCTCGTCGGTCGAGCGGACGCGGAGGGTGATCTGCGAGAGCTGCGTCTCCTCGATCGACTGCGAGCCGGACCGGATGTCGACCATGCGCTCGCCGAACCGGAGCCGGCAGGTGTTGAGCGGGATGTAGACGTCCTTGTTGAAGTCCTTGGCCGCGAGGCTGCCGCCGATGCCCGCCGTGCTCGCCCGCTCCTTGGTCACGCCGACGACGATGTAGTAGTCGGACCCGAGCTTCACCGACTTGCCCACCGGGTCCTCGTACGGGAACAGGTCCTTGGCGACCAGTCGGCGGCCAGCACGCAGAAGTTCTCGTAACGCGCGTTGTCGGACTGCGGTGAGGAACCGGCCCTTGTCGATCTTCAGGTGGTTGAATTCGATGTAGTCGTGCGTGGTGCCGACGACCCGGCCGTCGACCGAGCGGTTGAGGTAGCGGATCGTCTTGCGGATCTCGCGGATCGGCAGGGCCTTCTTGATCGTCGGGACCGTCTGCGATGCAGCCGGTCGAAGTCGTCGTACTTCAGGCCGTAGTTCAGCACGCGGACCGGCCGGCCGCCGGAGGCCTGGGTCTCCTCGGTCGGCTTGACCGAGCGGTAGATGATGTTCGTCGGCGCCCAGCTCCTGGAACTCGCGCTGGGCCTTGCGGCTCGCGCCCTCGCCGACGGCCAGCATGGCGATGACGGCGGCGACGCCGAAGACGATCCCGAGCACCGTCAAGCCCGAGCGGAGCTTGTGGAGCAGCAGGCTCTTCATGCCGAGCTTCAGGCTGCGCCAGATGCGTCCCATGGGGCGGGCTCCGATCGGCGGCGATGCTTCGGTGGGATTCGATGGGCGTTGATTCTGTCGGGACGCAAGCCGTCGACGGCGGGATCGTCACGGCGCGGCGAGGGCGGCCTCGCTCGTCGGCCAGGGCCTGGAGCATCCGGGGGCTCGGGCCGTCGTCGATGATCACGCCGTCGCGCATCCGGATGATCCGCTTGGCGTGCTCGGCGATGTCGTCCTCGTGCGTGACCATGATGATCGTCTTGCCGGCGTCGTTGAGCCGGCCGAGCATCGTCCATGATCTCGTCGCTGGTCGCGGTGTCGAGGTTGCCGGTCGCCTCGTCGGCGAGGATGATGTACGGGTCGTTGATCGAGCGACCGGGCGATCGCCACGCGCTGCTGCTGGCCGCCGGAGAGCTGCATTCGGCCGGTGGTCGAGGCGGTCGCCGAGGCCGACCATCCGGCCAGCTCGATCGGTCCGCTGCTGGTGCTCCTCGGAGATCTCGCCGCGACCCCTGGTAGGTCAGCGGGAGCTGGATGTTCTCGATGACGGTGTACTGCTGGATCAGGTTGTACGACTGGAAGATGAAGCCGATGTAGCGGCTGCGGACCTCGGACAGCTCGTCGTCGTCGAGCTGGGCGACGTCGTCGTCGCCGAGGAAGTACTCGCCGCTGGTGGGCCGGTCGAGGCAGCCGAGCAGGTTGAGCATGGTGCTCTTGCCCGAGCCCGACGGCGCCCATGATGGCGACGTACTCGCCCTGGTGGAAGTCGACGGACACGCCGCGGAGGGCGTGGACGGTGACCTGGTGCTGCGCCCTTCCGGCGGCCGAAGAGGCCGCCGGAGGGCCGTGGCCCATGACGTACGTCTTGCGGATGTCGCGGATCTGGACGATCGGCTCGCGATGGTCGGCATCGCCATTGTCGTGGAGTGGATCACTGGCGCCGGCCTCCGCCCGGGCGACCGCCGCCGAAGCCACCGCCGCCCGGCCCGCCACCGCCGGGGCCGCCGAAGCCGCCACCGCCGCCGCCGGGGCCTCCGCCGCCCCCGCCGCCGCCGAAGCCGCCGCTGGCCCGCATCTGCTGCATCTGCTCGATCTCGTCGTCGGTCAGGCCGGCCTTCTTGAGGAGGTCGGTCCGCTCCTCCTCGGCTGGCGGACCGCATCTTCGTGCGCTCCTCCTGGGGAGCGTCTGGAGCTTCTGGAAGACCGGGCCGTCGGGCGCATCTGCCGCCGCCGCCGCCCGCCCTTGCGCCTTGGCCTTGGCCTTGGCCTCGCCGCCCGGCGGCCTTGCCGTCGCCCGCCTGGGACGCCGGCGCCCTTGGCGGCCTTGGCCGGCTCGGGCGCCCCAAGTCCTTCTTGGCCGCGTCCTTGCGCGGCCGCGGCGAACGCCTCGTTCCGCTCGTCCTCGGAGAGCAGCAGCGTCGGCGAGTCAGCGCGACCTGCTCGCCGTCCTTCAGGCCCTTCTTGACCTCGACGAGCTTGTCGTTGGAGATCCCCAGGCTCGACCTCACGCGGCTCGAAGCCGTTCTCGGGCTTGCGGACGTAGACGTAGTCCTTGCCCTGGAACTGGAGGATCGCCTGCACGGGCACGCTCAGGACGTCGTCGAGCTTCTGCTCGACCAGGATCTCGACCTGCGCCGACATGCCCGGGCCGGAGGCCCGGCGGGCCGTTCTCGATCGCGACCAGGGTCGTGTAGACCTTGATGTCGGAGCCGAACCAGCTGTTCGGCGTCGGGCAGGGGGTGCACGCTCTGGACCGACGCCGTTGAGCTCGCTGGCCGGCGAAGGCGTCGACCCGGATCTGGGCCGGCAGGCCCCGGCTCGACCCGGTCGACCATCGACTCGTGGACCTTGGTGTTGACCCGCATCTTGGTGATGTCGGGCAGGCTGAAGATCTTCTGCCGCTCGCGGACCGTCGGCGCCTTCCTCGATCTGCACCTGGCTGTTGCCGCCGAACCGGCTCGTGGTCGTTGGCGTAGACGATCAGGCCGTCGCCGGGGGCCTTGAGGATGCAGTGCTCGATCTGGCGGACGAGCTTCGCCTCCTTGGTCTTCTCCAGCGATAGGTCGCCTGCTTGGCCAGCTCGTCGGACGGGCCTTCTCGACCTCGGCCTCGAGCTCCTTGATCGTCTTCTCCTTGCGTGTACTTCTCGAGCACGTCGAGCTTGGTCTCGGCCTGCTCCAGCGTGAACTTGGCCTTCTCGAGGTTGAACTTGTCGGCGAGGTCTGCTGGGCGACTCGAGACGTACTTCTTCTCGACCATCTTGCACGGTCCACTCGAAGCGGTCCTCGGCCCGCTTGAGCTCGGCCTTGGCCAGGGCGATCTCGCCCTCGATCGTCTCCTGGTTCTGCTTGAAGGTGCCCTCGACGTACTCCTTGACGGCGATCTCGGCGACCTCGCGGGTCAGCTGCGGCCTGCTGGTACGAGGCCTCGGCCTGCTGGGTGGTGATCTGCTGGTTGTTCAGGTTGTCGCGGAGCGTGGCCGAGTCGAGCTCGCAGACCACGTCGCCCTTCTTGACCTTCGTGCCCTCGGGCTTGATCATGATGATCGTCGTCGAGCCCTCGACCTCGCAGAGGACGTCCTCGTTCTTGGCGCTCTCGAGGTTGCCCTTCTCGTTGACGGTGACGACGAGCGTCCCCTTCTTGATGGGGGGCGAGACGAGGATCTCCCTGGTCGAGGCGGCGAACAGGTCGCGGAGCGGCTTGTTCAGGCTGGGCACGCCCGCCACGACCCCGCCCGCGACGGCGAGGACGACGATCAGGCCGATCAGGAACCTACGGCCCGACCGGCGCCGGCGCCCGTAGGCTCGACGCGGGGGAGTCCCCCCATCGAGGTCGGGGAGGTCGCTGGGGGTTGGGGCGTCAATGTCGCTGGCGTAGCCGCGCCCTCCGGCGCCGAGCCCGCGGTATTCGGAAGGGAATATTTCATAGAAGGCCTCCCATTCGTCGTAGGGCAAGGTGCCGAGGTCGCGGTAGAGGATGAGGCGGAGCTGCTGGTAGCCGTACCACTGGGTGACGAGCGACGTTTCGAGGTTGATCAGGCCGTTCTGGGCCTGGGTCAGATTCGTGCGTCTGGACGGCGGCCGAGGCGTTGGTACCCGCGTTGCCGGCCCCCGTGGCCCCGCCGCCAGCGGCCCCGCCGCCCCCGCCCTGCGGCGGCGCCACGATGTTCTCGAAGGCCTGGTCCTTCTGGCGGGCCAGGAGCACGAAGTTACGCTTGGCGAGCTGGTAGCTGAGGTAGGCGACCTGGAGGTTGCGGACGTCGCCGCGGAGCTGGATCTTCTGATAGTCCTCCTGGTACTGGAGCATGCGGCGCTGGCGCTGGTAATTGATCAGCGCCTGGCGGAACTGGTTCCGCTCGTTGATCCGGATCAGCGGGAGCTCGGCGTTGAGCACCAGCGAGAACTGCTTGGCCTGGTCGAGGAAGGCGAACGGGTTGTTCGTGGTGGGCGGGGTGAGGTACTGGTTGGTCACGCTGATGTTCAACACGCCCTTCAGCGCGTTGGCCGTGACGCGGAGCTGCCTCCAGGCATCGTACAGTTGTGCGCGGAAGTTCATCAAGTCCAGGCGATTCTCCAGCGAGATCCGCTCGGCCGCAAGCAGCAGGTCCTCGAGGTTGTCGTCGCTGCCCGAGCGGAAGGTGGCGAGGCAGGACCGGCCGTCGATCTGCACGTCCTCGAGGTCGGGCAGGCGGGACGCGATCTCGTCGAGCTCGGAGAGCTGGCGGTCGGGCCGGCGGGCCCAGGCGCTCGATGTCGGAGTAGACCTGGCTGAACGGCCGCGTGAGCCGCCGGTCGATCATGATCGGCGTGTCGGGCGGCAGGCCCATCTGCATCTTGAACGTGTCGAGGTCGGACCGGAACGTCGTTCCTCGTGCTCAGCAGGTTCGAGCGGGCGGTCTGGAGCTGCTGGTCGAGCTGGTCGACCTGGAGCTGGGTGAGGCCCGAGGCCTCGCCCTTGATCAGCTCCTGGTAGACGCGGCCGAGCTGCTCGTAGGTGGCGACGTTCCTCAGGTTGTTCTCGACGATCATGATGTCTTCGAGGACGTTGAGATAGCCGGTCACCGGGTCGCTGTTGCCGCTGTTGGGGACCGAGAACCCGGGCGTGGCGAGGCCGGTGCCGAAGCTCGCGAAGCTGCCGCCGGCGAGCGTCGTGATGACGAACTCCTGGCGGAACTTGGCGAAGAAGCGGATCTGGTACAGCAGGTTGCGCTCGGCCTGGGTCAGCCCCTCCAGCGTGACCGCACGCCCGCCGCCGCGGAGCAGCGGGACGAGCGCCTGGATCGGCAGGGAGCTCTGGACGCCCGGCTGGCGCGGGTTGACGCCGGTGAAGTTGAAGATAATCGTGCTCGCGAAGCCGGCGAGGACCTTGGCCCCGTTGTCGAATGACTTGCCGACGGCCGCCACCGTGCCCATGTTCAGGAGCGACTGCTGGAGGCCCGTGGCCCGCGTCCTGTAGCTGAAGGCGTTGGTCGGGTTGACCGCCGGGGAGAGGCCCGAGCCGGTCGTCGTGGTGCTCGAGCTCGGCCCGATCGTCGGCGTCTGCGGCGAGAGCCCCGCGATGAACTGCGGCGAGAAGCTGAACCGCTGGAGCGTCACGGGGAGGGCCTGCAGGTAGAGCTGCTCGAGCTGGAACTGGTAGACGCGGGCGTTGATGAGGGCGAGGCTCACCGCCTGGGCCATGTTGATCCGGTACGGCTTGGCCTCCTTGGGCAGGCCGATGGCCTCGGACTCGACCAGGTCGATCTGGCCGGTCCCGAGCAGCCCCTCGACCGCGGAGCCCTTGGCCTCGGCCTCGGCGTTGCCCTGGGGGCCGAGGTCCGATCGGGGCAGGACCGGGGCGTTGAGGTCCTGGATCTCGCGGGGGCCGGTGTCGCCGGGGATGCGGGGCGTCCGCAGCGGGTCGCTCCGGAGGTCCTCGCTGGCCGGCGGGGCCACCGGCGGCGCCACGCCGGGCGTCGTCGAGGGCGCCTGACGCGTGCGGGGCCTCAACCCGGCCCCGGGCATCGGGGCGATCGGGCCGGGCGGGACTGTTCGAGGGAGGGGCTGCTGGCCGGGCGTCGGCTGACCGGGAAGGGCCTGACCCGGCGTGGGGCCTCCCGGGACCGGAAGCCCCGGCGTGGCGGGGGCCTGCATCGCGGTGAGTCGGACGCCGTTATCCTTCGGGGGCATGGGGTTGGACCGGGCCTGCGGCCCCCCGGCGCCGGCCGCGCCGGGCGTCGTCGGCGTAGGGGTCGGGGGCGCGGTGGTGCGGGCCGGTACTGAATTGGGCGACAATGGCCGCGGCGGCGTCCCGGAATTCGGCGCCGCCGCTCCCGGGCCCGCGGGGGGGGCCGCCCCGCCCGGCGCCGCGGGAGGCGCGCCGAGCTGCGGCGGCATCGCCCGGGGCATCGGGCCCGTCGGCGGCCGGTTCAGCTCCTGGAACTCCTCGGGCCGCGGGTCGCCCGGGATGCCGGGCGTGCGGAGGGGGTCGCCCAGCGGCGAGGTGGTGCCCGAGGCCGGCGGAGGCGAGGCCGGGCCGCCCGGCTGGGCGAACTCGGGCATGATCCGCGGGCGGACTGCGCCCTCGGGAGCCGGCGGGAGCTCGCCGTGCTCGGACTGGAACCGCTCGAGCATCGCCAGGTAGCCCGTCCCCTCGACGGGCACGATCAGGCGATTGTACGACCACTGCGGGACCGGCGAGAGGGCCTGGGTCGCGTAGTCGTCCGGCGGGGCGGGCGGGAAGTCCTGGTCGTACGGGTCGGCGTACCGCGCCATCCAGGGCGGGTCGACGGAGAACGCGTCGATCCGCCAGCGCGGGTCGCGGCTCTTTTCGAAGATGGCCTCCGAGACGTCCTGGTTCGCCCACTCGCGGAAGAACTCCCGGCCGCAGCCGGCCGGGGAGCAGCGCGGCCAGGAGGGCGAGCGTCGCGGCGCGGCGCCGCGGCTTCGACGCGCCGCGCCAGTCGGTGGCTCGGGGTTTCATCGGCACTATCCTCGGTCGCCCGCGGCGGGCCGCGGGCCGGGGTCGTCATGGATCGCGTCGCGGGGCCGCCGGGCCGTCGCGAGGCCCCGCGGTGGCGGGGCGGGGCACGCCTGTCGTCGGCGAGTAGAGGGGCTCGCCGGCACCCGTGGTTGTGGTGGGTATCGGCCGTGCCGGTTGTGGGGGTTGAATCGAAATCGCCGGAGGTGGCGGCCCGGTTCTGACGACCGCGACGGGGTTTGGGTGGAGCGGCGGGGCTGTCAAGGCCGAAATACCGGGTGAACGGGAATCCCTTGGCGGCGGAGTCGCGCCACGTCGGGGCGGTGCGGGCCGGAATGGCCCTCACGGCCGGCGGATAAGGGGCCTGGCCGCGTCGGGACCTTCCCGACTGGTACGCGGTCGCTGCGGTGGACATCGCACGGAGAAGGGAGTCTCCCATGTTCGATAAGAAGCGCGGGGTCCGCGCGTTGCGCCGGCTTCGGGCCCGGATCGACCTCCAAAACGAGACGCTCGAGCCGAGGACGCTCCTGGCCGCGCAGACGCCGGCGATCGACCTGGTCAACATCGCGGGCGGCGGCACCGGGGGCGTCCCCAAGGCCTACGGCGTCCAGGAGACCGGCGTCACCCCCTTCAGCGGAGCCGGCTGGAAGGTCTCCGACGTCGGCGACGTCAACGGCGACGGCTACGACGACTACGCCATCGCGGCCCCGAGCGTCACGCTCGACGTACTCGGCAACCCGACCCTCTCCCCCTCCGGCGCCGGCACGGGGCCGAACACCGGCATGGTCTTCCTGGTCTTCGGCTCCCAGCAGGTCAACGCCGGCAACGTCCTGCCCACCATCGTCGACTACCTGTCGCTGAACGCCGACCAGCGGGTGGGCAACCTGACGGCCGGCACCATCGGCGGCACGGCCTTCACCGGGCTGGGCACGACGACGCAGCTCAACCCGACCAACCCCACCGTCACCGACTCGTTCCAGTTCAACGGCATCGCTTTCACGGTCGGCGTGGGCAGCTCGTTCAACTGGCAGCTCGGCGCCTCGATCACCGCGCTGGGCGACATTAATGGCGACGGCTTCGCCGACTTCATGATCGGCGCCCCCGGCGCCCGAACGCCGGCGGCACCGGCCCGGCGCGGGCCGTGCGTACCTCATCTACGGCGGCGCTTCGCTCTCCAACAACACCCCGGGCGTAACGGTCGAGAACCTCGACTCCCCCAACAACCCGACCTTGCCGCCGGTCCTGACGCTGGTGACCAACCAGGCCAACGCGGGCCTCGGCTCGTCGGGCGCGGCCGGCATCGTGTTCGCCACCGACACCCTGCCCGACCTCGTCATCGGCGCCCGACGGCGCTGAGCGGAAACGGAGAGGTCATCGTCATCGCCCAGGCCGGCCTGCCGCAGGGGCAGGCGTTCCCGAATCCGCAGTTCGGCTCGGCGACCCTCAACGTCGACACCGTCGGCCAGACCGTCAGCGGCACGACGCCGGGCGTCATCTTCACCGGCCAGCCCGGCGACGAGGCCGGCTTCTCGGTCGCCGCGGTCGGCGACGTCAGCCACTCGACGACCAACACGAGCCAGAGCGACCTGGTGATCGGCGCCCGGACAACGGCTTCTCCGGCGCCCTCACGCCGAACGGGCTCGTCTACTTCATCGACGCCCAGACGCTGGCCACGTTCCAGTCCCTGGCCTCGAGCCCCTCCCCGGGTGCCCTGAACGCCATCAACCTGTCGCAGGTCTCCGCGACATCACTGACGACCGGCCTGCCGCTGGCCAACGCCGTGCCGGGCGCTCAGTTCATGGGAGATACCGGCTCGGAGGCAGGCTTTTCCGTCGCCGCGGCCGGCATCATCAACTCCGGGCCCTCGTTCATGATCGGTGCCCCGATCAACTCCGAGGCCTATCTCTTCACAAACCAGGGCTCCACGCCGCCGACGGGCATCATCCCGCTGACGCCGGGCACGCTCGGGGTGTTGACGCCCGGGCTCCAGACCAAGCCGACGAGCACCAGCCCGACCGTGATCGTGCCGCAGTACACGATCTTCACCGGGACGCCGGGCGACCTGCTGGGCTACTCCGAGACCGCTGTCGGGAGTCACTCTGGGAGCGTCGGGGTCAATGACATCGCCATCGGGGCGCCCGGGACCGTGGTCAACGGGCTAGCCGGCTCCGGGGCGGTCTACTGGATCTCCAGCGTCAACGTCTTCAACCAGCAGACTTACAACCTGCCCGGCACCGTCGGCCTGGCGACGACCACCACGGGCACCACGACGACCCTCGGCCTGCTGGGCGCGATCCTGATCGCCTCGGCGAACAACGCGAACGGCAACAGCAAGACCGTGCCTCCGTCCGTGACGACGACGCCCGCGTTCCTGGGGGCGTCGGTCTCCGGGATACCGCTCTTCTCGGGCCGCATCCACACGACCGATTCCGACGTCGTCGGCGATCTCATCGTCGGGGCGCCGGGCTATTCGCTCGCGAACTATCCGCTCGCGGCGACGCCCGCCTCGTCGCGGCGGCTGGCCGGCTCGGCGTTCGTCGTCGAAGGCGGTTTCGTCGCCTTCACCGGCGGCGGCACCAGCGGCGGCGGTGGTGGCGGCGGCGGCAGCACGATCGCGAACGGATCCGTGGGCGCCACGCCCCTCGGCGTCCTCGGCCCCGCCCCGCTCGGCTCGGCGCTGATCCCGACGGTCGCCTCGCTCTCGCGGTACGACACCTACCAGCCGCTGGCGCAGACCGTCGCTTATGCCCAGTTCCGCCCGCAGGCGGGCTGGCTGCTCCGCATGGAGGTCTTCTCGGGCAAGATCAGCCAGAAGAACCCCAATATCCAGCGCCACATCAAGACCCTGCCCGGCCACAACAACTCGGGCGTCTCCCAGCTCAACGCCCGCGTCTTCACCCGCGACAAGTACCACGCCGGGAAGGTGGTCAAGGTCCATCACAAGGTCCCGGTCATCCCCCGCAACCGTCAGCGAAACGTCTACGCGGGCTGACCGGCGAACACCCGGTACGCCGCCCTCGAGCCGCTCGGGCCGACCCTCCGGAAAACGGGGCCGGCCCGCGGTCGTTTTCGAGGGCCGGGAACGTCCTAAATCATTGTGCTGGTTTGAACCTCGGTCGATTGGCGAACGTAGAAAGGACCCAGGAGACTAACCACCCATGAGACGCCTCTCTTCGTATGTCGCCAAGTACGGCCCCGAGGTCGGGCCGAAGCTGTATCACGCGCTCCAGAGCCAGGCCGCGCACCCGGGCGTGGCGGCCCGGCGGAAGCGGAAGATCGCGGCCCTGCTGGAGCGGCGATCGGCGCCGCTGCCGCTCTTCGATGCGCCATCCGCACCTGCCCACTCGAACGCGGCCGGAGCGGCGTGAGGGCCATCGCGGCGGGCTTGGCACGCCCCGGCGGGGCCTGCTACATTACCAGGTGCTAGGGAGCCGGCCCCGCAGGGCGCGGCCCGGCCGGATGCCGGGGCTCGCCCATCGCGGGGCATCGTCGCATCGCCCCGCAGGAGCTGCGCAGAACCATGGCCGGCCGATCCCGCCTCGCCCTCGTGGCCCTGGCCCTCGCGCTGGGGTCTCCCCTCCCGACCTCCCGGGCCGACGACCCCAAGCCCGGCCCGGCCGCCAGGCCCGCCGACTTCGCATTGCCGGGCGAGGACCCGCCGGCGGCCTTCGTGCCCAAAACGCCCCGGACCGCCGCCGAGCAGAAGAAGCTCGAGGCGACCCGGCTCTATGTCGAGGCCCGCGCGCTCGAGGACCAGCGGCAGTTCACCCGTGCCGTGATCGCGCTGGAGAAGGCCCTCGAGGAAGACCCCGAATCGGTGCCGATCCTCCGCCGCCTCAGCCTGCTCTGCGGCGCGACCGGCAAGACCGAGCGTTCGATCGAGTACGGCCGTCGCGCCGTCGCCGCCGACCCGGGCGACGCGGCGACGATCGAGCGGATCGTAAAGCACTACCTGCTCCGAGAGCCCGCCAAGGCCGAGCCGTTCCTCAAGGAAGTGCTCGCCAATCCCAAGTTGGACAAGGGCTCGTCCGAGGCGATCGTCCTCCATTTCGAGCTGGCGCAGCTCTACGAGGGAACGGCGCAGTTCGACAAGGGGGCCGACTCCCTTGCGAAGGTCATCGAGGCGATCGACACCAAGGCCGGCAACCGGCTCTCCCCGGCCGACCAGCGGCGGATCCTCGGGGAGGAGGAGGCGGCGGCCTACGTCAAGTTCGGCGGCCTGTTCTTGAAGGCCAACCGCCGCGACCTGGCGCTGCGTTGCTTCCGCCGGGCCGAGGTTTACGACGACGCGAGCCCGCAGATCCCGCTGATGATCTCCGTCGTCCTCCTCGAGGGCGACAAACCGGCCGAGGCGCTCGATCAGGTCGAACGAGCGATCAAGCGCCAGCACCAGGGCCGCGAGGCGTACGACATCCTCGCCCAGATCCTCAAGAAGCTCGGACGGCAGGCCGAGATCCTCCCCCGGACCGAGGCTGCGGCCAAGGCCGAGCCGAAGAATATCCCGCTCCAGTATGCCCTCGCCGACCGATACCGCGAGGCCGGCCAGGTGGCCAGGGCCGACGAGCTGATCAAGACGCTCATCGAGGTCCAGCCCGACCTCAAGGGCTTCGGCGCCCTCTACGCGTCGCTCCTCAAGGACAAGAAGACCGAGGAGCTCCTCCAGCTCCTGACCAAGGTGGCCGAGCGGCTCCGCCGCGACGACGCCGTCGACGCGCAGCTCGCCGCCATCGCCGCCGACCCGGCCTACGCCGACAAGGTGATCGACACGGGCCTGTCGATGCTCACGAGCGACCCACCCCGGCTCGACCGGCCGGGCTGGGTGATCCTGGTCCGGATCGCCACCCGCGCCAAGAAGACGGACAAGCTGGCGAACCTCTACCGGTGGGCGACCAAGGAGTTCCCCAGCCCGCAGTATTCGCGGGACCTGATCGACGCCCTCACCAAGTTGAAGCGCTACGACGAGGCCGAGGCCGAGTTCGAGGCGATGATGCAGCGGTTCCCCGAGGAGCGGAACCCGCTGACGATGCTCTTCCTCGCCCAGGTCCGGATCAACGCCCACCGCGAGGACGCCGCGATCGCCGTGCTCAAGGACATCCTCAAGCAGGTCCCCAACGACCCGGACGCGACCCGGATGCTCGCCTTCGCCCTGAGCCAGAAGGGGAAGGTCGACGAGGCCATCTCCGTGCTCCGCGACGCGCTCAAGAACGACCCGGCCAACGTCGACCTGATGCGGATGATCGCCGTCGTCTATCAGCAGGCGGGCAAGAACGACGAGCAGATCGCCTACCTCAAGTCGGCCCTGGAGAAGTTCCCCAACAACGACGACGTCGTGAAGTTCGCCCGCTCGTTCCTCTCGATCGCCTACACCAACGTGGGCGACTACGCCAAGGGCGAGGCCGAGCTCGAGGTCCTGTTCGCCAAGACGCCCGACGATCCCGGCGTGAACAACGACCTGGGCTACCTCTACGCCGAGCAGGGTAAGAAGCTGGAGCAGGCCGAGTCCATGATCCGCAAGGCGGTGGCCGACGAGCCCGAAAACTCGGCCTACCTCGACAGCCTCGGCTGGGTCCTCTTCAAGCGCGGGAAGGCCAAGGATGCGGTCGAGCCGCTCCAGAAGGCGATCGAGCACCTCGAAGGCCGCGAGGACGCGACGATCCCCGAGCACCTGGGCGACGTCTACTTCGAGATCAAGGACCGCGCCAGCGCGAAGGAGCTCTGGGAGAAGGCCGAGAAGGTCGCCGCGGGGATGACCCCGCCCGACAAGCGGCTGCCCGAGATCCGCAAGAAGCTCGAGTCGCTCAAGAGGCTCGAGACGGGCCCGCAGCCAGCGTCCGGGGCCAACCCCTGATCGGTCCCCTCGAATCGCAAGCCGGACCGGCGGGCCATGGCCCGCCGGTTTGATCTGATAAACCTCAATTCGCTCAAACGGAGTCAGCCGTCCGATGGCAGGGCATTCTCATTCGGCGAACATCGCGCATCGCAAGGGGACCGTCGACGCCAAGCGCGGGAAGCTCTTCAGCAAGCTCTGCCGCGCCATCTACGTCGCCGCCAAGAACGGCGGCGGCGACCCCGACGCGAACCTCCGCCTCCGCTACGCGATCGACAAGGCCCGCTCCTATAGCTGCCCGAAGGACAACATCGAGCGCTCGATCAAGAAGGGCACCGGCGAGCTCGCCGCCGAGAACTTCGAAGAGATCATGTACGAGGGCTACGGCCCCGGCGGCGTCGCCGTCCTCTGCGAAGTCCTGACCGACAATCGCAACCGCACGGCCGGCGACCTCCGCAAGGCCTTCGAAATCTGCGGCGGCAACCTCGGCGCGACCGGCTGCGTCAGCTACCTCTTCCAGTATAAGGGTCTCTTCCTCGTCGACCCCAAGCACGTGACCGAGGACCGCCTGATGGAGGTCGCCCTCGACGCCGGCGCCGAGGACATCCAGCTCCTGGGCGACTACTATGAGGTGACCTGCGACCCCAAGCGATTCGAGGCCGTCCGCAAGGCCCTCGAGGCCGCCAAGATCGCCCCCGAGAGCGCCGAGATCACGTACCTGGCGTCGACCGAGGTCGACCTGAGCGCCGAGGACGGCAGGAAGATGCTCAAGCTCCGCGACATCCTCGATGAGAACGAGGATGTGCAGAACGTTTATGCGAACGATAACATCCCGGAAGAGGTGATGCAGGCCTGATCGCGGGCCGGCTTCCGCCCGGCGGGGTCCCAGAGATCGATTTGGCGTCGCTGTCGGCGGTCTGGCTGGTGGGGATCCCGACGTACCCGGGGTCGTGATTCGCCCGGCCCGGGTCCTTCGCCCGCGACGACTCCATCAGCTCATCGTTCTCCGCGCCAGACCTCGATCGGGCGGGCCGGAAGGTCGTGGCCGGTCACGCTCCGGCCGATCTCGTCGCGGCGGTCAGACGCGATCGCCAAGTCGCCGCATCTAGTACTCGGCGTAGAGGATCGACCATGCCCCGCCCGCCTCGTGCGCAAGGAAGACGCTCTTGCCCGCGCCGATACCGCGCGACGCGACGTGGGTCGCTTCGAGGACGCGGCCGTCGAGGAGGGTCACCCGGCCCCGCGACGGACGGTGGGCCGTCGCCGGTCCGATTCCCGGCGCCTCGACCAGTCCGTAGACCGGACCGCTCGGCGCGGCTGCCCGGTCGATTCTTGCGACCGCCCGGCCGGCGACGCCCAGCGCGGCGACGGTGCTCGCCGAGGCGGCGAGGAACCCACGACGGGTCAGGAGGTCATCCATCGTTCCGCAACTCCCCGGGTCGGAGGCTCCGCGGCGGCCCCGCTCCACCCGATCGTCGCGGGGGCGGCGGGGAATACATGCAACTCGCGGTCCATCGCCCCGGGGCACCCGGAAGACGCCGCGCCGGCGTCGGCCTCGTATTTGCCGCTCCTTCCGGCCCTGCAGTCCGCCCATTAACCGGAACAGACCAGGGGAGAAGTCGCGTGTATCATCACATCAAGAAGCTCATGTACACCGTGCGGGTCGGCGCGCCGGACCCGAAGTTCGGCCGGATGCTTCTCGAGCAGTTCGGCGGGGCCAACGGCGAGCTGGCGGCCGCCATGCAGTACTCGATCCAGGGGCTCAACTGCGAGGACCCGGCCCGCAAGGACCTGCTCATGGACATCGGCACGGAGGAGCTGAGCCACCTGGAGGTCATCGGCACGCTGGCCCGGCTGCACCTGAAGCCGACCGCGGCGTCCCGCGACGCGGCCGACGCCGACCCGCTCGTCGCCATCTGCGGCGGCGGCGGGGTCAACCTGTTCAACTCGCAGGGCAACCCGTGGACCGCCGACTACCTGAAGATCACCGGCGAGCTCGACGTCGACCTGCGGAGCAACATCGCCGCCGAGGCGCGGGCGAAGATCGTCTACGAGCGGCTGATCAACTTCACCGACGACTCGGGCACGAAGGACGCGCTCCAGTTCCTCATGACGCGCGAGATCACGCACATGAAGGCGTTCATGAAGGCGCTCGAGAGCATGGGCAAGAACCCGCTCCAGATCGGCCAGATCCCGCCGACGCCCGGCCTCGTCGACCAGTTCTTCGACGACTCGACGGGCGAGGGCGACGCCGGCCAGGACATGCGCGGGCCCTGGAACCAGGGGGACGGCTGGCAATTCGTCGAGTCGCCCGCGTTCCGCGAGCTCCGCGACAAGTCCGGGGCACGCTGACGGCGGAGGTCCGTGCTCGCGGAGCTTCACGGATCCGAGGACGGGGCAGGCCAGCCGGGCGACTCGGGCTCACTCCGCCTCGAGCCGCATCCTGGCCTGCTCCAGCTCCGCCCGCTGCGCCTCGCTGACCTCCGGATATCTCAGATTCAACCCGCGGATCGTCGTTGTCAGGATATCGGCGACGATCGCCCGCGTGGCCCATTTCTGGTCGGCGGGGACGACGTACCAGGGGGTGCGCTTCGTGCTCGTGGCCGAGAGGGCGTCCTCGTAGGCCTTCACGTAGTCGTCCCAGCGGGCCCGCTCGGCGATGTCGGCGGGCGAGAACTTCCAGTTCTTTTCGGGCCGCTCGAGCCGCTCGAGGAACCTACGCTTCTGCTCGTCCTTCGAGACGTGGAGGAAGAACTTCACGATCGTCGTGCCGTTCCGCTCGAGGTGGCGTTCGAAGGCGGTGATGTCGTCGTACCGGCCCTCCCAGAACTTCTGACCGCGCTTGCCGGGGGGGAGGCCGGTGGGATCGAGGAACTCGGGGTGCACCTTCACCACGAGCACGTCCTCGTAGTAGGACCGGTTGAAGACGCCGATCATGCCACGCGCCGGCAGACGGAGCATCGCGCGCCAGAGGAAGGTGTGCCGGAGCTCGTCACCGGCGGGCTGCTTGAAGCTGTGGACCTGGCAGCCCTGCGGGTTTACGCCGGACATGACATGCTTGATCGTGCTGTCCTTGCCCGCCGCGTCCATTGCCTGGAGGATGATTAGGATCGCGTGGTGGCCCTCGGCGTAAAGGACCTCCTGCGCCTCGGCGAGGTGGACGCGGCTCTCTTCGAGAACCTGGGCCGCCCGCTCCTTGACCATCTCCTTGCTCAGCGGCCTAAGTTCCTTCGACTGCTCCCAGCCGGTCGGATAATCCTTCAGCCGGATCTTCTCGCCGGCCGGGACGCGGAGGCGGTCGATCAGCCCGGGCTCGATCATGAAGTTCCTCGCGCCTCCGGGTTCGGGTTCCAGATCCGCAGCGTGACGGGCACCATCGCGAGATTCACGACCCACTGGACCGTGCTGGCGATCAAATAGACGCGGTGCCGCCCGTAGAAACCCTCGAGGCCGTAGCGGGCGAGCCGGGCGTCGAGGATCGCGTGGTCGACGGCCAGGAAGGCGAGCAGGAGGGTGGACAGCCCGAGCAGGCCGAGGCGTATGCGTCGAGAGGAAGACGTCCCGGCCCGCCGATCCGCCCACGCGAGAATCCACCATAGCAGCAATGTCGCCAGGCCGACGAGGTTGAGCCAGTCGGTCACCCGCTGGGTGATCTGGCCGGCATGCAGGCGGTCGAGCTCGTCGTGGAGGATCGGGATGACCGCCGCCCCGTAGAACGTGAAGCCGCCGACCCAGACGGCATAGGCGAGGACGGCGAGCGAGCGGAGCGACAGGAGGAGCCGGGACATCGGGAAGCTCGTCTGGGAGGAAAGCCGGGCCGCGCACCATCATAACCCACCCCGGCCGGGCCACGCCGCGCGATCGGTCAGCGACGTGGCCTCGGCCACCGATGATGCAAGCTTGTTCCCTGGCCATCCGCCCGCATGCGGTCCGGGGACAGCCGTGCCGGCGGCCGCCGTGCTCGTCCCGCACAAAGCCGCGCGAAGGCGAACGAAAGGCGTACGCTCGGGTTCGGTCGGCGCCGGGGCTCGGGTCCGGTCGCCGCGTCGGTTCGTTACCCGGCACGCCCTGCCGTGGCCCGACCTGACCCAGGTCCGGCGGTCGCGGTCCTGGAAGTTGGCCAGGCTTTGGGTTAGTCTCTGACGACGCGAACCGACGGCCACCGACCCATCGTCGAGCCGTCCGGGCCAACGACTTCCGCGACCATCCAGGCTCGCGCATCAGGACCCGCCATGGCGACCTCCCCGTTTGTCAAGTCCGAACGGCTCCAGAAGCTGCCGCCCTACCTGTTCGCCGAGATCGACAAGAAGAAGAAGGCCGCCATCGCCGCGGGCCGCGACGTGATCAACCTGGGCGTCGGCGACCCCGACCGGCCCACGCCGCCGGCGATCATCAAGAGCCTCCAGCACCACGTCGAGAACCCGGCGTTCCACCAGTACGCCCTCGACCAGGGCGCGCCCGAGCTCCGCCAGAGCGATCGCCGCCTTCTGCAAGCGGCGGTACGGCCTCGACCTCGACCCCGAACAGCGAGATCCTCCCGCTGATCGGCTCGAAGGAGGGGATCGCCCACTTCCCGCTGGCCGTGCTCAACCCGGGCGACATCAGCCTCGTGCCCGACCCGTGCTACCCGGTCTACCGGCAGCAGCAGCATGTTCGCCGGGGCCGACGTCTACACGATGCCGCTGGAGCCCGCGCTCGGCTTCCGGCCCGACCTCGACGCCATCCCCGCCGACGTCTACACACCGCGCCCGGTTGATGTTCCTCAACTACCCGAACAACCCGACCGGCGGCACCGCCGACCTGGCCTTCTTCGAGAAGGTCGTCGGACCTGGCCAAGGCCCACAACCTCGTCATCGCCCAGGACGCCGCCTACAACGAGATGTACTTCGACGAGCCCGCCCCGAGCATGCTCCAGGTCCCCGGCGCGAAGGACCGCGGCGATCGAGTTCCACAGCCTCTCGAAGACCTTCAACATGACCGGCTGGCGCGTCGGCTTCGCCATCGGCGGCGCCCCGCTGATCGCCGCCCTCGGCCAGGTGAAGGCGAACACCGACTCGGGCATCTTCACCGCCATCCAGTTCGCCGCCAAGACCGCCCTCGACGAGTACGAGACCCTCACGCCGCCGATCCGGGCCCTGTACAAGGAGCGCCGCGACGCCTTCGTCGCGCGGCATGAAGACGGCTCGGCTGGGACGTGCCGACGCCCGGAGGCGACCTTCTACGTCTGGATCCCCTGCCCCGAAGGGCTACACCTCGACCGAGCTCTGCGGCCGGCTGCTCGACGAGGCCGACGTCGTGACCACCCCCGGCCTCGGCTTCGGCCGGACCGCCGACGGCTACATCCGCGCGGCCCTGACCGTCGAGACGCCGCGGCTGCTCGAGGCCGTCGAGCGGATCGGCAAGCTGAAGCTCTGAGCGAGTCCGCTCGATGGGCACGCTGGCGCTGATCGGCCTGGGGAGCAACCTCGGCGACCGCAAGGCCCATCTCGACGCCGCGATCGCCGCGCTGGCCGAGACTCCCGGCGTGACCGTCCGCGCGGTCAGCTCCTATCACGAGACGGAGCCCGTCGGCGGCCCGCCGGGCCAGGGGCCGTTCCTCAACGCGGCGGCAGCGATCGAGACGACGCTCGACCCCACGGCCCTGCTGCGACGTCCTGCAGGACGATCGAGGCCGGCGCCGGGCGCGTCCGAACGGTCCGCTGGGGCGAGCGGACGCTCGACCTCGACCTGCTTGCTCTTCGGCGACCTGATCCTCGACTCGGCCGAGCTGACCATTCCCCATCCGCGGATGGCCGTCCGTCGGTTCGTCCTGGCCCCGCTGGCCGAGATCGCCCCGGGCGCCGTCGACCCGCGGACGGGGAGGACGGTCGCCGACCTGCTGGCCGGCCTCGACCCTTGAGAAGTCGCCGGCACGGGCCTTGCCCTAAGTCGAGCCCGGACCTATGATTCGCGATCGAAAGCGACGGTGACGTCATGGCGAAGAAGGACGGCGGCAAGAAGGGCAAGGCCGAGGACGGCTCATTCAAGGTCGTCGCCCGGAACCGCCGCGCCCGGTTCGAGTTCGACCTGCTCGACAAGATCGAGGCGGGGATCGTCCTGACCGGGACGGAGGTCAAGAGCCTCCGCAACGGCAAGGCGAGCCTCGAGGAGGCGTACGCCGGGATCGACCGGGGCGAGGTCTGGCTCTACGGTTGCGACATCCCGGAGTATCTCCAGGCGAACCGGATGAATCACAAGCCCAAGCGGCCCAGGAAGTTGCTCCTGCATCGCGCCGAGATCGAGAAGTTCGCGTCCAAGGCGACGGACAAGGGGATGACGCTCGTCCCGCTCCAGATCTACTTCAAGGACGGGGTCGCGAAGGTCGAACTCTCGGTGGCGAAGGGACGTAAGACTTATGACAAGCGCGATGCGATCAAGAAGCAGGACGCCAAGCGCGACATCGACCGGGCGTCGCGGTCGCGGGGATAGGCCGAAAGGCCCTTGATCCGCGGCGGGGATGGCCGATAATGAACCTTGCGACGGGTGCGAGCCCGTCGCCCTGATCCCCCGACGGGGGCGAACCAGGATCGACCGGATTACTGACGTGTCCGGCGGCGTGCCGAGGTTGGTCAGCAGGCCTCGTAAAAAGCCGACCACACATTAGTTGCCGAGGGTAACACCTCCTACCGTCTCGCTGCCTAAACAGTAGAACGGCATCGCGGCGTCCCTTCTCCCGCTAGGGCCGCCCGGTGACGACAATGCGGGATCGACCGAGTCAAACCGCCTGTTGCGACTCGGGCTAAACTCATGACGGGATAAGCCGAAGGGGACCCTGCCGATCGGGGCGCCGAGGCCGACAATCAAAGGATCGGATACGCACGTAGATGCCCTCACCGATGAGTCTCGGGACGCGGGTGCAATTCCCGCCGCCTCCACTCGAAAGGCCCTTCGCGAGCGATCGCGGGGGGCCTTTCGCTTTGGTCATCATCGGCCCGCGGATTCGATGGCCTTCTGCACCGTGTCGGCCACTACCTGATGACCTGACCTGCTCAGATGAACGCGGTCGTCCACGAAGAGCCGGTCATGATCACCCCGGCCGGCCTGATGGAAGGCCCTGTCGGTATCGGCCAGACCGGCATTCCGAACGCTCGCGGCGGTTCGGCAAGCCTGGGCTAGTTCGGCCAGGGCGTCCCATCGTGCAGCCGACGGATTCGACGTCATGATCAGGACGTCGGCCTTGCCCTTGGTCGCGCGACGGATCCGGTCGATCGCGTCCTCGCAGGTGCCGGCGAATTCTTGACCGCGCATGCCCGCTTCCCAGTCATTGCCGCCGAAGAAGACCGTCACAAGATCGGGCTCGGGTGCTCTCGCCAACCACGTCGGCATCAGGATCAGGTTCTGCCGGAGCTGCGTCCCGCCGATCGCCGGGTTGACGATCGTGACCTCCGAGCCGTGATCCTTGCGGAGCCGTTCCTTCAAGAGGTCGAGCCATGCGACTTCCCTGTTGGCCCAGTGGCGCTTGTCGGTGAGCGAGTCGCCCATCGTCACGATCGTGATTGGCTGGCCGCCCGCGAGTTTGGCGCGGACACGGGCGAGCGGAGCGCCTGTCGGTCGGGCCGGGTCCGGCGGACGCGGGACGGTCGGCTCGAGGCGAATGTCATCGAGGGCGAAGTCGAGCGCGGGATAATCGCCCCAGTACCACCAGCGACCGATCCACAGGCCCGAGAGCTTCGAGGGGCGGTTGCCGTCGCGGGTGCCCAGCGGCCTCGCCCGCGGGCCGGGCAAGACGGGGATCAGGTCGCTCCATGCGACCGTCAGTTTTTTCCATTCGGGGCCCGCGATCGGAAAGCAGAGGTCGTAGCGCACGGCGTAGTCTTCATCGTAAATGAACTCGATCCCGCAGAAGCCCGGAGCCCCTTCACCCCTGACCCACACGGAGAAGCCCTGGGCCCGGTCCCATGCATCGGTGCCGTGGATGTTGCTCGTGAAGAAGACGGCCGGGGAATCCTTGTCGATGTGGAATCGAACGGCCTGGCCGACCTTGCCCGCCACCGCCTCCATGCGACCTTTCGCCGCGGGCGGCTGGAACCGTGGCTCGTCCATCGAGGCGATGAGAAGGCGATCCTGGGCCTGGGCCAGCGCGTGCATCGTCGCGATCGTGGCCGCGGCGAGCAGGAGAGGTCGGATCAAGGGAGCTGCCTCGCAGATGGGGTGGTAAGGGCCGTTGCCGGACGGTGCGAGCCTACTCGAATCGGCCGCGAATTGCCCCAGGTCGCTCCCCCGTGGACAGATCGGGGACGCGGGCTTCCAATGGTGGATCGGGTCTCGTCTTGTGCGGAGGGGCGATCATGCGGTCGCGGGTCGGAGCAATGCGTCGTCGCAGGCGGGAGAGTCTTCGGCAAGGGGTCTTCACGTTCCAGGCCCGACGCGATCGTCGCGAGCGGCTCTTCCGCCGCCTGATCGTTGCCGTCACGGGCCTCGCACTCGCGGGGCTGCTCGTCGCGATGGCCCCGCGTTGGACGTCGATCGGCGACAGGGCTCGCGCGACGAAGTGGAAGGCGATGCGTCGGATCGGGCTCGAGCCGGACCGGCGCGAGATCGACGCCTCACTGAGGAAGCGCCGGGCCCGCCTCGAAATCGAGACCCGCGATCGTTATCGCTCGCTGTTCGCGCAGGCTCACCCCCGAGCGGCAGGCGTTCCTCCGGGTCGCGGGCATGGGGCCCGACGACGCGGTCGTCCGCTGGGGCAACTACGACATGACCTTCGTCCTGTCGTCGAAAGTCTTCGCCGCCGACGAGGACCGGCAGTATCGGCTGCTGCCCAACGTGCGCTCGGTCTGCATCCGGCAGATGAGCATGTTCGACATGAATACCTGCCAGTTCATCGTGCCCGAGACGCCCGAGGTGCTCAGGCGCGGCCGAGGCCGCGGGGGCCGTGCCCGTGGCCGGGACGGAGCAGGCGACCAACTCCTGGGGCTGCCGCGGGCCCGAGCCCGACCTGACGGCGCCGGTTCGCGGGCTGGTGCTCGGCGACTCCTTTATGCAGGGCTACTTCGTCCGCGATGACGAGACGCCGCCCGTGCGGCTCGGGCAATCGCTGGCCGAGCTGCTCGGTGCGCGGGTGTCGATCCTGAACACGGGCGTCCTCGGTTACGAGCCGGAGCACGAGTATCACACGCTCCGGGCCTTCGCCGAACGGTTCCGGCCGCGGTTCGTCGTCGTCGCCACGTTCGTCAACGACTTCGGCGAGGAGGCCGCCGTCCTCCGCGGCGAGGGCGACTGGGTCGAGCCCGCGTACTGGCTCGAGAAGATCCAGGAGTATTGCCGGTCGAAGGGCATCCTCTGCCTCTTCGCCCCCGTGCCGTGGGAGGGCCAGCTCGCCAGCGTGAGGAACACGGGCGACTATCCGGCCCGAGTCGCGACGATCACACGCTCCAGCGGGCCCTATTTCTGCGACGCCACCGAGGCCTTCGTGGGCGAGAACCTCGCCATCCGCGGCGAATTCCGCCGCTCGGGCCGGCAGATGCCCGAACGGACGCCGCTCTACAACGGGGCGCTGGGCGACGGCCACTTCTCTCCGAGGGGATCGGCGCTCTGGGGACGCTTCGTCGCCGAGCGGCTGGCGCTGCTGCTGGGTCAGGAACGGCGTGGGCCGGCGACCACCGCGGCCGAGACCGCCGAAGGCGAGTCGCCATGACGCGGCCGCGCGGTCCACTCGCCAAGGTACGCAAGGCTCGCGGCGTGGGCCGCGCTCGTGGCGGCAGCGGTCGTCGGCATCGCCCTGGCCGCGATCGGGTTTCCGATGCTCCCGCGCTCCGACCGAAGGATGCTCGTGGAGGGGGCGCTGCGGGCGATGCTCGTCGGCTATGCCCTGGCGATCGCCGGCTCGGCGGTCGGCGCGGTCGTGCTCGGGACGTCCGTCTGGAGGTCGCGACGGCGGCGCGAGCGTGCGGGCTGGCGTGCGAAGGGGCTGTTGCTCTCGGTGACCGTGTTGCTGTCCCTGGCGGTGGCGGAGACCGCGGCGGCGGCGTGGACGGCTTGGCTGCATCGGATGCCTGCGCTGCCGACGACGTTTGACCCGCCCGATGGCGCCGAGCATCTCGTGGTGATCGGCGGCTCGGGAGCCCTGGGGCATCCGTACAGCCCGAACGTGTCGATCGGCCAGGTCGTCGCCTGGGGGCTGGAGCGGTCGCTCTCCGGACGTCGGTTCCGTGCCGACGTCCTGGCGGAGCTCGGGGCCTCGCTGACCGACCAGCACAAAAAGCTCGCGACCGTCCGCCAGAGGCCGGTCGCGGTGATCGTCTACGCGGGTCACAACGAGTTCACGGGGCGGTTCGAGGAGGAGCGGAGCGTCGACCTCGACGAGGCCCCGGCGAACGTCCTGCTCCACCGACTTTACCGCGTGAGCCTCGGCTCGCCGCTCTGCCGGCTGATCTACGAGTCCCTGAGCAAGAACCGGCTCGACGGTCCGCCGCCGATGACTCGGCACCATCGGCTGATCGACACGCCGATGTTCACGCCATCGGAGGCGGCCGACGTCGTCGACAACTTCCGCCGCCGGCTCGAGGCGATCGCTGTCTGGGCCGAACGGGTCGGGGCGGTGCCGATCCTGATCGTCGAGCCGGGGGATGAGGCGGGCTATCCGCCCAACCGCTCGCTCCTGCCCGCGTCGGCCTCGGCCGAGGAACGGCGGTGGGTCGAGGACCAGTATCGCGCGGCGAGGAATGAGGAATCGATCACGGACGGGACGGGGTCCGAACGACTGTACCGCGAGATGATCGCGCGCGAGCCCGGCTTCGCCGAGGCTCACTTCCGCCTGGCTCGATGCCTCGAACAATCCGGACGTCATGAGGACGCTCTCGAACACTACGTCGCGGCCCGAGACCTCGACGGAATGCCGTTCCGCTGCATCACGGCGTTCGGCGACGTCCATCGCGACGTCGCCGCGCGGCATCCCCGCTGTCTCCTGATCGACGGGCCGGCGGTGCTCCGGCGGATCTGCTCTCACGGCATCGTCGACGGCTCGGCGATGCAGGACGGCCATCACGCGTCCTTGCGGGGAATTGCCGCGATCAGTCGCGAGGTCCTCGCGCAGCTCCGGGGCCGCGGCGCGTTCGGCTGGATCGAGGGCGATATCCCTCAGCTCGATCCGGCCGACGTTGCCACACGTTTCGGGCTCGACCGGTCTCGGTGGATGTCGGTCTGCGATTGGGGACGGACCTTTTATCGCTGGGTCGCCGGGTTCCGGTTCGACCCGACCGAGCACGTCGCCAACGCCGAGCGATTTGAAGCGAGCGGTCGCCGGATCGCGGCCGGGGAGTCGCGCCGACGCCATCGGGTTCGACCGGCTCAGCCTCCGGCCGCTGCCGCCGCGATGAGGGACGCTCCGGCGGCTCATTCGTTGCGTCCGGCGCCCGCGAGCGATAGCCTGGCGACGCGGCATCGCCGTGGCCGATCCCGCGCGCCTCGTGAAGTCGTTCGAGGCACTCATGACTCGGCAGTGTCGACGCGAACGCCGGGTTGGTCTCTGGCCTCTGATCGGCCTCTTCACGTTTGGCATGGCGACCGAGGCGCGAGGTCAGCCAAGCCGATTCCTCGATCTGACCCGCGCGGTCATCGTCGCGCCGCAGGGAGGATCCAAGACCGAGCGGAACGCCGTGCGGATGCTCGTCGAGGACACAGAGCGACGGAGCGGGGTCCGCTGGGAGATTCGCGACCGATTCCCGGACGCGGCGGATACCGTCGTGATCGCCGTCGGCCGGGAATCGCTGCTCAAGGCGGCGGATCCACGACTGGCGTCCTGGCTCGAACGCGGTGGTGGGCCGCGCGGAGCGGAGGCTTATCGCCTCGGGATCGAGGCCGACGGTCGGCTGGTGGCCGTCTCCGGCCACGACGCCCGCGGCGTCCTCTTCGGGGTGGGGCGTTTGCTCCGCGAGCTGACGACGGGCCGGGGCCGTGTCGACGTCCCGCGGGACTTTCACGCCGCGACGGCCCCGCGGATGGCGCTCCGCGGGCATCAGCTCGGATACCGGCCGAAGACGAATTCGTACGACGGCTGGGACCTCGACCAGTGGGAGCGGTACATCCGCGACCTCGCGACGTTCGGCACCAACGCGATCGAGCTGATCCCACCCCGCTCCGACGACGACGCCACGAGCCCGCACTTCCCCCGGCCGCCGCTGGAGATGATGGCCGGCATGTCGCGGCTCGCGGACGACTATGGGCTCGACGTGTGGGTCTGGTATCCGGCGCTGGATCGGGACTACGGCGATCCCGGGAAGGTGGAGGCCGCCGTCAAGGAATGGACCGCCGTGCTCGCAAGGCTGCCCCGGCTCGACGCCGTGTTCGTCCCCGGCGGCGACCCGGGCCACACCAGGCCCGGTGTCTTGATGCCGTTGCTCGAGAAGCAGGCGGACGCGCTCCGCCGTCACCATCCCAAGGCCCAGATGTGGGTCTCGCCCCAGGGCTTCGATCGCGCCTGGCTCGACGAGTTTCTGACGATCCTTCGCCAGGAGCCTGCGTGGCTCGGCGGCGTCGTGTTCGGGCCTCAGGTCCGCGTGAGCCTCGCGGATCTGCGAACGGCCGTGCCGGCGCGGTATCCGATCCGGGGGTATCCCGACATCACTCACACGATCAACTGCCAGCACCCCGTCCCTGACTGGGACGTCGCGTTCGCGCTCACCTTGGACCGGGAGCCGATCAACCCTCGCCCGGTCGACCAGGCCGCGATCTTCGGAACCTACCGCGACCACACGGTCGGCTTCCTCACCTACTCCGAGGGATGCAACGACGACGTGAACAAGTTCGTCTGGAGCGGTCTCGGCTGGGACCCCGAGACGCCCGTGATCGAACTGCTGCGCCAGTATGGCGGGCGTTCGTTCCAGATATCGAACCCGAGGCATTCGCGCAAGGCTTGCTCGCACTGGAGCGGAACTGGCGAGGTCCGCTGCTCACGAACGGCAATGTCGAAACGACTCTCTTGCAGTTCCAGACCATGGAGCGGGCCGCGAGCCCCCAACTTCGGCAGAACTGGCGGTTCCAGCAGGCCCTCTACAGGGCGTATTACGACGCCTGCGTCCGGGACCGGCTCCTCGCGGAGACCGCCCAGCAGGCCGAGGCCGAGGAAGTCCTCCGCCGGGCCGGATCGCTGGGTTCGCTCGCCGCGATGGACGGGGCGGAGGCGAGCCTTCGCAAGGCGAGTCGCCCGGTCTCGGCCGATCGGCGAGCCCGCGTCTTCGAGCTGGGAGAGGCGCTGTTCCAGAGCATCCACATGCAGCTCAGCGTCGAGCGGCACGCCGCCATCGAGGTCGGCCGCGGGACGACGCTCGACACGATCGACGTGCCGCTGAACGACCGCGACTGGCTGACCGCGCAGTTCGACTCGATCCGCCAGAAACCGAACGAAGCCGACCGGCTCGTGGCGATCCGGGCCCTGGTCGATCGGACGAATCCCGGCCCCGGGGGGTTCTATGACAACCTCGGCGACCCTCGGCAGAGTCCGCACCTCGTCCGAGGTCTCGACTACGCCCATGACCCTGACTTCCGCCGGTCGCCCTATATCGGTTTCGACAGCGGACCCGGATGGCCCATGGCGTGGTGTCGCGATGGGCAGAGCCTGTACGACGCGCCGCTGACAATGAAATACGCCGATCTCGACCCGACCGCCCGATATCGCCTGCGCGTCGTCTACGGGGGCGACAACTTCCGCGTACGAGTCCGACTGGACGCGGACGGTCGGAAGATTCACGGGCTGATGCAAAAGCCCAACCCGCCCCGGCCCGTCGAGTTCGACATCCCCCCGAGCGCGACCGGCGATGGCTCGCTGACCCTGCAATGGACCCGCGAGCCGGGGCTCGGCGGGAACGGCCGGGGGTGCCAGGTGGCCGAGGTCTGGCTCATCCGCGCGGGCGGTTGATCCGGACGCCCGTGCGTATGGAATCCTGGAGACGGTCGGTCGTCCTGCCGACGATAAGACCGGGTCGGTCGCTGGTTCGCCGGCCCGGGATTCAGGGAGGCCGCGATGAGCGACGAAAACGGCGCCAGCGATCGATATGATCCGCATCACCTTCATGCCCGACCCGGCCCACCGGGAGGAGATCGAGAAGCACCTCGCCGACGAGGGGCTCGACGTCCATCTCTGGGGCGACGGGCACGTCACCGCCTTCTGGGAGGAGCCCGAGGGCGAGCTCGACGCGGTGGTCGAGGCCCTCTGGGAGATGAACGGGGCCCCGTTCGAGGTGACTTACGAGGAGTTCCGCCGGCTCAACCTCATGGTATTCCACCACGAGGACGACGCGGACGACAGGGCCGTGGCCTGACGTCTCGATCGCAGGCGAGAGGGCCGGTCGCGTCCCTTCGTCCTGTCAGGCCGAATGGGCCCTGGCAGACGCGCAGAGCTGGAAGACGGGCGCGAGCTCGATCGGCTTCGAGAGCAATCAGCTCGGGGTTGAGGCCGCGGACGTCCGCCAGCCGGCGCGGGTCGTCGGTCCCGGAGCAGACAGCGACGCGGGTCCGGAGCGAGCGGGCACGGATCTCGCGAAGCACCGCCTCGCCGCGGCCGTCGGGGAGGTTGAGGTCGAGGAGCATGCACGCCGGCGCCGGCTCGAGCTGCGCCAGGGCCTCGGAGACGGTCGACGCGGTGGCGACGATCCAGCCTTCGCGTGAGAACAGGATATCGAGCGCGGCACGTGTGTAGGAGTCGTCGTCGACGATCAGGATGCGGGGCGGTTCCATCGGGATGATCCTCGCGGGTGAGCCAGGGCGGGCGGTGCTGTCGGCCCTGCGTGCAACCGCCATGCCTGAACAGGCGACGATTTCTCCATAACACTTGTATTCCTGGCCGTTGCGCGACTGGGCAATCGGCGCGGGCTACCAGCCGCCCGAGAGGCCCCAGATCCCGGGCGTGACCAGCTCGGCCGCGTTGCCGGCCGGGTCGCGGAAGTAGACGGAATGTCCGCCGCGCGGCCAGTCGACTTCCTGCTCGATGACGACGCCGCGTGCGGTCAGGTGCCGTCGCCAGTCGTCGAGCGACTCGCGGCGAATGCCCAGCGCGAAGTGGCCGGGGCCGGTCGCGCCGTGAGCGGGGAGGATATCGCCCCTGAGCGTGGCCTGGGGCCGGAAGACGAGCAGCACGCGGTCGCCGGCGCGGAAGAAGACGTGGCGGCCCGGTTCGTCGCCGATGACGTCCAGCCCGAGGACGTCGCGATAGAACGCCCGGGCCGCGTCGAGATCCTCGGCGTAGATCGCCGTCTCGACGACCGTCACGATCCCGTCGGGCTTGGCGGGTGGCGTCGGGGTCACGGGACGTCTCACTCGCTGCGGGTTAGTCCGGCGTCCCGCGCGACGAGCGAACCCAATCCTCGTCGAAGACGGCGTGGTTCACGACCGTCCGTCCTTGCGAGGTAAATACCAGATGGATTAAGCCGTCGCGCGCCTGGTAGGCGGACGGGTAGGCGAAGTCGCCTGGCCCTTCCGCGACGTTTCGCCGGACCGTCCAGGTCCGACCTTCGTCGTCCGAGAGGGCGACGGCAAGCGGCGTGCGGGTGTTCATGCTGGGGTTGTAGACCATGAGCAGCGTTCCGCTTTTCAGCCGGATCAGGTCGACGGCGGCGTTGGGGTTGGGGAATGCCGTATCCACACCTGGAGACCAGGTGCGGCCGCCGTCGCGAGAGGAGGAGCGGATGACATGTCCCACCTCGTCGGCTCCGTAGCCGCCACCGCGACGGCAGTAGGCCAGCAGGGAGCCGTCCGAGAGCTGAGCGATAGCCGGCTGGATATTCCCGCGCGGCGACCGAATCCGGCCGCCCTCGGTCCAGTTCTTAGTCTTGGTGTCGAAGCGAAAGACCATCGAGGTGCTGTCGGGGCCGACGAGTTCGGGATCGCCGCCGGTCTCGCGGTAGGCCGGAAGGAGATAGGTGCCGTCGTCGAGGACGATCGGGCGATTCCGGACCATCGTGCCCGGTTCGAGCGAGAGGACCGAGGCGTCGGACCACGTCCGGGCGTCGTCGGACGAGGTCTTGAACTGAATGCGCGAGGTCGACCAGGTGGCCCCGTCGCGGACGACGTAAAAGAGCCAGACCAGGCCGTCGGGCGCACGCCAAACGACGGCGTTGCCGAGGGAACGGATCGGGTCGCGAGCGATCTCTCGAGGCGACGTCCACCGCGAACTCTGCTCGCGCCTCGAGCCGAAGACGGCCGTCCCGGCGGCATATTCGCCCTGGCCGCCGTAGTAGACAAGGTAGAGGTCGCCCGTGGCGAGCTCTTCCATGCAGGCGGGGTGCTTGTAGGGGCCGGTGGCGATTTCCGGCCCGAAGACGCGATGGATGACGATCTCGCCGGCGGCAAGCGGCGCGGCAAAGAGGAGGACGAGCAGGAGGGCGAGATGTCGGCGCATCGGACGGGCCTCGGGTCCGCGTATCCATGGCGATCGTAAACGAAGCCGCGAGGTGTGGCGATGAGCGGCCCCGGATTCGCCGCGAAAAGGCATGTCTATCCGACCCGACCCGACCCGCCCGGGGGGACATGTGACGCGGGCTTCGGAATCAACAACGGACCCGGCCGCCCACGGCCGCGGTCCATGACTGGCCCGCCTGACCTAGTCCCACTGGCCGTGGAGCCGGCCTTTTTGCGGAATGGGAGAACAATTTCGCCCGCCGTTACGATGATACATCACGGGGAAGCGAGGCACGCGTGTGCCGCGCCGCGGGGAGGAACCAGGTTCGACCGGCCCATCGGCCGGCCTCCTCTTGGCGAAAGGGCGTGTGCCCGTGTCCTGGTTGTTCCGGCAGATCCTGCCCGTCAGTCCGCTGGCCTGGGCGACGATGCTCGTCCAGTCGCTCTCATGGCCGGCCGCCGCGGTGGTCATCACCGCGATGCTCCGGTCGGAAGTCCGGCTCATCGTGGAGCGGCTCGTCCGGCTCAAGTACCGAGACTTCGAGGCCCAGTTCCTCCACGAGCTGGGCGAGGCTGAGGGCCTGTCCGAGTCGCCCAGCCCGCGGCGCTTGATCGACCTGTCCAGCGACTCGAAGCGCGTCCTGCATGAGCTCGAGACGGGCGTGACGGCCCGACCGCGCAATCCCGCCCCGCGGGCCGTGATCGACGCGGCGTGGGCCGAGCTGTCCGCCGCGGCCGACCGCGCGGCGGGCACGGCCGGAGAGGAGGGCGTCCGCGCGCTCGCGAACCGGGGCGACCTCCCGGGCACGGGTTTGCTCGCCTTCGACCGGCTCCGGCGGCTCCACGCCCGGTTCGCGAGCGAGGCGGACTGGCAGCCACCGGCGGCGGTCGCCGAGCGCTTCGCCGCGGTCGCCCGGCCGCTCGCCACCCGGCTCACCCAGTCGCCCCCGTCGGATGGGGCGAGCAGAGGGCCTTTCGTCGTCCGATGACCTGGGGGCGGCCCGGCGGCTCCGTTGCCGGGCCCCGGAGAATCCCGTAAATTACGTTCCGAGCGAGCCCGCCCGGGGTCGGGCGGCCTCGCCTCGTGTCCTTCCCGCGAGCCCATCATGAGCGTGTCCGCCCCCCCGGTCGCGGCCGAGCCGGCCGACCTGTCCACGCCCGATCGCCCGCTACCGCCGCTGCCGACGGCCTGGCGGTCGCTGCCCGCCGCGTTCCTGGCTGCGGCGCGGGCCAACTGGGGCAAGCTGGCGATGGTCGACAGTCTGGGGACGAGGCGGACCTACGGCGAAGTCCTGATCGGCTCGCTGATCCTCGGGCGACTGTTCCGCAAGAGGTTCGGGCGATGAGCCCTACGTCGGCCTCCTTGTCCCGCCTGGCGCTGGCCGGGGCGGTGGCGAACATCGCGATCGCGACGCTCGGCAAGATCGCCGTCAACCTGAACTACTCGGCGAGCAAGTCGATCGTCGACTCCTCGATCGCCCAGTGCGGCATCAAGCACATCATCACGACGCCGAAGATCCTCGACAAGATCGGCTACACGCCCGACGGCGAGCTGATCTTCCTCGAGGATCTGGCGAAGTCGGTCACGACCCTCGCCAAGATCCGGGCTGCGATTCTGGCGAAGCTCGCGCCGTTGTCGCTCCTGACGGCGCTCCGGCCCGGCTTCGGTCCGATGCTCGACAAGCCCGCCACGGTCATCTTCACCTCGGGCTCGACCGGCGACCCGAAGGGCGTCGTGCTCTCGCACGCGAACGTCCTGAGCAACGTCCATCAGATCGACCATCAGCTCGACCTGCTCCCCGACGAGGTCCTCGTCGGCATCCTGCCGTTCTTCCACAGCTTCGGCTACACGGTCGCGATCTGGACGTGCTCCTGCTCGGGAAGCGGGTCGTCTACCACTTCTCGCCCCTCGACGCGCGGATCATCGTCGACCTGATCGAGAAGCACTCCGCGACGCTGATCGCCAGCTCGCCGACGTTCATCCGGACCTACCTGCGAGCGGTCGAAGCCCGGCCAGCTCGCGTCGCTCGTCCACATGCTCCTCGGCTCGGAGCGGCTCAAGCCCGAGCTGGCCGAGATCATCGCGCGCCAAGGTCGGCCGCGAGCCGCTCGAGGGCTACGGCTGCACCGAGCTTTCGCCGGTCGTCTCGGTCAACGTCCCCGAGGACATGCACGACCCGCGACGGCCGGACGATCCCCGGCAACCGGCCCGGCACGACCGGCACGGCCCCTGCCGGGCACGGCGATCAAGACGACCGACCCCGAGACCGGCGCCGACCTGCCGAGGGGGGCCGAGGGGGTCGTCTGGGTCAAGGGGCCGCAGGTGATGATGGGCTACCTGAACAAGCCCGAGGCGACGGCGAAGGTGCTCAAGGACGGCTGGTACTGCACGGGCGACCTCGGCTACCAGGACGACGACGGCTTCCTCAAGCTCACCGGCCGGCAGAGCCGGTTCGCCAAGATCGGCGGCGAGATGGTGCCGCTGGAGGGCGTCGAGGCGGCGATCCAGGAGGCCGCCGGCGTGGCCGACGGGGCCGTGGCCGTCACGACCGTCCCCGACCTCAAGCGCGGCGAGCGGCTGGTCGTCCTCTACACCGACCTGGGCATGACCCCCGAGCAGGTCTCCCAGAAGCTCGGCGCCGGGCTCGATGCCGAAGCTCTGGATCCCCTCGGCCGCGCGACTTCGTCGAAGGTCGACGAGATCCCCTACCTCGGCGTGGGCAAGCGCGACCTCCGCAGGCTCAAGGAGCTGGCGGCCGAGAAGCTGCCCGGGCTGAGCGTGGACGCGGGCGCCGAGCATTATGACGCGGAGCGCTCGCGCCGCCGGTTAAGATAGACGTCAGTGCCAGCGGCGATCCCCGGAGCCTCGGGATCGGATGAAGGTCGACCTCGAAGTCACGACCGGGCCGCACGTCGGGAAGGTCTACCGCTTCGACCGGCACGACACGTTCGTCGTCGGGCGGTCGTCGCAGGTCCAGTTCTCGGTGCCCGACGACGGGTTCCTGTCGAGGAACCACTTCCTGATCGAGTTCAACCCGCCGGCCTGCCTGCTCCGCGACCTCGGCAGCACGAACGGGACGAAGGTCAACGGCCTGCGGGTCGAGACGGTCCGGCTCCGCGACGGCGACGAGATCGTCGCGGGCGGCAGCTCGTTCGTGATCCACGTCGAGGAGATCGCCGGAGGAGGCCGCTCCGGGTCCACTGCCTCGGCTGCGGCGCGGCGGCGCCGCTCGAGCTGATGCTGGCCGTCGAGCCGGGCGAGAAGCCCGCCTCCTGGCTCTGCGACGGCTTGCAAGGAGAACCGCCGCAAGTACCCGCGGACCCACCCCGACTACCTGATCGAGCGCAAGATCGGCGGCGGCGGGATGGGCGAGGTCTACCTGGCCCGCCAGCTCGCCACGAACCGGCCGGTCGCCATCAAGATGATGACCCCGGCCGTCGCCGCGAGCGAGCGCGCCAAGCTCCGGTTCGAGCGCGAGCTGGACGTGCTCAAGCACCTCAAGCACCCGAAGATCGTCGAGTTCTACGACATCTTCGACCTCGACGGCCAGTTCCAGCTCGTGATGGAGTACGTCGACGGCAAGAACGCCCTGGCGTGGGTCGGCGTCGCTGGCCGAGCCGCTCCCGGTCCTCGCCGCGGCCGAGCTGGGCGTCCAGCTCCTCTCGGCGCTCGACCACGCCCACCAGAAGGGCTACGTCCACCGCGACATCAAGCCCTCGAACCTGCTCGTCGCAGGGCCAGGCCGCACCACCCGAAGATCAAGCTCTCCGACTTCGGCCTGGCCAAGAGCTTCCG
Organism: uncultured Planctomycetota bacterium; assembly: GCA_963819805.1. Taxonomy (GTDB): domain Bacteria; phylum Planctomycetota; class Planctomycetia; order Isosphaerales; family Isosphaeraceae; genus CAMFLR01. The sequence continues at coordinate 507,772 of CAWFXY010000012.1, read as the reverse complement.
CGACAACGCCGGCTTCGCCGGCCTGACCCACCAGGGCGACATCGGCGGCTCGAGCGGGTTCATCTCGCCCGACCACATCCGCGACTTCCGCGACGCCAAGGAGCCCGCCGACATCTACAGCGCCGGGGCGACGCTCTACTACCTGATGACGGGCCAGTACCCGTTCTTCGACTTCGATCCCAACCGGGCCGACTCGTACACGATGATCCTCGAGCACCCGCCGGTCCCGCTGCGGGCGCACCGGCCCGACGTGCCCGACGGCCTTCGACCGCGTGATCCGCAAGGCCCTCGAGAAGCAGCCGCGCCGCGCGGTGGAAGTCGGCCGCCGAGATGGCCGCGGCGCTCGTGCCGTTCGTCGGCGGAGCTTCGGGCACGGGGACCGCGTGATCGCTCGTTATCGGCCGGCGAGCCGGCGACTCTGGCCGACCCATCGCCGCGAGCGGGACGCCCCGGAATTGGAGACGTGCGGTGGAGCGAACCGGAACGGTGGCGATCGTCGGTGTCGGCCTGATCGGGGGATCGATCGGGATGGCCCTCCGCGCCCGGGAATTGGCGGGTCGGGTCGTCGGCGTCGGCCGCGATCCCGACCGGCTCGACGAGGCCCGTCGGCTCGGCGCGATCGACGACGTCGCGACCGACCTCGACTGGGCGTCGCTCGCGCCGACGTCGTGGTCGTCTGCACGCCGGTCGATCGAGTCAAGGTCGACGTCGTCCGCGCCGCCGGCCTCGCGCCCGCGGGCGCGCTGGTGACCGACGCGGGGAGCACGAAGCGGACGATCGTCGAATGCCGTCGAGGCCGACCCGATGGCGCGGGCGAAATTCGTCGCCGCCCATCCGATCGCCGGTTCCGAGCGCTCCGGCGCGGCGCACGCCCGCGCCGATCTGTTCGAGGGCCGTGTCTGCGTCCTGACCCCGACCGCCCAGACCCCGGCCGACCGGCGAGAGCGTGCGCGGGCCTTCTGGTCCGCGCTCGGCTGCGCGCGTGATCGAGCTCGACCCGGCGACGCACGACGCCCATCTCGCCCGGACGAGCCACCTGCCGCACGCGGTGGCCTCGGCCCTGGCGTCGCTCGTCGGTCCGGAGCTCATCCCACTCGCGGCCGGGGCCTATCGCGACGCGACGCGCGTCGCCGGGGCCGACGCCGCCCTCTGGGCCCCGATCTTCCTCGAGAACCGTCAGTCCGTGCTCGATGCCCTCGACGACCTCGGCGCCTCGCTCGCCGAGTTCCGCGCGGCGCTCGAGGGCGGCGACGAGATGGCTCTGCGGTCCTGGTGGGACAAGGGCCGGCGGAATCGCGACGCGTTCGACGCCCGAAATCGGCCATGAGGCGTCGCATCGCGGACGTCTTGCCGCTAGAATGGAGCCCGTAACGTCGGTAGCATACCGCCCTCTGGTCTTCCGCACTTGTCGAAAGTTAAAGGCCTGCCCCACGCCGTCGAACCGGGGCTCTCGTTAATCCTCGAGTGAACGTCCCGCATGCTCTGGCATCTCCAGATCGAACCCGCCCCCGGTCGTGTCGACCGGGCGGGCCGCCAGGTCGCCGCCGACGCCGCCGAGCTGGGCCTTCCGGGTCCGTGGGCCGTCGCGGCCAGCCGCGGGTTCCTGGTCGAGGGTGACCTTGGCCGAGACGAGCTCGATCGCGCCGCACGGTCGGTGCTCGCCGACCCAGTCGTCGAGACGTACGTGATCCGACCGGCCAGCGAGGTAATCGACGGGCGAGGCACGGTCGTCCATGTCCTGCCCAAGCCGGGCGTGACCGACCCCGAGGCCGAGAGCGCCCTGTCCTTGCTCCGCGACCTGGGCTTCTCGGTCGCGGGCGTCCGCACGATCCGGACCTATCGCGTCGAGGGACCGTCCGACGCCCTCCCGAAACTCGATCTCCAAGGTGCTGGCGAACGACGCGGTCGAGCAGGCCGTCGTCGGCCCCTTGCCGTTCGACAGGCTCGGGCAGGGCCGGCCCTATCGCTTCCGCCGCGTCGAGACTCCGATCCGCGGGCTCGACGACGAGGCCTTGATGAGGCTGAGCAAGGACGGCCAGCTCTACCTGAGCCTCGACGAGATGCGGACGATCCAGGCGTACTTCCGCGACCTCGGCCGCGAGCCGACCGACGCCGAGCTGGAGACGCTCGCGCAGACCTGGAGCGAGCACTGCTCGCACAAGACCCTCCGCGGCCGGGTCGAGTTCGAGGGCGAGGTCATCGACAACCTGCTCAAGCAGACGATCTTCAAGGCCACGACCGACCTGAACCTCGACTGGCTCGTCAGCGTCTTCGCCGACAACGCGGGCGTCGTCCGGTTCGACGACGAATACGACGTCTGCTTCAAGGTCGAGACCCACAACCACCCGTCCGCCATCGACCCCTACGGCGGCTCGAACACGGGCCTCGGCGGCGTGATCCGCGACGCCCTCGGCACGGGCCTGGGCGCGAAGCCGATCTGCAACACCGACGTCTTCTGCGTCGCCCCGCCCGACTACCCGGCCGAGATGCTGCCGGCCGGCGTGCTCCATCCCAGGCGGGTCCTGAAGGGGGTCGTCGCGGGCGTCCGCGACTACGGCAACCGGATGGGCATCCCCACCGTCAACGGCGCCCTCGTCGTCGACCCGGGCTACCTGGCGAACCCGCTCGTCTTCTGCGGCACGGTCGGCGTGATCCCGCGCGGGATGTCATCGAAGACCGTCGAAGCCCGGCGACCGAATCGTCGCCGTCGGCGGTCGGACCGGCCGCGACGGAATCCACGGCGCGACCTTCAGCTCGGCCGAACTGACCGGCGAGAGCGAGAGCCTCTCCGGCGGCGCCGTGCAGATCGGCAACGCGATCACCGAGAAGATGGTCCTCGACGTCGTCCTCCAGGCCCGCGATCGCCGGCCTGTTCCGCGCGATCACCGACTGCGGGGCGGGGGGATTCAGCTCGGCCGTCGGCGAGATGGGGGCCGAGACGGGAGCCGTCGTCGACCTGGAGAATGCGCCGCTCAAGTACGAGGGGTTGTCCTATACCGAGATCTGGATCAGCGAGGCCCAGGAGCGCATGGTCCTGGCCGTGCCGCCCGAGAAATGGGCCGAACTGAAGGCCTCTGGCCGATCGCGAGGGCGTCGAGGCGACCGACCTCGGCGAGTTCACGGACACCGGCCGGCTCGTGCTTCGCTATCACGGTGAGGTCGTCGGCGACCTGGCGATGGACTTCCTCCACGAAGGCCGCCCCAAGGTCGTCCGCAAGGCGACGTTCACCCCGCCGCCCGAGCGGCCGGTGAACCTGCCCGACAGGGAGGACTTCACGTCCGACCTGCTCGCGATCCTCGGGCATGTGGGACGTCGCGAGCAAGGAGTGGATCGTCCGCCAGTACGACCACGAGGTCCAGGCGCGGACGGTGGTCAAGCCGCTCGTCGGCGCGGCCGACGACGGGCCGGGCGATGCGTCGGTCGTCCTGCCTGTCCGGGGCTCGCATCGCGGCCTGGCCGTCTCGTGCGGGATCAACCCGCGGTACGGGCGGCTCGACCCGTATGCGATGGCCGGCTGCGTGATCGACGAGGCGATCCGCAACTGCGTGGCCGTCGGCGCCGATCCCGAGCGGATCGCGCTGCTCGACAACTTCTGCTGGGGTAACACCGAGCGGCCCGAGACGCTGGGGTCGCTCGTCCTCGCCGCGCAGGGATGCCACGACCTGGCAATCGCCTACGGCACGCCGTTCATCTCGGGCAAGGACAGCCTGAACAACGAATACACGCACGACGGCCGGAGCCTCGCCATCCCGCCGACGCTTCTCATCAGTGCCATCGGCCAGGTGCCCGACGTCCGCAAGTGCGTCACGATGGACCTCAAGGAGCCGGGAAGCGTCGTCCTGCTCGCCGGGACGACGCGCCTCGAACTGGGCGGGTCGCACTGGATGGTCAGCCGCGGTCGGGACGAGGGGCTGGCTCCGCGAGTCGATCCCGAACTCGGACGCGGCCTGTTCCGCGCGGTCCATGAGGCGATCAACCGCGGCCTTATCCGCAGTTGTCACGACCTGAGCGAGGGCGGTCTGGCGGTCGCCCTGGCCGAGATGGCGATCGCGGGCGGGCTGGGGCTCGACGCCTCGCTCCGCGATGTGCCCTGCGACGGCGACGCGGCGCACGATGCAGCCCTGCTCTTCTCCGAGTCGCCGAGCCGGTTCTTGCTGGAAGTGAAGCCCGATCGCCTCCGCGGGCTCTACGGCGTCTTCGGTACGCTCCCGCTCGGGCGGATTGGCGAGGTGACGGGGCCGGAGTCGCCCCGCGTCGTCGTCCGCGGCCTCGGCGGAAACAACGTGATCGACGCAGCTCTCCCCGACCTGAAGTCGGCCTGGCAGTCTCCGTTGCGCTGGTGAAGGATGATCGACCGCTCGCTCCGTTCTAAAGGATTTCAAAATGCTCCGCTTCGTGACCTTCGTCGACGGCTCGAACCTCGACGGCGTGCTCAAGCACCTGAATCTCCGCGTCGACGACTACGGCTCGTTCTATCGCCACGTGTTCGAGCAGAGCGTCAGCTACTGGGGCCGGACGTTCGCCGAGGGCTCGCCCTGGCCCTCGGCGCAGCACGCGCGGATCTACTGGTACGTCGTCGGCAAGATGGACGAGTGGGACCTCAACGACCCCAAGGCCGAGGCCCGGCTGCGGAGCCGGTTCGAGCTGAACCCGCGGCTCCGCGACAGCTATCTCGAAGAGGTCGCCCGCCGCTTCCCGGACCTGAATCCCGACCGCCGGCTCGACGAGTCGTGGGCCCTCTGCTTCGGCGAGACCCGCGAGTGGTACGACGGCAAGAAGCGGGCGCTCGAGCGGAAGAAGCGGTTCTACCACGGAGTCCAGGCAGCGACCGACTTCGTCGAGATTCGCCAGGAGGGCCACTGGAAGGTCGACCTTCTGCACCACACGGTGAACGAGAAGGGCCTGGACACGAGCCTGGCCGTCGACATGGTCGCGCTCCAGGACACCTACGACATCGCGATCCTGATCTCCGGCGACGCCGACGGCATCCCGGGCATCAACTACGTGAAGGGCCGCTCGAAGCACGTCGGCGTGGCCGAGTTCCGCCGCGGGGCCCCGGCCGACTTCCCGACCAAGGGCGCATCGTCGCGGCTCAAGATCGCGGCCGACTTCGTCGTGCAGGTCTACGAGTCGGACCTGCTCCGCCGCAACCTCGCCTATCGCTCCGAGATCGACTACCAGTCGCCCCAGTACACCCCGAGCGACGCGAGCTACTGATGGCCACCCCCCTGCGCCCTGGTGCTCCGGGCCCCCGGGACGAACTGCGACGAGGAGACGGCCGACGCCTGGCGACTCGCCGGCGCGACCGCCGAGATCCGCCGACTCGGCGACGTCCTCGAGCGGCCCGACGCGCTCGACGATTATCAGATCCTGACGTTTCCCGGCGGCTTCTCGTACGGCGACGACCTCGGCGCGGGCCGGATCTTCGCGTCCCGGCTCGGGACCGTGCTTGGCGACGCCCTTCGCCGCTTTCACGATCGCGGCGGGCTGTTGCTCGGGATCTGCAACGGCTTCCAGGTCCTGGTGAAGGCGGGGCTCTTGCCCGGCTCGACCTCCGCGGCGAGCCTGACCCACAACGACTCGGGCCGGTTCGAGTCGCGCTGGGTCCGCCTGCTGCCGACGGCGGGCGTCAGCCCGTTTCTAACCGATGCCGAGCCGATCGAGTTGCCCGTGGCCCACGGCGAGGGCTGCTACGTCGCGGCCGACGCGGCGGAGGGTCGGGTCGTACTTCGATATGTCGATGAAACCGGGAGTCCGACGGAGCGCTATCCCGACAACCCCAACGGCTCGCCCGGCGGCGTCGCCGGCCTGTGCGACGCCTCGGGCCGGATCTTCGGCCTGATGCCGCATCCCGAGCGGCACGTCGACCCGCTTGCATCATCCCCGCTGGACGAGGACAGGCCCCAAGGCCGAGGGGGACGGGCTGCGGATCTTCCGTAACGCCGTGGCGGCGGCCCGTTGATCGGTTCAACCCCTGGCGTTGGCGTCCGTCGAGCTTGACCGTCCTCGAGGTCGGCCGTTAAGATGCGCAAGGGGTCTTCAAAGGGCCAAATCGGCTTCCTCGCAGCGTTTGCGACCCGTCCGGTCCTCGGCCGGCATTGATCGCTTCGATAGACACGGGATGGAACGATGAAAGAGGACGCGCGCACGGCGGTCAAGCACGAGTTCGAGCATGCCGCGCCGACCGTGATCCACGACCCCGAGCAGGACATGACGATCCTGGCCCGCTGGCTCCATCGCGGGATGGCGCAGGGGCCGAAGTTCTGGTACCTGCTCGCGGGCGTGATCGTGGTCATCGTCCTCCTTTCGACCCTCGTGACCGGCCTGTCGGCGGGCCGCTCGTCGGTCTCGAAGGCCTGGGCCGAGCTGAACGCGGCCCAGACGCCTGGCCAGAAGGTCGAGGTCGCCGACACGTACGCCGGATCCGAGATCGCTCGCGTCGCGCGACTCCAGGCGGCGTCCGACTACTTCTTCGCCGCGACCCGCGACCTTCCCGGCAACCGGGAGGCAGCCGGCCCGCAGCTTCAGAAGGCCCTGGAGCAATTCGAGGCGGCCGCCAAGGAGTCGCCCAAGGACTCGCCCGAGGCGCTCGCGGCGGCCTTCGGCATCGCCCGCACCCACGAGGCCCGCAACGAACTGCCCGAGGCGATCGAGGCCTACAAGGCCGTCGCCTCCGGCTGGCCCGGCACGCCCGAGGCTGCCCAGGCCCAGACGCTGGCCGAGCGGCTCAAGGACCCCGAGGTCGTCGCGTTCTACAAGGAGTTGTACACCTACAAGCCGCCGACGGCCTCGCTCCCCTCGGGCATGCCGGGCCTGCCTCCCGATCACCCGTCGCTCGGCGGCCCGGCGATGCCCGGTGGGCCGCTGTCGACGTCGGACCTGCTGAAGTCATTGACGAGGCCGGTTCCCGGTTCGTCCCTGCCCGGCCCGGGCCCGATGGACATCGAGCCGCCCCCGCTCACGACCCCCGAGGCCGCCAAGCCGGCCGAGCTGCCCAGGGATCCCTTCACTCCGGCGAGCAAGCCGAAGTCCTGAGCGGCGACTCCGGTCGCTCCGACCACGGGCGAGCGCCGCGGTCCCGCGGTGCTCGCCCTCTGCATTACCGGACGCAGACCCGCCATGCCGCCCGAACTGTCCACGACAGCCACCGAGTTCGTGGTCAAGGCCCGGATGGAGGGCAAGCGGGTCGACGCCTACCTGTCGAGCCGGTACCAGGACTACTCGCGGAGCGTGATCCAGAAGGTCATCGACGCCGGCGCGGTGCTGATCAACGGCGTGCCGACGAAGGCATCGTACAAGGTCCGCGTCGGCGACGTGATCACCGCGTGGCTCCCCGAGTTGGCCGAGGCCGTGCACGCGCCCGAGGACATCCCGATCGAGATCGTCCACGAGGACGACGCGTTCGTCGTCGTGAACAAGCCCGCCGGCCTCGTCACACACCCCGCGAAGGGCAACTGGTCGGGCACGCTCGTCAACGCCTTGCAGTTTCACTTCGACAGGCTCTCAACCGTCGGCGGCGAGAACCGCCCGGGCATCGTCCACCGGCTCGACCGCGACACCTCCGGCCTGCTGATCGTCGCCAAGGACGACCGCGCCCACGCGGCGCTCGCGAAGCAGTTCGAGGCGCGGTCGATCCGCAAGGAGTATCTTGCCATCGTCTCCGGCGTCCCCTCGCGCGACAGCGACTACATCGAGCGGCTGATCGGGCCCCATCCGACCCATCGCGAGAAGATGGCGATCCGTCTCGCCGAGGACGGCGGAAAGGAGGCGGTGACCTTCTACGAGGTCGTCGAGCGGTTCGACGGCTACGCCCTGGTCCGCTGCCACCCGAAGACCGGCCGGACGCACCAGATCCGCGTCCATCTGACGCACATCGGCCATCCGCTCGTCGCCGACAAGCTCTACGCCGGTCGCGACAGGCTGACCGTTGCGGACCTGTCAGGGGCTGAGGCTCAGGACGCCGATCGGCCCCTCCTCGAGCGCCATGCGCTCGACGCGCACGCCCTGCATCTCGTCCACCCACTGACCGGCGCGCCAATCCATCTCTCCGCCCCGCTCCCGCCGGACATGGCCGCGACGGTCGAGGCTCTGCGCGAGTATCGGCCGCTCGCCAGACCGAGGCGCTGATCGGTTCAGCTCGCGCGGAACCGATCGAGCAGATTGGATGTGATTTTCTGAACCCGCGGGTCGGGCCCCTTCGGCTTCGTGTACACCGCGGGCCGGACGTAGCCCGGCGGCTCGGCCAGGCCGTCGGCCCACCAGCAGGTCGAGGCATTGAACACGACGTTGCCCTTCGGCCCGGGATACACCGTCGCGGCGAACTCGCCGGCGACCGAGCCGTTGGTCGTCGGCCCGGAGGCGACGACCTCGAGCCCGTCGATCCTCGCCGGGTCGCCGTGCCACTCCCAGCCGACGAGGCCTGGGATGCCGTCGCCGGCCTTCATGCCCGTGCCGGCGAAGAGCCAGTGGTCGGGCTTCCGGCAGACCCAGTCGCCGCCGCCCGTGACGGGATAGGCACTCCGGGCCCCGATCAGGAGCGACTCGCTCGGCCCGTGCTCCTTGAGCCGGAGCATGTCGGGGAAGCCCTTCGCCTCGTCGGTGATCCCTCCGAATAGACCCAGCCGCGTGATGATCCGGCCCGGCCGGCCGTCGCTCGACGGCAGCATCGGTACGAGGCCGCACACGCTGTTTCCCGAGAGGAAGGCCACATTCAGGCCCGTCGCAATGGCATTCATCACATTCTCATACATGGCAAGCGACCAGTATTCATCGTGCCCGACCGACAGCCATCCCTTGGCCCTCAGCAGCCCATGCGGGTCGGCATGGGTGTCGTTATTGGAAATATAGGAGACATCATACCCCTGCTTTTCCGTCCAATAGGCCAGCGGGAATTCCCACAGGAAGAACTCGCCCGACCCGACGGACAACGGGGCGTCGAGGATCTGGCAGTACTTCCCGTAGGGCCGGTCGAAGCTGACCTTCACGTCCGGCCCCCAGTACCAGACCTTCTGGCCGTCGTCGTACAGCGAGAACTGGCCGGGCCAGCGGTTATAAGCGTTCCATGTATTATCGCTCACCTGAATGAGAAAATCACACTTCCGATCGTCGCGCACGACCCAGATGATGTAGCTCTGAAGTCCCTCGCGCTCGGCCGTAAGCCTGGCGAGGTAGACGCCGCTGGTCCACTCGCCGGGGATGGTCAGGGTCGTGCATGGCTCCCAGACGCACTCGCGGAGCCTCATCTCGCCGACGGGCGGGTCGGGCTGGACCCGCCCCGGGAATGGGCCCAGCCGGGCCATGTGCCGGCCGCCGAGGCCCTGGTAATAGCCCATCCGGTAGACGTCCACGACGAACATGGACGCGGGGTTCGTGCTCACGTGCAGCGTGATCGTCTCGCCGGGCCGGACGCTCGTCCTCGAGGCGAAGCCCTCGATCCAGGGCGAGCGATACTTCGTCTTGGGGTCGATCCGGACGTTCGTCGTCATCCAGTCGCGAGTCCCGGGCGCCTCGTTCTCACGGCGAATCCGGTCCGGGTCCGCGGCGCGGGACGCCTGGGCGGGGACGAGGGCCGTCGCCACGCCGGCGGCGGCGGTCCGCAGGAGCTCGCGCCGGCTCAGGTCGGATTGGATCGACATCGCCGTTCCTCCGGGTTGTTCGACCCGATGGTCACCCGTGCCCGGGGCCATCGCAAGGGGCTTCCCCTCCCCGAGCCGACGCCGCTTGGATTCGCTCGGCGTGACGCCCCGGATTGGGTTCGCTCGGCGCCGGTGCGTCCCTCGGACCTCGCAGTTCGTCCGGCGGCACGGTCGTCGATTGTTCGTTTCGTCGCCGCGACGGCCGCCGGTTGGCTTCGCTCGGTGTGCCCGGGGGGATGGCGCTCACGAGTGGAGTGGGAGATCAGCGTCCGTCAAACCACGCGAGGCTGATCGAAGGGGAACCAAACCTCTTCCGGAACGTCCCGGCAAGCATGTCGGGCTCCGAAGATCGCATGCTGCCCGTCGCGGGAGACGCACCAATTTGGCTTCGTTTCGCACGAGGCTGCTCGCAACTGGCTCGCGCGGCGCCGGAGCTTGGGATGCCTGGACGCGGAATTGGCTTCGCTCGGGGCACACAATCGCCCCCTGAATTGACGTCGTTCGGTGCGCTGGCGGGGTAATCCGCTAGCCGACCGACTGTGGCCGGCGGGGCCGGTCCATGGAGTGTCACCTGGTTATCAAAGAGCTTGCCCCTATTATCGCCGAGTGCCGGTCGATCGTTCTCTGAATCTCGTCGTATGCGATAGATTCTCCTCAAGGACAGCGGCTGGCGGGCGAATCGCCAGGCGCACGCAGATTCGTCCCGGCGGCGGGGTACTCCGAGGGCCGTCCCATGGAATCCGAGAGCTGCCGCGCCTGCGGGGCGACGACGGTCGTCGTCGGCCACGTCGTGGCCGGCCCTGAGAGCAACGTCGGTCATGCCTTCGTGCCGAGGAACTGCCGGCCGGCCTGGCAGACGACGCGGCTCGCCGTACCGAACGGCTTCCGCGCCTGTGTCTCATGCGGCCACGTGTGGGCCCGGATCGATCCCGCCGCCCTCCGGGAGCACATCGCCTCGCACGGCGAGGAACTGGCCAGGCAGGAGCTGGCCGAGATCGATTACGGGATTTATCGCGACCTGCCCGACGTCGCGGCCGCCCGCGAGGTCGCCGAGAAGGTCGCCGCGATCGACGCCCTCGTGCGTGCCGGCAAGACCGGCGCGGCCGGCCTCTACAGGGAGTTGAAAGGCGTCACCTGGGACCAGGCCCTCCACGAGACCGCTCGCTGGGCACGCCTGACCCGCGAGGAAAAGCTCGCCCTCTTCGGTTGGCTCCCGAAGAAGAAGGCGTCGGTGGATGACATCGACTCGCCGTTCCCATGATGCCATCGCGGCCGAGGCCTCCGGAGAATGGTCTGGCCATTTCGACATCAATTGTTAAACTTTGAGGGAGGTGATCGTCCTGCGCCAACTGCGCGGCGCTTTGTCCATCCGACCGCGGAGCCATCCGATGAGCCGACTCGATCCGGGCGCGCGGGCTAGGAGAGACCTGTCGCGGCGCGGCTTCCTCCAGGTCGGCTATTCGGGCCTGCTCGGGCTCGGCCTGCCCGGCCTGCTCGCCGGTCGCGCCGCGGCGTCGGCGGGACAGTCGGCGGGGCGGGCGAAGTCGGTGATCGTGATCCTCCTGAGCGGCGGGCTCGGACAGCACGACTCGTTCGACATGAAGCCCGAGGCACCCGACGGCATCCGCGGCGAGTTCAAGCCGATCGCCACGGCGGTGCCCGGGCATCCAGATCTGCGAGCACCTGCCCGGCCTGGCGGCGCGGGCCGATCGGCTGGCGATCGTCCGCTCGATGTCGCATCCCGAGGGGAACCACCTGGTCGCCGTCCACCACGTGCTGACGGGCCACCCGTCCAACCCGCGCGGGGCGAGCGACCTCGATCGGGTCGCCTCGCGCGACGACTTCCCCTGCTACGCGGCCGTGCTCGACCGCGTCCGCCGCCGGAGCGACGGCATCCCCAACGGCGTGGCCTTGCCGATGCGGCTGGTCGAGGGCCCGCTCACCTGGCCGGGCCAGGACGCCGGCTTCCTCGGCCCGCGGCACGACCCCTGGCAGCTCCGGCTCGACCCGAACCGGCCCGAGTCCCGCGACGACAGCCTGGCGCTGCCCGACGGGCTCGACCCGACGCGGCTGCATCGCCGCCGGCACCTGCTCGGCCAGGCGGCCGTCGCCGCCGCCGAGCGACGCCTTCGTCGACCAGCAGGACGCCGCGCTCGCCATGCTCTGCAACGGCCAGGTCGGCCGGGCGCTCGACATCGACCGCGAGGACCCGCGGCTCGTCGACCGCTACGGCCGCCACCTCTTCGGCCGGTCGCTCCTGATCGGCGCGGCGGCTGGTCGAGGCCGGCGTGCCGATCGTCCAGGCGACGATGGGGATCGTCCAGACCTGGGACACGCACGTCGCCAACTTCCCCCGGCTCAAGAACGACCTGCTGCCGCCGCTCGACCGGGCCGTCTCGGCCCTGCTCGACGACCTCGAGGTCGCGCGGCCTGCTCGACGAGACGCTGGTGGTGATGCTCGGCGAGTTCGGCCGGACGCCGCGGATCTCGCCGCTGAAGCCGGGCGACGTCCCCGGCCGCGACCACTGGCCGCACGTCTTCCCGGCCGTCTTCGCCGGCGCGGGTGTGGTCGGCGGCCAGGTCATCGGCAAGTCCGACCGCCTCGGGGCTCGTCCCCTGTCTCGATCGTTCGGACCGCCCGACCTCGCCGCGACGATCTATCGCGCGCTCGGCGTCGACCCGGCGACCGAGCTCCGCGACCGCCTCGGCCGGCCGATCCGGCTCACGTCGGGCGAGGTGATCGAGCCGCTCTACACGACGGCGGCGGTCTGACCAGGAGTCGCGACCGCGATCACGGACGGAGTCGACGGGCCCTGCCCGAAACGGCGCGGCGTTGAAACGACATACCCCCGACAAGCTTTGTCGGGGGTATGTCGATCGGACAGACGTCGATCGGCGTTCCCTCATGTCCCCTTGCCGACCGTGAGCGTCACCTGCCGTCCGTTGACGTCCAGTCTGGACTTCAATTCGAACCCCCGATCAAGGGCTCGATAGGCGAACGGGCCGTCGCCGAAGGGATCGGGGAATTGCCCGAGCGCGTCGGGGCCGCGGCGGACGACGGCGATGGCGGCCTTGAACAACGCCCGTTGGGCCTCGTTCCTCCGTCCGGACGCGACGAATTTGTCCATGGTCGGGAGGATATACCCGGCCAGCGAGGCGGATGCCTGCGCCTTCGCGGCGAACTCGGGATACCGTACGTCGAAGTCCTTCCAGGGCAGGCTCGCCACGTTTGCCAGTTCGTCGCTCAGGGGCAGGATCGCCTCGAGCAACTTGATGGCTTGTTCGAAGGTCCTGACGGATCGAATGGCCTCGCGGTCCCGGTCGTTCAACTGCTCGGCGGGGGCCAAGAGCGTGTCGTTCCAGAGCCGCTGCCACGAGCCCGGCTCGCGCCGCTCGGTCTCCTTCAGCTCCCGGATCAGCCAGAGGGGCCCGATCTCTCGCTCCTTGAGGACCAGTTGCCGGAACCTCTCGCGGGCGGGCGGCCTGTCCAGGAAGTCGGACGCCGCGGGGAGGACGGGCTTCAGATCCGGCAGGTAGGGGCATGCCGCGTCGATGGCGATCGACTCGATCCGGTAACCCACCAGGTTTGCGATCATGATCGGCGCCTGCTCGATGTCACGCGCCAGTTTCAGCATGGCGGTCACGTCATCCCACCCGGCTTGCCAGTGTCCTTGCTCGAACTCGTGCCGCGCGTGCAGGGCGGTCAGGCGTGCGAGCGTCAACGCCTTGGGGAGGAAGGGGAGCCTCAGGAGGATGCCGTCCTCGTAATCGAGGCTCCAATCGCAGCGCGGCAGCTTCGCCCCGCGAAGCAGGTAGACCCGACTCACCGAGGACGCGTCGATCAGCTTCAGGACCGGGGCGTTGAGCGGGGCCTTCTTCCAGTCGTCGAGGATCTTCTCCTGGTCCTTGTCAAGGGCCGGCATGAGCGCGAAGGCCTGCCAGTACTTCACGGCCGCGTTGGCCCCGAGCTCGGTCTTGGCGTCCGGGGCCTGGTCCGCCGCCTGCGCCGGCCATGCCAGGGCCGGGGGCATGAAGAGGAGGATCGCCGCGAGGATTCGTCGTCGCATCAGTCGTCTCCCAGGAGGGCGTGGAGTGCCGCGTCGGAACGAGTGAACGCTCGGATTCGCCCGAGCTCCGGCCCGGAGGTCGTGGTGGCCTCGGCGGCCTTGTCGAGCAGGACGGTCAGCTCCTCGGTCGATCGGGCGAGTGCGCGCTGATAGGCCAGCAGGGTGGGAGCCGGGCCCGGGCCCTCGGCCGACGACGTGGGCCGCGGCCGGTCGGCGGTCGCCCCCGGCCCGGGGTTCGCGCCGGCTCCCCACCAGAGGAGGACGGCCGCCACGCAGGCGGCGGCCAGGCCCCCGGCGAGGACGAGCCGCCAGGGCGGTCGATGACGTGCGGGCGACGGCGTGTCCAGGCGCCCGGCGATCCGCAGCCGCAGGTCGGCCGAGGCCTCGCAGGGCCTGAGTGCTGAGAGTTCCGCTTCGAGCGGGTCGTGTGGCTCATTCATCGGATCGACTCCTCCGAGACGTGCTCGCGGAGCTTGGCCATGGCGTATCGGTAGCGTGAGGCCACGGTGTTGGCCGAGAGCTTCAGGGCCTCGGAGATCTCCAGGAACGACAGGCCGCCCCAGATCTTCATCACGAGGACCTCGCGCTGCCTCTCGGGCAGCTTGCGCAAGGCGGCGTCGATGGCGGCCCGGCGCTCCTCGCCCTCCAGTGGACCGTCGAACAGCGGCTCCGACTCGGTCCGAGCCGCGCGACTTTCACGGCGGGACTCCCGCTCTCGGTCGCGCAGCCGGTCCAGGGCGCAGTGCTTCACGCAGGCGTACAGGTACGAGGCCGGCTCCGCCACGCGGTCGCGGCGCCGCCAGAAGCGGATGAACGCCTCCTGGACAGCGTCCTCGGCGTCGGCGCGGCTCGATAACCACTGCCGCGCCAGCATGATCAGCGCGGCACCGTGCCGATCGAACCACTCGGCCCACTCTGGGGAACCGCCCGCCATGTCCCGCCCCCGTCGGCCGGTGAGGTGTCTCTGTCATGAAGACGCCGCCGGCGGGCCAGCCTGTCTCTTGGCGGGGAAGAAGGGGGAAATCCGGTGGCGGACCCCTCGGCGCGCACGACACCCGGGTGTGTCTGCGCCGGGGATGAGCGTTGACCGCTTACACCTTCACGCCCTTCGGCGCCAGCGGCAACGACCGGAGCCGGACGCCCGTGGCCTGGAAGATCGCATTCCCGATAGCCGGCGCGATCGCGACGATCGGCACTTCGCCTGCCCCGGCCGAGGGCTGATCCTTGCGGTCGATCAGGACGACCTCGATCGCGGGGATGTCGCGGAAGCGAGGGACGCGGTACTTCGAGAACTTCGGGTTGAGGAGCTTGCCGTCCTCGAACTCGATCGCCTCGAAGAGCGCGCCGCCGAGGCCCATGATGAGGCAGCCTTCGACCTGGGCGCTTGAGACCGTCGGGGTTCACGATCGCGCCGCAGTCCATCGCCGCCACGGCGCGGAGGACCTGGACCTTGCCGGACTCGCGGTCGACGGCGACCTCGGCGCAGGTGGCGATGTATCCACCCTTCTCGGTACCGCAGGCGAGACCGAAGCCGCGGCCCTGGTCGGGCTTCGCGCCCCATCCGAATGACTTCGCGGCGGCCTCGAGGACGGCGTGGAGGCGGGCGTCCTTGAGGTTCTTCAGGCGGAAGGCGAGCGGGTCGAGGCCGAGGGCATGGGCCAGCTCGTCCATGTGTGTCTCGCGGGCGAAGTGGTTCGCCGTCGAGGCCAGCGCGCGGTACGAGCCGCCGCGGAGCGGGGAGCCCGCGGGGTGGTACTCGGCCTGCGGGTTGGGGACGTCGTAATTCGTGCCGACTCCCGAGTTGCCGGAGCCGAGGTTCACGTGCTTCCAGGCGACGAGCGTGCCGTCCTTCCGGACGGCGGCGGAAACGTCGATGACGCCCGCGGGGCGGACGTACGCCCAGGTGAATTCTTCCTCACGCGTCCAGACGAGCTTGACGGGACGGCCCGCGGCCCTGGCGAGCCGAGCGGCCTCGAGGGCGGCCTCGCCGGTGTGCTTGCCGCCGTAGCCGGCGCCGGTGTCGGGGACGATCACGCGGACCCGGTCCTCGGGGATCTTGAACGCGCCGGCCAGCTCGGAGCGGACGCCGAACGGGCGCTGGGTGCCCGTCCAGGCGGTGAGCTTGTCGCCTTCCCAGTGGGCCACGGCCGCGCGCGTCTCCATCGGGACGTGGGCGATGTAGGGGACCGTGTAGGTCGCGTCGAGGCGGAGGTCGGCCGACTTCAGAGCGTCGTCCACGGAGCCCGTCCGGCGCGGTCCGCCGCCGGGGCCGGTCGTGGCCTCGCGGCGGGTCTTGCGGATGTGGTCGTAGAGGGTCTTGCTCGAGACCTCTGCGGCCGGGACGTTCCACTCGGCCTTGAGTGCCTTGAGGGCGCGGACGGCCTCGGGTTCGCTCGGCGCGGCGACGCCGATGAAGTCGCCGTCGTGGACGACGACGACATGCGGCAAAGCCTCGGCCGCCTTCGTCGTCGACCGAGACGAGCTTCGCGCCGAAGGCGGGCGGGCGGAGGACCTTGCCGTGCCACATGCCGGGGAGCTTCACGTCCGAGGCGTACTTGTGCCGACCGGTGACGAGGTCGCGGCCGTTGGGCTTGGCCGCGTCGTGGCCGGCGACGGTCCAGCTCGCCGCGGGGGTCGTGGCGGCGTCGGTTGCGACGACCTTCGTGATCTTCTGCCCCTTCGTGAGCGCGCCGAAGCCGATCGACTCGTTCGAGTCCTTGCGGCGGACCTTCCCGTCCGCAACCTCCAACGTGGCTCGTTCGACCTTCCACGTCTCAGCCGCGAGGTCGATCAACTCCTCACGGGCCGCGGCGGCCACGCGATGGAGCTGACGGCCCATCTGGGGCGTGGTCCGGCTGCCGAAGGTGCCCATGTCGTAGGGCGTGAGCGCCGTGTCGGCCATGACCATTTTGACCGACGCGAGCGGTACGCGCAGCTCCTCGGCGACGGCCTGGGCGAGCGACGTGCGGATGTTCTGGCCGACCTCGGCCTTGCCGGTGTAGGCGGTGACCGCACCGTCCTCGCCGATGTGAATCCAGGCGCCGATCTCCTGGGGCGTGCCCCGTCCGGCCCCCTGCCGGCGATTGGCGCCGGACTCCTGGGCGTCGGCGTCGTCGATCAGGTGCGAGGACGACCAGGCCGGCGCCGAGGACCTTGAGGAAGTCGCGGCGGTCGAGCTCGAAGCGGTAGGCCGGGCCTTCGCGGAGCTCGAAGCGTTCGGGCTCGAGGACGATGGGCTCGTCGCGTCGCGTGGGGTTCATCGCGCGGCCTCCTTCATCGCGTTCGACGCCGAGTGGATCGCGGCGACGACCCGGGGATGAGTGCCGCAGCGGCAGACGTTGCCCTCCATCGCGACGAGGATCTGCACGGTCGAGGGCCGGGGATTCTTCTCCAGAAACGCGACGCCTTGCATGATCATCCCGCAGGTACAGAAGCCGCACTGGAGGGCCTGGTGGTCGAGGAAGGCGGCCTGTAGCGGGTGGAGCTTGCCGTCGTGTTCAAGGCCCTCGATCGTGGTGATCTCGGCCCCAGCGGCCTCGCCGACGGTGGTTATGCACGAGCGGACGGCCTTGCCGTCGAGCAGGACTGTGCAGGCGCCGCAGCGGCCCTCGCCGCAGCCGTACTTGGCGCCGGTGAGGTCGAGGTCGTCGCGGAGGACGCCGAGCAGCATGCGGTCGGCGTCGGCGTCGATCGGGATCTTGGAGCCGTTGATCCGGAGTTCCTTGATGGTCGCCATCGGGGGTGTCTCCTCGGGTCAGAGCCGGGGCGCCGGCGGGCTTGATCGGGGCCTCGAAGGCGTTGGCGCCCTTGACCTTCACCTTGCGCTTGTAGACGCGGTCGCCGCAGGTGGCGAAGAGGGTGTCGAAGTCCGCGCCGCCGAAGCAGAGGTTGGCGACCTTGCCGTTGGGCGTCGGGATGATGCAGTTGACGCGGCCGGCCTGGTCGCAGACCTGGATGCCCATCCGGGTCGCGACGTAGAGCCGGCCGTCGCGGTCGACGCGCATGCCGTCGGCGCCGGCGTCGTCGGCCGTGTCGGGGACGTGCAGGTGATAGTACTTCTGCTTGTACGCGAGCGAGCCGTCGGGCTGGACCTGGTAGCTGTAGACCCAGTGGCTCCGGCAGTCGGCGACGTAGAGCAGCGACTGGTCGGGCGAGAGGGTGATGCCGTTGGCGAACTTCAGGCCGGTGTCGACGACCTTCTTCTCGCCCTTCGGGCTGATGTACCAGACCTTGCTCGGGTCGTGCCGTCGCCGCCGGGTTGGTGACGTAGATGCCGCCGTCGTGGCGGACGACGAGGTCGTTGCCGCGGATGCCGTCGGCGATCACGGTCGGCTTGCCGTCGGCGTCGTAGGCGAGGACCTGGCTCGCGCCGGTGGCGACGGCGTAGAGCCGGCCGTCGGGCCCGAACGCCTGGCCGTTGGCCGTGCTTCGAGTCGGCGAGGAACAGGCTCGACCTTGCCGTCGAGGCCGATCTTGTAGGTCTTGCTGTTGGGGATGTCGTTGAAGAAGACCTCGCCCTTGGCGTTGGCGGCCGGGCCCTCGGTGAACTTGTAGCCGTCGGCGACGAGCTTCCAGCCCTCGCCGGGGATGAGGATCTCCTGGAGCTGCTGCGAGCCGGCGCCGGCCTTCACGGGCGCGGGCCAGTCCTTCCAGAGCCAGCGCATGGCGTCGGGGAAGATCTGGGTGGCGTGCTTGCCGTTGTGGCCGCCGTCGCCCCAGTCGTGGTTCGACCTCGTAGCCGGCGAAGGTCAGGGCGCGCTCCATCTCCTGGTTGGCCATCCACCAGTCGCCGCCGTAGATGTTCAGGTCGTTGCGTGCCGTCCTGGAGGAAGATGCGGATCGGCTTCGGCTCGTACTTGCGGATCAGCGTCGGATAGACGTTGCCGCCGCGCAGGCCGACGTAGGTGCCGATCGCGCTGAAGACGCGGCGGAAGGCGTCGGGCCGCTCCCAGGCCGCGGTGAACGCGCAGATCGCGCCGCTGCTGGCGCCGCCGATGCGCGCGGTCGTTGCCGTCGTGCGAGAGCCGGATCGGCCGGCCGTCGGCGGTCGTCTTCGTCTCGACCTCGGGCAGCAGCTCGTCGAGCAGGAACCGGGCGTAGTTGTCGCCCAGGCCGTCGTACTCGTAGCTGCGGTTGAAGCGGTCGAGCGCCTTGGTCGGACGGGGCCTTCACGCGCCCGGGCGTGACGAAGACGCCGATCGTGACCGGCATCTCCTTCTTGTGCGATCAGCTCGTCGAAGACGGCCGGCGCGTTGTACTGGACGCCGTCCTGGTTGACGTAGACGCAGGCCGGCTTCGCCGGGTCGTACTGCTTCGGGCACGTAGACCCAGTAGTCGCGCGACCGTGCCGGGGAAGATCTTGCTCTGGTCGAACGTGTACTTGGTGACCTCGCCCTTCGGCGTGTCGGCGGCGCAGGCCGTCCCGGCGAACGAGAGGAATAGTAGCAAGAGGCGCGCGGAGAGTCGCCGCATGGGTCGGTCCTGTCGTCGGGGTCGGAGGCGATCGGTGGGCACTCGCGGCGATTCTAGCCGAGCCCGGCGGGCCTCGATAGGCGGCATTCGACCCCTCGACCGAGCGACGCTCAGGCCGGCTGGAGCTCGACCTTCTTGCCGGCGAGCGACAGATTCTCTCGCACGAAGTTCTCGTCCCAGAGGTTCGAGATCACGGCGGAGATCCGCGGGTCTTGCAGCGACCAGAGGTAGGCCTTCATCGGCGCCTTCAGGTCGCCGGGGACGATCCGCTCGACCTTCGCGACCCGCCATGCCGGGATCGGCTGGAGCGGCTTGTGGTGCGTGGCGACGGCGTGGGCCGACTTCATCGCGATCACGCCCATGTCGACGGCACGGGCGGCGTTCAGGGCCTCGTTCAGGTAGCCGCCGTTGATGACGTTATAGGCGACCATCGCGGCGTCGTAGTGGCCGAGCTTGGCCGCCTTGCCGAGGTTTCCCGCCGGGTCGTTGTGCGCGGTGAAGCCGAGGAAGCGCACCTTGCCCTGCTTCTTCAAATCCTCGAAGACCTCGACGAGCTCGGGGCTCAGGTCCTCCGGCGTGTCGGCGCCGTGGGGACACATCAGGAGGTCGAAATGATCGGTCCCGACCCGCTCCAGGCTGCCCTCGAGCGACTCGACGATCACCTTGCGGACCGTGTCGCTCCCCTCGACGCGATGGCCGTACTCGGGCATCATGGCGACGCGGAGATAGGCCGGGTCGAAGTCCTTCTTCTGGCCCGGGTAGTACTCGATGAAGTAGCCGGGCTTCGTGACCCCGCGCTCGACTTGCAGGGCCTTCGACCGCTTCACCAGGCTGTCCTGCTTCGCGGGCGGCAGGCCATCGAAGATGGCCTTGTACATGCGGTTGCGGACCTTCTTGAAGTCGCTCACCTTCGTGGTGAGGAAGACCTTCTCGCGCTTCGACGACGAGCCGCCGAGGAGCTTCCCGTAGGCGCGCTCGGTGTCGCCGCCGTTGTAGGCGGGGGCCATGTCGAGGTAGTTCAGCCCCATCTCGAGGGCGAGCTCGAGGTGCTTGTAGTTCTTCAGCGTGATCGGGTCGCCGCCCGAGACGACCTCGGAGATCATCATGTTCGTGCGGCCGAGTCGGCGGTAGGCCATGCCCGGCTGCCTGTTCCGCCACTCGGGCCCCGAACCGGCCGGCGACCCGGCGCCGGCCAGCAGGAGCGCCGAGGCGCTCGCCTGGAGGAACGTCCGCCGCGACGTGGTGCCGTCCTCGGGAGTCGGTGGCTGGCCGTGGCTCATGGGGATCTCCTTCGTGGGACGCTCTTTCCTGGGGGATCGAACGGCCGGATTCGTCGCCGGGAAACCCGCAAACCTCGGGCCTGGGCGGAGGCTGGGGGCGGGCGATTCTCGGGGTGAGGGTCCAGCTCGGCTCGAGGTCGTGGTCAGGGCCTCTCTTACGGCGGAATGTCCTCGAAGATACCACCGATCCGGAGGAGGCCGGGGCCATCGCGAACCTGACGGGGGGGTCGCGCTGGTGGAGACCCGAGGCGCCGACCGAACCCGAGCGTGCAGGTTGCGTGCGGAACGGCGCGGTCTCGTTCGCTTCGAGGGCGGTCCGATCCCCCGGCCCAGATCCCGCACCGAGCCCCACGGAGATGAACAAAACCTGCACGCTCGGGTTCGGTCGGCACCCGGGCTAACCTGAGACCAGGAACCCGGGGGGGCACCCGGACGGACGTCTCGCGGCGCGGATTTGGGCGGAATCTCGCGCCGGGACGGGTCGGCGCCCCCTCATTATGGAGTGTCTGGGCCGCGACGCGAGGGCCGGAGGGGGCGTCGAGATGGCGACGGCAACGATGGTCATCAAGGGCATGGGTCGCCTGTTCGGAGGGGGCACGCTCGCCGGCCAGGCCGACGCGCAGCTCCTGGAGTCGTTCCTCGCCGACCGCGACGAATCGGCCTTCGCCGCGCTCGTCGCCCGGCACGGGCCGATGGTCCTGGCGACGTGCCGGGCGGTGCTCAGGGACCCCTCGGCGGCCGACGACGCGTTCCAGGCGACGTTCCTCGTGCTGGCGCGGAAGGCCGCCTCGGTCCGCGGCCGGGACGCGCTGGGCGGGTGGCTCCACCGGGTGGCCTATCGGGCCGCGGTCCAGGCCGCACGGGACGCGGCAAGGCGACGGGTCGAGGAGCGAAAGGCGGCGGAGATGAGGGCCACCCTGGACGTTCGAGGTGAAGTCCGAGACGACCTGAGGTCCGCGATCCACGCGGAGGTCGAGCGGCTGCCCGAGTCGCTCCGGTTGCCGGTCGTCCTCTGCGACCTGGAGGGCCGCACGCGCGAGCAGGCGGCCGAGGAGCTGAGGTGGACCGAGTGGATGGTCCGCGGCCGGCTGGCGCGGGGCCGGGCGAAGCTCAGGCACCGGCTGACGTTGCGCGGGCTGGCACCGTCGGTCGGCCTCGGCGCCGCGGCGCTGGCGGCCGAGTCGGCCGCGGCGGTCCCGGAAGCCCTCGCGACGGTGACCGTCCGGTCGGCCCTGGCCGCCGTCGCGGGGCGAGCCGCGGGGACGGCCGCCGCCGGGCTGGCCGCGCGGGTCGCTCAGACAATGCTGCTCGATCGGCTCAGGTCGGCCGCCGTCGTCGCGGTGGCGACCGTCGCGGTCGCCGGGACATCGGTCGGGCTCGTGATGCTCCCCCAGCAGAAGCGAGGCGACGGCCAGATGCCGGCGATGCCGAAGATGTCGCCCCCCGCCCGCGACGGCCAGGCGAAGGCCGCCGACGCCCCGGCGCCGAGCCCGGCCGACCTCCGCAAGATGGCCGCCGGCCTGCTCGGGGCGATCCGGGGCGAGAAGGAGTTGACGTACAAGGGCGTCGTCGTCGACCCGGCCGGCAAGCCGGTCGCCGGGGCGAAGGTCTACCTGCTCTTCGCCGGTCCGGAGACGGCCCGGGCGACGACCGGGCCGGACGGACGGTTCGCGTTCAAGGCGTGGGCACTCGCCGCTGGTCAGACACCCCGCATCGCCGCCGAGGCCGAAGGCTTCGCGATCGGCGGAGCTTCGAAGGGCTTCGCCGTGGGCGACTTCCTCGACGGGCCGCCCGACGATGGGCACGACCTCACCGTCAAGCTCGTCGCAGACCAGACCGTCGAGGGCGTCTTGGTCGACCTCGAAGGCCGGCCGATCGCCGGCGCGGTGGTCCGCGGCGAATACCTCTTCGTCCCCAAACGGGGCGACCTCGACCCCTATCTGCGCGCCCTCCGGGCTCAGGAGGATGCGCCGGACCAGCTCAGGAACACTTACCTCTGGCACGCGCCCTTCCTGCTCATGCGGAAGCAAGGGGAACCCCGCGCAACGACCGACGCCCGGGGCCGATTCGCCCTGAAGGGACTCGGCCGCGATCGGCTGGTGAACTTCCAGATCGAGGGGCCGACGATCCGTCCGCTCGAGGTCAGCGTCATCACACGGCCGGGCGAGCCGATCCGGGTTCCGATCTTCCGCGGGGATCCGAGGTTCGGCATGAAGACGTTCTACGGCCCGTCCCTCCGCCTCGCCGCCTCGCCGAGCCGGCCGATCGAGGGGATCGTCCGCGACCGCGAGACCGGCGCGCCGATCTCCGGGGCGACCGTCAGCAGCTACAAGCTGGCCGATCAGGATCTCGGCAACAACACGATCGTGCAGACGAAGAGCGACGCGAAGGGCCGTTACCGGCTCGTCGGCATGCCGCGCGGGTCGGGCAACGAGCTGATGGTCATCCCGCCCGCCGGCTCGCCCTATCTGCAGGCGATGGTCAAGCTCGACGACCCGCCCGGCCTCGGCCCGATCCGCTTCGACATCCCCCTGTATCGCGGCGTCCAGGTCGAAGGGCGTGTCGTGGATGAACCGTCGGGGAAACCGGTTCAGGCGTGGGTCACTTACCACGTGGCCGTCGACAATCCCGCCCTGGATGCGGCGCCGGCCTTCCGCGAGATGCAATACGCCCAAAGCTACCTGCTCAAGGCCGACACCGACGCGGAGGGCCGGTTCAAGCTCGTCGCCTTGCCGGGCAAGGGTGTGCTGGCCGTCGAGACGAAGGATCGCTCGCATCCCGACGACGGCGGTTACGGCTTCCGTCCGGAATTCGTCCCGGTGGTCCAGGCGTTCCACCAGGCACTCGCCGAGGTCGACATCCCCAAGGATGCCAAGACGTTCGCCAGGGAGATCCGTCTCGACCCGGGCCGGGTGGTCGAGGGGACGGTCGTCGACCCCGACGGAAAGCCCCTGGAGGGAGCCGAGGTCTACGGCCAGGGGAACCTCGGCTACTGGGAGAATCTGGCGAGGACCTCGACGTTCAAGGTCGTGGCGCTCGTGCCATCGCGCGGTCCGCGGGCGCTGGTCTTCCGGCACGAGGGGCGGAAGCTGGCGGGATGGACCGAGGTGCGGGGCGACGAAAGCGAGCGTCCGCGCGTCCGGCTCGAGCCGTGGGGCGCGGCGACCGGGCGGCTCCTCAATACCGAGGGTAAGCCGCTCGGCGAACGTCACGCTCGAGGTCCAGGCCAAGAAGCCGAGGCTCGGAGGCGGGTCGATCGGGCATCAGCCAGAACGCGTCCGGACCGACGCCGACGGCCGGTTCCGCATCGAGGGACTGGCGCCGGGGCTCGCGTATCAGCTCTATCTCCAGGCCCACGGGCGGCATGAGGGCCGAGGAGCCGTTCGACATCGAGGCGACGAAGGCGGGCGAGACCCGCGACCTGGGCGACGTCACGGTCGCGTACCGGAACCAGAACTGACGAGGACCGCCGTGCCGGCGCGGAGCCACCTCATGAACCGCCAGTCGACTGCGACGACCGAAGCGGCCTGGTCGCCCTACGACCCCAAGGCCGACGGCCCCTGGGACCTCCGCCGCGTCGTCCACCTCCACCGCCGGGCCGGCTTCGCGGCGACCTGGGGCGAGCTGCGGCGCGACCTGAAGGACGGCCCCGAGGCCGAGCGTCGCCCGGCTGCTCGACGGCAAGGACCGCGGGCCGGCCGAGGGCGTGCCCGAGGAGTTCGAGTCGATCGCCGACCGTGCTCGGCCGACGCCGCGGTCGCCTCCGAGCGACCCCGGCCGGCTCAAGGCGTGGTGGGTCTACCGCATGCTCTTCGGCCCGACCCGCTGGGCGAGCGGCTGACCCTGATGTGGCACAACCACTTCGCCACCAGCAACCTCAAGGTCGACGACCTCGCCGCCGATGCGCCGGCAGAACGAGACCTTCCGCCGGCTGGCCCGGGCGCCGTTCGGCGAGCTGCTCGACGCCGTCGTCCGCGACCCGGCCCTGCTGGTCTGGCTCGACGCCCCGGCCAACCGCAAGGGGCACCCCAACGAGAACCTCGCCCGCGAGCTGATGGAGCTGTTCACCCTGGGCGTCGGCCACTATCACCGAGGCCGACGTCAAGGAGGCCGCCCGTGCCCTGACCGGCTGGACCGTCACCGACGGCGAGTTCCGCGAGGATCGCGCGCCGGCCACGACGACGGCGACAAGACGATCCTCGGCCGGAAGGGCCGCTGGACCGGCGGCGACCTCGTCCGGATCCTCCTCGAGCAGCCGGCGACGGCCGAGCGGCTGGCCTGGCGGCTCTGCGGCATCTTCATGGGCGAGGGGGCGGTCGGCACGCGCGGCGGTCGCGGCGCTGGCCGACGGCCTGCGGGCGCATCGACTCGACATCGGCTGGGCGCGTCGAGACGATCCTGCGCTCGCGGGCGTTCTTCGCCGCGCGAACAACCTGCGATCGCGGGTGCTCGGCCCGGTCGAGTTCGTCGTCGGCCCGGTGCGAGCGCTGGAGCTGCTCGACCCGCCGCCCGA
This sequence comes from uncultured Planctomycetota bacterium, assembly GCA_963819805.1. Lineage (GTDB taxonomy): Bacteria > Planctomycetota > Planctomycetia > Isosphaerales > Isosphaeraceae > CAMFLR01. Next base: position 482,804 of record CAWFXY010000012.1, on the reverse strand, counting down.
GCACGCTGGTGCTGGCCGACTGGGCGGCCCGGCTGGGTCAGGACCTGTTCTACCCGCCGAACGTCGGCGGCTGGCCGCGGCGGCCGGCGCTGGCTCTCGGCCCGCGCGGTCGATCGGCCGGGCGAACTTCGCCGCGGCGCTCGTCGAGGGCCGGGGCGTCGGCCGGACCGGGCCGCTCGACGCCCTCGGGCTGGCGAACCGGCACGGCCGAGGCGGCGACCGCGGCGACGCGGTCGCGCTTCTGCGCCGAGCTCCTGCTGGGCTCGGAGCCCGGTCCCGCCTGGCGCGCCCGGATCGAGGCCGCGATCGGGCCGCCATCGGCCTGGGGACCCGAGCCGCCCGACGCGCCGTGGCGCTCGTGCTCGCCTGCCCCGAGGCGCAGCTCGGTTGACGGCATCGTGGTCGCGGATCGGAAGGCGGCGTGACGAAGGCACAACGCGGCCCACGGCTCCCTGCGATCGGCCTATCCGCGCTCCGTACTTTCATCGCTCACGCTGACCCCGGAGCCCTCCATGCCGACCCGACGCGATGTCCTGAAGATCCTGGCGGCTCGTCCCTGGTGGCCCTGGCGCCGACCGTCCCCGGCTTCCTCGCGCGGACCGCCCGGGCCGCCGGGCCGGCGAAGCGACGGCCGCGTGCTGGTCGTCATCCAGCTCGACGGCGGCAACGACGGGATCAACACGGTCGTCCCCTTCGGCGACGAGGGCTACGCGAGGCACCGCAAGGCGCTGCGGCTCGCCAGCGAAGGACGCCTGATCAAGGTCGACGATCGCGTCGGCCTGCACCCGGCGATGCGAGGCGCGGCGAAGCTGCTGGAGATCGGGCCGGCTGGCGATCGTGCCGGGCGTCGGGCTATCCGAACCCGAACCGGTCGCACTTCGAGAGCATGGCGATCTGGCAGTCGGCCCGGCTCGACCCCGAGGAGCGCGGCGGCCCGGGCTGGATCGGCCGCGGCCTCGACGCGCGGGCCGAACGGGGCCGATGGGCCGGCGTCGTCGCTGTTCGTCGGGTCGGGCGCCGTGCCGGTCGCGCTGCGGGGCGCCGGTCGATCGCCGTCGTCGCTGGAACGGCTCGACGACCTCGCGCTCGACCCGGCCGCACGGTCGGCCCGCGACGGTCGCGACCGCGGCGCCGGGCGACGACCTCGCGGCGTTCGTCCGCCGGAGCACGCTCGACGCCTACGCCGCGTCCGACCGACTCGAAGCCCTGGCCCGTTCGGCCGACGGCGACGGCCCGGCTATCCCGCAGAGCGGACTCGGCCGGCCGGCTGCGGACCGTCGCCCGGCTCCTCAAGGGCGGCCACCCTGCCCGGGTCTACTACACGATCCAGTCAGGCTACGACACCCACGCCGGCCAGGCGTCGACCCACTACTCGCTGCTCGTCGAGCTGTCGGACGCCCTGCTCGGCGTTCCTCGACGACCTGGCCGCGGCGAAGCTGGCCGATCGGGTCGTCGTGCTGGGCTTCAGCGAGTTCGGCCGCCGCGTCGCCGAGAACGGCTCGGCCGGCACCGACCACGGCACCGCCGGGCCCGTCTTCCTCGCCGGGGCCGGCGTCCGGCCCGGGCTCGTGGGCACGTACCCCAGCCTGACCGACCTCGACGACGGCGACCTGAAGATGACCGTCGACTTCCGTCGCGTCTACGCGACGCTGCTCGACGGCTGGCTCGGGCTTCCGGGCCGCACGGCGATGGGGACGACGTTTGAATGCCTGCCGCTGCTGCGGTCATCAAGCTGACCCGTGTCGACGCAGGAAGTCGCGGAGCAGGATCGTCTCCGACAGGTTGTCGACCTCGTTGCAGTGCTCCCAGTCGATCCAGACGTATTCGACGCCGACGTATCCCGAGTAGCCCGTCCGCCGCATGACGTCGAGGACGCGGCCGTAGTCGATCACGTTGTCCTTGAACGACGCCTGGAGCCGGCCGGCGCGGGCGCCTCGGGCGTGGAAGTGGCTGGCGTGGGCGATCAGCGGCTCGACCTCGGCGTCGGGGACGCCCGACGCGGGTGAAGTGGGTGTAGTCGAGCGTCAGCGTCAGGCCCGGGCACCGACCGGACGAGCTCGGCCGCGGCCTGCGGGCGTCGGGGCGATCGAGCCGACGTGGGCCTCGACGGAGAACGTGACGCCCGCAGCCGCTGGCCGTCTCGCACCGCCAGGCCAGCTCGTCGCAGCAGCGACCGAACGATGTCGGCTTCGGGCTCGCCCTCGAAGTCGACGCCCGGCAGCGCGGAGACGTGCCGGGCGCCGGCCTCCGACGGCGAACTCGACGGCCTCCGCGAACCAGTCGCGGGCCTTGCCGCGGCGCGTCGGCGTCGGGATGGTTGGGGGCGAGCGAGTCGAAGTCCGGGGCGGTCTGGAGGAAGACGTCGGCCAGCTCGAGCCCGCGGTCGCCGAGCTTGCGTCGCCAGCTCTCGGGCCGAGCCCTTCACGTCCTCGAAGACGCGCGAAGGCCAGAGGTGCGACCGGCCTTCGAACAGGCCGATGTCGACGCCGTCGAAGTCGAGCAGGGCGATCAGGTCGAGCGCCTTGTCGTGGGGCAGCAGCGGGAACGTGAAGTCCGCGCAGGCCAGCTTCGGCGTCATCGGTCCGGCCTCCGTCGGTTACGCTCGACCGGCGTCCCACTCCGCGGCGGCGAGGTAGCCGCCGTCGACGACGAGCGAGGTCCCCGTCACGCCCGCCGAATCCTCGCAGCTCAGATAGAGCACCGCCCGGGCGATGTCCGCCGGGCGTCAGGGCCGACCGCCTAGCGGAACGCGGCGGAGCCGCTGCGGCCAGGGTCGCCTCGGGGTCGGGCGTCTTGTCGAGGTGCTCGCGCAGCATGGGCGTGTCGGTGATCCCGGGGCAGACGCAATTGCAGCGCAGGCCGAGTCGCGGCGTAGTCGAGGGCGATCGATCGGCTCAGGCCGAGCACGGCCGCCTTCGACGTCGTGTAGGCCGGCGTCGCCGCCTGGCCGACGAAGCTGCTGATCGAACCGACGTTCACCACGTAGCTCCGCGGCTGCCGCCGCAGGTGCGGCAGGCCGTGCTTGACCGAGAAGAAGATGCTCTTGAGGTTGACCCCCATCAGCCGGTCCCAGTCCGCTCTCGTCGTACTCGTGCAAGCGGCGCCACGTGGACGATGCCCGCGCAGTTGACGAGGATGTTCAGGCCGCCGAATCGCGCGACGGTCGCCGCGATCGAGTCGCGGACCGCCGCCTCGACCGAGACGTCGGCCGGGACGGACGAGCGCCTGGCCGCCGGCCGACGACGATCTGATCGCGGACGGCCTCGCTCCGTCGGCGACGTCGACGATCGACGAGCGCGACGTTCGCCCCCTCCTCGGCGAACAGCCGGGCCGTCGGCCGCGCCGATGCCCGAGGCGGCGCCGCTGATCCAGGCGGTCTGTCCGTCCAGCCTCCGGCCCATGGGCTGTGCCCTCCTCAGCGAGGTCGGAGCCGGGCCCATTTCTCCTGGAAACCGGGGCGGTCGAAGACCTCCGGGTTGACGACGCCGCGCGGCCGTTCGCCGAGCGAGAGGTCGAGCATCCCCTGGCAGACCGACCGGCCGATGTCGCGGAACAGCTCGTCGGTCCAGGCGATGCTGTGCGGGGCCAGCAGCACGTTGTCGAGCTCGCCGAAGCGGTGCGGCCGGATGACCGGCTCCTCGGCGAAGCAGTCGAGGGCCGCGCCGGCGATCCGGCGCTGCGGCGAGCGCGTCGAAGAGGGCGTCCTCGTCGACGATGCCGCCGCGGGCCGTGTTGATCAGGTAGGCGTCGGGCTTCATCAGCGCCGAGCTCGCGGACGCCGATCAGGCCGCGGGTCTGCTCGGTGAGCGGGCAGTGGATCGAGACGAAGTCGGCCTCGGCCAGCAGCTCGTCGAGCCCGACGAGCCGCACGCCCGCCGCGTTCGGCGACCGCGGGATCGAGGTGGGGGTCGAACGCCAGCGGCGGCTTCATGCCGAAGCCGCGGAGCAGGCCGACCGTGGCCCGGCCGATGCCGCCCAGGCCGACGGCGCCGAACGTCCGGTCGCGAAGCTCGCGGCCCATGTACCGCGAGCGCTCGTCCCACCGGCCGGTGCGGACGAGGCTGTCCTTGGTCCGGATGTGGTGCGTCAGCGCGATCATCCAGCCGACGGTCGCCTCGGCCACCGAGCGATCGACCGCGCCCGCGGTGATGAAGACGACGACGTCGGCCGCGGTGCACGCCGCCACGTCGACGGCGTCGTAGCCGACGCCGAAGCGGCCGATCGCCAGCAGGTCGCTGGCCTCGCGACGACTGTCTCGGCCGTGCACCGGCGGGCGTCAGCACGATCACGCCGTTGCGCTCCCGCGATCTGGTCGGCCGCCGATCCGCGGTGCGATGCTCGCGCGAACCTGCGTCCATTCGATCGTCGGCTGCGCCGTCGAAGACGGACAGGCCGATGTCGGGGTACTTCGTCGAGCCGTCCGGGCCGAAGAAGTCGCCGGTCAGGGCGACGCGGAATCGGCCGATTCATCGCGGCGCCTCCTTGCGCCAGGGGTCGCCCGCGGCGGTCGCGCAGCGCTCGTCGACGACGATGCGCTCGGGCCTCGGCCCGGCGTAGACCCAGAGCATGGCCATCGGTCGGTCGGAGTCGTTGATGAAGTAGTGGACCCGCCCGCGCGGCTGCAGGGCGGTCGGCGCCGCTCGACATCGTGTGACGTCGGCCCTCGACGACGCAAGTGGCCTCTCCGTCGATGATGCAGATCGACTCGTCGAAGTCGTGGACGTGAGCGGGGAGTCGGCCGCCCGGCTGGAAGAGGCCGTAGCCGCCGCTCATCTCGATCCCGGCAGGAGGGCCTCGTTGAAGAAGTCGATGAACGACGTGCTCGGCCCGGCCTCGGACCGCGCGGCGGTCCGGAACCGGGTGACCCGCTCGGCGCCCGGGACGCCCGTGGACTCCGACGGCATCGGCTGGACCTCGAACCGGTTCTCGACGACCTCGCGCGTGGGCGCATCGTTCGCGAGTGCGAGGTGGAGGACCGTCGGTCGGTCGCCGAGGGCGTTCCCGGGCCGGTGCGCGAGTCCGCGAGGGATGATCACGTTGTCGAGCGGATCGAGCTCGTAGTGCCGCCCCTCGACCTCGACGGCCAGGCGCCCCTCGAGGGGCGTGAGCGACTCGGCGAAGGCGTGCGTGTGATAGGGGACCCAGACCGACGGGGCGAGCGTCACCGTGCCCGTCATCAACTGGCGAGCGCGGTTGTGCGCCCCGACGAGGATCTCGAGCCGGGCGCCGGCGGCGACCTCCATCACGACGCCGGAGCCCGGCGTCGTCATCACCTCGGGCGATCGGGCCGCATCGATTCCGGAGGGCGGGGCAGGGGAGTCATCGAGAGTTCATCCAGCAGGAAGCCGGAGCGGATCTTCCGGTCGCGTCCGACGGCGGCGAGCGACTCGTGGAGCGAGCGGAGCAAGAGGCCGCCGTCGAGGCCGAGACCGAGCACGCGGAAGCCCTGCTCGCACTCGCTCCGCGAGGTTCGCCGGGCTGGTCGCGACGACCCCGCAATGCTTGCCGGCACGTCGCGACCATGTCCTTCACACCAAGGAGGGCTCGGCGACCCCGGGCCCCTCCCACTGGCCGCGATGTCCGGCGGAGGCGGAGAAGTCGGCCGGTCCGAGGAAGAAGATCTCAACCCCATCGACCTCGCACATCCGCGGGACCTCCGCGACGGCGGCCACCGATTCGATCATCGGTACGACCAGGACGTGCTCGTTCGCCTCGGCCGCGTGCTCCGCCAGGCATTCGCCCCAGCCGGTCGCCGCTCGGCGCCGAGGCCCCGTCCGCCTTCGGGCGGGTAACGGGCGTGCGTCACGGCCCGACGGAGCTGATCGGTCGTCTCGACCCATGGGATGACCACGCCGTCGGCGCCGAGGTCGAGCGCCGCTTGATCAGGCCCCGGTCGAGGTCGGCGACGCGGACGAGAGCGACGGTGTCGCTCCGGGTCGTGGCGCGGAGGTGCTCGACGATGTCGGTCCAGTCGAGGTGCCCGATGCTCCGCGTCGATGACAACCCAGTCCAGTCCCAGCGCGACGGCCATCTCGGTGACGCTCGCGGATTCGAGCGTGACCCAGAGCCCATACGCCATGCGGTCCGCCCCGAGCGTGGCGCGGAGCTTACGGACGGCTTGCGACTTCATGGACGATCCGCCCCCGCGCCCGACCTCTGTTGCCTCACGTCCCCGGGGATTATCGGGCGCGCGCCGGCCTGGGTCGAGCGGCAAGCGTCGTAGAACCGACGTCGCCCTCGGGGCGGTGCTCGACGCTGGACAGACGTGCGGGCTCCAACGGAACTGACCGAGATGCCGAGCGAAGGCGGGAGACGAGTCGATCGAGACGGCTTCGGGCCGGGCTCAGCGCTGGCCGCGGGCTACGAAGAGCTCTCTCGTCGATTGCCGCACCCCGAGGCCCTTGTCATTGAGCGCCTTGTGGAAGGCCTCGAACGCCTCGTAGGCGCGGTTCGCGGTCGGATAGCTCAGCCATCCGACGAACCGGCCGCCGTCGGTCCGCGACCAGTACGACGTGGCCTTGGAGCGGCGAGGCATGCCGTCGAAGACGCGAGAGAGCCGCTTCAGCAACTCGGGTTCCGGCGGGATCTCGGGCTCTCCGTCGTGCAATGGCGGCGCCGGCCACGCGATGTGCAGGCAACTGCTCAGATTCCGCTGTTCCGGATTGCCCAGCAGGTTGATCGCGCCTTCGAATTCGTAGCGGATCGTGAACAGCTCGACGTCGACGAGCCGGCCGGGGTCCTGCACCGGGTCCGCGACGCCGGCGCGGAAGACACCCGAGACGGCCTCGGCCGCCGTGGGGCCGCTTCGCTCCGACGGCGGCTCCTGGGTCGAGTCCCCGGACTCGTCGTCGAAGAAGGATTCGGCCCAGGGCTGGGGCGGCGTCGCGGAGGGCGGCGGCGGCTCGAAGCCGATGCGGGCCCTCAGCCGCGCGTGAGAGAGCAGCTCATACGCGCGCGACACCGAGCGGAAGGCCCAGTCGTCGCCGCCCACGTCGGGGTGATGTTTCTTGACGCGGGCGCGGTAGGCGTCGTGGATTTCCTGGAGCGTCGCGCCCGGCGCCACGCCGAGGACATCGGCCGCGTCGACTTCGAAGGCATACTTCATGAATGGCAACGCCCGTTCGGGGAAAGACGCCGCGACAACTCTCGATCAACACTAGACGCCCGCGGCCTTCCCGGCAAGTCGGTTCAACTCCTGCACCGCCCCGGCCGCAGGGGCGTTGTTTCGATTTGGCGACACAACGCCGACCGCGAGCCACGTTCGTCGACCGTAGAAGCGTCAGCGCGAGCCCGGCAATCCGACGAGGCCGACTCCGCTAGGCTTGCTTGATCGCCGGCGTGCCGTAAGCTCGGCGGTGAGACGGCCAGGTCGTGTCGGCCCGCACCCTCGATGTCACGCGGAGGCAGCGCGATGCACGTCGGGAGTTCCCTCGGCGCCATGGCGGTCGGCCTCTTCCTGTCGCTCGCCGCGCGGGCTCGGTCAGAGCAGCCGCTCCAAGCGGCCATCGCCCTCCTCGTGAGGCCGAAGCTGGAGCGCGGCGAAGCCGTGGGTATGGTTGTCGGTGTCGTCCGCGACCGCCGGTCCGAGGTCTTCGGGTTCGGGAAGGTCTCGGAGCAAAGCCCCGATGCGCCGGACGGCGGCACGATCTTCGAGATCGGGTCGATGACCAAGCTCTTCACGTCGCTCGCGCTGGCCGACATGGCGCGCGAGGGGCTCGTGCGCCTCGACGACCCGATCGCGCCGCTCCTGCCCGAGGGCGTCCGCGTGCCCGAGCGCGACGGCCGCGCGATCACCCTGCGGACGCTTGCCAACCACACCTCGGGGCTGCCCCGACTCCTTCCGGTCCCGTTCGCGGAGCTCACGGCGGACGGCGGTCCGTATGCCAAGGTGAAGGCGGACGACCTCTACGCGTTCCTCAAGAGGGCGAGCCTGTCGAGCACGCCGGGCGAGAAGTTCCTCTACTCGAACATCGGGCCCGGGCTGCTCGGTACGGCCCTCGCACGTCGCGCCGGGATAAGCTACGAGGAACTGATCGTCTCGCGGATCTGCCGGCCCTTGCAGCTCTCCGACACGAGGGCGACGCTCGACGAAGCCCGGTCGGGCCGGCAGGCGAAGCCCTATTTGAGGGCGGGCAAGCCGTCGGTCTACTGGTACTTCGACGCGCTCGCCGGCGCGGGCGCCCTGAGATCGACGGCCGACGACATGCTCGCGTTCGCCCGCGCGAACCTTGGCCTTGCCGAGGCACCCGAGCGGCTCCGGGAGGCGATGCGCGACATGCGGACGCCGACGGCCGACATGGGCCGCGGGGGCCGCAAGGTCGGGCTCGCCTGGCTGATCGTGCCGGCCCGCAAGGGCCGGGACCGGCCGGAGGCCTTCGTCCACAACGGCGGCACCGGTGGCTTCCGCAGCTATCTCGCGATCGCGCCGTCGACGAGTGCGGCGGTCGTCGTGCTGAGCAATTCCGCCGGCGAGGTCGACACGATAGGCGACGCCGCGCTGGGCCTCGTCACTCGATCGGGAGGCGCGCGCTCCGCGCCCGAATAGACCCTCCAAGCTCCCAATTCTCACGGCCGCTCGATCCCCGCAGCCAACACTTGTGCATAATCGCCGAAATTCGACCCGTCAGTGTCTTGCCACAACTCATATTCTGTGCTTATAACGCTTGGTGGCATCGGCCCGCGTGGCCGATCATGTTTTCCCCCGTCGAGGATTCGACTCATGGCCGTGAAGAAGAAGACGACCGCGAAGAAGTCTGCGGCGCCGAAGGCCGCCGCCAAGTCCAGCGCCAAGAAGTCGACGAAGAAGACGGCCGCGAAGAAGACGGCCGCCAAGAAGACGACCAAGAAGGCGACGAAGAAGGCCGCGCCGAAGACGGCGACCTCCTGATCGCGCCCCGACGTCCCAGCCGATGGCCCGCCCGGCGCTTCCGGGCGGGCCACGTTCGTTTCCTGCGGAGGATCCCGACGATGAGCCGACGCCATTGCGGCCTGGCCCCGGCCCTGTCGCTCGCGATCGCCGCGATCTTCCTCGCAGGCTCCGACGGCCCTCCTCGCCGCAAGGCGCTGATCGAGTTCGGGTGGGACGAGCCCGATACGACGTTCCTCCGCACACGCATGGCGGACCTGGAGCGGACGCCGTTCGACGGCTGCGTCTTCCATGTCGATGCTCGAATCGCGGGCAGGCCGGCGAGCCTCACGTGGGAGGGTTGGGGCCGGCGCCGGTTCGCCGAGGGCGACGTGACGTCGGCGCGCGACGACCTCAAGGCGCTACGGCCCGGGCGGTTCACGCGCAACTTCCTGCGGTTCAACGTCGCGCCCGGCGACGTCGACTGGTTCGACGACTTCGTCCCGATCGTCGCGAACGCCCGGCTCGCCGCCTCGCTTGCCCGCGACGGCCGCGCCGCGGGGGTGCTCTTCGACACCGAGCATTACCAAGGGCACCCCTTCGCGTACAAATCGTTGCGCGACGCCGCGACGAAGTCCTGGGCAGATTACGCCGCGCAGGCCCGTCGTCGAGGCCGGGAGTTCATGGAGGCAATCCAGGGCGGCTATCCCGGCCTCGTCGTCATGCTCACGTTCGGACCGAGCCTTCCGAGGCGAGACATGATCCGCTCGGGCAAGTCGCTTGCCGACGTCGAGTACGGCTTGCTGGTCCCCTTTCTCGACGGGATGGTCGAGGCGGCGCGCGGGCGGACGCGGATCGTGGACGGCTTCGAGCTGTCGTACGGCTACAAGACGCCCCGCGAGTTCGAAGAGGGCTACAGGCTGATGACGGAAGGCGTCGCCCCGATCGTCGCCGACCCCGCGGCGTATCGTCGCGTCGTCTCGCCCGGTTTCGGCATCTGGCTCGACTACGACTGGCGCAAGAAGGGCTGGGATGTGGTCGACACGTCGAAAAACTACTTCACGCCCGCCGGCTTCGAGGCGAGCGTTCGCTCGGCACTTCAGCGGTCGGACGAGTTCGTCTGGATCTACTCCGAGACGCCGCGGTGGTGGTCGGCCGAGGGCGGCTCGGTGAAGCTGCCGGCCGCGTATGACGAGGCCGTGCGGCGAGCGAGGCAGGATTAACCCTGTAGGGTCCGCCGTGCGGACGTCTCCTCTGGTGTCAGGGCTTTCGATCGAACCGTAGGATCCGCACAGCGGACACTCCGAAGAGCGACATTCGAGGCTGATTTTCTGGAATTTGCTGCATTATGCCACTGGCTCAGGCGTAGTCTAAAGGTAGGACATAGCGAGGGCACGCCGACACGCCGAGGGGCGGGAGAGCGGGATGAGAACCGTTATCTTCTCCGCGATCGCTCTGGCCCTCGCCGGCTGCGGGGAGTCGGGCGTTAATACCAGGAACTTCGCGGCTCCCTCCGGGTCGGCGGCGCCGGCCGAGAAAGCAGCGGCACGCCCAGAGGCCGGCGATCCGTTGAAGGCGGCGGCGGCGGGGCGGAAAATCATCTACAACGCGCGCGTCGACCTCGTCACGGAAGACCTCTCCGCCTTTGAGTCGAAATTGCACCGGCTCGTCGCGGCCTCCAAGGGGTACGTCGCCGATTCGCAGGTCTCCGGCAAGGCGGGCGATCGCCGCGACGCCACGTGGAAGGTCCGCGTGCCCGTGGACGCGTACGACTCGTTCCTGGCGGGTGCGAAGTCGCTCGGCGAGTTGGTCAGCGTCAAGGCTGACGCCCAAGACGTGAGCGAGGAGTATTTCGACGTCGAGGCGCGGCTGGCGAACAAGAAGGTCGAGGAGCAGAGGCTGATCAAACTGCTGACCGACGCGACGGGCAAGCTCGAGGAGATCCTCAAGGTCGAGCACGAATTGAGCCGTGTCCGCGAAGAGGTCGAACGATTCGAGGGCCGGCTTCGCGCGCTGGCGAACCTGACGAGCCTGACGACCGTCACGATCTCGGCGCGGAGGTTCACGACTACGAGCCGGCGCAGGCGCCGACTTTCTCGACGCGGATCGCGCGGACGTTCGGCGGCTCGGTTGACGCGCTCCGCCAGTTCGGGGAAGGTCTCGTCCTCTGTTTCGTCGGAGTCGCGCCGGATCCCGGCGGTCGCGGTCGTCGCGATCCCGCTCTTACTCGCGCGGCGCCGCATCCGGCGGTGGCTGACGACGCCGCTGACGCCCTTTTCGAGGTAACAGAAAAGGTCACGCCTCCGACACGAGGATGATCATCGACCGCGCCTCGACGCGATAGCCGGATCGGACCGAAACCGGCGGGCCCTCGTCCGAGCCCAGCGCATCGTCGGGCGATCGAAGGGCAGTGTCCACCGCCCGACGCCAGGCTCGGCCGCTCGGCGAGGCGGGGATCTGAAAGGTCAGGGGCGCGGAATTGGCGTTCATCGCGACGTAGATGTCGCGGTCCGTGGCGTCTCGGTCGGAGCGGCGGCCGTCGAGGGCGAAGGCGATCGCGTGGCTCGTCGCCGACCAGTCCGGACGGCACGGCGCAGTCCCGTGCCAGACGATGTCGGGGGTGTTGCCCCCGCCGTGGAAGAATGTCCTGCGGCGCAGGACATGATGCCGCTTCCGCAGGGCGATGAGCTGTTTCGTGAAGCGGAGGAAGTCGGCGTTCTTCTCGGCGAGCGACCAGTCGACCCAGCTCGTCGCGTTGTCCTGGCACCAGGCGTTGTTGTTGCCGCCCTGGGTCCGGAGGAATTCGTCGCCGCCGAGGATCATCGGCACGCCCTGCGAGATCAGGAGCGTCGCCATCAGGTTCCGGGCCTGGCGACCGCGGAGCGCGAGGACTTTCGGGTCGTCGGTCGGCCCTTCGACGCCGCAGTTCCAGCTCTGGTTGTCGTTCGGAGCCGTCGCGGTTGGCCTCGCCGTTGGCCTCGTTGTGCTTCTGGTTGTACGAGACCAGGTCGAGCAGCGTGAAGCCGTCGTGACAGGTGATGAAGTTGATCGAGTGGAGCGGGCCGCGGCCGTGGTAGAGGTCGTCGCTGCCGCAGATCCGCGTGGCCAGTGCCGAGATCATCCCCGGGTCGCCCTTCCAGAACCGGCGGACGTCGTCGCGATAGCGGCCGTTCCAGTCCGACCACCGAGCCCCGCCCGGGAAGCTGCCGACCTGATACAGGCCGGCGGCGTCCCACGGCTCGGCGATCAGCTTGGTGTCCGTCAGAAGGGCGTCTTCCGAGATCGACTCGATCGTCGGCGGCTCGACCAGGACATTGCCCTGACGGTCTCGCCCCAGGACCGATGCGAGGTCGAATCGGAAGCCGTCGACGCCCGCCTCGGCCACGGCGTTGCGGAGGCACGAGAGGATCAGCCCGCGGACGACCGGATGGTTGCTGTTGACGGTGTTGCCGCAGCCCGAGAAGTTCATGTACTTGCCCTGCTCGTCGAGCATGTAGTACATGGAGTTGTCGAGACCGCGGAAATGGTACGTCGCGCCGTCGTCGCCCCCCTCGGCCGTGTGGTTGAACACGACGTCGAGCACGACCTCCATGCTGTGATCGTGCAGGGCCTTCACCATCCCGCAGAACTCGCGGAACGGCTGCGTTCCCTCCCAGTTGCTGGCGTACGCCGCCTTGGGCGCCGCGTAGGCGATGGTGTTGTAGCCCCAGAAATTGCGAAGCTGCTCGCCCGTGAGCGGATTGACGAACGGGCAGTCGTTCTCGTCGAACTCGTCGATCGGCAGGAGTTCGACGGCGGTGACGCCGAGATCCTTGAGATACGGGATCTTCTCGATCAGCCCGCGAAAGGTGCCGCCGTGGCGGACGCCCGACGACTCGTCGACCGTGAAGCCGCGGACGTGCAGCTCGTAGATGATGGTGTCCTCGCGAGGGATGCGGGGATTGACGTCGTCGGACCGATCGTTGAACGCGCGGCTCAGGAGGCTCCGCCGGGCGATCCCGCCCGACTGGCCCCACGGCTTCCCGCAGGCGAGGGCCCGCGAGGCCGGGTCGATGAGGACGATGCTCGGGTCGTAGCGGTGGCCGTCGCCCCGCGGGCCGTCGACCCGGTAGCCGTACGAGAACTCGTCGGGCAGGCCGTCGATGCGGATGTGCCAGTGGTCGCCGGTCCGGTAGTAGTTCGGGCCCAGCGGGATCTCGACGAAGACGTCGGGGTTGCAGGGCTCGGAGATGACGAGGCGGACCGACGTCGCATGCCGGCTGATCACCACGAAGTTCACGCCATTGGGTGCGCGGCTCGCTCCCAGCGGGACAGGGTGGCCGCGGCGGACGGTCAGCGGGTGCCCGCGAAACGAATATCGCGGCGCGGTGGCACCGGCGGGGTCGTTCAGCAGCGTCATCGGCTTGAAGTCTCCGCGACGGACCGGCCGGATTATCGCGTGAGGGTGTAGAGCTTCAGGTGTTCGAGCAGGTCGAGGATCCACGGGTGGCTCCAGGGCATGCAGAGCCCATAGCCCACCGACAGGACCGAGAGCGCCAGGCAGAGGAGGGCGAACCAGCGGAGGCCCCGATGGGTCTGCCCGGACTCAAGCCCTGGCGCGGCCAGCATCAGCCAGAACGGGTAGATCCAGAATAACCAGCGCGGGCCCTGGGTCGAGCCGCCGTAGTTGTGCGTCTTCCAGGTGTAGAAGGCGAACAGGCCGACGGTCAAGACGAACGTCAACCGTGCGAGGCCTGCGACCCTCCGATCGGCGCCGACGAGCCCGCGGAGCAGGGGCGGGATCGCCAGAAGGAAGACCGGCGTCAGCGAGAACATCCCGATGGTGCCCGACCGTCAGATGGATCAGGTAGATCCACCACGGCTCGGGATGCTTGTCGAACCAGTCCATCTCGAGGGGGTGTAGCCAGTAGCTCCTCTCATATTCGTAGGCCGGCGTGCCGAACTCGGCGTAGAAGGGCGTGAATCCACCGGTCGAGAGGTAGAGTGTCACTAGGAAGGCGATGCAGGGAATCGCCGCCGCGGGGACGAAGGCGACGAGCGTCGCGCGCGGCGAGCGGAACAGGCAGCAGAGAAACAGGAGAATCCCGAACGACGCGGCCGGCAGCTCGTTGCAGGCCGCGAAGGCGCCGAAGAAGCCGGCCGCGGCGTAGCGGCCGTAAGGAGTTGTTGGGATCTCGGACAGATCGTCGTCGGCGAGCTTTGAGGGGCCGGACCTTTCCCAGATTCGCAGTAGCGCGTACACCGCGAAGAAGGCGCTGTACGCGGCGACGGAGTGGTTATTTAGCGTCGTGTTGAAGACGATCAGGGGCGTCGCCCACGCCGCCGAGACGAGGCCGGCGAACCAGGCCCAGTCGTTGCTCGCCGTCCGGTCGAGATACCGCGCGAAGAGGATTAGGAAGACCAGATAAGGCAGCACATTCAGCGCGACGATCGTCGGCTTGAAGTAGAACACATACACCGGCCAGCGGACGGGCTCCTGCGTCTGGTCGGGGCGATCGGGCCGCGGCGTCCGCGGTTGCAGGACCTCCGCGTCCAGCGGGACGCCCGTCAGCTTGCGGATCGGATAAAGCGCGCCGGCGATCATCGTCGGCAAGAGTGCGGGCTTGCTCGAATAGTAGTGCTCGGGCGCGCCGGGATTGCCCTGCTCGAACGGCGAGACCTTGCGCACCTTGTCCTGCGTCTTCGCCTGCCACGGGCAGTCGTCGATGGCGTACGTGCCGCGCTCCATGAGGGACCAGATCGTGCACCAGCGTGAGATGTCGTTGGCCTCGAGCTGCGAGCGCATCCGCAGCGTCAGGCCGAGCGACAGGGCCGTGGCCGTCGTGATGACGAGCAGGCCGACGAACTGACGCGCCATCGGCCGCCCCCCGGGCGCCGTTTCTGTGTCGATGTCGGTCAAGGTAAACCTCCCGCCCGCACGGTCGATGCGGGGCCGACGGTCGCGGCGACGCTGTAAGTGTCCTCGGGCGTGATCCGCGAGGCGGTCACTCGCTCGGCCACGAGGCCGGTCCCGAGGAGCTGCACGCCGATCGCGAGCGAAGTCGCGGCGAGGACGACCGGCGCGACCGGCCATGAGGTCCAACCGAATCCGCGCGCCACGGCAATCGCGCCGAGAGCGAGCAAGCCGAGCACCAGGACTCCGAGGCCGACCGTCCCGAAGGGGTGGAACGGACGTGTGCCATAACGTGTGAGGAATGACACGGTGACTAGGTCGAGCAGGCCCTTTAGGAAGCGGTTGACGCCGTACTTCGATCGACCGTGCAGCCGTGCCCGGTGGTGGACCTCGATCTCGCCGATCCGAAAGCCGCGAGCATGGGCCAGGGCTGGGACGAACCGGTGCAGCTCGCCGTAGATCTTCACCTCGTCGAGCACCGCGCGGCGGTAGAGCTTGTAGCCGCAGTTGTGGTCGTGAAGATGCAGGCCGGTGACGCGGCTCACCAGCCGGTTGAAGACGCGGCTTGGTCCGACCTTGTGCCACGGGTCGTGCCGCTTTCGCTTCCAGCCGCTGACGAGGTCGAGCCCTTCGCCCTCGTCGAGTCTCGCCAGGAAACGGCGGATCTCGGCCGGGTCGTCCTGAAGATCGCCGTCGAGCGTGAAGATGAGCTCACCCCCGGCCGCTCGAAAGCCCGCGGTCAGCGCGGCGGCCTTGCCGAAGTTGCGCCGGAAGCGGATGCCGCGGACGCGGGGATCGTCGGCCGCCAGTTCTTCGATCACGCGCCAGGATCCGTCGGTGCTGCCGTCGTCGACGAAGAGGAACTCGGCCTCGTCGACCGCGACCGAGCCGACGGCGGCGGCTAGCTCGGCGTGGAGCTCGGCGAGGTTCTCGACCTCGTTGTACAGCGGGATCACGAAGCTGATCATGGCGCGGCGGCCCTCGCCGCGGCGACGGGGCGGCGGATCGCGACGAGGAGCGCGGCGGCGACGACCTCGCCGACGATCCACGCCAACCGCAGCACGATCGCCGCGACCACCGCCCGCTCGCGGTCGATGGCCGAGGCGAGTGCCGTCCAGAGGACCCACTCGCGGACGCCCAGTCCGCCCGGTGCGATCGGCACGACGAACCCCGCGACCGTCGCCAGCGCCACGCTGCCGACGACCGTCGGCCACTCGGCGGCGAGGCGCGTCGAGGGCCCGAGCGAGGCCAGGACGGCGACCTGGCTCAGGCCCATCAGCGTCCAGCCGAGCGCGGCAAGGACCAATCCCTCGGCCAGGAGGCGCCAACCGACGACCGGCAGGGCGTCGGCGCCGACCCCGCGGAAGGGCAAGCGCGCCAGCGTCGCCAGCCTGGGGAAGACGCGGGGCTCGACGACCACCAGGAACGCGACGCCGGGGACGAAGCCGATGAGTCCGAGCGGGACCGTCAACGAGCGGCCGCCGGCGAGGGGCAGGGGGATGCTCACCCACGAGCCCACGCCGAACGCCACCGCCGCGAGCAGGCCGCCCGCGGCCATCATGACAAGCGTCTCGTAAAACGTCGCGAACGCCGCCGTTGCCGCACGTGCCCCCGACGGCACCGAGAGCCCGGCGCGCATGACCACGACCAAGGCCTTCCCAGGTACGTACTTCCCGAGGTGGCTGATGAGATACGCCCGGATGGCCGCGAACGTCCCGATCGGCGTTCTGCTCGCTGCCAGTACGCCGCCCGTAAAAGACTCCGAGGGGCACGAGTCCGCCGATGTAAAGGGCCACCGCCGCGACAAAGGCCGCGGGCTCGATGCGGATCGACTCACCCTTCGCGTCGAGATCGCGCAACGTCTTGCCGACGTGCCGCGCCACTGCGAGCACGACGACGATCGCCAGCGCCGACTTGATCGCGACCTTGATCCAGGCCCGCCTCGCAGGGTGCGGAGGGCGGGCGGGCTCGGGCTCGGCTTCGGAGGACGGCACGATCGCTCTTCGGAAGGCCGCTCGGAGGTCGGATCACGCACGGTCAAACCTAGCCGCCACAATGCCTTGACGCAAGTGTGCGGCACCGTGGACATTCACGATTCACACGGTCGAAGTCGGCCAACTGCCGCCGGGGTTGGCCTTCTGCTACAATGTGCTTACTCAGGCGAAAGCCAGGCAACAGGGATGGGCCGACCAGGGCAGGCGGACGATGATCACGGGTCGGATCAAGGCGATGCTCGAGGCGTGCGCGGCGGGTCGTCCGCCGTTCCCGCCGAACGTCCTCTTCAATGAGGGCTGGCTGCTTCGCATCGTCCTCGACTGGTTCGAGCGCCACGGCGGCGACCGATACCCGATGTCGCCGCTGCCCGGGGCGCGGTGGTTCTCCGAGGCGTGGCTCCCCTCGGCGTTCATGGCGCGGTTTCGCGGCGACCGGCTGGCCGAGAGCCGGACGCACGCCGACGCCGTGCATCGGCCACTTCACGATCGGCGACCCGGGCACGGCCGGGTTGTCGCTCGCGCCCGACGCGCGGCAGCTCGTCGTCGTCGAGGGCAAGCTGTTCAACCGGCTCTCGGCGGGGGTCCGGAACGCCCCGTTCTTCGACCAGGCGGCGCGGAGCGTCGCGTGCATCGCCGAGGCGCTCCGCCGCGCCGACCGCGACCCCGACGCGATGGACGACCTGGCGTTCCTGATCATCGCCCCGCAGGCCCGGGTCGACGACGGCGTGTTCGTCTGGGACACGTCGCGTCGACGCGATCGCGCCGCAAGGTCCGCCGTCGCGTCCAGGACTACGCGGGCGAGCGCGACGCCTGGTTTCGCGACTGGTTCGAGCCGACGCTCCGCCGGATCGACGTCCGCTCGCCTGAGCTGGGAGGACGTGATCGACGCGATCGCCTTCCACCACCCCGAGCAGGGCCAGGTCGTCGACGCCTTCTACGGCGAGTGTCTCCGCTTCAACCGCCCCTCCGGCGCGGGCGAAATACCCCGGCCGGCGGAGCGGTGCCGGGGTCGCGGAGTCTCGGGTGAGCTGATCTCGCGGTCAGGGCGTCTCCTCGAGAACGAAGTACATCTTGAGCGTCGGCTGGGGCGACGTCCGCGCGTACATCAGGCCGAGATAGAGGCCGGGGCCGACCTGGCGGATCTCGTCGCGGTTGTTGCGGTAGATCCGCGAGGTCTCCTGGTAGTCGAGGATGAGCGAGGGCCGGCCGTCGAGCCAGCTCTCGGCCTGGTAGAGCCGGCCGGGGACCGACCGGACGCCGAAGAATCTGTTGACGGCCCGCGCATTCTGCCGGTCGAAGACCTTTCCCTGCCAGACGGCCCGCGCACCGGCCGACATCGGCGCGGCCCATCGCGTCCCCGGGTAGTAGATGGCCCGCCCTCGAACCCGGCCGTCGGGGATCGGCGGGACCGTGCCCGCCGTGTAGAGGGCGTCGAGCTGCGGGCCGGTCATCCGCACCAGGTCGTCGATCGTCATGGACGGCCCCTGGGCGTGGCAGTGCGTCGACCGAGCGACGCAGAAGGCCGACGGCCAGCGAAGCAGGATCTCACCGACATGCGACGGTCCTTCGGATGTTCCATCCCTGGCGCGTTTCAGACGGGACGGCTTGCGGGCGATCTGAGGCCCCGCTTCCTGGATCGGCATCGTCGGGCGCGGACTTGAGCGAACATGGCCGGGCCGAGACGGCTCCGGTATGGTGGATTCGAATCCCAGGTCCCGACGGAGGTCCGCGCCGTGAGCCAGACGATCGTCCAGGTCGACGCCTTCACCGACACACCGTTCCGCGGCAATCCCGCCGCCGTCTGCCTGACGCCCGGTCCGGCGGACGAGTCCTGGATGAAGGCCATCGCGCGGGAGATGAACCTTTCCGAGACGGCGTTCCTCCACCGCCTCGACGAGGGCTTCTCGCTCCGCTGGTTCACGCCGGTCGGTCGAGGTCGACCTCTGCGGGCACGCGACGCTCGCCGCGGCCCACGTGCTGTGGGAGGACGGTTGGATATCGCCGGACGAGCCCGCGCGGTTCCAGACGCGGAGCGGCCGGCTGACGGCATCGCGCGGGGACGACGGCTGGATCACGCTCGACTTTCCATCGAAGCCCGTCACTCGCGCCGCCCAGCGGGCTGAGATCGAGGCCCTCGAGGCAGCTCTTGGAGCCGAGGTGCAATCGGCCTGGATGAACGCCTTCGACATGCTCGTCGAGCTCGGCTCGGAGGCGGAATTGCGGGCGCTCCGTCCCGACTTCACGCGGCTGAAGCGGTTCGCCGTCCGAGGGATCATCGCGACGAGTCGCGCATCGACCCCGCACTATGACTTCGTCTCTCGGTTCTTCGCGCCGGCGTCGGGGATCGACGAGGACCCGGTCACGGGGTCGGCGCATTGCTGCCTCGGGCCGTTCTGGGCCGACCGGTTCGACCGTACGGAGTTCGTCGCCTACCAGGCGTCGGACCGAGGCGGGGAGGTCCGCGTCTCTGTCCGGGGCGACCGGGTGCTGCTCGGCGGCCAGGCTGTGACGGTCCTGCGGGCCGAGCTCACGGCCGGGGCCGGGCCGCGCGTGCCGTGACGTCGTCTGGTCGCGCCCGGGGCCGCGGGATACTCTAGGGACGCATGAGGTCGACGACACACGGCCGAGATCCCTCGGCCCGCGCGCGCCCGCGCGCCCGCGCCATGACCGGCCGGTGATCACCGAGGACGCCCGATGGCGACGCGTGCGAGATGGCTGGGCCCCGGTTACCTGCTGGCGCTGGCCGCGTTGACTGCCGCCACCCTGATCGATCTGGCGGCGCTCCCCTGGACCCGGACGTCCGTCACGCCGCTGTTCTTCGCCGCCGTCGTCGTCGCCGCCTGGGGGGGCGGGCTGGGCTCGAGCCTCTTCGCTGCCGCCTGCGCCCTGTTGATCCAGGACGTCATCCGCGCCGACGCGGGCATATCCTTGACCGAGAGGGTCATCCGCGCCGTCCTTTTTCTCAGCGCCGCGGCGTTCGTCAGCTCGCTCGTGTCCGCGCGAAGGCAGGCCGAGTCGAGCGAGCACGATCGTCGCGTCTGGTACGAGGGGATGCTCAAGGGCGTCGGCGACGGTGTCGTCGCCGCCGATCCTGCAGGCCGGGTCGTTTTTCTCAATTCTGCGGCCGAGGCGATGACGGGCTGGCCCGCGGCCGAAGCGATCGGGAGGCCGATTGCCGAGGTCCTTCCGCTGGCCCGGCAAGAGGGAGATCATCCGGTCGAGGCGACGCTCCGCTCCGGGCTCGAGACGCCCATCGGCAGGTCCGTCACGCTGGGCGAGCGCCATGGGCCTGATCGGCCGATCGACGGCTACGCATCGCCGATCCGGACGCCCGACGGGGCCACGGCCGGCGCCGTGGCGATCTTCCGCGATGCGGCCGAGCGGCGGCGGAGCGAGACGGTCGCCGCCGAGCTGGCCGCGATCGTCACCTCCTCGAACGACGCGATCGTCTGCCGGGGGCTCGACGACCGGATCACGTCATGGAACCCTGGGGCCGAGCGGCTGTTCGGCTACACGGCGTCCGAGGCGATCGGCCGCCCGATCTCGATCCTGCTGCCGCCCGACCGCACGGACGAGATGCCGCGGATGCTCACGAGAATCGAGGGGGGCGCCGCGATCTCGCATTACGAGACCGAGCGGGTCGACAAGGAGGGGCGACGGCTGGACATCTCAGTCGGCGTCTCGCCGCTCCGCGACGGGGACGGCCGGATCGTCGGCATGGCGACGATCGCGCGCGACGTGACCGAGAGGCGCCAGGCCGAACGGCGGATGGCGGCCCAGTATGCGGTCGGGCGCGTGCTGTCGGAGTCGCCGACGGTCGCGGAGGCGTTCCCCAAGGTCCTCGAGGCGCTCGGCACCACCCTGCTGTGGGACGCGGCGCTGTGGTGGCGTGTCGACACGGGCGCCAGCGTCCTCTGCTGCGAGGCCGACTGGTGCAGGGGGCGGCCTGTACCCGCGAAGTTCGTCGAGGGCTACCGGGGGACGGCCCTCCGGCCGGGCGAGGGCCTCGCGGGCCGCGTTTGGTCGGGACGCGAGCCGGTCTGGGTTTCGGACCTCACGGCCGGCGGGCCATCCGCCGATTCGGCCGCCGAGGCGCGCCCGCGCTCCGGCGCGGCGTTCTCGGTCCGCCGCGGCGGGGAGGTCTTCGGCGTGATCGAGCTCCTGGCCATCGCGCCGCGTCCCCCGGATGACGTCCTGCTGGGGCTCTTCAGGCTCTTTGCCAGCCAGGTGGGGCTGTTCGTCGAAAGGCGGTTTGCCGAGGACAAGCTCAGGATCGCCGAGGCACGCTTCCGCCGGCTTGAGGAGTCCGGCATCCTCGGCATCATCGTGGCCGACATCGACGAACATCTGATCCTCGACGCGAACGACGCGTTCCTGGCCCTCATCGGTGCCACGCGCGAGAGCCTCGCGGCGGGACCGCTCGACTGGCAGGCGATAACGCCCCCCGAGTACCGCGAGATCGACGCGCGGGCGGTGGCCCAGCTCCGCGAGACCGGCGTCTGTGACCCATTTGTCAAGGAGTACATCGGCTTCCACGGGCGCCGGGTGTGCGTGCTGCTCGGCGCGGCCCTGCTCGAGGCCGGCACGAGCCGCTCCATCGTCTTCCTGATCGACATCACCGAGCGCCGCCGCGCCGAGGAGGCGCTGCGCGACCGCGAGCAGCAGCTTCGGCTCGCCCTCGACGTGGCGCGGATGGGAACCTGGGACTGGAACCTCGTCACCGATCGCGTCGTGTGGTCGGAGGAGCTCGACGACATCTTCCGGCTTCCCCACGGCGCCTTCGGAGGCACGACCCGTGACTTCTTCGAGCTGGTCCACGCCGACGATCGCGCGACGCTTCGCGCGGCCATCGACGGGGCGCTGGCCGGCGACGACCAGTTCGAGATCGAGTTCCGAGTGGTCGCCGTCGACGGCGTCACGCCCTGGGTCAACGTCCGCGCCGGCGTCTTCCGCGACGCGCTCGGTCGACCGGCCCGGATCGTCGGCGTCGGGCTGGATGTCACCGGCAGGAAGCAGGCCGAGCGCGAGCTCCAGGCCGCGAAGGACGCGGCCGACGCGGCCAACCGCGCCAAGGACCAGTTCCTTGCCGTGCTCAGCCACGAGCTGCGCACGCCGCTCACGCCGGTGCTCGCCGCCGTCTCCGCCATGCTCGACGACCCCGACACGCCGGACGATTATCGCTCCGTGCTCCAGATTGTCCGCCGGAATGTCGAGCTGGAGGCGCGACTGATCGACGACCTGCTCGACGTGACCCGGATCAGCACCGGCAAGCTCCGTCTCGAGACCAAATCGGTCGACGCGCACGAGTTGCTCTGCCAGGCGCTCGAGATTTGCATTGCCGAGGTACGCGAGAAGGGCCTCAGGCTCGACCTCGCGCTCGACGCGAAGGACCACCACGTGGAAGCCGACCCCGCGAGGCTCCAGCAGGTCTACTGGAACCTCGTCAAGAACGGCGTGAAGTTCACGCCGGCCGGCGGCTCGCTCGCCATCCGCTCGGGCGACGGCGAGGGCGGGCGTCTGATCGTCGAAGTCGTCGACTCCGGCCAGGGGATCGACGCCGAGGCGCTCCCGCGGATCTTCAACGCCTTCGAACAGGGCGACGCGACGATAACCCGGCGATTCGGCGGGCTCGGGCTCGGACTGGCGATCAGCCGCTCGCTCGTCGAACTGCACGGCGGCCGACTCACCGCGAGCAGCGCGGGACGCGAGCGCGGCTCGACGTTCCGGGTGGAGATGACCGCGGTCGCGCCCCCGCACGAGCCCTCCGCGGACGGCCGGGACGGCCCGCTCGCTGCCGAGCCGGCCGGCAGGACCGGGCCCCTCCGCATCCTCCTGGTCGAGGACAACGAGGACTCGCTCCGCGTCCTCGCCCGCCTGCTCAGGTCGCGAGGCCACGACGTGGCCTGCGCCGAGACGGTGGCCTCGGCGATCGCGGCAGCGGGATCGGGCTCATTCGACCTCCTCATCAGCGACCTCGGCCTGCCCGACGGCACCGGGCTCGACGTCCTCCGCGGCGTCCGTGAGCAGACCAATTGTCCGGCGATCGCCCTGAGCGGCTATGGCATGGAGTCGGACCTCCGCCGGACTCGCGAGGCGGGGTTCGCGGCGCACCTCATCAAGCCGGTCGAGATGGAGCAACTCGAGGCCACGATCGGGACCGTCCTCGGCGCCTCCACGGCGGAGGTCAAGCCACGATGAGCGGACCCGCACGGACGCCAGCACGCCCGCGCGTCGCGATCCTTGGCGGCGGCTTTGCCGGTCTCGCGGCCGCGAGGTCGCTCCGCCGGGCCGAGGTCGACATCGTGCTCATCGACCGCCGCAACCACCACCTGTTCCAGCCCTTGCTCTACCAGGTCGCCACCGCGGCCCTGAACCCGAGCAACATCGCCGCACCGATCCGCCGGATCCTCCGGCATCAGAAGAACGTCGAGGTGGTCCTGGGCGAGGCCGTGGCGATCGACACGGCCGCCCGCCGCGTCGTGCTGGCCGACGGCGAGGTCGGCTACGACTACCTGATCGTCGCGGCCGGGGCGACCCACGCCTACTTCGGCCACGACGAGTGGGCCGCGATCGCGCCGGGGCTGAAGACGATCGAGGACGCCACGGCGATCCGCCGCCGGGTGCTGCTGGCGTTCGAGGCAGCCGAGCGCGAGGACGACCCCGCGAGGCGCCGGGCCTGGCTCACGTTCGTGATCGTCGGCGCCGGCCCGACGGGCGTCGAGATGGCCGGCGCCTTCGCCGAGATCGCCCGTCACGTCCTCTCCAGCGACTTCCGACACATCAACACCAGGGACGCCCGCGTCCTGTTGCTCGAGGGTGCGGACCGCGTGCTCACGACCTTCCCCGAAACGCTCTCCCGGAAGGCCCGCGCGAGCCTCGAGGCGCTCGGCGTCGAGGTGAAAACTTCGACGCTGGTCAATGCGATCGATGAGGATGGCGTCGCCTGCGGCGGCGAGCGGATCGAGTCCCGCACCGTCATCTGGGCAGCCGGGGTCGCGGCCGCGCCGATCGGGAAGACCCTCGGCGGCCCGCTCGATCGCGCAGGCCGGGTCCGGGTCGGGCCCGACCTGTCGATCCCGGGCCATCCCGAAGTCTTCGTCGTCGGCGACCTCGCGGCGCTGGAGCAGAACGGCAAGCCGGTCCCTGGCGTCGCCCCGGCCGCCATGCAGGGGGGACGATACGCCGCAGGCCGAATCCGCGACATGATCCAGGGCCGGCCGACGAAGCCGTTCCACTATGTGGACAAGGGCTCGCTCGCCACCATCGGCCGGGCAAAGGCCGTGGCCGTGGTCGGTCCGGTGCAGCTCTCAGGTTTCATCGCGTGGGCGGCATGGCTGCTGATCCATATCTTCTTCCTGATCGGCTTTCGCAACCGGTTCTTTGTCCTCGGCGAGTGGGCCTGGATCTACTTCACCTACGAGCGCGGAGCCCGGCTCATCACGGGCCCCGTCCACGACCTCTTGCGGCACGACTCGTCCGCAGGGCCCGCGATTGCGGACCATCCGAAGAAGGGCGGTCCGCAATAGCGGGCCCCACGATCAGAAGCCCTTGCCCTTGGTGGAAAGTCGCACGCGAGCCAGGTACATGTCGGCCGTGATGTAGAGCGTCGAGCCGTCGTCGCCCCAGCCGCAATTGGCGGTAGCCTCGCCGGTCGCGAAGGTGCCCAGATGCGTACCGTCCGGCGCGAATACCAGCACGCCGCCGGGCCCGGTCGCGAACAGGTTGCCCTTCGCGTCGACCTTCATCCCGTCGGGCAGGCCCTTCTTCGACCTGGCCATCGCGGTCACGTCGGCGAAGACCTTGCCCTCGCCGATCGTGCCGTCGTCCTTCACGGGGAAGGCCTTCCAGATCGCCAGGTCCGGGTCGGAGTTCGCGACGTAAAGCGTCTTCTCATCGGGCGAGAGGGCGATGCCGTTGGGGAAGGTCATTTCCTTGGTCAGGAGGGTCAGTTCGCCCGCCGTGCTTGAGCCGATAGACGCCGTTGAACGGCAGCTCCTTGGCCGGGTCGGCGTTGCCCTTGAGCAGGCCGTAGGGCGGGTCGGTGAAGTAGAGGTCGCCGTTGGAGTGGAACACGGCGTCGTTGGGGCTGTTGAGCTTCTTGCCCTGATAGTTGTCGGCCAGGGTCGTGAACTTGTCGCCGTCGAGCAGCGCGACGCGGCGGTCGCCGTGCTGGCAGAGGACGAGCTTGCCATCGGGGCCGAAGACGAGCCCGTTCGACCCCGGCTCGCCCCCGCGAGCGACGGTGCCGGTGTATCCGCTCGGCTTGAGGAAGACGGAGACACCGGCCCCTTCCTTCCAACGGTAGACGGTGTTCATGGGCACGTCGGAGAAGAGCAGCGAGCCCGTCGCCCTGTCCCATGCGGGACCCTCGGACCAGTCGTACCCCTCGGCGAGCTTCTCGACCCGCGCGTCCTTCGGCACGAGCGCGTCGAATCGCGGGTCGAGCCGCTCGATGATGCCGAGCGTCGGGTAGTTCTTCTCCTGTGCCACGGAGGGCGAGATGAATGCTCCGAGGAGGAAGAGGGCCGAGAGTGCGAACGAGCGTCGCGCGGCGAGCATGGGTGTTCGGCTCCGTGATGGCGGTATCGGGCCGCGCACGCCGGCCCGGCGAGATGTCGCCAGGTTAGCCGTCACGGCCGCGCGGGGCAACGCACTGGAATCGTCTTCGCCTCTGAACGCCCAGATTCAGCCGCGGACGACCCACTTCGCCATCTGGGCGAAGTTCGCGCCCTTGCCCTGCATCAGCAGCCCGACGCGGAAGACCCGACCGGCCGCGTAGACGCAGGCCGTGGTCATAGCGAGCATGCCGACGATGCCGACCACGGGTTGCCACCACGGGATTCCGGGCGGGATCGATTGGCGGATGAGCATCACCGACGGCGTCGCGAACGGGAAGAACGAGAGGCCCGTCGACATCGGGCTCGAGGGATGCTCGATCAGGTTCACGAGCGTGAACATCGGGATCATCGCCACGAGCATCACGGGCATCGTCAGCGACTGCGTCTCCTTGATGTCGGCGCACGCCGCGCCGATGGCGATGAAGAGCGACCCGTACATGAGCACGCCCAGCGTCTGGTAGACGAGGAACCACGCGACCAGAGACGCCGGGAGATACTCGGCGAACCCATAGCGGTTCGCCGCCCAGTAGGCGCCGCCGAGGTAGAGGGCGGCCGTGGTCAGCGAGACGCCGACCATCCCCAGCAGCTTGCCCATCATCAGCTCGAACGGCCGCAGCGAGCCGAGGAGCACCTCGGCGATCCGGTTCGTCTTCTCCTCGAACACGCTCTGCATCAGCGGCGCGGTGGTGACGAGGATCATCATGAACATCAGCACGCACAGCCCGGCCGGGGCCAGGAAGGTGGCCGCGCGGCTCTCCTCGGCGGCGTCCGAGATCTTGCCCGAGACCGGGTCCTTGCGGCTGAGCTTCTTGGTGACGAGCGGCACGGGGATGATCGAGTCCATCAGCGTCTTGAGCGAGACCTTCGCCGCCGTCGTGCGCTGGGTGGCGGCCAGGCCCGAGACGGTTGTCGTGGCCCAGTTCGGGAAGTCGTCGTCGAGCGGCGTCTCCGTCTGGTAGCGCATCGCCTCGCGGTCCTCGGGCGGCTTGAGGCGACGGCCCCGGTTGTCGAAACTCAGCAGGGCGCCCTCGGGGGCTTTCAGCGCGTCGGGACCCACTTCCAGAAAGCCGACGATCTCCTTCTTGCGGACCCTGTCGGAAAGAGCCAACCTCTGCTCGGCCATGGCCTCGGCCGTCGGCGAGGACGGCGCGACCGTCTCAATGAGGAATTTGGGTGACGTCTGGGCCTTCGTCTTGGCGTCGTAGACTTGAGTCGAGTTCCGCTGCTTCGCGGCCGATTCGAGGAACGACGCGACCGTGCCGCCCGGCGTGCGATCGACGACGGCGTAGCGCTTGTCCCTGAGGTCGACCTGGTCCTTGAGCATCGACTGGACGATGATGCTGCCGAACATCATGATCGGCATGCTCAGCAGGCCGATCAGAAAGGCCTTGGTGCGGACGGCCGCGAGATACTCGCGCCGGGCGACGATCAGGATCTTACGCACCGTTCACCTCCACGGCCGAGGGGCCGGCGATCCGGACGAAGATGTCGTGCAGCGACGGCCTCGACAGCTCGAACAGCCGGACCTCGCCCCGATCCATCAGCGCGGCCAGCACGGATTGGGGATCGGCGTCGCGGTCGAGCCTCAGCTCGGAATAGCGGCCGAAGTCGGCCATCTCGACGACCCCGGGCAGCCCGTCCAGCGAGGCGCCGTCGCCGCCGAGGCGGACGCGGAGCGTGTCCTCGCCGTAGGCGTCCTGGATCTGTTCGAGCGTGCCGTCGAGGACCTTCTTGCCGCGGAAGATCATGAAGATCGTGTCGCACATCTTCTCGGCGACGCCCATGTCGTGCGTCGAGAAGATGACGGTCGTCCCGTTTCGCCGGAGGTCGACGACGGCCTCGCGGAGGACGACGGCGTTGACCGGGTCTAGCCCGCTGAACGGCTCGTCGAGCAGCACGAGCGAGGGACGGGCGACGACGGTCGCGATGAACTGGACCTTCTGCGCCATCCCTTTCGAGAGCGCCGAGACCTTCTTGCCGGCCCAGGCGGTGAGGCCCATCGCCTCGAGCCAGCGGTCGATGTCGTCCTTCGGGTCGGACATGCCCTTGAGCTGGGCGTAGAACCGGAGGACGTCGCGGACCTTCATCTGCTTGTAGAGCCCGCGCTCCTCGGGCAGGTAGCCGACGCGGTCGGTCGCCGCGCCGAGCGAACGGTCGCCGAGGACGGTGATCTCGCCCCGGTCGGGGTGCCAGATGCGCATGATCATGCGCAGCGTCGTCGTCTTGCCCGAGCCGTTGGGGCCGATGAAGCCGTAAATCGTCCCTTCGGGAACGGAAAGGGTCAGGTCGTCCACGGCGACGTGGGCGCCGAAAGTCTTTGTCACGCCATCGATCTGAACCGCGGTCATGTGGCCTCCGCCGTCGGGGCGGCCCCTGGAGTCACGCTACGGCACACCCATTGCCTATTCGTCGTCATGAGGTGTTTGTTTGACCGATCGGGCCTCAAACCGTGGAGAAGACGATGGCCGACACCAAGGACAAGATCAAGGAAGGCATCGACGACGCGGCCCACAAGGCCAAGGATGTGACCGACAAGGCCGCCGACAAGATGGGCAAGGCCGCGCACGACGTCGGAAACAAGGTCGAGGAGGCCGGCAAGAGCATCAAGGACGCCGGTCATTGATCGACCGTTCGCCGGACAAGGGACGGCCCTCGCGCGGTTTCTCGCCGGGGCCGTCTCCCTCCTGATTGTGACCGGTGGACGACGAATGTCCAAGGGTCTTGATTGTGAGTCCGTTCGAGGGCCGGCTTCCCCACTCGGGAGCCCGGCCGCGGATGGCCCGCGGTCGAGCGTCCCGCACAATGCGGCACTGAGGCGAACGAAAGGCGGCCGCTCGGGTTCGGTCGGCGAGGGGCGCCGGGTTCGGTCGGTGCCGGGACGTCGCCGGACGGGCCGGTCACCAGCCCGCCGTTCCGCACGGTGACGAACAAAGGCGGGCGAAAGGCGTACGTTTGGGTTCGCTCGGCGCCCCGAACCCGATCCCGGGAGCCAAACCGGCCCCTCGGCCGGAGCCCTGGCCCGATCGTCGACCGATCGCGTGTCCTGGTACAATCGACTCTGATCAGCCATTGATCGGAGGGTCCCATGGCGCGGTCGAATTCGAGCCCCAGCCTCTTCGGTCCCGACGAGCCGGACGGCGACGCGGTGCCGCTTCCCGACGCGCCTCTGGCCGATCGGATGCGCCCGCGAGACCTCGACGAGTATGTCGGCCAAGCGCATCTCGTGGGCCAGGGTCGGCTCGTTCGCCGCCTGGTCGAGGGGCAGGGCCCGCTCCCGTCGATGATCCTCTGGGGCGGCCCGGGGACGGGCAAGACGACATTGGCCGCCCTGATCGCCCGGCGATCCGGGGCGCGGTTCGTCCCGCTCTCGGCCGTGCTCGCCGGCGTGAAGGACCTCCGCGTAGCCATCGCCGAGGCCAGGGAGGCCCGACGACGCGGCCGCCGGACCGTCCTCTTCATCGACGAGATCCACCGGTTCAACAAGGGGCAGCAGGACGCCCTCCTGCCTTCCGTCGAGGACGGGACGGTCGTCCTGATCGGCGCGACAACCGAGAATCCGTCCTTCGAGGTTAACTCCGCGCTCCTTCGCGCGCCCGTGTTCTGACGCTCCAGCCCCTTACGGAAGACGAGATCGCGACAATTCTCCGCCGAGCCCTGACCGACGCAGAGCGCGGCCTCGCCGCGCTCCGGCCGGACTTCGCCGAACCCGACGTGCAGAAACTCGCCCGAGTCTCCGGCGGCGACGCCCGAGTCGCCCTCACGGCGATCGAATCGGCCGTCCTGGCGACCGAGCCGGGCGGGGACGGCGTCCGCCGCATCGACTGGCAGACGATCTCCGAGGCGCTCGGCCGCGCCCGCTTCGCCTACGACCGAGCGGGCGAGGACCATTACAACCTGATCTCGGCCCTGATCAAGTCGCTGCGGAACAGCGACGCCGACGCCGGCCTCTACTGGCTGGCCCGGCTGATCGAGGGCGGGGCCGATCCGCTCTTCATCGCGAGACGGCTCTGCATTCTCGCGTCGGAGGACGTCGGACTCGCCGACCCTCAGGCGATGGTCCAGGCCGCGTCGGCCGCGCAGATCGTCCACCTGATCGGCCTGCCGGAGGGCCTGTTTCCCCTGTCGCAGGCGACGGTCTACCTGGCCCGCGCCCCGAAGTCGAACGCGCTCAAGCGCGGCTATTCCGCCGCCGCCGAGGACGCCGCCGCGACGGCCGGTGAGCCCGTTCCGCTCCACCTGCGCAATGCCGTGACCCCGCTGATGAAGTCCGTGGGCTACGGCGAGGGTTATCGCTACGTCCACGACGACCCATCGGCCCGTGACGAGATGACCTGCCTGCCCGAGCGCCTCGCGGGCCGCGTGTACTATCATCCCGATGATGGTACTGCCGAAGCACAGCGCTGAGGAAGCGAAGCTTCTCGGAAACGACGCTTGACGTCTCGTCGCGCCTTCTTTACATTGCAAAGTCGACGTCGCGGATCGGGGGGCTCTTCATGGAACTGCAAGAGGCGCTCGCACAGATCGCCGAGATCCGGCAGCAGATGGCGCGGGCCGAAGTCTTCCGGGGCTACCGCGCGGCGCCGGTCGCGTTCTCGGGGCTGCTGGCCTTCGGCGCGGCGGTGTACCAGTCGGTGCGGATCGCGGACCCGATCGCGGACCTGCCCGAGTACCTTGTCCTGTGGGTCGGCGCGGCTGTGCTGAGCGCAATCGCCGCGGGCCTGGGCATGGCATGGAGGGCGCGACACGCCCCGGCCTCCTCGTGGTCTCGGGAGGGCACACGGCTCGCGGTCGAGCAGTTCGCGCCCAGCGTGGTCGCGGGCGGGCTCGTGACCATCGTCCTCGCTCGCACGGCGCAGGACTGCCTGTGGATGCTTCCTGGGCTCTGGTGCATCCTGTTCGGCCTGGGGATCTTCGCGTCGAGCCGGCTCTTGCCGAGGGCGACGATCCTCGTGGCGGTGTTCTACCTGGCCGCGGGCCTGGCCTGCCTCGAATGGGCACGGGGGCCGCATGCCCTGTCGCCGTGGGCAATGGGCGTGCCCTTCGGCGTTGGCCAGCTCTTCGCCGCGGCGGTCCTTTACGGAACCCTGGAGCGCCGCGATGGCCAGCAAGAAGTCCGTCCCTAACTCCGAGCCCGCCGCGGGCCGGTTTGCGTACGAGGGGCTCGAGCGGACCTTCCACGAGAAGGCCCGGCTCGGCATCCTCACGTCGCTCGTCGCCCACCCCAAGGGCCTGGTCTTCTCGGACCTGAAAGACCTCTGCGCACTCACCGACGGAAACTTGAGCCGGCACCTCCAGGTCCTGCACGACGCGGGCCTGGTCGAGGTCTGGAAGGGCTATGCACAGAACCGCCCGCAGACCCTCTGCCGCCTCACCGACGAGGGCCGCACGCGGTTTCTCGACTACATCAACGTCCTGGAAAACGTCGTCGCCGACGCCCTGACCGCGTCCAAGGCCGATCGCCCCGCCGTGGGCAAGCCGGCCGATGGCTGGTCGCTCGCCTGAGCGAACGCGGGCGGCCCCGGCGACTTTTTTTCGACTCTCCCTTTGCGGGGCAGAGTTCACGAAATCATCAAGTTCTTCTTCGAGAGGGATCGCCATGCGAGTCGTCCGGTCGGAAGTCCTCGGCATGTGCTTCGGCGTCCGCGACGCGCTCAAGGCGATGAACCGGGTCGAGCAGCCTGAGGCGGTGACCGTCCATGGCGAGCTCGTGCATAACGAGGTCGTCCTGGCGGACCTCGCCGCTCGTGGCTTCAGGACCGCCTCGGAGTCGGATCGAGAGGCCGTGCCCGAGACCCCGGTCGTGTTGATCACCGCGCACGGCGTCAGCGACCGCGAGCGGGACAGGCTCATCGCCTCGGGCAAGCAGCTGATCGACACGACGTGCCCGCTCGTTCGCCGGGCACACGACGCGGCGCTGATGCTTCGCGACGAGGGTCGGCACGTGCTCGTCATCGGCAAGTCGGGTCATGTCGAGGTCCGCGGGCTGGTCGAGGACCTGCCGAGCCACGACGTCATCGAATCCGAATCCGACGTCGACACTTACGCACACCGCAGGCTCGGCGTGATCTGCCAGACGACGAGCACCGACCGTCGGGTCGACCGCCTCCGGGCACTGATTCTGGCCCGAAACCCCGAGGCCGATATCCGCTTCATCGACACCGTCTGCCTGCCGACGAAGGAGCACCAGCGGGCGCTCGAGCGGTTGATCGACCAGGTCGATGCCGTGGTGGTGGTCGGTGGGAGGAACTCGAACAACACGCGAGCCCTGGCGGAGCGCGCCCGCGAGCGCGGCAGGCCGACGGCCCACGTGCAAGGTCCGGGCGACCTCGACATGTTTTGGTTCCGTCCCGAATGGACCGTCGGGCTCACGGCCGGGACGTCGACGCTCGACGCCACCATCACCTCGGTCCACATGGCCCTCTTGACGATCGCCGAGCGGCTCGAGGCCGAGGCGGTGGTTTCATGAGCGTCGAGCCGTCGAAGGCGTCGAACTCGCGCCGAGTCCCCTTTCTCGTCGGGTCGACCTTCGTCCTCCTCTTTGCCGTGGGATTGTTCTTCGCGCAGGGCCGGGAGAGGGTCATCGCCCTCGGGCGTCCTCAGCGGTACGACGACTTCGCCTTCGCCGTGGCCAACGTTCACCGCCTGGACGCGATCGACGGCCTCCGCCCCGAGCGCGGGATGTTCCTCGTCGTCCGGCTGGGGATCAGGAACCAGGCGAAGCGAGTGGACTTCCGGTTTCGGCTGGGGGGGCAGTTCGTCGAGGACGCGGAGGGCGTCCGTTATCCGCTCTCGACCGAGGCCACGCGGCGCCGTGCAGGTTCGCCCGGCGGGCTTCCCCTTTGTGATCAGCCGATCCCCGCAGGATCGTCGTGCACGACCGACCTCGTGTTCGACGTCCCGGCCAACATCCGCGTGCCTCGCTTCGTGCTCTCGTCCGGGTCGGTCGGCGACTTCCTCGATCGGGTCCTCGAAGGCAAGGTCCGCTTCGCGCTCGATGACGAGCCGTCATCCGACCGACCCTAGCGGCCCGCCGTTTCATTAGGTTTGACGAGCCGTTCCGGCGTTCCGGGGATGGGGCGCGCCGAGCGGTCGGTCGGGGGCTTGTCGAGGGCGAGGAACGCGAACAGGTCGACGATCTCCTGCGGCTTGAGCTGCTTCTCCAAGTCTTCGGGCATCAGCGAGAGTGGGCCGACCTTCATCTCGTCGATCGCGTCGCGCGGGATGGCGTCGACCTTGCCGCCCTGAAGCTTCAGGACCACTCGCTGGGGCGTATCCTCGACGCGGAGACCGGTGAGGACCCGGCCGTCCTTCGTGACGACGCTGGTCGCCTGATAGGCCTCGCCGATGACGAGGCTCGGGTCGAGTGCGTTCGAGAGGAGTTGCTCGAACGAGGCTCGCCCGTTCGAGGTGAGGTCGGGGCCGACCTCCTGCCCCTCGCCATAGATCTTGTGGCACTGGGCGCAGACGTTCTTGAAGACCACCGCGCCGGCCCTCGGGTCGCCGAGATTGTTCCGGAGGACGTTTCGCAACTGGCCGATGATGGCCTCGCGCTGGGGATTCCGCCCCTCGCGGATGGTGCCCCAGATCTCCTTGACTGAGCGCGCGAGGTCGGCGTCCTTACTCGCCAGCAACTTGCGGATCTGATTTGTGTTGAGCGCGTCCTTCGAGATCTCCTTGGCCTCGATCGCGGCCACGAGGGCCTTGCTCCAGGCGGGACGCTGGGTGAGCAGTTCGATGGCCTTGGGCTTGAGCTCGGGCTCCATCGCGGGGAAGTTGCGGAGGACTACTTCGGCGACCTTCGGTGTGTCGAGCCGGCCGAGAATGGCGAGGGCCTTGCCGCGGAACTCGGGGCTCGTCTTCTTTTCGACGAAGGCCGCCTCGACTGGGTCGAGGACCGACTCCTCGCCGTCGGCCACAAGCGCCGCGAGCAGGCGGACCCTCGTGTCCTCGGGGACGCGGCCGAGCAAGAACGCCTCCCGCCCGGCACGCAGTGCCGTCGGGTCCTTGAAGGCGCAGCCGATCAGTAGCGCGTCGGGATAGAACGGGTCGTCGTCCGGGCCGGCGAGCTTCGAAGCGACCCACGGACGGATCATCGAGAATACGCTCCGCGCCCCTGCCGTCGGTCTCGCTCGCTCGGCGTCCTCGGCGAGGACGGCAAGCGAGTCGCGGGCCACCTCGGCGATGCCGGCGTCCTTGTCGGCGGACATGAGCAGATGCCTGATCAGACTCCCCGCAAGGCTATGCTGAGGATGCGCGGAACGAAGGGCATGTTCGATGACGAGGGGCATGATGCCCGCAACGTACGGATGCCCCTCCGCCGCGACCGACGTGAATCGCTCGGCGAATCTCCAGGCGAGCGACGGCTCGTCGAGAAGCGGGTACAGATTCTGCCAGACGATGTGAGGAATTAGCGGGTCGTCCTTGCAGCCCGAGAGCACGTCGAAGAGGACAGGCAGCGGGTCGATCGACGGCGAGCTTCTTCGACGCAATCGCGACCTGGAGCGTGACGTCGGGACTCGGATCGTGCACGAGCTCGAGGATCTTGTCGCGGACCTTCGGCTTAGAATGTCCCGCATTCCCCGCGGCCCGGACACCCCAGGCGCGGAACGCAGGATCGTGGTGATTGAGCAGGGCCAGATGGAAGTCCGATCCGAGCAGTTCGGCGCCGATGACGTGCCCAAAGTGCGTGCATCCGCGCCTTGCGTGGCTCCGTCTCATCGAGGACGAGCCTTTGGAGCTTCTTGATCGTCTCGCCGTTATTCCGCTCCCGAAGCAGCCGCTGGGCGATATCGCGATAGAAGACGTTGGGGCTGCCGCAGCCGCTCGATGAGCTGGTCGTCGCGTCTCCGTCGTCAGGTCGAACTTCGGCGGCGCGGGGCGTGTCCTTGTAGCGACGCGGTAGAGCCGGCCCTTGAGGCGGTCGATCCCCTCCGGGTCGCGGTTGGCGTCCTGGTAGCAGTGGTAGCGGTCGTACCAGTCGAGGATGTACAGGCAGCCGTCGGGGCCGGTCTTCTGCGACGACCGGCATGAACCAGGCGTCGTTGGCGGTCAGGAAGTCGGGCTGCTTGGCGCCCTTGTAGGTCGAGCCGTTGCGGGCGAGCGCGTCGACGTTGATGCAGCCGCCGTGGATGTTGCCCATGTACAGCTTGTCGCGATACTCCGGCGGGTAGGCGTCGCTGTCGAAGAAGTGGATGCCGCAGTAGGCCGCCTTCTGGTGCTTGTGCTTGACGAT
The DNA here is from genome assembly GCA_963819805.1 of uncultured Planctomycetota bacterium. Taxonomy (GTDB): domain Bacteria; phylum Planctomycetota; class Planctomycetia; order Isosphaerales; family Isosphaeraceae; genus CAMFLR01. The sequence goes on along the minus strand of CAWFXY010000012.1, from coordinate 448,222 downwards.
CGAGTCGATCTTCCAGGTGAACGGCGGATACGGCCCGCCCTGGCGGTGGTAGTAGCCGGTCTCGGTCGAGGTGCCAGAGGTGGTCGATCACGCAGGCGCGAGACGAAGGCGCTGCCCTCGTTGTCCCAGGCGACGCCCCAGGGGTTGCTGGTCCCCTCGCAGAAGAGCTCGAACTCGCGCGTCTGCGGATGGATGCGGAACAGGGCGCAGGTGAAGTCGAAGGTCTTGCCGTCGCTGCTTGACGACGGCTGCGGTTGAAGACGCCGTTGAGGCCGTAGAGCCAGCCGTCGGGGCCCCAGGTCAGCGAGTTGGGCAGCTCGTGCGTGTCGTCGCGGCCGAAGCCGGTGACGACGACCTCGCGGCTTGTCGGCCTTGCCGTCGCCGTCGGTGTCCTGCATGAAGAGGATGTCGGGCGAATTGGCGACCCAGACGCCGCCGTGGCCGACGGCGATGCCGGAGGGGATGTTCAGCCCCTCGGCGAAGATGGTGAACTTGTCGCACCGTGCCGTCGCCGTCGGTGTCCTCCAGGACCTTGATGCGGTCGCGTCCCGGGCCGGGCGAGCGGCGGGGATATTCGAGGCTCTCGGTGATCCAGATCCGGCCGCGCTCGTCGAAGGTCATCGCGACGGGATTGACGATGTCCGGCTCGCTGGCGACGACCTCGACCGTGAAGCCCGGTGGGACGGTCATCGCCCGGGCGGCCTCCTCCGGCGAGCGGGCGGGGTTCGGCGGCCGGTCCTGGTTGTGAGGGACCTGGGCCTGGGTGATGGAGGTTGATATCACGAGTGCCGTGGCGGCAAGGAAGTAGCGGATGGACGGTCCGAGATGCATGGTCGCTCCTCCTGGGTCGGTGCCTGCATCGAGTATTCTGGCGATGGTTCGCAAACACAAGCCGATCGACAGAGATGGCGCGAGTCAGCGCCACTCGTCGATGAGCGACGCGACGAGCGACGTCCATCCCGTCTGATGCGACGCGCCCAGGCCCGAGCCGTTGTCGCCGTGGAAATACTCGTAGAAGAGGATCAGGTCTCGCCAGTGGGGATCGTCCTGGAATTTCACGGCCTTGCCGAAGACGGGGCGTCGGCCGTCGCTGCCGCGCGCGAAGATCGAGATCAGGCGATCGGCGATCGTCCGGGCCGCGGTGGGGAACGGGACGATTTTGCCGTCCGCCAGATGCGGCCCGGCGTCCTGGCCGACGGCCCTGGCGAGCTTGCGGAACGACTCGATGAACAGGAAGTTGACCGGGAACCAGACCGGCCCGCGCCAGTTCGAGTTCCCGCCCATGATCCGCTCGCGCGACTCGGCCGGCTCGTAGCAGACCGACTGGCCGTCGAAGACGAACGGGTGGTTCTCGTGCGCCTTCGAAAGGCTTCGCACGCCAAAGTCGGACAGGAATTCGTCGGACGAATAAAGCCGCTGGCTGATGCGCTGGAACTGGTCGATGTCGAGAATCGTGAGCACGTGGGTCTTCTTGCCGTCGGTCTCGACGAGGTGGACGACCCCTTCGGTCAGGTCCTTGCGGTGCTCCATGAACCAGTGGAAATTCGACCGGAACTCGGCGAAGGGCTCGATCCAGTCCTCCTCGAGCCGCTCGACGGCAAAGAGCGGGATCAGGCCGACGAGCGAGCGGACGCGGAACTTGCGGAACCGGCCGTCGGGATAGGCCACGACGTCGTAGAAGAAGCCGTCGTCGTCGTCCCAGAGCTGCTCATCGCGGTGCCGGCGCGTCTTCATCGCGCCGGCGATGTAGACGTAGTGCTGGAAGAACTTCGTCGCCAGCGACTCGTAGACCTGGTTCTCCTTCGCGAGCTCGAGCGCGATCCGCATCAGGTTGAGGCAGAACATGCCCATCCAGCCGGTCGCGTCGGACTGCTCGAGATGAGAGCCGTCGGCCAGCGAGCGGCTCCGGTCGAGGACGGCGATGTTGTCGAGTCCGAGGAAGCCGCCCTCGAAGACGTTGTTCCCCTCGCGATCGAGCTTGTTGACCCACCAGGCGAAGTTGATCAGGAGCTTGTGGAAGCAGCGCTCCAGCCAGGGCCGGTCGGCCTTGCCCGAGCGGATTCGGTCCATGTTGTAGACGCGCCAGACCGCCCAGGCGTGGACCGGCGGGTTGTTGTCCGAGAACTCCCACTCGTAGGCCGGGATCTGGCCGTCGGGGTGGAGGAACTGCTCGAACAGCAGGAGCCAGAGCTGCTTCTTGGCGAACTCGGGGTCGACCAGCGTCATCGTCACGCACTGGAAGGCGAGGTCCCATGCGGCGAACCAGGGGTACTCCCACTTGTCCGGGACGGTCATGATCCGGATCGAGTCGAGATGCTTCCAACGGTCGTTGCGTAAGGTCGAGCCGCGAGGCCGGGGGCGGGTCGTGCGGGTCGTCGCCGACGAGCCAGGTCTGGACGTTGTAGAAGTACAGCTGCTTCGTCCAGAGCAGGCCCGCGAGTGCCTGCCGCTGGATGCGCCGCTCGTCGTCGGAGGCGCCCGGGGGGTGAAGCTCGTCGTAGAACTCGTCGGCCTCGGCGCGGCGGAGCGTCGACGAGCTCGTCGACGTCGGCCGAGCGGGTCGTCGCCGGCCGGGCCGTCGGTCAGGCGGAGCCGGAGCACGGCCGAGCCGCCGGCCGGGATCGACGTCGAATGTGTAGTGCAAGGCGGCCTTCGTGCCGATCGCTTCCGGGTTCAGGCAGTCCTCGCCCGCGATGACATGGCGGTGGAAGGCGTCCTTGACGAACCGGCTGCGGACGCGCGCGGCCGAGGTCGGGTGCGCGCTCGCGGTTCGTCTCGTTGTCCGTGAAGAGCGCCCGGCCGTCCGGGCGGGGCGAAGAGGAGTCGAGGGCCGAGACGGTACGTGCCCGGGACGTTCGTCCGGTAGTGGATCGTCGACTCGCAGGTCACGAGCGACTGGAACCGGTCGCCCGGAAGGGCCGGGCTCGATCCGGGGCATCGGCGGGCAGTCCGGCCGGTGGCCCCAGGTGTTGCGGAACCAGAGGTGGGGCAGGATGTGCAGCGGGGCCGGCTCGGGGCCGCGGTTGATCGCCTCGATCCGGACGGCGATGTCCTCCGGGCGACGCCTTGGCGTACTCGATGACGATGTCGAAGTAGCGGTCGTCGTCGAAGACGCCGGTGTCGATCAGCTCGAACTCCGGAGTCGAGCGTCGTCCGCCGCGCGTTCTCCTCGACGAGCCGATCGTAGGGGAAGGCGCGCTGGGGATACTTGTAGAGATACTTCATGTACGAGTGGGTCGGCGTGTTGTCGAGGTAGAAGTAATACTCCTTGACGTCCTCGCCGTGGTTCCCCTCGTGCGACGTGAGGCCGAAGAGGCGCTCCTTGAGGATCGGGTCGGCGCCGTTCCAGAAGGCGGGGGCGAAGACGAGGAGCTGGTAGCGGTCGCAGATCCGCGGCGATGCCGTCCTCGCCCCAGCGGTAGGCCTTGCTCCGGGCCATGTCGTGGGTGACGTAGTTCCAGGCGTCGCCGTCGGCCGAATAGTCCTCGCGGACCGTGGCCCAGGCCCGCTCGCTGACGTAGGGCCCCCAGCGCTGCCAGCCGAGGTGCTCCTCGTGCGGCTCGCGGAGTCGGTCGCGTTCCCGGCTCATCGATGGTGCGGTCTTTCGTGGCGGCGGGATCGAGGGCGGCTCGACCCGGAGTCGGTCAGTACAGCACGGCCTGGGCCAGGACCCGCGCGGCGTCCATCGCGTCGCGGAAGACGGGGTCGGGCTCGCGGTCGGAGAGCTGGCGGGCGACGAGCTCCGCGGTGTCCATCTGCTGGATCGCGAGCGTCCGCGGCGACGCGTCGATCCCCTCCGGGGTCGACGGAGAGCCGGGTCCCGTCGTCGACGTGATGTCGAGCGCACCGAGCTTGCCCGTCGAGGGAGCACGTGAAGCGGACCCGGCGGACCTCGCTCGGGCCGTCGGCGAGCCGGTCGATCCGGAGCCGGAGCGCGCCGTCGGGGCCGAGGAACTGGAAGGCGATCTCGACGTTGGGCTGGAGCTTCGACGCCTGGATCTTCCAGCCGAGCCGCGAGGCCAGCCAGCCGGCGAGCTGCCAGGCCTGGGTGACGGCGTGCGGGCCGTGCTCGATCAGGATCTCGCGTGACCGAGTCGAGCGCGCCGGGCGTCGGCCGTCGGGGCGAGCGCCTGGGCGATCAGCCGCCGCCAGGACTTGAGCCGCCGCCAGTTCAGGTCGGAGGCCACGCGCCAGCGGCCGTCCGTGGCGTCGCGCTCGAACCTGCGCGAGCCAGGTCGCGGTGGCGGCGACCCCGCGGTGCGGCTCGGGCCAGCCGAGGCTGTCGTAGATCGACCTGCTGGGCGTACTCGGCCAGGTCGTCGAGGATCGGCCCGGCGAGCGGCGGGCGGCGTCGGGTTGGCCCACCAGAGGTTCGTCGGCAGGTCGCCGATCAGGAGGCCGCGGACGGCGAACGGCAGGTGCTCGACCGCGTGCGGGCCGCCGCGGAGCGTGACCTGCTCGGAGCAGAGCTGCGCCGTCGTGGCCGGCCTTGCCGCACCAGGGCCGAGGCGTGGATCTCGTTCGAGCCCGAGTGGTCGTCGGCGATCAGCAGCAGCACCCGCGCCGGGTGGATCGCGACGATCTCGGGGATCAGCGGCTCGATCTCGGCGGCGCGCTCGGCAGGTCTGGCAGTAGATGATCAGGTTCGACATCCGGGCGCGGTGGACCGGCGGCTGTCGCAGGGGCTCTGCGGCCTCGTGCATGAGCCGGCGAGAGCTCGGGCTCGACGTCGGGCGAGCGACGACGTCGACCGGGCCGGCGACGATCGGCGCGGCGCGCGGGGTCGCTCATAGCGTCCTCCACGGCCGGCCGTCGGCCTCGATCAGGCGGTCGGCCTCGAGCGGGCCCCAGGTGCCGGCCTGGTACTCCGGCAGGAAGCGGCTCCGCGACCGGCTCCCAGTGGTCGAGGATCGGCATGACGAACTCCCAGGCCGCCTCGACGGCGTCGCGGCGCATGAACAGCGTGGCGTCGCCGGCCATCACGTCGAGCATCAGCCGCTCGTAGGCCTCGGGGGTCGTGCCGCCGAAGAGCTGGAGCTGTAGTTGAACTCCATCTTCACCGGGATAGATCCGCACCTTCGGGCCCGGGCAGCTTCGAGGCGATCCGCAGCGACAGCCCCTCCTCGGGCTGGACGCGGAGCGACAGCACGGTCGGCTCGAGCGGCACGTCGGGGTGGGCGTTGAAGAGGACGTTGCGGCACGTCCTTGAACTGGATGGCCACCTCGCTGGCCCGCTTCGGCAGCCGCTTGCCGGTGCGCAGGTAGAACGGCACGCCCGCCCAGCGCCAGTTGTCGATGAAGAGCCGCAGCGCGACGAACGTCTCGGTCGTGATCGATTCGGCGGGATCGGCTGGTTGCGCACGCGTGAAGTAGTCGCGACCTCGTGGCGGTAGCTCGGGCACGTGCTGGCCGTCGACCTCGCCGTCGATGTACTGGCCGCGGACGACCGAGCTTCTCGACGTCGGCGTCGCTGAATCGGCCGCAGGCAGCTGGAGCACGCCGACCTTGGCGTCGCGGACCACGTCGGCGCTCGAGCGACCAGGGCGGCTCCATCGCCACCATGCAGAGCACCTGGAGCATGTGGTTCTGCACCATGTCGCGCAGGGCGCCGACGCCCTCGTAGTAGCCGATCCGGCTGGCCGTCGGCTCGCCGGTCTCGGGGTCGTACTGGGTCAGCCCTTCCTCCTCGGCCACGGTGATCTGCACGTGGTCGATGTACTTCTCGTTCCAGAGCGGCTCGAAGATGCTGTTGGCGAAGCGGAGCACCAACAGGTTCTGGACGGTCTCCTTGCCCAGGTAATGGTCGATGCGGTAGGTCTGGCTCTCGGCGAAGGCCTGGGCGACGGCCGCGTTGACCTCGCGGGCGCTCTCCAGGTCGCGGCCGATCGGCTTCTCGACGATGACGCGGGTGAAGGCCGTGGGCTCGTCCGGGCGGGTTGACCATGCCCGGCGGCCTTGAGCTGCTCGACGCCGGCTGCGACGACCTGCGGGCGGGATCGACGAGGTAGTAGACGCGGCTGCCGGGGATGCCGAACTGCTGGTCGACGGCGTCGAGCTTCGCCTTGAGCGCGCTGGTAGGCCGCGAGGTCGTTGAAGCTGCCCTCGACGTAGAAGAGGGCGCGGGAGAAGTCGGCCCAGTGCTCCTCGTCGAGCGGCTGGCGCGAGAACTGCTCGATGCCGTCGCGGGCGCGGGCCGCGGATCCACTCGTCGGGGTCGCCCTTCGAGCCGATGCCGAAGCCGACGACGGCGAAGTTCGACGGCAGGACGCCGTCGACGTTGAGGTTGTAGACGGCCGGCAGCAGCTTCCGCCAGGAGAGGTCGCCCGCCGCGCCGAAGATCACGAGGACGCACGGCTGCGGCAGCAGGGACGAGCCGGCACCCGCGGCGAGCGGATTGGTCAACTCGGCGGGTTCGGTCGCGGTCGCCATGCTGCGAGCAGCTCCGTCGTAGAGGTCCGGAAGTGGTGCGAGAGCGAAGTCTCCGCCGATCGGAGCTCAACCGCCGCTGGGCCGCTCGACGTGGCCGCCGAACTTGTTGCGCATCGCCGAGAGGATCTTCTCGGCGAACGTGTGCTCCTGGCGCGAGCGGAAGCGGGTGTAGAGCGACGCCGTGAGCACCTCGGCCGGCACGGCCGACTCGACCGCGGCCTGGACCGTCCAGCGGCCTTCGCCCGAGTCGTGGACGAAGCCGGTGAACTCGCTGAGCGTCGGGTTCTCGACGAGCGCCATCGCCGTCAGGTCGAGCAGCCACGAGCCGACCACGCTGCCGCGGCGCCAGACCTCGGCGATCTCGGGGATGTCGAGCGTCGAACCGCTGCTCCTCGGGCAGCTCCGCCGAGTTGGCGTTCTTGAAGATGTCGAAGCCCTCGGCGTACGCCTGCATCAGGCCGTACTCGATGCCGTTGTGGACCATCTTGACGAAGTGGCCGGCGCCCGGACGGGCCGCAGTGGAGGTAGCCCTCCTCGGCCGTCCCCTTGTTCGCGGGCCGGCCGGGGGTGCGCGGGATGTCGCCGACGCCGGGGGCGAGCGTCTTGAAGATCGGGTCGAGCCGGTTGACGGCCTCCTTCGGGCCGCCGATCATCATGCAGTAGCCGCGCTCGAGGCCCCAGACGCCGCCGCTCGTGCCGACGTCGACGTAATGGATGCCCTTGGCCTTGAGCGTCCTGGCGCGGCGGATGTCGTCCTTGTAGTAGGAGTTGCCGCCGTCGATGATCGTGTCGCCCGGCTCCATGATGGCGGCGAGGTCCTTGACGGTCGACTCCGTCGGCTCGCCGGCTGGCACCATGACCCACGCGGCGCGGGGCTTGGTGAGGTGCGTGACGAACTCGGTCAGCGATGTCGCCCCGGTTGCCCCTTCGCCCGCCAGCTCCTTGACGGCCTCCGGGTTGTGGTCGAAGACGACGCACTGGTGGCCCGCCTTCATCAGCCGGCGGACCATGTTCCCGCCCATCCGTCCCAGTCCGATCATGCCGAGTTGCACGGTCTCAATCCTCCGCAGGCGACAGGAACGCGGGACGTCCGGCCGGGTTCGCCCGGCGGATGCTCGGTCACTTCTTGGAAGCAGCCAGGACCTCGCGCGCCGCCTCGACGACCTTCTCGGGCGTGAAGCCGAACTTCGTCTGCAGCTCCTTGAGCGGAGCCGACGCGCCGAACGTGTGCATCCCGATGATCTTGCCCGTCGGGCCGACGTACCGCTCCCAGCCGAACGTCGACGCCTGCTCGACGGCGACCCGCGCCGTCACCGACTGTCGGCAGCACGGACTCGCGATAAGCCTCGTCCTGCTTGCTCGAACAGGTCCCACTACGGCATGCTCACGACGCGGGCCTTCACGCCCTCCTGCGTCAGCTTCTCGTAGGCCGCGACGCAGAGCTGCACCTCGCTGCCGGTGCCGATCAGGATCACGTCGGGCTTGCCGTCCGGGGCGTCGGCCAGGACGTAGCCGCCCTTCGCCAGGCCCGAGGCGGGCGCGTACTTCGTGCGGTCGAACGTCGGCATCGCCTGGCGGGTGCAGGACGATCGCCGACGGCTCGTGGCGGAGCTGCATGATGACCTTCCACGCCTCGGCGACCTCGTTCGCGTCGGCCGGGCGGATCAGCGCAGTAGCCGGGGATCGCGCGGAGCGACGGCGAGCTGCTCGACCGGCTGGTGCGTCGGGCCGTCCTCGCCGACGCCGATCGAGTCGTGCGTGAAGACGTGGATCGCGGGATCTCCATGATCGCGCTGAGGCGGATCGGCCGGCCGGGCGTAGTCGCTGAAGATCAGGAAGCCCGAGCCGAACGGGCGGACCTTCGACAGCGCCATGCCGTTGAGCGATCGCGGCCATCGCGTGCTCGCGGACGCCGAAGTGGAAGTTGCGGCCGGCATAGTGTCGTCGCTTCGAAGTCGCCGGCGCCCTCGAACGTCAGGTGCGTCTTGGTCGACGGCGCGAGGTCGGCCGCGCCGCCGATGAGCCACGGGACGTTCTTGGCGATCGCGTTGAGCACCTGGCCCGAGGAGTCGCGCGTGGCCAGGCCCTTCGGATCGGGCGGGAACGTCGGGATGTCCTTGTCCCAGCCGTCCGGGAGCTGGCGGTGCTGCATCCGGTCGAGCTCGTCGGCGAGCTCCGGGTACTGCGTCTTGTAGTCGGCGAGCTTGGCGAACCAGGCGTCGCGCAGCGCCTTGCCCGCGCTGTGCCGATGCCCTCCTGGAAGTGCTCGTAGACGCCGTCGGGGACGAGAACTTCGTCGTCCTCGGGCCAGCCGTAGAACTTCTTGGTCGAGCTTGACCTCCTCCTCGCCGAGCGGCTCGCCGTGGGCCTCCTTGGTGTCCTGCTTGTGCGGCGCGCCGTAGCCGATGTTGCTGTGGACGATGATGAACGTCGGCCGGTCGGTCGTGTTCTTGAACGTCCTCGATCGCCTTCGACAGTGCCTCGCGATCGTTGGCGTCGGCGACGTGGTGGACCTTCCAGCCGTAGGCCTCGAACGCGCTTGCCGACGTCCTCGGTGAAGGCGAGGTCGGTGTGGCCCTCGATCGTGATCCGGTTGCTGTCGTAGATCCAGCAGAGGTTCGAGAGCTTGCAGGTGGCCGGCGAGCGACGCGGCCTCGCTCGAGATGCCCTCCATCATGTCGCCGTCGCCGCAGAGGGCGTAGACGTTGTAGTCGAAGAGCTCGAAGCCGGGCTTGTTGTAGTGGCCGCGAGCCACTTGCCGGCCATCGCCATGCCGACGCTGTTGCCGCAACCCTGGCCGAGCGGGCCGGTCGTCGTCTCGACGCCCGAGGTGAAGCGATACTCGGGGTGACCGGGCGTCTTGCTGTCGAGCTGGCGGAACTTCTTGATGTCGCTCGAGCGAGACCGACGGCTCGCCCTCGACCTCGTACTCGGACGATGACCGCCTTCGTGCCCGTGAGGTGGAGCATCGAGTACAGGAGCATCGACGCGTGGCCGGCCGAGAGCACGAAGCGATCGCGGTTCGGCCAGATCGGGTCGGACGGGTCGAAGCGGAGGAAGTTCTGCCAGAGCGTGTAGACGACCGGCGCCATGGACATCGGCGTGCCGGGGTGGCCGGAATTCGCCGCCTGCACGGCGTCCATCGACAGGGTGCGGATCGTGTTGATGCTCAGGGTGTCCAGGTCGGCGGTGCCGCTCATCGAGGCATCTCCAGGGTCGGATCGGCGCGAGGCGTTGGGGCTGGGCTCTGAGACCGCCCTATCCTCACCGATTTTCGGGAAATCGCAAGGGACAGCCCGGACGTGCGTCGTCCCGCGGGGTCACGCCGTTCACTGGGTCTCCGTCCGCCGCTAGACTAGGACAGGTCTCAAACAGCGTTAGCACGATCGGGGCCAAGGTGGTCGACCTTAGCGTGAAACTCGGCCGGATTGCCCTGGCCAACCCGATCCTCGTCGCGTCCGGCACGTTCGGCTACGTCCGCGAGATGGCCGGCTTCGTCGACTTCGCCGAGCCTCGGCGGCGTCATCCCCAAGACGGTCACGCTCCGCCCCCGCGCGGGCAACCCGCCGCCGCGGACCGTCGAGACGCCGTCGGGCCTGCTCAACGCCATCGGCCTCGACAACGACGGCATCGAGCACTTCCTCGCGCCATCATCTGCCCTACCTGCGGACGCTGCCGCACCGCCGTCATCGCCAACATCGCCGGCAGAGAACGAGGACGAGTTCGTGGAGATGGCGGCGATGCTCGACGACGATGCCGGGGCTGGCGGCCGTCGAGCTGAACCTGTCGTGCCCGAACGTGGCCGGCGGCGTCGACTTCGCCATCGACCCGCGCCGTCGACGCGCAGGTCGTCCGCGCGCTGCCGCGAGGCCTGCCCGCTGCCGATCATCGCCAAGCTGACGCCGAACGTGACCGACATCGTCGCCATCGCCCGCGCCGCCGCGCGACGGCGGGGCGGACGCCGTCAGCCTCGGTGAACACCTTCGTCGGCATGGCGGTCGACTGGCGGCGCCGCCGGCCGATCCTCGGCAACGACCGGCGGCCTGAGCGGGCCGGCGATCAAGCCGCTGGCCCTGCGGATGGTCTGGCAGGTTGCCCGGGCCCTGCCCGACCTGCCGATCATCGGCATCGGCGGCATCGCGACACCGACGACGTGATGGAATTCCTGGTCGCCGGGGCCTCGGCGGTGCAGGTCGGGACCGCGAACTTCGACGACCCGACGGTCGCGGGGCGGATGGTCTGCGAGATTCCCGCTTACCTGACCGAACTCGGTATCCGCTCAGTCCGCGACGTCGTGGGCACTCTCGCCTCGAACAGGACTTGGAGCGACTCCGGCCGGTCCTGAATGCCGGATGTGTGCCCGGTCGGACGCGACATCCTCGAATGACCGACGGCGACAATGCGCATAAGCGGGTCGCCCCTGGGCCAGTGCCCGGGGGCGACCCCACGCCGCCGTGCGAGTCAGTAGCTGTTAGCGTCAACGACCTCGCCGTTGCTCTTGGTGCCGAGGGCCCACCAGGTCTGCATCGAGATGGTGCTCTTGACGAACCTCACGCTGCCGTCGGCCATCAGTGTGTTGACGCCGCCCGAGTGATTACTGGCGGCATTGACGAAATCCGCGTGCTGTGCCTGCACACAGCAACCCATCCGGCAGGCAGCCCACTTGACCTGGCCGCCGCCGTTGGGGGGGACGATGGTGTTGAACATCGTGTAACCCATCGCGCCGGTCGCCCAGGTCGAGCCAGGTCCATTGCCCGCGCCGCCCGCCTGCATGAACTTCGCGGTGCAGGCCGTGAGGTCTGCCTGGAGCACGCTGAGCGGGATCGCCGAGACGTCGTAGACGATGTCAGTCCCAACCGCGCCGCCGGCCCCAACATTTCCGGTCGCCTTGCCGGCCTTGGGGGTCGTCGCGGGGTCGTTGACCAGGAATTCCGAGTAGGCGACCGTGTTGGAGGTTCCGTCGGTGAAATTGGCGACGCTGTAGCAATTCTGATAGGCGAACGCGCCGGTGCTCTTGCAGTAGTAGCTCGGGTTGTTGTCGTCGAACGGGTAACCCCAGTTCGTCGTTCCCTGGCTGGCGCAGTAGCTGTTGAAGAATCCGTTCAGCTTGGTCGCGTTGCCGTCCGACGGGCAGAGGAACGATGCGATGACGGTCGTGTAGACCGTGGAATTGATCGGATAAGCCTGCGTGCCGCCCCATTCGGGTGTGTAGTTGAAATTGATCGCGGAGTAGAGCGCGTTCTGCTCGAGGTACGGGAGCATCAGGGCGACCGCGCTCCAGTTCGCCCACCGGGTCATCGAGTTGGGCCGCATTGTACGCCTGGTAGGACGCTCCCAGCGGGAAAGTGTTCGTCCCGGTGTGGTAGTTGTGCATCGCCAGGCCGATCTGCTTCAGGTTGTTGACGCACTGCGAGCGGCGGGCGGCCTCGCGGGCCGCCTGGACGGCGGGCAGCAGCAGGGCGATCAGCACCGCGATGATCGCGATGACGACCAGCAACTCGATCAGGGTAAAAGCCTCGACGTCCGGGAGTCTTCATCGGCTTCTCCTTCGAAACGACCGTGATGAGGAGAGAGGAATGACGGACCGCGGGGCGAGGAGGATCGCCGGGGGGATGACGCACGGTGACAATGACGACGGCGGCCGACTCGGGTCGCGAATGGACCAGGCAGGTATTAACTCGAACGGGTGAGACGACGCGTTAATGATATAGCGTCATCCGGCCGGCCGTCGGTCGCTGTCGGGTGACTTACCGGATCTCGGATCCTATTTCTTCTGCTGGCTCTTGGCGAAGTTTTCCATCTCGTTGTTCGCCTTCGTAATACTTGGCGGGACGGCGGCGGTGCCGGTCTCCTTCGCCTTCTCGTCGCCGCAGCCCATCGGGACGACAGAGACGATCGCGAACGTCAGGAGCATGGAGCACGCACGAACGAAGACCGCGGCGCACGATCCATGAGGATCTCTCCAACCGAGTAAGTGGGACGAGTGTCCGACACTGGGAATCGGGGGCGACGAATGCGCAGGAGGGGGGATCGAGGCCAGTTATCCTCACGTCCCGTTCATGCCGTCCACAGATAATTTCTAGGCTTGTCCAGGAAGATTTGAAATCTTTTCCACCGGTCTGCGGCGCGCTGGCACCGTCGGTGTGATCCCACCGATCGCGATCGATCGCCCCGTTTGCATGAACCGCCCGCCCCGAACATATCGGCGAGGCCGAACCTGGCGGTCCTGAATAACGGCGCGTGTCATGGTCGGCGGGACACCCGATGGAGCGTCCCACGGAGCCGGCCGAGTTCCTCGGAGTTGCTCTCGACCGCCTCCGCGACGCATTCCAACCCCAGGGCCGCGACGGCCGCGGGAAACTCCTCGGCGGCGGCTCGGTAAGGGTCGGCGATCCATGCCTCGCCGCCGGGCGCCAGCGTCCGGGCCAAGACACCGGCCACGAGGGGGACGAGCTTGCGTTCATAAAGAACGTCGGCGCCCAGGATCAGCGGAAACGTCCCATCGGGCGGGTCGCGCCAGTCCATCAATCGGGCGGTGAAACCCGAGGCGGAAAGGCCGTTCTCGCGGACGCTCCTGGCGACGAACTCGAGGGGGGCGCTGTCGTAGTCGGTGAAGTGGACCTTCAGCCCCCGCGTCAGTCCCACGAGCCCCGCCAGTCCGAGCCCGCAGCCGATTTCCAGGGCCGACTCGCCCGACCAGCGACCCCGCGCGACGACCTCGGCCAGAAGGTACGCCCCGGGCCAGACATAGGCCCAGTAGGGCATGTAATCGTCCCGGCGGTTCAGGGCGTGGACCTCGCCGTCGTCGAGAAGGAGGTCCGGATCCGCGGGACGGACCAGGCGGATCGTGGTCGACCCGACCTGAATCGTGTCGACCGTTGTCGGCCCCCGATAATTCGTCTCCATCCGGCGGCTCCGCGATGATTTCCTTTGACGAGTCCAGGCCGTCGCGTCTATAATCCGGCCATTGAGACTGAATCTCAACCGCAACGAGTGGCCGCCGATCTCGTGGAGGAAGCCCTTGCCGATGACGCGACTCGCCCGGCTCGCGATGCTTCTGACCCTTTGCCAGCAGGGACTTGGCGCCCGGGGTGGAGAGGTCGTCGGTCGGGTCGAGATGCCCGCGGCGTGCTCGCCCTCGGTGAGCCCGGCGGTGGTCAGCCTCGAGCGGCTCGACGGCGCCGTGGAGATGGGCGGGCCGGAGGTCGCGGCGAAGGTCGCACTCGTGAATCAGCGGGGCCTCCAGTTCGACCCGAGGGTCCAGGCGGTGCAGGTCGGCCAAACGGTGCGGTTCACGAACGAGGACAACGAGACGCACAACGTTCACATCCTGACACCCGGCGTTTCGTTCAACCAGAGCATGGGCCGGGGTCGTCCGGTCGATTATCGGACGGAGAAGCCGGGGCTGCTCCGGATCGTCTGCGACGTGCATAGCCACATGCGCGGGTATGTCGTCGTGAGCCCGACGCCGTACTTCGCAGTCTGCCTGACCGACGGGCGATTCCGGCTCGACGGTGTGCCCGACGGCCGGTACCGCGTTCGCGCCTGGCACGAGATGGGGAGGGGGACGACTCGCGACTTCGAGGTTCGGGGCGAGACGCCCGTGCACCTCGGCGTCCTCTCCGTCGACGCCCCGCCGGTCCAGACGACCGGCCCGGCGGCCCCCGCGCGGGTGTGGGCCGACGTGATCGACCGGGTCGGGATGCTCCTCGGCGAGGCCCGCGCGGTCGCGTCGAAGGCGGGGCAGTCGATCGCCTCCCGCAGGAAGGAAGCCGACATCCTGCCGGACGACTTCGGCGTCGACGAGGCGAGCCTCGCGGCGGTAAACCGGGCCCGCAAGCTCGTCGAGGACGCCTACTGGCAGGAGTTCGAGGGCTCGGCCATGGAGACGGCCGTGCGGCGGCACCTCGGGTTCCACCGGGCCGGGCGAGATCGAGGGGCTGTTCCGCGCGATGCGGCCGCTCGCCCGCGAGGTCGGCGAGGGGAAGGCCCCGGGCTCGGCGATGGCCGACCGCTCGCGCGAGCTGCTGCTGGCGCTCGTCTCGGCCGGGCAGGACCTCGACCGGCTCGGCGTGACCGATCGCACGAAGGTCGCATCGAACTCGATCTCGTCGGGCGACGCGGCGAGCGCCGCCGACTCGCACGACCAGCAGGAGGCCCTGGCGAAGGCGCTCGACGGGGTGGCCTCGCTGGCGGATGCCGGGGCGTCGGGCGACGCGGCGTCGGCCATGACTTCGGCCTACTTCGAGGCGTTCGAGCCCCTGGAGAAGATCTTCGAGGCCTATCGTCCTCAGGAGATCCAGCCGCTGGAGGCGCGGTTCAATGCGCTTCGCGGGCGGATCGAGGGCGGGCTGAAGGGCGAGCCGCTCGCGGCGGCGCTGGCGGAGCTCCGCGGGGAAATCGCGGCGGCGCTCGGCCGGAGCCACGCGGGGGGCGGCTTCGGGGCGGCCTTTCTCGCCTCGCTCGTGGCGATCCTCCGCGAAGGCGTCGAGGTGATCCTGCTGCTGACCATGCTGATCTCCCTGGTGGCGAAAGCCGGCCAGCCGCGGGCGATGGCGGCGATCCGCTGGGGCGTCCTGGGCGCGGCCGTGGCGAGCCTGGCGACGGCCGTCGGCCTCAATCTGGTCGTCGCGACGTCCCAGGGCCGGGCCCGCGAGCAGATCGAGGGCTGGGTGATGATGGTCGCGGCCGGCGTGCTCTTCTACGTGAGCTACTGGCTGATCTCGCAGGTCGAGTCGAAGCGGTGGACCGAGTTCCTCAAGGGGCAGATCCGCAAGGGAGTCGCCGCCGGCGGGTTCGGCACGCTCGGGCTGACGGCGTTCCTGGCCGTCTACCGCGAGGGGGCCGAGACCGCGCTGATGTACCAGGCGATGATCGGCGGCCAGGGCGGCTCGCGGGCCGGGCTGGCGGGGATCGTCGCCGGGCTGGCGGTCGGGCTCGTCGGGCTGGCGGCCGTGTACCGGCTGATCCGATCGGCGAGCGGGAGGCTGCCGCTCCGCACGTTCTTCAAGGTGACGGGCCTGGTCCTCTTCGGCATGGCCGTCGTGTTCGCGGGCAACGGCGTGTTCGAGCTCCAGATGGCGGGCGTGCTGAAGTCGACGCCCGTCGAGTGGCTGGGCCGGGGCGTGAGCTGGCTGGGCTTCTATCCCGAACCTCCAGGTGGTCCTGGTCCAGGGGCTCCTGCTGGCCGGGGCGCTGGTCGCGATCGTCATGCTCCTGACCGACCCGGGCGACGCGAGCGCCGCGTCGAAGCCCGGGCGCGGGCCGGGAGCGAGTCGCCGTCTGATCCCCACCGAGGAACGCCCGCGATGAGCCGCGCCAGGGTCGGGCCGATCGTCACGATCGTGATCGTCGTCGGCGTGGCGCTGATCCTCCTGCTGAACCGAGAGCCCCCGCGGACGACCCCGATCCCGAGGACCGACGGGGCGTCTGCCGGCGTCGTCGACCCGCACGGGTGGGATCGAGACGCCCATCGGCGACGACGTCATCAAGAACCACATGGTCGTCGCCGCGGTCTGGCTGCCGTCGGTCGCGCATGGCGGGCATGCCCGACCCGTCGGACGACGTCATCCACCTCGAGGCCGACATCCACGCCACGGCCGACAACCCGAACGGGTTCGCCAGGGACGAGTTCGTCCCCTACCTCAAGGTCCACTACGAGATCCTCCCGGCCGGCGGCGGCAAGCCGCTTCAGTCGGGCGAATTCTTGCCCATGGTCGCCGCCGACGGCCTGCACTACGGCGCCAACGTCCTCAAGCCTCCGCCCGGGCAGTACCGGCTCGTCTACAAGATCGATCCCCCCGCGCTCGGGCGTCACGTCGGCGCGGGCGGGGTCGCCCCGTGGTGGGAGCCGTTCGAGGCGACGCTTCGACTGGACGATGGACCCGCCTCGGCCCGCGTCCGGCGCGAAGTAGAAGCCACCATGTCCGTCAACACGACGATCGAGTGGACCGACGTCACCTGGAACCCGATTCGCGGCTGCACGAAGATCAGCCCCGGGTGTGCCCACTGCTACGCCGAGACGTTCGCCGAGCGGTTCCGGGGCGTCCCGGGCCACCCCTATGAGCAGGGCTTCGACCTCCGGATCGTCCGCGAGAAGTGGGCGGAGCCGTTCGAGTGGACGCGGCCGCGGATGGTCTTCGTCAACTCGATGAGCGACCTGTTCCACCGCGACGTCGACGACGCGACGATCGTCGCCATCACCCGGGTCATGGCCGCGGCCGACTGGCACACGTACCAGGTGCTGACGAAGCGGTCGGAGCGGCTCCGCGACATGCTCCGCGGCCCGCTCCGGTTCGCCGCCGAGCGGCCGCACATCTGGTGGGGCGTGAGCGTCGAGGATCGCAAGCACGGCCTGCCCAGGATCGAGCACCTCCGCGCGGCGCCGGCGGGCCTGAGGATGCTCTCGGTCGAACCGCTGCTCGAGGACCTGGGCCCGTTCGATCTCGACGGGCATCGGCTGGGTCATCGCCGGCGGCGAGAGCGGCCCCGGCGCGCGGCCGCTCGACCCGGACTGGATCCGCGCGGTCCGCGACCGCTGCGACGAGGCGGGCGTGCCGTTCTTCTTCAAGCAGTGGGGCGGCGTCCGTAAGGGCAAGACGGGCCGGCTTCTCGACGGCCGGACGCACGACGACAGGCCCGATCGTCCGCCGGCCCGCATCCCGTCCCTGGCGGAGCGACGAAGGCTCGCGGCGGAATGCGTGGCCGGGGCCTGAACCGGCCCTCGAAAAGGCCCGCGGGGCCCGATCCGGTCCTTTACGCGGGCCGAGCCGTGGGTTACGCTCATACGGACGGGATTCCACCGATCCCGACACGTCACGAAGGCCCACTCCGATCCGAGGGAGTCTGCTCCCATGGCCCAAGCCATTGTTGACCCGGGCGAGCTGCGCCGGTTCGCGCAGAGCCTCAAGACGTTCAACAACGACCTCCAGGCCCGCATGTCCCAAATGCACGGTCAGCTCAACGGCCTCTCGCAGACCTGGCGCGACCGCGAGCAGGTGAAGTTCACCGAGGAGTTCGAGCAGACGCTCGTGGCGATCCACCGCTTCGTCGAGGCCTCGAACCAGCACATCCCGTTCCTGCTCCGCAAGGCCGAGCGCGTCGAGGAGTATCTCCAGCAGCGCTGATCGGACGGGAGATCGCGACCATGGGCGAATCCGCGCAGGTCAACTCGATCGACGCGCTACGGATGCTGTACGAGGGGATCGTGCAGTATCGCGAGGACGGCAAGAACGCGCTGATCTCGGTCGAGATGGAGTGCCGCCGCGCGACCGACTTCCTCAACGGGCAGCGCGTCTACTGGGCCGAGGAGCTCAAGCGCCGCAAGGAGAAGCTGGCGATGGCCCAGTCGGAGCTGCACAAGAAGAAGCTCCAGGCCAAGCCCGGCGGCGCGGTGCAGGACTCGGACCAGAAGGAGGCGGTCCGGATCGCGACGATGCGGGTCCGCGAGGCCGAGGCGAAGATCGAGACGGTCAAGAAGTGGGTGTCCCCGCTCCAGCACGCGATCGACGAATACCACGGCAAGTCGCGGCCCCTGGGCGACATGCTCGAGGGGGATGTCGAGAAGGGCCTGGGCAAGCTCGAGCGGATGATCATCGCCCTCGAAGAATACGTCCGCATGGCGCCGCCCGAGACCTCGACCACGTGACCGGGACCGGCGGGAGGAATCGACCATGAGCGACGGATCGGGCAAGCTCGGCTACGCGGCCAAGAACCTCCGCCGCAAGTGGGACGAGGTGTCGGAGTCGTGGAGCGACATCATCCGCGAGCGGTTCGAGTCGCAGCACATCGCCCCGTGGATCACGCAGACCACCGCGACGAGCCGCGGGATGCACACGCTCGACGAGATCATCCAGAAGATGCGCCGGGATTGCTCGTGAGTGGGCCGCCGGCCGGCGTCGACGCCGACGCGGGACTCCACGCCATCGCTCCGACGATCGAGACCGACTGTTGAACGACCCCGGGAAGGCCGAGTGCACCATGTCCGAGCCGTCGTTGATCGAGCGTGAAGTCGGGGTCCTGGACAGCCTGAACAAGAACGCGGCCGAGCGCGCGGCCGGCGAGGCGAAGCTCACGGGCGAGCTCGCCACCCGCGGCGTGACGATCGAGGCCGAGTATCGGTCCGCGCCGCGCGCTCGAGCAGAAGGCCGCGCAGGCCATCCAGCAGGTCAAGGCCGGCACCGAGGCCGAGATCAACAAGATCAAGTCCGATGCGAAGGCGGCCCAGGACAAGACCCGGGCCGAGTACGACGCCGCGACCAAGGCCTACAAGCAGAAGTTCGCCAACGAAACCGGCAAGGCGAAGAAGCTCGCCGACGACACGCGCTGGAACACGTCGGCCGTCTACGACTCGGGCAAGGGCGAGGTCAAGAAGTACTACGAGGCGATGACGCGGAGCCTCGCCAGCGACGAGACGAACCGCCAGACGCTCGAGACCGAGGCGAACGAGCTGCTGGCCAAGTACAAGCGGTTCATCAAGCCCGGCGCGACCTACGAGCCGCCCGCACCCGCGCCGGAGCCGGCCGCCGAGCCGAAGCCCGAGGGAGAGGAAGGCGCGGAGGAGGCCGAGACCGCGCCGACGGTCGTCACCGAGTACCGCGACGCGATCCACGCGATGGACGCGCACCTCGTCTCCTTCCACAAGCTGGGGACGATCAAGGCCCTCCAGCCCGGCGCGTTCGCCTTCGTCGCGATCATGCTGATCGCCGTCCCGGCCGTCATCGGCCTGTTCGCGGCGGGCACGGTCGGGGCGATCGGCGGCGGGGTCGGTGGCCTCGTCCTGGCCGTGCTGCTCTTCCTCGGCCTCTCGGCCATCGCGAAGAAGGGCGTGACCAAGGTCGCCGTCCCGCTCCGGTACGAGGTCGAGCGCGCCGCCCGGCTGGCCGAGGAGGCCAAGGCCTGGCTCGAGGCCGATCACCAGGCGAAGAAGGACGCCGTCGAGAACCGCCGCGAGAGCGAGCTGAAGCGGGCCGAGGACGAGCTCGCCAAGCGGACCGCCGCCGCCGAGGAGCGGCTAGGGACCGAGCGGACGCGGGTCGAGGCAATGTATCCCCCGATGCTCGCCGACCTCGCCGGCAAGGCCGGGGAGGCGCTCAAGGCGGCCGAGGAGAAGTGGTCGAAGAAGCTCGTCGAGACGAAGACCGCCGCCGAGGCCGCGCTGAAGAAGCTCGACGAGGACCACGCGGTCAAGGCCAAGGCCCACGCCGAGGCCGTGGCCCAGCACTGGGAGGGCCTGCTCAAGCGCTGGACCGAGGGCTCGGCGGCGGTGATGCAGGACGTCGCCGCGATCCACGCCGACAATGACCGCCTCTTCCCCGAGTGGAAGGACGGCTGGAAGGGCTGGGACCCGCCCCAGGCCGATCCGCCGGGCGTCCGGTTCGGCGAGTTCGAGGTCAAGCCCGGCAAGCTCCCCAACGGCACGCCCGAGGACGAGCGATTGAAGCCCGTCGGGCCGACCGACTTCGTCATGCCGGCGCTGCTCGACTTCCAGGGCAAGGGCTCGCTGCTGATCCGCAGCGGCGAGGACGGCCGCGACAAGGCCGTCGACCTGCTCCAGGCCGTCATGCTCCGCCTCCTCACCGCGATCCCGCCGGGCGCGTCCGGTTCACGATCATCGACCCCGTCGGCCTCGGCCAGAACTTCGCCGTCGTTCATGCACCTGATCGACTACGACGAGGTCCTGGTCAGCCAGCGGATCTGGACCGACACCGGCCCAGATCGACCAGCGGCTCGACGACCTGACCGAGCACATGGAGAACGTCATCCAGACGTACCTCCGCAACGAGTACGCGACGATCGAGGAATACAACGCCCAGGCCGGCGAGGTCGCCGAGCCGTACCGCATCCTCGTCGATCGCCAACTTCCCGGCCACGGCTTCAGCGAGACCGGCCTCAACGACGCTGACCAGCATCGCCAACAGCGGCGCCCGCTGCGGCGTCTACACGCTGATCAGCGTCGACACCGTCGATCCAGACGCCGTTCGGCTTCAACGCCAAGGACCTCGAGCCGAACTCGCGTCAACCTCGTCCGCAAGGACGGCAAGTTCGTCTGGCAGGACGCCGGTCTTCGAGCAGTTCCCGCTCCTGCTCGACAGCGCCGCCCGACGTCAGGAGGCCATGACCGGAGCTGCTCCACGAGGTCGGCCGCAAGTCGCCAAGGAGGCCCAGCCGCGTCGAGGTCCCGTTCGAGGTCATCGCCCCGACCGTCGACAAGTACTGGACGACCGGGACAGCCGCCGAGCATCGACGTCCCGCTCGGCCGCGCCGGCGCCACCAAGCTCCAGAACCTCAAGCTCGGCAAGGGGACGTCGCAGCACGTGCTCATCGCCGGCAAGACCGGCTCCGGCAAGTCGACGCTGCTGCACGCGCTGATCACCAACGTCGCGCTGTGGTACAGCCCGAAGGAGGTCGAGCTCTACCTGATCGACTTCAAGAAGGGCGTCGAGTTCAAGACCTACGCCGCCCACGAGCTGCCGCACGCCCGCGTCATCGCCGTCGAGAGCGAGCGCGAGTTCGGCCTGAGCGTGCTCGCAGCGGCTCGACGTCGAGCTGAAGCGCCGCGGCGAGCTGTACCGCGAGGTCGGCGTCCAGGACGTCGCCAGCTACCGCGCGGCCCGGCCCGACGAGGACCTGCCCGCGCATCCTGCTCCTCGTCGACGAGTTCCAGGAGTTCTTCATCGAGGACGACAAGCTCGCCCAGGAGGCGTCGCTCCTGCTCGACCGCCTCGTCCGCCAGGGCCGTGCCTTCGGCATCCACGTCCTCGCTCGGCTCGCAGACGCTCGGCGGTGCCTACGGCCTGGCCCGGACGCACGATCGGCGCAGATGGCGATCCGCATCGCGCTGCAGTGCAGCGAGGCCGACTCGCACCTGATCCTCAGCGAGGACAACTCCGCCGCCCGGCTGCTCTCCCGCCCCGGCGAGGCGATCTACAACGACGCCGAACGGGATGATCGAGGGCAACCACGTCTTCCAGGTCGTCTGGCTCGCCGACGCCAAGCGCGAGGAGTACCTGGAGCACCTGGCGCCGGCTGAACGACGAGCGCGGACTGCCGAACGCCGAAGCCGATCGTCTTCGAGGGGAACACTGCCGGCGATCCTGACGACGAATCCGGGCCTGAACCGGCTGCTCGACGCGCCCGGCTGGCCCGACGACGCCGCGGACGATCCCGGCGTGGCTCGGCGACGCGATCGCGATCAAGGACCCGACCGACGCCCCGATCCAGCCGCCAGGCGGGCAGCCATCTCCTGATGGTCGGCCAGCAGCCCGAGCCGGCGGCCGGCGTCCTGTCCGCGGCGATCCTCAGCCTGGCCGCCCATCACGCAGCCCGGCACCTCGCACGGGGCGCCGGTTCGTCCTGTTCGACGGCACGCCGACCGACTCGCCCGTTCTTCGGCCTGCTGCCGCGGCTGGACGACGTCATCCCGCACCCGTTCGAGGTCGGGACGATCGCGACTCGGTGCCGCAGATCATCGACGAGATCGCCGAGATCGTCGAGCGCCGTCGGCTCGAGGAGCCGGCCGACATGCCGGCGATCTACCTGGTCATCTTCGACCTGACCCGGTTCCGCGACCTCCGCAAGGACGAGAACGACTTCGGCTATCGTTCGGCGGCGACAAGAGCGGCCTCGCCCTCGCGGCAGTTCGTCGACGATCCTCCGCGAAGGGCCCGCACGTCGAACGTCCACGTCCTCGACGTGGTGCGACACGGTCTCGAACCTGAACCGGACGCTCGACCGCCAGGGCATGGGCGAGTTCGAGATGCGGATGCTCTTCCAGATGAGCGCCGCCGACTCCAGCCAGCTCATCGACTCGCCCGCCGCCGGCCGGCTCGGCGAGAACCGGGCGTTCTTCTACAGCGAGGAGCAGGGCCGGCTCGAGAAGTTCCGGCCCTACAGCCCGCCCGAGGCCGAGGACCTCGCCGAGTTCAAGCGGCGGTTCGACGCCAAGCCGAAGCGCGCCGCGAGCGTCCAGGGCGACGGACTCGGCCCCAAGCCCGAGGGCGCGGCGCCGGTGGCCGACGACCTCGACGACGCCGCGCCTCCCATCCCCGAGCCGATCGCCTCGGTCGCGCCCCCGGCCCCGCCGAAGACGGACAACGGCCCCTCGGCCCCCGCCAACGACCACTCCGACCTCCCCGACGAGGACGAGTGGCTCGCCCAGTTCAAGCGGCAGATCGACGAGCAGCGAAGGCAGCAGCCGCAGGCGAACCAGGGTAACGGCTCGTCGAACGGCTCGGACGGTAACCGCCAGCAGGCCTCAGGCGGCGACGAGGCGAAGCCCGGCCGCTCGGGCGCAACGCCCTGAGGTCGTCCCTCGCCTGCTCATCGCGTTCCTCGTAGGGTCCGCCATGCGGACCATCTTCGATCGCGGCCATCGCCGCCGGATGGTCCGCATGGCGGACCCTACGAGGACGCCTGCGCTACGCCTTGAGGTAGATCCCCTTCCGGTCCATCGCGACGATCGGCACGAAGATCACCGCCAGGAAGAGGATCGCGAAGGCCAGTGAGGCGTTCACCGGCGCGAGCCCCATCGCGGCAAGCGACTGGACGAACCATCCCTTGGGCGTGACCCTGTCTCCGGACGCACCCTGCCACGAAACCATCCCCAGCAGTCGGGCGACCAGTCCCGAGAGCACGTACGCCGTGATCGCGTTCCTCCCCAGGATCGCGAACGGTCGCGACCACGCCCGGATGCCGTGGATGTCGATCAGCCAGTAGCAAACCGCCAGCGTCTGGAGCCCGAGCCCGGCCGTGAGCAGCACGAACGAGCTGGTCCAGAGGGCCTTGTTGATCGGGAAGAACCCATTCCAGGTCAGGCCGAGCACGACCCCGAACCACCCCGCGACGAACAGCCCGGCATCCTTCTCGAACGCCGAACGTCCCGAGCGGAGCCAGTGGCCGGCGAGGACGCCGATCAGCGTCGTCGCCACGGCGGGGATCGTGCTCAGCAGTCCCTCCGGGTCGTATTCCGCCTTGTAGAGGTGGCCGGGCAAGACCGCGCGATCGACGAACGCCGCGAGGTTCCCCGGCCGGCTCAGGTCGCCCACCTCGTGACCGGGGTACGGGGCGTACGCCATCGCCAGCCAGTAGCCGACGAGCAACACCACGATGATGCCGACCTTCGTCCGGACGCCCGCGACCAGCTCGATCATCGACGCGACCAGGTAGCAGACCGCGATCCGCTGGAGCACGCCCGGGATGCGGATCTTCGCCAGGTCATAGGCGGGGAACCCGGCCAGCAGCAGGCCGAGGCCGAAGATGACGAGCGACCGCCGGATGATCCTCAGCACGAGCCCGAACCGACCCGTCCCCGAGTCGCTTCTTCTGCCGAACGAGAAGGGGATGGCGACGCCGACAATCAGCAGGAAGAACGGGAAGACGAGGTCGGTCGGCGTCCAGCCGTTCCACTCGGCGTGCTTCAGCGGCGGATAGACGGCGGACCACGAGCCGGGGTTGTTGACGACGATCATGCCGGCGATCGTGAGGCCGCGGAAGACGTCAAGGGAGACGAGCCGGGGGGGCTTGTCGGCGGGAAGGCGTTCCGGTGACCCGTTCGGTTCGTTCATGGTCGGCTCGCACTGAGTCTTGGCCCATGGTCCGCAATAGCGGACCCGACGGGGGACGCCCCGGTCAAGCGGCTGGCCGGGATCGAGGAGTGAACGGGTCGAGTCGGGTCTCGCTCCCGATTCCGGACGCCCGGCGCATCGACCTGGCCCGGGATGGCCCGGTTCGGCTTCGACCTCGTCACCATGGCCGAAAAAAACCGCATACAAGTCTTTGTGCAAAATGGACTTGCGGAAAATTGGCTTCGGTCGGTAATTCCTCATCGTCGCCGACCGAGACACGCCCCCGATGTCCCCATCGCCCGCCGCCCAGCCGCGATCCGAGCCATCGGGAGGGGCCGCGGGGCGGCGGAACTGGGGCTGTCGCCTTCGCCCAGAATCGGGAGGTACACCCGGTCGAATAAGTGATTGACTCGCCAGGCGGAAAGGTTACGATGAGTGGGTCAGACCTTCCTCGCGTCGTCCCTGCCGAGACGCACCCCCGGTCGGTGCCGATCTGTCGGCCCTTCCGCTCTGGGATATCCCCGCACCGACTCCCGAAGAGGCAACCGGCGTCGCGCGCCGGCGGACGTCCCGCGCCATGTTCGACCGCCTCGATTGGCTCCGGACGTGGGCACTCGTCGCCGACCCCCGGGCCTGGCTCCTGATCCTGCTCCTGGCCGCCGCGACGGTCGGCCGGTCCGGCGCCTTCCGGTCGCGCTGGTTCGACCTGCTCAAGCCGTGGAAGCGGACGCAGCCGGCGAGACGGTCGACCGAGCCCGATCCGGCGCCCGTCCACCCGCTCCGCGACCCCTGGTTCCTGTTCCTGCTGGGGATCTCCGCCGCCGCCGTGGCCTCCTGGATCGTCATGAGCATGACCGCGACCTCCGGGAAACGCCCCTGATCACGAACCGAGACCGACCGACCCGCTCAAGGAGAACCGCGATGACTCCCCTCTTCGGTTGGATGCCCGGCATGCAAGAGCTGCTGGTCATCGGCTTCATCTCCCTGCTGATCTTCGGCAACCGCCTGCCCAGCGTGATGCGGTCGCTCGGCAAGAGCGTGACCGAGTTCAAGAAGGGCGTCGCAGGCGTCGAGGACGAGCTCGACCAGGCCGTGACCGCCGACAAGAAGCCGCCGATCGAGCAGCCGTGACCCGACCCCCGCGCGATCCGGTGGCCCATCCCGAGTCTGCTGGAGGAAGACGTCGGTGTTCCCCAACCTGAATCCGATGGAGCTGATGGTCGTCATGGGCGTGGCGGTGCTCCTGTTCGGCAAGCGACTGCCGGAGGTCGGCCGGTCGCTGGGCCGGGGTATCATCGAGTTCAAGAAAGGCCTCCGCGGCGTCGAGGACGAATTCCGCGCCGCCACGGACCTGGCCCACAGCCCGGTCGTGCCCTCGTACCACCACGCCGAGTCGACCGAGCCGACCGTCCCCAAGTTCGAGTCGCCCGACGCCTCGCCGGTGCCGACCATGGAATACGAGCCGCAGCCGCACAGCGACTGACGCCGCGGACGGCGGAGGCCGCCTCATCGGCCCTTGAAACGGGCGCCGTCGTCCGCTAATCTGGCGTCGGATCAGAAGGGCGGCTAACTCAGCGGTTAGAGTGCCATCCTCACACGGTGGAAGTCGCTGGTTCGAATCCGAGCGCCGCCCATTAGTACTCGATGCAAGACAAGGACTTCCGGCTGCGAGAGAATGCCGCAAGGAGCCCTTCGTCTTTCGCAGCAGATTCCGCAGCAGATCGGGCGGACGACTGGTCGGCTCGTCATCGAGCGGGAAGCCTATCGGATCGTCGGATACGTTGCCCTGGGAGTCGGGCCTATCGTCGACGGGACTCGATTCCGGGCTGGGTCCCGTAGCTGCTCGTGCGTCCTCCATGAGAGGTGGGCCTACTGCCTGGTGCCGAAATGGACGTCGCCGATGGCGTCGGACCGTGCGCCTGGGTCCGGTGCCAAACCGACGGGATATCGACGCACGCGGTCCGGTCTCGGATTCGACGTCGTCCGGTGCGAGCCGGATCACCTCGGAACAGTCGGCAATCGACCTGTCGTACTTGCCCCGGCGAAAGTCGGCGGCGGCCCGGCGGCGGCGTGATCCCCCGCCTGCGAGTCGACGAACGCGGGATTCGCGACTGGCCGACGGGTCCTGGGCCGAGGTGACGCCCGGGGCCCCGGACAGGTCGGCCCCGCCTGGATAAACTCTCACCACGTACGGCTCGGCCTGCCGCGTTGACGACGGAGGACCCGTCATGTCGATCTGCCCGTCCTGCGGCTCTGCCTTCATCGCCGAGGGCGACGTCTGCCCCGCCTGCGGGGCCCGCACCGATCCCGAGGCCCGGATCGCTTCATGGCTCCGGACGCCGTGCGGGACCGGGCGTCCGGAACCTGTCGCCGTCGACCCGGTCTGCACCGCGTGCGGCTACGCCGGCGAGATGATCGTCGACGCCGATCGCGGGGTCGTGACCTGCCCGGCGTGTCTGGTCGCGATCCCGCCCCGGAGGGACGCGGGCAGCCCCAAGGTCATCGACGTCGTTCAATGCCCCGGCTGCGGGCAGGGCATAGGACTCTCCGAGGCCGACTCCGGGAAGACGATCATCTGCCCTTCCTGCTCCTATTTCCTCGGGGCCGTCCCGCGCCAAGGCCGGATAGGCGTCTAGGACCGCACCGATGCTCAAATGTTCGACCTCCCTGTGGTCCGCCGACCTCGCGAACCTCGCCCGGGAGATCCGCCGCGTCGAGCCGCACTCGGAGCGGTTCCACCTCGACGTCGCCGACGGCCACTACGTGCCCGCCCTGCTGTTCTTCCCCGACCTCGTCGCGGCCGTCCGGAGGCACGCCTCGATCCCGCTGGAGGTGCACCTCATGACCGACGACCCGCTGGCCTGGGTCGGACCATTCTCCGACGCGGGTGCCGACGGCTTCATCTTTGCCCTCGACTCGACCCGGGACCCCGACGCGGTGATCGGTGCCGCGAAGGAACGCGGGAAGTTTGTCGGGATCTCGCTCGGCGTCGGGGAGGGCTTGGAGCTGTTGGAACCCTACTGGGGCGAACTCGACCTGGTCACTCTCCTCGGCACCGCAGATGGGCATCAAGGGGGCGTCGATGGACGCCGGCACGCCCGGTAAGGTGCGTCGGGCCCGCGAGCTCATCGGTCAACGGGGGCTGGCGACGGAGATCGAGGTCGACGGCGGCATCCGCCGCGCCAGCGTCCCGTGGGTCCACGACGCCGGGGCGGACTGGATCGTGCCCGGCTCGCTGATGTTCGGCGAGGACCCCGCGGAGATGCGGAGATGGCTCGCCTCCCTGTGATCGGAGGCCCCCGATCAGTTCACCCGGGTGCTGCCGCGTTTCATGACCAGCCGTCACGAGTCGTTGGATTCGGCCATCGCGCGTCCTAGGTGTGGGCCGCGCAGGACGAGGGCCGGGTTCGCCGAGCCTTGCCGGCGCCGGCGGCAGAGCCGCTGTCCCAGCGAGATCGCCGGTCGTTCGATCAGGTGATAGCTCGCCAGGGCGCAAGCGAAGGCCGCGATCCAGGCGAACGGGAGGTCGTGCAGCCGGCCGAGGGGCCGCGTGGCCGTGGGCGGGATCAGGAAGAGCTGCTGCCAGAGGTAGAGGCTGTACGAAATCCGCCCGACCCAGCGGAGCGGACCCCATTCCAGGATGCGGCCCGCCAGCGCGTGGGGATGCAGGAGCGTGCCCGCCAGCAGGAGCGGAACGATCGGCGCCACGATCGCCCGCGCGGCGTTCTCGCGGACCGATGTCGTCAGCCATAGGAACAGAGCCAGTAGCAGCCACCAGACGGCCGGCGAGAGACGTCGGGCGATCCGTTCCCGCCGTGCGGGCTCGACGAGGCAGAGGGCCATCCAGCAGCCGAGGAGCAGGCCGCCGAGACTGTAGTCGGTCCGCCAGTAGTGGTGGTTGATTGGCAGGTGAAGGAACCGGGTCGAGGCCCGGGCATTGAAGTCGAGGAAGCTCCATCCGATCGACGCGACGGCGATCAGGACGGCGGCGCGGCGGGCTCGAGGGATCGTCGCAAGCCCGCCGAGCAGGGCGGGCCAGATCAGGTAGAAGTGCTCCTCCACCGACAGCGACCACGCGTGCGCCGTGAAGGGGTCGGTCCAGACGTAGGGCTCGGGGATGTAGTTGCGGAGGAAGACGAAGCAGCTCGCGTACGCCAGCGGGCCAAGCGTCAGGATTCCCGCGGCCCAGAGGACGCCGATCGCGACGAGGTAGAGGAAAAACGGCGGCAAGATCCGGAAGGCGCGGCGGAGGTAGAAGTCGGCCAGGTCGATGCGGCCGCGGGCGCGCCAGCCGGAGAGAAGTCGCGTGCAGATCAGGAGCCCGCTGATCCCGAAGAAGATGTCGACGCCGAACGTGCCCCGCTCGGCGGCGCGGGCGATCGCTCGATTGGGCCAGAATCCTTCGGGGCCGAAGAGCTGGCCCTGGCTGTGGCAGGCCATGACCCAGAGGATCGCCACCGCCCGCCAGCCGTCGAGGGTGGGCAGGTATTCCGACGGGTCTCACGCCCGGCCGGGACGGGTTCGGACCTTCCTGGCTGCGACCGCGGGAGATTGGGCGTCTCGCATGATCCTCATCCGTCGGACGGACGGGCTCCGCGCGACACAACTCCGTTCGTGCTCCGGGGGCCCGGCGGGATCGTATCGTGAGCCGGCGGATGTGGCGACCCCAGCTTGCGAAGCCGCGGTGCACGATCGATCAGAACCGCATGGCCGTGAAGCCGCCGTCCACGTAATAGGCGGCGCCGGTGATGAAGCTGCCCGCGCGGGGCGAGAGCAGGAGCAGGGTCGCGCCGATCAGCTCATCGGGTTCGCCAAACCGGCCCATCGGCGTGTTCCGCATGATGTTCTCGACGCGGGTCGGGTCGAGGATCTTACGGTTCTGCTCGGCGGGGAAGAAGCCCGGGCAGATCGCGTTCACGCGGACGCCCGCCGGCGCGAGCTCGCGGGCCACGTTCTGCGTCAGGTTGATGACGGCGGCCTTCGAGGCCGAGTAGGCGAACACGCGCGAGAGCGGCGTGTGCGAGGTCACGCTCGCCACGTTCAGGATCGCCCCGCCGCCCGCCTCGGCCATGCTCCGGCCGAAGACCTGGCAGCCCCAGTGGACGGCCTTGAGGTTGCTGTCGAACACGCGGTCCCAGTCCTCGTCCTTCAGCGTCGAAGTACGGGGTGGCGTTGTTCACGCCGGCGCCGTTGATGAGCAGGTCGGCCCGCCCTTGCGAGTCGAGAACGCGGACGAGCAGCGCCTCGATCGACGCCCGCCGCATGACGTCGACCGGCGCGAATGAGGCCTTTCCACCCGCATCCTCGATCGCCCGGACCCGCTGGGCTCCCTTCTCCGAATCTCGGCCTGCGATGACGACCGAGGCGCCGGCCCTCGCCAGCCCCTCGGCCATGGCCCCGCAGAGGACGCCCGTCCCGCCGATCACGACGGCGACCTTTCCGTCCAGGCCGAAGAGGTCGACAAGATACTTCGCGTCCGCCATTCGTCGTCTCACATCCCCGCCCGGAGGGCGTCCAGGTGGCGGCCGAAGTGGTCGGCCAGGACCTCGGTGTAGGTCTCGAGGTTCGACTCGACGACCTTTCGGACGGCCGGCCCCAGCGTCGGGTCGGTGAGGACCGAGCCGAACGTGCAGTGGAGGATCTGCCGACCCGGCCTCGTGAAGCCGCGTCCCGGTTCGACCTCGGACCAGAGCTCGAGATAGTGCCGCTCGAGCTCGACCGCGTCACCGACCTCCTCTGGCGGGGGTGCCGAGGCGAGCGTGGCCGACACGTGGTAGGTCGCCTTGTCGCGGTCGTAGTGGTCGCGGGCGAAGGAGATGACCTCGCGGAACAGGCGCTCGTCGCATCGGGCGACCACGCGCAGGGCTTCGAGATAGCTCGTGCCGGCCGTCTTCACGTGGAACCGGCCGGCGGTCGCGCGGGCGAGGGCGGGATAGATGGAGAGCTTGTCGGAGCCCGAGTGCAGGCTGAGCTTGTACGGGCCGAGCGTGTCGGCGATCGCCGCGTGGTCGCGGAGCGAGCGTTCGAGGGCCGCCACGTCGCCCTTGTAGTCGACGCCCTTCTCGAAGTCGCCGATGTACCGCGGGGCGAGGCTCACGAGCTTCATGCCGCGGTCGAGGCAGCGGTCGGCGATGATGTAGTGCTCGGCCAGCGTCGTCGGCTGCTCGGTCTCGTCGACGCTCAGCTCGATCTCGTAGCCCTGGCCCGCCGCCCTGCAAGTCTCCGCGATGTGGTCGGCCAGCCGGACGGCGTGGTTCAGCGCCCGGCCGTACTTGACCGCCGCGCGAAGGCAGGCCGTGTCGTCGAGCGTGATCGTCGTCCCTGTCGGCAGCTTGACCTTCCGGCCTCGATAGGCGTCCAGCCAGCCGACCTCGCCGGCCACGGAGGCGAACTTCGCGCGGAGGGTCGGCTCGTCGTAGCCGTCGGCATGGGGGTCGACGTGGTCGGACGGGTCGATCGTGAAGAAGGTGAAGCCGGCGGCGGCCGTGGCGTCGACGTCCTGCCGGCGTCTTCAGGTGGTCCGCGTCGGCGCCCGTGATGCCGGCCCAGCCGGCGCTGCGCATCCCATCGAGGGCATCGCCCATGACGCCCGCGGGGTTGCGGCCGGTGCGGGTCATCTCGCGGATCGACTGCTGGGGGAAGATCGGCTCGATCCCGTGGCCGGCCCGGCGCATGGCCGCGACGTGCCCGGGCGTCGCCAGGCCGAGCCGGTCGCCGAAGCCGAAGCTCGGGCGGAGTCCGAGGGTCGAGGGCGTGGTCATCAGTCGCTGGCTCCGGGGCGGAAGAATCGGCGGAACGAGTCGATCGTCCGGGACGCCGCGGCATCCGAATCAGGGTAGGGCAGGGCCTCGGCCGAGGCGAAACCGTCGTAGCCGATCTCGGTCAGGGCGCGGGCGATCGGGACGTAGTCGAGATGACCGCAGCCGGCCGGACGGCGGTTCGAGTCGACGAAGTGGACATGGCCGATGTGCTCGCCGCCGGCTCGCAGGGCCGCGGCGATGTCGGCCTCCTCGATGTTCATGTGGAACAGGTCGGCCAGGAGGCGGACGTTCTTCGTCTTCAGCGATCGGACCAGGGCTGACGCCGGCCTCGACCGTGTTGACCAGGTCGGTCTCGTAGCGATTCAGGGGCTCGTAAATCAGGGGCACGCCGTATGTCGCCGCGTGGTCGCCGAGGTCTTCGAGGGCCTCGCGCGAGATGCTGCGTTGCGGCGTCGCGGCCGGCCTCGCAGCGTCCGACCCTGCATCGAGCCGATGATCGCCGGCGCCCCGAGAGCCCCGGCGACGTCGATGATCGACCGAACGAAGTCCCGGGCACGCTCGCGGACCGACGGATCGGCCGAGGTGAGCGTTAGCCTGTGCTTGACCCATCCCGCGCCCGTGCCGACTGCGGCCAGATCGAGGCCGTGGTCGTCGAGGAGCTTGCGGAGATCGCCGCCGATCGCCTCCGGACCCGGCGGGAAGACCTCGATCGCGTCGAAGCCGAGGGCCTTCGCCTTGCGGCAGGCCGCGGGCAGGTCGTCCCAGAAGACGAACGGGCCCCCGCGGGCTTCGGCGACGAGGCTGACGGTCACGGCCGAGCGGATCACGTCGCGAAGCTCCTCAGCCGACGTCGACGACGGCCTTGATGACGCCCGTCTCGGGCCTCGTGAACGTCGGGAAAACGCCGGGCAGATCGTCGAACCCGGTCCGGTGCGTGATCCACGGCCCGGTGTCGATCCGGCCGGCCTCGATCAGGTCGATGATCCGGCGGAAGTCGGCCGACGGGGCGTTCCGCGAGCAGTAGCAGCGTCCCCTCGGGCCGGTGGAAGACCGGGTGCTTGAACCGGACCTCATCGGTCGTGATCCCGACGAAGACGAGCCGGCCGCCGTGGGCGATCAGACCGAAGGCGTTCGACATCGAGGCGACGCTGCCGGTCGCGTCGATCACCACGTCCGGCATGTGGCCGTCGGTCAGGTCGCGGAGATCGCCTTCGAGATGGTCGGACGGCTGGACGGTGTGGGCGACGCCCATCCGCGAGCGGCAGAAGTCGAGCCGGGCCTCGTTCACGTCGACGACGATGGCCTTCGCGCCGGTGAGCTTGACGAACTCCAGCGTCGCCAGCCCGATCGGCCCGGCGCCGATGACGAGGCACGAGTCCTCGGGCCGCGGCGCGCCGCGGTCGACGGCATGGCAGCCGATCGCGAGCGTCTCGACGAGGGCGAGCTGCTCGAAGGCGAGCGACCGCGAGACATGCAGCTTGCGGGCGGGCACGAGGAAACGGGGCCGGAGGCCGCCGTCGCAGTGGACGCCGAGCGTCTGGTGCTTCTCGCAGCAGTTCGTCTTGCCGCGGCGGCACGCGTGGCACTGCTGGCAGTTGATGTACGGCTCGACGGCGCAGCGATCGCCCGGTTTGACGTTCGCGACTCCCGAGCCGACTTCGAGAACCTCGACGCCCAGCTCGTGGCCGGGGATGCGGGGGTAGCTGAAGAAGGGCATCTTGCCGAGATAGCCGCCGATGTCGGTGCCGCAGATGCCGACGCGATGGACGCGGACCAGGGCCTCGCCGGGACCCGGGCTGGCGGGCTCGTCGGTCTCGATGCGCCGGAAGTCCCGGGGCGCCTCCAGCAGCAGGGCTTTCATCGCGGCATCGGTCCAGGCGACTTCGGGGGTGGGTCGATCGAGTCCCAATCCTAACCGGCGGGCGGTGGATCGCCAAACGGGGGCTGGAAAAAGTGGGCCGGGAACGCGGCTGGATCGAATCGGACGCTCCACCTATAGTGTGGCCCGCATTCCCGGGAATGGGCGTGGGGACGGAGCCTTCTCATGGACGCATCGGCGCCGGGCCGACGTTGGAGAGGCCGGTGGTGGGTCGTCGGCGGCGGGCTCGTCCTCGCGCTCCTGGTCGCGCGCTTGCAGTCCGAGGTTGACTGCCGGCACCGGGGGTCGAGACGTGCGGATCGCGGTCCTCGCCTGGCTCCGGGTCGCCTATCCGTGCGCCGTGATCGCCCTCATGACCGTCAGCCTTGCGCTCGCGGCGGCTTGCATCGCGATGAGGAGGAGGACCGGGCCGCAGGCCGCGGCTGATGCGCTGCGTCGCCCTCGCGGCATCGATGATGATCGCGGTCGTGCTGGCCGAGTCCGCGGCCGGAGCGTACCTGGCCTGGCTCCATCGGACGCCTCCGCTCCCTCCCGCTCATCCCAACGCAAGAAGCGAGACGGGAGACGTCCGGATCGTCGTGGTCGGCGAGTCGAGCGCCGAGGGCGTGCCGTATCGCGACTGGCTCTCGGTCGGCAAGGTCGTCACGTGGCAGCTCCGCCGCGCGATCCCGTGGCGGATGTTCCACGTCGAGGTCCAGGCTCGGCCGGGCTGGACGCTGGAGCAGATGCACCAGCGGCTCGTCGAGTCGCGATCGCAGCCCGACGCCGTGATCATCTACGCCGGGCATAACGAGTTCGCCTCGCGGTTCGGCTGGTCGTCGGACGTCCCGTACTATCTCGACGAGCCCGTGCCGCCCGCCGAGGCCGCCGCGGGGCTCGTCGGGCGGTACTTGCCGCTGACCCGGCTGCTCGGCGAGACGCTGGAACGGGAGCGCGTGGCCGCCGCTCCGAGGCCTCGGCCTCGATCGCTCGTCGACGTGCCCTCGCATACCCCGGCCGACCGTTCCGCCCGGCTGGCCGACTTCCGGCGCCGTCTCGAGGGATTGGTCGCCTACTGCGAGCGGGTCGGGGCCTTGCCCGTCCTGGTGATCCCGCCCGGCAACGACGCCGGCTTCGAGCCGAGCCGCTCGATCCTGCCGCCCGAGACTTCGAGAGCTGAGCGTGAGGCCTTCGCCGCGAGGTCGCCGCGGCTCGGGACCTGGAGGCGAGCGACCCGGCCGCGAGCATCGAGCAGTACCGGAGCCTGACCGAGCGTCAGCCGGGCTTCGCGGAGACGCATTTCCGGCTCGCCCGGCTCCTGCAGGCCGGGGGCGAATCGGAGGCGGCGTATCGCCACTACGTCGCGGCCAGGGACTGCGACGGACATCCCATGCGCTGTCCCTCCGACTTCCAGGACAGTCTTCCGCGAGGTGGCCCGGCGTCATGACGTGATCCTCGTCGACGGGCAGGCCATCTTCCATTCCCGACGTCCGGGCGGGCAGCTCGATGACGGTCTCTTCAACGACGCGATGCACCCGTCGTTCGAGGGGCACGCCGCGCTGGCCGAGGCGATCCTGGCCGGGCTCAAGGGCGCGGCGCCTTCGGCTGGCCGGATCGGACGCCGGCGCCGCGGATCGAACTGGCCGAATGTGCCGACCACTTCGACGTCCAGCTCGCGACCTGGGCCGCGGCGTGCGACTTCGCGGCCTCGTTCTACCGGACCACGGTCCCGATTCGCTTCGACCCGGCGGAGCGCCGGGCCAAGGCGGAGCGGTATGGCGGGGCGCTCCGAAGGCTGACGGCCGAGCGGACCGAACAAGGCCTCGACCTTCCGGGAGTCGGGCTCAGCATCGGGGACGAAACGATTCGGCGATGAATGGTCCCGGATTCGCGGGAGCCGTGACAGCATGGTGGCAATTGCCGGGCTCGGTCCGACTCCGAATCGCGTGGTACACTTGGATATCCTTCCTGACTCTCCTGCAACGACAGCGAGGTCGCGATGACCTACGTCCACGGGGTCGCGGACGTCCGTCCGACCTCCCTCGAGCCCGCCCGCCCCGAGGCGATCTGGGAGCAGACCCGCAGGCCGGCGTGGGTGAAGGGCGTCAACGGCGTGGGCCGAGGCCTGCGCGCCTCGGCCTGCGATGGCCCCGCGTCGAGGCCGAGGACATGATGTCCGCGGCCCGTCGGCGGACGGGCCTGGACGACTTCGGCGGCGACGACTTCCGCGAGGGCCTGGAAGTCCTCGTCCAGGCGTTCAACGGCATCGATACCGCCAACGCCTTCGGCCGGATCTTCTTCCGCGAGTACTGCACGAGCCTGCTGGCGAACCGGCTGAAGATCCAGGCCGACCTGACGCGGCATCCCGAGATCCTCGGCGTGCCGGTGCGGCGGCCGCTGTTCGTCACGGGCCTGCCGCGGAGCGGGACGACCTTCCTCCACCGCCTGCTCTCGCAGGACCCGGCGGCCCGGGCGATGCTGTTCTGGGAGGCGCTCGAGCCCTCGCCGCCGCCGGAGCCCGCGACGTATGCGACCGACCCGCGGATCGGCCGGGCACGCCGCCAGATGAAGCTCCTCTACAGCCTCTCGCCCCGCCTGGCCACCGCCCACGAGTTCGAGGCCGAGAGCCCGGAGGAGGACAACAACCTCTTCGCCCACCGGTTCGCGGCCGGCATGCTCGGGTTCATGTTCGACGTGCCCGACTACCCCCGCTGGCTCGACAAACAGCCGCTCATCCCCGGATACGTCTACGAGAAGCAGCAGCTCCAGCTCCTCTCGTGGAAGTACCCCGGCGATCACTGGGTCCTCAAGTCGCCGGCGCATCTCTTCGGGCTCGATGCCGTGCTGGCGGTGTTCCCCGACGCCTCGATCGTGATCACCCATCGCGACCCGATGAAGGTGATCCCCTCGGTCAGCAGCCTGGCCGCCGGGTTCCGCGGCATCCTGACCGATCGGCTCGACCTCCGCCGGCTCGGGGCCGAGATGGCCGAGGCGATGGCGATCGGCCCTCGCCGGGCGATCCATGCGCGGTCCGAGGCCGACGCGGGGCGGTTCCACGACGTCTCGTACGAGCGGCTGGTCGCCGAGCCGATCGACACCGTCGCGGCGATCTGCGACCACTTCGGCTATGACTTCACGCCGGAGTTTGAAGCCCGGGCCCGCGGGTGGATCGCCGAGAATCCTCGCCAGAAGCACGGGGTCCACCGGTACCGGCTGGAGGACTTCGGGCTCGACCGGGGCGCGATCGAACGGCACTTCGGCGAGTATTACGACTGGCTGGCCGCGAAGTCGATCAGCGTGGATTGATCGGAACGGCCGGGTGGCATGGCCACGGCTTCGTGGCCGCGTCCGGAGGCTGGGCCGAAATCATGGCCACGAGGACGTGACCATGCCACCTACGCCGTCCACGGTTTTCCGGTTTTCCGTCGTAACTGCTGACGTCTGATGCGGTTAGGTCCATTTGACCGATTTCCGACCGCGTCGAACACCCGGATCGACGCAACTCGTTGCCTCTGGCGAAGATCGGGAGATGCGACCACGACCGAGTCCCGAAATCCGCTCGATCTGTCGTAAGCTCCCTTGGTCAAAGGACATGCAATACGAACCCCTCGAATACTCGTGGACGGCGTAGCATGCCACCCGATACCCACGGCTGACGGTCCATCACGCCAGCTTCCACGCCCTTGCGGTACTCGCGGCGGATGAACGCTCGGCCTCGGGGGCGTTCGTGGCGCGCAGCCCGGCGGCGTCCCACTCGAGCTTCTTGCCGGCCCGGTAGGCGACGTTGCCCAGGTGGTTCGCCTCGGTGAGCCAGCCGGCGTACTCGAAGTTGCAGGTCGTCGGCGCGCCGGTCTTGCAGGCGTGGATCCACTCGGCGTGATGGCCGAGCGACTTGGGGATGGACGGCTCGGGCCGCTTGAAGTCGCGGAAGTCCTTCTCGGGCAGCAGGACGATGCTTGCCGTAGTCGGACAGCAGCATCCCCTTCGACGCCGACGAACAGCACGCCGCTGTCCCACTTCGGGATCGCCCCGGTCGCGCCAGGGCTCGGGCTTCTCCTCGCCCTGGTACCAGGTCAGGCGGACCGGCGGCATGTCGCCGCGCGGCGCCGTATTCGTAGGCGGCGTGCATCGACGCCGGGGCGATCTCCGGGTGCGGCGGCGGGCCGAAGGCCTCGATCGTCCGCGGGCGCCTGGAGCTTCAGGGCCCAGAACGGCAGGTCGATCCAGTGGCTGCCCAGGTCGCTCATGGTGCCGTTGCCGAAGTCCCACCAGCGATACCACTTCGGCCCGGGGAAGTAGACCTCGTTGAACGGCCGGTCCGGCGCGGGGCCGAGCCAGAGGTCCCAGTCGAGGCCCGTGGGGACCGGCGAGGCTTCGGTGGGCCGCTCGCGGACGGAGACGATGTCGCCGTTCCGCTTCGCGGCCTCGTCCGACTGCCGGCCCCAGGCGCGGCCGACCCAGACGTGGACCTCGGTGACCGGGCCGATCGCGCCGGTCTGGATCAGCTCGACGACGCGGCGGTAGTTGTCGCTGGCGTGGATCTGCGTGCCCATCTGGGTGGCGACCTTGGCCTTGGCGGCGGCCTCGCGGATGACGCGGGCCTCCCAGACGTTGTGCGTCAGCGGCTTCTCGCAGTAGACGTGCTTGCCGAGTTGCAGGGCCGGCAGCGTGGCGAAGGCGTGCGTGTGCTCGGTCGTGCTGACGACGACGGCGTCGAACTCGCTTGGCGTGGTCGTAGAGCTTGCGGAAGTCGCGGCACGCGGCGGGCCTTGGGATGGTCGCCGCGCCGCGCGGTCGACGGCCGGCTCGTAGACGTCGCAGAGCGCGACGATGTTCTCGGACGAGACGCCCTGGAGGTTCGACCC
The DNA here is from genome assembly GCA_963819805.1 of uncultured Planctomycetota bacterium. Taxonomy (GTDB): domain Bacteria; phylum Planctomycetota; class Planctomycetia; order Isosphaerales; family Isosphaeraceae; genus CAMFLR01. Next base: position 410,745 of record CAWFXY010000012.1, on the reverse strand, counting down.
GCCCCGGCCGCCGACGCCGATGCACGGCGATGTTCAGCTTCTCGTTGAGGTTCCGCCCGCGGACGATCGCCGGCGCGGCGAATGTGGCGAGCGTCGCCCCGGCGATCGTCCGGCCGAACTGGCGACGGCTCGTCGCCGTCGCGGGGGTCGATTCGAGGGTCATGGAACGGCTCCAGGGTGTGAACGACTCGCCCGAATCCGCCCCCAAGGATGGGCCGGCCGGAGGCCGGTTGCAAGGCGCTGACGGTCGGGATGGTCCCCGGGAAATTGGCTTTGTTTCGGGAAACGGCCCGGGCCGAATTGGCTTTGTTTCGGCGGGGCGTCGGCCCATGGGACACGTTCGGAGGGCGCTCGCGGGCGGTCCCGGGGCCCCGCAAGGTGAACGGACCGGAACCAGGGCGAACCAGGGGCATCAGGATCGCGGGTCAGACGGCCGATGGGCCGGGGAATTGGCTTTGTTTCGTCATGGGACCGGCCGGGCGGATTGGGTTCGTTTCGCAGGACTGAGGGGCACGGCTCGGGTTCGCTCGGCGCCCCGGCCCGAACCCGAGACGGGCCCCTTGTCGGGGCCGGGGTCATCCCGATAGGGTTCGACTGGGATGGATCGCGAACAGGGACGGGCAGGGGGTCGAGATGGGGACGATCAGGGACGGCGGGGCGACGTTCCGGAACCCGATCGCGGGGGTCGCGCTGGGCGACCCGTTCGTGCTCCGGTGGCGGGGGCGGTTCTACCTGTACGGGACCAACGACGGCCCGCCGCTGGCCGACGGGCGGGTGATCCCCGTCTACCGGTCCGACGACCTGCTCCACTGGGAGCCGCTGGGCGGGGCGCTGGAGCCGTCGGAGCCGGGGCAGCGACCACTGGGCGCCCGAGGTCCTGGCGTTCGGCGGGCGGTTCTGGATGGTCGTGAGCTTCGGCGACGTCGAGCGGCGCGGTCATGCCCTCTGGGTGGCCGTGGCCGATCGTCCCGAGGGGCCGTTCCGGCTTCGGCAAGCGGATCAGCGCGGAGGACGAGCGGTTCTCGATCGACGGCTCGTGGCTCCTCGACGACGACGGCCGCCTCTACCTGTTTCGCTGCCTCGACTTCGTCGCCGAGGCCGACCCGCCGTCCGGCACCGGGATCGTGGTCCAGCCGATGCGCGACCCGCTCACGCCGAGCGGTCCTCCGACGACCGTCCTGCGGGCCCACTCGCCCTGGCAGGTCTTCGAGCGGAACCGCGTGATGCCGCTCTACGAGGGGCGGACGTTCGCCGAGTGGACGACCATCGAAGGGCCCGCGCCGGTGAAGCGGTTCGGCCGGTATTACTGCGGCTATAGCGGTGGCAACTACGCGGGCGATTATGGCACCGGCGAGGTTGTCGCCGATCACCCTCTGGGCCCCTACCACGACACTCGGGGCGCGGGCGGGCCGATCTTCGGGACGAGGCCGGGGCTCGTCGAGGGGCCGGGGCACTTCTCGGTCGTGCGGCCCGATCTGGTCCACGACTGGATCGTGCTCCACGGCCGGACGCCGGGTGAGCCGGTGCGCCGGGTCTGGCTCTGTCCGGGCCAGTGGGGTGACGAGGGCGTCACGATCGGCGGCTTGACCGATCGGCCACAGCCCGCGCCGCCGCTGCCTGGCGATCTGTCCCGGTTCGACGGGCCCGCGGGGTCGCGGCCCGAGGGCTGGACGATCGAAACGGGCGACTGGCGGCTCGATGGCGACGGACTTCGACGGCACGCGGCGCCGGACGAGGGCGTGCTCTGGCGGGACGGACTGCGGCTCGGCGACACCTGGGTCGTCGAGACGTTCGTCCGGCTGCCGGAACCGGACGGGAAGGGCAGAGGCGGGATCGTCGTCGCGTCGGAACTCGATGAGTTGCGGGTCGGGTTCGGACGCGACGGCCTCGTCGTGACGGGGGCCGACGGGGCCACCGACGCAAGACCGTGGCCGAGCCTCGGCGACGAGATCGCCGACCTCGCGGCGTATCGGCCGGTCGAGGTCCGTGCCGCGAAGGGACGTGCGGAGATCAGGGTCGATGGCGTGCTCATTGCCTCGAACTTTGCCTGCCCGGCGGGACCCGCGCGGTTCGGCGCTCACGGCGCGGGGCGTTGTCGCGTTCGATGCGGTGGCGGCTGTCGTGATTTGACAGCGCGACTGTCGCTTCCACGTATTTCGCTACGATCTGATCTAGGCCTGTCCCGTCGGCACGCCTAGAATTGACGGGACGGCACGGCGAGGCTCGCCACGACGGACCGTACCTTAGGGCAACGGAATGCTCGAACTCCTCGCGGCGGAGGATGCGCTCCGCGACCGTCGGCGGCTCGGCGGCCACAAAATCCATGCGGACGGGACGGTCGACGCCGGCCGCCCGCCTCGGCCGGGAGGCCGGGCGATGTCGTCTTGCGCCACGGGCACCTCGGCCGCGGACTTCCGCTGGGCCGTCGGGATCGAAAACACGTTCATCCCGCAGACCCGCGCGGGCCACCGTCGGCTCGACGAGTACGAGCTGATGGACCACTACCGGCTCTGGCGGCAGGACATCGACCTGGCGGCCGACCTGGGGATCTCGTCGATCCGCTACGGCATCCCCTGGTACAAGGTCAACCCGCGCCCGGGCGTCTTCGACTGGTCGTGGACCGACGAGGTGCTCGAGCACCTCGTCGGTGCGCCGAGGGTCTGACGCCGATCGTCGACCTGATGCACTACGGCACGCCGCTCTGGCTCGACAACGACTTCGTCAACGCGTCGTATCCCCGCCGCGTCGCCGAGTACGCCGCGCGGTTCGCCGAGCGGTACGGCTCGCTCGTCCGCTGGTACACGCCGCTGAACGAGCCCGCGGTCACCGCCGCCTACTGCGGGCGCGACGGCCGCTGGCCGCCCTATCTCTCGGGCGACGACGGCTACGTGAAGGTGCTCCTGTCGCTGGCCGAGGGGATGATCCGGACGGCCGAGGCCCTCCGCGCGGCCAGGCCCGACGCGGTGCTCGTCCACGTCGAGGACGTCGGGCTCGAGCTCGCGTGCTCGCCCGGCACGGAGAGGCTGGCGGCCGAGGCCCAGGTCGACCGGCTCCTGCCGCTCGACCTGGCCTGCGGCATGGTCGGCCCGGGACATCCTCGGTACGAATGGCTCGTCGAGCACGGGGCCGACGCCGGCCGGCTCGACTACCTGGCCGCGCATGCGCCCCGACTGGGACGTCCTGGGCGTGAACTTCTACCCCTGGACGAACCGGCGGATCGTCCGCCGCCGCAACGGGCGGTCGCGTTCGAGGTCGCGACCCGCACGCCTCGAGCGCTGGCCGACCGTCCTCCGGATGGTCCATGACCGCTACGGCCTGCCCGCTGATGGTCACCGAGACGAGCAACGCCGGCTGCCCGCTCGAGCGGGCGCGCTGGATGCGCGAGACGCTCGGCGCCGTCCACAGCGTCCGGTCCGAGGGCGTGCCGGTCGTCGGCTACACCTGGTTCCCGCTCTTCACGATGATCGAGTGGAAGTACCGCTGGTCGCGGAAGGGGCTCGACGATCACCTCCTCCACCTCGGCCTCTACGAGGTCCGTCCCCGCGACGGGCGGCATGGACCGGCGAGAGACGGCGCTGGTCGAGGCGTACCGCCGCCACATCGCCGACGCCGCGGGCTCGGTCGGCGAGTGCGTCGAGCCGGCCGAAGTCGGCGGCCGTCGAGCTGGTCGCCTGAGATCCCGAACGCCCAGATCCCGCATTCTTGCGCAGGAAGTCGCCTGGCTTGTGCGTGGCCGTTCCCATGTATCGGGAGGGGTTGACGTCACGCAACGACTTAGGGCGAACCGCAAACGTACTGTACGGGATGGTACCCGAATTGCTCTGAGAGCGGCGGCCCGTGACGTCTCGCGGTGATCGAGCGAGCGGCGAGGCACGCGCTCACGGTGTCCGCGCCTGCCGGGCGTGCCACTTCCGCAGTGGCGTGCTCGCCCCGTGGCGATCGCCGGCCCGGAACACCGTCCGCGAGGCGTGGGCCCCCACCACCGAGAAGAGGAGCCGCGCCATGCGACGTACCCCGCGTACGCACGCCCAGGGTCCGATCCTGGTCTGCCATAGCCATTTGCGATGGGATTGGGTCTATCAGCGTCCGCAGCATCTGCTGTCGCGACTGGCGCAGACGCTGGCCGGTGATCGTCGAGGAGGAGCCGGTCTTCGACGACCGGCCGCCCGGGCTCGACGTGCTTCCGGTGGCCGAGGGCGTCACCGTGCTCCGGCCGCATCGCCGGCCGAGCGAGGACTTACGACCTCGGGCGCGCTCGTCGAGGACTACATCGCGCTGGCCCGCGGCGGCCGACCGCTCGTCCGCTGGTTCTACTCGCCGATGTTCGCCCCTTACGGCGACCGGCTCGGCGACGGCCAGGTCGTCGTCTACGACTGCATGGACGAGCTGGCCAACTTCGCCGGCGCCCCGGCCGGGCTGGTCGAGGCCGAGGCGCGGCTGCTCGGCGCGGGCCGACGTGGTCTTCACGGGCGGCCGCAGCCTCTACGAGTCGAAGCAAGGACCGGCAACCCCGAACGTCCACTGCTTCCCCTCGGCCGTCGAGTTCGACCACTTCGCCCGGGCGCTCGACCCCGAGCTGCCGCTGCCGCGCCGACCTGGCCGAGCTGCCCCGGCCGATCTTCGGCTACTACGGCGTGGTCGACGAGCGGCTCGATTACGAGCTGATCGCCGCGGCTGGCCGACGCGCAACGCGGCGCGGCTCGGTCGTGCTCGTCGGCCCGATGATCAAGGTCGACCCGGCCGCGCCTGCCGCGGCGGCCGAACCTGCACTATCTCGGCCAGAAGTCGTACGCCGAGCTGCCCGGCTACCTCAAGGGCTTCGACGTCTGCCTGATGCCCTGGGCGCTGAACGAGGCGACGCGGACGATCAGCCCGACGAAGACGCTGGAGTACATGGCCGGCGGCAAGCCGATCGTCTCGACGGCGGTGCGCGACGTGGTCCGCGACCACGGCGACCTCGTCTTCGTCGCCGAGCGGATCGCCGACGAGTTCGTCGAGCTGGCACGATCGCCGCCGGAGCGCTTCGACGCAGCGCGCGCCGAGGCCGGGCGGCGACGGGCCGACGAGAACGGCTGGGACGCCGACGGCCGAGGCCATGCGGAAGCTGGTCGCGGAGCGGCTCGGCGTCGATCCGGCCGATGCCAGCCGAAGCGGCCCGCGCGCGGCCGAAGGCCGGCGACGTGCCAAGAACCTGATCGTCGGCGGCGGCCCGGCCGGCCTGAGCGCGGGCCTGCACCTCGACGACCCCGACTTCATCCTCGCCGACAAGCACGACCGCGCCGGCGGTCTCTGCCGTTCGATCATCCAGGACGGATTCACGTTCGACCACGCCGGCCACATCTTCTTCACGACCGACAAGTACGTCGACGGCCTGTTCCGCGAGCGTCCTCGGCGACAACTTCCACGAGCAGCAGCGCGAGAGCTGGGTCTACCTCTACGACGCCTACCAGCGCTATCCGTTCCAGGCCAACCTCTACGGCCTGCCGCCGGCGGTCATCAAGGAATGCCTGCTGGGCGTGATCGAGGCCGCGTCGCCACGCCACGCCGGCCGTCGCGGGCATGAACGGCGGCAATGGCAACGGCAACGGCCACGCCGCCGCCGGCCGAACTTCCTGGAATGGAGCCTGCGGACCTTCGGCGAGGGGATCACCGAGCACTTCATGCAGCCATACAACTTCAAGGTCTGGGGCATCGACCCGGCGCGGATGAGCAGCGACTGGATCGCCGGCCGCGTGCTGACGCCCGTCGCTCGACGAGGTGATCGAGGGCTCGCTCCAGCGCGGCCGGCCGCGACATGGGCCCGAACGCCCGGTTCGGCTATCCGCTCCGCGGCGGCTGCGAGATGTTCGTCGCCGGGCCTGGCCCAGCGGGTCCAGGCCCGGGGCGGGGCGTTCATGATGAACCGGTCGCTGGTCAGGCTCGACCCGAAGCGGCGGCGGGCGACCTTCCGCGTCGAGGAGCCGGGGTCGGCGGAGCGCCGCTACGAGACGATCCGCTACGACACGCTCTTCCCGAGCGTCCCGCTGCCCGACCTGATCGCCGCCATCGACGGCGCCCCCGAGGCCGTCCGCCGCGCCGCCGCCGGCCTGCCGAGCACCGCCGTCGTCTGCGTCAACCTGGGGATCAACCGCGAGAAGGTGACCGAGAAGCACTGGATCTACTATCCCGAGGGCCAGGACAAGTACATCTTCCAGCGCATCTTCGTCCAGTCGAACGCCTCGCCGTTCACGGCCCCGCCGGGGCATAGCGCCTTGACCTTCGAGATCAGCCACTCCAAGTTCAAGCCGCTGCCCGTGCGCGGGCAAGCGGGCCCTGATCGACGCCTGCGTCGCCGGCCTGAAGCGGACCGACCTCTGGCGGGAGGGCGACGAGGTGGTCTTCGAGCAGGTGCTCGGGCATGCCGCACGCCTACATCCCGTTCACCCCGGAGCGGCCAGGGCAGCCTCGACGTCATCAACGAGTACCTGCACGGGCTGGGGATCTACCCGATCGGCCGGTTCGGCGAGTGGAAGTACCTGAACCAGGACGGGGCGATCCTCTCGGCCAAGCGGGTGGTCGAGTCGGTCCAGTCGGGCGAGGCGCCCCGCGCCTCGGCGACCGTGCCGGTCCCGCCCGCCGTCTCGGCCCGCACCAACGGGGCGGCGGCGACGGTCCGAAAGCCCTGACGAGGCCCGCGCGAGGCGCGGCCCGGGACGGAGCCGGGCCGGCCGAGCGTGTCACCCGAGGAGGCCTCGACGCATGGAGTGCTACCCGACGGCCGCGACGCTCGACGTCGCGCCCGAGCGCGAATCACCGTCGTCGCGGTCGCGACCTGCCCTGGGTGCGGCTCGGCCCGGACGCCGCTACTTCGAGACCGAGGACGGCGAGCCGTTCCTGATCATCGGCCAGAACGATGCCCTGACCTGGCCCGAGCTGGAGGGGCTGCTCGGCCGCCGGACCTCGCGCTCGGTCGACCGGCACCTCGCCTGGCTGCGGCCGCACGGCGTGACCACGCTCCGCGTCATGCTCGAATACGTGGGCGACGGCCTCTACCTCGAGCGCCGGCCCGGCGAGTTCGACCCGGTCGACCGTCCAGGCGATCGACGACCTGGTCGCCCTCTGCGAGCGGCACGGACTGCGGCTGCTGCTCACGCCGTTCGACACGTTCTTCACCTGGGTGATGTGGGACGACCACCCCTACAACGCCGACCGCGGCGGCCCGTGCCGGCGGCGGCTCGACCTGCTGACCGACCCCGACGGCATGGCGGCGGTGAAGCGGCGCTTCGCCTTCGCCGTCGAGCGCTGGGGCGGCTCGGGGGCGATCTTCGCCTGGGACCTCTGGAACGAGCTGGGGCACGACCACGGCGTCGAGTCCGAGGCGATCGACGACCCGACGGCGCGGCGGCTGATCGGGGTCGTCGTCGGAGCTCTCGCGAGCACGTCCGGGAGATCGAGCGCCGGCTGTTCGGCCGGTCGCACCTCCAGACGGTCAGCCACTTCGGCGCCGAGCCGAGGGGCCCGCTCGCCGACCTGATCTTCCGCCATCCCGACCTCGATTTCGCGACGACGCACGTCTACGAGCCGGGCGCCATCGACTGCCCGACGAACACCGTGGCCGCCGCCGACGCCATGGCCCGGTGGGTCCGCCATGCCCTCGAGCGAGATCCGCGACGGCCGCCCGTTCACCGACAGCGAGACCGGGCCGATCCACACCTTCAAGGACCTCGGGATCACCCTGCCCGACGTCTTCGACCTCAGCTACTTCCGCCACATGGCCTGGGCCCACCTGGCCAGCGGCGGCGCCGGCGGCGGCATGCGCTGGCCCAACCGGCACCCGCACACGCTGACGCCCGGCATGCGACAGGCCCAGGGCGTCATGGCCGACTTCGCCCGCCTGATCGACTGGCGATCGTTCGCCGCGCGAGAACATCTCACCGCGGGTGGAGGCGCGGCCCGAGGAGCTGCTCGCTTACGCCTGCGCCGACGGCCGGCAGGCCGTCGCCTGGGTATTGCGGGGCCGCGACCACCTCGAACGCCGAGGGCGAACTGCCGTTCCGGCCGCTCCTTTCGGGTGCGACGCTGGTCCTGCCTGAGATGGAGCCGGGGCGGTATGCGGTGACGTGTATGGAGACGCACCACGGTCACACGTTGGGCGAGTCGACGATTGAAATCGGGGCGGGGCCGGCGACGATCGGCGCTACCTCCGTTCCGGCATGACCTTGCGGTCGCCGTGCGGCGGGAGACCTAGCCGCCGAACTCGTGCGCCCCACTCGTTCCGCCGGTCCACGGTGGGGCGGCGGGGCGAGGATGCTATGGGGCCCCGGGGACGTTGCTCTGTCCCGTGATCGGCCTTGAGATTCGCGCCCGCTCATGTTATCCTCTGAGGATCGCGTCCCGACGCCGCGGCGCGACCGCTCGCTCCTGCCCTCCGCTCCCGACAGGCCCGGGCCGTCCGGTTCCGGGCCTTTCCCCTCTCAACATTCGGTGCCGCGCCCATGATCCGGCTGATCGACGCGAAGAAGAGCTACGGTCGCCAGACCCTCTACGACGGCGTCGACGCGTCGATCGTCCGCGGCGAGCGGATCGGGCTGCTCGGCAAGAACGGCGCAGGGAAGTCGACGTTCTTCAAGGTCCTCATCGGGGCCGAGCACCTCGATTCGGGCGAGGTCCTCCGCGACCGCAAGTGCTCGATCGGGTACCTGCCCGCAGGAGATCCACCCCCTCAGGGAGGGGACGGTCTTCGAGAACATGCTGGCCCACCTCGGCCCCTGGACCGAGGCCGACCGCCGGCTCAAGGCCGTGATGGCCGGGCCTGGAGACGGGCGACCCGAAGGCGCTCGACGACTACGACGACGCGATGGAGGCGTTCGTCTCGGCCGGCGGCTACGAGATGGAGTCGCGGGCCAAGGCGATCCTGCTCGGCCTCGGCTTCTCGGTCCCGCAGCTCGACGCGCCGGTCGCGACCCTCTCGGGCGGCTGGGCGATGCGGCTGGCGCTCGGCGGCCTGCTCGCGTTCGAGCACGACCTGCTGCTGCTCGACGAGCCGACGAACCACCTCGACCTGCTGAGCGTGAAGTGGTTCGAGGACTTCCTCCAGTCGTACCCCGGCGCGATCCTGATCACCTGCCACGACCGCGACTTCCTCGACCGGGTCATCACGAAGACGTTCGAGCTCGAGCTGGGCAAGCTCTACGCGTATCCCGGCAACTACTCGGCGTATCTTCCCCAGAAGGAGCACCGGCTCGCCGTGCATCAGGCGTCGTTCGACGGCCAGCAGAAGAAGCTCAAGCAGATGCAGGACTTCGTCGACCGCAACCGCGCGAACGCCGCGACCGCCGCCCGGCGCAGAGCCGGCTCAAGGCGATCGAGAAGATGGACCGGATCGACGCGCCGCAGACCGACAACTCGACCCTGCGGATCAAGCTGCCCGAGCCGCCGCGGAGCGGCCAGGTCGTCGCCAAGCTCCGCGACGTCGGGCTTCGCGTATGGACCGAAGGTCGTCTACGGCGGCCTGGACCTCGACTTGGAGCGCGGCGATCACGTCGTCCTGGTCGGCCCGAACGGGGCCGGCAAGACGACGCTGATGAAGCTGCTGACCGGCATCCTCCAGCCCCAGAAGGGCGAGGTGGGGCTGGGGGCGAACGTCGTCGTCGACGTATTTCGCACAGCACCGCGTCGAGGCGCTCGACGAGAAGGCCCGCGTGATCGACGAGCTGCGCGAGCGTCCACCCCGGCGCCTCGGAGGGGATGTTGCGGCACATGCTCGGCTCGTTCCTCTTCGGCGGCGAGGCGGTCGACAAGCCCGTCTCGGCGCTCTCCGGCGGCGAGAAGACGCGGCTCTGCCTGGCGAAGATCCTCACCGTCCCGCACAACTTCCTCATGATGGACGAGCCGACGAACCACCTCGATATCGCCAGCCGCGACATCCTCGAGGAGGCCCTGAGCGACTACGAAGGGACGCTCTGCTTCATCTCGCACGACGAGCACTTCATCCGCGCCGTGGCGACGAAGGTCATCGAGGTCGAATCCGGCAAGCTGACGGTCTATCCGTGCGACTACGATAGCTATCTGTACATGAAGCTCAAGAAGCTCGACAACGCGAGCCCGTTCGCCGTGCTCACCCACGGGTTCAAGGGCAAGAAGTCCGAGGGCGACGCCTCGCCGAGGCGGCGCGGGGCGTCGGTCGCCTGACCTAGTCGGCTTGACCAAAAATCGGGTTTCGTCCAGAATCCCGGCGCATCTCAGTCGTCCTTGCTCGCGGGGGCTCGATCGTGTTTTGCGCACTGGCACTGGCGAACTGGAAAGCGTCATGGCGATCCGATGGAGATGCCTCGCCCTTGTCATGCTCGCCGGCCTAACGGCCCAGGGCTGCGCCGCGGTCCGGACGGATCTCGAACCGGGACCGATCGCCGACGGCGGGATGCATTCGAGGAGCCTGCTGGCTGCGGCCCGGGGTGACCTTGCGACGCCCGAGGCGGCGCTCGATCGCCTGGCTCGCGACGTCGACGGGCTCCAGTGGGAGCTCGTCCGCGAGGGCACGATCGGCATCAAGGCCCCCGATATCTGGGGCCAGGACCGGATGACGAAGTCGCGGGCCGAGTACGAGCAGCAGCTCGCGGGCCAGCAGAAGGACGGATTCAAGAGCGTCATGAGCGCCGTGATGCGCCGTTATGAGGCGGTCACGTCGCAGATCGAGCTCGACGCCGTCGTCCCCGGAGCGGGGTCGAAGCCCGGCCCGGCGACCGCTGCCGCAACCGCGAATTCGGCCCCGGTCGCCCCCGCTCCGCCCCGCGACGCGACGGACAAGGAGCCGATCGGCATCGAGTCGACCGTCGTGCTCGATGAGCGATCGCATTTTCTCAACCACCTCAACCAGCTCCGGCGGATCAACGGAGGCGACGAGCTAACCGACCGGCCGGGTTACGGCCTCTATTTGATCCGGATGCCGATCACGCTCGCCCCGGGCCGCGACAGCGGGCGCGGAGCGATCGTCACCGTCGAGGCGCGGCCCTACCTGACGCCGGCGCTCCTGCCCGACACGGTCCGGCGCGTGGTCCTGGCCGGGACCAAGGACCAGCTGCGCCCGGTCGTCCTGGCCTGCCTCCGAGGGACGCCCGCCAGCAGCGGTGGGGGCGCGGTGCCCAGCCTGGCTCCGACGGAGGTGGAGGCCCTCTTCGGCGGGGAGAACCTGAAGGCGCTTTGCGTCACGGCGAAGGCGCAGCTCGGCCCCGACATCGAGCGCGAGCCGCATCGTGCCGAGGTCCGAGTGGCCGAGTGGCTCGACCGCGAGCTGGCGGCGCTCTATCCGCTCGCGGCATCGGTTGTCGAGGACGCGGCCGCGAAGGCTTCCTCGGGCCATGCGCCGGGTGCGGTAGCGACGATGGGCGAGCTCGTCGGCCGCCGCCAGTTCCGCGAGCTGGCCCGATTCCGAGAGACTGGCCCTCCGGACGCCCATGTCGTCCGCGCGGGTGCCGAGGAGATGCAGATTGGCGGCCGGAACGCGGCCGAGGCTGATGCGGCCGAGAAGGTGGAACGCATGATGTCGTTCGCGTTGCGGGTCCAGGCGGCGGCCGTGGACCGAATGATCCGGGACGACATCGCCAAGATCGCCAGCGACCCCACGCGAAATCACCTGACGCCGGACCTCGTGGCGCGGCTCGGCGAGCTGCACTTCGCGGGGCTCGATCCCTCGGCCGATGCCCGACGGGTTTTCAACGAATACGTCGCGGCCAAGTGGCGCATCCGCGTGTTCGCGATCGAGCCGGTGGTCGAGCAGCAGAACGTCGCCGACTTCCTGAGCCGGCGATCGCTCCACCGGGTCGATATCGCCGGCGCGGCCGGCCTGGGCGGCGGTGCGGCCGGCGCGGCCGTTCTTAACGGATCGCAATCGGATATCGACGCGGCGGCCGTCCGGCTCAATCCGACGATGGTCGGTTTCGGCGCGGGGGAGAGCACGTTCGGCTGGCGGTTCTACCCGCGCGTGCAGGTGCCGAAGCACGACGACCTGATCCGCCGCGCCGAGCGGGCGTTCCTGGGCGACAGGCTCGTCGACGGCGAAATGCAAGTCGAGCCCGGCCAGCGCGAATGCACGGCCTTCATCGTGATGCCCAACTTCGTCTCCGCGATCGAGTTCACGACCGTGGCCGGCTGGTTTCACCACGGAGCCCTCCGCGAGGTGCGACCGACCGAGATGGAGGCGTCGGTCGCCCTCTGCCGGAAGCTGGGCACGGCCAAGCAGCAGCTCGCCGAGGTGAAGGAGCGGCTCGACGCATCGGGCCACATTTCGGGCCCGCACGTGCGCTGCAACGAGGTCGAGATCCTCCAGGACCGCATCCATCAGCTTGAGGACATCCTGCCGACCCAGCACTACGTGAGCGCGCTGCCCTACGGGAGCGACCCCGTCGACGCCGCGATTTTCGAGTCTCGCGGCGGGAACCTCGCCCCGACGCTGACCGCCTGGCACGGCCAGCCACCGGACGGCACGACCGACGCCTCGCTGATGATCGAGGGCCGCGGCTTCAGCGTGCACGACACGCGCGTCGTCGTTGGCAACACGCCGGCTGAGGCGACGCCGATCAGCCGGACGGTCCTGCTCGTGAAGATAGCGGCCAACGCGCAAACGATAACGGGGCCGGACGGCAAGGCGTATTACGACGTCAACGTCGCGACGCCGAACGGCGTGTCGAACCACCTGCTGATCGAGGTCCGACGCAACGAGCTTTCGCGCCAAGAGTCGCACAGTTGGTGGGACGCGTGCTTGTCGACTCCGACGCGGTCTAGTCGAGCTCCAGGCCGCGGTCGCTGATCCGGTACGGATGGATCGCGTCCGAGCAGGCGCTCCCGCGGTGCTTTGGGATGTAGAGCGCCCGTCCCAGCCGCCCCTCCTCGCGCGTCCGGCCGAGGAGGATGATCGTATTCGCGTTCGAGAAAATGTCGCCCTCGTTGATCGGCACCGTCAGCAGGTCGTCGAGCATGACGTGCGGTGTCGTGTAGAGGTAGAGGCAGCCGACCTGGCGATGGTCGTAGGGATGCGCGGCCACGCGGTCGGCGCTTGCGCGGAATCGCTCGCGGAAAAGCTCGCGTGCCGCCCATTCGTCCTCCTTGCGGAGGACCTGGTGGTACAGGTATTCGAAGAACTCGAACTGGATCGACTCGGAGAACCGCTCGGCCGGCTCGATCCCGTCCACGACGACCCGGCGCGTGCCTCGGACGAATTGGCCGTAGAAGAACTCGACCGACTTCCGCAGCACCCGCGCCAGGTCCGATTTCCACGCGTGCCAGTCGTCAGGGTCCAGATCGCGCCGGGTGACGCGGCGGCCCGCCCTCGCGAACGGGTGGAAGTAGTCGCCGAACTCGCGGGCGAAGTTCCAGACACCGTCGAGGTCGACGTTCCCTTCCGACGGGTACTCGTACATCGCCCAGTCGAAGAGCGAGGCGGCGTAACCGGAGTGATTCTGGGCGTCGCCGCGGCTCGTGAGGTCGCAGATGACGCCGCGGCGCCCGTCGTCGGCGAGCCCATGGTTCGCCCACGTCAGGCCGAGCTGGGTCTTGCCGACGCCGGTCGCGCCAGCGATGACGGTCAAGGTGCCCGGCAGGAGGCCGCCGCCGAGGAGACTGTCGAGGGCTTCGAGTCCGAACGATTGGCGTGGCCCGCTCACTCTCGGTCGCTCCGCATGACGCCGGGATGCCGACCGATCGTTTGGCCGGGACGTCCGTTATGGTAAGCTCACGCCCTCGGATCGGGCAAGGCTGCGCGACCGATCGGCCGGAATGAAACTTGCTGATCTCGGGCGTCGTGACGTGTGAGAACCACCACTGGAGCCGACCATGTCCGACACGCATCAAGCCGACGAGTCGATGACCCGCCAGAAGCTGATCGAGCTGCTCAACGAGGACCTCTCGCGCGAGTATCAGGCGATCATCGCCTACGTCGTCTACTCCCAGGTGCTCAAGGGCGCGGAGTACATGAACATCGCGGAGGAGCTCGAGACGCACGCGAAGGAAGAGCTCCAGCACGCGCTGACGATCTCGAACCAGATCGACTACCTCGGCGGGATGCCGACGGTCACGCCCAAACCGGTCAAGGTTTCGTCGAAGGCGAAGGACATGCTCCAGTTCGATCTCGACAACGAGAACGAGACGGTGCGGAACTACCGCGAGCGCGTCCGCCAGTGCGAGGCCCTGGGCGAATACGCGATCGCGGAGCACATCCGCGAGATCCTCGTCCAGGAGCAGGAGCACCAGATCGACCTGGCCACGGCGCTCGGCGTAGAGGTGCCGGACGCGAGCAAGGCGTGATCGGTTACTCGCAGGGCCCGCGATTGCGGACCCTACGCGAGGATCTCCTTCACCACCTTCCCATGGACGTCCGTCAGCCGGAAATCGCGGCCGGCGTAGCGGTACGTGAGCTTCGTGTGGTCGAAGCCGAGCAGGTGCAAGATGCGTGGCGTGGAGGTCGTGGACGTGGACCTTGTCCTCGACGGCCGCGAAGCCGAAGTCGTCGGTCGCGCCGTGGACGTAGCCGCCCTTCACGCCGCCGCCCGCGAGCCACATCCTGAAGCCGTAGTGGTTGTGGTCGCGGCCGTTGAGATTCGGTAGCTCGGCGACGGGCGTCCGGCCGAACTCGCCGCCCCAGATGACCAGCGTCGTGTCGAGCAGGCCGCGGCTGCTTCAGGTCGCCGAGGAACGCGGCGATCGGCGGCGTCCCAGTCCTGGCCAGCTCGCGGTGGTGTTTCTCGAGCTCTTCGTGATTGTCCCACGGCTGACCGGCGCCGCTCCAGACCTGGACGAAGCGGACGCCCGCGCTCGACGAGGCGGCGGGCGATCAGCAGCTGCCGGCCCGCGGCGTGCTCGCCGTATTCCTCGCGGATCGCATCGCGGCTCCTGCATCGACGTCGAACGCGTCGGAGGCCTCGGACTGCATCCGGTAGGCCAGCTCGAACGACTGGATGCGGGCTTCGAGCTGGGCGTCGTGCGGGTGCTTCTCGAGCTGCATCTCGCTCAGGCGGCGGGCGAGGTCGAGCTGCTTACGCTGCTGGTCGGGGCGGCAGGTGGTCGTTGCGGATGTTCTCGATCAGCTTGTCGGACGTCGGTCTGCGCCGTGTCGATGTACGTGCCCTGGTAGGCGCCCGGCAGGAACGCCGACCGCCAGTTCTGCGTCGCGACGATCGGGTAGCCGCCGGGGCACATGGCGATGAAGCCCGGCAGGTTCTGGTTCTCGGAGCCGAGCCCGTACGTGACCCACGACCCGACGCTGGGCCGCGAGCAGCCGGCCGTCGCCGCAGTTCATCAGCATGAGCGACGGCTCGTGATTGGGCACGTCGGCGTGCATCGAGCGGATGACGCAAAGGTCGTCGGCGAATGCCGCCGTCTTCGCGAAGAGCTCGCTGACCTCGAGGCCGCTCTGGCCGTACTTCTTGAACGAGAACGGCGAGCGCATCGCCGCGCCGGTCTTCCGCTCGGTCCGGAGGTTGGGCGAGGGAGTCGGCTTGCCGTGATACTTCGTCGAGCAGCGGCTTCGGGTCGAACGTGTCGACCTGCGATCGGCCCGCCGTTCATGAACAGGTGGACGACCTGCTTCGCCTTGGCGGGGAAGTGGGCGCCCTTCGGCGTCAGGCGGGTTCTTCGTCGCGCGTCGTTGCCCGCGCGGGCGATCTCCTCGAACGAGAGGCCGGCCAGGCCGAGCAGGCCGAAGCCCATGCCGCCGCGGCGGAGCAGGTCGCGCCGCGCGAGTGACGGATCGATGATCGGCCGATGATCGCGAGACATGGATTGGTCCGTCAGTCGATGAAAGCGAACTCGTTGCAGAGCAGGAGGGCCTGGCCGAGCGCTGCCAGTCGGCGTCGGCGGGCCTCGAGCCGAGGAATTCGCGGAGGGCGGCCCGCTCGCGCGGTCGTCGGGCGTCCGGCCGAAGAGAATCGCGTAGGAGCGGTCGAGCCGTGCGTCTGTGGTCGGCTCGCGCCGCCACGTCGGCGCGGGCCATCAGGCCGGCGGCCGACTCGCGAGCCAGCGGGTGGTTCATGAAGAACAGGGCCTGCGGCGGCACGGTCGTCTCGTCGCGCTGGGGGGCCGTCGTGCTCGGGTCGGGGAAGTCGAACGTGCGGTAGAGGCCGGGCAGGTTGAGCCGGTCGATGGAGCCGTAGAGCGTCCGCCGTCGGCGAGCCGTTCGTCGAGCGCCTGCTTCACCGAAGGCCCGCCGACGCTCGGGTCGAGCCGGCCGGAGACGGCCAGCAGGGAGTCGCGGGTCGACTCGAAGTCGAGCCGGCGGCGGTTCATCCGCCAGAGCCGACGGTTCTCGGGATCGACTGCGACGCCCGTCCGGTCGGTCGTCGCTCGACTGCCGGTAGGCGGCCGAGAGCACGATCCGCCGGTGGAGCGCCTTGATCGACCAGCCGTCGTCCATGAAGGCGGTGGCCAGGTGGTCGAGCAGCTCGGGATTGCGTCGGCGGGTCGCTCCGCGAGCCGAAGTCGCCGGGCGTGTCGACCAGCGGCGTCGCCGAAGTGGTGCATCCAGACGCGATTGACCAGCACCCGCGCCGTCAGCGGATTCTTCCGGTCGACGATCGCCCGGGCCAGCTCGAGCCGGCCGCTGCCCTCGTCGAACGGTTCGGGGCTGATCTCGGAGAGGGCCGAGAGAAACCGGCGAGGGACCGCCGGTCCCTGCGTGTTCGGGTTGCCGCGGACGAAGACCTTGGGCTCGATCGGATGGGGCAAGTCGTCCAGGGCCATCGCCCTCGGCGGGGCGCCGGCGCCGGTGGCGCGCCACGTCTCGACGGCCCGTTTCAGCTCCTGATACCGTCCTGCGACGGTCGATCGGGGAACAGGGCCAGCTCGTCGATCGCGCTGCGGGGCAGGTTCGGCGGCCCGTCGGGGCCGTGGAAGACCTGGCGAAGGGCTTCG
Source organism: uncultured Planctomycetota bacterium (assembly GCA_963819805.1). GTDB lineage: Bacteria > Planctomycetota > Planctomycetia > Isosphaerales > Isosphaeraceae > CAMFLR01. Next base: position 393,867 of record CAWFXY010000012.1, on the reverse strand, counting down.
TAGGACTCGTCCGGCAGCGGCCCCGGCTTCCTCTTCTCCAACGTCGCTCGCGACTTTGCGTCGACCCAGATGCCTTCGGTGCGGTTCAGCACGCGCTCGTAGACGTCGGCCACGTCGGTCAGCGAGCGGGGCTGCGCGTCGGTAAGGGCCTTGAGCAAGACGCGGTTGATCCGCTTCGCCGCGATCGCCGCGCCGTGCCATCTCGTCGAGGATCGCGACGGACTTCGCGGGGAAATCGCCCGGCGCGAGCGCCGCCAGGGCGTGCCAGGGGGCGAACACGGGGTCGTGCTGCCGGCGCGTCCGGTCGAGGAAGGCACGCCAGCGGACGATCATCGCCGGGTTGAGGTCGTGCCCGTCGGCGATGAGCATGAAGTCATCGGTCGTCGGCTTGTCCTTCGCCGCGTGCGCGGCCAGCAGGTACTCGCCGGCGCGGCGCTTCGGCACCGTCGATCAGCCGGTCGATAGGTCGACGCGACGAAGGCCTCGAGTTCCGCCTCTCGACGCTTCAGCTCGAGCTCGAACTTGCGATACTCCTCGGTCTCGGGCGGCGGGCCGAGCAGGGGCGGCACGGTCGGCTCGACCGACGAGGCGAAGACGCCGTAGAGCGCGTAATAGTCGGCGGTGGGGATCGGGTCGAACTTGTGGTCGTGACAGCGGGCGCACGACGACCGTCAGGCCCATCAGCCCGCGGGTCGTCACGTCGATCCGGTCGTCGATGACGTCGTGCACGTTGTTCATGAACCGGCCGCCGAGCGTGAGGAAGCCGAGCGCCGCCAGGGCCCGCCTGTCGTCGCCGAGCGGGAGTCGGTCGGCGGCGATCTGCTCGACGACGAAGCGGTCGTAGGGCAGGTCCTCGTTCAGCGAGCGGACGACGTAGTCGCGATAGGTGTAGGCCCAGGGGTAGTCCGTCTCCTCGAAGAAGACGTAGCCCTTCGTGTCGGCGTAGCGGGCCACGTCGAGCCAGTGCCGCCCCCAGCGCTCGCCGTAATGCGGCGAGGCGAGCAGGCGGTCGACGACCTTTCGCTCGGCGTCAAGCGACGTGTCTCGCTCAAACGTCGCCACCTCCTCAGGCGTCGGCGGCAATCCCGTCAACGTGAACGACCAGCGCCTGATCAATGTGCGGCGGTCGGCGGGCTTCGACGGTTTGAGGCCGGCCGCGTCGAGCCCCTTCAAGACAAACCAGTCGACCGACGTCCGCGGCCATTTCGGGTCGGAGACGAGAGGATACGGGGGGTTCGCGATCGGGCGGAACGCCCACGACCGCCCCGACGGGGCCTTCTCTTGCTCCTGGGTCGTCGGCGAGTCCTCGGGCCACGGGGCGCCCTGCTTGACCCATTCCTTGAAGTCATCGAGCACGTCCACCGGCAGCTTTGCCTTCGGCGGCATCTTCGGCTCGGACTCGTAGACGACGGCGTCGACGAGCAGGCTCGATTCCGGGTCGCCCTCGACGATGACCGGCCCGCTCTCTCCTCCCCGGAGCAGCGCCTCGCGCGAGTCGAGCCGGAGCCCGCCCTTCTGAACTTTCGAGCCGTGGCACGAGATGCAATGGGCCGCTAGCGCCGGCCGGACCTTGCTCTCGAAGAACTCAACTCCATCCGCCTGCGCCAAAACCGGGCCAGATCCGAGCGTTAGAACCGAGACCGCCGCCATGATGCACAAGTGGGGAAGACAAAGCTGCATGCAGTCGAAGCTCCGCGGGGAATCGATCGGCCCACCGCGGTGGTCGCCGAAGCCGGGGCATTCTAGGCCCGAGCGTGGTACGCGACAACCGCAACCGACGTGCCCGGCAGCAAGGACGGGCCCCCGGCGGTTGCGGACCGTGCGCGGCACGCACACAAGAGTACTGCGCAGGAAGGCCTTCCGTGACGACAACGATCCGTGAAGGTTTAACGCCTGAGCCCGGTGCGAAACGACCGCCATCGGGCTGCCTGCCCGCAATTCGGGCAGTTCAGGTCACTACGAGCTGTGGCAGCGCAAGTCGCTCGCCCCTTGGCCGTCTCGGGGAGAACAGTCGCATAATGGACGAGCGTCAGGCCAGAATGCCCCGGACGACCTCGCCGTGCACGTCGGTCAGCCGCATGTCGCGGCCGCCGAAGCGGTACGGTCAGCCGCTTGTGGTCGATGCCGAGCAGGTGCAGCATCGTCGCGTGCAGGTCGTGGATCTCGACCTTGTTCTCGACGGCGTGGTAGCCGTAGTCGTCGGTCGCGCCGTGGATGGTGCCGCCCTTGATGCCGCCGCCGGCCAGCCAGATGGTGAAGCCGAACGGGTTGTGGTCGCGGCCGTCGGTGCCCTGGGCCATCGGCGTGCGGCCGAACTCGCCGCCCCAGATCGACCAGCGTCGAGTCGAGCAGGCCGCGGGCCTTCAGGTCCTTCAGCAGGCCGGCGATCGGCTGGTCGACGGCGCGGGCGTTGTTCTCGTGGCCGCTCTTCGAGGTTGCCGTGCTGGTCCCAGCGGTCGCCGCCGACGCTCGGGCAGAGCAGCTCGATGAACCGGACGCCGCGCTCGACCAGCCGGCGGGCGACGCAGGCACTGCGCGGCCGAAGATCCGCGTCGGGCGCGTACGGATCGTCCAGGCCGTAGAGCGCCCGCGTCGCCGTCGACTCGCCCGCCGAGGTCGATCAGGTCGGGGACGGCCGTCTGCATCCGGAAGGCCAGCTCGTAGTTGGCGATGGCCGACTCGAGGCTGTCGTCGGTGCCCGATCCGGCCGAGGACGCCCCGGTCGAGCGTGCGCAGCAGAGTCGAGCTTGCGCCGCTGGAGCCGTCGGTCGGCTCGGTCGGCCGGATGTTGGCGACCGGCGTGATCGCCGGCCTGGAAGACCGAGCCCTGGTACGACGCCGGCAGGAAGCCGCTGTTGAAGCAGTCGAGCCCGCCGGGCGGGATCAGGCCGCCGTTGAGGACGACGAAGCCGGGCAGGTCGCTGGCACTCGCTGCCCAGGCCGTAGGTCACCCACGCGCCCATGGCTCGGCCGGCCCTGGAGGCCCGATGCCGGTGTGCAGGAAGTAGTTGGCGCTCGTGTGCTCGGAGAAGTTCGAGACCATCGAGCGGACGATCGCCAGGTCGTCGACGCACTCGGCGACGTGCGGGAACAGGTCGCTGACCGGGATGCCGCTCTGCGCCGTAGTTGCGGAACTTCCAGGGCGACTTGAGCACGTTGCCGACGTTGTTGAACTGCGTCGGCTGCGTCTTCACCTTGATCGGCTGGCCGTGCTCGCGGTCGAGCCGCGGCTTGGGGTCGAACGTGTCGACCTGCGACGGCCCGCCGTCCATGAACAGGAAGATGACGCTCTTCGCCTTCGCCGGGAAGTGCGGCGGCCGCGGCGCGAGCGGGTCGGTCCGCGTCGACGTCGACGAGTCGGCCGCCGAAGGCCGGCTCGCCCAGCAGCGCCGACAGGGCGACCGCGCCGAAGCCGTTGGCGCAGCGGGCGAGCATCTCGCGGCGGGTCGGCGGCGGGCTCGATGGAAGCGGCCGCAGTGCATGGCGGGGCTCCGCGTCAGTGGCGATGTAACAGATGAATTCTTTGACGTATTGAGCAGCACGTGGCACAGGTCGGCCCAGGCGCGCGGGCTCGTCGGCGACGGCCAGCCGGCGACCTTGCCGTCGAGGAACGCCAGGCGACTCGGCGCGTCTCGCGATCGGTCCGGCGGGCGGCCGAAGGCGGCGCGGTAGAGCCGCGTCGACGCGTCTCGCGCGGCGATCGGGTCGCTGCCGAGCAGATCGCTCGGCCCAGGCCGGCGCCTGGTCGACGACGAACGGGTCGTTCAGCAGGGTCAGCGCCTGGGCGGGGACGTTCGAGACGTTGCGCCGGCCCATGCGGCGAGAACGGGGCGGGGAAGTCGAAGGCCAGGAACATCGGGTCGAGGAAGTTGCGGCGGACGCTCGAGGTAGAGGCTGCGCCGGCCGTCGCCGTCGAGCGGGCCGGAGCGCGACGGGCCGCCCGCGGCCGTCCATGAAGGCGCGTCAGGTGGGGCGGGACGCTCGGGCCGTACATCGTCGCGGTCGAGCCGGCCCGAGACGGCGAGCAGCGCGTCGCGGATCGCCTCGGCCTCGAGCCGGCGGACGTTCATCCGGTGCAGGAGCCGGTTCGTCGGGATCGAGCCGCTCGGCGTCGCGGCCCGGCGACGCTCGACATCCGGTAGGCGCTGCGACGAGGACGATCAGCCGGTGCATCGCTTGATCGACCAGCCGTCGCGCGACGAACTCGCGAGGCGAGCCAGTCGAGCAGCTCGGGGTGCGTCGGCGCGCGCCCATCACGCCGAAGTCGTCGGGCGAGCGGACGATCCCCTCGCCGAAGTGGTGCTTCCAGAGCCGGTTGACCAGCACCCGGGCCGTCAGCGGATTCGCCGGGTCGACGATCCGCCGGGCCAGCTCGAGCCGGCCGCTGCCCGGCGCCGGGCGCGGCTCGACGTCCCGCCGAGGACCTCGAGGAACCGCCGCGGGACGACCTCGCCGAGGTTCCGGGTGCTGCCGCGGATGTGGACGTGCTCGTCCTCGCCGGTGCCGTCGGCGACGGCCAGGGCCAGCGTCGGGCGCGGGGATCGGCGCCTCGAGCGTCGCGATAGCGGTCGAGCTGCGCGACTCTCAGGTGCCGGCGTCAGGTCGAGCACGATCAGGTTGCGAGGCGGTGCTGTCCGCTGTCGCTCGGGCGGCGCCGCGCGGTCGGAGAAGCGGATCTCGTCGACGGCGAGGTAGCCGTCGCCGCTTGCCAGGTGCGGCCGGGCCCGTCGGTGAAGTCGACGACCGCGCCGTCGGCGATCTCGATGTAGGCCCGGTGGCCGAGCCACATCCCGACGTCCTGGAGTAGCCAGCGCGGCGTCGTCCGCGTTGAACGGTCGTCGTCAGGCCGCCGTAGATCGGGTCGCGGATCTTCTCGAAGCCGTCGACGACGAGGTTGATCCGCCCGCCGCGCCCGGGGCGAGGACAGTGGATGAACCGGCGTCTCGATCGTGAACGTCCGCGAGCGGAGCACGCCCTGCAGCCGGTCCGAGACGCAGGCCGCTGTGGGCCCAGCCCGGCGGGCACGAGCGTGCGCTCGGCGCGGTCGGCAGTCTCGACGCGCAGGCTCGCCGGGCCGGGTCGGGCCGGTGCCGAACGCGTCGCCGGTCACCGAACCAGCCGTCGTAGCGTCGGCCGTCGAGAAGTCCTCGAAGACGAGTCGTCACCGTCGCGCCGGGCTCCGTCGCCGAGCTGGCCATCCGATGCCGACGCGGTCTGGTCGACCTTCGCTCGCGAGCGATCGTCGCGGATGCGTCATCGAGTCGCTCGATCGGCCTGGCGGCGATCCGGCCGCGGCGGGTCGATGAAGGCGTGCTGGATGCCGCGAGCTCTTGAGGTAGCCCGAGAGCGCGTAGTAGTCCTTCGGTCGTGATCGCGTCGAACTTGTGGTCGTGGCAGCGGGCGCAGGCGACGGTCAGGCCGAGGAACGTCTTGCGAGAGCACGTCGATCTGGTTGTCGATCCGGCCGGCCTCCTCCTCGCGGACGTCGACCGGCGAATGCGTCCCCTCGCCGAGGAAGAAGAAGCCGGTGCCGAGGATCGACTCGTTGAAGCCGTCGGCCGGGATGCCGGCGGGGCGTTCGCAGCAGGTCGCCGGCGATGTGCTCGATGACGAACTGGTCGTACGGCAGGTCGGCGTTGAAGGCGCGGATGACGTAGTCGCGATAGCGGTAGGCGTTGGGGATGTCGTAGTCGAACTCGTGCCCGGCGGTCTCGGCGTAGCGGACCAGGTCGAGCCAGTGCCGCGCCCAGCGCTCGCCGTAGTGGGGCGAGGCCAGCAGCCGGTCGACGAGCCGTCTCGTAGGCGTCGGGCGACCGGTCGGCCAGGAACGCCTCGACCTCCGCGGGCGTGGGCGGCAGGCCGGTCAGGTCGAAGCGTCACGCGGCGGATCAGGTCCGGCGGTCGGCCTCGGGGGCGGGCGTGAGGCCCTTGGCGTCCAGGGCCGGCGAGGATGAAGCGGTCGATCGGGCGTGCGGGCCCAGGCCGTCGTCCTTGACGGCGGGCGGCTCGATGCGTCGGACGGGCTGGAAGCTCCAGTGGCTCTGCCCGCTCCTTCGCAGGGTCGGCCGGGCGCGGCCGAGCCGGTTGATGTCTTGCGCTCGCGTCGATCGGCCAGGGGGCGCCCGAGCGCGACCCATCTGCGTCAGGGTCGGCGATCTCGGCGGGCGGGAGCTTCGACTTCGGCGGCATCTGGACGTGGTCGCCGTAGTTGATCGCGTCGACCAGCAGGCTCTCGCCCGGCTTGCCCGGCACGACGGCGGGCCCCGTGTCGCCGCCGGCGAGGATCGACGTCCGCGAGTCGAGCCGCAGGCCGCCCTTCTGCTTCGCGTGCCCGTGGCACCCCTGGCAGCGGGTCGCCAGCAGCGGGCGGACTTCCTTCTCGAAGAACTCCAGGGCCGGGCCATCGGGCTTCGGCGGCGTACCCGGCGAATCCACCGGGACCGATCCCAGGGCGATCACGGGCATGACCAATCCGAGGAGGGCCTTCACGGACATCAGCCGGGCTCCGCGTAGCATCGGTCTTGTCCCCTCCCCAGTTTCGATTATCCGCGACGGCAGATCATCCACGCAACCTGAGACCGACGGGCCATCCCTGATCCGGCGACCTCATGGCAGCACGTGAATATCCAACCGCGTCGCGTGGTCCGCGGAGCGGTAGAGCCTCTGGTCCGCCTTGCGGAAGTCCAACTCTTTCGCGTGGTAGATATCAACGAACGTCTGCGGATTGCGGTCGACCAGGGGGAACCAGCTGCACTGGACCTGCACCATGACCCGGTGCCCGGGGCGGAACGTGTGGTGGACGTCGGGGATCGTCATCGGGACGACGGTCGGCTCGCCGGGCTTGAACGGCTCGGGTCGCTCGAAGCTGTTGCGGAACTTGCCGCGCATGACGTCGCCGCGCACGAGCTGCTGGAAGCCGCCCATCGTCTGCCCGGCGTGGGTCGGGTCGGGGTCGCCGAGGTCGTCGGGGTAGACGTCGATCAGCTTGACGACCCAGTCGGAATCGCGTCCCCGTGGTCGAGACGTGGAGCTTGGCCTCGATCGGGCCGACGACGCGGAGATCGTCGGTCAGGGGCTCGGTCTCGTAGACGAGCACGTCCGGACGTCGCGAGGCGAAGCGCTGGTCCTCGACCATGAACGAGGGCGGATAGTTCTGGGCGATCACCTGGGTGTAGGGCACGGGCTTGGCGGGGTCGCTGGGGAACTCGTCGAACTCGTCCGAGCCGGTCTGCCCGGGCGGATCGAAGGCGAGCTTGCCGCCGGCGCGGAGGATAGAGCGATCTTCGGCCTGGCGCCTTTCGGGGGCCAGGCGTCGTACCGGTGCCACTCGTTCGCGCCCGGTCTCGAAGATCCACGCGCCGATCGGTTTCCCGTCGCTCGAGGTGGCCGCGGGCCCGCCTTTGAGGTGATGCTCGAAGAAGGGGAACTGGATCTGTTCCCGGAAGAACTCGCCCGTCTTCGACGCGAACTTGACTGCGCCGAGCGAGTCGCCGTCGCCACCGCTCCAGCCGCCGTGGACCCAGGGGCCCATGACGAGCGTGTTCTGCGACTCGTGCCCGTTTGCCTCGATCGTCCGATACGTCTTCAAGGGCCCGTACAGGTCCTCGGCGTCGAACCAGCCGCCGACGGTCTGCACGGCCGGCTTGATGCCCTTGAAGTGGGGCCAGAGGGCACGCTTCTTCCAGAAGTCGTCGTAGTTGCCGTGGTCCATCTCCTCGAGCCAGAACGGCGCGCTGGCCGTTGAAATACATCTCGTCGGCGCGGGGCAGGGGGCCCATTCGGAGGAAGAAGTCGTAGGCGTCGGGCGTGCCGTGCTCGAATCTCGGCGCCATCTTGCTCGTCGGCTCGGGCCGCGGCACGCCGAAGTCGGCGTAGAAGTTGAAGCACTGGACGAGGAAGAACGCCCCGTTGTGGTGGAAGTCGTCGCCGAGGAACCAGTCCACGAGCGGCGCCTGCGGCGACGCCGCCTTCAGCGCCGGGTGGGCGTCGATCATTGCCGCGGCCGCGTAGAACCCGGGATACGAGATGCCCCAGATGCCGACGCGGCCGTTGTTGTTCGGGACGTTCTTCACGAGCCAGTCGATCGTGTCGTACGTGTCGCTGCTCTCGTCGATGTCCTGCGGGCCCTTCTTGTCCGGGATCTGCGGCCGGACGTCCACGAAGGTCCCCTCGGACATATTGCGGCCGCGGACGTCCTGATAGGCGACGATGTAACCGGCCTTGCCGAAGCTGCGCCGACGGGCCGAGATTCTCGCGATAGGAGTCGATCCCGTAGGGCGCGACGCTGTACGGCGTCCGCTGCATGATGATCGGGTGGCGCTCGGTCGTGTCCTTGGGCACGTAGACCGACGTGAAGAGCCGCACGCCGTCGCGCATCGGGATCCGGAACTCGTACTTCGTGTAGTGCGCCCGGACGTGGTCGAGCCCCTGCGCGGTCGCCGATCGCGCCGAGACCGCGACGAGGAGCGCTAGCAGGGTGGACAGGTGGTGATATCGCATGCGGGAAGTCCGACGGGTGTGAGTTCGGCCGAAGTCGGTGGTCGCGACACAAGTTGACACAGCCGCGGCCCGACGCCAAGACGTTACCCTCATCCGTCGCGGGCCCGCTTCGGCCTCGGGGGCCGGCTGCGGGGGCCCGGACAGGCACCGAGCGAGGCGAACCCCCGCCGAGCGAACCCAAGCCCCTCGCGTGCGAACCCCGACCCCTGAGCGGAGCGAACCCGAGCGTCCGCCTTTTGTTCGCCTTCGTGCGACCCCGTGCGGGACGGCGGCCCCAAGGGTCCATCCGCCCGGCACCCCCTCGCCGAACGAACCCCAGCACCTGCGCCGAGCGAACCCGGCAACCGCCTGACGTTCGCCGTGATGAGACGACCACTGGGACAGGATCGGGCCCTAACGAGGCCGACCGGGTCGTCGAAGGCGGGACGCTTTACTATCGGGATTCGAGGCCGCGTCGTTCTCCTGATTCGCGGCCGGTCGATGTCGGTTCGCGAACGAGGCCACGACCGGCTCATCCCGAAGGCAGGTCGGGATCGTCGATGCCGTCGAGGGAGGTCAGCGCCGAGTCCCACGCGCGAAGGTGACCGTAGTCGCCGATGAGCCGCCTGAAAGCCGCGGCCACGGGTCGCTCGCGGCGGTCAAGGTCGAAAAGGCCCACCCGGTTGACCGTCCCCCGGCGCTCGCGCAGCGCGATATCCCAGTCGACCATGTCGGTCAGACCGTACCAGGTCAGCCCGACCACCGGCACGCCGTCGAGCCGGAGCCGGCGGACGCTCGAGGCCTGGCGCCAGAGCCAGTCCGAAGCCCCGTCGGGATCGGGGAAATTCGTCTCGGTGTGCATCACCGGCAGGTGATAGCGCCGCTCGTAGTCGCTCATCACGACGTAGTACCCGAGGACCTCGCCGACGGGGTGGATGCGGCCGTCGGCGTGGACGAGTTGCTCGTTCGTCCGGTAGTAGTCGGTGCCGAGGATGCACCGGTGTCGGAGCCGCTGGCCGTGCTCGATGAACCAGTCGTACTCGCCGCGGCCGAGGCCGTTATCGTTCAGATACTCATAGAGCGGAGCCGAGACGTGCCGGCCGTAGGTGAGGTCGAGCGAGAGGAACCGCCGGAGGTTGAGGAACTCGGCCCGGGCCTCGACCTCCGGCGAGACGGGGTGGTAATACTCCGTGCTCTCGCTCTGGATGAACAGGGCGCGGGGGTTGGCCTCGAGGATGGCCTCCATCGCCAGGATGCTCGCGCGGGCCATGTGCTTGAGCGCCGTGACGAACGGGACCTCGGCGCCCGGCCCGGCCTCCCATACACCGCCGGCCGGCCGCTGGGCGGGATCGGGCGGCAGGTCCGGCACGCCGCGGCTCATCAGCCGCTCGTTCCACCAGCCCAGCTCGGCACTGAAGCGGGCGCAGATGTAGATCTCGTTGACCGGCGTGATGAGGCGCACGCCCGGATAGCGCCGCGCGAGGTCGCCGGCGTAGCGGGCGAACTCGGTGGGGAACTCGGGGTTCTGAAAGCTGTTGCCCAGCCAGTCCGGCATCCCGAAGTGGCATAGGTCGAGGATCGGCTCGATCCGTTTTGACGCCAGATCGGCCAGGGCTTCGTCGGCGAAAGACCAGTCGTATCGCCCCGGCCCGAGCCACGTCTTGTGGATCGGCGGACCCCACCGGAGGTGCCGGAGCCCCAGCCCGGCGACGAGGTCGAAATCCTCGCGCCAGCGGCGATAGTGGTCGCACGCCTCCATCTGATCATAGCGCCAGGAGCCGCCCTGGCCGTCGGAGACCACCGGGTTGCTGCCCTCGATCCCGGTGGCGAACAAGAAGCGAGGCATGGCGCGGCTGGTGCTCCGACCTTCGAACTATCGTCCTTCAATTCCTCGTGGCGGACGAGCCGGAGTCGAGCCGCGCTCGTTCCGCGCCGCCCTCGCGACGGGCGGAGGTCACGCGCCAGCCCGTGTCTATCCCTTCCAGACGGAAACGCGTCAGCGTCAGCCGCAACGGCGTGGGCGGGTCGCCGGCGGAGCCGAGCGCGTCGACGACCGAGGCGGTCATCTCCGCACGCTCGAGCAGGAACGGGCCGTCCGCTCTGAGCGTTACGAACGGCCGACCGAGCAGCGCGTCCCACGTCGCGCGATGGTCGGCCACGTCCTTCGCGAGGGCATTCTCCTCGGGGGGCAGCGGCGGATTCGCGTCGTCGACGAGCATCGCGTAGGTCGGCAGCAGCTTCTTGGGCGAGAGGACGCCCTCGGCGAGGTTCGTGAACGTCTTGCCGAGCCCCTCGGCCGCGTCGAACAGGTCGTCGGGGCTGCCGCTCTCGATCTTCTTGGCGATCCCGTCGACCTCCGCCTTGGCCTTGGCGTCGTGCAACGCGTCGAGGACGCCGGCCGCGGGCACCAGAGAGTTCCGCGGCGTGTAGCGCCCGAGCGCCGGATCGTAGGCGTACGACTCCTCGATTCGCACGTGCAGACCGGCGATCGGGGCGAACGAGCCCCGCAGAGTCGTGACATTGGGAGAGTTGCGGCGGAGCTCGCGGAACGAACGGATCGCGGGGGGAAGTTCGACCGTGCCGAGCTTGCGGGCCGTCTCGGTGTCATTCGCGACGAGGGCACGCAGATACGACGTTGCCGTCGCCTCGATCGCGTCTGCCGGAGCACGACGCCAGCGACTGCGGATCATCGGCCAGGCCACAGTAACCGAGAGGGCCGCGACAACTACAGCCGTGACGACCAACGCCGCGACCTTCCTCCCCCGATGCCGCGAGGGAGTCGAGGGCACGAACACGGTCGGGCCGGCCTCCTCCTCGGTCGGCCGGGCGGCCGATTGTTTCCCGGGGCTTCGGCCACACTTCGGACAGGGCGGCGGACGGTCGGCGGCCTCGTCCTCGATCATGTAGGCGGTCCGGCAGCTCGGGCAGTGGACGAGGCGAAGGTTCATCTCAGGCCCTCGGTTTCATCCGCCCGGTCATCGGGCGCCGCGATTGTTCCGCCTGGCAGTCGGGGCAAGTTTCGTCGTTTCCGCGATAGGGGCGGGCACACGCGGGGCAAAGGCCCGCACGGCGCCGAAGGCCCGGCACGGAGTCCCGGAGGATTCGCCCCTCGTCCGTGTCTCCGAAGCGATCGGCCGCCAGCGCCGCGACCGAAGCGACGTCGGCGGTCCCGCCCCGAGCTCGTCGTTTGACCCACCGGGCAACCCAGGACACGACGCGACGGTCGAGCTCGTGCAGTTGATCGCCGCTGAGGTGGCGTGTCAGCGAGTCGCGGCAGGTTATGGCCGTTCCGGCGTCGTCCGCCGCCATCGCCGCGTCGAGCTGCGCCTGGAGCGACTCGGCCTCCGCCGCGCGGGCCTCGCGCAGCTCGACGGCCAGGGCTGGCCACTGTGGCGCATCGGGATGATCGCGACCGAGGGCCTCGATCAACCGCTCCGCGCGGCCCAGCGGCCCTCGCCGATCGCCCGGCGAATCTCCGTCGCCGCCCGCGACTCGGGCCCGGTCTCGGAACCCTGGGCCAGCGTCTCCAGGGCGGCCGCGAGCCGCGCGAGGTCGGGCACGAGCCGGGTCTCGATCAGCCGCGCGGTGCGGGACGACGCCTCGGCCGTGTCGGCGACGGCGCCGATCATGCCGCCCGCCGCGCGGAGCAATTGCCCGAAGATCCACGCCGCGAGAGCGAACCCGACGAGCGTGACGAGCGTGACCGCCGCGATGACACGCCGTTCGCCCCAGGTGAACTGCCCGTCGGCGACGAGCGGCCGGACCCGATCGAGCGCGACCGCGAACCCCGCGGCCAGCAGTCCGTAGCGCACGATCGGCGCCAGCCGCTCGAGAGCATGGCGCGAGTCGCGCAGGTTTCGATCCCGGGGTTCTCGCATCGACTTGGCCTCGGACCTCCTCGCTCGTTGCATTCATTATGCCCCGCGGCCGCGCGGGCCGCGAAGCGAGAACCGCCCCTCGGGCGGCGAATTCCGGCGGCTGGCGACGTGTCAGAGGCTGGTTTAGGGTGGACGGTCGGTCTCGCCGCCTGTATCAATCGATGCAGGGGTCGTCAATCTGCGCCGGAGTCGCCTGCGGAATGACGCCGGGTCCGCCCGCGCGAGCCGGGGTCCGGGATGCTCACGAATCGCGGAGGAATGGCGCGTGGTCAGGGATCGACGAGAGGCGAGTCAGCGACGGCGCGTCTGCCGGATTGGCCTGCTGTCAATCGGGGCTCTGGCTCTGATCGCCGGTGGCGCTCCGGCTTCGACCGGCGAGGGAGAAATCCGCCTCACGCAGGCCGCGCGCGGGGCGTTCAACGTCGGCGACGCCCGCGGCGAGGTCCGGCTCGCGACCGACCCGGTGTCGGGCGGTGACGCCCTCGAAATCGATTACACCGTGCCATCGGGCACAGCGTTCGGCGTCTGGACGAAAGACTTCCCGAACACATTCGCGCCGGGCACCGTCGACGTCGTCCGGCCGGCGGTCCGAGTTGCCAACGGACCCGGACCAATCGCGGTCGCGCTGGAGATCAAGGGCACGTCGGGCACTCAGCGAGTTCCCCTCGGTATCGGCACCATGCCTACCGAGCAGCTCGTCGACTGGCCGACGATCGGCGCGATCAAGGAGGTGGTGGTCTCCATCACCCGCATCGGTTCTGGTGAGCCGGCCGTCGGATCGCTGTCGATCGACGTGCGGTTTTCCCGTCTGCCGGTGTTGCGTAGACTCTCCCTGACGCCGCCAGCGCGGTTCGGTGGCGTCGTCATGGCCGGCATCGTCGCCGCGGCGGTCGCGGCGTTCTTGCGGGTGACGAGCGGCGGTCGGAGGGTCTTGACGCCTCCCGGCGGACTCGGCCGCGACGTGGTCCAGGGTGTCGGCGCGGTCGCCATCGCGGCGCTGGCGCTCGCGATCGAGGCCGTCGGGGGCGATGGGACCGCTGGACGTCGGATGGGCGCCGGTCTGGCTCGCGCTGGCGGGCGCGGCGATCGGGGAGTGGTGGACGTTCGGCCTGACGGGCCGTCACGTCACGCCGGGCCAGGCCCTCCGCGACGCCGTGGCGTCGGGCCTCCTTGCGGCGTCCGTCGGGCCGCTCGCGATCCTCCAGGCGCCCGCAACCTGGTCTGACCTGCTCAGGCTGAGCCAACCGGTCGCGGCGGCGGTGGCCTGCCTCTATCACGGGGCCAATGCGATCCGCCTGGCGACCTCGGGCAGGCCGCTGGGCGCCGTCGCGGGGTTGATGATCGTCGGGACGCCGTATGCCGTCGGCTGGCTCCTGCTCCTCGAATCCGACGGGCTCGTCCGGCAGCTAGGTGAGGTGGTCTCGGCCGGCTCGCTGGCGACGCATTCCAGCGCGGCCGCCTTCGTGGGGCGTGTGGTCGTCGTCTTCGGCTTCAATGAGATCGTGACCAACGCGCTCGGCCTCGCGACGCGGCGATGGCCGCTCCGCTCACCTCGAGGCCATCTCGCGATACTCGCCGTGGCGGTCGCGGCCGTTGCCGGGCCGTGGGTGGCGGCGCTCGGCTCGGGCGCGATGGCTGCCGGTCTTCCGGGCCCGATTCGCTGGCTCCTGGTCGTGGCGACGACGGTCGGATCGCAGGCCGGGCTCTGGGCCGAGGCCTACTTGCTGACGGGCCTGGTCCTCGACGCGATCCACGGCAACGGCCCGTCGCGCGAGACGGTCGTGGCTCACCCGACGCTCGGCATGAAAAAGGGGGCGGTCTACAGCGGGACGTTCATGACCATCCTCGGCGTCGTCGCGCTCGTCGCGAGCGTGCCGCAGGTCCGGCGGCTGGCGCAGACCGATCCGATGGCGCTCGGCCTCGTCGCCGGCGGGCTGGTGTTTCCACTCGTGAAGACGATTATCGAGACGTTCGACGGCAGCCCGTCGTTTTTCCGTCGGCTCGCCGCGAGCTATCGGAAGCCGATCCTCTACGTCCGAGGGGCGGTGGTCGGCCTGGGCTTCGGCTACGCCTTCGCACAAGGGGTGCCGGGCGAGGCGATGTCGGATAGGGTCCTGTTCGGGTTCGGCGTGGGGATGATGGCCTACGCGGGCGTCGACTTGATCGCAGACGCCCTGGCCGCGCAACGGGACCGCGGGCGAGTCCGGTCGTGGCGGGTCTATCTGGTGCACGGGTTGCTCGGCGGGGCGATCGGCGCCGCGCTGGGGTTCTACCTCGACTCGGCCCAGGTCGCGGTGATCGTCGAGAAGTTCCATCGGTATGTCGACCCGGGCCAGGCGGCGAGACTCTATGATGTCTATCCGCTCCTGAGCAAGTGGGGCTACATCCGGCTGGGCGACGTGACCGGCGGTCCGAGCTTGCTCTTCGCCGAGGCGCTGGCGGGAGTCATCAGCTGGTCGATCCCGTCGTGGCTGTTCGCGATCAATCGTACGTTCATGGCCGCGTACTTCGATCGAGACCCCGCGCCGATCCGCGCACTCTTCACGCGGGCGGGGTTCGTGCAGCTCGTCGAGAACATGATCGGGGTGCTGCGGTGGGGCCTGTGGATGTCGCCGATTATCAATTCGTTCCTTCGCCCGGTCGGGGACCCGACCTGGTACAACCAGGACGGGGCGATCCGGACGGGCCTGGCCATCGTCCACGACGTGACCTCGAGCCCCGCGGAATTCCGGTCCTGGAGCCTGAACGTCTTCATCGCCCTGCTCGCCTACGACTGGGTGCGCATCCTGATCTGGGTCGACCACATGGGCCTCCGCGTGGCGACGCTCGTGAACCTGAGTTTCCTGGGGATGGATCGCCTCGACCGCCGGCTCGCGCGGTTCCTCGCGCCGGCCTCGACAGCGCGGTGCATCCCCGAGTCGGTCAAGCGATTCACGACCTGGGCGCCGCTGCTCATTCCCTTCTTTATTCCGCGCGGGAAGGATTGGGACTTCGCCTGGTCGCAATCCCAAGCGATCCAGGCCGCGTCGCACGGCGGCCCGCTGGCTAGCCTGGCGGCGCTTCCTCTGAGCGGGCAGTTCGCCGTCGCGGCCGGCGGCGTCGTCGCGACGGCCGCGGCCTTCTCGGCCGTGCGATGGCTCGCGGAGCGCGAGGCGGTCCGACGGCACCGCGTCCTGTCGCTCGCCAATCCCGCCTACGAGGTCACCCTCCGCGACGACGGCGCCGGGTGGAGCGTTGCGAAGGCACGCGCGTACGACGTGACTCGGCGGTCCTACGACCTGCTCGACCCGGCGGGCCGGGCGCTCTTCCTCGTCGAGGCGCCGGCCGAAGGTGCGCCTCGCTCTTGGCCAATTCTGGGGAACATGCGGGGTGCAGGCGTCGCGCCCGTCGACATTCCAGCGCGATGAGGCGGCGATCAAGGTACGAAACGAGCACAAAGGTCTGGTCGCGGCGGTTGAGATCACCTTGCCGGACGGCGACAGGGCGGCCGAGCTGTGGACGATCACGCTCGAAAACCTGAGCGATACCACGCGGCGCCTGAAGGTCGTGCCTTACCTGGAGTGGGTCCTCAACCGCGCCGACGCCGACCGGGGCCACACGCAGTACAACCGGCTGTTCGCCGAGGTCGAGTACGCGGCCGGACTGCACGCCGTGCTCGCGTGGGACAAGCACTCCAAGGCGCTGGGCGTGCTGGCCGCGGACGTCGCACCGGAGGGTTTCCTTTCGACGCGGGTCGATTTCATTGGCCGCGCGCGGAGCGTCGCCTCGCCTCGCGTGCTGGAGACGCTGGCATTCCTGCCGGCCCGCGACACCGATTCGCATCCCACGTTCGACCCGATCGGCAGCCTCCTGCTCGACGCGACGATTCCGCCCCGCGGCTCGAGGCAGATCCGTTTGTTGATCGGCCTGGTCGCCGAAAAGGCGGACGCGATCGACCTCGTTGCGCGGCACCTCCACGTCCCCCTGGCCGAGGCGGTGCCCGCGACGCGGCGACGGAAGGCGCACCATCCGATCCGCCACGGCGAGATCCCGCCGGGCACGCCGCAGCCCTATGCCGACTTCGCGGATGACGGCAGGAGCCTGATCGTCCGCACGCCGTTCACTCCCCGGCCCTTCGACCATACAATGTCGAACGGGCTCGGCCATGTCGTCGTCGTCACCAATCGCGGCCTGCACACGACATCGAGCGTGAACGCCCAGCAAAACCGGGTCACGCCGGACTGGTCCGACACCGTGACCCGCGAGGTCCCGGCCGAGGCAATCTACCTCTTCGATCCCGCCTCGGGCGAATGGTTCTCGCCGACGTATCATCCGCTCAACGACGCCGAGGCGGCGTACGAGGCCGAGTTCTCGGTCGACGGCACGGCGACGTTCCGGATGGTGAAGGGGTCGCTCGAGACTGAGCTGATCGTGTTCGTCCCGCCGGACGAGCCGGCGGGCATCTACCAACTCACGATCCGCAACCGCTCGGACACGCCGCGGCGGCTCCGCGTCGCGCCCGTCTTCCAGATCGTCCTTGCCGGCCAGCCTGAGTTCTCGGGGCCGTTAAAGATCGACCGCGACCGCGCACGACGCGCGGACTGGTCTACAGCAATCCGCGCAACACGTTCCGATCGGGGCCGGCCTTCGCGACCATGTCCGGCGTTCACGAGGGCGTGACGATTTACGACGAGGCCACGATGCGAGGCCAATTCTTCGGCGAGGGCCGGGACGTCGGGCGTCCCTACTTCGTGGAACACGCCCGGCGGGCGCCCGGGCCGATCCGGGATGAGCGGCCGGTTGCCGCGTTCCTGGCCGAGCTCGAGATTCCCGCGCAAGGCGAGCGGACGGTCGTCGTCGTCCTGGGCCAGGCCGACGACGCGGGGCAGGCGGAGGAGATCCTCCGAAGGTATCGCGAACCCATGCCGGTCGACGACACCCGTTCGAAGGCGGCGGCCGAGGTGTCTTTGGCGGAGACGCGGCGGTGGTGGTCGGGAATGATGGAGACGATCTCGGTCGAGACGACGCACGAGGAGTTCGACCGTTACTTGCCCTGGCTCCGGTACCAGGCCCTCGCCGAGCGGATCTGGGCCCGCCGCGGGTTCTACCAGGCGAGCGGGGCATTCGGATTCCGCGACCAGTTGCAGGACTCGGTGAACCTGCTCTGGATGGACCCGACCATCGCACGGCGGCAGATCCTGATCCACGCGGCGCAGCAGTTCCCCGAGGGCGACGTCGTCCACTGGTTCCACATGCTCCAGGACGGCCGGACCGGCTTCGTGGGCCGGACGCACGCGTCGGACAACCTGCTCTGGCTACCGTGGGCCGTCGTCGAGTACCTCGGCGCGACGGGCGACGACTCGTTGCTCGACGAACGGGTGCCCTACCTCGAATCCGACCTTCCCTTTGAACCGCTGCCGGCAGGGAAGGCTGGTATGGGTTTCGACCCGCTCCGCTCGTCGCGCGAGGAATCCGTCTATCTCCACTGCCTCCGGGCGATCGACCTCGTCCTCGACGAACGCATGGGCGTCCATGGCTTGCCCCTGATGGGCACCGGTGACTGGAACGACGGGCTGGACGAGATCGGGTCGGAGGGGAAGGGCGAGAGCGTCTGGCTCGGGCTCTTCCTCTATTACATCTTGACGCGCATGCTCGACGTCGTCGGTCTGAGGGACGGCGGCCTGCGCGATCATTACGCAGGAACGGCTCCGCGACCTTGGAGAGGCGATCGAGTCGACCTGGCGGGGCGACCGCTATCTCCGGGCGTTCCACGACGACGGCACGGAGATCGGCGTCAGGGGGAGCGGTGTCTGGGAAATCGACGCGCTGACGGCGGCGTGGGCGGTGATGGCGGGCGTGAATCATGAGCGAGGCAGAGTCGTCTTCGAGACGGCGCTGGAAACGCTCGAGCGCGAGAAGACGATCCTGCTCGGCTGGCCGCCGTTGCGGGAGGACACGCATCCCTATCTCGGTCGGAGCAGCGCCTATCCCGAGGGGGTCCGCGAGAACGGAATGTACTGCCACGGGGTTCAGTGGCTCGTCGGCGCCGCGCGGATTCTGGCGGACCGTGCCGAGGCGGTCGGCCGGCTCGACGAGGCCCGCGGCTACCGCGAGACGGCGTATCGACTCTGGCTCAAGACCTCGGCGATCCCGCACGCCGTCACCGACGAGATCGAGACCTACGGCGGCCAGCCGAACCAGCAGGCCGCCGACATGGTCACTACGTTCGAGCCGGGTCGAATGATCTGGAACGGATACACGGGCGCGGCGGGATGGATGTTCCGCCAGGCCCTCGAGGGCGTCCTCGGCTTCCGACTACTCAGGGGGACGGTGGTCGCCCCGAATGATCTCGGCCCGGCGAACGGCCTGGCCGTGACTCGCCTGGTCCGCGACGTTTCGAAGAGCCCGTTCCCAGGCCCGCCTCGGGGACGGCCGCAAGCGCAGTCGATCGCATCCGAGCACGTGGCCCGATGAAAAGAGGATCTCAGCCATGCTCTTGATGGCGCGAACGTACCTCGGCGCAGTGCGACTCGGCCGCCGCGCAGCGGTTGGCCTTCTCGGGCTGGCGCTCGCTGCGGCCGATGCGCCGCCTCAGTCGCGATATCCGACGGTACCGGCGGCGCACACGCACGCCCGCGCCCTTCTTGACGAGACCATGCGCTACGTCGCGCCGGCGAACCAGATCGTCGACCCGGTCTCGGGCTATCCTTACGAAGGATGGAACAAAGACCCCGCCCGAGGGCTGTTCCTTCGCTCGTTCACCCAGTTGACCGCGATCGGTCAGTACATGGAGCTGCTCGCCAACATCGTCGCCGGCAACGTCGAGTCGCCGCAACTCACCGCCGATATCGCTTCGAAGCACCTGAGCCTGCTGGTCACGACGCTTCGACGAGACCAGCACGATCCGACGCTCAGCTCGAAGGGGTTGCTCGTGAACTTCCTCGACCTCGAGACCGGTAAGCGGCTCGGGCCGCTGGCGTCTGATATCCAGAAGGCGACCGTGCTCTCCGGCTTCGGGGCCGAGAAGGGCGAGGCGATCTGGAAGGCCTTGAAGGAAAAGGGTTGGATCGTCGCCCGCGACAAGGACCGCGACGCCGAGATCAAGCGCACGGACAAGTACGGATGGGATCACTTCGACGGCCCGCTCGCGCCGTTTCGCGACGAGCCGACGCGGCGGAAGGTCATGGCGATCCTCGACCAGCGGGTCGTGCTCGTCGTCTTCGGCGACAACGCGAATCTCTCGACGTCGGTCGCGAAGTCGATCGGTGCGCTGCTGACGCCGATCGTTGCCGGCAGGCCGGAGGTCGTCGCGATTCGCCGCGACCTGGAGGCGTTCCTCGACGATCAGGCCGACGGCTACCGCCATCTCTATGACGCGAAGGTCGGCCTCTTCTATTTCGGGTGGGACGCCACGAAGGGCCGTCTCTTCGGCTGGGAGGATGCGCAGGGCAACTGGACGACCGGGCACATGGATTATTTCGTCAACGAGTTTCGCGGCCCGGCGACGTTCGTCAATGCCCGGTTCGGTCTACCGCCGGACGCGATCAAGAATCTCGGGTTCAAGATCAAACCCTATCTGACGCGCGAAGGCAAGACGCTGTTCGCGCTCGCGCCGTGGGAGGGCTCGGCGTTTCAGGCGATGGGGCTGGGGCTGTCGCTCTCCGAGATAGAGAGCCCGAGCTGGCGCGAGCTGCTCGGCAACGCCGTCGCCATCGAGGTCGATTTCGCCACACGCAAGAGCCTCCCGGGCTTCCTCTCGGAGTCGTATACGGGCGTGGGAGTCCAGTACACAGGCGCCGTTGGTATCCCGGAGATCACCGTCTCGCCCCGGCCGAGAATCACGGATGCCGCGTCGCTGTACACGCTGGGCGTCGCCTACACGATCGACCCGGAGACGATCGAGCGGTTCCTCGCCGCGAACTGGGCGACGATCTCGTCGCTCTTCACCGATCACGGCCCCTGGGAGGGATACAACGTCACGCGGCGCGAGGCCATTCGGTTCCAGACAACGGCACACACGCTGTCACTTATCCTGGGACTGCTCGGGACGGGGCCGGCGAACATGAAGCGCTACGTCGATCACGCGGGGCTGGGCGAACTGCTCTCCAGCCATTTCCGGCCGGGCGTTGCGGCCAACCTGCTGGCGGACGACTCGAACGTCTTCGCCTGGGCGAACAAGGACGGCCGGCTCCGATCGGGCAGGGCCGGTGACTCTTTCCGGGTCGAGGGAGACGAAATCCGACTGCTCGGCATCGCGTTCGTCCGGAAGGGCTCCGGGACGGTGAATCTCTCCGGCGGACATCTCCGGATCCGTTATCGGACGCGTGGCGCCATCGACCCGGTGGCCATCCAGTTGAAGCCACAGGGCGTCGGACCCGAGTCGGGCCTCATCTCGAAGGAGATCTTCACGCGCTTCACCGACACGGGAGGACGCGAGGAGCAGATTGTCATCCCGCTGCCGGCGACGGTCGGTCTGTCGACGATCAAGGAAGTCGTGATAAGCCACGAGCAGCCCACGGCGAGCCCGTCGCTCGGCCTCACCGTGACGGGCCTCGACTTCGCGCCGGCCATGGGTCAGGGCACGTCTCGCTGACCGCGGGCGCCGTGGTCATCGCGAAGTACGCGAAGAACACCCAGCGCCTCGCCGACGTGCCGCGACGGCCGAAACTGCGACGAGAACATGTGCCGGACGACCCCCTCGCGGTCGATCACGAACGTCACTCGACCCGGGAGCAGGCCGAGCGTCCTGGATATGCCGTAGCGGGCACGCACCTCGCCGCCGGGGTCGGAGAGCAGGAGGAATGGCAGACCATGCCGCTCTGCGAACCGGCGGTGCGACGGGCCCGAATCGGAGCTGATGCCGATGACCTCGGCACCCGCCTCGCGGAACGCCTCGTGGCTATCACGAAAGGCGCACGCCTCGGCGGTGCAGCCGGGGGTCTCGTCCTTCGGGTAGAAGAAGAGGACGACCTCAGACTTCCCCCGAAAGTCCGAGAGGCAGACCTGCTGGCCCTGCGCCGACTCGAGCGCGAAGTCGGGCGCGGGCATGCCGACTCGGACGGCCGCTCCCTGGGACCCGGTCATTTCGGCTTCCCGGCCACCAGCCTCGGTCGACGCGACTCTTCGCTGGAGCCAGCCCCCAGGTAGGTCGCGGCCACAGTCTCGTCGTCGGGCGCCACGATGATCCGGATCGGCTCCCCCTTGGCCGCTCGCGCCTTCACGAACTCGCGCGCGGCGTCATCGAGCGTCAGGGTGAACGAGTCCGACTTCCCCGTCTCCGCCTTCTTGAAGGACGCGGAGCCGAGGGGGGACTTCGAGGAGACCTGGCTCCCGAGGCCGTCGATGCCGCCGAGGTCGAACTTCAGGTCTTTGGCCTCGACGCCAGCGGTCGCGAGGTAGATCTTGAGCGGGCCATCCGCCGAAAACGCGGCGACGCTCTGGGTGACGATCAGGGTCAGAGTCCCGTCCTTCAGCGCGGCGTCTCCGAGTTCCGCGGAGGGGAATTCGAGGATGCCGAAACTCGCGTACTTGCCGGCTTCACCGTTCTTCCGCCCTTCGACATTGAAGAAGACGGCGCCGGTGCGTCCCGTCCTGGGCCCTCCGGGTTGGACGGTGAAGCTTCGGATAGCGGACGCCTCACCGGCCGCCGCTGGCTCAACCAGGCCGAGCACGCACGCGGCGGCGAACGCGACGGCGCCGAATCTCGACGGAAACATGGCCGTTCCTCCGGGGGTTGGTCTCGGAGGTCCCACGATAACACGCGCGCGCCGCCGAGGCACCGAATCTCCGGCCTCGCGAACGGCCGCCGAGAGGCATGGCGTCTCGTCACGAGGGCGCCGGCTATCGTGCTCGTCCGCTCACGAGAACGTGTTGCCGACGGTGTCGTCGAAACTGCCCGCGGTATGGTCTGGCGTGTTTTGGGGGAACTTGCTCGTGCCGACGTAGAGAATTCGCTGGTTGTACACGCCGCCTCCGTAAGCCGCGGAGTTCTTGCCGAGCGTGCTGCCCGTGACGCTGGCCGTGGCGCCGTAGTTGCGTTAGAGCGGTTCTCCCTTGAACGTAGCGGATGTTTGCCCGATCCTCTACCCGAGGAGGGCACGGAGGATGGGCACCTATTCGATGGACCTGAGGGAGAGGGTCGTCGCGGCGTGCGATGAGGGCGTCGACACCCGGGCCGAGGTCGCCGAGAGCCGCCGCCGTTCGTGGCGGAGTTGCTCGACAGGTCTCTTCTGGCGACGATCGTCAGCGCTCTCAGGTTGCCCATGCCGCCGCCGAACTCGCCGCCGAAGTTACCGCACACGGAGTTTCCGTCGACCGTCATAGTCCCGTAGTTGAGAATGCCGGCTCCGTAGAGCCCGTAGGACGAGCTGAGGAAGTTGCCGGACACGCAACTGCCGCTGACACTGAGGGAGGCACCGGAGTTATTGAAGATGCCGCCGCCGCTGTACATGGCGGAGTTGGAGGAGATGGCACGGCCCGTGATCGTTGCGGTGTTGGCGCCGTCGTCGTAGGCACCGCCGCCGCTGTTGGCCGCGGTGTTGCTGGAAATCGCGGAGTTGGCGATCGTCTCCGTGCCGAAAGCGCCGTAGCCGCCGCCGTACCACGCGGCCGTCGAGGCGGACGACCGCGAGGTCCTTGGGCCGGTAGTGGCGATACTTCGGGAGTCGGGAAGGGGGCCGGGTCGGGCATGGAACGGCACCTGGAAGGCCCAGAGTAGTGCCGGTACTAATCTGACGGAGGCTTCCTGACCGCTCCGCCGGCCATCGGCGGGTACACTTAAACGTGTTCGGTTGCGAACTTGCGTTGAGAGCGGGCGAGGGGATTCGAACCCCTGACGTTCAGCTTGGGAATATGGACGTGGGCCACCGTAACCCTTGTCAGAATAACGAGTAACGTGAACGCATTCAGCGACTTGTGGACTGTCCCCGGACTGGGTCCAGGACTGGTTCTCGGACTGTCTCCGGACTGGTTTGGACACAATTTCCGCCACAACACGGTCGCCCACCTCACGCCGGAGATCGCTCTCCGTACCGGCCCAAATAGTCGCACATAGGCGTGGTTCCGAGGCCAGGCCCGGAGGGCCGGGGCAGGGAGGCACGCCTGCGGCACGCTGGCGGCGGCACGTCGCCGTCTCGACCGGCATTTCGACCCCGGCCACTTCTGTTCGGTGTACTACCGGGTGATGACAGGTAGTAATCCCCGGAGATCTACATGCCGAGATTGAAGTCCGACGACGCCCTGATGGGCACCAACGCCGCAAGTCGCTACCTGTCCCTGCACAGGAGCACGCTGACCTACTGGAGGCGGAAGGGCATCCTGATCCCGACCGCCGTGACGGAGGGCCCGTGGGGGCCCCGCTTCAAGTTCTCGAAGGCGGACCTGGATCGGTTCCGCGATAGGATCGAATACTTATGACCGAGATCAAGCCGAAGTGCTTGATGACGCCCCGTCAGGCCCTGGAGATCCAGGAGCTTGCCGAGGACCGGGGAATGGACGTCCATGACTTCGTCGGGGCCGTCCTGAAGACCATGGGCGAGCCGGCCGAGACCGTGTACCTGAGCAACATGCTCAACGAGCAACTGGCCTGGCTCCTGGAGGGCCTCCCGCCGGAGAGGTCGCCCTACATCGAGCGATTCGAGGCGGAGCTGTGCAACCCGTTCGTGCCGTACTACGCGAGGACGCCGCAGATCGACGCGAAGATCGACGACTTCATCGAGGTCCACGCCCCCGCGGCTTTTGCGGGCACGCGATGACCTCGGATGCGGGGGCAGGGGACGTCGGCGTCGACGCTCCTGCCCCCGAGCACAGCACCATTGAAAGGGACAACGCGGTGACGAAGACCGGATCGAAGAAGGCCAAGCCGGCCGCCCCGGCCGTCGTCGAGGACGCCGTCCCGGGGGCCCTCAAGGCCCTCCCCCGCCGGGTCGGCTGGAGATACGGTCCCAGCGGAAACCCTCGGGACAAGGTGCCGATCGCCGCATGGACCGGAAGGGCCACCGGGGTGACGAGACCCGACTCCTGGTCGACGTTCGAGCAGGCCGTGGCCGTCTACAGGGGCGGGGGCTCGACGGCGTCGGCTTCGTGTTCTCGGCGAGTGACCCGTTCACCGGCGTCGACCTCGACAACTGCCGCGACCCGCAGACCGGCCAGCTCGAACCCTGGGCGGCCGAGGCCGTCGCGGAGCTGGGCTCCTACACCGAGATCTCGCCATCGGCGACCGGCGTCAAGGTGTTCGTCGCGGCCGGGATGCCGCCCGTGGCGAGAAAGAAGCGGGGCAAGGTCGAGTTCTACTCCGACCGCCGGTTCTTCACGGTCACCGGACAGCACCTGCCCGGCACGCCTGGCGACGTCGAGGCCCGCCCGGAGGAACTCCGCCGCGTCCACGCCAGGCTCATCGGCGAACGCCGGAAGGCGGCCGGCGGCGGTGGGCAGGCGACCGGCCTCTCGGACGAGGAGATCCTCGAGAGGGCCCGCCGTGGGAAGGCCGGGTCGGAGTTCGCCCGGCTGTGGGAGGGCGACATCACCGGATTCGACTCGCAGTCGGAGGCGGACGTCGCACTCTGCGGCAGGCTCGCCTTCTGGACGGGCCCCGACCCAGGGCGGATCACCTGGCTGTTCGGGCTGTCGGCCCTGGGCCAGCGGTCGAAGTGGTCGGAGCGGCTCGAGTACAGGGAGGCGACCGTGCGGACTGCAATCGAGGGGCAGGGGAAGTTCTATGAGCGACCGTCCGGGGGGGCCATGTTAGTCAGAGGAGACAAGACGATTCAGACAATCAGGACTACACAGGACCAGACAAGATCTATGTACACACCAACCACGCCTCCGGGCGTGCCTGCGAAGGACCTCGTCGAGTTGGGCTCACCGAGCCGAGAAGACGACACGGGGAGCCTCCTTGCGGAGGCGGGGCAGGGAGAGGGGATGCAGATTGCGGTCGAGCTGGCGAAATCTCGCGGGCGGGCCCCGGACTGGCAGGCGGGCTTCGAGCTGGCCCGGAAGCTCCGCACTGTCTCGAGGGAGGACCCCGTGCGGTTCCGGCCGGCCGTCGAGGCGTTCTGCCGCGAGGCGGGGAGGCCGTTCGCGGAGTTCTGGTACGTGTACCTCGACTGCTGGGCGAAGGTCCGGGTCGACGAGGGGGAGGACGCCTTCTCGGTCGCGGTGAGGAGGGCCGAGGAGGCCCCCTACGAGCCCACCCCCTGCCCCGGGCCGGAATACGCGAGGATCGCGTCGATCGCATACCACCTGGGCAAGCTCCGGCACCCGGAGCCGTTCTGGCTGCCCCTCAGCAGGCTGTCGCACGTCGTCGGGTTCTCGGAGATGACCATCTCGCGGATCTTGTCCTTGCTGGCGAGGAACGGCGTCATTGAGTGCGTCGATCCCACGTACAGCTTCAAAGACAGGAAGGCGAAGGCCTATGCTTTCGTCGGCGACCGGGCAGGAGTTGACCACGCGGCGGCCGGCTGAGGCCGTGTGGTACGAGACAATGGCTGGCCGTTCCCTGCCCCCGTCCTCGCCCAAGGCGTCTGGCAGCCTCGGGCGGGCCCGGAGGTTCTTGAGGCCCTGCGGGCGATCCGGCCGTCGCGGCGGCGTAGCGGGGCAGCCATGGGCCTTCCGGGGGCCGGGAGGGCGATCGTGGGCCGGGGGCGCCGGATCGACCTCCCGCTCGCCCCGCCGGTGCCGGGGTCGGGCCCATCTCGTTATGATAGCCTCGCCGCCCGCCCCGCGACGCCGAGAGCGAACCGACGCATGAAAGCCGCCTGGTACGAGACCCAGGGTGCCGCCCGCGACGTCCTGGTCGTCGGCGAGATGCCCGACCCCGAGCCCGGACCAGGCGAGGTCCGCTTACGCGTCGCCGCCTCCGGCATCAACCCGGGGGACGTGAAGAAGCGGCAGGACGCCTTCGGCTACGGGATGCCGCACCCCCGCGTCATCCCCCACAGCGACGGGGCCGGGACCATCGACCGGGTCGGGGGCGGCGTGCCCGCGTCGCGAGTCGGCGAGCGGGCCTGGTGCTACGGGGCCCAGAGCTACCGGCCCTTCGGCACGGCCGCCGAATACGCCGTCGTCCCGGCCGAGCGGGCGGTGCCGCTTCCCGACCGCGTGCCGTTCGAGCAGGGGGCCTGCCTCGGCATCCCCGGCATCACGGCCCATCGCTGCGTCCACGTCGCCGGGCCGGTCGCGGGCCGCATGGTGCTGGTCCAGGGCGGGGCCGGTGCGGTCGGGCTCTGTGCCGTGCAGCTCGCCCGGCGGGCCGGGGCCCGCGTCATCGCCGCCGTGCGTTCGGGCCCGGACGAGGAGGTCGCAGGGCGTGCCGGGGCCCACGAGGTGGTCCTGACGGGCGGCGTCCCGGCCGACGAGGTCGTGAGCCGCATCCGCGGTCTTGCCCCCGCGGGTGCGGACCATATCGTGGAGGTCGCGTTCGACGCGAACATCGCCGTCGACGCCCGGGTCCTGGCCGTCGGCGGTTCGATCGCCGCCTACGCGACGGGGGAGCCACGGCCGCCTTTGCCGTTTTGGGAGCTGGTCTTCCGGAACATCCGCGTCTTCTTCCTGGGCGGCGACGACTTCCCGGCCGAGGCCAGGGCCTCCGCGGCACGCGAGCTGAACGCGGCGTTGGAGGCCGGGTGGCCGGGGTTCGAGACCATCCGCCGGTTCCCCCTGGCGGCGATTGCCGAGGCCCACGAGGCCGTCGAGGGCCGGACGACCCGGGGGCGTGTCGTCGTCACGCCCTAGTACTACAGTTGTAACTAATCCGGCGGCTCTGCGCCGCGTTTCTTGTAATGGCATCGTCTGGCGAACGCCTGGTGGGCCCTCCGCCACTCCGACCAATCCAGGACCTCCTCGACCTCCGGCAGGCGGGCCCACAGCAGGCGGACCAGCAGCCGGTGCGCCTCCGGCGCCGTCACCGCGATCAGCTCCGGCCCGGCGCCCGACTTTTTTTCGGCGGCCCGTCGGCCAGCCTCCGCACCGCCGCCAGGACGGCGTGCGCCAGCAGCGAGAGGGTGACGTGGCGGTGCCAGCCCGTCCAGCTCCGCACCTCGTAGTCGGCCAGCCCGGCCTCCTGCTTCGCCGCCTCGAAGGCCCCCTCGACCGACCATCTCGCCCCGGCGACCCGGGCCAGCCGGGTCAGGGGCGTGCGGGCCGGCCCGGCCGCGACGTAGTACGCCAGCTCCTCGCGGTCGTCGAGGCCCTTGCGGATCAGCAGCCAGCGCCGCCACGCCGGCCCGAGGTCGTGGTTGATCTCCATCCACGCCCAGGCGTACACCCGCGGCCCCTTGCTCCCGGCCGCGACGGCGACCTTGCGCCAGGCCCGCGCCGGCAGCGCCTCCGATAGGGCGGCGACCGTGGACTGGCGCGGGCCCGCCCAGACGTACTGGTTGGCGCGGACGGCCAGCACGTACTGCCGCCGCTGTTCCTCCAGCCACCGCCGCAGCTCCCAGGCGCCGTAGACCTCGTCGCCGGTGACCCACGCCGCCGGCACCCCGGCGGCGAAAGCCCGCTCGAGCATCTGCTTGGCCAGCCGGATCTTCGTAGCGAAGGCCGTCCCTTCGGGGATGCCGGCCGCCTCGCACCGTTTCGGGTCGCTGGTCCACTCCTCGGGCAGGTACAGGGCGCGGTCGAGGAACGCGGCGCCGTGGCGCGAGGCGTAGGCGAGGAAGACGCCGACCTGGGCGTTCTCGATCCGGCCGGCGGTCCCGGTGTACTGGCGGGCGACGCCGGCCGACTTGGCGCCCTTCTTGAGGAAGCCGGTCTCGTCGAGGATCAGGACCGCGTCGGGGTCGCCGAGCGATTCGACGACGTACGCACGGAGGTCGTCGCGGACCGAGTCCGGATCCCAGTCGGCGCGGCCCATGAGGTACTGGACGCCGTAGGGGTCGCCGTCGCCGATCTGCTCGGCGACCTGCCAGGCGTTCTTCCGCTGCACCGGCCCGAGGAGGCCGACGAGGTAGGCCCGGACCCGGTCGCGTGTCTCGCTGCGCGGGAAGCGGGCCCCGATCCGGTGCGCCACCTCGTCGAGCTGCTTCCCCCACTCCTGGACGTCCTCGGGGCGGACGGCAGACCCGGTGCTGGCCATGGCGACCCTCCCTGGGTTCCACGGCCAGGCTATCAGCCTCCGGAGATAGTTACAACTGTAGTACTAGGCACCTCCTGCCCCTATCCCCGTCGTTGGCCCCGGAGGCCGATGAGCAGCCCGATCGCCATTGAGACGCGGAAATGGTAGCCGACGTCCAGGGGATCGACGTCGTCGGCAGCGGGGGAGCCTGACGGTCGACATCCCGGCTGCGGTACCGCTGCGATTGCTGCGGTGCCGAACCCGGAAATCCGGAAGTTGGTCGAACGACTCCATCGCCGGTGCGACAATCGGCGAAGGGAGTGACCCCGGAGGAGACGTGATGCTGAAGACACTCTGGCTGGTCCACCCCGACGAGGCGATGTGCGACGCCTTCCGCCGCCGCTTCGACGGCCTCCCGGGCGTCCGCGTCGTCCGTGCGCAGGTTCGAGGACCTGGAGCCGCACGACTGCTTCGTCACCGCCGGCAACTCGTTCGGCATCATGACCGCCGGGATCGACGCCGCCGTCGTCCGGATTCTTCGGCGAGGCGCTCATGCAGCGGGTGCAGCACCGGATCATGGACGAGTTCTTCGGCGAGCAGCCGGTCGGGACGGCCTTCGTCGTGCCGACCGGCCACCCGGACGGTCCCGTTCCTGTGCCCACGCCCCGACGATGCGGGTCCCCGGCGAGCATCGACGGGACCGACAAGGTCTACAACGCCACCTGGGCGGCCCTGCTGGCGATCCACGCCCACAACCGCGTCTCCGACCCGACGATCGAGGTCGCGGCCTTCCCGGCGATGGGGACGGGCTTCGGGGGCATGCCCTTCGGCGAGGCGGCGAGGCAGATGGCGGCGGCCTATCGCCACTACCTGGAGCCGCCGCACCGCCTGGACTGGGACTTCGTCGTCGAGCGTCAGAAGGCGATCCACTACGACGGCGGTCGGCAGGTCGTCCGGTGAAGATCTCGGAAGCCGGGGGGAGGTCGCTCACCCAGGGCCGCGAATGCTCGTCGCCTGGGGCCAGTGGGGGTCGCCGAGAGGATACCGAGGTCGCTCCATGACGAGGTCACTTTCGACGCCCAGGATGCCCGAGCCGGTCGACTTGTCAGATCCCTCCTGCCCCGGAGAATCCCGATGGGCCGCCTCCGAATCCCGATCGCCGGGATGCTGGTCGCCGTCGTCGCCTTCGCGATGGCCTTCGCCGCCCTGCGGTCCGGCAGCTCCTTCTGGTTCGGCTCCCTCTACACGATCTCGATCATCGTGTTACTCGTCGCCCTGATCGCGGCCAGATTCCGCCGCGGTGCGGAGAGGGCCTTCTGGTACGGCTTCGCCGTCTTCGGCTGGGGCTTCTTCCTGCTCGGCTCGGGCCGGTTCATGTCCCCGGTCTTCGCCAAGCAGGGCGAGGTCTCGGGCGTCAACTCGACCTTGCTCACGTCCAAGGTGGCCCTGCTCCTCTACACGCACCTGAAACGGGACACCGCCGACGTCGACGGCATCGACGACATCATGGCGTACACGCTCTGCGTCATCCACCTGCTGATGACCGCCTGCCTCGCGATAGCCGGCGGTTTCCTGGCGATCCTCGTGCGGGGCCGCCGCGGGTCGGCGAGCCCCCGGTCGGTGAAGTCGGCCGCGGCCGTCTCCCTCTCGATCCTCTCTCTCCTGATCCTGGTCCCGGTGCTCACGTCGCTCGGCGAGGGAGGCCCGGCCGCCGCCGCTTTCTTCCCCGCTCAGCCGGAGGACGGGCCCGGGGGGCTCGGCGAGTTCCGGGTCGAATGGTATTCCAAGCACCTCAAGGCGATGAAGGAGCCCTCCCTCTGGGGCCTCTCACGGAACGCGGGGGGCCCCGAGTCATACCGACTCCTGCTCCTGCCATCCTTCACGCATCCGATCGCCGTCCGGATCACGAAGGACGGCGTCGGGGCGACGCTGAGGGCGGTCGTCCTCACCGGCAAGGGGGGCTACGAGCCGGGCCGAGTGGCCATCGACAGGACGCTCAGCCTGGACGCCGGGCAGTGGGCGGGCCTCGAGAAGGAGATCGAGGCGGCTGAGTTCTGGTCCCTGCCGACGACGGTCGCCGATGACTCGGGCACCGACGGCGAGCAGTACGTCGTGGAGGGGCTGAAGGGGGGACGCTACCACGTCGTCGATCGCTGGGAGCCCGACCCGGCCTACAAGGAGCTCATCGGCCACATCTTCGGGCTGTCCGGGCTGAAGATGCGTGGCGGCCTGAGGTAGGACGCGGTCTCAATGCCTGAATCCTGCGAGGCTCCGCGGGGCCTCCCTGCCCCTCCTCGCCGAAGGCGTCTGCCAGCCCTCAGACGGGCCCAGAATTTCGGGAGGCCTTCGAGGTGACCCCGCGGTCGCGGCGGCGTAGCGATGCCTCCACGAGGGGCAGGCAAATGCCGAGCTTGCGGCGGAGCTGCGGTCCTGGACGATGGGCTTGTCCCGCAGGTGATCCGGACCGACCAGACTCGCCGCCACCTCAAGTCGGGCATCGCCCGGCTGCACTCTTTCCTCCATCTCAAGATCCCCGGCGAAGATCTCGCTAGGGCCTGGGACAAGGGTTATGTTTGGGCAGACTTCTCGCGGAAAACGAGGCTCATACGTTTCTATCCGAGGTAGCAGACTGTGGGTCGAAATCCAGGATCGCAATCCGAAGGGCAAGTGAAACCCGCCGGCCAGCCATTTCGCATCTTGAGCCTGGACGGCGGCGGCATCCGCGGTGCGTTCACCGCTTCATTTCTCGCGGCCATCGAGGAACGGCTGGGGCACTCGGTCACCGACCATTTTGACTTGATCGCCGGCACCTCGACCGGCGGCATCATCGCCGTCGCTCTGGCCTTCGGCGAGCGATGCGAACGCATCCGCGATTTCTATTCCGATCGCGGCCCGGAGATCTTCACCCGGCGACCAAGGTTACCCGCAGCGAAATGGTTGACCCCGCTGATCTGGTTCGCGGACCGGAAGCTACGCCCGTACAAGCTCGACGTCGATTCTCTGAGGCAGTCCAAATATGACGGAATAGCGTTGCGTTCTGCCCTCGTCGAGGTGTTCGGCCATCGCACGTTGGAAGAGGCCAGGAAGCGACTCATCATCCCCGCCGTGGATCTCACGTCCGGCAACACGATCGTCTTCAAGACTCCGCATCAACCGAATTCTTTCAGGGACCGACATACGACAGCGGTCGACGTGGTCCTGTCGACCACCGCGGCCCCGACCTATTTCCCTCACGCCGTGATGATGCCGGGCACCGCTTACATGGATGGCGGGGTATGGGCCGACAACCCGAGCATCGCCGCCTATGTCGAGGCGATCAAGATTCGGGAGGTGTGCACGAGAAGCGGCATCGACCCGGTGTTTTCGCCGGAAGACATCCAGATTCTCTCTGTCGGCACCGGCCGCCCGAATTACAGCAAGACGCCGCCCGAGGCCGGGGCCGGTATCGGATGGTGGTCAGGTCACTTGCTGGACGTGGTCTTCACGTCGCAGGCACAGGGAGTCTACAACCAATGCCGATATGTTCTAGGCAAGCGTTATCACCGTGTCGACTTCGATCTGGCGGACAGCACGTGGGGATTGGATTCGGTTGAACTGATTCCGAAGCTCCTCCAGATCGGGTCCGAGAAGGCCGCTGAGCATTATGCAAGGCTCAGTCACGAACTGTTCAGCTACAGCGTGTCCCACCCTTACCATCCATTCAATTGACGACGGAGGACGCCAACGGTGTCGATGTCAGAGTGCCGCCGCCTGGGTCGAGCAGGGCCCCGTCCGATCCGGTGGGGCCGCTCTGCCCGCCAGCTTGCGACTCGCACGCATCAGCCGCCCCGCCGCCCCGTATGCTTCGTCGCCTCGTAGGCCCCGCTGTCATGACCGTGGGGCCCAGACAGGGCATCCATGATGGCGTCGGAGCCTCGATTCGCCGTCGCGGGGCGGCCGCACTCTCAGCCACGAGCAAGGTTGTAGATGCGGACCTCGCCCGGCGAGGGGTGCCGCGTCTTCGGGCGTCCCGAGATGCGGGCCACGACCTTCTCGGTGTGTACCGGACAGCTGTAGCCGAGAGTCTTCAACTCGGCGAATGGGCCGCTTTGCCAAGGGGACCCGACCCGGTAAGCTGCCTCGGCTTGGCAATCGGGATGCGAACAACGCACTACGGTGACTGGCATGGGGGCCTTTCCTCGATGCGTCGTTCCCCCCGTGGAGATTATGTCAGCGGTCGTGCCGCCGCGGCAAGGTGGTCGCCGTTCTGCATCAAGAAGTCCCGTCCAATTCGCGGTCCCGAACCTCCCCGCGAGGCCCGGCCGGCGGCGGCAGTAGCGCCCCGCTCCTCTCGCCGCCGGACGCCGTCGGCAGGCCCCAGGTCGTCCTCCCAGGTCGGCACCGAAGCGGGCCTCGAGCACCGCGTTGGCGACTCCCGGCCAGCCCAGACCGCCGGCCAACGGGACGAGGCAGTGCGTCGCGAGTAGACGACGAGTACCTCGACTCGCACCGTCTCCGTCGGGGCGGCGGACCCGGCAGAACGTTCCGACGTCGAACTGGTGATGGGTCCTCGGCCGCACCGCACGCGATCGCTGAGCTTGCGATCCCGGCCGCCGACGATGCTGTCCCACGGCGATCTTGAGGTTGCGCAGCCGATCCGCCGCGGCACGCGGCCGAAGAACGGCGACGTCGCGCGACGTGACTACCGAGTAACGCCTCGGTGCCCTCGCGCGGCAAGCCGCAGTCAGCCGACCGCGTCGCAGTACGGCAGCGTCATGACCGCGCAGCGCCACCTCGGCGGTTCGCCGACGAGCGGTGTCGTCGGCCTCTCCGGCGTCGACCTGGGCCTCGCGGCGGGTGGCCAGCAGGACGATACCTCGGCCGATCGCTTCCTCCAGTCGGTGCCGGCCTGCTTGACGACGGTCAGACGCCCGTCGCCGCCGTACTCGTTGCGGAGCCGCTCGAAGATCCGCACGGCGGTTGCCGCTGCTTCGTCGGGGCCTTCCCGTCGTCCTCGACGGATCTGGCGGATGACGTAGGACCTGCCCGATCTTGGGCCGCGGCCGCGGCACCGCACGGCGATCCTCCGGGCGGCGTGGCGCTGGACGAGGATCTTCTCGAGCGTGTCCCCGTGGATGCCGCCGTCGCCGCAGGCGGCACGTGTGCCAGGCCGTCGACGAGGACGCGACAGGCGGATGACCGACCGGTCATCGATGTCGTGTGTACACCTCCTGGTGCCTACCAGCGTGGGGCTACGAAGGCGGCAAGGTCCCCGCCATCGTCGAGTCATGCCGGGAGGTTGGCCAAGAGCGCCTTGTTCGCTGACCGACTGACGGTCACCCACCGCACCGGTTTCTCGTCGACGGTCCGCTCGCAAGCACCGGCATGATCGGGTGCCGCCGGAAACCTCCTTGCCCCCGTTGAGGCCGAGTAACCCATGTCAGTGCCCGAGCCCACCCTGGACCGCCTCAGGGCCACACTGGCGATCATCAGGTCGTTGCCGTCGGATGAGAAGGACGAGGTTGCCGGGATCATCGCCGCCCGAGATCAGGTGATGGCCACTTATCGGCCGGTCTTCTCCCCCGGGGCTGTGGCTCGGCTGGACAAGGAAGTCTTCCGGGGATTCTTGCTGTTCAAGAACAACCGGCACTGGAGCGACCTCCAGCGGCACGGCGGCGTCATAGGGACGTGGGTCGACTTCGGGAGGTCCCGTCGCTCCTTCGGGAGGAAGGAGTGCCGCTAAGACGAAGCGGGGCATTGTCGTCAGTTTATTCGGAGCCCGGCGTGTTCCAGGAACTCAGAGAGGGTACTCAGGAACCAATGGGGTGGGTATATGGATCTCGATGAGGCCAGAACGCTTCTGACGGGAGGCGAGGAAGGGAGACGCCTGTGGAACCGCTTCCGAGAATCGTGCAGAAAGGGCTTCAATCTCAGTGGGATAGTGCTGGACGGCGTTGAGCTCGGTAGTTCACCCTCCAACGACCCCGCTAAAGATATCCTGGTCACGAACCTCGCGGGTTGCAATCTTAGCGGATCAAGTCTGCGATCTGCTGACCTCAGGGCCGTCAACCTGGCTGGTTCGATTCTAACCAGTGCCAACTTGCGACAGGCCAATCTGGAGTTTGCGGACCTATCTGGAGCCGAGATTCGGTATGCGGATCTCCAAGACGCGAACCTGCTGGAGGCCATACTTGAGCAGAGTGACCTCTACGGCAGTGACTTAACCTACGCCGGCCTACGCAGTACGAGGCTGGATGGGTCCAAGTTCCACAATGTGGTCTGTGGAGACACGATATTTTCATGCGTCGATATGGCGTCCGTCGAGGGTCTCGAGACTGTCCGCCATCGGTCGCCGAGCACACTTGGAACCGACACACTGGTGCTCTCAAGGGGCCAGATCTCGGAATGCTTCCTCCGCGGCTGTGGTCTGCCCGACGCCTGGATCGTCAACCTCCCCTCGCTGATCGGTGCGATGCAACCGATCCAGTTCTACAGTGTCTTCATCAGCTACTCCGCCAGGGACACTCCACTCGTCGAGCGACTACATGCCGACCTCCAGGCCAAGGGCGTCCGATGCTGGTATGCCCCCGAGGACCTGAAGATCGGCGACCGCATCCGCGTCGGCATCGACGAGGCGATCCGGCTCCACGACAAGCTGCTCCTCGTCCTCTCGAAGCACTCGGTCGCCAGCGACTGGGTCGAGAAGGAAGTCGAGACGGCAATGGAGCAGGAGAGGCGGCAGAAGCGGACGGTGCTGTTCCCGATCCGCTTGGACGACGTGGTCATGAAGGCGGAGTCGGGCTGGGCGGCGGACATCCGGCGGAGTCGGAACATCGGCGACTTCACGAAGTGGAAGGATCACGACGCGTACCAGAAGGCCTTCGACCGGCTCCTGCGTGATCTGAAGGCCAAGGACACCGCCGCGGCGAAGGTCTGAGGTCGGCGTCGCACGCCATGGGGCAGGGAGTGCCGTCGGACGCAGTCACGAACGTCCGACTCGTTGCCCGTTCACGGGGGGCAGCCTACCAGGTGATCGGCCTCGAGACGATCCGCTCGATCAGCGTCTCGCCGAGCTCCTCGACCGAGAGCACCATCTGCGTGCCGCGGAGGCACCTCGTCAGTTCGAAGAAGTCGAGGCAAGGCGGGTCGAAACGGAACACGCCCCCGAGGACCTCGCCCCCGACCTGACGCCAGACGCGGTTCGGCTCGTGCTCCAGGACGAACAGGTTGCCGGGGCGGAACCCGACGAAGTCGCCGACGATGGTCGTGACGATCCGGAACTCGCGGGGATGTGAGTACATTTCGGACGATCCCGGCGAAGTCCCTCCCGCCGAGGTGAATCTATACGCACGTCCATCACGGCTGTCAAGCGTCTCATGGCCGCTCGGGTCGGGTCTCTAGCCTCTCCGCGACCGCCTCGATGGTCCCCGGTGCGAAGCCTTCCAGGCGATTGTTCATGAAGAGGTAGGCCGGCCTCATGGGGCCCGCTCGCCCGGCGATCTCGACCAGCCCCTCCCGGGCCTGTTCGTTGACCTCATGGATGCGGTCATAGGGCTCGAGCCTCGCTCGGCGAGGCCGCAGAGCCTCGGGGCCAGCCGTGCGGCCATCGGGGGACGGTCGGCGTCCGGATGAGTGGCCATCAAATCATTTTCCGGCAGGCCACCTCGTGCCGCCAGGCGGCGACCCAGTCGCCGACGATCGCGGTCGTGAGGCGGACGGGCCCGTCCCACCGCGACGCCACCCAGGGCGTACGCCCCGCGGCGTAGACGTCGAGCGGCCCGTCGAGCTGGTCCGCGATGGCCCGCGACAGCTCCTGCGGGGACCATGCCCATCGGCCGGGATCGAGGGCACCGCTGACGAGACCGGTCATCGCCGCACTCCCGGGGCCACGAGGATTCCGGTCTAGGATCGGCCTCGGTGTCACCGGGCGCTTCAAAACCAGCCACTCATGGGCGCTTCAAAACCAGCCACAACTCTTGGGGTTTCTCGTCCACATCTCGACTGTATCCGGCCCGACATTCTGTTCAAAGGGTGAGGGGCGGAGCGGCGTTCTTCTTCCTACGCGACGGTGTCCTGTCGGCCGGCTGCGTGGCCCGGTTCACGACCCCTGCGAAGATGTCCGGCGCTCACCAGGACTGGCTCGGAGATCCTCCTCTGGTGCGCCCCCGGAGCCGGGGGCGCTTTGGCTGGTTTTGGACCCGAGCCACCGCCCCCCGAGCCGGGGGGCGCTTTGGCTGGTTTTGAACCCTGGGGTGCGTCCGCCGGCACACCCGGCCGGTCCTTCAGGCGGTAGCTCCGGCCGTTCATCTGGACCACCTCCGCGTGGTGCAGGAACCGATCAAGGATCGCCGTCGCCGCCGGAACGTCATTCATCAGTTTGCCCCAGTCCTCCAACGGGCGGTTGCTGGTCATCATCGTCGAATGCAGTTGATGCCGCCGCATGATGATCTCGAACAGATACTCTCCCGATTTCTTCGGCAACTGCTTTAAGCCCATATCATCGAGGATCAACAGGTCGGGCTTGAGATACTTCGTCATGATTCGATCGTGTCCCTCGAAGGCTTCATCGTGAAGGAAGTCGCGGACCGCGTCGAAGATCGAACGGTACAGCACGGTGAACCCGACGTGCATCAATTGGCGAGCCGATCGCCTGGGCCAGGATGACTCTTGCCGACGCCCGGCGGACCGAGCCAACAGCACGTCGCGATGCTGACGCACGAAGCCGCCGGCGCCAGATCGAAGATCTGCTTCTTCTTGATCGAACGGATTGAAGTCCCAGTGGAAGTCTTCCAGCGTCTTCTGCTCGCGGAAGGCGGCGGCCTTCAGCCCGCGGGCGATCTGCCGCTCCTGGACGCACGGCCAGCTCGTCGGCTAGCACAAGTTCCAGGAACTCGGCATGGTCCAGGCGGTTGGCCGGCGCTTCCTGCAAGCGGACTTCCAGCGTCTGAGCCATCCCGCTCAGACGCAACTTCTTCAGGCACTCCACAATTTGGCGTTCATCGTGCGGACGATCCTTTCGGAATTGAAGTAGAGAGGCGAGCGGAATAGTCGCTCAGGGGACGAATGATCGGATGCTCTTCAAGGAACTCGAACTGCTGCTTGGGCCTGGCCCTGACGCTTGAGCAGCATGCGAACCGTCCGCAGACGATAAGCGCCGTGGTCGACAGGGCCACGCGGCAAGCCTCTTCGAGCGCCGCTATCGTGTTTGCCCGCTAAATGCTTCAGGCCCATCAGAACTCGCACGCCCTCCACGCCACGGGCCTGGGTCATGGCCTCGGCCCATTGCCGGGTCTGCGGGCCGATCATCGCAATCTGCCGCAGCATGGCGTCCGTGCCCGTTCCACCCCGCAGACTTTTTCTTCGGGGATGTGCTCGGCCGCCGTGCGGAAGCGACCTGGCTCCGCCTTGGCATGCACCGCGATCTGCTCCCAACGGTCGTTGAAGAGGCGAACCAAACGGCTGTCCCAACGGACCCACAGCCGATGGCCCACGTACTCCGGCGGCGCCGAGTAATAAGCCTTGTCCACCTCCAGATGCCCGTCGCGATGCACGGCCCGATGGGCTTCGTGGAAGAATGGGAACGGCTCGGCGGTCAGCGGCAGCAGCGATCGGCGCTCCACCTGCTCGAAGAGTTTTTCGACCTGCTGCTTCGTCGTGCCGTGGATTCGCTGGTCGGCGACTTGCGTTTCCCAACGCAACAGGAACTCGTTCTCCTCGGTCAGGCTCGTGAAGATACGTCCGCGAAGGCGTTCCGCTTCACGTACTTCACGCCACTTTCGATCTTCCCCTTGTGACGCGGCGTGTACGGTTTCGTGGGCAAGAATACGGTCCCGTAGTGCCGCGCGAACGATTGCAGCTTGGGATGGACCTCGGGATCGTACCAGTCGCCCGCGCCACGGCGGCCTTCAAGTTGTCAATGACCAATCGAGCGGGCACGCCGCCGAAGTGGCGGAAGGCGTTTTCGAGGCACTGCATGAACGCCTCCGAATTCTGCCGCCATACGGCCTCGCTGTAGCCCTTGCGGCTGTGGCTGAGGACGATGCGGAAGACGCGGGGCCTGCGACGCTTGCCGTCGGGGCCGACGACCGCGCGCCGGCGCCGAAGTCCACCTGGGCTTCCTCACCGGGGTCGGTCTCCATGCGCCGGAAGGGTAGTTCGTGGACCTGTTCGAGGCGGTGCACGAACCGGCGGACGGCGTAGTAGCTGCCGGCGTAGCCGTGGTCGGCGACGAGGTCCTGGTAGATCCGCTGGGCGGACAGCCCCTGACCGGCCTTGGCCGTGATCGGCTCACGCCACGGCTCGCAGCCGCTGAGGCGGCCGGAGCCGCGTGGCGGCGGGACCGCGCCCCACCGGCGGGCGCAATGGCCGGGTCCGGTGCGTCGTCAGCCTCCCCCGAGCCGGTGGGCGCATTGGCCGGTTTTGCCGCGCCGTCGGCCGGCTGGGAGCCGGCGGGCGCATTGGCCGGTTTTGGGCCCGGCTCAGGGACTCGCAGGTGCCGTGCGACGGTCTCGCGGTTGACGCCCAGCTCGTCGGCGATGCGACGCTGGGACCAGCCGCGCCGGTGCAGTGTACGGATGGTCTCGCTGATAGCCATCTTGAGCAGATTCGCCATGGTGGGCCTCCCGGGGCAGCGTCGTTGCCCCGGAGACTACCCGGCTCATCTGGGTCTCCTCAAAATGGCTGGTTTTCAGGCGCCCCTCGGTGGCCGGGTTTGAGCGCCCGCTGACACCTCGGGGCGGCGTTCGTACGGCTCCGCGTCTCGGGCGACACGCTCCTCGGTCCGGTCGTGAGGGGCCGGGGCCCTACGCCGATCGAGGTGGCAGGCCCGGATCGGGCGACCTGGCCGGCGGGGCAGGAGGTGCGGGTGAGGACGCGACCATTGCCCTCCCTGCCCCGAACGTCTCCCGACCACGGGTACTTGACGGGAGATGCGACGCCGGTGACGCCGTCAGAACTGGTCGGACCTGACCACCTCGCCCCCGGCCCGGGTCGACAGATAGCTGAAGACCAGGGGATTCACCGACTCCTTGATGAACCTCACCGACCCGTCGCAGAACAGGAAGTTGCACCCGCCGCGATGGAGGCTCCAGTAGTCGTCGACCATCGACGACTTCGAGTTGGGCACGTAAATCTTGCCGGTGGCCGCCGAGCCCGTGTGGCTCACCACCACGTGCTCGCGGGTCCGCATTCCTGGACCGGCCATCTCGGGTTGGTGCAGAGCTGGGCGGTCGGGATCGCCCCGACCCACGTGGCATCCGCGACGTTGCGGGATCGCTCCCCGACCATGAGCGTCGTGCTCGACCCGTCGGTGATGTCGCGGATGCCATTGCGGCTGTTCCGATAGAAGACGCCGTTGTTCGAGTCGGGAAACTCGCCCGGCTCCAGTTGCCCGGCCGACGCGACATACTGCCCGGCCGCCAGATCGCCGCAGAGTAGCGCTCCCCGAGGCGTCGCGGATGGTCACGGGACCGATGCCGGTATCGCTCGGGCAGAGGAACACGGAGAGTGACGCCGTCCGGGCGGTCATCGAGCCCGGGTCCGTGATCTGGAGGGAGAAGTTCACCGCGTTGTAGAGCGGCCTCTGTTCGAGGTCGGCAAGAAGCATCACGCCCCAGGCCCAACCCGGCCCGGTCTCCGGCGAGGTGGGATCGGTGACGACCCGCGTGATGTAGGCGGGCGGGAAGGTGTCCTGCGAGCCGTGATAGTTGTGCATCGCCAGGCCGATCTGCTTCAGGTTGTTCGAGGCACTGGGCACCGCCGCGCGGCCTCTCGGGCGGCCTGGACGGCGGGGAGCAGCAGGGCGATCAGGACCGCGATGATCGCGATCACGACCAGCAGCTCGATCAGCGTGAAGGCACGGGCACGCCGCACGGCGGGCGGTAAACGCACGGGGATTCTCCTGTTCAAGGGCTCGACGAACGGGTGTGGGACGACGACACCGGCGAGGAAGCCGGGCGGAGCCGAACCACGGAGCCTCAGAACAGGAACACTTGCAGGAGTGCGTGCCGCGTCGATGCGTTCGGCGGCCTGGATGCCGCCCGATTCCATACAGCCGGAGTGACCCGGCGTGGGGGTCCGACGGCGGACGGTGCTGGCGGCAGGAGCCCGTCCAAGGCCGGAAGCCACGAGCGGAGTGGCGAGGTGTCGATCACGGACTTCACGACCACCGCCCCGATCGTCATCGCCTCGCAGTTGCGGGCGTCGGTCTGGGCATCGCCCGAGCACGGACCGGCCTCATCCGCCAGGCAGAAGACCGGGCAGAGGAGCGTCACGTAGAAGCAGAGTGTGGCCGCGATCCGGATCATCAGGGTCATCCTACCACCGAATCTCCGTGGAAGCATCCACACGCCGCCCAATCGGCGTATCCGACGCGTGATGCCGCGATCGGGCCGGCCAGCTGCCGCGGACCCAACGCCCTCGGTCACGTTCGGGGCAGGGGGACATGTGCGGGGGTGCCGGGCCAACGGGTTCACGAGCTTTGGCCCGCGGCCGGCTTGGCAGGCTCATCGTCGCCGCTCGCGTCGCTCGAGCTGCCGGTCGAACTCCGCGACGAATTCGGCGAACGACAAATCCGAGGCCCCCTGGAGGGAGGCACTCTAATGCCCCAGCGAAGTCGCCGGATAGCCCGCCGCCCAGGCGTACCACTTCACCATGACCCCGGGGAGCCACCGGAGAGCCTGGCCTCTGCGTGGGCCCGAGACAGCCCGACCCGCGACCGACCACCGCGATCCGCTCTCCCTGTCCACCCATGGCGATGCCGGGTCGCTCAGGTCGACCACGAGCGTCACGGGGACCGGCTTGTCTCCGTCGGTCTCG
Organism: uncultured Planctomycetota bacterium; assembly: GCA_963819805.1. Classification (GTDB taxonomy): domain Bacteria; phylum Planctomycetota; class Planctomycetia; order Isosphaerales; family Isosphaeraceae; genus CAMFLR01. The sequence continues at coordinate 352,686 of CAWFXY010000012.1, read as the reverse complement.
GGTGCGTACGCGGCCGCGGTCCGGGTCCGCGAGTCCCAGAGGATCACGGCCCTCCTGCCCCCGACCACGGCGTCTCGCACCTCGGGACGATCGGCGAATGACTTCATCGGCCAGGCCCGGCTCGCCTCGTCGATCGCGAGCCCGAAGACCCTCTCCTCAGTGTCGAGTCGCGGGTCCGCCGCCATGCGAGTGCCTCGGGACTCGAGCATGGAAGTGTGCGGGACGGGCTGCGGCCGGAATTTGGAGACCATCTGATAGGCTACCGTCCCCGGATTCGCCTCCAGCCACGGGCCCCAGTCCGTCTCGACCGTCGGGATCGGTTCGAGCCGCTCTCCCTTGCGTGGCCCGTCGAACGCGAGGCCGGTGAGGCAGTCGAACAGCGTGCCGTCCTTGTGCCGCATGACCATCACACCGTTACGCCAGCCGTGGAACCGGAAGTCCAGCGAGGCGGGGTAGCCCCGCACGAAGCCGGCGTCGGCGTCGTAGACGAAGACGCCGTAGGTGTCGCTGATGACGCGGTAGGGCACGAGGAACCAGCGGTAGGGGATGGCTCCGCCGTCGTACTTCCCGCGTATCCAGGCGAGCACGCGGTCGTCGACCCTGAGTTCACCGGCCTTGCGGCGGGACTCGTCGATGCAGTGCGAGCAGGCGGGGTTGACCAGCGTGTCGAAGAGTTCGGGCCGGTAGAACGCCTTCGGCCCGTCGCCATCCACGGGGCCCGGCGACATGAACACGACGGCGACGCAGATCGCAGGCATCATCGGCCAAGTCTCCGATCTCGGGGGCCGGGTCGCGTACCGGCGACGCGGGACTGCATCCTCGCGGAAGGAAACGTCGGTGAGGTCAACGGAGTCGACCGCGGATCTTCCGCGGCCGGGGACGAACTCCCGGATCTCCGGCTTCGTCGAGAGGATCAGTTCCGGGCAGGATTGTCCGGCCCAAGTCTACTCGACTCGAGGTCTGAAGACCCCGTAGAAGAACGGCTGCGGACGGCCGCCCGGCGTCATATGCGTCTCGCGGGCCTCATGTACGAGCGAGAAATCCGCCGCGAACTGCCCCGCCAGCGACCGTGCGTCGTACCGGCAGACATCGAGTCCCGAACACTTGCTCGGCCCGTCATCGGCGAAGGTCGCGATGACGAGATGTCCGGCCGCGGGAACGGTCCGACTGGCCAGCTCGACGTAGCGACGCCGATCCGCCTCCTCGGTCAGGAAGTGAAAGACGGCCCGGTCGTGCCAGACGTCGTGGCTGCCGACCGTGGCGATCGTGGTCACGTCCCCGGCAATCCACTCGACGCGGCAGGCACGATCACGCAGCCGCGAGCGGGACTTGTCCAAGGCCGCCTCGGAGATGTCCAGGACGGTGACCTTGCGGGAGGGACGGTCGAGCAGCCTGTCGACCAGCGTGGAGGCACCGCCGCCGACATCGACGATTCGTCCGCCGTTTGCCTCGAGGACGGCCTCGATCAATTCGAGAGAGAGTCCGGGCTCGTCCTGAAACCAGCTGAGGCTGGTCTCCGGCTTGAGCGTGTACACGCCGTCCCAGAATTCCTTGCGACTCGCCCGAGACATCGAGTGATACTGCCCTGAGACGGTCCACGCGGAACGACTCACGAGCCGGCGTTCCGAGCCAGGTGCCCGTGAGGACAGGACCATGATGGCCTCGTGTCGTAGGTCGTACCATCGGCCCCGGCGTGATACCCCCGTCCGCCGCCATAAGGGGGGCTTATGAGCCTTCCGAGATCGCATTCGGCCGGGGGCAATTCTCGGCGAAGTGCAAGAAGATGCTGGCGGCCGGCGTCAGCGGCCGGCGTCGGTCGTGGACCAGGTAGAAATGGCGGCGGAGGTCCAGGCCTTCGACCTCGATTTCGTGGAGTTCCCCCGACTCGATGTCCCGCCGCACCGCCAACCGGGAGAGGAAAGCGATCCCGAGCCCGCGTCGCACGCCGTCGAGGATCGCGGCATTGCTCCCGAGTTCGAGCGTAACCCCGAGGGTCGAGATCGCCATCCCCGAGCGGTCGAGGGCCTGCTGGAGCACGCCCCGCGAACCCGAGCCCACCTCGCGGACGATCAGCGATTCGCCCGCGAGTCGACCGGGCGAGATTGACCGTAGGCCCGCCCACGGGTGACTCGGAGGCACGACAAGCACGAGGCGGTCCGGACCGAGCGGACGATATTCGAGGTCTCGGCCCTCAACTCGCCAGCCCACCAGGCCGAGGATCGCAAGGCCCCGCTCGACGTCCTTCAGGGCCGAGCCGCTGTCGCCGACGCTCGCCCGGACGCGGACGTGCGGATACTCCTCCCGGAATCCGGCGAGCAGGGCGGGCAAGAGGAACTCGCCGGGGACCGAGCTTGCCGCGAGCGGCAGATCCCCGGTGACGGGACTGGGGGGGCGGCCCAGGCTCTCCCGTGCCTCTGCGTGCAACTCGATGATCCTGCGTGCATAGTCGAAGAGCAACCGGCCCGACTCGGTCAGGCGAAGCCTTGGGGGGCGGCGTTCGAACAGCGAGACGCGAAGCTGCTTCTCCAGTGCCGCGATCCGCTGGCTGACCGCCGCCTGCGTCATCCCGAGTTCGACCGCCGTGGAGGTGAAGCTCCCAAGCTCGGCCGCCCTGACGAATGTGCCCAGGTGCGGGAGTTCGCTCGCGTCGGAGATTCCACTCGTCGAGGTCATGCGGACCAATCGCGGGGTGACTCGGGACATGACGATAAGGCTTATGATGCCGACCAGGCCCCCGTGGGCCAAGGGGCCGACCACGCATCGGAGCGAGTTTTGGCCCCCGAGCCGATGCCGTCGGAGAACCCGGCCGACAACGTACCGCGGGGGGCGTGGGCCCGATCCCACGGGACGGCGGCCTTCCGCTGTAGGATGATGCCGAGGCGGAGAAATGCCCCCGGCCCCCATGCACGAGGCCAGCCCATGCCCCCTCTCGTCACACGATTCGCCCTCGCTTGCCTGCTCGCCCATTCCTTCAGCTCGTGGTCACCCTCAGCGGCCGCCGAACCGAGGGCTTCGAGGCCGCTCAGCGGTATCCTGCTGGACGCGGGGCAGGCGACCGAGAAGCGGCTCGCGGCGTGGAAGGCCGGCGGGGGAAGTGCAGTCGTCGTGCTCCTCGACGAGTCGGTCGACAGGGCACGATGGGCGGGACTCGCCGCCGCCGCCGAGCACGCGGGGCTCGACCTCTATCCTTGGATCGAGGTGGCCCGCAATCCGGCGATGGCCGAGGCCCACCCCGAATGGATGGCGTCGATCGGCGGGCACCACGACGATTGGCGGCGGCGGTTCCCCGACGCCCCGGCCGCGAGACCGGGCTCGGTCGTCAAGGCGTGGCCCTGGGTGCCCATCGGGTACGCCCCCGCCTACGAGGCCCATCGGCGACGCGTCAGGTCGCTCCTCGACGGCCTTCCCGGCCGCTGGACCGGGGCCTTCCTCAACGACCTCCAGGCGGGCCCCTCCTCATGCGGATGCGGCAACGACCAGTGCCGCTGGGCCCTCGACTACGGCTCCCCGGCCACCGCCCCTCGGACGCCGGGAGACGACGTCGCGGCCCGCTTCGTCTCCGGGCTCCAGGTCGAGTATCCCGCCAAGGTCTTGATCCCGGTCTGGGTGACCGAGTGCGAGCCCGGCGACCTGCCCAAGGCCGCCGGCAGCACCGGATTCTGCGGGGGGGTCGAGTGTTCGAAGAACGACTGCTGGCCCCGCTACGCCCGGGCCCTGGCCCCCCTCCTCGACTCGACGTCCGGACCGGTCGCCGTCGGCCTGTGGTCGGGGGCCTTCCGCCGGGGCCCGCGTTGGCACGAGGCCGGGCTATCCCTGTTCGAGACGCCACCCCGCGGCGGGGCGGACGTGCCGCCCGAGCGTGCCGTCGCGGTGCTCCAGGGATGGGACCAGCCCGAGCCGGACCATGCGAAGTTGATCTCAGGTGCAAGGACTGCCCGGGGTGGATGGGTCATCGCGATGACCAAGATCGACCAGTCGTGGGAGCCCAGACAGGCGGAACTGCCCAGGTAGAGGGTCACCATCCCACGCCTCCCTCGGACACGCGGCGAGGTGACATCACGGCCGTAACGTCCGCGAGGGTCCGACGAGCGACGGGAAGCATGGAGTCGGCCGGAGTTCGGGGGCAGGGGAACACGTGCGAGGATGCCGCGTTGTGGATCTTCCGGTGGGAAGGTCGTAAGAGGTCGGGGTACCGATCTGCCGCCATGATCGTCGTCAATGCTGGGCTTGGCGTCGCGATGCACTCAGGGGCCCTGGCCGAGGAGTAGCGGACACACGCGGTCGCCGGCTTCATGGCGACGCCGCCTCTGATCCGTCGGAGCGTCGAGGGGGAACGGAGACCCTCGCGACCAGCCAGCAGAGCGACCCGCCTAGGGCCGCGTACGCCAGCAGGGGCAGGCCGAGCACGACGGTCACGATCGTGGCCCCGCTCGCATAGCTGAACCACGCGGAGTCCTGAACCGATCGGGGCACGGCGGCCTCCAGGGCCCGGAGGACGGGATCGAGGACCGGCATCGCCGCATCCATGAACGCGACCGGTGCCCGCCAGGCGTACGCGAGGCTCGCAAGCACCGCGATGAGGCCGTGGGCGACGAACCCGAGGCGGAAGGGCCGCCTCGAGTCACGCGAGGTGACGAGCCGGTAGACGGCCCAGGCGAGGATATTGGACGTCAGGAGGACTCCGACCGCGGCGACGGTCATCCCCTCAGGCGGAGAACTGAACGCGTGACGGATCAGGCCGAGGTCGACGGCGATGACGACGACCGCCAGCATCGCAGTGCCCATCTTGATGCGGGGCTTCCTCATCGCCCGTCCCCCGCATCGTGACGCGACCTGCCCGCGGCGAAGAGTTGGGCGACGAACCCGCCGAGGCAGGCCAGGAGCGGACACACCAGGGCGTGGCAGAGGAGGCGATGTCGGTCCGGCTCAATCGACTTGAGTTCGGCCGGCGACAGGAATTGCCCGCGAACGGCCCCCGTGTCCTCGAAGGCCAGGAGATAGTGCTTTCCCCCCGCCCTGCTCGTGTCGACGCTCTGGATCGTGCCTTCGCGGACGCGACCGAACACCTCCGCCCACGCCTTCTCCCCGGTGCCATTCGGGACGAACTCCAAGCTCCGATACAGGCTGTCGCCGATCATCGACGTCGCGAGATGCGGGCCGACCCAGGGCGTGAAGCCAAGCACCATATAGCCCCATCCGACGATGGCCGAGCCTCCCCAGAACGCCCGTTCGAGACCCTTGGCATAGACTCCGCCCAGGGTCGCGACGGCGAGGAAGATGAACGTCAATGTCGTCATCGCCGCGGCCCACGCCGGGGTCGGCGACTTGAGGGCCGCGACGGCGACCGCGACGTACACGACGAGGGCCATCAGTGCGGCGACGGAGACGCGGAGACGCTTCATGGCAGCCTCCGCTGATCGTGCGAGGCCGAGTCCCCATCGCGAATCCGGACAGGCCCGCCCGCGAGCACGCGAGCGAGAAAGCCACCCATCGACCCGATCGCCAGGCTGAAGAGACAATTGCCCGTCTGGAGGAACGCGTAAGGGATTCGGAAGGACGTCTTCCCGTCCCATCTCAGGAACCCGTGGGTGTCGTTCATGGTGGTGAAGGCGTAGCCGGGAGCGAGGGCAACCCGGTTCGCCAGGTGGTGCAGGACCAAGGTCGACAGGGGGATCGGGACCGGCGTCGACTCGGGGCCCCGCCACGGGCCGAAGGCCAGGATCAGCCACCCCCAACCGAAGAGGGCGAAGCCGGACCACGCGGGCCCTCGGCGGAGGATCGCACCGAGCGTCGCCGTCGTCAGGGCCAGCACGGTCAGCGTGAAGACCAGGCTCGCCCAGAAAGTCGAGTACGGCTCCCGGAGTGCGGCGAACCCCACGGCCGCGAAGACCACGGCGATCATCAGGCCGCCGATCGAGAGCCTGTGTCGTCGCACGATGATGCCCCCGAGGCCACCAGAATGCTCACTGCTGCCGGGGAGTCGGGTCGCGACGCCCCCGAGCCGACCGACGGACGGCTGGCCGACGCCAGGATACCCGTCGGCGTCGATCGCCGTGAGCCTCCGCCGGCCGGCCGGCGTCGGTGCCGGGCCGACGGGTTCACGAGCGTTGGACCGCGGCCGGCTTCGCGGGCTCATCGCCGCCGCTCGCGTCTCTCGAGCTGCCGGTCGAAATCGGCGACGAACTCGGGGAATGACAACTTCATCGCACGGGCGAGCCGGACCCGGGGCCTCCTCATCGGGGCACCTCCCCACGGTCGCGAGCCCTTCCAGCGGCGAATCGTCGGGCGGCGAGGCCGCCGAGCAGGGCGAGGGGGGGCCAGGCGAGCGAGTGGCCGAGGACCCTGTACGACTCGATGTCGATCGGCCGGAACAGGGTCACGTGGACCTTGGCCCCGCTCGTGTCGAGCTTCTGGACCTCGTGGTGCGTCGCCGCGGGCCCCGCGTCGAACGACGTGATGAAGCCCGCGTAGAAGCCGCTCTCGGTCGACCACCAGACGTGCTCGTACGCCTCCTTGGGCCTGTACTGGAGCCGGTGGTAGAGGTCCTCGATGACGGCCGTGGTGAGAAGCCGGGGGCCGGCGACCTCCGCTAGCCACGGCCCCAGGGCCACGGCCAGGTAGGCACCGCCGACGAGGGCGAATCCGCCGCAGAACGACCGCGTCTCGCCTCGGCCGTAGAGGGCCCCCAGGCCGGCCAGGGCAAGCAGGCCCAGAGAGGTCGAGAATACCGCCCTGCTCCACAGCGTCGTCGGCGTCCTCAATGCGGCGAGGCCGCAGGCGAGGAAGAGCACGACGGCCATGAGGCCGGCGACGGAGATCCGGAGTCGCGTCATCGGTCGGGCCCCGAATGGTTGCGATCGGCGGCATCGTAGCAGGCGGCGAGGCCGCCGTCAGGAAGGCGGGGGCAGGGAGGTGCCGGCTCGAAGATCACGACCGCGAGGCGGAGGACGACCCGATGTCGACGCAGGCGTGAGCCGCCGTCGCCTGACTCCCGGGGCCGCCGACCGGACGACCCGACTCCGCCGGACCGGCCGCCTCAATGGGGTTCGGGCGGGTCGGGGGCGACGGGGAGCCAGGGGTGGCGGGCGGCGTGCTCGTGTTTCCGCCTCAGGGTCGCAAAGGCTTCGGCACGCTCACGCTCCTGTCTGGAGAGGTCGGACCAGTACGACGCCCGCCGATCGGCCTCATGGGCGGCGTCCTGGCGGATTCGCTTGAGGTCCGGGTCCTGGGTCTCCCGCCGTTTGGCCCGACGATCCGCGGCGTAGGATCGTTCGTCTCTGCACTCTTCTCGTGTGCCTCCGCCAGACTTCGCTGGATCTCCTCCTTGCCCCCGTACTGCGAAGCGAGGTCGGCCTCCGCGGCCCTCCGGGCGAGGAGCCCGGTGCACTGTGCATAGGCTCCGTCGAGCAGTCCCGCGACCGCCACTGCTGCCCCGTCGAGCACGCCCGCGACTGCCGCCGCGGGCATCAGACGTCGCACCGTGAATCGCACGCGGTGGTATCGCCAGGCAGGACTCGTATTGGTGCGGGCGGGTCGGCTTCCCTCGGGGGCATCGTCCGCGGGTATGAAGTCGCCGAGATACGCGGTCTGCGGCGGCTCCGGCTGATACCCGGGGTACTTCCTGTCCGCTTCGCGAAAGCCGTCCCAGACCTTGAGCACATCCGGCTCGGACGCCGCCTCGAGCAGGGCCCGACAGAACGTCTTGTAGGACTCCCCCGTCGTCAATCCCGCCCGTACTACGACTTGATACCGGCCTCCCTTTACGCCCTCGATAGCGATCACGTCGCCGTCGGCGATCCCCAAGTTCTCCCTGACGTACACCGGTGCGGCCCAGAATTTCGTCCTCCCGAGCAGGCCCACGAGCCTTTCTCCCTGCCCCACGCTGAGCTTCACGTCCTTGCTGAGCGTCAGCCGCCCCGCCGTGATGCCGGGGGGGCCGTCGTGCCCGGCGACTTGCAGGGCATAGGCCCCGCCGGTCTGCGTGAGGCGGACGCAGACGGGGTGCTGGCCACTGGCCCGCCACAGGAACCTGTAGACGTTCGCCGTCGGTTCATCTCGGGAGAGCTTCCAGAGCGACGGCTCGTTCATCGCCCTCAGATGCACGCTGGTCCCGTCGTCGATGATGGAGTTGACCGCCTCGTTCCTGGGGAGGAACACGGACTCTGGGAAGTACGGCTCCTGGCCCCCGGTCGGCGACGAGGCAGCCAGGCAGGAGGCGACGAGGGCCAGCAACCCCGGCACGTTAAAGTGCCCGATCGGGTGGGACATGGCGGGGCTCACTCGGGCCTACGACGACGCCGAGCATCGAGTAGACGTCAGCCTGCGGGGAACTGCAAGGCGGCCGAGGGCCGCGGGGCAGGGAGCGGGTCGCATCAAGCTGTGAACCGGCGATCCGACGTGCCCGTGAACCGGGGACGTGTCGACGCGGGCTTGGTCTTTCATCCATGCATTCACAAAGGGCCGATCTGAGGACCCCGGGTCAGGGGCAGGGAGAGCCCGGGCCTGAACCGTTCATCCGCCAGCCCCCCGCTCCGAGCCCTCGCCCGCCGAACGCGGCGGCGATCCCGGCCCCGAGGCACCCGGCTCCCAGGGCGGCCAGCGAATGTCCGACCTGGAAGAAGGCGAAAGACGCGGGGTCGATCGTGGGGTAGGCAGGGAGCGGGACCGAGAGATCGTAGTAGCCCCACGCGAACCTGGGCTGGGGCCGTGCGTCCCGGAAGCTCGCGTCTACCCGAGACAGGCCCCAGGTTATGAGCAGGGCCGGCGGACCCGGGAAGGGCCAGGCGAAGGCCGCCCAGAGGTAGCCGCCGACGAAGACGGCGAACCCGGCCCACGCCCGCCTCCGCTCGGCCTCGCCCGAACGCCGCCCCGAGCACGGACACGCCGAGCACGACCAGGTCGGCCGTGAAGAGGGTGCTGGCGAGGAGGTCCGAGGGGTGCCTCAGGGCGGCAAAGGCCATCGCCGCCAACAGGACGATGCCCATGAGGCCGGCGATCGAGATGTGGATGCGTCCGCATCGGGTTCTACTCGCGTCGGTACGTCCTGGTCCCGAGCCTTGGACGGCGGGGACGGCCGGATCGTTCCCCGCGGGTCGGTCAGGAGCAGGCATGACTCACCGGCCCGGACGGCGTGCGACGAAGACCGACACAGGGCGTGCGAGTGCCCTCCCTGCCCCGGTCTCCGCGTCACGTCCGGACGGCCGGTCACCCCTGGTCTCGCCCGGCAGGCATGTCCTCGGCCCGGTCGGGCACGGCGGCCCGGCGAAGAACGTGGCCGGGGCAGGGAGGTCACGCCCGCGTCTCTCGGGCCTGCACCTCTTCATCTCCGCCGGATCACGCGGCTCGGGGCGTCGGTGCGAGACGCAGCGGTCCATGACTGCATGCACTGGTGATATCACGACTGCCCCGGCTTTCTCCGAGGTGGCGAGTGCATGTCCTGGCGCAATGGAACTGCAGGACGAAGGGGTACCTCCGCGAGTAAAAAGCACCCCCCCGAGCCATCCCCCGGCCCCAAGACCACCCGGCCCTATAGTGGAAGGCCCGTCGGAGGCCTGACGCAAAGGGGGCCGGGAAGCGTGAGCAAGACGCCGCCCGGCCCCGGGAACCCGACCTACGAAGGAGGTCGAGACCCATGGCCAGTGTACACCGTCGACAAAGGCACCGCCGCTACCTGACCCCGGCTGACTGGCCGTCCACCGAGGACGTTGACGGCTTCACCTGGGAGGTCGGGCCGCGAGCCTTCCGAGCCCGATCGGACGTGGGCGGCTGAGAACCTCAACGGCGAGGGCTGGCACGCTCAGGACGAGCCCGTGCCCGACGAGGTCTAAGACCTCATGTCGGATGAGGCCCAGCCCAAGAGCGGATCGAGCGGGGAATCCCGTTCGTCTGAGCACAACCCGGGGCCGGGCGTGTGCTCGGCCCCTTCAACTCGAACATCACCACAACGACGGATAGGAGCCTCGTACATGTCCTCGAATTCGACCCTGATGGTTCACTGCGGGGGCATCCGCCGCACCCGAGAAGAACTCTCCACCCTTCACACGCCGTCCCCGACGCCCACCTGGCGTCCCGTGCCGCACGCCGAACTCGTGGCCGCCCTCACCGAGGGCCTGGCCGCCCGCGGCGTCGCCATCGTTCGCGAGGAGTTCTGCACGCTGGGCCGCGACGACGCGAAGCTGCTCGGCACGCTGGACCTCCGCATCGACGGCCTCGACTCGCCGGACCTGGCCATGGGGCTGGGCCTCCGGGCCGGCAACGACCGCACGCTCGCGATCCAGTTCGTGGCCGCGTGCCGTGTCTTTGTGTGTGACAACTGGGCCTTCAGCGGCTCGTCGGGGGCCGTCTTCCTCAAGAGGAAGCACACGGCGAGGCTCGACGTCCGGGCCGTCGTGCCTTCGACGCTGGAGCAGTTCCTCGAGAGGGCTTCGGGCTTCCGTCTCGACATCGGCCGGATGCCGGAACGAGGCCCTGACCGACGCCCGGGCCAAGGGCGATCCTGCACGACGCGTTCGCGGCCGGCGTCATGCCGCTCCGCCTCTTCCCCGTCGTCAGCCGACTGTACTTCGCCGACGAAATTCAGCGGGAGAAATTCCCCGAGCGGACCCTTTGGTCGCTCGACAACGCCGCGACCGAGGCCTTGAAGCTCCTGAAGCCGGCCCCGCAGGCGGGCCCGATCGGGCCGCTACTTCGGGCGGCTCGTGCAGCGGGCGAAGCCGGAGCCGATCGCCGTCATCGACGGGATCGAAGTCTTCAATTGATCGACGGGGTCGGGGGCAGGCGGAAAGCGACCCTCCTGCCCCTCCCCGTCGGGTCGCGACATCGACGGGGGCCGTCCCGGTGGGCTCGGGGTGCCGCGGATCGTGACGACTCAGGGGAGGTGTGGAATGAGCTGGAACGGCGGGAGCGAGAATTTCTGGATCTGGTTCTGTCGCGTGCTGATCGTTGTGTCCTTCCTGAAGGGCTTCCTCGAGGAGCCCGGCGACCGGGAGTGACTGCGAAGCCCGGCGGCTCGGGGCGATATGACCCGCCCCGGGCCGGCCGGGCGGTGCCGTGGCAGCCCCCGAGATTGAAGGGCCACAAGGTGCCGCGACCTGTCAGCCTACTCTCGTCCGCCTGGCCGTCGGAATGACGCGGCACCCGACTGCTTCGGGCGGGGCCGGAGCGGATCGAGGTTGTCGACGAGATAGAGCCGTCAAGCTGAGGACTACCGACCGAGGCAGGGGGGTGGTCCGCCTGCCCTGTCACTGGGGTCGATGTCGCGACTTTCTCGCGAAGAGATGAAGCTATCAAGGCGGTAGTCATCGTAAGTCCCTGGAGCAGAAAGCGATAATAAATCGAAATGCGCAGACTTGACTACTACGTTCCGGCTCTATATTGGGACTGACGATCGCGTCGCCTGACTCGATGTCCGTGCCCCATATCCGTCTTGGTTCCCGGCAGGGCTGCCGTCGACCGTTGATCCGAATTCAGCATCGCTCGGACCGGGTCCGCTCGCCGCCCGGCCACGACCATCGGCTTCTCGAGGGCAACTCGCAGGAACAACCTCATGAACAACTCACGCGACGATCTGGGTCAGCAAGCAGGGCGGCGAAACGGTCCCGCGTCAGATCCTGTGATCGGCGGACAGCCCGTCGAACAGTTCGTCGAGGAGCTGGCCAACGCGGTCGCCTGGAGGAGGCGTTCGCAGCCGGTGCCGGGGCGAGCGGCCGGACGCGAGTCAGTCTCGGCGAGCAATTGGGCGAAGCGTCTTCCGCCGACGGTCACACGCCCGCTCCGCCCGGCCAACAAGGAGGGCTTCAAGGGCGGCGACGCCTGTCCGGACTTGTTGACCGAGGAAGAGTCCATCCGCTATCTGCGACTCGACCTGATCGACATCAAGAATCCGAGGGAGACGTTGCAGACGTATCGGAAACTGCGTCTCCTGCGAGGGACGCAGATCAGCAAGAAGGTGTTCTACCTCCGGAGCGAACTCGACGAGCTGCTCAAGAAGGTCACGGCCGAGAACCCCCGCTGACCGGAGGAGGTCCTGTGGACGCCGAAGTCACACTCAACGTCGAGAAGCGTGCCTCCAAGGGCAGGACGCTCTCCTACTGGTATCTCCGCTGGTATGGTGCCGATGGAACCCGATACGGCAAGTGCGTCGGCCGGGTCGAGAAGGTCTCCCCCCGGCAGGCGGAGAAGCTGCGACAGGTCAAGCAGAATGACCTGGATCAGCACCCGGGACGGAGGGACGCCGGAAGGGCCCCGGAACTCGCCGCGTTCATCGACACGTACGTCGAGTCGAGGCGAGGCGACATCGGCGACGGGACGATGGACTTGCATCGCCAGACGGGCCGCTACCTCGTCGGCCATTTCGGCCCGTTGCGTCGGATCGACACCATCACCAGGGCCGAAGCGAGGGCGTTCAAGACGGCCCTGTCCCAGGGGAAGCTGAGCCACGTCAACAGCCGCCGACGCGAGAAGCCGCCCGGGTCGCCGACCGTCGATAGGCATGTCCGGGAGGCGAGGGTCATCTTCGCGAAGGCCGTGGCAGACGACTACATCGTGGCGAACCCCTTCGACAAGTTGGGCGGCGGCAAGCCGACGAAGAAGGAATGGCACTACGTGCCCGCCGACGAGTTCGCCCGGCTGCTCGCGGCTTGCAGGCCCGGGTGGAAACTCATGGTCGGACTGGCCCGCTGGGCGGCCCTCCGAGCGGAGGAGGCCCTGGAGTTGCCCTGGCGGAAGGTCGACCTGGCGATGAATCGCATCACCCTTGAATCTCGCGGGGACTGGAGCACGAAGGACCGCGAGACTAGGGTCGTGCCGATCGTCCCCGAATTACAGCAACTGCTGCGTGAAGCCTTGGATCGCCGCGGGCAATCCGAGTTCGTCGTCCCGCCGGGCGAGGTCGTCGCCTCGAACATCTGGCGGGACTTCGGGACGGTGCTCAAGCGGGCGGGCTTGAAGAGGTATCCTCAGCCCATGCACGCCCTCCGGAAGAGCTGCATCACCGACTGGGCTTCCACGCATCCGGCCCACGTCGTGATGGAGTGGGCCGGAGACGAGGACTACCGCACGACGGTCCAGCACTACCTGAAGGTGTCGGACGGCGACTATCGGAGGGCCGCCAGCCGACCCCTCGCTAGGCCGCACTCCGCCGGCTCCGGACCGGAGAGCGAAGTCGTCGAGATGACCCCGCAGTTGGCGTCCTCGGGATCGCCCCGATCGACTGGCGGGCGTGACAGCCAGGAGACGTACGTCGACGCGGGCTCGCCGTCAGGCCGGCCCGAAGTAACGACGGCGGACGGCGACGGAGAGCCGAGCCCCCAGACACAAGAACGGACACAAACAGGCGAATTGGGCGTCGGCGGTCGCCATAAGTCTAGAGCGGGCGAGGGGATTCGAACCCCTGACGTCCAGCTTGGGAAGCTGGCATTCTACCACTGAATTACGCCCGCCGCGGACGGCTAGTTGTCTGGGCCTATCAGGGAGAAGCTTAGCAGCGGACTGGAGCGATGGCAAGGCAATACGCCGTCGTCGTCCCCACCTGCTCGGGAGTCGTAGAGCGCCACGGCTGTCGGGTGCGTCGGCCACGGTGACACCGGACAGGATCCTCAGTCGCTGCTCCCCGCCCCTTCGGTTGCCAGGAACACGAGTGCGTGAGCGCACGCTGCGGCAGAGGCGTCGACACCCCAGCGTTTGCCGAGGCTGACGACGGAATCGATGCGGGGCAGACTTTCGGCCACAGCTCGCGCCAGAAACTCGCCAGTCCCCGAGATGACGACGGACGTTAAGGTCTGCGCTTGTCTCGCGATCACGCGGGCCGCCGCGCTGACAAGTCGCGAAAGTAGCGCCGAATGCACGGCCCCGGAGAGGGCGCGGGCGTCGGCGAGGCTAAACGTCTCGCGGTCGGCTCCGACCATCCGTGCTAGCCGATCGCGAGCACGGTCAACCGTCGCCGGCCGGGCGTCGGCCGTTGCACCATCGTGTTGGTCGGCAGGGACCGAGCCAAGGCTGAGATACACATCGTGCGTGGTCGCGAAAAACTCCGCGGCCAACCCCGTGCGGCGGCCGTCGAACTCGAGTTCGGCGGCGACGCAGCAGACCGGCGTGCGGCGGACGCCCGCGTAGACGAGTTCTCCCGTGCGAAGCCGTTCCGTGTCGGTGCGGCCTGCGGGGTGCGCGTGGCCGCGGGCCAGCGCGATGATGTCGGTCGTCGTCGAACCCACGTCAATGAGAAGTCCCGTCTCGGTCGGAATGAGCCTCGCAGCGACCTCGGCGAGGGCCAACCAATTCGCGGCCGCGGCGAGTGCGGGATCGGCGACGACACTGCCGACGTCGCGGAAGCGTCCGTCGAGACACCATACGGAGATCGGGCGTTCGGGGAAGCCGCTATCCACGGCGTCGACGACTGCGCGCACTCCGGCCGCCTTCGTCTCATAGCAATCGCAGAGCTCTGCGGTCATCGTCAGCGCGATCCGCCCGGATGGGGGCGTGCTGCTTGCAATATCGCGGAGCACCGACGGAAGGCGGGCCGGTTCGCGCCAGAGCTCGAAAGGAATCGTCCGCCAGAATCCGACTTCATGCGCGACCTTGATGTTGGCGCCGCCGACATCAAGCGCAAGCAAAGGGCCGGTGGAATCCGTCATGCCCATGGGCCTGGGGTCTCGTGTGGGACCGAGCTCTCGGTGCCGGAAGTCCAACCGTCGGCGCGGAAGTCAATGGAATGGGTCGGCAACTCAGGGGCGCCGGAGGAACTCCGGGACCCACCCCATATCGACTCAAGCCAGTATCGCGCGAGTCGCCCCGGTCCGAGCCCGGCGATCAGGCCGACGCACGATGTGGTGGGCCTCGGATTGATTTCGATCACGACTGACGCGCGGGAGGCCGGGTCCACGACGTAATCGACGCCCACCAGCCCCGCGAGTCCTGGTATCGACCGGATGGCGGCCCGTGCCGAATGATCTGGCGGCAAGTCCTCGGTCAGGATCTTGCCCCCGCGGTACGCGAGACGTCCGCCGACGATGTCGATGAACTGCCTGGCGACACACAGCAGGACAGCTTGCCGCCCGGGCTGCGCCAGGAATGTCGCGCTTCGGGGTTCGCCGTGCACGAGCGGCTGGAGAAGCCCGGAATCTCGCGGATAAGATGATACGAGCGGATCGTCGGCAGTGCCCAGGAGGAGGGTGTCAGCACAACCCGCCCCGTCGATCGGCTTCAGTATGGCCGGGTAGGAGACGTCGCGCGGCAGGCCCTCGCGAAGGACGACGCGGATCGACGCAGGCGTGGGCACACCGATGCCCGCCAGATGGGCGCAGAGGCGGACCTTATCCGCTGTGAGGTCGATCGCATCACGTGTGCTCCCGAGCGAGCGGCCTCCTGAATCGGAGATGCATTCCGCCAGGTCGCGGAGGGCGCCGCCGGTTTCCGGCGCGATCGGGATGGTAAGATCGGCCCGGCGACCGATCTCGCGGAGTCTCTCGCACGCCTGGCCGGGGGCGATTCTTTCGATGGTCCACGGGCCGGGCTCGGCGGGCATCCGAGTGTCAAGCGTCATCCAGACCCGCGTCCCGGCGGACGCGAAGTCATGCGCCAGCGCCCGACGCATGGCCGTGCCCTCGACGAGCCACGAGGCGGGGATGACTTCATCATCGACGCCGCCTCCGGTGACGTGCTCGTGAATCAGCACGACCGGGCCGGCGGAACACCGGGAAAACGTCTCCATGGCGCGAATCATCCCAGTGCTCGACGTCCTCCGCGGCCGGGCCGTACACGCCCGGGGGGGGCACCGGCAGGATTATCGTCCGCTCGAGTCTGTCTTGCGACGGGGCAGCGACCCCATCGTGCTCGCCAGGGCGCTCCGGGATGACTTGGGGTTCGACGAGCTCTACATCGCCGACCTTGACGCCATCCAGACCGGGGAGCCGACCCTCGGACTCTACGAACAACTTGCGAGTTCGGGCGTGGCGACTTGGGTCGACGCCGGGATTCGCGACGGAGCGTGGGTTCGCCGGTTGCTCGACGCCGGCGTCGCTCGTGTCGTGGCAGGGACCGAGACGCTGGCCGGCAGCGACGCCCTTGAAGGGATCGTCGAGGCTGCGGGGGCGGGTCGAGTTGCGTTCAGCCTGGACCTCCGTGAGGGACGGCCAATCCTCGCGGACAGCGCCCGCTGGGCGACGACCGACCCGCATCAGCTCGCTCGCCGAGCGGTCGAGGCGGGGTTCACGTCGATCATCGTTCTCGATGTCGGTCGTGTCGGGACGGGCCGAGGAACGGGCACGATCGATCTGCTCGGAACCCTCGTGGCGAGGGACCCGCGCGTCGAGTGGATCGTGGGCGGCGGCGTCGCCGGGCCGCAGGACGTCGGCCCGCTCTGGGGTCTTGGCGCTTCCGCCGTCCTCGTCGGATCGGCGATTCATGACGGCCGGATGGCGGACTTGCCGGGGCCTGGAACCCGTGTCTCGGCGGCAACAACGACGTGAGGGAAGGGCCGACGATCGACGGATGTCGGAGGCCCGCTGCCAGTCCACGGGCTGTGGATCCGTTTGAGGATCCTCGGGGTTCCCCCGCGCCGAGCGAACCCGGCGCCCCGGGCCGGGCGGACCCGAGGTGCCGCGCGGAGCGAACCCGAGCGGCCGCCTTTCGTTCGCCCCCGTGTGGCTCGGTTACGCGGCCCGACGCACGAAGCCGAACGGCGGCGTTCGGATCGGGATTGGCTTTGTTTCGGCGGGCGGGAATTGGCTTTGTTTCGGCGGCCGGCCGGCCGGAATGGCTTCGATCCGCACCCCCATGTTGCCCGCCGGGTCGGTACGGCGCGACGGCCTGACCGGCGCGGATCGGGTCCGGGGCCGGCCACAGATCGAGACGGTGAGGGCGAGTCCCCCGACCCGCTCCGGCCCCCTCTCTCATGGCTTTTAAGTTCTTAGGAGCCGGCCTCCGCGGGGCATACTTCGCGGCGTCCACGCGAGCTGGACGGGACCGGGATCCTTCGAGATTCCTACAATGCAGGTAGCCACACTCCGCGAAGTGTCCTAGGGTGCCTCTGGCACGGGCACCCGACGGGCCGCGCCTGGTCGCGAGCACCGAGGCGGCCTCGGATCAGGGCGCTAAGTTCACCCCATGTCAGAGCCGCGTTGAAGAAAGTGCACATTCGAAACCGTGCGCTGTTGATTTGAACGAACATCGAAAGCTCTTGGCTTGACGCGAGTTGCAGGGAGCCGCTATCAGTACAGATCCCTCGTGCGGAGCGATCGCAACCATGACCGGCCCTGCGACCAAGAGTTCACACTACCTGACCGTGCATCAGGCCCATGCCCGCGCCCATGGCCTGGGGAATTGCGGAATGAGCTGATCGCGGCATTTCGCCGGGGCACCATGGACGCGGCGCGGTGCCTCGGGACTTATCGGCTTCACGGGCAGCGCTCGGTTCTGCCACCCGAGGCCCTGGTCTATCTGGCGACGCGGATCGTCGCGCGACCGTCTGATGACGCGCCGAGCTGGGAGCAGTACAACGGCGCGGTGATGTCGGAGATCCTCTGCGAGCACGGCGAGCGCGAGCTGGCGGCGATCGTCGAGAACGAAACCGAGGCGCTCGACCTGATCGTCGAATCCGGCCGCAGGTTCTTCTTCCCGGGCCCGTTCGAGCGCGGGTAGACTGGCGCGACCATGGCCCTCCATTTGCGCTGGAAGGACGCGACTCGGCTGCCGGTCGAGGCCGATCGGCTCCGACCCGAGCTGCTGGCGGGCGTCGATGCATCGGCTGTCCGACGGATCGAACTGCCTCTCGGCAATACCACGGCGGAAGTCGCGGAACTCTTCGACGTCGATGGTGACGTCGCCGACGGGCATCTCATCATGGAGGGGAACCTTCGTCCGGTCCGTGGAATCGGCGCCGGGGCTTCGTCGGGCCGGATTACCGTCCGCGGTGACGTCGGTCCGCGGGCGGGAGAAGAGATGTCGGGCGGCGAGTTGACGATCACGGGATCGGCCGGCCCCTCGGCGGGGGCCGGGATGGCCGGCGGCATGCTTCGGATCTCGGGGAATGCGGGCCACGATCTCGGCGCGGCGTTGCCCGGGAGCCAGCGAGGCATGACCGGCGGGACCATTCTGGTCCAGGGGACGGCGGGCGACGACGTGGGCGTCGCGATGAGGCGCGGTCTGATCGCTGTGGGTGGACGAGTCGGAGTCGGGGCCGGGCGGTGGATGATCGCCGGGTCGCTCTTCTGCTTCGGCCAGGCCGGTCCCATGATCGGCATGGGGATGAAACGGGGCACGATCGCCCTCTTCGGCCAGGCCGACCCATCCGAACCTGGCCTGCTACCGACGTTTGCGGCGAGCGGTCGAGATCGCCCGCCCTTCGTGACGATTTACCTTCGCCAGCTCCAATCGTGGAGATTCGACATACCATCGGCCGTTCTCGCCGGTGCGCTTGCCCGCTACAATGGCGACCGGGCCGACCGGGGACAGGGAGAGATCCTGGTCTGGGGCTGACCCCGCGCTGATGCGCACTCCCTTGCGAGAAACCTCCGGCGGGGCGCCATGATGGACTTGAATCGTCGGGCCCTCCGGCGGGTCGAGACGCTGGTCGCGGAGGCCGAGCTCCGCCGGGTCGAGGTCCGGCCGATCGAGCGGGGGGGCCGCCTCATCGACTGCGGGATCGAGGCCCAGGGCGGCATCGCGGCGGGGCTCGAGCTCGCTCGAATCTGCCTGGCTGACCTCGCCGACGTCTCGATCGTACCCGGCACGGCGGGAGGCCGCGCGTGCCCGCACGTGCAGGTGGTGACCGACCACCCCGTCGCCGCATGCCTGGCGAGCCAGTACGCCGGCTGGCAGCTCGCCGAGGGCAAGTTCTTCGCGATGGGCTCGGGCCCGATGCGCGCCGCTTATGGGCATGAGCCGGTCTTCGCCCAGGTGGGCTACAGGGAGGAGGCCGAGTCGGTCGTCGGCGTGCTCGAGACACGGAAGATGCCGCCGCCGTCGATCGTCTCGAGGATCGCCGAGGCCTGCGGCGTGCCCCCGGGCTCCGTCACCCTCCTGGCGGCGCCCACGGCGAGCATCGCGGGCGGTATCCAGGTCGTCTCCCGCTCGGTCGAGACGGCGCTCCACAAGCTGCACACCCTGGATTTCGACCTGACGCGGGTCGTCTCCGCCCAGGGCATGGCGCCGATCCCTCCCGTTGCGAACGACGATCTCGGCGCGATCGGCCGGACCAACGACGCGATCCTGTACGGGTCGCGGGTCGTCCTCTATGTCGACGGGGACGACGACTCGCTTCTCGAAATCGGCCCGCGAGTCCCTTCGTCGGCCTCGCGAGACCATGGCGAGCCCTTCGTCGCGATTTTCGCGCGCTACAACCACGACTTCTACGCCGTGGATCCCCACCTGTTCAGCCCGGCCGAGGTCGTGATCCAAAACGTGGAGACCGGCCGGGTCCACGCGTTCGGTGCGGCCGACGACGCCATTCTCTCGCGATCGTTCTACGGGGATTAGGAGGTTGGCCGGGGCCCGCACACGTCGGCACGGGACCCCAGCCGATCCGTTCAATACGGATACGGTCCGTAGTAGCGGGTCTGGATCACCGGCGCCGGCTGGATAATGCGGCTCTCCACAATCGGGGCCGGCTGGACAATCCGCCGCTCGACCACGGGCGCCGGCTGGACGACGCGTGTCTCTCGGACGATCGGCGCCGACGGTGCGATGTACGCGACGGGCCGTTCCTTGATGACGGTCCTTCGCGGTCTGTAACGCACTTTGTAACGTTCGCCGTAGGTAACCACGGGCGGGCCCGGGACGACGGTCTGATAGACCATCTCCTGGCCGGGGATCTGGGCTCGGACCGGCGTCGTGCCGCGATCCATAAGTCCAAGTACCGCAATCGTGATCCCGACGCTGAAGGCAGTCCGACTCATCATGGCTCTCCTCCCGGCGGGGCTCCTGTTGTCGATCCGTCTGACCAGTGAAGCAAACCCCGGGCCGCCCGGCAACTGATCGCGATTGACCGTCCGGGCCGATTCGGCTATCCCCTGGCCGGGGCCGCTGCCTGGCAGCCCGAACAGCGCGTCTCGTGACGAGGGCCGAAGCATGCTCGCACAGAAAGCGGTGGCGAAGATCCAGCGGCTCTCGCTCCGCTACCGGGAACGGCTCGCGAACGTGCCGATCCGCGCCGCCCATCGCGGGCTGCCGGCGCCGCCGTCGCGGTTGATTCACCTGGTGGGCGGTTCGAATGACCTGGCCTGGTTCCTCGGCTCCGGAGCGATCGCGGCGGACTGCATTCGCGAGGTGCTGGCGTCGAACGAGATCTCTCTGGATGGGCTTGGATCGATCCTCGACTTCGGTTGCGGCGCGGGACGGGTGCTGCGCCAGTGGCACGACCTCACGACGACCCGCGTGTGCGGAAGCGACTACAATCCGGAGCTCGTCCGCTGGACGCGCGACAATCTCCCGTTCGCGGACATCCAACAAAACGGCCTGGACGCGCGGCTGGGCTGGCCGGATGGGTCGTTCGACTTCGTCTACGCGCTCTCGGTGTTCACCCATCTGACCGAATCCGTCAGCCTCGCGTGGATCGCCGAGTTGACGAGGATTCTGGCACCCGGCGGGCACCTGCTCATCACGACGCACGGCGATTGCTACCGCCCGCATCTGCCGCCCGCGGACCGCGACGCGTATGACCGCGGCGAGCCCGTCGTCAGGCTCCTCGGCCGCGAGGGCTCGAACGATTGCGCGGCCTTCCACCCGCCGGCCTACGTTCATGATCGCCTGGTGCGCGGGCTGGAGATCGTCGAATATCGGCCGGAGGGCGCGCTGGGGAATCCGCGCCAGGATCTCTGGCTGTTCCGCAAACCGGCTTGACGGAACGAGCGGCTCCGTACGAGTCTGTAACCGTCAACCGCTCGCAACGTGGCGAGTCATGGGAGGGTCACGCCTCCGACGGGGCCCCATGCGAGAATTCGCCGCGCTCGTTTCAGGCCCGGGCTGGCACGTCCAGGATCTCCGCCGGGCGGCCGCGGACCTGGGTGTCGAGCTGTATCCCTTGCCGTTCCCGAAGATCGTCGGCCGGGTTGGCCATGGCCTCGTGGGCGTTGAGGCGGCCGGGCTCGACCTCGCAACGCTCGACGGGGTCGTCGTGCGGATGATGCCGCCCGGCACGCTCGAGCAGGTCGTGTTCCGCATGGATGCGCTGCACCGGCTGGCGGCGACAGGTGTGCCGGTGCTCAACCCGCCCCGGGCGGTCGAGACGGCCGTGGACAAGTATCTGGCCCTCGCGCGACTGGACGCCGAGGGGCTGCCCGTGCCGCCGACATGGGTCGGCGAGTCGGCCGATGACGCCCTGGTTGCGTTTGACCAGCTTGGCGGCGACGTCGTCGTGAAGCCTCTGTTCGGATCGGAGGGCAGGGGGCTCGTCCGCGTCTCCGACTTCGAACTGGCGCGGCGGACCTTTCACACACTCGCTCGCCTCGGCGCTGCGATTTACGTGCAGCGGTTCGTGCGGCACCCGGGTTACGATTTGCGCGTCTTCGTCGTGGGGGATCGCGTCATCGGTGCGATCCGCCGCGATGCTCGCGCCGGCGAGTGGAGGACCAACGTGGCCGTCGGCGGCGCGGCGCGAAAGATCGAGCTCGGCCCCGACGTCGAGTCCATGGCGCTGCGCGCCGCGAGGGCCGTCGGCGCGGATGGCGGGGGTGGACCTGCTGCCCGATTCCGCGAACGATGGCCTGACCGTCATCGAGGTGAACGCCGTACCGGGATGGAAGGCGCTGGCCTCGGCGACTGGGGTTGATGTGGCTCGCTTGATCCTCCAGGACCTCATGGATCGGCGGCGATGAACATCCGCCACGCCGCGCAGGTTGCCTGCATCCTCGAGGCCACGGCGCGCAAGCCGGGTAACGTTCACCGGCTCGCCGACTTCCGCGGTGATGCGCGGTATGTCGACTTCCTCCTGAGCGCGGCCGCGATCGGCGATGCCTTTGAAGCCGCCCCGCGGCTGGGCATCGCGGCGACGGTGCACGAGGCCGTGGTCGCGACTCGCCGCGTTGTCGCATCGAACACGAACCTCGGGATGATCCTGCTGATGGCCCCGCTGGCCGTCGCGGCAGAAGGAACGTCGCTGCGCGAGGCCGTCGGCGAGATCCTGCGCGCGGACGACGGTGGATGACGCTCGCGTCGTCTACCGCGCCATCCGGCTCGCCAGCCCCGGGGGCCTCGCGGAGGTCGCGGAGCAGGACGTCGCCGCCGAGCCGACGGTTCCGCTCCTGCAAACGATGCGTCTGGCCAAGGAACGGGATCTCATCGCGCGGCAGTATGCGACGAATTACGCCGACCTCTTCGATCTGGCGCTGCCGGCATTCGTGACGGCACTCGAATCGGGGCCGGACCTCGAATCGGCGATTGTCGCGGCCTACGTCACGGTGCTCGCGGAGCTGCCCGACACGCTCATCGCCCGCAAGCGAGGTCGGGCCGTGGCGGAAGAAGCCTCGCGCCGCTCGCGGGAGGCGCTCGCCACGCGCGAGTTCGCCGCGCTCGACCTCTGGCTCCGCGGCGACGGCCACGCGCGGAACCCTGGGGCCACGGCCGACCTCATCGCCGCGACCTTGTTCGTCGCGCTCCTTGATGGCACAATCAGTCTTCCCCTCACGGATCAGGCCTGGCCGCGGCTCGTCGGGCCGGCGTGAACTCGCACCTCGAGGAGGCCGCGCCCTTGGCCTCGGAACGCCATATCGTCCGCGTCACCAAGGACTACCTCGTCTTCAGCTCGGGCCATTTCATCACCTTCGACGGCGATCACTGCGAGCGGATCCACGGCCACAACTACCGCGTTGCCGTCGAGGTCGAGGGCGATCTCGACCGCAATCACTATGTCTTCGACTTCCTCGCGCTCCGCGACCTGACGAAGGCTCTCGTCGACGAGCTCGACCACCGGATGCTCCTGCCGGGCCGCAGCGATCTGATCGCGCCTCGAGGACGACGGCGGGAACTGGACTGCCCGCTATAAGGACCGGCGCTGGAGCTTCCCCAAGGACGAATGCGTCGTCCTGCCCGTCGCCAACACAACGGCCGAGCTGCTCGCGTCGTACCTGGCCGGGCGGCTCCGCGACTCGTTCGTTGCACACAAGCTCGTCGCGCCCCGCCGGATGCGAGTCGAGGTCGAGGAGTGCTTCGGCCAGTCGGCCGAGGTGGAATGGGTCCGCGACGTATGAATCCAGGTCGCGACAGCTTCCGTGAGGGCTTCGCACGGCTCGATCCGAAGGGCGCGCGATACGCCGTCGAGATCGTCGACCTGATCCTGGCGTCCGCCCGGTCCGAAGGCGCGAGCGACATCCACCTTTTGCCCTCGCCAGAAGGGCTTGCCATGCGCTGGCGCGTCGACGGGGTCTTGCACGACCTCGCGACGCTGCCCAAGGCCGTCGCGCCGAACGTGGTCACGCGGCTGAAGGTGATGGCCGAGTTGCTCACCTACAAGACCGACGTCCCCCAGGAAGGCCGGGTGCGCGGGCTCGCGCGAGGACGGTGAGGTCCGCGTGAGCACCTTCCCGACCCTGTACGGCGAGAAGGCCGTCGTCCGGCTCTTCGCGGCGTCGGGTCGGTTCCTCCGGCTGGCCGACCTCGGGTTGCCGGACGAGGTGCGCGAGTCGCTGGCGCGGCTGATCGCCGAGACCTCCGGCGCGATCGTCATCTCCGGCCCCGCCGGTTCCGGCAAGACCACGACGGCCTATGCCTGCCTGAGGGAGCTCGTCGACTCGAATCGGGGGACGCCGGAACCTGGCCTCGCTCGAGGACCCGATCGAGGGCGCGGTGCCGGGTGTCTCGCAGTCGCAAGTGAATCTGGCGGCCGGGTTCGACCTCGCGACCGGATTGCGGTCGCTGATGAGGCAGGACCCCGAGGTCATCCTGGTCGGCGAGGTCCGCGACCGCGTGACGGCCGAGATTGCGACGCAGGCCTCCCTTACCGGACACCTCGTGCTCACGACCTTCCATGCCGGCAGCGCCGCCGGCGCGATCGGGCGTCTGCTCGACATGGGGATCGAACCCTACCTCGTCCGTAGCGGGCTGCTGGCGGTGGCATCGCAGCGGCTGGTCCGGACGCTCTGCGACTGCGCCGCGTGGTCCGAAGAGCCGCGCGGCCGGCTGGGCCTGCCCATGGAGCGGTACCGGACGCCCGTGGGATGCGACGCGTGCCGCGGCGTCGGATACCGAGGACGCATGCTGCTCGCCGAACTGATCGAGCCGGAGCCGATGGAGCTCGGCCCCGCCATCCTCGCGCGCCTGGACGTCCGGCGCATCGAATCGCTCGCGCTCGCCGCCGGGATGGTCGGGCGCTGGGACCGCGCCCGGGCCGCCGTCGGCCAGGGCCGGACCGATCCCGCAGAAATCCGCCGAGTCCTGGGTTTTTCGGACGATCCGATTGACAGCCCCGGACAGAGGTCGTAGACTTATGTCCGACAACAGTAATAGGCGAGGGGGTGCGACTTGTCCGGCGCGACATCGGGGGCGATCTCGGTCGACCAGTTGATCGCGCTCAGCGACGAGATGGCGGCGCTGGTGCGTGCTGGAGTCCCCCTCGATCGCGGCCTGCTCGCGGCCGCCGGCGACCTCCGCGGACGGATCGGCCGGACGGCCGGGCGAATCGGGAGCCGGATCGAGGGCGGCGAGGGCCTGGACGCGGCCCTGGAGGGTAGCGGGTCGGGCTTGCCGGCCTTCTACCGAGCGGTCGTCGAGGCGGGTCTGCGGTCGGGCCACCTCTCGAAGGCGCTCGAGGGCCTCGCCACGTACGCGAGGGCCTTCGCCGAGACGCGGAGGGCCATCGGTCTGGCGCTGCTCTATCCGTTGCTGGTCCTCCTGCTGGCTTATGGCCTCTTCGTGCTCTTCGTCCTGTGGGTCGCCCCCCGGCTGGCGGCGACCTTCGCGACGATGGGCCTGCCGGGGCTGGGCGCGCTGGATCTCTTCGTCTGGTTGGGCGACCACCTGCAGTACTGGGTGTGGGTCCTGCCCACCGCCGTCGTCGTGCTGGCGATCGGCTGGGCCCGGTCGGGCCGTGCGATGGCCTTGCGGCCGGGCCGGCTCGTCGGACTTCTCCGGGTGATGCCCGGGATGACATCAATCCTGGACCTGGCGCAGACGGCGGACTTCGCCGACCTGCTCGCCTTGATGCTGGAGCACGGCGTCCCGCTGGATGAGGCGGCCAGCCTTGCGGCGGAAGCGACGGGCTCGCCGGCGCTTCGCGCCTCGGTCGCCGGACTCGGCGATGCGATACGCCGGGGCGACCCCCCGGACGAGGCCGCCGGCCGGGAGGGACTGCCCCCGATGCTCGCCTGGGTCATCGCGACGTCCGCGGCCCGGGGACCACTCGCACCGGCCCTGCGCCACGCCGCGGCGACCTACCGCGCCGCGCGCGCGGAAGGCCGAGACACTCCAGGCCATCTTGCCGCCGGTCCTCCTTGTGATCGTCGGGATCGGGGCGGGCGGAGTGTATGCCCTGGCGATCTTCAAGCCGCTCATCACGCTCTGGTATCAGCTGGCAGTGCCGATCTCCGACTAGGCCGCTCGCCGCTCCGCGGAACCATCGTCCGAGGCCCGATGCCTGATGTCGATCCAGGGTGAGGAGACATATCCTGCGGCAACGCCGACGAAGGCACGGCGCCCGGGCTCGACGGCGACGGCCGCCGAGGCGGCGGAGTTCGCCGAGCATCTCGCGGCGCTGACGCGCACCGGGCTTCCGCTCGTGTCCGGCCTGCGATCGCTCGCAGAGGAGTTGCCGTCGAGGAGACTCAGGCGCCCGCTTCGGGACATGGCCGACGGGATCGAGCGCGGCGAGTCGCTCGACGCGGCCCTCGTCGGGGTCGCGGCCCGCTTCCCGGCGCCCTGCGCGGGATCCTGCTCGCGGGAGCCCGCTCGGGCAAGCTGGCCGACGTCCTCGGCCAGTATGTGCGCTATGCGAACCTCGGGGCCTCGCTCCGCAGGCGCTTCCTGCTCACGGTCGCCTACCCGGTCTTCCTCCTGACGGCGCTCGGCGCACTATACCTCTTCGCATGCGGCTGGATCGTGCCGTCCTTTCAGTTCATCCTCAAGGATTTCGGCGTCGAGCCGCCGTCGATCACCCGGCTGTTCTTCACCATGGCCGACGAGACGACGCAGCGCGGTCCCTCGTTCGTCGCTGCGGCGATCGTGATCGGCCTGATCGGTTTCGCGGCGTTCCGGCTCGGCATTGGGCCGGCCGAACGGCGAATGGTCGCCACATCGATCCCGGTGTTCGGGCCGCTGCTGAGATGGAGCAGCCTCGCGGAGTTCTGTCACCTGACGGCGCTCCTCGTGGAGTCGCGGATGCCGCTGCCGGAAGCGCTCGAGCTGGCCGGGCGCGGCGTGAACGACGCCGAGCTCGCCCGCGCGGCCAGGGGCCTCGGAGCCTCGGTGGAGGACGGGTGGACGTTTGCCGACGCGCTCCGGACGTGGCCGCGGTGCCCGGCCGGGCTGGCCCAGGTCCTTGCCGACTCGGAGGGCCGCGACGACCTCGCGCCGGCGCTTCATCTCGCGGGAGACATGTTCGAGGTGCGCGCGAGATCCCACTCCTCGTTCGTCTCCGCCCTCTTCGCCGCGGTGACCTTGCTGATCGTCGTCTGGGGCGGGGCGTTCGTGATCATGGCCCTCTATCTGCCGCTCTTCAACCTCATCGCGAAACTCGCATGACGACCAAGGCCTCGTCCGGAGCATTCGGTGAGGACCCGGCCGGCGCGGAGCCGCGATCAGGTCCCGGGTCGCGCGCCCTGAGGGCGAGGCGGCGCCAGTTCGGGCTGCGGCACATCATGATCCTCTCGGTGGTCCTCGGCTTCGTCTTCGCTGCCATCGCCAGGGCCCAGAAGTCGGGCGAGCCGGCCGATTATCTCATGGCCGGTTTCGCGGTCGCCGCAGCTTTCACGGCGCTGGGGCTGGCGATCGCGCTGCGTGTGGAACGCTGGAACATCGTGGGATGGCTGCTAGCGATCCTCGCGCCGACGCTCGCCGCGCTCGGCGCGACGGCGGAGTCCGGCGAGGGAGTGCCGGTCGTCCTGGCGATCTTACTCCTGCCGGTCCTGATCGGCACGATGGTTCACCTGACCCGCCGGCTCCGTACCGAGCAGCAGGAGACGATGCTCTGGGTGCTGGCGCTTGCCGCGGACCGCGGCCGCCCGCTCGGCCCGGCGGTCGCGGCGTTGGCGGAGCAGTCCTCCGGGAGAAATCGGCTCCGGCTCCGCCGCGTCGCCGAATGCCTCGACGAGGGGCTGACGCTCCCCGAGGCGCTGGATTTCGTCCGCAAGTCGGCGCCAGCGTCGGCCAGGATGCTGGTGCGCGTGGGCCACGACACGGTGCGCTCGCGGAAGCACTCCGCGACGCGGCGACCGGGCGGTCGGCGCAACCGCCCGGGTGGCAGTCGTTCGGCGCGGATCGGCTACCTCTGCTTCGTCCTGATAGTGATGCAGGGCATCATCAGCTTCGTCCTGTATTTCATCATGCCGAAGTTTGAGGCGATCTTCAATGACTTCGGCGTGCCGATGCCCCGTGTCACGACCGCCGCCATCGAGGCCAGCCACTGGCTCACCGGCGGCATCACACTGCCGGTCTTCACGGTGTTCGAGTGGCTGATCCTCCTCTACCTGCCGTTCGCCTTCGCCGGCTACGGGGAGATGAAGATCCCCCTCCTCGACCGGCTGTTCCTCCGGCGGCACTCGATCCTGATCCTCCGTTGCCTGGCGATGGTCGTCGAGGCGGGCCGTCCGATCGGCGCGGGGCTCGGCACGATGGCCGTTTCTTACCCCGCGAAGTGGATCCGGGAGCGACTCGCGGGCGTATACCTGCTCGACGAGCAGGGCCACGACTGGATCGACGCCCTTTGGCGATATGGACTCATCAGAAGGACCGACCACGCGCTGCTCGACTCCGCACGCCGCGTGGGCAACCTGCCGTGGGCCCTCCGCGAGCTGGCCGATGGCGGTGCCCGGCGGTTCGCGTATCGACTCCAGGCGATCGGCCAGATCGCTCTGACATTCCTGCTGCTCGCGCTGGGGGCATTCGTGGCGTTCGTCGCCGTGGCCTATTTCCTGCCGCTCGTCCAGTTGATCGAGAGGCTCACGTGATGTCGACGGCCCGGACCGTCCATTCGAGCCGGCGCCGCGGCTACGGCCTGTTCGAGCTGGCGGTCGCCACCGTGCTGCTCGGGGTCGCGATGGCGATCGTCGCGCAGACCGTCGGATGGCTCGCGGCGGAACGCCGGGGCGCCCAGCGCCGCCAGCGAGCCGTCCAGGAGGCGGCGAATCTCATGGAGCGTCTGAACGCCCGACCGTGGGACGAGCTGACGCCCGACCTGGCACGCGCTCAAGTCCTGTCACCGTCGACCAAGGCGTTGCTTCGCGATGGAGATCTAAGCGTGTCGATCGACGCCGAGCCCGGATCCCCGACGACCAGGCGAGTCGCGATCCGGATCGCCTGGGGCGACCGATCGGCCGGGCTCGTCGCGCCGGTGCAGCTCGTCGCATGGGTCCACCAGCGGGACCGCGAAGGGGGCCGGCCATGATCCCGACGCGAGGCCATCGCGGCGGCTGGGCGCTGCTGGAGCTGCTCGTCGTGATCACCTGCGCTACGGCCATGCTGGCGCTGGCCGTCGGGCTGATCTTCCAGATGCTCAAGGTCGACGGGGCCGAGAGGTCGCGCGTGGTCGCCGCGGCGAACCTGGAGAGACTGGCTCGCGATCTCCGCTCCGACGCCCACGACTCGTCGCGGCTCGCCGAGCTCGCGCCGGGCGTCTGGTGCTGACGCAAGCCGACGGACGCTCCGTCGAATACGGAGTTCGCTCGCGCGATGTTCTCCGCACTTCGCGGCGGGCCGACAAGGTCGTGCACCGTGAGGAATACCGCCTGCCCGACGCGACAGTCGCCGCGCTTCGAGTCGACGAGCGAGGGGGCGAGGCCGCTCGTGGCTATCGTCCTCTCGATCGACGCGTCGAAGCCGGGGAAGGCCGACCCAGGCTACGGCGACTACCGGATCGAGGCCATCGTCGGTCGCGGTTCTCGCGCCGCCGCGGGAGGTGCGCGATGACCATGACTGGCGGGAAACGACGACGGGCTGGCTTTGTGGCGGCGGTGGTCGTCGTGGTGCTCTTCCTGCTCGTCCTGCTCGGGGAGGGCTGCTCCGCGTCGTCTGGCTCCGCCATTCCGAGCTCCGGGCTGCCGAGCGACGGCTCCAGGCCGAGTGGATGGCCGAATCGGCCCTCGACCGCGCCGCGGCCCGCCTGGCCGCCGATCCGGGCTTCCGCGGTGAGACCTGGAATATCCCGGCGGAGCGCCTCGGCGGGCGCGACGCCGGCGTGGTCCGGATCGAAGTGCTCGCCGTCCCGGACCATGCAGACCGCCGCCTTGTCCGGGCCCGGGCCGACTACCCAACGACCGGGACGCGGCGGGCCCGCGAGTCCCGCGAGATCGCCATCGTCCTCACCGAGCCAACGAACCCCGCACGTCCCGGAGGTCCCGACCGATGACTCAGCCATCCCGCCCTGGCCCACGGCCGTCGGGCTTCACCCTGATCGAGCTGCTGGTGGTGATCGCGATCATCGCCGTCCTGATCGCGCTGCTGCTCCCGGCGGTCCAGGCCGCCCGCGAGGCCGCGAGGCGGTCCCAATGCGTGAACAACCTGATGCAGGTGGTCCTCGCGATCAAGAATTACGAGAGCTCCCACGAGGTCCTTCCGCCGGGCACCATCAACCCCACGGGTCCGATCGCCAACGTACCGGCCGGCTACCACCACAACTGGATCAGCCAGATCTTGCCGTTCATGGAATACAGGAATATCACCAATCATACGAATTTCAACGTCGGCGTCTACGCGGCCGAGAACATCACGGTGCGGTCGATGTCGCTCCATTCCCTGAATTGCCCCAGCGACCAGAGGTCGTGGTCGGGCGTCACGCCCATGACGGCCCCGAACGCGAACCGGTGCTGCCAATCGCCACAAGTTCCTACGCGGGCGTGCACCACGACCGCGAGGCCCCGATCGACGTGACCAATCACGGCGTGCTGTTCCTCAATAGCTCGGTGCGCTATGAGGACATCGGCGATGGCGCGGCGCAGACCCTGTTCGTCGGCGAGCGCCTGGTCGTGCCGGGCGACCTCGGCTGGGCATCGGGCACGAAGGCGACACTCCGCAACATGGGCGAGCCGATCAACCAGGTGAAGAACCCCGTCCTCCCGTTGCCGGCCCTGGCCGTGCCGCCGGTGGTCGCGGAGGATGAACCGGAGGAGGGCGAACCCGGTAAGCCGGCCCCCAAGAAGGTGACCGCGCCGGCGGCCAAGGCCGCGGAGAAGCCCACCGACCCCGTCGGCGGCTTCAGCTCGCACCATCCTGGTGGGGCCAACTTCGCCTTCGGAGACGGCTCCGTCCGCTTCCTCAAGGCCTCGGCCGCGCAGAAGGTCCTGTACATGCTCGCCAATCGCAATGACGGCGAGATGATTAGCGCCGATCAGTACTGATCGCGCGGGCGGCTCGCGGCCGAGCTAGTGCGCCTTGCCGTCGGGAGAGGCGACCGGCCTCGGGGCGCCAGACGGGCCCTCTTGGACCCTGGTCTCCAGCGGCCCGCCAGGTCCAACCTCGCCGAGGTCGACCTTCCCAGCCCCCGGCTCCTTACCCGGAGCCGTGGGTTCCTTCGGACCGTCTCCGGTAACCTCTGGCTTGGGGGACGCGTCGGTCATCGCGGAGTCGCAACCCGCCGAGAGCACCAACAGGGCGAGAGCGATCGCGAGTCGAATCGGCTGGCGCATGGCAGTGAGATCCTCGGGACGGACGAACATGGCGGCGACGTCCATTATAATCCCGACACAGTCGGGCCTGCGCATGGAGTCCTGCGCTCGATCACCGCGCCGACGACCGTGGGCTCCCTGACGCCGCCAGGCGCTTGAAAGTACGGGCGGTTTGGGGTGACAATCGAGATTGATCCCGCCTGCACGCCCCGCCTGGAACCGGTTCGAGGATCCCGCCGGATGAATCCCGTGGCGACGATAGCCGGCACCCGAAGGCGCCGCGCCCTGCGAACGGTCGCGGTCGTACTGGCCGGGCTCGGCCCGGCGGTCGTAAGCGCGGGCGACGACGGCGCACCGAGGGATCACGCGCGGGAGATGGCCCGGGGACTCGAGGCCTTCAAGAAGGACGTCCGCGGGATCCTGATCAAGAACTGCCTCGATTGCCACGGAGGCAAGTCGACGAAGGGCGACTTCGACCTTACGACCCGCGAGCGCTTGCTTCGCGAGGGCGCGGAGGGGCCGAACGTTATCCCCGGCAAGGCGACCGACAGCCGGATGTACCGGATGGTCGCCCACGAAACCAAGCCCGCGATGCCCCACAAGGCGGCGCGGTTGCCCGACGCGCAGATCAAGGCCATCGCCGCCTGGATCGACTCTGGGTCGCCCTACGACCGGCCGTTGGTCGGAGGCGCGGAGGAGAAGAGGGATCGGGCCGTGGTGACGGAGGCAGACCGAGAGTTCTGGTCGTTCCGGCCGCTGACGCATCCGATGCCTCCGAATGTCAAGGACGCCGGATGGTGCCGGACGCCCGTTGATCGGTTCATCCTCGCGAAGCTCGAGTCCGCGGGATTGCGGCCTAACCGGCATGCGTCGCGTCGGTTGCTGATCCGCCGCGCAACGTTCGACCTGACCGGCTTGCCTCCGACGCCGGAGGAGATCGACGCGTTCGAGGGCGACATCCGCCCCGATGCGTACGAGCGATTGATCGATCGCCTGCTTGCCTCCCCGCGCCACGGCGAGCGGTGGGCCCGGCACTGGCTCGACCTGGCGCGCTATGCCGAGAGTCACGGCTACGAGCAGGACTACGACCGGCCGTTCGCCTACCATTACCGCGACTTTCTCATCCGCGCGCTCAACGAAGACATGCCGTATGACCGCTTCGTGAGGCTCCAGCTCGCGGGCGACGAGCTCGAGCCCGACAACCCGCAGGCCCTGATGGCCACGGGCTTCCTCGGCGCCGGGACTCACGCGACGCAGATCACGGCCAACCAGGTCGAGAAGGAACGCTACGACGAGCTCGACGACATGGCCGCGACGACCGGCACCGCCTTCCTGGGACTGACCGTCGGCTGCGCGCGCTGCCACGACCACAAGTTCGACCCGATCCCCACCTCCGACTACTACCGCCTCGTCGCGACGTTCACGACGACCGTCCGGTCGGAGATCGATCTCGACCTCGACCCTCAGTCCACCCGCAAAGCCATGGCCGAATACGCGAGCCGCGGCGCCGCGCTGGACGCCGAGCGAGCGCGGTTCGAGCGCGAGACCCTCGCCCCGCGCTTCGGCGCGTGGGTGCGGTCGAATCCGCGCAGACCGCGCGCTTCCACCGGCCCTGCGCGGCTGGTCTTCCGCCTCGTCGAGACGTCGCTGTCTGTCCCGGGTGAGAGACGAACGCCGGCCCAGAAAGCACTGCTCGCCGCTTGGTATCGTTCGACCGACTCCGACTGGCTGGCGCTCGACCGACGGATTCGCGACCACGCCGCGAACCCGCCCAAGCCAAGGAACACTGTGAAGGCGATGGTTACGAGCGAGGGCTTCCCCGCGATCCGCTTCCACACGCAGGGGGCCGACTTCTTCGAGAAGACGTACCTCCTGAAGCGCGGCGACCTGACCCAGAAGCAGGGCGAAGCGACGCCCGGCATGCTGGCGGTACTGAACCGTGCCTCGGATGGAGAGTCTCGCTGGAAGGCGACGCCGCCGAAGGGTTGGCGGACGTCGTATCGCCGGACGGGCCTTGCCAACTGGATCACCGACGTCGATAGCGGCGCGGGTCAGCTCCTGGCTCGCGTCATCGTCAACCGGCTCTGGCAGCATCATTTCGGCCGGGGGCTCGTCGCCACGCCCAGCGACTTCGGCGCGCAGGGCGAGCGGCCGACCCACCCCGAGCTGCTCGACTGGCTCGCGAGCGAGCTGATTCGCGGCGGCTGGCGGCTCAAGCCGATCCACAAGCTGATCATGACCAGCGCCGTCTACATGCAAACGGCCGACGACGATGCCGCGCGGTCCCGGCTGGATCCCGAGAACGCCCTCTGCTGGCAGACGCCCGCACCGCCGGCTCGAAGCCGAGGCGATCCGCGACGCCATGCTCGCCGTCTCGGGCGCGCTCGACCCGATCGATGTACGGTCCCGGCACGCTCGACGAGGGCATGCGAAGGCGGAGCATCTACTTTCAGATCAAGCGCTCGCAGCTCATCCCGATGATGATCCTGTTCGACGCGCCCGACAGCCTGGTGGGGATCGGCAAGCGGCCGTCGACGACGGTCGCGCCTCAGGCGCTGGCGCTGATGAACAACTCGCATGTCCGCGGGTACGCGGCGGGCCTGGCCGGCAGGGTCACGCCGAGGCTCAAGGACTCGCCATCCACGGCAATCGCCTGGGCCTACCGCCTGGCCCTGGGCCGGCCGCCGGAGCCGGAGGAGGCGATCGCGGGGCTCGATTTCCTCCTGGCCCAGTCGGAGCGCTACCGGGACGACGGCCGGGCCGACGCCCTGGCGCTCGCCCTGACGGATTTCTGCCAGTCCTTGATGTGCCTGAACGAGTTCGCCTACGTCGAATGAGCCTGCGGCCGACGGTCCACGTCGGCGGGGAGGACGTCCGTGCTGATCCCGAAAGTCTTCGCCGCACCCGCAGCTTCCTCAACGCGCAGCGAGTTCCTCGCCCGGGCGGGCAACGGCGCCGGCCTGCTCGCCCTGGCCTCGATGCTCGGCGCCGGAGGCAACCGCCGCAGAAGTCGGCGACGAACCCGCTCGCGCCGCACCCCGGCGCACTTCCCGGCGAAGGCGAAGTCGGTCATCTGGCTGTTCATGAACGGCGGCCCGAGCCAGGTCGATACCTGGGACTACAAGCCCGAGCTGGCGAAGCGCGACGGCCAGGAACTGCCGGGTTTCGACAAGAACACCGGCTTCTTCACCGACCAGGTCGGCCCGCTGATGAAGTCGCCGTTCAAGTTCGAGCAGCACGGGCCGAGTCCGGGACCTGGGTCTCGGAGATCTTCCCGAACCTGGCGAAGCACGTCGACGACATGGCCTTCATCCACTCCTGCTTCACCGAGACGAACAACCACTCGCCCGCCCTGTTCGAGATCAACACCGGCATGAGCCGGATGGGCTTCCCCTGCGTCGGGCTCGTGGGTCACGTATGGCCTCGGCACCGAGAACCAGAACCTGCCGGCGTTCGTCGTGATGTACGACACGCTCGGCCGCGGCCTGCCCAAGGGACACGCCCAGAACTGGGGCGCGGGCTTCCTGCCCGGCGTCTACCAGGGCACGGCGCTCAACGCCCAGGGCGCGCCGATCGACAACCTCGAGCCGGCCGAGCGGCGCTGACCGACGCCGAGCAGCGGGCGCCAGCTCGACCTGCTCAACCGGCTCAACCGCCGCGACCTCGAGCAGCCACCCCGCACGAGGCCGAGCTCGCGGCGCGGATCGAGAGCTTCGAGCTGGCCTACCGCATGCAGATGGCCGCGCCCGAGGCGCTCGACGTCGACCGCGAGTCGGAGGCGACCCGAAGGAGCTCTACGGCCTCGACAACCCGAAGTGCGGCCACTTCGCCAGGCAGTGCCTGATGGCCCGGCGGCTGGTCGAGCGCGGGCGTCCGGTTCGTGCAGATCTACTCGCGGCGGCATGGAGAACGAGCGGAGCTGGGACGGCCACACGGACATCGCAAGCAACCACGGCGGCTTCGCCGGCGAGACCGACCAGCCGATCGCCGCGCTGCTCGCCGACCTCAAGGCGCGCGGCCTGCTCGACTCGACGCTGGTGATCTGGGACGGCGAGTTCGGCCGGCTGCCGATCGTCCAGAAGGGCGGCACCGGCCGCGACCACAACCCGCACGCCTTCACCACCTGGCTGGCCGGCGGCGGCGTCAAGGGCGGGCGCCCGCCACGGCGCGACCGACGAGATCGGCCACAAGGCCGTCGTCGACCGCGTCAGCGTCAACGACCTGCACGCCACCATCCTGCACCTGCTCGGCCTCGACCACGAGCGGCTGACCTACCGCTTCAACGGCCGCGACTTCCGCCTGACCGACGTCGCGGGCCATGTCGTCAAGGACGTGATCGCCTGAGCGACCCCTCGAACTCGGGCGGCACTTGGCGTAGATTCAGCCGAGCCCCTCTCCCCCGGGCACGTTCCGCATCCCTCGTATCGGAGAGGAAACCATGATCGGCCGCCTGCCTCGTCGCGTCGCCTGCGTGTTGCTCCTGCTGGCCCCGGCCGCCCTCGGCGACGAGCCCCGGCCCAAGTCGCCGCCCGACCGCAAGGGGGACGAGATCATCGTCTGCGGTCACTTCATTCACACGGGTGCCCCGGTCGTCACGTGGATCGACCCGGGCGGATACGACGCCTACGACACGAAACCGCGATTCCCCGACGAGGCCGCCAAGGACGCCCCGGCCGAGGTCAAGCTCGGCTTCGGCGACCGCAACACCGCCGGACTCGACCCCGCGCTTCGTAAGAAGGTCTCCGAGAAGGATTGGGACCTGCCCACGCTCCAGAAGCAGGTCGACCAGTTCGTGATCCACTACGACGTCTGCGGGACCTCGAAGGCCTGCTTCAAGGTGCTGCACGACCAGCGGTTCCTCGGCGTCCAGTTCATGCTCGACCTCGACGGCACGATCTACCAGACGATGGACCTGAAGGAGGGTGCCTGGCACGCCACCAAGGCCAACGGCCGCTCGGTCGGTATCGAGATCGCGAACATGGGTGCCGAGGTGCCGAGCAAGTCACGCGACCACCTGGCCCGCTGGTACAAGAAGGAGGGCGGCGAGACGGTCATCACGATCCCCGGCGGCGTCGAGAAGTCCGGGCTCCGCGACAAGTCGGCCGTGCTCAAGCCGATCCGGCCGGACATGATTTCGGGGCCGATCCACGGCGAGGTCCGCCAGCAGTACGACCTCACGCCCCAGCAGTACGACTCGCTCATCAAGCTGACCGCGGCGCTGCACAAGACGTTCCCGAAGATCAATCTCGACTACCCGCGCGGTCCCGATGGCAAGGTCCTGCTCACGGCGCTGCCTGACGACAGGAGCAACCCCAACGACGACTACGACCGCTACCAGGGCGTCCTCGGCCACTGGCACGTCCAGCTGAACAAGCAGGACCCCGGCCCGGCGTTCCAGTGGGACAAGGTGATCGACGGGGCGAAGGCGCTGTGCTCGGACCATTGACGGGTGCCGGCGCGGCCGCATTTACTCCTCCTGTGCGTTGTGCTCTGTGCCTTGCCCTCGACCGAGGACAAAGAGCACAGAGCACGAGGCACGGAGGACGACGAGGTCTGACGAGGAAGGCATGAGCCGCGCCTGGGAAATCGCGGTGCTCTCCGCCGGCGGTGCGCTCGGGGTCAACGCCCGCTACTGGCTCGCCACGTGGATGTCGGGCTGGGCGGGCGACCGATTCCCCTGGGCGACCTTCGCGATCAACGTCTCGGGTTCGTTCGCGCTCGGCCTGATCGCGACGTTCCTCGGCCCGCGACTCCCTGCGCACCCGGCGCGGATCTTCTTCCTGGTCGGGTTGCTGGGCGGCTACACGACCTTCTCGTCGTTCTCCTACGAGGCCCTCGTCCTCTGGGATCGGGGCCAGCATGGCCGGTCGCTGGCGTATCTCGGCGGCAGTGTCGTCGCGGGATTCCTCGCTGTCATCCTCGGTGTCGCCCTGGGGCGCGCGATCCTGCGGCCTGCGGCCCCAGCCGTGGTCCTGCTGGCGGCGGAGCACGTCCAGGCGATCGACGAATAGAGCGGCTCAGGCCGTGCGCCTCGGGCGGGCAAGGCGGACGATCGGCTTGACCAGCGCGGCGGCCTTCGGGAAACGCTGCGAGGCCCGGCCGACCCGGCGTGCCAGGCCCAGAGCAAGCGGACCGATCCCCTCGTACCGGGACAGCGTGGCCTCGGCCTTCTCCAGGCGCTGCGACGTCTCGGCCAGCTTCTCGCGGGTGGCCGCCAGCTCGTCCTGCAACCGCTCGTCATCGAACGGGTCATCGGGCGCGAGGCCGCGGAATCGGTCGGACTGCGTCACGCCGTCGATGAACGCGCGAAAGAACTCCGCCTTCTCGGGGCGGCTGTGGAATACGGTCTCGCCGAACTCGAACCGGTCCTCCCAGAACATCCAGGAGACGCGCTCGACCGGGCTCAGGTCGTAGTAGAGCCGAGGGGGGAGCGTGAACGAGCGGTCGGTGTGGATCATGTGCCACTTCATCGCGAAGTTGAGTCGGCCGGGCGCGTAGTCCACGAGCCAACGGTGGTGGTTCAGGCCGGCGATTCGGTCGTGCTCCCATCCCCGGCAGGTCTCGGCCAGCCGCGAGGGCGTCTCGATGTAGCCCCGCTTCGAAACGCGGATCAACTCCGCGCAGACCGTCAGCGGGTCGCGGACGTCCTCGAGCGTGTGCGAGCAGATCGAGAAGTCGAAGAACTTGTCGGGGAACGGCCAGGGCTCGTGGTCGCAGATGTCGCGCTGGACCCAGGTTTCGCGGGTGAAGTGCTCGCGATCGCCCCCCTGGGACGCCGGCAGGCCGATCAGGCCGTAATGGCCGCGGGTCTCGTAGGGCCCGCTGTCGATGATCCAGTCGGCGCGGTTGAACGGGCACGCCCACCCGCCGACGTCGAGCACGCGATCGCCCGGGCCGATCCGCGAGAGGACCTCATCCACGTGATGCATCGCGCTCTCGACCTCCTGTCGAGGGAGGGGCGCGCGAGGTCGCGCGGCCCAACAGGGTCATCCGCGTCGACCTCAATATCCGCAACCGGCGAAACGGGCAAGGTCGCCTTGGACCAGCGTGCAGGCGTGCGGAAGTCGTGTACGAACCTTAACCCTCGAGGCCGTTGAGCCGCCCCTTGGAATCGCCCAGGGCCGGGATCTTGACGTCGATCCGCTCGAGCATCGACAGGTACAGGTTATTGAGCGGCGTCCGGCGCGGATAGACGACGTGGCGGCCCGGCTTGATGGTGCCGCCGCCCTTGCCGGCCACGAGGATCGGCAGGTCGTCGTGGTTGTGGCGGTTGCCGTCGCAGATGCCGCGGCCGTAGACGAGCATCGAGTGGTCGAGCAGCGACCCGTCGCCCTCGCGGGTCGCGGCGAGCTTGTCGAGCAGCTCGGCGAAGAGCGACGCGTGGAAGACGTTGATCTTCTTGATCTTCTCGTGCTTCTTCGGGTCGCCGCCGTGGTGCGAGAGGTCGTGGTGTCCTTCGGGCACGCCGATGGCCGGGTAGCTCTTGGTCGCTGCCCTCGTTGGCGTAGACGAACGTGCGCGATCCGCGTCGACGTCGCCCTGGAACGCCAGCGCGAGCAGGTCGAACATCAGGCGGACGTGCTCGGCGTAGTCCTTCGGGATGCCGGTGGGGCGGGGATAGTCGGGGGCCTTCGACTCCTGGCCGGCCGTGGCCTGCTGCTCGACCCGGGCGATCCGCGTCTCGACCTCGCGGACGGAGGTGAGGTACTCGTCGAGCTTGCGGCGGTCGGTGCCGCCGAGCTTGCCCGTTGAGCCGGCGGGCGTCCTCGGTGACGAAGTCGAGGATGCTCAGGCGGTACTTGTCGCGGCGGGCGCGGCTGGCCGCCGCCGTCGGTCGGCGAAGAGGCGTTCGAAGACGAGCCGGGGGTTGATCTCCTTGGCCATCGGCGTCGTGGCCGTGCGCCAGGAGATGTTCGACGAGTAGGCGCAGCTATAGCCCGAGTCGCAGTTGCCCGACTGGCCGCCGCGGTCGATGCCCAGCTCGAGCGAGGCGAACCGGGTCTTCTTGCCGATCGCCTGCGCGGCGACCTGGTCGACCGAGACGCCGACGTGGATGTTGGCGCCGTCGGTCTTGAGCGGCTGGACGCCGGTCAGGAACGTGGCGAGGCCGCGGGCGTGGTCGCCGGGGCCGTCGCCGTTGGCGAAGCCCTTGTCCTGGGCCAGGCCGCTGAGGACGAGCAGGTCGTCCTTGTACGTGGCCAGCGGCTTCAGGAGTGTCGGGCAGCTCGAACGCCTTGCCCTCCTCCTTGGGCGTCCACGCCGGCCATGTGGACGCCGTTGGGGACGTAGAAGAACGCCATCCGCAGCGGCGTCTCCTTCGCCGGCGGCGGCACGGGCGATCGCGGGAGACATGGCGTCGAGCCACGGCAAGGCGAGCGACGGCCCCGAGTCCCCGAAGCACGGTCCGCCGGCTGATCACGCGCTGGCTGCTCATGGATTGACCCCCTTCGGTCTCCGCTTCCGGAACGGGTCGCTCTTGACGATCTCGACCACGAGCCGGCTGAACTTGTGCCCGTCCTTCTCGACCGCCCCGGCGAGCTTGTCGACCGCGCACTTGTCATGATAGTCGAGCCCGCGGCCAAGGGCGTACGTCATCATCTTCTCGGCCAGGCAGCGGGTGAACTCCCCCGAGCGCGACCTTGAGGATCGCCTTCAGCTCCTTCGGCGTCCTGGAACGACTGGCCCGAGGGAAGCGTGCCCGAGGCGTCGATCGGCGCCTCGCCGTCCTTCTCGCGCCAGGCGCCGATGGCGTCGTAATTCTCCAACCCGAAGCCGAGCGGGTCGATCTTCGCGTGGCAGACCGCGCAGTTCGGGTCGGCCCGGTGCTGCTCCATCCGCTTGCGGAGCGTCGCCTTGAGGTCGACGCCCGGCGTCCTTCAGCTCGGGCACGTCCGGCGGCGGCGGGGGCGGCGGCGTGCCGAGGATCTGCTCGAGGATCCACTTGCCCCGCTTCACGGGCGAGGTCCGCGTCGGGTTCGACGTGACAGTCAGGATGCTCGCCTGCGTCAGCACGCCGCCGCGGCGGTCGTCGGTGAGCGTGACCTTGACCGAGACGTCCTGCTTGCCGGGCTTGAATCCCTTGATCCCGTAGTGCCGCGCCAGCCGCGCGTTGAGGAACGGTGTAATCGGAGTCGATGAATTCGAGGATGCTCCGGTCCTCCTTCATGATCGTCGCGAAGATACTCCTCGGTCTCCTTGAGCATCGCCGCGCGGACCGACTCGTCGAAGTCGGGGAAGAGCTTCGGGTCGGGCTGGACCGTCTTCAGGTTGCGGAGTCTGGAGCCACTGGCCGGCGAAGTTCTCGACCAGGGCCCGCGACTTCCGCGACTTGAGCATCCGCCGCACCTGCTCCTCGAGCACGGCCTCGTCCTTCAGTTTCCCTTCGCGGGCGAGGTCGAGCAGCGTGTCGTCGGGCATCGACGACCAGAGGAAGTACGAGAGTCGGGTGGCCAGCTCGAAGTCGTTGATCGGTACGGGGTTGCCGTCCTTGCTCTTGCGGTCGTATTCCACCTTGAAGAGGAAGTAGGGCGACGTGAGGGTCGCCTGCACGCCGAGCTGGATGCCCCGCTCGAACTTCTCCCCGTCCTTGCGGGCGAGCGAGTAGATCGCCAGCAGGCGATCGACCTCGTCCGTCGTCGCCACGCGCCGGAAGGCCCGGGTGGCGAAACGCTCGAGGATCGACCGGGCGTACTCGTCGTCGCTCTGACCGGGCTTGCGCGTGCCGAGGATCGTCCGGTGCGAACGCGGGAGGTTCTTCACCTCGGTCTCGGCCGGGCCCTGGATCTCGACCTTCTCGATGATCAGGTTGCGGTCGGCAGTCGGCGTGCAGTAATCGTTGAGGAACGCGACGGCGACCGTCCGCTTGCCCGCCTTGAGCGGCGTCTTGACCTCGAACCGGCCCGGCTTGCCCTCGGTCTCCGGGACCTCGAAAAGCTGAACGGGCTTGCCGTCGACGCGGACTTCCATCTGCACTGGCTCGCCGCCGGCCTGGTGGCCGAAGGCTCGGACGACGATGAAGTAATCGCCGTCGGCCTTGACCTCGTGGGCGATCGGGATCTCGCCGACCGACCCCAGGATGCGGCCCTGTGGCACCTTGCTCGAGCCGGGAGTCTCGGGCAGCTCGGTCGCCTTGAACGCCGTAAGCTCGCCGCGGGCGGGGTCGTCGAGGACGATGGCCGTGCCCGCGATTTGCTCGGCGGCCGCCATGTACTTCTCGAAAAGGATCGGCGGGATGCTCAGGACGTCGCCGATGTTGTCGAACCCGTAGCCGACGTCGTCCGACGGGAAGTCGTCGGCGGGACGGACATCGACGTCGGTCAGGTCCTTGACCGTGTTGTTGTACTCGGCGCGATTGAGCCGCCGGAGCGTGACCCGTCCCGGGTCATTGATCGCCGCGCAGTCGGTCGACGTGAGCAGCGACTGGAGCCACGCGACGACGGTCGCCGCCTCGTCCTTCTCCGGCCTCGGCTTCCCCTTGGGCGGCATGTCGCCGGCCTCGACGGCCTCGAGCAGGGCCTCCCATTTGGGACGCGCGGCCAGAATCGACGCCGTGTCCGGGAACTTGGCCAGGTCGAGCTCGCCCTTCGGCTTCGCACCGCCGTGGCAACCGGCACAGTATTTCGTAAGGACCGGCGCGACCCTGGCCTTGAACGCGGCGTCCGACGCCGCATGCGGCGCGTCGGCGGCCCGGGCCTCGACAACGGCGAGGATCAGGATCGAGGCCAGGAGCGTCGGGAGGGAGCAGCGCGTCATGTGCGGCGCCTGGGGGCCTGGAGGCGGTGCGGACTGGCCGTATGGCGTCGAGGTCTGATGACCCCGCCGTATCGATGGATCGGCAGTCGTGTCGAAGGCGGGAGCGGCGGGGGCCGATCGGGGCGGGTGTTGCCCTTTTGTTTTACCCGATCGAGGTTCGCCGGGCAAGCGTCAACTCTTTACGAGACCAGTGCTTTATTCCGAGCAAACCTCGCGCCTCGGATCGACAGAAAGGTCGTCGGCGTGGCGGCGTTCCCAATGTTGTTCTGATCGAACTCCCGGGGCCTCAGGTTCGGGCCGGCCCAACGGATTGCGCCGAGCGAACCCGAGCGTGCAAGTCGCGAGCGGTTTCGTTCACGATCGTTCGCCCGAGCCGCCGGCTTCCCGGTAAATGAGCGTCAACCCCGGCGCGATGGGCCTGGAACGTTGCGTCGTTCGCCGGGATGCCGGATAACCGACGTCCTGGCCCGATCCCACCTTCCCGCCGTCATACCCAGGATTCCCCGCATGCGCCGCGCGGTTCGCCTTGCCGTCGCCATCCTTTCGGTCGCCACGATCGTCCGCGGCGACGGCCCCGCCGACAATATCCCGACCAGCGTCCGCCGCATCCCGCCCCCGGGCATCGAGGTCCCGGCGCACGACCGCGCCGAGCTGGAATCCGGTCTGTCGGCTCTCGGAAAGGCCATCGAAGGCCTCGCCGAGAAGGCCAAAAAGGACAGCAGGACGGCCGAGTTGCTCCCCGACGTCCAGATCTTTCACAAGGCCGTCCACGACGCCCTGACTTACGGCGAATTCTTCAACGCGAGGGACATCCCCAAGGCGAAGTCGCTGCTCAAGGAAGGTCAGGCGCGGGCCGCGCTACTGGCCGAAGGACAGGCCCCGTGGACGTCGCAAACCGGATTGATCGTCCGGGGTTACGTCTCGAAGATCGACGGCTCGGTCCAGCCGTACGGGCTCGTTATCCCGCCGTCCTACACCGACAGGACGGCCGGCAAGTACCGTTGCGACCTCTGGTTCCACGGCCGGGGCGAGACGCTGAGCGAGGTCAATTTCCTCGACGAGCGACGCACGCGGGTTGGCGAGTTTTCGCCAGCCGACACGATCGTGCTGCATCCCTACGGCCGCTACTGCAACGCCGCCAAGTTCGCCGGCGAGATCGACGCGCTGGAGGCCCTGGATTCCGTCAAGAAGCGCTATCGCGTCGACGAGGACCGGATCGGCGTCCGCGGCTTCTCGATGGGCGGGGCATCGGTCTGGCAGTTCGCCACCCATTACACCGACCTGTTCTTCGCCGCCAACCCGGGGGCCGGGTTTGCTGAGACGCCGCGGTTTCTGAACGTCTTCCAGAACGAGAAGCTCGCCCCGACCTGGTACGAGCAGAAGCTCTGGAACCTGTACGACTGCGACAAGTGGGCGGCCAACCTGCTGAACCTGCCGGTCGTGGCCTATTCGCGGCGAGCTGGACACGCCAGAAGCAGGCGGCGGACGTGATGGCGGAGGCATTGAAGAAGGAGGGCGTCGAGCTGACGCACGTCATCGGGCCGAAGACGAGGCATCAGTACGAGAAGAATGCGAAGGAGGAGGTCGAGAGGAAGATGGTGAGCCTCGCCGCGAGGGGGCGTATGCCGTTCCCTCTGTTCGCCGTGCATTTCGTCACCTACAGCCTCCGTTACAATCGAATGTCCTGGTTGACGATCGATGCCCTGGAAGAGCACTGGACCGAGGCCCGCGTTGATACGGAGATCGGCGGCAGGGGCTCGGTCAAGCTCGTCGACACGGAACGTCGCGGCCCTGTCGATCGACGTTCCCGCGTACGCGCCACTTGTCCTGTCGACGCCCGAAAGCAACTACACGATCCGACTCGACGACCAGGTTCTGGTGGGACCACCAAACTCCTCCGACGGATCGTGGTCCTTTCACGCCATCAAAAAAGACGGCAAATGGACCGCCGGCACCGTCCCTACCGACCTCCTCGCCAAGCGCCACGGCCTCCAGGGCCCGATCGACGACGCCTTCATGGACGCCTTCGTCATCGTCCGACCCACCGGCAAGGCCCGCTCCGAGAAATTCGCGGCGTGGCAGAAGGCCGAGATGGACCGCGCGATCGAGCACTGGCGCCGCCACTTCCGGGGCGAGCCGCGGGTCAAGGACGACACGGCGATCACCGACGCCGACATCGCCTCGATGAACCTGATCCTCTGGGGCGATCCCGAGAGCAACGCGATCCTCAAGCGGATCGCCGACAAGCTCCCGTTCGGCTGGCGGGGGGATAAGGTCGTCTTCGGCGAACAGTCGTTCCCGGCCGACGATCACGCGCCGATCGCCATCTATCCGAACCCGCTGAACCCGGGACGCTATGTCGTTCTAAACAGCGGGTTTACGTTTCGCGACTACGACTATCTGAACAACGCCCGTCAGGTCCCCAAGCTGCCCGACTGGGCCGTCATCGACCTGAAGACGCCGCCCAACTCCCGGTATCCCGGGCAAGGTCGTCGCGGCCGACTTCTTCGGGGAGCGATGGGAGATCAAGCCGCCGCACGAGAAGCCGGCTCGATGACCGTTCAGCGCGAGCCGATCTCGGTCGGTGGCCAGGCCGGCGAGCGACCGCGCAGGGCGTCGTTCTCGCGTCGAATGACGTCGGCGGTGCGTTCGGCCTGGATGCACGAGACGGCCAGGAAGGGCAGCGAGATCCCGGCGACGACCGCGTAAATCACCAGGGCCGCCCGGAGCGGGCGCGAGGCGAC
Source organism: uncultured Planctomycetota bacterium (assembly GCA_963819805.1). Taxonomy (GTDB): domain Bacteria; phylum Planctomycetota; class Planctomycetia; order Isosphaerales; family Isosphaeraceae; genus CAMFLR01. The sequence continues at coordinate 308,453 of CAWFXY010000012.1, read as the reverse complement.
GGCGCGGCCTGCGCGGACCCACGGGGCGGCAGGCCTCGGGGACGGGATGGCCCGGCCCTCGAGGTAGAGCCGGAGGTCGTCGGCCATCGCGCGGGCCGACGGATAGCGGTCCGCGGGTGGCTTGGCCAGCGCCTTGAGGCAGATCGACTCCAGGGGCGCCGGGATGAGGTCGTTGAGCCCTCGCGGCGGCGTGGGGTCGCCGTCGACGATCTGCGTCTGGAGCATCCGGCCGCGGCCGCGGAAGGGGAGCTCGCCGGTGAGGAGCTCGTAGAGGACCACTCCGGCCGCGAAGATGTCGCTTCGCGCGTCGACGCGCTTCGTCCGCCCGAGGACCTGCTCGGGCGACATGTAGGCCAGGGTCCCCACGAGGAGCGACTCGGTCATGATGACGCTCGAGCCGTCGCCCCCGTCGCGCTGGGCGAGGCCGAAGTCCGTGAGGTGGGGGCGGCCGCGGGAGTCGATGAGGATGTTCGAGGGCTTCAGGTCGCGATGGATGACGTGCTTCTCGTGGTCGTGGGCGTAGTGGAGGGCGTCGAGGACGGTCATCATCAGCTCGGCCGAGGCGTCGGGGTGCGGCGGGCCGGCGCGGAGCACGTCGGCGAGGGTGCGGCCGTCGATAAACTCCGTGACCAGGTAGGCCGTGCCGTTGTGCCGGGCCGCCTCGAACATCTGGACGATGTTGGGATGCCGCAGGCCCGAGGCGTTCCGCGCCTCGCGGAGGAACGTCTGGACGTCGGACTCGCGACGCCGACTTCCCGAGCCGGGGCAGCTTGATGGCGACATATTGCCGCATCTCCGTGTCCCAGGCCTTGTAGACCCGGCCGAATGTACCCTCGCCCACGAGCTCACGGAGCTCGAAGCGGTGAAACATGGCGGGGAGGGGCAGCATCGCCTCGTCGGTCGCGCCGGCGCCTGGCGGCGTGATCGGCAGCGTGGGACGCAGGCCGGTGGAGCCGCGCGTCATCTGGTCGAGCACGTTCGAGTAGAGGCCGGGGAAGCGGGCCTGGTATTCGTCGCCTCCGAGCGTCGGCTCGCTCCGGCGGCGGATCGCCCACTCGGCGGCCAGCAGCTCGACGATCGAGGACCGATGCCGATTCAGGTCGGGGAAGGTCACGAGATATTCCTCGACCCGGGCGGGCTCGCCGGCCTTGAGCCTCCACTCCAGGTCCGAGTGGACGAGCTCGACGAGCAGCGCGGGCCTCGTCGCCGGCCCGACGGCCGCCAGCTCGCCGGCGATCGACGGGCGCTCGTCCCGGCGGAGGGCCTGCTCGAAGCGGGTGACGGCACGATGGATGACCGACCAATCGCTGTCCGGGCCGCGCTCGCTTTCGCCCATCGTCGCCATCGCTCGTCGGCTCCATTCGCGCGTACCGGACCGACGACGGCTCAGCCCCCGCGCTCGTCGCCCTCGATCCGCTCGACGATCGCCCGGATCCTGTCGCGGAGCCTGCGCACCGTCCGCTCGGAACATCCGACCTTCTGGGCGATCTCGACCGCGGTGTAGCCCTGCAGGATCATCTCGGCCGCCTCCCGGTCGCCGCGGTCGATCTCGTGGAAGATCCGGCCGACCAGCTCGGTCAGCTCGACCGCCTCGCGGGGCGTGGGCTGGCGATCGACCGCCTCGGCCCAGTCCGCGTCGGACGCGGGCGGGTCGTGCCAGCGGGCGCTCTTGCGGGCGCACTTCCGGACCGTGATGACCGCCAGGAGCGCCCAGAGCCGCTCCCAGCCGTCCAGCTCGAACGGGGAACGGATGTCGCGCGCGAAGAAGCTCCGGTAGACCGACTGGACGACCCCCTCGGGATCGGCGCCGCGCGGAGCCTGGCGTCGAACTGCCGGCTCGCCAGCGCGGTGAGACGCCGGACGTATCGGCGAAAGATCTCGGTCGCCGCGTCCGGATCGCCCCGCCGCAGCTTGGCCATGACGGCCTGGAAGTCTTCCGTCGCGCTCATGAGGACCCCCGCCATGCTATGCGACATCGGCCGACCGGACCGCGGCCGCGAGAGGCCCCCCGCGCCCGATCCGGCCGGAAAGACTCCTTAATGAAACGAATCATAACCGGCTTGTCCGTGCAAGTTCGGAAAAAACTCCGAAATGCTGTCCGGTTCCGCGGGCCGTTTGGCCATGTTTCTCGCTAGAGGCGCCAATCAGCGGTGAATGACGCCTCGCTGCCCAAGTCGAGGGCTGGAGTCGAAGTCGAGTCCCGCCACGCACGCGCCGGGCGGCCGCGGAGGAACCCCCCCACTCCGCGGCCGTCGCGGCCCGTGCATCACCTCGACGCCGGCCGAACGGACCGCGGTGCGTTCCGAGAAAAGCTGCGAGGGGCTGTGGCGGCGGGGTCGGGGCTAAGGTGTAACACCGTAATCCGCCCGTGAAAACGCCCGCTCCCGTCCCGTCCGCTCCCCTCGCAGCTCACTCCGCCTTCGCCTCCGGCTTGACGTAGGTCTGACGGATCTGCGTCGAGAGGTGGTACGGCAGGCCGTCCACCTCGTACCCCAGGTCGGCGAAGAACGCGATGTTTCCCCGCTCGGGCCGGGTCCGCTGAAAGGTCATCGACTTCGCGTTCGGCACCGTCGACGCCGTCCATTTCGACTTGCGGAAATCGAGCGAATCCGACGACGCCTCCCAGAGCTGCACCGACTTCGGCAGCGTGTCGGACTCGACCGTCAGGCTTAGTTTGCCGTCCTGATCGTCGTGCTTCCACGACAGCTTGGGCATTGGCGTGCCGCCGATGGCGTGGCGGAAGATCGCCCCGACGCCGTTGACGGCGTAATCCCGATGCTGGTCGAGCCCGTGGCCGGCGTTGGGCAGGTAGACGACCCACTTCGGGCCGACGAGCTCGTCCCAGTAGAGGTTCATCGAGTCGAGCGTCCAGTACGGGTCGTTCGTCCCGTTGATCTGGAGCTTGGGGATCGCCAGCCGGTCGCGATAGAAATAGGGGTCGATGATCGAGCGGAGCCGGACGCTCGCCGGGTCGTCGTGCTTCTCGGTCAGTCCCCGGTCGGTGTAATCCTGGATCTCCTCGCTGAACTTGCCGCCGAAGTTCTCGAGCTGGTGCTTGTTCTGTGCCTCCATGTGGAGCGTCGGGATGACCATCGGCGCGATCGCCTTCACGCGCGGGTCGGACGCGCCGGTGAGCCAGGTCGTCCAGCCGCGCTTCGAGGCCCCGGTGACGACGAACCGCGTCGACGGGCTTGCCCTTCTCCTTGCCGAACGCCTGCACGGCGTCCATCGCTCGGACGGCGCTCTTGACCATCGGGAAGCAGCAGCGGCCACTCCTCGTCCTTCGTGTCGAGGTAGCGGACGAACGTCTCGGCGATCAGCGTATCCTCGCTCTTGCCGCCCAGGAGCGGCTGGTTCGGGACCTGCGGCAAGACGGCCACCCGGGCACGGCAGGCCTTGGCCAGGGCCTGACCGGTCGCCAGATCGCCGCCGCGCGGGCCGTCGCCCACCTTGCCCCCCGTGATGAAGAGGAGGACAGCGTCCGGATAGGCGACGTCCTGCGGCTCGACGATCGAGAGGTTGTGGGTCCAGACGATCCCCTGCCACGTCTGCGACGTCAGCTTGATCAGGTGCACCGTCGATCCGGCGACGGGCTTCGATTCGACGAGCGTCCAGGCGAACGAGGGGTCGGGCTTCTTCAGGTACTCGTCGAGCCCGCCCCGAGCCGGCGGACACCAGGCGCTCGCGACGAGCGCCGCCAGCGAGAGCAGCAGGGGCGACACGATGCCATGAGACTTGGTCATCAACATTCTCCCGCGGGGAGGGGCGGTGCCGTGCGCCGGCCGGCTTCGGGCGGCGACAGCCTCGCATTGAATCAGAACAGACGCGCCTTCGCCAACCGGTGGTACCCGGCGAGGCCCGATGTCGGCTCGGAGCGCGGCTGCTAGACTCTTCCGAGGTCGCCGGGCACGTCCCCCGGCCACAATCGCCGTGAGAGGAGTGCGGGCCATGTCTCGTCGCGTGTCGATCGGGTTCGGTGTCCTCGGGCTGGTCGCGACCGCCTGGGGAATCGCCGCGTCGCAGTCGGGAGGGAGCGCGCCGCCGACGCGCGACCTGGCCGAGATCAACTGGATGGACTTCAAGGAGCGCGTCCCCGGCAAGGTCGACACGGTCCTGCTGCCGACGGGGACGCTCGAGCCCCACGGCGTCATCAACAACGGCGCCGACATCACCGCGCCGGTTGCGATGGCCCGGGCGATCGCGGGCGAGGTGAACGCGATGATCGCGCCCGTCATCCCTTACGGCATCACCGGCAGCATGGACGCCTATCCCGGGTCGTTCTCGATCTCGGAGGCCGCCTATCGGGCCTATGTCCGCGACGTGATGCTCGGCCTCGCGAAGTGCGGCTTCCGGACGATCGTCGTCCTCAACGGCCACGGCGGTCCCGCAGACGGCCGTGCTCAACGACGTCGCGCGAGAGGTCGGCCAGGAGAAGCGGATCCGGACCCTCGTCGTCAACTGGTGGAGCTACGCCTCCGACGTCACGCTCGCCGTCTTCGGAGAGGACGGGGGCCACGCCGGCTGGAACGAGACCGCCTACGTCCAGGCCGTCGACCGGCGGCTGGTCCATCCGGAACGGTACAACGACGACCTCGCCACCCCTAACGCGACGCCGGGGAGCTACGCCGCCTATCCGGCCCCCTCGTCGATCGGCCTTTACAAGCCGGGACAGGGGTACGTGAAGTTCGATCAGGCCAAGGCCGATGAATACTTACGGCGCGTCAACGCCAAGGTCGCCGGCCTCATCGTCGAGATGAAGGCCAAGTGGGACAAGGCCGGGCTCTGAAACGACCTGCGGCCGGATCCCGCGCGACCTCAGCCAGGGAGGGCAGACACGAGGCCAGGGAGCGGCCGCCGTGACGGTCAGAAATCGGACGTTCCGCCCGACGGTCGACGGCCTCGAGCCGCGGCTCGCCATGTCGACCGCCTTCTCGGTGGCCGTCAAGTCGTCGTTCACCCCGCCCCCCGACCTTCGGCGGCGGGCAGGTCAACAAGGCGATCCCTTACCTGAATCCGTTCACCGCTCCCGGCACCGACCCGAACGCGCTCTATCCGTATCAGGGGGTTTCGCTGCGCGCTGAATCTCACGTCGGGGACGTTCTACAAGTTCATGGTGACCGGCTTCAAGGGCGTCCCCGGCCTGGAGACGGCCATCGCGAGGTACAGCGTCTCGGGCAACAGCGCCGTGTTCTACCAGCAGTTGTCGCTGCTCGCCGGGCACATGCCGTTCGGCGTCCAGAAGGACGGCCTGCTGTATGCCTGGGCGCTCGGCCTGTACGCGACGGGGCGCCTGCCGGCCGGCGCCCGCCTGAACGGCCCGCCGCCCCCGAACCCGGCGCCGCCCGTCCCGATCTGGACCAACGCCCAGGTCGGCGCGCTCATCGAGTCGACCCTGCTCACCTTCCTCCAGGATGGGATCGGCAAGTACTTCAACATCGTGAAGAGCAGCGGGTCGCATCCGACCGACAGGCTCCTGACCTTCAACGGAATCGTCTGAGGATCCGCGCGAGAAGCCCCGGGGTTCCCCGGGTCTCGGGACCCGAGACCCGGCGCGGAGCGAACCCGAGCGGCCGCCTTTCGTTCGCGTTTGTGCGGCTTGACCCGCGCGCAGACGCGCGAAGCCGAACGGCGGCGGACCGAGCGGGATTGGCTTTGTTTCGGCGGGCCGGGTGAATTGGCTTTGTTTCGGCGGCCGGATTGGCTTCGTTTCGCACCCCCGGGGCCGGCCGTCGATCGCGCACGATGAGAGCGGCATCTCACCTATGCCGGCGGCTGTTCGTCGGGTCCGCTATGCGGACGTCTGCGATCCGGGCCCATCCCCCCGGACGTCCGCACAGTGGACCCTAGCGAGGAACGACCGACACAATCGGTCCTTCGCGCACTGGCCTCCGGGGAGATAAGCTCGGAGCATGGGCCTGACACGGATGGCCCCGACGTGCCAACCGATCGAGCGCCATCATGATCGACCCGACCCTTGCCGCACTCGGCCTCGACGAGCAGAACTCCGGCGTTTCCGGCGCCTCCGGGTTCAGCCGTCCCGGTGGACCGGAGCGCCTCTCGATCAATCCGGCGACGGGCCGGCCGCTGGCGAGGGTCAGCTTCGGATCCGCGGAGGACTATGACCGCGTCGCGGAGTCGGCCCGCGCGGCCTTCGAGAGCTGGCGAAGCTGGCCTGCACCGCGGCGGGGCGAGGTGGTCCGCCAGATCGGCGAGGAGCTGCGGCGGCACAAGGCCGAGCTGGGCCGGCTCGTCACCCTCGAGGTCGGCAAGATCCGATCGGAGGGGGAGGGCGAGGTCCAGGAGATGATCGACATGTGCGACTTCGCCGTCGGCCTGTCGCGCCAGCTCCACGGCCTGACGATCGCCAGCGAGCGGCCGAATCACCGGATGTTCGAGCAGTGGCACCCGCTCGGCCCGGTCGGGATCATCACGGCCTTCAACTTCCCGGTGGCCGTCTGGGCCTGGAACGCTGCCCTGGCGGCGGTCTGCGGCGACACGATGATCTGGAAGCCGTCGCCGGAGACGCCGCTGACGGCGATCGCCGTCCAGCATCTGGTCAACCGCGTCGCCGACGCGAACGGCTGCCCCGGCGTGTTCAACCTCTGCCTGGGCGACGCCGGCGACGTGGGCGAGGCGATGATCGCCGACCCGAGGCTCCCCCTGATCTCGGCGACCGGCAGCTGCCGGATGGGCCGGCGCGTGGCGGCGGTCGTCGCCGGGCGGCTCGGGCGGACGCTCCTCGAGCTCGGCGGCAACAACGCGATCATCGTCACCGAGTCGGCCGACCTCGACCTGGCCCTCCGCGGCGGTGCTCTTCGCCGCGGTGGGCACGGCGGGCCAGCGTTGCACGACGCCTGCGGAGGCTGATCCTCCACGAGTCGATCGCCGACGCGCTTCCTGACCCGACTGGCGGACGCCTACCGGAGCGTGCGCGATCGGCGATCCGTCGGAGACGGTCGACGCTCATGGGCCCGCTGATCAACGAGAACGCTGTCGAGGCGATGATGCGGGCGCTCCGGCTCGCGACGGAGCAGGGGGGCACGGTCCTCGTGGGCGGTCGGAGGGTCGACGGCCCCGGCTTTTTCGTCGAGCCGACGATCGTCCGCGCGCGACCGGACATGCCGATCGTCGCCGAGGAGACCTTCGCGCCGATCCTTTACGCGATGACCTATCGCGAGCCTCGACGAGGCGATCGCGATCCAGAACGGCGTCGAGCAGGGCCTTTCCTCGGCGATCTTCACCGAGCGGCTCCGCGACGCCGAGCGGTTCCTCTCCGCCGAGGGCTCCGACTGCGGGATCGCGAACGTGAACATCGGCACGTCGGGCGCCGAGATCGGCGGCGCGTTCGGCGGCGAGAAGGCGACCGGCGGCGGCCGCGAGGCCGGCTCCGACTCGTGGAAGGCCTACATGCGCCGGCAGACCTGCACCGTCAACGGCGGCGGCGAGCTGCCCCTGGCACAGGGGGTCGAGTTCGGGGTCGGCTAGGCGAGCGAGCGGGGCCGACGCTCATACCGAATTCGATGGAACGCTTTACTTTGGACAAGGTCGGGTGCCACGGGTTCCGGCTTCGGAACCCGTGTCCGCGGCCGAGCAGCGCACGGGTTCCGAAGCCGGAACCCGTGGCACCCACGGCTAGCCTTTCGCGCGATCCGGTATCAGGCCTTGCGGGTCGATCGACGTGTCGACGCGGTCCCAGGCGTCGCGCGAGGCATGCCTGGCCTTGTCCCACGACATCTTGGAGTGGCCGCGGACCTTCTCCCAGTCGCGCCCGAGGTCGCTCTCGACGTCGTCGAACGAGCGATCGGCGTAGCGGCCGCGCGACTCCCAGCCGTAGCGATAGGCCGGCTCGTAGTAGTCGTATTCGTGGCCCTTCTCATAGTAGGGCCGCGACTTGTATTGCCCGCGCCAGTAGTCGTTCTCGACGGTCGGGTCGATGTTCTCGGCCACGCCCTTGCCCGCGAGACCGCCGGCGACCGCTCCGATGACCGCGCCCGACCGCAGCTCCCGCCGGCCCGGCGATCGCCCCGCCCGCCGCGCCCGCGGCCGCGCCGCCGGCCGCGGCGCCTACGCCCGTGCCGACGGGATGGGCGCCCTTCTCACCGGAGAGCGGGTCGCGATTCTCGGAACCGGCGTGCTCATGCGTCTTCTTCGTGCCTGCCATGAGTTGCGTCTCCCTGTGAAGAAGTCGCCCCTGGGAAAACACCCGGGGGCCGTCGATCACAGCGAGCCTCAGTGCAAAGCGGGTGCCGACTTCCCTATGTGACGACGCGGGCTCACGCCGACGGGAGCCGAATCGCCAAGCTCGTCGTCACGGACCTCTTCCTCCGCCTGTCGGGGATACGGCCCGCTGCCGGTCGGCCGAGGGGTCCTGGCCGGCCGGTTCGATGATGCCGTACTTGTAGAGCTTCTTGTACAGCGTCATCCGGCTGATCCCCAGCTCGTTCGCCGTCCGGAGGCGATTGTTCGCATTCTTCCGGAGTGCCTGCGTGATCCGGTGGTACTCGGCCTCACGCTTGGTCTCGGCGAGCGTCGTCAACTCGACGTCCTCCGGCGCCCGGCCCGGCGCAGGCCACCCGATCGCGTCGCGAACGGACTCGGGCAGGGCTTTCCGATCGACGATCGCCGGGCCCGTCGGGTCGGACGCCAGAGCACACTCCATCGCTTCCCGCAGCTCGCGGATATTCCCGGGCCAGCCGTAAGCCTCGAGCGCCGCGATCGCGTCGTTCGAGATCGTGACTGACCGGCCAGACAACTCGGCCAAGGCGTTGAGCGCCAGGGAAACGATCTCGACGCGGCGCAGTCGCAGCGGAGGCAGCTCCAGCCCGATGACGTTGAGCCGGAAGAACAGGCCGGAGCGAAATCGTCCCGCGGCGACCTCTTCGCTGAGGTTGCCCCGGGTCGTGGCGATGATCCGGGGCCTTGTCCGCCGCTCGCCCGGGCGGCCGAAGGACTCGCGGGAGCCCTCCTCGATCCAGTGGAGCAGTGCGACCTGCGCCGCGGGCGTCAGGGCGTCGACGTCGTCGAGGACGAGCGTGCCCTCGCGTGCCTCGGCCAGCCTGGCGGCGAACGAGTTACCAGGCTGGGGGTCGTCGGCCGTCCGTTCCTCGAACGCCTCGGGACCGAGGGTGCCGCACCGGAACGTCACGAAGCTGCCGCTCCGGCGGGGGGACAGGTCGTGGACGATCCGGGCCAGTCGCGACTTACCCGTTCCCGCCTCGCCGTGGAGCAGAACGGTCGCGTCCTGCGTCGGCCACGCGCCGGGCCTGGGCGACGAGGGGGTCCGACTCGTCCCACGCCACCGCGCCTTCGCCGGCCCGCGACGGGCCGGAGGCCTCTCGCGCGCGGAGGGTCAGGATCTCCACGAGGTAGGCCAGGCGGTTCAGGTCGAACGGCGCGAGCAGGCAATGGGCCGCGCCCCTGCGGAGCAGATGGGCCTCGGTCGCCTCGTCGAGCCCCTCGCCGAGGATCACCGTGGCGACGGGGCGTCTCGCCGCCGCGAGCATCCGCAAGAGCCGCACAATCCCGTTTGTCGAGCCCCGGCGATCGTGACCGATCAGCACGAGGGCGACCCGGTCCCAGTCCGGGTACGCGTAGGCCTGGTCGAGGTCGTCGACCGTGGCGAGGTCGACGGTCCGGGTCCGCCGCAGCAGGTCGGCGACCGGGCCGGTCTGTTCCGCGTGCTTGCCAATGAGCAGGACCGTGGGATGAGTCATCGGGACCCTCTCCTGCGAGCGTCGTCACGCGCCGGCCGGCGCCGGACGAGCCGGATGGCCGACGCTGGCGGGCGATCAAGAAGGCGTCGTTCGTCGCGGGGGAGCGGCTGGGGCGGAAGCGGAGCGGACAGGAGGCTGATTCTTCGGACATTCGACCCCCGACGAGCTCGGGGAGCGTCCGAAGGACCGACGTCGGGGACAGGCGCTCGCTCGAGGAGCGTGGCCAAACCTATCGCCCGTACGAGGCCGCCCTTGATTCGTGACCCACAATCGTCGGAAAATGAGATGCGGCAGCGTTCTGGGGGCCGGAAGCTCGCCTGAGTGCCCCAGCACGCATGGTTGCGCGGGTGCGCCCGATGAAGTCCCACACGATCCACCTGACGATGCGCGTCCCGAGCCGGCTGGGCTTCGTCAACATCACGCCCCAGGTTGAGGCCGCGGTCGCCGACTCGGGCGTCACGGAGGGGCTGTGCCTGGTCAACGCGATGCACATCACGGCGTCGGTCTTCATCAATGACGACGAGCCGGGCCTTCACGCCGACTACGCCCGATGGCTCGAGGCGATCGCGCCGTTCGACGCGTCCCCGTCGCGTTACGCCCACAACCGCACGGGCGAGGACAACGCCGACGCCCACATGAAGCGGCAGGTGATGGGCCGCGAGGTGGTCGTCGCCATCACGCGTGGCCGGCTCGACTTCGGGCCGTGGGAGCAGATCTTCTACGGCGAGTTCGACGGGCTCCGCGACAAGCGCGTGCTCGTGAAGATCATCGGCGAGTGATTCTTTGGCCGATGCGAAGTTGCCCCAGGCCGCCTTGACGACGGGCCCGCCTTTTCCTAGAGTTCGGCCCATCCTGGCTCTTACCGACCCGCGACGGGTCGCGCCCACCTCGAACGACCTCCTCGACCTGCCGCGCGCCCTCGCGAACGCCCCGACGACGGGGGCAAGGAGGGCGCATTGATCCCGATGACGTGGCGAATCAAGCGGTGGGCAATCTCGGCCTTCCTGCTCTTCCACGTGGCGGCGATCGCCGTGTGGAACTTCCCGAAGGGGGCGATCCACGACCGCGTCGTCCCGCACCTCGTGGCGTACATGTTGCCCACGGGTCTTTGGCAGAACTGGACGATGTTCGCGCCCGACCCGATGCGGCACGCGTTCACGCTCCAGGCGGTCGCCGTCGACAGGAACGGGATCATGCACGAGTTCGCCTTCCCGAAGGTGGCCGACTACGGGATATGGCCGGCGATTCCCCGGGTCCGGCACTCGAAGTTCCCGACCTACCTGATGATCGACGAGTACGCGTCGCACCGCGAGATGGTGGCGCGGTACGTCGTCCGCGAGCTCGACCTGCCGCGCGAGTCGTTCCCGGTCGACGTCGAGCTCCAGTACGCCGTCAAGGAGGCGCCGCCGCTCGGGCAGCTGCCCGACCCGATGGCCGCCACGAAGGTCCAGCCGATCAAGGCCTACCGGTTTCCCACGTGGGAGGAGGCACGCCCGTGATGAGCCGACTGCTCCGCCCCTGGAACCGCTTCTGGTTCGCGCCGATCTCGGCCCGGCCCCTCGGGGCCTTCCGGGTCGTTTTCGGGTTCCTGGCGATTTGCAACCTGTTACTGATGACGGTCGATTTCGACTACTGGCTGACCAGCCGAGGACTGCTCCAGGGCCAGGAGTCCCTCCAGGTCGCCGGGCCGCACAGGCTGTCGATCCTGAACTGGTTCCCCGACCCGATCACCGTCCGGGTCGTGTTCGGGCTCACGCTGGGCTTCGCCGCCGGGCTGATGGTGGGCTGGCACACGAAGGTGATGAGCGTCCTGTTCTACGTCGGGATGCTGTCGATCCATCACCACAACCTGATGACCGCGAGCGGCGCGGACACGCTGATGATGTGCATCGCGTTCTACCTGATGCTCAGCCCCTGCGGTGCGGCGTACTCGCTCGACGCCCGCCGCGCGGCCAGGAAGCGTGGCTATGCCGAGGCCGACCCGCTGATCGTTCCGTGGGCGCAGCGGCTGATCCAGCTTCAGGTCGCCTGCGTCTATCTCGTGACCGGCCTGCTCAAGGCGAACGGCGGCACGTGGATGGACGGGACGGCGATGCATTACGTGCTGACCAACCGCGAGATCGGCCGCCTGGACTTCAGCTTCCTCGCCGCCTATCCGATGGCGATCAACGCCCTCACCTACTACGGCATGGCGGTCGAGATCTGCCTGGCGTTCCTGCTCTGGGTGAAGCCGGCCCGCCCGTGGGTCATCGCCGCGGGCCTGGCCCTGCATGCGGGGATCCTGCTGATCATCAACATCCCGATCTTCGGCGAGCTGACGACCGCCGGCTACATCGTCTTCCTGACGTCGTCCGAGTGGGAGGGGCTCCGGCGCCGCCTCGACGTCGTGGGCGGGCTGAAGGCCCTGCGATCCCGGCTGCTGGCGACGACGTACCGGCTGCCGAGCCCTCGGCCGCTCGGCGCCGCGTCGGAGACGATCACGCCGTCGGCCGGACCAGCGTAGCTCGCGGGACGGCGGTCGAGGCCGTATGATGGAGGTCCGGGCCTCGATCTGCCGTTCTCAAGTCCGCCGCCCCGCAAGGATTGATGAGCAAGCCCCTGGCCCTGTTCCTGTTGATTGCCGCCACGGCGGGCGGACTTTATGCCTTCGTCCGGTCCGGCGGCCGGCTCCGCGGGCCGACTGTGGCGGTCTCCGCGGAGCCAGAAAAGCATTTCGTCACCCCTGCCATGCTGGCCGCGACCGACGCCCGGGCCAACCAGGCCGCCCCGGCGTTCTCCACGATCGCGACGGACGGGACCACGTATAACCTCGTCGAGCTGACGGCCCGCACGCCGGTCGTGCTGGTCTTTATCAAGGACGGCTGCCCCTGCAGCGCCGACGCCCAGCGCTTCTTTAACCGCCTCCACGACGCCTACGCCCGCGAGGTCCGGTTCCTCGGTGTGATCGATGCCGATACCGACGGCGGCCGCGCCTGGGGCCAGCGGAACCGGACGGCGTTCCCCCTGCTTGCCGATCCCGACCTCGCCATCGCCCGCCGCTTCGGCGCGGAGAGCTCCGCCTACATGGCGGTCGTCGGCCGGGGCGGATCGATCGATCATCTCTACCCCGGTTATTCGCGGACGATGCTCGCCGAGGCGTCCGACCGGATCGCCCGGCTGGCCGGCGTGCCGTCCGTCCCGATCGACTCGGCCGGCGCCCCGGACGAGCTGAGCACGGGATGCCCGCTCGCCGGCCCGGTCGCCGATTGACCTTCTCGGCCCGCGAGATGTCGCTAGAGTGGGCCGAGCGCCGGGCAGGATGCCCCGGCGGGTCCCCGGGCCGATCATGGACACGACGAACCGATCCGCATCCTGGCCGCGAGTCGCCTTGGCGGCCGCAGAGCGTCGTGACGAGCGCCGCGCCGCCGCCTGGGCCCTGGCCGCGATCGCCGTGGCGACGCTGGGCCAGATCGTCTTCCTGTTCGTCGGCTGCGACTGGGAGCTGTGCGCCGACGAGGCCGAATACTGGGCCTGGTCGCGGCGGCTCGACTGGTGCTATCTCGCCAAGGGTCCGCTGATCGCGGTGGTGATCCGCCTCGGCACCGGGTTCTTCGGCGATCTGAGCCTCGCGCTGACCGGCGACCTGATGCCGGCCGTCCGGCTCCCGGCCGTCATCCTGGGCGCATTGACGGCCTGGGGCGTGTTCCGCCTCTCCCAGCGGGCCGGCGGGGCCCGGGCTGGGCTCTACGCGGCGCTCCTGATCCTGGCCGTCCCGCTGTTCCGGGTGGGCGGCCTGCTGATGACGATCGACACGCCACTGCTCTGCTGCTGGACCTGGGCGGCCCTGTGGACCTGGAGCGCGATCGCCGACGGACGCTGGATCGGGCTGGGTCATCGCCGGCCTCCTCTGTGCGACGGGGGTGCTCGCGAAATACACGATGCTCGCCTTTCCGGCGTCCGTCGGCGTGTTTCTCCTGGTGTATCCCCCGCACCGCCGCGAGCTGATCCGTCCCGGCTTCTGGGTCATGTGTGGCCTCTGTGGCCTGGGCATGGTGCCGATCGTCGCGTGGAACGCGGCGAACAGCGGCGCCGCGTCGAACCAGATGGCCGATCGCGTCGGCATCCTCGCACCCTGGAAATGGGGCCAGGCCGGGCTCCTGCTCCAGTTCCTGGGCGGCGAGATCGCCATCTGGGGCGTCGCGTGGTGGTTGGTGGGAGCCCAGGCAGTCCGATCGGCCGTCGGCACGGTGCTTGGGCGGTCCGACGATACGATCCGAACCGAGGAAGGACGCACCATCATCCGGCACGGCGGGCCGGACCGGGCGGTGCTGCTCTACCTGCTATGCCTGTGGGGCGTGCTCTGGGCGACGGTGCTCTCCGTCTGCCTGCTCGGCGAGAACGAGTTGAACTGGGCGGCGCCCGGGTACGTGTCCGTGCTCGCCCTGGCCGGGTGGTGGCTCGATCGGGGGCCGTTCCGCCGCGGTCTTCGCCACCCGACGGGCAGGTCCGGCGTCGCGCTCGTGGCCTTCTGGGGAGTCTGCGTCGTCGGACTGTCGGTACTCCAGCATACGGAGTGGTGCTATCCGCTCATTGCTCGATGGGCCCCGGCCTCGACGCCTCAGGCGCCCGCCCCGATGAACAAGCTCGATCCGACCTGCCGGATGCGCGGTCATCGCTCGCTCGCCCCGGAGGTTGTGCGACGTTATGCGGCCCTGAAGGCACAGGGACTCGACCCCTTCATCCTCACGTCGACGCCGTATCTCGCCTCGGAGTTGACCTTCTACATGCCGGGCCATCCCGAGATCTATTGCCTGGCCTTCTCGTACAACCCCTATGGCGCCGTGAACCAGCACGACCTCTGGCACCCGAATCCGCGGTTCGACGCCCACGTCTTCTTCGGTCGCCCCGCCTTGATCGTCGAGGACGCCCACTTCCGTCCGAGCTATGCCGACTCGATGGTTCGCCACGGCTGGTTTGCCCGGGCTGAGGCGCCGGAGCGGTTCATCGTCCGCGAGCGCGGGGTCGACGTGGCGGCGTGGGACATGGCTGTCGCCTTCGACTACCGGGGTCTGCCCCATCCCCTCCGCTGGACCGAGATCCTCCAGGGGCGGGCGCCGCACCAGCAGGCGGGCGAATCTGGAAAAAACGACGCCGCGCGACGATGATGGATCGAACATCCGAGCCGAATCCGACGTACGGTCCGCAACCGCGGACCGAACTCATACGTCGATCCCCGCCCGAGACCGTCGATGCTGTCGCTGCAGGGCCTGAAGAAATCCTTCCACGAGCCGGGCGGCGGGCGGCTGCCCGTGCTCGACATCCCTGAGTTCCACCTGGGCGAAGCCGAGCAGGCCGTCCTCCTCGGACGGAGCGGGTGCGGCAAGACCACGCTGCTCCACGTCATCGCCGGCATCAGCACGCCCGACGCGGGCAAGGTCATCATCGACGGCCAGGACATCGCCCGCCTCGGCGAGGCCGAGCGCGACCGCGTCCGGGCCGAGAAGGTCGGCTACATCTTCCAGACATTCAATCTCCTCCCCGGCTTCACGGCCCTCGAGAACGTCATGCTCGGCATGACCTTCGCCCAGGGCCGCCGTGACGAGCGGTGCGCGAAGGAATTGCTTGCGAGGGTCGGACTGGCGAACCGGCTCAAGCACCGGCCGGGCACGCTCTCCGTCGGCGAGCAGCAGCGGGTGGCCGTCGCCCGGTCGCTGGCCAATAAGCCGCGCCTGCTTCTGGCCGACGAGCCGACGGCCAGCGTCGATCCCAAGCACCAGCAGACCGTCATCGACCTGATCCGCTCGACCTGCCGCGAGGAGGGCGTCGCGCTCTTTCTCGTGACTCACGCCCCCGAGGTCGCCGGGCAGTTCGAGCGGGTCGAGCATCTCGAAGCGTTCAACCGCGCGGTGGCCGTCGTATGAGCCTCTTCAAGATCGCCTGGCGGAGCATCCAGCAGCGCGGGCTGGCCTCGGCCCTCACCGGGTTTTCGATGGCCCTGGGGGTGGCTCTGGTCGTCGCCGTGCTCGTGATCCACCACGTCGTCGCCGACTCATTTCGCCGCAACGCGGGCCTCGGATACGACATCATCGTCGGTGCCAAGGGCGGCAAGCTCCAGCTCGTCCTCAACACCGTGTATCACCTCAGCTCGCCGGTCGAGAACATCCCGTACTCGCTCCTGAAGGAGTTCACCGAGGGCGAGTTCAAACCCTACGTCGCCCGCGCGATCCCCTACTGTCTGGGCGACAACTACCAGGGCTACCGCGTCGTCGCCACCACGCCCGACCTGCTCGACGACGAGGTCTCTCCCGGCCGGAAGTATGCCTTCGCGCAGGGCCGCAACTTCAAGAAGGACGCCCCGTTCGAGGCCGTCGCGGGCTCCGTTGCGGCCGGGAAGCTTGGCCTGAAGCTCGGCGACACCTTCCAGCCGGCGCACGGCGTGATCGACGACGGCCAGGGCGTGAAGCACGACGCCTTCACGATCGTCGGCATCCTCGAGCCGACCGGCACGCCCAACGACCGCGTTCTCTTCATCAACATGGAAGGTTTCTACGTCCTCGAAAATCACGCCAAGCCGGTTCCCGGCGCCGAGCCGGCGAAGCACGAAGGGCATCACGACGAACACGACCACGATCACTTCACCCCGCTCCCGGACAATCAGCGCGAGCTGACCGCCATCCTGATCCGCACGTCCACGCCCGCCGCGGCCGTGTTCCTGCCGAACCGGATCAACGAGGGCAACCAGGCCCAGGCCGTGCTGCCGATCCGCGAGATCCGCAGCCTGTTCGACGTGATCGTCGAGCCGATCGAGTGGCTCTTGCTCGGTCTGACCGTGCTGATCGTCGTGGTCTCGGGGATCGGCATCCTCGTGAGCATCTACAACTCGATGAGCGACCGCCGCCGCGAGATCGCCGTGATGCGGGCGCTGGGGGCCCGGCGAGCGACGGTCATGACGATCGTGCTGCTCGAATCGATCCTACTGTCTCTCGGCGGCGGGGCGTTCGGCTGGCTGCTGGGCCGGGGCCTGATCGCCGCGCTCAGCCCGACGATCGCCGCCCAGACGGGCGTGGCCATCGGCCTGGCCCCGCTGCTGCCGGCCGAATTGTGGCTGATCCCCGGGCTGGTCATCCTGGCGACGGCCGTCGGTTATCTGCCCGCGATGACCGCCTATCGAACTGATGTGGCCCGCGCGCTGGCCGCTTCGCCATAATGGAGAGGTCCTGTTCATCCCGACCTCCCATCGTCCAGTTGCACCCGAGAGAACGGCGATGTCGAAGTTATCCGAACCGATCTACCGCGACGAGACGCTGCCGGAAGAGATTGTCGCCTACAAGCCCTACAGCCCGGCCGCGATGCTCGGGCTGGTCGCGGGGATCGTCGCCGTGCTGGCGGCGCTGGCCGTCTGGGACATCGGCTGGGGCTTCCTGGTCGTGCCGATCGTCGGGCTCTTCTTCGGCTGGAAGGGGCTCGGCTCGGTCCGCCGCTACGACATGGCCGGCCGGGCCGCGGCGAAGACGGCGATCCTGCTCTCGACGCTGTCGATCCTCGGCGGCTCGGCCGCGTACGCCTATCTCCTCAAGACGGCCGTCCCGCCCGGGTACGAGATCATCAGCTACGAGCCGCTCCAGCCCGATGTCGGCGGCCCGATCTCGAAGAAGGCCCAGGAGCTCGAGGGGAAGAAGGTCTACATCAAGGGCTACATGTACCCGACCAACTACGGCCCGCACCGGTTCGTCCTCTGCCGAGACAACGGCACGTGCTGCTTCGGCGGCCAGCCGAAGCTCAACGACATGGTCGAGGTCAAGACGAAGGCGGGCCTGGGGATCGACTACACCTCGAGCCTCCACGGCATCGGCGGCACCTTCCACGCCCGGGCCGAGAAGGACCCCAACGGCCTCGGGCAGATCGTCTATCACATCGAGGACGCCGACGTCCTGCACTGAGCTGCCGCGCGGAATCGTGGCCCTTCCATTCATCGCCACGAGACGTCTATCCTGGAATAGGATGCCCATCGGACGAATCCGTAACGCCCGCGGACGTCGTGGCCGGTGGTGCCCAACAGGAGCACGCATCACCATGCAGTGGACAGCATCATTCCGCGCCCTCGGACTCGCCTTCGCCGCGGCCGGCGCAGGGTTCTTTGCCGGGTGCGACTCCGCCTCGGACTCGACCGCCGGCGCGGACGGGAAGCCGACGATGATCCAGAAGGCCGAGGTCGCGATCAAGAAGGCCGAGGACAAGGCCGAGGTCGCGATCGAGAAGGCCGGAGAGAAGGCCGGCGAGATGGCGACGAAGGCGAAGGACGCGACCGGCAAGGCCATGGAGGCGACCGGCAAGGCGATCGAGAAGGGCGGCGAGAAGCTCGAGGCCGGCGTCAAGGAATCGGCCAAGGAACACCTCGGCGACAAGGCCGCCGACGCCGTCGGCGCGACCGGCAAGGCCGTCGAGAAGACCGGCGCCGCCATCGAGAAGGGCGGCCAGGGCCTCCAGACTCCAAAATGACCACAACCGGGCTACACCGGACCGGCCGCGCTTGCCGCGGCCGATCCGAAGACCCATACTAGCGCACGGCCATTCACCCTCGGGTCGGCGCGGTCGGCGAATGGCCCGCGCCGGCCTCGTCCCTCAGCGGCCCGATTGAATCAACGAATGACGTCTGCCTCGCTCGTCCTCGTCATCTCCCTCGTGTGCGCCGCGTCGAGCGCCGTCTGGATCGTCCTCCTGGCCCGTGCCCTGGCGAACCGTCGCAAGTCGATCCGGCTCTCCGATTTGCCCGCCCTCGAGCCCGCGTCGGGATGGCCCGGCCTGGCCGTGGTGATCGCGGCGCGGGACGAGGAGGCGATGATCGCCCGCGCCGTCCGGTCGATCCTCGACCAGGACTATCCCGACCTCGAGCTGATCGTCGTCGACGACCGCTCGGGCGACCGGACCGGGGCCATTCTCGACGAGCTCGCCGAGGACGAGCCGCGGCTGAGCGTGGTCCACGTCGACAGGCTGCCCGACGGCTGGCTGGGCAAGACCCACGCCATGCAGCGCGGGGCCGACGAGACCTTCGCGCCCTGGATCCTCTTCACCGACGGCGACGTCGTGTTCGCCCCGGGGGCGCTGCGGCGGGCCGTCGCGTACGCGGTCGATCAGGAGGCCGACCATCTCGTCGCCCTGCCCGACGCGATCACGGTCGACTTCGCCGAGCGGATGTTCATGGCGCTGTTCACGCTGATGTTCGCGATCAAGTTCCCCTACTGGCGGGTCGACGACCGCAACAGCCGGGTCCACATGGGCGTCGGCGCGTTCAACCTCGTCCGGGCCGAGGCCTTCCGCGGGATCGGGGGGCTGCGCCGCGTCGCCCTGTCGGTGGACGACGACATGCGGCTCGGTCAGGCGCTCAAGTACGCGGGCTACCGCGCGAGGGTCTTCAGCGCCACCTCGCAGGTGTCGGTCCGCTGGCAGGTCGGCCTCGCCGGCATGGTCCGGGGCATCGAGAAGAACTTCTTCGCCGGGATCGACTTCCATCTGCCGATGGCCGCGGCGGCGGCGGCGACGATCCTTCTCACCACGCTCGGCCCGCTCGCGGGCCTGTTCATCGGCCCGTGGTGGACGCGGCTGATCTGCGGCCTTGGCGTCCTGGCGCCCGTCGGGCTCATCCGCCTCGTCTGCCCGACGACCGGCGTCGCCCCCTGGTACGGCCTGACCCTGCCGCTGGCCGGGCCGGTGATGACCTACGCCCTGGCCCGCTCGGTGATCCTCACCCTCCGCCGCCGCGGAGTCTCGTGGCGAGGGCGGACGTATCCGCTCGCCGCGCTCCGGTCGCACGTCCGACTGCGGAACCACTGGCTCCGCGAGGTCTGGCACTCGACGCGGTGAGGGCGTCCGTGTGTTACCTCGGCATCATCCCCGAGCCCTGAACCTCTGGTTGAACCCAACCGCCAGCACCACGACCAGCCCCAGCACCAGCCCCTCGATCTGCGAGCTGTCGACGCCCGTGACGACCAGCCCCGTGCCCTTGATGACGATCTGGAGCAGGATCAGCCCGAGCACGGTCCCGCGGATCGAGCCGACGCCGCCCGAGAGGCTGCAGCCGCCGACGACGGCCGCGGTGATCGCGTAGAGCTCGTACGACTTTCCCATGTTCACCGGGTCGGAGCCGCCGGTGTAGGCGGTGAAGAGAATTCCGCCGATCGCCGAGAGGACGCCGGACAGGCAATAGGCGATGGCCTTGAGCCGCCGGGTTCGCAGGCCGCTCAGGCGGGCCGCGGCCTCGTTGCCGCCGAGGGCGTAGAGATGGCGGCCGAGGACGGTCGAGCCCATCATGACGCTCATCGCGACGGCCAGGCCGAGGAAGATCGGCACGGTGAACCAGTTGTCCATGCCGAGGGCGCGGAAGAAGGGGACCGTGACCCGAGCCGTGCGGTTCTCGCCGAGCACGATCGCCACGCTTCGCAGGCCGGCCATCGTCGCGAGGGTGGCGATGAACGGCGGGAGGCGGAGCTGGTTGATCATGAGCGCGTGGAGCAGTCCCACGACCAGTCCGAGGAGCAGGGTCGCGGCGATCGCACCCGCGACGAACGCGACCTGCGCGGCCGTGCTGTCCTTCGGTAGCCAGGGAATGAAGGTAGGCGCCGGTGATCTGGCGTGCGAGGAGCGGCTCCCACGTGCCCAGCATCTTCACGCAGAGCACGACCGAGACGCGCCACGACCGAGCCGACGGAGAGGTCGATCCCGCCCGAGATGATCACGACCGCCGCGCCCAGCGCCAGCACGCCGTAGAGGGCGAGTCGTGGACGAGGTTCTTGCAGGCTGTACGCGCGGAAGAACGGCGCGACGGGTCGACGAAGTAGATCACGCCGAGGATCGACCGCGATGCCGACGAGCAGGCCCCATTCGGGGGCCCGCAACGCCGCGGAGAGGGCCCCCGGCCCGCCTCGTCGCGGTCGCGGGCCGGGGCCTTGGCCACCGCCTCGGACGGGCCGGCCGGGCTCATGACGACTTGAGCCCCTTGCTATCGAGCCACTTCTTCATCTCCTCGATCGTGATGACGTCGTCGCCCTTGCTCTTGTTCTCCTTCATCACCGGCGAGTCGGCCTTGGGCACGATCACCCGGACGCCCGTGTCGCGGGTCTTGCCGTCCGGGAGGATCTCCTTGACCGCCTTATCGTCCTTCGTGATGAGGGCCTTCAGGAGCTTCACGCCCTGGTAGCCCATCTCGTACGGGTTCTGGCAGACGCTCGCGTCGATGTTGCCGGCGGCGATCTGGTCGACGGCGGCCTCGTCGAGGTCGAAGGTGACGACGTTCGCCTTCTTGCGGAGCTCGGCGTTCGCCTTCGACCTCCTCGGCGATCGGCGGGGCGTTGTACGACCAGAGGCCGAGCAGCAGGCCGATGTCCGGGTTCTTGCCGACGGCGCTCTGGACGTTGACAGCGGCGCGGCCGTGGTCGTTGCCGTCCTCCCAGGTCTCGACTCGAGGACGAACTTCTCGCCCGCACCCTTGAAGAAGCCCTCGCGGCGCTCGCGGGCGTTCGCGGCCGAGGCGGTGCCGACGAAGACCTCGACCTTCCCGCCCTGCGGCCTGAGCGTCTTCGCCGCGCGCCCGGCGGCCTCGCCGGCCTTGACGTTATTCGTGCCGATGTACGCCGCGCGGGCATCGGCGGCGTCGGCCGCGACGTCCGAGTCGATCGCGATGACAACCTTGCCCGACTTCTGGAGCTCGCGCATCGCGTCGAGCACGCCGGGGGCGTCGGCCTCGAAGACCGAGACGGCGACGCCCTGGACGTCGGACCGGGCCAGGGCCTCGCGGAGCTTCTCGACCTGCCCCTGGAGCTGGCTGTTGTTCCGCTTCATCTCGACCTGCACGCCGAACTCCTTGGCGCCGTCGGCCGTGCCCTTCTCGACGGCGTTCCACCAGTCGGAGTTGCCGTTTGTGACGAACAGGAGCTTAAGCGACCCGGCGGAGCCGCTCGACGATCCCGGCGAACTCGCCTGCGGCGTCGCCGTCCCCGACTGGTCGGCCGTCCCGCCACAGCCGGCGGCCAGCACGACGCCGACGACGGCCACCCAGCCCCGCTTGTGCATTCGAATCACGGCCGACAGTCCCCCGCAACGGAGAGATCGGACGATCGCGATGGCCCCGGATCGTCGCGAGATAGAAGATGTGCGCGGACCGAGGCCCGCTGACCCGACGCATCTTAACCGACGCGCGGGACCAAAGGAACGGACTGCCCGGCGCGCGCGGCGGCAGAAGCCGTGCGATCGAGCGATCCCGAACCGGCACCGGCGGCCAGCCTCGCTCCGAGTCGATACGGCGGCATCGATGGTCGATAGATCGCGCATCGCGATGGATCTGCGACCCAAGGACGGACGCCGACATGAGCCGCAAATCGTCAAGGCATTCGTCGGCCCCCGCCTGCGAGGCGCTGGAGGGGCGCAGGCTATTCGCAGTCGCCCCGCACGCCTCGCCGGCCATGACGGCGCGGTTCGAGGCGATCGCCGCGGCGGCGCACGTGAAGGCCGACTTCAGCCGGTTCACCGCCGACATCAAGACGATGCAGGCCGGCTCGCACGTGAGCACGGCCCAGTACCTGGCCGTCAGCATGGACATGCTCAACATGCAGCGGACGGCCATGCCGCCGTCCGGTACCAGGACCCTGGGCGACGCGACGTACGACATCATCTATCGCATGGACTACTCCGTCATCGAGGCCAGCAAGAGCCCGCAGGGCTGGGCGAGCAAGGAGGCGGCCCTCGCCGCCGACTTCGCCGCGATCGGCTACAACGTCCCGCCCGCGCTGCTCGACCAGACGATGACCGACATGAAGGCGATGGCCAAGTCCGCGGGCGTGTCGCTGGCCGAGAACCGGAAGTACTGGAACGACGCGGACATTGTTCTCAAGGATCTATCCGCCAACCCCGCGGCCAACCCGTCGATGGACCCGTTCTACTACTTCTCCGAGCACTTCGCGGGCTTCATCCAGCGGTCCCGGCGGTTCCCCGTTCCGGCCTCCGGTCCGTTCGGGCTCCTGACGCCCGTGCCCGGGGGGGGCTGGTTCGTCAGCCTCGTTTAGGTCCGCGAACACGGCCGGGCACGGCCTCTCGCGGCAAGCGCGCCGGCCGAAGCGTCCGGCCAGTCCTCGCGGCCGACCTTGCCGATTTCGCCGTGTTTTCCGATGATCGACCCTGCGAACCACCAGGCAGGGGGACCGTGCGGATGCGCTGGAAAGACCGGGTTTACGGCGACGTCTCGATCGACGACCCTCTGCTCCTCGCCCTGATTCAGAAGCCGACGTTCCAGAGGCTCCGCGGCATCAAGCAGGCCGGGCCGTCGGCGATCGCGTACCCGTTCAAGACGGTCACGCGGTTCGAGCACAGCCTCGGCGTGTTCGTGCTCCTCCGCCGCCTGGGAGCGGGCCAGAGGGAGCAGGTGGCGGGCCTGCTTCATGACATCTCGCATACGGCCTTCTCGCACGCCGTCGATTTCATCGTGACGTCCGACGAGCAGGACCATCACGAGGGGCTGAAGCCCGAATTCCTCCGCCGCAAGGACATCGCCTCGGCGATCGCGGCGCTGGGTTACGGGCCGACGGAGTTCTACGACGACTCCGTTTACCCGCTGCTCGAACGCCCCATTCCGTGGCTTTGCGCCGACCGGATCGATTACTTTCTCCGCGACAGCCTGACCTGCGGCGTGACGACGCCCGACGAGGCGCGGCTGATGCTCGACGACCTGGTCGTCGTCGGCGACACGATCGCCTTCGCCGACGTCTCGTCTGCCCGCATGGCCGTCGCCCGGTTCGCCGCGATGAACCGCGACTGGTGGGCCGGCGCCGGCGAGGGATTCATCTACAACGAATTCGCCGACGCCCTCCGCGAGGGCTTCGCCGTGGGCGTCCTGACCAAGGCGGACCTCCGCGGCGACGACGCCCACGTCCTCGCCTGCCTCCACTCCGCCCACAGCCCGCTGATCGAGTCGAAGCTCGACCGGATCGCTCACTTCAAGCCGGAATACCTCGCCGGCTATGTCGCGCAGGTCGAGCCGAAGCTTCGCTGGCTCGACCCGCCGGTCGTGAAAGGGGCCGGGTTCCTGAGGCTGAGCGAGATTGACGGTTGATAACGCCGTCAGCGATCGTTCCGCTTGCCGACGGCCGGCTCGGGGAACAGGTCCATCAGGCCCCGTTGCCTGGTCGCCGTCCGAGGCTTGATGACCGCCTTGGCGTCGGCCAAGGCCTTCGTCAGCACGGCCTCATCGCACTTCCCGCGGACATATTCGTCGAGCCTCTCCGTGACCTTGGCGAGGGCCAAGGACGGGCCGGTGCCCGCGTCACCGCTGTGGCCGCTCACCTCCCCCCGGCCGAAGATGAAGGCGGAATAATAGCATGTGGCCGGGCCGTGCAGGACGTTGATCGGCTTCTCGGGATGACGCACGCCGAGGAGCATCGTATTCCAGAGCGACCAGATGTCGTCCGTGAGTGCCTCGGGGATCGGGCGCTTCATCTCGACGGCCTTGATCGTCCGGTAGTCCGCGGGCGTCCGCTTCTTCAGGGCCTGGTACTCCCGGTTCTTTTCCAGGGGGATGGCCCCGCCGTCAGGACCAGCCTCCTCGATCTCCCCGCGCTCGAATTGGAGAAGCCGCACGGTATCGAAAATCGACGACGAGGCCTCCAGACGGAAGGCCTCGAAGCCCTGATCCGTCCTCCGGAGTCCGACGACAAACTCCTCGTCCGAGACGACCCGCCCGATCACACCCCACTCGAACGCCGCCTTGAAGACGTGGTGGACGCGGAGGCGGTATTCGTCGGGATCGGCGAGGACGCCGGTGTCGGGGATCAAATGGTCCTGCGCGACGGCGATCGACCCCCAGGAAAGCACCAAGGCGAGCGTAACACACGGCCTCATCTCGATAGCCTCCCCAGATGCCCCCAGCCGGCTCGGTCCGCGATCAATCCGTCGGCCGCCCCATCACTATTCTCTGCAACTCCGCCCTCATCGGCGTGTCGTCCGCATTCTTGAGCCCGACGCGTTGGATCATCAACACGATGAAGCGCTTGCCCTTCGGGTCGACCCATCCCTGCGTCCCATAGGCGCCGCCGTGGCCGAAGGTGCCCGCGGGCAACGATGCCGTGACGCCCTGTGGGACCTTGACGTGTCCCCAGCCGAGGCCGAAGCCCATGCCGTCGACGAACCCGCACTTCAGGTCGCCGGTCTGGAGCCGGGTCATCTCGGCGACGCTCCCCTCGGTGAGATACCGGTGGTCGTCGAGCGTGCCGCGGTGGAGCATCATCTGGTAGAGCCTGGCGAGGTCCGGGGCCGTCGAGAACAGCCCGCCCGCCGGGCTCGGACGGTTTTTCGCAGGGTCGGGCGCGGTGCGGGAGGAGGGCATCTCGACGAGCTTGCCCTCCTTGCGGTCATAGACGATCGCGACCCGCTTCATCTGCTCGGGCGTTGGGTAGAAGGTGGTGTCGACCATCCCCAGCGGGGCGAAGAGCCGTTCCCTCAGGAAGGAGTCGAAGGGCCTGCCCGAGACGACCTCGACGAGCCGGCCGAGGGTTGACATCCCGGCGTTACTGTAGGCCCATTTCGTCCCGGGCGGGAAGCTGAGCGGGCGGCCCGCGATGACCTTCACGGCCTCGGCCAGCGTGAAGTCGGGGTGGTTGTCGAGGTCGGTGTAACCGGGCGGGGGCGTGTCGGGCAGGCCCGAGGTGTGGGTCAGCAGGTCGCGGACCGTGATCGGCCGCGGCGACGCCACGAGCCGCGGCCGGTCCCGCTCGAAGCCCGCGTACAGCTTCTGGCCGCGGAACTCGGGGAGGTATTTCTCGACCGGGTCGTCGAGCCGGAGCTTGCCGTCGTCGACGAGCATCATCACCGCCACGGCCGTGATCGGTTTGGTCAGCGACATGACTCGAAAGATGGTGTCCGGCTCCATCGCCCGACCTGACGCGAGATCGGCCTTGCCGAGGGCCTCGACCGACTCGACACCGTCGCGATCGCGCACGAGCGCGACCAGGCCCGAGACCTGGCCCTCGTCGACGAACCGCTGCGTCCCCTTGCGAATCGCCTCCGCAGGCGGCTTCTGGGCCACTGCGACGCAGGGGAAGGCGACGATGAGAGCGGCGCAGACGAAAGGGGCGCGTCATGGGTGCGGACCTGGGTGGAAACGTCTACGCAGCGCCGGGAGGGCCTGCACCAGCATGCCCCGCCGGCTCCCGATCGGCAAGCGGCCTCAGGAGGTGTGAGAGGGGTCGGTGCGGGTCGGGGGACCGGCCCCGATCGTCCGCGATCGGCGGCCGGCCCCGGGGTGCGAAACGAACCCAATCCGGCCGCCCATTTGCCGAAACAAAGCCAATTCCGGCCGCCGAAACAAAGCCAATTCCCCGGCCGCCGAAGCAAAGCCAATCCCGGTGCGTCCGCCGCCGTTCGGCTCCGTGCGTCTGCGCGTGTCGAGCCGAACAAAGGCGAACGAAAGGCGGCCGCTCGGGTTCGCTCGGCGCGAGGCCTCGGGTCCCGAGACCCGGGGAACCCCGGCGCTCCTCACGCGGATTCTCAGTCGACCTCGACGACCGCACGATAGCCGGACAACCCCGGCAACCCCTCCAGGGCCTTCTTGACGGCCCTGCGCTGGAAGAGCCGGCTGCCGTGGGCCTGGATCGTGATCGACCGCCCGACGACGCGGACGTCGACGCCTCGGACCTTGTCGCCGACCGCCGTGGCGGCCTGCTTCTCGATCCGTCGCTTCAGCGCCGCGTCGGCCGCGGGGTCGGACCTCGGCTCGGCGCGGATGTCGCTGTCGTCGGCCGCGGGCCGCGTGGCGAACGGGTTCACCCAGCGATTGCCGAACAGCCCGGGTCGCCGCGAGGGCAGTGACGTGGGCAGGTCGCGGAGCTTCTCCTTCTCGATCAGCTCGTCCATCCGCCGGTCGGCCTTGCGCTCGTCGTCCTCGTCGGCGATCTGGGGCAGGTCGTCGATCCGCGCGGGGCCGGAATAAGGGCGAGCGGCGCCGGACGAACGTCCCGACGGGCCGGGTGGCGGGACGTCGATCGGCGGGATCGGGTCGCCGGCCGGGCTCGATTCGATCACGCGGCCGCGGAAACGCGACGAGGGCAGGGCCGGGAGGGCCGGAGTGGTCGTCGTGCCGCGGCGGGCGGGGCCCGCCCCGGGAGTCGGAGGCGTCAGCGGCGGGCAGCTCGCCGTCCAGCGTCGGCCCGAGACTCGGAGGCATCGGGTCGGCCTGCGGGAGCGGGCGGTTCGACGGCATGGTCACGCCGGGGAGGGCGAGCACGGGGCGGTTGACCCTCGGCCGTGACGGCGGCGGGACGGCGGGAGGTGTCTGCGCCACGGGCGGCTGCGCGGCGACCGACGAAGGGGCCTCGAGCGCGGGGCCCGAGAGGGGCGGCGGGTCGTCGGCGAGGGCGGTCGCCGGGCCGATGGCCGAGGCGAACCAGACGATACCCGGAGCCCACGTCCGCACCGACGCGATCGGCCTCATACGGGTCGCCCCGCCTTTCCACGTGCCCGGGGTCGGCCCCGGGTTGCATCCGCGCACCATTTGTCATGAAATCGGCCGTCCTCAGCGCCGGCCGTGAGCCAAACCGAGGCCAGTCCATGAGAATCGACGCCGCGACCGCCATCGTCACGGGGGCCTCCAGCGGCATCGGCGCGGAGCTCGCACGCCAGCTCGGCGCGATGGGGGTCCGCGTCGGCATCACGGCGCGTCGCGAGGCCGAGCTCGAGGCCCTCGCGGATCAGATCCGAGAGGCGGGCGGCTCGGCCGTCGTCGCCCCGGGGGATGCCGCCGACCCGGCCTCGACCCGGGCGGCCTTCGATCGGCTCAAGGCCGAGCTGGGCCCGGTCGACCTCCTGATCGCCAACGCCGGCGTCGGCCTGGGCGAGTCGCCGCGGCACTTCTCGGCCGACGGGCTCGACCGGATGATCCGGGTCAACCTGAACTCGGTCGTCTACGCGATCGAGGCCGTGATGCCCTCGATGCTCGAACGGAAGCGGGGTCAGATCGTCGGGATCAGCAGCCTCTCGGCCTACCGCGGGCTGCCCGGCTCGGCCGGCTACTCCGCGAGCAAGGCCGGGCTGACGGCGCTACTGGAGGGCCTACGACCCCAGCTCCGGCCGCACGGGATCGCCGTGACAGCCGTCCATCCGGGTTTCGTCCGCACGCCCATGATTGCCGACCAGGGCGGTTTCCAGCCCTTTGCCATGGACGCCGACCGCGCGGCCCGGATCATCTTGCGGGGGATCGCCCGGCGCAAGCGGCGGGTCGACTTCCCACTGCCCATGGTCGCGTTGCTTCGGGCCGTGCAGATGCTGCCGGGCTGGTTCTACGACCGGTTCGCGGATCGGCTCGTGAACGGGTGAGCCTGCAGGCGGCCGCCCGTCTATCGCTTCGATGCCGCCTTGCCCGTCGACTTCGCCTTGGCCGCCGGCTTGGCGGGGGCGTCCGCCGCATCCACCCGGGTGAGCGAGAGCTTCCCGAGGTCAGCGTTGAACTTGAACGTGAAGTTCCGCTGGAACGTCTGGCCGAGCAGAGGGGGCACTTCCTTCTTGGACGCGGGCATGACGACGCACGGGACGTCCTTCACCGTGAACTGGCCGACCCGCATGTTCGGGATCGTCGAGGCGCGGGCCTTGACGACCGAGCCGTCGGCGACCTGACATTCGACCTCGGGGTCCTCGGGGCGGATCTTCAGCCCGATCTGCGCGGCGAACTCGGCGGGCAGGAGCACAGTCGAGGCGCCGGTGTCGAAGGCCATCGGCTTCGTCACCTTGCCGTTGAACGTGACGTCGAGCCAGAAGATCCCGCCCTCCTTGCGGATCGGGACGTTCTCGGTGAGCACCGACTTCTCGGCGTTCTCCAGCAGCTTCACGTTGGCGAGGAAAGCCTTCGACGGGCCGAGCGTGAGCTTGGCCTTGGTCGTCTTGCCGACCTCCTCGAGGGCTGCCTTGACCTCCGGGTCGTCGGCGAGGGCCTTGTACGCCTCGTTGGCCGAGTCGACCATCCCGCGGAGGTCGAGCACGCCCTGGATGTACGCCTCGCGGCGACGGGCGATGGCGGCGCCCAGCTCGTCCCTGGTCTCGCCGTCGCGCTCGTGGCGGATCAGCAGATTGAGCCGGTCGGTCACGCCGTTGACCATGGCGACGAGCTGGTTGTGCTGCGCGGCGGGCAGGGGGTTCGCGAGCTGCTGGTTCAGCTCCATCCGCTGCTCGGTCAGCGCGGCGATGAGCTGCTTGTTTTCGCGCGTCTGGTATTCGATCGCCGCCCGCTGGTCCTGGCCGGCCCGCATCTCGCGGTACGCCGCCCGGGCCTCGTTCAGCCGCTTCTGGACCTCGGCCTCGCCCGCGACGACGTAGGTCGTGCCCACGCGGCGCAGGCCTTTTTCCTTGAGGACGGCCTCGGGAGTCTTGTCATCGGCGCCGGCGGAGGCGTGGAGCGCGAGCAGCAGCGCCAGGCTGACACCGATTCTTACGCGATGCATGAGGTCGCTCCCTGCCTGGGTGGGCCCGATCCATACAACCCTAGTATAGAAACGCGGCCCCTGCCCAGTCGGGACAATCGCCGGCAAATTCGGCGAGCAGATCCTATGACTCAGTTCTTCTCGTGGCGGCGTGACGTTCATCGACCGAAGCGGCGAGCTGGTTTCCCCGGAAGCGCTCGATCTGGCCGCGACGCCGCGGGTCGTTCAGTGGTAAAGGTAACCGCTGCTTTACCGCAACGTACCGTCATCAGGCGGAGGAATTTTCAGGACTTTCGCATCGGCCGACCTCCGCAGTCGCCGCAAGGCGAGAAAAGGCAGGCCGACGAGGGCGCTCACAGGGAGGGCATAGAGCAGGCCGACGAAAAACAGCGGCAGAGCCCAGCCCGGATTGACTTCCCACTGGGCGAGAGCCGCCTCGTGGACGAGGTTGAAGATCGACGAAATCACCGCGGTGCCGACCGTGCAAGCCGGGTACTCGCGGCCGATCGCATGGACGGCGACGCCGACGAGCGCCACGAACAGGAAATACCCCGGCATACCGTGCCACACGGCGCACCGCCTCGCGGCCGATTTGACGTCTCGGGAATTCCGATCTGCAGGGACGGCCAATCCGCATGATACCGTTGCTCGGCGGAGGAAATCGTGGGGAAACCACCGTCGTTCGAGACCTGGACGGAATCGTCCAGCTGAGCGGGCAGGTCAAGGTCGAGGCGCAATGGACATTTGATCCCTGGGTGCCACGACTTACGAGCGGCCGCGGCGGGGCCACGGGCCTTGACCGGCAAGGCCTTGGATCTATCATTGGATGGTCTTGGCCGGGCGACCCCCTTCCAGCTGGGTCGCCCGCCGTCTTGCGGAAGCCCTCTCGGGGGGAGTCGCGGCGGGTGTGGCCAGGCGCCGGCGCTTCGAGCCCGGCACCCTTCCCGGTTGCGGTCCCTCGAAACAGAGTCAGGGTAGGTATGGGCGATCATCCCCGTCTGGGATTGGCCGTCGCGGCGACGGGCCCCGAGCCGTCGGTGGCGGGTCTCGCCCTGCTCGCCGGGCTGACGAAGCGGCGGGCGGTGGTCCAGCACTTCCGGGCCAGGGCGTGTTTGACGGCCACGGAGGTCGTACGCCAGGCGACCGGGCTGCCAGGGCGGCACCTCGACGCGTGGCTGATGCCGCCGGACGTCCGCCGCGCGGTCTTCGCGCGGGGCTCGTGCGGGGCCGACCTGTCGGTGGTCGAGGGGACGCTCGACCCGCCCCGGCGGTGCCCGGGGCCGGCGCAGCTCTGCCGACCCGGTCTGCTCGGGCCGATCGCCGAGGCGCTCGACCTGCCGACGATCGCCGTCGTCCCCGCCCCTCGGTCCGACGCCTTCCACCTGCCGAACCTGCCCGACGGCGTCGACGCGATCCTGCTCGACGACCTGGACGATCCGGCCGACTACGAGCGGCTGAGGCACCTCGTCGCCATGATGACCCGCCGGCCGGTCGTCGGCGCGGTGGAGTCGCTGCCCGACGTCCGCCGGGCCCTGGCCCAGGTCGAGCCGCGGCAGACCGCGCCGGAGGACCTGATCCCACCGCTGGCCGAGAGCTTCCTGAAATTCGCCGACGTGGAGGCGATCCACGAGCTCGCGGCGACCCGGGCCATGCCCGAGTACTGCCGGGGCCGGCCATGCCGCGAGCCCAAGGCCCGGCTCCGCGTGGCCTATGCGCTCGACGACGCGTTCGGCGGCTATTTCCCCGACACGCTCGAAACGCTCGAGGCGCTCGGGGCCGAACTGTTCGAGTTCTCGCCGCTGAAGGACGAGTCGCTGCCGCCGCAGGTCGACCTCGTGCTGATCGGCTGCGGCTTCCCCGACAATCACGCCGACACGCTGGCGGCGAACCAGTGCATGATCTCGGCCCTGAAGGCCCACGTCTGCCAGGGCCGGCGGATCTATTCTGAGGGGGGCGGCACGGCGTACCTAGGGCGGACGATGATCCTGCCGGACCGGTCGGTGGCGGGCGTTGGCATCCTGCCGATCGACTCGACGCTCCGTCCGGAATGGACCCCGCCCGCGCCCGAGGAGCGGACCCTCGTCCGCGATAGCTGGCTCGCGCTTCGCGGCACTCAGGTCCGCGGTTATCGCTCGGGCCGGTGGGACCTGGCCGCGGTCGACATCGACAGCCACTGCCGGAACTGCTACGGCACGCTGTCGAACGAGGGGGACTTCACCTACCACCACCACGCCGTCGGCAGCCTGATCCACCTCCATTTCGGCGCACTGCCCGAGGTCGTCTCGGCCTTCATGGGGCCGCACCGACCCTCGTTGAACCTGCCGCAGTTGCGCGCGGAGCGGTAAGAACCGGACGGTCATCGCGGGCGGGTGGCACACGGTTAAGGCCAGGCAGGACGGATGATTTTTCTTTGTCCTCCCCGCCTTCCGCTTCGACCCTCTCGCTTTTCTCTGGGCCTACCGCACGTCGACCCCTCGACGATGTCACCGCCCGGGCCGCGCCTTGTCCGCCTCGTCGAGCCGTTTCAGCTCCGCCGCGACGGCGGCCTTGGCGGCGGGGTTCTCAAGCATCGCATTCGCGGCGCGGAGACGGTCGCGCCACGCCTCGCGGCGCGATGGCGAATCGGTCAGCGGTGCGATCCGGGCGGCGAGGACGCCGACGAACTCGGCTTCGACGCCCAGTCCGATCAGGTCCGACCACAGCAGGGCGGCGCGGTCGAAGTTCCCGCGCGTGACGGCCTGCGCGAACTCGGCCACGGCGGCCGAGACCGCGAGCCGCGAGGAGACGGGCGACCGATCGGGCCGGGGGATGCCGGCGACGAAGACCCGGACCGCATCGAGCCGGCGGCCCTCGTAGAGCGTGACGGCCATCATGTCGTCGAAGACCGGACGGTAGGCCGACCGGCAGCCGCAGGCGGTCGATCGACCGGAGGACGGCGAGGATGCCGGCCGAGGCGTCGTCCGCGCCCGCGGTCGCCTGGATCAACGCCGCGTTGACGGCCCAGCCCAGCCGCACGGTCTCCGCGGAATCGGGCGCCGGCGGCGGGCTCGCGGCGTACGGGATCCAGGCCGCTGCCGCGGGGAAGTCGTGCGACCGCGGGCGGTTGCCGTCGACTCGCACGAGGGTGTAGAGCGGGTCGCCCAGAACGACGAGCTTCCACGGATGCCCGAACGGCTCATCGAGCAGGGGTCTCTCGGCCGCGGCGAACGGCACGCCGGTGGCCAGCAGCTCGGCCACCAGGACGGGTCGGCGGAATGCCGGTAGGAAGGGCTCGTTCATCGATCCGTGAAAGAGAAAGGCCCCCTGCGCCAGCCAGTGGCCGGCGATCGTGTCTGGATCGTCCGGGTCGGCGGCCGAGAAGCTGTGGATCATCGAAATGGCCGACGGCGCGGTCGGCATGATGTCGAGCGCATGCCCGGGCCCGCCGCCGATGTTAAAAATCTTCGGCGAGCCGTGCGTGTTCAGGAAGACCAGCCCATAGCGACCGGTCGGGTCGAAGACCTCGTGCCAGGTCTTGAGCGTCGCGCGGCGGTCTCCCACGATCAGCGACGTCGGCAGAATCGGCGCGAGTCTGACTCCGGCCGGGCGGAGGGTCCAGACTTTCCACGGCTCGGTCGTTTCTGAGTAGGTGTCGAAGAGCATCGCCGACGCGGGCCCTACGAAGAGGCTGCACATCGCCGCGTAGACGCTCCGCCGGGCGTCACCCAGGAGCCGGCCCGCGAAGGCCCAGCGGTGGCCCTTTACGTCGCGACCCACGCGGTCGTCGACCGCCAGCGGGCCCTTGGTGCTCTGGTAGCGGTAGGGATAATCGCCGGCGAGGGTGAGGAAGTCGCAGTCGTCGCCGAGCTTGCTGTATCTCGCCATCCTTGATCCCAAAGCGGCAGCAAGCCCGTCGGCGAAAGCCGCCATCTCGGCCTCGGAGAGCTCCTTCTTCGAATCGTCCGCGCCGTCGAGCCGGATCATCGGCTGGAACCTCCCGGCCGCCAGCGCGGCCAGGCCGGCGAGAGCAGGGCTCTTCGGGCGACCGACGACGGCGCCTGGCGGCGTCTTGCCGAGCCGGTCGGGGGGCGCGTCGCCCCTGAGCCGGGCCTCGGGCGCGGCGCCCTCCGCGGACCAGGAATCGCCGACGGCCTCGACGGCCCGTGCCCACTCGCCGCCATCGTCGATCGGACGGCCCCTGGTCGCGTAGCGGACGACCCGGGCCGGGCGGAAGGCCCGGAGGAACTTCAGGGTGAGCTCCGCGTCGTCGATCAGGATCGGAAAGTAGCGCTCCTCGTCCCACGTCGCGAGCGCCTCGTAGAACGTGGCGACGTCGGGTACGAGGCAGACCTGGTCGATGACCCGCCGCGGCGGCCCCCCGCGGAGCTGCCACCCGGCCGAGGCCCTGCGCAGCTCGGCGAGGCGGGGGTCGTGCGACGACGAGGCGGGTTGGACCGTAACCGTCTGGCCGCGGGCGGCCCACGGCAAGACGGCGAGCAGCAGGGCGGTCGTGGCCGGGAGGAGGCGCGGCATCGAGCATCCTCGGCGAGGGTCGAGGGGTGGAGGCAGGGGCGGGCCGCGGATATACTAGCAGAAGAGCGGCGGGGGTCCGAATCCCTTCCGGGGGATCGCGCCGCGACGACGCGGAATCGCCGCGGGATCGCCCCGTCCGTCCCGTCCGCGTGGGGGATCTGGTCCGATGAAAAAAGGTGGCATCCTCAATCCCGCGATCTGCTCTCTGCTGGCCGAGTTAGGGCACGGCGACGAGATGATGATCGTGGACGCCGGCTTCCCCCTCCCGCCGGACAGCCACGTCATCGACCTGACCCTGACGCCCGGCATCCCCCGGTTCCTCGACGTCCTCCGCGCCGTCACCGAGGAGCTGGTCATCGACGCCATCGCCGTGGCGACCGAGATCCGCGAGGAGAGCCCCAAGCTCTTCCAGGAGATCCTCCGGATGGTCGGCGACGTCGAGGTCGATGAGCTGCCGAGCCACGAGTTCAAGGAGCAGTCGATCGGCGTGAAGGGCATCATCCGCACGGCCGAGTTCACGCCGTACGCGAACGTCCGGATTCTCTGCGGCAGCGCGCTTCTGACCGGCCCGCCCCGCGGGAGGGCCCGTCATGCCTCTGCCGCCCATCCTCGACACGCTCACCGAGATCTGCCTCTCGCTGCCCGAGGTGACGCGGGAGCGCTCGGGCGATCACGCCACGTTCAAGGTCCGGAAGAAGGCCTTCGCCTACTACCTCCACGACCACCACGGCGACGGCATCATTTCCGTCTGCTTCAAGATGCCGCCGGGCGAGGGCGCAAGCCTCGTGGCCGCTGACGGATACCACCACTACAGCCCCGCCTACATCGGGCCGCGGGGCTGGGTCGGGCTGCGATTGGATCTGGGTGAGACGAACTGGGACGAGGTCGGGAGCCGGGTGACCGATAGCTATCGCCTCGCGGCGCCGAAGCGATTGGTGGCGCTGCTCGACGAGTAGGGTCCGCTATTGCGGACCATCTTCGGGTCGCGGCCGTTTCCCGGATGGTCCGCAATAGCCGACCCTACGGCACGTCGACCGAGAGGACCTTCGCAAGTTCGACCAGCCTGGCCCAGTGCCCGTCGTCGATCGGGATCCCGTTCGCCGACCTGCTCGGCCAGCACCCGGCGCTCGGGGTCGCCGGGGAGGAGTGATCGCGTCGACGCCCTCCGATCGCGGGGTGCCGCGGACGAACCCGGCCACGCCGGTCGGCCTCGCGAAGCAGGACGTCGTGGCCGGCGAAATGGGCGGGGTCGAGCAGCGAGGAAGACGACGTTGTTCCCCCTGGGCGGCGGGGCCCCCTCGAAGCTCGAGCGGCCGCCGGTCAGGCCGCCGGCGAGCATGTCGAGGACCAGGCCGAGGCCGAACCCCTTGTAGGCCTGGGCGCCGCCCATCGGCAGGATCGTGCCGAGGGGCGGCTCGTACAGGACCGAGGGGTCGGTCGTCGGTCTCCCTGCGGCGTCGAGCAGCCACCCTTCGGGGACGGGCTTCTTGCCGCTGCGTAATAGGTCCGGACCTTCCCCTCGGCGACGACGCTCGTGCCGAAGTCGAGCACGACCGGCTCGTCGTCGGTCGGGACGGCCGCGCAGAGGGGGTTCGTGCCGAGCCGGCCGGCCTTCCCGCCCGGCGGGGCCACGCGGTGGCCGGCGCCGTTGTTGTTCACGGTGGCGATCAGGACCAGACCCTGCTCGGCCGCCCGCTCGGCGTAGTCGCCCAGCCGGCCGATGTGGCCGCAGTTCCGGGCCGTGCCCGCGGCCAGCCCGAGCGCCTGGCCCTGGGCAGGATCAGGTCGAGCAGCCGGTGGGCCTGGACCTGGCCGAAGCCCCACTGGCCGTCGCAGACGACGACGGCGGGGCCTTCCTTCTCGACCTTCAGGGGCGACGCCGAGCTTGTAGTCGCCCTTCTTGACGAAGTCGAGGTACTGCGGGACGCGCAGGACGCCGTGCGAGTCGTGGCCGCGGAGGTTCGCCCCGACGAGGTTCTTCGTGACGACCGTCGCCTCGTCGGCGGGCACGCCGGATGCGGTGAAGAGGGCCTCGACGAAGTCGGTCAGGGCTTCGGCGCGGATCAGGGGCACGGCGGAAATCCTCTTCGGGTCCCGGACGTCGGAGAAAACCGAGTGTACGACCCCGTTGCGCGGTTGCAAGACGTGGGCGAGGTCTGTCCAATAGGCGACGGTCGATCCGATCCCGCCCGCGAAGGTGATCCCATGGCATTCCATACGAGCGTGGAAAAACGGCCGAACGGCCGCGAGGTCGTCAAGCTGCTCGACGACATGACGGGGGCCTCGGCCTCGGTCCTCCCGTCGTACGGATTCAACCTCTTCGACCTGCAATTGCCCGTCGCCGGCAAGCCCACGCCGATCATCAACGCGGCCGACGGACTTCGCCGACGACCCCAAGCACGCCGGGCGCAACGGCACGCCGATCCTCTTCCCGTTCCCGAACCGGATCAAGAACGGCAAGTTCAAGTTCGGCGGCACGACCTACGTCCTCCCGCAGAACAACGGCCCGAACGCGATCCACGGCTTCGCGATCGACGCCCCCTGGGACGTGATCGACCGCGGCGTCGACGGCACCGGCGCGTTCGTCGTCGGCCGCTATCACCTCGCGAGCCACTCGCCGAGCCAGCGCGCGAACTGGCCGACCGACGCGATCCTGCAGGTCCGCTACAGCCTGGCGGGTCGCAAGCTGACGATGACGACCACGGTCAGCAACCCGACCGAGAAGGACCTGCCCTACGGCTTCGGCATCCACCCCTATTTCCGCCTGCCGTTTCCCCCGGGGGGCGACCCCGCGAAGACGCGGGTCGTCATCCCCGCGTCACGTTTCTGGGTGCTGGATCAGTTCGTGCCGACGGGCGAGACGCGGGTCGTCGACGCCCGGCTCGACTTCCGCGACGGGCCGCCGCGCAAGGGGTTGAAGCTCGACGACGTGCTGACCGAGCTGAAGTTCCGCGGCGACTTCGCGACGTGCCGGCTCGTCGACCTCGAGAAGGACACCGAGTTCCGGCTGTCCTTCGACAGCACGTTCCGCGAGGTCGTCATGTACACCCCGCCGGCGCCGACGACGTGATCGCGATCGAGCCGTACACCCAGACGACCGACGCGATCAACCTCCAGGCCCGGGGGGTCGACGCCGGGCTGAGGGTGCTTGAAGCACGGGGGGTCGGAGACGATGGTGATCACGATGGAGACGGCCGACGCCCCGAATTGATTCCGCCCTCCCGCAGGGCGCCGCTCACGGCCAGTCTCAGACGCAGGGATCTTTCGCTCATGTGCTCCGAACCGCAACCACCCGGACGACTTCCGCCGCGTCCGGCTCGACGGGGTGAAGCGGGCGATCGACATCTACCTGGGCGCCGCCTATCCCGACGGGGCGGCGATCCCCGACGCCGTCCGGCGTCGGCTCGAGTGGGGCGTCGACGGCGACCCCGACGAGACGCTGGGGCACCCGCCGTTCGAGCGGGTCGGCAAGACGCCGACCGGGACGCCGATCGTCGCGCTCCGGCTCGGGAACGTCCGCTATCCCCACATGAAGCTCCAGGTCCAGCCGTGGGACGGGACGCACGGGTTCCTGCTCTCGGTCAACAGCCACGACCAGGTGCTGACGCTCGACCCCAAGTCGCCCGACGCCGCGGCCTTCCGCGCCATCCAGGCCGAGAACCAGCGGATCAAGGAGGCGATCGAGACCGCCTGGGACGAGGCCGGCCTGCCCACCTTCCACCGCTACCTGCGCGACTACATCGCGCGGCACTCGGCGGCCCCGTAGGCGAGCCGATCGGATCACGCCCGGCGCAGGCAGGGTGAAGGCGAACGTCGTCCCCTCGCTCGGGGCTGCTGGCGCACTCGACGCGGCCGCCGTGGAGCTCGACGAACGACTTGACCAGGCAGAGACCCAGGCCGATCCCGCGCTTGCCGTACTGGTAATCGCCCGACGAGTGGTGCATCGTGTCGTAGCCCGTGAAGAACGGCTCGAACACGTGCGGCCGGTCCTCCGGACGGATCCCCTTGCCGCGGTCGGTGATCGCGAATCGCACGCGGTCGGGCCCGTCGCCGCGGCCCGTCGAGGACGATCGTCGCGCCGTCGGGCGTGAACTTGATCGCGTTGACGACCAGGTTCGTGAGGATGTCGGCGAGCTTCGCCGGGTCGACCTCGACCGTCCCGAGATCCGGGGCCGAGCCGGAGGTCCACCGTCTGCTTCCGCGCCGCGAGGAACGGGGAGAGGTCGGAGACGACGTCCCGGACGAGCGACGCGAGGTCGACCTCGACGCGCTCGATCGTCGCGGCGGGGTCGTCGGAGCGGATCACCTTGAACATCCGCTCGACCACCGCCGGCGAGCCGCTTGCCCGCGGCGTGGATCCGGTCGACCCACTGGCGCTCGGACGGGCGTGGCCTGCTGGGCCTGGGTCATCTTCCAGAGCTCGGTCAGGCCGAGGACGACCGAGACCGGGCGTGTTCAGCTCGTGGCTGGCGACCTCGAGGAACGCCGACTTGAGCCGGTCCGGCCTCGACCAGCCGACTGTTCGTCTCCTTCAGGTCGCGGAGCAGGCGGTGCTTCTCGGCGATCAGGTCGTGCTGGTCGACGGCCTGGCGGACCGTGGCGAGCATCTCGTCGGGGTCCCAGGGCTTGGCGACGTAGCGGAAGACGTTGCCCTCGTTGATGGCGTCGATGACGGCCTTGATGTCGGCGTAGCCCGTGAAGAGGAGCCGCGTGACCTCGGGTCGGATCTTCTTGGCCTGGCGGAGCAGCTCGACGCCGGTCATCTCGGGCATGCCGCTGGTCGGAGAGGATGACGTCGACGAGCGGATCCTCGGCGAGGGCCTCGAGCGCCTCGGCGCCTCGCTCGAAGGTCAGGACGCGGTAATCGAGCCGGAACAGGTCGGAGACCGAGCGGAGCATCTCCGGCTCGTCGTCGACGACCATGAGTGTCGGCCTGCGCTCGGGCTGGCTCATCGACTTGTGCTCGTCTCCTCGTCCCCGCCGATGTGCATGGTGAAAAGTGCGACCTCCAAGCTGGACGGTCCGGGGGGCCAGAAGCGGAGGGCGGACGAATCCGAATCAGGATCGCGACCCATCAGCCGTCTCTTCGCTCCGCACTCCCTCAATTCACCCCCGTCTCCGCCCTGCGAAACCGCTTGATGATGGTCACGCAGTTCCCGACGTCATTATAGCGCATATCGTCCACCATCCCGCCGGTGATCAATAATCCGAACCCGCCCTCGCGAAGTCCCAGCTTCTCGCGGACGTCCATGTGCGCGACGGGATCGTCCGGATTGGCGGCGTGCGCGAGCTGCGAGCGGTCGAAGCCCTCGCCCTGGTCCTTCACGACGATCTCGACCCGGTCGGCGTGGATCCGGTAGGTGATGTCGACCAGCTTGTCCGAGCGATGCCGGTTGCCCCACTCGATGGCGTTCTGACCCATCTCCATGATTGCCTGGCGGAGCTGCAGGACCTGCTCGTGGGTCAGCGGCGTGGCCCGGGTGACGCTCATGAGGAAGTCGTTAACTTCTTGCAGGAACGGGATTTCGCTGTTGAGCTCGACATGAATCTCCCCCTGCACCTGCTCCTGCTCGATCCCGTCACGCCAGGCCCGGGCGGTGTTGATCGCGTTGAACAGCTCGTCCGGGTCGTAGGGCTTGGCCACGTACGCGTTCGCACCCACGCGGTAGCCGTTCGTCCGGTTCGCCCGGTCGCTCAGGGCGGTGAGCATGACGATGGGCGTGAGCATCGTGTCGCGGTCGCTGCGGAGGCGCCGGCAGACCTCGAACCCGTTCAGGTCGGGCAGCATGACGTCGAGCAGGACGACGTCGGGCTTGTGCTTGCGGGCCAGCTCCAGCCCCGATT
Organism: uncultured Planctomycetota bacterium; assembly: GCA_963819805.1. Lineage (GTDB taxonomy): Bacteria > Planctomycetota > Planctomycetia > Isosphaerales > Isosphaeraceae > CAMFLR01. The sequence goes on along the minus strand of CAWFXY010000012.1, from coordinate 268,957 downwards.
CGCCGTCGTGAGCGACGATCGGGTCGAGGTGGCGGAGGCTGACCAGGCGCGCGACCATCTCCGCCTGGTCGTGGTCGTCCTCGACGATCAGTGCGGTCGCCATCAGCATCGCCCCGTTGCCTTCCCGCCCGCTCGCATCCCTGCCGCGTCACGCGTGCAGCTCGACCACGTCGCCGTCGCGGAGCTCGTGGTCGCGCCGGACTGTCTGGCCGTCGAACGCGCCGGAGCCCCAGACCTTCGCCGACTTGAGCGACTGCTCCAGGTCGCGATGCACCTCGCGCGCCAAATCGAGAACGACGCTTCCCATCGGCAACGTGAAGGGATGGTCGCGCTCGACGGGCTTGCCGGGGATCTTGGTGTAAATCCTCATCACACCGAGGGCATCGTAAGCGGCGCGCCTCACGTCGTCGAGTCCCTGCCCCTCGGCCGCCGAGGCCGCGACGATCGGGTACCGGCCGCCGAGCCACTCGCGGACGATCTCGAGGCGGTCCTGCGCCCCGTCGCAATCGCATTTCGCGGCGACGAGCACGGTCTTCACGTGCTGGACCGCCTCGTCCTCGGCGTCGAAGGGAAGTTCGGGCACAAGCTCCGTATGAACTTCCGACAGGCGTCTCAGGACCGACTCGACCGCGTCGGCGACGTCATCAGAACCCAGATCTGCAACGAGCAGCGCCGCGTCGGCCGAGCGGATCAGGCCCGGGACCCAGGGCTCCATGAAGTCGGCGTCGACCGCCGGCAGGTCGACGAGCTGCACGCGGACGTCTTCCCAGGCCATCATGCCCGGGTAGGGGGCGCGGGTCGTGTAGGGGTACGGCGCGACCTCGGGATGCGCATTCGTCAGCGCGGCCAGCAGCGCGCTCTTGCCCACGTTGGGCGCCCCGACGAGCACGACCTGTCCCGCCCCCTCCTTGGGCACCCGATGGCTAACGCCCGCCTTCTTCGCCCCGGCCTTCGCCCCCTCCATGTCGTCCTTGGCCCGGCTGATCTTCTGCTTGAGGTCCGACTGGAGCTTCTCCGTGCCCTTGTGCTTGGGGAGAAGGCGGAACATCTCACGGAGCTTTTCGAGCCGCTCGGAGGGCGTGGCCGCCTTGCGGAGCTCGTCCTCGGCCTTGCTGTACTGGGGCGGGAGGTTGGCGGGCATGAGAGGGCGCCCCGATGGTCTGCCGCGGGGAGGACGCCGCTTTCTGTTCCTCCCGCCGTCCGGGCAACCTAGCCGTTCCCCGGCCCCGATTCAAGCAGGGATGCGCCGTCGTCCGGGTTGTCGCCGACTGTTGAGGACGGCCATAGTGGACCTGGAACGACACGCTGCCGTCGCACCGTTTACGACCGGGATTACCGCCATGTCCGACGCCTCCCACCCCACCAATCGCCTCGCCGGCGAGACCTCGCCCTACCTGCTCCAGCACGCCCACAACCCGGTCGACTGGTATCCCTGGGGCCCGGAGGCGCTGGCGGCGATCCAGGCAGGAAGACAGGCCGATCTTCCTCTCGATCGGCTACTCCGCCTGCCACTGGTGCCACGTGATGGAGCGCGAGAGCTTCGAGAATCCGCAGATCGCCGCCGCTCATGAACGAGCACTTCGTCAACATCAAGGTCGACCGCGAGGAGCGGCCCGACCTCGACAGCCTCTACATGGCGGCCGTCCAGGCGATGACCCAGCATGGCGGGTGGCCGATGTCCGTCTTCCTCACGCCCGACCTCCAGCCGTTCTTCGGCGGGACGTACTATCCGCCGACCGACTCGCGGGGCATGCCCGGGTTCCCCCGCGTGCTATTGAGCGTCAGCCAGGCCTGGCGCGAGCGGCGCGAGGAGATCGTCGCGTCGGCCGGCGAGATGACCGAGCATCTGAAGTCCCTGGGCGAGCTTCCGCCGGGCCAGGGCGGCACGCTCGACGTCTCGCTGCTCGACAATGCGGCGCGGGCGCTGTTCCGGTCCTTCGACAACGTCGAACGGCGGCTTCGGCGGCGCGCCGAAGTTCCCTCATCCGATGGACCTCCGCGTGCTGCTCCGCCAGCACGCGCGGACTGGCGACGCCTCATCACTCCACGCCGTCCGCCTCACGCTCGACAAGATGGCCCGCGGCGGCATCTACGACCACCTGGGCGGCGGCTTCGCGCGGTACTCGACCGACGACCGCTGGCTCGTCCCCCACTTCGAGAAGATGCTCTACGACAATGCCCTCCTGAGCACGACGTACCTCGAAGCCTACCAGGCGACCCGTGACCCCGAATATGCCCGCGTGGCGCGGGAGACGATGGACTACATCCTCGGCCGCATGACGAGCCCCGAGGGCGGCTTCTACGCGACCGAGGACGCCGACAGCGAGGGCGTCGAGGGCAAGTATTACGTCTGGTCGCTCGATGAGGTGAAGCAGGTCCTGGGAGGCGAGAAGGCCAAGACGTTCGCCTACGTCTACGACGTGACCGAGCACGGCAACTGGGACGAGACGAACATCCTCAACCTGCCCAAGACGATCGCCCAGGCGGCGGGCATGCTCGGGCGGGATGAGAAGGAGCTGCGAGCCGAGCTGGCCGAGGGCCGAGCGAGATTGCTGGCGGTCCGCGACCGCCGCGTCCCGCCCGGCGAAGGACACGAAGGTCCTGACCTCGTGGAACGGGCTGATGCTCGCCCCGCTGGCCGAGGGGTCGCGGATGCTCGGCGACGAGCGTTACCTCGACGCCGCCCGCAAGGCCGCGGGCTTCCTGCTCGACCAGATGGTCGGCGCCCGACGGCCGCCTGCTCCACAGCTACAAGGACGGCCAGGCGAAGTTCAACGGCTACCTCGACGACTACGCCAACCTGATCGACGGCCTGACTCGCGCTCTTCGAGGCGAGCGGCGAGCCGCGCTGGATCGAGTCGGCCCTCGACCCTCGCCGACCGGATGATCGCCGAGTTCGCCGACCCCGACGGGCGGATTCTTCTACACCGGGCGTCGGCCACGAGGCCCTGATCGCGCGGACGAGGGAGCTCTACGACAACGCCACCCCCTCGGCCAACGCGATGGCCGCGACGGCCCTGTTGCGTCTGGCTGCGCTCACGGGACGCGACGATCTGGCGACTTCCGGCCGGGCCGCGCTGGAGGCGGTCCGGGTCGTCATGGAGCGGGCGCCGTCGGCGGCGGGGCAGAGCCTCATCGCGCTCGACTTCCTGCTCGCCCCGACGCGGGAGTTCGCCGTCGTCGCCCGGCCCGACGACGGCGAGTTCCGCGCCGTCCTCGAGACGCTGGCCTCGCGGTTCCTGCCGCACAAGGTCGTCGCGCCGGCGCGGGAGGGGATGGCGGCATCGCCGGAGATCGTCCCCTTGCTCGCCGATCGACCGGTCAAGGACGGGCGGGCGACGGTCTACGTCTGCGAGAGGATGACGTGCGAGGCGCCGGTCGTGGGGGTGGCGGGGCTGATCGGGGCCCTGGGGACCGCGTGAGGTGGGAATCGGCGGGAGGGGCCGAGTCGTGCCCGAGCCGGAATCGCCGTCCCGCCGACTTGCCCGAATCCGCCGGCGAAGCTACGCTTTGAGGAAGGAATTCGGTCGACGCACCGCGCATTGCACCGCCCAGGAGGGATTCCTCGGATGCCACGCCGGAACCTGTTCGCGATCGCGGCCTTCGGTGTCCTGACGCTCCTCTGCTGGCAGGCGACCCACGGCGCCAGGCCGAAGGACGAGGCCATGGAGCTCTACGGCCTGTTCGTCGACGCCGTGGAGCAGGTCCAGCAGAACTACGTGAAGCCCGTCTCGCGGAAGCAGCTCCTGGAGAGCGCGCTCAAGGGCATGCTCCAGGACCTCGACCCGCACTCGGTCTACATCAACACGGCCGAGTACAAGAGCTTCAAGAAGAAGATCGAGGGCCACTTCGGCGGGCTGGGCATCACCGTGGGCTACGACACCGACGCGAACAGGCTCAAGGTGCTAGCCCCGATGGTCGGCACGCCGGCCTACGCGGCGGGCGTCCTGGCGGGCGACCTGATCCTCGAGATCGACGGCAAGACGACCGAGGGGCTGACGACCGACAAGGCCGTCGAGGTCTTGCAAGGCCAGCCGGGGACGGCGGTCAAGCTCCACGTCCTCCACGACGGCAACGACAAGGCCGAGACGATCAGCGTCACCCGCGCGATCATCGACGTGCCGACCGTCCTGGGCGACATGCGCAAGCCGAACGACCGGCCCGACTTCATGATCGACCCGGCGAAGAAGATCGGCTACGTCCGGATCACCGACTTCTACCAGAACACCGCCCGCGACGTCCGCGCCGTGCTCGACGAGCTCAAGGAGCAGGGCGTCAAGGGCCTGATCCTCGACCTCCGCGAAGACCCGGGCGGGCTGCTCGCGTCGGCCGTCGAGGTCTCGGACCTGTTCCTCGACCACGGGACGATCGTGAGCACGCGCGGGCGGAACACGATCGACAAGACGTACGACGCCCACAAGGAGGGCGACTTCCCGGACGTGCCGATGGTCGTCCTCGTCAACGAGAACTCGGCGAGCGCCTCGGAGATCGTGGCCGCGGCCTTGCAGGACCACAAGCGGGCCCAGGTCGTCGGCCAGCGGTCGTACGGCAAGGGGTCGGTACAGAACATCCTCGACCTCGAGGACGGCAACAGCGTGCTCAAGCTCACGGTCGCGACCTACTGGCGTCCCTCGGGGAAGAACATCCACCGGTTCAAGGACGCCAAGGAGACGGACGAGTGGGGCGTCTCGCCCGACCCGGGCCTCGAGGTGAAGCTGACCCCGCAGGAGCACTTCGCCTGGGCGATCGGCCGCCGCGACCGCGACCTCCTGAGCGGCAAGGCCGCCGCGGCCCTGGGGACTGCCAAACCCGACGCGAAGAAGGAAGAGCCGAAAAAGGACGGGGCCAGGGCATCGGCCAGACCGTACAAGGACCGCCAGCTTGAGAAGGCCCTCGAGGTGATCCGGGCAAAGGTCGGCTGACGCGCTTTGCTCGAAAACCGAAGACAAGAAGCAGAAGGCACAAGGCACAGACGGAGGGCGGAATCCGCCCTGAATCGTTGTGCCTTGTGCGTTCTGTCTTCTGCTTTCTGCTCTTTGCTCTGTGCGTCCTGTCTTCCGCCCCCCAAACGTCTTCCCCCCAAGAATACCCGTCGCCCCCGGCGACCCCGAGAATCCAACAATTGCCGGCGTTCCCCCCTTCCGACGGCCCGCCCGATCGGCGACGATCTTCGACCGATCGGGGGACGGCGGGCCGGTCGTGCCGGCGCCCGTCACTCGCGGACAGGACGCGGCCCCGATCGGGAGAGAACTCGCCATGAAGCGACTCGCGGTGATGCTGGGGATGGTCGCCGTCCTCGGGCTCGGCGGCCTCGGCGGCCTGGCCGGGGCGCAGGACGACGCGCCGTCGATCAAGAAGGTCATGGGCAAGCTGCACGGCAAGGGCAAGGGCCTGCTGCCGGCCGTGAAGAAAGCCCTGCAATCCGACTCGCCCAACTGGCCCGAGGTCAAGAAGGGGTCCAAGCTGATCGTCGAGCTGTCCAAGACGATCGTCGACGTCGAGCCGCCCCGCGGCGACAAGGAGCACTACAGCACGCTCTCCAAGGCGTACCTCGCCAGCGCGACCGACCTGAACGAGGCGGCCGAGGCCGAGGACTCGAACAAGGCCAAGGCGGCCCTCGGCAAGCTCGGCGCGTCCTGCAAGACGTGCCACGAGGCCCACCAGACGAAGAAGTGACGCGCCGTCCGCTCCCGCCCACCGATGCCCGGCGCGACCCTCTCCGCGACCGGGCTATTCGTCCGTCGAGGTCGGTCCGGTCGCGATAAGCCGTGTACTTGTCGGCCCGCCCCTTGGCCAGCGCGACCGGATATTTCCTGCCCGCGGCCTCAACCTTCGCCGCCAGGGCCGCCGCCAGGTCGAAGCCGACCACATCCGCCAGGCGGAGCAGCAGCCAGAGGCAGTCCGCCACCTCATCGGCCACGAGCCCGCGATTCGCCGGGTCGTCCAGCCACGCGCGGATCTCGTCGTCGCGGCGGTAGCGGAAGTGCTCCATCAACTCGCCGACCTCGCACGCGAGCGCGATGCCCAGGTCCTTCGGATGATGGAACTGCACCCAATCACGCTCGACGCTGAAGTCGCGGACGAGATCCTTGAGGCGCGCGAGCGGCGTGGCGTCGTCGGAGCAGGCCGGCTGGCTCATTGGCTTCGTTTCGTCACGGGGACCGTGATTGGGTTCGTTTCGCAGCCGCCCCGAGGCGGGCTCCGAAATTGGCTTCGTTTCGCCGGGAATTGGCTTCGTTTCGCGCCGCGGCGGCCGCGGAAGGCCTCGGGAAGTTATCAAAAGTTGACTTGATTGAACAAAACACGCACGCTCGGGTTCGGTCCGCGCAAGGCGTCGGGTCGGCAGGCTGCCCGGCCGGAGCGGGACCGAGCGGGGTCAAAGACCTCATCGGGGCCCGGCGGCCGGCCTCCCGAGGGTGCCGCTACTCCCCGCTGTCGATCCACCTCGCCAGGGCCGCCGGATCGGAACCGCCCCCATCCAGCCTGAGCATCCCCCCCGCATCGACCAGCCCGTACGCCTTGACCGGCCACTCCTTCGCAAAGCCATCGGGCACGCCCAGCAGCCAGAGAGGCGCCGGGGCCGACAGGGCGGCCGCGGCCTTGAGCCCGCCGAACTGGAGCGCGCCCGGCAGGTCGAGCCCCGCGGGGACCGGCGCCGAGCCGTCCCCTTCCTCGAATCCGCCCAGGTGGATCGCCGTCCTCGCCAGCCCCGATAGCATCGGCCGCGCCAGCAAGGCCAGCGGCCCGCTGTCGGGCGGGGCGACCAGGCTCACCTCGCGGAGGTCGGGCCGAGAGCGGGTCCACGCCAGGACCGTCGCCAGGTCCTGCGCCCTGTCGGCCGCCAGCGAGGGGTTGTAGCAGTCGAAGTGCTCGACCGTCGGCCGATGCGCCGCCGCGACGCGAGGGTCGAGCGCCTCGCCCGCGAAGAGCGGGTCGAAGCCGATCACCGACTGGCCGCGGTCGAGCAGGGCCTTCACGAGCATCGACGGCTTGCCGTCCCCTCCCAGGAGTCCGACCTTCCCCCGCGACGAGAAGAGGACGGTCGCGCGACCGCTGGGCGCCTTGGGCGTGAGCCGGACGACCGGCACGCGATGGCCGGCGGGGATCCAGGTCACGACCGAGTGGGCGACCGTCACGCCGTCGCGCGTCACCTTGCGGACGTCCGCCGTCGCCAGGTCGAGCGGCGCGGGCTCGACGAGGCCGACGCGGACTTCCAGGGCCTTCCTCAATAGCTCCCGCTCGGCCTCCCACCACGACGAGACGGTCGTCGGCGCCAGCTTGGCCAGCGTCCGCACCATCATGGCCACCAGCTCGGTCTCGAGCTGCTCGGGCGTCTTCCGGTCGGAGGGGGACGGGTGCTCGTGGTCGAACGCGAGCAGGTCCGCCGGCTTCTCGGGCTTGACCTCGCCCTCCCTCGTCGAGACCGCGGGGTCGAGCCCGACGAGCCACTTGCCCAGAAACGCATAGACGGCGTTGCGGCTGGTCTGGTTGTAGTTGTGCTCGAACTCGAACTTGTCGGCCGAGAGCCGGTCGGGCGAGCCGAGCAGGGCGTAGACGCCCATCAGGGTCGGGTACTCGAAGGCCATCGTCTCGTCGGTCCAGTCGTTGGCGCCGACGAGCTTCATGGGCCGCGGGGCGGCCAGGGCGGCGATCTCGACGTTGTCGGTGCCGATCCGCAGCCCCGCGCAGTTCTCGCAGACGCAGCCGCCCTGCATCTTGTGGGAGACCATGACGACGGGCGCGGAGACCTTGATCCGTTGATCCAGGGCCGTCAGCAGGAACGTCTGCGTCCCGCCGCCCGACTCTCCCGTCATGCCGACACGGGCCGGGTCGACGTCGGGCAGGGTGAGTGCCCAATCGAGGGCCCGGATACTGTTCCAGGTCTGAAGGCTCGCGAGGCTCAGCCCCCATCGACGGAGCCGATCGTCCAGGAAGGCGTGGCCGAACGACTCGCTGTCGTTGTAGCCCACCATGTCATACAGGAACACGACGCAGCCGAGTCGCTTCGCCAGCCAGATGCAGCGGGACTGGACGTCCTCCTGCACCCGTCCGACCTTCCAGTGCCCGTGCGGGCAGAGCACCAGCGGCAGGCGGCCGGCCTTGCCCTTCGGCCGGTAGAGATTGCCTGCGAGGGTGAAGCCGGGGAGTGTCTCGAGCACGACCTTCTCGATCGTGTAACCGTCGCGGTCGAGCTTGCCGTAGACCTGCGGATTCAGCTCCGTCCGCGGCCACATCGGCCACAGGCCGAGCGCCACGCGCACCTGGGTCCGTACATGCTCGGCCCGGTCGAGCCAGGCTTGCCGCGTCGGCGGCGTCCGGAAGTTCGCTCCCTCGTTACGGGTCCGCGAGGTCGTGCGTCTCGGGTCGACGACGGGGTCGACGGAGTCGATCCGGCCGCGCACGTAATCGAGCGGCGCCTCGAAGTCGCTCCGGGCTCGGGTGAAGAACTCCAGGAAGTCGTCGGGATTCGGGACCGATCGGAACGCGAGGAGCGGCGGAAGCACGTCGCTCGCGCGTCCGCCACCTCCCGGCCGTGCCGGACCGTTGAGCGATGGGCGGCGACTTGGGGTCGTACTTCACGCGGCCGATCCAGGCCCAGCCCACGCCAGTCTTGGCTCGCGAGCACTGCGGCGAACCGCGGGTTAAGCACATTCGCCGATCCGTGATCTCTCCGGCTCGGCGTGTCCATCCACCCGACTCGCCCACCGGTGCCCAGGCCCAGACCTCGTACGTGGCCGCCCTCGGCAACTCGAGGCGGAGCGGGCCCGGAGGCGAGGTCGCCCGCGGTGACGATGCCGGACGGCCTGCCCGGGCTTCGGCGGCCGAGGCAGAACCGGCAGCCAGACCGAGGAGCAGCAGCGATCGGCAGGCCGACGCGCGGGAGAGGAGACGGCGTGTCATGGCGCGGGCGTCCTGGCGGTGAGATGAGCGGCGGGAGAGGACGGGCGGGCCGAGCGGTCGAGTCCTTGCCCGTGCCGTGCTAGGATGTTAAGACGGTTCGATCGGAATTGCGAGCGAAAACCCTCCTCTCTCCCCGCTCGCCGCCACCTCGCCCATCCCGCCGCCGATGCCTCGTCCCCGAGAGGTCCCACCATGCCGGCCATCGTCCGCGCCTGCCGCCTGAAGCCCGTCGCGCTGCTCGTCGCGGCCGGGATCACCGTCGCCGCATCGAGCCTCGTGTCCCGCTCCGCCGACGACAAGCTCGGTTACGAGCCGGTGGCTTACGCGATCAAGGGCGCGAAGGTCTTCGTCGCGCCGGGGCGGACGATCGACGTCGGGACGGTGGTCGTCCGCAAGGGCGTCATCGAGGCCGTCGGGCCGGCGGACTCGGTGAAGATCCCCTACGACGCCGAGGTCATCGAGGGCAAGGGGCTCGTCGTGTATCCCGGCTTCCTCGACCTGTACACGACGCTCGGCCAGCCCGTCGGCGTGACGCGGTCGCAGGTCGGCGCAGGGCGGACGATCAAGTACGCCGACAACGCCTGGCCGAAGACGCCGACCGACAACCGCCTCGGGATGACCCCCGAATTCGAGGTCGCGAACGTCCTCGACCTGCCCGACGCCACGGCCGACGAACGGCGACGGCTCGGCTTCACCGACATCGTGGCCGCCCCCGCCGGGGCGATCGCCACGGGGCAGTCGGCCGTCGTGAGCACGAGCGGCCTGCCCCGCCGCGAGGCGATCGTCCGCAGCCCGCTCGCGCTCCATGTCCACCTCGCGACGCCCAACGAGCCGACACCCCCGCCCGACCCCAACGAGCCGCCGGCCGTCGCCACGCGGCGGTTCCGCGCGACCGGCGCGACCGGCTACCCGATGGCGCTGATGGGCGTCGTCGCCCACCTGAGGCAGGCCATGCTCGACGCGGAGCATGCCCATGTGCTCGATCAATTCTACGAAGAGAAGGGCGGACCGCGGCCGCCATCCGACGCCGCCTTGCGGGCGCTCTACGCGGCGGGGACGAAGGCGCGTACCCGTCTGGTGGGAGGCGAACACGCGCGACGAGATCCTCCGGTCGCTCGACCTGGCCGACGAGTTCGGCACGACGGCCGTGATCGTCGGCGGTCGCGAGGCGGGGAAGGTCGTCGACGTGCTCAAGGCGAAGGGCGTCCCGGTCGTCCTCAAGCTCGACTTCCCCGACGAGCCGAAGGTCCCGACCGAGGCCGAATATCAGAAGCGACCCGACGCCGAGCGCGAGGAGCCGCTCCGCGTCCTGGCCGACCGCAACGCGAAGTGGAAGGAGCGGGCCGGCACCGCCGCCGAGGCTCGCCAGGGCCGGCGTCCCGTTCGCCTTCGCGCACCGACGGCATCGCCAAGGCCGAGACGGTCCCCGCACAGGTCCGCAAGGCGATCGCCCAGGGCCTGTCGAAGGACGACGCCCTCGACGCCCTCACGCGGACCGCCGCCAAGATCGCCGGTCTGGACAAGCGGCTCGGCACGATCGAGGTCGGCAAGCTCGGCCACATCGTCGTCATGACCGCGCCGTTCGAGGACGAGAAATCCAAGGTCCGCTACATGCTGGCCGACGGCATCAAGTTCGACATGGAGAAGCAGCCGGCCGCGAAGAAGGACGCCACCGGCAAGGGCGGCGTCGGCAAGGGCCGCGGCGGCGCCGCCCGGCAAGGAGATCGCCCGCGCCGACGCGACCGACGACGAGCCCGACGCCCACGAGAAGGCCGAGTCGAAGGGCGAGTCGCAGGGAGGCCGAGTCGAAGTCCGAGAGGAAGAAGGACTCCTCGAAGAAGTCCGACACGCCCAGGAAGGACGAGGCCAAGAAGAAGGAAGAGCCGCCCAAGCCGTTCGTCGACGTCGCCTCCGAGCTCGAGGCCGACCGCAAGCCGACGCTCCGGACCGGCGGCGACGTCCTCATCAAGGACGCCGTGATCCTGACCGTCACCAAGGGGACGATCCCGAAGGGCTCGATCCTGGTCAAGGACGGCAAGATCGCCGCCGTCGGCCCGGACGTGAAGGCGCCCGAGGGCGTGAAGGTCATCGAGGCGAACGGGCTCGTGGCGATGCCCGGGATCATCGACACGCACTCGCACATGGCGATCTCGGGCGGCGTCAACGAGATGAGCCTGTCGATCGTCCCCGAGGTCCGCGTCAAGGACGTCGTCTCGGGCGAGGACGAGGGCGTCTACCGGGCCCTGGCCGGCGGGACGACGACCGCCCGGCTGCTCCACGGCTCGGCCAACACGATCGGCGGGCAGGACGCCGTCGTGAAGCTCAAGCACGGTGTCCCCGGCCGCGAGATGCTCATCAAGGGCAACCCGCAGGGCGTGAAGTTCGCCCTGGGCGAGAACGTCACGCGGCGCCAGGGCCGATTCCCGAACACGCGGATGGGCGTCGAGGCCGTCATCGAACGGGCCTTCGACGAGGCCCGCGCCTACAAGGCCGAGTGGGAACGCTACGGCGCGGCCAAGGCCAAGGGCGACGCCGTCCCGCCGCCGCGCCGCGACCTGCGGCTCGAGGCCCTGGCCGGCATCCTCGACGGGTCGATCAAGATCCACAGCCACTGCTATCGCAACGACGAGATCCTGATGCTCCTGCGAGCCGCCACCAAGTACGGCATCCGCGTCCAGTCGCTCCAGCACGTGCTGGAAGGCTACAAGGTCGCCGCCGAGATCGCCGCCCACGGCGCGAGCGCGTCGACGTTCTCCGACTGGTGGGCCTACAAGGTCGAGGCCTACGACGCCATCCCCCACAACGCGGCGCTGCTCACCCAGGCCGGCGCCAGCGTCTGCATCAAGAGCGACAGCGAGGAGCTCGTCCGCCACCTCTACCTCGAAGCCGCCAAGATGATGAAGTACGGCGGCGTGCCCGAGGCGCAGGCCCTGGCCATGATCACGATCAACCCGGCCCGCGAGCTGGGGATTCAGGACCGCGTCGGCTCGATCGAGGTCGGCAAGGACGCGGACATCGCCCTCTTCAACGGCCACCCGTTCGACGGCTTCTCGCGGTGCGAGCTCTCGCTGATCGACGGCGAGGTCTGGTTCCAGCGGAAGACCGCCGACGGCAAGCTCCCGAAGCCGATGCCTGGCAATCAGGCCGCCATCCCCGCGCTCGCCGCGCGCGAGAAGCCGCTCGACCTGGCCGAGTCGCCCACCGGCCGCTACGTGATCAATCACGTACGCGTCCACCCCGTCGTCGGCGACGTGATCGAGGATGGGATGATCTTCATCAAGGACGGCAAGATCGAGGCGATCGGCGACGCCGAGCTGTCGATTTCGCCGGGACAGAAGGTCATCGACGCCCGGGGCCTCGACGCGTGGCCCGGCCTGATCGACGCCGGCAGCCCGCTCGGCCTGTTCGAGATCGGAAGCCTCCAGGAGACCCAGGACGCCGCCGACTCGGCACAGTTCCAGCCCGAGCTGCGGTCGAGCACGGCGCTCCACCCCGACAGCGAGATCATCCCCGTCGTCCGCGCCAACGGCGTGCTTTCCACGCTCGTCCAGCCGAGTGGCGGGGCCATCGCGGGGCAGGGGTGCGTCATCGACCACGACGGCTGGGTGCCCGCCGACATGGTCGTCATGGACCGGACGGCCCTTTTCGTGAACATCCCGCCCTTCATCCCCCAGAACCCCGACGCCCCGCGCCGTCGCTTCGGTGGGATGGGGGGCGACGGCGCCGACCCGAACGCGCGGCGGAAGGAGGTCCTCGACGCGATCAAGGACCAGTTCAAGCTGGCCCTCGACTACGACCGGGTTCGCACCGCCGCCCTCGCCGCGAACGCCCCCCCGCCGACGCCCGACCCGCGGCTGATGGCGATGGTCCCCTACGCCAGGGGCGAGAAGCCCGTCATCTTCCGCGCCAATCGCAGGCTCGAGATCCTCGACGCGCTTGCGCTGGCGAAGGAGCTGAAACTCAAGCCCATCGTCAGCGGAGCGGCCGAGGCCTGGAAAGTCGCCCCGGCGCTGAAAGCTGCGAAGATGCCGGTGATCGTCGCCGGCACGCTCTACACGCCGCTGGCGGCCACCGACCCCTACGACGCCCCCTATGCGAACCCGGCCTGGTTGCACGCGGCGGGCGTGACCGTCGCGATCCGCTCGGGCACAGGCGACCAGGGCACCGCCGCGCGGAACTTGCCCTACGAAGCCGCGACGGCTATTGCCTATGGATTGCCGGAGAACGAGGCGCTCAGGGCGGTGACGATCACCCCGGCCCGACTGCTAGGCGTCGACGCGCAGCTCGGCTCACTCGAGCCCGGCAAGCGGGCGAACGTGGTGCTCACCGCGGGCCACATCCTCAAGCCGACGACGGAGGTGAAGGGCCTGTTCCTCGCCGGCAAGCCGATGCCCCCCGAGAGCCGGCACACGCGGCTCTATGCGAAGTTTCAGAAGCGTCTGGCCGAGATCAAGGCCGGCGTCGCCAAGCCCGGCCTCGACGTGCCCGACAGCGACAGCCCCGAGCGGCCGAAGTTCCCCCCGCCGTCCGTCGGCGTGGGCGCCGGCTCGGGGCACGAGCATTGACGTCAGGACGTTCCGGTCGCTTGCAGGACCTTGAAAAGGTCCTTACCGCGTCAGCGACTTGTACCGAATGCGATGCGGCTGGTCCGCCTCGATCCCGAGCCGCTCCTTGCGCTGGGCCTCGTATGTCTGGTAATTGCCGTCGCACCAGACGACCTTGCTGTCGCCCTCGAACGCCAGGATGTGGGTTGCGATCCGGTCGAGGAACCAGCGGTCGTGGCTGATGACCACCGCGCAGCCGCGCGAAGTCGAGCAGCGCCTCTTCCAGGGCCCGGAGCATGTCGACGTCGAGGTCGTTGGTCGGCTCGTCGAGCAGCAGCAGGTTGCCGCCCGACTTGAGCAGCTTCGCCAGGTGGACGCGGTTCCGCTCGCCGCCGGAGAGCTGGCCGACCTTCTTCTCCTGGTCGGGGCCCTTGAAGTTGAACGACGCCACGTAGGCCCGCGCAGGCACCTTCCGCTTGCCAAGCGTCACCTGGTCGACGCCGCCGGTGATCTCCTGGAAGATCGTGTTCTCGGGGCTGAGGGCGTCGCGGTTCTGGTCGACGTACGACGAGACGACCGTGTCGCCGACCTTCAGCGCGCCGCCGTCGGGCGTCTCCTGGCCGACGATCATCCGGAAGAGCGTCGTCTTGCCCGCGCCGTTGGGACCGATCACTCCGACGATCCCGCCGGGCGGCAGGCGGAAGGTCATGTCCTCGAACAGGAGATTGTCGCCGAACGCCTTCCGGACGCCCTCGGCCTGTACCACGAGATCGCCCAGATGCGGTCCGTTGGGGATCTGGAGGACGATTCCCTCGTCGCGCTTCTCGGCCTCCTGGGCGGCCATTTGCTCGTAGCGCTGGATGCGGGCGCGGTTCTTGGCGACGCGGGCGCGGGGGGCCATGCGGACCCATTCGAGCTCGCGGGCCAGCGTCTTGCGGCGGGCGCTCTCGGCCTTCTCCTCCTTGGCCAGCCGCTCCTGCTTCTGCTCGAGCCACGAGGTGTAGTTGCCCTGCCAGGGGATGCCGTGGCCGCGGTCGAGCTCGAGGATCCAGCCGGCGACATTGTCGAGGAAATAGCGGTCGTGAGTGACGGCGACGACGGTCCCCGGGTACTCCTGCAAGTGCCGCTCGAGCCAGGCGACCGACTCGGCGTCGAGGTGGTTCGTCGGCTCGTCCAGGAGCAGAATGTCGGGACGCTCGAGGAGCACCTGGCAGAGCGCCACGCGCCGCCTCTCGCCGCCGGAGAGCGTCGACACCTCGGCGTCGCCCGGCGGCAATCTCATCGCGTCCATGGCGATCTCGATCTGGCGGTCGAGGTCCCAGGCGTTGGCGTGCGTCGATGCCGTCCTGGACCTTCGCCTGCTCGTCGAGCAGTTTCTCCATCTCCTCCGGGTCGAGGTGCTCGCCGAGCTTGGCGTTGATCTCATCGAATCGGGTCAGCAGGGCTCGCGTCCTGGCGACGGCCTTCTCGACGTTGCCGCGGACGTCGAGCGCCGGGTCGAGCATCGGCTCCTGCGGCACGTAACCGATCGTCGTGCCGGGGTGGGGCGGGCAGTGCCGATGAAGTCCCTGTCGACGCCCGCCATGATCTCGAGCAGCGTGCTCTTGCCCGACCCGTTCGCAGCCGAGGACGCCGATCTTGGCCCCGGGGTAGAACGAGAGCCAGATGTCGCGGAGGACTTCCTTCTTGCCGTAAGCCTTGGACAGCTTCTCGATCTGGAAGATGTATTGCGGAGGCATGACCCGACCCGAGCGGAATGGCGTCCACCCCCCGGCACGCCGCCGGGGGTCGATGGAATCCGACCGTTCCAGTAGACCCGATCTCCCGGCTCGCGCGTAGCCCCGCCGCATCCTCCGGGCGGCCTCCGCGCCTTGAACGGAGAGTGGTCGCGTGCTAATAATGATAGTCCGTCCGCAGCGCCTCGAGGTGGTTGGCGGACATGCGGCGGGGTAGCTCAGCTGGTTAGAGCGGCGGTCTCATAATCCGCAGGTCATGGGTTCGAGTCCCGTCCCCGCTATTGCCGACGTTCTGTCCCGGTTCCCGACTGGGGCCGGGCGTGCCCGCACGGGCCGGCTCGCCCGCCGACGGTTCGCTCCGACGGCCGCCTTTCGGGAGCTACCTCCGCTCTGCGCGTCCGCACGACCATTCGATCGCCAGCCCCGCGGGGTCAGTCCGCCGGGTTGCTGGGGTCGATCGGTATTTGCAGTTCATATTCGCGGATCTTGTCGAAGAGCTGGCGGCGGCTAATGCCGAGCCGCTCGGCTGTCTGCGTGCGGTTGCCGCCGCAGGCCAACAAGGCCCGGCGGATTGCCCGCCGTTCGACTTCGGCGAGGAGCGCTCGCAAGGGCAACGAATCGGACGGCTCGTCGGTTGACGGGACCGACGGGGCAGGCTCCGAGTCGCTTTCGAGATGCTCGGGGAGGATGGCCCGGCCGCGGGCGGCGATCGCCGCTCGCGCCAGGGCGTTCTCCAACTGGCGAACGTTCCCGGGCCAGGGCCGGTCGCGGATCACCGCGAGCGCCTCGGGCGAGATCGAGAGGCCGCGCCAGCCGTGCCGCCACTCCACGCGCCGCAGGATGTCCTCGGCCAGGCGTGGGATGTCCTCGGGGCGTTCACGGAGCGGCGGGATGACGATCCGGACGACGTTCAGGCGATAATACAGGTCCTCGCGGAATCGGCCGGCGGCGACCTCTGCCACCAGGTCGCGGTGGGTGGCGGAGACGAAGCGGGCGTCCGACCGGAGCGTCTCCGTCCCGCCAACCCGCTCGAATTCCCGCTGCTGGAGCACGCGGAGGATCTTGGCCTGGGCCGGCAAGGGCAGCTCGCCGATCTCGTCGAGGAAGATCGTGCCGCCAGCGGCTCGCTCGAACCGGCCCGGCTTGCGGCGGTCCGCCCCGGTGAAGGCGCCGCGCTCGTGGCCGAAGAGCTCGCTCTCGATCAGGCCGTCGGGCAAGGCCCCGCAATTGACCCGAATGAACGGCCCGGCCGAGCGGGCCGAGTGGCGATGCAACGCGGTGGCGACCAGCTCCTTGCCGGTGCCGCTCTCGCCGAGGATCAGGACCGGGGCGTCGGACGCGCTGGCGAGGCCGATGGCCTTGAAGACCTCGCGCATCGCGCCGCTACGGCCGATCAGGTTCGGCTCGGCGTCGGGCGGCTCGTCGGGGTCTTCGCCGCCTCGGGCCCTCAGCGCCTTGATTTCAAACGCAAGAGCCCTCTGCTTTAGGGCCCGCCTCAGAGTGAGCACGACCTCGTCGAGGTCAAACGGCTTGCTCAGATAATCGTAGGCCCCACGTCGCATCGCCTCGATCGCCGGGGCCGAGCCGCCGAAGGCCGTGACGACGATGACGGGCAGCTCGGCCAGCGACGGGCCGAGCTCGCCGAGAACCTCCAGGCCGTCCCTGCCGGGCATCTTCAGGTCGAGCAGGACCGCGTCGGGTGCCTCGACGCGGATGGCCGCCAGCGCCTCACGGCCATCGGCCGCCTCAAGGGACTTGTAGCCCTCGGATCGGAGCAGGCTGACGAGGTTGCGGCGGATCGTCCGGTCGTCGTCGGCCACGAGGATCGTGGGAGCGCGCGTCATCGGGTCTCTCCGTGGCGTTCGGCCGGGAGGATCAGCGTGAAGACCGCTCCAACTGCGTCGGCGCGGTTGGCGGCGCGTAGCTCCCCTCGATGGGCGAGGGCGATCTCGCGTGCGATCGCCAGGCCGAGGCCCGTGCCGGTCGGCCTGGTCGTGTAGAACGGCTCGAAAATGTGCGCGAGCGCGTCCCCGTCCAGGCCGGCACCTGTGTCGGCCACGCTCGCCTCCACCAGCCGCCGGGCCTGGTCGTGACGCGTCATCAGGCGTAGGCTACCGCCCCGCGGCATTGCGTGCAGGGCGTTGGACGTCAGATTGCGGAAGACCTGCACCAGGGCGGGCCGTGCCATCGCGACGGGGGGTAGGGCGGGGTCCAGGTCGAGGACGACACTCACGTCCTGTGCCTCGGCCGGGCCGCGCCAGCCGCGCGCTCTCGGTCACGACGGAGTTGAGGTCGCCGGAGGCGAGGTCCTGGGCATCGGCCCGCGAGAAGTGCAGGAGCCGGCCGACGATCCCGTCGAGCCGGTCGACTTCCTCCAGGACGTCGTCGAACGACTCGCGATCCGGCCCGATCCCGCGGAGCCAGAGCTGCACGGTCGACCGGATTCCGGCGAGGGGATTGCGGACCTCGTGGGCGACCCCCGCGAGCATCTTGCCCAGCGCCGCGAGCCGCTCGGAGCGGCGGAGCTCGACCTGGAGCCGGGCCCGCTCGGCGGCCTGGCGGCGGACGGTGCGCGACAGGCTGAAAGTCAGGACGAGGGCCAGGGCGATCCCGCCCAGGGCGAGACCGGCCGCGAGCCGGTATCCGCCGAGCGAGCGATCCAGGAAGAGCGGGTCGACGAGCCGGGTCATGGTCCAGGTGGCGGCCACCGGGCGGCCCTCGACCTTGACGGGGGCCGTGCGGATCGCCACCGTGCTCGGCGGCACGACCTCGACCACGAGGAGGTCGCGGTCGAGCCGCATCGCGGCGTCTGCCTGGATCTCGATCAGTTCGGCTTCGCGCGGGGGGGGGCCGTTCGGCCCCCGCCGGTCTCGCCTGGGTTTGCCCGCGGGCGGGCGCGGCTCCGTCGGATACGCGGCGCCGAGGAACGCCCTGTGGTCGCGGAGGAAGTACCCGCCTTCCACGCCATCGAAGCGGGCCAGGGCGACGGAAGACACCTCGGTCAGACGACGGTCGAGGTCGTCCCGTTCACCTCGCTCGAGCGCGTAGAAATCGCGCGGGGCGGTCGCCACTAGCTCCTGGCCCCCTTCGGCCAGCGCACTACCGGCCTGGGCCAGGACGACGCCGGCCGTGACCCGTCGCCGCTCGCGGGCGACGACCGCCGCGCTGGTCGTCCACAGCGTCGCGAGCGCGGCGACGAACAGCGCCAGGACCGCCCCGACCTGGACCTTCAGCGGCACGCGCATCGTCTGCCCTCCGGATCATCAAGCCTTCTCATCGTATCAAGCAGCGCCGGGCCGAGGACTCGCTTCACCCGCTCGTGGGGTAGGAGGCCGACCGGGGGGCCTTGGCGTCGTACTGCTGGGCGGAAGTCCCCCGGCGAGGTGAGGGGATTCCGCCCAACTCCGGCCCGGCGAGACCTCGAATTGCTGCGTTTCTGGCGTTTTCTCGGGTTCTGGCCGCGGTACGGCTCGTGCGTTGGGGGAAGGCGGAGGCGGAGAGATTGGCCGCCCCTGTTCGACACCGATTCAAAACAGGAGGACGGACACCATGATCGCGAAGATCCTCACGCTCGGGGCGACGAGCCTGCTTGGCGTGGCCCTGGCCGCCGCGATGCCCCCGGGGCCACCCCCGAGCCGCCGCATCCGCAGGGTAAGGCGAAGAAGAAGGAGGGCCCCGGTCCGGGCGGCGACCTCCGGAAGACCTACGACGTGCTCCGCCGCCTCAAGTCGGACGGCCGCGGGACAGGCCGTCCCGAGGAGCGGCTCAAGGACTGGACCGAGCGGGCGATCCGACTGTATCGCGACGCCGTCAAGGCCTCCGAGCGCGGCGAGGACCGGCAGGCCCGCGAGCTCGGCACCGCGGCGCACGACCTCGCCCGCGCCGTCGACCACGTCCGCAACGCCGAGACGTCCGACTTCGACGAGCTCCCGCCCCCGCCCGCCGCGCGTGGCCCCGCGGACGAGGACGAGCGGACCCGCCGCGACCTCACGCGGGCGCACGACCGGATCGTCGAGCTACGAGACGCCGACTGGGCCGGGACGAAGTTCTATCTCGACGCCTCCAGGGATCTCTACAACGCCTCGCGCCGCGACGCGCTCTCCGGCCGGCTCGACCGCGCCGGCGAGCTGGCCCGGGCGGCCGAGGCGCTCACCCACGTCCCCGAACATCTCATCCGTGCCTCCGGTGATCGGCCGGAGCCGAAGGAGAAACGCGACCGTCCCGGGCCAAAGGCCAAGCGCGATCGGCCCGAGCCGCCGAAGGACGAGCGCGACCGGCCCGCGGCCGATGCCGTGCCCCCGCCGATTGACTGACCGCGTGCTGTGAACTCCGACAAGTCCCCGCCCGGCCTCCCGGGCGGGGGACATCTCGCGATGGGACCTGGGTCATGGATCTGCGCAACAGGATCGGGCTCTACGGCTCCTACTTCCTCGGCATGGCGGGCATCGGCTTCACGCTGCCCTATCTGCCGCTCTACCTCGGCCAGGAGGGCCTGTCGGACCGGGCGATCGGCATCATCTCGCACGCTCGCCGCGCTGGCGGGCCTGGCCCAGTTCCCCGTCGGCCTCTGGTCCGATCGGCTGGGCTCGCGCAAGCCGTTCCTGATCATCGCCCTCGCGGCCGTGGCCGCCTCGACCTGGTTCCTCCGCGGGGCGCACGAGGTCGTCTGGATCGGTCTGCTTGTCGTCCTATTCGCGGAGAATGGGATCGGCCGCGCCGTGGTCGAGAGCCTTGCCGGCGCCGAGGCGACGGCCCTCGCCCCCGCGGGCGAGGTCGGGGCCGCCCTCGGTGCGCTCCGGTTCTGGAAGCCCATCGGCATCGTCCTGATGACGCTGTTGGGCGGATGGATCGCCGAGCGAGAGGGTGGCGTCAAGGCGATCCTGCTCCCCCTGTTCGCTGTCCAGTGCCTGGCGGTCGCGACTGCGTTTCTGATCCGCGAGCCGCGCGGGCGCGAAGCGACGTCCGAGGGCGAGCGCAATGGCCCGCAGCCAGGGCGGAGCCGCAGCGGTCTGCTCCCGAAAGACCCCGGCCTCTGGGCGTTCGCGGCGGCGATGGTCCTCTACCACGCGGCCAACGCCCCGGGTGGCGTCTATCTCGGCCTCTACCTCAAGCGGGACTTGCACGCGCCCGAGCGGATGCTGGCGTATGCATTCGCGGTGAGCATGGTGGCCTGGATGCTGGTTGTGCAGCCCGCGGGACGACTGGCCGACCGCCTCGGCCGCAAGCCGCTTCTGATCGCCGGGTGGTCGATCATGACGGCGCGGCTGGCCCTGGTAGCGACGCTCCCGAGCCCTGCGCTCGATCGTCGCCAACCAGGCACTCGACGGCCTCAGCAACGGCCTCTTCGCCGTCCTGGCGGCGGCGTGGGTCACCGACCGTCTCGCCGACCCGAGGCGATCGGGCGAGGCACAGGTCATCGTCGGCTCCTGCCTGGTGCTCGGCTCGGCGATCGGTCCGGCGATTGCCGGGCTGGTCGTCGGGTCGCTGGGCTACCCCGGCCTCTTCTGGGGCCTGGCCGGCGTCGGCGCCGTGGCGACGGCAATCGTCGTTGCATTCGTCCCCGAGACCTTGAAGACGCATCGCGAAACAAACGAAGGCGGCCTGGTCGAACCCATGCCTGTGACCTCCGACCTCTCGACGACCGCCTGAAGCCGCCCAAGGCCCCACGTCGCCCCATGACGAGACGGATATGACGAACTACCTGGACCCGATCCCCGTAGCCTCAACGATCTTCGGGCTGACCTACCTCGCTCTGGCCTTCGGCAGGGTCCCCGGCCTGCGGATCGATCGCGCCGGGATCGCGCTGGTCGGCGCCGCAGCGATGCTCGCCGCGGGCGTGCTCGGCCTGCACGACGCGGCGAAGGCGGTCGATTACGAGACGCTGATCCTCCTGTTCGGGATGATGGTCGTCGTCGCCTTCCTCCGCCTCTCGGGCTTCTTCGCGCTGGCGACGGAACGGATCGCCGCACGATTCTCCGCGCCCCGGCCGCTGCTGGCGGTGACGATCGTGCTTTCGGGCGTACTCTCGGCGTTCCTGGTCAACGACGTGGTCTGCGTCGCCCTGACGCCGCTGGTGCTCGGGCCTGACCCGGCGGCTCAAGCGGCCGCCGATCCCGTACCTGGTCGGTCTGGCGACGGCCTCGAACGTCGGTTCGGTCGCGACGATCACGGGCAACCCGCAGAACATCATCATCGGCTCCCTATCGCATATCTCCTACCTACGCTTCGCCGCGAGGCTGGCGCCCGTGGCGGCGGTCGGGCTGGTGCTGACGTACGCGGTCGTCGCGTTCATCTATCGGGACGTGCTGGCCGAGTCGGAGGGCGGGGCGGACGCGGAGGTCGCCGCGCCTCGCCTGCATCCGCCGGCTGCTATCCAAGAGCCGTCGCCGTGGCGCTTGCGACGGTCGGCCTCTTCTTCACCGGGGCGCCGATCGCCCTGGTGGCGCTGGGCGCGGCCGCGGTACTGCTGCTCGACCGGGTCCGCCCCGAGAAGGTCTACTCGGCGGTCGACTGGCCGCTGCTGGTGATGTTCGCCGGGCTGTTCGTCGTCGTTCATGCGTTCGAGGCCACGACGGTGCGGACGTGGGGCATCGAGCGCTGGCGGGTGCTGCTCGACTCGCCGGTGGTGATGGTGAGCGGGCTGTCGCTGGCGCTCTCGAACCTCGTCTCGAACGTCCCGGCGGTCCTGCTGTTCAGAGCCGCTGATGGAGGCGATGGCCGGGGCGAACCGGGAGCAGGCGTGGCTGGCCCTGGCGATGTCGAGCACGCTGGCCGGGAACCTGACGGTGCTCGGCTCGGTGGCGAACCTGATCGTCGTCGAGAGCGCCCGCCGATCGGGCACGACGCTCGGCTTCCTCGAGTATCTCAAGGTCGGCGTGCCCTTGACCCTGATGACGACGCTGGTCGGCGTCGCCTGGCTGGCCCTGACGCATTACTGAGGGATCACGACCCGATGAAGAACGAGTCAGGGCAACCGAGCCAACAGAGCCTCCGGGCCCTCGACGCGCTGAACGTGGTCCTGGCCGACGTCCGCGACGGCCTCGGCCCCTACCTGGCGATCTACCTGGCGACGAAGCGGTGGGACCCGTCGCGGATCGGCCTCGCCATGTCGGCGATGGGGCTCGCCTCGGTCCTCGCCCAGACGCCGGCCGGGGCCATCATCGATCGAACCCGGCGGAAGCGGGCCTGGATGATCGCGGCCTCGGCGCTGGTCGCGCTGGGCGCCGTCGCGATGGCCCTTGTGCCGACCTTCCCGGTGATCCTGGCGGCCCAGGCGACGATCGGCGTGCCGCGGCGGCCATCTTCGCCCCGGCGATCGCCGCGGTGAGCCTGGGCCTGGTCGGACACGCCCGGATGGCGCGGCGGACCGGCCGGAACGAGGCGTTCAACCACGCGGGCAACGTCGCCGCGGCCGTCCTCGCGGGCCTGATCGGCGACCACATCGCCTACGAGGGCATCTTCTACCTGCTCGCCGGCCATGTGCGGCGTGTCGATCGTCGCGATCCTGAACATCCGCCGCGAAGAGATCGACGACGACCTCGCCCGAGGGGACGACGCCGCGGACGCGGCCGACGTCATGCACGACCACGAGCTCGGACCCGGCCCGGAAGCCGACGCGCATCGTCGGCCCCCTGGAGCTCTTCCAGGATCGGCGCATCCTGATCTTCTCCGCGTCGGTCGTCCTGTTCCACTTCGCCAACGCGGCGATGCTCCCGCTGGTCGGGCAGAAGATGACGGCCGGGAAGTCCGACGGTGTGGCCGGCTACATGTCGGCCTGCATCATCGCCGCGCAGCTCGTGATGGTGCCGATCGCACTCCTCGCGAGCCGGCTGGCCGAGTCGTGGGGCCGGCGGCCGACGTTCCTCGTCGGCTTCGCCGTCCTGCCGGTGCGGGGCCTGCTCTACACCCTGACGGACGACCCGAGGCTGCTGGTCGCCATGCAACTCCTCGACGGCATCGGGGCGGGGATCTTCGGCGTCGTCGGCATCCTTGTCATCGCCGACCTTACCCGCGGCACGGGCCGGTTCAACCTGATGCAAGGCGCCCTCGCCACCGCGACCGGCATCGGGGCATCGGCCAGCCAGTTCCTGACCGGGGTCGTCGTCTCGCACCGCGGCTTCGATGCCGGCTTCCTGACGCTCTCCGTCATCGCCGCCGTCGCGCTGGCGTTCTTCGGCCTGGCGATGCCGGAGACGCGGCGCGCGCGGCCAGACCGATCGCTCGTTCGATCACCACGACACCGGTAGATTCACCAGGGAGAATCGAATGGGCGGCGACGACGCCGTGACCTTCGTCGTCACCGGCGACCTACTATCTGACCGAGCGCGGGCTCGACAACCATCGCGCGGCCCTCCTGGTGATCGACGAGGTCAACGCGCTGATCAGCCCCGATTTCGTCCAGTACATCGGCGACATCGTCCAGGACGCGACGGGGCGTCAATTCCGGCTCTTCGGCGAACTGCGCGCCCGCGCTCGAAGTGCCCCAATAGTCGCCCGTCGGCGATCACGACTTCAAGGACGCCGCCGGCCCCCGGTATCATCATCGTCCCGTCGAGCCGGGCGCGCGCGCGCTCGGTGGCTTTGAGGCTGGCGAGATAGGCGATCAGGTCGGCCGCCTGGTCGGCCGTCAGTCCGGAGAGGAGGCCGTCGGGCATGAGCGACTTCGACTCGCGACGGCGGTCCTCGACCTCGTCGGCGGCGAGCCGCGTCGTCTTGCCCGCGGCGTCGCGGAGCACCAGGGCCTGTGGCGTGTCCTCGACGATCAGCCCCGAGACAACTCGTCCGTCGCGGGTCGCGACCGTGCACGGAGCGTACTTCGGCTCCATCGTACGAGACGGCTCGAGAATCTGGGCCAGCAACTCGGGACGTGGATACTTCGTGCCGATGCCGTCGAGCGGCGGCCCAATCTCGACACCGTCGCCCTCGGCGCGATGGCACGATCGGCACGCCGTGGCGCCGCCGGCGCGGAACAGCGCGCGCCGCGGCCGGCGTCGCCGGAGATCCCCAGGATCGCCGCCGGGTCGATCACGGGCCCGAGCCGGCGCGTCCGCTCGATCTCCGGCAGGAAACGGTCCAGTAGGTCGACGACCTCAAGCGCGGCGGAGCTCCGAGCGAGCCCGGCGGCCTCGCGGCCGACGGAGACGGGGACAGTCCCCGAGTCGATCGCACGGACGAGGGCGAGCGCGCCTCCGGTCGACCGCAGGCACGTCTGGAGCGCCCCGCGACGAGTCTTCGCCGATGCGTCGTGTCGGAGCGAGTCGACGCCGTCGCCGAGACGCTCCGATCCCGACGACCGGCGGGGCATCGAGGCGATCCACTCGGCGATCAGCCGCGTTCCGCCGACGTCCACCCGGTCGGAGCCGACCCGCGGCATCCGCCCGGCGCCGAGCTTGGCGATCCGATAGTACAGCACAGACCGCTCGGGCTCGCCCGGGGCGATGATCCGGGCGTCCGTCAGGCCGAACGACCCCTGAAGGGGCGAGGCGTCGAGCGTGTGCGTCTCAGCGAGCGACGTCCGGGCGCTCAGGACGATATTGGCCGATCCGCCCGCGCCCATCTGGTGGCAGTGGCGCAATTGGCCTGGAGGTAGGAGCGCGCGCGGGATTCGAGCGGCGACGATGGATCGCGCGGGTCGACCAGGCGCGGAGTCGGCGTCGCGATCGCGTGCACGAGCCCCAGGGACTGGAGGCGCGCGAGTTGGTCGCCGCGGTCGAGCTGCTCGATCGTCGTCGCCAGCGGCGAGGCCGATTGGCGGCCGTAGACGACGTTGCTGGCCTCGACCCACGGGTTGTGGCATAGGACGCACCCGGACCGCGCGGCGAAGCGGTACGCGAGCTCGCGAGCGCCGCCGGGTTCGCCGGCGTCGCGGACGGTGAACGAGCGGCTCGCGCCGGCGGCGTCGACGAGCGTGGCGTCGGCCTGGGCGTCGTCCCACCGGTAGGAGTACGGCCGCCAGCTTCCGTCCTCGCGATGAAGGACCTGGGTCTCGACCCGCCGTCGGGATTTCGGGTCGCCCTCGATGAGGTCGAGAGAAACGGTCCGCGCCAGGACCGATCCGTCGGGAAATCGCAGCCGCCCGGAGTCGACCGCGAGCGACCCGGTGCCGGGCACGGCCATGAGCCGCTCGGCGCCGGCGCCGTCGGACCAGAGGTCGGCGTTGATCGCGTATGGGACGACGCCGGGCGCGGGGGCGAGGTCGCGCGTCGAGGCGAACAGGCCGGTCTCGGAGAGCTTGCGCGGGAACGGCGGCCGGGGCGTGCTCGTCGATTCCGGCGCGAGCCGATAGACCTGGTTCGTCCGCTCATATTCGATCAGGTACAGCTCGCCGTCGCGGTCCTCGCCGAACGACACGAGGCGAAGGCCCGAGTCGGCTAACTCGCCGCGCCAGGTGACCTTCTGGCCGTCGTACCGGAGGCCCCACACCTTTCCCGACTGGTAATCGCCATAAACGTACACCCCGCCAGCGCCCCCAGCCGCTTGCCGCGATAGACATAGCCGCCGGTGATCGACGCGGCCTCGGAGTGCGGATGCGCGACGACGGGTGGCACGATCGGCGTCGGCCCGCGGGCGACGTCGGCCCGGACGGGCTGAGGCCCCTCGACGACGCTCCAGCCGCAATTCATCCCGGCGCGGACCAGGAAAATCAGCTCCCACAATTCCCAGCCGACGTCACCGACCCACAGGTCGCCGCGCGTGCGATCGAAGCTCATCCGCCAGGGATTGCGGAGTCCGTAGGCCCAGATTTCCGGGCGGGCGCCGCGGGTCGCGAGGAACAGGTTGTCGGGCGGGATGAGATACGGCTTGCCGGGGTCGCGATGATCGATGTCGATGCGGAGGATCGAGGAGAGCAGGTCGGTCAGGTCCTGGCCCGTCTTGTAGGAGTCCGGCGGCGTTGGGGCGGCGGCGTCGCCCGTCGCGATGTAGAGATATCCGTCGGGTCCAAACGCCAGGCAACCGGCATTGTGCCCGCCGGAGCGGAACGTGAGCAGGATTTCTTCGGACGCCGGGTCAATCTTGAGGGGGTCGACGGACCGGGCGACGAAGCGCGAGACCCGGGTGCCATCGGGGTCGTCGTTCTTTGCGACGTAGCAGAGGAAGACCTGGCGGCTCGCTTCGAACTTCGGGTGGAACGCGAGGCCGTAGAGGGCCGAGGCGCCGGGCCTTCCGGAGGCCAGGTCGAGCGCGAGATCGGTGCGGCTCGCGGCGGGGTCGTTCGGAAAGCTGACAACCTTGCCGCCGACCTCGCCGACGACGAGGTGGTTGGTGCCGGGGATGGAGTCGAGCAGCACCGGCCGGTCGAACGTCAGCTTTGGAAAGGCGGGCTCGACGCGGTAGGGCGGCGCGGGGTCGGGCGTGCCGGCGAAGCGAGTCGTGGTCCAGGCGGTCCGTTGTTTCGGCGCAGCGGGCTCTGCCGCGAGTGCGACGGTGCCTGAGACGAGCACGACGCTCGCGAGGAGCGCGGCAACGAAGGGGCTCGGCGGGGGGAAGCGCATGGGTCCAGTCCCGGGCTAGCGATGGGTCCGACTATCCTAGCCCAGGGTTAGTAACGCTTGCGAGATGGAGCCAGCGAGCGATCGATTCCGCGCGCTAACCCGGCCCCAACGGAGGCCGGGTTAGCGCGCGAGAATCGACGGATCGACCGACGTCACTTCGCGGCGGGCTGGCCCTTTCGGGGCAGCTTGGCGTCGCGGGTGGCGGTCTGGTACACGAACGCGGCCATGATGGTGGCGGCCTGCTTCAGGTCGTCGGCCTGGGTGCGGTCGAAGACGTCCTGGTTCGAGTGGTGGGTCCGGGTGTCGTACTCGATCTCGTCCTGGATGAACTGGAACCCGGGCAGGCCGATGGCGTCGAACGACAGGTGGTCGGTGCCGCCGGTGTTGGAAAGGGTGAGCGTCGCGGCGCCCATGTCGCGGAACGGGGCGAGCCACTGGCGGAAGATCGGGCGGACGGCCTCGTTGCCCTGGAGGTAGACGCCGCGGACCTTGCCGGTGCCGTTGTCGAGGTTGAAGTAGGCCGAGAACCTGTCGTACTCGGGCTTCTTCGTCCCCTCCTTCGGCGCGCCGACGACCAGCCCGCCGCCGAACATGCCGCCACCACCGCCGCCGGACGCGGCCTCGCCGAAGTGCTCCTTGACGTAGGCCGCGCGAGCCCATCAGGCCCTGCTCCTCGCCGGTCCAGAGGCCGATGCGGATCGTGCGCCGGGGCTTGAGGTCGAGTGCCTTGATGATCCGCACGGCCTCCATGCCGACGGCGCAGCCGGCCGCGTTGTCGGTGGCGCCGGTGCCCGCGTGCCACGAGTCGAGGTGGCCGCCGAGCATGACGACCTCGTCCTTCAGGTCGGTGCCGGGGATCTCGGCGATCGTGTTGTAGGCCATCAGGTCCATGT
Organism: uncultured Planctomycetota bacterium; assembly: GCA_963819805.1. Classification (GTDB taxonomy): domain Bacteria; phylum Planctomycetota; class Planctomycetia; order Isosphaerales; family Isosphaeraceae; genus CAMFLR01. The sequence goes on along the minus strand of CAWFXY010000012.1, from coordinate 241,391 downwards.
CCTGGAACTCGACGGCCAGGTCGATGGCGACCTTGAGCGTCTCGCCGGCCTCGATCATCCGGATCATCCGGTTGTAATGCTCCTTCGACACGGAGATCTGCGGGAGGTTCTTCGGCGCATCCTTGTCCCACGCCGACGGCCCGCGTGGGCCCGCGCCGCGGCCGGCGCCACCGCCCTGGCCGCCCCCGCCGCCGCTGCCGCCCTGGGCCTGGCCGGCGTTCGGCTGGCCGTTGGAGGGCTGGGTGGCGCTGGCGACCGGGGTGTTCGCCTGGCCGGCTCCGCCGCCCGGTGCGGGTGCGCCGGGGACGCTGGCCTGGGCGACGAAGATCGTGCCGCCGTCGCCCATTCGGCTCGGCTCGAGGACGGCGATGGCGCCCTCCTCGAGGGCGAAGGCGAGCTTCCGGCGGTTCACGACCATCTGGGCCAGCATGTTCGCGGGATTATTCGCCGCGGCGGCCGGGTTGTTCGAGGCCGCGGCCTGGCCGGGGCCCGGCGCCGCCGCTGGGGCTTGCGGCCGGCCGCGGCGAGGGCGGCGCGGACCCTCGCCGGGCGGCGGGGAGTTCGCGAGGTCGAGCAGCTGGGCGTCGATCTGCCGGGTGCCGGGCGCCTCGAAGTGCGCCGCGACCGGCAGGATCGGGCTCGTTAGGACGATCTTGCCGCGGAGCTGGCCCTTGAAACGGGCGAAGTCGCTGTCGGTGCTCGCGTCGAGGTAGACGACGTCGGCGACGACCCGGCCGTGGGTGCCGGGCGACCAGGCCTTGGGGTACGCGATCAGGGGGATGCAGAGCGGCTCGACGACCTCGGCCGAAAAGCCCTTGAGCGTCCAGCCCTTGCCGAAGGGGCCCCACGGCTCGAGGTGCGGCGTTCTCCAGGCCGTAGCCCTTGAGCTGGTCGCGGGTCCACTCATTGGCGCGCTTCAGGCCGGGCGAGCCGGTCAGGCGGGGCCCGATGACGTCGCTGAGGTAGCCCAGCGTCTTCATGACCTGCGAGCGGTTTGTGCCCTCGTCGATGATCTTTTCAACGTCGCTCTTCGCCGCCTCCCTCTTGGGGGCCTCCTTTTGCTCCGTCTTGGTCCGGGGCTCTTCCTTGGCCGCAGGCGCGGGTTGTTGCGCGTAAAGCGCGAGGCCGGGCACGAACGCCGCGGCGCAGAGCAGGGTGAACGTTTTCGGTCGGATCGGCATGACTCGCGGTCTCCGGGGGACGAGGGGAGGGACGGATCGCGGAGAGGTCGCGCGGCGGGCGAAAGGCGAGAGGGTAGCACCCCGGCGTGACCGACATCTTATCCGCCACCCGGTGGCGACGCACTCCCCCAGTTCGCCGAGATTGCGGGAGCGGAACGTGGCCGCTAGGCTGGTCGTGTCGACGGGTCTTCGCGGACGCGTTGGCGCCCAGGATTTCTTGCTCCTCACTGTTCACTCCGCGCTTAGGCCGGTGCCGAGCGTGAACAGTGAAGAGTGCGGAGAGCGGAATTCGCCGAGGAGCGCGGATGGACGTGCGAGAGGGTTGGCGGGCCGCGGTCGTGGCGCTCGCGCTCGTAGCGGCCGACACGCCCCATCCGAAGGGGTATGTCTGCTACCGCGCCGATGTCCCAATCAAGGTCGACGGCAAGCTCGACGACCCCGCGTGGTCCCGCGCGCCTTGGACCGACGAATTCGTCGACATCGAGGGCGACGCGAAACCCCGCCCCCGGTTCCGCACCCGCGCCAGGATGCTCTGGGACGACCGGTATTTCTACATCGCCGCCGAACTCGAAGAGCCGCACGTCTGGGGCCGGCTGACCGCGCACGACGCGGTCCTGTTCCACGACCTTGACTTCGAGGTCTTCGTCGATCCCGACGGCGACAACCACGAGTATGCCGAGCTCGAGATCAACGCCCTCGGAACGACCTGGGACCTGTTCCTCGCGAAGTCGTATCGCGACGGCGGCAAGGCGCAGGACTCGTTCGAGATCGAGGGCCTGAAGACGGCGGTCCACATCCACGGCACTCTCAACGAGCCCAACGATAAGGACGAGGGCTGGACCGTCGAGATCGCCATGCCGTGGACGTCATTCGCCAGGTTCGCCCACGCCTCCACGCCCCCGAAGGACGGCGACCAGTGGCGGCTGAACTTCTCGCGAGTCGAGTGGCGCCACCGCGTGCGCGCCGGCAAATACGAGCCGGTCCCTCTGACCGACGATAACTGGGTCTGGTCCCCTCAAGGCCGGATCGCGATGCATGTGCCCGATCGCTGGGGCTACGTCCAGTTCACCCGGGGCGAGCCCGGGACCGTCTCCTTCCGTCCCGACCCCACATGGCCCGCCCGCGCCCGCCTGATGCAGGTGTACGAGGCGCAGGGAGCCTTCCGCGCGAGACGGGGCGCTACGCTCGCTCGCTCGGGAAGCTGCGCATCGAGGCCGGTGAGCCGGCGATCGAGCATCGGCTGACCGACGACGGGTTCGAGGTGAGCGTGGCCATCCCGGGCGACGCACGTCGGAGCGTGACGGTGCGGACGGATTCCAAGATCCAGGTGACGCCCTGAGCGCCGCCCCAGTCTGCTCAAGAGGCGGGCACGGCGCCTTCGACGCGGCCGCCGATTCGGCCGGCCGCTCCGGCTTCAGTGCGAGCACCATCAGGATGAGTGCGCCGGCGACGAGCATGTTGTCGGCGAAGTTGAAGATGGCGCACTCGAAGCCGATCGGATCGACGTGGAAGTAGACGAAGTCGCGGACATGGCCGAGCACGAGCCGGTCGTAGCAGTTGCCGAGCGCGCCGGCCATGATCAGGCCGAGCGCGGCGGTCAGTCGGGCGTCGGCGGCCGCACCGCGGACGAAGAGCCAGAAGACGATCGCCACGCCGGCGACGACCGAAAGCGCGGCGAAGACCGTGCTCGAATAGGCCCAGCCCCGGCCGAATCCCCAGAGGGCGCCGGGGTTGTAGCTCGTGCGCAGCTCGAGGACGTCGGGGATGATCGACTTGCTCGGGGGCGACGTGTTCGGGTCGCCGACCCAGGAGAAGATGGCGGCCTTGGTCGCCAGGTCGAACGCCGCGCCGCCCAGGGCGATCGACCAGAACAGGACGACGCGTCCGAGCGGCACCGCGGGCCTCGTCATCCCTGCTTCTCCCGCTCCCGGGCGCAATCGATGCAGAACTTGGCGTAGGGGATGGCCTGGAGCCGCGGCTTGGCGATCGGCTGGCCGCAGTTCTCGCACGAGCCGAAGGTGCCCTTCTCGATCCTCGACAGCGCGTCGTAGATCTGCTCGAGCACTTCCTGCTCGTTCTCGATCAGGCTCGAGGGTGAATTCCTGGTCGTAGTTCTCGGTGCCGACGTCGGCCATGTGGAGCGGGACGTTCGAGAGGTTGCCCGACGACTCCGGCTGGTCCCGGCGGAGCGCCTCGTCGGTCATCTGGTTGAGGTCGCCGCGGAGCCGCGCCCGCAGCCCCTGGAGCACCTCGCGGAACGACTCGACCTCCGCCGGCTTCGAGCGCGCTGGCCATGTCTGGAATTCCACCCCGTTGGCTGCCGGCCGAGGCCGCGGCGCTCGGACCGATGACGACTCGCCGGACGTCGCGCGGACGCGATCCCGGGCCCCGCGGCGAAGGATGGGCATGCTAGGCCGGCCGCGGCAGGCTGTCAATCGCGACCCGGACTCCCGCACGCCCGCGCGAGGCCAAGACATCCAGGTTACACCGCCGGCCCGCCGGCGCACCACCCCGAATCGTCACAATCCTCGCCCTTCGACGGACCGGCCGACCGGTCCGATTTGCCGTGGCGGAGTTGTCGGTGTAGCCTTGGGAATCGGCAGACGCTCCCCCGTCCCGCGAGACGCACACCCGCGATGAACACCGGCATGAGCAAGATCATCTTCCTCACCGGCGCGACCGGCCTGGTCGGCAGCCACGTGGCCGAGGAGGCGCTCCGTCGCGGCCATCGCATCCGGGCGCTGGTCCGTGCGTCGAGCGACACGAGCTTCCTCGACTCCCTCAGCGTCGAGAAGGTCCCGGGTGACCTCGAGGACGCCGATGCCCTTCGCGCGGGCGTCGCCGGGGCCGACTGGGTCATCAACTGCGCGGCCAAGGTCGGCGACTGGGGCCCGCTCGAGGAGTTCCGCCGGCTCAACGTCGAGGCCCTGCGCCTCCTGCTCGACGCCGCCGTCGACGCCCGCGTCGAGCGGTTCGTGCACGTCAGCAGCCTGGGCGTCTACGAGGGCGCGCGACCACTTCGGCACCGACGAGACCGTGCCGACCGCGGCTAATGCACTCGACGGCTACACCCGCTCCAAGAACGAGGCCGAGGCCCTGGCCCTGTCATACGTCAGGGAGCACAGGCTCCCGCTGACGGTCGTCCGGCCCGGCTTCATCTACGGCGAGCGCGACCGCACCGTCCTGCCGAAGCTGCTGAACTCGCTCCGCTCGGGCGTCTTCCGCTACTTCGGCTCGGGCGAGCAGGCGTTGAACTGCATCTACGTGAAGAACCTGGTCCACGCGATCTTCCTCGCCGCCGAGTCGCCCGCGGCCGTCGGCGAGGTCTTCAACGTGACCGACGGCCGCCGCGTCTCGAAGCGGGAGTTCGTCGGCCGCGTCGCCCGGCTCGCCGGCCTGAAGGAGCCGCGGCGCCACATCCCGCTCTGGCTCGCGCGGTTCCTGGCGAACGTCATGGAAGGCGTCGCCATCCGCCGAGGCTCGACGAAGCCGCCCCTGGTCAACAAGGCCCGGTACAAATTCCTGGGCCTCAACCTTGATTTCTCCATCGAGAAGGCACGGCGGGTGTTAGGATACGAGCCGCCCTATTTGACCGAGGAGGGCCTGGAAGCGGCCGTGGCCGATATTGTCCATGGACCGAAGGCCGAGCCGGTCCCGGCGCAGGCGTGACCGTCGCGGAGCGAGGGGATGTTCGAGAGTCTGCCGTTCGGCCTGCGCATCGTCCTCATCGTCGGCGTTGCGCTGTACGCGCTCCGCGCCTTCTTCGCGATCATCATCGCCGCGATGAGCATGCGCGAGCGGCGTCTGGTGATGCCCTACGTACCGTTCGCCCCGGACGAGCCGTTCCCCGAAACGCCCTACTCGGCGGCCACCAACGCTCTGGCCGCGAAGCTCGAGTTCCGCCACCTCGGCCCATTCCGAGACGGGAAGGGGACGAAGTACGCGATTCGCTACGATCTCTGGATCTCGCCCGACAACACACTGCTCGCCATCGTCGGCGGGGGCACGATCGTGGGCATTCCCAGGGACGGAACGTGGATTTACGGCAAGCTTGCCGACGGGCGTGCGGTCGTGACGACGGACAAGATCGCCGGCCTCGAGCTCTACGCGAACGGCCTGGTCGAGGGCGGGATGTGCCTGAACGCCGACCTCTATGAGCTTGTGAACTTCCATCGCGCCGTCGTCGAGCGGTCCGGCTCCGAAGCGGTTGCGTTCGACGCGAAAGACCCGCTCGGCGACTTCGTGAGGCTTCGCGCGGGCCTCGTGGGCCTGATGGTCGCCGACGGGCACGTGGCCTATCTCGACGAGGTCGAGGGCGCCTGGCACTACACGTTCAAGGGAGGCGTCCGCCGCGCCACGAAGGGCCAGCGTGCCCACCACGAGGAAGCCCGGCGGAACGCGGACCGGATGAAGATCGCCCGCCCCGGCGCGGCCGGCTACGTCCCCTCCTGGGAACGGGACGGCGGGCCTCGGTAGAATGGGTGAGCCCTCGCGTCCCCCTCCCGCCATCACGGAGGCCCTCCGATGGATTCGCTCAAAGGCAAGCGTGTCGCCGTCCTGGTCGAGAAGTTCTACGAGGACCTCGAGCTCTGGTACCCCGTCCTGCGGCTCCGCGAGGCCGGCGCCGACGTGAAGATCGTCGGCCCGAAGGCGGGCGAGACGTACGCCTCGAAGCACGGCTACCCGGCCAAGGCCGACGTCTCGGCCTCCGACGTCTCGGCCGCCGACTTCGACGCGATCATCATCCCGGGCGGATACTCGCCCGACCACATGCGCAGGCACCGGGCGATGGTCGACCTTGTGACCCAGGCCGGCAAGCAGGGGAAGATCCTCGCCGCGATCTGCCACGGGCCGTGGATGCTGTGCTCGGCCCGGTGCATCCAGGGCAAGAAGGTGACGGGGTTCATGTCGGTTCGCGACGACCTCGAGAACGCCGGAGGCCGGTGGGTCGACGAGGCATGCGCCGCGCGACGGCAACATCATCACCAGCCGGACGCCCGATGATCTCCCCGCGTTCATGCAGGGCATCTTCGCCGCCCTCGGCGAGCCTGCCGGTGCTCGGTGAGTCGAGCCCGCGACCCGCGATCGTCGGGGCCGGACTTGACCCGGCCGATCGCAGTTGCTGGAATTTCGTGACGCGTTCCGCCATGCGTCCGCGGCGCCAGGGCCCCGGCGCCGCGGGCGAGGTGTCGACCTGTCCGGACGAGAGCCGATACGTCGATGGATAGCACCGGGGTCGACCTGTTCAGCGTCACCTTCTGGTGCACGGTCCTCGTCGCCATCCTCGTCCTGGTCCCGCTCCAGCGCGCGGCGGCCCGGAAATGGGCCCTGGCGTGCATCAACGTCGCGTTCCTCGCCCTCTTACTCGGCCGCTGGACTCCGGTGGCGGTGGCCGGCCTGCTCGTCGCGTGGCTGTTTCTCCGCCTCGCCCACAGCCCGTTCGGCCGGCTCGCGGTGGCGGTCGGCGGGACCGCGGTGTTGACGCTATTCGTGATCCACAAGCTGCCCGGGACGGGCCCGGCCGGGGCGCGGGCGATCCTCGCGGCGGTCGGCTTCTCGTACGTCGCGCTGCGGTGGGTCGATGCCGCCCGCGCCGTGGCCGAAGGCCGCAGGCCGCCGCCCGACCCAATCGCGACGATCAACTATCTCGTGCCGTTCCACATGCTCGCCGCAGGCCCGATCGAGTCGTTCGACGAGTTCTGCGACCAGCCGCCCGTGCCCCCGCCGCCGAGCGTCTCCGACGCGCTCGAGGGCGGCGAGCGGATCGCGTCGGGCCTGTTCAAGAAGTTCGTCCTCGCGTACGCGATCGAGACCGTATTCCTCACCGGTTTTCGCGCCCGCGGCCCTTACCTGCTGCTCGAGGTCCAGTTCAATTACCTCTGGATCTACCTCGACTTCAGCGGCTACAGCGACATCGCGGTGGGCGTCGGCCGCCTGATCGGCGTGGCGACGCCCGAGAACTTCAACCGGCCCTACCTCGCCCGCAACGTGATCGACTACTGGGACCGCTGGCACATCTCGCTCTCGCAGTTCGTCCGCCGCAACGTCTTCATCCCCCTGCAGGTCGCGCTGATGCGCCGCACCGGCGGCTCGCGTGCCTGCTGGTCGCGTCGGTCGCCTTCACGATCTCCTTCCTGCTGGTGGGCCTGTGGCACGGGCTGAGCGTGCCGATGCTCGCGTGGGGGATGCTCCAGGCCCTGGGCCTGGTCGTCTGCAACCTCTACCGCGCCGTGCTGACGAAGCGGCTGAAGCGGAAGGGGCTGGCGGCGTACATGGCCAACCCGTGGATCCGGGCCGTCATGGTTGTCGTGACGTTCGAGTACATCGCCTTCGCGATGGCCGTGCAGTTCTCCGACTGGGGCTGGTCGTGGACCGCCTCGCACTGGAGACTCTTATCGACATACGAGGTTCCCGCGATGAATCCGGAAGACGGCGGTGAAACGGCCCCACCTCGGCCCGGCGGCTTGCAGTTCGCGGCCCGCGTCGGCTGGATCGCGCTGCGGGTGATCCTCGTCCTGTGCATCGGCCAGAAGGGCAGCGTTTTCCTGTATCAGAATTTCTGACGCGGGGCCGCCATGATCTCCTTCGCTCGTTTTCGCGGGATCGCCACCGTCGCGCTGGCCGTGCTGGCGGCGATGGTCGTGCTGGACGTTGTGCTGCGGGCCTCGACCGGTCCTGCCCCGGCGTCGCTGCGCGAGCGGGTGCATCTCGCCTCGTGGGACATCGAGGGGACGGGCCGGCGGATCGCCGGGATCACGCGCTCGCACCGCGCGGCGGCCGGGCCGCGATGGGGGCTCGGCGTGATCGTGGGGCTCTCGACGGCCGAGGCCGGGATCAACCCGAGGATCCTCGAGGCCGAGGCCGGCGGCGGCCTGCGCTGGGCGTCGGTCACGGGGCTCGGCGGCGGCTTCGAGAAGGTTCTCGAGATGGTCCGGCTCATCCGCTACGCCGAGCCGAAGCCCGAGATCGTCATCCTCGGCACCAACCCGCACGGCATGGTCGAGGCGTCGGCCTCGCGCGATGAGAAGTCGCCGCCGCAGGCCGTCGCCGAGCTCAAGGCCGCGGTCGCCGCGAGGAGCCCGCTCAATGCCGCGAAGGCCGTCCGCGACCTCGTGACCTCCGAGTCGTGGGTCCTCCACAACCGCCCGCGCACCAGCCTGATCGCCAAGATCGGGCTGTACCTGTCCCGGATCCGGGTCGCGGACGGCCTGGGCGTCGACATCGGGGCGATCTTCGACCCCGACCCCACGCCCTGGCACGACTCGGACGGCTACCCGCCCAAGGAGCACTGGCCGCCGATCCGGACGCCGCGGCTCCTCTCCCAGGTCTGGCCCTCCTGGGGAATCTACGACCCGCGCAGCTTCGACGCCGACGGCCTCCAGGCGCACCTGCTCGCGGAGACCATTGCCGCCATCCGCCAGACGGGGGCGACGCCCGTGGTCGTCCTCATGCCCGAGAGCAGCGTCCTCCGCGAGCGAATCCCAGTGGCCGCGGTCGCCGCGATGAACAAGGCGCTCGCTCGCGCGTTTGCTCCCGAACAGGCCGACGTCATCGACCTGAGGACCGCCGTCCCCGACGACGAGTTCTCCGACCCGATGCACGCCGACAAGCGCGGGTGCACCCGGGCCTCGCACATCATCGCCGAGCGGCTTCGCGAAATCCGGGCCCGAAGACCTTCGACATAACCCGCCCGCGTCGCCGAGCCACGGGTCCGTTGCATCGACCGACCGGGGCCCGAACCGGTCCGGCATCCCGGCCCCGGCCCGCACGAAGCCGCACCGCGGCGAACGAAAGGCGTACGCTCGGGTTCGCTCGGCGCGGGGGGGCCCGGGGTGGACCGGCCGTGGGTGCCCGCCGTCCCGCACGGCACCGTACGAGAGCGGACGAAAGGCGTACGCTCGGGTTCGCTCGGCGCCCGGCCCAGGGTCGGCTGTAACCCGACGCTCGCCTCTGCGGCCGGGACCGGCCCTGACCGCCGACCGGGCGGGACTTGCCGGGAATTCGCGTCCCCCCTTAGACTTGGGGGCCTGACCTCCCCCGCGTCCCCTGCACGATCCAGGACCGTCCGATGTCCGAGTTCTTCCCCGGCGTGCCGAAGATCCAGTACGGCGGTCCCAAGTCGAGGAACCCGCTCGAGTTCAAGCACTACAACCCGGACGAGATCGTCGGCGGCAAGACGATGAAGGACCACCTGCGGTTCTCGGTCGTCTACTGGCACACGTTCGCCAACCCGCTGTGCGACCCGTTCGGCGTCGGCACCGCCGTCCGGCCCTGGGACGACGGCACCGGGTCCGTCGCCAACGCCCAGCGACCGGGTCAAGGTCGCCTTCGAGTTCTTCGAGAAGCTCGGCGCCCCGTTCTACGCGTTCCACGACCGCGACGTCGCCCCCGAGGGGCCGACGCTCAAGGAGAGCCACGCCAACCTCGACGAGGTCGTCAAGGTCCTCAAGGACGAGCAGGACCGGACCGGCGTCAAGCTGCTCTGGGGCACCGCCAACCTCTTCTCCAACCGCCGCTACATGCACGGCGCGGCCACGAGCCCCAACCTCGACGTCTTCGCCTTCGCCGCCGCGCAGGTGAAGAAGGCGATGGAGGTGACGCACGAGCTCGGCGGCGAGGGCTACACCTTCTGGGGCGGTCGCGAGGGCTACTCGACGCTGCTGAACACCGACATGAAGCGCGAGCTCGACCACCTCGCCGCGCTTCCTCCACATGGCCGTCGACTACAAGAAGCAGATCGGCTTCGCCGGCCCGTTCTACATCGAGCCCAAGCCGAAGGAGCCGACCAAGCACCAGTACGACTCCGACGCCGCGCGCCTGCCTCAACTTCCTCCGCACCTACGACCTGCTCCCGCACTTCAAGCTCAACCTCGAGACCAACCACGCCACGCTCGCCGGCCACGAGATGATGCACGAGATGCGCAGTCGCGATCGCCGCGGGCGCCCTCGGCTCGATCGACGCCAACACCGGCGACCCGCTGCGTCGGCTGGGACACCGACCAGTTCCCGACGGACATCTACCTGACGACCCAGTGCATGCTCTGCATCCTCGACATGGGCGGCTTCACGACCGGCGGCGTGAACTTCGACGCCAAGGTCCGCCGCGAGAGCTTCGAGCCGATCGACCTCTTCCACGCCCACATCGGCGGCATGGACGCCTTCGCCCGCGGCCTGAAGATCGCCCACGCGATCCGCCAGGACGGCCGGCTCGCCGCCTTCGTCAAGGAGCGCTACAAGAGCTGGGACGGCGAGCTCGGCCGGCGGATCGAGTCGGGCCAGGCTCAGCTTCGCCGACCTCGAGGCCTACATCCTCCCCAAGGGCGACGCCGCGACGAACGCCAGCGGGCGGCAGGAGATGCTCGAGAACCTGATCAACGAGTTCATCTGAGCGGAGGGCCCGGCCGTGGCGATGTTCATCACCGATCCGCGGACGATCGAGGACATCAAGGCCCGCCGCGCCAAGACGGGGGCCGACCAGCACGACGAGGCCTGGGACGGCGTTTACGTCGTGTCCCCATTGGCCGACAACGAACATCAGGATCTCGTCTCTCGACTCACGGCGACATTGTTCGCGGTCCTCGATGGAGGCCGACTCGGCTCCGCTTTCGCGGGCGTGAACGTGAGCGATCGGGCCGACGACTGGACGGCGAACTACCGCGAACCGGACGTCGCCGTCTTTTGCGCGGGACGTCCGCGCGGGACATGAATACCCACTGGCTCGGCGGCCCCGACCTCGCCATCGAGATCCTCAGCGGTGAAGGCGACCGCGCCGGGACAAGCTCGAGTTCTACGCCAAAGTTCAGGTCCGCGAACTCTTGATCGTGGATCGTGACCCCTGGGGACTCGAACTTTATCGCCTGAGCCGGCGCAAGCTCGCACTGGTCGGCAAATCGGCCGGCAAAGCGGGTGAGCCGCTGGCGTCGAAGGTCCTACCGCTGACCTTCCGCCTCGTGGCCGGCAAGCCGAGGCCGACGATCGAGGTCATGCACCGCGACGGTCGCCGCTGGGAGATTTGAACGGGCCTCACCGCCGTCGTTCCCAGAGCATCCCCACGACCAGCACTACCGCCCCGATCGCTGCCGCGACCGTCGGCGCCGCAAGCGGTCCGAAGGCCGGGATGCCGAGCTTCGGACCGAGCCAGGCGATCGCCGCCGCCGGGATCGCGAAGAAGGCGATCCGCGAGCCGGACACCAGCGCCGAGACGATCAAGATCAACCCCGCCGCCCCGACACCGTAGCCCGAGACGAGCCGCGTAAGCGCCTCGGGCATACCGGGGATGCGAAGCGTCTCGTCCGTGGTGTGAATCCGGGCCACGTCGACGTTGACCTCCTGGAGCCGGCCGACGTCGCGCTCGGCGATCGCCCGCTCGGCCTTCTCGCGGATCTCGGTCGACGAGATGATGCCGACCTGCTCGGCCCAGAGCAGGAACAGGGCACAGAGCAGGCCGCCGAGCAGGAATCGGGTGCGGGGGCCGGTGAATGCCGCGACGAGGCGGAGCAAGGGGTTCGGGCCGCGTTCCTTGTCCCGCTCGTCGCTCCAGGTCGTGGTCAGAAGCTTGTCGGGCGTGTCGACGGCCTCGCGGATCAGGTCGGGCACGGGCCGCGGCGTCACGCGGATCGTGTCGGATCGGTCGGGCGCGAGCCGGGCCAGCGACGAGGCGCGGACCTCGCAAGAGACGATCACGAGCGCCTCGGCGATCCGCCGCGACTTGCGGCGGGCGGTCATCTCGTTGACTTTCTGAGCGACCAGCGCCTGCTCCTCGACCGACTCGAACATCGCCCGCGCCGAGCCTCCCGGCGGTCGCGGAGCCGGGCGTCGAACCAGTCGAGGACGGGGAATCGCCAGTCGCCCAAGTGCAAGCGACGCGGACGGACCTCGCCCCAGATCGCCCGGGCGCGACGGGTCTCCTCGAGGCCGAAGAGCGCTTCGTAAAGCTCGTCCCACCGCACTCCGCCGGCCTTGCACGCGAACTCGCGGAGCGAGAGTTCGGACACGCCGCGCGCCCGGAGGCTCGCCAGGAGGTCGCGGGCCTCATTCAGCGGGCCCTCGCGGTCGCGGTCGATCGGGGCGTCGAGGGCGACGAGGAAGCCGACCGCGAGGATCGCCGCCACGATGCCGAGCACGACCCACCCCGCGAGCCAGCCGAGGGCGAAGAGGACGACGATAGCTCCGACGAAGACGGCAAGCACCGTCAGCCAGTCGGCCCGACGCCCGCCGAGGACGAGCTCGCGGGCCTTGCCGAAGACGTCGGACCGCCGCGCCGTTCCCGCGCGAAGGAGGGCATAGACTCCCGCCGTCATCCCGCAGAGCCCGAGCACGCCCGCGGCCGCACCAAATCGCCCGGCGATCGCGAACAGAAGCGTGAAGAGCGTGCAGACGCCGAAGAACCCGGCGGCCAGCTTCGCACGGAGCGAGGCGAGCGGGACGTCGTGATGACGCTCGGCGATCGCCGCCAGCCGTGCCGACTCGCCCTCGGAGACCGACACCGAGCCCAGCGCCGACTCCATCGCTGCGACCGCCTCGGCCAGGTCCTTGAACCGGTCGGCCGTCCCCGCCGCCCGCGTCCGACCGACGATCGACCGGACTTCCGGGGAGGCAGCAGCCCTCTCGGTCTTACGCGGCGTAACGAGCATATCGAGCGTCTGGCCGAGCGCCTGGACGTCGCGGGCGGCGGAAAGGCCGAACGGCTCGGCGCCATCGCGGGTCTCAGCGCCGGGCATGATCGTCAGGCCGATCCCGGCGAGCTTCGCGACGCCTCCGCGGTCGATCCAGACGTGCTCGGCCGAGAAGTGGCCGTGGGCGAGGCCCTGTTCGTGGGCGGCCAGCAGGCCCCGGGTTGCGTGGAGGATCGGGACGAGGGCAGCGTCGCCGCCCGGCCAGTCGTCGCGCGCGGCAAGGGCCGCGAGGGTCGTGCCCTCGAGCGACTCCTCGATCGTGAACCGTCGGCCGCGGTCCTCGCCGAATTCCAGCCGAGCAAGGAGGTTCGGATGATCGACACAGGCCGACACGATGGCCAGCTCATACGAGCGTGCCCGCGCCTCGGGCCCGGAGGCCCAGTCGGCCGGCATCGTCCGCACGAGGACGTCGCGGCCCAGCAGCACCTGTCGCCCTCGCGCTACCGTCCCGAGCGACGTCCGCCCCACCTCCTGGAGGATTAGCGCCCCGCCGACGGTCGCCTTGCGATGGATCAGCGCCCGCCAGGCCCATCCGCGCGCTCGGCCATCGCCGCGAGGACGCGGAGTCCGATCCGCCGGGCGTCGGCCAGTGGATCGGCGAGCGGCGCCCCGTCGGCCGGCTCGTCCATCGGACGCGCGATCATCGGATCGCCTCCCTCGCCGACCTCGAGCCGGAACGGCTGGCCGCACTCGGGGCAGGGCACCCGGAACCGGCCGGGCTTGGCGTCCTTGATCGCGATCGTCCGTCCGCACGACGGGCAGGCCAGAGACACGGGGCTGACTCCTCGCCTTCACAGGTCCGCCATGCCGACGCTTCGAGTTTCGCCTCCCGCGCGCCCGACGGAAGGCCGACGCGGCTGTCACGTTGGATTCCGGCGGGCTCCGTCGGGTCCCGGCTCGGCCGGGAACCTCGCCGAGCGAACCCGAGCGTACGCCTTTCGTTCACCTCGGTGTAACTTCGTGCGGGATCACGGCCCATGATCGACGGGGACGCCGCCTCGACGTGGCGATCAGGGGGATCGCGCCGCCTCAAACCGGACGATCGCCGCGACCAGCCCATCCCACGTGAATTCCCCGGCCTCCGCCACCACGTCCCAGCCCACTCGATGCGCCGCTTCGGTCGTGACCGGGCTGATGCTCGCCAGCCGGACCGTCCGACCGACCCGGGCGCGGGCCGGCTCGCTCAGCATCGCGTGGAGTCGCGCGACGATCGCCGAGCTGGTCAGCGTGATCCAGTCGATGGAGCCGGCCTCGATCCTTCGCGAGACCTCGGCCGGGAGCGACTCCGCGTCGACGTTCCGGTACACGGCCACCTGCTCGACATGGGCGACCCGTTCCAGCTCATCCCTGAGCAACGACCGCCCCCGGTCGGCCCGAGCCAGGAGGATGCGACGGCCCGAGGCCTCGCGAATCAAGCCTTCTGCCAGACCCTCCGAGCGGTATTCCTCCGGCACAAGATCCGCCCGGAGCCGATATCGCGCCAGCGCCTCGGCCGTCGTTGGGCCGATCGCCGCCAGCTTGAGATGCCCGAGAGCGCGTAAGTCGCGACCCAGCGCAGCGAGCCGATCGAGGAAATGAGTGACGCCGTTCAAAGACGTGAAGACGAGCCAGTCGAACTCGGCCAGCCGGCCGATCGCCCGATCGAGCGGGCCGTGATCGTCAACCGGCCGGATGGCGACCGTCGGCGCGACGAGCACCTCGGCCCCGAGCGCTTCCAGGGTGCTCGCCGACCGGTCCGACTCCCCCTCGGGCCGGGTGACGACGATCGTTCGGCCGAACAGGGGGCGGCCTTCGAACCAGGACAGAGCGGGCCTCCTGGCGACGACCTCGCCGACGACCACCATCGCCGGCGCACCGAGGCCGGCTTCGGCGACGAGCGTGGGTAAATCCCCCAGCGTGCCGGCGACGGTCCGCTGCCGCGTCAAGGTACCTGACTGGATCATCGCCGCCGGAGTGGACGCCGGCCGGCCATGACGGAGCAGGACCCGGCAGATCGCGGCCAGCCGCGTCACTCCCATGTAGATGACCAGCGTGCCGGGGAAGGCGGCCAGAGCTTTCCAGTCGAGCCGCTCATCGACTTCCGGGTCGTTGTGGCCCGTCACGAACGCGACGGCCGAGCTGGCATCGCGATGCGTGACCGGAATCCCGGCATAGGCGGGAACGCCCACTCCGGCCGTCACACCCGGGACGACGACGAATGGCACGCCCTCGAGCCGGAGGTGCTCGGCCTCCTCGCCGCCTCGGCCGAAGACGAATGGGTCGCCCCCCTTGAGTCGGACCACGCGCTTGCCGAGGCGGGCGCGCAGACGAGCAGCCGGTTGATGTCCTCCTGAGGGATCGTGTGCCGCCCCGACGTCTTGCCCGCGCAGATCCTCTCCGCCGACGCGGGCGCCAGGTCGAGCAGACGGTCATTGGCCAGGCGGTCGTAGACGACCACCTCGGCCGACTTGAGCAGCTCATGCCCGCGAAGCGTCAGCAGGCCTGGGTCTCCAGGACCCGCGCCGACCAGGAAGACGATGCCTCGGGCGTCGCTCATGGCGGGCGGGGTCCGGCGAGAAGGGGGTCACGTCGTGGCGGGCGGCCTGGCCTTGCGCTTGCCGCGGCCCATAAGCAGGATGCCCAGCTCGTAGAGGGCGATCATCGGCACGGCGAGCATGCACTGGCTGAAGACGTCGGGCCCGGGCGTGACGACGCGCCGCCACGACGACCATGATCAAGATGGCGTACTTCCGCTTCTTGCGGAAGTCCTCGGCCTGAAGGATGCCGACGCGCTCGAGGAAGAGCATCACCAGCGGCGTCTGGAAGCAGATGCCGAAGACGAGCGGCAGGATCGTCGCGAAGCCCATCCACTCCGAGAGCCGCAGGCTCGGCTCGATCTTGAGCCAGACGTTGATCTGGAGCAGGAAACCCAGAGTTACCGGCAACACGCAGAAGAAGCAGAGGAACACGCCGGCGAGGAACAGGCCGAGCGAGACCGGGAGGAACTTCAGGACGTAATGCCGCTCGTGGCGATAGAGCCCCGCGGCGACGAACGCCCAGACCTGGTAGAAGACCCACGGGCTCGTGATGACGAGCCCGGTGATCGTGCAGACGAGGAAGAGGATCGTGATCCCCTCGAGCGGCCCGAGCGTGACGACGGCGGAGCGCTCCACGTTGCTGGCCTTGGAGATCAGCTCGATCGTCTCCGCCAGCGGGGCCTGCACGTCCATCTTGATCGTCTTGCCCTCGACCGTCGCCGGGTCTGGCAGCCTGGCCTCGGGCGCGAGGTCGCGGATCTGGCCGATGAGCTGGGCCGCGTCGATGTCGTAGGTGACCTTGGGGTGCGGGCCTGAGCCTCCTTCGCCTCCAGGATCCGCCGCTCGGCGTCTTCCTTGTAGAACTGCTTGAGGGCCTTCGAAGCGGGCTCCTCCATCTTGATCATCACCAGCCGGCCCAGGAACGGCGGGATGAAGGTGATGACGATGCCGACGACCAGGCCGAGCAGGGCCAGTATCAGCCGGACGCGGAGCTCCTCCAGGTGGTCGCCGAAGCTCATCGTCACCATGTGACGCTCTTCGGCGAACAGGTCCTTGTCGGCGGGCATGAGGGGTCGACCTCCCAGACCGGGGGCGAGGGCGCGGGCGATCCGTCGTGGATTGGGATCGGCGCGGCGGTGGGGTGGGGGAGGAGACGCGGGGCGCACCGGCCGGTCCCGAGGCCGGGTCCCATCGAGCGGCGCCGCCGGGGGCCTCGCGGGGACGGCCGATCCGGCGGGAGCGTTCCTGTATTGAGAGTTTACCAGGCACCACGCCCGGCCCGCCAGGCCTTCGCGCCGGGGGCGATCGCCGTTACAAACGGGATGGTCGACCGCCGGTTCCGGCGGGATCCGGCGTTGCTCCGCCGCGGCGGCGGCGGATCGAGCTAAGACCCCTTACGCTCCCGGAAGAAGTGGCCCCGAGGACGGGGCGTGATGTCCGCCACGGAGGCCCCGCGATGCCCGCATTCTCGACCCCCCGCCCGCCCCGGTCCGGCCCGGCCCGCGCCCCGACCCCGCCCGCCGGGCCGCCGCCGATGCACCCGCTCCGGTTCGAGCCGATCCTGAAACGCCTGATCTGGGGCGGCCGTCGGCTCGGGGAGCGTGCTGGGCAAGCCGATCGGCGACGGATCCGACCACGCCGAGAGCTGGGAGGTGTCCGACCACCGCGCCGACGTCTCCGTCGTCGCCGACGGCCCGCTCGCGGGATCGACCCTCCGCGACCTGCTCCGCGACCGCCCGCTCGAGTTGCTCGGCCACGCCGTCGGCGCCCGCGACCAGTTCCCGCTGCTCGTCAAGTTCATCGACGCCCAGCAGGACGCTCTCGGTGCAGGTCCATCCCGACGACGCACCTGGGCCGTCGCCTGGCCAACGACAACGGCAAGACCGAGACCTGGGTGGTCGTCGCACGCCGAGCCCGGGAGCCTGATCTACGCCGGGCTGAAGCGGGGCGTCACCCGCGAGCAGTTCGCCCGCGCGATCGAGACGGGCGAGGTCGAGCCGCTCCTGCACCGCTTCCCGGCCGAGGCCGGGCGACTGCATCCTGATCCCCGCCGGCATCGTCCACGCCATCGGCGCGGGGGTGATGATCGCCGAGATCCAGCAGATGTCCGACGCCACGTTCCGCGTCTTCGACTGGAACCGCGTCGGGCGCCGACGGCAAGCCGCGCCAGCTCCACGTCGCCGAGGCCCTCGAGTCGACCGACTTCGCCGCCGGCCCCGTCGACCCGCTGCGGCCCGTTCCGGAGCCGATTCGCGGCGGTGTCCGCGAGCGGCTCTCGGCCAGTCGGATTTCTTCGCGCTCGACCGCCTCCGCCTGACCGGACCCGCGACGATCGGCCGCGACGACCGGTTCACGATCGTCATCAACCTCGGCGGCGCCGCCGAGGTCCGGCACGGTTCCGCGAGCGCATCCCCTTGGCTTCGGCGAGACGCTGCTTCTGCCGGCCGCGATCGGGAAGTGCGAGGTCGGCCCCGCCGAAGGCGAGGCCACGCTCATTACCTGTGTCGTGCCGTGATTCTCCGCCGGTGGCGCCGCAACCGATCGCCACGCGCCTTCGGCGGCTCCGCCGGCCGTCATTCGGAGCACGCCCCTGAACCTCCAAACGGCGGCGGCCCGTGCCCCGGCTTCGACTCCCGTTGCGTCCCCACCCCAAGGCGGCTATCCTGCCCCGACGGCCCGGTCGGGTCGCCGAGGACCCCGTGATGGCCGACGCTTATCCCCCCGACGATCGACCCGTCGAACCGCCCCACTCGCCCTGGTGGCTCGTCACGCGCGGCGTGGCCATCGCCTCCACTCCGCGTTCGGTGGTGCTGGCGGCGCTCGGCCTCGCTGCGGTGCGTTCGGGATGGGCGGCGCTCGCCTTCGCGATGGGCCGGACGCCCTGGCTCGGCACGGTCCCGCCGGGCCTCGTCCCCGGCGTTGACGCATTCGGCGCGCCCCATCGACTTCTCGCGGCCGTCATCGACGCCGTCCTCGGCCTGCTCGCGCCATTCCTTGCACTGTTCGGGCCGGATGTCGCGGCGTGGGATCGTCTCGAGGCGGCGCTGGCTTGCCTCTGGCTGCTTTTCGTCTGGGGCCTGTTCGGCGCGGCGATCGTGCGGGTGGCGATCGTCCGCGTGGCGACCGGGGAGCGGCTCGGCGTGATCCCCGCCCTCCGGTTCAGCCTCGCGCGGATCGGCGCGACCGTCACCGCGCCGGTGGCTCCGATCCTGGTCGCGATGCTGATCGGGCTGGTCGGCGCGGCCGTGGGGCTGCTCGACCGCCTGCCCGGCTCGTTCGGCCGGTCGGCGGCGACGCTGCTCGCGTTCGTACCGCTCGTCGTCGGGCTGATCGATGCGGTGATCCTGCTCGGCCTGGCGCTGGCGTGGCCGCTCATGATCGCCACCGTCGCCGCCGAGGGTGAGGACCTCTTCGACGCGATCAGCCGCTCGTACTCCTACGTCAACCAGCGGACGGCTCGCTACGTCGCGCTGCTGCTGCTGTCGCTCATCGTCGGCGCGATCGGCCTCGCGGCGGTCGGCGTGTTCGTCGTCGCGGCCCTCGGACTGGCCGACTGGAGCACGAGCCTCGGTGCGCCGCGGAACGAGGGGTTCCGCTTCCTCGACCCGTCCTCGGCCGACCGCGCGGGCCTGCCCATGGCCGCCCACTTCTGGACGGGCGCCGTCGAGTTCCTGGCGGCGGGCTGGATCTACAGCTACCTGTGGTCGGCCGCGGCGATCATCTACCTTCTGCTCCGCCTCGACGTCGACGGGGCGGACGTCCACGACGTCTACGTCGCGAGCGCGGATCGGGGTGACGAGCCGTCGACGAAGCAGACGGCCACTGAGGAAGTATGAACCGATAATACCTCGTTCCTGTGCTCTTCCGGGTCGTCTGCGGTCGGTCACCGACCTTTCCCGCGAGCCGGTTCATTCGTTCGCCACGAACTCGCCGTCGATCATCGTCGCGACCACCGCCCCGTCGCCTTCGAGGATGAGGTCGTGCGGGTCGCTCGCGTCCCGATCGGGCAGGGCGACGATGGCGAGGTCGGCCCGCTTGGCGGGCGTCAACGTGCCGACGACGTCGTCGAGCCGGAGCGCCCAGGCGCCGAAGAGGGTGGCCATCGTCAGCAGCAGCGGGCCGCTGAGGGACGGGTCGCGAGCGTGGAGGAAGCGGACCTCGTCGAGCACGCTCAGGCTCGGCGACGAGGCCAGGCCGTCGGTGCCCAGGCACACGATCACCCCGCGCTCGAGCATCGCGCGATAGGGGTGCGGATCGTGGCCGAAGCGGGCGTGGGTCCGCGGACAGTACGCGACCGCCGTCCGGCGATCGTCGTCCGCGCCGGACGGGCGAAGGCCCCAGAACTCGTCGGGGTCGAGGTATGTGCCGTGGGCCACGAGCCAGTCCGAGCGGCGGAGCTCGCCCTGGCGGAGGTAATCGGCCGGGCTCGGGCCGAGCGGCTCCCAGTCGTCGTCCCAGGCGCCGATCTCTTCGAGGAAGCCGCGGAGCGGGCCGCCGCGGGATCGGAGGAGCGTCAGCTCCTCGGGCATCTCGGCCAGGTGCGTCGAGAGCGGCAGCTTGCCCGCCGCGGCACGCTCGTAGAGCCAGCCCGCGGTGCTGTAGGGGGCGTGCGGGCTCAGGCCCGGCCGGAGCCGCCGGACCGGCTCATCCTCGCCGATGCCGATCGACGCGATCCAGTCCCAAGCGGCCTGGTTCGTCTCGATCCCGCGCATCCGCCTGAGCCCGATCACCTCCGAGAAGACCACCCCGCGCATCGGCGAGGCCGAGAGCGCGTCCCAGCTCGCTCCGGCCGGCGTGATGTCGGCGAGGCTCGTCGTGCCCGCGGCCAGGCTCGCGGCGATGTTCCGCTCGATGGCGGCCCTCGCGGACTCGGCAGAGCCGGACCGCCGGTGCGCGACGACCCGGCGGAGCCAGCAGACCTCGTCCTCACTGCCGTCGTCGCGGTCGGGGTGGACGGGGATCGGGGACAGGTCGAGGTGGGTATGCGCGTTGACGAACCCGGGCAGCACGGCGACGTTGCCCAGGTCGTGATCCGCCCGACCGCGCGCCCTGGCCTCGACGCGGAGGATGGTGCCGTCGGCCACGATGAGCCGGCCGCCCTCGATGGGCGGCCCGTCGACCGGCACGAGGTAGCGGGCCGTCAGCGTGAACGACTCGGCGCGCATCGCACGGCCCTCTCGCGACCGACCCGGCGCGGTCGAACGGCGACGACTCGGACGCCCGGCCCCTGGCCGTGCCCGGGATGGAGTGATCCTACCCCGCCGGACGGCTTCAAGGAACCGACCCGGGACTTTGGGTCGTCTGCACTCCGAGCGAACCCGAGCGTCGCCTTCCGTTCGCCAGCGTGCGGCCGCGTGCGGGACGAAGGGCGCGGGCGTCCGAGCCGCCCGCCGGCATCCCGCTCCGACCGAACCCGAGCGTCCGCCTTTCGTTCGCCTTCGTGCGGTCCCGTGCGGGAAAAGGCCGGCGAGCCGCTCCGCCCCGGCCGGCCTGCCATGAACCGCACGTCGCTGCGGCGCCGTTCGGTCAGACCCGCGCCACGTCCCGAGCCTCGATCTTGGGTGGCCCAAGCGGCGCGAGATCCGAGTCGGCGGCCCCATCCCGACGCGACCTCATACCCGTGTAGAGCCGCATGAGGAGCACGGCCGAGACCAGGCCCGCCGCGACCAGGATCGGCGTGCGATACAGCCCGTGCTCGACGTCGCGGAAAAGCCACTTTGTAACGGCCCCGCCCGACGGCGACGCCGTCCAGAACGCCAGCGCCACCCCCAGCCCGTTGTTGACGAGGTGGAACAGGATCCCCGGCA
The DNA here is from genome assembly GCA_963819805.1 of uncultured Planctomycetota bacterium. Taxonomy (GTDB): domain Bacteria; phylum Planctomycetota; class Planctomycetia; order Isosphaerales; family Isosphaeraceae; genus CAMFLR01. Next base: position 220,212 of record CAWFXY010000012.1, on the reverse strand, counting down.
CCAGGCTCCGGCTCCGCACCGCGAGCAGGCCCAGCACCACGCCCAGCAGCGTGGCCGTGAAGAGCTGGTTGAACAGGCTGATCAGGACGTGGAGGAACCCGAAGAGGAACGCCGAGATGAGGATCGCGGTCCGCGTCCGGTGCCCGCGCTCCAGCCCGGAGAGGATGTATCCGCGGAACGCGACCTCCTCGGTGATCGACGGGATCACCGCGAAGACGAGCAGGCCGATCCAGACGTTCGGGATCGAGCGCATCAGGTTCTCGACGTGCTCCGTCACCTGCCGAGGCGGCGGGAACAGCGCGTCGGCCCAGACGCTGAACTCCCGTACGAACGGATTCAGGGCCAGCGCCAGGCCGAGCCCCAGCCCGACGTAACGCCAGTCGGGCCATGCGAGTCGGAGCGTCCGCTTCGGGTCCGACGTGAAGAGCAGCGTCATGACCACGGGCGGCAGGAGGATGAAGAGAAGGTGCCCCAGCCCCATTCCGACGAGCGGCGAGCCGATATCCCCCAGCGCCTGGGTGGCGAACCAGGCGAGGCAGATCATCAGAGTGAAGCAGAAGAACGCCTGGCTCGGCGTCGGCGTCGGCTGGCGGTGCCGGACGAGGTGGCGGAGCCAGGCCACGACGTCGAATCGCTCCGACTCGCGGAAGAGCACGTCCTCGCGGCGGAACTGGTCCACGGCCCACCGCAGGGCGACGGCCGCGTAGATCGACCATCGGCACGAGCACCGGGATGAAGTAGCGACGGGCGACTGCCGTAGTCGCCGAGGATCAGCGACTTGAGCAGCAGTCCCACGCCGGTGATCGGCACCATGCTGTAGAACGGCGTCAGCTCGATGCCCGGGGCGAGCGTCAGGAGGATCAGGGGCAGGCTGACCATGTAGAGGGGCGTCATGTAGTACTGCCCCTCCTTCATGCTCTTGGCCAGCACGGCCAGGGCCACGCAGATGGCGCTGAAGAAGACGGAGAGGGGGACGAGCAGGACGATCATCCAGAACGCGGCCATCAGGGTCGGCGGCCCGAAATTCGCCGCCGCGACGCCCGAGCCGCCCGCCAGCTTGTAGGCGAGCTGGAGGCCGGTGAGCGCCATGCTCAGGAGGTTGAGAATCGCCGTCGTCATGCTCGCGAGGACGACCGTGAGGAACTTGCCCATCACGATCTCCCCGCGCGACGCGGGGCTGATGAGCAGCGTCTCCATCGTCCCCCGCTCCTTCTCGCCGGCGCAGAGGTCGATCGAGGGATAGAACGCCCCCGTCAGCGCCATGATCACGAGCAGGAACGGGAAGATCTTGGCCCAGACATTGACTCCGGCCTCGGCCTTGGTGGCGAGGTCGGTCCCCTGGCGCGGGCGGCGTCGACGTACTCGGTCGTCCGGTGCTCCTTCGCCAGCCGGCCCTCGACGATCTTCTCGTTCCACCGCGAGAGGATCTCGCGGACCCGGAGGTACGTGAGCTGGCTCCGCTCGTCGGCGCTGACATATTCGATCGGGATGTTGGCCGAGCGCTCCTTCCCCAGCCGCGTCGCGACGTCCGGCGGGATCATCATCACGGCGTCGGCCTGGCCCTGGCGGATGCCGATCCGGCTGAACTCCTTGTTCGCCCAGGGGCTGTCCGGCGGCTCGCTCCGCACGGAAACGGCGCCGGTGAAGCCGAGGTCGCGCACCAGGTCGGGGTGGAACGCGTCGCGCCGCTCGTTCAGCAGCGGCGGGCTCGGCGGCAGGTGCTCGGCGCCGACCACCACGACCTCGCGCGGCTTGTCCTGGAACGCCATCGTGAACCGCACGACCCCGATCCCCAGCACGGGATAGAGCAGGATCGGCAGCGCGAAGACCATGAACAGAGTCCGCCGGTCGCGGACCTGGTCGCGTACCTCTCGGCGGAAGATCGTCCCGACGGTCTTCAGGCGCATCGAGCGGGCCTCGTGATTCGTGTCGGAAGGATCAAACCGCGACCGCGGCCGCCGGGTCGGCGCGCTCGACCAGGTGGAAGAACAGCTCCTCCAGGTCGGGCTGGCGGTAGCGCTCGAGCAGCTCGCCCGGCTCGCCCTCGGCCTGGACGCGCCCCTTGTGGATGATCGCCAGCCGCGAGCAGAGCTTCGCGACCTCGTGCATGGCGTGAGTCGAGAAGATGATCGTCTTGCCCTGGTCGCGCAGCTCGGCGATCTTCCGCAAGACGACCCGCGCGACGAGCACGTCGAGTCCCGACGTCGGCTCGTCGAAGATCAGGACCGGCGGGTCGTGGACAATCGTCCGCGCGATCGAGACCTTCTGCTTCATCCCGGTCGACATCTTCGAGCCCAGGACGTCGCGAAAGTCGTCCATCTGGAGCCAGCCGAAGATGCGCTCCATCCGCTCGTGGAGCGGCTCGTCGTCGATCCCGTAGAGTCGGCCGAAATACTCGACGAACTCCCAGGCGGTCATCCGATCGTAGATGCCCGTGTTCGCCGACATGAAGCCGATCTTCTCGCGGACCTTCTCCGGCTCCTTCGCGACATCATGTCCGGCGACGATTGCCTGGCCGGACGTCGGTCGGAGCACGGTACTCAGGATGCGCAAGGTCGTCGTCTTGCCCGCCCCGTTGGGCCCGAGGAGCCCGAAGACGGCGCCGGGCTCGCAGGTGAAGCTGACGTCCGCCACCGCCGGGACCCAGCCGCGGCGGTAGTCGAGGAACGACTTGCTCAGGTGGTCGACGCGGATCAAGTTGTGGGCTCTTGGTTTAGGTGGAGCGAACCGCCGGCCGGCAGGTCGCCCGGCGCGGTCCCGTCGAGACAATCATGTGTCCCGTTACGCGACCCGGCAAGTCGCCTCGCGCGGATTCGCGTGCCGGGAGCACAACGCGCCCGGGTTCAAACCGTCGCCAGCACCGGCTCCTCGACCGCCGGATCGGCGTCGATCAGCTCATACCGCACGTTCCGCTGCCGGGGCACGTAGCCGGCCTCGCGGATCGCCCGCTTGATCTCGGCGAGCGACAGGTAATAGACGGTCCCGGCCGAGGCGACGACGTTCTCCTCGATCATCAGGCTGCCCATGTCATTCGCGCCGAAATAGAGCGCGAGCTGGCCGATCTTCGGGCCCTGCGTGACCCACGACGACTGGATGTTTGGCACGTTGTCGAGATAGAGCCGCGAGACGGCCTGGGTCTTGAGGTACTCGAACGCGCCCGACGGCGGCACGTCGGCCATGTCGGTGTGCTCGGGCTGGAAGGTCCAGGAGATGAACGCGGTGAGGCCGCCGGTCTCGTCCTGGAGCTGGCGGATCCGCTCGAAATGCACGACGCGTTCTTCCATTGTCTCGATATGCCCGAACATCATCGTGGCCGTCGACACTCCACCGAGCTTGTGCCACGCGCGATGGACCTTGATCCAGTCGTCCGAGAGCACCTTGCCCCGCGTCATCGCCTTGCGGACGCGATCAACAAGGATTTCCCCGCCGCCGCCGGGCAGGCTGCCGAGGCCGGCATCCTTGAGCTTCGATAGAACTGTCTCGATCGGCATCCGGAACTTCTTGGCGAAGAAGTGCAGTTCCGGCGGGCTGAAGCCGTGGATATTGACCGAGGGATAATGCGACTTGATGTCGCGGAGCAGGTCCTCATACCACTCGAACGGCAGGTCCGGATGCAGGCCGCCCTGCATGAGGATCTGGTCGCCGCCCAGCTCGACCGTCTCGCGGATCTTGTCGAGCAGGACCTCGCGGTCGAGGACGTAGGCGTCGGTGGCGCCGACCTTGCGGTAGAATGCGCAGAAGTCGCAGACGGCGGCGCAGACGTTCGTGTAGTTGATGTTCCGGTCGATGTTGAACGTCCGGTACGGCTCGGGATGGAGCCGCCGGCAGACCGTATCGGCGGCGCGGCCGATCGCGAGCAGGTCGTGCGAGCGGAGCAGGGCGACGCCGTCGTCGAACGTCAGCCGTTCGCCGCTAGCGGCGCGTTGCAAGATGCGATCGACGTCGGAAGACAAGGTCAACCCCCTCCGGGGCCAGCCCCAGGTTCGCGGCCATCGCGGCGAACCGCCGGAGGCCGGCGAGCTCGGGCTCGCCCAGGTCGTAGCTCAAAACCTTCGTCAGATAATCGTAGCAGGTCGCGACCTCAAGGCCGAGCTTCGGCCCGTACGTGCTCGCGAGTTCGCCCGCGTGCGCCAGGCCCTCGGCGCGGCACCGCTCGAGACGACTCCGGCAGGTCGCCCAGATCGACGCCCGGCCTCGCCACCCAGAGGGCGAAGACGAACGGCAGGCCGGTCAGCGCGACCCACGCCTCGCCCAGGTCCACGACCGTGTGGAACGCCGAGTCCGGCACCTTCATCGCCCGGTCGCCGATCAGGAGCACCGCATCGGCCGTGCTCTCCAGCGGCGGGACGCCCAACGGCAGCGACTCGATCGAGCTCGGTCGGACGCCGTGAGCCGCGTCGAGCCACACGCGGACGAGCGCCTGGCTCGTCCGCGAGCCCTCGTCGAGCGCCAGCCGCGCGATCGTCTCGACGGGGACGCGGCTGAACAGCTTGACGCTCCGGACCGCGCCCCGGGCCGCGATCGCGAAACCGGGGAGGATCTCGTATCCTCTCGACGCACCCCGGAGGTACTCGACCGACGGGATCAACGCGACGTCGAGCTCCCCGGCCGCGAGGCCGTCCGCCAGGCGACTCGGGACATCCATCGATCAGCCGGACACCGGGCGCGAACTCCGCGAGCCGGTAGTAGAGCGGCTTCGCGTTCAGATAGCTCACGGCGCCGACGCGGATCGGTGCGGCCATGCCTTGCCCCCGGCGGGTCCCGGCAGTTCTGTCAGAACACTTTGAAATTATAGTCGCCGTGCGAAACCCTCAAGGCGCACCTTGCACGATGGGAACCGGAGGGCCGATCAGAATTCCATCCGCCGGAACGCCCGGATCCCCATCCGCAGCGGCACGATCGTCCCGATGGCCCCGACGACGAGCACGGCGCCGATCGCCACCGACATCCAGACGCGGAACTGCCCCTCGTTGAGCACGAAGCCGATGCCGCCGGCCTCGTCCTGCGCCTTGAAGTAGAAGAAGCACGGCACCGCCACGGCCATGACGATCGCGAAGATGTAGCACAGGCTCACGAGCAGGTTCAGCGTCCCGCCGAAACCCGAGGCGATCCGCGACGGGTCGTCCTCCTTGAGATTGGGCAGCCGGGCGCCGAGCCCGACGCTGATTCCCGACAGGCCGAGGCAGAGAATCAACACCATGCCCATGTGCAGCACGATCATCATCGGCGAAAGCCGGAGCATCAGGTCGCCGAGGATCACCAGTCCCTCGGTCGAGACCAGCGAGATGCCCGTCGCGAAGGCGAACTTGCCCCAGAGGATCGGCCGATCGCGAGAGCGGCAGGAGACCGAGCACCCAGAAGTTCCGGCCCTCGAGCGAGAGCATCGGGATAGATGAACCGGGTCGTGAAGGTCGAGAGAATCAGCGCGGTCACGCCGAGATTCAGGAAGCTGATCAGGTTCCGCCAGTACGGGTTCTGGGTGTCGTAGCCGATCCGGCGGATGCTGACGAAGTAGAGGCGCGAGCAGGCCGAAGAAGATGAGGAACTGCGACCACTGGGTCGGGTCGCGGCGGAACGTCCGGAGGTCCTTGAGGATCAGGAGGCGGATCGGCCTGGGCAGGAAGCCGAAGACGCGGTGGAACAGGTTGTCGAGCCCGTAGCCGCCGACCCTGCGCTTCGACGACCGCTCGCCCTGGACCCGGCTGTAGGCCGAGCGGTAGAGGTCGCGGGCCACGACCGCGGCGGCCAGGTACGCCACGCCCGCGTTGGCGGCGATCACGCCGAGGTAGAACAGGCCGTCGTCCCAGTTGCCCTTGGCGGCCTCGACGAGGCCCTTCGACATCCACCGGCTGGGCAGGAGCGGCTGCTGGCAGAACGAGAGCCGGCCGAGCAGGGCGTCGAGCCAGTCGGGCGTCAGCGCATCGCCGGGCGTCCGCCAGGCGCGGGCGACGGTCCAGATCCCGCCGACCAGGCTCGCAACGCACGAGCGCGGCCAGCACGGACTTCTGCCGCCTCGGGAAGAACCGCGCGATCAGCGATCGCCGCGACGGCGCCGACGCTCCCGGGGATCAGCACGAAGGCGACCAGATATCCGACGAACACGACGTAGAACGTCCACGGCACGCCGACCGAGATGCCGTAGGCGACCATCAGCGGGCTGCCGAGCAGGAGGAACGCCCAGCTCGAGATCGCCACGGCCTCGGCGAACTTGAAGGCGAAGACGCGGTCGGCCGAGGTCGGCATCGTGAGCAGGAACGCCGCCTCCCGGCGCTGGAATAAGCCCGAATAGAGCGACGATGCCCGTCGAGAAGAAGAGCATCACGAGCAGCGAGAGGAAGAACAGGCTGAAGACGTACTCGACGAAGTCGCCCGCCAGCGCGCCGTAGGTCCCGAGGAACTGGAACCCTTCGAAGAAGAGCCCGAACAGGCCGGCCCAGAAGATGGCGGTGCAGGTGACGATCATCATCGAGCCGGAGCCGCGAGCCGGTGATCATCCCGCGGACGACGTTCGCCACCAGCCGGGTGCGGAGCCCGCGGAAGGCCCGGGTCGCCTGGCCGGCGGTCGTGAGCGGGCCGGGCTCGCGGACGATCGTGCTCACGAGAGTCCGTCCTCCCCCGGGACGAGCACCGCGGGCCCGTGGCCGTTGGTCGAGGGATCGCCGCTGGCGAAGGCCGTCGAGATCGGCCGGTCGCCGCCGGTGAGCTTGAGGAACAGGCCCTCGAGCGGCCCCTGCACCTGGGCCCGCTCGCGGACCTCGGCGAGGGTGCCTCGGGCGAGCATCCGTCCCTTGTCGATGATCCCGATCGTGTCGGCGAGCTCCTCGGCGATCGCAAGCAGGTGGGTCGACATCAGGATGGCGACGCCCGAGCGCGCCTGGGCGATGAAGAGGTCCTTGACGATCCGTGCGCTCCGGGGGTCGAGTCCGACGAGCGGCTCGTCGACGATCAATACCTTGGGGTCGTGCACCAGGGCCGACGCGAAGACCACGCGCTGCTTCATGCCGTGCGAGTAGCCTTCGCAGAGCTCGTCGACGTAGTCGCCCATCTCGAACGTCTCGATCAGGTCGTCGATCCGCCGGGTGGCGCGGCTCGGCTCGAGCCCGTACATGTCGACGACGAAGCGGAGGAACTCCCGGCCGGTGAGCTTCTCGTACAGGTAGGGCTGGTCGGGCACGTACGCCAAGAGCTGGCGGGCCTCGCGGGTGCCGGCGGTGAAGCCCCCGACCTTGACGGTGCCCGAGGTCGGCCGGAGCAGGCCGCAGACCATCTTGATCGTCGTCGTCTTCCCCGCCCCGTTCGGGCCGAGGAACGCGAACAGCTCGCCGGCCCGGACGTGCAGGTCGAGGTGGTCGACCGCGCGGCGGGAGCCGAAGGCCTTGGTCACACCGTCGAGCTCGATCATCGATGGCCCCGGGCGCAGATGACTGGAAGCGAAGGCACGAGGCACAAGGCACAGAGAAGGCAAGGGACAGAGAGCGGAAACCAAAGGCGCAGTGCAGACGTGTGGTGCGGCGGCATGCCCGGTCCGATGTGCCTTGTGCTTTCTGCTTTCTGCATTTTCGGCCGAGTTGACCGCCTGCCAGAGATGAGACGCGCCGAACGGCTACCGCGAATCCGGCATCCGCTCGATCATCAGCTTCACGACCGGGAACGGCACTTCCTGGCGCAAGACCAGCCCGTCGGACTTGCGCACCCACGTCCGGGCCGTGATCGCCGGGGGGATCTTGTGCACGACCTCATACGCGGCGGCCATGCTCTTGTCCCAGTAAATCTCGGAACGCCGCGCGACCTCGGCCTTCACGACGTCGATCTTGCCCGTAAGGGGGCTCACGACCCGCTCCTCCCACCGCTGGCCGACGGCCAGGCCGGGCATCCGGTCGATCGGGCCCAGGGCGTTCTGGATGAGCGTTTTCGGCTCGTAGGCGAAGAGCCGCGTAAAATTGAGCATCGGGATCGGACCGCGGGCCTTCACTTCGATGGCACGATCTTTGTAGACACCGTCGAGGACGAGCAGCGCCTCGTCGATCCCCCCGGTCCGGACCACGGCGTGGAACGAGACCAGGTTGCCAGAGGCGTCGATGAGGCAGGAGTTCTCGACGTCGAACCGGACGTCCTCCCTCGAAGCAAACGGGGTGCCCTTGAGCAGGCCGCCGGCGTCGATCGTGACCTTGCTGTCGAGCCGGAGCCGGCCGTCGGGCTCGCGGATCGACTCCGTCACGGCCTGGCCGACGGAGCGGAGCGACTGGTACGCGACGTCGTCGGCGACGAGGATCGCCCACTTCGTCGGCTTGCCCGACGTGTCGGCCGCCGCCACCGAGCGGAGGTCGGGCGGGGGCCCGATCAGCAGGTCCGGCAGGACGTCACGGCTGATCAGCCCGACGGTCGCCACCGCCCACAAAAGCAGCAACCCGACGCAGGCCCAGCGCGACGGCATGGCACGGCTCCGGGGTGTCCGAACGACTTCATTTCCACTATACGTCGAGGGCGGGGACCCGCACAGGGGCTGCGCTCGCCGGGGAATGCCCTGCTGACCTTGACGACCCCCCGGCCGGCCACTACCATGCCCGCGCCCGAGCCCTCACCTCCGCGTCCTCACCGGACTTCGCCGAACGCCCGGCCGCCCCTCTCCGGCCGCCGGGCCGCGAGCCTAGCCCCGCGGTATCTTCCCGACCACCTCGACGGCCTCCCCCGTCCCCGGGAAAGCAGGTTGGCCCATGCCCAAGCCGAGCCAGCGCAGGCGGATCGTCGTCTATGGCGGGTTGGCGCTCGCTGATCGTCGCGGCCGTCCCGCTGGCGCTCTGGGCCTCGCTGACGCACACGCCCGACTTCTACCGCTGCCTCGTCACCCTGCCGCAGCAGGACGTGGAGCGCGAGGCCAAGGCGTTCGTCCAGCAGAGCCTCCAGCTCCGCAACGACATCGCCAACGAGCCGACCTGGGAGGCGGTCTTCAACCAGAACGACGTCAACGCCTGGCTCGCCGAGGACCTCGTCAAGCACTTCGCCGACCAGCTCCCGCCCGAGGTCCACGACCCGCGGATCGTCTTCGACGCCGACCGGGTGACGCTCGCCTTCGGGCTCGACCAGGGGCCGGTCCGCTCGGTCATCTGGGTGGTCGCCCGGCCGCACGTGCCCGAGGACAACGTTGTCTCGCTGACCCTCGAGAAGATCCGCGCCGGCGCCTTGCCCGTGCCCGCCGAGCGGATCATCCAGACCCTCACCGACCAGGCCCGCAAGAACGGCCTGATCGTGACCTGGTCGAAGGACGGCGACCTTCCCGTCGCGACGATCCGCTACCGCCCCGACCGGCGCGGGACGACGTCGTCCTGGAGCGGATCCGGATCCGCGAGGGCCAGATCAAGCTCTCCGGCCGCTCGAACCGCGCGACGGCCTCGGCGCTCTCGCTGCCCCGCCGCCAGGCGCTTCAGCAGACCTTCCCCAGGCGGAACGTCCAGGTGGTCGACCCCCCGCCGGGCCCCGAGGCCGAGCCCGCCCCGGCCGACGTGCCCGCCCCCGCCGGCGAGACCCAGAGCGCCAGCGGGCCCGTGAGCTGAGCCCCCGCGAGCGTGAGCTCGACCCGGTCATCCTCCCAGACCGCGACGACGCACGTGCCCTCGTCCCACCGGCGCACGACCCCCCGGTCGCCCGAGACGGGGCCCTCGTAGGTCAGATAATCGCGGCGATGGTCGGATAATGCCCGGGCGGGCAAGTCGTGCCCCGGAACGGGCTCGGCATTAATCGCCCAGGTTCGTAGCAGGCCGCCAGGGCGGGTCTCGACCATGAAATCCCAGTGGACGCCGTTCCAGCGGTGCTCCAGGACCACGAAACGGCGCCTGTCGTCCATTCTCTTTTCGACCCTGCCGATACACCCTCGTTCCCACGCTCCGCTTGGGAACGAGGAGATCGGGAAAAACTCGGGAAGTCAAGCCGCGAGGAATCGCGCATAATACCCCTCCGCCACGAGGGCGAGGCGGTTTGACGACGGTCGCACGGAGGCCGCGACGATGGAGCCCACAGGCAAGGACGCCGGCCACGGCCGCGTTTTCCGGATCGACAACCCGGCCCGCCGCGCGCAGATCGCCCGGTTCCAGGCCGCCTGCTCCGGCCCGCTCGCCATGCGCGGGGCGGTCGCGACGCTGGCGATCATGATGATCGCGTTCTCCGTGGCCCCGCTGCTCAACGTCGCGCGCGGGGTCGAGTTCAACAAGGACTACGACCTTTGGCAGATCACCGGCAAGATCGTCCTCGATGGCAAGGACATCTACCCGACCACGCCCGGCCTGCCGTACCCGTTCATGTACCCGCCCGCCTGCGCGACGATGCTCGCCACGCTCGCCGCACTGCCGCGGGCCGCGTTTGTTGCGGCCTTACTGTTCCTGAACTCGGCCGCGTGGACGACCTGCATCGTCGCCTCGATTTACCTGGCCACCGGCCGGCTCCGCGGTGACCACCCTGCGCTCTATCTCTGGCCGTCGATCGCGGTCATCCCGTTCGTCCACGACACCTACCTCCTCGGCCAGCCCGCACTGCTGCTGCTGGCGCTCCTACTCGCGGCCTTCGTGTGCCTGCGGCGGAACAGACCGATCGCCGCCGGTGCGCTGATCGCCGTCTCGGCCGCGATCAAGGCCTACCCGGTGCTCGCGGCCGGCTACCTGATCTACCGCCGTCAGTGGAAGGCGGCCGCGGCGATGACGGTGACCCTGGCCGCCCTGATGCTCGTCGCCCCGCTCCCGTTCCGCTCGCCGCAGAAGATCGCCCAGGATTGCACGCTCTGGGTCCGCGGTATGCTCCTCAAGTACGACGAGAACTCGATCGCCCAGCGCCCCGACCGGGCCTATTCCTTCAAGAACCAGTCCGTCCAGGCGACCGTCCACCGTCTGTCCCGCCCGGTCCTGGCCGACGGCGAGGCCGACCGCCGCTGGCGGGTGAACCTGCTCGACCTCGACTTCCGCTCGACCACGTTCGTCATGCTCGGCGCCGTCGCCGCCCTGGGCCTCTTCTACCTGTGGGCGACCTGGCGCTCGGGCGACCGCCCGCCGCCGGCCGACGCGATCGAGCAGGGGCTCGTCGTGCTGCTGGTGCTCGTCCTGGCGCCGCTGTCGTTCAACTACTCCTACGTGTGGCTCGTCTTTCCCCTGACGCTGCTCCTGCATTTCGCAATGACCGCGCCGGCGCGATCGCCCCTGCGCCGCTGGAGCATCGTGTCGATGGTGGCGTCGGTCGGCTTGCTGGCGCTGGCCTTGCCCTGGCGGCGCGAGGCGCAGGCGTATGGGAACGTGTTCTTCAGCGGGCTGGTGCTCGTGATCGCGCTAGGGATGATCCTCCGGCGGGGCTGGACGGCACAGCCGGTGATCGTCGAACGGCTGTCGCCGGCGCCCGCCGCCTCGGCGACCGCGCTCTGAGGGGTCGCGTTCGACGCCTCCCTCGAAGCCTTGCCGCACGGCTTGGTTAAATCCACGCATTCTGCAAGAACTCGTTTGTCGCGAGCGGCGACCCGCGCTTCGCCGCGCCGAGCAGCTCTCCGACTTCCGCGAGGCGCTGGCCGCTGTGATGTGATTCCCGTTTCGCTGAATGAGCGGCTATAATAAGCGAACGAAGCCGCATTCCGCGTCTTCCGCCGGGGGCGACCTAATGCCGTTCGATCCGAAGTCGTTCGCCGACGACCTGGCAACGAGGCTGGTCGCGTTGCTCGAGTCGCGGAAGGATGAGATCGTCGCCGATGCCGGCGGCTGGCCGCGCCGGGCGGCGGTCCGGCTCGCGTGGCCGACCCTGATCGGCGAGGTCGCGCCCCTGACGGAGACGCTCATCGAGCTCGTCGCGGAGCGGTTCGGACACCTCACGGTCGACGACCTGCTCGACGCGCTTCAGAAGATCAAGGAATCGTCGCGGCCGGGCGGGCTCGGTGAGGCGAACGGATCCGCTCATGTGCCCCAGTCGCGTGCGTAGCGAAAGTCGCGTTCGATCGTCCGCTGCGACACCTTGGCGATCAGCGGCAGCCGCCGCTTGTAGTGGCTCGTCATGATCATCCGGCTGATCCTTGCGACGAACGCGGGGTCGAAGCCGTCGGCGACCAGCTCGTCGGGCCGCGCGCGCTCGTCGACGAGCCGCGCCAGCAGGCGATCGACCTCGGCATAGGTGAAGCCCAGCTCCGTCTCGTCGGTCTGTCCGACCCACAGGTCCGCCGTGGGGTGCTTGGCGATGATCTCCCGCGGCACGGCCATGTGGGCCGAGAGGGCGCGGACCTGGGTCTTGTAAAGGTCGCCGATGGGGTTCAGGGCCGAGGCCATGTCGCCGAAGATCGTGCCGTAGCCGATCAGGAGCTCGGTCTTGTTGCTCGTGCCGATCACGAGGGCGTCCTGGGCGGCCGACTGGTCGTAGAGGATCGTCATGCGCTCGCGGGCCATCTTGTTCGCGCGGCGGAGGCGGCTGGCGTCGGGGAAGTGCCGGAAGTAGGCGTCGACCTGCTCGTGGATCGGCACCGTCATCATTCGGATGCCAAGCTCCTCGGCGACGAGCGCGCCGTGATTCATCGTCTCGCTCGACGACGTGCTGTAGGGCATGCGGACGCCGCAGACGTTCTCGGGCCCGAGCGCCTTCGCGGCGACGTAGGCCGAGAGGGTCGAGTCGATGCCGCCCGAGAGGCCGAGCACCGCCTTCGAGAAGCCGACGCGGCGGACCTCGCTCCGCACGAAGCCGACGAGGATCGGCTCGACGAGCGCGCAGTTGATCGTCAGCGGGTCGCGCCGGGGGTCAGCAGCAGGTATCGCTTCGGTAGCTCTCATGGCGGATCCGGTCGAGCTCCTCGATCGTCAGGTGCACGCGCTCGTCGCGATGGATGGGATTCAGGATGCGTTCCCGGCGCGTGTCCCTGGGGTCGAGCACGGCCGAGATCCGCGTGACCTCGAACTCGGGCGCCTGCGCCAGCCACGAGCCGCCGGCCGAGACGATCGCCGAGCCGCCCCAGAAGTTCACGCCGTCCTCGAAGCCCACGCGGTTGGCGAAGATCACCGGCACGTTGAAGAACGTCGCGTAGGTCCGCGTGACGAGCTCCCAGCTCCGCCGGCTGCCGAGCTGCTCCTCGCGGACGCCGCGGCCCGGCGAATTCGCGACGATCACGAGCACGTCGATCCCGTCGGCCTGGAGGATCACGCCCGCCGAGAGGTGCCAGGCGTCCTCGCAGATCAGGAGGCCGAGCCGGCCGAACCGGGTGTCGAACGCCATGATCCGCCCGCCCGCGGCGAAGTAACGCTGCTCGTCGAACATGCCGTAGGTCGGCAGGTAGACCTTGCGGTGGACGAAGGTCGGCCCGCTCGTCCCGTCGACGAAGCAGGAGGCGTTGAAGAACCGTGCCGCGGGGCTTTCCTCGACGAATCCGTAGACGACGGCGAGCCGGTCGCCGGCGGCCTCGCTGATGGCCCTCCGCAGCGGCCCGTCCCGCGGCTCGGCGACCTCGGGGACCTGGTCGCGGAGGTAGTAGCCGGTCAGGGAAAGCTCCGGGAAGACGAGCATGTCGACGCCGTCTCGCCTCGCGACGTCGATGGCATCGAGGTGGATCTTCAGATTCGCCTTGAGGTTGCCGAGCGTCGGCTCGACCTGGGCGACCGCTGCGAGGAACGGTGGCCGGGGCACGGCGACGGTCGTCGGTCGTTCGGGGAAGGGCATGGACAGTCCCGGTCGGGGATCAATTCGCGTCGAATCCATTGGACGGGAGGGCGCCGCGGGCGTCAAGGCACGCGGCCGCCATCCGACCTTGACGTCGGTCGCGTTCTGGCGAAGATCACGGGGCGCCTCCGACCCCTCGTGGCCGTCAGAGATGTCCCATGCACACGGCTCGGCGACTGCTCGCGACGGCAATCCTCCTCACGGCGAGCGGCTGCGCCACGACGACCCGCGTGGCGCCGGCGACGGCGCTGATCCCGCCCCGCGACCTCGTCGATCTCGATGCGCCTGGAGTCTACCGAGCGGTCGATCCCGAGAAGGCGATCGAATTCCTCCGGGGCAATCGCGCGGCGCGCGGCCTCGGCTCCCCGGCGCAACATCCTGGCGCTCTCGGGCGGCGGGATGTACGGCGCCTACACGGCGGGCGTGCTCAAGGGCTGGACGGCCTCGGGGAAGCGGCCGACGTTCGACGTCGTGACGGGCATCAGCACCGGCTCGCTCATCGCCCCGTTCGCCTTCCTCGGGCCGGAGTACGACGACTTCCTCGAGGCCCGGTACACGAACGTCCGCTCCCAGGACATCTACCGGATCCGGAGCTGGATCACGCTGCCCTGGTCCGACTCGATCGCGCTCTCGACGCCGCTGCGGCGGATGATCGCGAAGGAGATCGACGAGCCGCTCCTGGCGAAGATCGCCGCGGCCCACGCGCACGGGCGCCGGCTCTACGTCGGCACGACGAGCCTCGACAGCAAGCGGTTGGTGGTCTGGGACATGGGCGCGATCGCCTCGAGCGACCGGCCGGGCAAGCTCCAGCTGTTCCGCGACGTCGTGCTCGCGTCGTGCTCGGTGCCGGGCGTGCTCCCGCCCGTCTCGATCGACGTGTCGGTGGACGGCGAGCGCTCGAGCGAGTTGCACGCCGACGGCGGTGTGACGGCGTCGATCTTCGCCGACTTCTCGATGCTCCGCGCCGGCAGGCAAGCCGCGGCCGAGTCGTGGACGCCGCCCGAGGCGGCGAACGTCTACGCGATCGTCGCCGGCAAGATCTATCCCGACCCGGGCCGCGTGCAGAACGGGCTGTTCTCGGTGGCGGACCAGTCGCTGGCGACCGTGCTCAAGGCGCGGTCCGACGGCGACCTCATGAAGCTGTTCCTGATGACCACCCTGACCGGCGGCCGGTTCCAGCTCGCCGCGGTGCCGCAGGCGATGCCCGTGGGCGCCAACGCCCTCGACTTCGATCCGGTCGTGATGCGGGCCCTGTTCGACACCGGCTACCAGCTCGCCGCGTCGGGCAAGCCCTGGCGCGACACGCCGCCCGGCCTCGAGCCCGACGAGCAACGGCTCCCCCGCGCCGGCGTCTTCTTCGCCACCGCGCCGGGTACGTCGAGCGTCGACCGGATGACGATTCGGGCCGAGCATCAGCGCGAGAAGTGACCTTGCGGCCCGCCTGCGTCGCTACGGCCCGCCCTGCACGGTCGCCGTCACGACGGCCGGCGCCTCACCCGCCAGGTCGGTCACGATCTTCAGCGTCCGCGCCGGCGCCGGGGGCTTGCCCGGGTCGGGCCGGTAGGCGACGGTCACGATGTGGATCGGCTTCGCCGAGTCGTCGTCGGTTGACGCCGTAAACCCGTCGCCCGCACCTTCGACCTTGACCACCTTGAACGGCTTCGACGCCCGCACGACGACGCGACCCTGGGCCGGCTCGGCGGTCGTCGAGGCCGCCAGGGCGAGCACGCTCGGCGAGGCGGACAGCTCGCCGCGAACCTCGGCCGTCACCAGCACCGGGAAGCTCCGCGACTCCGGGTCGTTCGTGATGAGCTGGATCTCGTCGCGGACCGTCCCGGCGGGCGCGCCCGGCTTGATCGAGACGTCGAGGCGATAGCTCACCATGCCGTTGGCCCGCTGGGTCTCGGCGAGGGTTGCGCCCAGAACCTTGCTCGCCGAGACCATCTTCGTGACCCGCCACTCGGGCTGGCCGAGGCGGTCGATGGTGAGGCTCGCGGTCGGCGACTGGCCGCGTGCGACCGTGCCGAAGTCGATCCCGCCGGGGTTGAGCACGATGTCGCTGAGGATGTTCGAGCGGACGCCCAGGCCGATCTCGACCTCCTCGGCGCCGTTGTGCAGGGTCACGAAGAGCGTCGTGGCCTTGTTGCCCACGAAGTTGCGGGTGTCCATCTCGGCCTCGACGACGCCCGTGCCGCCCGGCGGCACGACGCCGACGCTCGCCTTGCCGCTGGTGCAGCCGCACGAGACGCGGAGGCTGAGGATCGAGACCGGGCCGGCCGTCTTGTTCGTGATGACGAACGGGTGCCGCACCTTCGCCCCGCGCGGGACGGGTCCGAAGTCGTGCTGCCGCTCGGCGAAGAGCCCCTCGGCCCATGCCCCGGGCCGGTCCGCGCCGCTCGCCGTCGCGGCGGCCCACGCGGCCAGCGCCAGGCCGACCAGCGCCTGCGCCAAGATCATCCGCTTCATCGCCGTCTCCTGCCGGGTGGCTCGGCCCGCGACGTCCCCCGCGAGGCCCGATCGTCCGTCCTGGACCTTTCCTAGATCGGCCGGGGCATTGCCGGCGCTCAAGCTCCTCGGGCGGCGCTCGCTTGCGAGGTCGCGCAATCGATCCAGCCGTAACAGTCGCTCTGGGCGACATGGCCTGGCTCGACGGTCCGCCGGCGAGAACGAGGCCCGCGGGCGTACGGTCTCCCGGTCGAAAGGGTCAGGCGTCGGGGTCCTGGCGCCGGGGTGCGGGGGACCGAGCGAACCCGAGCGTACGCCTTTCGTTTACCCTGGTGCGCCCGCGTGCGGGATGACGGGACCGGCGATCTGTGCTCCCGGGGATGCCCCCGCGCCGACCGAACCCGAGCGTCCGTGTTTCGTTCGCCATGGTGCGATTCTGTGCAGGATGCGGCCGGGCGTCAGGCCACGGGACGCCGGGGACCGGCTTGCCAAGGGGCACCCTTTGTCATCGGAGGTGGGGGCCTGCTCGTTCTCCGGATCCGCGGCCGGGGGCGGATTGGACGCCCGCCCCCGACGCGCGGTAGGCTCGACGATGGACGGCCCCGATCGAATCGGAAGAGGCGCACCGTGAGCACTCTCGACTGGCACGCGACGACGATCCTCTCCGTCCGCCGCGACGGCCGCGTGGCCATGGGCGGCGACGGGCAGGTGACGCTCGGCACGACCGTCATGAAGGCCGACGCCGTCAAGGTCCGCAGCCTGCTCGACGGCCAGGTCCTGGTCGGCTTCGCCGGCAGCGCGGCGGACGGTTTCGCGCTGCTGGAGCGGTTCGAGGCCAAGCTGAAGGACTATCCCAACAACGTGCCCCGCGCGGCGACCGAGCTCGCCAAGCTCTGGCGGACCGACCGGATGCCCTGCGACGGCTCGAGGCGATGCTGATCGTCGCCGACGCCCGGCACAGCCTGCTCGTGTCAGCGGCTCGGGGGACGTGATCCAGCCGTCGGACGGCATCCTCGCGACGGGTTCCGGCGGCGGCTACGCCCTGGCGGCGGCGCGGGCCCTGATGGCGCATACGGAGATGCCGGCGGGGGAGATCGTCCGCAAGTCGCTGGAGATCGCCGGCGGGATCGACATCTATACGAACGGCAATCTGACTGTGGAGGAGCTTCCATGAAGTCTCGCGACCTGACCCCCCGCGAGATCGTCGCCGAGCTCGACCGCGACATCGTCGGCCAGGCCGACGCCAAGCGCGCCGTCGCGATCGCGCTGCGGAATCGCTGGCGGAGGCAGCAGCTCGACGAGGAGCTGCGGCGCAGGTCACGCCGAAGAACATCCTGCTGATCGGCCCGACCGGCGTCGGCAAGACCGAGATCGCCCGGCGGCTGGCGAAGCTCGTCGGGGCGCCGTTCGTGAAGGTCGAGGCGACGAAGTTCACCGAGGTCGGCTACTACGGCCGCGACGTCGAGAGCCTGGTGCGCGACCTCGTCGAGGCGTCGATCGCCCTGGTGAAGGCGGCCGAGCGCGAGCGGGTGATCCCCGAGGCCGAGCGGCGGGCCGAGGAGCGGCTGCTCGACCTGCTCATCCCCGACGCCGCCGACGCGGTGGGTCGACCCCGACTCGCCCGAGGCCGCCGAGCAGGCCGAGCGCCGCAAGCGGACGCGCGAGAAGATGAAGGCGAGAAGCTCGAGGCCGGCGAGCTCGAAGACCGCGAGGTCGAGATCACGATGCCCGGGCCGCGCGGTGGCGCCGGTGTCGATCCTGGGCGCGGGGAACATGGAGCAGATGGAGATGGACCTCCAGGGCATGTTCGAGAAGATGATCCCCAGCCCGCCCCAGTCGCGGAAGATGACCGTCGCCGCAGGCCCGGCCGATCCTCGTCGCCCAGGAGACCGAGTCGCTGCTCGACGCCGAGAAGATCAACGCCCAGGCCGTGACGCTCGCCGAGGAGTCGGGCATCGTCTTCCTCGACGAGATCGACAAGATCGCCGGCGACGGCGACGGCGGCGGCTCGCGCGGTCCCGACGTCTCGCGCCAGGGCGTCCAGCGCGACCTGCTGCCGATCGTCGAGGGGACGACCGTCAACACCAAGTACGGCCCGGTGAAGACCGACCACGTCCTCTTCATCGCCGCCGGCGCCTTCCACCGCTCGAAGCCGTCGCGACCTGATGCCGGAGCTGCAGGGCCGGTTCCCGATCCGCGTCGAGCTCAAGGACCTGACCCGCGACGACTTCGTCCGCATCCTCCGCGAGCCGCGTGCGTCGCTCGTCCGGCAGTATCAGGCCCTGCTCGCGACCGAGGGGTTGCAGGTCGAGTTCACGCCCGACGCGATCGACGCGATGGCCGACTTCGCGTTCCAGGTCAACCGCTCGACCCAGAACATCGGCGCCCGGCGGCTGCACACGATCCTCGAACGGGTCGTCGAGGACCTCAGCTTCGACGCGCCCGACCGCGCGGAGAAGCACGTCGTCATCGACGCGGCCGAGATCAAGGCCCGGCTGGAGGCGATCGCGGGGGACGAGGACCTGAGCCGGTACATCCTGTGAGGGGAGAATCGAAGAATACGAACCGCAGATGACGCAGATTTACGCAGATGAATCAAGTCATGGATTTTATCTGCGTAAATCTGCGTCATCTGCGGTTGATGATCCTCCGAGTTGGAGCACCATGTCGTGCCCGAGTCGCTCGCGCTGCTCAACGTCTACGAGGTCGAGTCCGAGCACGGCCCGGCGTCCTTGCTCTGCTTCCTCGACCCCGTGCTCGCCGGCGCGAAGGGGATCGACGCGCGGTCCGTCGTCGGCGAATACGTCGCGGACGAGGCCGGGTTCGACCCCGACGCCTTCCGCATCAACCCCGCGTTCGTCGAGGCCGTCACCGGCTACATGAACGACGAGGCGTCGGCCTCGGGCGGGATCGCCGAGCAGGCGCGCGACGTCACGAGCGGCTGGCTCTACGTCATCGACCCGCGCGACCGCACGCCCGAGGGCACCGAGCCCGACCCGAAGAACGTGCTCGGGTGCGTTCGCGGTGGACGACTCGGGTCAGGTCGTCCCGGGCTCGTTCCAGTACAACGCCAATCATGCCATGTTCGACCGCGAGCACGGCACGTCGGGCCTGCTCTTCGATCGGGCGTTCTACGACTGGCTGCACGGGCTCTGATTCACGCGAGCCCTCCGACCAGCCAGCCCGTGCTCCACGCCGCCTGGAAGTTGTAGCCGCCGATCAGCCCGTCGAGGTCGAGCACCTCGCCCGCGAAGTGCAGACCCGGGCTGGAGGCGGCTCTCGAGCGTCGCCGGGTCGACCTCGTCGAGCGCGACGCCGCCGCTGGTGACCTCGGCCTTGGCGAACCCGAGCGTCCCCGCGACGGGCAGTCGCAGGCCCTTCAGAACGCCGACCAGCCGCCGTCGCTCGTCGCGCGAGAGCTCGGGCCCGATCCGGTCCGAGCGGGATCGACGCCTCGGTCAGCAGCGCCTCGGCCAGCCGCCGCGGGATCGCTTCCGGGAGCAGCGACGCCACGGCTCCGCTTCGCCCGAGCGCGCGGCCGGCTTGGAGCGACCGCGTCGAGCGATTCGAGCGGTCAGGTCCGGGCAGCGAAGTCGAGCGTCAGGTCGAGCCGACCGGGCCCGTCGTGCCGGGCGACGGCGCGGCTGACGTCGAGGATCGCCGGGCCGGTCAGTCCGAAGTGGGCGAACAGGAGCGCCTCGCGGCGTTCGAGCAGGGCCGGCCCGCTCGGACCGCGGATCGACGCCAGCGAGCGTCGGGGATCGTCAGCCCCTTGAGCCCGGGCACCCACTCGGCGTCGACGCGCAGCGGCACGAGCGCCGGCCTCGGCTCGACGATCGTGTGGCCGAACCGCCGGGCGATCGCGTAGCCGTCGCCGGTCGTCCCGCAGCCGGGGTACGACTGCCCGCCGACCGCCACGACGACTCGCCTCGCGCGGATCGCGCCATCCGGCAGGCAAATCGTCGAAACCGCCCTCGATCGGCTCGACGCCCGAGACCGGGGCGCTCGCCAGCAGCCGGGCGCCGGATCGGTCGAGCCGGCGGAGCAGGGCGTCGAGGACGTCGGTGGCGCGGTCGGACGACGGGGAAGACCTTGCCGTTGCCCTCGACCTTGGTCGCGACGCCCTCGCGCTCGAAGAGCTCGACCGTCGCCTCGACGCCCAGGGCCCTCAGAGCAGGGCCCGAGGAACTTGCCGCCGCTCCCGAACGCGTCCTGGATGCTCCGCGCCCCCTGCGCCTGGCGCGGGTCGTAGGCCGGGTCGATCGGGCCGGAGACGACGCGCGAGGTTCCGCAGGCCGCGGGCGTTGGTGAGGTTGCACCGCGTCCCGCCGGAGATCAGGATCTTCACGCCGGGACGCCGGTTCTTCTCGATCAGGACCACTTTTCTCCCGCACTCCGCCGCCCGGATCGCCGCCATCAGGCCCGCCGCGCCGGCCCCGAGGACCGCGATATCTCCGACGAATTCCCGATCCATCACTCTAGGCTTCTCTCAGGTTACGTCGTTTGGCACGCCGATTGCACATTTGAACCGTCTAGACTAACGTATCCTCCTTCGAAGGGCATCCTTCCCATGCCTGTCAAGGATCTGCGGAAGCGCGAACGCGCGCATCTCACGTCCGGCCCGGACGTCGCGAACCTCCCCAGGCGCGACCTCTTCGGAATGATCGCATCGGCCACGACCCGGTTCACCGGGGGCCGCTGGGGGTTCTTCCTCGCCTTCGGCTCCGTGCTCGTCTGGGCCGCGCTCGGGCCCGTCTTCCACTATTCTGACAACTGGCAGCTCGTGATCAACACGGGCACCACGATCGTCACGTTCCTGATGGTGTTCCTGATCCAGAACGCCCAGAACCGCGAGTCGAAGGCCCTGCACCTGAAGCTCGACGAGCTGATCCTCTCGGCCCGCCGCGCGCGGAACGAGCTGATCGACATCGAGCTCCTGACCGACGAGCAGCTCGACCGCCTGTCGGAGCGCTATCGCCGCGTCTCACAGGCGTGTCATCGAAACCTCGACGACGCCGAGTTCCTCGACCCGGCGGGCGCGTCGGAGGGCTCGTGAGCGCTGGTTGCCCGGTCGGCGAGCCTCGCTCACCCGATGGATCTTACATCACCGTGAAGTAATTCCCCGCCGCGAAGTCGAAGTACTCCGGCTTCAGCTCAAGCGGCAGGTCGATTGTAGATGCAATAATTCCGCACCTGGAGCAGGAGGTCGCGCGGCTGGCAGCAGCGGAACGGGCGGTCGACGCGGTGGTAGTGGTGGTCGATCAGGTAATCGATGGCCGCCTCGTCGACCTCGTCGAAGCCGAGCTTCGGGGCGAAGATCGCGAACATCTGCGCGGAACATCGGCTCGGTCGGGTCGGGCGCGTTGATCTTGTAGGGAATCCGCCGGAGGAACGCCTCGTCGACGAGCTGCTTCGGCTCGAGGTTCGTCGAGAACAGGATGAGCTGGTCGAACGGCACGCGGATCTTCTTGCCGTTGGCCAGGCGGAGGAAGTCGTAGCGCTTCTCGAGCGGGACGATCCAGCGGTTCAGGAGCTCGATCGGCGCCATCCGCTGGCGGCCGAAGTCGTCGATCAGGAACGTGCCGTTGTTGCTCTTCATCTGGAGCGGCGCCTCGCTGATCTTGGTCGAGCGGGTCGTAGTCGATCTCCAGGTCCTCCATCGTCAGCTCGCCGCCGGCGATGATGGTCGGCCGCCGGATCTCGATCCAGCGGTGGTCGGGGTCGTCCTCGCGGAGCAGGCCCGAGCCGCCCGTGGCGATCGGCTCGTGGTTGGCCGGGTCGTAGAGCTTGATGATCTGGCCGTCGGCCGAGATCGTCCGCGGGATCCAGATCGTCGTGCCGAAGCAGCGGGTGATCCGCTCGGCGATGCTGGTCTTGCCGTTGCCGGGATAGCCGTAGAGGAACATGCCCGCGGCCCGAGTTGATCGCCGGCCCGAGCGCGGCGAACATCTCGTCGGAGATCAGCAGATCGGAGAAGGCGCGGCGGAGGTCTTCCTCCGTCGGATGCTCGGCGGCGATCGTCTGCGCGGCGACGGACCTCGACGTAGGCCTCGAACGGCACCGGCGCCGGGCCGACGTAGGCGCACTCCTCGATGTAGGTCCGCGCCCGAGCGCGGCCGCTGTCGGTGAGGAGTACTGGTAGTCGCTGGCGGCGGCGAGTTGGTGTAGGCGACGATCTGCTTGTTCTTGAGGCTGCGGAAGAAGTTGGGGAAGATCCCGAACGGCAGGCCGAGCTCCTCGGCGATCCGGCGGCCCGAGGCGACGCCGATCTTGAGCAGGAACTTGAGGACGAGGCCCTCGACCGCCGCCTGGCTCAGGCCCGCCTCCTCGAAGCTCTCGACCGCATGCGGGCGGAAGGCGGCGGCCTCGCCGTTGGCGTGGGCGGGGATGGTCGAGGGGGCGGATAGGGGCATGGGGGCGGATCCTGGCGGTGCGGAGGAAGGCGAGAAGCAATAAAGCGGAAAGCACAAAACGCAGAGCGGACCGGGCTCTCGATCCCGCGCTCCGCGCGGGCGAGGCATGCCCGGGCGGGATCTGGCCCCGACCGCTTCGCGAGAAACCTAGGTCGGGCCGGGGCGCGGGTCAAACGGCGAGGAGGGCGGCCAGGCGCGCGAGGTCGGCGGCGGGGGCCTCGATCGAGACCGAGCGCGAGATCGGGCCGGTGACGGAAAGGCGGATCAGCCACGCCTCGGCCGGGAGCCGGTCGAGCACGAGGTCGGCCCACTCGACGAGGCAGACGCCCTCGCCCGCGAAGTACTCGGCGGCGCCGAGGGCGTCGAAGTCGTCGGGACCGGCCAGTCGGTAGGCGTCGAAGTGGTAGATCGGCAGCCGGCCGGCGTACTCGTGGATCAGGACGAACGTCGGGCTCGCGATCGCGGCGGGATCGACGCCGAGCGCCTCGGCGAACGCTCGCACGAGCCGCGTCTTGCCGGCGCCGAGGTCGCCGATCAGCCCGATCACCTGGCCGGGATACGGCCAGCTCGGCGAGCGCCTGGCCCAGGGCCTCGGTGTCGGCTTCCGTCGCCCGCTCGACTCGCAGCGGCTCAGCCATCGGCGCGGCCTCGTCGCCAGGTGGTCGAAGCCGCGGACGACGCACGGCTCGACCCGGCCGTCGTCGTGGCGGATGAGCAGGCCGGGGCCGGAGACGATGGTCCCGACCCGGTGGAGCGTCACGCCCTCGGGAGGCGACGCGAGGAGACGCGCGGCGTCGCCGGGGCGACGGTGAAGCAGAGCTCGAAATCCTCGCCGTCACCCAGGGCGTGGTCGAGCGGCGAACGGCCGTCGCGCCGGACATGAGACGGGCGTCAGGATGGATCGGGATCGCCTCCGCATCGAGCACGGCACCGAGCCCGCCGCTCTCGTCCAGGATATGGCCCAGATCGCTCGCGAGCCCGTCGGAGAGGTCGATCATCGCATGGAGCTCGGCCGACTGCGTGGAGGGCCAGGGCCTCGCGGACCCGGGGCCGGGGATCGAGGTGGCGGCCGAGCAGGCTCCCGCCGAGCGGGCCGGTGACGAGGACGACGTCCCCGACCACCGCTCCCGAACGACGCACGGGGCCGCGTCCGGTCGCCTCGCCGAGCACGGTGACGGAAACCACGAGCGGACCGTCCCACGCGTTCGTGTCGCCGCCGGCGAGCGCGACGTCGAACTCGCGGGCCAGGGCCTCGATGCCCGCGTGCAGCCCCATCGCGATCTCGGCCGCCCGAGCCCGCGGCAGCGCAACCGAGACCACGGCGGCGACCGGCCGGCCGGCCATCGCGGCGATGTCGGAGAGGTTCACGCCCAGGCACTTCCGGCCGATCGCCGGCAGGGCCGTCATCGTCGCAGGACGAAGTGGCGGCCCTCCATCAGCATGTCGGTCGTGACGAGGACCTCGGCTCCCGGCGTGAACCGGAGCGAGGCGCAGTCGTCGCCGATGCCGAGCGCGACGCGATCGGTCGCGGCCGTCGCGCGGCGGATCCGGGCGATCAGGTCGAACTCGCCCTCAGCGGCCATCGCGCGGCCTCCGGCGTCCGGCCAGGAACGCGCGCACGAATTGCTCGGTCGCCCGTTCGAGCCGCGGGGCGGCGTCGACGATCGCCTCATCGAGCGGTCCCGGCCCGGGCGCGATGCTCGCGAAGGCGTCGATGCCCTCGGCGATGACCGCGCCCGGCCCCTCGCCGATCATCCCGGCCAGGGCGAGGCATGGCACACCCGAGCTCGCGCGCGAGCCTGCGCGACGCCGACGGCCGTCTTGCCGAAGGCGCTGGAGGCGTCGAGGCAGCCCTCGCCGGTCAGGCAGAGGTCGGCGCCGGTCAGTCGCCGGCGGAGGTCGACGGCGTCGATCACGAGGTCGATGCCCGGCGTCAGCGTCCCGCCCGCGAAGGCGACCAGGCCGGCGCCGAGTCCTCCCGCCGCGCCGGCGCCGGGGAGGTCGGCGACATCACGGCCGATGTCTCTGCGGATGATCCGGGCGAAGTGAGCCAGCGCGGCGTCGAGTTGCTCGACCATGGCCGGCGTCGCCCCCTTCTGCGGGCCGTAGACGGCCGAGGCGCCCGAGGGGCCGCAGAGGGGATTGGCCACGTCGCAGGCCACGCGGATCTCGGCTCGAGCGAGGCGCGAGTCGAGGGCCGAGGCGTCGATCCGGTGCAGCGTTCGAGAGCGCCGCCCCGCCAGGCGGAAGATCCTCGCCGTCCCGATCCAGCAAGCGTACCCCGAGGGCCTGCGCCAGCCCCGCGCCGCCGTCGTTGGTGGCGCTGCCGCCGATGCCGACGATGATCGAAGTCGCGCCCAGGTCGAGCGCCGCCCGGACGAGCTCGCCCGTCCCGAACGTCGTCGCCCGCAGCGGGTCGCGAAGAGCGTGCGGGACGAGGACCAGGCCCGAGGCCGCGGCCATCTCAATAACTGCGGTCCGACCGTCCCCGAGCACGCCGAACCGGGCGACGACCGGCTCCCCGAGCGGCCCCGTCGCCGTCACCTCGCGGAACGAGCCGCCCGTCGCGGCCACGAGGGCCTCGACCGTGCCCTCGCCGCCGTCGGCCATCGGGACGAGGTCGACGACCGCGGAGGGGCACGCGGCGAGCACGCCCAGCGCCATGGCCTGGGCGGCGTCGGGGGCCGAGAGGCTGCCCTTGTACTTGTCGGGGGCGAGGATGATCTTCATGCGAGATCCCGCCATCCCTCGGTCGCACCGCGCCGCGGGACGGATTGTACCTCATCCGGGAATGGCTCAGGGCGTGCCCGGTTCGCCCTCCTGTGAAGGAGTGGTCGCCCTCGGGCACGCCCTGGGAACGGAGACGTTCCGTGTCTTCAGGCCGCGACGCGGCTCAGCGGCGGGCGGTCGGCGTCCGCTCGGCCGAGGCGGCCTCGACGCCGAAGTTCAGCTCGCCCTGGTGGATGTTGTTGCGACGCACGATGTAGAACGGCAGCAGGTGCGAGCGGGAGACGTCGGGCTGCTGGAGGGTGTAGGCCACGGTGTCGGCCCGGGTCGTCTCCCAGTGCCGGCCGCCGACGTTGACGCCGACGAGGATGTCGCCCTTCTGGATGTTCGCCCGCGACGCCGGGCTGCCGGGGACGACCGAGAGGACGTACAGCCCGCCCCGCAGCTCCTTCGACGCCGCAACCACATACTCGGCCGAGACCGGGACGAGCTTCATCCCGAGCACGCGCTGGAGGGCCGAGGCGGTGTCGGCGGCGATCCGGGCGATGTCGGCCTTGTCGGCGGCGCGGAGGTCGAGGGCGAACTCGGACGGCTTTCCGCCGCGGACGATCGCCACGCGGGTCGGCTGGCCGGGGCGGACGTCGAGCAGGCCCCGCTCGATGTCGAGGACGTTCTTCACGTCGAACTCGCCGACCTTCACCACCTCGTCGCCCGGCTGGAACCCGGCCTCGGCGGCGGGGCTGCCCGACTGGACGTCGTGGAGCAGCACCTTGCGATCGTCTCCCGAGACGACCTCGCCGGCGACCAGCCCGTGCCAGGTGCCGGCCA
This sequence comes from uncultured Planctomycetota bacterium, assembly GCA_963819805.1. GTDB lineage: Bacteria > Planctomycetota > Planctomycetia > Isosphaerales > Isosphaeraceae > CAMFLR01. The sequence goes on along the minus strand of CAWFXY010000012.1, from coordinate 194,140 downwards.
GGCTCCGCGTGCTGAGCATCTCGACGGCCACGCGCTTGACGTCGTCGATCGGCAGGGCGAAGCCGATACCCTGGGCCCCGGAGCGGGTGGCGACGTTGATGCCGATCAGCTCGCCCTCGATGTTGATCAGCGGGCCGCCCGAGTTGCCGGGGTTGATGCACGCGTCGGTCTGGATCAGGTTGCGGTAGACCTGGTCGTCGGAGAGCGTGACGTTCCGCTTGAGCGCGGAGATGATGCCGACGGAGACCGTGTTCTCGTAGCCGAAGGCGTTGCCGATCGTGATGACCGTCTCGCCGACCATCAGGTCGCCCGACACGCCGATCGGCACGGCGGGCAGCGGCCGGCCGGCCTCGATCTTGATCAGCGCCAGGTCGGTCTCGCGGTCCTGCTGGACGACCCGGGCGAGGTAGCTGGTGCCGTCGGCGAGGTGGGCCTCGATCGTGTTGACCTTATCGACGACGTGCTGGTTCGTGAGGATGTAGCCGCGGCCGTCGATGATGACGCCCGTGCCCATCCCGTTGACCCGGGGCCGCGAGCTCTCCTCGGCCGAAAAGGGCCACCGGCTGCTGGAGCCGGCCTTCTTCTCGCTCGAGATGTTGACGACGCTCGCCTGCACCCGCGCCACGGCCTTGACGACCGGGGTCCTGCGGAGGTCGCCGGCGGCCTTCGCCGGGGCGGTCAGGGGCGTCGCTAGCGTCAGACTTACGAGGCCGAGGAACAGGCGTCGCGACATGGGCAGCGGCACGTTACGGCCCTCATCCGGTGTGGAGAACCACCGTCGATCCACCGGGCCCCGGGCCTCGCTTCGCCGGCCTTACTGACGCGCCGGGCGCGAGTCCCGTGCGGCCTTCGGCGGCATCCCAGCCCCCCGGCGGATGGCGTCTGACGCCCCTTTCCATCGGCCTCGCCAAATCCCCGGCTTAAGGTCCGTCGCATGCAGTCAACGCCGGTTGCCTACTCTCCCGAAAGACCGTCAATCTCCCCCCATGTTGACATTCCGGAGATGCAGGTTGTGCCGCTGTTGTCGCCTCGCCACGGCGATTGACAGGGGTTGTGCGAAAGATTTAGGGTAGCGCTTTGGACGTGCGAGCAGAGGAGGTGCGACGTGATGACCGAGAAGTCTCCCCGGCGGCTGCGGCTCGAGGAGAGCCTGGCGGCGGACCCGACCGATCCGTTTCTGCGTTATGGGCTTGCGCTGCAATGCCTGCGCGAGGGCGACACGGCGGAGGGCCGGCAGCGTCTCCAGAGCCTGGTGGCGGATCATCCTGACGACCAGGTCGCGGCGTACCAGCAGCTCGGCCAGTCGTACGCCGAGACGGGCGAGGCGGAGCTGGCGCGGCGGTGGTTCGTCGAGGGCATCTCCAAGGCGCGGGCCCGGAACGACGGGCACGCGGCGGCGGAGATGGAGGGGTTCCTGGCGGAGCTCGGTTAGTCCGGGCGGACGCGATGCGGAGTGGCGATGCCCGGCGCGTCCGTCTTCACGTTCCCGAACCGCATCCTCTTCGGCGACGGCGCCGCGGGGGAGCTGGCAAGTGAGCTGACCGGGCTCGGCGTCCGCAGGCCCTTGGTTGTCACCGACGCCGGCCTCGTCGCTTCGGGCCTGGTGGGCCGCGTGGTTGGGCCGCTCGGCGACGTCCCCGTCTTCGACGCCGTCCAGCCGAACCCGACCGAGGCCGACGTCCTCGCGGGTCTCGACCGCTATCGCGAGGCGGGCTGCGACGGCCTCGTCGGCCTCGGCGGCGGCAGCCCGATCGACTGCGCCGAAGGCGATCCGCCTGCTGGCGACCCATCCCGGCCGGCTCGTCGACTACGACTTCACGACCGGCGGGCTGGAGAAGATCACGCCCGACCTGCCGCCGATGATCGCCGTCCCGACCACCGCCGGGACGGGCTCCGAGGCCGGCCGCGGCGCCTTGATCCAGCTCCCGCAGAACGGCCGCAAGACGATCGCGCTCAGTCCATACCTGCTGCCGAGCGCCGCGATCTGCGACCCGACGCTCGTCCTCGGCCTGCCGCCGACGCTGACGGCCGGGACGGGCATGGACGCGGTGACCCACTGCGTCGAAAGCTACCTCTCGACGACCTTCCACCCGATCTGCGACGGCATCGCGCTGGAGGGCCTGCGGCACCTCTGCCGCGGGCTCGAGCCGAGCGTGGCCGACGGGAGCGACCTGGGTGCTCGTCGCGAGTGCCTGATGGGCTCGCTGATGGGCGGGATCAGCTTCCACAAGGGGCTGGGCGTGGTCCACGCGCTGTCGCACGCTCTGGGATGCGAGGGGCGGGCGCACCACGGGACGATCAACGCGATCCTCCTGCCGCATGCCCTCCGGTTCAACCGCGAGGCGGCCGAGGGGCGGATGGCGACGCTCGGGTCGTCGCTCGGGCTGGGACGGAGTGGTGACGCGGCCGGGTCATCTGATCGCGCTGATGGAGTTGCTCGTCGGCCGGTTGCCGGTGCCGAGGCGGCTCGGCGACGTCGAGGGACTCGATCGCGCCCGGATTTCCGAGTACGCGCGGCTGGCGACGATCGACCATTGCCTGCGGACAAACCCGCGTGCATGCTCGCGAGAGGATCTCGAAGTTCTGCTCGATCGGGCATGGTGAGGGCCACCCGGCCGGGGCGGGGAAATCCTCGTCCCATCGGACTGACAACCCCGGATTGGGTTCGTTCCGCGCGGACGCCCAGGCCTCGGGCCCGGGCCCTAAATCGGCCTCGTTTCGCGCCGGGGACGCCGCTCCGCTCGTCGGGGGCCGCACCTAACCACCCGAAGCCGAACATTTCTTGCACGCTCGGGTTCGGTCGGCGCCGGCTCTGGGGTCCCAGCGAACCCAAGGAGCCGCCCCGGGGTGTCGACGCGCGGCGTCCGTGGGTCGCGGTTCGGTCGGGCCACAAGCCTCGTTCCGCCGGACTCACGACCGGTCACCGTCGACACTGGACACGCCCCGTCCCCCCGGCTTATCGTAGTCCGTTACATGGTTCCGGGCAGGAGACGCCGTCGTCTCGGACGACTCGGCAGCACGCGGAGAGGGGGCCGTCTCGATGTCGGCGCGTCGCATCCTGCTGGTTGACGACAGCTCCACCATGAGGCGGATGCTCTCGACGCTCCTGGCCGACCAGGGGTACGAGGTCAAGACGGCCGTCGACGGCAACGACGGACTGGCCAAGGCGCGCGAGGACCCGGTCCCCGAGCTGATCCTCAGCGACTTCGAGATGCCCGAGCTCGACGGCCCCGGCCTCTGCCGCGCCGTCAAGTCGGACCCGGAGCTGCGGACGATCCCCGTCCTCATGCTCACCACCCTGGGCGAGACCAAGAGCAAGGTCGCGGGCCTCGACGCCGGCGCCGACGACTACATCCAGAAGCCCAAGAGCCCCGGCGACATCGAGGAGCTCTTCGCCCGGATCCGCGCCCACTTCCGGACTCGCCGACATGAGCCAGAGCTCGCTGAGCGGAACCGGCTGCTCGAGGCGGCCCACAAGAAGCTCCAGTTCGAGCTCGACCTGGCCCGGAAGGTCCAGCGCGGCCTGATGCCCCGCCCGCCGCGGCCCCGCGGGGTGCTCCAGGCCGCCGTCAAGTACACGCCGGCCAACCAGCTCGGCGGCGACGTCTACGACTTCTACCGGCTCGAGAACAACCGCCTCGGCGTGCTCGTCGCCGACGTCTCGGGCCACGGCGTGAACTCGGCCATGCTCTCGGGCATGGTCAAGGCGCTGGCCGCCGGGCTGTCGATCGCCGTCCTGGAGCCGGGCGAACTGCTGGCGGGGCTCGACGTCGTCGCTCGAGCAGTATTTCCCCGAGGGCTACTTCTGCACCGGGTTCTACCTGATCGCGGACGAGGAGACGGGCCTGATCCGGTTACGCCGGCGTCGGCCACCCGCCGGCGATCGTCGTCGGGCCGAACGGGACGCGGACGCTCGAGTCGAACCCGGGGCATGCTGGGCGTCGGCATGGTCGACGGCACGGCCGGCGCCGTCGACCGGATCGGGCCGGGCGAGTCGCTGGTCATCTACACCGACGGCCTGCCCGACGCCATGGACCCGTCCGACGTCCTGTTCGGCGAGGAGCGGCTCAAGACCGTGCTCCAGTCCCACTACGGCGCCGATCCCGGCGGCGATCCTCGACGAGGTCGAGAAGGCCGTCGTCAAGCACACGTTCCCCGGCTCGGCCGCCGACGACATCAACATGGTCGTGCTCCAGAATCCCAAGAAGTGATCCGCGGCCGCCGGGCCCAGGGAGGCCGGACCATGCGTGCGATCGCGATCGGGATCATGGCGGCCTGCTCGTCCGTGGCGGTGCAGGGGCAGGAGAAGGGGGCCTCGCCCAACGCGCGGAACCCCTCGACCGAGCCGCTGGTCGTGGTCTGGTACTCGGGCATGGACGACCAGGCCGAGGAGAATTTCACCGGCAAGCGGGTCAACCGCGAGGCGATCGCGATCCTCCGTGAGGTCTACGGGCGGAGGATCGTGCCGGGGAACATCGCGGCCGACAGCCAGGGCGGGCTCGCGCTGTTCCTCACCGAGGTCGACGGCTGTGACCACCTGCCAAAGCTCGTCCGGGGTTCGAACCTGGTCGCCATCCGCTTCTATCCCGACGGCGTCGACCCGATGCACGTCTGCTTCATGGCGACCGAGGCGCTGCTCCTGCCGCCCGACCTCGCGCCGGCGACGATGAAGGCCGAGATCGGGGCCTACCTCGCGCGGAACCTCTCGCCGCCGCCGGAACGGACGGTGCTGGTGAAGTATCGGAGCAAGGTGGTGGCGGCGTCGAAGGGCGGGAAGTGAACGCAGGGCCCGCTCCGCCCTCCCGAAGTCGGACCCCGCTCGCTCCCCAAGGTTTCCCCCGCGTGGTAGAATGAACCAGTCGCGGAAGGTCTTCGAGGTCACTCCGTCGTGGGCGCGGGCCTGCCTGGTGCCGCGCGGTTCGAGGGCTTCATGAGCGCGGCGGACTCGGGCGGCGGGAACGTGGTCCAGATCTCGGGCCCGGCCACGCTCTACGAGTCGGCCGAGCTCCACGAGATGCTCGCCTCGGCGCTGGCCGATGGCGGCGACGTGGTCTTCGACCTGGAGACCTCGGGCCCGTGGGACCTCTCCGGACTGCAACTGCTCCTGGCGGCGGCGGCCTCGGGGCGGAAGCTCGGCCGTTCGGTCCGGTTCGCGCGGGTGCCCAACGTCTGCGCCGAAATCGCCGAGCGGAGCGGCCTCGGCCCCTGGCTCCGCGAGCGCACCGACTCTTTCCTCTGACCTGAGCCCGGACTCGCACGCGAGACACGGACGACCAGGCCGGCCCGCCGGGGGGATCGGCCCCCGTTTCAGGGACGCAGGGCCCGCACAGAGCCATGTCCAAGACCATCCTCCACGCCGACGACAGCCCCTCGGTCCGCCGCTGGGTGGCGGAACAATTGTCCGACCCGGAGCTGAAGGTCGTCTCCGTCGCCGACGGCGACCTGGCGCTCGAGGCCATGAAGCAGGCGCCGGTCGACCTGCTGCTGACCGACCTGGAGATGCCAAACCTCGACGGCCTGACGCTCGCCGCGGCCGTCCGCGAGATGCCGGAGTACCGCTTCCTGCCGATCCTCGTCCTCTCGTCGCGCAAGCCCGCGGACGTCGAGGCCCATCGCCGTCAGTCCGTCACGGGCTGGATCACCAAGCCGGCCGAGCCCGACCAGCTCCGCCGTTGGGTCCGCCGGTCGCTCCCGCGATGAAGCTTTATTAGCGATTTCGGACCCGGCAGCCTAGGCAAGACGCGTGGCCTCCTTCGTGGTAGAGTTGCTGCATCAATGCTCGAAAACTCCTCCGTGAACGCTCCGTGACGAAGCGTTGAAAGGGCCGAGGCCTTGGGCGTGGCGGACGACAAGTTCCTGCAGATGTTCTTCGAGGAGGCGCGCGAGCTCCTGCTCAGCCTGGAAGAGGGGCTGATGGACCTCGAGCGCCGGCAGGGCGACCGCGCCACCTCGACCGGACCTTCCGGGCCGCCCACAGCATCAAGGGCGCCGCCGCCATGGTCGGCCTGGGTGCCCTGGCCGAGTTCACGCACGGGATCGAGGCGGTCCTCGACCGGATCCGCTCGGGCGCGCTGGCGGTCGACTCGGACGTCATCACGACCCTGCTCGACGCGCGCGACCACCTCTCGGCCGCCGTCGAGGCCGAGGCGGCGCGCGCGCCGATCGCCTCGCCGCCCGATCTCGTCCGCCGGCTCGAGACGCCTGCTCCGCGACCCGGAGCTCCGTCGCGAAGCGCCCGCCGCCGCCCGCCGAACCGCCGCCCCCGCCCCCGCCGTCCGCCCGAGAAGCCCGCGAAGGCGAAGAAGCCGGCCGAAGCCCCGGTCGCGCGCGCGAAGAAGGCCGCGGCCGAGCCGGTCGACCGCTCGATCAACGAGGGGCCGGGCCGGTACCGGATCACCTTCAGGCCCGGGCCGGACGTGCTCCGCCGCGGCGTGAACCCGCTCGGCGTGCTCGACGAGCTCCGCGACCTCGGCCCGACGCGCGTGGAGACCGACCCCGAGGTGGTCCCGCCGCTCGACGAGATCGACCCCGAGCGGTGCTACCTCACCTGGACGATCGAGGTCGACACCGACGCGCCCCGCGAGCGGCTCGACGACGTCTTCCTGTTCCTCGCCGACGACAGCACGATCACGATCGAGCGCCGCGGCGGCGCGGCGCCCGCCGCGGCCCCGCCCCCGGCGGTCGAGGCTCCGGCCCCGGTCGCGCCGCCGGCGCCGCTGCCCGAGCCGGCCCCGGCGCCCGTCGTCCCGGCCTCGAAGGCCGGCCGGCACACGACCGAGGCCGTTCGCGCCGAGCGGCGACGTGCTCGGGCCGACGCCCGCCGGCTCGCCGACGGCCGCCGCGCCGGCCTCGATGCCCACGCCGAGCCTGCCGCGGCTCTCGACCCGGATCCGGGTCGACGCCGGCCAGCTCGACGACCTCGTCGGCCTGGCCGGCGAGCTCGCCGTCCTCTCCGACAACCTGCAGGGCCTCCGCGAGCTCGGCGGCGTCGAGCCGTGGGTCGCACACCCTCGAGGCGCTCGAGCGCGTCAGCCGGCAGATCCGCGACACGACGCTCGACCTGCGGATGGTCCCGGTCGACGAGCTGTTCTCGCGGTTCCCGCGGGTCGTCCGCGACCTGGCCGACCGCTCCGGCAAGGAGATCGAGCTGCGGATCGTCGGCCAGGACACCCGGCTCGACCGGACGATCGTCGAGCGGCTCAGCGACCCGATGATCCACCTGATCCGCAACGCCGTCGACCACGCGCTGGAGACTCCCGAGGAGCGGGTGGCGACGGGCAAGCCGCGGGCGGGCGGATCACGCTCTCGGCCGGCCACGAGGGGGACCGGGTCGCGATCCGCGTCGAGGACGACGGCCGGGGGCTCGACCGCGACGAGGATCGTCCGCAAGGGGATCGCCACGGGGCTGGTGCCCGTCGGCACCTCGCCCGACGACCCGCGGGTCGACACCCTGATCTTCGAGCCGGGCTTCTCGACCCGCGACACGGTCAGCGAGCTCTCGGGCCGCGGCGTCGGGCTCGACGTCGTCCGCGACGCCGTGCGGAGCCTGCGCGGCAGCCTGGCCGTCGAGAGCACGCCGGGCAAGGGGACGTCGTTCATCTTCCGGCTGCCGCTGACCCTCGCCCTGATCGACGGCCTGCTCGTCGAGACCGCCGGCGGGCCGGTACGTCGTGCCGCTGGCGCAGGTCGAGGAGTGCGTGGCGCTGAACGGCGCGACGCCCGCGCTCGTCGCGCGGCCGGCCGTGCGTCGCGGTCCGCGGCGAGCTCGTGCCGATGGTCCCGCTCCGCAACCTCTTCCACGCCGACGGCGCCGCCGCCGCTCCGGCAGGAATTGCTCCTGACCCGCCACGCCGGCCAGCGCGTCGGCGTCGCCGTCGACCGGCTGCTGGGCCGCGTCCAGGCCGTCATCCAGGCGCTGGGCGAGGGGCTCGCCGGGCTCAATCGATTCTCCGGGGCCACCATCCTCGGCGACGGCTCCGTCTCCCTGATCCTCGACCTGGCGGCCCTCGTCGCCGAGTCGCGCGCCGCCGACGCATACGTCATAGTCCCATTCACGACTCCCGCCGGCGTCAGGTCGGAGGGTTTCCGATGACGATGACACTCAGTACCAAGATCACCCTGGCGCTTCGTCGCTGTTCGGCGTGCGTGCCGGCCGGCCGTCGCTCTGGGTCTTCGCGACCGTCGACCGACGAACTCAAGGCGCAAGCAGATGGCGCTCGCACTCGCTGGCCAGGCCGCCGTCGACCGCCGCGACCGGCGTCGAGCGGCTGCTCATGAAGAACGGCGACGCCGGCAAGGCGCGCGAGCCCGTCGTGGGACCGAGGCCACGCTCAAGTCGAGGGCCGACGACATCCTGCGAGATCTTCAACGACGTCGCGATGCGACTTCGACTTCGCGACGGCGACCATGATCCTGATCGGCACCGCCGGCGAGCCGAGCAAGCAGCAGATCACGATCCTCCGCCGCAATGGCTCGACCGACGAGCGCGACACGAAGTCGATCCCGGCCGCGTACACGACCAGCCGGTACGACAAGAGCGACAACGCCTCGACGATCGCCGGCCCGGTGTCCATGGCGGCCGAGAACGGGAGCGGGCTCGACCGAGGTCGAGGACGCCGGCGAGACCTTCGTCGTCGGCTACGCCCCGCTGGCCGACGGTCGACGGCAGCGGCAAGCACCCGTCGGTTCTCGTCACCGTCCCGCGCAACGACGGCGTACGACGATCGATCGACAGGGTGCAGATCGCGACGCTCGTCATCTTCGTCGGCCTCGCCTGGTCACGATCCTCGCTCGGCTGGTTCTGCCGGGCCGACGCTTCGTCACGCCGCTGACGCAGATCATGGACGTCACCCGCTAGCTCCAGGAGGGCCACCTCGACAACCGGACGGCCGATCCGCCGCAAGGACGAGCTGGGCAAGCTCGGCCGAGCAGATCAACTCGGTCGTCGACAAGCTCGGCGACGTCATCAGCCAGATCCGCGGCGCCACCGGCTCGGTCTCGACGGCCAGCCAGCGAGCTCAACTCCAGCGCCCAGCAGCTCTCGCAGGGGGCGACCGAGCAGGCCGGGACGCTCCAGCAGATCGCCTCGAGCCTCCAGTCGGTCGACGCCTCGGTCGCCCGCAACGCCCAGCACGCCAAGGACACGGCCCGGACCGCCAACCAGGCCAGCGCCCAGGCCGAGAAGGGGGGCGAGGCCGTGCAGGAGACCGTCGTCGGCGATGCGGCAGATCGCCCAGAAGATCACGATCGTCGAGGACATCGCCTACCAGACGAACCTGCTCGCCCTGAACGCCGCGATCGAGGCGGCCCGGGCCGGGCACGCAGGGCAAGGGGTTCGCGGTCGTCGCGGGCGAGGTCCGCAAGCTCGCCGAGCGGAGCCAGGCGGCCGCGCAGCAGATCGGCGAGCTGGCCGAGTCGAGCGTCGCCGTCGCCGAGAACGCCGGGCAGCTCCTCGAGCGGATCGTGCCGATGATCCGCGACACGTCGAACCTGGTCCAGGAGATCGCCGCGGCGTCGCAGGAGCAGATGGCGGCGATCCGCGAGATCAACGTCGGGCGTCAGCCAGCTCAACGAGGTGGTGCAGCAGAACGCCGCGGCCAGCCACGAGCTGGCGGCGACCTCGAGCGACCTGGCGGCGCAGTCGGCGACGCTGCAGGAGCTGCGTCGACTTCTTCCAGTTCCGACGGCGGCGACGGCGAGGCGCACCACGGCGGGCATCGGGCCTCGGCGGCCCCGCTGCCCGCTCCCCAATCGATGCCGCCGGCCCCGATCCGCCCGCGCCGGCTGCCGCCGCCGCCACCGCCCGCAGCCGACCTCGCACGCGCCCGGCGACGGCCACCCCCGACCAGCCTCCGCCCCACGGCCGCGACGGCAACGCCGGCAACGGGCCCGCTCGCACCCGCCCGGCCACAGCGGCCCGCACGGCCACGGCGACCGGCGGCCACCCGCCGACGGCGGCGGTCAGCGGCGGGGGATCATCATCAGCCTCGACGACGACGACGACTTCGAGCGGTTCGACTGTGATCCGGCCGAGTGATCGCCCGATCATCGTGCCGCCGAGTCGAAGAGGAGCCCGCGATGGCCGAAATGACCGCCGACCGAGAGCCGATCACGAAACCGAACGGACGCAGTCCTACGTCATCTTCCACCTCGGCGGCGAAGGGTATGCTCTGGAGGTGATGCGGGTGCAGGAGGTGCTCGACGTCACGCAGCTGACCCAGGTCCCCGGCGGCCCGAAGTCGCTGCGCGGGGTGATCAACCTGCGCGGGCACGTCGTGCCGGTCTACGACCTCCGGATCCCGTTCGAGCTGGCCGATCGACCCGAACCCGCGCCGGGCCCCCTGCGTGCTGATCGTCGAGACGATGCGTGGCCAACGAGATCCGCGTCACCGGCCTGCTCGTCGACCGGGTCTCCGACGTCCTCGAGTTCACGCCCGAGGAGATCCAGCCGGCACCGCAGCTGGGGCTGGGCAAGGCGACCCCGTTCGTCCGCGGGCTGATCCGTCACCAGGAGGGTTTCCTGCTCGTACTCGACGTGGACCGCGTGTTCACGGCGCTGGGTCGCTCCGCCGGCGGGTGGCGGGGGATTCTGACGTGCCGACGCCGCCGGACTCGCCCACTCCCGCGCAGTCCCCCAGGGCGAGCCCGAGCCGTGGTCGGAGGACGACTTCGCGCCGATCGTCGCGTTCCTGCGCAACCAGATCGGCATCACCCTCGAGCCGCACCGCATGGGCCTGCTCCAGGCGCGGCTCCGGTCGCGGCTCCAGGCGAGCAGGGCTTCCCCAGCTTCACCCAGTTCTACGAGCGCGTGCTGCAGGACCGACCCGACCGGCCCGGGCATGCAGCTCCTGATCGACCTGAGCACGGTCAACCACACCGCGTTCTTCCGCGAGCCGGCGCCACTTCACGTTCATGGCCGAGCGGCTCGCCGCCGCTCTTCAAGGACCGCCAACGGCGGGCCGATCCGGATCTGGTCGGCCGGGTGCTCGACGGGCCAGGAGCCGTACAGCATGGCGATGGTCCTGGCCGAGACGATCGCCGAACCTCTCGCCGCAGCGAGGTGCGAGATCTGGGCGAGCGACCTCTCGCTGCGAGGTGCTCAAGGTCGCCGCCCGGGCGATCTACAACGACGCGCGACGTCGCAGGGGGTCTCGCCCGCGCGGCTCCGGCGGTTCTTCCTCCGCGGCCGAGGGCCGCGAGGCCGGCTCGTACCGGGTCGTGCCCGAGATCCGCGACCTGGTCAAGTTCCGGCACCTCGACCTGCGCGACCCGGTCTGGCCGCTGCCCGACCGACTTCCACGTCATCCTCTGCCGCAACGTCTCGATCTACTTCGCCGAGGACGAGCGGATGGACCTGCTCAACCGCCTGGCGCAGTCACCTGCGGCCCGGCGGCTGGCTGGCGATCGGCAACGGCGAGATCCTGCCCGGCGTGCCGGCCTCGCTCCGCAAGCATCGCCCCGTCGATCTACCGGAAGGAGGCGACTGACCGTGAGCACGCTCGGCAGCCTCCCGCCCGCGGGCGACACGCTCCGATCGACGTCCTGGTCGTCGACGACAGCGCGGTCGTCCGCCAGCGGCTCAAGTCGATCATCGAGTCCGACCCGCGGTTCCGCGTCATCCTGGCCGCCGACCCGTACGAGGCCGTGGCGATGCTCAGCAAGAGCGTCCCGGGCGTGATCGTGCTCGACGTCGAGATGCCGCGGATGGACGGCCTGACGTTCCTCCGCAAGCTGATGAGCCAGCACCCGCTGCCGGTCGTCCTCTGCACGAGCAGTCGCCGACCGGCGCCGTCACGGCGCTGGAGATGGGTGCGCTCGAGGTGATCGCCAAGCCCGACTGGCGCGACCCGGCGAAGATGGCCGCGTGGTCGGACAACCTCCTCGAGAGCGTCCGCAACGCCGCCGGCGCCGGCCGCGCTGCCCGGTCCGCGACGACCGCCGCCGCCGCGACGCGAGGCGCGGCAGTCGGCCGACGCCATCCTCCCGCGCCGCCCGTACATGCCCGCGCGGCGGGCCGTCCGAGCCGATCGTCGCCGTCGGCGTGAGCACCGGCGGCGTCCAGACGATGCCCACGCTGCTCCGCGGCTTCCCGGCCGACGCACCCGGCATCGTGATCGTCCAGCACATGCCCGCGGACTTCATCGAGGCCTTCGCCTCGCGGCTCGACGAACGACCCGACGATCGCTCGTCGAGGTGGCCGAGGCGAAGCACCACGAGCCGATCCGTGCCCGGCCGCGTGCTGGTGATCCCCGGCGACATCCACGGCCTGATCCGCCGGACGGGCACGGGCTACCGCGTCGAGCTGGTCGAGGGCCCGCCGGTCTGCCGGCACCGGCCGAGCGTCGACGTCCTCTTCCGCTCGGCCGCCCAGGCCGCCGGCCCGCACGCCGCGGGCGTGATCCTGACCGGCATGGGCGACGACGGCGCCGGCGGGCTGCTCGAGATGCGCGAGGCCGGCTCGATGACCGATCGCGCAGAACGAGGCGACGTGCGTCGTCTTCGGCATGCCCCGGAGGCGATCCGCCGCGGCGCCGCCAAGTTCGTCACACCCGCTCGACCGGATCGCCGCCGGCCGTCATGGCCTGGGTCGCCGGCGTCGACTCGGGCAGCCGGCAGTGAGCAGGCTCGCACCCGCCGCAGGTGGCCGTGCCGCGGCGCTGAGGAAGCTGGGCGAGTCGGAGTGAAGAGTGCGAAGTAACGGCCGCCTCCGCGCCAGAAGTTCGCCCCGCCCGCCGCCGTCTCCGTGGGTCCGCTCAGCGGACTCGGTCTTCGGCGATGGCCTCGACCCGCACTCGGCCCGCGTGACCGAGCTGCGGAGCGCCGACTCCGAGGCAAGTCCGGCCTAGAAGGCGTCCGCGCTGATCACCTCGCCACCGCTCATCGTGTTCAGCGCGATCCACGTGACGGCGTTGATCGTGTTCTTCACGAACCGCACCGAGCCGTCGCCCATCCCGACGTTCACGCCGCCGGCGTGGTGGCTCCGCGAGCCGGCGAAGGCGTCGTTGTCGCTCGCGCCGGGGACGCACGGCAGGAGCATCGCGGGCTCGTTGACGCAGAAGAGGCCCGGCGCGTTGTTCAGGTAGTCGCCGACGATCGCGGCCGACTGGCCGAGATAGTCGATCTGCCCGTTCGGCGTGTACCGCGACATGAACGACCCGCCGCCCGGGATGCTCGACCACATCACGCCGCGGATGTCCAGCAACTCGCCCTGGAGCAACTCGCCGGTGAACACCGTGTTGCTCGTGCCGTCGGTGACCGACGCCAGCGAGATGTTCCCGTTGTGGCCGAAGGCCGAGGGGAGGTAGTTCGCCTTGTAGGTGCCGTTGTAATTCTGGCCCCAGCTCGTGTTCCCCCACGAGACGCCGTAGTTTCCCTTCGTCAGAAGCGGACCACTCAGCGCGCCTCCCTGGTAGCCCGGGTTGATCTGGAACTGCATCGACCGGTCGCTCGGGCACTGGAAGACCGACATCTTCGTCTGGGCCACCGTCGAGTTGGCGAAGAACCCCGCGACCGGGTTCAGCGGCCAGCCCTCCGAGCCCAGCGTGAAGTTGAACGCGGAGGAGAGGTTCCCCTGCTCGATCAGGGGCAGCATCAGGCAGAACCACGTGGTGTTCGGCACCCCGGCGAAGATCGTCGGGAAGCTGCCGGCGCCGGCCGTCGGCGACCAGATCCGCCCCGGCGGCAGTGTGTTGTTCGCCGAGATGTAATTGTGCAAGGCCAAGCTGAGCTGCTTCATGTTGTTCACGCACTGGATCCGCCGCGCCGCCTCGCGCGCGGCCTGGACGGCCGGCAGCAAGAGCGCGATGAGCACGGCGATGATCGCGATCACGACCAGCAGCTCGATGAGCGTGAACGCGCGACGCGGGAGGCGAGGATGGTCCATGGCTTTGACTCGTCCATGCGTTGACGTGACGCGGACGGACGCCCGGACGCGTGAGGGCACACGCGCGTACGGACCTCAGGCGCGGCGGCATCGCCGGCGTGCGGGAGATCGGCCCGTCCTGATGGAAAGCCCCGAAGAGATGAAGGCGACGGCCGACGAATCGGCCGTGACGCCCAGTTCAAACTAGCAGCCGCCGCCGCGATTGCAATGATGAATCCAAACTTTTTTCGCCGGTGTCAACTCTCGACGTCACCGACACCTGTCAGCGCCGCCGCGATCAGCTCGACCGGGTGCTTTGGGGTAATTCCGACGAGCCCGTGCACCTGGCTCCGGCACGAAAACCCCGGCGCGACCAGCTCCGCCCCCGGCTCGCTCGCCAGCGCCGGCAGCAACACCCGGTTCGCCAGCGCGGTGCTCACGTCGTAATGCCCCAGCTCGTAGCCGAACGACCCGGCCATCCCGCAGCACCCCGAATCGAGCTCGCGGACGTCCAGGCCCTCGATCCGCTTCAAGGCTGCGACCGTCCCCGCCGTCCCCACCAGCGCCTTCTGCTGGCAATGCCCGTGCAGGAGCACCCGCGCCGACCTCGGTTTGACGGGCAGGTCGGGGACGCGGTCGCGATCGGCGAGGAAGCTCTCGACGAGCATCGACGCCGACGCCACGACGTCCGCGTCGGGCCCGAGCCGGAAGTCGCGATACTCGTCGACGAGCGTCAGCAGGCAGCTCGGCTCGACGCCCAGGATCGGAGTGCCGCGCCGCGCGACGTCGACCAGCTTCGCCACATTCTCCCGGGCCAGCCGCTTCCCGAGCGGCAGCAGCCCCTTCGAGATCGCCGGCCGCCCGCAGCACGCCAGCCCGGCCAGCTCGACGCGATAGCCGCACGCCTCGAGCACCCGCACCGCGGCTCGGCCGACCGCCGGGTTGTTGTACGTCGTGAAGCAGTCGTCGAGCAGGACGACCGTGCCGCGCTGCCCGCGCGCGGATCGGCGTCGTGGCGCCGGAACCACTTGCGAAGGTGGTTGGCGTCGAACTGAGGAAGCGTCCGCCGCCGGTCGATCCCCGCGAGCTTCTCCAGCATCCATTTGAACGCGGAATTCCGGAGCGTCCAGTTCGCCAGGGGCGCCGCGGCCGAGCCGATCGGGTTCAGCCGGTGGATGTGACCCATCAGCAGCGAGCCGAGCGGGACGCCCTTGCCCTTGTAGGCCTGGTGGAGGACCTCGGCCTTGAGCTTGGCCATATCGACGTTCGAAGGACATTCGGTCTTGCACGCCTTGCACTGGAGGCAGAGGTCGAGCGCCTCGAGGAGCGCGGGATTGTCGAGGTCGCCGCCGCCCGGCAACGCCCCCGACATGACGAGCCGCAGCGCATTGGCGCGGCCGCGGGTCGTGTGCTCCTCGTCGCGGGTGACCATGTAGCTCGGGCACATCGTCCCGCCGCCCTCCTTGCGGCACGCGCCGACGCCCGAGCACATCTCAGCGGCCCTGGCGAACCCGCCCTGGGCCGAGAAGTCGAGCAGCGTCTCTTCCGGCTCGATCGCATGGTAAGTCGGGCTCAGACGCAGGTGGTCGGCCACGTCGTTCGAGGCGACGACCTTGCCGGGATTCATCCGGTTCTCCGGGTCGAACGCCCGCTTGATCGCCTCGAACGCCGCGTAGACCTCGGGCCCGAACAGCTTCCGGTTCCAGAGGCTACGCGCGAGCCCGTCGCCGTGCTCGCCGCTCATCGCCCCGCCAAACTCGACGACCAGGTCGGAGACCTCGCGCGCGATCGCCCGCAAGGCTTCCACTCCGCCCGCGGTCTTCACGTTCAACACGGGGCGGATATGCAGGCATCCGACGTCGGCATGCCCGTAGCACGCCCCGTGCGTCCCGTGCCGGGCCATGATCGCGACGAAGCGGTCGTAGAACTCGGGCAGCCTCTCGGGCGAGACGGCCGTGTCCTCGACGAATGCGACGGGCTTGGCGTCGCCGACCATGCCCATGAGCAGCGAGAGGCCCGCCTTGCGGACCTTCCAGAAGTCGTCCTTCGCCGCCGCGGTCAGCGTCGTCCGCACGCCGAGCACGCCGGGCTTGCCTTCGAAGAGCCGGACGAGCTCGTTCGCCCGTTCCGAGAGCTCGTCATTCGTCCCCGCATAGAACTGCGCCGCCAGCACGGCCGCGGGGCGGCCCTCGGCGAAGTCGAGCCGTTTCGCATACTCGGGGTTCTTCGCCGCGAGGTCGAGGATCATGCGGTCGAGCATCTCGACCGCGACCGGTCCGGTCGCGACGATCTCCGCCAGCCGCTCGAGCGCGGCGGGGATCGTGGCGAACGAGAGGATCACCAGCCCCTGAACCGGCGGGACCGGGACGACCTTCAGCTCCGCTCCCGCGACCGTCGCCAGGGTCCCCTCCGACCCGACCACGAGCCTCGCCAGGTTGAACGCCCACGGTTCCTCCGGCCATCCGACGGGCCGAACCGGCAGGCCCGGCACGAACTCGTCGAGGTTGTAGCCGCTCACGCGGCGGAGGATCTTCGGGAAGTGCGCGACGATCGCGTCGCGATGCTCCTGCACGACCTCCCGGACCGCGCGATGGAGCCGCGAGGCACGATCCGTGCCGCCGCACGCCTCATCGAGCCGCCCGGCCTCGACTGGGCCGAACGTCGCCCCGGTCCCGTCGTCGAGGATCACGTCGAGCGACCGGACATGATCGACCGTCTTGCCATAGCGCAGCGACCGCGCCCCGGCCGAGTTGTTCCCGACCATCCCGCCGATCGTCGCCCGGTCGCTCGTCGAGACGTCTGGCCCGAACATGAGCCCGAGCGGCTTCAGGTGGGCATTCAGGCGATCGAGCACCACGCCCGGCTCGACCTTCACCGTCATCCGGTCCCGGTCGACGATGCCGATACGCGTGAGATACTTGGAACAGTCGATGACGATCGCCTTGCCGATCGTCTGACCCGAAAGGCTCGTCGCCCCGCCCCGGGGCAGGACCGGCACTCCCTCCTCGGCAGCGATCGCCATCGCGGCGACCAGGTCGTCGCGCGACCTCGGCACGACCACGCCGATCGGCTCGATCTGGTAGAGGCTCGCGTCGGTCGCGTAGAGGCCGCGGTAGCCGTCGTCGAAGCGGACCTCGGCCGTCGTCTCGCGAGTGAGGCGGTCCTGGAGGCGGGAGAGAGAGCCGGTCTTGGTCATCGCGTCTCGGTCGCTCGGCTGGGCGGGCAGGGCTCGGGCGATCGACGCCCCCGGGGACTCGACGCGGGATCAGCCTGAAAGGCGATCGGCCTCCGCCTCGAGCGCCCTGCGCCCGAGAGTCTTCTGGCGGCGGCGATCGGCGATCAGCCTCCAGAACTCGTCGCTCATGCCGAGCCGGACGTGCTCCTCATCCAGGCCTTCGAGCCCGATCACCAACGCGACCGGGACGCCGTTCCTGGTAACGACCACACGCTCCTCGCGCGCGTCGCGGACGCAATCGTCGAGCGTCGTTTGTTCCGCGGGGACCGTCCTCACAGGATCTCCTCCGTCGTCTTGTGCGGCGGCTTCCGTCGGATCGCCCGCACGGCCACGCGCCCGGCATCCTCATCCACATCGTAGAAGACGCGATGCTCGCCGACTCGCAGCTCCCAGATCGGCTCCTCGTGCTCCCACGGAGGAATCAAACCGATCAGGATCTTCTTGTGCCTCGTCACGCGGGTCGGCTCGTGGGTCAATTGCTCCTCGATGCGATCGAGCAGCGCCTTGCGATCGAACGCCGTGAGTCCCGCCAGGTCCTGGACCACGCCCTCGGCATACTCGATCGTGAACATGATCCGGCGGCCCGAGCGGGTTTCTAACGTCGTCCGCGCCGCCGAACGTCCTTGGATCATTGTATCCGCCGGCCGGCGTGACGGCCATCTTGGCCGGCTCGTCGGGCCGCGGCCCCGGCCGCTCGCAGCCGGGGCCGCCCGCGAGAGGTCCGGGCAACGCTCACTCCCCCGCCACCCCCGACGCCGGCCCCAGCTCCTTCAGCAACTCCTTCACCGCCACCTCGAGCTGGCGGTCGCGGCCGGCGAGGTTGTCCTCGGGCGTGTTCTCGACGAAGATGTCGGGCTTCACGCCCGTGTTCTCCATGTTGGTGCGGGACTCGTCGGCGAGGTAGACGCCGACGGCCGGCGTGCGGATCGTCGAGCCGTCGATCAGCGAATAGCTGCCCGTGCCGATGACCGCGCCCATCGTCGGCGTGCCGACGACCTTGCCCAGGCCGAGGGCCCGGAAGCCGGCGGGGAACATCTCGGCGTTCGAGGCCGACCGCCAGTTCTGCAGCACGACCTTCGGGCCGAAGTAGCCGGTCGAGCGGGCGCGGTCGTCGGCTCGGTCCCGCGAGGCTGCCAGACCTGGTAGGGCCGCTGGACCAGGATCGCCAGCAGCTCCTGCTCGATGTTGCCGCCGCCGTTGAACCGCTGGTCGATGACCAGGGCTTCCTTGTGGCGGAACTCGGTCAGCTCCTTGCGGAACTTGGCCAGCGACGGCTGGTCCATCGCCTTGATGTGGAGGTAGCCGACGCGGCCGTCCGAGAGCTTGTCGGCCATCGCCCGGCGCTCCTTGACCCAGCGCTCGTAGCGGAGGTCGGCGAAGGCCGACGGCGAGATCGGCTCGATCTTGACCTTCCACGAGCCCTCGGGCGTCGGCTTGGCGTTGAGCGTGAGCTCGACCTTCTGGTTGAGCCGGCGGTTGAGCAGCTCGTGGTAGTCGTCGCCCGCCTTGACCGGGCTTGCCGTTCGAGGGCGATCAGGTAGTTGCCCTTCTCGACCTTGATCCAGTCCGTGTCGGCGGGCCCGTCCTCGTAGACGTGGCCGACCTTGTAGCGGCCGGCCGCGTCGTCGGGGACGAGGTCGAAGCCGAGGTGGCCGGTCGAGATCGCCCGACTCGCCGCCCGGCCCGCGGCCGCGTCCGCGCCGAGGCGCCGGTGTGCGAGGCGTTCAGCTCGCCGATCATCTCGTTGATGACGTTCATCAGCTCGTGCGTGTCGCCGACGTACTCGACCAGCGGCTTGTACTTGGCCCGCGCCGCGTCCCAGTCGATGCCGTGCATCTTGGGGTCGTAGAAGCGGTACTTCATCGTCCGCCAGGCGTCGTCGAACATCTCGGCCCACTCGGCCGGGCTTGTCGATCTTCACCTTGACGGTGAACGTCACCTTCTTCGCCGACGCCCCCGCCGCCGCCGGTCGGCGCGGCGCGCCGCGGCCAGGCCGCCGCCGACCGCCGCCACGGCCCATGCCCCGGCCGCCGGCCGGCGCAGTCGCCGCCGCCGACGGGCGTGCCGCTCGACGCCGGTCGAGTAGACGCCGTCGCCTTCCTGGTAGAAGAGCGTCCGGCCGTCCTTCGTGAGGACCAGGCCGGAGATCCGCCGCCGCCGAAGCCGCCGTCGAGGGCCGCGCGGGGCGTCGTCGCCGGCGGTTTCGGCGGGAGTCGCGGTGCCCGAGGTGATCCGGCGTCAGCCGCTTGCCGTCGTCCTGGATCGAGTAGAGCGTCGGCGCCGCCGCCACCGCCGCCGCCGAACCGTCCGCCGCCGCCTTCGGAGCCGACGAAGACGATCGTCTTGCCGTCGTTGGCCGGGAGGTAGTTGAAGGCCGAGAGCGTTCGCGGGCGTCACCTGGCGGGTCCGCCGCTTCAGGCCGGCCCAGTCGATCTTGACGTCCTTCGCGGGCGTCACGGCCGCCGCGGCGGCCTCGCGGGCCGCCGCCGCCGCGGCCGGCCGCCGCCGTCGGCCTCGACTCGTCGGCCGGGACGGGCTCGAGCGGGTCCTTGTCGAGCTTCTCGAGCGGGATGACGAAGACGTGCGCCGTCGGCCGCTGGCCCTCGCCGAAGTCGCCCTCCGCTGCCGGACGAAGTAGACCTTCTTGCCGTCGGCCGAGAACTGCGGGTTCGTCTCGTCGGCGGAGTCGAACGTGAGCTTCTTCTCCTCGCCGCCGTCGGCCGGGATCAGGTAGATGTCGTTCGAGCGGGTGACGTCGGGCCTGGAGAAGACGATCCACTTGCCGTCGGGCGACCAGGCGCGCCGCTGATCGCGCCGTACTTCGACGACGCCAGCTCCTTCGTGCTCCTTGCCCGTCGGCCTCGACCGTGAGCAGCTTGCCGTCGGTGGTCGTGAACGAGCAGCCACTTCGAGTCGGGCGACCAGTCGTAGCCGCGCTTGAGCGCGTCGATGGTCGGTGATCTTCTTCGGCGGCGGCCGTGCCGTCGGCGGGGACGACGTAGATCTCCTCGCGGCCGTCGCTGGTCGGAGACGTAGGCGAGCAGCTTGCCGTCGGGCGAGTAGTCGACGTCCTGGTCGCGGTCGGGGCTGTCGGTGATCTGGACGAGGTCGCCCTCGTCGGTCGGCGCGGTGAAGATCTCGCCGTGGATCGAGAAGGCGATCCGCTTGCCGTCGGGAGCGACGTCGTAGTCGTCGACCTGCGAGTTGAAGTCGCGCCACTCGATGAGGCGTCTCCTGCGTCTCGGCCGCGATGTCGAACTTGAGCCGCTTGACCTTCTTGCGTCGCGACGTCGAGCTTCCAGACGCCGAAGTCGTGCTCGAAGACGATCGTCTTGCCGTCGCCGCTGATCGTCGGGAACCGGACGTCGCCCGAGGTGAAGGTCGTGACCTTCTCGGCCTTCCCGCCCTTTCGGAGACCTGCCAGAGGTTCGTCAGGCCGTTGCCGTCGCGGTCGGAGACGAAGTAGACGAAGCCGTCGCTGGCCGACATCGGCCAGGAGTCGAGGCCGTCGAAGTCGGTCAGATCCTTGAAGGTCTTGGACGCGAGGTCCATCACGGTGACGTCGGTCTGGTACGCCCCGCGGTAGAACTTCCGCCAGTACTGCTGGCCCTTGCGGTTGACGGCGAGCTTCGTGCCGTCGGGCGAGAAGGAGCCGGTCGAGGCCCATGTCGGGGCCGGCGTCGCGCGGCATGCCGCCGTCGACGGGGACGGTGTAGAGCTTGGGCATGAAGCCTCGCCGCGCGGGTCGAGGCGAAGAGCACGCCCTTCGAGTCGGGCGTCCAGTTCAGGACGACGTCGTCGGCCGAGTGGGTCGTGAGCGCCCGGGCGTGGCCGCCGCCGGCGGGGATGACGAAGACGTCGAGGTTGCCGTCGCGGTCGCTCGAGAAGGCGATCCACTTGCCGTCGGGCGAGAACCGCGAGTTGTAGTCGCGGCCCTTGTGGACCGTGAGCCGCTGGACGTTCGAGCCGTCCTCGCCGGCGATCCAGATGTCGCCCAGGTAGCTGAACGTGACCTTGCCCGCGTGGTAGTTCGGGTAGCGGACGAGCCGGGCCTCGCGGCCGAGGGCCGGGCCGGCCAGCATCAACGTCAGCGCGATCGCGAATGCGTGCTTCATCGCCGGGGCTCCGGTGTTGGGTGGTCGCGGACGAGGCGTGGCCGAGGGCGCACCGTCGCCGTCCGCTCCGGGGAACTCGGCGTCGGCGGGCGGGGGGCCGGCCCGGCAATCTCGGCCTTCCGGCACGATGCGACCGCGCCCGGCGCCGAGGCCGGGGAGAGTCGCCAACGTATCGGATCACGCGGCCCGTCACAAGCACGACCCGGCCCCGACCCTCGTCCGGTCCGCATACGGTCTGTCTCCGGTCCGAGGCCCCCCGGCGCAGCGGGGCGCGGCCCGCTCGCGGGCGACGCTGTTAATAGGCACGAATGTGGATGTCAGCGGGGCGATCGACCCCCGCCGGACGGCGGCGGAGGCGAGATCGGTGCCTTGTGGGCCCGGACCGGGGCCTGGGGCCGGGTCGGGGTCGACCCGGGCTCCGGTGCGCCGACCGAACCCGGCGCGACCGCCTCCGAGGCCTCCGACTCCGCCGGCTCATCGGGCGTATCTACTTTATCATCAGCGACTTGTGACTCGGACACGCACAGGTCCGCCCCCGACTTCTCCAGCGCGATCAGCTGCTGGATCGTCGCCCGCAGCGACCGATCGATCGCCATCTCGTAGCGATGCCGCAGCTTCCCCTCCTCCGAACCGTCGCAATATGCCGCCGCGACGGCGCGGCGCGCAACTCCGCCGGGTCGGGCATCGTGGCGCGGAGCTCGCGGAGCCGGGCGACCTTCTCGGCCACCGCACGCTTCAGCAGCTCGACGGCCGCGGCGCGCTCCTCCTCGGGCAGCGGGACGACGAACACGCAGTGGCCGTAGTCGAAGCACGGGTTGTCCGCGAACTCGGCGTTGTTCGCCGCCAGCAGCCGCGCCGAGGCCTTGGGGATCGGGCCGGCGTTGTACGGGTACTCGTCGAGGCGATTGCGGGTCACGAGCATGAGCCGCTGGTGGTAGTGCGGCTGGTCCCAGGCGGTCGGGCCGGCCTCGAGGGCGCGCTCGAGCTCGCCGCAGGAGTCGATGACGCGGTCGATGCCCGTGGCGTCCATCTCGAGCAGGCTGAGCGCGCCGCCGGGGTCGGTGGCGGCGCGGGAGACGGCGCGGTCGGCGCGGTTGAAGCGTTCGAAGTCGAAGGCGTCGCCGGCCAGTTCGGCGCGGCGTCCGAGCCAGGCGGTCTCGGCCTTGACGGCCCTGTTGAGCCGCCAGGTGGCGACCGCGGCCCGCTGGACGAGGACGGCGCGGGTGTGGGTGGCGGGCCTCCAGTCGTCGTTCCAGGCCTGGAGCTCGGCCTCGAACTTGGCGGGGTCCTCGCCGGGGAGGATGGGGTGCACGGCGCAGAGGCCGTGGGTCACGCCGTTGAACTTGGAGACGTCCTTGCCCTCGGGGGAGGTGGGGCCCCTGGACTTCTTGCCGTTGATCCGGCTCTGCTCGCGCTGCTTCTCGGAACGCATCGGTGATCGCCCTTCGGTATGGTGTTCGCGGACGCTGGCGGCGCGCGACGTCGCGCGCAATGCATACCCCTAGGATCGTGATCGGGGCGGAGATCGTTCTCCGAAAGCGCGCGGGTGCCACGGATTGTCCCCGACCCGTGCTCCGTGGGGCCGGGACCACCGCACTACCGGGCCGCGCAGCGCCCCACGCGCGGCGAGCCGGGCGGCCGCGCCGGGGCCGGGGCGTTCCCACGATTGATCCGGATTGCTCCTTGTGAATCCCACCGGGGCGTGGCAGCCTTGGGTGCGGCCGGGGCGCGGGGGCCGCGGGCCCCCGGCCACGGCCTATCGGAACCCAACGGAGCTGACCCATGCGTTGCAACGCCGGCCACGGATGCACCGTCTCGTGCCGAGCGGGGTGCGGGTGCGCGTACGTCCACGGGACAGGGGAGTGTTACTGCTTCTGCTCCGAAGGCGGCGTGATCAGCTCGCCGGAGCACGCCCTCGCGCTCAGCGACACCATCAACTTCGTGGTGTCCGGCCTGCCGGTGGAGCGGGCCATCGAGCACCTGTCGGCGCTGACGAAGATCAAGATCCACGTCCCGTCGTCCGAGGGGCCCGCGGGCTCGCTGGCCCTCTCGAACGTCACCGTGGCCGAGGCGCTCCATGAGGTCCTGACGCAGGGCGGGCTGGTGGCTTCCGAAATCCGCTGCGAGCACGCCCGCATGGGCTGAGAACGTGTGTTGCTCTGCCGAAAGCGCCCGAGGGAGCCGTTTCCGGGTGGCAGGGGCTCGCGAGCGACCCCCTGCCACCCCTTGCTTCTGTCGGTCTTCGCAGGGTCCGCCGTGCGGACGTCCGGGGGGATCGGCTGGGATCGCAGACGTCCGCACAGCGGACCCTGCGAGGAGCCGGCGGGATCAAGGAGAGACCGCTTTAGCGATCGCCGGCATCGGGCGGGCCGCCGGGACCGCCGGGTCCGCCGGGCGGCGGTCCCGCGAGCTTGTTCAGGCTGTCGCGCAGGGCTTCGAGGTCAAGCCCGTCGCCCTTGGGGTCGGCCTGCTGGACGAGCTTCGCGGCGGCGGCGCCGGCCTCGTCGGGGGTGAGCTTGCCGTCGTTGTCGCCGTCGGCCAGCGCCATGATCCGCCCGGCCGGCCCGCCGCCGGGAGGACCGCCGCCCGGGCCGCCGGGAGGGCCTCCGCCGGGAGGGCCGCCGGGGCCGCCGGGGTTGTCGTCGCCGGCCGGACGATTGGCGTCGGGCCGGCCGCCACCGCGATTCGGGCGTGAGGGCATGCCCATGGCTCGCGCCAGGGCGTCGGGTCCGACGGAGCCGTCGCCGCCGGACTGGATCGCGGCGACGAACTTCGTCGCGGCGGCCGAAGCCTCGTCGGCGGTGAGCTTGCCGTCCTTGTTGGCGTCGGCGTACGCGAGGATTGCGGAGGCCCGCGGGCCGAGGCTTCCGGGCGGGCCCATGCGGCGGCCGACGACCTCGAGCAGGGCCGTCGCGCTCACCTTGCCCTTCTTGTCCTTGTCCAGCTCCTTGATGAACTTCTGCGCGGCGGCGCGGGCCTCCTGCGACGAGAGCTTGCCGTCGCCGTTCGCGTCGCCGTACTCGACCGCGGCCTGCGCGATCATCGTCCCCGGCCCGCCGAAGCCGCCCGGCCCGCCGGGGCCGCCCGGAGGTCCGCCGGGGCCGCCGCCGAATCCGCCGGGCGGGGGGCCGTCGGGAGGCGGGCCATCGGGACCGCCGAATCCGCCGGGCGGAGGGCCGCCGGGCCCGTCCTGGCCACCGCCCTGGCCACCTCCTCGCCGCGCCTGGCCGCCGGGCTGATCGCCGCCGGGGCCGCCGGGAGGGCCGCCGGGGCCGCCGAAGTCGGGCGGGGGTCCGCCGGGGCCGCCGCCGGGCCCGCCGCCTGGGGGCCCGCCAAATCCGTCGGGCGGAGGGCCGCCGGGGCCGCCGGGGCCCATGCCTTGCGGGCGGAGCTGGCTGTTGAGGACCTGGGCGAGCTGCTGCGCCGAGGGGGCCGCGTTTTTCTTCGGCTCGGCCGTCTTCACGAGCTTCGACGCGGCCGTGCCGGCCTCCTCGGGCGTGAGCGAGCCGTCGCGGTTCGTGTCGGCGATCGCCATGATCCGCTGGACGACGAACGTCCCCGGCCCGGGCCTCGCCGCCGCCTTCGCGGCCGCGCCCTTCGCTCGCGCCTTCGCGCTCGGCTTCGCGTCCTGGCCCCGGGCCACGCCTGCCATGCAGGCGGTCGCCGTGACGACGCATGTCCATTTCACACGTGCATGCATGATTCTCACCCCTGAGTGAGAGGAACCACGGGTGGACTCGCGGCGTCCGACGGATGTCGCGCCGACACCTGGACCCATATAACGCGGCGCGATCGGCCGGGGCGACAGCGATCGGGGACGGATCGGCCGGTCGGCACGCGTTATTTCGGCCCGCCGTCGCGGGGCCCGGGGCCGCCGTCGAAGGGGCGCGCGTTGAGCGTCCCGGCCCAGGCGGCCATCTCGTCCGAGCGGGCGGTCTCGCCGAGGGACTTGTAGATCGCGGCGAGGGCCTCGACGCGGTCGGCCGCGGGGCGGGACATGCCGCGCTCGGCGGCGAGGGCCCGGAGCTCGGGGATCATGGCGTCCATCTGCGCCAGGGCCTCGTCGCGGCGGCCGCGGGCGACGAGGAGCATGGCGAGGGCCTCGCGGACCGCCACGCGGTCGAGCTGGACGCGGAACGGGCGCTGGATCCGGCCGACGAGGCCGTCGCAGAGCGCGATGACGCGGCGGTAGCACGGCTCGGCCTCGTCGAGCCGGTCGAGCCGCTGGAGCGTCGCGCCGAGCTTGCCGAGGGCCTCGACCAGGTGCTTCTCCATCTCGGCGTCGTCGGGGGCCTCGGCCACGTTCCGCTCGAGGAGCTCGCAGGCGCGGCGGAGCCGGGACTCGATCCGGTCGAGGTTCGCGGGGGCGGCCGTCCATGGGTTCGTCATGAGATACGCCTCGGCCAGCTTCACGCGGTACGAGCGGTCGTCGGGGTACTGGCGGACGAGGCTCTCGAGCATGCCGACGGTGCGCTCGAGGCGGTGCTCGGCGTCGTCCGCGCGGCCGAGGAATTCGTCGATGGCGGCGACCATCGCGTAGGCCCAGGCGGCCTCGCCCTGGAGCTTCGGGTTGGTCGCGTTCTGGGTGGCGAACCGCTCGTAGAAGGACAGGACGCTCGGGAGGAGCGGGGCGAGGTCGGCGGAGCCGGCCATCCTCGGCCCGCGGGGTCCCTCGGGCCCGTGCATCGGCCCGCGCTCGCCCGGGGCGCCGAAGGGGCCGTCGGGCTCGCCGCCGGGGCCGGGCCCGTGCGGCTTGCGCATGGGGGATTCGCCCTTGGTCAGGGCCGGGTGGCCGCCGCCGGGCCCGGGGCCGCGGGGGGCGTGGCGGCCGAGCAGGCCGAGCGGGGGCGTGGGCAGGGCGTCGCCGGGGGCGAGCTTCTCGAACAGCTCGCCGAAGACCTCGAGCGAGAGGGCCACGTTCGCCTCGGCCCGGTTCGTCGCGTTCTCGGCCTCGACCCGCCGCGTCTCGGCGACGGGCGTAAAACGACCCAGCCGACGACCGCCGCCAGCAAGAGCGACGCCGCGGCCGTCGCCGTCAGCGCGGCCAGGGCCCGGTTGCGCCGGCTCCAGCGCCAGGCGCGCTCGACGGGCGTGGCGCGGCGGGCGAGAATCGGGCGGTCCTCGAGGAACCGGCGGAGGTCGTCGGCCAGCTCGCCGGCCGTCGGCGTAGCGATGCTCGGGCTCGCGGGCGATCGCCTTGAGGATGATCGTCTCGAGGTCGAGCGGGATCGTCGGGTCGGAGCCGCCGCGGCGTCGTCGGCTGCCCCTCGCTCACGTGGCGCAGCAGCTCGCTCGGGCTCAGCTCGCCGAAGGGGGGCTCGAGCGTCAGCAGCTCGTAGAGTGTCAGACCCAGGCTGTAGATGTCGCTCCGCGGGTCGGTCTCGCCGTGGAGCGCCTCGGGGGCGAGGTAGCGGAGCGTGCCGATGACGTCGCCGGTGCCGGTCAGGTCGTCGCGGCCGATCAGCTTCGCCAGGCCGAAGTCGGTGATCCAGACCGTCTCGTGCTCGTCGACCAGCAGGTTCGCCGGCTTGATGTCGCGGTGGAGGACGCCCTGCTCGTGGGCGTACTGGAGCGCCTCGGCCGCCTGGACGCCGACCCGGGCGACGAACCGCCAGCGCTCGGGGCCCTCGCCGCGCGCGCGTCGCCGCGCCAGGTCTCGCAGCACGGCGTCGAGGCCGTTGCCGCGGATGTACTGCATCACGTAGTACGGCAGGCCGTCGTGCTCGCCGACGCCGAAGATCGGCACGATGTTCGTGTGGTGGAGCTGCGCGACGGCCTGCGCCTCGCGCTGGAACCGCTGCAGGCGCTTCGGGTCGAGGTGGACGTGGTGGATGACCTTGACGGCGACGTGGCGGCCGAGCGACTCCTGGACGGCCTCGTAGACGATCCCCATGCCGCCGCGGCCCAGCTCGCGGACGATCCGGTACTCGCCGAGCCGCTCGGGCATCGGCGCGGCGCCGACCCGCGAGCCTGCCGGCGCTTGAGCTGCTCCATCATGGCGACCGACGGCAGCAGCTCGCGGATCGCGGTCGACGTCGCTCGGGGTGGCGGGCCGACGTACTCGGCGATCGAGGGCGCCTCGCCGCGGCGGCACCGCTCGGCGAACTCCTCGGCCAGCGCGGTCGATCGGGTCGCTGGTCGGGCGCCGGCGATCGTCGGTCGGTCGCGATCGGTCGCGTGGCTCGCGGGTCGCTCATGGCGGTCCTCCCGAAGTCGGGGAGTCGCTTCGAGCGCGTCCTTGAGCCGTTCGAGGGCCCGCACGTATCGCTTGCTCGCGGCGGCGGGCTGGATGCCGAGCACGGCGGCGACCTCCTGGTTGCTCAGCTCCTCGAAGTGGCGGAGGGCGAGCACCTCGCGATCGATCGGGTCGAGGCCGTCGAGGGCCTCGCGGAGCTGGGCCATCGCCTCGCCGCGCTGGGCGGCCTGGCTGGGCGAGGTCTGGTCGCCGATGAACTCGGCGATCATCTCCGAGCTGGCCTCGGTCGCGAGCCGACCCGATCGGGCACCTCCCGGGCCGCGTCGCGCATGCCGGCGCCGAGGTGCTGGCGGTGGACCTCGATCAGCCGCTGGATCGTCACCGAGCGGAGCCAGATGAAGAACGGCACGTCGGCGTCGGCCTGGTAAGTGCGGCAGCCGCTTCAGGGCGTCGATGTACGCCTCCTGCAGCACGTCGGAGGTCGAGACCCGGCCCCGGAGCCGGGCGTCGAGCCGGAACTCGACCATCCGCCTGAGCCGGTCGCGATACTCCGAGAACAGCGGCGCCAGCTCCGCCTCATCCCCGCCGCGGAGCCGCTCGACCTGATCGGCGATTTGCTGACCGTTGTCCATTGCGGGCGGCCTCGGGCGTGGGGGGCGTTTGGGGTTATTGTACGGCGTGGAGTGAAGAGCGCGGAGAATCGATTGACGGTGGCGGTCCCCGTAGGGACCGCTGTGCGGACCTCTTCACGCCCCGCCCAAAGAGAAGCCGGCCGCCCCACGCCCCGGTCCGGCCCCCCCGGGCGTCCCGAGGCCGCGGAACGACCGGCCCCGACTCACAGCAGGCTGTTGTTGTAGTTCACGATCGCCGTCGCAATCGTCTGCGAGATCATCATCTCATACTGCGACAGCGTCGACCCCACCGTCCGCAGGAACAGCCGGCTCGATGCCGTGTTCCCCGCGGTCGGGGCCGAGATGCCCTCGAGCGCCGTCGTCAGGTTCGCCAGGTCCGCGGCGATCGTCGTGCTCGGGTTGTACGTGCTCGACGTGAACGAGCTGCCCAGCGACGTCACGGCCGTCGTCAGGTTCGTCTGCAAGGTCGACACGGCCGACGTGACCGCCGACGTGCTCAGCGCCGTGCTCGAGGAGATGCGCCGTCTGCTCGGTGCTGGCGACCGCCAGCGTGAACGCCTGGTAGTAGGCGTTCACGGAGTGGTTCGTGGACTGGGCCGTCGACGGCGTGATCGAGCCGGCGGGCGTCTCGGCGAGGATCGTCGCCGTCGCCTGGTTCTGGGCCGACGCGACGTCGCCGAACACCTCCTGGTCGAGGCGCGAGCACGGCCGCGTTGGTCGAGTTGGCCAGGCCGGCGCCGGCGCTCTCGAGCTCGGTCTGGAGCGTGCTGGTGTAGCCGTCGAGCGTGGTGGCGAGCGTCGCGCCGGTGTTCGCCAGGTTCGCCAGGTCGGTGCTGATCGAGGCGTCGAGGGCGTTGATCGCGTTCGAGATCGCCGTGTCGAACGCCGCGATGCCCGCGGCCGTCGGCGGCGTGGTCGTCGTCGCCGTGGCCCGCAGCGCGGCGACGGCGGAGAGGTAGGCCGCGTCGAACGTCTGGAACGCCTGCTGGACCGCGCGGGCATCCTGCGCGAGCAGGCTCGACGACCCGGCCCCGCCCGCCGCCCCGTTGCACCCCAGGGCCGAGCCCAGGCTCACGCCGCCGGCCGTGAGATTGAGCGCCGTGGCGGCCGCCCCCTGCTGCGGCGGAGCCTGGTGACCAACGCTGCGGTCCTGGGAAAACGCCGGCCCGCCGCCGAAGCCGAATGCGAACGAGGACGGTACTGCCCGCCCTTCGAGGTCCTCGAACACCAGCCCGCGCCGCGTCGCCCTCCGTGCCGCCGGCGCAGGGCCCTTCCCGCACAGCCTGGCGATCCACCCCGCCAGCCGCTTCTGTCGATGACGCATGGGCAAATCCCCCTCGTGGTGAGCGTCCCCGAGGCCGATGAGCGTGCGCCCGCCTCTCCGCGCTGACGCGTGGATGCGGGCATGACATCGGCCTGTCCTAAGGAAATAACGCGGGGATTTCGGCGCGGAGACAGGACGGAATTGCGAACCGCCTGGTCGTGGGTTGGTTCGGAACGAGGGTTTGGTGGGCGGTCGCTCTCTGGGTGGCCCGGACAACTCGTTGTCCGGGCGGCGGGGCCGCGAGAGGTCCTCCGGCAACGGCTCGAGCCGCCTCGTTCCCGGATGCCGGGAGGCCCGCCGGAGTTTTCACGAGATGGACCGTTCCGAGGTGGTTAGAATCCGACGAGTCGGCGCGATCTCAGCCCTCGCGTGCTCTGCCGAAAAGCTCGTCTCGAGCCCTCGGGGTGGCAGGGGTTCGCTCGCGAACCCCGGTCCGGGGCCCTGGAAGACCGGGGTTCGCGAGCGAACCCCTGCCACCCCGAAACGGGCCCGTCGAAGGTTTTCGGCAGAGCAGACCTCGGGCGTTTCTCGGAGGCTCGGCGATGCGAATGCCGCTCGCTCTCGCGCTCTTCCTCGGTGCCATTGCGCCGAGCGTCAGCTCCGCGCAGCCGGTCCCGGGGAGCTACGGACCGGGTCGGAATATGGGCCCGCCCGCGTTGCTCAGGAACAAGAGCGTTCACAAGGAGCTGAAGGCGACACCGGAGCAGGCGCGAAAGCTCGAGGATCTGGCGGACGCCGTGCTCAAGGATGCCCACGACCGCGCATTGAAAGACCGCGACTTGCCCCCCGAGCGCCGACAAACCGCCCTGGATCGGCAACGGGTGTACCACGAGTTCCTGCGCAAGAGCCTGGACGACATTCTCAAGCCGGAACAGGCCAGGCGGTTCTACCAAATCTTCGTCCAGCAAGGCGGGGCTTCCGCGTTCCAGCTGCCCCACGTCGAGCAGGCGCTGAAGCTCACCAAACACCAGGAGACCCAGCTCCAGGTGATTCGACTGGAGAGGAACGATTTGCTGCGCGATGCGGGCCCGGACGTCGAGAACGACCCGAAGCGTTTCTCCGCCGCCGTCCTCGCGGTGAATGCTCAGATGCTCGCCAAGAGCCTGGCCATCTTGAATGACGAGCAGAAGGCGACCTGGAACGACCTGTACGGCGAGCCGTTCCTGGTCGTGATCGAGTAGGGCCGTGCGCCCGGGGAATCCGTCGGGCCGGGGTCAATGGCCGGCTCCGCGGTGGTGCCGCGTGTCTCGGTCTTGTAGGGTCCGCTGTGCGGACGTCCGGGCGATCGGCCGGGATCGAAGACGTCCGCACAGCGGACCCTACGAGGACCGACAGAATCAAAGAGAACCCGCGCTAGACGGCCGGCAGGCCCAGTCGCACCGGCCCTTCGAGCGCGACCGCGGGCTCGTCCGGAATCTCCGGCATCCGCGCGATCCCGATCAGGCTCGCCGTGGCCATCGCGGCCACCACGGCGAGCGCCGTGGGCGACAGGGGCGTGAGCGCGACCGTGACGGCGATCACGACGACCGTGAACCCGATCAGTCCGACCTTGGAGGACCGGCTCACGGCGCCGTGCTCTTCCCACTCGCGGAGGATCTGGCCGAAGAGCGGCGCGCGGCGGAGGGCGTCGTTCAGGCGCGGCGAGGAGTCGCGAGGTAATAGCCCGTCGCGAGCAGGAACGGCACCGTCGGCATGCCGGGGATCACCAGCGCGACGACCGTCGCGGCGAACGACCCGCCGGCCAGCGCGAGGTTCAGCGCCCGGCGGTGCATGGGCAGGTGGGCGAGGTCGCGCGGCTCGCGGCGATAGGAGGTGAAGGCACGCTCGGCGCCGTCGAGCACCACGTTCGCGTCGGGGCCGTGCTCGCCGACGTCGATCGTGAGCCGGCGCGACCAGCGGGAGACGCGGCACGAGGTCACGCCGTCGACGTGAGTCAAGGTCTCGGCCATGCGCGCCAGCCGGTCGCGCTCGCCGCCGTCGCCGCGGTGTCGCAGGTCCATCGTGCCGTCGCGCGAGTCGAACGTCTCCCAGAGCGAGACGTCGCCGTCGACGCGATAGACCGTCAACCCCGTCCAGCCGCCGGCCGGGAGGAGGCGGGAGGCGAGGCCCTCGCCGGCCGAGGCGTCGCGGACGGCCTCGATGAAGTGGCTCGCCATCGACGGCAGGTCGGTCACGCCCGCGTCGAAGTCGACGCGGCACGACGCGGTCGCCAGGTCGACCTCGGCCCGCCCGACGCCCGGCCGTCGCGCGGCGGCCTCGAGCAGCCGCCGGCAGAAGCTCCGCCGCCCGGCGCGGAACGCCCGCGGGTCGCGCACCCGGAGCGAGCGCGTCTGCTCGTCGATCTCGATCTCCAGGCCCGCGAGGCGAGAGTCGCGTCCCACAGCATCGCTCCTTGATGGTCCGCCGGTGGTCATCGAACGATCACGATCGTCGTGGCCCTCGACGACTCTGCCTATCTTACCTTGTCGATGCGGGCGTTCTATCAGATTACGGAGGCCGCCTTATCAAATCACCGCCGGTCGCCCAGCCCGAGCACCCGCTGCCGGTACGCCGCCGGGGTGGTCTTCATGTGCTTGCGGAAGACCGACGTGAGGTGGCTCTGGGACGAGAAGCCGACGTCCATCGCGACCTCGATGATCGCCCGGTGCGGGTCGTGCAGCAGCTCGCACGCGCGGGCGACCCGCCGCTCGGTCAGGTACTGGTGCGGCGTGCGGCCCAGCGCCCGCCGGAACGCGCCGACGAAGTAGCCCGGGCTGAACCCCGAGACCCCCGCGAGCTCGTCGACCGTGATCTCGCCGCCGAGGGAGTGCTCGATGAAGTCGACCACGTGCCGGAGCCTCGCGTCGTCGAGCGACTCGCCCGAGGGCTTGCGGTCGGGCAGGGGGGTGTTGGCCCAGAGCAGGTGGATGGCGAGCTGGGTCGCGATCGCCGCGGCGTACGCCCCCGCGCCGGCGACGGGCTTGCGGAGCAGCGCGGCGAGCCGCCTGCCGAGCCCAGACCTCGGCGTCGCGGCGGCCGACGGCCTCGGCGATCTCGATCGGCTTGCCGTCCGCCCCGCACTCGCGCCGGGCCAGGGCCTGGAGGGCCGCGGGCGCGATCGCCCAGAGCAGGACCTCGACCGGTCGGTCCACGCCAATGTCGTACGCGACGCCGGCCGGCAGCACGCAGAACGAGCCGGGCTCGCTGTAGAACCGCGAGAACCGGCCGTCGCGGATCAGCTCGACCCGGGCCGTGCCCGCGAGGTGGAAGGCCACGACATGGTCGTCGGACCGGTGCCGGAACGGCGCCGCGGGGCGGCCCTCGACCAGGGCGCAGCGGACGTCGTCCCAGCCGACCGACTCCGCCGACGCCGGGGCCGCCATGCCCTCGGGTGGGGCCGGGGCCGCGGGCCGCTCGGCGGGCTTGCGTCGGGTCGGTGTGGACGCCATTGGGGACTGGCCCTCGTGCGGGGCGATCGCCGCGTCGCGCGACGACGGCCACGCTCACTGCAAGACGCGCGCCCGGGGCGTCGAAGAGGAGGGGGGATGCCGAGCGGGCCGGGCGGGTCGTGACGCGAAGTGACCCCGGCGATGCCGTCGGGACATCGCGGGGCCGTCATGGCCGGGCCGGCGCCCGTCGTGAGCAGGCCGACGGTTCGAGCCTACGACGGGGCGGGGGGCCGGTCAAGTGCCGTCACGGGGGGCCGCCGGGCCGTACGAAGGCCGAACCGGGTCGAGCGGAGCGTTCCCAGAACGCGACAGCCGGGGGACCTCCGAGGTGCCGCCGGCCCTTTTTCCCCACCGCACGGCGCAAGAGGCCCGGCGGATTTCGATGTCTTGCCACGCCGCCGACCCCGAACAGGCTATGATCGGACCGGCCCGAGGGGAATGAACAATGCGCCCGCCTCGCCTCCGGATCGGCACGCTGATGATCCTTGCCGCATTGATCGGCGTCCTCGTCGCAAGCTTCAAATTCCGGGGGCTTTCGGCCGAATATCAGAAGCGCGCGAATCTCTTCGAGTATTGGGAGACGTTTTATTCGAGTCCCTTGTCGTGGGCCACAAAGGATGGCGGGCAAGCGGTGATGACCCCGGCGCACGTCGAAGCATTGCAGTCCCGCGAGAGGGACCACTATCGCCGCCTCAAGGAAAAGTATCGTTACGCAGCCCGCTACCCCTGGGTCGGCGTCGAGCCGGACCCACCGGAGCCGTCCGAGCCGGGGACGTCTGCCTGGTGACGCGCACCAGCTCGATCTCGCATCAGAACGCCACGGCGAATCCCAGCAGCGCGATCTCCCGCGGCGACCCGGTCGTCGTGCCGAAGTTGTAGCTCCCGAACACCGAGATCCGGTCGTTGACCGTCCAGATCCCGCCCACTCCGACGACGTTGGCCGTCGGCACGCTGCCGAGCGTCGTGCGATGGATCACCTCGCTGCCGGTGACGGTCCGGAACTGGATCAGCCGGGGCAGGGCCGCCTCGTTGACGAAGCCGTGGACGAAGACGTCGAAGTCCTCCACCACCTGGCGCTGGAAGGCCCACTGGAAGCTGAACTGGTACCGCGTCCGACCCAGGCCGTCCTGGATGCCCGACATCCCCGCGTTCCACTCGAAGTTCATCTTGCCGGGCAACGAGTGGTCGAACAGCAGGTTCATCGACGGCTGCGTGCCCGAGTTGAACGCGGGCGAGCCGAAGGTCGTCTGGATGTAGAGCTCCAGCCCCATCGCCGGGATGAAGTAGTCGCGGTTCTCCTCGATCAGATGCATCTTGAAGTCGAACGCCAGCGGCGAGTAGCCGGTGACGGCCGGCTGGCCCCTCGAGGCCGACTGGTGGGTGATGCCGTTCGAGAACAGGCGGAATTCGAGCATGTCGGTGACGGCGTAGCGGAACAGATACTCCCACTGATACACCGGCGCCTGCGTGTTGCTCTTTCCGTAGAGCCCGAGCGGGGACGTCTCGAAGTATCCGCGGCCCTTGGGCAGCGTGAACGCGCTGTTCGGGAAGTTGGCCGTATCCGGCGACGGGTCGCGAATGTTGGCGCTGGCCTGCCGCCTGAGCCGCTTCGACTGGCCCGCGGCGGGGTCGTCCTCCAGGCTCCAGCGGTCGCCCGAGATCAGGTTCATCAGCGGCCCGGCCAGGAACGGGTCGCGCTCGTGCGGCGGGATGCCCGAGCCCTCGAGCGGGTCGGCCGTCGGCTCGGGGAAGGCTAGCCTCTCGTCGGCGGGAGAGGCAAAGACAGGGCCAGGGCGGGCGGGCGCCGGCGCGGGAAGCGGCGG
Source organism: uncultured Planctomycetota bacterium (assembly GCA_963819805.1). Classification (GTDB taxonomy): domain Bacteria; phylum Planctomycetota; class Planctomycetia; order Isosphaerales; family Isosphaeraceae; genus CAMFLR01. Next base: position 159,526 of record CAWFXY010000012.1, on the reverse strand, counting down.
AAGCGGCGGCTCGGGACCTGACGTCTGACCGCCCGCGACCTGGACGGAGACGGCCAGCAACATGGCGACGGCCGCCAACTTGCAAGCGCCGCGGGCGGTGATCGGGGCCACTTCGATCCCTCCGCCTCGGTCCGCCGTGGCCGGGAATCGCCGTGTCGCCGGCCACGGTAATCCCACCCGAATAGGTATCGTCGCCCCGACCGGCAAACTTGACGCAATCCGGTCGGCCGGCTGCCGGGCTCGAGCGTCCGGGCGGCGACGAGGAACTGTGCTCGCGCCCGGCCCACGACTATCCTGAGACGATCCGGTCGACGCCGACGACGAGGGCTGCCATGCCGCGCTGCAGGCCATTCAAGCTGATCGACATCATGATCGTGACCGCCTCGGCGGCGTTCGGGATGGCGACGATGCGTCCGCTGTGGACCAGACTCAAGATGCTCGAACTGGCCCTCCCGAACGGCATTCCCTGGCCGGTCTACGCCGGGACGCTCCGGTCGGTCCTGGTCATGTCCGTCTTCATGGTCGTCACGGGTTACCTCTGGATGCGTCTGGTGCCGCCCCGCCCGCCCTTCGCCGACCTGATTCGCCAGCCGGGGTTACTCGTCCTGGAGCTCATGGTCGGGCTTGGCATGCTCCTCCTGGTCCTGTCCGCGTTCGTCCGACCGGATCCCCCGACGAACGTGATCTTCGCCGTCGCCCTGGCGTTGTCCTGGATCTTGGCGTGCCTCCGTTATCGAGCGCGTGCCGAGCCGGGATGGATCGAGGGAGTCGGCCGATTCCTGGGGGTCGCGCCTGGTCGTCGCCATCGCCGTGGGCTGACCCGTTCGGAGGAGTGCGGCGGCGATTCAAAGCCTCCCCGGCGCCTCCGGCGGCAGGTAATAGAACCCGATCCCGAGCATCACATAAATCGCCACCAGCATCAGCCCCTCGAGCCACGTCGACTGCCCGTCCATCGTCAGGTGCCGCGTGATCAGGACGGCGAAGATGATGGCCACGATCTCGAACCGGGTGAACAGCAGGTCCATGTCCCGCCCCAGCGCATAGCCGAAGAACACCAGGAGCGGCGCCACCACCAGCGCCACCTGGAGGCTCGATCCCATGCTCAGCCCGAGTGACAGGTCCATCTTGTCCCTCCGGGCGAAACGGACGGCGTTGGCGGTCTCGGCCAGGTTGCCGACCAGGGCCAGCAGGAAGACGCCCGTGAAGGCCGGCGTCAGGCCGAGCCCGCGCGAGGTTGGCTCGATCGCCTCGGTGAGGATCTCGCTCATGATCGCCAGCGCGACCGCGGAGGCCGCCAGCACGGCCAACGCCTTCGCGCGGCTCCAGCGCCCCTCGCCACCCTCGGGCGCGGGCCGGTGCTCGACCTCGACGCGCACCGCCTCGGCGCTCAGGACCGGCTTGCTCGTGACGACCGTGTAGACCAGGCTCGCGCCGTAGACCGCGAAGAGCGTGAGCGCGATCTCCAGGCTGATCTCCCGGGTCGTCCCGCTCCGGCTGAAATGGAAGACCGCGGGGATGATCAGCCCCGCCGCCGCCATCATCAGCAGGGCGCCGTTGATCTTCGCCACGTTCGGGTTGAACTTCTGCGTCCCGTGCCGGATGCCCCCCGCGAACATCGATATCCCCAGCGCCAGCAGGAGGTTCCCGATGATCGACCCGACGAGCGACGCCTTCACGACCTTCACCAGCCCCTGCCGGAGCGCGAAGAAGCCGATGATGATCTCCGGCGCGTTGCCGAGCGACGCGTTGAGCAGCCCGCCCCACGCCGGCCCCATGTAGGTGGCCAGCGCCTCGGTCGCCTGCCCCGCCAGCCCGGCCAGCGGCACGAGCGCCGCCGTCGACACCGCGAACACCGCGATCGGGTCGGCGCCGACCCACCAGAGCGCGATCGCGATCGGCACGCACGCCAGCAGCCAGTTCCGGCTCATCCGTCGTCCCCCGCGGCCGCGGGCCCTCGCCTCGCGGCCGCGAGAGATCGTACCGTCAGGAGCCCGCCCCGGCGATCTTCCGCCGAGCCTGGACGAACACCGACAGCATCAGCCGCCCGATGTCGTCGCGCCGCTCGGCGTACTTCGCGGCCTCGAACGGGCTGCCGTCGAAGACCTTCGGGTCGAGGTACGGCATCGAGACCCGCAGCGACGCCCCCTTCACGAACGGGCAGCCCGCGTCGGCCTCGCTGCAGACCATCAGCGCGGCGAAGCCGGAGTGCGGGTTGGCGGGGTCGGAGTACATCTTGGAGAACTCGACCGCCTCCATCGCGGGCTCGCCCGAGGCTCCCCAGCGGACCGTGTAGATCGGGTTGGCCGTCTTCGGCTCGCCGCGCGGGCGCCTCCTTGCCGGTCGGCTCGACCTCGACGCCGATCGCCTTCAGCGCGGCGATCGTCCGCGGGTTGAACGCCGTCGGCGCCGTGCCGCCGCTGTGGAACCGGACCTCGGGCATGCCGTAGTAGCCCGCGGCGATGTTGCCCATCGTCGCCCCCATGATGCTCCGCCGCGAGTTGCCGGTGCAGACCACGACCACCTCGAGCGGCTGGCCGGGCTGGTAGTTCGCCGCGATCCACTCCGCGAGCTTCGCGCCCGCCTCGCGGTGCGCCGGGTCGATCATGTCGAACGACGTCGTGAGCAGCTCCGCCTGGGCGCGGACGGCCGGATTGAGCCGCTCGCGACTCGCCGGCGCATCCGCCGCGACCGCCCGGCGGACCTCCTCCGCGTCGAGCGTCCCGTCGGGCCCGGCCAGCTTCGCGAACGTCGACGGGTCCATCAGGCCCTCCAGCTCGGTTGCAGTGACCGTCGAATCCTTCAGCGCCTTGGCCAGCGCGGCCTTCACGTGGATGTCCTCGGCCGGGTCGGCGGCCTTCGCCGTTCCGTACTTCTGGACGAGCCAGAGGGCGCGGACGAATGGCCCCGCGTCCTTTTCTCCCGGCGGCGTGGCGGGGCTCGACGAGGACAGCGAGCAGGGCGAAGGCGCCGGCGGCCGCGAACGAGGTCGGTCTCATGGGGTCGCTCCTGGTTGGATCAGACGCGGGTCCGAAGCGGTGGCCTCGCCGTCGCCCCCGAAATAGCGCCGGCTGGAACGAGAGCGCGACATTCACCAGCCCGATCAGCACGGGCACCTCGACCAGCGGGCCGATCACGGCCGCGAAGGCCGCGCCCGGAGTCGATGCCGAAGACGGCGACGGCCACGGCGATCGCCAGCTCGAAGTTGTTGCTCGCCGCCGTGAACGACAGCGTGGCCGTCTTCGCGTAGTCGGCCCCGAGCCGCCGGCCCATCCAGAACGAGACGAGGAACATCACCACGAAGTAGATGAGCAGCGGGACCGCGATCCGCACCACGTCGAACGGGATCCGCACGATGTTCCGCCCCTGGAGCGAGAACATCACCACGATCGTGAACAGCAGCGCGACCAGCGTCAGCGGGCTGATCCGCGGGACGAACTCGCCGCTCGTACCAGTCGCGGCCCCTGCGCCGGACCAGCACCAGCCGGGTGAGCATCCCGGCGGCGAACGGGATGCCCAGGTAGATGAACACGCTCATGGCGATCGCGCCGATCGTGATCCCCGACAGGTCGACGTCGCCGAAGCTCACGCCCAGGAGCGGCGGCAGGACCTTGATGAAGAAGTACGCGTAAGCCGGGTAGAACAGCACCTGGAAGATCGAGTTGAACGCGACCAGCCCCGCCGCGTACTCGGTGTCGCCCTGCGCCAGGTCGTTCCAGACGATCACCATCGCGATGCAGCGGGCCAGGCCGATCAGGATCAGCCCGATGGCGTACTCGGGCTGGTCGGGCAGGAACGCAAGCGCCAGGCCGAACATCAGCACCGGACCGATGACCCAGTTCTGCACGAGCGACAGGCCAGGACGCGGACGTCGCGGAAGACCCGCCCCAGCTCCTCGTACCGGACCTTCGCCAGCGGCGGATACATCATCAGGATCAGCCCGAGCGGCGATCGGGATCGAGGTCGTCCCGACCGCCAGCGCCCGTGATCCCGCGGACCACCGCCGGCGCGAGGTTCCCCAGCGCCGACGCCGACGCGCCATCGCCAGGAAGATCCAGAGCGTCAGGTAGCGGTCGAGGAACGAAAGGCGTCCCGGCGCCTCGGGCCGGCAGGCGACCGTCGCTGGCTCCATCGTCATCCGCTCGCTCACTTGAAGGCCTTGATGTTCACGCTCATCAGGTCCTCGCTGCCCGGCGGCGGCGCGATCCCGGCGACCTCGGCCATCGTCCGCGCCGCCTCCGGATGGCGCTCGACGGCCACGCGCGAGAAGCCGGCCCGGCGCGAGCCGGGCCACGTAGTCGTCGATCACCAGAGCCCCGCCGATGCAGCCGACGATCGCCTCGAGGTCGGCCCGGACCGACGGCGTCCGGCTCGCGCTCCCACGCCATGTCCGACACCGCCAGCCGGCCGCCGGGCTTGAGCACGCGGTGGATCTCGCGGAACGCCAGGTCCTTGTCGGGCACCAGGTTGAGCACGCAGTTCGAGATGACCACGTCGACCGAGTCGTCCTCGACCGGCAGGGCCTCGATGTCCCCCTTGCGGAACTCGACGTTCGCGAGGCCCGCCTTCTCGGCGTTGGCCCGGGCCTTCGCGAGCATGGCGTCGGTCATGTCCACGCCGATCGCCCGCCCGTCGGCCCGACCTGCGGGCCGCGAGCGAGCACGTCGAAGCCCGCCCCGCTGCCCAGGTCGAGCACGACCTCGCCCGGCCGCAGGTCGGCGATCGCCTGGGGGTTGCCGCACGAGAGTCCCAGGTTCGCCCCCTCGGGCAAGCTCGCCAGCTCCTCGGCCGAGTAGCCGAAGGCCAGGGCCAGCCCCTCCGCGTTCGCCGTGCACCCGCAGAGCGACCCGCATGTGGCCGTCCCCTCCGCGACCGCGGCGTACTGTGCCCGGACTTCGCCCTTCAGGTCGACGATCTCCATGCGGTCCTCCTTCTTTATTCGGATGGACGAATATACTCGCGGAAAAAAGAGCGCGGCGACCTCAGCAGCAGCCCGAGCATTCTCGCTCGAGCCGCTCGCGATCGCGCTCGAAACGTCTCGACGTCTCCCATGCCGGCCCCGACGCAGATCAGGAGCGATCGGTGCAGGTGCCCGCCCGGCCGAGCCAGCCGGTAATGGACCCAGAGCCCGTCCTTCCGCCCGGTCACCAGGCCGTGTTTCCGCAAGTACGCGAGATGCCGCGATACGGTCGGCTGCGGCAATCCGAGCGCCCCGTGGAGGTGGCAGACGCAGACCTCGCGGCCGTCGGTGAGCAGGTTCAACAGGCGAAGGCGCACGGGATCGGCGAAGGCCTTGAGCAGCCGCGTCGCCTGGTCCAGGGGGTCGGTCGTCGTCGTATTCATACGTCTGGCCGCATATTATCTGGACTCGGACGCCGCGTCAAGGACGCGGGACCACGCGTCCAGGTGTTTCGGCGGGTCGCCTTGTCGGAGGAACCGCGTGCCGACGCGTTCCAGCGGGGTTTTGGGGAAAATGCGGCGAGCGGATAAAATGGGGTAAAATGACGGAGGCTCTGAATTCGGCCCGGTGATTGTCAGACGGGGTCTCGTGACGGGTGTTCTCGAGTCGCCGACGGCACGACCGCCGGCGAGGGGGGTCGCATGCGACTGCAACGGAAGGTCGGGCGGCGGGTCGCGGTCGAGGGGCTCGAGGATCGGGTCGTCATGAGCTCGGCGGGGGTCGGCGGTTACCTCAAGGGCTATGTGAACTCCCAGCCCGGGGCCGTTCTGAACATCCCGGGGGCCTATAGCACGGCGGCGAACTCCACGAACGTCGGCTACAAAAGCTTGAACGGTCACGAGATCGGTGTGGGGGCCCTGACGGTGACGGCGACTGGCGTGGCGGCCGTCGTGCCCCAGTACCTCGACCCCCGGACGCTCTTTCCCGCGCGGCTCGGGTTCCACGTGACGGTCACGCAGACGACCCGCGGCTCTTCGACGTCGACGCCGGCGATCTACCACCTCCAGGTCACGCCCGGGCCTCTCCGACCGGGCACCGCGGGACGGGTCGCCGAGGCGGCGCTGGTGCAGGCCGACTGGAACCTGGTTTCGGCCGAGCAGTCATACTCCCAGATCCTCTCGTACGTGCCCGGGGCGACCGAGGCCGGCGCGTTGCTGCTCCAGGTCGAAGCGATCCGGACGGAGACGGAGGGCCTGCTGGCGGCGATGGACCCGGTCGTGAGCGGCCAGGTGAAGTCGGCCTCGCTCGGCACGTCGAGCGGGCTGCCGCTGACGCTCAACCGGACAGGCCTGGCCGAGCTCGACCAGCTGCTGACGCAGGCGTCGGCGGCCCCGGGGTCGCCGATCAACATCCAGCCCGACGTCGAGTCGTACGTCACGCACCTCGACACGCTCCAGGCGCAGGACGCGACGAACAACTTCGCGACCATCAAGCCCGCCCAGGTGGCCGGCGGCACCGCGCTGGGCGGCTACGCGGGGTACGGCTCGACGATCGCACAGCTCACGCTCTACTCGACGCTCGAGGCCCAGAGCTCGGGCGCGCTGGCGGCGTTCGTCCGCAACCCCACCACCGCCCAGGCCGACTTCCAGGTGCTCAACGGGGCGCTCAAGGCGACCGCGAAGTCGCACACGGTGGCGCTCCAGCCCGAGCAGCTCCGGGCGTATTCGCAGACGATCTTCGCCCCGGCCCTCCAGTCGGTGGCGGCGGCCGAGGGCTCGGCCTACGCGAACGTGTTGAACCTGCTCCGGCAGATCGCGCCGCGCCCGTCCACGGTCTGAGGCGGGTTCGCGGCCCGGTATCGCGATCGCCGTGGGGGATTGCAAAGGCCGGGGATATCGCCTAGATTGGTCGTCTTCCAGCGTGGAATGAACAAGAAGTCCGGACCAACGACAATGGGCCGGCGGCCGTGGGGCGAGCGATGGCGATCACGAAGGAGAAGAAGACGGAGATCATCGGGTCGTTCGGTCGGGCGGACCGAGGACACCGGCTCGCCCGAGGTGCAGATCGCGCTGTTGACGGCCCGGATCAACGACCTGACCGACCATTTCAAGGCGCACAGCAAGGACCACGCCAGCCGCCGAGGGCTGCTGATGATGGTCTCGAAGCGGTCGAGCCTGCTGAAGTACCTCCGGCTGCACGACCGCAAGAGCTACCTTGAAGTGATCGGCCGCCTCGGCATCCGCAAGTAAGCGGCACGGCCCTCGCGGCGATGCCAAGCCCCCGGCCCGATGCGATCGGCCGAGCCCTTCGGGACGGCCGGGGCACCCCTCCATACCCCTCTTCTCCAGAGATCGTCGCCGCGAGCGCGGGGCCTCGCCGCGGCCGCGAAGTCCGGCCGTCGCGGGCCCGGCCTCCGCCCGTCCCGCCCCGTCGGCCGAGGTAGGTCGCAGAATGTCAACCACCGTCAGTCCGCCCCGAAGCCCAGGTCACCGTCGAGCGCACCCTCGGCGGCAAGACCATCTCGCATCGAGACCGGCCGCTTCGCCAAGCAGGCCAGCGGCGCCGTGGTCGTCCGCCTCGGCGACACGATGACCCTGGTCGCCACCGTCGCCGGCCCCGGCCGCGAGGGCCTCGACTTCTTCCCGCTCACCGTCGACTACCGCGAGAAGGTCTACGCCGCGGGCAAGTTCCCCGGCGGCTTCATCAAGCGCGAGGGCCGGCCGACGACCAAGGAAATCCTCACCTCCCGCCTCATCGACCGGCCGATCCGCCCGCTCTTCCCCGACTCACTACCGCGACGAGGTCCAGATCCAGGCCGGCCCGATCTCGGCCGACCGGGTCAACGACCCCGACGTGCTCTCGATCATCGGCGCCTCGGCCACGCTCGTGCTCGCCGCGCGTCCCGTTCCTGGGCCCGATCGGCGCCGTGCGGCTCGGCCGGATCGACGGCAAGCTCATCCCGTTCCCGACGGCCGAGGAGCTGAAGGCCAGCGACCTCGACCTGATCGTCGCCTCCACCGACAAGACAATCGTCATGATCGAGGGGTTCGGGCAGGAATTGCCCGAGCCCGAGATGGCACGACGCGATCATGGAGGCGCACCGCCTCAACCAGGAGATGATCGCCCTGCAGCACGAGCTGCGCGCCGCGGCCGGGCTGCCGCCGCTGGGAGCCGGTCCGAGGTGCCCGTCGACCCGCTCGCGCAGACCATCTACGAGCAAGTATCGGCCACGAGCTGCGGAGGCGAAGCAGATCGCGGCCTCAAGGCCGACCGCAAGGCCGCGGTCAAGGAGCTCGCAGGACCGTGTCGTTGCCGAGCTGAGCCCGCCGAGGGCGGCGAGCGTCGCGACCGCTGCAGCAGGTCAAGGCCGCCTTCCACGCGCGTCGAGGAGCGGGTCGTCCGCGAGCTGATCCTCGACGGCACCCGGCCCGACGGCCGCGGCCCGAAGGACCTCCGGCCGATCTCCTGCGAGGTCGGCGTCCTGCCCCGCGCCCACGGCTCGGCGATCTTCCAGCGCGGCGAGACGCAGGCCCTCGTCACGACCGTGCTCGGCACGACCGGCGACGAGCAGCGGGTCGACGGGATCATGGAAGAGTACACGCAAGAAGTTCATGCTCGACTACAACATGCCGACGCTTCGCCGTCGGCGAGGTCCGCCCGATCCGCGGCCCCGGCCGCCGCGAGATCGGCCACGGCGCCCTGGCCGAGCGGTCGGTCGCGACCGTCCTGCCCGAGCGCGAGCGAGTTCCCGTACACGATCCGCGTGCGTCAGCGACATCCTCGAGTCGAACGGCTCGAGCTCGATGGCCAGCGTCTGCGGCGGCGACGCTCAGCCTGATGGACGCCGGCGTGCCGATCTACCGACCCGGTCGGCGGGCATCTCGATCGGCCTGGTCGAGGAGAGGCGACAGGCACGTCCTCCTGACCGACATCATCGGCGACGAAGACCACTTCGGCGACATGGACTTCAAGGTCGCCGGCACCCAGCGCGGCGTCACCGGCATCCAGCTCGACCTCAAGAACCGGGGATCAGCGGCGAGATCGTCCGCGAGACCCTCGACCAGGCCCGCGAGGCCCGGCTGGAGATCCTCCGGGCCATGCTCCGGGCGATCAAGCGCCGCGCGACGGAGATCTCGCCGATGGCCCCGCGGCTCCTGCAGATCCAGATCAACCCCGAGAAGATCGGCCTGGTCATCGGCCCCGGCGGCAAGACGATCCGCCGGCTCCAGGAGGAGACCGGCGCCAAGATCGACATCGAGGACAGCGGCATCGTCACGCTCTCCGGCCTCGACGCCGCGGGCGTCGAGGCGGCCCGCGACAAGATCCAGGCGATGACCGAGGGCGTCCAGGTCGGCCGGATCTACGAGGGCCGCGTCTCGTCGATCAAGGACTTCGGCGCCTTCGTCGAGATCCTCCCCGGCCGCGACGGCCTGGTGCACATCAGCGAGCTGTCCGAGGGCTACGTCGGCCAGGTGACGGACATCTGCCGGGTCGGCGACCCGATGCTCGTCAAGGTGATCGCCGTCGACGAGCAGGACCGCGTCAAGCTCTCGCGCAAGGCCGCCATGGCCGAGCGCGGGATCATCGACCCGAACGCCGGCAACCAGCCCGGCCCCGGCGGCCGTCCCCCGGGCGGCGGAGATCGGGGCGGCGACCGCGGCGGCTACGGTGGCGATCGCGGCGGCCCGCCCCGGCGCGATGGCGGCGGCGGCGGATACCGCGGCGGCGATCGCGGGCCCCGGCGCGACTGATCTCCTTCCGAGACCCCACATCTTCCCCTCCCCCCTTGCGGGGGAGGGTAGGGTGGGGGTTCTTCGGGGATGGATAATGCCGATCCGCCCCCACCCTACCCTCCCGCGCAAGGGGGAGGGCGAAGAGCGCTTCCGCGGCGACAAGCTCTCGCCCGCCTGTCCCGTTGTGATAGACTCCCACGACACCCGCCGGGCCGGCCTCGGGCCCGCGGCGGCTTCCCCAGGACGGGGCCGATCGCGTCCGTCTCCCGGGGGATTCCAGCGCGATGATCGACGTGAGCGACCCCAGCGCCCTGAACGCGACGACCTCCGACGGCGACGACAACCGCCGCCTCCGCGCCCAGTACGCCGAGATCGCCCTGCTGGCCGGCGGCCTGGCGCACGAGATCCGCAACCCGCTCTCGACCATGGGCCTGAACCTCGACCTCCTGGCCGAGGAGTTCCCCAACCCCGAGACGGCCCGCGAGCGGCGGATCGTCCAGAAGCTCGAACGGATCCGCCGCGAGGCCCACCGGCTCCAGGGCATCCTCGAGGACTTCCTCCGCTTCGCCCGCGTCCAGGAGCTGCCGACCAAGCCCGCCGACCTCAACGCCGTGGTCGACGAGATGAAGGACTTCTGCGAGCCCCAGTGCGCGGTCGAGGGGATCGTCTTCCGGTCGCAGTACGACCCGGACCTTCCGCCCGTCCGGCTCGACGTCGACCTGTTCAAGCAGGCGCTGCTCAACCTGATCCTGAACGCCCAGAAGGCGATGCCCGACGGCGGCGAGCTGATCCTCCGGACCCGGCGCGACGGCGGCTACGCGGTGCTCGACGTCATCGACACCGGCTGCGGGATGGACGAGGAAGTGCAGGCGAAGGTCTTCAACGCCTTCTTCTCGACGAGGCCCGGCGGCAGCGGCCTGGGCCTGCCGACGACGCGGAAGATCGTCGAGGCCCACGGCGGGACGATCCTCGTGCGGAGCGAGCCCGGCAAGGGCTCCCAGTTCACCGTGCGGCTGCCGATCGCGGCCGACGCGACGGGCGGGTCATCGACGTCGCCGGCCCCGCGACGGAGGGTCCTGACCGCCGATGGACCCGCAGATCCGCGTCCTCGTGGTCGACGACGACGAGCCGCACGCCCAGGCCGTGGCCGAGAGCCTCGAACGGGTCGGCTACGAGTGCACCGTCGCCACCAGCGGCCGCGAGGGCCTCCGGCTGATCGAGGAGCAGGACTTCGACATCGTCCTGACCGACCTGCTGATGGACGACGTCGGCGGCATGGAGGTCCTCGCCCGCGCCAAGCAGCGAGCTGCCCGACGCCGAGGTCGTGATCCTCACCGGGCTACAACACGGCCAAGGCCGCGGTCGCCGCATTGCAGGCCGGCGCGGCGACCTATCTCACCAAGCCGCTCGACATCAACGAATTGCGGGTCGTCGTCGACAAGCAGTCGCAGGCCCAGCGGCTCGCGCGGTCCAACATCGAGCTCCAGAAGCAGCTCAACGAGCGGTTCGGCTTCGAGGGGGTCGTCGGCAACTCGCCGCTGATGCACACGGTCGTCCAGCGGCTCCGCCAGATCGCGCCGACCTCAGCCACGGTCCTGATCACCGGCGAATCGCGGCACGGGCAAGGAACTCGTCGCCAAGGCCCTGCACACGAACAGCCCGCGGCGGAACAAGCCGTTCGTCGCGCTGAACTGTGCGGCCTTGAGCGAGAACATCCTCGAATCGGAGCTATTCGGCCACGTCAAGGGCGCCTTCACCGGCGCCGACCGCGACCGCAAGGGCTGGTTCGAGCACGCCAACGGCGGCACGCTCTTCCTCGACGAGATCGGCGACATCCCGACGTCGACGCAGGTGAAGCTCCTCCGCGTCCTCGAGTCGGGCGAGATCGTCCGCGTCGGCACGAACGAGCCGATCAAGGTCAACGTCCGCGTCATCTCCGCGACGAACCGCGACCTCAACGAGGCGATCGCCGCGGGGACGTTCCGGCAGGATCTCTACCATCGCCTGAAGGTCGTCAGCGATCAAGCTGCCGCCCCTGCGAGCCCGCCGCGAGGACATCCCGCTCCTGATCGACTACTTCCTCAAGGAGTTCTCGGCGTCGCACGGCAAGACAGATCGCGGCCATGTCGCCCGCGGCGCGGAAGGTCCTGATGGCGTACTCGTGGCCGGGCAACGTCCGCGAGCTGAAGAACACGATCGAGAGCATGGTCGTGATCGATTACGACGGCATCGCTCGACGTCGACGACCTGACGGAGGAATTGCAGTCGGCGACGCCGGCTTCGGGCGACGGTGGGGCGACGCCTTCTCACCTGGTTGGGCAGTCGCTCGACGAGGTCGAGAAGTATTACATCGGCGAGACCCTCAAGCTGACGAACGGGAACCGCGAGGAGGCGGCGCGAGATGCTGGGGATCGGCGAGAGGACGCTGTATCGGAAGATCAAGGAGTATGGGGTGGGGTGATTGGAGACGGGGGCCGCCATGCTTGTCGCTTTTTTCGCGGTGATCTCGCCGCTGCTGATACTGCTCGGAATCGGTCTGCGCTGGCTGATGCCAAAGTCTTTGCTGTTCGCCAGACCGGAAAAGCCATTTCAGGCTCGTATCTGGCAGCTCATGGTTCTGACCGTGATCATCGCCTGCGACTATTGGATGGTAAATCCAAATCTGTCTCCAAGTGCGCCAAGGATGAATAGCATCCTATTCGCTTACGACTTTGTTTTCTTCTTGGGACTTCTCCTGTTGGTTCGAGGACGGAGGTTGTCGAGCATAGGCTGGCTCGGGGCGACTTGGCTTGTATCCTTTACTCTTTTCGCTTTCATGATCGCTCACCGAATTCTGTTCCCACCGCACTGAATGACCACGCGGCGGGGTGGCTGTGGTTTCATCCGCGAAACCACAGAGCCGAGGCCCCGTGCTGTGGTTATCGCGGACGAAACCACAGCCGACCCGGCGGCAACCGCGAGGAGGCGGCGACGGATGCTGGGGATCGGGGTGAGGACGCTTTATCGGAGATCAGACGGAGTATGGTGTCGAGGTGAGACGATCCCTCCCGCGTTCCTGACGCTCCGACGTCGTCTGGGTCTCGCAGAGAATGGCCGCGGAGCGGCCGAGGAGGCATTACGACGCAGAGCGTCGTAACGAGGGGATCGCGCGCGAACCGTTTCCTCGCGATTGTCTGTACGAACGCTCACACGCTAGAATAGCCCTCACTCACATCGCGGGAGGGGGCATGGGGATCATCCGCCAGCTATCGCCGTCGGTCATCAACCAGATCGCCGCGGGCGAGGTCGTCGAGCGGCCGGCGAGCGTGGTCAAGGAGCTGCTCGAGAACGCCATCGACGCCGGGGCGACCCGCGTCGACCTGTCGGTCGAGCGGGGCGGGAAGGACCTGGTCCGCGTCGCCGACAACGGCCAGGGGATGGAGCCCGACGACCTGCTCGCTCGCCTTCCCGCCGCACGCGACGAGCAAGCTCGCCGAGGCCGACGACCTGCATCCGCGATCGACAACCCTCGGCTTCCGCGGCGAGGCCCTGGCGGCGATCGCCGAGGTCGCCAAGGTCCGCTGCCAGACCCGCCGGGCCGACGCGGAGTGCGGTTCGGAAATCACGATCGAGGGCGGCGTCGCCTCGCCCGTGCGGGACGTGCGCGGTGCCCGCCGGGGACGGTGATCGAGGTCCGCAACCTGTTCTTCAACACGCCGGTCCGCCGGACGTTCCTCAAGTCGGACGCGACCGAGGCCGGGCACGTCGCCGAGATGTTCGCCCGGATCGCGCTGGCGCATCCGACGGTCCACCTCACCTATCGCTCGGGCGGGCAAGGTCGTCCACGACCTGCCGCCGGTGACGGGCATCCGCGAGCGGATCGCCGTCTTCTTCGGCCGGGAGCTGGCCGACGCCCTGCTCTGGGTCGAGAGCCGCGATCGGAGCAGACCCACCTCTGGGGCTACGTCGGCCACCCGTCGCAGAGCCGGTCGAGCAACAAGGGCCAGTACCTCTTCGTCGGCGGCCGGTACGTGCGCGACCGATCGCTCGCGCACGCCCTGACCGAGGCCTATCGCGGCCTGCTGATGGTCGGCCGCCAGTCCGTGGCGTTCCTCCACCTCGAGGTCCCGCCCGAGGAGGTCGACGTCAACGTCCATCCGACCAAGATCGAGGTCCGGTTCCGCGACGGGCACCGGATCTACAGCCAGCTCCTCTCGACCGTCCGCCAGACGTTCCTCGCGAGCGACCTGCACTCGCGGCTCCAGGCCGCCGGCGCCGCCGACCGAATACGTCGCCCGAGCCGCCATCCGAGTCCGCCGCGCCGTTCGTCCTGCCGGAGTCGCCGGTCGATCGCCAGGAGGTGGCGTCGTGGTTCACGCCGAGCAAGACGGCGTTCCAGTCGTTCCCATCGCCCGGCTACGCGGGCGGGTCGACGTCCGGGGCCGCTCCCGCGCTGGGCCGCGAACCTGCCGCCGGCGCCGATACGGCAGGCGGGGTTCGACGAGTTCGCCGACGACGGAATCGCCGGCCGTCGGCGACGATCGAGCCCGAGCCGGCCCCGCGGCGCCGACTCCCGTCCTGCCCGTCCGCCGCTCAAGGCGATCCAGGTCCACGACACGCTACCTGGTCGCCGAGACCGACGACGGCATGGTCGTGATCGATCAGCACGCGCTCCACGAGCGGATCCTCTACGAGGAATTGAAGGCCCGGCTGGAGCAGGGGGGCGTCGAGTCGCAGCGGCTGCTCGTGCCCGAGCCGGTCGACCTGGCGGCGGCCGAGGCGGCGGCAGTGCTCGAGCGGAAGGACGTGCTCGCCCGGCTCGGCCTCGAGGTCGAGCCGTTCGGCGGCGACACCGTCCTCGTGACGAGCATCCCGGCGATGCTCCGCGGCGGCCTCGCCCGACCGGCTGCTGCGGGACCTCGCCGACCATTTCCGCTCGTCGCCGATCGACCCCTCGGCCGACGCGGTGCTCGAGGACGTGCTGAACATGGTCGCGTGCAAGGCCGCCGTGAAGGCGAACCAGCGGCTCGCGCCCGAGGAGATCGCGGCCCTGGTCGAGCGGCGGCACCTGGTCGACGACTCGCACCACTGCCCGCACGGACGGCCGACGGCCCTGGTCTTCACCCAGTCCGAGCTGGAGAAGCAGTTCGGGCGGATCTGAGGGATGGCTCGGCTTTGCGTGTCGTGCGGCGGCCTGAGATCCGGACCCCCGGCCGCGTCCCGCACGAAGCCGCACGGAGGGGAGCGAAAGGCGTACGCTCGGGTTCGCTGGCGCCTCCGCCCGGGTCCCGGGACCCGCCGAGACCCGAGCCGACCCCTCCCGGGTGGGCCTTTCGTCGGCCGGACGGCGGATTTAGAATGGGCCTCATCGTCCCGACGACGGCGTGGGCCGGCCCGGCCGCGGGCCGTCGCGACGGCGCACTTCCCCACCCGACCATCCCCCAGCCCGAAGAAGGTGGGCCCATGATCTGCGTCATCCTGGGTCGCGGCCGGCACAGCTCGCTGCTCGAGGAATGGAAGGCCGCGGCCGAGGCCGGCGCGCAGCTCGTCGAGATCCGGGTCGACTGCCTGCGCCGTGATCCGGACCTGAAGCGGATCCTCACCGACCGGCCCACGCCGCTGGTCTTCACCTGCCGCCGGGGCGCCGACGGCGGCCTCTGGCGGGGCGCCGGAGGAGAAGCGGCTCAAGCTGCTCCGCGAGGCGATCGTCGCCGGGGTCGACTACGTCGACCTCGAGATGCGACGTCGCCGGCGCAGGTCCGCCGGTTCGGCAAGACCCAGCGGATCGTCAGCTACCACAACCTCAAGAGACGCCGGCCGACCTGCGGCGACATCGCCGAGCAGTGCGAGGAGATGGACGCCGACATCGTCAAGATCGCCGACGATGGCCCACTCGCTCGCCGACGCGAGCCGCGTCCTGGCAGGTCGCGGCGCAGTCGAAGGTGCCGACGATCGCGATCGCGATGGGCGAGATCGGCTCCTTCACCCGCATCCTCGGCGCCAAGTACGGCGCCCCGTTCACCTACGCCGGCTTCAACCTCGACCGGAACTTCGCCCCCGGCATGCCCTGGTTCCGCGACCTGAAGGGCGACTACGCCTACGACGTACGATCAACGACGAGACCGAGGTCTACGCCGTCATCGGCGACCCGATCGGCCACAGCCTGAGCCCGGCCGATCCACAACGCGGCGTTCCGGGCGCTCGGGCTGAACAAGGTGCTGGTGCCGATCCTGATGCCCGTCGGGCCGGCTCAAGGCGTCGCTCGACGAGCTGGCCTGGCTGGGCATCAGGGGCTACAGCATCACGATCCCGCACAAGGAGGCGGTCATCCCGCTCCTCACGAAGTCGGACGGCGCGGTCGAGCGGACCGGCTCGTGCAACACGATGGTCGTCGATGGCGGACGGAGCGGATCGGCTACAACACCGACTACCGCGCGGCGATGGACTCGCTCGAGGACGGCCCTGGGCGGGATCACGGCCGAGGGCGAGGTCGAGCCCGCTGCTGGACAAGCAGGTCCTGATCCTCGGCGCCGGCGGCGTGGCGCGGTCGATCGCGCTTCGGGCTGATCCGCCGGGGGGCGGTCGTGACGATCACCAACCGCAACGACGAGCGGGCCGCCAAGCTCGCCGAGGAGGTCGGCTGCCGGACCGTCAACTGGGCGATGCGGGCGAGCCTGCACAACATCGACATCATGATCAACTGCACGCCGGTCGGGATGCACCCGAACGTCGACGACACGCCCGATGCCCCCGGCCGGGTTCCAGCCGGGGATGGTCGTGATGGACACGGTCTATCACCCCGAGAACACGATGTTCCTGAAGCTCGCCCGCGAGCGCGAGTGCCAGACGGTCAGCGGGCGTCGACATGTTCATCCGCCAGGCGGCGCATCCAGTTCCAGCTCTACACCGGGCAAGGAGGCGCCGGTCGACCTGATGCGCGAGGTCGTCCGGCGGAAGCTCGGGCCGATCCGGGGATGAGGCACGAGACGCCCCCGACGGCGGGGGCTGGCCCTGGTCGGCTACCGGGGGACGGGCAAGACGACCGTCGGCCGGATCCTGGCCGAGCGGCTCGGCTGGCCGTTCGCCGACGCCGATCGCGAGGTCGAGGCCCGCGCCGGCCGGTCGATCGCGAGCGATCTTCGCCGAGGACGGCGAGCCCGCCTTCCGCGACTGGGAGGAGCGAGTGATCGCCGACCTGACCGCCCGCCCGAAACTGGTCCTCGCCACCGGCGGCGGCGCGGTCCTGCGCGAAGCCAACCGGGCGGCGCTCCGGTCGTTCGGGTTCGTCGCCTGGCTCACGGGCGACGCCGAGACCCTGGCCCGGCGGATCGGCCGCGACGGGGCCCGGCTCGCCGCCCGGCCGGCCCTGACCCCCGCCGGCACGCTCGCCGAGATCGGCGACGTGCTCGACGCGCGGTCGCCGCTCTACCGGGCCGTCTCCGACCTCGAGGTCGAGACCGCCGACCGGACCTGCCGCGAGGTCGCCGACGCGATCCTCCGCGCCTTCCAGGGCGGCGGGCAGGGGGCACCGCGATGAACTACCTCTGGCAGGTCCACGCTTCATGGGCACGTTCCTCTTCATCATCGGCACGGTCGTCGGCAGCTTCCTCAACGTCTGCATCTACCGGATTCCGCTCGAGAAGAGCGTCATCTGGCCCGACTCGCGGTGCCCCCAGTGCCTGGGGCGGATCGGCGTCTGGCAGAACGTGCCGATCCTGAGCTGGCTGTTCCTGGGAGCGTCGTGCAAGACGTGCAAGCTGCCGATCTCGGCCCGGTATCCCCTGGTCGAGTTCCTCGTCGGCCTGCTCTTCGCCGCGATCTATCTGGCCGACGCCCACTTCGGCTACCCGGTCAGCACGCCCTCGGCGACGCTCTATCTGGCCGTCGCGTACCACTGCGTCTTCGCGGCCGTGCTCGTGGCGATCTCGTTCATCGACTACGACTGGACGATCGTCCCGCCGGTGCTGACGAACTTCGGCATCCTCTGGGGGATCGTCGTCGGCACGATCGACCCGGACATCCGGCCCGAGCCCGCGGCGGCGATGACCCACCTGGGCGGGCTGGGCGTCGGCGTGCTGGGGGCCCTGGTCGGCGCGGGGCTGATCGTGGGGGCGCGGGTGCTCGGCGCCGTCCTGTTCCGCCGCGAGGCGATGGGGGCAGGGGACATCCACATCCTCGCCCTGATCGGGGCCGTCATGGGGTGGCAGGCGACGATCCTGACCGTTTTCCTCTCGGCGTTCATCGGCCTGGTCCCCGCGGTCGCGAAACTGGTCCCCTACTCGATAAAACGGCTGAGCGGGCGCGAATGGAACGCCTCGGACCGCGAAATACCCTTTGGGCCGCTCCTGAGCATGGCGGCGATCGTCCTGCTCCTGGCGTGGCCCCGGATCTGGCCGCGGTACCTGCTGCCGTACTTCGAGGGCATCGCGGCGCTGGTCCACGAGTTGCTCGGCTAGCGCCCGGGGCGATCGTGGGGTATCATGGAAGGTCCGTCGCCCGGCGAACCTGGGGCCGGGGGAGGGAGGCGAGTCGATGGCAACCCCGTACAGGCGGCGCAGGCCCTCGATCCTGCACAATTTGTGGGTGTATCGCCGGCTGGTCCTGGCGGCGCTCGTGCTGGGTCTGCTGCTCTGGTTCATCTGGGCGAACAACACGACCGTGACGGTCGCGTTCCCGTTCCGGATGGGGCAGGTCAATAGCTCGCTCGGGCTGATCATCCTCGCCAGCGCCCTCGTCGGGTCCGTCGCGACCCTCCTGGTCACGACCCTGTACTTCGCGATTCGCGCCCGGCGGGCCACGCGATCGGCCGATAGCTCTGAGAAGGGGCGACCCGACGAGGACCTGCCGCCTCCCGACTACGCGGCGAAGACGGGCGAGGGCCTTTCCGGCTCGCGGTGGCCTTGACGGTGGCGACGGAGGCGGACGCGTGCGGACGACCGGCCGGATCCTCCTGACGCTCGGGCTCGCGGCCCTCGCCGGCTGCGAGGGCGGCGGCCCGCTGACCTCGCGCACCACCGCGATGGGCTCGCTCAAGGCGAGCGTGAGCCAGCTCGAGTTCCAGAACGACGAGCTCCAGCGCCAGGTCTCTTCGCTCAAGGCGGAGAACCGCCGCTTCGAGGACCGGCTCGTCCAGGAACGCGCCGAGAACGAGCGGCTCGCCGCCCAGCTCGATGGCCGCGGCGACGAGGCCCCGAGCAACGTCCGCACCGGCTCGCGGACCGACGACGACGAGATCCCCCCGCCCCGCGCACGGCGGACCAAGGCCCCCCGCCAGCCCCCCGCCGCGTCGATCCCCGGCCGGATTACCCCCGCCCGCCCCGCTCCGGCCGACGACGACCTAGGCTCGGCCGATCCGGCCCCGTCGCGGAGCCGCCTCGCCTCGCGGCGGTCGGTCGACGACCGGTGGCTGCCGGTCGCCCGGGGTACGGGCGACGCGACAGTCAAGTAGCCCGACCCGGCCGTCTGGGTCAGTCTGGGCCCTGTGATAGGCCGGGGGCCGCCCGGGACCCCGAACGAACTCGAGACCCCGCGCCGATCGAACCCGAGCGTACGCCTTTCGTTCGCCTTCGTGCGGTGGCGCTCGAGCCCCGGGAGCCGCCGGTGGGACGACGGGCCTCCCGGCCCGAGTCCGCGAAGTCTCACCCCGGGGGGGACCTGGACCCGAACCCGCCCAACCGTGGCGGTGTCGCAACTCGCGAGCGGCGTGGGCGCCCTCGCCGACCGCGTGCTAAAATCGGGGCTTTGGAGCCGGGACACGGGACGCAGGGCCGCATGATCGTCATCATCGACTACGGGATGGGCAACCTGCGGAGCGTCCAGAAGGCGGTCGAGGCCGTCGGCCACCGCGCCGAGATCAGCGGCGATCCGGACGTCGTCCGCAAGGCCTCGAAGCTCATCCTCCCGGGCGTCGGCGCCTTCGCCGACGCGATCGCGGAATTGCGCCGCACGGGCCTCGGCGAAGTCTTCAAGGAGGCCGCCGCCGCCGGCAAGCCCTGCCTGGGCGTCTGCCTGGGACTTCAGTTGCTGTTCGACGTCAGCGAGGAGGACGGCCTGCACGAAGGGCTGGGACTGATCCCCGGACGCGTGGTCCGCTTCGCCTCGCGCGACGGCCTGAAGGTCCCGCACATGGGGTGGAACACCCTGCGGATCAGGCGGCCGGTGCCCTTGCTGGAGGGCGTGGGCGAGTCGCCCAGCGTGTACTTCGTTCACTCGTATCACGCGGTTGCGGATCATGCAGCGGATGTCGCGGCCGAGGCCGATTATCCCGATCCATTTCCGGCAGTCGTCTGGCGGGAGAACCTGATGGCGGCGCAGTTTCATCCGGAGAAGAGCCAGCGGGTCGGGCTGGCGATGTATGCCAATTTCGCGGCGATTTGACGGTCGGCTGACCGGTGCCGTCAGCCCCTTGCGACCGACCCCGGGCGCAGCTAGAGTTCAGCGAGAGTCAAGATCCGCTGACGATCTGGTGAAGACTATGCAAGTGATCCCGGCCATCGACCTCCGGGGCGGCCGTTGCGTCCGGCTCCGGCAGGGGGATTACTCGCAGGAGACCGTCTTCGGCGACGACCCCGCGGCCATGGCCGCGCACTGGGAGTCGGAAGGGGCCGGCCGGATCCACCTGGTCGACCTCGACGGCGCCAAGGCAGGGCGGCCCGGTCAACGTCGAGGCCGTCCAGGCGATCCTCCGCGCGCGTGAATGTCCCCTGCCAGCTCGGCGGGGGCGTCCGCGACGAGGCGACGATCGCGGCCTGGCTGGATGCGGGGATCGAGCGCGTGATCGTCGGGACGCAGGCGCTGAAGGACCCGCACTGGTTCCGCGCGATGGCGAGGCGCTATCCCGGACGGCTCGTCCTGGGGCTCGACGCCAAGGACGGCCGAGTCGCGACCGCGGGCTGGCTCGACGTCTCGGCGGTCGTCGCCACGACGCTGGCCGAGCAGTTCGACGACCTGCCGCTGGCGGCGGTCGTCTACACCGACATCGCGAGCGACGGGATGCTCGAGGGGCCGAACCTCGCGGCCACCGAGGCGCTCGCCCGGCGTCTGAAGACGCCGGTGATCGCCTCGGGCGGTGTCGGCGACCCTCGAGGACTCTGGACGCCTGGCGGCGCTGCCGATCGCGGCGTGCATCGTCGGGCGGGCCCTGTACGACGGGCGTTTCCGACTGAGCGAGGCACGGCAGCGCGCCGGCGACCGACCTCCGACACCATAAGGCGGGCCTCGTCGACCCGCCCCCATCTCACCCGTGGTGCCACGGTCCGCCGGACGAATCAGGGCGGTTCCCAGCCGCCCGGATCCATTCGGAGAGGGGACGAGACGCCATGACCACGACCTATCACATCGCCGACATCCGGAACATTGCCCTGGCTGGACACGGGGCGTCGGGCAAGACCACGCTTGGCCGACGCCCTGCTCTTCGCCGCCGGCGCCACCGACCGCCGCGGCAGTCGTGGACGACGGCACGAGCATCTCCGACGTCGACGACGAGGAGAAACGCCGGCACTTCACCATCGACTGCCACCTGCTCCACTGCGAGTGGAAGGACAAGCAGGTCCACCTGATCGACTCGCCCGGCTACCCCGACTTCATCGGCAACGCCCTGAGCGCCCTGGCCGCCGTCGAGAACGTCGTCCTGACGATCTCGGCCCCCTCCGGCATCGAGGTCAACACCCGGCGCATCTTCCAGGAGGCCGGCCGCCTCAAGCTCGGCGGCCTCATCGCGCTGACCAAGATGGACGCCGACAACGTCGACTTCGTCGGCCTGCTCGACGGCATCCGCGAGACCTTCGGCACCCGCTGCGTGCCGTTCATCGTCCCGATCGGCCAGGGCCCGACCTTCTCCGGCGTCGTCGACGTCCTCGACCCGCCGATCGAGCCGCCCGGCGGCTGCCCGATGGCGCCCGTCCGAGGCGTACCAGATGGTCGTCGAGCAGATCGTCGAGACCGACGAGGAGCTGATGGAGCGCTACCTCGACGGCGAGACGATCCCGCCCGAGGAGCTCCGCGACCGCCGCGCACGGCGCGATCGTCCGCGGGCACCGTGATCCCGATCGTCTGCCTCTCGGCCCGGAAGGACATCGGCGTCCAGGAGACGCTCGCGCTCCTCGACCGACATCTCGCCTCACCCCCGACGAGCTCCACCGCCACGGCCACAACGCGCCCGACGACCCGGACGACGTCGAGCTCGAGCCGCACGAGGAGGGCGAGCTCGTCGCCCAGGTCTTCAAGACGTCGAACGACCTGTTCATGGGCAAGCTGAGCTTCCTCCGGATCCACTCGGGCAAGATGACCCACGACACGACGCTCGTGAACCTGCGGACCGGCAAGACCGGCCGCCCGGGCCACCTCTACCGGCTCCAGGGCAAGACGCAGGAGGAGGTCCAGGAGGCGATCGCCGGCGACATCGTCGCCATCGCCAAGTTCGACGACCTGCACATCTCCGACACGGTCACCGCCGCAGGCCAACGGCCAGAACTCGCACCTGCTGCTCGACCCGATCAAGTTCCCGACGCCGATGGTCCCCCGCGCCGTCGAGCCGAAGACGCGCGAGGACGAGCCGAAGATCTCCGCCGGCCTGGCCAAGATCGCCGACGAGGACCCGACCTTCACCTTCCGCCGCGACGCCCAGACGCACGAGCTGGTGATCTCGGGCATGAGCGAGCTGCACCTCGACGTGATCCAGCACCGGCTCAAGAACCGGTACAAGCTCGACATCAACACCCACGTCCCGCACGTCCCCTACCTGGAGACGATCACCGGCGACGGCCGAGGCCCACCACCGCCACAAGAAGCAGACCGGCGGCCGCGGCCAGTTCGCCGACGTCCAGCTCCGGGTCCGGCCCCGGGCGCGCGGCGAGGGGTTCAACTTCGTCGACGCGATCAAGGGCGGCGTCGATCCCGAACCAGTTCATCCCGGCCGTCGAGAAGGGCGTGCGCGAGCAGCTGGAGAAGGGGGTGATCTCGGGCAACCCGGTGGTCGACGTCGAGGTCGAGGTCTTCTTCGGCAGGTACCACGCCGTCGACAGCTCGGAGCAGGCGTTCAAGACGGCCGCGGCCACCGCCTTCCGCAAGGCGTTCCTCGAGGCCCGGCCGGCGCTGCTCGAGCCGATCGTCAAGATCGAGATCACGCGTCCCGATCGAGAAGTTCGGCGACATCACCGCCGACCTCTCGACCCGCCGCGGTCACATCACCGGCATGGACACCCTGCCCGGCGGCCTGCAGGTCGTCCAGGCGACCGTCGCCGCTGAGCGAGGTCCTCCGCTACGCGACCGACCTCAAGAGCATGACCGGCGGCCGGGGCTCGTACACGATGGAGTTCAAGTCGTACGAGCCCGTGCCGCCGAACGTGCAGCAGCAGATCGTCGACAAGTGGGCGAAGGCGCGGGCGGGGATCGAGGAGGAGTGAGCGAAACGCGCGCCTTGCGAGGCCCACCTCCGCAGGGGGCCTCTTACGTTTTGGCAAGACGATGGCGACCGACGAGCGCGAGGCCCCTCGTGGCAAAGCCCGGTGCATCGCTGATCCGGCAGCTCTCCGGGACGGATCGCAAGCGAGTGCGGTCGATCGTCAAGCGCGACTCGGCGACGTGTCGCGGGAGGAGTACTTCCGACTCAACTTGCGCGATGGACCACCGAGATCGATAGGCATTCCGGAGAGACGCTCCAGGCGATGATGCTCGGAAGCATCAAGGCGAACGAACGTCGCACCGACGCGGAAGCCGCCGCGATCGCGACCGCGAGGATGTACGGTTGGGAGCTGCTGCAACGGGGCGTCGCGAGGCGGATCATTCGTCAGATCCGGCGGAACTCGAGGCGCTGGGTCTGGAGGCACGAATCCACTGGCTCAACGTCGGCCCGCACGGTCGGCGCGGACCGAGCTCCGACGTCTGGAAGGTGTTGAACGGGCTGGCCGCGAGCGATACTCGACGTGGCGCGGGCGTTCTTCGGCGATCGCCGCCGGGCCGTGAGCGGCGGGCACGACCGCACCGTCATGATCTACAACGCCGTTCAGGCGATTGTCACCGAGAATCGCCGGGCGCAGGCGAGACTCGGTCCCGAGATCGAGTACCCCAATGTCCCGGATTGCTATCGGGCCATCCTGCGGACGCTGCACGGAATCATGGCTGGGGACGCGGGCGCCGTCGCTGCGGGTCTGGAAAACGTCCTGGCGACGTTTCACAGGATTGAGTCGTACGACTACGAGAGAATCCTCTGCATCGTCGGACACGGGCTCGCCGAGCTGGCCATTGGGTCGATCGGGGACTGCTGGCGGAATCGACGTGGGTCGCCCCCTGCCCTGGGACGCCGAATGTTACTCGTGGCTCCGCCGGCCGCGACGGCCGAGCAGGCCGCGTCACATGCCCGCGCGTTCCCATTGGCCCGTCGATGGATCGACGACCTCGAGGAACCGGCCTGGTGGCGGGCCTACAGAGGCAGCCAGCCCGGAAACGAGACGCCCGGCGCGGATCAGGCATCGTACGCCAGGTTCGGCGCCAGCCAGCGCTCGACCTCGCGCGATCGGCATCCCCTTGCGCGCGGCGTAGTCCTCGACCTGGTCGCGCGTGATCATGTCGACCGCGAAGTACCGCGCCTCGGGATGGCGCGAAGTACAGCCGCTGACCGAGGCGGCCGGGTACATCGCGAAGCTCTCCGTCAGCCGGATGCCGGTCGCCTCCTTCGGCGTCCAGCAGGTCCCAGAGCGTCCCCTTCTCGGTGTGGTCGGGGCAGGAGGGGTAGCCCGCGGCCGGGCGGATGCCGCGGTACTTCTCGTCGATCAGGTCGTCGTTCGAGAGGTTCTCGTCCGGCCGTAGCCCCAGTCGCGGCGGGCCTGCTCGTGCAGCATCTCGGCGAACGCCTCGGCCAGCCGGTCGGCCAGGGCCTTGGTCATGATCGCGTTGTAGTCGTCGTGGTCGGCCTCGAACTGCGTCGACCAGCTCGTCGGCGCCGAGGCCGGCCGTCACGGCGAAGGCGCCGAGGTAGTCGGCGACGCCCGAGTCGACGGGCGCGACGTAGTCGGCCAGGCTGCGGAAGGTCGTCTGGCCCTCGCGCTCCCACTGCTGGCGGAGCATCGTGCAGCCGCAGCCGCTCGGTCGTCCGCGACTCGTCGGTGTAGACGACGATGTCGTCGCCGTCGGAGTTGGCCGGGAAGAAGCCGTAGACGGCGTTGGCCGTCAGCAGGCCGCTCGCGCGACGATCCGGTCGAGCAGCGTGCGGGCGTCGTCGAACAGCTTCGCGCGCCTCGGCGCCGACGCTCGGGGTCGTCGAGGATCGCGGGGTACTTGCCCTTCAGCTCCCAGGCCATGAAGAACGGCGACCAGTCGATGTACGGGACGATCTCCGCCGAGCGGGAAGTCGCGCAGGACCCGCGTGCCGAGGAACGACGGGCGGCGAGCCGGGCGAGGCGGCCCAGTCGATCGCGAAGCGGCGCGCCGAGCGCCTCGGCGTAGGGGACGAGCTTGCGCTGCTGCTTGCGGGCGAAGGCCTGCGCGCTCCTTCTCCTGGACGGCGCGGTTCTCGCGGTCGAGCTCGGCCCGGGCCTCGGGGCGGGTCAGGCGGTCGACGACGCCGACGCAGCGCGAGGCGTCCTTGACGTGGATCGACCGGTCCGGTGATAGGGCGGGGCGATCTTCACGGCCGTGTGCTTCGAGCTGGTCGTCGCGCCGCCGATCAGCAGCGGCAGTCTGGAAGCCCTCGCGCTCCATCTCCTTGGCGACGTGGACCATCTCGTCGAGCGACGGCGTGATCAGGCCGGACAGGCCGATCATGTCGACGCCCTGCTCGCGGGCCGTCGCTGAGGATCGTCTCGCAGGGGACCATCACGCCGAGGTCGATGACCTCGTAGTCGTTGCAGGCCGAGCACGACGCCGACGATGTTCTTGCCGATGTCGTGGACGTCGCCCTTGACGGTCGCCATCAGCGACCTTGCCGCGGGCCTGGCGCTGGCCGTGCGCCGCCCTTGGCCTTCTCGGCCTCCATGAACGGCATCAGGTAGGCGACCGCCTTCTTCATCACGCGGGCGCTCTTGACCACCTGCGGCAGGAACATCTTGCCGGCGCCGAACAGGTCGCCGACGACGTTCATGCCGTCCATCAGCGGCCCTTCGATGATCGACAGCGGCCGGTCGTACTTCTGCCGGGCCTCCTCGACGTCCTCGTCGATGAAGTCGACGATGCCGTTGATCGAGGGCGTGCTTGAGCCGCTCCTCGACCGGCGCGTCGCGCCAGGCGAGGTCCTGCGCCGGTCGTCCTTCTTGCCCTTCGCCTTGACCGACTCGGCGAACTCGATCAGCCGGTCGGTCGGCGTCGGGCCGGCGGTTGAGCAGCACGTCCTCGACGCGCTCGAGCAGGTCCTTGGGGATCTCCTCGTAGACCTCGAGCTGGCCGGCGTTGACGATGCCCATGTCGAGGCCGGCGTGGATCGCGTGGTAGAGGAACGACGGCGTTCATCGCCTCGCGGACGACGTCGTTGCCGCGGAAGGAGAACGAGACGTTGCTGACGCCGCCGGAGGTCTTCGCGCTCGGGGAAGCAGCTGCTTCAGCTCGCGGACGGCCTCGATGAACTCGACGGCGTAGTTGTTGTGCTCCTCGATGCCGGTGCCGACGGTGAGGATGTTGATGTCGAAGATGATGTCGCTCGGCGGGAAGCCGACCTCCTCGGTCAGGAGCTTGTAGGCGCGCTCGCAGATCGCGACCTTGCGGTCCGCGGCGACGGCCTGGCCCTCCTCGTCGAAGGCCATCACGACGACGGCGGCGCCGTAGCGGCGGACCAGCCGGGCCTGCTCGAGGAACTTCTCCTCGCCCTCCTTCAGGCTGATCGAGTTGACGATCGACTTGCCCTGGACGCACTTCAGCCCGGCCTCGATGACCTCGAACTTGGAGCTGTCGATCATGATCGGCACGCGGGCGATCGCCGGCTCGGCGGAGACCAGGTTGAGGAAGCGCGTCATCGCCTTCTCGCCGTCGATCAGGTCCTCGTCCATGTTGACGTCGAGGATGTTGGCGCCGCCCTCGACCTGGTCGCGGGCGACGGCGAGGGCCGCCTCGAAGTTCCCCTCGCGGATCAGCCGGGCGAACCGCTTCGAGCCGGTGATGTTGGTCCGCTCGCCGATCATGACGAAGTTGGTCTCGGGCCGGATCGACCAGCGGCTCGTTGCCGCTGAAGGCCGACCAGGGCGGCGAGGTCGGCGGACCTGCCGCGGCGGCGACGCCCTCGACGGCCTTCGGCGATCGCGGCGATCCACTCGGGCGTCGTGCCGCAGCAGCCGCCGACGATGTTGAGCCAGCCGTTGCGGGCGAACTCGCCCAGCGTCGGCGGCCGTGTGGTCGCGTGTCGCCGAGGAACCCGCCGAAGCCGTCGGGCATGCCGGCGTTGGGGTAGCAGCTGACGTGGCGTCCGGCGCGATCGCGGACAGGCTCTCGATCTGGGGCCGCATCAGCGTCGACGCCGACGGCGCAGTTGAGGCCGACGCTCAGGGCGTCGAAGTGCGAGACCGAGTGGTAGAACGCCTCGATCGGCTGCGCCGAGAGCGTGCCGGCCGTTCTCGAAGATCGTGCCCGAGATCATCACCGGCAGGCGGATGCCCGGTCTCCTCGAAGTACTTGTCGATGGCGAACAGGCACGCCTTCATGACCAGGGTGTCGAACGACGTCTCGGGCAGCAGGATGTCGACGCCGCCCGCGACGAGGGCCGTCGATCTGCTCGTTGTAGTTGGCGACCATCTCGTCGAAGGTCACGTCGCGGCGGGCCGGGTCGTCGACGTGGATGCCCATCGAGAGCTGCTTCTTGGTCGGCCCGATGCTGCCGGCGACGAACCGGGGCTTGTCGGGGTTCTTGCGGGTGAAGTCGTCGGCGGCGCGGCGGGCGAGCTCGACGGCCGCGGCGTTCAGCTCGACGACGTGGTCCTGGAGGCCGAACTCCGCCAGCCGAGAGCCGGGTCGCGTTGAACGTGTCGGTCTCGATGATGTCGGCGCCGGCCTCGAGGTAGGCGCGGTGGATGTCCTCGATCATCTGCGGCTGCGTCAGGACGAGGACCTCGGTGCAGTTCTTCAGATCGGACGGGTGGCTGGCGAACCGCGGTCCCGCGATAGTCCTCCTCGTCGGGGCTCGTCGAGTAGATCAGGGCGCCCATCGAGCCGTCGAGGACCATGATCCGCTCGGCGAGGATCTCGTCGAGGAGGTCGCGGGTCGATGTCGAGGAGGCGTGTGGCCATGGGGGCGTCCAGCTTCGGGAGCCATGCGTCGAGCCCGCTCGAGCTTGCGCGGACCGGACATTATCGCCAAGGCCGGCCAGGATCGGTCCATCGCGAGCCGCGGCCTAGCGGTCAGCACGGCCGGTCGACGGACCCGCGAGGACGCAGCCGACGACGAGCGACGACGATCCAGAGGACCGAGCTGCGTCCCGAGGCGTCGGAAAGAGGTGCGACGCGGCCGAGAAGGGCGTCCGCCAGCGCTCGACGACCCGGGCGCAGGCGTGCCGCCGCCACCGCGCGTGATACGAGCCGGTCGCGCCGCAGTCGAGGCAGTGATACTGGAGCGACGAGCGCCGCGGCGATCGCGCCGATGATCGCGGCGAGCGGCACGACACGCGGCGCTCCGGATGCGCCGGCGAGCGCATCGGCGCCACGACCAGCGTGACGAACAAGCGTCAGCACCGCCAGGAACGGGTTGACGACCAGCCGCTGGTAGAATCGGACCACGTCGGCGGGCGGTTTCGGCGGCCGGCGGGCCGGGGCGGGAGGTCGAACTCGGGGTCGCGAGAGCTGCGGAGTCTCGGCGGTACGCACGGCGGACCTGTTCTCGCATGGAACCCGGGGTGGATTGCACTTTACAACGACATCCACCGCCTCAAGAATAACGGTTTGCTCGAAATCACGCGAGCGGTCCGGGCGGCGAAGCGGGGGCGACGACGTGCACGAGGAAGCGATCCGCAAGGCGGATGTCCTGATCGAGGCGCTGGGCTACTTCCGGACGTTCCACGGCAAGTTCGCCGTCATCAAGCTCGGCGGCTCGGTCATGGAGGACCCCGAGGCGCTCCGGGCCCTGCTGCAAGACGTCGTCTTCATGCAGACCGTCGGCATGCGGCCGGTCGTCGTCCACGGCGGCGGCAAGGCGATCACCGCGCGATGGACGCGCCGGGCTGGAGGCCCGATGGGTCCAGGGCCGGCGTTACACCGACGACGCCACGCTCGCCATCGTCGCCCGG
This sequence comes from uncultured Planctomycetota bacterium, assembly GCA_963819805.1. GTDB lineage: Bacteria > Planctomycetota > Planctomycetia > Isosphaerales > Isosphaeraceae > CAMFLR01. The sequence continues at coordinate 130,721 of CAWFXY010000012.1, read as the reverse complement.
GTGCTGCGCCGAGGAGATCAACGCGGACATCGTCCGGCACATCCGCAAGTTCGGCGGCCGGGCCGTCGGGCCTGCACCACAAGACCCATCCAGTGCCTCTACGGCGACGGCTCACGCTGCCCGACGGCAACGGCGAGCCGATCGACCTGGGCCGCGTCGGCGAGGTGACGAGGTCGACGCCCAGCCGATCGAGGACCTCTGCCTGGCCGGCGTCGTGCCCGTCCTCCCCTCGCTGGCCGAGGACGACGACGGCGGCCGGCTCAACGTGAACGCCGACACCGCCGCCGCGGCCGTCGCCATGGCGCTGAAGGCCGAGAAGCTCGTGTTCCTGACCGACACGCCCGGCATCCTCCGCGACCGGAACGAACCCGAGAGCCTGATCCCGAGTCTGACGCCCGACGAGTGCCGCGACCTGATCGCCCAGGGCGTGATCGACAAGGGGATGATCCCGAAGGTCGAGGCCTGCCTGGCGAGCCTGCGAGCCGGGCGTCGGCAAGGCCCACATCATCGACGGCCGGCTCCGGCACTCGCTGCTGCTCGAGATCTACACCGACCGGCATCGGGACCGAGATCGTCCTCAAGGATCGCCCGAACCAGACCGAACCGCGGCCGCTCGTCGCCGTCCGCCTGCTGATCCACGACCCGGAGCCTCCTCCCTTGACCCAGGTCGCGAACCAGAGCTCGGCCGAGACGATCGCCCAGTTCGAGCGCTACGTCATCGGCAACTACCGCCGCTATCCCGGTCTGCCTGGTCCGCGGCGAGGGGTCGTGGGTCTGGGACGCCGAGGGCAACCGCTACCTCGACTTCTTCCCCGGCTGGGGCTGCAACCTGCTCGGCCACTGCCCGCCGCGGGTCGTCGAGGCGGTCCGCGAGCAGGTCGGCACGCTGATCCACGTGCCGAACACCTGGTACATCGAGGCGCAGGGCCAGTTCGCCCAGGTGCTCTCGGAGCGCTCGCTTCGGCGGCCAGTGCTTCTTCTGCAACAGCGGGGCCGAGGCGAACGAGGCGGCCATCAAGCTCGCCCGGGCCCACGGCCAGCGGCGGGGCGGTACAAGATCGTCACCGTCGAGGCGGCTTCCACGGCCGGACCTACGCCGCGCTCACCGCCACCGCCCAGCCGAAGTACCACGCCGGCTTCGAGCCGATGGTGCCGGGCTTCGCGTACGCCCCGCTACGACGACCTCGACGCGGTCGCGCAAGCTCGTCGACGACGAGACCGCGGCCATCCTGGTCGAGCCGATCCAGGGCGAGGGCGGGATCAACCTGCCGCCGGCCGGCTATCTCGAAGGGCTCCGCAAGCTCTGCGACGAGCGCGGCGTCCTGCTCATCCTCGACGAGGTCCAGACCGGCATGGGCCGGACGGGCGAGTGGTTCGCCTATCAGCATTACGGGATCGAGCCCGACATCCTCACGCTGCGCCAAGGCCCTGGCCGGCGGCGTGGCGGCGGGCGTGATGATGGCGAAGCCGGAGGTCGCCGAGACGCTCAAGCCGGGGATGCACGCCAGCACCTTCGGCGGCAACCCGATCGCCTGCCGGGCCGGGCTCGCGACGATCGAGACGATCGAGGCCGACGGCCTGCTCGAGCGCGGCCGGGCGATCGGCGAGCGGTTCCGGGCCCACTTCGAGGGCTTCCGCGAGGAGCGGCCGGAGCTGGTCCAGGATGTCCGCATCCTGGGCGTGATGATCGGCGCTGGAGCTGACGGTCGACGCCGCGCCGGTCGTCGCGGCCTGCCTGGAGCGGGGGCTGCTCATCAACGCGACGCACGGCACGGTCGTCCGGCTGCTGCCGGCGCTGAACATCGCCGACGAGCAGATCGACGAGGGATGCGCGACCCTGGTCGACGTGCTCCGGGCCCTCCCGGCCGTCTGAGGAGCGCCCGCCGATGCCCCGCCACTTTCTCGACCTGTTCGACATCACGGCCGACGAGGCGCGGATGCTGCTCGACCGCGCCGTCGGTCCTGAAGACGACGCCGTTCGAGCCGCCCGGCCACGCCGCGGGGAAGATCCTCGGGCTGATCTTCGAGAAGCCCTCGCTGCGCACCCGCGTGAGCTTCGAGGCGGCGATGGCCCGGCTCGGCGGCAGCGTCGACGTTCCTCCGCGGCAAGGACGTCGGCCTCGGCGTCCGCGAGAGCGTGCGCGACTTCGCCCGGGTCATCAGCCAGTACGTCGACGCGCTGGCCGTGCGGACGTTCGCCCACGGCAAGCTCGAGGAGCTGGCGCGGCACTCCGCGATCCCGATCATCAACGCCCTGTCCGACGACGCCCACCCGTGCCAGGCGATGGCCGACCTGCTGACGGTCCGCGAGGCCTTCGGGCGGCTCGACGGGACCTGAAGCTCGTCTTCGTCGGCGACGGCAACAACGTGGCCCGGTCGCTGGCCGTCGCCTCGGCGCTCTTCGGCGTCTCGTTCGTCCTGGCGGCGCCGCCCGATTACGACTTCCCCGCGGGCTTCCGCACGCGGTTCGCCGAGGCCTTCCCGGGCGTGCCGCTGGTCGTGGAGACCGACCCCGAGCGCGGCGGTCCGCGGGGCGCGACGTGGTCTACACCGACGTCTGGGCGAGCATGGGCCAGGAGGACGAGGCGGCGCTCCGCGGGGCGATCTTCGCCCCCTACCAGGTCAACGCGCGATCTCTTCGCCGAGGCCGACCCGTCGGCGATCTTCCTCCACTGCCTGCCGGCCCACCGCGGCGAGGAGGTGACCGACGAGGTGCTCGACTCCGACCGGAGCCGGGTGATCCCCCAGGCCGCCAACCGGCTCCATTTCCAGAAGGCGCTGCTCGACTGGCTCCTGACCGACGCCCGCTGACGAGACCCCCATGCCCCGACACGACGGCCGTGCCCCCGACGAACTCCGCCCCGTGACCATCGAGCGCGGATTCGTGCGCACCAGCCCGGGCAGCGTCCTCTACCGCTCCGGCGCGACGACCGTGCTCGTCACGGCCCACGTCTCGGACAAGGTCCCGCCCTTCCTGGAAGGCAAGGGCGTCGGCTGGCTCACGGCCGAGTATGCGATGCTCCCCGGCAGCACGCCGACGCGGAAGGACCGGCGGGCCGACGGCCGGTCGACCGAGATCCAGCGGCTGATCGGGCGGAGCCTGCGGGCGATCGTCGACACGAAGGCCCTCGGACCCTGGACGATCCACGTCGACGCCGACGTGATCGAGGCCGACGGCGGCACGAGGACCGCGGCGATCACCGCGGCGTTCGTCGCCGTCGTCGACGCGGTGAAGACACGGTTTCGCCGAGCCTCGCGGCATCCTCCGCGACAGCCTGGCGGCCGTGAGCGTCGGCATCGTCAGGGGCGAGCCGGTGCTCGACCTGGATTACGTCGAGGACTCGACGGCCGAGGTCGACTTCAACGTCGTCCGGATCGGCGGCGGGGGGCTCGTCGAGGTCCAGGGGACGGGCGAGGGGGGCGTGTTCTCGCGGGCCCAGCTCACGGCGCTCATGGACCTCGCCGAGGCCGGGCTCGATCGGCTCGGGCAGATTCAGCGCGATGCGCTCGGCGAGGACTGGCCGTTCTGACCCGGCCCGGAAATCGGTCTGGTCCTTTTCCCGGGGCCCTGCTAGAGTCCGCGGCGTTCGTCGCCTGCCACGGCCCCTCCGCGCCCGCATCCCGTCGCGACAATCCGGTGAGATCGTCCCCGCGAACCCGAACCCAAGGATGGGGGATTCGCCCATGAAGACCTCGGTTTTCTCGATGGCGCTGGCCGTCGGACTGGCCGTGCCGGCCGCGAGCCAGGCGCAGCTCTTCCGCGGGATGAACTCGCGGGCGCGCCCGACGCCCGCCCAGACGAATACCACGATCACGCCCGCGGCGTCCGTGTCCGCCGCGACGCCGACGCCGGGCGACCCCAACGTGAAGCCCTCGGGCTTCGTCGTGCCCGAGCCGGTCAACAACGACGACCAGGCGCCGCCCAACGTCAAGCTGCCGACCGAGCCGATCGAGCCCTTCCTGCTGACGCAGGAGAACGGCCCGTTCATGGTCAATGCGCACGCCTTCAAGGGCCCGTGCGCCGACAAGTACGCGCAAATGCTGGCGATGGAGCTGCGGTCGCAGTTCGGCCTGCCGGCCTACGTCCTGCGGCCCAAGGACTTCCCGCTGCGGAGCAACATCCGCGGCGTCCCGCCGACGGCAAACCCCGGGATCAACCGCCCGCTGCCGGGCCTGCCCGAGCTGGCGCGGATCAAGGACGAGGCGCTGGTGCTTGTGGGCAACGAGAAGACGCTCGCCGACTCGAAGAAGCTGCTCAACCACGTCAAGAAGCTCCATCCGGCCTGCCTCGACACGATCCCCGAGGCCTTCCCCTGGCGGAAGGGCAAGGGGCTGAAGTACGCGATGTGCACGACCAACCCCTACGTGCCCGCCGAGGCGATCTTCCCGCATCAGCCCGACCTGATGATCAAGAAGATCAATCAGGGCCCGCACAACATCTACACGTGCCCGGGCAAGTACACGATCCAGGTCGCGGAGTTCGCCGGGCGGAAGCAGATGGTCAGCGAGAAGCAGCCCGAGAAGGCGTTCAGCTTCTTCGAGCTCCAGCACAGCCCGCTGGCGAAGGCCGCCGACGACGCCGAGCGGCTCGCCGAGTCGCTGGCGAAGGACAAGGACGTCCGCCAGACCGGCTACGTCCCCTACGTCTTCCACGACCGCTACGCGAGCCGGGTCTACATGGGCGCGTTCAACAGCCCGAACGACCCCGCCGCCAGCCGGCTCCGCGACGACCTGCTCAAGCTCTCGTTCGTGCTCAACACCAAGGGCGTCGCCGACGTGGCGATCGTCCCGGCCGGGGTGCTGACCGACGTCGAAGACATCAAGAATCGCTGAGTCTGGAGTCGCCTCGATCGCCGCGGCCTTGAAGCCCCGCGGGACGTTTCGGAGACTGGGGCCTCCCGAACCACTCGGAGAGGCCCCGTCCATGCCCGAGCCGCTCGCGATCGTCCTGGGGACGCGCAACAGGAAGAAGGGCCGCGAGATCGCCACCCTGATCGCGCCGCCGTGGGAGGCCCACCCCCGGCTGGCGCGACTCGTCGTGCGCACGCTCGACGAATGGCCCGACCTGCCCGAGGTCGTGGAGGATACCGGGACCTTCACCGGCAACGCGCGCAAGAAGGCGAGCGAGACGGCCCGGGCGCTCGGCCTCTGGGTTGTGGCCGACGACTCGGGGCTCACCGTGGACGCCCTCGGAGGCGCGCCGGGGGTCGACTCAGCCCTCTACGCCGGGATTCACGGCGACGACGATGCGAACAACCGGCTCCTGCTCGCGAACCTGGCCGACGTGCCCGACGAGCGGCGGGGGGCGGCGTTCGTGTGCACGCTCGCGCTGGCCGATCCCGCAGGCGTCGTCCGGCTCGAGGCCGAGGGCCGCTGCCGGGGCCGGATCACCCGCGAGCCTCGCGGCGAGCACGGCTTCGGCTACGACCCGCTCTTCCTGATCCCGGAATACCACCGGACGTTCGGCGAGCTGAGCCCGCTGGTCAAGGCCCAGCTCAGCCACCGCTCCCGCGCCTTCGCCCGGCTCCGCGTCGGCCTCGATCGGCTGATCGCGACGGGCGAATTTGCCTGAGGCGACGGACGTTGCCTCGCGACGGCAGCGGGCTTCGCGATTCCTGTCTTGAATTGCGACCCCGCGGGGGCTTATCATCTCTGCTTCGGGGCGATTAGCTCAGTTGGCTAGAGCACCAGCTCGACACGCTGGGGGTCGCAGGTTCAAGTCCTGCATCGCCCACTTCCGACGCCTTGACGACGGGCGTTGACATTTGAACGGCCCCGGTCGGCTCCGAAGGAGCCCCGGGGCTCTTCATTGCCGCCCCGCGGACGGACGGCCTCGTTGCCAGAGCCGCAGGACCGAGTAGCCGGCGAGCGCCCCGAGCGCGTTTAGCAGGACGTCGTCCACGTCGGCCACCCGCCGGCCCGAGACGAACTGGAGCACCTCGATCGAGGCGCTGAGGGCCACTGCGGCCGCGGCGACCAGCCAGGCCCGCGGCGGGCGGCGGACGGCCAGCGGGACGAGAATTCCGAAGGGGACGAAGGCGACAATATTGCCGACGACGTTGACGACGAAGGCGCGGCCGCCGGTGTGACAGTCGCGGACGATCGACCGGAGCGGCGTCAGGTTCGTCCCGCGACCGACGACCGGCGGCGGAAGAGGGCCAGGGTCAGCGTCAGAAGGACGATGGTGTAGACCGCAAGGAAGGCTCGCGCCGCGCGTTGCAAGGCAGGTCTCCGGAAGTGCCCGAATCGTCGGGAGAAAGCGCCCTCTACCAATATCGCAGTCGGCACGTCCGTTGCCGTGGACCAGCCCGATCCGGCGGTCCCGGCGCCCCGGTGACGTCTGACCGCGTGCGCGCTCGTCGTGCGCGGCACCGATATACCTACATTTGTCGTCGCTGAGAGGCTAAGGGCCCGGCGTCGCGATGCCGCAGGCACCCGCCGGGTGTGATAAAGTCCCCGATCGGAACCTTCATCCGGGCCGGCGGGGAAAACGGCGCTGGGCGGTTGACACCCGTCGCGGGTCCTACTAGATTGAGGAGTCGTAATCCCACGTCCAAGACCCGTCACGAATAACGACCACGAGCCAGCCGGCCGAGTGCCGGCCGACCTGGTTGCTTTCGCGGGGTGTCGGACGCGGGGTCGCACTTCGCGTGGGTCGTTCGTTCGCTATCGACGGCAGGGCAACGGTGGCGTCTCGTGTCCCCTGGTGGTGACATGGATGCTGAAGATCCGTGGAGTCCGCGCTGGCTCGTGACTTTCCGGCCCAGACGGTGGCCGGTAAGCGTCGGCCACGCTGCGCTCCGGCCGTCGTGAGTGATGGCGTGCATCGCCTTGACGACCCGCCTTTCGGAAGTGGACACGTGACGTGAGTTCTTCCATTCAGACGAGGTGAGCCTTGAAGATTCGCAATCGCAAGCTCTCGGCGGGCGGGTGGTTGGCCCTGGGCCTGCTCGGGCTGATGCCGCTGGCCGGCGGGTGCGACGAGAAGAAGGACACGGCCGTCCAGGCGCCCCCGCAGCCGGCCGAGGAGCAGAAGCGCGAGGAGGAGGCGCGGAAGAAGGCCTACGGCGGCAGCGGTGCCCCGCCCGTCAAGGGCACGCCCGCCGCGAAGCCGGCCGAGAAGCCCGCCGATAAGGCGGCCGACAAGGCCGCCGAGAAGCCGGCCGCCAAGTGACGTGACGTGCCGGCGTGGGCGCGGGCCGACACGGTCGTCCCGCTCGCCCCGCCTCCGCCGGACGCCCCGGATGACCGCGATGCGGCCGGACGGGGCCCGAGAATTGCAGTATATCTGTCGTGAGGTTCTCCCCCGCCCTGACCTCGCGAGCTAACGCATCGCCGCCGGATTCCCGATGATACGTGCGACGTGGTCGGCTGATTGTCCTTGATCCGTTCATCCAAGCCGCCCCGATTCCGGCAGGGAATTCCCGGCGAGGTCGCGATGCAAGGCGACCGGATCGCGTGGGCGCACCGCCCCGCGGCCCGTCCGACCTCATCGCGGTGGCGTCTCTCTCATCCCTTCGGTCCTGATTGGAGGCTGTTTATGAGTCCGAGAACGCGTCGAGGGTTCACCCTGATCGAGCTGCTCGTGGTCATCGCCATCATCGCGGTGCTGATCGCCCTGCTGCTGCCCGCCGTCCAGGCGGCACGCGAGGCGGCCCGCCGCTCGCAGTGCGTCAACAACCTGAAGCAGATCGGGCTGGCGATGCACAACTACCACTCCGACCAACGACCGGTTCCCGATCGGCCAGTCGCGCTCCTCGAACGCGACCAGCCCCGTCGGCTACGGCAACTATGCCGGCTGGACCGAGTGGAGCGCCCAGGCGATGATGCTGCCCTACATGGAGCAGAACGCGATCTACAACAACATCAACTTCAACTACCGCGGCGGCTACAATTACGGCTCGTACGCCAACGGTCACGGTGTGGACCACCGTCATCAACGCGTTCCTCTGCCCGTCCGACGGCAACGCCGGCAACGGCCGCCCGGGCATCGGCACCGGCACGCCCGCCACCAACAGCTACCGCGCCAGCGTCGGCACCACGACCGCGCCGTACTGGGCGAGCAACTTCAACGCCCCGGGCTACGGTGGCTGCGGGTCCGACCCGTTCGGCGTCAACGGCGGCCAGCCCGGCTGCCAGGCGCAGTCGACCGGCATGTTCTGCTACTGGGTGCCTTACGGCCTGCGCGACGCCACCGACGGGACCTCGAACACCGTCGCCTTCTCCGAGACGCTGGCGACCGACAGCGGGCCGGTCAGCCCGTTCAAGCGGAATTACGGCGTGACCGGCGTCACCGGCGCGAACATCGCGGAGGCGGTGAATATCGCCCAGGTCCCCCTCGCCACGACCCTCAGCGCCCTCCAGCAGTGTACGACTTCCTATCAGCAGGGCGCCCTGTCCAACTCGAATATCTCGCTGGTCCCCGGCATCCGCTGGGGCTGGGGTGCCACGTCGATCACCATGTTCCACACGATCGTCCCGCCCAACTCGAAGCAGTATGCCTGGAACTCCTGCCGCGACCAGTGCGGCGGCTGCGGCGCCGACGACTCGATCTTCTCGAACGCCCAGAGCAACCACTCGGGCGGCGTGAACTGTCCTGATGGCCGACGGCAGCGTCCGGTTCATCAAGGACTCGATCAACATGCAGACCTGGTGGGCCATCGGCACCCGGGCCGGCAATGAGGTCGTGGACGCCAACTCGTTCTGACGCGGCCGACCGCGGTTGCGAATCCCGAGGGCCCGGCCGAGTTCAGCGCTCGGCCGGGCCTTCTCGTCGTGCGCCGGCACCGGGGGCGATCGATGACTCGTCGCGCGGTGATCGTGGGCTGCGGGCTGGTCTTCTGGGTGGCGCTGCTGGCGTGGTACCTGGCCGGAGTCGTCGGGGAGCGGAGATTCCGGGACGACCTCCGCCGCGCGGAGCGCGACCTCGCGGCCGGCCGCTACGTCGAGGCGAGGGAGACGCTCAAGGAGCTCGCCCGGAGGCGCCCGGCCGCGGCGACGTCGAGCTCCACCTCGGCGCGTGCGAGATCCTCGACGGCCAAGTCGACGAGGCGCTCGCCGCGTGGGGTCGCGTGCCCGATCGCGCCCCCGAGGCGCCACAGGCCGCCCTGTCGCGCGGGCGGGTCGCGCTGGAGAACGGCCGTTTCGCCCTCGCGGAAGTCTGTCTCGAGCGGGCCGCGCTCGCGGGCGGCACGATCGCGGATGAGGCGCGGAGGCAGCTCTCGCGGCTCTACTGGAAGACCGGCCGCCACGCCGAGCACGTGCGGGCCCTCGAGCGGCTCATCGAGCGGCTGCCCGACCCGTCGGAGGAGCTCCGGCTGCTCTGGAACTCCGAGACCCAGACGTATCCGATCGGCGACATGCGCGAGCAGATCGGCAAGGCCTTGAGCGGCTCTCCCGACGACCGCGTCTGGCTCGCGGCGGCCGACCTGGCGGTTCGCGAGGGGAAGCTCGACGAGGCGTCCGACTGGCTCGCCGGCTGCGAGCGCGCAGGCCCGACGACCCCGCCGTCTGGCGGGCGCGGCTGGACTGGGCCCAGGCTGCGGACCGGCCCGATGAGGTGCGGCGGGCGGCGGCGCATCTGCCGGCAGCGTCCGTTTCGCCCGGCCGGGTCGCGTCGCTGGTCTCCTGGCTCGCTGCCCGCTCGGGCGACCGCGCGGCGGAGTTCCGGGCCCTCGACGAACGCCTGAATCTCAACCCCTGGGACGCCGCCGCCCTCGAACGGCTCGCGGACCTCGCCGCCCAGGTGGGCGACCACGGGCGCGTGGCCGAGCTCCGGCGCCGCAAGGCGGAGGTCACGGCCGCGCTGGACCGCTACCGCGTGCTGATCGCGAAGCCCGACCTGGTCTCTCAGGCCGCCGACCTCGCGCGGGCCGCCGACGCGATCGGCCGCCGCTTCGAGGCCGCCGCCTGGTGGGAGCTCGCCGCTCGCCGCGACCCCGCCCTCCGGCCGGAGGCCGACGCGTCGCGCCAGCGACTCCGGGAGCCCGTGCCCGCCGCGGCGAATGCCTCCGGAATGCTCGCGGCCCTTCTGCCTTCCGTGAAGTCGACGGATGCGGCGGCCCACCCCGTCGGAAGCCAGGTCCCGCGCTTCGAGGACGAGGCGGGGCGCCGGGGCCTGGTCTTCTCGTTCGACAACGGTGCCTCCCCCATACACCACCTCTCCGAGACGATGAGCGGCGGCGTCGGCGTCCTCGACTTCGACGGCGACGGCTGGCTCGACGTCTACGCGATCCAGGGCGGTCCGTTCCCGCCCGCCGAGCGCGGCCGACCGGCCCGGCGACCGCCTGTTCCGCAACCTGGGCGACGGGCGGTTCGAGGACGTCACGGCGGCGGCCGGCCTGGCCGCCACGCCGGCGGATACGGCCACGGCGTCGCCGTCGGCGACTACGACAACGACGGCCGCCCCGACCTCTTCGTCACCCGATGGCGGTCGTACGCGCTCTATCACAACCTCGGCGACGGCAGGTTCGAGGACGCCACCGCCCGCGCGGGCCTGGCGGGCAACCGCGACTGGCCGACGTCGGCGGCCTGGGCCGACCTCGACGGCGACGGCGACCTCGACCTCTACGTCTGCCACTACCTGGCGTGGGACGCCGACCACCCCGTGCACTGCACCCAGCCGCTGGCCCGCACCGCGACGTACTGCGACCCGCGCGAGTTCCCGTCGCTGCCCGACCACGTCTTCCGCAACGACGGCGGGCGGTTCGTCGACGTGATCGGCCGAGGCGGGTATCGTCGACCGCGACGGCCGAGGCCTGGGCGTCGTCGCGGCCGACCTCGACGGCGACGGCAAGATCGACCTGTTCGTCGCCAACGACACGTCGGCGAACTTCCTCTTCCGCAACCTGGGCGGGATTCCGGTTCGCGGAGGACGGCCTGGGATCGGGCCTGGCCGCGAACGCCGGCGGCGGCTACCTGGCGGGCATGGGCGTGGCCTGCGGCGACCTCGACGGCGACGGCCGGCTCGACCTGGCCGTCACCAACTTCTTCGGCGAGTCGACGACGCTCTACCACAACCTCGGCGGCGGCCTGTTCGCCGATCGGACGGCCGCCGCGGGCCTCGCGGTGCCCACGCGGTTCGTCCTCGGCTTCGGCATCGCCGCGCTCGACGCGAACAACGACGGCCGGCTCGACCTTGTGCAGGCCAACGGCCACGTCAACGACTCCGGCCGACCAGCCCGTTCGCGATGCCGCCGCAGCTCCTCCTGGGCGACGCGTCCGGCCGGTTCTCGGACGAATCCGCCCGCGGCGGCCCGGCCTGGCGCTCGCCGCGCGTGGGCCGCGGGCTCGCCGTGGCGACCTGGACAACGACGGGCGGCCCGATGTCCTGATCGTCTCGAACGACCGGCCGCTCGCCCTGTTCCGCAACGGGCCCGCTCCGGGCGGCCACTTCCTTACGCTCGCGCTCGAGGGGACGACCTCGAACCGCGACGCGGTCGGGGCGCGGGTCGAAGTCGTGACGGCCGGCAGGACGCAGGTGGCGACCCGGTTCGGCGGGGGCAGCTACCTCTCCGCGGGCGACCCGCGGCTCCATTTCGGGCTCGGGTCGGCGACCCGGGTCGATCGCGTCGAGGTCATATGGCCGTCCGGCCGGCGAGATCGGTACGAGGGGCTGGCCGCCGACGCAGGCTATCGGCTCCGCGAGGGCGACCCGGCACCCCGTCCGCTCGCGGGGTTCTCGACGAGCCCCTGACGGCTCAGCCGGCCGCTCGGGCTCGCCGGCGGCGATGCTCGAACGCTCCCGCGATCGACGCCCCGGCCAGCGCAAGCCCGAAACTCGTGGGCTCGGGGACGGTGTGCAGGGTCAGGTCGTCCATCGCGAAGTATTCCGGCGTGTTGATGCCGAAGTCGCCGACGTCGGACGAGGCGTAGTCGAAGCTGAGGCTCTGCGCGCCGGCCAGCTTCGTCAGGTCGACGAGGGTCCAGGAGCTGACGGGCGTGCTCGACGGGGACGTGTAGTTCGCCAGGAAGAAGTCGACCTCGCCGAGGTTCGTGCCCGTCCCGCCCGGGCCCGAATAGCCGTAGATCTTCAGCTCGAGGAAGTCGCCCGGGCCGAACTTCTTGGCGAAGCCGTCGCCCTGGAGCATCGAGAGATAGTCGTAGGTCGTGTTGGTCACGTCGAAGGAGACGGGCGACGTGCCCGAGGGCAGGTTGATGTAGGCGCCGCTGCCGAAGGAGACGGCGTAGATTCCCGAGCCCGCCGGGGGCGGTGCCGGTGATCGCGGCATACTGGTGATTGTAGTCGGCGTCGGGGGGCGCGAACGACCTGGCCGGGTCGTTGACGGTCGAATAGGCCGAGCCGCTCCAGTCGCCGTAGGTCGGGTCGTACGTGTTGTTGAAGAACGCCCCGCCGGAGGTGAAGCCGCCGGCCATGTTGGAGCCGTTATCGTAGGCACCGGTCGAGCCGGCGGGGGCCGGCGTCGGGGGCGCGGGGAGGTCGCTAAAGTTGATGGTGAAGTCGCCGCGGGCGGTCGCGGCGGCGAGGGTCATGAAGAGCGTCAGCACGATCCTGCGCGAGGTCATCGGGGTCTCCTTGGAGGGCGGATTCCGAACTCAATAGCTGTCGGACGAGACGACCTCGCCGAGCCCGCGGGTGCAGAGCGCGGCGAGGGGGGCGTTGGCGGTGGCGTTCTTGAGGAAATGGACCGAGCCGTCGGCGAAGAGCGTGTTGACGCCGCCGGGGTGCTGGCTGGTCAGCTCCTCGCCGTACTCGCTGGGCGGGCGGGCGTTGATCGGCGGCGGACTGGTCGAAGATGTTGTGTCCGCTCGCCCACATGGCGTTGATCGCCTCGGGGTCCTCGCCGACGGCGATCGTCTGCGAGGCGCCGTCGGTGATCTGCGCCAGGCCGACGCACTGGTTGAAGACCATCGCCCCGGCGGGCGGGTTGTTCGTGAAGCCGGGGTTCAGCCCCCGCGGGCCGTACATGCCGCCGTAGTCGGCGTCGGCCGACGGGTACGTGTCGCCCGGGCGACTGGTTCCAGTACGTCTTCCGCGGCTCGGACGGGCAGAGGTAGACCTGGAGCACGGTGTAGACGGCCGTCGAGTTCACGGCGGCGTTGTAGGGGTAGCTGAGGTTCAGCCCGCCGTAGACCGCATTCTGCTCGAGCCAGGGCAGCACGGACGCCGACCAGCCGACGTTCATGTTGACCGTCGCCGGCTGGTTGAACAGGGCGATCCAGCCGCCGGCCGGGAAGGTGTTGTTGGCGTCGTGATAGCCGTGGAGCGCGATGCCGACCTGCTTGAGGTTGTTCACGCACGAGATGCGCCGGGCGGCCTCGCGGGCCGCCTGCACGGCCGGCAGCAGCAGCGCGATGAGCACCGCGATGATCGCGATGACCACGAGCAATTCGATGAGCGTGAAAGCCGCGTCGGCGGCGCGGGCTGGCACAGGGTGGGTCCTTTCCGGGGTCCGCTCGCTTCGGCGGTGCGGTCCGGAAAGGCGGCGCGAGGTGGCCGGCGCCGATGAGAGGGCGGCGGCGCGACCTGTCGCGCGCGGTCCCGGATGCCTTAGTCCGAAGCATCGTTGGGCGAATGACCCGAAGGGCCGTCTTCTGGCTCGCGAGTCGATCGGCACCGGACGCCTTCCCGCGAGCGTGGCTTGGCTCGCAGTGGCCTGTTGTCCGGGGCCTCCTCGCTTACAGCGGCGGTCCCGCGCCGGAATCTCACCGGCTTCCTGTCCAGCCCGAGGCTGGACGCCCGACAGGTCGTCGAGATCGAATGCGAAAGAGCGTGCGCCGAGCGGCCGTGAAGGCCGACCCCGGAGCAGGCGGTTACGATACTCGCGCCGGGACCGCGGCGTCCAGCTTTTTCCGCGACGGCCGGCAAAACCCGCGCTTGTGTCGGGGCGGCGGCCGGTTACGATGAGGGCGAGCCTCGGGGGCGCGATCGACCCGCGAATGCACCACGATCGGTGCGAAGGAGCCGAATCGCATGCTGAGCTGGACGACCCATGAGGTCGGGGGCACCCTGGTGATCACGCTCGAGCCGTCGCCGGTGGGCATCGACGACCGCCAGGCGAAGGAGCGGCAGGCCCTCTACGAGATCATCCAGTCCCGGCCCGACCCGCGGTTCGCCGTCGACCTGGGCGGCGTCGATTATGTGTCGAGCGCGGATATCGGCTTCCTGATCACGATCCGCCGCCGGACCGACGTGCGCAAGGGGAAACTCGTCGCTCTTCGACGTCAATTCGTACATACGCGATTCGCTCTCGACCATGAAGCTCCTGCCGCTGTTCCCGATCGCCGAAGACCTGAACGGGGCGCTGGCCCTCCTGCCGCCGGAGTAGGATGCGCGGGCCCTCGGAAACGGAGTTCCGACCATGTCGATCCTCACGCGGCGGTTCGGCCCCGCCGGCCTGGCTCTGCCTGTTGCCCTGCTGATGGGCGCCGCGGGGCCGTCCGGGCGCTGGGTGGGCCAGGACGGGCACGACCTTGTCGGCAAGGCCGCCGCGCGCGGGGCCGAGCGACATCCAGGACCTGCACTTCACCCTCGCCGGGCTGCCCGCGGGGGCGAAGATCGTCTCGGGCACCGTCCGCGCCGACGGCGGGGGCGAGTGGAAGTTCGGCGGCCCGCCGGGCTCGTGGCTCGCGCTGGCGGTCCAGCCGGCCGGCGGGACCACGGCCGACGTCTACATCGAGCCGTACCAGGCCGAGACCGGCCGCGGCTTCGACTTCCGCATGGTCTTCGACGACGGGCGCGAGGCGACCGTCCGCATCATGGGCGGGAAGGCCGACCACAATGCTGCGCACCGCCTCGGCCCGGCTCGAAGCTGCGCTGGGGCGGCCAGGACTGCGCGAGACCTCGTCGGCCCCGGTCCGAATGCGGGGCCGGACGGGGTCAGGGACGTTCATCTGAGCCTGGCGAAGCTCGCGGCGAAGGAGGAGGTGCGGTCGATCCTCGTCGCCGGGCCCGCGGGGCTGCGCTGGCAGTTCGGCCCGAATGCCGAGGCGTATGCTCGCGCCGAGCTCATCCGTCGGCCCGACAGCCCGGCTCGCGGCGACCTCGTCTTCCATCCCGCCCGCGACCTGGCCGGGCAGACACTCAAGCTGACGCTCGTCTATGCGAACGGGGCGATCGACACCGCGACGGTCGTCGGCGGCCGGTGCGACCCCGGCGCTCAAGGTGGCCGCGCCGCCGATGCCGCCGGTCGATTGGATCTCCCTCAAGGCCACCTGGGTCGGCCAGGCGGGGCGCGGGGAGAGCGACCGGGAGACGTCGCCGTCGCGCTCGAGGCGCTGCCGGCCGGCCGGATCATCGGAGTCGAGCTGAGCGACGGCGACACAGGCGGCTGGTCGACGGGCGAGCGAGCGAGCATCCCGGACGCCCTGCCCCTGACCTTCCGCCCCGGGCCGGCTCCCGGTCGGGCCGAGCTGATGTTCCCGCCCGTCCGTGACGAGAGCGGGCGCGACGATGACGCTCCGGGTCCGATTCGCCGACGGACGGTCGGCCATCGGTTCGTTCCCGGGCGGGGCGTGCGACCCGTCCCTCCGCGCCGAGGCGCCGGCCTCGACGAGCGTCGCCGCGAAACCCGGCGACGACCTGAACGATCTCGCGAACCAGTACGGCACTGTGTCGCTCGCGCCCGGCCTCTATCCCGTGAACCGGCCGCTCGTCCTGAAGCGGCCGGTCACGATCGTTGCGGATGCAGGCGCCGAGCTCGTCTTCTCGCAGGGCCCGGCCGAGCCCGCCTGGAAATCCGCCGTGGAGATCCACGCCGGGCGGACGACCCTCGACCGGCTGACGATCCGGTTCGCCGGCCCTGTCCGTTGGGACCGCGAGGTCTCCTACGGTCCCGCGCTGATCGGGACGTCCGGCGCGAGCGTCTCCGGCCTCCGGTTCACGAGGCTGCACTTGCAGGCGCCTCCGGCCTCCTCGGCCTGGGAGGAAGGACCACGGTCGTTCCGGCTCGTCGGCGCCACCAACGGCGTGATCGAGGCGAACAGGATCCGGGCGGGCATGATCGAGCTCTGGGGCGGGCCGTGGTCTATCAGCAACAACGCCTTCGAGGGGACGCCGGCCGGCACGTTCGCGCATGCCTCGGTGGCCGTCCACGAGCCGCACGACCTGACGATCGTCGGGAACAAGGTCCTTCCGCTCGACGCAAGGGGCAAGCTCTGGCGCTGGCTCGTGCTCGTCAATCGCGGCTCGCACGTGCGGGTCGCGGGCAACACGATCGAGGGGGTCGGCCCGCGCGACAACGACACGCACGAGCACCCGAACTCGCCCGAGACGATCCTCACCGAGTCGTACCGGCTCGCCTTCGAGGGAAAGGCCCTGAGGACGCCCCCGGACGGCCGAATCCTGCTCGATCCCCCCGCCGCAGGGAAGCCCGATTCGCGTCGGCGACGTCGTGGCGATCCTGAGCGGCCCGGAGGCCGGCGGCATGGCGGCGAGTCGTGCTGCCGCTCGGTGGCGATGCCTACCTGCTCGATCGGCCCGTAGAGCTCGGGGGCGGCGCGATCGCGATCGGGCCGGGGTTCGTGGGGACGACCTTCGAGGGCAACTCCATCGACGACCGCGGCAGCAAGGTCGCCTTCCCGTTCGTCCTCGCCGGGCAGCACTTCGGCACGAGACTGGTCCGCAATACGACGCGGGGCGGCGGCGTCCCCCTCCGCGCCGTGGCCACCGCCACCGAGGCACCCGGGCCCTGGGGCTGGTCGCACACGGCGCTGTTCGGGCTGGTCATCGAGGGGAACACGTTCGAGGACGCACGCGAAGGCTCGGCACTCATCGTCGAGCACAACCATCTGACTCGGCCCAGTCGCGGCCGCGTCTACGCCACGGCGAAGCTCGTCGACAACCTCTTCACCGCGGCTCCCGGCTCCTCCCCCGGCAAGCCGACGGGGACGATCACGATCGGCGAGCCGCCGTCCGGAGACGCCGGCGAGCTGGTCGTCGCCGAGTCGGGCAATCGAAGCCGCGGCTTCGCCGGGAAGGCGTCGATCCGGGTCCGCATGGCGACCGTCAACGGCCGGGCCATGGTCGACGGCCGGATCGATCTCC
This sequence comes from uncultured Planctomycetota bacterium, assembly GCA_963819805.1. Classification (GTDB taxonomy): domain Bacteria; phylum Planctomycetota; class Planctomycetia; order Isosphaerales; family Isosphaeraceae; genus CAMFLR01. The sequence continues at coordinate 113,716 of CAWFXY010000012.1, read as the reverse complement.
CGCCCGCGACCGAGGCCGCAGCGCATCGCGGGGCACCGACCGGGAGATAGACGTCATGCCGCGTTCGAACGGCCGGGGTGAGCGTCGTGTGGGGCCGGCCTATCCGTGGGTGCTCGTCGGCCTCCTCTGGTTCTGCGGCTTCTTCAACTACGCCGATCGCCAGGCCGTGAGCTCGGTCTTCCCGCTGCTCGAGCGCGAGTTCGCGCTGAGCAAGAGTCAGCAGGGGATGATCGCCTCGTCGTTCATGATCGTGTACGCGGTCTCCGGCCCGTTCGCGGGGTTCCTGGTCGACCGCCTTTCGCGGCGGGCCCTGATCGCGGGCGGCCTAGGCTTCTGGAGCCTGATCGCCGCGGGGACGGGCCTCGCCCGGTCGTTCGGGGCCCTCCTGACATTCCGCGCCGCCGAGGGGCTGGGGGAGTCGTGCTACTTCCCCGCATCGATGTCGATCCTCGCCGACTATCACGGGCCGAAAACCCGCTCGCGGGCCATGAGCCTGCATCAAACGAGCGTCTATGTCGGCATCGCTGGCGGCGGGACGCTCGCCGGATATCTCGCCGAGAAGGGCGGGTGGCGGACGCCCTTCTTCGTGCTGGGGGCCGTGGGCTTCCTCTACGCGGTCGTCCTGTCGAGGCTCATCGTCGAGCCGGCCCGCGGCGCGGCCGACGGGAAGATCGATCGACCCCGAACTTCCGCCGCCCGCACAGGGTCTGGGCGAGAACCTCGGCGCGATCGTCGCGTCGCCCGCGGCGGTCGCCCTGATGGTGGCGTTCGCCGGGGCGAACTTCGTGACGATGGCGCTCGTCACCTGGCTCCCCTCCTTCGTCCACGAGCGGTTCGCGATGGGCCTGCTCAGGGACAACGCCACGGCCACGCTCTTCATGCAGGGCGGCAGCCTCGTCGGCGTGCTGATCGGCGGCGCCCTGGCCGACCTGGCCGTGAGGCGGATCCGTGGCGGGAGGATGGCGGTGCAGGGCGTGGGTCTGGTCTGCGGGGCCTTCTGGGTCTGGTTCGCGGGACATGCCGGCACGCTCGGGCCGCTCATCATCGGGCTGGTCGCGATCGGCCTGAGCAAGGGCGTCTACGAAGCGAGCATCTTCGCCTCGATCTTCGACGTGATCGACCCCCGGCTCCGCGGGACGGCCGCGGGCATGATGAACACGATCGGCTGGGCCGGGGCGAGCCTGGCGCCGGTTGTCGTGGGCGCGATCGGCGACCGGAAAGGGCTCGGGGCCGCGATCGCCTCGACCGCCGGCGTGTATCTCGCGGCCGGCGCGATCGCGCTTGTGGCCGCGCGACTCGCGTCGATCCGACCCACGCCCGCGCGAATGGAACGGGACTTGCCTGGGAAGTAAGACCGACCATGCACGCGCCGTCGCGTCCTCTGTGCGTCCGCCCCGCGCCTTGTTAAGATCGTCGTCCTATGCATAAGGGAATCGCGGTCAGTCCAGGTGTCGTGGTCGGCGTCGCGTTCCGCGTCGATTCCGTCTTCGGGTCGGGCGACCCGCAGCCGCTCGCGTCGCCGGGGATGGTCCCCGCCGAGGTCGAGCGATTCGAGCGCGCGATCGCGACCTCGGCCGCCGAGCTCGAGGCGATCGTCGTGAAGGTCGCCCAGCAGCTCGGCTCGTCCGAGGCGGAGATCTTCCGGACGCACCTCCAGATCGTCAACGACCGCACGCTCCACGAGCGAGTCAGCTCGCTGATCGAGACGAAGGCGCTGACCGCACTCTCCGGCGCTCCAGATCGTGCTCCAGGGCTTCGCCGCGAGCTTCGCGAGGATCGAGCAGGACTACCTCCGCGAGCGGATGGCCGACCTCCGCGACGTCTTCTCGCGGATCGGCTCGCACCTCACGGTCCATGCGACGCCGCTGACGCCGTCGCTCGGCCATGAGCCGCTGGAGGGCGAGGAGCCCGTCATCCTCGTCGCGTCGGAGATCCTGCCCAGCCAGGCGATGAGCCTGGGCAGCCTGCCGATCGCGGGCATCGTCACCGAGGTCGGCGGCGGGACGAGCCACGCGGCCATCCTCGCGAGGAGCCGGGGCATCCCCGCCGTGTCGGGCGTCCACGGCATCGCCGCCGAGGTCCGCTCGGGCGACACGATCATCGTCGACGGCCGCGAGGGCGTCGTCGTCGTCCGCCCGACGGCCGACGAGATGTCGTCCTACCGGAAGCTCCAGCGCGAGTTCTTCGACCTCAAGGACCGGCTCGTCCTCAACCGCGACCAGCCCGCCCTCTCGGCCGACGGGGCCCGCGTCGAGCTGCTCGCGAACGTGAACAACGTGGCCGACGCCCAGGCCGCCGTGAAGGTCGGCGCCACGGGCGTCGGCCTGTTCCGGACCGAGTACCTCTTCCTCACCCACGCCGACGTGCCCGACGAGGAGGAGCAGTACCAGCACTACCGCCAGGTCGTCGAGGACTCGCCCAACAAGACGGCCACGATCCGCACGCTCGACATCGGCGGCGACAAGACCGTGCCGTACCTCGGCCGCAGGGACGAGCCCAACCCGTTCATGGGCTGGCGGTCGATCCGGCTCTCGTTCGAGCACCCCCGGCTGTTCGAGCGGCAGATCCGCGCCATCCTCCGGGCCGGCCGGCACGGCAAGGTGTCGATGCTCTTCCCGATGATCACCACGCTCGAGGAACTGCGGCACGTCAACCGGCTGGTCGAGGAGTCGCGGCGGAACCTTCGGCGCGAGGGCGTGCCGTTCGGAGACGACGTGAAGACGGGCGTGATGATCGAGGTCCCGGCGGCGGCCGTGTGCATCGACGCGATCCTCCGCGAGACCGACTTCATCTCGATCGGCTCGAACGACCTGATCCAGTACCTCGTCGCGGCCGACCGCGACAACGCCAAGGTCGCGCACCTCTGCGAGCCGCTGAGCCCGGCGATCTTCCGGGTGCTCAAGATGGTGCTCGACGCCTGCGAGAAGACCGGCACGGCCGTGACCGTGTGCGGCGAGATGGCCGGGCAGCCGAGGTCGGTGCTCGTGCTCTTCGGCATGGGGCTGAGGCGGTTCAGCATGAGCCCGGCGTTCGTGCCGACGATCAAGGCGCTGCTGTCGACCGTCACGGTCGCGCAGGCCGAGCGGTTCGCGCACCAGGTCCTGCAGCTCAAGACATCCGAGGAGATCCGGTCGTACCTGACGGCCCGGCTCCACGAAGTCTCGTGCGACCTCGAGGTCTTCGACTCGGTGTGAGCCGCCGTCCTTCCCCCGCGCGCACCGCGAGCCCGGCCCCCCCGCGGGCCCCGGCTCAATCATCCACAGTCCTTGATCTCAGCGCGGCGATCGCCGCCCCTTCCGCCGCCGGCGCGGCCTCGGGAGGCCCGGGCGGTCGCCCCGAGACCCTCCCGGACGCCCCGCGAAGCCCACCGGCTCGGGTTCGCTCGGCGCCGCGGGCGAGGCCGACCCTGACCCGGCTTCGGGCTCGGCATCTTTCTCTTTAATCTCTTCGGCGTCAACGACTTCCGTCGCAACAGCGGCCGCCGGCCCCCCCGCCATCCCCGCCTTCCGCAGGGCCGCCAGGTCCCGGATCGTGGCCCGGAGCTGACGCTCGATGCCCATCTCATAGCGATGCATGAGCATCAGCTCGTGCGTGACGCCCGAGAACTTCGCGTCGGCGGGGGCCTCGGCGCCGGCGGCCGGGGCGACCAGCGTCGCGCGGAGCTCCCGCAGCTCCCGGATCTGCCGCGAGATCCCCCGCCGCAGCGCCGCCACCATCGCCGAGGCCCCGGGCTCGGCCAGGCGGCCGGCCTCGCCCTCCTCCTCGATCCGCAGCTCGTTGGCCGCGGCCAGCCGGGCCGAGTCCTCGGCCAGCGGCCCGGCCGCGGCCGCGTCGACCTCGGGGTCGCGGCCGAGCAGCCTGGTCGCGCGGCGGTTGAGGGCGTCGTCCCACGCCTCGGCCCCGTCGTCCAGCGCGTCCTCGAGCTTGCGCCACTCGCTGAGCAGCCGGTCGATGCCCTCGGGGAACGACCGGAGCTCCTGGACCGCCCCGGCCGGGTCGTCGTAGAGGTCCTCGTCGGCGCGGTTGACCCGCGCGCGGACCTCGTCGGCGTCGTGGTCGTCGCGGCGCGCCTCGGCGGCCTTCTCGGCGGCGAGCTCGAGGAGGAGGCCGGCCTCGGCGCGGACGCACCGCCTGAGCCTCCACGAGGCGACGGCGGCCCGCTCGACGAGGACGGCGGCCGTGTGGCCGGCGGGCTGCCAGTCGCCGCCCCAGCCCTTCAATTCGGCGTTGAACTCGGCGGCGCTCTCGCCCGGCAGGACGGCGTGGCCCGACCGCAGGCCGTGCGTCAGGCCGTTGAATTTGGATGTGTCCTTGCCGTCGGGCGTGATCGGGCCCTTCGACTTCCTGCCGTTGTTTCGGCTGGCCTGCCGCTGTGCTTCGGAACGCATGGGTGTTGCCCCCGTGGTGATCGCGGACCCTCGCCGCGCGCGACGTTGCGCGCGGACCGCATACACGTAGGATCGTAAGTTGGGGGGCGGGCGTTCTCGGAAACCGAGAACGGGTTGGACGCCCGGCGAATGCCGTCGGATTTGCTCCGTTGGCGGAGCGGCCCCCCAGCGACGGCCCCCCGCCACTCGGGGCTCGCTCCGCTCGACCTCAGGCACCCAGAGACTCCCATCAGGCTTCAAGAGAAAAGGTCCGCCCCTTGGGTCATGGCCGGGTGGAAGGACCACGGGCTCGCGGCCATGTCTTCAGCGAGCCCGGATTTGGCAACGGGCCCGGGGACCGGCCTGTTGCCGGCGCGTCGCGTGCTTGCTAGGGTATGGCGACCTCGGGGCGACGGCCGGCCGGCGTGGCTTTCCCAGGAGAGGGAATCCCGCACGGCGGATTCTCGTCGGTAGGAATACCGCGGCGGTTCGAGGTCGGGCCGATGCGAGCAAGTCGCGGCCGGGCGATGAGTTAGGACCGGGGGTGGGACGCGGCACTCACTTTGCAATCGTTGTCGTGATCCTTTCTCTCGGTTAGTCGAAAACATGGTCACGACGCGATATCAGGCGACGGGCCGAATGGCCGGGGTTGACCGATGGCGCAACGACCGAGCGTGAAGGAGATCCTCGAGCTCGCCCGCAAGGGCGGGCCCGCCAAGCCGGCCGGGGAGGCCGCCCCGGCGGCGTCCGAGCCCGGGGCGGCCGCGGCGCCCGAGCCGGTCGCGGAGGCCGAGGCCTCGGCGGCTCCGGCTCCGTCCGTCCCGGCCCCGGCGGCGCCGATCGGGCGACCACTGACGCTCAAGGAGAAGCTCGCCGCGGCCCGCGCCGGCGGTGCGCCTGCACCGGCGGCGAGCGCCCCCGCCGCCCAGGCCCCGGCCGAGGCCGCACCGGCCGCCGCCGGCGAGAAGGCCGTCCCGCCGCCCGCCGCGCCGCTCGGCCGGCCCATGACCTTGCAGGAGAAGCTCGCCGCCGCCCGCGGGGCCGCCCCGGCAGGAGGCGCCGCGCCGGCCGCCGGGGGTGCGAAGCCCGCCGCCGCCAAGCCCGCCGCGGCGGCGAAGGCCCCGGCCCGCGAGCTGCCGCCGCTGGCCGAGCTGACCGACCCGAAGGACATCGCCGAGGCCCTGCGCCAGGCCGGCGCGAAGCAGGAGAAGGCCGCCGCCGCCGCGAAGGGCGAGGCCGCGGCCAAGGCCGCCCCCTCCAAGCCGGCCGGGAAGCCGAAGGCGGAGGCGAAGACCGTCCCCGGCCGGCCCTCACGCGACGCGGCTCTGGCCCAGCCGACCAGGCGTCAGCTCTTCGGCGTCGGCTTCTGGATCGCCGCGGGCTGGACGTCGTTCACGCTGGGCATGGCCGCGTTCACGGCGATGCTCGGCCGGTTCATGTTCCCGAACGTCCTGGCCGAGCCGCCGAGCACGGTCAAGGTCGGCGTGCCGAGCGACTTCGCCCGCGAGGACGTCAGCGAGCGGTACAAGGCCGAGTGGGGCTTCTGGATCGTCCGGACCGAGAAGTACAACGGGCAGGACATCATCTTTGCCTTGCAGTCGATCTGCACGCACCTCGGCTGCCCGCCCAACTGGCTCGCCGGCGAGCAGAAGTTCAAGTGCCCGTGCCACGGCAGCGGGTTCTACATCTCCGGCATCAACTTCGAAGGCCCCGCGCCCCGGCCGCTCGAGCGGTTCAAGGTCGCGATGGCCGACGACGGGCAGATCCTCGTCGACAAGAGCCAGAAGTTCCAGGAAGAGCTGGCGCAGTGGTCCGACCCGGACAGCTTCCTGCCCGCCGTCTGATCGGGCCGGGAAGGCGGAAGGCACAAGGCACAAGGCAGAGAGCAAGAGCAAAGAGCACAGGAAGACCTTCCGGGGAGCGTCTGGGAGAGGCCCAGGACCAAGGACCGCGGCGTTAAGGGACGACCATGTCTATCTCCGAGAAGATCACCGAGTCGCAGGTCTGGAAGAGCGTCTTCCGCCACCCGATGCCGACCGACCGGCGGAACCGGGTCGTCGTGATGCTGACGAACTTCTTCCTCCACCTCCACCCGGTGAGCGTGAAGAAGCAGGGGATCGCGCTCTCCTACACCTGGTGCATGGGCGGGACGACGTTCTTCCTGTTCATCGTCGAGGTCGTGACCGGCGTCCTGCTGATGTTCTACTACCGGCCGACGCTCGAGCACGCGTACAACGACATCCTCGCGCTCCGCGACGTGACCACGCTGGGCATCCTCCGCGAGCTGCATCGCTGGGGCGCGCACGCGATGGTGATCGCGGTCTGGCTCCACATGTACCGGGTGTTCCTGACGGGCAGTTACAAGCCCCCGCGCGAGTTCAACTGGGTCATCGGCGTCATCCTGCTCGTCCTGACGCTCCTGCTCTCGTTCACCGGCTACCTGCTGCCGTGGGACCAGCTGGCGATCTGGGCCATCACCGTCGGCTCGAACATGGCGCGGGCCACGCCCGGCGTCGGGGTCGAGGGGCCGGGGGCGTCCCTGATCAAGCTGAACGGGGTGAGCATGATCACGTCGGGGTCGGACGCGAAGTTCGCCCTTCTCGGCGGGCGGAGCGTGGGCGAGATGACGCTGAACCGGTTCTACGTGCTGCACTGCGTCGCGATCCCGCTGGCCGCGGCGATTTTGATCATGATCCACTTCTGGCGAGTCCGGAAGGACGGCGGCATCAGCGGGCCGATGTGACGGCCGCGAGTCGAGTTGACCTCCACCGGCCGACGGCCGCACCCCGCCCCTGAGAGAGAGCCATGGACGTTCACCCCGACCTGACGCCCGGCGTGATGACCGGGCTGGCGTGGTACTTCCTCCTCGCGGCGATGCTCAACGCGGCCGCGGCGGCGTTCGTCGCCTACATGGAGATGGTGTCCGAGGGCGCGTCCCGGCGCGGGCTGGCGCCGCGGTCGAGGCGGCTGCCCGACTGGCTCGTCGTCGCCTATTTCGCGCTCTACGGCGCGGCGACGCTGCTGATCCTCGGGCACGGGATGTTCCCCCGCGACTTCCCCGCCTCGACGATCGCCTACGGTCTCTGTGCGCTGGCGAACGTGATGCTCGCGATCTCGGCCGGGGCCGACGCGGCGCATTTCGCCGAGGTGAAGGACGCCGGGCACGGCGTCGGCCAGGAAATTGGGCCGCCGAGCCTCGACGACCACATCCCGGCCGTGGGCATCGGCGGGCCGATCAACCGGACGCTCTGGACCCTCATCTGGGCGGTGGTCTCGGTCATCTTCCAGGCGATGGGGATCGTCTACGCCCTGCACGGCCGGTTCGGGCTGCCGGACTTCGTGCGTAACGCGATCGACTTCGTCTCGGGGCCGACGACGTTCTTCGCCGGGGCGACGCTCGGCTTCATCGTGATGTACAGGTACCGGAAGACGCTCGCCAACGGGCTGGTGGCGTGGGGGGTCGTCAACGCGTTCCTGCTCTTCTTCGGCCTGAGCGTCACGGACTACGACTTCCGCGACATCGTCACGAAGCCGGACAACGTGCCGATCGTCGGCCTGATCGTCTTGGTCGGGTTCTTCACGTGGGTCGGGCTCCGCCGGGCGGTCATCAACGACGCGCGGATGTCGGAGGGGCTGCCGAACCTCGAGGAGCTCGAGCCCGAGAAGACGCTGACGTGGCCCGACCTCGTCTACACCGAGCTGATCGCGATGGTCGTGCAGACGATCGTGCTGGTCGTCTGGTCGATCGCGCTGCAGGCGCCGCTGGAGCAGCCGGCGAGCTCGACGACGGCGCCGAACCCGTCGAAGGCGCCGTGGTACTTCCTGGGCCTGCAGGAGATGCTCGTCTACTTCGACCCGTGGATGGCCGGCGTCGTCCTGCCGAGCCTGATCATCGTCGGCCTGATGGCGATGCCGTACATCGACACGAACAAGCAGGGCAACGGCTACTACACGATCGCCCAGCGGAAGTTCGCGTACCTGACGTTCCAGTACGGCTACCTCGTGCTCTGGGTCGTGCTGATCCTGCTGGGCACGTTCCTCCGCGGGCCGAACTGGAACTTCTTCGGGCCGTACGAGTACTGGGACGTCCACAAGCTGATCCCGCTGAACAACGTCAACCTGTCGGAGATCTTCTGGGTCCAGCTCCTGGGGACGCGGCGGCCGACGAACATCCTGATCCGCGAGGCGCCCGGGTTCGCGCTCGTGATGGCGTATTTCGCGGTGACGCCGCTGATCCTGGCCCGGTTCTTCCGCCGCTACATCGCCGAGTCGGGCTGGCTCCGGTTCATCGTGCTGGCGTCGCTGGTCCTGTTCATGGCGAGCCTGCCGATCAAGATGATCCTCCGCTGGACGCTGAACCTGAAGTACATCGTCGCGATCCCGGAATACTTCTTCAACATCTGATGGGTAGGCCGGCGGCCGCCCCCGCCGCGATCCCGACGGACCGGACGACCCTCGACCTCCCCGAGAGACCCCGACAATGCCCGCGACCGAGGAAACCTACCGGAGCCGGACGGCCCTGCACGTCGTCTTCGCGATCTCCTCGGTCGCGATGACGCTGACGATCGTGTGGATGATCGCCGCGGATCACATGCGCCCCTGGAAGGAAGTCCAGCGCGAGTTCCACTACATCGAGGACGCGAAGCTCCGCGCCGAGGAGAAGAAGAAGGCCGACGAGCTGAACCAGCAGCAGCTCGCGGCGATCGACGCCAAGATCGACGCCGCCGGGAAGCAGGGCGAGGAGAACTCCAAGCAGATCCGCGCGAAGGAGAACGAGCTCAAGAAGGTCATCGGCCGGTTCGAGCGGCTCGACACGCAGACGCGGTTCCTCAAGGCCGAGCTGGACAGCCAGCGGAGCGAATACGACCTGATGGTCGACAAGAACGAGAACCGCGAGGCCCGGCAGTACTTGAACGACGTGATCGTGCCGACCGAGGCCCGGCTGCTGGCGCTCCGCAAGGAATACGAGGCGGTCAAGGCCGAGAAGGACGCGGGCGAGGCCGAGATCGCGCGGCTCCGGGGCAACGTCGCCGCGGTCGAGAAGGAGCAGAAGGCGCTGACCCGCGACCGCGACACGGTGTCCCGCACGCTCAAGCAGAAGGAGCAGCAATACTTCGGCCCGCTGGCCTGGGTCCGCGGGCTGCCGCTGCTCGACGCCGCGGCGCCGCCCGAGAAGATCATGCAGATCAGCCTGCCCGAGCTGACGATCAACTACAACTTCAAGGAAGTGCCCCGCTACGACCGGTGCCAGACCTGCCACCTGGCGATCGACCGGCCGAACTACGAGGTCGACGCCGAGGGCAAGCCGCTGCCCGCCGTCTTCCGCTCGCACCCGCACCTGACCGACGGCGCGACGACGATCAACCCGCAGGGCGAGCGGGTCACGGCCGGGCTCTACCTCGACGGCAACGGGCCGCACAAGATCAACAGCTTCGGCTGCACGATCTGCCACGGCGGGAACGGCTCGGGGACCGACTTCTCCTACGCCTCGCACGAGCCGAACACGCCAGAAGAGGGCGAGCGAGTGGCACAGGGAGCACGGCTGGAACGAGATGCACCACTGGGACGAGCCGATGCTCCCCAAGCGGTTCATGGAGGCGAGCTGCATCAAGTGCCACCACCAGGTGACCGACGTGCCGCAGGCGACCAAGCTCCAGGCCGGGTATGAGCGGATCGTCAAGTACGGCTGCACCGGCTGCCACACGATCGGCGGCGAAGGGTCGTTCGGGCCGGACCTGACCGAGGAGCGGCAGGTCGGACCGAACCTGCGGCACATCGCGTCGAAGGTGTCGAAGGACTGGGCGCTCAAGTGGATCAAGAACCCGCACGCGTTCCGGCCCGACACGCGGATGCCGCGGTTCTACGACCTCGTGAACAACAACGGCGCCAAGGACCATCCCAAGGCCCACGCCGAGATCTACGCGATCACGCACTACCTGTTCGCCAAGAGCGTCCCGCCCAGGGACTTCGCCGACCCGCAGGCGAAGGGCTCCGACGACGCGAATTCCCCGCCCGCGCAGGCCGCGACCGATGCGGCGAAGGGCAAGGAGCTCTTCTTCCAGAAGGGCTGCATGGCCTGCCACTCGCACAAGGAGTTCGCGCCCGGCAGCTTCCCCGAGAGCGTCCGCGACTTCGCCAAGGCGGACTTTGGCCCGAACCTCTCGGAGATGGCGCTCAAGTTCCAGTCGAACGCCCAGGGCTACAAGTGGCTGGTCAACTGGGTCAAGGCGCCCGAGTCGTACCATCCCAAGTCGCTGATGCCGAACCTCCAGCTCTCCTGGAAGGACGCCGGCGACATCGCGTCGTGGATCCTCTCGGTGAAGGGGGAGTGGCCGAAGCCGGTCACACTGCCCGAGCTCGAGTCGAACGAGGTGATGCCGGGGCTCGATGAGCTGGTGAAGCTGTTCGTGACCAAGGGCGGCTGGAAGGACCCCGCGACGGGTAAGTCGAAGAGCGTGACGCTGAGCGAGGTTGAGGGGTTCGTCAAGGGCCTCAAGACCGACGACAAGCTCATGTACCTGGGCGAGAAGACGATCGGCCGGCTCGGGTGCTTCGGCTGCCACCAGATTTCCGGCTTCGAGTCCTACAAGCCGATCGGCACCGCGCTCAATGGCTGGGGCATCAAGAGCCCGGCCAAGCTCGACTTCGGCCACGTCACCGAGTTCGTCACCGACAACGCCGAGAAGGGCGAGGACCTCGACGAGTTCTACAAGGAGAAGCTGTTCCACCACACCCGGACCGGCTTCCTCTTCGAGAAGCTCCACCGCCCGCGGAGCTACGACTACCGCAAGACGAGCGAGGACCTCAAGGCGTGGGACGACCGGCTCCGCATGCCGCAGTTCGCCTGGGCCGACGACCCGAAGGCCATCGAGGAGGTGATGACCTTCGTCCTCGGCCTGACCGGCGAGAAGATCAACGCCAGGTACCTGCCCAAGTACCACTACACGCCCGCCCAGACGGCCGTGGCCGAGGGCTCGAAGCTCCTGAACCGCTACAACTGCACCGGCTGCCACACGCTGGCCATGCCCAGGTACTCGATCGCCGCCGGCGTGAAGCTCGAGGAGGTCCTCGCCGACTTCGCCACGAACGTCCGCGTCGCCTACGCGAACCGGTCGAACGACTACCTGAAGGAGCTCTATCCCAAGCTCAAATGGGACGAGAAGACGACGGCCGACGACGTCCTGAAGACGCTGCCGGCCCACGACGGCAAGCCCGTGACCATCGAGGGGATGCCGGCGCAGGCGATCGAGAACGACGTGAGCGTCCAGCTCTGGCGGCCGGTGACGATCCGGGGCTTCACTTTCAACGTCGGCGACACGCTCACGCTGACGGTGGACAAGGCCCTTCCGGCCGACAAGCGGAAGGTGAACGTGGCCGCGCCCGAGGGCGGGAACTTCGCCTGGCTCTTCGCCACCGCGATGGCCGACCGCACGGGCGGCGACTTCCCGACCTACTGGAACCGCCTGCCGCCGCCCTTGCTGCGCGAGGGGGCCAAGGTCCAGACGCCGTGGCTGACCGCCTTCCTCCGCGACCCGTACCCGGTCCGCCCCGCGGTCAATCTGCGGATGCCCCGATTCCACTACGGCAAGGACGACGTGAAGCTGCCGCCGCTGGAGATCGAGGGGATCGCCAACTACTTCGCCGCGGCCGACGGCAAGGACTTCCCCTATCAGCAGATCCCCCAGCGCGAGCAGTCGTACCTGGCCGCGATCGAGGCCCAGCATCCCGATTACCTCGCGGGCGGATGGCAGATCATGACCAAGGGGGCGTGCGTCCAGTGCCACTCGATCGGCCAGTACAAGCCGACGGGTGGCGCCAACGTCGTGAACGGGCCGGATCTGCGGCAGGTCGGCGGGCGGTTCCGGCCCGAGTACCTCGGCGAATGGCTGGCCCGGCCCAACCGGCTCGTGCCCTACACCGCGATGCCGCAGAACATCCCGCCCCGAGGTCCCGCCGCGCCGGGGGTTCCGAAGTCGATGGAGGGGCAGCCGTGGATCCAGGTCCAGGCGATGCGCGACACGCTGCTGAACTACGTGACCGCTGTCGAGGGTCAGCTCGCCGGCGCCAAGCCCGCCCCGAGCCCCGCGCCGGCCGGCAACGTGCCCAAGGCATCGGGCGGCGAGGAGTGAACCCGAGGGCCTGTGCGGACGAGCCGGCCGGGCCTAGACTGAGTGTTGGGGCGTCACGGCGGATGGGCCCGGCCATCCGCCGCCTCTTTACCGAGCACCAGGAGAATGACGATGACATCGCGAATCGCCCGATATGGATCGCTCGCGCTCGGCGCGGGCCTCGTGCTTTCGCTCGGCCGGCTGCGGCGGCAAGGGGACCGAGGTCGACGACGCCCGCGTGATCGCCGAGCCGGGGACGAATCCCTCCGGCCCGGGGTCGAGCTCGACGGCCTCGACCGCCGCCCCGTCCGCGTCGACGCCCGCGCCCGCATCCTCGCCGACGGCCGCCGCCCCGGCCGCCGCCGTGAAGGCCGAGGGCTGGGGCACGCTCAAGGGCCGCGTCGTCTTCGACGGCGACCCGCCGGCGCAGAAGACCCTCGTGGCGAAGGGCTCGAAGGACGCCAAGGACGCCGCCGTCTGCGCCACCCACGAGATCAAGGCCGAGCGGCTCGTGGTCGACGCGGGCTCGAAGGGCGTCAAGAACGCGATCGTCTACATCCCCAAGCCGACCGCGGTGAACCCGGAGGCGAAGTCGGCCAAGGCGTCGCAGACGGCCCTCTTCGACCAGAAGGGCTGCGTCTTCGAGCCGCACGTGCTCGCGGCGATGGTCGGCGAGAAGATCGACCTGAAGTCGAGCGACCCGGTCAGCCACAACATCAACTGCAAGGTCCAGAACAACGCCTTCAACGAGGCCGTGGCCCCCAACGGCGAGATCAAGAAGCAGGCCGTGGCGCCGGCGCGGATGCCGGGCATCGTGACCTGCGATATCCATCCCTGGATGACCGCGTACTGGCTCGTGCTCGACAACCCCTACTTCGCCGTGACCGACGACAAGGGCAACTTCGAGATCAAGAACGCCCCGGCGGGGACGCAGAAGGTCGTGGTCTGGCAGGAGGCGACGCAGTTCGTGACGCCGTCGGCGGGTCAGGACGTGACCCTCGCCGCGGGCGGCGACACGACGCAGGACTTCACGATCAAGGCGTCGCAGGTCAAGCCGGAATAGCGGGCGACCGGGTGGCTCTGGTTTCGCGGGCGAAGCCACAGCCCCCCGGGGCTTTGGTCCGCGCGGCGTCCGGCTGTTATACTGGGACCCTCGACCCGGACGACCGTCCCGGCGGGCGAGGGCCGGGCGGCTCCCTTCACGACCACCTCGTCGCAGGCTCGCACCCCATGATGACACGCAGAACTCTCCTCGTCCCCGCCGTGGCCCTCGCCGTGCTGGGCGTCTCGAGTCGGCCCGCGATGGCCCAGGCCGGCTTCGGCACCATCAAGGGGCGGGTCGTCTGGGGCGGCGCCGACGTGCCGAAGCCCGAGCCGAAGGTCAAGAAGGGCGACGCGAGCGTGAAGGACGCGGCCGTCTGCGCCGTCGAACGAGATCCCGAACGAGGAGTACGTCGTCGACCCGGCGACCAAGGGCGTGGCCAACGCCTTCGCCTACGTCGCGACCCCGAACGGGGCGAACCCCGCCGCCGTGCAGGAGCTGCTCAGCAAGTCGCCGACCGTCGACCTCGACCAGAAGGGCTGCCGCTTCGTCCCGCACGCGCTGGCCATGCACAAGGACCAGGAGCTCGTCTTCAAGTCGAGCGACCCCGTCGGCCACAACATCCGCTACAACGGCTTCAGCGTCGGCGGGTTCAACCAGATGCTCGCGCCGAACGGCAAGCAAGGCGTGAAGATGGCGTCGGCCGAGCGGAACCCGGTCGCCGTCCAGTGCGATATCCATCCCTGGATGACGGCCTATTTCATGGTGTTCGACCACCCGTTCTTCGCCGTCACGAAGCCCGACGGCTCGTTCGAGATCGCGGGCGTTCCGGCCGGCACGCAGAAGCTCGTCGTCCGCGAGGACAAGGGGAAGTTCATCACGCCGGGAGGCCGAAACGGCATCGCCGTCGAGGTGAAGTCGGGGCAGGTGACCGACGTGGGCGAGCTCAAGCTCATGCCGGCCAAGTGACGGCCCGCCCCGCGCGACTCCGGCCGCTCTTCCCGCGAGGCTGAGACCCCCACCGATGCGTCGAGCGCTGGGCCGCAGCCTCCAGGTCCTCGGGCTCCTGACCCTCCCCTTCGCCATGGCCACCGAGCTGGTCGGCAAGGTCGGCGAGGGCGGGCTTCTATTGATCGCCGCGGCCGGGGCGTTCGTCTTCTACATCGGGTATGTGATCCAGCATCGGTGACGCTTTGCTCGAAAGTGCGGCTGTCCAAGCCGAAACTTTGTGCTCCACCGGGGGGCGATCCGGTGGCCGAAGCCGAAGCAGATGCTTCGGTGGCTGTCCTGGACCCGTGATGGCACCCGGTTTGCCCTCGGTCTTTTCCGCTTTGCCAGTCGTTGCGACAGTCGGCCATCGCCCTCCGTTATGGCTCCGAACAGAATGCATGCTGGTTATTCTTTTCCCAGCCTGTACAATCGTGACGGATGGTGTTTCTTCCCCACCGCAAGCTGTCAGCGTACCGAGTTCATAACGAAAGCGCCTCAGGCACCGACTTCGCCGCCCTGGTCCGACGAAGGGCACGGTCGAGCATGGAGGGCCCTGGAAATGCGGGATCGAAGATCGGTCCGCCCGACGCAGCCGAGAGGGTCCCGCGTCCGCGCCGTGGTGCTCGCCGCCGTGATCCTGGCCGTCGGCGCCGGCCGGTCGTCCGCCCAGGTGCGGACGTTCCTTAAGGTCTATCCGGACGGGTCTCCCACCGCCGAGGCGCTGCTACGGAACGCCGATAACCACGCGCGGGGCGGCCAGTACGCCGAGGCGATCGAGATCTATCAGCGCGTGATGAAGGACTTCGGCGACAAGGTCGTCCAGGTCCCGCTCGAGCCCCCGCCACCGGGAGCCGCCCAGGCCGAGGGCTCGGTTGCGCCGGAAGATTCGACGCTCTACGTCGACTCGCGGCTCGATTGCCAGCGGCGGATCGCCGCGCTGCCTCCCGAGGGGCGTGCCCTCTACCGTGCTCGGGTCGACGGCCAGGCTGAGCGTTGGTTCAAGCAGGGTGAGGCGGCGCGGGACCGCGCAGCTCCGCCGCGTGGTCGAGCAGGCCTTCTGCTCGTCCTGGGGCGACGACGCTCTCGAGCTCATCGGCGACCTCGCATTCCAGGAGGGCCAGTTCGCCGAGGCCCAGGCGGCCTACCGCCAGCTCGTCCCCGACGCGAAGGCCGGCGGCCGCGGTCTCGTGCATCCCGACCCCTCGGTCGACCTCGCTCGCGTCGCCGCCAAGAAGCTGCTCTGCCGGGCCGCGATCGGCGAGGAGCCGCCGACGAAGGACGACGTGGGGGCGTTCGCCAAGGCGTACCCGAACGCCGAGGGCGCGCTCGCGGGCCGTACGGGCCTTCTGGCGACGATCGTCGCCGAGGCGCTGGGGCTCGATCATCTCGCGGTCCCGTCCCAGCCGGACGGGCGCTGGCCGACCTTCGCCGGCGCGCCCTCTCGGACCAAGGTTGCGCCGGGAACGCTCGACGTCGGGTCGCTCCAGTGGCGGATCGACCTCGTCGCCGGTCCCCCAGCCGGGAAACCTCCGGCTGAATTCCAGGCGGGGAGTCGTCAACGGCACGGTCGCCGCGAACGTCTCCCCCGAGCGGCTCCTCGGCTACCACCCGATCGTCGTGGGGGAGCAGGTGGTCGTCAGCGACGAGCGGACGGTGACCGCGTACAACCTGAATCAACGGCCCTCGGACGGCGGGCTCGCCTCGCCGACGTGGGCGTGGCAGCACGTGCTCAATGCCGGGCTGATGTCGGACGCGAACCGCCAGACGCTGAGCGTGGCCCGCTACACGCTCACGGCGTTCGGCGACCGGATCTACGCCCGACTCGGGCCGCCGCCCTCGGCCATGTTCGCGACGATGGGGATGGGCATGGGCCGGTTCGCGGGCAACTCGCCGGGCGCAGCGCCGAGCCACATTGTCGCGCTCGACCGCGCGGCGGACGGCAAGGTCGTTTGGAAGAAGGACGCGTCCGAGATCCCGCTGCCTCGCGGCAAGGGAGCGAACCGAGCTGCCTCCTTCGAGGGGACGCCGGTCGCCGACGCGCGGGGCGTCTACGTGGTCCTGACCGACCGTTCGGAGATGACGTCGACCTACGTCGCGTGCCTCGACCCGGACAGCGGGGACGCGCGCTGGGTGCGGTATATCTGCGAGGCGAACACGACGATCAACTTCCAGGGCGGCAGCACGCCGGAGATCAACCACCGGCTGCTGGCGCTCGACGGGCCGTCGATCTACTATCAGACGAACCTCGGTGCGGTCGTTGCGCTCGACGTCGAGACCGGCGGCATCCGCTGGCTGGCGACGTACCCGTGGCAGGGCCGCGGCGTCTCGGGCGAGGGCCAGGAGCGGGACCTCAACCCGGCGGTCGTCCACGACGGCCTCGTGATCGTCGCCCCCGACGACGCGCCGTCGATCTACGCGTTCGACGCCGCCACGGGCCGGATGGTCTGGAAGACGCGGCCGCTGCCCGAGGTCAGGCTGGCGCACCTGCTGGGCGTCGCCAAGGGGCGCGTGGTCGCCACCGGCGACCGGGTGCTGCTCTATCGACGTGAAGACCGGGGCGCTGGTCCGCGCCTGGCCCGACGGGGCCCAGACTCCGCAGGGCTACGGCCGGGGCCTGCTGGCCGGCGACAAGATCTACTGGCCGACCCGCACCGAGATCCACATCCTCGACCAGGAGACGGGCGCGCGGGCCGACGCGCCGATCAAGCTCCAGTCGTTCCAGGCGAGCGGCGGCAACCTCGCCCTGGGCGACGGCTTCCTCGTCGTGGCGGGCCCCGACTCAATGGTCGTCTTCTGCCAGAACCGTCGGCTGATGGAGCGCTATCGCGAGGAGATCGCCCGCACGCCCGAGCGGGCCGCGAACTACTACCGCCTGGCCCAGGCCGCCGAGGCCGCGGGTCTCGACGACGAGGCCCTCGAGAATTTCGCGCAGGTGCTCAGGCGTGCCCGCCCTTCGGAGACGATCGACGGGCTGGCCCTCGTCGAGTCGGCCCGCGACCATCGGCACCATCTGCTCATGAAGCAGGGCGATCGGGCGCGGAAGGCGAAGGACCTGGCGCGCGCCTCGGAGCGATTCGCGCTCGCGGCCGACTCGGCGCGGAGCGACCGCGACCGGCTCGCCGCCCGGCTCGAGCTGGCGTCGGTCGAGCTCGATGCCGGCCGGCCGGCCGCGGCCGCGGCGACGTATCAGACGCTCCTGGCCGACGAGAAGCTGCGGCCGCTGGTCGTGCCGGCCGGCGACGGCCTGCGGTCGGTCCGCGCCGACCTGCTGATCTCCGACCGGCTGGCGGCGCTGGTCGGCGAGCACAGCCGGGCGGCGTACGCGGAATTCGACCGCGCGGCGGACGGGCTGCTGAGCCGCGGATTGAAGGGTAATGACACGCGGCTGCTGTCCGACATCGGCCGGAGCTACCCCGCCGCGAGGGCCGTCCCGGAGGCGTTGCTCGCGCTCGGACGGATCCAGGAACGGCTCGGCCAGCCCCGCGAGGCGGCCCGCGCCTACAAGCGGCTGCTCGTGGCCGACGCCCCGCACGAGGCGAAGGCCCGGGCAGCCTGGGGCCTCGCCCGGGCCTACGAGAGCCAGAAGCTCTGGGCCCCCGCGCGGGCGGCCTACCTCCAGGCCGCGGGCCGGTTCGGGCAGGCGACGGTCGACGGCGAGGCCGGCGAGCAACGCCTCGCCGACGCGGTGGCCGCGCGGCTCGCTCGGGCCCCGTTCGATCGGATGCCGCTCGAGTCGTCCGAGCCGCCGCTGCGATTGCCGCTCCAGCGGCGCTGGGAATCGCGGTGGCCGGCGAGCATCCGGCCGCTGGCCGCCGAGGGCACGCCGCCTTCGGCCGAGCTGGGTCGGATCTTCCTGGTCGAGGGCACGACCCTCCGCGCCGTCGACCCGCGCACCGGCAAGGCCTCGTGGTCGGCCAATCTCGGCTCGGAGCCGATCTGGGCGGGCTACCTCGCCGACCGGCTGGTCGCGGCGACGCGGACGAAGATCGTCTCGCTCGAGCGCGGGCAGGGGGCCGTCGAGTGGCAATTCGACCCGTCGGCCCCGGCGCCGAAGGGGGCAGGGCCGTTCGGCAAGGGCGAGGCGGCGGACCCGGCGCGGGAGCAGGGCTCGACGCAGCTCCAGGACTTCCGCGTCGTCGGGGGCCGGATCGTCTGCCTCCGCGGCGATCAGGGGATCGTCGCCCTCGACGGCGAGACCGGGCAGGTCGACTGGACCTACACGCCGGCCGTCGGCCGGATCAACCCGCGCCTGCTCGTCGCGAATGAGCGGATCGTGCTCCAGGTCCGCAAGCCCAACTCCGTCTTCGTCCTCGACACAGCGACCGGCCGCCGCCGCGCCGAGTTTCCCCAGGGTGACGACGACGAGGAATGGGCCCGCGACCCGCTGCCGATCGACGACGACCACGTCGTGCTCGTGCCCGACCGCCGCACGGTCGCGCTCTTCGACCTGAACCGCGGGATCAACGCCTGGTCCTTCCGCGAGAGCGTCGAGCTCCCCAAGCACGGCCCGCCCCGGGTCGTCGGCGATGCGGAACGGCTGCTCGTGATCCAGGACGGCACCGACCTGATCCGGCTCGACCCGATGACGGGCAAGAAGCGATGGTCGCGCCCGGTCGGGGATGAGGACCTGTCCGAGCGGCCCGAGGCGTTCGCGCTCTCCGGCGATCGGTTCTACGTCGCCAACGGCTCGGACCTGGCGGCCCTCTCGTTCAGCGACGGCACGACCGTGTGGAGGCAGAAGCTGATCGGCCCGTCGCGCGGCTGGTCGGTGACCCTGACCGATCGCTGCGTCGTGGCCTTCCCGAACCCCGCCCGGCTGATGGGCGACGAGGAGTCGTCGACGATCCCGATCGTGTTCCGGCGTCGCGACACCGGCCAGCTCGTCCAGCGCCTCGTCTTCCCCGTTCCCGCGGCCGAGCTGACGGTCCGGCTCGCCCCCCGCGGCGCCTTCGTGGCGAGCCAGGGAGGGCTCTGGGCCCTCAACGATCGACGCCAAACCGAACGGCCCTGAACCAAACCGCTCCGCCCCCGCAACCGCCGAGCTCCTCGTGGATTCCAGGACGAACGTGATCCGATAGTCGCCTAGTAGAATTGGCGCCGCCGCCGGAGACCGAGGCCGTCCGCCGACGTTGACCCGCGGCGATTCCCCGACCGACACCCTGCCGAAGGAGGCCCCGTGGCCGACGATACACCGCCCGAAGAACTGAAGAACGAGGACATCGCCGCGGTCGAACGGCTCCGGGACTGCATTCCAGGGGCTCAAGGCCGAGATGGGCAAGGTCATCGTCGGCCAGCAGGCCGTGCTCGAGGAGCTGCTGATCGCGATCTTCGCCCGCGGCCACTGCCTGCTGATCGGCGTGCCGGGCCTGGCGAAGACGCTGATGATCCACACCCTGGCCGACGCGCTGAACCTGACCTACAACCGGATCCAGTTCACGCCCGACCTGATGCCGTCGGACATCACCGGGACCGAGGTGATCCAGGAGGACAAGGCGACGGGCGTCCGCCAGTTCAAGTTCCTCCGCGGGCCGATCTTCGCGAACATCGTCCTGGCCGACGAGATCAACCGGACGCCGCCCAAGACGCAGGCCGCGCTGCTCGAGGCGATGCAGGAGCGGCAGGTCGACCGTCGGCGGCGAGCGGCACCGGCTGCCCGACCCGTTCTTCGTGCTGGCGACGCAGAACCCGATCGAGCAGGAGGGCACGTACCCGCTGCCCGAGGCCCAGCTCGACCGGTTCATGCTCAATATCCTCGTCGACTACCCGGACGAGGAGGAGGAGTTCGACATCGTCCGGCTGACGACGTCGAGCCTGAAGCCGAGCGTGAGCAAGATCCTCTCCGGCGCGGACATCCTGGAGCTGCAGGAGACCGTCCGCAAGGTGCCGGTGGCCGACCACGTCACCCGCTACGCCGTCCGCCTGGCGCGGAACACCCGCCGCGGCAAGGAGGACGTGCCCGACTTCATCCGCGACTACGTGAGCTGGGGCGCCGGGCCGCGGGCGAGCCAGTACCTGGTGCTCGCCGCCAAGGCCCGCGCCGTGCTCCACGGGCGGTATTACGTCTCGACCGACGACATCCGCTCGGTCGCCGGGCCGGTGCTCCGGCACCGGATCGTCACCAACTTCAACGCCGAGGCCGAGGGGCTCAAGCCCGACGACATCGTCCAGCGCCTGGTCAAGCACGTCCCCGTCGACGAGCACGAGGCGGAGCAGGGTGGAAAACTACCAAAAATATTTAAATCCGCGAGTGCTGGCTAGCCTCGAGGGGCTCGACCTCCAGGCGCGGCTGGTGGTCGAGGGGTACGTGGCCGGGCTGCACGCCAGCCCGTACCACGGCTTCTCCGTCGAGTTCGCCGAGCA
Organism: uncultured Planctomycetota bacterium; assembly: GCA_963819805.1. GTDB lineage: Bacteria > Planctomycetota > Planctomycetia > Isosphaerales > Isosphaeraceae > CAMFLR01. Next base: position 92,849 of record CAWFXY010000012.1, on the reverse strand, counting down.
CCGCGAGTACGTGCCCGGCGACGACATCCGCCACGTCGACTGGAAGGTCTGGTCGAAGACCGACAAGTTCTACCTCAAGCAGTACGAGGAGGAGACGAACCTCCTCACGTACCTGCTGCTGGACACGAGCGAGTCGATGGCCTACGCCTCGGGCGACAATGTCTCGAAGCTCCAGTACGCGCAGTTCATCGCCGCGGCGCTCGGGTATCTGGTGCTCCAGCAGCAGGACTCGGTCGGGCTCGCGACGTTCGACGACGCGGCGTCGGCCGCTACCTCAGGCCGTCGGGCCAGCCGTCGCACCTCAAGGAATTGCTCCACGTGATGGACGCCGTCCCGCGCCGGCGAGAAGTCCGACATGGGGGCGGTCTTCCACGACCTGGCCGAGCGATTCAAGAAGCGCGGGGTGGTCGTCGTCCTCTCCGACTTCTTCGACGACCCCGCGCGGATCCTCGCGGGCCTGAAGCACCTCCGGCACCGGCGCCACGAGGTCATCGTCTTCCACATCCTCGACCCGGCCGAGGTCGACTTCCCGTTCCGCGAGACCACGCTCTTCAAGGGGCTGGAGGGCCTGCCCGAGGTCCTCACCGAGCCGCACGCGCTCCGCAAGGCCTATCGGAGGAGCTGGGGGCGTTCCTCGACGAGCTGAAGAAGGGGTGCCGGATGATCGACATCGACTACGTGCCGCTCCGGACCGACCAGGACCTCGACGGGCCGCTCTCGACCTACCTCGCGTCGCGCTCGGCGCGCGATTCGATAGACGACCGATCGATCGCCGGAGACTCGCCGTTGCACGTCCCGCTGCTCTGGGCCATCGGCTTTTCGCAACCTCCCGCTGCTGGAATTCGGCATCGCGGCGGCGTCGCTGCCGATCATCATCCACCTGCTGAACCGGCGCAAGTTCCGCGAGATGCCCTGGGCGGCGATGCGGTTCCTGCTCGCCGCGATCCGCAAGAATCAGCGACGGGTCAAGATCGAGCAGTGGCTCCTGCTCGCGATCCGGACGCTCCTGGTCATCCTCGTGGTGACGGCGATGGCCAAGCCGTTCCTCGAGAGCCTGGGCGCGATGAAGCTCCTGCCCGGTCAGCGGACGCATCGCGTGATCGTGCTCGACGGCAGCCTGAGCATGGCCTACACGACGGCCGAGAAGAGCCGGTTCGAGCAGGCCAAGGCCCTCGCCGCGCAGCTCGTCCGCGACACTCGCGGCGGCGACGCCCTGTCGGTCGTCCTGATGGCCGACCCGCCCCGGTCGTCATCGGCGACGCCTCGCCGTCGGCGAGCCAGGGCGAGGTCATCAAGGAGATCGAGCAGATCACCCTGCCCCACGGCGGGACCGACCTGGTCGGCCAGCTTCGACGCGGTCGACCGCGTCCTCGGCGTCTCGACGATCCCGCGCAAGGAGGTCGTCTTCCTGACCGACCTCCAGGCCGCGAGCTGGCGGAAGCCGGGCTCGGAGGAGGCGGCTGAAGCGGTCCGTCGCCAAGCTCGAGGCGCGGCGGGCGCACGTCGATCGTCGTCGACCTGGGCAAGGCCGGCGGCGAGAATCGGGCGGTCGTCGACCTGGCGCTGAACCTGCCGGTCGTCACGCTCGGCACGACCGACCTGGTCGCGACGGCCACGGTGAAGAACTTCGGGCCCGACCGCGTACCAGGGCCGGGCCCAGCTGCTCATCGACGGCCAGCTCGGCCCCGACCAGCCGATCGAGGCGAAGCCGGGCGAGGACATCAAGGTCAGCTTCCGCCCGGCCTTCACGACGCCGGGCGACCACGTGCTCGAGGTCAAGATCGACGACGACCCGCTGCCGCTCGACAACCGGCGGTGGATGGCCGTGCCGGTCAAGGAGGCGCTCCGCGTGCTCCTGGTGGACGGCCACTACAAGACCGAGCCGTTCGAGGCCGAGACCGACTACCTGGCGCAGGCGCTGAGCCCCGCCGAATCGGCCCAGAGCGCGCCGACGCCGATCAAGGTCGAGGTCATCGCCGACGTCGCGCTCTCGCGCCGCGAGCTCGCCCCGTACGACGTCGTGGCGCTCTGCAACGTCGGCCAGTTCCGCGAGTCGGAGGTCGCGGCGCTCGAGGCCTACCTGAAGCAGGGCGGCGGGGTCGTGGTCTTCGGCGGCGAGCAGGTCGTCGCCGGAGAATTACAACCGGCTCCTCTTCGCCGACGGCAAGGGGCTGCTGCCCGCGTCGATCGGCGCCGACGGTCGGGGACGCCGAGAAGAAGCAGTCCGCCTTCGAGTTCAACCCGCTCGGCTTCGCACACCCGATCGTCCGCGAATTCCTCGGCGCCGACGCGCCGGTGATCGCCGGCCTGGTCAATACGAAGACGTACCGCTACCACAAGCTGACCCTGCCCGCCAGGCTCGGCCGCGAAGGTCGCGCTGGCGTTCAACAGCGGCGACCCCGCCATCATCGAGATGCCGCGCCATCGCGGCCGGGTGATCCAGGTCGCGACCACGGCCGACGCGGGCTGGACGAGCTGGCCGCTGCACCCGAGCTACGTGCCCGTGATGGAGCAGATCGTCCTCGAGGCGTCGGCGGGCCGCCTGGCCGAGAGGAACGTCCGGGTCGGCCAGCCGCTCGACCAGGTCCTGCCGGCGTCGGCCTCGGGCGCGACGGCCGACGTCACCCGGCCCGACAACGCCAAGGCCCAGGTGAAGCTGAAGGCAGCGGGCGACGTCAGCCTGTTCCACTTCGAGGACACCGACCTCTCGGGGCCGTACCGGGTGCGATACGAGGCGCCGGCGCTCGGGCGACGCGACGTTCTCGGCCGACCCCGACCCGGCCGAGAGCGACCTGGCCAAGCTCGAGAAGGCCGGGCTGTCGGAGGCGGTGCCGGGCTGGAAATTCACCTATCTGACGAACTGGAAGGACCTGACGGGCAACGCGACCTCGATCGGCCGGCACGGCGAACTGCACCGGCCGCTGCTGTATGCGGTGCTCGCGCTCCTGATCGTCGAATCGATCCTGGCCTGGAAATTCGGGCATCACGGGGCTTAGATTCGAAGGCGGGCGGGTCTCGTTCGTTATCTGTGGTGTGACCTCAGCGACGCGAGGGACGGGATGGACTGGCTGCTCCGGAAACTGGCCGACGGATTGGGGGTCGAGCCCGCGCGGGCGGGCGAAGGGATCACGCCCCGAATCCGCGCCGAGCAGCCGCTCTCGCAGGGGCTGGACCCTCCTGACGGTCGTCGCCTGCGTCGCGCTGATCGTCTGGCTCTACCGGCGCGAGGGGCGGGCGTCGACGGCGTACAAGATGCTGCTCGCCGGCCTGCGGATCTCGCTGGTCCTCCTCGCGCTGTTCATGCTCTCCGAGGCGGTGCTGACGATCGAGCGGATGGGCCTGCCCTACTTCGTCGTGATGATCGACGACTCGGCGAGCCAGGCCGTCGTCGACCAGTTCGCCGACCCGGCCGCGAAGGACGCCGCCGAGAAGCTGGCCGCCCTCTCCGGCCGGCCGCAGGCCGATCGCCTGGCCGTCGCGCGAGGGGTGGCTGGTGAAGGACGACGGCAAGATCCTCCGCGAGCTCCAGAAGAAGCATCGCGTGCGGATCTACACCGTCTCGACCGCCGCCCGTGCCCTGGCCGAGATCGACAAGCCCGAGGACGTCGCCCCCGCCCTGGACAAGATCAAGAAGATCGAGGCCAGCCGGCGCCCAGAGCCGACTCGGCGACGGCATCCGCAAGGTCCTCACCGAGCTGCGCGGCGTGCCGCCGACGGCGATCCTGCTCCTGTCCGACGGCCAGACGACCGACGGCGAGATCGCTCGCCGACGCTGCCAAGTTCGCCGGCCGAGCAAGGGCGTGCCGCTCGTCGAGGTCGGCCTCGGCGACCCCGAGCCGGCCCGCGACCTCGAGCTGAGCGAGCTGCTGGTCGACGACGTCGTCTTCGTCGACGACCTCGTGCGGTTCCAGCCGAAGCTCTCCTCCAAGGGCTTCGCGGGGCAGGACGTCGCGCTTCGACTCTTCGAGAAGGATGCGGTCATCGTCCGATCCGAACGCCAAGCGACTGCTCGAAACGATCACCGTGCAGGCCCCGCCCGACGGCCAGCCGAAGCGGGTCGAGATCACGCACCGGCCGAAGAAGACCGGCCAGATCACTTACATCGTCGAGATCGACCTGAAGGACCGCGAGCTCGACCCGGCCAACAACCGGCTCGAGCGGGCCATCAACGTCCGCGAGGAGAAGCTCAAGGTCCTCTTCGTCGACAACGAGCCGCGGTACGAGTTCCGCTACCTCAAGAACTTCCTCCAGCGCGAGAAGACGGTCGAGCTGAAGGTCGTCCTGCTGTCGTCCGACCCCGAGTATTCGAACCAGGACCTCTACGCGCTGCCGACCTTCCCGGCCTCGAAGGACGACCTCTTCGAGTACGACGTGGTGATCGTCGGCGACGCCGACCCGGGCTACCTGTCGCAGTCCCAGATGGCCCACCTGGCCGAGTTCGTCACCGAGAAGGGCGGCGGCGTGCTCTTCATCGCGGGCGACCAGTTCAACCCGCTCGCCTACCGCGGGACCCCGCTCGAACAGCTCCTGCCGATCGAGCTCTCCGACGCGAGGAACCCGACGGCCGTGGGCAACTCGGTGGCCGCGTTCCGGCCGAGCCTGACCGTCGAGGGCCGTTCGAGCCCGATCTTCCGGTTCGGCGACGACGAGGTGACGAGCGCCCGGATCTGGTCGAACCTGCCCGAGCTGCTCTGGTACCTCGAGGCCCCGCGGAAGAAGCCCGCGGCGCTCGTGCTGGCCGAGCATCCCACCTCAGGCCGGCTCCGACGGGCCGCTGGCGATCATGCTCTACCAGTTCGTCGGGTCGGGCAAGTCGATGTTCAACGCCGTCGACGACACCTGGCGCTGGCGGTTCCGCGTGGGCGACCGCTATTTCGGCCGGTACTGGCTCCAGACGATCCGCTTCCTGGCTCGGTCGAAGCTCCTCGGCCAGCGCCAGGCCGAGATCCAGACCGACCGCCGCCGCTACCAGCGGAACGACCCGATCGTCGTCCGCGTCCGGTTCCCGAACCCGGCGCTCGCGCCGGGCTCGCGCGAGGTGACGGTCGAGGTCGAGCGCAAGGACGGGCAGGGCCCGCGGAAGCTCGCTCTCAAGTCGACTCCGAACGCGCCGAACCTGTTCGAGGGGGTGCTGCCCCAGGCCGTCGAGGGGGAATACACGGTGCGACTGTTACCGCCCCCGGTACTGGAGGGCGGCCTGCCCACGTCGACGTTCCGCGTCGATCCCCCGGCGGGCGAGCTCGAACGGGTGCAGTTGAACGAGGCCGAGATGACCCGCGCCGCCGTGGCCTCGGGCGGAGCGTTCTACACTCCGGTCGACACGACGTCGCTCCTGACGAGCCTGCCGAAGCCGCTCCAGGTTCCGCTCGACGCCGACCCGCCGATCCCGATCTGGAACACCTGGCCCGTGCTGGTGCTCTTCCTGACGATCCTGACGGCGGAATGGGTGTTAAGGAAACGCAAGCAGATGGTATAGTTGGGGTTGGTTTCGGACTTCCCCGCCACGTAGGAGGTCTTCCGTGCGACACCCGCTCGAAACTCGGATCGCGGCCCTTCGCGGCCAGGTCCGGCGGCTCCTCGCGGTCCACGGCGTGGCGTGGCTCGTCCTCGGCCTCGTCTCGGCCATCGCCGCCGCGGCCTTCCTCGACTGGCTCATCCACCTCGTCCCCGAGGTCCGCCTCGCGCTCTTGATCGCTGTCGGCGCCACCGGCACGTGGCTCCTGCTTCGTTATGTGATCACACCCCTGATCGTCCGGTTCAATGACCTCGACATCGCGCTGCGCGTCGAGGACCGCTGGCCGGGGCTGAACGACCGGCTGGCGAGCACGATCCAGTTCCTCCGACGTCCCGACGACGACGCCCTGGGCTCGAAGCCGCTTCGTGACGCGACGGTGGCGCAGACGATCGAGGAGACCCGGGAGATCGACTTCCGCCAGGTGGTCGATCCGCGTCCCGTGAAGCGGGCCCTGGTGTGGTCGTCGTCGGCCGTGTCGGTCGCGTTGCTGGTGATGCTCCTCGCGCCGCAGTCGAGCCGGATCGCGCTCGACCGGCTGTTCCGGCCGTTCGGCGCGACGCAATGGCCGAGGCTGACGCACCTCTCGATCGTCGAGGCCGAGACGGCAAAGAAGACGGCCAAGGGCGAGGCGTACACGCTGGCCGTCGCCGTCGGCAAGGGCGAGCGCATGCCGTCATCGGCCCGGGTGACGTACACGTTCGGCGACGGCGAGACGTCCGAGGAGCCGCTCCGGCCCGCGGACGACGGCGTCTTCCGGGGACGTCTCGACGTGGCCAGCCGCGATTTCTCCTTCACTGTCGCCGCGGGCGATGACGAGACGCTTCCCTGGGCCGTCCAGGTCGTGCCGCCGCCCGCCCTGAACTCGCTGGCCGTCCGACTGACGCCGCCCGCCTACACGGGGCAGGCGAGCCAGACCCTGGCGCCCGGCAATACGCAGGTCCGCGCCGTCTTCGGCACGCAGATCGATCTCGAGGGCCTGGCGAACAAGCCCCTGGCCTCGGCGACCCTGCGGACGGGCGACGAGCCGTCCGGGGTGCCGGTGCGGGTGGAGAAGGATCGCCTCCATCTCGCCGCGCGGATCAAGGCCGAGTCGACGCTGCCGTTCTGGTTCGAGCTCGCGGATACCGAGGGCTTCAAGAGCCAGGAGGCGGTGCGTTACGAGCTGCGGACCGTCGCCGACGAGGCGCCCCGCGTGACGCTCGAGGACCCGGCGAACGACCGGGACGTGCCGGCCCGCGCAATCGTCCCGGTCCAGATCCTGGCCGAGGACGACTACGGCCTGCACTCGGTCCGCCTCACCTACAAGGTTTCGGCCGGCGGATCGGAGCCCGCGAAGGACGTCGTGCTCCCGTTGTGGGACGGCGCGGCGAAGCCGGGCGCGCCGCCATCGAAGAAGGAGACGGTGACCTACCGCTGGAACCTCGCCGACCTGAAGCTCGAGCCCGGCTCGATCGTGTCATTTCACGCCGACGCGCGTGACTTCGACAACGTCAAGGGGCCGAACGTCGGCAAGAGCCGCGAGATCCGGCTGCGGATCGTGTCGGACGAGGACATCAACCGCCAGTTCGAGGACCAGCAGCGCGCGCTCCGCGACGAGATCGAGCGCACCCTCGCCATGCAGCGGCAGGCGCAGGCTCCGGTCGACGACGCCCGGCGGATGCTCTCACGCGCGAAGAACCTGCCGGCGCCGACCCGCGACAACCTGCGCAATGCCGAGACCATCCAGCGCCAGGTCACGAGCCGCGTCGCCGGCAAGGCCGACGGGATCGATCAGAAGATCAACCGGCTCCTGCGCGATATCGGCAACTTCAACGTCCCGAACCAGGACGTCGAGCGGCAGATGCTCGCGATGCGCGAGGCGGTCGAGCGGATCAAGGAGCGCGACCTGACGCCCGCCGAGCAGAACCTCAGCCGGGCCGACAAGGCGCTCGACGATCAGGCCAAGCCGTCCAATCCGTCCCGGGCCGGCGCCCAGCCGAACCCGGAGGCCCCGCGAGCCGGCCAGACTCAGGCCGGCGAGCAAACGAAGGCCGGTGAGCAGGCCGAGGCCGGCGAGCAGTCGAAGGCCGGTGAGCAGGCGAAGGCGGGTGCTCAATCGAACGCAGGGGATCAGGCCAAGGCCGGCGAACAGTCCAAGGGCGGAGATCAGTCGAAGGGCAGTTCGGGTCAGCCCGAGGGCGCAGAGCAGGCCAAGGCGAACCCTCAGGGCCAATCCCGCCAGTCTGGACAGCAGGCGCAGGCCAAGTCGGGACAGCCTCAGAGTGGACAGGCTGGTCAACAAGGGAAGCCCGAGGCCGGAGCCGAGGCCCCGAAGCCGGGCGACCAGGGCAAGAACTCGCCCGAGCTGGCGCTGAACGACGCGGCGAAGAACCAGAAGGCGATCGCCGACGAGCTGAAGAAGATGCTCGACGGTCTCAGTGAATTCGACACGGTCCGCGGCGTGATCAAGGACGCGAAGGCGCAGCTCCAGCAGCAGGAGCAGGCGCTGAAGCAGTCGGCCGAGGCCGCCGCGCGGCCCGATGTCGCGGGCAAGACCCCCGAAGCCCTCGAGCCCGAGCAGAAGGGCGAGCTCGAGAACCTCGGGGCTCGCCAGGCCGAGATCGGCAAGGGGCAGCAGAACCTTGAGGCCAAGCTCGACGAGATGGCCAAGAAGCTCGATCAGGCCGACCCGCTCGGGGCGGCGGCGCTCCGCGAGGCGGCCAAGCAGAGCCGGCAACGCGGGACATCGGCCAAGATGGCCGAGGCCGGCGAACAGCTCGGCAAGAACCAGATGGGCCAGGCCCGCCAGAACCAGGAGCAGGCCCGCAACGACCTCAAGGAGATGGTCGACACGCTCCAGAACCGCCGCGAGCGCGAGCTGGCGCGGCTCGTCCAGGAGCTCAAGAAGGCCGAGGCGGAGCTGAAGGGCCTCCGCGACCGCCAGGCGGCGAACCTGAAGAAGACCGCCGAGGCGAGGAAGATGTCCGACCCGCAGAAGCGGGCTCAGGAGCTCCAGAAGCTCGCCAAGGAGCAGCAGCAGATCCAGCAGGAGATGAACCGGCAGCTCCAGAAGCTCGCAAAGCTCGGCGCCGACGCCGCGGCCCGCGCCGGCGAGCAGGCCCAGCAGCGCATGGCCAACGCCGAGCGCGACCTCAACCAGGACCAGGGCGAGCAGGCCGAGGGCGAGATGGAGGAGGCCCTCGATAACCTCCGCCAGGCCCAGCGCGAGGCGGCCCAGAACCGCCGCGAGGCCGAGGAGCAGCTCGCCATGGAGCAGATCTCCAAGATGGCGGACTCGCTCCGGTCGATCGCCGAGCGGCAGAACAAGATGATCGGCGAGACGACCGGCTACGAGCAGGCCCGGGCCAAGAACGGCGGCCGGCTCTCGATCGCCCAGCGCACCGGCGTCCGCGACCTGGGCCGAGTCCAGGGCGGCCTGAAGGATGAGACGGCCGAGCTCGTCGAGCGGCTCGGCGACGGCGCGCCCGTCTTCACGCTCACGCTCAAACGCGCCGCCGACGCGATGGACGACGCCGCGGCCCGGCTCCGCGAGCTCAAGACCGACGAGTCGACCCTCCTCGCCGAGCGGACGGCCGCCAATCGCTTCAAGCAGCTCATCGACTCGCTCAAACCCGACCGCATGAAGCGGGCCGACGGCGACCAGGGCGAAGGGGGCGGCGGCGGCGGAGGAGGCGGTGCGGGTGGCGACGGCATCCCGGCCTTCGCCCAGATCAAGATGCTCAAGATGCTCCAGCAGGAGATCAACGAGCGCACCGACTACTTCGACGAGCTGTCTCGGCGGAAGAAGTCACTCAGTGCCGACCAGCAGCGCGACCTCGACCGACTCCACGAAGACCAGGGTTCCCTGGCCGACCTGGTCCGCGACATGACCCGGCCCAAGCTGCCCGACGGCGAGGAGGATTGACCATGACGACCCGACGCCTCATGGCGCTCGCGACGGCCTTCGTCCTCGGCTGGGCCCTCGTCGGCCTCTCCCAGGGGCAGGGCAATCCCAAGGACAGCGACCTCGACGACCTGCTCAAGAAGGTCGAGGAGGCCGCCAAGCCGAAGGACAAACCTTCCGAGCCGGCCAGGCCCGGCGCCGTCGCGCCCAAGGACAAGGACCTCGATAGCTTCCTCGAGAAGCTGGGCGAGGAGAAGGACAAGCCAAGCGCCGACGGCAAGCCGCCCGACTCGCCCCCCGGCGGTGGTGCCTCCGACGACATGAAGCCCAATCCGGGCGGCGGCAAAGGGTGAGAAGGACAAGAACAAGACGCCCAAGCCCGACGCCGCGAAGCCCAAGAAGGACGACGGGCTCGCCGGCGAAGACAAGCAGCTCGACGAGCACCTCTCCGGCGCCGACAGGAAGAAGCGTCAGAACGGCCGCCAGCAGGGCAACCGCCAGGGGCAGAAACAGGACGAAGAAGACGGCCCCATGGGCGACCTCATCAAGCAGATGCGCGAGGTCGAACAGCGCCTCGGCAAGCCCGACACGGGAGACGAGACCCGGCAGAAGCAGACGCAGATCGTCAAGCGGCTCGACGGCCTCATCGAGCAGATGAGGCTCGTGCGGAGCAAGTCGCAGATGATGCGGATGATGCGCACGGGTCAGCAGCCCGGCCAGCGCGGCGAGCAGGCGGGCACCGATCCGCAGCAGGGTGTCGGTCTCCAGAAGCCGGCCGCGCCGCGGCCCAAGAGCGTCGTCTCGGCCGACAAGAACCCCTGGGGCCACCTGCCGCCCGACCTCCGCGCCGAGATGGACAACGTCTTCAAGGAAGAGGGCCTGCCCGACAAGCTTGATCTGATCAAGCGCTATTATCTGTCGGTCTCCAAGAAGAGCCTGTCCCGGGAGGAGTGACGCGATGAAGACCCGTCGCCACGCTGGGATCGCCGGCCGGTGGGCCCTGGCCCTCGTCATGATCTCTCCGCCGGCGCTCTTCGCCCAGGATCCCAAGCCGTCCACTCCCGCGCCGGCAAAGCCGCAGACCCCGACCGCGCCCAAGGAGGGCGGAGGGTTCGTCGAAGGCCGGGTCGGCGACGTGCCCGAAGGCGCGGCCGAGCTGGTCACGGCCGAGACCGACCGGGCGATCGAGCAGGGCCTGGCGTGGCTCGCCAAGCAGCAGAACGCCAACGGTTCCTTCGGTACGGGCTCGTACAACGGCAACATCGCCGTGACGAGCCTGTCAGGACTGGCCTTCATGGCCGCCGGCTCGAGCCCTGGCCGCGGGCAGTACGGCGCCCAGATCGACAAGGCGCTCGTCTACATCATGGACAACACCGCGCCGTCGGGCTTCATCGCGATCCCGTCCTCGGGCACGCACGGGCCGATGTACTCGCACGGTTTCGGTGCGCTGTTCCTCGCCGAGGCCTACGGCATGACACGGCGGCCCGAGATTCGCGAGAAGCTTCAGAAGTCGATCCAGCTGATCATCAATACGCAGAACAACGAAGGGGGTTGGCGCTATCAGCCCGTCCGGGCCGATGCCGATCTTTCGGTCACGATCTGCCAAATCAATGCGCTTCGGGCGGCGAGGAACGCGGGGATCTTCGTGCCGAAGGAGACGGTCGACGCCTGCATCAAGTATGTCAAACAGTCGCAGAATCCCGACGGCGGGTTTCGCTACATGCTCCAGAACGGCGTGAGCGCGTTCCCTCGTTCCGCGGCCGGGATTGTGGCCCTCTACAGCGCGGCCGAGTATGACGGCAAGGAGATCGACGCGGGCATCGCCTACCTGAAGCAGTACATGCCCGAGATCAAGTTCGGCCAGCGATACAGCCACTACTTCTACGGCCATTACTACGCGGCCCAGGCGATGTGGATTCGCGGCGGAGACGACTGGAACACGTGGTATCCGGCGATCCGCGACGAGCTCGTGCGCCGGCAGATGCCCCAGGGTTTCTGGCAGGACAGCATCTGCCACGAGTACGGCACGGCGATGGCGCTCATCATCCTCCAGATGCCGAACAACGTCCTGCCGATCTTCCAGCGTTGACGGTCGGAGCGGCGCTGGGCGGACTCGTCGCCCGCGAGACTTTCCCGAGAACGAGGCGCACACCGCGATGACCGCCCCCAGTCGAAACGCCGGACGATCTCTCGCGAGTGCCTGCCTGGGCCTGGTGGCGTGCGTCGGGCTTATGGGTTCGGATGGCCCGGCCTCGCTGCCTTCCGATCCGGTGTTCACCGCATTGAGGACCGACGGAACGTCGATCGCCGGTCGAATCCGCAGGATCGATATCGCCGGCGCCGTCGCGCTGGCCGTCGACGAGTCGGAGCGTCTGGTGACGGTCCCTGCCGGCGGGCTCGTGAAGCTCAGCCGCGACTCCGGGGCGACGCTCGCGCCTGCCGAGGGTGGCACCGTTCTCTTCCCGGCCGGCGACAGGCTGACCCGGTGCGGGATCGGCCCCGCGGGCGAGACGACGATCGAGGTGCAGTCCGAGGCCCTCGGCACGCTCGCGGTGCCCCTCGAAAGCATCCTCGGTATCGTTTTCGAGACCCCGCTGGAAGCAGACGCCGCATTCGCCCTGGAGTCGAAAGTCCGTCGGGAGCCCCGTGCTAACGAGGTGCTCTGGCTGGCCAACGGCGACCGTCTCGCCGGCGGGCTGCTCGAGCTGGGCGAGAAGACCCTCGCCTTTCAGCCGTCGACGGGAAAGGTCGTCCTCGATCGTTCGGGCGTGGTCGCACTCGGCTTCGACCCCAAGCTCGTCGTCTACCCCAGGCCCGCCGGCCCGTTCCTGGAGATAACGTTTCTCGACGGCTCGCGGGTGGGCGTGACCGCGCTCCAGCTCGAGGGCGGCCAGGTCCTCGCGACCACGCGGTTCGGCCAGGCCGTCAAGTTCGCCCTGGGAGAGCTGGCCCAGGTCTGCGTGAGGAACGGCTCCGTCGAATACTTGTCAGACCTCGAGCCCGCCGGCGAGAAATACGTCGGCTATCTCGGGCCGACGCGCGAGCTCCGGCGCGACCAGACCGTCGATGGCCATCCGCTCCGACTCGCGGGGAAGACGTACGATCGGGGTCTCGGGATGCAGAGCCGCTCTTACGTGCTCTACCGCCTGCCGCCGGGGACGAAACGGTTCCAGGCGCTCGTCGGCCTCGACGACCGCGCCGGCCCGCTGGGGAGCGTGATCTTCCGGGTCGTCGTCGACAAGGACGAGCGGTTCGCGACACCGTCGCTTTCGTCACGGGACGCCCCGCAGGTCGTGGACGTCGACGTGACCGGTGCCAGGACTCTTGTCCTCGTCACGGATTTCGGCGAACGTGGAGAGGTGCGCGACCACGCGGACTGGGTCGAGGCCAGGCTCATCCGATAGCCGGTGTGCGCGGCTCTGGGTGCAGTCGGACTCGGGCCTCGTCCCCTCCGCGTGGCGTCCTGGTTCCCGGAGCGACCTCCGCATGAGATCAAACGCGCCCGTGGGCCCGCCCGACCGCGGCAAAGCGTCGGCGACGGTGGCGGAATTGGGCCATCTCGCATCCGGGGTCGGTCACCACGTAATCAACGCGTTCAGCGCCGTGGTGAGCAACGCCGAGATCCTCCGAATCCGCATGTCGCTGCCCGACCCTCCCGACCCGATCGCCCTGGCCGATGCGATCATCCGGACGTCGCTCGAGGCCTCCGCCGTCGCGCGGAGGCTGATCGACGTCACCCGCCCCCTCACGAGCGTCGGCACACAGGAGTTGGAGCTCGACACCCTCGTCGCCGAATACGTGGCCGAGCGCGTGGCAAATGGGACCGAGGACGTCCGCTGGGTGTCAGACGTGACGCCCGTGCCCGTCATCCACGGCGATGCCGACCAGATCCGCTCGTTGCTCGACCTGCTCACCACGAACTCGATCGAGTCGGCCGGTCGCGCGGGGGTCGACGTCTGCCTCGGGACATCCGTCGATACCCGGGGATGGGTCGTGCTCGAGGTCCGCGACACGGGGAGCGGTATGGAGTCCGACGTGCTGGAGCGCGCGGTGGAGCCGTTCTTCAGCACGAAGGCCGGGCATCTCGGGGTCGGCCTGAGTATCGCCAACGGCATCTGGCGGCGTCACCGCGGAACGCTCTCCGTCCGCAGCCAGCCGGGCGAGGGCACGACGGTGCGGCTCTGCGTCGAGCCCGCGAGTGCACGTCATGCCCAGCCCGTTCAGCCCGGCGCGTCGTCCTGAGGCGAACAGCGCGGGAAGCGGACGACAACCGTCCTGCCACGCAAGCCCGCGGGCCGCGTGCTGATCTCTCCGCCGAGACGGCCCGCGAGTTGGCGACAGACTGCCAGGCCGTATGGCTCTAATCGCTCTTCGGGCATCGCCGGTGCGCACGGCGCAACGAGGCTCGACGGCTCGCCGCCGGCGTCGGCATGGGATTGCGCTGCCGGGCCGTCGTAAGACACCGCGACCCCCCATCCGTCGCCATCCGCCATCCCGGACACGCCGATGGTCCCGCCGGGGCCGACGCACGCGAGTGCGTTCTCGACGAGTCTGCCGAGGACTTGCTGCAGACAGGCGAGGTCGGTCGTCACGCGGGCGCCGGGGCCGACCAGCCCGCACGACCATTCGATCCCTCGCATCCTCGTGATGCACGAGAACTGCCTGTCGACCTCGTGAAGGAGGGCGGCGATCCGGAAGCTCGCCATGTCCAGGGGCCTGCAGCCACGCTCGGCCGCCGCGTCGTCCAGGAATGACCGGGTCAGGCCGATGAGGGAATCGCAGTGCCGCTTGAGTCCCAGCAGTTGCCGGCGCTGTGCGACGCTGACCGCGCCCTCGCAGCCCGCCAGCAGCAGGTCAAGGCCGGCCCGGATCGAGATCAGCGGCCGGCACACCTCGCGGCTGAGCGACGAGAACAGGCCCTGCAAGCCCGCGTCGCCACGCGCGAGGGCCGCTGGGCAAAGTTCGACCGCCATGGATTCCGCATTTGAACTCATAATTTCGCTTCAACTCCGTCACTTCGATGCTGGGGACGAGGCGCGGCCCGGCGTGCCGTCGCTTCCGGCGACTGCGCGGGGGGCGGCGAGTCCGGTCTATCTCAGGACACGACGATCTGGTCGGCCAGCGTCGAGCGGCCGTCGGTCGTGTCGAGCACGGCCTGGAGGGCGAGTTGCCGGGCGTGGTAAGTGCGGGTGCGGCCCTTGATCGTAATGTGTCCGGCCTCGCAGACCACGAGCAAATCGCGGATGCGGCCGCTCGCCTTGCGGGCGATGAGATGTTCGAGCCGGGCGGCCAGGCCGTCTCCGGGCTGTTCGTCGGCAATCCGCCGCGCATCCATGTTGGTGGACCGTGTCATCGTGCCAGCTCCCGGTTGATCGGCAGGGAGGGCGGATCGTCCGTTGATCGATTTCCTACTCGGAGAGCGGACGGCGATCCGTCGCGACGTGGCGAGGGGAACCCGAACGGCGGAGCGACCCACTGTGCGCTCCCGCGATTTCCCCGCGGGGCGGCCGGCGTGCACCGTCCGACCGTGGACCGTAACGAATCCGACGTGCGGCAGTCAACGAGTTTTTTCGCCGATCATCGCGCTGCGGCAGACCTCCTCGGGACGTCGATCAGTGACTGGGACCGGGCTCGAGCAACTCGTCGGCCTGGACGATCGCCTCGGCGAGCTTGGCCATGGGGATCCGCCGGTTCTGACTCTCGCGCTGAAGGTATCGGAATGCCTCGGGCTCCGACATCTGCCTGCGCGTCATGAGGATTCCCTTGGCCCGCTCGATGATCTTGCGATCGCGCAGCGTCAGCTCGAGCTGCTCGACGTTCTCGCGGAGCTCCTGGGTCTCCCGCGCCCGGGCGATGGCGACCTGGATCGCGGCGTGCAGGCTCGGGCTCGTGACCGGCTTGAGCAGATAGTGAACGACGCCGCCCTCGATCGCCTGCTCGACGAGGTTGGGATGGCCGTGCGCCGTGAGGATGATCACCGGCGTCCCGGGGTCGCGGGCGATCTGCCCCGCGGCCGCGAGGCCGTCCAGCCCGGGCATCTCGATGTCCATGATGACGAGGTCGGGCTTGGTGCGTCGGCAGACGTCGATCGCGTGATGGCCGTCGTGGGCCACGGCTACGACGTCATATCCGAGCGCGTCCAGTTGACCCTGGAGCCCGGCGGCGACCGGCTTCTCGTCGTCGACGACGAGGACCCTCAAAGGTCGGGACATACGGCGATTCTCCTCTTCGGCGTGGGGGTGAGGGGTACCTGAATCATCCCGCCGCCCTGATCGGGTCCGCGGGGCGGGCAGGCGGGTCGACAGACATCGCGCGGGGCACGCACGGGGGGCCGGGCCGTCGCCTTGACGATGATCGTGGAAACCTGCACAATTCGTTCCCAATTCCGCTGTCTGAGTAACTTCCTCTTCGAGTTCGCGGCCCAGCGCCCGATGGCCGCACGGAGGGTTCGCGAGTGGCGTTGCGTCCGATACCGGTCCTAGGGTTCGACGAGCTGGCGGTCGGCGACGAGTGGGAGAGCCCGTCGCGAACCGTAACCGAGGCCGACGTCGCCCAGTTCGCGGCACTGACCGGCGATTTCAACCCGCTCCACGTCGACCACGAGGCGGCGCGGGCCGGCCCGTTCGGCCGTCCAGTCGCGCACGGGCTGCTCGGCCTGTCCTTCGCGGCCGGTCTCACGAGCGCAGCGCCCCGGGTCGATACCCTCGCCTTCCTCGGGATCCTGGGGTGGACCTTCCACAAGCCCGTGTATTTCGGCGACACGATCTCCGGTCCACAGCCGTATCGAAGCCCTGGAGCCGCGTTCGCACGGTCGCCGGGGAATCGTCACCTGGCACCGGCGGATCCTCAACCAGTCGGGCGAGATCGTGCAGGAAGGCCGGACGCAGACGCTGGTGCGGTCCCGCAACCCGTCGTCGACCGACGAAAAAGACTGAGACGCCGACGCCGTGGCAGCGTCGCGGGTTGCCGCCATCGACGTCGACTTGTACCGCCGCTACTGACATGTGCGAGACCCCGCCGAATGCGCTACAGGACCGAGATACTCATACCGCCCGACCGCTACGTCTGCGTCCAGTTGCCGTCGTACGTGCCGGAAGGGCGGGCGGTGATAACTGTCACAATGCACGAGCTTGAAAGCGAAGAGCAAGGACATTTGAACGAATCGGACCCCGACCGCCAGGACATCGAGTGGTGGAATGAGTTCGAGGCGGACCAGGGAAGCTGACCGGAGGGACGGGCGAACGACTCTATTCATGTCCCGGCGTGTCGAGGCCGGAGGGCCGTGAAGCGCCGGACCTGCTCGACGATGGCCGGCTCGGTCGGCAGCCGCTCGATGCTGCTGGCGCCGAAGAAGCCGGCGATCCCTCGCGTCTGTCGGAAGACCTCGGCGACGTCCGCCGGCTCGGCGATCGGGCCGCCGTGGCAGAGGACGATCACGTCGTCGCGCACGGCCTGCGCCGCGTCGGCCATCGCCTGGACGCGCGGGCGGCCTCGTCGAGGTCGATCGCCGGTCCTCGCGCCGATCATCCCCTTGGTCGTCAGGCCGACGTGGGGCACGAGGACGTCGGCCCCGGCCTCGGCCATGGCCCGGGCCTCCTGCGTCGTTATGGACGTAGGGGCAAGTCAGCAGGTCCAGTTCGCCGGGCCTGGGCGATCATGGCGACCTCCTGGTCGATAGCCCATCCCGGTCTCTTCGAGCCCCTGGCGGAACGTGCCGTCGATCAGGCCGACGGTCGGGAAGTTCTGGACACCCGGCGAACCCGGCGTCGCGGACCTCGCCGAGGAACCGCGACATGACCCGGAACGGGTCGGTCGCGCAGACGCCCGGCGAGGACGGGCGTGTCGCTCGACGACCGGCAGGACCTCGCGGGCCATGTCCATGACGATCGCGTTGGCGTCGCCGTAGGGCATCAGGCCCGCCAGGCTCCCGCGGCCGGCCATCCGGATAGCGGCCCGAGTTGTAGATGATGATCAGGTCGATCCCGCCCGCCTCGGCGCACTTGGCGCTCAGGCCCGTCCCGGCGCCGCCGCCGATGATCGGCCGGCCCTCGGCGATCTTGCGGCGGAACGACGTCGAGGATCTCGTGCGCGTTGTGGACATGGCCGTCTTCGCCTGAGGAGCCGCTGGACAGCAATTCGAGCATGGTTCGCGCGGCCGCGGCGTCGGCGAATGCCGGGTCGTTGATGTGCTCGTCGGCAGTCGATCGAACCGGACGTGGGCGGTGGCCGGCCAGTCCTCGGCATAGAGCGTCGAAGAGGGCCGCGTCGGCCTCGGGGTCGTGGAACGGGCCTGCCGGGCGCGTCGATGCCGGAGACGCCGCCGCGCGGGATCATCACGACCACCGGTCCCGAGCGACCGGCCGAGCATCTCGGCCATCCGAGCCTGCCGAGCGCGGCGTTCTCCTCGGGAGTGGTCCGCATCAGCGTGACCGACTGGGTTGTGGACGTGGAACCGTACGGCCCGCGAAACCGTTCGGGGACGGTCGCCCTCGGGCCGAAGTTGACCATGTCGAGCGCGCCGACGCTCACGACCTGGGGAACTCCGCGCCGGCCGGCGGCCTCCAGCCGGTCGGGCCCGGCGGAGAGGATGCCGCCGACCAGCTCGTCGGCCAGCTCGGTCGTCGTCAGGTCGAGCACGCCGGCGATCTGGCCGTCGCGGATCAGACCTTCCATCGCCTGGCCGCCGACGCCGGTGGCGTGGAAGACGAGCACCTCGCACCCGCCCGCTTCGAGCAGTTCGCGAGCCCGGTCGACGCAGGGGGTCGTCACGCCGAACATCGTCGCGGCGACGATCGGCCGGTCGCACGTCGGCTCGGTCCGTGGGCCGTCCGGCGTCCCGGACCATCCCGGCCAGGGCGTGGGCGGCGTTGGCGAGAGCGGTCCGGGTCAGCGATTCAGGCCGGCGAGGTCGGCGACCGGGTGGACCATCACGATGTCGCTGCCGCCGACGTAGGGGCGGCGTCTGGCCGCTGGCCAGGGTGCTGACCATCACCTTGGGCACGCCGAACGGCAGGGCCCGCATCGCGGCCGTGCCGATCATCGTCCCGGCCGAGCCGCCGAGCGCCGAGGATGCCCTCGACGCGACCTCGCCTCGTGCAGCTCGCTGACCAGTGCGGCGACGCCCGCCGCAGCGGCGGCCACGGCCTCGCCGCGGTCGCCGCGCTCGCGGATCGACTCGTCGATGTCCCCGCGCGGCGGAAGACCTCGTCGCGGCCGATGTCGGGCTCGAACGCCGGGGGCCCGAGCGAGCCGGCGTCGATGACGAGCGTCTCGAGCCCTGCGTCGCGTAGGAGGTCGCGGACGAAGGCGAGCTCGCGCCCTTTCGTGTCGAGCGTCCCGACGAGTACGACGGGCATGGATCGTTCGAGCCCCGGAGCCGATCGGCGGACGCGGCCGCCCCTGGCCCAGCCGGTCCCGCGCGGGATAATTCGCCGTGACGGAGGGCCTTGTTACACTGTCGGCCGCCATTGGATCACAGGGCGGGCGGCGGGGAAACCTTCGCCCCGCGAAATCGAATGCGACGCAGGATCGAGGACTGCTGATGGCCGACGCGGGATCAACGGCACCCGTCGCGTTCGTGACCGGCGCGGGGCAGGGGATCGGGCTGGGGATCGCGCGGGCCCTGGTCGGCGGCCGGATACCGGGTGGCCCTGGGCGACATCGAAACGGTCAGCGGCCCGATCGTCGGCAGCGGATCTCGCCGAGCAAGGTCGCGAGGCGCTCGGCTTGGTCCTCGACGTCGCCGAGGCCGACGACTGGGACAACGCGATCGCACGAGATACCTCCCGCTGGGGTCGGCTCGACGTCCTGGTCAACAACGCCGGGATCAGCCCGCGCGGGCACGGTCGAGATCGACCGACGAGGCGCTCTGGGACCGGACCCTGGCGATCAACCTGAAGGGGCCCTGGCTCGGGATCAAGGCGGCCTTGCCGCTGGCTCAGCGAAGTCGCCGGGGGACGATCGTCAACATCGGCTCGACGCGGGCGACGCGGCCGATGCCGGGCCTCTTCCCGTACGTCACGAGCAAGGCGGGGCTGCTCGGGCCTGACCCGGCAGGTCGCGGTCGAGTACCTCGAGGCCGGCATCACCTGCAACATGGTCGCCCCGGGCTGGGTCGACACGCCGGGCGAGCGGGTCCTCCAGGCCGAGCACGGCCGGCCCGACTTCCCCGCGGGCGTCCGGAACCTGACGACCGCCGGACGAGATCGGCGACGCCGTCGTCTTCCTCGCCTCGCCCGCCGGGCGGAAGGTCAACGGCGCAGATCCTCTACCTCGACTCCGGCCTGCACGTCGCCGACGACGCCGGGATGGTCTACCTGCCCGCCGACACGCGGACCCGTTACCACGACCCTGAGGTCGCCTTGCGGAACGCGGACTCCTGACCGGAGGCGCGGCCATGAGCGATTCATCTACTGCCTGAACACGAGCACCATCCGCCCGACCCCGCTGCTCGAAAAGATCCGGATCGCCGGCCGAGGCCGGTTATCCGGCGATCGAGCCCTGGAACGACGAGATCGACGACTACCTCCGCCGCGGCGGGACGCTCGCCGAGCTGAAGTCGGCCCTGGCCGACGCCGGGCTGAAGGTCGTGAGCGTGATCGCGCTCGCACGGCTGGATCACGACCGAGGGAGACGAGTACGCCGAGCGTCCTCGACGAGTGCCGGCGGCGGATGGACCAGGCCGCGGCAGCTGGGCAGCCCGTACATCGTCGCCAGCCCGCCGCACGAGGTCGTCGACCTGGGCCGCGCGCCCGCCGCGGTTCGCCGAGCTGCTGCGGCTCGGGCGAGTCGGCCGGGCGTGATCCCGTCGATGGAGTTCCTCGGGTTCGTCGACGGGATCAAGAACGTCGCGATCGCCTGGGCGATCGCCGAGGGCACCGGCGACCCCGACGCGACCGTCGTGGCCGACGTCTTCCACATGATCCGCGGCGGCGGCTCGGTCGACGACCTGCTCATGCTCGCGGGCGACCGAGCTCGCCAACTTCCACATCAACGACGTGCCGGCCGAGCCCGACCCCCTGACGCAGACCGACGCCGACCGCGTGATGGTCGGCGACGGGATCGCCGACCTTCCTCGAGTCATCGCCAACCTGCGCTCCATCGGCTACGACGGCCCGCTCTCGCTCGAGTTGTTCAACCGCACGCTGTGGGAACAGGACCCGCTGGACGTCGCGCGCCGGGGCCTTGATAGGGTCCGGGGTCTCGCAGACGGCTGACATTGCACGACGGAAGCATCGATCTTGGCAAAGACGATCCTAGCCACTGGCATGACCCTTCTGGGCCTGTGGTTCCTGGCGAGCCCGCCGGGTTCCTCCGGGCCTCCGAGGGGATCCCTGGTCGTCGGCGGCGGGGATGACATCCCGGCGATCACGCGCCGGTTTGTCGAGTTGGCGGGCGGGCCGGACGCCAGGTTCGTGCTCATCCCGACCGCGTCTGAGGCGGACGAATTCCCGCCTCGCGTCCTCGAGGGATGGAAGAAGCGGTTCGGCGTCAAGAATGCCACGCTCCTCCATACACGCGACCCGCGACGTGCTGATGCCGAGGACTTCGTCGCCCCTCTCCGCGAGGCCGACGCCGTGTGGTTCGGCGGCGGTCGGCAGTGGCGGCTGGTCGACGCCTACCTCGGCACCCGCACCCAGCGCGAGATCGAGGCGGTGCTGACCCGAGGCGGCGTCATCGGCGGCTCATCGGCCGGGGCCACGATCCAGGGGTCTTACCTCGTCCGCGGCGCCCCCGAGGGAAACGAGATCATGATGGCCGAGGGGCATGAGGTCGGCTTCGGCTACCTCAGGAACGTCGCGATTGACCAGCACCTCCTGACCCGGCACCGCGAGGACGACCTCGTGCCGGTCATCCGGGCCCATCCCGAGTTGCTCGGCATCGGCCTCGACGAGCCGGCCGCGATCGTCGTCCAGGGCGACCGCTTCGAGGTCATCGGCCGGAGCAAGGTCGCCATCTACGACGGCCAGGACCACGGCGGCAAGGCGTACTTCTTCCTGGACGTCGGCGATCGCTACGACCTCAAGGCCCGAAGACCGATCGGCCGCGACCGCTGAGGATCCGTGCGGGGAGCGCCGGGGTTCCCCCGCGCGGAGCGAACCCGAGCGGCCGCCTTCTGTTCGCCTTTGTGCGGCTCGACGTGGCGCAGATGCACGAAGCCGAGCGGCGGCGGACCGAGCGGGATTGGCTTTGTCTCGGCGGCCGGGGAATTGGCTTTGTTTCGGCGGGCGGAATTGGCTTCGTTTCGTCCAACGGCCGGCCGGATTGGCTTCGTTTCGCGACCCGCACCGGTCCCCTCTCACACACCGTCCGAGAGGCCGGCGCCCGGTCACTCGTCGACGATCACCAGCGTGCACGGGTGCTTCATCGCCGGGCTCTTGATCACGCGCACCGTCGACTTGTCGGGTGCGACGACCCGGATCGCGGCGTTCTGCGCCTCGGAGATGTACGTCAGCCCGTTCTCGCGGCGGACGAAGCCCGAGGGCCACTTCAGGCGCTGGTCGGACGGGGAGTCCTCGCCGCCGTACTTCCAGACGACGTTCCCCTTGGGGTCGACCTCCACGAGGAAGTAGCCAACCGGGCTGCCGTATCCCGTGCCGCTGCTGATGAGCGTATTGCCGTTGTCGAGTCGCGTCGCGAGGTAGGGGAACGGGAGCTTGTAGCGCCAGACGATCGTCCTGTCCGGTGCGACTTCGATCACCTCGTCCTCGGTGCTCGTGCAGATCAGGGTGTTCCCGTTCGCGAGCCTTCGCATTTGACGCATCGTCGGGTTCGGTCGGTTGTTGTTATTGGGGACGTCGAACCGCCAGACGACCTTGCCGGCCTCATCGACCTCGATCACGGCCATCTGGCCGGTGTCGGCGACGACCGTGTGGCCATTCGGCAGCCGCTGGGCCGACTCGGCGAACCGGACCGTCGGCTTTCCCAGCCGCCAGGCGATCGACTTGTCCGGCCGGACCTCCTGGACCTCGCCCGTGACGATCAGCACGTTGCCGTTGGGCAGGAGCTGGACGTCGTGGCCGTTGCGGTTCGGGCAATCCCAGAGCAGGGTCCCATCTTCCTTGATCTTGATCAGCCGTCCCGTCTCGTGGTCCATGCTGTAAATATGGACCTCGGCGCGGGCGGTCGCCCCCACTGCTGCGGCGATCGCGAGGGCGAGGAGAGAGCGGAGTTTCATCGGCGGAGGCGTCCTCACGGGGTCAGTACTTCGCGATCTCGCCCGACTTCACGAGCTCGCCCGGCAGCAGCTCCGGATGAATCTGCCGCGCCAGTTCCGAAGCGCCCTGGAGCATGAACTTGAGCTCGCTGTTCACGGCGATGAACTGCCAGCCCTCGGCGATCCTCCGCCTCGCGTCCTCGATCGAGAACACGTGGATGCCCGCCGGGACGCCGGTCCGTTTGCACGCGGCGAGGATGCGCTGGATGGTCGACTCGTGCAGCTCCTTCGACGGCGGCGAGCCGTCGGGACCGCGGAGCGAGGCGGCGAGGTCGTTGGGGCCGACGAAGACGGCGTCGATGCCGGGGACGGAGTAGATCTCGTCGGCGATGTCGACGGCGTCGATGTGCTCGGCCTGGATGATGACGAGGATCTCGTCGTCGGCCCGCGTGTAGTACTCCTCGGCCGTGGCGCCGAAGTTCAGGGCATGCAGACCGCCGCCCACCGAGCGATTGCCCTTCGGCGGGTACTTGCAGGCGGCGACGATCTCGCGAGCCTCGATCGGGTTCATGACCATCGGGGCCACGATCCCCATTGCGCCGTTATCGAGCGCCATCTTGATCCAGTCGTGCCGCCCGTGCGGCACCCGCGCGAGCGGGACGCAGCCGGCGTCGGCGATCGCGCCGAACATCATGGCCGCCGTCTGGATGTCGGCGTGCGAGTGCTCCATGTCGACGGTGAGCCACGGCAGCCCGGTCCTCGCGAGGAACCGGCACGCGGCGACGCTGCCGAGCGAAAGCCAGGTGCCGACCTGGGGCTTTCCCGCCTTCAGCGCCCGCTTGACTGGGTTCGGTTTCAAGGCAGATCCTCGGGAAAGGGGCAGGAACGGGACCGCGGGCTCTCCGCCGATTCACACCGATTTTTCACGAGAGTTTGACAGGTCCGCCACCCGCGGGCAAGGCTGGGACGATAAGATGAAGATGTCGCGAAAGCCCGGTGTGGAGGGAGACCCCGATGCGGCTGACACTGGTCACCGAGACGTACGCCCCGCAGGTCAACGGCGTGTCGCGGACGCTGGGCCAGCTCGTCCGACACATGGTCGAGGCGGGCGACGTCGTTCAGGTCGTCCATCCCGACTACGGCAAGACGACCGACGAGGCCGAGCACCACACGGTCCGCTCGATCTCGCTGCCGTGGTACAAGGACGTCCGACTCCCCGTCCCTCCGTTCGGCTCCGTCATGCGGCGGATCGACGCCTTCCGGCCGGACCTCGTGCACGTCGCCACCGAGGCGACCCTGGGCCTGGCGACGCTCCGGCATGCCCGGCGGCGGGGCCTGCCGGTCGTGTCGAGCTTCCACACCAACTGGGACCACTACAGCGAGCACTACCGCATCAGCTTCGGCGCGGCTCGATCTGGCGCTATCTCCGGTGGTTCCACCGGCGAACGGTCGAGACCTACGTCCCTTCGCGGCCGACGATCGCGGACCTCGAGGCGCGCGGATTCCGCGACCTGGTCCTGTGGCCGCGCGGCGTTGACGGACGGCTGTTCCGGCCCGATCGTCAGCGGCGCGGGGCGGTCCGCGATGCACTTGGATTCGGAGACGACGAGATCGTGATCGGCCACGTCAGCCGACTCGCGGCCGAGAAGAACGTGGGCTACCTCGCCGATGCCCTGGCCATCGTGGCCGCCGCGCGCCCGTCGGTCCGGTTACTCTTCGTCGGCGACGGTCCGGAGCGCGCCGGGCTCGAGCGCCGGATGGGGCTCGGCCGCGCGCTTCGTCGGCTACCGCTCGGGCGACGACCTGGCCGACCATTACGCGGCCGCCGACGTCTTCGCCTTCGCCAGCCTGACCGAGACCTTCGGCAACGTTGTCCTCGAGGCGATGTCCTCGGGTCTGCCCGTCGTCGCCGTCCGCGCCGGTGGCGTTGGGGACATCGTCCGCCAGGGGAGGACAGGCCTGCTGCTGGAGCCCGGCGAACCTCCGGCGAAATTCGCCGCGGCGCTCCTGCGGCTCGTCGACGACGCGGCCTTGCGACGGGATCTGGCGATGTCCGCGAGGGCGTACGCCGTCGACCAGACCTGGGACGCCATCATGGACGGGCTCCGCGATCGTTACCGCGCGGTCGTCGAGCAGCACGGCCCGAAGAGGCCGCTCATCATGGTCTGAGCGGGGCGACGCGGGCCTTGCTGTACTGCCCGAAGCGCTCCTTGTCGATCCAGAGGCCTCGCCCATCGGGCGCGGTGCCGTCCTGGATTGAAGGCAGGTACTGCGTCCGGAGTAATTCTCTGAGAGCAGGGTAGGGCGGGTGGCCGGCGAATATCAGATCGGGCTGGCGCCTTCGAAGGTCTTCGGTGATCTCCCTGATCCACCGGCTGACGAGCGGGTGCGAATCGGAGCTGTGCGCCTTGAGCAGCTCGTTGGCGAAGAAGTGCCGAGACACGCCGTCGAGTCCGGAGTAAATGTAGAGCGGGCTCTGCCAGCCCCAGACGTGGAGCCGGGGATTGTCCCAGGCGGCGGACCGCTCGGCGATCCGCCTCCCCAGGTCGCGAAGTGCGATCCACTGCTTGCCGCCCTTGAACTCCGCGGTGATCTCCGCGGGAGTGCGGCCCAGATAGTCCCGCGCCTGGATTCTCAGGCTCCATCCCAGCGCTGCGACGAGGCCGACCGCCACGACGACGCGGACGAAGCTCCCTCGCCGCGCCGCCGCGACTGAGTCGACCAGCCAGATCGAGACGCCCAGCGCGACGCCGGCAAGGGGGAGCAGGTAGTAATGTGGCCAGAACTGGGCCGGCAGCACGACTTGCAGCCATGCCGAGACGGTCCAGGCGGCGATGAGCCGACGTAACGTCGTCCCGGAGCTCTCGTCAATCACCTCACGAGGTCGTCCCGCCAGAACCACCGACGTCCGCGAGGGAAGGAATAGCCGGAACACGGCCGGGACGCTGGCCAGCCAGAGGGGCCAAAGCCCTGCGGCCCACCAGACGTAATAATTCGTCGTGCCGAACGGCCACGGCAGCTTTCCCTCGGGATCTGCGTTGCCGGTCACGAGTCGCACGAGCAGCGGCGGCGAATGAGGGGCCGGCGGGACGTCCCTGGCGGTGGCCCTCGCGAACGTGACCATGCATTCGTAAGCCGACTGGCCCGCTCCCTCGCCGAGCAGAACGCCCAGGGCGATCGCCCACGGCATCAGGAAGCCGAGCGCCAGACAGATGACATCGCCCAGGCGCTGCTGCGACGATCGCGTGCTCGACGGAATCGCCAGAAAGACGGCGTAGACGACGCCGTGCGTCACCGCCACCTGCTTCACGAGACTCGCCATGGCAACCATCGCCCCGACGGCGAAAACCAGCCGCCGAGATGGCCGCTCCATCGCGCGAACCATCAAGGCCAGCGACGCGACCGAGAAGAGGTTGAGGAAGTGCTCCATGTTCGACCCGTTGCCGAAGATGTACGGGTCGGTGGTGGCGAGCGCGAATATCAGCGACGCGAGGCACGCCGAGGCCGGACCGCGGATGCGAAGCCCGATCCACCAGACCAGGACGGTCGTGGCCAGGACGTACGGTATCGCCATGACCCGGACCGTCAGCTCATTCGCGCCGCCGATCGCAACAGCGAGCGTGTACAGCCAGTATCCGAGCGGCGGCTTGTTCTCGACCAGGTCGCGGTAGAGGACGTCGCCGCGAAGAATCCGCCGCCCCATGTAGGCGTACGCCGCCTCGTCGCAGTCGAGCGGCTCGGTCTCGCCCGAGCGCACGAGCCAGCCCTCGAAGGGCCGAGAGACCGGCGACGGACCGATCGTGTGCCACCGCCAGGCGACGTCCAGCAGGAGGATGAGGACGAGTCCGAGGACCGCCCAGGATGGCGTCCGACGTGCCGCGAGCGGCTCGCTCATCGTGCGCTCCCCGACAGGCGGTAGAGCCGCACGCCGAACGGCATTTCGCGCGGCGAGCGGTAGACCTCGCGGCTGTCGGTGAGCCCCAACGACGTGCGGACTCCGGACAGGTACGGTCCGAATGTCTCCGGATCGACGTTGGGCGGCGGCTCGAACGAGCCCCAGAGGACGTGGGTGACCCGGTACTGGCGGACGACCTCATCGATCCGCGCCGCGCTGAAGCTCGCGCGGGAGAAGGACCGTCGTCCGGCCGCTGGCCAGACGGAGTTCCCACGGGAACCACGCCATGATCCGCGCGTCGGTGGGGACGACGTCGGGATGGGCCTTGATCCAGTCTCCCGCCGCGCCGAGGGCCGGCCAGTGTAGTTGATACGGCTTCGTGAACCAGGTCGCGTCGTAGGCCCAGGTCGGGTCGGCCCAGAGGAGCGCGACGAGCGTGAGCGCCAGTGGGAGCCGCGCCGGCATGACATCTGACGCTCGCGCCACCAGTCGGCGAGACCCGCGCAAGCGGTGGGGAGCATCAGGCAGAAGATCGGCAAGTAATATCGACCAAGCTGCGCGACCTGAGTAACGTCGGCGATTCGCAGCAGGGTCGAGGCGACAAACACGAGCGTGATCACGGCGACGAGGCGGTCGAGATCGGTCCGGCCGCGTGAAAGGACTCGCCTCCAGAACGCGAGCATCAAGGGCAGGCTCAGGATCATCGTCGAGTAGCCGACGATGATGAACAGGGCCTTGATCTTCACGCGGGCGATTTCCGGCAGATTCTGCCGCGCGTAGAAATCGGCACCGCGCGGGACGCCCGCCTGATAGTGGTGCACAGTCCACGAGAAGGTGTACTGAAAGAAGTCCGTGTACGAATAGAAGGGGCGGCCGTAAGCCTGATAGGTCGCCCATGCCCAGGGACCGATGACGACGAGCACGACGAATCCCCAGACGGCAATGAGGCCGGTCTTGCGGCGATGGGCCACGATCGCGAACAGCGCCGACGCGGCGAGGAGCGCCATCCCGGTGTTCCTCGCCAGGATTGCCGCCCCTCCGGAGACCCCGCCGACGATCGCCCAGGCCCATGCCCACGGGCCCTTCGCGGCAAGCATCTCTGTCAGGCACCAGACCGCCAGGATCGACGTCAGGGCGACGAGACTCTCACGGAGATCCAGCCCGGCATAGATCACATGCACCGGCAGGACCGCCAGGACGGCCATCGCGCCAAGCGCGGTTTCCCGGCCGACGTGGCGCCTGGCAAGGCCATAGAGCGCGGGAAGACACAGGAGATTCAGCGCGAAGCTCACGCCCTTGTCGACCGCGACCGTGCTCTCGAGCGACTCCCCCGGTACCACGCCCGTGAGGCGATAAGCTGCGGCCAGCACATAGGGGTAGAGCGGGGTGGCCCAGTCGTCGAGGACGCCTTTCCCCTCGCGAATCGCCCTGTAGTCGATGAAAAAGCTCTCCACGTAGTGCTTCACCGGCCCCTCACCGCGCAAGATCGACGCCGCGACCTCGACGTAATGAGGGCTGTCGCCCGAGACCATCGGCAGATTGCCGCCGGCGATCCAGGCGATGGCACGCAGCACGTAGCCTACGACGAGCACGGCCCAGAAACGGCGGCCATGTCGACCGAGCACGGGCGAGACGAGGAGACCGACCGCCGCCAGTCCGGCGGTTATCAGGAGGTGAACGCGGACGAGCGCCACCTGAGACGGCCTTCGGATCGCCGCGAGGCTGGGCACCTCGTAAAACTGGCGAGCCACGAGGTCGAAGCCTGGAGCAAGCCAGCCGGAACGGAAGTCGACCCAGGCCGCGAGTGCCGTCACGAGAATCAGGAGAGTGCCGCAGGCCACGATCCGGTGATTATGAGTCCGGCCTGGACCGGCCGCGGTTTCGCTCATGGCTCAATGGGCCGGGGACTTGAACGAAGCGTCGCGGACGCCTTTGAATTCCGTCCCCGGCTTCCACTCGGGAAAGGCGTCCCCCTGGGCCACGCGGTAGCCGACCTCAAACAGCAGACGCAGGTCGTCGAGCGCCCCGGCAAGGTCCCAGTCGGCCTTCACCTCGTCGGAGACCTTGTGATAGTCGTTCTGCGTGTACTCGTCCCGCTTGGCCTTGCCGTAGCCGGCGGGCTTGCCGAGGTAGCTCATGCCTCCCTTCAGGTTCAGCGCCGGCACGCCCTGCTTGGCGAATTCGAAGTGATCGGACCGGTAGAACATCCCCTTCTCAGGCTCCGCGTCGGGGCCGACCTCTCGGCCCTGCGCCGCCGCGCACTCGGTGAGGACATCGTCGAGCGTCGTGTTGCCGAGCCCGACGCTGACGACGTCGTGCGTACGCCCCCACAGGTTGATGACGTCCATATTCAGGTCGGCGAGCGTCTTCGTCAGGGGGTAGAGGGGGTGGGACGCGTAGTATTTCGCGCCGAGCAGTCCCTTCTCCTCGGCCGTCACCGCGAGGAAGAGGATCGACCGCCTCGGCCGAGGCTGCAGCCGCGTAAACCCGCGCGCGATCTCCAGGATGGCGGCAACCCCGGAGGCATTGTCCGCGGCGCCGTTGAAGATCTGGTCGCCCTTCGAGCTTCTCGTCGCGGCCCAGATGGTCCCAGTGCGCCGTGTAGATGACATATTCATCCTTTAACTTCGGGTCCGAACCCTCGAGCCTTCCGACAACGTTCTTTGACATCACCTCGCGAACGACATTGTGGACTTCCAACGTCGCCTTCGCGTGCAGGTCGACGGGCCGGAATGCTCGCGAGGTACTGGCCTTCTTCAAGGCGTCGAAGTCCTGACCGGCGGCGGCAACGAGCTCCTTGGCCTTGGCGAGGCTGAGCCATCCTTCCACGGCGACGCGTGAGGCATTTCCGTCGGCCGACGGTATATCGAAGTTCTCCCGCCCCCAGCTTCCGGCAACGACCTCGTAAGGATAGCCGGCCGGTCCCGGCTCGTGGACGATCAGCGCCGCGGCCGCGCCCTTCCGGGACGCCATCTCGTACTTGTACGTCCAACGTCCGTAATACGTCATCGCCCGGCCCTTGAAGACGCCGGGATCGAGCTGGTCCGGGTGCGCGGGATCGGGGACGGCCGGGTCGTTGATGAGGATGACCACCGTCTTTCCGCGGACGTCGACGTCCTTGTAGTCATCCCAGCCGTACTCGGGCGCAACCACGCCATAGCCGACGAAGACGACGTCGGAGTCCTCGACCTTAACATCCGGTGAGAGCAGCCGACGCGACACGGCAATCCAATCGTCCTGAGACTCGAGCGCGATCGTCGACGAGCCGACGCGCAAGGTTCCCGAGCTGGACGTGGCCCGGAAGCCGACGAGCGGGACATCCTGGACGAACCGGCCGTCGGGATTGCCCGGCTGCAATCCCATCGACTTGAACTGATCGACGAGGAACGCGACCGTCTTATCCTCGCCCGGAGTGCCCGGGCCGCGCCCTTCGAAGTCGTCCGACGCCAGGGTGCGGATCCAGCCCAGGACCTCTTCCGAGCTCAGGCTGGCCGAGGCCGCCTTGAAACGATCGTCTCGTTCGCCCGCGAAGCAAACCGACGCCAGTAGCAGGGCCGGCAACGTCACGCCCATCGTAGCCCCTCGTTCCGATCGACTGCGGCCGGGGTCGATTTCCGGCGCCGATCCATCATACATGGGCGAAGTCGACACGGCGACCGCCGCGTCCTCCGAGGATTCACACACTTCGGCCAGATCTCTGGCGACCCCGCAGTTCGCTGGCGGACCCACAGGACCGAGCGTTGGTCGTCGGCGATCGGCTGTCGGCGCCGGCCTGCGCGAGCCCGACCTGTCGAGCGACCGCCTACAACGTCGTGTGCGGTCGCAGAATAAACGCGAAGGGGACCGAAGGTCGAGGAGTACCCCCCCAGGACCTCGCCTTCGGTCCCCTCCGCCAGCGCCGCTTGCGCGGAACTGGTCGACTCCCCGCGAAGCTCGAAGGCTTCCACGAGTCATCGAAGGGCGACAAAACGCAAGCGTTGTGCCAAGACGGCGCCAGCGAGCCGAGCGTGCCAGGCGCCTCCGGCTGGATTTCCGACTATAATGAATTCTCCCGGCGCCGACGCTGATGGAGACGGCGAGGCTGGTCGCGGGTCAGACCCGAACGTCGCGAGGCCGATGAATGGTGGCGGATCGTGGCTACCGAGGTAACTGGGAGCTGGCGACCGAGTCGATCGTGGTCCAGCTCCGCTGGTTCGGCGTCGCGATGGGCTATGTCCTCGTCCAGACCCGCTCCGGCCTGCACGACCCGTCGGCGGTGCGGGCCTTCCTGGCACTGGGAGCGGGATACGCCGCGCTCGACACGCTGTTTCACCGGATGGGCGAGGTGTTCCTCGAGCGCTGGCCGCTCTTCGTCTCGCTGATGGAGTCCGTCTTCATCGCACTGCTTTGCTACCACGACACGCGGCTCGACAGCCCGTTCCGTTGGTACTACCTGCTCTCGGCCATCTGCGCGGCGATCCGCTACCGTCAGTCGGTGGCCTGGATCACGAGCGGGATGCACGTCGCGAGCCTGGCGGCCCTGGCCGCGGTCCTCGGGATGGGGCGGGCTGCGCGTGCCGAGGTCGTGCAAATGGCGGTGATCCTCTTCTGGACGACCTGGGCGAGCTCGTCGCTCGCCGGCGTGCTCCGCGCGACGGGCTCGAGGCTGGCGGAGACGAACCGGGACCTCGAGAGGAGCCGGGCCGAGCTCGAGCGCCGCGTGGCGGATCGGACCGACGCCCTCCGTGCCGCACAGGCGCGCATGATTCATCAGGAGAAGATGGCCGCATTCGGCCTGCTGGCCGCGGGCATCGCGCACGAAGTCGGCAATCCCTTGGCCGCACTCTCCTCGCTCGTCCAGATGCTCCGTCGCCGCGACCCCGACGGTTACACGGCCGAAAAGCTCGACCTGGCCGATCGCCAGCTCTCCCGGATCCAGCGGCACGATTCGTGAGCTCATCGACTTCTCACGGCCCGCGTCGACCGTGATCGGACGGGTCCGACTGGCCGACGCCGTCGAGGAGGCTCTGGGGATCGCCAAGTACTATCACCGAACCAAGGATCGGGCGATCGCCGTCGATGTTCCCGGTGACCTGGCTCCCGTGGTCGGGCTCCGGGATCACGTGACGCAGGTCGTGCTGAACCTCGTGATGAACGCCGTCGATGCGACGAGCAAGGGCGGCGAGATTCGCGTCCTCGGCCGCTTCGCCTCGGGACGGATCGAGCTCGCGGTCGAGGACGACGGGCGTGGGATCGACCCCGCGGACCACGGGCGCGTGTTCCAGCCCTACTTCACGACGAAGCCGCGCGGGACGGGGCTCGGGCTCTACGTCTGCCGCAAGATCGTCGAGGAGCAGGGCGGCACGATCGGCTTCTCCTCGAGCCCCGGCACCGGAACGACATTCACGGTCTCGCTGCCGGCCGCGCCTGGCGACCTTGTGACGTCGGGCATTTCTCTTCAGGAGACGGCTAACTCATGACCCGCGCGAGTACCGCCAGCGCAGGGGGCCCTGCCGCGCGGCGAGGCCGTGTCCTCGTCGTCGACGACGAGGACGTGATCGCCTCGACGCTCCGCGAATTCCTGGAAGGCGAGGGATTCGAGGTCGCCGTGGCGGGCGACGCCGCCGAGGCCTTGCGCCAGGTCGCCGAATTCGAGCCGGAGGTCGCCCTCTGCGACATCCAACTGCCCGGGCCTCGACGGCCTCGACCTGCTCGGTCGCCTGCTTCGCGTCCGGCCGGAGACGATCGTCATCATGATCACCGCGTACGCGACGGTCGAGAACGCCGTAGCCGCCTTTCGGCGCGGTGCGCACGACTACCTGATGAAGCCCGTGATCTTCGAGGAATTGCTCGCGAAGCTCGACCGCGTAATTTCCGCGCGGCGTCTGATGCTCGAGAATCAGACCCTCCGCCGGGCGCTCCACATGCCCGTCGACCCCGATTGCCTGGTCGGCGACAGCCCGCCGATGAAGGCCGTCAAGACGCTCATCCGCAAGGTCGGTCCGACCCGGGCGAACGTCCTCATCACGGGGGAGTCCGGCACGGGCAAGGAGCTCGTCGCACGGGCCCTGCATGCCGCCGGCGCCGAGCCGGACGCGCCCTTCCTCGCAGTGAATTGCGCGGCGATTCCGAACGAACTGCTGGAGAACCAGCTCTTCGGTCACGTCCGCGGGGCGTTCACGGGCGCCGATCGCGATCGGCTCGGCCTCTTCGCCGCGGCCGGGCGCGGGACGGTCTTCCTCGACGAGATCGGCGAACTGCCGCTGGCCACCCAGGCCAAGCTTCTCCGTGCCATCGAGACGAAGGAGGTGCTGCCGGTCGGCGCGACCCGGCCGGTCGCGACAGGAGCCCGGGTGCTGGCCGCGACGAACAAGGACCTCGCTGCCGAGGCCGCCGCCGGTTCGTTCCGCCCGGATCTCTTTTACCGCCTGAACGTCGTCGCCATATCCGTGCCGCCCTTGAGAGATCGTCGCGAGGACATCCCGGAGCTGATCCCTTTTCTACTCTCGCGGCACGCGGAACGCATGGGAAGATCCCCCGTGATGGTGGACAACACGACGATCCGCCGCCTCTCGGCCGCGACCTGGAAGGGCAACGTCCGCGAGCTGGACAACGCGCTGGAGCGGGCGATGATCCTCGCCGAAGGTCCTCTCCTATCCTGGGCGGACTTCCCCCCGGAGCTCGTGGGCCCGGCCGCGGAAGTCGAGGGCCAGCTCGGGCCCGACACCGACGACCTTCGTTCGGCGCTCGACAGATTCGAGCGTGCGCACATCGCGCGTGTCCTCGATCGTTGCGGCGGAGACAAGCGCGAGGCCGCCCGCCGGCTCGGCCTCGGGCTCTCGTCGCTCTACCGCAAGCTCGACGAGTCGGGGGCCGGCTCGGCGCGGTCGTGAGTTCGGACCCTTCGCGTCCCGGCTTCGTGCCGGTCTCGGATCGAGACGATGCGTTGTTCACGCTGCGGTCGCCGAGTCCGAAGGCTCAGGGCGGGCCGTCTCCCTGATGGGCACCTGGCCTTTTCCTGGTGCGGAGAATGCGTCGCCGAAGCCCATCTGCGGACCCTGGGACTTGTGTCCGCTCGCCAGGTGACAACGAGACGTTCGGCCGGGTCGACGGACACCGCGTCGGCCTCACCAGATGCCGATGATCGGGCCGCCGGCCTTCGGAGTCTGGCGGCCCTGCTCACGGCCTGGGGTGTGCTCCTCCAACTCGTCGGCGCGGCCGGCTGGCTGGGGTTCGGCGCTGCGGAGGACGCCTTTGGGCCGACTCCGCTCGGCCGGTCGCTGCTGTTCGCGGCGTCGGGAGCGTTGCTGACCGTCGCGGGTGCGTGGGCGGGACTGTGGACTCTGCGCCGCGGTCAGCGGATGAGGGCGCTCTTGCGATCGATGGGTGCCGCGTTGCTCGGACTCGGGACTTGCGTGCTGGTTGCCGGGATTGTCTTTCACCATCCTCGCCGAGACCCACGGCTTCTGTGCGGTCTCATCGTACTCGCGGCCGTCGCCGTGGCGACGAGGCGCTGGTCACGGCACAGTGATCGGGGCGGGACCTGGGTCGCTTCGGGTTGACCCGGTGCGCACGGTCCGGATCTTCCGCCTCACGCGTGCCGGAGTTACGGAGGAGCCGACGACGACTGCGGTCTTCCACGTCCGCGCGCTGTCTTGGGGAGCCCGGTCGGCGGTCGCGCGATCAGTCCTTCTTCGCGGGCGATTCCGCCTTCTTCCCCGCGCCCGAGGGCGCAGACTGCATCGGAGGCGAGGCGCGGATCTCGTCGAATCCCACGAATCCGTCCTTGTCGGCGTCAAGCTGGGAAAACCGCTCGGGCGGTCCGCGGAACTCGTCGCGAGACAGCTTGCCGTCACCGTTCGAGTCCATTCCGCGCAGCAACTCCCGCACGATCCCCGGCGCCTCCGCCGCCTCGTCCCGGGCGAGGAATCCGTCGCCGTTAGCGTCGAGCCGGTCGAACAACGCCGGGGCGCCGGAGAACTCCTCGCGACTGACCTTGCCGTCGCCGTTCCTGTCCATCGCCATGATCCGCGCCCCAGGCTGGGGTCCGGTCGGCGTACTCATCCCCTGCTTTGAGGCCGATCCGACGAGTGCCTTGACCTCGTCGGCCACGAGGAACCCGTCTTTATTTGCGTCGACCCGCTCGAACATCGCAGGACGGCCGGCGAACTCCTCGCGGCTGACCTTCCCGTCTCCGTTCTTGTCCAAGGCCTTGAACCTGCCCATGGGATCGACGGCGAAAATACCAAGGTTGTTGCCGGCGCCCGCGGGGCCGGCGTTTCGCATCGACACGACCAAATCGCGGAACTCATTCGACTGCAGCTTGCCATCCTTGTCGGCGTCGCCGAGCTTGAGAAGCCGGTCGAAGGCGGCCCTGGCCCGGTCCGGGACCTCGGCCTTCTCAATGGTTCCGTCTCCATTCACGTCGAGCTGCTCGAACGTCTCGCGCGGTGGCGTCTGAAACGCCTGCGACAGGGCCGGGCCGGAACCGCCGACAGCCAACCCCAGGCTCAATGCGACTACTCGTATGGTGGACATGGCCGAGCCCTCGTCGTCGAGCGGATTCTTGATGTCATCGGGGTCCGCGCGCCCTGCTTGGGCTATTCAACCCGCAGCCACAAGAAAGTTCCGCGCGCGGGCCTCGCTTTCCCAGCCGAGAAAGGCCGTAACTCCTTGTCTTGTGACGGAAAAACGCCTAGAATCTAGTATGCAAATCGCCCCTGTTCGTCCGCCGAAAACGCGACCGCTAGACGTGTCGAAAGCCGCGCGGTCCAAGCTCCTCCTGACGATCGACCAGGCGGCCTATGTGCTCCTGTCATTGTCGCCCGCCGCCGGCCCGTCGCGGAGGGCCTATCGGCTGGTCAAGGCCGACGGCGCCGTGTATGACCTCCTTGAGACGTCATACGGCGCGGCCTGCGATTGTCCCGACTATATCTTTCGTCGCGACGGCCTCGACCCCTCCGGGTGCAAGCACATCAAGGCCCTGGTCCGGCACGGGCTGATAGCGAATCGTTGACCGACCGAGGGCCGGGAAGGGGAGCCGATGGCCGCACCGCATCCCTTGATCCTTTCGGCCTGCCGGACGCCGATTGGCCGATTTCTCGGCGGCCTGGCGGGTAAGACGGCGGTCGAGCTCGGCACGGTGGCCGCGCGAGCCGCCATCGAACGCGCCGGTGTC
This sequence comes from uncultured Planctomycetota bacterium, assembly GCA_963819805.1. Taxonomy (GTDB): domain Bacteria; phylum Planctomycetota; class Planctomycetia; order Isosphaerales; family Isosphaeraceae; genus CAMFLR01. Next base: position 57,243 of record CAWFXY010000012.1, on the reverse strand, counting down.
GACGCGGCGAGCGTCGAGGAAGCGATTGTCGGCTGCGTCCTGGCCGCGGGCGCCGGCCAGGCACCCGCCCGGCAGGTCGCGCATCGGCGCCGGCATGAGCCCGTCCTCGAGCGCCCTGACCGTGAACATGGTCTGCGGCTCCGGGCCTGCGCGCCGTCATGCTCGCCGAGACGGCCATCCGCGCCGGCGCCGAGGGGCCGATTCTGGCCGGCGGCATGGAGAGCATGAGCAACGCCCCGCACCTCCTCGCGGGGGGACGGTCGGGCTGGAAGCTCGGCGAGAGGCCGCTCGTCGACTCCCTGCTCCACGACGGGCTGACCTGCGCCATCGAAGGCTGGCCGATGGGACTTGCCGCGGAACGGATCGCCGAGACGTGCGGGCTCTCCCGTGCCGACCTCGACGCGTATGCCGTCGAGAGTCAGCGGCGGCCGCCGCGGCGACGGCGTCTGGCGCCTTCCGCGAGGAGATCGTCCCCGTCGAAGTCCGGGGCAACAAGGGCGCGGTCACGATCGACCAGGACGAGGGCCCGCGGCCCGACACGACTGAAGTCGGCCTCTCCCGTCTCGCTCCGTCGTTCAGGCCCGACGGCGTCGTGACGGCCGGCAACTCCTCGACCCTGAGCGACGGCGCGGCCATGCTCGTCGTCGGTCGGGAATCGGCGGTAACGCAGTCCGGCGTTTCGCCGATCGCGCGGATCCTCGCATCGGCGACCTCCGGCCTCGAGCCCCGCGACCTCTTCCTCGCCCCGATCGGAGCGATCCGCAAGGCGCTGGCGAAGGCCGGCCTCGCGCACCGACGCCATCGATCTCTACGAGATCAACGAAGCGTTCGCCGCGCAGATGCTGGGCTGCATCCGCGGCCTCGAGCTGGACCCGGCGCGGGTGAACGTCAACGGCGGCGCGATCGCGCTGGGCCATCCGATCGGCGCGAGCGGCGCGAGGGTGCTGGTGACGCTCCTGCACGCCCTCAAAGCCCGGCGCGGGCGTCTGGGCGTGGCCGCTCTCTGCCTCGGCGGCGGTAATGCCGTGGCGATGGTCGTCGAGCGACTCTGAGGAGAAGGCACGTGGCGACCGCCGTCCGACGTTCCGAGGTGCACCCGGGTCTGCGAGATGCGACGGCACGGCTCTTTGCGGAAGCCGAAACCATTCGCCAGGGCGGCGGCCCCGAGGCGATCCGCCGGCAGCATGAGAAGGGCCGCAAGACGGCCCGCGAGCGAATCTCCGCACTCCTCGATCCCGGGACCGAGTTCTTCGAGATCGGCCTTTGGGCCGCCGTCGGGATGTACGAGGAGTGGGGCGGCGCCCCGTCCGCCGGCGTGGTCACGGGCGTCGGGATCGTGGCCGGGCGGAGGGTGATGATCGTCGCCAACGACGCGACCGTGAAGGCCGGCGCGTGCTTCCCGATGACGATCAAGAAGGTCCTCCGCGCGCAGCAGGTCGCCGCCGAGAGCTTTCTCCCTCTCGTTTATCTCGTCGACTCTTCGGGCGTCTTCCTGCCGATGCAGGACGAGGTCTTCCCCGACGCTGACGATTTCGGCCGAATCTTCCGAAATAACGCCGTGCTCTCGGCGCGCGGAATACCTCAGATCGCGGCGATCATGGGCAACTGCGTCGCGGGCGGTGCGTACTTGCCGGTCCTGTGCGACACGGTCCTGATGACCGAAGGCTCCGGACTTTACCTGGCCGGCCCGGCGCTCGTGAAAGCGGCGATCGGACAGGACGTGTCCCATGAGGATCTTGGCGGCGCCTGGATGCATTCGGCCTTCAGCGGCACCGTCGATTTCCGCGAGACTGACGACGACGGTTGCCTGGCGCGGATTCGCCGCCTCGTCGCGCTCCTGCCGCCCGAGCCGGACGGCTCGTCGATTGGCGAGCCGCCGAGTCGCCGCGGCGAAGAACTCTACGATATCGCCAGCGCGGACCCGTCGGCCCAGTATGACGTCCGAGACGTCCTGGCTGCCATCGTGGACGGCGGACGATTCGAGGAGTACCGCCCCGACTTCGGCCGGACCCTCGCGTGCGGGTTTGCGTCGGTCCAGGGTCTCTCGGTCGGGATCGTTGCCAATCAGCGGCTGCGATTCAAGCCCGCGGGCGGCGGCCCGATCCAGTTCGGGGGTGTGGTCTACGGTGATTCGGCCGACAAGGCCGCGCGTTTCGTGCTCGACGCCAATCAGTCGCGCGTGCCGCTGCTCTTCTTCCAGGACGTGAACGGCTTCGACGTCGGCCGCGATGCCGAGCGATCGGGGATTATCCGCCGCGGCGCGAAACTCGTGAACGCGGTCAGCAACGCGACGGTCCCCAAGATCACGGTCATCATCGGCCATTCCTTCGGCGCCGGCCATTACGCCCTGTGTGGCCGGGCATTCGACCCGCGTTTCGTCTTCGCGTGGCCGAACGCACGCTATGCGGTCATGGGCGCGAGCCAGGCCTCGCGAACGATGCTGGACATTCAGGTGGCCGCGCTCAAGCGCCAGGGCCAACCGGCGGACGACGCCCGCCTGGAAGAGCTCCGCGCCGAGCTGCACGCGCGATACGATCGCGAGACGGACGTGCGCTACGCGGCCGCCCGGCTCTGGATCGATGCCATCATCGACCCCGCGCGGACGCGCGAAGTTCTGATCGAGGCGCTCTCGATCGCTTGCCGACCGGGCGTTCCGAGTCCGCAATCGCTCGGCGTGTTCCAGACGTAAGGGCGTGGCCTCCCATGAACGCCGACACGATACGCATCGGCAACGGGGCGGGCTTCTGGGGCGATAACCTCGACGCTCCGTACTTCCTCGTACGCGACGGCCGGATCGACGTCCTGACGCTCGAGTACCTGGCCGAGCTCAGCATGGCCATCCTTGCGCACATGAGATCCAAGGATCCGGGCGCCGGCTATGTCGGCGACTTCCCGGAACTGCTCGAGAGGCTTGTGCCCCTGCTGGAGGCACAGGGTGGCCCGACCATCGTCACAAACGCCGGCGGTCTGAACCCGCGGGCCTGCGCGCGGCGCTGTGGGGAACGTTCTTGGGGCCGCGGCCCGCGACGACATGGCCATTGGCGTCATCACCGGTGACGACGTGCTCGAGCAGATCCCCGAATGGATCGCGGCCGGGGTCGACCTGCGCTCATCTCGAGACGGGGGAGCCGATCACGACGGTTGCCGAGCGGCTCGTCGCCGCCAACGTGTATCTCGGGGCGCGACCGATCGCCGACGCGATCAGCCGCGGCGCCGGCATCGTCATCGCGGGACGCGTGGCCGACGCGTCGCTGACGCTCGGGCCTGCCGCCGCGAGGTTTGGTTGGTCCTGGGACGACTGGGATCGCCTCGCCGGCGGCAGTGCGGCGGGCCACATGATCGAGTGCGGTGCGCAGGCGACCGGAGGCCTTTGGCACGAGTGGGACAAAGTGCCCGACCTGGCGTCGATCGGCTACCCGATCGCCGAGGTCGCCGCCGACGGCGTCGTCTTTCATCACAAAACCCGAGGGCACCGGAGGGCATCGTCTCGGTCGGCACCGTCGTCCGAGCAGCTCGTCTACGAGATTGACGACCCAGCCCGCTATCGTACACCCGACGTGGACGTCGACCTCGCCTCGATCCGGCTGGAACAGGCCGGGCCCGATCGCGTGTCCCTCGTCGGGGCCCGTGGAAATCCGCCGGGAGCGAGTCTCAAGCTCTCGGCGATCTATCGCGACGGCTGGATGGCAACAGGGATGGTCGCCGTCGTCGGTCGCGATGCCGTGGCCAAGGCCCGGGCGTGCGGACGACTGGTTCTCGATCGAGTCCGTCGAGGAGGCTTCGAGCTGGCCGATTCCCTCGTCGAGGTTCTCGGCGCGGGCGACGTGGTCCCCGGTGTTCTCATTCCCAGGTCGCCCCCGCCCGAGGTCGTGCTTCGGGTGACGGTCCGCGATCCTCGGCGCTCTGCGGTCGCTCGGTTCTGCCGAGAAATCGCCCCGCTCGTCACGTCAGGTCCGCCGGGCGTCGCGGGCTATGCGTCGGGGAGGCCGGAGCCCAGGGCCGCCTTCGGCTACTGGCCTGCGCTCGTGCCTCGCGAGCGGATCCGGACGGAAACGCGGGTGAGGACGGCCGCGGAATGGGCCGGTTCGGGCTAGGTTGTTGCCGTCCGAGTCCGTTTCCTGCTTACGAGGAGGGACGCGATGAGTGATGCGCCCGACACGATTCGACTGGGCGAGCTGGCGCACGCCAGGAGCGGGGACAAGGGCAACCGCGCCAACGTCGGCGTCGTCGCACGGGATTCGGGCTGCTATGATTGGATTCGCCGCCACCTCACCGAGGCCGAGGTGGCCCGCTACTTCGCGCCGCTCGGCATCGGCGCGGTCAGACGGTACGAGCTGCCGCATATCCTTGCTCTGAACTTCGTGATCGATTCGGCGCTGGCTGGCGGTGCGAGCCGTTCCCTGCGGCTCGATACGCAGGGAAAAGCGCTGGGCGTGGCCCTCCTCGAGCTTAGGCTGCCGGCGCCCGGCTCCCTGGAGGACGCTCCATGAATCACGGCACTTTCGTCCGCACCGACTCGCGCGGGCCGGTGGCATTGATCACGATCGATCGGGTCGACCGGCGCAACGCGCTGTCGTCACCGGTCATCGCGGGCCTCGGCGACGCCATCGATCGAGCCCGCTACGACGCGACCGTCCGTTCGGTCGTGCTGACTGGCGCCGGCCCGGCGTTCTGCTCGGGAATGGATCTCCAGGAGGCGGTGAAGACCGTGGCGACGGGCGAGCCCGAAGCCGAGCGTGCGGCGGTCGCCGGCGCAGGCGCTGGCCGACCTGATCGCGCAGATCCACGAATGTCCCAAGCCCGTGATCGCGGCCGTCAATGGCGACGCGCTGGCGGGCGGGGCGGGTCTCGCGATGGCGTGCGACCTCGTCGTCGCCGCCGAGTCCGCGCGAATCGGGTACCCCGAGGTCAAGCGCGGGCTCGTTGCCGCGATCGTCATGCACGACCTGACCCGCCTCGTCGGCGATCGCCGCGCACGCCAGCTTTTGCTCACGGGCGAAGCCATCCTCGCCGCCGAGGCCGAACGTTGGGGTCTCGTCAATCGGGTCGTGCCCGATGCCGAATGTCTTGAGGTCGCACTGGCCCTCGGACGGTCGCTGGTCGATGCAGGGCCGATCGCGCTCGCATCGACGAAGAAGCAGCTCGACGAGGCGACGCGCCGTCCGCGCGACCTCCGCGGCGCCGCGGCCGTCAGTGCCGCCGTCCGCGTCTCGGACGAGGCGGCCGAAGGCATGAGGGCCTTCCTCGAAAAGCGGCGCCCGGCGTGGGCGATCCTCGTTTGAGGGGCGAACCGCACCACTCCCCATGCCGGAGATCCGACGATGACCGAGGAGTCTCCCTGGATCGACGGTCTGACCGTTGGTGAGGTCCTCCGGCAGACGGCGTCCGGCCACCCCCGGCGCGATGCCGTCGTGTTCCCCCGACTCGCGATCCGATGGTCCTGGTCCGAGTTCGATCAGCGTGTCGACCAACTCGCCTCCGGTCTCATCGCGGCGGGCGTCGGTGTCGGCGAACACGTCGGGATCTGGTCGATGAACGTGCCCGAATGGGTCGTCGCCCAGTTCGCCGTCGGCCGGATCGGCTCGGTCCTCGTGAACATCAATCCGGCCTACAGGCTCCACGAGCTCGAACAGGCGCTGGCGCAGGCCGACGTGACGACCCTCATCGTCGGGGCGCCGTTCAAGACGTCGGACTTCGTCGGCATGGTGCACGAGCTGTGTCCCGATGCGTCTCGCTCGGCAGCGCAAGCCTGGCACTCGACCAGATTACCGGTCCTTCGCCGGCTCGTCTCGATCGGACCCACCCCGGGCCCGGGCTGGCTGCCGTGGGACGAGCTCATGTCCAACGAACCTCACCCGGAGCTCGCGGCGAGGGAACGGGGGGCGCGGGCGAGCGACATCTACAACATCCAGTTCACCTCCGGCACGACCGGTCTGCCGAAGGGGGCCATGCTTACGCATCGCAACGTCCTGATGAACGCCTACCACTCCGCTTGCCGTACCCAGTACACGGCCGCCGATCGGGTCTGTATCCCGGTGCCGTTCTACCATTGCTTCGGATGTGTCCTGGGCACCCTCGCTTGCGCCGTAACTGGTGCTGCGATGGTGATCCCCGCGCCGACATTCGACCCGGGGGCGACGCTGGAGGCCGTCGACAAGGAACGATGCACTTCGCTTTACGGAGTGCCCACCATGTTCGTGGCGGAGCTCGCCCACCCCGCGCGATCGACGCGCGACCTCACGTCGCTGCGTACGGGAATAATGGCGGGCAGCCCGTGTCCATTGCCGTTGATGGAGGCGGTGACTGAGGCCCTCGGCGCCCGGCAGATCACCATCGGCTACGGCCAGACCGAGGCGTCGCCGATCATCACGATGACCTCGGCGGACGATCCGCTCGACGTCCGCGTCGGCACCGTGGGGCGGCCGATCCCTGGCGTCGAGGTGCGGCTGGTCGATCCCGCAACTCGTCAGGACGTCGGAGAAGGGGAGGCGGGAGAGCTCTGGGCGAGGGGCCACGGTGTCATGGCCGGCTATTACCGCAATGCGGAGGCGACGGCGCGAGCCATCGACGATGAGGGATGGCTGGCGACGGGCGATCTCGCCAGGCGCCGCGAGGACGGGAACTATCGGATCGTCGGCCGATGCAAGGAGCTAATCATCCGAGGTGGGGAGAATATCTATCCTCCCGAGGTCGAGGAATTCCTCCACGGGCATCCGAAAGTCTCCGAGGTTGCCGTCGTCGGGCTCCCCGACTCCAAATACGGCGAGGTTCCCGCGGCCTGGGTCGTGCCGAAACCGGGCGACTCTCTCGATGACCGGGAGCTGCTCGAGTACTGCCGGGGCAGGATCGCCCACTACAAGGTCCCGCATTACGTCGTGGTCGCCGAGTCGCTGCCCAAGACGGTCACGGGCAAGGTCCGCAAGCATGTCCTTCGCGACCAAGGCATCGCCCACTACGGGCTCGAGGTCGTGGCCCGCGTGACGACGGCTTGATCGCCGGCCGGCCTTGCGTCGGTCCTGCACGGGCCCGACAATCGGCCCGTTGTGCGGACCCACGTCCCGGAGCGGCGCCGATGCATGATATGGTGACGACGAGCGTCCTGTTCCTCTGCTTTCAAGCCGCGTCTGGCGGCGCCGAGCGTCCCGCACTCGCCGCCTACGCGACGACGCTGAGCGTGACCCAGGGCGAGCCCGTGGGCCTGGCCATCTCGACGACCGCCAAGGCGGTTTCGGTCGAGGTCGAACGCTTCGGCGCAACGCGCGAACGCGTGTGGTCGAAGGAGGGGCTCGAGGGCACGTCCCATGCCATTCCGGACAACGCCTCGAGTCACGGGTGCCGGTGGCCTGTCGCGCTGACGATCCCGGTGGGGCCGGAATGGAAGTCGGGCTACTACACGGCGCGCGTGCAATCCTCAGATCCCGCCGTGGGTCAAGCGGAAGCTTATTTCATCGTGCGGTCCGCCCGTCCGGGCCGAGACGCGAGGATTCTCATCCAGCTGGCGACGAACACGTACAATGCCTACAACAACTGGGGCGGCTACAGCCTCTACGCCTACCACGCGCGCGACAAGGTCCAGGGTCGCCGCGTCTCGTTCGATCGGCCGGGCGGCAGCCAGTTTCTCAACTGGGAGGCGCCATTCGTCGCCTGGGCGGAGAAGGAATGGTTATCAACTCGACTACGCCGCGAATTCCGACCTCGAATTGCATCCCGAGATCCTGAAGGCCTATAAACTCGTGCTCAGCGTCGGTCACGACGAATACTGGTCGGCGCCGATGCGTGACCACCTCGAGGCGTACATCGGTGCCGGCGGCAATGTGGCGTTCTTCAGCGGCAATTCCGTCTGCTGGCAAGTTCGCACCGAGGACGGCGGGCGGGCTCTGGCCTGCTGGAAGCAGGCCTTCGGCGGCGACCCGGTCTACCGGTCGACGGACCGCAGGACGCTGACGACGCTCTGGAGCCATCCCCTGATCGGTCGGCCCGAGAATTCGCTGACGGGCGTGGGATTCCTCTGGGGCGGCTATCACAGGAGCCATGGGAATCTGGCGGAAGCGCCGGGGGCCTACACGGTCCATCGCGCTGACCACTGGGTGTTCGATGGCACGAACCTCGAGGACGGCCAGCCGTTCGGAGCGAAGCACACGGTTGTCGGCTACGAGTGCGACGGGTGCGAGCTCGTATGGAAAAACGGACGGCCCGAGCCGACCCATCGCGACGGCACGCCCACCAGCTTCGTCGTGCTGGCCACGGCCCCGGCGCGATGGGCCCCGGATGATTCGGACTGGTTCGAATTCTGGGAGAAAGGCCGGGGCGGCAACGCGGTGATGGGCGATCTACACGCGCGGCGGGACCGTGATCACGGTCGGCTCGACGGACTGGGCCCACGGGCTCCGCGGCGGAGACCCGGCCGTCGAGCGGATCACGCGGAACGTGCTTGACCGGCTCTCCAAGTGAGCGGCGTCACGCCCTCGTGGAAGGCGAGCTCAGGAGGTGTGTGAGGAGGGGGTCGGTGCGGGTTGGCGGACCGGCCCTGATCGTCCGCGATCGGCGGCCGTCGCGCCGAACGGGTCCGGCTTGGCGAGCGAGGCCCGGGCGCGGAACGAACCCAATCCGGCCGGCTGTTTGCCGAAACGAAGCCAATTCCCGCCCCCGAAACAAAGCCAATCCCCCGGCCGCCGAAACAAAGCCAATCCCGATCCGTCCGCCCCCGCTCGGCTTCGTGCGTCGGCGCTCGCATAGACCCGCACAAAGGCGAACGGAAGGCGGCCGCTCGGGTTCGCTCGGCGCGGGGCCTCGGGTCCCGAGACCCAGGGAACCCTGAGGCTCATCACGCGGATTCTTGCTCCGTTGAATACCTCGGGCATGGGGCCGGGTGCCTGGGGTCGAGCGGAGCGAGCCCCCAGCGAGGGCCGTCGCCGCCGGGGGCCCGCTCCGCTCGACCCCAGGCACCCCGGCCTTCGACCAGGGTATTCAACAGTGCAACGGACTCTCAGGGCAACGGGAAGCCTCTGGCCCGGAGCATGGCGCAGAGTGTCAAGAGCGGCAAGCCTATGATCGCTGTCTGATCGCTCGACTCGATGCGGTCAAACAGGCAGATTCCCAGTGACTCGATCTTGTAGCTCCCGGCACAGTCGAGAGGACGATCAGCCGCCACGTACCGGGCGACCTCGTCCTCGTCCAGCGGGCGGAGCCGGAGCCGGGCGACGTTCGTCTTGACCTCGACCTTGCCTCCGTCCGCGACAGCGACGGCGGTGATGAGCTGATGCTCGCGACCGGCCATCGCAAGCAATTGCTCGACCGCTCTTGCGGCAGTACCGGGCTTTCCCAACACGTGGTCCTCGAAGACTACGAGCTGGTCACTTCCGACGACAACGGCGTCCGGCTCGCGCGCCGCCACGGCCTCGGCCTTCGCGCGCGCGAGCCGCTCAGCGAGATCGAGCGGGTCTCCGCCCCGGCTCTCGATTGCCCTCTCATCGACGCCGGGAGCGACCGAACGGAACGGCAGGCCGAGTCGCTCCAGAAGCTTGCGGCGGTAGGCCGAGGTGCTCGCCAGGATGAGGTTCATGTCGGTGCCGCGTTGCATGGGCGGACAGGATCGCGACTTGGCTCGGCGCACCTATCGTTGCGTCGCTCCGCCGCTCTCGACAAGTCCCGGGAAAAGCGAGCGACCCCGGCCTTCTCGCGTGAAGAAGGACCGGGGTCGCAGAGAGATCCGAGGACGGAAGCACTCAGCGCCGCCGCCGGTTCCCCAGATTCAGCAGCCCGCTCAGCAGTCCGGGACGCCTCGGAGCCTGTGCGGGGACGGCGTCCGAAGCGGGCGCGGAGTTGACGGCCGTCGCGTCGGGCGCGAGCGAAGCCGGCATCGTCCGGGTCCTGCGTCGGGGGACCGTCGGGCCTGGACATCTCGGGCAGAGCGAGGACGGGATCTCCCGGCGACAGCGAGGCTGTCGCTGGCGGAGGCCGGTTGAACGCTCGTCGACTCGCCCGCCGGAGGCTCCAGGGCGGGGCCGTCGCCGGCCGGCGGGGCCATTCTGAGCGAGGCACCGGGCCCGGCGGAGCGGGGAATGGCCGGCTTGGTCGGCTCGAACGGGTCTCGCGGCTCGGGCTGGTTGCCGCGCCCGGGCGTCGGCTGAGCGGGGTTGGCGTCACGCCCACCCGGTGCCCCGAGGCCGTCGTTCAGCGGGCTGATACTCCGCGGGAGAGGCGGAATGTCCGCGTCGCCGCGGCGAGGCGTGCCCGGACCAGGACCAGGGCCGGGGCCCAGGTCCGGCGCCATCCCGCCGAGCGGAGCGCCACCTTCAATGCTTTCGGGCGGAGGTAGCTCGGGCTTGGGGTCGCGCGGCCGTTGGCGGAACGAGGCGGCGGCGTCGGGAATCTCCGGATTGGGGCAGGGGCAGGCCCAGCCCTCGGGGAATTTGCGCCAGCACGTCGGGAAATACCCGTAGTAATTGTGGCGGATGTGCGCGTAGAACGGCGGCTCGTTGGGGCAGGGCGTCCGCTCGCGCTGGATCCACATGTTCGGGAAAAGCTGGGCCTGGGCCAGCGCCGGAAGCCCGACCACCAGCGATAGGGCCAGGGCCGAGGACGATCCGGCCTTCCTCCATGATAACGTCGACATCCTCGCCTCATGGGTTGCGGGGTGGGATGGATCAAGCCGCGATCCGCGGACTCCTGGCTCGTCCGGGCAGGACTCCCCTGCCGTGTTGAGATCGATCGGGCCCGGCGCCCTGGGCGCTCAAGCTCATTCCCGGGGACGGGGTGGGCCGGGAAGCATTGCGCTGAATCGGCAAGATGGACGATCCCTGCTCATCCGCTGAGGTTGACGCAGAGGGAAAAGTTGCTCTGCCCGGCCGATCGCTGCCGATCAGGAATGCGCCACGGACCTCAAGGACGAGGAGGCGATCATGACAGGACGGTCCCACCAGCGGATGGCGCTGCTTGCGGCCCTGCTGTGCCTCGGCGTTTCGGCACGCGTGCGGGCCCAGGTGCCGACCTCGGGTTACCAGGCACAACAGAGCCTCGCATCGGCGGCCTACGGCAGTGCCACGGTCACCCCGGGCATGCCGTTCCTCAACCCGTATCTCATGCCCTTGGGTCAGGCGAACCCCGACTACATCACCTACATGTATCTGCAGAATCAGCGGAACGGAGGGATTGGCTCGGGCGTGATCAGCGGAACGCGGCCGGCGCCCGGCGCGACCGCCGGTGCGACCAGGCTCGCCCGGACGGCACCGAGCGCGGTGGACGCCTCGACGCCCCTGGGCGCGAAGGCTTCGCCCTATCCCTCGCGTCCTCCGGTCGAGCTCAACCGAGTGGCGCTGCCGATGATCGCGGACGCGCCCACGGCCAACACGGGGGCGTCCTTCATGAGGGGACCCGGTCGAACCAGGGGGCGAACCGTTATTTCAACCGGACGGTCACCCAGAGGAACAACGCGCGATGACGAGGCTTGCGGCGAATACGCTCCAGGATCTCGTCTCGTCAAGCCGATCTGTCTGATGTCTGACGACGGCCCGGTCCCGGTGCGGGGTCGGCGCCGGGTCGCGGTGACCGAAGGGCCGACCATCGGCCACGACGATCAGGTCACGTCCCACCACAACCGACAGGGCGTCGGTCGCACCGGCCGGGGATCGCCGGGCAGGAGTGTCGCATGGATCGCACAACGCTCAAGCTTCGCGGGATCGGCCTGGCGCTGACGGTCGCCGTCGCCGCCTCATGCGGGTGCCAGACGGTGAGGACGCCCGAGGAGCGGATCGCGAAGAGCAATATCCCCAAGGAATTCACCAAGGTCTCGATGCCGGAATACGTCGTCGAACCGCCCGACTTGATCCTCGATCGAGGTGCTCGAGGCGCTGCCGGGGCGGGCGATCACCGGCGAGCGGCTGGTCCGCCCGGACGGTAAGGTAAGCCTCGGCTTCTACGGGGACATGTACGTCGCCGGCCTGACGGTCGATCAGATCAAGGAGAAGCTGGTCATCCACCTCAGGCAGTATCTGACCGACCAGACGCTCGGCCTGACGAGATACGACGAGCGAACCCAACAGTATGAGGACGTCGAGCCGTCCCAGTCGGACCGGGTCTTCGTTGACGTGGCGGCATACAACAGCAAGGTCTACTACGTGTGGGGCGACGTCGGCTCTCCGGGCCGGCTGCACGATCACCGGCAATGAGACGGTCCTCGACGCGGTCCAGTTCGCCGGGGGCCTGCTGCCGACGGCCGCGCCGCAGAACATCCGCCTCGTCCGGCCCGCGCCCCCGGAGCCTGCTGCGACCAGGTCCTGCCGGTCAACCTCTCGGCGATCATCAACGTCGGTGACGCGACGACGAACTACCAGATCATGCCCGGCGACCGGCTTGTGGTCTATCGCGACCCGATCGTGCGGACGACCATCTTCCTCGACCGCCTGGCCGCTCCGTTCAGCACGGTGATCAACACCATGATGCAGTACTCCTTCGCTGTGCGAAGCGTGAGGTCGATCGGCGTGCCGATCAACGGGTCGGCGAACACCTCGGCCGGGACTGCCGCCGGCACGCCGGTGCTCGGGGTGGGTGCTCGGTGACGGCCTGATCGGCTGACGTCATCAAACCATCGAAGGCCGGGGGTCTCCGCAGGACCCACGGCCTTCGTCATGCGCTGCCGTTTTCTGGCATGACGGCTTGGCGCTGCTCGGGAGCGCACAACGGACGCGGCCACGCGTGCGAGCCTAAGACCCGGTCCCGTGGCGTTGAGCAGCGCGGCGGCCTCAGATCAATTCCACGGTCGCCGCCGATGGACTTCGGCCGAATGCGACCGCGGAGTGTCGGTTCGAAAGCGAAACGGCCGGCGCGGCCCGGGGGAGACCCGCAGTCGCGCCGGCCGCGCAAAGCGAACCGAAGCGATCAGACGAGGTCCTTGAGCGCCTTCAGCGGAACGGCCTTCACGACGTTCCGGGCGGGCTTGGCCTTGATCGTGCATCGGCTCCTTGGTGAAGGGGTTGATGCCCTGCTTGGCCTTGGTCGCCGGCTTGCGGACGACCTTGAGCTTGAGCAGACCGGGGAGCTGGAAGAGCCCGGGGCCCTTCTTGCCGAGCTCGCTGCTCGACCAGCTCGACGAGGCTGTCGAAGACGGCGGCGACTTCCTTCTTGCTCAGGCTGGTCTTCTCCGAGATGGCGGCGTAGATGTCGGCCTTGGTGGCCGACCTGGGGCGTGAGGCCCCCCCGGTGCTGCCGGACGCCTTCGACTCGGCGCCCTTGGGCGCGGCTTTCTTGGCCATGGGGTCTGATGCCCTCCTGTGCGTGGGTCGCTACCGACGTCGGGCCGATCGGCCCCGGCCTCCCCAATGAGGCCGAGCGCCGTGGCTCCTGCCGATCGTTTTCGACTCGGATGCTGAAAACATACAGGAAAAGTGGCTTCCGCGGATCATCCCACCCCGTTTTTCCGCGATTTTTTCGGGTTTTTTACCCCGAGAGGCTTCAAATCGGCCGAAAACCCCCGGCGAACCGCGCCTCGGACGAGGCCTTACACGGCCAACCGGTCCTGACGACGGGGTTGGAACCCCATGAGAAACCGCCCGGTCGCCGAGAACATCGAGACCGCGAAACCCGCCCCGGCGAAGGCCTCGGCGCTCCGCGTCGCCTGCTGAAAATCCGTGAACGAGCGGTGCATGTGGACGGTCCCGTCGCTGATCCTGAGCAAGAGTGTCGGGCTCGCCGATGTCCTGGCGGCGGTCATCGATCATCCCCCGTAGTCTGCGTGTCGGCGTGCGGCGACTTGCCGCGATTCGTCGGCTTTCGAGTCGATGCGACGGCGACGGGACTCGCCCGACGCTTCTCCCACGAGAAACCTAGGCCACCATCAGCCGGACGCCGCATCGCGTCGTTGCGACCTCGAGTGGAACGCCCACGAGGCTCTACGGGGACCCCTCCGGCCCGGGACGGTGCAAATCGCGAGGAGTGCCCGACGTTGCCCTGAAGAAACACGGTCCCTCAGTCACCTGAGGCACGAGATGTCCGCCTCCGCGGGTCGGGCACGCCGTGGATCACCCCCGTCGCGGGATCGACGACGATCGTATGCGCGTCGCCCTGGATGCCCCCGACGCGGAGCTTGTGCCCGCGCGCGCGAAGGTCGTTCAGCGTCGCCTCGTGGCCACGATCGGCCCTCGAGCGAGAGCACGTCGGGGAACCACGGGTGGTGCGTCCGCGGCGCCTCGACGGCCGCGCGTCGGCTCGAGGCCGAACTCCAGGACGTTCAGCACGACCCAGAGCGTCGTGTTCGGGATCGTCCGCCCGCCCGGCGAGCCGGTCACGAGCCGGACCTTGCCGTCCTTCAGGACGATCGTCGGCGACTGCGAGCTGAGCATCCGCTTGCCCGGCGCGATCAGGTTCGGCGGCGTCCCGATCCGGCCCGCGGCGTCGGTCCGGCCGGGGATCAGGTTGAAGTCGCCCATCTCGTTGTTGAGCAGGAAGCCCGCCCCTGCGACGACCGACTTGCACCCGTAGCCCTCCTCGAGCGTGTAGGTCAGCGCGACGGCGTTCCCCTCGCCGTCGAGCGTCGAGAGGTGTGTCGTGTCGCTCCCCTCCGCCCCGACGACCGGGAACGGGGCGAGCGATGGCGCTGGGCGTGGCTCGCGTCGGTGATCGATCCGGGCCAGCTCGTCGGCGTACGAGCGTGAGATGCGAGCCGGTCGACGGGGACGCTCGACCACGTCGGGGTCGGCGATCTCGGTGGCCCGCGTGAAGAAGCCCCGGCGCATGGCCTCGGCGACGCGGTGGACGCGTCGGCGGCGAGCGCGGGCCGTCGGCCTTCAGGTCGTATCGTTCGAGGATGTTGAGCATCTCGACGACCAGGATGCCCCCCGAGGCGGGCGGTCCCATGCCGTAGACGTCATGCCCGCGGAACGTCCCGTGGACGGCCGGCCGCTCGACCGCGCGGTAGGACGCGAGGTCCTCGAGGCTGATCAGGCCGCCGTTCTTCGCGCAATGGTCGGCGATCAGGCGCGCGGTCTCGCCGGTGTAGAACTCGTCGGCGCCGCGGGCCGCGATCCGCTCGAGAGTGCTGGCCAGGTCGGGCTGCACGAGCCGGTCGCCCTCCCGCCAGGGCGAGCCGTCTGGCTTGCGATACGTCCTGATGGACGACGGGAACGCGGACATGCGGTCGCGCGCATCGCCGAGGTCTTCCGGCACGTTCGCCGCATCCACGGTCTTCGGGTCGAAGAGCTGGGCGTTCAGACCCCGGGCGAGCGTCGCCGAGACGACGAATCCGTCGCGTGCCAGGCGGACGGCCGGCCGGACGAGGTCGGCCCACCGCGAACGACCGAGCCTGCTGTGCGCCAGGGCAAGCCCTCGGACCGTCCCCGGCACCCCGGCGGCCCGCGGGCCCGCGCGATGCCCGGGCAGCGGCTTGCCGTCGGCTCCGAGATACATCCTCGGACCCGAGGCGCCGGGCGCGGTCTCGCGGAAGTCGAAGGTGAAGACCTCCTTCGTCGACGCCCGATAGGCGACGATGAACCCGCCGCCCCCGAGGTTGCCCGCGGCCGGATGAGTGACCGCGAGCGCGAAGGCCGTCGCCACGGCGGCGTCAACCGCGTTGCCGCCCGCGCGGAGGACGTCGCGGCCGGCGTCGGACGCATCTCCTTGCTGGGATACCACGACGTGGCGACGGAACTCGTCGGCACACGCGCCGCGAACATTGGACGCGATGCAGAGGATCCCCGCGATGAGAGCGCGGGTCCACGATCGTCCGGCGGGTCTCGTCGACATCCTTCAGCCTCTCCAATTCGGTCGTACTCCGGCCGGAAATGGTAACGCGCCCGGAAAGCCCCGGAAATGCAGGGGCCGCCGGCGCGGAGACTCAAGGCCGTCCACCGATTCCTCGCGTCACCGACGGCGCAATTTGGTGAGGCTAGGAGGCGCCTCGGCCGCTTGACAGAGGTCCATGCGTGGGATAGCCTCGAACAAGGCTTTTTGCGGGCCGAACGTGCGACGTACGATCTCGAGCGCGACCTCGCTCCAGGTTGCCAGGACATTCCCCGGAAGGTTGCCGAACATGGTCGCGGCGCTCGCCTCGAAGTTGTCGCGTTTCTGGGTCGCCGCCTCCCTTCTTGCAGGCGCACCCTCGCTCGCCCTCGCCCAGGACACGCCGGCCAAGACCGCGACCACGCAAGGACGCACCGGCCAAGGACGAACCCAAGCAGGCCGACAAGGATAAGGACGACGACGACAAGGCGGGCATCGTCGACAAGGACAATATGGACAAGCAGGAGACCTCCGAGGTCTTCCT
This sequence comes from uncultured Planctomycetota bacterium, assembly GCA_963819805.1. Lineage (GTDB taxonomy): Bacteria > Planctomycetota > Planctomycetia > Isosphaerales > Isosphaeraceae > CAMFLR01. Next base: position 40,988 of record CAWFXY010000012.1, on the reverse strand, counting down.
CGATCCCCGGGCGAAGGCCCTGCTGGATCCGAAGGCGTTCCAGGAGTTCCCCGACGCGAAGCCCAAGCTGACGCAGACCGATTACTCGGCGATGCGGAACATGGCCGCGAACGTCGTCGGGGTGAATCGGGAGCTCATGCTCCGCTTCATCGACCAGATGGTGGCCGACCTGTCGAAGCACGACTACATCAAGGCGGTGGTCGACCCGGCCCCGAACCTCCCCCCGGGGGCCCCTGCCGTCCGGGGGATCGAGGCGGCCTCTGTGAAGCTGATCGAGCTGATCAACATCGCCCACGACAAGAAGAATGCGGTCTTTCTCGCCCAGTTCGAGACGCCGCTCTTCACGAAGCTGACCCCGCTGCTCGAGGGCCATCTGCTCTCGCGGATCCAGGCCGCCATCATCCTGGCCAGCGCAGCCTCGCCCGGCCAGGTCGACCTGTTCGTCAAGCAGATCAGCGACCCGAAGCAGGTCGTCTGGGTCAAGCACTGGTCGGCCGTGGGCCTGACGAACGCGACCAACAAGGGTCAGACGGTCCTCAATATCAACCAGGCCGACCTCGGCCGCTGCGGCCCTGCTCGGCTTCCTCGAGAAGGAGCCGGCGACGCCGTGGCCTGTGAAGCTCCGCGTGCTGCAGGCGCTCGGCTCGCTTCGGCTCGCGTCGTCGACGGGGGTCCAGGGCAAGCCCGACATCGCGGCCTACGCGTTCTCGGTCCTCAGCGATCCCGAGCCTCAAGTTCGACCTCCGGGCCTGGGCCGCCTGGTGCCCTCGGGATGCTCACGATCCCGGGAAGTCAGCCTTACAACTACAAGCTGGCGGCCTATCAGGTGGGCCGGCTCGCCACGGAGATCGGCGACAGGATCGTCGCCGACTACGACCAGCGGAAGGCGAAGTTCACCAAGGCCGGCCAGAGCGATTACGCACGGCACCTCACGGGCCTGCTCCTCTACCAGGTCTATCCGGCCGTGGCGGGCGAGGACAATGTCCAGAACTCGGGCCTGCTCCTGCGCGATGCATCCGGCAGCGGCCGGGGCCCGACCGTTCACGACCGCGCTCGAAGATCAGATCAAGAAGCTCGGCCGGGCGGCCAACGAATTGCTCACGTCCGCCGGCGGGCAGGTCAAGCAGACGCGCGACGAGCTCGCCGCCCAGGTCGTCGAGTTCAAGAAGTTCCTCGACAAGAATCAACCCGCCCGCGAGCGAGACGGAGCTCTTCTCCGGCGGCCCGAAAGTTCAGCTCAAGCCCGCCCCGGTGGCTGGTGTCGCTCCCCGGCGGTGACGGTCCGGCGGCCGGGCGCGCGAGGTGACGCTCGCCGTCCCGGAGATCCGCGACTACGACCTGATCAACAAGGAACTCGCCCGCGTCCTCGGACGCCGGCGCCACGCCGGGTCGTGCTGGCCGGCGTCGAGGGCCAGCGATTGCTCGCGGCGGGGCTCGCGGGCCCTGGTCGGCGACGATCGTCGTCGACGGTCGGGCCGGCCCCGAGCTCGCCGCCGGCCTGGCCGCGCCCCGCGTGACTGTCGAGTGCCGCGGCGGCGCCGCGGACGCGGCGGGGAGCGGTCTGGTCGCCGGGCGAGTCGTCATCGACGGCGACGCCGACGACGGCTTGGGGTACGCCCAGGCCGGTGGTACGATTGTCGTGAAGGGGGCCGCGGGCCATCGGGCGGGCCTGATGCAGGCCGGCGGCCTGCTCGTGCTGCTCGGGCCCGTCGGCCGTCTGGCGGGCGAACGCCAGCGCGGGGGATTGCTCGCCGCGTTCGCCGAGCATCTCGACCTCACAGCGTCCCGCGGGCACACCGGCGGGCGGTTCGTCCGGCTGCCCCGGGGGCAGTCGCTACCGCTCGACGACCTTGGCCGGCTCGAGTCGACCCTACGTGCCTACCCGTGAGCAGAGTCGCCCCGTCAATTCTCACGTCACGAGCTCCCCACCATTTCCGTCCGCACCTCGAACACCTGGCCGATCAGCATCGCCATCGCGGTCGCGGCCCTCAACGGCTGCGCGAACGAATGGGGCCCGAGTCGTTCGCCACGGCCCGCGTCGAGGGCACCGTCACGGGTGGCCGGCCGGCCGATATCCGCCGGATGGATCGAGTTCCTGCCGGCGGAGGGCACTGTTGGGAACTTGCGGTCCGCGCCGATCCTCGCCGACGGATCGTTCGCGGTCGACGGGGTGCCGCAGGGGCACGAACGTCATCCGGCTCGTCGACGTCTACGGGCCCGCGATTCCGACCGAGTCCGGAACCGTGAACCTCTCGACGTTCCGCTCGTTTCAATCGCCGATCCGACGGGTCATCGCGGCCGGTACGTCGCGGATCGATATCGACCTCGCGCTGGAGGCGCAGGACCACCTGAGGCGTCGCCTCGAGACGGCACGGCAGATCAATGACGCGAGGGGATGACCTGATGACGCTGACCGACGTCAGCGCGCCGCCGACGGGCGCCGGGCCGCGGGCGCGATCCGGGCCATGTACCGCAATGGCTCCGGCGAGATCTCCGTCGACTGGCCGCTCGACCGCATCGCCGAGGCCCTCGCGGACGAGAAGGGGACGCTGTGGGTCGACGTCCTCGACCCGGGCTCGGCCGACAACCGCGGCGTCGAGGCGATGCTCCGCGACACGTTCCACTTCCATCCCCTGGCGATCGAGGACGCCCTGAAGGACACGCACGTACCCAAGGTCGACGACTGGGGCACGCTATCTCTACATCGTCTTCACGTCCATCGACTTCGACCCCGAGACCGACGAGCCGTCCGGCTCCACGAGCTCGACATCTTCCTCGGCCCGAATTTCCTGGTGACGTATCACAACGAGCCGCTCGAGGTGATCGAGACGACCCGCAAGAACATCGAACGCGACCTCGAAAACCGCCTCCGCCGCGGGCCCGACTACCTGCTCTACCACGTGCTCGACATGGCCGTCACGGCGTACCTGCCGGCGATCGAGCACCTCGACGAGGCGATCGACGACGCCCAGGACGAGGTCTTCGGCAACCCGACGCCGGCGACGCTCCATTCCATCTTCCGGATCAAGCGCGCGGCCGCCCGGCTCCACCGCATGATTGGCCCGATGCGGGAGGTCCTCAACCGCCTGGCGCGCGACCCGTACCCGATGGTCCGGGAGCAGCACCGCGTCTACTTCCGCGACGTGTACGACCACCTCGTCCGGCTGCACGACATCAGCGAAAGCCTGCGCGACCTGGTGGCCGGGGCGCTGGACACCTACCTGTCGGTCTCGGCCAATCGGACGAACGAGATCATGAAGGCCCTGACGGTCGTGACGGTCATGTTCCTGCCGCTCACGTTCCTCGGGCGGCTTCTTCGGCATGAACTTCTTCGGCGAGACCCTCAACTTTCGCGTCGCGACTGCCCAAGCAACTGCTTTTCTGGGGTACGATTGTCCTGATGGTCGTCACACCCTGGTGGATGTACCGCTGGGTCCGGCGCAAGGGGTGGTACTGAACGGCCGGAGACCGCGGCGTACGGCCGCGCCGACGCGGGAGCGACGATGACGGCACGCTGGAAGATCCGACCGTTCGACGCCGACCGGGTCGGGGCACTCGCCCGCGAGGCCGGGCTGTCGCCGCTGGTCGCGCAGTTGCTGCTGAACCGTGGGGTCAGCGACGCGGCGCCGCCCGGACCTTCCTCGACGCGCGGCTGACATCGCTGCACGACCCGGCGACCTTGCCCGGCGCGGCCGAGGCCGCCGAGCGGATCGTCGCGGCCGTCCGCGGCGGGCGGAAGATCGTGATCTACGGCGACTACGACGTCGACGGCGTCTGCGGCACGAGCCTGCTCTGGTCCTGCCTGAAGCTCGCCGGCGCGAAGGACGTCGACTACTACATCCCGCACCGCGTCGACGAGGGCTACGGCGTCAACTCCGAGGCCCTGATCCACCTGGCCCGCGAGCAGAAGGCCGAGCTGATCGTCACGGTCGACTGCGGGATCTCGGCCGTCCCCCAGGCCCGGCTGGCGAAGGACCTGGGCGTCGAGCTGATCATCACCGACCACCACACGATCGGCGCCGAGCCTGCCCGAGGCGGCGGTCCTCGTCCACCCGCGGCTGCCCGGGAGCACCTATCCGTTCGGCGACCTCTGCGGCTGCGGCGTGGCGTTCAAGGTGGCGTGGCAGGTCTGCAAGGCGTTCGGCGACGGCAAGAAGGCGTCGCCGCACCTGCGCGATTTCCTCATCGACGTCGCTCTCGTACGTCGCCCTGGCGAGCGTGGCCGACGTCGTGCCGATCGTCGGCGAGAATCGCCTGCTGGTCAAGCACGGCCTGGCGGGCCTGGCGGCGAGCCCGTCGCTAGGCCTCCAGGCGCTGCTGCGAGTCTCGGCCGTCGACCCGGCGCAAGGGGATCAACACCGGGCAGATCGGCTTCAAGATCGCCCCGCGGATCAACGCGGCGGGCCGGCTCGAGCGGGCGATGATGGCCGTCGAGCTGCTGACGACCGAGGACTTCGCCCGAGCGGGCGAGCTGGCCTCGAACCTCGACGAGTTCAACACGCGCCGGCAGGGCGATCGAGTCGACGATCGTCCGCGAGGCCCACGACGATGGTCGACGCCGGCGGCGGGCTCGGCGAGCGCGGGGCGATCGTCGTCGGCCGGGCGGGCTGGCATCCGGGCGTGATCGGGATCGTCGCCGGGCGGATGGCCGAGGCCTATCACCGGCCGTCGATCGTCGTGGCGCTCGGCGACGGGATCTCGCAGGGTTCGGCACGGAGCGTGCCCGGGTTCAACCTCTACGAGGCGATCTCCGCCTGCTCCGAGGGCCTCGAAGGCTTCGGCGGCCACTCCGCGGCGGCCGGGCTGAAGCTGATGAACACGGCCTTCGACGACTTCGCCCGTCGGTTCGACGACCACTGCCGCTCGGCGCTCACGCCCGAGCATCGACAGAAGGTGATCCACGTCGACGCCGAGGTCGCCCCTCGCCGTCGATGACCCTGCGCGTCGTCGAGGACATCGACCGGATGGAGCCGTTCGGCGTCGGCAACCCCGCTCCGCTGGTGGTCGGTCTCGGACGCCCGGCTCGTCGGCGACCCGCGGTTCGTCGGCGAGGGGGGGCGGACCGTGCAGCTCCGGCTCGGGCAGGGGGAGACGGTCGTCAAGGCCGTCGCCTTCGGCCAGGCCGACCGCTGGCAGAAGTTCGCCAAGGGGGCGGCGGTCTCGGTCGTCGGGCAGCCGCAGATCAACGACTACAATGGCCGGCGCGAGGTCCAGCTCCTGATCCGGACTTCCAGGCCGAGGACGGGGCCATGCCGCACCCGCCTGAGCCGGACCCGGGCCGGGCGATCGTCCGCCAGCTTCGACAGAAGGGCATCCAGGACCGCACGGGTGCTCGACGCCATGGCCCGGGTGCCCCGGCCGCGGTTCGTCCCCCCCGACGTCGCGCGACCAGGCGCTGGACGACCGCGCCGTCGCCGATCGGCTGCGACCAGACGATCAGCCAGCCGTTCATCGTCGCCGTGATGACGGTCGAGCTGGCGCTGACCGGGGTCGAGCGCGTCCTGGAGATCGGCACCGGCAGCGGCTACCAGACGGCGATGCTCGCGCGACTGGCCGCGAGGTCTACACGGTCGAGCGGCATCGGACGCTCTCGCTCCGCGCCCGGGGCGTCCTCGACGGCCTCGGGTTCGAGAACGTCCGCTACCGGACCGGCGACGGCTCGCTCGGCTGGCCCGAGGCCGCGCCGTTCGACCGCGCCTTGATCACCGCCGCCGCCCCGAAGATTCCTGAGCCGGTCTTCGCGCAGCTCGTCGAGGGCGGGCTCCTCGTGCTCCCGCTGGGTAACGAAGACGTCACAGCGGATCACGGTCGTCCGCAAGACGGGAGGCCGTCCGGCCATACACCAGGGCCTGGCCTGCCGATTCGTCCCCCTGATCGGTCGCGAAGCGTGGGACTCATCCGGGCGATTGAGATCAGCCCGTCCGTCCGCTCGATCCAGAGCCAGGCGTCGCGCTCATCATTGTCGCGTGCGGCCACGCCGGCCGTAGAATCGGCGAGTGCCGTCGTCCGGCGACGATCGCGCGGCGCGTCCCTCCGGGAGTTTTCCTCCAGTATGGTCGAGCGCAACTACGTCTTCCCCGGCGTGATCGAGCTGAACGTCCAGGCGCGCCGCCGCCTGGGCGTGAATATCTACCTGATCGACGGCGGGACCGAGTACGCGCTGATCGACGTCGGCTTCCTCGACGAGCTGCCCGACGTCCTCGAGCTGATCCGCCAGATGAACTTCAGCCTCTCGGCCTGCAAGATGATCCTCGTCACGCACGCCGACGTCGACCACACCCAGGGGCTGGCGCGGGCCCGCGAGGTCCTCAAGTGCGAGGTCCTGGCTCACCCCGAGAGCGTCGCCCCGCTGGAGGCGGGCGACGAGCTCCTGACCTTCGCCCGGATCGACGCCCAGGGCATCCACATCGAGATGCCCAGGTGCAAGGTCGACAGGACGGTCAACGAGGGCGATGCCATCGGCATCGGCGACAAGTCGCTCGAAGTCTGGAGCACGCCGGGACACACGGCGGGCCAGCTCGCCTTCCGGATGGGGAACCTGCTCTTCTCGGGCGACAACATCTTCCGCGACGGCTGCGTCGGCGTGATCGATGCCCACCACGGCTCCGACCTCCCGGCGTTCATCGCCAGCCTGAAGCGCATCCGGGCCTGCGACGCCGAGTATCTGCTCCCCTCGCACGGCCCGATCTTCCGCAAGGATAACGCCCTGCTCGACCGGACGATCGCCCGCCTCGAAGGCTACACGCACATGGCCGACTTCGGCACCTGCGCCGTCGACTGGCCGCTGCTCGACCAGTGGGAGGCCGAGCTGGCGACCGGTAAGCCGACGCTCTGAGTCGGTTCCTTTCGGGTCGGTCGTTCTCCGTAGGGTCCGCTGTGCGGACGTCCGGACAGCGAGACGCGCCACGAAGAGCCGCCCGGATCAAAGAGCATTCACCCTGATCGTTCGCGATCGGCGATCGCCCCGGGCCCCGCACCTCTCGCTCAGCGACGCGCTTCGCCCGTCCGGATGGGCGAGGCCGGGGTGCGAAACGAACCCAATCCCGCCGGCTGTTTGCCGAAACAAAGCCAATTCCGTTCACCGAAACAAAGCCAATTCCCCTGCCGCCGAGACAAAGCCAATTTCGCTCCGTCCGCCGTCGTTCGGCCTCGTGCGTCTGTGCGCTCACCGAGTCGCACAAAGGCGAACGTAAGGCGGCCGCTCGGGTTCGCTCGGCGCGGGGGCCTCGGGTCCCGAGACCCGAGAACCCCGGCGCTACTCACACGGATTCTGAGCGCGACGCTCACCGCGTACCGGTCGCGCCGATGACCGGGCCGGCCGAAGGTGCCGCGGGTGCCGCGGGCAGCGGCGGCGCCGGCTTCGAGAACGGGTCGCGCCAGACGAGCTGCCGGGCGACCCACAGGTTCCCCTGACATTGCGTCGTGGGGATGAAGGACGAGAGATAGCGGGATGCGGCGGCGAGGTCGCCCTCGGCGACCGCGAGGAGGCCCAGGTTCGTCTCGGCCCCCCAGCGGAACATGAAGCAGAACTCCCGGCGGTTCGGCGCGGGCTCGGGCGTGAGGTCGAGCAACTGCCTGAAGCGGTCCTTCGCCGAGCTGGCGTTCCCCTGCTCGAGCTGGCAGAGGCCCAGGAAGTAGGTCGCGAACACGTCGATCTCGTCGCTGCTCTGTCGCCGAGATCGTCGTCTTCTTGTCCCGCTTCAGGGCCCCGCTGGTGAACCGCATGGCGACGAACTGGGGCACCGCTTCCGAGAAGTTGCCCTTGAGCTGCGCGATCCGGGCGTAGAGCAGGGGAAGGTCGCCGTCGAACGGCCGCAGCGTGTACAGCGTGGCCTGGGTGAACTCCGGCTGGGTCGTCAGCAGGGCCTCGGTCGCGTACGGCAGCGGCCAGATCTGGAGGTCGCCCATCCTCGTGCCGAGGATCTCGTAGAAATGCCGGCCCTGCTCGATCGGGTCGCGGAAGAGGACCGCCCGGTTCTTGCCCGTCAGCCGCGACTGGAGCAGCCGCATCTTGGGCGAGAAGTAACCCCGGCTCGAGTCGAGGAGGATCGTCAGCTTGCCGCTCGCCAGGAGCGTCGCCCGGTTCGTCCGGTAAGGGATCTGGCCGGGCAGGTCGAGTCGATCGAGGATCTGGGGATCGGCCAGGGCCTCCTGGAGCGTGGCGACGCCGTCGCCCCGGGCGTCGGGGATCGCCATCCCGATCCGCTGGTCGAAGAGATAGGCCTTTCCGTCGACCAGGGCCACGCAAACCCAGACGACCGGCTGTTGCGCCGTCTCCTCGCTCACCGGGGCTAGGGCGAGCGCCGCGGGGGCACGCTTCGGCGTGAAGGACAGGAGGGCGACGTCGATATTGAGCTGCCGGCACAGCGACATGAACAGCCAGCCGCGCTCGCTCCACCCTCCTCCCGCCTCGGTCGCCATGCCGCGGAGCAGCACGTCATAGGGACGCGCGTAGGCCTGCTGGCCGCCGGGCGGGGCCAGCGAACCGTCGGGCACGAGCTGGACCTGGCGGACCATCCAGTCGAACAGCCGGCGGACCCGCGGCAGGTCGGCGGTCTCGCCCGGCAGCCGCTCGCCCGCGACGCGATGGGCGATCTCGTTGTAGAGCATGCAGTCTTCGATGTGCCGCGCGTCCATGTTGCCGAACGTCGGCGACTCGAGGGCGCGGACGGCTTCCGCCGTGCCGATGATCTGCTGGCTCTGGAGGAACTTCCGCGCGTCGACGCTCAGGTAGTAGTCGGTGGGCCGCGTACCCTGCTCGAAGTACTCGTTGAGGTTCTTGACCGCGATCCCGAAGTGCTGCTTGCCGGGCGTGATCGCCGCCGACTGGATGAGCTGGATCACGTTCTTGAGGATCGCCTCGCGCTTCGCGCCCTCCTCCTGGGAAGTCGCGGCGCTGCTCGAGTGCCCGTGGCCACGCTGTCGGCGACGGGCGACTCGGCGCGCTTCGCGGCTGGTGGGCGGCTTGCTGTAGACGCGCTCCGTGCGTGCCGGGCCGCCGTAGTCGCACGCGATGGGCAGGGCCGCCATGCTCGCGAAGAGGAGTGGCGTCCAGGGTCGGTGGCGGCGGCTCAAGGGTAGGCTCCTCGCGGTAGGGATCGGTCCCGCGCCGTCCCCGGGCGTGAAGAGAATCTCGGCGGCGATGACTCGGTGGATCCGACGAGGGCTGGGCGTCGGAGCCTATCCATTGTGCGGAAAAAGGCGGCCCGCGCCGAGACCTGCGGAAATCTGCGCGCGGACGTAGCCCGATACGCTCGCCACCGTCCGATGGTTCGCAATCCCGCACGATCATGCCTCGATCGCGGCCCGGATGCGGAGGCAGACGCGGAGGAGCTCTTCCAAGTCTTCGAGCCGCAACGCGTTCGGACCGTCGGACAGGGCCTCTTCGGGGCGGGGATGGACCTCGAGGAAGAGGGCGTCGGCCCCCGCCGCGACGGCAGCCCTGGCCAGGTAAGGGATCATCTCCCGCTCGCCGGCCGTCGACGTGCCACCCGCCCCGGCCCCCGGGAGCTGCACCGAATGCGTCGCGTCGAAGACGACCGGTGCGCCGGTCGCCTGCATCTGGGGGATCGCTCGGAAGTCGTTGACCAGCCGGCCATATCCGAAGGTCGTCCCGCGCTCCGTCAGCAGGATCCCGGCACGACCGATCGAAAGGACCTTGCTCACGACGTTGGCCATGTCCCAGGGTGCGAGGAACTGCCCCTTCTTCACGTTGAGCGGACGGCCCGTCGCCGCGGAGGCCTCGAGCAGGTCGGTCTGGCGGGCCAGGAAGGCCGGGATCTGGAGCAAGTCGACGACCTCGGCGATCGGGTGCCGCCTGGTGCGACTCGTGGACGTCGGTCGTCACGGGCATCCCCGTCTCCGCCTTGATCCGGTCAAAGGTCTTCAAACCCTCGTCAATTCCCGGCCCTCGGAAGCTCGCTCTTCGACGTCCGATTCGCCTTGTCGAACGAGGCCTTGAAGACGATCGGCACACCGAGCCGGCCGCAGATCTCGACGAGCCGCCCGGCGATCAGCCGCGTCAGGTCGTTCGGCTCCATCACGCACGGCCCGCAAATGAGGGCCAGTGGCTCGCCGCGGCCGATCTCGGACCGGACCGATCGACACGGGATTCGGGACGTCCATGATTCGCTCCGTCGGCCCTCGCTCCGATCCGTCACCGCGGCTGGACTTTATACCGTTCCGCGCCGGGCCTCAAGGCACGATGACCTCCACCTCGCCCGGCAATATACCGACCCTGAGCGCGCCGCCGTCCGCCGGGATCGACCACGCCGCCCGGGTCACCGTCAAGCTGGAAGGGTACCGGCTCAGGACTGTCGATCGTCGCCGAAATCACGCGTCGGTGGTGGACGTCGTCGCGGTCGAGGTGCGCCCCGCTGAGGACCAGCCAGAGATAATGGAGGGCCCGGAATGGGCCGGGCTCGCGAAAGACCACCAGGTCGAGACGCCCGTCGTCGCCCCGCGCCGCCGGTGCGAACGGCAGGCCCAGCGCGTAGCGCGGCAGGTTGAAGACGAGGACGGTCGTCCCCTCAATCGTCTCCCCGGCGCCGGGATCGTCGATGCGGACCTTCAGGTTAGGGAATCGGTAGCTCAGGCTGGAGCGAAGCACCGGCTCGACATACGCGCCGCGGTTCGTGGGCCGTGCCCTGCCTGTCCGCGCGATCCGGGCCATGTGGTGGCGCGTGACGACATCGGCGTCGAACCCCACGCCGGCCATCAGCGAGAACCGCCGCTGGCCGGCCGTCCCCAGGTCGAGCGAGGACACCGAACCCTCGGCGATGGCTCGCGCCAGCCGCTTGGGACGGCCGTCGAAGCGGAAATGTCGAGCGAACAGGTTCTCGGTCCCAGCCGGCAGGACGGCGATCGGCACGGTCGGACGCTCGTTGACCAGCGCCGAGACGGTGCCGTCGCCTCCGGCCGCCACGAGACAGCGGCAATCGTCCCCGGCCGCGGCGTCGGCCACCATCGCCGCGCGATCCTCGGGCGTCCAGGCGATCCGACAGCCGATCCGGTAGCTCTCGAGTGCCGTCGCGAACGTCGCCACCGCCGCCCGGCCCGCGCCGCGGCCCGAGCCCGCGTTGGCCACGATCCCCACCCACTGACCAGCATACGGCCCCAGCCGTCGCGGTGGGACCGGGGGCGGGTGAGGCGTCCGTCGGTTTCCGATCACGGCGGTCCTTCTCGATTCGCGTCAAACCCTTCGCGCAGCTATACCTAGCGCGGCCCGTCGGTCGGCGCCCCCGGACTCACTCCGCAGAACGAGCCGCTTCAAGGGGCCGGCGCGGCGTGTCGGGCTCGTCGGAGAGCTCGAAATCATAGGAGAACGACTTGTGCCGGGGAGGTATAACCACGCGCAGGCCGCCCATGTTCGCGAAGTGACGAGGGACCAGCGGCGATTGCGCGTCGGGGACGTGATTTGGGTTTTCGTGCCGTGCATCCACGATGATCACGTTAAGTTCCCCGGCCGTCGGGCCCAGTTCGGCGGGAATCGAATAGCGCCCATTCCAGATCAGAGCGTTCGCCCCGTAGCCCTCCTTGTCGATGTCGGGGATGAAGAAGATGGAAGCACCGGACACGGGCGCGCCCTTGTAAGTCACGTGACCGGTCACGGCCACGCGCGGATCTCCGCCTGGGGCGCACCCGACGATCGCGAGCAACGCGGCAAACACGATATATATTTTTTTCATAAGGCGATGCCACTGCCAATCGGCTGTCGAGGCTGCCGGACGGTAGCCCGTGGCCTCGGTCGGCGACTTGAACATCTTACCAGGATTCCGCGATACTCGGGTGGGACAAATTGCACGACGAGAAGGTCCGAAGCCCATGCAGCCTCGGCCGCGACAGGTCGTCAATTGCCCGCACTGCGCGGCGGTCAATCCCTCGCACGAGTCGCTGTGTCGCGCCTGCGCCAGGGAGCTGACTGTCTATATTGGCCCGGCCGAACGATTGCCCCATCGGTTCGGCGTCGGGTCGCTGATGATGCTCGTCGCGTCGGTGGGCGTCGGGCTGGGGTTCCTCCGCGCCGCGCCTGTGGTCGGCGCGGTGATCCTGCTCGTCGTCCCGCCGGCGCTCGTCCGCACGATGGCCGCCGTCTCGCAACGCGCGGGAGACGGCCGTCCGATGACCGGCGACGAGTCGATGAGTACCGTGTTTCAATCCCTCGGCCGGATGCTCGCCGTCGTCGTGGCATCGTTCCTGGCGTTCGTCCTTGTCGCGATGCCCGCAGGCTCGATGGCCATGGGGACCGGCCGCTCGGGCATGATGATCGCGGTCGGCGCCGCGGTGACGGCCGGCGGGGTCGCGGGTTGGCTCCTGTTGCGGCGGCTCTGGCCTTACGCGGGATGAGGGCGGCCACTTCCTTCCAGCCCTTCAGAGAGAAGAGCCTGGAGCGAGCCGAGCGAGTCGGCCTCGGACGCGACCTTGTCATCGCGCCATCGGGCGATCCTGGGGAAACGCACCGCGACGCCGGACTTGTGCCGGGTCGAGCGCTGGATGCCCTCGAACGCGAGCTCGAACACGAGCTCCGGCTTCACCGAGCGAACCGGCCCGAACTTGTCCACGGTATTCTCGCGGACGAAGCGATCGACCTTGCGGATCTCCTCATCCGTCAGTCCCGAGTATGCCTTCGCGACGGGGACGAGGCGGCCCTCGGACCAGACGCCGAAGGTGTAGTCGGTATACAGGCTCGCCCGCTTGCCGCTGCCGCGCTGGGCCGCGATAAGAACGGCGTCGACCGAGAGGGGATTCACCTTCCACTTCCACCAGTCGCCGCGGACCCGACCGACCCGATAGATCGAACCGCGGCGCTTGAGCATCATGCCCTCGACACCCCGCTCGCGACTGGCCGCACGGAGGACCGCAAGTTCTTCCCAGCTCGGCGCTTCCAGTATCGGCGAGGGAATCAGCCGACCGTCCCAGCCGCAGCCGCGCACGACCTCCTCGAGTCGCGCCCGCCGCTCCTCCAGGGGCAGCCCGCGGATGTCCTCGTTTCCGTGCTCGAGCAGGTCGTACGCGACCAGCGCCACCGGCACTTCGGCAAGGATCGCCTTGCTCAGGTTCTTCCGGCCGATCCGTTTCTGGAGCATCCGCGAAGGGGAGGACGCGGCCGTCCTTCCACGGCAGGATTTCGCCATCGATCGATGTGCCGTCGGGCAGGTACGCGGCGACCTCGGCGAGCTCGGGATACCGTTCGGTGACCAGTTCCTCACCGCGAGTCCAGAGGAAGGTGCTGTCCCTGGCGGCGGATGAGCTGGCCGCGGATTCCGTCCCACTTCCATTCGGCCTGCCAGTCCGACACCGGCCCCAGGTCCGCGGGGTCGCCGTCGAGCGGATGGGCGAGGCAGAACGGGATAGGGCCGGCTGACGTCGGCGTCCTCGACTTCGCTCGAAAGTAGCCGGTCGAAGAAGTGCGGCGTGGGCTCCCAGTCTCCCATGAGGCGATGCGCGACGGTCGGAGCGTCGGTATCGCTCGAGCTTCGCCAGGGCACGGGTGACGAGCAACTGAGACACGCCGACGCGGAAGGCGCCGGTGATCAGCTTGTTCCAGACGAATCGCTGACGCCCGTCCATCTCGGACCAGTACTGCGTCATCGCCCTGCGCTGGGTCTCCTCGTCGGCCCCGCGAAGTGGAAGCAGGCGCTCCTCGACCCAGGTGCGGAGCGGCAAGTCGCTCGACCGGGAGGGCTCCGGCAGGATCAGCGCGATCGCCTCCGCGAGGTCTCCCACGGCGTGATAGGACTCCTCGAACAACCAGTCGGAGATGCCCGCTTCGGCGGCCGCCCAGGCGCGGAGCTTCGCCGTCGGCACGACCTGGCGGGGCTTGCGCCCGATGAGGAAGTACACGGCCCACGCCGCGTCATCGCGCGGCGCGCGGCGGAAGTAGTCCACCATCGCCTCGACCTTGACGTTGGTCTTGGTCGTCTCGTCGAGCGCCGTGTACAGGTCGGCGAAGGCCTTCATTCGGCACCCTCCGCCGACTCGGACATGACGTCCTCGGGCGCGTCGTCCCGTTCGCCCTCGTAGCGTGTCGCGAGAGTTGTCGCGTCGACGCCGCGCTCGCGGAGGTACTGGGCGACGACGGCGGTGTATCCGTGCGTGAGCAGAACCCGCTCGGCCCCGGTCGCGTCGATCGCCCCGAGCAGGCCGGGCCAGTCGCAGTGGTCGGAGAGCACGAATCCCCGGTCGACGGATCGGCGTCGACGCGCCCCGCGGATCCGCATCCATCCGGAGGCGAAGGCCGTGGACGTCGGGCCGAACTTCCGGGTCCACGGTGATCCGTTGGCCGAGGGAGGAGCGACAATCAGCGCGCCGGCCCAGTCGGTCGCCTTCGGTAGCGAGCCCGCGTAGGTCGTCGGGGGCAGTTCGACGCCGGCCTCGCGATACGCGCGATTCATCGACTCGACCGCTCCATGCGTGTAGATGGGGCCGATCGTCCGGTCGACCCCCGCGAGCAGCCGCTGCGCCTTGCCCAGCGCGTAGCCGAAGATCAGGCTCGCCCGCCCGTGCTCGCGGTTCGAGCGCCACCAGGCGTTGACCGCCTCGAAGACGGCGGTTTCTCGATCCCAGCGATAAATGGGCAGGCCGAAGGTCGACTCCGAGATAAACGTGTGGCAGCGCACCGGCTCGAACGGGTCGCAGGTCGGGTCGCGCTCGACCTTGTAATCGCCCGAAGCGACCCAGACCTCGCCGCGACGCTCGAGGCGAACCTGCGACGACCCGAGGATGTGCCCCGCGGGATGGAGCGACAAGGTCAGGCCGTTGATGTCGATCGTTTCTCCGGGCCCGATCGTGTCGATGGGCGCATCCGGGCCGACGCGGAGCCGCAAGACACCCACGCCGCGGGGCCCGGTCAGATATCGCCCGCAGCCCGCGCAGGCATGGTCGGAGTGGGCGTGCGTGACGACGGCTCGGGCGACCGGCCGCCAGGGGTCCACGAAGAAGTCGCCCGTCTCGCAGTAGAGACCCGACTCGGTGACGCGGAGCAGCGGCTCGGACATGCCCACTCGCCCGTGCAAAGGCGAGGCCCAATTCCGCGGGCCGGGCCGGCCTCTCGGTGATTGTAAGCCTCCCGTCAGGAGCGCAGTCGTTTCACGCCGCGCCGGGCTCGGCGGCGAAAAGTGTCGCGCTGACGGCTTCCGGAGCCGGCTGAGGAGCCTCCGTTGCCGACCGGAACGTGCGGGACCGTCGCAAACTCCTACCCGTCAGGGCCTCGATCTCCCGCCCGCGACGGCGGCTCGAGCCGATGTACGCCGCGCGACTCTGGAGGGCGTGATAGAGCTTGGGACCGGCCGATTCGCCGTAGCGCTCGATGTATTGCTGAAGCCGTGTCATGGTGTCCGATTCCGGTTGGCGTCGGTCGTTCTAATTCCTTTCCTTTATACGAAATGTCGCGGAATTGGTTCACGGTCAGAGGGGTGCCGCGAGGCCGAGAATCGGGTGTGCCGATTGCTAGTCGACCTTGAATCGGGAGACCAGGCTGGAGAGCTCGGAGGCGAGCTTTGAGAGGAGCGCGGCGGAGTTCTGCGTCTGGTGTGCGCCGGAGGAAGTGTTTCGCGCCGCCTCGGCGACGCCCGAGATATTCCGCGCGATCTCGCCGGTCCCGAACGCGGCCTCCGCGAGGTTGCGGCCGATCTCGCGGGTCGTGAGCGTCTGCTCCTCGACGGCCGAGGCGATCATCCCCTGGATGTCGTTGATCTGGTTGATGATCGTCCCGATCTCGCTGATGGCGCGGACCACCTCGCGGCTGTCGGCCTGGATCGCCTCGATCTTCCGGCCGATGTCCTCGCTGGCCCTTGCCGTCTCGCGGGCGAGGTCCTTGACCTCGTTGGCGACGACGGCGAAGCCCTTGCCCGCCTCGCCGACCCGGGCGGCCTCGATTGTGGCGTTGAGCGCGAGCAGGTTCGTCTGCTCGGCGATCGAGGTGATGACCTTGATGACCTGACCGATCTCACCGCTCGACTCGCCGAGCTTCGCGACGGTCGTGTTTGTCGTCTGGGCGACGCGGACGCCCGCCGTGGCGACGCGGGCGGCGTCCGTCGCTTGCTTGGCGACCTCGCGGATGCTGGCGGTCATCTCCTCCGTCGCGGCCGAGACGGTCTGGACGCTCTTGCTGACCTCCTCGGCCGCGGCCGACACCGCCCCCGCCTGAGTCGACGTCTCCTCCGCGTTGGCGCTCATCTGCTGGCTGGCCGAGGCCAGGGCGGCCGACGACTCCCTGAGGCCCTCCGAATCCTTCGCGATCGATCGCACCGTGCCGGCCATCCCGTCGACGGCGTGGGCGAGGGCGGACGTCATCCGACCGACCTCATCGCGACCCGCGGCATCGACCTTCACCGTCAAGTCGCCTGCGGCGACCGACTCCAGGTTCGCGACGCATCGCGAGAGCGGCCGTGTCATGCTCCGCGAGACCACCAGGACGAGCGAGTAGGCCACGACCAGGGCGATCACCGACACGCCGATCGACGTCATGCCGGACCGAGTGATCGCCGCCTGGCGGATGTCCAGGAGCGTCACCAGCTCCGCGTCGAGCAGGTCGAAGTACTTCAGCAACTCGTCGTTCAGAGTGCGCCCGGCCTTGCGGTACGCGTCCGGCTCGACCGGGGGCTCGTCCTGGCCGACGATGGTCCTCGTGAGGTCGACGAAGGACCGCGCGTCGGCGTCGAACGCCGTGAGCGCGTCGGGGACCTTTTCCTGGAGGGATCGGCTCTGGCCGTAGAAGTTCGCGTCCTCGTTCACGACCGCGCGGGCGCGAACGGCGGCCAGCTCGCGCTCGCGGTCGAGCCGGGCCGCGTAGCCGGCGAGCTCGAGGCGAGCCGTCACCGACAGCGGCTTCTTGTAGAGTGCTGGCACGCCCGCCAGCAACGCGGACCCCGTCTCCATCCGCGTCGAGGGCAGGTGCACGGCCAGGACGTAGGCGAGATAGAATGAGTCGGAGTCCGGGTCGATCAGCAGGCCCGACGTGTCGAAGACGTGGCGGATCATCGTGAAGACACGCTCCCCGAGCGCCTTGTGCTCACGATCGAGCGCCGGGGGCGCGAGCGATCCGCGACGGTTCTTCAGGTCCTGCCACGCCCGCTCGACGTCCCGCGCGGTTGCGCCGGCCCGGTCTCGCTTCTCGAGCGACGTGGCGTCGAATTGCAGATCTCGCCCCAGTCGCTCCTCGGTCGCGATGATCTCCTTGATCATGCCGTCGATCTTCGCCTCGGTCTGCTCGCGCTCGGCGACGACCTCGCCGCGTCCCATGGCAACCAGATGCGCGTCCAGGCCGTGACGCCGGATGGCGTCGAGCAAGCGCATCAGGGGCCGGATGTAACTGAGGCCCTCGACCTCGAGCCGCGTGGCCCGGCTAATCCGGGAGAAGTCGCTCACCGCTCCGGCGAGCAGCCAGGCGATCGGGATCGTGAACAAGATCCCGATCAGAGACAGTTTCCGCGCGAGCGGCTGGTTCCGGAGCACATTCATGGCGGATGGACCTCGTTGTACGCCCAGTCTACTCTAACATGGTCTATCTGGGTGATACGGAGAATTTGGGTAGTCTAGATCGGTAATGGCGAAAGTGTCTGATCCGGCGGGCGGTGTTCGATGAGCGAAAGAACGGCATCGGCGTCGAGTACGTGGATGAGCCGTCCCGAGTGCGGATAGGTGCCGCGGATGAGCCGCCTCCGCGGGCCGAGCAAGCTCGCGGGCGGCGGCTCGAAGGTCGACGGGTCGAGGTCGAGGACGTCGAGGGCGTGGTCGATCAGGAAGCTGACCGGGCCCTCGTCGGTGCGGAGGACCAGGTTCATGGATCGTTGGTCTTCCGCGGCCGTGGGAAGACCGAGGCAGCGGCGGAGGTCGATCGCCATGACGATCTGGCCCCGGATGTTGATCAGGCCGCGGATCATCGCGCCCGGCGCGGGACCCGGGTCTCTTCCTGGGGCCGGAGAACCTCCTGGACGCGGTGGACTTCCAGCCCATAGAGCGAGTCGCCAACGCTGAATGTGCAGATCCGCGCGGCGGGCATGGTTCACTCTCCGAACGCGACCAACGACCGAATGGCCGGCACGTCCAGCACTTCGGTGGCGTGGCCCTGGATCACCGCCGTGACCCGGACCCCCGGCCGTGTGGTGTCGCCCCGGACGCTGAGCCGCTGCTCGACGACATCCACGACGCGGCCGAACACCAGTCCGAGGTGCCGGCCTTCGTGGGAATGGACCACGACCTGCCAGGGGCGGCCTTCTTCAATCCGCGGGTCACGCGGCGCCCTCGACCCAGCCGCGAGCCAGCCCTCGACGTCGATGAGTGGCATGAGCGCTTTGCGATAGGGGACCATCGGTCGGTCAGCCACCCACTCGATACTCGAGGCCGGGAACGTCTCGAGCCGCTCGACGTCGGCCATCGGAATGGCCATCGGTCCGCCGCCGGTCCCCCGGAGGAGCACCAGCGCCTCGGGCGCGGCGAGGTCCGCAGTATCCGAGGCAGTCGCCGAGCTCGGCTGTCAGATCGCCGGTCTCCCGGGGTGGCTCGAGGCCGCGAGCCAGTCCGAAGGCGTCGAGGATCAGCGCGATCTTCCCGTCGCCCATGATCGTCGCGCCCGCCAGGCACGCGATCCCCTTGAGCCGCCTGGCCAGGGGCCGCACGACGATCTCCTGAGCGTCGTCGATCCGGTCGACGATCAGGCCGAAGCGGCCGCGGTCCGCCTGCAGCACCACGATATTGATCGGCTCGTCGCCGAGCCGACGATCCTGGCCTTCAAACCCGAGGGCGTCGTTCAGGTCCAGCAGCGGGAGCAGACGCCCGCGGTAGCGGCAGACGAGCGCCCCCTCGACGTCGACGAGACCACCGCCGGCCGATCCTCGTTTCAACCGCACGAGCTCGATCAGGTTGACCTGCGGGATCGCGAACCGTTCGCCGCACGCCCGCACGATCAGCGCGTTGATGATGGTGAGCGTGAGAGGGATCGTCAGCTTGATCGTCGTCCCCGCGCCGGGCGTGCTCTGGGCGTCGACGCTGCCGCCGATCGACTCGACCCGGCTCTTGACCACGTCCATGCCCACGCCTCGGCCCGAAACCATCGTCGGTGCGTCGGCCGTCGAGAAGCCCGGCCGGAAGATCAGCCCGATCAGCTCGCGGTCCGACCACCGCGCCGCCACGTCCTCGGCGAGCCAGCCTCGCTCCACGGCCTTGCGGCGGATCGCCTCGGAGTCGATGCCCTTGCCGTCGTCCGAGACCTCCACGTGGACCATCCCGCCCTCGTGGTAGGCCCGAAGCCTGAGCCTCCCCTCGGTTGGCTTGCCCCGCGCCTGCGCGGACCTCGGGCGGCTCGATCCCGTGGTCGACGGCGTTGCGGATGATGTGCGTGATCGGGTCCTTGATCGCCTCGGCGAGCGTCTTGTCGAGCTCTGTGTCCTCGCCTTCCATGACGATGGTCGCCTGCTTCTTGCAGGCGATCGCCAGGTCGCGGACGACCCGGGGCAGCTGTGCCGTGAGGACGCGGATCGGCTGCATCCGCGTCTTCATCATGCCTTCCTGCAGCTCGGTCGTGATCGTGTCGAGCCGGTGCGTGCTGGCCTGGAGGGCCACCTCGTCGCGGGCGAGACCCCCGCGGAGGAACTGGTTGCGGGTGAGCACCAGCTCGCCAACGAGGTTCATCAGCATGTCGAGCAGCCGGACATCCACGCGAATCGTCGTGTCGCTGAGCCCCGCAGCCGGTGCGGCGACCGGTTCGGGGGTCGCCTTGGCCGGGCTCGGCGGCGGGGAGAGCTCCGGCGGGAGCTCCAGGCGCTGGGACTGATCCTCGTCACCGGTGGAGAGCTCGGACGGCCCGGGCTCCGGTGGCGTGAACTTCGCTTCTGGCCTGGTCTTACGAGACTTCCTGGCCGGCTTCGGCGCCTCGGGGACCGCCTCGATGGCGGGAAGCATGAGCGTCTCGGCCCTGCTGAGGTCGGGCCGATCCTCGGGCTCCGCGCGGGGCTCGTGCGCCTTCTGCAATGCCGCGAGGCGGGCGATCAGCGCGGAGTCGTCGCGCTCGCCTTCGGCCTGCGTGGTCTCGATCGACGCCAGGATGCTTCGCATGGCATCGATGAGCGCCAGGAGCCCGCTGATGACCGCCGGCGTCGTCTCGACCTCACCCTCGCGAAGCCGGCCGAGCAACTCCTCGCCCTGGTGCGTCACTGCCGCCATCTTGAGGAAGCCGAGGAATCCCGAGGCGCCCTTGATCGAGTGGACGACCCGGAAAATGGAACCGAGCAGCGGCTTCGAGCCCGGCTCACGCTCCAGCGCGAGCAGGTTCGACTCGATCTGTGCCAGACCTTCCTGGCACTCCACCAAGTAGTCTTTGATGAATTCTTCGAGCACGTTCTCTATCCGCAGGCTGTACAGTCTACCCAATCACTCCAAAATACCAGATTCTTCGCGGCAACGCTTTGGATTCGCGGAATAATGGCACGTCGCCCCGCCCCCGTGGGCCGGGTTGAAACGATTGCCGCTCGTTTTTCCAGTGGAAGCAACTGCGAGCCTGGGACGAGCGACCGTCGGCTTGACTTGCCCGAGAGGCCGCTACAATATCCCGGACTGACTGGTCCGTCCGCGCGTTGGAAGGAGTGGCCGGGTGTCCGAGTCGGCCCTACATTCATCTGCGGCGACGCCGGCTCGTGAGCAGGGCGGCCGGCGTGAGGCGATCCTGGTCGCCGCGACGAGCCTCTTCTCCGAGCACGGTTTCAACGACGCCGATACCCAGGCGCTGGCCGAACGCCTCGGGGTTGGCAAGGGGACGCTCTACCGCTGCTTCGCGAGCAAGCGAGAGCTCTTCCTCGCGGCCGTCGATCGCGCGATTCGCCAGCTCCACGAGCAGGTACGGATGAGCATGGAGGGCGAGGCCGACCCGCTCGAGCGGGTCGAGCGGAGCGTCCGGGCCTACCTCCAGTTCTTCGCCGACCATCCCGGAGTATGTCGAGCTGCTGATACAGGAGCGGGCGCTCTTCAAGGATCGGAAACGGCCGACCTACTTTGAGTATCGCGACCGCCAGGCCGACCTGTGGCGCGGCCTGTATGCAGACCTGATCGAGGCCGGGCGGCTCCGGGCGGTGCCCGTCGACCGGATCCGGGACGTGTTCAGCCAGTGCCTCTACGGCACCGTCTTCACGAACTACTTCGCCGGACCGCAGAAGTCTCCGGAAACGCAGGCGGAAGAGATTATCGATATCGTCTTCCGCGGCATCCTGAGCGACGCGGAGCGGGCGGCTCGCGACGCGGGGCCGCCCGATGCTCACGCCCCGCACGGGCGAGTGAAATCGCGGTGATCTGGACCTGCCTCGAAAGTTATGCGCGAAAGCCCCGGCCGACGAGATCCACGCCATGCCCTCCGCGAAGACCGGCCTCTTTCCTGCCCTAGTCCGCTCCGCCTTCGCCGCGTTCGCCGGGCTGGCCGGCCTGCTCGGCTGCCAGCGGAGCACGGCCCCCGCGCCGAAACCGCCCGATCCGACGGTCATCGTCGCCAAGCCGATCACTCGTGAAGTGGCCGACTTCGAGGACTTCGTCGGCCAGACCATGGCAGTGATGACCATCGACGTCCGGCGCGCGTCACGGGCTACCTGGACAAGGTGTTCTTCGAGGACGGCACCGAGGTCGAGAAGGACGTCCAGCTGTTCCAGATCGACCCTCGCCCGTACGAGGCCGAGGTCGCGCGGACGAAGGCGGCCCTGGCGCAGGCCGACGCCCACAACCGCCGGCTCGACGCCGACTACAAGCGGGCCCAGGCCCTGCTCGCCCGCGACCAGCTCGCCCGCGCGGACTACGACCTGACGGCCGGCGACTTCGCGGAATCCACCGCCATGGTCGATAGCGCCCGCGCCCAGTACGAGCTGGCTCAGCTCAACCTCGCGTTCACGAAGGTCCTCGCGCCGATCTCGGGACGACTCAGCCGCCGCCTTGTCGACCCGGGGAACCTCGTCACGCAGGACAGCACGATCCTCACGTCGATCGTCTCGCTCGACCCGATCTACGTCTATTTCGACCTGGATGAGCGGACGCTGCTGAAAATCCGCCGCCTGGTCAACGCGGGCAAGATCAAGTCGCGCACCGAGGCCGAGATCCCCGTCTTCCTCGCGCTGTCCGACGAGGAATCGTACCCGCACCGTGGGGCGATCGACTTCTCGGACAATCGCCTCGACACGAGCACCGGGACCCTCCGCGTGAGGGCCAAGCTGCCCAATCCCAAGCCGCGCGAGTTCTCGCCGGGCATGTTCATGAAGGTCCACCTCCCGGTCGGCCTGCCCCACAACGCGCTGCTCGTCCCGGAAGAGGCCGTCGGCACCGACCAGGGCGAGAAGTTCGTCTTCGTGGTCGACAAGGATGACATCGTTCGCCAGCGGCGGCTCAAGGCGGGCGGGCTGTACTTCCAGAAATGGCGGGCCGTCGAGAGCGGCCTCGGGCCGGACGATCGGCTCATCATCAGCGGCCTCCAGCGCGTCCGGCCCGGGCTGAAGGTCATCCCCAAGCCGGGTCAGCCCGATTCGCCCCCGCCCTCCACTCCCGGCACAACCTGGCCGACGTCGGCGACCACCGCATCGACCCGCCCCGCAAAGCCTGACGACACCCCGCCGCCACCGCCGCAGCCCCTCGCGTCCGAAGGGATCGCGGCCAAGAAGTCCTCCGGGCACTGAGACGTCGACCTCGGGCCCGCGAGGTCCGAGACCGCGTCCGCGATCCGTTCCCCACGGGCCGACCGGGAGATCCGACCTTGATCTCGCGCTTCTTCATCGACCGGCCGATCTTCGCCTCGGTCCTCTCGATCGTGATCACGCTCGCCGGGGCGATCTCGCTGAGGCAGCTGCCGATCGCGCTCTATCCGCCGATCTCGCCGCCGACCGTCCAGGTCGACTGCAACTTCCCGGGCGCCAGCGCCCAGGTCGTCTCGGAGTCGGTCGCGACGCCGATCGAGCAGCAGGTCAACGGCGTCGAGAACATGCTCTACATGTCCTCGCAGTGCACCAGCGACGGGTCGTACAACCTGACCGTCACCTTCAAGCACGGCGTCGACCTGAACATGGCCCAGGTCATGGTGCAGAACCGCGTGAGCCTGGCGACGCCGATGCTGCCCGACGTGCTCAAGCAGACCGGCGTCAACGTCAAGAAGAAGTCGCCGGACATCCTTCTGGCGGTCGCGGTCAACTCGCCCGACAACAGCCGCGACCAGCTCTTCCTGAGCAACTACGCCCTCCTGAACATGAAGGAGGTCATCGCGCGGGTGCCGGGGGTGAGCGACGTCAGCATGCTCGGCCAGCGCGACTACAGCATGCGGATCTGGGTCGACCCCGACAAGATGGCGGCCCGGAACCTCGAGGCCGACGACATCGTCTACGCGATTCGCGAGCAGAACCAGCAGATCGCCACCGGCCAGATCGGGCAGCAGCCCGCGCCCGGCGGGCCAGCCGATCCAGGTGCCGCTCAGCACGCTCGGGCGGCTCACCGACGTCCAGCAATTCGAGAACATCGTCGTCCGCGCGACCGAGGACGGCCGCGTCCTCCGGATCAAGGACGTGGCCAGGGTCGAGCTGGGCGCCCTGACCGAGACGCTGAACTGCCAGGTCAACGGCAAGCCCTCGGTGAGCATGGCGATCTTCCAGCTCCCCGACGCCAACGCCCTCGACACCGCGGTGCTGGTCAAGGACAAGATCGCCGAGCTGGCCAGGGAGTTCCCGCCCGGCGTCGGCTGGGAGATCCGCTACGACACGACGCCGTACATCACGGAGTCGATCGACGAGGTCTTCAAGACGCTCCGCGAGGCCATCATCCTCGTGGCGGTGGTCGTGCTGCTGTTCCTCCAGAGCTGGCGCTCGTCGATCATCCCGCTGATCGCCGTGCCGGTCGCGATCGTCGGGACGTTCGCCGCGATGGCGGCCCTGGGCTTCAGCCTCAATAACCTGACGCTCTTCGGCCTCGTGCTCGCGATCGGCATCGTCGTCGACGACGCCATCGTCGTCGTGGAGGCCGTCGAGCATCACATCGATCACGGCATGACCCCGCGCGACGCCACCATCCGCGCGATGGAGGAGGTCTCGGGCCCGGTGATCGCGATCGGCCTGGTGCTGACGGCGGTGTTCGTCCCGTGCGCCTTCATATCGGGGATCGTCGGACAGTTCTTCCGGCAATTCGCGCTCGACGATCGCCGTCAGCACGATCATCTCGGCGTTCAACTCGCTGACGCTCTCGCCCGCGCTGGCCGCCCTGCTGCTCAAGCCTCGGACGTCGAACTCGAGCCACGGCGCTGCGTTGCCGAGGGTGGCGTATGCGGTGGGCGGGGCGTATCTGGCCTATCTGCTCATTCCTCACACGATGACGCTGCTCGCTCGCTCGCTCGGTGCGGAGTCGGCGGCATACGGGGAGATCGATGGCTTCCGCCATCACGCCGAGGAGTGGCTCAACGGGTCGTTCGGGACTGCGGCCGGCCACTGGACCGCGATCGGCGTCGCCGCGTTGGCGGGACTGGCCCTGGGCTGGCGGGCGGGACCGATCCTTGATCGCGGGCTCCGCGGCTTCTTCTGGCTGTTCAACTACGGCTTCAAGAAGGCGACTGGGGTCTACGGGCTAATCGTCGGCGGCATGCTCCGGGTAAGCCTGCTCGTGCTCGTCTTCTACGGCGGGCTGCTGTACATGACCTACTGGGGATTCAACCACACGCCCCACGGATTCATCCCTTCGCAGGACATGGGCTACCTGCTCGTCAACGTCCAGCTCCCCGACTCGACCTCGCTCGAGCGCACGCAGGAGGTGATGAACAAGGTCGAGCGGATCGCCAAGACGATCCCGGGCGTCCGCCACAGCCAGACGATGGCCGGACAGTCGATGCTCCTGAGCGCCAACGGGTCGAATTTCGGGTCGATGTTCCTGATCCTGGACCCATTCAACGTCCGTCGCGAGAGCCAGGAGCGGTTTCATAAGGAGTATGAGGCGAAGCTCGCCCCCGTTGAGGCCGAGCTCGCGAACGCCGGTATCTCTGCCGAGTCGGACGAGGGCAAGGCCCGGCTCGCAAAGGTGCCCAAGAGGGGGGTGGAGCAGTCGGGCGACGCGATCCAGCTGGAGCTGCGGAAGCTCTACACGATGCAGGTGCCCGAGGCGATGATCACCGTCCTCGGCCCGCCCCCGGTGCGCGGTGTCGGGCGCGCGGGCGGGTTCAAGCTGATGGTCGAGGACCGGGGGGATGTGGGCCCCAGGACGCTCCAGGCTCAGACCGAGAAGCTCGTCGAGGCCACGAAGAAGGTCCGGAATCCGGACACCGGCCAGGACGCATTCGTCGGCCTGACGTCGGTCTTCCGGGCCAATGTGCCGCAGCTCTACATCGACGTCGACCGCATCGCCGCGATGACGAAGCAGGTGTCGGTCGGCTCGCTGTTCGACACGATGCGCGTCTACCTCGGCTCGCTCTACGTCAACGACATCAACCTCTTCGGCCGGACCTGGCAAGTCACCGTCCAGGCCGAGGCGAAGTACCGCGACGACGTCGAGGACGTTCCGCGGCTGAAGGTCCGCAACGCCCAGGGCAGCATGGTCCCGCTCGGCGCGGTTGCGAACGTGAAGATGATCAACGGCCCGCAGGTCCTCACGCGGTACAACATGTACCCCGCCGCCCCGATCAACGGCGCCAGCGGCCCCGGCACGAGCTCGGGCGAGGGCATCGCGATCATGCAGGACATGGCCGACCGCGAGTTGCTCCGGACGCATGGCGTACGAGTGGACCGAGCTGGCCTACCTCGAGATCCAGGCCGGCAAGCACGGCCATGATCATCTTCGGCTTCGCCGTCGTGATGGTCTTCCTCGTGCTGGCGGCGCAGTACGAGAGCTGGTCGCTGCCGCTGGCCATCATCCTCGTCGTGCCGATGTGCCTGCTCAGCGCCATCATCGGCGTCTGGATCGCGAAGCATGGACATCAACATCTTCACGCAGATCGGCTTCGTCGTGCTCGTCGGCCTGGCGAGCAAGAACGCGATCCTGATCGTCGAATTCGCCAAGCAGCGGCGCGAGGAGGGCGAGACGCCGCGCCAGGCCGACGCTGGACGCCTGCCTCCTGCGGCTCCGGCCGATCATCATGACCTCGCTCGCCTTCATCCTCGGCGTGCTGCCGCTCATGGTCTCGCACGGCGCCGGCGCCGAGATGCGGCAGACGCTGGGCACGACGGTCTTCAGCGGCATGCTCGGCGTCACGCATCTTCGGCATCTTCCTCACGCCGGTCTTCTTCTACGTGATCGACGTGCTGGGCGAGGCGCCGCTGTTCCGGTCGCAGGTCCGTCCGCCTCGCGAGCAAGGCGGCGTTGATCCTGCTGAACTTCGCTCACCTTCGGCATCGTCACCGTCCCCATGTGCGGTCATCCGCCAGATCCGTCGAGAGCTGGCGCGGCCGCTCCCGCAAGACCGTCCTGACCGAGCTCCCCGAGCCGCACGACTCCGAGTTGCCGGAGCCCGCCGAGACCCACGAGCTCGTCGAGCAGAAGTGAGACTCCCATGTTCTCGAAGTTCTTCATCGACCGGCCGATCTTCGCGTCGGTGCTCTCGATCATCATCACCCTGGCCGGCGGCATCGCCGTCTGGACGCTGCCGGTCGCGCAGTATCCGGAGATCACGCCGCCGACGGTCGAGGTCTCGGCGTTCTATCCCGGCGCCAACGCGCAGGTCGTCGCCGACACCGTCGCCGCGCCGATCGAGCAGCAGGTCAACGGCGTCGAGAACATGCTCTACATGTCCTCGCAGTGCACCAACGACGGCACCTACACGCTGACCGTCACCTTCCGGCTCGGCGTCGACCTGAACATGGCGCAGGTGCTCGTGCAGAACCGCGTGAATCGCTCGCCGAGCCCGTCCTGCCCGACCTGGTCAAGCGCCGCGGCGTGACGGTGAAGAAGAAGTCGCCGAGCACGCTGATGATCGTCAATCTCTTCTCGCCCGACGGCACGCGCGACAACCTCTACCTGAGCAACTACGCGACGATCCAGCTCCGCGACGAGCTCGCCCGGCTCGCCGGGCGTCGGCGACATCACCTATCTCGGCCAGCGCGACTACAGCATGCGGGTCTGGCTCGACCCCGAGAAGATGTCGTACCGCGGCCTGACGGCGACCGACGTCACGCAGGCGATCGACGCAGCAGAACGTCCAGGTCGCCGCCGGCCAGATCGGCCAGCCGCCCGTCCCGAACGGCCAGGTCTTCCAGTACACGATGAGCACGCTCGGCCGGCTCGCCGACCCCGAGCAGTTCGCGAACATCATCCTCAAGTCGGACACCGAGGGCCGGATCGTCCGGCTCCGCGACGTCGCCACGCATCGAGCTGGGCGCGCAGGGCTACGACCAGACCTGCACGCTCGACGGCAAGCCCTCGGTCGCGCTCTCGATCTACCAGCGCCCCGGCTCCAACGCGCTCGAGACGGCCGAGCTCGTCCGCGACAAGATGAAGGAGCTGAAGCAGCGGTTCCCCGACGGGCTCGACTACGCGATCGTCTACGACACGACGCCGTTCATCAACGAATCGGTCCGCGAGGTCTTCAAGACGCTTCGCGACGCGGTCATCCTCGTGGCGGTCGTCGTGCTCCTGTTCCTCCAGAACTGGCGGTCGGCCGTCATCCCGCTGATCGCCGTGCCCGGTGGCGATCGTCGGCACGTTCGCCGCGATGGCGGCGCTCGGCTTCAGCCTGAACAACCTGACGCTGTTCGGCCTGGTGCTGGCGATCGGCATCGTGGTCGACGACGCCATCGTCGTGGTCGAGGCGGTCGAGCACCACATCGAGCACGGGATGTCGCCCGCGCGATGCGACCGATCCGCGCGATGGAGGAGGTCTCCGGGCCGGTGATCGCGATCGGCCTGGTGCTGACGGCGGTGTTCGTGCCGTGCGCGTTCATCAGCGGGCATCGTCGGCCAGTTCTTCCGCCAGTTCGCGCTGACGATCGCGCGTCGCACGATCATCTCGGCGTTCAACTCGCTGACGCTCTCGCCCGGCGCTCGCCGCGCTGCTGCTCAAGCCGAGGCACGGCGAGGGCCGCAACGAGGCCGCTGCCGCGGCTCGGCTTACGTCGCTGCTCGGCGGCTTCCTGGGCTACCAGTATCTCGGCGCCCGAGATCGCTCCGCTCGATCAAGCGACACTCGTCGGCGCAGTTCCCCTGACGCGGCCGAGGTCGCCGGGCGGCGCCGTCGGCGGCGCTGGTCGGGCTGGATCGTCGGCCCGCTGGTCGACCGGCGTCGCTGTCGGGCTTCTTCCGCCTCTTCAACGCGGCCTTCGAGCTCGCGACGGGCGTCTACGCGCGGATGGTCGGCGGCCTGCTCCGGATCAGCCTGCTCGTCCTGCTCGGCTACGGCGGGCTGCTCTACCTGACGTACTACGGGTTCGAGCACGACGCCCGCCGGCTTCATCCCGTCGCAGGACAAGGGCTACCTGCTCGTCAACGTCCGGCTGCCCGACTCGACGTCGGTCGAGCGCACCGCAGCAGCGTGATGAAGCGGATCGAGGAGATCGCCGAGCGACATGCCGGGCGTCGCGCACACCGTCGCCATCGCCGGGCCAGTCGCTCCTGCTCAACGCCAACGCGCCGAACTTCGGCTCGATGTACGTCATGCTCGACGAGTTCCACGAGCGCGAACAAGCCCGAGCTCTCGCGGCGACGCCATCGCGGCGCGGCTCGAGCAGAAGCTCCAGGCGGAGATCGCCGACGGCCTGATCAACGTCTTCGGCGCCCCGCCGGTCGAGGGCCTCGGCACGGCCGGCGGCTTCAAGATCGTCATCGAGGACCGCGGCGACCTCGGGCCTCGCAGGCGCTGCAGGAGGTCAGCCGAGGACGTCGTCGCCGACGCCAGCAGACGCGACACCCGACCGGCCTCCAGGGCCTCTTCACCAGCTTCCGCGCCAACACGCCCTGGCTCTTCCTCGACATCGACCGCGACCGCGTCAAGACGATGGGCGTGTCGATGGGCGAGGTCTTCAACACGCTGCAGGTCTACCTCGGCTCGCTCTACGTCAACGACTTCAACCGCTTCGGCCGGACCTGGCAGGTCAACGTGCAGGGCGACGCCAACTTCCGCAAGCAGATCGAGGACCTCAAGCAGCTCAAGATCCGCAACGACCGCGGCGGCATGGTCCCGTTCGGCGCGATGGCCACGATCCGCGACGTGCCGGGCCCGGTGCTGATCATGCGCTACAACATGTATCCGCGCGGCGGCGATCAACGGCAACCCGGCGCCCGGCGTCAGCTCCGGCCAGGCGATCGACCATGATGGACGAGATCGCTCGCCAACGAAGCTGCCGCAGTCGATGCGGGCCGAGTGGACCGAGCTGGCCTTCCTGCAGCTCGCAGACCGGCAACACGGCCATGTTCGTCTTCGTCCTGGCCGTCGTGCTCGTCTTCCTGGTGCTGGCGGCGCAGTACGAGAGCTGGTCGCTGCCGCTGGCGGTGATCCTCGTCGTGCCGATGTGCCTGCTCTGCTCGATCGCCGGCGTGCAGATGGCCGAGATGGACATCAACATCTTCACGCAGGTCGGCTTCGTCGTGCTCGTCGGCCTGGCGTGCAAGAACGCGATCCTGATCGTCGAGTTCGCCAAGGCCCGGCGCGAGGCGGGCGTCCCCCGCTACGCAGGCGACGCTCGAGGCCGTGCCAGCTGCGGCTCCGGCCGATCATGATGACGTCGTTCGCGTTCATCCTCGGCGTCGTGCCGCTGGTCCTCTCCGAGGGGGCCGGGGCCGAGATGCGGCGCACGCTCGGCACCGCCGTCTTCGCGGGCATGCTCGGCGTGACCCTCTTCGGCATCTTCCTGACGCCGGTCTTCTACTACGTGATCCAGTGGTTCGCCGACCGCCGCATGGCCGCGGTCGATTCAGAGTTGGACCCGATCGCCGAAAAGGGCCACCCCCCGCACGGGAAGAACGGCCACGGATGATCCGCCGGGCGTCCGATCAATCGAGCGGCGGCAGCACGTCCGGCTCGAATCTGATAACCGTCGGCGATGGCGTTCGTCGAGTTGAACAGGCCGACGATCGCCATCAGCTCGCCCAGCGCCTCGGCATCGAGCCCGAGCTTGCGGACCGCCGCGGTGTGCGAGTTGACGCAGTACGCGCACCCGTTCGTCGCCGACACGGCCAGCGCGATGATCTCGCGCGTGAGCGGGTCGAGGCGACCCGTCCGCCCCGACGTCTCGGGGTGCATCAGAGCCTTCAGCCGCGACCAGACCTGGTCCAGATGCGCAGGATTGGTCGCGAGGACTCGCCAGAAGCGGGGGACGAAGTCGAGGCCCTTGGTCGCGCGGATGTCGGCGAAGACCTCAGCGACGCGCCCGGTGGCCTCGGACTCCTCGACGGGGCGGACGGTGGCGACCCTGGGTCTCGTCCATCACCTGGCTCCGGTCATGAGCTTGCCGTACCGCTCGAGGTCCCCGAACCTCGCCTGCCACGTCGTGTACATGAACCCGCTCGACGCCAGGAACGCCCTTCCGGGCCGCGTCCCAGGTCGCGAAGTTGTCGTCGTCGTCATAGTAGCCCGCGAGCGACCTGACGATGCCCCCGCTTGGCGAAGAACTCGAGGCTCTCGCGGGCCTTGCCGCCGTTCCAGTTGGCGATGACGACGGAGCGGTCGAGACCCTCCCACGAGCCCTTCGAGGCTGCCGTTGACCAGGTAGTACGGGCCCTTCACGGCGTTGTGGTTCGGGTCGAACATGTCATTCCAGACGACGATCGTCGCCCGCGGACTGACTTCGTGCAGAATCGCGGTGCACTTCCGCGCGTTCTCGGCCAGCAACTGGCCGGCGGTCATCTTCTTCGCGAGGCAGGCCTTGCACCAGTTGGCGACGCGGAGCTCGTCGTGCTGCATGAAGACCGTACGCGGGTGGAATAGCTCCTCGATCCGCCGTGCCTGGTCGCGGAGCAGCTCGTAGACCTTGGGCTCGGCCAGACAGCAGGCCGTGTCGGCCCCGAGGACGAGGCTCGGGTGGTACCAGCTCACCCGGAGCCGTTGATCCGGCTTGATTCGCGAGCCGGCCTTGAGCCGGATCACCGGGCCGTCATGGGCGAAGGAGTATTCGCCGGCGTACGGGACCTGGCCGAGCTTCGGGTCGACCACGGGCTCGAAGTCGCGGCCCTCGGCGTAGGTGGTCGCGCCGTCCTCCGAGGTCACGACGAACGGGCACCCCTCGCGCCTGAGCACATTGACCAGCGAGACTTCCTCGATCGCCAGGTCATCGACCCAGAGCGTGCCCGCTTTCCCGCCCCACATCCCGACGTAGACGTTGATCTGCGACTCGTCCTGGCTGTTGAAGACGACGTCGACCGGCGTCCAGTCCTGCGAGGGCTCGACGCCACCCTCGCGGAACGAGAGGGTCCGGCCGCTCGACCCGATCGCGACGAGCCGGAATGGCCCGGTCGGCTTGAGCTCGCGCGTCCTGGTCCAGCAGGAAAGCCGGTAGCAGGCGTGCGGGCGGACCTTGATCGTCTGAATCAGCCGGCAGACGGGCGACGACGCCATGTCCTGCATCCGGCACGAAGTTGTCCCGCCGTGTTTAACCTCGCGGTCGGGCACCGTGACCCTCCCCGGCTCGTCCTGGTACCCGAAGCCGGCGAACTTATCGCCGCGAAAGTCCTCGAGGCCACCGTTGACGATCTTCACGGCGCGGATCGGCCACGAGCCTCGCCTCGCGTCCCTTAACGGCGAACGGCGCCCGCTCGACGAGCATCCCCTCGGCGAGGTTCGGGTCGTTCGCCAACAGCGCATTGCTGTAGCCGATTGGGAAGACCGACGGGATGAGCTCGACCCCGGCCTTCGCCGCCGCCGCCTGCACCCGGCCGACATTCCGAGCGTAGCGCTCGGGCATCCAGCCGAGGATATTGAACTTCGTGTCGCTCAAGACGGCGCCGTTATAACCCGCCTTGCCGGCACGCTCGATCAGGGCGACGACCCGGTCGGCCTCCTTGTCGACGAGCAGGTTGGCCATGATCCAGACCCATCGCCGCTCGAACGCGGGCCCATCGGCCGAGGCCGTGCTCGCGGATGAGATCGCCATCAGCACCAGGGCGAGGAGAGACGACCTGGACATCGTTCGACGCTCCGTGGCGTGGTGATCGTTTCAATATTGCGCCGTGGCCATGAAAAAAGGGGCTGCGTCGTTTCGACGCAACCCCTTCGTATGGAATGCCGAAGAGAGGACTTGAACCTCCACGGGCATGGTTAGCCCACTAGGACCTGAACCTAGCGCGTCTGCCAATTCCGCCACTTCGGCCCCTTGGCCCTAATATCGCGGCGACACTGGCCGGCGTCAAGGGGCCGCAGCGGACACGCAGGGCCGCGAGCGGTTCCGCCCGGTCCGCGTTGACGCAGTTTCCGATTCAATGTTAAATTGGGTGATCTCAGGGCCATTTCCTCTCGCGACCACACCCTCCGCCGCGTCATCCCACCCGTCGACGCCGAGGAGTTTCGCCGTGCGCAAGTCATTCGCTTCCTGGATCTTCGGAACCATCGCCTGTGCAGCCTTCGCGCAGGCCTCGGCGCGGGGCCAGCAGGTCCCGGAGCTGCCCAATCCTGACCCGATCCCCGAGTCCAAGCTCGGGCCCGTCTTGCCCACGCAGCCGATCCGTCGGACGGCCCAGGGCTTCCTCAATCAGAAGACCAACAGCCGGGTCTTCAATGAGCGCTGGATCGACGCCTCGCTGCTGCCCCGCGACAAGCAGGGAATCTGGGTCCTCGACTTCGCCTTCAAGCCCGTCCGGATCATCACGGCCGAGGTCGACGGCAAGCGGAAGCAGCTCCACTACCTCTACTATCAGGTGATCAACCGCACGGGCAAGCCGCGGATGTTCGTGCCGCAGTTCTCGATCGTCACGGACACGGGTAAGCGGTACGAGGACACGGTCCTTCCGAAGGTCGTCGAGCAGATCCAGGTCCGCGAGGATCCCACGATCCCGCTCCTGGGCGCAGTGAACATCATGGGCATCGTCCCGCCGAGCACGAAGCAGGGCATCGACGACGCCGTCTTCGGCGTGGCGGTCTGGGAGGACATCGACCCGCACGCCGACAAGTTCAGCGTCTACGTCCGCGGCCTGTCCGACGGCTACCAGCAGGACACGGGGCCCGACGGCAAGCCGGTGATGAAGTACAAGACCTTGAAGATCGACTTCATCCGCCGCGGCGACCAGTTCGAGCTCAAAGAGCGCGAGATCCAGCTACTCGACCCGCCGTACGAGTGGGTCTACTGGTGAGCATATCGCACCGGGTCGGGCACTCCGACCCGGGCGAATGCCTCGAGCCGTAGCAGGCACGAGTCGCAATGACCGCAGGCCAGCCCGTCGGCGGTCGGGTCGTAGCAACTGTGCGTCAGTCCGAAGTCGACGCCCAGCTCGAGGCCGCGCCGGATAATCTGCTCCTTCGTGAGATGGAGCAGGGGGGCGTGGATCCGGAAATGCCCGGCGCCTTCGACACCGGCCTTGGTCGCCAGGTTGGCCGTGACCTCGAAGGCGCGGAGGAAGTCCGGCCGGCAGTCGGGATAGCCGGAGTAGTCGAGGCAATTCACCCCGACGAACAGGTCGAACGCCCCGAGCGTCTCGGCCCAGGCCAGGGCCAGCGAGAGGAAGACCGTATTCCGCGCCGGCACGTACGTGATCGGGATCGTGGCGGCCATCGCGGCCTCGTCACGGTCCTTGGGCACGGCGAGCTCAGCCGTCAGCGCACTGCCGCCGAAGGCGCGGAGGTCGATGGTGGTCTCGACGTGTCGGACTGCTCCGAGCGCCGCGCGACCCGGCGGGCGGCGTCGATCTCGACGGCGTGCCGCTGGCCATAGGCGACTGTCAGGGCATAGGTCTCGAACCCCTCGGCCCGCGCCTCGGCGAGCGCCGTGGCCGAGTCGAGCCCGCCGGAGAGCAGCACGACGGCCTTGCGTGGTCCATCCATCGCGTCCGGTCCCTCACGGCACGATCGCGTCGGCTTCGATCTCGACGAGCGCCGCCGCGTCGATCAGCCTGGCGACCTCGACCAAGGTCGTCGCCGGGCGGATCGTCCCGAAGAACTCGCCGTGAACTCGCCCGACCTCTTCCCACTTCGCGATGTCGGTGACGTAGATCCGGGTCCTGACCACGTCGGCCAGCGACCCGCCCAGCGCCTCGATCGCGGCCCGGATGATCGTCAGCGACCGGCGAGTTTGGGCCTCGAGCGTCGGGCCGAAGGTCCCGTCGGCCTCGATGCCAACCGTCCCGGTAACCGCGATGTGGCCCCCAACCCGCACGGCCCGCGAGTAGCCGACCTTGGGCTCCCAGGGCGACCCCGTCGATGCCCGCCGCCGATCCCCGTGCGTCGTCACGCTTACCTTCACGTCCTGAGTCACACCGGCCTCCCGCTGGACGGGGTTGAGGAGTCATCGCCAAGCCGCCCCATCATAGCCCGGCCGCGGTCCTCTTCGTAGGGACGTCCGTGCCCCGACCGAACCCGACGGCGGGCGGCCGAGGTGCGAAACGAACCCAATCGCCCGAGCCTCGGGCCGGACTCCCGAAGAGGCCGATGGACCCAGCCGCCTGCGCCGACCGAACCCGAGCGTCCGCCTTTCGTTCGCCCTCGTTCGTCTTCGTGCTCTGCCGGGGCCGTCGACAGGGCCGGACGGGCCCGGTCCAGAGGCTCGCCGACACGGCCGGCTTCGGCGTCGGGGCTGCGAAACGAACCCAATTTGGGCTGCGAAACGAACCCAATTTCCTGCCTCCGTGCCGCGGCCCGAGCGCGGGTCGAGCGGCGTGGGTGCGTCTCGGGCCGTCGATTGCACGGGGCGTCCGGACGGTCTATCCTGCCCGGGTCGCAAGCGCCGCGTTTTCACAATCGTCGAGAGGTCGAGAATGACGGTCCGATATCTCGCCGGATCATCCGGACTGACCCTGCTCATGGCCTGCCTGCTCGCCGCCCAGGCGCCCGAGCCGAAGCGAGCGGACGAGCCGAAGGCCGCCGCCAAGACCCCGGAGAAGGCCGGCCTGCCGACCGAGCCTGTCGTCACCAAGCACAATATCTCCGTCGAGGGAAAGGCGCTCACGTACACCGCGACGGCCGGGCTGATGCCGATCCACAACGAACAGGGCGAGCTCGAGGCGCAGATCTTCTACGTCGCCTACACGCGGGAGGACGCCGGGGATCGGTCGAAGCGCCCCCTGATGTTCTCATTCAACGGCGGCCCGGGCTCGGCGTCGGTCTGGCTCCATCTGGGCGCACTCGGCCCGAAGCGGGTGGATATGGCCGACGCCGTCATTCCCAGGCCGCCGTTCCGCCTGATCGACAACGACCAGACCTGGCTCGACAGGACGGACCTCGTCTTCATCGACCCCGTCGGCACCGGCTACAGCCGCGCGACGAAGCCGGAGCTGACGAAGAAGTTCCACGGGCTCCAGGGAGACATCCAGTCCGTCGGCGAGTTCATCCGCATGTACCTGACGCGGGCCGACCGCTGGGGCTCGCCGCTCTTCCTCGTCGGCGAGAGCTACGGCACGACCCGCGCGGCGGGGCTGGCGGGCCGCCTCGTCGAGAGGAGCGGGATCGCCTTCAACGGCATCGTGCTCGTCTCCACCGTCCTCAACTTCCAGACGCTCCAGTTCGACCCCGGAAACGACATCCCCTACGCCCTTTATCTGCCCACCTACACCGCGACCGCGTGGTATCACAAGAAGCTCGAGCCCGAGCTCCAGCGAGACCTGAAATCGGCGCTCGACGCGGCCGAGAAGTGGGCCGCGACCGACTACACGCTGGCCCTGGCGAAGGGCGGGTCACTCTCGGGCGACGAGCGCAAGGCGAGCGTCGCCGCACTCGCGCGTTTCACGGGGCTCGACCCGAACTACGTGGATCTTGCAAACCTCAGGGTCGAGCCCACCCAATTCCGCAAGGAGCTGCTCCGCAAGGACCGGGCCTCGGTCGGCCGCCTCGACAGCCGCTACGTGGGCAGCGACGCCTCGGGCGTGGGCGAACGGCCCGACTTCGACCCGAGCATGGCGGCGATCCGGCCGCCGTACACCAGCACGATCAACCAGTATTTACGCGACTCCCTGGGCTACAAGACCGACGTGCCGTACTTCATCCTCGGGGAGGGGCTCGCCGGCTGGGACTGGGGCCTCGGCGCGCGGCAGGGGTATCCCGAGACGGCCACCGCGCTGCGCGACGCGATGGCCCAGAGCCCGTCGATGAAGGTCTTCGTGGCCTCCGGTTATTTCGACCTCGCGACGCCCTACGCCGCGACGGAGTACACCTTCGCACACATGGACCTGCCCCCGGCCCTGCGCGAGAACGTCCAGTTCGAGGAGTACGAGGCCGGCCACATGATGTACGTCCACCCGGCCTCGCTGTCGAAGCTGAAGCGCGAGGTCGCGGACTTCATCGGCCGGTCGACGGCTCGATGAGGGCGGGGGCGGGCAGGAGACGCCCGGCGTCCGGGACGACCATCCGATGGCCCCGCCCCTCGGCGTCGCCCTCCCACGAGGCAACCCAGGACGACCACGCCGGGCAGAGGCACCGCGCGTCGAGCGCCTCGCCCGTGGAGGGCTCGATGACGAGGTCGGCGTCGCTCATCGCGCAGAGGCCGGCGAGGGCGGAGGCCATCGCCCGGCGGCCCTCCTCATCCAGCCCGGCCAGCCAGCCGGCCTCCACGATCCTGAGGCTGAGCTGGCGGTTCGATTCCTCGAACGCGAGGACGACGACGTTGGCCTCGTCGTCTCGCCGCACGAGCTCGACCGACACGCGGTTCGTCGCGCAGTGCACCGCGCCGATTGCGGGCCGGATTGCGGCGACCGAGCGGCTCTCTTCGAGGACGTAACCGACCCCGCGCTCGACGAACTGCCGCACGGCCTCGGCCACGTGGTGGACCTGTTCGAGCCGCTTGTGCGCGGCCCCCTCGCCCCCTCCGCGTTCCGCCCGGCGCTCGGCCTTGCGGAGCCTCGCGAAGAGCTTGGGTAACGTCCCGGAATGAAGGCCCCGGCGGAGGAGCCGGCTCATCGTCTCGCCGTGATGGCCGAAGGCGACGGGCCGCAGCGAGGTCGGCCGGTTCGCGGCGTAGAGCCGCCAGTTCTCCTTCA
This sequence comes from uncultured Planctomycetota bacterium, assembly GCA_963819805.1. GTDB lineage: Bacteria > Planctomycetota > Planctomycetia > Isosphaerales > Isosphaeraceae > CAMFLR01. Next base: position 3,962 of record CAWFXY010000012.1, on the reverse strand, counting down.
ACTCCCACGCGAGGAACCCGAACACGCCCGGCAGGAGGAACACCGTCGTCCCCGCGATCGTGTTCGAGAGCCAGGGGCCGAGCGGCTGGAGCGGCGTGCGGACGATCCGGATCAGCGTGACGCTCATCGGCAGGATGATCTTGTGCGACACGGTGACGACCGGAAAGTGCTTGATCGGGTTGACCTGCGGCTCGATCAGCAGGTTGACATAGATCCGCGCCAGGTAGGCGACGACCGCCCACGCCAGGCCGAGCACCGCCTTGGCGGCGAGCCGGAGCCGACCGTCTCCGCCGCGGAATCGGAGCCACTCGTCGACGCCGTAGAGCACGCGTTCGATCGCCTCGAGCACCGCATTGAAGAAGTCCATCGTGGCGCGAAACGCGTTCGGGATCAGGTCGCGCCAGAGCCGCTGGCCGAGCCGCGATGCGCCGTCGGCGGCGATCTCCTCGAACGCCCGGCCCGACCGCGAGTTGGCCGCGATCGCCAGGACGAACCAGGTGCTCAGGATCACGGCGCGCCAGAGGTCCGGCTTCAGCCCGAAATAGGCGGTTTGCGACCACGGCTCGGGCACGAGGGCGGCCGCGATCAGGAGGACGAGCATCACGAGCAGGATCGGCTTCGCGAGCCAGTTCCAGGCGAAGAGGAAGGTGCGGCTGTTGACGACCAGGCGGACCAGCGGACGGCGAAGGAGCCACGAGGGCGCGACGACGAAGACGGCCCGCAGCGCACGGCCGAGCATCCGGCACCCGCGACCGAAGGCGCCGCGGAATCGGCGGAAATTCACGACGCCCAGGAGGAGCAGCCCGAGGGCGAGCTCGCTCGCCGCGGTGAGGAGATGGACCTCGCCGCCGGTCGTCGCGTGGACGATCGGCCCGACGATGTGCTGCAGGCCCTCGAGCGCGAGGAAGGCACCGCCGAAAGGCAGCGCGACGAATCGGCTGAGCCAGCGCCCGACTCGAGTGCCGAACGCCAGCGAGCTGAGCCGCTGGAGCGCGCGGAGGTAGATCTCCCCGCGGTGATACACGCCGTCCAGCGCCCGGGCCAGCTCGGCGTCGGCGCGGAGCAGCGGGTCGCCGCGGAGGAACTCGCCCGGGCCGGAGAGGTCGGCGAGCTTCAGCGCGTTCCGCGAGATCGCGTCGCGTAGGTCGCCGATCCTGAGGAACCCACGCGCGACGATCAGGTCGAGAAGCTCCTGGACGAGCTTGCGGCCCGCAGCCCGCTCGGGGGCGTTGTGAGGGCGCAGCGAGACGCGGTCGAGGATCTCCTCGATTTTCGGCCGGAACCGATCGCGGATCGTCGCCGATTGCCGGTCGATCGCGGTCGCCACGAGCCTCTCGAGGTCCCGTCGATCGCCGTTCAGTCCGCGCAGTCCGCGGATGCGGCGCGCGGCCGAGCGGAGGTGCTTCAAGATCATCACCTCGCGCTGGTCGGGCATCGGGCGGCGGAGCGAGCGACGGCCCGCCGAGGTGATCCACCCGACAAGGTCGATGGACGAGATCGGCTGCTCCCGGTCGAGGCACACTTTCTGGAGGTCGTAGAGCAACCGCGCCTCGCGGGACCAGTGCCCGCGGGCGGCCGCCTCGAGCAGGGGTGTGAGGGCCCGCGTCCAACGCGCGGCGTCGCCCGGCTCGGCGCCCACCACGGCGCCGCAGTCGGCGGCCCAGCTGCTTCGACCTCGTGCCGCGCGGCCGCCCGCTCTCGCGAAGCGGCTCCGCCGCGAAACAGTCGCGCGGCCCGTCTCCTGAGGATCGCGGCGCGGACGTTATTACCTCGCGCCGAGGACGAGGCGGCCACCCGGCGGATCCACGACGCGCGACGAGGTTCCGGCGCCGGCGGCATCATCCTTTAGCGGCGCCTCGTCGGCCTCGCTGCCGGTTGCGTCTGCTCGAGGTAACCGCCCCCGATCCCGATGCAGGTGCAGCCGGGGAGCCGCGTCGCCTCCAGCAAGGCGTCGATCTCGACGTCTTCCGCCAGGAGTGAGACGACCGCGTCGTGGTCCTCGATCGCCGGGAACGTATGAGGCAGGATCGCGGGATGGAACGCGAGCAGCTCGAGGTAAGCCGCGGCGAACTCGACGTAGGTCGACCGATTATCGGCCGGGCAGGACGAGGTAAGCGTCCTCGATGAGCACCGCGCGGGCCTCGGCGAATGCGACCCGGCCGAGCCGTGCGATCCGGTCGTCGAGCCAGTGCGCCGCAGGGGCGGAACGAGGTCGGGCCGTTCGTCGAACGCGAGATGGACGCGGGCGTGGAAGAGCGACCGCCAGTAGCGGAGGAGCAGGTGTTCCCGACCCATCCCGTCGGCCCGGTCGAGGTCGGGCTCGGCCAGGAGGATCAGCCGCTCGGGGACGGGCCGACCGGGCTCCAGCTTGAGCTCCTCGCGACGTCGGCGTACTCCAGCGCGCCGGCCGATGGCGCCGCAAAGCCGCCCCGGTGCGGGATCTGTCCCATCAGTCGATCGAGGCCGAGCACGCCGCGGACGATCCGCCGGAGGATTCGCGGCGGCACCAGCACGGCACGCGAGTCGACCGAGCGCAGCGCCTCCGCGAGCTCGCGGACCGAGATTCCGCGGGCGTCGACGCTGGCCATGGGCCGATCCTGCCGGGTTCGGACGGCGCCGGTAGGCTCACGCACGGGGTTCGAGCTTGGCAAGCTCCCGGCCGATCGCACCCATCAGCGGGCCGATCGTCTCGCGGCTGAAGTCGAACTTCGCCCCCGCCGCGGCGAACAGCTCGGGCAGCGGGCGAGCCCCGCCCAGCGCGAGGGCCGCCCGGTACGCGGCGACCGCGCCCGGCGCGATCGGTCAGGCTGCGGGCCCAGAGCTGCAGGGCCCCGAGCTGGGCGATCCCGTATTCGATGTAGTAGAACGGATAGAGGAAGATGTGGAGCTGCCGATGCCACGAGCTGGCGCGAGCGTCCTCGTAGTCCCGACCAGTCGACGATCCCGCCGAAGCGGTCGATGCAGGTCGTTCCAGGCCGCTCGCCGCTCGTCGCGCGTGTGGCCGGGGTGCTCGTAGACCCAGTGCTGGAAGGCGTCGACCGTCGCGATCCAGGGGAGGATCAGCACGATCCCCTCGAGCAGTTGCTCGTAGGAACGGTCGGCGTCGGCGTCGCCGTAGAACATCCCCAGGTTCCGGGCGCCGAGCAGTTCCATCGCCATCGAGGCGACCTCGCAGAACTCGATCGGGCTCTCGCGATAGGCGCCCAGCGGCTCGCCGCGCGAGGCGAGGGCGTGGAAGGCGTGACCGCCCTCGTGGAGCAGGGTCCGCAGGTCGCCGTCGACGCCGACGGCGTTCATGAAGATGAACGGCAGGCGGTCGTCCTCCAGCGTCGTCTGGTAGCCGCCGGGCGCCTTGCCCTTGCGGTTGGCGAGGTCGAGCAGCTGCTGCCTGCGAAGGATAGGCGAACTGCGCCCCGAGCTCGGGTCGACGCTCGGCGAAGATCGCCTCACATCCCTCCGCCAGCCGCTCGACGTCGTGGAAGGGCCGGAGCGGCGGACGTCCGATGGGGGTCGACCGACGAGGTCCCACGGTCGCAGCGACGTCGACTCCGAGCGCGTCCGTCCGCCGCCGCTGAATCGCGCGCGTCAGCGGGACGACCTCGGCCTCGATGGCGTCCTGGAAGGCCCGGCGTCGGCCACGCCGTAATCGAAGCGTCCCGCTGTCCCTGTAGGCGTACTCGACGTAGCTCGAGAAGCCGGCCTCGCGGGCGATCTCCTGGCGGAGGACGATCATCCGGTCGAAGAGGTCATCGAGTCGGTCGCGATCCTGGAGTCGCCGCGCCGCGACGACCTGCCACGCCGCCTGGCGACGCGTCCGATCGGTCTCCTCCAGCACCGGGGCCATCTGGGCGGGGGTCCGCTCCTCGCCCTCGAACTGGACGGTCATCGCGCCGACGATCTTCTGGTACTGCTGCTCGAGCTCCGCGAGCTCGGTCTCGCGCGGGATGTTCGCCTCACGGTAG
>CAWFXY010000011.1:0-56083 GCA_963819805.1 uncultured Planctomycetota bacterium | reverse complement strand
GGCGAGGGTCGCAACGAGGATGCGCGTGCGGTTCGCGGCCGTCTCCATGGGGTCCCCTTACCGCGATTCACCGCCCTCGACGATCAGCACCTCCAGCGTCCTCGGCCCGTGGACGCCCTCGACGCGGTCGAGCTCGATGTCGGAGGTGGCCGAGGGGCCGCTGATCCACGTCATCGGGCGGGTCGAGGTGGGATCGAGGCGGGACACGGCCTCGGGGACGAGGCCGACGACCTGGTCGGCGCGGACGACGCAGAGGTGATAGTCGGGCAGGAGCGTCAGGGCTCGCCTTCCCTGCCCTTCGCCGCCGTCGAGGACGATCGTGCCCGTCTGGGCGATCGCCAGCGCGCAGCCGGTGAGGACGCCGTCGACGGCGTCGAGCTGCTCGTGGGACAGGTCGTCGTCGGGGATGACTTCGATGTCCCGCGGGAGCCAGTCGGAGGGCAAATCCGACGGGACGGCCAGGCGGCGGACGCCCCGAGCCCGGCATGCCAGGGCGACGGCCGCGGGCAATTCCGCCGGCCGCGACGCGGCGGACGGCGGCCTTGTAGTCGACGAGGCGGTCGATGAGCAGTTCGATCAGGTGCTCATGCGATTCGTTCGACTCGCGGCGATAGTCGCGCGGGACGGGGACCGATTCGGGCGTCTCGGCCTCGGGGACGTCGCGGAGGGCGCGGCGAATGCGGTCGAGGACGTCCTCGCGAGCGGTCATGAACGGGTCCTCCACCACTCACGAAACGTCTGCTTCGCGATCGGGACCATGTCGCGCATCGCGGACCACGCGGCCAGGGGGCCGGGCAGGTGATCGATCGAGCCGTCGCGCACGAGCGGCCACTGGCCGAGGCGGCCGAGGCGCTGGGCGGCCTCGTAGCGGCGGCGGCCGGAGAAGGCCCAGGCCATCAACTTGAGGACCGCGCCCTCGGGGTCGAACGCGCCCTCGTCCTGCCGGTGGCGGACGACGCGGCCGCGGAGGTGGACGAGCACCTCGGGGATGTTGATCTTCACCGGGCACACGTCGTAGCAGGCGCCGCAGAGCGACGAGGCGTAGGGGAGCGAATCGGCCTTCCCCTCGCCCACGAGCATCGGCGTCAGGATCGCGCCGATCGGGCCGGGATACACCGAGTTGTACGCATGGCCGCCCGTCCGCTCGTAGACCGGGCAGATATTCAGGCAGGCGCTGCAGCGGATGCAGTTCAGGGCCTGGCGGCCGAGCGTGTCCTCGAGGACCTTCGTCCGGCCGTTGTCGAGGAGGATCAGGTGGAATTCTCGCGGGCCGTCGCCGGGCGTGACGCCGGTCCAGAACGAGTTGTACGGGTTCATCCGCTCGGCCGTCGACGAGCGGGGCAAGAGTTGCAGATAGACTTCCATGTCGGCCCAGGTGGGGATGACCTTCTCGATCCCCATGACCGAGACGAGCGTCTCGGGCAGCGTGAGGCACATCCGGCCGTTGCCTTCGGACTCGAAGACCGAGATCGTCCCCGACTCGGCCACGGCGAAATTGGCCCCGCTGACGGCCACCGGCGCCGAGAGGAATTTCTTCCGCAGATAGAGCCTCGCGGCGCGGGCGAGGTCGGCCGGCCGGTCGGATAGCTCGCCCTCGACGCCCAGCGTCCGCAGGAACAGTTCGCGGATCTCGGAGCGATTCTTGTGGATCGCCGGCACGAGAATATGGGATGAGCGGTCCCCCGCGAGCTGGACGATCAGCTCGGCCAGGTCGGTCTCGGCCACGGAGATGCCCACGGCCTCGAGGTCGGCGTTCAGGCCGATCTCGTCGGTCGTGAGCGACTTGACCTTGATGACCTCCTTCGCACCCTTCGCGACGGCGATCTCGCGGACGATCCCCCTGGCTTCCTCGGCGTCGCGCGCCCAGTGGACGTGGCCGCCGGCCTTCGTCACGGACTCTTCGAGCTGGAGGAGATACTTATCGAGATGTCGAAGAGTTCGCTCCTTAATCGCGCGGCCGGCCTCGCGGAGGGCCTCCCAGTCGGGCATCTCCTCGACGACGGCGGCCCGCTTGGCACGGATCGTCTGGGTCGCCTTGCCCATGTTGCGGCGGAGCTGGGTGTTCGCCAGCGCGAGCTTGGCCGACTCGGGGAACGGCACGGCGGGGGACGTCGGCAGGCCCTCATTGCCCATGAGCATCCCCCTCGGTCGAGGCAAGGATCTCGGCCAGGTGGACCGTCGCCACGCCGGCCCGCTGGCGGTGCAGGGCGCCACCGATCTGCATCAGGCACGAGTTGTCGGCCGAGGCGCAGACCTCGGCCCCCGTGTCGAGGATGCACCGCAATTTCGTGCCGAGCATGGCCATCGACGTGTCCGCATTCTTGACCGCGAACGTCCCGCCGAACCCGCAGCACTCCTCGGCCTGCGGCAGCTCGACCAGGTCGATCCCGCGCACCGCCCGCAAGAGCTTCAAGGGGGCGTCGCCGACGCGGAGCATCCGCAGCGAGTGGCAGGTCGGGTGATAGGTGACGCGGTGGGGATAGTAGGCGCCGACGTCCTCGACGCCCAGCTTCTCGACGAGGAATTCCGAGAGCTCGAAGACCTTCGCGCCGATCGACTTCACGTCCTCGGCGAGCTTCGGATCTTCGGCGAGCTCGGCGGCCATCGGGTAGAGGTGGCGGACCATCCCCACGCACGACGCCGACGGCGAGACGACGGCCTCGGCGTCGCGGAACACCTCGACGAACCGGCGCACGAGCGGGATCGCCTCGCGCTGGTAGCCGGTGTTGAAGTGCATCTGGCCGCAGCAGGTCTGCTCGAGGGGAAAATCGACCTCGTGGCCGAGTCGTTCGAGGATGCGCACCACCGCGCGGCCGGTCTGGGGGAAGAGGGTGTCGTTGAAGCAGGTGATGAACAGGGAGACTCGCATGGACCTCTCGACGCGGGGAGACGCGGGCCGACGGGCGTCGTCGGGGTCGTCTATCGTACTCGCGGAGTCGCGCGGGGGCGACCCCCGGTCGCGTCCTCCTTGCAAGCCCCTGTGACGAGATCGAAAATGACCTCGCCCATGGGGACCATCACGCGGAGCGACCGAGATGACGCGCCTTTCCTTGATCCTGCCCCTCCTCATCGCGACTCCCGCCTCGGCCGACGGCCTCAGGGCCGGCGCGGCATCGGTGAAGATCACGCCGCCGGTCGGGACGCCGATGGCGGGGTATTATCACGCCAGGGCCGCGGCGGGGGTCCACGATGACCTCTACGCCAAGGCCCTCGTCCTCGAGAAGGACGGCAATAAGGCGGCGCTGGTGGCGCTCGACCTGATCTCGACAACCCGCGAGCTCGTCGAGGCGGCGCGGCGGGAGATCGAGAAGACGACCGGCATCCGCGGCGACGCCGTGATGATCAGCGCGACGCACGCGCACACCGGGCCGGTCCTGAGGTCGGGGTCGGCGCGGGACGGGATCATGGGGGTCGGGTCGGACCTCGGCCGGGCCTACAGCGACGGGCTGCCCGCGAAGATCGCCGAGGTTGTAAGAATTGCCGAGGCCGCGCTGACGCCGGCGAACCTCTCGGTTGCGCACGGGCGGGAAGCGTCGATCGCATTCAATCGACGGTTCCACATGAAAGACGGCTCCGTCGGCTGGAATCCCGGGAAGCTTAACCCGCGGATCCTCAAGCCGGCCGGGACGATCGACCCCGACGTGCCGGTCGTCTACGTCGAGACGTGTCGATCACAGGCCGCTGGCGACCTACGTCAACTATGCGGTCCACCTCGACAACGTCGGCGGCGCGCGGATCTCGGCCGACATGCCGGCGACCCTCGCGCGATGCCTCGCCGATTTCAAGGGGCCGGAGATGGTCACGCTCTTCACGGCCGGGTGCTGCGGCGACATCAATCATATCGACGTGAACTGGGCCGAGAAGCAGGGCGGCTTCGACAACGCGGCGCGGATGGGGATCATCCTCGCGGGCGAGGTCCTTCGGGCATGGCCGCGACTGGAACGCGTCAACGACGGCGCCTTGAGGGTCAAGACTTCCCCGGTCCGTCTCGACCTGGCACCGGTCGGGCCCGAGGACATTGCGAAGGCCCGCGCAGTCGTGGCGCGGCTCGACGGGCCCAAGACGGGGCAGCCGACGTTCCTCGAGACCGTGAAGGCGTTCCAGGTGCTCGACGTCGAGGCGCGCGGCGGCAAGCCGATCGAGGTCGAGGTGCAGGTCGTGGCGCTGGGGGATGAGGTCGCGTGGGTCTCGTTGCCGGGCGAGATCTTCGTGGAGCTGGGGCTGGCGATCAAACAGGATTCGCCGTTTCGGCACACGATCATCGCCGAGCTGGCCAACGGCGCGATCGGCTACATCCCGGCGCGGCGATCGTACGCGCAGGGGAACTACGAGGTCGTCAGCGCCCGCTGCGCCGAGGGATCGGGCGAGCGGCTGGTCGACGCGGCGGTCGGGCTGCTCAAGGCGCTGCACCGCGAGGCGACGGCGGGGGCCTCGGGGCGGTGAACCCGCCCGGGTCAGTTTTCGCTTTGCCGGCCGGGTCGGGACCGATACGATCGCCGGGCGCAACCTCGCGCGGCGGCCGCGCCGCGCACGCCCCCGTCGCACGCGATGACCGGGAGAGCCAGTCGGTGTCGAACCCCGCGAAGCCGCAGGAGTGGGACGAGTTCCACGACCCCGGGGTCGTGAACTGGAAGCGTGTCCGATCCGTGATCGAGCATGAGAATCATCTGATCAACCATCGGATCGGGTGGCTGCTGTCGTCGCAGGCCTTCCTGTTCGCCGCGTTCGCGCTGATCTTCCAGGCCGCGATCGCGAACGACCTGCTCTACGCCCGCCCTGCGCCCGACGCGCGCCCGCGCGGCGCCGCCGCGGGCACGCTGCCCGAGGCCCGGAGGCCGGAGTACGTGGGGCCCGTGAAGGCGGTCCTCTTCGTCATCCCGCTGGTCGGCTTCCTCGTCTGCCTCTACATCCTGGTCACGGTCGACGCCGCCCACAGGCACACGTTCTTCATGGAGAAGTGGTGGATCTGCCACCACCTGGGCCACCTCGGGTCCGAGGACGACTTGCACGACGTCGAGAAGCTCGCCGGCCACCCGCCGATCAACGGGATGTTCGACCAGTGGATCTATCACGTCTTCGGCACTCGATGGATCCCCGTCCCGTTCATCATCGGCTGGGTGACCCTGCTCGTGGTGGTCGTCCTCGAGTACATCCTGAGGATCGAGCGTTCCTGGGTCCTGGTCGCGACCTGCACCGTGGCGCTGCTCGGCCTCGGCGGCGGCGGCTTCCGGTGGTTGCGCGAGAAGAAGCACCAGCCGCACCGGCTGCCTTCCCGGGAGGTGGCGCCGGGATCGGCCGGCGCGGGCCCGGGGACGGCAGGGCGGGCAAATTCCCCTTGACATCGACTTTTTCCCCCTGGCTTCGGCACGACCATTGCCTAGAATTCCCCACGCACCTCGACTCCACTCCCTTGAATGATTCTCGATCGGACCGCCGGATTCGCGCCCGCGACGGGCACGGCCCGGGTCGGAGTCCGCAACCTTCGGGGGCGCCCTCGATAGGATGGGGCGCCCGGACGTAGGAGGATCGCCATGCGCGCGTTGCGAGGGTGGCTCGTCGTCGTGCCAGCGCTCGTCTCCGCCGCAGGATGCGCGGGGATGCACGAGGCTCGCTATGTGTACCAGGATGGGGAATACGGGGTGGTGGGAATCCCCGAGAATACCAACGTCTGGCCGCATTATTACCGCGACCAGGCCGAGGTGCTGATCGCGGCGCACTTCCCCGAGGGGCACGAGATCGTCCGGGCCGAGGAGGTCGTCGAGGGCTCGCGGACGACGATGGTCAAGGGGACGAACACGGCCGAGATCGCGCCCACCTGCCGGCGCCGATCGTCTCCATCGGCAAGATCGGCCTGACGGCCGACCGGAGTCAGGCCGACTCGGTGAAGATCAAGGAATGCCGGATTATTTATCGCCGCTCCCCGGCGCGATCCCGCCCGGCGAATTCGCGGCGCTGGCGACGCCGACGCCCTCGCCCTACGTCGACCCCAACGCCCTCGAGCGGAAGAAGGCCGCGGCCGACCCGAAGGACGAGAAGGCGGCCGAGGCGAAGGCCTCCAGGAAGGAGGCCGATGCCCCGAGAACCGTCGCGGACCAGAAGAGCTGCGACGCGGCGGATTTCTAGCGACGGGTCTTCGTGGGTCCGCTACTGCGGACCATCTTCCGACCATCGGTCGGAATCGAAGATGGTCCGCAGTAGCGGACCCTACGAGCTCAGGCCGAAGCGGGCGGCGGGATCATCGACTTGAGCGCCAGGCCCAGGCCGATCCAGTTGACGCCGCGGAAGATCAGGCTGATCCCCAGGAACAGCCCGAGGACCCAGAGCGCCGACTCCGGGAAGTCGGCCAGGATCATGCCGCCGAGGACGATGTCGATGATCCCGCTCAGGAGCGGCCAGCCCCAGTGGGCGAAGCGATAGCTCAGCGCCGCGACGATCTTGAACGAGCCGCCGACCAGAAACAGGCTCGCCACCAGGATCGTCAGCGCGGCCAGGCCGCCGACCGGCTGGCGGATGAACAGGACGCCGACGACGATCGAGAGGATGCCCGAGAGCAGGTGGAGGAAGAACCCGCTCCAGCGACGGACCCAGAACGACCCGATCACCTCGCCCACGCCGCCGATCACGAGCAGGATGCCGAGCGTCAGCTCCACGGCCAGCGACGCGACGAACGGGTATCCCAGGACGGCGAACCCCAGGACGATCAGCACGATCCCCAGGATGACGAACCAGAGCCAGTTGCCCCGCAGCGCCTCCAGCTCGTGCCGCAGGCCCGCGGCGATGGGATGGCCGAGGTCGGTGCTCATCGTCGATCTCCCGTGTGTTTGTGGATAGGTCCGATCCGCGCGATCGTGATCCTATCATAATTGGGACGACCGCGGGTGGTACGGTCTCCTCCGCGGGCGTAGGCTGGGACGGAACCCGAAGGACCCGCCCCCATGCCCGATCGCCGCCCGTTCCTCACCGAACCCGACGACTTCACCGACGTCAGCCGCGGCAAGCCCAGTCCCGCACACCCTCAAGGGCGAGGCCCTCGTCAAGGCCCGGCTCACCGCCGAGACCTGGCGGCTGGAGATCGTCGCCGAGGGCGACGGCCGAGGTCGCGAAGCCGCGCGCGGCTCGACGACGGCACCGCGCTCGACCTGGCCGCGCTGCTCGAAGCTGGGCGAGGCGCACGGCGTCCGGTTCCTGAAGGCGATGCAGTGCAACAACATCGCCCGGCCGCTCGGCCAGGGGCTCTGGGAGGGCGTGCCGCTCCGCGAGGTCCTCGCGGCGGCCGGCAAGGTCGAGCAACGTCCGCCGCGTCTACTTCTGGGGCTTCCACAACGACGACCCGAAGCAGATGTTCCGCTCGTCGCTGGCGATCAACCAGGTGCTCGACACGCCGCCGGGCGAGCTGCCGCCGTTCGTCGCCTACCGGCTCAACGGCGGCGCCGATCCCGCTGGAGCGCGGCGGGCCGGTGCGGATGGTCGTGCCGTGGGCGCACGGGTTCAAGTCGATCAAGTGGCTCCAGCGGATCGTCGCTGACGAACGACTACCAGGCGAACGACACCTACGCCCTGCAGAACAACGACCCCGAGTCGTACCTGAAGACGGCGGCCTACCTCGACGACGGCGCCGCGCAGACGTTCCCGGCGGGCAAGCCGGTCGTGATCCGGGGCACGGCGATGGTCGGCTGGTCGGGGCTGGAGCGGGTCGAATACTGGCTGCGGCCCGAGGCCGGCGACGCACGGAGCGATCGCCGACGACGACCCGGCCTGGAAGACCGCCGAGTGGCAGCCCTGCGCCATCGACCCGCCGCCCGACGACTGGGGCGGCGGCCTGCCCGAAGGCGTGCTGCCGAGCCAGATCTGGGGCTTCGGCCCCGACGGCAAGCCGAAGGAGTGGCCGATGCGCGTACAGCATCGCGCTCTGGTCGGCCACGCTCGACGGGCTTGAAGCCGGGCGGCTACGAGTTCCGCGTCCGGACCGTCGACAAGAACGGCTTCGCGCAGCCCGAGCCGCGGCCCTACCCGAAGTCGGGCCGGAACGCGGTCGCGTGCAAGCAGTTCGTCGTCATGGGCTGACGCTCAGAGAAGGAACAGCAGGCCGACGCCCCCGACCAGGGAGAAGAGGGCCGAGACGATGCCCGTGACGAGGCCGACGATGGCCCAGGCGCCGCGGAGCCGCGGCGAGACGGCCAGCACGATCGCGACAGGCCGACGATGAAGCTCAGGCCGGCGGCCACGAAGCGCAACGTAGACCGGGCCATCGATTGGGTCAGCATCGCGAGGCCGAAGAACATCGGGGCGAGCAGGAAGAGCCCCAGCGCGCAGAGGCCCACGATGCCGCCGGCACGCGAGGCCGTGCGGGACTGGCTCGCGTCCGGACGCGAGGGGCCGACGGGATGCGGACGGCGGGCGCCGCCCCGTCCGACTCCTCCGGCAAATACGCCTCCGGCGGGTCGAGCCTGGCCAGGACGGCCAGCACATCGTCGCGGCCGGGCTCGTCCGACCCGCGCTCGGCCAGCAGGTCGTGGACCTGGCCCTCGACCTCGCGGACGATCGCCAGGCGATCCGCCCGCGAGACGCGCCCGAGGAGCATCCGGTCGATCGTGTCGAGCCGGGCGTCGACCAGCGCCTGCACCGCATCCGAGAGTCGGACCGCCGTCATCGTCGTCATCACGAGGCTCCTTCCAGGAGTGTCGTCAGTGACTTGGAAACCGCCCTCCAGCCGTCCGCCATCTGATCGAGCCGCCGCCGCCCCTCGGGCGTGAGCCGATAGTATCGCCGCGTCGGCCCGCTCGGCGACGCCTCGGTGCGCACTGCCAGCGCCCCGTCCCTCGCCAGCCGCGTCAACACGGGATACACGGTGCTCTCCGTCAGCGCCAGCCCGTCGAGCGCCTGCAGGCCCTCGACGATCCGGTACCCGTACGCCTCCCCCCGCGCGATCCACGCCAGCACGGCCAGCTCGACCACCCCCTTTCGAAGCTGCGTCTCCCACGGGGACATCGGCGCCCTCCTCGGCGTCTACTATGCAACACAGAGTAGCCTGGCGCGCGGTTGTGTCAAGGAGAAAATGTTGGGGGAGGTTTCTGGCGGACCTCCGGGCTGGGCCCCACACGGAGCCGCACAGAGACGAACAAAACCTGGACGCTCGGGTTCGCTCGGCGCGGGTGTTGGGTTCCCAGGGGCACCCGGAGCCTGGGAGGAGCCGCTCAGCGCGGAGCCGGCATGGTCGGCGGCGGGGGCGCGGGGGCCGAGTCATGCGGCGCGGTCGTGACGGTCGTGGTGGTCGACGGGCCTCGGCCGAAGGCGGGGCCGTAGAGGGCGGGGGTCGTCAGCTCGAGCATCCGCTTGTCCTGCTCGAAGATCGCGAACTGCTCGGCCGGGCACATCCGCTCGATGGCGCGGACGCGGCGGACCTGGGGCCAGTGGCCGATGAATCCGCGGTATTCGGGGTCGTGGTGCCCGAGGAAGATCGGGACGTCGAGCGCCAGGGCCGGCGCGGCCGTCAGGGCGAGAAGGATCGTCAAGGTCGCCGTCTTCATCGGCGCACCTCCATCAAAATAGGGTCGGGTCGGCGAGATCGACGCGCCAGTATGCGCCGCGGCCGGCGTGCGGGTCGGGGAATCGCCGTGCGGCCGCCGGGGATCAGACGACCCCGTCGCCGCCCTCGGGCGCGAGCAGGAGGCGGAGGAACCCGTCGTGGTTCCAGCCGTCCCAGGCGTGCGTGAGCTTGCCGTCGCGGAATTCCATCCAGATCAGGCCGTGGATCTGGACGGTCCGCCCGGTCGCCGGGGCGCCGAGGCCGCCGGCATGGGTCGCGCGCACCGTCCAGCGGAGAGCCGTGCGATCGCCGTCCTCGATCAGGTCGTCGATCGCGATGTGGAGGTCGGGCAGCGCCCGGAGGATCTCGCCCATCCGCGCCTTGAACTCGTCGGCGCCGCGGACGTAGCCGACGCCCTGCATGAAGCCCGAGCAGTCGGGCGCGAGCAGCTCATCGACGACTTCGGCCCGCTTGCGATTCCAGACCTCCTCGAACCAGTACCTGGCGAGCTCGCCGCTCGACTTGCCCATGCGGGGCCTCCTCGATGGTCGTGATCCGCCGGCCCGAGCGTAGCGCGGCGGGCCCTCGCGAGCAAGGCCCGACCCGCCGGCCCCTCGAATCGGCGGACCAGGCCGGGTATCGTTGTCGGCCGGGCGCCTCGTGGACCACTCCGGGGGAGACGACGATGGACGGCCATGATCCGCGCGAGACGGGCTCGCGGACGACGCGAAGGGCCGTGCTCGCGGGCGCGGCGGGGGCGACGCTGATGGGCACGCTGGCGCGGGGCGACGATCCCTCGACGATCGATAAGGCCGCGAAGAAGGGGCGGATCAAGCAGTCGCTCGTCCAGTGGTGCTACGCGCCCCACTTCGACATGCCGACGATGATCAAGGTCGCCAGGGGCCTGGGCTGCCTCAGCATCGAGCTGGGCGAGCCGAAGCATTACTCGATGATCAAGGACGCGGGCCTGACCTGCGCCATCGGCTCGATCGACATGAGCCCCGACCCGCCGTTCGTCCACGGGTTCAACAACCCGGCCGCGCACGACCGCGTGATCAGGGCGACGACCGACGCCATCGACGCCTGCACCGCCCACGGGTTCACGCGGGTGATCTGCTTCACGGGATACTCGCACGGCATCCCGGCCGACGTCGGGCGCTGAACTGCATCGCGGGCTTCAAGAAGGTGCTCGGCCACGCCGAGCGCAAGGGCGTGACCCTCTGCCTCGAAATGCTGAACACGCGGGCCAGCGACCACCCGATGAAGGGCCACCCCGGCTACCAGGGGGACCATACCGAGTATTGCGTCGACATCATCCGGCGCGTGGGTTCGCCGAACCTGAAGCTGCTCTTCGATGTTTATCACGTCCAGATCATGGACGGCGACGTGATCCGGCGCATCCGCGAGCATCGGGACGTCATCGGCCACGTCCACACCGCGGGCAACCCCGGCCGCGGCGAATTGGACGACACGCAGGAGATCCAGTACAAGCCGATCATGGAGGCCCTGATCGACGTCGGCTACCAGGGCTACGTCGGCCAGGAGTTCATCCCGACGCGCAATGCGCTGGCTGGGCTCAGGCAGGCGGTGGCGGTGTGCGACGTCTGAGAGGGAAATCCCTCCCCATCGAAGTGGGGAGGGTCGATCAGGGCGCTGAACGGATCCCGGTCGTTCAGCCCTTCTCGTCCTCGTCGCCCTCGGCCTTGAGCCGCTTGAGCTCCTCGGACATCTTCTTGATCTGGGCCTCGAGCGTCTCGATGCGGCGGGCCTTGCGGGCGGCCGCCGACTCGGCCCGGACGCGGGCGGTCCGGTCGACCCGGGCGCGGACCTCCTTGGTCCTCTCTTCGACCTTCGCCCGCGCGTCGGTCGCCTCGTCCTTGATCTTCGCCTCGGCCTTGCCCTTCAGGCCCTCCATCGCCTTCATCTTCTTCTCGAACTCGGAGCCGGGGCCGAACTGCTTGGCCATGTCCTCGCCCAGGGTCTTCATCTCGATCTCGAACTTCGATCCCGGTCCGAACTTGACCTCCATCTCCTGGCCCAGCGCCTTCATCTTCTTCTCGAACTCGGAGCCGGGGCCGAACTTGGCCTCCATCTCCTTGCCGAGGGCCTCCATCTTCTTCTCGAAGTCGGGCCCGAAGTCCTTGTCGTCGAGCCGCATCTCGATCCGGACTTCCTTCTTCGCGTCGGCCTTGTCGCCCTTGGCCTCGGCCTTGTCGTCCTTGTCCTTGGCGGCCTTGGCCTTCGCCCTCTCGGCCCTGGCCTTCTCCACCGCGGCCTTGGCCTTCTCCTTCGCCATCGCCTTCAGCTTCTCGGCCTTCGCCTTGGCGGCGTCCGCATCGTCGTCGTCATCGTCGTCATCGCTGACGATCACGGCCACGCCGACGTCATCGTCATCGCTGACGATCCGGGCGTTGGCCGTCACGGTCCTGCTCGCGGCGACGGCACCCTTCGGCTCGTCGTCGCGGGCCGGCTCGGCGAGGGTCCAGGACGGGAGGGCCAGCATGGTCAGGCACGCGGCGCCGAGGAGGCCTCGGGCGGGCACGCGGCAGGCGACTCGATCGCCGAGGATCATGGTCAATCTCCTCTCGAAGGATCGGGCCGAGCCGGCGACGCCCAACGAGGGCGCCGGGGTCGCGGCCGGGGACTTGCTCGAGCCGATCTGGATCAGCGACTCGGCATACGTGAGGCGATCATCCGGCAGGGCCCAGAGGACCCAGGCGTCGCACGCCAGCTCGGCCTCGAAGTCGAGCCGGCGGCGGGTATGCCAGTAGAGCGGGTTCCACCACCAGACGAGCCCGGCGAGCAGCTCGAGCCGGCGGACCCACGGGTCGAGCCGGCGGAGGTGCGCCAGCTCGTGGGCCAGGATCGCCGGCCAGCGGCCGCGATCGAGCGACTCGAGCAGGTCGTCGGGCACGAGCAGCACGGGGCGGCCCAGGCACCAGAGCAGGGGGGTCCCCAGGTCCGTGCAGGACGCGGATCTCCGGCGCACGCACGCCGAGGCGCCGGCCGACCTTCTCGGCGTCCTCGACCAGCCAGCGCGGGGCCGGCGTGGCCTCGCGGACCCGGCGGCGGAACCGATCGATCCGCCGGACCTGACCGAACCCCAGCGCGATCGACCCGGCCAGCCAGGCCGCCGCGATCCATGGCCCCAGGCTCCTCGCGAGGCTCGGCACCATCGACCAGCGGCTCGGCCCGGGATCGCGGGCGGGCGGGCGTTCGATCGGCGTCGTGTCGACGTCGAGCATCACGCCCGTCTCGACGGCGGCGCCCATTTCCTCGGCGGGGTTGTCCCGCATGAGCTCGACCCGCGCCGCGAACTCCCGGCCCGGCTCGGACGTGCTCGCGGCCCTGGCGCTCGCGAGCGGCACCGACCAGGGCCAGTGGACCAGCGGCGGGGCCATCAGCTTGATCAGCACGACGAGCCAGAGCGCGTGCCGCGCCGCCGGCCCGAGCGCCAGCCGTCGGCCGCTCGCGCGGCAGGCGAGCGCGGCCACCAGCGCCAGCGCCGAGCCCACCAGGATCGTCTCGGCGGACCAGCGCAGGACCCGGTCGGCCATCGGCATCGCCAGCGTCACGAGATCAGGCATCGGACGTCCCTCCAGCTCACCTCGGCGGACAGGTCCCGGCGATATCGCTAACCCTGCCCCATCACGATCCCTTGGGCCGCTTCCGGCCCTTGGTCTCCGGCTCGGCTCGGGCCTCGTCCAGGAGGCGGCGGAACCGCGCCAGCTCGTCGTCCGTGAACCGGTGCTTCTGCACCAGGGCGAGGACCAGCGGCGCCGCGTCGCCGTCGCAGAGCTCGTCGGCCGCCTCGCGGAGCCGCCGGCCGACCAGCTCGTCGCGCGAGACCGTGGCGCGGTAGACGTGCGGGACCTCCGAGGCGTCGCTGGCGACGCACCCCTTGGTCGAGAGCCGCAGCAGGAGCGTCGAGACCGTCGTGTACGCCCATCGCCGGCCCCGCCCCGCCAGCTCGCGGTTGATCGCCCGGACCGGCGACGGCCCGAGGTCCCACAGGACCTTCAGGACCTCCACCTCCGCCTCGCTCAGACCCGCCCTGTTCGCCATCGGCCTCTCCCATCCCGGGCACGGCTTACTACGACCTGTAGAAGAGTTCTACTACATTGCGTAGAAGTCGGTCAAGGGGGGTCGGAGGATTTCCGCGGGATTGCCGGGAGGGCGGGCCTCCTGGGACGCCGAGCGAACCCGAGAGCCCTCTTCCGTTCGCCTTCGTGCGGCCCCGCGCGGGACGGGGCCGCCGGCGGTCGGGCCGCCCGACGACGCGCCCGCGCCGAGCGAACCCGAGACCAGCCTTTCGTTCGCCATCGTGCGGGAACGTGCGGGACTGGGCCCGTGGGCCGCGCCTCGACCGCCCGCGAGCGCCTTGTCAATGAGCATCCTCCATCATCGGAGATCGGAGCGATTTCGTTCTCCGGATCCCGGGCGGGTCGAGCCGCCCCGCCAGCCCGGGGCCGGGGCCGGGCCCGAAGCCGGCCCACGACGCTCGGTTGAACCACCGATCGATCGATGCGAAAATCTGGGTCGGAACTCCCGGCGTCGACGAACCGGACGGACGGGTGCTGACGGCGAGGTGGAGGGTCCGAGCCTTGGGAGATGCAGCGACCCCCGCCGGTGACGACCAGGCCGAGGCCGGCCCGGCCGAGCCGGGGGCGTCCGCGTTCGTCGACGATGCCGTCGCGGGCGACGACTTCAAGGACTCGACGATCCCCCCGGAGCCCCGCCGGGCCGGGGAGGTGACGCTCGTCGACCTCGACTTCGCGGGCCCGGTCGACGCCGACGCCGCGACGATCGGCGACGGGCCCCCGCCGGCCGTGCCGCGCAAGGCCGCGCCGAAGGTGCCGGGTTTCGAGGTGCTCGGCGAGCTCGGCCGGGGCGGGATGGGGGTGGTCTACCTCGCGCGGCGGACGCTGCTCAATCGCAAGTGCGCCCTGAAGATGATCCTGGCGGGCGAGCACGCCGGGCCCGAGGCGGCCGTGCGGTTCCTGGCCGAGGCCGAGGCGGTCGCGCGGCTGAGCCATCCGAACGTGATCCGGATCCACGCGATCGGCGAGCACGACGGGTGCGCCGTATCTCGAGCTCGAGTACGCCGAGGCGGGCAACCTCGAGCGGCGGCTCGACGGCAAGCCCTGGCCGCCGCGCGACGCCGTGGCCCTGGTCGAGGCCCTGGCCCGCGGCGTGGCCGAGGCGCACCGGCTGGGGATCGTCCACCGCGACCTGAAGCCGGCGAACGTCCTGCTCACGCGCGACGGCGTGCCGAAGGTCACCGACTTCGGCCTGGCCCGGTGCATCGGCGTCGACAGCGGGCTGACCCTGGCCGAGTCGATCATCGGCTCGCCGAGCTACATGGCCCCCGAGCAGGCCTTCGGCCGCGCCCGCGAGGCCGGCCCGCGCGCCGACGTCTACTCGCTGGGCGCGATCCTCTACGAGCTGCTCACCGGCCGGCCGCCCTTCGTCGGCACGAACATGTACGAGACGCTCGAGCAGGTCCGCACGGCCGACCCCGTCCGACCCGGCCGGCTCGTGCCCGGCCTGCCGCGCGACCTCGACACGATCGTCCTCGAGTGCCTGCACAAGGACCCGGCGCGGCGATTCGCATCGGCCGGCGACGTCGCCGACGACCTGCGCCGCTTCCTCGACGGCCAGCCCGTGCGCGCCCGGCGGATCGGCGACCTCGAGGGGCTCTGGAGGTGGTCGCGGCGGCACAAGACGTTCGCGGCGTCGATGACCCTGCTCATCGTCTCCATGCTCGGCGCCACCGCCGTGGCGCTCGACTTCGCCTACCGCACGAACCGCGAGATGGCCGCCTCGCGGCGGGCCGAGCCCCGCCCGAACTTCGGCCCGGGCGAGGTGCGCGCCGGGACGTCCGGCCTGCCCGGCGTCCTGCTCCGCGTCGTCCTGGGCGACGACCTGACCGATCTGGTGGAGGACCTCGACGAGGGCCGCTGGCCCTTGAAATTACGCCGACCGACCCTGGTGCGTCCCGTGCCGGGCCCGCGCGTGCTTCCGGGGCTGGCCGACCTGCTGCTCCGGCTCATGCCGGGCGAGGGCGGCGGGAACCGGCGATGAGGATCACATGGGCGGTGCCGCCTCGAACTCCGCCGGATCGAGCGCCGGCAGGCCGGGGTCGGTCGTCGTCGAGGCGGTCACGAGCCAGTCGGCCGGGTCCTCGGTGGCGGGGTTGATCAGATACGTGATGGCGAACTCGGTACCGCCGGCCGCGACGAGGCAGACGTAGGGGTTCGCCGGCGGGTAGCCCGACTCGAGCGCGGCCAGGGCCTGGGCCAGCGCCTGGCGCGACGCCAGGGCCGCGGCGTCGCGGGCGATCCGCCTGGCCCGCGCCTGCTCGACGCGGAGCATCGAGCTGATCTGCCGCGCCGCCACGGTCCAGAGCCCGAGGAAACCGAGCACGAACACGACGACGGCGACCATCGCATACCCGCGGCGGCGGGGGCGGACTCTCATTGGGCGGCCTGGGGATCGGGGATGAAGAGGGTGTAGCGCCGCGTGTAGTCGCCGCGGAACAGGCCGGTGACGGGGTCGCGGTCCATCGTCCGGTGCGCGAACGTGAGGTCGACGCGAACGCCCGGCACGTCGGCGCCGCCCGTGCCGGCGGGGAGGACGTCGTGCACGGCGTCGAACCCCGCGAGCAGCCCGGCGACCACGCGGGACGTGCCCGACGGGGCCGACAGGTCGGTCCGCACGAGCTTCGTGGAGTCGGACGGGTCGGGACCGTAGGAGATCGTCCGCGTGGTGCCAGTGCCGTCGTCGATCGCGAGATAAAGGACCGTGCTCCCGGCCTGGGCCCCCTGGTATCGGGTGTCGGGCTCGGACGTCGCGGGGCGGGCGAGCAGGCCGACGTCGTAGGCGAGCGCCTCGGCCGCCAGGTTCGCCTCCTGCGCCACGCGGCACCGCGCGACCACGGCGATGGCCGGTCGACCGAACGCCAGCCAGGCGTTGCCGAGCAGCGTGCCCACCAGCGCCATCAGGAAGATGGTGACGGTCATCTCGACGAGCGTGAAGCCCCGTCGTCGTCCCTGGCTATGGGGCCGGGTCATTGGCCGACGACCCTCACGCGGATGGTCGCCCCGTCGGAGGTCGTCGCGGCGGGCGTGGTGATCGTGACGCTGTTGAGCGCGCCGGCGGGGACGAGCTGGACGGCGTCGGCGATGACGGTGCCCGAGGTCGAGCCCGCGAGCGTCACCTGGAACGTCGCGTCGAGGTAGTAGACGCCCAGGTCGGTCCAGCCCGACGAGCCGCCGGGGCCGGCGGTCTGGTCGACGGGGATCGCGACCGGGTCGTCCGCGGCGTCGGTGAACAGGTAAGTCGCGTCCCTGGCGTTCTGGGCCTTCGGCACCCACGTGGCCATGACGTGATAGCGGCCGGGGACGAGCCCGCTGAAGGTCCAGGCGGCCGGCCCGCTCGCCGCGTCGGCGGCCAGGGAATGGTAATCGCCGTCGTTGGCCGCCGCGTCCCTGGCGCTCGCCCAGCCGCTCGCCGAGAAGCCCGAGCCGGCATCGTCGTCGAGGACCGTCTGGACCGGCAGCGGCGTGAACGGCTGGGCCGGCGCGTTGACGGCGAAGCTCGCCGCCAGGCCGAGCCGGCGGACCCAGCCGTCGGGCTGCGGCTGGAGCACCGTCGCCGGCGGGGCCGCGGCGAAGCCCTGGCCCGAGAACGGCGAGCCGTCGAGCATCCGCACGCCCCGGATCACCTGCGGGTTGTCCGGCCCGACCGGCTGCGTCTCGAGCTTGCGGATCAGCCGGGCCTGCATCACCACGAGCGGGCAGAGCCCCGTCACCGCGATGCCCAGGACGACCATCGCGACCTGCAGCTCCAGCAGCGACGCCCCTGCGCGGCGGGCCCGCGGTGATCTCACGGATGCGGCTCCAGCGACGGCGTCATCGCCTGCCCCGCGTACGCGACGTTGCAGGCCAGGTTCCCCGCCTGGTCGATCGTGACCGTCCCCGAGGCGACCGAGCTCGGCGGCCGGATCGCCGTGGCCACGAACGACTGGTTCCCCGCGGCCAGGGAGACGGAGTAAGCATAGAACGCGGTCCCGTTGAGGATGCTCGAGTCGACGAGATCCGAGGCGAGCGCGTCGGCCGCGAGCTGGGAGAGGGTGCCGTAGCGGCCGGTCTCGAGGTAGTAGAACCGCTCGGCCGCCCAGATCGACCGGAGGTTCGACGCGGCCACGTCGAGTTTCGGCTGCTCGATCGCCCGCCCGAACTGCGGCGCGGGGATGGCGATGAGGATGCCCATGATCGTCAGGACGACCGTCAGCTCCAGGAGCGAGAAGCCGCGGCGGATTCGTCGCCGGGTGCGCATGGTCATCCTCCGTCGATGGCCCCGGCATCGGGGCGGGCGCGATGGTCTTCGTAGGGTCCGCACAGCGGACCCTACTCAAGCTTAGTTCACCTTGCCGGCCATCTCGAACATCGGCATGTAGATCGCCAGCATCAGCCCGGCGATGGTGCTGCCCATCCCCATGATGATGATCGGCTCCAACATCTTCGTGACCTTGAGGATCGGCCGACTCCATCTTCTCCTTGTAATACGGCGCGATCTGCTCCATGACCTGCGCGAGCTGGCCCGACTCCTCGCCGGTCTGGACCATGTTCGTGAGCATCGAGGCGAACAGGCCCGTCTCCTCCAGGGCCGCGGCGAGCGGGCGGCCCGCGGCGACCCGCTGGCGGGCGCGGATGAGGGCCTCGCGGTAGATCGGGTTGTTCTGGAAGACCCCGGACAGGGTCTGCAGGGTCTCGAGCATCGGGACGCCTGATTTCAGCAGCAGCGCGATGTTCGACGCGAACCGATACATCGCCATCTGGACGATCAGCGTGCCGACCATCGGCATCACCAGGCCGATCCCGCCGAAGTAGAACTTGCCGGCCTCGGTCTTGAGGTACTGCTTCAGGCCGACGACCGCCGCGATCATGCCGACCGCGGCATACGGGCCGTACGCGACGACGGCGCCCGAGGCGTCGACGACGAACTGGGTGATGTCCGGCAGCTTCGGCGCCCATGTCCTTGAACATCTTGGCGAAGGTCGGCACGACCATCCAGAGCATGACCGTCACGGCGATCACGGCGACGCAGATGAGGATGATCGGGTACATCAGGGCCCCGCTCACCTTGCGGCGGGTCTCGCGCGAGTCGCGGATCTGCTTGTTCAGCTCGAGGAGCACGCCGCCCATCTGGCCGGTCAGCTCGCCGGTGCGGATGACCTCGATCCAGTAGGGCTCGAAGACCTTCGGGTAGCTCGCCGCCGCGGCGTGGAACGAGCTGCCCGAGGCGACCCGGCCGGCGATCTCGTCGAGGACCTGCCGAGAGCTTCTTGCTCTGGCTCTGCTCGGCCGACTGCCGGATCGCCTGGAGCAGCGGCGTCCCCGAGCAGACGAGCGTCGAGAGCTGCTGGAAGAACGACATCTTGTCGTCGATCGTGACCTTCTTGTGGACCTTGCTCGAGACCCGCGCGTGCGACACGGCCCAGGATTCGAAGCCCATGCGTCCTGCCCCCCACCGACCGCCCCGCGGCCTCGCGGTGACTCCATCGGGCGGCCCGGACGATTGTCGCCCGGACCATCCGAGGGACGACGACCCCACCTCGGCGCGGGGCCGTCCCCTCCCAGTCTAGGCCACGCCCGGGATGCCGGCGCTCAGAGCCGCTCGACGGCCCGGCTCAGGAGCGGGTTGCTTGCCTTCTGGAGCGGCTCGAGGAACTCGACGCCGAGCGAGATGGCCGTCGACGTCGGCCCGGGCGTGGGCGACGCGGCCGGCGACGTGCTCGACGGCCGGGGCGCCCTGCTTGTCGCGGAGGTGGAAGGCCAGGCGTCACGACCTTCCCCGCCGCGACGAACCGCGGCGAGGCGACGCCGGCCCCGCCGAGGCTGATGTCGACCGAGCTGGCCTCGATCGTCGCCGTCGTCGGCCGTCAGGTCGACCCGGCAGAGGAACCCCACGCGCTGATACGTCCGCTTCTCGGCCCACCCGCTCATGTTCATCGCTCCGTACTCCGCGCACGCCGGGGGGTCGCGTGGCGCGGCGGTCGATCCTAATCCTCGTCCGACATCGTGACGCTCAGCGCCGCCTCGAGGCTGGTCAGGCCCTCGCGCGGCCTTGTCGACGGCGCTGTCGACGAGCAGCTTCATCCCCTCGGAGACGGCCGCCTCGCGCATCTCGGGCAGCGGCGTGCGCGACTGGATCAGCTTGGCCATCAGCGGGGTGATCCGGATCACCTCGAAGATGCCGACGCGGCCGCGGTAGCCGGTCCCCCGGCAGGCGTCGCAGCCCTTGGGGCGGTAAGAGCTGCGAGCCCAGCTCCAGGCCGTACCGCGCCGGCGTTCTCGGGGTCGCAGGCGTAACGGCTCCTTGCAGTGCTTGCAGAGCCGGCGCACGAGCCGCTGGGCCTCGAGGACGCGCAGGGTCGAGGCCAGCAGGAACGGCTCGATCCCCATGTCCATGAGCCGGGTGACCGCCGAGAGCGAGTCGTTGGTGTGGATCGTCGAGAGGACGAAGTGGCCGGTCAGCGCGGCCCGGAGGCAGATCTGCGCCGTCTCCTGGTCGCGGACCTCGCCGACCATGATCACGTCCGGGTCCTGCCGCAGGAACGCCCGCAGGGCCGACGGCGAAGGTCAGGCCGACCTGCGTCTTGACCTGGACCTGGTTCATCCCCTTGAACTTGTACTCGACCGGGTCCTCGACCGTGCAGATGTTCGTCTTCGGGCTCGTTCAGCAGGTTCAGGCACGAGTAGAGCGTGGTGCTCTTGCCGCTGCCGGTCGGGCCGGTGACGAGCATCAGGCCGTGCGGCATCTGGATCGACTCGATCAGGTCGGTCGACTGCCGCTCGTCGAGGCCCAGCCCGGTGAGCTGGAGCGGGATGGCCGCCTTGTCGAGGATCCGCATGACCATCTTCTCGCCGTAGACGGTCGGCACGGTGTTGACGCGGAGGTCGATCCGCTGCTCGCCGCTCCGCAGCGCGATGGCGCCGTCCTGCGGGACGCGCTTCTCGGCGATGTCCATCTTCGCCAGGATCTTGAACCGCGAGATGATCATGATGAACTGCGTCTTCGACGGCGGGGCGAGCTCGTGGAGGATGCCGTCGATCCGGAGGCGGATCTTGCACGCGTCCTCGAACGGCTCGAGGTGGATGTCGCTGGCCCCGGCGCGGATGGCCTGCTCGAGGATCTGGTTGACCATCCGGATGATCCGGCCGTTGCGGCCCGGCGGCGGGGGCTGGTCGAGGTGGAGGACCTCGTCGTCGGGCTCGCCGTCGTCGTCGTCGTCCTCCTCGTCGACCTGCTCGAACTCCTCGGTCCCGCCGCCGCCGACGAACGAGCTCGCCCGCGCCGTGGGCGAAGAGGCGGTCGAGCCACGCCTCGACCACCGAGAGCGGCGCGACCAGCGGGCCGGACGTGCAGCCCGGTCAGGAGCTGGACCTCGTCGACGACCAGCAGGGCGCTGGGCGTGACGAAGGCGAGGTCGAGCGACTCGTCGTCGGACGACGACCGGGACGATGAGCTGGTCGCGGCAGAGCTTCTCGGGCAGGAGCCGGGCGAGGTCGGAGTCGGGCCGGTCGTCGTCGTGGGGCTCGAAGAGCGGGCAGGGCGAGGTGGTCGGCGTAGGCGCGGGCGATCTCGCGGTCGGTGGCGATGCCGGCGCGGACGAGCAGGCGCTCGGGCACGTCGTCGTCGCGGCCCTGGGCGTCGCGGAACGCCTCGGCCTTGGCCGGGTCGAGCAGGCCGCGCGCCTGGAGGACGCGGAGGATCAGCGCACTGTCGCCCGCCTCGACCGTCTTCATCGCGCCTTCCCCCGGGCGGTCACCACGCCGCCCGCGGCCCTCGGTCGCCTGGCCGAGGCGGCCGGCGCGGCCGAGGCGGGCCGCCGCGAGGCGAAGGCCGAGCGCACCGACGTCTCCGGGAAGCCCACCACGACCTCGCCCACCGCCGAGCGGAGCAGGATGTCGCGGGGCCGGACCTCGGCCAGCACGACCGGCCCGAGCGCCGGGTCGGTCCCCTCGATCGCCTCGCCCTGGGCGTAGACGCGGCCGGCGATGATCGCCGTGCGTCGGTCGCCGTGGATCGAGGTCGCCGCCAGCGGCAGGTGTGCCAGCCGGTCGCGGCTCGCGGCTCGCCTCGCCTCGGCGGCGCGCACGGCGAGCAGCCGCGCGTTCAGGTCGGCCACGAGCCGGCGGAGCCTCGCCGCCGGGCTCTCCACCGCCTCGGCCTTGCCCTTGCCGTTGGCCGCGACGGCCTTCGACTCGGGCTCGGGCTCGCCCGGCAAGGCGAACGGGTCGCGCTCGGTGCGCGTCCCGAGCTCGGGCTCGAGCAGGCCCGCGGCGCTCTCCACGGGCTTCGGCTTCGCGGGCGGCGGCGCCGACGCCTCCACGATCGTCCAGCACGACCACCCCGCCACCGCCAGCACGACTGCGGGCGGGACGACCGATCCGGCCGAGATGCTCATATCAGGTCAAGTCCTTCCCCCGATTCGCCGTCACCCCATCACGCCCAGCACCGTCAGTCTCAAGATTAGCTCGCGGTCGGCGCCGCGGCCCTTGTCGATCGACGCGGAATCGACGCGGAGGAGCCGCGGGTTGTCCTCGATCCACGCGAGCGCGGCGTCGAGGTCGGCGAACCTGCCGGACAGCTCCATCTGGAGGATGACGACGCTGAACGGCCCGTGCTTGCGCAGGCCCTTGGGCTCGAGCTTGATCAGGCGGACGGGGCGGTCGCGGACGCCGGCCAGGATGTATTCGACCCACTCGTTCGGGTCGGTCCCGCGCGGCAGGCGGTCGCGGAACTTGTCCACCTCGGCGCGGAGGCCCTGGATCCCGCGGGCGACGGCCGCGTGGGCCGTCGAGGCCGCCTTGGCCCGGGTCGCCTCCGCGATGCCGGCCTCGGCCGGCAGGTAGACGCCCGCGTACCACGCCAGCGCCAGGCCGCCGCCGAGGAAGAAGCGGAGCTGGAGCGGGTCCCTCAGCCTGTTGCGGAGGTTCTTCAGCAGCGGTCCGAGCCGGCCTGCGTCCATCGTCCGATCCCCATCTCTTGAGCGTCCCGAAGAGATCCCGGTCGGGAGAAGTCTACGTCACTTCGCCGCCTTCGCGGCGGGCTTGGGCGGCGCCGGGGCCGGCCTGGACCCGGGCTGGCACGTCACGCTGAACGTCGCCGCCGACCGACCCTGCGCGGCGGACGTCCAGCGGAGGTCGCCCAGCTCGATCTCGGGGAAGTCGCGCTTCAGGAGCGGGTCGTCGCGGAGCGTCCGAAGGAACCCGTCGATCTCCTTCGGCATGGCGCCGGCCTTCTGGATCGGCGCCGAGAGCTTCAGGGCGAGCGACTTCTTGGCCTTGCTCTTGCCCCCCTCGAGCTCGGCCGTCCCCTGGAACGACGTCAGGATGATCGCCGGCCCGAGCCGCGCCGCCATGTCGCGGGTGTGCGCCGTCCAGAGGACGCGGGTCGCGAGGAACGTGCGGAGGGCCTCGGCCCGCTGCTCGAGGTCCTTCCTGTCGTCCTGGAGCTTGGAGGTCGAGATCTTGGACGCCCACTCGTAGCGGGCATCCTCGGCGGCGGCGGCGCGGGCGCCGGCCCGGGCGTCGGCCAGGCGGTGGCGGGCGAACAGCGTGGCGGCCACGAGCAGCGCCACCTGGAGCACGGCCTGGCCCCAGGGGAAGATGTCGAGGATCGAGAGCCCGCGCCCGAGCGAGCGGAGGAGGTTGAACGCCGCGACTCCCGGCCCGGCCCCCTCGGCCAGCCCGGCGGCGACGGCCCCCTCGTCGAGGCCCGGCGCGTCGTGACGGAACAGCCGCACGCCCGGCAGCGACTCGGCCTCGGCGACCCCGGCGCAGCGGCCCGAGGTCGGGCCGGCCGTGGATCAGCGCCGCGTCGAGCTCCCCCTCCTGCCCGCAGAACCGGCCGAGCGAGCCGAGCGACGCCACCGCGGCGCGGATCGCCAGCGCCTCGCCGCCGGCCGGCAGGTCGAACGGCCGCCACATCAGCGGCGCCTCGGGCTGGGCCATCAGCACGGCCAGTCCCTGCACGTCGCCGAGGATCACGCGGACGTAGGCCTTCGACCGGCCCGGCGCCCGCAGCCGCCTCGCCGCGTCGCGCAGCAGCGCGCAGGGCGACGGCTCGGCCACGCACGGCTCGACGCCGGCCGTGTCGAGCGCCGTGAGCACGCCCGCCAGGTACTTCTTCCGGCACGCCACGATGCTCGCCAGGTGGCGCTGGCCGGGGCGGAGCCGGATCATGTCGACGACCATGTCGTCGATGTTCAGGTTGGGCGACTGGAGGACCTCGTGGAGCAGGATCTCGGGCGACGCCTCGCGGTTGTCGGCCTGGATCGGCCGGGTCGAGAAGAAGACCCGCAGGGCGGGCAGGCCGATCGTCACGCGGGCCTGGGCCAGCTCCTTCTTCGAGAACCGCCGCGCCAGCAGCCGGGCGACGGCCGAGGCCAGCCCGTCGTCGCCCAACGGCTCGCGATCGCGGGCGACCTCGACCCGGCCCAGCGGGGTCGTCGCCACCTCGCTGACGGCCACCTCGCGGTCGCCGATCGCCAGCCCGATGTCCTTCCGGAGGGCCAGCTTGCTGAAGAGGGCGCGCACGACCTACCTCCACGCCACCGCCGTCACGGGGAAGGGGCGGGCGTCCGACCCGGACCGCCCGCCCCTCGATAGACTCGACCGTCAGGTCACGTCAGTCCGCCCGATCAGCTGCTGCTGCTCGTGCCCGTGGTTCCCATCGGGCTGATCGAGGCCGGGATCGAGCTGTTCGCCGTGCTCGTGTCGAAGCCGTTCTGGTTGAACGAGACCGTATAGGCCCCGTACGACGAGGACGTGACGTCGCGGGTCAACTGCAGCGACCAGGTGGGGTTGCCGGTGGCGTCCTGGGCGGCCGTGATGGCGCCGGGACGGTGAAGTACTTCGGCGCCGGGACCGAGATGTCGAGCTGGCTCAGGCTCGTAGCGTAGACGCCCTGCTGGGCCAGGTAGCGCTCCTCGGCGTCGCGGACGGCCGAGAGGTAGCTGAAGGCTTCCGAGGCCTTCGACCGCTCGACGGAGGTGAGGAACTTGGGCACGCCGAAGGCGGCCAGGACGCCGATGATCACGATGACCACGGCCAGCTCGACCAGGGTGAACCCCTTGCGGATGCGATTCGCGGACGTCCGGATGCTCATGCTCTCGACTCCATGATGGGGGGACTCCGCCGCCCGTCGGGGCGGTGGACGACCGATCGGCCCGCGGGCATCCGCGGCCTCCACGGCCCGCCCGGCCCGGTGGGGGCCGGGGCGTCGTTCTCTTCGCGGACCGCGCCGTGGGCGGCTCACTCGCCGCCCGAGACGTCCGTCGCGCCCGCCGTCCTCGTCGTCGCGGGGGCGCCGCCACGCTGCGAGCGCCCCGACTCCCGCCGACCACTACCATGTTCCTAGGTCGGCGCCGGGCGCTTGTCAAAAAGATGTCCTAATGGAACCGCGGCCTCGAGAGTGGACGGTGCGCCGCCGCAACAGGGCGGGGCATAACGTGTTGGCCCTCATCGGCCACGTCGGAGCGGCGCCGCGTCGCGGGGCAGTCGGAGATGCTGGCCCGGCACCGGGCGGTCGCTGGAGCGGAGGGTGTCGCGGTTCAGGGCGAGGATCTCGGCCGCGCGGCGGGAGTCGCCGAGGCGGTCCCGGGCGATGCTCCGGAGCGACTCGAACCGGCCGACGACGTGGATCGGGTAGATGTCGCCGCCGTCGTCGGCCGGGGCGACCTCGGTCGCGCCGGCGCGGGCGACGGCCGCGTCATAGGTCGGGGCCGAGGTCTGCGGCGGGGCCTGGACGTCGAAGCTCGAGCGCTGGATCGCGGGGTCGGGCGCCGGGCTCGTCCTCGGCCGCATCGCCGAGGCGGGCGGCTCGGGCGGCGGGCCCGGCGCGGCCTGCGGCCCCGGCGCGGCGGCCGGCGCCGTCGAGCGCGCGACCTCCGCGGCGGCGGGCATCCGCAGCTCGGTCCCGGGCGGGATCGCCTCGGGCGAGTTGATCCGGTCGCGGTTGGCGTCCCAGATCGCCTGGAAGTAGCGGCCCGACCCGTAGTGCTTCTTGGCGATCGACCAGAGGTCTTCCCCCTCGCGGACGACGTGCACGACCGCGGCGGCCGCCGGGGTCGGGGCCACCGCGCCGGCCAGCGGCGCGATCCCGCCGTGCGGCGGGGGCACCGGCGGCAGGTTCGGCCGCCAGACGTGCGGCGTCAGCAGGACCACCAGCTCGCGCTTCCCCAGGTTCTTCGACTTGTTGCCGAACGCCGCGCCGAGGATCGGCAGTCGGTTCAGCCCCGGCAGGCCCTGCTGGTTGTAGTCGCGCTCGTCCTCCATCAGGCCGCCGATGACCAGCGTCGCCCCGTCGGGGATCATCACGTTGGTCGTCATCTCCGCCGTGTTCGGCGACGGGACGTACTGGGGGGGCTGGACGGAGCCCGTGCTCCGCTCGGGGTGGATCTCCATCCGGACCATCCCGTCGGACGAGACGAACGGGCGGAGGCGGAGCAGCGTGCCGGTGTTGAGGAACTGGATCTGCTGGACGGTGCTGGTGAAGTTCTGCGTGATGGTGGGATAGCCGAGCCGCTGGCCGAGCTGGATCTCGGCCTTCTGCTTGTTGAGCACGAGGATCCGCGGGCTGGCCAGCACCCGGGTCTCGCCCAGGGTCTCCAGCGCGTTGATGAAGCCGCTGACGTTCTTGCCGACGAAGCCGAACTTGATGCCGTCGGTGGGCGAGTTAAACCCGGGCGGGTTGACACTGCCGTTGAGCCGGCCGGACGCGGCGAGCGCCTGGGCCGTCGCGGCGGCGGGTACGGTCAGGAGCTTGGCCGGCGTGAACCCCGAGTTGGCGCGAGGATCGAGCCGTTGCCGATCGTCCCCAGATCCTGCGCCATCTTGTCGACGACCGCGAAGTTGACGCCGAGATTCTGGTTCTGCTCGAGGTCGACGGTGATGATGACCGCCTCGATGAGCACCTGGATCGGCGCGACGTCGATCTCCTTGATGACGGCGTCGATCGTCCTGAGGTTGGTCGGGTAGTCGCGGACGATGACGACGTCGCCGCCGGACATCGAGTTGCCGCCGGTGCCGCCCGGCCCGCTGATCCCGCCGCCCCCGCCGCCGCCGCCGGGCGTGCTCGGCGCGACCGCGCCGCCGCCGCCCCCGCTGCCGCCGCCTCCGGTCCCGCTGGTCGACGAGAAGCTCGGCGCCTCGCTGATCCCCTCGCGGGCGGGCGGCGTCGCGGTGATCGTCCCGTCGGGGCTGAGCAGCTCGGCGACGATCCCCATCACGTCGTTGGCGCGGACGTAGTTCAGCCGGAAGATCCGCGTCTCGAGCTCCTGGTCGCGGTACGCCAGCGCCTTCAGCTCCTGGGCCGAGTAGACGAAGATCAGCCCGCCCTCGCGGCGGGCCGTCAGGTTCGTCAGCCGGAGGATGGCCGCCAGCGCCTCGTCGATCGTCACCCCCTCGAGGTTCGCGGTCACCGTGCCGGTGACCCCCGGGGCGATCATGATATTGAGCCCGCCCTGCCGGCTCAGCAGCTCCATCGCGCGGCGGATGTCGAGGTCGTCCATGTGGAGCGAGATCCGCCCCCGGCCGTCGATCCGGATCCGGCGGTCGAGCTCGCCCGATCCCGCGCCCGCGGGCCTCGGCGTCGCGATCGATCCCGGCGCCTGCGCCAGCCTCGGCGATGCGCCGCGGGTCGTGTCGAGGGCCGCGGCTCGGGGCAGGGCCTCCGCCACGCGCGGCCGGGCGGTCGCGGCCTCGGGCCGGCCCCGTATAATCGTCGGCCCGGGATCAAGCGGCGGAGGCGCCGGGTCCTGCGCGAAGGCCGACGCGCCCGACAGGACGCCCAGCAAGGCGACGGCGAATCGGGTCCTCGTCGATCGATCCAAGACCCCCTCCGAACCCTGCATCGTCCGCCCCGGGCCCTCGTCGGCCCGCATTCGCCCCGCCCTCGACTATTGTGGTGTCCCCTCCTCTCATCGCCCGCACCGTGGCAGACCTTGAGGATTATTCGCCTAATAACGATTGTCCAGGCCTGGCCGGCGATGCGTTTTTGGCGTGACCAGCGGGCGCGAACTGTCCTAATTTCCTCAAAGGAAGAGACTTATGGCCTCCTCTTGGATCGAGGTATTCTTAATCGAAACGTTCTCTTGAGATCGAGGCGATCGGCCGGACCTGGCGGCCATCGCGATCGTCAGTCGCCGAGGTTCGGCGCGGGGGGCTGGGATGTGGGCAGGGGATTGGGCGATCCGGGCGGACCGAACGGGCCCGGCGCGGGGCCCGGCGCCGGAGGCTCCGGGACGGCGGCCGGCGCAGGCCGGTCCTCAACCGCCGTCGGCGCGGGGAATGGCTCGCCGGGCAGCCGCGCCTCGGGGATGGACACCGTCCTGGCCAGCGTCGGCTGGAGCGGCGGCGTCGGGTTGAACCGCCGCTCGAGCGACGGCTCCATCGGGATCAGCACCCGGGGGATCGTCCCGAAGTTCAGCTCCACGCGCTGCATGAACGTATGCGACACCAGCTCGTCGCCGATCAGGCCGACGTAGATCGTCAGCAGGGTCATCGCCTCGTTCCGCGGCTTGACCCAGACGCAGGCCGGCCGATGGTCGAGCGTCCAGCACTTGATCTCGACCCGCCCGTCGTCCAGCGGCTTGCGGCGGATCTTCGTGAAGCCCAGGTCCCCCAGCGCCTGCAGGGCCGAGCTCTCGACCTGCGCCGGGTTGAACTGGAAGACCTGGGAGTAGAAGCCGTTGAAGTAGGAATAGGCGTAGTCGGAGGGGTCGATCGTCGGGAACCTCCCGATCGACCGACAGCCGGCCAGGGCGAGCACGGCGATCGCCGCGAGCGTCGGACCGAGTCGACGAGCCATGACCGCCTCCTTGCCGCCCCGCGCACGGACGCCGATCCGCCGGCCTCCGCGGCCCGACGACAATCCCCTGCTAGGATCGTCATTATCGCGCCATCCCTTGAGGCCGGCGCCGGCCGACCGGGCTCAGGGGACGAACAGGGGCCGGTAGTGCTCGGCGTACACGGCGAGGATGTCGTCGTGGTTCTCCCGCGTGTAGTCGCGCGAGAGATTGCCGAGGATCGCGTCGAAGATGTGGCCGCAGTCGACGTAGGTGCCGGCCGGGTTCTCGCGATAGAGCCGGCCGAACAGGCATTCGGTGGCCATCCCCGCGCAGCAGAGCACGAGCCCCGGCCCGCGGAAGCGGCACCGCGTCTGGACGCCGTCGAGCACGAGGTAGCAGTCGCTCGGCGGGATCAACACATGCCGGCAGCCCAGCGCCCGGGCGACGACGGCGTGCGAGTGGTTGCCGACGAACAGCTTCGTCCCCCGATAATCCCGCGCCGCCTCGAGGAACCGCCGCGTCGAGAGGTCGCGGAGCCCCTCGGCGAAGAGGTTGTCGGAGACCCAGTGCAGCCGCCTCGCGAACGGGGCCCGTGACAGGTAGCCGCAGATCTCGTCCTGGAGGAGCCAGCGGTGCAGGCCCATGTAGGCCCGCCCGTTCCTCGGCCAGAGCCCGGCGACGAGGTCGAGCGTCGCCCTCAGCTCGAGGCCCATCGTGTCCGGCAGGTGCTCCGAGCCGTCGCAGTTCCGCCCGCCCCAGCCGAAGATCGAGACCCACTCGCCGTCGCCGTAGCGGAAGTAGGCGAACGGCTCGCGGCGGCGGAGGTGCTCGGCGAACCGATCCGGGGTGACCGACGCGTCGACCAGCCCCTTCGTCGAGCGAACTCCTCCCGCCGACGGCCCGCCCCCGAGCCAGGCCAGGCCCTCCTCGGCCCTCCCGCGGACCTCCGCCACCCGCGCCTCGGCCGCCTCCGACAGCTCCCCCGCCCGCAGCGCCTTCCCGGCAATACCATAGAGCAGCGACGCGACCACGTCATTCGGCCGGTCGTCCCGGTGCGGCCCCGCGCGGCAGCAGGCCTCGCACACCTCGCGCGGGACGTCCCTCTCCTCCGCGACCCCCTCGAACGCCCGCTCGACGATCCCGCACGCGGCGACCTCGCGCCCGCCCCGCTCCGCGACGGCCGACCGATCCGGACACCCCTCGACGGTCCGCATCATGATCCTTGTCCATCGCCGGCCCGAGGCCCGCCGGCACCCTCGCCGCGAGCGAACCCCGGCGGGCGTCATCTTCGGGCGGGGCGACGGGGCGGTCAAGCGCCGGGAACGTCGCCTGGGCAACGAGTTGAAGGCCATCGGCTGCCGTCCCCTGTTAGATCCGCCGTTCTGGCGTGCTCCCAGGCAATAACCCCGATGAGAGGCCCCCGTCCGCACAGCGGACCCTGCGAAAGCCTCGAAAAAGGTGGAACCCCATCCCGCGGCGTCCCCATTACTCGTAGCCTTGGGGAAATCGGGCCGGGGGTGACGCACTTGGGACAGGGATCGGCCAGCGCCCTCTTGCAGGGGCTCCGCGCGGTCTTCGACGGCGGCTCGGCCGCCGGGCTGGCCGACGGTCCGCTCCTGGAGCGGTTCGCCCCGCGCGGAGAGGACGGCGCGGCCGAGTCGGCCTTCGCCGCGCTCGTCGAGCGGCACGGGCCGATGGTCTGGCGCGTCTGCCGCGCCACGCTCCGCGACGAGCACGAGGCCGAGGATGCCTTCCAGGCCGTCTTCCTCGTCCTGGCCCGCAAGGCCCGCTCGCTCTGGGTCCGCGACTCGATCGGCCCGTGGCTCCATCAGGTGGCGCTGAGGACCGCCGCCTATGCCCGGTCGGAATTGAAGCGACGGCGCGACCTCGAACGCCGACGGGTCGAGTCGACCGTTGCTCTGATCAAGGAATCCCCCTCCGACGATCCCTCACCCGTGATCCACGAAGAGCTGGGCAGGCTCCCCGACCGCTACCGAGCGGCCGTGGTTCTCTGCGACCTCGAAGGCCTCTCGCACGAAGAAGCGGCGCGGCAACTCGGCTGGCCGATCGGCACGGTCAAGAGTCGCCAATCCCGCGGCCGCGCCAGGCTCCGCGACCGCCTGATCCGCCGCGGCCTCGGCCCGTCGGCCGTGATGCTGTCCCCGATCCCCCCGATGCCGACCGCCCTCATACCGAACACGGTCGCCGCCGCGCTCGGCCTCGCCAGGAACGGAGCCCCGGCTGCGTCCCTCGCACTCATGAAAGGAGTGCTGACCGCCATGGCGATCAAACGATTCCAGGCCGTTGCGGCCCTCGCGCTCCTCTTCGGCTCCGCCGCCTCGGTGGCCGCCCTGGCGGCCTCGCGCGGGGGAACGCCCGACGATCCCCCGGCGAAGCCCGCTGCGATCTTCGCGAAGAAGCCGGCGGCGCGGCCGATCCGCGACGTGCTCCGCGATGCGGCCCGGGCCGCCGCCCCGGACGGCGACGTCAACGCCGCCGCCAATATCCTGCTCCAGATCGCCAGGGCCCAGGCCAGGGCCGGCGACCGTGAGGGGGCACTCGAGACCGCCCGGCGCGTCTCCGAGGCGGCCGAGGGTCTGGGACCGGGGGCGGCCCGGACGCTGATCGCCCTCGCCTATGTCCGCGACGCCGCAGGCGACCGCCCCGGCGGCCTGAAGGAGCTCGACCGGGCCGATCGCCTCCCCGACGAACAGACCGGCGCCATCGAGACGCCGGCCGGTCCGAACAGCAAGGACTGGTTCCCGGCCCGACGCCTGATCGCCGAGGCTCGGTTCGACCTCGGCGACGTCGAGGCAGCCAAGGCCACCGTGCAGATCCTGGCCATCGGGATCGACTCCCTCCGGAAAGACACCAACCGCATCATGGCGGCGGCGGAACTCGCAATCGCTCAGGTCAAGATCGGGGACATCGACGGGGCCTTCCGCACGTACGATCAGGCCGCCAATCCGGGGGATGACGTCACCAATTCCAACAAACGTTTCATCCTCCGCGCGATCATCAAGGCTGGTTCGAGCGCCGAACGCTGGGCCTTCCAGTCCCGCAAGGTCCTCTCGCCGGAGGAGCGCGAGGCGCGCCGGCCGATCCTGAAGCGCATCGAGGAGGTGGCCGAGGGCTCCGAGTTCGACGAGGACAAGTGCCATGTCGAGCTGGCCATCGCCTGGGCCGAGCTCGGGGACTTCGACTCCGCCCTCCGCGTCGCCCACCGGATCGGCAAGGGCCCGATGCGGTTCCCGGGCCACACCGACCCCAGCGACCTTGTCTATGCCCTAGGCGTCATCGGCGGCAAGCAGGGGCAGGAAGGCCGGAAGGCGGAGGCCGCCGCGACGCTCCGCGAGGCGCTCGACCTCGTCGAGCATCATCCGGAGCTCGCCTCGCGCCGGTCCCAGATCGCCGGCTGCCAGCTCATGGCGGGAGACTCGGCCGGCGCCTTCAAGACGATGGAGTCGGCCAGCGCTGAGGAGCGTGCGCTATGGCTTATGGGGGTCGCCCGGCACCAGTCCGGGGCCGGCGACCAAACCGCGGCCCGCGCTACGCTCCTCCGCGCGTTGAACGAGGCCGAGCGGCTCCTCGAAGCCCCCGCGCCCCCTCCGACGCGGTTCGAGGAGGAGCAGAAGAGGATGGACCCGACCTCCGCACCGGCCGACCGCGAACTGGCCCACAAAGACCAGATCCGAGGCGAGATCGCCGAGATCCACGCGGGGCTGGGCCACATCGAGGCGGCGACCACATTCCTCCGCAAGATCACCCCCGGGGCATTGCAGGGCCGTTTCTGTGCCCAATCCATCGCCAGGGCCCGCGCCGAGGACGGAGACGTCGAAGGGGCGCTGAACTGGGCCATGACGCTCGATCCGCCGCTCCGAGCCGAGGCCCTCCGCGGCCTGGCCGAGGGTGTGGCCGACCGTTGAGGTCACAGCTTCAAGTTCAGACCGATGCCCGTCGGCTCATTCCTGACTGGGCGCCGTCGGGGCCGCGGGCACCAGCCGGGCGACGGGCTTGCCATGCTTGGTGATGGTAAACTCCTCCCCATGGGCCAC
Organism: uncultured Planctomycetota bacterium; assembly: GCA_963819805.1. Lineage (GTDB taxonomy): Bacteria > Planctomycetota > Planctomycetia > Isosphaerales > Isosphaeraceae > CAMFLR01. The sequence continues at coordinate 23,640 of CAWFXY010000011.1, read as the reverse complement.
GCGGTCGAGAAGCTGGGAGAGGTGCTCTTGGCCCCGAATGATCCGATGGATTCCACGCCTCATTCCTCCAACGGCCGGAGGTGGGCCGCCGTGATGGTCCGTCGGCCCCGCGGGGCGGTGCCGATCGCCTCGGGCGAATCGCCGCGCCGACCGAAGCCAATGCTCCGCAAGTCAATAGAGAATCAGGAGTTAAGCGCCGTTTTCCGCCGGCGACCGGCTGGGCCGGGAATCTGAACGCAAACTCAATAATAAACTCGATTTACGGCAGATTGGCTTCGGTCGGTAAAACGGCACGGACCGGGGGTCGGTCCGGTGTACCCTGGACCCGAGATCCGGGCCGAACTGGGACACCACACTACACTGTGACACGACCGAGGTCTGGTCCTCATGCCGGAACCAACCCGACCGGGCGGGGTGCTCGTCACCGACTTCGACGGCACGCTCACCCGACGCGACTTCTACCGGCTCGTCATCGACGAGCTCCTGCCGCCCGGCACGCCCGACTTCTGGGCCGAGTATCTCGCGGGCGAGATCACCCACTTCGAGGCGATCCGCAGGACCTTCGCCGCCGCCCCCGCGGGCGAGGCCGCGCTGGTCGGGCTGGCGCGCAAGATGGGGCTCGAGCCCGACCTCGGGGATGAGGTCGAGCGGCTCCGGGGGGCGGGCTGGCGGGTCGTCGTCGCGTCGGCCGGGTGCCTCTGGTATATCCAGATGTTGCTCGATGAGGCGGGCGTTGACCTCGAGGTCCACGCCAACCCGGGGCACGTCGAGGACGACCGGCTCGCGATGACCTGGCCGGTCGATTCGCCCTATTTCTCGCCCGAGACCGGCATCGACAAGGCGGCCGTCGTCCGCGAGGCCCTCGGGGCAGGGGGCGCGGTCGCGTTCGCCGGGGACGGGCCGCCGGACCTCGTCCCGGCGCTGCTGGTCCCGCCCCGGCTCCGGTTCGCGCGGGGCACTCTGGCGAAGCTGCTCGCGAAGCGGGGCGAGCCGTTCCGGCCGTTCGGGCGGTGGGCCGAGGTGGCGCGGGGGGTCGTCGAGGAAGGCGGTTGACCATCCCGCGTTGCGGCGGCCGGCGGGCCCGGCTATCCTGCGAGGCCGCGCCCGAGGACGGGCCGACCCGCGAGGAGACAGGGATGTCGACCGCCCGACGGCTTGCCCCGTATGGCCTGCTCGCCGCGATCGCCCTGGGCTACTTCGCGCCGCTGGTGCTGCACCCGTCGCGGACGCTCTACGGCGACCACTCCGATCTGATCGCCCTGCACGTCCCCTGGATGACGTTCCTCGCCCGGTCGTGGCAGGTCGACGGCGAGCTGCCGCTCTGGAACCCGCTCCAGTTCGCGGGGTTGCCGTTCGCCCACGACGTCCAGGCCGCGATCTCGTACCCGCCGCACGCCGTCTTCCGACTCGTGGGGGAGGGGGCGGTCGGCCCGGCCTTGAGCTGGCTGATCGTGGCCCATGTCCTCTGGGCCGGGTGGGGGATGTTCGCCTACGCCCGCGCGACGGGGCTCGGGGCCTCGGCGTCGCTTGTGGCAGCCGTCGGGTTCATGCTGGCCGGCAAGTGGATGCTCCACCTGCTCCTGGCCGGGCACTATGCCTTCGCGGGGCTGGCGTGGCTGCCGTGGACCCTGCTCGGCCTGCACCGGGCGGTCGCGCGGAGGAGCTTCGTCGCCGCGAGCTGGGCGGGCGTGACGTTCGGAATGCTCGCGCTGGGGACGCATCCGCAGCTTACGCTCTACTGCGGGCTTTTTGCGGCAATATGGACGCTTCCATTCGCTCTCGATCGACTTCCGACTGCGTATGGACCCTCATCCCCGGTGGACGTGATCGGGTCTCACGACCTGCCTCGAGGCCTCGCCCGCTGGCTCGCCATCGGCCTCTGGGCGGCGCTGGTCGCCGCGGCGGTCGCGGCGGTCCAGGTCGCACCCGCGCTGGAGGCCTCGCGGCTGGCGAGCCGGGGGATCTCGGGGCTGCCGGAGGGCGCGGGCTTCTCCGCCCGCTCGCTGCTCGCGGCGCTGGGGCCGTCGCCGACGGGCCTGCAACCGGTCGAGAGCTGGGAGCCGCGGGCCGGGGTCGGCGTGGCCTGGCTCGCGGTGGCCGCGACGGCCCCGCTGCTGGCCCGGGGCCGCGACCGCCGTCGGGCGTGGTGGGCCCTCGGCGTCGCGCTGGGCCTGGCCGCGTTCGCGCTCGGCGGCGCGGCGCTGTTCCGCTGGGTGCCGTTCTTCAAGATGTTCCGGATGCCGGCGCGGATGTTCCTCGTGATGGGCCTGCCCGTCGCCTACCTCGGCGGCCTGGCCACGGAGGCGATCCTCGACGGTCCCACGCCCGAGGCGAGGGCGTCGGCCCGGCGGGTCGCGGGCCGCGCCGCGCTGCTCGCGATCGCCTGCCTGGTCATCGCCGCGATCGTGGCCGGCGTCGGCAGGCTTCGGTTCCATCCCTACTGGCTCAGTCTGGTCGCGACCGTCCCGGCGATCCTCTGGCTCATCGGCGCCGACCCAGGCCAATTGCCCCGGCGATGGCTCGTCGCCTGGCTCGGCGTCCTGTTGATCGACCTCGTCGCCCAGACCCGCCCCCATCTGGCGACGTGCGACCTCGGCGCCGTACTCGCCCCGTCGGCCGTGGCTCGCGACGTCGCCGGTCGCGCGGGCCCGCTCGATCGCGTGCTCGACCGGAACGTCCCGGGCCACCAGTCGAGCACCCCGCTCGGCCCGGCTGTCGCCGGCCGGCTCGGGCTCGCGACGGTCCGTGGCTACAACCCGCTCGACCTCGTCCGCTTCAAGGATTACCTCGCGCTCGTCTCCGACCCGGTCCCAGTCCACAACCCGTACAACGGCCTGATTAACGCTTATATCAAACACAAATCGTTCCTCGACCTCCTGGGCGTCCGGTTCCTCGTCCAGCCGGCCGACCCGTCGCTGCGCTCGTTGCCGGGCGAGCCCGACGCCGACGCCGACCCCTCGTGGCGCCGCGTCGGGTTCGACCCGTCGCCGTCGGCGTTCACGTTCGCCGCTGGCGGCGTCCGCCGGCTGCCGCCCTACGAGGTCCTGGAGAACCGCGACGCCTTCCCCCGCGCCTTCGTCGTGCCGAAGGTCGAGCGGCTCCCCTCGGACCGGCCTGGGATCGCTCGCGCGATGATCGAGGCCGACTTCCGCCGCGTCGCCCTCGTCGAGTCGCCCGGGCCGCTCGACGTGGGCCATGGAGCCGGGGAATTTCGCGAGGCCACGGTCGTCTCCTACCGTCCGAACCGTGTTGAGGTCGAGGCCGACGGCCCTGGCCTGCTCATCCTCGCCGACCCGGATTATCCGGGCTGGGTCGCGACCGTCGACGGCGCGCCCACGGCGATTGTCCGCGCCGACTACCTGTTCCGCGGCGTCGCACTGCCTGCCGGGCGTCACGCCGTCGTCTTCGTCTTCCGGCCGCGGACCTACCTCGTCGGCGCGGTGGTGAGCATCGCGACAGGGGTTGGGGTCTGCCTGCTGACGTCGATCGGCCTGATCAGGCGGCGACGGATGATGGGCGGTCCTAACGTCCACTGGGCGAGCAGCGGGCGTAAACACCACATTCACGCTCAGCTGACGTGCGGGCCTGCCGCTCTTTCGGAAGACGTTCGTCAGGAGTTATCGTAGGGCCCGCTGTGCGGACGTCGGCTCGGCGCCGGCCTCGAATCGAAGACGTCCGCACATCGGACCCTACGGACTGCGCCCCCATGCCCACGATCCTCGACGAGATCGTCGCCTCGAAGCGCAAGGAGATTGAGGCATCGCGGCGACGGCTCCCGCTCGACGAGCTGGAGGTCCAGGCCGCCTCGGCGCCGCCGGTCCGCGACTTCCGCGCGGCCCTGGAGGGGCGCGGGCCGATTCGGCTGATCGCCGAGGTGAAGAAGGCCAGCCCGTCGGCGAAGGTCATCCGCGAGGACTTCGACCCGATCGCCATCGCCCGGGCCTACCAGGCCCACGGCGCCCACTGCCTGAGCGTCCTGACCGACGCCCCCTACTTCCAGGGCCACCTCTCGTACCTGGCCCGCATCCGGGCGTCGGTCGCCATCCCCTTGCTCCGCAAGGACTTCGTGATCGACGAGTACCAGGTCGTCGAGGCCCGCATGGCCGGGGCCGACGCCGTCCTGCTGATCGCCGAGATCCTCGACGACCGCCAGCTCGCCGCGCTGCTCGCGAGGATCAAGGGCCTGGGCATGGCCGCCCTGGTCGAGTTCCATGACGAGGCCAACCTGCCCCGCGTCCTCGACGCCGGCGCCGACCTCGTCGGCGTGAACAATCGCGACCTGACCCGGTTCGTCACCGACCTGGAATTGACCTTCCGGCTCCGCGACCGGATCCCCCAGAACGTCGTCCTCGTGAGTGAGAGCGGCATCCGGACCCGCCGCGACGTCGAGCGGCTCGAGGCCGCGGGCGTCTCGGCCATCCTCGTCGGCGAGAGCCTCATGCGGTCCGACGACATCGGACTGGCCGTCGAGCGGCTGCTCGGCCTTTCTCCCGAGTTGGCGGACGCCGACTGACCCGGGCTCAGCCCGCTGCTGCGGCCGGCCCGAAGACCTCCGGGTGATGTGCAACGAAGTCGCGGGTGCTCGTCGCGGGCCGCCCCGTAATCGCCTCGACGTCGTTGGTGAGGCGGTCGTAGCGGCCCGCGGCGTGGAGGCGGGCCATGGTCAGGATGTGCCCGAAGAGGTGATCGGGCAGGCCGTAGGTTCGAAGCTCCTCGTTCCCATGCGTCGAGCGGCACGTCCACATACGTGATGAGTCGGCCGAGGGCCGCGGAATAGTCCGCGGCATGGGCCCGCATGTCCTGGGAGCGCGGCCCGGTCAGCTCGTAGACCCGGCCGACGTGGCCCGTCGGGCTCGTCAGGATGGTCGCGACGACCTCGGCCACGTCGGCGACGTCGACCGGCGAGGTGCGGCCCCGGCCGAAGGGCAGGCGGATCGTGCCGTCCCGGGCGATCGACTCGGCGGCCCAGGTCGTGAAGAAGGGGTTCTGGAGGAAGACCGTGGCCCGGATGTGCACGACGGGCAATCCCGACCAGTTCAGCACCTGCTCGCCCAGCCAGTGCTGCCGTTGCTGGGGCGAGTCGGTCATCGCGGTCAGGCTCATCTGCGACACGGTCAGCTGCGAGATATTGACGAACACCTCGAGACCGCCGCGGTCGCGCGCCACGGCCGCCGCGGTGACGGTCGCCTCCAGGTACGGGGCGGACACGCTCATGCCGAAGTAGAGGCGCCGGCAGCCCGCCAGGGCCCGCGCGACATCCTCGGCGCGGGTCAGGTCGCCGACGACGACCTCGGCGCCGGTCGAACGGAGCGCGTCGGCTCGCTCATCATCGCGATGGACGAGCGCACGGACCGGCAGATTGAGCTGGCGGAGCCGCGCCACGACGGCGCCGCCCACCCCGCCCACGCGGCCCGCGGCGCCGGCGACGAGGATCGGGGCCTCGCTGGACATGGCTGCAACCCCCTAGCTCGGTGAGTCGACCGCGCATGCGACCCCGGAGCCCGCCGACAGCAGCTGGATGATCGCCGTGCGGAGGCCGTCGGGCAACCCGTCGCCGGCCAGCGGCTTTCGAATCTTCCCCTTCAAGCCGCCCGCTTGCACACCGGGCAGGCGGGCAGCGCCGGGACGACCGTTTCCGGGACGATCCTGGCCATCTGGGCCCGCCGCGCGGCCTTCTCGGCCCGGCGGCGGTGCTTTCGGACTAGCATAAGGTTCCGCACATAGACGAACACGCCCAGGCTCTGGCCGAGCATGATGACAGGATCCTGGCGCGAGCAGGCATACATAAGCAAGAACGACCCCCCGAGCAGACTCAGCCACCAGAAGGCGACCGGCACGACGGAGCTGCGGCAACGCTCCGAGGCCAGCCACTGCACGAGGAACCGGGCCGTGAAGATCGCCTGGCCGGCGAACCCGAGCACCAGCCAGGCTGTGGTCCGGTCGGTCATCAGGCGACTTCCTGCGCATCTCTTTGCGCCGCCAGAATTTGCCTCGATGAAAAGTGCGGCCGCGGGACCGGCCCCCGGTCTCCGGGGACGACCTGATAACCGACCGACCGCCGGCACAGCCAGGCTACGCCCAGGAGGTCGACGACGACGTGGAGCGACCGGTTCCGGAGGTTGTAATGCGACTTGCCGTGAGGCCGCGGCCGGTGGGTCACCGGGACTTGCACGACCCGGGCCCCCTCGCGGAGCAGGAGCGGCCCGAGGAATCGGTGCATGCCGTTGAAGGCTGGTAACCGCAAAGCTAATTCATGACGGAAGATGCGTACCGAGCAGCCGGTGTCGCGGATCGACTGGCCGAGCACCAGGTTGCGGACGCGGTTGGCCCACCGGCTGATGATCCGCTTCGTCCGCACGTCCTCTCGCTTGGTCCGCCAGCCCAGGGCCGCGTCGTGGCCGGGCAGGGCGTCCCAGAGGGCGGCGAGGTCCTCGGGGCGGTTCTGGAGGTCGGCGTCGAGGACCGCGACCCAGTCTCCCTTCGCCAGGCGGAAGCCGGCGACCGTGGCGGCCGACTGGCCGACGTTCCTCGCCAGGCGGACCGGCCGGAGCTCAGGACAGTCGCGGGCCAGACGGGCCAGGACGGCCGGCGTGTCGTCGGTCGAGCCGTCGTCGACGATGAGCACCTCAAACCCGCCTAGAATCGGCCTGCCGGGCCTCGAGCGAGTCAGCGGCCGGAACCAGCGGACGACCTCGCCGAGCAGCTCCGGCAGACTCGCCGCCTCGTCCTTCGCCGGCACGATGATCGACAGCGTCTCGCCGGCGCCCGGCCCGTCCGCCCGGTCGTGGCCCCGCGGCGCATCATAACGGAGCGTCGCCATATCCACGGCCTCCTCTCCGAGCCCTCTAATTCCTCGTCCTAGGATCGACCGAAACCCTCCCTACAATCCAATCTTCCTTCGCCGCTGGACGACAACAAAGGTCCCTGCTACGCTGACCCCACCCGGCGCCTCGAAGGCCTTTCATCCATGTCCCACGCCCCGGAAGTCGTCCCGATCGCCCTGGATAGACTCTCCTCAAACGAATTCAGCCAATCACTTTACGGCGATCCGTTCGCCGAGATCGGCGACCTGATCGAGAGCGTCCGTCGCCAAGGGATCCTCGTCCCGCTCGTCGTCACGCCGGCCGGTCGCGGGCGATGGGAGGTCGTCTCGGGACACCGCCGGCTCGCCTCGGCGCGGACGATCGGTCTGGTCGATGCCCCGTGCGAGATCCGCTCCTTCGAGTCGGTCGACACCAAGCAGCGGGCAGTCCTGGATTATAACCGTCAGCGCCGCAAGACGTTCAGCCAGTTGATGCGCGAGGCCGACGCCCTCGAGATCCTCGAACGGCCCCGGGCGGCAGCTCGTCGTTCCGCGAACCTCCGGCAGAACCGGCAGGACTCTCCCGATCGGCGTGATTCCGACGATCGGAACGGTCGGACGGATGAGAGGATCGCCGAGACGCTCGGTCTGGGCGGCAAGGACCTGTACCGCCAAGCCCGCGCCGTCTGGAAAGCCGCCCAGTCCGGCGACGTCCGGGGCGGGAACGGCGTGGTCCTGCTCGATCGGGGTGAGAAGACGATCTATGCTGCCTATAAAGACTTGCGGCGGCGCGATCGGTTCACGACCGGCTTCCGACCCACGCCCTATGATGTCTGGGCCTTCCGCCATGACCGGGCGTTCGGCGTCCCGCACCCGGGGTCGATCCCGCCGTCGATCATCGCGCACACCCTCCACTATTTCACCGAGCCGGGCGGCCTCGTCGTCGACCCGATGGCCGGCGGCGGGACGACGATCGATGTCTGCGCCGCGATGGGCAGGCGCTGCCTCGCCTTCGACATCGAGCCGGCCCGGGCCGATATCCAGGGGCTCGACGTTCGCGACGGCTTCCCCGACGCAAGCCTCGGCTGCGACCTGATTTTCTGCGACCCGCCCTATCATACGATGCTCGCCCGCCGCTATGCGGACGACGCGGTGTCGCTGGCCCCGCTGTCGGCCTGGATCGACTTCCTTAACGCCTTCGCCCGGATGGCCTTCGCCACGCTCCGCCCCGGCGGATACCTGGCCCTCCTGCTCGCGAACCAGACCGAGAAGGACCTGCCGGCCGGGCACGGCTATTTAGACCACGCCTTCTTCGGGCACCAGGCCATGCTGGCCGCCGGCTTCCTGCCGCAGCGGCGGATCAGTTGCCCGATGGCGGGCGCCTACCTCCCCCAGCACGTCCAGCGCGCCCGCCGCGACGGTCGGATGCTCGGCCAGGTCCGCGACCTGCTCGTCGCCCGCAAGCCCGTGGAATGAAGATTGTCTCAGCCCCCCAGCGGCTCGCCGGCCGCCAGCTCGTAGACCTTGGCTCGGACGAACGGGTTCGACAGCGTGGGGTTCCGCCGGACGATCGGCGCGGGCAGGCTCGCCACGGCCCGCCGGACGAGCTCCTCGACCTCGTCCGGGTGGAGTTGCTCGATCACGAGGTTGATCGCCGCCTCCTCCGCCTCTTGCCGCTCCTCGGCGCGCTCCCGTTCGCGACGGCCGTCCACGGCCCGCATCTGGGCTTCGAGTTCCCGTCGACGCGACTCGAGCCGGTTGGCGACCTGAGGCAACAGGTCATACCCGTCCTCGATACCCGCGCGGATGTAGCCGGGGCCATTCTGGAGCTTCCCCTGGCTCTGGAGGTAGAAGGCGTTGAGCAGGACCTTCGCCACCGCCTCGGGGCCTTTCTGCGACGCGAGCCTCGCGGCGAGCTGGCGGGGGATTCCCTGATCCGTCAGCAATTCCTGCAAGTCGACAGCAACCTGGAGCCGGCCGTCGGCCGTGAGCCGGAACGGGGTTCCCGGGATCGGGATGGTGTTCGTGTCCTCTCTCGTTCCTGGTTCTCGTTTCGGCCCACCCGCGGGGCCGCCCAGGCCGAGGAATTGGGCCAACGAGTGGTAGGATTCTGGGCCACTCGGGAGGGGGTCCACTAAAGATTCTGGACCAGTTCTCGGGGTGACCTCTAAAGAAAGTGGGCCAGTTGGAGGGGAAGGCCTGGACGCCTTCGGTTTCCGCGGCGACGGCCGGGGCGGCGGCTCGCGGAGCACGCGATAGGCCGTCGACCGCCCGCGCGCCTTGTTCGTCGCGAGCAGCCCGGCCTGCGTCAGCTCGGCGATCGCTGCCAGCACGGTCTGCCGGCTCAACCCCGCCTGCTTGGCGATGGTCCGGATGCTCGGGTAGGCCCACCCGGTCCCGAAGTCGGCGTAGAGGCCGATGACCAGGTAGACCTTGATCGCCGACCCGCCGAGCGCCTTGAACGACTCGGAGCGGAGCAGGTCGTGCTCGACGCGGAAGAAGAGCGAATCCATGCGGCCCGCCACCTTACTCGGTCCCGTCCCTTGCTGATCCGCGGGGCCGCCGCCATGCGGCCCGCGACGCCCGGCCCATCAGTCGCGGTTGGGATCCGGCGGGTCGGGCACGTAGTACGTCTTCACCTTGCCCCGCTCGTGGGTCGTCGAGACCACCAGGCCGAGCTTCTCGAGCCGGGACAGGCTCTCGATGATCGTGGGCGTCGACAGCTTCGTCCGCGCCCGGAGCTCGCTCAGGCTCAGGGCGACGCTCCGGTCGGGCACCCCGCCGCACGCCTCGAGCACGACGAGGTACACCTTGATCGCCTCCCCCTTGATCCGGGCCAGGTAGCCCCGGTCGAAGAGGACGCTCCGCAACCAATCGGTCCGAGTCGGCGTGGCCACCGGCATCGACCTCGCCCCCTTTCGCTCGCGCGGCACGGGCCGCACCACGGGCTGCAATCCCTTCATCAGATCAATAAGATCATCTCACGTCAATCCGCCGCGACCCCTCGCAATTTTCTCCAGCCCTCCTATATTAACTATCGTTCTCCACCCGCGTCCAGCTTCGGCGAATCCCGCCCCTCTTCCGGGCGAAACGGCCCGATTCGCGGATTTTCCGGACCAGGGTGTTGACCCTCGCGGGATCGACGGTATTATGACCCTTGTCGCCGCTGGAAACGCCGCGACGCGAAGCCGAGAGCAGACACGGACGACGCGTTCTCATCTCGACTCCTTATCGCGGCCGGAGCAAAGCCCTTTGGGCGTGGCTCCGGCCGGTCGCGTCGGGTGGGCGGCGGATCTTTGGCAATCCGGTCGGATGGTTGGTCGTTCTGCGTCGAGCGGAACGGACCCTTGAGGGAAGCCGGCGGGGGCCAGTCCTCGGGCTCATTCGGTCGCAATGGCGGGCCGGGTGCGTCGGGGGCGGTCACTCGCCACGACCAGTCAGTATTCCTCAACCCGTCTGGGTGAGGAGCGAGGGCGACGGGGATCGAAAGAGACCCATCGCAACCTCGACCTTTCTCGAAGGGTTTGATCCTGGCTCAGAATGAACGTTGGCGGCGTGGATTAGGCATGCAAGTCGAGCGCCCCGCAAGGGGAGCGGCGCAAGGGTGAGTAAGGCGACGGCAACCAACCCCGCGATTGGGGATAGCCGGGGGAAACCCCGGGTAATACCCAGCGACGTCACGGGAGGGCATCCTCCTTTGACCAAAGCTCAGGCGTCGCGGGACGGGCCGTCGTGGTATTAGCTAGTTGGCGGGGTAACGGCCCACCAAGGCTGCGATGCCTACCGGGCGTGCGAGCGTGGCCCGGCACACTGGGACTGAGACACTGCCCAGACTCCTACGGGAGGCTGCAGTCGAGAATCTTCGGCAATGGGCGCAAGCCTGACCGAGCGACGCCGCGTGGAGGACGAAGGCCTTCGGGTTGTAAACTCCTGTCGAGGGGGAGGAAGCCGCAAGGTTGACCGATCCCTGGAGGAAGCACGGGCTAAGTTCGTGCCAGCAGCCGCGGTAAGACGAACCGTGCGAACGTTATTCGGAATCACTGGGCTTAAAGCGCGTGTAGGCGGGGCGGCACGTCGGTCGCTGAAATCCCCCGGCTCAACCGGGGAAGTGGCACCGATACGACCGCCCTGGAGGGGGGTAGGGGGCGCTGGAACTCACGGTGGAGCGGTGAAATGCGTTGAGATCGTGAGGAACGCCCGCGGCGAAAGCGAGCGCCTGGACCCTTTCTGACGCTGAGACGCGAAAGCCAGGGGAGCGAACGGGATTAGATACCCCGGTAGTCCTGGCCGTAAACGATGGGCACTGGGTAGGGGGCTCGCCGATGGGCTCCCTGCCGCAGGGAAACCGTGAAGTGCCCCGCCTGGGGAGTATGGTCGCAAGGCTGAAACTCAAAGGAATTGACGGGGGCTCACACAAGCGGTGGAGTATGTGGCTTAATTCGAGGCTACGCGCAGAACCTTATCCCGGGCTTGACATGCACGGATTAGCCGGCGGAAACGTCGGCGAGGCCGCAAGGTACAACGTGCACAGGTGCTGCATGGCTGTCGTCAGCTCGTGCCGTGAGGTGTTGGGTTAAGTCCCGTAACGAGCGCAACCCCTGCGTCTAGTTGCCAGCGGGTCATGCCGGGAACTCTAGACGGACCGCCGGCGTCAAGCCGGAGGAAGGCGGGGATGACGTCAAGTCCTCATGGCCCTTATGCCCGGGGCTGCACACGTACTACAATGGCGCGGACAGAGCGACGCAATGCCGCGAGGCCGAGCCAATCGCACAAACCGCGCCCCAGTTCGGATTGCGGGCTGCAACCCGCCCGCATGAAGCCGGAATCGCTAGTAATCGCGGATCAGCATGCCGCGGTGAATGTGTTCCTGAGCCTTGTACACACCGCCCGTCAAGCCACCAAAGCGGGGGGCATCCGAAGTCGCCGGAGTCGCGAGACAGGCGCCGAAGATGAAACCCGTGATGGGGACTAAGTCGTAACAAGGTAACCGTAGGGGAACCTGCGGTTGGATCACCTCCTTTCTAAGGATTTCCTTGGAAAACCCGCCCGGACGAGGGGATGAGTCCTTCGGGACTCCATCCCCGAGACCGAGGCGACGTCGGCGCCGCCCTCCTCCGCGAGGCGGCCCGCGCCGGCTCCCCACGGGGGTCCGCACCCCCGACGCAGGACCTCAACCATCCGACCGAACGAGCCCGTGGCCCGCGGCGGCCGGAGTCAATCCGGCCGCCGCGGCGTCGCGGGTCTCTCTTCCCCGCCGGGCGCGGGGCGGGGCCGTCCGACGACGGCGCCGCCCCCTGGCCGGCGGCCAGCCGGGGGGTCGAATCCCCCGGGGCTCTCTGACAATCCGGACGTCGGGACACACGCAGCATGATCTGCGTGGTCGTGCAATGTCTGACGCAAGTTAGTAGGCTACAAGTGGATCATCCACGAACGTAGTCCTTCACGGATGCCGCATGGAGAGGGCCTCACATCCCGATTCATGCGTAGTCGAAGTGAGCGACGGGGATCCTCGGCCAGCGTCGCGAGACGCGGGGCGGGAAATCTCCGGTCGAGAGCGCGATCGTATCGCCGCCGGGCAGCGGGACGGGCGACCCCTCGGGGTCGGCGCGGATCGGGGCCGGGTCGGCGTGGTCAAGCTCCTAAGGGCACGGGGGGGATGCCTAGGCGTCGTCAGGAATGCAGGCGTGGGAGGCCGCGATAGTCCCGGGGGAGCTGCCGAACGAGCGTCGATCCCGGGGTGCCTGTGGATACGCGGGGAACTGAAACATCTCAGTACCCGCGGGAGAGGAAATCAACCGAGACTCCCTCAGTAGCGGCGAGCGAACGGGGACCAGCCTAAACCGACCGGGACACCGGTCGGGGTCGTGGGGCCGGAGCCGTGGGATGCAGCGAGGCGAGCCGAAGCCGGCTGGAAAGCCGCACCAGAGCGCGTGAAAGTCGCGTAGGCGAAGCTAAGCTGCCCCTATCCGGTACCCGAGTAGGGTCGGGCACGTGAAACCCGGCCTGAATCTGGGGGGACCTTCCTCCAAGGCTAAGTACTCGGCGACGACCGATAGCGAACCCAGTAGGGCGACCGAACGGTGGGAAGAACCCCGACGAGGGGAGGACACTGAACCTGAAACCCCGTGCCTACGAGCGGTGGGAGGGCCGTGCTGCTAGTCAGCCGCCTGACCGCGTGCCTTTTGCATAATGATCCGGCGAGTTACTGTGCCCGGCCCGGTTAACCCCTTCAGGGGGGGAGCCACAGCGAAAGCGAGTCCGAAACGGGCGGCTATGTCGGGCGCAGTAGACGCGAAACGAGGTGAACTACCCATGGGCAGGCTGAAGCGACCCTAACCGGTCGTGGAGGGCCGAACCCACCAGTGTTGAAAAACTGGGGGAGGACCCGTGGGGAGGAGTCAAAGTCTTATCAAACCTCGAGATAGCTCGTTCTCTCCGAAATGGCTTTAGGGCCAGCGTCGGGGCATAGCACGCGGGGGTAGAGCGACGGAATTCGTTCGGGGGCCTTCCCGGCTACCCGGCGAAACCCAACTCCGAATACCGCGTGCCGGACCCCGGCAGTCAGAGCGTGGGGGAGAAGCTTCACGCTCGAGAGGGAAAGAACCCAGACCGCCGACCAAGGCCCCCAAGACGACGCTCAGTGGCAAAGGAAGTGGGATCGCGGTGACAGCCGGGATGTTGGCTTAGAAGCAGCCATCATTTCAAAAGTGCGTAACAGCTTACCGGTCGAGCCATCCCGCGCCGAAAATGACGGGGACTAAGCGTCGCGCCGCAGTCGCGGGCTCATCACTGAGCAGTAGGAGAGCGTCGACGGCCGCGTCGAAGGCGGACCGAGAGGACCGCTGGAGCGCCGTCGAGTGCGTATGCCGGAACGAGTAACGACAAGACGGGTGGGAAGCCCGTCCGCCGAAAGCACAAGGTTTCCTGGGGAAGGTCAATCCGCCCAGGGTCAGTCGGGACCTAAGGCGAGGCCCAAGGGCGCAGCCGATGGGCACGCGGTTAATATTCCGCGACCCGATGCTAGGTTGATGCGGGCAGGACGCCGCGACGAGAGAGATCGGGGTGATAGACGCCCCCGTGCCGCAAGGCCGACAGCATTCGATCTGGAAGTCTCTCGACCTCGCGGCCGCGAAAAGCCGCCCGCGGACGAAACATCGGCCCGTACCGCAATCCGACACAGGTGTGCTAGGCGAGCATCCGAAGGCGTTCGGGAGAACCCTCGTGAAGGAACTCGGCAAAATGACCCCGTACCTTCGGTACAAGGGGTGCTCACGTGGCGACACGTGAGCCGCAGAGAATCGGCTCTAGCGACTGTTTATCAAAAACACAGGACTCTGCCAACTCGCAAGAGGACGTATAGAGTCTGACGCCTGCTCGGTGTCGGTAGGTCAAGGGAGCCGGTTACCGAAAGGGAAGCTGGCGACCAAAGCCCCGATAAACGGCGGCCGTAACTATGACGGTCCTAAGGTAGCGAAGTTCCTTGTCGGGTAAGTTCCGACCTGCATGAATGGCGTAACGACTGGAGCGCTGTCTCCACGAGGGACCCGGTGAAACTGTAGCCGTGGTGAAGATGCCACGTACCCGCGGTCAGACGGAAAGACCCCGTGAACCTTTACTGCAGGTTGGCACTGGCCCGACGTGCATTCTGTGTAGCATAGCTGGGAGGCCGTGACCCCCGGCGCCAGCCCGGGGCGAGCCGTCGGTGAAATACCAGCCTGAATGGACGTCGTGCCTCACCGTTGCGATGGCCCGCAACGGGACCGTGCTCATCGGGCAGTTTGACTGGGGCGGTCTCCTCCCAAAGAGTAACGGAGGAGTGCAACGGTGCCCTCGGCCCGGTCGGCAATCGGGCAACGCGAGCGCAAACGTACAAGGGCGCCTGACTGCGAGACCCATCGGTCGAGCAGGGACGAAAGTCGGCGTTAGTGATCCGGCGGTGCTGGATGGAAAGGCCGTCGCTCAACAGATAAAAGGTACTCCGGGGATAACAGGCTGATCTCCCCCGAGCGTCCCTAGCGGCGGGGAGGTTTGGCACCTCGATGTCGGCTCATCGCATCCTGGGGCTGGAGAAGGTCCCAAGGGTTTGGCTGTTCGCCAATGAAAGCGGTACGCGAGCTGGGTTCAGACCGTCGTGAGACAGGTCGGTCCCTATCTGCCGTGGGCGTGGGAAACTTGAGGAGCGTCTCCCCTAGTACGAGAGGATTGGGGAGGACCGACCTCTGGTGTGCCGGCTGTCCCGCTCGGGGCACCGCCGGGTAGCCAGGTCGGGACCGGATAAGCGCTGAAGGCATCTAAGCGCGAAGCCCCCTCCGAGACCAGGTTTCCGTTGGCCTTTTGGCCATGAAGGCTCCTGGAAGACGACCAGGTCGATAGGCCGGGAGTGCACGGCGGGCGACCGCCGCAGCCGACCGGTCCTAACAGCCGAACGGCTTGACCACCCCGACCCGCCGCCGACGCGCGCAACGGCGCCGAGGCCCGGGCCGGACGACGAACGCGATCGCGACCGGCCCCGATCCGCGAGGATCGGATCGGTCGCCACGATCGGCCCCATCCGACGGACCATGCCGCGGATGATCCACCCGCCTGTTTGCTTGTCGATGCATTCGCACGATCACGCCGACCCGGCTTGATGTGTCCCGACCCCGGATCATCGCGCGACCGGGGGGCTTGACTGTCCCCCGGCCGCCTTCCGGCGACCATACTGGCGGGGCCCCACCCGTTCCCATCCCGAACACGGCCGTTAAGCCCGCCAGGCCCATGATAGTGCCAATGGCGCGAAAGTCGGTCATCGCCGGATCCAAACACCAAAGCCGCCATCGGGCCCCCGCGGGCCCGGTGGCGGCTTGCTTTGGCGAGCATGCGGTGCGGACTCGACCCGCGCGAGCGGTTAGGATCGAGTCCATGAAGCCCATGGGCTCGCCCCGAGTCGAGCTGACGCCCGAGCATCGCACCCGGCTAGCGCGCAAGGGCGAGCTGCCTCTACGCCAAGTCCTGCGGCATGAACGGCCGCGGCGGCTGCGCTGAGGGGTTCGCGACCCATCAGCTCCGGATCGGGAACGAGGAGGTCGTCCGCGACTTCCTCCGATTCCTCGAAGGCCAGCTCACGCGGCTCGAGCGCGATGATCCCGAGGGATTGCGGGCGATGACTGAGGAGCTGGTCGCGCGGGTTCGCTCGCTCAGGTCGGATGGGCGAAGTTGAGGTGATGGGCGCAGTGGACGCAGTGGAACTCGAGCCACTCGTCGCGCGAGAGGGGCCCGAGGATCCGGTGGGTCGGCCACGGGCCTTCGAAGGATTCCAGGCGGGCGAGGGACTCGCGGAGGGATTCGGCCGCGGCGTGCGGGTCGATGCCCGGGTCGGGCACGAGCGCGGGCGTGGGGACGTCGCGGCCCTCGGGGAAGGCCCGGTCGCGGAAGAAGGCGCGTCGGGCTTCCTCCTGCTCGGGCGTCGTCGGGTCGGGCCTCACGCGGCCGAGGATCGTCAGCCGGACGGCCCGCGCCAGGTGGTCGCAGATCTCGCCGAGGGTCCAGCGGCCGACGGTCGTATGGCCTTCGAGCAGGCGGTCGACGTCGGGCATGATCGCATCGATCCGTTCGAAGTCGAGCGCGCGTCGTGCGGGCATGGCGGGTCTCCCGGCCGGGCCCGCGGGCGGGTCGGCGGCCGGCCCCATTATGCGCGGCGGGCGTCGGGCTCGGTAGCGGACCTGCGCGTGTCGGAAGGCTCGAGGAGCTATGCGCCGGGATACGTGCGACCTAGAATCGATAGTGGGATCGGGCCGCCTGGCCCGCCCGGAGGTCTACCGACCCCGCCCGGGCCGTTCTCTTTGGGCATGTCGGGTCGTCGAGGACAGGACGCCTCCGCCGGCCCGGCTGGATGGGGGCAACATGAAGAACAACGTCAAGGTCGCCGTCACGAGGGGAGGCGGGCAAGTCGCCCGGGCCCTCGCTGCCGCGGGTCGCGGCCGGGGGGATGTTCGGGCCGGCACGGCGGGTCGACCTGAGCCTGCTCGACGGCCCCGAGGGCATCCTCGCCGCGGAGGCGACCGCGGCGGGCGCGGGGATCTCGGCCCCTCGTCGCTGGGCGAGGTCCAGGCGGATGCCGACCCGCTCCGGGCGTTCGCGGGCGCCGACTGGATCATCCTGCTCGACGAGCCGCGGCCGAGGGCGGGGAGTATCCCGGCCCGAGACCTGGCCGACTGGCGGACCTTCGTCGCCCGGGGCCGCGCGATCAACGCGGCCGCCCCCAACGCGCGGATCCTGGTCGCCGCCTACCCGTCGAACATCCACGCCATGATCGCCAGGGCGCACGCGCAGGACGTGCCCCCGTGGCACTGGTTCGCCATGACCCGGCATATCGAGGACTGCGCCGCGGCCCTGGTCGCGGAGCGGGCGGGCGTGCCGCCTTCGAGCGTGAGCCACCTGGCGGCGTTCGGCTGCAGCGGCCCGCCGGCCTTCGTCGAGCTCCACCACGCCCGGATCGACGGGCGCCCGGCCCCCGCGTCGATCACCGGGAGTGACTGGGCGCACGGGGCCTTCGAGGCGGCCTTGCACGGCCGGCTCCGCGAGGTGATCGAGGGCCGGTCGCCCGCGTCGGCGACGGCCGACGCGATCGTCGCGACGATCCACGGCCTCGCGACCCCGACGCCCTATCACGACTGGATCAGCGTCGCGATGGAGTCGGACGGGAGCTACGGCGTCCCCCGCGGCCTGATCTGCGGCTTCCCGGTCCGGACGGAGGACGGAGTGCGCCACGAGATCGTCGGCGGCCTCTACCTCGACGCCCACGGCCACCGGAGGATCGTCGAGAACGTGGCCGAGCTGGAGTTCGAGGCCGTCACGATGAGCGTCTGACCGAGGGCGGCGGGTCGGGACGGGCCCGCCGCCGGCGGAGGTGGTACTTCAGCCCCGTCGCGAAGAAGCACCCGGCCGCGACCACGCCGAAGATCAGCGGGGCGAACCGCGGGTACAGCGCCATCGGCACAATGGCGAGGAATGTGAAGAGCGCATAGAGATAGAAGATCCCGGATAAAATCCCCGCCTTGACGAAGAAGAGCATGCCGTTGACGATCGCCAGCATCGGCGCCAGGGTCAGGACGGGCTGGCCGAGGAGCCACTCGGTCGCGAACAGGAGGTTGATCGCGACGCACCCCGAGCCCCAGACGTGGGCGAGCTGCCGCTCGACGAACGTGATCGGCCCCCCTCGGCGGCGGATCGCCCAGAAGACCGCCGCCCACGCCCCAGGCCGACGGTGAAGAGCATCACGTACGGCCATCGCGCCGAGACGCCGCGCCACAGCAGCCAGTTCGTCAGCCCGAAGAAGACGAGCAGGGCCAGGCTGTGGAGCATCCAGAGCAGGCCCCAGTTCTCGAGCACGGGGGCGTGGTGCGTCTCGGCGAAGACCCGCTGTGCCAGGCTCCGCAGGCTGACCGACCGCGCCGAGACCGGCTCGCCCGCGAGGTAGGCGTCGAGGTCATCGGCCAGCGCGGCGGCCGATCGGTAGCGCTGGCCCGGCTCCTTCTGGAGGCATTTCAGCGCGACCATCTCGAGGTCCGGGTCGACGCGCGGGGTTCAGGCGCCGCGGCAGCACCGGGTCCGACTCGAGCACGAGCCGGATCGTGTCGAAGGCCGACGCGGCCTGGAACGGCGGGCGGCCGGTCAGGCACGTGATAGAGGATCGCACCGAGCCCATAAACGTCCGACGTCGGCCCGACCGGCCCGACGCCGGCGACGGCCGCCTCGGGGCTCATGTAGCTCGGCGTGCCGAGGATCGCGCCGGTCGGCGTGAGGCTCGGGTGATCGCCGGGCGCGGTCAGCTTCGCCAGGCCGAAGTCGGCCACGAGCGGGCGGCCGTCGGCGTCGATCAGGATGTTCGAGGGCTTCAGGTCGCGGTGGAGAACGCCCCGCTCGTGGGCATACGCGATCGCCCGGGCGACCGGCGCCAGGATCTCCGCGGCCCGGCGCGGGGGCAGGGGGCCGTCGGCGAGGAGCCTGGCCAGCGTCGTCCCCTCGACGAGCTGCATGACGAGGAACGGCTGGCCGTCGTGCAGCCCGACGTCATAGAGCGTGACGATGTGGGGATGCTGGAGCCTCGCCACGACCGACGCCTCGTGCCGGAGCCGGTCGGCGCCGGGGTCGTCGTCGAGCGTCCCGGGCGGCAATCGCTTCAGAGCGACGACCCGACCCAGTCCGCGCTGCTCGGCGCGGTAGACGATCCCCATGCCGCCGCGGCCGAGGACCTCGAGGATCGTGCAGTCGCCCACGGTCTGGCCGGGCGCCTCGGGCGGGGCAGGGGGTTGCGGGTGTCGCGGGTGGAAGGTCGTCGCGTCGCCGTTGGAGGGCCGCGCCAGCTCCTCGGCGATGAGCGCGGCGGCCCAGAGCTCGCGGAGCTCGCCGGCGACCTCGGGATGCTCGTGTGCCGCCGATTCGACGTCGGCCGCGGCGACCGGCTCGGAGGTCGTCGGTGAGGCGGCCGATCAGGTCGACGAGGAGGGAGTCGGGATCGGGAGTTCATGGATCGAGAGTCGCGTCAGACGGGGCCCGAAGCGCCTACTCGGCCTCCGGGTTCCGGAGGAATCCCTCGATCCGCCGGATCGTCTCGGCGTCGGGCGGGTTCGCCGCGGCCCTGTTTCGGACCTGCTCGGTCAACTCCGCCAGCCTGCCGGCCCCGCATCGCCTCGGCGGCCTGGGCCAGCTCGGGGGGCATGCCGGCCAGGTCGCCGAGCGATCCCCCGACCGCCCCCATGTTCAGAGCGGCTTGCATGAGCACGGCGCTCCGCTGCTCGGGCGAGAGCCCCGCGACCGTCTCCTCGAACGCGGCCTGGCGGTCCTGCTTCGCCTCGGCACAGCCACGCCCTCGTCGCCGAGAGCTGCGACCGCGGCGCCGGCCGGAGCCGGTCGCGGTCGGTCGACTCGAACATGACGTAGATCGGGACGCCGCGGGAGGTCGTGTCTTTCCACCGGCCGTCGTCGTTCGTCTCCGACTGGACCTGGACGATCCCGTCGCTCTCCGCGGGCTGGATGTGCAGCGCGAACGTGCCGATCGGCGCGGGCCGGTGCGGGCGGATCTCGGCCCACATGGCGTCGAGCGGCAGCGGCAACGTCGTCCGCGTCAGGGCCTCTCCTTCGGGCGAGCGCCGGCGGGTGAAGAGGACGAGCCCGTCGCCCTCACGGGCCAGGACCTGCTCCTCGGTCGCCGGCGAGCCGTCGTACAGCGGCGACAAATCGATCGTCTCGCGAGCCAAGACGTCGAGACCGTCCACCTCGGCCCAGTCGACACCCGGCTCGTCGGAGGCGGCCAGCTCCACTTCGAACAGGCCGCCGATCGTCTCGTTGACGAGGTACGTGCTCTCGCCATGGTGGTCGAGATAGACGCTCGGCTCGCCCCCGGGGCCCCGCGCGTTGAAGTTCATCAGGTACGTCGCGCCGGTCTCCGTCTCGTCGCCGAAGACGAACATCAGGGCGTGGTCGGGCGCCTCGTCCTGGTCGAGTTCGGTCCACTCCCAGAAATCCTCATCGACGGGCACGATCTCGGCGAGGGGCGGTCGCGATCGTCGTGTTGCAAGGCGTCCCCGCCGTTGCGGAGGCCGAGGGCCGTGCGGAGCGGCTCGGGGGAGCGTCGCGCCGTGCTCCCGCTCCACGCGGCGATCTCCCCGGCGGTGACGCCGGGGGGCGCCTCGGCGTCGGCCGGGTCGGGGGGGCCGTACTCCTCCTCGTACCCGGGTGGGAAGTTGCTCTCCATCCAGAATCGCTCGAAGTCGATCATGGTGGCCTCGCGAACGAGAGGGTCGTCAGGCGCGGGTGGCACGGACAGTCTGCGGTCCGAGACGGCCGCCCGCAAGGGGCCCTACGACCCTCGGGGATCGATCGCGTCGAGCCGCCTCGCGGCGCCGGCGGCGTCGCCTTCGGCGAGGAGCCGCGCCGCCTCGTCGACCGCCTTCCGGTCGGCGAACCGCTTGCGCAGGGCGTAGATCCGGAGGGGCAGGCGGAGATCCGTCGGTCCGATAGGGGAAGGGCGCCCGCCCTCCGGCGACGGCGGACGTCCTGGATCGTCTCGAGGTAGCGATAACCGTAGCCGCGAGCCGGCTCGATGCTCGTGCCCTCGCCGAAGTCATTCCAGGTCGCGACCTGGATGATGGGGGCTGCCGGACGCTATTGCCCAGCCGCAACGTCCTGCGGAACGTTCCCCCGTCGCGGGCATCGAGCCGGCCGAACGAGGGTGGACCCCGGCTTCCTGGTAGAAGTCGTGGAAGCCGGGCCAGGCGCCGGCGATCTTCGCGCCGGGACGCTTCGAGAACTGTTCGAGGTAATCGTCGAGGTCCTTGGATCGAGCACGCCGCCCTTCGACCGCCACATCGGCGGCCACGCGAAGCACCCGATCGCCGGGCCTCTGCGCTCGTGAAATGTGAAAAACGCCCGGCGGCGTTTGGAGCCCCGCAAAGACCTCCTCCCATTGCGCCCGGGGCGAGATAGTCGGGCCCGAACACCATCAGCAGCGGCTTGCCCTCCCATGTCGCATACCCGGGCCGGCCGAACGAATGCGTCTCGCAGTACCGCAGATGGTCCGGCCGTGCTCGACGGCCTGCGCGGGCATCCGGCCGCCTTCTCCCCCATCGCCTTGATCGCGCGGTCCTCGTAGCAGACGGCGAACTTCAGCCCCATGCTTCTCGAGCGCGTCGAAGAGCGGGCCGTGTTCCGTGTGGATCACCGCATAATCATTGAATTCCTCGTCGCCGTACCAATCCGCGATCGCCCCGTCGACCCCTGCGACCTTCATCAGGAGCGCGGGTGATCTCGAGCACAGCGGGGTCGGAGGAGTCGTAGGCGCCGATCTCGGGAGAGTCGTGCGCGGCGACGCCCGGCGGCCCGAGGCGTCCGACCGCTCGGGATCGAGGCGGTCCATCGTCCAGTGCCAGCCCCAGCGCCGGGACCGGTTTCGACGCGAACCAGGTCATGGTATGGACGAGGATCGAGGGCGCGGCCGTGTCCCTGCCGGTCGTCGGCGTGCGTCGCCGCGCCGGTAGTCCGCAGGCCAGGCCCGCGTCAGGGCGATCCGGCCGCGTTCCCCATCGCGTCTCCTCGATCCGGCAAGCGTCGTCGTCGGCTCAGGATGTCCCGACCTTGGGCGACTCGCCCAGCCGCTCCCTCAAGCGTCGTCACGCCCGCAGGTGCCGCATCCCGGCGGCGGGCTCGGAGAGGCCGAGCGTGGGCGGCCTCGGAGTTGGTCAGGCCTTCGAAGTGCCGCATCAGGAGGATCTCGCGGTCGTCGTCGTCCAGTCCGTCCAGCGCCATGCGGAACCGCCCCTCCAGCTCGCGGCGGAGGCTGGCGGCGGCGGGGGTGAGGGCCTGGTCGCGGAGGCCGGCGGCGAGGTCGAAGCCCGAGCGGTCGGCGTACTCGGCGCGGCCAGCGACCGCTCGCGGTCGAGGCTCCGCCGCGCGGCGACGCGGTGGCGGCGGTGCTCGTCGATCATCCGGTCGCCGGCGCGATCTGGCGGAGCCAGAGGTGGAACGGCATCGCCGGGATTGCGCAGGTAATCCGCCAGCCGCCGCTCGCCTCGATCAGCACGTCCTGCACGACGTCGCTCGCGTCGACCCGACGGCCGATCGCGTGGTCGAGCCTCATGTCGATCATCCGCCGCAAGGGCTCGCGGTGCCGCGCCCAGAGCCGGTCGGCCGCCGTCGGGGTCGTCGGCCGGCGCGAGTCGGTCGAGCAGCTCGCGGGTCGAGTCGGAGTCGGGCCACATCGCGAGGGGGCTGCCTCGGGAGGTGAGACGTGTCCCGGTGCCGATTCTATCGGATCGGGGCCGCGAAAGAATCCCGGTTAAGGATCGCCGACGCCTCCCGGTTGGGCCGGCATCGGGGCGTCGCGGACGCCCATCGGGCCGCAGTCCAACGAAGGGGAGACGGGCGATGGATTTCATCGTCGCGGAGCATGTGACCTACCTGGTCCTGGGCGTCGGGCTGACGATCTGGGTGGCGCGGACGCTGGCGAAGAACGGCCGCGTCTTCCTCGTCGACGCCTTCGGCGGCAACGCCGAGTGCCTGGCCGACGCCGTCAATCGGCTGCTGGTCGTCGGGTTCTACCTGATCAACGTCGGCTTCGTGGCCTGGCCCTGAAGTACGGCGAGAGGCCGACCGACCTCGCCGGGGCCATCGAGGCGCTGAGCACGAAGGAGGGGCTGGTCCTGGTCGTGCTCGGCGGGATGCATTTCTTCAACCTCTACATCTTCGCGCGGTCCGCCGCCGCGGCCTGCTGCGGCACCAGAAGCCGCCGGTCGCGCCCGAGGCGTTCGTCGAGCCGAGGGTCGGCTTCAGCCATTGAGGCCGAGGCCGGCTCCGGGGCCTCCTCGCCCTCTCACGCCCCCCACCCCGCTCTCCGCCCGATGGCGGAGGCGGCTGCGGTACGGAGTATGCTCATGCGACGGCTTCACATCCTCTACGACGCCCGATGCGGCCTCTGCTCGTGGGCCCGGCGGTGGGCCCGGCGGCAGCCGGCGTTCGTCGAGCTGATCTTCCTGGCGTCCGACTCGCCCGAGGCCCGCCGACGGTTCCCCGACCTCGCTGCGTCCGGGCGAGCCGGAGGAACTGATCGTCGTGAGCGACGAGGGCGGCGTCTACCGCTCGGACGACGCCTGGATCATGTGCCTGTACGCCCTGGAAGACTTCCGCGAGTGGTCGCTCCGCCTCGCCGCCCCGGCCTCCGACCGATGGCCCGCCAGGCGTTCTGCGCTGATCTCGCGGTCGCGCCGGTCGATCTCGCGGTGGCTCGGCCTCCTGCCCGACGCCGAGTCCTGGTCGACACCCTCGTCCCGCGTCGAGGCCCCGGCCGCCGGATGGGGGTCGCG
>CAWFXY010000010.1:0-4909 GCA_963819805.1 uncultured Planctomycetota bacterium | reverse complement strand
TGGCGCGATAGCGCTGGTTCTCATACGTCCGGTCGCGGAGTTCGCCCAGGCGGTTGAAGAACACGGCCCGCGCCAGGGCGTTCCGGGCCTCGCCCTTGTTCAGGCCGGCGTGGATCCGCCGGCGGAGCTCGATGTCCTTCAGGTATTGCAGGGTGAAGAGCGAGCGTTCGAGCCGGCCCAATTCCCGCAGCGCCAGCGCCAGGCCGTTCTGGCGGGGATAGGCCCCGAGCTTGCGAAGCATGAGGGATGCCGTGACGGTGCCCTGCCGGATCGAGGTCGCCAGGCGAAGGATCTCGTCCCAGTGGGTCGTGATCTGCTTGGTGTTGAGGGCGGTCCCGATCAAACCCTCCAACGCCGGATAGCAGGTCGGTTTCTCGATGACGGCGAGCCGCTTGTCGGCCAGGTCCCGGATCCGCGGCGCGAACCGGTAGCCCAGGAGATGGCACAGGGCGAAGACGTGGTCGGTGAATCCGCCGGTGTCCGTGTAATGCTCCTCGATGCGAAGGTCGGACTCGTGGTAGAGCAGGCCGTCGAGCACGTGCGTGGCGTCACGGATCGTGGCGTTGATGACCTTGGTATGGAACGGGGAGTACTGGTCGGAGACGTGCGTGTAGAAGGTCGCGCCGGGATCGTTCCCGTACCGGGCGTTCACTTCCCCTCTGGCCTCGCCGACGCCGCCGGCCCGGAACCTCTGGCCGTCCGATGACGACGTCGTGCCCTCGCCCCAGTGGCCGGCGAACGGCTGTTGGCGGTGGTAGTTGACGATCTCGGCCAACCCCTTGCTATAGGTCTCGTCGCGGACGTGCCAGTCGGCGATCCAGCTCAGCCGCGACAGGGACGTGCCGGGGCAGGCATCCGCCATCCGGTCCAGCCCGAGGTTGATCGCATCGGCCAGGATGGCGGTCAGCAGGAGTGTGCGGTCGGTTGCGACGTCGCCGTTGCGGAGGTGCACGAAATGCTGGGTGAACGCCGTCCAGACGTCGACTTCGACCAGGAGGTCGGTGATCTTGATGCGCGGCAGCATCGCGGAGACTTTTCGCGCCAGGGCGTCGGCTTCCGGCGGCACCGCGTTGGTCAGCGGCGTGATCTTCAACACGCCGTCGGCCAACGAAGCGTCGGGCAACTCGCCGCGCCCCGCCAGGCCGTTGACCGCGGTGAGCGTCTCGTGGAGTTCGGTCCCGCGCCGATCCAGGTAATCCCGGCAGTCGGTGTCGATCGCCAGGGGCAGACCGTTCGGCTTCATCGCCGTGAAGGTCTCCGCCGGTAGCAGATACTCCTCGAAGTCTCGAAACTGGCGGCTGCCCACGACCCAGAGGTCGCCCGAACGCAGGGCGTTTCGCAACTCGGACAGGACGCACAGTTCGTAGAAGCGGCGGTCGATCTCCTCGCCCTTGAAGACGTGTGGCTTCCAGCGGCGGCGGACGAAGCCGGTCGGCGCGTCCTTGGGGACATTCCTGGCATCCTTGGCGTTCAAATCCCGGAGCACTTGAATCGCCTTGAGCAACTCCTCGCTGGCCGGCGCGGCCCGGAACTCGAAGGCGTCGAGGAACCCCGGCGCGTACCGGCGGATGTACGAGTAACCGTTGCCGACCAGCGCCAGGTGGTCGAAATCCTCGGGGCCCGCGAGCTTCGCCGCTTCCTCCACGCTGGCGAGGAACGCTTCCCACGTCATCAGCTTCTCGATCTCGGGGAACGGGTCGACCGCCTGGGTCTTGGCCTCGATCAACGCCTTGCCGACGGCCGCGTAGAGCCGCACCTTTTCATTGATCGCCTTGCCGCCCTCCTGGAAGGCGTCGAGGTGCCTGCGCTCCGCCTTCTTGAACTCCCGGCCGATCGTCCGCTCGTGCATCTCCAGCATCTCATCGGTGAGCGTCGCCGTCGTGTCCAGGACCACCGCCACCAACGTCGCGTGCCGCCGTTCGTCGCCGAAATCCCGGAGGTGCGCGGCGTCCGTGTTGGCCCCTTCGCGGGCGGTTTGCGCGAGCCGGTTCTGGTGGACCCGCAGCGCCCAGTCGCCGGGGATGCCGAGATTGCGAAGGACGGTGAGCCGCCCGATACCCTTGAGGATGTTGGCGGGATTGGGTGCCCCGCCGGCCTGTCGCAACCAGCCGAGGTGCGTCAGCCTGGAGTCGGGATACGGGGTCAGCAGTTCATCCAGCCGGACGCGCTGCCCGGGACTGAGGTCGACGGTCAATGCCCGGTATGCCTCGCGGCGGGCCCGATGTCGCACGGCCGAAGCCAGACGGTCGAGCACGGAGAGGGCCGGGGCCAGGATGCGTCGCCGCCGAAGTTCCTCCAGGAGCGCCTTGACCAGCGCGAGGCCGCGATCCGTGCCACGTGCCAGCGTGAGCAGCCAGGCGGACATCTCCCGGTGTTCCGGCAGCCCGAACGTCCTCCAACCGAACGTGGCGACCAACTCGGCCAAATGCTCGCGACGGGTCTCATCGCGCGCGGCGTACCCGGCCATCCGGTCGGGGTCGACGCCGACCTGATCGGCGATGAACCGCAGCATGGGGGCGGGCACCGATTCGTCCGGGGATCCAGGCGCGGTCCGGGTAGCGGAGGAAGCCGAGCTGGACCGCGAAGCCCAAACGGTTCGGTTCGCCACGACGTTTGGCGATCAGATCCAGGTCCGCCGGCGAGAACGTGTAGCACTCGGCGATCTGCCGGGCGTCGGTCGGCAGCATCAGGAGTTGAGCGTGTTGGCCGGGCGAGAGGATTTCTTGTCGGGGCATGGGTGTTCTTGCGGGATCGGCGATTGTACAGTATGGCGATAAACTATAGATGATCGGGATAGGGGGGAGCCTCGCGGCTCCTCCCCTCCCACACCACCGGGCATACGGGTCCGTACCACGGCGGTTCGATCGGGTTAAGCGGTTGGCGATGCCGCCAGTCGAGGAAGGCCGATCGAGTCGAAGAAGGCGTTGGACAGAGCCTGCTGCACCGCCACATGGCGAGCCATGCGCCAGTACGCCAGACCCCGACCCCGGCAGCGACGGCCGCGTGGAAGTGGGACACACCCAGTCGGCGCAGTTGCGCATACCGAGTCCGCCCGTTCTTCCACTGTCGCCAGATATACATGCGCAATCGGCGACGAATCCAGGCGTCCAGGTTCCGCAGCACGATCGGCGTCTGGCAGAAGCCGAAGTAGCCTCGCCAGCCGATCAGGTATCGCGCCAGAGGCGCGATCAACTGCGGCAGACTGACGCCGAGCGTCCGACGCGTCAGTTCCCGGACCCGCTCCTTGAACTTCTGCAGGGCCTTCGCGGCGATCTGCCGGGTCGGCTCGGCGTCGTTCGAGATCGTGAATCCCAGGAACTTTCGCTCCCCGCTTCGAGCCACCGCACTCTTCGATTCGTTGACCTTGAGCTGAAGTCGGGTCGTCAGGAAGCGACAGACGCTTGCCATGACGCGCTCCCCCGACCGGCGGCTGCGCACGTAGATGTTGCAGTCGTCGGCATAGCGGCAGAAGCGGAGACCCCGGCGGGTCAGCTCGCGGTCGAATTCGTCGAGCACGAGATTCGAAAGCAGGGGTGAAAGAGGGCCGCCTTGCGGGACCCCCTCGTCCGTCGGACCGACCAGCCCGTTCTCCATCACCCCGGCGTTCAGGTACGCCCGGATGAGTCGGAGCAGTCGCTTGTCGGAGATCCGTCTGGCCACCCGATCCATCAAGATGTCATGGTTGACACGATCAAAGAATTTTTCGAGATCGATGTCAACCACCCACTCGTGGCCTTCGGCGACATAGGATTGCGCCTGAGCCACGGCCTGATGGGCCGAGCGACCGGGTCGGAACCCGTAGCTGTGTTCCGAGAACGTCGGGTCCCAGCGGCCTTGCAGGACTTGCAGAATCGCTTGTTGGATCAGGCGATCCAACACGGTGGGAATGCCGAGCTTGCGCACCCCTCCGTCCGGTTTGGCGATCTCGACGCGCCTCACCGGTTGCGGCCTGTAAGTCCCGTTGAGCAGCTGTTCCCGGATGGTTGGCCAGTGCTCACGCAGGTAGTCCCGGGTCTCGTCGATGGTCCTGCCATCGACGCCGGGGCTCCCTTTGTTGGAGCGGACTTGATGCCACGCATCTTCGAGGTTCTCTCGTTCGCACACCTCCTCCATCAGTGACTCGCCAGTCGCCGGGTTTTCGGGTTCCCGCTTCGCCGTGGGTGATTCGGTCCCTTCATGGTCGGCATCCGGGGTTTCACCCCGACCCTCCGTCATGAAGGCCAGTGGAAGCTGGTACTGGATTTTCGGCCGCATGTCACCCATGAGTCGCGAGGCCTACTGGCCCCTCCCAATCGTTCAGGCCTTCGTCCGTCGTTCCCGGCTCGGCTGATCTGTTGCCCCGCCTTTCGGCATCGGGGTGCCTAAATGGCCTCGCCGACAGCACGGCCTACTATGCCCTCTGCTGACTTCTGCACCGGGGTCAGGGAGCCTCGCGGCCCCCTCAGTCCTCGTCTGCCGAGACACGGCGCAGACCTCCCGAGGTAAGTTCGACCGCCTTCACCGCGCACCCGCCGGATCTACAACCACAGGCCCTTGATGGATATGGACTTCGCGGTCAGTTGTCCGCTCGTCCGACCTGGGCTGCCTCATATCCGATTTCTGTTCGTCAGGTCGCGGCTTTGCTCCACGCTTCCTTCAGACCCCGCCTCGCGGCGACGCCCTTGCGCTTCGCTAACACTTCACCTCCATCAGGTTGTGTAGGGGACTTGCACCCCCAGGCTGTCGAACATGCTCGGCACACAACTAAACCGCTTCGCGGTAGAACCCTGAAGCGGGACTTGTCCATCGCCTCCGGCTCCTTTTCTCACCTCGCGGGACGGCCCGTCCTTCACCTCCCGGCCGATCTCGGTCCGCCCCGGACCCGGGCCGACACGCCACCTCGCCGGCCCCCGCTGAGACATCATGAGGT
>CAWFXY010000009.1:0-20230 GCA_963819805.1 uncultured Planctomycetota bacterium | reverse complement strand
GCTCCAGCGAGCCCGGCCGTACATCGCCCGCTTGACGAATTTCAGCCGGTTCACGTGCCCCTCGACCTGGCCATTACTCCACTCGACGGTCAACCCCGCCCGCACCGCCGCCTCGTCCTGTCGCAGCCTCCGGGCGAACGAGCGAAGCCCGGCGGCCGATGAGCTCTCGGCGAGTGAGCCAGTCGGCCAGCCCCCCCGGGTCCCGGCCACGGATCAGGGCGGCGAATTGCTCGGCCAGCTCGATCGCAGACCCGATCGTGGCATCGCCCGCCCGCAGAGCCTCCAGATGACCTCGATCATCGGCCGATCGGTCGGCGGGCCGTGAGCCGACCGAGACCGCCAGACGGCGGGCCGACGGGACCTCGACTCGCGGAGGAGGGGCGGGCGGGGCCGTAGACGACGGCATGCCCATCTCGTCCTCCAGACGTCGGACGTAGTCGCGGGCCGCGGTCTTCCCTCCGCGATAGCCCAGCGCCTGCCAGCTCGCGGCGGATCTGGCAGGCGCTTCCGGCATCCCTCCGCGAGTCGCCGGCGGATGTACACCTCGAATCGATCCAGGCCGCTCGGCCGGCGACGCCCTGGGCACCAGTCCGGGCAGGCGTCCGACCGGACGTAGCGCTCGACGGTCCGGTAGTGCAGGCCCAGCGCCGCGGCGATGCTGCCGAGCGAGTGACCCTCGCCGTGCATCCGTCTGACCTCGTCGAACCGCTCCTGTCGCCGGGCCCGGGCCGCCGAGTCGCGGGAGATCGGTCGGATGTCCGGATGTCATCTCCCGCCGCCGGACCGGCCATGCCGCCCTCGCTCGCCGGCGCCAGGAGGCTCACGGATCGCTTTCGACCGCTGCTGGAGGGCCCGCTCGAGGACGTCGCGCATGTTGCTGAGCAGGTGCCAGCGGTCGGCCACCTGCATCGCGCCGGGCGCCGCCTCGTCGGCCGCCTGGGCGTAGGCCGAGGCCCGGTCCCGCGTGATGACCTCGACGCCCGGGTGCGCCCGCAGCCAGGCCGCCAGCGTGGCCGCCTCGCGGTCCGGGAGCAGGTCGACGACGCGGCGGCGCTCCAGGTCGACCAGGATCGTGCCGTAGGTCCGGCCCCTGCGGAACGCGAAGTCGTCGACGCCCAGGACCCGCGGCGACGGGGCCGATCCGGGGTCGGCCTGCCGGACGCGGCGCAGCAGCGTGTCCGGGCTGGTCGGCATGGTCAGCCGATCGGCGAGCCGAGCCCCGGCCTCGCCGCCGAGGGCGAAGCCGATCGACCGATGCGCCGCGGTCAGCCGTGTCGTCGTCTGTGCGTACGGGGCGACGATCGGGACGCGCTCGGTGAAGGTCCGTTTGGGGCACGCCGCGTTGCGGCACTGGAACCGACGGAGGGCGAGGCGCAGGACCACCCGCCGACCCTGCCAGGGGAGGTCGGCGACGGTGCGGGTGTAGCGGCCCTGGACATGCTCGGACTGCGCCCCGCACCCGGGGCATTGGGCGACCGACGATGTGGGCTCGGCCACGACGGCGACGACGCCCGTGGCGATGGCGAGCTCGCGGACACGGAGCCCGGAGCCGGGCGGTAGGAGGTCGGGGACGTCCATGATGGCGGATCCTGGATGGCCGGGGAGAGGTAAACGCTTTAACGCCTGCGGCCGAGCAGGGGAAAGAACCTCCCCGTCCGCCGCGCGTAGTCCCGATACTCGTCGCCGAACCTCTCGGCCAGCTTGGCCTCTTCGACCCGCGTGCGGATGACGAGCATCGTCACGGCCGCGACACCGAGGAGGGCGAGAAGCCAGTTCGCGGTCAGCAGGCTCAGCGAGAGCCCCCATAGGAAGACGACGACATAGAACGGGTGACGCACCCAGCGGTAGGGGCCGTGGGTGACCAGGGTGTGTTCACGCCGGGTGACGACCGTGTCGGTGAGGTTCTTGCCCAGGCTGTGAAACGTCCAGAACAAGAGAGGCGGCACCACGAGAAGGCCGAGAGGCGCACCGATCCAGCGGAGCCAGGAGGGTATTGCGAGCGAAGACCAGGACACCCAGGCCGGGTCCATCAGGTAGGCGGCGACCAAGGCCCAGGCCAGGACGCCGATCAGCCGGAGGCCGACCATGACGAAGACGCCTTCTTCCCTGCGCGCCAGCCGTTCCCCCCTCGTCTGGGACTTGATTCGATAATAGAGACCGATGGGCAGACAGATGGCGACGTTGGCGATGACGATTGCCCGGAAGGTCGATTCGCTGGTCATGGGAGTGATTCTCGCCGCGGTCACGCGCCGGATCAGCGGGCGATCGCCTCCGCCGACTCCGTTACGCGACTTACAGTGTCGATAACGCACAAAATTATAAATAATTTATAGCATTTTACGGGACCGTGGGGGCAAGCCGCGAGGCCCTCCCGCGTACCCTGAGTGCTCACCGCCCGAGCATCACACCCCGCCCGGCGCCGGCACCTCATAACCCAGCATCGCCTCGAATCGCTTGAGTGTCGCGCCGCGGGCGACGCCCGACCGTGTGATCGTCTCGCGTAGCCAGCACAACAAGGGATTCTCCCACTGCGAGGCCGCGCCGAGCCGGCGTGACGCCCTTGTGATAAAAGCCGTTCGATCCCTGCGAAGTGCCTCGTAGGTTCGTAGCGACGCCGGAACGTCGGACGCCCCTGCGAGGCAGTCGGCCAGCACGGCAGCATCCTCCATCGCCTGGCAGGCCCCTTGGCCAAAGTTGGGGGTCATCGGGTGGGCCGCATCACCCAACAGGGTCACACGACCCCGGCCCCAGCGCCTGATCGGCTCGCGGTCCGAGATGTCGTTCTTGAGGATCGCGCCGCCCTCGGTCGCAGCGATGACCGTCGGGATCGGCTCGTGCCAGCCCGTGTAAGTATCAAGCACGTCCTGCTTCCGCCCGTTCGGTCCGTCGGGCGAGCCCTCGGGGGCATTCCGGGTCGCGTACCAGAAGACGTGTCCCGGGCCGCAGTGCTGGACTGCAAACCGAACGCCGTGGCCCCACGCCTCGAACCCAAGTCCTGGCGGTAGGACCCCGTCTTCGAGCGCGGCCAGCCCCCGCCAACACGTGTATCCCGCGTAGGTCGGCCGCCCGTCGCCGAACAACTGTTCGCGGGTCGAGGAATGCAGGCCGTCGGCACCGACCAGGATATCGCCGCGCCGCTCGGTCCCGTCGGCGAACCGGGCGGTGACGCCCTCGGGGTCCTGTTCGAACACCACGCACCTCGCGCCGACGGTGACGGACTCGGGCTCGACCGCCGAGGCAAGCGACCTCAACAAGTCGGATCGATGCACGACAAGGTTAGGGCAACCGAACCTTCGGCCCAGGTCACCGGGGCTCGTCTCGTCCAGGACATCCCCTCGCCAGGTGCGGAGCTGGAACCGTTCGGTGATCGAGGCGCGCGACATGACCGTGTCGGCCACGCCCAGTAGGCGGAGGACTTTGGCGGCGTTGGTCCAGATCGTCAAACCCGCACCCGACCTCGCGCAGGGAGCGCGCTTGTTCGAAAACCTGCGCGTCGATGCCGACACGGCGAAAGGCGACGGCAAGACAGAGGCCGCCGATCCCCCCGCCGATGATCAAGGCTCGCGCCGCGGGCATAAGATCACTCCCCGGTTCGATCCCCTTGCGGTACGCCCCTCGGGGATGTTCGATCCACGAGTCGGACTTGGGCGGACCGCGCATCAGGTGCGTTTCAAAAAGTCGATCGTGAGCTTCGAGCATCGCTCCGGCTGATCGAGCCACACGATGTGGCCGGCGTCGGTGACGACCTCGCACCGGGCGTGTGGGGCAAGGGCGGACATATCTTGCCCGAGGTTCGGCGGCTCCAGATCCTTGTCGCCCCAGACGAAGAGCGTCGGCGCCCGGAGATCCTTCAGCTCGGGGCGGAGGGCGTAACAAAGACCCGAGGCCGGCGGGCTGGCGAGTGAGGCGACCATCGACCCCCAGGAGAGCTGAGCCCCGGGGAGACGGTACCCGGCGGTGGACGCCTCCAGCATCTCGGGGGATACCCGATCGACGTCAGCAATCAGCCCGCGGGTGCGTAATGCAGCGCGAGTTCCCTCGATCGAGGGGGCCGGGGGGCCTCCGGGCGCCACGGGCGGCCGCGGGGTACGCCGATCCGGCCGGGAGCTCCCGGCCGGCGCACCGAGGAGCACGAGTTTGTCCACGCGGTCGGGCTGGGCGAGTGTGAACAGGAGCGCCCAGTATCCGCCCATCGAGTTCCCGACGAGACTGGCCCGACGCAAGCCCAACCCGTCCATGACTCCGCCGACGAAATCCGTCGCGTGCCGCCTGAAGTCGGTGCCCTGGCTGTAATCGAACTTATCGGTCAACCCGCAGCCCGGACGGTCTGGCGCGTACCAGTGGAACTCGCGCTGGAGGTCGGCGAGCAAGGGCGACCACTGGACGGCGATCGCGTTGCCCCCATGGATCAGAAGGACCGGGTCGCCCCTTCCTCCCTCCAGAACGTGGACGGAGAGCGGAGGCTTCGGCAGCTTCAGGAAGTGTGACCGGGCCGTGACCCGGTCCTTCGCCAACAACCGCTCCTGGGCCTTCTTGAATGCGTCGACCTCGGGGCCGGGGACCAGCGGGATGACGGGATCGTTCTCGGCCGGGTGGGGGGGGGAAGCCGCCAGCATTGTCAGCGAGAGGCCCGCGGCGAGGAATTCGCGGCGGTTGGCTTCACGGAAAGGTCTCATCGTCATGTCTGGTCCTTCGGGGTCGCTGATGTCGCCACCCCCGGGTGTAGGGATGGAAATCAAGCATTTTGAATGAACGTGGTTCTAACCTCTTGTTCGCCTGATCGGTTGAGCCTCGGGCGGTTTCCCAGTCCCTGCCTCACCCGGAGCGGCGCTGCGAGTGATCCTTATTTCCTCAATTTCGCCAGATCCCAGACTTTCACCGTCCGATCCCGGCTTCCCGAGACGAGGCGCCCGCTGTCCGGACTGAACGCCAAGCTGCTGATGAGCCCGGTGTGCCCACGCAACGTGTGCAGGAGCACGCCTTCTGCTGCATCCCAGAGCCTCACCGTCGTGTCCTCGCCTGCGGAGGCGAGCCAGCGACCGTCCGGGCTGCACGCCACGCAGTAGACGTCCCCGGAGTGGCCGCGGAGGGTCCTGACCTCCTGGCCGGTTCCCGCATCCCAGACCTTGACCGTGTGCTCGTCACCCCCCGTGACCAGGTGACGTCCGTCCGGGCTGAACGCGAGACGGTCGCCGAAGCCCCCGACGCGCACGGGGATGATCAGGGGGTGATCCTGCTCCGGCCACAGCCGCGTCGCATCCCAGAGCTTCACCGTGGAATCGTTGCTCGCCGAGGCGAGGCGACGGCCGTCGGGACTGAACTTGTAGCACCAGATATCCTGGGTGTGCCGGCCGACGATTCCCATCTCCAGGCCGGTGCGCGAGTCCAGGACCCTGATGGCGTGGTTCAGTCCCTCCTTGAGGAAGTGGCGGCCGTCCGGGCTGAACGCGACACAGAAGGGCGAATAGTTCTCGGGGGTCGTCGAGAGGACTTCCTCGTAAGTCGCCGCGTCCCTCACCCGCACGACGGACCCCCGACCTGCCGCGGCCGCCGAGGCCGAGATCGACGCGAGATACTTGCCGTCCGGCGGGCTGAATTCGGCACGGAAGACGCGGCCGCGGTCGGCGACGGTGTGGAGCGGCTTGCCGCTGGTCGCGTCCCAGAACCTCACGGTCTTGTCCCAACTGGCGGACACGACACGTCGCCCGTCCGGGCTGAACGCCACGCTCCAGACCTCGTGGTCGTGCCGCAAGGTCAGGAAATCCAGGCCCTCATCCCCCGCCAAGGGTGTCGCATCCCAGATCCTGATGGTGGCGTCATGTCCGGCCGTGGCGAGGCGGTGGCCGTCGGGGCTGAACGCCAGGCCCTCGCAGAGCGCGGTGTGGCCGCGGAGGTTCAAGACTTCCTGGCCAGTGTCCGCGTCCCAGAGCTTGACCGTCTTGTCTTCGCCGCACGAGGCCAGTCGCCGACCGTCACGGCCGAACGCGAGGCCGAGGACCAGTCCGGTGTGGCCGCGCAAGGTGCGGACCGGTTCGCCGTTCGTCACGTCCCAGATCTTCACGAGCCGATCGAAGCTGGCCGTCGCCAGGCACTGGCCGTCGGGGCGAAACGCGACGCTGGTGATGGGATCGTCGTGGGCGGAGATGGTACGGACGAGCCGGCCTGTCAGGGCATCCCAGACCCTCACGAGACCCTTGAAGCTCCCCGAAGCCAGGAGCCGGCCGTCCGGGCTGAACGCCACGCCGGTCGCGAACCTCTCGTGGCCGGGGAGGTGAAAAAGGGCCCGGCCAGCCGTCAGGTCCCAGAGGATGACGTCCGCGTCGACGCCGTAGACCAGGCGCTGGCCATCGGGGCTGAAGGTCACGCCGTAAGCCGCACCCGTGAGCACGCCCTCGTGTCCGGGGCGACTGAGGATCACGCCGCCCGTCGCCAGGTCCCAGACCTTGACGGTCCGATCCGCGCTGGCAGAGGCGAGATGCTTCCCGTCGGGGCTGAACGCGACGCTGAAGACGAAATCCTTGTGGCCGCGGAGCGTCGGAAGGGCCTCGCCGGTCTTCAGGTCGAAGACTCCGATCGTCCCGTCCCCGTTGGCGGAGGCGAGGCGTCGGCCGTCGTGGCTGAAGGCCACGCTGTAGACCCCCTTCTCGCAACCCCGGAGGGTCATCGGCTCGACCCGGCAAAGCCGGTTGAGGTAGTCCCATTCCCACCCCCGCAGGCCCGGCGGACAGTCGTCGAGCAGCTCCCGCGTCCGCGACAGGTTGTCCGCCGACAACTCCCGGTGGGCCAGGGCGATGCGATGGAAGTAGAGGCTGGCCTCCAGTTCCTTCTTCGCCCTGACTTCCACTCTGGCCAGGTCCACCGCCTCACTCCTGAGCCGCTCCTCCTGGCGGGCGATGAGGCGATACTGGTTCGCGGCCACCGTCGCGATGCCGGCCACGGCGAACACCGCGGCCGCCAGGGCCATTGTCAGTCGCCGGCCCTTCCGCTCCGCCCGCGCCCCGCCTGGGCCGCGACCGCCGTGTGCCGCGACTCCTCGGCGCGTGCGTACGCCTCGACCCGCGCCAGCTCCGACGACCGCAGCCTCTCCTGGACATTGCTGAGGTGGGCCGTCAGCCGCGTGGCGACCACCCCCGCGTCGCGGGGCCGGTCCAGGGGCTCGACCGCCAGGCAGTCGCTCGCCAGCGCCTGACAGGTCGGGGTCGGCCCCGCTCGACGCCAGCCGGGCCAGGGCGTCGGCCGTGTCGCCGCGGGCCGCCTTGCGGAGGACCTCGTGGCCGGTTCGGCCGGTGTAGGCGGGCCGGCCGGTGAGGACCTCGCAGAGGATCGACCCCAGGCCGAACACGTCGGCCCGCTCGTCCACCGCGTCGAGGTCGCCGCGCGGCCTGCTCCGGTGCCATGTAAGCGGGGGTGCCCAGCACGCTGCCGGCCTGCGAGTGCGTCGACCGCCGAGCCGCTCCGCACCGTCCGGACGACGCTGACCTCATTCCGCGGTGCCTGGCGACCGTTCATCGTCGGCGACGCCCCCCTCCTTGAGCACCTTGGCCAGCCCCCAGTCCATCACCTGCACCTCGCCGAAGGCCCCCACCATCACGTTCGACGGCTTCAGGTCGCGGTGGATCACGCCGCGGGCGTGGGCGTAGGCCACCGTCTGGGCACACCTGCTCGAAGATTCCGAGGAACCGCGGCTGGTCGTCCGACGGGCTTGCCCCGCGCGTCCAGCAGGGCCGCCAGGGTGCGGCCCTTGACCAGCTTCATGGCGAAGTAGGGGCGGCGGTCGGGGAACGTGCCCAGCTCGTACACCGGCACGATCCCGGGGTGCTGCAACTGGCCGCCGATCTGAGCCTCCTCGACGAACCGGCGGACCAGCTCGGGGTGGTCGCGGTGCTGCTCCAGGAGGACCTTGACGGCCAGGTCGCGGCCGAGGTCGATGTCGCGGCCCTTGAGCACGGCGCCCATGCCGCCGCGGGCGATCTCGCCGAAGAGCTGGTAGCGGCCGGGGCCGTCGGGCACTTCCGGCGAGGCGGGCCTGACCGGCGGGGCCTCGTACCCGGTGTCGGTGTCGCGGAGCAGGACGTGGGGGACCGCGCCGATCGAGTCGGCTCAGCGTCGCCAGGGCGCCGCGGGAGGCCGGACCGGGCCCGAAGGCCGCGGCCAGTCCCCGGTCGAGTGTGTCGCCTCTCGGGCCATCGTCAGGTCGCTCGGGCATGATTCGGCTCCTCGGTTCGGTCCAGCGCGCGTTGCGTCCGCCGACCACGCCCGTGGCGCGACGGCCGGGCACGGTTCAAACCGGATCGGGGCGGGTAGTGGACCGCCAGGGCGGGCATGATCGGGTTGGGCGGGAAGTAGTGGACCGCCACCGCCCCCGGCGGGATGCAGGACCGACGAGGACGACGCGCCGAGCGATCGCGCCGGGCGGACAACTCCCTCTGGGCGTCGAGACTCTTGAAGATCCGGAACATGGCGGGATTCCTTCCGAGTGGAGGCTGGCGTGGGCACCGGACTCGTGAGCCATCACGTGTCCCAATCCAGGTCCACCCAGCCCGCCGTTTTCCTCCCGACTTTTTCCGCGGATTATTCCAAAAGGGCCAAAAGGCTCGGCGCACTCCCGCTCGACCTCGGCCGGCGTGCCGGGGTGGTGGAAGGCGACGACCGCGGCCAGCGCGGCACGGAACTCCTGGCGGGCGCGGGCGTAGTCGCGGTGCACGGCGTCCGGGTCACAGCCCCGGCGGCGGGCGATCTCGCGGATCGGCAGGCCGTCGTGGAACCGCAGCCGCAGCAACTCGACCCGACCGCGGGCCGCCTCGCCGGCCCGCTCGGCGTCCTCGGCCTGCCGCCCCGCCGCCTCGGCAAGCAGGCCCCGGGCCCAGGCGCGGTCGAAGGCGAGCGAGAGCCGCGTCTCGTCGCCGGCGACCTGCCCGGGGTCGAACCCGTCGGGAGGCGCCTGCTCCTTCGCCTCGCCCGGGCGGACTCGGCGCGGAGGGCCACGATCCGCACCACCCCGTAGAGGAAGGCGCGGAACCCGCCCGGGCGATCGGGTTCGACGCGGTCGAGGGCACCGCCCCGCCGGAAGCACTCGACGAAGACATCCTGGACGGCGTCGTCGATGGCCTGAATCCGGTTGGACGACTTCCATCGCACGCTCAGGTAGGCACGGACGATCGGCTCATAGCGCCGAGCGAAGTCGTCACGGTCATGATGGTCGCCGTGAGCGGCGCCCCGGATGATAGTCCAGCAGGTGGTGTCGGGATTGGTCATGGGAGGTGGCGCCGTGAGACTCGGGGGTCCGACGGGCCGCCTTCGGTGGAACCTCCTCCTCGCTGGAGGCGTCCTGACGCGAAGCCCCACAAGCCGCCGCACGGGCACCGGATGTCTCGGATACACGCTACGGCTTCCCCGCGGACTTGGCAACCACGAGCCTACTCATGAATAGGTGATCGTGCCAGCGGACGGAGCCGTGGACGGGGACACAACCGTGATGTCACAGGCCCGGGAAACCTCTCACTACGCGGTCGGTCCGAACCGACCGAGCAAGATGGGATAGGGGCATGGCAACGATTCGTGACAAACTGGGTCACTAATTTAGGGTTCGGACCTCTCCGAACGGTCGTGAGGACGAGTGCGCGATCTGCACAAATGACGCGTCGCCCGGGAAGTAACGAGCCCCACCGGCCGGTGTGCATGGACTGTCGATTAAGTCCAGGTCATGGCCCGAAGCAATGGAACTGTAAGCTGGAAAAAGAACGTGGCGAGCCGCGTCCATTGCGGCGCGAGGTCAGGAGGGCTCCCACGGGCAACGCGCCAGCCGGTCGACTCCGGCCGGTCCGGCAACGAGCCGCATCACCCCGTGTCCCACGAGCACCAGCAGGACGTAGTTCGCGGCGACCGCCAGGACGGGTGCGACACCTGGCGCGTAGGCACCCCACTCCGGGTACTTGGCCATGAAAGCGTAGTCTCGAGGCGGGCCGATGATCGCCACGGCGATCACCACCACCGCCAGTCCACGCCAGCCGAACCTGCGGGCGATCCGCCAGGTGACGAGGTAGAAGTACGCACTCAGGGCAAAGTTGATCAGCATCAACGTCAATAAGTATGGCTCCCGGGTCAGGACCATGTGCCACAAACCCGCCTTCTCCCCGAGGGCGATGATCCCCAGTGCGACCACACCGTAGGCGACCCCGCCGATCACGGCTCCCCCAATGCGCCGCGCCGTAGCGCGCGTGAGGGCAGCGACAACGATTGAGATAACCATGTACAAAAAATTGAACATATATAATTATTTGAAAGTTCATAAATATTATTGGTTCTGCCTGATTCTTGATTCCTACTTTCCGCACATCTCGCGTTGAGTATCCCCGATTTTCCAGCGGCTCGCTGACTCAGGCGTCGTGAGCCCCGGACATCCTCAGTAGCCGCGGATCGATTCACCCCGGCTTCCGAGCCACGTGCAGTGCCATGTCGGGCCCCATCCACATACGGATCGGCCTCAGGGGGACAAGGCCCGCGCCCCGCTGCCAGTCGGCGATCTCCCCGGAGGACCACGTCCCCGCCTTGCTGAATATCCCGAAGAAGAGATCCAGGAGACCACCGATCTGGCGGACGTTGTTGGCGATATCCTGCCGGAGTGGCTCCCAAACAGCGACGATGCCGCCAGGACGTAGCGCCGCGCGATCCGCCGCATCAATTCCCGGTTGGTGTCCTCGTCGAAGTGATGCACGACGGCGGACAGGAATACCAGGTCGTAGGCGTCGGCCCCGAGGTCGTCGGTCAAGGCATCCCCGGCGCGGTGGATGACCCGGTCCCCCATCCCCTCCCTGGCTAGCAGGGGCGCGGCATGGAGGATCGCCTGCGGTAAGTCCAGGACGGTCGATCGCAGGCGTGGGTGGCGGCGGCAGAGGGCGACGGACCAGTAGCCGTGGGAACCGCCGATGTCGAGCATCTCCGTCGCCGCGCGGGGCATCGGCAAACGACGGGCCACCCACCGCGCTAGCATCTCGATGCCCGAGCGCATGCCCCTCTGGTACACGCCCCACTCGTCGTCCGTCATCTGGTCGTGGACGCGGAGCGGCCGTCCGGTCCGCACGTACTCCTCGCAGTGGTCCCACCAGTGCCACTCCAGGTAGTGGAGCAGGGTCTGGTCGCGCCAGGAATCCGGGCTGCTCGCCAGGAGGCAGCGGCGAGCCGCGGAGGCGAGTTCGTAGCGCCCGTCCTTGACGGTGACGCAATCGGCACCGACCAGGGCGTTGAGGAGCTTACCCGTCGCCCGGCGATCCGTCCCGCACCGATCGGCCACCTCGGCCCCCGTCAACGGTCCGGTCGCGAGCGCCTCGAAGATTCCCAGCTTCGTCCCCGCCATGATGGTCCGCGCCAGCATGAACGAGAACCAGGCCTCGAAGGCCGGCGCCGGGACGAGCCCTAGCGCCAGAGCCAGACGCTCGACCAGGTTCTCGGGGATGATGCCGATCTTCACGGGCAGCTCCTCTCATCGTCGATTGGGTTGCCCCAGCGGCGCGACTCCGCCCGCCCCTGGAACAGGGCGTAGGCGACCGTGCCAACCAAGAGGATCAGGCCGCGCATGTCGGCCGCGGTGAGCAGCATCTGCCCCAGTGCGGAGATTATCATGCCCAAGTAAATCGGGTGGCGTAGTAAGCGATACGGACCGCAGGCGACGTACACGCACGTCGTGTCGCCGACGTCCTGGCCTATGCGCCAACTGGCTCCGAGGGTCGCCACCGCCCAAACGATCAGCCCGGAGCCAGCCATGACGCACGCCACTGCCAGAAGAGTCCATCGCGGTTCGGTGCGCGGGCCGAGCAAGACCGCGATGGTATAGCCTGCCACCAGCAGCCCATAGGCTGATTCGCCGAGGTCGTAGACGTTTCGCGGCAGCCACTGCAATGCGTACGGTGGACGCCGGTAACGCCACGCGAACCAGCCAGGAACCAGCACGAAGTGGACGCAGAGATACGCGAGCCAGGTCGCGACGGCCATCCCGCTACCCTCGGCCTGAGCGTAAGGGCGCTGCCCGAGATCCATGGAACGGGCTGCTAGACGTAGTAGTTGCCGTACGCGTAGTCGCCGGCATCCGGGTCCTCGATCCCGGAAAACGGGGCGACCCCGGTCTGCACGTGCGTGTCGTCGTCGAGGACGATCCCGTAGGCCTGGCACCGGGCGAGGCGCCCGTTGGTCGAGCGCGGCGCTGAGGTTGACGAAGAACGTCTTGGACTGCTCCGGAGTGATATTTCCGATCACCTGGACCGTGATGGTCTTGCTCGTCTCCCCCGGGGCGAAGGTCAGCGTGCCCGAGGTCGCCACATAGTCGTTGTGGGCGGTCGTGGCCGTGCTGTCGGCGGTGGCGTAGTTCACCGTGACGGCCTGGTCGTAGGCGGCGGACAGGCTCACGGTGAAGGTGAAGGGCGTCGAACCCGAGTTCCCTTCCGGGGCCGACGCGTCGCTGATGCTGATGCGCGGCTCGTCATCCCGGATGGTGACGACGCCCAGGCCGTCGGCGATCTTCGCACCCGTGGCGCCGCCGAGCTTGACGACGAAGGTCTCGTCCGATTCGGCGAGCCGGTCGCCGATCACGGCGACCAGGATCGACTTGCTGGTCTCGCCGCGTGCGAAGGACAGCCTGCCGGAGGCGGCCTGGTAGTCGCCGCCCGCGACCGCC
Organism: uncultured Planctomycetota bacterium; assembly: GCA_963819805.1. Taxonomy (GTDB): domain Bacteria; phylum Planctomycetota; class Planctomycetia; order Isosphaerales; family Isosphaeraceae; genus CAMFLR01. The sequence goes on along the minus strand of CAWFXY010000009.1, from coordinate 7,563 downwards.
GTCCCGTCGGCCGTGCTGTAATTGACGGTCACCGCATGGGGGCTGGGTACGTCCAGGCTCACCCTCACCACGGCGTAGTGGGTGCCGGCGTTGCCTTCGACGAGCGTGGCGTCGCTCATCATGAGCGAGGCCGGCACGATGCGGGGATCGAGCGCCTCGACCTCAAGCCGGCGGCGGGTCGGTCGCCGGCGGGAGGTGCCGCGCCGGGCCGGCGGACTTGAGGTGCCAGGTGCCGGAGAGTCGAACAGATCGCGGGTCCACATGAGAATCTCCTTGGGGGTTGGTGGTCTGCGTGATCATGACGGAGGCCCTCCCGGTGCGCAGACCGAGCGCCGGGCAGGAGGGGCTTGCTTTGCGACAAGGGCCCCGCCGGCCGAGTCCTTCCCGGAGTCAGGGGGGTCAGGAGACAAGCAGGCGATGGCGGATTCCTGGCTGCCGTCTCCCGAGACCTATTCTTTCTTCCCTGCTACACCCAACAACTCTTCCGCCTCCGCCCGGAAGCGACGGAGTTCCTCGTCCTTGGGCCGGTGGTTGTCCATCCATGCGACGGCCTGGCCGTAGCGTTTGCGGGCTTCGTCCTGGTTGCCCAGTTGCCAGTGACACATGGCCAGGAAGAACCAGTCGTAGCTGTCGCCCCCCTTGCGGAGTTCCATCGACTTCTCCAGCGGACCGATGGCCACCTTCCAGTCGCCCGCCCGATAGTGGGCCACGCCCAGCGTGTTCCAATGCGTTCCATCCGTGGGCCCCAGATCTACGGCTTTCTTGGCGAGTACGACCGCGCGGGCGGCGTCACGCATTTTTTGATCGGGGCAGGTGGCCAGCAGCCAGGCCAGGTCGTTGTGCGGAGTCGCAGACTTTGGCCCGAGCTGAAGGGCCTTGGCGTAGTCGGTCGCGGCCCTGTCCCATTCCCCCAGATCGGAGTAAAGGCGGCCACGACTGAGCCATGCCCACCAGGCCCATGCGTCCCGAGGGTCCAGGGCGATCGCCTGCATGTAGTCGGCAAGGGCCTTGTCTCGCCGGCCCAGGTGCCGGTTAGCATCGCCGCGGCGGACCCAAAAGTCCCAATTCCCGGGATTGAGTTCGATACCCTTGGAACAATCGGCCAGCACCTTGTCGAATTGGCCCAGACGGAGGTAGGCGTAACACCGCTCGTGACGGAGCCACCAATCCTCCGGCTTCAGCGCGATGGCCTTGGTATAAGCAGCGGCGGCCCTGTCCCATTGGAGGTCTCGGAGATAGCCGTCGCCCCGTTTGGTCCAGAAGACGGGATCATGCACGCCGCCTTTTTCCGCCTCCTGCATCAGTTCGTTGGATCGGGATGTGTAGGTTCGTATCGCGGCTCGGCGTTCGGCTTCCGAGAGCTTCACGTCTTCCTCCGCCAGCGACGCGCAACGGTCCAGCAGGACGCCGGCTTCGCGGAAGCTCTCCCCGGCGTCCGGTGAGGCCCGGGCCATCTGGTTCGCGATTTCGGCCGCGGCGGCATGCTTGCCCTGCTGAACCAAGACATCGCCCAGGTAGCGACCGCTCCGGGCCAGGCGCTCGCGGTGTTCCTGGGCACGGGAGGGATCTTCGGCCGCCAACTTCTCGTGGTCGGACATGGCCCGGCGGAAGAATGGCTCCGCTTTTTCGGGTCGGTGGGCCGTGTCCTGCATCAACCAGCCCAGGCTATCGAGGGTGTAAGCAAGCTCGTGCCCATACCAGTGCTCGGCGGGAAAGTCGGCCGCCAACCGTTCCCAGAGCTGCAGTGCCTGGCGAAATATCGCTTCGGATTCTTGGACCTGGCCCCTCTCCCGCAGCAGAAAGCCCAGGGCAATGCGGCAGTCGGCCGCGAGCCTCCGGTCAACTTGACTGGCGGAGGACTGGGCGACCAGTTTGTCCGCGAGGGCCAGGGCCCGCGTGTAGGCCTGCTCCGCCTCCGGAAGCCGCCGGACCTCCTTCTTCGCCCGGACATGACCCTGCCACAAGTGGGCCTCAGCAAGCTCCAGGCGGTATTGGGGTTGCTCGGGGGATTCCTCGGCGAGTCCTTGAAGGAGAAAAACGGCCTTCCCCAAAGAAGCTTCGGCCTCGTCATTTCGTTCCAACTCGGCCTGCACGATCCCGGCGCCGGCAAGCCTTCCCCGACTGGAATCGGGCGGAGGGCTTGGCATTGTTAGGCTGGATCAACTTCTCATAGAAGCCCAGACCTTTTTGAAGGAAATCACGGTCTAGCCCGGCGCGTCGCGGATCCGGATTAATACGTTGACTGGGTTCCTTTCGGTAAGCGGCTACCCGCCTTTCCGCCTCCGTGATATAAACCTCGTCCAAAGCCGCGAGGATCAGTGAGAGGTTGGCCTCCGCTTCCTTCAAGGCGCCATCCTTGGCGAGAAGAGCTTCCGATTTTTGTTCCTCTTCGCGGCTGATCACAACGTTCGTCACGGCCAGGCCCACGACGGCGGCTATCAGCGCGACGGACACGAACACCGCCATGGTGAGGGGCGCCTTGTTCCGCCGAGCGAACTTGCGGAACCGATACCACGAGGACGGCGGGCACGCCTGTACCGGCTCATTGGTCAGGTACCGCCGCAAGTCGGCGGCGAAGCCGCTCGCCGTCTCGTAGCGGCGGTTGCGGTCCTTTTCCAGGGTCTTCATCACGATCCAGTCCAGCTCGCCGCGAACCAGCCTCGCCAGTTTGGTCGGCTCCATGTGACGCTGGGCCGAGATCGACGCCAGCGCCTCGCCCGAGTCGCTCAGCCGCGTGCTCGGCCTGGGCGGCTCCTCCTCCCTGATCATGCGGACGATCTCCGCGTAGCCCGCTGCCCTGAGCCGCTCATGGCTCAGCGGCGTGCCGCCCGTCAGCAGCTCGTACAGGAGCACGCCCAGCGAGTAGATGTCGCTGCGGGTGTCGACGCCCAGGGCGCTCATCTCCGCCTGCTCCGGGCTCATGTACTCCGGCGTGCCGATCATGGTGCCGTACTGCGTGAACAGGGTCCGCTCGGTCAGCCGCTGCTCGGTCGCCTTGGCCACGCCGAAGTCGATCACCTTGGGCACCGGCTTGCCGTCGTAGAGCGTGACCATGACGTTGGACGGCTTGATGTCGCGGTGGATGACCCCCTTCTGATGCGCGTGCTGGATCGCCTGGCAGACCGGCACGAACAGTTCCAGCCGCTGGCGTGGGGTCAGTTGGTTGTCGTCGCAGTACCGGGTGATCGGAACGCCGTGGACCAGCTCCATGACGAAGTACGGCCGGCCGGATGCCGTGGCGCCGGCGTCGAGGACGCGGGCGATGTTGACGTGGTCCATCAGCGCCAGGGCCTGGCGCTCGGCCTCGAATCGGGCGATGACCTGGCGGGAGTCCATGCCCGGATTGATGACCTTCAGGGCGACCTTGCGGCGGACGGGCCTGGTCTGCTCGGCCATGAAGACCGTACCCATGCCCCCCTTGCCGAGCGGCTGGAGCAGCTTGTAGGGGCCGATCAGGGTCCCGGGGCCTTCGGCGGGCGGACCCCGGCCGGTGATCGCCTCGTCGGGCCTCCCGGAGCCGCCGACCGTCGTCGAACCCTGGTCGAGATCCGCGATCGCTCTCGGGTCGGCCGCCGGTCCCGCCAGGAAGCTGTCCGAAGCCTCATGGGACCGGAGGAGGAGTTCCACTCGGCGGCGGCGGGAAACGTCGCCCTCACACGCCCCATCAAGGAAGGTGGACCGCTCCTCGGGGGGCCTCTCCAGGGCGAGGTGGAACAGGTTCTCGTCGTCCATCGCGGTGCTCCGAGCTTCGGCGCCGTCGCTCCAGAGAAATCGACTGCGAGAACATCAGTACCCGGCTGAGAGGACCGATCCGTTGAGGGAGGGGGACGCTTCAAAATGTCCCTCCCGGCGATCCGGCTCCTCTGAGGCACGAGGTCGGGTGGGGTGGATCCGGTCGGGTGTCCCTGGCGGCTTGCCCGCCGTTCCGCAGGGCCGGGCGAAGATGATTGCCGGAAAGCGGCCGTAGGCCCACGCGAACGACTGACGGAGCGACCCCGAGGCTCGGTCGGGCGGGGATCAACCACGAACCGATGATGCCTCCCGTTTCCACCTCCGCGACCGATGGCCGACGAGGGCCAGCGTTCCGAGACCGATGAGAGCCAGGCTCGAAGGCTCGGGAACGCCGGCGAAGTGAAGGATCTCCGACTCGCTGAGCCTGGGCACTCCGGCACCGAATCGCGCGTCGATGGTGTCGAGGAAGGCGTCGGCGATCAGGCCCTGGCCCACGGTCCCCGGATGGAGATTGTCGACGAAGAAACGGTCCGGTTGGACGCCCGAGTTGGTCCGGTCCATCTCGAGGCCCCCGACGGAGAACCGGCCGGAAGCCATGATGTCCTCGAACAACCCGGCCAGGTCGGTCACGGCGACCCGGCTATTGGAGGACGCGATGGCCGTGATCTGGGCATTGTACTGCCGGATGGCCAGGCTCACCTCATCGACCAGGCCTTGCGACAACTCGCCGCGCCCGAGCCGCTGCCTGACGTATGGCAAGAGGGCCTCGTCGTACGTCGTGGCGACGACCATCCTCACGTTGGGGTCCGCGGCGAGGACGGTGTTCATGGCGGTGGTGAAGTTGGCCACCGCCGCGGGGACGATGGTCGGGGAGAGGCCGGAGGGGGGACGGGCGCGTTGAGCACGCCACGGAAGTCATTCGTGCCGATCCAGAGGACGGCGAGCGTGACCTCACCGCTGGCCACCTGGGCGGCCAGCCCGGTGTGCTGACCCTGGCTCAACAGGCCGGCGGTCGTGGCCCCGACCCGCCCCCAGTCGTACGCGTAGCCTTGATTGCGAGGCTCGCCGCGACTCTCCGCGGTAAAGCCGCCGAAGTTCAGCCCGCGTGTCGCGTCGAGGATCTCGACCCAATTGCGCGCCGTGGCCCGGGGCCCTCCCTGGAACTGGTACTCCTCGGTGGTGCTACTGCCCATCGCGTCGATCCCGTGGTGGAAATCGGCACGAGCGGCCGTGGCCGGCGAGAGGAGCAGAGCCAATGCCAACGGGAGAGCAAGGCGGTTCAAGGGGACGTCCTTTCGAATCCAGGCGCCGTCTGCGTGAGGGACGCGATCACATCGCTCCCGGCTCGCGGGCCGAAAGGCCCGGTCGAATGTGGCCGGCGGGGGCTTGCTCGACGGTGAGGACCCCGCCGGCCGTGTCGCTCTCGGGTTGTTCCGAACCTCCCCTCATCCGCGGGCCCCGCGGAGGCGGGGTGCCGACGGTCCGGCGATCAAGGCGGGAGGGTGCCCAGGTACGAGTAGATGGCGAGCAGGTCGCGGTCGGTCATGTTCTGGAAGATCGGCCACCCCATCACCTGGAGCAGCCGTCCCGGGTGGTCGTAATCCGTCCCGTTGCGCATCACGTCCACGAACTCGTCGAGTGTCAGCCCGGCCGGCAGCCCGTTCTCCGGACGGAGGGACCGGGAGACGATGGGGTTCTCGACGTGGGTGGGATCCGCGGCCGGGAACGGCCTGCCGCCCGTCAAATAGTTCGCGAGGTTGATCTCCTTGGGTTGGCCCAGGAACGGGTTCCCACCCGGGAGGTACTGCGGAAAGTTGGTGTGGCAGTCGGCGCACGAGGCCACCGCGTTGACGTAGTAGCTCCCCAGGCCCACGAGGGCCGGGTTCTTGCCGCGAAGGTCGAGCGGCAGGGGCGCGATGGCGAAGCCCTGGCGGATGCGGCTGTCATGACCCGGTTCGCGTCGTCCTCGGCTCGAACCCGCGTGTCGGGCAGTAGCGACGCGGCCAGGAAGACCGTCAGCGTGCCCGACGCGACCGCGAGCACCCATCGTTTCCTTGCGAATGCGAAAGCGTTCATGGAAAAACCTCATTTCAACTTTAAAACAGGTCTGCGATCTGGTCTGAAGGGAACCGTCACGGTGCGCAGACCGGGCACCGGTACGGTCCCGGTGAGTGCCCTCCTTCGCGGTCGGACCCTCCCGGCCTTCTGGCTTAGCAGTTCGGGTAAGACGGGTTGTCGGGAGTGCATTGGCCGCCGGGGTCGCCGGGCTGTACCGGCAGGTCGTCGTCATCGATCGTCCCGAGGCCGAGGCCGTTGAAGACGAGCGCGTTGGTGCTCGCTCCGCCGAGGTCGACGAAGAACGTCTCGTCCGGCTCGATCATGGTGTCCCCGATGACCGCGATCGTGGGGGGACGCCCGTAGGGCGAGACGGAACAGGCCCTCGCGGTCCTCCGGGGCTCCGGCGCCGCGGCCTCCATGATCACAAGCGCAGAACCGGCGGCGAAAGCCTCACGGAATCCTCAAGAAGACTCGTAGACCCGGGGTCACTGTCCCCGGACCTCGTTCCGCAGCCAGGCCTTCGCGAACGCCCAATGGCGGTCGGCCGTGGCCGGCGAGATGCCCAGCACCTTCGCGGCCTGCTCGCCCGTCAGCCCGGCGAAATACCGCAGCTCGACCAGCCGCGCCTTGACGGGGTCGGTCGCGGCCAGCGCTGCAACGCCTCGTCGAGGGCCAGTAGCTCGTCATCGGGTTGCGGCGCCGCGATCTCGTCGAGCGGCTGTCGCTCCAGGCCGACGCCGCGCTTCCGGGCGCTCTTGCGACGGGCGTTGTCGACGAGGATGCGGCGCATGGCCCGGGCCGCGGCGGCGAAGAAGTGGCCGCGACTGCTTCCAGTTCCGGGCCTCGTCCTGGCCGACCAGCCGAGGTACGCCTCATGCACGAGGGCGGTGGCCTGGAGGGTCTGCCCGGGCTTCTCCTGCGCCAGCCTCCGGGCGGCGAGATTGCGGAGCTCGTCGTAGACCAGCGGCAGCAGTTGCTCGGCCGCCCGAGCGTCACCGTGCTCGATCTCCGACAGGATCCGCGTGACGTCGTTCATCGCCGGAGGCCGCCGAGTTGGACGCTCCCGGCTTGTCGGGGGCGGGCCGTCTTTTGGTCCGAGCTGCCGTCGGGCCCGATGGGTTAGGTCATATCGTGTAAGGTTAACAGCCTACCACGTGAGACGATAGCCTCGACCCGTCGGCCGGGCGTCCCGGACGAGTGCGCCTTGCGTCACCGATCGCGCACGATCGGCAGCCTCTGAACAGGAATTCAGCCCGTCCGACGTCGTCAAGCCGAGTGCCTACCGCACGAGAAGTAGGGGCCGCTCCTCGGGGTCCCGGCACACTCCTCCCGACCTCTTGTCGCGATCTCCCCCCAGCGAATGTTGCGATCATTCGGCCCGAAGTCAGCGACATTGCTTGCTTCGGTCTGTAGTGTGTCAGCCCAAGTGGCACAAAGCCTTGGTTAGAGATCAGCCTCCTCCAGAGGTACGATGATGACGACCCGGAGGACAAGCGATGGGCACGAACGGAAACGGCGGACGTGGAGCCGCCGAGAAGCTCCGGATCGTCCTGGCCGGCATGGAGCCCGACGTCGAGGTCTCCGACCTCTGCCGCCGCGAGGGGCTCAACCCGGTCCAGGTCTACGCCTGGAAGAAGCAACTCCTCGGCTCGGCCGGCCGCGTGTTCGAAGAACAGGGGCCGGCCCGACGCCAAGGAGCAAAGAGCGCGAGGCCGAGCTCCAGCGGCTCAAGAACGTGATCGCCGAGATCACCGCCGAGAACCTCGACCTAAA
>CAWFXY010000008.1:0-32139 GCA_963819805.1 uncultured Planctomycetota bacterium | reverse complement strand
GGGGGCTCTGGTCGCCGACATGAGCAGCGGCGTCTACGTCTGTCCGACATGCAAAGCCAAGGCGGACAAGGCCGAGAAGGAACGGACCGCGAAGATATGGCAGGCCGCGAAAGGGGTGATCGTCACCACGACTCACGACGTCGACGGCTACTACGTCGAGCAATACCTGGGTATCGAAAGCGTCGAGTTCGTCATTGGCACGGGCGTTTTTTCGGAGGTGTCCACTTCGATCGCCGACTTCTTCGGGGCGAGGTCCTCGGCCTTCGAGCGGAAGCTCCAAGAGGCCAAGCGGCATGCGATGGGTGCCTTGAAGTATGCCGCGGCCGAGAAGGGCGCCAATGCCGTCGTCGGGGTAGACCTCGACTATGCCGAGTTCTCTGGCAACCGTATGGCGATCATCATCAACGGGACGCTCGTGAAGATCGCGCATGCGGCGTCAAGTTTAGCCCAGACGAAGCCTTGATCTTCTCGAACCGGGCTGGCAAGCCCTCGCCTAGCTAGCAACGGCTGTCGCGCGAAAAACGCCGCGGGCTGGCAGGCCCCGCGGCGCCACGACAGCGGATCGGCCCCCGCGGCGGGCCGGCGCCTGTCGGGGCATACTAAGCACTCTATGAACCTGCGTCAATGGACCGTCATGACACGCCGACAGCCCGACGATCCCGAGGTGAGAAGCGGGCTGTCGACGTCGGAACTGATTCACACGCCCGGTGAGGCTGTCTGATCCGTCTGAAGTTCGTTACCCTGCCAGGAGTTCACGGAAGTCGCTCCTTGCAGGGACGTGCCATGATCCGCATCCGACTCTCCGAGCCCGACGCCCAGCTCCTCGAGGACGAGTACCGCCGCTGCAAGACGCCGTCCACCGCGACCGCCTCCAAATCGTCCGCCTGGCCGCCCGGGGCCGGCCCCACAACAGATCGCCGCTGACCTGGGCATCACGCCCGCACCGTGCAACGATGGCTCAACCTTACCTGGAGCACGGACTGACGGCCTGCGACCGCGCAAGGCCAAGGGCGCAGAAGCCAAGATCCCTGCCGATCTGGCCGATGTGGTCCGGCCCTGGGTCATCGAGGGGCCCACCAAGCAAGGGCCTGGACCGGGCCAACTGGACCCACGCCGAGTTGGCCGAGCACCTGTGCCGCATCCACGGCATCCGGACCAGCCGCTCGGCCATGCAGCGGTTCTGCCGCAAGCTGGGCATCCGGCCGTATCGACCGACCTACCGATTCCTGCGGGGTGATCCCGAGAAGCAAGCCCAGGCCCGCGAGGACCTGGCCGATCTGAAGATCAAGGCGGCAGCCGGCGAACTGGTCCTGCTGAGTCAGGACGAGGCACGGTTCCCGATGGTGCCCGACCCTGAGCACGACGTTGGGCGTCAAGGGGCATCGGCCGGTCGTCGGCACGCGGGACTGCAAGGACCTGCTCTACGTCCTGGCGGTGATCAACGTCGTCACCGGGACGCTGCACGCCAACACGCTGGAGAGCCCGCCAAGGCGAAGACAGATGACCGGCAAGAGCAAGACGCGGCGGATGCAGGAGGCGTTCGCCGCCCATCTGCGGCACATCGGCCGGCTCTACCCCGCCGAGAAGCACAAGCGGGTGGTGCTGATCATCGACAACGCCCCGTGGCACCGAGGCGGGCCGATCACCCGGCGCTGGCCGACAACCCGCACCTGGAGTTCAAGCGGCTGCCGAGCTACAGCCCGCAGTTGAACCTGATCGAGCGGTTCTGGAAGCTGCTGCGGCGGCGTGCGACGCACAACCGGCTGTTCGACGGCGCTGGCCGACCTGAAGCGGTCGATCCGGAGCAGCCTGTGCTACTTCCAGACGGTGAGGAAGCGGATCCGGCGGCTGATCGCCAGGTGCTATACCCGCCCCCAAAATCAGACAGCTTCAGCGGGCACGTGAATGAGAAGAGGCAGCCCCGATTGCAACAAATCCCGTGCCGCGCCCGCCGTCGCGACCATTAGCCGCCGTAGAGAGAACCGCACGCGGAGGAGCGTCATCGGGCTTGCCTCGCGGCCTGGCCACGCTCCTGGCGGGCCGCCCGGCTCTTCGCTCGAACGGCGACGCTCCTGGCGAGGGCCTCGGCCAGCTCGGCGACGAGCCGCACGGACTGCTCCACCAGCACCTGGGCGGCGTCGAATGCCGCGGCGTGCCGCCCGGACTCGTTGGATGCCGTCGGACTCGGTGGCTTCATCGGGACTGCCCCCCGGACGGGCCCGATCAGAGCCGAGCCCTGCCAGGCCGCCCATAAGCCCCTGGCGCCGCCCCCGGCCCTCGGACGCCGAGGGTTGCGGCCGTCCCGGCCACGCGGACGCCGCACGACTAAGTCTTGTCGTACCGGACCAGGATGCCCCGGCACTTCGACAGCCAGGCGAACGCCCGCTCCACCACCCGCGCCTCGGCCTGTGGCCCCTCGATCGGTCGCACTTCTTGGCCTCCTCGCCGATCCGCCGGATGTGCGGACGTAGCCGCCGGCCGCCGCGGCCTCCCGGCCGTTGGGGTTGTCGTACCCCTTGTCCAGGCACAGGTGCTGCTCCTCCTCCGCCGGGTCGGGCCGCTCGACCACGATCGCCTCGATCGTCTCCCTCAGCAGCTTCTGCTCGACCACGTCGGCCCCGGCGATCACCGCGCCCGGCGGGCCGCCGTCGCCGTCGACCAGGAGGCTCTTCTTGGTCCCCTGCTTGCCGCGATCGGTCGGATTCCTGCCCGTCTTTTTCCCCCCGCTCCGGGCCTTGCCCAGCATCGCGTCGGCCGCTCTGCCACTGCCACTGCACCCCGCCGATCTCGTCGCACTCGGCGACCAGCACCGCCCAGATCTTCTCGAAGATGCCCCCCTCGACCCAGCGCTGGAACCAGTCGTGGACGGTGCTCTTGGGGCCGTACGCTCGGGCAGCCTCTCCCACTGGCAGCCGCTCCGCATCCGGAAGAGGATCCCGTTGAGCATCTTCCTCCACTGGGCGACGCGGCGGCCGGTGGGCTTCCTCGGCCAGAACTCCTTGAGGATCGGCCAGCCGGACGTAGTTCTCTTTGACTTTTCGGGCGGAGCTTCCGGCCGTAGTTGGTGAAGCCCGTCTCGACGGCCTCCCGCAAGCCGCTCCGGGTCGTGTAGCTCCGCTGCGGGATCTCCTGATGCTTCACCTGGCGGAACACCGGCTCGATCCGATTCAGCTCCGGCGAGTACGGCGGCAGGAAGTACAGGTAGATCCCCGCGTCGGTCAGGCCCTTGCGGGCCGCCCGGATCACCTTGCTCGTGTGGAAGCTGGCGTTGTCCAGCACCACCACGCGCGGGCACTTCGACCACGGCAGGGCCTTGAGGAACCCGATCAGGTCGTACGAGTTCCAGGTCCGCTCGGCCGTGAAGACCTCCAGCCGGGGCGACCGGCCGTAGGGCCGGTAGGCCGCCAGGGCGTTGACCCGGCGGCCCTGCGGGGCCTCGTAGCGGATGAGCTTCCGCTGGCCCGGCAGGCTCCAGCTGTAGCCGACCGGCAGCGTCGGCGAGAAGCCGCACTCGTCGAGGTAATAGAGCACGACCGAGCCGGCCGCCGCCTTGGCCTTGAGGTTGGCCAGGACCTTGCCGGCCCGCTCGGCCTTGGCCGGGTCCTGCTTGTGCTTGAGGGTCGATGCGGTCCGGCGGTAGCCGGCCTTCATCCGCTTGAGGTAGCGGCGGACCTGCCGGGGCCCGAGCTCGATGCCCCGGTCGGCGAGGGCCTCGGCTGAGCTGGCGGCTGGTCCAGGTGCGGTCCTCGGCGAGCAGACCGCCGCAGTTCCTCGGTCACGCGGTCGCGGCGGCCGGCGTCGGGGGCCGGGCCGGTGCGGCGCGGGTGGAGGGCGTCGGTCCCCCGCGCGAGGAAGTCCTTGAGCAGGTCGCGGACGGTCTGGCCGCAATGGCCGAGGTGGGCGGCGATCCTGGGGGCCGACCAGCCGGCGTCGGCGAGGGTGAGCATCTCGATGCGGTCGCGGACCTTGGGCGGCAGGGCCTTCCGCCGCAAGGCCCGGAGTTCGTTCACGGGTGGCGTCGTCGAGGTGGATGCGGATCATACCGGAATTATAGAGAAACCAAGTCCAGGTGCTTAGTGGCGGAACGCGAGGGCGGCGAGCGCTGCCGCCGCAGCGGCCACCGCCATCGCGGCGAGGGCGAACGCGTTCCACCGTTCCGTGGAGTTCGTGCGTATTTCGGCCGCTTCCGCGATCTTCACCGCTATTCGCCCCGGGTGCAGACGAGCCGAGGACGACCCGATCTGATGGGCCCGCGTTAGTTCAGGTTGGCCGTTCATTTTCGTCGTCCCTTCCGATCCTATGGAGCCAAGGGCCGGAATGCGCGGCCGGGGGACGCCGGCATGACGATCCCCCGGACGAAGCGTCTAGCCGGTATCGATCAATTGTCCATGCCCTGGAGGAGGTCGCGACGGTGATAGCGGCTCGCCACGTCGGCCGAGGCCGGGCCAGGATCGGCCATTGGTCCTCGCGCCGGGAGGGCGGAGGCCGGTGCAATGCCCATCGCGGACGCTTGAGGCCCGGCGAGCATCTCATGGCGGGGTCCGGCGACCGGGCCGCAGACGGGGATCAGCGCCGCGATTGCGACCGGCAGGATCGTGGCGATATTCCTCCTCGATGTGCTCTCGCGGGCCTCCCACGCCACCGTTCCACGCGAGGCCTTCCGACCGACTTCGGTCGGGCACGGGCCGTCGGAGGGGGCGAGGGAATTGCCGTCGTCGGAGAAGGCGTCGCCGGCGAACGCGTCGCCGATGTCCCACGCCTCGGCAGCGGCCTCGAACTCGGTCATCGCATGTCTGTGCAGATCCAGGCTCGTCGCTTTGGATAAGGTCCACATGGTCGGCTCCTCACCGCGGCGAGGCACGGCTCGGACGCGGAGGATATCCGACATCCCGTACCGGCCCCGCCCCGGGCCCGAGTCGCCGCCCCGGAGGCGTACAACCCGAACGTTTGGCATATTCAAAGTATCAACATCCCTTGCTAAAAGCAAAATGAAATTACCAGCATAATTTTTGACTGTGCGCGAGGATCTCCGCGGCGGGCGTGTCGCGCGGCGGGGCCGCGGCCCAACGAGGCGCCATGGCCGAGGGCCCATCCTCCGCGACGAGTCCCAAGTCTCCGGCCCATGATGTCTCGGCCGCGTATCCGCCGACCCGCAGGCCTTCCATCCTCAGCCTGCGGAGGACCTCCTCGCCCAGGCCCGAGGTCGCAGCCGCCGGTTCGCAGAGCATCGTCGAGGGCATCCCGCCCAGCATGTCCACGCAAGCACTCCCCGCCGCAACGGCACAGGTCTCCGTCACGCTGACCCGGCAGTGCCCGTCGTCATCCACGGTCACGATGGCCCGCCGCCGTCCTGTCGGCCGCGGCCCTCCCAAGCCACGATCGAGCTGCACGGCATCAGAGGCATCCGATCATGCCCCGACCCGGTCCCGGCACGGGCGAGGGCGTCGGCGATCTCGCGGCACTTCCCGTCTCGGATCGACATGGCGTCTTGAGAACGATGCATTGTATGTATATCTATAAAATTTCGCAAATAGTTGATTTCTTCGCGTCTTTGCTATACGGCCAGATTCTTGGATTGCGATGAGCACCCGGGCCGGCGATCGCTGGCGCGGTGACCTGACCCTTGCGGGCGGTGACCGGAGTCGCGTACAGTGGGTTGAATTAAAAGATCATGAATATCGTCAATAATTCAATCAACGGAGGATTGCGATGACCTTCCGCGGCACGATCTCCCTCGGGTCCGACGTCCTGGCGGGAGTCGCGGGAACGATGAACGGCATCTCCGGCACTCAGGGAGGGTATTACGGCGACTTCGTGCTCCACCGAGGGGCGTCCAGGGTTTTCGACCCGGACGCCCTCTACAGACTCGACATCGCGAACGGGCCCTCGATGCGCGTCCACGTGAGGAACTCGATCGGCCTCCGACCGGCGGAGGGCGATGTCCTCTTTCGCAGTCGGGGAGCCCCCTCCGGCCTGCCGTCGGACTAACGGGAGAGCCCCGGCCGCGTGGGCCTGGCAAGTACGGCCGCTATCGCGAAAAACGCGGATCGAGCTGATCCGTTTCCCCTTGGGCGAGCAGCCGGACGCGGCCGCGGTTCACGACCTCGGCGGGGACGAGCCATTCCCGGAACCCCTTCCGCTCCTCGACGACTTCGTTGACGGCGAGGTCGTCGCCGGAGAGGTCCAACTCCACGGCCAGCACGTCCTCGCCCCGTGCGCGCCGGCGTCGGCGCCGGGGGCGCGTCCGAGAGCCACACGCCCGAGACGGGCTCCCCGAGGTTGAACAGGCCGAATCGACCCGCGCTGTCCTCGAAGCCTCCGGTGAGGATCGCCAGTGATGACGGGGTCCGGTGATAGAAAGTCTTGGACATCGAGTGCGCTCTCCGTGGTAACGGGGATGGCAAGGCCTCAGTCGGCCGGGCCCTTGATTGTAACGACGACGGGCCGGGGAGCTCAGCCCGCGGCGAGACTCGCGATGAGGCCTTCGACGAATCGGAAGAGGCTCCGCTGGCGGGCCGGCGTGTTGAAGACCTCGCCCTCGGCCTGGCGGGGCACGCGCAACGGCGCAGGGCCCGCGCCTGAGACCACATGAACCTCACGCCGATGACGGGAGGGCCCCGGTGAGACCGGGGCCTCGTCACCGTCACTAAGGCGCGGGATCCCGGTCGGGACTCGGGACGTCCGCCGCTCATGGCCGGGATGGAGGCCAAGGTCGACGCGGCGCCTCGACCTTGGCGGACGTCGGCCGGCGCGGGTACTCTGTAAACGGTGGTAGCGTCCCGCGCGGAGCGTGCGGATCATGGCGGCCGTCGACGAGAAGCCCGGGCTTGTGCCGCTCCCGGCCGATTACCGCCGGTGCGGGCTGTCGTGCGCGGCCCGGGACGTCATGCACGCGGTCTGTGCCAGGGCGCGGACGAAGCCCTACGCCTGGGTTTCGAATGAGGACCTCGCCGAGTTCACCGGGTTGCACGCGGACTCGGTCAAGCGCGGGCTCCGCGAGCCTGAATTGCGCTGCCGAGGCGCTGCCAACAAGAGAGATTAAATCCGCAAGTGGTTGCATAGCAGAGGACTTAAGGAAGTTAGGCCGAGGGTGCAATTCCCTCGGCGTGGGATGCAGAGTCTTTAACCTGCCTAGCTCGCTGGCAAACCCGCTTGTCGTGCTCTACGACTCGGCTTGACTGCTTCGGTGTCGTCGGTCGAAGTTGCTCCGGCATCGCGGACCGAAGCGTGTCATCATCGCTCCCTCCGCCCCCAAACCCGCACACCGCGGTGAACGAATCCCGCGGCCGACCGTATCGGGGCGCGCCGCGGTTTTCTGGCGGAGGTCGACTGCCGAAGGTGGAGATCCCGATGCGGGGCGGGCGCGGAGGTGACGGACGTAGCCTGCGGTTCTTGTCCGGCGATGGTGAGGCGTGAGACGAACCGCACGGGGCCGGCGATCCGCGTGTAGCAGCCGGGCGATCGGCTCGGCCGATGGGGCCGCAGGCAAGGGTACGCCCCGCCGGTCACCTCGGTCCGGGGCGGTCGCGGTTGCGGAGCGCGTCGCATAGCGCACGGAAGGCCGGGAGGGGGCGGAGCGGCTCGAAGTCGAGGTCGCGCTCCAGGTAGACGACGTCCCGGTAGCCCTTGGCGGCCGCGCGATCGAGCAGCGTCAGTGCCTGGGTGCGGTAGACCTCGGATCTCTTCGTGTCGTCGACGGCCGCGGCGCACTGGGCCAGACATTCGGCGGCCTCGACCAGCTGCTCGGCGTCGGGGTCCTTGACGGCCCGGATCGCGTCCGCCATCGCGAGCGCCTCGTCTATCCGGCCGACGCGCGGCAGGACACCCATCAGGTCGAGCCGGCGGCGCGCGTTGGCGGGGTCGGCGTTGTGGAGCCGCCTCCAGGTCTCGTAGCACGACTGGAAGGCCGCCCTGGCCTTGGCGGGGTCGGGCTTCGCCAGGTGGCCGTAGACCAGGCCGAGGCGGCGGTCGGCGAGGCCGAGGTCGCGGGCGTAGCGGACGTCGGTCTTGTCGGCCTCGACGAGCTTGGCCTGGATCGCGCGGGCCTCCTCGATCCGTGGCAAGCCCCCTTCGGGCTCGCCGATCCGCGCCAGGTACTCGCCGTACATCGAGAGTGCCCCGGCCAGCTCGAAGGCGAAGAACGCCTTCGCGGGGAACGCCTTCGTCAGGTCGCGGCGGAGGGCGATGCAGCGTTCGAAGAGGCCCCGGGCCGCCTCCACGTCGCCCAGGCGGAAGCCCGTCTCTCCGACCGCCAGGTCGGAGCGGGCCAGGTCCTGCCGCTTCGCGCCGTCGGGATCCGCCGGGAAGTCGCGGAGGAAGCGCTCGCGGACGTCCAGCGCGCGGCGGAAGTAATCGCGGGCCTTCGCCGGGTCGCCGAGGCGGTGGTGGACGACCCCGACCCGCGTGAGCAGCTCGGCGACCAGCGGTAGGATCGCCTCGGAGCTCATCCGGCCGTTGCCCTCCTGGTCGCCCCTGGAGTCGGAGAGGATCGACTCGCGGACCTTGAGGGCCTCCTCGAGGTAGTCGAGCTGCTTCTTCATGTCGCGGTCCAGCAGCTCGGCGATTTCGCCGGCCTTGAGGAGGGCGATCGAGAGATTGTTCCGCGAGGCGTCGCTATTGGCCTTGAGCGCGACCCGCTTGCGGGCGATATCCAGGGCCGCCCTGTACTGGTCGAACGCCTTCTGAGTCTGGCCGAGCAGCTTGTAGACGTCGCCGGTCTGGACCAGGATCGCGAGGCGGGTAGCCTCGATGCTCGTGGATTTCTCGCCGATCTTCGAGACCTGGTCGAGCTGCTTTAGGGCGTAGCCGAGTAGGTCCGTGCGGAGGCCCATCAGGCCGGGGACGTCGCCGAGCTTCTGGTCGATCTGGCCGACGACGACCTGGAGCGTGGCGAGGGCCGTGGCGGCCTGCTGGGCGGCGAGGCTCTCCGACTGCTGGGCGCGGGCGGTCGTCTCCTCGGCCCGCTTCCGCGCCGTCGGCCTCGCTACGGGCCAGGGCGTCGGCGCGGTCGCGGGACTCGACGGCCTCGCGGCGGCGGGCGTCGAGGCGGACGGCGGCGACGGTTGAGCCGACGGCCAGGGCCGTCACCAGCGCCGCGACCGACGCGGCCAGGGCCGCCACGGCGGGGTTCCGACGGCACCACATCCAGGCGCGGGTCGCCGCGGGGACGGGGCGGCCCTCGATCGGCTCGCCGGCCAGCCAGCGCCTCAGTTCGGCGGCGACGGACGCGGCCGAGGTGTAGCGGCGGCGCGGGTCCTTCTCCAGGCACTTCAGGCAGATCACCTCGAGATCGCGGGGGATTCCCGGCTTGAGCCTAGACGGGGGGCTCGGGCGGGCGGTTCTTCACCTGGTCGAGCGTGTCGAGGATCGTCGTCCCGCCGAACGGGGCCTTGCCCGTCAGCAGGGCGTAGAGGACGCCGCCGAGCGCCGTAGACGTCCGTCGCGGTCGTCACCTCCGAGCGGTGCCCCGACGCCTGCTCGGGGGCCATGTAAGCGGGCGTGCCGAGCACGGCGCCGGTCTGGGTCAGGCCGTCGATCGGCCTCGACCCGCTTGGCCAGCCCGAAGTCGGTGACGTGCGGCTCGCCCCTCGGGGTCGACGAGGACATTGGCGGGTTTGAGATCGCGGTGGAGGATGCCGCGCTGGTGGGCATGGTGGACGCCGTCGGCGACCTTGGCGACGAGCGTGGCGATCGCCCGCACGTCGCCGTCGTAGGTCCCGCAGCCGCTGGTCGAGGCCTGGCCCCGTCGACCAGCTTCATGCTGAAATATTCGCGCTGGCCGTGCTCGCCGACCTCGTAGACCGGCACGATGTTCGGGTGATCGAGGCGGGCGACGGCCTCGGCCTCGTTCTGGAACCGCCAGAGGTCCTCCGCCCGGGCGAACGCCGCCTCGCGGAGCATCTTCAGGGCGACCGGGCGCCCGAGGCTGATCTGCGTGGCGCGGTAGACGATCCCCATCCCGCCCCGGCCGAGCTCCCCCTCGAGCAGGTAGTCGCCGAAGTAGCGGACGGCGTCCCCGGGCCCGGGCAGGCCGTCGGGTCGCGGGGCGGCTGAGGTCGCGCCGGCCCGCGGCCCGGCCCCACCGTCGGTGGCGGCGAAGGCCCCGGTCCCTTCGGAAGCAGCGGCCCGGCCGGCGTCGCCGCTCCCCGCGCCTGGAGACCCGGGGGCGGTGGCCTGATCGGCGGCGGAGACGCCGTCGGCGGTCGTCCCCGCGTCGGCGATCGTCGCCCCCTCGCCCGGACTGCGGAGGAGCCCACCGTGGCGACCGAGCCAGGGGCCGGGGAGCGTCGCCGAGCCGGAGCCGTGGGCCTCGGACAGCTCCGTCAGCGCCTGCTCGATCCGTCGGAGTCGGTCCGCATCGCCCGATCCGCTCGTCCCCATGGGCCAGCCCCCAGAGCTTGTCGACCTTCGATCGAACCGCTGCGGTCACATCGAAGGTTGAGCCGCCGCATCTTATCACGGGGACAAGTCGCCGTCATCGATCGGATCGACGGACCGTCGCACCGGCTATCCGGGCCCTCAGGCGCACAGTCCATCCGGTTGCTCAAGGGACGCCCGCCGAGGCCATCGTCCGGGCCAGGGCCAAAGACCTGGCCGCGCGGGCTGTTGCGCTGACGAGAGGAGCGAGCCAGGGTCCGCGCCGCCTGACCGGTAGGCCGGCGCATCAGGCACAGGGAGCTGGCTTCGGTGTCGTCGACCGGAGATGCCGAGTTTTTCGCGTCCCATGGCAATGGTCGGCGATCCTTCGAGGACCATCCGTGCGCTCGCTACATGGATCCGCCCGGCGAGTCACGGTGATTCGAAGCCCGGCATCCTCCGGCGGAGTTGCGACCATGTCCGAGGAAGAGCGCGCGAGGATCCAGGACGGGATGACGGTCATCGTCCGGGTGAAGGGCACGCTGTCGCGGCGGACCGTCGTCGCCCGCGGCCCGGTGACGGCGGACGTATTCCGGGCGAGTACGGACGACGGCGAGTGCATATGCCGCGCCGAGGACGTGGCCAGGGTCGTCTGAAGTCGAGGGGACCCCGGGGATGAGACGTGCCATCGCTCGCGGTGGCCGGCGTGAAGGACTCGCCACTTCGCCGGTGAGATCATGTGGCGCGAGGGAGTCGGCACGTCCTCGAGCCGTACCTCCCTCGCCATCCTCGGCTCTCAGGGCGACCCGCGGAGCGGGACTTCGGGCGTGCGAAATCGATTCGCAGAATTCGCAATATTCGATCCACACCGAAGCTGCGGCAACTAAACCTTGTCCGCGAGGGCGTTTCCGACTCGTGCTGTGGTCGGCCGCTGATCGTTAGGGGTCGCGACGAGTATTCGCAATAAGACGAGGCCCGTCGTCCGCGGGGTGATTTCTGCGAATACTGCGAATCGGCGGGACGACGCACTTCGACGTGCGAGAAGTCGACAACCCGCCGAGAAAACTGGGGAAAAACGGCGTCTCGGCGAGGCCGCGTGATTATTGCGAATTCTGCGAATCGATCGGCGGATCCGGGATTCGAACGGGTCGGGCGCCGCGCGGTGCCCGACCCCTCCCGAGTGCGTTGTCCCGGCCCACGAAAGACGGATGCCACCAGGACCTCAGTCCCTCGTGATGTCCACGTCCTCGTCGAGGGCCAGCTGGTAGACGCCTGCGAGGAAAGTCCTCCTCCCGCGGCGCGGGACGAGCGTCATGCACGCCGGTAGATGGCGATCGAACCAGGCGAGCACCCGCGCATCGTCGGGCGGCCGGATCAGCCCGTCGGGCGACGCGGGGCGGAGGGCGGAGCCCAGCTCCTCGAGCGAGGACGAGAGCTCGCTCTCCTCATAATCCTGGATGAGAAGGCCGGCGACCGCCCCGGCGAGGGCGTACCCGGCGTCGGCGTAGCTCGAGCGGCCGCCGCAGCGGGCATCGCGGCAACGGCGACGGAAGAAACTCGGGCAGGCACGCGAGGCGCACGCTTCGTTCAGCGTCGACATGATGGGCTCCGTGCGATGGCGGTTCGTAAGACCGTTGAGCCATTGGCTCCCATACCTCGCCTCGCCGGACCTCTTCCTCAGGTTAGCGTCGCCCGGAGCTCGCGGGCAATAGGAGTCGGACCGAACGGGATGGTGAGCACCACAAGGCGGCGAGTCGCGTGGGGAGCAATGCGAATCATCCGAGGCGGTCACGCGTTTTCGAACCCGACGAATTACGCCGGCGTGACCGCCCGAATCTGCGTCGGCTCTGCCGGCAGTGAACCGGGCCGACCCGGTCGCCGCGGCCTCGCCGTCGGCGTGACCGCGGTGCACGTCGCCGGCGGAATGATCCGACGTGCCGCGCCTCCGAGACACGATCGCCACGATCGCGAACCGCGAATCCATGACCATGCGCCCACAGTCGTTGACGGGCCGCACGGCAAGCGAAAGAATCCCTAGAACTGGACAAAGGTGCAACTGCAGCCGGATAACCCATCGGAATTGCGCGATGCCGAAGAGATCGAAGCCCGCTCGCCCGATCACCTATTACTTCCCCGACCCCCCCGTCGAGTCGCGCCCGGAACGACTGCCCTTACACGACCCCAACTGGACCTGGGGACAGTTCGAGGCCTTCTGCCGGGACCTGGTCGGGAACCTGCCCGGCGTCGTCCGGTGCCAGCATTACGGCAAGGGAGGTAGCCGCCAGAAGGGGATCGATCTCTACGCCGAATTCGAGGATGGACGGCGGTGGACGTTCCAGTGCAAGCAGAGGAGGGAATTCGGGCGGGCCGACGTCGAGCGGGCGATCGCCAAGAACGCCTTTACGGCCGACCGCCATGTCCTCGTCCTCAGCACGGAGCTCGGGAGCGAGGCCCGAGACGCCTGCGACGCCCATCCCTGCTGGGAGGCGTGGGACGTCCGCGACCTCTCGGTCAGGGTCCGGCAGCTCTGCTCGACGAATCGCGACGTCGCCGTCCGGATCGTGGAGGACCACTTCGGCAAGGCCTGGCGGCGGGCCTTCCTCGGCCTGCCGGGCTTGCGGACCTTCCTCTCGCCCTACGACTTCTTCCGGAGCTCGCTCGATCCACGCCACATCTTCAACCACACCTTCGACCTCGTCGGTCGGGAGGAGCTGGTCGAGGAGATGGACTCGTTCGTCAGGGACGGGCGGCGACGGGTCCTGATCATCCGCGGCCGGGGCGGCATCGGGAAGACCAAGCTGCTCCACGCCTTCTCCCGCGACTTCGTTCGACGATTTCCGGGTTATTCGATCCGGTTCGTGCCGGACGGAGTCCCCATCGATCGCGACTCCTACGACGAGATGTCCGACTTGCCGCTGGTCGTCGTGGTCGACGACGCGCATCGCCGAGATCGCGGCGAATTGGGGATGTTGCTCGCCATCGCACGGCAGCGGGACGTACCGCTCAAGCTCGTCTTCTCGCTCCGTCCGAGCGGCTACGATTCTGTCCTCTCACGCTCGGTCGAATCGGGCTGCGACGCCAGCCAGATCGCGCCTCCGATAGACGTGAAGGAACTGAACCGGACCGAGGTCAGAGGGCTCGCCGCCCAGGTCCTGGGGGCGGGACATTCCCGGTTCGCGGATCGCCTGGCGGACGTGACGAGGGATTGTCCCCTCGTCACCGTCATCGGCGGGCGGCTCCTCGCCGACAGGTCGGTCCCGCCGGAGCTGCTCGAGCGTCACGACGAGTTCCGGACGGCCGCGCTCGCCAAATTCGGCGACGAGATCGTCGGCAGGGTGAGCGACCGGATCGAACCGGGCCGATGTCTGGCGGTCATGAGGGTCCTCTCCGCGATCATGCCGCTCGGGCCGCTGGATTGTGATTTCGGCGACGAGGTCGCGGGGTTCCTGGGTGTTGACCGGGCGTCGCTGATCGAAGCCCTCGGCATCCTGGAGGAGGTCGGTGTCGTACTCCGACGTGGGCGGAGCCTCCGCCTGACGCCCGACGTCTTCGCCGACCATGTTCTCCACAACGCCTGTCTCACGGCCAATGGGCAAGAAACGGGCTTCATCGGGCGCGTCTTCGCGGCGTTCGGCCGGACCTGCCAGCCGCAGCTGCTGCGAAACCTGGCCGAATTGGACTGGAGGGTCAACGCGACGCGAGGGATCGACCGGATCGACCTCCTCTCCAGGGTCTGGGACACCATCACGAGTGAGTTCGCCGGTGCCGACGCATCCGGTCGCGTGCAGATCCTCGAAGCCCTCACCGACTTCTCGTCCTATCAACCTGCGCACATCCTGGGGCTCGCCGACTTCGCGATGAAAAACCCGACGCCCGACGCGCCCGACCCGGCCGCCGACCGCTTCCGTCCCAGCCATCGGAATGTCCTCGCGGGCCTCGTGCCGCTCCTTCATCGGGCCGCCTACTCACCGGAGCATCTGCCCGTCGCGTGCGACCTCCTCTGGCGGCTGGGCAGGGACGACACCGGGGCGGTGAGCCCCCGGGACCACGGCCTGGGCGCCCTGGCGGAGCTTGCCGGTTACGAAGCCGAGAAGCCGGTCGATTTCCTCGCCGACGTTCTCCTGTGCATCGAGCGATGGGCCGATGCCGCCGATGCCTCGCCCTACCTCGAGAAGCTCTGCGGCCTGATCGATCCTGTTCTCGAGAAGACGGGTTACTCGTCACGGACCGAGGGAGCCGTGATTCAGATGATGCCGTTCTACGTCGATGAGCGGAATACGCGGGGACTCCACGATCGCGCAATCGCGCTGCTGGCGCGGTTCCTGGACGACGAGGATCCGAGGGTCTGCCTCCGTGCGGTCGAGAGCCTCAGGAAGGTATTGTGCGACCCTTTCCCTCCGTTCGGTCTGCCCGTCACGGACGACGTGGTCGAGGCATGGGGGCCGGAGCAGCTCAAGGTGCTCGATATCCTGGAAGGCTTGCTCGGACGCGAGGCGATCGCGATCGCCAAGCTCCGCGCCGTCGGCTTCATCAGATGGGCGTCCCGCCAGGCTCGGAACCAGGCCGTGAGAGATCGGGCGAGTTCGATCCTAGACGAGTTCGAGCCCGACCTGGAGTTCCGACTCGCGGAGTTGCTTGCCGGGGACCACTCGCACCTCCTGGAGAGCGAGGACTACGACGGCGACGTGGAAGCCACGTTCAAGAGGCGGCAAGAGCGGTTGCCGCGACTGGGCCGGGCGATCGCGGGCCGCTTGATCGAACGGCACCCCGACCCGCGTGATGGCCTGCGTGTCCTCTCCGACGCCCTCGACCAAGTCCGGCTCGCCAGCCCGCACGGCCAGCCCGTGACGTTCCTGTCGGAACTGTGCGAGATCCATTTCGACTACGCGGTCGGCTTGTGCGAGGCCATCATCGAGTCATCGGGATGTTCGATGGCCTCGCATCTCGACATCCTCGTCTCGGCGATCCGCCGCACCGACCCGGAGAAGGCAATCGGCATCCTCCGCCGCTGCCTGCGTACCGATGAACCCGCCCTCTGGTATGCGGCCGCTTCAACCTACTATCGTCCAGTCTGGCTCGACTCGGCGAGAGATGGCGACGTCGCCCTCCTGGAGACACTCCTCGGCTGCTCGAACCTTGTCGTCAGACGGGTCGCGATCGGTGGCCTGTCGAATCTCGGGAAAGTCCGCCCCGCCATCGCGAAAGGGCTGGCCCTCGCGATCGACCTCAGCGGCGACATCGGCCTCGCCGAGGAGCTGTTCATGCGCCTCGAAACCGGTATCGGGGTGCCGCTCGAAGACTTCGAGGACCGCGAGATCGACGTGCTCCTCGGGAAGCTCTCGCCGCTGGGTGACCTGGATAAGCATTCGATCAACCAGTTCCTCGTGCTGGCCTCGGGCCGTCGGCCATGGGGTGTCTTGCGGCTGCTCATGGATCGCGTCGATTCATTCACGTGGGGATTGCCGCTGGCTGTGGACCCCCTCCCCACCCTCGGGTTTGCACGGAGACTCGATGGCTTCGCGCGAGATCCCGGATACCCCGAGATGCTGCGACAGGTCCGCGACCGGGCGCTCGAACGGAATCGTCCGGGCCGGTTCTTGGTCCCGAAGCTATTCCGTGAACTCACGCTGAATTTCACGACGGATTATCTGCCCGTCCTCGACGAGTGGATCGAAGACGGTCACGAGGACCGACTGATGGCCGTGGCCGAGCTGCTCCGCGAGTCGCCCCACGACCTCGTCTTCGAGCAGGCCGGGCTTGTGGAGAAGCTGCTCGATGCCGCATCCGCGGTCGGTGAGGCGTGTTATCGCCAGATCGCGGGTCTGTTGAGTACCCCCTCGGTGATCCGGGGGCGTCAGGGGGTCGTGGGGCAGCCGTTTCCCCAGGACGTGGCCCTCCGGGATCGGGCCTCCGCGATGGCGAATACGTGCCGCCCGGGATCGCCTGCATGGCGATTCTACATGTCCCTGGCGGAATCTGCGGAGGGGTCGATCCGTCGCAAGCTCGACGACGATGCGGCTTACGACTGATCGGTCGGGCCAGTCCTTCCTCGCCCGTTTGCCGCTCCTGGTCCGCATCGCACCGGTCTCGTGGGCTACGACGAGCGAAAAAGATCTAGTGTCCTGAGTCAGAAATCCGTTAAATAACCTTGCGCCTCCGCCGGTCGCCCGGTAGAGTCTCCTGCAAAGGAGACCTCGACATGGCGCGACCGATGGCCGAACTGGTCCTGACCGACGACGAGAGGCAGACCTTGAAGACCTGGGCCAGCCGGCCCAAGAGCACCCAGCGGCTCGCCACCCGGGCCCGGATCGTCCTGGCCTGCGCCGAGGGCCTGGAGAACAAGCAGGTCGCCGCCAGGCTCGGCGTCTGCGCGGCCACCGTCGGCACCTGGCGGCGGCGATTCCTCGAGCGCCGCCTGGACGGCCTGGCCGACGAGCCGCGGCCCGGGGCCCCGCGCACGATCACCGACGCCGACGTCGAGCGGGTCGTCACCAGGACGCTGGAGACCAAGCCCAAGGACGCCACCCACTGGAGCACCCGCGGCATGGCCGAGGCCGCCGGCCTGTCGCAGACGGCCGTCGGCCGCATCTGGCGGGCCTTCGGCCTCAAGCCGCACCGCCCCGAGACGTTCAAGCTCTCGACCGACCCGTTCTTCGTCGAGAAGGTCCGCGACGTCGTCGGGCTGTACATGAGCCCGCCGGAGCGGGCGATCGTCCTGTGCGTCGACGAGAAGAGCCAGGTCCAGGCCCTGGACCGCACCCAGCCGCTGCTGCCGATGACGCCCGGGCAGGCCGAGCGGCAGACCCACGACTACGTCCGCCACGGCACGACCTCGCTGTTCGCGGCCCTGAACGTCGCCACCGGCGAGGTGATCGGCAAGTGCCACCGGCGGCACCGGCACCAGGAGTTCCTCAAGTTCCTCGACGAGCTCGACGCGAAGGTCCCGAGGGAGCCGGGCGTCGAGATCCACCTGGTGCTGGACAACTACGCGACGCACAAGACGCCGGCGGTGAAGCGGTGGTTCCTGCGGCATCCCGAGTACCACCTGCACTTCACGCCGACGAGCGGCTCGTGGCTGAACCTGGTCGAGCGGTTCTTCGCCGAGATCACCGAGAAGCGGATCCGCCGCGGCGTCGTTCCGGAGCGTGGCGGCGCTGGAGGCGGCGATCCGGGAGTACCTGGAGCATCACAACGCCGCCCCCAAGCCGTTCGTGTGGACCGCCGACGCCGACCTGATCCTCGAGCCGCGTCAAGAGAGTTTGTGAACGGACTTCTGACTCAGGACACTAGCCCACAGCTGCGCCGACGCGTCGGCGTCTCCGTCTGACTACCTCCGGGTGACGCTGAGCAGCAGGATGTTGTCCGGACCCAGCAGGGCGTCGGCCTGGGCCTGCGTCAGGATGCCGGCCAAGTCGAACGGGGCCGGCGGGGCGTCTGATCCGGCTTCAGGCTTGCCGGCCGCCCCAAACTCGCCGTTTTCCTTGGACACGGGGATGCGTCCGGTGTCCAATGCGTGTCCAGGAGAGTCGGGCGAGGTCTCGGACGTCGAGGTCAACGCTCATCTGGGAAATCCCGGCTTAATAACCCCACACAGGCCGGCGAATTATCGGGGGAGCGAGGCAAGTTACACCCAAATGAAATTGCCGAGCAGCTCGGCTGCGCGCGCCGAACCGTGGCGCGGCAACTCGCCCTCATCCGCTGTATCCTCACCGCAGACGCCCCGTGAGTCGAGCGGGATCGATGTCAGGCGCAAATTCCCATCAAGCATGCATCTCGATACGGGCTCGGTTTTTCTTTGGCAGAGTGCGTCACTGCACGGACATAACCCCTGGAAGCCGAGCGTGCCGTTCGAAGTCACGCGTGGCGATCGTTGTTACATGCGAGCATCAATTGGATCGTCCTTCCCATGCCTTTCCGACCGTTTCGCTGTGCAGGAGCATATATGGACGCGCCGCGATCGTTCGATACCAGTGGTCTCGACATCGGTTTGATCCGCCGAATCGACCAAGTCTGCCGCCGATTCGAGACTGCGTGGCGACACGGCGAACGGCCACGCATCGACGACCTAATGTGCGAAGTCCCCGAGGAGGCTCGTCCGGCACTGCGAAGTGAGCTCGACGCACTTGCGAGCGAACTGGGAGAAGGGGGCCAATCCCATGCGGCCGTGCCACCAACACCCGGGGGGGCGACCGTTGCCTCGGATGAACCTGTCACGATTGATCTCGACGGTCGTCACGATCGCTTCGAAGAGGTGACCACATTACCGTCCAGCTTCGAGGCGACGCGGGTATTCCATGGGGCAGTCGATGCGCAGGTAACGGTGGACAGTCCCAGCGACGCGTCGAGCCCCAGCACGCCCGGATCGCAGATGCGAATTCGCTGTTTCGGCGATTACGAGATCTTGCGCGAGATCGCCTGCGGTGGCATGGGGGTCGTGTTCCAGGCGAGGCAGGCGAGCCTGAATCGCATCGTCGCGCTGAAAATGATCCTCGCCGGCCAGTTCGCCAACGACACTGACGTCAAGCGGTTCTACAGCGAGGCCCAGGCCGCCGCGAACCTCGATCATCCCGGCATCGTGCCCATCTATGAGGTGGGCGTACATGAAGGGCATCATTACTTCGCGATGGGTTTTATCGAGGGACAGAGCCTCGCGCAAAGGCTTTCGGAAAGCCCGCTGTCGCCCCGCGAATCGGCCGAAATGATTCGACGTGTGAGCGAGGCCATCGACTATGCTCATAAACAAGGTGTAATTCACCGCGACCTGAAGCCGGCGAACGTGCTGGTTGACAGGAAGGGCAACCCACGCGTGACCGATTTCGGCCTTGCCAAGAGACTCGACGGCGACAGCCAGCTTACTCGCTCCGGCCAGATCATGGGCACGCCCAGTTACATGTCGCCCGAGCAGGCCAGTGGCAAGCGAGGCGTAGTTGGACCGGCGGCAGATGTTTACGCCCTGGGTGCGACGCTGTACGCCTTGCTCATCGGCCGCCCGCCGTTTCAGGCATCGACGCCGATGGACACGGTGCTGCAGGTGATGGGCGAGGAACCGGTCCCGCCGCGCCGGCTCAACGCCTCGATCCCGATCGACCTCGAGACGATCTGCCTGAAGTGCTTGCAGAAAGAGCCTGGCAAGCGTTACGCGAGAGCCGAGGCGCTTGGAGACGACTTGCGACGCTACCTTGCAGGCGAACCGATCCTGGCGCGGCCCGTAGGTAAGGCCGAGCGGGCCTGGCGGTGGTGCAGGCGAAATCCAGTTGTCGCGGCCCTAGGCGGGACAGTGGGTCTGCTGTTGATCGTGTTGTCCCTGGGTTCCGGGGCGGCCGCGATCCGTCTTCGTCAGTTGCTCACACGGTCCGAGGAGGCTGAAACAAAGGCGCGAGATCGCCTCGCGGAATCGCTCGTAAAGCAGGCGGAACTCGGTCGCGGGGCACACAGGTCGGGCCAGAGGTTCGACGGGCTCGACTACTTGACGGAGGCGGTGGCGATCGACCCGACCGATCAGGCGCGAGACGGGGTGATTGCCTGCTTGGGCTTACCCGACCTGAGAAAGTCTAAGTACATCCCGGCTCCTCCGGGATCCCGTTTCGGGCTGGCCGTCGATCCCGATCGGGCGCGCTATACGCAAGACGGCCCAGGCCCACAAGTGATTGTCCGATCCTGGGTCGACGGCGGCGAGGTTCGGCGACTCCGCCTGGAATCGACCGGTTTCGTTCGTGCCGAAGCGATCATGTTCAGCCCGGATGGCCGTTTTCTCGCTGCGAACTTCCAGCCGGAGTCGATTACCGTACTTTGGGAGGTCGAGACCGGACGAGTCGTCTTCCGCGACACCACACCGTGCGCCAGTTGGGCTTTGGCATTCTCCGAAGACAGCCGCCGTCTAGCGGTTGGTCACACCAATCATACGATCGTTCTGATCGAAACGGCCACGGGAAGAATCGACAACACAATCAGCGGCTGCGGCGAGCCCAACATGATCGCGTTTGGTCCCCCGGGCCAACGGGACAGGCTCGCAGTCACATCCCGACGCGATCCGGAGAGGGCGCTGGAACTCTTCGACCTAGCGACGGGTTCCTCGACCGGCCGATTCCAAGTGCTTGGCGGATGTAACGGGGTAAGCTGGCGAGGGGACGGTCGGGTCGTCGCGGCAGCGGGAGACCTTGACTATGGGGTCTATGTCTGGGATGTCGACCAAGCCCCCCGCTTGATCTCGAGGCTAGAGGGTCACCATAACGCGGGCATTCAACTTGCGTTCAGCCATTCGGGCGACGTGCTCCTCTCGACCGCCTGGGACGGCTCGACCCGCTTATGGGACCCGATCTGCGGCCGCCAGCGCGCAATCGACTATCCTCCGACTTCCGTTCTGCCTCGCTGGAGCACCGATGATAAGGTGATCGCTACGGCCAGCTCACACGGCCTCACGGTCTATGACGCGTCGGTCGGCTCGGAATGCCGCACCCTCGCCCATGCACGACTCGGTAATCGCTCGACGATCCCCATCGGAGAAACCGCCTTGGGGCGAGTGACCTACAGCACGGACAGCCGGGTCTTGCTCTCCGCGTGGAAGGACGGTTTCCGGCTCTGGGATGCTCAGACCGGTGTCGAACTGTATCATCTGAGCGATGCGCATTCCACCAATGTGGCATTCAGTCCGGACGGGGCCCGGCTCGTTACACAGGGGATGCGCGGCCTCCGTCTCTGGCCGATCACTTACGGCGCGACCGGCGACGATGAGGCGATGGTTCTCGGCCCACCCAAGCTAATTGAACAGGCTTCCGAAGGCATACAGTACGTGAGCTGGGACCGCGCGGGGACGGCCCTGGGCCTCACACTTGGCGACTTGCAGCGATTCACCGTCGTCGACCCCGGGTTCCCCTCACAGAGAAAATGGGTCGGTTCTCAGACAAACGTCAATGAACTGGCCCTGAGTCCGGACGGGCGGTGGCTAGCCACCGGCACCTGGCAACCGACCACGGTGAAGATCTGGGAAGCCCGGAACGGCAGGTTTGTCCGTGAACTCACGGAACGATCCCACTACCCGGTGTTCAGCCCGGACGGCCGTTGGCTGGGCGTCCACGAGAGAGGGGGGTATCGTCTCTTCGAGGTTGGCACATGGAAGCCTGGTCCCTCAATCCCGATGGATTGGGACACTGGCCGGCTTGCCTTTTCTCCCGATAGCCGGTTGCTCGCGTTCCTCGACAAGCGAACGGACCTGGTCAAGCTCTATGAAATCGACCACAGGAAGGTCGTCGCGACGCTCGATCCTCCCGATCGTGCGGGTGTTCGGAGTCTGACGTTTAGCCCTGATGGCAGACAACTCGCAGTGTCCACGGAAGAACACACCGTCCAGGTTTGGAACCTCCACGCCATCCGGGCCCGGCTTCGCCCCCTCGGCCTCGACTGGAACGCGCCCGCCTACGCCGATCCCGCTCATCCTTCCAGCCCACCCCCGCAAAAGCCGCGCATCAAGCTAAGCGCGTCGATCGAAAACCGCGGCGACTCTTTCAGACCGGCCGACGTCCGTTCTCAAGAGTCGGGAGAGCGATGACGAGAACGTCGTGCTCGCGTACGCCGTAGAGTCGTAGCCGACGCCCGAGTTCGCGGCGATGGTCGCCGAGGAGTATTGTCGGTTGCTCGGTCGCCTCGAGGACGATATTCTCCGCAAGGTCGCCATGGAGTGCATCGGGATCGGCAGGTCGTGAGAGCCGGGGCGTTGCGCGCTTCGGTATCGCGGACCAATGGCACTTAGATTTTGCTAGCTCGTTTGAGCATCTGGAGTTTGATCTCTCTCCGCGGCCTCGTCAGGCTTTGATACGCCCTGGGCCCCTTCTTGGCCAGGCGGGGCTCGAACCGATCGGGCCGATCGGCGACCCGGTGCAATGCGATCGCCCGGAGCAGCTGCTCGTAGAGCGCCGCCCGGTGGGCCGCGCCGCGGTCGGCCTGGGCGGCGATCACCGGCCGGAATGCCTCCACCACCTGGAGCGCCGCCTTGAAGCTGATCGACCGCGGCGGTACGCCCTCGCCCGCGGCCGCCTGCGCCATCACGGTCCGGATCAGGTTGTACGCCAGGACGTGCGCCCAGATCTCCTTCCGCACCAGCTCCGGCGTCTTGCACCGCAGCCGGTCCATCTGCAGCGTGACCTTGATCGACCTCAGATCGAGCTCGTTGTTCCACCTGGCCCGGTAGAGCGAGGCCAGCTCCTCCGCGCTCGCCTGCCCGGGGTCGAGCAGGGTCGTCACGACCACGATCCACCGCGTCCGGAACCCGGGCCGGTCCACCCGGGATCGCACCTCGCGGACGGTGATCGAGTCGGGCAGCGCGTTGTATGTCGCCCGGTCCACCGACCGGATCGACGTCGGCTTCCTCCAGACGACCAGGTGGTCGTCCTTGCCCAGACGGATGCCCTTGCGGAAGTCGGCCCGGCGGTGCGCCGAGAGGCGGCTGACCGTGTCGACCCCGCGCTGCTTGAGCAGGTGCATGCCGACCCATCCCGACATCAGGCGGTCCCCCAGCAGGACGTCGCCGGGCCGGAGGACGTCCCAGAGCCGTCGCAGCAGGCTGACCTCCCCCTGGCCCTTGCCGGCGTAGCGGCAGATGCCCAGGTCGAGGATCGCCCCGCACGACAGCGAGATGATCGCGCCGATCCGCGCGGGGGCCGAGCTCGTCCCGGCGACCTGGTTGTAGGCCAGCGGGTACTCGCGGCGGTTCTCCTCCGTGTCGGGCATCGAGACGGTCGAGCCGTCGAAGAGGCAGACGCGGCGGCCCTTCCAGAGCCACCGCCGATCGACCCGCGCGTCGAGGTTGCGCCCGATGAGGCGGGCCGCGGCGGCGAAGAACCCCTCGGGCAGCCGGCTCCTCGCCTGGCAATAGGCGCCCGTCTCCGAGCTGCACGGCTCGAGCCCCTGCGCCGCGCGATGGGCGATCAGGCGGGCGACCGCGGCGCGGCAGGACTGGTCGGCGGCGAGGGCCTGGCCGAGGAAGACCCAGAGGGTGATCAGTGGGGTGAAGATCCGGTCCTTCCAGGGGGCCTTGACCTCGCGGAGGGCCTCCTCGAGGCATCCCGCCGAGAGGACGTCGGCGAAGGGGAGGCCGTCCTGCTGAACGAACTGCTGGCGGAGGGAGTCGACCTGTCGGCGAAGGCGTCCGTGCGCGTGGCGATGCATCGCTCTGGCTCCGGGTGGGCGACGTGGGTATGTCCCCATCAGAGCCGGAACGCCGATATCTTCCTATCCTGCTCTCGTGCAGGCCCTTGTGGAAATCTAAGTGCCATTCGTATCGCGGACCGACGCGCGCGAGGAAGCAACTCACACGCCCGTCGCACCACGGGTTTTCCATCGCGGATCGCATCCCTCGCGAGCGATCCTCGGCGTGCCCGCGCGGGCCGAGGCCCCGATATCGGGCCGTCGCCGCGCCGGAGGGCTGGCCGGCCGGGACCGCATGGCATAGCCTGGGCGGGGGCGAGCCGGCGCCATCGGCGCCGCGACCGGGAGGAGGCCCCGTGCCCGACCCGCCCGCCGTCCCGCCCCCCGGGGCCCCGTTCCCCACGACCCGCTGGAGCCGCGTCGCCGCCGCCGGCGAGCCCGGCGACCGCGAGGCCCTGGCCGAGCTCTGCGCCGCCTACTGGTTCCCCGTCTACGCCTTCGTCCGGCGCAAGGGGTATGACGCCGAGCGGGCGCTCGACCTGACGCAGGGCTACTTCGCCCGCCTGCTCGAACGGCGGCCGATCGCCGCGGCCGACCCGGCGCGGGGGCGGTTCCGCTCGTTCCTGATGGCGGATTGCGGCCACTTCCTGGCCCACGAGCGCGAGCGCGACCGGGCCGCGAGGCGCGGCGGCGGGCGGGCGGCGCTCTCGATCGACGGCGTCGACGCCGAGGGGCGATACCGGCGGGAGCCGTCGCACGGCGAGACGCCCGAGCGGCTCTTCGAGCGCGACTGGGCGCTGGCCCTGCTCGAGGGCGTGCTCGCCGGGCTCCGCGCCGAGTACGAGCGGACGGGCCGAGGGGCCGCCTTCGACGTGTTGAAGGGGGTGCTGGCCGGCGGGGGGCGGGCCGTGCCGCAGTCGGAGCTGGCCGCGCCGGCTGGGCACGACGGAGGCGGCGGTGCAGGTCGCCGTCCACCGGCTGCGGAAGCGGTATCGCGAGGCCCTCCGCGCCGCGATCGCCGCCACCGTCGCCGACGAGGCCGAGGTCGAGGACGAGCTGAAGGCCCTCTTCGCCGCCCTCGGGGCGTGAAATCGCCGGGCGGCCTGTATGGTCCCGGCCCCGCGCCCGGTAATAAGGACGTGGCGAACCCTCCCTCCCTCCGCGACGGAGGCACCGACGATGGCCGACGCCCGAACCTGCCCCGACTGCGGCTCCGATCTGCCCGCCCGCGCCCCCGAGGGCCTCTGCCCCCGCTGCCTGCTCGGGGCGGGCCTGAACGGCGAGGCCCTGAGCGTCGGCCGCGGCGGCGACGTCGGCGCGACGATGTCG
Organism: uncultured Planctomycetota bacterium; assembly: GCA_963819805.1. Lineage (GTDB taxonomy): Bacteria > Planctomycetota > Planctomycetia > Isosphaerales > Isosphaeraceae > CAMFLR01. Next base: position 7,314 of record CAWFXY010000008.1, on the reverse strand, counting down.
CTCGGCTCGGGCGGCGTGCTGGAGACGCTCTCGGCGACGCTCGGCGCCGTCCCGCGCGTCCTGCTCCGCGACACCGACGCGGGCCTCGAGCCGCCGCTGGTCCGGCCCGATCGCGAGAAGGGCGACGACTCGACGCGCTACCGGATCGACGGCGAGATCGCCCGCGGCGGCATGGGCGCCGTGCTCAAGGGCCGCGACCCCGACCTCGGCCGCGACGTGGCCATCAAGGTCCTCCGCGAGGACCTCCGCGAGCAACCCCGACATGGTCCGCCGGTTCGTCGAGGAGGCCCAGATCGGCGGCCAGCTCCAGCACCCGGGGATCGTGCCGATCTACGAGCTGGGCGCCTTCGCCGACCGCCGGCCGTTCTTCTCGATGAAGCTGGTCAAGGGCCACACGCTCGCCGGCCTGCTGGCCGACCGGGACCAACCGTCCGACGGGCTGCCCCGGTTCCTGGCGATCTTCGAGTCGATCGCGCAGACGGTGGCCTACGCGCACGCCCGGGGGGTGATCCACCGCGACCTGAAGCCGTCGAACGTGATGGTCGGCAACTTCGGCGAGGTGCAGGTGATGGACTGGGGGCTGGCGAAGGTCCTGCCCCGCGGCGGGGTCGTCGACGACGCCACGGCCGGTCGGGACGTCACGCCCGTGGAGGAGACGGTCATCGCCACGGCCCGCAGCGGGTCCGACGCCGACTCCGACCTGTCGCGCGCCGGCTCGGTGCTGGGGACGCCCAGCTACATGGCGCCCGAGCAGGCCCGGGGCGAGGTCGCGGCGGTGGACGAGCGGGCCGACGTCTTCGCGCTGGGCTCGATCCTCTGCGAGATCCTCACCGGCCGCCCGGCCTTCTCGGGGCGGACCTCGGGCGACATCCAGAGGCGGGCGGCCCGCGGCGACCTGGCCGACGCCCTGGCGCCGGCTGGCCGGCTGCGGGGCCGACGGCGACCTGGTCGGGCCTGGCCCGCGATTGCCTGGCCGCCGAGCCCGACGACCGTCCCCGGAACGCCGGGGAGGTCGCCGGGCGGCTGGCGGCGTACCTGGCGGGCGTGCAGGAGCGGCTGCACGCCGCCGAGCTGGCCCACGCCGCCGAGGTCGCCCGCGCCGAGGAGGCCGTCCGCACCGCCGAGGCCGCCGAGGCCCGGTCCCGGGCCGAAAGGCGCGCCCGCCGGATGACGGCCGCCCTGGCGGCGTCCGCCGTCCTGATGACGCTCGCCGGGGTGGGGGGCTGGGCGTGGGCCCGGCAGCAGCGGGCCTCCCGGGGCCTGGCGACGGCCCGCGAGGTCGACGCCGCGCTCCGCGAGGCGACCATCGCCTGGGGTCGGGCCAGGGCGGCGCCCGTCGGCGACCTGCAGGCCTGGGGCGAGGCGTTCGCGGCGGCGAAGCGGGCCGAGTCGATCCTCTCGCTCGGCGCGGCCGACGAGGAGGCCGCCGTGCGGACGCGGGCCACCATCGCGGCCCTGACGGCGGATCGCGACGCGGCCGTCGCCCGCGCCGAGGCGACCGGGAGGGACCGCCGCCTTCTGGAGCGGATCGGGCAGATCCACGCACACGTCGGCGACACACTCGACCGCCAGGAGGCCGACCGCAACTACGCGACCGCCTTCCGCGAGGCCGGCATCGACGCGGACAAGCTCCCCCCGGCCGAGGCGGGGGCCCAGATCGCCGCGAGGCCGGGGCGCTCGAACTCACCGCCGCACTCGCCCAATGGATCTTCGAGCGGCAGAACCTGATCCCGCCGCACCACGAGGGCGCATTGCGGCTGCTGGCCGTCGCCAACGCGGCCGACCCCGACCCGTTGAGGACCCGCCTGCGGGAGGCGACCGTCCGCGGCGACGCCGAGATGCTGCGGCAATTGGCCGACTCCGTCGACCCGTTGGACTTGCCGGTCGAGACCGTCCAGCGCCTCGCCGAGGCCTTGAAACGGGTCGCCCGCGACCCGGATCGGGCGACCCGGCTGCTGCGGCCGGTCCAGCGCCGGCACCCCGACAATTTCTGGATCAACTGGGACCTCGGGACGACCCTGAGCAACAAGGGCCCGCTCGGTGCTGGGGAGGCCCTGCCCTTCTTCACCGCTGCCGTCGCCATCCGGCCCGAGAGCATCCTCGCGCGGACCTCGCTAGGGAGTCGCCTGAGCGCGCTGGGCCGGCGAGAGGAGGCGGCCGCCGAGTTTCAGGAGGCCTTGCGCATCGCGCCCGATTCCTCCGTCGTTCGCTCCGACTTCGCGAATTCGCTGGCGGGATGGGGGCAGGGCGACCGGGCGTTCGCCGAGTTCGCCGAGGTGGTCCGACGCGGCACACACCCCGTGACGCTGCCCGGCGAACTCATGGAGAAGCTCCGAGGATCAGGTCAGGGCGATAAGACAATCCCCGAGTTACAGGAGTTCGTCCGGCGGACCCCCGGCGACACGGCGGCCCACTTCGCCCTCGGCGGCGCCCTGGAGTCGCGGGGCCGCCTCCCGGAGGCGATCGCCGCGTATCGCGAGTCGATGCGCATCCGGCCCGAGGCCTACGTGTCCTACTTGATCGGCCTCGCCCTTGAGAAAAACTCAGAGTTCGAAGCGGCCGTCGCCGCCCACAGGGACGCCGTCAAGCTCGACGGCGAGCACGTCGGAGACGCCATCTTCGTCCTGGCGAACCAGCTGCGCAGGCTCGGGCGTTATGACGAGGCGACGCAGACGCTCCGCCACGCCGCCGAGTTGGCCCGAGGCGAGGGGCGACCGGACAAGGTCCAGGAGGCCGAGAACGCGATCCGATCGACCGCGGCGGAGAAGGCGCTGGACGAGCGGCTGCCGGGTCTCCTCTCCGGCGCTGAACGCCCGAAGGACGCCGGCGACCTCCTCAAGCTGATTTTTCACTTCCATGATCGCCGGCAATGGGCCGCCGGTGCGAGGTTTTGCGAGGGCGCCTTCCGGGCCGATCCGAAGCTCGCCGACGACCCGGAGCTGGTTAACCGCTACAACGCGGCCTGCTACGCGGCCCGCTCCGGGTGCGGGGATGCTGGCGACACCCCGCCGCCCGACGCCGCAGAGAAGACGCGACTGCGAGGCCTGGCCCTCGGCTGGCTCCGCGCCAATCTCGACATTTGGCGGGCGCGCCTCAAGGATGCGACACCCGAGCGTTCCGCCGTGGTTTTCCGCCGGCTCGAGGAGTGGCTGAACGACTCCGACCTCGCGGGCGTCCGTCTGCCCGACGCCCTGGAGAAGCTCCCGGGACCGGAGCGGGAACAGTGGCGAGGTTTCTGGGCAGACGTCCAGGCCCTGCTGGCCGAGACCCGCGGCAAAGGACCCTGAGCCTCGGTGTTCCCGGGATAGGCGCAAGCCGGGCAGCGGTGGTGTACGAGGATAAGGGACATAGCCGTCGGCATCTTCGTGTGGACGGGGTCCGGCCCGAGCGGGACGAAGGCGGTTACCAAGCCAGCCAGACATCCCGAGCGGAGCCGGCCCCCGATGACATCTTCTCACCCGCTGCCCATCCCTTGCTACTGGTTCTCCCGGCTCGCCGCCGCCCTCGACCGCCGCTCCGCCCCCCGGCTCGCCCTTCTCTTCCTCGGGGCGATCCTGGCGCGGGGCCGGCGAACCGTCACCAGCTGGATCAGGGCGGCCGGGCTCAGCGACCGATTCCAGTCCTGCTACATCGCCGTGGCGGCGGCCGGGAGGCGGGCCGACAGCATCGCGGCTCGCCTGGCCCTGGAGGTGGTCAGGCCGCTGGTGAAGGGCACCGGGCGGCTGACGCTCGCCCTGGACGACGCCCCGACGAAGCGGTACGGGCCGCAAGTCCAGGGGGCCGGCATCCATCGCAACCCGGCCCCCGGCCCGGCCGGCTCGCCGTACGTCTACGGGCACGTCTTCGTCGTCCTCGGGCTGCTCGTCACCCATAGGGCCTGGGGCACGAACGCCCTGCCGCTGCTGGCCCGGCTCTACATCCGGAAGAAGGACCTTCCGGCCACCGAGGCGAAGCTTCGGCCGGCGTTCCGCACCAAGCTGGAGCTGGCCGTCGAGCTGCTGCGGTGGGCCAAGACCTGGCTGGGGAGCTTGGGCAAGCCGATCTGGGTGGTGGCCGACGGCGCCTATGCCAAGGCGGACTTCCTCAAGCCGGCGATGTCTCTGGGCATGACGGTCGTCAGCCGGCTCCGCAAGGACGCGGCCCTGCGGAACGTGCCCGGCCCACGGCCGGCGGCGATGCGAGGCCGGCCCCGGATCTACGGCCCGGACGTGATCGACCTGGCGAAGCGAGGCGGCCAACGCCGCGGCTGGTCGTCCGAGACGTTCACGCTCTACGGCGTCGCCACGACCAAGAAATACAAGACGTTCCTGGCGACCTGGCGTCCGGCCGGCGGGGCGATCCGGGTGGTGCTGGTGGACGAGCCGGACGGATGGCGGGCCTACTTCTGCACCGACACCTCGGCGAGCGTCGCCGAGATCCTGACGACGGTCGCTGACCGCTTCAGTCTGGAGATCACCTTCCGCGAGTGCAAGCAGGTCGTCGGGGCGGGCCAGCAGCAGGTGCGATACCTCTGGGCGAACATCGGTGCGTTCCACGTCTGCCTGTGGACGTTCACGATGACCGAGGCATGGGCTTGGGGCCGCAACGACGAGGAATTGGTGGACCGCTCGGCGTCGCCTCACAGAATCGGCCGAAGCGAAATCCGCGTAATAGTTTGCAGAAATCTACGTGCCATTCGTGTCGTCGCCCGAGGTTACTCCGGCACGGCGGACCGACGCACCTTGCGGCCCGGTGCGCAAACCGGGCCCCGAAACCAAGGCGCCGGCCGTCCCGTATCCCTGGCCTTAAGGGTCGGCCCGGCGACTCGGCCACGCCGCTGGTCGTCCCGGTTTCGCGGGGTTACAGTACATCCCGTGGTCGATGTCGACGTCAAAACCGCGGGGCATCGACCGGCGTTGGGCAGAAGTCGCGTTGGGGTTAGGCAGAGTCCTTTCCGTCTAACCAAATGCTAGCCCGCGGGACGGCCCCCCAATGAAGCGCACGAGGACGATCATTGGGGTAGGCGATGTTGGACAACCCCGACCTCATATCCCGTCCTTCGCGATTCCGCCCCGGCATCGGCGCGCCGCGATTTCCGCCGGAGTGTCTCCCGGGTCTACGAAAACTCCCAGGAATCGCATATGATAGATGTTTAGCCGCAAGCCGCCTCGGCCATCGAGTCGGTCAGACCATCCTTCTTCTCCGCCATTCCTCCGCCACGCCTCGCATCGCGTCCATCCGCTGTCGGGGTCCGTGTGCCCGGCCGAATTGCAAATCGGTGTAATACTGGCGTGACAGTCGGCCGCGAACACACCGAGGACCAGGCGCGTGTCCCAGACCGTTGCGAGCGAGGAGCTCCTCCGGCGTGTGTGCGAGAGCGGAGTGCTCTCGAAGTCCGAGTTGCGCGCCGCGATGGACGAGCTCGGAGGCGAAGCCGCGGCGATGGACGCCGGAGAGCTCATCCGCGGCCTGGCCGATGCCGGATATTTGACGACTTTTCAGGCCAGCACGATCCTGAACGGTCAGTTGCCCAACTTGTCCGTCGGGACCTACGTCGTCCTCGATCGGCTGGGTGCCGGCGGCGCAAGCACCGTCTACAAGGCGCGACACCGGCTAATGAAGCGCGTCGTGGCGCTCAAGCTGCTGTCGCGCGAGGGTGCCGACAAGGACTCCTTCGCCAGGCGCTTTCGGCGCGAGGTCGAGACGATCGCCCAGTTCAATCACCCCAACATCGTCATGGCGTTCGACGCCGACGAGTCCGACAGCGGGCTGTTCCTGGCGATGGAACTCGTCGATGGACGCGACCTGGGCGCGGAGGTCGCGGCGGGAGGGCCGCTTTCGGCGGCGGATGCCGTCGAGTGCACCTTGCAGGCCGCCTGGGGTCTGGCCTACGCCCACGACCACGGCGTCGTCCACCGCGACATCAAACCCGCGAACCTACTGCGGGACTGGTCGGGCGTAGTCAAGGTCGCTGACCTCGGGCTCGCAAGCGTCAGCGCCTCCGAGTCGGGCAGCGTGAACACATCGCTGACCGTGGCCGGGGAGATTCTCGGCACCCTCGCCTACATGGCGCCCGAACAGGCATTGGATTCGACGACCGTCGATCATCGGGCCGACGTCTATAGCCTGGGCTGTACGCTCTACTTCCTGCTCACAGGCCGGTGCGCCCTACTCGGCCACTTCAATGATGTCCCTGATGCTAAAGCATCGCGACGCACCGATACCATGGCTTCGCGACGACCGGCCTGATGTCCCGGCGGAATTGGATCAGCTCTTCCGCCGGATGGCGGCCAAGAAGTGCGAGGACCGTCCGTCGACAATGTCCGAGTTGGTCCGTGACCTGGAGCAGATTCGACGGTCCGGCTCCCTCTCCAGCGATCGCCCCGCGCGAGGCCCGGCACGGTCGGGGCCCCCTCGAAGCGACCTCCCGGTCGCGGTCGCCCGGGCAGAACCTGCGGGCACCCACGACTTCGCTGTTGGCGCACCAGACCGTCTGGCGAAGGAGAAGCTCCGGCCCCGGCCGACCTGACCGATCTGGCTGGCCTGACGGTCATCTTGGTCGAGCCCTCCCGCTCCCAGGCGAGAATCGTGCGAGACTACCTTCGTCAACTCGGCATCGCGAATCCTCTCATGACGATGTCTGGCAGAGAAGCGCTCGAACATGCCAAGCACGCGAAGGCTCAGGTCATTCTGTGCTCCATGCAACTGTCCGACATGACCGGCTTGCAGCTCGCCCGATCCGTGCACGACGATCCGGCCCTGGTCGGAGTCGGTTTTGTGCTTGCCTCGAGCGGATCCGACTGCGGAGCACGGCGAGTCCCGGACTTGTCGTCGACGGTCTGGCTCCTCAAGCCATTCGACGTCCGCACGCTCGCACAGGCACTCGCCCGGGCCACCGGACGCTTCGGCGCGGAGTTCTCTCGCTAGCACAAGAGAGGGGACCCACTGTCGCGGTTGCCGTTGATCGGGGGGCCGCGAAAATCCGATCATCAGACCCGCCGCGGGAATCGTCGCCCCGGCTCGGTCAACTTTCCAGACGTGGACCGTCGAACGCTTACCCTCATCCGGTAAATCGGGGAGAGTCTACGAGGGTCGAGCGGGACTGTGATCGTAACGCCTTTGGGGAAGGAAAGGCAGTTTGCGGAACGAGGGCCTCAGGTGCAATTCTGGCCGCTGACTCCCACCTGGCATCGAGCGGCGCCATTTGGCGGCGCTCGACAGACCCGCGGACGAATGCAGACTCTCGTCAACTTGGCGCAGTGCGCTTCGGTATAGCGCCCGATGGTACTTCGGGCCAATCGACTTCGGAATCGCGGACCGAAGCGAGCAACCTCG
>CAWFXY010000007.1:0-23669 GCA_963819805.1 uncultured Planctomycetota bacterium | reverse complement strand
GGGGACCGGCGGCCGCATGCAGATAACGGCCCGCTCAGCTGCCAGCGGCTGCAACTTCCTGGGTGATCGATCGCGACAACGCGAACCTTGGAGATGAAGGGCGCGGCCGGTGACGTGCGAGCTTGCCCTGGCGGGCCGACAAGCTGAAGTCGACGGTCTTTCGCGGGCGTGTCGTCCGCGAGATCATCGGCCTGGTCTCGCATGAGGACCCTATCGCGCAACCGATCTCCCAGACCCTCCCGGGGCGGAACATCAGTGCTCACGCTGCTGATCCCGGTCCTCGCGCGGCCCACACCTGACCGATTACGATCTCGGCGACAGCGATGAGTCGGTCGTCGAGATCGTGGACTGCGGTCGATCGGCGGACGCATGCGGATTCGAGGGCAGCAGGAAATGAAGACCCCCATCTTTCGGGACGCGATGTCGGTGGACTTGTTGCCCTGGCTCACCTTCACGTGACGACATTCAACGAGACCCACTCCCCCATACTCATGAATGGGCCAACTTACGAGGTGCGAGCGTATCAGTGGCGACAGGCGTTCGAGTCGGCGGACGGAAGCTGGTTTTGTGTGGTCATCGAAGATCCGAATGGCGAATTGATCGGTTTCGCCAAGCGCCAGCCCATTCACACCACGATCATCCGGAATTCACGGCCGAGCTCAACAAGATCTATCTGCTTCGTGAGACCAACGTCGGGGGCTGGGCCGCCTCCTCCTCAGTCATGTCGCCCGACGCTTTCTCGGCCGGGGCATCTCGTCCATGCTGCTCTTCGGGGACGCTCAAAACCCCTCCAACCTATTCTATGAGGCCATCGGAGCGGAGAGGCTATTTGCGGCCAGCGGCGAGTTTCACGGCGGCTACGGCTGGCGGGACTTGCGTCGGCTCTGCTAACTGGCTCCCCCGAATAGCCGGGGAGCGTCGACGGCCGTTCTCGAAGCAACAGTCTCATGGAGAGTTCCGAGCTACTCGACTGCGCGGGAGTCGTACAGGTTTCGCAATGAGCACAAGCGGCGTGCGGCGTCGGCGGTTCGACCGAGCGAAGCGATGAACGACTCCTCCGTCCGGCCATTCCTGATCCCGGGTTGGCTGAAAAACCAGGAACCAACTCCGGACATCATCCTCGGTCGCAGCCGCTTCACGTCGTCGGTCACGGTGTCCTCAGGCCGTCAGCCACTCCAGCCGGCGGGGGCGGAACCCGAACACCCGCTTCGCCCTGGCGTTCGACGCCCCCCGCAGCCTCGTCCCGTAGTAGACCGCGTCCTCGCCCGCGGCCGCCAGGGCCTGCTCGGCCGGCACGCGCGGCGGGGGCGGGGCCCCGACCGCCCGCGCGAACGCCGGCAGCCAGGCCGACACCGGGGACGGGTCGTCGTCCACGACGTGGTACACGCCGGGCGGGACGGTCAGTGCGTCGGCGGTGGCGAGGGCCGCGTCGTCGATGTGGACCCACGACCACACGCCCCCGCCGTCGCCGACGACCGGGACCTCGCCCCGCCGCACCTGGTCGGCGGACGCCCCGTCCGGGTGGTACCAGGTGCCCGGCCCGTAGAAGAACCCGTATCGCAGGGCGACGCCCTCGATGTCCCCGGCGGCCAGCAGCCGGGCCTCCAGCTCGGCGTAGGTGCGGGCGCTCGCCGCCACCCGCGGGCTGGCGTCCACCGCCAGCCCCTCGGACTCGTCCCCGAGCCCGGGGCCGGGCCGGAGGAAGAACCCGCTGGACTGCTGGACGTACCGCCGGACCCCCAACCGCCGGGCGGCGGCGAGCAGGTTCCCGCCGCCCTCCAGCCGCAGCCGCCGGTCGCCCTCCGCGGCCGCGGCCATGTCGGCCGGGCTCCTCGGCAGCGCCGTCAGCTCGTCGATCACGACCTCGGCCTTCGACGCCCGCAGGGCCCGCTCGAGCCCCGGGGCGTCGAACGCGCTGACCCGGGCGACGGCCGCCCCCAGACTCGGCCAGGGCCGTCGCCCCCGCGTCCGACCGGGTCATGCCGGTGACCGCGTGCCCCCGGCGGATCAGCTCGGCGACGAGCGGGCGGCCGATCGCCCCGCTCGCCCCGGCGACGAACACGTTCATGGCTGCATCTCCAGGGGCGGGCTTACTTCTTCACCGGGATGACGAGGTCCTTGGCGTCCCGCGGGTGCAGGACCCACGCCAGCATCCGCATCTTCACCTTGCCCGGGTTCCTGGACACCCGGTGCAGGCACCCGCCCGGCTCGTAGAACGTCTCGCCCGCCTTGAGCACCCTGGCCGGCTGGTCGTCGATCGCCCACTCGTACTCGCCCTCCAGGACGTACCCGAACGCCGGCCCGGGATGGCGGTGCGGGGCGCCCGCCTGGCCGGGCTCGAACGTCACCTCGACGGCCGTCGCGCTGCGTCTCCTTGCCGTCCAGCTTCTCGGCGATCTCCCGCACGGAAAGCGGCCTGACCGGCTCGTGCTTCTCGTCGTGCCGGGCCGCGGTCATCCCGACCGCCCCCAGAACGATCCCTGCGGCCACCATCATTGTTCCTTGTGACAGGTCGGGCTCTATTGTCGCATCGACCTCCTGCCTGGGGAACCCGAACGCCTCCTTGGGAGCCGCAGGCACGGGGTCGCGTGTGTCTTTCGACCGTCGCGCACCTGCGGCCATGGACCCGCGTTTCAGGCCTCGATAAACTCGCGGCGAGGCGAGCTCGATTTCGTTCGGCTGAGATTCGGAGTCGTTTTCATGGGACTGGCACAGAAGATCGCCCCCTGTCTGTGGTTCGATGACCAGGGCGAGGAGGCGGCCGGATTCTACACCGCGATCTTCCCGAATTCGCGGATCATGGCCGTGACGTGGTACAGCGACGCGGGCGGGAGATCCACCGGAGGGAGCCTGGGTCGGTGATGACCGTGGAGTTCGAGCTCGACGGGCAGTCCTTCACCGCCCTGAACGGCGGGCCGATGTTCCGGTTCAACGAGGCGATCTCGCTGCAGGTCTACTGCGACACGCAGGCCGAGATCGACCACTACTGGGAGAGGCTGTCCGAGGGCGGGGACCCGAAGGCCCAGCAGTGCGGCTGGCTGAAGGACCGCTACGGCCTGTCGTGGCAGATCGTCCCCCGCGGCATGGCCGAGATGCTCAAGGATCCCGAGTCGGCGGCCGCGAAGCGGGCGATGGCCGCCGTCCTGAAGATGAAGAAGCTCGACATCGCCGCGCTCCAGAAGGCGTACGAGGGGTAACACTCGGGCCCGGGTTGGGGTCAAACATGAACCGGCGGGATGCCTTGCGGTCCGGTCTCGCGGCGGGGATCACGGGTCTCATCGGGCAGCCGCCTCCGCGCCGCGGACGAGAACCTCGGGTGATGACCGTCCGTGGGCCGATCCCGCCCGAAGAGATGGGCCCGACCCTGCCCCACGAGCACGTCCTGGTCGACTTCGTCGGGGCCAAGGAAGCCTCCCGTGACCGCTACGACGCCGACGAAGTGTACCGGATCGCGCTGCCCCACCTGAAACGCGTCCGCGAGCAGGGCATCCGCACGCTGGTCGACTGCACGCCGGCCTACCTGGGCCGGGACCCGGCCCTGCTTCGCCGGCTGTCCGAATCGAGCGGCCTGAACATCCTGACCCCCACCGGCTACTACGGGGCGGGCGGCGGCAAGTTCCTCCCCGACCATGCCCGGACCGAGTCGTCCGACGAGCTGGCGGCGCGCTGGCTGCGCGAATGGCGAGGCGGGATCGAAGGGACGGGCGTCCGCCCCGGCTTCATCAAGCTCGGGGCCGACGCCGGGCCGCTGCCGGAGGTCCACCGCAAGCTCGTTCGTGCCGCGGCACGGACCCACCGCGAGAGCGGCCTGACGATCGCCGCACACTCCGGCGACGGCGTGGCGGCCCTGGAAGCCCTGGAGATCCTGCGCAAGGAGGGGCTTTCCGGCTCGGCCTTCATCTGGGTGCATGCGAACACCGAGCCGGACAAGCGACGGCACGTCCGGGCGGCCGAGTCCGGGGCGTGGGTCGAGTTCGACGGCATCGGCCCCAAGGAGGTCGAACGGCACGTCCAGCTGGTCCGGTCCATGAAAGAGGCGGGGCACCTGGGGCGGGTGCTGCTGTCCCACGACGCCGGTTGGTTCCCCGTCGGCGAACCGGGCGGCGGTTCGTTCCGGCCCTACGACACGCTGATGGCCGAGTTCGTACCGGCCCTGCGTGAGGCCGGGCTCTCCGAGGCCGAGGTCCGCCGCTTGATCGAGGAGAACCCTCGGGACGCGTTCGCGGTGCGGGTGCGACCGGCACGCTGAAGGTGTCAGGACGATGCGTCGGCCGACCTTCGCCTCGCTCACGATCGGACCCGTTCGATCGGTGCGGCGTCCCTTGTGTCGGCCGCACTCACGGGCCGACGATTCCGAATCGGCCCAGGTACGCCCGCAATCCCTCTCTATCCGGCTCCCGACGGGCGAACGCGATATGGCCGTCGGGGCGCACCAGGTAGGTTGCGTCCCGCTCGAGCCCTGCGCGGCGGGCGGGCGGCCATCCATCCCGGCCGAGCTACCTTCGCTCCACCGCGGCGATGACGCTCACCTTGCCGTCCCGGCTGACCTTCCTGACGCGAGGCAGCCAGTCCTCGCGCCGCTCCGACTCGATGTAGCGATATTCCAGCACGTAAAGGTCGTCACCCGAGATCGCGACCCCCGTCGGCGTCCAGGCGTCGGAGGCGCGGAGCACGACGGAAACCGATCCGTCCGGGGCGATCTTCAGGACCGCGCTGCAGCCCGACGCCGCGACATAGACCGTGCCGTCAGGCGTCACGTCGAGGCCCCGCATCGCGGGCCCCAGCCGTTCCTCCCGCGCCGCCGGGGGGCGGACGCAACCGGGCACCTTGACGTCGCCGACGACGCGCGAGACCGTGCCGTCGCGCGCGATCCGCCGGACCGCCGCCATCTCGGCGTAATAGAGCGAGCCGTCCGGCCCCGCGGCGAGACCGTGAATCCACGGGACCGACCTCGCCTTCCCGTCGGGACCGACCTCCGTCGCGGGCGGCAGGGTCGCAAACACTTCGGGGCCGCCGGCCGGCGCGACCCGCATGATGCGCACGCGATCGGTCCCCTCGGGCTGGGGGTAGTAGAACGTGCCGTTCGACCCGACGGTCACCGGGAAGTCGCTGGAGAGGATGAGCGTCGGATCGGGGCCGACGACCGGGAGCTCGCCGCCGGTCCCGCGCGGCATGTGCCGCTGGGAGAAGCGGCCCCGGGGATCGATCGTCATGAAGTGATAGGCCGGGCCCTGATGGCGGGTCATGCGGCCCCGGAGACCGACCTTCCAGACTCCGACGCCGGTGTCCGTGAAGTACACCTGCCCCTCCCGATCCACGACGATGCCTGAGCCGGGATGGGCGAAGGCGGATGACGCGGCGAGGACGGCCGCGAGGAACGGGGCGGACCTCCGAGCGACGTGCGTGATTCCGAGGCTCATCGAAGTGGACTCCCCAGAGTTGGCCATGCCTCCCGTCGGTTTATCCCAGGCGTCTCCCTCCGCCTGGTCTGGCTTCGAACCGTCTTCTGAATGAGTTACGGGAGGCCCCGTGTCAGTCCCTCCCCACTCGATCATTATCTACTGCACGAGCTCGAAGCCGTAGAGGCGTGCGTCGCGCGCCGCGAATTCGAGCCGGACCGGCCTGCGGCGGAGGGTCGCAAGCGACGCGTTCCACCGGATGGGATGCCTCAACGAATCGCCGCGGAGCGGCTGGCAATCCGACGCGTCGAAGCCATCGATCGGCTTGCCCCGCTCGTCAAACACCCGAACCCGGAGCTCACCCGTGACGTCGGCGTTGACCAGCAGGCGCGAAGCCTTCGAGCCGAAGTAGCGGCGTGCGGAGCTTGCCTCCCTCCGGCCCGGCGTCCCGGGAGACGAACCGGTCCCGCGGCAGCCGTGCAGGCCGATCTGACGCTCCTTGAACCGCTCGACCTTGTGCCCGCGGGCGTAGCCGCCGTAGTAGACGAACACATCGTCCCCCACCGAGAGCAGGCAGTCGCCCCAGGAGATCGCCGATCCCACCCCCGCGCAGGGTCCGCGGAGGAACGGCTCGCGGTCACGTTCCCAGCGCTCGCCGTCTCGCGTCCAGGCAAGGCACGTGTAGCCGACGCCGGTCGCCGCGCCGCCCGGTCGCGGAGAGATCATCGCGAAGGACCTTGAGCAGGCCGATCAGCAGCCCCCCGCCGCGAGCACTCGGGCCGATGCCGTAGAACTCGGTGACACCCTCGTCCTTATCATCGGCGACGATGATCCGCCTCGGTGCCGACCATGCGATGCAGTCATGGCTCACGCTCTGGCCGACCAGGCGACGATATCCCTCCTTCGCGTTCGGCGTGCTCCCCTTGTATCTCGTCCTCGGGCGTCGAGTGCACCTTGCAGGTCAACAGGTCAGCGCACGCGGATCGGATCGCGGCTGACGGCGATGATGTCGCCGATGTCCCCGAGCACCGGCCTGCGGCTCGTGGCCGTCCACCGCAGGCCGTCGGGAGACGTGGCGGTGAACAGTCCGCCGTTCTTCCACGCGAGCTTGTAGCGGCGGCCCGGGTCGGCGGCATCGGGGCCGTCACGACGACGTAGGCACCGAATCCGACCGGGAGGCCGCTCGGGTCCGCAAGCTCGCGATGCGGCCGGATGAAGCGGATGCCGTCCTCCGACTCCAGGTAGGCCGATGCGGATCCGCGTGGCGCCGATCGGTGGCGTTGTACCACATGCGGAACCGCTTCGTCCCGGGATCGCGGAGCACGCTGACGTACGGCTGGAAGCACCGGTCGGCGGCCGTGGTCACGATCGGTTCCGGCAGGCGCGTGGGCGGGTGGATCACCCGCCGCAGGTTTCGCTCCTCGGCGATGAGCTCGGAATCGAGGAACAGATGGACCCCCGCCGGCAGGGACCGGGCCCGCTCCTCCCTCGCAGCGGCCAGCAAGCCAGGCGAGCCCATGAGGGTCGCCATCGCCCAGAGGCCGTTTCTCAGAAACTGCCGACGATCGGCCTTCATCGAAGCGTCCTCTGGCCCGATGTCGCGCTGAGAACGGGCACCACACCCATCCCTCGGCCGAACTCCGGGCGAGCTCGCCAATCTCGCGATCGGCATCGGTTAGCTCGTCGGTCAGGCCGGCCGTGGCGCCGCTTTGCGCGGGGCGGCGTGGAAGCTCCGCCCGTGATCACCCGCACCATCTCGAAGAACGCCCGCTTCCGCGGGTGATTGATGCCCCAGTTGACCGGGACGGACTGGTAGCCCGCCTCGCGGAGGGCATCGACGGGGAACTTCACATCGGGCGCTTTCAGCTCCTGCAGGCAGTCGACGTCGGGGCGCGATCGCTCCAGCCACTGCAGGAGCACCGGCAAGCGGGCGCCGATACCGTTGACGTTGTAGTTGGCGATCTTCATTCGGGCATCTTTCTGGCCGCCTTGCGCGAACACGTCACGCGCGTCCTGAGTGATCCCCGACGGCCGCGACGACACAAGACCCGGCTGCCATCGGTTCGGTGCGCCGACGCGGTCGGCCCTCAGATCTCAATCTTCTGGATCCTGGAGTTCCGCGAATCGACGACGTAAAGGTGATCGTGGCCGTCGAAGGCGAGCCCGTGCGGGGTGCGGAACTGCCCTGGCTCGGAGCCCAGCCCGCCGACGCGGCGGACGTAGCGCCCCCCCGCGGTGAAGTGCTGCACGTAGTGGTTTGTCGCGGTGACCCAGACCTGGTTTCTGGAATCGACGGCGACGGCGATGGGGCCCTGGAGCCCCTTGGGGCTCCCGAAATGCCCGGGGCCGATCTCGTTATCGCCCCAGGCGAGCAGGAAGGTGCCGTCCCCCTTGAACTTCTGCACGCGGCCGACGGAGCCCTCGGTGGTGTGGACCTCCCCCCGGCTGTCGAAGGCGAGGAAGTGCGGGCCGCCGACCCGAGATGCGGCCGACACGTTTCCGCCGAACTGGCCCGGCTTGACGCCGTAGCTGCCCCAGGCGCTGATGGGCTCGCCCCGGGGCGTCAGCTTCTGGACGCGACGGTTCACCTGGTCGGCGACGTAGACCGACCCGTCCGGGCCGAAGGTGATCCCGCCGGGCTGCTGGAATTCCCCCAGAGCCGTCCCCGGCTTGCCGAACTCGCGGACCCGCTTGCCCGCCTTATCGTAGACGACGACCTTGTGCCTCATCATGTGGGTGGCGTAGAGCAGGCCCTCCTTGTCCAGGGCGAGTCCACCGGGCATGGGCTCGACCTCGAACGCCGAGAGGAACCGGCCGTCCCGGTCGAAGCGCTGCAGGCGTCCCCTGGCTTCCGGGTCTGTCTGGCGGAAGTCGGTGATGAGGATCTCATCGTTTCGATCGATCACGATGGCGATCGGGATATCGAACTGACCCTCGTTGTGACCGTTGGTCCCCCACGTCCGAACGACTCGGGGAGCCGAGGCCGGCTCTTCCAGGAGTTCAGCATGAGCGCGAAGCGGTTGCGCGGCGAGCGAGAGCAGCCAGCCACTGCCGGCGCGGACAAGTCCCGACGTCGTAGGTCCATCCTGCTCTCCCCTTGGAGCACCAGCACGACCGATGCCCGGGCCAGTGGCGGGACTCCGCAAAGCCGCGAGCGTGCCCCGCCGTGTTATCATCGGGTACATTCTTGACCGGTCGCCGGTAAACCTGGCTCGCCGATCTCGCGTGAGGGCCTCGCGATGCGCCTGCCGACTCTCCTCCTGGTCTGCACGCTGATTCAGCATTTCGCCGTCCCCTCATTATGCGGGCAGCTCGTCCAGGTCCGCCAGGACTTCTCACGCGACCCGGGCTGGGACCATTACCAGAACCGCATCGTCGGGACCGAGATGCCGGTGGTCATCCAGGACTTCGGCTGGCGCCGCACGAACCACACCGGCGGCGGCCCGGGCGAGATCGGCGGGCGCGTCGAGAACTCGCGGCGTGCAGGCCTACTACGCGATGCCGCTGGGCAAGCCCCTGACCTTCGACGACGAGCTCTCCGCCTCGGGCAAGCTGGTCCTGCGCCACATCGGGCTCCGCGGCGTCGGGCTACGTCGGCTTCTTCAACTCCCGCCGGCACACCTGGCGGGTCTGGAACTCGATGGCGTTCCGCGTCTGGGAGGAAGACGGCCTCGGCCAGGTGATGTTCGACTGGATGTCGAGCGACTGGCAGGCCCGCGGCGCGGAGACGGCCATCCTGCTCCCGGCGGACTGGCAAGGTCCACACCTGGAGCTTCCGCTACGAGCCCGAGGCGAGGGCCGATCCCGACCTGGCACGATAAGGCCCTCAAGCGGCACATCACCGATCGCACGGGGAACGGCCAGCCCTACGAGCTCCAGGGGGAAGAGCACCTGTTCGAGCGGCTGAAGAAGGAGGAGCCCGGCCTGACGCGCGAGGCGCTGCACCACGGCTGCTCAAGGTCCGCGACCAGGGCCTCGTCGAGTACTTCCAGCGGCACAACCAGCACCGGTGGTGGAAGCGCCCCGACGCCGGGAAGGGCCACGGCCGCGTCACGCTCCGGTTCGACGACGAGACGCCGTACGTCATCTGGTTCGACGAGGAGATCCGGCGGGCGCCGGCCGAATTCGACCGCTTCGGCCTGTTCAACATCGCCCGGTTCGGCACGCGGGTGGAGATGTACCTCGGCGACCTGACCGTCAACGGCCAGAAGCTCGACCTGTCGCAGGACCCGCACTGGGAGGGGCGGAACAACGAGTCGCGGTACACCGAGCCGAACTTCCACGCGATGCACAGCTACGGCTGGTCGCAGACGAACTGGGCCGGCGAGAAGCCCGGCGAGATCGGCGGCCTGTTCTGGCGGACCGAGCCGCCCGACCCGCTCTGCTCGTACTACGGCGACGACGTGGGCGAGCTGACGCTCGACGACCCGATCTCGTTCTCGGGCACGATCTGCTTCACCGACGGCATGACCGACGCGGCCGCGTTCTTCGGCTACTTCAACCGCGACAACCAGGTCGGAGAAGTTCGACAAGGCCAGGTCGGACGCGTTCTCCCCCGTCGCCAACACGATGGGCATCACCATCGCCGACAGCTCGGCGGTGGGCTACTACTTCACGCCCCGGGTGACGTCGGCGGACCGGCAGGGCGTTCGGAAGACCTGCGAGGTGTTCACGCCCGACCGCCGCCGTCGGCGATTCACCTTCGACTACGATCCGAAGGGCAACGGCGGCACGGGGCGAGTGACCGTGACGCTCGACGGGCGAGCGTACGTGCTCGACCTGACGCCGCAGCAGCGCAAGAGCGGCGCCGTCTTCAACCGCTTCGGGCTGGCCAACGTCCGGAGCGGCGGCCATTCGGTCGAGTTCTACCTGGACGACGTGACCTACACGGCCCGTCGAGAGCCCGGCACTCGGCCGAAGTTCATCCCCCAGACGACGGTGGAGGTGCCCTATCCCCACAAACAGGCGGGCCGGAGGTACTGAACCGGTGGAGGGATGAAGTCGTGAAGTACCTGACCGCCTTGCTTTCAATCCTGACGATCCTCTCCCTCGACCTCATCCTGCTCCTCGGCGCGCTGGAGCATGACCTTCAATCCATCCAGCCGGTCTTCAACGGATTGGTGGCGGTCATGGACCTCTCACTCGTCTCTTCGAGCGCGCTGCTCGGGCTCATTTTCATGAGGCACCGCGCCAGGGCCCTTGGAGCCGTTTTCCTGCTGAACATCGTCATCTTCGTGGCTGCTTTGATCCTCGTGGGCTCGGGCGTCCGCTTCACTCGGGTACTCCTCTTCGGGGCGGACGTCTACTGGCTGAATCTATATCTGATAGTCGCAACGAAGTTCTTCCAGAATTTGTTCTCGCCCAAGCCGTGAGCGCCGAGGGGGGGGTAATCTTCACGTCAAGTAGCCGGTCGCAGCGCCGACTTGGCTCGGCAGTCGTCCGAACCCGATTGCAGTCACGTGCGTCTGGGACGGTGATTCGGATTGATTCAGGGAGGACCCTCCGTTGCGGATGCCAACACCCATCCTCGTATCGCACCTTTTTCGGGAGCTGGACGGGCATCTCCTCGAGTTGCTCAGCTCACTCTCGCCCGAGGACTGGCACCGGCCGACGGTCTGCTCGGCCTGGTCGGTGAAGAACATCGCCTCCCACGTGCTCGACTCGGCCCTGCGCCGGCTCTCGATGCAGCGCGATAGCTATGAGCGGCAGTCAACCAGGCGATGGCATATGTTCATGTCCGAAATGCGGTCGCCCGAGACATGTTCAGCGCTTCCGCCGCCACATCGACCGAAAGCCCACCGAAGATGCGGATTTTCGCCGGTGCCGCCGCGGAACCATCGATCCTTTCAAATGCGGTCAGGGCGTCGAGATCGAGCCACGAATCCGCCTCCATGCTCGAAGCAGGCAATCGATCAACATCGACAGGGTATGGGCCCAGTCCACCGCCCCGTTCCCTCGCCTGTTTGCGGCGTGCGCAATCAACCAGGATTCGGCGCATTGCCTCCGCAGCAGCGGCGAAGAAATGACTACGATTGGCAAACGCTCGGTCTCCCTTGGGGCCAACCAGTCGCAAATAGGCCTCGTGAACCAGGGCGGTCGGGTTCAGCGTGTGGCCGGGAGCCTCGTTCGCCATGTGCCCGGCTGCCAGCCGGCGCAGCTCGTCGTACACCAGTGGCAACAACTGCGCCGCGGCCTGGGGGTTACCTGCTTTGATAGCGCTGAGGACGCGGGTGACCTCATTCATACAGGAATGATAACCGAGCCCCATCGCGATATCGATCGCTTCGTTGGTCTCGTTTGATGAGAAGCTCGCGTTTTCTCGGTCCGCGTGGCTATAGGAAAACCGCTTACGAAGAATCATCTAGTTCGCCCAAGTGATCGTCTTTCGGAGCGAGACAGACGGCGCAAATCGGTCGGATCGACGAATGGCACGTAGATTTTCGGAACCTACTATCTCACAACACGTTATGGAAAAATCCTCCGGATCATTAATGCATTAATTACATATGCACACTCAAGATTGGTCGCCGAATCCCCGAGAAAATGGCTTCGGCCGTTACTTGATCGTTCACGCATACGATGAGTCGGCGGGAGAGCCGGATATCGCAAGCCTTCTGACTAAAAGGACTTGCAGAAATCTACGTGCCATTCGTCGGATCGACCGATGCACCCAAATCGCGTGTTCGATGCTTCGGTGTTGAAACTATGAAGGAAGCCTCTGTCAGTCGGGTAACCTGGAACTCAGTGGCGGCGTTCCCGAGGTACATCGACTTCAGGAGGCACCCATGTTCTACGTCGGTCTCGATATCCACGACAAGCGCATCGCGATCTGCGTCCTCAGCGAGACCGGGCAGGTCGTCCGCCGCGCCCAGGTCCGCACCATCGACGAGATGATGCGGATCCTCGAGGCCCTGCCCGACCGCTTCGAGGTCTGCTACGAGGCCAGCTGCGGCTACGGCCACTACCACGACCTGCTCAGCCCGATCGCCGCGCGGGTCACCGTGGCGCATCCGGGTCGAGTTGCGGCTGATCTTCCGCTCGAAGGACAAGAACGACCGCAAGGACGCCGAGCGGCTGGCCAAGCTGCTCTACCTGGGCGAGGCGCCGGCGGTGCACGTGCCCTCGGCCGATGTCCGGACCTGGCGCGAGCTGATCACCTGCCGCGGCCGGGTGATCGCCAAGCGGACGCGGGCCAAGAACTCGCTCCGCACGCTGCTGCGATGCGCCGGCGTCGTGCCCCCGGGGCGGCCCGGCGCTGTGGACGAAGAAGGGCCTGGAGTGGCTCCGTCGGCTGGAGCTGCCGACGGCGTCGCAGCAGCTGCGGCGGGACCTGCTGCTCGAGGAGATCGAGGCGCTGACGCGCCAGGTGCGGCGGATCGAGCAGCAGTTGAATCAGCAGGCGAAGCACTCGCCCGCCGTCGCTCCGGCTGCGGACCATCCCCGGGGTGGGCGTCCGCACGGCCGAGGCGGTGGCCGCCTTCGTCGACGACCCGCATCGCTTCCGCGGATGCCAAGGCGGTCGGGCCGGTACTTCGGGCTGGTCCCGAGCCAGGACCAGTCGGGCGACCGGAATCGGCTGGGGCACATCACGCGCGAGGGGCCGGCGGTCGTCCGCCAGCTGGTCGCCGAGGCGACCTGGCAGGCGATGCGGCGGTCGCCGACGGTGCGGGCGTACTTCGAGCGGGTGCGGCGCGACGATCCGCAGCGGAAGAAGATCGCCCTGGTGGCGACGGCGCACTACCTGGTGCGGGTGATGTGGGCGTTGCTGAAGCGGGGGACGGTCTGGGAGGAGGGCGTCGCCCCGGCCGATGAGCCGAAGGGGGTCGCCCCGGCGGTTGCTATGTCTAGATGTGTTCATAAACAATATGTTTATATATCGGACTCGAACGAGCTCGCTCGATCGCGGGCCCGTCGCGACGGGCCGTGTCCCCACCGGGCCTCGGGGCCCGAGGGAGGAGGTGATCCACTGATGCCGGACGAGGTCGGGGGGCGCCGGAGGGACATCCTGTCGGGATGTCGCCGGCATCGTGCCGGCGAGCAGGGGCGCTCATTGCCGCCCCCTGCACCCCAGGCTAGCCTCTCTCTGTCCCGGCCAAAGAATTGCTCATATCGAATCTAATAATCGTATTGTTGATATATTGGCGAGTTCTCCACTGGGACTCCGGTCCGGGGCACACAGGCACGACGGGGAGGAGGCTGTCCAGGTCGAGATCGGTAGCGGGACCCAGGTCGCATCCCGAGGTCCGACGTGGCGCATCGCGACGCCGCGGTATTGAATGGGAGCGACCGCATACCCTCTCATGGCGCTCCGCCAAGGCGGATGACGCCGAATGGATGTCTGGGAAGTCCCGCAATCGTCTCGCTCCGGTCTTGACAGAGGCTTCCTCATGGACGTCGGACCGACGCGCCGTCGGCTCCCTCGGGCACCGCGGCCCCGATGAGATTCCCGGGGCGTGCCAAGCCGAGGCCCGGGTCGGGTGGCCCTCCGCGAACCCGAAGACGCTCATTCGAAGGCGAGGATCCCGAAATACTTCGGCAGGTGGAACGACGGCGTGGCGTTGGTGACGGGCGACCACGTCAACCAGTGGGCGTGGCTGGAGTCATCGGCACACTTGTAGAAATTGGCCCGCCAGGTGACGCCGGGCCCGGGGCGTTCGATCCTCGCGCGTTTCTCCAGGAGCCACAGCGGGATCTTGTATTCCAGCGTCCAAGTCGTCGGCTCGACGATCTCGCGATCGATCGGGCCCTTCAACGAGCTCGCTGTGACGATACTGGCGAAATCCTCGCCGGTAAACGTCTCGTCCTTGCCGCCGACGATGTGGGCGCCGAACAACTTCACGCCGGCACAGTTGGTCTCCAGATTGAAGTAGCCCCTCTCCTCGGGGGCGCCGCCGGGGGTGAAGAATAGCTCCACGCAACTGTCGCGGCAGACGTCTTGCTGATGCTTCGTGCGCCTGGCGAGCACGAATCGGTCCTCGACCTTCCAGATGACGTAGAGGGAGTGGTCGTCGTAGGCGGCCTTGGCCTGCACCCTGGGCTGGTGCGCCGGCTCCCCGCCCATGTAATACTCCAGCATCACCGGCGAGACGTCCCTCCACGCGGCCTTGTCCCAGTCGGCATCGATGGTCGGATTATCCTTCATGCGCCGGACGCGATAGGTGCCCCGTTCGGCCGGCGGCGCGGTCGCCCAACGCACGCGCTTGGTTTCACCCGGCGCGGCGGGTCTCTCAGGCCTTGTCGGCCGCTCCCGCACGCGAGGGGTTCGTGGCCGCCAGGGCCAGTAGACCGAGGATGAAGGTCCGCATCTCTCACCTCGCCAGGAGTTGGTCGCTGTCGTTCGGCCAGCACAGCGCGAGCCGACATCGAGGGCACTTGCTCGATCGGAGACCGTCCATGGTCCGGACGCGCCTCCTGCCGATCCGGCTGGCGGCGGCGCGGGACGCTTGGCAGGACGTAGGCTAACACGTCTCGTCCCCGGGCGACAGCCTTTCCGACGGAGCTCGCCGGGCGGCCTGAACGATCGGCCTGTAGCGTGTCGTCGGACCGACGCGCGCAACGCCACGGTCGGTTCGGATGATAAGCCCACGTCTTCGAAAGCGAGCGGGGCGGACCGGCCGCTGAACCCCGCTCGCAGCGGGACAGCCCGGGCTGGCTTCGCCCGGACTGTCCCGGAGGGCGGGATCGTAGGGCCAACGCGCCCGGGGGGCATCAATTCAGGAAAGAGCGCCGGCTGAAGATGTCGAAACTGTTCGTCCCGCCGGGATCGGCGTTGAACCGGGTGTAGGTGACCGCGTAGCGGTTCAAGCCGTCGATGCTGACCGCCGGGTCGAACCCGAGGAAGGACCCCGGAGACCGAGATCACCGCATTCGCACCGTTGACCTCGGCCACCTGGGTGGTGAACGTGGCGCCCACGTTATAGGCCACCACGAAGTCGCCGGTCGTCTGGGACAGCGCGACCGATGGGCCGCGCTCGGTGATGCCGGCCACGTCGCGGACGGTGATCAGCGGGGACACCGCCCCGGTCAACCAGGTCAGCCGGTTGGCGTAGATGCCCGACTCGCCGTTGTTGATGCGATCATAGGCGACGACCACGTTGCCGTCCCTGTCCGACGAGACGCTCGGGTTGAGCTCGGTGAGCCCGTCGAAATTGACGTGGACGTTGCTGCGGACGAGGATGCCGCCGTCGTACTGGCTCGCGAGGATATCCCAGTCGCTGCCGCCGAACAGCCTCTGATAGGCGATGGTTGTCCGGCCGCTCGGGGACATGGCCACGCTCGAGCGGCCTTCATCGTTCGCGTCGTTGTTGACAGCGAAGATGCCCTGCGGGGTCACGGTGGTGCCGGAGACGACGAACCGCTCGGCGAGGATATCGTGGTTCGTCGGGCTCAAGGTATGGGTGTAGGAGATCACGAAGGAGCCGGCGCTGGCGGCCACGTCGGGATCGACGTCGATCGCGCCGTTGGGGGAGAGTTGCGTGATGGGGGTCACCGCGGTGCCGTCGAAGTTGAAGTAGCGGTCCATCACCGCGGACGTCCCGTTCACGTTGACGTTCTCCCAGGTGACCACGAATCGCCCCCCGCTGTCCATCGCCACATGCGGGTGCTGGGAGTTGGCGGTGGTGGTATCGACCGCGACCACCGGCCCGAGCGGTCGGCCGAGATTGTCGAACCGCTGGGCATAGATGTCGTTGTTGTCGCCGGAGGCGTTATTCACCCAGACGGCCACCGAGACGCCGTTCGTGCCGGGGGAGCTGGCGTTGTCCGTCTGGGTATCGGTGAGCGTGAACACCCCGCTGGGCGGGTTGACCCGCGCCTCCACGCCGGAGGGCAGGAAGTCGCGCCGGCTGAAGATGTCCTCATGGTTGGTGGCCGGGTTGAACCTCGTGGAGGTCACGACGAAGCGATCGAAGCCGTCGATGCTGGCCGCGGCGACATCCCCGATCCCGAAGACCGGCCCGAGGGTCGCCAGGGGCGCGTTATTCGCACTCATCTCGGTGGCCTGGAGCCCGAAGTGGTTGTTGTAGGCCACGACGAACTGGCCGTCCGTCCGCGCCAGGGCGACCGACGGGCCGCCCTCGCCGTTGCCGAAGTCGTCGCGCACGGTGATCCGGCCACTGACGACCCCGCCGGTGCTCAGCCGGTTGGCGTAGATGCCGGTGTCTTGGCCGTTGGCCGCCTCCTCGTAGGCGACCACCGCGTTGCCGTTGTTGTCCATCGAGATGCTCGGATTGTGCTCGGCGCTGGCATCGAAATTGATGTGGATGTCGCCGCGGACCAGCGCCCCGTTGCCGTCGTACTGGCTGGCGAGGATGTCCCAGTCGCTGCCGCTGAACTGTCGCTCGTAGGCGATGTCGAAGATCCCATTCTGCTGCATCGCCACGCTCGGGTGTGCCTCGGAGTTCCCATCGGCGTTGACGACGAAGATGCCCTGGCCCTGCGGGACGCCGTTGGAGATGACGTACCGCTCGGCGTAGATGTCGTCGTTCGTCGCGCTGAAATGGTGGGCCCAGGTGATGACGACGGAGCCGTTGGACAGGGCCACGTCGGGCTGGTAGTCCGTGGAGCCCGGGGCGCTGACCTGGGTGATGCCGGTGAGCGGCGACCCCAAGGCACTGTAGTAGCGCATCAGGACGCTGTGCGTGCCGTCCGGATTGAGGTTCTCCCAGGTGACGATGAACTTATCCGAGGAGTCCATGGCCACGTGCGGGGCGTACGAGTCGTCGGTGCCCAGGAAGTCGACCTGGATCGGCGCGCCGGCCACCTGGCCGGTCTGGTCGTACCGCTGGGCCCAGATGTCGTGGTCGGTGCTCGAGAACGCGTTGACCCAGACGGCCACCGACGTGCCGGTGCGCGAGCTGGCGTTGTCCGACCCGAAGTTGTCCGAGGCCTGGGGATTGAGGCTGACCCGGTGCTCCGAGCCGAGGAACGACAGCAGGGTGCGGCCCTCGAGGGATTCGAGGGCCGGTCGGCTCCGGCGTGCGCGGCGCGCCCCGGGGCATGCGGCCCTACCGGCCGCGGAGGTGACTTTCCGACGGGTGAAGAATCGGCGGATCATGGGGCAATCTCCGTGGGTGAACAGCGCCCCGCACGGGGCGCGATCGACCGTCCATCGAGCAAGCCCGGGCGCACGCCGCCCGGGCCGGACGCCCTCCTCCAGCCGGGAGTGAGATCCTCGGGCGCACCCGTCGCGACCGGATCGCCCGGCCGGGACGGGGCGCGCCCGGGACTCGCCTCTCGAGCCGACTCGGACGTCTCCGCTAACGATTGCAGCGAGCACTTGGCCCGAGTTTTCGAGGCCGAGTCGGAATTGCCGGATTCGTCTCGTTTCTCAGGGCTGTTGACCAATTCCGTTTGGGGCTCTGTTCCTTCTACAGAGACAACGCGGCGGCCTTTCACGATTTCGCGCAGCGGCGGCCGGGTATCGTCGCCTTTCTCCTTCACCGCGCGGAGAACCGGCCGCTAGCATCAACCCCTGGAAGCGCGATACCATTTCTTCGTCGTTACCCTCTCTCCTTCAAGGCGGCCCCGGCCATGAACGGCGCTGACGTTGCTCACGAAGCCGAGCCCCCGACAGGCGACGCGAATTCCTCGGTCGGGGGAAGCCTCCTGGTGCGGCTCCGGGCCGGCCAAGCCGGCGCGTGGGAGCGCCTGGTCCGGCTGTACGAGCAGACGGTCTACGTCTGGTGCCGAGGCGCCGGGGTGTCCGAGGCGGATGCCGCCGACGTCAGCCAGGAGGTGTTTGCCGCCGTGGCCCGCCACCTCGCCGACTTCCGCCGCGAGCGGCCCGGCGATTCGTTCCGCGGCTGGCTCTGGACGATCACCCGCAACAAGGTCCGCGACCACTGGCGCCGCCACGTGGACCAAGTCCAGGCGTCCGGCGGAACGACCGCCCAGGAGGAGATGAACCAGGTCCCCGAGGTCGGCCCGCCGGATTCGGAGGCCGGGGCTGAGGCGGAGCCCGGCGACCTCTACCGCCGCGCCCTGGAGCTGATTCGATCGGAGTTCGAGGAACGCACCTGCAGGGCGTTCGTGATGGTGACAGTGGAGGCCCGGCGGCCGGCGGACGTGGCCGCCGCGCTGGGCATGACGCCGGGCGCCGTCTATATCGCCAAGTCGCGGGTGCTCAAGCGGCTGCGCGAGGAGTTCGGCGAACTGATCGAGGGGGGGCAGTGAGCCATGGCACCCGCCGACTGTCCCGATCGTGAGACGCTGGCCGCCCTCGCCGCCGGCCGGCTCTCCGGGGAGGCCCTCGCCGCCGTGGCCGCCCACCTGGACGGCTGCCCCGCGTGCCTCGCCGTGGCCCAGTCGGCGGACACGGACACCGACCCGCTCGTCGCGGCGCTCTGCCGGCCCGACCCGGCGGACCCTTATGCCCGCGAGAAGGGCTGCGACCGGGCCCGGCTACTGGCGACCGACCGGGACGACGTGGCCCCCGACCTTCCGACGCCCATCGCCCCCGGCCATCGGCCGCCGGGACCGCCCGAGGTCACCGCCGGGTCTCCTCCCGGCGGTGTCTCGACGGGCGAACGCCGCCGGCACTCTGGTGGCCGGCCGCTACAAGCTGCTCCAGAAGGTCGGCGAAGGGGGCATGGGCGCGGTCTGGGCGGCCGAGCAGACGCAGCCGGTCCGCCGCAAGGTGGCGATCAAGCTCGTCAAGCCGGGGATGGACTCGCGGGCCGTCCTGGCGCGGTTCGAGGCCGAGCGGCAGGCCCTGGCCCTGATGGACCACCCGCACATCGCCAAGGTGCTCGACGCCGGGGCCACGCCGGACGGCCGGCCGTTCTTCGTCATGGAGCTGGTCGACGGCGTCCCGCTGACCGACTACTGCGACGCCCGCAGGCTGCCGATATCCGGCCGGCTCGAGCTGTTCCGCCAGGTCTGCGGGGCCGTCCAGCACGCCCACCAGAAGGGGGTCATCCACCGCGACATCAAGCCGAGCAACGTGCTGGTCGAGGAGCACGACGGCGTCCCGGTCGCCCAAGGTCATCGACTTCGGGCTGGCCAAGGCCGTCGGCGGCGGCCGGCTGACCGACCAGACCCTGTTCACCGCCCCCGGTTCGGTGGCCGGCACCCCGCTGTACATGGCCCCCGAGCAGGCCGGCCCGGACGCCCGGGACGTGGACACGCGGGCCGACGTCTACGCCCTCGGGGCCGTCCTGTACGAGCTGCTGACCGGCAGCCCGCCGATCAGCCGCGAGGCCGTGCGGCGGGCGGCCCTCCACGAGGTGCTGCGGGTGATCCGCGAGGACGAGCCGCCGCCGCCGAGCAGCCGGCTGGGATCGTCGGTCGACCTGCCGACGGTGGCCGTCAACCGCGGGACGGAGCCGGCCCGGCTCGGCCGGTTCGTCCGCGGCGACCTCGACTGGGTGGTGCATGAAGGCGCTGGAGAAGGACCGGGGCCGGCGCTACGAGTCGGCCGCCGCCCTCGCGGCGGACGTGGAGCGGTTCCTGAACCACGAGCCGGTGGCGGCCGGCCCGCCCACCCTGCGCTACCGATTTGGCAAGTTCGTCCGCCGCAATCGGGTCGCGGTGACCGCCGCCGCCCTGGTGCTGCTGTCGCTGGTCGTCGCGGTGGCGGGGACCTCCTGGGGGATGGTCGAGGCCCGCCGGCAGCGGGATGCGGCCGACGCGGCCCGCCGCGCCGAGGCCCAGCGGGCCGAGGCCGAGCGATCGGCGAAGGAGGCCGAGGCGCTCCAGCGGCGGGCGGCGGTCGAGGAGGCCGCCAATGCCGCCGCCGTCCGCGACTTCCTCTTCAGGGACCTGCTGCTGCAGAGCGCCCCGTTCTTCCAGGCGGGGCCGGGCGAGCCGGACAGGGACGTGAAGGTCCGCACGCTCCTCGACCGGGCCGCCGCCCGGCTCCCCGGCCCGTTCAAGGACCGGCCGCTGCTGGAGGGCTCGATCCGCTCCTCCATCGGCGAGACGTACCTGCACCTGGGCGACGAGGATGCGGCCGCGCCCCATCTCGCCCGGGCGGTGGACCTGCTGGCACAGGCGCGCGGGCAAGGCCACGTCGACACCATCCGGGCCGGCATGGGGCTGGTCTCGGTCGAGAGCTTGCGGGGCGATTTCTCCGCCGCCGAGAGGCGGCTGGCCCCCGTGCTGACGGCCGCCCGAGGGGCACCGGACCTGCCGCCGGAGGTGCGGGCCGACGTCCTGCTGCAGGCGGCCGCCGTGGCCGATCGTCACAGGAAGGCGGCCGAGGCCGAGGCGTTCCTGGCCGAGGCCGGCCCGGTGGTGGCCCAGCTCGGCGATCACCTGGCCGCGGTCCAGTACGACTTCGAGCGGGCGTACCACCTGGTCCTGGTCGGCCGCTACGCCGACGCCGAGGCCGTCGCCTCCGAGGGACTTGTTCGGTGCCGCCGGCTGCTCGGGGACACCCACCCGCTGGCCCTGCTACTCCTCGGCGAGGTGGCCATCTCCATGTCCCTGCAGGACAAGCACGAGGAGGCGATCGTGCAGCAGCGCCGGCACGCCGAGCTGAACGCCCAGATCCATGGGCCGGAGCATCCGGAAGCCCTGGGGGCCCGCTTCGATCTCGCTCGGGCGCTGCAGGACGGCGGGCACTGGGCGGAGGCCGAGGCGTGCTATCGGGGGGTGATCGCGGCCCAGGAGCGGCGACGGGGCCCGGACCACCCCGACACGCTGCTGCCGATCGGTTACCTGGCCGAGACCGTCCGGGCGCAGGGCCGGTACGCCGACGCCGAGTCGTTGTACGAGCGGGTCCGGGTCGCCCGCCGGGCCCGCCAGGGGCCGGGCTCGCGGCCGGAGGCCTTCTATGGGGCCGGCCGCGCCGCCTGCCTGATCCGGCTGGGCCGGCACGCCGAGGCCGAGGCGCTGTTGCGCACCAGCCTGGCCATCTACGAGGCGTCCGAGCCGGGGGGCTGGCGGGCGGCCCTCGTCCGATCCCGGCTCGGGGCCGCGCTGAGCGGCCAGCGGAAGTACGCCGAGGCCGAGCCGCTCCTGATCGACGGGTACACCGGGCTGCGCGATCGTCGGCCGACCGTCCCGCTGTTGACCTTCACGCCGGACGACCGCGCCGGGGCCGCGGAGGCGGCCGACCGGCTGGTCGCCTTGTACGAGGCGATGGGACGGCCGGAGGGCGTGAAGAAGTGGCGGGACGAACGGGCCAAGCTCCCGCCCTGCGCCCCGCGTTTCGGGCCCCTGAAGGGCCGGGTCGGGCCGGCCCCGGGGCTCGTGGACCGGCCTTCCCGTAGTCGGGTAAGATGTACCGTTGAAAGTCAAGTGCCGTCCAGGGTGATGACGGCGGCCGGACGGGCCCATGAACTCTTGCCAGGCGCGGGGAGCGAACCAGGGTCGGATGATGACCCAGGAGCATCCCTCCGGGCTCCTCCTGACTGCGTCAGGGATTCAACACCGCGTTCCGCGGCGCACATTTCACATCATCCAGCTCTCCAGTAGGTGCAATCAGGAATGGCTTCCTGGTTGATGGTCGGCGTCGTTTCGGCGTCTCGCATGTCGCGTACCTCCCGACCTGAGCCATCCACCTACCTGACCCCCTTCGCCGTGTGGACGGCTTTCCCGCCCGCTGACTACTACGAGGGGTTCCGATAGCAGCGGATACTGTTGGCGAATTCCCGGCGGCAGCCGATTAGCCGGACTCTGGGCAAGCTGGGTCCCCCAGGCAGGCAGAATCCTGGGGGCCAGGGCGACCCAGGCGAATTCGCCAACATTATCAGCAGCGGAGAAAAAAACAACGATCTTCAACGTGACGAGTGTTCAGCAGGCGGACGGAGCGGACGCAAGCGGGTGCGGCTCAACTCGCTCTGAACATTGCGGGCAGCATGGCACTGCGTTCCATAGAACAACACAATCGGAGGGAGAAGACTGCCGAAAAGCCGCGCATCGCTTGAACCCTAACTCTCCGATACTTTAGACTCCGCAAAACGAGCTTGCAGCTTGTCCGCTCTGGGGCTTCCCCAGGGAGGTGAGCCGCACCAGGGACCAGATTCGACCCTGGACTCATTCATCTATATCGAGGAGTCCTCCGATGGGTCCGCATCTACAGCGGTTCGCGATCGTCGCTGCAGTGCTCTGGTTGGGGTCTGGGTTGGGAGGCCGGGCCGAGGCCGGCATCATTCTCCAAACTCCGGCGGGGCTCAACCCGGGCGACCATTTCCGTTTCGTCTTCGTCACCGACGGCATCCGTGACGCGACCTCCACGAACATAGCTGACTACGACAGTTTTGTGAATGTCCAGGCGGGAGGAGCCACGTACGATGGCGTGGTGGTCAATTGGCTCGCCATCGGTTCGACGGATTCGGTAGACGCGATCGATCACGTCGGTCAGGCGAACGCTCCCGTGTACTTGTCCGACGGGACGCTGGTCACCACCACCACGACCCCTGCGGGACTCTGGTCCAGGGCACTCCTCCACGAGATCAACCTCGACCTCGCGGGCAACCCCGTCGACCCCGTCTTTTTCGTATGGACCGGCACTAATCCCTTCGGCACCGGATTCGGCGGGCCGCTCGGGTCCCCCCCGACACCACAGGTAGGCTCCACCACACAGACCGGCGACGCCTGGATCTCCTCGGGTCGCAGCGACCTCCGTGACCTCAGACAGCTTTACGGGATCTCGTCGGTACTCACCGTCCCACAAACCATCCCCGAGCCTTCAACACTGACCATGCTGGGAATAGCGCTCAGCGTAGGCCTCGCCATCGGCCGGGCACGCCACCGCCGTGATCCGCAGCGGGCAGGTGGACTACTACCTCGCCCACCAGTGCTCAGGGCCAGTAGAAGCCCCTGGCGGGTGAGCCACCAGGCTCGGCGAGGATATGCTGAGTGATCCCCCGTCGTTTCATAGTCTGCTGCCATATTGCCTTCTCAGAACCCGTCCCTGAGGGTGTGAGTCGAGAAAACGCATTCGAGAGTGGTTATCGAGATCGGGAACTCCCTGGAATCACATAGTCTCTCCAAAAGGCGTTGGGGCTTCTCGATTACCATCGTTTGCGAGAGGGTATCTGAACTCAGATAGCACCGACTTTCACACCAGGCGGAGAGACAACCCGAAAGTTCGTGCATGATAACCGTGTTGCCAGGCCGAGGCCTCGATGCCGCGTCTGATAAGCCGCCTTTATGTTTGCTTCCCCGCAGGAAGTGCCTCGCGAGATGATGTCGATGGGACGACGCTCGATTAGCCGATGATCGGTGCAAAGATCCAAGAACCAACGACAGGATGGAACTCCTCCCTTACGCCCCAAACTGCTTCGGTGTTGTCGGACCGTTATGTGGTGCACCACATAACGC
>CAWFXY010000006.1:0-5304 GCA_963819805.1 uncultured Planctomycetota bacterium | reverse complement strand
CCGGTCCTCGATCCGATCGAACCGTCCCGCCGAGGAGATCCGAAACGATGGCGCAGGCTCCGCACCGATGGCTCGGCGCGTCGCTGGTCCTGATCCTGGGATTCCCCCTGATGGCAACGGCCGCTCCCGGAGGGAAGCCGATCGCGCCCCACCCGGAGAATCCGCGCTATTTCCTGTTCGAGGGGAAGCCCACGTTCCTGATCACCTCGGGCGAGCACTACGGCGCCGTCCTGAACCTCGACTTCGACTTCGTGCCCTATCTGGACGAGCTGCACAGCCGCGGGTTCAACCTCACGCGGACGTTCACCGGGACGTATCGCGAGATCCCCGGCTCGTTCAAGATCGCGGGCAATACCCTGGCGCCGGCCCCCGGGCGGTATGCCGCCCCCTGGGCCCGGTCGGCGACGCCCGGGGCGGCCGACGGCGGGAACAAGTTCGACCTCGGGAGCTGGGACGAGGCGTACTTCCGGCGGCTCAAGACGTTCTGCGCCGCGGCCGCGAAGCGCGGGATCGTCGTCGAGCTCGTCCTGTTCTGCCCCTTCTACGACGAGGGGCTCTGGACGGCGAACCCGATGCACGGCCGGAACAACGTCAACGATGTCGGGTCGATGCCGCGCAACGAGGTCTTCACGCTGAAGCACCCCGAGATGGTCGCGCGGCACGAGGCGTTCGTGCGCAAGGTCGTCGGCGAACTCAAGGAGTTCGACAACCTCTATTACGAGATCTGCAACGAGCCGTACGAGCGCAGGACGTCGCTCGACTGGGAGGCGCGGATCGCCCGCACGATCGCCGAGGCCGAGCGCGGCCTGCCCGCCCGGCACATGATCGCCCAGAACATCGCCAACGGCTCGGCCAGGATCGACGACCCGATCCCGGAGGTCTCGCTGTTCAACTTCCACTACGCCAGCCCCCCGCGGGTGATCGCCGAGAACGCCGGGCTGAACAAGGCGATCGGCGACGACGAGACGGGGTTCCAGGGGACCGCCGACCGCCCCTACCGCACCGAGGGGTGGGCGTTCCTGCTGGCCGGGGGGAGCGTCTACAGCAACCTCGACTACTCGTTCACCGCCGACCATGAAGACGGCACGGCCAGGGTCGTGGCCCCCACGCCGGGGGGCGGCGGGCCGGCCTTGCGGAGCCAGCTCGCGATCCTCAAGCGGTTCCTCGCGGGTTTCGACTTCCTGAAGATGGTGCCCGACCCGTCGGTGATCGCCTCCGGGGTACCGGCGGGCGCCTCGGCCTACGCGCTGGCCGAGCCCGGCCGCGCGTATGCGATCTACCTGCTCGGCGGGACCCGCGCCGAGCTTGGCCTGAACCTCCCCGCCGGCAAGTATCGGGTCGAGTGGGTCGACACGCGCACCGGGGAGGTCGCCCGGACCCTGGACCTCGACCACGGCGGCGGCCGCGCCATGGTGGGGTCGCCCGAGTATTCCGAGGACATCGCGCTGCGGATCGTGGCCCGCCCTTGATCGAAGGAGTCGTTCCGAGATGACGTTCATCCCCTCGAACCGGCGACGGTTCCTTCAGACCTCCCTCGCCGCCGCCGGAGCGCTCGGCACCGGGCTGGGCGTCGGTTCGTCGCGCGGCGACGAGCCCGGCGTCGATGCCGGGCCGTTCGCCACGGAGAACCCGACGATCCGGCAGGCCAGGCGGGTGGCCCTCGAGGTCCTCAAGCCGAGCGCGACCGACCTGGCGCACGGGCTGGAGCTCCACGCCGGCAGCCTCGTCTTCGAGTCGTACGGCTTCGCCCCGCGAGCCGCCCTCGACGGCGCGGCCTTCGCCAGGGCGATCGAGGCGGGCGCCTCGGACGAGGAGCTGGTCGACCTCCGCGAAGAGATGTCGATGACGCGCTGCGCGACCGACGAGGACGAACGCCGCGAGTTCCTCGACGCCTTCCGCGCCTCGGGCGTGACCGGCATCTTCCAGAACACCGGCGAGGAGGGGAACGACCCCTTGCGGCTGCTGAAGCGGCTGGCGCGGTTCACGTACACGACCGACCTGCTCCGCGACCAGCTCGCCAAGGCGGTCCGTCCCGACGACGTGGTCGCCGCGAAGAAGGCGGGCACGCTCTGCCTGGCCTTCACCACCAACGGGGTGCCGCTCACCCAGCGCTGGGTGAGCGAGCGCGACGAGCTGCGGGTCGTGCGCCTGTTCCACCAGCTCGGGGTGCGGATGATGCACCTGACCTACAACCGCCGCAACCCCCTGGGCGACGGGGCGGGCGAGCCGAACGACGGCGGGCTCAGCGACTTCGGCCGCCAGGCGATCGCCGAGATGAACCGGCTGGGGGTGATCGTCGACGTCGCCCACTCGGGCTGGCGCACCAGCCTCGAGGCGGCCAAGGCCTCGAGCCGGCCGATGGTCGCCAGCCACACCACCTGCGCGGGGCTCTACAAGCACTTCCGCGGCAAGCCCGACGAGACGGTGCGCGCCATCTGCGACACCGGGGGCCTGATCGGCATCTGCTGCATCCCGCGGTTCCTCGGCGGCCCGGGAGACATCACCGCGTTTCTCGATCACATCGATTACGCCGTGAAGCGGTTCGGGGCCGAACACGTCGCGGTCGGGCCCGACATCGCCTACACGTCGCGGAACGACGCGGCCGAACGCGCGAAGCTGCCCAGGCGCAAGGACGGCCGATCGGCCCTCGCCCTCGCCGGGCCGCGCTGGGAGCACCTCTGGCCGGTCGACAACTACAAGGAAACTCCCCGGGCCATCCAGAGCCTCGCCTGGACCAACTGGCCGCTGTTCACCGTCGGCATGGTCCAGCGCGGGCATTCCGACGACACCATCCGCAAGATCCTCGGCGAGAACGTCCTCCGCGTCTGGAGAGACAACACGCCGGCGAAGTCCTGAAGGGAACGATCCAACGCCCTGATCCGGGAGGCCTGCCGATGCACGCGCGAGCGATGGTCCTGCTGACGCTCCTGTCCTCGGCCGGAAGCCTCGTGCTGACGGCCTCGTTCGCCGAGGAGCCTTCGTCGAAGTCCGTTCCGACTTACAAGGTGGTCGCCGGTTGGCCCGAGCCGTCGAGCCCGATCAAGCTCGGTCAGGTCTCGGCCGTGGCGACCGACGCGTCCGACCGCGTCTTCGTCTTCCATCGGGGCGAGCCGCCGGTCGTGGTCTTCGACCGCGACGGGAAATACCTCCGCTCCTGGGGCGAGGGGCTGGTGAAGAAGGCCCACGGCCTGCGGATCGACCGCGAGCAAAACGTCTGGACCACCGACGTCGGCCATCACCTGGTGCGGAAGTTCGACCACGAGGGGACGCTCCTGATGACCCTGGGCCGGCAAGGGATGCCGGGCGCAGGACCCGACCGGTTCAACCAGCCGACCGACGTCGCGGTCACCCCCTCGGGCGAGTTCTTCGTCTCCGACGGCTACGGCAACTCGCGGGTCGTGCAGTTCTCGAAGGACGGCCGCTACCTCAAGGAGTGGGGGACGAAGGGCAAGGGCGAAGGCCAGTTCAACCTGCCGCACGCCATCGTCCTCGACCCGGACGGCCGGATCTACGTGGGCGACCGCGAGAACGACCGCGTCCAGGTGTTCGACTCCCAGGGCAAGTTCCTCGCCCAGTGGAAGGAGGGGGGTGCGCCTTACGGCCTCTTCCTCACCGCCGACCGGCCGCCTCTTCGTGGCCGACGGCCGCGCCAGCCGCGTGACCGTCCTCGACCGGAGCGGCAAGGCGCTTCAGCACTGGGGCGAGCCGGGCGCCGGCCCCGGCCAGTTCGCGATGCCGCATGCCGTCTGCGTCGACTCCCACGGCGACGTCTACGTGGCCGAGATCAACGGCCGGCGGTTGCAGAAGTTCACGGCGAAGTGAGCGGGGCGGTGAACGTCCCCGCCTTCCCGGAGGTCCGTGAGGTGTGGCTCCCTGCTCGGAAACATCCGGGGTGAGCTCCCGGTGGAAGGCTTCGTGACCGCTCATCGACGATCGGCGTACCGTCCAGGCGCGTGTCGAGGGCCACTCTCGTATTGTACCGGACCATGCGCGGCGGTCTGCTGTGAGTTCGGATCGCCCCGATGAGGCCGCCCAGCGAGTCGCTGGTCTCTCGACCGGGAAACCCCGGGATCGTTTTCCGATGAGGATTTCCTCCAGGACCCCATGAATGTTGACAGCGAAGCTGAGTCGGCCATCGTTCTCGATCCTGGCCGTCGCCGCCTCCTTGGTTTCCGCCGTACCTGCCGACTGCCGGGCCGCCGAGCTCCACGTCGGGGCTGCGACGGTCAGCATCACGCCCGATCGGCCGGTCGCGCTCGCGGGCCAGATGCATACCCGGATCTCCAGGGGCGTCGAGAGCCCCGTGACGGCGACCGCCCTGGCCCTGGAGTCGAGGGAAGGCGACAAGGTCGCTCGACCAGGCGATCCTCGTCTCGTGCGACCTGGTGGCGATCGACGCCGCCGGTCCTCGACCGCGTCCGCCGGCGGCTCAAGGAACGGCTGCCCGGATTCGACGTCCGGAAGCTGGTGCTGAGCGCCACCCACACGCACACCGCGCCGGTCACGAAGGACGGGGAGTACGAGATCCCCAAGGACGGCGTCATGCAGCCGGCGGAGTACGCGGAGTTCCTCTCCGCCCGGATCGCCGAGGCGGCGGCGAAGGCCTGGGAGTCGCGCAAGCCGGCCCGCGCCGGCTGGGGCCTCGGGCACGCGGTGGTCGCCCAGAACCGACGAGCGATCTATGCCGACGGCCGGGCCGCAGATGTACGGCGCCACGGACAGGCCGGACTTCCGCGGCATCGAGGGGCCGGAGGACCAGGGCGTCGAGGTCCTCTTCTTCTGGGACGCGCGGCGGCAAGCTGATCGCCACCGCGGTCAACGTCGCCTGCCCCTCGCAGGAGGTCGAGGGGGGCTCGACCGTCGAACGCCGACTTCTGGCACGACGTCCGCGAGTCCCTGCAGCGCGAGCACGGCAAGGACCTGCCGGTGCTCGGCTGGACCGGTGCGGCCGGCGACCAGTCGCCGCACCTGATGTACCGCAAGGCGGCCGAGGAGCGGATGCGGAGGCTCCGCGGGCTCACCCGGCTGGAGGAGCTGTCGCGGCGCATCGTCGCGGCCTGGGAGGAGGCCTACGAGGGCGCCCGCCAGGAGCAGAACGCCGACGCCGTCCTGGTCCACCGGTCGCGACGATCGAGCTGCCGGTCCGGGTCGTCACGGAGGCCGAGGTGGCCGAGGCCCGGTCGAAGGTCGAGACGCTCTCCAAGGACCCCCGCAACCGCCGCCTGGTCGGTCTGGCACCAGGACGTCGTCGACCGCCACGAGCGGCAGAAGGCCGGCCCGGTCGATCCCTTCAACATGGAGCTT
>CAWFXY010000005.1:0-12532 GCA_963819805.1 uncultured Planctomycetota bacterium | reverse complement strand
GCAACGAGCAGCCTCCCCCGCTTCGCGCGTAGAAGTAATCCACCTCGTCGCGCAGGGCTCCGCCGAACAAGCGGTAGAGCGGCTGCCCGCATTCCTTACCGCAGAGGTCCCAGAGCGCCTGGTCGATCCCCGCGAAGGCGTAATTGCCCGTCTGTGGGCGATGATCCCACAGGCCGGTCCGGAAGTAATCGCGGCCGATCGCTTCGCTCTGCCAGGGATCGCGACCGACCACGAAGGGGATGGCCGAGTGGACCGCCTGTTCGACGGAGGCCACGTCGGGTCCCGAAGTGCATTCGCCCCAGCCGACGAGGCCGTTGTCGACGGTGAGGCGGACGATCGTGTCGGTCACCCCGCCGCGTGCGACGCGGCTGCTGATCTCGTCGTGGAGATAGGGGACGCTCACATTCCAGGATTCAAGGCGAACGATTCTCATCGTCGGCGGTGCACCCCGGCCCTAGGATCGTGGACGAGCGAACGGCTCAACGCGCGGCCGTGCCATGCTTGAGATGCTTGTCGAAGAACGTCATGACGGCCCGGAGAACCTCGGGCGTGAGGATCTCCGGGCCATGGCCGACGCCGGGGACGATCATCAAGGTCGAATCGACTCCGCCCTCTTGAAGCGCCGCGTGCAGCTCCCGACTCTGGCCGACGGGGACGGTGGTGTCCTTGTCGCCGTGGACGATCAGGAAGGGCGGGTCATCCCGGGTGATGTAGGTGACGGGGCTGGCACGACGAGCGGCTGTCCTTGCGGTCGAGGATCGGGCCGCCGAGGAGCAGGGATCCCGGCGAATCGGGAGCGTCGTGCTGGATCGTGCTGTCGGGCCTGGACTGCGCCGCCATGGTGAGGAGGTTCGCCGGGCCGAAGATGTCGCAGACGGCCTGGACGCGGCTGCTGACACCCGGGTTCGGCCCGTCTCCCTCCAGGTCCTTCACATCGCCGCTGGTGCCGAGCAAGGCGACGAGGTGCCCGCCGGCCGAGCCGCCCCAGCGCCGAAATGGTCGGGGTCGAGGCCGTATTTCGAGGCATTGGCCCGCAGGAAGCGGACGGCGGCCTTGCAGTCCTCGATCTGGGCGGGGAACGGCGCGTGCTGGCTGAGCCGATAGTTGATGCTGGCGACCGCGTACCCGCGCCGCAGGAGTTGCATCGCCGGTTGTGGCCCGCCGTCCTTGCTCCCGCCCCGCCAGGCACCGCCGTGGATCCAGATGACCAGCGGGCGGCGGGGCCTTGCCCTCGGTCGGCAGGTAGAGGTCCAGCGTATTGCGCTCCTTGTGAGGCCCGTAAGCCAGGTCGCGCTCGATCCTGACTCCTTCGGGCGACGAGGGCCGCTGGGCCTTCGCCTTGGCCCTCGGTTCCTGGGCGAAGGCGGGGCACGCGGCCAGCACCGCCAGGCCGAGGGCCAGGATCACCGTGAATCGTCGAGTCATGGGAGATTCCTTATCCTTCCCGGGGGATGGGGCGATCGGCCCGTTGTCGGCATGATTACGCTTCGAGCGGCAGGAGCGGCTCCTGGCTCAGCCGGGATTTCCCATATGATTGTTGACCTCGTCATCCGGGACCTCGCCCGGTTCTCATGACCAGCCATTGGACACCGGCCGGATTCCTGTGTCCAAGGAAAACCCGCGAGATTCCATGCGGCCGGCAAAATGATCGACCGGGCACTCCCGGTGACGAAAGAGCCCGGCCCCGGCCGGGTCGTCCCATCCGTCAGCCATGCCTGGCTCTGGTTTGCTCCCCACCCCGACTACGCGTCGCTCTGCGGTCGCCCGCGCAAGTGCGTTGCCGACGGCCGTTGAAAGGCTCTCGCGGCGCGGTCACTACCACCGCCGTGGCCGGCGCCGCGACCACGAGCACTCGGCGACTGCGCCTCGACAAGGGCGGCCACCGAGCGATGGGTCATGAGGAGGCCGGCCGTCTGATCCAGGTCCAGTCCCTCTGACCTCGGGGGCGACAGACCGGCGGTGGTGGGAGGCCCTGGCGTTCCGCCGGGGTGAGAGGGATACTTGGCAGGGTCGGCCCCGACGAGGAGTGGTGACGGGTGTACCGGTCAGGATGCCTGCACCGCCGGTCGGATCAGGGATCGCGCGCCGCAGCAGGAGGTGACCCATGCCCGTGGAACCATGGAACGAATCGGGTCGCGTCTGGGAGGAGGACCACGGATTGCTCGACCCGGAGCAGGTGGCCAGGTGCCGGTGCGCGGACGTGGCGGAGTCCCTCCGCTCCCCCGTCCCGACGCGGATGATCTCCAACGGCGAGTACATGCCGGCGCCGCAGACCGACGCAGCAGAAGCGGGTCGAGGCGCGGGTCGAAGAGCTAGCCGACGAGGCGAGCAGACGGCTCGGCATCAGCCGGCGGCAATTCCTGTGCGGCTCGGGCGGCATGGCGGCCGCGCTGCTCGCCATGAACGACGTGTACGGACGGTTCTTCGACGTCAGTCCGGACGAGCTGTACGAACCGGCGGCGCACGCCCAGGCGGCCCCACCGAAGGACCTGTTCGTCTTCGACGATCAGCTCCACCTCGTCCGCGGCAGCCTGCCGTCGCCGGCCGACCTGCGCGCCATCGCCCAGGGGCCGTCGTCGGCGCCCCGGGTCAAGTCGAACCCCTACAACCGGCGCGGGCAGCGGGACGAGCGGGGTGAGGTCTGGGGCGTCTGGAACCCGGCCCTCGTCGGGCTGCCGATCGACCCCGCCTACGCCCACATCACCCAGTTCATCAAGGACGTCTACCTGGACAGCCAGGTCACCATCGGGCTGCTGAGCAACGTGACCGCCTCCATGGTCCGGGTGGACGGCCAGCCGCCCCGACCGCCGCGGAACGCGGAGGAGGCCCAGCGCGGCGAGATCCTCACGGCCGCCCAGACCGCCGCCGCGCGGAACTTCGTCAACGCGATCTCCGGCTCGGTGCGCATGCTCTGCCACGGCCTGCTCTACGTCGGCAAGGGCAACCTGCCGTTCATCCAGGAGCAGATCGACAAGCACGAGCCGGACTCGTGGAAGGGGTACAACATCTCGAACTCCGCCAAGGTGGACGACGACCCGCACAGCCTCATGCGGCAGTGGCGGCACGACGATCCGGAGGTGGCCTACCCGACCTTCGAACTGATCCAGAAGAACTACGACCAGCTCAAGGGGAAGAAGCCGGGGTTCAACAACATCTGCGTCCACAAGGGCCTGGCCCCCGGCCCGCCGGACCCGAGGCGCGGTCACCCGGACGACCTGCCCAGGGCGGTGCGCGACTGGCCGAGGCTCAACTTCATCACCTATCACGCCTGCATCCAGCCGAACTTCTTCCTGGCCGACACGCTGGGAGACGTGAAGGCGGGCCAGCTCCGCGGCGGTGTGCCGGACATCCGATGGACGACGGAGTACGCCCAGCTCGTGCAGGACCTGCCGAATTGCTACGCCGAGATCGGCACGACGTGGGCGTCGTCGGTGGTGACGTTCCCGACGATCGCGGCGCACATCCTGGGCCAGCTCCTGAAGTTCCTGGGCGAGGACCGGGTCGTGTTCGGGTCGGACTCGGTCTGGTACGGGTCGCCGCAGTGGCAGATCGAGTCGCTGTGGCGGTTCCAGATCCCCCAGGAGCTCCGCGAGAAGTACGGCTACCCGGAGCTCACCGAGCAGGCCAGGCGGAAGATCCTGGGGCTGAACTCGGCCCGACTGTACGGGATCGCGGCGGTGGACCCGGGCGCGTACCGTGCCGTCCCGAAGGACTACGAGGCGCGGATGACCGAGGAGCTGAAGTCCGTCCTGGAGGTCGGCCAGCTGAAGGGGGCGGATAACCTGTCCAGGATGAGGGAGACCTACGCGGCCCTGGCGGTCGAGCCGGATCACACCCGCTACGGGTGGATCCGGGTGAGGGCCTGAAGCGGCACCGGGCCGGCTCGCTTCGACGCGACCAGAGCGTCGTCGAGCTCTCCGCATGCGCACCGGCCGGCGACCCGGACCGCTCCGAAAGTGCCGGGCTTACGCCCGCTCGAGGGAATGATGAGCCAGCCTGGAGAGGTCGGGGATGCCCGACGACATGAGGGTCCGCCAGCGGTCGAGGGAATCAGCGCGGTCACCCTGGTTACCCACGACATGGCCCGCTCGGTCCGCTTCTATCGCGACCTGGGCTTTCCCCTCCGCCACGGTGGCGAGCAGGCGTCCTTCACGAGCCTGCACGCCGGCTCGGGCTACCTGAACCTGATCGCGCGGCCCGCCGGTGGTCCCCGCTCCTGGTGGGGCCGGGTGATCTTTTATGTCTCCGACGTGGATGCCTTCTACTCGTCGTGCCGTCGCCATGGGCCTGCAGCCGGACACCACCCCCGCGGACGCACCGTGGGGTGAGCGCTTCTTCCACCTGACCGACCCCGACGGCCACGAATTGAGCTTCGCCAGGCCGCTCCCCGGCGCCCCGACACCGGAAGCCCGTTGCGACGGATGAGCTCACCAAGGCTCCGTCTTGACCTTCCGTCTGAGCGCGTGTCGCGCATCGCGTGGAGCTTACCGAGCATGCATGACGACTTCTTGCGTCGATCGTTCCTGAGGACCTGCAGCGTGGCGGGGGCCATGGTCGCCGCCGGGGAGATGGGTCCCGCGCTCGCCGCGGCGCCTCGTGGTAGAATGGGGGCGCGTGCTCGGCGGGCCGGGCCGCTGAGCTCTTTCTTTCTGCGGGCGATGACATGGGAGCGCAGACCGATCGGCGGCAGATCGCCGCTTGACCTGGAGGACGAGCATGAGCGAGGAGGGTTGGCATGGTTTCCTCGCCGCCGAGGGCGTTGATGACTGGGTCGTGTTGCACGGCGGCGCGACCGCTGTCTTTCGTTTCGGGTCGCTGAGCGAGGCGGGGCGCTTGGCCGAGGCGGTTGCGAAGGCACCAGGGATTTCGGGTGCGGGGGTGCTGCTAACTCTCGCAGATACTCGCGTGACCGACCGGCTGAGCCGCGACATCTGGAATCTCGAACCACGGCACGTCGAGCTCGCGCGCGCCGTTTCGGCAGTTGCGCGGCAACACGGTGCGGTCTCCGATTGTGCGGTCGTCCAGGAAGTGCAGGTGGCCATCGCGGCGAAACGCGATGCGATTGACGTCGGTTTTTGGCGCGCCGTCCTCGGCTACACCCCGATGGCCGACGACATTGCGATCGACCCCCTTGGCCACGGATCGACGGTCTGGGTGCAGGAGCTCGACCAGGCCAAGCCATTGCGCCACGCGATGCACATCGACGTGTCTGTCGCGCGCGAGCGCGTCAAGGCGCGTCTCGAGGCGGCGGTCGCGGCGGGCGGCCGTATCGTTGACCAGTCGCATGCACCATCGTACTGGACGCTCGCCGACCGCGCGGGCAATCGCGTTTGTATCTGTGCATGGCCAGATGGGGCCATCCGGCGACCGTTAGACGGCCCTGTGTAGCCGACCATCCCTTGGTTTGCGGCGCCCTTACTCAAGCCGAAAACCGCTGTGTCGGCGAGCGGCATGCCCTATTCTATAAGGGTGTCGAACGGGGACGTAGAGGGTGTCGAACGGGGACGGACCAAGGCGGGGCCCGAACCGAGCTGCGCTGCACACCATCACTCTGTACGCGCCGAGGGCGATGTCGTCGCGGGGCAAATAACCTGCTTCGGTCGGCTCGACCCGAAGCGCGCTCGGATCAATCGACCTCGGTATCGTCGGCTCGGGCGTCCTGCGACCGGATTCCGGCGCCGGCCGCCGGCTCCGCTGACCGAAGCGGGGCGGGCAACCCGGGACTGGAAGGCCCTTGCCCCCGCCTAGCTTTGCGATGTAAAGTTAGTCCGAGTTGGCTCCGGGCACAGTCAGGATCACGGCCCGGCCTCTGGTTCGTAGACCCTTGCTCCGTGGATGCGGGAGGACGACCCGATGGCGACGCGAAGCTGGCCGGGGTTGGGCCCGGTCTTCGCCTATGAGTGGCTGACGGCCTCGCGGCGCTGGCAGGGCTATGCCCTGCGGTCTTTGCTGGTCGTGCTGCTCTTGCTCGGCCTGTCGGGCGTCTGGCTGGGGAGCAACGACGGGGCGGGGGAGCTGTCGGTCCAGCAGGTGGCCCGAAATCAGGCTGGTTTGCCCCGATTTCCGCCCGAACTCGACACATAAGCAATCTTATACACGCAGTTCGTCCACGACGGTCAGTGATTGGGCCGGTCGTCCTCCGCAGCGATTAATCGGCCCAAGACCGCCCCCACGAGCCCGAATAGGATGGCCGCGAGGCAATGGCCGATGCGACGGAACTGGAAGGCATCCGGGGTGAGCACAAGGGCCGGGGGCGGGGGCATAGCCATGGGCGACCCGGGTGGCGGCCCAGGGAGCGGCGGCAGGACCGGCGTGAACCGCGAGAACAGCACTTCCCCCGGCGGAGCGGTGTCCACCCGATGGACGGACCACAGTTTGGAATCCCAGTAGTCGAGCCCCCACCGGGTCACGTAGGGCGGTGCCGTCACCCCATTGACGTCCGCCCACGGCCCGAACGTCGTCCCGAGGTAGACCCAGCCGAAGAGGGCGAAGCCGGCCCACGTCATCCGGGCACGCCCCCGGCGGGCCATCGCCCCGAGGACGGCCGCCGAGAAGACCGTCACGGTGAGCGTGAAGACCGCACTCGACCAGAGCACCGAAGCCGACCGCAAGGCGGCGATGCCGACCCCGATGAGGAGAACGATGGCCATCGACTGGGCGAGGCTGAAGCGGAGGCGACTCATGGTCGGTCTCCCAGGCCAAGGGACGAGGTCACAGAATCCGAATCTACGCAACCCCGAAGTCCCCTGCTAGCGAGTGACGCCGGAGGTTGGCGGCCCTTATTCCAGTTTTCTGGTCCATTGCTGATACTGTTGGCGAATTCGCCTGGGCTGTCCGAGGAGCGGGATTCCGATCCTCCAGGGTCCCCAATTCGCCCAGACCCCAGCTGATCGGTCGCCTACCGGAATTCGCCAACAGTATCCATTGCTACTCACACCCTTCTTTGGTCAGCTCGTCTTGCATCGATATCACGTTGGCGGTCATAGGCCTTACCGTAGCAGGCGGACATAAAACGTCGCTAAGCCGGGGTGGGGTTATCGACGAAGGCATTCGGAGTGGACTCGTCCAGCGTCACCAATTACTATCTCGCGTACACAAGACAAGCCTGTTATCCACCGGAGTGATGCCGTGACGCTGCCCCGTCTCTCGCTCGCCACCCTGATGGTCGTGGTGGCCGTGGTCGCCATCGACATCGCCGGCGTCCGTGCCTTCCATGCCAGCCGCAGCATTGTGCCGTCGCCTGCGTGGGAAGGGCTTCTCTTGGGGGTTCCGTTGTTCGGACTCGGCTTGCAATTCGGGCTATTCCGTCTGGTTCGCAGTCGAGGCCGGGGCCGCTCGTTCTGGGCGGGGTTCATAGTATCCGGCTTGGTGGCGACCTTCATCTTCATCGGGACTTTCGCCCTCTTCCCCGACTCGATGGCCATGTTCCCGTTCTACTGGGTTGCCTACTACTACGAACTTGCGGGGGGTCTTCTCTACGAGCTACTTTCGCCTCACGTCTTGGCCCAATACCCACTCATCTGGTGGTTCGGGGCGTCAATCATGCTCTTCTTTCCGCAATTGCTCATCGCTCTCGCAGGTGGCTTGCTGACGCGATTGATGGTCCAGCCGTTGGGGAAGCCCACCGATGGCAACGGCTCTCAATCGCCCTCGGCAAACCCTCTGCCCGTGGGAACCGGATAGTCCCGAAATCGTGGGTTTGCGGGACTCTTCGAAATCGGAGCCTCGGCTCGATCGCGATCGGCTGATTCACCGCAGCCCTCGCCGAGCGAATCTGCCCGTCTAGGTCGAGCACCCGAGTCTTCAGCTCCTCGCTATTCTCGACCCGCTCCCGCTCCCGCGTCCCGTCGCCGCAGTCTGCCCTGCGAGGATTCCCTCGGCCAAGACCGCGGTCTCGTAGGCCGCGACACCCGCAGTGAGGTAGACGACCACGCCACGTCCGATGCGGCATGGAAGAAGAGTAAGTCGGGGACGACCCCTACTGGACCAACCGGGAACGATGGTCAGTTGGCGTCATTACGTCAGCGCCTACATCCAACTCAAGGGCACAGCGTCACGAGGCATGTAGAGCGGGTGCTGGGGCTCGCAGTGCTTGGTGAGCCGGAGGATATGAAGATCAGCAAGATCGACCTGACCGCGCTACTACGGTCCAGGAAGCGGCCGTGATTGCCCCACGCCGCGACGGTCACGGCTGATTCTGCCTGGAGGCGTACCAGCCAGTCATCGTTACCAGCACCGATCGGTTCGATACAGGTTCGAAGCTCTGGCGGTCTTGATGTCCCGAAGGCGAACAGGTTGCCAACCACCAGCGAGCCGAACTCCCAGGTCTTCGCGAAGCCGATCCAGCGCCTGATCGTCGGGTCATCGGTCGTCTCGTCCGCCGTGGAAGGATTGAGCATGACGAAGAGCACCTGCGGGCCGGGAGCCCAGCGACGCCAAAGCGCGACCCGATAGTGACGGCAGGGCGAGAATTTGGCCGTAGTCTTCATGCAAGCTCGTGCCCTGATGGAGGACGATCCAGCAGAAATGCAACGCCGGTCAGTACCCACCTGCGGGAAACATCGTCTTACCTGGAGACCAACCATCGGCAGGCCTGCATGTGAGCAAATCGGGGTCGAGTAGAGCCAACTTGGGTAGCTGCCCGATTTACCCCTATTTGCACCCTA
Source organism: uncultured Planctomycetota bacterium (assembly GCA_963819805.1). Taxonomy (GTDB): domain Bacteria; phylum Planctomycetota; class Planctomycetia; order Isosphaerales; family Isosphaeraceae; genus CAMFLR01. The sequence continues at coordinate 3,866 of CAWFXY010000005.1, read as the reverse complement.
CTCGATGGCAGCCACTATTGCGACTTCCAGGTGAAGCGCTTCGGACAGGCCGGCTTGCGACGTGCGTGAGCATGGCGAATCGCAGAGACGCGTACACAGCCCAGGTTCCTACCGTCGGCTTTATCCGTTATCAAATTCATCGGCGCGGTTGGCGTCTTCTCGCGGCATCGACCCTCGCAATCAAGTCCGACGCCGAGACACCCAGGGCATCGCAGATCAGGAACAGCGTGTCCACGGTGGGCGACTTCAGGTTCCGTTCGACTTGGCTGATGTAAGGTCGAGACAGACCGGCCCGGAACGATACCTCTTCCTGTGTCAGCCCGGCTCGCTCGCGAGACGCTCCGCAGCTCATCGCCCATCATGGGCGGAAGATAGCCGAACGGGTCGAAAACTGTCGGTAAACTATTGTTTACACGCCGACTCAGCCTTATGATGGTCCGCGGTTGAAGCGCGGGGTGCACGTCTCACGCCCTTCACAAATGATTCCGCCGACGAATCAGAGGTGCAGAGCAGCACGTACGCAGGCTCTCTTCTCATCGATCGAGGTACCTTGTGTGTGAATTAAGCAGCTTCGCGGACCACGCCTACTGGTCTGGCTCGCTTTGGTGGTCGTGGCCCTCGATCGCTCCGCTTCGGGCTTCTGAGCCTGGCAAGGCCAAGAGCAAGGTCACTCGGTTTGATATCGCCACGAAAGACGATCTGCTCTTTGCCAGACTGCGTTGCTGCGGTCATGGCAGGCGACACCAGTGAGTGGTCGAAGCAGCTCCTGGGCGGCATGCCCGGCCAGGTGGGCGACTGGGTGAGCCAGTTCATCGACGCGACGCAGATGGCCAACATCATCACCGAGGCCTTCCCGATCGAGGGTCAGCCGGCGATTCACGGCCCGTCGACGAGGCTCGTCGCCGAGTGCGCCGCGACCCTGGGCGTCGAGAAGCCGGCCGTCTACTACGCAACTCGCCGCAGACCCGGATCTACACCGTGCAGGCCGGGCGGCCAGTATCACCTGGTCGTCACCAGCGCCCTCTCGAACCTCTTCGAGAAGCGGCCCGACGAGCTGAAGTTCGTCGTCGGCCGCGAGCTGGGCCACATCAAGTGCGGCCATCCGGAGCTGAAGCGCAAGGCCTACGCCGTCCTGTCGGCCATCCAGGCGATCGACTCGGCGGTGGTGCCCGACCGGTACCAGAACGTGCTGCCGCTCCTCGCTCTCGGCCGGCTGCTGACCTGGTGCCGCGAGTCGGAGTTCTCCGCCGACCGCGCCGGGCTGCTCTGCTGCGGCGAGCCGAAGGCGGCCTACGAGGCGATCATGCGGCTGCAGCACGGGCTGCGGGCCGACAGCCCCTGGATCGACCCGGACGCGAAGGGCTTCGATCCGCAGGCCGTCATCCGCAAGTTCCAGGACTGGCAGTACCAGCCGTTCGTCAAGTTCGTCCTCTACATCAAGCAGCAGCCGCTGGAGCACCCCTACTATCAGGAGCGACTGGCGATGCTGAAGACCTGGGCCGACTCCGGGTCGTACCGCGCCATCCTCGATCGTCACGTCGATCCCTCGGAGGGCCAGCTCATCGAGGTCGTCAAGATCCAGGCCTTCGAGCTGGCCGGCGAGGGCGAGACGGTCGATCCCTACGTCATCGTCACCGACGGCGACCGACAGGTCCTCCGCACCCGGTACGGTTCGGCCCTGCGTCACGCCGAGTGGTCGGGTTTCAAGTCGACCGACGCGGGGGTCGACCAGCCCCGGGCCCTCGGCGACGGCCAGCCGCTGTACTTCGAGATCTGGGACGACAACTACCTGAGCGATTCGTTCATCGGCGGATTCGTCGTGTACCCGGACGGGCGAGACGCGAAGCGGTCCGAGGCGAACGGTTACTGGCCGAGTACACGGGCCGATTCTCTGGGACTGGCCAGAGGCTGGGACGGTCTCAAGGCCAGGTTATGGGCGTGTTCTTGTGCGTTTCAGCCGCCGACAAAGCGAAACTCCCATCGCAGCTTCGAAGGAGCAGCAGAGATGGAGTCGGAGGGCAATCGTGTGGCTCGTGCTCTTGGTCGGAGCGGTCGCAGCGCGAGTGGCTGCGGTGACTCGGGGTCTGGGACAGCTGGGCCGGCAACGCCTGCGGTCAGAGCACACTCCAAAGCGCAGAAGACGGCCGCGAAGGACCGGGCTGCACCTAAGGCTCCGTGACGGGAACTGTCTCGCACACGCTAACGCAATCATCCGGGAAGTCACTTCGCGGCTCGATGCGCCTACCCGGCGACTTCCAGCACGAGCACGTGGTCCCCGTCGCCCGCCCAGTTCTTGGCCGCGGAGTAAAAGTCGCGGGAGCCGCGGTTCGCGAAGGGAGATCCTTCCGCCGCGATCGATCGCCCGCTGGTCGGATCGACCAGCTGGCAGTCAGCTCCCCCGCGATGACGCCAGCCCCACGGTGACCCTCTGCGCCGAGGGCAGGTACGCCACCCCAATCTACGGTCATCCGCCATCGCCGCGGTCACGAAATCGGCCTGGCCCGTTCCTGCGCCGTACCCGGCGGTCACCAATTCGTGCTTCGCGTCGGGGACCAGCGCGCACCAGGGCCGCGGCTCCAGGAGCCGGAGCATCAGCGGGGGTACGGGGTGGACGCGGCGTCCAGCAAGTTCCGCCAGCCCGGCTCATAGCGCCAGAGCCTCGTCCCCGCGCAATAGCCGCACGCGCGGAGAGTACGGCCCAATATGCGTTGCGCCGGATCCGATAGGGCGTCCACAGGTCACCCTTCTTGGCGTCGGGTAGCAGCTCGATCTCGTTGGGCTCGCCCTCATAGCCCGTCTCACCCAGGATGAACGGCCGGACGGGATTCTTCCGCCCATACTCGGGGGCCACTGCCGGTAGGAGGGGCCGTAGGTATAGGCCATGTTCACGTCCAGCCAGGGCTCCAGGGCGAAGAAGGCGGCGCTGGCGAATCCGGGCGAGAGGTGGGCCGTGTGCAACTGGCGGGGCCGCTCTTCGCTGAGAGCCTGGGCGAGCTGCCGCGTGCACTCCGCCAGCCGTTCATCCGGGTTGCGATCACCGCAGTGCATCCACATCAGGTTCTGGCGGTAAGCGTACCGCTTGCCGAGGAAGTGGCCGTAAGCCGCGGCGTTCGCCGGGGTGACGCGGTGCATCCAGAGCCCCTTGCCGTAGCCGTACCAGAGGTCGGACATGATGACGAAGAAGCCACGCCTGGCGGCCTCGTCCAGCACCGTGTCGGCATACTGCCAGTAGGCTTCCAGCGGGCGAGTGATGTCCGTCTCGGGCTGGAAGGCGACGTGGCCGTGGGCGTCGCGAGATGGCATCCGGCTATCGTCCAGGATCTCCAGGAACAGGGTGTTGAAGCCCTTGGCTCTGCGGTCATCCATGAGCGCCGCACATCCTCGATCGGCAGTCTCTGGAGGAACCAGGGCGTATCTCCGAGGACGAAGAACGGCTTGCCCTGGTCATCCACCAGATAGCGACGATCGTCGCTGAGCTTGAGCGGGAAGGCGACGCCGATTGCACCATTGTGGCGAGGTGTTGGAACGGCGCCGAGTGCTCCCGTCCCCGCCGTCGTTGCCATGATGCTGGATCACAACTGTCCGGCTATAAGTCGAACAGGCTCAACTGGTTAGAGAAGGGTGGTTCCGGATCTTGCGTATTTGCTCGCTCAATGCCTGAAAAATGGGGATTTTCTCGAAAAGGACGAGGCTGAGAATTTGTAAGATTTCGCTGAGGCTCCGCTCCAGCCCGAGTTCCTTTTTGACGATCGCGACAAGCACGTACACGCTGATCGCGATCCACACCTGAGTCTTCACCGCGTTGTCGCTCGTCCCGTAAAAGGATTTTATATGCAAGTTCTGTTTGATCCATTTGAAAAACAACT
>CAWFXY010000004.1:0-7245 GCA_963819805.1 uncultured Planctomycetota bacterium | reverse complement strand
AGTACTACAGTTGTAACTATCTCCGGAGGCTGATAGTCTGGCCGTGGAACCCAGGGAGGGTCGCCATGGCCAGCACCGGGTCTGCCGTCCGCCCCGAGGACGTCCAGGAGTGGGGGAAGCAGCTCGACGAGGTGGCGCGCCCGGATCGGGGCCCGCTTCCCGCGCAGCGAGACACGCGACCGGGTCCGGGCCTACCTCGTCGGCCTCCTCGGGCCGGTGCAGCGGAAGAACGCCTGGCAGGTCGCCGAGCAGATCGGCGACGGCGACCCCTACGGCGTCCAGTACCTCATGGGCCGCGCCGACTGGGATCCGGACTCGGTCCGCGACGACCTCCGTGCGTACGTCGTCGAATCGCTCGGCGACCCCGACGCGGTCCTGATCCTCGACGAGACCGGCTTCCTCAAGAAGGGCACCAAGTCGGCCGGCGTCGCCCGCCAGTACACCGGGACCGCCGGCCGGATCGAGAACGCCCAGGTCGGCGTCTTCCTCGCCTACGCCTCGCGCCACGGCGCCGCGTTCCTCGACCGCGCCCTGTACCTGCCCGAGGAGTGGACCAGCGACCCGAAACGGTGCGAGGCGGCCGGCATCCCCGAAGGGACGGCCTTCGCTACGAAGATCCGGCTGGCCAAGCAGATGCTCGAGCGGGCTTTCGCCGCCGGGGTGCCGGCGGCGTGGGTCACCGGCGACGAGGTCTACGGCGCCTGGGAGCTGCGGCGGTGGCTGGAGGAACAGCGGCGGCAGTACGTGCTGGCCGTCCGGGCCAACCAGTACGTCTGGGCGGGCCCGCGCCAGTCCACGGTCGCCGCCCTATCGGAGGCGCTGCCGGCGCGGGCCTGGCGCAAGGTCGCCGTCGCGGCCGGGAGCAAGGGGCCGCGGGTGTACGCCTGGGCGTGGATGGAGATCAACCACGACCTCGGGCCGGCGTGGCGGCGCTGGCTGCTGATCCGCAAGGGCCTCGACGACCGCGAGGAGCTGGCGTACTACGTCGCGGCCGGGCCGGCCCGCACGCCCCTGACCCGGCTGGCCCGGGTCGCCGGGGCGAGATGGTCGGTCGAGGGGGCCTTCGAGGCGGCGAAGCAGGAGGCCGGGCTGGCCGACTACGAGGTGCGGAGCTGGACGGGCTGGCACCGCCACGTCACCCTCTCGCTGCTGGCGCACGCCGTCCTGGCGGCGGTGCGGAGGCTGGCCGACGGGCCGCCGAAAAAAGTCGGGCGCCGGGCCGGAGCTGATCGCGGTGACGGCGCCGGAAGCGCACCGGCTGCTGGTCCGCCTGCTGTGGGCCCGCTTGCCGGAGGTCGAGGAGGTCCTGGATTGGTCGGAGTGGCGGAGGGCCCACCAGGCGTTCGCCAGACGATGCCATTACAAGAAACGCGGCGCAGAGCCGCCGGATTAGTTACAACTGTAGTACTAATCCTTGACCTCCTCCAGGTCGACGTTCGCGGGCCCATTGATCACCGTCCCGTGCCGGTCGAACCGCGAGCCGTGGCAGGGGCAGTCCCAGGTCGTCTCGGTCGGGTTCCACTGGACGACGCAGCCGAGGTGCGGGCAGATCGCCGAGCGCTCGTGCAGGGTGCCGTCCTCGTCGCGGTAGACCGCGACCTTCTTCAGGCCGCGGCGGATGACCGCCCCCTGCCCCGTCGGGATCTCGTGAACGGAGCGCACGTCGCCGCCGGTGATCCAGTCCGGCGTACTGGGCGGCGACGTTGAGGTTCTCGGTCACGAAGTCGCCCGCGCCGCCGATCGGCTTGCGGGCCGGGTCGTAGAGGTCGACCCAGGCGTTGTGCCGCCTGAGGATCAGGTCGGTCAGATCAGGAGGCCCGCGATCGTCCCGTGGGTCATGCCCATGCCCGAGTCGCCGGTGGCGATGTAGACGTTGCTCGGCGTCGCCCGGGTTGCGGCCGATGAAGGCCGAGGCCGTCGATCGATTCCATGACCTGGCCCGACCAGCGGTACTCGACCGGCCCCATCGTCGGGAACCGCTCGCGGGCCCAGGCCTCGAGCCGGTTGTAGCGCTCGTCGCCGGTCGTCGCGCCTGGCCGGTCTTGTGGTCCTCGCCGCCGACGATGAGCACGTCGTCGCCGCCCTCCATCGGCTCGCAGGCGGATGTAGTGGTAGGGGTCGGCGGTGTCCCAGTAGAGCGCCGGCGTGATCGACCCGCGCGGCACGCGGGCGGCGATGGCGTAGGTGATGTAAGGGGCCTGCTTGGTGTGGATCGCGACCAGGTCGTTGATCGGCGTGTTCGTGGCGACGACGACCGAGGCCGCGGAGACGACGGGGCCGTCCTTCGCGTGGACCTTGGCGGGCGGCCCGGGCTCGATCTTCTCGACGTGAGTGCCGGTGTACACGGCGCCGCCGAGCTTCTCGATCGCGCGGACGAGGCCGGAGAGGTACTTGAGGACGTGGAACTGCCCCTGGCCGGGGAACCGGAGGGCGACGCCCGGGTCGAAGCCGTTGATCGCGGGCCTCGCGAGCTTCTCGACGCGGGTCAGGCCGGCCTTGTGGGCCGCGTCGAGTTCCTTATCCAGCTCGTGCTCGGTCGAGTCGCCGCCCAGGAAGAGGTAGCCGTCGAGGCGGGCGAAGTCGCAGGCGATCGACTCGTCGGCGACGGCCTTCTCGATGGCGTCGATGGCGGCGGTGTGGCTGTCGGCGGCGAGCCTGGCGGCGTCCTCGCCGCGGACGCGGATGATCTCGTAGTAGCGGTCGTCGAGCGCGTTCGAGAGGTGGGCCGTCGTGCGCTGGGTCTGGCCCGAGGCGATCGGCCCGTCGTCGAGGACGACGACCTTCTTGCCGGCCTTCGCGAGGAAGTAGGCCACGGAGAGCCCGGCGATGCCCGCGCCGACGATGCAGGTGTCGGCGTCGATCGACTCGGCGAGCGGCTTCTCGGTCGGGACGTCGGCGGTGGCCATCCAGAGGGAGACGGACTCGCCGGTTTCGCTCTTCATCGCGGGGGGACTCCGGTTCGGGGAGGGGCTTCTCGGCGCAGGCCGGGGCGGTTCGCGTCGACGGCGTTCCGGACCCTTCCCCGGCAAGCGGCATGCCGGGACGCCGGAGCCCCGCGATCTCAGCCCTCGCAACCACGCGGAGCCTCGTTGCCGCCTCGTCTCGCGCCGAGAAGAGGCCCGGATGCTCTTTCAAAAACCCGGGAACCTCGGGGCTGGGTGCCTGGGGTCGAGCCGAAGGCGAGCCCCGAGCGCGATGGCCTCGGACTGGGGGCTCGCCTTCGGCTCGACCCCAGGCACCCCAGGCCTTCCGAGCCAGGTTCTCGACGGGGCATCCGGGCCTGGAAGGGACGCCCCTTTAACGATCAACCGGCCCGGGGCCCGGCCCGCCGGTCACGCTCCCGCACGAAGCCGCACCGCGGCGAACGAAAGGCGTACGCTCGGGTTCGGTCGGCGCGGGGTGCCGGGTTCGCTCGGTGACGCCCCGCAGTCATCCCGGGGTCCTCACGGACCCGAGTCCCGGACGACGTCGGGGGTGCGACCCCCGCCGGGTTCGGCTAGAATGGCATGATTCGGCCCCGCCGCTCGCGCCGGCGAAAGGGCCCCTCTCCCGGCCCGATCGAGGTCCACGTGCCCGAACCGACGATCGTCAGTCACCGCTACGACAACGGCCTCGTCCTCGTCGCCGAGGAGATCCCCAGCGTCCGCTCGGCGGCGTTCACGTTCCTGCTGCCGGCGGGCGCGGCGTTCGAGCCGGAGGACCGCGGCGGGGCGGCGGCGATGCTCGCCGAATGGATCACGCGGGGCGCGGGCGACCTCGACAGCCGCGAGCTGATCGGCGCCCTCGACAGCCTGGGCGTCTCCCACTCCGAGGGCGCCCAGACGGCCCACACGACGATCTCGGCCGCCACGCTCGGCCGCAACCTCGTCCCAGCCCTGTCGCTGTTCGCCGACGTCGTCCGCCGGCCGACGCTCGACGACGACGAGGTCGAGCCGATCCGGGCGCTGGCCGTGCAGTCGCTGCAGGGGATCGAGGACGACCCGGGCACGAAGGTCGTCTACGAGCTCCGCCGCCGCCACTACCCCGACCCGTGGGGCCGCCCCGCCGTCGGGCACGATCGAGGGCGTGCAGTCAGCCTCGCCCGACGACCTCCGCGCCTTCCACGAGGCGACCTATCGCCCCAACGGCGCGATCCTCGCCGTGGCCGGCGCGATCGACTGGGACGAGCTCCGCGAGGCCGTCGGCGAGCTCCTCGGCGACTGGGAGCCGAAGCCCGACCCGAAGGTTCAGGTCCGGCCCGCCGGGCCCGAAGCGGGACCACATCCTCAAGGAGACGCAGCAGACGCAGATCGCCCTGGCGTATCCCGAGCGTGACGATCCACCACCCGGATTACTACCTCGCCCGCGCGGCCACGGCGATCCTCGGCGGCTACTCGTCGGCCCGGCTCTTCACCGAGGTCCGCGAGAAGCGGGGCCTCTGCTACACGGTCTACGCCAGCTACGAGAGCCACAAGGACCGCGCGGCGGTCGTCGGCTACGCCGGCACCTCGACCGACCGGGCGCAGGAGACCCTCGACGTCACCCTCTCCGAGATCGCCCGGCTGGCCGACACGGGCGTCGAGGAGGAGGAGCTGGAGACGATGCGGGCCGGCCTGAAGAGCTCGCTCATCATGCAGCAGGAGTCGAGCATGAGCCGGTCGACCTCGCTGGCCTCGGACTGGTACCACCTGGGCCGCGTCCGGCCGCTCGACGAGGTCTCGGCGGCGCTCGATGCGCTGACGCCGGAGGCGGTGAGCGACTTCGCGGCGAGGCAGAATGTGCGGGACCTGACGCTGTTGACGCTGGGGCCGACGCCCTTGACGGCTGCCGCCCGAGTCGTAGGGTCCGCCATGCGGACGATCTGCGGGCGATGGCCATTGATGAAAGATGGTCCGCATGGCGGACCCTACGGGGATCGGCAGGTATCACCCCTTCGACGGCGAAACTCATCATGCCCTTCCACGAGACAACGCTCCCCAACGGCCTCCGCGTGATCGGCGAGCTGAACGACTCGGCCCGGTCGGTGGCGACCGGGTTCTTCGTCAAGGCGGGCAGCCGCGACGAGTCGGCCGACGTCGCCGGCGTCTCGCACTTCCTCGAGCACATGATCTTCAAGGGCACGCCCCGCCGCGACGCCCTGGCCGTCAACCGCGACTTCGACCGCGTCGGCGCCAAGCACAACGCGCAGACCTCCGAAGAGGACACGTTTTACCACGTCACCTGCCTGCCGGAGTACCTGCCGAAGGCGTTCGACGTCCTCTCCGACATCCTCCGCCCCAGCCTGCGCGAGGACGACTTCGAGACCGAGAAGAAGGTCATCATCGAAGAGATCCGGATGTACCTCGACAGCCCGATGTCCGTCGCCTACGAGGCCGCCAAGGCCGCCCACTTCGGCGGCGCACCCGCTCGGGCAGAGCATCCTCGGCACGGTCGAATCGATCACCGACCTGCCCGTGACCAGATGCGCGACTACTTCGCCCGCTACTACAGCCCGGCGAACATCGTCCTCGCCTTCGCGGGCAAGTCCGACTGGGATCGGATCGTCGGCCTGGCCGAGGAGCATTGCGGGGCCTGGAAGGGCGAGCCCGCCTCGCGCCAGGCCGTCCCGCCCCGGGGCACCGGGGCGTTCCGGGCGATCCTCCGCGCCGAGGACCAGCAGCAGACCGTCATCGGCATGTCGCGACGGCCCGCCCCTGGAGAGCGACGACCGCTACGCCGCCGCAGCTCCTCGGCGACGGTCCTCGGCGACCACACGGGCACCCGGCTCTACTGGACCCTGGTCGACCCCGGCCATGCCGACGGTGCGGAGGTCGGCTACCAGGACTACAACAACGCGGGCGTCTTCTTCACCTTCCTGAGCTGCGAGCCCGACGAGGCCCAGGAGAACCTGGGCCGGATCGTCGACGCCTACCGGAACGTCGATGACCGAGGGGATCACCGAGGAAGAGCTGGAGCGGGCCAAGAACAAGGTCCTCGCCCGCAGCGTCCTTCGGAGCGAGCGGCCGATGGGCCGGCTGGCGTCGCTGGGCTTCCAGTGGACGTATCGCCGCGAGTATCTGTCCGTGGAGGCCGAGCTGGACGCCTTCTCGGCGGTCACGACCGGGGACATCCGCCGGGTGCTCGACGCGCTATCCGCTGGTGCCGCAGACGTTCGTCTCGGTCGGGCCCGACGGTCGATTTGCACGCAGCCTGAGTGATCGGCATGGCGACGATCCGATACCTTAAGGGCGACGCGACCCAGCCCCAGGCCAAGAGGGAGTCGGATCATCGCCCACATCTGCAACGACATGGGCGGATGGGGCAAGGGCTTCGTCCTCGCCATCTCGAAGCGTTGGCCCGGTCCGGAGACGGCGTACCGCGCCTGGCATCGCGAGCGGTCGTCGAACGACTTCGCCCTCGGCGCCGTGCAGTTGATCCAGGTGGAGACCTACATCTGGGTCGCCAACATGGTCGCGCAGCACGGTATGAAGACCGGCTCGCACGGTCCGCCGATCCGTTACGAGGCCGTCCGTGCCTGCGTGCGGACCCTTGCCGAGGCGGCGAAGGACCGGAGTGCGAGCGTCCACATGCCCCGGATCGGCTGCGGTTTGGCCGGCGGCCGCTGGGAGGAGATCGAGCCGATCGTTGTCGAGGAATTGACCTCGAACGGCGTAGACGTGACGGTCTACGACTTCGGCTGAACCTTCGGAGCTGACCATGAGCGGGACTTCCCGTCTGACCGTCGCCGAATACGACCGGATGATCGATGATGGGCAGTTCACCCCCTTGAGGAGCAAGAGCTCGAGCTAATCGACGGCGAGATCGTCTCGCGGATGAGGGCAAGGGACGAGCAATCCTGGGTACTCCAGTTGCTAATGGAGTGGAGCTACGCATCCCGCCCAGAGGGTCGCGTGAGGATCCGATCCAAGGGGCCCGTGAGCATCCCCGTCCTCGACAGCGTCCCCGAGCCCGACCTCGTCTGGCTCCGCCGCCGTTCCTACCGCCATGCGCCACCCCGGCCCCGACGACGTGCTGCTGCTTGTCGAGACCGCGGTCATGGGCCTCTGGTACAAGCGGGGCACGAAGGCGAGCCTTTATGCCCGGGCCGGCATCCCCGAATACTGGATCATCAACGTCCCGGATCGCTGCGTCGAGGTCCGCCGAGACCCGCAAAGCGGGATCTACCGGTCATTGACGATCGCTCGACCCGGCGAGTCGATCCCCCTGCTCGCCTTCCCCGAGGTGGCCCTGCCGGTCGCGATCCTCTTCGAAGATCCGGATGAGGTC
>CAWFXY010000003.1:0-8339 GCA_963819805.1 uncultured Planctomycetota bacterium | reverse complement strand
TGGCGGCCACGACGATACCGATCCCGGTCAGAAACGCGGTCATGATCTCTCCATTTGGGATTGGTAACCGTCCAGTGCCTTGAAAGGGACTGCTCCCCGCACGTCTTGCCTGGGAGGATGGCTCCGCTTATCCTTCGGACTTATGAGCGATCAGGAGGCCCCCGACGACGCCCGGATGCCCCGAGTGCCAGCGACTGCGTCGCGAGCTCGACGCCGCGCTGCGGCGGATCGCCGAGTTGGAAGCCCTCGTCCACGAACTCCGGCTCCGGCTCGATCAGAACGCCTCCAACTCCTCGATCCCTCCCTCGGCCAATCCCCCGGGCGCCCCCAAGCCGGTCGTCAAGGCCCGGTCCCGGCGCAAGCGGGGCGGACAGCCCGGCCATCCGGGCTACTTCCGCCGTCGCCTGCCCCCGGAGCGGGTCAACACCGTCGTCGATCACGTCCCCGAGAGCTGTGCCGCCTGCCACGCCCCCTTGCCCAAGGAACCGACGCCCGGCGATCCCGAGCCGACCTGGCACCAAGTCGCCGAGATCCCCGACCCGGCGGTGATCGTCACCGAGCACCGGGGCCACGCGCGGACCTGCCCGGGTTGCGGCGAGGTCACCCGCGCCGCGATCCCCGAGCCGATCGCCGCGCATGTCATCGGCCCGCGGCTGGCGGCGTTGATGTCCTACCTCGTCGGCCGCCACCACCTCAGCCGCCGCGGGGTGCAGGAATTCGTCGAGGATGCCCTGGGCGTCCCGATCTCGCTGGGCACGGTCGGGGCGCTGGAGCGACAGACCGCCGCGGCGTTGGCCGCCGCCCACGACGAGGCCGGCGAGGCGGTCCGCACGGCCCCGGCCCGGAACGTCGATGAGACGGGCTGGAAGCAGGCCGGCCAGAGGCGGTGGCTCTGGGCGGCGGCGACGGCCACGGTCGCGTTCTTCGTGATCCACGCGCGGCGGAACTGGGAGGGGCTCAAGGCGCTGCTGGGCGAGGCGATCACGGGGATCGTCTGCAGCGACCGCTGGGGGACGTACAACCGCTTGCCGCCGGGACAGCGCCAGGTCTGCTGGGCCCACCTGGATCGCGATTTTCGCAAGTGCGTCGACCGCGGCGGCGAGGCGGAAGCGATCGGCCGAGCCGGCCAGGAGGCGTCGGCGAAGCTGTTCGCGGCCTGGTGGGACTTCCGCCAGCGGAAGATCGACCGGGAGGGACTCCAGGCGGTATTGGACCCGGTCGCCGGCGACGCTCCGCGCGGCGCTGGAGCGGGGCTGCGGCTGCGCCGACGCCAAGGCGGCGACGTTCTGCGAGAACCTGCTGGCGTTGTATCCGGCGCTGTGGCTGTTCGCGGCGTGTGAGGGGGTCGAGCCGACGAACAATCATGCCGAGCGGATCGTGCGCGGCGGCGTGCTGTGGCGGAAGAACGCCTTCGGCAGCCACAGCGAGGGGGGCTGCCGGTTCGCGGAACGGATGCTGACGGTGGTGCAGACGCTCCGGCTGCAACATCGGTCGGTCCTGGCGTATCTGGAGCAGGCGATCACCGCTCATCGCCAACGGCGAACCCGCCCCCAAGCTGCTCGGATAATCAAGGCACTGGACGGTTACGCCCGAAGATCGCCGGACGGAGCCGGCTCCTGCGCCGGCCCCGTCTCCCTATGGGTTTTGACTGTCAAAATCGGTGGATTCAGGCGTACACTCGGCCCTGGCCTCGAACGTCTCGGACGCATGAGTGGAGGTGCCCCCGGTCGTTGCACCTACCGGTCTTGACAGTCAAAAACCATCAGGAGGCGGCTCCGTCCGCCGATCCCTCCCTGATGGGTTTTGACTGTCAAAATCGGTGGATTCAGGCGTACACTCGGCCCTGGCCTCGAACGTCTCGGACGCATGAGTGGAGGTGCCCCCGGTCGTTGCACCTACCGGTTTTGACAGTCAAAAACCATTAGGAGGCGACTCCGTCCGCCGATCCCCGCTTGCTTAGAATGAATAACCGATCCGCCGCCCGGCCCTCAAGCATCGGCGGCCTCTCGAAGCCGCCGGAGGATCTCGGGCATCCACTCGCGATGCTCGGGCTTCATGGCGCAGGCGCGGAGGCAGACGATCTCGTCGGCATCCCAACGCGAGACGGGCCGGGAGGCTTCCAGCATCGGGCGCGGGAACGTGGCCAGGGCCAGGTGCAGGTCGAGCCGGTCGGCGGCGTCGAACAGTCGGCGGGCGCGCGCCGAGGACTCGCCGGCCGTCTCGGCGCGGACGGCCCAGACGACGATATCCAGCTCGGGAGGCAGAAGAGCGGGGCGAAGCGCTCATCCGCCTTGAGCGCACTCGTGAAGCGATCAACGCCGCCTCGCGACAGCTCTCGAGTCCCCGGGCGAACGCGCCGCCCGGCTCGGGCGGCAGCAGCCGCATCGTGGCCCACAGCGCCGCCGCCGAGGCCCCGGCCCGCGAGCACTCCAGCGAGATCTCGCCCAGGTGCAGCTCGCTCGAGCTGAAGTACGTGTACGGCGAGTCGTGCCGGTAGAACCGGCCGACGGCCGGATCGCGGAAGAGCACGCAGCCGCAGCCATACGGTTGCAGCCCGTGCTTGTGCGGATCGATGACGATCGAATCGGCCTCGGCGATGCGGTCGAACGCCGCGCGGGCCTCCGGTCCGAGGTTCGCCGCCAGGGTGAAATAGCCGCCGTAAGCGGCGTCAACGTGGATGCGGAACTCGTATCGCTCGCGCAGCTCCAGCACCCGGGGCAGCGGGTCGACCGTGCCGGCGGCGGTGGTCCCGAGCGTCACGACCACGGTCCCGACGTCGCCGCTCTCGCAGGGCCTGCTCCAGGGCCGGCACATCCATCCGCCCGCGGTCGTCGACGGCGATCTTCCGGAACGGCACGCCCAGCACGTCCGAGAGCCGCGAGTGGGTGTAATGCGCCTGCGACGAGGCCGCCACGGCCTTGCCGGGACGCAGCTCGCGCCCGACCCAGAGCGCCTCGAAGTTCGCCATCGTGCCGCCGCCCGTGAGGTGGCCCAGGTGCGAATCCCAGCCGAACATCGCGGCGATCCGGGCGACCGACTCCTTCTCCATCGCCGAGGTCGCCCGGCCGCCGTCCAGCGCGTGGTTGTTCGGGTTGAGGAACATCGCCAGGGCATAGGCGGTCCGGGCGACCGGGTGCGGCGGCTTGAGCATCTGGCCGATGTAGAGCGGATGATGATAAGGATAGTTCTCCTTCAGCCGCTCGGCCGTCTCCAGCAGCACCGCGCGGAGCGAGCCCAGGTCGAGCTCCGGGTGGAATTCGGGGAGCCGGTCGAATCCCCGGTCCAGGGACCGCAAGCACTCGGCGAGGATGCGGTCACTCTCGTGGTCGAACGTCATGAATGGACCCTTCTCCGTCGTTGTCAACCGATCGCAGGCCATCCGGCGACTTCAGCAACCGCGGTGGACTCGCGGTCAAGAGACGTCGACGTTTCCTCACGAGATTCCCCGACCCGGCCGATGAGATAGGGCGAGACTCGGCGTCCAGGAGGGGCGACCTGATGGTGCGCGCGGTAAGACTTGGCGCGATCGCGACGATTCTCCTGCACGCTGGATCCCGGCGTACGGCGGCGATCACGCCGGCCGCGAGCTGCCGCCGAACGCGGTCCAGCCGCCGGGCGCGAGCTTCGAGCGGACCGTCAGCCGCGAAGCAATACCTGGTGATGCTCCGCGAGACGCTCGGCGCGACCTGCGACGAGTTCGCCCACGCGCCGATCCGCTCGCTGGAGATCGGCTCGGCCCGGCTGGTGGAGCGGCTCGGGGTGCGGGTCGCGAGCTGCGTCCCGCATGGTCCGGTCCCGCCGGGCCACCAGTGTCCGGAGGCCGGCGGCCCGTGCACCCCGGCGCGGCTCACGCCGCTGTTCGACAGCGTCCCGGCCTACGACGCCCTGTTGGAGCTGATCGCCTCGGCCCGCTGCCGCATCGACTCTCATGATCTTCGGCTGGGGCGACGACCCGGCGGGCCGCCCGGTCGCCGCGGCCCTGATCGAGCGGGCCCGCGCCGGCGTCCTGGTCCGCGTCATGATCGACCGCGGCGGCTTCGTGATCGGCGAGACCAACGCCCACGTCATCAAGGGGGGAGCCCCGTCGTTCCTCGATGCCCTCAGGGCCGAGCCGAACGTCCACCTGATCGAGACCCCCGATCCCGGCTTCCGCTTCGATCATCGCAAGCTCGCCGTCGTCGACGACCGGATCGCCTGGTCCGGGTCGATGATCCTGACGAAGCCCTCGCTCGAGCGCTGGCACAACTTCAACTACCTGGCCGAGGGCCCGATCGTCGCCCAGCTCGCCGCCGTCTTCGCCGAGCGGTGGGAGTCGCTGGGCGGCTGCCGCGCGCCGGCCTGCACCCCGCCCGAGGCGGCCGTCGCGATCGTCCCCAACGCCGTGGTCCGCGTGGTGCGCACCGACGTCAACCCGCCGATCCGCACGCTCAAGGAGGCCGTCTACGGCGCCGTCGACGCGGCCCGGCATCACATCTACCTCGAGAACCCGTATTTCGACGACCGGATCCTCGTGAAGAAGCTGGTGGCCGCGCAGGCGCGCGGCGTGGACGTGCGCGCCGTGCTCACCATGCGCGGCGACGTCCGCACCATGAACAAGTTCTCGGCCATGACGGCCAACGCCCTGCTGCGCGGCGGGGCGCGCGTCTACCTGTATCCCGCGATGACGCACGTCAAGGCCATGGCCGTCGACGGCACGATGGTCTACATGGGCACCGGGAACTTCGACGACCTGAGCCTCCGCAACAACCGCGAGCTCTCGCTGACGGTCCGCGGGCCGGAGATCGTCCACCAGATCGAGGAAGGACTCTTCCTGCACGACATGGCCGTCTCCGAGGAGCTGCACGCGCTCCTGCCCCTGCCGCGAGGCTGGTTCCTGTTGCGCGGGCGCTGGGAATTGTATTGAACCCACCTCGCCGCCGCCGCGATCGCGATCGGCACACGGATTGCAGCTCGCTCACTCGATCATCCCGCCGTGTTGATGGGCCGGGCGGAAGACGTCCGCGCCCGGTGGATGGGCGAGCGAGCGAGGCCGCGACGGGAATCCTCGGCCGTGCCGAGACGGGGATCGACGCGCCATGGCGATGCGGATCGAAGACTATGCGATGATCGGCGACTGCCGGACGGCCGCCCTGGTGGGCCGCGACGGCTCGATCGACTGGCTCTGCGTCCCCCGGTTCGACTCGGGGGCGTGCTTCGCCGCGCTGCTGGGCACGCCCGAGAACGGCCGCTGGAAGCTCGCGCCGGCCGACGAGGTCGAGGTGCGGAAGGTCGCGCGGCGATACCGGCCGGGCTCGCTGGTGCTGGAGACCGAGTTCACCACCGACTCGGGCGCGGTGCGGATCACCGACGCGATGGCGATCGACAGCCCGACGCCGACGATCGTCCGGGTCGTCGAGGGGCTGCGGGGCGAGGTCCCGATGCGGTCGGAGCTGGTCGATCCGGTTCGACTACGGCTGGATCGTCCCGTGGGTGACGCGCCACGACGGGGGGATCTCGGCGATCGCCGGGCCCGACATGCTGCGGCTGCGCTCCTGGGTCGAGCACCGCGGCGAGGGCTACGCGACGGTCGCCGAGTTCACCGTCCGGGAGGGGCAGAAGGTCCCGTTCACCCTGGCCTGGCACCCGTCGACCGAGCACGCCGCCGGCCGGGCTCGACGCCGAGGGCGTCGATCCACGACGCCGACGCGTGGTGGCGCGCCTGGTCGCGACCGCTGCGACGGCGACCGGAGCTGCGACGGACGAGGCCGTGCGTCCGCTCGCTGATCACCCTCAAGGCGCTGACCTACGCGCCGACCGGCGGGATCGTCGCCGCGCCGACGACCTCGCTGCCCGAGAAGATCGGCGGCGTGCGGAACTGGGACTATCGCTTCTGCTGGCTCCGCGACGCGACCTTCACCCTGCTGCGCGCTGATCGACGCCGGCTACCTCGACGAGGCGCGCGACTGGCGCGAGTGGCTGCTCCGCGCCGTCGCCGGCCGGCCCGAGAACCTCCAGATCATGTACGGCCTGGCCGGCGAGCGGCGGCTGACCGAGTTCGAGCTCGACTGGCTGCCCGGCTACGAGGGCTCGAAGCCGGTCCGGGTCGGCAACGCCGCCTCCGGCCAGTTCCAGCTCGACGTCTACGGCGAGGTCGCTCGACGCCCTGTACCAGGCCCGCCGCCACGGCCTCAGCGACCTCGACGACGCCTGGCGGATGGGCCAGGTCATCTTCGAGTTCCTCGAGAACGGCCTGGAAGGAGCCCGACGAGGGGATCTGGGAGGTGCGCGGCGAGCGCCGGCACTTCACCCACTCCAAGGTGATGGCCTGGGTCGCCTTCGACCGCGCGGTCAAGGCGGTCGAGCAGTTCGGCTACTCGACGAGCACCGTCGAGCGCTGGCAGGCGGCCCGCGACGCGATCCACGACGAGGTCTGCGAGAAGGGCTTCGACGCCGGAGCTCGAACGCGTTCGTCCAGTCGTACGGCTCGACGCACCTCGACGCCAGCCTGCTGATGATCCCGCTGGTCGGCTTCCTGCCCGCCGACGACCCGCGGATGGTCGGGACGGTCGCGGCGATCGAGGAGCGGCTGATGCGCGACGGGTTCGTCCAGCGCTACGACTCGGACCGACGACGTCGACGGCCTGCCGCCCGGCGAGGGGGCGTTCCTCCCCTGCACGTTCTGGCTGGCCGACAACCTGCGCCCTGCAGGGCCGCCGCGACGAGGCCCGCGAGATCTTCGAGCGGCTGCTCGACGATCCGCAACGACGTCGGCCTGCTCGCCGAGGAGTACGACCCCGTCGCGAAGCGGCAGCTCGGCAACTTCCCGCAGGCGTTCTCGCACGTCTGCCTGGTCAACACCGCGCGCAACCTCACCCAGGAGAGCGGCTGCCCGTCGGAGCAGCGGCACAAGGAAGGTTGAAGAGAGCCCGATCGCTCAGATGAACCCCACCGACCCATCCGCCCCGAAGCCGAATCCGCGCCTCCAGGGCTTGGGCGGGTAGTGGCGAAAGGCCTCCTCATTCAGCTCGATGCCCCACCCCGGCTTCTCGGGGATCGGCAGATAACCTCCCCGGACGACCGGTGCCTCGCGGACCAGGTCCTTGCGCGGGGCGGTGCATCGTCGGGCGTGTACTCGAGGATCAGGAAGTTCGGCGTGGAAACGGCGAAATGGGTGTTCACCACGTTGGCCACCGGCCCCATCGGGTTGTGCGGGGCCACCACGACGTAATGCGCCTCGGCCATGGCGGCGATCTTCTTCATCTCCAGCACGCCGCCGCACAGGCAGATGTCGGGCTGGATGATGTCGAGCGCCTGCGCCTGGAGGATCGGCTGGAACTCGTACTTGGTGTAGTTGCATTCGCCGCTCGCCAGGGGGACCGAGACGTGCGCGGCGAGCTTGGCCATGGCGTCGACGTTCTCGGGCCGGATCGGCTCCTCGAGCCAGAAGGGCTGATACGGCTCGATGGCCCTGGCCACCCGCAGGGCCCGGCTCGGTTCGAAGAACTGCGCATGAATATCAACGGCGATATCGGCATCGGGCCCCAGGGCCTCGCGGACGGCCCGGATGCGCTCCCCGGCCGCGCGAGTCACGGCATTGTAGGGCGCCGCGTGCATCCCGGGCGGGTGCGGCGACATCTTCACGGCGGTGTATCCGTATTTCTCCACCGCGGCCCGGGCGCTCTCGGCCAGTTGGCTCGGGGTCGGCCCCGCCGATCCCCTGGTAGACCCGGACCTTCTCCCGGCACTTGCCGCCCAGAAGTCGGAAGACCGGCAGGCCCGCCGCCTTGCCCGAGATGTCCCACAGGGCGTGCTCGATCCCGCTGATCGCCGCGTTGACGACCGATCCCCCGGGGAACCGGCTGAAGTTGTACATCATCGCCCAGAGGTGCTCGATGTCGCGCGGGTCCCGGCCGACCAGCCATTCCTTGAAATCGGCGATGGCGGCGACCGTCGCCTGATCCGGCCCGCACGAATAGGCCTCGCCGATGCCGTGGATGCCCTGGTCCGTCTCGACCTTCACGAAGACATGGTTGCGGCCCAGGCCGACGAGGAACGTCTTGATGTCCGTGATCCGGATCTCCGGACGGCCCGAGGGCCGGCGCCGGCGGTTGCGACCCCGGGGCGGCGACCGCCGCGGCGCCGGCCGCCAGGCCGGTCGTCATGAGGAAGTGTCGCCGTCTCATCGCGTGCCCCTCGTCGTGGGGATCGGGTCGGTCTTCCGCTCGAAATAGAGGCGATACGCCGTCTGGCCCAGGATCGCGTCGCGGGTCCTCGGCGTCCAGGCCGAGGACCCCGGACGAACAGAGCGATCTGCTGGACGTAGTCGTCCGGGGGCACCACAGCTCGCACGGGAAGGCATG
>CAWFXY010000002.1:0-5191 GCA_963819805.1 uncultured Planctomycetota bacterium | reverse complement strand
GGTTGAGCCGGAGGGTGACGCATGTGCAGACCGTCTCGGCGAACGTGCCGAGCGGCTTCCGCTTCTTGACCTCGGCCGCGACCTCG
The DNA here is from genome assembly GCA_963819805.1 of uncultured Planctomycetota bacterium. GTDB lineage: Bacteria > Planctomycetota > Planctomycetia > Isosphaerales > Isosphaeraceae > CAMFLR01. The sequence goes on along the minus strand of CAWFXY010000002.1, from coordinate 5,105 downwards.
GCCGTCCGGATCTGCACCAGCCAGCTCCGAGAACGGCACGCAGTGCGCTCGAGGAACTCCTGCGCGGTCCGCGGTCGTCGTCGACCGTGGCGAGGGCCTCGACCTTGACCACCTCGCGGGCGTCGGGTCTCGTGCTGCGGCATGGCGATATGCCTCTGGCGGCGCCGAGTTCCCCATCGGGCTGTCGACCCGATCCGCGTACGCAGCAACCGGGCGCCGTAGGCCTGGTCCCGCTCACTCCCCACTCGATCGTCGCCGGCGGCTTGCTGCTGATGTCGTAGACGACCCGGTTGACGCCCGTCACCTCGTTGATGATCCGCGTCGAGACCCGGGCCAGCAAGTCGTACGGCAGGTGCGACCAGTCGGCCGTCATGAAATCGTCGGTCTGCACGGCGCGCAGGGCGATCGACGTTCTCGTACGTCCGGCCGTCGCCCATCACGCCGACCGACTGCACCGGCAGCAGCACCGCGAACGCCTGCGCCGTCTGGCGATACCAGCCCGGCGCTGCGCAGCTCCTCCAGGAAGATCGCGTCGGCCTGGCGGAGCACGTCGAGCCGCGTCCGCGGTGACCGCGCCGAGGCAGCGCACCGCCAGGCCGGGGCCGGGGAACGGGTGGCGCCAGACCAGCGTCTCGGGCAGGCCCAGCTCCAGGCCGAGCCGGCGCACCTCGTCCTTGAACAGGTCGCGCAGCGGCTCGATCAGCTCGAAGCCCAGTTCCGCCGGCAGGCCGCCGACGTTGTGGTGCGTCTTGATCGTCGCCGCCGGGCCGTCCGGCGACGCCGCCGCTCTCGATCACGTCGGGGTAGAGCGTGCCCTGCGCCAGGAAGTGGGCGTCGGCGATCGGCCGGGCCTCGTCCCTGAAGACGTCGATGAAGACGTGGCCGATCCGCTTCCGCTTCTCCTGCGGGTCGGTGACGCCGGCCAGAGCGCGTCGAGGAAGCGGTCGCGCGGCGTCGACGACGTGCAGGTCGGCCGTGGAAGTGGTCGCGGAACGTCTCGGCGCACCGCCTCCGCGCTCGCCCGGCCGCAGCAGGCCGTTGTCGACGAAGATGCAGGCGACCTGCGGGCCGACCGCCTTGGCCAGCAGGGCCGCCGTCACCGACGAATCGACGCCGCCGGACAGGCCGCAGATGACCCGGTCGTCGGCCCGACCCGCTGCGCAGATCGCGTCGACCGTCTGGTCGAGGAACGAGTCCATCTTCCACGAGCCCGGGCAGCCGCAGACGTTGTCGAGGAAGTTGCCGAGGATCTGCGCGCCGTGCGGCGTGTGGCTGACCTCGGGGTGGAACTGCGAGCCCGTAGATCGGCCGGGTGCGATGGCGGACGGCGGCGACCGGGCAGGTGTCCGTCGCGGCCAGCGGGACGAAGTCGCCGCCGGCGTCGTGCGACCTGATCGCCGTGGCTCATCCAGACGGTCGTCGTCTCGGGGCACGCCGTGGAACAGCGGCTCGTCGGCGTCGAGGACGCGGCACGCGGCCCGGCCGAACTCGCGGCCGGGCGACGGGCTCGACCTCGCCGCCGAGCGCCTGGCAGGCGAGCTGCATGCCGTAGCAGATGCCGAGGACCGGGACGCCGAGGTCGAAGAGCCGCGGGTCGCAGTGCGGGGCGCCCGGCTCGTAGACGCTGGCCGGGCCGCCGGAGAGGATGAGGCCGTGCGGGTTCAGCTCGCGCGACGCGCTCGGCCGGCAGGTCGTGGCGGACGATCTGGCAGAAGACGTTCTGCTCGCGGACCCGGCGGGCGATCAGCTGGCCGTACTGCGAGCCGAAGTCGAGGATCAGGACAGGGCGTTCGGCGGGGCCGGGGCGTTCCATGAACGGCCGGATCTCCCAAGCAGAGGGGTTGCAGGGGTCAAAAGCCCATCATACCCCGCGGGACGCCCCCGTTGAAGCGCGGCGGCCGCGTCAGGCCTTGGCCGTGTCGTCGACGATCGTCGCGGTGGCGGCGTTCTTCATGATCGACTCGATGGCGTGCTTGCAGTCGGCCTTGGCCGAGTAGCCCTGCCCGCCCGTGGCGACGATCTGCCCGTTCGAGGCCTTGAGCCGCCAGCGGAACTCGCCCTTGGCGTCCTTGTAGACCTCGAACGTCATCCCGGCCGCGGCGCGGGTCGTAGCTCGCGAGGGCGAGTCCTCCGGTGATCGCGCCGAGGAGCGAGGCCAATCCAGTGATCTGCGTCCCGTGTCCATCGGTCGTACTCCAGGGGTGTCGAGGGGATTGGGCCGGAACGTCACTTCGATCGCCTCGGCGCCGGCGGCGTGTACCGCGGGCCCGGGGCCTTGCCGCGAAACCGGAGCTGGATCTCGTGCTTCACGCCGTCGAACCGGGCGACGAAGAATTCGAGGAAGCCGCGGAGGCCGAAGAGAGTGCGATCGTCCGTGCTGAAGGCGGCGAGATGCGACCAGCGGATGGGTCCGTCGGAGTCACTCAGTTGAAGTCAACCCAGCCGAACATGGCCGTGACCGAGCCGCCCACGCCTGCGATCTCGACGCTCCGTGCGGGTAAGAGCTGGACCCCGAGCCGATCGACGGCCGACCAGGGGAGCATGGTTTCCGAAGCGCCAGTGTCGAGCACGCCCTCGTAGGGCCAGCCTCCTCGTGGACCGATGATCTGGACACGAGCCATGGGGCGGTGAATGTTCGGAGGCCGGAGGCCCGCCGGCCGTCAGGAGATTCGAATGCGCGGTAGATAGGCCGACATTCCGGATCGCCCCGACCGGAATCGCTACTCGTACGTGTACGTGTACGGCGGGGGCGACTCGTAGATCAGCGTTTGGACGTCATACCCGAGCCGCTCCGCCTCGTCGCAGGCCGCCGCGAAGGTGTCGCCCGCCGTCACGACCCTGTCGTGCCCAGGCGACCAGGCGATCCATTTGTTCGGATACATCCGCGACGACTCCAGACGAGAGTCGCCTGAATTCCTCATTGTCGATGCCGTACGGATTGTTCGGCCGCGGGACACGCGCTTGCTCGCCGCCGCTTTCTTCGTCCTGGTCGGCTTCTGGGTCGGCATGGATCCCCTCCTCCGCCGGAGACTCATGCCGGCACGTCCCATTCTCAACGCCAGGCCATGCCCGTCGAGCCGCGCCGACTCCGGCCAGCTCGGCCGAGCGGCGCGTCGCGGCCTCGACGGCGTCGATCAGCGCCGCCCGGACGCCGCCGCGCTCCAGGGCGTGCAGGCCGGCGATCGTCGTGCCGCCCGGGGCTGGTGACCTGGTCCTTGAGCACGCCCGGGATGCAGGCCCGTCTCCAGGACCATCCGCGCCGCGCCCAGCACGGTCTGGGCCGCCAGGGCCGTGGCCACGTCGCGCGGCAGGCCGACCCGGACGCCGCCGTCGGAGAGGGCCTCGATCATCACGTAGACGAACGCCGGGCCGCTGCCCGACAGGCCGGTCACGGCGTCGAGCAGCGACTCCGGCGACGCGGAACGCCCGGCCGACCGACGTCGAGGCAGCGCCCGGACGATCGCCTCGTCCTCGGGCCGGGCGTGCGGGCCCGAGGCAGTAGGCCGAGGCCCCCTCGCCGACCAGGGCCGGCGTGTTGGGCATCACCCGGACGAGCCGGCGGCTCGGCGCCCAGGCCCTCGGCGAGCGTCGCCAGCGAGACCCCGGCCGCGATCGAGATGACCAGGTGCTCGGCCGTCACGACCGGCCGCAGCTCGTCCAGGACGCGCGCCATGCTCTGCGGCTTGACCGCCAGGACCAGCACGTCGCTCGGCTCGGCGACCCGCGGCGTTCGGCCGTCGGCCGCGACCCCGGTCTCGGCCGCGAGGGCCGTCCGGGCCGCCTCGACGGATCGCTGGCCGCGATCGTCCCCGGCTCGGCCGTCCCGGCGCGGATCATCCCGCGGATCAGGGCCGTCGCCATCTTGCCCGCGCCGATGAAGCCCCAGCGGATCGGTCGGGCGCCGCTTCCGTCATCGTCGGGGCTCGCTCGGGCCATCGGGAGGACTGCGCCGAGCGTCCAGACTAGGGCGAACCCCGGCCGCGGGCAAGCCGTGGGCCGATTCATGATGGACTTCCCGATCGTCGCCTGATGGACGAGGACGCCTGCTACCGCAAGCTCGTCGAGCTACTCCATCCCGACGGCCTGGCCTGCCCCGCATGCGGCCAGCGGCGACGCCTGGGGGTCCACCACCGCCATCGCGAGCCGGTCCTGGACTACCAGTGCGGCGACTGCGGCCGTGTCTTCAACGCCTTCACCGGGACGCCCCTGCAGGGCACGCACCGCCGCCCCGCGCAGCTGATGCTGATCCTCCACGGCGTCGCCACGGGCCAGCCCACCGCCCCGATGGCCCGCGAGTTGGGTTGCGACCGCAAGCACCTCCTGGAGTTGAGGCACCGCCTCCAGGAGCACGCACGGCTGGGGCTGGATCGCAACCCGCTGGGCGACGCCGTGGTCGAGGCCGACGAGATGTACCAGAACGCGGGGGAAAAAAGGCGTCCCGCACGACGACCCGGCCGACCCGCCGCGTCGGCGTGCCAACCGCGCCGGGGCCACGGGACCTTCGCCAACGACCGGCCGCCGATCGCCGGGGTCGTCGGCGCGGACGGGTGGCTCCTGAGTTCCGCCCACGCCGATGCTGGGCCGACCCGCCGACAGGTCGACGGAGTCGTGCGGCCGTCGACGGCCGACGGAACGACGGTCAACACCGACGAGTGGAAGGGGTACAACGACCTGCCCCCCGGATGAAGCGGGTCCACAAGACGGTGGACCACTCGGGTCCGACGTGGGAGGCAGGGACGATGACGGTGACGGGGTTCGCGAGGTCCATTGCAACACCCAGGAGGGGCTGTGGACGGGGGTGCGGAACTTCCTGCGTCGGTTCCGTGGTGTGAGCAAGTGGTACCTCGCGCAACCAGGCGATCTTCCAGTGGGGCTACAACATCAAGGCAGTCGAACAGCCGAGTTCCTCCGCACCATGTCCGGCCGATGCAACGGCCACCGATTCCGGGGACATGAGCCGGGTTCGTTTCGGTCGGGGTCCCAGCCCGGGGTCCTTGCACCGACCGAACCCGAGCGTGCAGGTTACGTGCGATTTCGTGCGGTTTCGTCAACGTTTTGGGCGAGTGGACGCCCCGGCGGACCCGGCCCGACCGGCCGGTCAGCCC
>CAWFXY010000001.1:0-35311 GCA_963819805.1 uncultured Planctomycetota bacterium | reverse complement strand
GCCGCGCCCCGGCCCCCTAAGAACCGGGCGTGCCCGCTTTCCGGGCACCACGGCTCAGGCAAGCCCCGTGGGCGGCGGGCCTGCAATCTGCGTCATGCTGGTGTCCTGTCGTGGCTGCGGTGAGCTGCCGGTGGCAGGACGCGTGGAGGAGCCGCCAGATCGTCCGGTCCTGTCCGCCTGCCTGCACGGCGACGTGCTGTTTGCGCAGCATCTGCCGTGCCGTGGTGAACCACTGCTCCCATTCCGATGGGGTGCGCGGCTCGTCGGGCCGGCGGGCAGGAGGGGTTCCCCGCAGGCGGGACAGCGGCCGTCTTGGGCTCGCCAGAGCCGGACGGCGTGCTGGTCTGCTGGCGGGGGTTCCCGCTTGCGTCGCCGGTCAGCCCAGTACCGGGCCAGGGCGGGGTCGTCGGGGGACGCCCCGCCGTGCACCGGGACGTGCCGGACGATCTTGGTCCAGGAGAACTTGGTGAGGTAGGCGCCGGTGTTTCCGGTCGCCGAACACCCACCGGTCCTGCCTGGATTTGTTGAACGCGCCGAAGTACCGGGTGGTGACCCAGCCTCTGGGCTTGTTCGGGTGCGTGTGCCTGGCCCACCGGTAGGTGATGTGCCAGACGTGGTGGTCCAGGCCGGTGAACACCCGGCCGGAGACCACGCTCCGGTAGTACGCCGACCAGCCCCGGATGATGGGGGCCAGCCGGGCTATCACGGCTGCCGCGTTGGCTCCGCGCAGGGCGCGGACCTCCGCGGTCAGCCGCTTCCCGGAGCCGCTTCGGCCACGTTGTCTGCACATGGTTCGGCAGCGTTTGATGTAGCTGTTCTGGCAGGGCTTGGCGGTGATGCCACGCTGCGGCGGCAGGGGGTCAGGTCTCGCCGTTGTCGTGGCTGCCGAGGAGGCGGGCGAGCACGTCGATGAGTTCGAGCAGCAGCGCGTTTATCTTGGCTTGCTGGTCAGCGGCGTGCTGGGTGCGGTAGCTGGCGACGAGCTGGTCCCACCGTGCTGTTGCCTGCTGCTCATGCTCGGCGGCCTGGTGCCCGGCTTGGTAGCCGGCCCGCCACCAGCGCAGTGCTTCGGCGCGGGTCATGGCCCGGCCGGGCTGCCGGTCAGTCTCGGGTGAGTTCGGTGACTGCTTTCTTGGCGCAGGCATCGTCGACGAGGTCCTGCCCGGCGGCCGCGGCGGCGATGAGCGCGGCGGTGGCGGCGTTGTTGAGGGCGCGGGGCAGGCCGGAGGAAACGCGGTGCAGCCGGGCGACGGCGTCATCAGCGAACAGGGGTTCCTCGCGCCCGGCCAGGGTCATGTGGTGGCGCAGGTAGGCGGCTGATTCGGCCAGGTCCATCGGCTTGATCGCGTACCGGGTGGCGATCCGCTGGTCGAGAGCGGCGAAGGTGCCCATGCGCAGCTGCCGGGCCAGGGTGGGCTGGCCGATCAGGATCCCGGCGAACGGGCTGGCGCTGTCCATCTCCGCGTTCGTCATGAGCCTGAGTTCCTCCAGCTGGTCGGGCTGCAGCAGATGCGCCTCATCGACGATGAGCACCACGGTGCGGTGCCGTTCGGCGGTCTCGGCGGCGAGCAGGTCCGCGGCCTGGGCCATCAGCTCGGCTTTGAGGTAGCGCGGCTGGGCGCCGAGCGCCCGGACCACCTGCACATACAGGCCCCTGGTGCCGAACGCGGGATTGGCGACATAAATGACCTGGTGCCGGGTGGGATCCAGCCCGGCGACGGCGGCGCGCACCGCGACGGTCTTCCCGGCGCCGACATCACCGGTGATGACGCCGAGCAGGATCTGGTCGATGCAGAAGCTGATCCGGGCGGTGGCCTGGGCGTGGGCCTGGCGGGCGAACAGGTCCCCGGCGGCGATCGCCTTCCCGAACGGGGTGCGGGCCAGCCCGAAATGCGCGGCCCACGCCGCCCGGCTAGCCATCGCCGTCCTCCTGGTCGTCTGCGCCGGGCTGCACGGGCAGCTGGGTGAAGTCGATCGCCGCGCCGGTGCCGGCTTGCTCGTCGTGGGCGGCGGCGACCATGCCGAGGTAGTCGATCCCGGTCGCCTCCGCCGCCGGCGGCGGAGGCGGGGCGACGGCACGGTGCACGTGACGGCCGATCACGAACGGCACCGCGGCCCCGGCCGGCCTGCCGTCCAGGAACACCTCGATCACCGCCAGGTTCTCCGGGTCGTACCGCAGCTCAACACGCCGGCCCACAAGGGCAGGATCAACGGAATAGGAGTTGCCTTCCAGCGGGACGGTCGCGACCCGGGTCACCCGCCGGGTCACCGACCAGCGGAACGCCTCCCGGATCAGCGCCGGGTCCGCCTGCCGGTGCGGCCCGCCGGCGCAGAACCGGTCGATGGGAGCCTGCCCGGTCTCGGCGTGCACCCGCCGGTTGGCGACCTGCCCGGCCCACGCCGCGAACCAGTCGTTGAGCTGGTCCAGCGACTCGATGCCCTGGTGCATCGCCTCGGCCAGGAACGCCTCCCGGATATACCGGTTGGCTCTTTCCTGCTTCCCCCGCCCTTGCGGCGAGTACGGCTTACTGTGCACCAGGCGGATGCCGAGCACCGCGCACGTCCGCGCCAGCCACGCGTTCGCGAACGGCGCCCCGTTATCGGCATACAGAATGTCCGGTATGCCCCTTCTGGTGATGGCGCGGCGCAGCAGTTCCTGGCAGATCCGGGCGTTCTCCCGGTCGTAGAACCGGCCGTCGACCAGCAGCCGGGAGTGGTCATCGACGATCAGGAACAGCCGGGCCCGCGCCGACCCGTCCCGTTTCGGGTACGGCACCCACGGGCCGACCAGCACGTCGGTGACCCACCGCTCGTTCGGCCGCTCAGCCTCGTAGCGGCCCCAGGCTCTCGGCGCGGCTTTCAGCGCGGCCCGGTGCAGCCCGGCGCGGCGCAGCTGCCCGCTGATGGTCCGCTCGGCGACCCGCACCCCGTGCCGGTGATACAAGATCGAGGCGATCTGCGCCGCGGACCGGCCCGGCAGCTCCAGCCGCAGCGCGGCGGCCTCGCCGAACAGCTCCGGCATCGCCCGCACCTTCCCGGTGTCCGAGCGGGGCGAGGGCCGCAGCCCGTCCACCCCGCCCGCGCGCCACGCGCGCAGCCACCGGTCGATCGTGCCGCGCGAGTACCGGCGCACCGTCCCGTCCGGGTGCGCATGCTGGCGCGCGGCGATCGCCCGCACCACGCTGCCGCGCTCACTGCTGGTCAGCCTGGTGTTCGCGGCCTCGGCGATCACCGCCCACCGGTGCAGCGCGATCTCCTGCCGCATCTTCTCATCCATCCCGGGACAACCCCTCCCTCCGGCGTCATGGCACCCGTCCGCGTCATGAGCTCCTGGGAGGCATGAAACGCCGCCTGCCGATCATCAGGAAGGGCGAGGATGCGTTGGCGGCCAGCAGGCTCCCGCCGGTCACCGCGCAGGCGAACCGCCACCGTCCCAGCACCGCCCAGCCCGGCAGCCCGGCCGCCGCCGTGAACGCCGCGCCGACCGCCGCGACAGCCGACCGCCGCGGATCCGGCAGCGGCCGCACCACCTCCCCGCCCAGCTCGGCGGCCAGCGCCGAGAAGCTCACCGCCAGCTCCCCGGCCCGCGCTGTGAACCGGCGGACCCAGCCCCGCGCCGTCGTATGCGGCACCCCCGCCGCGGCCGCCGCCCGGCGGACCCCGCACGCCCCGCCCGCGACCTGCCCGATCACCGCGCCCACCGGCTCTGCCGCGTCCAGCCGCCGCACCAGGACGAACGCAGGCAGCAGCGCATGAGTCACCCCGCAGGCCCGGCACCTGACCCGCGGAATGAAGATCTTCCGCTCCCGCTCCCGCCGGCGGACATGCCGCCAGTAACCAGACCAGAACACCACCGGCACCAGGCACGACGGGCACTCCGGCCGCGGCACCCTCACCGCCCGTCCCATCGACGCGTACGCATCGACCGTCAGCGGGCACGGCCATACCATGGACATGGCGAATCACCGCCTCAGATCCCTTCTCGCGACAGGCAGCTAAACCGGGCGAGGAGGGATCTCTGCGTTAAGTGACAGATCCACCACAATCCTGAACCGTGCCGGGCATCCCCCGCAGCCCGCATCACCAAAGAACGCAGCCAGAACCCCGTAGACGATGCTCAGCCAATCAGGCCGTCGACAGCCCCCGTCATCGGGGCTTCCGCCTCGGACCCGGGGTGACGTGCTAGCTGATGATCGGGCGCGGCGACGGAGCCGAGCCGACCGGAAACCAGGAGCGATACTGAGAGGGGACCGTGCTCGGCATCGAGTTCTGTCACGCCCGGGACGCATTGCCAGGTACAGCCCTCACTATGCTCATGGTGGTGAGAGCACGGTGCGAATCGGGTACCGGCTTTGACGTGGTTTTGGACATCGTGGTGCCGCGCGCATTCGACGGTCCCGTCGCGAGGAACGTACCTGGCCTGGCTTGTAGGTCTCGGTCGCCGCGCGCTCTCGGCGCGGCCAGGCATCAGCGCCGCCGCCTTCAGCAGGTCCTCGGCGAACTTCCGCTGGCTGGCAAGCAGCTGCTCGGCGAAGTCGTAGGTGCTGACCACGGCGCCCTCAGGCTTCGCCTTCAGTAGGTCCTCGGCGAACTTCCGCTGGCTGGCAAGAAGCTGCCCGGCGAAGTCGTAGGCGCTGGCCACGGCATCCTCTGGCGCGGGTAGCTTGTCCGCGAAAGGCACACTGACCGACGGCAGTTTGGGAAGATTGTCCGTGAGCTTCGGACTGGCTGTCCTGACGGTTTCGGCCAAGTTCGTGACCGCGGCGATCACGGCCTCCTGGCTCTTACGGATGACGGCCAGGAACTCTTCCTGGCCGGAGGTGCTAGCCATTGTCCCGGCCTCCTTGTCAGCCTCTATTGAAGATCTCCTCTATGGCGGCTCATGGCCTTGCCGCATGCATACCCAACTCCGTCTACCTGCTAGCTGGAACACCGGAAATACTTCAACCGAAACGACCCGCCTACGGTAAGCCGCGAATCTGGAATTCGCGCCTCGGCTGACAGTCCTAGGTCAGTGCCCGATCCTCGCCGCGTGGGAAATTCGTGGGACGCAACGCAGGCGTTGATCGACCCCACGAGCATCACCGCAGGTCAAAGACCAACGACCGACTTGGGAAACACCCGCTGGAGACGGTAGGGGGCCATCGGGTCGGGCGAGCCCACCATCCGCGAGGTCGTCCACGGCACGCGTTTCGCCAGTCCGAACGGCTTCACCGCGGGCGGAGTGTCATCGCCGAGGGCGATGGGCCGCGTCGGCAGCCCCGTCCCAAGCCAGGCAGCAATCAGAATCCAGACGACGCCGCGCAACATGATGCACTTCCTGTACGCTTCCTCAGGCGAGGATCTCTTTCACCACGCGACCTTCCACATCGGTCAGTCTGTAGTCGCGCCCGGAGTGGCGGTAGGTAAGGCGTTCGTGGTCCAGGCCCAGGAGGTGCAACATCGTGGCGTGCAGGTCGTGGAGATGAGCCTTGCCAGCGACGGGGCGGAAGCCGAAGTCGTCGGTCTCACCGTGGGTATAGCCGGCCTTCACGCCTCCGCCGGCAAGCCATGCGCAGAAACTCTCGGGTTGATGCTCGCGCCCGTGGGTATTGATCGGAGACGTGCCCGAGAGGTCCTGGCTCCATGGCGTGCGGCCGAATTCGCCCGACCACACCACCAGCGTGTCGTCGAGCAGGCCCCGCGACTTGAGATCCTTGATCAGTCCGGCGACGGGTCGGTCCGATCCTGCGCAGCTTCCGGGCAAGGCATCCCGGATGTTGGCGTGGTGGTCCCAGCCGCCGATTGTCACCTGGACGAAGCGAACACCCGCTTCGCTGAGCCGGCGGGCGAGCAGGCAAGCCCGGCCATGTTTATCGGTCTCCGGCTGGCCAATTCCGTAAAGATCCTTGGTCGCTTCAGTCTCGCCCGAGATGTTGACCAGCCCGGGCGTCTCCGTCTGCATCCGGAACGCCAGCTCGAACGACTCGATCATCCCCTCCATGCGGTGGTCGGTCTCGACCCGCTCGAGCAGTCGTCGGTTCATTCTCTGAATAAGGTCGAGCCGACGCCGCTGCACCACGGCGCTTGACTCGTCATCAACCAGGTACTTGATCGCGGCTCCTTTGCCGGTCGTTACATTCACCGGCGTCCCCTGATGGGCAGCGGGCAAGAAGCCGGCGCCATAGGTGCGCACGTCGCTATCCGGGTGGATGGTGATGAAGCTGGGCAAGTTCTCGTTCTCGGTCCCCAGCCCGTAGCTGAACCAAGAGCCCATCGACGGCCGCACATCAATCGAGAAGCCAGTGTGGAGCTGGAGTGTGGCCGGGGCATGGGCCTCGTTGTCGGTGTGCACGGCCTGGAGAAGGCAGAGTTCGTCGGCCACACTTGCCAGGTGAGGCATGAGGTCGGAGATCATCATGCCGGATGCGCCTCGTGGGCGGACCGGCGCGATCGGAGCCAGCGCCAGGTACTTATCCACGCCGATCGTAAGCTTGTTGCCGTCAACCGGGGGACTGATCTTCTCGCCGTGCTTCCGGGTGATCAGCGACTTGGGATTGAACAGGTCAAGCTGAGACGGACCACCCTGGATGAACAGAAAGATCACGCGCCTGGCGCGCGGGGCAAAGTGCGGTGCGCGTGCCGTCAGCGGGCTCTGGGCCGCTCGCGCAAGGCCGCTCATCATCGCCTGGAAAGCCACGGAACCGAAACCGCACGCCGCGGCACGCAGCAACTGTCGGCGATCGCAGCGGACACTCGAGTCAGAGCATGGGTCGGTCATGGCGGATCTCGGCGAGGGGTGAGTGGACGATCGCTCGTTGATCGATAGTCAAAGACGCAGGAGGAATTCGTTCGAGGCCAGCAAGGCATGGCACAACTCTGCCCAGGCGTGCAGCTCCCGGGATGCGGGGGCAACCTGCTGGTCCAGGCTGCGGATCTCGGCGACGAACGCGGCGGAATCGCTCCGCTCCGCTGCCGTGATCGGTCGGTTGAGCACGCGGAGCCAGAGGGCATCGAGTCGTGAATCATCGCCCGAGATAGCCGTGATACGCTGAGCAAGCTCGAGGGCTCGCCGCTTCACGAACCTGGCATTCATCAGGAACAAGGCCTGGGTCGGTACGGTGGTCATGGAGCGCTGGCCGGCGATCTCGCCCGGTTGCGTGAAGTCGAAGACATTGCGCACCTCGGCGGGACCCGCCTGAGGGCCAGAGCGGATGATCGGCAGGTAAACCGTGCGCACGAACTCCTGTTCCGGTCGAAACCTGGCCAGGCGGAAGCTGGGTGGATTGACGTCCCCCTTCCTCAGTCCTCCGGTGTTCTCCGGATACTCCAGCGGCAACCCGGGGCCTCCGCCGCGCGCAGAAAGCGTTCCGGCAACGGCCAGCCATGCGTCGCGTAGCGATTCCGCGTCGAGGCGGCGGCGATTCATCCGCCACAACAGGCGATTGTCAGGATCGACCGCCTCCGATTTGTTATCATGTGCACTGCTCATGGCGTAGGTACGGCTCAACACGAGTCTGCGGATCAGACGCTTCTGGGACCAGCCGTCCGCAACGAACCGCAGAGCAAGTGCGTCGAGCAGCTCCGGGTGGGTGGGCGTCTCACCACGACTTCCGAAGTAATCGACCGAGCGGACGATCCCCTCGCCGAACAGCCTTTGCCAGATGCGATTCACGGCGACCCGGGCCGTCAGTGGATTGTCGCCGCTCGCGATCCAGTCGGCCAGTTGTCGGCGGCCGCTCTCGCCTGACGGGAGGAGCCCTGGCCGGTTCTGAGAGACGACTCGCACGAACCCTCGCGGGACCTCGTCGCCGAGCGCGTGGGCGTTGCCGCGGATCGTGATCCGCATGTTGCAGGGCCTGGCCGAATCGTGCACGGCGAAGGCGACCGGCACAGCCGGAGTGAAGAACTCGGCATGCTCGATGTCCGTGGCGAGCTTCTTGACACGCGCCTCCAGATTCCGTCGCTCCTTCTCGAGTGCCTCGCGAGCCGGAGGGTCGATCACCTTGTCCCCCCTGCTCTTTTCCTGTGCCCGGAGTATCGCACCAATCTCCCCGATTCGATGCGCAGCCTGCTCACGTTCGGCCGCAAGCGCTGCGATGGCTTTCCGATGGTGCTCGAATCTGGCCTTCCGGTCGTTTTGTTCCGCCGGGGTTTCCGGCAGCTCTGTGGTCGTCGGCCAGCTCCATACGCCCCATTCGGCCTTGCGGACCGACTCGGTGCTGAAGAAGATCCCCGCGAGTGCGTAGTAATCGCGGAGCGGGATGGGATCGAACTTGTGGTCGTGGCACCGCGCACAGCCGAGGGTCAGGCCCAGAAACGCCTTACCCACCTTGTCGACCTGCTGATCGACCACGTCGATGCGTAGCTTGGCCTTGTCTGCCTCGACGACCGGAACGTCGCCCAGGACGAGGAAGCCGGTCGCGATCAGATTCCGGGCTCGTTCCTGGGCGGTACCATGAGGGAGCAAGTCGCCAGCGAGTTGCTCACGGATGAACTGGTCGAAGGGTTTGTCGGAGTTGAACGCCGCGATGACGTAATCGCGATACCTCCAGGCGTGCTCCGCAAAGATGTCGTTGGCCGTGCCGATCTGGTCGGCATAGCCCGTCAGATCCAGCCAGTGTCTTGCCCAGCGCTCGCCAAATGCCGGTAATGCCAGCAGCCGATCGACCACACGCTCCCTGGCATGGGGTGACGTATCGCTGATGAATTCGAAGATCTGCTCGGGCGAGGGCGGCAGGCCGACGAGGTCCAGCGACACGCGTCGAAGCCAGGTGTAACGATCGGCGTCCGGGGCCGGACGGAGACCCTTCGACTCGAGCCTGGCCAGGATGAATCGATCCAGTTCAGCTCTGGCCCAGGACGTATCCCTCACTGATGGCACCCCGGTGTATCGCGGTGGTCGGAAGGACCAGGCATCACTGCCCGATGCGACATCACTGCCGGCTGGCTTCGTGTCCGCGGGGCTTTCCTTGCGCGGGTCGGGCAAACCCAAGGCGATCCACCGGCGAAAGTCGGCGATGACCCGATCCGGCAGTTTCTCGTCCGGCGGCATCTCGGCGACGTCACCCTCGTGGCTCAAGGCCTTGAAGAGCAGGCTGACGTCGGGCTTTCCAGGCACCACCGCGGGCCCGCCTTCACCGCCCCGCAACAGGGCTTCGCGGCTATCCAGACGCAGGCCGCCCTTGGGCGCCTTTGCACGGCCCGAATGGCACTTGTAGCAGTGCTCGACGAGCACCGGACGGATCCGCGACTCGAAGAACGCGGTGTCTTCATCTGCGTCGGTCCGCGCCGAAGTCGCGACGATGACACACATCGCGGTGAAGCAGGTCGGGAGCAAAGATCGCATGGCAGGCCTTGCCGGTGAGTCGCGGCGGGTTGGGCAGGTAAACTGACAACGATGTTTAGCGTACCCTCTCTTCGTGGTGATGTCCAAACCGGGACCGCTCCTCACCGGACTTTGATGCACGAAGGGCTCGGAACGGAAAGCGTTTGTGGTATCATGCGGGCAACTTCCGGTGGACCCGTCCGATGAGCTTCTTATTCGCGCGTCACGCCTTGGTCTCATGAAGCGATTTGCAACCTCTCGCCGCAAGATACTTGGCCGACGGCAGGCTGAGGAATCATTCACGAGGGGAATCGTTCGGCAGGATGAGACTCAATGCTTTTTCGTGAAATCTGGGAGGAACTGGTGTGGGAGAGCCGTTGGTTCTGAGATCGCCACGAATGTTACTCCGGCCTCTCCGCTCCGAGGACGCGGCCCCGATCGCCGCGTACCGCTCGCTGCCGGAGGTGGCTCGGTTTCAGTCGTGGGATTCGTTCGGGCCGGCCGACGCGGCCCGTCTGATCGCCGATCAGTCCGAGGTCGTCCCGGGCACCCCCGGCACGTGGCTCCAACTGGCGCTTGTCCTGTCGGAATCGGCGACTGTCGTTGGCGACTGTGGTATCCACTTCCGCAAGGACGACCCGCAACAGGTGGAGCTGGGCATCACTCTGGCGCCCGCCCACCAGGGCCAAGGATTGGCCTCGGAGGCGCTGAGACGCGTGCTGGCGTACGTGTTCGGTGCGCTTGGCAAGCACCGCGCATTCGCCGTGACCGACGCCGAAAACCACGCGGCCGCCGCGCTGTTCCGCCGCGTCGGGTTCCGGCAGGAGGCTCACTTCGTCGAGCACGTGTGGTTCAAAGGCGGCTGGGGCAGCGAGTTCCTGTTCGCCATGCTGCACCGAGAGTGGCAAGCAAGCCATAATATGATTGAGTGATCTTGTCTCGTTTGGCTCTATTCCCTCAGCGCCTCGATCACGCGGATCTGCATCGCCCCTCATGACGTCGCCGGCAGCATATTCCGGATCGCCGCGATCCGCCAGTCGTCCGGCCCCTTCTTGAGGGTGATCGCCGTCCACATCTCGCGGTCCTTACTCCCCGCCTGGCCCTTGTGGATGTAGCGACCGTCTGCCAGGGCAACATCCGGTGACAGGAGCCGCACCGCCTCGACCGTGATGGTCCGCCTGGCCGGGTTCTTCCTCGACGACTCCAGCATGCCCTTCACAAGCTCGTCACGACCACGCCGCCATGTCCCGTCCGAGACGAGCTGGTCGGCGTCAGGGGTGAACAGCGATTCGATGGCACCGCGGATCGCTGGCCTGGCGGGCGTCAACGTAGCGCTGGACGACCTTCCGGACGGCGGTTTCGTCGGCCGACTGTTCCTGAGCTGGGGCCGCGGCCGATGTCACCACGATGCACGAGGTTGCGGCAAGAAAATCACGTCGATTCATGGTCGTGTCCTTGATGCTCGTCTTGGGGTAGGTGTTCCGGCCATCGTCTCAGATGATCGACGAGGAGGCAACGTCTTACGATGGCGCCAGCGGGACGGCAGCCCGTCTCCGCCGGCCTTGCAGTTTCCCAGATGATACGCGTTGCACTTCCCCCATGGGCCTTGACCGGACTCCGCCGCTCGGGGAGCATCGACTCTGGGTCGACGGTTGGGTCGAAGACAGAGACATCCTGGGCGTCCGCGGGCACCGCAACGAGGGAGCGACAGCGCCCTGAAGGAGACGAAGCCATGTCCCATCGACGAGCTTTCCTGGGGTCAATGATCGGGGGCGTGACCGGTGCCGCCGTGGTGGCGCCGGCGACCGGCCGCGACGGGCCGGGTCCTGGGAGCGAACGATCGAATCCGGTTCGGTTTGATCGGCTCTGGATCGCGGGGCAAGGAGATCTTGCGGGCCGCGCTGCGGTGCCACGATGTCGAAGCCGTCGCGGTGGCCGACGTTTACACCCGCCGGCTCGATGAGGCGAAAGGCGATCGTCCCCGGCATCGCGACGTTCAAGGATTACCGGGCGCTGCTTGACGACAAGACGATCGACGCGGTCCTGATCGCCACGCCGCAGCACCTGCACGCGCTCCACTTCGTGGCCGCCATCCAGGCGGGCAAGGACGTGTATCAAGAGAAGACGATGGCATTCAATCCCGGCCATGCGCGCCGGATGCGGAACGCGCTGGCGGGATCGGGACGAGTGGTTCAGATCGGCATGCAGATGAATAGCGGAGCGGGCATTCAGAAGGTTCGCGAGCTGGTCAAGTCCGGAGGCCTGGGCACTCTCACTCTGCTCGAGACGCACCACTTTCGCAATGAGCCTTACGGCGGCTGGCTCCGAGAGATCCCGCCCGACTGCAACCCGGACCACGTCGACTGGCCGGCATTCGAGGGCGAGGCGAAGCACGTCCCGTTCGATGCTCGATCGTTACATCAACTGGCGGTTCTTCTGGGACTACTCGGGTGGCAACGTATTCGAGAACATGGTGCACACGCTCGGTTTCTGGTTCGGAGCCCTTGGCCTGTCCATCCCTCATTCCGTGACGATGACGGGCGCCAACTACCTGTCGCCCCGGATGCAGGTGCCGGACACGTTCCAGGTCTCGATGAGCCACGCGGAGAAGCTTTTCTTCACCTTCACCTCGATGTTCGGCAACGACTACTACGGCGAGGGGCATGATCACCTCTTCGGCACCAAGGCAACCCTGGTTCACACCCCGTCGGATCAGGTCCGCGTCATCCCGCAAGGGGCGAAGAGCGCGGCCGGCGCCGGCCCCGACGACGAGGGCTACAAGGAGTTCACCGATCGGCACATGCGGAACTTTTTCGATTGCGTGCGCAGTCGCAGCGAGCCGGTCTGCCCCTTCGAGCTCGGCTTCCGCACCGCGATCGCCTGCCAGATGGCGATCGCCTCCTATCGCCGCGGGACCACCGTGCGGTGGGACTCCGGCACGGAAGAGATTCTCTGACGCTTCGAGTTCATCAGGATGAGGATCGGGGAATCCGCGATGTCCGTCCCGCTGTTCGCTGCTCTCGCCCTGCCGCTTGTCGGAGCCGACGCAAGGCGCTGGGAGGACGAGATCGTCTATGGCGTGATCATCGAGAAATTCTTCGATGGTGACCCCGCGAATAACATCATGCGCGACCGTTTTCTCAAGGATCGCCAGCGCTACGAGGGTGGCTTCTGGGGAGGCGACCTGGCTGGAGTGATCGCCAAGCTCGATGACCTGGCGGACCTGGGAGTCACGACGCTCTTGCTCTACCCGGTCATGCAAAACGACGAGAATCCTGTCGGCAAGTTTCTGCCGACCGGCTACCGCCCGAAAGACTATGAACACGTCGATAAGAACTTTGGCGACAACGCGACTCTGCGAGCGCTCGTGGACGCGGCCCACGCGCGCGGGATGCGTGTCATTCTCGACATGCCTCTGGCGATGCCCGGTTTTGAGCACCCGTTCCTGGTCGATCCCGCGAAGCGCGATTGGTTCGCCGCGCCGACCGAGTACGGTGCCCGCCGCTGGAAAGTCGAGAATCCCGCGGTCGCGGACTACCTGATTGGCGTTGCCAGGCGCTGGAAGGAGCGGTCAGACTGCGACGGTTTCCGCCTCGATTCGGCTCATCTTCATCCGGTTTCCTTCTGGAAACGTTTCGTGGCCGAGCTGAAATCGGCGCCGCCACGAAAGGAATTCGTGCTCTTGCCCGAGCTCACCATCACGCCGAAAAAGATCGGCGAGTTCGTGACCGCGGCCGGATTTGACGGCGCTTACGACTTCAGCGCCATGACCGTTCGCGACGTGTTTGGAAGAGATGAAGACGTCGGCAAGCTCTCGTTTATCGCCAGGGAAGCGAAGCAGTTCTATCCCGCTCCGCGAACGATGATGGCACCGATTGACAATTACGAAAAGGCGTTCCCCTCGATCGCCAAGGAGCCCAAGGCAGCGCGAACCAAGCTTGCGCTAACATACGTGCTTATGCTCGACCGAGTGCCTCTGCTCTACGCCGGAAATGAGCTGGGAATCGCCTTCAGCGAGGTGGGCGGGGCGTTCCCGGCCGATCGGCACGATTCTTCGTTCTTGAAGGACGTGAAGGCGCTCATTGCTCTCCGCAAGCGTGAACCCGTGCTTCGGCGGGGGAGCTTCGCCGAGATTCTTGCGCGTGATGCAATGTATGTGTTTCTGCGCACTTTGGGGGACGACCAGATCCTGGTCGTGCTGAACGGCTCGAACAAGCCCAAGACGTTTGCCATGCCGATCAACAAACGTCCCTGGCGTTCCTGCCAGCTTGACGACCTGATCGGTGGCGGGATCGTCAAGGCTGCCGGAAACGAGGCACCGATTGAAGTGCAGGCGTTCGGGGCGAGGATCGTGCGGTTACGATGAGCATCGAGGTCAAGGTTTGACGGCGTCGAAGTACTCGTAAAAGACGCGCGCCAGCTGCTCGCCGTAGTGCTTCCAGTGCGCGCCCGAGGGATAATCCTTCAGGCCGGCGATCCAGTTGACGTTGAACTCGTGGACGGCGGCGTCGATGCCGTACCGCTCCAGCCAGCCCTCGCCGAGCGTCCCGGCGTTTCGAAATGCCTCCTTCGTGCTCCCCTCGGTAAACCACGTGTGCTCGCGGAGCAGCGCCTCCAGCGTCTTCATGCGGTCGAGGTAGCGGTCCAGGTCGGCCACGGGCGGCCGGCTGACGTGGAGCAGACCGTTGCCGTCGTTGTGCAGCTCGAGCGCCAGGTGCGGACGTTTCCCTCGCCGGATCATCGCCTCCAGCCAGGTCTCCAGGGCGTGGTTCTCCGGCGCGAGCAGCGGGTCGGCGGGTTTGTCCCAGTTGCGGTTCAGGTCCTTGCCCCGAAGGTTGAAGCGCGTCAGGCCTCGCGCGACGCCGTCCTTGTTGGCCATCGGCATCACGTAGACGCAGTACCGCTTCAGGTACGTCGTCGCCTCGTCGTCTCCCTTCAGCAGCCGGTCGACCAGTCCCTGGACGACCCAGTTGCCGCCGGGCTCCCAGGGGTGCGCCCGCGCCCGCAGGAAGACCCGGTACGGTGCGTCGGGATGGCCGACCCGGATCACTTCCAGCCCGCGCCCCTCGACCGTCTTGCCGATCGGAGTGATCTCCACGAGCGGACGGGCCTCGATCGACTTGAGCCACTTATCGAGGTCGGAGAGGCGATAGGGCTCGACGCGGGCCACGTACAGCTCGGGGCCGGGCATCGTGACCGACAGCCGCACGCGGTCCCCGGGCAGCCGTTCCAGCGGGACCGACTTCCACGCCCTCCCGTCCTGAGAGACGACCGCGGCTTTCAGCTCGTTCGCGACCGACGCCTTCCTGCCGTTGTAGACATTGTCCAGGTTCCGGAACTCCAGTGTGAGCGTACAGCCGGGCCTGGCGTGGAGCCGGAAGTGGAAGTGGCCCGCCGCGCGGTTCGGGGAGGACCGCTCGTGGTCGTAGAGG
The DNA here is from genome assembly GCA_963819805.1 of uncultured Planctomycetota bacterium. Lineage (GTDB taxonomy): Bacteria > Planctomycetota > Planctomycetia > Isosphaerales > Isosphaeraceae > CAMFLR01. The sequence goes on along the minus strand of CAWFXY010000001.1, from coordinate 20,572 downwards.
AGGTGCACCAGGACGGTTCCGTCGGGCGCTTCCTCGTACCACAGCGGCGACGCGTTCTCGAAGCTCGTGTCGATGAACTCCAGGCCGTTACCCGGCGTCTTTTCCAGGTCCGTCAGGTGTGACGGCGAGAATGGAGAACAGGAAGAGAGCGTGAGCAAGCTTTTCCACGATGTTGTCCTGCTGGAGAAGGAAGGGAGCGACCAGAGCGCGTCTTCGAGTACATTATCAGGTTGTCGGGTCCGGAGTCATCGCATACTGCGGGCGTTGTGACCGAGAACCAGGTGAGGCCCTTGATGAGACGACGGCATTTCCTCATGTCGACCGGAGTCGCCACAGCCGGCGTCGGCACGCTGGGCGCGGCCGCCGGACAGCAGGCGCCCGGGCTGACGGCCGGCCGGCCGGAGATCCGGATCACGGATGTCAAGACTTACCTGGTTGGACTGGGGCGAAACCATCTTTTCATCAAGGTCGAGACCGATCAGGGGATCCATGGCATCGGCGAGGCCTACTCGTGCGGGCCGGACCAGGCGACCGTGGCGGCCGTCCACGACTTCAAGGACTGGCTGGTCGGTCAGGATCCGCGGAACATCGAGCATCTCTGGGCCACGATGTACAATTTCAGCCGGTTCCCCGGCGGCTCCGTGCTCAACGCGGCGATCAGCGGGATCGAGCACGCCTTGTGGGATATCGCAGGCAAGGCAGTGGGTTTGCCCGTCTATCGGTTGCTGGGCGGAAAGTGCCGCGACAAGGTGCGGGTGTACCAGGGTGTCGGCGGCGCCGAGCCGCAGCAGCTCGCGGAGAATGCCAAGGCCGCCGTCGGCAAGTACGGCCTCACGGCCGTCAAGATCTCGCCACACCCGCCGGGCATGCATGGGGCTCCTTATAACACGGTCACACGTGCGGCAGCAGAGCGGATGCGCGCGGTCCGCGAGATACTCGGACCGGACACAGACATCGCCGTCGACATCCATGCCCAGTTCTTCGAGCTCAGCCGCGCCGTGCGTGTGGCCAGGGCGATCGAACCCTATCTCCCGCTCTGGCTCGAGGAGCCGATCCGGCCCGAGAACGTGAGTGCCATGGCCAAGCTTGCCGGCGCACGTCACCGTGCCGCTGGCCAGCGGCGAATGCAACTACACCAAATTCGAATTCCAGCCGCTGCTGCACGCCCAGGCACTCGACATCATCCAGCCCGATATCTGCCTCTGTGGCGGCGTGCTGGAGATGAAGAAGATCGCGGCCATGGCCGAGGCCCATTACGTGATGGTGGCTCCGCATAACCCCATGGGCCCGGTGGCGAACGTGGTCAACACCCACTTCGCCGCGTCGACGCCAAATTTCCTGATCCTGGAATACACGCCGGACGACTCGCCGCCACGCCGGGACCTGTTGAAGGAACCACTTGCCGTCAAGGACGGATACCTGCCGATTCCGGAGAAACCTGGCTGGGGCATCGAGCTCAACGAGGAAGCGTTCCGGCACTATCCGCCCAAGCCCTGGCGCAGGGGATTCGGGTACCGGGCGGACGGGTCGGTTGATTTCATTTGAACGGTTTGTCACGGCACTCGGCCTCCAACGCAACGGCGGCGGGAATGGTGGAGAGGGGAAGCGGTCCATGCCTGAGCGAATCCTGAACGGCGATGAGGCGATGGCTTACGGGGCTCTGGTCGCCGGGGTGAAGCTCGTGACCAGCTACCCTGGTTCACCCAGCTCGGGGACGGTCGAGGCGCTGATCGGATTGGCACAGGCCCATGACCTGGACATCGAGTGGTCGAGCAACGAGAAGGTGGCGATCGAGCTTGCCATCGGCGCCTCGATCGCCGGCCGGCGGGCCCTGGTCTGCGTCAAGAGCGTGGGCATGAACGCCATGCTCGACCCTCTGATGGTGCTGAACATCACACCCGTCCATGGCGGCCTGGTGATCCTGCTGGGCGACGACCCCGGTGGCTACGGCTCACAGAACGACCAGGACACCCGGGCCCTGGCACCGCTGCTGCAAGTCCCCTGGCTCGAGCCGGACGAGCCCGGCCGAGGGCTTTCGCCATGATGCGCGAGGCCTTCGAGGCCTCCGAGCGACTGCAACTGCCCATCATCGTCCGCGAGACACGCAGCTTCACCCTGCAGCCGGAGCCGATCGACGTTCCCGAGGGGCCGCACCGCCAGCCGAACCTGGGGCTGGCACGCGAGCGCTGGCGGTTCGTGCCCGTGCCGAGCAACGTGGTGGAGAAGAACAGGGCCCTGCACGCGCGCCAGGCGGATGCCTGCCGGTGGGTCGAGGGCCTGCCGTTCAACCAGATCCGTGGAAACGGGCCCCGAGGCATCGCGGCCGCGGGGTTCGCCTACCGGAAGCTGCTCGACGTCCTGGGAGCGAGTCCGCCCGAGGGCATTCGACTGCTGAAGCTGGGCTCCCTCTATCCACTGCCGGAGGAGCTTGTCGCCCGGTTCCTGGCGGATTGCCGCGACGTGCTGGTCCTCGAGGAAAACGAGCCGTACGTGGAGGATCGGCTCAAGGCGCTCGCGCACCAGCACGAGCTTTCGACCAGGATCCTCGGCAAGCTGACCGGTCACGTCCCGCGCGAGGGAGAACTGTTTCGCTGGCAAATCCACCAGTCCCTGATTCGCTTCCTGCCGGGTCTCATCCCCGCGCGGGAGTATCGGCAGGAGGATGAGGCGGAGGAACGGCCCCTGCGCGAGAACCACTGTGCCGGGTGCCGGTACGGCGAGATCCTCGATGCACTGCAAAGCGCCGCCGCCGAGATCGGTCAAGAACTGGTACTCGTCGGCGACCCGGGCTGCCTGGCGACGGTGGCCGAGCGACTCGACGCGAAGTACGCGATCGGTTCGGCGGTGGGCGTGGCCAACGGGATGAGCCGGGCAGGGATCGCCGGCCGGGCCGTCGCGCTCTTTGGCGACTCGTCGTTCTTCCACACGACGATCCCGGCCATCTGCAACGCGGTTGCCAATCGCAGCGACATCCTGATGATCGTCCTGGACAACCGAGCGACGGTGACCTCGGGGTTCCAGCCCAATCCCGGAGTGGGACGCGATGCGCTCGGGCATCCGGCACCCGCGCTCAGTATCGAGCGCATCGCCGAGGCTTGCGGTGTCCCGTACGTGCGGGCGGTCAACGCGGATGACCCTGGATCGAAACTGTGCGAGACGTTTCGCGAGCTGCTCGCGTATCGCGGTCTGGCCCTGCTGGTGGTCCGCACGTTGTGCGATCGGACCTAATTAGGGCGGAGCGCTATATCAGGAATCCCTGGGAGCTTCGATGAAGCAGCGGAGGGCTGGTTACACCTCTTACGCCTGGGAGCGATCATCGATTACGTGCGACTGGGGATGTGTGATTTTATCACATTTCTGACTTGACATCACAGATTTTTGTAATATGATTCCACAAGCCGTCCCCCAAGAATTGTGGAGACTGAGGATATGGCTGATTCGCTTTCGGGCAGCCGTTTCGTGCGAGCAATCCGCCCAGCGTTTGCAGACGTTGACCATCTGTTTAAGCGGACACGCGACAAGATCGAAGTGCGAAAGAATGCCCTGAAATTGCGGTATTGGCCAGACTCGATTACGGCCGAGCCGTCCGGTCAAGTTGTTGACCTTGACTGGTCATGGATTCGGTCCCTCCCCGAGCTCAAGATCGGTGAATTGAGGGTTCATGACACTATCGGTGGCCAGGATAATCTCAGGATTATCTTCTTTGTTGGGCCGCCAAACGATCGTCTTCCTCTGCCCTGTATCTGGATTCTGTCGGTCATACAGAAAGGTCGAGACGATTTTTCGGCGAACCAGATTCGGGTTTTTAAGGCGCGGCGTACCCTGGTATGCGAGCGCTTCTACCAAGATTGGTCCTAGTCCTTGCCGTGTCTCATCTATTCTGTTGCAAGTATTATTTCGATTGAAGGAGTGGACTTTATGGCGACCACGACCCGCTCTCGAGAGATCAACGCTGAACTCATGACGAGCCGGATGTTCGCCGAGGTTTTCCAGGCTTACTCGGAGTGCTCCCGGGAGATCCAAGGCCTGATCCGCGACATGGCAGAGATTGTGAACGAGCCCTCGGCCACAGAAGACGAGAAGCTGATGGCATGCTCTACGATAGCCGAGGCGCTCTTCCCCCATCGACATGATGAACGCTTGGGGATCGATCTCGAAGAGGCCGAACGCCTGGATAGAGAGTGCCCGGGCGAGCCTAAAGATGTTTACGTCTCAATGGAGCGCCAAGAATCGAACTTCGCGGATCGCGTCGTTGCACTTATGCGCGAACGCGATATGACGCAAGCTCAACTCGCGAGCGCTTGCGAGATTGGCCAGCCTGCTGTCTCTAACCTGCTGTCACGTCGCAGCCGGCCACAACGGCGCACTGTCGAGAAAATCGCCAAGGCGCTCGGCGTCTCTTCGTCCGAAATCTGGCCGGAAGGCAACGTGCCTGAGTAATTCCACCGTGAACTCTCTTCAAGGAGTGCAAAGTGCCAGATTGGCATGTTGCACTTAAAGTGAGTGGGGCGACTGTGCGCGCACGAGATGTCGATCACTCAGCACTCAGCACGGGGCGACCGCGTGCACGCAGGATATCGGTTGTCTCCTATCGCCCGGGCTAGGTACCGCTCCAATTACGGTTTCTTTGGCTTTACGGCAGAAACGACCGTGAGCCAAGGACGATCCGTTGTGGTTTCGAACTCCGGGATCGGCGCGAAGGCGTAACGCGAGACTCGACTTTTCGTCGGCCGATCTTCCCACGACCCGAAACGGCCCAGGGTGGGAACAGCCATCAGCGCGGATCACGAGCGTCACCGATTTTGCGGAGGCATCTGAGGCTTTTGATCTGGCAGTCGTCGCCACCGCGCAGTCTGGGAGATCTTCGGCCATGACGTCGATCGTGTCGGAAAATCCATTGGCGCGAACAATGTTCACAACAACATTCGCGGGCTTGCCCGAAGTCACATCGAACTTGTCGGCCGGCAGTGTGAGAGTGAAGTCGGGCTTGGGGGCGAGCGCGCGGAGGAGATACGCGTGGTGTGGTCCCCCTCGACCATTGAGATCACGGACGACCACACGATACTTGCCGTCAGCGGGGGCTGTGAACGCAAGCTCGGGATCGAGCGATTTGCCGACGTCGTCGGTCTCGGCCAGGGTCTTGCCAGTGGCGTCCAGCACTTTGAGAACAGCATCGAGAGGCAGGCCGAAGGTCCGAGATTCGAGTGAGAAGATGCGCTTTTCGCCTTTTTTCAGAGCGATCCCAAAGACGTCTCGCTCGCCTGGAGGGTCGATTCTGCCGCTGATCGTGCTGTGCTCCGAGAGCTCTTGAGGCCGAGCCAGATCGTTGGGTTCGACCTCGACGACCGACTTGCCGGTGACGCGCCGGACCATGGTATTTCCGGGTAGCGCCGGATGAAAGAGGGTGAACACATCGGGCTTGTCATCGGAAGGAATGGTCAGACCGCGGTCGCATTCGCCGATGTTCGGGCCGATGACGGTGACCTGCGTCGGGCACTCCTTCGAGACGGCAAGCGGGAAGACGTGCTCGAGGAAGCCACCGGTCGTGAGCGTGAGACGATAGATAAACGCTTCTCCCCCGGCGAATCGGATACTACTGTCGGGCTTGGAGGGGAATGCGAAGAGGCGGAAGATATAGGTCCCTCGGGCTGGTGCCTCGAAGATGATCCGCGGGTCGCGACCAACGGCATCGTCGTTCTGGGCGAGCACGAAGCCGGCCGGAGAGACAACCTGCAACACGGCGTCCATCGGCGAGCCGAGGTGGCGGTTGGCTTCGAGGTCGGCCACGAGTCTTTGCCCTTGATCGAGGCTGACGGAGTATCCGTCGACATCACCCCGCCTGGCGAGACGTCCATTGACGGTGGCCGACGTCAGCCCGATCGCCTGCGGATGACGCGGATCGTCGTTCGGTTCCACTTCGACAACTTCGGGAAGCGTACCGATGATGAAGGGGCGGAGTCCTGTCGCGCCTTCTTCATCATAAACGCGCACCCAGCGCACTCCTGGCCGGGCATCGGCGGCCACATGAACAGCCAGTTTGCCTTTCTCTCGGTCCGGCTTCGATCGAGACACCGGCACCATCGACCCAGCACTTCACCGGCCAGTGATCGAACTTCCCCGACATCGTCACTGGCAACGACTGTCCTCGGGCGGCCCCGGCCGGAAAGAAGCCGGTGAGCGTAGGCGGCTTGGCGAATGCGCATGTGACGCCCGCGATCGACAGTCCGAGTGCAAGCAGCGCGATGATCCGCCATCGCTGGATCATCCCATCAACTCCCGGATCGGGGTCGGGTCGGATACCAGGTAGGTGGGGCGGCCGCTGGGAGTGAACAGGATCTTGCCCGGGTCGATCCCGAGCTTCGTATAGACAGTGGCCGTGAGGTTTTCGGGCGAAAGGACACGCTGGCTGGCGGCGTAGCCTCGGACATCGGTCGCACCGATGACCTGGCCGCCTGGAGTACCGCATCCGGCGACCAGTACCGACATGGCGTTGGCCCAGTGGTCACGCCCCGCGGTCTTGTTGATGATCGGTGTCCGGCCGAACTCGCCGAGTGCGAGCACGAGTGTCGAATCCAGCAACCCGCGCTGGTCGAGATCCTGGATGAGAGCCGCGACCGAAGACTCGAACGCCGGCATTCGCTTATCGAATTCGTCGAACAGGTAAAAGTGATGATCCCATCCCCCTGCATTGAGAGTGACGAACGGCACTCCGGATTCGACGAGGCGGCGGGCGAGCAGGCAGCGCTGCCCGAATGGGTTGCGGCCGTAACGATCGCGGATTCGCGGATCTTCGCTCGCAATGTCGAACGCTCGCTGGGCCTGAGGCGACGACATCAGTTCATACCCTTGACCATAGTATTCATCAAGGGCCACGGCCGGGTCGCCCGCGGCCTTATCGGCGTAGCGACGGAAGTGGTCGAGTCGAGCGCGGAGATCGCGTCGGCCATCCGCGCGTCTGTCATTGATGTCGCGCGGCGGGGCGACGTCGCGGACGCGGAAGCTCGCCGAGTTGGGATCATCCGGCACGACGAACGGGGCACACTTCGCTCCCAGGAAATTTGGCCCGCCCGAGCGCGACATGCTCGGAATCGAGAAATACGGCGGCAAGCCGCCAGCGGCCCCGCGCTCGCTGGCCGTGACCGCGCCCATGCTGGGGTGAAAGCTCACGAAAGCACCGCAGCCGACGGGAATCCGAGGCGGAGCTCCCGTCATCATGTAATGGTTGCCCGCCCCGTGATTCCCCTGGTCATGGCGGATCGACCTGACGATCGCGATCTTGTCCGCGATCGCCGCGAGCCGCTTCATGGGCTCGGAGAAGTGGATGCCAGGGACGCTGGTCGCGATGGGGTTATATTTCCCACGAATCTCGGCCGGAGCGCCGGGCTTGGGGTCGAATGTCTCGTAGTGGCTGGGGCCGCCGTCCATCCAGATCAGGATGCAACTGGTCGGTCTCGCGCCAGGGATCGCCGCCTGGCCGCGCACTCGCAGCGCGTCGATCAGCCCGCCACCGATCAGGGTGCTCAGGCCGAGGCGAAGGCAGTCGCGGCGGGTCACCCTTTCGCAGTTCTTGAAGATTGCCATAGGTCTCGCCTTGGTCAGTGGTGTGCGGGCTGGCCGGCCCGCACGCGTCGGGTCAGTCCTTGAACACGAATTCGGGGGAGTTCAGCAGGGCCCAGAGAATGTCTTCGATCGTGGTACGACGGTCGCTCTTGGGATCGAGGAAAAGCGCCTCCGCGACAGCTCGCTCTTCCTGCGCTGGAAAACGGCTGTAGGCCAGAAGATACAGTTCCTCGACGAGCGCGCGAGGCGTCATGTCACTCTTGGCCAGCCTGGCGACTCGCCCGTCGTCGGCGGACAGTTTCTTGTGAACGCCGAGAGAATTCATGAGGTGGAGAGCCTGAACAACCGCCGTGTCGCTCGTTCGTTCACAGGGCGGATCCTGGTTCGGGTCAGGCCGGCCGAACGTGTCGAGAAAGAGCGAGGGGACGCGATTGGTCCAGATCTCCAGGGCGCGGCTGCGTGGTGGAGCGGCGTCGAAAGCGTCGGGGACGTCGGTCACGTCGGAGATCGCGTCGAGCAGGATCTCAGCGCGCAGCCGCTGCCGGTAGTAGCGGGAGAAGTTGCGCGTGTCGGCGATGTTGCGGGCGTTCGGTTCGGAGCTGAGACCGTACACTGATGACGCCGTGATGGTGCGGATCAGGTGCTTGATGTCGTATCCGTGGTCTCGGAAATCCTTCGCGAGAGCGTCGAGCAGCGGACCGTTGCTGGGAGGGTTGGTCGCGCGGATATCGTCAACGGGATCGACGATGCCGCGGCCCATCAGGTCGGCCCACACGCGGTTGGCCATCACCTTGGCGAAATACGGGTTGTCGGACGAGGTCATCCAGCGAACGAGTGCCTGGCGTGGGTCGGCTTCGGGATCGTCGAGTACCGGCGCCGAGCCGAAGAGAGGCTTGGGCGCCAGTACCTTGCCCGTGCGCGGGTGCTCCACCGATCCTGACTTGGCCGTGAACACGATTTCCTCGCCCCCCGAGATCGGTGGCGAGAGGCCGACTCCCTTGCGGCCCACGCGGGCGAAGTAGGCGGCGAACTCGTAGAACTGCTCCTGTCCCCACGACTCGAACGGGTGGTGATGACATTTGGCGCATTCGAGCCGGATGCCCAGGAACAACTGGCTGACGACCGGTGCAATCTCGATCGGCTCGCGTCGGTCTCGGAAGATCGTTGACGGGCCCTCGCTCGAACGTGCTGCCGCGCGCGGTCACGATCTCGCGCACGAACCTGTCGTACGGCAGGTTGCGGCGAAACGCATCTCGAATCCAAGCATCAAGGTTCAAGACCGCCTTGATACCCACGCGGTAGGGATTCGGCCTGAGCAGGTCCATCCATTTGTTCGCCCAGTGATCGGCGTACTCAGGACGATCCAGCAGCCGATCGACAAGGCGGGCGCGCTTGTCAGGGGACGAGTCGGCGAGGAAGGCGCGAGCCTCGTCCGCAGTCGGTAAGCGGCCGATGACGTCGAGATGGGCTCGTCTCAGGAACGTGGCATCGCTCGCGCGGCCCGAAGGAGTGAGGCCGAGCTTCTTGAGCTTGGCCCACACGTGATCGTCGATGAAGTTGGATCGAGGAAGCGACTTGTAGAGATCGGCGGGCAATTCCCCGGGCAAGGGAATGGAAACGTCGCAGTTGGCGAACATCCCCTCATAGCGTGCCGAGATCGTCGCCTCCCCCGCGAATCGCCCAGCCTTGACGCGGCCGTTCGCATCCACCGCGACGATTGTCGATTCACTCGAGCCGAAGGAGGCCAGCCGAGTGACGTCCTGGGTCGATCCATCGGTGAAGCGAGCGATCACGCGTCAGTCCGAACGATTCGTTCTGGCGAAGCCTACGCTCACCTGGCTCGACCACCACCCTCTCCAGCTTCGGAGCGTCGGGCGAAGTACGAGGAAAACCCGCGACAATCCAGCGCCGGAGCGTCTCGTAAAATGGGCCTGCGGGGTCGATTCGTCGTCCACCGCCATGCGGCACCCTGGCCGTCGCCTTCTGGAGCAAGAGGCTCTGCTCGGGGATCGCTCGCAGGATGCGGCGTCCGCCGGCCTCACGCGTGATGGCAATGTGGTCGAACTCGGGGTCGAATCCCAGAAGCGACAGTTTGAACCCGTTCTGGCCGCTCGCCTTGCCGTGACAGGCCCCGGCATTGCACCCTGCACGTGTCAGGATCGGTTCGATGTCACGATCAAACGTAACATTCGTGAGCCTGTCGGCAGCCGATGCCAGTGTCCCGGACAGGAGACTCGCCCCGATGAGCATCATCAGGCTGAAGATTGCCACACGCATTCGGAACGCCCCACATTCCACTGATCGCCCGAGCGATACTTACAGACTATCATAGCCGGTGTGGCATATTGTTCCAACAATTATTGGACAATTCTCGGTCATCTCTACCAGGTGGCTTTCCCCTGACGATGCGGCCGAGCCCGAAGCGCGCACCGCTCGACGAGTTCACTGGTCCGCCTTCCGCCGGTTGCGGTGGGCGGCCTGTTTCGCCCTGTTGCCGCAGATCGCCATGCTGCACCATCGCCGGGCGCGTCCGCGTGTGCGATCCACGAACAGAAGCGTACAGGTCGAACCCTCGCAGGCCTTCACATATTCAAAATCTTCGTTGCAGAGGAATCTGGCGATTTCCTCACCGATCGGCAAGAGCAGCGATTCTGGAGAACGCCATCGCCGCAGCGTCTTCAACCGTAGAGCGGAAGCCCCTCCCTCGGCCTCGGCCTCGGCCACGATCTGATCGAATCGTTCGTCGCGGTCGAGCAAGTGATTCAGCGGCTCCAGTTCACGCAGGTCGTGGGCCGCGAGCGCCCTGCCGCTCCGCGCCTTGACGAACCCTCGGAACCATTCACGCAGGTTCCGAGCCCGGGCCGCGACGCCGTCGAACTCGCCCGGCATCGCTTGGCCCTTCAGGGCCTTCAGGTCCTTCGCCGGCACGAGCCGCGCCTGTTCCAGCCAGGCGAGCAGGCCGTCGCCGTCGTCAATCCAGTTGACCTGCTCGTCCACCGGCGTGGCCAGGGTGTTGAGGAAATCGAGGCCGAGCGAGCCAGAAATGAAGATCGCCGGCGGTTTGTGATCGCTCATCCGATGCATCATCGCACCTCTTTTCGATAACCCGTCGATATTCACTTGACAGGTTACGCCGCGCGCAATAACCTGTCAAGTGGGATCTATGTAGTTACTAGTTTGACAAGCTGAATCACGCCCAGAGCCTCGCTTCTCCAATTGTTGGAATCAACGACGGGAGTATTCAAAACCGGGCTGCCGCCATCGGCAGGGTTATCATCCACGAGGAGAGCTGAGGTGACCCCCGTCAGATACCGCACGATCGACGTCGATGGGCTCGAGGTCTTCTATCGCGAAGCCGGGAATCCCGAGGCGCCCAGGCTGCTGCTGCTTCATGGCTTTCCCAGCTCGAGCCACATGTTCCGGGACCTCGTCCCACGCCTGGCTGACCGCTTTCACGCCATCGCGCCCGACCTCCCGGGGTTCGGCCGCACGGCGATGCCGGGGCGGGACGAGTTCGGCTACACATTCGACAATCTCGCCCGGGTCGTGGATCGCTTCACCGAGCTCGTCGGCCTCGACCGATTCGCGGTCTACGTCTTCGACTACGGCGCGCCGATCGGCTTCCGCATCGCGATGCGGCACCCGGAAAGGGTCGCCGCGATCATCTCGCAAAACGGCAACGCCTACGAGGAGGGCCTGAGCGACGGCTGGGATCCCATTCGTGCGTACTGGCGGGACCCGACGCCTGCCAACCGGGAAGCGCTCCGCGCCTTCCTGACCCCGGAGGCGACGCTCTGGCAGTATACCCACGGCGTGCCCGACGCGACCGCCGTCTCGCCGGACGGCTACTCGCTCGACGACTTCTACCTGACGCGACCGGGAGCCGACGAGATCCAGCTCGACCTGTTCCGCGACTACGCGAGCAACGTGGCGCTGTATCCGGCCTTCCAGGACTACTTCCGCAAGCACCGGCCGCGGCTCCTGGCGGTCTGGGGCCGGAACGACCCCTTCTTCCTGCCTGCCGGCGCGGAGGCGTTCCAGCGCGACATCCCGGAGGCCGACGTCCGCTTCTTCGAGACCGGGCACTTCGCGCTCGAGACGCACGTCGAGCCGATCGCTGCGGCGATCCGGGAGTTCCTTTCCGAGTGAAACTACGGGAAGGGCCGCGCATTGCGGCCCGACGAGAGCATGTTTCATCAACTGCGATCGGAGGTCCGGGATGCGTGCCATTGTCATCGAGAAGTTTGGAGGGCTCGACGGCCTCGTTTACAGGGATATCCCTGAGCCGGAGCCGAAAGCCGGCCACGTCGTCATCCAGATCAAGGCGTTCGGGATCAATCACGCCGAGATGCACATGCGTCGGGGCGAGTGGGCCGAGGCCGCCGAGGTCAGCGGGATCGAGTGTGTCGGCCTCGTGAAGTCCTGCCCGGGCGGCGAGTTCCCGGTCGGGGCGAAGGTGGCCGCGCTCATGGGGGGCCTCGGCCGGACAATCAACGGGAGCTACGCCGAATACACCCGCGCCCCCGCGTCGAACGTCGCCCTGATCGAGTCCGATCTATCCTGGGCCGAACTCGCCGCGCTCCCCGAGACCTATGCGACCGCGTGGACCTGCCTGTTCCGCAACCTCGAGATCGCAAAGGGCCAGACCCTGGTGATCCGCGGCGCAACCTCTTCCTTCGGCCAGGCGGCCGTGAAGCTGGCCGTCAACGCGGGGCTGAAGGTCATCGCCACCACCCGGAGCCCCGAGCGGTTCGCGATGCTGGAGAAGCTCGGAGTCGAGCGCGTCGAGCGGGAAGGGCCGGATCTTTCCAGGCGGATCGCCGAGGCGAAGCAGCTCGACGCGGTGCTCGACCTGGTCGGCAACAGCACCATCCTCGATTCGCTCGCGATGCTCCGCCGCGGCGGCCGCGCCTGCCTCGCCGGCTGGCTGGGCGGACTCGCGCCGATCGCCGACTTCAACCCGCTGTTGCAGATGGCGAGCGGCGTCTACCTGACCTTCTTCGGCAGCTTCGTCTTCGGCACCCCGGGCTTCCCGCTCTCCGACGTTCCGCTGCAGAAGATCGCCGCCGACGTGGCGGCAGGCCGCCTCGAGGCGAAGCCATCTCGCGTCTTCCGCTTCGAGGAAATCCGTGAAGCGCATCGCATCATGGAAGCGAACGAGGCCGGCGGTAAGATGGTGGTCGTCCTTGATTGACGGGAGCATGCCGGCCCGGCCCGCCATTTCGAGCGCCAGTTCAGCGTCGAAGCGGCCCGGTCACGCGAGAATCTCCTGGATCGGATTGCCGTGCTCGACCTCCAGTCGCTTCCGGCCGGGGATCTCGAGTCGGTGCGAATCGAGGCCGAGCAGTTTCAAGACGGTGGCGTGAATGTCGGTGACGTAATGCCGATTCTCGACGGCATGGAATCCCAGCTCGTCGGTCGCGCCGTGGACGATGCCCCCCTTGATGCCGCCGCCGGCCATCCAGACGGAGAATCCGTAATTGTGGTGATCGCGGCCATCGGCGCCCTGGCGCAGGGGGTTCGGCCGAACTCCGTGGCCCAGACGACGACGGTTTCATCGAGAAGACCGCGACGCTTCAGGTCCGTCAGAAGTCCGGCGATCGGCTTGTCGGTCTGCGCGCTCAGGGTCGCGTGGTTCGAGCGCAGGGATGAGTGGGCGTCCCAGGCGCCCGCGGCACCTTCGCCGTGGAAGACCTGGATGAAGCGAACCCCGCGCTCCGAGAGACGCCGGGCCGCGAGCATCTGCTGGCCGAACGGACGGGTGACATCGTGGTCGAGACCGTAAAGCTTCCGCGTGGATTCATCCTCGTCATCGAAGCGAATGGCCTCGGGGACGGCCGTTTGCATCCGGAAAGCCAGTTCGTACGACTTGATCCTGGCGCGAAGCTTGGCGTCGGAGGGGTACTCGAGCGCCGAGAGCCGATTGAGCCGGCCCAGCAGCTCCTCCTTGATCGCGCCTTCTGAGGGACGGACCGGCAGCCCTGGCTTCGCGAACGGCAGCGGGTTGGCCGGATCGACCTTGAGGATCACTCCCGAGTTCTCGGGGCCAAGGTAGTTTGCATCGGTCGCTCCCATGCACTGGTATTCGAGAGGAGGACCCATCGAGATGAACTGGGGAAGGTCGTCGCTGAGCGCCCCGAGGCCGTAGTGAACCCACGCGCCGATTGTCGGGAAGCAGCCGTCCAGCAAGTGCCGGCCGGTGAAGAATTCCATCTGGGCGCCGTGGTTGTTGTCGGTCGTATACATCGACCGGATCACGGCCAGATCATCGACGCAATCGCGCACGTGCGGCCACCAGTCGCTCACTTCGATGCCGCTCTGACCGCCTTTTCGGAACCCGATCTGCGTCGGATAGATCCTGGCCTTCGTCTTCTCGATAATGTTGTTCGCGACCTGCTCGCGGACGTTCTTCAGATAAGGTGAGGCGAAGACCGTGGCTTTGTGCCGCGTTTCGTTGATCGTCTTGCCCGCGTTCTTCGTCAACTCGGGCTTGGGGTCGAAGCTCTCGAGGTGGCTGACTCCCCCTCTCATCATCAGCCAGATGACCCGCTTGGCACGAGCCGGGAAATGGGGCTGGCCATCGGGCGGAGTCCAGCCGGGAATCGAATCTCCGCGAACGATGCCATCGCGGTGGAGCATCGCCCCCAGAGCCAGGCCGACAAACCCCATCCCCATGTCCGCCAGGAAGCCTCGACGGCTCGGGCCGGAACAACCACAATTTGCCAGGTGATGATTCATTGCGGCGCTCGGTTCATCGGATCATGACGAAGTCGTTGTGGTTGAGCAACACGTGAACCAGCGCCGATCGCGCGCGCATCTCCGGTGTGGCCGTCTTGGCTCGCCTCGGACGCGAACGAGGAAGCCAGGCGAGCGAGGCCTGACAGGCACTCGGCGCGCTCGGACGCGGTTGGCACCCGGCTGAAAATACGCTCGAACGCCGAGTCAACGAAGGCGCCTCGGCATGATGCGTCGCTCCCCACTTCGCGGTCGATCACACCCGCGATGTCGCTGGAGCGAGCGAGCACCATCCCGCTGTTGATCATGGCAAGTGCTTGCTGGGGGACGATCGTCTCATGGCGACGGTAGCACTCGGTCACATTCGCCGCGTCGAACATCGTCAGGAACGGGATATTGTCGCCGCTGGCATAACGGTAGTAAATCGACCGGCGCGTGCCGGTCTCGGCGTCGGCGACCGGCTGGTCCGGTCCGCCGATCCTGGGGTCGAGGCGGCCCGCGAGGAACAGAACGCTGTCGCGGACGACCTCTCCCTCCATCCTTTTGAGATTCATGCGCCACAGGTAACGATTGTCGGGGTCGATCTTGACATTCGGATCGTCCGGACCCGATTCGGATGATCGCATCCGATAAGCCTGTGAGGTGACGATCAGCTTGTGCAAGTGCTTGAAGCTCCACCCCGATTCCATGAATTCGACAGCCAGCCAGTCGAGCAGCGCCTGGTGTTCCGGACGAGGAGTTCGCAGGCCGAAGTCGTACAACGACGCGACCAGAGGCTCGCCGAAATGCCTCGCCCAGACGTGATTGACCGCGACGCGCGCTGTCAGTGGATTCCGGCGATCGACGATCCAGCGCGCCAGGGCGAGACGCCGGCCCGTGCTGATCCTGGAATAAGGAGCATTGCTGGGCGTGTCGCGGTAGGTGATCTTGGCACGAGGGAACTCGAGCGGGCGGGGCGTGTACGCCGTGGTGAGGGGCGCTTTTGACGCCGCCTCGGCCTTTGCCAGAATCGGCTCCGAGGCGGCCAGCCGCGCGCGGGCCTGGACCAGCTCTGCCGCGGCCTTGACGCGAGCGAGCCTGAGGGATTCGTTTTTTTGAACGGCCCCAGCCGAGAGCAGGCCATCAACCTGCCGACGGGCACGGCTCACGTCCCGTGATGCCAACTGACGTTTGGAACGGGCTTCGAGTAGTGCCACCTGACGCTGAGCGGCGTGAGCTTCCCGGGCCGAGCACGACCATGCCTCGGAACCGCGCTCTTTCGCCCCTCGGTCTTCAAGCGCCTCGACGTGGAGAACCGCCTTCAGGGCCGACCTCTTCGCCTCCGCCAGGTCAAGAGCCAACCTGGCGACCTCGGCATCCTCATGGGCGGCTTGCGCGGCAATCTGAGCGAGCGCGAGCCCTTCCACCGCACCGGCGGCTTCGGCAACCCCGACCTTGGACACGTCAGACGTTCCGGCGGCCGCGGCAAATCTTTGCTTCCGCCTTCCGGTCGGCTTCCCTCGCGGCAGCGAGGGCCTGTCTCAGCTTGCTCGGCCCGTTTCCGGCTTTCTTCGCAGGCGGACATGGCCTCGTTGACCGCTTTCTCGGCCGATTGACGTGCCTCACGAATGACGAATTCCCGCTTGTCCGGGCAGGCGGCGGTGATCGGGCAGTGAGACGGGCTCGATCTTGATCTCGCCGCCGAGTACCGCGGGGATCGCGGGAGTCATCGGCCGGGACGTGTCGGGGCTTGCTTCATCGCCTCTCACGAACAGAAAGGTCGGTGTTTTCATGAAGTCGTCGAACACGCGGGGTAAGCCAGCCTTGGTGCGGTCGAGCTGACCGGGCACGCGATCGATGCGGATCTGATAGGGCTCGAAGAACGCCCGCAAGTCGGTAGTAGTCGGCCTGGGAGATGGGGTCGTACTTGTGGTCGTGGCACCGGGCGCAGTTGGATGGTCACGCCGAGGAAGGCCCGGGACGTGTGCTCGACCGTGTTCGCCAGCCAGGCGTTGCGGTTGAAGATGTCCCAGTTGCGCACCAGGAATCCCGTGGCGCGGAGGCGTGGCCGGGTCGTCGGGAGCGAGCTCGTCGCCGGCGAGCATCTCCTCGACCATCCGGTCGTAGCCCTTGTCGGCATTGAGCGACTCGACGATCCAGTCGCGCCAGTGCCAGATGTGCGGATGGCTGTACGCGGATCTCCTCGCCGAGCCCGTACCAATCGCTGTACCGCCAGACGTCCATCCAGTGCCGTCCCCAGCGCTCGCCATGACGGGGGTCGGAGAGCAGGCGCTCGACCAGCTTCCTCAGCGTTCGTCGACTCATCGGCAAGAAACGCCTTCCGCTCTTCACGAGTCGGCGGCACGCCGATGAGGTCGAGGAACGCCCGACGCAGCCAGAGATCCCGGCTCACCGGTGGACTCGGCTTCAGCCCTTTGGCCGACGTACCCTGGCGCTCAGGAAGGCGTCGATCGGGTTTTGGGTGCTGGCGGAGCCCGTGACTTGAGGAATCCCCGGTCGAACCGGAGGCTGGTAGGCCCAGTGCTTGCGAGGGTCTTCGGGAACCGGCTCAGGAGGGGATTTCGCACCCTGGTCGATCCACGTTCGTATCGTGGCCACCTCGGCGGCGGAGAGCGGCACGCCCTCGCTCTCCGGGGGCATGCGGTCCGAGCCTTCCCCGGTCACTCGATCGATGATCAGGCTGTCTCCACTCGCGCCCGGTTCGATCGCGCGGCCACTCTTGCCACCTCGACGGGCAAACTCCGCGGTGTCGAGCCGCAGCCCCGCCTTCTGTCGAATCGCCCCGTGGCAGCTCGTGCACCGCGCGCTCGAGAATCGGCTTGACCTCACGCCCGTAATCCACCGGCGGCGCAGCCCGCGAGGAAGTGGTCAAGGCCACGACGAGCGCCACGATCGTCAGCTTTCGGTTTATCAAATGGCTTCACGCCTCGAAAGTTCCGCCGCGGCTTGTCATGGGTGGATTATCCCGGAGAGCGAAGAAGGTGTCAAACATTGTTTGAACAACCGGCGCAGCATGGCTACGCGCGGGGCGTTGAGGTTCGGCCGCGGCACGATCGAGAACAGCGTTCGTCCAGGCCTGAGATCTCAGGCTCTCGACGACCCGGCCTCGATCAAACCTTCAGGGTCTTGAGATACGCAACGCTCTGCTGCGTGAGTTCCCAGTTCTGCTCGACAAAGTAGTTCTTGACCCCGCCTGTCTTCGCGGCGGTGAAGGTCTTCACCCAGTCGATGCTGCCTTGTCCCACAGCAACCTGCGGGTGTCGCCCGCCGTACCTCCGTGCACCTTTCTTGGGCGACGGAGCTGGAACCGGGGCGTTCATGTCGATGTCCTGCAGATGCATCGAGTAGAACCGGCCAGGATACTTGCAGGAAATAATCGGCGGCGACCAGACCGGCCGTGATCGTCGACATCTGGAACTGGAACTTGACCAGCGTCGGATCGAGCAGGTCGAACAACAGGTCGTAGGTCCGCTTGCCGTCGACCATCGAGATGTTCGAAGCCCTCGTTGTGCAGGCCCTGCTGCATGCCGGCCTTGGCCGACACGGCGGCGATCTTGTTGTATTCGTCGGCCGCCTTTTTCACCTGGTCGAGCGTCGGGTTGCTCGCCCGTTCTCACCCAGGGTGGCGGTGATCATCTGCGTGATGCCGATTTCTTTCGCCCACTCGATGCTCTTCTCCTGGCTGTTTCGCAGCTCGCCCATGCTGAAGTGCGAACTTTCGGCTTTCAGGCCGTGATCGGCCAGGATCTTCCTGACTTCTTTCCCGTCCGCGAGCGACGCGAATTCGTTGCCGTAACCGATCGGCGAACACAGCTCGAGCCGCGTCACGCCGATCTCGGCCATCATCCTGACGAACGCGGGAAAGTCCTTGAGCATCGAACGCACGGGCCAGACCTGGCTTCCGATCGGCAGGCCCAGCGGATTCGCCTGGACCTCCGCCGCATTCGCCAACAGGAATCCAGCCACGCCGGAACCGACCACTGCTTTTTCCATGAACTCTCGCCTCGATATCGCAGCCATGAGTATTTCTCCTTTCAGATTTCCCAACCCGGGCGATATTCGCGCGTCAGGAATTTGTTCGCCTCGGAGACGTTCGTGATCTTCGCAACCGGGCTGGAGTCGATGACCGGCGCGCGGGTCAAGCGGGTCCAGCACATGCTCGGCGACAGCGACGTCTTCATGTGCACCTACGGCGATGGGGTCGCGGACATTGACATCAATCGGTTGGTCGAGTTCCACCGCGCACACGGCCGTCTGGCGACGGTCACGGGAGTGCACCCGCCGTCGCGATTCGGTGAGCTCGTCACAGACGGCAACTGGTCGAACGGTTCTCGGAGAAGCCCGCCGGCGGACCGCGCATCTCGGGCGGTTTCTTCGTGTTCTCGCGCGAGGTGCTCGAGCGGTTGTCCGCCGACCCGTCGTGCGTGCTCGAGCGCGAGCCGCTCGAAGGGCTGGCGGCCGACGGCGAGCTGTGCGTTTACCCGCACGAGGGTTTCTGGCAGTGCGCCGACACGGTCCGCGACGTGGAGCTGCTCCGCAACCTGTGGGACAGGGGCGACGCTCCGTGGCGGATTTGGGACGACCGGCGTCCGGTGAGCGGTGGCGAAGAGCGGTCAGGTCAGCCCGCCCGGCGCGCGTCGGATGCGGTTGAGTTGGTGGCGCGGTCGAGCATACGCAGCCGGGAGGTGGCGCGCGAGACACGGCGCCTGGTGGTCGAAGCGGCAATTCGCGCCCGCACCTGCCACATCGGGAGCTCGCTCTCGATCGTCGACATCTTGGCCGTGCTGTACGCCGACGTGCTCCCGGATGACTCGGGCCGGCCGGCGGGGCGGTTCCTGCTCTCCAAGGGTCACGCGGCATCGGCCCTGTACGGAACGCTCGTCGTGGAAGGCGTCCTGTCGCTCGAGACCATGCTCACCGGCTACTGCTCGGACGGCGGCTCGCTCGCGGGTCATCCCAGAGCGTGGCGTGGCCGGGGTCGAGATGACCGGCGGCTCGCTCGGGCACGGACCGGCGATCGGGGTCGGGATCGCGCTCGCCGAACGTCACGCGGGCCGGAGCCACGGGACATATTGCCTCGTGGGCGACGGCGAGCTTGGCGAGGGCTCGGTACTGGGAGGCGCTCGCGCTCGCGGGACAGCTCCGGCTGGACGGGCTGACCGTGATCGTCGACGACAACGGCCTTCAGGGACTCGGTCCGACCGCCGACGTGCTCGGCGCCGCGCCGCTGCGACCCAAGCTCGAGGCGTTCGGGCTCGCGGTGAGCGAGGTCGACGGCCACGACCACGCCGCGCTGGCCGCCGCGTTCGGGCGCGATACCGCGGCCGAGGGACGTCCGCACGCGGTGATCGCGCGCACGATCAAGGGCTACGGGATCGCCTCGATGGAGGGCGACGTGATGTCCCACTACCGCACGCTGCGCGAGGAGGACCGCTCCACGGTGCTGGCCGGGCTGGGGCGGATCTGAGGTGCGGGACGCCTTCTTCAGCGCGCTCACGGCGGCGGCCGAACGGGACGAGCGGGTCTGGGCGCTCACGGGCGACCTCGGGATCGGGCTGTTCGACGAATTCTGCCCGGTCGCGCCCGGGCGCTACCTGAACGTCGGGATCGCCGAGCAGGCGCTCGTCGGCGTCGCCGCCGGGTTGGCGTACGCCGGGCAGCGGCCGGTCGCGTACTCGATTGCGCCGTTCCTGACCGCTCGCGCCCACGAGCAGGTGCGCGTCGACGTGGCGATCGCGAACGCCAACGTGACGCTGGTGGGTGTCGGCGGCGGCGTCGCGTACGGCTACCTGGGTCCCACGCATCACGGCACCGAGGACATCGCGGTCATGCGCGCGCTTCCCGGAATGACCGTGCTCGCTCCCGGCGACCCGGGCGAGGCACGCCGCGCCACCGAGGCGGCGCTCGCGCTCGATGGCCCGGTGTGTCTGCGGCTCGGCAAGAACGGTGAGCCGGACTTGCTCCGGGTCCGCGCCGTTCACGATCGGCTCGGCGGTGACCCTCGCCGACGGCGCGGACATCGTGCTGGCCAGCACCGGCTCGGTCCTGCGACAGGTCCTCGCCGCCGCGGCGCGGCTCGAGCGCGATGGCGTCCACCCCACGATCCTTCACTTCGGCACGGTCAAGCCGTTCGACGCGCCGGCGCTGACCGAGGCTGCCGCACGGGCCGGGGCGGTCCTGACGGTCGAGGAGCACACGATCGTCGGCGGCCTTGGGAGCGCCGCCGCCGAGGCGCTGGCCGAGTCAGGCACGGGCGCCCGGCTTCGCCGGATCGGGC